>NZ_JBREGJ010000001.1:1530000-6738151 GCF_052906545.1 Achromobacter sp. CSND-B12 | reverse complement strand
CAGCTGTCGTACGCGCTGCTGCACCTGTTCCGCAAGCCCTTGCCCGAGGTGTTCCGCGAGGCCGTCACGCGGCCGCTGGGCGCCAGCGAAAACTGGCAATGGGTGGGCTACGACAATGCCTGGGTCGAGATCGACGGCCAGAGCATGCCGTCGGTGCCAGGCGGCTCGCACTGGGGCGGCGGCATGTCGATCAGCGCCCGCGACCAGGCATTGATCGGCCAGATGCTGCTGGACCAGGGCCGCGCCGCCGATGGCCGCCAGGTGCTGTCGAGCGACTGGATCGCGCAGATGCGCCAGCCGTGCGCGATCGCGCCGTACTACGGCTACCTGATCTGGCTCAACCACGAAGGCCGCGTGTTCCCCAGCGTGCCGGCATCCAGCTTCTTCGGCGTGGGCGCGGGCAGTTCGTTCACCTGGGTCGAGCCCGAGCGCAGGCTGGTGGCGATCGTGCGCTGGCTCGATTCGGCGCACGCCGACGCGCTGTTCGGTCGAATTCTGGCGGCGGTGGACGCGCAGCCGGCCTGAGCGGCCGCCGCGCATGGCGGTCGGTGTCCCTGCCCGGCGCAGGGATTTTCAGCGGCCTGCCGGCATTCTTCTGGCAACATGCCCCTTTGCCAGCCGGGCCGCCGGCGGGCGCGCCATCGTTTTTCGCCGACCAAGGATTCCCGCCATGAACTACCGTCGTCTCGGATCAAGCAATCTTCGCGTCTCGCCCCTGTGCCTGGGCACCATGATGTTCGGCGAGCAGACGCCGGACGACGAGGCCGCGCGCATCGTCGCCTCCGCGCGCGATCACGGCCTGAACTTCATCGACACCGCCGACGTCTACAACGACGGCCGTTCCGAGCAAGTGGTGGGCAAGTTGCTGCAAGGGCAGCGCCACGACTGGGTGCTGGCCAGCAAGATCGGCAACGTGGTGGGCAAGGGCCCGAACCAGTCGCACTATTCGCGCCAGTGGCTGATCCGCGGCGTCGAGCAGAGCCTGGCGCGCCTGGGCACGGATTTCCTCGACATCCTCTACCTGCACCGCGACTACCACGAGGAAAACCTGGAAGAAGCGCTGTGGGCGCTGGGCGACCTGATCCGCGCCGGCAAGCTGCGCAGCTTCGGCTTGTCGAACTTCCGCGGCTGGCGCATCGCCGAAACCCTGCGCCTGTGCGAAAAGCTGGGCGTGCCGCAGCCGGTGGTGTGCCAGCCGTACTACAACATGCTCAATCGCGGCCCCGAGGTCGAGATCCTGCCGGCCTGCCAGCACTACGGCCTGGGCGTGGTGCCATACAGCCCGATCGCGCGCGGCGTGCTCACCGGCAAGTACCAGCCGGGCCAGGCGCCGGCCGCCGACACCCGCGCCGGGCGCGGCGACCGCCGCATCCTGGCCACCGAGTTCCGGGAAGAGTCGTTGCGGATCGCGCAGCGGCTGGTCGAGCACAGCGCTACCCGCGGCGTGCAGCCGGGCCATTTCGCCACCGCCTGGGTGCTGGCCAATCCGATCGTCACCGGCGTCATCGCCGGCCCGCGCACGCTGGCGCAAATGGACGATTACTACGCCGCGCTGGACGTCACCATCACGCCCGAGGACGAGGCCCTGGTGGACAGCTGGGTCACGCCCGGCCACGCCTCGACCCACGGCTACAACGATCCCAACTATCCCTTCCACGGCCGCCCGGTGACGGTGGTCTGACGGCGGGCAGGGGGCGGCGCGTGGCGCCGCCCGCGCGCCGGTTAGGCCTTGCGCAGGGTCGCGCTGGCCGGCGGGGCCAGCCCATCCTGCGCCGCGGTGCGCCCGCCGCGCCCGATCAGCCAGGCGCACAGCGCCGACACCACGCCCGAGAACAGCACGTACAGGCAGATCAGCCAGGGCTGGCCGTTGCCGGTCTTGAGTAGCGCGGTGGCGATGATCGGCGTGATGCCCGAGGCGAAGATACCCGAGAACTGGTAGACGAACGAGATGCCGGTGTAGCGCACCTTGGCGTCGAACAGCTCGCAGAACAGGGCGGCCTCCGGTCCGTAGACGGCGGCGTAGAAGATGCCGAACGGAATGATGATGGCCAGCCACACCAGCATCACGCTGCCCTGGCTGTTGAGCATCAGCCAGAAGCCGGGAAAGGCCGCCACCGCCGTGATCAGCGAGCCCCAGAAATACACCCGCGTGCGCCCGATGCGGTCGGACAGCCGCCCGAAGTAGGGGATGGTGAAGCACATCACCAGCGCGGCCGCCATCACCCCGGTCAGCGCCTCGGTGCGCGTGATCTGCAGCGTCTGGGTCAGGTAGGAGATCGAGAACACGCCGAACACGTTGAAGAACACGCCGTCGATGTAGCGCGCGCCCATGCCCTTGGCGACGTTGCCCGGGTAGCGGCGGATCATGTCCATGAACGGGATGCGGCTTTCGGCGTTGTCGCGCTTGACCGCGGCGAACTCGGGAGTTTCCTTGATGTTCAGGCGGATGTACATGCCCACCCCGACCATCGCCGCCGACGCCAGGAACGCCAGGCGCCAGCCCCAGGCCATGAACTGCGCGTCGGTCAGCAGCGTCGACAGCAGCGCCACCGTGCCGGACGCCAGGCACAGGCCGATGGCCAGCCCGATCTGTGGCAGCGAGGCGTAGTAACCCTTTTTGCCCGGCGGCGCGTACTCATACGCCATCAGCACCGCGCCGCCCCATTCGCCGCCCAGGCCGATGCCCTGGAACACGCGCAACAGCAGCAGCAGGACCGGCGCCCACAGGCCGATGCTGTCGTAGGTGGGCACCAGGCCGATCAGGAAGGTGGACACGCCCATGATCATCAGCGTCATCACCAGCATGCTCTTTCTGCCGATGCGGTCGCCGAAGTGCCCGAACACCAGCCCGCCCAGCGGCCGCGTGATGAAGCCCACCGCGAAGGTGGTGTAGGCCAGCATGGTCGAGATGAGCGGGTCGCCCGTGGGAAAGTACAGCTTGTTGAACACGATGCCGGCGACCACGCCGTACAGGAAAAAGTCGTACCACTCGATGGTGGCGCCGATCAGCGACGCGGCGACGACTTTTCTCACCGCGGTTTCGTTCTGCTTGGCCATGCCTGTCTCCTTTGGTGGGGCGGGCGGCGCTCTGCGGCGCCGCGCCGCGGGTTGCGGTCAGTTCATGTCATGCCGCCTGCTGCAATACCGGTTGCGCCTGCGCGCGCGGCCGCGCCGCGTGCAGGTCCTGCAGGATGAAATCGGCCGCGCGCTCGGCCAGCATCACCACCGGCACGTTGGTGTTGCCCGACACCAGCGTTGGCATGATGGAGCAATCCACCACCCGCAGCCCGCTCACGCCGTGCACCCGCAGGCGCTCGTCGACCACGGCCATGGGATCCTCGCGCGGGCCCATTTTCGCGGTGCCCGAAGGGTGGAAGATGGTGGCGCCATACTCGCGGCAGAAATGCAGGATCTCGTCGTCGCTTTGCACCTCGGCGCCGGGCCGGAACTCGCGCTTCATCAATCCGGCCAGCGGTTCGGTGGCGGCCAGCCGGCGCGCGTACTTGACCGCCGCCACCGTCATGCGCCGGTCCAGCTCGGTGGACAGGTAGTTGGGCTGCATGGCCGGGGCCTCGAAGGGGTCGGCGCTGCGCAACCGCACCGTGCCGCGCGACGAAGGCCGCAGCTGGCACACCGAATAGGTGCAGCCCGAGAATGGATGCACCTTGCCGCCGGCCATGTCGGCCGACAGCGTGGCGAAATGGAACTGGGTGTCGGGCGTGGCGCTGGCCGGATCGACGCGGCAGAACAGGCCGCCCTGGTTGATGCCCACCGCCAGGGGCCCGCCGCGGAACAGCAGCCATTGCAGCCCCATCGCCGCGCGTCCGTGCAGCGTGCGCAGCTGGTCGTTGGTGGTGATGGGCTGGCTGGTCTCGTAGATCAGCCGGATCTGCAGGTGGTCCTGCAGGTTCTCGCCCACGCCGGGCAGGTCGCGCACCACGCCGATGCCGAAGCGCCGCAGCAGCGCGGCCGGGCCCACGCCCGACAATTGCAGCAGTTGCGGCGATTGCAGCGCGCCGGCGCACAGGATCACCTCGCGGCGGGCCCGCAGCGTGCGCACCTGGCCGTCCTGCCGATAGCGCACGCCGCAGGCGCGGCTGCCCTCGAACAGGATCGCCATGGCGTGCGCGCCGGTCTCCACCCGCAGGTTGGCGCGGCCGCGCGCCGGACGCAGGTAGGCCACGGCGGTGGAGCAGCGGCGGCCGTTGCGGGTTGTCAGCTGGTAGTAGCCCACGCCTTCCTGGTCGCCGGTATTGAAGTCGCGCACATGCGGCAGGCCGAGCGCGCGCGCCGCGCCGATCAGGCCTTCGACCAGCGGATGCGGCGTCTTGATCGAGGTGGCGTTCAGGGGGCCTTCGGTGCCGCGCGTGGCGCCCGGGCCGAGGTCGTTGTTCTCGAGCTTGCGGAAGTAGGGCAGGCATTCCTCCCAGCTCCAGCCCGGGTTGCCGGCGGCGGCCCAGGCATCATAGTCCTGGCGCTGGCCGCGGATGTAGATCAGGCCGTTGATGGCGCTGGAGCCGCCCAGCGTGCGGCCGCGCGGCCAGTAGATGCGGCGGTCCAGCATGTTGGGGTCGGGTTCGGTGTAGTAGCCCCAGTTCAGCACCTTGTGGAACATGGTCTTGCCGTAGCCGATGGGGATGTGGATCCAGGGCGAGCGGTCCGGCGGCCCCGCCTCCAGCAGGCACACGCTGTGCTGGCCGTTGGCGCTCAGGCGGTTCGCCAGCACGCAGCCGGCGGAACCGGCCCCCACCACGATGTAGTCCACGGCATCGGACATGTCTGTTTCCTCCTTGGCCTGGCCGTGCCGTGACGCGGGGAGTCCCTCGTCCGGACGGCGCGTTTACCCTGCTTGCCGCGCCGCCGCGCACTTATATACTGGCCTGATGCGAGGGGGGCGCGGCGACGCGCAAAGGTTCCGTATCTGTGGCGATTCTAGGAAGCCGCCACGGGAAAGAAAGCGCGACAAGCGCGGGAACGGCGAAATGGCACAGAACATGGATCTTCGGTTTCAAAATCGCAGTGCAGCATCGGCGCGTGCGCCCGACGCCGACGAGCCGCGGGATGGCTCGCGTTCGCTGCGCGCGCTGCTGGTGCTGGACTACCTGGCCCGCGCCCAGCACCCGCCCACGCTGGCGCAACTGGCGCAGCGCCTGGACATGCCCAAGTCCACCCTGATGCGCCTGCTGGCGTCGATGCAGCGCGCCGGCTTCGTCGCCGCCACGCCCACCGAGAACGGCTACGTGCCGGGGCCGCAGGCCACCGCGCTGGCGCTGGCCACGCTGCGCGCCTCGGCCTTCACCCGCGCCTGCCGCGCGGTGCTGGCGCAACTGGTCGGCAAGCTCGGCGAGACCTGCAATCTCACCGCGCCCGACGGCGACCAGGTGATCTACATGGAGCGGGTCGAGACCGCTGAACCGCTACGCCTGTTCTTCGCGGTCGGCAGCCACGTGCCGATGCACTGCACCGCCAGCGGCAAGCTGTTCCTGGCGTCGATGAACCGGCTCGAACGCGGCCGGGTGCTGGCGCGCCTGCCGCTCACGCGCAACACGCCGCGCACGCTGACCGATCCGGCGCGGCTGGAAGACGAACTGGAACGCCTGGCCGCGCGCGGCATCGGCATCGACAACGAGGAGTTCGTGCGCGGCATGAGCGCGGTGGCGGTGCCGGTGCGCGACGCGCAGGACCGCGTGGTGGCGGCGGTGGCGTGCCATGCGCCGACCGCGCGGCTGATGCTCGATGACCTGTTGCGCGCGGTGCCGGTGCTGCAGGGCGCGGCGCAGTCGATGAGCGCGGTGCTGGCCGAGCACCGGCCGGGCGGTTGAGGGCGTCGGGGCCCCGAACCCCTAGCCCGGCAGCGCGGCCGCCCGGCGCCAAGCCAGCGCCAGCACGGCCGCCGCGCCCGCCGTCAACGTCGCCAGCATCGCGACCGGACCGGCCGCGTCGAGCAGAATCCCGGCCGCCAGCGGCGCGGCGATGCGCGTCAGCGCGAAAACGCTGGACTGGATGCCGTAGTCCAGCGCCTGCAGGCCCGGCCGGGCATGCGACATCATCAGGCCGAACGCCAGGGCGGCGGTGGCGCCCATGGCCGCCGCCACCATCATGGCGCAGGCCGCCAGCACGGCCGGGGCCGCGTCCAGGCCGACCGCCAGCGTCAATGCCAGCAACGCGGCGGCTCCGGCGCCCGCATGCAGCCGCACCGCGCGGCCCGCGCCCAGGCGCTTGAGCAGCCGCGCGCCCGCGATGCTGGCCACGGCGCCGACCGCGCCGCCCGCGACACCGACCAGCCACGCCACGCGTTGCGACGCCAGGCCCTGGTCCAGCAGCACCGGTTTCAGGTAGAACCAGCCTGCGCCGATGAAGGGGAACAGCAGCGCCAGCAGCGGCAGCCAGCGGCGGCTGGCGGGCAGGCGCAGGTACGCGATGGCCTGGCGGGTGGTCGAGGCGGCATCGGTGGTTTGCAGGGGCGCGCCGGGTTGCCCCTTTGTGTCATCCAGTGTCGCCGCGTCGTTCGTGTCGAGGTCTCCATCGCGCGAGGTAATCGCGCCGTCGTCGGCTCGTCCGGCATCCATGCTCTCTCGCAGCAGCAAGGTCAGCGCCGCGCCCAGCGCCAGCGCGGCGGCCATGATCAGGAAGGGCGCCTGCCAGCCCCAGCGCGCCTGCGCCAGCAGCATCAGGCCGCCGCCAGCGATCGCGCCCAGGCACAGCGCCATCGAGCGGATGCCGCCCGCCGAGGCGCGGCCGGCCACAGGCAGCACGCGGATCGCCAGCGCGTTGACGGGCACGTCGGCCCAGGTGCCGGCCAGGGCGGCGGCGGCCGCCAGCGCGAACAGCGTAACGCCATCATTCAGCAGGTCGCGCCAGCCCAGCGCCAGCAGCACGGCGGCGTAGGCCAGCAGCAGCGCCGCGGTCCAGCGCCGGTAGCCGCCATGGCGCGCGCCGCGCCGGTCCAGCGGCATCGCCAGCAGGAACTTGAACACGGTCGGCAGGCTGGCCAGCTGGAACAGGCCCAGGGCGGTGCCGGACCAGCCGTGCTGGCGCAGCACCAGCGGCAGCCCCAGCCACAGATAGACGCCCGGCGCGGTCAGCGCCAGGTTGAGCCAGCCGAACAGGGCCTGGGCCAGGCCGTGGCGCAGGCGCGGCGTCATGGCGCGGTCCGCCGCGCCGACAGCACATGCAGCGGCGCCAGCGGAAAGCGGTCGGAATCGAAGCCGCGCACTTCGGCGAAGCCGGCGGCGCGCAGCGCTTGCGCCAACTGGCCCTGGCGCGTCACGCGCCGCCCCAGCAGCAGCATCGGCAGGTAATAGCGCAGCACGCGCGCGGCGGCGTCGGCGTCGTCCGGGACCTCGGCATGCGCCATCACCAGCAACCCGCCCGGTGCAAGGGCGTCGTGCATCTTGCGGATCGCGGCGGCGGCGTCGGGCACGAAATGCAGCACCGACGAGCACCAGATGAGGTCGTAGCCGGCGCCGATATCCGCCGTGGCCAGGTCGCCGCCCACCGCCACCATGCGTTCGGCCAGCCCGGCGGCGGCGATGTTCTCGCGCGCCACGGCGGCGGTCTCGGGCCAGTCGAACACCACGCCGCTGGCCTGCGGGCGATCCTGCACCAGCGCGATGCCGATCAGGCCGGGGCCGCCGCCCAGGTCGAGGATGCGGCGCGCCGCATCGGCGCCGGGCACGCAGGCGACGGCCTCGCGCGCCGCCGCCACGGCCAGGACGCGCTGTTCCTGGCCGATCTGCACCCGCGCCGCCTGGGCCCAGCCGCTGGCTTCGGAAGCCGCGCCCGGCGCAGTGGCGAGCGCGGCGGCCGGATCCTGGCGCAGCCGTTGCATCAACTGCTCGCCGGACTGCGCCAGCGAGCGGCGCCGGTAGCGCCAGGCGTCGCCGCAGTAGCCAGGCCGGCCCGCCACGAAATGGGCGCGCGCCGTGGCGCCGCAGCGGTACAGCGCGGGTTCGCCGGCGATGCGATGCAGCAGGCGCAGGCTCCACAGCAGGTCCAGCAGATGCTCGGCGGCGGCGGGGCGCAGCGCCAGCGCCTGCGCGACGTGCGCGGCGCTGGCCGGCGCGACCAGGCGCGCGAACAGGTCCAGTTCCAGGGCGGCGTCGAGCGCGGCGGTTTCCACCGGCGCGGCGGCCAGGTCCCAATAGCGTTGCAGGGGCAGGGGGGAAGTCGGCATGGCGGGTTCCTTGGGATGCGGTTCAAAGGCGCCAGGTCAGGCGCAGGCCCACTTCGCGCGGCGGGCTGTAGACGGTGACGATGCCGTTCTGGTAGCCCACCGCGTCGTAGCGGCGGTTGGCGAGGTTGTTGAAGTAGGCAGCGATCTCGACCTGCCGCACCGTGACGCCGGCGGCCAGGTTGACCAGCGCGTAGCCGTTGCGGCGGTAGCGGTTGGCGGCGTCCAGGTAGACCGGGCCGGCGCCGCTGAGCGAGGCCTGCGCGTACCAGCCGGCCGGGGCGTCGTAGCGCGCGGTCAGGTGGCCGTTCAGGCGCGGCGCGAACGGGTTCTGGTTGCCGCTGTAGTCGTTGGCGCCGTCGCGGAAGTGGCTGAAGCGGGTGCGGTTCAGGCCCAATCCGGCCTGCAATGACCAGCCCTGGCCCGGCAGGTATTCGAGCTCGAATTCCGCCCCGATCGAACGCGCCGACGCGGCGTTGGTGACGTACACCAGGCCCGGCAGCGGCATCTGCTGCACCTGCATGTTGTCGACCGTCATCACATAGAACGCGGCGGCGTAGCGCAGGCGGTTGCCGGGCAGCCAGCCCTTGGCGCCGATCTCGTACGCGCGCAGCGTCTCCGGCTGGTAGGCGGCGTAGTCGGCGGCCGGCGAAAACACGTTGTAGCCGCCGGCGCGAAAGCCATCCGCGACTGAGGCGTAGACCTGCTGGCGCGGCGCGAAGGCGTATTGCAGCGCCAGCTTGGGCGTGACGCGGGTCCAGTCGGCGCGGCGCGTGCGGTCGCCTTGCGGCGTGAAGCGCACGGCGTCGCGCTCGACGCGGGCGCCGGCCTCCAGGGTCCAGCGTTCGGCCAGCGGCACGGTCCAGTGGGTGAAGGCGGCGCCGGACTGGCCGCGCAGCCGCACCACGCTTTCGGTCAGGCCGCGCGGCATTTTCTGCGTGTTGCGCAGGTCGTGGTCGTCGCCGTCGGCGTACAGCCCCGCCAGCCAGTGGGCGCGGCCCAGCGCGCCCTCCAACCGCAGTTCCTGCGACAGATTGCGGAAATGGTGGTCGCGGGCAATGTGCAGCAGGTCGGCCGGCTGGAAATCGGTGTCCTGCTGCACGCGGTCGCGCAGGTCGTTCCAGGCCGTCACCGACGTCAGGCGCAGGCCGCCGTCCAGGTCGTGGCGCAGCGACAGCGACGCGCTGCGGCCGATGGACCGGTTCCAGCCCGGCGTGCCGGACGCCACGGTGGCGCGCGAGGCCGTGGGCGAGCCCCACAGCGCGGCGCCGTCGCGGTAGTTGATCTGCGCATAGCGCAAGGTGGCGTCGGTGCGCGCCGAGGGCGTCCAGCGCAGCGCCAGCTTGCCGTTGCGCAGTTCGCGGTCGTCCTCGCGCCGGCCCGTGTGGGTGTTGTCGATGAAGCCGTCCTGGCCGCGCCAGGCGCCGGCCACGCTGGCGTAGAGCGTGTCGTCGACGATCGGCCCGCTCAGGTAGAAGCGCAGCATGCGCAGGTTGCGGCTGCCCACGGTGGTGGAGACGCTGCCGCGCAGGCTGTCGCCCGGCTGGCGGGTATGGACGTTGATGACGCCGGCCTCGGCGTTGCGGCCATAGAGCGCCGATTGCGGGCCGCGCAGCACTTCGACGCGGTCGATGTCCAGTAGCTGATCGTCGAAGCCCTGCGCCATCAGCGTGGGCACGCCGTCCACCACCAGCAGGGTCGAGGTCGAGAACGAAAAGAAGTTGGCCGACAGCCCGCGCATCACGGCCGCATTGACGCCGGCCTGGCCGAACGGCTGGAACGACAGGCCGGGCGTGATGCGCTGCAGGCCCTCCAGGTCGACGACGCCCTGGCTTTCGAGCATGTCGCCGTCGAACACCGACAGGCTGCCGGGCAAGGATTCGAGCGAGCGTTCCTGCTTGTCGGCGGTGACGGTGATGGCAGGCAGTTGCGCGGCGCCGGGGGAACCCGGCGTCGGCGCTGCGGACGTCGTGGGTGGGGACGCGGAAGAAAGCGGTGCGGCAGGCGCGGCCGGACCGTCGGCCGGCTGCGCGGCGGGCTGCGCCAGCGCGGCGGGCGTGGCGCAAAGCCACAGCACAACCCAGGCGGCGCGAGGGTGGGGAAGAGGGCGATTCATCGGGATTCCTGTGCAAGCAGTCACGGCGGCCGGACGCGCGGCCCCGTCCCGAAGATGGTATTTCCTTATGCGAACGCCTATCATTAGCATCCATATGCGAACCGGATGGATTCGTATGCATGCCGGCGCATCCGCGCCTGAGCCGATTTCAGGCACCCGTCCCGGCGCCATCCCGGTCCCGTCCCGCCACCCGTCACCTCCCGTCGAAACCATGTCCCTGCGCATCTCCGCCACGCTCGCCCAACCCGGTCCGGCCGCCCGTCCCGGCTGGTCGCGGCTGGCGCTGCCGGCGGACCTGGGCGAGTGCGTGGCCGACCGCCTGGACCTGGGCGAGGGCCTGGCCCTGGTGCATTCGCAATACACCCCCGTGCGCGACCTGATCGAGGAGAACGCCGCCGAGCACGGCGGGCGCACGCTGGTCATCACGCTGGCGCTGCGCGGCGCGTCGGCCTATCGCGGCGCGGACGGCGCCGAGCTGGATTTCCGCGGCGGCCAGACCACGGTGACCGCCTTCCGCCGTCACCTGGGCGAGCGCCGCTACCTGGGCGGCAGCACCGTCTCGCAACTGCGCCTGCTGGTGGGCGAGGCGGCGCTGTGCCGCTATGCCGGCCAGGCCCAGGCCGAGGCGCTGTTCGGCGCCGGCGGCCTGCGGCGGCTGGCGCAGGGCCGCACCAGCGCCGACCTGGCCGCCGTCGCGGGCGAGTTGGCGCGGTCCAGCGATCCGCTGGATACCCACATCAAGGCGTTGACGCTGCTGTCACGCCAGTTGCGCGCGCTGGCGCCGGCGCCAGCGGCGGGCCGGTTCAGCCAGGCCGACATTGCCCGGCTGGAGCGGGCCCATGCGCTGATGCGCGAACAGATGGATCGCGAACTGACGGTGCAGTACCTGTGCCTGGCGACCGGGTTGAACGAATTCAAGCTCAAGCAGGGCTTTCGCGCGCTATACGGCAACAGCCCGATGCGGCTGCTGACCGAGATGCGCATGCGCCGCGCTTGGGAGTTGCTGGAGACCGGCTGCCAGGTGGCGCAGGCGGCGTACCGAGTGGGCTATCGCCATCCGGCCAATTTCAGCGCCGCCTTCACCCGCTTCCATGGCCGCGCGCCCAAGTCGGTGTTTGGCAAGCGGCGTTGATGCGGCGCGCAACGATGCCGTTGGCCCCTGACCGCCCTAGTGCGCCGCCCGCATCCGCCGCCGCGACACGCTTTCCCACCCGGCCACCAGCATCATGATCAGCGTCGTCAGCCCGCCCACCATCAGGTTGTCGGTGACGAACGAGATCGGCGCCAGGATGGCCAGCAGCGCGAGGCCCACCACGTGCGACAGCGGGAAGCGGCCATACACCACCGTCTTGTAGATGCCGTTGCCCAGCAGGTACAAGGCCGGGCCGCCGAGCAGCGCGGCGGCGGCCGCCGTGACGATGCGGCCGTCCGGGTGCAGGATGACCAGTTCGTTGGCCACCGCTGAGACGATCACGCCCGCGATCAGGATCACATGCACGTAGTGGAAGTAGGCGCCGACCCGGCCCGGATCGGCGTGGTGCGCGATGGCTTCGCTGCCGTCCTTGCTGCTGGTGTCGAAATACACCCACCACATCGCCGCCGTGCCCAGGAATGCGGCCAGCAGCGCGATCAGGGTGGGGATGTCCCAGTGCGGATGCTCGCCCAGCGTGGCGCCGGTGATCAGCAGCGTCTCGCCCAGCGCCACGATCACGAACAGCTGGCAGCGCTCGGCCAGGTGGCCGCCCTCGATGGTCCATTCGCGGGTGCTGGAGCGGCCCAGGCCCGGCAGCCAGAAGCCGGCCATGGGCGAAAAATACTCGCAGGCCACCGCCACGATCCAAAACGCCAGCCGCGTATCGCCCGAGGCCAATCCGCCGGCGATCCAGAACACCGCCGAAATGCACAGCCAGCCCAGCATGCGGCGGAAATTCGGCGCCAGCGGATGCGACGGCCCCAGGTGCAGCACCACGAACAGCGTGCGGCCGATCTGGATCAGCACGTAACAGACCGCGAAGATCAGCCCGTTCTCGCCGAAGGCGCCGGGCAGCACGGCGGCCGCCACCAGCCCCACCAGCATCACGCCGAACAGCATCAGCCGCATCGGCAGTGCGTCGGGATCGAACCAGTTGGTGACCCAGCAGGTGTACTGCCAACCCAGCCATACGGCGAACCACAGCACCAGCGTGTGCACCGCGCCCATCAGGGTCAGGTCGTGCAGCAGGCTGTGGGACAGCTGGGTGACCGCGAAGACGTAGACCAGGTCGAAGAACAGCTCGACGAAGGTGACGCGGGCTTCATGGCCGTCGCGGTGGCGCAGCAGATTGGCGCTGGCAAGGAATGTCATGGCGGCGCTTCCTATCCGGTAGGGGGCGTCGCCAGATTACTCCCGGCCTTGCCGGCCAATCGTAAAGAATTCAAAAGACGTGGCGCGGCCGCGACGCCTCAATGGCCGGTCGGCGTTTCGCCGTGGCCGCCCAGCTCGCGGTTGCGCGAGCGCACCAGCGCGGCGGCCAGCGCCGCCGCCACGGCCGCGATCACCGCGCCCGCCAGGAAGGTCACGCCGTAGCCGCCCGCCAGCGCCGCCACCGGGGCCGTGCCGGCGCCGGCCAACGCCGCCGTGCGCGCCGCGGCCAGGCTGGCCAGCACCGCCAGCCCCAGCGCGCCGCCCATCATGAAGGCGGTGTTGACCACGCCGGACGCCAGGCCCGACTGGCCCGGCTCGACGTCGCTCATGGCGGCCAGCAGCATCGGGTTGAAGGCGATGCCCGCGCCCAGGCCCAGCAGCAGCATGCCGGGCAGCACGTCCGCCGCGAAGTGGCCGTCGACCGGGGCGCGCGCGAACAGCGCCAGCCCCAGCGCCGCCATCAACAGCCCGGTGGCCAGCGGCCCGCGGATGCCGAAGCGCATCACCAGCTTGGCCGACAGCCCCAGCGAGAACGCCGCCATGATCAGGTTGGCCGGCAGGAACGCCAGCCCCACCTGCATGGCGTCATAGCCCAGCACCAACTGCATGTACAGCGCCGAGACGAAGAACCAGGCGAACATGCCCGCGGCCCACAGCACGCCGACCACGTTGGCGGTGGCGACGTTGCGCAGGCGGAACAGCGCCAGCGGCATCAGCGGTTCGGCCACGCGCGCCTCGATCGCCAGGAACAGCGCCATCAGCAACGCGGCCGCGCCCAGCAGACCGAGCGACTGCGCCGAGGTCCAGCCGGCCTCGTTGCCGTTGACCACGGCGTACACCGCCAGCATCAGCGACGCGGTGACGGTCAGCGCGCCGGCCACGTCCAGCCTGCCGCCACCGGCCGCGCCGCGCGCTGCCGGCAGCAGCCGCAGGCACAGCGCGTAGACGGCCACGCCGATCGGGATGTTGACCAGGAAGATCCAGTGCCACGACAGCTTGCTGGTCAGCAGCCCGCCCAGCAGCACGCCCAGGCTGCCGCCGCCCGCACAGACGAAGCCGTACACGCCCATGGCGCGGGCGCGCTCGCCGGCCTCGGTGAACAGGTTCATGATGAGCGACAGCGACACCGCCGACACCACCGCGCCGCCCAGTCCTTGCGCGGCGCGCGCGGCAATCAGCAGCCCCTGGCCCCGCGCCAGTCCACAGGCCAGCGAGGCCACCGTGAACAGCACCAGGCCGGCCAGGAACATGCGCCGGTGCCCGAGCAGGTCGCCCAGCCGTCCGCCCAGCAGCAGGAAGCCGCCGAAGGTCAGCATGTAGGCGTTCACCACCCAGACCAGCGAGGTCTCGGTGAAGTTCAGGTCTTCGCGTATCGAGGGCAGGGCGACGTTGACGATGGTGGTGTCCAGCACGATCATCAACACGCCCAGGCACAGCACCATCAGTGCCCACCAGCGTTGCCTGCCCTGTATGCCATGCGTCATGGATGTCTCGCTCCATCCGCTTGTGGCGGATTCGGTTGTCAGTGGGGTTGTCAGTGGCTGAGCCGCCCGCCGCTGATCATCCACCGCGTGTCGTAGCGGTCGATCAGCGCGCCGTAGGCTTCGGCCCAGAAGGTTTTCTGGAGCGGCATGGTAACGCTGCCGCCGTCGGCCAGCATATCGAACACGCGTTGCGCGTCCGAGACAGTGGGATAGGCCAGCGACAGCGCCATGCCCTGCTTGCCGGGATAGGGATGGCCGGCGGTGGCGTCGCTGGCCATCAGCACCTGTTCGTCCAGCGCCAGACGGGCGTACATGATGCGTTCGGATTCTTCGGTCGACAGCGCCGGCATGGCGGCATCGGCGGGCGCGTCCGCGTAGCGCAACATGGCCTCGACGCGGCCGCCCAGCACGCGTTCGTAGAAACGCATGGCCTCGGCGCAGTTGCCGTCGAAACTGAGGTAGGCGGAAAGTTGGGGCATGAGGGTTCCTCCTTGTGGCCGATCCCGATTCTCGCATCCGCGGCGCTGTCCGGGAAACCTCTTATTGCCGCCGGTCCGCGCGCCTCCCTATGATTCGCCACAGGATCAGGACTGATCCGCACGCGCCGGCACGGCTTGGCGCGGCAGTGCCCCGCAGCAATGATTGCTGCCCGAACCTTCGTCTGGCTATAGAAGCCCCCGACTCACACGCAATGCGTGGTCGGGGGCTTTTTTGTTTTCCAAAACGTTGCAGGGAGATCGCATGCAAGTATCACCGCCGCCGGACGCCGCCGCGTCCGCGATCCACGTGGCCAGTGTGCAGACGGCCCCCGTCATGGGCGAGGTCGCCGCCAACGTGGCCCGTTCCATCGAACTGGTCGAGCAGGCCGCCGCGCAGGGCGCGCGGCTGGTGGTGCTGCCCGAACTGGCCAACACCGGCTACGTGTTCGCCAGCCGCCAGGAGGCCCACGCCCTGGCCGAAAGCGTGCCCGACGGCCCCAGCTCGCGGGCCTGGATCGCGCTGGCGCAACGCCTGGGCATCTACCTGGTGGCCGGCATCGCCGAGCGCAGCGGCGGCAGGCTGTACAACGCCGCCATCATCGCCGGCCCCGACGGCTACCTGGGCACCTACCGCAAGCTGCACCTGTGGGGCGACGAAAACCTGTTCTTCGAGCCGGGCGACCTGGGGCTGCCGGTGTTCGATACCGAATTCGGCCGGCTGGGCGTGGCGATCTGCTACGACGGCTGGTTTCCCGAGGTCTACCGGCTGCTGGCGCTGCGCGGCGCCGACATCGTGGCGGTGCCGACCAACTGGGTGCCGATGCCGGGGCAGACGCCCGACGGCCCCGCCATGGCGCACGCGCTGGCGGCGGCCGGGGCCCATAGCAACGGCCTGACGCTGGTGTGCGCCGACCGGGTCGGCGTCGAGCGCGGCCAGCCCTTCGTCGGCCGCAGCCTGATCGTCGGCTCTCAGGGCTGGACCGTGGCCGGCCCCGCCAGCCACGACCGCGAAGAAGTGCTGCTGGCGCCGGTGGACCTGGCCGCCTCGCGCCGCGCGCGGCAACTGAACGACTTCAACCACGTGCTGCGCGATCGGCGCCGCGACCTTTACGACGAACTGCTGGGCGCCGCCGACGCGCCGCGGCAGCGTTGAATACAACGGCGGACAGCCGGCCCCCAAGGAGAAATCCCCATGAAAAAACCCACTTGCAGCTTCCTCATCCGACTTTCCTTCATCGCCGCGCTGACCGGCGCGGCGGGCGCGCACGCGGCCGACCCTTTGCGCATCGGCGTGCCGGTCGGCCTGTCGGGCGCCAACAGCGTGGTCGCGCCCGGCGTGGTGCAGGCCTCGCAGCTGGCCGCCGATGAAATCAACGCCGCCGGCGGCATCCTCGGTCGCCAGGTGGTGCTGGAGATCGCCGACGACGCCTCGGGCGCGGTCGGCGCGCAGAAGGCCTACGACACGCTGGTGTTCCAGAAGAAGGTGGACGCCATCATCGCCATGGAAACCAGCGCGGCGCGCAACGCCGCGCTGCCCATCGTCTCGCGCGGCAAGGTGCCGTACATCTACACCTCGTTCTACGAAGGCCGTTCGTGCAACCGCTGGATGCACGTCAACGGCTGGGTGCCCGAGCAGCAGGTGGCGCCGGTGGTGGACCACTTCATGAAGGAACGCGGCGCCAAGACCTTCTTCCTGGTCGGCAGCGACTACGCCTTCGGCCGCGGCATGCTCAAGTTCACCCGCGAATACATCGAGAAGCAGGGCGGGCGCGTGGTGGGCGAGGAATACCTGCCCATCGACGGTTCCGACTGGACGCCAGTGGTCTCGAAGATCCGCTCGGCCAACCCGGACGCGCTGATCAGCTCCACCGCCGGCGGCGGCCCCAACGTCAGCCTGGCCAAGCAGGTCAAGGCGGCCGGCCTGACCATGCCCTACGGCAACCTGGCGATCGACGAAGCCACCGCCAAGACCATGGGCGACACGGCGGTCGGCATGTACCTGTCGGCCTCGTACCTGACCAGCATCGATACGCCGCAGAACCGCAAGTTCCTTGACGGCCTGAAGGCCAAGTTCGGCGCCGACGCCAAGACCGCCAACGAGTTCTCGGGCCCGCAGTACGAAGCCTTCTTCCTCTACAAGGCGGCGGTCGAGAAAGCTGGCAGCACCGATTCGCAGAAGGTGGTCAAGGCGCTGAGCGAAGTGTCGTTCGACGGCCCGCGCGGCCCGGTCAAGATGGACCGCCAGCGCCACGCCGCGCTGACCATGCGGCTGGGCCAGGTGCAGCCGGACGGCTCCATCAAGATCCTGCAGACCTTCGACCAGGTCGATCCGGGCGCGCAGTGCCCCGACCTGAAGTGACGCGGTAAGCCGCACCCTGCGCGCCGCCGGTCCGCCGGCGGCGCTGGAGAACACAATGGGTTTGATGCTGGACATCCTGAGCACGGCCGCCATGCTGTTCATCGTGACGGCCGGGCTGATGATCATCTTTGGCGTGATGAAGATCGTCAATTTCGCCCACGGCGCCATCATCACGCTGGGCAGCTACGCCGCCCTGGTGGTGACGCGCCTGGGGCTGGACCCGTGGCTGGCGCTGCCGTGCGCGCTGGCGGCGGGCGTGCTGGTGGGCATGCTGGTCGAACGCCTGATCGTGCAGCCGCTGTACAAGCGGCCGCTGGACGCCATCCTGGCCACCTGGGGCCTGGGCATCGTCATCGGCCAGCTCATCACCATGGCCTTCGGCCGCGAGGTGCAGTTCGCCGACGCGCCGATCCAGGGCGCGGTGCCGTTCCTGGGCATCGAATACTCGGCCTACCGGCTGTTCCTGGTGCCGGGCGCGCTGCTGCTGTACGTGGCGCTGACGCTGCTGCTGAACGGCACGCGCTTTGGTGTGCGTACCCGCGCCGTCATCATGAACGAGGACCTGGCGCGCGGCCTGGGCATCAACGCCGAACGAATCCGCTTCACCACCTTCGCGCTGGGCGCCGGGCTGGGCGCGCTGGCCGGCGCGCTCATCACGCCGCTGTCCAGCGTCGATCCGAACATGGGGCTGCCGTGGCTGGTCAGCGCCTTCATGCTGGTGATGGTGTCGGGCAACTCGATCACCGCGCTGCTCCTGACCTGCCTGGTCTATGGCGCCTGCCAGGTGCTGGTGGGGGTGTACATCAGCCCGATCCTGGGCGGCGTCACCATCGCGGTGCTGGCGGCCCTGACCCTGCGCCTGCGTCCCAAAGGATTCGCCCATGACTGATTCCTCCCTCGCGCAACCGGCGCTGGCCACCCGCGCCGACCCGCGCCGCGCCGCCCGCGGCCGCGACCTGCTGTGGCTGGCCATTGCCTGCCTGGCGTTGACCGTGGCCGGCCCCTGGCTGTTCGACACCTACCTGCTGAACGTGCTGATCAAGGCGCTGTTCTTCGCCGTGGCTGCGGTCACGGTCGATATCCTGTGGGGCTACACCGGCTACCTGACCTTCGGCCAATCGGCCTTCTTCGGCGTCGGCGCCTACGCGGCCGGGCTGGCCTTCACCCATTACGGCTTCTCGCCCGGCATCGCGCTCGCGGCCGCGCTGGTCGCGGTGGGCGCGGCGGCGCTGCTGGCGCTGGCCACCGGCTGGCTGTCGTTCTATCGCGGTGCCTCGCCGTTCTTCGCCACCGTGATCTCGCTGGTGCTGCCCATCGTGCTGACCCAGGTCGCGCTGTCGGGCGGCACCTACACCGGCTCCTCGTCCGGCCTGACCGGCTACGACACCTTCGACCTGTCGCTGGAAGCCTGGTACGTCATCGCCGCCGGCGGCCTGTCGGTCGTGGCGCTGCTGGCCTGGGTCGCGGTGCGCAGCGACGGCGGCCGCATCCTGGCCGCGCTGCGCGACAACGAGGGCCGCTGCAGCTACCTGGGGCTGAACACCGCGCACTGGCGCATCGCGCTGCTGGTGGTGTGCGGCGCGGTCGCCAGCCTGGCGGGCTTCGGCTACGGCGCCTTCAGCGGCGTGGTGGCGCCGGAACTGACCGGCTTCGTGTTCGGCACCGAACTCATCATCTGGGTGGCGCTGGGCGGACGCGGCACGGTCTGGGGGCCGGTGCTGGGCGCCGTGCTGATCAACGTGGCCGGCTCGTACCTCAGCGGCAACATGCCGTTCCTGTACCAGCTGGTGCTGGGCGTCACCTTCATCCTGGTGATCCTGCTGTTGCCGCGCGGGCTGCTGCCCCTGGTGCTGGCGCCATGGCGCCGGCGGCGTCCTGCGCCGGTGCCGGAACTGGCGGTGCGCGCGCCCGCCAGCGCATCGGGGCAGGGCGGCGCAGCGGGACAAGGCGGCACGCCAGGGCAGGGCGCCGCCGAAGGCGGCCTGGTCCTGGCCGGCGTGGCCAAGCGCTTCGGCAGCCTCAAGGTGCTGGAAGGCATCGACCTGCGCGCGCGCGGCGGCGAACTGCTGGGCCTGATCGGCCCCAACGGCGCCGGCAAGACCACGCTGATGCGCTGCATCGCCGACGGCGCCGAGCGCAGCGACGGCACGGTCGAGCTATGCGGCCACGCCGTCAAGCGCGACGGGCCGGAGCAGTGCGTGCGTTACGGCCTGGGCCGCAAGTTCCAGAATGCCAACATCTTCGACACACTGACCGTGGCCGAAAGCCTGCGCATCGCCACCACCCTGCGCGAGCGGCCGTCGTGGCGCCGCCGGTCGCCCCGACTGGCGCTGCCGGCCTACGCCCTGGAGGTGCTGCGCATGACCGGCCTGGACCAGCAACTGGACCGCGTGGCGCGCGACCTGTCGCATGGCCAGCAGCAGGCGCTGGAACTGGCCATGGTGCTGGCGCTGGAGCCGCGCGTGGTGCTGCTGGACGAACCCACCGCGGGTCTCAGCAAGGACGAGCGCGCCCGCATCGGCCAGGTGCTGTCGGCCCTGGCCCATACCCACGGCCTGTGCTGCCTGCTGGTCGAGCACGACCTGGACTTCGTGGCCGAGGTGGCCACCCGCATCATCGTGCTGCACCAGGGCCGCATCGTCATGGACGGCAGCTTCCGCGAAGTGGCCGAATCGGAACTGGTGCGCACCATCTACGCCGGCAACGCGCCGGCCGCGCACAAGACCGCGCAAGCCACCCGGCAAGCGAGTCAGCAAGCCACTGAGCAAGCCGCGTGGCAAGGCGCCCAACCCGCAACCCCGCCCGTCTCGCCCGAAGGAGCCCAACCATGAACGCCGCCCTGGCCTTGCGCCTGGAACACGTCGCCAGCGGCTACAAAGGCGCCGTGGTGCTGAACGACATCTCGCTGTCGGTGGCCGGCGGCGCCTGCGTGGCGCTGCTGGGCAAGAATGGCATGGGCAAGAGCACGCTGCTCAAGACGGTCATGGGCTACCTGCCCAAGCTGCGCGGCACCGTCAGCCTGGGCGGCGTCGACGCCACCCGCCTGCGGCCGCATGAGGTCGCCCGCCGCGGCGTCGCCTACGCCGCCCAGGACCAGCCGCTGTTTCCCGACCTGAACATCCGCGACAACCTGCGCCTGGGCCTGGCCAACGACCGCCTGTTCGACGAACGCTTCGGTGAAATCGCCGACCTGTTCCCGGTGTTCGCCAGCCGCCTGCGGCAGTACGCCGGCACCCTGTCCGGCGGCGAGCAGAAGATGCTGTTGGTGGCGCGCGGCCTGATGCAGCGGCCGGCCCTGCTGCTGCTGGACGAGATCACCGAAGGCCTGCAGCCCTCGGTGATCGAGCGGCTGGGCCGGGCGCTCAACTGGGAACGCGAGCGGCGCGGCACGTCCATGTTCATCGTCGAACAGAACGTGGCCTTCGCGCTGGATGTGGCCGACCGCTACCTGGTGCTCAAACAGGGCGCCATCGTCGACCAGGGCGAGGCTGGCGCGCCGGGGGCCGCCGGCCATATCATGGACCACCTCAAGGTATGAGTCTTGTTTCGTAGAAGGATGCGCTTATGACTGCCCGCACTGACAGGGACGCCGCCACGCCGGGATGGCGCATCGGCGTGCTGTACTCCCGCAGCGGCGTGACCGGCACCACCGAATCGCAGCATTTCTTCGGCACCGTGCTGGCGGTCGAGGAAATCAACGCGCTCGGCGGCGTGCTTGGCCGCCCGCTGGAACCGGTGGTCTACGACCCGCGCAGCGACGCCGAGGAATACCGCCGCCTGGCCGCGCGCCTGTTGCTGGACGACGAGGTCAACGTGATCTTCGGCGGTTGCACCTCGCACTGCCGCAAGGCCATGCTGCCGGTGATCGAACGCAACAACGCGCTGCTCTGGTATGCCTCGGTCTACGAAGGCTTCGAGTATTCGCCCAACATCATCTACACCGGCGCCGCGCCCAACCAGGGCAGCATGCAGCTGGCCGCCTACCTGATCCAGCACTGCGGCAAGCGCATCTTCCTGGTCGGCGCCGACTACATCTACCCGCGCGAAACCAACCGCATCATGCGCGACACCGTCGAGGAACACGGCGGCGAAATCCTGGACGAAACCTACCTGCCGCTGGGCTGCGACGAAAGCGACATCATCGACGTGGTGCGCGACATCCGCCGCATCAAGCCCGACGTGGTGTTCTCGACCCTGATCGGCGACGATGCCCAGCGCTTCTACCGCCGCTACCACGCCGCCTGCGAGGCCGACCCGGGCGCGCCGCACATCCCCATCGCCAGCCTCACCATGGCCGAATCCGAGGTGGCCGAAATCGGCCCCGGCCTGTGCGCCGGCCACATCACCGCCGCCACCTACTTCAACACCGTCGACTCGCCCGCCAACGCCCACTTCCTGGAACGCTGGCGCGCCCGCTTCGGCGAGCGGCCCGCCAGCGTCTACGCCGAGGCCTGCTACAGCCAGGTGCACCTGTTCGCGCGCGCCCTGCAGCGCGCCGGCAGCCTGGACACGCGCAAGCTGGCGCAGGCGGTGCACCAGGTGGGCTTCGACGCGCCCGGCGGCCGCCTGACCATTCTGGCCGAGAACAACCACAGCGTCCTGACCCCGCGCATCGGCGTCTGCCGCGCCGACGGCCGCTTCGACATCGTCTGGGCCAGCGGCGAACCGGTAAAGCCGGACCCGTACCTGACGGGCTTCGGCCTGGACGAATTCTGGCTGGTGTGAGCATGGACCATAGCCTCCGCCGCCTTTACGAAGACCTGCGCAGCGTGGCCGTCGCCGTGGCCTATCCGCCCGGCGAAGACCGCGACCTGCTGGTCGAGCAGCTCAAGCGCATCGGCTGCCGCATCCACCTGGTGTGGCCGTTCCCCGACAAGCCGCCCGCCGGCGCCGACGTGGTGTTCTTCCAGGTCTCGCAATGCGGCCAGAACCCGTTCGCCTGGTCCGCCAGCGAGGTCGACGCCACCCTCATCGCGCTGTCCGAATACGAAACCCCGACCACCTTGAAGCAACTGCTCAAGACCAACGCCCACGGCGTGCTGACGCGGCCGTTCCGCTCGGCAGGCATCCTCAGCACCCTGGTGCTGGCGCGCTCGGCCAAGCAGTTCCAGAACCGCCAGCAGAACAAGATCGACAAGCTGGAAAGCACCATCAAGGCGCGCCGCGTGATCGAAAAGGCGATCCGCGTGCTGATGGACCACCAGCGCCTGGACGAACGCGCCGCCTACGAACATATGCGAACCCGCGCCACCGGCCTGCGGGTCAGCGTGGCCGAGGTCGCCGCCATGATCGTCGAGGCCAGCGAAGCCATGGAAAAACTGGGCCTGGGCGGCGCGCGCCCCGACCCGCAGAACAACAGCAACAACGGAGGCAAGGCATGAAAGTCATGATCGCCCGCATGAACCACGAGACCAACACCTTTTCGCCGGTGCCCACGCCGCTGTCCGCCTTCGGCAACGACGGCCCGACCTACGACCGCGCCGCCTACGACGAGAACCACGGCAAGCGCACCGCCATGTCGGCATTCATCGACCTGGCCGAGGCGCGGGGCGCCACGCTGGTCACGCCCGTGTCCGCCACCGCTTACCCCAGCGGCCGCGTCGACGGCCAGGCCTATCGTGAACTATGCGACCGCATCGTCGCCGCCGCCGTCGGCTGCGACGCGCTGCTGCTGGACCTGCACGGCGCCATGGCCGTCGAAACCACCGACGACGGCGAAGGCGATCTGCTCGAACGCCTGCGCCAGCAGGCCCCGGGCGTGCCGATCGCCGTCGCCCTGGACCTGCACGGCAACGTCACGCAAAAAATGATCGACAACGCCGACGTCATCGTCAGCTTCAAGACCTACCCGCACGTCGACATGTACGAAACCGGCGAACACGCCGGCCGCATCCTGTTCGACTGGCTGGCCGGCGGCCCGCGCCCGCGCATGGCCTGGCGCCGCCTGCCGCTCATGACCCACACCCTGCGCAGCAACACCACCGAAGGCCCCATGCGCCGCGCCGTGCAGGCCGCGCGCGGCGCCGAGGCCGGCGGCATGCTGGGCGTGTCGGTGCTGGCCGGCTTCGCCCTGGCCGACATCCCCGACCCGTGCCTGAGCGTCATCGTGGTCGCCGCCGGCGACGCCGAGGCTGCCGACCGCGTCGCGGCCGGCCTGGCCGCCGCCATCTGGGACGACCGCGATGGCTTCGTCTACGAAGCCGAACCCCTGGCCGCCTCGCTAGACCGCGCCGTCGCCCTGGCGCGCGGCGCCGACCGCCCCGTGCTGCTGCTGGACCACGGCGACAACTGCATGTCCGGCGGCACCTGCGACACCATGGACGTGCTGATGGCCGCCGTCGACGCCGGCCTGACCGGCATCGTCGCCGGCCTGTACTGCGACCCCGAAGCCGTCGCCGCCATGATCGCGGCCGGGCAGGGCGCCCAGGTGGAACTCCCCGTGGGCAACAAACGGCCCATCCCCGCCATCGGCCGCCCCGCCGCGCCGGTCACGCTGACGGGCACCGTGCGCGCCATCACCGACGGCAGCTACGTCATCACCGGCCCCACCTACACCGGCCAGACCGCCTGCATGGGCCGCAGCGCCGTGCTCGACATCGGCGCCGCGCAACTGGTCATCACCGAACGCACCCACGAACCCTGGGACCTGGGCGTCTTCGAAAGCCTGGGCATTGACCCGCGCGAGGCCCGCTTCATCCTGGTCAAATCGCGCATGTACTGCCGCCCGGTGTTCGTGCCGATCTCGTGCGCCCTGGTCGAATGCGACAGCCCGGGCGTCACCAGTTCGGACTTTTCGCTGTTCCCGTACCAGCGGCGCAACCGGCCGCGCTATCCGCTCGAACCGTTCAAGCCGGCGCACATGTCGCCGTGAGGGCCGGGCCGATGTCGCGGCAAGGGCGGGCATGGATGTCGCCGGAAGACCGGCGCAGGCGATGCCATGAGGTGGACGCGGGGACATTCCAGGCGCGTTGCGGCGATCGGCCCGCGCCTTGAACCGCGCCGGGCTTTCCAGTTCAATGGGACATTGCGCGGGCGGCACGTCGCTGCCCGGCCTTACCTGTTGGAGCGGCATATGGCTACGGTGCATCTGTTGTCGGATGAAGAAGCGCGCAAGATCCCCGAGGCGTGGGCGGTGTTCGAAGACATCCGCGCCACCCGCAAGTCCGATTTCGTCAACAACTTCTGGCGCGCCCTGGCCAACGACCCGCCGCAGCTCAAGCGCGTCTGGGAACAGCTCAAGCAGGTCATGATGGCCGATGGAGAAATCCCGCCCCTGGTGCGCGAGATGATCTACATCGCGGTGTCCACCGCCAACGGTTGCAGCTACTGCATCCATTCCCACACCGCCGCCGCCCGCGCCAAGGGCATGACCGACGGCCAGCACGCCGAACTGCTCGCCGTCATCGGCATGGCCGCCCAGACCAACGCGCTGGTCACCGCCATGCAGGTGCCGGTCGACGACGCCTTCACCGTGAAGTAGGGCACCGCCATGGCGACCATTCCGCTGTTCCCGCTGTCCAACGCGCTGTTCCCCGCCGGCGTGCTGCACCTGCGCATCTTCGAAGTGCGCTACCTGGACATGATCCGCCGCTGCATCGCCGACGGCACCGAGTTCGGCGTGGTCGCGCTGCTGGCCGGCAACGAGGTCCGGTCGCCCGAAGGCCAGGAGGTCCTGGCCGACGTCGGCACGCTGGCCCGCATCGACGCCTGGGACGCGCCCATGCCCGCCTTGCTGCAATTGCGCTGCGTGGGAACGAGCCGCTTCCGGCTGGTTTCCAGCCAACTGGCAAAATACGGTCTTTGGATGGGCGAAATCAAACCCATCCCCGACGACCCGCCGCTGCCCGTACCGGCGCCGCTGCAACCCTGCGCCGACGCGCTGGGGAGGTTGGTGGCGCAATGGCAGCAGGAAGGCGTGCCCGCCGACCGCATGCCGGTGGCGCCGCCGTACCGCCTGGATGAATGCGCCTGGGCGGCTGACCGCTGGTGCGAACTGCTGCCGCTGCCGGCGGCCGAGAAGGTCCGGCTGCTGGCGCTGACGGACCCGCGCGCTCGTCTGGAAGCCGTGCGCATCGCGCTGGAAGGGCCGCAGGCCTAGCCAGCCACAGGCGGCGCTGCTTTGGCGGAGCAGGGCAACGCGAGTCGGGCTTGAACTGTTTTTTGGACACCATGGATATCAGGATTGACGAAGGCCTGCGCGCCTATATTGACCCCTTGACCGACGACGAGCGCGAGGCGCTCGAACGCAGCCTGCTGGCCGAAGGCTGCCGCGACGCGCTGGTGCTGTGGGGCGACCTGCTGATCGACGGCCACAACCGCTACGCGCTGTGCATGAAGCACGGCATTCCGTTCGAAACGCGCCAGAACACCTCGTTCAAGTCGATGGACGACGTGCATCTGTGGATGATCGAAAACCACCTGGGCCGGCGCAGCGTATCGGATTTCCAGCGCGGGGTGCTGGCGCTGCGCAAGAAGGAAATCCTGCAATCGCGCAGCGTGCCGCCATGGGAAGACGACGGCACCACGCCGCCGCCCGAACCGCCGCCCATCCCGCCCGCGGCTGCATTGAGCCGCCAGGCGCTGGCGCGCGAGGCGCGCATCAGCAGCAACACGCTGGGGCAGATCGAGAAAATCCAGAAAGCCGCCGCGCCGGAGCTGGTGCGGGCGGTGAAGGATGGGGCGATTTCCATCAACGCTGCGGCGGCGGTGGCCACCTTGCCCCCGGAGCGGCAGGCCGCGGCGGTGGCTGGCGGCAGGAAGGAACTGCAGCAGGCGGCGCGCGAAGTGCGCCAGGCCAAGGCGCCGCCGCCGAAAGAGGCGGTGCCGGATATCCCGATCGAGAATATCGCGGATTTGCCGGCGGAGGTGGCGCGGCTACGGGAGTTGCTGGCGCGGCTGACGGATGAGCGGGATCAGTTGAAGAAGAAGGTGATGCATCTGACGGTGGCGCTGGCCGAGGCCAGGAATGCATCGGCGGGGGCAGGGGACGACTGACGGGATTTGCTGGTTCCCTGCAACTCGCAGCGCTGGTTGCAAAGGCTGGCGATTTTGCGGGATGGCATCAAGATCGACTCGTAAACCAATCCCCCCCGGCGAGAGCGTTCAGGCGGTCAGGAAGCGGATGACTTCGGCCCAATCGTTGGTCGACAGGGCGACGTCCTCGTAGTCGCCGGCTTCCTCGTCGTAGCGCGAGACACAGAAGCGCTGGCTTCTGCCGGATTCGCGATCGGCATACTCGGCGTAGTCGATATACACCTTCAAGCCGCGTTCCTCGTTCTCGAATGAAGGAGCGGCATCGATGTAGCTCGACGCATCGACATACCCTTCGGGCAGCGTCGGCAGGGTGGCGATGTCGTAGTCGGGAAATTCGCGGCGCAGTCGGTCAAGGTTCATAAGGAAAGCAAGTGGGGAAGCAAGTGGAGACAGGAGGCCTGGCATTTTACGTTGCTCCGTGTCAGTCGCCACGATCAGCTTAAGAACGTCGCCCCGCCAGGGCAGGTGCGGGCGGTGCGGGACGGGGCGTTGGAAAAAAAAGGCGGCAAGTCGCTTGACTTCGTCAAGGTATCGAGGCCGCTGCCAGCCACAAAAAATTTCCCCCTGCCATGCGAAATCGCAAACTTCAATTACAAGATCGTTGCAATATATGTCATGGTTTTTACACTAGGGTTTTCCCTTTGTCGTAATACAAATCCATGCGCTCGCGTTTCACTATTGGCAACCTGTTTGGCAACCTCTCCATTGGCACCCGGCTGACCCTGGGCTTCGGCACCGTACTCACGCTATTACTGGCGCTTACCGGCCTGTCGCAATACGAACTGACCCACATCGGCGGCATCAACCGAGCGATCACCGAACAGACCTGGGCCAAAGCGAATGCCATCAACATTATCGACGTGACGACGCGCGCCAATGCGCGCGCCAATCTCGAACTGATCGTCAACACCGATCCCCGCACCGCCGAAACGCTGTTCGCTCGCATCGACACCAATCGGAAAACGATCGACCAGGCGCTGGAAAGCTTGCGGCCGTTGTTCCGCACCGAAGACGAACGTCAAAAACTGCGGCTGTTGGAAGACGTGCGCGGCCGCTACGTGAAGTCATTCCAGGGCGTGGGCGCACTCCTCAAGCGTGGTGAGCGCGACGCCGCTCGCCAGCGCTTGCTGGAAGAGACCCTTCCGCTTCTGGATGGCCTGCAAGACCGCGTCATCGAGATCTCCCGGATTCAATCCGCAGAGATGGTGGACGCCGGCGCCGACAGCCGGAAGGTCATCGACAACGCGGGCATGTTGAACCTGATCCTGTCGGGCCTGGCCGTCGTGCTGGGCGGCCTGTTCGCGTGGCGGGTGTCCAAGTCGATCACGGCGCCGCTTGCCCAGGCAGTGTCGGTGGCCGAGACCGTGGCGCGTGGCGACCTGGGGCAGCCCATTCACGCGGTTACCCGCGATGAAACCGGCCGGCTGCTGCGCGCGCTGCACGATATGCAGGACAAGCTGGCCGGCGCGGTTCGCACCATTCGCGCCGGGTCCGAAACCATCTCCAGCGCAGCGGGGCAGATCGCGGCCGGCAACGCGGACTTGTCCAGCCGGACCGAAGAACAGGCCGCGTCGCTGGAAGAAACCGCCGCATCGATGGAAGAACTCGCGTCGACCGTCAAGCAGAACGCCGACAACGCGCGCCAGGCCAATCAACTGGCGGCAAGCGCCTCCGAAGTCGCCCAACGCGGCGGCGCCGTGGTGTCGGCGGTGGTCAGCACGATGGGGGATATTTCCGCCAGCTCGCGCAAGATTTCCGAGATTGTCTCGGTCATCGACGGGATCGCGTTCCAGACCAACATCCTGGCGCTGAACGCCGCCGTGGAAGCGGCCCGGGCGGGCGAGCAGGGCAAGGGCTTCGCGGTGGTCGCGGGCGAGGTGCGGTCGCTGGCGCAACGCAGCGCGCAGGCCGCGCGCGAGGTCAAGACGCTGATCGAAGCGTCCGTCAGCAAAGTGGCCGAGGGCGCGGGCCAGGCGGAAAACGCAGGCACCACCATGCAAGAGGTGGTCGCCTCGGTCAAGCGCGTGACGGACATCATGGGCGAGATCGCCGCGGCATCGCAGGAACAGGCCTCCGGCATCGAGCAGGTCAACCGCGCCGTGTCGCAGATGGACGAAGTGACCCAGCAGAACGCCGCGCTGGTCGAAGAAGCCGCGGCCGCGGCGGGCTCGATGCAGGACCAGGCGCATGCCTTGGTGAGGGCGGTTGGTGTGTTCCGCTTGAGCGAGGATGCCGCGCGACGCGAGGCCGTGGTCGCCCAGCCAGGCGAGCGTGGTGTGCTGAGGTTGGCCTGATCAGTACGTCTCATTACGGGCCGGGCCATCGGCGGGGCGCAATGCCCGCCAATCCACGTTCATCAACCGTTCAGGTTTCAATACTTATGCTCCAGCCCGAACGCCGCAAGGATAGATTGCAATAACGGGAGCACGAACCATGACCGCCTTTCCGCCTCCGCTGGAAGATCCGGAGGACGATCAACACAGCCCGGCCGAACGCGCCGCCGCCGCCGCCCGCAGCACCTGGGTGAGCGTGGGCGTCAACGTGGTGCTCGCCACCGCCCAGATCATCATCGGTGTTTTCTCCAAGTCCCAGGGCCTGATCGCGGACGGTATTCATTCTTCTTCCGATCTGATCGCCGACTTCATCGTGCTGCTGGCCAACCGCCATGGCCAGAAAGCAGCCGACGCGGACCACCACTACGGCCATTGCCATTCTCCGGAATTACTTTCGGGCCAACAAAGACGCTACCGCCGGACCCGGCGCCGATACCACCACGTCAGCCCCGCCCACACCAGTGCCCAAATACCCAGGATCGCGGCGATGAAGGGCCAAAAAATGAAGGTGGAGACATCGCTCCAGCCGGGCGCGGTACGCTTGAGGCCGATAGGTGCGCTGATTTCCAGTTCGATCTGCTCGCCCTGAAGCGTCGGCCCGACCTCTTCCACCGTGAAGGTAAGCGGCGAAGTCCCCTTTGCCAGCTTCGGAAAGGGCGGGGTGGTCTCCGGCAGCGTGCCATCTATATGACTTTCAGGCCAGAGCTTGCGGTAGAAATGCGTCGAGCTGGCGCTGCTGCGCGGAGCCGCAACCATCACTACGTCCAGGTCCCCGCCATCGCGCACACGAATCCGCACCGGCTCGCCTGGTTCGGCGACTGCGCCCGGCGCCCCCAAACGCGTCGTGTGTTCTCCCAATTCGGGCCGCTTTCTGCCCATCGGGCCGCCGAAACGCGCCTCCATCCATAGTGGCGCTTCGCGGATGCGGTAGACCTCGGCGCGCGCCGTCTGCCCCGGCGTAAGGGTGATCGGCGTCAGCGTCGCGTCCGCGGACGGCACATACCGCAGCATGCCCGCCGTGAACCACGCCATGGCAGCCAACCAAAGCGCCCAACCCACCACCAGCGACACCTTGCAGAACTTTTGCCACATATCGTGCAGTCCAGAATTTTCCAGCATCAAAGCGTACCCGATTTCGCGTGGGCGATTGGAAGCAATGCAGGTTCTTCCACGCATCGCTGTTTTCAGAGCGCCATGCCTCGGCAAGGAGGATGGCCGTACAAGCCAAGAACGCTACGCCTTCATCTCGCCGATGCGATAATTCCGTCCTCGGCGCAGCGATAATGGACGAATCGTTCGCTCGTCTTTGAATAAACTCCAACAGCTAGACAGGAAACATCGACTTGCCGCACTCTTTTCGATTTCCCTCGGCGCCGGCCTTGCGCCTCGCATTATCCGCCTTGACGCTGCTGGCCGCTGGCTGTGGCGGGCCAGGCCACGCCGATACCCCGTCCAAGGTTGCCGCCACCTCCACGGCGCCCAAGCCAGCGCTGCGCAAGCTGAACCCCGCCCCGGCGCAGGCCTATGAAATACGGCTGACCCTTGCCAATGTATCGGATCTCGCAAGCGCCGCAGACGGCAAATCGGCGTTTACCGTGGTGGAGGGCACCGTGCAGTTCGACGCCAGCAACGCCGCACGCTGTGGGAAATCCAACGCCCTGTCCGGTCACGTGCCGACGATGTCCAGCCACGAATCGTTCCGCCTTTCCCGTATATCGGCCACCGAGTACGTGGGTATCGTATATGCCGACATGCTGCTCGACGAAGACTATTATGGACGCGGGGTATGCCATTGGACATTGACCGAAGCACGGGTCGCAATGCGCGCGCGGGAGGATGCCGCCGACACGCGCTTCGTGGCCGAACTGTCGGCTCAAAAAGTGTTCGATGGCGGCACACAGGCGCGCTATTTCTGGAAAGGGTATTACCCCCGCTTCGAGCGGGGGCAACATACCGATTTTGGAAGTGACCGACTGGACCGTGTGTCGGACGATAAGCGTGGTGAGTTCTTTACCGTGACAATGACGGCCAGGAAGGCCGCGAGCGATGCGCCAGGCAGGTGAATGGCGGGCCAACAGCAAGCGTGGCCGCCCGTGTCAGCCATGAAAATGTGTCCTGTCGGGCGGCTAGCTTTCTGATACATTGACGCCTTGAAAATCAAGCCTTCAACCCTGAATACTCGACCTTTGTGGTATTGCTCACAATGAAAAAACTGGCTCTGCTTATTGTCCTGCCATCTTTGCTCGCGGGATGCACGTCGGCACAGATGAACATGCTGACCGGCAAGCGGAATAAAACCTACAACGACGTCAATGCGCCTTGGGTCGGCAGCACAGAAGAACAATTGATCTCCAAGTGGGGACCGCCCAAAAAAAGCTATACGCTTGAAAGCGGGGCAAAGATCATTTCGTACGAAGATATGTGGGGTCCCATTTCCGCCTATCACGTGTGCGTGGAGAAGTTCATGATCGAAAAGGGCATCGTGACCAAGTGGGGGATCTCGAATTGCCCGACGCGCATTAAGGGCTCATTGCCGAAAGACACGCCGATTCCGCAGCCAACCCTGTAGAGGTAAAGGCGCGCGGCGCGGACGCAGAATTCAGCGTGGCCTGCTCCACGCGCAGTCGACATATTGGCCAGGGTAGCGGGACGGGGCGCGTCAAAGCACACCGCCCACTTCCAACCAACGCGACTTGGGATAGTGCTGCCTCGCGGCGCTGGTGCAGCCGATGCAGACTTTGGGCGTTTTCCACAAAGCCGCTGGGTTTGTTCGACAACGTCGCGCCGCGGCCGCGGTAGTCGTGCTGTATCGTCTGTTTCGCCCGGCTTTTCGGCCCCGTCTCGACCATCCAATCGATTCGCAAATCTCCGGCCTGTCCACATGCGTTCCCCACTTTCCCCACGCGGTGCCGTACTTCTGCTGATCGACTTGCAGTGCGCGATTGATCATCCCAGTTGGGGCGAGCGAAATAACCCCGATGCGGAGCGCCAGGTCGGTCGGCTCCTCGCCTATTGGCGCGCCCATGGGTGGCCGGTCTGGCACGTCCGGCATGATTCCACAGATCCCACGTCTTACTACCGCCCAGGCCAGCCCCGGCATGAATTCAAGCCGGAGACCGCGCCCATAGGGGGAGAACCGGTCATTCCGAAGCAGACGAACAGTGCGTTTATCGGCACCGATCTGGAACAGAAGCTTCGCAACAATGGCCTCGACGCATTGGTCGTGGCGGGAGTCATAACGAACAATTCAGTCGAGGCAACTGTCCGCATGGCCGGCAACCTTGGCTTCCAGGTGTGGCTCGTGGCTGACGGTTGCTTCACATTCGCTCGGACAGACTGGAATGGGTCAGCGCGAAGCGCCGAAGATGTTCACGCCATGTCGCTCGCCAACCTGGACGGCGAATACTGCACCGTCGTCACCGCAGATGCGCTGTTGAGCGCGCTTGGCTGAAGCGAACTTGCATTTGCAAGGTTGATCGGCTGATCTGCACTTGCCCCGTGAGCGGGCGCAACGCTCCTCTCACGGATTTTCTTCCGCTCTCCATCAGGTATCGGTAGCCGCCAAGCCACGTGGCCAGGTGCGGTCACTGCATCACGCTTGGCTTCTCGAGTTCAGCATTTCCACGTTCATCATTCGTTCAGGTTTCGGTGCTTATGCTCCAGCCCGAACGCCGCAAGGCTAGATTGCAATAACGGGAGCACGAACCATGACAGCCTTTCCGCCTCCGCTGGAAGATCCGGAGGACGATGAACACAGCCCGGCCGAACGCGCCGCCGCCGCCGCCGCCCGCAGCACCTGGGTGAGCGTGGGCGTGAACGTGGTGCTCGCCACCGCCCAGATCATCATCGGCATTTTCTCCAAGTCCCAGGGCCTGATCGCGGACGGTATTCATTCTTCTTCCGATCTGATCGCCGACTTCATCGTGCTGCTGGCAAACCGCCATGGCCAGAAAGCAGCCGACGCGGACCACCACTACGGCCATTACCGCTACGAGACCGCGGCGTCCCTGGCGCTGGGCGTCTTGCTGCTGCTGGTCGGCGGCGGCATGCTGTGGTCCGCCGTGACCAAGCTGGAGCAGCCCGACGCGATCCCGCAGGTCCACCTCGTCGCGCTGTGGGTGGCCTGTGCCGCCCTGGTCATCAAAGAGGCCTTGTTTCGCTACATGCTTGCCGTGGCCAAGCGCGTGAAGTCCAGCATGCTGGTGGCCAACGCCTGGCATGCGCGCTCCGACGCGGCCTCGTCGCTGGTGGTGGGCCTGGGCATCATCGGCAACCTGCTGGGCTACCCGATACTGGACCCCATCGCCGCGGCCATCGTGGGCTTCATGGTGGCCCGAATGGGCTGGAGCTTCGGCTGGGACGCCTTGCACGACCTGCTGGACCGCGCCATCGACGAAGGCGAAGCCGCCGCGATCCAGCGCACCTTGCTGGACACCCCGGGTATTCAAGGCGTGCACGATCTACGCACCCGGAAAATGGGGGATATGATCGTCGTTGACGCTCACCTGGAAATCGACGCCGGGCTGACTGTCGACGAAGGCCACAAGATCGCCGTGCAAGCGCGCCAACGCGTCATGCAGCGGCATCGTGTATTGAACGTGATGACCCATGTTGATCCCTGGAGACCTCCCGACGCGCCCACGCAGGGCGCCGAGGGCAGGGCGATTATCGAACCAGGCTGTCCGTAGCGCGTTTTGACGACAAGGAAGAAACATGAAAATCAAGAACTCCGATACTCAGTATGCAGGCCTGGTGATCACCATGCACTGGCTCATGCTCGTGGTCCTGGCATTGGTCTACGCCTGTATGGAATTGCGCGGGCTGGCCACCAAAGGCACCGATCTGTACAACAACGTCAAGGCGCTGCATTTCTCGCTGGGGTTGTGTGTCATCGGGTTGGTGGTTTTGCGGGTGGTTATCCGGGTGGCTTCGGGTGCGGCGCCTGCCGTGCGGCCGCCGATGCCGAGGTGGCAGGATGTGCTTTCACGGGTGATGCATTACGCGTTGTATGCGTTCATGATCGTCACGCCGATTTTGGGGTGGTTGACGCTTAGCGCCGGGGGGAAGGCGATTCCGTTGTTTGGGTTGGAGGTTCCGGCGCTGGTCAGCCCGGACAAGGCCCTGGCGGATCAGGTCAAGGAATTGCACGAGACCTTGGCTACGGTGGGGTATTTCCTGGTGGGGCTGCATGCTGCTGCGGCGTTGTTGCATCACTATGTGTTTCGGGATAACACGTTGGTGCGGATGTTGCCGGGGAGGCGGTGAGGTTGTTTCGGGTTGGGGGGCATCGCGCGAAATGCCTCGGAGCACGAGGGGATATTGATGGCGCTGCTCCCTTCAACTTTCCCAAGTTCGGGGAAGAGTCTGGACGTTGCATCGAGACCGACCAAGCAGACGGCGACGAAAGCCTGCAATCGGCCATAAAGCGTCGTTCGTAGGAAACGTCGGCATCACATTTGAACGTCTCCCGTATAGTCAATAGCAGTCGTCTGTAGGTTTGAAAAGCAAACACACGCCGTAAAGCTAACTGGCGCTGGGACGCTTTATTGCGAAACGTCCGGCGACCGACGGGAGTCATTCTGAGCACCGTATGAAATTGCTACTGGGCTAATTGTGCGCAGCCGCCCATTTCCATCGAATAGAATTTTTTCGGTCTCATGGATTTTTTCCGCACTTATCATTGTCGGAAGAAAGAATATCACCCCATCACTTATTCCGGATGTGATCATCAAGTGCTCCACTTGATCAATAACGTTTTTATAAGTCAGGATGTTCATCCTGTTCTTTATTTCAACAATTACCCTTTCACTGCCACGCTCAACTAATAGATCGGCGGTTACATGGAGCTTTTCTGCTCCCAGCGGCGCATCGGCCGTAATTGTGGCGTCTGGAATGATTGCAGCCAAAAATCCACTAACAGATCCGAGCCATTGAGCAGCCGTACCCTTCTCGACTTGTTCATTAGTATGCCGCTGAAAATAAATTTTTAGCGTTTCTCCAACTTTCGTTAATAGATCCGCATCGACAGCACCAACCTCGCATCTTACATTTTCTGCTATTTCTCGAACTGCAGCAATTTCTTTGTCGTGCGCAAGTTGTTGGATTATTTCATCGAGAAGTAGACAAGAAAATGCGGTAACCGAGACTATCGCAAGGAACGCCTCGCTATCATTAAAATCCAGCTTGTAGTCGTGAGTCGATGGATTTCTCCATTCCTTTCTATAGTTAGTAAATTGATCTAAGACACGTCGCCTGAATTTTTCGGATTTTGAGAAATGCGATTCAATGTCATATGGGCGAACATTATCTGGATTTTTCTTCGTAAGGACTCGATATGCTTCCTTGATGGCGCCCTCGAATGCTTGATTCGTTCTGTAAACGGCATCGGTGAATGCTGTTTGGTCCGCATCTTTTTGCCCCCGCAGTAGGTGCCGATATGCTGTCTCAATGTGAGAAAGCGTTGCCTTAAGTCCGGACGAGTGCTCCCCAGAATCAAGGAGGTGAATCTTCTGTCGCAAGATGGCAATAATATCCATGCCTGATCCAATCTAACGTGGTGCGAAGCACTGAAGTGCAAATCTAGATTGCTACACTCGACTATAGAGCGCGGCAAGGAGCTCTCTCCTATGTGCAGCACTACACTTCTCAGTCTCCTGAAAAGCTCCCGAAAATCTCCGCGTAGAGTTGCGTGTTAGCAAGGACTGACGAGTTGACTTCAGCGGGGTCAATTACATTGAAGCCTCTATATAGGAAGACGTGCAGCAGCAGAAAGTATGCAATCAGCAGGAGAAAATAACCTGCTGCATAGGTTTTCATTCTTGCCGCGCTGCTTCTGTAAGAAGAGAAGTTAAGACCGTGAAATCTCTCGTTTCTCACGTTGGGAAGGACCGCATACACAAAGAATCGAAGCCGTTCCTCCGGCTGCAAAATGTGATTTGTCAGAGAACCAATGTTGACCGCTGCCCCGGTCAACACCAGCTTGAGGAACGCGCCCGCCTTTCGCTGAATTCTAGCCCGCTTATGCCCATCGGCAGCAGCCACCCATTGCGACCCGTACTTACTGTCGAATGCATCTAAAAGCACGGAACCCATGGCTGGCTTAACCTTCTTCAGAAAAAAATCTGAGTGGTCGCCGGGCTGATGCATCGCCTCGAGAATCCGCGTAGCCACATATTCGCAGCTTTGCATGGGAACTTGGTCCATAAATGCAGTCATGGAGGCAAGGCTCGTATTTCCAGCAGATTTCTGCTCAATATGTTGCATAAGAACCTGGAACCGGGACGGAGAGTTTGGCGGTCGCAAGCGTTCTACTAAATCAAACATCTCAGCATCGAGTGCAGTCCAGACGGACTCAAATGCTCGATCAGGTCTCAAAGGTAGCATGTCGAGTGCGTCCAGAAGCGCGGACAGCATCATATGGAAATCGTTGTCGACAGAGTGCCGGAGATGGGCTGGAACAAGCGGCGATGCTCTGTTCAACGTTTTGAGATGTTCGAGCAGTCTTTGTTCGACTGGAAACTTGAACGTTGCTGGCCACTGATTGTTATAGTCGACGCGTAACGTCTTGGTATCGTTGTTGTTCAAAGCTAACGTCTCCGTACTGAGTGTTCTGTGAGGATCGAGTAGCACGATGTTTAGGTATGCCAATGTAGCGGAGTGTTTAGCTTGCTGTAGCGAGCATATCCGGCAGTTTCGCTTTCCGCAGAATGTTTTGATCAGGAAGTAATATAGCGGTTAGTCATGGACGGTAATTTAAGTGATCGACTGGAGCTCGACGGTGTACGCTGGCGATTATGCGCGAGATGGCCAGTAACATTTTCTCTGAACCCCAAAGCGCAGAGTAAGTCCATGTCCTCAGTAACCATAGCCGGCGATGCCGAGAAATGCTGACCCACGACATGGCCGCTGTGCGTTTGTGACCGGAAATTGCGTAGCAACGCCGCAAATGTCGCGTATGGGTCGAAAACGGCCATTCGTGATTGCTTACTCGATCCCCACGCATCACTCGTGATTCCGACAGGAGGATATGCCACTCGCACTTGCCATTAATTTTAGAATTGCAGCTCTCTCACATGAAAGCCAGCTGTTAGTCGCGTCGGTGCAATGGCTGCCTGCGGTGGATCGTCGACCTCCACAGTCGCAGGCGATTGGCTAGACGGTCGCTGGACTAGGCTCAAGGAAAGAGCTGTCCCGTTTCCCGGGAAGGTAATCCAAGACGACGCCGCACAATTGGATCATTGCCGCTATACCCTTTGGTTTTCTCCAGTGCCGAAATTTCTTCTGAGGAATAAATTCGGATCACACCGCCGGTGGAAGCTGGGAGAGCAGTAGGCGTTTCTGACATTTCAATACCTTGCTGTACGACAACACCCGCAACCGGGTTGCGGTACTCCACCGGCCCCAGTGTCAAATTCGGTGCCCGTTGAATCTCCCGGTTCGGCGGTGTTGGCGATGTCTGCGGGTTGGGCGGCACCAGCCGTGTTGAAGGTGCGAGTCCTGATGACGCATTCACGTCCCGGCCTGGGGGTGGAACAGATTTCTCTCCGCCCGAGAAAACTAGGAATCCGCCGATCACGAGCGCGCCAAGGCCTAACTGCCCGAACAGCCCCATGCCAGCGTATCCGACGTCCGATCCGCCGCAACCGGGACACTTGAGCGACAAATTCTTTCCCTTCGGATACCACGTGTATTTGCAGGTACGGCACTTGTTCTGTGATCGCTTGGTCGCCATTCTTTTGTTCCGTTTAGATATTTTTTGTAATACGTATTACGTTACTGCATCTGGTGTTAAGTGGCAACGGGTGGCGAGACCGCTCCACTGTCCGAATAGTGGATGGAGAGAAATCCTGATGTAACTTGCTGCTTCTCTCTATATCGGGCAGGGCATATCGGCAGTGATGTATTGGCCCAGCAAGACCTGCTCATTAAGCCCGGCAGCCGTCATTTTGACTAAGCTTGCTTCTGACCTATAGGGGGTAGTCTATATGACTCGGTGCGTATCGCAGTGGCAGAATTGTCCCGCCTATTTCTGACTCCACCACTCCCTCCCGTATACTCCCCCCACTACCGCACCAACGGTAGTCCCGGAATGGAAGCCGGGTAAGCTATAGGCGGGACAGCCGCCGCTCAGGCGGCATTTTCATGTCCAGCGTCTACGCACGTCCCTATGGGCGGGCCTGGGCGGGGGTGCGCTTGCGCACGCCGGGTCCTATAGCTCCGGTCTTCCAACCCTGTCTTGTGCCCGCCCGCCTCGTTTGGAAGCGGGGAGGCGGGTTCTTTACTCGCTATAGGAGGCAGTCCCCATGCTGCACCCCCTAACCCAAAACCCCTGGCAAATCGACACCGACCGCGAATCCGGCCCCGTCTCCCTATCCCACCTGCACCAACTAGACCGCACCCGCTACGCCATCCAGACCATCGCCCGCATGGTAGGCAACAGCGCGTCCGAACCCGACGCCACCGGCTCCCCACCGCTGGACCCCTGGGCAATCACCGCTCTGATGGGCGGCGTCGAAAGCCTCTGCGAGCACCTCGGCACCCTGGCCGAAGCCATGCTCGACCAGGCCCTGCGACCGGACGACGAAAGGGAAGCCCCCAACCCCACCCACAACGCTCCCCCCTCGATCCAATAACATCCACGAAAATAATTCCTACATAACCGGGAATTTATATCGTTTTGAGGATCGCCCCGCGAGGCCTTGTAATGCGTGTTCGCTTATTGCCGTTCACGCCTTCAAGAAAATTCCTCGCTATGAATCCCATCGGATACCGCATTCTTCCCCGGCCCGCGCCGGCCGTCGCCGCTGACGTGCTGGCCGGTTTTGCCGCTATCGGCTCGGCCCAGATCAGCGATTGCATGAACCGCCTGTACGGCGTCAGCGGGCTGCGTCCGCTGCACGCCGGCAACCAGCGCACGGTCGGCCTGGCGCTGACCGTGAAGACGCGGCCGGGCGATAACCTGATGATCCACAAGGCGATTTCGCTGGGTGGCGCGGGCGATGTGATCGTGGTCGATGGCGCTGGCGATACCAGCAATGCGCTGGTCGGCGAGTTGATGATGATGGACGCGCAGGGGCGCGGCATCGCCGGGTTCGTGATCGACGGCGCGGTGCGTGACCTGGATGTGTTCGCGCAGGGGCAGTTCGGCTGCTTTGCGCGCGCGGTGTCGCACAAGGGGCCGTACAAGGATGGTCCGGGCGAGATCACCAGTATGTGGGGCGGATCGGCGCGAAGTACACATGGTGATGCCTGAAGCTGGGCGTATTCGCTCCTGGGCAGTACCGCCCCTTGGGCCCATGGGTTTTGCCCTGGACGCGGGGGGCGGACAGATGCCTGGCGTAATAAAGAGCCGGCGCCATTGGCTCTCGTGCGGTGGCTTCCCGCTACCTTCTTGTCTTGGAACAGGCGACCTGTGACGCCGTTTCCCCTCTTATCGGAAGGTAACCTGTACGGTGACTTGCTGGCTGAATTCTCCCGTTATCAGCGGCGTTCCGGATTTCGTCAATTGCGCCGAGTATCGCAGCGGGAGTGGCCGCTTGCTGGTAGTCAATGATGGCTGGCGGGAATCCTGCCACTGGTTGAAGATGACGGGGTGAACGCCCAGTTCGTTGATTCCCAGCGCGAATCCGTTGGGTGTGCCGTCGTTGTTCTTCAGGAGGATTTCCTGGTTGCCAGGCGTCAGTTCTTGATTACCTTCCGGCTGAAACCTTAACTGAAGCGGCACGACCAAATTGCCCAGGTCTACGATCCGGAAGCCGCCATCGCAGCTCTCATCGTAATCCGCAGTGATTGTGAAATCCACGGGCGGCGGTAGCGGAAGGTGGTTTACGGCGTAGGCTTTTCCCAGATTGATCGGGCCTGGCGTGGATATTTTCGCGATGCATTTGGGTATGAGCGCAATGGTCGTGCTGCTGTTGGACCCGATCGAGATGACATTCATGGTGGAAACCCCGGAACTTAGGACGACCAGGTTTCCCATGGCGGGAATATACGCTCTCGTCGGCTTGTTGGGGGGCGTTACCATGACGAGTTTCAGCTTGCCGTGCAAGATGCCGGATGCCGTCATGGTGGGATCGGAAGGTGACTTCGCTGCGTAAGTCACGTCGGAAAGGACGAGTCGATTGTCGGTGGTTGAACTGGATGGCGTCCACTCGGGATAGTTGTTGATCTGCAAAACGAGTTTCAACCCGGCCGAAGCCAGGTCCTTTATCATCGTTTGCATGTATCCCCCCGAGCCCATGTAGGGCAGACGGTCTGGAATGTTCGTGATGCAGACCCACGGGATCACGGGAAGCGAGGTTTCGTAGACGACCTCTCCCACGGGGATGGTCTTATCCAGATTGATCTGCAATGGCGTGAAAGTGGTCAAATAGGAGTCGGCGCCGGTTCTGGTGGGGTCGAACCCTTGTGATGGGTTCCTGTTGAACTGGCATCCCGACGTGACCTCTTGCCCCAAGGCGTGCCCGGCTGGGCCCAGCAGGCCGGCGACGGCGCACACGGCTGCCAGCGCGGCGCGCCAGGCCAGAAAGGCACCAGTCTTTCGCTTGATCATGCAGTTTCTCCTCGGGTGGACGGATGCCGGCCAGTTGGCTTCCCATCAGGGGCCGCCATGGCACGGGTGCCACGCGAGTTTGCATAGGTAGGATTATCCGAACGTTAAGTTTTCGTCGGATGAAAAGAATGGGCGGAGCGCAGCCTGACTCGACTGTTAGAGTCAGATCCGCTACGCGATGTTGTTGGTCTTGGTGTTCACGAGCATTATGACGTTACCGATCCATACCCGCGTTCCGCCTGTCGATGCTACAGATCCTTCTTCGCATACTCCATGTTCCAACTCCGACAACTGAAAACCTTCGTCGCGGCGGCGGAAACGTTGAGTTTCACGCAAGCCGCCAGGCGAGTGCACCTGTCCCAGCCCAGCGTGACGGAACAGGTGAGGGCGCTCGAGGAGGCCGTTGGTCAGCCGCTGTTTATCCGCCATAACAACCGCCTGCAGCTGACGCCGGCCGGGGAAAGACTGGCCTGCCGCGCCCGCGAACTGCTTGCCATGGCCGACGATGCCTTGCGCGAGGTTCGCGACGATGTCGCCGGCACGGCCGGCGCGATCCGCGTGGCGGCGCCGCCTACGCTTTGCACCAGCCTGCTGATTCCGCAGTGGCTGGGCTTTGTGCAGCAGCACCCCGCAATGCAGGTCGAAGTCCAGGAACGTAACTCTTCCGCGACGGCCCAGGCGGTGCGCGATGGGACGGCCGACCTGGGGCTAGTGCATGGGTGGCCGGCCAATGGCGCCGAGCTGCGGACGGAAGTCCTTGCGAGGGACATGCCGGTGGTGGTGCTGCCGCCGGGCCATCCCCTCGGCCAGGTGGCCGACATCCCGTCGGACGCGCTGTTGGCGCTGCCGCTGATTGTCACGATGGAAGGCTGCCGCTACCGCCAGTACCTGGACGCCTTGTTGCAGCACGGCCCCGCCCGGCCGCGTATTCGCGGTGTGGCCGACAGCGTGCCGGCCTTGATCCAGATGGTGGCCGCGGGCCTGGGGGTGTCGATCCTGCCGAGGATGGCGCTGGCGCCGGCCGGGGCGGCGCCGCGCGTCGAGTGGAAGCCCTTGTCGGACAGCGGGGAAGGGCTGCCCATCTGCTTGCTCACCCCGCATCGGACTCCGGCCCGCCAGGTGGCGGCGTTCATCGCGATGATCCGGTTGGCGACGGCTCCGTCAGACCAGCCGGTGGCCGCCATCGACATGCAGCACGGTGCCGGTCGTGTAGCCGTTGCCGAGTAGAAAGACGATGGCATCGGCGATGTCGTCGCCGTCGCCCACCCGGCCCACCGGCAGCCGTTCGGCCATCGCCGCCAGCAGCGTTTCGCTGTCGGCGCCGGCCACGTGGTTCCAGATGGGTGTGCGCACCCAGCCGGGCGAGACGGCGTTGACGCGCAGCGGCGCCAGTTCGACCGCCATGGCGCGGACGATGCCTTCGAGCGCGGCGTTGATGGCCGCCACCGCGACGCCCTTGGGCCGGGGGCGATAGGCGGCGATGCCGGATGTCAGGGTGATGGAGCCGCGCGATGGCATGCGCGCCGCGCCATGCTTGGCCAGCAGAATGGGCGCGACGACCTTGGAGCGGATGGCGCGGTCCAGCGCATCCAGGCCCAGTTGTGGCAGCAGCTCGTAGGCGCCGCGGATGTCGGCGGCGGTGCAGACCAGGTGGTCGACCGCGCCGGCTTCCTCGAAAAGCCGCCGCACCTGCGCTTCGTCTGTCACGTCTGCGGGGTGCAGTTGCGGTTCGCCAAAGGGGCGCAGCGGCTCGCGCGCGGCGTCGAGCTTGTCGCGCGACCGGCCCACGATCAGCACCTGGCACCCCATCCGCATCAACCGCGCGCTGACGGCCAGGCCCATGCCCGAACTGCCGCCCACCACCATGACCCGCTGCCCCGTCAGGTTGTTGTCCATGCTTGCTTCCTTGATGAATGTGTCTGGAAGGCGCGATGGTGGCGCGGCGCCGGGCGGGTCGCCAGCAGGAATGTTTGATGGGGGTATCGGGATTGCCGATGCGGCGCGCCGCAGCGAACGCGCCGCCGGCTATCCTTTCAACGCCGTCCCCAATCAATGCTCCCCGGCTCCGGACAAACCCAGGACGCCTGCAACCGTTCCCGGATCTGCGCCAGATCCTGCTCCACCAGCAGAACCCCATCCCGGAACACCGGCACCAGCGCGCCGCCAGCCGCCTGCTCCGGCGTCTGCTGGTCGCGCAACACATACCCCGTCGCTGTCTCATCGACCCGCAGCAAGCCCTTGGCCGACCGCTTCACGCCGGAGTCGGTGACCGGGTCCTTGACCAGTTCCTGCGGTTCGCCATTGACCTCGGCATACGTTGCCTTCAATGCCCAGCCGAAGCTGTCGCGGGTCAGGTATTGATAGGTGTAGGAGCCGATGCCCAGGACCACGTTGCCCGACGCGAAACCCTTTCTTTCCAGCCGCGCCAGGATGTCGCGGCCGCGCGCCAGGGTGATGGAGTCGCCGTAGATCAGGCCGACGTGCGGATCCAGCAGCTTGTAGCCGCGGTCGGTCACGACGCCGCCGAAGATGTCCCACAGGCATTGCACCGCGCCGTTGACTTCGGCCTCGCGCAGCGCCTGGCTGGCGCGGGCGTCGTCGTCCAGGCGCCAGTAGCGGCCAGTCTCGATATCCCGCACGGCTTCGAATCCGTCGCGGCGGGCGGCGGCCAGGGCTGCGGCGTCTTCCACACTGGGCACGTCGGTGCAGAAGTAGCCAGTCAGGATCTTCACGGGATCGCCGGAGTCCGGGCGGAACACGACCTTGGCGTTGCCGAAGGGATCGGGCTGGCGCGCCAGGATCTCCGGCTTCAACGCGGCGGCGAAGTCGGTGACCACTTGCCAGAAGTCCCAGGTGTCGGACACCACCGACACGATGCCGGCCGGATAGACCTGCGTGACCAGGCGGCGGATGGTTTCGATTTCGCCTTCCTTGCTGCCCAGGCACATGACCGAGTGTTCGGTGGCGGGCACCGAGCCGCCGACCAGTTCGCGGTCGGAATCGGCGCCGTACAGGTCTTCCAGGTAGTCGATGGCGGGAATGGTGTCGGTGCCGGTGAACGACAGCAGGTGGCCGGCACCGCTCTTGCGGGCGTCGTACAGGCCGGCCATGCCGCGCATCGAGAAGTCGTGGCCTTGCCAGTTGACGAAGTCCATCGGGCTGCCGGTCAGGCGGGCGAAGTAGGTCAGGAGCTTGCGGTATTCGAAGGCGATGGTGGCCACGGTGGACGGCTTCCACGATTCGCAACTGAACAGCGTTTCGATGTAGGTGACCAGCCAGGCGAATTCCGGCCTGGTGTTGACGAAGGTGACGGGCGGCACGCGGATGTCGACGCGGGCGCCTTCGGGCAGGGAACGGATCCCCAGCGGCAGATAGCCCAGTTCGTACAGCGCCTGCAGGTGATCGACGGTGACCGCGCCCTTGCCCAGCGCGTTGTCGACGCGGCGCTGGTACTGGCGCACGGCCGCGCCGGCGGGCTTGCCGAAGAATTCGCGGTTGAACAGGTCGATCAGGATTTCCTTGATGAAGCCTTGCAGGCCGAACCAGACGATCTTGTTGTCGAACAGTTCGGGCAGCACCGGCGCCAGCCGGGCCGAGCGCGGGGTGAAGTTGGCCAGGATCCTGTTGGTGCCCTTGGGGTACTGGAAGGGGTGGCCGGTCTTGTAGAAGTCGGCTTGCAGCAAAGGGTTGATGCCGTTCTTGGTGGCGACGGGGGCGGGGGCATTCATGGTGTGGACTCCTGCTTGATGTTCAGTTGGCCGCGGTGGCGAGCGCGTCGGCGGCTTCGATCGGGTTGACGATGACGGGCGCGCCCGGGCCTTCGGCGGCGGTCCAGTCGTAGGCGGTGTACAGGCCGGCGTAGCGGGCGTTCAGCTCGGCCAGGCCCTTGCTGAAAATGCCGTGGGTGACGTACAGGTAGAGCGGCTGGTCGGTCTTGTCGCGCAAGGCGGCGGCCAGTTCCAGGAAGGTGCGGCCGCCGTCGCAGATGTCGTCCACCACCAGCACCGGTTGCGCGGGGATGTCGTCGGGCACCCGGGTTTCGGTGATGCGGCCGGTTTGCGGGTCGCGGACTTTTTCGGCGTAGCGCACGTCGGCCACGCCCAGCTTTTTGGCCAGGGCCTGCACGCGCTTGCGGGCGCCGGCGTCGGGCGCCATCAGGGTGACTCCGTTGGCAAAGGCGGGGTTGGCCAGCGCGTTCTTCAGGAAGGCGGCGGCGTCGATGACGCGGACGCGTTGCAGCAGGGCGGGGGTGACGTCGCTGTGCGGTTCGACCACGCTGACGGTGGCGTATTGCTGGTCGTTGATCAGCTTGCAGAACACGGCCGCGCCCAGCGCCTCGCCGGGATTGCAGATGCGGTCCTGGCGGGCGTAGGGCACGTAGGGCATGTCCAGGTGCACCGGCGCGGCCGGGTTCAGGCGGCGCAGGGCGTCGGTCAGCATCAGCAGTTGCATGACGTCGTCGGCCGATTTCAGCAGGGCGTGGATGCGGAATTCGCTGGCCGCGTCGGCGCGGGCCTGCAAGGCAGCGGGCACGGTGACCTGGCTTTCGCCGCCGGGGAACACGAACGCGCTGGGCGTATCGGTGTGGCGTTGTCCTTCTACTACCGCGGTGAGGGTGAACATGATTTGGCCTTAGTGGCAAATTAAAACTAAGTGAGGCAAGTATAAGTCTACTTATTGTTTATTTGCAACTAAGCGGGGGGTCGGCGCGAGGTCAACCGACGCTGCGGTCGAACAGGGCGAAGTCTTTCAGGCGGTACAGGCGGGCGGGACGCTGCGCGCCCAGCGCGTAGTCGTCGGTGGCTTCCAGCACATCCCAGGCTTCCATCTTGCGGCGGAAGTTCGATTTCTCGAGGGTGGTCTGGAGGATGGCTTCGTAGGTGCGCTGCAGCTCGGTCAGGGTGAAGCGTTCGGGCAGCAGGAAGAACGGCAGGGTGGAGTAGCTGGATTTGCCGCGCAGGCGGGCCACGGCGGCGGCGACGATGTCGGCGTGGTCGAAGGCCAGCGGCGGCAGCGCATCCACGCTGACGAACCGGAAGCCCGCCGGGGCCGCCTCCAGTTCGGCGGCCGGCACCAGCGCCACGTAGGACACCGACAGCGACCACTTGCGCGGGTCGCGGCCGGGGCCGGAGAACACCTGCAACTGCTCCAGGTAGCGCGGCTCGAAGCCGGTCTTGTCGCGCAGCACGCGGCGGATGCTGGCTTCGGTGCTGGCGTCTTCATCCACGTGCACCACGCCGCCGGGCAAGGCCATGGCGCCCTTGAACGGCGCGCGGTCGCGCGGGTGCAGGGCGATTTCCAGGCCGGTCTCGCGCAGGGTGAGCAGGACGGCGTCGACGGTGACGAGGGGCTGTGGGTGGTCCAAGTGGGGGTTCCGGGCGTGGCACTTCGGGGTAAGGTGCCACTATGCGGCGGATTGGTCAACCGCGCCCATTGAACTAACCCGCGGCGCCGATCCCGTCCAGCTCGGCCACGGCCCGCGGCGGCAGCGCCAGGCTGGCCGCGGCGGCGTTCTGCCGCAGGTGCTCGACCGACGAGGTGCCCGGGATCAGCAGGATGTTGGGCGAGCGTTGCAGCAGCCAGGCCAGCGCGGTCTGCATCGGCGTGGCCTGGCACTCGGCGGCCACGCGCTCCAGCGTGGCCGATTGCAGCGGCGAGAAGCCACCCAGCGGGAAGAACGGCACATAGGCGATGCCGTCTTGCGCCAGTTGCCCGATCAGCGCATCGTCGGCGCGGTGCGCGATGTTGTACTGGTTCTGCACGCAGACGATGTCGGCGATGCCGCGCGCCTGCGCCACCTGGCGCGCGGTGGCGTTGCTCAGGCCCAGGTGGCGTATCAGGCCCTTGCGCTGCAATTCCGCGAGGGTGGTGAAGGACGGTTCGATGTCGCCTTCGGCGGGGCCGGCCACGTCGAACATGAGGCGCAGGTTGACCACGTCCAGCACGTCCAGGCCCAGGTTGCGCAGGTTGTCGTGTACGGCAGATTCGAGTTCGGCGGGGGAATTGGCCAGTAGCCACGAGGCATCGTCGCCCCGGCGCGCGCCGACCTTGGTGACGATGACCAGATCGTCGCGGTAGGGGTGCAGCGCTTCGCGGATCAGCTGGTTGGTGATGTGCGGGCCGTAGAAGTCGCTGGTGTCGATGTGGTTGATGCCGAGTTCGAGCGCTTCCCGCAGGACCGCCAGGGCCTGCGCCTTGTCCTTGGGCGGGCCGAATACGTGCGGGCCGGCCAGTTGCATGGCGCCGTAGCCCAGGCGGTTGACGGTCAGGTCTCCCAGCGGGTAGGCGCCGGCTTGTTGAATCGAGGTCATGACTTGCTCCGAGGCAGGGGGAATGAAGCGAGTCTAGGGCGGCGCGCTGCGTGCGACAATCCCTGGTAATCGCACAGCTTGTGCGGAATAGCGAACAATCGGGACCCGCCATGTCCAACCTTCAAGACATCAGTGCCTTTGTGGCGGTGGCCACGCATGGGGGCTTTCGCGGCGCGGCGCGCCAGACGGGGACCAGCGCGTCGCAGTTGAGTGAAGCGGTGCGCCGGCTGGAAGCCCGGCTGGGCCTGCGGCTGCTGAACCGCACCACGCGCAGCGTGGCGACCACGGCGGCCGGGCAGCGCCTGCTGGAGCAACTGACGCCCGCGCTGGACGCGGTCGAGTCGGCACTGGACGTGGCCAACAGTTTCCGTGACCGGCCGGCGGGCCGGCTGCGGCTGAATGTGCCGCTGGCGGCATCCCGGCTGGTGCTGCCGCGCATCGTGCCGCCGTTCCTGGCGCAGTATCCGGAGATCCGGCTGGAGGTCATCGTCGACGATCGTTTTGTCGAGCTGCTGCAGTCGGGCTGCGATGCGGGCATCCGCTACGAGGAAAGCATGGACCAGGACATGGTGGCCATCCCGATCGGGCCGCGGCGCCAGCGGATGGCGGTGGCCGCCGCGCCGGCCTACCTGGCCCGGCATGGACAGCCGCGGCATCCTGAAGACCTGCGCCGGCACCTGTGCCTGCGCGGCCGTTTCACCAGCGGCGCGATGCCGGCGTGGGCGTTTGAACGCGAGGGCCAGTCCGTCACGGTGGAGGTGGATGGTCCGCTGATCGTCAGCCTGGGGGCGGCGGTGGACCTGGCCGTCGATGCGGCGGTGGCGGGCGCCGGGGTGGTCTATCTGTTCGAGGACTGGCTGCAGCCTTATCTGGATCGGGGCGAACTGGAGCCGGTGCTGGCGGATTGGTGGCCAAGCTTCACCGGCCCCCTGCTGTATTTTCCGGGCCGGCATTATCTGCCGGCGCCGCTGCGCGCCTTCGTGGATTTCGTCCAGGCGGCGCGCTGGTAGCGCGGTCGTGGCCGCGACTGTCGCCGCGACCTCGACCGTAACCGCGTCGGCGTCGGCGTCGGCGTCCGTGTCCGCGGACGCCGACGCCGCTTAGCGCGCCGCCGTCAATGCGCCCATCGCCTGGCGCATGAAAGCCAGCGTGGCGTCATCGGCCCAGGTGCCGGCGGTCAGTTCGGGCTCGGTCATCAGGGCGTGGCGGAATTTCGCGTGGGTCGCGGGGTCGTTGCCGGCGTAGCTGCAAAACAGTTCCAGCCATTGCCGCGCGAGTTCGCGGCCGGTGGCCGAGTCGGGGGCCTGCCCGGCATCGATCGCGTCGCGCACCCGCGCCATCAGGGCCGGCCATTCGCCGGCGCGGTCGTGATAATGCGCCCGCATGAACCGGGCCTCGTCCGGCGTCAGGTGTTTTTCGTAGAGCCGCAGCTTGCTTTCGGAGAACGCCCGCACGACGTAGTCGCGCATGGCCGGCGAGATACCGATGTGTTCCTGCATGGCCGGTTCCCGTTCGTGCATCTGGTTCAGCTTCACGAGCAGGCGCGGATCGCCGTTGGTGTCGCGCAGCAGCAGCGTCATCCAGCGCAGGGCCAGCGCCTGCGAACGCGGGTCCTCGGGCGGGGCGCCGTCGTCCATCTGCCGGCGCACGTCGGCGATCAGCGCAAGCCAGCCGGCGTCGTCGTTCGGGCCTCGGCGGTACATGGGCAGACGCGCCAGTTCTTCCTGGGAGAAATATTTGTCGTACATGTTCATCAGTTCCAGAGTGGTCAGCCAATCGGCCAGTTCCGGCTCCGCTCCCATCGCCAACTGGCCTTGCAACTGCGCGAGGCGTTCGCGCAGCCGGGTGGCGTGTTGGATCTGGCTGTCGAGCATCGCGATCTGTCTGGCGATGATCTCGTCCAGCGGCGTGCCGGGCTGGTCCAGGTAGGCGCCGATCTCGGCCAGCGGCAATCCGAAGCGACGCAATGCCTGGATCTGGTGCAGTCGGGCGATGTCGTCGCGGCCGTAGAGCCGGTAGCCGTTGTCGGCGCGCGCCGAAGGCGTCAGCAGGCCGATCGCGTGATAGTGGTGCAGCGTGCGGACGGTCAGTCCGCTGCGCTTGGCCAGTTCTCCTACTTTCAGTCGCATGGGGTTCCTTCATTGATGGCGCAGGCCGAACTTTTGGGCATGACGTTACGTAAGGGTCAAGCGTTGGCGGAACGATTTGTGGATCGGGCTTGCAGGAAGGCGATCGCGACAGGGAAAGTGTTGCGCGCCAGGCCGGTCCTGGCTGCCGAGCCGGCCGGTCGTTCTCCGGGGGATGGATGTCCGCGGGCGGGGCGGCCGCGGGGAGAATTCCGCGGACGACGCGGGCCGCCGCGCCGTCTGGAAAAAAACGGGCGCGGGGCGGGTGTGCCCGTTGCGCCCGTCGCGCCGTGAATGGCGGGATTTCAGCCGCAGCGGATCGCCGTCATCACGTCCTTGTCGTCGACGATCAGGTTCAGGCGGGTGTCGTTGTATTCCATGGTGACCAACTGGCCCGGACGCAGGATGCGGGCGGTGGCGGCGCCGCTGCGGGTGCGCAGGTCTTCCAGGACGGACTGGGTGGCTTTCTGGCCGATCTGGGATTGCAGCGAGGCGGCGTCGCAGGTCTTGCGGGCGCCGGCCTGGGTGGAGGGCGATCCGTACGACGCGCCGGAGGAGCTGTCGGACGTGGCGGGCGAGCTGGCGGAACTGGAGGCGGCGGATGAGGATGAGGAACGCGGGGCTCCGGTGTTGGCGCAGGCGCTCAGCGTGGCTACCAGCAGAACGGGAATCAGCTTGCGGATCATGATCACTCCTGAAAAAGAAAACGTTTCCACGGCGCGGCCGGCGCGGGGGCGGGCGGGCGGCGCGGAAAATCCATCATAGACCAGCCGCCCGCGCGGCGCTTGGGCGTGGCGTCCGGTCGATTCCCGGAGCGTCGCAGGCCGCCGCGCACTGCCGTCAGTGGAAATTGCGGCTGGGCATGCTCAAACCGCCCAGCAATTCGGACAGGTCCACCAGCCGCTGCGCGATCAGGTGGCGCACGCCGTCCACGCTCTGCCAGGTGCCGTAGACACCCAGCAGGGTGGAACCGAGCAGTTCGCGGCGCTGGCGCTCGATCAGTTCGGGGCGCACCACCACGTTGACCGGACCGGTTTCGTCTTCGAGGGTGACGAAGATCACGCCCTTGGAGGTCTGCGGCCGCTGGCGCACGGTGACGATGCCGCAGGCGCGGGCCACGCGCTTGTCGGGGTAGCCGTTGAGCGCGCTGGCGGGCTGGAAATTGCGCGCCGCCAGTTGCGGCCGCAAGAGTTCGACGGGGTGGCGCCGCAGGGTCAGGCCGACGCTGCGGTAATCGGCCGCCACGGTCTGGCTCTCGCTGGGCGCGGCCAGTTGCGGCATCTCGGTTTCGTGGATGGCGGCGTCGCGCAGCAGGTCGCGGCTGTGGACGCTGGCGGCGGCCTCCCAACTGGCCTGGCGGCGGTGGCCGGCCAGGGTGCGCAGGGCGTCGCCGGCAGCAAGGGCGTTCAGGTCGTGGCGGGTCAGGGCGGCGCGGCGGGCCAGGTCGCCGGTGCTGGTGAAGGGGGCCTCGGCGCGGGCCGCCTCGATGCGGCGGGCGCTGTCTTGGTGCAGGCCCTGGATCAGGCTCAGGCCGAGGCGCACGGCGGGGCGGATTTCGTCCGGCGAGGGCGCGTGAGGATGCGGCCGGCGCGGCGGCGCGTCGGCGGGCGCGGGCTCCAGCGCCGCGTCCCAGCCGCTGACGGTCACGTCCACCGGCAGCACCCGCACGCCGTGGCGGCGCGCGTCCTGCACCAGTTGCGCCGGGGCGTAAAAGCCCATGGGCTGGGAATTGAGCAGCGCGGCCAGGAAGGCCTCGGGCTCGTGGCGCTTGAGCCAGGAGCTGGCGTAGGCCAGCAGCGCGAAGCTGGCGGCGTGGCTTTCGGGGAAGCCGTATTCGCCGAAGCCTTCGATCTGGCGGAACAGCGCCTCGGCGAATTCCAGCGTGTAGTCGCGGGCCAGCAGGCCGCCGATCAGTTGGGCGCGGTATTTGTCGACGCCGCCCTTGCGGCGCCAGGCGGCCATGGAGCGGCGCAACTGGTCGGCATCGCCCGGAGAGAAGCCGGCCGCGACCACCGCGATCTGCATCACCTGTTCCTGGAAGATGGGCACGCCCATGGTGCGGCGGAGCACGCTTTCCACCTTGTCGCTGGGATATTTCACCTTTTCCTTCTTTTGCCGGCGGCGCAGGTAAGGATGCACCATGCCACCCTGGATCGGGCCGGGCCGCACGATCGCCACCTGCACCACCAGGTCGTAGTATTCGCGCGGCTGCAGGCGCGGCAGCATGCTCATCTGGGCGCGCGATTCGATCTGGAACACGCCGATGGTGTCGGCATCGCAGATCATGTCGTAGGTGGGGTCGTCGCCTTCGGGAATGTCCTGCAGCCGCAGCGGCTGGCCGCGGCGCTGGCCGGCCAGTTCCAGGGTGCGGCGCAGCGCCGACAGCATGCCCAGGGCCAGCACGTCGACCTTGAGCAGATTGAGCGCGTCCAGGTCGTCCTTGTCCCACTGCACCACGCTGCGGTCGGCCATGGCGGCGTTTTCGATCGGCACCAGCCGCGACAGCTTGCCGCGCGAGATGACGAAGCCGCCCGGGTGCTGCGACAGGTGGCGCGGAAAGCCCATCAGGGTCTGGGCCAGCGCGGCCCATTGCCGCGCCACCTGCGATTCCGGATCGAGCCCGAAGGCGCCCAGCGTGCGCAGCATTTCCTTCTTGCCGTCCCACCACTGGTGGGCGCGCGCCACGGCGTCGATCACGCCCGGGTCCACGCCCAGCGCGCGGCCGGTGTCGCGCAGCACGCTGCGCGGGCGGTAGGAGATCACCACGGCGGTCAGGGCGGCGCGCTGGCGGCCGTACTTGCGGTAGATGTACTGGATCACGTCCTCGCGCCGCTGGTGTTCGAAGTCGACGTCGATGTCGGGCGGCTCGTTGCGTTCCTTGCTGATGAAGCGTTCGAACAGGTTGTTGCCGCGGCGCGGATCGACCTCGGTGATGCCCAGGCAGTAGCACACGACCGAGTTGGCGGCCGAGCCGCGGCCCTGGCACAGGATGCCGTTGTTGCGGGCGTACAGCACGATGTCGTAGACCGTGAGGAAGTAGGCCTCGTAGTGCAGGTCGGCGATCAGCGCCAGTTCCTTTTCGATCTGCTCGGTGACGTAGTCCGGCGTCCCGTCCGGAAAGCGCCGCGCGGCGCCGGCCAGGGTCTCCTGGCGCAGGTAGGTGGCGGGGGTGTGGCCGCGCGGGATGATCTCGTCGGGGTATTCGTAGCGCAGCTCGTCCAGCGAGAAGGCGCAGCGCCGCGCCACCACCAGGGTCTGCGCCAGCGCTTCGGGCGGATACAGGTTGGCCAGCCGCATGCGGGTGCGCAGGTGCTGTTCGGCGTTGCCCGACAGCGCGTAGCCGCATTGCGACACGCACTGGTGGGTGCGGATGCCGGTCAGGGTGTCGTGCAGCGGCTTGCGCGAGCGCACGTGCATCTGCACCTGGCCCAGCGCCACCACCGGCAGGTCGGCGGCGCGGGCGGCGTGGTCGACGGCGGCGCGGTGCAGGTCGTCGCGCGAGCGGTACAGCAGGGTCAGGCCGACCCAGGCGCGGCGCGGGAAGGTGGCGGCCAGCCAGCGCGCCTGCTGCGCCATGCGGTCGGGGTCGTCGCCGTAGACGGGCGACAGGATCGCCAGGCATTCGGGCAGGTGGCGCAGGTGTTCGTAGCCCGGCGGCGGATGAGTGAAGTCTTCGGGCGCCAGCCGGTATTCGCCCTTGGGGGCGCGGGTGCGGGCCAGGGTGATGAGTTCGGACAGGTTGCCGTAGCCCTCGCGGGTCTGCGCCAGCAAGGTCAGGTCCAGTGGCGCGGCCTCGGGGCCGGCGCGCAGCCGGAAGGTGGCGCCGATGATGAGCGGCAGTTTCTGGGTCTTGGCTTCCATGTGGGCGCGCACCACGCCGGCCAGGCTGCATTCGTCGGTGATGGCCAGGGCGGCGTAGCCCAGTTCGGCGGCGCGGGCGGCCAGTTCCTCGGGGTGCGAGGCGCCCTGCAGGAATGAGAAGTTCGACTGGCATTGCAGTTCGGCGTAGCCGGGCAGTCCGACAGGCGGAGCGGGGGCGTCGTCATGCGGATCGTCGGGCGCTTGCATGGCGGAGTCAGGCGTACAGCCCGTGCAGGTGCCAGCGCGCGTGCGCGTCGTCGCGCTCGCGGTAGATCCAGTAGCGCGCGCCGGCGGCGTCCTCGGCCACGAAGTAGTCGCGCACGGTCAGGGCCGGGTCCCACCAGCCGCTTTCGATGCGTTCGGGGCCGCGCATCAGCCGCAGCGCCTGGCCGGCGTATTGCGGCCGGTGGCCGGCGAGTTTGAGCGGCAGCGGCGGGTCCAGCAGCCAGAAGGGGCGGTCCAGGGGTTCGGGCAGCGGTTCGGGGCGCGGTGACGGTTCCAGCGCGTCGCCCCAGGCATTGGCGGCTTCGGGCCGGTGGTCGGGGATGGGGCAGGCGTGGCGCACCTGGTCGCGGCCCAGCCGCGCGGTCAGCAGGTCCAGCAGGCGGGCGTGGTCGGCGGCGGTGCCGCCGGGTTCGGGGAACAGCGTGGTGCTGGCGGCGGGCTGTTCGGTGGTGTCGGGCGCCAGCAGCGTCACCGCGATCACCGGGGCTTCGAGCGTCAGGCGGCCGAGCTTTTCGCGCAGCAGGTTGAGGATCTGCTGCGCCTGCCACACGGGCTGGGCCAGCGCCAGTTCCAGGTCGGTGGGCGGGCGCGCATGGCGGCCGCGTTCGTGGTCCAGGCGCAGCAGCACGCGCCGCACCGCCAGTTGCCGCGCCGCCAGCCAGCCGCCCAGTTGCTCGGCCAGGCGCCGCGCCACGGCCAGCACCGCGTCGGTGTGCTCGAGGTATTCCATCAGCTCGATGCGGCGCTCGAAGCGCGGCGGCGGCTCGATCCAGCGATGCAGCTCGGGCGACTGGCCATAGGCCGCGTCCAGCGCTTGCAGCAGATCGGGCGCGCTGCGCCGTTGCAGGCCGGCGCGCGGCAGGGCGCGCAGGTCGGCCAGGGTGTGGCAGCCGATGTCGTTGAGCCAGTCCAGGCGCGGCCGGGCCTGGGGCAGCAGGGCCACGGGCAGGGCGTCGAGCCGGCGCGCCAGGGTGCGCGGGGTGAGCACCCGGCGCGGCGGCCGGCGTCCGCCGCGGTGCGCCAGCAGCCAGGCGCCGGCGGCGGTGGGCGCCATGCCCAGCGACACGCGCAGGTCCAGCGCGGCCAGCGTGGCGGCCACGCGCCGGTGCAGCGCGCGCGGCCCGCGGAAGAACAGCAGGCTGGCGCCGACGTTGAGCAGCACGGTGTCGTCGCCCGCCAGCGCGACCTCGGGGGTGTATTGCAGCAGCGCCAGCGCCGCGCCTTGCAGGGCGTCGGCCTCGGCCAGCGGGTCGCGCGTCAGCAGCTCGACCGTGGGCGCGATGGCGGCCGCGCCGCCGCGGCGCATGCCCGGGCGCACCCCGGCCTGGCGCGCGGCGGGCGTGAGGGCGGCGACGCGTTCCTGGTCAAGGACCGCGTAGGCCTGCGCCTCAAGCGGCCAGTGCGGGCGCAGGGCGTCCAGCGGCAGGCAGCGCAGGCAGGCGGCGATCCAGAGGCGCATGGCGGGTGGGCGCCAGGACGCCGGGCTCCAGGCCCACGTACAGCGGGGCCTCGCAGACCGGTCCGCGGCGCTTGAGGATATGGACGGACAACCCGCCCGGCGCGGGCGCGAGCGCCAGGCGCAAGGGGGCGGGGGTGGCGTGCTGCGCGGCGCTGGCCGGGCGCAGGGCGACGAACAGCAGGTCGCTGGCCTGGGCCGCCAGGTGCAGCCGGCGCAGCGATTCGGGGCGCACGTGCGGCAGCCAGCAGAGCAGGGCGCCGCAGCTGCCGTTTTTCAGGATCTGCTCGGCGGCCCACAGGGCGTCCAGGGGTTTTTCGGGGGCGACCCAGAGCAGTTGGCGCGGATCGAGCCGCCAGCTCATCCAGCTGGCGATGTGCGGCGCGTGGGGCGGCTGCACCAGGGCGATGGGGCGGCGCGTTTCCAGTTGCGCCAGGGCTGGGCGCAGCAGGCGGATTTCGCCGATGCCGGGTTGGGGGGCCAGCAGCTCGATCAGCGAACCCAGCGGCCAGCCGCCGTCCGGCAGCTCGGCCGACAGGGCGGGGTGGCCGGTGGGCAGGCTGCGGGCGGCGCCGCGCGCCAACTGGGTGGCGCGCCACAACGCGGGATGGATCTGTTCTGGCGACGGCATGGCGGGCGGGCGACCCGGTTTTCCTGGGTGAAGACTTGGTGGGCGGCGGACGGCCGGGCGGGGAACGCCTGGCCGGAATCGCTTATTGCTGTATGAATATACAGTATTTTACCTGACCCGGAAGGCACCGGATGTATCAGTCGCTTGCACCGTATTGGTGCGCGCCGCAAGGCCCGCTTCGAGGCGCGATGCGCCGTCGTCACCCCCGCCCCGCCCATGGAAGGGGCCGGTCATTAACCCATGCACGACTTGGCACGCTTCCTGCTTGTGTCCCCATGTCACCGTCTCCTCACGCAACAACGTCCAACAAAAGGAGTGCTGAACATGGCCCATCAACCGGAAAGAATCGTCGAACTGTCGCGCCGCGTCGAGCGCATTTCGAACGAGAAGATCGAGAGCATCGTCGATATCAACCAGCAGGCCAAATACCTGTCGCTGAACGCGCGCATCGAGGCCGCGCGCTCGGGCGAGGCAGGGCGCGGGTTCGCGGTGGTGGCCAACCAGGTGCAGTACGTGTCCGAGCAGATCACCGGCATCGCCGACGCGCTCAAGGAGGAACTGGCCGGTTCCATCGCCGACCTGATCCGCATCGGCGAAAACACCCTGCACGAGATCCGCGGCTACGAGGGCCGCCGCCTGGGCGACCTGGCGCTGAACATGATCGAGACCATGGACCGCAACCTGTACGAGCGTTCCTGCGACGTGCGCTGGTGGGCGACCGATTCGTCGGTGGTGCGGGCCTTGCAGGAACCCGGCGCCGACAGTGCCCGCCACGCCAGCGGGCGGCTGGGCGTGATCCTGGACAGCTACACGGTCTACCTGGACCTGTGGGTGGCCGACGCGCAGGGCCGGGTGGTGGCCAATGGCCGCCCGGACCGCTATCCGCAGGCGCGCGGCGCCGATGTCAGCCATGCCGAGTGGTTCCGGCGCGGGATGGCCGCGGCCGACGGCGGCGAGTACGTGGCCATGGACATCGACAGCGAGCGCCTGCTGGACGGCGCCCACGTCGCCACCTACGCCACCGCGATCCGGCGCGACGCCGACAAGCACGGCGAGCCCCTGGGGGTGCTGGGGGTGTTCTTCGACTGGAGCCAGCAGGCCGCCAGCATCGTCAAGTCGGTGGGGCTGTCGGAAGAGGAATGGGCGCGCACCCGCTGCCTGCTGGTCGACAGCCGTCAGCGCGTCATCGCCGCCTCGGATGGCGCGGTATCGCTGAAAGAGCGCTACGTGCTGCGCCACGACGAGCGGCCGCGCGGCTACTACGAAAACGCCGATCGCGGCCTGGTGGGGTTCGCGCTGACGCCGGGCTATGAAACCTATGCCGGCCTGGGCTGGTACGGCGTCATCACGCAGCGTCCGCGCGACAGCTTCGAATAGGCGGCGGCGCGAGCCGGGCGGCGTCCGGGCGCGTGGCCCAGGAGGCCTCCCGGCCCGCACGCGGGTCAGGTCCGCGCGGCCTGGCCGGCGGCTATCGGTTCGTCCTGCGGCACGCCCGCCGCGCGGTCGGCCTCGAAGCCGTAGAACTGCATGTCCTGGTAGCGGATCCAGCGCGACTTCTTCACCAGCCGGTGGCCGATCCAGAACGCCAGGAACAGAGGGATCGCCAGGTAGGTCGAGACCACGCCGATCCAGTCGATGCGCTCGTCCAGGAAGGCCTGGTAGTTCTGGCCCAGCGTGACCAGCAGGCACAGCACGAAGGCCAGCAGCGGGCCGAACGGGAACAGGCCGGCCTTGTAGGGCAGGTTGGCGGTGTCGTAGCCGTGCTTCACGTAGCCCTGGCGGAAGCGGTAGTGGCTGACCGCGATGCTGAGCCAGACGATGAACTCGGTCATGCCGGCGAAGTTCAGCAGCCAGATGTAGACCGCCTTGGGGCTGTAGACCACGCTGAACATGCACAGGCAGGCCAGCGCGGTGGTGGCCAGCAGCGCGTACAGCGGCACGCCGTTGCCGGTCAGGCGCTTGAACACGGCCGGGGCCTGGCCCTCGACGGCCATGTTGAACAGCATCCGCGTGGCCGCGTACATGCCCGAATTGCCGGCCGACAGCACCGAGGTCAGGATCACCGCGTTCATGATGGTGGCCGCCGACAGCAGCCCGGCGTGCTGGAACACCAGCGTGAAGGGGCTGACGGCGATGTCCTCGACCTCGTTGCGCAGCAGCTGCGGGTCGGTATAGGGAATCAGCAGGCCGATGATCAGGATCGCCAGCACGTAGAACAGCAGGATGCGCCAGAACACATGGTTGATGGCGCGCGGCACGTTGCGGCGCGGGTTCTCGGATTCGCCGGCGGCCACGCCCACCAGTTCGGTGCCCTGGAACGAATAGGCCACCACCATGGCCACCCCGACCCAGGTGGCGACGTTGCCGACGAACGGCGCCTCGCCCACGGTCCAGTTGCGCACGCCGACCGGCGCGTCGCTGTGGATGATGCCCACCAGCATCGCCAGGCCCAGCACGATGAAGCACAGCACCGCCACCACCTTGATGATGGCGAACCAGTATTCGGCCTCGCCGAAGCTGCGCGCCGAGAAGGCGTTCAGACCGAAGGTCAGCGCCAGGAAGGCGACGCTCCAGATCCAGCCGGGGGTATCGGGGAACCAGTACGCCATCACCAGTTGGGCGGCCACCACGTCCACCGCCACCACCGTGGCCCAGCTGAGCCAGAAGTTCCAGCCCAGCGCGAAGCCGAAGCCGCCGTCTACGTAGCGCGAGGCGTAGGTGCAGAACGAGCCCGACACGGGCATGAAGGTGGCCAGTTCGCCCAGGCTGGTCATGATGAAATAGACCATCAGGCCGATCAGCAGGTAGACCGTGAGCGCGCCGCCCGGGCCGGCCTGGGCGATGGCCGCGCCCGAGGCGATGAACAGGCCGGTGCCGATGGCGCCGCCCAGGGCTATCATGGTCAGGTGGCGCGCCTTGAGCACGCGGTGCAACTGGTTCTTGCCGGCCGGCGGGGTTCCCGAGTCTGTCGTCGGTGTTTTCATGGAATGCACAGGTTGATGCAAAGCCCCGCGCCGACCGCGAACGCCCCTGAGCGCCTTGTGGACACCGGGGGCAGGAGCCGGCCCGGGGGGCGCTTTGCCTAGGATTGCGTATGACGGGCATTTTACAATGGCGCTATCCAGTGCCTGTCCGGAGCCGTAGCATGGCCACTTCTTCCCCCGCGTCCCCCCACGAAATCGAATTCCTGCCCGAACCCGGCACCGAGGTGCGGCAGTTGTTCATCCTGCTGCATGGCGTGGGCGGCACGCCCGCCAACCTGGTGCCGCTGGCCGAGGCGGTGCGCGCCGCCTTTCCCGCGTCGGCGGTGCTGATTCCCGAGGGCTTCGAGCCCTTTGACGGCGGCGGCGCGGGCCGCCAGTGGTTCTCGGTGCGCGGCGTGTCCGAGGACAACCGGCCCGAGCGCGTGGCCCAGGCCCTGCCGCCGCTGGAGGCCTACGTGAAGGCGGCCCAGGCCCGCTTCGGCCTGTTGCAGTCCGACACCGCGCTGGCCGGTTTTTCGCAGGGCGCCATCATGGCGCTGGAACTGGTGCAGGCGCACGACGGCATGGCCGGCCGCGTGATCGCCTTTTCGGGCCGCTATGCGCAGCTGCCCAAGGCCGCGCCGCAGTACACCACGCTGCACCTGCTGCATGGCGCCGACGACCCGGTCATGCCGGTGGCCTTGATCCAGGCGGCGCAGGCGCGGCTGGACGAGCTGCACGGGGATTCCACCATCGACGTGGCCACGCACGTCGGCCACGAACTGCATCCGGCCCTGATCCAGCGCGCCATCGTGCGCCTGCAGACTTGCGTGCCGCTGCGCAGCTGGGAGGCGGCGCTGGGCCTGAACCAGTCGCCGCCCGATGGCACCACGCTGCATTGAAGGCGCGCCGGTGAGTCCCGCCAAATCCTCCGCCGCCGCGCGCGACGCCGATCCGGTCGGCGGCGCGCAGAGCATCTTCCGCGTGCTGCGCATCCTCAAGTACGTGGGGGCCGCGCCCGCGCGCGGGGTCGGCCTGACCGACGTGGCGCGCGACCTGGGCCTGACGCCGCCCACGGCGCACCGCATGCTGTCGGCCCTGCTGCAGGAGGGCTTCCTGGCGCTCAATCCCAAGCTCAAGACCTACAGCCTGGGGCGCGAGTCGTACATCCTGGGGCTGGCGGCCGAAAGCCGCCATGGCATCAAGGCGATCGCCGAATCGGCGGTGCTGCGGCTGGCGCAATCGACCGGCGACACCAGCTTCCTGTCGGTGCGTTCGGGCCACGAGGCGGTCTGCGTCGACCGCAAGACGGGCGATTTCCCCATCAAGATCCTGACGCTGGAGGTCGGCCACCGCCGGCCGCTGGGCGTGGGGGCGGGCAGCCTGGCGCTGCTGGCGTTCCTGCCCAATGACGATATCGAGCGGGTGCTGGCGCGCTACGACGCCTCGGCCGCGCCCGACCTGCCGTCCACCGCGATGCTGCGCGAGGACATCGCCGCGGCCCGCAAGAATGGCTATGCGCTGAACCCGGGGCGCATCATCCCGGACATGCTGGGGGTGGGCGTGCCGGTGTACGACCGCGAGCAGCACGTGGTGGCCGCGCTCAGCGTGGCCGCGATCCGCTCGCGGCTGTCGGGGGCGCGGCTGCAGGAAGTGGTGGCGGCGCTGCAGCGCGCCGCCACGGAACTGGGCGCGGAACTGGCGCCGCGGCCGGCCTGACGCGCGGCGCCGGCCGGCCCGCCATGCCGGCTATCGCCCCGCGCAGGACTTGCCGCCGTCCACCGGCAGGCACACGCCGGTGATGTACTTCGCTTCGTCGCTCGCCAGGAACAGCGCCGCGTGCGCCACGTCCCAGGCGTCGCCCATGCGGCCCATCGGGCTGGCGGCGTTGCGGCGCCGGCGCATTTCCTCCACGTCCTCGAACTGGCCCGCGATCTGCGTGTAGATCAGCGGTGTGTCCATCACGCCCGGCAGCACCGCGTTGACGCGGATGTTGTCGGGCGCATAGCGCACCGCCAGGGCGCGGGTCAGGTGGTTCAAGCCGGCCTTGGCGGCGTAGTACGAGGTATACGGGTAGGTGTTGACCTGGATCGAGGCCAGCGACGAGATGTTGACGATGCTGCCGCCGCCCTGGGCCAGCATCACCGGCAGCACGTGCTTGCAGGTCAGGAACACGCCGGTCAGGTTGGTGTCCATGACGCGGTGCCAACTCTCCTCGCTGGCTTCGATCGGGTCGCCCATCTCGGTGATGCCGACGTTGTTGTGCAGCACGTCGATGCGGCCAGCCTCGGCCTGCATGGCCCGCACCGCCGCCAGGATCTGCGCGCTGTCGGTCACGTCGGCCGCCAGCGCGGTGCAGCGGCCGCCTTCGTCCAGGATGATGCGGCGGGTTTCCTCGGCCGATTCCACCCGCAGGTCCACCGCGAACACGTGGGCGCCTTCGCGGGCATAGAGCGCGGCGGCGGCGCGGCCGTTGCTCCAGCCCGGTCCGGACGAGCCCGCGCCGAACACCAGCGCGGTCTTGCCTTGCATGCGCTGGCCCATGTCAGTCCACCGAGATGTGCGCGAACTCGGCCACCTTCTTCCACTTGACCACGTCTTCCTTGATCATCGCGGCGAAGGCTTCCGGCTTGTCGGCCACCACGTAGGCGCCCACGCCGGCGTACTTGGCCTGCACCTCGGGGTCGGCCAGCGCGCGGCGCGAGGCCTCGCCCAGCTTGGCCAGGATCGGCGCGGGCAGCCCGGCCGGCGCCAGCAGGCCGTTCCACATCTCCGCGTCGTAATCAGGCAGCCCGACTTCGGCGAAGGTGGGCACATCGGGCAGTTGCGGCAGGCGCTTGCGCGCGGCCACCACGATGGCGCGCAGGCTGCCGGACTGGATGTGCGCCATCGACGAGGCCGCCGTGTCCCACAGGATCGGCACCTGGCCGGCGATGACGTCATTGAGCGCCGGGCCGGTGCCGCGATACGGCACGTGCATCATGTCCAGCCCCGACAGCGATTTGTAGTATTCCATCGCCATGTGGGTGGCGCCGCCGTTGCCCGACGAGGCATACGAGTACTTGCCCGGCGCGCCCTTGATCAGCGCCACGAACGAGGCGTAGTCCTTGGCCGGGAAGTCCTTGTTGACCACGATCACGCCCGGCACGCGGATGATCTGCGTGACCGGGGTGAAGTCCTTGACGGCGTCGTACGGCAGGTTCTTGTAGACCGCCGAGTTGGTGCCGTTGGTGCTGGAGGTGCCCAGCAGCAGCGTGTAGCCGTCGGCTGGCGCGCTGGCCACCGCGCGCGAGCCGACCGTGCCGCCGGCGCCGCCGCGGTTTTCCACCACCACGGGCTGGCCGATCTGCTTGCCCAGCGCCTCGGCGAAGATGCGGCCGACCACGTCGGAGGTGCCGCCGGGCGGGAAGGGCACGATCAGGCGGATCGGGCGGTCGGGGTAGTTGCTCTGGGCGCCGGCCGACGGCGCCAGCACGGTGGCCAGGGCGGCGGCCGCCACGGTCAGCCAGGTACGGATCTTCATGGGGTTGTCTCCTCGCTTGGAATGTCTGTGTAGTTATTCAGGCTCAGGCGATGCGGTCGCCCGGCTTGATCTTGGCGGCGCGACTATCCACGCCGGGCAGCATGTGCGCGGGGTCGCGCGTCACCACCACGTCCAGCACGGTGGGGCGGTCCTTGCAGGCGTAGGCGGCGGCCAGCGCGGCGGGAATCTCGGCCGGGTCCTCCACCCGGATGCCGTTGCAGCCCAGCGCCCGCGCCACGTTGGCGTAGTTGGTCTCGGCCAGGTCGGACGACTGGTAGCTGCCGCTGCCGTACATCAGGTGCTGCAAGGCCTTGATATAGCCCGAGGCGGCATTGTTGACCACCACCAGGGTGAAGGCCAGGCCCATGCGCACGGCGGTTTCCAGTTCGCCCAGCGACATGTTGCAGCCGCCGTCGCCGGTCAGGCTGACCACCTGCCGGCCGGGGGCGGCGGCGGCCGCGCCGATGGCGCCGGGGATGCCGTAGCCGATCGACGCGAAGCCCCGGTCCGGCACGAAGCCGCGTCCGGCGCGCTTGGTGTCGAACAGCAGGCCGCCCCAGTGCGCGGCGAAGCCGCCGTCGGCCACCAGCACGCCGTCTGCGGGCAGGCTGGCGTTGATCTCGTGCATCAGGCGCGCCATGCCGATGGGCCGGTCGGCCGAGGTCAGCTTGGCGCGCACCGATTCGCGCCAGGTATGCATGGCCTGGCCGACTTCAGCGGCGTAGCCTTGCCGGCGGGCGCCGCCGTTGTCGGGCTGGGCGGCCAGGGCCTGGTCCAGCTCGGCCAGCGTGGCGCGGGCGTCGCCCCACAGCCGCAGCGTCGGCGTGGTGGTGCGGTCGAATTCCTCGGCCACGATGTCCAGGTGGATGATGGGCGCGCCGGTGGCCAGCAGGTCGTAGCGGCGCGTGGCCACTTCGCCCAGCTTGCAGCCGACCACGAACAGGCAGTCGGACTTGGCGATCAGGTCGTTGGCGATGCGGCTGTAGCGGCCGAACAGCCCCGCGTTCAGTGGATCGCCGCAGGCGATGGCGCCCTTGCCGCTCATGGTGTGGGCCACCGGGATGTTGTAGCGCCGCGCGAAATCCTGCACCGCTTCGGCGGCCTCGCTGATGTGCACGCCGCCGCCGCACAGCATCAGCGGGCGGTCGGCGCCGGCCAGCATGGCGGCGGCCTGCGCCAGCGCGTCGGCATCCGGGCGGCAGCGCAGCGCGGGCGCGCGGCGGTAGGTCTCGCTGGCGTGGAAGGCATCGGCGTCGAAGGCGTGGACTTCATGCGCGATGTCCTCGGGCACGTCCAGCACCACCGGGCCGGGCCGGCCGCTGGTGGCGACCGCGAAGGCGCGCCGCACCAGTTCGGGAATGCGCTCGATCTTCTCGACCCGCAGCACGTCCTTGACCACCGGGCGCAGCACTTCCAGCTGGCGCGCCTCCTGCGTCATGTTCTTCCACGAATGCATGCGGTGCGAGTCGCCCACCAGCGCCACCATGGCGGTGCCGGCGTTGTAGGCTTCGGCCAGGCCGGTGACCAGGTTGGTGGCGCCGGGGCCGAGCGTGGCGTCGCACACGGCGGGGCGGCCGCTGACCTTGGTGTAGGCGTCGGCGGCGAACACCGCGCAGCGTTCGTCGTTGATCAGGTTGTGGTTCAGCTTCAGGCGCCGCACCGCGTCGTAGAACGGCAGCAGCTGGAAGCCGCCCATGCCGAACATCAGGCCGACGTCATGCGCGGCGAACATGCGGGCGATGGCTTCGCCGCCGGTGATTTCAAGGGTTTCCGACATGCGGAGAATGCTCCAGGTGGGTTGCGCGCCCCGCCAGCAGGGCGTCGATGAAGGATTTCAGGGGAGAGCCGACGCGGCAGCCGAGTTCGCGGGCCTGGGTGTTGGCGCACGACACCACGCCGTCCTCGTAGCAGGAGCGGGCATCGCCGATGCGGGCGCTGTGGGCCGACACCGTCAGCGCCGCGATGCCGCGCTGCTGCAACAGGGGCAGGCGGCCGATGCCGGCGCTGTCCTTGCCGATGCCGGCGTCGTTGAAGGTCACCAGCCAGGGGCGGGGGCGCACGCCGTCGGTGGCCAGGCCGGCCAGCCGTTCGCCGTGCGAGGCGGTGACGGCGATCAGGCCGTCGTCGGCCGCTTCCAGCAGCGACACCGAATCGGCGCCGATCACCCGCGGCGCGCCGTCGGCGCCTGCGGCCAGGACCGTGCGCGCTTCGTGGCGCGGCGCCGGCCAGGTCGGCGCCATGTCGGCCCCGGCCAGCCGCTGCGCGGCCTGCGCCACGGCCATGCCGGGGCGGCGACCAAGCGCGTAGGCCAGATCGTTGACGTGGCTGATGATGCCGTGGCGCGCCATGTCGGCGCCGTCGCCGATGCGGCAGCTGCGGTAGTCGGCGGTGGCGGCGGCCACGCCCCATTGCTGCAGTTCGTCCAGCCCGGCGATGCCGGCCCGCTGCCAGCCGACGCCGGCGTCGTTCAGCACCACCGCGCGCACCCGGCCGCGGGCGGCGCAATAGGCCGCGTAGCTGCCGCCATGGGAGCCGGCGATCACCACGCGGCCGGCGTCTTCGGCGCGCAGCTTGGTGATGCTGTCCATGACGCGGGCAGGTTCGGTGTTGGTTTGTTTTTCCATATTATGGATATGTGCTTTGATTCCTGGAGGCGTCCCGGGATGCCTCGGGTGAATCGATCTGTCTCGGCTTGAATTGGAATAATGATGTGGGACTGATTCTAAGAGGCCATGCGCGACGCCAACAATGCTATCTCCATATTGTGGAAACTATTTGGAGATGAGGGGGCGGGCATCACCCGGGACGCTGGCGCGCCGATGCGGGCTGGCACAAGGAGCGCGGCACGATCGCGCGTACCGGGCGCGGCGCGATCCATGCGAAAGAGGGAGGGGAAGGACGCGAGATCCGCTGAAGCGGGCGCGTTTGGCCCGTTCGGGGTGGTCGGCGCCACGCGCCGGAGGGAAACACAAGGCGGGCGGCGACCTGGCCGCCCGGGTATGGCCCGCCGCGCCTACTTTTCCCAGCCGCCGCCCAGCGCCAGGAACACGGCGATCTGGTCGTTGCTGAGTTCGGCCTGGCCGGCGGCCAGCGCGCTTTCATTGCTGGCCAGCGTGCGCTCGGCGTCCAGCACCGTCAGGTAATCGGTCTTGCCGTACTGGAACAACTGGCGCGCCTGCGAGGCGGCCTGCGCCGCCTGGTCGCGCGCCGCTTGCAGCGCGGCCTGGCGATCGAGCTGGCGCGCATACACCACCAGCGCGCTCTCGGTTTCGCGCAGCGCGTTCAGCACCGAGGCGTCAAAGCGCGCCACGGCGGCCTTGGTGTTGGCCTCGGCCTCGGCGATGCGCGCCTGCACCGCGCCGGTGTTGGGCAGCGTCCACGAGATCAGCGGACCGACGCTCCAGCTGAAGGTGCCGCGGTCGCCGAACATGGCGGCCGGGCCGCCCGAGGCGCCCGACAGGCCCAGCGTGATCTTCGGATACAGGTCAGCCGTGGCCACGCCGATGCGCGCGGTGGCGGCGGCCAGCGCGCGTTCGGCCTGGCGGATGTCGGGACGGCGGCGCAGCAGCGCGGCGCCGTCGCCCACCGGAATGGTTTCGCTCAATTGCGGCGCGGCGGCGCATTGCAGCAGTGTGGTCGGAATCTCGGCGGGGGTCTGGCCGGTGAGCGCCGCCAGCCGGTACAGCGCGGTGCGCTGCTGCGCCTGGAACGGCGGCAGGCCGGCGCGCAGTTGCTCCAGCTGGCTGCGGGCGCGGGTGACGTCCAGCGCGGTGCCGCGGCCGGCGCGTTGCAGACGGCTGACGGCGTCCAGCGATTCCTGCTGCACCTTCACCGAATGCTCGGCCGAGGCCAGCTGCATGCCGGCCGAACACAGGTTGGCGTAGGCGCGGGCGGTTTCGGCCGCCACCGTGACGCGGGTGGCGTCGTAGGCGGCCTGGGCCGCCTGGGCGTCGGCGCCGGCCGCTTCCACGGCGCGCCGGATCTGGCCGAACAGGTCCACCTGGTACGACATGCTGGCGCCGGCCGAGTACGACCAGCGATTGGGCGGGTCGATGCCCGGCGCCATCTCCTGCAGGCCGGAGACGTGGCCGAAGGTGGGCGAGGCGTTCACGCCCAGGCTGGGCTGCTGCTGCGCCTCGGTCTCGCGCACGGCGGCCTGGGCGCGTTCGAGGTTGGCGCTGGCCACGCGCAGGTCGGTGTTGGCGGCCAGGGCCTTTTCCACCAGGCCGTCCAGCACCGGATCGTTGTACAGCCGCCACCAGTGGCCGGGCACCTGGTCGCGCTGGAACACGCCCTCCCGCGCCTCGGCGAATGGCGCCTGCGCGTCTGGCCGGGCGGCGGCCGCGTCGGCGGGCACCTGGTAGTCAGGGCCCACGGCGGCGCAGCCGGCCAGCACGGCGGACAGCATCAGCGGCAGGAAGAATCTGGTGTTCATGGCGGTTACGGCTTGGCGTTGTCTAAGAGGTTGGCGGGTTGGTGAAAGCGCGCGCTCAAGAGGGCTGGCGCGCGTCGGTCCGCGTCTGCGCGGGCGCGGCGGCGGCGCCGACCGCCACGGTGGCGGTCTGGCCGGCCACCAGGCGCACGCCGGCGGGCACCTCGTCGATCTTCACGCGCACCGGGATGCGTTGCGCCAGGCGCACCCAGTTGAAGGTCGGGTTGACGTTGGGCAGCAGGTTGGCGCCGGTGCTGCGGTCGCGGTCGGCGATGCCCAGCGCGATGCTCTCGACATGGCCGCGGATCTGGCGGTTGTCGCCCATCAGCGTGACGGTGGCCGGGTCGCCCTCGTGGATGCCGGGCAGCTTGGTTTCCTCGAAGTAGCCTTCGACGTAGAACGAGCTGGCGTCGACCAGCGCCATCACGCCGCGGCCGGCGCTGGCGTACGAGCCGGCGCGCAGGTCGAGGTTGGTGACGCGGCCGTCGGTCACGGCCAGCACGCGGCTGCGTTCCAGGTTCAGGCGGGCGGTGTTCAATTGCACCTCGGCCTGGGCCAGCGCGGCCTCGGTCTGTTGCAGCTTGGTCTGGCTCTGTTCCAGCGCCTCGGCGGCCACCAGCTGGCCCAGCGAGCGGTTGCGCTTGGCGTCGCGCAGCGCCTGTTCGCGCGCCACCTGTTGCGAACGGACCGAGGCCTGGGCCTGGTCGTAGGCCAGCTGGAAGCGGGCGCGGTCGATCTCGAACAGCACGTCGCCGGCCTTCACGTCCTGGTTGTCGTGCACCGGCACGGCGGTGACCAGTCCGGACACGTCGGGCGCCACCTGCACCACGTAGGCCTTGACGCGGCCATCGCGGGTCCAGGGTTCGACTTCATAGTGCACCCATAGTTGCCAGCCGGCGTAGACGGCGGCCGCGACCACGGCGGCGGTCAGCGCGAATTTGCCGATGGCGGCGGGGCGCAGGGCATTGGGAAGTTTCATACCTATCTCTGCAGAAAATAAGGGGAAATCAGGGAGACGCCATACAGCAGCACGATGAACAGCGCCAGGTCGAACAGCGCCGGGTGCCACACCAGGCGATACAGCCCGGCGCGCGCCAGCACGCGGCGCACGGCCCAGGCCACGCCCAGGGTGACCACGCCCAGCACCAGCAGCCAGGGGAAGTAGATGCCATAGAGGTTGAATTCGCCGATCATGGTGTTTCCAGCGTGGGATGGGCGGGTTGGTAATCGGCCGCCTCGGGGAAGAAGGCGCGGCGCAGGCCGACCAGGGCCACCACGGCGCGATCGCGCGCGGCGACGGTGCCGGGCGTGGCGCTGACGCTGGCCAGGGCGCGATCGATCTGCGCCAGCATCTCCGGCGCCTTGTCGCCGCCGCGCCAGTTCGAGCGCTCGCGGAAGAAACGCGCCAGGCTGTCGAGCACGGGCACGATGGTGGCGTCGGCCATGGGCAGGTGGCGGCGGGCGCGTTGCAGTTCGGTGATGTCGCGGCCCACGCGCAGGTCCTTGAGCGCATCGGCGGCGACCAGGTCGTCGGGGCGCTTGGCCATCGCCAGGCGCGGTTGCAGCAGGCCGATGCGGTCTAGCATGCGGGCGGCGTAGGTGTGGCGGGCCGGGGCGCGCGGCGAGCTGGCCAGCGTGGCCAGTTCGTTCCAGTTGGCGGCCTGGATGCGGCGCGCGCTCCAGTCGGCGCTGACGGTGCGGAAGATGGCGGCGATGATGGCGGCGGTGGCCACGCCCATGCATTGCGCCACCTGCGTGTCGATGAACGACACCAGGTCGGCGGTATGGGTGTCCTGCAGCGCCATGGTGCCCAGGAAGCCGAACAGCACCGCCATGGCCTTGCCGGTGGACGCCGGCCGCGCGATGAAGATGCCGAGCACGAAGGCGGTGGGCAGCATCGCCAGCGCCAGCATCTCGAACGAATGGATGGCCGGCATGATGCCCAGCAGGTACAGCGCCGACAGCGGGATCGAATACACCGTGTAGGTCAGGAACTGCATGATGCCCGGCACCGGGTTGTCCTGCGAGGCGAAGAAGCAGCTGAAGATGGCGGCCATCAGGGCGGCGGTGGCGCCGTTGCTCCAGGCCGTGCCGATCCAGAACAGGCAGACGACCGAGATGGCGACGCCGGCGGCGGCGGCCGACAGCAGCGCCATGCCGCGGTCGCGGTGCAGGGCGCGGTTGGGCGCGGTGCGGGCGGGAGCGCGCGTGGTGCGCAGCGGCGCGCCGGCCAGGCCGGCGCGGATCTCGCGGCGCAGCGCCAGGCATTCGTCATAGGTGTCGATCAGCTCGCGCAGCCGCGTCATCAGGCTGGCCAGCAGCGCGTCGCGCCAGCCGGAATGGCTGTCGATGGCGGGCGTCAGGCGGGAAACGGCGGCGCGCAGGTGCACGGCGGTTTCATGGGTGGCCTGGGCGCCCGCGTTGATCCATTCGGAGATGTCGGCCAGCACCTGCGAGACAGGCTCGGGCAGCGTCTGGCCGTCGGCCTGCAATGCGCGCATGCGGTCTTCGACGGCGGACACGGCGGGCGTGAGCGCGGCGATCTGGTCCTGCATGGCGCGCACCGCGCCGGCGGTCCAGCGCAGGTTGCCGGTGTCGAACGGCACGTGGGTCGACAGCAGGCGCAGCTGGGTGATGTCGTTGGCCAGTTCGCGGCGGTCGCGGTCTTTCTGTTCGGCGGTCTTGCCGCTCAGGGTGTCGTGGATCCAGAGCTTGGCGTCGCGCACCGCCTTGTCCAGCTGCAGCGTCAGCGCCGGCGCCAGGCCGCGCGGCAGCACGATGCTGTGGACCAGCGTGGCGCAGACGATGCCCAGGCTGATTTCCTCGACCCGCGCCAGGGCGGTGTCGAACACCTGCGACGGGTCGGTGACGCTGGGAAAGCCGATCATGGCGGCGGTGTAGCCGGCCAGCATGAACAGGTATGAGCGCGGCGTGCGGTCCAGCACCGACAGGTACAGGCAGAAGCCGACCCAGGCCACCATGGCGGCGGTCATGACGACGGGCGAATTGGACAGGCGCGGCACCATGTAGACGGTCATGGCCGAGCCGCAGAAGGTGCCGACCAGGCGGTATAGCGCCTTGGAGCGCACCGCGCCCGACCAGGGCTGGGCCACGATGTAGGCGGTGGTCATGGCCCAGAACGGGCGTGGCAGGCCGATGCTGTACGAAAGATAGAGCGCCATGATGGCGCTCAGGTAGCTCTTGAGGGAGAAGATCGTCTCGCGGACGTTGGGCAGTTTCATGGCCGCGGGTCCTCCTGGGCCCCGGCGGCGCTGCGGCCCAGCGCGGCCTTGAGCGCATCGAACACCCGCAGGCAGGCTTGCAGGTCGGCTTCGCTGACGCCGTCGAACAGGCGCCGGCGCAGTTCCACCAGCACGTCCTCGACCTGCTTGCGCAGGGCGTGGCCGGCGTCGGTCAGGTGCAGGGTCTTGGCGCGGCGGTCGTGCGGGTCTTCGCGCCGTTCCATGAGGCCGGCGGCGACCAACTGGTCCAGCACGCGCACCAGCGACGGACCTTCGACCCCCAGGGCCTCGGCCAGCGCGCCCTGGCGCACGCCGTCGCCCAGCCGGCCGGCCAGGATCACGGGCCAGGCGGTGGCTTGCGACAGGCCGTAGTCGGCCAGGGCCTTGTCGGCGGCGCCGCGATAGGCGCGCGACAGCACCATCAGGTTGGCGGTGGTGGCCATGAGTTGGGAGTCGGTGGGGGTGTTCATGGAAATCGATTGTATCCTATCTATTAGCTTACTATTAATTGAAAATGGCGAAGATCTCCATTGATTTTTTCAATCGGGAAAATCAGGGGCGGGTTTTCCGTGGGTGAAAAGGTGAGGGGGCGAACGGGCGGCTTTGGCGCGGCGGGGCGCGTGATGCAGGGCGGCCGGGCTGCCGCGAGCCTGGCGTCAGCCAACGCCGGCAATCATCCGTGCCTGCCATGGGCAACGAGCGCCCGGCAAGCGTTGCCGCGCCAGGCGGCAGGCGCATGCTGTCACGTCGATTTACGGGTGGCCATGCCGGCCGCCCATAGGGGCATCAGCCGTTGCAATCGGCCCAGCAATTGGGCGTTTCGTACAGGCGCACGCGGGTCAGGCGCAGGTCGGCGCCGTAGTGGCCGTGGTAGTGCGGGGCCAGGATCTCGAAGATGATGGCGGCCAGGTTCTCGGCGGTGGGGATGCGGTCCAGCACCACGGTCTTGTGGCCGGGCATCGAGTCCAGGAAGCCGCGCACGGCGGTGTCGCCTTCGTAGACCAGGAAGGCATGGTCCCAGACGTCGACGATGTGGGCCTTGGCGATGCGCTTGATGTCGGCGAAGTCCATCAGCATGCCGTTGTCGGACTCGCCCGGGGCCTGGACGATGTCGCCGGTCAGGGTGATTTCGAGCACATAGCGGTGGCCGTGCAGGTTGCGGCACTGGCTGCGGTGGTCGGGAATGCGGTGGCCGGCGTCGAATTCAAGCCTGCGGGTCACGGAAATCATGGAATGCCTATGTATTTATGGGTCTGCAGGCTCAGGCGCCATTGCGGGTGCTGCATGCAGTATTGGACGGCCTGTTCGGTGTTGGCCAGGCGGGCGGGGCCGTCCATGGGTTGCAGGAAGAAGTGGTCGAAGTCCAGGTGTTCGAAGCGCGGGGGCAGGGCGTTGGCCTGGGGGTAGACCAGCTTGAGTTCATTGCCGCGTTCGATGACGACGGGGGCGGTGCCCTTGGGGCTGACGCAGATCCAGTCGATGCCGGGGGGCGGCTGGACGGTGCCGTTGGTTTCGATGGCGACGGTGAAGCCGCGCGCGTGGACGACGGCCAGCAGCGCTTCGTCCAGTTGCAGCAGCGGTTCGCCGCCGGTGAAGACGATGTAGCGGTTGGCGGTGTCGGGACCCCAGGCGGCCTCGATGGCATCGGCGAGCAGTTCGGGGCTGGCGAATTTGCCGCCGCCGTCGCCGTCGGTGCCGATGAAGTCGGTGTCGCAGAAGGTGCAGGCGGCGCTGGCGCGGTCGCTCTCGCGGCCGGTCCAGAGATTACAGCCCGCGAACCGGCAGAAGACCGCCGCGCGGCCCGCGTGGGCGCCTTCGCCTTGCAGGGTCTTGAAGATTTCTTTGGCGGTGTAGGTCATGACGGGGGGCGCCGGGGCAGGCGGCGCCGGGAATGAGCAAAAACAGAACTATTTTAGTCGTTACAGTTCCTCGAGGTAGCGCATGCGGAAGCGCCGGCCCTTGATGTTGCTGTTGGACAGGCGCGAGAAGGCCTGCTTGGCGATCTTGCGGTCCAGCGCCACGTAGGCGTTGAACTCGGTGATGTTGATCTTGCCGACCTGCTCGAAGGCCAGGCCGCCGTCGCCGGTCAGGGCGCCCAGCAGGTCGCCGGGGCGCAGCTTGTCCTTCTTGCCGCCCTGGATGCACAGGGTCACCATGGGCGCGCGCAGGGGCCGGTCGGCCTTGGGGCGCAGCGATTTCAGGTCGCCCCAGGTCAGGGGCGCGCCCTGGTATTGCTCGATCAGGTTGGCCCAGCGCATTTCGTCGGGCGAGCACAGGCTCAGGGCCAGGCCTTTCTGGTCGCCGCGGCCGCTGCGGCCGATGCGGTGCACGTGGACTTCGGTGTCCTTGGTGACGTCGACGTTGATGACCGCGCCCAGGTTCTGGATGTCCAGGCCGCGCGCGGCCACGTCGGTGGCCACCAGCACGGCGCAGCTCTGGTTGGCGAACTGGATCAGGATCTCGTCGCGTTCGCGCTGTTCCAGGTCGCCGTTCAGCGCCAGGGCGCTGATGCCGTCGGCCTGCAAGCGTTCGACCAGATCGTGGCTGCGGATCTTGGTGTTGCAGAAGGCCAGCGTCGAGACCGGGCGGAAATGCGCCAGCAGCCTGGCCACCGCGTCCAGGCGCTCTTCGGGGTCGATCTCGTAGAAGATCTGTTCGATGCGGCTGGCGTCGTGCTGGGCCTCGACCTTGACTTCGGCCGGGTTGCGCAGGAAGCGCGCGCTCAGCTTGCGGATGTTGTCGGGGTAGGTGGCCGAGAACAGCAGGGTCTGGCGCTTGGCGGGGCAATGCGAGGCGATGGCCACGATATCGTCGTAGAAGCCCATGTCGACCATGCGGTCGGCCTCGTCCAGCACCAGCGTGGTCAGGCCGGACAGGTCCAGGCTGCCGCGTTCCAGGTGGTCCTGGATGCGGCCGGGCGTGCCGACCACGATGTGGGTGCCGCGCGCCAGCGATTCGGCCTGCGGGCGGGCCGCGGCGCCGCCGCACAGCGTCAGGATCTTGACGTTGGCGATCTGGCGCGCCAGCCGGCGCAGCTCCTGCGCCACCTGGTCGGCCAGCTCGCGGGTCGGACAGAGCAGCAGCGCCTGCGGCGTCAGGCGGGCGGGATCGAGCTTTTGCAACACGCCCAGGCCAAAGGCAGCGGTCTTGCCGCTGCCGGTCTTGGCCTGCGCGATCAGGTCGCGGCCTTCCAGGATCAGCGGCAGGCTCTGCGCCTGGATCGGCGTCATCTGCTCGAACCCCAGGCTTTGCAGGTTATCGAGCAGGGCGGGCAAAAGGGGCAGGGAAGTAAAGGGCGTCTGGGTCACGGCAGGGGCTCTCGCAGGAACTGCGATAAATACGGATACGGCCGACAGTGTAAGGCCTGCGGGTCCCCAGGGCGCCCGGACTGGCGCACGCACCGGCCGCCGGGCGCGCGTCAATTCGGGGGCGCGTGGCGCTATCCGGCCGAGGGTTCGTAGGTGCCCGCCAGCGCCCGCGCCGCTTCCTGCATGCGCGGCAGCCAGGCGCGCGCGCCGTCGATCGACAGCCGCGCCACCGGCGCGTGCAGCGCCACCGCGGCAATGGCGCGGCGTCCGCGCATGATGGGCACCGCCATGCAGACGATGCCCAGCAGGAATTCCTCGCGGTCGAAGCTGGCGCCTTCCTTGCGGATCGCCAGCAGTTCGCGTTCCAGCGCGGCCGCGTCGCATAGCGTGTTGGGCGTGTAGCGCGGCAGCGGCGCCGCCGCCAGCAGCCGCGCGCGCGCCTCGCGCCGCATGTGCGCCAGGAACAGCTTGCCGCTGGCGCTGCAGTGCAGCGGCACGCGCGAGCCGGGCTGCAGGTTGACGCGCAGCGGCCAGGCGGTCTCGACCCGGTCCAGGTAGATGACCTCGTCGCCGTCCAGCATGGTGCAGTTGCAGGTTTCGCCGATCTCGTCGACCAGGCTGTCGAGGATGCGATGGCGCTCGGCCCGCAGGGGCGAATTGAGCAGGGTGTCGCGCGCCAGCAGCGCCAGGCGCGGGCCGGTGATGTAGCGCTTGCCTGCCGGTTCGCGCAGCAGCATGCCGGCGTCCACCAGCCGCGACAGGATGCGCAGCACCGAGGGCTTGGGCAGGCCGGTGGCGTCGGTCAGCGCCGCCAGCGATACCGGCGCCTCGGAACCGGCGACCTGTTCCAGCAGGGTCAGCGCGCGCAGCGCCGCGGAGGATTCGTCTTTCATCTTTCAATATTTGAAGATTTGGCGAAAGGCCGCCAGGTTGGTGCGGATTCTGCAGAAAATGGAACGCTGCAGGGTGGGAAATGCGGGAGTTCTGCTGCAGTATCGGTTCACCCCGGCCAATATGCAATCCAAGCCGCGCCGGCCCGCCAGGAGAGAGACCATGAGCAGCAAACAACACATGACCCCCAGCGAAGCGTTCGTCGAGACGCTGGTGGCGCAGGGCGTCAAGGACGTTTTCGGCATCGTCGGTTCGGCCTTCATGGACGCGCTGGACCTGTTCCCCGCCGCCGGCATCCGCTTCGTGCCGACGGTGCACGAGCAGGGCGCCGCCCACATGGCCGACGGCTATTCGCGCGTCACCGGCCGCCACGGCGTCTGCATCGCGCAGAACGGCCCCGGCATCACCAACTTCGTCACCGGCGTGGCCGCGGCCTACTGGGCCCACAGCCCGGTGGTGGCCATCACGCCCGAGACCGGCACCTCCGGCATGGGCCTGGGCGGCTTCCAGGAAACCGAGCAGTTGCCGATCTTCTCGCGCATCACCAAGTACCAGGCCCACGTCAACCGGCCCGACCGCATGGCTGAATTCACCGCCAAGGCCTTCGACAACGCGCTGGCCGAGCGCGGCCCGACCCAGCTGAACATCCCGCGCGACTATTTCTACGGCGAGATCGACGTGGCGATTCCGGAGCCGCGCCGCATCCGCCGCGGCCCCGGTTCGGAAGAAGACCTGGAAGCGGCCGCCCGCCTGCTGGCCGGGGCGAAGTTCCCGGTGATCGTCGCCGGCGGCGGGGTGCTGTTCTCGGCCGGCCAGGCCGAATGCGTGGCGCTGGCCGAACTGCTGGGCGCGCCGGTGGTCACCAGCTACCTGCACAACGACGCCTTTCCGGCCAGCCATCCGCTGTGGTGCGGGCCGCTGGGCTACCAGGGCTCCAAGGCCGGCATGAAGCTGCTGTCGCAGGCCGACGTGGTGCTGGCGCTGGGCACGCGCCTGGGGCCTTTCGGCACCTTGCCGCAGCACGGGCTGGACTACTGGCCGCAGAACGCGCGCATCATCCAGGTCGATGCCGACCACCGCATGCTGGGCCTGGTGCGGCCGGTGTCGGTGGGCATCTGCGGCGATGCCAAGCCGGCGGCGGCGGCACTCGCGGCCAAGCTGCGCGATCGCGAGGTCGCCTGCGTGGCCACCAAGGCGGCGCGCGGCGACGAGATCGCGGCGCAGAAAAGCGCCTGGGAAAAGGAACTGGACGGCTGGTCGCACGAGCGCGACGACTGGAGCCTGGACATCATCGAGCACGGCGGCGGCCGCATGCATCCGCGCCGCATGCTGCGCGAGCTGGAGCGCGCCATGCCCAAGCACGTGATGGTGTCCACCGACATCGGCAACATCTGCTCGGTGTCCAACAGCTACCTGCGCTTCGACGAACCGGATTCGATGCTGGCCGCCATGAGCTTCGGCAACTGCGGCTACGCGTTGCCCGCGCTGATCGGCGCCAAGCTTGGGCGCCCGGACCGGCCGGCGGTGGCCTACGTTGGCGATGGCGCCTGGTGCATGAGCTTCCAGGAACTGCTGACCTGCGTGCGCGAGCGCATCCCGGTGACGGCGGTGGTGTTCCACAACGGCCAGTGGGGCGCGGAAAAGAAGAACCAGGTGGACTTCTACGGCCGCCGCTTCGTCGGCAGCAACCTGCAGAACCCCAACTTCGCGGAACTGGCGCGGGCCATGGGCGCCGAGGGCATCCGGGTCGAGCATGCCGACCAGGTGGGAGCGGCGCTGCAGGCCGCGTGCAAGGCGCAGTCCGAGGGCAAGACCACGGTGCTGGAGATGATGGTGAGCCAGGAGCTGGGCGATCCGTTCCGCCGCGACGCGCTCAAGCAGCCGCTGCGCCTGCTGGACAAGTACAAGCGCTACGTCAACCAGCCGTTCCAGCCGGGCGAGGTGCCGCTGCCGATCGACCCGGTGCGCGGCTGACGCCATGGCCAGCGACCGCTTGTTCGAGCCGCTGCGGGCCGCGGCGCTGTCGGCCGGGCGGGTGCGCACGGCGGTGGCCTATCCGCTGTGCGCGTCCAGCCTGGGCGCCGCGGTGCAGGCGCGCGAAGCCGGCTACATCGAGCCGCTGCTGGTCGGGCCGGCGGCCCGGCTGGCCGGCTTGATGGCCGAGCTGGGCCTGCGCGCTGGCTCGCTGGAGATCGTCGACACGCCCGACGACGAGGCGCTGGCCGCGCGCGCCGCGGCCGGCCTGGCGCGCGACGGCGCGGTCGGCATGCTGATGAAGGGCAGCCTGCACACCGATCATTTCATGTCGGCGGTGGTGGCGCGCGAATCCGGGCTGCGCACGGCCCGGCGCATCAGCCATGCCTTCGTGATGGCGGCGGCCGCGTATCCCAAGCTGTTCATCCTGACCGACGCCGCCGTCAACATCGCCCCGACCCTGCAGGAGAAGGCCGACATCGCGCAGAACGCCATCGACCTGGCGCATGCGCTGGGCGTGGCGCGGCCCAAGGTGGCGGTGCTGTGCGCCACCGAATCGGTCAACCCGGCCATGCCGGCCACGCTGGACGCGGCGGCGCTGTCGAAGATGGCCGACCGCCAGCAGATCCGCGGCGGCCAGATCGACGGTCCGCTGGCGTTCGACAACGCCATCTCGCGCCAGGCGGCCGAGCAGAAGGGCATCGTCTCGCCGGTGGCGGGCGATGCCGACATCCTGCTGGTGCCCGATATCGAGGCCGGCAACATGCTCTACAAGGAACTGACCTGGCTGGCTGGCGCGGCCACCGCCGGGCTGGTGCTGGGCACGCGCGTGCCGGTGCTGCTGACCAGCCGTTCGGACGCGGTGCAGGCGCGGGTCGACAGTTGCGCGGTGGCGGCGCTGTATGCGCGGGCGCTGGCGGCCGGCGCGCGTTGAAGCGGGTCGCCCGCCGGCCTGGCACCATCAAGTCCGGCGGTTTGGTACTAAGCCGGGACCCCCGGGTTGACTAGGCTAGCGCCATAGCCATCGTTTGAATGGCTCATGCCAACAATGCCAAGGGGTGGATGATGCGCAGCGCGACACGCGGCTTTGCCGCAATACTGACAGCATGGGCCTTGATGGCCGGCACGCACGCGGCGCCGGCCGCCGATACGCCCAAGCCGGGCGGCACGCTGGTCATCGGTTCGACCCAGGTGCCGCGACACCTGAATGGCGCGGTGCAATCGGGCATCGCCACGGCGCTGCCCAGCGCCCAGCTGTTCGCCAGTCCGCTGCGCTACGACGCCAACTGGAAGCCGCAACCCTACCTGGCGCAGTCGTGGGAGCTGGCGCCGGACGCCAAATCGCTGACCCTGCACCTGCGCCACGACGCGCTGTTCCACGACGGCAAGCCGGTGACGTCCGAGGACGTGGCGTTCTCGGTGATGGCGGTCAAGCAGAATCATCCGTTCCAGAGCATGCTGGCGCCCGTCGAAAGCGTCGACACGCCCGATCCCTATACCGCCGTGCTGCGCATGAGCAAGCCGCATCCGGCGATCCTGCTGGCGCTGTCGCCGGCGCTGATGCCGGTGCTGCCCAAGCACATCTACGGCGACGGCCAGGACCTGAAGAACCATCCGCGCAACTCGGCCAACGTGGTCGGCTCGGGCCCGTTCACGCTCAAGGATTTCAAGCCGGGCCAGGAGATCGTGCTGGAGCGCTTCGACAAGTTCTTCGAAAAGGGCAAGCCCTACCTGGACCGGGTGGTGGTCAAGATCAACCCCGACGCCACCAACCTGCTGATCGGGCTGGAGCGTGGCGACATCGGCGCGCTGCCGTACATGACCGAGCCGACCATCCTGCGCCGCGCCAAGGACAATCCGCAGATCGTCATGACCGATCGCGGCTACGAAGGCATCGGCGCGCTCAGCTGGCTGGCGTTCAACACCGCCCGCAAGCCGCTGGACGACGCGCGCGTGCGGCAGGCGATCGCCTACGCCATCGACAAGGGCTTCATCACCAGGGCGCTGAATGCCGGTTTCGCCAAGCCGGCGGACGGACCCATCGTCGCCTCCAGCCCCTATGCGACCCAGGACCTGAAGAAGTATCCGCTGGACCTGAAAAAAGCCGAACAGCTGCTGGACGACGCCGGCCTCAAGAAGGACGGCAAGGGCGAGCGCATGACCCTGACGGTCGACTACATGCCCGGCAGCGACGTGCAGGGCAAGAACGTGGCGGAATACCTGCGCAGCCAGTTGAAGAAGGTCGGCATCGCGGTGCAGGTGCGCGCCTCGCCCGATTTTCCGACCTGGGCCAAGCGCATCGCCAGCCATGATTTCGACATGACCACCGATATCGTCTTCAACTGGGGCGATCCGGTGATCGGCGTGCACCGCACCTATCTGTCGAGCAATATCCGCGACATCATCTGGACCAACACGCAGTCGTACCGCAACCCCAAGGTCGATGAATTGCTGGCGCAGGCCGGCACCGAGACCGACGAGACCAAACGGCGCGCGCTGTATGCGCAGTTCCAGCAGATCGTCACCGAGGACCTGCCCATCGATTTCCTGACGGTCATTCCGTACCACACGCTGTCGTCCAAGAAGGTGCACGGCCTGCCCGATGGGATCTGGGGCCTGCTGTCGCCGCTGGACGACACGTATCTGCAATAGCGGGAGGGTGCCATGTTGCGCTATCTCGCGCGTCGGACCGGCTATGCCGCGGTGCTGCTGCTGGCCGTGGTGACGCTGAACTTCCTGTTGATCCACATCTCGCCCGGCGATCCGGTCGAGACCATCGCCGGCTCCATGGGCGGCATCAGCGAGGACCTGCGGGCCCAGTTGCGCGCCCAGTACGGGCTGGACCGGCCGTTCCTGGTGCAGCTGGGGCTGTACCTGTCGCAGGTGCTGCGCGGCGACCTGGGTTATTCGTACTTCTTCAACCTGCCGGTGGCCCAGTTGATCTGGGAGCGGGTGCCGGCCACGCTGCTGCTGGTGGTGACCGCGGTATCCAGCGCCTTCGTGGCGGGCACGGCGCTGGGCACGCTGGCGGCGCGCAAGCCCAACGGGCCTCTGTCGCAGGGCATCACGCTGCTGTCGATCGTGGGCTATTCCGCGCCGGTGTTCTGGACCGGCATCATCCTGATCATCCTGTTCGCGTCGCTGCTGCCGTGGTTCCCGGTGTCGGACATGCGTTCGGCGGGCGGGCCCGAGGGCGGCTGGGCCGGCGCGCTGGACGTGCTGCACCACCTGGTGCTGCCGGCCTTCACGCTGGCCTTCGTGTACCTGGCGCAGTACAGCCGGCTGGCGCGCGCCAGCGTCATGGATGCGCTGGCGGCCGACTACATCCGCACCGCCCGCGCCAAGGGCCTGCCCGAGCGCACCGTGCTATACCGGCACGCGCTGCGCAACGGCGTGCTGCCGGTGGTGACCATGCTCGGCCTGCAATTCGGCAACGTGCTGGCCGGCGCCATCCTGGTGGAAACGGTCTTCAACTGGCCGGGGCTGGGCAGGCTGGCGTTCGATTCCGTGCTGCGGCGCGACTATCCGACCCTGCTCGGCATCCTGCTGTTCGCGTCCCTGCTGGTGGTGGTGATGAACCAGCTTACCGACCTGGCCTACCGGCTGATCGATCCCAGGATAAAGACCTCATGAGCCACGTTCCTCCCGCCTTGTCCGGCGCGCCCGCGCCGGCGGCCGCCCGTGCGGCGCGGCCATCGTACGAAGCGCTGCGCGCTTTCGCCCGCAATCCGGGCGCGCTGATCGGCTTGCTGTTGCTAGCCGCCATCCTGGCGGTGGCGCTGTTCGGCCCCCTGGTGATGCAGGCCGATCCGTTCGAGATCGCCAGCGCGCCCATGGAGCCGCCCGGCGGCGAACTGTTGCTGGGCTCGGACTACCTGGGCCGCGACGTGCTGACCGGCATGATCTATGGCGGCCGCGCCACCTTGCTGGTCGGCGTGGTGGCGGCGGTGCTGTCGATGGCCATCGGCATCACCGTGGGCGCGCTGGCCGGCTACTACGGCGGCTGGGTCGATGAAACGCTGATGCGCATCACCGAGTTCTTCCAGGTGCTGCCGGCGCTGTTGTTCGCGATGGTGCTGGTGACGCTGTTTTCGCCGTCGCTCGGCACCATCGCCGTGGCCATCGGCGTGGTCAGCTGGACCGCCACCGCGCGCCTGGCGCGCGGGGAATTCCTGAGCCTGAAGCGGCGCGAATACGTGCTGGCCGAAAGGGTGATCGGCTCCAGCAACGCGCGCATCATCTGGCGCGTGATCCTGCCCAACGCGCTGGCGCCGCTGATCGTCTCGGCCACGCTGGCCATCGGCACCGCCATCCTGTTCGAGGCCGGCCTGTCGTTCCTGGGGCTGGGCGATCCCAACGTGATGAGCTGGGGCCTGATGATCGGCAGCAACCGGCCCTACATCCTGACCGCCTGGTGGGCGGTGACCTTGCCGGGCGCGGCCATTTTCCTGACGGTGCTGGCGGTCAGCCTGATCGGCGACGGCCTGAACGATGCCCTCAATCCCAAGCTGGCCAGCAAACGGAGAAGCTGATGAGCGCCTTGCTTGAAGTCCGCGATCTCGGCGTGTCCGCCGCCCACGGCGGCCCGGCGGTGGTGCGCGGCGTGTCCTACACCGTCAACCGCAACGAAATCCTGTGCGTGGTGGGGGAATCGGGATCGGGCAAGTCGGTCACCGCGCAGGCCATCATGGGCCTGCTGCCGCCGGATCAGTTGCGCGTGACCCAGGGCCGTATCTTGTACGACGGGCGTGACCTGGTGGGCCTGTCGGCGGCCGAATGGCAGGGGCTGCGCGGCCGCAAGTTCGGCATGGTGTTTCAGGAGCCCATGACCGCGCTCAATCCCGTCATGCGCGTGGGCCGGCAGGTGGAGGAGGTGCTGGCCTGGCACACGGACATGGACGCCGACGCGCGCAGGCAGCGGGTGCTGGAGCTGTTCGGCCAGGTGCTGCTGCCCGATCCCCCCGCCATGTACGCGGCCTATCCGTTCCAGTTGTCCGGCGGCCAGCGCCAGCGCGTGGTGATCGCGATGGCGCTGGCGCTGGAGCCGGACGTGTTGATCGCCGATGAGCCCACCACCGCGCTGGACGTCACCACGCAAGCGCAGATCCTGGCGCTGATCAAGGACATCCAGCGGCGCATGGGGATCGGCGTCATTTTCATTACCCATGATTTCGGCGTGGTGGCCGACATTGCCGACCGCATCGTGGTGATGCGCCACGGCGCGGTGGTGGAGGCGGGCGCGGCCGCCGAGATCCTGAACCGGCCGCAACATCCCTACACCCGTCAATTGATCGCGGCGGTGCCGCACAAGCCCGAGGGCAAGGACGAGGCCGCCGCCACGCCGCCGCTGATGACGGTGGCCAAGCTGTGCAAGACCTACGTCACCGGCGGCCGCCGGGTCGAGGCATTGCGGGATATTTCGCTGGAGATCCGCCAGGGCGAAACCCTGGGACTGGTCGGCGAATCGGGCTCGGGCAAGTCCACGCTGGGCAGCGCGCTGATCGGCCTGGTGGCGCCCGATAGCGGCAGCGTGCGCCTGGACGGCCGCGAACTGGTCGGCATGAGGCCAAGGGATTTCCGGCCCTACCGGCGTCAGATCCAGATGGTGTTCCAGGACCCTTACGCTTCGCTCAACCCGCGCCAGCGCGTGGTCGATTCGGTCGCGCAGGGCCCCATCGGCTTTGGCGAGAGCCGCCAGACCGCGCTGCGCGAGGCCCGCGAACTGCTGGCCCTGGTGGGACTGGGTGGCGACGCGGGCGAGCGCTATCCGCACCAGTTTTCGGGCGGGCAGCGCCAGCGGGTCGGCATCGCCCGCGCGCTGGCGCTCAAGCCGCGACTGCTGGTGGCTGACGAGGCGGTCTCGGCGCTGGATGTGTCGATCCAGGCGCAGGTGCTGGATCTGCTCAAGACCATCAGCGGCCAGTTCGACCTGTCGGTGCTGTTCATCACGCACGACCTGCGCGTCGCGGCGCAGATCTGCGACCGCATCGCCGTGATGCGGCACGGGCAACTGGTGGAGCTGGACCGCGCCGCCACGATTTTCTACCACCCGCGACACGAATACACGCGCCGCCTGATCGATTCGGTGCCGGGCAAGGCCTGGGATAAGCCCGACCTTCAGGCGCTGTCGGACATCACAACCAGGAGCAAGCAGCATGCATGACACCCCGCATCCGGGACCGCCCCAAGCCGCCGGCACCACCATTTTTGCCGCCCGCGCCATCCTGACGATGAACCCGGCCCAGCCGCGCGCCACGCACGTGGCGGTGCGCGATGGCCGCATCCTGGGCGTGGGCAGCCGCGAAGACCTGGCCGGCTGGGGACCGGCCGAGCTGGACGAGCGCTACGCCGACCACATCCTGATGCCGGGGCTGGTGGAGGGCCACTGCCATCTGCCGGAAGGCGGCATGTGGCAGTTCGCCTACGTCGGCTACTACGACCGCCGCGGGCCCGACGGCCGTATGTGGCCGGGCCTGCAAAGCTTCGAGGCGGTGGCGGCGCGCCTGCGTGAATTCGCCGCCGGCCTCGCGCCGGACCAGACGCTGATCGGCTGGGGCTTCGATCCCATCTTCTTCGGCGGCCAGCGCATGAGCGTGCGCGACCTGGACGCGGTGTCGGCCGACCGGCCGGTGGTGGTGATGCACGCCAGCATGCATCTGATGAATGTGAACACGCCGATGCTGTCCCGCGCCGGCATCGACCGCGATACGGATATCGAAGGCATCAGCCGTTTCGCCGACGGCCAGCCCAGCGGCGAGTTGTGCGAGTTCGCCGCCATGTTTCCGGTGATGCGGCTGATCGGCAATCCGTTCCGCACCGTGGGCCTGTCGGAAAGCGGCCTGCGCATGTTCGGCAAGGTGGCGCAGTGGGCCGGCGTCACCACCGCCACGGATCTCGTCAACGAGCTGGGCGACGAGGGCCTGGCGACGCTGGCGCGGGTCACGGCCGAGCCCGACTATCCGGTGCGCATCGTGCCGGCGGCGTCGGCGCTGACCTACGCCGGCGACCCGGCCGCCTGCCTGGCGAAGCTGCGCGAGGCGGGCCGGCTCAATCATGGCAAGCTGCGCCTGGGCATGGTCAAGCTGGTGGTGGACGGCTCCATCCAGGGCTTCACCGCCAGGGTGCGCTGGCCGGGCTATTACAACGGCGCGCCCAACGGCATCTGGGTGATCGCGCCGGGCGAGCTGGACGGGCTGGTGCAGGCCTATCACGACGCCGGCGCGCAGTTGCACATCCACACCAATGGCGACGAGGCCACCGAACTGGCCATCGACGCCATCGACCGCGCGCTGCGCCGCAGCCCGCGACGCGATCACCGCCACACCCTGCAGCATTGCCAGATGGCGGACGCGGCGCAGTTTCGCCGCATGGCCAGCCTGGGCATGTGCGTGAACCTGTTCGCCAACCACATTTTCTACTGGGGCGACGCCCACTACGCGCTGACCATGGGGCCGGATCGCGCCAACCGCATGGATGCCTGCGCCTCGGCCGCGCGCGCGGGCGTGCCGTTCGCCATTCACTCGGATGCGCCCATCACGCCGCTGGGGCCGCTGTTCACCGCCTGGTGCGCGGTCAACCGCCAGACCGCCTCCGGCCGCGTGCTGGGCGAGTCCGAGCGCATCAGCGTCGAAGCAGCGTTGCATGCCATCACCCTGGGGGCCGCCTACACGCTCCACATGGACCATCTGGTCGGCTCGATCGAGGTCGGCAAGCACGCCGATTTCTGCGTGCTGCGCGACGATCCGCTGGACGTGCCGCCGTCACGGCTCAAGGACATCGAAGTGCTGGGCACCGTCATCGGCGGCCGCCCGCTGGCGCCGCGGGCCGCCTGAGATGGCGCGCATTCCGCTGACCGTGGTGGGCGGCTTCCTGGGCGCGGGCAAGACCACCTTGCTGAACCATGTGCTGGCGCACGGCGCCCGCCGCGCCGCGGTGCTGGTCAACGATTTCGGACCGGTCGATATCGACGCCGGCCTGCTGGCCGAGCGCGCCGACAACGTGATCCGGCTGGCCAACGGTTGCGTCTGTTGTTCGATGGCGGGCGGCCTGGACGACGCGCTGGCGCGGGTGCTGGCGCTGGATCCGGCGCCCGGGTGGATCGTGATCGAGGCCAGCGGCGTGTCCGACCCGGGCCGCATCGCGCAGGTGGGGCTGTCGGATCCGCTGCTGCAACTGGAGGCGGTGGTGGTGCTGGTGGACGCTGGCGCCATCCGCGAGACGCTTGCCGATCCGCTGCTGGCCGACACGGCGCAACGCCAATTGCGCGCCGCCGACCTGCTGGTGCTGAACAAGACGGACCTGTTGCCCGCCGCCGCGTTGCCGGCGCTGCGCGACTGGCTGCGGACGCAGGCCGGCGAGGCGCCGGTCGTAACGACGCGCGAGGCGCGGGTGGACCTGGGCGCATTGCTTGGCGCGGGCGATCGCGGCCATGAAACCTGCGCGGCGCATTGCTGCGATCCGGCGCACCGCCACGCGGCGGCCGGACCGGCGCACGCCATGGACGCCGACGAGCCGCAACATCCGTTCCAGAGCTGGCTCTGGCCCGCGCCCGCCATGCTGCATGCCGACCGCCTGGCCGATGCGCTGCGGCAGTTGCCGCGCCATTGGCTGCGGGCCAAGGGCTGGGTGCGCACCGAACGCCATGGCTGGGTGCTGGTGCAGCTGGCCGGACGCCGGGTGCGCTTCGATACGCGGGCGGCGCGCCCCGCCGGGGCGCGGTCGCCATCGCTGGTCTTCATCGGCATGCGCGGCATGGCGCAAGGCAGTGAATTGCGCGCGCGGCTGGCGCCCGCCGCCACGCCCGCCGCCACGTCAGGCGCTACGTCAGGCGCTACGTCAGGCGCTACGTGAGGCGTCGTGAAAGCAGGCGCCGCGCCGGCGGGGCCGTTCTGGTGCAAGCGATTTGCCGCGTCTGGTTCTAGACCGTGCCCAGCCCCCCGCGTACCTTGGGCATGGAGCCTGGGCGCACGTCGCGCCCGGCGATCGAGGAGGGTAGGCAATGCAAAAGACCGTCACCGTGGACATGCTGGCCGAGTTCGCGGCCGCCTGGAACCGCCACGATATCGACGCCCTGATGTCTTTCATGAGCGAGGACTGCGTCTTCGAAACGGTGGGCGGCCCCGAGCGCTGGGGCGCCCGGCACAGCGGCCGCGAGGCGGTCCGCGCCGCCTTCGAGGCGGCCTGGAAGAACTTCCCGGATGCGCAGTGGAACAACGGCCGCCACTGGGTGGCGGGCGAGCGCGGCGTGTCGGAAAGCACCTTTACCGGCACGGCCGCGGACGGCTCGCGAGTCGAGGCCGACATGGTCGACGTCTTCACGTTCCAGGACGGCAAGATCCGCGTCAAGAACGCCTTCCGCAAGCAACGCCCGGCCTTGCCGGCCCGCGCCTGAGCCGACGCCGCCACCGGATACCGCCCCATGGATGCCGCTATGTCTTCCGATCCGTCGAATACCGCCGGTACCCTCATCGACCCCGCCGGCATGCCGGCCGCGCCGGCGGCCGCCAGCCCGGCCGTCAGCGCCTACGACCCGCTCTACGATCCGCTGGTGTCGGCGCCGGGACGCGGGCAGGAGTACGCGCCGACCTACTGGGTCGCCACGGCCGGGCCGCCGCCCGCGGACGACGGCCCGATCCGGGGCGACATCGAGGCCGACGTTGTCATCGTCGGCTCGGGGTTCACGGGCCTGTCGGCGGCGTTGGCGCTGGCGCGCGACTACGGCGTGCGCGCGGTGGTGCTGGAGGCCAACCGCGCCGTATGGGGCTGCACCAGCCGCAATGGCGGGCAAGGGCAGAACGCGTCGGGACGCCTGTACCGCTCGCAATGGATCGAACGTTGGGGGCTGGACACCGCGCGGCGCCTGGATGCCGAGATCCACGAAGGCTTCGATTACTGGAAGAGCCTGGTGGCGCAGATCGACTGCGACGCGCAACCCGGCGGCCATCTGTACACCGCGCATCGCGAGAAGAAGATGGCGTTCCTGCGCAACGAAGCGCGGGTCATGCGCGAGCTGTTCGGCTACGACACGCGCATGCTGACCAAGGAGGAACTGCGCGAGCGCTACGTCGATGACCACGAGGCGGTCGGCGCCCTGCACGAGCCGGACGGCATCGGCGTGCATCCCTTGAAGCTCGCCTATGGCTACATGCGCCAGGCCCGGGCGCTGGGCGCGCGCCTGCATCCGGGCAGCCCGGTGCTGGGCTGGACCGAGGAGGGCGGCGGCTACCGCCTGCAAACGCCCGGCGGCACGGTGCGCGCCAAGCGGGTTGGCTTTGCCACTGGCGGTTATACCGCGCAGGGCGTGAATCGGTTGCTGGACAACCGCATCATGCCGATCTTGTCCAATTCCATGGTGACGCGCGTGTTGACGCCGGACGAACGCGCCCGCGCCGGCATCAAGAGCACGGTATTCATCACCGACACGCGCACCTTGAGGTTCTACTACCGGCTGCTGCCGGATGGCCGCATGCAGATCGGCAGCCGCAGCGCCTTGCGCGGCGCCGACGCGCAGCACCCGCGCCACCTGGCGCTGTTGCGCGAAGGCCTGGCGCGCAAGTTCCCGTCGCTGCGCGGCATCGAGCTGGACTATGCATGGACGGGCTGGGTCGACGTCAGCCACGACATGATGCCGCGCATCACCCAGCCGGACCCGGCGCGGCAGGTGTACTACGCCTTCGGCTATGGCGGCAATGGCGTGTCGTTCTCGGCCCATGCCGGCCGCCGCCTGGCGCAGCGCATGATGGGCCAGGACGGCCTGTCGTGGAACCTGCCGATCTACGGCTCGCCGCTGCCCGGCCATCTGTTCGCGCCGTTCCGCCGGCTGGGGCAGGCGCTGCTGTATCGCTGGTACTACCTGCGCGACGAAGTGCTGTAGCGGTGGCGGCGAACGGCCGGCGCGCGGGCTCCGCGCCGCCGGCGAGCCCGTCGCCAGGGGGCGATCACGCCTGCGCGGATACCTGCTTCTTCCACAGCTCCCAGGGACGGTTCATGACGCCCGCCATCATGTCGTCGGCCATGGCGGCTTCCTCGTCCGACAGATATGTGATCTCGCCGTTCAGGCCGATGGCTTTCTGCTGGAGCGCGGCGTTCATCTCCGTGTAGATGGCGCGGTAGACTGCCACCGGAATGTCGCCGCCGACCGCGACGAAACCATGTCCGCGCATCAGCGAGACCTTGCTCTGCCCCAGCGTTTGCGCCAGTTCGCGGCCATGGTCGCGGTTCCTGACGAGCATGTCGGTGTGGCCGAAGCAGCAACGGATGTCGAACACCGGCGCGCCGGCGCCAAGGAATCCGGCCATGTGGTAGATCGGGCGCAGCCGCACATTCGATCCGGCATAGGGGATGACCGACGGCGAATGGCTGTGGACGATCGCCTGCACGTCGGGGCGCGCGCGGTAGATCTCGCCGTGGATGTAGCGTTCCAGATAGGGCTTGCGCGCGTCCGCGTTGGCGGGTTCGGAGGATTCGTCGAATTCCATGATGTCCTGCGCGGTCACCAGTTCCGGCGCGAGCGAGCGCGACAGCAGGAAGTGCGCGGGATTGCCCGGGTGGCGGACGCTGACATGGCCGAAGCCGTCGAGAACGCCGAAACGCGCCAGGATGCGGTTGGCGGTGACCAGGTCGTCGATGACCTGTTGGTGCTGGATGGGGGGGCTCACGAGATTCTTCCCTTATGTTGTGTGATGGCTACTGCTGGTCCAGCGAGATGCCCGATTTGCTGGCCAGCGCGCTGTACAGGCCGAGATCGCCGTCAAGCTGCCGCGCCATCGCGGCCGGGCCGGTCTGGACCACCTCGTAGTAGCGGTCGCGGAATTCCTGTTGCACCGCGGGATTCTTCATCGTCTCGGCAACGGCCTGCTCGAACTTCGCTTTCACGTCCGCCGGCAGATCGCGCGGGCCGAGGATGCCGAACCAGACGGAGATGTCGAGGTCGCCGAAGGGCGCGGTCTCGGCGATGGCGGGCACGTTCGGCAGGAACGAGACCCGCTGCCTGGACGCCACCGCGATCATCCGCAGCTTGCCGGCGTCCGCGTGCGGCGCCAGGTTGGGAATGGTGCTGAACAGCACCGGCACCTGGTTGCCCAGCCCGTCGTTGATGGCGGGCGCGCAACCCTTGTAGGGCACGTGGACGATGTCCAGCTTCGCCATCTGCTTGACCGATTCGCCCACGAAATGCTGGGGCGTGCCGTTGCCGCAGGACGAATAGCTCAGCTTGTCCTTGTTCTGCTGGATGTAGGCGACCAGTTCCGGCACCGTCCTGGCGGGAATGGCCGGGTTCACGCCCAGCGCGACGGGCGCCGAGACCAGCAGCGAAATCGGCGCCAGGCTCTTCTTCACGTCCGGCGTGCCGCGCATCTGCAGGGCGGCGTTGATCGTCAGGGTGCTGTTGGTCAACAGGAAGGTATAGCCGTCAGGCGCCGCGCGCGCCACCTGCTGCGCGCCGATGTTGCCCGAGGCGCCCGGCTTGTTGTCGACGATGACGGATTGGCCGCCCAGCTGCTGCGGCAATTTCGCCGCCACCAGGCGGGCCACGACGTCCGCGCCGCCGCCCGCGGCGAAGGGGACGACCAGCGTGATGGGTTTGGCGGGATAGGGGGCCTGGGCCCAGGCAGGGGAAAAGCCCAGGGCGAGTGCGATGGCGGCGCCCAGCCGCAAGCGCCTCGCCATGCATGGCTTGGTCATCTTGATGTCTCCGTATGGTTTTCTTATGTGGAGCCATTATCTGGACCCGGCCATGCGAGTTCCAATGAAAAAATATTATTTTCCATACGATGACTCGTATGGTGGCATGCGAGGCCATGGCGCCGCGGCCGGTGGCGGCGACGCCGGCCACGCATCACGGCGATGCCGCCGCGAACAGCGGTCTCACGCGGCCGCGCGCAAGCGGAAACGGCGCACCACCTGCGCCAGCCGTTCGATGCCCGGCCCGATCTGTTCGGCGCGGATCGAAGTGAAGCCGACCCGCAGGAAGTTGCGCGGCGCGCCGCCGGCGTCCATGAAGAACACCTGCCCCGGTTCGACCACCACGCCTTCGGCCAGCGCGGCCTGCGCCAGCTCGGTGGCGTCCAGCCATGCCGGGCCTTCGAGCCAGCAGGAGGACGAGCCCGTGATGGGCACGGCGGTGAAGTCGGGCAGCGAGCGCGCCAGCGCCTGCGCCAGTTCCGCGCCGCGCTTTTGATAGGCCTGCGATTGCCGCCGCAGCAGCGAATGGTGGTGGCCCAGCGAGATGAACAACGAGAACGCGCGCTGGATGTAGGCGGACGGATGGCGCAGCATCAGGCGGCGCAGCGCACGCAGCTCGGCGGTGAGTTCGCGCGGCGCGACGATATAGCCGATGCGCAGGCCGGGCGCGAATGATTTGGCCAGGCTGCCGACGTAGATCACGCGGCCGTCGCGGTCCAGGCTCTTGAGCGCCGGGATGGCGCCGTCGCCCCAGCGGCTTTCGCTTTCGAAATCGTCTTCGATGATGAGACTGTCGGCCTGGCGCGCCAGCGTCAGCAGTTCCTCGCGCCGCGCCGGCGACAGGGTTACGGTGGTGGGGCACTGGTGGCCGGGCGTGACGAACACGTAGTCGCAGCCCAGCAGGTGGGTGCCGGTGCGCAGGCCCTGGTCGTCCACCGGCAGCGGCAGCAGGTGGCGCGTGTGGCTGGCGAAGATGTTGCGCGCATCGGGGTAGCCGGGGTCTTCCATGCCGACCACGGTGTCCTCGTTGACCAGCAGGTCCGCCAGCAGATAGAGCGCATGCTGGGCGCCGACGGTGATGACGATTTCCTCGGCATCGGCCCAGACGCCGCGGCGCGGCAGCACCTGGGTGCGGATCTGCTCGATCAGCGCGGGATCGTCATGCGTGATGAGGTCGGGCGCCCAGCTGCGGATATCCAGCACCGACAGGGCCTTGATGCAGCATTCGCGCCATTCGGCGGTGGGGAACAGGTCCTGGTCGAATTGGCCGTAGACGAACGGGTAGGGCTGTTTCTGCCAGTCGCGCGGCTTGACGATGTTGCGCTGGCGGCTGGGGCGAAAGCGCAGCCGCTCGTCCCAGCGCACGTGGTCGGCGGATGGCGCCGCATCCGCTTGCGCCGCGGGCGGCGCGGCGCGGCCTTCCAGCACGCCGTCATGGACGAAGTGGCCGCTGCGCTCGCGCGATTCCAGGTAACCCTCGCTGACCAGCTGCTGGTAGGCGAACACGACGGTGTTGCGGGCGATGCGCAACTGGTCCGCCAGATAGCGGCTGGACGGCACCGGCGCGCCCGGCGGCAGGTGACCGCTGAGGATCGCCGACACCAGCATCTGCCGCACACGGCCCTGCAGGCTGAGGTTGGGGGCGCTTTCCCGTTCGAACAGGCGTTCCCACAACACAGGCTTGAGCATCGAGGCCTGGCTGGACATGGCGGCTCCTTGTAGTGGCGGCGCGTCCCGGCCGGCGCGGGCGCGAAGGCCGGGGCGACACCAGGGACAGAGTCCCAGGATAGAGGAGCGGCGCCGGCCGAAGGAATGCGGGATTGCCCTGCCGGCGCACGCCATTGGCGCGCGGCAATCAGGAAATGGAACGGTGTGCCGCGTGTGTCGGACGGTTTCCGCCCGGACGGACTGCGGGCGCGGCGTCGTTGCCAAGGTTTCGTCACCGCGCCTTAAATACCGGGAATCGTTCACATTCATTCCAAACCGGCCAGGCCAAGCTGCGGGCTTGATCGGCTGCGGGAAAGATCTGAATAGGCATCGTGCCGATATCTAGCTAGATAATCTGCGAGACGGACGTTGGGTGAGAGCCGCAGTGTGCCAAGCACACCAGCTTTTTCGCATGTGATCGTGCCAAGTTCGTAATGCGCGCGAGTTGTCCGATTGTGACAGCGTTTTCCTTGTCACGTTGGATCTTGTCATTATTCCTTCAATTGCCTTTCGTATCCTCTCCGACCTTACGCGCTGGCTTGTGCGTGTTAGCGATTGCGAGAGGCGACGCGTTGCCAAGACTGAAAAAAATTCCAAAGAGAATCGGCGGCAGGAATGGCTTGCGGCTGATGTTTCTTTTCGGATATCTCTTCGCCTTTGGCATCCCTTTCGGATATTCCTATTTTGGCAAGCCCCCGAGCCACGAGCAAGTGCTTGAGTCGGAAGGGGTGGCACATTTTCAATACCGGATGAAGCAGGGCTACATGCTTCTGATAAATGGAGATGACTACACCTGCGGCGGGCTGTATCTAAATGCCGATCCCAGTTGTTTTTATCTCGCCGAAGGTGTCGAACGGCGCGAATTTTTGGAAGGGAAGATAGTCACTGTTCTCTGGTTCCAGCAGTCCGCCCATTTGTTTGACTCCGTTAGAAGGGTGGTTGACATACGGTACGAAGGGGCCAGTCAATTGCCAGCCGGATATTTGGAGAAAAGGCTTCAATCGGAAAGGGAGAGCGCAAAGAACGACGCGCTATTTGCGTCCGTTCTGATGCTGTTCGGACTCCTGTTTTGCGAGTGGGTAGATAGGGTGAGGAGAAGAAATGGGAGCGGACCCGATTAGAGTCGCCGTGAAGGCCGTGGGTTCGTTCCTGGCCCGCTTCACCACGCCATTCCCATGCCAACTGCACAAGTTTCTTGATCCGCATTCATTTGTCCTCCAATGCCGTGAAAAAAAGGGAAATAGTGCAGAAAATTTGGCGTGTGGTTCTGCGAACGTACAGACGGAACGCGGTATTCCTCTGGATGGCCCTGCTATATACCGCATTTGTCGCATTGCCCAGCGGCTATGCCTATTTTGTCAAATTCCCTGCCGCAGCCGATCTGCATCTTTCTGAAGGCTTGGTCCAATTCAAATACGACCTTGGAAGGGGCCATGAGTTGGTGCTGAATGGTGAGGTCTATACATGCGGTGGTCCGTTTCTCAAAGCCAACACTGATTGTTTACAGATTCGGGAAGACCGCAATCGCCTTGAGGGAAAGCTGGTTTCGGTAACATGGTTTTATCAGGCCATGTACCCATTCATTGAAAGCAGAAGGATCGTCGATATCGCTTACGACGGAAAATTGCTGTTGCCGGGAGATTGTCTCGGCAAGCAGCTATGGAAAGATAGGGAAAGATCCAAACGTCTGATGCTGCTTGGTTTTGTCGTGTTTTTTTTGGCGGTATTTATGCGGAATGGGTAAGGAGAAAGGAGAAAGAAAATTAGCACCCACGCAGTTAGGGAGTTATTGCGGGTATTGACGCGACAGGCGGGAAAAATAATCCCTGAACGATTGCGCGAGGCGAAGCGTTGCAGGGGCTGAAAAAAATCCTCAAGAAAATCGGCAGCAGAAACGGCGTGCGGCTGATGTTTCTCCTGGGATATCTCGTCGCTTTTGGCATTCCACTTGCTTATTCCTATCTGGCCAAGTCTCCGGGGGAGGGTGATATGCGTGTCTCGGAAGGGACGGCGCATTTTCAGTATCGGATGAAGCAGGGATACATGCTCGTTGTGGACGGGAATCATTACACCTGCGGAGGGGTATATCTCAACGCCGACCCGAGTTGTTTCAACCTGAAAGAGTGGCCTGTAAAGCGCGCCCTCTTGGAGGGGAAGCTGATTCAGGTCATCTGGTTCCGGCAAGCTGCCCATATTTTCGGCTCTGTCCGGCGGGTCGCGGATATACGGTACGACGGTGTCAGTCAGTTTTCGGCGGGTTATTTGGAACAAAGGCTTCAATATGAGAGAGAAAGCTCAAAGGTCAGCGCGGCGGTCACTTTTTTCGTGATGTTGCTCGTGCTGCTTTTTTATGAGTGGATGGATCGGATAAGGATCAGAAACGAGCGCAGATTCGGTTAAGACCGCCCTAAATCCGCCCTTTCCACGGAATCGCGAATTTCTCCAGATACCGCACCAGCAGATCAAAGGCGAAAGCGAACACCCCGATCACGATGATGCCCATGATGACCGTGTCGCTGGCCAGGAACTGCGCAGCGTTCAGCACCATGAAGCCCAGGCCGCGATCCGCTGCCACCATCTCGGCGGCGACCAGCGTGGTCCAGCCCACGCCGATGCCGATGCGCATGCCGGTGAAGATCTCGGGCATGGCGGCCTTCAGGATCACGTGCCAGACGATCTGCATGCGGCTGCCGCCCATGGCGTAGGCGGCGTGGATCTGCTCGATCGACACCGAGCGCACGCCGGCGCGCGCGGCGATCGCCATGGGCGCGAAGATGGCCAGGTAGATCAACAGGATCTTGGGGAATTCGCCGATGCCGAACCAGATGATGATGAGCGGCAGATAGGCCAGCGGCGGCAGCGGGCGGTAGAACTCGATCGGCGGATCGAAGATGCCCCGGGCGTAGCGGTTCACCCCCATCAGGATGCCGACCGGAATGGCGGTGGCGCAGGCCAGGAAGAAGGCCGAGAACACCCGCGTCAGGCTGGCCATGGCGTGCTCGGCCAGGGTCGAGTTGGCTACGCCCTCGGTCATGGCCGACACGAACTTGCCGTACACCGCCTGCGGCGATGGCAGGAACAGCGGCTTGACCCAGCCGGCATTGGTGGCCAAAAACCACAGCGCCAGCAGCGCGATGCTGGTCAGCAGGCTGATGTGGCCGCTGTAGCCGGCGCCCGGCGCGCCATACACCTTGCCGGGCGCGGCGGGCCGGCGGCCGCCCAGGCCGCTAGGCATGGACGGCCTGCGCGTCGGAGGCGGCAAGCTCGTCGCCATAGATGATGCCGAGGACTTGCTCGCGCATCGCGATGAAGTCGGGACTTGATTTGATGCCGCGGCCATCGCGCGTCTCCAGGTAGCGCCGGTTGAAGTCCGGCTGGAAGGTGTGGGTGATGCGTCCCGGGCGCGGCGACATGACGATCAGCCGCGAGCCCAGGAACAGCGCCTCTTCCACGCTATGGGTGATGAAGAAGAACATCTTGCCGGTCTGGCGCCAGATATCCAGCAGCAGCTCCTGGATGGTCTCGCGCGTGAGCGCGTCGAGCGCCGCCATCGGCTCGTCCATCAGCAGCATGGCCGGATCGCAGGTCAGGGCGCGGGCGATGCCCACGCGCTGCTGCATGCCGCCGGACAGCTGGTAGATCATGTGGCGGTGAAAGTCCTTCAGGCCCACCAGCTCCAGGTTGCGGCGCGCGCGGGCGCGGCGCGTCTCCTTGTCCACGCCCTGCAGCTTGAGGCCGAATTCGGTGTTCTCCAGCACGTTCAGCCAGGGCAGTAGCGCATGCTTCTGGAACACCACGCCGCGGTCGGCGCCAGGGCCGATGATGGGGCGTCCGCCCAGCGTGATCTCGCCGTCGGTGGGCGACAGGAAACCGGCCAGCAGGCTCAGCAGCGTGGTCTTGCCGCAGCCCGAGGCCCCCAGCGCGACGACGAATTCGCCGGGCTCGATGGTCAGGTTGACGTCCTGCAGCGCGATCACCGGTCCGCTGTCGTGCAGGCCGGGGTAGGTGACGCTGACGTGGTCCGCGCGCAGGGCCTGCGCGGCGGGCGTGGCGGGAGAGGTCATGCGAGGTCCCCTTGCATGGTGCGGCGCCCGCGGGCCAGGCGGGGGCGCCGGGACCGGACGCGGCTTGCGGCGCGCGTCCGGCGCGTGGCCGCGGCTATTTGGCGGCCGCTTTGGCGTATTGGTCGGTGACGTGGGCGCTGTAGTCGGCCAGCGCCTTGTCGATCTGCTTCTGGTCCTTCAGGAATTTCGCGCTGGCGGCGAAGGCGCGCGCCGCGCCCGATTCCTTGCCGCCGCCCAGCCATTCGGGCGAGGCCTGTTCCTGGGCGGTGGGGAAGGTCAGCAGCTTGAGCGCGGTGGCGACGTCGTCGGGCTTGCCGCCGATCAGCTTGACGATGCTCTTGACCTGCGCCGAGTCGGCGGTCCAGGCGGCGGGGTTGGCGCGATAGGCGGCGTACGACTTGGCCAGCACGGCGGTGAAGGCGGCCATGAACTTGGGGTTCTTGGCGGCCCAGGCGCGGTCGACCACCAGGCCGTCGAAGGTCGGCACGCTGGCGTGGCCGATGGCTTCGGAGTCGGCGATGACCTTGCCCGTCTTCTCGATCTCGGTCAACGCGGGCGGCCAGACGTAGGCGGCGTCGATGTCGCCGCGCTGCCAGGCGGCCACGATCTGCGGCGGCTGCATGTTCAGGATGCGCACGTCGCGCGGGTTGATCTTCCAGACCTGTTCCAGCCCCACCAGCAGGTGGAAGTGCGAGGTCGACACGAACGGCGTGGCGACGCGCTTGCCCTTCAGGTCGGCGGTGCCGTTGATGCCCGAGCCGTTGCGCGCCACCAGCGCTTCCGACTTGCCGATGTTGTCCAGGATCCAGAACAGTTGCAGGTCGACGCCGCGGGTGGCGGCCGAGGTGATGCCGGTGGAACCGAGCACGCCGACCGGCACGTTGCCCGAGGCCAGCGCGGTGGAAATGTCGCCGCCGGAGGTGAACTGGCGCCAGTCGACCTGGTAGCCGGCGTCTTTCAGGGCGGCATCGAAGCTGCCGTCGGCGATGGCGGTCAGGAAGGGGCCGACGATGAGCTGGTAGCCCACGGTCAGGCGGGTCTGGGCGTGGGCGGGCGCGGCCAGCAGGGTGGCGGCCAGGCCGGCCAGGATGCCGCGGCGGATGAGGCGGTATAACGCGTTCATGGTGATCTCCGGGAGAGAATGGGCCGCGCCCCGACGCGACCGGCTTGTGCCGGTGCGGCCTGTGGTGCCAGTTTGCCCGGATGGGGCCACAGCGCTAGGGCCAGATGCCGTATTCGATAGGAGCCAAGGGGGCTGCCCCGCCTTGGGGCGGCGGCCCGGGCGTCCTACGTCTTTCGGGGGAGAGCGGGCGGAAAAGGGTGCGAGCCGGGCGGACCCTTGCCGGCAGGTCTCGCCGTGGCCGGCGATCCCGCTCGTCGCGCTAGAGCCTGAAATGCCGCCGCAGGGTCTGTTCCAGCAGGTCGGTGGCCGGGGCGGTTTGCGCCGAGGCCGCGCGCAGCAGAACGATCTCATGCGCGGCAATGGCCGGCAGCGTGTCCAGCACCCGCATGGCGCTTGTCACCCGCGAGCGATCGATCAGGCTGACGGCCAGGCCCGACTCGACGCAGGCTTCGACCGCCTGGCTCGACGGACTGCTCAAGACCGTCCGCCAGGCCAGGCCCGCGCGATCCAGGCTGGTGGTCATTGCCTCCCGGTAGGGGCAGTGCGCCGCGTGCAGGGCCAAGGGCAGGGGATCGGGCAATGGCGTCCCCAGCCTGGCGCTTCCCGCCCACACCGGCGTGGTCCAGGCCAGTGAATGCGGGTCCGGCCGCCGGGCCATCGCTTGCGCCGCCAGCGCCAGATGCAGGCGACCGCGGCCGACCTGGTCGCGCAGCGCCAGGCTGGGCGCCGTCGTCACTTCCAGCACGACGCCCGGCCAGTCCGCGGCGAACAGTGGCAGGATGTCGCGGATGACGTGGGCCGCGTACTCGTCGGGCAGGCCCAGCTTGATACGCCCGGCAAGCGCCGTCCCCTGGATGCCGCCCAGTACCCGGTCGTGCACGCGCAGCAGCTCGGCCGTGCCGCCCAGTACGCGCTGGCCCAGGGGCGTCAGCGTCACCGACTGGTTGTCGCGCTCCAGCAGCCGGCCGCCGACCACGGCCTCCAGCCGCTGGATGTGGACGCTGACCGCCGCCGGACTGCGGTGGACGTGCTCGGCCGCGGCGCGGAATTGTCCCAGCCGGGCCACGGCATGGAACGTGCGCAGCAGGTCGATATCCAGTGATTGGTTCATGATTTCGATTTTGTGAACGAGGCGGCAAATATATTTTGATTTATTTGATTATGGCCTGGCCTTAAGGTCAAGGTCATGAGAAAACCATCGATGCCCCACCTTGCCATGCCCCGCGGGGATGCCTGCAACGCCGCCTCCGCGCCAATCGCGGTTCGGCGGACCGCCCCGGCCGCCGTGCCGCTGTTGGCGCTGGAGGCCGCGTTGGTCGTGACCTGGAGCTCGGGGTTCGTCGGCACGCGCTTTTCCATCGACCACGGCTCGGCCTTCCTGGTCGTGTTCTGGCGCTGCGTGTTGGTCGCGCTGGCGCTGTTGCCCTGGGTGGCGGGTCCGTTGCGGCGCACGCCGGCGGCGCTGCTGTTGCGCCACGCCGGCATCGGCCTGCTGGCGATGGCCGGCTACCTGGCGGGCGTCGCCAAGGGTATCGAATACGGCGTGCCGGCGGGGTTGGCCGCGCTGATCGCCGACCTCTTGCCGATCGGCACGGCGCTGCTGGGAGCCGGGCTGCTCGGCCAGCGCCTGAACAGGCGCGCCTGGCTGGGCTTGCTGCTGGGATTGCTGGGCGTGATCCTGGTCACGCGCGATGCCCTGGCCTGGGGCGGGACGCCGCCATGGACCTACGGCCTGCCGTTGCTGGGCATGCTGTCGCTGGCGCTGGCCACCCTGTGGCAGAAGCAGGCCGATTCCCCCGCGTCCATGGGGCTGCTGTCCAATCTGTGGGTGCAATGCGCGATTTCGGCGGTGGCCTTCGCCGCGCTGGCGGGCAGGGAAGGCAGCCTGCTGCCGGTTGCCAGCGCCGGGTTCGCGCTCAGCGTGCTGTGGACAGCGGCGCTGTCGACGCTGGGCGGCTACGGCCTGTATTGGATCTGCCTGCGGCGCTCGTCTCCCACCCGTGTCGCCAGCGTGCTGTACCTGAGCCCGGCGGTTACCCTGGTGTGGGCCTGGGCCATGTTCGGCGAGCCGCTGTCCTGGCTGATGCTGGTGGGCACGGCCGTGTCGGCGTGCGGCATCTGGATGGTCGTGCGGAACGAACCGCGCTAGCGCTTGCTTCGCGCGCCGACAAAAAAGCCGGCCCCGGAGGGGCCGGCCATTCCCGGGCGGCGCCAGGCGCGCTTCAGCGGATCAGGCTGAGGAACTCGGCGCGGGTCGACGGGTTGTCGTGGAATTCGCCCAGCATCACCGACGTGACCATGGACGAATTCTGCTTTTCGACGCCGCGCATCATCATGCACATGTGCTGGGCTTCGATGACCACGGCCACGCCGGCGGCGCCGGTGACGGACTGCACCGCCTCGGCCACCTGGCGGCTGAGGTTTTCCTGGATCTGCAGGCGGCGGGCGTACATCTCGACGATGCGCGCCACCTTGGACAGGCCCAGCACCTTGCCGTTGGGCAGGTAGGCCACATGCGCCTTGCCGATGAAGGGCAGCATGTGGTGCTCACAGAGCGAATACAGCTCGATGTTCTTGACCAGCACGATCTCGCGCGTGTCGGAGGTGAACAGGGCGCCGTTGACGATCTCTTCCAGGTTCTGGTTGTAGCCGCGGCACAGGTGGCGCATGGCCTTGGCCGCGCGCGCCGGCGTGTCCGCGAGGCCTTCGCGGGATGGGTCTTCCCCCAGTGCTTCGAGAATGGCGGTGTAGTGACTTTCCAATGACATGGGAACTCCTGGGGGCTGCGCGCCGGCGATGGCGATGAACACGCAAGTCTACTCCAGCGCGGGCCGGCTTCGCAGCCGGAAACCCGACGGATGGAGGGGTTATACGCCGCGGTTCTCGACCGCGTACTTGATCAGTTCGGCCTGGCCGTCGATGCCCAGCTTGCGCTTGATGTTCAGGCGATGGGTTTCGACGGTGCGCACCGACAGGCCCAGCGCCTGGGCGATCTGCTTGTTGGCGTGGCCGCTGGCGATGTGGCGCAGCACGTCGCGCTCGCGCTGGGTCAGCAGGGTGGCCGGCGCGCTGGCCTGCGACAGGCGCAGCGACACGGCGGCGCTGAAGTAGGTGCGGCCGGTCATGACAGCGTCGATGGCCGCCAGGATCTCCTGGGCCGGCTCGTCCTTGAGCAGGTAGCCGCGGGCACCGGCGCGCACCGCCTGCACCATGTATTCGGCGTTGTCGTGCATCGACAGCACCAGCACCGCGATCTGCGGATAGCGTTCATGCAGTTGCGCGGTGAGTTCCAGCCCGCCCACGCCCGGCATGTTCAGGTCCATCAGCACCAATTGCGGCAGGGTGCCGCCCAGCGGGTCCTCCGCCAGGCAGGCCTGCAGGAAGGCCAGGGCGGCGGCGGCGTTGCCGGCTTCGCCCACCACTTGCAGGTGCGGCACGGTCTCAAGGCGCAGGCGCAGGCCGTCGCGCACCAGCGGGTGGTCGTCGATCAGCAGCAGTCGGATGGGGGAGCCAGGGTCGGTCATGCGGGTCTGGAAACGTCGGGGGTGGGCGGCGGCAAGGGCAGCCAGGCCTGCAGGGTGGTGCCCTGGTCGGAGGTATGGAAACTGAGGCTGCCGGACAGCGCGGTCATGCGTTCGCGCATGTTGCGCAGGCCGATGCCGCGGCGCGGATCCTGCTGCACTTCGGCGTAGTCGAAGCCGCGGCCGTCGTCATGGATGGTCAGGCGCAGGTCGCGTTCGGTGTATGCCAGCGTCAGGTCGGCGCGGCGGGCGCCGGCGTGGCGCACGACGTTGGTCAGGGCCTCCTGGGTAACGCGGAACAGGGCGGTGGCGTAGGCGTCGGGCAGCTTGACGGGGCGGCCCTGCGTGGCCAGCCGCACCGTCAGGGGCGCCGCGCCATCCTGGCTGGCGCCGGCGAATTCCCGGCCCAGGTGCTCCAGCGCGGCCGGCAGGCCCAGGTCATCCAGCAGGGTCGGGCGCAGGTTGTGCGAGATGCGCCGCACTTCGCCCACCGCGGTATTGAGGCGATCGAGCGCGCTGCCCAATGGCGTGTCGATGTGCGCCAGCGCGCGCGGCTCGGCCCCCAGGGCCTGGCGTACCCGTTCGCGCGCGGCTTCCAGCGCCAGCTTGATCGACACCAGCACCTGGCTGATGCCATCGTGCAGCTCGCGCGACAGGCGGGCGCGTTCGTCTTCCTGCGACCGCACCAGCTGCTGCGCCATCAGCCGCAGCTTGGCGTCGGACTGACGGTGGTCGCTGATATTGAGCGCCAGGCCGCAGGCGGCCACGCCCAGGATCGAGACGGCGGCGATGCCGGCGACCCAGGCGAACATGTTGCGGATGTTGGACTGGGCGGCGGCGTCGATGTGCGCCAGGGTCTGTTCGACGTCGTCCAGGTAGATGCCGGTGCCCAGCATCCAGCCCCAGCGTTCCAGCACCACCACGTAGCCGAGCTTTTCCACCATCTGGTGGGTCGAGGGCTTTTCCCACTGGTAGTGCACCGCCTCGCCCTGGCTGCCGCCGCGGCGGGCGGCCGTCAGCAGGTTCTGGATCACCGGCTGGCCGTGGGTGTCGCGCAGGTTCCAGAGGTCGCGGCCGACCAGTTCGGGCTGGCGCGGGTGCATCAGGTTCCGCCCTTGCAGGTCGTAGACGAAGAAATAGCCGTCGTGGCCGAATTCCATCTGCGCCAGCAGCGCCAGCGCGCGCTCGCGGGCGGCGTCGCCGTCGCTGGCGTCCTGCAGCGGGGCGATGGCGCTGTAGGCCAGGCTGACATAGTGGCGCAGCTCGCTTTCCTTGCTGCCCAGCCAGGCGCTTTCCACCACCTCTTTTTCGCGCTGCGCCAGTTGCAGGCCCTGCACGTAGACGGCCACGGCAATGGCCGCCAGCGCCACCAGCAGGGGGACGGCGGCCAGCAGCAGGATTTTCAGACGCAGCTTCATCAGGGGATTTGTATCAGCGCGGATTGCGCGTGTTGCGGTGCATCAAGAGAATGGGGCCACGCAACTCATGCGGGTTTGCGGTCGATTTTACGATCGCGGCGGCAAATATGCTGCGGCGCATTCGGTAGTAATACGTAGAGGGCTTGCGTAGTTTCGCGCTTGTTGCGGCCAGGCCAAACCGAAATACTAACGCCCGCGTCGACCGGACGCCGCGCGGACGCCTGCGTCCGCCACCCTACAACAACGAGTCTGCCCACCCGCGGGACGAAAAAAGCGTTGCACGCCAAAAGCATGGCGGGAGGCAAGAGGAGCACTTATGCATACCAGCAGTAAGGGACTGGGTCAGCACCTGGTCTGGCTGGCGGTTGCGGTATTGGGCGCGTTCGCGCTCGGCACCGTGGCGCTGGCCAGGGGTGAGACCATCAACGCGCTATGGGTGGTGATCGCCGCCGTCTGCGTGTACTTGATCGCATACCGCTATTACAGCCGCTTCATCGCCAACAAGGTGTTCAGCCTTGACCCGACGCGCATGACGCCGGCCTGGAAGTACAACGACGGCCTGGACTACGTTCCGACCAACAAGCACGTGCTGTTCGGCCACCACTTCGCCGCCATCGCCGGCGCCGGCCCGCTGGTCGGCCCCGTGCTGGCCGCGCAGATGGGCTACCTGCCGGGCATGCTGTGGATCCTGGCCGGCGTGGTGTTCGCCGGCGCCGTGCAGGATTTCACCATCCTGTTCATCTCGACGCGCCGCGACGGCCGTTCGCTGGGCGACCTGGTCAAGTCAGAGCTGGGCAAGGTCCCGGGCGTGATCGCGCTGTTCGGCGCCTTCATGATCATGGTCATCATCCTGGCGGTGCTGGCGCTGATCGTGGTCAAGGCGCTGACGCACTCGCCGTGGGGCACCTTCACGGTGGCCGCCACCATTCCCATCGCGCTCTTCATGGGCGTGTACCTGCGCTACATCCGTCCGGGCAAGATCGGCGAGGTCTCCATCATCGGCTTCGTCGGCCTGATGGCGGCAATCACCTTCGGCCAGGACGTGGCCGCGCATCCGGTCATCGGCCCGATGTTCGACTTCGACGGCAAGGGCCTGACCTGGATCCTGATCATCTACGGTTTCATCGCCTCGGTGCTGCCGGTGTGGCTGCTGCTGGCCCCGCGCGACTACCTGTCGACCTTCCTGAAGATCGGCACCATCGTCGGCCTGGCCATCGGCATCGTGGTGGTCGCGCCCGAGCTGAAAATGCCGGCGCTGACGCAGTTCGTGGACGGCTCCGGTCCGGTGTGGTCGGGCAACCTGTTCCCGTTCCTGTTCATCACCATCGCCTGCGGCGCGGTGTCGGGCTTCCATGCCCTGATCTCCTCGGGCACCACGCCCAAGCTGATCGAGAACGAAACCCAGGCCCGCTACATCGGTTACGGCGGCATGCTGATGGAATCGTTCGTCGCCATCATGGCGCTGGTGGCCGCCTGCGTCATCGAGCCGGGCATCTACTACGCCATGAACAGCCCGGCCGCCGTCATCGGCACCACGCCCGACCAGGTCGCCCAGGTGGTGTCCAGCTGGGGCTTCGTGATCACCCCGGCCGACCTGGTGCAGACCGCCAAGGACGTCGGCGAAAGCACCATCATCTCGCGCGCCGGCGGCGCGCCGACGCTGGCCGTGGGCATGGCGCACATCCTGCACCAGGCCATCGGCGGCCCCAGCATGATGGCGTTCTGGTACCACTTCGCCATCCTGTTCGAGGCGCTGTTCATCCTGACGGCCGTGGACGCCGGCACCCGCGCGGGCCGCTTCATGCTGCAGGACCTGCTGGGCACCTTCGCGCCGTCGCTCAAGCGCACCGAGTCGCTGCCCGCCAACCTGATCGCCACCGGCCTGTGCGTGGCGGCCTGGGGCTATTTCCTGTACCAGGGCGTGGTCGACCCGCTGGGCGGCATCAACACGCTGTGGCCGCTGTTCGGCATCGCCAACCAGATGCTGGCCGCGATCGCGCTGACGCTGGGCACCGTGGTGCTGTTCAAGATGAAGCGCGACCGCTACGCCTGGGTCACCGTGCTGCCGACGCTGTGGCTGCTGGCGTGCACCCTGACCGCAGGCTGGCAGAAGGTGTTCCACGCCGACCCCAAGGTCAGTTTCCTGTCGCACGCGGCCAAGTACAACGCCGCCATCGCCGAAGGCAAGGTGCTGGCGCCGGCCAAGTCGCTGGCGGAAATGTCGCGCGTCGTGATGAACGACTACATCAACGCCGGCCTGTGCGCGATCTTCATGTTCGTGGTGATCAGCACGGTGCTGTTCGGCATCCGGTCGGTCATGCGCGCCCGCGCCGAGAACCAGCCGACCGCGCGCGAGACGCCCTACGAAACCCTGCCGGCCGCCGCGGCCGCCGGCGCGGACTGAGCCCGGGAGGCGCCGCCATGCTGTTTTCCAACATGACCTCGGCGGCCGGCGCCGCCGGCCGCTACCTCGGCCAGACGCTGCGCTTGATGGTCGGCGTGCCCGACTACGAGAACTACGTCGAGCACATGCGGCGCACCCACCCCGACCAGGAGCCGATGAGCTACGAGGCGTTCTTCCGCGAGCGCCAGGATGCCCGCTACGGCGGCAAGAAGCGCATCGGCTGCTGCTGAGGGGACGCGCGCCGCTTGCGGCCGCCATGCAAAAGGCGCCGGCTTTGTCCGGCGCCTTTTTCTTTGGCCAAGTGTGTCTGCCGCCCCTGTCTGCCGCCCAGGTTCCGCCGACCGCGTCTTGCCGGCAGTGGCCGCGGGCGCGGCTGCCACTGGCGAGTCGTGGCCGCCGGGGGCGGCGCCAGCGGCTAGCGCGCGTGCTTCTTGGCTCCGGCCACGCAGATCACGGCGGCCAGCGTCACCAGCAACATGCTCCAGCTGACCTGTTCGTGCAGCAGCAGCGCCGCCAGGCCCAGGCCCATGAACGGCTGGAACAACTGCAGCTGGCCCACCGCGGCGATTCCGCCCTGGGCCAGCCCGCGGTACCAGAACACGAAGCCGATCAGCATGCTGAACAGCGACACGTAGGCCAGGCTGATCCAGCCGGCCGCGCTGACATGGGCGAAGGAGGGCGGCAGGGTGAACAGCGCCAGCGGCAGCATCACCGGCAAGGACAGCACCAGGGCCCAGCTGATGACCTGCCAGCCGCCCAGCGTGCGCGACAGCTTGGCGCCTTCGGCGTAGCCCATGCCGCAGACCACGATGGCCGCCAGCATCAGCAGGTCGCCCTTGAGCGAAACAGCCAGGCCGCCCATCAAGGCGTAGCCGACCACGAAGGCCGCGCCCGCCACCGAGAACATCCAGAACGCCGGCCGCGGGCGTTCACCGCCGCGCAGTACCGCGAAAATGGCGGTGGACAGCGGCAGCAGCCCCAGGAACACGATTGAATGGGCCGAGGTGACGTGCTGCAGCGCCAGCGCCGTCAATAGCGGAAAGCCCAGCACCACGCCCAACGCCGTCAGGGCCAGCGCGGGCAACTGGGCGCGCCCAGGCCGCGGCTGGCGCAGCAGCCACAGCAGGGTCCAGCCCAGCACGGCGGCAATGGCGGCGCGGGCGCAGGTCAGGAAGATGGGGTCCAGTTCCGCTACCGCCACCCGCGTCGCGGGCAGCGAGCCCGCAAAGATCGCCACGCCGATGAAACCATTGATCCAGCCGCTTGTTGCCTTGTCCATGTACCGCTCCGGTCAAAACGCCAGTGAAGCATTTCCTGCTCGTTTTCCCTATAGACAGTCCAGTACAATTCAAAATAACTGTTATGCAATACGGTCCAGTACGGTGGAAGGGGAAGCCATGAAACAAGGCGGCACGCGGATCGAGGCGGTCATGGCGCAGGTGCGCTCGCGCATCGCGGCGCGCGCCTATCTGCCGGGCGCGCGCCTGCCGTCGGTGCGGGCGCAGGCGGGCGCCATGGGGGTGTCGGTATCGACGGTGGTCGAGGCGTATGAACGCCTGGCGGCGGAAGGCAGCATCACGTCGCGGCCCGGCTCGGGCTTTTACGTCGCCGGCCCGGTGGCGCCGCTGGCGCTGACCGAGATCGGCCCGCGGCTCGACCGCGAGATCGATCCGCTGTGGGTGTCGCGGCAGTCGCTGGAGGCCGCGCCCGACGCGCTGCGGCCCGGCTGCGGCTGGCTGCCGAGCGCCTGGATGTACGAGGCGGGCATCCGCCGCGCATTGCGCGCCCTGGCCAAGGCCGATTCCCTGGCGCTGACCGAGTACGCCACGCCCCTGGGCCACCCGGGCCTGCGCCAGGTGCTGTCGCGGCGCCTGGCCGCCGCCGGCATCGAGACCACGCCCGAACAGGTCATGCTGGCCGAGTCCGGGACCCAGGCCATCGACCTGATCTGCCGCTTCCTGCTGGAGCCGGGCGATACCGTGCTGGTGGACGATCCCTGCTATTTCAACTTCCATGCCTTGCTCAAGGCGCACCGCGCCCGCGTGGTCAGCGTGCCCTATACGGCGCAAGGCCCCGACGTGGCGCGCTTCGAGGCGGCGCTGCGCGAGCATGCCCCGCGCCTGTACATCACCAACTCGGGCATCCACAACCCCACCGGCGCGACGCTGTCGCCGCTGGTGGCGCACCGCTTGCTCAAGGCGGCCGACGGCGCCGGGCTGGTGATCGTGGAAGACGACATCTTCGCCGACTTCGAGAACGCGCCCGCGCCACGGCTGGCGGCCTTCGACGGCCTGTCGCGCGTGATCCAGATCGGCAGTTTCTCCAAGACGGTGTCGGCTTCGCTGCGCTGCGGCTTCATCGCGGCGCGGGCCGATTGGATCGACAGCCTGGCCGACCTGAAGATCGCCACCACCTTCGGTGGCGGGCGCCTGGCGGCCGACGTGGTGTTCCGCACGCTGACCGACAGCGGCTACCGCAAGCACATGGAATGGGTGCGCCAGCGGCTGGCCGAGGAACGCGAACGGACCACCGCGCGCCTGGCAGCCCTGGGCATCGTGCCGTGGCTCGCGCCCAAGGCCGGCATGTTCCTGTGGTGCCGCCTGCCGGCCGGCGTCGACGCGGCGACGGTGGCGCGCGCCTGCCTGCGCGAAGGCGTGGTGCTGGCGCCGGGCAACGCCTTCAGCGTGTCGCTGAGCGCCGGGGACTGCCTGCGGTTCAACGTCGCGCAGTCCGGCGATCCGCGCGTGTTCGAGACGCTGGCGCGGGCGCTGGAGGGCAGCCGGGCGGGCTGAGCGGTCCGGGCGGCTCGCGCCGCGCGGCTGCCCGACGCGGGCCCGGCCTCAGGCCGCCCGCGCGCGCTTTTCCGCCGCCAGCACCAGCGGAATGGCGCAGGCCGCGCACAGCGCCATCACCAGGAAACCGCCCGGCGCGTAGGCGCGATACAGCGCGCCGCCCAGCTGGATGCTGCCGAACATGAACACGCCGCCCGACAGCAGCGCGTACAGCGCAATGGCCGAGGTCTTGCAGGCCGCCGGCACGCGGCGCGCGATGTACCACATGATGGCGGCGTTGTTGCCCGCCAGCGTGAAGCATTGCAGCAGCTGCAGCGCGGCGATCCAGGCCGGGTCGGTGGTGGCCGACAGGCCGGCCCAGCGCAGCGCCGTCATGGCGGCCGAAACCAGGATCAGCCACTGCGCGCCGACCCGCGCTAGCACCTTGGGCGCGAGGAAGAAAAACAGCACTTCGCTGGCCACGCCCACCGCCCACAGCATCGAGATCAGCGCCGTCGACAGGCCGCGATCGGTCCAGTAGAGCGTGGAATACGAATACAGGAAGCCGTTGCTGGCCTGCACCAGCGAGGCGGCGCCGATGCACAGCAGCAGCGGCCGGTCGCGCAGGATCTCGCGCATCGGCAGCCGCACGCGCTCGGCGGGCGCCTCGTCGGCGGCGGGACGGGCCGCCCGGGGCAGCAGGCGCACGCAGGCCAGGGAGGCCACGATCAGCAGCATCGACAGCCACATCACCCAGTCGGCGCCGAAGGTCTTGATGAGGTAGCCGCCGGCCACCGTCACCAACGCGAAGCCGAGCGAGCCGCAGGCGCGGATGATGGTGTAGGAGTTGCCCTGGCCGCGGCCGCTGGCGATCGCCATGCGGTCCAGCAGGGGCAGCACCGCCGGGAACACGGCGTTCAGCAACAGCGTGACGCCGAACAGCCAGGCGGGCGCCTGGCTGAACGGATAGCAGATGAATAGCGCCAGCGAGGCGGCCAGCGCGGCGAAGATCAGGCCATGCGCGCCGCCGCGCTGGTCGGCGACGTGCGCCACCACCGGGGTGGACAGGATCTTGGGCAGGAACGAGGTCGCCACGATCAGGCCGATCAGCGCCGGATCGAGTCCGCGGCCGGCGAACCACAGCGGAAGAAAGGGAATGCTGACGCCCTGCAAGCCGTAGTACAGGAAGTAGAACCCATGCAGGGCGATAGCGCCTTGCCGGGCGTCGGGGTTGCCGCGCATAGCGATGTGACGGGAGTGTGGCCGTTGTGAAGCGCCGTAGCATACTCCTTCCGCCGGGCCGGCTTGGCGGCGCCGGCGATCCCTCCCGCCCGGGGCGCGGCGGCGCTACCAGGGCAGGGGCGCCGCCTCGCCGTTGGCGTGCTCGCCGTAATAGAGCGACGGCAGGAAGCGCGACAGGAAGGTGAACTCCGTATAACAGTGGCGCAGCAGGTTCAGCCCCAGCGCGTCCGGCACGGCCTGTTCCGGCCGTTCGCCCGACAGCCCCAGGTAGAAACGGCTGCGCAGCACGCAGCCGAACGGCGTGTCGCGCGTCAGGTGGATCATCTGGCCGTCCATCGGATCACCGTCCGGGTCGAGCTGGACGTGGTCGCCAAAGCCAATGCGCGCATAGACGGCCGCCGACACGTCCTGGCTGTCCTGCGCCGCGCGCAAGCGCTCGGCGTCGAAGGCCTCTGCGGGCGCGTGGAACTTCAGCCTGGCCGCCACCGGCGGCAGGTCGGCCAGCGACTCGACCGCGTGGATCGAGGCGCCGATGTAGTTTTCACCCCGGCGCCAGGCGCTGTCCCAGCCGCGGTGCTCGACGTGGTCCTGCGGATGCCACCACTTGATGTGCTGGGTGGTCTGGAAGAATTTGAACCACCAGTCGAACATGCGGCCCTTGCAGCCGTGCAGGTCGGTGCGCGCGGCCACCACCAGGCCGCCGCCGGGCAGCCGGGTGATGCCGGTCTCGAGCCTGAGCGGCGCGGGGTCGAGCAGACTGTCCATGTCGGCGCGGATGTGCGCCGCGTCGGGATGCGGGGAGGTCATTGCGTAGGCTCCGAGAGGGGGGGGAAGGCGGATTCTACAATAAAGAAACGTTATTCGTTTCCAAAATAAGCGTAGCGTGTAAGATCGCACTTCATTCACAGGAGCTCCTCCCGACCATGGCATCGTCCCCCTCGCCGCGGCCGCGCGGCCGTCCCGCCCGGCCCGACGCCGAATTGCGCGCGGCCGCGCTGGAGGCCGCCACCTGGCTATTGCTGAACCAGGGCTACGCCGCGGCCACGCTGGAAGCGGTGGCCAAGCGGGCCGGCATGGCCAAGAAAACCGTCTACCGCTTCGCGGCCAATCGCGAGGACCTGGTGGCGCAAGTGGTGCGCGGCTGGACCGACACATTCGAGCCGGTGATGGCACAGGATGTCGGCAGCGCCGCCGATGTGCTGCCGGCCCTGGCGCGGGTGCTGCAGGCGATCGCCGATCGCGCCCTGTCGGCCGACGCCGTCGGCATGTTCCGGCTGCTGACCGCCGACTTTCCGGCGCGCGCGGCGCTGTTGGCGGTCTACCAGGAAAATGGCATCGAGCGCGGCACAGCGATGCTGGCCGCGTGGTTCGAGAAGCTCGCCGCGCGGGGCTTCATCCGCATCAGGCAGCCGCGCGAGACGGCCGGCCTGCTGCTGGCCATGACCATCGCCGAGCCATTGCGGCAGATGGCGCTGGGCCTGGCCCAGCCGCTGCCCCAGGGCTCCATCGCGGATCGCATCCAGGCTTGCGTGGCGTTGTTTGCCGGCCAGGGCGAAGTGTTCGCGGTCAGGTCCGGCGCGGCCGTGGACTAGTCGCGAGCGGCCGCCACCGCCGTGGCGCCGACCATGGCGGCGATCTCGGCGACCATGGCGCGGGTCAGGCGGCCGGTTCCCAGGCGCCGCAACAGCGCTTCGCGCGCCACGGCAAAGACAATGGCCTGTCCCAGAATGGCGTGGGCGCGCAGGATGCAGCCGCGGCTGTCGGGCGCTTCCCCCCGGATGACGGCGACGCGCCGCGTCACCGCTTCGTGCAGGGGCATGAACAGCACGGCGTGGATGGCTTCGAATTTGGGAGTGGGTTGCAGCTGTTCGCGCGCCAGCAACAGGCTGCGGGCGGCGGACGCCTCGGAATCCAGCAACGCGGCCGCGAAGCCGCGCATGATCGCTTCCAGTTGCAGCGCCGCGTCGGCTGCTGTGCGGGGCGCGGCATCCGGCCAGTCCAGCCGTTCGGCGATGGCTTGCGCCGTCTGCTCCAGTACGGCTGCATAGACGCCTTCCTTGCCGCCGAAATGATACGGAATGGCGGATTGGTTGACGCCGGCGGCCTGCGCCAGCTGGCGCGTGCGCACGCCTTCGAGGCCCAGCTGGCTGAAGAGGGCCAGTCCGGCCCGCAGCAACCGGTCGCGCGTGTCGGCGGCGCGCTCGGTGGCAGGGGATTCAGTCGTCGATGTACTCATGTGCGTTCTTGCTTCGCGTGTCTTCGGCCTGGGCCGGCACGGGGAAGGCCCCCCGGCCGCGCGCCAGGATAGCAGGGCCTGGGTCCGCGCCGGCGATCCTGGCGGCGAAGGCTAGCCGTCGGCGAGCATCAGCCGGGTCGAATTCCGGTTCAGGGCGATGCCGCCATTTTCACCCACGATCACCGTGCCGCCGATGTTGGCCAGATGGCGCCCGAAGCCGCAGTTGGGCTCGAACGCGAAGCACATGCCGGCTTGCAGCGGAAGATCCCGGCCCACGGTCGGCAGGGGCCGCAGTTGCGGATAGCGCGCGGCCTCGGGCAGGGATTCTATCCCCGGCGCGGTGCCGAAGCCCACCGGACCGTAGGGGTTGATGCTGTGGACCAGGGGATGCACGTGCCAGCCGCCGGATTCCAGCAAAGGCGCCTCCATGGCGTCGACCAGATCGCCAAACGTATTGCCCACGCGCAGCGCCGCCAGGCCGCTTTCATAGCAGGCGCGGGCGACGTCGGCGGCGCGATGGATGTCCGGGTGGACCTCGCCGATCGCCACCGCCGCCTGGTGCTGCGTTTCCATCAAGCCATAGAGCGCGAAGATCTCCGACAGCACGATGTCGCCCTCGCGCAGCAGCCGGGGCCGCTGCGACCGGTACTGCCACGCGGGCGGTCCCCAGCCGACATACTCCGGGCCGGTTCCCAGCAGCACTTCGGCGGTGTAGCCGCCCATGGCGAAGCAGGTGGCGGTGACGGCGGCCACCAGGTCGGCTTCGCTGACCCCCGGCCGGGCCGTGGCGCGCAGTGTTTCGCTCATGGCCTCGCCGATATGGGCGGCGTAGCGGACCAGGGCGAGTTCTTCCTCGCTCTTGACCGATACCAGCCGGAAGAAGGCTTTGTACACGGGGACGAGTTCCGCCTTGGGCAAGGCCTGCGCCAGGCCCTGCAGGGTGCGCGCGGGCAGGGCGCCGTCGAAATAGAAGGGCGGATAGGGTTCCAGCCCGATGATGCCGACGCGGCTGCCGTCCAGCCCGCGTTCAGCCAGCCAGGCGCCGACGTCGCGGCCCGTCTTGCCCACGTACAGCTGTTCCGGCGCGATCCATTGCAGGTCGCCGCGCAGCGCCGACTGGATGTGGTCGGCGATCATCAGCGAGGCGAAGGTATAGACCCTGGGCGCTTCGTCGCCGATGAAGACCACCAGCGATCCGGGGCGGTCGTTGCTGAAATAGCAATCGGGCGAAAAACCGGCGGGCGCGGCCGCTTCGCGGTCGCCATAGACGACCAGCGCCTGCAGGCCTTCGGCCCGCATGAGGTCGCGGGCCAGGTTCCAGCGCCGGTTTCTTTCCGCCAGCGACAGCGGGGCGGGAGGGGTGTTCATGCGTGTTCCTTGGTTTGGGTCGGGATGTACAGATTAATTCATTCAAATGAATGAATCAAGGCGACTATCAGGCCCGGTGCGACGGCGAGCAGCCGGTTTGCGTTTGTCCCATTGGCAAAGCGCCCGTACGGGATTACCCTGGGGCGTGGCGGCGCGATCGATCGCGCCGCGCGCGTGTTTTCCGAATCATTTCCAGGAGCTGCGATTCATGGCCAAGAAACTGAATGAGAAGACCACCAAGGCGGCAAAGACGCTGCGCAAGCGTCCGCTGGCGACCCCCACCGACCTGGCCGCCGCCGCCACCCGCGACATCTCCGCGGTGCTGAACCAGGTGCTGGCCGACGTGTTCGCGCTGTACCTGAAGACCAAGAATTTCCATTGGCACGTCAGCGGGCCGCATTTTCGCGACTACCATCTGCTGCTCGATGAACAGGGCGACCAACTGTTCGCCATGACCGATCCGATCGCCGAGCGCATCCGCAAGATCGGCGGCACCACGCTGCGTTCCATCGGCCATATCTCGCGCAGCCAGCGCATTGCCGACAACGACGCCGACTACGTGCAGCCGCTCGACATGCTGGCCGAGCTGCGCGAAGACAACAAGACCCTGGCGGCCACGCTGCGCGAGGCCCACAACGTTACCGACGAACATCGCGACATCGCCAGCTCCAGCCTGATCGAGAACTGGATCGACGAGACCGAGCGGCGTACCTGGTTCCTGTTCGAGGCCAGCCGGCAGGGCGACAGCACCGGCCATTGAGCGGCGCTTGCGAGAGCCCGGGGGCGCTCACGCCGCCCGGCGCCCTCCATGTGGCGGGGCCCGGCGTCAGCCGTCCCGCCCAAAACCGCCGCTGGCCCATTCCTGGGCGCGCCGCACGTTCAGTTTGTACGTCGGCGCAACCTGGATCCGGGCCAATTCGTCGCCCGATTCATCGTAGGCGCTGAGCACGGCGTAGGGCTCGTCTTCGTCCGGAACGATGTCCAGCTTGATCGTCAGGCGGCCGTTGGCGCCGTCGATCTTCACGCTCTTGTGCAGCGTGGCGTGCAACTGCTGTTCGTGGCGGCGCAGGACTTCGTTGGCGGTCTTGACCAGGGTGGAGAACGCGGGGCCGTCCAGCGGCTTGGGGTTCTTCTTGTCGCGGCCCATGGTCCAGGGCCCCACCAGCGCCGGTTCGGCCTGCCCGTCCAGGGTCATCTCGACGGCCCAGCCGTCGTCGTCCTCGTTCTTGATGATGCGCGCGGTCCAGCCGTCGTCGCGCCACAGCGTGGCGGTCTGTTCCTTGCGGTATTCGGACACGTCGGTGTCCGGCGTGGGGGAGTCATTCACTGCGGTGCTTTTCCTGGATGCATGGATTCAAGGCCGCGGCAGTCATGGATGCCCGCGGCACCCCCGCACTGTAGCGCAATGGCGGCGCCGTTTGCCCGCGCCCGGTGCCGCGGCGTGCCGCGGACGTCACGATCGCGACGCCCGCGGCCTGGCCGGCGCTGGCCTAGAAGCGCATGGCCAGCTTGAACAGGCCCGACTGCTGCCGGTTGCCGCCGCCGAACTGCGCGTCGTAGGCAACGCCCGCGGTGGTGTTGCGCGTGATGGCCATTTCGGCGCCCAGCCCGACCACGGCGGCGTTCTGCGCGATCGGCACGCCCCGCACCGAGAACGTGCTGCCGCCGTCGAAGGCCAGCTCCTGGCGCGGCTTCACGTCGCCCATGGCGTGGCGCCAGCCCAGCGATGCGGTCAGGCGGCCCGGCGCGCCGTGCGAGTCGAAGCGCCATGAGCCGCGCATTCCCAGCGTGGTGCTGGTAACGTCGTCCGAGCCGCCCTTGCCGCGCAGCGCGGCGCTGCCGCCCGATTCCTCGAAATCGCGCGTGCGCAGCTGGTTCCAGGCCAGGCCGGCAAAGGGTTCGATGGCATAGGCGTCATTGAGCGGCAGGTGGTAGCCGAGTTCGGTGAACACCTGGGTCGACGAGGCGCGATACGACGACTTGAGCTGCTGGTTCAGGCTGCCCGCGGCCACGTTGCGCTTGGTGTCGATGTCGTGCCAGGTGTAGGCCGCGCCCGCCATGAAGCGGACGTGGCCGGGGCCGGCCGCGAAGTTGCGCCCGCCGAACAGGGTCGCGGTGTAGCTGTCGACGTCGGTGCGCGACGCGGCATCGGCGATCGAGCTGTGGCTGCCCGTGTAGCCGAGCGCGCCGCCCAGGCGCCAGCCGCCGCCGACCGCGCCGTCGCCGCCGACGAAGAAGCCGCCGGCCGACTGCTTCACGCTCGATGCGTTGCCGTCGCCGCCGAGCGTGCTCCAGTTGCCGAAGGCCTGGGCCCAGAGCGGCGAGGCGCCGCTTTGCGGCAGGGCGTCGGCGGAAGGCGAGCCCAGCTGGGCGGTGGGCTGGCCGGCGCGCATGGGCGCGTCCAGGTTGCCGCGCAGGTGCTCCAGCGGCAGCGCGCGCACGGTGTCCGCCTGGCCTTGCAGCACCGAGGCGGTGCTCGCGTAGGCTTCACCCGCGAGCAGCTTGAGGGCCGATCGCGCTTCGTTCGCCGTCATCGACAGCACCGCCGTCGTCACCTGGCGCGCGCCGGAACCCTGGACCGACGCGTTGCCGCTGCCGATGACGGCCGATCCGCCGCCCGATGACGCGTCATTGCCGTTGGACGGCGAACCGTTGCCGTTGGACGACGAGCCAGTGCCGTTCGACGACGAGCCAGTGCCGGCCACGGGCGGGTCTTCCTTGTCGAGGGCTTCGCCCACGCTGCTTTCGTTGCCGCCATTGCCGATGCTGCCGATCGGGACGTCATTGCGCGTCAGCGTCATGTAGGCGTTTTTCGTGTCGTAGCTGAGCGTGGGCGTAAGGAAGGCATAGGCGCTGGAGGCGCCCGTGAAGCGGCCCTGGATGCCGCCGTCGGCGGTCAGGATGTTGTAGGTGGCGCGCGGCGCATAGTTGCCGGCCGGCCCGATGTGCGCCACGGTCCCGTCCAGGCTGGCGATGCCGGTGACGTGGATGCGATCGCTCGCGCTGCTGGCCGGGTCGGCGTGCACGCGATAGATCGTGTCCGCGCCGAAGGTGAGGTTGCCGTTGATCGTCAGCGTGCCGATGGGCGAGCCGTCATTGCCGGGCGCGATGACGGCGGTGGGGTAGAGCGTGGTGGCGCCGAGTTGGCCGACGCCCGCCAGCACGACTTCGCGGCCGATGTCGACGGGGCCGTTCAACTTGCCGTCGATTTCCAGGGCGCCGTCGGCGATCAGGATGGGGCCGCTCAGGCCGCTGCTGTCGGCGGTCAGGATCAGCGACCCCGGGCCGGTCTTGACGAAGCCTTGCGTGCCTTGCAGCGGGTTGTGGATGGTGTCGACGAACTGGCCGGAGGCATAGGTGCCGTCGCCAACCACCAGGGCCGGCGGATTGCCGCCGTTGCCGACCAGGGTGATGGGCGCGCCTTGCAGGGTGTAGCGGTCGGTGGCGAACTGGATGCCGGACACGCGCACGGGGCCGGCGCCGCCATCCACCGTGACGGTGCCGGTCGCGCCCGCGAATATGGCGTAGCCGCCGTCGGGCAGGGCGCCGGTGGCATTGGCCGGGCTGTTCCAGTTGGCGCTGGCGGCGCTCCAGGTGCCGTTGCCGCCGCCCGCGCGGGTCGCCGACGCCACGCCGTTGCCGTTCCACAGATTGGTCGTGCTGGGGCCCAGGATGAGGTTGATCTGCTTGTCGCCGGTGAGCGACTGGATGGTCGCGGCCGGCAGCGAGTCGCCGCTGACCGTGCCCAGCGTCAGGCCGTTGCCGCTCAACGTGCCGCCGTACGACAGGATGCGGTAATAGCCGGCGTTGACGCCCAGGGTGTTGACCGACACGTTCAGCGTGGTGTTGTTCAGGGCGACGTTGCCGCCGACCGTGATGTTGTCGCCGGTGCCGGGTTGCGTGATCGGCAGGCCCGCGTAGCCGGTCTCGAAATCGAACACGGCGTTGTTCATCGACAGGTCGCCCTTGACGACGAGGTTGCCGTTGGACACGCCGGTCGGCGTGCCGAGGGGGTAGCCGGGCGCGACGCGCGCGCCCGTCACGTCGAGATTGCCGTCGATCGTGCCGAAGCCCGACACCGTGCCGTTCGACGCGGCGTTGACGTTGCCGGCAAGGGTGACGCCGGCGCCGCCGCCGTTGCCGCCGACCACCAGCGTGCCGCCGTTGACGTCAATGCCGCCCGGCAGGCTGGCCGAGCCGTCGAACACCTGGGTATTGCCGGATGTCACCGTCAGGTCGGCGGCCATGGCGGCGCCGCAGCAGGAGGTACTCAATGCGACCGTGGCCGTCAGCCACTTGTTCGTGCGGTAAGTCAAGACTGGGATCCTTTTTGTCGCGGCCCAGCGTGTGGAATCCATGCGTATCCGCCCGCGGAAATACGGTTTCCGTGCGCGGAAATATTTTGTATGGATTCGACTGGCCCGTAGAAAAAGGACGCAATTTATACCCGCTTTTTTGCAAAATAAAAAATTATCCCCGAGATACCATCCAAATCGAGGTCATCAATATGAATGGATACCAACCGCCTTGATTTTATTGGAGTTTTGGATACCGGCCGCATTATCAAAATGGCGGGAATTGATACATTCGATATTATGTTTCAGGCACGAAAACTGCTGATTCCGGATTTTTGAAATCCATTCGTTTTTATTATTTATCCGGCTGGATTGGCCGGCTTGTCGAATTGCCGCGAGGTGGCAGCGGGCGGGCGCCGCCGGCCGGATGCGGCGGCGCCCGCCAGGCCGACATGCCGTCGCCAGGCGTGGCCAACGCCGCCGACCGTCTATGGATTCACCAGCACCGGCTTGTCGCGGTACGCCGCCGGGAAGGTCCGGGCCAGGTTCTCCACCTTGGGCACGTCGTTCACCATGATGTACATGCTGTACGGATGCCGCACCAGGTAGTCCTGGTGATAGCCCTCGGCGGGATAGAAGCCCTTGAGCGGCTCGACCGTGGTCGCCAGCGCCTTCGGGTAGACGCCCGACTTGTTCAGTTGCGCGATGTAGGCCTCGGCCACTTTGCGCTGGTCGTCATTGGCCGGGAACACCGTGGACCGGTACTGCGTGCCGCTGTCCGGACCCTGGCGGTTGAGCTGGGTGGGATCGTGCGCCACCGAGAAATAGATCTGCAGCAGCTGGCCATAGCTGACCTGGCTGGGGTCGTAGGTGATCTCGACGGATTCCGCGTGGCCGCTGCGGCCGCCGCTGACGGTGTCGTAGTCGGCGGTGGACGCCTGGCCGCCGGCGTAGCCGGAGACCGCCGAGGTGACGCCCTTGACGTGCTGGAACACCGCCTGCACGCCCCAGAAGCAGCCGCCGGCGATCACGGCCTTTTCCTGGGCCGCGCCGGCCGGCGCGTCGAGCGCGGGCGGCGGAATGACGAAGGCGGTTTCGGCGGCGCCGGCCGAGCCCAGGGCGAACAGGGCGCCGGCGGCGGCCAGCGTGGCGCGGGAGAGGGAAAGAAGGGGCATGATGCGCAATCCTCGAAAAAAAGGCGGCCCAGGTCAGGCCTGCGGGGTGAAGCTCATGGCCACGCCGTTCATGCAGTAGCGCAGTCCGGTCGGGCGCGGCCCGTCGTCGAAGACGTGGCCCAGATGGCCGCCGCAGTTGCTGCAATTGACGGCGGTGCGGGTCATGCCGAAGCTGCGGTCTTCCAGCGTGTCGACGGCGCGTTCCAGCGGCTGCCAGAAGCTGGGCCAGCCCGTGCCGCTGTCGAACTTGGTGGCCGACGAGAACAGCTTCTGGGCGCAGCCGGCGCAGGCGAACGTGCCGGCGCGGTGCTCGTCGTTGAGCGGGCTGGTGTAGGGCCGTTCGGTGCCTTCCTGGCGCAGCACGTCGTATTGCGCCTTGGTCAGCCGGGCGCGCCATTCGGCGTCGCTCAGGGCATAGGGATAGGCGCGGGGCTGCGCGGCACGGGCGCCACGCCCGGCCAGCAGCGGCGCCAGGCCGGCGGCGGCGAATACACCGCTCGCGCCCAGGAAATGCCTGCGTGTCAGTTTCATGGGAAGTTCCTCGGTGAATGGCTCATGGGGGCCGCGTGGCCGCGGGCCGGCCGTCGGCGCGGCCGGGCCGGCGCCGACGGGGCGGTCGGCTGGCCTACTTGCCCATGCTGTCCTTGCTCATGGAGCCGCCCTTGGACATGCCGTCCTTCGACATACCGCCCTTGGACATCCCGTCTTTCGACATGCCATCCTTGGCCATGCCGTCCTTCTTCATGCCGTCGTGCGACATGCCGTCCTTGGACATGGAGTTCTTCGACATGCCATCCTTGGCCATGCCGTCCTTCGACATGCCATCTTTCGACATGCCGCTCTTGGCCATGCCGTCCTTGGACATGTTGTCGGCCGCGTGCGCGGCAACCGCGCCAAAGGCCAGGCACAGCGAAAATGCGGCGGTGGTGAGTGTCTTCATGATGCGTTCCTCTGGTGTGTCGTGGTGGAAAGAAAAAAGCACCTAGCTGCCGCCGAACCAGTTGTAGCCCTGGTCCTCCCAGTAACCGCCCGGGTAGGTGTTGGTGACGAAAATCGCCTGGATGTGCTTGGGGTTCTTGTAGCCAAGCTTGGTGGGCATCCGCAGCTTCATCGGGAAGCCGTACTCCGGCGGCAGCGTCTTGCCGTCGTAGGTCAGCGCCAGGATCGTCTGCGGATGCAATGCGGTGGGCATGTCGATGCTGGTGTAGTAGTCGTCCGCGCATTTGAAGCCGACGTACTTCGCCGTCAGGTCGGCGCCCACGCGCTTCAGGAAGGCCGAGAACGGCACGCCGCCCCATTTGCCGATGGCGCTCCAGCCTTCGACGCAGATGTGGCGCGTGACCTGGTCGATCTGCGCCATGGCGCGCAGCTCGTCCAGCCGCCAGCGGCGCTTGTCCGCCACCAGGCCGGTGACCTCCAGCCGGAAGCTCTCTTCCTCGACCTGCCGCACCTCGTCGATGCCGTAATAGGCATTGAACGGGAACGGGCGGGTGATCATCGATTCCGGGTAGGTGGGTGCCAGCTTGTTCGGGTCGAAGATCCAGCCCTGCACGCGATCGTTCAAGCGCGACACCGCGGTCAGCGCCTTTTCGACGTTTTCGTCGTCGGACAGCGTGCAGCCGGACAGCATCGCCAGCCCGCCCAGCGTCAGGCCGCGGCGCAGGAAGGCCCGGCGCGAGGGCGCCTCGACCCGCTTGTCCAGGATCTTCACGGCTTCCTTGAGGATGGCGGGGCCGTCCAGGCCCAGCAGCGACAGGCGTCGTTTTGCGCTCACGAGGGTCTCCTTATTTGCCGCGGATCATGGCGATGAGGCTGCGTGGCACCAGCGACACCATGACCAGGTGCACCGCCACGAACGCCACCAGCAGCGCCATGGCGAAGAAATGGATGCGACGCGCGAATTCATAGCCGCCCAGCAGCGTGCGCAGGGTGTCGAACTGCACCGACTTCCACAGCACCAGGCCCGACAGGACCAGCACCGTGATATCCGCGATGACGAACAGGTAGGCCAGCCGCTGCACCTGGTTGTAGTGGCGCGGGTCGGCATGCGACAGCTTGCCGCGCAGGGCCGCGGCCAGGTCGCGCGCCACGCCGCGCGGGCCGACCGGGAAGAACTTGCGCCACAGGCGGCCGGTGGTCAGGTTCAGCCCCAGGTAGAGCAGGCCGTTGACCAGCAGCAGCCACATGCCGGCGAAGTGCCATTGCAGCGCGCCGCCCAGCCAGCCGCCCAGGGTGGCGCCGTTGGGAAAGGTGAAGTCGAAGAACGGCGCGGCGTTGTAAATGCGCCAGCCGCTGGTGACCATGATGACCACGGCCAGCGCATTGAGCCAATGCACGATGCGCAGCCAGCCGGGATGCACCGGGCCGCGGCTGTCGGGCGCCGGGGCGGCGGGGGCGTCTGGGGTGGCGGGCGTGGCCATCATGGCGGGGCTCCTCGGGGAGGCGGTTGTTGTCGTTGGAGCCATTCTTCCCCGGCGCCGATATCGAAGTCCTCACGCAAACTTAAAATAAATGTGATAACTCGCCGGCCATGGATTGGCGACAATAGCGCTGCCGGGGGCGGATCGCCCGCGCCCGGCGCTGTCCGCGGCCCCGGCCGCCACCCTTGCACCGAGCCCCTATGGATACGCCCCGCCGCGTCCTGATCGTCGAAGACGACGCCCACATCGCCGAATTGCTGCGGCTGCACCTGCGTGACGAGGGCTATGCCGTCGAGCACGCCGCCGACGGCAACGAAGGCATGCGCCGGCTCGAAGAGGGCGGCTGGGACGCGCTGGTGCTGGACCTGATGCTGCCCGGCATCGACGGCCTGGAAATCTGCAAGCGCGCCCGCGCCATGACGCGCTACACCCCGATCATCATCACCAGCGCCCGCTCCAGCGAGGTGCACCGCATCCTCGGCCTGGAACTGGGCGCCGACGACTACCTGGCCAAGCCGTTCTCGATGCTGGAGCTGGTGGCGCGGGTGCGCGCGCTGCTGCGCCGCACCGAGGCGCTGGAGCGCAACGCCCGCATCGACGCCGGCAGCCTGCGCCAGCACGGTGTGGCCATCGACCCGATCGCCCGCACCGCCTCGGTCGACGAGCGCCGGCTGGAGCTGACGCCGCGCGAGTTCGACCTGCTGCATTTCTTCGCCCGCAATCCGGACAAGGTGTTCTCGCGGCTCGACCTGCTGAACCAGGTCTGGGGCTACCAGCACGAGGGCTACGAGCACACCGTCAACACCCACATCAACCGGCTGCGCACCAAGATCGAGGCCGATCCGTCCAATCCGCAGCGCATCCTGACGGTCTGGGGGCGTGGCTACAAGTTCGCGGCGGCGCCGGGCGCGCCGGCGGAGCCGACGCCATGAAGCGCCTGACCCTGACCCAGCGCCTGTCGGCCGTGTTCGCCTTGCTGCTGCTGGCTTGCTGCGGCGCGTCGGCCTGGCTGCAGATCTCGGCCAACCTGCGCTACGAACAGGAAGTGGTGCAGCGGCTGTCCAGCGGCCTGGCGCAGCACATCGCCGGCACCAACGAGCTGATGGACGCCAATGGCTGGAAGCCGGAGGCGGTGCGCTCGCTGTTCTCGATGCTGATGATGGTGAATCCGGCGGTCGAGGTCTACCTGCTGGACAACGACGGCCGCATCGTCGGCGACGCGGCGCCGCCCGGGCAGATCAAGCGCGACCGCGTGGATCTGGCGCCGGTGCGCCGCTTCCTGGCGGGCGGGGCGCTGCCGATCGCGGGCGACGATCCGCGCCACCTGGATACCGCCAAGGTGTTCTCGGCCGCCCCGGTGCGCGTGGCGGGGCGCGAGCAGGGTTATGTCTATGTGGTGCTGCAAGGCCAGGCACACGACGCGCTGGCCATGGCGGCCTCGCGCAGCGCGGTGCTGCGCACCACCCTGTGGTCGATCGCGCTGGTGGCCTTGCTGGGCCTGGTGGCGGGCCTGGCGGCATTCGGCCTGATCACGCGGCCGCTGCGGGGGCTGACGCGCGCGGTGCGCGCCTTCGGCGACGACGGCGGCCGCGCGCTGGCCGCGCTGGAAAAGCCGGCCGACGCCGGCGATACCAGCGGCGACGAGATCTCGCTGCTGCGCCGCAGCTTCGTGCAGATGGGACGGCGCATCTCCGAGCAGTGGCGCGAACTGACACGCCAGGACCAGCAGCGGCGCGACCTGGTGGCGAACATCTCGCACGACCTGCGCACGCCGCTGACCTCGCTGCACGGCTATCTGGAAACGCTGCGGCTCAAGGACGAAACGCTGGACGCGGCCGAGCGCCGCCGCTACCTGGATATCGCGCTGGCGCAGAGCCGCAAGGTCGGCCGGCTGGCGCAGGAACTGTTCGAGCTGGCGCGGCTGGAGTCCGGGCTGGTGCGGCTGGAGCCTGAAACGTTCTCGCTGCCCGAGCTGGCGCAGGATGTGATCCAGAAATTCGAATTGGCCGCCGAGGCGCGCCAGCAGCGGCTTACCACCGCCATCGACCAGGAACTGCCGCCGGTGCGCGCCGACCTGGGCATGATCGAGCGGGTGCTGACCAATCTGCTGGACAATGCCATCCGCCACACGGCCCCGGGCGGGCGCATCGAGCTGCGCCTGGGCGCGGCGCGCGGCGGCGTGCAGGTGCGGGTCAGCGACAACGGCGCGGGCATTCCCGAAGCCTTGCGCGCCGGCCTGTTCACCCGCGCCTCGGTGCTGGCCAACGGGCCGCGCGATGGCGGCGGGCTGGGGCTGGTGATCGTGCACCGCATCCTGCAACTGCACCACAGCGACATCCGGCTGGTGGAGCGGCCCGAGCCCGGCGCGGTATTCGAGTTCGACCTGCCGGCGGCGCGCTGAGCCGACGCCGCCCGACGGCGACCTCCGCTAAGGCTGCCGAGGCCGCGGCGGGCCGCCGTCGGGGGTTGCCGCGCCGGCGGGCGCCGGCAGGCGCCGCACCGTGCCTCGCGCGGCGTCGACCTCCAGCCAGTCGCCGCTGGCCACCTGGCGCAGGATGCCCTGCACGTTGACCACGGCCGGTATGCCGAACTCGCGCGCGACGATGGCGCCGTGCGACAGGTAGCCGCCGGCCTCCATGACCACCGCTCCGGCGCGCAGGAACAGCGGCGTCCAGGCCGGATCGGTGGAGGGCGCCACCAGGATGGCGCCGGCCGGCATCGCCAGCGCCGCGTGCGGATCCTGGGCGACGAAGGCGGGGCCCTGCGCCCGGCCGCTGGCGACCGGCGTGCCGCGCCAGGAGCCGTTGCCACCGACCGGCGCGGCGGGCGCGACCACCGGGGGCGCCTCGCCGTATTCGACGATCACGTCGCGATCGGGCGCTTCGGCCCACTCCGCCAGGCGCGCGCGCCGGTCGGCGGCGCGGCGCGCGGCGGCCGCGGGGGCGAGACGGCCCGCGGCGAGCGCGAAGATCTCTTCGGCGGTCAGGTGGAAGATGTCGTCGGCGGCCGCCAGGCCGTCCGCGCCGCGCATGCGCGTGCCCAGCTCCAGCGCGCTGCGGCGCGCCGCCGCCAGGTACGCCACCAGCACGCTGCGCGCGGCTTCGCGCTGGGCGCCTTCGCGGCGCGCGGCCGCCAGCAGCTTCGCGGCCAGCGGACGTTGCCACCAGGGCAGGGCGGCGCGCACCGCCTGCCATGCCTCGCGCGCGGCCCGTTCCTGGCGGGCGCGCAGCGCCGCGGGGTCGGCGCCGATCAGGTTCAGCACGCTGTCCAGCAGGTAGTCGGGCGCTTCGCGCCAGCGCGGATTGCGCAGATAGGTTTCGTACACCGCGCGATGGCCGTAGCGCCCCAGGAAATCCGCCAGCGCCTGGCGGAAGGCGCTGTCCGGCGGCAGGCGCCTGGCCCAGGCGGCGCCATCGCGGCCCGGCTCGCGCAGCCAGGCCAGGGTATGCGGTTCGCGCGCCGCCCGTTGCGCCAGCGCCATCAGGTCATAGCTTTGGGCCGCCGTCACGCTGGGTTCGCCGCCGGCCATCAGCGCCGCGGTCAGCGCATGGCCTTGGCCGGGACGGGCGCGTTCCACCCATTCCAGCAGTTTGGACAGGGCGCCGCCGCCCGAGCCTTGCAGGAAGAACAGGTCGTCGGCGGCGGCCACGGTGCGGAATTGCTCCAGCAGGCGCGCGCCCAGCGCCGCGCTGTCGGCCGGCGGCGCTTCATCCAGCCAGGCCCGCGCCCGCGCGAACTGGCGCGGCAGGTCGGCGTCGGCGCGGCGCCGCAGCGGCCCGGCCCGGCGCAGATAGCGCAGCATGCGCAGTGCGTGGCGCCAGCGCTGCGCCAGGCCGGGCGCGGGCACCTGGATCTCGGGCTGCGGGCCGCCCAGCAGCGCGTTCATGGCGCTCGGGGCGATGCCGAGCGCATCGTGGCCGACCCACTGGATCACGGAGGCGTCCAGGTAGACGCGGCCGTCGAACATTGCCGCCAGGCGCGCGCCCGGCAGCGTGCGGTAGCCGCTCAGTTCGAAGCCGCGAGTCAGCATGCGCTCGGCCATCAGGCGGCCGCCGTCCCATTCCAGCGCGGACATGGGCAAAGGCAGCACTTCGCGGGTATTGCCGCGCGACCAGTAGGAAGGTTGCGATTGCAGGCCGGGGTAGGTGTGGCGCGCCATGGCGGTGACGGGCCGGGCCTGCACGATCCAGAAATCCTGGCCGTCGTGGACCCATTCCAGGTCGTAAGGGGCGCCGGAATAGTCCAGGGCGCGGGCGGCGTCGCGCGCCAGGGCGGCCAGCGCGTCCACCTGCGCGGGCGTCAGGACGGGCTGCGCTGCCCGCGCCGCCGACTGTTCCTCCAGTTGTGTGCCGCCGCCGGCAGCGGGCAGGGTGGCGCGGCGTTTGGCGCCGATGCGTTGGCGGGCCAGGAGCCAGGCCAATTGACGGGCATCCGCGTGCAAGTGGTATTCGTCACCCTCGGCCTGGCCGCCCACCAGGGATTCGCCCAGGCCCCAGTTGGCGTGGATCACCATGCGATCGAGGCGGCCGCCGAGCGGGTCGCAGGTGAAGGCGATGCCGGAGGACGTGGCGGGCAGCAGGGGCATGACCACCACGGCCATGGGGCGTTCTTCGGCCTGCAGGCCGAGGCGCTGGCGGTAGGCGTCCGCCTGCGGCGACCAGGCCGAGTCCCAGATGTGTCGCACGGCGTCGACGGCCGCCGCCGCGCCGCGCACGTTCAGGCACGACAGATGGATGCCGGCGAACGATGCGGTGCGCGCGTCTTCCTGGGGCGACGAGGAGCGCAGCGCCAGGGGCAGGTCGAGCCAGCCGCGCTGGCGCAGGGCCTCGTGCAGCGCCTGCGCCAGCGCGTCGGCCACGGGCTCGCCGGGGCGCCGCGCGAGGCTGGCGGACGCCGCCAGCACGAAGCCCGGCGGCACCGGAACCCCGAGGTGCGCCATGCGCGCCAACTGCCAGCCCTTGCCGCCCGCGCCCGCGACGCCAGCCTCGCGGGCGGCGGCCCAGTCCAGGATGGCCGCGGTGGTCACGCGGCGCTCCCGGATGGCGCCGCGCCTTGCAGGAACAATGAAAGCAGCGCATCGAATTCGCGCGGCAGGCTGGCGCCGGGCAGGTCGAGCCAGCGCAGCAGCGCGCCCAGGTGCAGGAACTGCAGTTGGTGCGTGAGCAGGTCGGCAGGCAGGTCGGCGCGCAATTGGCCCGCCTGCTGCCCTTGCGTGATGAGGCTGTGGAACAGTGTCTGCAAGCCGCTGCGCGGCGAGCGGCCGTCGCCCTGGGCGTCGGGGCGCAGGGTCGACAGGCGGTAACGCAGGTAGGGCCCGAGATAGGCGCGGTTGGCTTCGGACCAATGCGCGGAGGCGTGCAGGACACGCCTGAGCCGCGCGGCAAACCCGGGCACCGCGCGCAGCCTGGGCAGCAGGTCCACCATGCTGGCGGCCAGCTCGGCGTGGAAGCGGTGCGCCAGCAGGGCTTCCTTGACCGGGAAATGGTTGTACAGCGTGCCCTTGGAAACGTCCGCCTGGGCCGCGATCTGCTCCATGGTGACGACCTCGTAGCCCAGGGTCTCGAACAGGCGGTAGGCGGTCTGGGCCAGATGGTCCAGCGTCTGCTGGCGCTTGCGCTCGCGCAGGCCGGGGGCGGGGGAGTCGTGCGGATCGGCGAGGGACATGGGGCGGGAAATTATTGAACGAAAAATAAGATTATACGTCGTTCAATAATTTTCCCGGCCCCGTATGAAGGGGGCAGCCGCGGGCCGGCCGGTCAGGCCGCCGTCGGCATCCTGCCGTTCAGCAGGTAGTCCATCAGCTCGCGCACGCTGCGCATGGCGTCGCCGAACGGCAGCTTGGAGGCGCCCCGGAAGAACAGGCCGCGGCTGACTTCGCCGCGCATGGCGGCGGCCAGCTTCAGGTCGATGCAGAACTGGCCGAAGCGCGCGATGCCGTCGCGCAGTCCGCACTGCGTCAGGCAGTCCATGCGTTGGCTGCAGCGGCGCGCGTCGCAGCGGGTGTTTTCCTGCAGCGTCTTTTCCTGGCGCAGGTAGCGCGTCAGCCAGGGCGTCGGCACGGCGCGGGCCGGCAGGCCGGCGACGCTGGTGAATTCGGCCAGCTTGTCGGGGTCGGCTTCCATCAGCACGCGCTTGAAATTCTCGTGCGCGTCGCCTTCCCGGGTCACGGCGAAGGCCGTGCCGACCTGCACGCCGTCGGCGCCGTTGCCGAGCCAGTGGCGTACCTGTTCATGGCTGCCGACGCCGCCGGCCACGATCAGGCGCGGGGCGTCGCGGCCCAGTTGCAGGTCCTGGAACAACTGGCGGCATTCGGCCAGCACGCGCTTGAAGTCGAAGCGTTCATCGTGGATGTCGTCCAGGCGGGCCGCGCCCAGGTGGCCGCCGGCGTAGCCGGGGTGCTCGATGACCACGGCGTCGGCCATGCGGCCTTTCTTCATCCATTTCTTCAGCACCGCCGCCACGCCGCGCGCTTCGGACAGGATCGGCACCAGGGCCACCTTGGGATAGTCGGCGGTCATGTCGGGCAGGTCCAGCGGCAGGCCGGCGCCCATGACGATGGCCTGGGCGCCGCTTTCGCAGGCCTGGCGCACCAGCGCGGGATGGTCGCGCACCGCCTTCATGACGTTCACGGCCACCACGCCGCGCCCCTGCGCGGTGTCGAGCGCGGCGCGCACTTCACGGTCCAGGGCCACCAGGTTGGCGTTGTCGATCTGCTCGCGGTCGCGGCAGTCCTCGGTCTGCTCGATCAGGTCCGGATGGTGATGGCGCAAGTCCACACTGGCAATGGTGCCGACCGCGTTCTGGCTGGCGACCGCGCCGGCCAGGCGATGGGCGGATACGCCGACGCCCATGCCGCCCTGGACGATGGGCAGCAATTCGCGTCCGGCGAGTGTGAGGGATTTGAACCACGTCATGAAATGGGAGCCTTTATTGGGAACAGTGGCTCCGAGGCTAGAGCAAGGCATGCCGCGCCGCCTTGCGCGGGATCAAGCGGGCGGGGGAAAGCGGGGGGGATGAAGGCGCCGCGCCCGGACGCGGTCGCCGCGAAAGCAAAAAAGGGGCGGAGCACGGCGGCTCCGCCCCTTGCCGCCGGTGAATCACGCCACCAGCTTGACCAGCGCCGGCACCGTCAGCACGGCGGTGTAGTAGCCCATGAACTGCACGCCGGTGTTAAAGCCGAACAGGCGCGACAGCAGGCCGCCGAACAGGCCCATGGTCAGGATCACCAGCAGGCCCAGGAACTGGCCTTCCCACACGCTGATCACGATGATCAGGCCGACGAAGGTGGCGATGATGGCCTCGTGGCTGACCTTGCGCGACACGAACAGCGCGGCGCGGCGCGCGAAGTTCATGGCGAACGGATACGACACGATCGCCGCCAGCAGCACCGCCAGCATGCCGTAGCCCAGGAACTCCCAGTGGTTCAGCAGGTTGTGCAGGTTGTGGGTCTGGCCGCTGGCCGCGTCCACCGTGAAGCGCGGCGGGGCGTTGAACAGCGGCGCGGCCGGACCGGCGGCCACCGGGCTGAGCGGCAGGCCGAAAGCGATCAGCGGGATCAGGGCCTCGGCGATGTAGGTGGCCTCGGTGACGCCGTTGCGCGCGCTCAGCACCGTGGTCAGGCGGTGATAGGCGTGCTTGACGCGCGAGCCCACCAGTTCGCCCAGCACCACCGTCATCGCCACCGGGCTGAACACGAAGGTGGCGCTGGAGATGGTGGCGGTGGCCAGGGTCCAGCGGGTCTGGATGCGGTCCATCACCTTGAGCGGGTTGGGGAAGTAGCCCGACCAGCCCTTGACGTCCGGCGCCAGCGAGAACGTGCGCACCTTGTCGCGCATCATTTTGGCGCGGCCCTGCGGCGCGATCACGGTGAACAGGTCGGCGATCAGCGGGCCGATGGCGATGCCCAGGAAGTAGCTGATGCTGAGCTTGACGCCGTACTTGGCGGTCAGGCTCTGCAGCGCCACGATCACCACCACGAAAGGCACCAGCAGCGCCACCGCGGCCCAGCGGCCGGCCGAGAAATAGGCGATCAGCACCGCCGCGGCCAGGAAGATCCACGGCGCCGACTTGGTGATGGCGCCGCCGAACGGCGCCAGCAGCACGGCGAACAGCACCGCCAGCGGCACCGCCACGAAGGCGGCGACGATGGCGCCCGACACCATCTTGCGCAGCGCGATGTGCGGCACGCCCAGCTTGCGCAGCATGTTGGCGTCCTGCAGCAGCGGCGTGGCCAGCGTGTCGCCGGGGATGCCCAGCAGCGCCGTCGGCACCGCGTGGGTCATGTGCTTGGCCACCGCGCCGGCCAGGAAGAAGGTGAAGACGCCGGCGGGCGGCACGCCCAGCAGCACCACCAGCAGCGTCAGCGGCGCCAGCGTGGTGGTCTCGTCGGTGCCGGACACCAGGCCGATGGCGGCGAACACCACCGCGCCCAGGAGGCCCATGCCGGCGGCCACCATGATCTGTTCAAGCAACACGGGATCGCTCATGCCGGCACCTCTTCACGCAAGTTTTGCGGTTGGGCCTGCGACGCCGGGGCCGCGGCGGGGGCGGCGAACAGCTCGTACAGGTCCAGTTCCTTCAGCTCCTTGACCACCGCGGGCGGCAGGTCGGCCAGCGTGCCCAGGCCGCCCGGTTGCGCGGCCAGTTCGGCCAGCACCTCGGCGCGCCAGGCCGGATCGTGCGAGGCGCTGTGCTCGACCACTTCGCGCTTGGGCGGGAACAGGCGGGCGCAGATCACGCCCGCCAGCACGCAGCCGGCCAGCCCGGCCAGCATGGCGTAGGCGTGCGCCAGTTCGGGCGAGGCGACCTTGTCGCGCAGCCAGCCGCTGGCGGCGTAGAAGCCGGCCACGCTGACGGCGATGCCGATGGCGATGGCCCACGCCAGGTGGCGCAGGTCGACCGTGTCGTTCCATACTTCGGCCAGGCGTCCGGCGGACGCCTTGCTGTCTCTTTCCATGTCTGTCTCCTTGATGGACGGGTGGCGCGGGAGGTTCCCGGCGCCGCCTCTGTTCTTGTGCGGCCGGCGTGCCTGCGCCGGCCGTGCCGCGCCGTCAGGCCGGTTTCCGCAGTTCCTCCAGCAGCGCCAGCGCGCGGTCGGCGCGCACGTCCTTTTCCTCGGCCATGCGGCGGGCCAACTGGTCGACTTCGGCGCCCACCGCGCCCACCGTCAGCGCGATGTTGCGCGCGTGCAGCGCCATGTGGCCGCGCTGGATGCCCTCGGTGGCCAGCGCCCGCAGCGCGCCCAGGTTCTGCGCCAGGCCCACGGCCACGGCGATCTCGCCCAGTTCCTGGGCCGAGCGCACCGCCATGATCTTGAGCGCCAGCCGCGCCAGCGGATGGGTCTTGGTGGCGCCGCCCACCAGGCCCACCGGCATCGGCATTTCCAGCGTGCCGACCAGGGCGCCGCTGGCGTCCTTTTCCCAATGGGTCAGCGAGGTGTAGCGGCCGTCGCGGCAGGCGTAGGCATGGGCGCCGGCCTCGACCGCGCGCCAATCGTTGCCGGTGGCGACGATGACCGGGTCGATGCCGTTCATGATGCCCTTGTTGTGGGTGGCGGCGCGGTACGGGTCGGTGGCGGCGAACACGTAGGCGTCCAGCACGCCCTCGATGATCTCGGCGCCGCTGCGGTCCTTGGTGTCGAGCGTTTGCGGCGTCAGGCGCACGCGGGCCCGCGACAGGCGCAGGTCGGCCAGGTTGGACAGGATGCGCAGCCGCACCGTGCCGCCGGTGATCTCCTCGACCAGCGGCGCCACGGCCTCGGCCATGGTGTTGACGGTGTTGGCGCCCATGGCGTCGCGCACGTCGACGATCAGGTGCAGCACCAGCATCGGGCCGCGCGGCGTGTCGGCGAACACGTGCGCCTCGATGTCCTGGCAGCCGCCGCCCAGGCCGATCAGCACCTGGTCGCGGCTGTTGGCCAGCTTGACGATGCGCTCGCGCTCGCGCAGCAGGGCGACGCGCGCGCCGTGCGGATCGGTCAGGCCCAGCACCTGCACCTGGGCGCGCATCAGCGGCCGGGTGCTGGAGGTTTCGAAGCCACCATTCTCGCGCGCCAGCTTGGCCATGAACGAGGCGGCCGCCACCACCGACGGTTCTTCCACCGCCATCGGCACCAGCACGTCGCGGCCGTTGACCTGGAAGTTGCCGGCCACGCCCAGCGGCAGCTCGAAGGCGCCGATGACGTTCTCGATCATGCCGTCGGCGCGGTCCAGGCCCAGCGCGCCCGGTTCGGCCAGTTGCTGGCGTTCCTCGGGCGTCAGGCCGGCCGCGTCGGCGATGGCGGCGAGGCGTTGGGCGGGGGTGAGGGCGCGGAAGTTGGGCAGGCGTGAATCGGCCACCATGGCATGTGTCTCCATCGGAAATCTAAGAATTGGGTGGCCAGATTCTAGGTAAACTGTACCGGCATTCAGAGGTACAGTTTGGGCGAACAGTACCATCGCACTGCACCAATTTTCGACTTTTTCCCGCTGGAAACCACGCCGTGGACGCCGATAACTCCCCGGGCCGCGCCCCGCGCGCCGCGCCCATCGCCGAAAGCCTGGCGCGCCTGATCGGGCGCCAGATCGCCGAGGGCGTCTACCGCCCGGGCGATAAATTGCCATCGCTGCGCGAGCTGGCGCAATTGCACCGCTACGCCAAGAACACCGTGGTGGTGGCGTTCGAGATGCTGGTGGCGCGCGGGCTGGTGGAACCGCGCCGCGGCTCGGGCTTCTACGTGCTCGATACCGGACCGGCGCGGCGCGCCGCCGACGAGGAGCCGGGCCAGTTGAGCCGCGCCATGGACATCGTCTGGCTGATGCGCGAGCAGCTCAAGACCCAACCAGACGCCATCGCCGCCGGCGACGGTTTCCCGCCGGTGGAATGGCTGGCCGACATGCGCATGGACCGCTATCACCAGAAGGTGGTGCGCACCGGCCTGGGCACGCTGTTCCGCTATGGCAGCCGCTTCGGCTACGCGCCGCTGCGCGAGAGCCTGGTGCGCAAGCTGGGCGACGTCGGCATCAGCGCGGCGCCGTCGCAACTGGTGTTGACGCACGGCGCCAACGAGGCCATGGACCTGGTGATCCGCTACTTCCTGCCGCCGGGCGCGGCGGCGCTGGTGGACGATCCGGGCTACTACCCGCTGTTCGGCAAGCTCAAGCTGGCGGGCGTGCGCATGCTGGGCGTGCCGCGCCTGGCGGACGGGCCTGACCTGGCGGCGCTGGAGGCCTTGTTGCAGCGCGAGAAGCCGCGCCTCTTTTTCACCCAGTCGCTGGCGCACAATCCCACTGGTTCGGACATCTCGCCGGCCAAGGCCTACAAGCTGCTGCAGCTGTCCGAGCGCTACAACCTGATCGTGGTGGAGAACGACCCGCTGGCCGACTTCAAGCCGACCTCGGCGGTGCGGCTATCGGCGCTGGATCAGCTGGAACGCACGGTCTACATCGGCAGTTTCTCGAAGTCGTTCTCGGCGGCCTTGCGGGTCGGCTTCATCGCCTGCGGCGCGGGCCTGGCCAGCGATCTGGCGGACCTGAAGGCGCTGGTGCACGTCAGCAGTTCGGAATACTGCGAGCGCATGGTCGACGTGATGCTGCGCGACGGCCACTACGAACGCCATCTGGTGCGCCTGCGCCAGCGGCTGGAGGCGGCCACCGGCGACGCGCTGCGGGTGCTGGATTTGCTGGGCGCCGAGGTCTACGCGCGGCCCACCAGCTCGCTGTACCTGTGGTCGGCGTTTCCGGGCGTGGACAATTCGCTGGCGCTGGCCCAGGACCTGATGCCCGAGAAGGTCATCATGGCGCCGGGCCGGGTGTTCAGCGTCGACCCGACCGCCGTGTCGCCGTGGTCGCGCTGCAATGTGGGCGCGGTGGCGTCGCCGCGCTTTCACGCGGCGCTGGCGGCGCGCCTGGGACGCGCCAGCGCTCAGCGGTAGGCGAATTCCTCGAACCAGCCGCGCAGCAAAGCCTGTGCCTGCGTGCCCAGCAGCCGCGCCGGCGGCGTGCTGGGGCAGCTGCGCGCGCCCTGCACCGCGAAGCGCTTGACGCCGCGCCGCGCCAGTTCGCGCGCCAATCCCAGCAACCGGGTCTCGTCGAGCCAGTCGGGATGCCAGGTGATGCGGCATTCGAAATCCACGCCGGCCGTCAGCAACTGCGTCAGGCAGGCCTGCGCCGGGCGGTGCGAATCGCGCCGGCCGGTGATGTCGTCATAGCCCTGCGCGTCGGCCTTGATGTCCAGGCCGACCCAGTCCAGGTAGCGCAGCACGTCGGCCAGCCGCAGCGGATAGATGCCGGCCGTGTGCAGGCCGATGCGATAGCCCATGCGCCGCGCCTCGCGGATCATCGACGGCAGGCGCGGTTCGCTCAGCGGTTCGCCGCCGGAGAACACCACGGCTTCCAGCAGCCCCTGGCGGTTGTCGAGGAAGGCGCGCACGTCGCGCCAGTCGTAGCGCGCGTTGCGCGTCTGCAGTTCGGGGTTGTGGCAGTAGTGGCAGCGCCACGGACAGCCGGCGATGAAGATGACGGCGGCCAGCGTGCCGGGCCAGTCCACGGTGGAAAACGGCGTCAGCCCGCCCACCGCCGGGGAATGGCGCGGCAGCGGCTGGGCCGCCGGCCGCGGCGGCGCGGCATAGGCCATGCGCGGTGGGTGGCGGGCGGGGGCGGCCTTGTGGCCGCCGGCCGCTTCAGGCACGTTGTTCGACGAAGAAGCGGCGTTCATTGAATTCGCCTTGTTTGCCGGTATTGAAGGAAGACACGGGGCGGTGGTAGCCCATGACGCGGGTCCAGACTTCGCAGCGCACGCGCTGGCTGTCGTCCAGGCGCAGCGCCTGCGGGGCGGCGGCTTCGGGAGAGATCACGGTTTGCATAACGGCTCCTTGGGGAAAGGCCGGGCGGGGATCGCCCGGGGAAAAAAGCGGTCGACAGCGGCGGTCAGGCCGGCGCGCAGCAAGACGCCTGCCTGGCCAGCAATTCGGCGTCGCACTTCGGGCAGAACTCGTGGTGCCCGGCCAGATAGCCGTGGTTCGGGCAGATCGAGAACGTCGGCGTGACGGTGATGTACGGCAGCCGGAAATTCGACAGCGCGCGCCGCACCAGTTCCTTGCACGCGCTGGCCGACGACACGGCCTCGTTCATGTACAGGTGCAGCACGGTGCCGCCGGTGTACTTGCCCTGCAGCGCTTCCTGCAGGGCCAGCGCCTCGAACGGATCGTCGGTGTGGCCCACCGGCAGCTGGCTGGAGTTGGTGTAGTAGGGCTGGGCCTCGGTGCCCGCCTGCAGGATGCCGGGGTAGCGCTTGCGGTCTTCGCGGGCGAAGCGGTAGGTGGTGCCTTCGGCGGGCGTGGCCTCCAGGTTGTAGAGGTGCCCGGTCTCTTCCTGGAACTCGGTCATGCGCGCCCGCACCCGATCCAGCAGGCGCACCGCCAGCGCATGGCCGGCCGGCGTGGTGACGTCCTCGGCGTCGCCGCTGAAGTTGCGGATCATCTCGTTGATGCCGTTCACGCCCAGCGTGCTGAAGTGGTTGCGCAGCGTGCCGAGGTAGCGCCGCGTGTACGGGTACAGCCCCTGGTCGATGTAGCGCTGCACCACCTTGCGCTTGGTTTCCAGCACGTCGCGGCCCAGGCCCAGCAGGTGATCCAGGCGCGCCATCAGCGCGGCCTCGTCGCCGCGGCAGGTGTGGCCCAGGCGGGCGCAGTTGACGGTCACCACGCCCACCGACCCGGTCTGCTCGGCCGAGCCGAACAGGCCGTTGCCGCGCTTGAGCAGTTCGCGCAGGTCCAGCTGCAGGCGGCAGCACATGGAGCGCACCATGTGCGGCTCCAGGTCTGAATTGAGGAAGTTCTGGAAGTACGGCAGGCCGTAGCGCGCGGTCATCTCGAACAGGCGCTCGGTGTTGGGATGGTCCCAGTCGAAGTCGGGCGTGATGTTGTAGGTGGGAATCGGGAAGGTGAACACGCGCCCCTTGGCGTCGCCGGCCATCATCACCTCGATGTAGGCGCGGTTGATCATGTCCATCTCGGCCTGCAGGTCGCCATAGGCGAACGGCATTTCCTCGCCGCCGACGTAGGGGATCTGCTCCTTCAGGTCGGCCGGGCAGGTCCAGTCGAAGGTCAGGTTGGTGAACGGCGTCTGCGTGCCCCAGCGGCTCGGCACGTTCAGGTTGTAGATCAGTTCCTGCATGCTTTGCTTGACCTCGGCGTAGGTCATCGCGTCGCGCCGGATGAAGGGCGCCATGTAGGTGTCGAACGAGCTGAAGGCCTGGGCGCCGGCCCATTCGTTCTGCAGCGTGCCCAGGAAGTTGACAATCTGGCCGATGGCCGCCGACATGTGGCGCGGCGGCGTGGCCTCGATCTTGCCGGGGATGCCGTTGAAGCCCTCGGTCAGCAGCTGGCGCAGCGACCAGCCGGCGCAATAGCCGCTGAGCATGTCCAGGTCGTGGATGTGGATGTCGCCGTCGCGGTGGGCCTGGCCGGCCTCGGGGGTGAAGACGTTGGACAGCCAGTAGTTGGCGGTGACCTTGCCGGCCACGTTCAGGATCAGCCCGCCCAGGCTGTAGCCCTGGTTGGCGTTGGCGTTGACGCGCCAGTCGCGCTGTTCCAGGTATTCCTCCATGGCGCTTTCCACGTCCACCAGGGTGTGGCGCAGCGCGCGCAGGCGGGCGTGTTGTTCGCGGTAGACGATGTAGGCGCGGGCGGTGCGCCAGTAGCCGGCCTTGACCAGCGTTTCCTCGACCTGGTTCTGGATGGTCTCCACGCCGGGGCAGACGTTGCCTTCGGCGGCCAGCGCCTCGATCACCGCGCCGGTCAGCGCCTGCGCGACGTCGGCGTCCAGTTCTCCGGTGCCGCGGCCGGCGGCGGCGATGGCCGCGGCGATCTTGTCGCGGTCGAATGCGACGACCCGGCCGTCGCGCTTGAGGATGTGTTGGAGTTGCATCGCTGACACCATATGTTGTGGGGTAGGAAAACTCTACCACCACCTATGGTGTCGAAAGCCCGGCTATCGAGGCGTTTGTCGGCTTGTCTTGATGCCGGTCAAACGGCGCCGGCCGGGCCGGCGCGGACGCAATGCGGCCCTAGAAACCCAAGCCGACCCCGGCCAGCGAGATCACCAGCGCCAGGGCGGCGGTGCCCATGGCCGGGCGCGGCGACCACGACAGCATGCCGACCCACAGCAACGCGCCGGCCGACAGCCAGCCCAGCCAGGCCACCACGCCCACGGTGTTGCCCCACAGGCCGACGCAGGGCAGCAGCGCCAGCAGCAACAGCAGGATGCCCGCGCCGCGCAGCACGCGGGAATGGCCGGCCGAGGGATCGCGGCCCCAGACCTGGTCGTAATGGCGCGGCATCGCCAGGCTCAGGCAGGCCATGCCGGAATAGGTCAGCAGCAGCGCCATGGCGATGCCGAAGGCGTCGTTGAGATTCATGCCGTGGCCTCCCGCGAAGCGCGCGTATCGCGCGGCGGCGGCGCCGACAGCGGTTTGCGGCCCAGCCGCAGCGCGGCCCAGCCGGCCGCCACGCCTATGGCCACGGCCGTCAGTTCGACCCCGGCGCTTTCCCAGTCGCCGCGCGCGATCTGCGCCAGCGGATGGTCGCCCAGCGTCATCAGGGACAGCAGCGGCAGCAGCAGGCACAGCGCCGACAGCAGGCCCAGCTGCCACAGCCAGGCGCGCCGCGGACTGCACAGCCAGGCATGGGCCAGCGTCAGCGCCCAGACGATGAAGAAGGCGCGCAGTTCCCAGCCGGCGCGCTGCGGCAGCGACACCGGCAACAGCCGGTTGGCCCACAGGTAGGCGACGCAGGCGATCGCCAGGCCGGCCAGCGCGGCCACGTTCAGGCCTTCGATCAGACGGTAGACGCGCGCGGTGGCGGCGCCGAATTCGTCGCCCATCCGGTTGCGGCGCTTGACCATGAACAAGACCGCGCCGGTGCCCATCATGGCGCTGCCGGCCAGGCCGCACACAAAGTACAGCCATTTCATCGCCAGTCCGCCGAACTTGACCATGTGCAGGTCGGACATCACCTGGCGCGTCAACGGCGCGGCGCCGCCCTCGACGCCGCCGGGGGCGCGCAGGCGCAGCAATTGGCCGGTGGCGGCGGAGAATTCCGCCATGCCGGTGGTGCTGCTGATATGGACGTTCTGGTCGGCCTCCTCGTTCCAGCCATAGACCGCGATCCGCATCGAGCCGTCTTCGGGGTTGTTGATGACGATGGCGCGCGCGGTCTGCCCGATCAACCGTTCGGCGCGCGCGACCAGCGGTTCCAGGGCCGGCACGGCGAGCGCGGTGCCGGTCAGCGGGGGCTGGTCTTCGCGCGCCAGTTCGGCCAGGTACAAGCGGGCGGCCTCGGCGCCGGGGCCATAGGTCGCCGCGATCGGCGCTGGCATCAGCGTGAAGGCCGAGATCACGATGCCGGTATAGGCGATCATGAACTGGAAGGGCAGGGTCAGCACCGCGGTGGCGTTGTGCGCGTCCAGCCACGAACGTTGGCCCTTGCTGGCGCGGAAGGTGAAGAAGTCCTTGAAGATGCGCTTGTGCGTCGCCACGCCGGAAACCATCGCCACCAGCATCGCCATGGCGGCGAAGGCCACGATCCACAGGCCCAGGGGCTGCGCGTGCAGGTTGTAGTGGAAGTCGACGAAGTGGTCGCCGCCGAAGGTGGCGCGGCCTGCCTCGTGGTGGTCCTCGTCCAGTTCGCGGCCGGTCTCGGGGTCGAGTTCGGCGTCGGCATATGCGCCGTTCGAGTCGAACCAGTAGACCACCAGGCCGTTGTCGTGGTGGCGGTTGACCGGCCAGATCTCCCACATGCCGGCGCCGGCGTGATGCCGCGCCATGTACTGCACCGCCAGATCGAGCCGGCGCGCGCGATCCACCTTCACGGGCTCGCGCGCCGCCGCCTCGGCCTCGGCCGCATGGTGCTCCGGGGTCATCCAGTGGGTGATGGGTTCGGCGAACACCGCCAGCGTCCCGGTCAGGAAGACGGCGAACAGCAGCCAGGAAAACCACAGGCCGACCCAGGTGTGGAGCCAGGCCATGGACAAACGGAAACTGGGTTTCAGAACGCGCCTCTTTCTTCTATCGACGCCGCCGCGAGCCCTGCCGCGGGTCTTTTATTGAGAATGGTTCCGATTCTAGTCGAAATGGGGTCGGAATAGGACGATTCCCGACGCCATCGTGCCGGCGGATCGTGGCCCGCCGGCGCCCGCGCGGGGCGGGCGCTTCAGTCCAGCTTGATGTCGGCGCGCCGGCCCACTTCGCCGAAGGTCTTGAGTTCCTGTTCCATGCGCGCGGTGAAGGCGGGGCCGTCCAGGTAGACCGGCTCCAGCGCCAGGTCGGCGATGGCGCGGCGTACCTGCGGGTCGGCCATGATGTCCGCGACCGCGCGGTTCAACGTGTCCAGCACCGGCGGCGGCGTGCGAGCCGGCGCCACCAGCCCGTACCAGCCCACCATCGAGACGCCGGGCAGGCCGCTTTCGATGAAGGTCGGCACGTCCGGCAACTGCGGCACGCGGTGTTCGCCGGTGACGGCCAGCGCGCGCACCTTGCCCGCCTTGACCTGCGGCGCGGCCGACGACACGGTGTCCACGCCCAGCGCGATTTCGCCGCCGATCAGCGCGGTGATGAACTGCGCGCTGCCCTTGTAGGGCACCGGCGTCATTTTGGCGCCCGCGGCCTCGGCGAACATTTCACCCACCAGGTGCGGCGCCGACCCTGGACCGAAGGTGCCGTACATCAGGCCGCCGCCGGCGGTCTTGTCGCGCGCCAGCTCGGCGGCCTGTTGCGCGGTCTTGGCCGGCAGGCTGTTCTGCGCCAGCAGCACCACCGGCGCCAGCGCCACGATGGCGATGTGCTCGAAGCTGCCGCGCGGGTCGTAGGGCAGGTCGCGCTTGAGCGCCGGCAGCACGGTGTAGGTGGTGCTGCCCGACAGCATCAGCGTGTAGCCGTCGGGCTGGGCCTGCGCCACGGCGTTGGCGCCGATGACGGTCGAGGCGCCGGGCCGGTTCTCGACGATCACGGCCTGGCCCAGCTTGCCCGACAGCCGGTTGGCCAGCAGCCGGGCCACGGCGTCGGTGGCGCCGCCGGGCGTGAACGGCACCACCAGCTTGATGGCCTGTTCGGGATAGGCGGCGTGCGCGGCGGGGGCGGCCAGGGTGGCTTGCAGGGCAAGGGCCGAAAGGCAGGCCAGCGCGGCGGCGCGGAGTCGGGCGATCATGGAAGAGTCCGGTCAGGAGGGAGAGGAATCGGTTTCGGCGGCGGCCTGGCGCAGCGCGGCGCCCTGGTCGCCCAGGTCCCAGAACAGGCCCGCCATGATGGCCAGGCCCTCGCGCGCCACGCTGCCCAGCAGATGCTCGTTGGGCGCGTGCTGGGCGCAGGCGGGGTAGGAATGCGGCACCCACAGCGTGGGCAGGCCGAGCAGGTCGGCGAAGATGTCGTTGGGCAGCGAGCCCCCCAGGTTGGGCAGCAGCGCCGGCCGCAGCCCCGTGCTGCGCTCGATCGAGGCGGCGGCCCAGCGTACCCAGGGGTTGTCGGGCGACAGGCGGGTGGCGCCGGCCTGCATGCCGACGCGGACCCGCACGTCGGCAAAGCCGGCCGCGTCTAGATGCGCGCGCACGTGCTGCTCGAGCGCGCGCCAGTCGGTGCCGACCACGAAACGCAACTGGCACCAGGCCGTGGCGACGGGCGGAATGGCATTGACCGGCTTGGCCGGATCGCCGGCGCCGAAGGTCAGCACGTCCAGGCTGTTCCAGCCGAACACCTGCTCCGGGGGCGACAGGCCAGGCTCGCCCCAGTCGTGGTCGATCGCGGGATCGTCGGCGCCGCCACCCACTTCCAGGTCCGCCAGCGCCACCGCCACCGGCGCCGGGATGGGCGGCGGCCGCAGGCCCGGCACCAGGATGCGGCCACGCGCGTCCACCAGGGAGGCGATGGCGTGCGACAGGACGATGGCGGGATTGGCCAGCAGCCCGCCCCAGTTGCCCGAGTGGTAGCCGCGTTCGCGGGCGCGCAGGCTCAATTCGAAGTTCACCGCGCCGCGCGAGCCCATGAACAGGGTGGGGCGGGCGGCGGCCAGGCGCGGGCCGTCGCTGGCAATGAAGACGTCGGCGGCCAGCGCCTCGCGCTGCGCTTCGCAGAAGGCGGCCAGGCCGGGCGAGCCCGCTTCCTCGCCGGTCTCGATCAGCCAGGTGGCGTTGAAGCCCAGCTTGCCGTCGCGCGCCCGCAGCACCTGGCGCAGCGCGGCCAGGTTGATGGTGTGTTGCCCCTTGTTGTCGGCGGTGCCGCGGCCGTACCAGCGGTCGCCCTCGACCCGCAGGCGCCATGGATCGCGGCCGGCTTCCCACTTGGCCGAATTGCCGCGCACCACGTCGCCATGGCCGTACAGCAGCACGCCCGGCAGCGCCGGCGCTTCGATGCGCCGCGCCACCATGATCGGCAGGTCGACGCCCGCCGGGTTGGGGTGCACATGACAGGTGAAGCCCAGCTGTTCCAGCTGCGGCGCCAGCTCGTCATTCAGGTAGGCGTGCTGGCAGGCGGCCTGGCCGGGCTCCTCGCTTTCGGTCTGGTAGGCGACGCGGCGGGCCAGTTCGGCCTGCAAGGTGCCGTCGTCATAGGCTTGGGTGGCGTGGAGGATGGCTTGTTCGCGGATCACTGCGGTCTCGGGGTAGCGGCACAGGCACAAAGTTATTACGCTTGGGCGCATGCCACAATTAGATAATTCGCATTTGATCGTTGCCATTTAGGCAATGGCTCGGGGAGGCTTGCCATGATTTCGCTGGGCCTGAGGTATTTCCTGGAGGTGGCGCGCTGCGGCTCCATCGCCGGCGCCGCCGCGGCGCAGCACGTGGCGGCCTCTGCCGTGAGCCGCCAGATCGCCAAGCTGGAGGACGAGCTGGGCATTGCGCTGTTCGAGCGCCAGGCGCGCGGCATGGCATTGAGCGAGGCCGGCCGCCAGCTGGCGGCATACGCCAACGCCGCCGCGCTGGAGGCCGAGCGCGTCACCACCGGCATCCGCCAGCGCAGCGCGCTGGGCGACGTGACCATCCGGCTGGCCTGCACTGAAGGCTTTGCCCATCGCTTCCTGCCGCAGTGCATGGCCGACTTCAAGCGTATCCGCCCCGAGGCGCGCTTCCACCTGCTGGTGGAGCGGCCGGAGGAGGTCAACCGGCTGGTGCTGGAAGGGTTGTCGCAGCTGGCGCTGCGCTACACGGTGGCGCCCGACGAGCGCCTCAAGACCGAATTGCAATGCCGCGCGCCGGTCTACGCCATCATGTGCCGGCGCCATCCGCTGGCCGCGCGCCGCAGCGTCGGCGTGCGCGACCTGGCGCAGGTGCCGCTGTCGCTGGGCGACCCCGGCACCACGGTGCGCGACCTGTTCGACGCGGCCTGCGCCAATGCCGGCGTGCATATCGAGCCTGCCTACGTCTCGAACCATTCGGCGGCCTTCCTGCCGATGCTGCCGGGCAGCCAGATCGTGGCGTTGACGGGCTACCTGACAGTGATCGGCCTGCTCGCCAGCGCCGGCCTGGTGGCGGTGCCGTTCAGCAATCCCGAAATGCGCCAGCGCAGCATCCAGGTCGTGACCTTGCGCGGCGCCAATCTGCCGCCGCTGGCGCGGGCCTTTCTGGCGCTGTTGGCCGAACGCCTGACCGTGGCGCCACGCGCCCCGGAAGTGGAACGGGGCGCGGGCTGAGGCGTCGGGCGCGGCGCGGACGGGCGGGGATCAGGCGCGCCGCGCCCGCCAGCCCGCCACCTTCAGTCGCAGCCGCTCCAGCGCCAGATACACGATCGGCGTGGTGTATAGGGTCAGGAACTGGCTGATCATCAATCCGCCGACGATGGTCACGCCCAGCGGCCGGCGCAGTTCCGAGCCTTCGCCCATGCCCAGCACCAGCGGCAGCGCGCCCAGCAGGCCGGCCAGGTTGGTCATGACGATGGGCCGCAGGCGCAGCATGGCGGCGCGGTGGATGGCCTGTTCCGGCGTCAGGCCCTCGCGCCGCTCCAGGCCGAGGGCGAAGTCGATCATCAGGATGGCGTTCTTCATCACCACCCCCACCAGCAGGAACAGGCCGAGCAGGGCGATCAGGCTGAACTCGATATCGGCCAACCGCAGCGCCAGCAGCGCGCCGACGCCGGCCGAGGGCAGGGTCGACAGGATGGTCAGCGGATGCAGCGGGCTTTCGTACAGGATGCCCAGCACCAGGTAGATCGCCACCAGCACGCCCAGGATCAGCCAGGGCTGGTCCTGCAGGCTTTGCTGGAAGCTGCGGGCGTCGCCGCCCAGCCGCGTCTGGATGTGGGCGGGCACCATCAGCCGCGCCATGGCGGCGTCGATGGCGGCCAGGCCCTGCTGCAGCGAGACGCCCTCGGCCAGCGAGAAGCCGACGCCGACGGCGGCGAACAGCCCGTCGTGGAAGACGCGGTCGTTGACCAGGCCGTGCTCGTAGGTGGAGAACGCCGACAGCGGCACGCGGTTGCCGTCGGCCGCCACCACCTGCACCCGTTCCAGCACCTCGGGGTCCTCGGTGTAGCGCGGGTCCAGCTCCAGCACCACGCGGTACTGGTTCATGGGGTCGTACAGCGTCGCCACCTGGCGCTGGCTGAAGGAATTGCCGAGCACGCTGGCGATGGTGCGCATGTCCACGCCCAGGCGCCGGGCGGCGGCGCGGTCGATGTTGATGACCACCTGCTGGGTGGCGGCATCGCCCACCGCATCGACGTCGCGCAGCTCGGGAATGTCCTGCATCGCGCGCGAGATCCTGCGTGACCATTGCCGCAGCGCCGGCACGTCGCTGGCCATGATGGCCAGCTCGTGGTCGCGGGAATTGCCGAAGCCGCCCGGCATGCGCAGGTCCTGGTCGACGTTCAGGAAGAACATGCCGCCCGGCACCGGCGGGGCGTTGGCGCGCAGCCAGTCGATCACCTGGGCCGAGGATTCGCGCCGCTCGGAAGCGGGTTTCAGGCGGATCAGGAACAGCGAATTGCTGATGCCCAGGCTGCCGCCGTTGTAGCCGATCACGTCCTGCACCGCGGGGTGCTTGAGCACCAGCTGGCGGTAGACGTCGATCTTGGGCTGCATCACCTGGAACGAGAAGCCGTCGTCGCCGCGCACGAACCCCATCAGCTGGCCGGTGTCCTGCTGCGGCAGAAACCCCTTGGGCGCTTGCGCATACAGATAGGCGTTCAGCGCCACCACGGCGGCCAGCAGCAGCAGGGTCAGGCGCGCGTGGCCCAGCACCCGCGCCAGCGACGCGCCATACCATTGGTGGACGCGGGCGAACACGGCGCGCAGCCGCGAGGGCCGCGTTTGCGCCTCGGCTGGCGGCCGCAGCCAGCGCGCGCACAGGCTGGGAATGATGGCGACCGACACCACCAGCGAAATCAGGATGGCCGCCACCAGCGTGATCGAGAACTCGCGGAACAGCCGTTCCACCAGCCCGCCCATGAACAGGATCGACACGAACACCACCGACAGCGCCAGCGTCATCGCCACCAGCGTGAAGCCGACCTCGCGCACGCCGCGCAGGGCCGCCTGGCGCGGCCCCAGGCCGCGTTCCAGGTGGCGCGAGATGTTCTCCAGCACCACGATGGCGTCGTCCACCACCAGGCCCGCGGCCACGATCAGCGCCATCAGCGACAGGTTGTTGAGCGAGAAGCCCCACAGGTACATGACGGCGAAGGTGGCGATCAGGCACACGGGGATCGCCACGCTGGGAATGGCCGCGGCGCGGGCGCTGCCCAGGAACAGCCACACCACCAGGATCACCAGCCCGACCGCCAGCCCCAGCGTGACGTGGGCCTCGCGCAGCGTGGCGTGGATGCCGGGCGAGCGGTCCAGCACCACGGTCAGGTCGACGTCGGCCGGCATCAGCGCGCGCAGGCCGGGCAGGGCCTGGTTGATGGCGGCGATGGTCTCGATGATGTTGGCGCCCGGCTGGCGGCTGATGGTCAGCACCACCGCCGGGTCGTCGTTGTGAAAGCCGCTGCTGTAGCGGTTCTCGACCGAGTCGCTGACGCGCGCGATCTGCGCCAGCCGGATGGTGGCGCCATCCTGGTGGCGCACGATCAGGCCGTTGTAGTCGTCGGCCGTGCGCGGCTGGCCGGGCGTGCCGACCTCCCAGCGCTGGCCGGCCGAGTCCAGCTGGCCCTGCGGTCCCATGGGGGCGGCGTCGGCGATGGACTGGCGCAGGTCGTCCAGCGCCACGCCATAGTGCGCCAGCGCGTTCGGGTTGACCTGCACCCGCACCGCCGGCAGCGAGCTGCCGCCCAGCGTCACTTCGCCGACGCCGACGATCTGCGACAGTTTCTGCGCCAGCACCGTGGCGCCCAGGTCGTAGAGCCGGCCGGCCGGCCGCGTCGGCGAGCTGAGCGCCAGCGCCATGATGGGCGCCTGCGACGGGTTGACCTTGCGGTAGGTGGGGTTGCCGGGCATGCCGGACGGCAGCTCGGCGCGGGCGGCGTTGATGGCGGCCTGCACGTCGCGCGCGGCCGCGTTGATGTCTCGGTCCAGCGCGAACTGCAGCAGCACGCGGGTGGCGCCCTGGTTGCTGGACGAGCTCATGGCGCTGACGCCGGCGATGCCGCCCAGCGCGCGCTCCAGCGGCGCGGCCACCGTGCTGGCCATGCTCTCGGGGCTGGCGCCGGGCAGTTCGGCGCGCACCTCGATGGTGGGGAAGTCCACCTGCGGCAGGGGCGCAACCGGCAGCAGGCGCCAGGCCACCGCGCCCAGCAGCGTCAGGGCCAGCGCCAGGAAGATGCAGGCGATGGGCCGGTGCAGCAGCGCGCGGATCATGGCGCCGGCCGGTCCGCGGGCGCGGGCAGGGCCTTGCGGCGGCCCGCGCCCAGCCGGTGGAAGAACAGGTAGACGGCGGGCGTGGTGAACAGCGTCAGCACCTGGCTGACCAGCAGGCCGCCCACCATCACCCAGCCCAGCGGCTGGCGCAGTTCTGCGCCCGAGCCGGTGGCCAGCATCAGCGGCAGGGCGCCGAACAGCGCCGCCAGCGTGGTCATCAGGATCGGCCGCAGCCGCAGCAGCGCGGCTTCGCGGATCGCCTCGCGCGGGGCCAGGCCGCGGCTGCGTTCGGCTTCCAGCGCGAAGTCGACCATCATGATGCCGTTCTTCTTGACCAGTCCGATCAGCAGGATGATGCCGATCACGGCGATCAGGTCCAGCGGCCGGCCGGTGAGCAGCAGCGCCAGCAGCGCGCCCACCGTGGCCGACGGCAGGGTCGACAGGATGGTGACGGGATGGATCGCGCTTTCATAAAGCATGCCCAGCACCAGGTACATGGTGACCACCGCCGCCAGCATCAACCACAGGGTATTGGACAACGACGCCTCGAAGGCCGCCGCCGCGCCCTGCAGGCGCAGTTCGACGCTCGCGGGCATGGCGATGCCCTGGCGCGCCGCCTCGATGGCGGCGATGGCCGCGCCCAGCGAGCCGCCCGGCGGCAGGTTGAACGAGAAATTGACGGCCGGGAACTGCGACAGATGGTTGACCGCCAGCGGCACGGCGCGTTCGCTGACCGTGGCCAGCGCCGCCAGCGGAATCGGCTGGCCGTCCGCGGTTTTCAGGTGGATGCGCTCCAGCGCCTCGGGGCTGGCGGCCAGGCGCGGGTCCACTTCCAGCACCACGCGGTACTGGTTCGATTGCGTGAACAGGGTGGCCACCTGGCGCTGGCCGAAGGCGTTGTAAAGCGCCTGCGCCACGTCGTCCATGGTCAGCCCGAGCCGCGCGGCGGCGTCGCGGGAAACCTCCAGGTAGGCCTGGCGGCCGCCGCCCTGCAGGTCCGACGAAATATCGGCCAACTGCGGCGCGGCGCCCAGGCGCTGGGCCAGCGCGCGGCTCCAGCGCGCCAGCAGGGCGGCGTCGGGCGAGGTCAGGGTGAACTGGTACTGGCCGCGGCTGACGCGGTCTTCGATGTTCAATTCCTGCACCGGTTGCAGGTACAGCGAGATGCCCCGCACCTGGCGGGCGCGGGCATCGAGCCGCGCCATGATGTCGGCCAGCGGCGCGCCGCGCTCGCTCCAGGGCTTGAGGTTGACCAGCAGACGGCCGGTGTTCAACGTGGCGTTCATGCCGTCGATGCCGATGAAGGACGACAGGCTGGCGACGTCGGGGTCTTGCAGCAGGCTTTGCGCCAGCGCCTGCTGGCGTTGCGACATGGCCTCGAACGAGGTGCTCTGCGCCGACTGGGTCACGCCCTGCAGCACGCCGCCGTCCTGCACCGGGAAGAAGCCCTTGGGCACCGCCAGGTACAGCAGCGCGGTCAGCGCGACGGTGGCCAGCATCGCCAGCAGTGTCAGGCGCTGGTGGCGCAGGGTCATGTCGAGCCAGCCGGCGTAGCGCGCCTGCAGGCGGTCGAGCAGGCCGGGCGGGCGCTCGGCGTGCGGCGGCAGCAGGCGCGCGCACATCATGGGGGTGAGCGTCAGCGACACCGCCAGCGAGATCAGGATGGCCACCGCCAGCGTGATGGCGAATTCGCGGAACAGCCGGCCGACCACGTCTTCCATGAACAGCAGCGGGATCAGCACGGCGATCAGCGACAGCGTCAGCGACACCAGGGTGAAGCCGATCTGCCCGGCGCCCTTGAGCGCGGCCGCCATCGGGCTGTGGCCCTGTTCGCGGTAGCGGGCGATGTTCTCCAGCATGACGATGGCGTCGTCGACCACGAAGCCGGCGCCGATGGTCAGCGCCATCAGCGTCAGGTTGTTGGTCGAAAAGCCCGCCAGGTGCATCACGCCGAAGGTGCCGATCAGGGACAGCGGCACAGCCAGGCTGGGAATCAGCGTGGCCGGCAGGTTGCGCAGGAACAGGAAGGTCACCAGCACAACCAGCCCGACCGCGAAGGCCAGTTCCCACTGCACGCCGCGCACCGAAGCGCGGATGCTTTCGGTGCGGTCGGTCAGCACGCGCACCTGCACCGCCGCCGGCAGGCTGGCGGTCAGCTGCGGCAGCAGCGCCTTGACCTGGTCGGCCACGGCGATGACGTTGGCGCCGGGCTGGCGCTGGATGTTCACCAGCACCGCCGGCTGGCGGTCGACCCAGGCGGCCAGGTAGCGGTCCTCGGCGCCGTCCTCCACCGTGGCGACCTCGCCCAGCCGCACCGGCGCGCCATTGCGCCAGGCCACGATCAGGTCGCGGTATTCCTGCGCGCTCCGCAACTGGTCGTTGGCGTCCATGATGACCGAGCGCACCGGGCCGTCGAAGCTGCCCTTGGGCTGGTTGGAGTTGGCCTTGGCGATGGCCTCCTGCAGGTCGGACAGTTGCAGTCCGCGCGCCGCCAGCGCCATGGGGTTGGCCTGCACCCGCACCGCGGGGCGCTGGCCGCCGGCCAGGCTTACCATGCCCACGCCCGACAACTGCGCCAGGCGCTGTGTCATGCGGGTGTCGACCAGGTCGTAGACCTGCGGCAGCGGCAACGAATCCGAGGTGACGGCCAGCGTCAGGATCGGCACGTCGGCCGGGTTGACCTTGCGGTACACCGGCGGCGTCGGCAGGTCGGACGGCAGCAGCGAGCCGCTGGCGCTGATGGCGGCCTGCACCTCCTGCTCGGCCACCCCCAGCGAGACGTCGAGCGAGAACTGCAGCGTGATCACCGAGATGCCGCTGCCGCTGGAGGACGACATCTGCTTGAGCCCCGGGATCTGGCCGAAGCGGCGCTCCAGCGGCGCGGTCACGGCGCGCGCGGTGACATCGGGGCTGGCGCCCGGATAGGGCGTGGTGACCTGGATGATGGGGTAGTCGACCTGCGGCAGCGCCGCCACCGGCAGCATGCGCCAGGCAAGGATGCCCGACAGCAGCAGTGCCAGCATCAGGAACGAGGTGGCGACCGGCCGCAGGATGAAGGGACGTGACAGGCTCATTGGGTTTCCACGATCAGCACGTCGCGGCCGTCGTGCAGTCGGTCCACGCCCTCGACCACCACGCGTTCGGCCACGGCCAGGCCCGAGCGGACTTCGACGCGGCCGGCGTTGGCGCGGCCCAGCGTCAGTTCGCGCCGAGTGGCGCGTTGGTCGTCGCCGATGACGAAGACGAAGGCGCCGTCGGCGCCGTACTGCACCGCCGCAGTGGGGATCGACAGCACGTCTTCCTGGCGCGCCAGCGCCAGGCGGATATTGACGAACTGGTTCGGGAACAGCGCCTCGTCGGCATTCTCGAACAGGGCGCGCAGCTTGACCGTGCCGCTGGCGGCGTGGATCTGGTTGTCCAGCGCCTGCAGCGTGCCGAGCGCGAGCAGGCGGCGTTCGTCGGCGTCCCAGGCCTGCACCTGCAGGGCGCCGTCGCCGGCCTGCGCCTGGCGCAGCAGGTCCAGGCGGGTTTCGGCAAGCGTGAACAGCGCCGAGATCGGCCGCGTCTGCACCAGCGTGGTCAGGCCGTCGGCGTCGCCGGCGCGCACGTGATTGCCGGCGTCCACGCGGCGCAGGCCGATGCGGCCGTCGTGCGGCGCGACGATGCGCGTCAGCGCCAGCAGCCGCCGGGCGTCGGCCACGGCCGCCGCCAGCCGCTGGCGCTGGGCCGCGTAGCTGCGCGCCTGGGCCTCGGCGGTGTCCAGCTGCTGGCCCGCCACCGCTTCCTGGCGCGCCAGTTGCCGGTAGCGGCGCAGGTCGATCTCGGCGTTGCCGAGCAGCGCCTCGACGCGCGCCAGTTCGCCTTCGGCCGCCGCCAGCGCGGCCTGGTAGGGGCGTGGATCGATCTCGGCCAGCAATTGCCCGCGCCGCACGGCCTGGCCCTCGGTGTAGTGCAGGCGTTGCAGCTGGCCATCGACCTGGCTGCGCAGCACCACGCGGGCCAACGGCGTGATGGTGCCCAGCGCATGCAGGTCGCGCGGCAAGGGGCCGCTGCGCGCGGCGGCAACGCTGACCGCCACCGGCTGTTGGGCGTAGCTGGGAATGGCGGCGGGGGCGGGGCCTGGCAGGACGTAGCGCCATACGGCCCACCCGGCCCAGGCGGCCAGCATGGCGACGGCCACAAGGCCGGCGAGCGCCAGACGCCGGCGCACGATGGCGGGGCCAGCGGAGAAAGGCAGGGGCATCTCGGTACTGCCAGGGGATAAGTTGGGGACAGTGCGGATTCTATCTGAATAATAATTATTAGCGTTTTGGAATCAGCTTGTAGTCAGGTTTTATGCGGCTTCTTCCGACGCGGTTCCGGGCGGCGTTCCCAGGCCCATTTCGGCCAGGCGCGCCTGGATCAGTTCGAGCAATGCCCGGGCGCGCGCGCTGACGGAATGCCGATGGCTGTAGACCCCCAGCAATTGCAGGGGCGCGGGGCGCAGGTCCAGCGGCACCTCGCGCAGTCGCCCGCTGGCCAGGTCCTCCTGGCACGAGCAGGCCGCCAGGATCGCGAAACCGATGCCCTGGCGCGCGCCCATCAGCGCCAGTTCGCCGCTGTTGACGCGGTAGCGGCTGCGCACCGGCACCTTGACGATCTCGCCGGCGGCATCCTCGAATTGCCAGGGCATGCCCTTCAATGCGCTCAGGGTGGTGATGCAGGGCAGGGCCTTGAGCTGGCGCGCCTGGCGCGGCACGCCGACACGCGCCAGCAGCGCCGGCGCGGCGACCACGATGCTGGGCAGCGTGGCCAGTTCGCGCGTGATGAGGCTGCTGTCGTCCTGGCGGCCCCGGTGGAAGACGATCGACAGATCGACGTCCTCGCGCAGCGCGTCGATGCCGTCGAGGCGGGTGTCGCAGGCCAGCTCGATGCCTGGATGGCGGTCGCAGAATTCCGCCAGGATCGGCGCCAGCAGCCGCGGCGCTTCACCTGGCATGCACAGCGTCAGCGGCCCGCGCAGCTCCCGCCGGACCGCGCCCAGTTCTTCTTCGGTGGCGGCAAGCGTGTCCAGCAGCGGCTTGGCCCGCTGGTACAGCAACTGGCCGGCCTCGGTCATGCGCAAATGGCGGGTGCTGCGCTCCAGCAAGCGCACGCCCAGCCGCCGTTCCAGTCCGGCGACATGGCGGCTGACGTTCGACGACGGCATCGCCAGGCGCCGCGCGGCGCCGGCGAAGCTCTGTTCATCCACGACGGCGGCGTAGACGCGCACGCTGTTCAGATCCAGCGCTTGGCCCATGATTATCCCGGTTCAGATATGAAACAAACCCATTTTTCCATACTAGTTATCGGATCCGGTGGAGTCTACGATGCGGTTCCCGGTTCCGGCGTGGGACCGGCGCGGGGTTTGATGGAAGGAATCAGCATGGATATCGGAATACTGGGCGGCGGCATCGCCGGCCTGAGCGTGGCGCTGGCATTGCATCGGACCGGCCATCGGCCGCGGGTCTACGAACGCGGGGCCGCGCCGGCCACCATGGGCGCCGGCGTGACGTTATGGCCCAACGCCGCCTTCGTGCTGGACGCGCTCGGCCTGCTGCCGGACGTCGCGGCAGCGGGGGGGCGGCCGCGGGCGATGCGCCGCTACGACAACGCGGGCCATGCCCTGGGCAGCCTCGACATCTCCGCGCTCGACCGATTGATGGGATATCCGACCCACACGATCCTGCGCCGCGACCTGCTGGCCGTGTTGCTGGCGCACGCGGCGCGGGCCGGCATCCCGGTCGAGTACGGCCATCGCGCCGTGGTGATCGAACCCGACGCCGACGGCCGCGCCGCCGCCAGGTTCGAGAACGGCGCCGTGGCGCGCGCGGACCTGCTCGTCGGCGCGGACGGCCGCATGGATTCGGTGGCGCGGCGGTTCGTCGTCGGCGACAACACGCCGGTCTACCAGGGCTTCGTGAACTGGATCGGCATCGCCTCCGGCCCCGGCCTGGCCGAGGACATGGCCATCCAGGACTATTGGGGCGTCGGCGAGCGTTTCGGCTGCGTCGCGGTGCGGCACGACCTGGTCTATTGGGCGGGGGCCGAGGCCCGGCCGCTGGCCGCCGCGGTCCAGGGACCCGACCCGCGCGCGGAGGTCGCGGACCGGTTCGCCGGCTGGGCCGACCCGATCGCGCGTCTCATCCAGGCCACGCCCGCCGACGCGGTGCGCCTGATCGCCGTGCACGACCTGGATACCCCGGCGGCCTGGCACCGCGCCAATGTGCTGCTGGTGGGGGACGCCGCGCACGCGCCGCTGCCGACCTCGGGCCAGGGCGCCTGCCAGGCGCTGGAGGACGCCTGGCACCTGGCGCGTTGCCTGGCGGGCGCGCCGCGCGACCTGGACGCGGCCCTGAGCGCCTTCACCGCGCTGCGCCAGCCCAAGACGGCGGCCCTGACCGAGCAGGCCCGCGTGTACGCGCGCGGCCTGTTCGAGCGGGATCCGCAGGCCTGCCGCCTGCGCGACCAGCAGATCAAGGCCGTCGATGCCGGGGCGGCGCTGCGGGCGATGGCGAGCGCCTGGGGGCAGGGATTGGCATGCGGCGGGGGCGGCGAACGGGGATAATGTGGTTTTCCGACCAGGTTCCGGCGCGCTTCGCGCCGGGCCGCTCGATAGGGTTTCATCCATGCAAGAGAACACGTCCGCCGCGTCCCGACCGCCGGCGCCGGGCTCATCGTCGCCCCGCCAGACCTGCGCCGCGCTGATCGACGCGCTGCGCACCGACCGCGCCGCGTTGCAGTTGTGGCAAACCGTGGCGCGCCAGTACCAGGACAAGCATGCCGAGGTGCTGGCGCCGCTGGAGGTCACCGAGATCGAGCTCAAGGCCAAGTTGGTGTTCTGCTTCGACCATGCCGCCAAGCAGAAGGAGCTGACCAAGGCGGAACGCCAGCTGGTGTCCGAGATCGCGGCCCAGCTCGGGCAGGAGACGCTGTTCTCGATCCTGCTGGACGGCACGCCGGCCGAATGCGACGTGGAGCGCCTGAAGGCGGTCTACCGCAAGCACAGCGATTCCGACATCGACGCCGAAGTGGCCGAGGAACGCGAGGCCGAGGCGGCGGACAGGGCTGCCTCGGCGCAGGCGCCGGCAGACGAACCGGCCACCGCCGTGACGTTCGCGCCTGACGCGCTGGCGCAGGCCGAGGCCTTGCTGGCCCTGGGGCCGGACGGGTTGGACGGCGTCGCCGAAGACAAGCTGGCGCTGGCCATCCCGGTGCTGCAGGAACGACTGGCCGCCTTGAACCGCGAGCTGGCCGCGTTCGAGCGCGATTTCAAGGCCGAATACCGCTTCGACCCGGAACAGCCGATCGACCCGGCCGACCTGATGGAAGACCTGGATGCCGAAATCGCCGACGTCCAGGACTACATCGGCGAACTGGAGTTCGAGCTGTCGCAGTTCGTCGACATGCAGCAGCTCAAGGCCTGGCTCAAGGCCATGAAGAAGCAGCTGGAAGCGACCCGCCGGCGCGAGGCGCGCGGCTGAGGCCGGGGCCGCCCGTATTTCAGGGCGCCCGGCGCGGTCCGGCGGGCACGATCTTCATCAGCGGCGCGGCGGGCTTGGCCACGGCGTCCGCGCGCGGCCGGATCATCCACGGGAAGAAGCGCCACAGGTACAAGCCGAATCCCAGCGCCCAGGCGTCGGCCGAGGCATGCTGCAGGCCCAGCGTGGCGTTGGTGGGCAGCAGGGCGGCCAGGCGCAGCAGCGCCGCCAGGATCACCAGCGCATAGCTCAACACCATGCTGCGGTCGGCGCGCAGCGGCCGGCCCAGGTGGCCCATGGCGGTGCGCGTGGCCATGCCGATGATCAGCACCGAGAACCCGGCTATGCCGATGACGTGCGCCGGCCAGGCGGGCCGCGCCACGTAGCCGGCCAGTTGCGCCGCGCCCACCAGCAGGCCGAGGCCCAGGCCCAGATAACCCACGTACAGGATCCACAGCAGAGGCACGCGGCGCGCGGCCCACGGCTTCCAGGCCAGCCACTGCACCAGCGCCAGGACGCCGGTCACCGCGAGCAGCAACGCCGCGGCGCGAGGCGTGCCGGCCAGCAGGCAGGCGATGGCCAGCACGCCGGCGCCCAGCTGCCAATGGCCGCTGCGGGTGTGGGGCGGAATCTCCAGGCCGGCGACGGCGCGCTTGGCGAAGAACGGCAGCACGCGGCGCGCGATCAGCAGCGTCAGCACCGCCATCACCAAAAGGCCGGTGTTGAAGTAGCGCATCAGCGCCAGGTAATCGCCCGCCAGCGCGGCGCGCAGATACAGCGCGTGGGCCGCGGCCAGCGCCAGCAGCAGCAATGGCACGCCGTAGTTGCGGCGATTGCGCGTGATCCAGACGGCGCGCGCCAGGGCAATGGCGGCCGACAGGAAGAACAGCAGGTCGGCCACGGCGGCGACGGTGAAGGCCGTCATGCCGGGCGCCAGGTAGGCGCCGCGCGCCACCAGCCAGACCACACACAGCGCCGCCAGGGGAGCGCCGCGCAGCGGATTGCGGCCGGTCCAGTTGGCGCCGGCCGTCAGCAGGAAGCCGACCGCGATGGTGGCCACGAAGCCCCACAGCATCTCGTGGGCGTGCCACGGCATGGCGGTCAGCACGCCCGTCAGTCGGGCCGGCGCGAACACCCATAGCAGCACCGACAGCAACGCCCAGGCGCAGCCAGCCAGGTACAGCGGGCGAAAGCCCATTTCGGTGAAGGCGCGCCAATTCGGCCGCGGGGCGCCGTCGGCGGCGGGTTCTTCCAGGGTGAGCAGGGTGGACATGATGACCTTTGACCAGTAGCCGGCGGGGTGATTTTGAATGTGTATTTGAAATACATATTAATGCCCAAGAAGGCTTTCGGCCCATCGCGTGGATTTGATCCCGCGCAAACGCGGCGGCTTTTCCGGGGTGACTAGTCACATCGGCGGCGCCGATATGGTCGGCCGGCGAATGGTGGCGGCAGGCGCGGATGCCTAGGCTTGGGGCTGTCGTATTCCGTGTGCAAAAAAGCGAGAACCACCATGGCATCAACCCACCCCTCGGCCAGCGCGCCCATGCGGGTCCTGGTATCCAGCACCTTCGCCTTCACCATCTGCTTCGCGGTATGGATGATCTTCGCGGTGCTGGGCATTCCCATCAAGACGCAGCTCGGCCTGTCCGAGACCGAGTTCGGCCTGCTGGCCGCCATGCCGGTGCTGACCGGCTCCCTGGTGCGCGTGCCGCTGGGCATCTGGACCGACCGCTACGGCGGCCGGCCGGTGTTCTTCGTGCTGATGCTGCTGGCGGTGGTGCCGATCTGGCTGCTGTCCTACGCCACCGAGTACTGGCAATTCCTGGTGCTGGCGCTGTTCGTGGGCCTGACCGGCGGCTCGTTCTCGGTCGGCACGCCCTACGTGGCGCGCTGGTTCCCGCGCAACAAGCAGGGCCTGGCCATGGGCGTGTTCGGCGCCGGCAATTCGGGCTCGGCCATCACCAAGTTCGTGGCGCCGGCGCTGATCGCCGCCGCTGGCGGCGCCTGGGTGATCGTGCCGCAGGTGTACGCGGTGGCGCTCCTGGTGACGGCGATCCTGTTCTGGCTGTTCTCGGCCTCGGATCCGTCGCACCGGGTGGCCGGCGGCGCCAGCCTGAAGGCGCAATTCGCGATGCTGAAGGACCCGCGCGTGTGGCGCTACTGCCAGTACTACTCGGTGGTGTTCGGCGGCTACGTGGCCCTGGCGCTCTGGATGACCAAGTACTACATCGGCGAATACGGCTTCGACATGAAGCTGGCGGCGCTGCTGGCCGCGTGCTTCTCGCTGCCGGGCGGCGTGCTGCGCGCCATGGGCGGCTGGATCTCGGACCGCTACGGCGCCTACAAGACCACCTGGTGGGTGATGTGGGTGTGCTGGGTGGCGTTCTTCATCCTCAGCTATCCGCAGACGCACTTCACCGTCCTGACCACCGGCGGCCCGCGCCAGTTCGACATCGCCCTGGGGCCGGTCAGCTTCACCATCCTGCTGTTCATCGTCGGCATCGCCATGGCGATTGGCAAGGCCTCGGTCTTCAAGTTCATCTCGGATGAATTCGGCCAGAACATCGGCGCGGTCTCGGGCATCGTCGGCCTGGCCGGCGGCCTGGGCGGCTTCATCCTGCCGATCCTGTTCGGCGTGCTGCTGGACCTGACCGGCGTGCGTTCCAGCGCCTTCATGCTGCTGTACGGCACGGTCTGCGTCTCGCTCATCTTCATGCATTTCAGTTTCCGGCCCGAAAGCGCCGCCACCGCGCGGCGCCAAGCCGCCTGACCCCAACCGGAGAACACCTATGACTTCCCATGTCCTGGCGCGCTGGGAGCCGGAAAACCCCGGCTTCTGGAAACAGACCGGCGCCCGCATCGCCAACCGCAACCTGTGGATTTCCATTCCCGCGCTGATGCTGGCGTTCAGCATCTGGATGCTGTGGAGCGTGGTGGTGGTCAACCTCGACCGCGCCGGCTTCATGCTGTCCAAGAACCAGATGTTCTGGCTGACCGCGCTGCCGGCCCTGTCGGGCGCCACGCTGCGCATCTTCTATTCGTTCCTGGTGCCGGTGTTCGGCGGCCGCAAGTGGACCGCGATCTCGACCGCCTCGCTGCTGATCCCGGCGCTGGGCATGGGCTTTGCGTTGCGCGACCCGACCACCTCGTTCCCGACGCTGCTGATCCTGGCGCTGCTGTGCGGCCTGGGCGGCGGCAACTTCAGCTCCAGCATGGCCAACATCAGCTTCTTCTTTCCCAAGGACAAGAAAGGCCTGGCCACCGGCCTTAATGCCGGTATCGGCAACCTGGGCGTGTCGCTGGTGCAGTTCGTGGTGCCGGTGGTGATCTCGATGGGCGTGTTCGGCGCCCTCGGCGGCGAGCCGCAGACGATTACCGCCGGCGGCGCGCAGCGCAGCCTGTGGCTGCAGAACGCGGGCTTCATCTGGGTCATTCCCATCGCGCTGGCCTCGCTCGCGGCATGGTTCGGCATGAACGACATCGCCGATGCGCGCGCCTCGTTCGCCGACCAGGCGGTGATCTTCAAGCGCAAGCACAACTGGCTGATGTGCTGGCTGTATGTCGGCACCTTCGGCTCGTTCATCGGCTTTTCGGCCGGCTTCGCCATGCTGACCAAGACGCTGTTCCCGCAGGTCGATCCGACCACCTACGCCTTCCTGGGGCCGCTGGTCGGCTCGCTGACGCGGCCGGTGGGCGGCTGGGTCTCGGACAAGCTGGGCGGGGCGCGCGTCACGCTGTTCACCTTCATCGGCATGATCGCCGCGGTGCTGGGCGTGGTGATGTTCCTGCCGCTGAACGGGCAGGGCGGCGACTTCAACGGCTTCCTGGCCATGTTCATCGTGCTGTTCGCGCTGACCGGCGTGGGCAACGGCTCGACCTTCCGCATGATTCCGGTGATCTTCCTGCGCGAGCGCACCCAGGCCGCGCACGGCAAGGGCGAGGCCGCGCAGAAGCAGGCCCTGACCGACGCGGCGCGCGAATCGGCCGCGGTGCTGGGCTTTTCCGGCGCGATCGGCGCCTATGGCGGCTTTTTCATCCCGCGCAGCTTCGGCACCTCGCTGGAGCTGACCGGCAGCGCCCAGGCGGCCCTGTATTGCTTCATCGGCTTCTACGCCACCTGCGTGCTGATCACCTGGTGGTACTACGCGCGCCGCAACGCGCCCGTGCCCTGCTGACGGCAGGGTTGGCCGGGGTGACTAGTCACTCTGCCGCGCCCGCCCTGTGCCACCGGCGAATGGTCGGCGGGGCGGGCGACCACTAAAGTGATTTTGACAGCACAGATTGCAGTACGCGCCGGCCGGGCCGGCGCTCTTGGAGAAACGCAATGAGTCATTTTCTGGACCGGTTGAAGTTCATGTCGCGGGTGAAATCCACCTACGCGGACGGTCACGGCGAAGTGGTCAACGAAGACCGCAAGTGGGAAAACGCCTATCGCGCCCGCTGGCAGCACGACAAGGTGGTGCGCTCGACCCACGGGGTCAACTGCACCGGCTCGTGCTCGTGGAAGGTGTACGTCAAGAACGGCCTGATCACCTGGGAAACCCAGCAGACCGACTACCCGCGCACCCGCCCGGACCTGCCCAACCACGAGCCGCGCGGCTGTCCGCGTGGCGCGTCCTACAGCTGGTACGTCTATTCGGCGCAGCGCGTGAAGTACCCGATGATGCGCGGCCGCCTGATGGAAATGTGGCGCGAGGCGCGCAAGACCATGGACCCGATCGCGGCCTGGGAATGGATCAGCCAGGATCCGGCGCGCGCCAGGCGCTACAAGTCTGTGCGCGGCCTGGGCGGCTTCGTGCGCACGGACTGGGACACGGCGACCGAGATGATCGCCGCCGCCAACGCCTACACCATCAAGAAGTTCGGCCCCGACCGCCTCATCGGCTTTTCGCCGATTCCCGCCATGTCGATGGTCAGCTACGCCGCCGGCGCCCGCTACCTGAGCCTGCTGGGCGGCGCCTGCCTGAGCTTCTACGACTGGTACTGCGACCTGCCGCCGGCCAGCCCGCAGATCTGGGGCGAACAGACCGACGTGCCGGAATCGGCCGACTGGTACAACTCGACCTACCTGATGGTGTGGGGCTCGAACGTGCCCCAGACCCGCACCCCGGACGCCCACTTCTACACCGAGGTCCGCTACAAGGGCACCAAGACGGTGGCCGTGTCCAGCGACTTCGGCGAAATGGTCAAGTTCGGCGACATCTGGCTGGCGCCCAAGCAGGGCACCGACGCCGCGCTGGCGATGGCCATGGGCCACGTCATCCTCAAGGAATTCCACCTGTCGGGCGCCTCGGCCTATTTCCGCGACTACGTGCGGCGCTACACCGACATGCCGATGCTGGTGCTGCTCAAGGAGCGCGACGGCTTTTACGCGCCCGACCACTTCCTGCGCGCCTCGCAGCTGGACGGCGCGCTGGGCGAGCAGAACAATCCCGACTGGAAGACGCTGGTGTTCGACGAAACCAGCGGCGACCTGGTGGCGCCCAACGGCAGCATCGGCTTTCGCTGGGGCGAGGGCGCGGTCAACGGCGGCGAGAAGGTCGGCCGCTGGAACCTGGAAGCCCGTGACGGCGGCAGCGGCCGCGCGATCGAGCCGCGTCTGAGCCTGGTCGATGGCGCCGACGCCGTGGTCGGCGTGGGCTTCCCGTACTTCGGCGCCGAGCACGATGAAGTGCTGGTGCGCAACGTGCCGGTGCGCCGCATCCGCCTGGCCGACGGCAGCGAGGCCCTGGCGGCCACGGTGTACGACCTGCAGATGGCCAACTACGGCCTGGATCGCGGCCTGGGCGGTGGCAACGTGGCCACGTCCTATGACGACGACGTGCCCTATACCCCGGCCTGGCAGGAAAAACACACCGGCGTGCCGCGCGCGCAGGTGATCCAGGTGGCGCGCGAGTTCGCCCAGAACGCCCACGATACCGAAGGCAAGTCGATGGTCATCGTCGGCGCCGGCCTGAACCACTGGTATCACATGGACATGATCTACCGCGGCATCATCAACATGCTGATGATGTGCGGCTGCGTCGGCAAGAGCGGCGGCGGCTGGGCCCACTACGTGGGCCAGGAAAAGCTGCGGCCGCAGTTCGGCTGGGCGCCGCTGGCGTTCGCCTCCGACTGGGTGCGTCCGCCGCGCCAGATGAACGGCACCTCGTTCTTCTACGCCCATACCAGCCAGTGGCGCCATGAAAAGCTCAACGTACAAGAGGTGCTGGGCCCGACCGCCGACCGCGGCCGCTATGGCGATCTCAGCATGATCGACCTGAACGCCCGCGCCGAGCGCATGGGCTGGCTGCCGTCGGCGCCGCAGCTGCGCACCAATCCGCTGGACCTGACCGCGCAGGCCGAAGCCGCCGGCAAGGACCCGGTGGCGCACGCCGTCGAGCAGCTCAAGTCCGGCGAGCTGCGCATGTCGTGCGAAGACCCGGACGATCCCGCCAACTTCCCGCGCAACATGTTCGTGTGGCGCTCGAATATCCTGGGCTCCAGCGGCAAGGGCCACGAGTACTTCCTGAAGTACCTGCTGGGCACGCAGAACGCGGTGTTTGGCGACGAGGCCGACGCCATCAAGCCGGTCGAAGTCAACTACCAGGAAGACGCGGCCGAGGGCAAGCTCGACCTGTTGACGGTGCTGGACTTCCGCATGAGCACCACCTGCCTGTACGGTGACATCGTGCTGCCGACGGCCACCTGGTACGAGAAGGACGACCTCAATACGTCCGACATGCACCCCTTCATCCATCCCTTGAGCGAAGCCGTGCAACCGCTCTGGGAAAGCAAGACCGACTGGGAGATCTACAAGCTGCTGGCCAGGAAGTTCAGCGACATCGGCGGCCCCTACCTGGGCAAGCGCCGCGACCTGGTGCTGACGCCGCTGATGCACGACACCCCGGGGGAACTGGGGCAGGCCTTCGAGCCCAAGGACTGGAAGCTGGGCGAATGCGACCTGGTGCCGGGCAAGACCGCGCCCAACATGACCGTGGTCGAGCGCGACTACAACGACATCTACCGCAAGTTCACCTCGGTCGGTCCGCTGCTGGACAAGCTGGGCAACGGCGGCAAGGGCATCAACTGGAACACCGAGCACGAAGTCGGCGAGCTGGCCGGCATCAACGAGCGCGTCGAAGAACCCGGCGTGAGCCAGGGCCGGCCGCGGCTGGACAGCGCCATCGACGCCGCCGAAATGATCCTGACCTTCGCGCCCGAGACCAATGGCCACGTGTCGGTCAAGGCCTGGGAAGCGCTGGGCAAGATCACCGGCCGCGACCACACCCACCTGGCGGTGGGCCGCGAGCACGACAAGATCCGCTTCCGCGACATCCAGGCGCAGCCGCGCAAGATCATCTCGGCGCCGACCTGGTCGGGCCTGGAAAGCGAAGAGGTCAGCTACAACGCCGGCTACACCAACGTGCACGAGCTGATCCCATGGCGCACCCTGACCGGCCGCCAGCAGTTCTACCAGGACCACCGCTGGATGCTGGATTTCGGCGAGGGTTCGTGCGTCTACAAGCCGGCCATCGACACCAAGACCGTGGCGCCGATGCTGGGCCGCTATCCCAACGGCGAAAAGGAACTGGTGCTGAACTGGCTGACGCCGCACCAGAAGTGGGGCATCCACAGCACCTATTCCGACAACCTGCGCATGCTGACCCTGAGCCGCGGCGGTCCCCACGTGTGGATCTCCGAGGCCGAGGCCAAGCAGGCCGGGCTGGTCGACAACGACTGGGTCGAGGTGTTCAACGTCAACGGCACGCTGACCGCGCGGGTGGTGGTGAGCCAGCGCGTGCCGGTCGGCATGTGCCTGATGTACCACGCCCAGGAAAAGATCGTGAACGTGCCGGGCGCGGAGACCAGCGGCAAGCGCGGCGGCATCCACAACTCGGTGACGCGCACCGTGCTCAAGCCGACCCACATGATCGGCGGCTACGCCCAGCAGGCCTACGGCTTCAACTACTACGGCACCGTGGGCGCCAACCGCGACGAATTCGTGGTGCTGCGCAAGATGAAGAAAGTGGACTGGCTGGAAGGCCCGCTGGTCGAAGATCCCGCCGTCCAAACGCAACAGGAAGAGAAGCAATCATGAGGATACGCGCCCAAATCGGCATGGTGCTGAATCTGGACAAGTGCATCGGCTGCCACACTTGCTCGGTCACCTGCAAGAACGTCTGGACCAGCCGCGACGGCGTCGAGTACGCCTGGTTCAACAACGTCGAGACCAAGCCCGGCATCGGCTATCCCAAGGAATGGGAGAACCAGGAGAAGTGGCAGGGCGGCTGGCGCCGCACGGCGGCCGGCAAGCTGGAACCGCGCCAGGGCGGCAAGCTGCGCATCCTGGCCAACCTGTTCGCCAACCCCAACCTGCCGCAGATCGACGACTACTACGAGCCGTTCACCTTCGACTACGAGCACCTGAAGAACGCGCCGCTGTCGCAGACGCCGCCCACCGCGCGCCCGGTGTCGGTGCTGACCGGCAAGAAGATGGACAAGATCGAATGGGGCCCCAACTGGGAAGACGACCTGGGCGGCGAATTCGCCGCGCGCAGCCGCGACGCCCTGTTCGAGGGCGTGCAGAAGGAGATGTACTCGACCTTCGAGAACACCTTCATGATGTACCTGCCGCGCCTGTGCGAACACTGCCTGAACCCGGCCTGTGTCGCCAGCTGCCCGTCGGGCTCGATCTACAAGCGCGAGGATGACGGCATCGTGCTGGTCGACCAGGACAAGTGCCGCGGCTGGCGCATGTGCATCTCGGGTTGCCCGTACAAGAAGATCTACTACAACTGGCACAGCGGCAAGGCCGAGAAGTGCACCTTCTGCTATCCGCGCATCGAGGCCGGCCAGCCGACCGTGTGCTCGGAAACCTGCGTGGGCCGCATCCGCTACCTGGGCGTGATGCTGTACGACGCCGACCAGATCGAGCGCGCCGCCGCCGTCGGCAACGAGCAGGACCTGTACGAATCGCAGCTGGACTTGTTTCTGGACCCGCATTCGCCCGAGGTGATCGCCGCGGCGCGCGAGCAGGGCATCCCGGAATCCTGGCTGGAAGCCGCGCGCCAGTCGCCGGTCTACAAGATGGCGGTGCAATGGCGCGTCGCCTTCCCGCTGCATCCGGAATACCGCACGCTGCCGATGGTCTGGTACATCCCGCCGCTGTCGCCGATCCAGACCGCGGCCGAGGCCGGCAAGATGCCGCAGCGCACGCTCGGCACCAGCGCCATGATCCCGGACGTGGCCAGCCTGCGCATCCCGGTGCGCTACCTGGCCAACCTGCTGACCGCGGGCAAGGAAGCCCCGGTGCTGCAGGCGCTGGAGCGGATGCTGGCGATGCGCGCCTACAAGCGCGCCGAGACCGTGCACGGCGAACGCGATACGGCCCTGCTGGAACAGGTCGGCCTGTCGGAAGAAACCGTGCAGGACATGTACCGCATCATGGCCATCGCCAACTACGAGGACCGCTTCGTGGTGCCCAGCAGCCACAAGGAAATCGTCGAGGACAGCTTCAACGAGAAGGGCAGCTGCGGCTTCACCTTCGGCAACGGCTGCTCGGGCGGCGTCTCGGAAGGCACGCTGTTCGGCCGCAAGCCGCAGGGCAGCGAGATCTTCATCGACATGCCGAAGTCGCGCAAGAAGGCCGCGGCCTGAGACCGGAGAACATTATGAGCCTTTATCGACTGCTTTCCGCGCTGCTCTGCTACCCCGAACAGGAGCTGCTCGACGCCCTGACCGAGGTCGAGGCCGCCCTGGCCGCCCATCCCGAGGCCGAGGAAACCCTGCAACCGCTGATTGGCCACCTGGCCAGCCAGGACCTGATCGCGCTGCAGGAAGCCTACGTCGCCACCTTCGACCGCAACCGCGCCCATTCGCTGCACCTGTTCGAGCACGTGCATGGCGAAAGCCGCGACCGTGGCCAGGCCATGGTCGACCTGCTCGAGACCTACCGCCAGCACGGCTTCGAGCCGGTGGTGTCGGAACTGCCGGACCACGTGCCGCTGTTCCTGGAGTTCCTGGGCGTGATCGACCCGGCCGTGGCGCGGGACCTGCTGGACGACGCCATCCACGTGCTGGCCGCCATCGGCTCGCGCCTGGCGCGCAACGAGAGCCCGTACGCCAGCGTCTTCGTCGTGCTGCGCGGGCTGTCGCGGGTCACGCCGCGCAAACAGACCGCGCCGCCGGTGCGCGACATGGACGAGGCCATGGAGACCTTCGGCGCCGGCGCCGACGGCGTCGAGCCGCTGCTGCGCCCGTTCTCGGGCGACGGCGCGCAGGCCGTGCGCTTCTATCCCCGCGCGCCGGTCACCCGCTAATTTCCAGGACACGCATCATGAATTCCCTGAACCAGTTCTTCTTCGGCATCTACCCCTACATTGCCCTGACGGTGTTCCTGCTGGGCAGCCTGGCGCGCTTCGAGCGCGAGCAGTACACCTGGAAGACCGACAGCTCGCAGCTGCTGCATCGCGGCCAGCTGCGGCTGGGCAACATCCTGTTCCACGTCGGCATCCTGGGGCTGTTCTTCGGCCACCTGGCGGGCCTGTTGACCCCGGTGGCGGTGTGGGACACGCTGGGCGTGTCGCACACGCTCAAGCAGACCGTCGCCATGGTGGCCGGCGGCGTCATGGGCGGGCTGTGCCTGATCGGCCTCTTGATCCTGATCCACCGCCGCCTGAGCGACCCGCGCATCCGCAAGACCACCCGGCCCGGCGACAAGCTGTTGCTGCTGTGGATCCTGGTGACGCTGCTGCTGGGCCTGTCGACCATCGCGCTGTCGGCCGGCCACATGGATGGCGAGATGATGGTGCGCCTGATGAACTGGGCGCAGCACATCGTGACCTTCCGTGGCGACGCCGCCAGCTTCGTGGCCGACGTGCCGCCGCTGTTCAAGGCGCACCTGTTCATGGGCCTGACCCTGTTCGTGATCTTCCCGTTCACGCGCCTGGTGCACGTGTGGAGCGGCTTCGCGTCGGTGGGTTACCTGGGCCGCGCCTGGCAACTGGTGCGCCCGCGCTGAGCGGCAAGGAGGCCGACATGCCTGTGACCATCAATGGCGTCGAACTGACCGACGCCGACATGGAACAAGAACTGCCGCTGCATGCGGACGCGCCCAACCCGATGCGCGCCGCCACCACGGCGCTGGTGCTGCGGCGGGTGCTGCTGGACGAGGCGGCGCGGCTGGGGCTGGGGTCGGAATCGGAGCCCTTGTCCGAAGACGACGCCATCGGCGCCTTGCTGGCCCGCCAGGCCCAGGCGCCCGAGGCCGACGAGGCGGCCTGCCGCCGCTACTACCAGGCCAATCCGCAGCGCTTCATCGTGGGCGAGCTGATCGAGGCCGACCACATCCTGTTCCAGGTCACCCCCGGGGTCAACCTGGACATGCTGCGGGCCCACGCCAGCGCGGTGCTGGCGGACCTGCTGGCCGACCCCTCCGGCTTTGCCGAGGTGGCGCGGCGGCAGTCCAACTGCCCGTCGGCGGCGGTGGGCGGCAACCTGGGGCAGCTGGGGCGCGGCGACACCGTGCCCGAATTCGAGAAGGCGGTGTTCGCCTTGCCGGCAGGCGGCTTGCTGCCGCAGGTGCTGGAGACCCGACACGGGCTGCACATCGTGCGCGTGACGCGGCGCATCGAAGGGCGCCTGCTGCCGTTCGAGCAGGTGCGCGAATCGATCGCCTCGGCCCTGGCCGCCGCCAGCCGCGACACCGCCTGGCGCCAGTATGCCCGGCTGCTGGTGGAGCGCGCCGACGTGCGCGGCATCGACCTGGGCGCGGCCGAGGATGACCGGGTGTTCGGGAGCCCGTCATGACAGCCGCGCCCGCCCTGGCGGTGGCCCCGGCGGCCACGGTCGCCGCCATGGCGTCCGCCGCGCCGCGGGGGCTGATCGACGGCTTCGGCCGCCGTATCGACTACCTGCGGGTCTCGGTCACCGACCGCTGCGACCTGCGCTGCGGCTATTGCATGCCCAAGGGCTTCAAGGGCTTCGAGGAACCGTCCAACTGGCTGCGCCACGACGAGATGGCGCGACTGGCGGGCCTGTTCGCCGGCCTGGGCGTGCGACGCGTGCGGCTGACGGGCGGCGAACCGCTGCTGCGCCGCGGCGTGGCCGACCTGGCGGCGGCGATGGCCGCGCTGCCAGGGGTGGACGACCTGTCGCTGTCGACCAACGGCACCCAGCTGGCGCGCCATGCCGCCGCGTTGCGCGCGGCCGGCGTCGACCGTCTCAACATCAGCCTGGACACGCTGGACGCGGCCGCGTTCGACCGCATCACCGGCCGCGATTGCCTGGATGCCGTGCTGGCCGGGCTGCGGGCCGCGCGCGAGGCCGGTTTCGCGCCGATCAAGCTCAACAGCGTGGTGCATGCCGCCACGCCCGAGGCCGACGTGCGCCGGCTGCTGGACTACGCGCTGGCGCAAGGCTTCATCCTGCGCCTGATCGAGCCGATGCCGGTGGGCGATTGCGGCCGCCGCTATGCCCATGCCGACCTCGGCGCGCTGGGCGCGCGGCTGGCGGCCGACGCCGGCCTGGTGCCGGCGCTGGCGGGGCAGGGCGCGGGCCCGGCGCGCTACTGGAGCAGCGGCGGCGGCGCGCCGGTGCTGGGCGTCATCACGCCCATGTCGCGCCATTTCTGCGCCGCCTGCAACCGCGTGCGGCTGGGCGTGGACGGCACCCTCTACCTGTGCCTGGGCCAGGAAGACCAGGTGCCGCTGGGGCGGCTGCTGCGCGAGGGCGCCAGCGACACCGACCTGGAACGGGCGATCCGCGCCGGCATCGCCGCCAAGCCGGAACGCCACGAATTCACCACCCGGCCCGAGCGCATCGTGCGTTTCATGTCGCAGACCGGAGGCTGAACCATGCGCGACATCGAACGGCTGGTGGACGGCTTCCAGCGCTTCCAGCATCAATACTACGAAGAGGCGCCGTCGCTGTACCGCAACCTGCGCGACGGCCAGCACCCCAGCACGCTGCTGGTGGGCTGCTGCGATTCGCGGGTCGATCCGGCCATGCTGCTGGGCTGCGATCCGGGCGACATCTTCACCGTGCGCAACGTCGCCAACCTGGTGCCGCCGCCCGACCGCGACCAGGGTCACCACGGCGTGCTGGCCGCGATCCAGTTCGCGGTCGAGCAGTTGAAGGTCAGCCGCATCATCGTGCTGGGCCATGCCCAGTGCGGCGGCATCCGCGCGCTGATGGAGCGGCCGGCGCGCGCCGACGGCGAACCGGACTACCTGAATCGCTGGATGGATATCGCCGAGCCGGCGCGCCAGCGCGTGTTGAGCGACATGCCGGCGGCATCGCTGGCGGAGCACCGGCGCGCCTGCGAGCAGGCCTCCATCCTGATCTCGCTGCGCAACCTGGAGGCGCTGCCGTGCGTGCAACGGCGCCTGCAGGCCGGCGACCTGACCCTGCACGGCTGGTACTTCGACCTGGTGGCGGGCGCTTTGCTGGCATACTCGGCCCGGGCGGACGCGTTCCTGCCCATCGTCTGTCCCTTGTTCACGGAGCCCGCATGACCCCCGTTTTCGGCATCGCCGGCCGCTCAGGCAGCGGCAAGACCACCCTGATCGAGGCCATGCTGCCGCTGCTGGGCGCGCGCGGCCTGAAGGTCAGCGTCATCAAGCACAGCCACCACGATTTCGAAATGGAGCCGCCCGGCAAGGACAGCGCGCGCTTTCGCCAGGCCGGCGCGCAGGAGGTGATGGTGGCGTCGCCGTTCCGCTATGCCATCGTGCACGAGCTGCGCGGCGCGCCCGAGCCGTCGCTGGCCGAGCAGGTGGCCCGCCTGGCGCCGGCCGACCTGGTGCTGGTGGAGGGCTTCAAGCAGGCCGCCATTCCCCGCATCGAGGTCTACCGCCCGGCGCTGGGCAAGCCGCCGCTGCATGCCGAGGACGCCGGCTTCCTGGCGATCGTGACCGACGCCGCGCTGACCACGGACCTGCCTTGCCTGCCCCTGGACGACCCGGCCGCGGTGGCCGATTTCATCGTCCGGGCGGTGCGGCAGGGTTGAGCGGAACGACTACACTGGAGTCTGCCAGCCGCGCGGCGTGCGCCTCACGGCTGGCAACCGCCCAACCCGCTTCAGGCACGCCCGCGCGCAAGCCCAGTCCATGACCACACCCGATTCCCCTTCCGACGCCCAGGGCCTGCCGTCGCCACGCCACCGGCTGTCGACGCGCATCGTCGCCAGTTCGCTGGTCGCGTTGATCGTGGTGCTCGGCATGATCGGCCTGACGCTGTGGCTGTCGTGGCAGCTGGAAGGCGCGGGCGCGGCCATCAACGACACCAGCAGCCTGCGCATGCGCGCCAATAGGGTGGCGGTGGAGCTGATGCGGCCCGAGGCCGGGCGCCAGGCGCGCACCGAAGAGCAGGTGCAGTTGATGGACGACACCATCGCCCGCCTGGCGCGCGGCAACCCGGCCCGGCCGCTGTTCATTCCCAACGATCCGACCATCCGCCAGCATTGGCTGGGCGTGGCCGACTACTGGCGCGACATCATGCGGCCGGCGGCGTTGCGCGCCATCGCCCGCGAGGATGCGGCCGAATACCTGGAGACGCTGCCCGATTTCGTTGCCCGCGCCGACGAGCTGGTGCGCATGATCGAACAGGACAACGCCGGCAAGACCACCTCGCTGCGGCTGTCGCAGGGCGTGCTGGCGGCCATCGCCAGCGCCGGCACCCTGGCCATGATCTACCTGCTGTACCTGTGGATCATCGCGCCCGTGCTGCGCCTGCGCGACGGCCTGCAGCGCATGGCGGCGCGCGAGTTCAGCACCCGCCTGCCGGTCGAGAGCCAGGATGAATTCGGCGTGCTGGCGCGCGGCTTCAACCGCATGGCCGACGAATTGCAGAGCCTGTACACCGGCCTGGAACAGCGGGTGGGCGAAAAGACCGCCCAGCTCGCGGCGCAGAACCGCGACATCGGCGCGCTGTACGACATGGCGGCGTTCCTGAACCAGCCCAACGAGATCGAGGCAATGTGCCAGGGCTTCCTGCGCCGCGTCATGCTGCAGTTCGACGCCGAAGGCGGCAGCATCCGCGCGCTCGATCCCGACAACGAAAAGCTCAACCTAGTGGTGTCGGTGGGGCTGTCCGAGGAACTGGTCGAGTCCGAGCACTGCATGCGGGTCGACGACTGTTATTGCGGCGTGGCCACGCGCCAGGCCGGCGTCGTCGTGATCCAGGATTTTCGCCAGGCGCCGCCGCAGATGGACCTGAACTGCCAGCGCGACGGCTTCGCCAGCGTGGCGGTGTTCCGCATCGTCACGCGCGACGAGGTGCTGGGCTCGTACTCGCTGCATTTTCGCAGCCAGCGCAAGCTGGCGCCGTCCGATTCGCAACTGCTGGAAACCCTGGGGCAGCACCTGGGCGTGGCGCTGGACAACCGCCGCCTGGGCGCCCAGGCGCGCCAGCTGGCGGTGGTGCAGGAGCGCGGCCTGGTGGCGCAGGGGCTGCACGACAGCCTGGCGCAGGGCTTGAACTTCCTGAACCTGCAATTGCAGCTGCTGGACGCGGCCGTCAGGCGCGGCGACCAGGCCGAGGTCGAGGAAATCCTGCCGCTGCTGCGCACCGGCGTGGACGAAAGCTACAAGGACGTGCGCGAGCTGCTCACCAACTTCCGCGACAAGCTGGGCCAGGGCGACCTGAAGACCGCCATCCAGGACACGGTCGAACGTTTCCGCCGCCAGACCGGCACGCGCACCGAGCTGGCCTTCAGCCAGGGCGTCGGCGCGCCGCTGGCCCCGGAGCAGCAATTGCAGGTGCTGTTCATCCTGCAGGAAGCGCTGTCGAACGTGCGCAAGCACTCCGAGGCGGACCGGGTCGACGTGGTGGTGCGCAACGACCGCGATTTCAACCTGCTGATCGCCGACAACGGCCAGGGCTACGATCCGGACGAAGTGGCGCAGCGCGGCGAGGCCCACGTCGGCCTGCACATCATGCGCGAACGCGCCGCCCGGATGCATGCCTTGATTACAATGAAATCCCGGCCCGGCGGCGGCACGCGCATTGCCTTGACGTTGCCCGACGCCGAACGCCAGGCCGCCTGACCCTTTCAAGACCATGCCCATCCGTATCCTGCTCGTCGATGACCACACCCTGTTCCGTTCGGGCATGCGCCTGCTGCTGCAGCGCCAGCCCGATTTCGAGATCGTGGCCGAGGCCGGCGATGGCGTCGAAGGCCTGAAGCGCGCCAAGGAACTCAAGCCCGACGTGGTGCTGCTGGATCTGAACATGCCGGGCCTGTCGGGGCTGGAGACGCTGCAACTGCTGACGCAGGATCTGCCTTCCTGTGCGGTGATCATCCTCACCGTGTCGGAAGAAGCCGACGAGCTGGGCCAGGCGCTGCGCGACGGCGCCCGCGGCTATCTGCTCAAGAACATCGACGCCGAGGCCCTGACGTCGGCCATCCGCCGCGCCGCGGCCGGCGAACCCGTCATCGCCGAGAGCATGACGGCCAAGCTGGTCGAACAATTCCGAGGCCAGGCCAGCCTGGCCGCGCAGGCGCCGGCCGGCCAGGCCGAGCGTCATCGCCTGACGGCGCGCGAACGCCAGATCGTGCAGTGCCTGGCGCGCGGCGCCAGCAACAAGGTCATCGCGCGCGAACTCGACGTCAGCGAAAGCACGGTCAAGATCCACGTGCAGAACGTGTTGAAGAAGCTGAACCTCACCAGCCGCGTGCAGGTCGCGGTCTACGCCGTCGAGCACGGCCTGCACGGCGACGATCCGGCCTGAAATTGCGCGGCGTGGCGCGCCGCCGCCGGACGGTTTGATCTGCGACAAGGCCACCCGCCGCGCCGGCCCCTAGACTGGCCGGCATGCAAACCCGAACCTCCCCCCTGGAACTCGTGGCGCCGGCCGGCAGCCTGGCCGCGCTGAAGGCGGCGATCGAGGCAGGCGCAGACACCGTCTACCTGGGCCTGAAGAACGCCACCAACGCCCGCAACTTCGCCGGGCTCAATTTCACCGAAAGCGACATCCGCGCCGGCGTCGAACTGGCGCACAGCCGGCAACGCAAGGTGCTGTTCGCCATCAACACCTTCGTGCAGGCCGGCCGCGGCCATGAATGGCGCGAGGCTGTCGATGCCGCGCACGGGCTGGGCGCGGATGCGGTCATCATGGCCGATGCCGGCCTGCTGGCGTATGCCCGCGACCGCTATCCCGACCTGCGCCTGCACCTATCGGTGCAGGGCTCGGCCACCCACACCGACGCGATCGAACTCATGAAGGAGCAATTCGGCATTCACCGGGTGGTGCTGCCGCGCGTGCTGACGCTGGCCGAGATCGCCCGCATCTGTGCCAACGTCAGCGTCGAGGTCGAGGTGTTCGGCTTCGGCAGCCTGTGCGTCATGGCCGAAGGGCGCTGCCTGTTGTCGTCGTACGCCACGGGCGATTCGCCCAACAACAAGGGCGTCTGTTCGCCCGCCAGCGCGGTGCGCTGGGTCGAGCAGGACGGCCGCCTGGATGCGCGCCTGAACGGCATCCTGATCGACCGCTATGGGCCTGGCGAGGCCGCCGCCTATCCGACGCTGTGCAAGGGGCGCTTCGAGGTCGACGGCCATGCCGACCATGCGCTGGAGGAACCGACCAGCCTGAACGCCATCGGCCTCTTGCCCAAACTGGCCGAGATGGGCGTGGCGGCGATCAAGATAGAAGGACGCCAGCGCAGCCCGGCCTACGTCACGCAGGTGGTGTCCACGCTGCGCGCCGCGCTCGACAGCGCGCACGCCGATCCCAACCGCTATTCCCCCCGTCCCGAATGGAACGCCATGCTGGCGCGCCATGCCGAGGGATCCCAAGTCACGCAAGGCGCATTCGAACGTCCATGGAAATGAAACCCAAGGCTTTCCGCATCTCGGTCGGACCGTTGCTGTACTACTGGCCGCGCCAGCGTACGCTGGCGTTCTACGCTGAACTGGCCGACAGTCCGGCCGATATCCTTTACGTCGGCGAAACCGTCTGTAGCCGGCGCCACGAATTGCGCGCCGACGACTGGCTCGACCTGGCGCGCGACCTCGCGGCCGCCGGCAAGGAAGTGGTGCTGTCCGGCCGCACCCTGATCGAGACCGGCGCCGAAGCCTCGGCCCTGCGACGCCTGTGCGAGCAGCGGGATTTCATGGTCGAGGCTGGCGAGGCCGGCGCCATGCGCCACCTGGGCGGCCGGCCGTTCGTAGCCGGTCCGCACATGAACGCCTACCACGGCGGCACGCTGGAATGGCTGGCCGCGCGCGGCGCGACCCGCTTCGTGGCGCCGCTGGAAATGCACGTCAATGCGCTGGCGCGGCTGCTGGCCGAGCGGCCGGCCGGGTTGCAGGCCGAGATCATGGTGTGGGGCCGCATGGCGCTGGCGTTCTCGGCGCGCTGCTTCACCGCGCGCCACTTCCGGTTGAAGAAGGACGAGTGCGGCTTCCGCTGCATCGAGCATCCCGATGGCCTGGACATGCGCACGCGTGAATCGCGCGAGTTCCTGGCGATCAACGGCATCCAGGTGCAGTCGGCCGCCTGCCTCGACCTGCTGGACCAGGCCGCGTACCTGGCCGACATGGGCGCCGACGTGCTGCGCGTCAGCCCGCAGTCGGCCGGCACGCTCGAAGCCATCGCGGCGCTGGACGCCGCGCGCGGCGGCCGCGCGCCGGCAGCGGTGCAGCCGCCGGCCGGCATCGGCCGCTGCAATGGCTATTTCCATGGCCAGTCGGGGATCGCCTGGCAGGAGGGGCTATGAGCGACAGCCGATTCGCCGTGCCGGGCCTGGTCGCGCGCCTGGGGCGGCGGTTGCCCGCGCCGCTGGTGTCGCTGCACTTCGTCGCCGGGCTGGAGTTGGCGCGGCGCCTGAACTGGCTCAGCCCGCCACCCGAACTGGAGGGCCGCAGCTTCGCCATCACCATCGAGGACCTGGGCCTGTGCAGCCGCTTCACCGTGCGCGGCGGCGTCTTTCGACCAATGTGGAATCGCGAGGCCTGCGAGCTGGCGCTGGGCGCGGGCGTGGCGGAACTGCTGGCGCTGATGCGCGGCGAGACTGATGCGGACACCTTGTTCTTCCAGCGGCGGCTGCGTATCTCCGGCGACACCGAACTGGGGTTGATCGTCAAGAACTGGCTGGATGCGGCGCCGCGTCCGGCGTGGCTGGAACGGCTGGGCGCAGGGGGCCAATAGGCTTGGCCGCGAAGGCGGCACCGCGCGCGTCGGCGAGGATATCAGGAAACCGCTCCTTCCATGCGCCGCGCCACGCGCGCCAACGCCAGGCTGGCGCTGAAGTACAGCAGCGCCACCGCCAGGTAGACCTCGACATGGTAGGCACGCCAGTCAGTGCCGGCGACCACCGCCTTGGCCGCGCCCAGCACGTCGAACACGCCGATGATGCTGACCAGCGAGGTGTCCTTGACCGCGCCGACGAACACGCCCAGCGCGGCCGGCGCCGCGATGCGGCGCGCCTGCGGCCAGATCACCGTCCAGTAGGCGACGGCGGGGCGCATGCCGAGCGCGCGCGCCGCCATCATTTGGCCAGGCGGAATTGCCTGCAGCGCGCCGCGCAGCACTTCGGCCAGCAGGCAGGCGGTGTGCAGCGTCAGCGCGGCCAGGGCCATGCCGAACTTGGACACGCCGCCGCCCAGCAGCAGCGGCAGCACGAACGACGCGAACAGCAATTGCGTCACCAGCGGCACGCCGCGCACGGCCTCGATCAGCGCTGCGGCGGCGAGCGACCCGCCGGGGCTGGCGGAACGGCGCAACAGCGCCAGGCCGAAGGCCAGCGGCAGCGCGGCCAGTAGCGCGGAGATCGCCAGGATCAGCGTCACCAACAGGCCGCTCCAGCGCAACGGGCCGATGGCGCCGCCACCCCAGGGCCAACCGGCCAGCGCGGCCAGCGTGACGGCAATCATCAGCGCGATCCACGCCAGGCGTGGCCGCGCCGCGAGCCGACCCACCCCCAGCGCGACCGCCACGCCGGCGAGCAGGGCGGCGCAGGCGACCAGCGCCTGCGCGCGGTCGGCGGGCGCCATGGCGCCGAACAGCAGCAATGGCAGGTTCTCGCCCACGGCGGCCCAGCAGGCGCCCGCGGCGGCGCAGGCGGCGGGGCTGCCGCTCCAGACGGCGCGCAGCAGCGCCCAATCGAGCAAGGCCCAGCCGGCGGCGCCCAGCAGCAATGCCATCAGCGCCGATCCGAACCAGCCGCCGATGCCGCGCTTGTCGTCGTCCAGCAGGCGCAACGCGGGGCGCTCGCCCAGGCGGGCGCCGTGGCTGTCGCCGGGGCCGTGGCGGGCATGGCGCGCGTTCCAGGCGGACAGCGCGCCGCCCAGCGCCAACGCCAGCCCCAGGTAGACGGCCACGGCCAGGGTGATGCCTTCCAGCGCCAGCCCGGTCTGGGTGATGGCGGTATTGATGACGGCCATCAGTTCCTGGTAGCCGATGGCGATGGCCAGGGTGCTGTTCTTGACCAGTGCCAGGCACTGGTTGGCATACGGCGGCAGCGCCACGCGCGCGGCGTAGGGCGCGACGACGTGGCGCAGCACGCCCCAGGGGGGCAATGCCATGGCCTGGCCGGCTTCCACCAGGCCCACCGGCACCGCCCGCACGGCGGCGCGCACGATGTCGGCGATGTAGGCCGCATGGAACACCACCAGCCCGATCACCAGCGCGGCGAATTCGATGCTGGGCTGCCAGCCGCCTTGCAGACCCAAGCCGCGCTTGACGGGCAGATCAATGGTGACGCCGGGCAACAACGCCCAGGCCAGCGCCGTGGCCGCCAGCGCGGCCCAGGGCGCGGCTCGGCCGAGGCGATGACGCAGGCGCCAGCCGAGCAGCAGGGCGCCCGCCGCCGCCAGCGCATAGGGCAGCCAGCCGTGCAGCGCCGGCAATGCCAACCCGCGGTTCGACAGCAGCACGGACGGCAGCGGCGACCACGCCTGGCGCGCGTCCGGCAGGCGCAGCAAAAGGCCGTACCAGACGAACAATTGCAGCAGTACCGGGGTATTGCGCAAGGGCGCGATGACGAGCGCGGCGGCGCGCGATGCCAGCGGCCGCGACGACAGCCGCAGCAGGCCCAGGCCGATGCCCAGCAGGGTGGCGAGCGGAATCGCCGCCAGCGCGACCGTCAGCGTGTTCACCAGCCCGGCGGCGAGCGACATCCAGTAGGGATCGTCGGGCGTCACCGGCAGCAGGCTTTCCGAAATGCGGAAGCCCGCCGGCTGGAACAGGAAGCCGAAGCCGCCGCGGATGCCGCGGGCCGCCTGCGTGGCTTCGATGTGCAGCAGCAGTAGCGCCGCCAGGGCGGCAAGCCCCAGGGTCCAGGCGGCGGTTGGCCACCAGCGCCGCAGCGCGGCGTTCCAGGGCGAGGAGTGAAGGGCGATCATGTCTGTCCTGGCCTGCGCCGGAAGGGGCCGGCGGCTTCTCAAAAAGCGCGCAGGCGGGCCGTCGGCCCGCCTGCCGGCAGCGCGTGCGTGAAGGTTTATTGGAACGGCGGCGAATACAGCAGGCCGCCCTGGTTCCATTGCCGGTTCAGGCCGCGATCGAGCTTGAGCGGCGTGGCCGCGCCCAGGTTGCGGTCCCACACCTCGCCATAGTTGCCGACGGCCCTGATCACGTTGCGGGCCCAGCCTTCGTCCAGCCCGAAGCCCTTGCCGATGCCGGGGTCCAGACCCAATAGGCGGCGCACCTGGGCGTCGCTGCTTTGCGCCTGGCTGTCCACGTTCCTGGAGGTGATGCCCAGTTCCTCGGCGGCCACCAGCGCGTTGACGGTCCAGCGCACGATGGCGGTCCAGTTGGGATCGTCCTGGCGCACGAAGGGGCCGAGCGGCGACTTGTTGATGCGTTCGGGCAGGATGACGAAGTCGTCCGGATTGGCGGCGCGCGCGGCGCGGCTGGCGGCCAGCGTCGAGGCATCCGACAGGTAGACGTCGCAGCGCCCGGCGTAGAAGGCCTGTTCCAGCTCGACCAGGTTCTCGATCACCACCGGCCGATAGTTGAGCTTGTGCTTCTTGAAGTAATCGACCAGGTTCTGTTCGTTGACGGTGCCGGGCTGCACGCAGACCTGCGCGCCGTCCAGTTCGGTGGCGCTTTTCACGCCCAGCTTCTTCGGCACCAGGAAGCCCTGGCCGTCGTAGAACACGATGCCGGCCGAGACGATGCCCAGGCCCGCGTCGCGGCTGGAGGTGATGGTGGTGTTGCGGTTGAGCACGTCGATCTCGCCGCCTTGCAGGGCGGGAAAGCGCTGCTGCGAACTGAGCGGCACGAAGCGCGTCTTCTCGGGATCGCCCAGCACGGCGGCCGCCAGCGCGCGGCACAGGTCGGCGTCCAGGCCGGTCCAGCGGCCCTGTTTGTCGGCGATCGACAGCCCGGCCGAGCCCTGGCTCACGCCGCACACCAATTCGCCGCGCTTCTTGATGGCGTCGACCGTGACGCCCGCCATGGACGCGCCAGCGCAAGCCAGCGCCGCCGCCGCCCCGGCGGCCTTGAGTAGAGAGATCAACCGCATGCCGTTCCCGTATTCGATGTATGCAAGAAAGGCATGAATTCTAGGGCTGCGCATCGCCATTGTGAGCGACTGTATCGTCATATGGTTATGAGAACTTAGCCTTATCCAAATTCGCGTCATATACCTAGAATCCGTCCATACCAAGTTGCAGGATTGAAGAAGGTTGCGCATGAGCTGGCAGGACGAATTCCGGGAATGGTTTCCCATCACTCGCGACAAGGCCTACGCCAACATCGCCTACACCAGCCCGCTGGCGCCCAAGGTGGCCGAAGGCGTGGCCGCCTTCTTCGACGGCATCACCCACGCCCGCAGCGACAAGCCGCAATGGCTGCGCGATGCCGGCGCGCTGCGCGCGCGGCTGGCCCGGCTGATCGGCGGCGACGCGCGTCGGCTGGCCTTCACCAAGAACACCACCGAGGGCCTGAACACCGTGGCGCAGGGCCTGGCCTGGCAGGAAGGCGACAACCTGGTGATCGACGACCAGGAACATCCCACCAACGCCTTGCCCTGGCTCAACCTGCGCCGTCGCGGCGTGCAGGTGCGGGTGCCGTCGGCACGCGCGCACCGCTATACGGTCGATGACCTGTGGCAGCACGTCGACGCGCGCACGCGGCTGATCGCGGTGTCGTGGGTGCAATACGGCACGGGCCTGCGCACCGACATCGCCGAGCTGGGCCGGCGCTGCGCCGAGCGCGGCATCTGGCTGGTGGTCGACGGCATCCAGGGCGCGGGCCTGTTGCGCGCCGAGGTCGATGCGTGGGGCGTGGACGCTTTCGCCAGCGGCGCTCACAAGGGCATGCTGGGGCCGCTGGGCGTGGGCCTGCTGCACGTGTCGCCGCGGCTGCTCGACGCGCTGGATCCGCTGTACGTCGGCCCGTCGGAAATCACCACGCTCGACAAGACCGGCCTGCAATGGCAGGTGGGGGTGTCCGACGCGGGCGACGCCCGCCGCCTGGAAACCGGCAATCTGAACTATCCCGGCATCGCCGGCTGGGCCGCGGCGCTGGACCTGATCGAATGGGCGCGGCCCGAACGCATCGAGCCATGGGTACTGGAGCTATCCGCTGCATTGAGCGACGGTTTGCGCGCCCAGGGCCTGCAGGTGGTATCGCCGGCCGACGCGGCGCTGCGCAGCACCACCACCGCATTGCGCGTGGCCGATCCGGCCACGGCGCTGGCGCACCTGGCCCGCGAAGGCGTGGTGGCCAGCATCGTGGAGTATGGTTACGTGCGCCTGTCCGTCGGCGCCTATAACAATCATGGGGACGTCGACCGCATCCTGCGCGCCGCGCGCGGGTTCGCCGCCTGATCCTATTACCGATAACGCATTTCGAGGAGCACCACATGACCGAACCGAAGAAGCCCGAGTGGCGGCTGGAAACCATTGCCGTGCATGGCGGCTACAAGCCCGACCCGACCACGCGCGCCGTGGCCGTGCCGATCTACCAGACCGTGGCCTACGCCTTTGACGACACCCAGCACGGCGCCGACCTGTTCGACCTGAAAGTGGCGGGCAACATCTACACCCGCATCATGAACCCGACCACCGACGTGCTGGAACAGCGCGTGGCGGCGCTGGAAGGCGGCATCGCCGCGCTGGCGCTGGCTTCGGGCCAGGCCGCGGTGACCTACGCCATCCTGACGATTGCCGAGGCGGGCGACAACATCGTCTCGTCCAGCACGCTGTACGGCGGCACCTACAACCTGTTCGCCCACACGCTGCCGCAATACGGTATCACCACGCGTTTCGCCAACCCGAGCGACCTGGCCGCCTTCGAGGCGCAGATCGACGAGCGCACCAAGGCCATCTTCGCCGAGTCGGTCGGCAACCCGCTGGGCAACATCACCGACATCGCCGCGCTGGCCGAGCTGGCCCACCGCCACGGCCTGCCGCTGATCGTCGACAACACCGTGCCCTCGCCGTACCTGCTGCGCCCGATCGAGCACGGCGCCGACATCGTGGTGCAGTCGCTGACCAAGTACCTGGGCGGCCACGGCACCAGCCTGGGCGGCGCCATCATCGACTCGGGCAGGTTCCCCTGGGCCGAGCACAAGGCCCGCTTCAAGCGCCTGAACGAACCCGACGTCAGCTACCACGGCGTGGTCTACACCGAAGCCTTCGGCCCGGCCGCCTACATCGGCCGCGCCCGCGTGGTGCCGCTGCGCAACACCGGCGCGGCGATCTCGCCGTTCAATGCGTTCCAGATCCTGCAGGGCATCGAGACGCTGGCGCTGCGCGTGGACCGCATTGTCGAGAACGCGGTCAAGGTGGCCGGCTACCTGCGCGAGCACCCCAAGGTCGAGTGGGTCAATTACGCGGGCCTGCCGGATCACCCCGACCACGCGCTGGTGCGCAAGTACCTGGGCGGCAAGGCGCCGGGCCTGTTCACCTTTGGCGTCAAGGGCGGCCGCGAAGCCGGCGCGCGCTTCCAGGACGCGCTGCAGCTGTTCACGCGCCTGGTCAACATCGGCGATGCCAAGTCGCTGGCCACGCATCCGGCGTCCACCACCCATCGCCAGCTCAATCCCGAAGAACTGCAGAAGGCGGGCGTGCGCGAGGAAACGGTGCGCCTGTCGATCGGCATCGAGCATATCGACGATCTGCTGGCCGATCTGGACCAGGCCCTGGCGCAGGTGTGAATGGCATGAGCATGATTTCCCGCAGGACCCTGTTGCAACTGGCCGCCGGGCTGCCCGCCCTGGCGGCGGCCCCGGCCATCGCGGCCAAGCCGGCCGCCGGCCGCGCCAAGACCTACGTGCTGGCGCACGGCTCCTGGCACGGCGGCTGGTGCTGGCGGCCGGTGGCCGACCGGCTGCAGGCCGCCGGCCATCGCGTCTACGCGCCCAGCTTCACCGGCATGGGCGACCGCGCCCACCTGCTGCACAAGGGCATCACCATCGACACCTTCGTCGAGGACCTGGTCCAGGTGATCCAGAGTGAAGAACTGAACGACGTGATCCTGGTGGGCCACAGCTTCGGCGGCATTCCGATCTCGGGCGTGGCCGACCGCATTCCGGAGCGGCTGGCGCACCTGGTGTACTTCGATTCCATTGTGCTGCAGAACGGCCAGGATGCGTTCTCGGTGTACCCCAAGGCCGACGCCGACGCGCGCATCGCGGCCGCGTCCAAGGCCACCAACGGCCTGGCCGTGCCGATCCCCGAGCCGTTGCCGGCGGCCTGGGGCTTCAAGCCGGGCAGCGCCGACGAGGCCTGGGTCAAGCGCCGCCTGACGCCGCACCCGCTGGCCAGCTACACCACGCCGCTCACCCTCCGGCATCCCGTGGGCAACGGCCGCCCGCGCACCTACATCCATTGCACCCAGCCGGAACTGGAAGTGCTGGAGGCCTCGCGCCAATGGGTGAAGTCGCAATCGGGCTGGAACTGGGTCGACATCGCCGCGCCGCACGAGGCGCACATCACCCACCCGCAGTTGCTGGCGGAACTGTTGCTGGGGCTGTCGTAAGGCGCCGCGAGCCGGGACGCGAGGGGCCGCAAGGCAGGGGCGCGGCGGCCTTCAGCCGGGCGCTCCCGGCAAAGGCGAGCCCTTGCGCCAGGCCGAAGGCGCCACGCCCTCGGTGCGCTGGAACACGCGGCTGAAGGCGGCTTGCGAGCGGTAGCCGACCTGTTCGGCGGCCTCGGCGATGGCCACGCCTTGCGCCAGCAGGCGCCGCGCCACACGCATGCGCAGCAATTGCAGCAACTGCGCCGGCGTGGTGCCGCTTTGCAGCGTGAAGCGGCGGTGGAAGGTGGCCTTGGACATGTGCACGTGGCGCGCCATGTCGTCCATGCTCCAGGGGTCCGCCGGCCGCGCCAGGATCGCCTGCAGCAAGCCCGCCATGGCCGGGTCGCGCGCCAGCACGAACAGGCCGTGGGCCTGGCGGTCGTGGATCGCCAGGTGGCGCAGCATGAAAAAGACCAGCATGTCGGTGAGCCGTTCCAGCACTACCGTCGAGGCGCCGCCGTCGCGCCGGGTTTCGCCCAGTATCAGGTCGAACACGCCGCGCGCGCTGGCGTAGCGGGCATCGTCGGCGCGCAGCACCAGCACGTCGGGCAGCGTATCGGCCAGCAGATCGGCCAGGCCGGGGCGGAACTGGAAGAAGCCGCAGGCCAGCCCGGTGCCGTCGGGCTGGCGCGGCAGCAGCGGCCGCATCTCGCGACACACCGGCGCGGCCGATCCGGGCGCGTCCAGCGGCGTCAGCGCGTGCGGCAGGTCGCGCAGGAAGAACACGCCGTCGCCGGCCGCCAGCGTCAGCGGCGCCTGGCCCGGCCCCAGGTCGACGCGGCAACGGCCGTGCAGGATCAGGTGGAAACTGGCGCGGGCCCGGCCGCTGGTGCTGGCCGACCAATTGCCGCAGTACTGCCCCAGGTGATACAAGCTGGACTGCACCTCCAGGCTCGACAGCAGCAGGGCGTCGACGGCGGCTTGATCGGCGTTCGGGGCGGGCGAGGGCGGCATGGCAAGGGCAGGCGAGTGGCGGTCGCGCTGGTATGGCGGAACGACCGGATCAGTTTGGCGCGATGATGGCGATCGCGCCTGGTTATAAGCGCATAGCTGAAAGTCGATAGGATCGAGCATCAGCTTGCGATCCCCGTGCATTGTCGCCCGGGGCGGGGCGCCCGCACAATCGAGTTTTCGTTGACAGTCTTCTGGAGACCTTCATGGCCCGTCTGCCCGTCCATACCGCGCAAAGCGCCCCCGAACCCACCCGCGCCGCGCTGGCCGCCGCCGAACAGGGCGCGGGCTACCTGTCCAACCTGCTGGGCGTGCTGGCCAACGCGCCGGTGGCGCTGGAAGCCTACCAGACGCTGTCGCAGATCAACGCGCGCGCCGGGCTGACGCTGCAGGAACGCGAGGTGGTGCAACTGGTGGCCGGCACCCGCCACGGCTGCACCTTCTGCGTGGCCGGCCACACCGCGCTGGCGCGCAACAAGGCCAAGCTTTCGCCCGAAGTGGTGGATGCGCTGCGCGCGCAAGGCACGCTGCCCGACGCCCGCCTGCAGGCGCTGGCCGCGTTCACCGAAGCCGTGATCCGTACCCGCGGCCGCGTCAGCGACGCCGAGCTGCAAGCCTTGCGCGAGGCCGGCTACAGCGACGGCAACGCGCTCGAAGTGATCGTCGGCGTGGGGTTGGCGACCATCTGCAATTTCGGCAACAACCTGGCGCAGACGCCGCTGAACGAGCAGTTGGGCGCCTACGCCTGGAGCGGCGCGCAATGACGGCGCGGCAACCGGACCCGCGCCTGTCGCCCGGGCTGGCCGCCTGGCTCGACGCCCATGCCGGCGCGCTGGACGACGGCAGCCATGACGCCGCCGAGGTCCTGCCGCGATTGGCCGAGGCGGGCGTGTTCCGCCTGGGCGTGCCGGCCGAGCAGGGCGGCGCGCCGGGCACCGACATCGGCGACGCCATCGAGGCGGTGTCGCAGGTGGCCGAGCATTCCGTGGCCGCGGCCTTCGTGGCCTGGGGCCAGCGCGTTTTCATCGAATACCTGCTGCGCAGCCCCAACGCGGCCTTGTCGCAAGCGTGGCTGGCGCCCTTGCTGGCGGGCGAAACGGCCGGCGCCACGGCGCTGTCGAACGCCATGAAGTTCCTCAGCGGCATCGAATCGCTGCAGATCGGCGCGCGCCAGGACGGCACGGATTGGCGGTTGGACGGCCGCATGCCGTGGGTGACCAACCTGCGCAAGCAGGGCTTCCTGGTGGCCGCGGCCGTCTCGTCGCCGGACGGCACGCCGGCAGTGGTGGCCTTGCCGCACGACATCGACGGACTGACGCGCAGCGCCGACCTGAACCTGCTGGCGCTGCAGTCCAGCAACACGGCGGCGCTGGACGTGCGCGATGTACGCATCGGGCCCGAATGGCTGATCCATCCGGACGCGCGCCAGTATCTGCCGCGAGCGCGGCCGGCCTTCGCCGGGCTGCAGTGCGGCCTGTCCATCGGCCTGGCGCGGCGCGCCTTGCGCGCGGCTGGCGAGGCCGGACAGGGCCAGGCGTCGCGCGGCATCCTCGCCGAACCCCTGCAGGCGCTGGCGCGGCAGCTCGACGAAGTGACCGCGCGCCTGGTGGCCGGCGTGCGCAGCGAACGCTTCGTGGCCGAACCGTGGCTGCTGTTCGAGAGCCGCATCGCCCTGGCCGAGATCGCCAGCCAGGCAGTGCAGCTGGAACTGCAGGCCAGCGGCGGCGCGGCCTACCTGAGACCGGCTGGCGATGGTTTTGCGCGCCGCTGGCGCGAGGCGGCCTTCCTGCCCATCGTCACCCCCAGCCTGGTGCAGCTCAAGACCGAGCTGGCCAAGCGCCAGGCCCGGCTCGCGGCCGAGGGCGCCGCATGAGCGCGCCGCCGCGCCCCGTGTTGCAGGCCAGCGCGCTGGCGCTGCGCTACCCCGGCGCGTCCATGGACGTGTTCCGGGACGTGGACCTGGCGCTGGATCGGGGCGAGGTGGTGGCGGTGCTGGGCGCCAGCGGCGCCGGCAAGTCCAGTCTGTTGCGGGTGCTGGCGGGGTTGCAGCCGGCCAGCGCCGGCACGCTGTTGATGGAGGGCGCGCCGTTGACCGGCGTGCATCCGCGCGTGGCGGTGGCGTTCCAGGATCCCAGCCTGTTGCCGTGGCTGTCGCTGGAGCGCAATGTCGCGTTCGGCCTGGATTTCGTCCACCAGCCCGTGCTGGACGCGGCCGAACGGCGCCTGCGGATCGACCAGGCCATCGACGAGGTCGGCCTGTCGCATGCGCGCCACCTGCGGCCGGCGCAGCTGTCAGGCGGCATGGCGCAGCGCACCGCGCTGGCGCGCTGCCTGGCGCGCCAGCCGGCGGTGCTGCTGCTGGACGAACCCTTCGGCGCGCTCGACGAGGTCACGCGCGGCGACATGCAGGCGCTGCTGCGCAAGGTGGTGGCCGACTTCCATACCGCCGCCGTCCTCATCACCCACGATATCGACGAAGCGCTGCTGCTGGCCGACCGCATTGTGCTGCTGGGCGGCGCGCCCGGACGCATCCTGGGCGTGTGGTCGGTGGACCTGCCGCAGCCGCGCGCCGATCTCTTGTCTGAAATGGGCGCGCTGCGCCTGGAAATCCTGACCCGCCTGCGCGATGCGCTGCGGGTCGCACGCGGCCAAGCCGCCAAGGAGTCTATCGATGTGCCTTGAACACATGTCGCGTCGCGACTGGTTGAAACTCTCGGCCCTGCTGACGGTGGGCGGCGCCGCGCCGCTGCTGTCGGCGTTCAACGCGCGGGCGCAGAGCGAGCCCGACGCCCCGGTGCGCATCGGCTACCTGCCGATCACCGACGCGGCGCCATTGCTGGTAGCGCATAACAACGGCCTGTTCGACAAGGCCGGGGTGAAGGCCGAAAAGCCGACGCTGCTGCGCAGTTGGGCGCAGGTGATCGAGGCGTTCATTTCGGGGCAGGTCAACGTGGTGCACCTGCTGTCGCCGATGACGGTGTGGGCGCGCTTCGGCAGCCAGGTGCCGGCCAAGGTGGTGGCCTGGAACCACGTCGGCGGCTCGGGCCTGACGGTGGCGCCGGCCATCAACGACGTCAAGCAGCTGGGCGGCAAGACCGTGGCGATCCCGTTCTGGTATTCCATCCACAACGTGGTGCTGCAATACCTGCTGCGCGAGAACGGCCTGGAGCCCGTGTCGCGCAAGGACGGCGCGCCGGCCGCCAACGAAGTCAACCTGGTGGTGATGGCGCCGGCCGACATGCCGCCGGCGCTGGCGCAAAACCGCATCGCAGGCTACATCGTGGCCGAACCCTTCAATGCCGTGGCCGAGACGCTGGGCGTGGGCAAGGTGCTGCGCTTTACCGGCGACGTCTGGCGCAACCACGCCTGCTGCGTGGTGTTCATGCACGAGCGCGACCTGCAGCAGCGCCCCGAGTGGTCGCAGAAGGTGGTCGACGCCATCGTCCAGGCGCAGCTGTGGATCCGCGACAACCGCGAAGAGACCGCCAGGCTGCTGTCCAAGGAAGGCATCAACCGCTACACCCCGCACGGCCTGCCGGCCTTGAGCAAGGTGCTGGCGCCGCCGCCGTCCGACCGCGAGCAATACCTGGCCAGCGGCGCGATCCGCCACGCCGACTGGGATGAGCGCCGCATCGACTTCCAGCCATACCCGTTCCCCAGCTATACCGAGGAACTGGTGCGGCGCCTGCGCGACACCGTGATCGAGGCCGATCGCGGCTTTCTGGCGAACCTGGATCCGGCGCGGGCGGCCGCCGAGCTGGTCGACGACCGCTACGTCAGGCGCGCCATCGAGGCGGCGGGCGGATTGGGACGCTTCGGCTTTCCCGAGTCGTACAGCCGGGCCGAGATGGTGCGGGCGTGACGGCGCGCCAGTCGCTGGCCGCGGGCGGCGCGCAGCCCGTCGCCGTGCCTGCGCGCACCCGCGCGCGGCGCGACGGCCCGGCCGCGCGCGCCGTGCTTGGGCTGGCCGGCCTGGCGGCGCTGCTGGCGCTGTGGTGGCTGGGTACCGAGGTACTGGCGCCCGCCGGCGGCATGGCGCGGCGCTTTGCGCCCGCCGCCACCTTCGCCAGCCTGTGGCAACTGCTGACCGGCTCGGATCTGCCGCTGCACGTGCTGGTGAGCCTGCGGCGCGTGGCCGTGGGCCTGGGGCTGGCGCTGGCCATCGGCGTGCCGCTCGGGCTGGCGATCGGCAGCTACCGGCGCCTGGAGGCGGCGTTGTCGCCGGCCATGCAGTTCCTGCGCATGATCTCGCCGCTGTCGTGGATGCCGATAGTGGTGATGGTGTTCGGCGTGGGCGACGACCCGGTGTATTTCCTGCTGGCCTTTGCCGCGGTGTGGCCCATCGTGCTGAATACGGCCGCAGGCGTGCAGCAGCTGGACGCGCGCTGGCTGCAGCTGGCGCAAAGCATGGCCGCGACCCGCTGGGAAACCCTGCGCCACGTGATCCTGCCTGGCGTCCTGGGCCACATCCTGACCGGGGCGCGGCTGGCCATCGGCATTCTCTGGATCGTGCTGGTGCCGTGCGAAATGCTGGGCGTATCGGCGGGGATGGGCTATTTCATCCTGGACACGCGCGACCGGCTGGCCTATTCGGAACTGATGGCCATGGTGCTGCTGATCGGGGCGCTCGGCTTCGCGCTGGACGCCGCGGCGCGCGCGCTCTACCGCTATTGGCGCGGCTAGGCCCTGTCCATGCAACAGGCGCCTCGCATGGACATCCGGACGCGTGACCAGGACGCGCGGCGCGGTCGCGGCAGGCCCTAGTCCTTGCCCGCCGCCGTGCCCTGGGGCGGCGCGCGGCGGCCGTCGGCCGGGCAGATCACGGTGCGCAGCGAGCGTTGCACCGGGTCGCGCACCACCGGCGCGCTCGACATGCCTGCCACGGGCAGCGATTCCACCAGGCTGCCGGTGGCGTTGGGGCCGGCGTAATGCTGGGTCTCGGTGACGGTGTAGGTATTGTTGCTGCAGTTCATGATCACGGCCTGCGTCACCGAGCCGTAGGGCTGGCCATTGGTTTCGGAGACCCGCGGCTGGGCGTAGAACCAGGCCACCGTGGCCAGCATCACCACGGGCCGTTCGGACAGCTGCGTGATGGAGGCGCCGTCATAGAACACCCCCGGCATGCTTTGCGGGGCCAGCGGCTGCCAGTCCGAGCCAGGGCTTGGCGCCAGACCGGTATTGTCCGCCTCGCGCGGCACGCTGGCGCCCGCGCAGGCGTCGGCCTGCGCGGCTTTGCCGCCACGCTGCGCCGCGGCGCAGGCGTCCGCCGCCGTGGCGGCCGGCTCGGCCCAGGCCGATCCCGCCAGCATGGCCAGGATCAGTATGTGTAGCGCTTGCCTTGCTGTCATGAGGGCGTTTCCCGAGCGGCGTCCGTGTGAGTGGCCCCAGTATAGAGAAAGATCCGGTCACAGCCGGAGCGCGGCGCGGTGTGCGGCGCGGAGGTATAGTCTCGTCCGTCCGGATGGCGCCCATGGCGACGTCTGGCGCTGTCCCGCATCGCAGGAGTGACGAGCACGATGAATATCAGGGGGGTCGCGGGTGTGGCCGCGATTGCCGCGACCGGCCTGCTGGCCTATGGCCTGCACCAGCTGGTGCCGGAAGGCCAGCCGTTGACGCGCAGCGAGGTCATCGGCGAACTCGACGGCCCGCCGCTGGCCGGCTATTCGCGCACGCGCCTGTACCGCTATGGCGATCACCAGTACCTGACCGGTCAATTGATCTCGGGCGAGCGCGACCTGGCCGGGTTGGGCCGCGCGCCGGTGCTGGACGCGCTGCTGCCCGCCGTGGCCGAGCGCCATGAACCCCGGCGCGCGTCGGCGCAGGGGACCGCGCCGGCATTGGCCGCCGGGCAGGCCGACCTGGCGGAGGATCTGTTGCGCGCCGGCGCGGCCTCGCGCGAGGTCCGCAACCTGGTCTATGGCGGCCGCGACAACGGCCGCTACGCGCTGCTCGGTTCGATTGGCGGCGACACCGGCGTGACGCTCATCGGCACGCCGGGCCAGACTCTGTATCTGGTGACCAGCGCCTTGCGCCGTCCGGGCGACGGCGACCAACCGGCCGCGCGGGACGTCCTGCGTTCCGACGACCAGGGCGCCACGTGGCGCTACGATCCGGAGGTCGCGCTGGGCGCGCCGCAGCGGCACACCATGTTCCTGAGCGAGGCGCGCGCCGTGGCGCTGGAGGACGGCGCGGATGGCGAGCGCCTTTTGGTGAGCGAAGACGGCGCCCGGCGCTGGTCGGCGCTGCGGTTGCGCGAACAGGTCTGGCCCGATGCCGGCAGCTACGCCAAGGCCTTTCATGAGCAGGCGGGCGCGGGCGAGCAACTGGCCTACGGCTGGTCGCTGTACCCGGCGGCGGCCGACCGCGCGGTGGGCTGGAGCTGGCGCGAAGGCGTCACCGCCGATGGCGGCGCGCGGCGCATCGAGACGCGGCGCTTCGAGGTGCGGTTCCAGAGCGGCGCGTCGCCGGCATTCCGCATCACCCATGACGTGGCGCCGGTGCCGGCGCAGGACCCGCTGTCGCGCCCGGTGCTGGGCCAGCCGGTGTATTCCACCCATGGCAACCGCATCTTTCGCCTGGAGCCGGACCAGGGCAACTGGCACGAACTGGCCGCGACGCCCGACGTGCGGGGCCGGCCCACCTGGATCGGGCAGGCCTGGTTCGGCCGCAACGGCTGGGTGATCCAGACCTACGCCGACCACCTGTTTTCGTTTGGCGAATACACCCGCACGTATTTCCACACCCGCGACCAGGGGCGCAGTTGGCGGCCGTTCCAGCTGTCGCCCGACCAGGAGCGCGGGCTGCTCGGGCTGGACGCGGCGGGCGAGGGCCTGCTGGTGCATGCCGATCGCGACGGCAGGACCCTCATCGTGCGTTATGCGTTGGAGTAGGGCGCCAGCACGTAGTCCGGATAGCGCTTGCAGATCTCGGCCACCTGGCTGAGGGTGCCCGACAGGTGCTCGCGCAGCGCCTGCTGCGCCCGCGGCGCATCGCCGGCGGCGATGGCGTCCAGCACCCGCTGGTGGTCGTCCATGATGCGTTCGGCCTTGCCGGCTTCCGGCAGGTGCAGGCGGCGCAGGCGGTCGACGTGACCGCTGTAGCGCTGCTCCATGTCCCACAGCGCCGTGACGCCGGCGGCCGTGTGCATGTCGCGATGGAAGGCCTGGTCGGCTTCCATGAATTGCTGGTATTGGCCGGCGGCGTGGCAGACGCGCTGGCGGTCGATGCTGGCCTGCAGACGCTGGATCAGCAGGGGATCGGGTTTCTGCGCCAAAAGGTGCACGATTTCCAGTTCGATCGAACGCCGCAGGAAATGCGCCTGACGCGCCGCGGCGATGTCGATGCGGCTGACCACGGTGGTGTGCTGCGGATAGATCTCGACCAGCGCTTCCTCGGCCAGCTTCATGAGCGCATCGCGGATCGGCGTCTGGCTCAGGCCATAGGCCTCGGCCAGCGTCACGCGCGACAACGGCGCGCCCGGCGCCAGCGCCAGCGACATGATCTGTTCGCGCAGATGTTCGAAGACCTGGGGCGCGGCGTGCCGCGAGCGGTCCAGTCTGAGCTTGGGGCTGGGCATCGGAGCGGAATCCGGGAAATTCTCGGTAGGTCGGTCGGAAGCGTCGGTCGTCAAGGTCGATCGCAAGGGGCTGTCGTGGAAGCGGAGTGTAGCGGGTTTTCACCTAGCTGACGCACTAATGTATTAGTGTTTAAATGGTCCGGTCAACGATTTCTTCTCTTTCTCTTTTCGCATCCCTGGACCCGCACCCGCCTATGAAACGCACCTACGAAAGTCTGCGCAGCGCCGCCTGGATGGCCAAGGACGACCTGCGCTCGTTTGGCCACCGCTCGCGCATGATGCAGATGGGCTATGGCCCCGACGACTGGGCCGGCCGCCCCATCATCGCCATCATCAATACGTGGTCCGACCTGAACCCCTGCCACAGCCACTTCAAGCAGCGGGTCGAGGACGTCAAGCGCGGCGTGTTCCAGGCCGGCGGCTTCCCGGTGGAACTGCCGGCCATCTCGGTGTCCGAATCGTTCGTCAAGCCCACCACCATGCTGTACCGGAACATGCTGGCGATGGAGGCCGAGGAACTGCTGCGCAGCCACCCGGTGGACGGCGCGGTGCTGCTGGGCGGGTGCGACAAGACCACGCCGGGCCTCTTGATGGGCGCCATCAGCGCCGGGCTGCCCTGTGTCTACGTGCCCGCCGGCCCGATGCTGCGCGGCAACTGGAAGGGCAAGATCCTGGGCTCCGGCTCGGACGCCTGGAAGCTGTGGGACGAGCGCCGCGCCGGCAAGATCACGCAGGAACAATGGACCGAGGTCGAAGGCGGCATCGCCCGCAGCTACGGCACCTGCATGACGATGGGCACGGCCAGCACCATGACCGCCATCGCCGAGGCCATCGGCATGACGCTGCCGGGGGCCTCGTCGATCCCGGCGGCCGACGTCAACCACATGCGCATGTCGGCCGAATGCGGCCGCCGCGTGGTCGAGATGGTGTGGGACGACCTGACGCCGCAGCGCATCCTGACGCTGGCCTCGTTCAAGAACGCCATCAACGTGGCCATGGCCATGGGCTGCTCCACCAACGCCATCATCCACCTGGTGGCCATGTCGCGTCGCGCCGGCCATCCTGTGGGCCTGGACGACTTCGACGCCGCCAGCCGCAAGGTGCCGGTCATCGCCAATATCCGGCCCAGCGGCGACAAGTACCTGATGGAAGACTTCTTCTACGCCGGCGGCCTGCCGGCGCTGATGTCGCGCCTGGAAGGCCACCTGGACCTGTCGGCCATGACCGTCACCGGCAAGACGCTGGGCGAGAACATCGCCGGCGCCGAGGTCTACAACGACGACGTCATCCGCAAGCTCGACACCGCCATCTACGACGAGGGCGCGCTGGCGGTCCTGCGCGGCAACATCGCGCCGGACGGCTGCGTCATCAAGCCCAGCGCCTGCGCCCCGCAGTACCTGCGACACACCGGCCCGGCGCTGGTGTTCGACGACTATCCCAGCATGAAAGCCGCGGTCGACGACGAGAACCTGGACGTCACCGCCGACCACATCATGATCCTGCGTAACGCCGGCCCGCAGGGCGGCCCCGGCATGCCGGAATGGGGCATGCTGCCGATCCCCACCAAGCTGGTCAAGCAGGGCGTGCGCGACATGCTGCGCCTGTCCGACGCCCGCATGAGCGGCACCAGCTACGGCGCCTGCATCCTGCACGCGGCGCCCGAAGCCTACATCGGCGGCCCGCTGGCGCTGGTCAAGACCGGCGACCTGATCACCGTCGACGTGCCGGCCCGCAGCATCCACCTGAACGTCAGCGACGAGGAGCTGGCCGCGCGCCGCGCCGCCTGGACGCCGCCGCCCAAGCGCTACGAGCGCGGCTACGGCTGGATGTACTCGCAACACATCCTGCAGGCCGACGAGGGCTGCGACTTCGACTTCCTCGAGACCAGCTTCGGCGCGCCCGTGCCGGAACCGGAAATCTTCTGAACCCGCCATCCCCTGAATCGCTTTCCCTGGAGTTTTCCGTGTCAGACATGAATCCCGCCACCCGCGCCAAGCTGGCCGGCATCAGCACCGCCACGCTGTGCACCGCCTTGTTCAAGCGCGGCCTGCGCAACCAGTTCATCCAGGACGTGCGGCCGCTGAACGCGACGCTGCCCAACATGGTCGGCCCGGCCTTCACGCTGCGCTACATCCCGGCGCGCGAGGACCTGAACACCATCAAGGTGTTCGAGGACCGCGCCCATCCGCAGCGCGCCGCGGTCGAGACCTGCCCGCCCGGCGCGGTGCTGGTGATGGACAGCCGCAAGGACCCGCGCGCCGCCTCGGCCGGTTCGATCCTGGTGACCCGCCTGATGAAGCGCGGCGTGGCCGGCGTGGTCACCGACGGCGGTTTTCGCGACTCGCCCGAGATCGCCGAACTCGGCTTTCCCGCGTACCACAACCGGCCGTCCGCGCCGACCAACCTGACGCTGCACCAGGCGCTGGATATCAATGCGCCCATCGGCTGCGGCGACGTGGCCGTGTTTCCCGGCGACATCGTCGTGGGCGACCGCGAGGGCGTGGTGGTGATCCCCGCGCACCTGGCCGACGAGATCGCGGACGAAGCGGTGGAAATGACCGCGTTCGAGGACTTCGTCACCAGCCAGGTGCAGGCCGGCGCCTCGATCCTGGGCCTGTATCCGCCCACCGACCCGGCCACCAAGGACAAGTTCGCCGCGTGGCGCAAAGAACAGGGCCGTTGAGCCCTGGCGCCGGCCGACCGGCCGGCGACCCATGCCTATAAAACACAGAGGGCAGGAGACAAGCATGAACAAGCAACGTCGCAGCGCGCTGGCCGCGCTGCTGGCAGGACCGCTGCTGGGCGCGTGGGCGCTGCCGGCCACGGCCGCCGAGTGGCCGGCGCAGAAGCCGATTTCCTACGTGGTGCCGTTCACCGTGGGCGGCTCCACCGACGTGGTCGGCCGCGTGCTGGCGCAGAAGCTGGGCGACCGGCTGCACCAGAACGTCATCGTCGAGAACAAGCCGGGCGCCGCCGGCGGCATCGGCGCCACCTACGTGGCCAAGGCCGCGCCCGACGGCTACACGCTGTTCGGCGGCACCATCAGCACTCACGCCATCAACGCCAGCCTCTACAAGAACCTGAAGTACGACCCGGTCAAGGACTTCGAGCCGGTCTCGCTGATCGCCTATCTGCCCAACGTGCTGCTGGTCGACCCGAACCTGGGCGTGAACTCGGTGGCCGACCTGATCGCGCTGCTCAAGAAGGATCCGTCCAAGCGCACCTTCGCCTCGTCCGGCGCCGGCACCTCCACCCACCTGGCCGGCGAACTGTTCTCCGGCATGATCGGCGTGCCGCTCACGCACGTGCCCTACAAGGGCACGCCGCCCGCCATGGTCGATGTGTCCTCGGGCGCGGTCACCTTCATGTTCGACCAGATGACCGCCGCCTTGCCGCTCTTGCAGACCGGCAAGCTCAAGCTGCTGGCCGTCACCACCAAGGACCGCATCTCGCTGGCCCCGGACGTGCCGACCATGCAGGAGGCCGGCGTGCCTGGCTTCCAGATGGCGTCGTGGCAGGCGGTGTATGCGCCCAAGGGCACGCCCAAGCCCATCCTCGACAAGCTCGCCGCCGAGATTGCCGTGATCCTGAAGGAACCCGACGTGCAGGAAAAGCTCGGCAAGACCATGGGCATGGAGCTGGTCGGCAGCACGCCCGAGGAACTGCGCGCCCTGATGGCCACGGAGATCCCGCGCTGGGCGGAGGTGGTGAAGAAATCGGGGGCGACGGTGGAATGATGACCGCCAATATCAGGGTTTCAGGCTCAGCTTCGGCACCAGCGCGTTGAAGGCCTGTTCCTGCCGCGCCACGTCGGCCGCGAATTGCGGTTGGTCGGCGTATGAGGGCGTCAGGTTCTGCTTGCGCATCAGGGCCTGGAAGTCCTGCGATTGGGCCACCTGGCGCGCGGCGTTGCGCCATTTTTCGATGGCGTCGGCCGGCGCCGACTTCGGCAGGCCGATGCCGCGCCAGACGCTGAACTGCAGGTCGGCGCCGCGTTCCTTCATGGTCGGCACGCCCGGCAGGTTGTCGAGCCGTTTCGGCGCCATCACGGCCAGGGTGCGCAGCTTGCCGGTGTCCACGTGCTGCTGCAGTTCGGCATAGGCCACCGTGGTGGCCTGCACGTCGCCCGCCAGCAGGCCCATGATGGCCGGCGCCGATCCCTGGTAGGGCACGTGCACGAACTTCACGCCGGTCTGCTCGCCCAGCGCCGCGGCCGCCATGTGCGGCACGGTGCCGATGCCGGCGTTGGACACCGCCACCCGCTCGGGATTCTTTCGGGCGTAGTCCAGGAATTCCTCCACCGTCTTCCACGGCGCGTCGGCCCGCACCGTGACCGACGACGGATCATCGGTGAAGCGGGCGATGGGCTGGAAGTCCTTGACCGTGGTCTTGCCGATGCCCATCAGCGGCACCACCAGCATCTCGGGCGTCATCAGCACCAGCCTGTAGCCGTCGGGCTGCGCGTTGGCCACATACGACCAGCCGATCGAACCGCTGGCGCCGGGCTTGTTGATCACCACGGTGGGCTGCGCCAGCAGCGGCGGGCGCACCGCTTCGGCGATGGCGCGGGCGGTGTTGTCGCTGCCGCCGCCGGGCTGGTAGGCGACCACCAGTTCCATCGAGCGGCTGGGATAGTCGGCCGCCATCGCGGCGGGAGCGGCGGTGGCGCAGGCCAGGAAGGACAGGGCGCTGAAGGCCAGCGCGGGCAGGCGGGTGCGGGTCATGGTGGCTCCGGTATCAGTAGCCCAGGGCTGAAAGATCCGCCAATGTCTGGCGGGTGATGGCGAGGGTGCGTTCGCGTTCGGCGCCGGCCAGGTCCAGGCGCGGCGGCTTGACGGTTTCGGCGCTGCCGGTGATCAGGTGCTCGGCCAGCTTGATGTGCTGCACCAGCTTGACCACGGTGTCCAGGTGGAACAGCGGCGTGAGGGCCGCGTACAGCGTGCGGGCGCGCTTGAAGTCGCCTTCGACCGCCAGCCGCAGCAGGTCCACCGACGCTTTCGGCACGGCGTTGGCCATGCCCGAGACCCAGGCGGTCACGCCCAGCGCGGCGCTTTCCAGCACCAGGTCGTCGACGCCGCAGACCACCGCCAGGCGGTCGCCGAAGCGCGTGATCAGGTCGGTCACGCGGGTGGTGTCGTAGGATTCCTCCTTGATGGCGACGATGGTCGGTTCCTCCAGCAACTGCGCCACCAGGTCCGGCGTCAGGTCGACGCCGTAGCCGCGCGGGTTGTTGTACAGCAGGATGGGCAGGGGACTGGCCTGCGCCACGCCGCGGTAGAACGCCACCGTTTCGCGCTCGTCCGACTTGTAGGTCAGGCCGGGAAACACCATCAGCCCATCGACGCCGATCTGCGCCGCCTGGCGCGCGAATGCCGCCGCGCGCGCGGTGCCGGTCTCGGCCACGCCCGACACCACCGGCACGCGGCCGCGCACGGTCTCGACCGCGATGCGCAGCACCTCCAGCTTTTCCTCGGGCGCGAGCTGGGCGTTTTCGCCCACCATGCCCATCATCACCACGCCGCCCACGCCATTGGCGATCAGGCGCTCCAGGCCCTGGCGGATGGCGTCCGCGTCCAGCGAGAAATCGGGCTTCAGTTTGGTGGTGACCGCGGGAAATACGCCTTGCCATTGAATGCTCATGCTGCCGCTCCTGTTGCGTGATCCGCCCGGTTTGTACTGTCGGGCTATTGATTGGATATTGGATCCAAAATAAAAGAGCCAGAAAAACGAGGCGCGAAGGCCCCGAACCAGCGCCCCGGGAAGGGCGTCGATTTCTGCTGGATCATGGATCCAATATACTCACATTAAACGGGTTCCGGACACCGGCTGTCTCTCGGGGTTTTCCTGGGCGTGGGGCAGGTTGAGCGGATCCGCCGCCGTCCGGCGTCCGCCGGGCGGAATCTTCCACCGGATGTGACGTGTCCCAGAATTCCTCTCCCGCCAGCGCCACCCAACCCCGCGTCGCCGCCGGATCCGCCGGTCGCCTGGTGCGCAAGACCGCCGTCGACCTGGTGGTCGACGAACTGCGCGACCGCATCCTGTCTGGCGCGATCGCGCCGGGCTCCGCCCTGCGCCAGGAACTGCTGGCCGAGGAACTGGGGGTGAGCCGGCTGCCGGTGCGCGAGGCGATCCGCCAGCTCAGCGCCGAAGGGTTGGTGGACATGATCGCGCACCGCGGCGCCTACGTCTCGATGCTGTCGCGCGCCGAAGTGCAGGAATTCTTCGACATCCGCCTGCGGCTCGAACCCTGGCTGCTGCGGCTGGCGGTGTCGCAGCACACGCCCGAGGAACTGGACGAGGCGGCGCGCATCGTGGCGCGGATGGACAGCGCCGAACCGCAGCAGTGGGGCCGCTTGAATTGGCAACTGCACGAACTGCTGTACCGCGCCGCGCAGCGGCCAGCGGCGCTGGCCATGGTGCGCGCGCTGCATGAAAAATCCGAACGCTATTTCCGCTTCCAGATCGTCAACGCGCCGATCCGCCAGCAGGCCCACGACGAGCACAGCGCGCTGATCGCGTTCTGTCGCCAGGGCCGCGCCGGCGAGGCCGAGGCGGCGCTGGAACACCACATTGCCGAGGCCGCCGAGCAGATCCTGGCGATTGTCGATCACCTGCTCGATACGACCGCGGCGCCGGCGTAGCGGCACAGCCGACGCAAAAACGCCGGCCGGGGAAACTCCCTCGGCCGGCGCGCAGCGGGCGCGTGTCGCGCCCGCGCCGAGTCCGCGCGTGACTCAGTTGATCTTGATGTTGCGTTCCTTCACCAGCACCTTCCACTGCGCGGTTTCCTTGGCCAGGTAGTCGCGCAGTTCGTCGGGCGTGCCGCCTATGGATTCGGCGCCGATCGAATCCAGCGTCGCCTTGACCTTGGGCTCGTTCAGGGCCTGGCGCATGGCCGCGTTCAGTTTGGCCACGACCTCGGGCGGCGTGCCGGCCGGCGCGAAGGCGGCGAACCAGGGCATCAGCTCGTAGCCGGGCAGGCCGCTTTCGGCCACGGTGGGCACGTTGGGCAGCGCCGCAGAGCGCTTGGCGGTGGTCACCGCCAGCGCGCGCAGCTTGCCGGCCTCGATGTGCGGCTTGGCCGAGGTGATGCTGTCGAACATGTAGTCCACCTGGCCGCCCAGCAGGTCGGCGATGGCCGGGCCGCTGCCCTTGTAGGGCACGTGCAGCATGTCGATCTTGGCCATCGACACGAACAGCTCGCCCGCCAGGTGGATCGAGGTGCCGACGCCGGCCGAGGCGTAGGTGTAGTGGTTGGGCTGCGCCTTGGCTTTGGCTATCACTTCGTCCACGCTCTTGACGTCGTTGCGCGCGGGGTTGGTGACCAGCACGTTCGGCACCACCGCCAGCAGCGAGATCGGCGCGAAGTCCTTGATCGGGTCGTAGTTCAGGTCGGCGTACAGCGCCGGGTTCACGGCCATGCCGTTGGCCACGATCAGGATGGTGTAGCCGTCCGGCTTGGAACGCGCCACGCTGGCCGCGCCGATGTTGCCGCCGGCGCCGGCGCGGTTCTCGACGATGAACGAGGTGTTGAGCTGCTTGCCCATCGATTCCCCCAACGTGCGGGCGATGCTGTCCATCGCGCCGCCCGGCGGGAACGGCACGATCCACTTGACCGGCCGGTCGGGGTAGTTGTCGGCCAGGGCGGTGCCGGCGGCGCCGAGCAGGGCCAGGCCCATGCAGGCCCGGGCGAGGTGTTTGAAGGCGTGGCGCAATGCCATGTCGTGTCTCCGTGTGCTTGAATTATTTTTCCGCGCGCCGATACGTGGCCGGCGCGCGGGAACAGCCGTGGGGCAGGGCGCGTCAGCGGTCCCTGCGGTAGAAAGCCAGTTTGTCTTCGTCCAGTTCCAGGCCCAGGCCCGGACCGGTGGGGATCTCCATCGCGAAATCGGCGTAGCGCGGCGGGTTGGCGACGATGTCGTCCTTGAGCAGCAGCGGGCCGAATAGTTCGGTGCCCCACGACAGCCGCGGCAGGCAGGCAAAGCCGTGGGCCGAGGCGATCGAGCCGACCGAGCCTTCCAGCATGGTGCCGCCGTACAGCGACATGCCGGCGGCGTCGCCGACCGCGGCGGTGCGCAGCATTTCGTGGATGCCGCCCGACTTGGCGATCTTCAGCGCCAGCACGTCGGCCGCGCCCAGGCGGGCGATGGCCAGCGCGTCCTCGGGGCCATTGATGGCTTCGTCGGCCATGATGGGCACCACGAAGCGCGCCGCCAGCCGCGCCATGCCGGCCAGGTTGGCGCGCGGGATGGGTTGTTCGATCAGGTCGACGCCGGCCGCTTCCAGGCGCGCGATGGCGCCGGCCGCGTCGGCCTCGTTCCAGGCCTGGTTGACGTCCACGGTGACGCGGGCGCGCTCGCCCAGCGCCTGCTTGATGCGCGACACGTGGGCCACGTCGTCGGCCACGGCGCGGCGGCCGACCTTGAGCTTGAAGGTGTTGTGGCGGCGGCTGGCGAGCAGCGACTCGGCTTCCTCGATGTCGCGCGCGGTGTCGCCGCTGGCCAGGGTCCACAGCACCGGCAGGCTGGCGCGCACGGCGCCGCCCAGCAGGGTCGAGACCGACACGCCCAGGCGCTTGCCCTGGGCATCGAGCAGCGCGCTTTCCAGCGCCGACTTGGCGAAGCGGTTGCCGCGCGCCACGGTTTCCAGGCGCCGCATGGCGGCGTGGATGTTGGCCGCGTCCAGGCCGGCCAGCGCTGGCGCCAGGTAGGTGTCGATGGCCAGCTTGATGCCTTCCGGGCTTTCCTCGCCATACGCCAGGCCGCCGATGGTGGTGGCTTCGCCGATGCCCTCGATGCCGTCGCTGCAGCGCAGGCGCACGATCACCAGCGTCTGGCGCTGCATCACGGCCATGGCCAGCTGGTGGGCGCGGATGGTCGGCAGATCCACCAGGATCGCCTCGACCGAGTTTATCGTTACCGGATTCATACTTTCCAAGGCAGGTTCTTCAGGGCAAGCGCAGTATCGCTTGCGTTACACGGCCAAGTCCAAGACTATATGGGTCTCCATTTATACCTATAGGGTTTGGATAGCCATGGAACTCAGGCACCTGCGGTATTTCCAGGCGGTGGCGCGCGAGGGCAGCTTCACCCGCGCCGCCGAAGCGCTGCACATGGCGCAGCCGCCGCTCAGCCGCCAGATCCGCCAGATGGAAGAGGAACTGGGCGTGGCGCTGTTCGAGCGCACCACCCGCGCGCTGCGGCTGACCGAGGCCGGGCGGTTCCTGCTGGAGCAGTCGCGCCTGCTGACCGCAAGGCTGGACGAAGTGCTGGAGGGCACGCGCCGGCTGGGCCAGGCGCGGCGCCGCTGGTTCGGCATCGGCTTCGTGCCGTCGACGCTGTATGGCTTCGTGCCCGAGCTGATCCGGCAATTGCGCGGCGCTGACGCGCAGGTCGAGGTCGGCTTGCTGGAGATGACCACGCTGCCGCAACTGGAGGCGCTCAAGGCCGGCCGCATCGACCTGGGCATCGGCCGCATCCTGCTGGACGATCCGGCGATCGAGCGCCGCGTGCTGATGACCGAGCCGCTGATGGCCGCCGTGCCGCTGCGCCATCCGCTGGCCGGCTGCGACAGCGTGTCGGTCGACCGGCTGGCGCAGGAGCCGTTCCTGCTGTATCCGGCCCGGCCGCGGCCCAACTTCGCCGACCACGTGCTGGACCTGTTCCGCGCCGCCGGCCATGCGCCGCAGGTGGCGCAGGAGGCCAACGAATTGCAGACCGCCATCGGCCTGGTGGCGGCCGGCCTGGGCGTGACGGTGGTGCCGGCCTCGGTGCAGCGCCTGCAACGGCGCGACGTGGCCCACGTGCGCATCGACGCCGAGGCCTTCGTGTCGCCGGTGATCGCCAGCTATCGCAAGGACGACGCCTCGCCGTTCCTGGCGCAGGCGCTGGCCCTGGCGCAGCAATTGGCCAAGGGGTAACAAAGCGTAGGCGCGGCGGTTGCGGCGGGTCGGCTTGCGGCACACTACGCGCTTGCCAATCCCGTGCTTCCAATAACAACCGTCATAGGGACCCTAGCAATGCTGATCGTCAACATCCAGAACAAGGCCAAATGGCTGTTTTCCCAACTGGGACAACTGGTCATCGCCGTGGGCCTGTTGTCGCTGGTATTCAATTACGCCTACCGCTACACCGTCGATCGTGATATCAACTCGCCGGGCTTCTACCTGGCCACCGTGGCGCTGGCGCTGGTCGTGTTCCTGGCGGTCCGCAAGGACTACGTGCTCGTGAACCGCTATGCCTTCAGCGAAACCGAGATCGTGGTCAGCACGTTGCTGGGTGTGAAAAAGACCTACCCCACGTCGCAATATGAATTCGTGCCGTCGCTGCACAAGGCGGTGAACGTGCCCGAGCAGAAGGCCTCGCTGTCTTTCTACGTGCGCGATGCGCAGAGCAAGAAGAACATCCGCAACTACTCCTGGGCCGGCTTCTCGCCCGAGGATTTCCAGGCGGTTTCACGCCTGTATGGCTATCGCGGCGATACCGATTTCAAGCAGAAGGATTTCGGCCGCGGCTGATCCGGCGCCGCGCGTGCCGTCAGGCCTTGCGGCAGACCCAGCCCTTGAACGTCAGCGCGGCGTAGAACAGCTCGATATCGGTAAAGCCGGCGTCGCGCAGGATGGCCTCGTCTGCCTGCGGATCCAGCACGGGCAGCTTGTCGCGCATCGCTTGCATGCCGTCGCGCGCCTGCGTGGCCGGCAGGCCGGCGGCGGTGATGAAGGCGGCATTGCGTGCCAGCCACGCATCGCGCCGTTGCAACGGAAAACTGTGGTGGGCGACGATGAACGGGGCGCCGGGGCGCAGGCGGCGGCTCACTTCACGCACCGTGCGCAGGCGTTCCTGGGGCGCCAGGAAGTGCAGCGTCAGCAGGCAGGTCGCGCCGTCGTAGGGGCCTTCGGGGGCATCGTCGATATAGCCTTGGCGCAAAGTGGCGCGCGGCGCCAGCTCGCCCAGCGTGGCGCGGGCCTGGCGCAGCATGTCCGCGGAGGGATCGACGCCGTCCAGGCGCCAGTGCGGGCCGCTTTCGGCCAGTGCTTTCAGTTCCAGGCCGCCGCCGGCGCCCAGCACCAGGAGATGGCCGTCGGCGGGCGTCTGCTCGGCCATCAGCACGCCGATCATGCGGTGCAGGTCGCGCAGGCCCGGCACATGGCGGGCGACGCGGTCGGCATAGTCGTCCGAGGCGCCGGGGGTTTGGGCAAAGGTCATGCGCGGCTCCGCGAGGACACTCGGAACAGGGTGTGTTTCATGAAACATATGATGTTTCATGAAACGCCGCGCGTCAAGCGATGCGCCAGCGTGATGCGGGGTCAGGCCGCGAAGGACCGTGACGCCGCGGGGCGGGGAAAGTCGGGCAGCACGATATCGCTGTGGCCAGGACGCACCCAACGCACCCGTTCGCGGGTGGCGTCGATGCAGCCGCCCTCGGCGTAGACGCCCTGCGGATCGCGGATCCGCATCATGCGCGCCAGGACGGCAGCGGTGACCTCGGGGTCGGCCAGCGTCCGGTGCACATGTTCCTTGACGATGGCTTCGTCGATGAAGGGCTTGCCGGCCGCGTCGGCGCGCAGGCCATGGCGCCAGTGGAAGATCTCGACGCACTTGGAGGCCAGCGTGTAGGGCGCGCCGCGTTCCCAGAAATTGTTGAACAGGCCCCCGCCCAGGTAGAAAACCCAGGAGCCTTCGTAGCCCTCGACGTCGGAGGACGCGGCGTCGGGATTGCGGAACCAGAGTCGGTCACCCGGCACGTAGAAGCGCTGCGGCAGCGGCGCGTCCAGCGCGCCGTATTCCTGCAGGAAGGTCTCGTGAAAGCTGCCGGACATGACCGCGCGCGTTTCCCACTGGCGTTGCAGGCGCTGGCCCAATTCGGGATTGGCATCGCGCAGTTCCTGCGCGATGCCGAGCACGGTGACGTATTCGGTGGCGCGATAGCACGAGAACGCGTACAACTGGCCCGAGGCCTCGGGTTGCGTGGCCTTGCGCAGGCCGTCGATCAGCGAGCGGCCCGGCAGCACCGTGAAGCCGCGCGCCTCGTCGTAGGTCCAGTAGTCTTCGGGCCGCTCGGCGTGTTCAGTGTCGAAGGCCAGCGCCGTTTTGGCGGCGGCGCGCACGATGTAGCGGCGGATGCGCACGGCCGATTCCAGTTCCGCGACCGTGGGAAAGGCGAAGGCGACCGGGCTGGCCAGCATCGCCAGCACGATCTCGCGATCGAGGTCGGCGTCGTTGGCGTCGGTGCGCAGGCTCAGTGCCCGCGCCACGCCCGTGGTGTCGTGGTCGGGCAGGTAGCTGGCGGCGAAACCCGGGGTGAGCGCGGCATGTGCGCCGGCGGCGCCGGGTTGCGCCTGGCAGTGGGCGGCGGCGCGCAGGCCCAGGTCGGACAGGAAATGTTGCGTCATCGCCAGCGCGCCGCTGGCGTGAATGACGATTCCGCCCGGATCGGGAAGGTGCTGCTGCGGGGTAGACGGCATGGGATACGAACCGGAAGGCAACGGAGAGGATATGGATAGGCGCAAGCGGGGCCGGGTTCCCGCCGGGCGGCAAACGCGCGTGAACATCTGTTTCAGGCCGTGCACTCGCGTGGGGGCAGGCCCGTCGGTCTGAATCGATTGTAGGGGCGATGCCTTAATATCAGCTGTATGAATGCCGCACGCCGGGGGCATGATCGTCATGCCGCTGTCATGCGCGGGCGGGGGCCTCCGGCGCGTGGCATGATGGGCAAGGGCCGGCAGGTGCCGGTGCCAGACCTGATCGACGCCAGGAGACGACGCACATGGCCCATCCCTTGTCCGCCGGTGTGATGGCCTTGTACCAGGCGCATGCGGCGGCGTTCGAGCGCGACCGCGGCAACACACTGATCGAGCGCGCGTGGCTGGCGGATTTCCTGGCGGCGCTGCCGGCGGACGCGCCGCGAGTGCTGGACATCGGTTGCGGCACCGGCATGCCGATCGCCGGCCACCTGATCGAGCACGGTTGCCGGATTACCGGCGTCGATAGTTCGACCGCGTTGCTGGCGCGCGCCGCCGCGCGCTTTCCCGAGCAGGCCTGGATCGCCGCCGACATGCGCCAGCTGCCTTGCGCCGGGCCGTTCGACGGCCTGATCGCGTGGCACAGCTTCTTCCATCTGTCGCCCGAGGACCAGCGGCCCATGTTCACGCAGTTCCGGCGCCTGGCCGCGCCGGGCGCGGCGCTGATGTTCACCAGCGGTACGACGCTGGGCGAGGCCATTGGCCAGCTCGACGGCCAGCCGCTTTATCACGGCAGCCTGGACAGCGCCGAATACCGCGAGCTGCTCGCGGCCAACGGCTTCGAGGTATTGCGCCACGTCGAATGGGACGCCGCTTGCGGCAACGCGACGGTGTGGCTGGCCAGGCGGACCTGAGCCAGGCGGGGCGACGGGCCGTCAGGTCATAGATGCGGATCGCGCAGGATCGCCCGGATCCTGAGGAAGGCGTAGGCGGCGCAGCCCAGTGCGATCAGCACCACGAGCCAGGCATACGCCTTCTTGCGCTGCTTGTTGGACCAGGCGCTATCGTAGGTGGCCACCGGATCCCACAACACCTTGCCGTCCATCTGGCGCAGCCCATAAACCCTGATGGGCACGTGCACGCTGAACATCTGGCCCTCGTAGACGTTCTTCAGGTCGTTCGGCTCGCGGTCGGTCAGCAGTTCCAAGGTCCGTGGCAGGACGAGGCCGGTCACAACGGCGCCCGCCTCGAACGCCACGTCGGGATAGTCGTTCGAGAAATAGCAAAGGGGCCTGTAGCCGCTGTTCTGCCGGGAACTGGCGGTCCGCGAGTAGGGGCATACGGCCAACCTGTCCACGCGCACGGCGATGGCGTGCAGCGTGGCGGGATCGGGCGGCAGGTACGCCTTGGCCGCGGCGTCGAAGAGATCGCGGGACAAAATCAGCAGCATCAGGCAGAGGAACAGCGCATTCAGCGGGCGCTTGAAGCGCGCCTTGATCTCGCTCCATTCGCTCATTGGCGTGGCCTCGCGGCGCGCGGCGCCAGCGCCGCCGGGGCGGGGCGGGACTTGGCGCGGCTGCGCATGCGGATGGCGTGTGTGTCCAGGTTCATGGCCCCTCGGTTCCCGGTATTGTTGCTGGTGGGTGAATGCTAGCGAATTTCCGAGGGCGCGGCGGGGCAAGGTTAAACATAACGTTGGTCGATGTTTCAAATTGCCTGGCGGCGGGCTACGATTTGCGGCCGCGAGACCGCGGCTGGCAAGCCCCGCACGCAGGGGCCATGGCCAACAGGGCCAACGCATAAGGTCCTGCCTGGATTGCGGCCGAAACCCGTATCAGCCTGCAGTGTCCGCTCGGCCCGCGCCGCTCACCGGCGCATGCTCCGCCATCAGTTCCGCCACCCAGTCAATGAACACCCGCAGCTTGGCGCTGACGTGCCGGTTGGGCGGGAAGGCGATGTACAGCGGCATCGAATCAAGCCGCCAGTCCTCGAACAGCGGCACCAGCTCGCCGCGCGCGGCGTGGCCGCGGGCCATGTAGTCCGGTAGCCACAGAATGCCCATGCCGGCCAGCCCCGCCGCCAGGTAGGCGTTGCCGTCGTCCACCGCGACCACATAGCGTCCGTGTGCGTGGATGCTTTCGTCGCCGCGATGCATGGCATAGGGCAGGGGCTTGCCGCTGCGCGACCAGAGGAAGCCGACGATGCGGTGGTGGCTGTCCTCGAGATCGCGCGGATGGCCGGGCGCGCCGGCCCGTTGCAGGTAGGCGGGCGCGGCATAGACGCGCAATTGCAGGTCGCCGACGCGCCGCGCCATCAGGGATTGGTCGGTCAGCTCGCCGCCGCGCACCACGCAGTCGACGTTCTCGCCGATCACGTCGACGATGCGGTCGCTCACGCCCATATCGAGCTGGATGTCCGGGTAGCGCGCGTGGAAGGCGGGCAGGGCGGGCACCAGGATCATGCGCGCCAGCGGACTGGGCACGTCGACCCGCAGCCGGCCGCGCGGCACGGCGGCGGCGCTGGACAGGCTGGTCTCGGCGTCGTCCATGTCGGCCAGCAGGCGCAGCACGCGTTCGTAGTAGACGGCGCCGTCGGCGGTGACATTGACCTTGCGCGTGGTGCGATTGAGCAGTCGCACACGCAGGCGGGCCTCGAGCTGCTGCACCAGCTGGGTGACGCTGGTCTTGCTCATGTGTAGGGTGTCGGCCGCCTTGGTGAAGCTGCCGGTTTCCACCACGCGGGCGAAGGCCTGCATTGCGTCGAAACGGTCCATCGCCACTCCAGGGGATCAGGGAATTGTTTGCATTTTACAAACAGTGATGGACACGCTTGCCCGTTTATCGGCGGCCGCGCCGTCCGTACAGTGCCTGCATCATCAATACGGGCTTAAGGTCCGAGACAGGAGAATGAGTATGGCAACGCGTGATGTGGTTTTTCCGGCCGGGCGCCAGGCGCTGTATGAACGCAACCGCTATTCGCCGGCGGTGCGGTCGAATGGCTTTCTGTTCGTGTCGGGCCAGGTGGGCAGCCGCGAGGACGGCTCGCCCGAACCCGACCTGCAGGCGCAGGTGCGGCAGGCGTTCGACAACCTGAACGCGATCCTGAAGGCGGCGGGCGCCAGCTTCGAGGACGTGATCGACGTGACGGTGTTCATGGTGGATCCGGCGTCCCGCTTCGAGACCATCTGGCAGGTCGTGCCCGAATACTGGGGCCAGGCGCCGCATCCGACGCTGACGGCGGTGGGCGTGACCTGGCTGTACGGTTTCGATTTCGAGATCAAGGTGATCGCGAAGCTGCCGCGTGAGGCCTAGCCGCCGGGGGCGGCGGGGCAAAAGCGACGGGGCAGGCCGGCGCAATCGCCGGGCCTGCCCTGTTTCGGGTGCGTCGCCGTATCAGCCGCGCAGACGCGCCACGGCTTGCGCCAGGTCTTCCTGCTTGCGGATCAGGGCGGCCTCGACCTGGTCGCGCGGGGTGCGGGTGTCGTCGCGGTGGCTGGTCAGATCGGCCGCGCGCAGCAGACCCATCAGGTCCTGGGTGCGGGTCTGGGTGGTGGGCGTGATGCGGCTCTGGTCGACCAGCTTGCCCTTGACGAACTTGCTCACCAGGGTCGACATCGTGCTGGACTCGGTGAACGAGGCCTTGGCCAGTTCGCCGTCTTCGTAGGCGATGTCGGTGCGGTTGCTGTAATCGTCGCGGATCTGGTGGAACGCGTAGTTCTGCGACTCGGGGTCCTTGGTCAGGTTCAGCTTCTGATCGGGCGAGAGCGCGCGGTGGAAGCTGGCGTTCAGCGACGATTGCTGCTGTTGCGTGATCGCCAGGTCGAGCTGGGGCCGGCCGCTGGAGGTGGTGTTCTGCGAGGTCTCGTAGGAGAAGGTGTCGAATTCGCGCGGCTGCAGCGGATTGGACGCGACCGGCGCCTGGTTGATCGAGGCGGAGAAGTCGGCCAGGCCGGACAGCATGGTGCGATGCACTTCGGCCGGCATGCCCAGGCGCGTCGTGGCGGTGCCTTGCGGCGCCCAGTCGCCGTAGCTCTTGTGCAGGTCCGCGAAACCCGACTTGAACAGGGCCATCAGCGTGGCATCGCCTTCGCCGCGCTTCTGGGCGCTGTCGAACTTGCTCAGGTAGTTGTTGATGGCGGTCGTCTGCTGCTGGGCGCTGCCGTACTGGCTGGGCTGGCTGGCGTCGACGTTGATCTGGGCCGAGCCGGCCACGGTCTTGACCGTCAGCGAGCGTTGACCCGCATCGGCCTGGAAATTGAAGCTGACGCGGTCGGGGCCCTCGGCGCCGACCGTGGCTTCCAGCGACACCGACGACAGCACGCTGGTGTTGAACTTGGCCAGCGCGCCCAGCGCCAGCTTGGGCGGCACCGAGGCCAGGCCGTCGACGGCGTCCTGGAACGACTTGGACAGGCCGGCGATGGCGCTGCGTTCTTCTTCGGTGAGCTTGGCGTCGCCCACGTCGATCTGCACGCCCAGGCCCTTTTCATTGCTTTCCAGGGTCACCGTGACCTTGGCGCCGCTGGCAGTGGTGATGCGTAGCGCGACCGAGTTGTCGGCCACGGCCGCGCCCTGGGGCGCGGCGATGCCGTCCACCGGGGCGGCGGCGCGGGCCGAGGGAATCGTCAGCGTGTAGTTGCCGCCATCGTTCTGCATGCGGCCCAGCAGGGCCGCGGCCAGGCCCTTGAACTGGCCGGTCAGCGAGGCGGCGCGGACGTTGTCGGACATCAGCGAGGAGAGCGCGTCGGGTTCCTGCACCTGCCCGGCGGCGACCGACTCGGGAGAATAGGTCAGCACGTTGGCCGGCTGGCCCAGCGTCACCGAGGTGGACGCGGGGATGTCGGGGCTGCGGTTGACGGTGGTGACACGGGACACCCCGGTCGCCGGCGCCTGCGGGGCGATGACGAGCGGCGGGGTGTAGCTGGAGATCGTGGTCATGTCAGTGGTAGTCCTGGCGGGCAACAACTGCCCAATGAGGCTTGCCGGGGAGTATCAACATGACTAACGGCGGGCGCGGCGGAAAATTAATCTGCCGGTGATATTTATTTTTGCTTTTCTGGATGTATTTATATTCAGTTAAGTGACAGCTTTCGCGGGATTCCGAAAATAATGTCGACAAAACAAATGCCGCGCATCGCGAGATAATCGATTCCCACGGGCGACGGCTGTCATGCGCCGCCGCGGGCCTTATTTCACGACATAATTCTTCGCTTCATTTTCACCGGCCCATTTACGCAGCGCGGCGATGAATTCCGGGCAGACATTGCCGTCGACGGTGGAATCGACAATCACGCTGTCCTTCATGCGCATCAGCACCTTGCATTCATAAATGCGGGTGCGGCCCTGGTAATAACCACTGCTGCTTTGCTGGAATACCGGCGTCGCGGCGGTCGTGTTGGTGGCCGGGATCATGCCGACGACCTGCTGGCTGGTGCCGGTCGTCACCCATTCCTGGTAAGGCGCGGCCTGGTAGTCGGACCACTCCAGTTCCATGGTGTTGCCGACGGCGCGTTTCCGGGACGGCTCGCCCAGCGCCGCGATGGCGTCGTTGATCGAGCGGCCCTGCATGTTGCGGGCGACGTTGACGCTGGGAGAGAACGACAGGCCTTCCGAGAAGACCCGGCTGAGCGAGGGCAACGAGGAGCTGCCGCCGGAGGGCATCGGGGCGCATCCGGCCAGGCTGGCGGCGGCGATCAGGCTGGCGGCCAGGCGCAGCGGCGGACGGCGGACGGAAAGGGGCAGGGGGAAGATCATGGCTTGCGGTCGGCGCTCCGTGTCGGTCGGGCGCGGCGGCTGCGATTGCGAACCGGGCGCCAGACGTTTTGTTTCTCTTCGTGACAGGCCGGGGCGGCCAGCCCTGCGACGGAGAATGATTGCAGACTGACAGCCTGCTTACGAAATGTCCGCCATTTTTACCGATAAACGGGGCCAGCTTCCTTGCGCCAATGGTGAAATTTGTTACTCAATATGCCCGGGTCGTATCGGCAAAGGGGACGGACCGGCCGATCCGCTTTGCTAAGATCGTGGCCGCTGAATCCACCCGATCCGGACACCGACCATGCTATTTGCCCGATTTTCCCCGACTATCCGCGCGGCGCTCGGCGCGCTGGCGTTGATGGCCGGCCTGTTCGCGCCGCAGGCGCATGCCGACAAACTGTATGGCGGCATTGCGACGGATGGCAAGCACGCCAAGATCTATTGGGCGCTGCCCGAGGATTCGGAAAAGGCGGCCGAAGCGGCGGGGTTGGCGGCCTGCCGCCAGGGCGGCGGCAAGGACTGCAAATCGCTGAGCTGGTTTTCGGACAGTTGCATGACCTATGCCCGCAATACCTCGAACGACCTGTTCCCCGGCAACAGCGTGTCGCCGGAAATGGCGGCCAAGAAGGCGATCCGACGCTGCACCGCCGGCAGCCCCAACGGCAAATGCTGGTTGACCACGATGCCGCTGTGTGTCGGGCCGGGCTACAGCGCGCAGGACATGGAGGCGGCCAGAAGGGCCACGCCCGCCGAGCTGGAAGCCCTGTCCGCCAAGCTCAACGACCGCGAATACTGGGGCGCCGTCGCCGAGAAGGACTCGGGCGACCTGACGTACTCGGACGGCTACCCCAATGAGAAGGACGCCCTCAACCAACTGCTGGAATGGGATGAATGCACCGGCTGCACCAAGGTGCTGACCTACCGCGACACCTGCGTCGGCATGGCCTGGGCCAAGGGCGTGAAAGGGCGCGGCACCAGCTACACCGCGCTCGATCCGGATCCGAAGACGGCGCGCGATGCGGCGCGCAACACCTGCAGCGCCAAGAGCGGCCTGCCCAATTGCGTGGCGATGGTGCGCTGCTCGGGCCGCCCCTACATCAGCGGCTATGCCGGCGAGGACGAAAAAGCCAATTGAGATCGCCGTGAGGCGGCAGCGCGCCGCCCGGCACGCCAAGCCGGCGCCCGTGGACGGGGCCGGCTTTTTTCATGGCCGCACGATCAATCCGCCAGACGCGCGGCGGCGTCGCGGACCACCTGTTGCAGCCACGCCAGCGCCGCGTCGCCGGGCGCGCGCCGGCTGCACACCATGTCGATATCGAAAGGGCCGGGGTCGACCTCTGGCGGCAGCGGCCGCAAGGTCAGGCCGGGGCCGGCCAGCCGCAAGGCGGCGCGCCGCGCCAGCGTGGCCAGCAGGTCGGTGCCTTGCACCGCGTGCGGCAGCGCGACGATGTGGGCGAAGGTGCAGGCCACCCGTCGCCGCTGGCCCAGCCGCGCCAGGCTGGCGTCCACCACGCCACGCGCCGAGCCGTCGTCGCTGGGCGTGAACAGCGCGTGCGGCAGCGCCACGTAGCGCGCCAGGTCCAGCTTGCGGCCGCGCAGCGCCGGATGCTGCCTGTCGGCGATGCATACGAAGTGTTCCTGGTACAGCCGTTCGCGCAGCATGCGCTTGGGCGGCGCCAGGTGGCCGCCGATGGCCAGGTCGACGCTGCCGTTGTCCAGTTGCTCGTAGAGGGCGGCGCGGTCGAGCCGCGCGATGCGCAGGTCGATGCCGGGCGCGTCGCGCCGCAGCGCCGCGACGATGTGCGGCACGATCACCACGTCGGCGTAGTCGCTGGCCGCCACGGTGAAGCGGCGGCCGGCGGCGGCCTGGGGATCGAAGCCGGCGCCTTGCGCCAGCGCCTGGCGGATCTGGTCCAGCGCCGCGCTCACGGCCGGCATCAGCGCGACGGCCTTGGGCGTGGGCTGCATGCCGTCGGCGGTGCGCAGGAACAGCTCGTCCTGGAACAGCAGGCGCAGGCGGCCCAGCGCGCTGCTGACCGAGGGCTGCGCGCGGTTGATGCGCTGGCCGGCCAGGGTCACGTTGCGGGTGTCGTAGAGCGCCTCGAAGGCGACCAGCAGGTTCAGGTCGACGGCGGAAAGATTCATGCCATCAATAGTACGAATAGCGATTATGGATTTCAACAATTCCAGGGCGTGGTCCTACCATGGCTGGCAGCAATGGAATCGAAGGACTGCGCAATGACGACCGTACTGATTACCGGCATCGAACCGTTCGATGGCGAAACCCTGAATCCCTCCTGGGAAGCCGCGCGGCGGCTCGATGGCGCGCAAGTGGCCGGCGCCACCCTGGTGGCGCGCCAACTGCCGTGCGTGATCGGCAAGGTGGTGGGCGTGCTGCGCCAGGCCATCGAGGACACGCAACCGGACCTGGTGATCTGCCTGGGCCAGGCGGGCGGCCGCGGCGATGTGTCGATCGAACGCGTCGCGATCAACGTGGTGGACGCGCGCATCCCCGACAACGAAGGCCGCCAGCCGATCGACGAACCGGTGGTGGCGGGCGGCCCGGCGGCCTATTTCTCGACCCTGCCGATCAAGGCCATCGTGCGCGACCTGCGGCGCGCGGGCGTGCCGGCGTCGGTGTCGTCGACGGCGGGCACCTACAACTGCAACACCATCTTCTACGGCCTGTCGCACTATATCGCCACCGAGCGTCCGGCGTTGCGCGGCGGCTTCGTGCACGTGCCGTACCTGCCGGAGATGGCGGCCCATCATCCCGGCCAGCCCAGCCTGGCGCTGGAGACGCTGATCGAAGGCGTGAAGGTGATGGTGGCGACTTCGCTGGCCGTCACGGCGGACGTCAAGGAAGGCGGCGGCGCGCTGCATTGAACGGAGACGGACGATGGATACCTTCAACGACGCCGACGCCTTCGCGCTGGACGGCGTGCCGTTCCGCCACCGGCAGGTGCGGGTGGACGGCCTGGGCTATCACGTGGTGGAAGGCGGCGCCGGGCCGGCGCTGGTCCTGCTGGCGGGGTTTCCGCAGAGCTGGTACGCGTGGCGCCGGGTCATGCCCCTGCTGGCGCCGCACTTCCGCCTCTATGCGGTGGACCTGCCCGGGCAGGGCGACTCGGACAAGCCGCTGGACGGCTACGACACCGGCGCGGCGGGCGAGCGCCTGCGGGCGCTGTTCCACACGCTGGGACTGACGCGCTACGCGCTGGCCGGGCACGACATCGGCGCCTGGATCGCCTATCCCTACGCGGCGCGCCACGCCGACGAGGTCGAGCGGCTGGTGCTGCTGGACGCGAACATCCCCGGCGTGACGCTGCCCGCCAGCTTCGAGCTGGGACCGGACAACTGGAAGCGCTGGCATTTCCTCTTCAACACCGTACCGGACCTGCCCGAAGCGCTGTTGCAGGGACGCGAGCGGGTGCTGATCGAGTGGTTCTTCAGCCGCAAGACCGCCAACAAGCCGGGCGTGTTCAGCCGCGCCGACCTGGATGAGTACGAGCGCGTCTACCAGACGCTGGGCGGCTTGCGCGGCATGCTGGGCTATTACCGCGCGGCGCACCAGTCGGCCGAGCAGAACCGGGCGCTGCGCGAGACGCCGTTGACGCTGCCGGTGCTGGCGCTGGGCGGCGAACACGGCAGCGCGCCCGATCTGTACGAGGCGCTGGGGCCGCTGGCGCGCGACCTGCGCGGCGGGGTGCTGGCCGATTGCGGCCACTATCTGCCGGAGGAGCAGCCGCGCGAACTGGCGCGGCGCATGCTGGCGTTCCTGGCGTAGCCGCGCGCGACCGCCGCGGCAGACGGCCGCCCCGGCGAAGGGCCGTCCCGGCAAAGGGCCGCCCCGGCAAAGGACCGCCCCGGCATTTCCACATTGCGCATCGGTATTTGTCCGGCGCGCGGCGCGCTCCTATCCTGGCCTGCTCCAAATTTCCGCAGGGAGCAGGATGATGGGCAATCGACGCAGATCCGTACTGAAGGCCGCGCTCGGCCTGGCCGGCGGCGTGGTGGTGGGCGCGGGCTTGTTGAGCAACATGACCGGCGCCGCGCCGGCCGCCACCGACGACGCCACCCGCTATCCGAGCCGGCCGGTCAAGCTGATCGTGCCGATCGCGGCCGGCGGCAGCGCCGACAAGCTGGCGCGCACCGTGGCGCAGAAGCTGAGCGAGAAGTGGGGGCAGAGCGTGGTGGTGGAGAACCAGCCCGGCGCCAGCAGCGCTATCGGCAATGCCGCGGTGGCGCATGCGCGCGGCGACGGCTACACGCTGCTGCTGGGCGGCGACGCCTTGTCGCTGAACGCGCTGCAACCCGGCAAGCCGCTGTACGACCCGTTGCGCGATCTGCGCGGCGTGACCAAGGCGGTGGTCAATCCGCAGTTGCTGGTCGTGCGCCCGGGCCTGGGCGTGAAGACCTTCCAGGAATTCGTGGCGCTGGTGCGCAGCCGGCCCGGCGAGATCTCGCTGGCGCTGCCTGGCGGCAATGGCAGCCTGCAGCACCTGGCGGTGGAACTGCTCAACGAGCGCATCGGCGCCAAGACCAACCAGATTCCCTATCCGGGCGGCGGGCCGGCCACGCTGGATGTGCTGGGCGGCCACGTGGACGCCATGCTGATCACGCTGGCCGCCGCCACCGAGAACGTGCGCTCGGGCAAGCTGGTGGCGCTGGCGGTGACCACGCCGTACCGCTCCAAGGCGCTGCCCGAGGTGCCGACCATGCAGGAGGCGGGGCTGGCCGACTACGCGGTCGAGAGCTGGCAGGGCTTCGTGGTGCCGGCTTCGACGCCGAGCGCGCTGGTCGAGCGCATCCATCGCGACGTGGTGGCCGTGCTGCGCGAACCGGAGACCGCCACGCTGCTGGAGAACCTGGGTTTCGCCATCGCCGCCTCGACGCCCGAAGCGGTCGACCAGACCGTGCGCGACGACATCGCCACCTATCGCCGCGTGATTGCCACGGCCGACGTCAAGCTCCAGTAGACGCGCCGCAACAGCGGTTTCATATTCATATCTGAAAGTCTTCTTTGTGTTGTGCGGCGCCGGACCGCAGCATAGAACTTCGTTCAATGCCTACGACACAACAACATGAAGACTCGCAATATCTCCGGCCGTATCCTGCAGGCGGCCGTCGCGCTGGCCCTGGCGGCCGGCGCCACCGGCGCCCATGCCGACGCCACGCTGGACAAGATCAAGGAACGCGGCACCGTCACCATCGGCGTATTGGCCAACGGCGGCGTGTTCGGCTCGATCGACCCGGCCACGCAGCAGCTGGTCGGCTGGAATCCCGACCTGGCGCGTGAACTGGCCAAGGGCCTGGGCGTGAAGGCCGAGCTGGTGCAGGTGCAGACCGCCACCCGCACGCAGTTCCTGATCTCGGGCAAGGTCGATCTGCTGATCGCGTCGATGGAGCTGAATCCGGAGCGCGCCGAGATCTTGGGCTACGCGCCGACGCCGTTTTTCCGCGTGGGCGGCGCGGCCGCCACCCGCAAGGACAGCGGCATCGCCAAGTGGGAAGACCTGCGCGGCAAGCCGGTCTGCGTGTCGCAGGGCAGCAGCTTCGCGCGTCCCCTGCAGGCCGACTACGGCGCGGTGGTCAAGGGCTACAAGAGTTCTTCGGACTCGCTGCTGGCGCTGCGCGGCGGCCAGTGCGTGGCGGCGGTGCACGATTCGACCCTGATCCATCCGCTGTTGCGTACCAATCCCGAATGGGCCGACTACCAGGCGCCCATCGCCACGGAAGTGCTGCCGGCCAATTCGGTGGTCTGGACCCGCAAGGGCGAGGCCGACACCATCGCCGCCGTCGACAAGGTGATCCAGGGCTGGCACCGCAGCGGCTGGCTGATCGCCACCGAGAAGCGCCTCGGCATCCAGCCGGCGCAGCCGCTGCTGCAAGAACTGCACGACAAGTACAAGCAGGGCAGCTGAGCCTCGCGCCCGCCCGTGTTGGAAAAGACCGATGAATAGACAAGCAATCAAGTGGGCCGCCGCGCTGGCGCTGGCGTCCCTGGCGACGGCGGCGCACGCCGACGCCACCCTGGACCGCGTCAAGCAACGCGGCAAGTTGGTGGTGGGCGTGGACGGCGCCAGTCCGCCGTTCGGCCTGCTCGATCCGGCCACTGGCAAGGTCGGCGGCTTCCAGACCGAGCTGGGCCGCGATATCGCCACCCGGCTCGGCGTCACGCTGGAGACGGTGCCGGTGACGGCCGCGACCCGGGTGCAGTTCCTGCAGGCCGGCAAGGTCGATCTGCTGATCGCCAACATCCAGTGGACCCAGGAACGCAGCGAGATCCTGAGCTATGCGCCGACCCCGTACAACCTCGTGGGCGGAGCGGCCATGGTGTCCAAGCGCAGCGGCATCAAGCGCTGGGAAGACCTGAAGGGCAAGGTGGCCTGCGTGTCGCAAGGCAGCAATTTCGCCAAGCCGCTGCAGGAAACCTATGGGGCGGTGGTCAAAGGCCTGCGCAACATCCCTGAATCGCTGCTGGCGCTCAAGGGCGGCAGCTGCGATGCGTCGGTGCACATCCAGCCGGCGCTGTACGAGACGCTGCACGGTCCCAACGGCAAGGAATGGGACGGCTTCGAGCTGGCCACGCCGGACCAGTTGATCCCGTCGCCCACGGTAATCTGGACCCGCCGCAACGAGGCCGATACCCGCGCCTTCGTCGATGGCGTGATCCGCGACTGGCACAAATCCGGCCTGCTGGTGAAAGAGGCCGACAGGTTCGGCGTGCCGGCCGATTACCTCAAGCAGGCCAACGCCGACGCGCAGGCCGGCAAGTTCGACAGCGCTCCCCCCGAGGCCCAGGCCAAGCCATGACGACGGCCGCCAGGGACACGCTCGATCCCCTGAACCTGATGAATCCCGGAAAGGTCCTGTCATGACTGAATCCCTGTTTCCCGGCGTGTTCGCGCGCCGCGTCCGCGGCGTGGAACTGTCGCCGATTGCCGCGGCCGGCGCGCGCGCCGCGCGGCTGGCGGCCGAGGGCCGCTCGATCGTGGCGCTGACCTCGGGCGAGCCCGACTTCGACACGCCCCAGGCCATCAAGGACGCCGCCGCGCTGGCGCTGGCGCAAGGCCAGACCAAGTACACGCCGACGGCCGGCACCGCCCCGCTGCGGCGTGCCGTGGCCGATGGCTACCGCCAGCGTCACGGCCTGCCGACCGAGTCGGCCAACGTCATCATTTCCAACGGCGGCAAGCAGGTGATCTACCTGGCCCTGGCCGCCACGCTCGACGAGGGCGACGAGGTGATCGTGCCGACGCCGTACTGGCCCACCTTCCTGGATTCGGTGCGGGTCAACGGCGGCACGCCGGTGCTGGCGCCGACGGCCCAGGCCGATGGCTTCAAGCTCACGCCGCAGGGCCTGCGCCAGGCGCTGACGCCGCGCACCAAGTGGCTGATCCTGAATTCGCCCGGCAATCCGTCAGGCGCGGTCTACAGCGAGGCCGAGCTGGCGGCGTTGGCCGCGGTGCTGCGCGAACATCCGTCGGTGCTGGTGCTGTGGGACGAGATGTACGAACAGATCTGGTTCGACGAGGCGCCCGCGCACCTGCTGCGCGCCGCGCCGGACCTGGCGGGGCGCACGCTGGCGGTCAACGGCGTGTCCAAGGCCTACGCCATGACCGGCTGGCGCATCGGCTGGGGCGTGGGGCCGGCGGCGTTGATCGGCGTGCTGGAGGCGGTGCAGTCGCAGGTGTCGTCGGGCCCCAGTTCGCTGAGCCAGGCCGCCGCGCTGGTGGCGTTGCAGGGCGTGGCCGACGACTTCGTCGAGAACGCGCGGCTGGCCTATGCGCGCCGGGCGCGAGTGATCGTCGACGGCCTGGGCGCGGTGCCGGGCCTGAGCGTGACGGCGCCGCGCGGCTCGTTCTTCGCCTGGATCGGCGTGGCCGGCCTGATCGGCCAGGTAAAGCCCGATGGCGCCGTGATCGCCGACGATGGCGACGTGGCCGACTGGCTGCTGGAGGCCGAGGGCGTGGCGGTGGTGCGGGGCGCGGCCTATGGCTTGTCGCCGTACCTGCGGCTGTCGTTCGCCGCCTCGGACGCCAAGGTGGCGGAGGCTGTCGCGCGCATCGCCCGCGCGGTCGCGGCGCTGCGGCCGGCGGCGCTGGAGGCGGCCGCATGATCGAACAGGCATTGCAGGCCTGGGTGCATTTCTTCAAGCCCCTGGGCCTGAACTACGGCTTCGTGCTGGATCCGGGCGAGCTGTCCGCCTTCGGCCACGGCCTGCTGGTGACGCTGCAATTGTGCGCCTGGACCATTCCCGTCAGCCTGCTGTTCGGCGTGCTGATCGCGGCCGGGCTCACCAGCGGGCGGCCCTGGCTGGCGCGGCCGCTGCAGGCCTTCGTCGAGCTGACCCGCAACACGCCGACGCTGGTGCAGCTCTATTGCGCCTTCCTGGTGCTGAACATGCTGATCACGCAGAAGCTGGGCGGCGGCAGCCCGATCACGCCGTTCATGTGGGTGGTGATCGTGGTGGCGCTGCACAAGGGCGTGTTCCATGCCGAGGCGCTGCGCGCCGGCATCGAGGCTGTGCCGTCGGTGACGCTGGAGGCGGCGCGCTCGCTGGCCTTCTCGCGCCGCCAGATCCTGACGCAGGTGCAGCTGCCGCTGGCGCTGCGCTTCGCGCTGCCGGCGCTGGTCAACAACCTGGTGGACCTGGTGAAGATGACCGCGATCGCCTCGGCCATCGCGGTGGGGGATGTGACCTACGAGTCCATCATGATCTGGTCGCACCGCGACAACGTGCTGGAACTGCTGCTGCTGATCCTGCTGTATTTCGGCCTGCTGACCTGGCTGGTGAGTGTCGCCGGACGCTGGCTCGAAGCGCGCCTGAGGATGCCTGGCTATGGCCAATGAACTGGTATTGAATGCGGCCGCGGCGCGCCGGGCGGGTGGCGGATGGCTGGCATGGCTGCGCGATCCGTGGGTGGTGCTGCTGCTGGCCCTGGTGATCCTGGGCGTCGCCTGGGCGCTGACCGATACCGCCCCGGCCGCGGTGCGGCACCTGTGGCACTGGTCGCCGGCGCTGCTGCGCGGGCTGGGCATGAACGTGCAGATCAGCGTGCTGGCGATGGCGCTGGGCACGGCGCTGGGGTTGGTGGTGGGCGCGCTGTCGCTGTCGCCGTCCAGGCCGCTGCGGCGCCTGACGCGCGCCTATGTGCTGGCGTTCCGCAACGCGCCGATCCTGGTGCTGGTGTATTTCACCACCTACGTGTTCCCGTTCGAGCTGAACCTGGGCGGCTGGAACCTGCCGTTTCCGGACTGGATCAAGGTGGTGATCGGGCTGGGCCTGCCGGCCAGCGCCAATGTCGCCGAGATCTTCCGCGGCGCCATCCAGTCGATCCCCGAAGCCCAGTGGGAGGCGGCGCAATCGCTGGCGTTCCGGCGCGCGCAGATCTTCCGCATGATCGTGCTGCCGCAGTGCGTGCGGCGCATGCTGCCGTCGTGGATGAACCTGTACGCCAGCATCACCATGAGCACCTCGCTGGCCTCGCTGGTCGGCGTGCACGACCTGGTCGACACGGCCACGGTGGCCAGCAACACGGTGGCGCGCAGCGACTTCACCATCCTGGTCTATTTCACGCTATTGGCGCTGTTCTTCGCCTATTGCTATCCCATCGCGCGCTGGACGCGCCATCTGGAACGACGCTATGCGCATCATTGACAACGGCGCCCGCGCCGCCGAGATCCCGCTGGTCAGCCTGCGGGACGTGCACCTGGCCTTCGGACGGACCGAGGTGCTCAAGGGCATCGACGTCGAGGTCCGTCCGGGCCAGGCTGTCTCCATCATCGGCCCGTCGGGCTCGGGCAAGTCCACCATCCTGCGCTGCATCACCGGCCTGCTGCGGCCGCAGCGCGGCGAGATCGAGGTCGGCGGCGTGCGGGTCGACGCGCTCAAGAGCGAGTCCGAACTGATCGCCCTGCGCAAGCGGGTCGGCTTCGTGTTCCAGCAATACAACCTGTTCCCGCACCTGAGCGTGCTGGAGAACCTGGTGATTTCGCCCATCAAGGTCAACGGCCAGCCGCGTGCCCAGGCCCAGGCGCTGGCGCGCGAGCTGCTGGCCAAGGTGCGCATGGACCACAAGGAAAACGCCTATCCGGGCGAGCTGTCGGGCGGCCAGCAGCAGCGCGTGGCCATTGCCCGCGCGCTGGCCCTGCGGCCCGAACTGATCCTGTTCGACGAAGTGACCTCGGCGCTGGATCCGGAAATGGTGGGCGAAGTGCTGACCGTGATCCGCGACCTGGTGCAGGACGGCCTGACCTGCGTGCTGGTCACGCACGAAATGCGTTTCGCCCAGGAGGTGAGCGACACGGTGTACTTCACCGAAGCCGGCCGCATCGTCGAGCACGGCCCGCCGGCCCGGATTTTCGGCCGGCCCGACAGCGAGCGCACCCGCGCCTTCCTGCAACGCGCCTCGGCCGAGCCGCCGGTGCGGCGCGCCCAGGCCGATCCGATCGACGCCTACCTGACCTTTGACCCGCTGCGCCTCGCAGTGTGATGCCTTTCCGCAACCCGGAGCCGACATGACCACCGAATCTTCCGTTACTCTCGAACGCCGCCAGCAGGTGCAGGACGCCCTGGCCGACATCCGCGGCCTGCTGGCCGCCGCGCCGCTGACGCGCGACCTGCTGGCGCGGATTACCACGCGCCTGGAGCAACTGGCGCAACAGCGCGCGCTGTTTCCCGCCACCGAATTCGCGCCGCCCGCGCCGGGGCAGGGCGTGGGGGCCTCGACCCGTTACCGCCTCAATCCCGACGACGCCGCCGGCGAACCGGCGCTCTACCTGAACTCGATCAACCCGGGCAAGACCACCTTGCCGCACAACCACACCACCTGGGCGGTGATCGTGGCGCTGTCGGGCCAGGAGCTGAACCGCGTCTACCGCCGCAGCGACGACGGCTCGCAGGCCGGCCGCGCCACGCTGGAACAGGTGCGCGAAGTGGTGGTGCAGCCTGGACAGTCGGTGTCGTTCCTGCCGGACGACATCCACAGCATCCACGTCACCGGCGATGCGCCCACCCTGCATTTCCACCTGTATGGGCAGCCGCTGGAGACGCTGTCGGGCCGCATCGGCATCGACCTGGCCACCGGCGAGATCGTCAACTACAACGCCACCCAGATGAAGCCCGGCCAGGAGCAGCGCGCATGAGCCTCGACCACGCCCGTGTCCAGACCCGGCTGGTGCATGCCGGCAGCCCCGACCTGAAGCAGGGCGCCGGCCCGGTCAACGTGCCGGTGGTGCGCACCAGCACCGTGCGCTTTGCCGACACCGCCACCCATGCCGCGCTGAACGCGCAGCGCGCCGCCGGCGAGCGCGTCGCCACCTATGGCCGCCATGGACTGGACACGCACCAGGCGCTGGAAGCGGCGGTCGCGTCGCTGGAAGGCGGCCACCGCAGCATCCTGGCGCCGTCCGGCCTGTCGGCCATCGTGCTGGTGCTGCTGGCCACCCTGGCGCCGGGCGAGCATGCGCTGGTGTCCGACAGCGTCTACTCACCGGTGCGGCGCGTCGACAAGGCGCTGCTGCAGCGCTACGGCATCGAGGTCGAGTACTTCTCGTCCGGCCGCGGCGATCTGGCTGAACGCTTCCGCCCCAACACGCGGCTGCTGTACCTGGAGTCGCCCAGCTCGCTGCTGTTCGAGGTGCTGGACCTGCCGGCGCTGGCTGCCCAGGCGCGCAGCCGCGGCGTGCTGGTGGCCACCGACAACACCTGGAGCGGCGGCCTTTACTACCAGCCGCTGGCGCTGGGCGCCAACATCTCGATCCAGGCCGCCACCAAGTACCTGGCCGGCCATTCCGACGTGATGATGGGTGTGGTCACGGTCGACAGCCCCGAGCTGGCGCGGCAGGTCGGCGCCACCTACGACGCGCTCGGCCTGGCGGTGGGCGCGGACGATGCCTACCTGACGCTGCGCGGCCTGCGCACGCTGGACGTGCGGCTGGCGCGCCACCACCAGAACGCGCTGAGCGTGGCCGAATACCTGTCGCGCCACGCCGACGTGGCGCGGACCTACTATCCCGCGTTGCCGCAGGATCCTGGCCACGCGCTGTGGCGGCGCGATTTCAGCGGCGCCAGCGGCCTGGTGTCGTTCGCATTGCGGGCCGAGCAGCCGGGCGCGGCGGCGCGCTTCATCGACGCGCTGCGCTATTTCTCCATCGGCGCGTCCTGGGGCGGCTACGAAAGCCTGGCGCTGGAAGCGGCGCCGGAAAGGCTGGCCGAGCACAGCGTGTGGCAGGGCGGCCATGAAGTGGTGCGGCTGCACATCGGCCTGGAGCATCCGCTGGACCTGGTCGAGGACCTCGACCGGGCCTTCGGCGCGGTCCGCGACGGCCTGCGCCGCAGCGCCTGACGCATATGCAAATGACCACATTTCCTTAGGGATTCTGATTATGTAGAAGCAATTACAACGTCTTTTTCCGGTTGGACCTTCGGGGTCTAGAATTTGCCTTGTTCCAAGGTTGGCGGCAGGGCATGTCCTCTATTTCTTCGATCGGATCGGTACAGCTTTCCTTCGCGGCGCGGCAGCTGGATGCCGTGCGCGAGTTCTACCGCGGCACCCTCGGGCTGGATGAAATGCCGGTCCCGGAGGGGCGCCTGCTGTTCGCGCTGGGCGACGCGACCCTGTCGCTGTCGCCGGTGGCCGAGGTCAGCCGCGAGCTCAGGGCCGACTACCTGGCCATCCGCACCCGCGCCTACGACGATATCCTGCTGCGGCTGCGCGACGCCGGCTTTCACCCGGTCTGTTCGCTGCCCGACGCCTCGCCGCGCGTCATGTACGTCAAGGACCCCAGCGGCAATCAACTGGCATTTCTCGGCTAGGCGGCGGCATCCCATGAACTTCCAGCAACTGCGTTCCGTGCGCGAGGCCGTGCGCCGCGATTTCAACCTGACCGATGTGTCCGAAAGCCTGCATACCTCGCAGCCCGGCGTCAGCCGCCAGATCCGCGAGCTGGAGGAGGAGGTCGGCGTCGACATCTTCGTGCGCTCGGGCAAGCGCCTGATCGGCCTGACGCCGCCGGGCGAGCAGATCCTGCCGCTGGTCGAGCAGATCCTGCAATGCGCCGACAACATCCGTCATGCCGGCGCTGAGTACGCCGACAGCCGCAAGGGCGTGCTGTCGATCGCGGCCACGCATTCGCAGGCGCGCTACGCCTTGCCGCCGGTGATCAAGGAATTCCGCCAGCGCTATCCCGAGGTGGTGCTGCACCTGCACCAGGGTTCGCCCAAGCAGGTCTCCGAGATGTTGCTCGAAGGCGAGGCCGATATCGGCGTGGCGACCGAGGCGGTGGCCGACTATCCCGGCCTGCTGAACCTGCCGTGCTACCGCTGGAGCCACAGCATCATCGTGCCCAAGGGTCATCCGCTCGCCGCGATGGACGGCGGCATCAGCCTGTCGCAGCTGTCGCGCTATCCCATCATCACCTACGGGCGCGGCTACACCGGCCGCGCCCACATCGACGAGGCCTTCGCCCGCGCCGGCATCACGCCCGACATCGTCATGACCGCGATGGACGCCGACGTCATCAAGACCTACGTCGAGCTGGAACTGGGCGTGGGCATCGTGGCCGCGGTGGCCTGGGACGCCGAGCGCGATACGCGGCTGTGCGCCATCGACGCGCGCCACCTGTTCGAGATCAACCTGACGCGCCTGGCGATCCGCCGCGGGGCGTGGCTGCGCGGCTATGCCTTCCACTTCATCGAGATGTTCGTGCCGACATTGACGCGCGCGGTGGTGGACCAGGCGCTCAAGGGCGAAGCCTGAGACCAGGCGCGGGCGCGCGGCTGCGTGGCCTGCGCGCCTGGCGCGATGCCGCGCCGTGCCGGCCGGCGGGCATGCGCGCATCGCCGTCCGCATAACCATAGACGCATTTCTACGTTGTCCGCGCCCGGTCGCGGACGTAGGCTGATCCGGTTCTTCAACCCCAGGAATTCCGGATCCCATGAGCACCCATCCCGACGCGGCCGCCGCCGCTTTCCGTCACGATACCGAACGCGCCCGCGCCGTGCGGGACTTCATCGCGCAGGTCAAGGCGCTGGTGCCGGACCCCGCGCGCGCCACGCCCGAACAACTGGCGCCGGCGGCCCGGCTGCTCGAAGCGCTCGGACGCCGCGCGGAATTGTTTCCCGCCGAGGCCTTTGCCGTCGTGCCCGGACGGCCCACCTCGATCTACCGCCTGGCCGAGGACGCCGACGGCGGCTACGCGTTGTACCTGTCGCTGGGCGAGCCCGGCAAGGCGCAGCCGCCGCACGACCACACCACCTGGGCCATCATCGCCGGCGTGGCGGGCAACGAGCGCAACGAGGTCTATGCGCGCAGCGCCGGCAATGAGCCGGGGCGCGACGTGCTGACCCACGTGCGACGAGTGGACGTGGCGGCGGGCAATTCCATCGTGCTGGGACCGGCCGACGTGCATACCATCGAACTGGTGGGCGACGCGCCCGGCGCGCACCTGCATTTCTACGGCCTGGCGCTTGACCGCCTGCACGGCCGCGTGGTGTTCGAGAGCACCGCCGGCGGCGCCTACCGCACCTTTTCGCCGCCGGCCGCGATCTACCATGCGCGCCTGTCGCCCGCCGGGTTGCAGGAGGCTTTGCGCGGCGAGGCCGAGATCGCCGTGCTGGACGTGCGCGAAGCAGGCCGCTACGCCCGCCGCCACCTGCTGTACGCGGTGCCGGCGCCGCTGTGGCGCCTGGAGGTGCTGGCCGACCGCCTGGTGCCGCGCCGCGACACCCGCATCGTGCTGGTGGACGACGACGAGACCCTGGCGCACCAGGCCGCCGCCAAGCTGACGCGCCTGGGCTGGACCGACATCTCGGTGCTGGCCGGCGGCACCGACGGCTGGGAGCGGGAAGGGCGTGAACTGTTCTCTGGCACCAACGTGCCCAGCAAGGCCTTCGGCGAAGTCATCGAACACGAAAAGCACACGCCGTGGATCGACGTCGACGACCTGCACGAGCGGGTCGCGCGCGGCGACGACATCGTGGTGGTCGACAGCCGCACGCCTGAGGAATTCCACAACTTCACGCTGCCGTTCTCGCACAGTCTGCCGGGCGCCGAGTTGGTCTACCGCATCCGCGAACTGGCGCCGGATCCCAGCACCTTCGTGGTGGTGAACTGTGCCGGCCGCACGCGCAGCATTGTCGGCGCGCAGACGCTGATCGACGCCGGCATCCCGAACCGCGTCGCATCGCTGCGCAACGGCACCATGGAATGGCTGCTGTCCGGCCGGGAACTGGCCTATGGCCGCCAGCCGGCGCTGCCCGAACCGTCGGCCGACAGCGCCGCCGCCGCGCGCGAGCAGGCGCGCGGCGTGGCGCAGCGTGCCGGCATCGGCCATATCGACGCGGCCACGTTGCGCGCCTTCGAGGCCGAGCAGGGCACGCGCACGCTGTACAAGTTCGACGTGCGCACCCGCGAGGAATACGAGACCGGCCACCTGCCGGGCTGGCGCTGGGCCCCTGGCGGCCAGCTGGTGCAGGCCACCGACGAGTACCTGGCCACCCGGCGCGCGCGCGTGGTGCTGGCCGACTGGGACGGCGTGCGCGCCCAGACCACCGGCGCCTGGCTGGCGCAACTGGGCGCGGTCGAGGTCTACCTGTACCAGCCGCCGGCGCTGGCGCCGTTGGAACGCGGCGCCGAACCGCGGCGGGTGCTGCGGCACCGGCCCGACGTGCCGGCGCTGCGGCCGCAGGCCTTGCAGGCGGCTATCGACGCGGGTTCGGCGGAGGTCTTCGACATCGAATCGCGCTTGGCCTACGAGCGCGGCCACGTGCCGGGCGCGCGCTACGCCGCGCCGGATCGCCTGCATGAGTTCCTGCCGGCCGACACGCAGCGCACGATCGTGCTGACCTCGCCCGACGGCGTGCTTGCCGCCGTGGCGGCGGCCGAACTGGCCTGGCGCACCGGCCGCCCGGTGCGCTACCTGCTCGGCGGCACCCGCGCCTGGCAGGCGCAGGGCCTGCCGCTGGCGCAAGGCGCCGATGGCGTGCTGACGGGCGACGACGACCAGAGTATCAGTCCGTACCTGTTCGACGATCTCTCGGCGCGCGACCAGGGCTTTCGCGACTACCTCGATTGGGAATTGGGGTTGGTCGCGCAGCTGGAGCGGGATGGCAGCGAGGATATCCGGCTGATTGCGGCGGCTTGAAGCCGACTCGACCACCTGTTTTCACGCTATCACGAGATATACGCGGGCAGCGAAATCTATCGGATACCTCGGAGGAGTGAAGTGGCGCCGACGCCGAATGTGTTCAACGGAATAAGCATGCCCAGACGCCATATCAGGTTGCGGAAAGCGAATCGCTTAGATAGGAACAAGACTGGCCAGCTCATCCCAATGCGGGTTGAGCAGCCTGATGTCGCCGTATTCGGAAGCCATCTTCGTTCACTCCAATCGTCAAGAACTACGGTTTCACTTCGCTATTGCCCAATGCAGATGAAGCTGCCACGGGGATGATCTCCGCATCTGCCCACGGGGGCAGGCGGATGGCGGACCATGTTGTGGTAGCGATATCCAGCAGAGCCATTCCTCCGAGCCTGTTGCCCCGCGTGGAGGGCTGATCCATGTAGATCGCCGCGATATAGTCGCCGCCGGGCGCGCATAGCAATTCGCGAGGCTCAAATACCGACCCTGAATTCCCAGGCATTAACTGCCACCCTTGCCGCACGCCTTGCGAGGACAGGCGGATCACACTCAATCCATGGCGACGCGTTTGTCCCTGGAGGCAAAGATGGCCAGCCCGGTCCTGGGACGGCAGTTCGGCATGCAAGATTCCATCAAAGGCACATGGGACCGGCACCCTGTCGTCTCCACGTCTCATTCGATAAATCTCGCTACGCCCATAGCGATCGTGGTAATCGGTGAAGAGCCCGGACGGGCCGTAGGACTGGAAGAGGATTTCGTCGTCCGAAACGTATTGCGCCTGTCCCCCTTCGACAAACTTGAACAAGCCCGAGAAAGGGCGTTCCGTGCCGCGCGAGAGGTCAAACTCCCACAGATCGAACTCCAGAAGGCGCACGCGCCGACCTGGTGGCAACAGGCGCGCACTGCGCCAGAATGCGATCCTCGTCTCGTCCAGAGACATGAAAGGGGATAACTTGTTTCCTCGCGCCGCCGGAATGATCGCCAGCACACCGCCTTCGCTGGGCATCAGCGCAATTTCAGATTCATCCAGCGAGCGGCGCTCCTCGTCTTCGGAGTCACCGGGCATCTTCCGACGAGACATTACGATGTAGCGCCCTTGCGGCGAATAGTGCGCGTACGTGTAGCGAAAGCCTTCAGGCAATCCGTAGCGATACAAACGGCCTGTCTTCAACTGGTAACGCATCACGTCACAGCGCTGATGAATCCGCTCAACGCACTCGACGAACAACCAGTCGCTGCCATTCGGATGAATGCTCAGCGAACGGATCTCACGGCCGCCATTGGGCGGCGAGAAGCGCGTCTGCGCGGTGGGCGTCGCCACCTCGGCCGCGGCCCTCGCTTTCACTTCGGTAGTCGAGGGCGGTGAGGCGAGGAAAGACCACCACAATGGCAAGACGCAAGCCGCCGTCAAAGCCGCGGCGAAGGCCCACCCCCGATTTCGTTTCATCATTGCGTCCGCTTGCCTTCAGACGCCCGCAGGACAGCGGGACGATGCCCAACAACGTATATCGATCGTCAAGGTGACGAAAGCGCCGATTCGGCTAAAGCGGACCAACCTCCGTCAAGCCGCCGTTGTCGTCGACGGGCGCCCGAACTCACGCGAGGCGCTATTAATAGGAGTTGTTCCTATTGTGGCCGTTCGAGTCTGGAGTTGTAGCGGGCATCGAGATACGTTGCCGAGGATTGTTCCGCCGCTTTGGCGGGCTTCTGACCTGTGCGAAGGCGACGATGAAGCGAAATCGAGCGTGGATTTTCGCGGCAGGCGCGACGGTGGTCTGCGTGCTGCCCCTGTGGTGGTCGCTCTGGACTTCGGCTTCCCTGGGCGCGCACGAGAAAAAGGCACCTCTCGTGATGACGGACACACCGACCCTGCGCACGCCGTTCTCGCCGCCGAACGGGGGCAGGGATATCCGCTCCCTGAGTGTGCATCCGAACGGCGTGGATTGGCTGTTTGTCGAATGCGCCCAAAGCGGCGACAACCGCTGCGACGTCATGCGTTACCAACTCGATTCCGGCCGGCTGTATCGCTACGCGCTGCCGCCCGCCTATTCCTATACCTATGCGCGCTATTCGCCCAAAGGCAATTTCATTGTGATGTCGCGCATGCCCGTCTATGGAGATACCGAAGACGAGCTGCGCCGTTCGCTTCATGACCTGCAAATCGTGCTGATGCGCGCGGACGGCAGCGCCTTCGAGGTTGTGCCGGTTGCGCCGGGCAATAAGTTGTCGCCGTTCATGTCTCCCGACGAGTCGCGGATCGCATTCTGGCGCAGCGAGCGCCTGGTTCCTCCGGGCCGGCGAGTGCGGCTGCTGGAGTTCGATATCTGGGAGTTCGACCGGCGCGGCATGCATGAACAGCCGTTCGCGGGCATCTTCAAATTTGTGGAAGGTGGCCAGGCGCAGTACATCTCGGACGATGAAATCCTGCTCGAATCCTTTGGTCCATCCGGCCTGTTTTCACGCTATCACGAGATATACGCGGGCAGCGCAATCTATCGGATGCGTCGGGGGAATGAGGTGGTGCCGATCCCCGTTGTGTTCGACGGAATAGAACATATCAGGATGCCTTCCATGGATCGCGCGGGAAATCTCTGTCTCTGGGGGCAGACGCCGCGCTATGGACTCACCGTCATCCGGATTTCCGCGGACGGGCGGCGCCAAGCCTGGCAGGAGGTGCCATTGTCGTCGGAGCCATGGTTCGAGCCGAGGGAGCTCGTTTGCGATTCGAGCGGGAGGTATATCGCATCGATATATCGAGATCACCCGGTACGTTTTGGCGGCGGTACAGGCGGACTGGCCGTACTCGATATCGCTACCGACACATGGTCCACGGTTCCACTTCCGCCACCGTGGAAAGCAGAAGAAATCCCGGTCGCAGTCTCGCACGAAGAGATACGCGCGCCGCTATCCGATATGGACACGGCGTGGCTGTCCGAAGGAAGTTGGGCGCTCGCGGAGACGAGTTGCGCCGTGGTGGGCAATAACGTCGATGATGTCGGTTGGTGATTCGGGCGCGCACCGCCTGGCGGCTAGCGTCGGAACCCCTCGAGTCAGAATGCAGGGCTGGCCCTTGATGGTCCGCCATTCGGCGGTCAGAGGCCAGCTCCCCTTGCCGCTTACTTGAACAACGCCGCGTTCTCTTCCAGCACCGCATCCGCGCATTGCGCGTCCAGGTTGCCGCCGGGCGCGCCGGCCACGCCGATGGCGCCGATGACGTTGTTGCCGGCCTTGATGGGCACGCCGCCGCCCAGCAGCAGGTAGCCGGGGATGTCGGTCAGGTTGGCGGCGCCGGGGTTCTTCTGCGCGTTTTCCATGATTGCCAGGGTCGGCGCCTTGGCGGAGGCCGAGGTGAAGGCCTTGGCGCGGCTGGCTTCGATGGTGTGCGGGCCGGCGTTGTCGGCGCGCACGAAGGCCTTGAGCAGGCCGGCGCGGTCGACCACCGAGGCGCTGACGTTGTAGCCCTTGGCCTGGCAGGCGGCGACGGCGGCGCTGGCCAGCTTCTGGGCGTCGGCGGTCGAGATATTGCTTTCGGTGAGCACGGCGGCTTGGGCGGCGCCGCTGACGGCGAGCGTGGCAACCAGGGCGGCGAGCGGGTGGCGGGTCATGGTCTGCGTCCTTTTTTCGTGTGGGGATCAGGAGCAGTCAGTGTGGCCAAAAGGGCGGCGGCGCGGTATACGCCCGATTACCCACGCGCCTCCGTAGCACTACGGAGGCGGCGCGGCGGACTTCAGTCCAGCAGCGTGGCGTACTGGCGGATCAGCTGCGCCAGCGAGTCGGCTTCGAGCTTGGCGAAGACGTTGGCGCGATAGGTTTCGACGGTCCGCGGCGACAGGTCGAACTCGCGCGCGATTTCCTTGTTGCTCATGCCCTGCACGATGCGCTCGAGCACTGCGTGCTCGCGCGTCGACAGGCGCGCCAGGCGGTCGGCGGCGGCCTGCGTCACGGCCAGCCGCTCGCGGCGGGCGATGTGGCCGCGCACAGCGGCCTGCACGGCGTCCAGGAACACGTCGTCGTCCACCGGCTTTTGCAGGAATTCCATGGCGCCACCCTTGAAGGCGCGGCGGCACAGGTCGACATTGGCGTGGCCGGTCAGCATCACTACCGGCAGGTCGGACGTATCGGCCAGCCGCGCCAGCACGTCGAGCCCGCTGATGCCGGGCATGCGGATGTCCAGCACCACGCAGCCGATGGCCTGCGGCGCCAGCTGCGCCAGGAATTGCTGCGGGTCGGCATGGCTTTCGCTGCGCAGGCCGACGGTGCGCAGCAGCAGCGCCAGCGCGTCGCGCACGGCGTCGTCGTCATCGACCAGGTAGACCAGCGGCGATTGGGCGGACAGGTTCATGCGGCGTCTCCGGCCAGCGGCAGCGCCAGGGTGAAGCAGGCGCCCGCGGGTTGCAGGTTGCGCGCCGCGAGGCGGCCGTCCATGGCGCCGGCCAGCGTTTCGCAAAGCGCCAGGCCCAGTCCCATGCCCTGGGCGCGGGTGGTGTAAAACGGCGTGAACAGCCGGGGCAAGGCGTCGGCGGCGATGCCGGGGCCGTTGTCGCTGACGCTGAAGACGTAGGTGGCGCCCTCGGTGCGGCCTTCGAGCGCGATGTGGCGGGCGCCGGAGGCGCCGGCCAGCGCGTCGGCGGCATTCTGCACCAGGTTGTGCAGGATCTGTTCCAGCGCCACCCGGTCGGCCAGCGGCCGGGCCTGGGGGCTGGCGTTGCGCCAGCTCAGCTGGATGCCCTGGCGCGCCAGCTCGGGTTCACGCAGGAAACGCAGCGAGGCCACCAGCGCGTCCGGGTCCAGCGCTTCGCGCCTGCCCGGCGCGCTGGGCTGCACCAGGGCGCGCATGCGAGTGATGATGTCGGCGGCGCGCTTGGCCTGTTCGGCGCTGGCCAGCAAGGCGCGGCGCACCGTGGGGCGTTCCTCGTCGTCGTCCAGCAGGCGTTGCGCGGCGCGCGTCTGCGCCAGGATCGCGGTCAGCGGCTGGTTCAGCTCGTGGGCGATGCCGGCCGCCATTTCGCCCAGGGTGCTCAGGCGCGCCATCGCGGCCACGCGCGCCTGTTCCTGCTGGCGCCTGGCCTCGGCGCGCGAGCGTCGGCCGGCCGCCACGCCCGCCACCAGCAGCGCGCTGGTCAGGGCCCACAGCAGCCACGGCAGCCAGGGCCAGGTGGCCGGCGTCAGCGTGCGCGCGCTGTGCAGCATGAAAGGCTGGCTGGCCGCGCCCAGCGGCTTGGCCAGCGCCAGCGGCCAGCCGGACGGGGCGGGTTCGGGCTGGCGTTGCAGCAGCGCCAGCGGTTGCGGGCCGATGGCAAGCGTCAGGTTGGCCAGGCCGGCGGGAAAGTCGGCCGCGGCGAGCAGGTCGCGCGCGTCCACCAGCAGGCTCCAGCTGGATGGCGACACCAGCCAGTAGCGGGCGGCGTCCAGCGGCAGCGTGACGGGGCGGCCCAGGCCGCGGGCCTGCGCCACGGCGGCGCGCAGGCCGGGCGGCTCTGGGACGCTGCCGGCCCAGGCGCCGTCCGGCAGGTAGCCGAGCGCGCGCAATTGCGGCATGGCCGGGCGCAGGCTGGGAAACAGCCGTTCGGGCGCGGGCGGATGCGACAGCGCGGCCAGCGTGGCCAGCACGGCTTCGTGCTGCACGGTCTTCTGGCTCAGCATGCGTTGCGCCACGCTGGTGTCCTGGAAAAAACGGTCGTACTGGTCGACGTAGTGCTGGCGGCCGATCCAGAGGGCGCCAAGGCAGAACAGGACCAGCCAGTAGAGGAGGGCGCGGTGGCGCAAGGGGGGCTTCACGCTGGAATTATGCCCTGCGGGCCGCCCGCCCCGGAATCCGTAGGGCTACGGAGGCGGGCGCCGCCGCTTCAAGCGGCCAGGCGGTCGCTGTCGTCGGTGTCGGGCGCGGTCTGGGAAGCGGCCGACAGCGCCATCTGGTGCAGCGCGGCCACCAGGTCGGATTGGGTCACCAGGCCCACCAGCACGCGGTCCTGGCCCAGCACCGGCACGCAGTGCAGGCTGTCGGACATGGGGCGGGCCAGTTCGATCGCGGGCAGGTCGGGGTGGGCGAACGGCACTTCCGAGCGCATGCAGTCGGCCACCAGCAGGTCGGCGGGCGCGCCGCCGGCCGCGGCCACCTGGGCCGGCCGGCTCTTGCGCGCCAGCACGTCGCCCTGGGCCAGCATGCCGGCGTAGTGGCCGGCGGAATCAAGCACCGGCAGCCATTGCAGCCGGTGCTTGTCGAACAGGCGCACGGCGTAGTCCAGCGGATCCTGCTGCTGCACCGAGACCACGTCGCGCGACATGATGTCGGCGCAGCGCACGTCGCCAAAGCGGCGGCGGCTGGCGCGCAACTCGGCCGCCAGCACGATTTCCTCGAGGTCTTCCTTGCTGATGTCGAGCAGCTCGCCGCGCTGCGCCAGGGCCTGGTCGAGATCGGCGCGCGAGAAACCGAGCCGCGCGCTGGGCGCCGGATCGCGGGTCTGGTGATTGGTGGCCGGTTCGGCGTGGCGGCGCGGGTAGTTGCGCTTGAGCAGGCCGTTGAAGACCACGGCGATGCTGAGCAGGATGGCGGAATTCAAGGCCACCGGCCACAACGCGAAACCATAGCCCAGCGCCGCTACCTGCGGTCCGCCCAGCACCGCGGTCAGGGCCACGGCGCCGCTGGGCGGATGCAGGCAGCGCAGCCAGAACATGGTGGCGATCGCCAGCGCGGCGGCGGTAGCCGCGGCCACGCCGGGGTCGGCGATCGATTGGGCGCAGAACACGCCGATCAGGGCCGAGACGAAATTGCCCGCCATGATCGACCAGGGCTGGGCCAGCGGGCTGGCGGGCGCGGCGAACAGCAGCACGGCGGAAGCGCCCATGGGTGCGATGAACCACGGATTGGCGCTGCCCAGCGCATGGTGTCCGACCCATTCGGTGCAGAACAGCCCGACCAGCGCGCCTACCGCGCCATAGAGCTTCTCGCGTGTATTGACGCCGACCGGCGCTGGCGCGAACGCACCCAGCCAGCGCTTGATTGCCACACCCAAAACCTTCTCCTCGCCGTTCCAGATATATCGGGGGACGACAATTTATCACGCGGCGCGCCGGGCGGCGGCATGAGCTTATGCCTGCAAGTGATAAGAAACGCGGGAATCAGCGGTCGGCGGGATCGTCGCCGATGCGCGCCAGCAGCCGTGTCAGCAGCGGGCGCATGGCGCGCAATTCTTCCAGGTGGGAAGCCGACAGGCTGGCCAGGATGCGCTCGGCCTTGTCGGTCAGCACCACTTCGACGCGGCGGCCATCGGTGGCATCGGGTTCGCGGCTGACCAGGTCGAGCCGCTCCAGCCGGTTGACCAGTTCGGCGGCGGTGTGCGGTCGCACCAGCAGGCGTTCGGCGATCTCGCCCACGTACAGGCCGCGTCGGCCAGGCGCGCCGGGGCGGCTGCCCTTGATGGCCAGCAGCGCCTGGTGCTGCTGCGGCATCAGTTCAAGGCCGGCGGCGGCGTTTTCGCTGAAGGCGGCGAACTTGCGCAGCGCGTAGCGGAAATCGGCCAGCAGTTCGTAGTCCGAGGCGGAGGGCAGGGCGGGGGGCTTGGAACGTTTCACGCGCCGATTCTAATATATGTCGTGATACGATATATTTGATCTTTCGCAAATCCCCCTCCCGCCCGGCTTGCCGTTTTCTTCCCTTTCCCCTCGAATCATGCCTCCCGTTTCTTCTTCCGCCCGCGCCTTGCGGCTGGGCGACTTCACCACCGACAAACGTGTCGTGCTGCTGATGGCGCTGGCCGTGCCGACCGGCCTGGCCAGCGTGGCCGCGGCCTGGGCCCTGCTGCGCCTGATCGCGCTGTGCACCAACCTGGCCTACCACGGCCTGTTTTCGTTCGCCGACCTGCCCATCACCACCGGCCGGCTCGGGCCGGCGTCGGTGCTGATTCCCGTCGTCGGCTGCCTCATCATCGGCCTGATGGCCCGCTATGGATCCGAGAAGATCCGCGGCCACGGCATTCCCGAGGCGATGGAAGCCATCCTGATAGGCAAGAGCCGCATCGCGCCCAAGGTCGCGGTGCTCAAGCCGGTGTCGTCGGCCATTTCCATCGGCACCGGCGGCCCGTTCGGCGCCGAGGGGCCCATCATCATGACCGGCGGCGCCATCGGCTCGCTGCTGGCGCAGACCATCCACTTGAATGATGGCGAGCGCAAGACGCTGCTGGTGGCGGGCGCGGCCGCGGGCATGACGGCGATCTTCGCCACGCCGCTGGCCGCGGTGCTGCTGGCGGTGGAGCTGCTGCTGTTCGAATGGAAGCCGCGCAGCTTCCTGCCCGTGGCCACCGCCGCGCTGGTGGCCGCCGCCGCGCGCGCCTTCGTGCTGGATGCCGGGCCGGTCTTCAGCTACGCCGGCGCCATGTCGTTCACGCCGTGGCACTTGCTGGCGTGCGCCGCCGTGGGGGTGTTGGCGGGGCTGGGCTCGGGCGTGCTGACGTCGCTGGTGTACGCGGCCGAGGACCTGTTCGAGAAACTGCCGCTGCACTGGATGTGGTGGCCGGCCCTGGGCGGCCTGGCCATCGGCATCGGCGGCCTGATCGACCCGGCCGCGCTGGGCGTGGGCTATGACAACATCCGCCACCTGCTGGCCGGCGACCTGGCGCTGCAGGCGGTGTTGCTGCTGCTGGTGGTGAAAGTGGCGATCTGGTCGATCGCGCTGGGTTCGGGCACCTCGGGCGGGGTGCTGGCGCCCTTGCTGATCTTCGGCGGCGCCCTGGGCGCGTTGGCCACGCCGTGGCTGCCGCAGGCGGCGCCGGGCTTCTGGGCGCTGGTGGGCATGGCAGCGATGATGGGCGGCACCATGCGCGCGCCGCTGACGGCCACGCTGTTCGCGGTCGAGCTGACCGGCAACCTGGGCGCGTTGCTGCCGGTGCTGGCCGCCTGCGTGTTCGCCTACGGCGTCACGGTATTGCTGCTGCGCCGTTCCATCCTGACCGAGAAAATCGCGCGCCGCGGCCACCACATCAGCCGCGAATACCGGGTCGATCCATTCGACCTGCTGCGCGCCAGCCAGGTCATGACCACGCCGGTGCAGACCCTGCCGGACGCCTTGACGGTGGCGCAGGCGATCGCGCATTTCACGACCGCGCAGCCGGTGCACACGAGCTATCCCGTCATCGATGCCGAGGGCGTGGCGGTGGGCGAGGTGACCCGCGCCGACAGCCTGGCCTGGGCGCTGGAGCCGGCGCGGCAAGAGCAGACCCTGGCGCAGGCGCTGCAAGGGCGCGAACTGGTCTACGGTTATCCCGAGGAACTGGCCAGCCAAATTGCCGACCGCATGGCGCTGTCCGGCGCCGGCCGCGTGCCGATCCTGGAGCGCGGCACCGGCCGGGTGCTGGGCATCGTCGGCCGCAAGGACCTGTTCCGCAGCCGCGCCCGGCGCCTGCGCGAGGAAAGCGAGCGCGCGGCATTCCTGCGGCGGGCGCCATCTTCCGGAGCCTGATGCGCCTGGCTCGCCAGCGGCCACTGCGCGAATCGCGAAGGCCGGTGCGCGACGCCGCCCCCGACTGGCTGGATCAGTGGTGCCCGCCGGCCGCGCGCAACAGCCACAACGCATCGAGCACGTGCTGCGTGGCGCGCTCGACCTGGCCATCGCGATGCGCGATGCCCAGCGGCCGCCACAGTGCCGGACGCAAGGGCCGCATGACGATGCGCGGATCGGGTTGCGGCGCGGTGGCTTCGTGCGGCAGCAGGGTCGCGCCGTATCCGGCCGCCACCAGGCTCTTGATGGCGTCGTTGTAGTTCAGCTGGATGCGCGGGCGCGGGTTCAGGCCGGCGCCGGCGAACCATTCGCCGGTCTGGCGCGACAGCCGGGTGCTGGCGTCGTTCAGGATCAGCGGCCGTTCGCCGAGCCACGCGGGCGTGACGCGCGCCGGCGCGTCCCAGGCGGCGGGCAGGAAGGCCATGATGGGATCGCGCCGCCACGGGCGCAGCACCAGGCCGGGCACGGGCGGCTGCGGCAGCGCCACCAGGCCCACGTCGAGCGTGCCGTCGCGCAATTGCTGCAGCGTTTCCTGCGAGGTCAGCACCGCCACCTGCACGTCGATGCCGGGATGTTCGCGCCCCAGGGTTTCCAGCGCGCGCGGCAGCAGATGGGCGATGGCGCCGGTGGACGCGCCCAGCCGCACCCGGCCGCCCAGGCCCTGCACCTGCCGCTGCACGTCGTCGAGCGCCTGGTCGGCGTCGGCCAGCAGGCGGCGGGCGCGTTCCAGCAGGGTGTCGCCGACGGGCGTGGGCCGCACCTGGCCGCGGGTGCGCGTGAGCAGCGGCGCGCCGATGCGGGCTTCCAGGTCGGCCACGTGCAGGCTGACGGTGGGCGGCGCCAGGTGCAGCGCGCGGGCGGCCTCGGCGAACGAGCCCAGGTCGGCGATGGCGACCAGGGTGCGCAGGCGGTCAAGGTTGATTTCACGCATGGCGGTCTCGTTCAGGAAATCTGAATTCAACCGTCATGATATTCGACTTTTCCTATGCCTGGCATTGCGCAATGATGGCATCCATCCCCGCAATCCTCCGGCAGCGCGCCGGTTCTTCCGCAAAGGCACGCACATGACGCATCCTCTTGTATTCATCGATGGCGACCAGGGCACCACCGGCCTGCAGATCCACGAACGGCTGCGCGGCCGCGCCGACCTGCGCCTGCTGACCTTGCCCGAGGCCGACCGCAAGGATGCGCGGCGCCGCGCCGAGGCCATCAATGCCGCCGACATCGCCATCCTGTGCCTGCCCGACGAACCGGCGCGCCAGGCGGTGGCGTCCATCGCCAACCCCGAGGTGCGGGTGATCGACGCCAGCTCGGCGCATCGCACCACGCCCGGCTGGGTCTATGGCTTCCCCGAAATGGAGTCGGCGCAGGCGCGGCGCATCGCCGAAGCCAAGCGGGTCAGCAACCCGGGCTGCTATCCCACCGGCGCCATCGCCTTGCTGCGGCCGCTGGTGCGGGCCGGCCTGGTGCCGGCCGACTATCCGCTGGCGATCCACGCCGTGTCGGGCTATTCCGGCGGCGGGCGCGCCAGCGTCGACGCCTACGAGGCGCCGGGCGCCACGGGCGGGCTGGCCTTCCAGGTCTACGGATTGGGCCTGGCGCACAAGCACACGCCCGAAATCGAGCGCCACGCCGGTCTGTCGCAACGGCCGGTGTTCGTGCCGTCGTACGGCGCGTTCCGGCAGGGCATCGTGCTGACCGTGCCGTTGCAACTGCGCCTGCTGCCGGCCGGCGTCACGGCCGCGCAATTGCACCAATGCCTGGCCCGGCACTATGACGGCAGCCGCCACGTGCAGGTGGCGGCGCCGCCGGAGGCCGCCGCGCAGACCCATCTGGATCCGCAGGCGCTCAATGGCACCAACGACCTGCGGCTGGCGGTGCATGGCAATGAAGCGCAGGGCCAGGTGCTGCTGAGCGCCGTGTTCGACAACCTGGGCAAGGGCGCGTCGGGCGCGGCGGTGCAGAACCTGGACCTGATGCTGGAGGCGCTGGCGCCGGCCGAGGCCTGAACGCAATTGGGGCGCGCCATCGGACGCGCCCCTTGGCCGGCCAGCACGGCCGGCGCCGTTTCCCCTTTCAGTGCTTCACCACTTCATTTCGCCCTTGGCCACCTTGGCGCTGATCTCCAGCGAAGCGGCGGCGCCGGCTTGCGGGTAGCGCGCGCGCATCGCCTGGATCAGCGCGGCGCCGTCCTTGGCCTGGGCCGCTTCGGCCTCGAAGGCGCGCAGGTAGCCCTGGGTGTAGTGCACCGAATCCAGCGTCAACGGCGCGCCGGGAGCGTAATGGCCCGGCACCACGGTGGTGGGCCTGAGGCCCTCGATGCGGGCCAGCGTTGCCAGCCAATCGGCGCGCGATTGCGGCGTCTGCGTGTCGGCGGTCCACACGTGCAGGTTGCCGAACACCACGACGCCGCCCACCACCGCCTTGCGCGACGGGATCCAGACGAAGCTGCGGTCGGGCTGCGGGCCGTCCAGCCCGGTGATCCGCAGCGTTTCGCCTTCCAGCGTCAGGGTGTCGCCTTCCAACACTTGCGGCATGACCGCCTTGCGCGGCGCGTCGGCGCCCAGCTTCGGACCCCAGAACGCCAGCTTGGCGTCCACGGTGTCGCGGATATGGCGCACGGTGGGGGCGGTGGCCACGACCTTGGCCCGCGGAAACGCCGCCAGGACGGTGTCGAGCCCGAAGTAGAAGTCCGGGTCGCCGTGGCTGATGTAGATGGTGGTCAGCGTCTTGCCGCTGGCGCGCACCAGCGCCACCAACTGTTCGGCCTGCGACTTGCCGAACTGGGCATCGATCAGGATTGCCTCGCGTTGGCCGCTGACGAGCACGGACGAAACCTGGAAGATGGCGTCGTTGCCGGGGTTGTAGGGCGTGAGGGTCAGTTCGGTGGCGGCGGCCAGGCCGGGAGTGGACAGGGCCAGCGCCAGGGCGGGCAGCAGGCGGCGCAGGGTGGGCAGGGGAGACATGGGGGTTTCCTGGAAAGAGAGGGAATGACGGCAGTCTAGTTGCGCCATTCGGTCAGATAAACCGTGATGCCTGCGCGAGTCTGTTGCGTTGATCGGTCAAATAGTGGCAGGCGGGGCGTCGCCGGCCGGATCCGCCAGGGTCTGCACCACCAGCGTGCGCAGCCAGCGCGTGCCGGGGTCGCTTTCGAAGCGCGCGTGCCAGTGCACGGTGACGCTCAGGGGCGGCAGCGCCAGCGGCAGCGGCCGGATCTCGAAGGCGCCGTCGCGGTTGAACCATACCGCCGCGCGATACGGCAGCGTGACCGTCAGGTCGGTGCGCCGCACGATTTCGGCGGCGGCCGAGAAATGCGGCAGTGTCAGGTAGGGCTGGCGGTGCAGCCCGGCCTCCCCGAGCACGTCGTCCAGCAGGCGGTGGGCGCTGGCGCGCGAGGCCACCAGGATGTGGTCCAGGCGCTTGAACTGGCCGCGGGTCAGGCCGGCCGCCAGCACGGGATGGCCGCGACGGCCCATGCAGGCGTAGCGCTCGCTGAACAGGTCGGCATGGCGCGTGTGGCGGCCCAGGCCGGCCAGGTTGCCGATGGCCAGGTCGATTTCGCCGTCCTTGAGCGCCTGCGGCAGTTGTTCCAGCGGCACCTCCACCACCTCGACCTGCAGGCGCGGCGCCAGGGCGTGCACGCGCTCCATCAGGCTGGGCAGGAACACCATTTCGCCGATGTCCGACATCGACAGACGAAAGCGCCGCGTGCTGCTGCCCGGCTCGAAATGCTGCCGCAGGCTGATGGCCTCGGCAAAGCTGTGCATGCCGCGTTCGATCGGATCTGCCAGGGCGAAGGCCACCGGCGTGGGCCGCATGCCGGCGGGCGTGCGCACGAACAGCGGATCGTCGAATTTCTCGCGCAGCCGCGCCAGGGCATAACTGACCGCGGGCTGCGTCAGCTGCAGGCGCTGGGCCGCGCGCGTGACGCTGCGTTCGTGCATCACGGTCAGGAAAACCCGCATGAGATTCAAGTCGAAGTCCATGCCCGCCCTTGTTATCAGTCAGCCTTATGCAATGAATAATACCCATAAATTTGACACATAAATAGTTGATTCCTAGACTAATTTTCACGAGCCGCGGCACCGACCGCCGGCCGCCGACAACAAGGGGAAAAGCACGCCATGCAAGCGTTGACATTGCCGTCGCTGTTGCGCGACCAGGCCGCCCGCCAGGGCCGGCGTCCATGGGTTCAGGCGCCGGGTGGGGCGTTGAGCTATGCCGAGGCGCCGCAGCACGCCGCGCGCTGGGCAGCGCTGCTGGCCGCGGCCGGAGTGGCGCGGGGCGACCGCGTCGGGCTGATGGCGGGCAACCGCATCGAGTTCCTGTCGGTGGTGCTGGGCTGCGGCTGGCTGGGCGCGGTGGTCGTGCCCATCAACACCGCGTCGCGCGGCATGCAGTTGCAGCACATCCTGGCCAACAGCGGCTGTGTGCTGCTGGTGGCGGACACGGCCTCCTGTCCGGCGCTGGCCGGGCTGGACGCGGCGGGCCTGGCGTTGCGGCGCATCTGGCTGCTGGACGACGTCCCGCCCAGAGAAGCCGGCGCCGACGCCGGCCTGCCGGCGCCCGCCACCCCCGTGCCGCCGTTGCCCGACGCGCCCATCCCGGCGGCCGAGCTGGGGCCGGGCGACACGCTGGCGATCCTCTACACCTCCGGCACGTCGGGCCTGTCCAAAGGCGTGTGCTGCCCGCATGCCCAGTTCCATTGGTGGGGCGTCATCGCCGCCCGCAACCTCGGGATCGGCTTCGACGACGTGCTCTACACCAGCCTGCCGCTGTTCCACACCAACGCGCTCAACGCCTGCTTCCAGGCGCTGGCGACGGGCGCCGCCATCGTCTGCGACGAGCGCTTCTCGGTCAGCCGTTATTTCGAGCGGCTGGCGGCCACCGGCGCGACCGTGACCTATCTGCTGGGTGCCATGGTGCCGATGCTGCTGGCACGCGAACCGTCCGCCGCCGAAAGCGGCCACCGCGCCCGCATCGCGCTGGCGCCAGGCGTGCCGGAACGCTTCCATGCCACCTTCACGGGCCGCACCGGCATCGCGCTGCTGGAAGGCTATGGCTCCACCGAGACCAATTTCGCGCTGGGCGGCACGCTGGCCGAGCAGCGTCCCGGCACCATGGGGCGCGTGGCGCCCGAGTTCGAGGCCATCGTGGCCGATGAGCACGACGCGCCGCTGCCCGATGGCCAGGCCGGCGAACTGCTGCTGCGCGCGCGCCCGCCGTTCGCCATCGCCACCGGCTATTTCGGCATGGCCGACAAGACGGTCGAGGCCTGGCGCAACCTGTGGTTCCACACCGGCGACCGCGTGGTGCGCGACGCCGATGGTTATTTCCGTTTCCTGGACCGCATGAAGGACGCGATCCGCCGGCGCGGCGAGAACATCTCGTCGTACGAGGTCGAGCAGGTGCTGCTGGCGCATCCGTCGGTGGCGGTGGCGGCGGTCTACGCGGTGCGCTCGGAACTGGCCGAGGACGAGGTCATGGCGGCGCTGGTGTGCAAGCCGGGCTGCGCGCTCACGCCCGAAGCATTGCTGGACTTCTGCCAGCCGCGCATGCCGTATTTCGCCGTGCCGCGCTATCTGCGCGTGCTGGACGACCTGCCGCGCACCGAGAACGGCAAGGTCCGCAAGTTCCGGTTGCGCGATGAGGGCGTGACGGATGACACCTGGGACCGCGACGCCGCCGGCTACCGCGTGGCGCGCTGAATCCCGTCCATATATAGAACAAGGGGCAAGAGCATGACGTTGGCATACCAGGGCGCGGCGCAGAGCGCCGACGAGCAGGCCCGCAGGAAGCGCACGCGGCGGGTGGTGATGGCGTCCGTCGCCGGCAACGCGATGGAGTGGTACGACTTTTTCATCTATGGCACCGCGGCGGCGCTGGTGTTCGGCGAGCTGTTCTTTCCCAAGGGCACCGACCCGCTGCTGGGCACCATGGGCGCCTTCGCCGGCTTTGCCGTGGGCTTCCTGGCGCGGCCGCTGGGCGGCGTGGTGTTCGGCCACATCGGCGACCGCTACGGCCGCAAGCTGGCGCTGGAATGGACGCTGGGCATCATGGGCGCGGCCACTTTCCTGATCGGGCTGTTGCCCACTTACGAGCAGGTCGGCATCTGGGCGCCGGTGGCGATGGTGGTGCTGCGCGTGTTGCAGGGCGCGGCGGCCGGCGGCGAATGGGGCGGCGGCGTGCTGCTCATCAGCGAGGCGGTGGGCGGCAGGCGCCGCGGCTATTTCTCGTCGTTCAGCCAGTTGGGCGTGGCCGGCGGCTTCGTGCTGTCATCGGGCGTCTTCATGCTGGCGCAGCAGCTGCCGCAGGACGCCTTCATGAGCTGGGGCTGGCGCCTGCCGTTCCTGTTGAGCGTGCTGATCTTCGGCATCGGCCTCTACATCCGCAAGCACATCCCGGAAAGCGACGAGTTCGTGCAGGCCAAGAAGACCGCCAAGCGCGGCATGCCGGCGGTGGAAGTGTTCCGCCGCTATCCGCGCCAGGTGTTCACCGCCATGGGGCTGCGGGTGGCGGAGAACGGCGGTTCGTACATCTTCCTGGCGTTCGCGCTGGCCTACGGCAAGTTCCTGGGGATTCCCAACGACGTGATGCTGGGCGGGGTGCTGGCGTCCATGTTCATCGAACTGGGCACGCTGGTGTGGTTCGGCCATCTGTCGGACCGGATTGGCCGGCGCACCGTTTACCTGATCGGCTCGGCCGGGCTGATGCTGGCGGCGTTTCCGTTCTTCTGGCTGGTGCAGACCAGGGAGCCGGTGTGGATCTTCCTGGCGTTCTTCCTGGGCAACACGGTCTGCCACGCCGCCATGATCGGCACCCAGCCGGCGTATTTCGCCGAGTTGTTCCCGCCCGAGGTGCGCTACACCGGCCTGGCGCTGGGCCACGAACTGGCCTCGGTGTTCGCCGGCGGCCTGTCGCCGCTGATCGCCATGGCGCTGCTGCGCAAGTATGAATCGGCCACGCCGGTGGCGTGGTTCCTGGTGGGCATGGCGGCAATCACGGTCATCACGCTGTTGCTGACGCGCGAGCCCGCGCGGCAGGAATCGGCATGAACGCCGGCCCCGGCATCGTCGGCGTGGGCGAGACGCCCGCGCTGCGCCATCCCGAGCCCGGCTGCGACACGGCCACGCTGATCGCGCAGGCGCTGCGCCTGGCGCTGGACGATGCCGGGCTGCGCCCGGCCGACGTCGACGGCCTGGGGCTGGCCTCGTTCACGCTGCGCCCCGATCGCGCCATCGACATGGCGTGGCGGCTGGGCCTGACGCTGAACTGGTGCATGCAGGACGAGATGGGCGGCGCCAGCGCCATCAACATGCTGCGGCATGCCTGGCTGGCGCTGCGGGCCGGGCAGGCGCGCACCATCGTGCTGGTGGCTGGCGACCATTTCAGCGGCGCGGATTTCGCCGAACTGGTGGGGCGCTACAACCGCAGCGCGCAGGATTACCTGAGCCCGCTGGGCTGCGCCGGGCCGAATCCCTTGTTCGCCATGCTGACGCAGCGGCAGATGGCGCAAACCGGCCTGCGGCGCGAGGACTATGGCGCGCTGTGCGTGGCGCAGCGCGCCTGGGCGGCGGGCAATCCCAACGCCGCCTATCGCCAGCCGCTGACGCTGGCGCAGTACCTGGAGGCGCCGATGGTGGCCGAGCCGCTGGGCCGGCTCGATTGCGTGCCGGTGGTCAGCGGCGCCTGCGCGCTGGTGCTGCAAGCACGGCCGCAGGGCGTGCGCGTCACGCTGCGGGCCAGCGGCGCGCGCTACAACGCCGACCAGCAGGAGGGCGACGGCCTGGTGACGGGCATTGCCGGGTTCGCGCCCGCGCTGTGGGCCGAGGCCGGCCTGGGGCCGGACGAGATGGACGTGATCGGCGTGTACGACGATTATCCGGCGATGGCCGTGGCCCAGCTGTGCGACCTGGGCCTGGCGCCGGCGGATGACCTGCCGGGCTTCATCGCGCGCCGCATCGCCACGCGGGACCTGCCCGTGAATACCGCGGGCGGGCAGCTGTCGGCGGGGCAGGCGGGCACGGCCGGGGGCATGCATGGGTTGGCGGAAGTGGCGCGCCAGCTGCTGGGCCGGGCCGGCGCGCGCCAGGTGGCGGGCGCGCGCCATGGCGTGGCGACCGGCTACGGCATGGTGCAGTTGCGCTACGGCATGTGCGCCAACGCGGCGGTGCTGGCCAGGGAGGACGCATGAGTTTCAGCGTGATGGAATGCGGGCAATGCGGGCACCGGGTCTACCCGGCGCGGCTATGGTGCCCGGCCTGCGGGCACGACCGGGCCCGCGAGGTGGCGGTGGAGCAGGCCGAGCTGCTGGCGTGGACGCGCGTGTCCGGCAAGGCGGGCGAGGGCGGCAGCGTCTTCGCCACCGTCAATGCGCTGCCGCGCGGGCCGCTGCTGGTGGTGCGCCTGCCGCAGGCGCCGCGGCACGGCGCGGGCCAACGCCTGCGCCTCTTTGGGCGAACCGAGCAGGGAGTGGCGCTGCCCTGGGCACAGGCGTTGCCCGGGATCGAAGCCGCCCCGGGCAAGGACTGACGTCCCGGGATGCTGCTGGCGGGGCCGGCTGGAACCTGCCGGCCCCGCGGCTCACTGGCCGGGGTCGGCCGCCCGGATCGCTTCCAGCCGCTGCGCCAGCGTGGCGTTCGACAGTTCGCCGACGCGCAGGTCCATCAGCCGGCCCTGGGCGTCGAGGAACAGCGTCGCGGGCAAGCCGCGGTTGCTCATCTGGCGCGAGGCGTCGCCGGCCGGGTCGAGCAGGGCGTTGGCCAGGGACGGCGCGTGTTCGTCCAGGTACTGGCGCACGGTGCTTGCCGCTTCGCCCTGATTCAGAAAGACGAAATGGATGTCGGGGTTGGCCGCCTGGGCCTGCTCGAAGGCCGGCATCTCGCGGCGGCATGGCGGGCACCAGCTGGCCCACAGGTTCACGACCGTGGGCTTGCCCTGGAAGGCGGCCAGCGTAGCGGGCTTGCCGTCGAGCTGTTGCAGCGACAGGGCCGCCAGTTGGGGCTGCGGCTGCGCCGACGGCGCCAGCAGGCGGCCGCCGCCCAGCCAGACGGCCGCGCCCAGCGCCATCGCGGCCAGCACGGCGCGGCGCGGGGCGCGGTCGCGCAGCACGGCGTAGGCGCCATAGAGCAGCGCCGCGGCCAGGCCGGCCGGGCCGGTCCAGCCGCCGTCGCGCAGGTCCAGGATCTTGATTGGATCCTGCAGGAAGTGATCGCGGTATTGCCAGACGAAGGCCAGCCGGGCCACCAGCAGGCCCAGCAGCAGGCAGCGCCACAATGCGCGGCCGGCGTCCTCGGCGCGCGCGCCGGCCAGCAGGCGGCCGGCGACCAGGCCGACGACGACGGCGGCCGCCAGCAGCGCCAGTTCGATGGGAAATACCAGGGGGCCAAGACGGAGGGCGGGACTCATGCGGCGCGCTCCCGGCGCGCGGCCAGGGCGGGGCGGCCGTTGCTGCGAAATTCCATGGCGTGATGCGAGTAGGGGGAAGGCCCAAGCCTAGCATGTCGTTGCGATATGCTCTGACGTCCTCCATTGCCGTCGTGTGCCCCAGATGAAACCGCTGCCTTCGCTGTTGCCCCTGATCCAAGCGCCGATGGTCGGCTCCTTCAGCCCGCTGGCGATTGCCGCCTGCCGAGCCGGCGCGCTCGGGTCGCTGGCCTGTGCCGCGCTCGGTCCGGACGCGCTGCGCGAGCAGATCGCCGCCATCCGCGCCGAGACCGACGCGCCGTTCAACCTGAATTTCTTCAGCCACACCCCGCCGGCCACCGACGAGGCGGCCCAGGCCCGCTGGCGCGAGACGCTGGCGCCGTACTACCGCGAGGCCGGGCTGGAGCTGTCGGCCGCCGGCAGCGGCCCGGGCCGCGCGCCGTTCGACGAGGCCATGTGCCAGGTGGTCGAGGAACTGCGGCCGGCGGTGGTCAGCTTCCATTTCGGCTTGCCGGACGAGGCGCTGCTCGAGCGGGTGCGGCGCGCCGGGGCCATGGTGCTGTCGTCCGCCACCACGGTCGAAGAGGCGCGCTGGCTCGACGCCCGTGGCGTGGATGCCATCATCGCCCAGGGCGTGGAGGCCGGCGGCCATCGCGGCATGTTCCTGACCGACGACATCGGCGCGCAACCCGGCCTGTACGCCTTGCTGCCGCAGGTGGTGGACGCGGTGGGCGTGCCGGTGATCGCGGCCGGCGGCATCGCCGATGGGCGCGGGATCGCCGCGGCCTTCGCGCTCGGCGCGGCGGCGGCGCAGCTGGGCACCGCCTATCTGCTGACGCCGCAGGCGGGTCGCTCGGCCATTCACCGGCGGGCGGTGCGCGCGGCACGCGACGACGCCACGCGCCTGACCAATCTGTACACCGGCCGCCCGGCGCGCGGGCTGTTGACGCGCTTCATGCGCGAACAGGGGCCGATGAGCGCGGTGGCGCCCGCGTTTCCACTGGCGACCGGGGCGGTCGATCCGCTGCGGGCGGCGGTGGAAAAGCGCGGCAGCGGCGATTTTTCGCTGCTCTGGTCGGGCGAAGCCGCCGCGCTGGCGCGCGAGACCGACGCCGAGGCCCTGACCCGCCAGTTGTGGGACGACGCGCTCGATTGCGCCGCCGGCCTGCGCGCGGGCATGGCGGCGCGGGCACACCGGGTCGTCAAGGCGTAGCCCGGACGCCAGCCCCGGGCGCGGGGCCGCGCCGGTGTCGGCGGGCCGGTCGCGCCGCCTTTCGCCCGGCTCTTCGACCCTGGCGCTTGGCCCTATATATGGCCGAGATGAAACACATATTTCCAGGAACGCTAAAATAACCGGCTCGCGGCTTTCGTCGAGCCCTCCGGCCTTCTTCATTCCTGCGCCTCGCGCCCTCGATAAACATGAAAAAACTGACTGCTGTTCTTCTCGTGTCCGCCACCACGATGCTGACCGCTTGCGGCCCATCCGACAACGCCCCGGCCGCCAGCGCGCAGGCCCCGGCCGCCGCCCGCAAGGTCGTCGTCGGCCTGGACGACAACTTCCCGCCCATGGGTTTCCGCGACGCCAACAACCAGATCGTCGGCTTTGACGTGGACATGGCCAAGGAAGCCAGCAAGCGCCTGGGCCTGGAAGTCGAATTCAAGCCGATCGACTGGAGCGCCAAGGAAGCCGAACTGAACGGCAAGCGCGTCGACGTGCTCTGGAACGGCCTGACCATCACCGAAGAGCGCAAGAAGAACATCAGCTTCACCGCGCCCTACATGGCCAACCACCAGATCATCATCGTCGGCAACGCCTCGCCGGTGAAGGCCAAGGCCGATCTGGCCGGCAAGGTGGTCGGCGCCCAGGACGGCAGCAGCGCCACCGACGCCATCGCCAAGGACCCGGTCGCCAGCAGCATCAAGGAAGTCAAGAAGTTCGGCGACAACGTCACCGCGCTGATGGACCTGGCCGCCGGCCGCCTCGACGCCATCGTGGTCGACGAAGTCGTGGGCCGCTACCTGATCAGCAAGCGCGCCGGCGAATACCGCGTGCTGGACGACAACTTCGGCACCGAAGACTACGGCGTCGGCGTGCGCAAGGACGACACCGAACTGCTGGGCAAGCTCGACAAGACCCTGGATTCGATGAAGCAGGACGGCACCGCCGGCCGCATCGCGACCCAATGGTTCGGCGCCAACATCGTCAAGTAATCTCCCGGGAAACGCCCGGACCGCGGCGCGGTCCGGGCGTTTTTCAGTCCGGCGTTTCCCCGCGCCGCCTCTCCCGCTCCTGATTCCTCCCGCCGGCAAGGCGCCCACCCATCCGCATGGACTACGTACTCTCCCTCCTGGGACCCCTGGCGCAAGGCGCGAAAGTGACCTTGACGCTGTTCTTCATCACGCTGGCGCTGGCCGTGCCGCTGGGCCTGGTGCTGGCGTTGCTGCGGATCTCCAAATGGGGCTTCGTCAGCCAGCTGGTCAACGGCTACATCTGGCTGATGCGCGGCACGCCGCTGATGCTGCAGATGCTGTTCATCTACTTCGCGCTGCCGTTCGTGCCGGTGGTGGGGGTGCGCCTGCCCGACTTTCCCGCCGCCGTGGTGGCGTTCGCGCTGAACTACGCGGCGTATTTCGCCGAGATCTTCCGCGCCGGCATCCAGTCGGTCGATCGCGGCCAGTACGAAGGCAGCAAGGTGCTGGGCATGACCTACCTGCAGACGCTGCGCCGCATCGTGCTGCCGCAGATGGTGCAGCGGGTGCTGCCGCCCATGAGCAACGAGACCATCACGCTGGTCAAGGACACCTCCCTGATCTACGTGCTGGCGCTCAACGACATCCTGCGCACCGCGCGCGGCATCGTGCAGCGCGACTTCACGACCACGCCGTTCCTGGTCGCGGCGGCCTTCTATCTCATCATGACGCTGGTGTTGACGTGGTTCTTCCAGCGTATGGAAAAGCGCTATGCCAAATACGACCAGTAATCCGTCCGCCGGCGGTCGCGGCGCCATGATCTCGGCGCGCGGCATCGTCAAGTCGTTCGGCGCCAACCGGGTGCTGGACCAGGTCTCGCTGGAACTGGGCAAGGGCGAGGTGGTGGCGGTGATCGGCCCGTCGGGCTCGGGCAAGAGCACCTTCCTGCGCTGCCTGAACCACCTGGAGACCATCGACGACGGCACCATCGAGATCGAGGGCGAAGCCCTGGCCACGGCGGTGCCGGGCGGCCACAGCCGCTACGCCAGCGATGGCGACGTGCGCCGCATCTGCCGCAAGATGGGCATGGTGTTCCAGTCGTTCAACCTGTTCCCGCACATGACCGTGCTGCAGAACATCATCGAAGCGCCCATGATCGTCAAGGGCATGGCGCGCGCCGCCATCGTGCCCAAGGCCGAGGAACTGCTGCGCAAGGTCGGCTTGCTGAACAAGCGCGACAACTATCCCACGCGCCTGTCCGGCGGGCAGAAGCAGCGCGTGGCCATCGCCCGCGCGCTGGCGATGGAGCCGGACATCATGCTGTTCGACGAGCCGACCTCGGCGCTCGACCCCGAGCTGACGGGCGAAGTGCTGCGCACCATGCGCCAGCTGGCCGACGAGCACATGACCATGCTGGTGGTGACCCACGAAATGGGCTTCGCCCGCGAAGTGGCGCACCGCGTCATCTTCATGGACGAAGGCCGCATTGTCGAAGAGGCGCCGTCGGCCGACTTCTTCCGCGCCCCGCAGCATCCGCGCAGCCGCGAGTTCCTGGCGCACATGCTGTAAGGGCGGTACCGGCTTCGTTCCCCCGGCCATCCCGCCGCCAGCGCACCGGCCTTGAGGCGGCGCGCAGCCGGAATCAGCCCTGGCCGCCGCGCCGTGGCACGACCATCGGGCTGCCGGTCTCCGGATCCGGCAGCACCCGGCAATCCAGGTCGAACACCCGCCGCATGGCGTCCTCCGTCACCACCTGGCGCACCTCGCCCTGCGCCGCGATGGCGCCGGCCCGCATCATGACGACGCGATCGGCGTAGCGGAACGCCAGGTTCAGGTCGTGCAACACCACCACCAGCGTGCGCCCGGCCCGGTGCAGGCGCGCGCACAGCTCCAGCAGGTCGATCTGGTGGCGGATGTCGAGGAAGGTCGTGGGCTCGTCCAGCAGCATGATGCCGGCGTCCTGCGCCAGCACCAGCGCCAGCCAGGCGCGCTGCCGCTGGCCGCCGGACAGCGTGTGCACGGGATGGTCGGCCAGTTCGGCCAGGTCGGTGTCGGCCAGCGCCGCGTCAACCGCCCGGGCGTCCTCCGCCGACCACTGCCGCAGCAGGGTCTGGTGCGGATAGCGGCCGCGCGCCACCAGGTCGCGCACGGTGATCATTTCAGGGGCCACCGGGTTCTGCGGCAGGTAGGCCAGGCGCCGCGCCACCGCCTTGCGCCGCAGGCTGGCCAGATTGGCGCCGTCCAGGAACGCCTGGCCCTGGGTGGGCGCCAACGCGCCGCCCAGCACGCGCAACAGCGTGGACTTGCCGCAGCCGTTGGGGCCGACCACCGCCGTGAAGGCGCCAGGGGCCACCGCCAGCGACAGGTCCCGCAGCACAGGGGTATCGCCATAGGATAGGCCGACCTGCCGCAGTTGCAGGGCGGACATGCCGCTGGCCGGATCGTTCAGGTGGAGGTCTTGCGCCATTCGAGTACCAGCAGAAATGCGAGATAGACGCCGCCGATGCCGGCGGTCAGGACGCCCACCGGCAGGCCATTGGGGCCAGCCGCGCGGGTCAGCAGGTCGGCGGCGGCCAGCAGCACGGCGCCGGTCAGGGCCGCCAGCAGGGGCTGCGGGCCGCTGGCGCGCACGCAGCGGCGCGCGATCTGCGGCGCGGACAGAGCGATGAAGGCGACGGGGCCTGCCACGGTGACCGCGGCGGCCGCGGCCAGCACCGCCACCAGCGTGGCGGCGAGGCGACTGCGCGACGCGGTGGCGCCAAGCGCCTGGGCCAGGTCGTCGCCCATTTCAAGCAGCCGCAGGCGGGCGCACAGCGCCAGCGCCAGCGGCAGCAACACGGCGCAGGCCCCCGCGATCAGAGAGACATCGGTCCACGTTCTGCCGGCCAGGCTGCCATTGAGCCAGGCGGCCGCCAGATAGGCCTGTTCACGCCGCAGGTTGGAGAGGCCATACTGCACGAAGGCGAAGGCGATCGCGCCGACCGCGATGCCGGCGATCACCATGCGCTGGGGCGCGGCGAAGCCGGCGCCGGAACCGAACCAGACGCCGGCCGTGGCCAGCAGCGCGCCGGCCGCCGCGCCCCAGGCCACCGGCATCAGCCCGGGCCAGACCATCGCCACGGCCACGGCGCCGGCCGAGGCGCCGGCGGTCAGGCCGATCACGTCCGGGCTGCCCAGCGGATTGCGGGTCAGGCTCTGGAACAGCGCGCCCGACAGGCCCAGCGCGGCGCCCGCGCCCAGTGCGGTCAGGACGCGCGGCAGGCGCACGGTATGCACCAGCCACCGATCCACGGCGCCCCCGGCGCCCAGCAGCGTCTGCCCCAGCGCCTGCCAGGACAGCGCCGGCTCGCCGGTCAGCAGGGCGGTGACCAGCAGAGCGCAGGCCAGGACCAGCAGCAGCGCTGCCCAGGCCAGCGCGCGGGGCGCGACGGGCCAGGCCAGCCAGGCGCCTGCGCGCAACACGCGCGCCGACGAGATGGCGGAATGCGCGCGATGCGTCATGCCAGGCTCCGCGCGCGCTTGCGCAAGGCGGCCAGCAGGAATGGCGCGCCGATGAAAGCCACCACCACGCCCGTCAGCAGTTCCGCTGGCGCCCGCAACAGCCGCGCCAGGATGTCGGCGACCAGCATCAGCAACGGGCCGAGCACCACGCAATAGGCGAGCAGCCAGCGCAGGTCGGGACCGGCGTAGCGGCGGGCGATGTGCGGCACGGCCAGGCCGACGAAGGCGATCGGGCCCGCGGCCGCGGTGGCGGCCGCCGCCAGTATCGCCACGCATAGCAGGCCCAGCAGCCGGTACAGGCTGGTGCGCAGTCCCAGCGCCTGGGCCAGCGCCTGGCCCAGGGCCAGCAGATTGAGCGGCCGCGCCAGCATCGCGGCCAGCAGCAGGCCGGTGCCGATGTATGGCGCCGCGCGCAAGGCGACGTCCAGCGATTGCCCCGCCAGCGAGCCCACGGCCCAGAACCGGTAGGCGTCGAAGATATCGTCGCGCAGCAGCGCCACGGCCTGCACGTAGGCAAACAGCACCGCGTTGACGGCGGCGCCGGCGAGGATCAGCCGTACCGGCTGCAGGCCCCGGCCGCCCGCGCCGATCAGGTAGACCGCCGCCGCCGCGCCCAGCGCGCCGGGCAAGGCAGCCCAGAACGGATGGGCGGGCAGGCCGCCCAGCAGCAATGCCGCCGTCACGATGGAGGCGGCCGCGCCGGCGTTTACGCCGAGCAGGCCGGGGTCGGCCAGCGGGTTGCGGGTCAGCGCCTGGATCAGCGCCCCGGCCACGGCCAGGGCGGCACCGGTCAGCAACGCCAACAGGGTGCGGGGGACGCGGGAGGCGACGACCAGCGCGGCATGGCTGTCGTCCGGTTGCAGCAAGACGCGCCACACGGTGGCCGCCGACAGGCCGCGCGAGCCGAGCCAGAGACTGGCGACCGCGGCGCCAGCCAGCAGCGTACAGGCCGCCAGCAACAGCGGCGCCCGCAGCCGGCGCGCGCCCGGGAGCGGTTGGTCGCTGCGCGCGGCGCGCGGTGGGGAATGCGACGGCATCAGGAGCCGGCTCCGTTACCCCCGGCGTGGCGCGCGGCCTCGGCCAGACGGGGCGCCAGCCGGTCCAGCATCCACGCGACCGCCAGCGGCGTGCCGGAGGACGAGGCCATCACCAGCGCCGGGTCGCTCAATGCCACGTAGGCGCCGCGGCGCACGGCCGGGATCGATGCATACAGCGGCATGGCCGCGGTGCGGTCGCGTTCCTGCGGCGTGTAGAACCAGGACACGAGGATGTCGGCATCGCCCAGCGCGTCGGCATGCTCGAAGCCCAGGTAATGGGCGAAGTGGCCGGCGCTGGCGCGCAGGCCGCGCACCGAGGGCGCCAGCGTCAGGCCCATGGCGCTGAGCGTATCGACGCGCGGGTCGCCGGCAACGTAGGCCGCGAAGTTGCCCGAGCCGAGATCGGCGCGCACGTAGGCGAAGGTCTTGCCGGACAGTTCGGGATAGCGGCGCGCGGCTTGCGCCAGCGCATCGTGGATGCGGGCCTTGAGGGGCGCGGCGGCCTCGCGCGTGCCCAGGGCGGCGGCAATGAGGTCGATCTGCGTGTCAACCGGGGTCAGGAAAGGCTGCTCCGGATAGCCCACGACCGGCACCAGCCGCGACAGTTGCGCGTAGGCCTCGGGACTGACGCCGGAGAAGGGGGCCAGCACCACGTCGGGCCGCAGCGCGATGATCTTCTCGATATCCAGTTCGGGATAGACGGTGATGCGCTCGGGCAGAGGCTGCCCCGCGCCTCGATCGCGGCGCGGATCCAGGGCCAGTAATGGTCCGAGTCGCCGCCCCAGTCGGCGCGGCCCACGCCCACCGGCACCACGCCCAGCGACAGCACCAGGTCGTCCGCGCCCAGGCCGAGCGCGACGACGCGCTTGGGCGGGGCCGGGATCACCGCAGGGCCCAGGGCGGTCTCCAGCGTGACGGGAAAGCCCGCGACGGTGCCGGCCGTCACGGTTGAGGCGGCCGGCTTACCTGCCGCGGAGGGCGCAGGGGCGGTGCCTGCCGCAGGCTCGGGAATGGCAGGCGCGCGGTCGCATGCGGCCAGGGCGGCGGCCAGGGCCAGCGCCGCCAGGCCGGCCAGTGCGCGGCGGCCTGCCCGCGCCGCGATCGCCAGATTCAAATGCATTGTGCCGCTGTACTCCTTGGCTTGCAGCCGTGTGATGCCATCTTCAATACTGCGCGCGCACGGTCAGCATGACGTTGCGCGGCGCGCCATACCAGCCCTGGCTGAAGAAGCCAATCTGGTCGTAGTACTTGCGGTCGAAGACGTTGTTCAGGTTGAGGGTGGCCGAGACCTGCTTGCTGAAATCGAAGCGGGCCATCAGGTTGACCAGCGCATAGCTGCCTTGCTCGACATCCACGTTGCCGCGCGGGCTGGCCGCGGACTGGTACATGCGGCTCTGCCAGTCGACGCCGCCGCCCACCGTCAGGCGGTGCAGGTCGCCCGGCAGGCGGTAGGTGGTGTACACCTTGAACAGGCTGCGCGGATGGCTGGTGTTGATCGGCTTGCCGTCGGCGTCCTTGGCGGTGAAGTGGGTGTAGCTGACGCCGATGTTCCAGCCGGGCGTGAGCTGGCCGCTGGTTTCCAGTTCGAAGCCCTCGACCTTGGCGCCCGAGGCGGCGCGATAGGCCTGCGTGCCCGGCATGCCGCTGACCGATTCGCCCGGGATGGCCTGCGCCAGATTGTTCTGGCGCGTCTGGTAGAGCGACGCGGAGGCGTTCAGCAGGCCGTCTAGGTAGGCCGCCTTCAGGCCGATTTCGTAGCTCTTGCCGTCGATCGGCGGCAGGATCGAGCCGCTGGGCGTGCGCGCGTTCTGCGGCTGGAAGATCTCGGTGTAGCTGGCGTAGGCCGTGTAGGTGCTGTTGATGTCGTACAGCAGGCCGGCGTAGGGTGTGAACTGGTCGTTGATCTTGTAGGCGCGCTTGCTGCCGAAGTAGGTCTGGTTGGTTTCCCAGTTGCTCCAGCGTCCGCCCAGGATCAGGTGCAGCGGGTCGGCCAGCGAAAAGCGCCCGACCGCGTACGCGCCGGTCTGCTTGACGCGCAGGTCGTCCGCGGGCGTCTTGGTGCCGGACCAGGTCGGTTCGGCGATGTGGTCCTGGCGCCAGTCGAAAAAGCTGCCGATGGCTGGCTTGGCGCCGGTCATCAGGTACTGGCCAATGTTGCTGTGGTCGTTCACGCTCATCCAGCCCAGCGCCAGTTCGTGCTTGCGGCCCAGCAGCTGGAACGGACCCGACACGGTCAGGTGGATGTCGTCGCGCGAACGGTCGCCGTCGTAGTTGTTGAACGAGCTGGTCATGCCGGCGCCCGTGACGCGATCGGGATAGCCGCCACGATAGAGCTGCTTCATGCGGTAGTCGCCGTCGGTGTGGCTGTAGGCGGCGCGCACCTTCCAGTCGTTGGCGAAACGGTGCGTCAGGTCGACGAAGGTGGTGGTGGACTCGGTGTCGATGCGGGCCCAGCGGGTGTTGTTGGCGACGGAGCGGTTGAAGTCGGTGCGCGAGCCGTCGCTGTAGAACAGCGGAAAGCCGCTGCCGAAGCCGTTGCTCTGGTTGCGGAAGTACTCGACGCTGGCGGTCAGCACGGTGTCCGGCGTCAGGTCGGCGCTGACCACACCATAGAAGGTGCGCTTGCGTGAATCCAGGAACGTCACGTAATCGTCGCCCTGATTGTAGGCCGCCACGAAGCGGGAACGGATACTGCCGTTTTCGGTGATCGGCACCGACAGGTCGACATCGCCGCCGACGTAGTCCCAACTGCCGGCGCTGGCGCTGCCGGACAGGGCGAATTCGCGCAGCGGCTTCTTGCGGATGAAGTTGACCGCCGCCGACGGATTGCCGGAACCTGTCATCAGGCCGGTGGCGCCGCGCACGATCTCGACCCGATCGTAGATGGCCGCGTCGATGTCCGTGGCGCCATAGTTCCATTGGCTCAGAATGGGCGAGTTCAGGCCATCGAACTGGAAGTTGTCGATGGCAAACCCGCGCGAAGAGAACGACAAGCGGTTGCTGTCGCTGCGCGTGACCGAAATGCCCGGCGCGCTCGCCAGGATCGCGCCGGTGTCGCGCAGGCCCTGGTCCTCGATCTGCTGGCGCGTGACCACGCTGACGGACTGCGGCGTCTCGCGCGGCGACAGCGTCAATCCCGTGGCCGTGTTCATGGCGTCGGTGGTATAGGAGCGGGTGCCTTCCGTGGTGCCGGGGATGCCCGCGCCGCTGACGGTGACGGCGGGCAATTGCGCCACCTCGCCGGCTTCGGCGCCGGCGGCGTCCTGGGCGAAGGCCTGCTGGTGGGTCAGGGCAGAGCAGAACAGGGCCGTCTGGATCGCGTAGACAAGAGGGCGCACCCGGCGCGATTGCGCGGCGGGCGGGGGCAGGACGGACGGCATGAGGACAAGCTCCAACGGAAAAATTTGGTAATGAGAATTATTGATTTTTACCGTTGGGCTGATGTATGCCGGACGACGCAATGCATATGGAAAACGCCGCCGGGCTGCTGCGCTGTCGCGCGCATGTGCCCGCACCAAACCCATGGGGTGGCACGCTACCCCAGCCCGGCCTCGGTCTTGGCCACGGGCGCGGCGCAGCGATGCAGCCAGGCCCAACCGGCGGCGCTGGCCGCCACGCAGGCCAGCATGGCCACGGCCAGCCGCAGTGGCTGGCCGTAGACCAGCGGCACGCCCCAGCCGCTGGCCACGGAGAACGTCAGCATCTGCATGAAGCCGAGCACGGACGCGGCGGTGCCCGACAGATCCGGCACATGCCCCAGGATGCGCAGCGTCATGGCCGGCACGCCCATGGCCAGTCCGCAGGTGAACAGGCCCGGCAGCAGCACCGCCCAGGGCAGGCGCGGCGGCTCGGCGGCGGCCATGTACAGCACGTAGGCCAGGCAACTGCCTCCCATCAGCAGGTAGGCCAGCAACGTGATGCGCCCGTCCGACCAGCGGCCGGCCTTGCGCGCCGCCAGCAGCGCGCCGGCCATGGCGCCCACCACCAGCGGCACGAACAGGTAGGCGAAATCGGTTTCCGGCAGCCCCAGCACATTGGTGATGAAGTCGGGCGCGGCCCCGATCAGGAATCCCTGCGCGGCGAACAGCAGGCTGAACGCCAGGCCCAGCGCGGCGTAGCGCCGGTTGCCCAGCACGCGCGCGTAGTTGCCGCCCAGTGTGCGCCAGGCCAGCGGCTGGCGTCGATCGGGCGGCAGCGTTTCGGGCAGGCGCCGCGCGCACAGCAGCCAGGCCGCGGCGGCCAGCGCGGTCAGCAGCAGGAATATGGACCGCCAGCCCTGGTGCGCGGCCAGGTAGCCGCCCAGGATCGGCGCCAGCGCCGGCGACAGATTGAACACCAGGATAAGGTAGGACATGGCGCGGCGCGCCACGGCGCCGTCGTAGCAATCGCGGATGATGGCCTGGCCGACCACGATGCCGGCGCCCGCCGACAGGCCCTGCACCGCGCGTCCGGCCAGCAGCCAGCCGAAGCCGGGCGCCAGCGCCGCCATCAGCGCGCCGCACACGTACACCCCCAGCGCAACCAGCACCACGCGACGCCGCCCCAGCGAGTCGGACAGCGTGCCATGCAGCAGCAGCATGGAGGCATAGCAGGCCATGTAGACGCCCAGCGTCAGCTGCACGGTTTCCTGCGGCACGGCGAATTCCCGGCCCAGCGCGCCGAAGGCGGGCAGGTAGGCGTCGATGGTGGCGGGGGCGACACAGGACAGCAGGCCCAGCATCAGCACCATCATGGGAAAGGAAGGCAGGGGTTCGCGGCGTGACACGACGGCATCCATGGCGGGGGCCTCCCGGGCTGGGAAGCGCAACCGCATGGTCGCCTGTCATCGTGGGTTGCAGGAATGGTGAACGCCGCAAGAGCAATGGGCGCCGCCGTAAGCCGTGCACGGCCGGCGCTCAGTTCAGTTCGCTGGGAGCGATGCCGTAGCGCTCGCGGAACGCCGTGGCGAAGTTGGTGGCGTGGCGGTAACCGACGAAATGCGCCGCCTGTTGCACGCTGCACCCCTGGGCCAGTTGTTCGCGCGCCACTTCCAGCCGCCGTTCGCGCAGCCAGCTGAAGACCGAGCGCTGGTAGGTCGCCTGGAATTTGGCGCGCAGCGTGCTCGGGCTCATGCAGGCCAGCCGCGCCAGCTCGTCCAGCGTGTGTTCCTCGCCCGGCGCGCTGTACAGGCGTTCGCGCACCCGTTCCAGCAACTGGCGGTCGCGTTCCGAAACCGTGCTGTCGGCCGGCGCGCGCTGTTCCAGTGTCGCCAACGCATGCGCCAGCAACTGCGTCCCCACGCCTTCGCGCAGCATGGCCTGCAGCGGGCCGTCCCAGCCGCAGTCGAGCAGGTGCTCGATGGCCTGCAGCAGATGGCCCTGGACCTGCCAGCGGCGCAGCCGCAGCGACGGCGAACGCAGCGCCTTCCAGATCATCTCGCTGGTCTGGTCGTCGCCGGCGCCGTCGGGGTCGGACAGCGACAGGTTGATGCTGCGCAGGCGTTGGCCCGGCGCGTGGATGCCGGTCATGGCGACGGTGTCGCCGTAAAGCGCGCTGACGCCGCTGTGCGCGGCCAGCCTGACGTCGTCGTGGCGATCGATGCGGGTCTGGGCGTGGCCCTGCAGCATGACGATGGCGGAAAAGCGCGGCGACATCATCGAGGTGGCCTCGTAGTGCTGGTGCACGCGCACGTCGGACAGCACCAGGGTCAGGCCCGGTCGGATCGCGTGGGTCTCGACGCGGCCTTCGGCGATGCAGAGGGTCTCGGGGTCGCCGCGCAACGCGCCGTTCAATTGCGGCAGGCGGTAGCGGAAACCGCTCTGGCTGCCCATGCGGTTGAAGTCGGCGACGGTGAATTGGGCGGGGGAGGGTGCTGGGTTCAAGATCGTCACTCGCGATACGGGTTGAGCCCCTGTAGCGGTGTTCGGCACACCGTCAAATGTGAGAATGAGAATAGCATATGTTCGCATTGTTGCAGCTATTCTCACCGCTCCGGCACCGTTTTAATTACGGCGCGCCCGTCCCCTGCGTCCCCTACGGCGCGGCGCAGTCGCCCAGTTCCTCGCCCATGATGTCGCGATACCACTCGTGGAAATGCTGCATGCCATCCTCCATCGGCGACTGGTATGGGCCGCTTTCGGAGGTGCTGCGGCGCAGCAGCGCCAGCCGGCCGGCGTCCATGCGCTCGCCGATCTCGTCGTCCTCGACCGCGGTTTCCATGTAGGCCGCGCGCTGCGCCTCGACGAATTCGCGCTCGAACAGCGCGATTTCCTCGGGGTAGTAGAACTCGGCGATGTTGATGGTTTCCTGCGGGCTCTTGGGGTAGAGCGTGGAGAGCACCAGCACGTGCGGGTACAGCTCGATCATGTGGGTGGGGAAGTAGGTCACCCAGATCGCGCCGAAGTCGGGCGCCGAGCCGCCGCGATAGCGCATCAGCGTGTCGTGCCAGTCGCGGTAGACGTCGGAACCGGGCTTTTCCAGCGAGTCATGCACGCCCACGCGTTGCAGGCTGTGGTGGCGGCCGAACTCCCAGCTCAGGTCCTCGCAGGTGACGAACCGGCCCAGGCCGGGGTGGAAGGGCCCCACGTGGTAGTCCTCCAGATAGACTTCGATGAAGGTCTTCCAGTTGTAGTTGCACTGGTGCACCTCGACGTGGTCGAGCACGTAGTCGGAGAAGTCGAACTCGGGCCGCTCGAACAGATGGCCCAGGTCGGCGCGCGGATCGCGCGGGCCCTCGAACAGCAGGCCATGGCAATTCTTCAGCGGAAAACGCGGCAGGTTCAGGCAGGGCGTGCTGGGGAACTGCGGCGCGCCCAGGATCTGGCCGCGGTTGTCGTAGGTCCAGCGGTGCAGCGGGCGGACGATGTTGCCGCCGCTGGCCGACAGGTTGCCGGCGGGGTTGCCGGGTCCGGTCACCGCGCCCGTCTCGCCGCCCAGGATCAGCGCCTGCCGGTGGCGGCAGACGTTGGAGACGAGCTCGACGCCATGGGCGTTGCGCACCAGCACCCGGCCGCCGTCCTCGTGCGGCAGGCGGCGCCAGTCGCCCGGTTCGGGCACGACTTTCTCGTGGCCCACGTAGATGGGCGATTGCTTGAATATCCGTTCCTGTTCGCGTTCGAACAGGGCTTGGTCGAAATAGGCCCGAACGTGCAGCGGGCTCAAGGCCTCGCGCACGTGCTCGAGGCGGCCAATGTCCGTCATTTCCGACTCCTTGTGCCGTCCCGCAAGGCCCGGCCGCCTTCAGGCGGGCACGGCGCTCTCGGCGTCGATCCGGGTCATGCGTTCGGCAAGATCCAATTTGGGGCAGGTGCTGCAGTAGTCGCCGTCGCGCCTGCGGAAGTAGTGGCAGCAGACCTGCCGATCGACGGCGATGACCGGCAGGTCCGCGCGCCGCCAGGTCAGGTAGCCGCTGCGCCCGCGCAGGCCGAGCAGGTCCATCCATTCGATGGCCTGCCGCTGGGCCCAGTCGTTGGCGGCGGCGCCGTCGTCGTGACGCGCGGCCAGCAGGGCATACAGCACGCAATCGGCCTGCATGCTCTCGGCGGCGCGCGGACTCACCCGCAGCACCTGGGTCAGTTCGCGGTAGAAGGTGGCGCAGATATTGCGCAGTTGCGCGGCGGCGGCCTGCATGCGGTGGCGCAGGCCGCCGCGCAAGGGTTCATGGCGCTCCAGGGTGTAGCCGATGATGAAACCGTCGTCCGGCACCGGCTGGATCATGCCCGACAGGTCGGGCACGATCGCGCTGCGATGCGCGGCGATCACGCTCAGGTAGACGGGCTGCCAGATCAGCAACCCCCAGCAGCGCAAAGCCAGGTAGTGTGGCCCGGCCTCCGGATAGCGCTGCCCCCAGACATCGCGCAGCCGCGCGATGGCCTGGGCGTTGTCGGCGCCCGGGCGGATGCCCGGCCCGGGCGCCGCCGCGACCTGGCCCGACAGCCCGGGCACCAGGCGGCCGGTCAGCGCCAGCAGATCGTCCAGGTCGCGGTTCACGCAAGCGCCTGCGCGGTGTCGGCCTGGCCCAGCCACTGGGGCCGGTGGCGGGCAATCGGGTTGGCCAGGTTGGGCGCCATCTGGAAGCTGCCGATGGGGTCGGCCAGGTTGACCATCTGCAGGTTGTTGGCCAGCTGCAGGCGGTTCAGGCACGAATGGATCATCTCCGGCGCGAACAGGTCGTACTGGCGGTACTTTTCCAGGCGTTCGGGATGGGCCTCCTGATAGGCGATGATGCGGCCGGCCACCAGTTTCCAGAAAGCGTCCTCGTCCATCACGCCGTTGTCGACCAGCACCTGGGACAGATGGCGGAAGTAGCCTTCGAACACGTCCACGAAGATGGTCAGCAGCTTGTATTCCTCGGGCACGTCGGCGGCCAGGCGGCGGGCGTTCTCGGGCAGGGCGGCGTTGGGATCGAGGATCGACGATTCCTCGGCGATGTCCTTCATGAAGGCGCGCACCGGCACGTGGTCCTGGACCACCAGGATGACGTTCTCGCCATGTGGCATGAACACCAGGTCGTGGGCATAGAAGCAGTGCACCAGCGGCGTAAGGTAGGCGTCGACGTAGCGCTCCAGCCATGCGGCGGCATCCAGCCCCGAGGCGCGGATCAGTTCCGGCAGCAGCGCGCGGCCCTGCGGATCGACGTGCAGCAGCGCGGCCATGGTCATCAGGCGCTGGTTGGCGCCGATCAGCGCGGTGGGGTTCTCGCGCCACAGTGCCGAGAACATCTTCTTGTAGGGCGTGTCGACCGAGATGGCCGCTTCGTAGTAGTAGTTGCGGAACCCCAGCGAGGCCGCTTCGCGCAGGATGGTGAAGCCGTTCTCCCGCAGCCACGGATCGGCGTTGATCAGGCCGTGGATGTACTCGTTGATCGCCGGCGTGCCGGACATGTAGTAAGGCGACAGTCCGCGCATGAAGCCCATGTTCAGGATCGACAGCGAGGTCTTCACGTAGTGCTTGGCCGGCTGGCTGATGTTGTAGAAGGTGCGGATCGACTGCTGCGCCAGGTAGTCATCGTCGCCGTAGCCCAGGCACACGATCTTGCGCGAGGCCACGTAGGGGGCGAACGCCAGCGACAGCTTGTTGAACCACTGCCACGGATGCGAGGGCATGAAGTAGTAGTCGGCCGGATCCAGCCCCTGATCGCGCAGGGTCTGGGTGTGGCGGGCGACGGTATCCGCGCCCAGTTCGTCGCGCAGCAGGCTGTCGTAGTCCATGGTCGACAGGCAGGCGAAGTGGGCGTTGTCCTTGTGCACCGCCAGCCACATCACGCGGATCGGGCTGGCGCATTCCGGGGCGTAGACGTGGTAGTCCTCGGCGTCGAAACCCAGGCGGCCGTTGTTGGCGACGAAGCTGGGATGGCCTTCGATCATCGAGGTCTCGATGGTCTGGTAATCAGCCACCGCCAATTCGGCGGCCGCGGGCGCGGCGCGGGTGTGCTTGTAGGCGCTGCCGTGCAGCGTGCTGGTGATCTCGTCCAGGTAGATCGGCAGGCGGTCCTCGGGCATGCCGAGCTTGTCGCGGATCTCGATGACGAACTGCAACGCGTCCAGCGGCGCGGGCGTGCCGGCCATGGTCTTGCTGATGGACTCGGGCGGGATGCGCCAGTGGCGCATGGCCATCAGTTGCGCGTCGAACTGGTACTCGGCATGGCCGTCGGCCAGCACCAGTCGGTAGCGGTCAAAGCCGGGCGCCTCGGCCGGGCCGAGCCGTTCGGGCTCCAACAGCCATTCGTGGGCATATTCCGAGATGGCCTTCTTCACCAGCAGGCGGTTCACTTTGTCCCAGACCTCGGGAGCGAGGTGGCTGGCGATCTGGGCGGGATGGGGCTGGGTGCTCATAGGGAAGACTCCTGGAGTTGGGCCTGTTCAAATTGCTGCCGGGTGCAGAAGGCGATGCTGGCGGTCTTCTCGCGAAAACGCGCCTGGCCGGCGTAGACAAAACCCATGGCCAGGTTGAGCGCATGGATCTTGCTGTTGTTGCTGTCGGGTTCCACCACCACGCGCCGGGCCTGGAGGCGGTCGAACATGAAGCGCATCACGAAGGCCAGCACGTTGCGGCTGAAATTCGGGATGCGCACGCGCGGCGGGCCGATGAAGATGTGCATGCCGAGGTCGCCGGGGCGCACCGGGTAGTGCTCGCCGACCTGGTCGTGGGCGGGGTCGTAGCACTCGACCAGGAAAGCGGGGCGGCCGTCGTGGCTGCCCAGCCAGGCACCGGCGTGGCCGCTGTCGGTCAGCGCTTCGTAGAACTCGCGCACCTGCGCTTCGGTGAAGGTCTGCATCGACCAGAAACGGGCGTAGTCCATCGCGAACCACTGGCGCAGCAGCGCGGCATCGGCGGCGGGATCGAGCGGCCGCAGCGCCAGGCCCGCGCCCTCGTCGTAGTGGCTGCGCGCCTGGCGGTCGATCTCGCCCAGGAAGGCGGCGGTCATGGTGATCATGGCGGGCTCCCGGGGTATCAGACCGTGGCGGCGCGATGGCCGTCCATCAGGGGCATCAGTTCCGGCGCCATGCTGCCGCGGCACGCCGGCGCCGCTTGCGCCGCGCGATGCGCCAGCACGCCGCCGGCCGGCGGACGGAAATCCTGCAAGGCGGTGCGCGGTTCAATGGCGTAATGCTCGTGGCCGGTCAGTTCGCGCAGGATCTGCGAGTTGCGGTAGCAGCAGAAGCCCAGGTCCGGATTGGTGACGCCGTGGCTGAGCAGGCCGCTGTTCTGCACGAAGATCTCGTTGCCGCCATGGTCGATGGTGTAGTTGCGCGCGATGCGGTAGCCGCCATCGTCGGCCCAGGCGATGCGGTCGTGGATGGGATTGACGCAGCTGGGGATGCTGCGCGCATAGCCGGTGGCCAGCACCAGGCCATCGGTCGAATGCGAGAACGGCTGGCCGGTATCGACGTGGCGGAATTCCAGCTGGTAGCGGCCGGTGCCGCGGTCATGGCGGCTGGCGCGCAATTCGGCATTGGTCAGCAGCGTGTAGCGGTTGTCGCCGTTGCGGATCCTTTCATCGAGCAGGTCGTAGATCTGGTTGATCAGCGAGGCGTTGATGCCCTTGTACAGGCTGCTCTGCTCGGCCAGGATCTGGCGGCGGCGAGCCTCGGGCAGGTCGTAGAAATAGTTGGTGTAGTCGGGGGAAATCAGTTCCAGCGTGAGCTTGGTGTTCTCCATCTGGAAAAAGCGCGGCGAGCGCGTGATCCAGGCCAGGCTGTAGTCGTGTTCGTCGCTGTCGCGCAGCAGGTCGTGGAACACCTCGGCCGCGCTCTGGCCGCTGCCGACGATGGTGATCGAGGCGCGCCCCTGCAGTTGCTCCTTGTGCCGCAGGTACTCGGCGCTGTGGATGTAGGGCGCCTCGCGCCGGTCGCAGCAGGGCGGCAGCACCGGCTGCGACCCCAGGCCCAGCACCAGCTTGCGGCAGCGGACCATGAAGCGTTCGCCATTGACGCTGTGCTGGCCGGTGACCAGGTAGGTGTCGGTCTCGGGATCGTGCAGCACGCTCTGCACGTCGCTGTTGAAGCGCAGGTTCGGCAGGCGCGCGGCCACCCATTTGCAATAGCGGTTGTACTCGGCGCGCGTCAGGTAGTGGTTCTCGCGCATGTAGTACGAGTAGATGCGGCCGGTCTGCTTGCAGTAGTTCAGGTAGCTGTATTCGCTGCGCGGATCGGCCAGGCTGACCAGGTCCGCCAGGAACGGGTTCTGCAGCGTGGAGGCCTCGATCAGCATGCCCGGATGCCAGTCGAAGCCGGGTTTCTTGTCGAGGAACAGGGCGCGCACGCCGGGTAAGGGCGCCGACAGGCAGGCCAGGCTGAGGTTGAAAGGGCCTAGGCCGATCGCGACGAAGTCATAGATTTCACGGTTCATGATGGTTACGCCTTTTGCGGAGTCTCTCGTTGCACGGACGATGCCCGGGGCAGGGCATACTCGGAACAGGGCCGGCTAATCAGGCGGAACGGGACGCGAGCGGCTCGTCGGTCCGTCGGTCCACTGCAACAACAAAGAATTTCCATCGCCGGTATTGCATGAATTGAACATCTGTGTAGGTATGATTTTCATTTGCAATACAGACACTCTAGCAAATGGTTTTTTGCGGCGAAGCATTGCCACAGCCACCGAGGCGGCGCCCATATGCAGGGTGGCAAAGCGCATAGGGACATGGCCGAAACGCATAAGCTCATGCATGGACCCGAGAGGGCATCGAGGGCGCGCCGCGGCGCCACGCATATGCCTGGCGCGCGCGGGTTATGCTTGCCGCCATGTCACAGAAACCTCCCGTGCTCAGGCTGCGCGGCGTCTACAGCGAACGCCTGGCGCCCGTCAGCCTGGATCTGGCGGCGGGCGAATGCGCCGCCATCACCGGCCCTTCGGGGTCGGGCAAGTCGCTGCTGTTGCGCCAGGTCGCCGATCTCGATCCGGGCCATGGCGAAGTCGAATTGGACGGCGCGCCGCGTTCCGGCATGCGCGGTTGGCAATGGCGCCGCCAGGTGACCTATTGCCAGGCCGAGGCCGGCTGGTGGGACGACCGCGTCGCGCGGCATTTCGCCGACCGGACCCTGGCCACCGAACTGTTGCAGCGCCTGGGCCTGGCGCCGGAAAAAATGGACTCCCTGGTGCAGGAGCTGTCCACCGGCGAACGCCAGCGCGCCGCCCTTGCGCGGGCCTTGGCGCAGGCGCCGCGGGCTTTGCTGCTGGACGAGCCCACGGCGGCGCTGGATCCCGAGGCCACGGCGCGCGTCGAGGCCGAACTGCGCCGCTATCTCGAGGGTGGCGCGGCCATCCTCATGGTCACCCACAATCCCGAGCAGGCGCGCCGCATGGGAAGGCGCGGCTGGCGCATGGAGCAGGGCAAGCTGGAGCCGCAATGGACGTGATCAAGCTGGAGACGCTGGACCTGGTCATCGCCTCGCTGCTGGTGCTGCTGTCGGCCGGCATTTCGTTCGCGTTGCGCTTGAACCTGCAGCGCCAGGTGCTGTGGGCGGCGCTGCGCACCGTGGTGCAGCTGCTGCTGGTCGGCCATATCCTGCGTATCGTGTTCGCGCACGCGGCGCCCTGGCTGACCGCGCTGGTGGTGGCGGTGATGATGGCGCTGGCGGCGCGCGAGGTCGCGGCCCGGCCCAAGGGGCGGCTGGCCGGCCACGGCAACGGGCACGTGGGCACGATGGCGGTGGTGGCCACCACGGTGGTCACCGCGCTGTTCATCCTCAGTACCGCGCTGCGCCCGGAACCCTGGTACGACCCGCGCTATACCATTGCGCTGGTCGGCATCGTGCTGGGCAGCGTGCTCAATGCCGCCAGCCTGGCGCTGGACGGGGTGCTGTCGGGCGTGCGCCGCGACAAGCTGGCGATCGAGGCGCGCCTGTCGCTGGGCGCGACCGCGCACCAGGCCTTCGCGGCGTTGCTGCGCGAGTCGGTGCGGCGCGGCATCGTGCCCAGCATCAACCAGATGTCGGCGGCCGGCATCATCACGCTGCCTGGCATCATGACCGGCCAGATCATCGCCGGCATGGACCCGATCGATGCGGCCAAGTACCAGATCCTGCTGATGTTCCTGCTGTGCGGCGCCAGCGGCATGGCGGCCATGGGCGCGGCCTATGGCGCCATGCGGCGGCTGACGGACGAGCGCGGCCGGCTGCGGCTCGATCGGTTGATGGCCGAGCGCTGAGCGGCGCCCGCCGCTGTCTCGTCGGCGGCACCCGGATTTGATGAAATATCGACGCGGCCCGCTGCATACTGCGACCCTTCATCCATGACGCGGCCGGCGCCACCGGCCATGAAAAAAGAAGGGCGGGATCCGTATGAGCATTACCGAGATGTTTGCGTGGTTGACCAGCGAGCAGGGCCTGATGGCGCTGCTGGCGCAGAACTGGGTGCTGGGCACCTGCATCATCGCCGCCATCGTGTTTATCGAGACCGGCTTGGTGGTGATGCCGTTCCTGCCGGGCGATTCGCTGCTGTTCGCGGCTGGCGCGTTCCTGGGGCTGGCGGGCATCGACCCGCTGGCGTCGTTGGCGGCCATCACGGCGGCCGCCATTGCCGGCGACGCGCTCAACTACGCCATTGCCTCGTCGCGCTGGGGCCAGAAGCTGGCGCATAGCCGCTGGGTCAAGCCGGATCACCTGAAACGGGCGCGCGATTATTTCGCCCGCTACGGCGCCATGACCATCACGGTGGCGCGCTTCGTGCCCATCGTGCGCACCCTGGCGCCATTCGTGGCGGGGCTGTCGCAGATGCCGCGCCGCACTTTCTTCATCTACAACGTGGTCGGCGCCATTGCCTGGTGCGGCTCGATGCTGCTGGCGGGCTACTGGCTCGGCTCCATCGCCTGGGTGCGCGCCAACCTGCACTGGGTGTCGGTCGTCATCATCGCGCTGTCGCTGATTCCGGTGGCGCTGCAATGGTTGCAGATCCGACGGGCGCGCGGGGTATCGCGGGCCTGAGCGGCGCAGGTCGACGGCGCGATGCCGCGTCGGGCCCGTGCCCGCGGTCTGGCGGACAACCCTGGCGCAAAGAAAAAGCCGGCGGCTCCTTGCGGAACCGCCGGCTTTTTTGCGCTCGCGGGCCAGACGGCCCGGGACGACGGGGCTTAGCCGATGTTGGCCAGCACCTGGTTCAGCGTGGCGCTGGGGCGCATGGCGCGGCTGGCCTTGTCTTCGTTCGGCTGGTAGTAGCCGCCGATGTCGACCGGCTTGCCCTGGGCGGCCTTGAGCTCTTCCAGGATCTTGGCTTCGCCTTGCGCGAAGGCGGCGGCGGCCGGGGCGAACAGCGCGGCCAGCGCGCGGTCGTCGGTCTGCTCGGCCAGGGCCTGGGCCCAGTACATCGCCAGGTAGAAGTGGCTGCCGCGGTTGTCCAGGCCGCCGACCTTGCGGTCGGGCGACTTGTTCTCGTCCAGGAACTTGGCGGTGGCCAGGTCCAGCGTCTTGGCCAGCACTTGCGCGCGGGCGTTGTCGTAGGCGCGGCCCAGGTGATCCAGCGAAGCGGCCAGGGCCATGAACTCACCCAGCGAGTCCCAGCGCAGGAAGCCTTCTTCCAGGAACTGCTGCACGTGCTTGGGCGCCGAACCGCCGGCGCCGGTTTCGAACAGGCCGCCGCCGGCGACCAGCGGCACGATCGACAGCATCTTGGCGCTGGTGCCCAGCTCCATGATGGGGAACAGGTCGGTCAGGTAGTCGCGCAGCACGTTGCCGGTGACGGAGATGGTGTCCAGGCCTTCGCGGATGCGCTTGAGCGAGAACTTGGTGGCCTCGACCGGCGCCAGGATGCGCAGATCCAGGCCGTTGGTGTCGTGGTCGTTCAGATACTGCTTGACCTTGGCGATGACCTGGGCGTCGTGGGCGCGCTTTTCGTCCAGCCAGAACACGGCCGGCGTCTGGCTGACGCGGGCGCGGGTGACGGCCAGCTTGACCCAGTCCTGGATGGCGGCGTCCTTGGTCTGGCACATGCGCCAGAGGTCGCCGGCCTCGACGGCCTGCTCCAGCAGCACCTTGCCCGAGGCGTCGGTGACGCGCACGGTGCCGGCGGTGGGGATGACGAAGGTCTTGTTGTGCGAGCCGTATTCCTCGGCGGCCTGGGCCATCAGGCCGACGTTGGGCACGCTGCCCATCGTGACCGGATTGAAGGCGCCGTGCTGCTTGCAGTCGTCGATGACGGCCTGGTAGACGCCGGCGTAGCAGCGGTCGGGGATGACGGCCTTGGCGTCCTGCAGCTTGCCTTCGGCGTTCCACATCTTGCCCGAGTCGCGGATCATGGCGGGCATGGAGGCGTCGACGATGACGTCGCTGGGCACGTGCAGGTTGGTGATGCCCTTGTCGGAATTCACCATGGCCAGCTGCGGCAGCGTCTTGTAGGCGGCGTCGATGTCGGCGGTGATCGCGGCCTGCTGGTCGGCGGGCAGCGACTGGATCTTGGCGTACAGGTCGCCGATGCCGTTGTTGGGATCGAAGCCGGCCTGCTTGAGGACGGCGGCGTGCTTGGCCAGCACGTCCTTGTAGAACACGGACACCACGTGGCCGAAGATGACGGGGTCGGAGACCTTCATCATGGTGGCCTTCAGGTGCACCGAGAACAGCACGCCCTGGGCGCGCGCGTCGTCGATCTGGGCCTGCAGGAAGGTCTTGAGCTTGGCGGTCGACAGCACGGCGGCGTCGATGATCTCGCCGGCCTTGACCGGGGTCTTTTCCTTCAGCACGGTCTTGGTGCCGTCGGCGGCGGTCAGCTCGATCTTGACGTCGCCGGCTTCGGCGATCAGGGCCGACTTTTCGGTGCCGTAGAAGTCGCCGCTGTCCATGTGCGCGACGTGCGACTTGGAGTCAGCCGTCCAGGCGCCCATCTTGTGCGGGTGCTTGCGGGCGTAGTTCTTGACCGACAGCGGCGCGCGGCGGTCGGAGTTGCCTTCGCGCAGCACGGGGTTGACGGCGCTGCCCTTGACCTTGTCGTAGCGCGCCTTGACGTCGCGCTCGGTGTCGTTGGCCGGGGCGTCAGGGTAGTCGGGCAGCTTGTAGCCCTGGTCCTGCAGTTCCTTGATGGCGGCCTTCAGCTGCGGCATCGAGGCGCTGATGTTGGGCAGCTTGATGATGTTGGCTTCGGGCTGGACCGCCAGGGCGCCCAGTTCGGACAGGGCATCGCCCAGCTTCTGGCTGTCGTCGAGGTAGTCGGGGAACAGGGCGATGATGCGGCCCGCCAGGGAGATGTCGCGGGTTTCGACGGTAATGCCAGCGGACTTCGCGAAGGTCTGGACGATCGGCAGCAGGGAACGGGTTGCAAGCGCCGGAGCTTCGTCGGTGAGGGTATAGATAATCTTCGGAGTAAGAGACATGATCCTTGAATCTGTTCGGCGGTGGCGCTAGGCGCAAACCCGAACATGCTATGCGGCGTCAGCCGGTAGATGTTGTCGAGAGTGGGTTCGTTTGAACCGGCACAGGCGGGCCCGGGTCGGCTCAACATGGCGCCGCCCGCCCTTTATTTGCTGGTCCAAAAGCCCGACCGCCTGGAAGGTGCGACTGCCACGAATCGAACATTGTAATACCGTGACCCGCGCGGCGTGCGCGGAAATGGGCGCCAATCGTCCGCCGGGCGTGCGCCAGTGGCCGGATGGACGGTTTTTTGCGTCCAGGAATGGCGCCAAAGATCGACAACCTCTGGTAACGGCGTGCAAGTATTGGCTAATATGCCGCAACTGTCGCGCCAAAGCGCGCGGGCGGGTGAGAGCGGGGCGCCGGATGACGATGGGCGTTGTGAGAGGCCCGGCGCGGAGAGAGGCAATGCGGTTTGGCAATCTGTTGTTCGATCCGAAGTTCCGCTATGCCAGCGGTACCGATGGCAGGACGGTGCACTTCACGCCCGTCGAAAGTGCCGCGCTGGCCTTGTTGACCGGACACGTGGGCCAGATCCTGCCGCGCCAGCGCCTGCTGGACGTGACCCAGCGCGGTGACGGCGACGCCCTCGAGCGCAGCGTCGACCTGTTGATCAATCGCCTGCGCGCCAAGCTCGGCGATTCCGCGCGCGCGCCCCGTTTCATCGCCACCAGCTACGGCGAAGGCTACAGCTGGATCGCCGCGGCCGAGCCGGGGCCGGGCGGCGACGTCTATGTCGCCATCGGGCCGGCGGCCGGCCCCGAGGCCTTGCGCGCCGAGCCGCGGGTGCGAGCCTTCCTGACGGACCTGGCCGCGGCATTGCGGGCGCGCCTGCCGAGCGAGCGGGGCGTCAGCCTGTTGTCGCTGGCGGCCGCCGCCGAAGCGCGCGCGCCATTCCGGGTGGAGGTTGGTTTGCGCCAGGACGAGGCCGGCGTGCATTGCGCGGTGGTTTTGCGCGAAGCGGCCAGCGGGGCGGCGTTGCGCGCCGAGCGCTGGACCATCGCGCCCGGGGACGGTCCCGACGTCGGCCGGACCGCCGCCGCGACTTTCGCGGCTTGCCTGAAAAGCGAAATCTGGCGCAGCCTGGCACGGGCTCGCGGCGACGTGGCCGGCCCCTCCGACGAGCCGATCGAGTTGCGCTTGCACAGTGCCGCGGTGCTGCTGTCGCGCACCCCGCAAAGCTGGCTGGAGTCGGAGGCCGAACTGGAGAAACTGCGCGCCGAGAATCCCGACGATCCGCAGACCGCGCTGATGTGGGCCTCGCATCTGTACGCGCGGCTGGTGCTGGACCTGTCCAGCGTCCCGGCCGAGCTCGAGCCGCAGATCGAGGCGCTGGTGTTCCAGGCGCTGCCGCACGTGCGGGCCAATCCGATGCTGGCGCTGGCGGCGGCCAAGCTGCTGTGCTTCGTCAGCCACGGCCACCTGGCGCTGGCCGAGGCGTTGGCCGAAGAGGCCTTCGCGCGCAGCACCGCGTTCGCGTCCGCTTTTGCGGTGCTGGGCCAGTTGCGATTGAACCGCGGCCGCCTGCGGGAAGCCATCGAGCATTTCGACCAGGGCATCGGCCTGGCCGAACCCGGTTCCGAATTCCAGGTGTTCCTGATGGTCTTGAAATGCACCACCTTGCTGGCCCTGGATGATCGCCAGGCATGCCTGGCGGCCAGCGAGGCCCTGTACCGCGCCAAGCCCTTGACGCGCATGCAGATGGGCCTGTTCCTGTGCTCGCCCGACGAGGTGCTGCCCGACGACCTGCGCCAGATCCTGCTGGCGCTGGACGCCGACATGCTGCGCCGCTTGCTGGCGCATTTCGAATACCTGTTCGTGCGGCGGGTGCCCGACGCCGCGGGCAGGAGGAACATGTTCCGCGGCGTGCTGGCGCAGTTGGCGCGGCACCGGCCGCTGGACGAGCTGCCAGCGCCCGTGCGGCCCTATGCCCAAGGCGGGCCGATTTGACAAACCGCCGCGCTTGCGGGAAGCTACGCCCCATGACTTCCCGCGCCGTCCGCATTTCGCTGATTATTACCATCATTCCTGGAATGGTGGGTTAACGCGCGACCGCAGTCAGTCAAACAAACCCGCCCCACGAGGCGGGTTTTTTGTTGCCGCCTCTGCCGGGCCCAGCCCCCGAAAAAGCCGCAGAGAGTTCCCATGCAACAACCGCAAGCCACCCCCACCGACACCGATGCATTCACCGCGGGCCGCGCCGCGCCCATGGAATACCTGCGCCAGATCCTGACCGCGCGCGTCTACGACATCGCCCGCGAAACCGAACTGGACCCGGCCCACGGCCTGTCGCGCCGGCTGGGCAACCGCGTGCATCTCAAGCGCGAGGACAACCAGCCGGTGTTCTCGTTCAAGGTGCGCGGCGCCTACAACAAGATGCGCAACACGCCGCAGGCGGCGCTGGAACGCGGCGTGATCACCGCGTCGGCCGGCAACCACGCCCAGGGCGTGGCGATCTCCGCCGCCCGGCTCGGCGTGCGCGCTACCATCGTGGTGCCGCAGACCGCGCCGCAGGTGAAGGTGGACGCGGTGCGCGCCTTCGGCGGGCCGACGGTGCAGGTGGTGCTGGCGGGCGACTCCTACAGCGATGCCTACGCCTACGCGCAGACGCTGGCGCGCGATCAGGATCTGACTTTCATTCCGGCGTTCGACGACCCCTACGTGATCGCCGGACAGGGCACGGTCGGCATGGAGATCCTGCGCCAGCATCCGGGGCGGCTGGACGCGGTGTTCGTGCCGATCGGCGGCGGCAGCCTGGCGGCGGGCGTGTCGGTGTACATGAAGGCGGTGGATCCGTCCGTCAAGGTGATCGGGGTGCAGACGGTCGATTCCAGCGCCATGGCGCAGTCGATCCAGGTGGGCGAGCGCGTCAGCCTGGCCGAGGTGGGGCTGTTCTCGGATGGCACCGCGGTCAAGCTGGTGGGCGAAGAGACCTTCCGCCTGTGCCGCCAGTTCCTCGACGAAGTGATCCTGGTGGACACCGATGCGGTCTGCGCGGCGATCAAGGACGTTTTCCTGGACACGCGCAGCGTGCTGGAGCCGGCGGGCGCGCTGGCGCTGGCCGGACTCAAGCAATACGTGGAGCGCGAGGGCGTGAGCGGCCAGTCGCTGGTGGCGATCACCTCGGGCGCCAACATGAACTTCGACCGCATGCGCTTCGTTGCCGACCGCGCCGAGGTGGGCGAGGCGCGCGAGGCGGTGTTCGCCGTCACCTTGCCCGAGGAGCGCGGCAGCTTCCGCCGCTTCTGCGCGGTGATGGGCCAGCGCAGCGTGACCGAATTCAACTACCGCATCGCCGACGCCCGCACCGCCCGCATCTTCGTCAGCGTGCAGATCGCGCGGCGCGGCGAGGGCGCGGACATCATGCGCGGCTTGCAGGAGCAGGGCTTCACGGTCAGCGACCTGACGCACAACGAGGTTTCCAAGCAGCACATCCGCTACATGGTCGGCGGGCGTTCGCCGCTGGCGGGCGGCGAGCGCCTGTTCCGCTTCGAATTTCCGGAACGTCCGGGCGCGCTGATGAAGTTCCTGACCGCCATGGCGCCGAACTGGAACATCAGTCTGTTCCACTACCGCAACCAGGGCGCCGACTTCAGTTCGGTGCTGGTGGGCATCCAGGCGCCGGTGGCCGACGATGCGGCGCTCGACCGCTTCCTGGCGCAGCTGGGCTACGCCCATTCGGAAGAGACGGCGAACGAGGCCTACCGGCAGTTCCTGATCTAGGCGATATGGGCCAGCCCGATATGGGCCAATCCGTCCACATGCACCTGCGGTTGGCCCTGCGGACACCGTTCGACCCGGGCCAGCACGCCATAGGCGCGGCGCAGCGTATCGCGCGTGACCACCTCGCGCGGCGGGCCTTCGGCCAGCAGCGCGCCGCCATGCAGCAACAGGGCATGGTCGGCGTGGCGCAGGGCGATGTTCAGGTCGTGCAGCACCACCAGCGTGATGAGGCGATGGCTTGCGGTCTGCCGGCGCAGCACGTCCATGACGTGGAACTGGTAATTCAGGTCCAGCGCCGACAGCGGCTCGTCCAGCAACAGCAGGCGCGGCCGCCGCACCAGGGCCTGGGCCAGCGAGGCCAACTGCTTCTGGCCGCCGGACAGCTCATCCAGGCAACGGCTGGCGAGGGCGCCGATGCCCAGTTCGGACAGCACCCACATGGCCTCGCCCATGAGCACGTCGCCGGGCTGGCGCGCGCGGCCGGAGCGGGCCGCCACCAGCACCGATTCCAGCACCGTCATGTGCACGCCCCTGGGCAGGGCCTGCGGCATGTACATCGCATGTTGCGCGCGCCGCGCCGGCGGCAGCCGGCCGAAATCGGCGCCGTCCAGCCGCAGTTCGCCGGCCTGCATGGGGTTCAGGCCGGCCAGGGTCTTGAGCAGCGTCGATTTGCCGCTGCCGTTCGGACCCAATAGCGCGGTCAGCGTGCCTTCGCGCAGCGGGCCCGCCCGCAGGCCCCGCAGCACCGGGCGCGCGCCATAGCCGGCATCGAGCGCGCGGATCTCCAGCGCGGCCGGGGTGTCGGGGCTCTGCCGCGAGGCCATGGCGTCAGGGCCGCTGCAGGGCCAGCGTGCCGCGCATGTGCTGGGCGTGCGCCGGGAACGAGCAATAGAAGGTGTACGACTGCCCGGCCGCCAGGCGGCTGACGGGGAAGGTAACGCTGGCGGTCTCGCCGCCGCCCAGCATCGGCGTGCGGGCCAGGATGCGGCCATCGCCCGGGGCCAGGAAATCATGCGCCGCGCCCGCCTTCATGCCGTCGACCATCACCGCGTCGATGTCTTCGGTCCGGGTCAGCACCCAGTTGTGGCCGGCCTTTTCCTTGCTGTTCTTGCCGGTATGGATCAGGCGCACCGTGAAGTCCTGGCAGGTGGCGGGCACCACGATGTGGGCGGGCGCGAACTTCTTGCCGGGCTGGCCTTCGACGTCGATGCTGCAGGCGGGCGCGGCGGCGTGGACGGCGCCGGCGGCCAGCAGGGCGGCGAGGGCGAACGGGTAGCGGGTGTGCATGGGAAGGCGTCTCCGGTGAAGGTAGGAGTCAGCTGCGCTTGAGGGCGCGGATGACGATGGTGAGAAAGAAGGGAATGCCGACCAGCGAGGTCACGATGCCGACCGGCACCAGCGCGCCGGGCAGCACGGTCTTGGAGGCGACGGAGGCCAGCGACAGGATCAGCGCGCCGGCCAGCGCGCTGCCGGGCAGGTAGTGGCGATGGTCCTCGCCCAGCAGCAGCCGGGCGATGTGAGGCGCCACCAGGCCGACGAAACCGATGGTGCCGACGAACGACACCGCCAGGGCCGCCAGCGCGCTGACGCGCAGCAGGCTCACCAGCCGCAGGCGCTTGACGTCGATGCCGAAACTGGCGGCGCGTTCCTCGCCCAGCCGCACCGCCGTCAGCTTCCAGGCGTCGCGCAGGGAATAGGGAAGCGCCAGGGCCAGCGCCACGGCCATCGCGCCGACGCTGGTCCAGTTGGCGCGCGCCAGGCTGCCCATGGTCCAGAAGACGATGCCTTGCAGCGCTTCCTCGCTGGCGATGAATTGCAGCAGCATCACCAGGGCCTGGAAGGCATACACCAAGGCAATGCCGAACAGCACCACGCCCAGCGTCGACCCGCCGCGCCAGCGCGCCACGCGTTCCAGCACCAGCACCGACACCAGCGTGCTGGCGAAGGCGGACAACGACACCACCATGCCCGGCGGCAAAGCCGGCAGGTGCCAGTCCAGCGTGATCGCCAGCGAGGCGCCGAACGCGGCGGCGGCCGACACGCCAAGCGTGTAGGGACTGGCCAGCGGGTTGTCGAGCATGGTCTGCATCTCGGCGCCGCCCAGCCCCAGCGCCACGCCCACCAGCAATGCCATCAGCGCGTAGGGCAGGCGGAACTGCCAGACGATGACGCGGGTGCCGGCGTCGGCGCCGTCGGGATGCAGCAGTGTGCGCAGCAGATCGGCCGGCGCCAGGCCGGCCGGGCCGGTGGCGAGGTCGGCCAGCAGGCTGGCGACGATGAGCACGGCCAGCGCCAGCGCCAGCAGCAGGCGCCGCCTGCGGGTGCGGCGATAGTGGGCGACGGGATCGTCCGGCATGCCGTCGGCGGCCAGGATGGTGGCGGGGGTCTGCATGGGAAGAGCCGGTCAGCGGGCGGCGGGCGCGGTCCAGTAGGTGCCGGCGCCGTCCAGGTCGAGGAAGTCGCGGTACAGCGTGTCGAGCGTGGCGCGCGGATCGAGCGCGGCGGCGCGTTCCGGATACAGCCACTTGGCCATGGCTTCCACCGCCGCCACGTTGTAGGGCGAGTTGTAGAACGCGTGCCAGATGCCGAAGGCGCGGCCGCGCTTGACCGCCTCCAGGTCGCGGATGCCGTCGCGTTGCAGCAAGGCGGACAGGCTGGTGGCGGAGACATCTGCGGCGGCGCCCGGTCCGACCAGCAGGCCCGGGCGGCCGGGTTCGGAGCGGCTGCCGGTGGCGATGTAGACCCGCGGCTGTGACTGCAACAGAAATTCCATGCTGACGTCGCCGATCGCGCCCGGCAGCACCGGCGCCGCCACGTTCACGCCGCCGGCGGCCTGCAGCAGGTCGCCGAAGCTGCCGTTGCCGGTGGTGTGGCAGCACGCCGGCCAGACGCCGGCCAGCATTTCCACGAATACGCGCGGCCGCTCGGCCTGCGGCACGGGTTGCACCAGGTCGCGCACCTTGGCCATGTGCGATTCATAGAATGCAATGTAGCGCTCGGCCTGTTCCTGGCGGTCGAGCGCCTGGCCCAGGATGCGCAGGCTGGGAACGGTGTTTTGCACCGGATGCTGGCGGAAGTCGATGAAGACGATGGGAATGCCGGCCTGCTGCAACGACGCGATCATGGGATTGTTGCGGCCCGGGCCGTGGCCGCTCAGGCTGAATACCGCCACGTCGGGCCTGAGCGCGACGATTTTTTCGGGACTGACGCTGGCTTCCGAGGTGGTGCCGATCAGCGGCACCTGGGCAGCCTTCGGGAAGCGCTTGACCAGCTGTTGCCAGGAGTAGGGGTCCTGCTGCTTGAGTTCGCCCTGCCAGCCGACCACGCGGGCCACCGGATCGGCGCGGTCCAGCAAGGCCATGGCGAAGACGAAGCGGCCTTCGCCCAGCAGCACCCGCCGCGGATGGTCGGGCACGGTCACGACGCGCCCGGCCAGGTCGGTCACCTGGCGGGCCTGGGCGCCGGCGACGGCGCAGAGCAGGGCGGCGCCAGCCAGCGCCGCGCGGAACACGAATTTCAAACGCATGGAGAATCCCGATCCAGTGACCCTGGACGCGTCCGCGGGCTTGCGGGTAACGCGAACCATTCACATCGGCGGACAGTCTCCGCCATCGGGGTTCAAGATTTCGTTAAGACGCGGCGGCCCGTGGCCGCGGCCGCTGCCGGGCGCCGGCCGCGCTTACAATCTGAGATTGATTTCCATTCCCGCCCGATCCGACATGCGCGTTCTTGTCATCGAAGACGATCCCGATATCCTGGCCAACATCACGCATCACCTGACGCGCCGCGGCTATATCGTCGATTGCGCGGAGGACGGGCTGCGCGGCTATGCGATGGCCGCTGAAGGCGGCTTCGACCTGATCGTGCTCGACCTGATGCTGCCGCGGCTGGATGGCTACGACCTGTGCCGCCAACTGCGCGCCGAAGCCGGCTGCGGCACGCCGATCATCATGGTCACCGCGCGCGACACGCTCGACAACCGCTTGGCCGGCTTCGACGCGGGCGCCGACGACTACCTGGTCAAGCCCTTCGCGCTGGCCGAACTGGCGGCGCGCGTCAAGGCGCTGCTGCACCGCGCCAGCGGCGCCGGCGCGGCGCGCGTGTTGCGGGTGGGCGACCTGACGCTGGATACCGGCACCCTGGCGCTGGCGCGCGCCGGGCAGGCGCTGCGCCTGCCGCCGTCGCCACTGCAGCTGTTGATGCTGTTGATGCGCGCCAGCCCCGCGGTGGTCCATCGTGGCCGGCTCGAAGAGGCCCTGTGGCGCGATTCCCCGCCCGATAGCGACAGCCTGCGCACCCATATCCACCAGATCCGCCAGGTGGTCGACAAGCCGTTCGACGCGCCGCTGCTGCACACGGTGCACGGCATCGGCTACCAATTGCGGGCGGCCGGCGATGCGTAGCGCGCGGCGCGGCCTGGCGCGCTACCTGGTGCGCACGTACCTGTTGCTGGCGCTGCTGGTCGGCGGCGTGCTGACCTGGGTGTCGATCTGGAGCGTGAACACGCTCGAAGTCCACTTGCAGCGCATCGACATGGGCATGGCGGTGGAACGGGTGCGCGGCGACTTCCTGGCGGGCATCGACCCGGGCCGGCCGCATCGGTTCTTCCATGGCGAACCGGGCGGATCGGCGTTCCCGCAATGGTTGCGGGGCCTGGCGCCGGGCTTCCACAAGATCGAGCGCGAGGGCCGAATCTGGCACGTCATGGTGGACGACAAGGACGGCCAGCGCTACATGCTGCTGCGCGACTACACCGAGTACGAACACAACCAGTCCGCGTCGCACTGGACCGTGGTCAGCGGCCTGGCCGGCGGGCTGGCGCTGGCCTTCGTGCTGGGCACCCTGGCCACGCGGCGCATGCTGCGGCCCTTGGCCAGGCTGGCGGCGCAGGTCACGGCGCGCGGCGCGCAGCCGCCGCAGACCCGCCTGGCCGAGGACTACCCCCCTGACGAGATCGGCCGGTTGGCGGCCGCCTTCGACGCCACCTACAACCAGCTCGAGCAGGCGCTGCGGCGCGAACAGCTGTTCACCGCCGACGTTGGCCACGAATTGCGCACGCCGCTGATGGTGATTTCCAGTTCCTGCGAACTGCTGTTGGAAGAGCCGGGACTGGATGCCGACGACAATGCGCGCTTGCGGCGCATCGCGGCGGCCGCGGCCGACATGGGAGAACGGCTCGATACCTACCTGATGCTGGCGCGCGGGCGCGACGACGCGGGCCAGTTCGCGCGCGCCAGCGCCGATGAGGCCGCGCGCGAGCAACTCGCGGCCTGGAGCGCGGTGGCGCGGCGGCGCGGCATGTCGCTGACGCTGCAGGCCGCGGCGGGGCCGAGCTCGTCGAACGCGGCGGCCGGCGCGCCCGCCGATGTCTTCGACAGGGGCGCCGCCCCGGGCCCGAGCGGCGCCGACGGGATGACGCCGGCAATGGACCCGCCGCGCTTTCCGGCGCCGTTGCTGCGCGCGTTGCTGTCCAACCTGATCCGCAATTCGCTGCAATACGCCGGACCCGGCGCGCGCGTCACGATCAGCGCCGGCGCCCAATACCTGCAGGTGGCCGACGACGGTCCGGGCATTCCGGCGGAGCGGCAGCAGGCGGTCTTCAGCCCCTTTGTGCGCGGCACGCAGCCTGCCGCCGGCAACCTCGGGCTGGGCCTGTCCCTGGTGCAGCGCATCTGCGAGCACCAGGGTTGGCGGGTCTCGCTGCAATCGGCGCCGGGGCGGGGCAGCGTGTTCCGCGTCGACCTTGGCGCCACGGCTCGCTCCTGAAGATCACGGCGCGGCCCGCGGCCGGACGGCGTGGCAATGTCCGGCCGGGCGGGTGTGGCGTCAGGCGCCGAGCACGCCGTCGGTCATGCGCGGCAGCCCTAGCGGATTGCCGCGCTTGAGGCCATCGGGCAGCAGCGCGTCCGGCAGGTCCTGGTAGCAGACCGGACGCAGGAAGCGGCGGATGGCGGTGGCGCCGACCGAGGTCGAGGCGGGGCGCGAGGTGGCCGGGAAGGGGCCGCCGTGCACCATCGCGTGGCTCACCTCGACGCCGGTGGGATAGCCGTTGGCCAGGATCCGGCCGGCCTTGCGTTCCAGCACCGGCAGCAGGGCGCGCGCGGCTTCGATGTCGGCCTCGTCCACGAACAGGGTCGCGGTCAACTGGCCTTCCAGGTGTTCGGCCACCTGGCGCATCTGCGCGGCGTCGCGGCACGCCACCACCAGCGAGGCCGGGCCGAAGACTTCGGCCTCCAGTTCGGGCGAGGCCAGAAAGCGCGCGGCATCGGTGCCGAACACGGCGGGGCCGGCGGCATTGGCGGCCGGCCGCGAGGCTTCGCCGCGTCCCAGCGTGGCGACGCTGGCGTGGCCGGCCAGCGCCTGCTCGCCCTGCGAATAGGCGGCGAAGATGCCGGGGGTCAGCATGGTGGCGGCGCCCTTGGCCTGCACCGCCTGGCCGGCGGCCTGGCGGAAGCGTTCCAGCGCCGGGCCTTCGATGCCGACCACCAGGCCGGGATTGGTGCAGAACTGGCCCACGCCCAGCACCAGCGATTCGACGAAGCCCTTGGCGATGGTCTCGGCGCGCGCCTCCAGGGCGGCGGGCAGCAGGAACACCGGATTGATGCTGGACATCTCGGCATACACCGGGATCGGCACCGGCCGCGCGTTGGCGGCGGCCACCAGCGCCAGGCCGCCCCGGCGCGAACCGGTGAAGCCGATCGCGGTGATGGCGGGGTGGGTCGCCAGCGCCGTGCCGATCTCGTTGCCGGCGCCGAACAGCAGCGAGAACACGCCTTCGGGCAGGCCGTGCCTGGCCACCGCCTGCTGGATCACGCGGCCCACCATTTCGGCGGTGCCGGGGTGGGCGTTGTGGGCCTTGACGATGACCGGGCAGCCCGCCGCCAGCGCCGAGGCGGTATCGCCGCCCGCCACCGAGAACGCCAGCGGGAAGTTGCTGGCGCCGAACACGGCCACCGGCCCCAGCGGCACCTGCGCCAGGCGCAGGTCGGCGCGCGGCAGCGGCTGGCGCTCGGGCTGGGCGGGGTCGATGGCGGCGTCCAGGAAGTAGCCGTCGCGCACCACCCGCGCGAACAGGCGCAATTGGCCCACGGTGCGGCCGCGCTCGCCCTGCAGGCGGGCCAGCGGCAGGCCGGTTTCGAGATGGGTGCGCTCGATCAGCGCGTCGCCCAGCGCCAGGATGCCTTCGGCGATGCTCTCCAGGAATTGCGCGCGGGTTTCGAGCGGCGCGGCGCGGTAGGGGTCGAAGGCGGCGGCGGCCAGTTCGGCGGCGCGCGCCACGTCCTCGCCGTCGCCGGCGTGGAACGCCGGTTGCAGCGGTTCGCCGCGGGCCGGGTCGATGGCGTGCAGCGGCGCGCCCGCGCCTTTTACGGCCTGGGCGCCGATCAACATGTTGCCGGTCAAAGTCATGCAGTGTCTCCGAATGAAAACGCCCCCAGCGGGGGCGGGCGGGCGGCGCCGCGCCTGGTCTATTGGGGGCCCAGCTTGCGGATCAGCGCGTCGAGCATGGCCATTTCGTCGGGATGCAGGTCGGTCAGCGGCGCGCGCACCGGGCCCGCATCGTGGCCGACCAGCCTGGCGCCGGCCTTGACGATGCTGACCGCATAGCCGGCGCAGCGGTTGCGGATCTCGAGATACGGCAGGAAGAACTCGTCCAGCAGGCGGTTGGTGGTGTCGTGGTCGTGCGCGGCGACGGCGCGGTAGAACTGCATCGCGGTCCTGGGCACGAAGTTGAAGACGGCCGACGAGTAGACCGGCACGCCCAGCGCCTTGTAGGCCGCGGCGTAGACCTCGGCGGTGGGCAGGCCGCCCAGGTACGAGAAGCGGTCGCCGAGCTTGCGGCGGATGCGCACCATGGCCTCGATATCGCCGACGCCGTCCTTGAAGCCGACCAGGTTGGGGCAGCGCTCGGCCAGTTGGGCCAGGCTGTCGGCCGACAGGCGCGATTGGGCGCGGTTGTAGACGATGACGCCGATCTTGACGGCCTTGCAGACCTGCTCGACGTGGTCGGCGATGCCCTGTTGCGAGGCCTCGGTCAGGTAGTGGGGCAGCAGCAGCACGCCCTTGGCGCCGAGGCGCTCGGCCTCGCGGGCATAGGCGATGGCGACGCGGGTGGGGCCGCCTGCGCCGGCCAGGATCGGCACCTTGCCGGCGCAGGTGTCCACGGCGGTGCGGATGACATCCGAGTATTCGTCCGGCGCCAGCGAGAAGAACTCGCCGGTGCCGCCGGCGGCGAACAGGGCGGTGGCGCCGTAGGGCGCGAGCCATTCCAGCCGCCCGGCATAAGAGCGGGCGTTGAAATTGCCTTGCGCGTCGAAGTCGGTCACGGGGAAGGAGAGCAGGCCTTCCGAAACGATGGCCTTGAGTTCCTGCGGCGTGGTCATGGGCGGTATCCGTTGGTGGCGGACGCGCGGCAGCGGGGCCGCCGGGCTGTCATGTGTTGAATAGGTACGTCATCGTACAACATGATTTTCTCCGGCTCAAGCAAGATAAGACAGAATCGCTGAGGGCAGTGGCGGCGGGTACCTGGGGAAATCCGCAATGCGTGCCGTCCTCAGTCCATGGATAATCTCTCTAGTTGTACGATAACGTATAGGATGCCGCAGCCCGCGGCATTGTTTTCGAGGATGCTCCATGTCGTTCGCGCCCGCCCCAGCGCCCGTGCTGATCAGGATTCACCCGCAGGACAACGTCGCCATCGTCGCCAACGACGGCGGGCTGCCGGCGGGCACGGCGCTGCCGGACGGCCTGGTGCTGGCCGAAGCCGTGCCGCAGGGCCACAAGGTGGCGCTGCGCGACCTGGCGCCTGGCGAGCCGGTGCGCCGCTATGACGTCGTGGTCGGCTACGCGGCCCGGCACCTGCCGCGCGGCAGCTGGGTCAACGAACGGGTGACCACCATGCCCGCGGCCCGCGCGCTCGACGACCTGCCGGTGGGCACGCGCACGATCGCGCCGCCGGCGCCGCTCGAGGGCTACACCTTCGAGGGCTACCGCAACGCCGACGGCACGGTGGGCACGCGCAACATCCTGGCCATCAGCACCACCGTGCAATGCGTGCAGGGCGTGGTGGAACACGCGGTCGAGCGCATCCGCCGCGAGCTGCTGCCGCGCTATCCCAATGTCGACGGGGTGGTGGGTATCGAGCACACCTACGGCTGCGGCGTCGCCATCGACGCGCCGGGCGCGGCGGTGCCCGTGCGCACGCTGCACAACATTGCCCGCAATCCCAATTTCGGCGGCACCGCCATGGTGGTCAGCCTGGGCTGCGAGAAGCTGCAGCCCGAGCGCCTGCTGGCGCCGGGCGCGATCCCGATCCGCGCCGGGCAGGGCATGGCCGGCGGCGAAGGCGTCGACACCATCGTGCTGCAGGACGACGAACACGTCGGCTTCGAGTCCATGATCGCCAACATCATGCGCACCGCCGAGCGCCACCTGGAAAGGTTGGACCGCCGCCGCCGCGAGACCTGTCCCGTCTCCGATCTGGTGGTGGGCGTGCAGTGCGGCGGCAGCGACGCTTTCTCGGGCGTCACGGCCAATCCCGCGGTGGGCTTTGCGGCGGACCTGCTGGTGCGTGCCGGAGGCACCGTCATGTTCTCGGAAAACACCGAAGTGCGCGATGGCATCGACCAGTTGACCGCGCGCGCCGCCACCCCCGAAGTGGCCGCGGCGCTGGTGCGCGAGATGGCCTGGTACGACGATTACCTGCGGCGCGGCGGCGCCGACCGCAGCGCCAACACCAGCCCCGGCAACAAGAAGGGCGGCCTGTCCAACATCGTCGAAAAGGCCATGGGCTCGATCGTCAAGTCCGGCACCTGCAACATCGACGGCGTGCTGGCGCCGGGCGAGCGGCTGACCCGCAAGGGGCTGATCTTCGCGGCGACCCCGGCCAGCGACTTCATCTGCGGCACGCTGCAACTGGCGGCCGGTATGAACCTGCACATTTTCACCACCGGCCGCGGCACGCCCTACGGGCTGGCGCAGGTGCCGGTGATCAAGGTCGCCACCCGCAGCGACCTGGCGCGGCGCTGGCACGACCTGATGGACGTGGACGCCGGCCGCATCGCCACCGGCCAGGCCAGCATCGAAGAGGTGGGCTGGGAACTGTTCCGGCTGATGCTCGACGTGGCCAGCGGACGGCGCCAGAGCTGCGCGGAAAAACTCAAGCTGCACAACGCATTGGCGCTGTTCAATCCCGGTCCCGTGACCTGATTGCCGTCGCCGCTTTCAACGCAAGGCCATCGCCGAACATACCAAGAGGAGACCATCGATGGACCACAGCCCCCTGATGCTGGCCGGCCGGCGCCGGCTGCTGGGCGCCCTGGCGCTGGCGCCCGCCGGCCTGGCGCAGGCGCAATCCTTCGCCTTCACGCCGCAGCAACGCTACCCCGACCCGTCGGTGCGCATCCTGGACCCGGAGTTCTCGAAGTACCGCATCTACAGCAGCAGCGTGGAGCAGCTGGCCACCGGCTTTCGCTGGCTGGAGGGACCGGTGTGGGTGGGGGACGGGCGCTATCTGCTGTGTTCGGACATCCCCAATGACCGCATCATCCGCTGGGACGAGACCACCGGCGCCACCAGCGTGTTCCGCCAGCCCGCCAATTTCAGCAACGGGCTGGCGCGCGATCGCCAGGGGCGCCTGCTGGCCTGCGAGCACCTGACGCGCCGCGTCACGCGCACCGAGTACGACGGCGGCATCACAGTGCTGGCGGACCGCTACGCGGGCAAGCGCTTCAATTCGCCCAACGACATCGTGTGCCAGCGCAATGGCGCCATCTGGTTCACCGATCCGCCCTTCGGCATCGGCGGCCACTGGGAGGGCGACAAGGCCGAGCCCGAACTGCCGCATTCGGTGTATCGCATCGACGCGGACAGCGGCCGCGTCGAGCTGGCGCTGGACGACCTGGCCGGGCCCAACGGCCTGTGCTTTTCGCCGGACGAGCGCGTGCTCTACATCGTCGAATCGCGCCACCAGCCGGCGCGCGTGGTGTGGGCGTATGACGTCGGCGCGGATGGCAAGCTGTCGGGCAAGCGCAAGTTCATCGACGCGCAAGGTCCCGGCGCCATCGACGGCATCAAGTGCGACGAGCATGGCAACCTGTGGTGCGGCTGGGGCAGCAATGGCGCCGCCGACGCCAAGCCGGAGGAACTCGATGGCGTGATGGTCTTCAACCCGGGCGGCAAGCCGATCGGCCACATCCGCCTGCCCGAGCGCTGCGCCAACCTGTGCTTCGGCGGCGCCAAGCGCAACCGGCTGTTCATGGCGAGCAGCCATTCGCTCTACGCGCTCTACGTCGAGACGCGCGGGGCCCTCTGACACAAATACCACAACGGAGACAACATGGATTCGAACCGAAGGCAGTTATTGCTGGGCGCGGCGGCGCTGGGCGCGGCGCACTGGGCGCCGGCCTGGGCCCAGGCCGACGCATGGCCGACCCGGCCCGTGCGCATCGTGGTGCCATACCCGCCGGGCGGCTCGTCGGACATCATCGCGCGCGTGATTGCGCCGCGCCTGGCCGAGGCGCTCAGGCAGACGGTGGTGGTCGAGAACAAGCCGGGCGCCAACGGCAACCTGGGCGCGGGCATCGTGGTGCAATCGGCTCAGGAAGGCCATACGGTGCTGTTGTGCGACGTAGGCGCGCTGGCGATCAGCCCGTCGGTCTACACCAAGCTGTCGTTCGATCCGTCCAAGGACCTGCGCGCGGTCGGCATGCTGGCGTATTCGCCGCACGTGCTGGCGGTGCATCCCGACGTGCCCGCCAGGACCGTGCCGGAGCTGGTGGCGCTGTCGAAGAAACAGCGCCTGAATTTCGCCGTCACCGCGATCGGCAGCGCGCCGCACCTGGCGGCCGTGGCGGTGCAGCAGGCCACCGGCGCGCAATGGGAGTACGTGCCCTACAAGGGCGGTTCGCAGGCGGTCACCGACACCATAGGCGGCCAGACCCAGGTCATCATGAACGGGCTGCTGGCGACGCTGCCGCACATCAAGGGCGGCAAGCTGCGCGCGATCGCGATCTCCAAGAAGGAACGCATGCAGCTGGTGGCCGACATTCCGACCATCTCCGAGCAAGGCGTGGCCGGCTTCGAATCCGGAACCTGGCAGGGCGTGATGGCCCCCGCCGCCACGACCGACAAGACGGCCAACCTGCTGGCGACGCTGATGGGCCAGATCGTCAATCAGCCCGATGTGAAGTCACAGCTGAACGAGCAGGGCGCCGAGATCGTGGTGCGCGATCCGGCGCAACTGGCGCGGTTCTTCAACAGCGAGCGGGCGCGCTGGGCCAAGGTGGTGCAGAGCGCCGACATCCGGCTGGATTGATCCGGGCGGCCGGCGTGGCTGGCCCCCAAAAGACCGCGGACCGTGCGGCGCCAGGCGCCGCACGGTCCGTTTTTTTTCCTGGCGGGAAGTTCAGTCGGCGCTCTGGGTGTCCGACGGCGCCTGGGCCGGCGTGTCCACCGACGTATCGACTGAGGTGTCCACCGGCGTGTCCACGGCCGCATCGGCGGGCGCGGCAGCCTCGGCCTGCGCCGGCTTGGCGCCTTCGGCGGCCGGCTTGCCCTTGGCGGCATTGCCCTTGCCGCCACGGCCACCGCCCGCCTTGGCGTGACGGCGCGAGGCCATGCGCTTGGCGTGCTGCGCTTCGTTGGCGGTCACGGCGCCGTTGGGTTCGCCATTCAGGTCGACGCGCGCGGCGGATTCGACCATGCAATCCCAGTAGCGGCGGCCGTCACACCAGGTCTTGACGGCCTGCTTGATCTCGTCGGCGCTGAGCTGCAGGGTCTGGGCGTGTTGCACCAGGTCCTCCAGCACCCCCAGCTTGAGCGGCACCTTGGGCGCCGGCTTCTTGGGAAAGGCCTTGGGAAATTGCCGCTGCAGTCGCGAAATGGCGATCAGCACCGGATCGACCGCCGGCGCTTCGCGTCGTTCGCCGGCCGGCGCGCGCGCGGGCTTTTTCCGGGCGGCAGCCGCATCGCCGGCCGGACGCGCGGAGGGCTTGCGCGACCCCGCTTCGTTGGCGGCCGGACGGGCGGGTTTCTTCTTGGAAGCCGCCTCTTCGGGAGCCTGCTTCAACAGCAGTTCTCGGATTGCGGCGAGCTGTTCTAGACCCATGGTGTGCTGCGAATTCAAATGTTGAAACCGTGGAGCATAACAGTTGTGGCGTGTCGGATTGAAGTTGCGGGCGTCCGGCGGCCGTCGTAAGCTCGTCGGCACCATGGGGATGCACACGCCGGTTACGTTTACGCGCAGGTCTGCCGCCACCCGCCGCGCGCTGGTGTGGCTGGCGGCGGGGCTGCTGGTTTTCCAGTCGCTGGTGGCCGCCACGGCGCTCGGCGCGGCCCTGCCGGCGGCAGCCGGGCAGGGGGCCTCGTCTGTCATCCTCTGCACCGCCAGCGGCCCACGGGTGGTGGCGCTGGACGACGTGGACGCCTTAGCGGCCACGCCGGTCCAGGCCGCTGGCCACGTCTCCCCCCACGCCGCCGGCGGCACCTTGCCGCACTGCTGCGCCGCCAGTTGCGCCATGCTTGCCGGCGCCGGCCCGCCCGCGTTCGCGGGGCTGGCCTGGCGCCTGCCGCTGGAGCCGCCGGCCCTGCCGCGCGCCGCGCAAGCCGGGCCGTGCCCGCGGGGCGCCACGGCCTGGCTGCCGCAGCAATCGCGCGCGCCGCCGCGCGCGGCCTGATCCTTTGCGCCGGTCCCCGCGCACGCCCATTCCTGTGGCGGGCGACGCGGGCGCGCACCGGTCGTCGATACCCAAACCGTTCGTTTCGCGCGCGTCCGATCCGCTTTCGGCGCCCGCGCCATTCTTTTCGCGCGGCCGCGCGCCGCCGTCACTTTGGAGTCCGATCATGTTCAAACCCGCATTCATCGCCGCCACGCTCGTGCTCGCCCCGCAATGGGCCTGGGCCCACGCCCACCTGCAACGCGCCACGCCGGCCGACAAGGCCGAGGTGGCCGCGCCGTCTTCGGTGACGGCCACTTTCTCCGAAGGGTTGGAGCCCGCCTTTTCGTCGCTGACCGTGCTGGACACGGCCGGCAAGCAGGCCGTCGCGGCCAAGGCCGCGCCGGCGCCGGGTGATGACAAGACGCTGGTGTTGCCCGTGGCCACACCCTTGCCGGCGGGCGCCTACACCGTGAAATGGCAGGCCTTGTCCAAGGACGGCCACAAAACCAACGGTGCCTGGACGTTCACGGTCAAGCCCTGAAATGGACGCCTTGTGGGTCGTGTTCGCGCTGTGCCGGGCCGTCAGCGCCGGCGCGGCGGCGGTGCTGTTCGGCGCCAGCGCGATGCTGGCGCTGGGCGGCTCGCCGCGCCTGGGGGTGGCCGCCGAGACCGCGCTGCGGCCGGCCCTGCTGCGCATCGGCGCGGCGGGACTGGTGGCCACACTGTGCCTGTTGCCGTTGCAGGCCGCCAGCATCGCCGGCGACTGGCGGGCGATGCTGGACGGCGAGATGCTGGACACGGTCACCCTGCAGACCGGCTACGGCCAGGCCTGGGTGGTGCGCGCCCTGTGCGCGGCCGCCGTGCTGGGCGTGGCGCTGGGGCTGCGGCCGGGCCGGCCATCTTGGCTGGCGGGGCCGGCGGCCGTGGCATTGGCGCCGCTGGCATTCAGTGGCCACGCCGCGATGCACGAAGGCGGCTGGGGCCTGGCGCACACGGCCAGCGACTATCTGCACCTGTTGGCGGCCGCGTTCTGGCTGGGATCGCTGCCGGTGTTCATGTCGTGGCTGGCGGCCTGGCAACGTCCGCGGGATCGCGCCGAGGCCGCCCGCGCGCTGCTGCGCTTTTCCGCCTGGGGGCATGTCGCCGTGGCGGTCTTGCTGCTCAGCGGCGTGGCCAATGCGGCGCTGATCCTGGGGCCGGCATTGCCGGACGCGGGGTGGGACTATGTGCGCGTGCTGTTGCTCAAGATCGCGCTGGCGCTGGCGATGACCGGGCTGGCGCTGGCCAATCGCTATCGCTGGATCGCGCGCATCCGGGCCGAGCCGGCCCTGGCCCTGCATGCCATCCGGCGCAATACGATCTGGGAAATGCTGCTGGGCGCCGCGGTGATGGTCATCGTGGGCGGGTTGGGGTTGATGTCGCCGTCGTAGAGGGTGTCGTGAAAGGCGTCTTGAAGGCGTCTTGAAGGCCGTTCGCGCTGGCCGCCGTCATCCCGCCAGCACCAGCAACAACGCCAGCGCCAGCAGCAGGCCGAAGGCGGCCAGCGCGAACGGCAGCAGCTGCACGTACACGGGCCGCTCCTGGCCATGGCCGCGTGCCAGGCCGGCGGCGATGGACATGCGCACCGGCGAGAAGAACCCCATCGACGTACCGGACACGTGCAGCAGCGCCGCCGCCGCGGGCAGGCTCAGGCCGGCGTGCAGCGCCAGCGACAGCTGCGATGGCATGAAGAGGCTGTTGGGCGCGTTGCCGCTGTTGGCCAGGATGCCGAACGCGCCGGCCATGAGCGGCGTGATCAGCAGGGTCCAGTCGCCGAGGGCGCGGAACAGACCGTCGGCGTAGGCCTGCGAAATGCCGGCGCCCGCCAGCACTTCGGCCATCATCGCGAACAGGAATACCGAAAGCACCGCATGCCTGCCGGTGCGCCAGGCATGGCGCGCGTTGGCGGCCAGCAGGCCCGGCCGGCGGCGCATGGCCGCCATCAGCAGCGCGCCGCCGATCAGCCAACTGCCGGCATGCAGGAACGGCGCCCAGGCGGGCAGGTCGGCGTAGGGACTGAAACGCGCCAGCGAGGCCAGGCCCTGGTTCAGCGCCGGCACCAGGCGCGTGGCGACCAGGCAGGCGATCAGCACGATATACGGCAGCGCGCCGCGGGCGGCGGCCCGCAATTGCGCGCGGCCGGGCCGCCGGTCCAGCGCGAAGCGCAGCACGATCAGGGGGCCATAGGCGGCCAGCAAGGCGGTCTCGGGGCCCAGCAGCGCGGTGGCGGCCGTCAGCAGGGCCAGGCTGGCCAGCATCCAGGCCGTCTCGCGCCCGCGTTCGGCCATCGTCGCCGGCAGGCCGGCGCGCCGCGCCGTGGTCCAGAACAGCGCCAACCACACGCCCATCAGCAGGGCCACGGGCACCATGCCGTACAGGGCCAGCTGGGCCGGCGGCACGCGCGCATAGGCGGAGGCCAGCAGCGTGCCGCTGCCCATCGCGCCCCAGGGAATCAGGGTCTGGCTCAGCAGCGCGAAGACCATCAGTTCGCGCGGCTTGAAACCGAGCGGACGGATCAGCAGCACGGTGCCCAGCATGCCGACGCCGAAGCCGGTGGCCGATTCGGCGAACGGCCCCACCAGAAAACAGGCAAAGAACAGCAGGCGGCGGCGCGCCAGGGGATCGGCCGGCGCGCCGGCCGCGTCGGCGCCGGATGCGGCGCCAGCGGGCGTGGCGTCCCGCGCCGCCATCTGCCAGAACAGCAGGCCGCCCAGGATGTAGGGCGTGATGACCCCGCCGATCCAGAGGCCGCGCGACAGGGCCTGGCCCAGCGCGCCCGCGCCGAAGGCGCCGGGGGCCGCGAACAGCGCCACCGCAATGGCCGCCAGCAGCCCCAGCACGGCGGCCAGGGTGGTGTTGAGGCGGCCGCTGGCGATGGCGCCAATGACCACCAGCGCAGGCAGGGACCACAGCAGGTACATCATGGCGCGAGGCCCGCCTGGTCGGATGCGCGGCGGGCGCGGCGCGAGCCGGTTGCGTTGCGCGCCACGGCTCAGCAGGCCGCCGCGAAAGCGCGCAGGATGCCCAGCGCGTGCGGCGTGGGCGCCAGGGCGGCGCGCAGTGCGGTCACGTCATGGCCTTCGGCCGCCAGGAAGTCCTGGCGCCGCGCCAGGCACGCGTCCATCAGCCCGGCGGTGAATTCCGGATGGAACTGCACTGACAGCGCGCGCGGGCCGTAGCGCAGGATCTGGTGCGGATCGTGGGCGGTGCCGGCGAGCACGGTGGCGCCGGCCGGCGGCCGCAGCACGCTCTGCTCGTGCGTGAGATGGGCGGGAAAGCGCTCGGGCAACCCCGCCAGCAGCGGATCGGCCGCGGCGGCGGGCAGGCGCGCAACGGCGTGCAGCCCGATCTCGCGGCCGCGCGGGTGGTAATCGACCTCGCCGCCGAAAGCGTGAGCCATGAGCTGGTGGCCGTAGCAGATGCCCAGCAGCGGCAACTGCGCCGCCATGGCATCGCGCAGCCATTGCGCGGTGCGCTCGCTCCAGGGCTCGCGGTCGGTGACCATGGCCCACGAGCCCGTCAGCACCGCGCCGCGCAGCGTGGCCGGATCGGGCAGGGCCTCGCCGGCGGCCGGATGGATGACCGCCAGCGGCGTGCCGACGCCCGCCAGGGCCGCCGTGATCCAGTCGGCCTGTTCGCCATGGATGGCGCGCAGGTCTTCGGGCGGTCGGCCCATTTGCAGGATGGCTAGCGGTCGGTGAGGCATGGCGGTGGCGGTATCGGCGGCGCCCGGGTGGGGCCCCGCGCAATGATGAGGCCGCCGCGCCCATTCATCAATAGCCCGGGCCGGCTATCTGCTATGAGCGGGAATGATATCGGCCCGGGGCCGGCTGCCGGGCCATGGACGCGGCAGCCGGCCCTGTCCCGCATGGCCGGCCCGTCGTCTCACAGCGTGGCGGCCTCGCGCTCGCGGCGGGATGCGGACGCCGCCGCCACGGCGCGGTGCGCCGGCCGCGCCAGGCCCAGATGCTGGCGCAGCGTGGCGCCGCTGTATTCGGTGCGGAACAGGCCGCGGCGGCGCAGTTCCGGCAGCGCCAGCTCGATGAAGTCGTCCAGCCCGCCGGGCAGCCACGGCGACATGATGTTGAAGCCGTCCGCGCCGTCTTCCTCGAACCATTGCTGCAACTGATCGGCCACGCTTTGCGGCGTGCCGACCACCTGCTGGTGGCCGCGCGCCCCGGCGATGCGCAGGTAGAGCTGGCGGATCGTCAGGTTGTCGCGCCGCGCCAGGTCGATCAGCAATTGCTGGCGGCTCTTGCCGCCGTTGGTCTCCGGAATGTCGGGCAGGGGGCCGTCTACCGGATACCCCGACAGGTCGAAGCCGCCGATCATGTTGGACAGCAACTGCACCCCGACGACCGGATGGATCAGGTCCTGCAGGCGCGCGAACTTGTCCTCGGCTTCGGCCTGGCTGCGGCCGATCACGGGGAAGATGCCGGGCATGATCTTGATGTCGTCGGGATCGCGGCCGTATTCAACGGCGCGGCCCTTGATGTCGCGGTAGAAGGCGCGGGCCTCGTCGAAGGTCTGGTGCGCCACGAAGATGACCTCGGCGGTGCGCGCCGCCAGGTCGCGCCCGGCGGGCGAGGCGCCAGCCTGCACCACCACCGGGCGGCCCTGCGGCGAACGCGACACGTTCAACGGCCCGCGCACCGAGAAATGCTCGCCGCGATGGCGCAGCGGATGCAGCTTGGCGGGGTCGAAATACTGGCCGCTGTGCTTGTCGCGCAGGAAGGCGTCGTCCTCCCAGCTGTCCCACAGGCCCAGCACCACGTCGTGGAACTCGGCGGCGCGGGCATAGCGGCGGGCGTGCTCGACGTGCTCGTCCAGGTTGAAGTTCTGCGCCTCGCCCTGGCCGCTGGAAGTGACCAGGTTCCAGCCCGAGCGGCCGCCGCTGATGTGGTCGAGCGAGGCGAACTTGCGCGCCACGTGGTACGGCTCGTTGTAGGTGGTCGAAACCGTGGCGATCAGGCCGATTTTCTCGGTCACGGCGGCCAGCGCCGACAGCAGCGTCAGCGGCTCGAAGTGGTCGCTGCGCGCGGTGCGCGACAGCGACGCCAGGTCGGTGTTGCGCACGCCGACCGAGTCGGCCAGGAAGATGGCGTCGAACTTGGCGGCCTCGGCGCGACGCGCCAGCTCGGCGTAATGGCGGAAATTGACCGGCGCGTCGGCCTGGGCGTCGGGATGGCGCCACGCGGCGATGTGGTGGCCGGTCTGCATCAGAAAGGCGCCGAGCTTGATCTGGCGCGGGGAACGGGTCATGGGGATGACTCCAGCAATGGGGTGGATGGCAACGTAGCCGGGAAGCGGAACGGGGATCTCACCAGGCCATGCGCAGCGAGGCCAGGGACGGCAGCGCGGGCACGCCGGCGGCCGCGTCGGCGCCCAGCGGCGGGCTGTCGTCGGCCGGTGCGCCGTCCGGCTCCAGGAAGTCGGACAGCACGTCGTCGCGCAGGCGGATGAAGCGCGGGTCGCTGCGGTTGCGGGCATGCGGCAGCGGCACGTCGACGACGCGGCGGATGCGCCCCGGGCGCGGCTGCATGATGACCACCCTGTCTCCCAGGTAGACCGCTTCCTCGACGTCGTGCGTCACCAGGATCATGGTGATGCGCTCTTTCTGCCAGATGCGCTGCAACTCGGTCTGCAGCCGGGCGCGGGTCAGCGCGTCGAGCGCGCCGAAGGGTTCGTCCAGCAGCAGCACGCGCGGCCGGTTGACCAGGCCGCGGGCGATCGCCACGCGCTGCGCCATGCCGCCGGAGATCTGGTGCGGGTACGACTGCTCGAAGCCCTCCAGTCCCACCAGAGCAACGTGCTCGGCCACGCGGTCGCGCTTTTCGCTGGTGGAGATGGCGGCGTTGCGCAGCCCCACGGCGATGTTCTGCGCCACCGTCAGCCACGGGAACAGGCGGTGGTCCTGGAACACGATGCCGCGTTCCGGGCCGGTGCCGCGCACCGGTTCGCCGCCCAGGGTGATGGCGCCCTCATAGGTGTCGTCCAGCCCCAGGATCAGGCGCAGCAGGGTGGACTTGCCGCAGCCGCTGGCGCCGACGATGGAAACGAACTGGCCGGCGGGGATCTCCAGGTCCACGCCCGTGAGCACCTGCAGCACGCCGCCTTCGGCCTGGGCGCTGGGATAGCGCTTGCCGACCGCCTGTAGCGACAGGTCCAGCGAAGTATGTTGAGTCATGCCTGAGTCTTCCTGCGGTTATTGGTCCTGCCCGCGCAAGCGCGCGAGCCGGCGTTCGGCCACGCGGGCCAGGGCGTTCATGAGCCAGCCGATCACCCCGACCACGAACATGCCGAAGATCACCAGGTCCATCTGGAAATGTTCGCTGCCCTCGATCAGCAGGTTGCCGATGCCGACGCCCGCCACCAGCAGGTATTCGGCGCCGATGGTGGCCAGCCAGGAGTAGATCAGCGCCAGGTAGACGCCGGTGAAGATGGCGGGCGCGGCGGCCGGCAGCACCACCTGGGCGAAGGTCTGCCAGCGGCTGTAGCCGTACACCCGCGCCACCTCCAGCAGCTTGGGTGGGGTGTTGCGCACGCCGTCGCAGGTATTGACCACCACCGGCACCAGCGCCGCCAGCGACAGGAACACCACCTTGGCGGTGTCGCCCAGCCCGAACCACACCGAGATCAGCGGGATCCAGGCGAACAGCGAGATCTGCTTGAAGGTGTTGAAGCTGGGGCCGACCAGCCGGTTGAAGGCGGGCGACAGGCCCAGCAGCACGCCCAGCAGCAGGCCCGCGACCGTGCCGATGGCAAAGCCGGTCAGCTCGCGGCCCAGGCTGGCGCCGAGCGCGCGCCACAGCTTGCCGCCCAGGATCTGGTCGGCGGCGGTGGCCAGCACTTTTTCGGGCGACACCAGCAGGGCCGAATTCACCAGGTCGATGCGCGCCAGCAACCACCACAACGCGATGGCGGCCAGCGGCAGCACCAGGCCGCGCCAGCGGCCGCCGGCGCGCACGGCCAGCGGTTGCGACAGCGCCAGCTCGGCGGCATCGCGGGAGGCGGAAGTGGCGGCGTTCATGGGCGTGCCTGCGCGGTGAGGGTGGGGCGGCCCTGGATCAGGCGCGTCTCGGCCCAGTCCAGCAGCCGGTCGATGGCATAGCCGATGGCGCCCACCACGATCACCGCGGCCATCACCAGGTCCAGCTGGAACAACTGCCGGCCATAGACGATCAGGTAGCCCAGGCCTTCGCTGGACGCCACCAGCTCCACCACCACCAGCGACAGCCAGGCCTTGGTGAAGCCCAGCCGCAGCCCGGTGAAGAGCGTCGGCAGCGCCAGCGGCACAACCACCTCCAGCACCTCCTGGCGCCGGCTGTAGCCATAGACCCGCGCCACTTCGCGCAGCGCCGGGCTGGCCTGGCGAAAGCCCTGCAAGGTATTGAGCGTGACCGGCACCAGCGCCGCCTTGGCGATCAGGATGTACTTGAGCGGTTCGCCGATGCCGACGATCAGCAGCACGAACGGCAGCCAGGCCAGCACCGGGATCTGCACCAGCGCGTTGAAGGTCGGCAGCACGTAGGCCTCGAGCCGGCGAGACAAGCCCATCGCCGTGCCCAGCAGCAGCCCCAGCAGGCTGCCCAGGGCAAAGCCGACCAGCACCCGTTGCAGGCTGGCGCGGGTGTTCAGCCACAGGTCGCCGCTGGTCGCCAGGTCGCGCAGGGTGTCCCAGACGAAGGCGGGCGGCGGCAGCACCTGCGGCGAGATCCAGCCCTGGCTGGCGCCGGTCTGCCACAGCGTCAGCAGCGCCAGCGGCAGCAGCCAGGGCGCGGCGGTCCAGGCCGCCTGGCGCGCCCAGGCCGGCGCCGGGGCCGGGCGCGCCAGGGCAATAGGGGAAAGCGAGGACATGGCGGCGCTCCGGTCAGCGCGCCGCGGCCTGCGCCGGGCCGGACACCGGCTTGCCGGCGGCGTCGAACGCGGTCCAGTAGCGCTCCAGCTCCTGGGCCTTGAGCGCATTCTGCAGGTAGCGCGGATCGAACCAGCCGTCCAGCGAAACCTCGCGGCGGATCAGCTTGAGCTTGGCGGCGTCGGCCACCACCGCCTTGTAGCGGGCGATGATGAAGTCGTCGATCAGCGGCGAGTTGCGCGCGGCCAGGTCCTGCTTGTCGAACTCGGCCTGCCACGAGGCGTAGGGCACGCCGCTCTTTTCCCAGATCTTGAAGAGGGCGTCGCGGTTCTTCTCGTCGGACGACCACTGCGCGGCGCGGACGAACACGTCCACCACCTTCTGCACCTGGGCGGGATTCTCGCGCTCGAAGTCCTCGCGCACCAGCAGCGAGGCCTGGCGGGTGTAGGCCGGGTCCTGGCCCTGGGTGCTGTAGATGACCTTGGCCAGGCCCTGGTCGCGCACCTTGAACCATTCGTAGCCGCCAAAGGCCGCGTCCACGCCGTTGGACACCAGCGCCGCCTGGGCGCTGCCGGCATCCAGGTTGACGCCCTTGATGTCGCGCTCGGCCAGGCCATGCGCGGCCAGCACGTTGATTGCCACCAGGTGGCCGTTGGTGCCGCGGAAGATCGACACCTTGCGGTCCTTCAGGTCCTCGATGGACTTGAGCGGGGAATTCGGCGGCGCCACCAGGTACAGGTTGTTGCGCGCGCCGCTGACCAGCAGCAGCTTGGTCTTCAGGCCGTTCGCGCGGCCCACCACCTGCGGCAGGTCGCCCTGGTAGGCGAAGTCGATCTGCTTGTTGGACAGCGCTTCGTTGACGGCCGGGCCGGCGCCCTTGAAGAACAGCCACTCGACCTTGACGCCGTCCGCGGCGAAGGCCTGTTCCAGCCATTGGTTGACGCGCACCACGCCGCCGGGCGAACCGCCCCAGGTGATCGGATCGCCGCCGCCGGCGGTGGCCACGCCGACGCGGATGACGTCGGCTGCCCGGGCGCTGCCGCCCCACGCCGCCAGGGCCGCCAGGCCCAGCGCGGCGATGCGTTTACTCAGGATCATCAATGACTTCATGGAATGACTCGTTCAGGAAAGGATCGGGCAGCCGGCCGGCATCACGCCGTCCGGCGGTCAGGCAGACAACGGCGGGCGGGGTCAGGCGGCCGCGCGCGCGGGCGCGGCCAGCTTGCGCTCGATGGCGGTGCCCTGGAAGAAGGCCGGATTGGCCTCGGTATAGAAGCGGTAGGGGTTGCCGAACACCAGCGCCTTGAAGTCCTGCGCGCTGATCACGCCCTGTTCGACCAGGTCCCAGCTTTCGGCCAGCGGCGCGGTCAGGTCGGGCACGTCCCAGTGGCCGATATCCGAGGACCAGATGGCGTTGATCTTCACGCCCAGCGGGTTGACCTTGTCGTTGAAGGCCGCCGCCACGGTGCGGTCGTCGGATTCCGAGCCGAAGTAGAAGCTGTCGACCCAGCGCTTGCGGATGTCCTCGACCGATTCGATGCCGGCGGCGGCGAAGTCGTCCAGCTCGTCCGGGTGCGGGTCGCGGCTGTGCGGCAGGGCCGAGATGCCCAGGCTGTCGCGCAGCAGCTGCTGCGGGTCGATGTCGCGGCCGCGGATGAAGTCGGCGCCGTAGCGCTGGAACAGTTCGTGCAGCAGCGCCACGTCGGCGTTGGCCGGGTTGTAGTTCTGCACCGCGGCGCGGTTGCGCTTTTCCCAGCGGTCCACCAGGTGCGTGTAGACGTGCGAGCCCCAGTCGGCGCCGCCTTCCAGCAGCGCCACGCGCAGGTTCGGGAAGCGCCGCGTGACGCCGCCGAAGAACAGCGCCTTGGCGAAGGCCTGCGAGCCATCGGCGAAGTGGCCGATGTGGTTGAACATGTAGTTGCTGATGGAATGGCGCCCGGTCCAGCCCTGGCTGCCGTAGTGCGTGGTGACCGGCACGCCCAGCTCGACCACCTTGGCCCAGAACGGGTCGTAGTCGTACTCGCTGTCGATGCCGTAGAAGTCGATGTAGCTGGCGTGCCGGGCGATCTCGGGATGGTCAGCGGCGGGATACTTGCGCGCGATCGCCTTGATCGGCCGCTTGACGCCGCCGGCGATGTTGATGACCTTCAGCCCCAGCGTCTTGACCGCGAATTCCAGTTCCTCGATGCCTTCCTGCGGCGTGTTCAGCGGAATGCCGGCCACCGGCGTCAGGCGGTCGCTGTACTTGCGGTACTGGTCGGCATGGAAGTGGTTGATGGCGCGGTGCAGCGGCTGGCGGAACTCATCGCCGGCGCCCAGCGGCGCCAGCACGTCGTTGGGAAACAGCACGGAATAGTCCGCGCCTTGCTCGGCCAGGCGTTCGTTGAGCAGCTCCGGCAGGGTGTAGGTGGCCAGGTCCAGCGTGTTGCGCGTGACCCGCGCCCACCAGGGCGAGCGCAGGGTGCGGTTGTCCTGGCGCTCGGCCGGGGTCTGCTGGTACCAGTCCTTGCCGCCGCTCCTGGTGGCAAAGCGCGAACCGAGGGCCTTGCGCAAGGCATCCACCAGCTTGCCGCCGCCGTAGTGCTGGACGTAGTCCTCCAGGACCGGCGCGTAGTCGTTGACGTGCACGTCGGTGTCGATCACCGGGTAGTCCAACGTCGCCTTGACGGCGGCGGATCGTGACGCTTGGCTCGGGTGCAAAGGCTGGTTCATGCTGGCGCTCTCCGTAGTTCATGTCGCGAGGCGCAGGGGAATTCCCTGCTTGCCTGGCAAACATTACGGGAGCGCCGCGCGGCGCCCAACGAAGGATTGGTTGTTTAGTTGTGCGTCATGACTAAATAACCAGGCCGCCCGATCAGCCGCCGCGGCGCGCCGTCAGCCACTGCGCGGGCTTGAGCGCCTGGTTGACGATGCGGATTTCGCCGATGCTGCCGAAGAAGCCGTCGGCGCGCGCGCCGTCCCACGACCCGGCGCCGATGATCCACGGCATGTTGGCGGCCAGCGTCGCCAGGCCCGGGGCGTCGGCCACGTTGCGCAGCACCGGGGCGCCTTCGACGTACAGGATGGTCTCGTGCGTGGCGCCGTCGTTGACGATGGCCACGTGCATCCATTTGTCGGCGATGATCTCGCCGGACCAGTTGGCCTTGGCTTCGCGCGCGCCGCTGCGCTCGGGCACCACCTCCCATTGCACTTCGCGCAGGCTGGAGATGGCGAACAGCAGGGGCGGCGATTCCGGGTCGCCGCCGCTGTAGCCGGGCAGGTCGCCGCGCTTGCCGTCGCGCGTCATGATGTTCATCCAGGCATTTTTCTGCGAGGTCCAATCGCGGTCGATCTTGATGAAGGCTTCCACCGTGTAGCCGTTGGGCACGGTCTCGGCGTTCAGCACCGCCGAGGTGGCGGTGCTGAAATAGCTCATGCGGCCGGTGTTCTTGTCGGTGTTGAGAAAGCGCACCGAGCCGGGCGCCGCCGACAGGTAGTGATGGTCGCTGGACCACAGCAGGTCGCCCAGCTGGGCGCCGGCCACGCCGTCGATGTTGAGCGCGGCGCGGCTGATGGGGTTGAGGCCGGCCCTGTCCTGGATCACCTGGCCCACCGGCACCGGCTGGCCATCGGCGCCGCCGAAGAAGCGCCAGTGCGCCAGCGTGCCCGGCACCTGCGGGTAGTCGTCGCTGTCGACCGCGGGCTTCTGCGCGTTGGCGGCGGGGTCGGTGTAGTTGGCCAGGATCAGTGCGCGGGCCTGGTCCACCAGCGAGGTGTGCGTCGGCGCGGCGGCCTGGAACGTCTTGTTGAAGCCGCCAAAGCGCTTGGCGAAATCCATCTTGATGGTGAATTGCTCATTGGCGCCCGTCAGCACCGCCTGGTCGAAGGCGTTGAGCGTGTCCTTGGGCTTCTGCGGCACCCAGGGCGAGAACGACAGCACCCGGATCTCGTTGTTGCTCAGGTCGAATTCATACAGCCGCATCAGGCCGTTGCCACCCTGGTAGGCCATCTGGTAGTCCACCACCATTTCCTCGACCGCGTTGCCGAAGGCATTCATCTTGGTCAGGCGCGCGGCGCCATGGTAGTGGCCGTTCAGGGTCATGAAGATCTGGTCGTTTTGGCGGATGAGATCGTCCCACAGCATCAGGCCGTACGGCACTTCGAGCGGACTGACGCCGTCCTTGTCGATGTTGAGCAGCTGATGGTTGACCAGGATCACGGGCAGCGTCGGATTGGCGCGGATGACCTGGTTGGCCCAGGCCAGGGCGGCCGTGGAGATGCGCCACGACAATGACAGCACCATGAATTTCTGACCCTCGGCCTCGAAGACATGGTATTCGTGGAAGCCGCTGGGATCACGGCCACCGAAGGTGGCCTGCTTGGCCGCGCGTTCGGGCCCGAAGGCCTTCAGATAGGGTTCGTTCGCCAGAATGCGGTCGGCATCGGAGTCTTCGTCCATGTGGGCTTTGTCGATGTAATCACGGTCCCGGATCACATCGTGATTGCCCGCCAGGATCGAATACGGCACCTTGGCGTCTTCCAGGATCTTCATGGCCGAGCTGGCCACGGTCCACTGGTCCGGCTTGGCCTGCTGGTCGACCACGTCGCCCAGGTGGATCAGGAAGGGGATGCCCAGCGACCTGGCATGGTCCGCGACCCACTGCGTCTGGGCCTTGTACGGCTCGCTGCCGTACTTGCGCATGAACTGCTGGTTCTCGGCGTCGGTGGCGTAGCGCGAGTAGAACTGCGTGTCCGGCAGCACGGCCACGGCGAAGCTGGAGATGTTCTTCGGTTGCGGCGCGGGCGTGGCGGTCGGCGGGAGGTCCTCATCGTCGTCGTCATCGCTGGAGCAGGCCGAAAGCAACAGCGAGCCGCCCACCGGCAGCAGCGTGGCGCCAAAGCCGGCTTTCAGCAGGCTGCGCCGGCGCGGATCGGCCGCCGTCGGCAGGTTGTTGGAAATCGTGGCAATGCCGTGCTTGCCGTCTTGCGTGTCGTGCGCCATCTGTGTGCTGCCCATTCAGAAAAAGTGGGAAGCTTAGGAACGCCGAATGACGAACGTGTTAAGCGCGCATGAATATTGTGCGCGGCAGGCCGACGGCGGGCGCGGGCACGGCGCCCGGGCCCGCGCCGTTGCGCATCAGGCGCGTTGCGAGTCCAGCGCTTCCTGGTTGCGTTCGACGTCCTGCGCCTTGGCGTAGCTTTCGGCCAGCAACTGGTACGACGGGAAAATGCCGCCGTAGATTTCCGCCCATTGCGCCGCGTCGTCGCGGTGCCAGGTGCGTTGCAGTTCCGACGCCACCGCGGCGGTGTCCATCGGCACCACGCCGGCCTGGACCACGCGCGCCAGCGTGATTTCCTGCGCCATCTTCGAATAGGTGCCCGAGGCGTCGATCACGGCGAACACCTGGTAGCCGTCGGCCACCGCGGCAATGCCGGGAAAGGCCATGCAGACGCTGGTGATGGTGCCGGCGATGATCAGCTGCTTGCGGCCCGTGGCCTTGACCGCGGCAACGAAGTCGGGATTGTCCCAGGCGTTGATCTCGCCACGGCGCGCGACGTACTTGGCATGCGGCGCGTTCTGGTGGATCTCGGGGATCAGCGGACCATTGGGACCTTGCGGCACCGAGGCGGTGGTGATCACCGGCATCTTGGTCAGCGTGGCCATCCTGGCCAGCGCCGAGGCGTGGGCGCGCACGGTGGTGAAGGGCAGGTCGCCGATGGTCTGGAACAGGCCGCTCTGATGGTCGATCAGCAGCATCGCGGCCTGGTCCGGAACGATGACCGGACGGGCTCCATTGAAGTTCGCGGGTTGGCTCATGACGGGACTCCTTTGGGGGTGGGTAAGCAGAGTCATCACGATAATTTGCGGACGATGGCGGCGCTAGTAGGTCAAAATTGCCATCAGCGTTCCAAAAACAGGACGATAGCGCGGTCCGCGCGACAGCGCGCTAGGGAAAGGCCATCAACCCGTCCGCCTCGCCCGCGCCCGGATCGACCAGGTCGACCCGGTCCGGCGCCATCTCGCGCACCAGCCGCGTCAGCACGCGCGCGAACTCGCGCGCCTGTTCCGATGGCGCATAGGAACTGGGCAGCAGGAAGCCATACGGCATGGTCAGGCGTGGCTCGAAGTCGCGCAGCACGATGCCGGGCACGTTGGCCGCCAGGATCGGATCGGCCAGCGCGATGCCCATGCCCAGCGCCGCCAGTTGGCAGGCGGACTGGCCCGACGAGGTTTCCATCACCAGCCGCAGGCGCAGGCCGCGTTTTTCCATCAGGTCGTCGATGTGCTGGCGCAGCAGGGTGAAGGGACGCAGGGCGATGAAGGGTTCGTCCTCGATGTCGTCGACCGTGACGACGCGCCGGGCCGCCAGCCGGTGGCCTTCCGGCATGGCGATCACCAGGCGCACCTGGGCAAAGGTGCGCGAACGGATGCCGGGAAAGTCGATCGGCAGCGCGGCCACGCCCAGGTCGAACTGCTGCCCCGACATCCACAGGCCGACGTCCACCCGCGAGCGCACTTCCAGCGACACCCTGACCTTGGGATGGCTGCGCGCGAAATCGGCGATGGCGCGCGGCGTGACGCTGTAGGCGAAGTAGGGCTGGGTCAGGATGCGCAGCCAGGCGTCCTGCTGGGTGCGGATCGAGTCGGCGATGCGCGAGACTTCTTCGAAACCGGCCAGGATGTGGCGCGTGCCTTCATAGAAGCGCAGGCATTCCTGGGTCGGGATCAGGCCGCGCCCCTGGCGCAGGAACAGCGGAAAGCCGACTTCATCCTCGAGCGCCGAGATCAGGCGGCTGATCTGCGGCTGCGTGCGGTGGATGCGGTGCGAGGCTTCGGTGACGCTGCCGGTCTCGAGCACGGCGCGCAGCGCCTGCAGGCGGTTCAGGCGCATAGGGACAAACCCCGACAGGCGGCGCGAGGCGGGTGGGCACGGACCGGCGCCTGCCCCAGGGCAGGGCGGCTTGGCGGCGGCAACACATTACAAAAGCGCATGAATCAATACTCCAAACGAAATTGACGCATGAATTCACGCAATCTTAGGATCATCCCACCTTCAACGAAAGAGGCGCGGCGTGAATATCCTGGACAGACCGGTTTCCGTGGGCGGACCCGCGGCACTTTTTCCCGATGACCGCAATGGCATCGAGCAGCTCGACTGGAGCAATGTCGGCGACGCGTTCCCGATCAAGCAACGGCGGGCCTACCTGAACAACGCGTCGATCGGCGCGCTGAGCCTGCCGGTGGTGGCGGCCGTGAACCGCTTCATGGAGGACGTGCGCGACAACGGCCGCAACGCCTATCCCGAGTGGTGCCGCTACGCCGAGGAGACCATCAAGGCCCGCATCGGCCGTCTGATCGGCGCGCACCGCGACGAGATCGCCTACGTCAAGAACACCACCGAAGGCCTGGTGCACGTGGCCAACGGCTTTCCCTGGCGCGATGGCGACAACCTGATCCTGGCCGACATCGAATACCCGTCCAACGTGTATTGCTGGATGAAGCTGGCCGCGCGCGGGGTTACCATCCGCTGGGTGAAGAACCGCAACGGCCGCATCCTGGTGGACGATATCCGCAAGCTGATGGACGACCGCACCCGCCTGGTGTCGCTGAGCGCGGTGCAGTTCTCCAATGGCTTTCGCCAGGACCTGGAGGCCACCTCCAACCTGTGCCACGAACGCGGCGTGTACCTGAACCTGGACGCGATCCAGTGGGCCGGCGCGCTGGAGCTGGACGTGGAGCGGCTGGGCATCCACTTCCTGTCTGTGGGCGGCCACAAGTGGATGCTGGCGCCGATCGGCACCGGCTATTTCTATTGCCGCAAGAGCGTGCTGGGGCTGCTGGACCCGCCCAGCGTGGGCTATCACAGCGTCGACAGCACCGAAGACCACATGCATTACCTGCTGGAGTACCGGCCCAATGCCGGTCGCTTCGAAGAGGCGCTGGCCAACTTCACCGGCATCTGGGGGCTGGACGCGGCGGTGCGGGTGCAATTGGCGTTGACGCCGGCCCGCATCGAAACCCACATCCTGGAGCTGACCGACCATGCCGGCGCCGCCCTGCAGCGCAAGGGCTACCAGATCGTCAGTTCGCGGGCGCCGGGCGAGGCGTCGGGCAACCTGTCGTTCAAGCATCCGGGCCATGACGCGCAGGAACTGGCGCAGCGCCTGCGCGACGCCGGCGTCGACCTGGCGGTGCGCGGCGGCAACCTGCGCATTTCGCCGAGCTACTACAACGATTCCAGTGAAATCGACCGGCTGGTCGAGGCGCTGCCGTCCTGACGGCGCGCCCGGCACGGACCGGCATTGTGTACAAGGGGTAAAACATGACGATGATGCATACCTGGCGCCGCCTGGCGCACCTGTTGAGCGCCTGCGCCCTGGCGGCTGGCGCCGCGGCCGCGCAGGCCGCCGAGACGCCCAAGCAGGGCGGCACGCTGCGCTATGGCACGGTGTCCGAGATCGTGTCGCTCGATCCGCACGTCTATGGCGGCAGCGCCTGGAAGGTGCTGATCGAGGCGCTCTACAGCCCGCTGGCGGGCTATGACAAGAGCGGCGCGATCGTGCCGCGGCTGGCGCAAAGCTGGGAACAGCCCGACGCCCGCACCATCGTGTTCCACCTGCGGCCCGACGTGGCCTTCCAGGACGGCTCGCCGGTGACCGCCGACGACGTCAAATTCTCGCTCGACCGCATCCTGGACCCGGCCACCGGGGCCACGCTGCGCTCGAACCTGCAGGGCGCCGTCGTCACCGTGGTCGATGCGGCCACCGTCAAGGTGGAAAAGCCCTCGGCCGACGCCACCATGCTGAGCGTGCTGGCCTTGCCCGAGGCCGCCATCGTCTCGCGCAAGTGGGTCGAGGGCGGCGCCAACCTGAAGCTGTCGGCCAACGGCACCGGCCCGTTCCAGCTAAAGAGCTACGAACCGGCCGTGCGCGCCAGCCTGACGCGCAACCCGCGCTACTTCGTCAGTGGCCAACCGTACCTGGACGGTGTCGACTTCCGCATGATCAAGAGCGACGACGCGCGCGTCAACGCCTTGCGCAGCCAGTCGCTGGACATGATCGACTTCGTGCCGTGGAAGGACATCGACGTGCTGCGCCGCAATGCCGGCACCCGAATCGACACCGCCGGCGGCGCTTTCATGAGCGTCTGGTTCAACACCGGCAAGAAGCCGTTCGACGACGCCCGCGTGCGCCGCGCGGTGTCCTACGCCATCGACCGCGAGGCCGTGTCCAAGGCCGCCTTCTTCGGCTACGGCAAGCCGATCTACGGCGCGCCCACGCCCGAGGATTCGCCGTACTACGACAAGTCGCTGGACGGCACCTACAAGCGCGACACCGCCAAGGCCCGCGCCCTGCTGGCCGAGGCCGGCTACGGCAACGGCGTGGACGCGTCCATGGTGGTGTTCCAGGGCCTGGGCATCTACACCACAATGGCACAGGTGGTGCAGGCCAACCTGAAGGAAGTCGGCATCAACCTGAAGCTGGAACCGGTCGAATGGGCCACGCTGGTCGAGCGCAAGAACCGCGGCGACTACGAGTCGATGATCTACGGCGTGTCGGTCAAGCTGCCCGACCCGGACGCCTACGCCTATTACCTGGGCGGCGACTCCAGCTACTGGGCCAAGCCGATAGGCTACCGCGATCCCGAGCTGGAAAAGCTGCTGGCCCAGGGGCGCGCGCTGACCGATCCCAAGGCGCGCCAGCCGATCTACCAGCAGGCGGAAAAGCGCATCCTGGAGACCAGCCCATGGGTCTTCGTGAGCTGGCGCGAGCAGGCCCAGGGCTATCTGCGCAAGGTGCAGGGCTACACCCAGCTGGGCGGGGCCCTGAGCGAAAGCAGCCCGGGCATCTCGCTGCCCACCATGTGGCTCAAGTGAGCGCGCCGGCATGCTGCCCTTTCTGCTGAGGCGCCTGGGGTCGGCCGCAATCACGCTGGCGCTGGCCACGGGCGTGGTGTTCATCGCCATCCACCTGCTGCCCGGCGATCCGGTCGCCATCATGCTGGGCGACCAGGCCGGCAGCGATCCGGTGGCCGTGGCGCGGGTGCGGGCGCAACTCGGCCTGGACCTGCCGCTGGGCACGCAGTTCACGCACTGGGCCGGCGCGCTGGCGCGCGGCGACCTGGGGGTTTCGCTGCGCACCGGCGAACCGGTGGCCGACGAACTGGCGCGGCGCATTCCGCGCAGCCTGGAGCTGATCGGCGCCGGGCTGTTGATCGCCGTGCTGCTCGGCGTGCCGCTGGGCGTGGTCGCGGCGCGCTCGCGCGGCCGGCTGGCGGGCGCCCTGGCCGCGGTGATCGCGGTGGCGGGATTCTCGGCGCCGGTGTTCGTGCTGGGCATCCTGCTGGTGCTGCTGTTCAGCCTGGCGCTGGGCTGGCTGCCGTCATCGGGCTTCGTGCCGTTCTCGGACGACCCGCTGCAGCACTGCCTGGCGCTGATCCTGCCGTCGCTCACCATCGGCCTGAACTTCATGGGCGTGGTGGCGCGCATGACGCGCGCCAGCCTGGCGGACGTGATGGGCCGCGACTACGTCAAGCTGGCCCGCGCCAAGGGCATGCCGCGCGGCCGGGCGATCCTGCGGCACGCGCTGCCGAACGCGCTGGTGCCGGTCATCGCCATCGTTGGCGTGCGCGCCGGCAACCTGCTGGGCGGCACCGTCATCATCGAGGCGCTGTTCGATTGGCCGGGCCTGAGTTCGCTGCTGGTGAGCGCGGCATTCTCGCGCGACTACCCCGTGATCCAGGGTTCGCTCCTGGCCATCTTCGCCTTGTTCATCCTGATCAGCCTGGTCATCGACCTGGCGCAGGGCTTCGTCGACCCCCGTATCCGCAGGCCTTCCGCATGATCGCATCGCTTCGTATCCCCAAGACCGGCGTGGCGGTCCGGCTGGCGCTCGGCTTCCTGGCCGTGGTGGTGCTGGCCGCCATCCTGGGCCCGACGCTGGGCCTGGCCGATCCGTACCGCATCGACGCCGCCAACCTGCTGTCCTCGCCGTCCTGGCGGCACTGGCTGGGCACCGACGAACTGGGCCGCGACCTGCTGGCGCGGGCGGTCTACGGCGCCCGGGTGTCGCTGTCGGTGGCCGCGGCGGCGGTGATCCTGGCGGGCGTGCTGGGCGTGGCGCTCGGCGTCGGCGTGGCCTTCCTGGGCCGGCGCGCCGAGGCCGCCGCGATCCGCGTGGTCGACGTCTTCGTGTCGCTGCCGGAGATCTTCGTGGCGCTGGTGGTGCTGGCCTTCATCGGCGGCAATCTGCCGACGCTGGTGGGCACCATCGGCATCCTGTACGCACCCCAGTTCGCCCGCGTTGCCTGGGGCGTGGCGCGCGGCATCCGGGCGCGTGAACACGTGCTGGCGGCCAGTTCGCTGGGCGCGGGCAGCGGCTGGATCATCTGGCACGAGGTGCTGCCCAATATGCGCTCGATCATCGCGGTGCAGGCTTCGTTCACGTTCTCGTTCGCCATGCTGCTGGAGGCCGGCCTGAGCTTTCTCGGCCTGGGCGTGCGGCCGCCGGTGCCTTCCTGGGGGCAGATGGTGGGATCGCTCAAGGATTACCTGTTCACCAATCCGTGGCCGGTGCTGGTGCCGGCGTTGGCGCTGTTCTTCACCGTGCTGGCCGTCAACGTGCTGGGCGACTGGCTGCAGGACGCGCTCAATCCGGAGTTGCAACGATGAGCCACGACGCCGACGTGCTGCTGGCGGTCAGGAACCTGACCGTCGATTTCGACACCCCGCAAGGGCCGTTCGCCGCGGTCAAGGGCGTGGACCTGACGCTGCGGCGCGGCGAGGTGGTGTGCCTGGTGGGCGAATCCGGCTCCGGCAAATCGGTCACGGGCTTTTCCCTGATGGGCCTGGTGGACCCGCCCGGGCGGGTGGCGGCCGATTCGCTGCGCTTCGACGGCCGCGACCTGCTGCGCGCGAGCGAGAGCGAGCGGGATGCCCTGCGCGGCAAGGAGATGGCGATGGTGTTCCAGGAACCGATGACCGCGCTCAATCCCGGCCGAACCGTGGGCAGCCAGATCGCCGAGGTCATCCGCCTGCACGGCCAGGCGGGCCGCAAGGCGGCCTGGGAGCGCGCCGTGGCGCTGCTGGAGCGGGTCGGCATCCGCGAGCCGGCGCAACGCGCCAAGGCCTATCCGCATGAGCTTTCGGGCGGAATGCGGCAGCGGGTCATGATCGCGATCGCCTGCGCGCTGTCGCCCAAGCTCATCATCGCCGACGAGCCGACCACCGCGCTGGACGTGACGGTGCAGGCCCAGGTGCTGGAACTGCTGTTCTCGATCCAGGCCGAAACCGGCGCCGCCGTGCTGTTCATCACCCATGACCTGGGCGTGGTAGCCGAGATCGCCGATCGGGTGGTGGTGTTGCGGGCGGGCGAAGTGGTGGAGGAGGGCATGGTGCAGCAGATCTTCGCGCGGCCGGCGCATCCCTACACCCAGGCGCTGCTGGCCGCCGTGCCGGACGTGGACGCGCCGCGCGACCGCGCCCGCCGCCTGGCGCCACCGGCGCGGGCCGCCGTCCGGGGAGCCACGCCATGACCGATTTCATCCTGCGCGCCGAAGGCGTCACCAAGGACTATGTCGCCGCCCGCGGCCTGCTGGGCCGGCCGACCCGCGTGGTGCACGCGGTCAAGGGCGTCAGCCTGGCGATCGCCGCCGGCACCACGCTGGCCCTGGTGGGCGAGTCCGGCTCGGGCAAGAGCACGCTGGGCCGCTGCATCGCCGGCCTGCTGCGGCCCAGCGCGGGCCGCATCCATCTGGCCGGCCATGACGTCGGCCAACTGGCCGGTCCCGCGCTGCGCGCCTTCCGGCGCCAGGTGCAGACCATCTTCCAGGACCCGTACTCCAGCCTGAATCCGCGCCGCACGGCAGGGGACGCCATCATGGACGGCATGGTGATCCACCGGCTGCACACGCCCGACGAACGCCGCGCGCGCATGCTCGCGCTGCTGCAACGGGTGGGGCTGCGGCCCGAACACGCGCAGCGTTTTCCGCACCAGTTCTCGGGCGGCCAGCGCCAGCGCATCGCGATCGCCCGGGCGCTGGCGCTGGAACCGCGCTTCATCATCGCCGATGAGGCGGTGTCGGCGCTGGACGTGTCGGTCAAGGCGCAGGTGCTGGACCTGCTGGCCGACCTGCAGGCCGAGCATGGACTGACCTACCTGTTCATCTCGCACGACCTGGGCGTGGTGCGGCACTTCGCCGACCGCGTGGCCATCATGGCCGCGGGCGAGCTGGTGGAAGAGGGCGAGTGCGACCGCATCTTCGAGGCGCCGGCGCACGACTACACCCGCAAGCTGATCGCCGCGGTGCCGCGGCCCGATCCGACGCGCAGGCGCCTGCGTCCGCCGGCGGGGCAGGGCCGGCCGGCTTGATCCACGTCAAGGCAAGGGGCTGATCGCCGCGCGATTGGCCTTTCCGTGCGTCCTACAGCTGCCCGCGAGGCCTTTTTCACGGCGCCCTGCGTGCTACCATCCGCGACTTCAAGAGGATGCGAATGCACACAGGCGCCGTTGCCCGAAGACGCTGCACCGCGCTGGTCGCGGTGTTCCTGTTCGTCTTCCAGGCGCTGATCGCTTCCGCCGCATTGGCCGGGCCCAGCACCGCGCCCGGCGCCACCACCATCATCTGCACCGCCAGCGGACCGCGTGTGGTCACGCTGGACGCTGGCGGCGGCCTCGCGCAGGACGTGCAGCAGCATAGCGGCGCATTGCCGCATTGCTGTTTCGCCGGGTGCGCCATGCTGGGCGGCGCGGCGCTGCCCGGGCTGGCGTTGCTGGCCTGGCTGTTGCCCAGCACGCCGCTGGCGCTGCCGGCGCCCACCATCGATATCCATTTCTCCAGCGCGCAGGCGCGGTTGCCACGGCAGCCGCGCGCGCCCCCTCTGTTGGCCTGAACCCCGTCCTTTCCATTTTTTGCTGGCGCGCACCGATGCGGCCCGCGTGGTCGCGCGCGTCCAGCCTGTTCAGATCCAGAGAATCCCATGCGCAAGAAAAAGGAAATCCTGCGGGCCAGCTGCCTGGCCACCGCGTTGGCGGCGGCATTGCCCGCCTGGTCGAACACCGTCGACAGCGACGGCATCACGATGACCGACCCGGTGGTCATCACCGGCGTGGCGCCAAGCGCCCCGCTGACCGTCACCACCGATCCAAAGATCCCGCGCCAGCCGCTGCCGGCCAGCGACGGCACCGACTATCTCAAGACCATCCCGGGCTTCTCGGCCGTGCGCAACGGCGGGACCAACGGCGATCCGGTGTTGCGCGGCATGTTCGGTTCGCGCCTGAACATACTGACCGATGGCACCTCGATGCCGGGCGCCTGCCCGGCGCGCATGGATGCGCCCAGTTCGTACATTTCGCCCGAGAACTTCGACAAGCTCACCGTCATCAAGGGGCCGCAGACGGTGCTGTGGGGGCCGGGCGCCTCGGCCGGCACCATCAAGTTCGACCGCGACACGCCACGCTTCACCGAAGCCGGCGCGCGCTTCGATGGCAGCCTGCAGGGCGGATCAAACGGCCGCAACGACCAGGCCGCCGACCTGACGGTGGGCAACGACAAGGTCTACACCCGCTTCACGGCCAATCACTCGCATTCGCAGGACTACAAGGATGGCGACGGCAACACCGTGCCGTCGCGCTGGGACAAATGGAATGCGGACGTGGCGCTGGGCTTCACGCCCGACGCCGATACGGTCTATGAATTGACGGCGGGCACCGGCGACGGCCAGGCGCGCTATGCCGGCCGCGGCATGGACGGCTCGCAGTTCAAGCGCGAGAGCTTTGGGCTGCGCGCCGAGAAGCGCAACCTGGGCGGCACGCTGGACAAGCTGGAGGCGCAGCTCTACTACAACTACGCCGACCACGTGATGGACAACTACACCCTGCGCAAGCCGGACCCGCACGGCATGATGCCGATGGCGATGGCCTCCAACGTGGACCGCGCCACCTGGGGCGGCCGCATTGCCGGCACCTGGAACCTGGCGCCCGACCTGAGCCTGGTGACGGGCCTGGACTTCCAGCAAAGCCGCCATCGCTCGCGCAAGGGCAACGCCAAGGTTTCGTACCGCGCCAACAGCTGGATCAAGGACGCGAGCTTCGCCAACACCGGGGTATTCGGTGAACTGACCTGGCATGCCGCCGACGACAGCCGCGTCATCGGCGGCGCGCGCGTGGACTGGGCCTCGGCCAAGGACTTCCGCCGCGAGACCGGCTCCAGGATGATGCTCAGGCCCAACCCCACGGCCGGCGAGCGCCGCAACGACACGCTGCCCAGCGGCTTCCTGCGCTATGAACGCGATCTGGCCGCGCTGCCTGCCACCGTCTACATCGGCCTGGGCCACGCGGAGCGCTTCCCCGACTACTGGGAGCTGTTTTCGCCGACCAAGGGGCCGGACGGTTCGGTCAACGCGTTCCGCGGCGTCAAACCGGAAAAGACCACGCAACTGGACCTGGGCGCGCAATACAAGACCGATACGCTCGACGCCTGGGTGTCGGGCTATGCGGGCTACGTCGACGACTTCATCCTGTTCGACTATGGCAAGGGCGGCATGGGAGGCATGGGCGCGACCGCCCAGGCGCGCAATGTCGACGCGCGCATTGCCGGCGGCGAGCTGGGCGTGTCGTACCAGGTCGCGCCGCGCTGGAAACTGGGCGGCACCTTGGCGTATGCGTGGGGCCAGAACCGGAGCGACGGCCGCCCCATGCCGCAGATGCCGCCGCTCGAAGCCCGGCTCAGCGCCGCCTACGACGATGGCACCTGGTCGGCGGGCGCCCTGTGGCGCGTGGTGGCCGCGCAGCGCCGCTACGCCCTCGAGCAGGGCAACGTCGTCAGCAAGGACTTCGGCCCGAGCGCCGGCTTCGGCGTGTTTTCGCTCAACGGCGGCTACGCGTTCAGCAAGCAGGTGCAACTGTCGCTGGGCGTGGACAACCTGTTCGACAAGACCTATGCCGAGCACTTGAACTTGGCGGGCGACGCCGGTTTCGGCTTTGCCGCCAACACGGCCTTCAATGAATCCGGGCGCACCTTCTGGGCGCGCCTGAGCTTCAAGTATTGAGCGCCGTCCGGATCCGCTTGAGATCCCGGTCCAGTTCGATGCGCATCGCTTTCAGCAACGCCCGCGCGTTCTCTGAAAGCGGTGTGCCGGGCCGGAACACCAGCAGGCAGGCAAAGCCGATGTCCAGTTCCAGCGGCTTGATGGTCAGCCCGCGCGCCAGGTAGTCCAGCGCCATGACCGGATGCACCAGGCCGATGCCGACGCCGTGCAGCGCGAACTCGCAGACGGAATTGGAATAGGGCGTCTCCAGCACCGGCCGCAGCGCCAGGCCCTGGTCGTGCAGCGCCGTTTCCAGGCGCCGGCGGCTGGCGTCCTCAGGATTGAGCGCGATGAAGGGATGCTCGGTCAGGTCGCGCAGCGTGATGCGCGGCCGCGCCGCCAGCGGATGGCGGCTGTGCATGGCGATCACGCCCGGCACCCGCAGGAATTCCGAATGCTCCAGGCCCGCCACCGACAGTTCGTCGGCCATCAGGCCGAAATCGAGTTGCCCGGCCGTGACCTGTTGCAGCACCTCGCGCGAACTCATGATCTGGAACGACATCTGGATGCGGCGGTCCTGCAGGCCGAACGCGGCGATCGCGCGCGGCATGAAGCCGGTGCCCAGCGCCGGCAGCGACCCCACCGCCAGGCGCCCGACGCCGAACGATTTGAGGCTGCGGATGCGGTGCTCGATCAGCTCGAAGCCGGCGAAACAGCGATCCACTTCCTCCATCAGCGCGCCGGCCTCCTGGGTCGGCACCAGCCGGCCGCGCACGCGCTCGAACAGCCGCAGTTCCGACGAAGTTTCCAGCTTGCGGATGGCCTGGCTCACCGCCGGCTGCGAAATGCCCAGCAGGGTGGCGGCCTTGCTGGTGGTGCCGGCCTGCATCACGGCCCGGAAGACCTGGATCTCGCGCATGTCCATCTATAAGTCCCGCTTATTGACTAAGTTTCTTCGATTGTTGAGGCAATGGTAGGAAAGGAAGACACTGGCGCTGTTCCCGATCACTCCTAAGCCCAGCAAATAGATTAGATGAAAGCTATCAATCAGACTAATAGAGATTTCGCCAGCCTGTCGCCCGCCGTGCAGCGCGCCTCGACCGTGGTGTTCGACTCGCTCGACGCCTTCGTCAACCGCAAGCACCGCCAGCCCGACGGCTTCAGCTACGGCGTCACCGGCACGCCCACGGCGCGCCTGCTGGAAGACCGCATCGCCGCGCTCGAAGGCGGCCGCCACTGCGTCATCACGCCGTCCGGCGCGGCGGCGCTGATGACGGTGGTGATGGGCTTCGTGCGCGGCGGAGACCACCTGCTGCTGTCGGCCGCCTGCTATGGCGCGCTCAAGACCTTCGGCGAGAAGTGGCTGGCGCACATGGGCGTGGACGTGGAACTGTACGACCCGTCGATCGGCGCCGGCATCGAGGCGCTGATCCGCCCGGCCACCCGCATGATCTGCATCGAGGCGCCCGGCACCGTCACCATGGAAATGGCCGACGTGCCCGCCATCGCCGCCGCCGCGCGGCGCCACGGCGTGCTGACCATGATGGACAACACCTGGGCCAGCCCGCTGGGCTTCCAGCCGTTGGCGCACGGCGTCGACTTCAGCGTCGAGGCCGCCACCAAGTTCTTCGGCGGCCATTCCGACGTGCTGATGGGCAGCATCAGCATGAACGACGCCGACCACTACGCCGTGCTGCGCGAGACCCAGAGCATCCTCGGCCAGCAGGTCAGCCCGGACGACTGCTTCCTGGTGCTGCGCGGCCTGGAGACGCTGGCGCTGCGGCTGCGCGCGCAGAGCGACGCGACGCTGCGCGTGGCCGAGTGGCTGCAAAGCCAGCCGCAGGTCGAGCGCCTGTTGTATCCGCCGCTGCCCTCCGACCCGGGCCATGGCCTGTGGCAGCGCGACTTCCGCACCAACGGCTGCCTGTTCTCGATGGTGCTGGCGCCGGCGCCCGAGGCGGCCTTCAACGGTTTCTTCGACTCACTGCGGCACTTCGCCATCGGCGCCAGCTGGGGCGGGGTGCACAGCCTGGCCGCCTATTACCCGGCGGGGCTGCAGGCCGGCCGCGCCTTCCCGGCGACCGACCGGCCCATCGTGCGCCTGTCGATCGGCCTGGAGGAGGTCGACACGCTCAAGGACGACCTGCGCGGCGCGCTGGCGGCCTACCAGGCGCAACGCTGAACGCGCGGCGGGCGCCGTCGCTCGCCCGCGCGGCCGGAGCCTTCCGGCGCACCTGTTCAACACCGGCCGGCCACGCATGGCCGACCGGCTCGAAGCGCCTCGAGGCGCTCACCACATAGCAAGGGGAATTGCCATGTTCAGCTTCAAGCAGACTTACCGTTGTCTCGCCCTGGCCATCGCGGCCTGCGCCCCGGCCGCCGTGCCGCTCCCGGCACAGGCCCAGGCCGCCGCCCAACCCGCGGCGCAACCCACGGCGCCCGCGACCGGCGCCTCGCCGGTGGCGGCCGCGGTCACGCAGACCAACAGTCCCACGGTGGACCAGATCCGCGCCCGCGGCTACGTCATCTGCGGTTCCGGCCATGGCACCACCGGCTTCTCGGCGCCCGACAAGGACGGCAACTGGAAGGGCCTGGACGTCGACACCTGCCGCGCCATCGCGATCGCGGTGCTGGGCGACGCCAGCAAGACGCGCTTCGTGCCGCTGACGGGCCAGCAACGCCTGACCGCCTTGCAGACCGGCCAGATCGACGTCCTGCCGCGCACCACCTCGTGGACCCTGCGGCGCGATGCCAACGGCATCAACTTCACCTACCCGAATTACTACGAGTACGACGCCTTCATGGTGCGCAAGGACCTGGGCATCACCCAGACCAAGGACATGAACGGCGCCACCATCTGCGTGCAGACCGGCTCGACCAACGAGGTCACGGTGGCCGACCTGTCGCGCAAGTTCAAGCTGGGCCTGAAGACCGTGCTGTTCGACAACGTCGCGGCCTCGCGCCAGGCGTTCTTCTCCGGGCGCTGCGACGGCCTGATCACCGACGCCTCGGCGCTGGCGGCGGTGCGCGCGACCCAGGCGCAGAACCCGGACGACTACGTGATCTTCCCGGCCAGCGGCCACAGCGAGGCGCTGACGCCGTCGGTGCGCCATGGCGACGACCGCTGGTTCGACATCGTCAAATGGGTCATCCAGGTGCCGATCGCCGCCGAGGACATGGGCATCACCCAGGCCAACGTCGACGACATGCTCAAGTCCGACGACCCGCGCATCGCCCGCTTCCTGGGCAAGGAGCCCGGCAACGGCAAGGCGCTGGGGCTGGATGAGCGCTGGGCCTACAACATCGTCAAGCAGCTGGGCAACTACGGCGAGATCTTCGAGCGCAACGTCGGCAAGAACAGCCCGATGAAGCTCGAGCGCGGCATGAACCGCCTGTATCGCGACGGCGGCCTGATGTACCCGTACGTCTTCAACTGATCGGCGGCCGAGTCTCATCATGTTCAAGCGACTCTGGTTCGACGGCCGCGCCCGGTCCGTCCTGGCGCAGCTGCTGATCGCCGGCGCCTTCGTCGGCGGCGTGGGCTGGCTGGCCTGGAACGCCCACGCCAACCTGACCCAGCGCGGCATCGCCATGGGGTTCGACTACCTTGGCGAGGCGGCCCGTTTTCCTATCGCCGAAAGCCTGCTGGCGTACCAGCCGACCGACAGCTACGGCCGCGCCTTCCTGGTGGGGCTGGCCAACACGCTGTACATCTCGGCGCTGGTGATCGCGGCCTCGACGCTGCTGGGCTTCGGCCTGGCGCTGGCGCGCCGCAGCCGCCATCCGCTGGTGACGGGCGTGGCCACGGTCTACCTGGAAGCCGTGCGCAACACGCCGCTGGTGGTGCAACTGCTATTCTGGTACAGCCTGGTGACGATCAACCTGCCGCCGGCGCGGCAGGCGCTGCAACCGCTGCCGGGCGTGTTCCTGTCGGTGCGCGGGCTGTTCTTTCCCAGCCTGTCGCTGCAGGGCGATACCGGGCCGCTGTTGTGGGCGCTGGCCGTCGCTTTGCTGCTGCTGTGGGGCTCATGGCACCTGGCACGGCGCGCCGTCGCGCCGCGCGTGCCGTGGCGCAGCCTGGGCCTGGTCGCGGCGCTGGCCCTGGTGGCCGCCGTGGGGCAGTGGGGCGGCGCCTCGCTGCACGCCGACGTGCCGGCACTGCGCGGCCTGAATTTTGCCGGCGGCAGCGCCTTCACGCCGGAATTCACCGCCTTGCTGGTGGGACTGACGATCTACTCGGCCGCTTTCTCCGGCGAGATCATTCGCGGCGGCATCGACGCGGTGCCCGCCGGCCAGTGGGAAGCGGCCCATTCGCTGGGCCTGAAACCCGGCGCCGCGCTGCGCTGGATCGTGGTGCCGCAGGCGCTGCGCGTGATCATCCCGCCGATGACCAGCCAGTACCTGTCCATCATCAAGAACACCACGCTGGCGCTGGCGGTGGGCTACCCGGACCTGTCCTTCGTCATCACCACCACCATCAACCAGACCGGCCAGGCCATCGAGGGCGTGGCGGTGCTGATGGCGGTGTACCTGAGCATCAGCCTGAGCGTGTCGCTGTTCATGAACCTGTACAACCGCCGCATCCTGAGGACGCAACGCGCATGAGCCTGTCCCATCCTTCCTCCCTGCCGCCGCAGGCCCTGCGGCCGCCGCGCGAGCGCCGCGACAGCGCCTGGCACCGCCTGTTCGGCAGCGCCGCCAGCGCGCTCGCCACGGTGGCCACGCTGGCGCTGGTGCTGGCCGCTGCCGGCAAATTGCTGAACTGGGCGGTGCTCGATGCCGTCTGGCCAGGCGCCACGGGCGATGTCTGCCGTCAGGCCAGCGGCGCCTGCTGGGCCTTCCTGGGCGAAAAAATGCGCCAGATCCTGTTCGGCATCTATCCGCCCGGCGAGCAATGGCGGCCCACCGTGGTCTGCCTGTTCATCCTGGCGATGACGGTGTTCTCGCTCAGCCCGCGCCAATGGCGCACGCGCACGGCGGTCATCTGGATCGCGGGGCTGCTGGCGGGCCTGGCGCTGATGCAGGGCGGCATGTTGGGCTTGGCGCGGGTGCCGACCTCGTCGTGGGGCGGCCTGCCGATCACGCTGCTGCTGGCGGTATGCGCGTTGGGCGCCGGACTGCCGCTGGGCGTGCTGCTGGCGCTGGGACGCCGCGGCAGCCTGCCGACGGCGCGCTTCATCAGCATCGGCGTGATCGAGCTGATCCGGGGCCTGCCGCTGGTCAGCCTGCTGTTCATGGCGTCTATCGTGCTGCCCATCATGCTGCCGGCCGGCATGACCATCGACAGCCTGCTGCGCGCCGGCATCGCGCTGACGGTGTTCTCGGCCGCGTATCTGGCCGAGGTGATCCGCGGCGGCCTGCAGGCGATCCCGCCCGGGCAGGCCGAGGCCTCGCGCGCGTTGGGGCTGTCGTGGTGGCAGATGACGCGGCTGGTGGTGCTGCCGCAGGCCCTGCGCAAGGTGATCGCGCCGCTCACCAATACCGCCATCGTGATGATCAAGAACACCAGCCTGGTGCTGATCGTGGGCCTGTTCGACCTGCTCAGCTCGGGGCGCGCGGCGCTGACCGACCCGGCCTGGCCCACGCCCTACGTCGAGACCTATCTCTTCATTGCATCGATCTATTTCTGCATCTGCTTCGGCCTGTCGCGCTATTCGATGTGGCTGGAGCATCGCTATAAAAAAGGGGAACTCCGATGACCACGCCTTCCGCCGCCACGCCGCCCGCCATCGCCATCGCCGGCATGCACAAGTGGTATGGCGAATTCCATGTGCTGCAGGACATCAACCTGCAGGTCCGGGCAGGCGAGCGCCTGGTGATCTGCGGGCCGTCCGGTTCCGGCAAGTCAACCATGATCCGCTGCATCAACCGGCTCGAGCGCCATCAGCAGGGCTCCATCGTGGTCAACGGCGTCGAGCTGACCGACGACCTGCGCGCCGTGGACGGCGTGCGCACCGATGCCGGCATGGTGTTCCAGCACTTCAACCTGTTCCCGCACCTGACGGCGCTGGAGAACTGCATCCTGGCGCCGACCCAGGTGCGGCGCATGGCGCGCGCCCAGGCGGTGGATCTGGCCATGCGCTACCTGGAGCGGGTGCGCATTCCCGACCAGGCCGGCAAGTATCCCGGCCAGCTGTCGGGCGGGCAGCAGCAGCGCGTGGCCATCGCCCGTTCGCTCTGCATGCAGCCGCGCATCATGCTGTTCGACGAGCCGACCTCGGCGCTGGACCCCGAGATGGTCAAGGAGGTGTTGGACACCATGACCTCCCTGGCCGAGGACGGCATGACCATGCTGTGCGTGACCCACGAGATGGGTTTTGCCCGCAACGTCGCCGACCGGGTGGTGTTCATGGACGGCGGCCGCATCATCGAGATGGGCGAGCCGGGCGATTTCTTCGACAACCCGAGGCACGAGCGCACGCGGGCGTTCCTGGAGCGCATCCTGCATTGAGGGCAGGGCGGCGGACGCGGTCGGAGCGCGGGGTTTGTTTATGAAAATGGAAACCATTATCATGCATGCCTCTGTTGATTGCGCGCCATGTCCTTGCGTCCGTCCCGCCCATCCGGCTTTCTGGCCTACTACGAAGAACTGCTTGCGGTCTGGACCCGCAAGCTGGGCTGCCGTGACGCCGCGCGCGACCTGGCCCACGACGCGCTGGTGAAGTGCCTGGAAACCGATCCGGCGCAGGTGGCGCAACCGCGCGCCTACCTGCACCAGGCCGCGCGCAACATGGCCGTGGACCAATTCCGCCGCGATGCCGGGCAGGAATGGGTGCCGCTTGATACCATTGCCCACCACACCAGTCCGCTGGGCGACCCGATGGCCCAGGCGCGCACCGGCCAGCTGGGCCAGGCGCTGGAAGCGGCGCTGGCGGAATTGCCGCTCAAGTGCCGCCAGGTGTTCGTCTGGCAGCGGCTGGAAGGCCTGACGCAGGCCGAGATCGCCGAGCGCATGGGATTGAGCAAGAACATGGTCGAGAAATACATGATCCGTACCGCCCTGCATCTGCGCGAACGGCTGGGGGCGTATGCGCCCAGCTGACGCCGCATCGCCCGCAAACGCCGGCCACGACGCCGGCCGCGACGCCGGCTCCGACGCCATCCGCGCCGAAGCGGCGCGCTGGTTCGCGCGCGCCCATTCCGGCGAATGGGACGCGGCGCGGGAACAGGCGCGCGCCGACTGGCTGGCCGCCGATCCGCGCCATGCCTACGAATACCGCCTGCTGGAATCGATCTGGCAGGCGGCCGGCGCCGTCGCGCCAGAACGCCTGCGCGCCCTGGCCGAAGCGCCGCGCCGGACGGCCCGTTCCGGACGGCGAGCCGCGCTGGCCTTGAGCCTGGGCGCCGCGATCATCGCCGTGGGCGGCTGGGCGCTGTGGCCGCGCGGCGCGGGCTGGACCGAATACCGGACACAGGTTGGCGAACTGCGCAGCGTGGCGCTGCCGGACGGCTCGCGCGCCGAATTGAACAGCCGCAGCCACATCCGCGTGCGCTTCGGCGAGGCCGAGCGGCGCGTCGAGCTGGTGGCGGGGGAGGCGCTGTTCTCGGTCGAAAAGAACACCGGCCGCCCCTTCGTGGTGGACGCCGGCCTGGGCACCGCGGTGGTGACCGGCACGCGCTTCGACGTGCGCCGTGACGCCGAACAGGTAAGGGTGCTGGTGGAGTCCGGCTCGGTCAAGGTGGCCGGCGCGCGCGATGCCGCGGCCGTGCCCGTGGGGCCGGGCCAGGGCATCCGCATCGACGCGGCGGGCCAGGCCGACCGGCCCGCGCCCGCCGACCTGGCCGTGACGCTGGCCTGGCGCGGCGGTCAGATCCGCTTCAGCGATACCGACCTGGCCAGCGCGGCGCGGGAAGTGTCGCGCTATCGGCAGCATCCGATCGTGCTGGCGCCGGGGGTGGAGCACCTGACCGTGACCAGCGTGTTCCAGACCCGCGACACCGACGCCTTCCTGACCGCCTTGCCGCACATCCTGCCGGTGCGGGTGCGCCAGCTGCCCGACGGCCGCAGCGAAATCGTGGCGCGCTGACGCTGTTACAAAATAGTTCGGCGACGCATTCAGGTTTTTCAGCCGTATTGCGTCTTCTTCTTGATTCCGTGGGGCATGGGGCCCATCGAGCACGGAGCAGGAGCAGAAGCTGTGGTTCACAAGAAAACAGGACAAGGCGCGCCGGTGGGTGCGCGCCTGACGATGGCCGCGATCGCGGTATTGCTGGCATGCGGCGCGGGGGCCGCCCACGCGCAGGCGACGGCGCCGGTCGCCATCGACATGCCGGCGCAATCGCTGGACCAGGCCCTCAAGCGCCTGGCCGAGACGCATGGCCTGCAGATCTTCTACGCGCCGCAAACCGTGGCCGGCATGCAGGCGCCGGCGCTGTCCGGGGCGATGACGCCGCAACAGGCGCTGGCGGCGCTGCTGCAGGGCAAGCCGCTGCGGCTGCGGCAGGAGGGTTCGGCCACCATCATCGAACCCGAGGCGGCCAGCGGCGGCGCCACCGTGATGGCGCCGATCGAGGTCAGCGCATCGCGCACGTCCAGCAACCTGGTCAGCCCGGTGCAGCAGACCATCGTGCTGGAACGCGATGCCTTGCAGGAATTGCGGACCGGTTCGGACAGCCTGGCCACGGTGCTGGCCAAGACGGTGCCGGGCATGGCCGATTCCAGCCGCACCATGACCGACTACGGCCAGACCTTGCGGGGACGCGGCGTGCTGGTGCTGGTCGATGGCATTCCGCTGAACACCAACCGCGATTCCTCGCGCAATCTCGCCAACATCGATCCGGCCAGCATCGAGCGCGTCGAAGTGCTGCGCGGCAGCAGTTCGATCTATGGCGCCGGGGCCACCGGCGGCATCGTCTCGATCACCACCCGGCCCGCCGGCGGCGAACCGGTGGCCGAAACCACCGTGACCGCCGTCAGCCCGCTGAGCCGCTTGAACGCGGACGGCCTGGGCGGCCAGCTGCAACAGCATTTCGCCGGCAGCCAGGGCATGCTGGACTACGCGCTGGACCTGGGCGCGCGCCACAATGGCGCATCCTATGACGCGCACGGACGGCGCATCGCGCCCGAGCCCAGCCAGGGCGACCTGTTCGATTCCAACATCTACAGCCTGGGCGGCAAGCTGGGACTGCGCCTGGACGACAAGCAACGCCTGCAGCTGTCGGCCAGCTACTACAACGCCGACCAGAATTCCGACTACACCTCCGATCCGTCGGTCGGGCGCCTGCCGCCGGGCACGGCGCGCGCGCTGCCGCTCAGCGGCCTGGACCTGGCCGACCAGAACCAGATCCGCAATACGCTGGTGAACCTGGAATACCAGCACCTGGACCTGCTGGGCAGCAAGCTCACGGCGCAGATGTACTACCGCGATTACTACACCCGCTTCACGCCGTTCGACGCGCGCGCGGTGGTGACACGGGGCGGCAACGTCGACCAGGTCATGCAGAACAGCAAGGTGTTCGGCAGCCGCCTGACCATCGATACGCCGCTGGGCGAGCAGTCGAAGGTGCTGTGGGGCGCGGACTTCAACCAGGAACGCAGCGACATGCCGATCGACGTGTTCGACGCGGCCGCCTACGACGCCAGCGGCGGCCGGGTGTTCCGCAAGACCGGGCGCCTGACCTACATGCCCGAGCTGACCTCGCGCAGCACCGGCATCTTCAGCCAGCTGGAGCATCGCTTCAACGAGCAATGGTCGGTGCAGGGCGGGGCGCGCTACGAGTATGCCACCGCCCGTTTCGGCGACTTCGTGCCGCTGTCGCAGTCGCGCGTCGCCTCGCCCACGAAGGTGCAGGGCGGCTCGGTCAGCTACGACGCCTTCCTGTTCAACGCCGGCCTGACCTACGCGCCGATCCGCGGCCAGGAGCTGTACGCCAACTTCAGCCAGGGCTTCCAGCTGCCGGACATCGGCGTGCAGATGCGCAATGCGCGGCCGGGCTTCGACATCGGTTCGTCGGACCTGCAGCCGGTCAAGACCAACAACTACGAAATCGGCTGGCGCGGCGGAGTGGGCAACACCACGGCTTCGCTAGCGCTGTTCTACACCACCTCCAAGCTGGGCGATGTGCAGAGCTTCAACAACGGCCTGATCCTGACGCGCACCGAAGAGCGCATCCACGGCATCGAGGCGACGGTGGACTACCTGACCGACGACGAGAAATGGGGCACGGGCGGCACGTTCACGTGGATGAAGGGGCGCGAGCGGCCCGACAACGGCCAATGGCGCGACATGACCGGCTACCGCATCCCGCCGCTCAAGCTCACCGCCTACCTGCAGTACCGGCCGAACGAGCGCTGGAACAACCGCATCCAGGCCAACTACTTCGGCGGCAAGGACTACCGGCTGGACGGCCTCGAAAGCTTCGGCCGTCGCGACGTGGGCAGCTACTTCACGGTGGACCTGATGAGCCGCTACCAGGTCACGCCGAAGGACACGCTGATCGTCGGGGTCGAGAACCTGTTCAACCGCGACTATTACCCGCTCTACAGCCAGCTGATGCGCACCAGCACCAATACCAGCCGCCTGCCGGCCCCGGGCACGGTGCTGACCCTGACCTACCAACATCGCTGGTAGGCCGGACGGGCCCTGGCGCGCGTTCAGCGCCAGGGCTGCCAGTCCACCTCCAGGTTCTCGCATAGCCAGGCGCAAAAACCCGCGGCCAGCGCGTTGCGGCTGTCGCGGTGCACCAGCCAGCGCCAGGTCGGGCCGCGCACGGTCTGCGGCGTCATCGGCGCAAGCAGGCCGTCCTCGCTCGCGCGCCGCGCCAGCAGCGCCGTCACCAGGGCGATGCCCAGGCCCTGGCTGGCGGCGTCCAGCAACAGCCCCGGATCCGAGAAGTTCAGGCCGCTGTCGCGCTGGCCGACGTCGGCGCCGCCCTGCATGCGCCAATAGCTCCAGTCCATCTCGCGTTCGCCGTGCAGGGTCACCCGCTGCGCCGGGTCGGCCGCCAGCAGGCGCGGATGGCAGGCGGCGTACAGCCGGTCCTCGCACAGTACGCGGAAATCGCAATCGGCCTGCGGGCCGATATCGTCGCGCAAGGCGATGTCGATGGTCTGCGTCGCCATGTCCGGCGCCTCATCGCTGGTGTAGAGCCACAGATCGACCTCGGGATGGCGCTCATGGAACGCCTGCAGGCGCGGCACCAGCCAATGGCGCGCGAACGCCGGGCTGGTGTTGACGATCAGCTGGTTCGGCTTGCGGTACTGGTCCAGGCGGCGGATGCCCGTCGCCAGTTGCAGCAGCATCGCCTGGGTGGTGCCGAGCAGGTCCGCGCCGGCGTCGGTCAGCGTCACGCTGCGCCCCTGGCGCAGGAACAGCGGCTGCTCCAGGTAGGTTTCCAGGCTGCGGATCTGCTGGCTGATGGCCGACTGGGTCAGGTGCAGCTCGTCGGCGGCCTTGTGGAAACTGCCCAGCCGCGCCGCCGCCTCGAAGCCGCGCAACACGTTCAATGGGGGCCATTGTTTGAGCATATTGATAAGCAAATCTAATCAGATGTCCGCTAAATATATCGCTTGTTGGCGGTGTCCGGCGCGCTCTACGATGCATTCATGGGTCGCAGGCCCGATTTTCCCCTCGTTGTCACACTGATTGGATTTGCTTATGTTTACCCGCCGCCTTTTCGTCAAACAGCTTTCCGCGCTCGCCGCGGGCCAGGCGCTTGCCGCCGCCGGCTTCGGGCTGGCCGCGGGCCCCGCGCGGGCCGGTGCCGGCGGGCAGTGGCGCATGCCCGACGAAGCCGATCGGCAGGCCCGGGCCTTCATCGCCTTCGGCGCGCAGCCGGCGATCTGGAAGGACTTCACGCCCGATGTGCAGGCCGCGCAGGGACGCATCGCGCGCGCCATCGCGCGCTACCAGCCCGTCACCGTGTTCTGCCGCGAGGCCGAGATGGCGCTGGCCCGGCGCCACTGCGGCGACGCCAACGTCACCTATCTGGCAGCCGAGCTCGACGACATCTGGATGCGCGACATTGGCGCCAACTTCCTGGTGAACGGGCAGGGCGGCCTGACCGCGATGGACTTCAACTTCAACGGCTGGGGCGACAAGCAGCGGCACGCGGCCGACGCCTTGCTGGCCGGGCGGGCGGCCAGGGAGACGGACGCGCGCCACGTGCGCAGCGAGCTGGTGGGCGAGGGCGGCGGCATCGAGGTGGACGGCCGCGGCACCGGCATCATGACCGAAAGCTGCTGGGTCAACGACAACCGCAATCCGGGCTGGAGCCGCGCCGAGGTCGAGGAGGAACTCAAGTTCTGCCTGGGGCTGCGCAAGATCATCTGGCTTCCGGGCATCAAGGGCAAGGACATCACCGACGCCCACGTCGACTTCTACGCCCGCTTCGCGCGGCCCGGCGTGGTGGTCGCCAACCTGGAGGAGGATCCGGACTCGCACGACTACGACGTGACCCGCGCGCACTTGGAGATCCTGCGGTCCGCCACCGACGCCGACGGCAACCGGCTGCAACTGCACACGCTGTCGCCGCCGCGCCGTCCCCGGGCCAGCGTCTACCAGGAAGACAACGACGATTTCGCCGCCGGCTACATCAACTATTTCGTCATCAACGGCGCCGTGATCGCGCCCGAATTCGGCGATGCCCGCGCCGATGGCAAGGCGCGGGACCTGCTGCGCGCCCTGTATCCCGGCCGCGACGTGCTGCAGCTGGACATCGACGCGATTGCTTCGGGCGGCGGCGGGATCCACTGCGTGACGCATCAGTTGCCGGCGGTCTGAAATGCCTTCGTCACCGCGCGGCCGCTACACAACCCGCGGTTGTTAATTTCCGACTTTTAATTCATTTGGATTTCGCCGCTTTGGGCCTAGATTGTGGGTTCCGCCGCCACCTGTTCTGGCGGCCAGCCTGGAGGCCCTTGCGCCATGAGCTACGACACCCCCGAAGCCGCCGTCACCGAACGGATCCTGCCTGCCACCCTGGAGCAGGCGCGCGCCGCGGCGCTGGCGCAGCATCTTCCCTACGCGGGCGGCGTTTCCCCCTCGGACGCCTGGGCGCTGGCGCAGAACGGTGACGCGGTGCTGGTGGACGTGCGCTCGGCGGAAGAGCGCAAATTCGTCGGCCACATCCCGGGCACGGTGCACGTGCCCTGGGCCACCGGCACCAGCCTGACCCGCAATCCGCGGTTCGTGCGCGAACTGGAGGCCAAGGTGGCCAGCGCCGGCGGCAAGGACGCCGTGGTGCTGCTGCTGTGCCGCAGCGGCAAGCGCTCGGCGCTGGCGGCGGAGGCAGCCGCCAAGGCGGGGTTCTCGGCGGTCTTCAACGTCTTCGAGGGCTTCGAAGGCGAGATCGACGCCAATCAGCATCGCGGCCTGAGCGACGGCTGGCGCCATCGCGGCCTGCCCTGGGTGCAGGACTGACATGGCGGCTTTCGATCTGGAGGGTGTGGTGCGCGCCCTGGACGGCATCCGCGCCCAATGGCGCACTTCGCAGCAGCGCGCCCGCGAGCCGGGCGAGCGCGAGTTTCCGTCGCGCGAGGCGCTGGCCGATATCTTCGACAAGTTCAAGCGCGCGCTTTTTCCCATGCGCCTGGGCCCGGTGGACATGCGCCACGAAAGCGAGAATTTCTACGTTGGCTACACGCTGGACGCGGCCCTGCGCAGCCTGCTGGAGCAGGCGCGGCTGGAACTGCGGCGCCATGCGCCGGCCGACGCCGGTGTCGACGAACACGCCGCCGCGATCGTGCGCCGGTTCGCCGCCGCGCTGCCGGACGTGCGGCGGCTGCTCGACAGCGACGTGCTGGCGGCCTATCACGGCGATCCGGCGGCGCGCAGCGTGGACGAGGTGCTGCTGTGCTATCCCGGCATCCACGCCCTGATCCATCACCGACTGGCGCACCAGCTGTACCTGTTGGACCTGCCGCTGCTGGCGCGCATCGCCGCCGAGATCGCGCATGGCGAGACCGGCATCGACATCCACCCCGGCGCGCAGATCGGCCCGGGTTGCTTCATCGACCATGGCACCGGCGTCGTCATCGGCGAGACTGCCCGCATCGGCCGCGGCGTGCGCATCTATCAGGCTGTGACGCTGGGCGCCAAGCGCTTCACCACCGATGCCGACGGCAATCTGGAAAAAGGGCTGGCGCGACATCCCATCGTGGAGGACGAGGTCGTCATCTATGCCGGCGCCACCATCCTGGGCCGCGTGACGCTGGGCCGCGGCGCGGTGATCGGCGGCAACGTCTGGATCACCGGCGACGTGGCGCCCGGCGCCACCGTCACGCAGGCAGGGCCGCGCAGCACGCCCCAGGCGGATGCCGGCCAGGCACGCCAACGCGAGCGCGCCGCCTGACCGCTTTTTCCCCAAGGGCTTCGGCCCTTTCTTTTTGTCTGTTGTTTGCGTGTTTGTTCACTTCGGAGATTTCAATGAGTGCCACCGTAGGCGGGACCGTCGCACTGGGCGACAACGGCGCAAGGCAGTTGGCCAATGCGACCAAGACCGTACCCCAACTTGCCACCATCAGCCCGCGCTGGCTGACGCATTTGCTGCAATGGGTGCCGGTCGAAGCAGGCATCTACCGCCTGAACAAGGTCAGGAATCCCGAAAACATCAAGGTGACGTGCACCGCGCGCGAAGCCGAGAACCAGTTGCCGCGCACCTTCGTCGAGTACGAGGAGCAGCCGCGCGAGTATTTCCTGAATGCGGTCAGCACGGTGCTGGACGTGCACACCCGCATCTCCGACCTCTACAGCAGCCCGCACGACCAGATCAAGGAACAACTGCGCCTGACGATCGAGACCATCAAGGAAAACCAGGAAAGCGAACTCATCAACAACCCCGATTACGGCCTGTTGTCGCAGGTGACGGAGGAGCAGCGCATCTTTCCGCTGACCGGCGCGCCCACGCCCGACGACCTGGATGAGCTGCTGACCAAGGTCTGGAAGGAACCCGCCTTCTTCCTGACGCATCCGCTGGCCATCGCCGCCTTTGGCCGCGAAGCCACGCGGCGCGGCACGCCGCCGCCCACGGTCAGCCTGTTCGGCTCGCAGTTCATCACCTGGCGCGGCATCCCCCTGATTCCGTCCAACAAGGTGCCGGTGGCCGACGGCAAGACCAAGATCCTGCTGCTGCGCGTGGGCGACAAGCGCCAGGGCGTGGTCGGCCTGTACCAGCCTGGACTGCCGGGCGAACAGAGCCCGGGCTTGTCGGTGCGCTTCATGGGTATAAACAACCATGCCATCGCGTCCTATCTGATTTCGTTGTACTGCTCGCTGGCGCTGCTGGCCGACGACGCGCTGGCGGTGCTCGACGATGTCGAGATCGGCAAGTACCACGACTATCCCGACACCTACAAATAGGCCGCAAAATGGCTGTCGCCGATTCCTCGCCAAGTTTCGCCGCCCTGGCCGGCGGCGTGCCGGGCGCGCCCGAAGCGCCCATCGATCCGGACGTGCTGGCGCGTCTGGCCAATGCCTTCTTCACGGCGTTGCCGGGGCGGCCGGCGCCGGCCGGCCTGCCTGCGGCGGTCCCGCCCGGGATACAGGCCCCGGTCAACGTCGCGCCGCCCGGCTCGCCCCTGGTCAGCCCCGCGGGACTGGGCCCGGGCGTGCCCGGCACGCCGATCCCGCAGGGGATCGCGCCCGGCGCCAACCTGGTGCCGGCCTCGCCGTCGCCCTTGCCATCGCTGGCGCACCGCGCGCCGGCGCTTTTGCCGCACGCCCTGGCGGGCAACGGCCTGCCCGATAACGTAGTGACGGCGGTGCCGGCCTACGAGCCGCGCTTCGGCGCCGGCGCCACCGGGATCGCGCCCATCGGGCCGGCGGCCCGGCCCGACGCCGGGGCAGGAGAGACCATCCCGTACTATTTCCTGCAAGGCGGCCAGGGGCTCCCGGCCGGGCCGGAAACCGTGCTGGGCGCCACGGCGGTCAGTGACGGCCTGGCCGGGCTGGCCTTGCCTGTCCGGGGCGACACGGCCACGGTGCCGGCCCCGTCGGCGCCGGCCGCGGCCTCGTCGGACCCCCGCTATTACTTCGTGGATGCGGTCGTGCTGCCCAGTGGCTACGTGACGCCAGCGCATCCCCAGGCGCGGACCGCGCCGCACGCGGGCGCCGATGCCCATCCGCCGTTCGACGTGCACGCGGTGCGGCGCGATTTCCCCGTGCTGCAGGAGCGCGTCAATGGCCGCCAATTGGTCTGGTTCGACAACGCTGCCACCACCCACAAACCGCAGAGCGTGATCGACCGGATCGCGTATTTCTACGCCCACGAGAACTCCAACATCCATCGAGCCGCGCACGAACTGGCGGCGCGCGCCACCGACGCCTATGAAGGCGCGCGCGAGCGGGTCAGGCGCTTCATCAACGCGCCCGACGTCAACGAGGTGATCTTCGTGCGCGGCACCACCGAGGCCATCAACCTGGTGGCCAAGAGCTGGGGCGCGCAGCACGTGGGCGAGGGCGACGAGATCATCGTCTCGAACCTCGAGCACCATGCCAACATCGTGCCCTGGCAGCAGCTGGCGGCGGCCAAGGGCGCGCGGTTGCGGGTGATTCCGGTGGACGATACCGGCCAGATCCTGCTGGATGAATACCAGAAGCTGCTCAACGACCGCACCCGCATCGTCGCGGTGACCCAGGTGTCGAACGCGCTTGGCACGGTGACGCCGGTCGCGCGCATTATCGAGCTGGCGCACCGGGTCGGCGCCCGCGTGCTGGTGGACGGCGCGCAGTCGGTGTCGCACCTGCGGGTGGACGTGCAGGCGCTGGGCGCGGATTTCTTCGTGTTTTCCGGCCACAAGATCTTCGGGCCCACCGGCATCGGCGTGGTCTGGGGCCGGCGCGAGGTGCTGGAGGACATGCCGCCCTGGCAGGGCGGCGGCAACATGATCGCCGACGTGACCTTCGAAAAGACGGTGTTCCAGCCCATTCCGAACAAGTTCGAAGCCGGCACCGGCAATATTGCCGATGCGGTTGGGCTGGGCGCGGCGCTGGACTACGTGACGCGCCTGGGCATCGAGAACATCGGCCGCTACGAGCATGACCTGCTGGCCTACGGCATGCGCGGGCTGGGCGCCATACCGGGCGTGAGGCTGATCGGCACCGCCGCCGAAAAGGCCAGCGTCATGTCCTTCGTGCTGGACGGCTACAGCACCGAGGAAGTCGGCCAGGCCTTGAACGAGGAGGGCATCGCGGTGCGCACGGGGCATCATTGCGCGCAGCCGATCCTGCGTCGTTTCGGCGTGGAAACGACGGTGAGGCCCTCGCTGGCGTTCTACAACACTTACGAGGAGATCGACCGCCTGTTGGCGGTGGTGCGGCGCTTGGCGTCGGTCCGCCGCGGCGGCTGAGCGCGGACCCACCCGGACGGCGCGGCATGGGGCGCGGGACGGGGCCGCGCGCGTGTTCTAATACGCGTTTTACGAGCCCTTGAACCCTGACACGGTTCCGCTGCCTCATGTTGCGCCTGACCGAAATCATCCTGCCCCTGTCGACCTCCCAAGCGGATATCGACGACACCCTGCGCGCCGCGGCCTGTAGCCGCCTGGGAATCGCCCCCGATGCCCTGCGCGCGCTGACCATCTTCCGGCGCAGCTACGACGCGCGCAAGCGCAGCGCGATCACGCTGACCTATTCCGTGGACGTCGAGGTGGCCGACGAGGCCGCCGTGCTCAAGCGCGTCGCCGGTCTGCGCACGGTAATGCCGACGCCGCCCATGGAATACCAGTACGTCGGCCAGGCGCCGGCCGATCTGCCCGAGGGCAGTCGCCCGGTCGTGATCGGCTTCGGTCCCTGCGGCCTGTTCGCGGCGCTGATCCTGGCCCAGATGGGGTTCCGGCCCATCATCCTGGAACGCGGCCGGGTGGTGCGCGAGCGCACCAAGGACACCTGGGGGCTGTGGCGCAAGAACACGCTGCAGCCCGAGTCGAACGTGCAATTCGGCGAGGGCGGGGCGGGCACGTTCTCGGACGGCAAGCTGTCGACCCAGGTCAAGGATCCCAAGCACTACGGCCGCAAGGTGCTGCAGGAGTTCGTCGCCGCAGATGCGCCGCCGGAAATCCTGTACGTCAGCAAGCCGCACATCGGCACCTTCCGCCTGGTCAAGATGATCGAGCAGATGCGCGCGCAGATCGCGACGCTGGGCGGCGAGTTCCGTTTCGAAAGCCGCGTCGACGACATCGAGATCGAAGACGGCCGGGTGCGCGGCGTGCGCCTGGCGGGCGGGGAGTTCATCGCCGCCAGCCACGTGGTGCTGGCCGTGGGCCACAGCGCGCGCGACACCTTCCGCATGCTGCACAAGCGCGGCGTGTTCATCGAACCCAAGCCGTTCTCGCTGGGCTTTCGCATCGAGCATCCGCAGTCCGTGATCGACCGGGCCCGCTTCGGCCCGAGCGCCGGCCACCCGGTGCTGGGCGCGGCCGACTACAAGCTGGTGCACCACGCCGGCAACGGCCGCGCGGTCTACAGCTTCTGCATGTGCCCGGGCGGCACGGTGGTGGCCGCCGCGTCGGAACCCGGCGGGGTCGTGACCAACGGCATGAGCCAGTATTCGCGCAACGAGCGCAACGCCAACGCGGGCATCGTGGTGGGCATCGAACCCAAGGACTTCCCGGGCATCGAAAACTCGCCGCTGGCGGGCATCGACTTCCAGCGCCATTGGGAGGCGCGCGCCTACCAGCTGGGCGGCGGCGACTACAGCGCGCCGGCGCAACTGGTGGGCGACTTCCTTGCCGGCCGGCCGTCGACCGCGCTGGGCAGCGTGACGCCGTCGTACAAGCCCGGCGTCAAATTGACCGACCTGTCGGCCAGCCTGCCGGACTACGTCATCGCCGCCATCCGCGAAGCCTTGCCCGCGTTCGAGCGGCAGATCAAGGGTTTTTCCATGCACGATGCCGTCCTCACCGGCGTCGAGACGCGCACCTCGTCACCGCTGCGCATCACGCGCCGCGACGATTTCCAGAGCATGAACACGCTGGGCCTGTTTCCGGCGGGCGAGGGCGCAGGCTACGCGGGCGGCATCATGTCGGCCGCCATCGACGGCATGAAGGTCGCCGAGGCCGTGGCGCTGCACTTGCTGGGCCGCGACGACATCACCGGCGGCAACCGCCGCGGCGCCAGCGACGACTATTGACCGGCTTCGGCGTGGCGGCGCGCCCCGCGCGCCCTGCCAGCGGGCTCAGGCCGCTTCCATCGCGGCTGTCTGCCGCGCCGCATCGCTGCCCGCCACCAGGGTCTTGCGGAAGATCTCGACCAGCGGCCGCAGGTTGACCTTGTGCCACGCCGCCCATAGCGGCGTGCGGTACGAAAACCACGACAACTCGCGCAATACCACGCCGGCCGGCGCCTGATGGCGCAGGCTGCGCTGGATCGTCGTCACCCCCAGTCCCGCCGCCACCAGGCCCAGCGCCGCCAGCGGCTCGGTCGCCTCCAGCGAGATGGCGGGCGTGAAGCCGGCCTTGGCGCAGGCGGCGATGAAGGTGTCGTGCCGCAACGCGCTTTCCTTGTGCATCACGCCGATCCATTTCAGTTCGGCCAGGTCCTGCGGGCTGATGGCGTCGGCCGTGGCCAGCGGATGGCCGGCGGGCAGCGCCAGCAGCATCGGGTCGTTGAGCACCTGGGCCGACTCCAGGTCCGGGTCGTCGGGTGGCGGCGGCTCGCACACCAGCGCGATATCCAGGCTGCGCTGGCGCAGGCCTTCCAGCTGGACGTCCGATTGCTGGTTGTAGAGCGCGATATGTACCGCCGGGCGGCCGTCGCGCAGCTCGCGCAAGGCGTCTGGCAGCACCCCGGAATGCATCGCGTATTCCAGGTAGCCGATGCACAGCCCGCCTTCGTCGCCGCGGCCCAGCCGCCGCGCCAGCGATTCGAGCCGGCTGGCGTGCGTCAGGAAGGCGCGCGCCTCGGCCAGGAAGGTGCGTCCGTCACGGGTGAGGCGGATGCGCTGCTGGGAACGCTCGAACAGCACCAGGCCAAGCTTTTCCTCCAGCTGCGCGATCTGCCGGCTGAGGGGGGATTGGGAAATATGCAGCCGCTCGGCGGCGCGCCCGACGTGTTCGTCTTCAGCGACGGCAACGAAATAGCGGAGTTGGCGCAAATCCATAATTAAGACCTAAATTGACTCAAATTGCGCAAATTATGTCTTGGACAGACTCAACTGGCAACCCTAGACTGGCTCCACTTCAACTGATTTGCAGGAGCAAACATGAGCATCAAAGACAAGCTGGCCGGTGGCGTCATCGGCTTCGGCACGGCCCCGCTGGGCAATATGTTCCGTGACATCCCCGAAGAACAGGCGCAGGCAACGGTGGATGCCGCCTGGGAGCAGGGCGTGCGCTACTACGATACGGCACCGTTTTACGGCGCCGGCCTGGCCGAGATCCGGCTGGGAGACGCGCTGGCCCGGCGCAAGCGCGACGACTACGTGCTCAGCACCAAGGTCGGCCGCGTCATCCTGGATGAAGTCGAGGACGCCGGCGCTCGCGCCCTGGGCGAAAAAAGCGGCCTGTTCGCGGCCGGCCGCCCCAACAAGATGATCGACGACTATTCCGCCGACGCCACCTTGCGGTCGATCGAGGACAGCCTGAAGCGGCTGAAGACCGACCGCCTGGACATCGTCTGGGTCCACGACATCGCCCAGGATTTCCATGGCGACGAATGGTTGTCGTATTTCGAGGTGGCCCGCAAGGGCGCGTTCCGCGTCCTGACCCGCCTGCGCGACGAAGGCGTGATCAAGGCCTGGGGCCTGGGCGTGAACCGGGTCGAGCCGATCGAACTGACGCTGGACCTGGCCGAGGCGCAACCCGACGGTTTCCTGCTGGCCGGCCGCTACACGCTGCTGGACCATGAACGCGCCTTGCAGCGCCTGATGCCCAAGGCCGCCGAGCGCGGCACCGACATCGTGGTGGGCGGCCCGTACAGCTCCGGCATCCTGGCCGGCGGCTCGCACTTCGAATACCAGGAGGCGCCGGCCCACATCATCGCCAAGGTCGAACGCATCAAGGCGGTGGCGCAGCGGCACGCCGTCGGCATCAAGGCGGCGGCGCTGCAATTCTCGCTGGCCAACCCCGCCGTGGCGGCGGTGATCCCGGGGGCCAGCCGGCCGCAGCGCATCGCCGAGGACGCCGCCGCCCTGGCGGAAACCATTCCCGCCGATTTCTGGCGCGAACTGCGCGAACAGGGTTTGGTGGCCGCCAACGCGCCGCTGCCCATCGACCGCATCTGAGCCAGGAGACCGACATGGCACAAGCCTCTGCAAGCATCACCCTGCCGGCGACGCCGGACCGCGTCTGGCAACTGATCGGCGGCTTCGATTCGCTGCCCGACTGGCTGCCTTACATCCCCAGCAGCGAACTGAGCGAGGGCGGCCGCGTGCGCAGCCTGCTCAATCCCGACGGCGACGCCATCGTCGAGCGGCTGGAAGCCTTCGACAACGACGCGCGCAGCTACACCTATTCCATCCTGCGGGCGCCTTTTCCCGTCACCGGCTACCGCTCCACGCTGCGCGTGGTCGGCATCGACGACGGCCACGCCGCGCGGGTGGAATGGTCGGGCAGCTTCACTCCGGCCGGTGTCAGCGATGAAGACGCCGCCGCCCTGTTCGAAGGCATTTACCGCGACGGCCTGGCGGCGTTGAAGGATACGCTGGCCTCGATGGCCTGACAGGGCGAGCCCGGCATGGAAAGGGCCGGCGCGCACCTGTCCAGAGCGAAGGGGGAGCAGGGGAGAGATAATTCCATCCGTAGGGCACTGATCGGCCTTTCCGTCAAACAGGAACCCCATGAAAACCCATCTGAATCGACTCCTGCTCGCGGCCGCGCTGGCCGGCGGCGCCATCCCCGTCCATGCCGCGGGCGTGGACTACCGCATCGACCCCGAACACACGCAGGTGGTGGTGACCTGGAACCACCTGGGCTTCTCGAAGCCTTCGGCGCACGCCGGCGACATCCAGGGCGTGATCCGCTACGACGCGGCCAACGTTTCCGCCTCGTCGGTCAAGCTGGACGTGCCGCTGGCGAGCTTCACCTCGCATGTGCCGAAGCTGGACGAGATGCTGCGCGGCCCCGAATTCTTCGCCGCCGGCAAATATCCCGCCATCGGCTTCGAAAGCACCTCCGTCGAGGACAAGGGCAACGGACGGCTGCTGATCCACGGCAAGCTGCGCATCAAGGACCACGAGAAAGCCATCGTGCTGGAAGCCAGGCAGAACAAGGCCGGCGTGCATCCGATGGCGCAGCGGCCGGCAATCGGCTTCGACGCGGCCACGGTCCTCAAGCGCAGCGATTTCGGCGTCCAGGCGTACGCGCCCGACGTCAGCGACGAGGTCACGTTGCGCATCACGGTCGAAGCGTTGGCCGACGCGGCGCGCTGAGCATAGCGGTGACGAACGGCTCGTCTAAGCCTGGCGAGCCGTTGTTGTCGGCGCACGGTTATCGGTGGGCCGGCAACAGGCAACGTGTCGGGAAGATGCGGAGAGTCGAGCCACGGGGGACGCGCGCCTGGACCGACATAAAATACGCATAATGTATATTATGTAAAGTCACGAATGGATCCGGGCCCACGGATTGCTGGGATCGGCACGGCCATCTATTCAATGATTCTCGAATCATTGTATTATTCCGCCATGAATGAAGATCAAACCGTTCTCGCCCTTGGCGCCCTGGCCCACACCCAGCGGCTTCGCGTTTTTCGCGCCCTCGTGGTGGCTGGCCTCGGCGGCCTCACGCCCAGCGTGCTGGCCGACCAGCTGGACGTCGCCCGCAATACCTTGTCCTTCCATCTGAAAGAGCTGTCCCATGCCGGCCTGGTCACCATTGAGCAGCAAGGCCGCAATCTGATCTACCGGGCCGACTTCTCGCGCATGAACGGGCTGCTGGGCTATCTCACCGAACACTGCTGCCAAGGGGCTCCCTGCGAGATCTCCGACTCCAGCGGTTGCACAACCTGCTGATCCCCGAATATCCGATCCTCCACTCGTTGCCGCCAGGAATTTCGATGTCACGTTCTCCTTTCAAGGTACTGTTTCTCTGCACGGGTAATTCCGCGCGCTCCATACTGGCCGAAGGCCTGCTCAACGGGCTGGGTGGCGACCGCTTCCAGGCCTATTCCGCTGGCAGTACGCCCAAGGGCGAAGTTCACCCGCTGGCGCTCTCCACGCTGAGCTCCTTTTCGCTGCCGACCGACGGCTATCGGAGCAAGAGTTGGGACGAGTTCGCGGCGCCTGAGGCGCCAGGGATGGACTTCATCATCACTGTCTGCGACAACGCCGCCGGCGAGGTCTGCCCGATCTGGCCAGGTCAGCCCATGACGGCGCATTGGGGCGTTCCCGACCCCGCAGCCCACGAAGGAACCGAGCAAGCGCGCCGCAAGGCGTTCCAGGATGCCGCGCGCGTACTCAAGCGCCGCATCGAGCTGTTCCTTTCCCTGCCCATGGAACGCCTGGACGCAATGTCGCTCCAGGCCGAATTGCGTGGTATCGGCAAGGCCCGGGAGTAAGTCATGTCATCCAATGCACAGGCAGCCGCGAGCACCCCGCGGACGCGGGACGGGATGAGCCTCTTCGAGCGTTACCTGACGCTCTGGGTGTTTCTCTGTATCGTCCTGGGCGTGGTCCTTGGCCAGCTCATGCCGGCCTTGTTCCAGGCGATCGGGCATCTCGAAGTCGCGCAGGTCAATCTTCCCGTCGGCCTGCTGATCTGGGTAATGATCATCCCGATGCTGCTCAAAGTCGATTTCGGCGCGCTCGGCCAGGTCCGGCAGCATTGGCGCGGCATCGGCGTGACGCTGTTCATCAATTGGGCGGTCAAGCCGTTCTCGATGGCATTCCTGGGATGGCTGTTCATCCGCCAGGTCTTTTCCCCCTGGCTGCCCGCCGACCAGCTGGATAGCTACATCGCGGGCCTGATCCTGCTCGCCGCCGCGCCGTGTACCGCAATGGTGTTCGTCTGGAGCCGGCTGACGGGCGGCGATCCGGTATTCACGCTATCGCAGGTCGCGCTGAACGACACGATCATGGTGTTCGCATTCGCGCCCATCGTGGGATTGCTGCTCGGCCTGTCGGCCATCTCCGTACCCTGGGACACCCTGCTTGTGTCAGTCGGGCTGTACATCGTCATCCCGGTCATCATCGCCCAGCTCTGGCGCCGCGCGTTGCTGCGTCGCGGGCAGCAGGCGTTCGAGGCGGCCCTGGCCCGGATCGGGCCGTTCTCGATGGCCGCCCTGCTCCTGACGCTGGTGCTGCTGTTTGCGTTCCAGGGCGAAGCGATCATCGGGCAGCCGCTGGTGATCGCCATGCTGGCGGTGCCGATCCTGATCCAGGTGCTGTTCAATTCGGGGCTGGCGTACTGGCTCAATCGTCGCCTGGGCGAAAAGCACGACATTGCCTGCCCGTCGGCGCTGATCGGAGCCTCCAACTTCTTCGAGCTCGCCGTCGCCGCCGCGATCAGCCTGTTCGGATTCCAGTCCGGCGCCGCGCTGGCGACCGTGGTGGGCGTGCTGATCGAGGTGCCGTTGATGTTGCTGGTCGTACGTGTGGTGAACCGCTCCAGGGACTGGTATGACGCGGGCGCCAAGCGGAGCTGACCGGTGACGGGCGCCCCCGTCCGGGTCGTCGGCGCCCTGGGCACCGCCCAGACGCTGGCCTGGGCCTCCTCCTACTATCTGCCTGCCATGCTGGCGGCGCCGATGGCGGCTGATCTGGGCGTTGCGACGCCTACCGTCTTCGCGGCCTTTTCCGGCGCGATGGTGGTGTCGGCCCTGGTCGGCCCGTGGGCGGGGCTGGCGATCGACCGCCACGGTGGCCGCGTGGTGCTGGCCGGCACCAGCCTGGTATTCGCGCTCGGATTGGGCATGCTGGGTTTTGCCCAGGGTCTTTGGACGATGGTCATCGCCTGGCTCGTCATTGGCGCAGCGATGGGCGCCGGCCTGTACGAGGCGGCGTTCTCCAGCCTGGTTCGCCTGTATGGACAGCACGCCCGCGGCGCGATCACGGGCATTACGCTGCTCGCGGGATTTGCCAGCACCGTCGGCTGGCCGCTGTCGGCCTGGATGGAAACTCGGTTCGGGTGGCGCAACGCGTGCCTCGGGTGGGCCGGCATACATTTGCTGATCGGCTTGCCGCTGAACGCCTGGCTGCCCACGCTGCCGTCCCCGGCGCAGCCCGAACGGACTGCCGCCGCGGACCCCGCGCAGGCGATTGCGTCGGCATCCCCTTCCCCCGTTGCCGCGGCCGGGGGGGCTGGATACGCGACCGCCCTGCTCGCCTTCGTGTTCGCCGCAACCTGGTTCATCAGCACCGCGATGGCCACGCATTTGCCGCGGATGCTGGAGGCTGCCGGCGCCACGCTCGCCGCCGCGGTCGCCGTGGGCGCCCTCGTCGGTCCCGCGCAGGTGGCCGGCCGCGTGCTGGAGTTCGGGCTCCTGCGGCGCGTCCACCCGTTGCTGTCGGCGCGCCTGGCCGCGCTGGCACACCCCGCCGGCGTGACCGTGCTGTTGATGGCGGGGCCGGTGGCGGCCCCCCTTTTCGCGATCCTGCATGGGGCGGGCAACGGCATCCTCACCATCGCGAAGGGCACCTTGCCGCTGGTGCTGTTTGGCGCCCAGGGCTATGGCGCGCGCCAGGGCTGGCTGATGCTGCCGGCCCGCATCGCCCAGGCGCTTGCCCCGCTGCTTTTCGGGCTGGCGCTGGACGCCTGGGGGGCCAACGCTTTGTGGCTGTCCGGCGCCATCGGCCTGGCAGCCTGTGGCGCGCTGATGCTGCTGCGCGGCCCGCCCCACACACATTGAAATTCCCGTCTTGCGTCCAGAGAGGCATTGCATGAGTTCCACTCCCATTCATCACAACCCTATGGAAGGCATTACGCCGGCAGCGTTCGCCGACTTGCCCAACATCGATCCATCCCGGTTCAACCGGCCGTCCCCCGGGGAATTGTTCTCTCCCCGGCGCGCCACGCACGCGCCGCGCTTCCTGGTGCTGTATGGCTCGTTGCGCGAGCGTTCCTACAGCCGCCTGGTCGCCGAGGAATCCGCGCGGCTGCTTCAAGCGCTGGGAGGCGAAACCCGCATTTTCAACCCGTCCGGGCTGCCGCTGGTCGACGACGCCAGCGATGATCACCCCAAAGTCCGCGAGCTTCACGAGCTGGTCCAGTGGTCGGAAGGCATGGTGTGGAGTTCGCCGGAGCGCCACGGCGCCATGACCGGCCTGATGAAGACGCAGATCGACTGGATTCCGCTGTCGGTGGGCGCGGTGCGCCCGACCCAGGGCAAGACACTGGCCGTCATGCAGGTGTCCGGCGGCTCGCAGTCGTTCAATGCCGTGAACCAGATGCGGGTGCTGGGCCGCTGGATGCGGATGCTGACGATACCCAACCAATCCTCGGTCGCCAAGGCCTACCAGGAGTTCGACGATGCCGGGCGGATGAAGCCCTCGCCCTACTATGACCGCATCGTTGACGTCGTCGAGGAACTGATGAAATTCACCTTGCTCACGCGTGACGTCGCGCCCTACCTCGTGGACCGCTACAGCGAACGCAAGGAAACCGCCGCGGCGCTGTCGCACCGGATGCGGCAAGCCTCCATCTAGACGGCCCCTGGCGTCCCCCCTTCGCGGCATTCAGCCCGGGTGGAACTTGTACAGCGCATACGCCAGAAAACCCGCTCCCAGCGCCAGGTGGATGGCAATCCCCTGCCGCCCTTGCAGGATCGATGCCGGATGCCTCGCGCGCACCAGGCAGGCGAGCAAGCCGGAATGCGCCAGCAGCAGCCCGACCGGCCACAGCGACAGGTAAAGCAGCACCCCGAGCGGATCGGGACCGTAGCCGTCGCCGTGGCGCGGCGCTTCGTAGACGGCGACGGTGATTGCCCAGACCGCCAGCGCCAGCAGGCTCGCCACGAAACTGATCCGGTAGTACAGAAACAAGGAACCCCCTTTGCTTTTCCCGGGGCGCCATCGGCCCCGGTTGTGGCATTCATGCAAACGTTCCCGGCTCAATTTCCCAGCAGCCGCACCGTCTGCGGGTTGTAGCCGGAATAGGCGCCGGCGCCGCAGGCCACGACCGCTTGCGCCTGCGGCGGCACGCCCGTGGCGCGCACGGCCAGGTCACCCCCGCGCAGGCGCATTTCGCGGAACCGTTCCGCAGCCACCGACCCGTCGGGTAGGAAATACAGCCGCACGCGTGGCAGGCCCTTGTCGGGATCGGCCTGGCTCGCGGCACTGAAGGCGGGCACCACCACCCTCGCCTCCTGCCAACGCGACGGATCCTGCAGCGTCTGCCAGCGCACGCGCAGCGGCTGTTCCAGGTCCAGCATCGCGGGGCTGCCGCCGCGCGCCGGGTCGCAAGGCTGGCCAGCCTGGCTGCGCGCGGGATCGCCGCCCAGATCCAGCGTCTGGCCGTTGATCTCCAGGCGGGCGATGGCGTGCGGGCTGTGGTTGTCCAGGCTGACGATGGCCAGCCCGGCAACGCGGGCCGCGGTCATGGCGTCCTCGGTGCTGGCGGCAAAGCGGCCGAGGCTGGGCGCCACCTCGACGCGATCGGGGTAATGGAAGTACTGATAGACCAGCAGCGCCGCTTCGCCGTAGGCGAATGCCGGCAGCAGCTTGCCCAGGTCGGGCGCGGGCAGGCGTCGCAGCGGCTGGGAATCGCCGGCCTGGCCGTCCTGCGAGGAATACGCATAGCGTTCGACGTCCGGCTTCAGGTGTGCGCCAGCGTAGGGAAACGTGCCAGTGGCAACCAGGTCCGGACCGGGATAGCGGCGAAAACGCGAGAAGCGGTCGTTTGTCGCCGAAGCGGGTTCCATATAGGGCTGGCCGCCGCCGTCGGTCGAGGATCCGGCGCGATAGTCCAGCCAGAGCGTGCGTCCGCTGAAGTTGACGTGGTTCTCGGTGATCGCCGGGTTGGCGCCGCGGAAGCGGTCGGCGCCGGCCTGGCGGATCTGGTCGTCGATCGGCACGATCATCAACGCCACCAAAGACGGCAGGAACAACAGTCCGTGCACCCTCGCGGGCACCTGGCCGCGATCCCGCACCAGGTACACGATCCAGGTCAGCACCAGCACGATGGCCAGCGGTCCGCCGAACAGGACGCCATATGACAACAGCGCCGCCATGCCCCAGCCGAGGTTGTCGCTGGAGACGGCCACCAGCCCCAGGAATGCCAGGAGCGTTGCCAGCACCAGCGACACGATGATGCCAAACAGATAGTTCTTGGTCTTCAAATCGATAAGGCCTCGTCGGATGCCCGATGCGGGCGGCGGGGTCTTGCGCGGCGGACACGGCGGTCCGGCCGCGCCCACGATAACAGAGACGAGGGTCCAGGCGCGATCAGGCGGGGTCGGCGCGTCCGTCCGGCCAGGGATCGGCCCACGCCGGCAGGCGCATCAGGCCGTCGAGCCAGGCCACGATGCGCGGATACGGTGCCATCGGCATGCCGGCGGCCTTCCAGTACGCCGCCATCGACGCCAGCTGGAAGTCGGCGATGGTCAGCCGGCCACAGGCGACCTGTTCGCGGTCGCGCAGATGGGTATCGAGGACCGCGGCATAGCGGTCGAAGGCTTTTTCCTTGCCGGCCAGTTCGCCGGCGTCCGGCGGGCCGATGCCAAAGGTCGATTTGACGATGTGCTCGAAATAATACGGAGCGACCGCCGGGGCCCAATGACAGTCGTTCCATGACAGCCAGCGCAGCACCTCGATCTGTTCCCGCGTATCGGCGGGCCACATGTCCGAGCCGGCCTTGACGCACAGGTACGCCATGATCGCGGACGACTCCCACAGATGGTAATCGCCGTCGACCAGGGTGGGCACCTTCATGTTGGGATTGATGGCGGCGTACTCCGGCCGCCGCAGCGCGCCCGCCATCAGGTCCATTTCGATGAATTCGGCCTCGATGCCCAGGTGCTTGACGAGCGCGAGGACGCGCCGCGGCGCCTGCGCCTGGATCCAGTAGATCTGCATGGGTTGCTCCTGCGGGGTGTCGATATGGTTGCCACTTGCGGAACACGATACTTCACTCGCCGCGGCCGTAGCACCCCAGGAACATCGCCACCGCCGAATCCACCACGCGGTCGCGCTCGGCCGGTCCCAGGGGCGGCTGTCCCAGCGTGACCTGCGGCCAGAAGGCGAAACTCTTGACCAGCCCCTGCAACTGATGGCCGGCGAACTCCGGGTCGACCTTGGCCAGCCGGCCGTCGGCGATGGCGGCACGGATCCAGGCGGTCTCGCCGCCCTCCTTCGCGCCCATGCGGCAGACGATGGCCTGGGCCCGTTCCGGCGTGTGGATGATCTCCGCCATGGCGACGCGCGCCAGGTCGATGAAATTCGGATCGCCCAGCAGTTCCAGCTTCTGCATCAGCAGCTGGCGCAACTGCGCGGCCAGCGGCTGGTCGGCGCGATACACGACCGTGGCGTTGGCAATGCTGCGGTTCCACAGCTGTTCCAGCATCAGCCCGAACAGTTCGTCCTTGCTGGGGAAATGGTTGTAGACCGTGCGCTTGGACACGCCGGCCGCGGCGGCGATGCGGTCCATGCTGGTGGCCTCGTAGCCCGCCGTGCGGAACTCCTCCACCGCGGCGCGGAGGATGGCTTCGCGCTTTCTGTCGGTGAGCCGCTGCGGTACTTCTGCCATGGGAAATGTCCTGATAGAGGGATAGCGAAAATTTTACACTCAGCGGTGTACTTTCATAAAAAAGGAAATTACACTGCTCGGTATACTTTTTTGGCCATACCGGCCGTCCTTCCCCCTCTTTCCCTGGAATCGTGCCGTGACCGCTCCGACGTCCGCCTCCCCCGCCCCGCCCGCCGCTCGCGCCGTCCCGCCGCATCACCGCGACGGCCGCTTCCACAATGCCCGCCCGCGCCCCTCCATGGGCTTTTGGCAGGGGCTGAAACTGACCTGGGCCTTCCTGTTTGGCAAGCCGGCGGGCACCGTGCCCGGCCAGCCGATCCCGGTGCGGCCGCTTACCCGCGCCGCGCTCGGCGCCGCGCCCGACCGCAGCCTGTTCCGGCTGGGCCATTCGACCATCCTGCTGAAGCTGCGCGGCCGCTACTGGCTGACCGATCCGGTGTTCTCCGAGCGGGCGTCTCCGGTGCAGTGGGCCGGCCCGGCGCGTTTCCACGCGCCGCCCATCGCCCTGGACGACCTGCCGCCGATCGCCGGCGTGATCCTGTCGCACAACCACTATGACCACCTCGACCGCGCCGCCGTGACGCGGCTGGCGGCCCGCACCGGCCGCTTCATCGCGCCGCTGGGCGTGGGCGACCAGTTGATCGCCTGGGGCGTCGATCCGGCCAAGGTCGAGCAATTGGACTGGTGGCAGTCGACCGAGGTCGAAGGCCTGCGCCTGACGGCCACCCCGGCCCAGCATTTCTCCGGCCGCGGCCTGACCGACGGCGACCGCAGCCTGTGGGCCTCCTGGGTCATCGACGACGCCGGGATGCGGATCTTCTTCAGCGGCGACAGCGGCTATTTCGATGGCTTCAAGGCCATCGGCGACGCCTTCGGTCCTTTCGACCTGACGCTGATGGAAACCGGCGCCTATGACAAGCGCTGGGCTTTCGTCCACATGCAGCCCGAGGAAACGCTGCAGGCCCACCTGGACCTGCGCGGCCGCTGGCTGCTGCCGATCCACAACGGCACCTTCGACCTGGCCATGCACGCCTGGCAGGAACCGTTCGAACGCATCGCCGCGCTTGCCGCGGAGCGCGGAGTGGCGCTGGCCACGCCGGAGATGGGCGAACGGCTGGACCTGGCCGCGCCACATCCGGGATCGCCGTGGTGGCGCGAGGTTGCGGCGCGCCAGCCAGCGTCCGGCGCGTGCCGCCTGCTGGCGCCTTGCCGGGCCAGGTGAGCCGGCAGGGCCGGTCCCCGCGGCCGGTCCGGTATCAGTCGAAACGACCAAAGATGTGGTGAGGATGGCGAGGCGCCCTCCCAGCCCCGTTGCCCGCCGGCCTCGCAACCGCAATTTGTTTACAATCGCAACGCAACGCGTATTGCGCCCAAGCCAATGCCCGCGACCCGGGTATTGCGGCTTGATGAGCCCGCTTCGGCTAGGCTTTGGCCTGCGCGCATGACCTGACCCCCGCGCGCCCGTCGGCAGACGCGTCGCCCCGGCCGCGTGCCGGACCGGTCAGGCTCCCATTCCATGATGTTCCCCGCAATCGCCCCGTCCCGGCCTGACGCCCTGGACGGCCGGGAAGCCGTTTGCGTATTTTTTCCGCCCGGAGGTGCCTACGTCCTTTTCCCAGAAGTGCCGATAACTACAACAACATAATCCTTTGAACCGTAAGGTCTAATACCCATGAGAAAGTTTCTCAAGATCCTGGGCAGCCTGGTGGTGACGGTGGCGATCGCGGTCGCCCTGTTCCTGTACTGGCCGCTGCACCAACGTTCGGTCCCGGCGCCGGACAACGACAAGCCCCTGGACGCCGTGCTCGTCGGCGGCGGCATCATGAGCGTGACGCTCGCCACCTACCTGCAGGAATTGCAGCCGGACTGGCACGTCGAGCTCTTCGAACGCCTGGACGGCGTGGCGCTGGAAAGCTCCAATGGCTGGAACAACGCGGGGACCGGCCACTCCGGCTTCGCCGAGCTGAACTACACCCCCGAGATGCCCGACGGTTCGGTCGACATCAAGCGGGCCATCAACATCGCCGAACAGTTCGAGATCTCGCGCCAGTTCTGGGCGCACCAGGTCAAGACCGGCCGCCTCGGCCAGCCGTCGGACTTCATCAACCCGACCGGCCACATGAGCTTCGTCTGGGGCGATGACCGCATCGAGTACCTGCGCAAGCGCCGCGATGCCCTGGTCAAGAGCCCGCTGTTCTACGGCATGGAGTATTCCACCGACCCGGCGCGGATCCGCCAGTGGGCGCCGCTGCTGATGGAAGGCCGCGACGCCAGCCAGAAGGTCGCCGCCACCTACATGCCGCTGGGCACCGACGTGAACTTCGGCGTCATCACCAACCAGCTGACCCAGGGCCTGCAGCGCAACCCCAATTTCAAGCTGCAACTGCAGCATGAGGTCACCGCGCTGCGCCAGAACGGCGATAAGACCTGGAACGTCACGGTCAAGGACCTGAAGACCAACCAGGAGCGCACGGTGAAGTCGCGCTTCGTCTTCATCGGCGCGGGCGGCGCCTCGCTCAAGGTGCTGCAGTTGTCCGGCATTCCCGAATCGAAGAACTACGCAGGCTTCCCGGTGGGCGGCCAGTTCCTGGCCTTCGACGCGCCGGCCATCGCCGGCCGCCACGAGGTCAAAGCCTACGGCATGGCCGATACCGATTCGCCGCCGATGTCGGTGCCGCACCTGGATGCGCGCAAGCTCGACGGCAAGCCGGTGGTGCTGTTCGGCCCGTTCGCGCTGGCCACGACCAAGTTCCTCAAGCAGGGCTCGGCCTTCGACCTGTTCTCGTCGGTCAACCACAACAACGTCGCCAGCATGGTGGACGTGGGGCTGGAGAACCTGGACCTGGTCAAGTACCTGGTGGATCAGGCGCAACTGACCGACGCCGACCGCCACGCCCAGTTGCTCAAGTACTTCCCGCAGGCCAAGCCCGAAGACTGGCGCCTGGTGACGGCCGGTGAACGCGTGCAGGTCATCAAGCGCGATCCGGAGAAAGGCGCGATCCTGCAGTTCGGCACCGAAGTGGTGACCGACAAGGACAACACCATCGCCGCCCTGCTGGGCGCTTCGCCCGGCGCCTCGACCTCGCCGCCCATCATGCTGAATCTGCTGGCCAAGGCCTTCCCGCAGCAGATGGAAGCGGGCTGGAAGGCGCGCCTGAAGGAGATCATTCCGTCGTACGGCCAGAAGCTCAACGACAGTCCGGCGCTGACCAACCAGATCCGCGCCATGACGAGCCAGGTGCTGCACCTGCCGTACGTGGAAGTGCCGGTGCAGGATGCCGCGCCCGCCGCGCCGGCCGTGACGCCGGTGGCGCCCGCCGCCCGGGAGCCAGGCGCGCCGGCGCCAGGCCGCAATGCCAACACGGAAATGCAGGCGCTTTAAGGCCCGCCCCGCCCTCCCTCGCCGGAGGGCTTTTTTTGCTCGCGATGCGGCTTGCGGGCACGCCCGCAAGCCGCATCGCGGCCGCGCCTTTACGCTACGCCGTCGCGGCGGATCGCCGGCGTCATTGTGCTAAGGTGCCCCATCGGCAACCCGATGATGACAAGCACAATGCGCCATCCCCTGATCCGCCCGCGCACGCCCTGCGCGGCCGTCCTGTTGTCGCTGTCCCTGGCCGCCATGGCCGGCCCGTCGCAGGCCCGCACGATCTACAACGACAAGGGCTTGCGGGTCGAAGAGACCGACATCGGCTTCCAGGACTACCTGGAAGGCAGGCGGCGCAACGCCAGCCAATACACCCTGGCCTACCAGCGCCAGCCGCTCTGCGGCAAGGGCGTCAAGCTGGGCGAGCGTTTCCTGCCGGCGGGCGACCCGCGCCGCGCGCGCGACTACTTCTGCGGCCCCGCCAAGCCGATCAACCCGCACGGGGTGCTGGCCTTCGTCACCCGCACCTCCGGCCACGGCAACCTGCTGTACCTGGATGTCGGCGGCGGCGATCTGCGCGTCACCGACATCCCGGTGCAGAAGGAAGGCGACGGCGACAGCATCGGGGGCCTGGTGTTCCTGGACGCCGGCGAACCCGGCTGGACGCGCTACGAAAACGGCTGGTACGAGACCACGCTGATCCGCCACGAACCATTCCAGGCCGTGAGGCTGGGACCCGGCCGCCTGCTGGATATCGACAACGGCGTGGCCTTCCTGCTGGTGCCGCGCGGCCAGGAGGTGCAGACCGTCAAGCCGGCCAGCCTGGGCCAGACCGCCAACGGCACGCCGGTGGTGATCGCCGCCGAGCTGCGCCAGCGGCCGACGCCCGTGCGGTTTCGCGCGGTGGACCTGGCCACTGGCCGCGAGCTGGCGAGCGTGGCCGCGGGCGATGCCTGCCTGGATGCGCCGAGCATGGATTTCTGGGGTACCAGCAGCGCTTCGTCGGCCCAGGTGCCGTATGCCGAGCTGGCCGTGTGGCGGTCGCGCAATCTGGTCTACGTGGCCGGGGCCAAGCCGTCCTTGCGCCTGGCGGCGGCCAACGAACTGCGTCCGCTGGCCAATTGCCGGCGCGACTGGCAGCCGGCGCGTTGAGGCGCGTCCATGCCTGCCCCCCGCTTTACCGGGCGTACGGGGCGCTCCACGATCCCGCTGAACCGCTGCGCCAATCTCGGAGCGCGAGACGGACGCGGGTGGTTCTGCGCGCATCGTCGTTCAATACTAGGGTTTCCACTCATAAATTCGCTGAATTTCGCGGATAAGAATTCAGAATTTTTCTTATGGCGAGGGCACGCGTATAACGGTCTACGCAGCAACCTCGATTTACCTACAGAGAGAAAACCATGAGGGGAAATTCCAGGACGGGCCACCAGCCGGTGCGCGCGTCGACCGCCGCATTCATCGGCACGATGATCGAGTGGTACGACTTCTACATCTACGCCACCGCCGCCGCGCTGGTGTTCGGCAAACTGTTCTTTCCATCGGCCACGGGCTTCTACGGCACGCTGGCGGCTTTCGGCACCTTTGCCGTGGGCTTTTTCGCGCGGCCGTTGGGCGGCGCGCTGTTCGGCCATATCGGCGACCGCATCGGCCGCAAGAAATCGCTGGTCATCACGCTGTTGATGATGGGCAGCGTGACGGTCCTGATCGGCCTGTTGCCGACCTACGCCTCGATCGGCGTCTGGGCGCCGGTGCTGCTGGTGCTGCTGCGCATCGTGCAGGGCGTGGCGGTTGGCGGCGAATGGGGCGGCGCGGTGCTGATGGCGGGCGAACACTCGCCCGACAAGAGCAAGCGCACCTTCTTTGCCTCGTTCGCGCAGCTGGGCAGCCCGGCCGGCCTGATCCTGTCGATGCTGATGTTCAAGCTGGTGACCGGCCTGGACGACGCCGCCTTCCTGAGCTGGGGCTGGCGCGTGCCGTTCCTGTTCTCGGCGGTGTTGCTGGTGGTGGGTTTCGTGATCCGCCTGAGCGTCAATGAATCGCCCGACTTCCTGGAAGAAAAGCAGGCCCAGGCGCAGCGCGCCAAGCCGGCCCGCGCGCCGCTGGCGCAAGTGCTGACGGGGGCGCCCGGGCTACTGGCGCTGGCCGTGGGCGCCAACGTGCTGGGCATCGCCGGGTTCTACTTCACCAGCACCTTCATGATCGCCTACACCACGCAGTACGTCGGCCTGAACCGCGCGGTGATCCTGGACTGCCTGCTGGTGGTGTCGATCATGCAGTTCTTCATCACGCCGCTGGCGGCCTATATCGCCAGCCGCGTCGGCAACCTGCGCTTTCTGGCGACGATGGCGCTGGTGTCGGTGTTCACGCCATACGCCATGTTCAACCTGGTGGACCTGGGCTCGCTGTCCGCGATCACGCTGGGCATCGGCGTGGCGGTGCTGTTCATGGGCGCCTATTATGCGGTGATCGCCGGCTTCGTCAGCGACAGCTTTCCCACCGCGATCCGCTACACCGGGATTTCCATGGCCTACCAGTTGTCGGGCGCCATCTTCGGCGGCCTGACGCCGATGCTGGGCACGGTGCTGGCCGAGAACTTCAAGGGCCAGTGGTGGCCGCTGGCCGTGTTGTTCTCGGTGATTTCGTTGCTTTCCCTGGTATCCGTGCTGGCGCTGGGCGCCCATGGCCGGCGCCATGTCCAATTCCAACCCGAGGGCCATCGAGCATGAAGGCGTATTTCCACGACGATCAGAAATTGCACCATCCGCAGACCTATTTCTCGCGTGGCAAGATGCGCACGCCGCAGGAAGTGCCGTCGCGCCTGGACGCGTTGGCGCAGGCGGCGCGCAACCTGGGCTTCGACGTGCAGGCGCCGCCCGACCACGGCCAGGCCCCGCTCGAAGCGGTGCACACGCCGGCCTATCTGCGCTTCTTGCGCGAGGCGCACGCCGAATGGAAGAAGCTGCCCGATGACTGGGGCGACGAGGTGGTCTCCAATGTCTTCGTGCGCGAGCCCAACGCCTTGCGCGGCGTGCTGGCGCAGGCCGCGCGCTACCTGGCCGACGGCAGCTGCCCGGTGGGCCCGAACACCTGGCAATCGGCCTACTGGTCGGCGCAGTGTGCCATCGCCGGCGCCGACCGCATCGCGGCCGGCGACCGCCATGCCTATGCCCTGTGCCGTCCGCCCGGCCACCATGCGCGCCGCGATGCCGCAGGCGGCTTCTGTTATCTGAACAACGCCGCCATCGCCGCGCAGCGCCTGCGCGGCACCTATGGGCGCGTCGCCATCCTGGACACGGACATGCACCATGGTCAGGGCATCCAGGACATCTTCTACGAGCGCAGCGACGTGCTGTACGTGTCGATCCACGGCGATCCCGAGAACTTCTATCCCGTGGTCGTCGGCTTCGAGGACGAGCGCGGCGCGGGCGAAGGCGAAGGCTACAACCTCAACCTGCCGATGCCGCATGGTTCGCCCGAGTCGGTATTCTTCGACCGCCTGCGCGAGGCACGCGCCGCGATCGAGCAATTCCAGCCGGACGCGCTGGTGCTGTCGCTGGGCTTCGACATCTTCGAGAAGGATCCGCAGGCCATGGTGGCGGTGTCGGAAGACGGCTTCGAACGGCTCGGGCGCGAAGTCGCCGGGCTCAAGCTGCCGACCTTGATCGTGCAGGAAGGCGGCTACTATATCGAGGGCTTGGAATCGAACGCCGCGCGCTTCTTCGCGGGACTGGCCGGAACCTGATCACGGGGCCGGCGCGGCGGACGGAAACCGGCCCTGTCCTTTCGCCGGAATCCGCCACGCCGCCATGTGCCCTGCCCCCGTCCGCCCCGCCCACGCCCTGTCGCTCGCGCCCGAGCGCATGGACTGGAACCTGCTGCGCACCTTCATGTTCGTGGTGCAGGCGCGCGGCGTGGGCCGGGCGGCGCAGGCGCTGCACCTGAGCCAGCCGGCGGTCAGCCAGGCCTTGAAACGGCTGGAGGATGCGGTCGGCGGCATGCTGCTGCACCGGCGCAACGGCGAATTCCGCCTGACCGGGCTGGGCGAAGAAATCTACGCCATCGCCCGCGACATGTACGGCGCCATGGCGCGCATCGAGACCGCCGCGCTGCAGGACCGGCACGAGGTCGCCGGCACGCTGCGGCTGCTGGTCATGAGCCGCATCCAGAGCGCGGCCTACGACGACTTCCTGGCCGACTTCCACCAGCGCCATCCCCGCATCGAATTCCACATCGAGGTGCTGCCCAGCGCCGACATCCTCGACGCCCTTTCAAAGCGGGTGCCCGCGCTGGGCCTGTGCCTGTGCCGCAAGCCGGTCGAGGCGCTGGAGCGCCGGCTGTTCCTGCGCCACCACTACGCGGTGGTCTGTGGCCGGCGCCATCCGCTGTTCTCGCGGCCGCGGGTGGGCATCGAAGACCTGATGGACCAGAACTTCGTCTGTTTCGCCAGCGACCAGATCGGCGACACGCTGTCGCCGCTGACCATCTTCCGCGACCAGCAGGGCTTCACCGGCCGCATCGTCGGCACCTCGCCGCACATCGAGGAAGTGCGGCGCATGGTGGTGGCGGGCATCGGCCTGAGCTTCCTGCCGGAACACCTGATCGTGCCCGACGTGGTCAACGGCGAATTGCGCCGCCTGCCGCCCAACGAGAGCGTGGCCGAGATCGACGTGTACCTGGCCTGGCACCGGCAGCGCAAGCTGAGCGCGGCCGAGACCGCCTACCTGGAGGCGTTCGAGCGCTTCCTGGCGCGCACGCCGCTGGCGGCGCGGGCGCGCTGACGGCGCTGACCGCGCCCTGAATCGGCGGCCGCATTTGACCCGGGATCGGGCAATCCGTCCGACCTTGCCGCCCGCGCACGGCACGAACCGTAGGCGGCGGCGGGGGTTCTGGCGATAATGGCCGCCTGGCTGTGCGCTTCACCCTTCCTTCACCTCCCTTCACCAAGAGGACGCCATGTCTCGTTGGACCTTCTATACCGCGCCGGGCACCTGCGCCCTGGCCACCCACATCGCCTTGCAGGAAGCCGGCGCCGAATTCGACGTCGTCAAGCTGGATTTCGGCGCGGGGCAGCAGCAGAGCCCGGAATTCCTGCGCGTCAATCCCAAGGGGCGGGTGCCGGCGCTGGCCACCGAGCATGGCGTGCTGACCGAGACCCCGGCGCTGCTGGCGTTCGTCGCGCAGCGCTTCCCGGCGGCCGGGCTGGCGCCGCTGGACGATCCGTTCGCGTTCGCGCGCCTGCAGGAACTGAACAGCTACCTGGCGTCCACCGCCCACGTGGCGCATGCGCACAAGCGGCGCGGCGCGCGATGGGCCGACGACCCGGCGGCGCACGAGGCGATGCGCGCCAAAGTGCCGGAAACCATGACGGCCGTGGCCGCCTACCTGGAATCGCAGATCGCCGGGCCGTGGGCGCTGGGCGAACGCTTCAGCGTGGCCGACGCCTATCTCTACACCATCGGCAGCTGGCTGGAGGGCGACGGCGTGGATATGGCGCGCTTCCCGGCGCTGACCGCCTACCTGGCGCGGGTCGCGGCGCGCCCGGCGGTGCAGCGCGCGCTGGCGCAAGCCAAGGCCGAATAAGGCAGGTCCGCACAAGGCGGGTCCGAACGGGTCGCGTCCCAATAGGGCGCGTCCCAATGCCGCGTGCTTAGCGGATCGCGTCCATTTCTGTTATTTCTGTCTTGACAGAAATAACAGAAATACCTACAGTGGCCGCATGAAACTGACTCCGATCGCCGAACGCTTCATCCTCCACTGGGGCGAAATGGGCTCGCGCTGGGGCGTGAACCGCACCGTGGCGCAGATCCACGCCCTGCTCTACCTGCTGGGCCGGCCCGCGCCCGCCGAGGAAATCGCCGAAACGCTGGGCGTGGCGCGCTCGAACGTCAGCAACAGCCTCAAGGAACTGCAGGCCTGGCGGCTGGCCAAGGTGGTGCATGTCATGGACGACCGCCGCGACCATTTCGAGACCTCCACCGACATCTGGGAATTGTTCAAGCTGATCGTCGAAGGCCGGCGCCAGCGCGAGATCGACCCCACCCTGTCGATGCTGCGCGACACCCTCGCCAGCCCCGAGATGGCCGACGAAACCCCGCTGACCGCGCAGCGCGTGCGCGAGACGCTGGCGTTCCTGGAAATCCTCACCACCTGGTCCGATGAAATGCTGCGCATGAAACCCGAGACGCTGATGAAGACGCTGGGCATGGGGGCCAAGATCAGCAAGACCATGCGCCGCACCAAGGCGTGAGGGCGTGGCGGGACCGCGTGTCCCGCCATTTTTTTGGCCTGTTATTTCTGTCTATACAGAAATAACAGAAATAAAAGAACCAAGCGGTCGATGCGGCCGGAGGCGGATCACATGAACATTCTGGTATGCGGTGCCAATGGCTTTATTGGCCACGCGTTGTGCCAGGCGCTGGCGCGCGACGGGCATCGGGTGCTCAAGGGCGTGCGACAGGCGCGGCATGCCGACGAGATCGCAGTGGACTATCGCGTCGATACGACGCCGGCCGCCTGGGTCGACCGCCTGCGCGGCATCCACGTTGTCATCAACGCGGTCGGCATCCTGCGCGAAGGCGACCGCGGCGATTTCGACCGGCTTCATCACCTTGCCCCGGAGGCGCTGTTCGAGGCGGCCGCGCAGGCCGGCGTCAGGCAGGTGCTGCAAGTGTCGGCGCTGGGCGCCGAGGGCGGCGACACCGCCTACTTCCGCAGCAAGCGCGCCGCCGACGACCATCTGCGCACGCTGCCCATTGCCCACCACATCCTGAGGCCGGCGCTGGTGTACGGCGCCCAAGGCGAGTCGGCGCGCTTTTTTCGCGCATTGGCGTCGCTGCCACTGCATGCCCTGCCCGCCGGCGGCGGCCAGCCGCTGCGTCCGATCCACATCGACGACTTGGCCGAGATCGTGGTCCGCCTGGTCAACGGCGCGGTCGACGCGCCTGCGGTGCTCGATCTGGTGGGCGACACCGAGGTCACCTTCAAGCGCATGCTGGCGGTCTATCGCACATCAATGGGCTTTGCGCCAGCGTGGACGCTGACCGTGCCGGGTGCGCTGGTGGCCGGGACCGCGGCGCTGTGCGACCGTCTGCCCGGCTCGATCCTGACGCGCGATACCTGGCGCATGCTGCGCGCCGGCAACAGCGGCGATCCGGCGGCCACGGCGCGGGCGCTGGGACGCCCGCCCGCCGGCATCGACGCCTTCATCGGCCCGGACGAAGCGTCCGCCCAGCGCCAGCAGGCCCTGGCGGCCTGGCGCCCCGCCCTGCTGCGCGGCGCGCTGGCGCTGATCTGGTTGTGGACCGCGCTGTGCAGCGCCTTTATCTACCCGACCGGCGACAGCCTGGCGCTGCTGGCGCGGGTCGGCCTGCACGGCCCGGGGGCCGTGGCGGCGCTATACCTGGCCGCCGCGCTGGACGCCGTGTTCGGCCTGGCCACGCTCTGGCGACCCGGCCGGCGGCTGTGGGCCGCGCAGCTTGCCCTGGTGCTGGGCTATTCCGCGGTGATCGCGGTGGCTTTGCCGGAATTCCTGTGGCATCCGTTCGGCCCGCTCCTGAAGAACGTCGCCGTCGTCGCGCTCCTATTCATTCTGTTCAGCGAGGAAACCCAATCATGAACGCCTATCTCACGATCAAGACCCTGCATATCCTGTCGTCGGTGTTGCTGGTCGGCACCGGTTTTGGCACCGCGTTCTACCTGTTCTTCGCCAACCGCAGCGGCTCGGTGCCGGCGATCGCGGCGGTCTCGCGCCTGGTGGTGCGGGCCGACCTGTGGTTCACCACGCCCGCCGTGGTGGCGCAGCCGCTGACCGGCCTGTGGCTGGCGCACGCGGCGGGCTGGAGCTGGACCACGCCGTGGATCGCCGTGTCGATCGGGCTGTACCTGCTGGCCGGCGCCTGCTGGCTGCCGGTGGTGTGGTTGCAGTACGAAATGGCGAAGATGGCCGCCCGCGCCCACACGGCCGGCGCCACGGCGCTGCCGGCGCGCTACTGGCGCTTTGCGCGCTGTTGGGAATGGCTGGGCTACCCGGCATTCCTGGCGATGGTGGCGGTGTATTTCCTGATGGTGGTCAAGCCGGCGTTGTGAGGACCGGGCCGCCCTGCCCCCTTTACGGCATGGGAACCCGCGCCCTGCCGGCGCGGATTCCCGGCGGCGCGTCAGTCGATGGCGGCGCCGGCCGTTTTCACGACCTTGCCGAGCCGCGTGTATTCCTCGGCGCCGAATTCGGCCAGCGACTGGCGCGAGGTCGGCGACGGGATCGCGCCGCGCGATTCCAGCGCCTGCTTCACCTCGGGGCGTTGCAGCGCGCGGTTCACGGCGGCGTTCAGCTTGTCGAGAATGGCGGCGGGCGTGCCCTTGGGCGCATACAGCCCGTCCCAGGCGAAGAACTCGTAGCCCTTGACGCCGGCCTCGCTCAAGGTCGGGATGTCGGGATTCGACGCAACGCGCTGCGGCGTGGTCACGCCCAGCGCGCGCAGCTTGCCTGCGGCGATCTGCCCCGACACGTTCGGCATGATGTCGATCAGCAGCGAAATGCGCCCGCCCAGCAGGTCGGTCATGGCGGCACTGCCGCCCTTGTACGGGATGTGCATGATCTTGACCCCGGCCATCTGGTTCAGCAGTTCACAGGCCAGGTGCGACGAGGTGCCGTTGCCGGCCGAGCCACAGGTCAGTTCGCCCGGGTGCGACTTGGCGTAGGCCAGCAGCTGCGCCAGCGACTTGAAGCGCTCGTCGGTGGCGTTGACCACCAGCGCGGCCGCGATGACGGTGAAGCGCGAGACCGGCTCGAAGTCGCCCGGCGCGTATCCCGGCGACTTGTAGAGCCAGTGGTTGGTGGCCTGGGTGCCGTTGGTGCCGTAGGAAAGCGTATAGCCGTCCGGGTTGGCGCGCGGCGCGACCCCAAGACCACGGTGGATGCGCGCGCCTGGGGCCAGATCAACCGCCGCTTCCACGAGATCCTGTGCGAAGCGGCCGGCAACCGCGCCCTGCTGTCGGCGCTGGAACACAACAACAAGACGCCGCTGGCCGGCCCCGCCGCGCTGACGCTGCCGTCCACCCCTTCCCTGCTGGAGACGCCCTTCGTGCTGCGGGCGCAATCGGACCACGAGGACCTGCTGCGGGCGATTACGCGGCGCGAAGCCGCGCGCGCCGAGAACCTGATGCGCGAACACGCCTACCGCAGCCGCGAGAACAAGCGCGTGCTGCTGGAATCGCTGCGCGGTGGGGTGTCGGGGCCGGCGCTGCCGGCCGACAGCGCGGCGGCCTAGGGCCGCGCCGCCGGTTTGAAAGCGCGAGGCCTGGGGGCTGCCCGCCGGCCTGATGCGGGCCGGGGCGACGCATCCAAGCGGCGGCCCGATGCGGCCGCCACAGGCAAGACTGCGTTCAGAACAGTCGGCGCACGCGCTCGCGGATGGCGCCGGCGTAGGCCCAGCACCATACCGCCAGCGCCAGCATCGCCACCGTGAAGTAGGCGCGCGCCCCGAGCGGCACGGGATTCAGGCGCGACAGCGTGGGAAACGGCTCGTAGCCGATGAAGTCGCTGGCGGCCAGCGCGCTGAACAGCAGCGCCAGCACCGGACCGGTGAAATGCGGGCGTTCGCCGCGCGCCTGCGGATCGGCCCGGAAACGCCAGTGGAACAAGCGCAGCAGCTGGATCACGACGGCGACCAGCGGAACGACCAGGGCAAGCTGCAGCACGAGCAGCGCAACGATGACTTGAGTGGGAAGCATGGCCGCGATTTTACGCGGCCCGGGGACCGGCCCTCGGGACAACCCCTATTACCCGCCCCATGCCAAACAACTATCGTATTCGAGAATTATCAAATAAGAGAATTCTCGCTTCCGACAAAATGGCCGCAGACCCCCTATACGATTACGCCGTCATCGGCGCCGGCATCGCCGGCGCATCCGTGGCCTACCGCCTGAGCGCGTCCGCCTCCGTCGTGGTGCTGGAGCGCGAAGCCCAGCCCGGCTACCACTCCACCGGCCGCTCGGCCGCCATGTTCATGGAGACCTACGGCACCGCCCAGATCAAGGCGCTGACCCGCGCCAGCCGCGATTTCTACGAGCATCCGCCGCAAGGCTTCTGCGAGCATCCCCTGCTGAGCCCGCGCGGCGTGCTGTACATCGCCGCGCCGGGCCAGCAGGACCTGCTGCGCGAGGTCTATGACGATTTCCGCAGCCAGTCGCCCAACGTCACGCTGATCGACGCCGAACAGGCGCTGGCGCGGGTGCCCTGCCTGCGCCCCGACCAGCTTTGCGGCGCGATCGAGGAGCCGGATGCGCGCGACATCGACGTGCATGCGCTGCACCAGGGCTTCCTGCGCGGCATGACGCGCCAGGGCGCGGCGCTGCGCAACAACGCCGAACTCGTTACCGCCACGTTCGAGGACGGCGCCTGGACCCTGACGCTGGCCGGCGGCGAGTCGCTGCGGGCGCGCGTGCTGGTGAACGCCGCCGGCGCCTGGGCCGACCACGCCGCCGAACTGTGCGGCGTGCGGCCCGTGGGCCTGCAACCGTGCCGCCGCACCGCCTTCACCTTCACCGGGCCGGACGACGTCGATTTCGCGCACTGGCCCGCCGTGGTGGGCGTGGACGAGAGCTTCTATTTCAAGCCCGACGCAGGCCAACTGCTCGGCTCGCCCGCCAATGCCGACCCGGTCCCGGCGCATGACGTGGTGCCCGAGGAACTGGACGTGGCCACCGGCATCTACCGCATCGAAGCGGCCACCTCGCTGACCATCCGCCGTCCGCGCCACACCTGGGCCGGATTGCGCTCGTTCGTGGCCGATGGCGATTTCGTGATCGGCTGGGACAGCGCCACCCCCGCCTTCTTCTGGCTGGCGGCGCAGGGCGGCTACGGCATCCAGTCCGCCGCCGGCGTTTCGCAGCTGGCGGCCGACCTGTTGCTCGACCTGCCGTTGAGCGCCAGCCTGACCGCGCAGGGCGTCGACCCCGCGCGCCTGTCGCCGGCCCGTTTCTCCCCTTCCCGATAGGAGCCCGTTCCATGAGCCAAGCCATCCAGCGCCTGCCCAGCAGCCTGCCGTTCCCGTTTTCGCGGGCCGTGAAGGCCGGCGGCTTCCTGTTCCTTTCGGGCCAGGTGCCGATGAGCGCCGCCGGCGAGGTGGTGCGCGGCGACATCCAGACCCAGACCCGCGCGGCCTGCGAGCGCATCGTCGAAAGCCTGGCGGCCGGCGGCGCGCGCCTGGACCAGGTGGTCAAGGCCACGGTGTGGCTGTCGGACATGGGCCACTTCGCGGGTTTCAACGAGGTCTACAAGGAGTTCTTCGGCGCGGCGCTGCCGGTGCGTTCGACGGTGGCGTCGGCCCTGGCCCTGAACGTCGACGTGGAGATCGAAGTGCAGGCGTATATCGGAAACGACTGAAGGCAACCATCCAGAACGGAGCGAGCGCATGAAGATTTTTTCCGGGTCCCTGGCGACCGAGACCAATACCTTTTCCCCCATCCCGACCGGCCTGTCGGCCTATCGGGCGCGCGGCTACTACCCGGCCGGCCAGCACCCGGACCGCATGCAGATGTTCTCCGGCCCGCTGTGGGCCGCGCGCCAGCGCGCCCAGGGCAAGGACTGGACGCTGATCGAGGGCATGACGGCGGGCGCGACGCCGGCCGGCCTGACCACGCGCCACGCCTACGAGACCTTGCGCGACGAATTGCTCGACGACCTGCGGCGCGCCGGCAAGGTCGACATCGCGCTGTTCGGCCTGCACGGCGCCATGGTGGCTGACGGCTATGACGACTGCGAAGGCGACCTGCTGCGGCGGGCGCGCGAGATCGTCGGCCCCGACACGGTGATCGGCGCCGAACTGGATCCGCACTGCCACCTGACCGACGCCATGATGAACAGCGCCGACTTCCTGGTCTGCTTCAAGGAATATCCGCACACCGACATCCTGGACCGCGCCTACGACTTGGTCGACCTGTGCGTGGCGCGCGCCGAGGGCCGCATCAAGCCGACGCGCGCGGTCTTCGACTGCGAGATGATCTCCATCATGCACACCAGCCGCGAGCCGATGCGCGGCTTCGTCGACCGCCTGCTGGCGATGGAAGGCAAGGAAGGCGTGCTGTCGGTATCGATCGCCCACGGCTTCCCGTGGGGCGACACGCCCGACATGGGTTCCAAGGTGCTGGTCTACACCGATGGCGACGCCGGCCAGGCTGAACGGCTGGCGCGCGCGCTGGGCGAAGAGATCATCGGCTTTCGCGACCAGCTGGCGCCGCCCTATCCCGGCGCCGACGAAGCCCTGGACCAGGCGCTGGCGCTGGCCGACTTCCCCGTGGTGCTGGCCGACTCGGCCGACAATGCCGGCGGCGGCGCGCCCAGCGACGCCACCTTCATCCTGGAGCGCGTGCTGGCGCGCGGCATCCAGGACGTGGCGACCGGCCCGTTCTGGGATCCGGTGGCGGTGCAGCTCTGTTTCGAGGCCGGCCAAGGCGCGCAGATCAAGCTGCGCATCGGCGGCAAGGTGGCGCCCGTGTCGGGCCAGCCGCTGGACCTGGCCTGTGAGATCGTCGCGCTCAAGCGCGACGCCGTCATGACCGGCCTGGCCGGCACGCCCGCGCTGCTGGGCGATGTGGCCGTGGTGCGCAGCCAGGGGGTGACCATCGTCATGACCACCAACCGCACCCAGGCCATGGATACCGACCTGTTCACCCAGTTCGGCGTGGACCTGGGCGCGATGAAGCTGGTCATTCCGAAGTCGTCGCAGCATTTCTACGCCTCGTACTCGAAGCTCGGCCGCCACGTCATCTATGTCGAGACGCCCGGGGCGATCACGCAGGACTACAACGCGCTGCCGTTCACCAAGCGCAAGCTGCCGAAATGGCCCTTCAAGGGCTGATATCCAACCCATTGCCCACGCAGGCAACCGGAGAAAACAAGGGGATGACCATGATGAAACGATTCAGCCTGCTGGGCGCCGCCGCGCTGCTGGCCCTCGGCCTGGCCGCGGGCCAGCCGGCCCAGGCGCAAGGCAAGACGCTGCGGATGGTGCCGCACGCCGACCTGAAGACGCTGGACCCGCTGTTCAACACCGCCTACATCACGCGCAACCACGGCTACATGGTGTTCGACACCCTGTTCGCGCAGGACAGCCACGGCCAGCCCAAGCCGCAGATGGTCGAAAGCTGGACCGCCTCGCCCGACGGCAAGGCCTGGACCTTCAAGTTGCGCCCGGGTCTGAAGTTCAACGACGGCACGCCGGTCACGGCCGAGGACTGCATTGCGTCGCTGCAACGCTGGGCCAAGAAGGACACGCTGGGCCAGGCCCTGATGGCGGCGGGCGCGGAGCTGGCCGCGACCGGTCCCGACAGCTTTTCGCTGACGCTCAAGCAGCCCTTCGGCCTGGTGCTGGATGCGCTGGCCAAGCCGTCCGGCATGCCGCCCTTCATCATGCCCAAGCGCCTGGCGCAGACCGACGCCAACACGCCCGTGACGGAAATGGTCGGCTCCGGTCCGTTCCTGTTCAAGCGCGATGAATGGGTGCCCGGCAACAAGGTCGTGTACGTGAAGAACCCGGCGTACGTGCCGCGCAACGAACCGGCCGACGGCCTGGCCGGCGGCAAGGTCGCCAAGGTCGACCGGGTCGAGTGGATCTACATTCCCGACGGCAACACCGCCACGGCGGCGCTGATGAACGGCGAAGTCGACATGATCGAGCAGACCACGCCGGACTTCCTGCCGGTGCTGGAAAGCAACCCGGACATCAAGCTGAGCACCTCGGTGGCCACGCAGGGCATGGCCATCGTCAACGCGCTGCATCCGCCGTTCGACAAGCCGCAGGCGCGCCAAGCCCTGTACTACCTGGTGAACCAGAAGGAAATGCTGTCGGCCATCGGCTATCCCGAGAAGTACCGGGTCGACTATTGCGCCACGCTGTACATCTGCGGCTCGCCGCTGGCCAGCGACGCGGGCGCGGCGCCCTACGCCAAGCCCGACCTGGCGCGCGCCAGGCAGCTGTTGCAGGAGGCCGGCTACAAGGGCGAGAAGATCGTGGTGCTCTACCCCACCGACCACATCAGCGCGCCCGCCGTCATGGTGCTGACCCAGAACATGAAGAAGGCCGGGCTCAAGGTCGACCTGCAGACCATGGACTGGGCCTCGCTGGCGGCGCGCCGCCTGAAGAAGGACCCGCCCGACCAGGGCGGCTGGAACCTGTTCCTGACCTGGGGCGGGTACTACGATGCCAGCACGCCGGTCACCAATCCGTGGCTGTCGGCCGCCTGCGGCAACAGCCTGCCCGGCTGGCCCTGCGACAAGGAACTGGACGCGCTGCGCACCCAGTGGATCCAGGAGTCCGATGCGGCCAAGCGCAAGGAGATCGCCGCGAAGCTGCAGGCGCGCGCCTACGAGTCGGTGCCGTACGTGATGTGGGGCGAATTCAAGCCGGTGTCGGCCATCCGCGGGCTGACGCACACCGAGCTGATGAAGACCGGCATTCCGGTCATGTGGAACGTCGAAAAACCATGATACGGCGCGGGGCCGCGCGTGGTCTGCAGGCGCGCCCCGCTCCCGGACAATCAGGCCGCCGCCAAGCGCTCCGCGCGCGCCGCGCCCGGCCGGGGGGAAACCCAGCGTGAAAACCATCCTGCGCCGCATCGCGGCCGTCATACCCGTCATGGCCGTGGTCGCGGTCGTGGTGTTCCTGCTGATCCACCTGTCGCCGGGCGATCCGGCGGCGGTGATCGCGGGCGACAACGCCACCACCGAGGACGTGGAAAAGATCCGCCAGAACCTGGGCCTGGACAAGCCGCTGCTGACGCAGTTCGGCATCTGGGTCGGGCACCTGGCCACCGGCGACCTGGGCACATCCATCGCCACCCAGATGCCCGTGGCGCAACTGATCGGCCAGCGCATGGGGCCGACCCTGTCGATCGCCGCCTTCACCATGCTGTTCGCCGTGCTGGCGGCGATACCCCTGGGCGTGCTGGCGGCCTGGAACGCCGGCAAATGGCTGGACCGGGTGGTGATGATCGGCGCGGTCTGCGCGTTCTCGGTGCCGGTGTTCCTGATCGGCTACAGCCTGGTCTACGGCTTTTCCATCAAGCTGGGCTGGCTGCCGGTGCAGGGCTACAAGCCGCTGGCGGACGGGCTGGTGCCCTATCTGCGGCACCTGGTGCTGCCCTGTCTGTCGCTGGGCCTGGTGTACATGGCCTTGCTGACCCGCATGACCCGCGCCACCATGCTGGAGGCGCTGTCGGAAGACTACATCCGCACCGCCCGCGCCAAGGGCCTGGCGGCCGGGCCGATCGTCTGGCACGCGCTCAAGAACGCCGCCAATCCCATCGTCACCACCATCGGCGTGGGCGTGGCGCTGCTGATCGGCGGCGTGGTGGTCACGGAAACCGTGTTCGCCATTCCCGGCCTGGGCCGCCTGACCATCGACGCCGTGCTGCGCCATGACTACCCCGTGATCCAGGGCGTGCTGCTGGTGGCCTCGGGCATCTACGTGCTGATCAACCTGCTGGTCGACCTGAGCTACCGCCTGTTCGACCCGCGTATCCGCTATTGAAAAGGGGCGATCCATGACCACCACCACCCTGCCCCTGGCCGTGCCGCGCCCCCGCTGGCGGCGCGCCGTCCGTTCGCTGCGGCGCCATCCCATGCTGTACGTCGGCGCCGCGATCCTGCTGGCCCTGGCCGTGATCGCCGTGGCCGCGCCCTGGCTGACCTCGATCGATCCGCAAGACATCAACCCGCTGGCGCGCATGAAGCCGCCGTCTGCCGAACACTTCTTCGGCACCGACGCGCTGGGCCGCGACGTGTACGCGCGCACCCTGTGGGGCGCGCAGGTGTCGCTGCTGGTCGGCGTCGTGGTCGCGCTGGTGTCGACCGCGGGCGGCGTGCTGCTGGGCATGCTGGCCGGCTATTTCCGGCGCCTGGACGCCGTGATCATGCGCATCATGGACGGCCTGATGGCGATTCCCGGCGTGCTGCTGGCGATTGCGCTGATGGCCACGCTCAAGGGCGGCCTGGCCACCGTGATCGTGGCCATCGTGGTGCCGGAAGTGCCGCGCGTGGTGCGGCTGGTGCGGGCCCTGGTGCTGACCATCCGCGAACAGCCTTACATCGAGGCCGCCGTGGCCGCCGGCACCCGCGTGCCGGCCATCCTGCTGCGCCACATCCTGCCCAACCTGTTCGCGCCGCTGATGGTGCAGGCCACCTTCATCGCCGCCTCGGCCATCCTGACCGAGGCCGTGCTGAGCTTCCTGGGCGTGGGCATCCCGCCGCAGATTCCCAGCTGGGGCAACATCATGGCCGAAGGCCGCAACTTCGTCGCGGTGGCGTTCCACATCATCCTCTACCCGGGCCTGTTCCTGGGCGTGGCCGTGCTGGCCGTCAACCTGGTGGGCGACGGGCTGCGCGACATGCTCGATCCGCGCCTGGCGAAAAAGCTGTAGGAGCGCGCGCATGCCATCCCAACCTGTCCTGCAAGTGAATGACCTGACCACCTGTTTCGACGGCGACGACACCACGGTGCTGGCCGTGGACGGCCTGTCGTTCGACCTGATGCCCGGCGAGACGCTTGGCCTGGTGGGCGAATCCGGCTGCGGCAAGAGCGTCACGTCGCTGTCCATCATGCGGTTGCTGCGCGCGCCCGGGCGCGTGGCGCGCGGCCGCGTCGAATTCGACGGCCGCGACCTGCTGGCCCTGCCCGAGAAAACCATGCGGGCGGTGCGCGGCAACCAGCTGTCGATGATCTTCCAGGAGCCCATGACCTCGCTCAACCCGGTCTTCACGATCGGCCGCCAGATCAGCGAGCCGCTGATGCTGCACCAGGGCCTGTCGCGGCGCGAGGCGATGAAGCAGGCCGAGGCGCTGCTGGAGCTGGTGCAGATCTCCGACCCGGCGCGGCGCGTGCACGAATACCCCTACCAGTTGTCCGGCGGCATGCGCCAGCGCGCCATGATCGCCATGGCCCTGGCCTGCCAGCCCAAGGTGCTGATCGCCGACGAGCCGACCACCGCGCTGGACGTGACCATCCAGGCGCAGATCCTGCACCTGCTGCGCGACATCCAGGCGCGGCTGGGCACGGCGATCGTGCTGATCACCCACGACCTGGGCGTGGTGGCGCAGATGTGCCAGCGCGTCATCGTCATGTACGCGGGCCGCAAGGTCGAGGAAGGCAGCGTCGACGACGTGCTGGACCGCGCCGCCCATCCTTATACCCAGGCGCTGATCCGCTCGCTGCCCGACTTCGTCGATGGCCAGGACCACAGCGCCCGCCTCGCCGAGCTGCCCGGCATCGTGCCGGTGGTGACGCCCGAATCGCGCGGCTGCGCCTTCGCGGCGCGCTGTCCCGAGGCCCTGCCGCGCTGCGCCGAGGAGGCGCCGTCGGAAGTTGCCGGCGGCGACCGCCACCGTGTCTGGTGCTGGGCGCGCCAGCCCGCGCCGGCCGCCAAGATGGAGCAAGACCCGCGATGAACCTGCACGACGCCCCCTTCCCATCCGCCGTCGCCGCGGCCTCCGCCACGCCCATGCTGCAGGTGACCGACCTGAAGAAGCACTTCCCGCTTGAGGGCGGCAAGGTGCTGCGCGCCGTGGACGGCGTGTCCCTTTCGGTGGCGCGCGGCCAGACCCTGAGCCTGGTGGGCGAGTCCGGTTGCGGCAAGTCCACGACCGGCAAGTGCCTGATCCGCCTGACCGATCCCACCGCGGGCCGCATCCTGCTCGAAGGCGCCGACCTGGCCGCGATGAACAGCGGCCAGTTGCGCGCCATGCGGCGGCGCATGCAGTTCATCTTCCAGGATCCGTTCTCGTCGATGAACCCGCGCATGCGGGTGCGCGACATCATCGGCGAGCCGCTGCGCAACTTCGGCTACGGCCGCGAGGCCATCCGCGAACGGGTAGCGCAGTTGCTGGCCCGCGTCAGCTTGCGCCCGGACGCCGCCGACCGCTACCCGCACGAGTTCTCGGGCGGCCAGCGCCAGCGCATCGTCATCGCCCGCGCCCTGGCGCCGGAACCAGGCCTGATCGTCTGCGACGAGCCGGTGTCGGCGCTGGACGTGTCGGTGCAGGCGCAGGTCATCAACCTGCTGATGGACCTGCAGCGCGACCTCGGGCTGACTTACGTGTTCATCTCGCATGACCTGAGCGTGGTGCGGCACATCAGCCACCAGGTGGCGGTGATGTACCTGGGGCGGATCGTCGAGAGCGGCAGCCGCGATGCGGTGTTCAACCGTCCGTCGCATCCGTATACCCGCGCCCTGCTGGCCGCGGTGCCCTCGGCCCGCCGGGGCGAACGCGCCCCCGTGGCGGTGCTCAAAGGCGAGATTCCCAGCCCGCTGGCGCCGCCGTCCGGCTGTGCCTTCCGCACCCGTTGTCCGCTGGCCCAGGCGCGCTGCGCCCAGGAAACCCCCATCGCCCGCCCGGTCGGCTCCGGCCAGCTGGTCGCCTGCCATTTCGCCACTTGATCGCCACTTGATCGCCCCGCCGGAGATTTCCATGTCCCAATCCGATTCCCAGCCCTTCGACCTGCTGCTCGTGGGCGGCACCCTCATCGACGGCAGCAACACCCCGGGGCGGCGCGCCGACCTGGGCGTGCGCGGCGACCGCATCGCCGCCATCGGCGATCTGTCGGACGCCGCCGCGCACACCCGGGTCGACGTGTCGGGCCTGGTGGTCGCGCCCGGCTTCATCGACTCGCACACCCACGACGACAACTACCTGCTCAGGCGCCGCGACATGACGCCCAAGATCTCGCAGGGCGTCACCACGGTGGTCACGGGCAATTGCGGCATCAGCCTGGCACCGCTGGCGCACGCCAACCCGCCCGCCCCCCTGGACCTGCTGGACGAGGGCGGTTCGTACCGTTTCGAGCGCTTCGCCGACTACCTGGACGCGTTGCGGGCCACGCCGGCGGCCGTCAACGCCGCCTGCATGGTGGGCCATTCAACGCTGCGCGCCGCGGTCATGCCGGACTTGCAGCGCGCCGCCACCGACGAGGAAATCGCGGCCATGCGGGACCTGGCCGAGGAAGCCATGGCCAGCGGCGCCATCGGCATTTCGACCGGCGCCTTCTACCCGCCCGCCGCCCGCGCCACCACCGAAGAGATCATCGAGGTGTGCCGGCCGCTGAGCGCGCATGGCGGCATCTACGCCACCCACATGCGCGACGAAGGCGAGCACATCGTGGCCGCGCTGGAGGAAACCTTCCGCATCGGCCGCGAGCTGGACGTGCCGGTGGTGATCTCGCACCACAAGGTCATGGGCCAGCCCAATTTCGGCCGCTCGCGCGAGACGCTGCCGCTGATCGAGGCCGCCATGGCGCGCCAGGACGTCTCGCTGGACGCGTATCCCTACGTGGCCGGCTCCACCATGCTCAAGCAGGACCGGGTGCTGCTGGCCGGACGCACCATCATCACCTGGTGCAAGCCCTTCCCCGAACTGAGCGGGCGCGACCTGGATGAAGTCGCGGCCGAGCGCGGCAAATCCAAGTACGACGTGGTGCCCGAGCTGCAGCCGGCCGGCGCCATCTACTTCATGATGGACGAACCCGACGTGCAGCGCATCCTGGCGTTCGGCCCGACCATGATCGGCTCCGACGGCCTGCCGCACGACGAGCGCCCGCATCCGCGCCTGTGGGGCACCTTCCCGCGGGTGCTGGGGCACTATGCGCGCGACCTGGGCCTGTTCCCGCTGGAGACGGCGGTATGGAAGATGACCGGCCTGACCGCCGCGCGCTTCGGCCTGGCCGGGCGCGGGCAGCTGCAGGCCGGGTACTTCGCCGACCTGGTGGTGTTCGACCCGGCCACGGTGGCCGATACCGCCACCTTCGAACACCCTACCGAGCGCGCCGCCGGCATCCATTCCGTGTACGTCAACGGCGCGCCGGTCTGGCAAGAGCAGGCGTTCACCGGCCAGCATGCCGGCCGCGTGCTCGCACGCACGGCCGCCTGAGCCCGGCGCCAGCCCTTACAATCCGGCGTGAACGGGGCGGCGTGCCGCCCCCTCCCAACCCTGGACGCAAACCGCTACATGGCCCCTCCCTCCGCTCGCAATACGGCCCCACCCGACATCGTGGGCAAGGAAGTGATGGGCGCGCGCCTGCGCGCCGAGCGCAAGGCCCGGAAAATGACCCTGCAAGACCTGTCGCAGGCCAGCGGCATCGCGGTCTCGACCCTGTCCAAGGCCGAGCTGGGCCAGATCGCCCTGAGCTACGAGAAGTTCGCCGCGCTGGCGCGGGCGCTGGGCATCGACATGACGCGCATGTTCATGCTGGGCGACGCGGCCCAGGCCGAGGTGGCTCCCACCTACGTCAAGAACAAGCTCAGCGACGCGCGCGACTACGCCACCGAGAACTATCACTACCGGCTGCTGATGGGCGAATACCCGGGCAAGAAGATGATGCCCATGCTGGCCCTGATCGACGCGCGCGAGGTCGTCGAGTTCGAGGACTACATCCGCCATCCCGGGCAGGAGTTCGCGCTGGTGCTGTCGGGCAAGGTGCGCATCCAGTTCGAGAACGGCGACAGCGTGGTGCTGAACCGGCTGGAATCCGCCTATTTCGACAGCGGCATCGGCCATGTCTACCTGTCGCTGAGCAAGAAACCGGCCGAGGTGCTGGCCGTGTGCAGCGACCTGGACGAAGTGCCCTCGCGCCTCAAGCCCGCGCCGCGCAAGCCCTGAGGCCGCCCGCCTCCTTCCTGCCGCGGGCAACGCCCGCCTGGCGCCTTTTGCGCGTGCCGCCGGCCCGCCGCGGCCGGAGGCACGCGCATCGCCGCTCACCGCTACGGGAAATCCCGTAGAAACTTTCTTTCCCCGCCCCGGGTCACTCATTATTCAGCTATTCGTCAGGATGACGGACCTGGAAATAGGCCGTGCCGCCCCGCCAGGCCGGATGACGCCCTGGCCAACGGGCCGTGTCGCCTGACGCCCTCCAGCCGTGAGTCCGAGCCCCCGCGCATCGTGCGCGGCGGCAACCTGCCGGGAGAATGCCATGCCGTCTTTGCCGCGCCGTCCGTTGCGCGCCCACCCCGGTGCCGCCGGCGAGCGAGGCGGCGCGGCCACCGCCGCGTCCGGCCCGCCGGGCCTGTCGGTGATGGACGCCACGGTGGTGCTGGTCGGCGTGGTGATCGGCATCGGCATCTTCGGCTTTCCGCCCCTGGTGGCGCAGCACGCGGCGTCCGAGGCGATGTACCTGGCGTACTGGTGCGCCGGCGGCCTGGTGATGCTGGTGGGCGCGCTGTGCTACGCCGAGCTGGGCGCGGCCTATCCCGGCGCCGGCGGCGAATACCTTTATCTGTCGCGCGCCTGGGGGCCGCGCGTGGGCCTGCTGTTCGCCTGGGCCCGCTGCACCGTGATCCAGACCGGCGCGATCGCGGTGGTGGCCTTCATCTACGGGGACTATGCGCAGCAACTGCTGCCGCTGGGCGAACACGGCGCCACCACGCACGCGGCGCTGTCGGTGATCGGCCTGACCGCGCTGAACGTGGCCGGCACGCGCCACTCGAAGCGGCTGCAATGGCTGTTCACGATCCTGACATTGGCGGCGCTGGCGGCGGTGCTGACCGCCGCCCTGTTCACCTCGACGCCGCTGGCGCCGGCGCCAACGGCGCTGGAAGGCAATGTGGCCGGCCTGATGGGCATGGGCATGGTGTTCGTGTTGCTGACCTACGGCGGCTGGAACGAGGCCGCCTATCTCAGCGGCGAACTGCGCAACCCCGGACGCAACATGGCGCGGGTGCTGCTGATCGGCACCGCGGTGGTCACCGGCGCCTACCTGCTGACCAACCTGGCGCTGCTGGAACTGTTCGGGCTGCAGGGCCTGCGCGACACGCCGGCGCTGGGCGCGGCCGTGATGCAGCTGGCGGCCGGCCCCTACGCCGCCGCCCTGCTCAGCCTGGTGATCTGCGCCACCGCGCTGAGCACCATCAACGGCACCATCATCACCGGCGCGCGCGTCTACTACGCGCTGGGGCGCGACCTGCCGCGCCTGCGGGCACTGGCCGGGTGGAGCGCGCGCAACGAGGCGCCGGTCAGCGCCTTGCTGGCCCAGGGCGCGATCACGCTGGCCTTGCTGGGGGTGGGCGCCTTCAGCCACAACGGCGTGCAGGCCATGGTCGCCTACACCGCGCCGGTGTTCTGGCTGTTCATGCTGCTGGTGGCGGCCTCCGTGTGGCGCCTGCGCCAGCTCGATCCGGCGCGTCCGCGGCCGTTCCGGGTGCCGCTGTATCCCCTGACCCCGGCGTTGCTGGCGCTGGCCTGCGCCGGGCTGGTCTATTCCAGCGCCGTCTATGCCGGCACCGGCGCCCTGATCGGGCTGGCGGTGCTGGCGGTCGGCGTCCCGGTGCTGCGCCTGCTCAAGCCCGCCGGGGCGTCGGCGGCCGAGCCGCCAGGTTGACCGCCGGGGCCCTTGCCGCCACGCCCTTTTTTCCGTCCGCCCAAGGAGTCTTCATCATGCAAGCTGCCCTATCGTCCGTTCCGTTCGCCCGCCGCTGGGCCGCCCTGGGGTCGGCGCTGGCCCTGGCCTTCTCCATTTCGCTGCTGGCCGAGGCGCGCGCCGCCGGCGCAACCGCGGAGCCCCCCGCCAAGACCGACGCCTACGTGCCCGACGTGGGCCAGGACGGCAAGGACGTCATCTGGGTGCCGACCCCGCAGGCCCTGGTCGACAAGATGCTCGACATGGCCCGGGTCACGCCGCGGGACCGGTTGATGGACCTGGGCTCGGGCGATGGCCGCACCGTCATCACCGCCGCCCAACGCGGCCTGCGGGCCAAGGGCATCGAATACAACCCCGACCTGGTGACCCTGTCGCGCAGCAACGCGGCCAAGGCGGGCGTGGCCGACCGCGCCACCTTCGAGGTGGCGGACCTGTTCGAGACCGACCTGTCGCAGGCGGACGTGATCACCATGTTCCTGCTGTCGACCATCAATGAAAGACTGCGGCCGCGGCTGCTGGAACTGGCGCCCGGCACCCGCATCGTGTCCAACACCTTCCGCATGGGCGATTGGGAGCCGGACGCCTCCGAGACGGTGACCGAGGCCTGCCAGACCTACTGCAACGCGCTGCTGTGGATCGTGCCGGCCAAGGTCGGCGGCCAGTGGGACCTGGACGGCCGCCGGTTGCTGCTGGAGCAGCGGTACCAGATGCTGACGGGCAAACTGGGCGGCAGCGAGATCACGGATGCGCGCATGGACGGGCGCAGGATATCGTTCTCCGTCGATGGCGTGCGCTACACCGGCGAAGTGGACGGCAACGCCATCAGCGGCAACGCCGCGGGCAAGGGGCAATGGTCGGCGCGGCGGATCTAGCGCCGCGGCGGCGCCGGGCTCCGCGGGCCTAGCGCGCCGCGGCCCGGATCACCCGGTGCACGAATTGCAGCTTGCCGACCACCGCGGCCGGCAGCACGAACGGATAGAAATCACGCTGCCCCATGCTGCGCGACAGCTCGTTGAGCGCCCCGGTCAGCGCCACCCAGGCGTTGACCAGATCGAGGAAGCCCTGCCCTTCGGGATCGTCCGGGTCGTACAGCGACACCCGGGTGAAAGGCTCAACGGCCTGTTGCACGGCCACGCGGGTGACGCCGAAGCTGATGGCGGTGTCCAGCGTGTCCATCATGTGCAGGTAGTGGGCCCAGGTCTCGGCCCAGTCTTCCCACGGGTGGCAGGACGCATAGGTACTGATGAAACGCCCCGCCCAGTCGGCCGGCGGACCTTGCTCGTAATTGCGCCGCAGCGCCTGCGCATAGTCGGCGCGCTCATCGCCGAACACGGCGCGGAACGGCGCCTGCCAGGGGCCGCCGGCCACCAGCTGGTCCCAGTAGAAATGGCCGATCTCGTGGCGGAAGTGCCCCAGCAGCGTGCGGTAAGGCTCATGCATCGCCTCGCGCACCCGGTCACGGTAGGCATCGTCGGCCTCGCGGATGTTCAGCGTGATCAGCCCGCGGTTGTGCCCGGTCAGCAGCGGCGCGCCGTCCGCCGCCGGGGCCAGCAGATCGAACGCCAGGCCGCCGTCGCCCGCCGCCTGCGAGCGCCGGATAGGCAGGCCCAGCGTCAGGAGCTGGGCGACCAGCTGGCGCTTGGCGGCTTCCACCTTGCCCCATAGCGGGCCGTTTTCCGCGACGGATAAATCGGGAATGGTGCGGTTCAGGCCACAGGCCAGGCAGAGCGACCCGCTGGCCGCGGCCGGCAGCAGCCAGTTGCAGGCCGCGGCCGAGGCGTAATTGGCGCAGCGCCTGAAGGTCCGGCCGCGCGCGCGCCCGGCTTCGATCCACAGCCCCTCTGCCTTGCCGGGATCCAGCGCCAGGACGTGGCCGCGCTTCGGGTCGAAGCCCAGTTGCCGGTGGCAGTTCAGGCATTCGCTGTTGTTGAAAAAGACCTGCTGGCCGCAGACGCAGCGGAATGCCTTGGCGCGGGCATGGCGCTCGCTGGCGCGCGAGCGATGCGGGGATTTCAATTGGCGGCCCAGGGCCTGGAAAAAATCATTCATGCGTGGGGCTCCGGCACGGGGCGGCGCGCTTACCGCGCCACCGCCTGATCGAGCCGCAGTCCGCGGCGCTGGGTGTCCAGCGTCACCTTCGCGCCAAGCGGCAGCGTTAGGTTGGGATCGCCGTGGCCGCTGGGCCAGGCCGCCAGCACCGGTATGCCGCGCCCGCCGAACTGTTCCAGCAGCAGCGGAAACAACTGGCTTTGGCCCGGCGCGTCGCCCATCGGCAGGCCCAGCCGGGTGAAATTGCCCGCAAGCACGCCCTTGATATGGTCGAACTTGCCCGCCGAACGCAACTGCCACAGCAGCCGGTCGATGCGGGGTAGCGCCTCGTTGACGTCCTCGATGAACAGGATGGCGTCGCGCGTGGCGATCTCATGGCGCGAGCCGATCATGGCGGCGATCAGCGCCAGGTTGCCGCCCACCAGCCGGCCGCTGGCCACGCCCGGCGCCAGGACCACCGGATTGGATGCGGGCGGCGCGTCAATCCAGGCGCCCTGCCCGATCTGCCCGCCCACCATGGCCAGCACGTGGCTGGCGGTGGGTTCCTCCTTGCCGGCCAGCAGGTCCTGCGCCAGCATCGGACCGTGAAAAGTGACGAAGCCGGCGTGGCGCTGCATTGCCAGATGCAGCGCCGTGATGTCGCTGTACCCGATGAAGGGCTTGGGATGCCGACGCAGCAGGTCGAAGTCGAGCCTGTCGGCCAGCCGCCATGAGCCGAAGCCGCCCTGCAGGCACCAGATCGCGTCGATCGCGGGATCGGCGAACGCCGAGTGCAGGTCGTTCAGGCGCGCATTGTCATCGCCGGCCAGGTAGTCGTATGGCGCATCGCTGCGCGTGAGCGCGGCGGGCATGATGCGGGGCTCGTAGCCGCGCGCCTGCAGCCATTCGGCCGCGTCCAGGGCCGCCCCGTCGGCCGCCGACGCGGGCGCCACGATCGCCACCCGGCCGCCCGGCCGCAAGGCGGGCACGGCCGTGTCGCGGCCGGGCGCGGCACCGCTTGCCGCCGTGTCACGCGTGGTCGCGGCCGGGCCGGCTCCCGAAGGCGTCACCCGACTCGCGCAACCCGCCAGCGCCAGGCTGGACAATCCCAGGGCGCCCGCGACCCTTAGCAGGCCGCGTCGCGCGGGATCGATGGGGACTTGAGACTCGCGAGGCCGTATCGCCATATTGGATCCTTGTTCGTTTTATATTGTTTTATTTATCAATCACTTATTGGAATTATCTATAATTTACATGAGAAAAAGCCCGGACCTTGCGGCCACCTGCAACTCGCTGGCTCAGGCGTCCCGACGCTGAATCCGCAGCGCCTCATCGTAGAATTCACTTTAAGTTATTCGAGAAAACACTTTAAGTTATTCCAGAAATCACTTTAAGTGTTCAGAAGCGCTCGTATTCCAGCCGATAACGCCATTGCCCCACCGCCAGCCCGGCCATCGGCAGTCGACCGATGCGGATACGGCGCAGGGCCTGCAGTTGCAGCCCAGCCATGTCGCAGGCGTATTCAATGAAACCCAGGGCTGGCGTCTTGAGCGCGAAGCGCAGGTGGGTTTCGTTCTGCCAGCTGACCTTCATCGGCGTGGCCGGGCGGCCCTCATAGGCCAGGCCGCGCTGCAGTCGCGCCAGCCCGACCGCGTCCAGCGTGCCGCGCACCTGCGCAATGTATTCCTGCTCGACGTGGCGCCCCTCTTCCACCAGCTTGCGCGCGACCGCGTATTCCTGCGTGTACACCACCAGCCCGCTGGCCGCGCGCTCCAGCGGCGTGGCCAGCTTGAGGCCGTTGAACATGCGCTTGAGATAGCGCTGGCCCGAACGGTCGCCCGGCATCAGGTTTTCGGGCACGACCAGGCCCAGCGCCGAATGCGCCGGGTCCGACGCCGACAGGCCCGCCGGCTTGTGCACCAGTATGCTCACCGGCCGCATCTCTTCCAGCCGCGCGCCCGGCAGCAGGACGACAACCTGGCCAGGGCTGACGCGGAAACCGGGTTCCTCGACGACCTTGCCGTCCACGGCGACCCAGCCGCCCTCGATGTAGCGTTCGGCATCGCCACGGGAACAGGATTGCTCGGCGGCCAGCCGCTTGGCCAGGCGGACGCTGTCGCTCATGGCCTGCCCGCGCAGGAAAGGAGGACCGGGAAATGGATGGATCGGGAAATCGGCGGAAATATCGTCATCTCGAATACAGCGTGAAAGGCGGGAACAGACCGGCCCCGCGCGGCGCTCTCGGCGCAGGCATGGGGCCTGGCGCGGATGTTACGCGGTTTTCCCACGGCGGCCCGTGCGGGACAGTTTGCGCGGCTCAGGGCTCGACGGACGGGCGAGCCGCCAGCGACGCGTCGGCGGCCGGCGGCGGCACTTCGTCGACCCAGGCCTTGAGCAGTGTGGAGGTCACCGCCAGGATCACCGGGCCGATGAACAGGCCGACAATGCCGAAGGCAAACATGCCGCCCAGCACCCCGGCCAGGATCAGCAGCATCGACAGGTTCACGCCGCGCTTGATCAGCAGCGGCCGCAGCAGGTTGTCGAGCATGGTGACCAGCACCGCCCATACCAGCAGCAGGACCGCCGCCACTTTCATGTCGTTCTGGAACAGCCAGATCACACCGCCAAGCAGGGGCAGGAAAGGCCCCAGTTGCGCCAGGCACAGCATCAGCATCAAGGCCGTGATGATGCCTGCCGCCGGCACGCCGGCGATCCACAGGCCCAGGCCGCCCAGCGCCGACTGCACCACGGCCGTCACCACGATGCCCAGCGCCACCGCGCGGATCGACAGGCCCGCCAGGCGGATCGCCGCCACGCCACGGTGCCCTGCCAGCCGGTTGGCGAAGCGCTGCATGAAATCCGCCGCCACGTCGCCCTGGCTGTAGAGAATGCCGGCAATGACGATGGTGATCAGCATGTGCATCACGAACACGCCGACGATGGCCGCATTACTCAGCAGCCACTTGGCCGCCATGGTGATGTACGGCTCCAGCCGCGCCAGCAGGCCGCCGGCGCCGGCGTCGGCCAGCGCCTGCCATTCATGCGCGATGCGCTCGCCGCCCAGCGGAATGCCGCGCACCCAGCCCGGCGGCGCCATCAGCGCATAGTCGGGCAGGCCCTTGATCGCGGTCATGATGGCCCCGCCATGCAGGGCCAGCGTCGAGATGGCCTGGTACAGCGGCAGCACGATCACCACGAGCAGCACGATCAGCATGGCCACGGTGGCAAGCCAGCGGCGGCCGCCGCAGCGCCGTTGCACCGCCAGCATCACCGGCCAGGTCGCCACCACGATGGTGGTGGCCCAGATCAATCCGAACAGGAACGGCTTGAGCACATACAGGCTGCCGATCATCAGCGCCGAGAGGATGACGACGACGAGCAGATTGCGCGCTAGATCCGCGGGCGGACGTGGGTTCGGGTTCAAGCTGGGCTCCAGGCGGCGGATTGGCCGTGTATGAATTTATCCGAACTTCGGCGAGCGCGGCGCGGCCTCAGGCGGCGCCGCCGCCAGACGCTGGCGGCGGCGCGGCGGGGGCGGAAATCAGGTGGCGCGTGAGTTCCAGCAGCTGCGCGTCGCGGGCCTTCTGTTGCGCCATCAATTCGGCCTGCTGCGCTTCGGCGGCCGTCAGGCGTTGGGCCAGTTCCTGCTCGCGGCGGCGCGATGCCTGCAGCGCTTCCCGCGCCGTGGCCAGCTCGGCCAGCCGCCGGCCCTGCTCCGCCTGGGCCTCGGCCTGCGCCGCGCGCAGTTGCGCGGCGGCCTCGGATTCGGCTACACGCAGGCGCTCAGCGGCCTCGGCCTCGGCCGCATGCAGGCGCTCGGCCGCTTGCGCCAGGGCCTGGCGCGACTGCTCGGCCTGCTGTTGGCGGGCCGCCAGCAGGTCTTCCAGGCGCGCCTGCAGGCGCTTGGCATTGCCGCGCTCGGCGTCCAGATCGTTGAGCCAGCGGCGTTCATGCGCCGCGTGGCGCGCATGGGCGGCCGCCAGCGCCTCGGCCTGCTCCTGGCGGCCGCGTTCGGCATCGGCTACCTGGGCCAGCAAGGCGGCGCGCGCATCGGCAAGCTGCTGCTGGCCGTGGGCCAGCGCCTCGTCACGCTGGCGCAGCTGGCTTTCGGCCGTGCGCAGGCGCGCTTCCGTTGCCGCCAACTGCCCGGTCGCGACTTTCAGGGCTTCTTCCAGGTCGCGCTCGCGGCTGGCCAGCAACGCCTCGCGCCGGGCCAATTGCGCGGCCAGGTCGGCCAGGCGCTGGTCTTCCGCCCGTTGCGCGTCTTCGCGTTCGCGATTGGCGGCGGCAAGGTCGGCCCTGGCCGCCGACAGGGCAGCCTCCCAGAAGTGCGCGGCGGCCTGGGCGATGGGCTGCGGCACCGGCGTCGGCGCGGCGAAAGCTCCCGGGTCCTGGATCCGGGCGCCCAATGCGCGGAACCAGGTTTCCAGGTGCGGGCTGACCGTATTGGGCGAGCCGCGGCCGATCTTCTGGCGCACGCGCTCGATGGTGGGGCGCGCGCCTTCCAGCAGCAAGGCATCGGCGGCGCGCCAGACGTCCTGTTCGGTGATTCCGGTTGCCATGGCGGAGTTTCCTGGGCAGAGATGGGCAGATTACTCACGATAATGGAATCTTATCGTGAGTAATTACTAGTATTAGTTTTATATCATACAGCATATGTATGTTTTTATATTCCCCGCAGTGACTGTCTTCGCTTCGCTGAAAACGGGGTGCTACCATCCCATGCGTCTCTCACGCATCGCATCGACCGGTCTTGCTGGTCCGAACCAGGGGAAGCCGCCAATGAAACGCCTCGTGTTGGTGATCATGCTGTCGACGTCCGCCCTCGGTCAGGCGCAGGCGGCCAGGGCCTGGCACCTGACCGGCTCCGAGCTGGCCGCGGCGCTTGCGGGGCGGATGCCCTCCGAAATCCACGACGCGGCGCTGGCTCGCCGGTTCTCAGCCGCGTATGCGCAGGCCTATATCCTCGGAATCGCCGACCAGACACAAGGCACGCTCTGGTGCGCCCGCGGCGGCGTTTTGCCCCACGAACTGAAGGACCGCGTGCACACCTATCTTGCCGCGCTGCCCGCCAGCCGTCTCGATGAGAATGCCGCCCCGCTGGTGAGCGAGGCGCTCGGCCAATCGTTTACCTGCCGCTAGCGGCATCCGATCCGTTCCCGGTATGCGGGGGCATCGCGCCGGCCCGTTGAGCGGCCTGGCGCTTCGATCGAGGAGACGGTACGGCGTATCGGCGAGCGTTGACGCCGGCGGGGTTGCCTGGCCGACGCCCGCGACGCCGACCATCGGCGTTTACCGAGGTGCGCGGTCAGAAGCGCCAGGCGACATTCAGACTACCCGCGTTTTGGGTGTTGCCGCCGCCGAACTGACCGTTATAGGCCGCGCCGACCGTGGTAGCCGGCGTCACGCGCATGTCGATCCCCAGCCCGATCACGGCCGCGTCGCGCGCCAGGGGCGTGCCGGCCACGGTGAATGGCGCGCTGCCATTGAACGCCAGGGTGGCGGCGGGAGTCAGATCGCCGAAGGCGTGGCGCCAGCCGGCCATGGCATGCACGCGCCCGGGCCGGCCGGCGGACTCGAAACGGGACTCGCCGCGCAAGCCGAGCGTGGTCGTGGTGACGGCATTGCGTTGGCGTTCGCCCTCCAACGCCGCCGAGCCGCCTGATTCCGAGAATCCGCGCGCGCGCAGGTCGCTGTAATTGACGCCGGCGAACGGCTGCAGCGCGACGTTGTCGTTCAGAGCGAGCCGATAACCCAGTTCGGTGAATACCTGCGCGGTGCTGGCGCGATAGCCGGCTTTCAACGTCTGGGCCAGGCCGGACGCGCCGGTGTCGCGGCGCGTATCGATATCGTGCCAGGTATAGGCCAGGCCCGCCGTCCATTCGATCTGTCCCGCGCCGGCCTGGAAGGCCTTGCCGCCGTAGAGCGTGGCGCTGTAGCTGTCGATGTCCGCGGTCGAAGCGCGATCGCGTTGCGAGACATGGTTGCCGGTGTAGCCGAGAGCGCCGCCGAGGCGCCAGCCGCCGGGCAACGCCTGGTCGCCTCCCACGAACAGGCCCCCCTCTGAATTGCGCACCCGGCCAGCATTGCCGTCGTCGCGCAGGCTGCGCCAATTGCCGAATACCTGGGCCCACAGCGGTTGGACGGCCGACCGCGGCAAGGACGCGCCGCCGTCCGCTGTCGCGACGCCGGTGGCGCGCTGCGCGGTCGGCGCGCCAGGCGTCTGGCCAGCGTGCAGGTTGTTGCGCAAGCGGTCGACGGGGAGGCTGGCCACGGTATCGGCGATTCCGTGCAGCACCGCGCTGGCGCTGGCATGCACTTCGCCCGACAAGGCGTCGAAAGCGGCGGGCGGCATGCCCGCCGGCAGATTGAGAACGCGCGCGTAGACCGCGTTGTCCTGCGGCAGGGTCTGCACGGCATTGGCGACGGCGCGTTGGTTGCGGGTAGTGGCGGCGTCGGCGAAGCGGATCGGTCGGGTGCCGCCGCCATTGTTTCCGTTACCGCCATTGTTTCCGTTACCGCCAGTGCCCGCGCCCGGTACGCCGGGCACCTGCTTGAGCTGCATCCGCAGTGTGACGGCGTTGGCGCCATAGCTCAGCTGCGGATCCAGGAAGGCGTAGTTGCTGGCGACACTCTGAAAGCCGCCGGCGACGCCGCCGGCCGCCGTCACGATGACGTAGTCGCGCGTCGTACTGAAATTGCCGTCCGGCCCGATGTGTACCACCGATCCGCCCAGGGTGGCGGTGCCGCCGACGGCGATGCGATCACTGGCCGTCGAGCTGGAATCGACCTCGACCTGGTACACCGCCCCCGGCGCCAGCGTGAGATTGCCCGACACATTGAGCGTCCCGATAGAGTTGCCCGGCGCGATGACGCCACCGGAAGCGACCATGACGCCACCAATCGTCCCCTGGCCGCCGAGAGTGGCGCCATTGCCTACGGTCACGACCGCCGGCAGGACCGCCGCCGCATGGCTCGAATCGCCCACCACCAACCCGCCTGCCTGCCTGCAGGGCGAGCGCGCCGGTGTAGGTGCTGATGCCATTCAATGTCAACGTGGCCGCGCCCGTCTTGACGAGCGCGCCGTTGCCGCCGAGCGCACCCTGCAGCGTCAGGGGTTGCGGGGTCTCCAGCGTCCCGCCGCCGGCACGCACCTGCACCGGACGCGTGGCTACGATCGCCGTGGTGTTGCGCAATGTGCCGCCGTCCAGCGTCAAGGAGCCTGCCGGATCGCCAAGCGCGGCATCCGACGCTATTGCCAACGTGCCGGCACGCAGCGTCCACGACGCAAGACCGGCGTTGACGCCCGTCAGCGTCCAAAGGCTGGCGCCGGTTTTCTCCAGATTCTCGAAACCTTGGTACTGCCTGCCACTGCCGACCGTGCCGAGCTGGCCGACATTGAAGGTCGTGCTGGTATCGGTCGTATCGCCTCCCAACGCCAGCACGTCGCCGGCCGGCCCGGCGCCGCTGTTCGTCACGACGTTGCCGACGATGACGGACCCGGCCATCAATGTCAGGCGATTGCCGCCGCCGCTGAACTCCACGGCATTGGCCCGCGGGCCGAAGCTGCCTGAGCCGCCGACCAGCGTGCCGCTGTTGGTGATCTGCACGCCCCCTTGCGCAACGACCGCCGCGCCGCCACTTGCGGCAACAAAGCTCGAAGACGATCCGGCATTGCCGCCCAGGATCATGCCGGCGTTCACCAGCGAGCCGCCGGCGTTGATGAAACGCACGCCCGCCCCGCCCTCGCCACCAGCGGCCGAGGCGCCGAACGACGTGCCACCCGAGCCGCCCGCGATCCGCCCGCTTCCCTGGTTGCTGATGGTGGTGCCATTGGCGACGATGCCGTCGCCGCCGACGCCGCCAAAGACTCCCGCGCCAGCCGACGCGCCGCCGATGTTGGCGCCGTTGGCGATCGTCCCGCGATTGGCGAGTACGCCGGCGCCGCCGTTGCCGCCGCTGTTGTCCGCGCCGTTGTTGGCATTGCCGCCAGCGCCCCCCTGCACGTTGCCTGCGATGTTGGACAGGGTGCCGCCGTCGACCAGGAATACGCCCGCGCCGCCCGAGCCGCCGTTCGCGCCGACGCCAAGGTCGGTGTTGCCACCCGCGCCGCCCGTGATCTCGGAGCCGCTATTTTGAATGGCGCCGCCCGTGATCAACACGAGGCCGGCGCCGCCACCGCCACCGCCACCGCCCGCCATGGTTCCCTTGGCGCCGCTGCCTCCGCGAATCCGGTAACCCGCCGTGTCCAGCATCGCGCCGGGCGCGGTCAGGACGAGCCCTCCCTGGCCGCCGCCGCCGCCACCGCCGCCAGCATTGAAGCCCTGCTCTTCGCCTGCCTGGCCGTCCGCGCCAGACTCGGCGTTGGACAATACCGTGCTGGCACTGCCATTCAGATTGCCCCCCACGTTCGGCGTCAGGCTGTCGCCTCCGCGCCCGCCAGGACCGCTCACGGACGCGGCGCCCCCGCCGCCGCCGCCGCCCGAGGTCAGGTTGTCACCAAACAGGAACCCCCCTATTCCTCCGGCGGCAGAGCCGGAGGAGCCGCCAGCGGCTCCCACGCCAGCAGGCGTCGACAGTGTCGCGCCGGCGCCGCCGCCACCGCCGTCGACGCGTGGAACCGGCAGCACGCCGCCCTGGCCGCCGCCGCCGCCTCCGCCGCCTCCGGCCACGCCGCCCGCGCCACCGCCACCGCCATCGCCGTACTCGGCATTGCCTCCCCTGCCGCCCCGGCCGCCGCCGCTGACAATGTCGCCGGGCGCGGCGAACGCGGGCCATGCCGTCGTCGTGGAAAGGACGGCGATCGGCAGTACCAGTCGATGGAAGGGCTTGTTTTTCATCTTGCGCGAGCGTAGAGGGCATCCCGCGGATCGATCCGCGCGTACCAGGTTGGACGATGTGCGGTTCCCGCGCGCCTGCACGCCGCGCGAGGGGGGCGGCAAATCGATGCCGATTGTAAGAGCAGAGGCGCGACAACGGCGAAATGTTGCAATCGCTGCGGCCCGGCACACGGGCTGCCATGCGGGCCGCGAAGCGTTGCTGCGCCTCGGCCGGCGGCAACGCCAGCGTATCGAAGAAGCGCGGGCCGTCAGCCGCCCCGTGATAGCCTACGGCTGTCATTGGCGCCGACCCCGCCCGGGCGCCGCCCGGATCCTTCTCCCATGCCGACCACCGCCCCGCTTCACGCCATCCTGCACGCTGTTGCGCGCCGCTACCGCGTGTCCGGGGCGACGGCCGGCCCCGCGACGCACGATCATGCCGGCGCGCTGGCGCGGATCATCGAACGCCTGCAGGCCGTGGTCAGCGCGGGCGGCGAGCCCGGCTCGTCGTGGCGCGACGCGTTCCTGACCGCGCTGGATGGGCTGGTCCGCGATGCCCTGCGGCCGGACGGCGGCGATCCCGCCTTCCAGGCGGCGGTGCTGGCGTACCGGCAACCCGAGGTGCGCGCCTATCTGGCCTTGCGGCGTGAAGCCGCGGCCGACAGCCGCAAGATGCGCACGACGGCCGACGCCCTGGCGCATCCGCGCAAGCCCGCCCGCCTGGCGCCGGGCCCGGCGCGAGAACTGCTGGCGCAACTGCATGCCGCGACGACGACGGGCGCATGGCGGGAGGTTGCCGAGGCCGCGAGGGCCCTGTCGTCCATGCCGCAGGTCACCACCCTCGATGACCTGGCGTCGGCGCTACGGACGCTGCGCGACGACCCGGCGCTGGCCCGATTGTGCCGCGGCGAGGCGCTGGCCGCGGCCCCGGCGGTACAACGGTATGAATCCCTGCGCGCCAGGCTGGGGCCGCGGGCGGGCAGCAACGAGGCCAGCGCCCAGGCGCTGCTGGCCCGGCAGCGGGGCGTGGCCGTCGAGGCGATGGCCGCGCGCGCGCTGGAAGCCGTGGCGCGTTATCTGGATCAGGCGGAAGGGCCGCAGGCGAGCGCCGCCGAGCCGCGCTACCGCGTCGTCACGTCGTTGCGCGTGCCGGCGGGACTGGCTGCGGATGCCGACCGAGCCAAGACCGAATGGGACGGGGTGCTGTTGCGGCGCGCCGATCCGGCGCCGTTGTGGGACGTGTGCGTGATGGTCGAAGCCAAGGCCTCGGTCGAGGCGGCCACTACCGACCTGCCGCGCCTGTTGCGTGGCCTGCGCCTGCTGGCGCGCGCGCAGCCCGGGCAGGCGTATGCGTTCTCCACGCAGCAAGGCATGATCCAGGTGCGGGGGGCATCGCTGGCGGCATTGCCCGTCACGGAAGCGACACTGGCGCAGCAAGTGCTGTATTGCAGCGACGCGCCGGTCGATGCCGCCCCTGCGGGACTGCACGCGGCCAGCCGGATGCAACTGCTTTCCGCCCCTTCCTGCCTGGCCTATGCCGCCGCCTTGAGCGAAGGCCGCGCGATGGACAAGAACGATTTGGCTCCGCTCTGGCAGGCGTTGCGGCACGATCCCCGCTGGCGACCGGTGCTGAACCTGGCTGCCATGCGCCAGCTGGCGCGGTCCCTGATGGTGCATCCGGACGACCTGCTGGCGACGGTGGCGCGCCTGTCCACGCCGGCGGGCGCATCAGCTTGAGCGCGGCCGGGGCGACACGCCGGCATACAGTTCCAGCGCCGTGCGCAGCCGACGCCTGAACCGATCCGCAATCGCCAGGGCCAGCAGGCCGCCCACCAGCGCGATGTCCTTCAACGCCCACTGCATATGCATCGCCGCCAGGGGCTGTTCGAACTTCCAGAACGGGTGGAACACCAGCACGCTCGCCAGCAGGAAGGCCGCCAATGCCGCCGCGCCCAGCCACAGCCAGCGACCCAACATGAGCAGCACCGCGCCGCAGACCTGGATCGCGACCGCGACGACATGGAACAACCGGCCCGGATCCGGCAGGCCGGGGCGCCAGACCTCCAGGGCGTTCGGGGCGTCAAGGATCCCGGCCACGCCGGAAGAAAGAAATATCAATGCCAGCAGAAGGCGCGTGGCGACCCACAGCCAATGACTATCCAGAACCAGCCCGATGCGTTGATGCATGCACGAAACTCCAGGAAACGACGGGAAGCCCTGTGTCCACGATGCGAATGGACAAAGGGAGTGAAGCCAGGCATGGGCCCGGCTTGCCAAGCGAAAGGCGCGGCACTGTACAACCTCAAGTTTGGTTGAGGTCAACAGAAACCACGCGAGTGGCGCCCAGCCTTCTTCCCGTCGCGCCCGCCCTCCTCAGCGTGACCGCAGGCGTGGCGCGCGCGAACCCCGGCGGGCGATGCGCCGCAGCCAGGGGGCGGCATGCAGCAGGCTCATCAGCGCGTACATACTGGTCATGCTGTCGAGCCAGCCGGCGTCCGCGCCGCCGCACAGTCCCGGCATGGCGCCGGCGCCGCGCACCGCGCTCCACAGCGCCATCAGCGCAAAGACCGGTGTGGCGGCCAGACAGAGTCCGTGCGCAGCGGAGCCGATGCGTATCCCGACGCGAGCGGCGTCACGGCCTTCCGAGCTGGCTCGCGTGCCGAGGTCGGCGCCGCTCATGGCCGGACGTTCCGCGCCGCAGCGGCATCGCCATACTCATCGCGCCGGCGCAGCCACAGCCCGTCCTCGTTGCGGCCCTTGGGCGCGCGATCGAGCCAGGCATACATGCCCCAGATGGCGTCGGTGCCACGCGAATAGGCGGAGTACGTGTGGTAGACGACGCCATCTTCAAGCGCGAACGCGCTCAGGCCTTCCCTTTCTCGCATGTAGGTAGGCAGGTCGGTGCCGGTGGTGCCGGCCCACGTCACGAATTCGGCTGGCGGCGCCGAGGCCGTCGCCATTTTCATCACCGGGTCGTCGCGGCGGAAGTTGTATTCCGGACCGGACTGCTGCTGGGCCGGCGTGAACGAGGCGTTGAAATCGAAATTGAAGTCGCTCCCGGCGGACGAGGCCCAGGGAAACGTCCAGCCCATCCTGTGCTTGTAGGCCTGCAGCTTCTCCAGCGGGGCCCGCGACACGGCCCACAGCATGACGTCGTGGTGGGCCAGGTGCGTGACGATGCCGTTGAAACCGTCGGCGATCGACGAACACGAGGGGCAACCGGCCTTGTAGTCGGGTCCGAACATGAAGTGATACACGAGCAACTGCGACCGCCCCTGGAACAGGTCGGCGAGCGTCGCGGCGCCGCTGTCCGTATCGAAACGGTACGACTTGTCCAGGCGCACCCATGGCAGCGCCTGCCGCTGCCGCGCCACCTCGTCGCTGGCGCGCGTCAGGCGCTTTTCGGCGTCCAGCAGCGCCAGCCGCGCCGCCAGCCATTCCTGGCGCGTCCCTATCCTGTGTGAAGTCATCGTCCTCTCCTTGGTTTCCGTCTGCGCATGCTGTCGGCGGCATGCCCGCGCCTTCTGACTGACATGGTGCCGCGGGAGCCCGCCAGGCGGGGAGTAACAATGCTGGCGCGATTGCCGCCGGCGGCGCGGGCGGATCGGGCACAATTGCGGTTCAGCCATTCGGCCGTGAAGCCGCGCCCTCGCATGCCCCCCCTCCAGCCGCCCTCGCCGCTCCCGCTCCCGCTGCCCGCCGCGCCGTCGCCGGCGGCCGCGCCCCTGGATCCGTCCGGCCTCGACCCGGCCACGGAGGCCGCGGTCCGCGCCTTGTTGCGCGAGGGCAGTTCGGCCAATACCGAATCGGCCTACCGGGCCGCCATGCGTTATTGGGCGGCCTGGTTCGCCTTGCGCTTCGGCCAGCCCCTGGCGTTGCCGGTGGCGGCGCCCGCCGTGGTGCGGTTCGTGGTCGATCACCTGCAAGTCCAGGGAACCGACGGATTGCGGCACGGCCTGCCGGACGACATCGACCGGCGCCTGGTGGCGCAAGGCGTCAAGGCGCGTCCGGGACCGCTTTCACTGAATACGGTGCTGCACCGCATCGCGGTGCTGTCGAAAGCGCACGCCCTGCAGGATCTGGTCAACCCCTGCCGCGACGAACAGGTGGCCACGCTGTTGGCGCGCGCCCGGCGCGCCTACGCCCGGCGCGGCGCCCTGCCCGTGCGCAAGCCGGCCCTGACCAAGGCGCCGCTGCAGGCGCTGCTGGACACCTGCGACGATTCGCTCGAGGGCTTGCGGGACCGTGCATTGCTGCTCTTTGCCTGGGCCAGCGGCGGCCGGCGCCGATCCGAAGTGGTGCGCGCCACCACCGCCAATACGCTGCGCACGCCGCAGGGCTACCTGTACGCGCTGGCGCATTCCAAGACCAATCAGGGCGGCGCCGCCCGCGCCGACAACATCAAGCCCATCGTTGGCGCCGCCGCGCTCGCGCTGGATGCCTGGCTGGCCGCGGCCCGCATCACCGAGGGGCCGCTGTTTCGCCGGGTGCGGCGCGGAGGCGTGATCGGCGAGCCGCTGGCGGCCGCGGCGGTCCGTGACATCGTGGTCAAGCGCAGCCGGCTGGCGGGACTGGACGAGCCCTTTTCGGCGCACAGCCTGAGGTCGGGATTCGTCACCGAGGCCGGGCGCCAGAACGTGCCGCTGGCGGAAACCATGGCCATGACGGGCCACGCCAGCGTGGCGACGGTGATGGGCTACCACCGCGCCGGCGCCGCGACGCAATCGCGCGCGGCGCGCCTGCTCGACGCCGAGGACGGGCGCGCCCCGCCGCCCCGGCCCGCCGACGCCTGAGCCGCCCGGCGCGCACTTGAATACAATTGCGGCTGCCGACGCCCGGGGGGGCGCTGCGCGTGCCCGAGGTCCAAGCCTGCTGTGTCTTCCATGCGAATCAATCTCCGCGGGCTGGTGCTCGCGCTCACGGTGTTCAGCGCCATCGCCGCCACCGCCAACGCCCTGTATGCGAGTTACCGCCTGCAGCGTGAGCAACTCATCGCCAACACCCTGGAATCGAACCGGGTCTACGCCGCCAAGCTGGCGGAAAGCGCCGGCGGCTTTCTCAAGGCGGCGCAGCGCCAGCTGGGCTACAGCGCGCGCCATATCGCCGCGCACATGGACTCGCCCGGGCTGCTGGCGGCCGAAGTGCTGCGGGTGCAGGAACAGAGCGAGACCTTCAATTCGGTTGGCGTGGTCGGCGCCGACGGGCTGATCCTGGCGACGACGCAGAACTTCCGCAGTTTCCTTGGCACCCGGGTCGACAGCCCCGGCAGCCGCGCCGCGCTGCAGGCGCGCCACCCGGCCATCAGCAAGCCCTACGTATCGATCGCCGGCAATCTGCTGATCAACCTGTCCTACCCGATCTTCTCGACGGATGGCCGCTATCTGGGCTATGTCGCCGGCACCCTGCACCTGCGCAAGGAAAGCGCGCTGGAGGACCTGCTGGGGCGCCACCATTACACCGACGGCTCCTATCTCTACGTGGTGGACGGCGACGGCCGCCTGATCTATCACACGGACCCGGCGCGGGTCGGCGAGGTGGTGACGGGCAATCCGGTAATCGAGGCGGTGATCGAGGGCCAGGCCGGCGCCAGCCGGGTGACCAACTCGCGCGGCGTGGACATGCTGGCCGGCTACGCGCCGGTGCCGGCCAGCGGCTGGGGCGTGGTGGCGCAGCGGCCCACCGCCGTGACGCTGGAGCCGATCCGCGACCTGCTGTGGGCGCTGCTGGGATACGCCGCGCCGCTGGCGGTGGTGTTCCTGTTGGCCATCTGGTGGTGCGCCCGGCAGATATCCCTGCCGCTGTCGCAACTGGCCACCAATGTCGAGCATCACGACGTGGCGGTGGCGATGCAGCGCGTGAAATCCGTCAGGGCCTGGTATTTCGAGGCCGAACGCCTCAAGCGCGCGGTGATCTGGAGCTTCACCAGCCTGCAGGAGAAGATCGGCAAGCTGAACCTGGCCAGCATCACCGATCCACTGACCGGCCTGCGCAACCGGCGCGGCACGCAGGACGCGGTGGACCACCTGCAGGCGGCCGGCACGCCCTTTGCCGTGGTGGCGCTGGACATCGATCACTTCAAGCGCGTCAACGACACGTATGGCCACACGGTGGGAGACAAGGTGATCCAGGACGTGGCGCAACTGATGCGCGATTGCTCGCGTCCCAGCGACATCCTCTGTCGCAACGGCGGCGAGGAATTCCTCATCCTGCTGCCGGGCGTGGCGCCGACCGAGGCGGTGATCGTGGCCGAGCGGCTGCGCCAACGCACCGCCGAACGCGAAATCGACCTGGTCGGCGGCATCACGGTGTCAGCCGGGGTGGCCCAATGGCCGACCAGTGGACCGGAGGTGCTGCAGGCTTTCCACGCCGCCGATGCCGCGCTGTATGCCGCCAAACAGCAGGGCCGCAACCGGGTGGTGCTGCACGGCACGCCCTAGTTCCGGGCGTGGCTGGCGATGGCGGCGCAAAGCAGGCCGCCGATCACCGACACGTGCTCCAGCGCGAAAAACAGGGCCAGCCTGGCCTGCGCCTCCGGCAGGCGCCAGAATGCGTGCACGATCACGATGGTCAGGGCCAGGAACACGCTGAGCGCGGCGGCCGCCAGCCACACGGCGCGATCCGCCAGAATCAGCGCCGACCCCGCCAGCATCAGCACGGCCACCGCGATATTGAAGAACCGCGCCGGCTCCAGGCCGGCGGCGCGCATTTCGGCCACGCCGCCCTCGAAATCGATCAATTTGGCGGCGCCCGAGGCGATGAACACCACCGCCAGGCAAAGCCGGGCGATGAACCAGAGCCAATTGCTCTGAAGCAGGGAATCGAGGTGCTGCGGGAGCTGCATGGGTGCTTTCCTGGTGGCGGATACGCCCGGCGCGGCGCGCCGGCAAAGGAGCCGCGCGCACCGGACCGGGTTGCCAAATCTGGCGCGAGCGACTATAAGACCTCAACCTAACTTGAGGTCAACACCCATGAGTGGCGACAAGCCGATCGATATCACGCGCGTCATGACAGTGGGCGAAGTCGCCCGGCGCAGCGGCGTGCCGGTGTCCACCATCCACTTCTACGAATCCAAGGGGCTGATCCACAGCTCGCGCAGCGATGGCAACCAGCGACGCTTTCCCGGCATCGTGCTGCGCTACATCGCCATCATCAAGGTCGCGCAACGCACCGGCATTCCACTGGAGGAAATCCGCGAAGCGATGGCGCGCTTTCCGCAGGACAGCAACAAGCTGACCCCGGCCCAATGGAAGCAGTTGTCCTCGCAATGGCGCGCGAACCTGGACGAGCGCATCCGCAAGCTGACCCGGCTGCGCGATGAGCTGGATACCTGCATCGGCTGCGGCTGCCTGTCGCTCAAGGACTGTCCGCTACGCAATCCCGACGACGTGCTGGGCCGCGAGGGCCCGGGGCCGCGAATACTGGAACGGCCGTGATTGGCGTGGGCGCGCGGCAATGAAACGAATTGATTTCATATCTTTGCGCAACCGCCTGTATTCGATTGACATACTGTTGCGTTGCCGCCAAAGATAATCGCGCATGCCGCCCGCGCCGGGCCTGAGGGCCGCGCAATTACAGTATCCTGCGCGCACAGTCACATCGCATCAGGCCGGCTTACCCGTATGTTGCGCAGTAGATTTTCGATCAAGTCGCTGGAACGCTATTTCCTGATATTGGCGGCCGGCGTGGTGCTGCCGATGTCGGTCCTGACCGGAATCCTGCTGATCCAGAGCCGCACCGCCTATCTTGCCAGCACCGATGCCATGCGGGCGTTCGGCGTGGTGCGCGCGACGGTCGTCGCGATGGAAATGGTGTCGGCCGAGCGCGGCCCCATGAACGCCGCGCTCGGCGCCGATTACCCGGTCGCCCAACCCATGCTGGATACGTTGCAGCAGGCGCGCGATCGCAGCGACACCAGCATCGCCGAGCTGCTGGCGCTGTACCGGGCGCCGCTCAGCCCCAACAGCGCCAGGGAATTCACCAACGTGCAGCGTATTCGCCACGCCTTGCTCAAGGCGCGCGAACAGGCCGATATCGTCATCGCCACGCGACGCGCCGACGTGTCAGGCCTGCGCGTGCAGGCCGTGGTCGACGGCATGGTGGCGCTGGTGCCCGAATTGCAGGCCGCCATGGCCGCCAGCGTCGGCGTGGTGATGCAGAACGAGGCCGATGCGCCCAACCTGCTGACACTGGCCCTGTTGGCCAGCGAACTGCGGGAACAGGCCGGCTTGCTGGGGTCGGCCTTTACGCCGGCGCTGGCCAAGCACCGCCAACTGACCGAAGCGGATGAATATCGGATCGAACGAGTGCTGGGGCGCATCGATCAATTGCGCGACCTGCTGGAGACGCGCATGGCCACGCGGCCGGACCTGCGCGCCTCGCTGGCCTACAACGACATGCGGCATTTCTATTTCGACGAGGGCATGCGCTACCTGGAAGAGGTGCGCGACATGGCCGCGCTGCAACCGGGCGGCGCCAGGCTCACCACCCGCGAACTGGCCGCGGCCTATGTGCCGCTGATGCACGCCATCGGCCAGTTTCGCGACCTGATGCTGGACCAGATGGAACAGAGCATGCGCGCGCACCGCGCCCAGGCGATGCGCCTGCTGCTCATCACGCTGGTGGCGGCCACCGCGCTGGCGGCGGCGCTGATGCTGTCGCTGCGGCAGTTCCGGCGGCGCGTGATCCGTCCGTTCGTGCAGGCGACCCGCATCATCGGCGCGATCGCCGACGGCACGCCAGCCGCCACCATCCCGGTCGGCAAATATCGCGGCGAAGTCAACGGCATGTTCGAGGCGCTGAGCGTGCTCAAGGACAACGCGGCGGCCCGCAGGCAGGCCGAGCTGGAGCGCGACCGGCTGATCGTGGACCTGGCGGTCATGGCCGAGACGGACTTCCTGACCGGCCTGTTGAACCGGCGCGCCTTCGAAAGCCGTCTCGAACAGGCATTGGCGCAATGGCGCGGCACCGATGCGGTGCTGGCCTTCATCCTGTTCGATATCGACGATTTCAAGGGCATCAACGACACCCATGGCCACGCCAGCGGTGACGAGGCCTTGAAGACCGTGGCCGGGCTGTGCCGCCAGACCTGGCGCCAGGCCGACGTGGTGGCACGGGTGGGCGGCGAGGAATTCGCCGTGCTCTGCCATGTCGGCGCGGCCGATCATGCGGTGCAGGCGGCCGAGCGCATGCGGCGGCGCATCGCGCAGGCGCGGGTCACGGCGCAGGACGGCGCGGTATTCACGCTGACCGCCAGCTTTGGCGTGGCCTACGCATCCTGGCGCAACGCCGAGGCGGCCGACGCCCTTTTCCGCCGCGCCGACGAATTGCTCTATCGCGCCAAGATGGACGGCAAGAACCGGGTCGTGCCGGGCGAAGTCGGCTGACCGGGCGCCACGACGGCGCGGCTGCGCCGCATCATCCGGGGGGGGGGCCAAAAAAAAAGCCGCGTCGGCAAGCGACGCGGCGATGGGAATGCCGGGGGGTCAGGCGGGAACGCGGGCGGCGTTCTTGTCCTGGGCGGCCTCGGTGCTTTCCGGGCGGGATTGGGTTTCAGGATCCGGACGGGTGTCGGGCGCCTTCCAGTTCAGCGGCGGAACTTCGAAGCGCGATTTCTTGCTCATCGGTTGGGACATGTGCGTACTCCTGTGGCGATGTCGGCCTGCCCCGCGCAGGCGCACGACTCGGGTATCCAGCGCGCCCGGGATGCTGGCGGAAATGCGAGGGAGGCATCAGGAACGGGCGCCAGGGCGTGGCCCTGGGGACTCGGCGCGGATGTGATAACCCGCCGGGGCGGCGGATTGTTTTTCGCATCGATTTTTGAGCGACGATAATGCAATTTTAGTATTAATTGACAGATATTGCAAGCAAATTGATAGCAAGCGAGCGCTCGGACCGCGCGTCAGGGCGGCGGCATGCGGCTTGCTGGCCGGTGGATCCCCCTCACTTTTGGCGGCTGAACCGCCTCCAGGGCCAACCCGGGGCGGCCGGGCCCGCCACCCCTGCGACGAGGATCTCCCATGATCATCGAAGTCTTTCAGCATGCCGACCGCGAATGGGCATTTCGCCGTATCGACCTGATGGGCGTGCAGGAGCACGACGGCCGCTACGCGACCCAGGAAGAAGCGGTGGCGGCCGCGGCCGCAACGTATCCCGGCGTTGCCGCGACGGTCATCACCGGCGAGGCCGGGACGTGATCAGTCGAAATCGCCCGCGCCCAGCGGGATGACGCCCTCGGTGGGAATCGAACGCGCCTGGCTGGCCGCATCGCGCACCGCGTCCGCCCCGTTCTCGAACGCATGCAGCAACTCGGCCGCGCTGTCGTCGCGGGCGCCGAAGCGGCGCCGCAGCACATCGCCCGAGATTTCGAACTGACGGGTAACGCCGTTGACGTCCAGGCTGAAAACGATGGCATCGCCCTGGGCTTTGGCGCCCGTGGATTTGGTGAACTTCATGGCGGGGGCTCCCGTATGGCCGGTGGATCGAACCCGCCATGCCGCGCGGCGGGTGTCCTGTCGGGCAGCAAGCCCTGTTCCAGCGCTTGACGGCGGGAGAACGGTCGTTCTAACATGGCGCAACCTTGAAGAGAACGATCATTCTCCATGCCTTCAGATACCGCCCTTCCTTCCCCGGACACCCGCCAGCGCCTGTTGCAGGCGACCGAAAGACTCGTCTACGCCGGCGGCATCCATGCCACCGGCATGGACCTGATCGTCAGGACTTCGGGCGTGGCGCGCAAGCAGGTGTACCGGCTCTATCCAAACAAGGACGCCCTGGTGGCGGCGGCGCTGCGGGCGCGCGACGAGCGGTGGATGCAATGGTTCGTCGCGGCCAGCTCGCGGGCGCAGGCCCCTCGCGCCCGGCTGCTGGCGATGTTCGACGCCTTGCGGGAATGGTTCGGCACCGACGATTTTCGCGGCTGCGCTTTCCTGAACGCGGCCGGAGAGATCGGTGACGAGGCCAGCCCGATCCTGGCGGTGGCGCGCGAGCACAAGGCCCGCCTGCTGGAGTACGTGCGGACGCTGACCCGCGCCGCCGCATTGCCGGACCCCGACGAGGCCGCCGCGCAGTTGCTGGTGCTCATTGATGGCGCGATCGCGGTGGCGCTGGTCACGCGCGATCCCGCCATCGCCGACAGCGCCGGCCGGGCCGCGGCCGCTTTGCTCGGCCAATCCGGCTGACCGTGGCGCCCGCCCCGCTTGCCCTTTCCGTCCCGGTTCGCCGCGACGCCTTTCCGTGCCCCTCCCGTGAGGTATCCCCGATGACATCCCCCGCCGCTTCCCGCCCTCCTCTTCCTCCCTTCACGCACGCCAGCGCGGTGCAGAAGGTCCGCCTGGCCGAAGACGGCTGGAACAGCCGCGACCCCGACAAGGTGGCGCTGGCCTACAGCCTGGACACGCGCTGGCGCAACCGCGCCGAATTCGTCCGCAATCGCAATGAGGCGCGCGCCTTCCTGGCGCGCAAATGGGCCAGGGAACTTGAGTACCGGCTGATCAAGGAACTATGGGCCTTTGGCGGCAACCGCATCGCGGTGCGCTATGCCTACGAGTGGCGCGACGACTCCGGCAACTGGTTCCGCTCATATGGCAACGAGAACTGGGAATTCGGCGAAGACGGCCTGATGATCCAGCGGCATGCCAGCATCAACGACCTGCCGATCCAGGAAGCCGATCGCAAGTTCCGCTGGCCGCTGGGCCGCCGGCCGGACGACCACCCGGGCCTGTCCGAACTGGGCCTGTAGCCCGCGCCCGCGGCGCGGCGTCAGGGCATCGGCACGCGCTTGATGCCTTCGCCGTCGTCGCCGGCCAGCACCGGCAACGGCAGGCGCACTTCGCGCCCGCCATGCTCGACCACCAACCCCTGCGCATCGATGCCCACCAGGCGCGCCGACCGGGTCAGCCGGTCGCCGATGGCGTAGGCCTGCGCCGGCCCGCCATTGACCGACAGCACGGCCGCGCCACGGCCTGCGCCGGCCAGCGCGCCGGCCACCCGCACATCCAGCCGCGCCGGACCGGGCGCCATCCAGGCCGCGACCTCGGCGGCGCCGTCTTCCGTCACCGCGACGGCCGGCACCGCGACGACGGGCGCGGACGTGACGGGTTGGCTCAGGCGCCAGCCCCACCAGGCCAGCCCGGCGACCAGGGCGGCCGCGCCCGCCAGGCTGGCCACGTGGGAAGGGGCGACACGCAAGTTCAAGGCCATGGCGGCAAGCTCCTGGTTGGAGGACCCGTGAATCCGGGCAGTCGCGCGGCAGGCCGCCGCGCCGGCGTGTTGAACGCATCGAACGCATTGAACATATCGACTCGATCGATGCTACGCGGCCTGTGCGTCAGTTGCGCGACGGCGCTTCAATGCAGCAACAGCACGCGCCGGTAGCGCAGCGGCGTCTGGCCTAGCACGCCGCGCGAGATCACCAGTTCCAGCGCCTGCGCGGGCTGCTCGCCCTGCGCCGGCAACGCCACCCAGCCGCGTCCCGGGGCCCAGGCCCGCACGCTGAAATCCAGCAATTGGTCCAGCACGACGGTGGCCGCATCGGCCGCTGGCGCGGGCAGCGGCGTCAGGGCGGTCGGCGTGCCCGCCGCGCGGATCAGGTTGCCGCCGCGGCGTTCCCACACCACCCGCTGGCGCGCGTCCGGCCGGCCGGGCGCGCCGCGGATGATGTCGATGCGTGGCGCCGGCGTCTTCATCCCGCTCACGCGGATCGCCTCGGGCAGCAACTGCGGCAGCACGGGCTGCGGCTCGGCCTCCTGCGCATCCGATGCCGCCTGCGCCTCGGGCGCGGCCGGCGCCGCGGACTCGGCCAGGTCCGGGCTGCGGGCACCGATGTCGCGCCCGAACTGGTCGAAGGCGCGCTGCAGCGCCAGCGCCTCCTCGGTGTGCTGGTCGAGCCTGCGGCTGGTCAGCGCGACGCTGTCGATGGCGCGCCAGGAGATCAGGCTGATGACGGCCATGATCATGATGGCGATGACGACTTCGATCAGGGTGAAGCCGGCCTGGCGCTGCCCGGTCATGGCGGGCGGTTCTCCACGATTCCCGACAGCGTCGCCAGGCGCGGCGTCGGGCGCTGGTCCAGGTAGACCTCGACCGTGACCCTCCGCGCGCCCTGGCGGGCGTCGGCATAGCGGCTGTCGCACACCAGGTTCAGCGCGCCCTGCGGGCAGGCCGCCTTGTCGCGGCTGGCGGTCAGGGCCGGCGGCGCCAGTTGCAGTTCCACCAGGCGGTTCTGCGCCGACAGCAGCGCCAGCGCGCGCTCGCGCAGCACGCCGTTGTTGGTCGTCAGCATGCCGGTGGTGCGCATGACGGCGGCCAGCGCCACGCTGACGATGGCCAGCGCGATCAGGATTTCCAGCAGCGTGAAACCCGCGGCCCGCGCCAGCGGGCGCGGCGGATGGGACGGCGGCGCGCGACGGATCATGCGAGGCTCCGGCTGCATGGCGGACGGCTCAGTGGACCAGGAAGCGGCCGTTGGCATCGCGGCGCACTTCGACCTGCCCCGCCGCGCTGGACAGCGTCAGGCGCCACGGCTGCCCGAACCACTCCGGGGTCAGCAGCACCGGCACGGCGGGCGCCACCCGCACCGGTCCCGCCTGCCATTGCCGCGGCCGCAGCGCCGGATCGCGCGGGAAATCGTCGATGCGCGTCGGGTCCAGCACCGGCACCGGCCCGTCCAGCATCCAGGCGCCGCGCACGAAACGGTAGCCGTCGGCGTCGGCCTGCCAGGCGATCGCGCGGCCATCGATGCGCACCTCGCTTTGCGCCGCCGCCAGCCGTTCGACCAGCCGCTGGGCGTCATCGCGCAATTGGCGCGCCGGGTCGGAGCGGATGCTCAGGCCAAGCGCGGCGGTGGCCACGCCCACGATCACCAGCACCACCATCAACTCGATCAGCGTGAAGCCGCGCTGCGTCCGCCGCGAGCGTGCCGGGCGCGCCGGCGCGGCGCTCGAAGGCCGGGCGACGGCGCGACCGTTCATGCCTGCAACCGGGCCGCCTGGCTTTCGACATGCTGGCGGGCATCGCGCAGATGGCGCCTGACAATGCGGCCGGACACCCCGTAGCGCGCCGCTGCCTCGCTTTGCAGCATGCCCTCGATGCGCACGCCGATGTAGATCTCGCGCTGTTGCCGCGGCAAGGCCTCGATCAGGCGCATCAGTCCGCGCATCGACGAGCGCGCCTGCGCGATGCGCAGCGGGCCGGGCGCCGCGTCCTCGACGTCTTCGAGCACGACGTCGGTGGCGCTGAACGGCCGTTCGGCGCGCAGCCGGTCGATGGCGATGTTGCACGCCATGCGGAACACGTAGGCGCCCGGATTGGCGATGGCGGGCGCTGGCGGCGCCGCGCCGTCTGCCAGCCGCAGCCAGGCGTCGTGCAGGCTGTCGGCGGCCAGGTCGGCGCATCCCAGGTGGCCGCGCAGCGCCTGCATCAGCCGCGCATAGTTGGCCGCGACGAATTCGCCCAGGCAGGCCGGCCGCGGACGCGCCGCCAGGGCGCCGCCGGCGCAGTATTCGTCGCGGCGCCGCTGCGCCTGGGGCGCCGGTTCAAGGCATAAGGACATGGCGGTTCTCCGTGGCGGCCCTGCCCCCGGGCGCAAGCGGGCGCCGTCCGGTGCCGGCCGGACGCTGGGCGGCCCGCTTGCGCATTGCCCAGTTGGCGGGCGCCAGCAGGCCATCGTCGAGCGCCTGGCGCAGCAGCGCGGCGACGCCGGCATGCGCGGCGATCGCCTCCAGTTCCTGATCGAAGCTGGGCGCGCATTCGCAGCCATTGCCTTCGGACAGGCCGGCGAACCAGCGGAACAGCAGGTTGTAGGCGATCTGTTCATGGAAATACGGTTTGCTGCCGGCCGGATACAGCAATTGCAGGATATGCGTGCGGCACAGGATGGCGGCGTCCAACGTCAGCCCGCACTCGGCGCTGGCCGCGCGCAGCAGGTCGGCATGCGCCCGCAGCGTGTCGTCGACGTGCTCGCGCAAGGCCACCAGCGGATGGCGCGGCGGCACATAGCGGGTCAGCTGGATCTGGCCGATCCAGGTTTCGTGCGACACCACCCAGACCCACGGGGATCCGTAGCGGGACACCGATACGGGTTGCTGCCTGGCGCAATCGAGCACCTTGGACAACTTGCGATCCAGTTCGAGCATGCCTACGTTGACGGTCGCCGACACAACGCTCTCCCAGGGCCGGATGGGCCCATGTCCGGTTGGCCGCGCTGCGTGTGGCGCGGCCTGTACCCCTAAGACGACACGGCGCGGCGGAACCCGCCAGGTTTTTTAATCAGGACGGATGGCGCGTTCGCGCCAGGCACGCAGCAGCGCCCGGTTCAGGGCGATGCCGGTGGCCTGCTCGATGGGGGCGACCGGCGCGCCGGCCAGCGCCCGCCCCAGGATGTCGACAATATCGGCGCTGGCCAGCGCCCGTTCGAGCGCGTGGCCGAAATCCTGCGGGCTCCAGATCTCCTGGTCCAGCGACAGCCCGACGAACCAGCGGAACAGCAGGTTGCACGAGACCTGCTCGTGCAAGCCCGCCTCGGTGTCGATGCCATAGAGCAGCTGGATCACCAGCGCCCGCAACAGCGGCGGCGCCTCGATGCGCAGCATGGCGCGGATCGCGGCCGCGTGCAGCCGCGGCTGGCTCGCCGCCAGCGCGCGATCGACGTGGTCGCGCAACGCGGCCAGCGGATGGCCGGCCGGATTGAACTCGACCCGGCGCGTATTGCGCGACCAGACCTCGTGCGACACGATCCACACCCACGGCGAGCCGTAACGGTGCACCGACACGGGATGCTCCCATGCCGAATCCACCACCGCCGACAGATTCTCCTTCAGTTCCCGGATACCGATATTCGGTTTACGCGACACGACTGCTCCCCATCGCGCGGACGCGGCATGCGCCCTCGATGGCGGATATGCGCGGCCTGCCTTCTTAGGACGACATGGGCGGGCCAAACCCGCCACCGCGCGCGCCAGGCCGGGCAAAGGCGTCGTCGCGGCGCCTCAGACCAGCACCACCACGTTGCCCGGCAGGTGCGTGGCGCTCAGGCCGAACGCCTTCTCGATCTGCACCAGCACCTTGTCGGTGTCGCGGATCTCGAAGCGGCCGCTCAGCGCGCTGGCGCCGCGGGCGCCGTCCAGCAGCACCACGCGGCCGCGGCGGTAGCGGTTGATCTCGGCCACCACCTCGGCCAGCGGCGTGTTCCGGAACACCAGCGAGCCCTGGCGCCAGGCCGAGGTCTCGGCCGGATCGATCTGCTGCACCGCGCCCAGGCCCCGCCGGTCATAGAACAGCCGTTGGTTCGGTCCCAGCACCGTGGCGCCATTGCCCAGGGCTACGCGCACCGAGCCGGACAGGCAGGTGACGCAGACCGTGCCTTCCAGGTTGCGCAACTCGAAGCGCGCGCCGCGGGCCTCGGCGCTGCCGCGCCCGGCCACGACGGTCAACGCGGCGGACGAGGACTGGCCGTCGAAGGCGGCTTCGCCGGCGATCAGCTCGACCCGCAAGGCGCCCGGCTGCTCCGAGCGCAAGGCAATGCTGGTCTGGGTGTTCATGTCCACCTGCACCCGTTCGCCCAAGCCGAACTGGCGCCGGTCGCCGGTGTCGGTGCGATAGTCGGCCAGCCATTCGCCCCACGCCGGCCACAGCCGCAAGGGCGGCGCCACCACTGCCGCCACGGCCGCGGCGGCAGTGCCCGCCAGCGCCGTGCCGAGGAAGGCGCGACGGCCCCAGCCCTGCGCCGGGCCACGGGCGGGTTGGCGGGCGCGCTGCCGTTGCAGCGCCAGGCCGGCGGGCGCCATCAGGCTCCAGAGCTGGCGCTGCGCGGCAAAAGCCTGGGCGTGCCGTTCGCTGGCCGCGCACCATTGCCTGAGCGCATCGGCTTCGCGCAGCGTGGCCTGCCCGGACGCGATCAGGCGGATCCAGGCGCGGGCCTCGCGTTCGATATCCGCCTGTCTGCGATCGGCGGGCTGGCTTGCGGTCTTCATTGCTCACTCTCTCGATGCCGCCGCGCCGCCACTGCGGGCGTTGGCGCGCGGTTTTTCCCCTTGACATCCATAGGACGACTCTCGCAGCCGGAACCCGCCTCATGGTGACAATAATTTACGTGTTCGCCGCGCACAGTACTCATGGGCGTTGCGCAGTTCGCGTTCGACGGTGCGCAACGACACGCCCAGCCGTTCGGCGATGTCGTTCTGCGGCAGCCCCTCGACCCGTACCGCCAGCAGGATGTCGCGCTGGCGCGCCGGCAGCTCGCCCATCGCGCGGGTCAGCGCATCGAGTTCGGCGCGCCCCTCGGCGATACGCTCGGGCCCGGGTGCCGGGTCGGCGATGTGCAGCAGCACCTCGGCCTCGGCGACGGTCAGGCGCCGGTTTTCCACGCGCTGCTGGTCGACCGCCACATTGACCGCCATGCGCATCAGATAGGGACCCGGGCTGTCGACCGGGCCGAGTTCCTCCTTGCCTTCGAGGCGCAGCCAGGTGTCCTGCAATGCGTCGCTGGCCAGGTCCGGGCAGCCCAGGCGCCGCGTCAGGCGGGCCTTCAGGTCGTCGTAGCGTTGCAGCATGAAATCGCGCAGGACCGACAGGCTGGAGGGCATCATGGATCGCGGGGCAAGGATCGACGGCGCGCGTCAGTACGCCGGGCAGCCCCGGTCGTGTTCCGGCGACTGCGGCATGACCAGCATCACGAACGGCTGCAGCAGGTCCGGTGGCGGCGCCTTGTCGAACACGGCCTGATCCAGCGCCAGCACGATCTCGTCGTCCTTGGCGCGGTCGCCGGTCGAATCGAGCACGCGCGCCCGCTCCACCCGGCCCATCGGCGAAACTTCGAAACTGATGGCCGCGCGGTAGTCCCCGGCACGGGTGGCGGGGTTGCGGCACAGCGCCTCGCGCACGCCGGCCTGGACCACGCCGTAGTAGCTGCGGTAGAAGGCGCCGCGGCTGCCGTCGGCGCGGCGCGTGGCGGACGTCGCGCGGTCCTTGCGGGCGGCGTGTCGCAGGATGAATGCGTTGGCGGCCGTGTATTCGGCCGCCAGTCCCGAACCTTCGATCAGCATGCGCAAAGCCGCCTCCGGCGTATAGATTCCCTTGACCGCGGCCGAACGCCGCCCCACCGCCAACGCGGCGCGATACACCACCGAACTGCCGGTGACATTGCTGTATTGCTCGAGCGCCGATTGCAGCGGTTGCGCCGGCAGGTCGAACTCGAAGACCCGCAACAACGGTTCCTGGGCCATGGCCGGGCGCCAGCACAGGGCCGCGCAGACCCCACACAGGATCCACCAGCCCAACCAATGGCGCCCCTGGCCGCGCGCCGGCCGCTTGCCCGCCCTGATTGGCTCCAGATGCATGCCCTGCCCTTGTCGCGCCCCGGCGGCTGAGGGGGAGCCGCAACACGTCGTGCTAATCGGTGAATGGGCAATGTAGGTCGCGCTTGTGACTGCGGCATGACAGCGGATCGTCAGCTTTCCAGCTCTTAGCCACCTGACAGGCCACGCTGCTCCGGTTCGGTCAGGCGGGCCTTCTGCGCCGCGTCCAGCTCGCCGTTGCCGACCATCTGGAAGATGCTGCGCGGGTCGTAGCCCTGTGTCGCGGCCGCCGCGCCCGGCCCCGGATTGCGGCCGGCCGGCGCGGTGGCGCCGGGCGATCCCGCGCCCGACAGCGGCTCGCTGCCATTGCCCAGGATCTGCACGCTGATGATGGACGGCAGGTTGCGGCGCGCCGCCGCCTGCTGCTGGCGCGAGGTCTCCTGCGCGCCCTGGGTCGCCCCCGCCGCGGCCGCGCTGGCGCTGGTCAACGCCGCGACGTTCACCGCCGCCAGCGCCGGCACGCCGGTGGCCTTGCCCTGCCCCACCACGTTGGCCGCGTTGACCACCTGCAGCGCCGCCAGGTTGACGTTGCCCGAGTAGCGGATGCCCGCCTCGCCCGCGTCGATGGTGCCCAACGGCGCCACCAGGTCGACGTCGCCCGGCGGCACCTCTGGAATCGGATTGAGGGTGGCGATCCCCGCGCCGGTGCTGGGCACGGTGGGCGACAGCGTCACGTTGCCGACGTCGTCATACAGGCGCCGCTGCGGCGTATACACCACGGTGCTCTTGGCGCCCCGGCCGCTGTTGATGTCGCCCTCGGCCGACCAGCCCAGGATGTTGCCGCCAAAAGTGGTCATGACCCGGCTCTGGCCCAGCAGGATGCTGCCCTTGGCGTACATCTGGATGTCGCCGGCGCCCTGGGTGATGATGCCGGCGGTGGACGGCGGCGCCACGCCCTCGACGCCGAAGACCACCTGGCCGCCCGGCGCCATCAGGTGGATCGAGCCGCCGTACAGCGTCTGGATGCCGGAGCCGCCGAACAGCGTGATGTCGCCCTGGTAGCGGATCGGCCGGCCATCCGCGCCGGTCGTCGGGTACAGCTCGGCGATCGCCTGGCGACCGCGGGCGTAGCTGCCGGCGCGCGGCCCGATCGGGTCGTTGTACTCGCGGCCGCCCGCCGTCAGTTCGGCGTAGTAGACCTGGCGCAGGAACACGCGCTGCTGCTCGGCCGGCAGCGCATCGAAATAGGCGCGCGCCCCGTCCGCGGCGCCGCCGTAGCCATGCTGCGCGCGCAGCCAGTCGAGCAGTTCGCCTTCGTAGGTCTTGGCCGTCTTGCCCGCCTGGCCGGACAGCGGCTGGCCCGGATCGGCGCGATTGGCCGGGTCCAGGTAGCGGCGCGCAAACGCCGCGTAGTCGCCTTGGCCGCCGGCGCTGGCGACGATGCCTGCGCCGCCCTTGCCGGTGGTCTGCCCGCCGTTGATCGGGCCGATGCTGGTGAGGCGGCCCTTGTCTTCCTGCGTCAGGTTGCGGCCGGCGCTGACTTCCAGCCAGCCAGGGCCGGCCACGTCGACGTTGGCATAGAGGATGTCACGGCCGGCGACGATGCGGGAAACGTCGTTGGGTTGGTGATTCAGGACCAGGGCCTTGAGGTTGACGATGTCGCCGCCGGCCTGGATGCTGACGGGACGGGCGGCGTGGTACTCGATGCCGTCCTTGGTCGTTATCGTGCTGCCGGTAGACAGGCCCACGATGTCGCCACCCGCATAGAAGCGCGCGATCCCCGCGTTGGACAGGGCGGGACGCCCCGCCGCCGAGTCCGTGCCGAAGGCGAGCAGGCCGCCCTCCAGGCCCACGGCGTTGCCGGCACTGACCGCCCCGCTGTCCCATGTGGCCTGGTAGGCGGGGCGTTCCGGCGCCGCGATCGACATCGGGTCCGCGCCCGACACGCCGGTGCGATAGCCGCCGCCATAGAGGCCGTCGCGCGCAAGCATTTCCACGCTGCCCTGGCTTCCCGGAGCAAAGGACCATTCCGTTGCGGCGTTGGCTGAGCTGGCGTGATAGAAAATGCTGCCCGATGCTGCCACCACGCTGACGCGCGAAGGATAGGCAAAGACGTTCGCATACCCACTGGCACTGTATTGGTACTGGTTCTTGGTCGCCAGGTTGTCGTTGTGGGCGGCGGTGATCGGCGTCAAGGCGCCGCCCGCGGCGAACAGGTCCAGCGAGGTCCTCGCCGTCCACAACGAGAACCAGCTATTGGCCCCGCCCGGCTGTTCCACGCCCTCGTGAATGAAGGGGGTGGCCGACAGCTGGTACATCCTGCCGGCATCGCCCACGCCGCCCAGGACCAGATCCCCGCGTGCGTTCAGCGCGGCGGTGGCGTCGCCGGCCACGATGGCCGGACCGCCGGATGGCGCCGCCAGCGTGGGACGCAATGGGTCCAGGCCACGGGAATCCGATCGGTCCACCGCCCGATACAGCGGATCGACCCGTCCGATGCTGCGCGCATCCACCTTGATGGCGCCGCGCAGGTTGGTCAGGACGCCGTTCAGATCGGAGTACGGCGCGGAAATGTCATTGACCCCATCGCTCGAGCTGGTTCGCAAGGGATTCAGCGCGCCGCCGACGCGCAGGCTCAAGTCCCCGCCACCGGTGGACACACGCTTGCCGTCCGGCGTGATCCGCCCGGTGCTGCCCACGGCAAGCGCCAGACCCTGCATGGTGGGATAGGTATTCTGCAACGCCACGGGCTGGGTCAGCACGCCTGCGTCGCCGCCCACATTGACCGACAGATTGCCGCCACCGAGCGTGCCGAAGCCGGTAAAGCCCTCCACCGATACGCCCGGGGTGTAGAACGTGGAGAAGTACGGCGACGGCAGGTAGGTCCCGAAGTTGATCCACCAGGCCGTCTGCTGGCCGATGCCGGCGCCGCCCTGGCGCCACAGCCAATAGCCGGGGTAGCTTCCCGGCGCGGGCGCCGCGCCACGGGGATCCTGGCCGTCGAACTTCGACGGCAGGCCGCGCACCGCGCCGCGCATGTCGCCTTGCACATTCAGCAGCAGGTCGCCGCCGCGCTCGGGATACCAGGCGGCGTATTGGCCGCCGGTGACGAGCGGCTCGTAGCTGGCCGCGGCGGCGCCCAGCACCGAGCCGTAGCCGTCCGTCTGGCTCATCAGCTCGTCATAGGCGCGCGGCAGGTTGTAGGCGTCCCTGCCCAGCGCATCGAGAATGGGATTGCCCTGGGCGTCGCGCACGGCGTCCGACGGCGTGCCGGCGGTGTAGATGCCGTAGTAGGAACCCTGCTGGAAGTTGCCGCCGGCCAGGATGTCGAGATCGCCGCGGCCGGTGCGGATCACGCTGAAGATGGGCGATTCGCCCAACAGGCCGAAGCTCAGGTCCTGCAGGTAATGCGGATCCGACAGCTTCACATGCCCGCGGTCGCCCAACTGGAAAGCCGGCAGCAGCGCGCGGGTGTCGGCCGAATCCAGGTCGGCGCCGCCCGCCAGCCGCAGACTCCAGGACGAAGCGCCCCGGCCCAGCATGGGCGCGACGGCCCAGATGCGGCCCTGTACCCCATCGGCGTTCAGGTCCCGCAGTTCCACAGTGCTGCCGTTGAAGCGCAGGTCGGTTCCGCTGGGCAGGTAGGCGCCGGCCGCCAGCGGCAGGTCGGCGGCCAGGGCCAGCGGGGCATTGAAGATCGACAGCGGCGTGCCTTTGGGCACGGTGAAGGTCCGCACGGAGATCGCCTGGTTCAATGCCATGCCCGCGCCCAGGCGGGCGCCGGCCGTCAGCGTCAAGGCGGCCGGCAGCACGCTGCCCTTGGCGTAGAGCGTGCCGTCCGCCGCGCGCACGTCGGCCTCCAGCACGGTGCCGGCCGCCAGGGTCAGGGGCTGGGCCAGTTCGACCTGGGCCGGCAGGCGCGCGTTGGCCTTGATGGTGTTGGGCTGGATCGGCAGGTCGAAATTCAGCGATTCGGTCCCGGTGTTGGGAAACACCGTGCCGCCGGCCAGCGTGACCGCGCGCGTCAGGATCAGGCTTTGGCCGGCCACGTCGACGCCATTGGCGTCATCCGGCCCCGCCCGGCCGATCAGGCGCCAGGCGCGGACGTCGTCATCGGTGCCCAGCGGCGGCGCGAAACCGTCGGTGATGCTGCCGTAGATGTTCAGGTCGCCCTTGGCGCGCACCAGCAGCACGCCGGCCGCGCCGAAGCCGCGGCGCGCCGGATCATTGCGGTCCGCGTCGGGGCCATAGCGGTAGTTCGACAGGTCCAGGTCGCCCTCGACGCGCAGATCGCCGTCGGCGGCGCGGCTGACGATCTCCACGCCGGGGCGCAACCCGTAGCCCCGCAGCCGCGCGCCCAGCGCGGCGTTGGCCAGCGCGGCGTTCATGTAGGTGACGCTGTCCGCGTCGATCTGGTCCAGATAGGCTTGGGTGATCACCTGCGGCGTGCGGCCGGTGATGTCCGGGGCCGTGGCGAGGGGCGCGTCGTCGTAGCGCCGGAAGGCATTGACCGACATGCGCTCGGCGCCCAGCACGTTGGGTGTGCCGAGGATGTCCAGCGCCACGTCATCGGCGCCCAGGCGCGGCGCGTTCAGGTCCAGCGTGCCGCGCGGGCGGCCATCATGCTGGCCGGGGCCATTGCCCGCCGCCACGCCGGTGCCGGCCCGCAGGTCGATGGCCGCGTTGGCGCCGAGCACCAGACGGCCCTGCGTGGCGGTCAGTTCGACCACCGCGCGGTTGGGGCTGTCGATGATGTCGCCCCGGCTGTCCACGCGCAGCAAGGCGCCGTGCGCGTCCAGCAGGCCGTTGACGATCAGGTCGCGCCGGGCCGACAGGCGGATGCTGCCGACCTGCGCGCCGCCGGCGTCGACCACGCCATTGACCGTCAAGCTGCCGCCGTCGACCGCGATGTTGATCCGCCGGGCCTTGATTTCATTGCCGATCACCAGGTCGCCGCGCTTGAGCTGGAAGGCGCGCGAGCCGGTCACGCCGCCTTCGGTCAGGCGCTGGTTCAGCGCCACGAAGTCGGCGATGGCCTGGGCCCGCAGCGCGATGCCGCCGGCCTCGAACGGCACCAGGGTGCCGCCGGCATCGTACTCGCCGCTGGACTGCCCCTTGATGGCGCCGCGCAGGTCGATCAGGCCGGCGCCGGCGTCCAGCGCCGTGGCCGTGAGCCTGCCGGCCTGGTTGTAGCGCGCCGACAGATCGATGATGGACCCGGCCGCCTGGACGATATCCCCTTTGCGGCTTTCGAGCTCCACGTCGCCGCCCCAGCCATAGCGCGTCTGGTCGCCCAGGGTCACGGCGCGACCGCCCAGCTCGAGCCGCGCCCGGCTGGCCAGCGTCAGGCCATGCTCGGCCTGCGCCACCAGCTTGCCGCTGGGCAGCACGATGGCGCTGTCCAGCTCGACTTTGCCGCCTTGCAGGGTCAGCGTGGCGCCCCACGGCGCGGCGGCGTCGGCCGGCGCCGCGCCGGTGCCCGTCAATTGCAGCAGGTCGCCCGCCGTCAGGCGCGTGACCGAGCCGTTGCCGCCCGTGAGCATGGGCGTGCGCAACAGCAACGAGCCGCCCTGGTACTGGAACTTGCCATCGACGAAGTCGCCGCGCGCCTGGTAGACCTCCAGGCTGCCCTCGCCGCCCGCGGTGATCTGCTCGGCGGCATCCATCCGCACGCTGGCGAAGCCCAGCGCCTGGCGCCGCATCTGCTGGTGCGGCACCTGCAGCGCGCCGTTGGCGTCGCCCAGCACGATCCGGCGCGCGCTCAGGTTCAGCGTGCCCAGGCCGGTTCCCGCCCCGCCGGCCGCGATCGGGGCAGGCTCGGCGTTGGCGACGCCGTTCCAGACCAGCGTGTCGGTGGACAGGGTGGCGACGTCGCCGGCGCCGCCGTAGCCGTAGATGGCGGGCGTGTTCAGCACCAATTGCGCCAGGCTGGAGCTGCCGGTGGCGGCATCCAGTGTGCTCAGATTGACGTTGCCGAAGAAATTGACCGAGTCGCGCAACGAGAAGATCACCCGTTCCAGCGCCGGCGCGCCGACGCTGGTGTCGCCGTCCAGCAGGCGGCGCAACAGGTCCTGCGACAGGCGCAGCCCCGCGGGCAGAACGCCGCGCGCCATCGCGTCCGCCAGCGCGGCATCGCCGCCCGCGTTCAGGCTGCTGGCGGCCACCACCAGGTTGCGGGTGCCATAGCGCAAGGCGTCGTGCAGCACCAGATTGTTGCTGCCAAAGACCACCGTGCCATCGGAGTAAAGCTGGGTCGTGCCTGCGCAGGCTGTCGCCGGGCAGGCGCCAAGCTCGATGCGGCCGGATTGCGCGCCCAGCCCATTGCCGAAATCCAGCCAGCCATTGGAGATGGCCAGGATGCTGTTGTTTCCTCCCGCGCTGCCGAACCGGTAGCCCTGGCGCGCGTCATAAGGGGCGGCGCCCATCCCCAGCGTATTGATGGCCGCGCCGCGTTCGACCACGATCGACTTCGCCTGGTCGACGATCAGCAGCACTTCGGGCGCGCGCAACTGGGCGCCGGCGCGCACGATGACGTCGCCGCCGGAGCCGGCTGCCGTGCCCAGCTGGCGGTCTCCCGCCGTCACCGGCTGGTACGCCCAGCCGCCGAGCGACAGGCGGTTGGCGGCCACCGCGTTCAGATCCCTGTCCCGCAGCGCGATGCCGGCCGGCGAGGCCGTGGACGCGTCGTTGACGATCTCGAGCGCCGCGCCGTTGGTGCGAACCAGCAACTGGCCGCCATAGCCGTCCCTGGCGGGCGTGAAGCGGGCCTGGCCGTCGAACCGCAGCGCCGGCCCGGCGCCGGGCAGGTTGCGATAGTTGAACTCCAGCGCCGCCGCGTCGGTGGGCAGCATCGGCCGCGGCTGGCCACTGCGCGCGGCCTCGGCCAGCACGAAGGCGCTGTAGTCCATCTCGTTGTACTGGGCATGCCGCCGCAGCACGTCGCCGGGGGTGACCAGCGCCTGCCGCGGCATGGCATCCACGGCGCCGGTGTTGGACAGGCCGCGGATGGCCGCGACCGACCAGGATCCCCCCCGCAGCGTACTGGCGTTGCCGCCCAGCGCGCCCTGCCCCAGCTCGACGCGATAGGCGCCGGGCAACAGGGCGTAGTAGGACGGCAGCAAGGTATAGGTACCCGCGGGCAGGCCGGGCACGCCGGCGCCGATCGTGATGGTCTCTCCGGCGCGCGGACGCGAGCCTGCGTAGCCGCTGGCTTCGTCGCGCGGCGCCACCGGCGCGTAGCCGTCGGCCAGGCCCGGCATGATCGCGTAGACCGGCCGGTCCGACAGCGCCGGCAGGTCGAATTTGCCGCTCACGCCATCGAACCGCGGCAAGGGATGGAACAGCGGATCGGTGGAGCCGCCTCGCCCGCTGATGAATCCCGCGCCCGCCAAGGTGCCTCCGCCGGACAGGTCGATGACCGCGCCGGCATCCACCGTGATCGATCCACCCAGCAGGGAAATGCCGCGCATCACCCCGAAGACGCTCATGCCGCCGACGCCCGCGGCCTCCACCGGCACGCCTTGATAAAGATAGCTCAGGCCGTCGACGGTGCCGCCATAGGGCACGGTGAGGCCAGCCGCGCTGACGGACGTCAGGCTGCCGGGCAGCAGCCGCACCTGGCGGGTATCGCCGTTGATGCCGATGCCCATGACGATACGTCCCAACGGCGCAAACACGTTGCCGCCCTGCTCCACGTTGGGCGCGTTCAAGGTCAGCGCGCCGAACACGGACAGCGGCGCGGCGCCAGCCTGCGGACCGGCCACGCCCTCGATCCGCAGCACCGCGTCGGCGTCATAGGGAACGCCGCCGCGCCACCCGGCCACCGCCAACCCCTTCGCGCCCGTGGCGGGATAGACCCGCTGCCCGGCCAGCAGCAGGTTGCCCGCCGTCAGGACGGCGCTGGTGTCGCTCTGCCCGCTGATGGGGATGTCGGTGGCGCCCGCGGTGGCCAGGAACCGCAGGTCACCCCGGCTGCGCAGGGCCACGTTGTCGTAGCCACGACGTTCGATGGCCAGCTGGCTGCCGCCGCCCAGCCTGGCCGCGCCGGACATGCCGGCATTGACGCGGTTGCGGATATCGATCTGGTCGGCGTCGACTTCAAACAGCGCGGCGCCCGGTAGCGTCGACGGCGTCCACGCGTTGAGCGTGGCCTCGACCTGCTGCACGATCGCGGGAGTCAGGTTGGTGCGGCCGCTCAACAGCACATAGGGCGCGATGATGCGGACGGTGGCGCCCGCCCGGGTGTTGCCCAGCGCGCCCTGGTACAGGCTGATCGATTGCCGCGCCTGCAGCGTCACGTCGCCGTCGAAGGTCAACAGGTCGCGCGCATACAGCGACACGTCGCCAAAGCCGCCCGCCGCGATCTGGTCCACGCCAATGCGGCCCAAGCCATAGTCCAGCGCGGCGCTTTCCGGGGTGATGCCGGCCGGCAGCAGGCTCGCGCCCGCCGCCTGCGAAATGCGCAGCTCACGCGGCCGTATCAGGGCCTGCTGCGTGCCGGTCGCGTACAGCGGGGTTTCCAGCTTCAGCGACAGGGCTCCGCCCGCGGCGCTGGCGCCGCCCGCCGCGGCCCGCATCGCGCCATCCAGGTAGAGGCCGGCGGTGGCAGCCAGCGCGATCTCGCCGCCCTTGCCGTCAACCCGCCTGGCGCCCGCGCCGGCGCCGTCATTCACCGGAACGTCCACGGTCATCGCCGAACCCGACGCTTCCAGCACCGCGCCCGGCCGAATGACGACGAACTCGCCGTCGATGGCGATGCGCCCGCCATCGAGCTGCTTGCCGTAGCGGCGGCCACGGGCGTCCACGGCCGTCGCCGCAATGCCGCCCACGTCGAGCCTCGCGCCCGATTCGATCCAGACCGAGTTAGGCAGGCCGCCCAGCTGCGCGGTGGCCCCCTGGTCATCCGCGCCCCGCGCCACCACGATCTGGCCGCCGGGCGCTTGCAGCGTGCCTTGCACCCGCATCAGCCCGCGCGATTGCAGGCGGATGGTCTGGCCTGGGTCGACCCGCAGCACGGCATCCTGGCCGATCCGCAAGGCGCCCACCGTCTGCGGCGTCGCCGCAACGAAGGCGGACAGCGACAGGCTGGCCCCGAGCCGCTGGCTCATCCGGCCGGTGACGGCATTCTCCTGGAACAACGGCGGCGTCCACAGCGTCAGCGCGTCATCGAAGCCGGCCAGCTGCGGGGCCGGCGTCTCGGACCTGGGACGATAGACCGGCATCGCCACGTCCAGCGCCATGCCGTCGGCAACGGTCAAGCCCTGCGCGCCGTTGATGTCGTAGCGCGCGAACCCGCGCTGGAACAGGTCGCCGCGCAACACCAGGCCATCGGCGCCGGCATCGGCATCCGCAGCATCGCTGATCAACACGCGGTTGGCGCCGACCCGCAGGGTGCCGCCGCCGTTGACGCCGTAGCCATATACCGTGCCGGCCAGCGACACCCCCACGGGTCCCGGACCGGGCACGCTGCCGTTCAGCGCCACCTGCTCCAGCGCCACGTCGCCGCCCTTGCCGCCGCTCAGCCGGCCCTTGACGTCCAGGGTCGCGCCCGAACGCGCATCCAGCACGCTGCCCGCCGCCACGGCAACCGCGCCGGTGCCGCGCAGCGCGATCTGCCCGCCATTGCGCCAGGCCAGCGCATCGACGTCTTGCGGCGCGCGCCGCAGATTGGCCCACAGGCCGCTGACATCGATGCTTGTGCCGGGCGCGACCTCGACCCGCGCCGAGGTATTGGCGGCCGGCGCCAGGAAAACCTCGCGTTCGACGCTCTGCAGCACATTGCCGGCAGCCACGCGGCCGCCGCGCGCCGTCAGGTCGCCCTGGATGGAGACGTTCGGCGCGTATAGCTCGATCAGGCCCCCGGACGTGACCCGCAGATCGTGCCCGACCGTCACGTCCCGCGCCGCCACGGCGGTGACCTGGCCCAGGCCCGCGCGGCTCAGCGCCGCGGCATCGAGCCACACGCTGTCGCGGCGTTCGGCCGGCATGGCGTCGTCCAGCCCGAGCCGGTCGGCCAGCGGCGGCATGGCATCGGTGAACAGGATCTGGCTGGCCGCGGCCGCCAGGTCGTACCCCCACGAAGTCGTCGTTGCGCTGGTGATCTGGCGTGCCACATAGCGGCCAACGATCAATTGACCCGCCTGCGCCCGGGCCAGCTGCGACTGCTGGTAGCCGGTCTGCTGCCGCAGGCCCGCCTCCACCGCCTGTCGCGCCTGGGTCTGGCGTTCGCCCTGGAAGGCCTCGCCCACGATACTGCCTTCCATCACCGCGGTGCGCGTGCCGATGACCAGGCGGCCCGCGTCGCGTCCGGCCGTATAGCCGTCTTCGTAGCGCTGCCGGGGCGCCAGCAAGGCGCTGTAGAAATAGCGGGTGGCGCTCTGGCCCCAGCGCGCGTGGGTGTCTTCGAAGCCGCGATACAGGCCCTTGTAGAGCAGGTCGCCGGGCGCGCGCGAGACTTCGTACAGGCGGCCGTCCTCGCCCCGCAGCCAGCTCTGCTGGATGTTGCCGCCCGCCACGTCCAGCGTGCCGCCCGAGATGTTGATGAGCGCCCCCCGGCGGGCGACCAGCTCGCCGCCCTCCACCGTCACCGTGCCGCCGATCGCCGCCCACTCGCCGATGCCGTGGCGCTCGGTGCCCAGGTAGCCGCCCACCTCCAGCAGCCCGCCGGCGGTGTACCAGCGCTCGCGTTCATAGCCGTTCACGCCCTTGGCCACCTGCACCAGCGCGCGGCGGTCGATCCAGATTTCGCTGTTGTTCAAGACCTTGCCATCGCGGTTGAGCGGCGCGTCGCGCAGTTCGTTGCCCTGGATATTGATCTTGAGGTTGTTGGATTCCATCGTCACCTTGACGCCGACCGCGCCGGCGACGTCCAGCAACGCACCGTCGTTGAGCAGCGTGCGGCGATTGGCCGCGATGGCGATCTGCCCCCCCGTGGCCAGCGCCAGCGCGCCGTCCCGGGCCTCGACCGTGCCGCCGCTGGTCACCTCGATGCGCGACTGGTCGCGGCGATCGGGCAAGGCGCTCAGGTGATCGAAAGCCTGGCCCGCGGTCCGATGATTGTCGCCCTCCTCCGGCGCTGGACGCACCAGCGTGTCGCGCTGCGCATCCAGCGCGACGGTGCCGTCGTTCTCGATCAGGATGGCGGTGGTGGAATCCCGGCCGAACACGACGCTGCCGCTGGCGTCGCTGGCCGAATTCAGCAGATGCACCGTGCCGCGCGTGGTCACCGACGTGGTGGCGATGGCCGCGCCCTGCTGGCGGACCTCGTGTCCGGTCAGCGTGATGTCGCCCAAGGGCGACTGGATCAGGCCGGTGTTGGCCGCCACGCCCGCCTGGCTGCCCGCATTGCGGCGCGCCGATACCTCGTTGCCACGGGTGGTGGAACGGACATTGGCGTCCGATCCCAGGCCGCGGCGGATGATGAAGGTGTCGCCCGCCGCCAGCACCGTCTGGCCGCTCGGCGTCGTGATCTGGCCGGCGTTGTGGACTTCGCGGCCCAGCAGCAGGACGTAGCCGCCGCCCTGGGTGACGCCGCCAGGCGCGCTGGTCTGGATGCGCGCGCCGGCCTCGACGCGCACGTCGCCGGTGGCGTTGCCGGCGCGGGCGGCGTCGCCCTGGCCGACCAGGTCGTTGCCGAAGCTGGGCGTGTAGCGCTCGTTGGCGCTTTCACCCGTCTTGCCACTGTACAGGCCGCTGCGGAACTGGGCGTCGCTCATCCCCACCGCGGCGGCGACCAGGTTGCGCGTATTGACCTGGCTGGAACCGCTGAAGACGATGCCGTTGCGGTTGACGATCATGACGGTGCCGGGTGCTTCGATCTGGCCCTGTATCTGGCTGGGCCGCGCGCGCGGGTCGTTGACCCGGTTCAGCACCGACCACGAACTGGCCTGCTGCTTGAACGATACGGTGGTGTTGCGGCCGACGTTGAAGGTCTCCCAATTCAGGATGGCCTTGTCGGCGGTCTGGTCGACCGTGACGACGGTGCGGCCGCCGCGCGAGGATTGCGAGCCGGGCGTCAAGGGACGCGCATTGAGCCAGCCGGCAGTCAGCGGATTGGTGTCGACCTTCAACCCGTCTTCGGCCATCCCGTCCGGCACCGGCGACCCCTGGTTCAGCGCCGCCTGGCGCGCCGCGGCCTGGGCCGCCTGCTGCGCCGCGATCGCCGCCGCGCCCCGGTTCAGGTTGGCGAGCGAGCGCTGCAGCTGCTGGCTGGCGCGCTGCTGGTCGCGCAGCGTCGACGGAATGCCGGCCAGGCCGCCGCCGGGCAGGCGCCCGGTCGCCGCGGTCTGCGCCTGCGTGGCGCGCTTGTCGGAGAACCAGCCAGGACCGAACGCCGGGCCGGCCGCCAGCGCCGGCGCCGCCGACAGGGCGAGGACCAGGGCGTGCATGGCTGGCGACAGCCGGAATGCGGGGGCGCCCCGTTGTCCGCCCTTGCCAAGTCGGGTCACGCTGCCTGTCTGCTGGTTCATGCCGTATCTCTGATCCTGGGTATGCGCCGCTACGAAAGGCGGCTGTCGATATGGGTGCCGGGCCGGGCGCGCTCGCGGCATGCGCGAACGCGCGGCAAATGGCCGCGACACCGGCAATGATGTGTCCGCCAGATGACAGCGGCGGGAAAAAAGGTGTGGAGTGGCGTAACAGTGCGGCGCGCGCCTCAGCCACGGCCGGCGACGTCGCCGCACACGGCCGCATTGCCGAGGTTCAAGCGCGCCGGCGTCCCCGCGGGGCTGACGAAGGTGGCCAGCAGGTGCGCGCGCAGCGTGGCGGGCAGCGGCGTCAACTGATGGCTGGCGATGGCCGCGGGGTCCTCGTACAGGCGCTTGAGAAACACCCGCAAGGCGCTCGTGACGATGGTATCGGCATAGCACTGGCTCAGCACCAGGTTGGTGGAGCCCACGATCGGATAGCCGCCGGGCGGATCCGCCACGATCCGCACCCAGTTGGCCGGATTGCCCGGATTGTCCGACGACGACCAGCCCGGCGCGCCCGGACCGCGCCCCACCGCCGTGCCGTTGGGCAGCGCCGGCGCGCCGGTCGATTCCATTGCCGCGAGGACATTGGCGGACGTCGGCAGGTAGGCCACCCCATCATGCAGGTTGACCAGCCAGGCCTGTTTGATGCCGGCGGTGTAGGCGGGGTCCGGTCCGATATAGGTGATGGCCGAGACATTCCCCGCCATCGCCGGGGCGGCGCCGTCGTCTCCATGCGCCTCGACGAAATGGGCCGGCAAGGGCCCGGGCGGGAACTCCTCCCGGAACACACTCTTGCCAGTGAACCGCAAGGCGCCGCCGGTTTCGCAGACGGCACGCAGATGACGGGTCAGTAACGCGGTAGTGCCGCTGCCGTCTGCACGGTAGACCAGCTTGAAGGCGTCCAGCGAGGGCGGCACCGACACACCCAACTGGCTCCAGCGATCCACCATGCCCGAGAAGATCGCGCAAAGCTGCCGGGAACTCAGCGTGACGGGCTGCGACGGGCCCTTGTAGGAAATCGTGACGGCCACATACGCGGCCGGAATCTGGATCAACGGTCCATGGCCGGCGGGGTCGCCCTGCCGGCCCCAACCCTGGACCAGGTAGTCGGCGATCTGCGCCTGGGTCAACGGCGTCTCGCTGCCAATCCAGTGGACTGCCCCGTTGCGGCCGAACGTGTCCGCGGTATTGAGCAGGAACGCGCGCAATCCGGCCGTGCTGCCCGTGCCCACGTAGGACGGAAAAATCCCCGGCGGGAGTTTGGCGAGGGTCTCCTGGTACAGCGGCAGGGGCAAGCTGGCGCCGCCCGAGACTATCGTCTGGCCGGCGGCCGCGCCGTGGATGCAGGCCTGGGCCAGCAGGCACAGCGTGGCGAAGCGGAGAAGGTACTTGCTCATGGCGAACTCCGGGCATCGGGCGCCTGCCGGCATGTAGCGCCGCGCCCTGGAAAAAAAGGGCGAAGCCCCGTTGCCGGTTGCTCCGCCCCGCTCTGCCTTGACGGCCAGTGCTAGCGAACCATCGTGAAATCAACCACGGCCGGCGTAGCTGCCGCAAACCGTCGCGTTGTTGATGTTCAGGTTGGCGGTGGTGCCGTTGATGAAGGCGGCCAGCACGCGCGTGCGGTTCGCCGGGGTCAGCGGAACCAGCTTGTGCTGGTCGATCTTGCCGGGGTTGCTGCCACCGACGGTCGAGTTGGCGGTCGAGTAGTGCGTGGTCAGGAAGTTCTTGATCGCCGTGGCCACGGCCGCGTCGGTGTAGCACTGGCTGAACACGAAGTTGGTGTAGCCCACGATCGGGTAGCCCGAACCCGGGTTGACCGTCGAACGCACCCAGTTGAACGGGTTGGCCTGGTTGTTCGTGTCGGTCCAGTTGGCGCCGGCCGGGTCACGTTGCACCACACCGGTGGCGGGCGGCAGCGCCGCCGCGCTACCCAGGGCGGTGCTGACGTTGGCCGAGGTCGGCGCGTACGCCACGCTGTTGTTCTTGTTGATCAGCGAGGCCTGCTCGAGCGCAACGGTGAAGGAGGGATCCGGGCTCAGGTAGGTGATGGCCGAGGCCTGGGCGCTGATCGCCGTGGCCACGCCGCCGCTGCCGGCGGCGGCCAGGAAGTTGGCCGGCGGCGTGTTGCCCGGGAATTCCTGGGCGAAGGTGCTCTTGCCGCTGAACGCGACGTTGGCGTCGGTGCCGCAGACGGCCTGCAGGTGGCGGGTCAACAGTTCGGTGGTGCCGCTGCTGTCCGAACGGTAGATCACCGTGAAGGCGTCGGGCGCCGAGCCGGAGGAGACACCGACGTCGCTCCACTTGGTGTACTTGCCCGACAGCACGCCGCACAGCTGAGCCTTGTTCAGCGTGACGCCGGCCGCGGGACCCTTGTACGAGATCGTCACGGGCGTGCCCACCGACGGGATCTGGACCAGCGGGCCATGGCCCGAGGTGTTGCCGATCTTGCCCAGGCCGGTCGTCAGGTAGTCGTTGATCTGGGTCTGGGTCAGGATCGAGTCGCTGCCGATCCAGTGGACCACGCCGGTGCTGTCGAAGCCGACGGCGCTGTTGGTCAGGAAGGCGGTCTTGCCCGCGCCGCTGCCCTTGCCGACGTAGGCCTTGAAGGTCGACGCCGGGAAGCTGTTGATTTCATCCTGGTACAGCGGTTGGGGCAGCGTCGCGCCACCCGACACCACGACCTGTTGCGCCAGGGCGGCGCCCGACAGGGACAGCATGCCGACCGCCGACAGCGCGGCGACCAGGGAATTGCGATTGAACATGTCTTGCTCCTTGCACTCGTTTAGGAGAGAACTGCGTGGGGAGAAAAGAACGAATGGACCCGAGAACGCATCCGGCAGCGCTCTGCAAAGACCGGCCTGACGCGTTGGAGACATGTTGATCAGACGAGGTGACAGCGACGGGAAAAAAGGTGTGGAGTGAGGTAAGAATGTGCGGAGATGTGCGGAGTTCGCTACGCCCGCGCGGATTGCGCTTTCACGTTGCGGCGCGCGTGTCGATACCGTCTCAGCCCACCATCTGGTTGATCTCCATGATCGGCAGCATCACCGCCAGCACGATGGTCAGCACCACCCCGCCCATGATCAGGATCATCAGCGGTTCGAGCATCGCCGTCATGGCCATGGCGCGCCGCTCGATGTCGGCGGACAGCGTCTGCGCGGCGCGGTCCAGCATGCGCGCCAGCGTGCCGGTCTTCTCGCCGCTGGCGACCAGGTGGCAGAGCAGCGGCGGAAACACCTTCTGCTGGCGCAGCGCCGCGCCCAGGCCCGACCCGCCTTCGATGCGTTCGGTGGCGTCGAGCACCGCGCGGCGCAGGCAGTCGTTGGCCAGCGTCTGCCGCGCGGCGTCCAGCGCGCGCAGCAGCGGCACGCCGGCATCGGCCAGGATCGCCAGCGTGGCGGCGAAACGCGCGGTGTTCACGCCCAGCGCGAAGCGGCCGATCATCGGCAGCCGCAGGATGCGCCCGTGCCACGCGAGCCGCGCCGCCTCGGCGCGCTGCGACAGGCGCCACAGGCCGAACAGCAGCGCCGCGACCAGCGCGTTCAAGCCGCCCCAGGCGCGCACGTAATCGCTGGCGGCGAGCATGGCGCGGGTGATCCAGGGCAGCTCCTGGCGGGCCTGCGAAAAGGCGCTGACCACCTGCGGCACGACGTAGGCCAGCAGGAACACCACGATGCAGATCGACACCACCCCGACGATGGCCGGATAGATGAACGCGGTCAGCACTTTCGAGCGCAGCGCATTGCGCCCCTCGATGTAGTCGGCCAGGCGTTCCATGATGCGGGCCAGGTCGCCGGAGTCCTCGCCGGCCTTGATCAGGGCGCGGTAGATCGGCGGGAAATCGCGCGGCCGGGCGCTCAGGGCATCGGAAAAGCGTTGCCCGCCGCGCACGTCGGCGCGCACGCCGGAAAACGTGGCGGCGATATGCTTCTTTTCGGCCTGCTCAACGGTGGCCGACAGCGCGCCCTCCAGCGGCAGCCCAGCGGCCAGCAGGCTGGCAAGCTGGCGCGTGGCCCAGGCCAGATCGCTATCGGACAGCCGCGCGGCGAACAGCTCCGCCGAGCCGGCTCCGCGCCGGGCCGACAGGCGCACCGCCAGCGCGGTCAGCCCCTGGGCCCGCAGCTGCGCGCGGGCGGCGCGGGCGCTGTCGGCGCTCAACACGCCGCGCTGGATCCTGCCGAGCGCGTCGGCCGCTTCGAAACGAAAATCCGCCATGGTCCGCCCTACCCGTCCCGCGTGACGCGGATGATTTCCTCGCGCGAGGTCTGGCCGGCAAGCACCCAGCGTTGGCCGTCCTCGCGCATCAGCTTCATGCCGGCGCGCTGCGCGGCCACGCGCAGCTGCTGTTCGCCTGCGCCCTCGTGGATCAGGCCGCGCTGGGCGTCATCGACGATGTACAACTCGTGGATGCCGGTGCGGCCGCGATAACCCGTGTGGTTGCAGGCCGGACAACCCACCGGCTCGAACAGGCCCGGTTCCTGCGGCGATGGCCGGCGGCAGTCCGGGCACAGGCGCCGCACCAGGCGCTGCGCCAGCACGCCCAGCAGCGACGAGGCCAGCAGGAAGCGTTCCACGCCCATGTCGGTCAGCCGCGTCAGCGCCGAAACGGCATCGTTGGTGTGCAGCGTGGCCAGCACCAGGTGGCCCGTCAGCGAGGCCTGCACCGCGATCTGCGCGGTCTCCAGGTCGCGGATCTCGCCGATCATGATGACGTCCGGGTCCTGCCGCAGGATGGCGCGCAGCGCCACCGCGAAGCTCATGTCGATCTTGGCGTTGACCTGGATCTGGCTGATGCCCGGCAGGTCGTATTCCACCGGATCCTCGACCGTCAGCACGTTCGAGGTGGCGGCGTCGATCTGGCCCAGCGCGGCATACAGCGTGGTGGTCTTGCCGCTGCCGGTGGGTCCGGTGACCAGCACGATGCCATGCGGCTGGTGCACCAGGCGATCCAGTTCGCGCAGCACGCCCGGCGCCATGCCCAGCTTCTCCAGCCGCAGGCGGCCGGCCTCCTTGTCCAGCAGGCGCAGCACCGCGCGTTCGCCGTGGCCGGTGGGCACGGTGGAAACGCGGATGTCGATCGGCCGGCCGCCCACGCGCAGCGCGATGCGCCCGTCCTGCGGCAGCCGTTTTTCGGCGATGTCCAGGTGCGCCATGATCTTGATGCGCGAGATCAGCGCGCCGTGCAACGCCTTGCGCGGGCTGACCACGTCGCGCAGCCCGCCGTCGACCCGGTAGCGCACCACCGAATGGGTTTCATAGGGCTCGATGTGGATGTCGCTGGCGCCGTCGCGCGCGGCCTGCGTGAAGAGCGCGTTGATCATGCGGATCACCGGCGCGTCGTCCTGCGCGTCCAGCAGGTCGGTGACCTCGGGCATCTCGTGCAGCAGGCGGTCCAGGTCGACCTCGTTCTCGGCCGCGCCGACCACCGAGGCGGCGTCGCCGGCATCGGCGTAGGCGGCGGCCAGCAGCCCGTCGAACTCGGCGTCGGCGGCGCGGCGCAGCGCCATGGGGCCATGGCGACGCCGCGCCTCGATCACGGCCCAGGCCGGCGTCTGGTCGGTGATGACCAGTTCGCCGACACCCCCGCCCTGCCACTGCAGCAGCGCCCGGTGCTGCCGCGCCCAGGCATAGGGCAGCTTGTGACGCGGGCTGGCATCGCGCGCGTTCATGGCGCCCGCGACGATGCCAGGGGCGGCACGCGGTCGATCGATACCTCGGCCACGGGACCAGCCTGCCGTTGCTGGGACGCGCACCCCGCCAGCGCCAGCAGCTTGGCCATGCTGGCGGCGGTGCGGCGGGCGGACGCGCGGTAGACGGTGCGCTGCAAGGGGTACTGCGTCACGGGATTACCTTTCGTTGGGGGAAATGGGACCGAGCAGCACCACTCCGGCCAGGCCTTCGCCCGGCGCTACGCCAGGCTCGGCGGGCTCGGCTTCGTCCTGGCGTTGCAGTTCGACGCGCGTCAACGCCAGCGACAACGGCGCCGGGCCGGCCAGCAGCCAGGCCGCCAGCGGCGCGGCGGGCGCATGGTCGAAGCGAATGCGCCAGGCGCCGGTGGCGTCGGCGCTGACCTCGTAGCGGCCCGCCAGTCCGGCCGCATCGAGCCAGCGGCCCAGTGTTTCGGCCGACACCGCCGCCTGCCGCGCCGTTGGCGGCGGGCCGGCCTGGCGCAATACGGCATCAAGTTCGCGCGCGCCCGCTTCCAGCTGCCGCAGCGCTTGCCGGCTGCGCTCGATGCGCGCCAGCGACGGTTCGATCACCGCCAGCCAGCACAGCGCCGCGCCGACGACGCAGGCACAAAGCGCCAGCAGGCGTTTTTCGCTGTGCGACAGGCGCGTCCAGGCCGCCACGCCGCGGGCTTGCCAGGCCTGGCGGCGCGCGCGCCAGCGACCGCGCCAGAGCGCCGGCAGGCCCAGCGGCCTGGGAGGAGGCGCCAGCGTCATGAGCGTTCTGCCTTCCCGGCCTCGGCATCCGCCGGCGCGCGGCGCAGGCGCCAACCGGTCGCGGTGGCCTGGACCGCCAAGCCCGCCTGGCGCGCCGCCTGGACCCAGCCGGGCGTAGCCGCCGGCTTGCCGTCGGCGGGCGCATCCTGCGTCCCGGGACGGGCCGCGGGCGGCATGTCCAGCTCCAGGCCGCCCGCCTCGTAGCGCCAGGCCAGCACGTCGCCCGCGGCGAAGGCCATGTGTTCGCGCGCCGCCCGCAACAGGAATCCGAGTTCGCGCCAGTCATCGCCCGTGCCGGCGCGGCGCGCGGCCAGTTGCCGGCGCGCCTGCGCCAGCGGGTCGACCACCGTGGTGATCGACGGAAACACCTGGCGCAACGCCTGCGCCTGTTGCTGGCGCAGGGCCTGCGCGCCATGTTCCAACCGGGTTGCCTGCAATGCCAGGCCGGCCATCCATACCGCGGCCGCCGCCATGGCCAGCGCGGTCGCCCTGCCCCAGCCCCAGGCGCCGGCCGCTGCATGGCCGTCGGCGGCGGCCGCGATGGTCCAGGGGATATCGGCCATCACGCCGCAGGCCGCCTCCGGCAACACCGGGTCGGCCGCATCGCCACGCCACTGCGCCGGCACGGCGCCGATCCACTGGCGGGCGCCGGCGGCGCAAGCGGCGGCGTCCGGCCCCAACGTCCGCGCCAGTGTCGACGGCGTGTCGCCATCGGCCATTTCCAGCGCATATAGCGCGCCGCGTCCGTCGGGCTGGCGCGCCACCAGGTAGCCATCCAGGCAATACAGCGTCCAGCCCGACGCGGTCTCGGGCAGCCACAACGGCGTCGGCGCGAAGGCCGCCAGCGACAGTCCGCTGGCGGAGAGCAACGACTGCGCATCCGCGGCCGCCTGGGCGTCGACCCAGGCCACGGCGACCCACCCATCGGCGTCGCGGGGGCCGTGGCCGATGCGCAAGGTGTCGGGGTCCCCCAGCGCCAGCGGTTCGATCGCGCCTTCCACCGCGATCCGCAAGCGGGCCCGCGTCAGCGGCGGCAACGACACCGACGTCAGCGTGAGGTCTTCGGGATGCAGGAAAACGGTGACGCGCGCGCCCGGCCAGCGCCGCCCCAGTTCCGCCAGGGACAGGGGCGCCTGGCGGCGCCAGCCGGCCTTCTCTTGCACCGCCAGGGGCAGCGGCGTATCAGCCGCGAGAATGCGCAATGGCGGCAACAGCACGCGGATCGAGGCCATCACGCGCCTTCCCGCGACCAGACGATGCGCGAGGCGCCGTCGCTGGTGCGCGCCAGCAGCGCCTTCAACGGCAGGATCGCGTCGCCCAGCCGGGCCGCGCCGGTCAAGGTGAACCAGCCGCTGGCCACCGCCACGCGCGGCGCTTGCGGCGCCGCCACGGGGGTGTCGCCGCGGGCGTTGTTGCTGGCGTTGCCGCTTGCGTTGTTGCCTGTATCGGCGCCCGCGGCCTGCCCGGCGCCGCTGGCGCTGGCCAGGCGATTGGCGAAGTCGCCCTGGTTGACGAACCAGAGGCCGCCATCGCGCTGCGCCACCATGGCCCTGGCCTGCTCCAGCGACATGCCCGGCACGCGCGCCGCGATGACTTCGGCGCTGGCGGTGTTGACGTTGACCAGCGTGACGCGCGGCAGCACCGTCACATGGCGCCGCAGCCGCGCCAGCACCACCACGTTCACGCCCGCCACGCCGGCAAGCTCCTCCAGGCCGCGCGGCGCCGGCAGCGCCGAGCCCGACGCCGCCCCCGGTTGCGAATCGAGCATGCGCTGGGCGATGGCCATGCCCACCTCGGGCGCCACGCCAACCAGGGCGCACAGGCGCAGCAGTTCCTCCACGCCGTCCTGGTGCAGCCGTCCTTCGAACACCAGGTTGCGCAGGTTGAACTTGCCCTGCTCGTCCTCCAGCCGGCCGACGAAGGCGGTATCGCGGCCGGGCGGTTGCAGCCGCGTGTCGATGATGGGCGCGGCCCAGTCGCCATCGGCGCGTGTCGCGGCCTGGCGCCGGCTATCCTCCCGCAGCAACTGGCGCGCCAGGCCCAGCCCGGCTTCGAGCACCGCCTGGGCCTGGGCGCGCGTCTGCGCCGCCTGCACCGCGCGCAGGAAAGTGTCCTGGCGCTGCAGCAACGACGCGACGATCATCGTCACCGCCGCCACCACCAGCAAGGCGCTGATCACCGCCATGCCGCGCTGCCGGTCACAGCTGCCAGGAACCGATGTCGGCATTGCCCGCGTCTCCATCCGGCTTGCCGTCCGCGCCCAGCGAAAACACGTCGATCTCGCCCCGGGTGCCGGGGTTCAGGTATTGATACGGGTGGCCCCAGGGGTCATTCGGCAGGCGGTCCAGGTAGGCGCGCCAGGCGCTCGAGGCGCCCGGCCCCGAAGCCGGTCGTTCGACCAGGGCGCGCAGGCCCTGCTCGGTATTGGGGTAACTGCCGTTGTCGAGCCGGTACAGCTTGAGCGCCTGCATCAGCGCGCTGATGTCCTGGCGCGCCGCCACCGCGCGCGCCTGGTCGGGCCGGTCCAGCAGCCGCGGCACGATCAGCGCCGCCAGGATACCCATGATGACGATCACCACCATGATCTCGATCAGCGTGAAACCACGCTGCCGGCGCCTGGGCGGGTACTGCCTATCCGTCATGAACCGGCCTGCTTTCATCGCGCTTGGACTCCGGGGCAATCACACGGGGAGCCCGGGGGACGGCATGGCGGGTGGCGGCGAAACCGCCCGCACCGCCCCTCGGGTCCGCACAGTGTGGCCAACCCGGATTTCACGCATTTGACCCATTGTGTGGAGCTTTGAAAGGCAGTCGACGCGCGCGCCGGCGGCATTTGCGGCGCCTTTGGATCCGGCAACCGCCTAGGGATTTCCCGCGTTCTGCCGGCGGCTTCGCCGGGGCGCCGCAATTTTTTCCGTTTCCTGAAAGGTGAACGGAAGTTTGGATTTTTAGACTCCCGCATTCATTGGAATGTCAGCTTTTTTTCAGATCCAAGTCAGTCTCGGAAGAAAGCCACAACAAAGGGAGGAAGGAATCCAATGCAATCCAAACGCAGCGTCATCAAGCGCGAGGCGTGGGCCGCGGGCACGATGATCGTGCTCGGCCTGGGCGCCATCGCGCAGGCATCCACGTACACCATCGGCAGCCTGGCCCGCATGGGCCCGGGCATGTTCCCCGCCATCCTCGGCGTGCTGCTGGTCCTGCTGGGGCTGGTCATCGCGCGCACGGCCTATTCGCCCCTGGCGGCGGACGAGGACGCCGAGGACATCCCCCCGCCGGAATGGCGCGGCTGGGGCTGCATCATCGGCGGCCTGATGGCTTTCATCCTGATCGGCAAATTCGGCGGCCTGGTGCCCGCTACGTTCGCGCTGGTCTTCATCTCGGCCATGGGCGACCGCCAGCACACCGTGCGCAGCGCGGCGCTGCTGGCGGTAGGCGTGACGCTGCTCGGCGTCGCGGTGTTCTCGTGGGCGCTGCAGCTGCAGTTCCCGCTGTTCCGCTGGGGTTGAGCCATGGAAATTCTCAATAACCTGATGCACGGGTTCTCGGTGGCGTTCGCGCTCGACAACCTGTTGTGGGCCGTGTTCGGCGTGTTCATGGGCAACCTGATCGGCGTGCTGCCGGGCATGGGCGTGCTGGCCGCCATCTCGATCCTGCTGCCGCTGACCTACACCATGACGCCGACCGCGGCGCTGGTGATGCTGTCGGGCATCTACTACGGCTCGCAGTATGGCGGCGGCATCACCTCCATCATGCTGAACCTGCCGGGCACCGCCTCGCACGCGGTGGCCTGCCTGGACGGCAATCCGCTGGCGCGCAACGGCAAGGCCGGCTCGGCGCTGTTCATGCTGATGTTCTCGTCGTTCTGCGGCGCCTCCGTCGGCATCCTGGCGATGATCCTGTTCTCGCCGCTGCTGGTCGACGTGGCCTTCAAGTTCGGCCCGGCCGAGTACTTCTCGATGATGATGCTGGGCCTGCTGGCCGGCGCCACGCTGGCCAAGGGCTCGGCGATCAAGGGCGTGGCGATGGTGGTGGTCGGCCTGTTGCTCGGCGTGATCGGCACCGACGTCAACACCGGCACCATGCGCTTTCACTTCGGCATCCTCGAACTGAGCGACGGCCTGCAGATCGTGGCGCTGGCCATGGGCCTGTTCGGCGTGGCGGACTTCCTCAAGAACATCAACCAGATCGGCGGCGACACCAAGGTCACCAGCACCAAGGTCAGCATGAAGTCGATGCGGCCGGAAGCCGGCGACATCAAGCAGTCGCGCGGCGCGCTGGTGCGCGGCACCGCCATCGGCGCGGCATTCGGCATCCTGCCGGGCACCGGCCCGACCATCGCCTCGTTCATCTCGTACGCGGTGGAAAAGAAAGTGGCGCGCGAGCCGCGCCGCTTCGGCCGCGGCGCCATCGAGGGCATCGCCGGCCCCGAGGCCGCCACCAGCGCCTCGACCCAGACCAGCTTCATCCCCACCATGAGCCTGGGCATCCCCGGCGACCCGGTGATGGCATTGATGCTGGGCGCATTGATCATCCACGGCATCCAGCCCGGACCGCAGATGATGGTCGAGCACGCCGACATGTTCTGGGGGCTGATCGCCAGCTTCTGGGTCGGCAACGTGCTGCTGCTGTTGCTCAACCTGCCGCTGATCGGCATGTGGGTGCGACTGTTGACCGTGCCGTTCCGCTACCTGTTCCCGGCGGCGCTGTTCTTCGTCTGCGTCGGCGTCTACAGCACCAACAACAACCTGTTCGACGTGGGCATGGTGACGCTGTTCGGCGCGGCCGGTTATGCGTTGATACGGTTGCGTTTCGAACCGGCGCCGCTGTTGCTGGGCTTCGTGCTCGGGCCGATGGTGGAAGAGAACTTCCGCCGCGCCCTGCTGCTGTCGCGCGGCGACCTGGCGATCTTCGTGACGCGTCCGATCAGCCTGGGCTTCGTGCTGGCCTGCGTGATGCTGATCGCCCTGCTGCTGGTATCGGCCGTGCGCCACAAGAACAGGATGCAGGCGGCCCTGCGGGAATCCGGTTCGGCGGCCTGAGCCACGCCCGCGCCGACGGACGGCCGCCCCCCCCGGGCGGCTGTCCCATTTGCAGAGGCGCGGCTCGCGCCGCGCCCGCGCTTACGCCCCGGACGGATCTTCGGGCGCGGCGCGATGGCCGTCGATATGGCCCAGCGGCCGACCCGGATCGAGGCGGTCGCGCACACGTTGCTTGAGCACCTTGGCCTCGGGAAAGCCGCCATCGCGCTTGCGGTCCCAGAGCAGTTCGCCGTCATAGGTGATCTGGAACACCCCGCCGGTGCCGGGCTGCAGCGCCACCTCGCCCAGGTCGGTGGCGAAGGTGGACAACAGCTCCTGCGCCATCCAGCCGGCGCGCAGCAGCCATTGGCACTGCGTGCAATAGAGGATGACGATGCGGGGACGGACGGCGGCGGTAGTCATGGCGCGGACCATTCTACGCCAGCCCGCTGCCGATGCCGCCGCGCCTTTGCCAACGCCTGGGCGGCCTTCGCACGCCCCCCCAAGCGGGGCGGCTTTCAGGGTGGACGCAGGCTGGTGGATAATGTCGGGTTTTCCCGGGCGTGCAACGCGCCCCGAGCCTGCCATGAAGTCTGCATTACCCGCCGCCCGCCGCCAATCCTGGCTGATCGGCCTCCTGATGGGGCTGGTCACGCTGACGCCCATGGGCATCGACATCTACCTGCCCTCGCTGCCGGCCATGGCGGCCGGCTTCGAGCAGCCGATGAGCGCGCTGCAGGCCAGCATCACCCTCTTCATTTTCGCGGTCGGCGTCGGCCAGGTCCTCATCGGCCCGCTGGCCGACCGCTACGGCCGGCGGCCGGTGGCGCTGGGCGGCGCGCTTGCCTACCTGCTGGGATCGGCGCTGGGCGCGGCCGCCACCTCGCTGGAACTGTTCTATGCCGCCCGCGTGATCCAGGGCCTGGGCGCCTGCTCGGCCTCGCTGGTGGCGTTCGCGGCGGTGCGCGACCGGTTCAGTCCCGCTGTCGGCGCGCGTGTCTACAGTTACCTCAACGGCGCCCTTTGCACGGTGCCGGCGCTGGCGCCGATGCTGGGCGGCGCCCTGGCCGTGCACCTGGGCTGGCGCAGCACGTTCGTCTTCATGGTGCTGTTCGCGCTGGCGCTGGCCCTGCTGCTGGCCTGGCGCTTCGACGAAACGCGGACCGCGCCGCCGGCCGGCCGCGCGCCGCTGTACAGCCTGCGCCGCTATGCGCCCATCATCACCAGCGGCCGCTTCCTGTACTTCGCCATCTTCGGCATGGCCGGCATGGCGATGATCCTGGTATTCGTATCGGCCGCGCCGGTGGTGCTGGTGCAGCAGCTGGGCTATTCCGAGCTGGGCTTCTCGGCCTGGTTCGGCGGCAATGCCGCCATCAATATCGCGGCGTTCTTCCTGGCGCCGGCATTCATCGCGCGTTTCGGCCGCCATGCCATGCTGCGGGTCGGCATGGCCGCGCTGCTGCTGGCGGCGCTGACGCACCTGGCCGCGTGGCGCTGGGCGCCCTCGGCCGCCTGGATCTTCATGCTGCCGGTGGCGGTGCTGACCGTCGGTTTCTCGCTGGCGCTCGGTTCGGCCCTGAGCCTGGCGCTGGAACCCTTCGCCGACCGCGCCGGCACCGCCGCCGCCGTCTACGGGCTGTTCCAGATGAGCGGTTCGGCCGTCATCGCCACCGCCCTGCTCGACCACGGCGTCGCGCCGCAGGCGGCGATGGGACTGATCGGCGTGCTGATCGTGGCGCCGCTGCTGTGCCTGTCGGGCCTGATGGCGCGCCGCGCGGGCGCGGGGCGCTGACGCCACCGCCGGGGCGCACGGGCGCCCCGCCTCAGGCCGCGGCGCGCGGCGCGTTCGACAGATGCATCAGCAAGGCGCCGCCCGCTATCAGCGCGGCGCCGGCCAGGCGCCCGGGATTGAGCGCGCTGCCCACGAAGCCCACCAGCGCATAGCGATCCAGCAGCAGCGCCGCCAGCATCTGGCCCGCGATCACCGCCGCCAGGAACGCGCCCGCGCCCAGACGCGGCGCCAGCATCAGTGCGGCCGTGATGTAGAACACGCCCGACAACCCGCCGGTCCAGCCCCACCATGGCAGCCGGCCGATCTCGCCGAAACTGGGCGCGGGCACCCGCAGCAGCGCCATCACCACCATGGCCGCGACAGCGCTGACCGCCAATGACACCATGGTGGCCCACAAGGGATGGCCCAAATGGCGCCCCAGGGCGGCGTTGGCGCCGGCCTGGATCGGCACCAGCGCGCCGGCCAGCACGGCGGCAGGAATGACGTAGGCGGTCGAGAAATTCATGGCCAGACTCCGGTAATGAATGAGTGGGGAATGGGAATGGCGCTATTCTCATATTCATCAACCATCGAATCCAATTCGATATTCGTCTTTTGGATATGCACATCACGAATAATCTAAGGGCAATCGACCTGAACCTGCTGGTGGTGCTGGATGCCCTGCTGCATGAACGCCACCTCACCCGCGCCGCCGCCCGGCTGCCAATGAGCCAGCCGGCCATGAGCCACGCGCTGGCGCGCCTGCGGGTGTTGCTGGGCGACCCCCTGTTCCATCGCACCCGGGGCGGCTTGCGCCCCACGGCCCACGCGCTGGCGCTGGAGGCGCCGCTGCGCGATGTGCTGGCGCAGGTGCGCCGGCTACTGGCGGGCGCGGTGTTCGAGCCGGCGGCGAGCCGGCGCGCGTTTCGTCTGGCCATGTCGGACTACGGCGCGCGCGTGGCGCTGCCGCCGCTGTTGCGCCACATGCGGCGCGAGGCACCGGGCATCGACCTGGAAATCAGCTATGCCAGCCGCAGCGGCATGATCGCCGGCGTGGCCGATGGCCAGCTGGACCTCGCGCTGTCGGTGTTTGGCGAAACACCGGCCGACATCCGCCGCGCGGTGCTGTTCCTGGAGGATTTCGTCTGCGCCGCCGATGCCGGCCAGGGCGTGCCGTCGACCTTGCAGGCGTATCTGGCGCGGCCGCACGTGCTGGTCGCGGCCGGACCGGACCAGCGCGCCGCCGAGGTCGATGCCGCGTTGGCCCGCCTCGGCCACGCGCGCCGTGTGGCGGTGCGCCTGCCGCACTGGACCGCGGCGCCTGCCATGCTGGCCGGCACCGATCTGCTGCTGACGGTGGCGCGCCGCACGGTCGACCCGGTCCCGCCGGGATTGGCGGTCGGCGCGGCGCCGTTTCCTATCGCGCCCCTGGCCTTCGAAATGATCTGGCATGAACGCGCCGATGCCGATGCCGGCCTGGCGTGGCTGCGCGCGCAGCTCGGCGCCGCGCTCGCCTGACGCATGCCGACGCGGCGCCGCCCGCTCGCTTTGGCCTACTATCGGCATATCCCTCTCTCCAGGAGATGTCATGCCATCCGAGCTTTCGATGCCTGCACGGCCCGCGGCCGCCCCCGCCGCGTCGCCAGACCCCTTGCTGTCATACGCGCTGCGGGACGGCGTCGCCACGCTGCGCCTGAACCGGCCGGCGCAGTTCAATGCGCTGTCCGAAGGCCTGCTGGACGCGCTGCGCGCCGCCATCGATGCGCTGGCGCGCGCGCCGGGCTTGCGTTGCGTGGTGCTGGAGTCGGCCGGCCGCGCCTTTTGCGCCGGACACGACCTGCGCGAGATGCGCAGCCAGCCGTCGTTCGATTACTACCTGGCCCTGTTCCGCAAATGCAGCGGCGTGATGCAGGGCCTGCAGGCCCTGCCGGTGCCGGTGATCGCCAAGGTCCGCGGCGTGGCCACCGCGGCGGGCTGCCAACTGGTCGCCAGCTGCGACCTGGCGGTGGCCGAGGACACGGCGCGATTCGCCGTGTCGGGCATCAACGCCGGCCTGTTCTGCTCGACGCCGGCCGTGGCCCTGAGCCGCAACATCGCCGCCAAGCGCGCTTTCGAGATGCTGGTCACGGCGCGCTTCATCGACGCCGAGCAGGCGCGCGACTGGGGCCTGCTGAACGACGTCGCGCCCGCGCAGGAGCTGGATGCGAGGGTCCAGGCCCTGGTTGACGTCATCGTGGCCAAGAGCCCCGCGGCCATCCGCTACGGCAAGCGCATGTTCTACGCCCAGCGCCAGATGCCGCAGGCCGAAGCCTACGAATACGCCGCCGAGGTCATGGCCCGCAACATGATGGAGGAAGACGCGGGTGAAGGCATCGACGCCTTCCTGCAGAAGCGCGCGCCGCGCTGGCGCCAATAGGCTGCCAGCCGCCGCGGGCGCGCCGCGGCGCGCGCAGTATCGTCGCGGCCGCTGGCCGTCAGGCCAGCCAGCCCAGCGCCCAACCGCCCGCGGCCGCGGCCAGCACCACCCACAACGGCGACCAGCGCGCATAGACCAGCAGGCCGAACAGCGCCAGCGCCAGCGCGAAATCCCACTTGCCGCGGATCGCGCTGGTCCATACCGGGTCATACAGCGCCGACAGCAGGATACCGACCACCGCGGCGTTCACGCCCGCCACCATGTTGCGCACGCCCGGCCGTCGCCGCAGGCTTTCCCAGAACGGCAAGGCCGCCGCCACCAGCAACGCGCCCGGCAGGAAGATGGCCACCAGCATCGCCAGGCCGCCGGCCCAGCCCGACAAGGGCCCGGCCGAGGCCGAGCCAAGAAAGGCGGCAAAGGTGAACAAGGGGCCGGGCACGGCCTGCGCGACGCCGTAGCCGGCCAGGAAATCCGCGTCCGGCACCATGCCGCCGCCCACCGCCGCCGTCTGCAGCAGCGGCAGGACGACATGGCCGCCGCCGAACACCAGGGCGCCGGCACGGTAGAACCCCGCCAGTTGGGCCGCCAGCCGCGCGCCCGACAGGTCGGCCCACAACGGCAGCGCCACCAGCAACAGGATGAACAGGGCCAGACAGACGTAGCCGCCGAGGCGCGACGCGCCCTGGGTCCGGTTGGCCAGGAGGGGCCGCGGCGGCACCTGCAACAGGGCGGCGCCAGCGACGGCGCCCAACGCGATGGCGCCGATCTGCCCCAGCGTCGACGGCAGCGCCAGCGTCATCAGCGCGGTCACCATCGCCAGCCCGGCGCGCGGACGATCGGGGCAGAGCGATCGGCCCATGCCCCATACAGCCTGGGCGATGACGGCCACCGCGGCCACTTTCAGGCCGTGCACCGCCGGCAGGCCGGCCAGGCCGCCAAACCGCGCCAGCCCCAGGCCCAGCAGGATCATCGCCAACGCCGACGGCAGCGTGAACGCCAGCCAGGCGGCCAGCATGCCCGCCCACCCCGCCCGCTTCAGGCCCAGGGCCATGCCGACCTGGCTGCTGGCCGGCCCCGGCAGGAACTGGCAAAGCGCCACCAGATCGGAAAAAGCGTAATCGTCGAGCCAGTGGCGGCGGTCGACGAATTCCTCGCGGAAATAGGCCAGATGCGCCACCGGACCGCCAAAAGCCGTCAAGCCCAGGCGCAGGAAAGCCAGGAAGACCTCCATACAGGAGCCCCGTCCGGCCGGGACGGCTTCGCTGGCCGCCGTCTTGCTGGCGACGTGTTCATCATGAAAAGGCGGCTGCGGCGGCATCGGGGCGGCACTCTGACACGGTTGAAGCCCCCCGGGATGGCGGGTCTCCATGATTCAAGCTTATAGCCGGGCGGCGTCATCGTTTCAATCGTCCACCTATCCCGGCGTCCGGATCACTACATGAATTTTCACAATTTCCATACAAATGCGGGCGGATTGCGATAGCCCCCTTCGGTAGCATTCCGCAGCCCACCGCGATGGAACTCGATGCGCCCGGACGGCAGATGTGCGGCCCTCGCGCCCCACAGGAATCACAGCATGCTCAAGTTCACGATCCGTATATTCGTGGTCGCCGCCATTGCCTATATCGCCGCCTCCCAGCTCGTGAACCGCAGCCTGGAATACCTGCTCGATTCGGTCAGCGCCGACCTTTCCTACCAGGCGGTGCGCGGCCAGATGTATGCGCTGCACAAGGAACTGGACCCGATCGAACCCGAATCGCGCGCCGCCTTCATCCGCGATTCGCTGCGGCCCCATTACGGGCTGGAGCTCAAGCTGGTGACGCCGGAACGGATCGAGGCCACCGAGAAGGAACGGCAGGACCTGGCCACGCGCGGCTTCATCATGCGCGACGAGTACAACACCTATCTGGCGCCCCTGCCCGGCGAGCCGCGCCAATGGCTCGAAATGCGCCTGCCGGGCGAACCGTCGCTGGAAAAATGGATCACCTGGGGCGCCTGGCTGGCGCTCTGCATGGTGCTGGCGGTGGTCCTGCTGCTGTTGTGGGCGCTGCCGGTCTGGCGCGACCTGGATGCCCTGCGCAACGCCACGCTGCGCATGGGCCAGGGCGACCTGGCGGTACGGGTGCGGCTTTCGCATTTCTCCGGTATCCGGCACGTCGGCGAGAGTTTCAACCAGATGGCCGAGCGCATCGCCGCGCTGGTGGAAAACCAGCGCAGCCTGACCAACGCGGTTTCGCATGAACTGCGCACGCCGCTGGCGCGGTTGTCTTTCGAGGTCGACATGCTCGGCCAGGAAAAATTCCTGCCCAAGCGCGACCAGATCCTGCACGATATGCGCACCGACATCGGCGAGCTCGAGGCGATGGTGGGCGAACTGCTGGTGTACGCGCGGCTGGAGCGCCCCGCCGAAGACGTCGTCACCCAGGAAACGGTGGACGTGCGCGACTGGCTGGGCGAAGCGCTGGCCCAGGTCGCGCACCAGGCCGACGCGCGCGGGGTGCGCTGCCACGTGCGCGATGGCCTGCCGGCCCATGTCCAGCTACATCCGCGCTACATGAGCCGCGCGCTGCTGAACCTGGTGCAGAACGCGGTGCGCTACGCCAGCGGGCGCATCGAGATCGCGCTCACCAGCTGCCCCGCCGGGGGCTACGAATTGGTGGTGGACGACGACGGCCCGGGCATCCCGCTTGAACACCGCGGGCGCATCTTCGAACCCTTCATCCGCCTGGACGAAAGCCGCGACCGCGGCACCGGCGGCGCCGGCCTGGGCCTGGCCATCGTCAAGCGCGTCGCCGCCAGCCACCAGGGCACGATCGAGGTGCAGGACAGCCCCCTGGGCGGCGCGCGTTTTGTCCTGCGGTGGCTGTCGGCGCCGGTGACGGCGGACTGATCGCCGCCACCCGGGCCGCGCCGGCGCCTATCGCCAGGCGGTGCCCACCTGGATGTAGAACGCGTTCTGGTCCCTGCTGTGGGCCACGTCGATCCCCACCGCCAGGCCCAGCTTGCGCGCGATCAGGTAGCGGAATCCCGTGCCGACGCTGACGATATTGGTGGCCTGGCCAAAGCTGTTCCAGCGGCCATAGGCCTTGCCCACGCCGGAAAAACCCAGCAGCGACCAGCGCGGCGTCACGTTCCAGCGCAGTTCGACTTCGGTGGTCAGCGCATTCTTGTCCTGGTAGCGGCCGCGCGAGACGCCGCGCAGGTCGATATAGGGCTGGGCGTAGAACGGCACCGAACCGCTGGTGACCTGGGCATCCGCCCGCAGCCCCAGCGTCCAGCGCGGCGACAGCGGCTGCCACACATAGCCGCGGGCGCCATAGGTATCGAAGGACTGGGAACTGCCGAACCCCGGCCGCGCGAACTGGGCCTCCAGCTCTGCATAAGCGCCCTTGGTGGGATAGAACATGTTGTCGCGGCCGTCGTAGTCCACCACCAGGCCGAGTTTGCCGATGCTGCGCGAAACGTCTCCCGCCTTCAGCTCGGACGCCATCTGTCCCGTGAACGTGGTGCGGGAGTTGAAATAGGTATAGCGCGGACCCGCATACCATTTCGATTCGCCAAGCCGGGCCAGCAGTTGCTGTACCAGGAACGTCCCCTTCAGCTCGTAGCTGCGGCCGCGGTTGAGCATGCCGTAATAGTCCAGGTTCATGCGCCCCTGGGCCAGCGCGCCCAGGTAGCGGTAGCGGTCGCCGTCCCACGTGTGGAAATGGAACAGGCCGCCGCCGCGCGACCCGTTCTCGGTCATCAAGCCGCCGGCCCCGGTAATGTTGGGCGGCGCCACGGCCTCGCCGCTGGCCCGCGCGCGTTCGCCCGCTTCCGACATCGACTCCGAGAAATACAGCAGCATCAGGCCGCCGCCATATCCCACGGCCGGTTCCGTGATCACCGCCGGCACCGGCATCAACCCTTTGTTGTGGAGCAGATAGTTGCTGATGTCGAAGCCGCCGTCCTCGGGGTCGGTGAACTTCTGCGCGACCGCCACGCCGCAGACCAGCCAGAGCCCCAACACACGCAACGCATGTCGCATAGACGCCTCCCAGGCGCGCGGGCCCGCCGCCCCGGCGAACGGCGCCCAAGGCTGCATGGCCCGTATCAGAACACCAGCGTGGCCGAGGCCATGAAGGTGCTGCTGCTGTCCAGGCGATTGGTGCTGCTGATGGTCGGCACCCAGCGCAGCCCGAGCGACAGCGATCGCTTGTCGGCCAGTTTGCGGTCGTAGGTGATGACCGGGCCGAGCGCCCAGTCGCGGCCCTTGAAGCCGTTCAGGCGATCCGCCGTCGGCCCGCTGTCGCTGCCCAGCTGCTGCTGCGTGCCCAGCACCAGCCCCACGGCCAGCCCGTTCGAAAAGGTCTTGCGCCCCATCACGTCTATGCCGAAGATCGGCGCGTTGCGGTAGTCGGTATCGCTGTTGCGGGTGTAGAACTGCACGCTGGCGACCGTGTCGAGCTGCAAGCCCGACTGCGGGAAGATATGGGTATAGGCCACCTGCGGGATGAAGGTCCAGTTGTTCAGGCTGGGATTGGCCAGGGCGTTGGCATCGTACTTGCCGGTGGGCGCCCACACGTTCAGGCTCAGCGCCATATGCGCGGTTTCCGAAAAGTGGTAGCCGGCGATGATCGGCGAGAAATACAGGTCGAACAGGTTGGACGCGGTATCGCTCTCGCCCGTGCTGCGGCCCAGCGGCCCGGAAGCCCGCGCGTTCACCTTGGTCCATACATAGGGCAATGTGACGCTGGAAGCGAAGTTCCAGCGGCCCGGCCCGGTGTCCCAGGTCTTGAGCAAGGTTGCCATCGTGAACGCCGCCTTGCCCTCCACGTCGGCCGACACGCGCTTGCCCAAGGGCACGTCGCGGCCGCCGCCGACCTTGCCGTCCAGGTAGATCTGGGCGAAGTTCACCGCCCAGATGGGCTCGGGCGAAACGATGCCGGCATTGGGCTGCACGCTGGTGCCCGTCACCTGTCGCCCCAGCGCGCCTTCGGTGGCATGCGCTGCGAAGGGCACGGCCAGCAGCGCCGCAGCCAGCAATGGAACGCCACTGGGGCGCGAACTGCGATGACGCGACGCTATCGACATGCTGTGACTCCCGCTGGATCGTGAAGGGCATGCGCGTCGTCGCCGAACAGCCTGGGCGTGTCGTGATTCTTGAAATTGAGCGAAGGAGCGAGATTGAGCGGATTATTGCTCTGGTTTGCAGCGTCCGCCGACTGCGCCCAGGCCTGGGCGGCGGGACATAATGGCGCGCAGGCGCCGATCAAGGCAAGAAAGCCCGCCCGTCCCCTTGTTCTGCCCGCAAACAACATCGTGCCCATGCTTCGTTCCCCATTGAATGGTTCATCGTGCAAAGACAAATTCGCTGCTGGTGCCGCCGATTTATTCGGCCCTTGCTGAATGAAAACTTATTATTAACGGGCCGAAATTTTCGACAATATTCTCATAATCTTTTGAATTGACCAATAGTGCGATCAATCACGCCGCCGCCCACCCGGATTGAAACGAATGCGTGGCCGGCCGTCGCCGTGAGAATACGGGAATGCCGCCACGGCATTCCCGCAGCGCGCGTGTAAACCATAGGCGGCGGCAGGCCGCGATCAGGCCGCGCCGGTAGCGGCGGTGGCGTCGGTCGCCTTGCGCGCATGGACCTGGTCGATGCGCAGGCCGTCGCGGCGCGTGACCTCGAAGCGCCAATCGCGCCATGCGACCACATCGCCGGTTTCCGGGATACGTCCCTCCGCCCTCAGCAGCAGGCCGGCCAGCGTCGCGTCGTCGGCGTCATCGGCCATTTCCGCCGCGTCCAGCAGCCGCGCCGCCTCGGCCAGCGCCAGCCGGCCATCGAGCAGCCATGATCCGTCCGACAGTTGCAGCGCCTCCGGCGGCGCCTCGGCATGTTCCGGAAGCTCGCCCGCCACCGCGGTCAGCACGTCCATCGGCGTCACCAGCCCTTCGCACACGCCGTGCTCGTCCACCACGATCAGCATGTGGTCGCGCGACGCCCGCAGTTCGTCCAGCACCTTGAGCACCGGCGTGGTTTCCATCACGTAGCGCGGCTCGCGCGCCAGTTCCACCAGGTCGATCGGGCCGGGGTTGCGCAGCAGCGCAAGCAGGTCCTTGAAGTGCAGCACCCCCAGCACGTTGGCCGGATCGCCGGCGCACAACGGCAGGCGCGAGTGGCCCGAGGCGAACTTGCGCACGATCTGGTCGGGTGGGTCGGCGACGTCCAGCCAGACCATGTCGCCCCGCGCCACCATGATGGCGCGCACGTCGTGCGCGCCGATGGCCAGCACGCGTTCGATCATCGAGCTTTCCTCCGGCGCGAACGCCGGTTCCTCGCCGACGCTGTCCACCAGCGCTACCACTTCGTCAGCCTGCTGCGGCACGTGGCCGCCACGGCCGGCGCGCAACAGCCGCAGCACCGCCTGCGCGGTGCGCTGGCGCCGTCCCAGGGCGTGCGTGCCCTTGGCGCGGTTGCGGCGCGCCAGCTGGTTGCACAGCTCGATGAGGATCGAGAAGCCGATCGCGGCGTACAGGTAGCCCTTGGGCACATGGAAGCCCAGGCCCTCGGCCACCAGGCTGAAGCCGATCATCAGCAGCAGGCCCAGGCACAGGATCACCACGGTCGGATGGCGGGCGACAAAGCCCATCAGCGGACGGCTGGCCAGCATCATCACGGCCATCGCCACCACCACCGCGATCATCATGATGCTCAGGTCCTGCACCATGCCGACCGCGGTGATCACCGAGTCCAGCGAGAACACCGCGTCCAGCACCACGATCTGCAGGATCACCTGCCAGAACACCGCGTGCTGCGGCTTCTGGCCGGAATCGTGGGCGCTGCCGCCCTCGACCCGTTCATGCAGTTCCATGGTGCCCTTGAACAGCAGGAACAGGCCGCCCAGGATCAGGATCAGGTCGCGCCCGGAGATCTCGGCGCCCAGCACCGTAAACAGCGGCGCGGTCAGCGTCACCACCCACGCGATGCTGGCCAGCAGGCCCAGGCGCATCACCATGGCCAGCGTCAGGCCGATCATGCGGGCGCGGTTGCGCTGCGCCGGCGGCAGTTTGTCGGCCAGGATGGCGATGAACACCAGGTTGTCGATACCCAGCACGATTTCAAGAATGACCAGCGTCGCCAGGCCAAGCCAGGCGGTCGGGTCGGACATCCAGTCGAAAATCATCAACGTTCCACAAAGAAAATTCGGGGCGGGCGGGCGTGGGCGCCCGGCAGCCCGCAAGCCGTCGGCAGGGACGGACGGGAAAGCAAGGGATCAGGGCCCGCGGCCCGTGCGGGAATCGCGGGCAAGAGGCGGCCCGGCGGCGCGCGTCCGCCTATGCGTGGCGTCGGCGCCGTCGCGCAATCGTGGGGAGTCGGCCAGGAACGGCCGGATGCCGGAAGTCGGCAGGGAGGAGAAACCGGGCGCCGCTGCGTGAGCGGCGCCGTACTAGGAGGCGGGTCGTCGGTCATAGATGGCGAAACCGTCCTTGCTTGCCGTGGCAAACGCGGGCCGCATGTTCCGCCGTGCTCTCATTCTTTCAGGAACCTGAATATTAGCTGAAATGTAAAGAGAAGAAAAACCCGGGTTGGCCCGGATGCGCCAGTTGTCGCGGCCCCCAAATCAGTGACAAACTCAGCACACGAACACATATGCTGTCGCGGGATCCCTTTCACTCGGGAGCCGAACGCTCCGGAGGTCGTTGCCTCGCGGGCCGCAGCGCCGCAGGGCAAGCCTCGCCGGACGCCGGCTCCGCCGCTGGAGCGATGCATGGACGACCAACCAGTTTCCGGACGGCGCGGATTGCTCAAGGCCCTGGCCGTGGGCCTGCCCGGCGCCGCGTGGGCCCCGCGGCCCCAGGCCGCGCCCGAGCCCTCCCCGCCCGCCGCCGAACCGCCGAACCGCACGCTCAAGTTCTTCAATGCGCAGGAAGCCGCTGCCATGGACGCGATCGCCGCGCGCCTGATTCCGGCGGACGAACTCGGCCCGGGCGCCAAGGAAGCCGGCGTGACCCAGTTCCTGGACGGCCAGTTGGCGGGCGCCTGGGGCGCGGGCGAGCAGTTCTATCGCCAGGGCCCGTTCGAAAGCGGCACCCCCGAACAAGGCTACCAGCTGTCGTTCACGCCCGCCGAGATGTTCCGGCGCGGCCTGGCCGCGCTGGACGCCGCCACCCGCAGGCAGGACGGCAAACCCTATGCCGAACTGGACGCCGCGCGCCAGGACGCCTGGCTGCATGACATGCAGGCCGGCAAGCCCGACTTTTCACCGCTGCCATCGGACGTGTTCTTCCAGGCGCTGCTGGACGCCACCATCGAAGGCTTCTTCTCCGACCCCTTGTACGGCGGCAATGTCGACATGGTGGGCTGGAAGCTGGTGGGCTTTCCAGGCGCCTATGCGTCATTTTCCAACGACATCGAGCGCCATGGCGTGATCTGGGCCGGCAGGCCCGTCTCCATCGCCAACGCGCGCGGCCACATGGGCAAACCGGGAGACGGCCATGGCTAAGACGCTGCCCGCGGTGGATGTGGCGATCGTCGGCGGCGGCTGGACCGGCGCCATCATCGGCAAGGAGCTGGCGGCCGTCGGCCAGCGCGTGGTGGTGCTCGAGCGCGGCGAGCCGCGCTGGCCCTCGCCCGACTTCCAGGGCCCCTACGTCCATGACGAACTGAAGTACACGCGGCGCCACGAACTGCACCAGAACGCGGCGACCGAGACCTTCACCTTCCGCAACAACACCGACCAGAAGGCGCTGCCAATGCGCCGCTGGCAATTCGCCTATCCCGGCACGCACCTGGGCGGCGCCGGCAACCATTGGTCCGGCGCCTATTACCGCTTCGATCCCACCGATTTCCGTCTGCGCAGCCACTACACCGAACGCTACGGCGCGAAGATCTTCGACCCCGAACTGACCTGCCAGGACTGGCCGCTCACCTATGACGAGCTGGAACCCTATTTCGACCGCTATGACTACCTGATCGGCGCTTCCGGCCAGGCTGGCAACATCAAGGGGCAGAAGCAGGAAGGCGGCAACCCGTTCGAGCCCTGGCGTTCGCGGCCCTACCCCAACCCGCCGATGAAAGTGCCGTACGCGCCGGCGCTGTTCGGCGAGGCCGCCAGACAGCTCGGCTATCACCCCTATGTGCAGCCGTCGGCGCTCTGTACCCGGCCCTACGTGAACAGCGAGGGGCTGCACATGAGCGCCTGTGTGTATTGCGGCTTCTGCTCCAACTTCGGCTGCGAACATTTCGCCAAGGCTTCGCCGCAGGTCTGTATCCTGCCGGTGGCGCTGAAGCTGCCGAGCTTCGAGATCCGCACCGGGGCCCACGTGCTGCGGGTCGAACTGACGCCCGACAAGAAGCGCGCCCGCGGCGTGACCTACGTGGACGCGGCCGGCGCCGAGATCTTCCAGCCGGCCGAGATCGTGGTGCTGTGCGCCTTCGGCATCAACAACGTGCGCCTGCTGCTGCTGTCCGGCATCGGCCAGCCCTACGATCCGGTCACGGACAAGGGTGTGGTGGGGCGCAACTACACCCACCAGACCACCTCGGGCGTGAACCTGTTCTTCGACGAGTCGGTGAACATCAATCCGTTCATGGGCGCGGGCGCCGTGGCCGTCACCATGGACGACTTCAGCGCCGACAACTTCGATCATGGCCCGCATGGCTTTGTCGGCGGCGGCTATCTGCAGATCCAGGTGGTCAGCGGCGCGCCCATCGGCTTTCACCCCACGCCCAAAGGCACCCCGGCCTGGGGCGCCGAGTGGAAGAAGGCGGTCAAGCGCTACTACAACCACGCCGCCAACATCACCATCACCGGCTCGGCCCAGCCGTGGCGCGGCGGCTACCTGAGCCTGGATCCGACCTACAAGGACGCCTGGGGCCTGCCGCTCCTGCGCGTCACCTACGACTTTCCCGACAACGACATCCGCATGTCGGCGTTCCTGACCGAGCGCGGCGACGAGATCGGCCGCGCCATGAAGGGCGTCACGCGCACCGAGCCCGGTCCGCGCAAGCGGCCGTTCTCCGCCACGGCGTACCAGTCCACCCATCTGACCGGCGGCGCCGCGATGGGCAACGACCCGGCCACCAGCGTGGTCAACCGCTACGGCCAATCCTGGGACGTGCCGAACGTCTTCGTCACGGGCGCGGCCCTGTTTCCGCAGAATTCGGGCTACAACCCCACGGGCACGGTAGGCGCCACCGCCTACTGGATCGTCGAGAAAATCAAGGCGGACTATCTGCGTTCGCCAGGGCGGCTGGTGTCATCATGATCGAACATCGCAACGGCATCCTGATCGCGGTGGCGCTGATGGTGGGCGTGCCCGCCATCACGCTGGTCGCCACCCTGCACCAGATGTTCGGCACTGGCGGCGAGGGCCCCATCCGGGCCAGCGCCGTCCAGGCCCCGGCGGCGGCGCCGGCCGCATCGCCATCGCCATCCTCATCACCATCGACAGCGGCGCCGACACAGGCCCCCCGCGCCGCGGCCGGCGCCACCCCGCCCGCCTCCGCCGCGGCAACGCCAGCCGCGCCCGCGTCGGTGCCCGGCCGCGGCGCGCTGGACTTCAGCGCGTCACGGCCGGCCTGGGAAGGCTATCTGCGCGGCGCCGACCCGGAACAGGGCAAGCAACTGGCCGCCGCCGGCAAGCCGGCCGCCGGCGTGCAGGCCTGTGTCGCCTGCCACGGCCAGGCCGGCATCACCCCCAGCGGCGGTATCTTCCCCAATCTCGCGGGACTGACCGCCGAGTACATTGCCAAGCAATTGGCCGATTTCCGCCAGGGCACGCGCAAGCAACCGCTGATGAACACTATCGCCCAAGGGTTGAGCGAGCAGGAGATCGGCCAGTTGGCGGCCTACTACGGCAGCCTGGCCGGGCCGCCGCTGCACGTGGGCGAAGCCGGCGGCGAAGCGGCGCGCAAGCTGGACCAGGTTGGCGACGGCACCCGCGCCCTGCCCGCCTGCGCCAATTGCCATGGCCTGCGCGGCCTGGGCGAAGGCCCGCTGCTGCCCCGGCTGGCGGGCCAGTCCAAGGAATACTTCGCAGACCAGATCAACGCCTTTCGCAACGGATCGCGACAGAACGACGACGTCGGGGTGATGCGGGCGTTCGCGCAACGCCTGACCGACAGCGAGGTCGAGGCGCTGGGCCAGTATTACGCCGGCACGCGCTGAAGCCATCGCGGTGCGCGGCGGGCCCGGGCAAGGAGCCGGCCCATTGTCGCGCCGCTTGCGGCGCGCGCGCCGCCGACGTGTCGAACAGGAATTTTCCCTTGGTGTTTTCCCTTATCCGTTCTTATAATTGCGGCACCTTCAACCACCCCGAGATCATTGTGGACAACGACGGATGTAGTCGATACACGACTGCTTGCGCCGCTTGACGCAGGATCCGCAGAGTTTTCTGCCGAGTCCTGCGTAGAGCCAGGACAAGGCCATCCGGCCCGGACACCAGCCCGCTCGCGCGCGCATCGACCGGCCCCGGCCCTCTCCCCCATCAGCTTGCCGACGCGAATCGCGGGCCTTGTCGCGCCCGCGCCGCGATCGGCGGGCGGCGCATGCATGTGGACCTTCCACCGTACTCCCCCTGGAGACGACCATGCGCATCAAGAAATTCCTTCCCTTCCTGGATGGCGGCGCCGCCGTGCGCGGCATGACGGCGGCGGCCCCGGCCGCGCGCGCCGCCACCCCCACCTACCAGTTCACCATCGTCAGCGTCGCCGACACCCTCAACGCCCTGCGCAAGCAGCTGTACTTCGAACTGCAGGCGCTCGACCTGCGCGTGCTGAACGTGCGCATCTCGCGCCAGGAGGCCGGCCAGCTCGCCAGCACCACGGTCACGCTGCAGTGCCCGCCGCAATTGCGCGGCCTGCTCAGCGCCGTCGCCCTGCGGCTGGGCCAGAGCCCCGACGTGCGCCGGGTGCATTGGGAAAACGAGGACGGCGCCCGCATTGCCGTGCTGCCCGCCTGAGCCATGGAAAGGAGACTGTCATGAAAGACCCGTACAAATGCCTCCTCGTTGCCCGGGTGGTTGCATTGCTGCTGCTGTGGCTGGTGGCCTTCGCGCTGACGCTGGCCTCCGTCTGGCAATTGCCCTGACCCGGTCCGATACGACCTGCCGAATCCGGGAACAACAACATGAAGAACTTCGAAAACATCCAGCTGCTGACGCTGGCCAATACCCTGATCAGCCTGGCGACGGCATTCGTGCTGGGCTCCATCGTCGGTTTCGAGCGCCAGTACCGCCAACGCACCGCGGGCCTGCGCACCAACGCGCTGGTGGCGGTGGGCGCCGCGATATTTGTCGACATGGCCTTTCGCGTCGGCGGCCCCGACGGCGGCGCGCGGGTGATTTCCTACGTCGTGTCCGGCGTGGGATTCCTGGGCGCCGGCGCCATCATGCGCGAAGGCGGCAGCATCCGCGGCCTGAACACCGCCGCCACGCTATGGGGTTCGGCCGCCATCGGCGCCTGCGCCGGCGCCTCGCTGATCCTGGAGGCGCTGGCGGCCACCGCCTTCGTGCTGGCCGCCAACACGTTGCTGCGGCCGCTGGTCAGCCACATCAACCGCCAGCCGGTGGATGCGCAGACCACCGAAGTCACGACCGTGATTCACGTTATCGCGCACGTGGACCAGCGCCAGGCTGCCATGACCGTGCTCGAGGACGTGCTGGAGGCCGAGCAACTGCCCCTGTCCGAACTGAAGATCGACCAGTTCGGCGAGAACGAGGTCGAGATCGAGGCCGCGCTGAGCGAGGCATCGGTCGACGAACTGGACCTGGACCGCGTCACGGCCCGCATCGCCGCCGCCCCGGGCGTGCGCACCGCCTTCTGGGCCGCCCGCACCGTGTAGTTCCCGGGCGGCGGCAAAACCTTCTAGAATGGGCGTCGACCATGCGCCCCCGCTTCATGCCCCTTGCCCGCAACGCCGCCTGCCTTTGGCTGGTGCTGGCGCTGTTTGCGCTCAAGGCGCTGGTGCCGCCGGGCTTCATGCCCGCGACGCCGGGCGGCGGCACGCTGATCCAGCTGTGCTCGGCCGCCGGTCCGGTCTGGGTGGCCGGCCCCGCCAAGCGCGGCGACGCGCCCGACGAACGCCACGCGGCGCAGGCCGCCACCTGCCCCATGGGCGCCATGCTGGCCGCGGTGGCGCTGCCCTCCGCGCCGGCGGCACTGATCGCGGCCAGCGCCCTCATGACCCATCCGCTGGCGGCGCGCGCGCCGCCGGCCGTGGCCGAAGGTTCCCCGCCCGGCCCGCCACTGGGCGCCCGCGCCCCGCCCGCTTTCCCGGTACCCCGCTGATCGCTCCGCCGCGCCACGCGCGGCTTCATTGGCTTACCGAGAAATTCCATGTTCCATTCCCCCGCCAGGACGCCGCGCGTCCTGACACGGCGCCTGGCCGTCTGGGCCACGCTCGCCTGCGTCCCCGTCGCGCAGGCGCAATCCACGCCTCCCTCTTCTTCCCCCGCCGCTGCGTCCACGCCGCGCGACGTCGCCACCCTGCCCGCCATCGCCGTGTCCGCCGATGCCCCCGTGCCCACTCTGCTCGAGCCGGCCAGCACGGGCACGCTGCTGGGCCTGCGGCCCTTCGATACCCCGGCCAGCATCGAAATCCTGGACAACGAACAACTGCGCGCGCGCGGCGCGGTCACCGTCACCGATGCCATCACGCAGGCCGCCGGCCTCAGCGCCATGCGCCATCCCGGCAACGGCGGCTCGTCGCTGTCGTCGCGCGGTTTCACCGATTCGAACTCCGTTGCGCAGTTGTACGACGGCGTGCGCCAGTTCGGCGGCGTCGGCCAGACCTTCCTCTACGATCCGTGGGCGGTCGACCGCATCGAAGTCCTGCGCGGCCCGGCCTCGGTGCTGTATGGCGAGGGCGCCATCGGCGGCGTGGTCAACGTGATTCCCAAGAAGCCGACCCGCGGCCCGATCGAGAACGAAATCCAGACCACCGTCGGCACCCACGACACGCAGCGCCTGGGCTTGGGCAGTGGCGGCGCGCTCGACGACAAGTGGTCGTACCGGCTCGACATCAGCGGCAACCATACCGATTCCGGCCTCAGCCTGGGCGACTCGCGCGATTTCGCCGTGACCGCGGCGTTGCGCCTGGACGTCTCCCCCGACCTGAATTTCACGCTGACACAGGCCTACGCCTGGCAGGAGCCGACACGTTACTTCGGCACCCCGCTGATCGACGGCCGGATCGACTACGGCCTGCGGCGCAAGAACTACAACGTGGCCGACAGCAAGATCATCTACCGTGACAGCCGCACCGAGCTGAAGGCCGAATGGTCGCCCAACCCGGCAGCCCGCGTGCGCAGCCGCGTCTACTACATCGGCAGCGACCGCGACTATCGCGACGCCGAGAACTACACCTGGCAACCCGCCAGCGGCCTGATCCAGCGCAGCGCGTACACCGACATCCGCCACGACCAGCGGCAGGTCGGCACGGTCACCGACGCCGCCTTCGACGGCCATCTCTTCGGCCTTGCGAACAAAGTGGCGGTCGGATTCGAGCTGAACCACGCCTCGTTCAAGCACACCAACAATTCGCCGTACTCGGGCACCTCGCTGGTGGATCCGTACGATGTCGACCACGGCCGCTTCATCAACCTCGCCGGCACCACGCCGCGCTACCGCAACACCGCCGACCAGTACGCCCTGTTCGCCGAAGACCGGCTGATGCTGACACCCGGCTGGTCGGTGCTGGCGGGCTTGCGCTATGACCACATCGACCTGAAGCGGCGCGACCTGGTGGCCGGCCAGACCGCCTTCGACACCACGTTCAACAATGTCGGCTGGCGCGTCGGCACGGTCTACGACCTGCTGCCCACCCTGTCCGTCTACGGCCAGTATGCCGAAGCCGCCGACCCGGTCGGCAGCCTGTTGTTGCTGTCGCCGGCGAACAAGGACTTCGAGTTGTCCAAGGGACGCCAGGTGGAAGTCGGCCTGAAGCAGACGTTCTGGGACGACAAGGGCCAGTGGACCCTGGCCGCCTACCATATCCGCAAGGATCACCTGGTGAGCCGCGATCCCAATGACCCCGCGTTGCGCATCCAGGTCGGCAAGCAGTCCTCGCGCGGCCTGGAAGCCACGCTGGGGGTCGAACTGACGCCGGCCTGGCGTGTCGACCTGAACGCGGCCGTGCTGCGGGCTCGCTATGACGATTTCAGCGAATCGGTCAACGGCGTCGCCGTGTCGCGCGCCGGCAATGTGCCGACCGACGTGCCGCAACGCGTCGCCAACGCCTGGGTCAGCTGGAAATTCGCGCCGCAATGGACCGCCAGCGCAGGCCTGCGCTACGTCGGCAAGCGCTACGCCGACGCCGCCAACCGGCTGGAAATGGCCGGCTATACCACCACCAACCTGGCCCTGCAATGGGAGCCGCGCCGCGACCTGAGCCTGGCATTGCGGGCATTCAATGTGTTCGATCGACAGTACGCCGAGACGGCCTACTACAACCAGACGCAGTGGCTGCTGGGCGAAGGCCGCCGGGTGGAATTGAGCGCGAACTACCGCTTCTGACTCATTGGGTGAACAGGTCGGAAATCGCGTCGCCCAGGTCTTTCACCGCGCCGGCAACGCCCCCGGCCGCGCCTTCGGCCCCCACGCCGATGGCGCGGCCGAAGCCGCCCGCGATCTGCGCGGCGAACCCGCGCGAGGCCGAAAACTTGGGGTTGTCCAGGCTGCCGGAAAGCTTGAATTCCATGCGCAGGACCCCCTTGCGATTTTCCAGCGCCGCCAGCACGGCTTTGCGCGGCAACGAAAACAGCGAACCGTCGCCGCTGAATGCCAGGTCGCGCAACGCCACCACGCCCGACGCCTCCAGTTGCCGCCGGGCGATGGTGGTGCGCATGTCCAGGTCCATCGCGCCGCCGGACAGCGATCCCGCGCCGTTGCCGGCCAGGTATGGCGCGGCGTGACGGACGTCCATGTTGCGCACCGCCACCGTGATGTCGGCATCGCTGCCGCCGAGCGTCAATGTGCCCTTGGCCTGCACCGTGGACGCGCCGCCGCGGTTGTCGCGCACCGCGCCCTGGAACGTGATGTCGCTGCGCTGGTCGTTGGCGGGCAACACCAGCGGTTGCAGGCGCGCCGAGACGTGGTCGAAGGCAATGCGATGCGGCGGCGTGGCAACGGCGGCGTCGATGAAATCCAGCCGGCCTTCCTCCAGGATAATGGCATCGGCCCGCAGCGGCCGCTGGCCCCGCGCCGCGGCGTCGCCCCCATGCCCCTCACGCAGGGCGGCCTGCAGCGCCGGCGAAATCTGCATGTCGCCGTCGGCGCCGCGCAGCACCGCAAAATCGAAACCTTGCACGGTGATGCGGCGAAAGACGGCGACCTGCCCCAGCAGCGAGCGCCATTCGGGTTCCGCCACCACCCGCCGCGCGCTGGCTGGCGCCATGCCCGCGGAGCCGGCAATCCTCACGTCCGTCAACACCACCTCGTTGAAGCCCAGTCGCACCTCGCCAACCTGCGCGCGCGGCCCAAGCAGGCCGGCGATGCGCCGCTCCGCCACCCGGGTGCCGACCCAGGCCAGCACGGCCAGCAGCACGGCGGCCGCCAGGAGGATGACGAGGACCTTGCCCAGGAGCGAGCGGCGGCGCGGCGTGGCGGCATTCATGGCGATGGAGTGTCTCGTTCTGTCGATGGCCGCTGCGCGATCGCGTGGCGGCGGGCCTTGGAGCGGCCCTGCCCTGGCACCTTAACGACGGGCCGCGCATGGCGCAAGGCGGATGGCATCACCGGTATGCGTGGACCATCCAGGGCGGCGCGGTGCCGTGCCGTCGCCAGAGGCGCGATGCGCCACCGGCGGCACGGTGCTCGCGGACAAGACGATGCCCGCGCAGTACGGGTTGCGCGGGCATCGTCACGACTCAAGTGCGCCGGTGGGCGCACCGGCCTGTGCCAGGCTTGTTCCGCAAAAGCCGGTATACCGGTTCAGGGTGTCAACGCTGCGTCTGCGAACGCTGGCCGCCCTGCTGGCCCGGCTGTTGGCCCTGGCCACGGTCCTTGTCCACCTGCTGTCCGCCAGGCTGCTGCTCCTGAGAACGGTCGCGGTGCTGCGGATTTTCCTGGGATTGCTGCTTTTGCTGCTGCTTTTGCTGGTCGGGCTGATTGGGGTTTGCCATCGCAAGTCTCCTGAGAGGCGGAACCATTCCGCCAGGACTTGCCAGCAACTGCCGTGCCCGGCAGCCCTCCTCCTTGCGCTGTGAGCGGCTGCGGGGAATTTTGGCGGCTGTGGGCAAAAAAGGCGGTGCGCCGCGCGGGCGCCGGAAAGGCCGCGGCGCAACCGCCCCGGCCTTATTGCGTGGTGACGTGCGCCGGCAGGCCGGCCTCGGCGTCCTGCGGATCAAAGGCATCCAGCCAGGCCGAGGCATAGGTGGCGGGCGCCGCCAGCGGTTCGCCTCGGTCGCGCTGGACACGCAACCGCGTCATCAGGTCATCCAGCGGCATCGGCCGGCCCAGGGCGTAGCCCTGCCCGTAGCGGCAGCCGGCAGCCCGCAGGGCGGGAATGTCGGCAACGTTCTCGACGCCCTCGGCCACCACCCGCCAGCCCATCCGGGTGGCCAGTTCCGCGGCCGTGCGCAGCACCTCGAACGCCACCGCGCTGCGCCGCATCCGGGTGACGAAATACTGGTCGATCTTGACCTCGGACAACGGAATGGCCGACAGCAGTTTCAGGGAGGCGTGGCCGGTGCCGAAATCGTCCAGGCTGACCTCGCAACCGGCCTGTTCCAGTTTTTCCAGGGTCGCGCGCAACGCCTCCAGTTCCTTGATGGGCTGGTCTTCGGTCAACTCGACCCGCAGCAGCGAAGCCGGCAGTTCGGCGGCATGGATGCGCCCCAGCAGGAATTCGACCGCGCGCTCGTCCGACAGCGTCGACGCCGGGGCATTGATTGCAATGGGAATCGCCATGCCGGCGCGCCGCATGGTCTGCAACATGTCGATGACGCGCTGCGCGACCCGCTCGAACAGCGTCCTGTCGAGCCCGAGCCGGTTGACCGCGGGCACGAACTCGGCGGGCATCACGATGCCCAGCTTGGGATGCTGCCAGCGCGCCAGCGCCTCGGCCGACACGATGCGGCCGGTCAGCAGGTCAACCTGCGGTTGCAGCAACACCCGCAGGCCGTCTTTGCCTGTAATCATGGCGGCGACTTCCTGGTCGCTCACCACCGAGCTTGTGGAAGCCTCGTCGGTTGGCGTCATGTTCGCTCCTGAAGCACCCCGGAATATGACCTGCGCTGTCCGGGCGCATAACGGGGCGCATTGGACATGAGTATTCACATTCGGCCTGCCGGAATATGCTTACCGGCTCGTGTACTACCCAGCGTATTCGATCGCCAATGTTTTTTTATGCGATTTTGCGCATTTACTCCAGGCAATTCTGCGCCTGTGCGGCGCCAAAGTCACATATATGTAACCAGTAGTATTCAAGGCGAAGGATTCATGAAAATCGCATTATTCGGACGCTCGAATATTTCTTTGCGATTTCGCCTTGTCGACATGGTAGCGTTGCGCCTTTTCCGCCATTGCGGACTATCGTCCATCCGTGGTTTCCCGCGTGACTACCCTGCTATCCCGTTGGCGCCTTTCGCTGCGCCACGTCCTCTGGCTGGATGCCCTGCAAGCCGCCGCCATCAGCGCCGCGCCCGTGATCCTGGCCGTGCTCGCGCACGAGCCGCGGCTGGGCTGGACCGCCATCGCCGCGTTCTGGGCCTGCTTCGGCGATCCTGGCGGGCCCTTGCGCCAGCGCGCCGGCTCGATGCTGGCGCTGGGCCTGATCGGGGCGTTGTTCTGCTTCCTGGCCAGCGCCAGCGCCGGTCATCTGTGGCTGTTGTTGCCCTTGACCTTCGCCTGCTGCACCTTCGGCGGCCTGCTGCGCGTGCTTGGGCCGGCGGCCGCCATTGTCGGCACCCTGCTGTCGGCCGGCTTCGTGGTGGCGGCTGAACTGCCCGCGCCCACGCTTGCCGCCAGCCTGTCGTACACGTTGTTCTTCGTGGCCGGCGCGCTGTGGGCGATCCTGATGACCGCGCTGGTGTGGCGCCGCCGTCCCTGGAAGGACGCGACCCACGCGGTCGCGCACTGTTATCGCGGCCTGGCCGATTTCGCCGACGCGCTGGCCCGCATGTATTCGGGCCTGGCGCCGGCCGCCGGTCCGCAAGCCTGGAGCGCGGTCACCCGACCCCAGCGCAGCGCGCTGCGGGCCGCGCTGGAAGCGGCGCGCGTGCGCATCCGCGAGGTGCACGATGCGCGCCCGTCGCGGCGCACCCGCGCCCAGCAATTGTTCTATCTGCTCGACAGCGCCGAAGACAGCTTCATCGCCCTGGTGGCCGCCGCCGACCTGCTGGAGTCGAACGCGCCGCGCTGGCTCGGCCGCGCCGCCGGCGCCCATCTGTCGCACGCCTTCCATCGCTACGCCAGCGTCGCCAACGCCATCGCCAGCACCTCGGACGTCGGCGACGCGCGCCAGGCCGACTGCCTGCGCGAACGGCTGGCCCACTTCGGCGCCGGCCTGCACGAGCTGCGTGGAGCCGCCATGGCCCATGCCCCCGACCTGGCGACCATGGTGCCGGTCCTGGACCGCCTGCAACAGACCGCCCAGTCGATCGCGCAGGCGCTGTTCGAGCGGGACGGGGCCCCGGTCGCGCCCGCGCTGGCGGCGCGCGCGGCCACGCCGGCCCGGCTGGCATGGCGCGGCCTGCGGCAGAACCTGCGTTTCGAGTCCGACGCGTTTCGTCATGCCTTGCGCGTGGGCATCGGCGCCACCATCGCGGTGGCGCTGTCCAGGACCTTCGAGGTCAATCACGGCTATTGGATGTCGCTGACGCTGGTGTTCATCCTGCAACCCTATTTCGCCGGCACCTGGCGCCGCACGCTTGAACGGGTGATCGGCAGCGTGGCCGGCGCCATCGGCGCGTCGCTGCTGGGACTGCTGCTGAGCACGCCGCTGTCGGTGGCGCTGGCGGTGCTGCCGATCGCGCTCGGCACCTTCGCCGCGCGCACTGTCCACTATGCCTTGTTCACGTTCTTCCTGACCTCGCAGTTCGTGCTGGTCAGCCACATCCAGCAACCGGACATCTACGAACCGATGCTGGCGGCGCTGCGGGCCTTCAACAGTGTCCTGGGCGGGGTGCTGGCGCTGCTGGTCGGTTTCCTGGTATGGCCCGAAAAGGAACCCCGCCAGCTGGCGGGCGCGCTCAGCCGCGCGCTGGAACACCATGCCGCCTACGCGCTGGCGCTGATCCGCGCCAAGAGCGGCGCCGGCACGGCCGACGACATTGTGGGCCTGCGCCGCCAGGCCTGCCTGTCGGCGGACAACGCCGAGGCGTCCTTGCAGCGGCTGCAACAGAATCCCGTGCATCGCGACCGCAAGGTGGATACCGCCGTCAATCTGTTGAACGCGATGCGCCGGGTGACCGCGGCCGGCACGGTGCTGGAGATCCAGCCGCCGCTGCCCCCGGACAGCCCTGCCGCGCCGGCCCTGCGCGAGTACGGTCTGGCGCTGGCGCATGCGCTGCATCCGCAGGAACCCGAGCCGGCCGTCGCCATCCGCCAGCTCGCCTTGCCCGCCGCGGTGGCCGCGGCCGCGCCCACATTGGCCGGGCCGCTCGAGCGCATCGCGCAGCAGGCGCGCCAGGTGCGGCAACTGCGCGACCGGGTGCAGCAGGCCTGATCCCGGCGGCGCCGCGCCGTGTATTGCGGCAACGCCGGCAAACTGCGGACCGGTTGACGCCCATCAAGGGCGCTGGCGCGGGAACGCGCAACGATGGAGGCCTACCGCACTCAAAAGGAGGCCGCCATGTACCGCCGCATTTCCGTCCACCTGGACCACGGATTCGATTGCCCCCGCCGCACCGCGGTGGCCCTGGCCTTGGCCAGGCGCCACAAGGCCGAATTGGTCGGCATCTACGCCAGTTCCGCGCCCCTGCAGTATTACTACGGTGAATCCGTGATGATGTCGCGGACCCTCGACGTGATGCGTGACCTGCAGGCGCAGAATCGCGGCGCGGTGCAGAACGCCTTCCTCGAAGCCGCCGCCGCGGCCGACGTGCCGGCCGTGGTGCGCGCCGGCGCCAGTTCGCCCAGCGCCAGCGTGGCGCTGCTTGGCCGCACCAGCGATCTGCTGGTCGTCAGCCAGCAGAACCGCGAGGACATCGAGGCCGCGCACGAAAACGAATTCGTCGAGCAAACGCTGCTGGCCGCCGGCCGGCCGGTGCTGGTGGTGCCGTCCAGCGGCGACTTCCCCGTGATCGGCGATCGCGTCCTGTATTGCTGGGACGGCAGCCGCGAGGCCGCGCGGGCGCTGGCCGACGCCGCGCCGCTGCTGCGCCTGGCCGCGCATCTGGTGGTGCTGACCATGGACGAAGGCGCCGCCACCCGCAAGGTGGAAGCGGTGCCGTTCGAGGACCTCGCCACCTATTGCATCGCCCAGGGCATGCCGGCTCCGGATCACGCGCGCCGCGACATCAAGGGCGTGGGCGTGGGCGGCACCATCCTGAACGCGGCGGCCGACTACAGCGCCGACCTGGTCGTCATGGGCGCCTACGGCCACAGCAAATTCCGCGAATGGGCGATGGGCGGCGCCACCGCGTCGATCCTCAAGAGCATGACCGTGCCGATCATGTTCTCGCATTGATCCCGGGCCGCGCGCCCGCGCCGCGTCAGCCGCGAGGCGGGGGCACCGGCGTCAGCACGGCCTGGCCGGCGAAATGCGCGCCGGCATTTTCCAGGAACAGGGCCACCGTCGCCGACACCGCCTCGGGCGAACGTCCGGCGCTGTGCGGCGTCAACACCACGTTGTCCAGCGCCAGCAGCGCCGGCGGCACCACCGGCTCGCCTTCCACCACGTCCAATCCGGCGCCGGCGATACGGCGGCCGGCCAGCGCGGCGATCAGCGCATCGGTATCGACCACGCTGCCGCGGGCGATGTTCACCAGATAGCCTTGCGGCCCGAGCGCGTCGAGCACCGCGGCGTCCACCAGGTGGCGCGTTTCGGCGCCGCCGGGCGTGGCGACCACCAGAAAATCGCTGGCCTCGGCCAGCGCCCGCGGGCTGTCGTAGTACGCATAACCGCAATCGGGCCGCGCCCGCCGGCTGTAATACCCCACCGTCATGCCGAAGCCATTGGCGCCGCGCCGGGCGATTTCCAGGCCGATGCTGCCCAGGCCCAGGATGCCCAGGCGCTTGCCCGATACCTGCGGTCCCATGAACCCGCTCCAGTGTCCCTGGCGCACCCAGGCGTCGGCCTGCGGAAGGTGCCGCGCCACGCCCAGCAGCAGGGCCATGGCATGGTCGGCCACCGAGGTGGCGTTGGCGCCGGGACCGTGCGTGACCTGCACCCCGCGCGCGCGGGCGGCGGCCAGGTCGATGTTCTCGAAGCCGACGCCCAGCGAACAGATCAACGACAGCCGGGGCAGCGCCGCCATCTCGTCGGCGCGAAAGCCGGTGGCCCCGCGGGTCAGCACGACCCGGATCTCGTCCGCATGGTCACGAATGGCGCGGGCGCGTTCCTCTGGCGTGGTGGCGAGGATGCAGCGAAAGCCACGGTCTTCGATCGCGGGCAGGAAATCGTGCACGCTGTCTATCAATATCAACAAGGGGATCTTCATGTCGCTACAGGTGGGAGGCAGTGAAAACTCGATGGCGCCAAAAAGCGCCGGCAGATCTTACGCCTCGGTACAATTGCGCGCCACCCGCCTCCCCCGCCATCGACCGCGCCATGAAAGCCAAGCTCCGAAAATCCCTGCGCACCGCCGTGTCATTCCTGCACCGGTGGACGGGCCTGGTCCTGGGCGTGGTGCTGGTCCTGGCGGGCCTGAGCGGCAGCCTGCTGGCCTTCGATCATGAATTGGATGGATGGTTGAATGCCCGCATGCTGCGCAACACGGCCGGCGCCTGCAACACCGCGCAGCCCCCTTCGGCCGCCGCCGGCGCGGTCCAGCGAGCCTGGCCCGGCGCCGAGATCGGCGCCATCACCCTGCCCCAGGCCGCGGGCGACAGCTATCGAGTGCAATTCAGGCACGACGCGACCGCGGACAACGAGGCAGGCGTGGACGCCTGCTCCGGCCAGTTGCTGGCCAGCCGCAACCGCGATGCGGTCGCGCTGGACCGGGCCCATGTGATGCCATTGCTGCTGCGCTGGCACATGACGCTGTTGCAAGGCAAGACCGGCCGCGAAATCCTGGGTTGGCTGGCGCTGGCGTGGCTGGCGCTGTTGGCGGCTGGCATCTATCTGGCGTGGCCCCGGCCTGGGCACTGGCGTCGCTCGGTGACCGTGACGCGCGGCGTCGGCGCCTTTCGCACCAGCTACGAACTGCATCGCGCCGCCGGGCTGATAACCGCGCTATTCCTGCTGGTGGTGGCGGGCACCGGGTTTTTCCTGGGCCTGCCGCAACTGGGCCGGCAACTGGTCGCCAGCGTGGCCACGGTGCCGCTGGATGCGCGCGCCGCCGTGCTGCCGGCGCTGGGTCCGGCCGAACCGGAGATCGGCTGGGACGGCGCCGCGGCCCGGGCGCGCGGCCTGGCGCCGGCCGATGCCACCCTGGTGATGCTGCGGCGCGATCCGGCGCGCGGCGTCTACCAGGCGCGCGTGCGCCGCGCTGATGACTGGCAGCCGGTCGGCACCCTGCGCATGTTCATCGACATGCGCAACGGCGCCCTGGTATCGGCGGCCGACCCCATTTCAGGCACGGCCGCGCAACGCTTCCTGGCGGTGATGTTCCCGCTGCACTCGGGCAGCCTCTACGGCTTGCCGACCCGCATCCTGACGGCGGTGCTCGGCCTGCTGCCGTTGCTGTTCTTCGCGACCGGGGTGATCATCTGGATCAGCCGCCGGCGCCTGCAGCATCGCGGCCGCCAGGCGGCGCAGGCGCGCGCACGCGCGGCGCGGCAAGCCTGAGCCGGCCGTCGCGCCGCGCGCCCGCCGCACGGCCCGTCCAGGGGCGCGTTGGCGGCGGCCCGCCCCTGCTCCCGCAGCGGCGGACGCGCCTGGGACGCCGCGCTACAGGCGTCCTGTCAGCAGCAGCACGATCAACACAATGAGCACGATCCCCAGCAGGCCGCTGGGGTAATAGCCCCAGCCCCGGCTATACGGCCACGCGGGCACGGCACCGATGAGAAGGAGGATCAGGACGATCAGCAGAATGGTAGACATGATGGCTCCGTTTGTTCTTGGTTCAAGCGCGGCCCGCGCGCTCAGTGGACCGTGGCGGTCTTGTCCCGGGCGGGTGGCGGTTCAAGCGGCGGCAGGTCCACCTCGGGCTCATCGGTGTCCGGATCGACCGGCAAGTCGCCCGGCGGCGAGCCTGGCGGAATCGGCTCCGGCTTCGGCGGAACGTGCAAATACAGATGGTCTGGCATGGCGCTCTCCTGTAAATACGCTGCGGGTCGCGCGGCCGGGCGGTTCCCGGTCCGCTCCCCTCTGGACACGCTGGCGCTCAGGGGCGCGCCAGCGCAAAAACGCGCAGCAGTTCCCGATTGAATGCGGGGATGTCGTCCGGCTTGCGGCTGCTGATCCAGCGGCCATCCACCACCACTTCCTCATCCACCCATTGCGCACCGGCATTGCGCAGGTCGTCGGCCAGCGACGGCCAGCTGGTCATCTTGCGGTCCTTGACCAGGCCCGCCGAAATCAGCAGCCAGGCGCCATGGCAGATCACCGCCACGGGCTTGCCGGCCTCGTGCAGGGCGCGCACCAGCTCGCGCGCGTCGGGATGCAGGCGGATTTCGTCGGCGTTGACCACGCCGCCCGGCAGCAGCACGGCATCGAACCGGTCCGCTTCCGCGCGCGCTTGCGCGAACGTCAGGTCCACCTGGACGCGCTCGCCCTTGTCGTGGTGGCGCATGCCCTGCACGTCGCCGTGCCGCGCCGACACGATGACGGTGCGCGCTCCCTGCGCGCGCAAGGCGTCGCGCGGGTCGGTCAGCTCCACCTCTTCAAATCCGTCCATCACCAGAATGGCGACGTTGAAGTCCTGTAGTGTCTGTGTCATTCAATACTCCCGGTTTGCGGCAAGACATCCCTCAGCAAGCGGCGTGCCCGTTCGCCAGTGACTTGCCGCGGCCCCGGGGCGGGCCGGGCATGCGGCTTGCTCCAGGCCGGCGCCACCTGCAGGAGGGCCCATGGCAAACCGCAGCCCCGCGCCGCGCGAGCGCGGCGCCGATGACGCGCTGGTCTATATGGACGACACCGGGCCCGGCTATTCCCGGGTGCGGATCAATGGCACGACCTTCCATTACCTGGATACGCATGGCAGGCGCATCACCCGCGCGGCGGAGTTGGCGCGCATCCGCGCCCTGGCAATCCCGCCGGCGTACGAAGATGTGTGGATCTGCCCATTGCCGCATGGCCATCTGCAGGCGACCGGGCGCGATGCGCGTGGCCGCAAGCAATATCGCTACCACCCCGCTTGGGCACGGTTGCGCGACGCCGACAAATACCAGAGCCTGGGCGCGTTCGGCCTGCAGCTGCCCCGCATCCGGCGCCGGGTGCAGCACGACTTGCTGATGCCGGGCCTGCCTCGGGCCAAAGTGATCGCCGCGGTGGTGCGCCTGCTGGACGACACCCTGATCCGCATCGGCACGCGTGAATATGCGCGCGCCAATCGCTCCTATGGCCTGACCACCCTGACGCGACGCCACGCCAGCGTCAGTGGCGATCGCCTGCGCTTCCGATTCCGTGGCAAGAGCGGCGTGGCGCATGACGTGACGGTAAGAGACCGGCGCATCGCCCGGGTGGCCAAGCGCTGCCTGGAGATCCCCGGCCAGCAATTGTTCCAGTACCTGGACGAAACCGGCGAGGCCCATGGCATCGATTCGGAGGCGGTCAATGCCTATCTGAGGGAAGCCGGCGCCGCCGATTTCAGCGCCAAGCACTACCGGACCTGGGCGGGTTCCGTGCTGGCCTTCGCGGCGCTGCAGGCGCGCCCCTGGGTCGATGAACGGCAGGCGCGGCAGGCAGTGGTGGACGTCATCAAGCAGGTATCGCGACGGCTGGCCAATACGCCGGCGGTCTGTCGCGCCTGCTACGTGCATCCATTGATCATCGAGGAATATCTGGCGGGGCGACTGCCGCCGCGCGCCGCCGCGCCCGCGCGGCCGCGCGGCCTGAATGCCGACGAGCGGCGGCTGCTGGCCTTCCTGCGGGACGCCTGAGCGGCCCCTGGCCGGGGTCGCTCAGAGAATCGACGAGCGGGCGTTCTTGGCGCGCGGTTGCGGCTGGGCGTTGTCGGCCCAGTTGGATTCGGTCTGGTCGTCGGCCACCCGGCGGCCGTCGCGGGCGGCTTCGTCCGGGGTGGCCGCGTCGGGCCTGGGTGGCTGGCGCGGCACGTCGACCGGCGCCTGCGGCGGCAATACCTTGCCTGAAGCCGCAGCCGCGGCGCCGCTGCGCGCCTGCCCTGCGGCGCGGAGCTTGCCAGGCGATGATGATGGCGTGGAGGTCTTGGATGAAGTCATGCGAAACGCTCCCGATAAATCCGCTATGGTCCGATCCATGCTACGGCATGCGCCACCTGGACAGCATGCGCGCACGGCTCAAATTGCAAGCGGATGTGGCAGGACCCGCAGGAGCGCCGGTTCACGGTAAAACGAACATTCACAACGAGATGCAATGCAAGACCCCTACGGGGCCGATACATGCCAGCCTTTTCTCCATGCGCCGCGCCCGCGACGGAACGCGGCCATGTTTTCGCCAACGCAGACTCCAGGAGCTTCCCATGGCCAACAACCATACCCCCGCGCCCTCGGACTTTCCCGAGAACGGCCCCGACGACCGCGGCGCGCGCCGCCGCCGTCACCCCGAAAGCTGGATCGACGATCTCGAGGCCACCCTCAGCGACGCCTCGGCCACCGACCTGGAGGCCCTGAAGGCGCGGCTGGCCGAGCAGTTGCGCGATACCCGCCACAGCCTGCGCAACGCCTCCGACAGCGCCCAGGACATGGTGCGCGAGACCATCGACTGCACCGAGCAGTACATCCATGCGCGTCCCTGGCAGGCGATCGGCCTGGTGGCCGGCGCGGCATTCCTGTTCGGCGTGGTGGTGGGCCGCCAGTAAGGCAGGCGGGTCGCCCGCGCGCGCCGGCGGCGCGCGCGGGCATGGCAGTTGCTCGGGATGGCCCGAGGGCGCATCGGCGCCCGCCATCCAGGGAGATCCGCATGACGCAATCCGACGACGCCGCGCCTGGCTCGCGGCCCCATCCGACGCCGCCCATGCCGGCCCAGCACCTGTCCAAGCCCGGCGAAGAAGCGCGCATGGCGCTGCGGCCGCAGTATCTGGCGCCCGGCTACCAGGGCAGCGGCAAGCTGGCCGGCATGGCGGCCATCGTCACCGGCGGCGATTCAGGCATCGGCCGCGCGGTCAGCGTGCTGTTCGCGCGCGAAGGCGCGGACGTCGCCATCGTCTATCTCAACGAACACGAGGACGCCCGCGAAACCGAGCGCGCGGTGCGGGCCGAAGGCCGGCGCTGCCTGCTGATCGCCGGCGACGTGCGCGAATCGGCCTTCTGCGACCGGGCCGTGGAACAGGCGGCGCAAGCCTTTGGCCGGCTCGACGTGCTGGTGAACAACGCCGCCTACCAACAGCACGACGAAGGGCTGTCGGCCATCAGCGACGAAAAGTGGGACAAGACCCTGCGCACCAACATCTACGGCTATTTCTACATGGCGCGCGCGATCCTGCCCCATCTGCGCGCGGGCGCCGCCATCATCAACACCGGCTCGGTCACCGGCCTGCGCGGCAGCGGCGGCCTGCTGGACTACTCCACCAGCAAAGGCGCCATTCATGCATTCACCCGCTCACTGGCGTCGAACCTGGCCAGCCAGGGCATCCGCGTCAATGCGGTGGCGCCGGGACCGGTCTGGACGCCGTTGAATCCCGCCGACCGCGACGCCGACGAAATCCCGTCTTTCGGTCAGGACACGGAACTGGGCCGGCCAGCCCAGCCCGAGGAAATCTCGCCCGCCTATGTGTTCCTGGCGGCGCCGGCCTGCTCCAGCTACATCACCGGCATCGTGCTTCCCATCACGGGCAGCGCGGGCGACTGAGGCCGCGGCCAGCCCGCGCCTGCGGACTGGCCTATTTCTGTGGCGCCACCGTCTCCGGGGCCACCGAGGCGGGCGCGCTGCGGTCGGCCGGCGACACCGGCGGGGGTTCGCCCTGTCGGGCGGGCGGCGCCGCCGCGTCCGGACGTGCCGCCGGATCCCGCTTGAGCGCGCGCGCCAGCGCAAGCTGGTCGGCCAGCACCGGCTGATGGCGCAGGGCGAAATCACGCACCTGGGCATCGGCGCTTTGCTCGGCCGCGGTGCGATACAGGCGCTCGCTCTTCTCATGGGCCAGCAGTGCTACCTGCTCGATATACAGGCTGTCGAACGCTTCTCCGGTCTTGCCGGCCATCGCTTCCAGCGCGCGCTGATCGCCGGGCTCCGCCTTGGCCGGCAGCGTGATCCGCTTCGCTCGCGCCAGTTGCCGCAGGCCGGCATCCCGTTCCTGGTAGCTCGAGCGCATCTTCTCGGCGAAGGCCCGCACTTCGGTGCTGGCCGCGCGTTCGCTGGCCAGGCGCGCCGCCTGCAGCTGAAAGGCATCGGCGGCCGCGGCCGCCTGCAGGAAGTGGCTATCCGCCGGCGACAACTGCGCGGCGCGGGCAGCCAGGGGCGCGGCCAGCAGCATGAACAGGCAAGCGGCAAGCAGCGCTTGCAGCAGGGTTCTGTGATTCATCTGCGTCTCCTTGCCGCCATCGGCGGCTCACGGCGCCACCGACGGCGCCTCGACATGGCGCGGCGGCTTCAGGGGATCGAAGTCCTGCCACTTGCCATCCTGCCAGCGGCCCTGGGCGCGTTCGATATCGTGCCCTCCCGCCTCGCGCAGTACCCGCCGCGCCAGGGCTTCGCGCTCCGGCGACACGGGCAACGCCAGCATCACCCCGGCCTGTCGCGGGGCCGGATGCGCCTCGGCGGGTTCGGGCGCAGTCCTTGCCGGGCGCCGGCGGTTCTTGCCCGCCACCCGCAACGCGCCGGCCAGGGCGCCGATATAGGCTCCCGCGCCGGCCGCCACGATCACCACCAGCGTCGCGGCGCCCGACCACAGGGCCACCAGGCCGCCGGCCAACGCCAGTAGCAACCCCAGCACCGCGGCGCCCGCCAGCGCGCCCAGGTGCGCGCCGCGGGCATCCGGATCCGCGACGCGGTCCCCGCCCAGCGGGAAGCGCGCATGCTCGCCCGCCGTGTTGATGTAGAACGTGTGCAGCTCGTCCTCGGAGAATCCTTCGAGACGCAGGCGCTGCGCCGCCTCGGTCGCCTCGTCGAACGTCTGGAAGCGCGCGGCAACAATCAGGGACATGGCAATCTCCTATCGGCTCGGGCCCGTCGTGGGCCATGCCCGCCGGCAGCAATTGGCATGCCCGGCCGGGTGCGCGGCACGCCGCTTGCTGCATCGCCACCGGGGAAAGCGTGGTGGTTGCCGGCCGCGGTTGCGGCGCGCAAGCCATCCCGCGCCGCGACGCGGCACCACCGCCGGCGGCGCATGACCCGCATGCCGCTGGCATCGGAGTGCGACATGCAAACCTATGGCGACGACGACGATCTCGCTTTTGCCACGAACGGCGACAACGTTGCCGGCAGCGCCCGCGACCGCCACGGCCTGCGGCCGCTGGATTGGACCGCCCTGGTCACGCTGGTAGCCGGCGGGTTGAACTGCGGCCTGATCGCGGCCGTCAACCTGGATGTGTTCGCGCGCATGCTGCCCTGGCCGCTGGCCGGCCGCGTGGCCTACGGCCTGGTCGGCCTGGCCGCGCTGCATTGCGTGGTGTTGCTGTTCCGGCTCGCCGCCGACGAGGCCTGAAGGTCGACGGTGAGCGCGGCCCTGCCCGCGCCGCGCTCACCGCCCCGCGCCGGGCTTGCGGGTGCCGGGATACTGGCCGCCTTCTTCATACTCGGCCCCCTTCGGATGGGGATGCTTGTCCGCGCGGCGAGGAGCCGCCGGCGTATCGCGCCCGGGTTGGTCCGCCCCGAACTGGCCGCTGCGGCGAGCCGCCGCCGTGTCGTCCTGCGGCGTGTTGGCTTTGCCGGCGTCGACCTCCCTGGAATGGCGCGCGGCGCCCGTCGCGTCATCCTGGTCGCGGCGGCTGGTCGGCTGGGCGGTGGTGGCTTTGCTCATGGCTATCTCCCGATGTCGCGGATGCCGCGGACGGCACCCTGTCGGGCACTTGCGCTGCAAGTGGCGTGCCTGGGCGGCGGCGGGCACGCCGCTTGCTCACCCGCGCACGGCGGCCCATTTTCCGGCCTGCCCTATTCCCATCCGAAGGAGCCATCCATGAATCTGTCCAAGATCCGCCTGTCCCTGACGCTCATCCCGGCCGCGGCGCTGGGCCTGTCCGCGCTGGCCCTGCCGGCGGCCGCGCAGACTGCCTCGGGCGCCTCCTCCGCCGTGCGCAGCAACGAACAGATCGACAATCAATACAAGATGGACAAGAAACAGTGCGACGCGATGAAGGGCAATCAGAAGGACGTCTGCGAGCAGCAGGCGCAGGCCACTCGCGACAAGGCCAGGGCCGACGCCAAGGCCGGCAAGGAAAAGGCTGAAGCCAATCATGACGCGGCCAAGGCGCGCAACGAGGCCGACTACAAGGTCGGCAAGGAAAAATGCGATGCGATGTCCGGCAATGCCAAGGACACCTGCCTGGCCGACCTGAAGACCCGCCACGGCAAGTGACGGGAAGCGGCGGGATACGAGGCGGAAGGCGGCCTCAGCGCGCGCCTTCCGCCGGTGCTTCGCCGGGCAGCGTGTAGCCCGCCGCCGCATACTCCTCGAGCCGGTTGTAGAGCGTCTTCGGGCTGATGCCCAGCACGGCCGCCGCCTGCTTCTTGACGCCCTTGCAGCGCTCGAGCGTGGCCAGGATCAGGCGACGGTCCGCTTCCGCCAACGTCTCCCCGACCGGCACGCTGACCTGCCCGCCAGACACGTCGCCGCTGGGCGACACCTGCGGCGCCAGCAGGTCGGCATCGAGTTCGTCGCCTTCCGCCATGATGAAGGCGCGGCGCACGAAGTTCTTCAATTCGCGCACGTTGCCGGGCCATTCGTACTGCGACAGCGCCGCCGCGGCACGCGCCGAAAACGCCTTGGAGCGGCCGGTCTCCTCGTTCTGCGCCTGCAGGAAGCGATCGGCCAGCAGCAGGATGTCCTCGCCGCGCTCGCGCAGCGGCGGCAGTTCCAGGGGGAATACGTTCAGGCGGTAATACAGGTCCTCGCGCAGCTTGCCTTCCTGTACCGCCTGTTCGGGGTTGCGATTGGTGGCGGCGACGATGCGGATATCGCAACCGATTTCGCGGTTGGTGCCGACCCGCATGAACTGGCCGGTTTCAAGCACCCGCAACAGCTTGACCTGCAGGTCGAGCGGCATCTCCGTGACTTCGTCCAGAAACAGCGTGCCGCCATCGGCGCGCTCGAAATACCCCTTGTGCTGGCGGTCCGCGCCGGTGAAGCTGCCGCGCTCGTGGCCGAACATCTCGCTTTCGATCAGGTGCGGCGAAATCGCGCCGCAGTTGACCGCGATGAACGGCCGCTGGCGCCGCGTGCTCAATTCGTGGATGGCATGGGCGGCCAGTTCCTTGCCCGTGCCGCTCTCGCCGACCAGCAACACCGTGACGCCGGTGGGCGCGACCCGGCCGATCTGGCGATACAGCTCGCGCATCGGCGCCGAGCTGCCGTACATCTTGCCGAAACGGCCGGGCGCCTCGAACGGCGTGCCCGGCAGTTCGCGGCCGGTATTGGACATGATGCGCGCCAGGATGCCGTTCAGCCGCTCCATGCAGATCGGCTTGACGAGATAGTCGGTGGCGCCGAGCCGCAGGGCCTGGACGGCATTGTCGACGGTGCCGTGCCCCGTCATCACCACGACCTCGGCGCTGGCCACCGCCACATTCTTGAAGATGTCCATGCCGCTGCCGCCAGGCAGGCGCACGTCGGTCAGCACCAGATCGGGCGCCTGGCGCTCGAGCTGGATCAGCGCGTCCTTGACACTGGCGGCCAGCGCCACCGTGAACCCGCTGTCACGACCGAGTTCGGCCAGGGTTTCACGAATGGCATCGTCATCATCGACGATCAGCAGGTGTGGCATGGCGTCTCCTGTAACCTGGGGCCCGGGCAATGGCGCCTGGCGCCGCTGCGGCCACGTTCGAGCATAGCGAAGCTGCGGCGGCGTGACGTAAATATTCGATACGATCCACTAAAGTTTTCGATTACTTGCAACTGGTCGCATCGCTGGCGCGTAGCGCCCACTACCATGGATGGCATCATGAACGTTTCCGGCCTGTCCCCCGTGATGCAGAAGCTGGCCACCCAGGTACGCCTGGCGGCCGAAACCGACGCCAGCGTCTTCATCGTCGGTGAAAGCGGCGCCGGCAAGGAAGTGGTGGCGCGCGCCATCCACGAAGCCAGCGAGCGCCGCGACCATCCCTTCATCGCCGTCAACTGCGGCGCCATCAGCGGTTCGCTGGCGCATGCCGAATTGTTCGGCCACGAAAAAGGCAGTTTCACCGGCGCCGTGGCGCAGAACGCCGGCTACTTCGAATCGGCCAGCGGCGGCACCCTGTTCCTGGATGAAGTGACCGAAATGCCGCCCGACATGCAGGTGCATTTCCTGCGCGTCCTGGAAACCGGCACTTACCAGCGCGTGGGCGGCACCGACCTGCTGCGGGCCAATGCGCGCATCCTGTGCGCCAGCAATCGCGATCCGGCGGCCTCGGTGGCCGACGGCCGCCTGCGGCAGGACTTCCTGCATCGGCTACTGGTGATCCCCCTGCGCGTGCCCCCGCTGCGCGAGCGCGATGGCGACGCGGTGACGCTGGCGCGACACTTCCTGGATGAACTGAACGCCCGCCACGGCACCAGCAAGACATTTTCGCCACGGATGCTGCAGGCCATCGGCCGGCACGAATGGCCGGGCAATGTGCGCGAACTGCGCAACGCCGTGCAGCGCGCCTACATCCTGTGCGACGAGGAACTGGACGCGGAATTGCCGCGCGCGCGCGCCGCGCCCCACGCCGAGTTCAAGGACGGCGCCCTGAGCTTCCCGGTGGGCACCGCCCTGGGCAACGCGCAGCGCGACTTCATTCTCGCCACCCTGGCCCATCACGGCGGCGACAAACGCCTGACCGCCGAAACCCTGGGTGTCAGCCTGAAGACGCTCTACAACCGCCTGGACGTCTACGAAAAGGATGTGGGCGGCGGCGCCTGAGCGGCGTACCGGCGCCCGCGGCGGCACCGACGAGATCACTCCGTCCCCCGACCGGGCGCAATATTTACCGTCTTGTTGTAAACCCGGCCGGCGCCGCAGGCGCCGCAAGCCGCGCTCCCGCCCGCTGGGCGGGTTGGCATGATTATTGCATCGTTCCAGGAATGCGCCGCCCTTCCGGCGGCCCGCGTTGCAGGAGAGTTTCTTGGGACACCCGATGCAAGAATTGCGCCTGCGCCAGCAGATGACGCTGGCTCCCCGGTTGCAGCAGTCCGTCAAGCTGCTGCAGATGTCGGCGCTCGAATTCACCACCGCCGTCGAGCTGGCACTGGCGAGCAATCCGTTTCTGGAGGAAGTCGAGGAGCAAGTGCCGGACCCGGCGCAGGACGCCACTGAACCGACCGCGCCGCCCGTCGGCGATCCGTCCGAACCCGAAACACCAGCGGGGGAGACCACGCAGGTCACCCTGGAACCTGCCGCCACCACGCCCGAATACGCGGGCGACTATCCCGTTCCTTCCCGTGGCGACGGCGAAGACCACGACCTGAGCCAGTGGGCCAGCGCGCCCGTGTCGATGCGCGAAAAGCTGTCGCTGGAGCTGGGCAACTACCGGCTCGGACCGCGCGACCGGTTGCTGGCCGAATTCATCATCGATGCGCTCGACGAGGACGGCTATCTGCGCACGCCGACCGCGAACCTGTGCAATGCGCTGAGCGCCGATTTCACCCCCCGCCGGATGACAGCGAATGGCTGGCGGCGCTGCGCCTGGTGCAGCAACTGGATGTGCCGGGCCTGGCCGCGCGCGATCTGCCGGAGTGCCTGGCGCTGCAACTGGAGGCCGCGCCCGGCATCGACGCGTCGCTGCGCAAACTGGCGCTGGATATCGTGCGCGGGCAGATCGACCGGCTCGCCAAGAACGACGTCGCCGGCTTGCGGCGGGCGCTGAACTGCTCCGACGACGCGTTGCGCGAGGCCTGCGCGCTCATCCGCAATCTGGACCCCAAGCCAGGTCGCCGCTATGACGGGCAGGCGCCGGTCTATGTGGTGCCGGACGTGTTCGTCGACAAATGGCGCTCGCGCTGGCGCGTCGTGCCCAACCGCAGCGCGATGCCGCAGGCCCGCCTGCACCAGGTCTATGCCGACCTGTTCCGGCGGGCCCGGCTGGACGACCGCAGCCCCATGGCGCAGGAGCTGCAGGAGGCCCGCTGGCTGGTGCGCAATGTGGAGCAGCGCTACACCACCATACAGCGTGTCGCCGAGGCCATCGTCAAGCGTCAGCAGACCTTCTTTGAATACGGGGAAGTGGCGCTGCGACCATTGATGCTGAAAGAAGTTGCGGATGACCTCGACATGCATGAATCCACGGTGTCACGCGCCACGGTCAGCAAGTACATGGTGACGCCCCGCGGCGTCTTCGAGTTCCGCCATTTCTTCTCGCGTGAGCTGGCCACCGACTCGGGCGGGACCTGCTCGGCCGCCGCGGTGCGCGCGCTGATCAAGGAACTGATCGAGGCCGAAGACCCCGCCATGCCCTTGTCCGACGTCGCCCTGGCCCAGCAACTGGCCGCCAATGGCATCGTCCTGGCACGCCGCACCGTGTCGAAGTATCGTGGCCAATTGCGCCTTCCTCCCGCTGAATTGCGACGCGCCCATTGACCGTCTTGTCGTGTTGAAACGCCACGCGGGGAGCGATCAGGATCGCTCCCCGCGTGGCGTCCAGGGCCGACACGGCCCGCGCGCCCCGGCGGACGCGCGGGCCGCCGCCACATCTACTTGCTGCCGCCGGTGTTGGGATAGCCCGGAGGCGGCGTGGCGCCGGCCGCTGGGGTGCGCGGCACATTGTCATTGGCCTCGCTATTGCGGTTCGGCATTTCGCCGCTGCGCTTGTCCGAGGACGGCGTGGTACCCCGCTTGTCCACATTGGGCGGCATGCTCTGCGTGCTCGGCGTGGCGTTCGGCGCCGGGGCGGCCTGGCCCGGCGGCACCGGCCGGTTCGGTTGCACGGCGGTGCCGTCATTCGGGGTGGTGGATGGCGCCGTGGGGCTGGCGGATTGCGCCCAGGCGGCGGAGCCGCCCAGACTGGCGGCCACGACGACGGCATAGGTCAACGCACGGATTTTCATGGGTTCACTCCTTGGTCAGGTTGCCCTGCTCCTGTAGCAATCCCCATTCCCGTGGCCCGGCGCCCGCGGGCGGCGTTGCGCCAGCGGCAATTTTTACCGCCGCTTGAAACCTCGTCATGCCCCCCGCACATGCAACCCGGTCATCCCGTCGGCAGGCGCCTGCCATCGGTATGCGCGCCGGAGGATTCCAGCATGCGTTGCACCCGTTGCGCCAGCGCATCCAGCGCGAACGGCTTGACGATCAGCTCCATGCCGGTGTCAAGGAAGCCCGAGCCCCGCGCGGCGCTTTCCGCATAGCCGGTCATCAACAGCACTTTCAGGCCCGGATGCGTAGCGCGCGCGGCGTCGGCCAGTTGGCGGCCATTCAGGCCGGGCAGCCCCACGTCGGAGATCAACAGGTCGATATCGGCATTGGCGCGCAGCCGTTCCAGGCCCGTGTCGCCGTCTTCCGCCGCCAATACCCGCATGCCGAGCTCGGCCAGGCATTCGCAGACCATTTCGCGCACATTGGCCTCGTCCTCAACCACCATGACCACCGCCTGGCGCGCTCCGCCGGCCAGGGGGCCGGCCGTGGGCGCCGACGCGGCCGGCGCGATCGTGACGCCTTCGAAGCGCGGCAGGAAAATGCTGACCGAGGTGCCGGCGCCCACCTCGCTTTCCAGGGTCACGATGCCCCCCGCCTGCTTGGCGAAGCCGTAGATCATCGACAGGCCCAGGCCCGTGCCCTGCCCCAGCGGCTTGGTGGTGAAGAAGGGATCGAAGGCATGCGCCAGCACGTCTGGCGTCATGCCGCAGCCGACGTCGGTCACCCGCAGCTCGACGAACGCCCCGGGCGGTATGCCCGGATAGGGCAGCAGGAAGCTTTCGTCCAGCTGTGTGTTCGAGCCCGACACCGTCAGCGTGCCGCCGTCAGGCATCGCGTCGCAGGCGTTGATCACCAGGTTCAGCACCGCGCTCTCGAACTGGTTGCGATCGCAGCGCACCGGCCACAGGCCGGGTTCCAGATCGAAGACCAGTGACACGGCCTCGCCGGTATAGCGATGGAACAGGTCCACCATCGATTGCAGCGTGGCGGCCACCGCGAATGGCTGGGGATCGATCGGCTGGCGCCGCGAAAACGCCAGCAGGCGCTGGGTCAGATGGGCCGCGCGGTTGGCCGAGTCCATCGCTACGCCGACAAACCGCGTCGCCTGCTCCGGCGTGCCCGCCGCCAGCTTGCGCTGGATCAGATAGAGCGCGCCGGTGATTCCCTGCAGCATGTTATTGAAATCGTGCGCAATGCCGCCGGTGAGCCGGCCCACCGCCTCCATCTTCTGCGCCTGGCGCAACGCATTCTCGGTTTCCAACAGCGTCTTGGCCTGCAATTTCAGGTCCGTGTCGTCACGGCCCGCCATGTACAGACTGTCCTGCGCCCATGACATGCTCCAGGTGATCCAGGCGTAGCTGCCGTCGCGCTTGAGGATGCGATTCTCCAGGTGCCGCACTCCCTGCGATGCCGGCGCGTGCCGGGCCTGCGCCAGCGCCGCGCGCGTGGCTTCGTAGTCGTCCGGATGGATCTGCTGGCGCAATCCCATCGCCAGGAATTGCTCCGGGGTCCACCCCAGGATCGATCGCACCGCGGGATTCACGCTGGCATAGCGTCCCTGGCTGTCGATCACCGCGAGCAATTCCGGCGACAGGCGCCAGATGCGATCGCGTTCGGCGATGGCATGCTCGACCCGCTGCTCCAGCATGCGAGCGTACTGCGACCGCTCGACCGCGCCGCAGAGCCGCTCGGCCACCTCCTCGATGCAGGTGATATCGCCGCGCCGCAGATGGGCGCCGGGCGCCGGCCGGGCCACCAGCGCGCCGCCCTGGCGCCCCCAGCGGCCCATCGGCACCACGATGGCGGACGGCACGATATCTCCATCGGCCTGCGCCAGCAACGGCTCCATGAAAGCGGTGCGCCCGCCGCGCAGCGCCTCGCACAAGCGCTCGTCCAGGAGCGTGGGGTCCGCGCCCGCCTGCATCGCGTCACCGGCCGCCCCCGGCCGCCATTGGGTCGAGAGCACCGGTTCGGCCCCCTCCCCCGGCCAGTCCACCACCGCCACCAGGCCAAGCGCAAGGTGCTGGCCCAGACTTTCGCAGGCAAGCTGCTCGATCGCGGACTGCTGCTGCAGTTCGCGCATGCGGTCGCCCAGCCCCAGCATGAAATTCTTGCGGTGCTGGCCTTCCCACAACTCCGCCTCGGCTGCCTTGCGCGCGGTGACATCCAGGAACAGCGCCATCATCTGGTTATCGCCCTGGCGCCGCGCGCGCGCCTCGTACCAGGCCTGGCGCGGCGCCGGCACGGCGAACTCGAACTGCGCGGGCACGCCACTTTCGACCACCTGCGCAAACGTGTCCAGGATCTGGTCCGGCACGCCGGGTATCATCTCGCGCAACGTATGGCCGAGCGTATCGCCCTCCTTCATGCCGCTTTGGCGCTCGAATGCCGGGTTGACCTCGATAAAACGGAAATCGACGATACGCCCTTGCGCGTCGCGCAGCGCCTCGCTCAGGAAGAACGCCTCCTGCATGCCTTCGAACATGGCGCGCCAGCGCTCGCCGCTACGGCGCAGCGCGGTCTCGGTCACGTGTCGTTCGATCGCCAGCGCGGCGCTGCGCGTGATCACGGCGATGGCGTCGATATCGTCGGCCGTGGGAGAGCGCGGCGCCATGTAGTAGTTCGAAAACACGCCGAGCAGATGCCCATCCGCCGCCTTGATGGGCGTGGACCAGCACGCCCTCAGCCCGTGCGCCAGCGCCAGCGAGCGCCACCGCGCCCAGGCCGGGTGGGTGGCGATGTCCTCGACGTACACCGGACAGCCGCAATGCGCGGCCGCGCCCCACGAAGCCATCTGCGGCCCGATCGGCGCCGGATCGATCGCGGCATTGAAGGCCGCCGGCAGGCTGGGCGCGGCGCCATGGCGCAGGAATGCGCCGGTTTCGTCGACCAGCGCGATCGAGGCGCGCAGTTCAACGCTGGATTGGGCCTCGATGGCGTGCAGCATGTGCCCCAGCACCTCGGCCAGCGGCACGCCGGCGGCAATGCGTTGCAGCATGACGCGCTCGTCCTCGAGCCGCGCGAGCGTGTCGGTCCAGGGATGGGGTACGCGGTCTCGCTGGGTCAGCATGGAATCTCCTGCAGGGTTTCCAGACTGTATTGCGAGCGCGCCGCAACAGCCGCAACCCAAGGTAACGCGGCATTACGGCGATATGGCACGACCCAGGAGGCTCAGCGCGGCGATTCGGCGCTTTCGCGCGCCAGCCCCAGCGCCGTCAGCGCCTCGGGCTTGTCGACCAGCACGCATTGCTTGCCGGTGCGGGTGCAGTGGTCCTTCACGCGCCAATAGGCGCCGTGGCTGACGCAACCTGTCTGGCAGATGACCAGGTCCGCCGCCACCAGGCTGGCTTCGAGGGTGTCGCCATCGGTGCTTTCACCGCCGCAATGGCCCAGGTAGCGCCCCCCAGCCATTTCCACCACCTTTCGCGTCAACATCAGGGCCATGGCATCCTCGCCCACGCACAGCACGGATTTTTCGCGCAGCGTGGCCGCGGCGATGACCGCGGCAGGCACCGGCGGCTCCGCGGCGGAATCGAGCGGGCGGGCGCGCGCCTGGGCGGCACGGTCCTGCCAGGCCAGGCGCTCGCGCATCAGGTTCTGCACCCGCTCCATCAATTGCGCCACGCGCCGCGCCAGCGCCACGCGCCGGGGCAGCCCGGGGATCGCGCCCTCGAGCGCGGCGCGATCTTCCCGCGCCCAGGCCAGCGCCGTATCGCGCTGGATCACCGCCGCGCGCAGCTTGAAGACCTCGGCTTCCAGGCATTGGATGCGCTGCGCCTGGGCGCTCAGCAGGCGGCTGCAGCGCGCCTGGGCCTGGCCATAGGCGACGAGCAAGGCCGCGTGTTCGCGGTGCAGCGAATTGGGCGCCTGGAAAGCTAGGGTCATCGGAGGCCTCTCGGAATGGCGGGCAACATGGCATCCGCGTGGGCGGCGCCGTCGACATGCGAGGCATTATAAATGAGAATGCGTCTGTTTACCGATATAGCGATATCCCCCGCCCTGCTGCGGGAAATCCATTACTGACGGCCCCGGACCGCTTAAATATGATCAACGGACCATACCGGCACACAAGCCCGCGACACGCAAGTCCGCCGGCTTGATCAGACGCCCCTCCAGGACGCTCGCGCCTTGTCTGTTCCCGGCTGCGGCCGCTGGCCGCGGATTCAATGAAGTGAGGGGCACCCGATGCCGAGATCCACCGAACTTCTGCGCGACATCCACGAAACCAATCTCATGTATCTGCTGCTGTTGCAGCGGATGGCGCGCAGCGGCAACCTGCCGGCGCTGGCGGGCATGCAGATATCGGCCCAGGCCTGCCAGTGGCTGGCCGCCCTGGCGCCGCAAGACCTGGCCCGCCTGTCCCGATGCAGCATGGTGCTCGCCCAGTTGAGCCTCGAACCGCACCTGTTGCTGGCGGCCCTCAGTCAGGGCATGGACGCGACGCTGGCGGCCGAGGCGCCCCCTCTGCGGACGCCGGCCTGACAGCCGTTGCGGCCGCGGCATCCCCGGACGGAATCCGGACGTCGCGCCTGCCGTACCGAAACTGCGAAGACCGGCCGCGTCAGGCCGTATGGCACACCACGCACAGCTTGTTACCGTCGGGGTCGCGGAAATAGGCGCCGTAGTAATTCGCATGGTACTCAGGCCGCAGGCCCGGTGGCCCTTCGCAGCGCCCGCCGTGCGCCAGCGCCAGTGCGTGGCAACGATCCACGGTGGCGCGGTCTTCAGCCAGGAACGCTGTCATCTGCCCATTGCCCGGCGCGGCCGGCGCGCCATCGTAGGCCGTGCCGATCACCAGTAACGGGCGGCCGCCGCCGGCCGGCTGCCAGCCTGCCCACGGCCGCTCGCGCTCGAGAAAGCGCGGCGAGAGCCCGAGCGCCTGCGTGAGGACGGAATAGAAAGCATGGGCACGATCGAAATCGTTGACGCCAAGGCAAACATGCGAAAACATGCGCGGTCTCCAGGATGGGGGCATGCGATTATGACGCGCTCCCCCCGACCGCGGGCGCTTGCGGCAGACGCGCCGTGCGCCAGTACAGCGCCGCGCTGATGAGCAATGCCAACGCCAGCAGGCCGCCGGCCATCGCGGCCACGCCCGGCCAACGGCCATCGGTCCAGAAATGTCCGCCCAGCGAACCCAGCACACTGGAGCCGACGTAATACACCAGCAGGTACAGCGAAGCCGCCAAGGCCTTGTAGCCGCGCGACATCTGGCCGACCCAACCGCTGGCCACCGCATGCGCGGCGAAGAATCCGAAGGTGAACACCACGATGCCCGCGATCAGCAGCGGCAAGGCATCCGACAGGGTCAGCAGCAGGCCCGCCAGCGCCAGGCCGGTCGCGGCCGCCAGCATGGCGCCGCGTCCATGGCGATCGGCCAGGCGGCCGAAATAGGTGGAAGCGAAAATGCCGACCAGGTACACCACGAAAATGAAGCCGATGAACGTCTGGCTCAGCGAAAACGGCGGCGCCAGCAGGCGGAAGCCGACATAGTTGTAAACCGTGACGAACGCGCCCATCAACAGGCCGCCCATGGCGAACAGGCCGCACAGCGGGCCGTTGCGCAGATGCGCGCCGATGCCGGCTCGCACGTCGCCAGCCACGCCGGCCCAGCCGCGCGGGCGCTGCGGCGTGAAGCGCCGCGAGGCCGGCAGCAGCCAGATGAACAGCACGGCCGCCACCACGCCCAGCAGCCCCAGCGTGCCCAGGGCCGCGCGCCATCCGAAATGATCCGACACCAGGCCGGTGATGACGCGGCCGGAGAGCCCGCCGAAGGCGCTGCCGCTGATGTACAGCCCCATCGCGAAACCCAGCGTGTCGGGTTCGACTTCCTCGGCCAGGTAGGCCATGGCCACCGCCGGCACCCCGCCCATCGCCACGCCTTGCAGGGCGCGCAACGCCAGCAGGCTGTGCCAGTCGGGCGCGATCGCCGCCGCCGTGCCCAGGATGGCCGAGGCCAGCAGCGACAGCGCCATGATCCGCTTGCGCGGCAACGCCTGGGAAAACAGGCCGACCAGGAAGATGGCGATGGCCAGCAGGCCGGTACAGAGCGACAGCACCAGGCTGCTCTCGGCCGGGGACACGCCAAAGGCCTGCGTGAACAGCGGCATCAGCGGCTGCACGCAATACAGCAGCGAAAAGGTCGAAAAACCGGCCGCGAACAGCGCCCATTGGGCGCGCCGCAGGGCCGGCGTGCCGCGCGCCAGGTAATCGGGCTGCGGCGCGGGGGACGCGGCGCCAGGGGTGGAGGCGGAAGCGGCGGAAGCAGTGGACATCGGGATTCTCGAAAAACACCGGGCAACGGCCCGTGTGACCAAAGTAGACTTTTCCCCTGCATATGTCCAATATATGAAACCGGCACTCGCTATATTTAATAACGATGGAACTGAGACACCTGCGCTATTTCACCGTGGTGGCCGACGAGCTGCACTTCACCCGCGCCGCCGCGCGGCTGGGTATCGGCCAGCCGCCGCTGAGCCAGCAGATCCAGCAGCTGGAGCGCGAGATCGGCACGCCGCTGTTCCTGCGCCTGCCGCGCGGCGTCGAACTGACCGAGGCCGGCGCCCAATTCCTGGAAGACGCGCGCGCCATCCTGGCCAGCGCCGACCGCGCCATCGACACGGCGCGCCGCCTCGGACGGGGCGAGCATGGCGCCATCACCGTCGGATTCACGGCCTCGGCCGTGTTCCATCCCTATCTGCCGCGCGCCATCCGGGCGTTCCGCGACCGCTATCCCGACGTGCGCATCAGCCTCACGGAAAGCAACACCATCAGCCTGCTGCGCGGCCTGCGCGAGAATGCCGTGGACGTGGCATTCGTGCGGCCGCCCTACGTGCTTGACCCGGAGTTCGAATCCGAGCGCGTGCTGGACGAACCGATGTTGATCGCCCTGCCTCCCGGCCATCCGCTCAGCCGCAAGCGCAGCGTGCCCATCGCCGCCCTCGCGGACCAGGATTTCGTGCTCTATCCGCGCCCGATCGGCGCCGGCCTGTACGATGCCATCCAGGGCGCCTGCCTGCGCGCCGGCTTCACGCCCCGCGTGATCCAGGAGGCGCCGCAGATGGCGTCCATCGTCAGCCTGGTGGCGGCGGGCGTGGGCATCTCGATCGTGCCGGCGGCCATGCGCCACATGGGCGCGCAAGGAATCGAGTACCGGCCGATCAAGGGCGATGCGCCGCATGCCTTGCTGGACATGGCCTACCGCCGCCACGACCGCTCCATCGCCGCGCGCAACGCGGTCCAGATGCTGCGGGGGCTGGCCCACCCGGAACACGCGGCGCCAGCGTGAAACCCGCCTGGTATCGCCTTGTCGCCTTTGTCACCTCCTGTAAACCCCGGCGGCGCGGCGCCCTGTAAATTGTCGCGCTATCGCCGCAGCGGCCCCCTGGCGGGGCCCGGCCGGCGCAACCCGCCCATAGGTGCACACGTGCAACGTACTCTCCTGGCTGTGGCCCTTGCCACGCTTCCCGGTCTGGCCGCGGCGGCCGGACTGGCCTCCTCCATCGGCGCCGTCACGGTCTACCAGGACCGCGCCGTGGTCACCCGCGCCGCCAGCAGCGACCTGCAGGCCGGCGAGCACGAGCTGGTGCTGGAAAAGCTGCCGGCCAGCCTGCAGGAAAACTCGCTGCAGGTGTCCGCCAAGAGCACCGGCCAGGCCACCCTGCTGGACGTGCGGGTGCGCGACGCCTTCCAGGCCGATACGCCCAACGACCGCGTCAAGCAGCTGGAAGATCAGATCCGCAAGATCGAGGGCCAGCAGGCCGCGCTCGACGACGAGGCGGCGGTGCTGGAGAACCAGCGCGAACTGGTGGCGATGATGCAACGGGGCGCCACCGAACCGGCCAAGGACGGTCCGCGCCCGACCCTGGATGAACTGAAGGCGATCCAGTCGCTCAGCGCCGACACGCTCAACCGCGTGCTGGCCGGCCTGCGTCGTGTCGCCGAGCAACGCGAAGACCTGGAACGCCAGTTGTCCGCCGCCCAAGGCGAATTGGGCCAGCTGCAGGGCCAGCTCAACCGCCGCACCAAGACCGTCACGCTACGCGTCAACCTGGCGCGCGCCGGCAAGCTCGACCTGAACGTTTCCTACGCGGTGGCCGGGGCGCGCTGGACGCCTGCCTACGACGCGCGCCTGCGCCCGGCCGACCGCAGCGTCGACCTGGGTTATTTCGGCGTCATCCGGCAGAACACCGGCGAGGACTGGAACAACGTCAAGCTGACGCTGTCGACCGCGCGGCCAGCCCTGGGCGGCGGCGCGCCCAAGCTGAATCCGTGGATCATCGATGTGGCGGCGCCGCCGCAACCGGTCAGGCCGATGCCGGCGACGGCCCCCGCGCCGGTCGCGCGCAACGAATCTCGCGCGCGCATGAGCGCCAAGGCCAGTGCCGAGATGGCGGCCGACGAGGCGGCGTATGCGCTGGAAGACGTCAAGGACTCGACCGCCGCGGTACAGTCGGAGGCCACCAGCGCGTCGTTCCAGATCCGCGCCCCGGCCACGTTGCCGTCGGACAACAGCGTGCAGCGCGTCGCCATCACCACCGCCAAGCTGCCCGCCACGCTGCAATACCAATCCACGCCGGCGCTGCGCGAGGCGGCCTTCCTGACCGCCCTGGCCAGCAACGGCACCGACTACCCGTTCCTGGCGGGCACGCTCAACACCTTCCTGGATGACGCCTTCGTCGCCGCCTCTTCCATGAAGACGGTGATGCCGGGCGAGAAACTCGAACTGGCGCTGGGCGCCGACGACGGCATCTCGATCAAGCGCCAGCTGGTCAATCGCTTCACCGAAAGCACCGGTTTTTCCGGCAACGGCAAGCGCGTGACCTACGAGTACAAGATCACCGTCAAGAACAACAAGGCCACCAAGGAACAGGTCACCTTCAAGGATCACCTGCCGATCTCGCGCAACGAGAAGATCGAAGTCAAGCTGCTGTCGCCCGCCGAGCGCGACATCAAGCGCGAAGACGACGGCGTGCTGGTCTGGAACTGGGAAATGGAACCGGGCAAATCGCGCGACGTGGTGTTCAAGTTCTCGGTCGATCATCCGGGCGACATCGACGTGGCCGGCCTCTGACGACGACCGTCTTCGCGGCTGCCGCCGGGGCGCTCATCGCCGGCGGCAGAACGCGATGAAATCGTCCGGCGGCAGCGGCACCGAAATCCCATAGCCCTGCGCCACCTTGCAACCGAGTTCGCGCAGCAACTGGATGTCGCGCTCCTGCTCGACCCCTTCGGCCACCACCCGGCGCCCCAGGACGCGTCCCATTTCGATGGCGGCCGCCACCACCGCGCGCGACGCCGGCTCGCGGTGCATGTGGACGATGAAATCGCGGTCGATCTTCAGTTCCGTGAACGGCATGGCCGAAAACAGCCGCATCGACGCAATGCCGGCGCCAAAGTCGTCCATCGCCAGCTCGAAGCCGCGCACCCGCAGCAGGTTCAGCGCCGACGACAGCGTCAACCAGTCGGTGACCGGCTCGTCCTCGGTAAGCTCCACCTTGACCAGGCGGGTCGGCAGGCCGGCCTGCGTCACGCGCGTTTCCAACGCGTCCGGCAGGCCGGGCGCGCACAGCGTCGAGGCCGATGCGTTGATCGCGATCGGCACCGCGATTCCCTCCGCGTGCATCGCCACCTGCACCTCGACCACGCAATCGGCAACGCGGTTGAACAGGGTCTGGTCCAGCCCCAGCCGGTGCGCGGCCGGCACGAAGTCAACGGCGGGAATGGCGCCCAACGATGGATGGGTCCAGCGCGACAGCGCTTCGGCCGCGACGGCGCGACCGCTGTCCAGGTCGACCTGCGGCTGCAGCACCACGCTCATGCCCTCGCCCGAACTCAGCGCATGGCCCAGTTCGGCCTCGATTTCATCGCGCCGCACGGCCGTCTGGCGCGGCGAAGCCGTCGTGCCGTGCTCGATGCTGTGCAGGGCCATTTTGACGGCATGCTGCATGGCGTTGCGCGAGACCGGCTTGGACAGCGCCAGCGACGACGGGCAGCCGCCCTGCAGCGCCAGCCGCACGTGCGACTGCAGCAGTTCGTCCGACAGGCTGCTGATCCAGATGATGGGCGGCATGCTCTTGAGCCGGCCTCCGTCGACCAGTTGGCGCAACTCGGTCGGCAGGCGCGTGCCGTCACCTTCGCCCATGACGATGTCGCTGATCACCACGTCGTAGGCCTGGCGCGCCAGCGCGCTGACGGCTTCGGTGCTGCTGCCCACGCCCGCGACCCGGCGATAGCCCAGCGCCAGCAGCATATTCTGCAGATAGGCCCGCTCCACGGGGTGGTCTTCCACCAGAAGGATCCGTCGGTTGGCACCGGCGTCGGTCTTGGGCATCGCGCACGTCCTCGGGATGTCGGCATGTCCCTCCATGCTACGGCATCTTCCGCGACTGTAGCGCCGGCGACGACGGGCTAGGTCCTATTGCGCCCCCGCGGCCGCCGATCGGCCTAGACCGTGGGGGACATAGCCCGGACGGACGAAGCCCGCCGGTGCGATAATGACGCTCTTTTCCGCATCTATGGCACGGAGCTTCCCTTGACCCGCATTGACGATCCCCTGCACGACCGCGAGGTCGGCACGGCCGACGCCACCCAGGACAACACCCGCACGGACGACACCCGCATCAGCGCCGTGCGGCCGTTGATTTCGCCCGCCCTGCTGCAGGACGAACTGCCGGTTTCGGCCGAGATCCAGACGCTGGTCGAAGACAGCCGCGCCCGCATCGCCGACGTGCTGCACGGCCGCGACGACCGCTTGGTGCTGGTGGTCGGCCCCTGCTCCATCCACGACCACGCCCAGGCCATGGAATACGCGCGCCAGCTGCGCGCCGCCGCCGACCAGTATCGCGATGACCTGCTGGTCGTCATGCGCGTGTACTTCGAAAAGCCGCGCACCACCGTCGGCTGGAAGGGCTACATCAACGACCCGCGCCTGGATGGCAGCTTCCGCATCAACGAAGGCCTGCGCCGTGCCCGCGAGCTGCTGCTGGACATCAGCGGCCTGGGCCTGCCGATCGCCACCGAATTCCTCGACCTGCTCAGCCCGCAATACATCGCCGACCTGATCGCCTGGGGCGCCATCGGCGCGCGCACCACCGAAAGTCCCAGCCATCGCCAGCTCAGCTCCGGCCTGAGCTGCCCGCTGGGGTTCAAGAACGGCACCGACGGCGGCGTGCAGATCGCGGCCGACGCCATCGTCGCCGCCAGCGCCAAGCATGCCTTCATGGGCATGACCAAGATGGGCATGGCCGCCATCTTCGAAACCCGCGGCAACGTGGACACCCACGTGATCCTGCGCGGCGGCAAGCAAGGCCCGAACTACGATGCGGCCAGCGTCGACGCCTGTTGCGCCGTGCTGCGCGCCGCCGGCCAACGCGAACAGGTCATGATCGATTGCTCGCACGCCAATTCCAACAAGTCGCACCTGCGCCAGGTCGACGTGGCGCGCGACATCGCCGCCCAGCTCAGCCGCGGCGATCGCCGCATCACCGGCGTGATGATCGAAAGCCACCTCGAGGAAGGCCGCCAGGATCTCAAGCCGGGCCAGCCGTTGCGCCATGGCGTGTCGATCACCGACGCCTGCCTGGGCTGGGCCCAGACGCTGCCGGTGCTGGACCTGCTGGCGCAAGCGGTGCGCGAGCGCCGCGCCCACGCCTGAACCGGCGCCGCCTCAGCGGTTCAAGGCGTAAGGCGCCGGGTCCATGTCCGGCGCCTGCCCCGTCACCAGGCAGGCCAGCAGCTTGCCGGTCACCGGCCCCAGCGTGAAGCCGTGGTGCGCATGGCCGAACGCCAGCCACAATCCCGGATGGCGCGGCGCCGGGCCGATCACCGGCCGCATGTCCGGCATGCACGGCCGGCATCCCATCCAGGGCGTCTTCTCCACCGCGGCGCCCAGCGGCAGCAGTTGCGCCGCCAGCGCCCGGGTACGCGCCACCTGTACCGGCGTCGGCGCCGCGTCGCGCGGCGCGAACTCGGCCCCGGTGGTCAGGCGCAGGCCCAGCGTCATGGGCGATACCACGAAACCACTGTCGATATCGGCCACCGGCCGCGACAGCGCGGCGCCGCCCTCCAGCGCGAAATGCTGGTGATAGCCGCGCTTGACCGCCATCGGTATGCGATATCCCAGCGGCCGCAATACATCGGGCGACCAGGGGCCCAGCGCAACCACCACGTCGCGCGCCTCCAGCGGCCCCGTCGCCCCACGCACCCGCCAGCCGCCGGACACCGACTCCAGCGTGCGCGCATCCCCCCGCGCCAGTATGCCGCCGCGTTGCTGGAACAAGGCCGCGTAGCCGCGCGCCACCGCTCCCGGGTCCGATACATTGACCGGATCGCGCCAATGGATCGCGCCCACCAGGCGCGACGACAATGACGGTTCCAGCGCCGCCAGGCCCTGGCGGTCCAGCACCGCGTAATCCAATCCGTAGGCCGCCAGCGCGGCGGCCTCGGCGACCGCGCCATCGAGGCTGGCCTGGGTCCGCATGCCGTCGATCCAGCCATTGCGGCGGAACAGCCGGCCGATGCCGGCCGCGTCCTTGAGCGCGTCGTGCTCGGCCACGCTGCGCTCGATCAGCGGCAGCATGGCGGCGGCCGCCCGCGCCAGCCGGGGCGGCGCGGAATGCCACCAGTAACGCAGCAGCCAGGGCGCGATGCGCGGCAGGAAGCGCGCATGGTAGCGGACGTCGGGCCGACGGTTGCCGGCATAGCGCAACAGGCTGCGCCAGTCGCGCGGAAAGGCATAGGGAATGACGCTGGCGCGTTCGATCAACCCGGCATTGCCGTAGCTGGTTTCCTCGCCCGGACCGCGCCGGTCCAGCAGGGTCACCGCGCGGCCGCGCGCCTGCAGATGCAGCGCCGCGCTCACGCCGACGATACCCGCGCCCAGGACTACCACGTCTGTTTTCATGCGCGGCATTCTGCGCCGCCGCGAGGGGTTCGGCAAGCCACGACCACGGGCGTAGAATCATCCGTCGCCCCGGGGAGGCCTGCCACGACGGTCCGCGCCCGACCCCGACGCGCTCACGGAGCCACGCCATGCCCGCCCCCGCTTCCCTTCAACCGGTCACGCTCGATGGCCAGATCGTGCGTCTGGAACCCCTGACGCTGGACCACGCGGGTCCGCTCGCGCAAGTCGGCCTCGATCCGGAACTGTGGCGGCTGCAGCCCGAACCGGTGGCGTCGGCCGCGGACATGCGCCGCTATGTCGAACGCGCCCTGGCGGGCCAGGCGGCGGGCGCCTGCCTGCCGTTCGCCATCGTCCGCCGCGCCGACGGCCAGGTCATCGGCACGACCCGGTACATGGATATCGCGCTGCCGCACAGGCGCCTGGAGATCGGCGCCACCTGGCTGACACCCGCCAGCCAGCGCAGCGGCGCCAACACCGAAGCGAAATATCTTTTATTGCAGCACGCCTTTGAAACAATTGGTATCATACGCGTCGTATTCAAGACGGAGGCGGCCAATGTGCAATCGCGGCAAGCCATCCTGCGCATCGGCGGCGTCGAGGAAGGCGTGTTTCGCAAGCACCTGATCGCGCAGTCCGGACGCACCCGCGACATGGTCTATTTCGCCATCCTCGACGACGATTGGCCCGCCGCCAAAGCGCGCCTGCTGGCGCGCCTGCGGCGCGCGCCCTGAACGTCGCGGCGCTCGCTCTTTGTGGTTTCATCATGGCCGGCACTCAAGTTCCCGCGACTCGAGGCCGTTAACGCAGTACCGCGGGACGGGTTCTGCCCCTCCCCGCCCTTCTCAAGTCAGGTATGGATCGTTCTCCCCTCGCCCCGCCCGCGTCGCTCGGGCACAATCGCCGCAGCATCTTCATCTACACCGAAGAGCAACGGGGCAACCAGCTGGTCGAGTCGCCGGTCATCGGCATGCTGTCGGACGTCTCGGGCTCGGACAAGCTCGTCGTCGTGCGCGACCCGTTCAGCGGCATCAAATTCATCTACCGCGTCGACCACGAAAGCAACAACCTCGACGCGGCGGCCATTACTGAGCAGGACGAGTCTGCTTTCGATGGCAAGAACGCGGTGCAGATCAACTCCATGTCCTACAAACTGGGAACCGCGGAAAATGCGATGAAGCTGCTGCGCGGCAAGACCCAATGGATCCAGGACAAGGGCGCGGTGCTGTCGGTCCTGCTGCAGAATGCGGCCGCGCGCAAGACGCGATTCGCTCCGCCCCGCATCGAACGCGACCGCGTGCGCCGCGTGCCGCAGGGCGTGCCGGTCGAATACCTGGCGGACCCGCGAACGGGCGCCGAGTGATGGCGCCCTGGCGGTGAACAACTTCCAGCCGCTGTTTTTTATCCACAGTTTCTGTGGATAAAAAAGTCGCCCGCGCACGGCTGCTGGCCGTTCCCGCCACACGGCAGGGGCTGCGCATTTTTTGATCAGCCCCATTTCCTCGGCCGGGCCGGCCGCGTCGGGCGCGTTGCATCGCAATATGCGGCGCCGCCGCAACGGCGATAATGATATTCTCCGCGAAGCGCCTCGAGGGGACCACACCGGTTGGCGTGCCTTCCGGTCCTGCGCCCGCGCCCGGCGGACTCACCCACACCAATAAGAAGCCGTAGCATGAAAGGAGCGGAAAGCGTGTTTGCCCTTGGAGCGCCTCGAGCACAACCGCTAGCTTGTCCGGCGCCGTGACCATCATCATCGTCGACGATCACGGGGACTGGCGCGACACCATCGCCGAATTTATCCACGACCTCGGCCTGGGCGAAGCCATCCTCACCGCCGGATCGCTGGCCGAGCTGGACCAGTTGCTGCTGAGTGTCACGCCGGGCATCCTGGTGCTGGACGCCATGCTGCCGGACGGCGATGGCCTGGCGCGGGTGTCGCACTTGCGCACCACCTATCCGTCAATGGGCATCATCATGCTGACCGGCCGCCTGCTGAGCGAAGACAAGGTGTCGGGATTGAGCCTGGGCGCCGACCATTACCTCACCAAGCCCGTCAACCTGGCCGAACTGGGCGCGACGCTGGTGTCGCTGTCGCGACGCCTGCGGGTGGTGCCGGCCGTCGACCCCGAAGCCCCCTCCGCCGAGATCTGGCGCTTCGACCCGGCGCGCCGCATGCTGGTGTCGCCCAAGCGCGTCCACGTCGACATCACCGATACCGAAAGCCGCCTCATCGGCGCCTTGATCCAGGCCGCCCCGCTGCCGCTTTCGCGCGGCCGGCTGGTCGAGGCCCTGGGCGCCAGCGCCGAAGCCTACGACACGCATCGGCTCGATGCCCACATGCACCGCCTGCGCCGCAAACTGCGGGCGCAGGCGGGCGCCGACATGGGCATCCGCACGGTCTATGGCGTCGGCTACGTCTGCACCATGCCCGTGCAGATCGTTGGCAACCTCCAGTCCTGAACAACCGCCGCCATGCCACTGACCGCACGCCCTCGCCGTTCCGTCCTCTACATGCCTGGCGCCAATGCGCGCGCCCTGGACAAGGCCCGCGACCTCGACGCCGATGCGCTGATCCTCGACCTCGAGGACGCGGTCGCGCCGGACGCCAAGGCGCTTGCGCGGCAACAGGTGGTGGCCGCCCTGCGCGCCGGCGGCTACGGGCGGCGCGAATGCGTGGTCCGCATCAACGCCCTCAATACGCCGTGGGGCCTGGACGATGCACGCGCCATCGCGCGCGCCGGCGCCGACGCGGTGTTGCTGCCCAAGGTGCAATCGGCGGTCGAACTCGATGCGCTGGCGCGCGCCCTGGATGCTGCTGGCGCGCCCGCCACCTTGCCGCTGTGGGCCATGGCGGAAACGCCGCTGGGATTCCTGCGCCTCGACGCCATCGCCGGCGGCCATCCCCGCCTCGCCGCGATCGTGGTCGGCACCTCCGACCTGGTCAAGGACCTGCATGCGCGTCATACCCCGGAACGCCACGAAACCCTGCTGGCGCGCTCGCTGGCGGTGCTGGCGGCGCGGGCCCATGGCCTGGCGGTCCTCGATGGCGTGCACCTGGACCTGGACGACGACGCCGGCCTGGCCGCCGCCTGCAAGCAGGGGCGCGACCAGGGGTTCGATGGCAAGACACTGATCCACCCCAGGCAGATCGCAGCGGCCAATGCCGCCTTCGCGCCCACCGACGCCGAGCTGGCCAGCGCGCGCAGGCGATTGGAAGCCTGGCACGCGGCGCGGGCGGCGGGCCGGGGCGTGGCGGTGGTCGACGGCGCCCTGGTCGAGAACCTGCATGCGCGCGAAGCCGAACGCCTGCTGGCCCTGGCCGCCGCGATCGCCGGCCAACCGGATCCGGACTGAACACCACGCGGGGCGACGGTCCGCGCGGCCAGCTACAATAGCGGCCGCGATCGGATGGGCGCCCTGCCCCATCCGCCTGTCGCGCCTGGCGCGGCCCACCCTGCCACGCCGCCGGCGCGATTCCTCCACGGTTCCCCTTTTTGCGCCGCAGCTTGTGGCGGGAGCCTTGCCGCGCGCCCTGCGCGCCCTCCAGCCACACGATTCATGATCCGCTTCCAACAAGTTTCACTGATGCGCGGCGTCAAGCCCTTGTTCGACAAGGTCGACCTGCTGCTCAACCCCGGCGACAAGATCGGCCTGATCGGCGCCAACGGCGCCGGCAAGTCGAGCCTGTTCGGCCTGCTGCGCGGCACGCTGCACGCCGACCAGGGCGACCTCGATTATCCCGCCAGCTGGCGCATGGCCTACGTGGCGCAGGAAACGCCGGCGCTAGACCGTCCCGCCATCGAATACGCCATCGACGGCGACGTCACGCTGCGCAGGCTCGAAGCCGAGCTGGCCGCGCTGGAAGCGGAGCCCGAGAGCGCCGAGAACGGCCTGCGCATGGCCGATATCTACGCCGCGCTGGCCGACGCCGATGCCTACACGGTGCACTCGCGCGCCGAGCAATTGCTGACCGGCCTGGGCTTCACGCAGGCGCAGATGCAGCTGCCGCTCACCAGCTTCTCCGGCGGCTGGCGCATGCGGCTGAACCTGGCGCAGGCGTTGATGTGCCCGTCCGACCTGCTGCTGCTGGACGAGCCCACCAACCACCTGGACCTGGACGCCATCATCTGGCTGGAGGATTGGCTCAAGCGCTATCCGGGCACGCTCATCGTCATCTCGCATGACCGCGACTTCCTGGACGGCGTGGTCAACGTCATCGTCCACATCGACGAACGCAAGCTCAAGCGCTACTCGGGCAACTACTCGTCGTTCGAGCGCCAGCGCGCGGCTCAACTGGAACTGGCGCAGGGCATGATCGAAAAGCAGATGCGCCAGCGCGCGCACCTGCAATCCTTCATCGACCGCTTCAAGGCCCAGGCCAGCAAGGCGCGCCAGGCGCAGAGCCGCATCAAGGCGCTGGCCCGCATGGAAGAAGTGGCGCCGCTGCGCGCCGCGGCCGAGTTCTCGTTCGAGTTCCGCGAGCCGCTGCGCGCGCCCAATCCGCTGTTGACGATGGACAAGGTCAGCGCCGGCTACCGCAACACCGACGAGGACAGCGGCGTCACCTCCGACAGCATCATCGTGTCGGGCATCGACTTTTCATTGCAGGCGGGCCAGCGCCTGGGCCTGCTGGGCATCAACGGCGCCGGCAAGTCGACCTTCATCAAGACCATCGCCGGCGAGTTGCAGTCGCTGGCCGGCGAGACGCAGTTCAACAAGGGCCTGTCGATCGGCTACTTCGCCCAGCACCAGGTCGAGATGCTGCGCCACGACGAATCGCCGCTGTGGCACATGACCAAGATCGCGCCCACGGTGCGCGAACAGGAACTGCGCAACTTCCTGGGCAGCTTCAATTTCAACGGCGCCATGGCCACCAGCTCGATCGCGCCCTTCTCCGGCGGCGAGAAGGCGCGCCTGGCGCTGGCGCTGATCGTCTGGCAGCGCCCCAATCTGCTGCTGCTCGATGAGCCCACCAACCACCTGGACCTGGAAACCCGCGAAGCGCTGACCACCGCGCTGGCGCAGTTCGAAGGCACGCTGGTGCTGGTCTCTCACGACCGCCACCTGCTGCGCGCCACCACCGACCAGTTCATCATCGTCGCCGACGGCCGCTTCAGCCCGTTCGACGGCGACCTGGACGACTACAAGGACTGGCTCTACAAGACCAAGCTGTCGGCCAAGGCCGCCGCCTGATCGGGCGCCGCCGCAAACACCTTCCGACAGGAGGTCCACTGGCGGGACGAACGCGTTACAATCGCGTCGTTTGCACGCCGGGCGCAGGCCTATCCGCGTCAACCCCAACCACGTCCCGCTGTCCGCGGGACGCGTTTTTTAGCGCCCTAGATGCCGATCAAAGACCAACTCTTCCTCGCCAGCCAATACCTCGCGCCGCATCACCTGGTGTCGCGCCTCTTCGGCTACGCCTCGGACTGCCGGGAACCCGCGATCAAGAACTGGATGATCTCGCGCTTCGTACGCAAGTACGGCGTGGACATGCGCGAAGCCGAGCAGGAAGACGCGCTGGCCTTCGATTGCTTCAACGATTTCTTCACCCGCGCCCTCAAGCCGGACGCCCGTCCGCTCGATGACGAGCCCGGCGGCGTGCTGTGCCCCGCCGATGGCGCCATCAGCCAGATGGGCGCCATCGAACATGGCCGCATCTTCCAGGCCAAGGGCCACAGCTACGGCCTGACCGAACTGCTCGGCGGCGACGCCGAACGCGCCGCGCCCTTCCAGGGCGGGGAATTCGCCACCATCTACCTGTCGCCCAAGGACTACCACCGCGTCCACATGCCGGTGGCCGGCACGCTGCGCGAGATGATCCATGTGCCGGGCCGGCTGTTCTCGGTCAACCCGCTGACCGCGCGCAACGTGCCGCGCCTGTTCGCGCGCAACGAGCGCGTGGTCTGCCTGTTCGACACCGAACACGGGCCGATGGCCGTGGTGCTGGTCGGCGCCATGATCGTGGCGTCGATCGAAACCGTGTGGGCCGGGCTGGTCACGCCGTACAAGCGCCGCGTCAAGGCGGTGCGCTACGACGACGCCGCGCGCGCGCCGATCCATCTGGCCAAGGGCGCCGAGATGGGCCGCTTCAAGCTGGGTTCGACCGCGATCGTGCTGTTCGGGCCGGACAGGATCCGCTGGGCCGACACGCCCTCGGTGCGTGGCCCGGTGCGCATGGGTGAATTGCTGGCGCTGCCGCGGGACTGAAACCGACGGCATGGGGCGGTTCGCGCGGCTGCGCAAACCGATGAACGCGGCGGTTCGCGCGACTGCGCAAACCGACGAACGCGGCGGTTCGCGCGAACGCGCAAACCGATGAACGCGGCAGTTCGCACAGCGGCGCCGTGTTGTCCGGAAAAAGCGAACAGGCAATAGCGGTTTTATTCGCTTTATACGATCAGGCGGGCTGGGTAGATTGGAGGTTTTTCGCCTCCTCCAATGACTACGAGCGTCCTGCCCGCCCCCGCGTCCGCGACCCGCGCCACGCCCCGTCCCGCCCGTGCCCTGGCGCGCATGCTGTCCCTGGACGATTTCGAGGCCGCCGCGCGCCGGCGCCTGCCACGCCCGATATTCGGCTACGTCGCCGGCGCCGCCGAGGACAACCAGTCGCTGCAAGCCAATCGCGACGCCTTCGGCCGCTACGCGTTCCAGCCGCGGGTGCTGGTCGACGTGTCGGGCCGCAGCCAGCACACGGAACTGTTCGGCCAGCGCTACGAATCGCCATTCGGCATCGCGCCCATGGGCATCAGCGCACTGTCGGCCTATCGCGGCGATATCGTGCTGGCGCGCGCCGCCCGCGAACAGGGCATTCCCGCCATTCTCAGCGGCACCGCGCTGATCCCCCTGGAAGAAGTCATCGAGCAGGCGCCCGGCACCTGGTTCCAGGCCTACCTGCCCGGCGATCCCGCGCGCATCGACGCGCTGGTGGCGCGCGCGGCCCGCGCCGGCTATGAAACGCTGGTGCTGACGGTGGACATCCCCGTCTCCGCCAACCGCGAGAACAACGTGCGCACCGGATTCTCGACGCCCCTCAAGCCCAGCCTGCGACTGGCCTGGGACGGCCTGACCCGGCCGCGCTGGCTGGCCGGCACCTTCCTGCGCACGCTGCTGGCCCACGGCATGCCGCATTTCGAGAATTCGTTCGCCACTCGCGGCGCGCCCATCGTATCGGCGTCGGTGCTGCGCGACTTCAGCGCGCGCGACCATCTCAGCTGGGAACACGTGGCGCGCATCCGCCGCCAATGGCCGGGCACGCTCATCATCAAGGGCATCCTGCATCCACAGGACGCGCGCCTGGCGCGCGAACATGGCGCCGACGGCATCATCGTGTCGAACCATGGCGGCCGCCAGTTGGATGGCGCCATTGCTCCGCTGCGCGCCTTGCCCGGCGTGGTGGCCGAGGCAGGCGCCATGCCCGTGATGATGGACAGCGGCGTGCGCCGCGGCGGCGACGTGCTCAAGGCGCTGGCCCTGGGCGCGCGCTTCGTGTTCGTGGGGCGGCCGTTCAACTACGCCGCGGCGGTCGGCGGCCAGGCGGGCGTGGCGCACGCCATCGGCCTGTTGCGGGCCGAGGTTGACCGCAACATGGCCATGCTGGGCATCAATCGCCTCGATGAACTGGATGCCACCCTGCTGGCGCCGGCCTGAGGCCGCGCGGCGCGGGGGCGCTGCGACGGCGGGAAGCAGCCCGGCGCGGCATAGAATGGCGGTTCCTCCGCTCTCGTCGGGCCGGCCTTGTGCCGGTCCCCGCCCAACCGCCCGTGTCCCTGCGCCAATCGTCGTTTTTCCTGCGTTTCCTGACCCTGGGCGCGCTCGCCCACGTTTATGTCGGCGCCCGCCTGATCGCCGATGCCGCCCTGTCCGGAGCGGGCGCCGCTTGCGCCATCCTGCTGCTGCTCCTGTCATGCATTCTGATCCCGCTGGGCATGCTGGCGCGCTCGTCGGTGCACCCGCCCTGGGGCGATCGCATCGCCTGGGTCGGCCTGATCGCAATGGGCCTGTTCTCGTCGCTGTTCGTGTTGACGGTGCTGCGCGACGCGCTGTTGCTGATCCTGTGGCTGGTCGACCTGGCCACCGGTCTGCAGCCGCCGTGGGCCTGGCTGCGACGCGCCACCGCGTTGGCGGTAGCCGGGCTGGCGCTGACCGCTACGCTGGTGGGCTTCTACAACGCCCGCCGCCGCGCCCGCGTGGTCACGGTGGACGTGCCTGTCCACGGCCTGCCGGCGGACCTTGACGGCTTCACCATCGCCCAGATCAGCGATATTCATGTCGGCCCCACCATCAAGCGCCGCTACGTGCAGGCCATTGTCGACGCCGTCAACGAGCTGACGCCGGACATTGTCGCCATCACCGGCGACGTGGTCGACGGCAGTGTCGAACAACTGGCCGCCCAGGCCAGTCCGCTGGGCGCGCTGCGGGCGCCCTTCGGCGTGTACCTGGTGACGGGCAACCATGAATACTATTCGGGCGCGGCCCCCTGGGTGGCGGAATTCCGCCGCATGGGCCTGCGCGTGCTGATGAACGAGCACGCGGTGATCCATCCGGCCGGCCTGCCGCTGGTGGTGGCCGGCGTCACCGACTACAGCGCCGGCGCCTTCGATCCACAACAGCGCAGCAACCCGGCCGCGGCGCTGGCGGGGGCGCCGTCCGACGCGGTGGCCCGAATCCTTCTGGCGCACCAGCCGCGCAGCGCCGCCGCGGCCGCACCGCTGGGCTACACCCTGCAGTTGTCCGGCCACACGCATGGCGGGCAATTCTTCCCCTGGGGGTTTTTCGTGCGCTTCCAGCAGCCGTACACGGCGGGGCTGCACCGGTTGGACCGGATGTGGATCTACATCAGCCGCGGCACCGGCTACTGGGGTCCGCCCAAGCGCCTGGGCGCGCCATCGGAAATCACCCGGCTGCGGCTGCGTCCGGCACGCTGAACGCGGCGGCCCGCGGGGCCGCCAGCGGGGCTCACGCGGTTTCCGGCAGCGGACCGCGTTCCAGGTAGCTGGTCAGCGCGATATCGCTGGTAGTGTTGGTGATGCCTTCGATCTGGTGGATGCGCGCCAGCAGCGCCTCCAGGGCCTGCGTGTCGCGCACCCGGACCTTGAGCAACATGGCGCTCTTGCCGGTGATGGTGTGGATTTCCTCCACCTCGGTGAGCTCGGCCAGCCCCAGCACTTGCTGGGTGATGCTCCAGTTGGCGGTGTCGACGTGCACGAAGGCCAGCAGCGGACGGCCGATGCGGGCGCCATCGAGCTTGGCGGCGATGCCCTTGATCAAGCCATCCCGCTTGAGGCGCTTGACCCGTTCATGCACGGCGGGCGCCGACAGATTCAGCAATTTGCCCAATTCGGCGTAGCTGGGCGAGGCGTCATCCGCCAGCAGCGTTAATAGTTTTCGGTCGCGGTCGTCGATATCTGGCATTGGAATCTGGTTCTGCCTAACGGCATTCGAACTTTTACGGGATAAGGGAATATCGGTATTAACCCTTATTTTATTCCAATAAAATTCTGCGGATGCAGAACCGCGACACCCCGCACCACACTCCCCGCACCCCACCCCTTCCGGCCGCCATTCCGACCCTCATGTTCGCCGTCAGCGTGGTCGGCTCCAACGGCCTGGCGCTCAGCCCTATCCTGTCCGACGTCGCCCGCTCGTTCGCCAGCACGCCCCTGACCGTCAGCACCGCGATCTCCGCCTACGGCGCCGCCACCGCGGCCAGCGCTTTCCTGCTGGCTGCCCGAATCGATCGCTGGGGTATCCGGCGTTCGCTGCGGGGCGCAATGACGGTGCTGATCGCCGCCCTGCTGCTGTCGGCCTGCGCGCCACACTGGCTTGTGCTGACCGTGGCCCAGGCGCTGGCGGGAGCCGCCGCCGGAGTAATCCTGCCGGCCGCGTACGGATCGGCCTCGCTGGTGGCCCCCACGGGCCAGGAAACGCGGGCGCTGGGCCGCGTGATCTCCGGCTGGTCGGTTTCGCTGGTGGCCGGCGTGCCGCTATCGGCGCTGATTTCCGACGCCGTCGGCTGGCGCGCCACCTATGGGGTGCTGGCGCTGTGCGCCGCAGTCGCCGTGGCCGGCCTGCGCACGCTGCCCGAACGCCGCAATACCCACGCCGCGCCGCCCCGGCTGTCGCGCCTGCTGGCGCCGCTGTCGTACCGCGACGTGCCTGTCTTGCTGCTGGGCTGCCTGGCGTTCTCGTCCGCGTTCTATGGCGTCTACGCTTTCCTGGCCGACCACGTCCGCACACTCCTGAGCCTGACCGCGGGCCAGGTGGGCTTCATCGCCTTCGCCTATGGCGCCGGGTTCCTGCTGGCCGGCCTGGCCGGCGCGCCGCTGATCGAGCGGCTCGGGCCGCGTCGCGCCCTGCCGCTGGCGCTTGCCACCATCACGGCGGTCTACCTGGCGCTGCTGCCCGCCGCGCATGCCCTGGCCGCGGTGCTGGCGATCGCCGTGCTGTGGGGCGCCGCCTCGCAACTGAGTCTGAACCTGCTGGTGCTGCTGTTGTCGCGCGCCCGTCCCGACGAACGCGGCGCGGTGCTGGGCTTGAACACCTGCACGACCTACCTGGGGGCGAGCGTCGGCACGGCCGTCGCCGGCACCCTGTATACCCACGCGGGTTTTGAAAGCCTCGGCCTGGCCGCCGCCGCGGCCGTGGCGCTGGCCGCCGTGGCCCTGCACTGGCGGCTGAACGGCCGCCGCGCCGGCGAGCGCCGCGCCACCGCCTGATCACGCTTCAGCCCGGCAGCACTACCGCGCAATCGCGGCCTGCGCGCTTGGCCTGGTACAAAGCCAGGTCAGCGCGCCGCAGCACATCCGACATGCTGGCATCGGTCTCCAGGAAGCGGGTGATACCGCCGCTGGCCGACAGCACCAGGGCATGGCCTTCGACCTGCGCCGGGTGCTGGCGCAGGCAGGCGCGCAGACGGTCGCACACCGCCAGCGCCACATCCTTGTCGGCATCCGCCAGCAACACCACGAATTCCTCGCCGCCCAGCCTCCCCACCGAGTCGCCCTCCCTCAGGCACGTGCGCAACTGATCACAGAAGTGGCGCAACGCCGCATCGCCCCCCAGGTGTCCATAGCGGTCGTTGACCTGCTTGAAATGGTCCAGGTCGAGCATCAGCGCGGTATGGCGAGCGCCGCGCTTGGCCGTCTCCAGCAGGCCCTTCATGCGTTGCAGAATCTCGGCGCGGGTCCAACAGCCGGTCAGGCCGTCGACCTTGGCCAGGCGCGCCAGCGCGGCCTCGTTGCGGCGATTCTCGGTCATATCCATACCGATATTGACCACGCTACCGTCCGGCAGGCGCACGTTGGACCACATCACCGAAAGACGCTCGCCATCACGCGCCAGGGGCTGCCATTCGCGGAACGAGCGATTCGGCTCGAGCACCACACTGGCGACGACACGCGCCCGGATTTCCGGGTCGGGGTAGAACAGCGCCAGGGGTTCGGCATGGCCGTTGATTTCGTCGCGGGTCCAGCCGAAGCGACGCACACAGGCTTCGTTCCACAGCAGGCATTTGCCGTGTTGGTCGAAGGCGTTGATCAGCACCGGCGCGTTCTCGAACAACGCCTCGTACTGCGCCACCACTTCACGCAGCCGCGCCAGTTCTTCGTCGCGGGGATCGGCGGCGCCGGCTCGGCCACGGCCGGCCTCCCGCGCCTGCGGGGCAATCAGAGCGTCATTCGGGGAGACGAGTCGCATGGGTTCGCAGGCGGGAAAGGCGGCGCGGCCCGGCCATGGACCGGGGCGTGAAAAGCGCCGCCAGTATACGTTCAAGCCCGCCCGCCAACTGCCAAGAAACGTCAATTCGTCGCCACCCCGCCCGGGCGGCTCCGGCTCGCGCTACCAGGGGAAAGTGATCAGGTCGCCGTAGAGGCTGCGCAGCTTGGCCTTGACCTCGGGCGATTGCTGGTAGATGGAAATGAACTTCAGCAGCCGCGGGTCCTGCGCATGATCGGGCCGCGTGACCCAGCGAATGGCGTAGCGGCGGACGTTGGCCGGATCCGTATTGTCGAACGCCAGGCCATCCTTTTCATCGAGACCGGCCTGCTTGGCAAATGTGGTGTAGGTGACGGAAGCGGTGACGTCGTCGAACACACGAGCCGATTGCGACCCTTCGATCTGCACGAACTTCAGTTTCCTGGGATTGGCGGTGACGTCTTCCAGGGTCGCCTGGTGCGCCACGCCCGGCTTGAGCTTGATCAGGCCGATGGATTCCAGCAGCAGCAGGGCGCGGCCTGTGTTGACGGGATCGTTCGGCACCGCGACGGTGGCGCCATCCGGCAGCGGCTGGCCTTTCTTGAGTTTCTTGGAAAACAGGCCGATGGTGGTGGAGTAGCCATAGGCGATCGGCGTCAGATTGGCGCCGCGACGGGCGTTGAACAACTGCAGGAACGGTTCGTGCTGGAAGAAATTGGCGTCCACCGAGCCATCGGCCACGGCGATATTGGGTAGCACCCAGTCGTTGAATTCGACCAGTTCGACGTCCAGGCCGGCCTTGCGCGCTTCGGCCACGGCCAGTTCGGTGGCCGCGTTGGCGACACTGGGAATCAGGCCGATGCGCAGCGGCTTTTCGGCCGCCAGCGCCGACTGCGCGCAGGCCAGGCCAAGGACGGCCACGGCGGCGGCGCGCGCCAGGGCCGGAAAGAGAGAACGGAAAGACATGGAATCATCCACTTGAAAAGACGTCGGATGCGGCTATTGTGCCGCAAAGGCCGCCCTGCGCCGGCCAAAAGCCTTGCCCGCGCAATGGCAATCGCGTCGCGCCACGGCGCTACACTCGATGCCGGCACTGCAACCTTGCATCACGGAGCCCACCTTGCAAAACACCGCCACCCTGCCTACCCAAGTCACCCTGATCGGCGCCCCGACCGACATCGGCGCGGGCGCGCGCGGCGCCTCGATGGGCCCCGAAGCCCTGCGCGTGGCCGGCATCGGCCCCGTCATCGAGGCGCAGGGCTTCCGGGTCACCGATCGCGGCAATCTCTACGGCCCGGCCAATCCGTGGCAATCGCCCGTCGACGGCTATCGTCACCTGGACGAAGTGACCGCCTGGAATCAGGCCGTGCACGATGCCATGTACCAGGCCCTGACGCAGGGCGCGTTGCCCATTCTGCTGGGCGGCGACCATTGCCTGGGCATCGGCTCGATCAGCGCGGTGGCGCGCCATTGCCGCGCCGTGGGCAAGAAATTGCGCGTGCTGTGGCTGGACGCGCACACCGACTTCAACACCAATACCCTGACGCCGACCGGCAACATCCACGGCATGCCGGTAGCCTGCCTGTGCGGCCATGGCCCGGCCCAGATCACCGGCATGTCGGGCCAGACGCCCGACATCGATCCGTCGTGGGTGCGCCAGATCGGCATCCGCAGCGTCGACGAGGGCGAAAAACGCCTGGTGCACCAGGCCGGCCTGGAGGTGTTCGACATGCGCTACCTGGACGAAATGGGCATGCGCGCAACGATGGAAGCGGCGCTGGCCGGGCTGGACGAAGACACCCACCTGCACGTGAGCTTCGACGTTGACTTCCTCGACCCCGAGATCGCGCCCGGTGTCGGCACCACCGTGATGGGCGGCCCAACCTACCGCGAAGCGCAACTGTGCATGGAAATGATCGCCGACACCGGGCTGATGCGCTCGCTGGATGTGGTCGAACTGAACCCCGCCTTCGACGTGCGCAACAAGACCGCCGACCTGGCGGTGGACCTGATCGAAAGCCTGTTCGGCAAGTCGACGCTGGTGCGCCGCGGCGCCTGACAGTCAGGTCTCGCCGTCGCGGCGCACCGCCTCGGCCGCCGCCGCCAGGCTTTGCACGTGGGCCTCGCGGCGTGCCCGTACCCGCGGCGTTGGCCCCGCCAGGCACAGCGCGTACCATTCCCCTGCCCGCTCCAGCGCCACCGCCAGGCCGGTCAGGTCCGCCACGCTTTCGCCGGCATTCTCGGCCCAGCCCTGGGCCTCGGCCCGGGCCACGTCCGCCAGCAGCGCGGCCCGCGTGGTACGGGTGTGATCCGTGTAGCGGCGGAAATCCGCCGCCGCCAGCACCGCCTCTCGCTCGCCCGGCGCCAGGCGCGCCAGGATCGCCTTGGCCACCGCGCTCGTGTGCAGCGGCCGCCGTTCGCCGGGGCGGGTGGCGTAATGCACCGGCTGCGCCGATTCGGCCACCTCCAGGAACAGCACCCCGCCGTCCTGGATCTTGCCCAGCATCACCGTCTCGTCGGTCCGGTCGCGCAGCGCCGCCAATTGCGGCCGCACCCGCTCCAGCCAGGGGTCACCCGCCTGGATCAGGCCGCACAGCGCCTGTAGCCGCGGCGTCGGGTAGTAACCGCCGCGCCGCCGCACCTCGTAAAGATAGCCGCGCCCCGCCAGCGTGCGCACCAGGGCCAGGCAGCTGGACATCGGCGCGCCCAGCCCTTGCGCCAGTTCGGTCAGCGACAGCGGGCGGCGCGCCTGCGCATACAGCTCGATCAGTTCCAGCGTCCGGACGACCAGTTTGACTTCCATGGCGATGGCCCCGCGAGGATGTGTTGACTTTTCATATATGGGAACATAAATTCTTGCACAGGAATTTTTATTCACCAATAAGAATAAATTTTCAGCCGGATGGAGAACCGGCGCCCCGGCCCAGCATTCGCGTCACCCAAGAAAACCGATATTCGGCTCGCCCGACGGGCCGTGGAGACAAACCGATGCGTATCAATCCCTTGTGCGCGGCCGTGGCCGCCACGCTGGCCGCCTGTGCCATGCATGTTCCGGCCGTCCAGGCCCAAGCCGCCGCCGGCGCCGACATCGTGCGCCTGGGCGTTTCCAACGACCGCTCCGGCATCTATTCGGACCTGGGCGGGCTGGGCTCCGAAGTGGCCGTGCGCATGGCCGTGGAGGACTTCGGCGGCAAGGTCGCCGGCAAGACGGTCGAGGTGGTCGGCGCCGACAACCAGAACAAGGCCGACGTGGCCTCGGCCCTGGTGCGGCGCTGGTTCGATACCCAGGGGCTGGTGGCGGTGGTCGATGGCGGCGCCAGCTCCGCCGGCCTGGCGGCCCAGGGCGTGGCGCGCGAGAAAGGCGGCACCGCGCTCATCAGCGGCGGCTTCGCCGGCGATTTCAGCGGCAAGCAATGCAGCCCGCTCAGCACCCAGTGGGCGCCCGACACCTACGCACTGGCCAATGCGGTGGTCAAGAGCGTGGTCGAAAGTGGCGGCAAGTCCTGGTACTTCATCACCACCGATTACGTCTTCGGCAAGTCGCTGGAGGCCAACGCCAGCCGCTTCGTGCAAGGCGCCGGCGGCAAGGTGCTGGGCAGCACGCGGCACCCGCTGGGCGCCATGGACTTCGCCTCGTTCCTGGTGCAGGCGCAGGCCTCCAAGGCCGACGTGGTCGGCCTGGCCAGCGCCGGCGGCGACCTGGTCAACCTGATCAAGCAGGCCCAGGAGTTCGGCCTGACGGGCGGCAAGCAGCGTTTGCTGACCTTCCTGACCTTCATCAACGACGTGCAGGCCATGGGCCTGCCGGTGGCGCAGGGCCTGACCTTTCCCACCGGCTTCTACTGGGACGCCGACGACGACACGCGCGCCTGGACCCGCCGCTGGCAGCAGAAGATGGGCGTGACGCGCCCGCCTTCGATCGTGCAGGCCCTTAGCTACGTCGCCACCACGCATTACCTGCAGGCCGCGCAGGCCGCGGGCAGCTTCGAAGGCGCCGCTGTCAACCGGAAGATGCGCGAGTTGCCCATCACCACCAAACTGATCAAGAATGCCCGCATACGCCCCGAAGACGGGCGAGTCATCATGGACCTGTATCTGGTGGAAGTGAAAAAACCCGCGGAATCCAAGTACCCCGGCGACTTCTACCGCATCCTGTCCACGGTGCCCGGCGAGAAGGTATTCGTCTCGCTGGCCGACAGCGAGTGCCCCTTGATCAAGAAATAAAGCCAATTCCCCGAGGAGACATCCCATGAAGTGCTATTGCGTCGTCAACTTCCGCGAACCGCTGCAGCAGATGGACCAGGCCACGCCCGCGCCGCAAGGATCGCAGGTGCTGTTGAAGGTGCGCGCCGCGGGCGTCTGCCACAGCGATATCCATTTGTGGGAAGGCGGCTATGACCTCGGCCAGGGCCGCACGCTGTCGCTCAAGGACCGCGGCGTATCGCTGCCGCTGACGATGGGCCACGAGACCGTGGGCAGCGTGGTGGCGGCCGGTCCCGACGCGCAGGGCGTGGAATCCGGCCGCAACTACCTGGTCTATCCGTGGATCGGCTGCGGCGCCTGCCCGACCTGCCTGTCGGGCCAGGAGAACCACTGCACCGCGCCGGCCTGCCTGGGCGTGCATCGCGCCGGCGGCTACGCCGACCACATCCTGGTGCCGCACCCGCGCTACCTGATCGACATCGGCGACCTGGACCCGGCCCGCATCGCGCCCTACGCCTGCTCCGGCCTGACCACCTATTCGGCGCTCCGGAAGATCGGCGAGGCCGTCTACCGCGAGCATCCGGTGGTCATCTTCGGCGCCGGCGGCCTGGGCCTGATGAGCCTGACGCTGATCAAGGCGCTCGGCGGCAAGGGCGGCATCGTGGTCGATATCGACCCGGCCAAGCGTCAGGCCGCGCTGGAGGCCGGCGCGCTGGCCGCCATCGACGGCGCCGCGCCGGACGCCGCGCAGCAGATCATCAAGGCAGCGGGCGGCAAGCCGCTGCAGGCCGCCATCGACCTGGTCGGCGCGCCGTCCACCACCGCCCTCGCCTTCGACTTCCTGACCAAGGGCGGCAAGCTCATCATCGTCGGCCTCTTCGGCGGCGCCTCGTCCTGGCCGATCGCGCTGATTCCCATGAAGGCCATGTCCATCATCGGCAGCTACGTCGGCAACCTGGCCGAACTGCGCGAGCTGATGGACCTGGTGCGCACCGGCGAGGTGCCGCCGATGCCGGTGCACCGCTATCCGCTGGACGAGGCCGACAGCGTGCTGGCGTCGCTGCGCGCCGGCAAGGTGCTGGGCCGCGCGGTATTGACGGTGGATTGAAGTTGGCTTGAAGTTGGCTTGAAGTTGGATTGAAGGCGGCGCCCCTCGCCAGGGCCTGCCCGGACGGTCGCGGCGAATGGGCCTATCATGTCATCTGCACACCCGCCCATCTTCCAGCAAAGGACCTCGCATGACCGACCGCCAGCTCACCATCCTCGCGGCCATCAATCTGCTGATCGCCGTCGGCGCCGGTGCCTTCGGCGCGCACGGCCTCAAGCGCCTGGTGACGCCCGAGCTGCTGTCGGTCTGGCAGACCGGCGTCATGTACCATCTGGTGCATGGCCTGGGCCTGTTCATCATCGCGCTGCTGGGCGCGCGCTACGGTTCGCCATTGCTGTCGGCCGCCGGCCTGGTGATGTTAATCGGCATCGTGCTGTTTTCAGGTAGCCTGTACGTCCTGACCCTGACCGGCACCCATTGGCTGGGCGCCATCACGCCCGTGGGCGGCGCCGCGTTCCTGGCCGCCTGGGCCATGGTGGCGCTGGCCGCCTACCGCGCCCAGGGCTGAATCCACGCCGGGCCGGCGCCCGGCAACCCCGCATTACCCCTTCTGGCGGCCTCGGCCGCCTTTTCCGCTGAACCCCGATGTCGTCCCCTACCGTTTTTCCCGCCGCGCGTGACCACTCCGCCTTCGCAGGCATCGCCTGTGTCGCCGGCGGCATTTTCTTCCTGACGCTCAGCGATGCCAACGCCAAATGGCTGGGCACCACCTACAACCCGCTGCAGATCCTGTTCCTGCGCGCGCTGATCGCGCTGCCGTTCGTGACCGCGCTGGCCATCTGGCTGGGCGGGCGCCGGGTGCTGCGCACCGACCATCCCGCACTGCACCTGACGCGCGGCGCCATCAACGTCGTGTCGGCCTGTTGCTTCTACCTGGGGCTGCGCGCGCTGCCGCTGGCAGAAGCCACCGCCATCGCCTTTGCCGCGCCGCTGTTCGTGACGGCGCTGTCGGTACTGATCCTGAAGGAACGGGTCGATGGCCGGCGCTGGCTGGCGGTGCTGGCCGGCTTCGCGGGCGTGCTGATCATTGTGCGGCCGGGCACCGATGCCTTCCAGGCGGCCACGCTGCTGCCGCTGACCACCGCGTTCCTGTATGCCGTCATGATGATCACCGCGCGCGGCATCAGCCGCGGCGAAGGGATGCTGACCACCACCTTCTACATCGTCGCCGGCCAGCTGGTGTGCAGCGCCGTGGCGCTGCCCTGGGTCTGGCATACGCCGGCCATGGCGGACCTGCCCTATTTCGCCGCGGTGGCGCTGTTCAGCACGCTGGGCCTGGCGCTGATCACGCAGGGTTTTCGCATCGCGCCGGCCTCGGTGGTGGCGCCGTTCGACTACACCGGCCTGATCTGGGCCACGCTGCTGGGCTGGATCTTCTGGCGCGAGGCGCCCGACGCCTACGCCTACCTGGGCGCCCTGTTCATCGCCGGCAGCGGCGTCTACATCGCGCTGCGCGAGGCGCGCGGTTCGCACAAGCGACGCGCCAAGGCGTAGGCGTCCGGGACGCATTGGCCGCGGCGGCATCGCCGTGGCCAGGCGTGCCGGCTACTCGGTCGGCGGCGGGAAATTGCGCTTGAGCACGCGCGCCACGTTCGGTTCCTGCGCCGCCTGGCGCGCCACCGCCGTCAAGGCCGGACAGTTGGCCTCGAACCAGGCCGGGCCGGGCCGCCAGTGCGTCATCACCGTCACGTACAGGTCCAGCGCCGAAAAGCGGCGGCCCAGCATGTGCGGGGTGCCGGCCTGGCGCTCCAGTTCCAGCCACACTTCGGCGCGGCGGCCATGTATGCGTTCACGCAGCAGCTCGGCCGGCGCGCCCGGCGTGGTCCATTGCGGCGGGTCGTCGCCATAGGTGAAGGTCGGATAGACCGCCGCCACCAGCCGCACCAGCAGGTTCAGGAAGCGCGCGCGCTCGGGCCGCGAGGCTTCCGGCGCCAGGCCCGCCTGGGGCGCCACGTCATGCAGATGCAGCACCATGGCCGCGCTTTCGGTCATGACCTCGCCGTCCGGCGTGATCAGCGTCGGCACCTGCCCCAGCGGGTTCAGGCGCAACAGCCGCTCGCGCTCGGGCCCGGGCTTCAGGTACGGCACGTCGGTCAGCGTGTGCGGCACGTTGGCCAGCGCCAGCGCCATCTCGACGATGGCCGAACCGCAGCCCTGCGAGCCGATCAATTCGTAGGTTTTCATCATCGTGGTCATCCTCCGGTTTGCGCCGGCGCGAGCCGCAGCAGTTCGCCGGGCGACGCGTCGGTCAACACATAGACATAGCCATCCGGGCCTTGCCGCACGTCGCGGATGCGCGCCTTGCGTTCACCCAGCAGGCGCTCCTCGGCCACCACCCTGTCGCCGTCCAGCGTCAGCCGGATCAGGTCCTGGTCGGCCAGCGCGCCGATGAACAGGGAACGGCGCCACGCCGGGAAACGGTCGGCGTCGTAGAACGCCATGCCGCTGATGGCCGGCGACCTGGCCCACCAGTACAGCGGCGGCTCCATGCCGGCCAGCGTCTCGCCCTTGGCTTCCGGTATCGGCTGGCCCGAATAATTGATGCCATAGGTCGCCAGCGGCCAGCCATAGTTCCTGCCGGCCTGCACCAGGTTGATTTCGTCGCCGCCGCGCGGACCATGCTCGTGCTCCCACAGCGCGCCGGTCCACGGATTGAGTGCCATGCCCTGCGGATTGCGATGGCCGTACGACCAGATCTCGGGACGCGCGCCGGCCTTGCCGACGAAGGGATTGTCGGGCGGCACCGAGCCATCGGGCGCGAGGCGCACCACTTTGCCCTGGAGCTTGTCCAGATCCTGCGCGGTGGGCCGCTGGTTGTTCTCGCCGAGCGAAATGAAGAGGTGGCCCTTGCCGTCGAACACCAGGCGCGACCCGAAGTGCTGCCCTTGCGACAACTTGGGCGCCTGGCGGAACAGCACCTGGAAATCCTCCAGCGCGCCGGCGTCGGCCGACAGGCGGCCGCGGCCCACGGCGGTGCCGCTGCGCGAGCCGTCCGATTCGGCATACGAAAGGTAGACGTAGCGATCCCGCGCGAAGTCCGGCGACAGCGCCACGTCCAGCAAACCGCCCTGCCCCTGCGCCGCCACCTTCGGCACGCCCGCCAGCGGCTTGGACAAGCCGCCGGGCGCGCGCAGCAGGCGCAGGTGGCCAGGCCTTTCCGTGATCAGCACGCCGCCCCCGGGCAGGAATGCCATCGACCACGGGTGGTCCAGGCCGCCCACGACCACCGTCACCTGCGCGCGCGCGGCGGGCGGCTGGCCGGGGCTTTTCTGTGACGTGGCCCAGGCCGCGGCCGTCCATAGCGCGGCGCCGGCGAAAGCGATCAGGGACGAGACGCGACGGATCGCGGGCGGGCGTGACGGCATGGACATCTCCGGCGGCTGGGTGAGGCGCGGCGGTGCTCGGCGGCGCCTTGCGGGTGGCGTACCATAGGAGCCTGTGACGGGCGGCCTCCCCGTCCTTTCCTTTCAGGAGACTCCCTTACATGAAACTGTACTACATGCCCGGCGCGTGCTCGCTCGCTTCCCACATCGTGCTGGAATGGATCGGCAAGCCGTACGAAACCCGCAAGCTCAGCCGTGACGAACTCAAGGGCCCCGAGTTCCTCAAGGTCAATCCGCTCGGCGCCGTGCCCGCGCTGGACGACGACGGTTTCACGCTGACCCAGAACGTCGCGATCCTCGAATACCTGGCCGAACAGGCGCCGCAGGCCAACCTGCTGGGCGACGGCTCGGCCCGTTCGCGCGCCGACGTGCGCCGCTGGCTCGGTTTCATCAATTCCGACATCCACAAGACGTTCTCGATGATCTTCGGCGCCGGCCGTTTCCTCAGCGAGGAAGCGCCGCAGCAGGAACTGGCGGCGTCCGCCTCCAAGCTGCTGACGCGCCTGTTCGCGCTGCTCGACGCCCAACTGATCAACCAGCCCTACCTGGGCGGCGAGGCGCCGTCGGTCGCCGACGCCTATCTGTACGTGGTGCTGCGCTGGGCCCACGCCAAGCAGGTCGACCTGTCGGGCCAGGACCACCTGGCCGCGTTCTTCAAGCGCATGCAGGACAACGCCGGCGTCAAGGCCGCGCTCAAGGCCGAAGGCCTGGAATAAGCCCGCCAGGCCGGTATGACCGGCCGGCCCGAACGCCCCGCCGCCCTTGCGCGCCGGGGCGTTTTCTCTTGCGCGCCAGCCTGATTTCCTTCAGCCGCCCGCCAGGGCCGGGGCCGCGCTGTCCAGCGTCTTCTTGACCGCCGCCAGGAAGCGCCGCGCCAGCAATGGCGGCGCGCTCAGGTTCGAATGCGTGGCCCAGATCTCCACGCTGGCGCCCGGCGCGATGGGCCGCAGCACCATGCTTTCGGTCTGGTCGGGCGACACGCACCAGGCATCCACCAGTGCCGGACCGAGCCCCTGCTGCACGAACGAACAGGCAGTCACCGGCGAATGCACTTCCACCGCCGCAGGACAGGCCGGCGCGCCGCCAAAGAACGATTGCAGCGCGCGTCCCAGTGGGGTGTCGCGCGGGTAGCCGATCCAGGCTGCCGAGGCGAAATCCTCCGGATGCACCACCTCGTGCGCCGCCAGTGGATGCCCCTTGGGCAGGACGCAGATCACCGGCACCGTCGCCAGCTTGACCGAGGTCAGGTTGGGATGGTCGGGCGGTCGCATCGAGATGCCGATATCGGCCTGGCCCGACAGGAAATACGCCGCCAGTTCGTCGAACGTGACGCTGCGATAGTCGACCCGCGCGGCGCCATTGCGGTCGCGCAAACGCCCCAGCGCCATCGGCACCAGTCGTTGGCCATAGCTGGCGCTGGCCACCACCTTGAGCATGCCCGCGCCCGACTGCCCCAAGGCGGCCGCCAGGTCGTTGACGCGCTGGATCCCGCCGTAGACCTGTTCGACTTCGGCATACAGCCGGCGCGCCTCGGCGGTGGGCGACAGGCGGCTCTTGACACGTTCGAACAGCCGGTAGCCCAGGCGGCTTTCGGTCAGCGCCAGCACCCGGCTCACCGCCGGTTGCGAGACGTGCAGCATGCGGCCCGCGCCGCTGATCGAGCCGGCCATCATAATGGCGCGGAACACCTCGATCTGGCGCAGGTTCAACGCGCGGCCGGCGCTGGGCGCGAGCGCGTCGGCATCGTCGTGCGCATCCATGTTGTTCCCCTTGGTCAATAACGGCGGATTATAGGTTTTCGACATTTTTCGATGACGCGGTGCCGCAACCCCGGTGCTAATCTGCCCGCCTCCACACAACAAAACAAGGGGAATCCAGCATGCAACGCACCTTCATCCGCGGCCTCGCCGCCCTGGCGCTAGCCGCCACCTTCAGCACGGGCGCGCAGGCCGCCGGCGCCTATCCCGACAAGCCGATCACCTTCATCGTGCCGTCGGCCGCCGGCGGTTCGCCCGACGTGCTGTCGCGCCTGATCACCACGCAACTGGCCAAGGACACCGGCGCCACGCTGGTGGTGGAAAACCGCCCCGGCGCCGCCGGCAACATCGGCATCGCACTGGTCAAGCGCGCCGCGCCCGACGGCTACACCGTGGGCTACGGCAACATCAACACGCTGGCGGTGAACCGCTCGCTGTTCAAGCGCCTGCCCTACGACGTCGACAAGGACCTGACGCCCGTGGCGCACATGTTCGACCTGTACAACGCGCTGATCGTGCCGGCCGATTCGCCCGTCAAGAGCGTGCAGGACCTGATCGACCGCGCCCGCAAGGAACCCGGCCGCCTGTCGTACGGCGCTTCCGGCGTCGGCACCACCGGCCACATGGGCGGCGAACTGTTCAAGAGCATGGCCAAGGTCGATGTCATGTTCATCCCGTACAACGGCGGCCCCGCCGCCATCCAGGACCTGCTCGGCGGACGCCTGGACTACCTGTTCGTCAACACCTCCGAAGCCACCCCGCTGGTCAAGAGCGGCAAGGTGCGCGCCATCGGCGTCAGCAGCTTGAAGCGCCTGGCGCTGATGCCCGACGTGCCGACGCTGGACGAAGCCGGCCTGAAGGGCTACGAGACTGTGGCCTGGGGCGGCGTGGTCGCGCCCAAGGACACCCCGCCCGAGGTCGTGGCGCAGCTCAACGCCGCCATCCAGAAAGCCTTGCAGGCGCCCGAGGTCCGCACCGGCCTGGAAACGCTTGGCGCCGAACCCGCCAGCGGCAGCCCGGCCGAATTCAAGCAGCTGATCGATCGCGAAACCGCCAAGTGGAAGCAGATCATCGAAACCGCCGGCATCGAGAAACTGGACTGAACCTGGCCATGACGGACCGCAGCACCTCGGACGACGCTCCCGCGCAAGCCGACTTCATCATCGCCGGCGCCACCCTCATTGACGGCGGCGGCGGCCCCGCCCGCCAGGGCGACCTGGCGGTGCGCGGCGGGCGCATCGTGGCGCTGGGCGATTTCGCCCACCTGCCGGGCGTGCCGGTGATCGATGCCCGCGGCCTGGCGCTGGCGCCCGGCTTCATCGACTCGCACACCCACGACGACGGCTACCTGCTGGCGCATCCCGAGATGCTGCCCAAGGTTTCGCAAGGCATCACCACGGTCGTCACCGGCAACTGCGGCATCAGCCTGGCGCCACTGTCGCGCCGGCAGATCCCGCAGCCGCTCGACCTGCTGGGCCCGCCCGAGCTGTTCCGTTTCGCCACCTTCCGCGACTGGCTGCGGGCCCTTGCCGAAACGCCCGCCGCCGTCAACGTGATCCCGCTGGTCGGCCACACCACGCTGCGCGTGGCCGTCATGGACGACACCGGCCGCGCCGCCACCGACGCCGAACGCCAGGCCATGCGCGCCCTGCTGGACGAAGCGCTGGCGGCCGGCGCCTTCGGCGTCTCCACCGGCACCTTCTACCCGCCCGCCAGCGCCGCGCCCACCGACGAGATCATCGACGTCTGCCAGCCGCTGCGCGGCCGCGCCGGCGCGATCTACGCCACCCACCTGCGCGACGAGGCCGACCACATCGTGCCGGCCATGGAAGAGGCCCTGCTGATCGGCCGCGAACTGGACTGCCGCGTGGTGTTCTCGCACCACAAGCTGGCAGGCGAACGCAACCACGGCCGCAGCCGCGAAACGCTGGACATGATCAGCCGCGCCGCCGCCACGCAGCGCGTCTGCCTCGACTGCCATCCGTATCCCGCCACCTCGACCATGCTGCGGCTGGACCGCGCCCGCCTGGCCAGCCGCACCATGATCACCTGGTCCAAGGGCTACCCCGAGGCCACCGGCCGCGACTTCGCCGCGGTCATGGCCGAACTGGGCCTGGACGACGAAGCCGCCATCGCCCGCCTGGCGCCCGCCGGCGCCATCTACTTCCTGATGGATCCGGCCGACGTCAACCGCATCTTCAGCCATCCGCTGACCATGGTCGGCTCGGACGGCCTGCCCTTCGACCCGCACCCGCACCCGCGCCAGTGGGGCACCTTCACCAACGTGCTGCGCACCATGGTGCGCGAACAACGGCTGCTGTCGCTGGAAACCGCCATCCACAAGATGACCGGCCTGGCGGCGGCCCAATACGGCCTGACCGAGCGCGGCCTGCTGCGGCAGGGGTATCATGCTGATCTGGTGCTGTTCGATCCCGCCAACGTCACAGACACGGCCACTTTTTCAGCTCCCATTCAGGTCAGCCAGGGCATCCACGCCGTGTGGGTCAATGGCAGGCAGGTCTGGGATGGGGAACGGACCGGCGCCGAACGCCCGGGCCAGGTACTGGCACCCGGTGATGCAATACCTTGGAGTCAACAAAGTGAATAGCTATTCCCAGGGCTGTTACCTGGGTGTTTTGGGCGGCATGGGCCCCATGGCCGGCGCCGCCTTCGCGCTCCGCCTGGCGGCGCTCACGCCCGCCGACGCGGACCAGCAGCACATCCCCACCCTGCTGCGCAACGATCCGCGCATCCCCGATCGTTCCAGCGCCTACATGGCCGGCGGCGAGAATCCCCTGCCCTACATGGTCGAAGGCGTGCGCTTCCTGGAACGCGCCGGCGCCCAGCTCATCGCCATCCCCTGCAACACCGCGCATCTCTGGTACGACGACATCGCCGCCGCCACCCGGCGCCCCGTGCTGCACATCATCCAGGCCGTTATCGACGACCTGCGCCGCCTCGGCCTGCAGCAGGGCCGCATCGGCCTCATGGGCACCGCCGCCACGCTCAAGCTCGGCCTCTACCAGCGCCACCTCGAAGCCCAGGGCTACGAATGCATCGTCCCCGACGACGATGAAGTCGAACGCTATTGCATGGCCTCGATCCGCGCCGTCAAGGGCAACCAGCTCGAAGCCGCCTTCGCCCCCGCCGCCGACTGCATCGCCCGCCTCAAGGCCCGCGGCGCCGACGCCGTCGTCCTCGGCTGCACCGAACTGCCGCTGGCCGTGCCCCACGCCCTGCGTCCCAGCCTCGGCATCACCCTGACCGACTCCATCGACGCCCTGGCCCGCGCCGCCATCGCCCACTACCTGGCCGACCAGCCCGAGCAACGCATCGCGGCGTAGGCAAGGCCTGCGAGTTGCACAACCGCGCGACAACCGGGAGAATCGATCCGTGGGCCACCCTGTCGGTGGCCCCGGACCATTCAGGAGTCAAGGACGTGCGCAACCCCGTTCTCGCGGCAATACCGGCCAGCGCCATGAAAGGCCGGCGCCGGCAACAACACGCCCAACGCAAACCCGCGATTGTGCACGCTGTGGTCTGCGCCGTCCTCGCCAGCGCTTCTTTCCTGCCGATCCAGGCCGCCCATGCCGCCGGCTTCGACTGCAAGGCCGCCAAAACCCATGTCGAACATCTGATCTGCGCCGACCCATCGCTGTCCAGGCTGGACGATCAGATGAAGGATCTCTACGACAGGATTCAGGCCGAAACCGCCGGCCGCGACGGTGAAACCGGTGAACGGCGCGATCCCGTGGCGAACGAGCAGACGCAATGGCGCACCACCGTGCGCGACCGTTGCCCCGACGCCGCCTGCCTGAAATCCGCCTACGAGGACCGCATCGCCGCCATGAAAAAGAACTGGGCAGAAGCGCTGGGCCCCGCGGGCAAGTAATACGCGACGCGCTCCGGGGTGGTCGAGTTTTGCTATTTGAAAGCTCAGGCGCCCCGATCCCAGTGCCGGAGATTGAAGGCTGCTAACCGTTGAATTCGATATCGTCCGGGCTCCATGTTTGATGCAGTTCGGCATATCCCTCTCTCTCTCCCCTCCCCGGCGGGTCACCCCCTCCCCAAGCGCACAGCGTCATCCTCCCGACGCAAAATCAGCGCGTATGCAAAGATCGGCCGCCCGCGCGGCCGATCTTTGCGGGCCCCGCAAACGTCGCCCCTTACCCCACGCTCCAGCAACGCGACAAGCCTCGCAATCCGCAGCCCGAGGTGGGTGGCCGGTGGGCGCGGCGGGCCGTCGATGCGCCCGAGGGAAACCGAAGGGAGCCGAAGGCGTACGAGGTTGACGCAGGGGAAGTCCGGCGCCCGCGCGCCGGACCGCAATCGTTGGCCTGCCGTGCCCACCGGCCACCCGCCTCGGGCGACCTACGAAGCACCATCCGCGCCGACAAAACAAAAAAAGGGCGCCCCTTTCAGCAGCGCCCAAATTTCCCTTCGCGGGGAATAAACCGTAATTCGAATCACCCGCCCAGATACGCCTTCCGAACCTGGTCATTGACCAGCAGATTCGCCCCCGTATCCTGCAGCACGACCCGCCCGTTCTCCAGCACGTAGCCGCGATCCGCCACCTGCAGTGCCTTGTTGGCATTCTGCTCGACCAGGAACACCGTCACGCCCTGTTCCCGGATCTCGCGGATGATGTCGAAGATCTGCGCGATCACCAATGGCGCCAGCCCCAGCGTCGGCTCGTCCAGCAGCAGCAGGCGCGGCCGCGTCATCAACGCCCGCCCGATCGCCAGCATCTGCTGCTCGCCGCCCGACATCAACCCGGCGCGCTGGCTGGCCCGTTCCTTCAGGCGCGGGAACAATCCATAGACGTGGTCAATCCCCGCCTGGATCTCCTCGCGCTTGGAGAAAAAGCCCCCCATCTTCAGGTTCTCGGCCACCGTCAGGTCCTTGAACACGCGCCGCCCTTCCGGCGAAATGGCGATGCCATTGCGCATGATGTGGTGGGTGTCCTTGTTGGTGATGTCCTCGCCCTCGAAGGTGATTTTGCCTTCCTTGGCTCGCGGATTGCCGCAGACCGTCATCAGCAGCGTGGTCTTGCCGGCGCCGTTGGCGCCGATCAGGGTCACGATCTCGCCCTTGTTGACGTCCACCGACACGCCGTTCAGCGCCTGGATGGCGCCGTAGTAGGTGTGGATGTTTTCCAGCTTCAGCATTTATTCCTCCCCCAGGTACGCCTTGATGACGCGCTCGTCGTTGCGCACCTGCTCGGGGGTGCCGGTAGTGATGGGCTTGCCGTGTTCCATGACCAGGATGCGGTCCGAAATGCCCATGATCAGGCTCATGTCGTGCTCGATCAGCAGCACCGCCACGCCGAACTCGCGGCGCAGCTGGTCGATCAGCGATTGCAGATCGCGCTTTTCCTGCGGGTTCAGGCCGGCGGCCGGCTCGTCCAGCATCAACAGGCGCGGCTTGGTGATCATGCAGCGCGCGATCTCCAGGCGGCGCTGGTGGCCGTAGGCCAGGTTGCCGGCCTCGCGGTTGGCGTACTCGCGCAGTCCCATGAAATCCAGCCACTGGGCCGCGCGCGACAACGCATCGGCCTCCGCCTGGCGGTAGGCCTTGGTCTTGAGCAGGCCGGGCAGCAGGCGCGCCTCCACCTGCGTATGCTGCGCCACCAGCAGGTTCTCCAGCACCGTCAGCTGCTTGAACAGCCGCACGTTCTGGAACGTGCGCACCAGGCCATGGCGCGCCACCTTGTGGCTGGGCAGGCCGGTGATGGATTTGCCGTCCATCACGATATCGCCGGCCGTCGGCGCGTAGAAACCGCCCACGCAGTTGAACACGGTGGTCTTGCCGGCCCCGTTGGGGCCGATGATGGCGAACACCTCGTCGGATTTGACTTCGAACGCCACGCTGTCGACGGCCAGCAGGCCGCCGAAGCGCATGGTCAGTCCGGATACTTTCAGCAATGCCTCGCTCATTTAGCCAGCTCCACGTGGGGACGCTTCATGGGCAACAACCCCTGCGGACGCCACATCATCATCAATACCATCACCAGGCCGAACATCAACATCCGGTACTCGGCGAACTCGCGCGCCAGCTCGGGCAGCACCGTCAGCAGGATCGCCGCCAGGATCACCCCGACCTGCGAACCCATGCCGCCGAGCACCACGATGGCCAGGATCAGCGCCGACTCGATGAAGGTGAAGGATTCCGGATTGACCATGCCCTGGCGCGCCGCGAAGAACGCGCCGCCGAAACCGGCGAAGGTCGCGCCCAGCGTGAAGGCCGACAGCTTGATGCGGGTCGGGTTCAGGCCCAGCGAACGGCAGGCGATCTCGTCCTCGCGCAGCGCCTCCCAGGCGCGGCCCACCGGCATGCGGATCAGGCGCGTGGAGACGAACAGCGTGACCAGCGCCAGCAGCAGCGCCATCATGTACAGATAGATCACCATGTGCTGGTTCTGGAACGTCAGGCCGAAGAAGTCGTGGAACGTGGTCGCGCCCTCCTCGCTTGCCCGGCGCGTCATTTCCAGGCCGAACACCGACGGCTTGGGAATGCCCGAGATGCCGTCCGGACCGCCCGTGAGCGTGTTCAGGTTGATCAGCAGCAGGCGGATCATTTCACCGAAGCCCAGCGTCACGATGGCCAGGTAGTCGCCGCGCAGGCGCAGCACCGGAAAGCCCAGCACGAAGCCGAACAAGGCGGCCATGGCGCCCGAGAACGGCAGCGCTTCCCAGAAGCTCCAGCCGCCCCAGTGGTACAGCAAGGCATAGGTGTAGGCCCCCACGGCATAGAACCCGACGAAGCCCAGGTCCAGCAGCCCGGCGAAACCGACCACGATGTTCAGGCCCAGGCCCAGCATCACGTAGATCAGCACCAGCGTGGCGATGTCGACCGAGCTGCGGCCGGCGAAGAATGGCCAGGTGACGGCCACCGCCAGGATCAGCAGCATCAGCAGCTTGTTGTTCTTGGCCGGGGCCGACGGCAGCGTCGGCAGGCCCACCTTGAGCTTCTGGAACGGCTTGGCGATCCAGGGCCGCAGCAACTGGAACACGAACACGACCGCGGCGGCGATGGCCACCAGCGACCAGTGCGACTCCATCGAGGTGCGCGCGCCCTGGCGGATCAGTTGCAGGCCGAAGACGGGGGTGACGATGACGGCGGTCAGCACCGCCGCCATGGTGGCGTTTTTCAGGTTGTTGTTCGACATCAGACTTTTTCCACCTCAGGTTTGCCCAACAGCCCGGTGGGACGGAACAGCAGGATCAGGACCAGCAGCGAGAACGCCACGATGTCCTTGTACTGCGACGAGATATAGGCTGCCGCGAACGTTTCGGCCAGGCCCAGCAGCACGCCGCCCAGCATGGCGCCGGGAATGCTGCCGATGCCGCCCAGCACCGCCGCCGTGAAGGCCTTGATGCCGGCCAGGAAGCCGATGAAGGGATTGAGCTTGCCGATGGTGATGGCGATCAGCACGCCGCCCACCGCCGCCAGGATCGCGCCCATCACGAAGGTGAACGAGATCACGCGGTTGGTGTCGATGCCCAGCAGGTTGGCCATGTGCATGTCCTGCGAGCAGGCGCGCGAGGCGCGGCCCATGCGGGAATACTTGATGAACAGCGTCAGGCCGACCATCAGGGCGACGGTCACCAGGATGATCATGATGCGCGAATACGGCACCGTCACATCGAAGTCGGAACCCATGTGGAACTGCACCGCGCCGGACACCAGCGAAGGCACCGCCATATCGCGCGCGCCCTGGCCCAGCGCGACCCAGTTCTGCAGGAAGATCGACATGCCGATGGCCGAGATCAGCGCCACCAGGCGGGGGCTGCCCCGCACCGGGCGGTACGCGACCCGCTCGACGCTGAAACCGTAGATGCCGGTGACGACGATGGCCACCAGCAGCATCGCGGCGATGATGAACGGTACCGGCAGGCCGCTATTGGTGCCGATGGCCGTCAGGGTGACCAGGCCGACATAGGCGCCGATCATGTAGATTTCGCCGTGAGCGAAGTTGATCATACCGATGATGCCGTAGACCATTGTGTAGCCGATGGCAATCAACGCGTAGATCGCGCCCAGAGACAATCCGTTGAAGAATTGCTGGGTAAGTTGGGGTATGAGGTCGGACATTATTTCTCTTGCTCCAAATAGTTCCGGCTCCGGTAGAGAGACCCGGAGCCGGAAACCTGGGCGTATTTTAAGGGCCTGTGATCACCGCCTGCCGGCCGCACAGCGCTTTTGGCGCATCGCTACGCGGATTACGGCACAACGACGACGACAGGCCCTCGCGCCGGCACCACGCCGGCGGAATCGCGGGAGTTTACAGCTGGGTCTTCTTGCCGTTCTTGTCCCACTTGTAGACGGCGAACTCGAAGTTCTTCAGGTCGCCCTTGGCGTCGTACTCGACCTTGCCGATACCGGTGTTGAAGGTGGTCTTGTGCATGTAGTCGGCCACCTTGGCGGGGTCCTCGCCCACCGCGGTGATGCTGTCGGCCAGGATCTGGACCGCGGCGTAGGCCGGCATCTGGAAGGCGCCGTCCGGATCGCGCTTGGCATCCTTGAAAGCCTTGACGATGCTTTCGTTGGCCGGCAGCTTGGTGAAGTCGGCGGGCAGCGTGACCAGCAGGCCGTCGATGGCCGGGCCGGCGATCGCCACCAGGTCCTGGTTGGCGGTGCCTTCCGGACCCATGAACTGGACCTTCAGGCCCTGTTCACGCGACTGGCGCAGCAGCAGGCCCAGTTCGGGGTGGTAGCCGCCGAAATAGACCAGGTCGACGCCGGCCGACTTGAGCTTGGTGATGATGGCCGAGTAATCGCTGTCGCCGACGTTGATGCCTTCGAACAGCGCCACGTTCACGCCTTCCTTGGCCAGGGTGTCCTTGACCTGGGTGGCCACGCCCGAGCCGTAGGTCTGCTTGTCGTGCAGCACGGCGACCTTCTTGGGCTTGAGGGTGTTGGCGATGTAGCGCGCGGCGTACGGACCCTGTTGGTCGTCGCGGCCGATGGTGCGGAAGAAGAAGTGCGGCTTGATGGTGTCGGTGACCAGGGGCGAGGTGGCGCCCGGGGTGATGCCGACGATGCCTTCCTGTTCGTAGACGTTGACGGCGGCCACGGTCACGCCCGAGCACGCATGGGCCACGGCGAACTTGGCGCCGGAATTGACCACGCGGTTGGCGGCCGGCACGGCCTGCTTCGGTTCGCAACCGTCGTCGATGAGGATCGGTTCGAGCTTCTTGCCCTTCACGCCGCCCTTGGCGTTGATGGTCTCGATGGCAGTCAGCGCGCCAGCCTGGATCTGGTCGCCGTACTGGGTGTTGGGGCCCGTCATGGGCTGCGGGATGCCGATCTTGATCGTATCGGCGGCGTGCACGGAACCTGCCAGGGCAAGCGCCCCGAATGCCATAGCTACCGGGGTAAGGCGATGCAGAAACTTCATGCGGAGTTCTCCAGCGAGGTTTTGAGCGGCTCTGTTCGATCCGGTTTATCGGGTGGATACCCCTAAACCCGCATCGCCCGTCGCCGGCTTCTTGGGCAAAAACACGGTGTGGGCGGTATTCTGGAAGCAAGCAGACATACTGTCACTGCGTGTAATCCCCAATATTTCAGGAGAAACCTTTAATCGTGACGGATTAGTACGACAAGTGCGTGAAATCGCAGGGGAAATCCGCACCGCGCCTTGGATTACCCATGGCGCGGCGCGCGAATCGATGGCAGGTGATTTATATGAATAATCATTAATACGCCGTTTGACCGCGCATTTTCATACAGTACTTACGCGAGTCTTACGGATAATGATTATCCCGTTAATTAATACCGACTGATTTTCGACAATCACACGCTGGCCGGCTTGGCCAGGTTCCACATCAGCGCGCGGAACGGCGCCAGCATGCTGATATTGACCGCCAGCTTGATCGCCAGGTCGCCCATCATCCAGGTGACCCACGGCGCGCCGCTGGCCGCGAAGGCCACGCTGAAGAACACCGCGGTGTCGAGGATCGCGCCCAGCACGCCGGAAACCAGCGGCGCGCGCCACCAGCGCTGATCGCGCAGGCGATCGAACACCTGGATGTCGACCAGTTGCGCGCAGATATAGGCCAGCCCCGAGGCCAGCGCGATGCGCGGCGACGCCGCCCACACCGACACCGCCAATGCCGCGGCGAAACCGAACCACACCACGCGGCGCGCGGCCGCGGGACCGAAGCGGCGATTGAGCACGTCGGTCACCAGAAACGCCACCGGATACGACAGGCCGCCCCAGGTCAGCCAGTCGTTCAGCGGCACCTGCACCAGGATGTTCGAGCCCACCACTACCACCAGCATGCACAGCACGGCGATGCCGAACTGCGCCCGGCTCATGGGGGCAAAGCGCGCAACGGCGTGACTCACTTGCCGAACTCCTCGGCCAGCTCGCGCGAACGCCGCGCGGCCGCGGCCATGGCGTCCTCGACGATGCCGGCAAAGCCGGCGGCGTTGAACGCGGCCAGCGCCGCGGCGGTGGTGCCGCCCTTGGAGGTGACGCGCTCGCGCAGCACCGAGGGGGGTTCGGACGATTCCGCCGCCAGCCTGGTGGCGCCGGCGAAGGTGCCCAGCGCCAGCTGGCGCGCCTGCTCGGCCGTCAGGCCGACCTTCTGGCCGCCGGCGATCAGGGCTTCCAGGAACAGGAAGACATAGGCCGGGCCGCTGCCTGACAGCGCCGTCACGGCGTCCAGCGCGGCATCGTCAGCCACCCAGACCACTTCGCCGACGCTGGCCAGCATGGTGGCGGCCAGGTCGCGGTCGGCCTGCCCCACGCCATCCAGCGCCGCCAGGCCGGTGATGCCGGCGCCCACCAGCGCCGGCGTGTTGGGCATGCAGCGCACCAGGCGGCGCCACGGCGCCTCGGGCGTGCCCAGCCAGCCCGCCAGGGTGTCGGCGCGGATCCCGGCCGCCACGCTTATCACCAAAGTGTCGTCGCGCAACCACTGACGCGTGGAAGCCACAACGTCTTTCATGTTCTGTGGCTTGACCGCGAACACCCATACGCGGCAGCGCGCCAGGGCCTCGTCCGGGGCGGTCGCGGTGGTCATGCCGCGAGCCTGCCAGGCAGCGTGCGAATCCTGGTTAATGTCAATGACATGAATGCTGCCGGCGGGGCATACTTTGCCCGCAAGACCCGAGGCCAGCGCGGCGGCCATATTGCCGCCGCCGATGAACGCAATCGAAAGTTCGTTTTTCATAGGATGCGATTGTAAACCGGGCCGCCCCGGCGGGAAAAAAAAGAAAATGTTCGTTCGCGCCTGAAACGCGCAATTTGACAGGCGTTTTAACTGATGTGAAAGTCACGGTTTTGTCACAAACAATTCATAAGGTGACGTGTTTTCCGCGCCGGGACAACCCCGGTCGCGACACGACCAACTGGAGGAAACCTCTCATGCGATCCCACCGAATTGCCCTTACCTTCGCCGCCGTGATGGCGGCCTTTGCCGGCGCCTCCGCGCACGCGGCCACCGAAATCACGTTCTGGCACTCGATGGAAGGCGCGCTGGGCGACCGCGTCAACGGTCTGGTCGACGAGTTCAACAAGAAGAACCCCGACTACCAGGTCAAGGCCGTCTACAAGGGCAACTACGGCGAATCGATGAACGCCGGCATCGCCGCGTTCCGCGCCGGCAACGCCCCGGACATCCTCCAGGTGTTCGAAGTCGGCACCGCCACCATGATGTACGCCAAGGGCGCCATCAAGCCGGTGCAGCAGATGTCGGAAGAAGCCGGCAACCCGATCGACCCGAAGGAATTCATCGGCGCCGTGGCCGGCTACTACTCGTCGGCCGACGGCAAGCTGGTGTCGATGCCCTTCAACAGCTCGACCGTGGTGTTCTACTACAACAAGGACGCCTTCAAGAAGGCCGGCCTGGACGCCGACAAGCCGCCCAAGACCTGGGAAGAACTGGCCGCCGCCGGCCAGAAGCTCAAGGCCGCCGGCCAGGAATGCGGCTACACCACCTCGTGGCCGTCGTGGGTCCAGCTGGAAACGTTCTCGGCCTGGCACAACGTGCCGTACGCCACCAAGGATAACGGTTTCGGCGGCCTGGACGCCCGCATCGCCATCAACACCCCGCTGCACGTGCGCCACCTGGAAAACCTGGCCAAGCTGGGCAAGGAAGGCATCTTCATGTACGGCGGTCGCGGCGACGAGCCGAACTCGCTGTTCATCAGCGGCAAGTGCGCCATGATCACCGGTTCGTCGGGCCTGCGCGCCAACATCGCCAAGAACGCCAAGTTCGAGTTCGGCACCTCGACCCTGCCCTACTACGGCGACGTGCAGGGCGCGCCGCAGAACACCATCATCGGCGGCGCTTCGCTGTGGGTCTTCGCCAACAAGAAGCCGGAAACCTACAAGGGCGTGACCGCGTTCTTCAAGTTCCTGGCCAGCCCGGAAATCGCCGCCCGCTGGCACCAGCAGACCGGCTACGTGCCCGTCACCAAGGCCGCCTACGAGCTGACCAAGAAGGAAGGCTTCTACGACAAGAACCCGGGCACCGAAGTCGGCGTCAAGCAGCTGAACGTCGAAACCACCGCGCAATCGCGCGGCCTGCGCCTGGGCTTCCTGCCGCAGATCCGTGAAATCGAGGACGCTGAAATCGAACGTATCGTGTCGGGCAAGGTCTCGGCCAAGGACGGCGCCGAGAACATCGTCAAGCGCGGCAACGAGCTGCTGGAAAAGTTCGAGAAGAGTGTAAAGTAACGCCCGTTCCGTGGCTTGCCGGCAAGTCCCGCGATGCACGATTCCCGTTGTGCAACAAGGACTTGCCCCTGGCGAACAAGGCTTAAAGCCCTGGTTTTTTTAGGGCTTTAAGCCTATCGTGTTTTATGAGTACCGGCGCATCCCCGCGCCGCAGGCCGGCCGGCCCACCCCGGCGGCTGTTTCACCAGGCGGCGGTTAATCCAACCGCCGCTTTTCGTACCTTGGGTTCCCCCTATGGAAAAACGTGTCGTCTTCGGGCATAAGACCCTGCCCTATCTGCTGCTCCTGCCGCAGATCGTCATTACCGTGGTCTTCTTCTTCCTTCCCGCCGGCCAGGCCATGTGGCAGTCGATGCGGCTGGAAGATGCGTTCGGCCTGTCCTCCGAGTTCGTCGGCCTCGACAACTTCATGGAACTGTTCTCGCAGCAGGCCTACCTCGATTCCTTCCGTGTCACGGCGGTGTTCTCGATCCTGGTCGCGGTGGTCGGCCTGGGCGTGTCGCTGCTGCTGGCCGTCATGGCCGACCGCGTGATCCGCGGCGCCGGGCTCTACAAGACCCTGCTGATCTGGCCCTACGCCGTCGCGCCCGCCGTGGTCGGCGTGCTGTGGCTGTTCCTGTTCTCGCCCTCGGTCGGCATCCTGGCCGTGGCCCTGCGCCAGGCCGGCGTCGACTGGAACCCACGCCTGGACGGCAACCAGGCCATGATCCTGGTGCTGATTGCCGCCGTCTGGAAGCAGGTCTCGTACAACTTCCTGTTCTTCCTGGCCGGCCTGCAGTCGATTCCGCGTTCGCTCATCGAAGCCGCCGCCATCGACGGCGCCAGCCCGTCGCGCCGCTTCTGGAGCATCGTGTTCCCGCTGCTCTCGCCCACCACCTTCTTCCTGCTGGTGGTCAATATCATCTATGCCTTCTTCGACACCTTCGCGGTGGTGGACACCACCACGCAGGGCGGTCCGGGCACGTCGACCTCGATCCTGGTCTACAAGGTGTACAGCGATGGCTTCCGCGGCCTGGACCTCGGCTCGTCCGCGGCCCAGTCGGTGGTGCTGATGTTCATTGTGATTGCCCTGACGGTCGTGCAGTTCCGCTACGTCGACCGCAAAGTGCAGTATTGATTCTCGAGGCAGATAACAATGGTTGAACGCCGTCCCTGGCTGGATATTCTGGCCCACGTCATCCTGCTGTGCGGGGTGGCCATGGTGGCCTTTCCGCTCTACGTCACTTTCGTCGCGTCGACCCAGACCGCGCAGGAAGTGGCTTCCGCGCCGATGTCGCTGATCCCCGGTCCGCACTTCGTCGACAACTACATGCAGGCGCTCTTTGGCGGCTCCTCCGGCGGCTCGTCCGGCGCGCCGGTGGGCCGCATGATGTACGTCAGCCTGATCATGGCGCTGGCGATTTCCATCGGCAAGATCGCCATCTCGCTGCTGTCGGCCTTCGCGGTGGTGTATTTCCGCTTCCCCGGCCGTATGTTCTTTTTCTGGATGATCTTCGTCACCCTGATGCTGCCGGTCGAAGTGCGCATCGCGCCCACCTACAAGGTGGTGGCCGACCTGGGCCTGCTCAACAGCTACGCCGGCCTGACGCTGCCGCTGATCGCCTCGGCCACGGCCACGTTCCTGTTCCGCCAGTTCTTCCTGACGGTGCCGGACGAGCTGATCGAGGCCGCCCGCATCGACGGCGCGGGTCCGGTGCGCTTCTTCCGCGACGTGCTGCTGCCCCTGTCCAAGACCAGCATCGCCGCGCTGTTCGTGATCCAGTTCATCTACGGCTGGAACCAATACCTGTGGCCGCTGCTGGTGACCACGCAGGAAGACATGTACCCCGTCGTCATCGGCATCAAGCGGATGATCAGCGGCGGCGACAGCGTGACCGAATGGAACATCACCATGGCCACCGCCATGCTGGCGATGATCCCGCCGGCGCTGGTCGTCATCCTGATGCAGAAATGGTTCGTCAAGGGGCTGGTCGACACTGAAAAATGAGGCCCCCACGCCGCGCCTTCGGCCTGCTGCCCCCACGACAACGACTCCGATACGAATAACTCATGGCTACTCTCAGCTTTCGCAACGTAAAGAAAACCTACGCCGGCAACGTGCCGGTCATCCATGGCATCGACATGGATGTGAAGGACGGTGAATTCATCGTCATCGTCGGCCCCTCGGGCTGCGGCAAGTCCACGCTGATGCGCATGGTCGCCGGCCTGGAGACCGTGACCAGCGGCGAGATTGTGATCGACGACAAGGTCGTCAACAACCTCGAGCCGGCCGAACGCGACATCGCGATGGTGTTCCAGAACTACGCGCTCTATCCGCACATGACCGTGTTCGAGAACATGGCGTACGGCCTGAAGATCCGCAAGTTCTCCAAGGACGAGATCAAGAAGCGCGTCGACGCCGCCGCGCAGATCCTGGAGCTGACCCACCTGCTGGACCGCCGCCCGCGCGCCCTGTCGGGCGGCCAGCGCCAGCGCGTGGCCATGGGCCGCGCCATCGTGCGCGAACCCAAGGTGTTCCTGTTCGACGAACCGCTGTCGAACCTGGATGCCAAGCTGCGCGTGGCGATGCGCCTGGAAATCATGAAGCTGCACCGCCGCCTGGGCACCACCAGCCTGTACGTAACGCACGACCAAGTCGAGGCCATGACGCTGGCGCACCGCATGATCGTCATGTACCAAGGCGTGCCCGAGCAGATCGGCACGCCCATGGAAGTGTTCGAAAAACCCGCCTCGACCTTCGTCGCCGGCTTCATCGGCTCGCCGCCGATGAACCTGATGGAAGTCAACGTCGCGGGCGACGGCACGGTGCAGACCGTCGACGGCCTGGCGCTGGAAATCTCGCCGCTGCAGGTGCCGTCGCAGGTGCGTGGCCGCAAGGTGATCATGGGCATGCGCCCCGAGCACATGCTGCTGAACACGCAGGGCGTGCCGGCCGAAGTCGAGATGGTCGAAACGCTGGGTTCCGAACAGTTGGTCCACTGCCGCTGCGGCAAGTCGACGCTGGTGGTGCGCTGCACGACGCGCCAGTTGTCCGAGTCCTCGGCCAAGGTCGGCGACCGCGTCAACGTCGGCCCCGACGGCCGCCATCCGCTGCACTGGTTCGAGGCCGACACCGGCCGCCGCGTGCAGGGCCTGTAAGTCTCCTCAATGCGCGGGGCCGGCGGCAATCCGCCCGGCCGGCCCCGCCGCCACCCTGCCCGTCCGGGAAGGGACAAGCTCAATACGTGTACGTCACCATGGTGCCGATGGAGTACTGGTTGCGCTCCTTGACGATGGGGCTGTCGGCCGCATCGCCATACAGGCGGCGCGCCTCGGCGGCCACGGTCCACGACCACTCCTTGCTCAGCGGCAGCACCCAGCTCGCGCCCAGGCCCACGCTTTCCAGCCCGCCCTTGGGGTTGTAGCGGCGATAGCCCGAATTGGCCGACTGCCTGTCGCTCACGCCGTACCAGGTGCGCATGTAGTTGCCGTCGCCGAAGGTGCCGTTCAGCGACAGCGAGATCGCGCCCGCAGAACCCTCGTACACGGTGGTGCTGGCGCCCAGGTCGAACAGGGTGTAGCCACTGCCCACGTCGCTGTGTTCACTGCTTTTCTTGAAGGCGTGCGCCACCGTGGCCGACAGGGTCACCGGACCCAGCGTGGTCTCGGCGTCCATGCCGATCTGCGCGCGGCTCTTGATCTCGCCCATGCCGCGCAGCTTGTTGGAGCCTTCGAAGCCCTTCTTGCGGTCCTTGCGCGAGGCGCTGGCGCCCAGGTAGAAGCGGAAGGTGCTGTCCAGCGCCTGGGTCTCCCAGCCCAGGCCGCGCTCGGTATTCAGGAAAAAGCCGCCCGGGCTGCGGATGCCCAGGCCGACGATGGGAAGCGCCGAGCTTTCGTCGCTGCCGCTGTAGCGCGGCGCGTAGCCGACGCCCAGCGTGCCGTAGAACTTCCATTCATCGGCCGGCTTTTCGGTTCCGGTCGACACCTCGATGCCGCGCGAGCTGGCGCCGCGCGAACCATAGACCGAGTTGTCGGCGACCTGCTGGCCGCCCGCGGCGAACGACAACGCTGGCAGGCTCGCCAGCAGACACGCCGCGCCGGCGCGGCGCTGCATCAGGGACATAGAGGGATATCGCTTCATAAGTACATCCGGGAAACGAGGTTGTGGGGAAATCGAACACGCGCCGCGGCCATCGCGGCGCGGACCTACTCTTGCGCCACGCCCTTGGCCTGGCGCATCAGGTTCATCGCCAGGCTGGAGACCGAGGTCACCAGCGGCTCGGCGCTATCGGCATTGCTCATCACCAGCACCGCCAGCTTTTCGCGCGGCGCCAGCACCCAGCGCGCATGGAAGGCCTCGGTCGCGCCGCTGTGTTGGCGCAGGGCATCGCCGGCGATGTAGTCGCGGTCGCACGGCGCCGCCAGCCACGACAGCGCCAGGCGGCATTCCAGCTCCATGCCGCTGGCCACGGTCTCCAGATTCAGCAGGGCCAGCGCGGATTCGTCCTTGAGGATGCGGCGGCCCTGGTAGGTGCCGCCGGCGAACAGCATGCTGGAGAACCGCGCCATCTCGGCCGAGCTGGCCCACAGGCCTTCGGCAGCCTCGTTGGACTGCGGTTGCTCGGTCCACGGCATGCCGCGGCGGTAGCCGGCGGCGCGCAATTCGCGCACCTCGTCGCCTTCGGCCGCAAGCCGGAAACCGGCGCGGGAGATGTTCAACGGCCGCAGCAGCGTGCGCCGCACGTAGGCGTCGAACGGCTCGTCGGCCACGTGCGCGACCATGTCGCCGAGCAAGGCGTAGCCCATGTCGGCGCGGGCCCGGCCCATGGTGTCTTCCAGCGTATCGGGCCGCAGCGCCAGCAGGCGGCGCGCGGTGAACGGATAGGTGCCCATCCAGTGCATGGCGACCCGCCGCGGCTCGGCTTCCCAGTGCGGCAGCGCCTGGGCCGCGGGCACGTCGAGCGACAGGCGGCCGTCGTCGGCGGCACGCAGCACGCCGGCGGCGGTGACGATCTTGGAAATGGCGCCTACGCGGTACAGCGTGTCGCCGGTGGCATTGCGGTGGCGCGCCGCATCGGCGTAGCCGAAGCCGCCGCTCCAGACCGTGCGCTGGTCATCGACGATCGCGATCGACAGGCCCGGCACCCGCTGCGCATCCATGTCGTAGGCGATGCGCTGCTTCAGGTACGCCACCACCGCCGGATAGTCGCCCTTGGCGATGGCGGGCGGCGCGGCCGGGGCGACGCCCTGGCAACCGCCCGCGACGATCAGGAGCATGGCAACGGCGGCCAGGCGGGTAAGCGTGAACATGACGAGCGGACGACCCTCTTTGGAGAACTGCCGTCATGCTAGTCAGGGATGCCGCGCCGATCTTTCCCGCTTTGTATGGAGTTTGTGAAGAATGCCGGGGCAGATTGTGAAGTTTGTTAAAGGCGTGCCGGATGCCCCGCGGGGCCGCTCAGGCCGCCTTCCAGCTCACGATGAAACGGGCCCCGCCGAGCGGGCTGTCGGCCGCCTCGGCGCTGCCATTGTGCCAGCGCGCCACCCGGCTGACGATGGCCAGCCCCAGGCCGGTGCCGCCGGTGCCGCGGTCGCGGCTTTCGTCCAGGCGGATGAATGGTTCGAAGATCCGCTTGCGATCCGCGGCCGGAATGCCGGGGGCCGTCGTCGTCGACCATCAGCACATACTCGCGCGGGGCCGGCGACACCAGGCTGACCTGCACCCGGCCGCTGGCATAGCGGATGGCGTTCTGCAGCAGGTTCAGCAACGCCCGTGTCATGTAGCGCTGATGCAGGTGCACCTCGCGCACCTGGCACAGCACCACTTCGCAACGCACGCCGGACTGCTCGGCCTGGAACGCGGCGTGCTGCACAACCGAATCGAGCCAGCTGCGGGCGTCCTGCGGCTGCAGGGTGACGCCATCGCCCTTGTGCTCCAGGCGGGCGTACATCAGCAGTTCCGAAGCCATGCTGTCCAGTTCGGCGACGTCGCTTTTCATGTCGTCGATCAGGCGCTTGCGCTCGAGCGGTTCCTCGGCGCGGCCGATCATGTCCAGTTCGAACGACAGGCGCGCGATCGGCGTACGCAGCTCGTGCGAGACCGCGTTGGTCAGTTCGCGCTGGTTGTTGATCAGCGCGCCGATGCGCTCGGACATCTGGTTGAAGGTGTCGCCCAGGTTGCCGATGCTGGAATGGCGCGACAGGCGGGCCCGGGCCTGCAGGTCGCCCTGCCCCATGCGCAACGCCGCCGTCTTGAGGGCTTCCAGGTCGCGCCAGATCGGCAGCGCCCACACCAGCATGAAGGCGCACAGCAGCAGGCCCAGCGCCGAATACACCGCCGCCACCACCCACGGGCCGAATGACGGCTCGGGCGGCAGCTTGACCTCCAGCCATTGGTTGCCCGGCCCCGGAATGGCGGCCACGAAGGTCTGCATCTTGTCGCGGATGAAGAAGTCGCCCTTGGCGGCGATGCGGCGTTCCTTGTCGCTGGCGTTGTAGTCCGCGGCGTTGAACACCCGCAGCCCCAGGCCGTAGTACGGCGCCAGCTGTTGCTCGATGTGGGCCGCGCGGGCGCCCGGCTCGACCTTCGACAGTTCCTGCACCAGGCTGTGGATCTGCCCGCGCACCGATTCGCGGGTGTAAGCGTCGCTGACCGGCTCGAACAGGTAGTTGGCGGAGCGGTCCACGACTTCGTTGGAAATCACGAAACCGATCGCCAGCACCACGAAGAGCCGCAGGACGAATTTAATCATCGCCGTCCTCGTGCGCCTTGGGCGAGAACAGATAGCCCTTGCCCCACACGGTCTTGATGCGCGCCGGATCGCGCGGGTCGTCGTCCAGCTTGCGGCGCAGCTTGCTGACGCAGACGTCGACGCTGCGGTCCAGGCCGTTGAACTCGATGCCGCGCACCGCATTGAGCAGGTCGTCGCGCGTGAGCACCTGGCCGGCCTGGCTGGCCAGGGCCCACAGCATTTCGAATTCCATGGTGGTCAGGTCGACCTCGACCCCGCCGTGCACCACCGCCCGGGTGCGCCGGTCGATGACCAGCGGCCCGAACTCCAGGCGCTCCGGCGGTTCCTCCAGCTGGCTGTGGCGCCGCAGCAGCGCGCGGATGCGGGCCAGCAGCACGCGCGGCTCGACCGGCTTGATGACGTAGTCGTCCGCGCCCGACTCCAGGCCCAGGATCTGGTCCAGGTCGTCCTCGCGGGCGGTCAGCATCAGGATCGGCGCCGACGAAAACGCGCGCAGGTCGCGGCAGACCTGCAGGCCGTCGCGGCCGGGCAGCATGAGGTCGAGGATGGTGATGGCCGGCTCATGGCGGCGGAAAGCCTCCACCGCGTGGTCGCCGCGGTAGGCCTGGGCGACATTGAACCCGTGTTGCTCCAGGAACTGCGCGATCAGGCGCGACAGCTTCGGATCGTCTTCGACTAGCAAGGCCTTGGTCATGGGGTGTCCGGACAGGAAAAGAGAGTTCGATTTGGCCGCATTCTACGCAAAACCGCGCAAGCGGCGTTCGACCGGGGGACCGGCCGATCGGTTCCCGAAGGCAGCCGCCCACGCAAAAGCCGGGCGGGAAGACGCTGCTTCCGGCCCGGCCGAAGGGTCTGGCGCCCGGCGCGCGTCCGGGGCGGCAAGGCCGCCCGGCGCACGCTAGGTGCTTACTTGTAGACGGACTTGGAGCCGTCCTTGTGCCACACGAACACGTCGAACTGGAAGTTCGTCAGGTCGCCCTGCTTGTTCCAGCTGACCTTGCCGATCGGCGTGTCGAACGAATTGGCGTGCAGGTACTTGGCGACCTTGGTCGGGTCTTCGCTGCCGGCGCCCTTGATGCCGTCGGCGATGACCTGGGTGGCGGTGTAGGCCGTCATCTGGAACGCGCCGGCCGCATTGCGCTTCTTGGCGGCGAAGGCCTTGACGATCTCCGCGTTGGCGGCGTTCTGGGTGAAGTCGGCCGGCAGCGTCAGCAGCATGCCTTCGACGGCGTCGCCGGCAATGGCGTTGATGTCCGGGTTGCCCGTGCCTTCCGGCCCCATCCACTTGGCCTTCACGCCCTGCTCGGCCGCTTGGCGCAGCAGCAGGCCCATTTCGGGGTGGTAGCCGCCGTAGTAGACGAAGTCCACGCCCTGGCTCTTGAGCTTGGTGATGACGGCCGAGTAGTCGCTGTCGCCGGCGTTGATGCCTTCGAAGATCGCGACCGGCACGCCGCCCTTTTCGAGGTCGTTCTTGACCGCGGTGGCGATGCCCTGGCCATACGACTGCTTGTCGTGCAGCACGGCGGCCTTCTTGGGCTTGAGCTTTTCCAGGATGAACTTGGCGGCGGCGGGGCCTTGCTGGTCGTCGCGGCCGATGGTGCGGAAGATGAACTCGTAGTTCTTGCCGTCGGTCAGGGCCGGCGACGTGGCCGAGGGCGTGACCATGACCACGCCTTCGTTGTTGTAGACGTCGGCGGCGGCGATGGTGGCGCCCGAGCAGACGTGGCCGACGACGAAGCCGATCTTGCTGTTGACCACGCGGTTGGCGGCGACCGGACCCTGCTTGGGTTCGCAGCCGTCGTCGATGACCACGGTTTCCAGCTTCTTGCCATTGATGCCGCCGGCGGCGTTGATGCGCTCGACCGCCGTGTCGACGCCTTCACGCACCATGTCGCCGTACTGGGTGACCGCGCCGGTGGTGGGGCCCACCACGCCGATCTTGATGGTCTGCGCCTGCGCGCCGGCGCTGAACGCCAACCCCGCGGCGACGCCCAGCGCCGCGATGACCGGGGTCAGACGAAATGCTTGCTTCATGAGTGGACTCCTTTAATGGCTTGTAATCGTTGGTTTTCGCACGGACGGACAGCCGGAAATGTGTTGGTCACGCCCCGTTACGTTGCATTAGCACGGCAAGCATACACTGAAAAATACCGGCATTTGCAGGGGGTTCCGGCCCGACTTGGGCGAGGTTTCGATATTGCGGTGCCGCATCGGCGACCCCGGCGCCGCCCCTCTCCCCGGCCGATTTCCTTTATGCCCGCCGCCGTATATGCAAAAGCGCATTTATTCGTTTGCGTTACTAAGACGGCGCGGCATCATGGCCGCCATGAGACTCCAACCGATCATCGTCCCCGGATGGAAAGACTCCGGACCCGAACACTGGCAATCGCGCTGGGCGGCCCTGCTGCCGCACGCGGTCAGGGTACGGCAACGCGACTGGGAAAACCCGGTCAGCGCGGAATGGATTTCCACGCTGGCGGCGCAGGTCGACCAGGCCCGCAGCCCGGTGCTGCTGATCGCCCATAGCCTGGGCTGCCTGATCAGCGCGGCGCTGCCGGTGCCGCTGCGCGCCAAGGTCGCCGGCGCGTTGCTGGTGGCGCCGGCCGACGTCGAGCGCGCCGACGCCCCGGAATGCCTGCGCGGCTTCGCGCCGATCCCGCGGCACTCGCTGCCGTTCCAGAGCGTGGTGGTGGCCAGCGACAACGATCCCTATTGCCGGCTGGAACGGGCCCGCGCCTTCGCCGAGCACTGGGGCAGCCGCGTGGTGGTGATTCCGGGCGCCGGCCACATCAACGCCGACAGCGGCCTGGAAGACTGGCCGCAAGGCCTCAAGCTGTTCGGCGCGCTGCGCCGCCGCGCCTCGTGGCGGGTATCGCCGCCGCCCGAGCGCATCGCGCCGATTCCCGAGCGTCCCCTGTCGCACCAGGCCTGAGGCCGCCGGCTCTCTTGCCCGCCACGCGCGCGTCGGCCCGCGGCAGGCGGGAAACCCATCGCCGCCCGTCACCCTGCGCAGTTCGTCCCGACCCGTGATGCGGGCAGCGGGGTATCGCCGCTGGTGTTCCCCGCGTGCTTGCGGATGCGCTCCGCCAGCTCCGCCGAGGGCTTCTCATACCCATAGCAATAGGGCGGCGTCGGCGCGGCTTCCGGGCGATAGTCCTGCAGCACCGGCTTGGCGTCCCCCAGGTAGAGGTTGTCTTTCAGGCGCAGGAATGCCTTGAAGTCGCGCGTATAGCCGTGCACGGCCTTCAATTGCTGGTAGGCGCCCTCGTCGGAGGCGCCGTTGTCCAGCGCGCTGCGCTTGGCGGCCATGGGAATGTAGCGGCAGTAATTCACCTTGACGCCTTCCACCGTGGGGAAGAATTCCGGCTCCACGCACTCGCGCTTCGAATCGTTGTTGAAGATATTGCCTTCGACCAGCGCCTTGGCCTCCAGGCTGAAACTCATGCCGTAGAAATCCCAATTCTCCAGCAGATTGTTGAACAGGTGGAAGGTGCCGAACTGGCCCCTGGGGTTGCGCTGCACCGTGTTGAAGAAGTAATTGTGGTGCAGCGTCACGCGCGCGATGGAATCACGTTCGTAGTTCGCGAACAGGTCCTTCGAGGTGATGTTGTTGAGCAGCATGACCTTGTTCGAGTTGTGGAACTTGGTCCAGGAAATCGTCACGTCGGTCGAGCCGTTCTTCACGTTGAGCAGGCGGTCGGACATGCGCGACAGATCCATGTGGTCCACCCAGACATCGCGGCTGTCGTTGGCGATGTTCACCGCCTGCGTCAGGCGGTTCAGGCGGCCATCGATGGTCAGGTGCGTCAGGATCACGTTCCGGCTGCCATACACGCCCAGCCCGTCGTCGATCAGGGCCACGTGCCTGCCGCGGCCATCGATGGTCGTGTTCGACGGCACGCGCAGTTGCGATTCCAGCACGATGGTCATGTCGGAGGCGAAACGGATCCAGGTGGGTCCCTTCTTGGCCTGCGCCAGCGCGGCGCGCAGCGTGCCCGGTCCGGCATCCTGGTCGGATGTGACCTCGATGAACCGGCCGCCCAGGCCGCCCGTGGCGCGGGCGCCATAGCCCTCCCGCTGCTGCAGCAGCGCGGACACGAATGGACAACGCTCGTCCGGGCTGGCGCAGGACTCGTTGGCGGCCGCCGCGCCGCCGTACAGCATGGCCAGCGCCGCCAGCCAGGCCAGCGCGCGCGGCAACCGCTTGGACCAGCGCCTGGCCCATTGCGGCGCCCTGCTCCCCATACTCTCTCTCGAATTCGTTCGCGGATTCATCGAAACTCGCTCCCCAACACTGCGCCGGCGGGCCGCGCGGATCGATCCGCGGGCTGCACGTGGCGCCAGATGCCGCCGCTCAGGCGCAGGTTTTCCGGCGGACCGGCCACATGCGCCCTCAGGTGTTTGAAATACGCCTCTTGCCAGCGCTGCGCGTACGCATCGGCGTCCTCGCCGGGTTCCGCCGCGGGCAGCATCTCCAGCGTATAGGCGACGCGGCCGTTTTCCCAGCGCGGGGTGTAGAACACCGATGGCACGCCCTGGCGGTGCGCCAGGTGGGCGGCGAAACTGGAATAGGTCACCGCCTGCCCTTCGAACTGGGTGCGGGGCGCCGCCGGGTTGGCCGCGCCGTCCACCGCCAGGCACAGCACATTGCCCGCCGCCAGCGCGCGCATGCAGGCCTTGGCGACCTGCGCCTCGGTCTGGTCGGCGGTGGAGATCAGGGCGGCGGCATAGCTGCTCTGGGCGATGCTGGGCGCGGTGGCCAGCCAGCGGGAAGGAATGCCCAGCAGTTCCAGCGCCATCAGCCCGGCATACATGGGGCCGACGTGCGCCGTGGCCACCACCACGCCCCGGCCCGCCGCCAGCAGCGGCGCGAAGAAACGTTCGCCGGTGTCCAGTTCGCCCAGCATTTGCATGGCTTCCTCGACGCTGTCTTCGCGGCATTCGAGCCAATCGAACAGCAGGTGATCCACCAGGTGGCCCCAGCGCGCCCGCCGCTCCCATTGCGCGCGATCAGCCCCGGCATCGCCACGCAGCGACCAGGCCCAGTCCAGTCGCGCCTGCGGTATGGGCGCGGTATCCAGCTTCTGCTCCAGTTGTTCCAGCGCCTGCTGGAACGTTGGCGGCAGCGCCTGGCCGCGTTGCCCGACATAGCGCTCGAACAAGGCTTCGGCTTCCTGCTTGCGTCCCGCTTGCGAGAGCGCGCCGATGGCGGCGCGCTGCCAGAGTTGTTTGTCGGGCGATTTTTCGACCAGGTGCAGCAGTTGATCGGCGGCCTCCCCGTACTGCAGCGTGTAGCGCAGCGCGCGCGCATACAGGGCGCGTGTCTGCTCCAGTTCGGGGGCCAGCTCCATGGCCTGGCGCAGCGGCGCCACGGCGTCCTTGTAGCGGCCCGCGCGCAGCAGGGTTTCTCCGTGCAGCGTCAACAGCCGCACGTCGGTCGGGGCCGCTTCCAGGCCCGCCTCGAAGTGCGCCAGGGCATGCACTTTGCGGTCGTCGTCCGTGGCGCGCCGCAGGTGCGCCAGCCCCAGCGATGCGCGCAACGCCGGGGCATCGTGCCCCGCGTCCAGCGCAGCATTGCCCAGCAGGATCGCCGCCTCGACCCGGTCGTCGTCGAGCAGCGCGCGCACCGCCACCGTCGCCACGCGCGCGTTTGGCAGGTCATCGGCCTGCAAGGCCATGGCAATGCCGGCCGCCTCGACCGCGTCGCCGTTGCGCGAAAAGGCCAGCATCCACCAATGCGCGTCGCCCGGCGCGGCCGCCGCCAGGGCGGCGGTCTCGCGCGCGACGTCGGCCGCCTGCGCGATATGCCCGGCCTGCACCCGCAGTTGAATCCGCGCGGCCTGCAGCGCCGCGGAATCCGGCGCGATGGCGGCGGCGGCGTCCGCCTGGGCGATGGCGCGTTCCCACTGCTCGGTGCGGCCCAGCAGGCTGGCGAGCAGGCGGCGGTCGTCGGTGCGCGCCGGATAGGCCTGGACCAGCCGTTCCAGCGCGGCGATCGCCGGTTCCAGTCGCCCCACCCGCACGAACGGCGACACCAGCAGGCGGCGCGCATCGCGCCAGCCCTCTTCCACCCGCGCCAGCGCCGGCCCGAGCTCGGCCATGGCCTGCAAGGGGTCGTCCGCCTCCAGGATCCGCTTGATGACCGCGCGCAGGCGGCTGGTGGCATCGCTGGCGGCGGTGTTTGCGACGGCGGCGGGCGCCGCCGATGCCGGTGCCGCGGCGATGCCGGGGCGTTCTATCGTCGTATCAACCATGGCGCAATCCTCTGAGCAAGGCCATCGCCGCGCGCAGGACGAACATGAGCACGAAGCCCAGCGCCAGCGCCTGCAACAGCAGCACGCCGGTGCGCGGACTGCTGGGCCGGTCCGTGGAGACCGGCTGCGCGATGATGGACAGGTAACGCTGCAGGCGCAGGGCGTCGGTCACGGCCTGCTGGTACGACTGCTGCGCCAGCGTCAGGTTCGAATCCGCAAAGGCCTGGGTGTTGCGCAGCGCCTCGTAGGATTTCAGTTGTTTCGCTTCCGTGTTGCCTTCGCCGCTCAGGCGCTGGCGCACGCTGGCGAGCCGTTTCTTCAGGGCCACGACCTGCGTTTCCGCGGGCTTGAGCATGAAGTGGTCCTTGTTGCCCAGCGCGCGGATCTTGTCCAGGTTGATCTGGGCGCTGCTCAGTTCCGCTTCGAGCTGGCTGGACAGGTTCAGCAGCATGGCCACCGTGGCGGTCGGGTCGATATTGCCGTGCGTGGTTCGCCACGAGGTCAGGGCTTCGCGCGCGGCCAGCGCCTTCTGCTCGGCCTGCCGGACCGATTCCTCGCTGACCTTCAGCTTGTCCGCCACGCCCTTTTCGTTCATGGAGCTGACGAAGTCCTCCGCCAGGCCGATCAAGGCCTTCGATAGCATTTCGGCGTCTTCGGGCGAATACGCGCGCACCCGCAGTACGTCGATCTGCTCCAGCGCATTGAAGGAAACCTGGACCGAGGCCCGGTAGGCGCGATACAGATCGTCCTCGCTCGAATCCTCGGACAGGTGGTTGGCCGGGTCCAGGCCGGCGTTGCGCAGGTACTGCCGCAACCCGACCTTCTTGTCCAGCTGCCGCATGCTGTCGCGCGACCGCAGGAAATCGCTGACGGCCCAGCCGTCGACGAAACCGCCGAGCATGCCGCCCGAATTCCCCGTGGTGAGCAGGCTGGCCGCCATGGCGCCGCCGCCCTGCTGGCCCGAGCCCGATTGCACGAAGAAGCGCGATTCCGCTTCGTAGCGCGGCGTGGCCACGAACAGCACGTAGACCAGCGCCAGGGCGACCGGGGCGACGACGATGAAGGCATTGACCCAGCGGCGCCGGCGACGTTCGTCCAGCGCGGCCTGCCGCTCGCGGCGCCGGCGCTCGATCTCGGAACCGCTCTCAGAAGCCGAGCTGGCCCTCGTCGAAGCCGCCGAAGACGTCGTCGCCTGTTCCGGATTCGCTGCGTGATCGTCGCGGGGGGAACTTACTGATGCACTGGTCGAGGTCGTCTTCGATGCGGAGTGCGCTTCGTTCATAAATCAGGCCCTTCAGGCAATAGTCCGCCAATTGATTCTGGCGGTAACTGGAAAGAATGAGCGTCCTGCCGACCAGGCGTTCTTCGAACAGCGCCAGCCAGAGGCGGGTGAAACGGCAGGGTTCGAAGGGAATCGCCCCTTCGATCACGTAGATGTCGAACGCCGGCGCCAGCGCCAGCGCGAACGAAAACTCCTGCCTCGCATACAGCGGCCAATGTTCCATCGGCCGGCTCAGGCTCCTGGGGTCGCTGATCAGGTCGGCCACCAGTTCGTACGTCGCATCGGCATCGATCTCGTACATCTGGCTCACCAGCTCGATCATGCTCAGGCCGTTGGCCTTGCCACGGATGAAGCCCTGCCGGCCGATGGCCCAGGACACGTTGCCCTCGTGCCGCACGAAGCCCTGGCGCGGCGGACGCAGGCCGCACAGCAGGTCGATGATCTGGCGATGCAGCTCCGGCGCGGGCGAAAGCAAGGCGTAGCGGCCGACGGGAATGTCGAGATGGGCGCCGGCCAGCAGCGCCTGCCGGCTGCCGAAGGCCAGGGGTTCATCCGTCACGCCATTGAGATGAATCATCGTCGTTCCTCACATGGGCTGGATATTGGGACGGGCCAGCCGCTCGGCCGCCAGGGCGACCACCATCAGGAAAACCAGGCTGGTCAGGAAATATCCCAGGCTCGCGTCCTGCGACGTGTAGGCGTCGAAATAGGCCGATCGCAACAGCTGCATGCCATGCGAGAACGGCAGCCACAGCATCCAGGGCCGCAATTGCTCCGGCAGCTGCTCCGAGACGAAAAAGACGCCGGAGAAAATCTGCAGGAAGCGCTCGATCACCGGCGCCAGCCGCAGGAAGAAGTGCCAGAAGGTCGCGATCGCGCCGAACAGCAGGCCCATCGCGGCGGCGCAGCACGCCATCAGCACCACGTACAGCATGAAGCCCGGCCAGCTCTTGGGCAGCGTGATGAGGTCCAGCGCATGGCCGGCGCCGATCAGCACCACGAACACCACCAGGTACACCGACACGTACAGCAGCGCCTGCACCAGCGCGCACATCAAGGGCGAGACGCCCTGGAAATTCAACAGGCCGCGGGCCGATACGTACGCCGTGCTGCTCCTGAAGATGATCTGCCGGAACATGATCCAGGTGGTGGCGCCCAGCAGCGAGAAGGTCTGCACGTCCATCCCCAGGATGTAGTGCGTGCCCATCAGGATGTACAGCGACGAAATCAGCGTCAGCAGCACCACCGGGCCCACCAGCGCCCACAACAGGGCGATGCGGCTCTCGCCGTGCATCACGTGCAGCTGGTAGACGAACAGCGCCAGCAACGTGCGTCCGCCTGGCCAGCCGCGGCCGGCCAGGCGCGGATGATGCCCGGCATGCAACCCGCGCAGCCGCTCCCGCAGGATATCCAGGTCGCCGGCCTCCCCCGGGGGCAGCTCCATTTCCAGCGCGACGTCGTTGCGCGACGCCTCGCGGCGGGCCTCCCGCGCCTCCTCCTGCCTGCGCCGTTCCTCGCGCCGCGCGTGCGCCTCGGCCAGGCGCCGGTCCTCGGCCACCAGCCGGGCCGGCATATAGCCCGGCGCGAACACGTCGACGCCCGCGCGGATGTCCTGCTCCAGCAGGCGCACGATGATGCGCAGGCGCCGCCGGGAGAAGTCCGCCAGCGTCTCGTCGACCTTGGCGCGCGCAATCTCCGCGTCCAGCTCCTCCTGCACCGCCTCGTACACCGCCCGCCGGGCGGCCACGGAGTCATGCGGCTCGCCCTGCAGGCGCGCCAGCAAAGGCCTGAACAGCACGGCCGGCTCGGCCTTCGCCTCGAACAGCGCGGCGGGATCCAGGCGCCACGCGGCGACGCCCGAACCCACCGCGTAGCTGCTGTCCTTTCTCCGCGCGCGCCAACCCTTGATCCGATCCTCGTTGCTCATCGACACGCTACTGGCTGACGCCGCTGGAGGAACTCGAGCCGGAGTCGGAGTCGATGGCGCGCGTCGCGCTGAAGCCGGCGCTCATGGTCACGCGGAACGCCGAAAGCACTTTCTGCACCTGCGTGAACGGCGCGTCGGAGATATAGATCGCCTGGCCCTCGTGCACGCTGAATTCGCGCGCCAGCGCCACCTGCTCGGCGCGCGTGAGATCGAACTGATACACCACCGGCAGCAAGTCCGGCTTGCCGTCCACGCCGGCCTGCGCGGGCGTGAACAGGAAGACCGAGCGCGGGTCCGCCGTCTTGTCGTCCAGGCCCCTGGCATCGGCCAGCGCGTCCAGCACGCTGTAGTTGCGCTTGCTGATCGCCACGCGGCCCTGGTTGCCGGCGGCGCCCAGCACCGTCAGGAACTCACGCGATTCATACGCGGTGATGACATCGCCCGGGCGCAGCAGGATGTCGTTGTTCTGGTTGCGGTAGATGTCCGACAGGCGCACCGAGGCGACCTGATTGTCGCGTCGCAGGCTGACGACCAGTTGCTCCGGATTGGTTTGCACCGGCGCGGCCTGCGCCAGCGCGCTGCTCAGGCGCTGGGCGGTCTGCGTGATGGGATACATGCCCGGTTTGGTCAGGTTGCCCTGCACCGTCACCATCTGTCCGCGGGCGTCGGCCACGCGCGTCACGCTGACGTCGGCGCCGGCCACCAGCCGGCTCAGGCGCCCGACGATGGCGTCGTGCAGTTGCGCCAGCGTCATGCCGCCGGCCTGGAATTTGCCGAGAATGGGAAACGCGACATTGCCGTTGCGGTCCAGTTCCTGGTTGCCCAGGTCGCTCACGCCGGACGGGTCCGCCGTGAACACGCCCAGCCCGCCGCGCTCCCACACTTTCACGTTGACGCCGTCGCCCGGCACCAGGCGGTCGAAACCGGCCTGGGTCAGGTCGCGGTAGCGCACGGGAAAATCCGAGACCTCGGCAACCCGGCTCGCGCGCGCGAGCTCGCGCGAAGCCTGCATCACGACCACGTCCTTGGCGTCGTGGGCGCCTGTCACCTCACTGAGCATGGGGCCGGAACGCGGCAACTGGCAGCCGCTGAGCGTAAGCACGGTAATCAGCAGCAGGGCCGGCGCCGCGAGGCGGCGCGGGCCCGCGGCCGGGACGTTCATTTGCATAGTTTCCTTTGTCTTCGAAACCAGGGGACCTGGAGGGGACCTGGGTAAGGCGGGCGTTCAGGCCTGCATCAGGCGCATCGGCGGCATATCCATGCTCTCGTCGTTCTCCGACTCGGGCATGGCCGGCATGCACAGGCTCAGGAACTTGGCCAGCATGGCCTCCAGCGAGAACAGGGTCTGCGCCCGATGGCGGCTTTGCGCCCTCAGGCTCGCGTCGGCGCGCACCCGATCCACGATCGAGGCGACCTTGTCGCAGGCCTCGTGCAGGTCCGGATGTTCGACATCGCCCAGCAGGTGGCCGGTCTGGTCCTCCTCGAAACACTCGCCCGCCCCGCCGGCCGGCGTCGAGACCACCGGCACGCCGAGCAATTGGGCTTCGATCAGCACGTTGGGCAGGCCCTCGTAGCGCGACAGCAGCACCTTGGCATCCATCTGCGAATACCAGTAGCCCACGTGGTTCGACAAGCCGACCAGCAGCAACCGGTCCATCACGCACAATTCCTGCGCCAGCGCCACGATGTTCTCGTGCAGGCGGCCGTCGCCGACGATGACGAAGCGCGCCTGCGGACGCTGCTTCAGGTAGAGCGCCGCGAGCTTTATCCATAGTTGCGGCCGCTTGTCCGGCTCCAGGCGGAACACGCCGCCGATGGTCTCCGTCGCGTCGGCGGTGCTTTCCTGGAAGGCGCGCCACTTTTCCTGGTCCGTCGCCGCGGCATCGGTGGCCAGGTCCGGCACGCCGTTGTACAGCACGTGGAAGCGCACGATGGGAATGCCGAGCCACTCCGCGTAGGCCTCGGCGGCCTTGCGGCTGTTGCTGACGAAATGCACGCCGGGCACCTGCGCCAGCGCCTGGTACAGCTCGGGATACTCCTCGCGGAAGCGGTCCTTGCGGATGTTCGGCGGCAGGCCGCGGAACACCAGGTGGATGGTCGGCGCGCCGGCCAGCAGCGCCGCCAGGGCGCCGAACAGGCACGTGCCGTCCTGCCACAGGCTGACCACGTCGAAGGTGTTGGCGCGCAACACCGGCGCCAATCGCGTCACGCCGTAGTGGACCGGCGGCGGCAATTGTTCCAGCAGCCGGCTCAGGCTGCCGTCCGGCACCGACTGGTGGGCCACCGAGATCGCCGGCAGCTTGTTGATTTCCGTGACCGGAATCCGCGCCTTGACCAGCACCGACAGGAAGAAGTCCAGCCCCTGCTTTTTGGTGGAACCGGCCGGCTCGGTGTGCTGCTTGACCAGCACCTCGACTTTTTCCGGCTTCATCGGCACGTCGGCGGGCCGCGGGGCGGGCGTATCCGCCATGCGGGCCAGTTCCCCGGCCAGCCGCGTCAGCTGCCGTTCGGCGCCGCCGGGCCCCAGGCTGCCGGTCACCAGCGCGACCGAGACGGGCTTGTCGGGCGAGTATTCCGGAATCTGCCGATTGCGGAAATGCAGGATCGCATGCTTCATCGAGACGATCCTGATGTCCTTGCCGGCCAGCGCGGCTTCGGGCTCCAGGCGCTGATAGAAGGCGTAGTCGCTGGCCAGGCCGTCGGCCAGTTCCGCCGCCTTGCTGCCCGGCGCAAGATGCTTGGCCACGGGCGCGATGACGTCGAAGGCGTCCGCCAGCAGGCCGCGCTTGCGCAGGCGCTTGGCGAACTCGACGCGGATGTTGCGGTCCGTATGCTGCAGGATCAGCCGGCGGAACAGCTCGTCGGACTGCTCATGCGCGCGGATATCGCTCAGCAGCTTGGCGCGGGCGAACAGCCGCGACGGATTGTCCGTGGACTCGGGCAGGTGCCGCTCGACCAGCGCCAGCGCGTCGTCGACGCGGCGCTCCTTGACCAGCCGGGTCGCGCAATAACGCACGATCTCCAGGTCGTCCGGGCATTCCCGCAGCAGCGTGGCCCATTGCTCGGCCATGCCCTCGTTCAGGCCGGCCGCTTCCTTCAGCCGGAGCAGCAGGAAGCGCACCTTGGAGTCGGCCATGTGGCCGCGCGCCAAGGCTTGCGCGTCGACCAGGTTCGCCTGCGCCACCTGGACCCGTCCCGACGCCGCCACGATTTCCTCCAGCCGCGTCTTGACCTCCTGCAGGTCGGACGCGGTGTTCTTGCGTTCGGTAGTCAGTGGCGGATTCATGCGGCCTTCCTGCGGTTGGCCTTGTCGATCCACACCAGGCAGCGCTGGATGTAGTGGTCGTACTGGGCCGGATTGTCGGAACGTTCCTGGAGCGCGCGCCAGTAGGGCAAGGCCTGCTCGAAGCGGTGCAGCCGCATGGCGCCGACCGCGGCCAGGCGCAGGCCGATGGGATCGTCCGGCACCAGCTGCAGGATGCGCTCACCCAGCGCCAGGCGCTCGGTGGTGCTGGACGAGTCCAGCGCGCGCGATTCGGCGTACAGCACGGCCAGGATTCGCCGCTTCTCGTGGTCGACTTCCGTCATCTGCGGCCACGACTGCGCCACGCGCTCGAGCAGGTTCCAGGCCGCCTTGGGATCGCCCGCCGACAGGATTTCGCGGGCGCCGCGGATGGCGCGCGGTCCCAGCCTTCCCAGCTGGCGTTCGGCTTCCTCCTTGGCGCTCTGGTCGGCCGAGCCATGGGCCAGCACCATCTTGTAGGCGTCGATGGCCTCGCCGAACCAGCCGCCGTTGAACGCGACCCGCGCGAAATGCAGCTGCGTGCTGAAAGGCGCGGATTCGTTGGCGGCGGCCTGCTCCAGGTGCCGCATGGCGGTCTGCTTGTCGCCCAGCGCGTCGGCCGCGCGGCCGCGCATCGCATGCAGTTCCGGGAACTCGACGCCGGTGTCCAGCGCGATGTCGGTCAGGTCGATCACTTCCTTGTGGTTGCCCGCCACCAGCGCCGCCCGCACGCCCAGGCGCATGGCGCGCTCGAAGGCGCGCTGCGCGCGCACGCCGGCCAGGGCGTCGGGGTTGAGCAGGCGGTGCGCGCAGATGCGCTCGGCGGCATCGCGCAGGCGGCCTTCTTCCAGCGCCTGCGCGCCCTCTTCCGCCCAGGCTGTGGATTGCGCGCGCAGCCAGGCCGAAATGTCCTCCTGCTCGCTGTCGGCCAGTTTGCAGGACACGGCCAGCGCGGCGGCGGCCATGATGCATCCGCGCCAGGTCGCTTCCTTGACCAGTTCCAGCGCCTCCACGTCCTTGAGCGTGGGCGACTCGGACGCCAGCGCTCGCAGCCCCGTACGGTCCCCGGCGATCAACCGGTCGCGCCACAGCATGGCGAAGCTGCGGCCATGCGACGGAATCGCGGCGCGCACCTCATGGACCCAGCGCAGGGTGGCGTCCATATCGCTGCCCGCCTGCAGCAGCGAGAGCACGGTGTCGGCCGCCTCCGTGGCGGTCGCGTCCTGCGGCGCGGAAATGCGGAACAGCTGCTTCCAGTTGCCCAGGGCTTCGTCCACGAATCCCAGGTGACCGGCCGAAATCGCCGCGATGCGCACGATTTCCGGCGTCTCGATCTCGTCGCCCAGCAGGCCGGCGGCCAGCGAGTGCGCCAGGTCATAGCGACCCAGCTTGAAGTGGTTGCGCATCAGGATCTGCTCGGCCTTGCTGCCGGTGGCCAGCGTGCCGTCCGCGCCGCCCAGCAGCGCCAGCGACCCTTCGTAGTCGCCCAGCTCTTCCTGGATGCGCGCGAACAGCAGCGTGTGGTCGGGCAGGCCCGGATGGCGGCGCAGCACGTCGCGCAGGCGGCGCGAGGCTTCGCGCAGCTCGCCCGCGTCCCAGATCTTCTCGATGCGCTCCGCGCTTTCTTCGGCGCCCAGCTTGGGCACGCTCAACTGCGGGGTGGAGGCGCTCAGGCGCGGACGCACGAAGGTCTTGAACCACTCGGTATACAGGCGTTCGGCGAACAGCGGGGTGTAGTGCGTCAGGTCCAGCCCGCCATCTTCCATCGCGTCGGCCTGCCCGATCTTGTTCATCAGCGGCGTCGGATCGTAGCAAGGCACGCCGATGCGCTGGGCGCTGGCGGTCACCGCGGCGATCAGCTGGGCGCGTTGTTCGATCGGCACGTTGTCGGGCGTCATGGCGTTGACGTGCGTGACGAACACCACCTTGTCCCGGCCCAGCAGGTCGACCAGTTGCTGCATCTGCTGCTCGATCTCGTCGTCCGTCTGCTCACGCTTGACGATGCGGGCAAGCAGGTCCCGATTGTCCGCCGACAGGCTCTTGAAGACGGGATCCTGGTCCAGCCATGCGCGCCGCTCGGCGAGCCGTTCGTCGCTGGCCTGCGCCCAGAACGCGCGGGTGCGCGCCCGGTCGGCGAAGAACTCGCTGAAGTAGCGCCCCAGGTAGTTGGACTGGATCGGATAGCCGCCGACGGTCAGCAGCTTGCGCGAGGACAGCTCGACCATATACAGGTCGGCCGGCTTGTGCACGCCGCGCCGGGCCTGCTCGCCGTTCGACGGACGGAAGATCACGCGCTGCACGTCGGTGGGAATCTCGGCCTGGCCGAACATGAAGCGGGCCTGCTGCAGCGCCTCGGCGCTGGTGTGCACGAAACCGTAGTTGCGCCCGAGCTGTTGCTTGATCGGGTAGCGCGCCACGGCATCGCGCAGCGGGGTATGGATGCGGCAGGTGCCGATCGGAGCGATGGTAAAGGCTGTCATTCCGGGCCTCTCCTGTGTTTGATGGGTTGCGGCGGGCCTGGACTCAGAGCGTCCAGTACAACAGGTCGGACTGAAGCCGGCGGCTGTCCAGCACCGACTTCAGGTCGCACACCATGCCGCCGGCCTTGACCAGTTGCGGCAGGTCTTCCCAGATGGTGTCCATGGTTTCGCGGTGCGGCACGGCCAGGATCAGCACGTCCATGTCGCGGAACTGGTCGCGCTCCACCAGGCTGATGCCGTACTCATGGCGCATCTGTTCCACGTCGACCATCGGGTCGCAGGCCACCGGCGTGATGCCGTAGTCGCCCAGCGCGCGATACAGATCGACCACCTTCGAATTGCGGATGTCCGGCACGTTTTCCTTGAACGTCATGCCGAGGATGCCGACCCGGGTCGAGGCGTTCAGGCGACCATTGCGCGCCAGGGTCTGCACCACGCGCGAGGCCACGTGGCCCGCCATGCCGTCGTTGATGCGGCGGCCCGACAGGATGACCTCGGGGTGGTAGCCCAGCTCCTGCGCCTTGGACGTCAGGTAGTAGGGATCCACGCCGATGCAGTGGCCGCCGACCAGGCCGGGCGTGAACTTGAGGAAGTTCCACTTGGTGCCCGCCGCTGCCAGCACCTCGGCGGTGCGGATGCCGACCAGGTCGCAGATCTTCGACATCTCGTTCATCAGCGCGATGTTGATGTCGCGCTGCGTGTTTTCGAGCACCTTGGCGGCCTCGGCCACCTTGATGGAAGAGGCGCGATGCACGCCCGCGTCGATGATCTGCTCGTAGACGCCCGCGATAATCTCCAGCGATTCCTCGTCCTGGCCGGACACGATCTTGACGATCTTCTCCAACGGATGCTCGCGATCGCCCGGATTGATCCGTTCGGGGCTATAGCCGAGCTTGAAATCCACGCCGCAGCGCAGGCCGGATGCCTTTTCCAGCTCCGGACCGCAGATTTCCTCGGTCGCGCCGGGGTGCACGGTGGATTCGAAAACCACGATGCAGCCGGGACGCAGCACCGGGCCGATCGACCGGCAGGCGCGCACCAGCAGGGAAAAATCAGGATTGTTTTTCTCGTCGACCGGCGTCGGCACGGCCACGACGAAGAAATCGCACCCTTCCAATTCGCTCACCTGGTCGGTGAACTGCATGGGGGAAGCCAGCAATGCATCACGCTCGATCTCGCCGGTCCAGTCCTCACCCTCTTTCAGGCTCGTGATCCGCCGCTTGTCCACATCAAAGCCGACGACATCAAAACGCCTGGAAAATGCCACGGCCACGGGCAGGCCGACATATCCTAGACCGCACACTGCGATTCTCTTTACCACGGGGACCTCACTGTTTTCGTCGTGTCGAAGACACTAGAAACCGACACCCGGGCATTACCGAATCGATGCGGAATCGCATCGCATTTGCCTGCCCGGGGTGGACGCGTTGCTCAAAATTGATTACATCTCGATACCCCGTCATACGGTCGGGTAGCGAGCCAACGAATCGTAGGCCGGGCAGACAGCAAATTTTTTTCTAAAAGTTTTCGATGCTATGGAAATAAGTCGCCGAGGTCGTAATAAACGTGGGGAAATCCCTGAAATAATCTCTTTTCCAACACAATTTGAAATGAATGAGATCGTTTGTCTTGTTAGCAAATATATAAAGTCGTTTTCTTATCTTGGCTTAATAAAACTGCAAGGAATGAGCATTCGTTCGGGAGCAGCAGTAAGCGCCCTGGGACAAATGTCTTTATTGCAACTTCAAGTCACGGATAGCGTCCGAATTTCCAAAAAATATCGTGCTAGAAGGGAATCGAAAATAATCACGCCGATTGACCATTTCCAAAGGCCGTGGCATATGCGCCCGCGAGTGGCGTACCCGGAAATCTGTCCTGATATTGAAATGACTTCCACCGATGACAGGCCGGTGGATTACACATTCGAACAAGTGCGCCAAAGGGTGGCCGCCGATCCGCGCATATACCCGCCCCGCCTTCCGGATAATGCGCCCGGCGTCCCGGCGGGAAACCGGAGCGCGGCCGCATGAAAAAGCCCCCGGGAACCGCGAGGTCCCCGGGGGCTTGGCATGCCGCTGGCGCCGGCCAGGCGCCGCCCTGCCTATTGCAGCAGGCTGCGCAGCATCCAGGCGTTCTTTTCGTGCACGTCCAGGCGCTGGGTCAGCAGGTCTGCGGTGGGCTGGTCATTGGCGGCATCGGCCTTCTCGAAGGCGGCGCGGGCCGTCTTGGCGACCGATTCGTTGGCGTTGACCAGCAGGCGCACCATCTCCAGGGCTTCCGGCACGGACTCGGGCTCGGCGATGGACGACAGCTTGGCGTATTCGCGATACGTGCCCGGGGCGTAGTGGCCCAGCGCGCGGATGCGTTCGGCGATGCTGTCCAGCGCGTTCCAGGACTCGGTGTACTGGGTCATGAACATCAGGTGCAGCGTGTTGAACATGGGCCCCGTGACGTTCCAGTGGAAGTTGTGCGTCATCAGGTACAAGGTGTACGAGTCGGCCAGCAGCTTGGACAGTTCACCGGCGACGGCGGCGCGGTCCTTGTCCGAAATGCCGATGTTGATGCGCGGAACGCTGGGGGTCTTCTTGGAGGACTTTGCCATTGCTAGCTCCCTGTGGGGTTGGTAGACAAAACGAGGATAACACCGCGATTGCGACAATCCGGCCCAAACGCCGGCCGGCGCGAGGCGGCTTGATCGAGCGCAAATGCGCTCGCAATTTCAATCCTGCACGGCCGCGGCTTCGTCCGACAGCATCCGCACGCCGGGCAGCTCGCATTCGTACACCGCCTGGGCCAGCGCCTCGATCGCCGCCAGCCTCGGGAAGCTGCGGCGCCAGGCCAGCACCACGCGGCGCTCGGGCACGTGGCCCTCGAACGGCAGGTAGCGCAGCAGGCTGTTGGACGGCGGCTGCTCCGGCACCGCCGTCACCGGCAGCACCGTCACGCCGATGCCCGCGGCCACCATGTGGCGGATCGTCTCCAGCGAAGAGCCCTCGAAGGTGCGCTGGATGCCGTCGCTGGCGGCCGAGAAGCGCGACAGTTCCGGACACACCTCCAGCACCTGGTCGCGGAAACAGTGGCCGCTGCCCAGCAGCAGCATGGTCTGCTGCTTCAGGTCCTGCGCGTCGATCGATTCGCGCTGCGCCAGCTCGTGGTCTTGCGGCACCGCCACCACGAATGGCTCGTCGTACAGCGGCTGCATCACCAGCCCCGCTTCCGGCAGCGGCAACGCCATGATGGCGCAATCGATCTCGCCCTGGCGCAGCAGCTCCACCAGCCGCACGGTGAAGTTCTCCTGCAGCAGCAGCGGCATCTGCGGGGTGCGGCCGATCTGCACCGGCACCAGGCGCGGCAACAGATACGGGCCGATGGTATGGATCACTCCGACCCGCAACGGGCCGGCCAGCGGGTCGTGCCCCTGGCGCGCGATCTCCTTGATGCTGGCGCTCTCTTCCAGCACCTTCTGGGCCTGGGCGACGATGCGCTGGCCGATGGGCGTGACGCCCACTTCGGCGCCGCCGCGCTCGAACAGCGTCACGCCCAGTTCGTCCTCGAGCTTGCGGATTGCCACCGACAGCGTGGGCTGGCTGACGAAACAGGCCTCGGCCGCCCGGCCGAAATGGCGCTCGCGCGCCACGGCCACGATGTATTTGAGTTCGGTCAGAGTCATGGTGGACTACGCCCCCGGGGGTTGAGCGCGCGCCCGGCGGGCGGCGCTGGAAAATGGGAAGGTCATGGTGGCATTCATCCGCTGGGGCCTAGGTGCGCAGGAAGTCTTCCCTGCCCCGCATCCAGCGGGCCAGGTGCGCCTCGACGGCGGCGGGATGTTCGGCGCGCAGCCAGACGGCGGCATCGCGCGCCTGTTCGGCGATCTCGGCGTCGGTTTCCAGATCGGCAAAGCGCAGCAGCGCCATGCCCGACTGGCGCGTGCCCAGGAATTCGCCGGGGCCGCGCTGCTCCAGGTCGCGGCGCGCGATCTCGAAACCGTCCGAGGTTTCGAACATGGCGCGCAGGCGTTCTCGCGCCACCTGCGACAGCGGCGTCTGGTAGAGCAGCACGCAGACCGATTCGGCGGTGCCCCGCCCCACCCGGCCGCGCAACTGGTGCAGTTGCGCCAGGCCGAAGCGTTCGGCGTGCTCGATGACCATCAGCGAGGCATTGGGCACGTCCACCCCGACCTCGATCACGGTGGTGGCCACCAGCAGGTCGATCTCGCCCTCGCGGAACGCCTGCATCACCGCCGCCTTCTCGGCCTGCGGCAGGCGCCCATGCACCAGGCCGATGCGCAGGTCCGGCAGGTCCACCCGCATGCCTTCGTAGGTATCGACGGCGGTCTGCAGTTCCAGCGCTTCGCTTTCCTCGACCAGCGGACAGACCCAATACGCCTGCTGTCCGCCGCGCGCGGCCTGCGCGATGTGGGCGATGACTTCCTCGCGGCGCGCGTCCGACACCAGCTTGGTCAGCACCGGCGTGCGCCCCGGCGGCAGTTCGTCGATCACCGACACGTCCAGGTCGGCGAAGAAGGTCATGGCCAGCGTGCGCGGGATCGGCGTGGCGCTCATGTTGAGCTGATGCGGCACGATGCGGCCGCGCACCGTCTCGCCCTTGCGCGTCAGCGCCAGCCGCTGGCCGACGCCAAAGCGGTGCTGCTCGTCGACGATCGACAGGCCAAGGCGCTGGAATTCGACATGGTCCTGGATCAGCGCCTGCGTGCCCACCACCAGTTGCACGCTGCCGTCGGCCGCGGCGGCGGCGGCCTCGCGGCGCGCCTTGGCCGTCAGGCTGCCGCTGAGCCAGGCGACGTTCACGCCCAACGGCTGCAGCCACGACACCAGCTTGCGGAAATGCTGTTCGGCCAGGATCTCGGTGGGCGCCATCAACGCCACCTGCGCGCCGCCGGCGATGGCCTGGGCCGCGGCGATGGCGGCGACCACGGTCTTGCCGCTGCCGACGTCGCCCTGCAGCAGGCGGTGCATCGGGTACGGCCGCGCCAGGTCCGCCGAGATCTCGGCCACCACGCGCTGCTGGGCGCCGGTCAGCTTGAACGGCAGCGCCTGGTACAGTCGGTCCACCAGGCCGCCCGGCTCGTCGCGCACGGGCAACACCTCGGCCTCCTTGACCCGGCGCGCGGCGCGCGCCGCCGCCAGCGACAACTGCTGGGCCAGCAGTTCATCGAATTTGATGCGACGCCAGGCCGGATGCACCCGGTCCAGCAGCGCCGCTTCGGATTCGCCCTGCGCCGGCGTGTGCAGCGCGCGGATCGCCGGCGCGAACGGCGGCAGGTCGTAGCGCGCCAACGCTTGCGGCGGCAGGGTATCGGACAGGTCGGCGCGGTCGAGCGCCTGGGCGATGGCGCGCCGCAGCGTCAGCTGCGGCAGGCCCTCGGTACTGGGATAGACCGGCGTCAGGGCGGTGGGCAGCGGCGCGTCGGCATTGGTCAGGCGCGGATGCACCATCTCGCGTCCGAACAGGCCGCCGCGCACCTCGCCGCGCGCGCGCAGCCGCTTGCCGACACTGACCTGCTTTTGCTGGCTGGGATAGAAATTCAACCAGCGCAATTGCAGTTCGCCGCTGTCGTCCGCCAAGGTGGCGGTGAGCTGGCGACGCGGCCGGTAGAGCACTTCGGATTTGGTGATCTCGCCTTCGACCTGGCCGGCGAAGCCGGGGCGCAACTGGCTGATCGGGATCACCCGGGTCTCGTCCTCGTAGCGCAGCGGCAGGTGCAGCACGAAGTCCTCGGGCAGCACCAAGCCCAGGTTACGCAGCTTGCGCTCCGTATCCGTCATGGCTTTGCCGGCGCCTTTGGTATCGGCGCCGGATCGCTTGGTAGCCACGGCCGCGGCCGGCATATCGGGATGAAACCCCTGGGAAAACGCGTGGTGGCGTTACAGGACCAGGATGGCCTCGACCTCGAACTGGGCGCCCTTGGGCAGGCTGGCCACGCCCACCGTCGAACGGGCCGGGAACGGCTGCGGAATCAGCTCGGCCATGATGGCGTTGGCGGCGGTGAACTTGCCCAGGTCGGTCAGGAACAGCGTCAGCTTGACCACCTGGTCCAGCGTGCCGCCGGCGGCCTCGACCACCGCGGTCATGTTGGCGAACGCCTGGCGCACCTGCGCATCGAAGTTCTCGGAGACCAGGTCGCCGGTGCCGGGTTCGAGGCCGATCTGGCCCGACAGGTAGACGGTCTTGGTGCCGCTGACGGCAACCGCTTGCGAGTAAGGGCCGACGGCGGCGGGCGCGGCGTCGGTATGGATGATTTGCTTGCTCATGGGCGGAATCCTTCTGGTGACGGATAGCTACAACTATCGGATTTTAATCGGCAATAGGGTTTTGCGAAAGGCTCATGCGAGCCGACCCGAGCCTTCCATGTTACCCACACTTCACGGCGCGCAAGGGCAATCCGTCATCGGAACGCCGCGCCGATCTCCGCCCGGCTGGCCCACAGCAGGTCGTACAGCGCCTGGGCCGCCAGCGGCAGGCTGCGCCCCTGGCGCCACACCAGGTACAGCGGCCGAAGCAGCGCCTTGCCCGCCAGCGGCACGATGCGCAGGTCCGGCCCGCCGAAATGGAACAGCGTCATCGCCGGCACCACCGCCACCCCCAGGCCGGCGCGCACCAGTCCCGTGACGGTCGCCAGGTGCTCGACCTCGAACACCGGCGGCGGCGCATCGGCGCCGAAGGCCGCATCCAGATGCTTGCGCACGCTGCTGTTGCGCGCCAGCTGGATCACCGCATGGCGCGCCACGTCGCGCAGCCGCACCCGCGCCATCGCCGCCAGCGGATGGTCGGCGCGGCACACCAGGAAATAGCGGTCGGCGTGCAGGAACTCGCTGTCCAGGTCGCTCATGTCCGGCCGCCTCGACGCCACCGCGAAATCCACCTGGCCGTCGCGCACCATGTCCAGGCACGGATCGAGCAAGGCGTCGCGCAGGTCCACCGCGATGCCCGGATGCTGCTCGCGGAACCGCGCCAGCAGCGGCGGCAGCCAGCCCGCCGCCAGCGACGGCAGCGCGGCCAGCGCCACCCGGCCGCGGCGACGGGCCGCGTGGTCGCGCAGGTCTTCCATTACCAGGTCCATGTCTGCCAGCAGGCGGCGCGCCGAGGCATCCAGCACGCGCCCTTCCGCCGTCAATTCCACGTTGCGGGTATTGCGATCGAACAGGCGCAGGCCGGCGCTGTCTTCCAACTGGCGGATCAACGCGCTGAAGGCCGGCTGCGTCAGGTGGCAGCGCTGCGCGGCGCGGGTGAAGTGCCTTTCGTCGGCCAGGGCCACGAAAGCGCGTAATTGGCGGGCGGATAGATTCATGGCTTTTCTGGATTAATTGATCCGATATTTCTATTTTACGGATGATCGGACGCTGCCTATAGTGGGCTTCGGCTTCCCCTACGCGACTTTTATGCCTTCCTCTCCCCTGCTCATCGGCTGCGCCTCCGGCTTCTCGGGCGACCGCAGCGACGGCGCCGCCGCCGTGGTGCGTACGCTGGCCGCCCGGGGCGGCGGCACGCTGATCTTCGAAACGCTGGCCGAGCGCACCCTGGCGCTGGCGCAACTGGCGCGCAATGCCGACCCCCGCCGCGGCTTCGAACCGTTGCTGGACGAGCTGGTGGCGCCGGTGCTGGCCGACTGCCTGCGCCACGGCATCGCCATCGTCAGCAACTTCGGCGCCGCCAACCCGGTCGGCGCCGCGCGCCGCATCGCCGAGCTGGCCGCGCAACAGGGCTTGCCGGCGCCGCGCATCGCCGTGATCCATGGCGACGCCCTCGACACGCCAGACCAGCGCGACCTGCTGCGCCAGCGCCTGGGCGCGGCGCTGGACGGGGTCGAGGTGGTCAGCGCCACCGCGTACCTGGGCGCCACCGAGATCGCGCAGGCGCTGGCCGCCGGCGCGCAGATCGTCGTCGCCGGCCGCGTCGCCGACCCGTCGCTGACACTGGGTCCGGCGCTGGCCCACTTCGGCTGGCGCCACGATGACTGGCCGCGCCTGGGCCGCGCCACCATGGCCGGCCACATGCTCGAATGCGGCCTGCAGGTCACCGGCGGCTACTTCTGCGTGCCGGGCCTGAAGGAAGTGCCGGACGTGCATGCCGCGGGCTTTCCCATCGCCGAGATCCACGCCGACGGCGAGTTCGTCATCGGCAAGGCCGCCGATACCGGCGGCATGGTGGACGCCCGCACGGTCAAGGAACAACTGCTGTACGAGGTGCACGATCCCGCGCGCTACCTGACCCCCGACGTGACCGCCGACCTGAGCCAGGCGCGCGTCGAGGAACTGGGCCGCGACCGTGTCGCCGTGCGCGGCATCACCGGCCACGCGCGCCCGGCCGAACTCAAGGTCAACGTCTGCCACCACGGCGGCTGGCTGGCCGAGGCCGAAATTTCATACGCCGGCGTGCAGGCCGAGGCGCGCGCGCGGCTGGCCGCCGACATCGTGCGCCAGCGCATCGGCCCGGCGCTGCGCCTGCGCGCCGACCTCATCGGCGCCATCAGCATCCTGGACAACGACGCGGGCGCCCTGCGGCAGGACCAGGCGGCGGGACATGCCCGCGATGTCCGCCTGCGGATCGCCGGCGAGCACACCGATCGCGCCATCGCCGAGCGCGTGCTGCGCGAAGTCACCGCGCTCTATACCTGCGGCCCGGCGGGCGGCGGCGGCGTGCGCACGGCGCTGCGCCCGCGCCTGAACATGGTGTCCTGCACCATCCCCCGCGATGCCGTGCCCAGCGGCTGGCGCTTCCTGGACGAGATCCCGCAATGAATACCCCGTCGATGACCGTCCCCCTGTACCGCCTGGCGCACAGCCGCTCCGGAGACAAAGGCGACACCTCCAACCTCAGCCTGATCGCCTGGGACCCCGAATGCTATGAAGTGCTGGCCGCGCAGGTCACCGAGGCGCGCGTGGCCGCCTGGTTCGCCTATCGCCAGCCGGCCCGCGTCACCCGCTACCTGCTGCCGACCCTGCACGCCATGAACTTCGTGCTCGAAGGCGTGCTGGACGGCGGCGTCAACGACGCGCTCAACCTGGACGCGCACGGCAAGAGCCTGTCTTTCCGCCTGCTGGACATGACGGTGCCGGTCAGCGCCGCGCTGGCCGCCCGCCTGCCCGACATTCCGGAGGACCGTCCCGCCCCCGCCTGACCCCGCCGCACCACCACGACAACAACACACACAACACACGACAGGAGACACATCATGCGCTTTACCCTCAAGGGCCGGCTGGCCCTGCTGCTGGCCGCCATGCCGCTGACCGCCCTGGCCCAGGGCGCCGCCGCCAACGGCTTTCCGACCAAGCCCATCACCTTCATCGTGCCGTTCGCCGCCGGCAGCGCCACCGACCAGATCGGCCGCGCCATCGGCCAGGGCGTCACCGAGCAGACCGGCCAGGCCGTGGTGATCGAGAACAAGCCCGGCGCCAGCGCCATGATCGGCGCCGCCGCCGGGGCCCGCGCCGCGCCCGACGGCTACACGGTGCTGATCACCACCAACACCACCCACGCCGCCAACGAGCACCTGTACAAGACGCTGACCTACCACCCGGTCAAGGACTACGCGCCGATCTCGCTGCTCGGCAAGGGCGGCCAGATCATGGTGGTCAACCCCAATTCCGCCGCCAAGTCGGTCGGCGACTTCCTGGCGCAGGCGCGCCAGTCGCCCGGCAAGCTGAGTTTCGGCAGCGGCAGCTCCAGCAGCCGCATCGCCGGGGAACTGCTGCAGCAGATGGCCGGGGTGCAGTTGCTGCACGTGCCCTACAAGAGCAACCCGCTGGCCGTCACCGACCTGCTGGGCGGGCAGATCGACATGATGATCACCGACACCGCCACCGGCCTGCCGCAGGTCAAGTCCGGCAAGCTGCGGGCCCTGGGCGTGACCGGCCAGGCGCGCTCGCCGCTGGCGCCGGACGTGCCCACCATCGCCGAATCCGGCGTGCCGGGCTACGAGATGGGCTATTGGTTCGCGGCCTACGCGCCGGCCGGCACCCCGCCGGACGTGGTCAAGCGCCTGAACGAACTGCTGGTCAAGGCCACGCAGAGTGCGCCGGCCAAGCAGTTCTACGCCCAGACAGGCACCGACCCGGCCAGCTCCACGCCGGACGAGCTGGCGCAGTTCCAGCAGGCCGAGTCGAAGAAGTGGGGCGACATCATCAAGAAGGCCGGCATCCAGCCGGAATGACCGTCCCGGGCGGCTGCGCGCCGCCCTGCTGGCGCCTTTCCCGCAGAAACAAAAAGCCCCGTTGCAGATGCGACGGGGCTTTTTGCTGGAGCGGATGAAGCGCGACTTATTTGTCGACGAAGGCGCGCTCGACCACGTAGTCGCCCGGCTGGCCCACGCCCGGCGACACCACGAAACCGCGCTTGTCCAGCATGGCGCTGATGTCGGCCAGCATATGCGGGCTGCCGCAGATCATGGCGCGATCGGTTTCGGGGTTGATCTGCGGAATGCCGATGTCTTCGCACAGCTTGCCGTTTTCCATCAGCTCGGTGATGCGGCCCTGGTTGCGGAACGGCTCGCGCGTGACGGTCGGGTAATAGACCAGCTTTTCGCGCACCACGTCGCCGAAGAACTCGTTGTTGGGCAGTTCGTTCTCGATGAAGTCGGCGTAGGCCAGCTCGCTGACCCAGCGCACGCCATGCACCAGGATGACCTTGTCGAAGCGCTCGTAGACGTCGGGGTCCTTGATGATGCTCATGAAGGGCGCCAGGCCCGTGCCGGTGCCGAACAGGAACAGGTGCTTGCCGGGCTTGAGGTCGTCGACCACCAGCGTGCCGACCGGCTTGCGGCTGACCAGGATGGTGTCGCCTTCCTTCAGATGCTGCAGGCGCGAGGTCAGCGGACCGTTCTGCACCTTGATGCTGAGGAATTCGAGGTTCTCTTCGTAATTGGCGCTGGCGATGCTGTACGCCCGCAGCAGCGGCTTGCCTTCGACTTCCAGGCCGATCATGACGAAGTGGCCGTTGTGGAACCGCAGGGCCGCGTCACGCGTGGTGGTGAAGGAGAACAGGGTGTCGTTCCAGTGGTGCACGCTCAGCACGCGCTCGGTATTGAAAGCAGCCATGTCGTATCTAGTAAGGGCGGAACCAGGGGTCGACGGGAAACCGCGACGGCCTCGGCTCGTTCCGCGAGGGGTTCGCCATGGCGCACAAAAGACGCGCCCGGCATTAGGGTTGTCCCTATTCTACAGGGACTTGATGATAATTGCTCTCATTATTCCGTAATACCCTTATGCCGTATTGATGGGGATCAAGGGTCTTATGCACAGTCTTACATTGAGTTGAATACGATAAAACTTCCTGTTATCGTCCCGCTCTGACTTGATAATCATTTTCGTTAGCAGACCGCTTTGCTGGAGTCCCTATGTCCAAGCGTCCCCAAATGACCACCCTGCTGCGCGCCCTGGCCCTGGCCGGCGCCGCCGCCTTCGCCGTCCCGGCCCACGCGGCCGAGGAAGTCAGCCTCTACACCACCCGGGAACCGAAGCTGATCCAGCCGCTGCTGGACGCCTTCACCAAGGAAAGCGGCATCAAGGTCAACACCGTCTTCGTCAAGGACGGCCTGCTCGAACGCGTCAAGGCCGAGGGCGCCAAGTCGCCCGCCGACGTCCTCATGACGGTCGACATCGGCAACCTGCTCGACCTGGTGGATGGCGGCGTGACGCAGTCGATCAAGTCGCAGACGCTGGAATCCGTCATCCCCGCCAACCTGCGCGGCGCCGATGGCAAATGGTACGCCCTGTCGCTGCGCGACCGCGTGCTGTACGTCGAAAAGGACCTGAAGCTGGAATCCTTCCGCTACGAAGACCTGGCCGACCCGAAATGGAAGGGCAAGGTCTGCATCCGCTCGGGCCAGCACCCCTACAACACCGCCATGGTCGCCTCCATGATCGCCCATGACGGCGCCGAGGCCACCGAGAAGTGGCTGCGCGGCGTCAAGGCCAACCTGGCCCGCAAGGCCGCCGGCGGCGACCGCGACGTGGCCCGCGACATCCTGGGCGGCATCTGCGACATCGGCCTGGCCAATGCCTACTACGTCGGCCACATGAAGAACGCCGAGCCCGGCACCGACGCCCGCAAGTGGGGCGACGCCATCAAGGTGGTCCGCCCGACCTTCGCCAACGAAAAGAGCGGCGGCACCCACGTGAACGTCAGCGGCGCCGCCGTGGCGGCCCATGCGCCCAACAAGGCCAACGCCATCAAGCTGCTCGACTTCCTGGTGTCCGAGCCGGCGCAGGCGCTGTACGCGCAGGCCAACTACGAGTACCCGGTGCGCAAGGGCGTCAAGCTCGACCCGGTCATCGCCAGCTTCGGCGAACTGAAGGTCGATCCCCTGCCCCTGACCGAGATCGCCAAGTACCGCAAACAAGCCAGCGAGCTGGTGGACAAGGTCGGTTTCGACAACTAAACCGCAGCCAGGCGGCGCCCACGGGCGCCGTCTCGCGGCACTCAGGCCTGCCCTCGCTCGCCCGGAAAACACCCGGACGGGCGACGGCAGGCCTTGACGCTACTATAGGCGCCGCCCGCGCGGCGTCTTCCCCGCAGTAAACCTTCTGAAGCATGCATACAGATTCCCTGCCCCGGCCACTGCGTTTGCGCTGGGCTGAACGCGGCGCCGGCTGGCTGGCCGGCGCCGCCCTGATCGGCCTGGCGGTGCTGGCGCCGGTGCTCACCCTGGTCTGGTGGGCGCTGGGCGGCGATCTGTCGCACTGGCGGCACCTGGCCACCTACGTGCTACCGCAGGCGCTGGCCAACACCGCCGTGCTGCTGGCCGGCGTCGGCGTGCTGGTGACATTGCTGGGCACCGGTTCGGCCTGGCTGGTGACGGCCTACGAATTCCCCTCGCGGCGCGCCTTGACCTGGGCGCTGCTGTTGCCGCTGGCGGTGCCGACCTACATCATCGCCTTCGCCTATCTCGACCTGCTGCACCCGATCGGCCCGATCCAGAGCGGCATCCGCGCGCTGCTGGGCTACGACAGCCCGCGCCAGTTCCGGCTGCCGGACCTGCGCTCGATCTACGGCGCCATCTTCGTGCTGGGCTTCGTGCTGTATCCCTATGTCTACCTGAGCACCCGCGTCATGTTCATGACGCAGGCGGCCAGCCTGCTGGAAGCGGCCCGCACGCTGGGCGCCGGCCGCTACGCCGTGTTCTTCCGGGTGGCGCTGCCGCTGGCCCGGCCGGCCATCGTGGTGGGCGTCAGCCTGGCGCTGCTGGAAACCCTGAATGACATCGGCGCCTCGGAATTCCTGGGCGTGCAGACGCTGACCGTATCGGTCTATACCACCTGGGTCACGCGTTCCGATCTGGCCGGCGCGGCGCAGATCGCGCTGACCATGCTGGCCATCGTCATCGGCCTGATCCTGCTTGAGCGCCATGGCCGCAAGCGCCAGCGCTACGCCAACACGCAACGCATGCGGCCGATGCAGCCGCGGCGCCTGCGCGGCGCGGCCGCCGTGCTGGCGGCGGTGCTGGGCTGGATTCCCGTGGTGGTCGGCTTCGTCGCGCCGGCGCTGTACCTGGTGGTCGAAACCTACAAGCGCCTGCACCTGGTGGGCGGCGTTTCCAACCAACTGCTCAACGGCTTGGGCAACACGCTGATCGTGGCGTTCAGCGCCACCATTGTGACGCTGCTCTGCGGCCTGATCGTGGCCTGGGCCGGCCGCACGCTGCGCGAAAGCGCCGGCTTCAATCCGGGCCGCGCCTGCGCCCGCGTCGCCAGCCTGGGCTACGCCGTGCCGGGCACCGTGCTGGCCATCGGCCTGCTCACGCCCTTCGTCTGGATCGACACCGCGGTGGCCAAGGTCTTCGGCGGCAGCGGCCTGTTCCTGATGGGTTCGATGGCGGCGCTGGTGTGCGCCTATGCCATCCGCTTCCTGGCCATCTCCACCGGCGCGCTCGAAGCCGGCCTGGCGCGCATTCCGCCGTCGCTGGAACAGGCCTCGCGGCTGCTGGGCGAAAGCTCGGCGGGCACCTTGCGCCGCGTCCACCTGCCGCTGCTGCGCCCGGCGCTGGCGGCCAGCGCGCTACTGGTGTTCGTGGACGCCATGAAGGAATTGCCGGCCACGCTGCTGCTGCGGCCCATGAATTTCGACACGCTCGCCACCTGGCTCTATGCCGAAGCGGCCCGCGGCACCTACGAGGAAGGCGCGGTCGCCGCGCTGGCGATCGTGCTGGCCGGCCTGCTGCCCGTCATCCTGCTGGCCCGCACCAATCTGAAAATGGGACATTGAACATCGTGCCCGAACTGCTTGAACTCGATCACATCTCGCTGGCCTACGACACCCCCAAGGGCCTGCGGCCCGTGGTGCAGGACCTGACGCTGGGCCTGCCCGCCGGCCACATCGGCTGCCTGCTGGGCGAATCCGGCTGCGGCAAGACCACCGTGCTGCGCGCCATCGCCGGCTTCGAACCGGTGCGCGCCGGCCGCATCCTGCTCGATGGCGCGGTCATTTCGTCGCCCGCCGAACAGGTCGCGCCGGAAAAACGCCGCGTCGGCATGATGTTCCAGGACTACGCGCTGTTCCCGCACCTGTCGGTGGCGCAAAACGTTGCCTTCGGCCTGCGCCGCCTGGAACGCGCCGAGCGAGCGCGCCGCGTCGAAGAGATGCTGGCCCTGGTGGGCCTGGCGCACGCCGCCAACAGTTATCCGCACGAGATCTCCGGCGGCCAGCAGCAGCGCGTGGCGCTGGCGCGGGCCCTGGCGCCCTCGCCCGACCTGCTGCTGCTGGACGAGCCGTTCTCGAATCTGGACGTCGACACCCGCGAACGCCTCGCCTTCGAGGTGCGGGAGATCCTGAAGACCACCGGCCACACCGCCATCCTGGTGACGCACAACCAGGCCGAGGCCTTCGCCATCGCCGACCGCATCGGCGTGATGGCGGCCGGGCGCATCGCGCAATGGGACACGCCCTACAACCTGCACCACCACCCGGCAGACGACTTCGTGCGCGACTTCATCCGCCGTGAAGCGCTGGTGGAACAGCGCGAGCAGGTGTTTGCCCGCGGCCGCTGATCCGCCAGCCGGATCGCCGCTCCCGGAACATGGGCGCGACACGCGGTGATCGCGCCCGCAGTCAGCGCTTGCGACCGGTTCGGCCAACCGCGCGGCGCGCGCCGACGACGGCCGATCAGTCGGCCGACAGCTTGACCTTCTGCGACAGCGCCTTGAACGACTCGTATTGGCTGCGCGTCAGGCGCTCCACTTCCGCCGGCGTCGAGCCATAGGGCATGAAACCGGCTTGCTCCAGCTTGTCCTTGACGTCCGGCATCGCCAGCGCGGCCTGGAAGGCTTCGCTCAACGCGTTGGTGATTTCCGCCGGCATCCTGGCCGGGCCATAGACGGCGAACCACGGATCCACCACTGCCCCGCCGTAGCCCAGTTCGGCCAGCGTCGGCACGTCCGGCAGCGCCGGCGCGCGCTTGCTGCCGGTGACGGCCAGCGCGCGGACCTTGCCCGACTTGATGTGCGGCAGCGAAGCCGGCAGATTGTCGAACATGATCGGCAGATGGCCGCCCAGCAGGTCGTTCAGCGCCTGCGCGCTGCCCTTGTAGGGTATGTGCTGCATGCCGGCGCCGGTGAGCTGGTCGAACATGACACCGGCCAGGTGCATCGAGGTGCCGGTGCCAGGCGTGCCGAAGGCGGTGCCAGGATGCTGCCTGGCGTAGGCCACCAGGTCCTTGACGCTGTCGGCCTTGAGCGACGGGCCGGTTTCCAGCACCACCGAGGACGCGCCCAGCATGCTGATGCCGGTGAAGTCCTTGGTCGGGTCGAACGGCATCGACGGATAGACGAAAGGATTGAGCGCATTGGTGGAGATGGCGCCGAAGCCGATGGTGTAGCCGTCCGGCGCGGCCTTGGCCACCGCATCCATGCCGATGTTGCCGCCCGCGCCGGGACGGTTCTCGACGATGACGGGCTGGCCCAGTTTCTCGGCCACCTTGGCGCCGGCGGTGCGCGCCACCAGGTCGGTGGTGCCGCCGGCGGTGTACGGCACGATGAACACGATGGGCTTGGCCGGATAGCCGGCGGCCTGCGCCACGGCGGCGCCGTGGACCAAGGCCAGCGCGGCCAGGCCGCGCAGCGCGTTCAGGGTAAAACGTTGCATGATGTCTCCATCCCGATTGTTATCACGTTAGGGATGCGCATCATACTGTGTGGCGCAATTCAGACGCCATGAAGAACGAAATCGCGGTTCTTCGCGCGCGCCCCGATCCATCAGCCGCGATCGGTGATACAGTGCCGACTTCCCGGCAAGCGGCGCCTCGATTGCGTCCCGGCTTCGCCAGCCCCGAGGCGCCGCGCCCGATGCGCGGCCCCGCCCATACCCACCGACTGCACAGGAGGAAAGCACCATGCAACAACAGACTTCCGCCGTTGCAGGCCGCGTCTAGCACGTTCGAATTTCCTTGCCGCTCATAGCGGCAGATCGTTCGCATTGCCCTGGCCCGGACCTGCCTGACAGGGTCTCTCATTCGTATCGCAATGAGAGCAGCCCTTCTCATGACCTAATCTGGAATTTCCATGGGCAATTGCATTCAAGCATTGTCCGAGCGCGTCACATTGATCGCCTCGGACGACACCTGGATCGAAGGCAACGCGATCCAACAACTACACACCACCGCCAGGCTCGCCGGCATGCGCCGCGTCGCGGGCATGCCGGACCTGCATCCCGGACGCGGCTATCCAGTGGGCGCCGCGTTCTTCTCGCTCGGTCGCCTGTATCCGGCCTTGATCGGCGGCGACATCGGCTGCGGCATGGCGCTCTGGTCGACCAACCTGGAAAGCCGCAAAGTCGCGCCGGACAAGCTCGACAAGCGGCTGCGCAATATCGACGAACCGCTGGACGACACGTGGCAGGCGCTGGTGTCGGAACTGGCGCCCGCTGGCGTGGGCCATCGGCAGACGCTGGGCACCATCGGCGGCGGCAACCACTTCGCCGAGTTGCAGTGCATCGATGAAATCCACGATGCGCAGGCATTGGCAGCCTTGCGCATCGACGAGAAACAACTGCTGCTGCTGGTGCACAGCGGTTCGCGCGGCCTGGGCCGCTCGATCCTGGAGGAACATGTCCGTCGCCATGGCCATGACGGCCTCGGGCAGGACAGCGCCGCATGCCGGGATTACCTGGCGCAACACGACGACGCGTTGCGGTTCGCGCAGGCCAACCGCCACCTCATTGCGCGCCGCATGCTGGCGCGCTGGGGCGTGGACGGCGAACAGGTACTGGATGTCGACCACAACCTGGTGACCCCGGCCACCATCGCCGGAGAAGCGGGCTGGCTGCACCGCAAGGGCGCGACCCCGTCCGACGGCGGACCGGTCATCATCCCCGGTTCGCGCGGCGATTTCAGCTATCTGGTGGCGCCGATCGCCAGCGAGGCCAGCCTGTTCTCGCTGGCGCACGGCGCGGGCCGCAAGTGGATGCGCAGCGAGTGCAAGGACCGGCTGTTCAAACGCTACAGCCCCGCGCAACTGAGCAAGACCCGGCTGGGCAGCCACGTGATATGCCAGGACAGGCAGCTGATCTACGAGGAAGCGCCGGAAGCCTACAAGCCCGTGGACAGCATCATCGCCAGCCTGCAGCAAGCGGGCCTGCTGACGGTGCTGGCCCGGCTGCGCCCGGTGTTGACCTACAAGACCCGGGGGGAGTGCTGCTGATGATGCTGCTACAGTTATCCGCGGCCCAGGGGCCCGACGAATGCTGCCTGGCGGTCGCCAAGGCCCTCGCCTACCTGTTGCGCGAGGCCGAGGCCCATGGCGTTGGCGTCGATATCCTCGAACGGGAGAGCGGCGCCAAGGCCGGCACGTACCGCTCGGTGCTGCTGGCCCTGGACGGCCGTGGCGCGGCCGACCTGGCCGCGTGCTGGGGGGGATCGATCCAGTGGATCTGCCCCAGCCCCTATCGCCCTGGCCATCAACGCAAGAACTGGTTCATTGGCGCCTTGCGCTGCGACCCGCCCGCCAGCCGCCTCGACGCGGAAATACGCTTCGAAACGACGCGTTCATCCGGGCCGGGCGGCCAGCACGTCAACAAGACGGAATCCGCGGTGCGCGCGACGCACGTGGCAACGGGCATCAGCGTGAAGGTGCAGTCCGAACGCAGCCAGCATGCCAACAAGCGCATCGCCGCGCTGCTGATCGCGCATCGGCTGGCCCAACACGAGCAGGCCGCGCATGCCACGGAACGCGCCCGGCGGCGGCAATTCCACCACGAGGTGGCTCGGGGCGGCCCCGCGCGCGTGTTCAAGGGAGAGGCGTTCGAGTTGCTGAAAGCCCGATAGGCGACGAATCGGCCGGAGCCGCCGGGCGCATGCCGCCCCGACGCTCCGGCCGCCGACGTCAGGCCCGCGGCGGCGGCAGCGGGATGAACTCGGTCTCGTCGCCCGGCACGGTCTGGCCGAAGCGGTTGCGCTGCCAGTCTTGCTTGGCCTGCTCGATGCGGTCCTTGCTGCTGGAGACGAAGTTCCACCAGATGAAGCGCGGGCCTTCCAGCGGCTCGCCGCCGAGCACCGCGAAGCGCGCGTCGGTACAGGCGCGGATCTGCACCGGGCGGCCCGGCGCGAACACGATCAGGCGGCCGCTTTCAAACACCTGCCCATCCACCTCGACCGAACCGACCGCCAGGTAGGCGGCGCGTTCTTCATGTTCGGCGGGCAGCACCGTGACGGCGCCGGCCCGCAACTGCATGTCGCCATAGAACAGCGGCGAATGGGTCTTGACGGCCGAGGTCTTGCCGAACAGCGAGCCGGCCACGACCTGGGCGCGCACGCCCTCGCCTTCGACCACGGGCTGGGCGTCCAGGCCGTAGTGGGTGAAGCCGGGATCGGTTTCCTCGTGCGCCTTGGGCAGGCCGACCCAGATCTGCAATCCGGTCAGGCGCTGCGCGGCCTGGCGGCTTTCGGGCGAGGAACGTTCGGAATGGACGATGCCGCGGCCGGCCGTCATCCAGTTCACTTCGCCCGGCAGGATGGTCTGCGTGTTGCCGGCGCCATCGCGGTGCACCATCGAGCCTTCGTACAGGTAGGTCACGGTGGACAGGCCGATGTGCGGATGCGGGCGCACGTCAATGCCCGAGCCCGCGGCGAATTCGACCGGGCCCATGTGGTCCAGGAACACGAACGGGCCGACGGTGCGGCGCTGCGCCGAGGGCAGCGCGCGGCGGACTTCGAAGCCGCCGAGATCGCTGCTGCGCGGCACCACCACGGTTTCGATCTGGCTATCGCCGGGTTGGGACAAGGTGGACATGGAAATGCTCCTGTAGGTTGGCCGTCTTGGGACCATGTTAAGGCCCGGGGGCCTTTGCTGAACCGCCTGCCGCGCCATCGCCCGACGGCGGACCGGCCACGCATTGAAAACAGGCCGGGCGGACCATTGGTCCGCCCGGCCGCTGGCCGTCAGGCCAGGTCGAACACCAGCACCTCGGCGTTGTCGCCGCCGGACAGCGCCACCCGCGTTTCATCGCTGATGGCGACCGCGTCGCCGGCCGCCAGGGCGACGCCATTGACCGTCAGGCTGCCGCGCGCCACGTGCACCCAGGCACGGCGGCCGGGGGCCAATTCCAGCGTGGCCGACTCGTCGCCGTTGAACAGGCCGGCGTAGAGCCGCGCGTCCTGGTGGATGATCATCGAACCATCGACGCCGTCGCCCGACACCAGGGCTTGCAGGCGGCCGCGCTTTTGCGCGTCGCTGAACGCCTTTTCCTCGTACTCCGGCGCGATGCCGGTGACGTTCGGCTCGATCCAGATCTGCAGCATGTGCGTTTCCTTGTCGGCGCGCGGGTTGAACTCGGAATGCATCACGCCGCGGCCGGCGCTCATCCGCTGCACGTTGCCGGGCTGGATGGTGGAACCGCTGCCCATGCTGTCCTTGTGCGCGATGGCGCCGTCCAGCACGTAGGTGATGATCTCCATGTCGCGGTGCCCGTGGGTGCCGAAGCCGCGGCCGGCGGCGATGCGGTCATCGTTGATCACGCGCAGCGCGCCGAAACCCATATGGGCCGGATCGTAGTAGTTGGCGAACGAGAAGGTGTGGAACGAATCGAGCCACCCGTGGTTGGCGTGACCGCGTTCGGCGCTACGGCGAATGGTAAGCATAGTGGACTCCCTGTTTCAAATAAGTGAATGGTTTCGCGGTGGGCTGGCTTCCCTGCTTTCTGGTCGGGAAGACAGCGCTGCGCAACCGGCATGAATGACATTGTGCGCGTACTTGGAAGCCGGTTTGACGCTATGATTTGAAGAAACCATTCAAATTATTTGAATGATTTTTTACGGAGCCCGTCCCCATGCAACAGCCGATCACCCCCGAATTGCTGGTCCTGGTGGACGCGATCGCGCGCCACGGCAGCTTCGCCAAGGCGGCGCGCGAGCTGGACAAGGTGCCCTCCGCCGTGACCTACGCGATCCGCAAGCTGGAGGATGGGCTGGACGTGCTGCTGTTCGACCGCTCCGGCCACCGCGCCGTGCTGACGCCAGCCGGCGAGACGCTGCTCAAGGATGGCCGCCACGTATTGCAGTCGCTGGACGATCTGGCCTGCCGGGTCAAGCGCATCGCGACCGGCTGGGAGGTGGAACTGCGCATCGCGGTCAGCGCGGTGCTGCCATGGCGGCCGCTGTACGATCTGGTTGAAGAGTTCCAGGCGCTGGGCAGCGCGACCACGCTGCGCTTTTCGACCGAAGTGCTGAGCGGCAACTGGGACGCGCTGACCTCGAACCGCGCCGACCTCGTGATCGGCGCGGGCGCGGCGGGCGAGCCCACCGGCCCCTACCGCTCACAGACCATGGGCCAGGCCCAGTTCGGCTTCTGCGTGGCCGCGCATCACCCGCTGGCGTCGGCGCCGCAGCCCTTGAGCCGCGCCGACATCACGCGCTATTGCGCGGTGGTGGTGGCCGACACCTCGCGCAACCTGCCGCCTCAATCCCGCGGCATCCTGGCCGAGCAGCCGACGCTGGTGATGCCGACGATGCAGGCCAAGATCGAGGCGCAGATCCGCGGCCTGGGCTGCGGCTACCTGCCGCTGACGCTGGCCGCGCCCTATCTGGCGCAGGGCGTGCTGGTGGTCTGCGACACCGACGAGGGCATGTCGCTGACCGAGCACGTGGCGTATGCGTGGCGGGCGGAGGCGCCGGGAGAGGCGTTGAAATGGTGGCTGCAGAAGCTGAAGTCGCCGCGCCTGTGCGAAGGGCTGCTCGGCATGGCGTGAGCGCGTCGTTTCCGCGAGAGGACGCCACGCGGGCGACGCAGCGCCGCCCGCGTGTTCCAGACAAACGCGCCCTACTCGTCCTCGATGCCGAGTTCGCGCAGCTTGCGGGTGATGGTGTTGCGGCCGATGCCCAGCCGCGAGGCGGCTTCGACGCGGCGGCCGCGGCTGGCGTCCAGGGCGCTTTGCAGCAGGATTTTCTCGAACTGGCGCGTCAGGGTCGCCATGACGGCGGGTTCGCCGCGTTCCAGGCGGTACTGGGCGTCGCGCAGCAGCGAGTCCTGCCAGTTGCGCGGCGCGTCGTCGTCGATGGCGGCGGCCGGCGCGTGCTGGACCACGGTGCCGATGGCGGCGACGCTGGCGCCGGCCGGTGGGCGCGGCGAGACCGTGCCGGCGGCCGGCGCGTGTTCCATGGCGCGGATCTCGGGCGGCAGGTCGGCGCGCTCGACCGTCTGGCCGGGGGCCATGACGGTGAGCCAGTGGCAGAAGTTCTCCAGCTGGCGCACGTTGCCGGGAAAGTCGAACTTGGTCAGCACCGCCAGCGCCTCGGGCGTCAGCCGCTTGACCGGCACGCCCAGCGAGCGCGCACTGGCGGTCAGGAAATGCTGGGCGAGCGCGGGAATGTCCTCGACCCGCTCGCGCAGCGGCGGCAGGCGCAGGCGGATCACGTTCAGGCGGTGGAACAGGTCTTCGCGGAACAGGCCCTGCTCGACCCGCTGTTCCAGCGGCTGATGGGTGGCGGCGACGATGCGCACGTCGACCCGCACCGGCTGGGCGCCGCCGACGCGATAGAAGCTGCCTTCGGCCAGCACGCGCAGCAGGCGGGTCTGCAGCTCGATCGGCATGTCGCCGATTTCATCCAGGAACAGCGTGCCGCCGTGGGCTTCCTCGAAGCGGCCGCGGCGCAGCGTGTTGGCGCCGGTGAAGGCGCCGCGTTCGTGGCCGAACAGTTCGGCTTCCAGCAGGTCGCGCGGAATGGCGGCGGCGTTCAGCGCCACGAACGGGCCGCCGGCGCGCACGCCGTGGCCGTGCAGCGCGCGCGCCACCAGCTCCTTGCCGGTGCCGGACTCGCCGGTGATCAGCACGGTGACCTTGGACTGCGCCAGCCGGCCGATGGCGCGGAACACTTCCTGCATGGCGGTGGACGAGGACTGCGTCATCATCCAGCGCTCGTTGTTCTGGGCTTCGCCCTGCCCTTCGGGACTCTCGGGCTGGGCCGATTCCTGCATGGCGCGCTGGATCAGGGCGACCGCTTCGTTCACGTCGAAGGGCTTGGCCAGATAGTCGAAGGCGCCGCCCTGGAAGGCCGACACGGTGCTGTCCAGGTCGGCGAAGGCGGTCATGACGATGACCGGCAGGCCCGGATGGCGTTCCTTGAGCTGGCGCAGCAGTTCGAGGCCATTGCCGCCGGGCATGCGGATATCGGAAACCAGGGCGACGGGCGTCTCGTGCGACAACGCTTCGAGCACGTCGGCGGCCTGGGAGAAACTACGGGTGGGGACACCGGCGCGGGCCAGGGCCTTTTCGAGGACCCAGCGGATGGCCTGGTCGTCGTCGACGATCCATACGGGTTTCATCAGAGTGCGGGCTCCATCGGTAGGACCAGGCGAAACTCGGTGCGCCCGGGTCGGGATTCAAATTCGATGATGCCTCCGTGCTGCTGCACGAAATCCTGGGCCAGGCTCAGGCCCAGCCCGGTCCCGCCGGCGCGAGCGGTGACCAGGGGGTGGAAGATGCGGTCGCGGATGTGGTCCGGCACGCCGGGGCCGTTGTCGATGATGGACAGTTCCAGCGCCAGGCGGTGCTGGCGGTGCGCCAGCATGACCTGCCGCGCGACCCGCGTGCGCAGCGTGACCACACCCGGCTCCAGCCCGGGCGTCTGCGGCCGCGCCACCAGTTCCTGCGCGGCGTTGCGGGCCACGTTCAGCACCGCCTGCATCAGGCGCGCGGCGTCGCCCTTCAGGTCGGGCATGGAGGCGTCGTAGTCGCGCACCAGCGTGACGTCGTTGCGGAATTCGGCCTGGATCAGGGCGCAGACGCGCTCGCAGATCTCGTGGATGTTCACTGGCCTCGCGTTCAGCGGCACGCGCTGCGGCCCGCTCAGGCGGTCCACCAGCGCCTGCAGGCGGTCGGCTTCGGAAATGATGACCTGGGTGTATTCGGCCAGCGCCGCGCTCGGCAGCTCGGCTTCCAGCAGTTGCGCGGCGCCGCGCAAGCCGCCCAGGGGGTTCTTGACTTCGTGCGCGAGGTTGCGCAGCAGTTCGCGGTGCGCCTCGATCTCGTCGACCAGGCGGTGATTGCGGTCGGCCAGCACGCGCTGCTCGATCTCGCGGGTCTCGATCAACGCGGGCCAGGGCTGGCCGCTCAGTCCCACCGTGGTCACCGCCACTTCCACCGATTCAGCGGCGCGGCGCAGCGATGCCAGTTGGCGGACGTCGGCATACCTGCCGGCCGCGGCGCGGTCGATGGACGACTGGATGTTCTCAGGATTGTCGAACAGCGTGGCGGCGGAATGGCCGCGCAGCTGCTTGCGGGAACGGCCGAAAAGATCCTCGGCGGCCGCATTGGCGTATTCGATATGACCGCGTTCGTTGACCAGGAAAACGGACGTGGCAAGCAGATCGAGAGCTTCTACATTCATTTTTCAACGTACCCGAATGACTACATGGGGGAAATCGGCACGCCGGTCCGGCGGCGCCCGCGAGCGCGGCGCCCTGCCCGCCGGCACGGGGCCGGGCGGGCAAGTCTTCGGTCGGCGACCTGGCGGTGCGCGTGGTGTCGGCCCTGGTTTCTGCCTACATCATCGCGCTCCCCCAGCCACGGCCCCTGGGATCAGAGGCTGTAGTACATGTCGAATTCGACCGGATGCGTGGTCATGCGCAGACGGTTCACATCGGCCATCTTCAGGTCGATGTAGGCGTTGAGCATGTCGTTGCTGAACACGCCGCCGCGGGTCAGGAACTCGCGGTCGTTGTCCAGCGCTTCCAGGGCCTGTTCCAGCGAGGAGCAGACGGTCGGGATCTTCGCGTCTTCTTCCGGCGGCAGGTCGTACAGGTTCTTGTCGGCCGGATCGCCCGGGTGGATCTTGTTCTGCACGCCGTCCAGGCCGGCCATCATCAGGGCCGAGAAGGCCAGGTACGGGTTGGCCAGGGGGTCCGGGAAGCGCGCTTCGACGCGGCGGCCCTTCGGGTTGCCCACGTACGGGATGCGGATCGAGGCCGAACGGTTGCGGGCCGAGTAGGCCAGCTTGACCGGGGCTTCGTAGTGCGGGACCAGGCGCTTGTACGAGTTGGTGCCGGGGTTGGTGATGGCGTTCAGGGCGCGGGCGTGCTTGATGATGCCGCCGATGTAGTACAGCGCGAATTCCGACAGGCCGGCGTAGCCGTTGCCCGCGAACAGGTTCTGGCCGTCCTTCCAGATCGACTGGTGCACGTGCATGCCGGAACCGTTGTCGCCGACGACGGGCTTGGGCATGAAGGTGGCGGTCTTGCCGTAGGCATGGGCCACGTTGTGCACGATGTACTTGACGATCTGGGTCCAGTCGGCGCGTTGCACCAGGGTGCTGAACTTGGTGCCGATTTCCAGCTGGCCGGCGCCGGCCACTTCATGGTGGTGCACTTCGACCGGCACGCCCATCTGTTCCATCAGCAGGCACATTTCCGAACGCATGTCCTGGAACGAGTCAACCGGAGGAACCGGGAAGTAGCCGCCCTTGACCGCGGGACGATGGCCGGTGTTGCCGCCTTCGAATTCCAGGCCGGTGGACCAGGAGGCCTCTTCCGACTTGATCTTGACGAAGGTGCCCGACATGTCGGTGTTCCAGGTCACGCCGTCGAACACGAAGAATTCGGGTTCCGGACCGAAGTAGGCGGTGTCGCCCAGGCCCGAGGCCTTCAGATAGGCTTCGGCGCGCTTGGCCAGCGAACGCGGGTCGCGGTCGTAGCCCTTCAGGTCGGACGGCTCGACCACGTCGCACGACAGGATCAGGGTCGGCTCTTCGCGGAACGGATCCAGGTTGGCGGTGGCCAGGTCGGGGATGAGCAGCATGTCGGAGGCTTCGATGCCCTTCCAGCCCGGGATCGACGAACCGTCGAAGGCCTGCCCGCTTTCCAGCTTGTCTTCATCGATCGCGGTCGTGGGCACCGACACGTGGTGCTCGCGGCCGACCGTATCGGTAAAGCGGAAATCCACGAATTTGACTTCGTTGTCGGCGATCTGTTTCAGGACGTCTTTCGGGCTTGCCATGTCATCTCCATTAGATAAAAGGGTCGAGGGCTGTGCCGCTCGACTGGCATAAAAGAAGGAAGCAATAAGCGTGCCAGGTTTCACCCCCGGGATTGCCCGGGGAAGGCGGCAAGGCGATGGGAAAATGTAGCACCAATTTGGTGCAAAAGATGGGGCATGATTGCCCCATCCTGGTGCCTGATTGCTACAGGAACATTTCCTGGAGGTCGTTCAGGAAGCGCCAGCCCAGGGGCGTGGCCCGCAGCCGGGTGGGATCGGCGTCCAGCAGGCCCTTGGCGGATGCTGCCTCCAATTGGTGCGCAATGGCGGCCAGCGACAGGCCGGTGCGCTCGTTGAACAGGGTGGCGGCCACCCCGTCCTTGAGCCGCAAGGCATTGAGCATGAACTCGAACGGCAGTTCGTCCGGGCCGACCTGGCGGCTCTCGGCCAGGTGGCTGCCGTCGCGCGCGGCGGCGGCCCGCAACCAGGACTCCGGACTGCGCAGGCGCGCCTCGCGTACGATGCGGTCGTGGAACGACAACTTGCCGTGCGCGCCCGGCCCCAGGCCGAGGTAGTCGCCGAATTCCCAGTAATTCAGGTTGTGGCGGCAGCGCGCGCCGGGCCGCGCGTACGCCGAGACCTCGTAGCGCGCCAGGCCGGCCGCGGCAAGTTCGGCCTCGACCGCGTCCTGCATCGCGGCGCTGGTGTCGTCGTCCGGCAGGTCTTCGGGGGGAAACTTGGCGAATACCGTGTTCGGCTCCATCGTCAGGTGATAGAGCGACAGGTGCTCGGTGCCGAAGCCGATGGCCTGGCGCAGATCGTCCACGCAGGCCGCCAGGGTCTGCCCGGGCAGCGCGAACATCATGTCCAGATTGACGCGCGGCGCGGCGCGCTGGGCCATCTCGATGGCGGCGCGGGCCTGGGCCGAATCGTGGATGCGGCCCAGCTTCTTCAATTGGGCGTCGTCGAAGCTCTGGATGCCCAGCGAAAAGCGCGTCACGCCGCTGGCGGCGTAGTCGCGGAACCGGCCGGCCTCGGCGGTGCCGGGATTGGCCTCCATGGTGATTTCAGCGTCGGGCCATACGTTCAGACAGGCGCGCAGCATCGCCAGCAGCTCGTCCAGGCCGGCGGCCGAGAGCAGGCTGGGCGTGCCGCCGCCGATGAATACCGAAACCACCTGGCGGCCCCAGATCGACGGCAGCGCCTGCTCCAGGTCGCTGCGCAATGCGTCCAGGTAGGCGCGTTCGGGAATCTCGCCGCCGGGCGCCGCATGCGAGTTGAAATCACAGTACGGACACTTGCGCACGCACCATGGCACGTGCACATAGACCGACAGCGGCGGCAGGCTGGTCAGCGTGGCACCGGCCGGGGTGACCAGGCGCGTACGGGCCGCGCCCGATTCGGCGCGGATGGGGATGGTGATGGACATTCGGTGTTCCTGGGCGCCACGGCGCCCGTGTCAAGCCTGGTTCAGCTTGCTCAGCAATTCGCGCAGGGCCCGGGCGCGATGGCTGATGGCATTCTTTTCCTCGGGTTCGAGCGCGGCGGCCGTCAGGCCCTGATCGGGCAGATAGAAATGCGGATCGTAGCCGAAACCGTTCACCCCTTCGGGCTGGTCGATGATCTCGCCCTGCCACAGGCCTTCGCCGATCAGGGGACGCGGATCGTTCTCGCCGCGCACCAGGGCCAGCACCGCCACGTAACAGGCGCTGCGGTCGCTGGCCGCCGCCAGCTTCTCGACCAGCAGCGCGTTGTTGGCCTGGTCGGATTTCTCGCCGCCATGCATCTTGGCGTAGCGGGCCGAGTACACGCCCGGCGCGCCGCCCAGCGCGGCCACACAAAGGCCCGAATCGTCGGCCAGCGCCGGCAGGCCGGTCAGGCGGCTGGCGTGGCGCGCCTTGGCCAGCGCGTTTTCGACGAAGGTGACGTGCGGCTCCTCGGCTTCGGGCACGCCGAGTTCGCCCTGCGGCACCAGCTCGATGCCGAGCGGCGCGAACAAGGCGGAAAACTCGCGCAGCTTGCCGGGGTTGTTGGACGCCAGCACGACGCGGCGCAGGGAATCGGGAATCTTGGGGGATGTCATGGGCCAAATTGTATAGGGCGCGGCGCGGATGCCCAGGCGTAACCGCCGCGATGGCGAAACAACGCCGACATATTTCGTTGTCAATATGATCAATCTTGTCACTGATCGTATCTGAACGTCCCGGCGATGAACCCACTTCACGCTTTGCCCCGGCCGGCCGCGGCCAGCGCGCCTCCCCTTTCCACCGGCGCCGCGACGCCCGCGCCGGTCAGCCTGGCGGGCATCCTGCGCGAACGGCTGTTGCGACCCCGTTTTCAACCGGTGATCGACCTGTCCCACAGCCGCATCTATGGCCACGAAAGCCTGATCCGCGGCCCGGTCGACACCACCCTGCACTTTCCCGACGCCCTGTTCGCCGAGGCCCGCCGCCAGGGCCTGCATCCACAACTGGAGCTGGCGAGCTTTCGCGCCGGCGCCCAGGGTTTCAACCAGAACCCGGCTGCCGGCAAGCTGTTCCTGAACCTGTCGGGTTCGGCGCTGATCCACTACTGGTCGCTGTGGGGCGACGAAATGCCCTTGCGCCTGCTCAAGGACTGCACCCTGGCGCCGTCCGACATCATTGTCGAACTGACCGAGCAGGACCCGCTGTCCGAGCACATGTCGACGCTGGGCAGCGCCTTCGCCTGCCTGCGCGAATATGGCATGCGCATCGCGCTGGACGACTATGGCGTGGGCAATTCGAACCTGCAGCTGTGGGCAGAAATGCAGCCCGACCTGGTCAAGATCGACCGCTACTTCTTCAATGGCATCGGCCACGACGACCGCAAGCAGAACATGGTGCGCGCCATCCTCAAGGTGGCGCAGTACCTGGGCACGGCCATCGTCGCCGAGGGCATCGAGACCGCCGAGGACCTGGCGGTGGTGCGCGACCTGGAGATCCGCTACGCCCAGGGCTGGCTGCTGGGCCGTCCCGACGAAACCCTGCTGACCGAACTGACCCCGCCGCTGCGCGACTCGCTGCGGGTGCGCGCGCCGGCTCCGCTGTCGCAACGCTCGGCCGGCGGCACCGCCGCCAGCCTGCGGGTCGAAGCCCCGGCCGCCTTGCTGAACAAGCACACCAACGACGACGTGCATCGTCTCTTCATCGAGCACAAGAGCCTGCACGCGGTGGCCGTGGTCGACGCCGACAACCGGCCGGTGGGCATCATCAACCGCCGCGATTTTTCCGAGCACTATGCGCAGCGCTACACCCGCGAGCTGTTCGGCCGCGACGCCTGCTCGACCTTCATGAACGCCGAGCCGGTGCTGGTCGACCTGGACGTGTCCATCGACCAGTTGAGCCACGTGCTGATCTCCGAAGACCAGCGCTACCTGATGGACGGGCTGATCATCACCCGCGACGGCCGCTACGACGGCCTGGCCACCGGCGAGACGCTGGTGCGGTCCGTGACCGAGATGCGCATCGAGGCCGCGCGCTATGCCAATCCGCTGACCTCGCTGCCGGGCAACATCCCCATCAGCCGGCATATCGCCACGCTGCTGGACGACGCCGCGGACTTCACCATCTGCTATGGCGACCTGAACAACTTCAAGCCGTTCAACGACGTCTACGGCTACTGGCGCGGCGACGACATGATCATGCTGACCGCCGACGTCATCAAGCGCCACTGCGACCCGCTGCGCGATTTCGTCGGCCACGTTGGCGGCGACGACTTCGTGGTGCTGCTGCGCAGCCCCGACTGGAGCGAACGCATCCAGCGCATCATCGCCGAATTCAATGAACGCGCCATCGACCTGTACGACGACGAAGGCCGCCGCAACGGCGGCATCGAGGCCGAGGACCGCTACGGCGTGCCGCGCTTCTTCCCGTTCGTGACACTGGGTGTCGGCGCCCTCACCGTCACCCCGTCCCTATGCGAGCGCATCCGCCCGGAGGACATCGCGTCGGCCGCCGCCCATGTCAAGCACAAGGTCAAGCATGGGAACCTGTCGCTGGTGGCCGAGCGCTACAGCGGCGCCAGCCTGCCGCAGGTCGCCGCCTGAAGCGTGGCCGGCGGCCTGCGCCTGGGCGATCTGGAATACCGATACCGCCCGGCGCAGATGCTGCGCCTGCAGTTCCAGCGCGGCCGCGGCGGCGGCCGTCTGTTCGACCATGGCGGCGTTCTCCTGGGTCGAACGCTCGATGTCCGCCACGGCGTCATTGACCGAAGCGATACCCGCGGCCTGCTCGGCCGTGGCGCTGGAGATCTCGGCCACGATTTGCGTCACGCGGTCGACCGACACCAGCATGTCGCGCATGGTGTCGCCGGCCAGATTGACCTGGCGCACGCCGGCCTCGACGCGCGAATTCGAATCCTCGATCAAGCCCTTGATTTCCTTGGCCGCCTGCGCGCTGCGCTGGGCCAGCGAGCGCACTTCGCCCGCCACCACCGCGAAGCCCTTGCCCTGCTCGCCGGCGCGGGCCGCTTCCACCGCCGCGTTCAGCGCCAGGATGTTGGTCTGGAAGGCGATACTGTCGACCACGCCGACGATCTCGCCGATGCGGCGCGCGCTGTCGGCGATGCCTTGCATGCTGGTCACGACTTCCTCCACCGCCTGCCCGCCGCGCTGCGCAAGCTGCGTGGCGCCGAGCGCCTGGCGGCTCGCCAGATCGGCGTTGCCCGCGGTCATCTGCACCGTGTGCGCCAGCTGCGTCATGTTGGCCGCCGCTTCCTGCAACGACCCGGCCTGGCGCGCGGTGCGGTCCGACATGTCGGCGCCGCCGGCGGCGATCTCGCCCGAGCCCGTATGGATTTCCTCGACGCCATGGCGCACCGACGCCACCGCCGCCGACAGGCCGGTCTGCATGCGGCGCATGGCCGAATACAGCACGCCGATCTCGTTGTCGCCATGGACGGCGATATTGCCGGTCAGGTCGCCGTCGGCGATGCGGTCGAAGTGCGCGCCGGCCTCGTTCAACGGGCGCAGGATGCGTCGGCGCACGGCCAGCCGGATCAGCACCGCCAGCACCAGCACGAAGCCGAGCACGGCCGCGGCCACCAGCGTCACCCGCTGCATGGTCTGGCTGGCGCCGGCCACCGCCGCCTGGCCCTGCTGGCGCGCGTAGGCCTGGTAGGCCTCGGCCTGCTTGACGTAGGCCGCGCCGGACACCGGCAGCACCTTGTCGACCAGCCGGTTGACCTCGATGCCGTTCCAGCCCTTGATCGCCTTGAACATCGGCGCGAGGGTCTGGTCGGCGAAGGCGGCATACGCCGCCAGCGTCTGATCGAACAGCGGCGCGCCCTGCGCGCTGGTGTCGGCATTGGCGCGCAGCCGCGCCTGGCTGGCCGCCGCCTGTTTCAGCAGCGCGTCGGCCTGGTTCAGCGACTGGTCGCGAGCCTCCTCCAGTCCGCCTTCCATGGCGGTTTTGGCGTCGGTCAGCGCGGCGCGCGCCTGGAACAGGCGGCTGGTCATGTCCGACAGGTCGCTGGCGCGCTCGATGCTGCCGCGGCCCAGCGCCTCGATGTCGGCGCGGTTTTCGCGCAGCACGAAGATGCCGGCCGCCGCGGCCAGCGCAAACAGCGCCACAAACACCGCCAGAATGGCGGAAACCGCCGTCGTCACCCTGAGATTTTTCCGCATATCCATCCGTCTGTTGCATCGCCACCTAGGCGTATCGGGGCGATTATGGGGATGCAGTTTGGCAATTTCTTGACACAACCCCGCTCCCCGCATGACGAACGGCGGTCACATAAATGCGCTTTTGCGAACAGGAACCCCGTATTAATGAATTGTGAATTGGCAGGCGCGACGCCTTGCGGCACATTCGATCCTGTTCCGAATTCCCTTTCATTGTCGACATCGCAACCCACCCCATGCCTCAAGCCTCCCACGCCTACCAGGACATCCGCGAAGCCGTCCGCGACCTGTGCGCCCAGTTCCCCGCCGAATATTTCCGCAAGATCGATGAAGAACGCGGCTATCCCGACGCCTTCGTCCGTGCCCTGACCGAGGCCGGCTGGCTGGCGGCGCTGATCCCGCAGGAATACGGCGGCTCGGGCCTGGGCCTGACCGAAGCCTCGGTCATCATGGAGGAAATCAACCGCAGCGGCGGCAATTCCGGCGCCTGCCACGGCCAGATGTACAACATGGGCACCCTGCTGCGGCATGGTTCCGAGGCGCAGAAGCGCGAATACCTGCCGCGCATCGCCGCCGGCGAGCTGCGCCTGCAGTCCATGGGCGTGACCGAACCCACCACCGGCACCGACACCACCAAGATCAAGACCACCGCCGTGCGCCGCGGCGACCGCTATGTCATCAACGGCCAGAAGGTCTGGATCTCGCGGGTGCAGCATTCCGACCTGATGATCCTGCTGGCGCGCACCACGCCGCTGGACCAGGTCACGCGCAAGTCCGAGGGCATGTCGATCTTCCTGGTGGACCTGCACGAGGCGGTCAAGCACGGCATGTCGATCCGCCCGATCCCCAACATGGTCAACCACGAGACCAACGAACTGTTCTTCGACAACCTCGAAATCCCGGCCGACAACCTGATCGGCGAGGAAGGCAAGGGTTTCAAGTACATCCTGGACGGCCTGAACGCCGAGCGCACCCTGATCGCCGCCGAGTGCATCGGCGACGGCTACTGGTTCGTCGACAAGGTCACCGCCTACGCCAAGGAACGCATGGTGTTCGGCCGCCCCATCGGCCAGAACCAGGGCGTGCAGTTCCCCATCGCCCGCGCCCACATCAACGTCGAAGCCGCCAGCCTGATGCGCTACGAGGCCTGCCGCCTGTTCGACGCGCACGAACCCTGCGGCGCGCAGGCCAACATGGCCAAGCTGCTGGCCGCCGACGCCTCCTGGGAGGCCGCCAACGCCTGCCTGCAGTTCCACGGCGGCTTCGGCTTCGCCACCGAATACGACGTCGAGCGCAAGTTCCGCGAGACCCGTCTCTATCAGGTCGCGCCGATCTCGACCAACCTGATCCTCTCCTACGTCGCCGAACACATCCTGGGCCTGCCGCGTTCCTTCTGACCATGACTACCGACACCTCCCACCCCAGCGCCACCCTCGCCGCCTTCGCCGCCAACCTGCGCTTCGAGGACATCCCTGCCCCGGTGCTGCGGCGCGCCGAAGACCTGCTGCTGGACTGTCTGGCCTCGATCCTGGCGGGCGCCGCGTCGCGCCCGGTGCTGGCCATCGACCGCTACGCCGCCGCCATGGGGCCTGCGGACGGTCCCAGCGAGATCCTGATCAACCGGCGCCGCACCTCGCCGGTGTTCGCCGCCATGGTCAACGCCGCCGCCGCCCACGTGGTCGAGCAGGACGACGTACATAATGGTTCGGTGTTCCACCCCGCCGCCGTGGTGTTCCCGCCGGCGCTGGCGGTGGCCCAGGCGCTGGGCCGCAGCGGCCGCGACCTGCTGGTGGCGGCCGTGGCCGGCTACGAAGTCGGCATCCGCGTCGGCGAATTCCTGGGCCGTTCGCACTACAAGATCTTCCACACCACCGGCACCGCCGGCACGCTGGCCGCCGCCGCGGCCACCGGCCGCCTGCTGGGCCTGTCGCCCGCGGCCATGCTGGACGCCTTCGGCTCGGCCGGCACCCAGGCCGCCGGCCTGTGGGAATTCCTGCGCGATGCCGCCGATTCCAAGCAGCTGCACACCGCCCGCGCCGCCGCCAACGGCATCGCCGCGGCCTATCTGGCGCAGGAAGGCTTCACCGGCGCGCGCCACATCCTCGAAGGACCGCAGGGCATGGCCGCCGGCATGTCGAGCGACGCCGACCCGGCCCGCCTGACCGACCGCCTCGGCACGCGCTGGGCGCTGGCCGAGACCTCGTTCAAGTTCCATGCATCGTGCCGCCACACCCATCCGGCGGCGGACGCCCTGCAACAGGTGCTGCGCGAACACGAGCTGGCCGAAAGCGATATCGCGCGCGTGGTGGCGCACGTGCACCAGGGCGCCATCGACGTGCTGGGGCCGGTGGTCGATCCGCGCACCGTGCACCAGTCCAAGTTCTCGATGGGTACGGTGCTGGGGCTGATCGCGCGCCAGGGCCGCGCCGGCCTGCCGGAATTCGACGCCGCGCTGGACGATCCGGCAGTGGCCGACTTCCGCGGCCGGGTCACGATGGAACTGGATCCGGAAGTCGACGGCGCCTATCCGCAGCGCTGGATCGGCAAGGTCACGGTGCATACCCGCGACGGCCGCGTGCTGCACGGCCGCGTCGACGAACCCAAGGGCGATCCCGGCAACACCCTGTCGCGCGACGAGATCGAAACCAAGACGCTGAGTTTGGGCCGCTATGCCGACGCCGCCACCGAGGCCGAACTGCGCGGTCTGATCGACGCGATCTGGGGCCTGGAGCGGGCCGGCAAGGTGGGCGCCCTGCTGCCGTGAGGCCCGCGCCGGCCGCTTAGGCCAGCGCCGCCCGCTGCGCCCGCACCAGGCCGGCGATGCCGTTCTCGGCCAGGCCCAGCATCGCGTCCAGCTCGGCGCGCGTGAAGGTGGCGCCCTCGCCCGTGCCCTGCACTTCCACGAAGGCGCCGCCGCCCGTCATGATGACGTTGACGTCGGCGTCGCAGGCCGAGTCTTCCTCGTAGTCCAGGTCCAGCACCGGACGGCCCTGCACCAGCCCGACCGATACCGCCGCCACCGCGTCGCGGATCGGGTTCGCGGCCAGGTCGCCGCGTTGCATCAGCAGCGCGACCGCGTCGGACGCCGCCACCCAGGCGCCGGTGATGCTGGCGCAGCGCGTGCCGCCGTCGGCCTGCAGCACGTCGCAATCCAGGTGCAGCGTGCGCTCGCCCAACGCCCGCATGTCGAACACGGCGCGCAGGCTGCGGCCGATCAGGCGCTGGATTTCCTGGGTGCGGCCGCTCTGCTTGCCGCGCGCGGCCTCGCGGTCGCCGCGGGTGTGGGTGGCGCGCGGCAGCATGCCGTATTCGGCCGTGACCCAGCCCTCGCCCTTGCCCTTGAGGAACGGCGGCACCTTTTCCAGCACGCTGGCGGTGCACAGCACGTGCGTATTGCCGGCCTTCACCAGCACCGACCCTTCGGCGTAGCGCGTGAAACCGCGCTCCAGGCTGAACGGGCGCAGTTCGTCGACGGCGCGGCCCGACGGGCGGGCAATGGCGTTGGCAGTGGTCATGGCAAGGCTCCAATCAGATTCGGTTGGCGGCATTGTACGGGTTGCCGGTCGCTGCCCCGCCCGGGTTTGGAGTATCCTGCCGCGATACACGGGTTGCATATACCCGCCCGCGTCCGCGCACGACGGACAGGCGGAACCGGCGCGGCCCGATCCAAAACAAGCAACAGGATATCGACACCATGATTCGCAGCATGACCGCCTTCGGCAACGCCCGGGCAGACCTGGAACAAGGCACGCTGGCGCTGGAACTGCGCAGCGTCAACAGCCGCTTCCTAGACCTCTATTTCCGCCTGCCCGACGAGCTGCGCCACGTCGAGACGCCGCTGCGCGAACTGCTGACGGCGCAACTGGCGCGCGGCAAGGTCGAGATCCGCGTGTCGTACACGCGCAATGCCAGCACCGACCTGTCCAAGCTGGAGCCGGCCTGGCTCGAAAGCCTGGCCGAACAACTGCAGGCCGCGCGCCGCATCCTGCCCGACATCGCCGCGCCGCGCCTGGTGGAACTGTTCAACTGGCCCGGCCAGCGCGCCAATGACGCGCTCGACCCGCAAGTGTGGGGCGCGGCCTGCATGCAGGCCGCCCAGGAAGCGCTCAAGCAGCTGCAGGAAGGCCGCGCGCGCGAAGGCGAACGCCTGGCCGGCATGATGCGCGATTGCGCCGACGGCGTGGCCGGCATCGTCGAACTGGTGCAGAACCACCTGCCCCAGTTGCTGGCCGACCACCGCGACAAACTCGCCGCCAAGCTGCGCGAAAGCGTGGAATCCGCCTTCCCCGGCGGCTTCACCCATATCTCGGGCGCCGAACTGTCCGAGCGCCTGTCGCAGGAAGCCAACCTGTTCGCGCTGCGCATCGACGTTGCCGAGGAACTGTCGCGCCTGCGTTCGCACGTGGAGGAACTGCGCCACCTGCTGACCGACGGCGGCGGCAAGGCCGCGGGCAAGAAGAACGCCGGCAGCGCCGGCAAGCGCCTGGACTTCCTGTTCCAGGAAATGAACCGCGAAGCCAATACGCTGGGTTCCAAGGCAGGCAGCATGGAAGTCACCCGCGCCGCCATGGACCTGAAGCTGCTGATCGAGCAGATGCGCGAGCAGGCGCAGAACATCGAGTGAAGCGTCGATAAGGCTCGCGCATCCGCATTGCCGATCGCGGCGCATGCACTGAAGTCTTGCGGCGCACCCTGGGCCGTACAGCCAGTATGGCCCCCTCGGGAACATAGAACCCGCTTGTCGTTTGAGCGAACGGCCCGCATGCGCCCGGGCATGGATCGACATTGCCCGCTCGTCCAGGAACAGATGACGAATCGGTCCCTGGCCCGCCAATCGACCCGCTGCCTATCAATACAATGCCAGTTGCTCTTGTATCAGCTAATCCATTGGATTAGGATAGGACTCACGCGAAGTCATGCACGGCCTTGTCGAATTGCCCTCTTATATCCGCTTGGCCGACAAGCTTCTGACTGCGCAGGAACGCCAGGACCTTATCGACTATCTGGCCGGGAATCCAAAAGCCGGAGACATCATGGAAGGCACGGGCGGCGTACGCAAACTGCGCTGGCGCCGCGGTGACCACGGCAAGAGCGCGGGCGTGCGCGTCGTTTACTACTACCATGATGACCTCATGCCCTTGTATCTGCTGACGCTCTTCGCCAAAGGCGACAAAGGCAATCTGACCAAGGCCGAGCGCAATGATCTGGTCAGCCTGGTCGACGTCTTGACGAACATCTGGAAGAGGCGAGCGCAATCATGAGCAGCACATTCAACAACATCAAGCAGGGCTTGCACGAAGCGATCGCCCATGCCGAGGGCGATACTCGGGGCGTGCGCGTGCACCGCCCCCGTCAAGTCGACGTAAAAGCGGTACGAGCCAAAGTGGGCATGACCCAGGAGCAATTCGCCGCCCGATTCGGCTTTTCCACTGCGACGTTGCGGCACTGGGAACGCGGCGACCGTTCTCCGCGAGGACCGGCGCTGGTATTGCTTAACGTGATTGAAAGAAACCCCGAAGCGGTGATGGAAGCACTGACATAAGCTGAACGCTTGTAGTGCTTCTGCTCGTGCTGGCTATCGGCGCCCCGCTGCCGCGGCTCCGTTCATCGGCGCCAGGACAACGGGGTATCCCACCTTTCATCGCCCGCCAGTGCCCGGCGCAGGCGCCGTCTCCGGCCCGACCGTGGCCGGCTCGCCGCGCAGCGCCGAGTCCAGGTAGGCGCTGCGCGCCCGGGCGTCCGGGAATGTCATGTCCTTGTAGCTCACGAAGCGCGAACCCTTGACCAGGCGGTAGCCCAGCCAGATCAGCAGGAACAGCGGGATGCCGATATAGGTGGCCGCCACCCCGCCCCAGTCGATCCGGTGCTCCAGGAAGGCCTGATAGTTCTGGCCCAGCGTGATGATCAGGCACAGCACGAAGGCGAAGATCGGGCCGAACGGGAAGAACGGCGACACGTAAGGCAGGTCGGCCAGGTTGCGGCCCTGCTTGACGTAGCCGCGGCGGAAGCGGTAGTGGCTGATCGCAATGCCCAGCCAGGCGATGAAACCGGTCATGCCCGACGTGTTCAGCAGCCAGATGTAGACCGCCTTGGGGCTGAAGATGAACGAGAAGAAACAGAGCGCCGCCACCACCGTGGTGGCCAGCAGCGCCCACAGCGGCACGCCGTTGCGCGCCACGCGGCCGAAGATGCGCGGCGCCTTGCCATCGCGCGCCAGGCTGTAGAGCATGCGGGTGGCGGCGTACATGCCGGAGTTGCCGGCCGACAGCACCGAGGTCAGCACCACCGCGTTCATGATCGAGGCCGCCGCCAGCAGGCCGGCGCGCTCGAAGATCAACGCGAACGGGCTGACGCTGACGTCGGTGACGTCGTTGCGCAGCAGGTGCGGATCGGTATAGGGGATCAGCAGGCCGATCACCAGGATCGCCATCACGTAGAACAGCAGGATGCGCCAGAACACCTGGCGCACGGCGCGCGGCAGGTTGCGCGCCGGATCCTTGGATTCGCCGGCGGCGATGCCGATGAGTTCGGTGCCCTGGAACGAAAAGCCCACCACCATGGCCACGCCGATCAGCGCCGCGAAACCGCCGGCAAACGGCGCGTCGCCCACGGTCCAGTTGGCCACGCCGCCGTCCTCGCCGCCGCGGATGATGCCCAGCAGCATCATCACGCCCATGGCAACGAAAGCCAGCACCGCGATCACCTTGATCAGCGCGAACCAGAATTCGGCTTCGCCAAAGCCGCGCGCCGACAACGCGTTCAGGCCGAACGTGATGGCCAGGAACAAGGCGCTCCAGTACACGCCCGGCACGTCGGGAAACCAGTAGGCCATCACCAGCTGCGCGGCCACCAGGTCCACCGCCACCGTGACGGCCCAGTTGTACCAGTAGTTCCAGCCCAGCGCGAAGCCGAAGCCGTCCTCGACGTAACGGGCACCGTAGGTCGAGAACGACCCGGACACCGGCATGGCGGCGGCCAGCTCGCCCAGGCTGGTCATGAGGAAATAGACCATCACGCCGATCAGCACATAGCCCAGCAGCGCCCCGCCCGGTCCGGCCTGGGCGATGGTGGCGCCGGAGGCCACGAACAGCCCCGTCCCGATGGAGCCGCCCACCGCGATCATCGTCAGGTGGCGCGCCGACAGGGCGCGGCGCAATTCGGACGGTTCTGCCGCCCCCTTCTTGCCGCCGGCGCGGTGCTGGTCGTGTTCCGTCAATGCCAAAGTCGTGTTCCTTCAGAGCAAAAAAGCCCCCGCGGATTGTGCCCCCGGGCGCCGTGGATTTCCACGCAACGCGCGAGCATAGCGCAACTGCCCCCCGGCCGTCGAAACCGCGGGGGAGCCGGCGAGGATCCGTCCCCGCCCGCGAAAGCCCGCTACGGGGCTATTGGAACGCCGTTTCCATGAAGGTGCGCAACTTGCGCGAGTGCAGCCGCTCGGGCGGCATGCCGCGCAGGCGCTCCAGCGCCCGGATGCCGATTTCCAGGTGCTGGTTGACCTGGCGCCGGTAGAACGCGCTGGCCATGCCCGGCAATTTCAGCTCGCCATGCAGGGGCTTGTCGGACACGCACAGCAGCGTGCCGTACGGCACGCGGAAACGAAAACCGTTGGCCGCGATGGTGGCCGACTCCATGTCCAGCGCGATGGCGCGCGACTGCGCGAAGCGCTCGACCAGCTCGACATGGTCGCGCAATTCCCAGTTGCGGTTGTCGATGGTGGCCACCGTGCCCGTGCGCATGATGCGCTTGAGGTCCCAGCCGGACAGGCCGGCCACCTCTTCCACCGCCTGCTCCAGGGCCACCTGCACTTCGGCCAGCGCCGGCACCGGCACCCAGGTGGGCAGGTCGTCGTCCAGGACGTGGTCCTCGCGCACGTAGCCGTGCGCCAGCACGTAATCGCCCAGGCGCTGCGAATCGCGCAGGCCGGCGCAGTGGCCCAGCATCAGCCAGGCGTGCGGGCGCAGCACCGCGATGTGGTCGGTGATGGTCTTGGCGTTGGACGGCCCCACGCCGATGTTGACCAGCGTGATGCCGGAGTGATCGCCGCGCACCAGGTGATAGGCCGGCATCTGCGGCAGGCGCTGGCCCTGGCCTTCGTCGGCCGGGCCGGATTCGCCGCGCCGCGTGATGCGGTTGCCCGGCTCCACCAGCATCTCGTAGTCCTCGTTGCCGCTGGCCATCAGCGCGCGGGCGCGGGCGCAGAACTCGTCAACGTAGAACTGGTAATTGGTGAACAGCACGAAATTCTGGAAATGCGCCGGCGCCGTCGCGGTGTAGTGCTGCAGGCGATGCAACGAATAGTCCACCCGCTGCGCCGTGAACGGGGCCAGCGGCTTGGGTTCGCCCTCCTTGCCGCGCCAGGAGCCGTTGACGATGGCATCGTCCGTCACCGCCAGATCCGGCACGTCGAACAGGTCGCGCAGCGGGCGCTTGAGGGCCTCGAGGTGCTCGCCTTCGACGTAGGCGCCTTCCGGGAAGGCGAAATGCAGCGGGATCGGCGAATCGGATTCGCCCACTTCCACCGCCACGCGGTGGTTCTGCAGCAACTGGCCGACCTGCTCGATCAGGTAGTCGCGGAACAGGGTCGGCTGGGTGATGGTGGTCTGGTATATGCCGGGCTCGGCCACGTGGCCATATGACAGGCGGGTATCGATCGGGTCGTAGGTCTCGACCAGGATGCGGATGGCGGGGTAATAGGCGCGGGCCCGCTCGCGGCCGCTGGTGGAGCCCTTCAGGACGTCGCGGAACGCCGCGCGCAGGAAGGCCGTGTTGCGCGCATAGATTTCGGCCAGCCGGTCCACCGCCGCCACGGCGTCATGGTAGGGCTCGAAAGGAATCGCCTCGGGCCGGTTCATCGAGGACAAAGGGTGTACTGCGTTCATCATTGAGCTTGGCTCCGCTTTCTTATGGTCTTCTTTCAGCGGCCGCTCGCGGCGATCAAGCCGGGAGGGCCGATGCCAACGATTATGCCCGAGCCTAGGACTACATGAAGCGTCATATTCGGCCGCGTTGCGCGGCCGGATGCGCGGGCGCGCATCGCCACAATCAAAGAAACAATATATCATTCCGATTTTTCGCCTTTCCGCCCCGCCCATGCCGCCGGCTTCCCGCCTCCATCCCGCTGCGCGCCCTGCCCGATGGGCAGTGCTGGGTTGGCTGTGCGCCTGCCTGTTGCTGTCACCGCTGGGCGGCGTGCGGCACGCGCTGTCGCACCTGGCGGGGAGTCCCGCTTCCAGCCAGGACGACGCGCACACCCCCGACAAGCTGGGCCATTGCGACCTCTGTCATATCTGGGATCTGCTGGACGCCACGCTGCCGGCTTCCGTTCCCGCATTCGCCTGCGGCGCGCCGCGCATCGCGGCGTCCGCGCCGGTGCCAAGCGGCACCACCCTCATCGCCACGCCCTGGTTCCAATCGCGCGCCCCGCCCGCCGCGGCCTGACACCCGCCCGCCCGATTTCAACCGCCGCCGCCCGCCGGCCGGCAACCAGGATTGCCACCATGCCTTTTGCTGCTTCCCATGCGGGGACGCGTTCGTCCCTGCGCGCCTTTTCCCTGAGCCCGCTCGCCCTCGCCTGCCTGCTCGCCTTGCCGCCGGCCGCCCGCGCCCAGGCCGACACGCCTGACGCGGCCACGCTGTCGCCCGTCATCATCACCGCCAACCCCCTGGGCAGCGAAGCGCTGGCCTCGCCGTCGACCGTGCTGCAAGGCGCCGGCCTGGACCTGCGACGCGCCTCGAACCTGGGCGAGACGCTCAACGGCCTGCCGGGCGTATCGACCACCACGTATGGCCCGATGGTGGGCCGCCCCATCATCCGCGGCATGGACGGCGACCGCATCCGCCTGCTGAACAACGGCGTCGGTTCGCTCGACGCCTCGTCGCTGTCGTTCGACCACGCCGTGCCGCTGGACCCGCTGTCCACCAACCGCGTCGAGATCCTGCGCGGGCCGGCCGCCCTGCTGTATGGCGGCAGCGCCATCGGCGGCGTGGTCAACACCATCGACAACCGCATCCCCACCGAGCCCATCGACGGCATCCACGGCGACGTCGCCGGCAGCTACGGCGGCGCCAACAACGACCGCAACGGCGCGATCCAGCTCGAAGGCGGCGACGGCACCTTCGCCATCCACGCCGACGCCTTCAGCCGCAAGACCGGCGACCTGCGCATTCCCGGCTACGCCCGCACCTCGCGGCAACGCGCGATCGACGGCCCCGACCGGGACCAGCCGCGCGGCACCCTGCCCAACAGCGACGGCCAGGCCAGCGGCGGCGCGCTCGGCATGTCCTGGACCGGCGACCGCGGCTATGCCGGCCTGTCCTACAGCGGCTACGACTCCGACTACGGTTCGGTGGCCGAGCCGGACGTGCGCATCAGGATGCGCCAGGAACGCTTCGGCTTCGCCAGCGAGCTGCGCGACCTGGAAGGCCTGTTCACGAGCGTCAAGCTGAACTTCGCCTACACCGACTACCAGCACAAGGAGATCGAGGACGGCGAAACCGGCACCCTGTTCAAGAACCGCGGCTACGAGGCCCGCATCGAGGCGCGCCACGCCGACATCGGCCCGCTGCACGGCGTGGTCGGCCTGCAACTGGGCCAGACGCGCTTCTCGGCCCTGGGCGAGGAAGCGCTGGTGCCCACCACCGACACCGACGCCATCGCGCTGTTCGCGCTGGAGGAATGGAAGATCAATGATCGCCTGACGCTGAGCGCCGGCGCGCGCGCCGACCATACCCGCCTGACCCCGGGCGGCGGCGGCAACGAACGCTTCGACGGCTCCAACCGCCGCACCTTCACCGCCGGCAGCTTCTCGCTGGGCGGCATCTACAAGCTGGACAGCGCCTGGTCGGTGGCCGCCAACACCGCCTACACCGAGCGCGCGCCCACCTTCTATGAGCTGTACGCCAACGGCCCGCACGCCGCCACCGGCCAATACCTGGTGGGCGACCAGAACCTGGCCAAGGAACGCGCCTGGTCCGGCGACCTGTCGCTGCGCTACAAGAAGGACGCCGACAGCGCCAGCGTGGGCGTGTTCTACAGCCGCTTCTCCAACTACCTTGCCGAGATGAACACCGGCCGCTTCCGCGACGACGACGGCGATCTGGTGGCCGCCGGGGACGACGAGGCCCTGCCCGAGGCGCGCTACCAGGGCGTGTCCGCGCGCCTGTACGGCGTGGAGGCCGAAAGCAGCACGCGCGTGCTGCAATCGGGCGGCCACAAGCTGGACCTGGGCCTGTCGGGCGACTACACGGTGGCGCGCAACAGCGATACCGGCCGCTCGCTGCCGCGCATTCCGCCGCTGCGCCTGCGCGTGGCGCTGGACTACGGCTACGGCCCGTACAGCGCCGGCTTGAGCGTGTCCAAGGCCTTCGCCCAGCACAGCCGTCCGGACAACGACACCGCCACCGCCGGCTACTACAGCCTGGACGCCAACGCCCGCTACCGCTTCAAGGTCGCGGCGGTGCAGTGGCAGGCCTACGTGCGCGGCATCAACCTGACCAACCAGGACATCCGCTACGCCACCTCGGTGCTGCGCGACGTCGCGCCCGAGGGCGGCCGCGCCGTGATGGTCGGCCTGCGCGGCAGCTTCTGACCCTGGCGCCCGTTGCCCGTTACCTTTCCCCGACCGGATCAGGTAACGGGCGGCCCGCCAGGATGCTGCATTGCACTACAAATGTAATGAAACTTTATTCCATTACAATGCGATGGCAGTTTGTGAAGCTCAAGCCTCCCCTGCCCCTTTCCGCCGGCTTGTCCCCCGTGGACAAAGCCATGCCGCCCACTCCGATTTTTGAAGTGACGTAATGACGCCGCCCACGCGAAAAGCCCGCCTTGCCTTTTTCCGCCTTCCCGCTTTGCTGTCAGCGCCCCTGCTGGCCCTGACGTTCTCCTGGTTACCCGGCGCCGCCCAGGCGTCGATCCCCTCCGAGCAGGCCCGCGCCTCCCTGTCCGGCCTGCGCCTGGCGCAGGACCCCACCGTGCCGACCCTGCGCGAACGCGTGGTGCAGGCCGGCCTGGCCGCCATCGGCACGCCCTACAGCTGGGGCGGCGACGATGCCGCCGAAGGCTTCGACTGCAGCGGCCTGGTGCTGTACGTCTACCGTGAGATCGCCGGCCTGGAACTGCCGCGCACCGCGCGCCAGCAACGCACCCAGGGCGACACGGTGAACAACAAGAAGCAGCTCAAGCCCGGCGACCTGGTGTTCTTCGCCACCCGGGGCCGCGGCATCACGTCGCACGTGGGCATCTACATCGGCCAGGACAAGTTCGTGCACGCCCCGCGCCGCGGCGCCAAGGTGCGCGTGGACGAAATGAAGAATCCGTACTGGTCCAAGCGCTACCTCGGCGCCCGCAGCTACATCGATACGGCCAAGGGCCAGATGCTGGCGCAGAAGTAAAGCCCGAAGGACGGGCCCCCGCGCTGCGCGCCATGCGCTTGTCGACGAAATGGCTCGATAAAAAATAAAAAAGCGCCCGCGGGCGCTTTTTTCATTGGTGGCGCGGTTCAGCCGCGCCCGACGAACGGCATGTTGGTCGCCATGATCGTCATGAACTGGACATTGGCGTCCAGCGGCAGGCGGGCCATGGCCGCGACGGCCTGCGCGACGTGGGCCACGTCCATGCGCGGCTCGACCTTGGTGCTGCCATCGGCCTGCAGGATGCCGGCGGCCATGCGTTCGGTCATGTCGGTGGCGGCATTGCCGATATCGATCTGGCCGCAGGCAATGTGGTACGGACGGCAATCCAGCGAGATCGACTTGGTCAGGCCCGTCACCGCGTGCTTGGTGGCGGTGTAGGCGATCGAGAACGGCCGCGGCGCGTGCGCCGAGATCGAGCCATTGTTGATGATGCGGCCGCCCTGCGGGGTCTGCGCCTTCATCACGCGGATCGCGGCCTGCGCGCACAGGAACATGCCGGTCAGGTTGGTATCGACCACCTCGCGCCAGAGCGCCACCGGCAGTTCCTCGATCGGCATCGCCGGCGCGCCGCGGCCCGCGTTATTGAACAGCACGTCCAGGCGCCCGTATTCGCGCTGGGTGGTGTCGAACAGCTCGCGCACCGCCTGTTCGTCGGACACGTCCGTGGGAACCACCAGGGCCCGCACACCATCTTCGCCCGCCGCCGTGCGCGTGGCTTCGAGCGGCTCGCGCCGACGGCCGGCCAGCACCACGCGATAGCCTTGCGCCAAGAATTCCAGCGCCACCGCGCGGCCAATGCCGGTGCCGGCGCCGGTGACCAGCGCAACGCGGGGAGGGTCGATCTCGTTCGTGTGCATTGGATGCTCCTTGTTATCTGTCGGCGAAATGCTACCCGAATCATTCTGGCGATGGTGCAAGCGAACGTTCCATTCGCTACGCGCCGAGTGCGGCTGGACAAGCACGGATCAGGAAACGAGCCGGCGAACGGATGCAGCGCCGCCGCGATTGCCGCCATCGCTGTTGCAAATTGAACGCGCGCAAAACCCCTGGCGGGCTTTGATCTGTCACAAATTTCCATATAATTTCTGGAAATTAACTTATTACCAAAATTCCAATAAATTTCGGAGTTTGATCATGGCATTACTGCCCTTTTCCACCGTCCGTTGGGCGGGCGCGCTCGCCCTGGGCGCCGGCGTGCTCGGTGCGCTGCCCGGTCCCGCGCAGGCCGCTCCCGATGGGCGCCAGATCAGCACACAGGGCGCCAACGGCGCGCCGGCCTGTATGACCTGCCACGGCGCCAACGGCGAAGGCAACCCCGCCGCCGGCTTCCCCCATCTGGCGGGCATGGGCGCCGCCTATCTCGCCGAACAGCTCGAAGCCATGGCCAACGGCTCGCGTGTGAGCCCGGTGATGGCCGCCACCGCCAAGGCGCTGGACCCCGCGCAGCGGCAAGCGGTGGCCGCCTATTACGCCGGCCTGCCGTCGCCGCTGAACATCGACCGATTGGCCGCCACGGCCCGGCATCCGGTCAAGCCCGACGATACCGGCGCCTGGCTGGCCACGCGCGGCGCCTGGGACAAGAACGTGCCAGCCTGCAATCAATGCCACGGCCCGGGCGGCATCGGCGTGGGCGCCAACTTTCCCAGCCTGGCCGGCCAGCCCGCCGCCTACATCGCGGGCCAACTGCGCGCCTGGCGCCAGGGCCAGCGTCCGCCCGGCCCGCTCGGCCTGATGCCAGCCGTGGCCACCCGCCTGACCGACGCCGAGATCGACGCCGTGTCCGCCTACTACGCCGGCCTGCCCAAGGCCGCCGACCTGCTTGCCGCGCAAGCCAACACCGCCGCGGGAGCCAAGCAATGACCCCGATCCGTCACCGACTCGCTCATCTTCTGTTCGCCGCCGCGGCAACCAGCGCGTTGCTGTCGACCGGAGCGGCCGTGGCCGCCGATGCGCGCCCCGACTTCACGCCGCCCAGCGCCGCGTCGCTACCCGACAGCGAATTCGGCAAGATCGTGCGCCAGGGCGAGCAGATCTTCCTGCACACGCCGCAGAACGCCAGCAAATTCGTCGGCAACGACCTGAACTGCGCCAGTTGCCACCTGGACGCGGGCCGCCGCCCCGATTCCGCGCCGATGTGGGCGGCTTACGTGCTGTATCCGGCCTACCGCGCCAAGAACGGCCACGTCAACACGCTGGCCGAGCGCCTGCAAGGCTGTTTCCGCTTCAGCATGAACGGCAAGCCGCCCGCGGCCGACGACCCGGTGCTGACCGCCTTGCAGACCTATATGTTCTGGCTGGCGAGCAAGGCGCCCACCGGCGTCGCGCTCAAGGGCCAGGGCTACCTCAAGCTGCCCAAGCCGGCCCAGAAGGCCGACTACGTGCGCGGCAGCGAGGTCTACGCCCAGTACTGTGCCGTCTGCCACGGCGCCGAGGGCAAGGGACAGAAGAACGGCGAGCACTGGGTATTCCCCGCGCTGTGGGGCCCGGATTCCTTCAACTGGGGCGCCGGCATGCACCAGATCGGCAACGCCGCCGGCTTCATCAAGGCCAACATGCCGCTGGGCCAGGCAGGCATGCTGAGCGACCAGGAAGCGTGGGACGTGGCCTACTTCATGAACGCCCACGAACGCCCCCAGGATCCGCGCTACACCGAATCGGTGGCCAAGACCCGCGCCAAGTACCACGACTCCGACGACTCGCTCTACGGCATCGAGGTGAACGGCCACCTGCTCGGCAGCGACGCGCCCGCGCCGGGCGGCAAGCTGACGCAGGCGGCGGCGCGCTGATCCGCTCCCGCGCGGCGGCCCCGCCACGGGCCGCCGTTCGGGGCCGCTTTCTTGCGGGGCCGCATCGCGCGCCCCCAATCCGCAGGTGGTTGGCATTGACGACGCGCGCAGGGTTTTCCCCCTGCCGCGCTGCGCGATTTGCTATTCTTCGGGTCTCGGCATCACACGCTCGTCACATTCATGCACGCCACTTCCGGCAATGTCTTCATGGTCGTCGCCCCCAGCGGGGCCGGCAAGTCCAGCCTGGTCAAGGCCTTGCTGCAGCAAGACCCGTCCATTCTCCTCTCCGTCTCCTGCACCACCCGCGCGCCGCGTCCCGGCGAGGAAGACGGCCGCGAATACCGCTTCATCGGCATCGACGAATTCAAGCAATTGCGCGACGAGCAGCGCCTGCTGGAGTGGGCCGAGGTCCATGGCAATTTCTACGGCACGCCGCGCGATCGCATCGACGAAGCCACCCGCGAGGGCCGCGACGTGCTGCTGGAAATCGATTGGCAAGGCGCGCGCCAGGTGCGCCAGCGCTTTCCCGGCGCGATCGGCATCTTCGTGCTGCCGCCTTCGATCGAGGAACTCGAAAGCCGGCTCAAGGCGCGCGGCCAGGATGCGCCGCAAGTGATCGCGCGCCGGCTGATGGCCGCGGGCGGCGAAATCGCGCACGCGCCTGAATGCGAATATGTTATTATTAATCAAGAATTTAGCGTGGCCTTGTCGGAACTGACTCAAATCGTCAGCGCCGCACGGCTGCGTTTTTCGTCTCAGGCCGTGCGCCACGCCGAATTGTTTGCGCAGCTCGGCATCCCGGCGGCGCACTGAAACGAAACCGCATTCTCCCTATCCACCATCAGCACCAGGTGTCCTAATGGCTCGCATTACCGTCGAAGACTGTCTGAACCAGATCCCCAACCGTTTCAAGCTCACGCTGGCCGCCACCTACCGCGCCCGCGAGCTGGCGCAAGGCCATGCCCCGCGCCTGGACAGCAAAGACAAGCCCACGGTCACTGCCCTGCGCGAAATCGCGGGCGGCCTCACCGGCGTGGAAATGCTGCGTAAAGTTCCCACCTGATCTTTTCCGGGGGGCGGCAAGCATGGCTTTTCCCGGGCTGAAGTACGCTTCATCAGGTCTGCTTGCCGCGCTACGTGCCGGCTCCCGTCTCGGGCGCCGCACGGGCAAGAAAGACAAGAATTCCCCCACGCCACCCTCCGTCGCCGCGCAAGAAGCGGCGGATGCGACCGCCTCGCCGGTCGCCTCGCTGGCGCCGCTGACCGAAATCATCGGCAGCTATCTCGACAAGAAAGATGTAGAACGCGTGCGCGAAGCCTATCGCTTCGCCGACCAGGCGCACCTGGGCCAGTTCCGCGCCAGCGGTTCGCCCTACATCTCGCACCCCATCGCCGTCACGGAAATCTGCGCGGGCTGGAAGCTCGACGCGAATGCGTTGTCCGCCGCCCTGCTGCACGACGTGATGGAAGACCAGGGCATCGCCAAGCACGAGCTGGCCGAGAAGTTCGGTCCGGAAGTCGCCGAGCTGGTCGATGGCCTGTCCAAGCTGGACCGCCTGGACTTCGCCACCAAGGCCGAGCAGCAGGCCGAAAGTTTCCGCAAGATGCTGCTGGCGATGGCGCGCGACGTGCGCGTCATCCTCATCAAGCTGGCCGACCGCCTGCACAACATGCGCACGCTGGACGCGGTCAACCCCGAGAAGCGCCGCCGCATCGCCCGCGAAACGCTGGACATCTATGCGCCCATCGCCCACCGGCTGGGCCTGAACCTGCTGTTCCGCGAACTGCAGGACCTGTGCTTCGCGGCCATGTACCCGAACCGCTACCAGGTGTTGTACAAGGCCGTGCTGGCCGCGCGCGGCAACCGCCGCGAGGTGATCGGCAAGATCGCCGACTCGGTCCGTGCCGCGCTGCCCGCCGCCGGCATCGAGGCCGAAGTCACCGGCCGCGAGAAGACGCTGTTCGGCATCTACCGCAAGATGGTCGACCAGAAGAAGTCGTTCTCGGACGTGCTCGACATCTATGGTTTCCGCGTCATCGTCCACACGCTGCCCGAGTGCTACCTGGCACTGGGCACGCTGCACCAGCTGTACCGGCCGGTGCCCGGCAAGTTCAAGGACTACATCGCGATCCCCAAGGTCAACGGCTACCAGTCGCTGCACACGACGCTGGTGGGCCCCTACGGCACCCCGGTGGAATTCCAGTTCCGCACCCGCGACATGCATCACGTGGCCGAAGAAGGCGTGGCCTCGCACTGGCTGTACAAGGGCGCCGACCTGACGCTCAACGACCTGCAGAAGCGTACCCACCAGTGGCTGCAATCGCTGCTGGACATCCAGAGCCAGACCGGCGATTCGGGCGAGTTCCTCGAACACGTCAAGGTCGACCTGTTCCCGGACGCCGTCTACGTCTTCACCCCGCGCGGCAAGATCATCTCGCTGCCGCGCGGCGCGACGCCGGTGGATTTCGCCTACGCCATCCATACCGACATCGGCAACCAGGCGGTGGCGGCCAAGGTCAACGGCGAGTTCGTGCCACTGCGCACGGAACTGAACAGCGGCGACACGGTGGAGATCGTCACCTCCCCCGCTTCGCGCCCGAACGCGCAATGGCTCAATTACGTGCGCACCGGCCGCGCCCGTTCGGAAATCCGCCACTACCTGCGCACCGTCAAGTACGAGGAATCGGTGGCCTTCGGCGAGCGCCTGCTGGGCCAGGCCCTGCAGGAATTGCACATGCCGCTGCCGGCCACCGACGACCCGGCCTGGCAGAAGCTGGCGCGCAGCACCGGCGCCAGCTCACGCGAGGAAATCCTGGCCGACATCGGCCTGGGCAAGCGCCTGGCCGCCGTCGTGGCGCGCCGCTTCGCGCCCGAACACCAGCTGGTGGCCACCACCGCCGCGGCGGTGGACGAGCTGACCTCGGCGCGCAGCGCCCCGATCCTGATCCAGGGCAACGAAGGCCAGGCGGTGCAGTTGGCGCCGTGCTGCGGCCCACTGCCCGGCGACCCGATCATCGCCGGCATGCGCATGGGCCATGGCCTGGTGGTGCACACCGCCGACTGCCCGGTGGCCATGCGCCAGCGCCTGCGCGAACCGGAACGCTGGATCAACGTCGCCTGGGACGCCCACACCGCCAAGCACCTGGCCACGCGCCTGGACATCGTCACCCGCAACGAGCGCGGCGTGCTGGGCCGGCTGGCCGCGGAAGTCACGGCGGCCGACGCCAACATCATGCATGTGACCATGCACGATGACGCGGTCTCGACGGTGTCGCTGCACCTGACCATCCAGGTGGACAGCCGCAAGCACCTGGCGCAGGTGATCCGCGCCATCCGCCACGTGCCGCAAGTGCAGAAGATCGTGCGCGTGAAGGGCTAGGGGGGAGCCCACCCCCGAAGCGCTGCGCGCTTCCCCCTCAAGGGGGCATGTCTACGGACCGGCGGAGCCGGATCCGTGACATCCCGCTTGGGGGCGCTCTCATTGCGGCCTTTGAAGCGTGGGGCGATCCGTGCTCAGGCCACGTGTTGCAGGAAGTCCTTCAGGCGCTGGCTGGGCGGATTGTCCAGCAGCTCGGCCGGCGGCCCGTCATGGGCGATCTTGCCGGCGTCGATGAAGATCAGGCGACTGCCGACCTTGCGCGCGAACTCCATTTCGTGCGTGACCACCACCATGGTCATGCCCTCCTCGGCCAGGTCGCGCATCACCTTCAGCACCTCGTGGCGCAGTTCCGGATCGAGCGCCGAGGTCGGCTCGTCGAACAGCATCAGCTTGGGCTTGATCGCCAACGCGCGGGCGATCGCCACGCGCTGCTGCTGGCCGCCGGACAGCTCGGATGGGTAGTGGTTCATGCGCTCGGCCAGCCCGACCTTGCCCAGCAGCTGCTCGGCCAGTTCGCGCGCCTCGTCGCGGCCCTGGCCGCGCGTGTGGATCGGCCCGAACATGACGTTCTGCAGCGCGGTCATCTGCGGGAACAGATTGAACTGCTGGAACACCATGCCGGCCTCGCGCCGGATCTCGCGCACCTGGGCGGCCCCGCCATGCACGCTCAGGCCGTCGACCAGCAGGTCGCCGCCGTTGATCGTTTCGAGCACGTTGATGCAGCGCAGGAAAGTGGACTTGCCGGAGCCGGACGGCCCCACCACCACGACCACCTCGCCCGCGTCGATGTTGAGCGAGATGCCGTCCAGCACCGTGGACGCGCCGAACGTCTTGGTGACGTCATGAAATTCAACCATGCTCATAGTATGCGCATCCTTTTTTCCACCAGGTGCAGGATCAGCGCCATCGTGCCCGTCAGGATCAGGTAGACGATGGCAATGGCCGACCAGATCTCGACCGCGCGGAAGTTGCTGGCCATGATCTCCTGGCCCTGACGGGTCAGTTCCGCGACGCCGATCACGATGAACAGCGACGAATCCTTCAGGCTGATGATGCACTGGTTGCCCAGCGGCGGAATCATGCGGCGGAACGCCACCGGCCCGATGATGTGGAACAGGATCTTGTGAAACGGCAGGCCCATCGCCTGCCCGGCTTCCTTCAGCCCCTTGTGGACCGACAGCAGCGAACCGCGCACGATCTCGGAAATATAGGCGCCTGAATTGATGATGAGCGTGACGATGGCCGCCCACTCGGCGTCCACCCGGATGTTCGCCAAGAGCGGCAAGGCGAAATAAATGAACATCACCTGCACCACGATCGGCGTGCCGCGGATCACCGCGACATACACCTGGGCGATGCCCGACAGTATCGGATGCCCGTAGGCCCGCGTCACGCCGGAGAGCGCGCCCAGCAGAAAGCCGCCGAACAGGCCCCAAAAGGTGATCTTGATGGTCATCTGCGTGCCCACCCACAGGTTGGGCAGCGCATCCATCACTACATTCCAGTCAAAATCCACGAATTACCCCTCAATGGCGCGCCTCGCGCGCCGCATCATGGCGGAACGCCCGGCGACGCACGCGACTCGGGGCCGCCCCGTCCCGGGCCCGGCGCCGCCGGAGCGAAGCGCCGGGGCCCCAGACTGCCGGGCGGCCCCGAAATGCAACATCAATCCGGCAGAAAAGCTCAGGGCTTCTTGCCGAACCACTTCTCGTAGATGGCGTCGTACTGGCCGTTGGACTTGAGCGTGGCCAGGGCCTTGTTGACCTGCGGCACCAGTTCGCTGCCCTTGGGGAAGGCGATGCCGTAGAAGTCGCCGCTCTTGACCGAGCCGACCACCTTGACGCGGCCCTTGCCAGCCGTGTTGGCGTAGTACTGGACGTTGGGCGTGTCGTGCACGGCGGCATCGACCCGGCCGGTGGCCAGTTCCAGGTAGGCGTTGTCGATGTTGGGGAACAGCTTGAGCTTGGCGTCCGGCACCTGGGCCTTCAGGAAGTCCACGGTGGCCGTGCCGGTCTTGACCGCGACGGTCTTGCCGGCCAGCGACTTGGCGTCCTTGATGTCGGTGTTCTTTTCGCCGACCAGGATGGCCAGGCCGCTTTCGTAGTAGGGATCGGAGAAGTCGATCACCTTCTTGCGGTCATCGCGGATGGTGATGCCGGCCAGCGCCACGTCGATGTTCTTGGTCTGCAGGCCGGGGATGATGCCGTTGAAGTCCATCGGCTGCAGCTTGTACTTGACGTTCAGTTCCTTGGCGATGGCCGCCCACAGGTCCACGTCGAAGCCGGTGTAGGTGTTGCCCTGCTTGAACTCGAACGGCACGAACGCCGTGTCGGTGGCCACCACCAATTCCTTGCCTTGGGCGTAGGCGCCGGAGGCGGCGCCGAACATGGCCATGGACAGGCCGACCAAGGCGGCGGCGACTTTACGTTTAATCATGAAACTCTCCTCTTGGGGCTGATAGCGCCCGGGGTTGCAGTTGGAACATGATGCGCGGGCCACGCCGGGATCGCCGGAGCAACTTACGGCGCATGTTAACGCATCCGTCCCCACCGCAGAGAGCTTAGAAAAATTACAATCCGCATGACACCCCGGAGAATCCCCATGCCCTACAAGTATGTACGCATCGCCGGCAACCGGCGCCAGGTCGGCGTGGCCCTCGGCAAACTGGCCCGCCCGCTGATGGCGACCTACCTGGACCAGAGCGCCACCTGGAAGGCCCTGCGCCCCTGGCGCGGCCATCCGTACCTGGACGAACTGGGCGAACAGGCCCGGCGCGCCCTGCCCGCCGTGTGGGACGAACTGGAGGGGCTGGCCGAGGGGCTGGGGATGCCGCTGGCGGACGTATTGCTGTGGAACTGCCGGGGCGACCTGCTGCACAGTAGCGGCAGCGGCGACGGCTGCACCTCGGTGGCGCTGAAGGCGGCCGATGGCACCCGCTGGATCGGCCACAACGAGGACGGCGATCCGTTCCTGTACGGCCGCTGCCATCTGGTCGACGTGGCGCTGGACGACGCGCCCGGCTACCTGAGCTTCTATTACCCGGGATCCCTGCCCGGCCATACCTTCGGGGCCAATCGCGCCGGCCTGGTGCAGACCATCAACAACCTGCGCACGCGCCTGCGCCAGCGCGGCCTGCCGCGCATGCTGCTGGCGCGCGCCGTGCTCGACTGCGCCACGCTGGACGAGGCCGTGGCGCTGCTGCGCGACGCGCCGCGCGCGGGGGGCTTTCACCATACGCTGGGGTCGGCGGCCGACGCCCGCATCTTCAGCGTCGAGGCGACGCCGGGCGCCGCGTCAGCGCAGGAGATCGGCACCCGGTATGGCCACGCCAACCACATGGTGCATCAGGCCAGCCGGGGGCAATCGCAGATCATCACCGACTCGTCGCGCGAGCGCCAGCGCCGCATCGAGGGCATCGTCGACACCTGGTCCCCCGCCACCGTCGGCGCCGACCTGCTGACGGCGCTGCATGACACCGAGGGCGAACTGCCGATCCTGCGCACCGATCCCAAGGACCCGGACGGCGAAAACACGCTCGCCACCGCGATCTTCGAAATCGGCGATGGCGAGGTGACGCTGCGGGTCTATGACCGCAAGGCCAAGGCGGACATTGTGCTGGATGTGATGAACGATCCGGACGACGCGGCGCCCGATCCCGCCTGAACGGACTCGGACGCCGATGGTGGGCGGCGCTTACGCCGCGCCGTAGCCCCCGCCTCCCGGCGTTTCCACCACGAACACGTCGCCCGGATGCAACTGGGCGCTATCCTGCGGACCGAGTTCCTCGACCGTGCCGTCCAGCCTTTCGACATAGTTGCGGCCCATCGCGCCCGGCTCGCCGCCGGCCAGGCCGAACGGCGCATAGCGGCGGTTGTTGGACAGGATCGCGGCGGTCATGTCTTCCAGGAAGCGGATGCGGCGCACGCCGCCGTTGCCGCCCGGATAGCGCCCCGCCCCGCCCGAACCGTGGCGGATCTCGTACGACTCCAGCCGCACCGGGAAGCGGAACTCCAGCACTTCGGGGTCGGTGAGGCGCGAGTTGGTCATGTGCGCCTGCACCACCGAAGTGCCCGGGAAGCCTTCGTCGTGGGGACCGGCGGCATCGATGCGCACGGGACCGGCGCCGGTGCCGCCCGAGATGGTCTCGTAGTACTGGTGACGCGCGTTGCCGAAGGTGAAGTTGTTCATGGTGCCCTGGCTGGCGGCCAGCACGCCGAGCGCGCCGTACAGCGCGTTGACGATGCACATGGACGTTTCGACGTTGCCCGCCACCACCGAGGCCGGCGGGTTCGGGCGCAGCATCGAGCCTTCCGGCAGGATGATCGACAGCGGCACCAGGCAGCCGTCGTTCAGCGGGATGTCGTCGTTGACCAGGGTGCGGAACACGTACAGCACCGCGGCCACGGCGATGGCACCCGGGGCGTTGAAGTTGTTGTCCAGCTGGTCCGAGGTGCCGGTGAAGTCGACCACGGCGCTGCGCGCCTGGTTGTCCACCCGCACCGCGACGCGGATGACCGCGCCGTTGTCCAGCGGATACTCGTAGCTGCCGTCCTTGAGCACCGAGATCACGCGGCGCACCGCCTCTTCGGCGTTGTCCTGCACGTGGCCCATGTAGGCGCGCACCACGTCCAGGCCGAAGTGATCGCACATGCGCAGCAGTTCCTGCACGCCCTTTTCGTTGGCGGCGATCTGCGCGTGCATGTCGGCGATGTTCTGGTCCGGATTGCGCGCCGGCCAGCGGCCGGAACCGAGGATGTCGCGCGCGGCCTGTTCGCGGAACTCGCCGCCCTTGACCAGCTGGAAGTTGGTGAACAGCACGCCTTCGTCTTCGACCGTCTTCGAATCCGGCGGCATCGAGCCCGGCGTGGTGCCGCCGATGTCGGCATGGTGGCCGCGCGAGCCGACGTAGAACAGGATCTCGCTGCCCTTGCGGTCGAACACCGGCGTGATCACCGTGACGTCCGGCAGGTGGGTGCCGCCGTGGTACGGGTCGTTGACCACGTAGGCGTCGCCCGGCTGCATGCGGCCGGCGTTGGCGTTCATGACGGTGCGCACCGACTCGCCCATGGAGCCCAGGTGCACCGGCATGTGCGGCGCGTTGGCGATCAGGCGCGCCTGGGCGTCGAAAATGGCGCAGGAAAAGTCCAGGCGTTCCTTGATGTTGACCGAATACGCCGTGTTCTGCAGGCGGTAGCCCATCTGCTCGGCGATCGACATGAACAGATTGTTGAACACCTCCAGCATCACCGGGTCGGCCTGGGTGCCGATAGCGCGGCGCTCGGGGCGGGCCTCGACGCGGCGGATCACGAAGTGGTCCTGTTGCGTCAGCTCGGCCTGCCAGCCGGGCTCGACCACGGTGGTCTGGTTCGGCTCGGAGATGATGGCGGGGCCCGCCACCACGTCGCCGCCGGCCATGTCTTCACGCACGTACAACGGCGTGTCGCGCCAGGCGCCGCCGCTGTACATGCGCACGGCGCGGCGCGGCGCCAGCGCGCCGTCGCGGCTGCGCGAAGCGGGCGTCTCGGTGACGCGCTCGCCGCCGCCGGTGGCTTCCACCGAGATGGTCTCCACCACCAGCTCGCGGTTGGGCATGAGGAAGGAATAGCGCTGGCGATAGGCCGCCTCGAAGTCCTTGCGGGCCTGGTCCAGGTCCGAATACGGCACTTCGAGCGCGGTGTCGGTGCCGCGGTACTTCAGGTGCAGGCGGCGCTGCACCTGGATGTCGCTGTCGGCCACATGCTGGCGGCGCAGTTCGCCCACGGCCTGCTCGGCCAGCGCGTCCAGTTCGCCTTGCAGCTCGGTCATCAGCGCGGCGTCGAGCGTCTTTTCGACGGTCTTCTGGCGCATGTCGGTCTGGTCGGCCAGGCCCATGCCGTAGGCCGACAGCACGCCGCCCAGCGGGTGCGCGAAGACCGTGGTCATGCCGAGCGCGTCGGCCACCAGGCAGGCGTGCTGGCCGCCGGCGCCGCCGAACACGGTCAGCGCGTATTCGGTGACGTCGTGGCCGCGCTGCACCGAGATGCGCTTGATGGCTTCGGCCATGTTGCCGACGGCGATTTCCAGGAAGCCTTCGGCCAGCTGTTCCGGCGTCATGTCGCGGCCGGTGGCGGCGCGGACCTCGTCGGCCATGGCCTCAAAGCGCTGCACGACGGCGTCGCGATCCAGCGCTTCGTTGGCGTCGGGGCCGAACACCTTGGGGAAGAAATCGGGCTGAATCTTGCCGAGCAGCACGTTGCAGTCGGTCACGGCCAGCGGCCCGCCGCGGCGGTAGCAGGCGGGGCCGGGGTTGGCGCCGGCCGAATCCGGGCCGACGCGCAGGCGCGCGCCGTCGAAATGCAGGATCGAACCGCCGCCGGCCGCGACCGTGTGGATGCTCATCATGGGCGCGCGCATGCGCACGCCGGCCACCAGGGTCTCGAACTCGCGCTCGAATTCGCCGGCGTAGTGCGACACGTCGGTGGAGGTGCCGCCCATGTCGAAGCCGATGATCTTGTCGAAACCGGCCTGCTCGCTGGTGCGCACCATGCCGACGATGCCGCCGGCCGGGCCGGACAGGATGGCGTCCTTGCCGCGGAAGCGGTGCGCGTCGGTCAGGCCGCCGCTCGATTGCATGAACATCAGGCGGATGCCGGGCAGTTCGCCGGCCACCTGGTCGACATAGCGCTTGAGGATGGGCGACAGGTAGGCGTCGACCACGGTGGTGTCGCCGCGCGAGACGTACTTGATCAGCGGGCTGACCTCGTGCGAGGCCGACACCTGGGTGAAGCCGATCTCGCGCGCGATGCGGGCGGCGCGCTGCTCGTGGCCGGTGGCGTGCCAGGCGTGCATGAAGACGATGGCGACGGTGCGGATGCCGCTGTCGTACGCCGCCTGCATGTCACGGCGCAGCGCGGCCTCGTCCAGGTCGCGGATCACTTCGCCGTCGGCGGCGACGCGCTCGTCGGCCTCGACCACGGCTTCGTAGAGCATTTCCGGCAGCAGCACATTGCGGTCGAACAGGCGCGGACGGTTCTGGTAGGCAATGCGCAGGCCGTCGCGGAAACCGCGCGTGGTCACCAGCAGCGTGCGTTCGCCCTTGCGCTCGAGCAGCGCGTTGGTGGCGACCGTGGTGCCCATCTTGACGCATTCGACCTGCTCGGCCGGCACCGGCTGGCCGGGCGCGATGCCCAGCAGCTTGCGGATGCCCGCCACCGCCGCGTCGCGGTACTGCTCGGGATTTTCCGACAGCATCTTCGCGGTGGTGGTGGTGCCGTCGGGGCGGCGCGCCACGATGTCGGTGAAGGTGCCCCCACGATCAATCCAGAATTGCCACTTCATAACTATCCTCGGGTACAAGAAGCCGCCACGGCGCTGCCGGCCGCGGCGTGCGGGTTGCGGTACGGGGCGCTGCCCCGCGTATCGGTTTACAGGGAGGTCGCGGCGCGCGCGGCCTGGTCGTACAGGCCGGACAGGGCGCGCAGCGTGTGCGCCAGCTGGCGGCTGAATTCCAGGCCTCCCCCGCCCGGCGCGTCCAGGCCGGCGGTCAGGCATTGCTCGCGGATTTCGCCGTAGCGCTTGATGATGGCCGCGCCCTCGGGCGTGACGCTGTAGAACACTTCCTTGCTGGCGCGCTCGCCCTTGACCACGCCCAGGCGGTCGAGCTTTTTCAGCGCGTAGTTGACGATGTGCGTGTCCTCGACATTCAGCGTGAAGCAGATGTCGGCCAGCTTCTTGGGGCGCTGGCGGTGGAACACGTGGTGGAACACCATGACGTCGGTGGGCGTCAGGTCGGGCAGGCCCGCCGCCGCCATGCAGCGCACGGTCCAGCGATCGAAGGCGTGGCTGGCGATCATCAGGCCGAATTCGACTTCGGACAGGTCCGGCGCGCTGCCGCCGGCCAGGTGGGCCGACGAGGCGATCAACGTGGAGGTCATAAGGGCCGCGCAACAAGTTTATCTGCGCGAAATACTAATAATTTATCTATATTTCATCAATAAAAAACAAAACAGGGACGGAAAAAATCCCTCGATTCGAGGGAATACCCCTAGGATGAATGCCCGCCTAAGGCGCGCGGGCGGCACTCCGCGCCTTGCTAGGGCGCGTCCCAGCCAGCCGGCAGGTGCGCGCGGATCAGCGAACCGGCAATGGAGATGCGCGCCGCGATCTCTGGCATCGGATCGCCCGGACCGAACCAGCGCGCGTCGGCGATCTCGTCTTCCTGCACGCGGATCTCGCCCGACACGTATTCGGCCGTGTAGGCCACCATCAGCGAATGCGGGAACGGCCACGATTGGCTGCCGAAGTACTTCAGGTTGCCGACCCTCAGGCCGACCTCTTCCAGCACCTCGCGGTGCACCGTCTGCTCGATGCTTTCGCCCGGCTCGACAAAGCCGGCCAGGGCCGTGTAGCGCCCGGCGGCATTGGCGGTGTGGCGCGCCAGCAGGATACTGTCGCCCTTGCGGATCAGCACCATCATGGCCGGCGAGATGCGCGGATAGGCCGAGAAGCCGCAGGCCGGGCAACGCTGGCAGAACTCGCCGCTGACGCGCGTGGTGGGCGTGCCGCAGGCGCCGCAGAAGCGATGGGTGCGGGCCCATTCGGCGATCTGGTAGGCGCGCCCGGCAAGCGCCATGCGTTCCTCGTCCAGCACCCCGAACAAGGACCGCAGCTTCTTGAAGGCGTAGCCGTGCGGCGCTTCGATGCCCGGTTCGACATGCGCGGCGCGGGCCGGCGAATCCGGCGTGGCCCAGACCGGCTGCAGGGCGTCGGCCCCAAGCCCGGCGCGCCCACAGGCATCCAGGTCCGGCAACACGCTGGTGGCTTCCTCGACCAGCAACTCGTCACGACGAAAAACGAAATTCACACGACCCTCTGCGACACGACTGCGATGACGAGATCTTAGAAGAAAAAGACGCTGCCGCAAGACAACGTCCGGCCCGTGGGCACACTATTTCAATCATCAAGTATTTCGGACCCGGCGGCCTAGGAATTACCCGTAAACACGCGCTTGCAGGCACTTTGTGACCAAGAGGCAACATAGAATGGCACGGCTTTTCAGCTATGCGTCATGCCGCGCCGCGCGCTTTTTCGCAATGCCTCCGGGCCCTGCCCGCACTCATCATTCGCAAAGAAGGACCATCATGTTCAAGAAGCTCTCGCTGTTGACCGGCTCCATCGTCCTGGCGTTCAGCGCCGGTGCCCAGGCCCAGACCAAGTGGGACCTGCCCAGCGCCTATCCCGCCAGCAACTTCCACGTCGAAAACCTGACGACCTTCATCAAGGACGTCGACACGCTGTCGGAAGGCAAGCTCAAGATCACGCTGCACAACAACGCCTCGCTGTACAAGGCGCCCGAGATCAAGCGCGCGGTGCAAGGCAACCAGGCCCAGATCGGCGAGATCCTCCTGACCAACTTCGCCAACGAAGATCCGATCTACGAACTGGACGGCCTACCCTTCCTGGCCACCGGCTACGACGCCTCGTTCAAGCTGTACCAGGCGCAGAAGCCGTTCCTGGAAAAGAAGCTGAATTCGCAGGGCATGACGCTGCTGTACGCGGTGGCCTGGCCGCCCCAGGGCATCTTCGCCAACAAGGACATCAAGCAGATCAGCGACATGAAGGGCCTGAAGTGGCGCGCCTACAGCCCGGTGACGGCCAAGATCGCCGAACTGGTCGGCGCCCAGCCGGTGACGGTGCAGCAGGCCGAACTGTCGCAGGCGCTGGCCACCGGCGTGATCGACTCGTACATGTCGTCGGCCTCCACCGGCTACGACACCAAGACCTACGAGTACATCAAGAAGTTCTACGACACCCAGGCCTGGCTGCCCAAGAACGCCGTGATCGTCAACAAGAAGGCGTTCGACGCGCTCGACCCGGCGACGCAGGCCGCACTGAAGAAGGCCGGCGCGCAGGCCGAGGAACGCGGCTGGAAGCTGTCGCAGGAAAAGAACAAGTGGTACCAGGAAGAACTGGCCAAGAACGGCATGGAAACCGTCAAGCCCACGGTCGAGCTGAAGGAAGGCCTGTCGGTGATCGGCAAGCGCATGCTGGATGACTGGCTCAAGAAGGCCGGCGCCGACGGCCAGGCCATGATCGACGCCTACCGGAAGCAGTGATACGACCATGCGCCGCTTTCTGGATGGACTTTACGGCGCGGCCGGCCTGCTGGCCGGCCTGTGCACGATCGGTGTATTGGTTGCGGTGCTGGCCGCGATCGTCGCGCGCCAGCTTGGCCTGAACATTCCCGGCACGGACGCCTATGCCGGGTATTTCATGGCCGCCGCCGGGTTCCTGGCGCTGGCCAGCACCTTCAAGCATGGCGAACACATCCGCGTGACGCTGCTGCTGAACGCGCTGTCGCCGGCCGGCAGCCGCCGCCTGGATATCTTCGCGCTGGCGGCAGGCACCCTGATGGCCGCCGCCTTCGCCTTCTTCAGCGTCAAGCTCACTTACGACTCCTGGCAGTTCAACGACATCTCCACGTCCAACGACGCCACGCCGCTGTGGATTCCGCAGCTCAGCATGGCCGTGGGCACGGTCCTGTTCCTGGTCGCCCTGCTCGATGAGCTGGTACGTCGTTCACGCGGCCTGGCCGCCGCCACCTCGCAGCAAACCCATGAATGAACTTCTCGTCATTACCCTGCTGGTCGTCTCGATCTTCGCATTCCTGGGATGCGGCGTCTGGGTCGGCCTGACGCTGGCGGGCACCGCCTGGATCGGCATGGAGATGTTCTCCAGCCGCCCGGCCGGCGATGCCATGGCCGTCACCATCTGGGGCGCCTCGTCCAGCTGGACGCTGACCGCCCTGCCCCTGTTCCTGTGGATGGGTGAAATCCTGTTCCGCACCCGCCTGTCGGAAGACCTGTTCAAGGGCCTGGCCCCCTGGCTCAACCGCCTGCCGGGCCGGCTGCTGCACACCAACGTGATCGGCTGCGCCATCTTCGCGGCGGTGTCGGGCTCGTCCGCGGCCACCTGCGCCACGGTCGGCAAGATGACCATCCCCGAGCTGACGCGTCGCGGCTACCCCGAATCGAAGATCCTGGGCACGCTGTCGGGCGCCGGCACGCTGGGCCTGCTGATCCCGCCGTCGATCATCATGATCGTCTACGGGGTGGCGGCGGACGTGTCGATCGCCAAGCTGTTCATCGCCGGTATCGTGCCGGGCATCCTGCTGGCGCTGTTGTTCATGGGCTACATCGCCTGGTGGGCAATCCGAAATCCGGACGAAGTGCCCGCCGCCGACCCCGGCCTGACGTTCAAGGAAAAACTGTCGCGTTCGCGCCACCTGATTCCGGTGATGCTGCTGATCGGCGCGGTGCTGGGCTCGATCTACACCGGCCTGGCCACGGCGACCGAGGCCGCAGCGGTGGGCGTGGTCGGGGCGCTGATCCTGTCGGGCCTGCAAGGGTCGCTGTCGCGCGCCACCTTCATGCAATCGCTGCTGGGCGCCACCCGGTTGTATTGCATGATCGCGCTGATCCTGGCGGGCGCGCAGTTCCTGACGCTGGCGATGGGCTACATCGGCCTGCCGCGGGCGCTGGCCGAGTGGATCGGCGGACTGGGCCTGTCGCAGTTCGGGCTGATCGTGGCGCTGATGGTGTTCTTCATCGTGCTGGGCTGCTTCCTGGACGGCATTTCCATCGTCGTGCTGACCATGGGCGTGCTGCTGCCGACGGTGCAGGCGGCCGGCATCGATCTGATCTGGTTCGGCATCTTCATCGTTTTCGTTGTGGAAATGGCACAGATCACGCCGCCGGTGGGCTTCAACCTGTTCGTGCTGTCGGGCATGAGCGGGCGCGAGCTGCCCTATATCGCCCGCGCCTCGCTGCCGATGTTCTTCCTGATGATCCTGGCGGTGCTGCTGCTGTACCTGGTGCCGGGCATCGCGACGTGGTTGCCGCTGCACATGACGCTCTGATCCGCACACCACCCGCCCAAAACCCCGTTCCTGCAACGGGGTTTTTTTTGGAACAATGCCAGGATTGTTCCAGTCATCGCCTTTTTTGCATTTCTGTAAACCCAGGGAAAACGCGAAAAAGATAAACGCACTACACAAGCCGTAACTTTTCTAGAATCCTCGTGGCGTTCTGGATTGGCACCACTATGGCGCACGGAACGTACAGAGGGCCCATGCTCCGGACCCGCGCCAACCCCTGGCGTCGGTGCAACGGCCCAGCTCCAGGCGAACCGCCAGGCGCGTCCAGCCGAGCCAAAAGCCCGGCCCACGCTAAGAACAGAAACATTAGGAGAAGCCTCAGTGAAACGCATCACTCTTACGCTCGCCGCCGCCGGCCTCGGCCTGGCCGCAGGCGCCGCTTCCGCTGAAACCAGCGTCACCCTGTACGGTATCGCCGACGTCAGCATGCGCTACGTCAACACCAGCTCCGGCTCGACCGGCGAAGACGGCAGCCGTCTTTCGATGGAAAACGGCGCCATCTCCAACAGCCGCTGGGGCCTGCGCGGCTCGGAAGACCTGGGCGACGGCAACCGCGCCTTCTTCCGCCTGGAGCAAGGCTTCAATGTGCAGAATGGCAATTCCACCGATAGCAAGAAGACCTTCAACCGCCTGGCCTACGTCGGCCTGGACGGCGGCAGCATCGGCGCGCTGACGCTGGGTCTGCAGAACACGGTGATCCAGGACCTGATGGCGGACTACTTCGATCCGCTGACCGTCGGTAACTACAACGAAAACTCGTGGCTGCCCGCCGCCATGGGCCGCGTGCGCAACAACAACACCTTCCGCTACTCGAACACGCTGGGCGACCTGAACGTGATCGCGTCGTGGGCTAACGGCGACAAGTGGTCGGACAACAAGGCCGGGCAGCAGATGGGCGTGAGCCTGCGCTACACGGTCGGCCAGCTCGGCCTGGGCGGCGCCTTCATGCGCACCTACGAAGGCAACGATTCCGACCTGCGCCAGCAAGTGTGGAACTTCAGCGCCTCGTACCAGTTCGAAAGCGCCAAGGTCTTCGCCGGCTACTTCAACGGCCGCGATCAGACCGGCTGGGTCAACGCCGTCATGGGCGGCACCACCACCGCTCAACTCGACCGCAAGGACAACGGCTACTTCGCCGGCGTGACCTGGCAGGCCACCCCGCGCTGGGCCATCACCGGCGCCGCCTACTACGACCAGAGCAAGAACGTGGTCGAAGACGGCGACAAGGGCAAGCGCTACGCCCTGGTGGCCGTGGCCGAGTACGCGCTGTCCAAGCGCACCCAGGTATACGGCACCGTGGACTACAACAAGGTCCGCGACGCCGTCACCGGCGAAATCGCCGGCCGCACCAGCCAGCTGGGCGCCGGCGTGGGCATCCGCCACATCTTCTAAGTCCTTCGCGACTTACGGCCCGCCCCCGGCCGCATGTCAAAAAGCCCGTCGCTCGCGCGACGGGCTTTTTTTCGTCCAGCGCCTTGCCCGGGCTACATCCCCAGATACGCCTGCCGCACCTCGTCCGACGCCGCCAGTTCGGCCGCGTTGCCGGACAGCGCGACGCGCCCGCTCTGCATCACATAGGCGCGCGCCGCGACTTCCAGCGCCTGCGCCATGTTCTGCTCCACTAGCAGCACCGACAGGCCGTCGTCGCGGTTCAGGGCGGCCAGCGCGTCGAACACCTGCTCGACCAGCAGCGGCGACAAACCGAGACTGGGCTCATCGATCAGCAGCAGCCGTGGCCCGCTCATCAGGGCCCGGCCGATCGCCAGCATCTGCCGCTCTCCACCGGACATGGTGCCCGCCAGCTGTTCGCGGCGCTCTTTGAGGCGCGGGAACAGCGCGTAGACCTTGTCAAGCCGTTCGCGATAGACGCGCTCGTCGCGCACCGTGTAGGCCCCCAGGCGCAGGTTCTGCTCGACCGGCTGGCGCGCGAACACCCGCGCGCCCTCCGGAATCATGGCAATACCCTGCTTGACCAGCTGGTCCGGCGGCGTTCCCGTGATGTCGCGCCCTTCGAAGACGACCCGGCCTTCCTTGGGTTTGACCGAACCGATGATGGCCAGCAGGGTGCTGGACTTGCCGGCGCCGTTGGCGCCCAGCAGCGCCGCGATTTCGCCCGGGCGCACTTGCAGCGACACGTCGCGCACGGCCTGCACGCCGCCATAGGCCACGCTCAGGTTGTCGACCTTCAACATCACGTCAGGCACGGTGCTTCCTCCCCAGATAGGCTTCGATCACGGCGGGATTGCGCACGATGTCCTGCGGCGCGCCTTCGGCGATCATCTGGCCGAAGTTCAGCACCAGCACCCGCTGAGCCAGCCGCATGACCACCTCCAGCACGTGCTCGACGATGATCAGCGTGACCCCGGCGGCGTGGATGCCGCGCAGGATCTCGGCCAGCGCGATGGCTTCGGCCGGATTCAGGCCGCCGGCCACTTCGTCCAGCAGCAGCATGCGCGGCTCGGTCGCCAGCGCGCGCGCCAGCTCCACCCGCTTCTGCCCCGCCACGTTCAGTTCCGCCGCCAGCGTGTCGGCGCGGTCGGCCAACCCCACCAGTTCCAGCACCCGCGCCGAGGCGCGGCGCGCGTCGGGCAGGCGCGGATGGCGCAGCAGCGCGCCGACCATGGCGTTTTCCAGCACCGTCATCTGGCCGAAGCTGCGCGGGATCTGGTAGGTGCGCACCAGCCCCATCGCCGCGACCTGCTCCGGCCGCCGGCCGATCATGGACTCGCCGGCGAACGCCACCGTGCCGGAGGTCGGCTCGTGATGGCCGACCAGGCCGTTGAACAGCGTGCTCTTGCCGGCGCCATTGGGGCCGATGATGGCGACGATCTCGCCCGCCTCGACCGACAGCGAGATGTCCTTGTTGGCGACCAGGCCGCCGAAGCGCTTGGTCAGGTTCTTAACGTCGAGCAGAGCCACGGCGCCTCCTCAATGTCACCAGACCGCCTGGCAGGAACAGGGTGACGAGCAGGATCGCCAACCCGAAAATCAGCAGATCTAGGCCCAGGCCCGAACTGCCCCACAGCACCCGCGTGCCTTCCGACAGCGGCAACAGCACGGCCGCGCCCAGCCACGGGCCGACCAGCGTGCCGACGCCGCCCAGGATGGCCACCAGCACCACCTGCACCGACATCGTCAGGCTGAACATCGATTCGGGATCGATGAAGCCCACGTACATGGCGAAAAAGCCGCCCCACACCCCGGTCATGCCGGCGGACAGCACGAACGCCAGCATCTTGTAGCGGTCCGCCGGCACGCCCAGGCTGCGCGAGGCTGCTTCGTCGCCGTTGATGGCGCGCCAGTAGAAGCCGGTCTTGGAGTGCACCAGGAAGTACGTGGCGCAGAACGTCAGGAACGCCAGTCCCACCGCGATCCAGTAGTACGGCACCTTGCTGCGAAACAGCAGCATCCAGGCGGCGTCGCCGATCGGCGCTTCCAGCCCGACGGCGCCGCCGGCCCAGTCCCAGTTGATCATCAGCAGCAGCCCGATCTGCAGCAGCGCGATGGTGGCCATGGCGAAGTAATGGCCGGACAGGCGCAGCGTCGGCCCGCCCACCAGCCAGGCCAGCGCCGCGCTGATCAGGCCGCCCAGCGGGATGCCCAGCAGCGGCGTCAGCTTCAGGTGATGCAGCAGCAGCAAGGTGGTGTAGCCGCCCACGCCCACGAACACGGCGTGGCCGAAGGAAATGCGCCCGAGAAAGCCGCCCACCAGGTTCCAGCACGCGCCCAGCGCGCCGAACATGATGGCCAGCAGCAGCACCTGCAAGGTGAACGAGTCGGTCACCACCAGCGGCACCAGCGCCAGCAGCACCGCCGCCGCCAGCGCCACGGCCACCGGCCATTTCGGCACGCCCGAGCCGGCGCCGTCCTTTTTCTGTGTCGTCGTCATGTCACCACCGCCCGAACAGGCCGCGCGGCCGATACCAGAGAACCAGGATGAAGAGGATGAAGACGCTGACCGTCTTCAGCGCGGGCGCCACGAAATAGCCCGTCATGGCCTCGATGATGCCGATCAGGATGCCGGCGATGAAGGCGCCCGGCAGCGAGCCGAAGCCACCCATGCAGACCGCCACGAAGGCCAGCAGGCCGAACACCGTACCCACGGAGGGAAACACGTAGAAGAACGTGGTCAGCAGCGCGCCGGCCAGGCCGACCGCGGCGCTGCCCAGCATCCAGACCTGGGCGTTGACGCGGTCCGGCGAAATACCGACCAGCGCGGCCACCTGGCGGTCTTCGGCCACCGCTTGCAAGGCGTGCCCCCAGCGCGTGCGGTACACCAGCACGAACAGCGCGGCCACCACCACCAATGCCACCAGCCCGGTCACCACTTGCGGGCGACCCAGCGAAACGCCGGCCAGCGTGACGCTGCCGGACACCAGGGTATCGGGCAGGCTGCGGTAGTCCGGGCTGAAGGCGATGAACGCCAGCTGGCGCAGCACCAGGCCCAGGCCGAAGGTGGCCAGGATCACCGCCATCGCGGGCCCTTTCTGCAGGCGCTTGATGATCAGCGCATAGGTGAGGAAACCGACGAAGGCCAGCACGACGGCGACCAAGGGCGCCGACAGCGTGGGGTCGATATGACCCAGGGTGTAGAGCCAATAGGCGGCATACATGCCGAGCATCAGGAATTCGCCATGGGCGAAATTGATGACGTCGGTGATGCCCCAGATCAGCGCCAGCCCCACCGCCACCGCGGCATAGATCAGGCCGTTGAACAGGCCTGCCGAGAGAGCTTCGAACATGGAGTGCTCCTGTGGCGGGCCCCCGCGGCCCGCCACGGCTGGTGATTACTTCCAGGAGAACGGCAGCGTGGGCAGCGTCTTGTCGGTGCGGTACTTTTCCGGCCATACCGTCTGGTAGGACGAACCCTTCAGTTCCAGGATCAGGCCGGACCCCTTGGTGTTCTGGCCCTTGTCGTCGAACTTCACGCCGGCCCAGGGCATGGCTACTTGCGCCTCGCCCAGGTCGGTGGCCGCCAGCGCCTTGCGGATCGCTTCCGGATCGGTGGAACCGGCGCGGTTGATGGCGTCGGCCAGCACCAGCACGCCCTGCATCGAACGGGCGTTGTTGCCGTTCAGGTCCTTGCCGGTCTTGGCCTTGTACATGTCGTTGATCTTCTTCAGGCCGGCCTTGGCGGCGGCCACGTCGTTGCCCCAGACGTCGCGCGTCAGCACGCCCTGCACCTGCGGGCCCACTTCCTGCACGAAGCGCGAGTCGATGAAGCCGGCGTCGTTGGCCAGCAGCACCGGCGGCGCGTACTTGCTTTCGCGCATGGTGCGCACGAACAGCATGGCGTCCGAGGTGTAGCTGGCGAAGATCGCCACGTCGGGCTTGGCGGCGGCCAGCTTCTGCACCTCGGCCGTCACCGAGGCCGAACCGGCGCTGTAGGCAATGTTGGCCACCACCTGGCGCTTGTACTGCTTGGCGAACTTCTCGACCGCCTTGTAGGTGTTGACGCCAAAGTCGGTGTTCTCGTACACCACCGCGATCTTGGCGGTGGGCGCGCCCTTCACGCCGTCCAGGAACTGCATCATGTTCTCGACGAAGGTGTCGTCGTTGGGCGAGGTGCGGAAGAACCACTTGTAGCCGCGCTCGGTCAGGTCCGGGCTGCTGGACTCGCCATTCAGGTAGGGAATGCCGCGCTGCTCGGCGATGCGGCTGGCGGTCTTGGTGACGGCCGACTGGTAGGCGCCGGTCAGGGCCACCACTTTCTCCTGGTCGATCAGGCGCTGCGCGTCGGCCAGGCCCACTTCGGGCTTGCCCTGCGAATCGCCGAACACCACTTCGATCTTGGCCCCGCCCAGCGCCGGCAGGCCGGCGCCCGCGGCCAGCGGGATCCCTTCGAGTTCGGGATGCGGGTTATTGACGATGTCCACGGCCAATTCCACCGCGGCCTTGATCTCGGCGCCGGTGGACGCCAGCGCGCCGGACAGGGGATAGATCGCGCCGATCTTCACGGTCTTGACCTGCGCCTGCGTCGGCGCGGCGGCCAACAGCGCCAGACTCGCGGCGACACCCGCAATGAGCTTCATCTTCATTACCTGACTCCTGGAAAAAATTCCACTGTGAAAGCAATGCAATCCACGGGGCGCGCGGCCCCGGGCCCGGCGGATCCGGGCCTGCGGCGGCCCTGCCCCGCCGGCATGCCGGCAGGCGCTGGGCCTGAAACTTCTGTCGCCTTTTCCCCTTGTCCTTTCATGGATCTTTCTGGAGGCAAAACCAAAGCTGCGGGTACGCCATGACAGGCGCCATGAGGGCGCCATGAGGGTGCCATGAAGGCACCATGAGCACGTCATGGGGACGTCACAAGGACGCCCGGTACGGCTGATTCCTGATCGATGCGATTCCTGTTTCTAGCGGTTTTCCGCTGACGGTTGACTGAGAATGGCTGGTGGCGACTCCGATGGCGACTACAGGATCGCCATGCGGCTGTTGACGAGATCCGTGACCAGCATGTGGCCAGGCGCGTGCGTGATGCAGAAGTCGGGGCGCACCGCGGCCACCACCGACTGCGGTGTGACGCCGCAGGCCCAGAACACCGGCATTTCGCCCGGACGGATCTCCACGGGATCACCATAATCCGGCCGGTTGATGTCGGCAATCCCGATCAATGCCGGGTCACCCAGGTGCACCGGCGCGCCATGGACCGAGGGAAAACGCGAAGTCACCTGGATGGCGCGGATGGCGTCGGCGGCCTTCAGCGGCCGCATCGACACCACCAGCGGACCGCCGAACACGCCGGCGGCATGGGTCGGGATGCTGGTGCGGTACATCGGCACGTTGCAGCCCTGCTCGATGTGGCGCACCGGCAGGCCGTTGTCGAGCATTGCTTCCTCGAACGAGAACGAGCAGCCGATAAGGAACGACACCAGGTCGTCGCGCCACCAGTCGCGCACGTCGGTGGGTTCGGCCACCAGCTCGCCGTTCTGCCAGACGCGATAACGCGGGATGTCGCTGCGGATGTCGATATCGTGGCCCAGCTCGGGCAACGCCGGGTCGCCCGGCTCGGACATGGCCAGCAACGGGCATGGCTTGGGATTGCGCTGGCAGAAGTGCAGGAAATCGGCCGCCAGGGCGCGCGGCAGGATCGCCAGGTTGGCCTGCACATGGCCCGGGGCCAGGTTGGCGGTGGGGCCGGTCAGCTTGCCGCTGCGGGCATCGAGCCGCGCGCGGCGCGCCAGTTCCACGCTGCTGCGGAGCGCCGAATCCAGTGCCATGTCAATTCCCCTTGCATCGATGTTGGTATGGGGACATTGCACAGGAACTCGGCCGCAGCGTCTAATCACATGTTGCGATAGGTCCCGATCAGAATTCCTTATCAGGGTTTTGCCGGATGGCGCAGCGCTTCTTCGCGCGCAATCTGCTGCGCGGCCTCGGCCACGGTGCGCGGCACCTGGCTGTCCGGCCCCTGCATCCAGCAGGCGGTGTAGTGCAGCGGCGGCAGCGGCGGCGCCTTCACGTCGAGCAGCCGCAATTCGCCCTGCGCCAGCTCCTTATGCAGGATGACGGGCGCGATCACCGCCGTGCCGATGCCGTCCAGCGCCATCCGCACGATCACGCTCAGGGCCGAGCTGCCATACATGCGCGGCGCGTCGACGCCGGCCTGCTGCAGCACCTGCCGCACCGCGCGGTGCGGATCGGTGGTGGACGAATAGGTGATCACCGGCCATTGCCCCAGCCGCTTCAGGCTGATGGGCTGGCGCCCCACCTTGAGCTTGGGACTGGCGACCCAGCTGAGCGGGTAATTGCACAGGTACAGGTTTTCGATGCGCGGCTCTTCCATCGGCCCCAGCAGGAACGCCAGGTCGATCTGGCGCGAGGCCAGCTGGGTCTTGAGCATGGTGGTGGTGTCGACCTGGATCTCGACCATCAGCGCCGGGTAGGCGTCGTGCAGGTATTCCATCAGCGTCGGCAGCCAGGTGTGGACGATGGTCTCGGACACGCCCAGCCGCAGGGTGCCGCTCATCACGCTCTTGGCGCGGGCCGCCTCCTGCATGTCGCGCCGCAGCTGCAGCATGCGCTCGGCATGCGACAGCAGCTCGCGGCCCTTGCCGGTCAGCTTGATGCCGCGCACGTCGCGGTCGAACAGGCGGATGCCCAGGTCGGACTCCAGCGACGCGATGCGCTGGGAAATCGCCGGTTGGGTGGCGTTGAGTTTTTCGGCCGCTGCGCGAAAGCCGCCCAGCGTGGCCACCCAGAAAAACGTCTCGATATTGCGCAGATCTATCATGGCGCCCGATTCCTGCCCCGTTGCGCGGCCTGTCCCGTCGCCATGTTAGCGTCGGAAGGACAATGCCGATATGGCGGAAAACACCGCCCTGCCCGCCCGCGCGGCGCCGGCCCGACCCGCCCGCGCCGTGGGACGGCGGGAAACCGCGGGCCGCGACGCAACGCGGCCCCGGCGCCGGTTCAAGCGGCGAGCAATTCCTCGACCGCCAGGCCGATCGCCAGCACGCGGCGGTCGGCGCCATTGCTGGCGGCGATCATCAGGCCGACCGGCCCGGTGCCCGCGGCATGGCACGGCAGCGACAGCGCGCAGCCATCCAGGAAATTGATCAGGGTGGGATTGCGCAGGATCAGGCCGTTGGCGGCGTAATAGGCTTCGTCCGAGGCTTGCAGATCCGCCACCGCCGGCGCCACGATCGGCGTCGTCGGCAGGATCAGGGCGTCGTAGCCGGCGATGCGGCGGTCGACCGCGGCCACCCAGGCTTCGCGCGCATCCAGCAGGTCCAGATAGTCGGCGGCGCTCATGTCCTTGCCGCGCAGAATGCGCGACACCACGCGCGGATCGTAGCGCTTGCCGGCGCGCGCGATCAGGTCGCGGTGCCAGGCCCAGGCCTCGGCTGCGGTGAAGCCGCCCTTGGCATTGATGTTGGCCAGTTCGGCGAATTCCGGAATGGCGATCTCGTCGACCAGGGCGCCGGCTTCCTTCAGGCGCGCCACGGCGCGGGCGAAGGTGTCGGACACGTGCTTGTCCATGCCGTCCAGCGCCAGCGTCCTGGGCACCGCCAGGCGCAGGCCGCGCAGCGGCAGCGCCTCGGGCACCGGGCCGCCCTCGCCCGACAGGATCGCGTCCAGTTCGGCGCAGCAGCGCACGCTGGCGGCGATCGGGCCGATGGAGTCCAGGTTGGCCGACAGCGGCAGCACGCCGTCCATCGAGACGCGCCAGGCGCTGGGCTTGAAGCCGGTCAGGCCGCACAGCGCGGCGGGAATGCGCACCGAGCCGCCGGTATCCGAGCCGATGCCGGCCACGGCCATGCCGTCGGCCACCGACACCGCCGCGCCGGAGGACGAGCCGCCGGGAATGCGGCCGGTGGCGCGATCCCAGGGATTCAGCGGCGTGCCGTAATGGGGATTGATGCCCAGGCCCGAATAGGCGAATTCGGTCATGTTGGTGCGGCCGATGATGACCGCGCCGGCGGCGATCAGGCGCTGCACCACTTCGGCGTTGGCGTCGGCGGCGGGTTCGCCTTCGCGCGCCACCGAGCCGGCCATGGTGGTCTCGCCCTCGACGTCGAACAGGTCCTTGATGCTGATCGGCAGGCCTTCGATGGCCGAGCGCACGATGCCGGCGGCGCGCAGTGTGTCCGAGGCGCGCGCCTGCGCCAGGGCCGATTCAGCGTACAGCCGGGTGAAGGCGCGGGCGCCCTCGCCGTCCGGATCGCCGGCACGGGCCAGCGCGGCTTCGGTCAGTTCAACGGAGGTGCTGCGACCGTCGTTCAGGGCGGCGGTCAGGTCGTTCAAGGTCGGATACATACGATTCCAGGTGCCGCGTGACGGCATGAAAGTGTTGGACCGGCGCGCCCCGCCGGGGCGCGTCATGACAAATCAGGACGCCGGCCGGGCCTCAGGCCACCACCGGCAGGACCTCGACATGATAACGGTGGCGCAGGCTGCGTTGGCGGCGCGGATCGTACAGCTCCATGGCGAATTCGGCCGACGGGCGGATGCCGCCGATGGCGCCGACGGTGCCGCAGGTCATGCCGGCGCCTTCGGGCAGCGTAGCGCCGCCGGTGTAGCCGGCGATCAGGTCCTGCGGCGTGCGCAGCGAGGCCAGCGGGCCTTCCTGGTACAGCACCTCGGCGCCGTTCTCGACGATGTACGAACGGATCACCAGCTCGTCCCAGTAGTCGGCCACGTCGGCCAGGCGCCAGGCCGTGGTCGCCACCGGCTTGACGCAGACCTGCTTGGACATGGCCACGCTGACCGTCTCCAGCTTGCGGTCGGTGTGGTCCGAGGCAATGCTTACGTACATTTCGCCGTCGGCCGCGAACACGAAGGTCTCGACCTCGCCGGACGAATCGCCGCCCACCGCCTGCACCCGTTCGGCCTGGGTCAGCTGGTTGTCGGCGATGCGGTAGTACAGCGGCACGCTGGTGGGACGCGGCACGCCGATGGCGGCCAGTTCCTCGATATGGTGCTCGATGGCGGCCATGTCGCGGCCGGCCCAGCCCGCCACGATGAGGGTGTTGAAATCCACCTCGACCTGGCGGGGGGAATCGGCTTCGATCTGGAATACGGCTTTCATGAAAAGTCCTGCGGAGAAAACGGGGAAAATGGGCGTGGCTCCCGGAGGCCACGCCCGCAACGGTTATGGGCCCGGCGCGCTAGCCGAACACCCGCGGCAGCCACAAGGCCAGGTCGGGCCACCACGCCAGCAGCGCCAGCATCACGAACATCGCCGCCACGAACGGCAGGCTGCCGGTGATCACGGCGCCCATCGAGCCGCTCTTGCGCAGGCTCTGCACCACGAACAGGTTCAGTCCGACCGGCGGCGTGATCAGCGCGGCCTCGACCAGGATGATGATGATGATGCCCAGCCAGATCGGGTCGTAGCCCAGCGCGATCATGATGGGCGCGACGATCGGGATGGTCGTGATCATCATCGACAGGGTCTCCATGAAGCAGCCCAGTACCAGGTAGAACACGATCACGATCAGCAGCATCCAGCCCGGCGACAGGCCCAGCCCGGTGATGGACTGCGTCAGCGCGTCGGTCAGGCCGGTGGCCGACATGACGAAGTTCAGGAAGCTGGCGGCCACCACGATCAGCATGATCATGGCGGTCGAGCGCATGGTGCCTTCCATGGCTTCGCGCAGCATGGTCCAGGTCAGGCGGCGGAACCAGGCGGCCAGGATCAGCGCGCCCAGCACGCCCAGCGCGGCGGCCTCGGTCGGCGTGGCCAGGCCGGCGTAGATCGAACCCACCACCAGCAGGAAGATGCCCATCGGCGGCGCCAGGTGCACCAGGCTGGCGAAACGCTGGCCCCAGGTGGCCTGGATCTTCTTGCCGCCCCAGGACGGCTTGGCCACGCAGGCGATCATCACCGTCAGCATGAACAACGCCGCCATGGCGAAGCCCGGAATGATGCCGGCCAGGTACAGCTTGGGCACGGACGAATTGGTCAGCACGCCGTAGATGACCAGGTTGATCGAGGGCGGGATCAGGATGCCGAGTGTGCCGCCGGCGGCCAGGCTGCCCAGGAACAGCGGCTCGTTGTAGCCGTACTTGCGGATCTGCGGAATCGCCACCGTGCCCACGGTCGCGGCGGTGGCGACGCTGGAGCCGGAGGTGGCCGAGAACAGCGTCGAGGCGCCGATGTTGGCGTGCATCAGGCCGCCCGGCAGCCACGACAGCCACAGGCTCATGGCGCCGTACATGCGTTCGGCGAAGCCGGCCCGCAGCAGCACCTCGCCCAGCATGATGAACAGCGGAATGGCGACCAGCAGGAACTCGTTATTGGTGCTCCAGGAGATCTCGCCGATCGCGCGCGAGAGCGGCAGCATCGAGAACATCGGGTCCAGGATCAGGCCCAGCACCCCCAGGGCCGCGCCCACGGGGATCGACAGGCCGATCAGGACCAGCAGCAGAGTCAGGGCGGTGGCGATCATGCGGCGGCTCCCTTGACCATGCGTTCGCCGGCGGCGGCTTCCTCATCGGCCTCTTCCTGCGCGGAACGCACGCCGCAGATTTCCTTGACCAGTTCGATGTCGCCGGTCACCAGCGCGGCCGAGGCGCGCGCCAGCATCAAGGCCACCGTGACGCACATCCACGCCAGGCCGAGCAGCCACAGGCCCTGCGGAATCCACAACGGCGTGGCCAGCGGCGTGTTGGCGGCGGACTTCTGCGCCCACGACATCTGCACCACTTCATAGGCGTAATAGGTCAGGAACACCATGAAGACGGCCAGCGCCACCATGGAAACCCAGTCGAGCACGGCCGACAGGCGCACCGGCAGCTTCTGGTACAGCACGTCCACCCGCACGTTGGCGCGCTGCAGCGTGGCGAAAGCCAGCGCCCAGGAGGTGCTGATGGCGAAGGCGTAGCTGGACAGTTCGTCGGCGCCGCCGGTGGTAAAGCCGAGGAACTTGCGGGCCAGCACGTCGAAGGAAATGAGCAGCACGCTGGCGATGGTCAGCGCGCCGCCCGCCCATACCGCGACGCGCGAGAAGGTCTCGGCGCGCCGCAGCAACCCGCCCAGCAGGCGGAAATGTTCGGATCGGGTCATGGGGACAGCCTTACTTGCTGGCGGTCACGCCCAGCGTCTTGCCGACGGTGGCGTTGAAGTCCTTGACGCACTGCGCCGAGCAACGCGCGGCCCACTTGGGCAGCACGGCTTCCTGCGTCACCTTCTTGAGCAGTTCGCGGTCGGCGTCCGAAGGCTGCACCAGCACCATCTTGCCCTTGACCGGGAACGGGCACGCCGCCGCGCCGGTGTTGCAGTCATAGCCTTCCTGGGTCTGGCGCGCCGCGGCGTCCCAGATGTTGTCGACCAGCGTCTTGACGTTGGCCTGCAGGAAGGTGCGCACGTTGGGGTCGAGCTTGTCCCAGGCCTTCTGGTTGACGGCGTGGATCTGCTGGTTCCAGTTGATCGGCAGCGCCACCAGGTGGGTCGACACTTCGTACCACTTGGCCGAGTAGCCCGACAGCGAGCCGGTGATGGCGCAATCGACCACCTTGTTCTGCAGCGCCGGCACCACTTCGCCGAACGCCATGGTGACGCTGGAGCCGCCCAGCGCTTCCACGAATTCGGCGGTGGTGCGGCTGCTGGTGCGGACCTTCTTGCCCTTGATGTCGGCCAGGCCCTTGATCTCGGCGTTGCAGAACAGCACCTGCGCCGGATAGGTGGAGATGCCCAGCAGCTTGACGTTGCTGCCCTCGCCGTACAGGCGCGCGTAGACCGGCTCGAAGGCGTTGGTCACCTCGCGCGCCGTCTTCACGTCCGGCGCCAGGCCTGCCAGATCGATGGCTTCGTTGATCGGGTTGTCGCTGGCGAAGTACGACAGCGTGGCGGTGCCGAACTCGACCACGCCGGTCGACATCAGGCGCAGCAGTTCCGGGCCCTTCAGGCCCATTTCGTTGAAGCCCTTGATGTCCGCGGTGATCTGGCCCTTGGACGCTTCCGGAATGGTCTTGGTCCAGAACGGCTTTTCGTAATCGTTGTAGGCGGTCAGGTTGGACAGGCCGCCGACCACCTTGAGGTGGGTCTTGGGCAGGTCTTGCGCCTGGGCGGCGCCGGCCAACAGGCTGGCGGCGACGGCGGCGAGAGCGAGCGACTTCTTCATGGACGAAACTCCTGGCTGGCGGGATGGTCTGGCGCGCGCGGGTCCCCGTTACCTTGAGCGCGCGGGTAGAAATCGGAACGTCAGAGGAGCAAAGTTTTTCCCCCGCGCCTGTCTTTCCAGGCGATCTTCTTGATATGCCGCCATTGCAGCGTCAGGGGCGCCGAGCGTCCAATCGTATGTTGCGATGTGGGGGTATAAATATTTCTTGGGTCTCGCCGGCGGGCCGCCCGGCGCCGGCCGCAGAGCCAGCAACCATGCGGCCTGGCGCGGAATCGGGGGGTCGGACGCGGGCGCGCCGCGAGCGCTTCGCATGACCGCCCGCGCGCGTGGCGCTGGGGAAAACACCTAGGCGCGAGCGCCGCGGCGGATCATGATGCGCGCCGTTGCCGGCGCGGCCCGGGGGTCCGCGCGCGGCTTCCTTTCGTGCGGACAGGCGCTAGGACGACGCCACGCCGTCGCCCGCCTGCGCGGCCACTTTCTGCGCCATCTGCGCGATCAGCCGCGCCGCGTGGCTGTCCGGCCCCTGCACCCAGGTGGCCGTGAAACTCAATTCGGGCAGCGGGTCGGCATCGACCCGCAGGATGCGCAGTTCGCCTCGCGCCAGTTCCTTGCCCAGGAACACCGGGGCGATCACGCTCGTGCCGATGCAGTCCTGCGTCATCCGCACCACCATCGACATCGAGGCGCTGCCGTACATGCGCGGCGACACCACGCCGGCGCGCGTCAGCATGTCGCGCACCACACGATATGGCGCGCTATTGGACGGATAGGTGACGATGGGCAGGCGGCCGATGCGTTCCAGCGTCAAGGGTTCGGGGCCCAGTTCCAGCAGCGGGCTGGCGACCCAGGCCAGCGGATAGGTGCACAGCGGCAGGTTCTCGACCCGCGCTTCCAGCACCGGCCCCATCAGGAAGGCCAGGTCGATCTGGCGCGACATCAGGTGCGAGCGCAGCACATGGGTGGTGTCCACCTCGATCTCCAGCACCAGCGCCGGATACGCGGCGTGCACCAGCTCGATCAGCGTCGGCAGCCAGGTCTGCACGATGGTCTCGGCCACGCCGATGCGCACCGTGCCCGTCATCACGTTCTGCTCGCGCGCGGCCTCGAACATGTCGCGCCGCACCTGCAGCATGCGTTCGGCGTGCGACAGCAGTTCGTGGCCCTTGGCGGTCAGCTTGACGCCGCGGGCGTCGCGCTCGAACAGCCGCACGCCCAGATCGGCCTCGAGCGAGGCGATGCGTTGCGATACCGCCGGCTGCGTGGTGTTGAGCTTGTCGGACGCGGCGCGGAAGCTGCCCAGCGTGGCGACCCAAAAGAATGTTTCTATGTTGCGTAGTTCGATCATGAACCTTTCCCCCTGCCGCGATGAGCGTATCATGTCAGCCGCCCCGTGGCCCCCGCCCGGGATTGATCGCGCACAAGGAGTCCGTCCATGTCCCCGGCCGATACCGGTCGCCCGCGCCCCGGCGCGCCCGCCGCCAGCGGCCCGCTCGTCGGGATCCTGCTGCTGGTGCTGTCGATGTGGACGCTGTCGTGCCTGGACGCCAGTGGCAAGTGGGTCATGAACGCCGGGGTGCCGCTACTGGTGCTGTCGTGGTTCCGCTACGCGGTGCACCTGGTGCTGGTGCTGGCGCTGGTGCTGCCCACGCGCGGAACCGGCATCCTGCGCAGCAAAAAGCCCCGCGAACAGCTCCTGCGCGGCGGCTCGATGTTCCTGGCCACGCTGATGTTCTTCACCACGCTCAGCTACATTCCCCAGGCCGAGGCCACCGCCATCAATTTCCTGGCGCCCTTGCTGGTGCTGTCGCTGGCGCCGTGGATCCTCAAGGAACCGGCGCGCATGTCGCGCTTCGTGGCCGCGGGCATCGCCTTCGTCGGCGTCATCATCGTCATCCGCCCGGGCGGCGGCCTGCATCCGGTCGGCACCATTTTCGGCCTGCTGACGGCCTGTTGCTTCGCGGCCCAGTTCATCGCCACGCGCCGCGTCGCGGGCGACGATCCGTTCACCTCGCTGATCTGGAGCGGCGCCGTCGGCACCGGCTGCCTGACGCTGGCCCTGCCCTTCATCCTGCCCCCGGCGCTGCCGGTGCTGCAGGCGCTGACCCCGCTGGACTGGACCCTGCTGATCTCCACCGGCGTCACGGGCGGCCTGGGCCACCTGTTCCAGATCGCGGCCTACCGCCGCGCGCCGGCCTCGACCCTGGCGCCCTTCATCTACCTGCAGATCATCAGCGCCACCACGGTCGGCTGGCTGGTGTGGGACCACTTCCCGGATCCCCTGACCTGGCTCGGCATCGCCATCATCTGCGCCAGCGGCATCGGCATCGGGCTGGTGGAATGGCGGCGCGGCCGCGCGTTGGCCGCGGCCGCCGCCAACGCGCGCTGAGCGCGGCGATCGGGGCCCGCGGGATGCCCCGGCGCCCTCGCCCGGCGCGCCGCCCCGCTCCCGTACAATCCGGAGCGGTCCCGCCTCTGGCGCGGGACACCGTCCCGGCATTCCCAGAACGAGGTCTTCATGATCATCAAACCCCGCGTGCGCGGCTTCATCTGCGTGACCACCCATCCCGTCGGCTGCGAGGCCAACGTCAAGAACCAGATCGACTATGTCCGCGCCCAGGGCCCGATCAGCGGGGGCCCCAAGCGCGTGCTGGTGATCGGCGCCTCCACCGGCTACGGCCTGGCGGCCCGCATCAGCGCCGCCTTCGCCTGTGGCGCCCAGACGCTGGGCGTGTTCTTCGAGCGGCCCGGCGAGGCCGCCAAGGCCGGCACCCCGGGCTGGTACAACAGCGCCGCCTTCGACAAGTTCGCCAGCGCCGCGGGCCTGTACGCCAGGAGCATCAACGGCGACGCCTTCTCCGACGCCATCAAGGCCCAGACCATCGCCGCCATCAGGCAGGACCTGGGCCAGGTCGACCAGGTGATCTACAGCCTGGCCGCACCGCGCCGCACCCATCCGGTGAGCGGCACGGTGTTCAACTCGACCCTCAAGCCGGTCGGCCAGGCGGTGACGCTGCGCGGCCTGGACACCGACAAGGAAGTCATCAAGGAATCGGTGCTGGAACCGGCCACCCAGGAAGAGATCGACGCCACGGTGGCGGTCATGGGCGGCGAGGACTGGCAGATGTGGATCGACGCCCTGCTTGAGGCCGGCGTGCTGGCCGAGGGCGCCACCACCACCGCCTTCACCTACCTGGGCGAGAAGATCACCCATGACATTTACTGGAACGGCTCGATCGGCGCGGCCAAGAAGGATCTGGACCAGAAGGTGCTGGACATCCGCGCCAAGCTGGCCGCGCGCGGCGGCGACGCCCGCGTCTCGGTGCTGAAGGCGGTCGTGACCCAGGCCAGTTCGGCCATTCCGATGATGCCGCTGTACCTGTCGCTGCTGTTCAAGGTCATGAAACAACAGGGCACGCACGAGGGCTGTATCGAGCAGGTGTACGGGTTGTACCGCGACAGCCTGTGCGGCGCGGCGCCGATCCTGGACGCCGAAGGCCGCCTGCGCGCGGACGGCAAGGAGCTGGACCCTGCGGTGCAGGCGCAAGTGCAGGCGCTGTGGCCTCAGGTGACCGAGTCCAATCTGTATGAACTGACCGATTTCGCCGGCTACAAGCGCGATTTCCTGCGCCTGTTCGGGTTCGAGATCGATGGGGTCGATTACAACGCCGATGTCGACCCGGATGTGAAGATCCCCGGACTGATCACCGCCTGAGGCGGGTTCGGGTCCACCGAGGGCCGCGTTCGCGCCGCCGGCGGCGGCCTGCCGGCGCCGCGCCTACGCCTTGCCGGCGCTGAACAGGCGCAGCACCTGGTCCAGCCCGCCCTGGTCGATCGCCACCTTGGCCTCGCGCCGCACCGCCGGCTTGGCGTGATACGCCACCGACAGCCCGGCGGTGCGCAGCATCGGCAGGTCGTTGGCGCCGTCGCCCACCGCGATGGCGCGCTCCGGTCCGACCCCCAGCGCCGCGCACACCTCCAGCAACTTGCGGCGCTTTTCCTCGCCGTCGCACAAGTCGCCCCAGGCTTGCGGCAGCAGCCGCCCAGTCAGGCGGCCATCGACGATCTCCAGCACGTTGGCGCGCACGTCGTCCAGCCCCAGGCGCAGCCGCAGCCGATCGGTGAAGCAGGTGAAGCCGCCCGTCACCAGCAGACAGAACAGGCCGGCGGCCTTGCAGGCCGCGATCAGCGTTTCCACGCCCGGATTGAGCGCCAGGCGGTGTTCATACACCTCGTCCAGCGCCGCCGCCGGCATGCCGGCCAACAGCGCCACGCGCTGCCGCAGGCTCTGCTTGTAGTCGACGATCTCGCCGCGCATGGCCGCTTCCGTCAGCGCGGCCACCTCCGCCTTTTTTCCCATCAGGTCGGCCATCTCGTCCAGGGTCTCGATGGCGATCAGCGTCGAATCCATGTCGAAGGCGATGACCTTGTAGTCCGACAGCGCCAGCGGCGGCTGGATGCCGCGCCAGTGCAGGCCGGCATCGCTCTGGAAATCTTGCATGGGCATTCCTTATCTATTGGTCAGGTAGCGGATGGCCGGCCTCGCGGCCCAGCCAGTCGATGAAATGGCGCGCCGCGGCCGCCGCTGGCGCATCCGGGCGGAACAGCGCATGGACGCCGGCGTTGGGCAGGCGCGGCTGCAGGAACAACGGCCGCAGCCGGTCGGCGCGCAGGTCGTCCTGCAGCAGGCACCACGGCGCCAGGGCGATGCCCAGGTCATTCATGGCGGCCTGCATGCACAGGAATTGATGGTCGAACACCGGCCCGGGCAGTTGCGCCGGCACGTCCACCCTGGCCAGCGCGAACCAGCGCGGCCAGTGGTCCATGCCACCTGCTACCTTCAACAAGGGATGCCCCAGGCAATCCGCCGGCGCGGCCAGCCGGTTGCGCTCGATGAAGCGCGGCGACGCCACCGGCACGTGGAAGTCGTCCAGGCAGTGCACGCAGCTCATCTCCGCGTGCGCCACAAAACCGTGGCGGATGAACACGTCGCTGCCGCCCTCGTCGCCGCGGTCCAGGAAGGAACGCCCCTGTGTGGTGAGCTGCACATCGATACCGGGATGCAGCGCCTGGAACGCAGACAGGCGCGGAATCAGCCATTTCATCGTCAGCGACGGCGTGGCACTGACGCGCAGCACCCCGCCATGGCCCGGCGAGCGCAGCTTGGCGGTGGCCGCGGCGATGCGCTCCAGGCTGGCCTGGACCTCGGGAAAATATGCCTGCGCGCACGGCAGCAGCGTGACGCCGCGCGCCTCGCGCGCGAACAGCGGCTGGCCGATGTAATCCTCCAGGATGCGGATCTGCTGGCTGACCGCGCTGTGCGTGATGCTCAGTTCGTCGGCCGCCGCGGTGAAACTGCGCAGGCGCGCCGCGGCCTCGAACACCCGCAAGGCTTTCAGCGGCGGCAGGCTCGGGCCCGCCATCTCAGGCGATACCCGCCCGTGCGCCTGGCCGGCGCAAGGCTTTGCTGCGATTTCCCACGATTTCCCTTGTCGTCTGTTTTATTCGGCGCCGCTCGCGGCCGCACCGTTGCTATGAGCGGCATTCTAGGGGATTGCGGCGCCGCCGACCTCTTAGAAAAACTAACGCCAGCCCTTAAAAAACACCGCTGGTCGCCATGGCCCGGCATTCCTATGATGCGCTCAATCCCAGGCAGGAACCCTTCATGGCATCGATCACCGTAGACGGCATCATCAAGACATTCGGCGGCCAGCAGGTGCTGCGCGACCTGTCGCTGCACATTCCCGACGGCGCGTTCTACACGCTGCTGGGCCCCAGCGGCTGCGGCAAGACCACCCTGCTGCGCTGCATCGCCGGCTTCTACGCGCCCGACGGCGGCCGCCTGCTGTTCGACCAGGACGACGTCACGCACGTGTCGGCGCACCGCCGCGACATCGGCATGGTGTTCCAGGACTACGCGCTGTTTCCCGACAAGACCGCCTTCGACAACGTCGCCTACGGCCTGCGGGCCCGTGGCGTGGCGCGGGCCGAGATCAAGCGGCGCGTCGACGAGGCGCTCGACAAGGTCGGGCTGGCGGCCCTGGCCGACCGCTACCCGGCGCAGATGAGCGGCGGCCAGCGCCAGCGCGTGGCCCTGGCGCGCGCCCTGGTGATCCGGCCGCGCGTGTTGCTGATGGACGAGCCGCTGTCGAACCTGGACGCCAAGATGCGCCTGCAGATGCGCGACGTCATCCTGGACCTGGTGCGCGAGGCCGGCATCACCACCGTGTTCGTCACCCATGACCAGGAAGAAGCCCTGGCCATGTCCGACCGCATCGCCATCATGGACCACGGCAGCATCGCCCAACTGGGCACGCCCGAAGAACTGTACGGCACGCCGGTCAACGCCTATGTGGCCGACTTCATCGGTTCGGCCAACGTGATCCCGGTGCCGGCGCGCGGCGGGCTGCCCGGCGCGCCTGCCGGCCACGTGCGCTACGAGCTGTGCGGCCTGGGTTTCGACGGCACGCTCGGCAGCGACACGCTGGCCGAACGCGCGGTGCTGATCGCCCGCCCCGAGGAACTGGCCCTGATGGCGCCCTCGCCCTACGTGCCCAACACGCTGCCCGGCAAGGTGCTGCGGCGCCAATACCTGGGCTTCAAGACCGCCTATCGCATCGCGCTGCAGGACGGCTCGGAGATCCGCGTGGAGCTGCACGCGGGCAACATGGTGGCGCAGTTCCAGCCCGGCGAGGCCGTGCAGGTGCTGATTCCCGCCGACAGCCGCGTCGTCAACGCCTGAGGACCGCCACGCCATGAAAATCAAATGGTGGCCCTGGGGCATCCTGACGGCAATCAGCCTGGCGCTGCTGCTGTTCTTCGTGCTGTATCCGCTGGCGGTGTTGTTCAGCAACAGCGTCACCGGCCAGGACGGCGGCTTCTCGCTGGAAGGTTTCCGCGCGCTGCTGGCCGACTCGCAATACCTGGAGGCCTTCGGCAACACGCTGGTGCTGGGGCTGGTGGTGACCACCTGCACCATCCTGGTGGGCGTGCCGTTCGCCTACATGGTGGCGCGCTACGACTTCCCGCTCAAGAACCTGGTGGCGATCCTGCCGGTGCTGACCATCGTCATTCCCGAGATCATCGTCGGCCAGTCGTGGCTGCTGGTGCTCGGCAACAACGGCATTCTGACCAATCTGCTGGGCGACGCGGGCATCTCGCTGCCGTCGTTCTACGGCTGGACCGGCATGGTGTTCTCGATGACGCTGGTCTACTACACCTACATCTACCTGGGCGTGCTGGCCGCGCTGCGCGGCTTCGACGGGCAGCTCGAGGAAGCCGGCCTGAGCCTGGGCACGCCGCCGCTCATGACGCAGCTGCGAGTGCTGGTGCCGGTGCTGCTGCCGGCGGTGCTGGTGAACGCGCTGGTGGTGTTCACGCTGGTGGTCGGCAACTTCGCGCTGGCGATGCTGCTGGGCAGCCGCGTGCCGCTGCTGTCGGTGATGACCTACAACACCTTCGTCAGCGAAATGGGCGGCAGCCCGACACTGCAGAGCGCCATGTCGGTGGTGTCGATCGCCATCGTCGCCATCGTGCTGTTCGTGCAGAAGCGCGTGGTCGAGCGCAAGGTCTACACCATGACCCAGGGCCGCGCGCCGGCGGCGCGGCGGGTGCGTTCGTGGCAGGCCATCCTGTACACGGGCGGCGTCGGCCTGGTGATCCTGCTGTCGCTGCTGCCGCTGATCGTGGTGTTCATCGCCGCCTTCACCAAGACCAGCGGGCCGGTGATGCACTGGGGCTCGTGGTCGCTGGCCAGCATGCAGCGCGCGCTGCACGGCGCGCCCGAGCCGATCCTGAACTCGCTCAAGTTCGCCTCGCTGGCCACCGTCACGGGCGTGGCCTTCGCGGTGCTGGTGAGCTACCTGACCATCAAGAAACGCAGCGCCTTCACCCAGGTGCTGGACTACATCGTGGTGCTGCCGCTGACCATCTCCGGCACGGTGCTGGGCATCGCGCTGGTGCAGACCTTCAACACCGGCTGGCTGGTGCTGGCCGGCACCTCCGGCATCATGGTGCTGTGCTACGCGGTGCGGCGCCTGCCCTTCGCGGTGCGCAACGCCTCGTCGATGCTGTTCAACATACCCGACTCGATCGAGGAAGCCTCGATCAGCCTGGGCGTATCGCCGCTGATGACCTTCTTCAAGGTCATCCTGCCGGCCATGAAGGCCTCGATCATCTCGGCCGCCATCCTGATGTGGCTGACCACGATTTCCGAGCTGTCGGCCTCGATCGTGGCCTACAGCGGCGGCCTCGAAACCATGCCGATCGCCATCTTCCGCCAGGTCGACGGCGGCCGCCTGGGCATGGCCTCGGCCTATGGCGCGGCGCTGGTCACGGTGATCGTGCTGCCCATCATCGTGTCGGTCAAGGCGTTCCGCATCAAGCTGTTCTCCGGCAAATAACCCGCATCCACAAAGGCTAACCATGCACCTCAAACACTTCCTGCAAACCGGCCTGCTGGCCGCCACCCTGGCCGCGGGCGCCGCGCAGGCGCAGAACGTGGTCCTGTACTCGTCCAACAACACCGAGACCATCGAGACCGCGCTCGACGCCGTCAAGAAGCAGTCGCCCAAGCTGAACGTGCAGCCGGTCACCGGCGGCACCGGCACCATGATGAAGCGCATCGAGGCCGAGGCCCAGAACCCTCGCGGCGACCTGTTCTGGAGCGGCGGCTTCGGCACGCTGGGCGCCTACCGCCAGCACCTACAGCCCTACCGTCCGGCCGACATCGACAAGATCCCGGCCGAGTTCCGCGGCCCGGACGACCTGTGGGTCGGCACCAACGTGCACATCATGGTGCTGATGGTCAACGAGCGTCAGTTGAAGGGCCTGGCGGCGCCGGCCACCTGGTCCGACCTGATGCAGCCGCAATGGAAAGGCAAGTTCGCCATCACCGATCCGTCCAAGAGCGGCACCGCCTACATGCTGGTCTACGGCCTGTACAAGCAGTTCGGCCAGGAAGGCCTGAACAAGATCGCCGCCAACGCCGTGGTCACGGCCTCGTCCGGCACCACCTACAAGGGTGTGGCGGCCGGCGAGTACGCGGTCGGCATGACGCTGGAATACGCCGCCCAGGAATACGTGGCCGGCGGCCAGAAGGAGATCAAGCTGGTCTACCCGACCGAGGGCAGCTACCTGGCGCCGGAAGGCATGTTCATCATCAAGGGCGCCAAGAACCTGGAGGCCGCCAAGGCGTTGTACGACGGTCTGCTCAGCAAGGAGGCGCAGGAAGCGCAACTGGTGAAGAACTTCCGCCGCCCGACCCGCAGCGACATCGCGGTGGCCAGCCTGACCACCCTGCCCGACTTCAACAGCATCAAGATCTTCCCGGTGAGCCAGGACGCGGCCGCCAAGGAGTACGAAGCCGTCGTCGCCGCCTGGAACCAGGCCGTGGCCAAGGCCAAGTAAGGCTCGCGCCAAAGGCCAAGCAAAAACGCCACCTTCGGGTGGCGTTTTCGTTTCAGGCTGGTATCGCCGGCGCGGGCCGCAGGGGCCGGCCGCATCCCGCCTACGCGGCCATGCGTCCCGCCGCCAGCACCACCTGCCGGCCGCAACGCGCCGCCAGTTGGGGATCGTGCGTCACCAGCACCAGCGTGGTGCCGTGCTCCCGGTGCAGGTCGAACATCAGGTCGATGACGGTGACGCCGGTGGCGGCGTCCAGGCTGCCCGTAGGTTCATCGGCGAACAGCAGGTCGGGCCGCACCACGAACGCGCGCGCCAGCGATACACGCTGCTGCTCGCCGCCGGACAGGGTGCGCGGATAGTGATGCAGGCGCGCGCCCAGGCCGACGCGCTCGAGCATGGCCTGGGCCGCCTCGCGCGCCGGCTGGCCCGCCAGTTCCAGCGGCAGCATGACGTTTTCCAGCGCGGTCAGGTTCGGCAGCAGCTGGAACGACTGGAACACGAACCCCACGTGATTGGCCCGCAGGCGCGCGCGGCCGTCCTCGTCCAGGGCGAACAGGTCCTGCCCGGCCAGCCGCACGCTGCCGCTGCTGGGAACATCCAGCCCGGCCAGCAGTCCCAGCAAGGTGGACTTACCCGACCCGGAGCTGCCGGTGATGGCCACGGCGCTGCCCGACGCCACCGTAAAATCGATGTCTTCCAGGATAGACAGCGTCCCGCCGGCATCGGCCACCCGCTTGCCCAGCCCTTTCACCTCGATCGAATTCTTGCTATCCATGCGCCTGATTCCCCTGATTCGCCGTTCACTACTGATATCCACGCTCGCCACGGCCACGCTGATGGCGCCCGCCCACGCTCAGACCGCCACCGCGGCCCAGGGTTCCGCGCAGCGCACCGTGCTGGTGGTGGGCGACAGCCTGGCCGCCGAATACGGCATCAAGCGCGGCACCGGCTGGGTGCCGCTGCTGTCCGCGCGGCTTTCCGAACAATACCCGAAGTACAAGGTGGTCAACGCCAGCATCAGCGGCGACACCACCAGCGGCGGCGTCGCCCGCTTGCCGGCCCTGCTGCGCCAGCACGAGCCGGCGGTGGTGGTGCTGGAACTGGGTTCGAACGACGCCCTGCGCGGGCTGCCGCTGAACATGACCGAACAGAACCTGCGCACCATGGCGCAGGCGGCGCGCAAGGCCGAGGCCAAGGTGGTCATCGTCGGCATGCAGATCCCGCCCAACTATGGCCGTGACTACACCCAGCGCTTTTCGCAGGTATTCCCGACCGTCGCCAAAGACGAAAACGCCCGGCTCGTGCCCTTCCTGATGGAAGGTATCGCAACGGACCGGGCGATGTTCCAGGCCGATGGCATCCATCCCAACGAGGATGCCCAGGCCAGGTTGCTGGACAATGTGTGGCCGGTGCTGCGGCCCTTGCTGCAATGATGCAATGACGCGGGCCTGGGCGGCCCGCGCGCGACGCGGCAGGCCGGTCAGCCCGCCGCCTGCTGCGAGGCGTCGCCGCCGCGGATGGCCTCGGCGGCCGCCGGCAGCACCTGCACCTTGTATTCCTCGCGCAGCATGCGCACCAGCGCTTCGTTCTCGGCCTGGCCCCAGGCGCCCGCCAATTGCTGCGCCAGGCGTTCCTTGTCGGCGGCCTCGACCGTGCCGGCCTCGACCTTCTCCAGGCGCACCAGCGTGTAATCGGCGCCCGACTGCACGCCGGTGTAGGCCGGCAACTTGGCGGCCGGCAGGCGCATCACGGCGTCCAGCACCGAGCGCGGCAGGTTCTTCGGATCCTGGCGCGACACCACCAGCGGACCGCCGAAGCCTTCCGGCGCGGCGGCCGGGTTGGCCTGGTCGGCCGCCAGCGCGGCCTCGCCGGCCTTCTTGGCGGCTTCGGCCGAACGCTCATCCAGCAGCTTGGCGCGAATCGAATCGCTGACCTTGTCCAGCGGCGGCACATGGGCCGGCTGCACCGCGGCCACGCGCACCGCCAGCATGGTGTCGGGCGACAGCTCGATCACGCCGGAATTCTGCTTTTCACGCAGCACGTCGGGCGAGAACAGCACCTGGCGCACGCGCGGGTTGTCCAGCAGCGCGGCGTCCGGGCTGTCCACGGCGGAACCGGGGCCGGCCTGGTCGGCGGGCAACAGGCCCTCGCGCGTCACGCCCGAAGCGGTGCGCAGCTTCAGGCCCACCGCGTCGGCGGCCGGTTGCAGGCTGTCGCGCTGGTCGTAGACCTGCTTGTTCAGCTGGCTGGCCATTTCCGAGAAACGCACGGCGGCCAGTTGCTTGCGCACTTCGGCGGTGATCTGGTCCTTCACCTCGGCCAGCGGCTTGATCGCGGCCGGCTGGATCTCGGTGACCTTGACCACGTGGAAGCCTGACGGGCTTTCGACCACGCCGGACACCTGGTCCTTGGACTGGCTGAAGATCGCCTTTTCCAGCGGGCCGGACAGCATGCCCGGCGCCAGCCAGCCCAGGTCGCCGCCATTGGCGGCCGAACCGGCGTCCTGCGAATTCTTGCGGGCCAGCTCGGCGAACTGCGCCGGATTGGCGGCGGCCTGCGTAGCCAGGGCCTCGGCCTTGGCGCGGGCGGCCTTGCGCGCATCTTCCGAAGCGCCCGCGGGCACTTCGATCATGATGTGGCTGGCGCGGCGGCGCTCGGGCTGGCCGAAGCGGTTCTTGTTCTGTTCGTAATACGACGCCAGGTCCTCGTCCTTGACCTGAACGCCCTCGGTGGCGGCGGCCTCGTTCAGCACCAGGTACTGCACCTGGACCTGCTCGGGAACCTGCAACTGCTGCTTGTTGGCGTCGTACCAGGCCTGGATGTCGGCCGGGGTGACGTTCACTTGCGAGCGGAAGTCGGCGGCGGCGAAGCGGCGCAGTTGCACGGTGCGCTGTTGCGTCAGGGCGGTTTCGAGCGAAGCCACCACCTCCGCCGGCGCGCGGGCCGACTGGCCGACCGGTTCCAGCACGCGGGCCACGGCCAGGTCACGGCGCAGGCCGGCCTCGAACGAGGTCGGCGACATGCCCTGGGCCGCCAGCACCTGGCGATAACGCTCGGGCGAGAAGCGGCCGTTGTCCTGCACTTCCGGAATCGCGGCAATGGTGTTGCGCAGCGTTTCATCGGACACCGAGAAGCGGTTGTCCACGGCCACGTTCGCCAGCAGGCGCTGGTTGATCAGCTGGTTCAGCAGCGCTTCGCGCAGCTGCGGCGTGTCGATCACGGCCGGGTCGAACTGCGCCCCCAGGCGCTGGCGATACTGTTCCAGCTGGTTGCGGTGCGCCTGGTCGAACTCCGCGCGGGAAATCGGCTGGCCGGCGACCGTCGCCAATTCCGGCTCCTTGCGCATGAAGCTCTCATAGCCCTGGATCCCAACGAGGAAGAAGGACGGCACAATCAGAAGCAGCAGGATGAACTGCATCCAGCGCCGGTGGCTGCGAATAAATTCGAACATGGAATCCCTGTTGCCGCACTCGGGAGGAGACTTCCGCCCGGGCCGCACGAAAACGCATAAAAAAAGGCGAATCTCATTCGCCCTATTCCCATACCGGTCAAACCGGGTCAGCGGGCGGATTTTAGCATTTCTCATTCGTCCCGCAGCGTCTGCTTACACCGGTGCGCCCAGCGCCCCTCCCGCCCCCGCGGCACGGGGTTTCCACCCCCACGGAAGCCCGTCCCGGTCAACCCGGGAAACCCCGGTTTTCGCCTTCCGTCCCCACTCGTATCGTGAAACCCGGGCCGCCACGCCGTGGCCGGCGCCATCCTTCCCCTTTTTCATGCAGAGGTGACTTTCGATGCCGCTCCCGTCTTCACGTCCGCTCGTCCTTCGCGCCCTCCTTGCCCTGGCCTGCCTGGGCGGCGCGTCCGCCCTTCAGGCCGCCCCGCTGGCCGCCGTGCACGACGCCGCCAAGGCCCAGCAGCAGCCCATGCTGGACACCATGCGCGACCTGGTCGGCATCGAATCGGGCAGCAAGGACGTGGAGGGCGTGGAACGCATCGCCGCGCTCATCGGCGAACGCTTCAAGGCCCTGGGCGGCAAGGTCGAGATCATTCAACCCGCCGACATCTTCCGCCTGGATGACACGCCGGAGCGCGTCGGCCCGATGGTGCACGCCGAATTCAAGGGCAGCGGCCAGAAGAAGATCATGCTGATCGCGCACATGGACACCGTCTACCGCAACGGCATGCTCAAGGACCAGCCCTTCCGCATCGATGGCGACCGCGCCTACGGCCTGGGCATCGCCGACGACAAACACGGCGTGGCCACCATCCTGCACACCCTGGCCCTGCTGCAGAAACTGGACTTCAAGGACTACGGCACCCTGACCGTGCTGATCAACGGCGACGAAGAAATCAGCTCTCCCGGCGCCCGCGCCACCATCACCCGCTTGGGCGCCGACCAGGACGCCGTCTTCTCCTTCGAAGGCGGCGGCGCCGAGGGCCGCCTGACCCTGGCCACCAGCGGCATCGGCGCCGCCTACCTGACCGTGCAGGGCAAGACCTCGCACGCCGGCGCCCGTCCCGAGGGCGGCGTCAACGCCCTGACCGAGCTGTCCCACCAGATCCTGCAACTGAAAGACCTGTCCAAGCCCGAGGAAGGTCTGAAACTGAACTGGACCGTGGCCCAGGCCGGCACCAACCGCAATGTCATCCCCGGCCAGGCCACCGCCCAGGCCGATGCCCGCGCCCTCAAGGTCGCCGACTTCGACGCCCTGGAACGCACCTTGCAGGAACGCATCCAGAAAAAGCTGCTGCCCGACGCCAAGGTCAGCCTCAAATTCGAAGTGCGCCGCCCGCCGCTGGAAGCCACCCCCGCCTCGCGCGCCCTCGCCAACCACGGCGTCGCCATCTACCAAGAACTCGGCCTGCCCATGAAAGTCATCGACCGCGCCAGCGGCGGCGGCACCGACGCCGCCTTCGCCGCCCTCAAGGCCCGCGGCCCCGTCATCGAAGGCATGGGCCTGAGCGGCTTCGGCGCCCACTCCAACGACGCCGAATACATCCAGATCCCCTCCATCGTCCCCCGCCTCTACCTGGCCGCCCGCATGATCATGGACGTCTCCCAGGACAAGGCCCCGATGAAATAAGCGCCAGGCGCCTGCGGCGGCGCAACCCTACGAAGGTCGCCCCTGCCCTCAAGGCGACAGGCTCCCCGCCCGCAAATCCCACCTCCCGCCCCAGGATGCGCCCGCGCGAGCAGCCACCACGTATGTCCGACAAGGCCGCGCAGGGCGGCCTTGTCGGACGGGCGCCAGCAAATCCTTCAAGCGCCGCAATCCTTCCCACGAAGCCCAAGCACACCCCCCGCCCCAGCGACGCCCCGAACTTTCACCACCGCGAGCGGCTGTGGGGCCGTGGCGCGGGGCCGGGGCGTGTAGAGGCGCGCGCGACGGAATCCGAAGGAGCCGCAGGCGACAAGGATGAGGATGCGCTGTCCGGCGCGCAGGCGCCGGACAAGCCTCGTAGCCCCGGCCCCGCGCCACGGCCCCGCAGCCGCGCCCAAAAGAACCGAAGCCGCCACACAGGCACGAAGCAAAACCCGCCCCCGCACGAAAGGAAAGGAACCCCCAGAACAGAGTATCCTTCCACCCTGTCCCAAAGAACCCCAAAGCATCAACAGAAATGACCGCATCCCTCCCCACCTGGCCCTATTCCCGCCACATCGCCCACCGCGGCGGCGGCCGCCTGGCCCCGGAGAACACCCTCGCCGCCATGCGCGTCGGCGCCGAACACGGCTTCACCATGTTCGAATACGACGTCAAGCTCAGCCGTGACAACGTCCTGGTCCTGATGCACGACGACGTCGTCGACCGCACCTCCAACGGCCACGGTCCCGCCGCCGCCAAGACCTTCAGCGAACTGGCGCAACTGGACTTCGGCAGCTGGCACTCCGCCGCCTACGCCGGCGAGCCCCTGCCCACCTTCGCCGCCGTGGCCCGCTACACCGTCGCCAACGGCATCGCCAGCAACGTCGAGATCAAGCCCTGCCCCGGCCGCGAAGCCGAGACCGGCGCCGCCGTCGCCCTGGCAGCCCGTGAACTCTGGAAAGGCGCCGCCGTGGCCCCCCTGCTGTCCTCCTTCGCCGAGGAAGCCCTGCAGGCCGCCAAGGACGCCGCGCCCGAACTGCCGCGCGCCCTGCTGGTCGAGAAGGTGCCGGCCGACTGGCTCGACCGCCTGGTCAAGTACGACTGTGTCGCCCTGAACATCAACCAGAAGGACGCCACGCGCGAACTGATCGACGCCGTGCACGCCGCCGGCTACCGCATCGCCGCCTGGACCGTCAACGACCCCGAGCGCGCGCGCCTGCTGCTCGACTGGGGCATCGACGGCATCTTCACCGACGAACTGGCCGCCATCCGGCCGGCCGCCTGAGGCCCCCGCCCCGTGTTCAGCTATCGCCACGCCTTCCACGCCGGCAACCACGCCGACGTGCTCAAGCACGCCATCCTGGTCCACACCCTGGACTACTTCAACCGCAAGGACGCGCCCTACTGGGTCATCGACACCCACGCGGGCGCCGGCCTCTACAGCCTGGACAGCGACTGGGCCGCCAAGACCTCGGAATTCGCCGATGGCATCGGCCGCCTGTGGGAACGCGACGACCTGCCGCCCCTGCTGGCCGACTACGTCGCCCGCATCCGCGCCTTCAACACCAACGGCCGTCTCAAGCGCTACCCCGGCTCGCCCTGGCTGACGCTGGACGCGCTGCGCCCGTCCGACCGCCTGCGCCTGTTCGAAATGCACCCGACCGAGATCGACACGCTGGTCGGCAACCTCGAACACATGGACCGCACCGCGCAGCGCCAGACCACCATCTACGGCGACGACGGCTTCGAGGGCGTCAAGGCCCTGCTGCCGCCGCCGACGCGCCGCGGCATGGTGCTGATCGACCCGTCCTATGAAGACAAGAACGACTACCGCCGCACGCTGGTCACCGTCAAGGAATGCGTCAAACGCTTCGCCACCGGCACCATCGCCGTCTGGTATCCGCTGGTGCAGCGGCGCGAGGCCAGCGAAATGGCGCGTCACTTCGAGAACCTCAAGGTCAAGAGCTGGCTGCACGCCACCCTCACCGTCAAGAAGGCCACCATCGACGGCTACGGCCTGCACGGCAGCGGCATGTTCCTGATCAACCCGCCGTGGACGCTGCACGACGCCCTCAAGCAGACCATGCCCTACCTGGCGCGTGAGCTGGGCCAGGACGAACGCGCCGGCTTCACGCTGCAATTCCGCGAGAATCCGTTCCCCGCGCCCAAGAAGCAGTCCGACGACTGATTTCAGGCCGGAACGAAAAAGGGCTGCCCACGGGGCAGCCCTTTTGCATGGAGACGGCGTTCAGGCCGCGGCGTCTTCCGCCTCCACCTGGCGCAGCGCTTCCTGCGCCCGCGCCAGCTTGGCGGCCGCGTCGCGCAGCGCGGTGCGCAGGCCTTCCTCGATGACCGGATGGTAGAACGGCATTTCCAGCATGCGCGCCACGGTCAGCTCCTGCTGCACCGCCCACGCCAGCAGGTGGCCGATGTGCTCGGCGCTGGGGCCGACCATCTCCGCGCCCAGAAAACGGCCGGTGGCGATATCGGCGTACACGTGCAGCAGGCCACGGTTCTTCAGCATCACCCGCGAGCGGCCCTGGTCGCCGAAATCGACCTCGCCCGTCACGAAAGTGCCCGGCGTCAGGCGGGCGTGGCCCTGCCCGGCCAGCGCGATCTGCGGGTCCGAGAACACCACCGCCAGCGGCGCGCGGCGCAACCCCTGGCGCACTTCGGGATAGCGCGCCGCGTTCTCGCCGGCGATACGGCCTTCGTCGGCGGCCTCGTGCAGCAGCGGCGCGTCGGCGTTGGCGTCGCCGGCGATGAAGATCGCCGAAGCGCCCGCCTGCATGGTGTCGCGGTCGAACAACGGCACCCCTTGCGCGTTCAACTGCAGCGAGGTGTTCTCCAGGCCCAGGCCGTCCACATTGGGGCGGCGGCCGGTGGCCACCAGCGCGTAGTCGAAGCGCTCGGTGCGTTCGCTGTTGTCCAGCGCCACGTAGCGCACCTCGACCTCGTCGCCGACGCGCTGGGTTTCCAGTACGCGCGCATCCGGGTCCAGGTAGAACTCCTGCTGGAAGATCTTGCGGGCGCTGTGGCGCACCTGCGGATCGCTGATGCCGCCCAGGCTGCCGCTGACGCCGAACACGCGCACCTCGACGCCCAGCCGCGCCAGCGCCTGGCCCAGCTCCAGCCCGATCACGCCGGGGCCGAACACCGCCACGCGGCGCGGCAGGTCATCCCAGGCGAATACGTCGTCGTTCAGCACCAGGCGGTCGCCCAGCCCGCGGAACGGCGGCGGCACCGACGGCCGCGAGCCGGTCGCGATCACCACGCGGGACGCATGGATCTCGGTGTGGTCGTCGACCCGCAGCACCGTGTCCGATTCAAAGCGGGCATAGCCGCGGATCTTGTCTTCCGCCGGGATGTTCTCCACGCCCTCGAGCACGAAGCCGACGAAACGGTCGCGCTCGCGCTTGACGCGGTCCATCACCTCTTCGCCGTTGACCGTGACCTCGCCCTCGACGTGCACGCCGAACGGCGCGGTGTGCGCCGCCTGGTGCGCGGCCTCGGCGGCCGCGATCAGCAGTTTGGACGGCATGCAGCCGACCCGGGCGCAGGTGGTGCCGTAGGGGCCGCCTTCGATCAGCAGCGCGCGCTTGCCCGCGGCCTTGGCGGCGCGGTAGGCGGCCAGGCCGGCGGTGCCAGCGCCCAGGACGGCGATATCGGTGTGCAAAGTCTTCATGAGTGGATCCCCCGGTGTGGCGTGGAGCAAACGTTGTCAAAGGCGGATTCCGCCTTGTTGCGCACCCTCGGGACGAACGCCGTCCCGCGGCACCGCTCGGGGCCGCGCGAAGATGCGGAAAAAGGGAAACCGGCGCGCCGGACCGCTCCTTGCGGGAGCGGCCGCGGCAAGGGAAAGGGACTGCGTCCCCTTCCCGGCCAGCATCAGGCGAAGTGCGCCTTCAGGTCTTCCAGGCCGCCGATCAGCGAACCGTTGATGAACACCTGCGGAGCGGTGCCCTTGCCGGACACGGCGCCGATCACGCGGCCGCGCACCTTGTTCTCCAGCGGGATCTCGATCGGGGCATAGCCCTTGTCTTCGAGCAGCGCCTTGGCTTCCACGCAGAACGGGCAGCCGGGCTTGGAGAACACCACGACCTGGTCGGGCTTCTTGGCCGACGGGGCGAAGTGGGCCAGCATGGTATCGGCATCCGACACTTCAAACGGGTCGCCTTCCTTTTCGGGCTCGATGAACATCTTCTGCACCACGCCGTCCTTGACCAGCATGGAATAGCGCCAGCTGCGCTTGCCGAAGCCCAGGTCGCTCTTGTCGACCAGCATGCCCATGCCTTCGGTGAATTCGCCGTTGCCGTCGGGCAGCAGCGTGATGTTGGCCGATTCCTGGTCCTTGGCCCATTCGTTCATGACGAAGGTGTCGTTGACCGACACGCAGACGATGCTGTCGACGCCGGCGGCGAAGAAGGCCGGAGCCAGTTCGTTGTAGCGCGGCAAGTGGGTCGACGAGCAGGTCGGCGTGAAAGCGCCGGGAAGCGAAAAGACCACGACCGTCTTGTTCTTGAACAGGTCGTCGGTCGTGACCTTCTTCCAGGTGTTGCCCTCGCGGACGGGGAACGTTACGTTGGGAACACGTTGGCCTTCACGGTTTTGCAGCATTCAATCTCTCCTTGGGGTAGCGGGGTCTGTTCAACCACCATGGAAAGAATGATAAATCCCAACTATCAATTAATCAAATTTAATTAGTTTAATTGATTGATAGTTTTTGACAATAACAAGTTCATCGCCGCCAGACGTTATCTATCATACGCCTGGCGGCGGCCCACCCTTACACCGGCTGCGGCTCGTAGCCGGCGTCGCGGATGGCGGCTTCGACCTTGTCGGCCTGGTCGCTGCCGGTGACCGTCACGCGGTGCGTGGACAGGTCCACCGCCACGCTGGCCCCCGGCACGGCTGCCGTCACCGCGCCGGTGATGGTCTTGACGCAATGGCCGCAGGTCATGTCGAGGACTTGGAATTGGATGCTCATGGTGTTCTCCGTGTGAATCAAGGATGGTCGCGCCGCCTTCGGTGCGAACTGGAATCCAGCTTAGACCTTCCCATTATAGGAAGGTCAAGCGTAGAATAATCCTTGACCTTCCCATCATTGGAAGGATGAAACTGAGGTCTTCCTACCTCAACCGAGACTGCCATGAGCGTTGCCAACCCTTCCGTCGAGCTTGAACTTGCCATCGAGGGCATGACCTGCGCGTCCTGCGTGAAGCGCGTGGAAAAGGCCCTGACCCGCGTCCCGGGCGTCGCCCAGGCGCAGGTCAACCTGGCCACCGAACGCGCCCTGGTGGCCTATGACCCGGCCGCGGCCCAGCCCGACGCCCTGGTCGAGGCCGTGGTCAAGATGGGCTACGAGGCGCGCCCGATCGCCGCGCAGGACGACCACGCCGAACGCCAGTCCGAGGCGCGCGACGCCGAGGCGCGGCGCCTGCAGCGCGCCTTCATCGCCGCGCTGGTGCTGACGCTGCCCGTGTTCGCCCTGGAAATGGGCTCGCACCTGATCCCCGCCATGCACCACTGGGTGCTGGCCAACATCGGCCAGCAGAACAGCTGGCTATTGCAGTTCGTGCTGACCACGGCCGTGCTGGCCTGGCCCGGCCGCCACTTCTTCAGCAAGGGCCTGGTGGCGCTGTGGCGCCGCGCCCCCGAGATGAACTCGCTGGTGGCGCTGGGCGCCGGCGCGGCATGGGGCTACTCGGTGGTCGCCACCTTCGCGCCGGACTGGCTGCCGGAAAGCGCCCGCAACGTCTATTACGAAGCCGCCGCCGTCATCGTCACGCTGATCCTGCTTGGCCGCACGCTGGAAGCGCGCGCCAAGGGCAAGACCGGCGCCGCCATCAAGCGCCTGATCGGCCTGCAGCCGCGCACCGCGCGCGTGCTGCGCGACGGCCAGCCGCAGGACATCGCCATCGAACAGGTGCGCAAGGGCGATATCGTGGTGGTGCGTCCCGGCGAGAAGATCCCGCTGGACGGCGAGATCATCGAAGGCAGCTCGTACGTCGACGAGTCGATGCTGACCGGCGAACCGGTGCCGGTGGAAAAGCAGCCGGGCATGCAGGCCACCGGCGGCACGCTCAATACGTCGGGCAGCTTCACGCTGCGCGTCACCCACACCGGCGCCGACACCATGCTGGCGCGCATCATCCGCATGGTCGAAGCCGCCCAGGGCGCGCGCCTGCCGATCCAGGCGCTGGTCGACCAGGTCACCGCCTGGTTCGTGCCGGCCGTGATGGGCATGGCGCTCTTGACCTTCCTGGCCTGGCTTTTCCTGGGGCCGGCGCCGGCGTTGTCGCATGCGCTGGTCAACGCGGTGGCGGTGCTGATCATCGCCTGCCCTTGCGCCATGGGCCTGGCCACGCCGACCTCGATCATGGTCGGGACCGGCCGCGCCGCCGAAATGGGCGTGCTGTTCCGCCAGGGCGACGCGTTGCAGACGCTGCGCGACGTGCAGGTGGTGGCCTTCGACAAGACCGGCACGCTGACGCTGGGCAAGCCGACCCTGACCGAACTGGAGCCGGCCGCAGGCTTCCGTGATGCGGACGTGCTGCAATGGGTCGCGTCGGTGCAGGCGCGCTCCGAGCACCCGATCGCGCTGGCCATCGTGGCGGCCGCCGCCGACCGCAAGATCGACCTGCTGCCGGCCGAAGGCTTCGCTGCCATCACCGGCGCCGGGGTCGAAGCCAGCGTGGCCGGCAAGCGCGTGCTGGCAGGCGCCGACCGGCTGATGGCCGAGCGCGGCGTGGACGTCAGCGCCTTCGGCCAGCGCGCCGAGCAGTGGGGCAACGAGGGCAAGACGCCGATCTACGTCGCCATCGATGGCAAGGCCGCCGCCATGATCGCCGTGACCGACCCGGTCAAGCCGTCGGCCGTGGACGCCATCGCGGCGCTGCACGCGCAGGGCCTGAAGACCGCCATGATCACCGGCGACAACCGCCACACGGCGCAGGCCGTGGCGCGCCAGCTGGGCATCGACGAAGTGCGCGCCGAAGTGCTGCCCGACGGCAAGGTCGAGGCCATCACCGCGCTGCGCGCCGGCGGCCGCAAGCTGGCCTTTGTCGGCGACGGCATCAACGACGCGCCGGCGCTGGCCGCGGCCGATACCGGCATCGCCATCGGCACCGGCACCGACGTCGCCATCGAGGCCGCGTCCGTGGTGCTGATGGCCGACGACCTGCACGGCGTGCCCAACGCCATCGCGCTCAGCCGCGCCACGCTGGCCAATATCCGCCAGAACCTGTTCTGGGCCTTCGCCTACAACGCCGCGCTGATCCCGCTGGCGGCGGGCGCGCTGTACCCGGCCTACGGCCTGTCGCTGTCGCCGATCTTCGCGGCCGGCGCCATGGCGCTGTCCAGCGTGTTCGTGCTGGGCAACGCGCTGCGCCTGAAGACCTTCCGCCCGCGCGCCGCGCACTGACGCGCCAGCCAACCAGGAGACCTCACATGAACATCGGACAAGCCGCCCAGGAATCCGGCATCTCCGCCAAGATGATCCGCTACTACGAAAGCATCGGCCTGATCGGCCCGGCGTTGCGCAAGGATTCGGGCTACCGCGTCTACAGCGAGCATGACTTGCATACGCTGCGCTTCGTGCGGCGCGCGCGCGACCTGGGCTTCTCGGTGGAGCAGATGAACGAGCTGCTGGCGTTGTGGCGCGACCGCAGCCGCGCCAGCGCCGACGTCAAGCGCATCGCGCTCGAACACGTGGCCGAACTGGAGCGCAAGGCCTGCGCCCTGCGCGACATGGCGGCCACGCTCAAGCACCTGGCGCACAACTGCCACGGGGATGATCGACCCGACTGCCCCATCCTGGAAGACCTGGGGCGCTCCCACTAAGAAAAAAGGGCAAGCCAACCGGCCTGCCCTTCTTGCATGCGGCCCGGTCCACGCCGGGTCGGGGTCTCACGCCTGGCTTTGCGCCGGCGCCTCGCCTTCGGCCGCGACGCGGGCGTGGTAGGCCTCGGTGGCCGCCTGCTTGGACGCGGCCTTCTCGGCAGCCGCTGCTTCCTTTTCCGCTTCGGCGGCCGCCGCCTCGGCAGCCTGCTGCAAGGCGCGCTGGCGGGCGCGCTCCTGCACTTCGCGCACGCCCTCGGCATCCAGCGATTCGAACACGGCAATGGACTCCACGTGCCCGGTGTGCGGGAACATGTTGATGACACCGGCGCTCTTGAGCAGGTAGCCGCCCTCATGCACCATGATGGCGGCGTCGCGCGCCAGCGTGGCGGGATTACAGGACACGTAGACGATGCGGCGCGGGCGTTCCTCGGCCTTCAGTTGCGACAGCGCCTGCGCCACGGCCTGCGCGCCTTCGCGCGGCGGATCGATCAGCATGCGGTCGAAGAAGCCCAGGCCGCGCAGCCATTCGACGTCCACCTCGAACAGGTTGAGGGTGGCGAAACTGGTGCGCTCGCCCAGCCCGTGGCGCGCGGCGGCCTCATGGGCGCGGTCGGTCAGCGCCTTGCTGCCTTCCACGCCCACGGCCTCGCGGCCCTGGGTGGCCAGCGGCAGCGTGAAGTTGCCCAGGCCACAGAACAGGTCGGCGACGCGGTCGGTCGGCTGCACTTCCAGCAATTGCAGCGCGCGCGACACCATCGCGCGGTTGATGGCGTGGTTGACCTGGGTGAAGTCGGTCGGCCGGTACGGCATGCGCAGGCCGAACTCGGGCATGGTGTAGGTCAGCGCGTCGCGATGCTCGGGCACCAGCGGATGCACCGTGTCCGGGCCCTTGGGCTGCAGCCACCATTGCACATCGTGCTTGTCGGCGAAGGCGCGCAGCACGGCGATGTCGTGGTCGGTCAGCGGCAGCAGGTGGCGCAGCACCAGCGCGGTCACGCCGTCGCCCAGCGACACTTCCACCTGCGGCAGGCGGTCGGGCGCGGACATCGACGCGATCATGGCGCGCAGCGGCATCAGCAGGTCGCTGACGTGGCGCGGCAGCACGTGGCATTCGCGCATGTCGGCCACGTAGCTGCTCTTGCGCTCGTGAAAGCCCACCAGCACCCCGCCTTTCTTGGGCACCACGCGCACCGACAGGCGGGCGCGGTAGCGGTAGCCCCAGGTCGGGCCATGCAGCGGCGCCAGGATGCGGGCCGGACGCAGCTTGCCGACGTGCCAGAAGGTGTCTTCGAGCGAACGCTGCTTGATCGCCACCTGCGTGGACGGTTCGAGATGCTGCATGGCACAGCCGCCACAGACGCCGAAATGCGGGCAGCGCGGCGCGACGCGCTGCGACGACGGGCGCATGACCTGGTCGACCCGCGCGATTTCATAGGACGGCTTGCGGCGCACGGTGGTCGCCGTGACCCGCTCGCCGGGCAAGGCGCCTTCCACGAACACGACCTTGCCATCGCGGCGGGCGATACCCCGGGCTTCCAGGTCCAGGGATTCGATACTCAAAACGTCAGACATCTCACGCAGTCCAGAAAATTCACGCAACCCGGCATTGTAAGAGGAATCAGGCGGCATGCCTCAGCGGGGTCCTGGCCGCCTGCCAGCGCAGCGCCGCCGCCGCGACCACGGCCGCCGCCGCCCCCGCCAGCGGCAGGCCGGCGAGGCCTCCCGCCGCGATCACCAAGCTGCCCAACGCGCCACCCAAGGCCGTCCCCAGATTGAACGACGCGATGTTCAAGCCGGCCGCGGCGGCCGTGGACGCCGGAACATAGCGCCGCGCCAACGCCAGCAGCCGTAGCGTCAGCATCGTGACGATGGCAAAAAAGCACAGCCCCAGCCCTCCCGCCAACGCCGCCACCGCGACCGGCGAATGCCGCAGCAGGAACAGGCCGCAGAGGTTCAGGGCCAGCGCGGCCAACGCCCTCTGTGCATTGCGATCGGGCGCCGGCCCATCGGCCAGATAGCCTCCCAGCAGATTGCCGCCGACCGTGCACGCGCCGAACAGCAGCATCGCCAGGCTCAACCAGCGCGCATCGGCCGACGCCACCTGCAGCAGATAAGGCGAAATGAAGGTGAAAAAGGCGAACACCGCAACGCTGACCAGGGCGCCCACGCCGGCCGTCATGAGCATTTGCGGGTGCCGCAGGGCACGCAGCGCGGCAGCCGCGCCGGCGGCCTGGCCCGCAGGCGGACGCGGCGGCATCAGCAGCAGCAGGCCGCCCATGCCCAGCAGCCCGAGCGCCGCCATCGCCAGGAACACGGCACGCCACGACCAGACACTGCCGAGATAGGTGCCCAGCGGCACCCCGACGGCCAATGCCAGTGTCAGCCCCAGCCACACCAGCGACAGCGCCCTGCCCGCGCGCGCCGGGCCGACCAGGCGCGTCGCGGCATCCGACGCCACCGCCATGAAGACGCCATGCGCCAGGCCCACCGCGAAGCGCAGGACCAGAACGCCGCTCAGCGTCGAGGCCAGGCCGATGGCGGCGCTGCCGATCGTCAGCGCCGCCATCGCCAGCGCCAGCTGGCGGCGGTCCTGCCATCCCGCCGCCAATGCGGTCAGGAACGGTGCGCCCACGGCAGCGCCGAGAGCATAGGCGGCGACCGCCCCGCCCACGGCCTGGACCGGCGCCAGCAGGTCATGGGCCATGGCCGACACCAGCCCGGCCACCACGAACTCGGACAGGCCAAAGGCAAACGTGCAAAGGGAAAACAGGTAAACGGCGGCAGGCATCGCGACCCCGGACTCGGAAAAGGAAGATGCCTCTGAGCTTAGGGATCGCGATGCGGTTCGTAAAATATCTTGTTTATGGTTCAGTGAGACGTTTTTTGTCTTATTTCTCAGCCGACCATGGCCCGCCGGATCGCGTCGATGAAGCGATCCCTCACCGGCGAGACGCGGACATGGTTCCATGCCATCAGCAGCTCCAGTTGCAGCAGGCTATCCGGCGCGTCCGCCAGCAATGGCCGGAACACGATATCGGACCGGTCAGGCAGCGCCAACGACGCCGGCAGCATGGCGATGCCGAAGCCCGCCGCCACCAGCGCCACCAGCGTCTGCAACTGGCGGCCATGTTGCACGATCCGCGGCGCGAAGCCCGCGGTCCGGCACAACTGCACCAATTGGTCGTGAAAGCCCTGGCCCGACGCCCGCGGCGACGCCACGAACGCCTCGTCCGCCAGGGACGCCAGCGCAACCGCGTCCTGCCCCGCCCGCGAATGGCCCGCGGGCAGCGCCACGACGATCGGTTCGCGCAGGATGGGCTCCAGGCATAGATCCGGCGTCGTCGTGCCGGGCGTGCGCAGGAAGCCGACATCGGCCGCGCCGCTTTCCAGCGCAGCCACCTGCTCGCGCGTCGAAGCCTCGCGCAGCGTGAAGGCGACCGCCGGCGTATCGCGGCGATAGTCGCGCAAGGCACGCAGCAGTTCGGCATAGGGCGCGATATTGAGGAAGGTGAGCGTCAAGTGCCCCGCCATGCCCTGCGCCACCCGGCGCGTGTGCGCGACGCCCTCCTCCAGCGCGGCCAAGGTGCCGCGCGCCGTCTCGAGAAAGGCGGCACCCGCGGGCGTCAACGCCACGCTGCGGTTATTGCGCTCAAACAGGGCCGAGCCGATCTCCTGTTCGAGGCGGCGTATCGCCTGGCTCAAGGGCGGCTGGGCCATGTGCAAGCGCTCGGCGGCGCGGTTGAAGTGCAGCTCTTCGGCAACGGCGATGAATTGCCGCAACAGGCGGGTTTCGATCATTGGGGCATCTGGCGTCTGGCGATGAAGCGCCCAGTATATTTACCAGGCCGCGCCCGCCCCCGGAAAAAAGGGGGACTTGCCGGAGACGGCCCGCCGGGCAGTCTCCATCAAGCCCCCCAAAGCCGGCGCCGGTCAGGGCGCCGCCACGGATGGGAATCAGAACGAGCGCGACACCGAGAACACCGCGCCCAGGCGGCCCGACGGATGGCCGTACTTGGTCGGCAGCCAGTTGTCCTTGGTGGCGCCCACCGCCGCCAGGCCCAGCACCCAGCCCTTCAGGTCCTTGGTCACCCCGAGCTTGTAGTCGACGTAATGGCTGATGGAATCGCCGTCCATGTTGACCTGGTTCTTGAGCTTCTGGTAACCCAGGTGCCCCACCAGGCCCCAGCCGTCGCCCAGGTCGAAGTTGGCGGTGCCGTCCAGGTACCAGGTGCCCTTGCTGTCGGGCGTGCTGAAGAAGTCGCTGGGCGTGTAGGAGTACTTCAGCGTGTAGTTGCCGTAGGTCCCGGCCAGGTACAGGTCGGTGTTGTTGTAGTTGCCGCCCTTGGGCGAGCTGGAACCCGGATAGTAGTAGTGCAGCACGCCGGCATCGAGCGTGAAGCCACCGCCCACGTCGCCCTTCCAGCCGCCGTAGAAGTCCATTTCAAGGTTGCCGTCGGTGAAGACGAAGCTGGACACGTTGGAGTTCCAGTTGCCCAGGTAGAAGCCGGAACTGTGGTTCAGGTCGAAGCCCAGTTGTGCGGCCGGCCGGAAGTCGGTCTGCGAATAGCCGCGGAAGCGGTAGTCGCTGGCGATCGTGGCATTGCCGCTGAGCGAGAAACCGCCGCCCAGGTCGGTGGGTTCGGCCTGGGCCGTTGCAACGAAACAAGCGGCAAGCGCAACGGGCAAGGCTAGCAACGTCTTCTTCATGGTGCGGTGTCCTGATCGGATTTGACGAGAGGAGGAAGGCCATGGGCGCATCCGTCAGGCCGGTCTTGCAACGGCAGGTAACCGGCTCACCTTTCCTCAAGCAATGTCCGTGCCAGGTTTCATCTGCGTGTCAGCACACTGGCGCCGCGCTGAATCCGCGCGGCGCTGCGCACCATCGCGGTGCGCCGCGCCACGTGCACAGGCGGGGCCGCCTCAAAATGGGGCCTGCGCGCCGCGGTCCGGGGCACGCAAAGAAAAACCCCGCCCCGCGGGCTGGCGGGACGGGGTTGGCGGGCGCGGCCTCACCTGGGGCGCCGGCAGGGGCGGAGCCGGAGGGCATGGCCGTCCGGCCGGATCCTCCTCAATTGGCGGCGGGCGCGGCCGGCGGCGGCGGCACGGCGCCCGGGGCATTGCCCGGACCCTTGCCATGGCGGCCTTCCATGCGGGCGTGGCGCTCCTGCATCTTGGCCTGGCGCTCCTTGAGCATCTGGGTCACCTGGGTGCGCTGGGCGTCGTTCAGGCTGTCCCACACGGCCAGCCATTGGTCACGCACCTGCTTGGCCTGCGTGCCGAACTGATCGCGCGATTTATCGGACTGCTCGAGCAGCGCGCGCGGGTCCAGCTTGCCACTGTCCAGCTGCGCCTTGAGCAGATCGTGGCGCTGGCCGCCGGAAGCGCGCATGGCTTCGTGCAGGCTGCGCTGGCCGTCCTGCGCGGTCTTGACCAGGGCCTGCTGCTTGTCATCCAGCTTGAGCTGGTCGAGCTGCGCCTTGGACACGGGACCCAGGCCCGGGATCCACAGGCCGTCGCGCATGCCCTTGTGGAAGCCGCCGCCACGATGGCCTTCGTGCATGGCGGCGGGGCCACCGTCGGCGGGCGCCGCCGCCATGACGGGAGCGGCCAGCAAGCCGCCGGCGGCGGCGACCATGGCAAGCGCGGCCAGGTTGGAGCGGAGTGCGAATCGGGACATGTAGGTCTCCTGAAAGTGAAGAAAGCGAGGCCATTGTGCGATCGGCCCGGTTTCATCCAGGTTTCGCCCCCGCAAGCTATGTTTCAGTCGATTGCGCCAGTGCTGGACGTGAAAACGGGGCCCAGCGGACCCCGTCTGTCGAGCCTGTCGCGCCAACCGCGCGCCACTCAGCTGGCGTCCCAGGCCGCCATGTATTCCTTCCAGTGCGGCGCCTCGCTGGCCGTCAGCGTGTCGCGCACCAGCGCGATCTCGGCGTCGTAGGCGGTGCGGTCGAGTTCACCGCGCAGGAAGCGGAAGCGGCAATACACCAGCCAGGTGTTGACCACGTCCGTTTCGCAATAGGCGCGGACCTCGTCGGCGCGGCCCTGGCTCCAGGCCTCCCAGACCTTGCTGCCGTCCATGCCGAGCTTGCCCGGAAAGCCGCACAGCTTGGCCAGCTCGTCCAGCGGCGCGTTGGCGCGGCCGTTGTACTTGGCCAGCAGGTCCATCAGGTCGGTGTGGCGGGAGTGATAGCGCGAGATGTAGTTGTTGAACTTGAAATCGCGGTCTTCCTCGCCCATGTCCCAGTAGCGCGGCGCGGGCACGCCCTGGATCAGGCTGCGGTAGTGCAGCACCGGCAGGTCGAAGCCGGAACCGTTCCAGCTGACCAGCTTGGGCGTGTAGCGCTCGATGGTCTTGAAGAAGCCGGCCAGCAAGGCGGCTTCCGGATCGTCCGCCTGGCCCAGCGTCTTGACGCGAAAGCCCTGGTCGTCGCGGAACACGCAGCCCACCACCGCGACCTTGTGCAGGTGCAGCGGCAGGAAATCATGCCCCACGGCCTCGCGGCGCGCGGTCAGCGCGCGCTCGACCACTTCGGCGTCGGGGACGTCCGCGCTCCAGCCGTTGAGCTTGCGCAGGCCATCCGCGTCGGGAATGGTCTCGAGGTCGAATACCAGGGTAGGCGTCATTTGGCGGGCAGGTACTGCATCGGATCCACGGGCGTGCCCTGACGGCGGATCTCGAAATGCAGGCGCGGCGAAGTGGTGTCGCTCTGGCCGATCTCGGCGATCTTGGCGCCGCGCTTGACGTCCTGGCCAGTCTTCACGAGCAGCGTGCGGTTGTGCGCGTAGGCCGTGATGAAGCCGTTCTGGTGATTGACGATGATCAGGTTGCCCAGGCCGCGCACACCGTTGCCGCTGTACATGACCTTGCCATCCGCCGCGGCGGTGACGGGGTCGCCCAGCGCGCCGGCGATGTCGATGCCCTTGCTGTTGTTGTTGAAGCCCTGCATGATCTGCCCGCCGGCCGGCCAGGCCCAGTTGATCACGCCGGCGTCGGCCGCGCGCGTGGCCGGCTTGGTTTCAGCGGGCGTGGGAGCGGGCGCGGGCGGCGGCAGTGATGCCGTGGCGGTGCCCGAGGTATCGGCCGGCTGGTCCAGCGGGCGCGGCTGCGCCTTGTTGCTGGCAATGGGCGCGGGTTGCGCGACACCGCCCGACGAACCGGACATCTTCAGCACTTGCCCCACCGAAATCTGGTTGGGATCGCTGAGGTTGTTCCAGCGCTTGATGTTCTCGATATCGACGTTGTTGGCGCGCGCGATCTTGTAGAGCGTATCGCCCGGCTTGACGACATAACTGCCACCCGGCTGGGCGGCCGCGGACGGCTGGCCGCCGGCCAGGTCGACGACCGGCGCGCGCGTGCCTTTGGATGCGCAGCCGGCCAGGATGGCCAGGCTGAGGACGCCGGCCACGAAAACCGGGCGGCGCAGGCGCGTCATGGACACGCCGAGGTTCATATCGGTCAGTTGCAACTGCCCGTTGAGCATACGTTTCTCCTGTTTGCTCAAGATTGTATTCCGGCACGCAGCGGCACAAAGCGCACGGCCTCTAATTCAGTGCGTTTCCAGCTGGCCGCGCCCGTGCGTTCGATCAGCACCAGGCGCTGGTTCGAGCCCCCTTCGGGAGCAATCAGGCGTCCACCCGGCGCGAGCTGCGACAGCAGCGCCTGCGGGATGGTCAGGCCGGCGGCAGCCACAACGATAGCATCGAACGGCGCCACGCCGGGCAGGCCCAGCATGCCGTCGCCATAGATCAAGCGGATGCGGGTGGTGAGCCGCAAGGCGCGCAGGTGTTCGCGCGCCAGTTCGTACAGGCCGCGGATGCGTTCGATGGAATGGACCTCGCGCACGAACTGGGCCAGCACCGCCGCCTGGTAGCCGCAGCCGGCGCCGACTTCGAGCACGCGGGTGGGGGTGCGGTCTTCGCAGATGGCGGCGATCATGCGCGCCACCACCCAGGGTTGCGAAATGGTTTGCGAATGGCCGATCGGCAGGGCCGCGTCTTCATAGGCGCGGCTGGCCAGGGCCTCGTCGACGAACAGGTGGCGCGGCACCGCGGCCATGGCGTTGAGCACGCGCTCGTCGGTCACGCCCTGGGCGCGCAGGCGCTGCACCATGGCCTGGCGCAGGCGATCCGAATTGAGCCCCAGGTTGCCGCCCGCCGCGGGCGTCGGCGCCTTGGCCTGGCTTTGCAGGGTCGCGGCCGAAACCCGGGTGTTGCTGTTGGCCGGCGTGACGCCGGGGCTGAGCCGGCCCGAGTCGTAGCGCACCGGGCTGGGCCGCCCGGGAACCGCCTGGGAGACGTCCGGCTGGCTTACGCGTCGACGCATAGCGGCTCCGCCCAGGTCCGGATTTCGTCGAGCTGGCTGTGCTGGGTCAGGTCCAGCCGCAGCGGCGTGACAGACACCATGCCCTGCGCGACCGCGTGGAAGTCGGTGCCGGGCGTGGCGTCGGCCGCCTGCCCCACCGGGCCGATCCAGTAGACCGGGTCGCCATAAGGGGTGGTGGTGCGCACCACCGGCTGCGACGGATGGCGCTTGCCCAGGCGCGTGACCTGAAAGCCGTGCATGTCCTCGAACCGGCGGCTGGGAATGTTGACGTTCAGCAGCACCGGCGCGGCCAAGGGCTGCGCCAGGTGGCGTTCGACCACCATCCGCGCCGCGCGGGCGGCGGAATCGATGTGCTCCCAGCCTTTCTCGGCCAGCGAGAAGGCGATGGCCGGGATGCCGAACAGGTAACCCTCGCTGGCGGCCGCCACGGTGCCCGAATAGAGCGTGTCGTCGCCCATGTTGGCGCCGTTGTTGATGCCGGACACCACCAGGTCGGGGCGCGCGTCCATCAGCCCGGTCAGGGCCACATGGACGCAGTCGGACGGCGTGCCATTGACGGCAATGAAGCCGTTGGACGCCGTGCGCACCGACAGCGGCCGGTTCAACGTAAGGGAATTGGATGCGCCGCTGTGGTTGGTCTCGGGCGCGACGACGGTCAGGTCGCCCAGGCCCTGCAGCGCCTTGACCAGCGCTTCGAGCCCAGGGGCGGAATAACCATCATCGTTCGAAACCAGAATTCGCATTGTGCATCCGAAAGAAAATAAAACGCGGGTGACGCGCTGGATTGTACCGTCCAAGGAGGACCTCGGCATGTCCGTCGGCGAACCCGGTTCCGATCAGCCTCTCGCTTACCCGTACCCGGCCCGCCGGGCCGCCGGGGTAGAATCCGCAGCCATCGAGACAACGCACGACAACAACGGACCCCTTACCCATGGCGATCACCGAACCCTCCCTGGCGTTCTCCGCGGCGCTCATCCTGCTGGCCTACCTGATTGGCTCCGTGCCGTTCGCGGTGGTCGTCAGCAAACTGATGGGACTGCAGGACCCCCGCAGCTACGGCTCGAAGAACCCCGGCGCCACCAACGTGCTGCGCACCGGCAACAAGACCGCCGCCGCGCTGACCCTGCTGGGCGACGCCGCCAAGGGCTGGTTCGCCGTCTGGCTGGCGCAGCGCCTGGCGCCCGGCATCACCCCCGGGCCGCTGGCCGCGGTCGCCGTGGCCGCCTTCCTGGGCCATCTGTACCCGATTTTCCTGGGCTTCAAGGGCGGCAAGGGCGTGGCCACCGCCCTGGGCGTGCTGGTCGCCATCCAGCCCTGGCTGGCGGTCGCCACGGCGGCCACCTGGCTGATCATCGCGGTGTTCTTCCGCTATTCATCGCTGGCCTCGCTGGTGGCCGCATTCTTCGCGCCGGTCTACTACGTGTTCGGCTCCGGCCTGGCCTGGTATGCCCAGCCGGCCATGGGCATTGCCCTGGCCATCATCGGCGTGCTGCTGTTCTACCGCCACCGCGCCAACATCACGCGCCTGGTGCAAGGCACCGAAAGCCGCATCGGCGGCGGCAAGAAAAAGTGATCCGCGCGCCGGTACGGGCGTCGCGGCACAAATGAAAAGGGGGCCGCGGCCCCCTTTTCATTGCCCGGCTCAGCCAATCTCCGCCAGGTCCCAGCGCGGCCGCACGGTAAATCCGTGCGCATCGGGATCCAGGGTCACCAGCCCGGCCTTGACCCGTTCGGCCGCCGCGAAGGCGATCATGGCGCCGTTGTCGGTGCACAGCGACAGCGGCGGGAAATAGGCCTGTGCCTTGAGCGGCTTGAGCGCGGCGGCCAGCCTGGCGCGCAGCAGCTGGTTGGCGCCCACCCCGCCGGCCACCACCAGGCGGCGCAGGCCGGTCTGCTTGAGGGCGCGGATCGACTTGGCGGCCAGCACCTCGACAATGGCGGCCTGGGTGGCCGCCGCCAGGTCGGCGCGGGTCTGCTCGTCCAGTCCGCCGTCCTGCTCGGCCGCCTTGACCCGGGTCAGCACGGCCGTCTTCAGGCCGCTGAAGCTGAAATCCAGGTCGCCGCTGTGCAGCATGGGGCGCGGCAGGTCGAAGCGCGCGGCATCGCCCTGGTCCGCCAGGCGCGCCAGCGCCGGTCCGCCCGGATAGCCCAGGCCCATCAGCTTGGCCGACTTATCGAAGGCTTCGCCGGCGGCATCGTCCAGGGTTTCGCCCAGCAATTCGTAGCGCCCCACCCCGTCGACCCGCATCAACTGCGTATGGCCGCCGGACACCAGCAGCGCCACGAACGGGAAATCGGGCCGCGGGTCGGCCAGCATCGGCGACAACAGGTGGCCTTCCAGGTGATGGATGGCAATGGCCGGCAGGTGACGCGACCAGGCGAACGACTGCGCCACGCTGGCGCCCACCAGCAGCGCGCCGGCCAGACCGGGCCCGGCCGTATACGCCACCGCCCCGATGTCCGACATTTCCAGGCCCGCCTCCTGCAGCACCTGGTGCGTCAGCGGCACCACGCGGCGGATATGGTCGCGCGAGGCGAGTTCAGGCACCACGCCCCCGTATTCCTGGTGCATGGCGATCTGGGTGTGCAGCGCGTGCGCGAGCAGGCCGCGTTCCGTACAGACGGCTGCGACGCCCGTTTCGTCGCAGGAGCTTTCAAAGCCGAGAATAATCATGGCGGCAGAGTTTACAACTGATGCGAAAATACGCCCGTTTACAAAATGACCGAGGGCGGCCAAGCCCCCTTCCGACAAACCGAGCCTGCAAGCACCCTGGGGATAAGAATGCTGGAGAAGCTATTCAACCTGCGTGAACACGGCACGACCGCGAGAACCGAGATCGTGGCCGGCCTGACGACATTCCTGACGATGTCGTACATCATCTTCGTGAACCCGGACATCCTGTCGTCCACCGGCATGGACCGCAACGCCGTATTCGTCGCCACCTGCCTGGCCGCCGCGCTGGGCTCGCTGGTGATGGCGCTGATCGCCAACTGGCCGATCGGCATGGCGCCGGGCATGGGGCTGAACGCCTTCTTCGCCTTCACCGTGGTCAAGACCATGGGCTACACCTGGGAGCAGGCGCTGGGCGCCGTGTTCATCTCGGGCGTGATCTTCCTGGTCCTGACCATCTCGGGCATCCGGGTCTGGCTGGTCAAGGGCATCCCGCATTCGCTGCGCAGCGCCATCGCCGCCGGTATCGGCCTGTTCCTGGCCATTATCGCGCTGTCCAGCGCCGGCATCGTGGTGGCGCATCCGGCCACCAAGGTGACGCTGGGCGACCTGACCACCCCGGGACCGCTGTTTGCCATCCTGGGCTTTTTCATCATCGCCTCGCTGGACGCGCTGCGCGTGCGCGGCGCCATCCTGATCGGCATCCTGGTGGTCACGGTGCTGTCGATGGCGCTGGGCTACAACGAATTCAAGGGCGTGTTCGCGGCCCCGCCGAGCCTGGCGCCGACGCTGTTCAAGATGGACATCCTGGGCGCGCTGCACACCGGATTCGTGCACGTCATCCTGGTGTTCGTGCTGGTCGAGGTGTTCGACGCCACCGGCACGCTGGTGGGCGTAGCCAAACGCGCCGGCCTGATGCCGGAGGGGCGCCCCAACCGCCTGGGCCGCGCCTTGTTCGCCGACAGCACCGCCATCGTGGCCGGCTCGATGCTGGGCACCAGCAGCACCACCGCCTACGTCGAAAGCGCCTCGGGCGTGCAGGCCGGCGGCCGCACCGGCCTGACCGCGCTGGTGGTGGCCCTGCTGTTCCTGGCCGCGCTGTTCATCTCGCCGCTGGCCGGCGCCGTGCCCGCCTACGCCACCGCCCCCGCCCTGCTCTACGTGGCCGGCCTGATGATGCGCGAGCTGATCGACATCGACTGGAACGACGTCTGCGAAGCCACCCCGGCCGCGTTGACGGCGCTGGTGATGCCGTTCACCTACTCCATCGCCAACGGCATCGCCTTCGGCTTCATCAGCTACGTGGTGCTCAAGACCGCTACCGGCCGCGTGCGCGACGTGCATCCGGCCACCTGGCTGGTGGCGATCCTGTTCGTCATCCGCTACGCGTTCTTCCCGGAATAACGTCCGCCAGACGCGCCCCATGCAAAACCGCCGCGCTTCCGGTCCGGAAGGCGGCGGTTTTTTCATGCCGGCGCGTACCCGCCGCTAGGCCACGGCGGTCCAGACCGCGAGTTCATAGCCATCGAGGTCGGCGAAGTGGAAGCGGCGGCCGCCGGGGAAATCGAAGGCCTCGCGGCTGATGCGGCCGCCCGCCGCCGTCACGCGGCGCTGCGCGTCGGCCAGGTCGTCGGCGTACAGGATCACCAGCGGCCCGCCCGGGCGCACCGGCTCGCCGGTGGTGAAGCCGCCCTTGATGCGGCCATCGGTGAATTCGGTGTAGGTCGGCCCGTAGTCGGTGAACGACCAGCCGAAGGCGTCGCCATAGAAGCGCTTGCTGCGCGCGATGTCGGCGACGTTGAATTCGATGTTGTCGATCTGGTGGTTATTGCCGGTGGCGCCCATGCGTATCTCCCGCGGATATCGAAGAAAACCGCATCATCGCCGATTCGAGTGGCCGCGTCTTGAACGAAACGGCCAGACGCTGCCGATCATGCTGGCAATCGCAGGCGCGACGGTGCGATCGGAGGTTGGGCCTGGAGCCGCGGGAACGATGCTTGCGGCGCCGAAGTGACCACTATACCGGTACGACTGCCCGGGTCGCGGGCCGCCCGGCAAATCGTCATCATTGAGCCCGGCTATCAACCCGCCGGCCCGTATGGTTGCTGGCGGGAGCGGTTGAATTCGCCGATACACTCCCCATGTATATAAGACCATGGAGCCGACCTTGCCTCGCCACACCCCGCATTCGACCTGTCCCCGCCGCCCACGCGAGCGCCGCGCATGAGCACCCTGGCCCGCATCCCCTTCTCGGTGCTGGACCTGGCCCCGATCGTGCAGGGCCGCGACGCCGCCGACGCCTTCCGCAACAGCGTGGCGGTGGCGCAGCACGTCGAACGGCTCGGCTACAAGCGTTTCTGGCTGGCCGAACACCACAACATCAACGGCGTGGCCAGCAGCGCCACGGCGGTGCTGATCGGCCACATCGCCGGGCACACCTCGACGCTGCGCGTCGGCTCGGGCGGCGTGATGCTGCCCAACCATGCGCCGCTGATCATCGCCGAGCAGTTCGGCACGCTCGAAACCCTCTACCCTGGCCGCATCGACCTGGGCCTGGGCCGGGCGCCCGGCAGCGATGGCGCCACGCAGCACGCGCTGCGCCGCGGCCCGCGCAGCGGCCTGGAATTCCCGGCGCTGGTCGAGGAGTTGCGCGGCTTTCTCGCGCCTTCGCGGCCAGGCCAGCCGGTGCGCGCCATCCCTGGCGAAGGCCTGGACATCCCCATCTGGCTGCTGGGTTCGAGCGATTTCAGCGCCCGGCTGGCGGCTGAACTGGGCCTGCCGTTCTCGTTCGCCGGCCACTTCTCGCCCGAGGGCATGGCGGCGATGCGCCTGTACCGCCACCTGTTCAAGCCGTCCGAAACGCTGGCCCGACCCTACGCCATGATCGGGGTGCCGGTGGTGGCCGCCCCCACCGATGAAGAGGCCCGGCGCCTGTCCACCACGCAGCAGCTCAAGTTCCTGTCGCTGGTGCGCGGCAACCGCCTGCAGTTGCAGCCGCCGGTCGACAGCATGGACGGGCTCTGGAACGAATGGGAGCGCGAGGCGGTCAATCAAAGACTGGGCGCCGCCATCGTCGGCGGCCCCGACACCGTCAAGCGCCGGCTGGAAGCCCTGGTCGCCGAGACGGAAGCCGACGAAGTCATGATCGTGTCCGATTTCTACGATATCGCCGATCGCCTGCGTTCCTTCGAGATCGTCGCCGCGCTCAAGCAGCGCGACGGCGTACCCACAACAACCGCGGCGTGAGGCCGGCGGCCCCGCCGCCGGCCCCACAAGCTCCGCAGACCGCGCTCGCCACAGCGCCAACCATTGCGACGCGACCGGTCCCCGCTCTACTATGGACCGGCAGGACCGGCAACCGCGTCGCCGCATCCGGTCCGGGGCAGGCGTCCCCGGGCCGCTGATACCGACACTTTGCGCCGCGCCAGCGGCAAGGATCCAAAATGAGTATTGTTGAACTCACCAAAGACAGCTTCCAGGAAGCCATCACGCCGGACGGCACCTTGATCGTGGACTTCTGGGCCCCCTGGTGCGGCCCGTGCCGTGGCTTCGCGCCGGTTTTCGAGCAGGCCGCCACCGAGCATCCCGACGTCACCTTCGCCAAGGTCAACACCGACGTGGAACAGGAACTGGCCGGCGCGCTGGGCATCCGCTCGATTCCCACGCTGATGGTGTTCCGCGAGAAAGTCCTGCTGTTCTCGCAGCCCGGCGCCTTGTCCGGCGGCCAGCTCAATGAGCTGCTCGCCAAGATCAAGGAAGTCGACATGGAAAAGGTCCACCAGGAAATCGCCGCGGCCCAGGACAGCCAGGACGCGTGACGCACAAGGGCCCCTCGGGGCCCTTGTCGCATGTCACGCCAATTGTTCCCACGCCGAGCGGCCGCGCGTGATGTTGGCCGCCGTCATCTCCAGGTCGGCCACGGCGCCGCGCGGCACCGTGAAGCGCAACGCCACGCCGTCCGCGCTGAAGTCCTCCTGCACGATCACCGCGCCGGCCTGCGCCAGCCGCGACTTCAGCAGCGGCAGCTCGGCGAAGCCGCAGGCGCACGCCACCGTGGCCAGGTCCACGATCTCGGTGCGCGGGCCGTTGCGCAGGCAGTTGGCGGCGCAGCCGCCATAGGCCCGCACGAGTCCGCCCGCGCCCAGCTTGACGCCCCCGAACCAACGCACCACCAGCACCGCCACGCGGTCCATGCCCTGCCCCTCGATCGCCTGCAGGATCGGACGTCCTGCCGTGCCGCCGGGCTCGCCGTCGTCATTGAAGCGGTATTCCTGGCCGATGCGGTAGGCCCAGCAGTTGTGGGTGGCTTCGGGCTCGCTGTGCGCCGCGAAGAACGCCATGGCCTCGTCGACGGTGGCGACGGGCGCGGCATGGGCGATGAAGCGGCTTTTCTTGACGTCTTCCTCGTGCGAGCAGACGGCGGTCAAGGTGGTGGTCATAGCCCGCCATTGTAAGGGCCGCGCCCCACCGGCCTGCCCGGCCTTTGCGGACGGATCCGGGCCGCGTCGGGCTCAGCCGTGGCAGTCGGCGACTTCCTGGTCCAGATAGACGTCGAAAGCCACGTCTCTGGCCCATTTGGCGGTCAAGGCCTTCCAGGCGTCGGCCCGCGCCCATTCGCGCATGCGCGCATCGAGCCAGGACTGCGTGGCCGTATCGGCCGCCGGCAGCAGCCAGACCCGCTCAGAGCGGGCGCCGTCGGGGCGCAGCGTGGCCGAGAATTTCTTCCATTCGGGAAAACGCATCAGCGGTTCCCAGACCGCGTCGTCGATCAGGCCGATGTCGCAGCTGCCCTCGCGCACCGCGACCAGCGCGTCGGACGGCACCCGATAAGTGCGCACCACCGCGCCCCAGCCCCGCGCCAGCGCCTGCGCGCCGACGGCGGCCTCGGCCATGCAGACGCTGCGGCCGCGGGCATCGCTGCCCTGGCGCATGCGGGTATCGCTGCGGATCACAGCCTTGGGACGCGCGGCGTAGCCGGTGGCCACCGCCGCCAGATCGCCGGGCAGCGCCTGGGCCGGCTGCGCCCGATCGGCCAGCACCATGTCGACCTCGCCCGCGGCGAGCAGCCGCGCCGCGTCGGCCACCGCCACCTGCCGCAGGCTGAACGGCAGGCCCAGGTCCTGCGCCAGCTTCTCGGCCATGGCGATATCCAGTCCTTCCGGGGTGCGGATCTTGGCGCCGGCCACCGGCGCGGGCGCCAGGTACGGCACGCCCACCACCAGCTCGCCGCGCTGGCGCGCGGCCGCCAGGCCGTCGGCCGCCGCCACGCCGCCGGTGGCGGACAGCAAGGCCGCCAGGCTGGCCAGGAAACGCAGACCGCGCCGCATGATGGGCCTCACACGTACTGGTAGCGCAGCAGCCGGTGCTTGAGATTCTCGAGCACGAACTGGTCGATCAGCGCGGCCAGCACCGCGATGACCAGGATGTTGGTCATGACGCCGGTCATGTCGGCGATCTCGCCCGAATAGGCCAGCGAACGGCCCAGGCCCTTGCCGAAGCCGATCAGCATTTCGGCCGAGATCAGCGCGCGCCAGGCATTGCCGAACGCCAGCTGGGCGCCGGTGATCAGCTCGGGCATGACAGCCGGCAGGTAAACGCGCTTGACCAGGCCCCAGGGCGTGGCGCCCATCACGCGGGCGGCCGAAACATGCACGCGCTGCACCGATTCGGTGGCGTTCATCACGCTCAGCGCCGCCGGGAAGAACGCCGACAGCGCCACCACCACGATGATCGGCGTGCTGCCGAAACCCATCACGATCAGGAACAGCGGCACCCAGGCGATCGACGGGATCGATTGCAGGATGACGATGGCGCTGCGCAGCACTTCACGGAAGAAGAACAGCACGGCCGCCACCAGCCCGAAGCCGATGCCCGCCGCCAGCGCCAGGCCGTAGCCCGCACCCAGGCGGCCCAGCGTGCCCATCAGGCTCTGGTGGAACGACTGCTTGCCCAGGTCCTCGAACAGGCGTTCGAGGACGGCGGGCACGCCCGGCATCAGGAAGTCGGGCAAGGCCAACGCCGCCGCCTGCCACAGCGCCAGGATGAACAGCACACCCAGCACGCCCGCCAGATGCTTACGGGCGCCGGTCACACGGGTCGATGCGCTCAAAGCTTGCGAGCCTCTTGCCAGGACAGGTCGACGATGCTGGAGACGTCATACGGCTTGCCGTCGCGCGTCTTGAGCGAACCCTGAGCCTGCAGGATGTCGGCGATCTCCTGCATGCGCTTGGTGTCCTTCTCGGTCAGCTTGGGCGTGAACACCTGCGTGCTGATGGCTTCGGCGATCACCGTCTCACGCGGCAGCTCGCCACGGTTCAGGGTCTTGAGCGTGGGCTCGGCAATGAAGTACGAGGCGATCAGCTTGGAGGCCTGGGCCGGCTCCTTCTGCAGCAGCGCGATGGCCTGGTTCTGCGCGTCCAGCGCCTTCCAGACGTCGTCCTTGCGCTTGGCCAGCGTCTCGCCCGAGGTGATCACCACCATGCACGGGAACGGCCAGGCCTGGCCCACTTCGTAGATCTGCTTGACCGGCGCCACCAGTTGCGCGATGCGGTCGTAGGGCTCGAACAGGAAGGCCGCGTCGACGCGCTTGCCCACCAGCGACTGCACCGCCACCGCCGGGCTCACGCCCATCACGTTGACGTCGTCGGCGGCCAGGTTGCCCTGCTTGAGCACCACGCCCTTGAGCACCACGTCGGCGGTGCTGCCTTCGGCCTGCGAGGCCAGCGTCTTGCCCTTCAGGCCGGCGATGTCCTTGATGCCCGAATCGTCGCGCACGATCAGCGAGTGGTAGCCCTGCTGCGCGCCGCCCACCACCTTCAGGTCCGCGCCCTTGGAGGCCCAGGCCACGGCGTTGGTGAAGCCCAGCACGCCGATGTCCAGCTGGCCGCCGACGATGGCCTTGATCAGGTCGGTGCCCGACTTGAACTCGATCAGCTCGGAATCCAGGCCGGCCTTCTTGTAGTAGCCGCCTTCCTGCGCCACGATGGCCTGCGCGTCGTCCATCACGCGCAGGTAGCCGACGCGGAATTTCTCGGCGGCCATGGCGGGCGCCGCGGCCAGGAGTGCCGCGGCCAGCGGCAGGGACAGCCATTGCTTGAATTTCATGGGAAAGGCTCCAGGGAATCGAGGATGGCCGACGCCTGGTGGCGCCGCCCGTGAACCGGAAAATCGAAAGGGTCAGGCGGCCAGCGCCAGGTCGGAATGCGCCGCCGCGCCGTCGACCGCGATGCCCAGCAGGCGCAGGATCTCGCGCTTCTCGGCGGCCAGGTCGGACAGGTCGTGGCTCTTGGCGCGATGGGCCAGGTTGAATTCGCGCAGCACCCGCGCCGGGCGCGGACTGAACACCACGATGCGGTCGGCCAGGAACAGCGCCTCGTCGACGTCGTGGGTCACCAGCAGCACCGTGGGTTTTTCCTGCGCGATCAGCTGGCGCAACACGTCCTGCAGCGCCAGGCGCGTCAGCGCATCGAGCGCGCCGAAAGGTTCATCCATCAGCATCGTCTGCGGCTGCGCGATGAAGGCGCGGGCCAGCGCGGCGCGCTGGCGCATGCCGCCGGACACCTGGTGCGGGTAATAGTGTTCGAAGCCGGCCAGGCTGACGCGCGCCAGCCATTGGCGCGCCGCCTCGCGGGCCCGCTTCTTGGGGGTCTTCTGGAATTCCAGCGCCAGCGCCACGTTGTCTTCCAGCGTCAGCCACGGATACAGCGCGTGCTCCTGGAACACCAGCGTGCGGCTGGGATGCGGACCGCTCACGGCCTTGCCGTCGGCCAGCACCTGCCCTTGCGTGGGTTTTTCCAGGCCGGCCGCCAGGTGCAGCAGGGTCGACTTGCCGCAGCCCGACGGCCCCACCAGCGCGACCAGCTCGCCGGTCTTGAATTCGCTGGTGAAACCGTCGACGACCGGCAGGTCGCCGAATTGCTTGTGGACGTGGTCGAAAGTCAGGTTCATGGAACGAATCGTGGGCGCGCGTGGGGAACGGGCCTAATCTAACAATTCGTTATATGAATCCAAACGATAAATATCGCATGTCCTTAATGCCTGGAGTTATAAAACAGCCACTTCAAGCGGCCGCCCCCGACCGGCTGGCATGCCGTTGCAGGCCGACCGCGATCAGGAAGCCGAACAGCACCGCCACCGCGGCGGACAGGAAGATCGCCGGATAGCCGAAACCGCCGGAGATATAACCCGCCACCGGACCGGTCGCGCCCAGCGCCAGGTCGAGGAAGGCCGAATAGGCCCCCAGCGCCGCGCCGCGGCTGCCCGCCGGCACCCGCGCCACCGCCTCGACCCCGATGGCCGGGAACACCAGCGCGAAGCCACAGCCGGTCAGGGCCGCGCCCACCAGCGCGGCGCCGGGATTGGGCGCCAGCCACAGCAGCGCCAGGCCGGCCGCCTCCACCAGGAACGACACCTGCGCCACCCTGAAGCCGCCATAGCGCGTGATGGTGCCCGCGAACAGCAGGCGCACGCCGATGAAGGCGCAGCCGAAGGCGCTGAGCGCGTGCGCCGCGCCCTCCCACGAGAAGCTGGCGTAGTACAGCGCCACGAAGGCCGCCAGCGTGCCGAAGCCGACCGAGCCCAGTCCCAGCGCCATGCCATGCGGGAACACCCGCAGCACCACGCTCTTGAAGGCCATGCGGTGGCCGCCGACGATGGCCACCGCGGCCCGCGCCAGCGCCAGCCCCAGGCCGGCCAGGCCCAGCAGCAGCACGGCGCCGCCCAGCGCGCCCATGCTCCATTCGGTCTCCAGGTAGACCCCCAGCGGCGCGCCCAAGGCCAATCCGCCGTAGGTGCAGATGCCGTTCCAGGAAATCACCCGCGCCGTGTGCAGCGGGCCGACCCGGGCGATGGCCCAGGTGGCCGAGCCAGTGCCGACCCAGCTTTCGCCGAAGCCCAGCGCCAGCCGGCTGACGATGATGGCGCCCAGGCTGAGCCAGGCGCTGCGCTCGAAGGCGTAGGCCAGCAGCAGGAACACGCCGCTGGCGGCACAGGCGGCCATGCCGATCACCACGGTCTGCTTGGGGCCCACGGTATCGGCCATGCGGCCCGCGTGCGACCGGCTCAGCAGCGTGGCCACATACTGCACGCTGATGGCCAGCCCGGCCAGCACCGAGCCGTAGCCGAGCTGGTCATGCACGTAGCCCGGCAGCACCGCCAGCGGCAGGCCGATGGCCAGATAACAGATGAAGGTGAAAAAGGCGATCGCGACGATGCGCGCGGTCAATGCGAACGTCCCGATGGGCGCGCCATCGGGCGTGGTATGAGGAGTGGGAGGCATGGCAGACTGGGTGGAACCTGGCGCAACGGGCCAGGGTTTACCCGGATGATAGCCCAGCAGGATTGCGGCAGGCTGAACGCCGTCCAGCCCGCCGCCCTGGCCCGGGAGTCAGGCCCGCCAGCAGGCCCGGGCCATAGGCCCGCATATCAGGCCCGTGGCATCGGGCTCCGAGTATCAGGCTTCGATGCCGCGCGAGGACAGGTAGTCTTCGTAGCCGCCGCGGTAGTCGACGATCTCGCCCGAGGGCAGGATCTCGATCACGCGCGTGGCCAGGCCGGACACGAATTCGCGGTCGTGCGACACGAACACCAGCGTGCCTTCGTACTTTTCCAGCGCGAACTGCAGCGATTCGATCGATTCCATGTCCAGGTGGTTGGTCGGCTCGTCGAGCAGCATGACGTTGTGGCGGCCCAGCATCAGGCGGCCGAAGGTCATGCGGTTCTTTTCGCCGCCGGACAGCACCTTGGGCGCCTTGGGCAGGTCGTCCGCCGAGAACAGCAGGCGGCCCAGCACCGAACGGATCGACTGGTCGTCGTCGCCCGGCTGGCGATGGTCGCCCATCCAGTCGAGCAGGTTGATGTCGGTCTGCAGGAACTGATCCGACACGTCCTGGGCCATGTAGCCCAGGTCGGCGTTTTCCGACCACTTGACGCTGCCGGCGTCCGGCGCCAGGTCGGTGGCCAACAGGCGCAGCAAGGTGGTCTTGCCGACGCCGTTGGCGCCGATGATGGCGATCTTCTCGCCGGCATCGACCATGGCCGAGAAGTTGCGGATCACGGGCGCGTCGTAGGACTTGGACAGGTTCTCGACCGTGACCGCCAGGCGGTGCATGACCTTGTTCTGCTCGAAGCGGATGTACGGGTTCTGGCGCGACGACGGCTTGACCACGACCTGCTCGGCCTTGATGCGGTCGATCTGCTTGAGGCGCGAGGTGGCCTGGCGCGACTTGGACTTGTTGGCGGCGAAGCGGCGCACGAAGTCCTGCAGTTCGGCCACGCGTTCCTTGGCCTTGGCGTTGTTGGCCACCAGGCGCTCGCGCGCCTGCGTCGAGGCCAGCATGTAGTCGTCGTAGTTGCCCGGGTAGATGCGGATCTCGCCATAGTCCAGGTCGGCCATGTGGGTGCAGACCTGGTTCAGGAAGTGGCGGTCGTGGCTGATGATGATCATCGTGCTCTGGTAGCTGTTGAGCACGTTTTCCAGCCAGCGGATGGTGTTGATGTCCAGGTTGTTGGTCGGCTCGTCCAGCAGCAGCACGTCCGGGTTCGAGAACAACGCCTGCGCCAGCAGCACCCGCAGCTTCCAGCCCGGCGCCACTTCGCGCATCGGCAGGTTGTGCTGGTCCACGGCGATTTCCAGGCCCAGCAGCAGCTCGCCGGCGCGGGCTTCGGCGGTGTAGCCGTCATATTCGGCGAACTTGGCCTCCAGGTCGGCCGCGCGCATGTAGTCGTCTTCCGACGCTTCCGGGTTGGCGTAGATCGCGTCGCGCTCGGACATCGCGGCCCACATCTCGGTGTGGCCCATCATCACCACGTCCAGCACGCGCAGGTCCTCGAAGGCGAACTGGTCCTGGCGCAGCTTGCCCAGGCGCACGCCCGGCTCCAGCGAGACGTTGCCGGCCGACGACTCCAGGTCGCCGCCGATGATCTTCATGAACGTCGACTTGCCGGACCCGTTGGCCCCGATCAGCCCGTAGCGGTTGCCTTCCCCGAACTTGACGCTGACGTTCTCGAAAAGGGGCTTGGGACCGAACTGGATGGTGAGATTGGCGGTGGATATCACAGTGTTTTAGCAGCGGGAAATGGATGTGGCGCCAGGATGGCGCGACAACGCCGGCATGCGGCGAAACCTGATAGTGTACCAAGCCCGGATGGCAAACCGCCCGGCGCGGGCCGGGCGGTCGAAAAAACCAGGCGGGCCGGGGCCTCAGTGATGGTGTTCGTCCAGCACCAGGTGGGCCAGGCCCTTTTCGGTGGCGATGCCGACTTTCTGGCCGATCGGCAGCGTCGCCTTGGTGGCCACGTGACCGTACGGCAGGCCGGTCACCACCGGCACCTTGACCGTCTTGCGCAGCCAGGCCACCACTTCGTGCAGGTCGTAGCCCTTGTCGTGCGGCGCCAGCTTGTAGTCGGAGAAGCGCCCCAGCACGATGGCCTTCTGCCTGCCCAGGATGCCGGCCTGCCAAAGCTGTATCAGCATGCGCTCGATGCGGTAGGGATGCTCGGCCACGTCTTCCAGGAACAGGATGCCGCCGCGCACCTTCGGCATGTAGGGGGTGCCCACCAGCGAGGTCAACATCGCCAGGTTGCCGCCCCACAGGATGCCGCGGCAATCGACCGGGTCAGCGTCCTGGGTCTCGAAGCTGAGGATTTCCAGTTCGCCGCGCATGACTTCGCCGAACAGCGCTTCGGTCAGGTCGTCGACCTTCTTGCCGCCGAAGTCGTAGATGGCGGTGGCGCCGGTGTAGCTGACCGCGCCGGTCTGCGCCAGCAACGCCAGGTTGAAGGCGGTGAAGTCGCTCATGCCGACGAAGCGCTTGCCGCTGTCGGCCATGGCCTTCCAGTCGATCGCGTGCAGCAGCCGGCCCATGCCGTAGCCGCCGCGCGTGACCATGACGATCGGCAGCTTCTGCTTGGCGGCGCGCGTCAGGCTGGCCAGGCGCTGCGCGTCGGTGCCGGCAAAGCGCTGGTGCTCGGCCAGCGCGGTGCGGTCCAGCGCGGTCTTGAAGCCCTGCGCGGCCAGGCGCTCGCGCGCCAGCTCCACCGTCCGCGGGTCGCGCACGGCGGACGACGGCGAGATCAGGTAGATGCCGCGGGCGTCCGGGAAGCCGTGGACGTGGCCCGGCTCGTGGTCGTGGCTGTGGTCGTGGCCGCAGTCCTCGCCGCATTCGTGGTCGTGATCGTGGCTGGCGTGGTCATGCGCCGGGGCGGCGGCCGCCTTGGCGGCGCGCGCCTTGGCGCCTCGGGTGTTGCTCATGCGATGGATTCCTTGGCGCGGCGTTCGCGGAAGAACCGGCGCAGCAGCTCGCCGCAGGGTTCCGCCAGCACGCCGCCGGTGACTGAAGTGTGATGATTGAGTCTGGGCACCGAGCCCACGTCCAGCACGCTGCCGCAGGCGCCGGTCTTGGGATCGTAGGCGCCGAACACCACCCGCGCCAGGCGCGCGTGCAGCATGGCGCCGATACACATGACGCAGGGTTCCAGCGTGACGTACACGGTGATGCCCGGCAGGCGGTAGTTTTCCAGCGCGCGCGCGGCGCCGCGCAGCGCGACGATCTCGGCATGCGCGGTGGGGTCGTGGTCGATGATGGTGCGGTTGTAGCCGCGCCCCAGGATGTCGCCCTGGGCCGAGACCACCAGCGCGCCCACCGGCACCTCGCCGATGTCATAGGCCGCCCGCGCCTCGTCCAGCGCCAGCGTCATGAAATCGGCATCCTGCGCGGTCCAGGGCGGCGTGGCCGCCATGGCGAGCGGCTCAACCACGGTACACCCGCGACTTGAGCGCGATGCGCCCGGCCAGGCTGGTCACGGCCTCTTCCAGCCACTGGTAAAGCTCGGCGTTCTCGTCGTAGCGCGCCTGGTTCAGGTTCGATACCCGGCCTTCCTCGATGAAGCCCCAGGCGCGGCTGCGCTTGTCGCGGTGCTTCGGATCCCACACGCCGAAGGCGAAGCCGCCGGCGCGGCGGATGAGCGAGAAGCACGGGATGTCGGTGTAGCCGTCGCCGACGAACACCATCTGGTCGAACGGCACCCGCAGGCGGTCTTCGGGCACCTTGCGGTTGACCTCGAACGGCTTGTTGCGGAAATCGCGGCCGATGATGCCCTTCTGGATGTGGAACAGATAGCGCGTCTTGTCGGTGAAGCTGACGATGCGGCGCGGAAACTCGATGCCGCCGTCGGCGCCATAGGTGAATTCGGAGGCCCAGATCTCGGTGAACTCGTGGGCGATGGGCGTGGAGCGGACCACGTCGCCGATGCCGCTGGAGATCAGGTAGAACTCCAGCTGCACCTGCGGCTGCTCGGCCCGCACCGCGGCGCGCAGGCGCTGGAACAGCGTGGACACGCCGTCGTGCAGTTCGAGCCGCGCGCCCCAGTCCTGCAGGCGCTGCTGCGTGATGAGGCCATGCCTGCCCTCGCGCGAGAGCTGGATCATCTGGTAGAGGTAGGCCGGAACGGGATCCCAGTCCTGCCTGGACAGCAGGGGGTCGACCTGGTCTTTCCAGAAGGACGCCGTGTCCACCCCGATGCTTTCCAGGAAACCGGACGTGCTGTCCGAGGCCAGCGTGTCGTCGAAATCGAAAATCAGGGCGATGACGTCGGACATGGATATGCGTGAGTAAGGGCGACAGCCGCCATTTTGCCTGATTGTGGCGGCGGCCGGGCCCCAGGGGCGCGGGGAAAGGGCATGACGCCCTCCCCTGGCCCTTCGAGCGCCGTTACTGGCGCATCGGCGCCGGCGGCGGCGCCATGCCCGGGGCGGGCGCCATGCCGGGCGCCGCGGCCGGCGGCGCGGGCGGCACCGTGCCGGCGGTGCCAGCGGGCACCTGGATCACGGTTTCACGCAGCACGCCACCGCCCTGCACGCTGCCGCGCACCTGGGTCGGCGAAGTCATCTGCGTGATGCAGTCCTGGCGCGAGTCGGCCGGCAGGCGGTTGCAGCGTTCCACCATGTTCTGCTGGTGCTGGTCGGTGCTGCCATCGCTCAGGTGCTGGCGATTGGCTTCCTGGCGGGCGGCGCCCGCCTCGCGCATGCAGGCGGTGCGTTCCTGCCCGGTGCTGCCGTTCTTGCAAGCCGCCACATCCTGTTCGTATTGCGCCTGGATGCCGGCGCGGCCGATCGGGTCGGCCGCCTGCGCCGCTCCCGCGGCCAGCATCAGGCCTGCCGCGCAAAGGGATGCCGCAAGGCGTTTGGTGTGCATGGGACGTACATTCATGGCCAGCTCCTTGGAGAAAGAGGATTGAACCCGGGACGACGCGGCTTCGTGGGCCGGCGCCGTCTGCTTGATACAACTATCCCACGATGGGACGACGGGGACATGTCCAGCAACGTGCAATCGTAAGCTGAAGTTTCCGATGCTGCGACGCAATATCCATTGCGCCCGCGCAACCCGACGCCGGATTTTTCCGTTCCGTCCCTTTGCGTGCCCTGCTCCGCCCCCGCCCGCCTAGCGCGCGTCCAGATCGGCGTCGGCCTTGGTCAAACGGTTACGGTATACCGCCGCGCGCATCAGCAGCATCGCCGTCACCGGCGACGAGACGATCAGCAGCAGTGTAATGATCACTTCATGAAACACCGGCCGCGACGACAGCGCCGAAAACACCAGGATCGACGCGGCCAGCACGCAGCCGCAGCCCATGGTGTTGCCCAGCGTCGGCGCATGGATGCGGGCGTAGAAAGTGCGAAAGCGCAGCAGGCCGGCCGAGCCGGTCAGCGCCAGCAGGCCGCCCAGCACCAGCAGGATGCTGGCCGGAATGCTGGCCCACAGGGGAAGGGTTTCGATCATGGCTCGATCACCTCGCCGCGCAACAGGAAGCGCGCCATGGCCGTGGACCCCACGAAGCCGAACAGCGCGATCAGCAGCGCGATGTCGAAGTACACCGGCGTGCCCGAACGGATGCCGAACACCAGCATGGTCAGCATGCCGTTGATGTAGAGCGTGTCCAGCGCCAGCACGCGGTCCTGCGCGGTGGGGCCGCGCAACAGGCGGACGGTGGCGAACACCATGCCCAGCGCAAAGCACACCAGGGCAAAGGACGCCGCCCAATACAGTATGGCGTTCATTCGAATATCTCCATCAAGGGGCGCTCATAGCGGTCCTGCACCAGGCGCACCCAGTCTTCCTCGTTCTGCAGGTCGAGCACGTGCAGCTTGAGACGGTGGTCGTCGGTCAGTTCGACCCAGACGGTGCCGGGCGTGTAGGTGACGATGCAGGCCAGCATGGCCAGGCCGTGCGGGTCGCGCATGGTCAGGGGGATCTTGATGAACCCGGGCGAAAAATCGTTGGGCCGCGGGTTCAGGATGAGCTTGGCGACCGCGACGTTGGACTTGATGATGTCCGCGGTCACGTGCAGGAACAGCGGAATCGCCTTCCACAGTCGCCGCGGCTTGGCGTGCAGCGGACGCAGGCGCGACGCGGCCCAGGTGAACCACAGGGCCAGCGCCACGCCCAGCGCGATCTGGCCGGCCGAGAGGCTTTCGTTCAGCACCAGCCACAGGACGAACAGGAACACCGGCAGGAAGAGGAAATACAGACGGCGCATCAGCTGCCTCCTTGCGCGGCGCGCACCGTCTGCGCGGACATGACGGCATCGATGTAGCTCTTGGGCTGGTCCAGCGAACGCGCGGCGTCGTCCAGGTAGGCCGACACCGGGCCCGCGCCCGCCGCCAGGCCCACGCACAGCAGCAGCAGGACGGCCACCGGCCCGGCTTCGATAACTCGCAGGCGCGGCGTGCTGCGGTCGTCGCTGGCCCAGAACACGCGGATGCCGGTGCGGCCCAGGCCGATCAGGCCCGCCAGGCCGGACACCAGCACCGCCGCCACCAGGATCCACGCGTCCATCGGCGGCGCCGATTCATTGGCGGCGGAAACCGCCGCCGACAGCAGCGAGAACTTGGCTACGAAGCCCGACAGCGGCGGCAGCCCGGTCACCAGCAAGGCGCAACAGATGAATGCCAGCCCCAGGAAAGCCATGGCTGCCGGGATGGCGACGCCGACCACGTCGTCGGAACGATTCACCGAGGTCGGGTCGTCCAGGTCGAAGGCGTCCAGCGTCACCGCCAGCACGTTGGCGCCGAAGCTGCGGGTGCGCTCGATCAGCTCGGCCAGCAGGAAGAAAGCGCCCGTGGTCAGCACCGAGCTGATCAGGTAGAACAGCGCCGGGCCGGTCAGCGTCACCCCCGGCATGCCCAGCGCCGTCAGCAGCGTGCCGGCCGAGACGATGACGCAATACCCCACCATCTTCTCGAGCTGCTGCGTGGCCAGCAGGCCCAGGCCGCCGAACAGCAGCGTGGCCAGGCCGGCCGCGAACATCCAGTCCAGGCTGAACGCGGCCGGCGCGCCGCTGGGCAGCAGCAGCGAACCAATGCGCAGCAGCGCGTAGATGCCGACCTTGGTCATGATCGAGAACATGGCCGCGATCGGCGCGCCGGCCGAGCCGTAGCCCTTGACCAGCCAGAAGTTCAACGGCCACGCCCCCGCCTTCACCAGGAAGGCCACGCCGAGGATGGCGGCGCCAGCCTCGAACAGCATGCGGTCCGAACCGGTCAGGTTGCCGGCGCGCAGCGCCAGGTCGGCCATGTTGAGCGTGCCGCTCACGCCATAGATCAGCGCGATGCTGATCAGCAGCAGGAACGAGGCCACCAGGTTGACGGCGATGTACTGCAGGCCGGCGCTGACGCGCGCCACGCCCGAGCCGTGCAGCAGCAGCCCATAGGACGCGGCCAGCAGCACTTCGAAGAACACGAACAGGTTGAACAGGTCGCCCGTCAGGAAGGCGCCGTTCAGGCCCATCAGCAGGAACTGGAACAGCGAATGGAAGTGCACCCCGGCGCGGTCCCAGCGCGCCAGCGCGTAGGTCAGCGTGGCCAGGCCCAGCACCGCGGTCAGGGTCAGCATGACCGCGGCCAGGCGGTCCACCACCAGCACGATGCCGAACGGCGCGGGCCAGTCGCCCACCAGGTAGACGCCGACGCCGTCCGGCCAGACGCCCGGCACGACGCCGCCGGCGACCGCCAGCAACGCAATGGCGGCGGCCAGTTGCGCCAGCGTCGACACCATGGCGATGGCGCCACGCGCGTAGCGGCTGGTGTCGGCCAGCAACAGCATCACGGCGCCGGCCAGCAGCGGCGTGATGATGGGCAGGATGGGAAGGTGTTGCAGCCAGAAACTCAAGATTGGGACTCCCGTCCATCGACGTGGTCGGTGCCCGTCAAGCCGCGCGAAGCCAGCAGCACCACCAGGAACAGCGCGGTGGTGGCAAAGCCGATCACGATGGCCGTCAGCACCAGCGCCTGGGGCAGCGGATCGGCATACCAGGAAGGATCATGGGCCATGGCCGGGTCCACCACCGGCGGACGGCCCGAGGTCAGGCGGCCCATGCCGAAGATGAACAGGTTGACCGCGTAGGAGACCAGCGACAGGCCCATGATGAACTGGAAGGTACGCGGCCGCAGCAGCAGCCAGACCCCCGAGCCCGCCAGGACGCCGATCGCGACGGCGTAAATCAATTCCATCAGGCTTCCCCCGTTTGTGCGGCGGCCGCCTGGCTTTCGGCGGCTGCCTTGCGTTGCGCGCGCAGCGATTGGTGAGCCAGCGCCACCAGCACCAGCACGGTGGATCCGACCACCAGCATGTAGACGCCCAGGTCGAACAGCAGCACGCTGGACAGGTGCACGTGGCCCACCAGCGGCAAGGCGATGTCCCAGGCCAGCGCGGCCAGGAACGGCTTGTAGGCCAGCCAGGCGGCCACCGCCGCCGTTCCGGCGAACAGCAGTCCGATGCCGATCCAGTTCTGCGGGTTCAGGCGGCTGCGCGACTCGACCCAGTAGACCCCGCCCACCATGTATTGCAGGATCACGGCGGTGGCGAAGATCAGGCCGCCGACGAAGCCGCCGCCCGGCTGGTTATGGCCGCGCAGCAGGAAATACACCGAGATCAGCGCCGCGGTCGGCAGCAGCAGGCGCACCAGCACCGTGGGCACCATCATCGGGCCGGTCGGCACCACCGACTTGATGTCGGGCGCGGCCGGCACCGGGCCGTCCTGATCGATCTGCTGGCGCGGCAGGTCGGCGCTCTCGGGCGCCGGGCGGAAGCGGCGCAGCAGCGCATAGACCGTCAGCGCCACGATGCCCAGCACGGTGATCTCGCCAAAGGTATCGAAGCCGCGGAAGTCCACCAGGATCACGTTGACCACGTTGGTGCCGCCGCCATCGGGCAGCGCGCGGTCGACGAAATACGAGGAGATGGTCTCGCCCTGCGGCCGCACCAGCACGGCATAGGCCAGCGCCGCCATGCCGGTGCCGGCGGCGGTGGCCAGCAGCAGGTCGCGCAGGCGGCGGCCACGAGCCCGCAGCGTCGCGCCCAGGCCTTCGTCCTCGTCCTGCGCGATGCGGCGCGGCAGCCAGCGCAGGCCCAGCAGCAACAGCACCACGGTCACCACTTCGACCGACAGTTGCGTCAGCGCCAGGTCGGGCGCCGAGAACCAGACGAACGTGAGACAGGTCACCAGGCCCGCGCCGCCGGCCAGCGCCAGCGACGCCAGGCGGTGGTACTTGGCCTGGTAGGCGGCCGCCACGGCGCACACGCAGCCCACCAGCCACAACAGGGCGAACGCCGGGTCCACCGGGGCCGCGCGGCCGGTGCCGTCCAGCCAGCCGCCCGCGCGCAGCGGCAGCCAGGCCACGAACAGCGTGCCCAGCACGATCAGCACCATCTGCACCTGCAGGCGCGACGAAGCCAGCCAGCGCAGCAACCAGGCGGCCGCGACGCTGGAACCGTCCAGCAGCGCCTCGAACGAGCGGCGGCCATCCAGGCGGTAGATGAACGGCACCCGGCCCGGATTGGCGCGCTGGTGCGCGCGCAGCGCCAGGTACAGGATCACGCCCGCGGTCATGGCCACGAAGCTCATCACCAGCGGCAGGTTGACGCCGTGCCACACGGCCAGGCTGTATTCGGGCATGTTGGCGCCAAGGATGCTGCGCGCCGCCGTGGCCAGGAACGGGCCCAGGGTCACGCCCGGCAGGATGCCCACCACCAGGCACATCAGCACCAGCAGGCCGCTGGGCACAAGCATCCAGCCGGGCGGCTCGTGCGGGGCGCGCGGCAGGTCGGTGGCTGGCGGGCCGAAGAACACCTGCAGGATGAAGCGCAGCGAATAGGCCACGCTGAAAGCCCCCGCCACCGTGGCCGCCAGCGGCAGGCCGGTGCGCGTTATCCAGTCGCCGCTGACGAAGGTGGTCTCGGCGAAGAACATTTCCTTGGAGATGAAGCCGTTGAGCAGCGGCACGCCCGCCATCGAGGCGGCGGCCACCATGGCCAGCGTGGCCGTGATCGGCATGGCCTTGTACAGCCCCGACAGGCGGCTCAGGTCGCGCGTGCCGGTTTCGTGGTCGACGATGCCCGCCGCCATGAACAGCGAGGCCTTGAAGGTGGCGTGGTTGACCATGTGGAACACCGCCGCCACCAGCGCCAGCGAGCTGTTCAGCCCCAGCAGCAAGGTGATCAGGCCCAGGTGGCTGATGGTCGAGTACGCCAGCACGCCTTTCATGTCCTGCTGGAAGATGGCGGCATAGCCGCCCAGCACCAGGGTGATCAGGCCGGCGCCGCCGATGATCCAGAACCATTCGTCGGTGCCCGCCAGCACCGGCCAGAAGCGCGCCAGCAGGAACACGCCGGCCTTCACCATGGTGGCCGAATGCAGGTAGGCCGACACCGGCGTGGGCGCCGCCATGGCATTGGGCAGCCAGAAGTGGAACGGGAACTGCGCGCTCTTGGTCAGCGCCCCCAGCGCCACCAGCACCAGCACGGCGGGATACCAGGGGTCGGCGCGCACCAGGTCGCCGGCGGCCAGCACCCGGTCCATGTCGTAGCTGCCGACGATGTGCCCCAGGATCAGCACCCCGGCCAGCAGGCACAGCCCCCCGGCGCCGGTCACCGTCAGCGCCATGCGCGCGCCGCGGCGGGCATCGAGGCGGTGATGCCAATAGGCGATCAGCATGAACGAGGCCAGGCTGGTCATTTCCCAGAACATGACCAGCTGGATCAGGTTGCCCGACAGCACCACGCCGAGCATGGCGGCCATGAAGGCCTGGAAGAACGAGAAAAAGCGCGGCACCGGGTCTTCCGGCGACATGTAATAGCGCGCGTACAGCACCACCAGCGCGCCCATGCCCGAGACGATCAGCGCGAACAGCCAGGCGTAGCCGTCCATGCGCAGGGTGAATTGCAGCCCCAGCGCGGGCGCCCAGGGCATGTCGGCGCGGATCACGCCGCCATCGGCCACCTGCGGATACAGGCTGGCGACCAGAACCACGCACACCAGCGCGATGATGCCCGCCAACCAGGCCTCGGCATTGCGGGCGTTGGAAGGCAGCAGCGCGGCGCACAGGCTGCCGGCAAACGGCAGAGCGAGGATCAGTATCAGCGACATGGCGTTCCGAGAATGTCCGGGCCCCCTCCCGCCAGCGCGGCAGCGAGAGACGAAACGAACCGGGGATTGAAAAACGGACGGAACCCTGGCCCGGTGCGTCGCTGCACTACACGTTGCCCCGCGGGGACTTCAACCAACGCCCCATTGAACGGCGCAGACAGAAACAAACGCAATAGCTTTCTTGCAAGACCGGCCAAGAATCTCATCCGAAAAATATCAGATTCTTGTAAGTTATGCAGAGATTTATGCACGTACCGAGGGGATGACGACATGTTCGATGCGCAATCATTACGCATCCATGATGCCCCCGTTTTCGTTCAAGTTATTGTCAGCATACGTTTTTTAGCCACAACTTCGCCGATCAGGGCCTTTTCTGCGCGGCATCAAATACCCCATGCGATGCAGGGGGAATCCCGATTGACCGGGGTGGTGTAACTGTGTGGAATGGCGCCCACGAAGCGTCGGCCAGGCCCGCATCCGCGTCCGGCGCGCTTCACCGACGCCGGCCACGAAGCCGGCCGGCTCGGATTCAATAATATGGAGAAGACTCTTGACCGTGCTGTCCCAAGCCAAGGCCGCCCTGGCCATCGCCCTCGCCGGCCTCTGTCTCAGCGGCGCCGCGCAAGCCGCTGACGCCTACCCGAACAAACCCATCCGCCTGATCGTGCCGTTCGCGGCCGGCGGCACCACCGACATCGTCGCCCGCGTGGTGGCCGAAGGCCTGGGCCGTGAACTCGGCCAGGCCGTGGTGGTGGAAAACCGCGGCGGCGGCGGCGGCTCGATCGGCGCCGACGCGCTGGCGCGCTCCACACCGGACGGCTACACCCTGGGCGTGGCCACCGTCAGCACCATGGCCACCAACCCCGCCACCAATCCCAAGACCCCCTACAACCCGCTCAAGGACTTCGCGCCCATCACCAATATGGTGAATGTGCCCAACGTGCTGACCGTCAATCCCGCGGTGCCGGCCAAGTCGGTGGCGGAGTTCGTCGCCCTGCTCAAGGCCAACCCCGGCAAGTACAGCTACGCCTCGTCGGGCGCCGGCGGCATCGGCCACCTGGACGGCGAACTGTTCAAGTCGCTGACCCAGACCGACATGGTGCACGTACCCTATCGCGGTTCGGGCCCGGCCCTGAACGACGTGATCGCCGGCCAGGTCAACGCCCAGTTCGACAACCTGCCCTCGTCCATGCCGCACATCCAGGCCGGCAAGCTGCGCGCCCTGGCCATTGCCGCGCCCAAGCGCCTGCCCGCCCTGCCGGACGTGCCGACCTTCGCCGAAGGCGGCCTGCCGGAAATGGACAATATGGCCTGGTACGGCCTGGTCGCGCCCGCCGGCACGCCCCAGGCGGTGATCGACCGCATCCACGATGCCACCGTCAAGGCGCTGAAGGATCCCAAGATCGCGCAACGCCTGGCCGACGGCGGCTCGTTGGTCGACGGCAACACGCCGGCCGAATACGCCGCCCAGATCAAGCGTGAACTGGAACTGCGCCAGCGCATCGCCAAGGAACGCAACATCCAGTCGAGCAACTGAGGCTTGCCGCAAGGCATTGCCGCGTAGCCGGCGGGCAGGCTCCCTGTCCGCCGCTCCCCCCGCGCCGCAGGCTGGCAGCGTGGCGGCCGGATCAGCGGATTCGGACCATTCGGACGAGGCGCCCGCGACACATCGGCGGATGGCGGGCGCGGGCTCTGCTACCATTTCGCCCGTGCGAACCGATTTTTCCCGCCTCTCCGACGCCGCCTGCGTCCTTTGCGCCCTGCGCTCGACCCTGTTGAGCTCGCAGGAAGTCGCTGCGCGTTCCGCCTACGCGCGTTCCAAGCCCGGCTAAGCGCCGCTTCCCCTCCCTTCCGTCTCGTCCGTACCGGCCGCCGCCGGCCGCCAGCACGTCCGCACGTCCCCATGCCGTGCGCACCGCCAGGCGCCAGGCCGGCCGCCGCAACCGCCTCGCCGAATGGCCGGGCGGTTTTCGCCACATGTTTCGTCCGCGCGCCGGCTTCGTCCGGCGGGCGGCGCCACGCCTTGATCGCCACCGAGCCATGCAACTCACCAAGAAATTCGTCAAAGCCAAGAATCCCTGCGCGGGAGGCTACAAATGGTTCCTGCGGGACCACAACGGACAGGGGGACTACCAGGCCGTCCTCGATGCCCTGGTGGCCGACGGGCGCGTGGGCGACGCCTGCTGGCTGCTGGACCAGTTCGGGCCGACCGACGCAGTGCTGAAGCTGGACACGCTCGACGCGCAGGCCATCGTCTTTGCCGGCACGCTGGAGGTGCGCATGGGCATCAACGTCGACAGCGTGGTGCGCGCCGGCCGCAGCATCATCACCGGCGGCGGCATTCGCGCCGGGGAATCCATCGTTGCGGGCGAGAACATCACCGCCGGCGCCAACATCGCCAGCGCCGGCGACCTGCGCGCGGGCGGCGACGTTTCCGCCGAATGGGGCATCGAGGTCGCCACCCTGCTGGACTGCCGCGGCAACGTGCGCGCCAAATGGGACATCTGCGCCGGCCAGGACCTGGCCGTGACCGGCCACCTTCGGGCCGGGCAGGACGTGCAGGTGCAAGGCGCCCTCAAATGCGGCCAGGGAATCAAGGCCGGCGGCGGCGTCCAGGCCGCCAAGGACATCGATGCCGCCTGCGGCATCCAGGCGGGCGCCACCATTGCCTGCGGCGGCCACCTGGCCGCGGGCTGGGGCCTGATCGCAGGCGAAGACATCCGCGCCGACGGCTCGATCCGCGCCGGCGAAGGCGTGCATGCCGATGGCTGCATCCAAGCGGGCGACGGCCATGGCGTCTATGCCGGCCTGAATGTGCGCCTGGACGCCTGGGCGGTCTGCGCCCGGGTCCAGGCGCGCGAGCGCCCGGCGCAACTGGTCAGCGGCCACTGGGCCGGCCAGGAAGAAACCGCGCACGCGTAGCGCGGGGGAATATCAGCTCCCAGGCTGCGCGGCCGGCGCGCGCAGCACCAGCATCAAACCCAGCAGGATTCCCGCCATGCCGCCCAGGCTCAGCAGCGACAGCCGGTTGCCGAGCACCAGGTAATCCAGCGCCGCGGTGCCCGCCGGCACCAGGTAGAACAGGCTGGTGACGTTGACCAGGTTGCCGGACTGGATCATGCGGTAGAACAACAGCGTCGCGCCGACCGAGATCACCAGGCCCATCCACAGCAGCGGCAGGATGAAGCCCACGCTCCAATCCGCATGCAGCGGCTGGAACGGCACGAACAGCAGGCACAGCGCCAGGCTCACCACGTACTGCAGCGGCATCACGTCCATCGGCGCTTGGCGCACGCGCTTTTGCAGGATGGCGCCGACCGTCATGCTGGCCAGCGCCGCGAATGCGAAGGCCATGCCGGCCACCGAGAAACGCGCCATGCCGATGCTCTGGAACATCACCATCGCCAACCCGCACAGGGCCAGCAGCAGGCCCGCCAGCCGCATGGGCGGAAAGCGGCGCTCCAGCAGGGCCAGGGTCAGGATGGGTTGCGCCCCCAGCAGCGTGGCCAGCACGCCCGGCGTGATGCCATGATCCAGCGCCAGCAGATAGCAGATGGAATAGCTGCCGATGAGCAGCAGCCCGGTCAGCGCGACGATACCGCGCGTGCCCGGCGCGGGCAGCCAGCGCCGCCGCCCCGCGCAGATCAGCAGCAACACCGCCAGGGCCAGAATGAAGCGCAGCAGCAGGAAGCCGAAGGCCGAGGCATGCGCCAGGCCCCATTTGGCGAAGATCGCGCCGCCGCTCCACAGCAGCACGAACAAGGAGGTGGAGCCGTAGGCGGCCCACGCATTGCGATTTGAAGACATGAGAATTTCTACCTGTCGAATATGGAACAGGCTCCCGCGGCGTGCGCGCATCTTGCGAAGCGCGGAACGAATCAGGCATGGACGCGCGGCGGGCGGACGCAAACGCGTCGGCGCATCAGCGCGGCGGATCCAGGCGATAAAGCGGGAGCGGGAGGTGTGCGGCGGTCAGCCGACGACGGCGGCCACGGGCGGATAGGCGCCCACGACGCCGGCGACGACATCGCACGGCGGCGGCGGAGCAGCCGGCGGCGATACGACCGTCGAGACGACAGGAGAAACCACGGGAGAGGACACGCCATGCCGCAGGCTCGCGCGCAGGCCGGCGCCGGCTGCGCGGGCAGCGAAGGCGGATTCGGCGGATGGCGTGAAGTCGGGCATGTGAAACGCGTCGGGTTCGGTGATGAACCCGCGTAGCCTACCGGCGCGGCGCCCAGGCGTCAAGCGCCGATGCGACGCTGCTCGACGCCCAGGTCGCGCCAGGCCTCGCCATGGCAGGTGAACATCAGGATCTGGTGGCGCGTGGCGGCATCGAACAGCGCGCGCTTCATCAGGTCGCGGCGGCCGTCGTCGGTGTGCACCAGGGCGTCGTCCAGCAACAGCAGCGTCGGGCGCCCGGCCTCGCGCAGCAGGTCGGCGTAGGCAAAGCGCGCCAGGATGCCCAATTGCTCGCGCGTGCCGAAGCTGAGCGCGTCCAGCGGGTCCTCGCCGCCGGCACGCTGCAGGGCGGCAGGCAACAGCGCTTCGTCCAGGCGCAGCGCCGATTCGGGGAACAGCAGCGCCAGGTAGTGGCTCAGACGGCGGGCCAGCGGCGCCTGCAGGCGCTGGGTGGCGGCGTCGCGTTTGCCGGCCAGCAAGGTGGACAGCAGCTCAAGCGCCTGCGCGCGGCGCTGGAACTCATCGCGGCGGCGCTGCAGGCGTTCGCAGGCGGCCTCGGCTTCGGACAATCGTTCGCCCAGGCCTTGCGCGCCGGCCTGCTCCAGCTTGCCCAGCAGTTGCTGGATCTCGCTGTGGCGTCTGTGCTGGGCGTCGCGTTCGATGGCGGCGGATTTCTCGTAGCGTTGCGCGTCCTGCTCCAGCAATTCGGGGCGCAGCGCTTCCAGCGCGGCCTGCGCCTGATGCAGGCGTTGTTCGAGCAGGTCGTGGCCGCTGCGGGCCTCGGCCAGGCGGCCGGCACGATCCTGGCGCTGAGCCGCGCGTTCGGGCGATTCCAGGTCGGCGCCGCGCGCGGCGGCCTGGGTTTCGAGCAGTTGGGCGCGGGCGCCGTCGGCATCCAGGGCGCGCTGGACCGCCGCCAGGGCCTGCTCGGCTTGCGCGGCGCTGGCTTCGGCATCGCGCAACGCCTGGCGCGCGGCCGGCGGATCGACGTCGTCGGCCTCTTCCGCCGGGGGCAGCAGTGCCAGCCGTTCGGCCAGTTGCGCGCGCCGCGCCTGCGCTTCGTTGCGCTGGCCGCGCAGCGCGTCCACGCCCTTGGGCGCGTGGATCGCCAGCGTCTTGCGCATGGCGTCCAGCTCGCGCTGCAAGGCGATGCCGCGCGCGTGGCGTTCCTCGGCCTCGGCCGCGTGGGCCACGCCCAGGCGCGACAACAAGGCGGCGCTGGCGGCCTGCATCTGCGCCAGTTCGCGCTTGAGCGCCGGCAGGTCCTGGCCGCCCGGTTCGATGCGCAAACGCCCCAGGCCGGGCAATTCCAGTTCGGCCGCGGCAGTCAGCAGCAACTCGCCGTTGCCGGCCAGCGCGGCGCCGTCCAGCCGGGCCTCGCGGCCCGCGTCGAACGCATAGGACAGGCGCGTGGCAATGGCCTGCTGGCGCAGTTGCAGGTCGCCCAGCGCGCGCTCGCTCTTGCGCAGGGCCTGGATATCGGCGTCGGCGATTTCGATGCGCACCGCTTCGGCCTTCAACGTCGAGCCCTGCTCGATCAGGCGGCTGGCTTCTTCCAGCGCGCCGTCCAGGCGTTCGATGTCGCGCGCCAGCTGGTCGAGTTGCTGCTGCAGATCGCGCCGGTCGGCCACCGCCTGCACCGCCGCGACCCGCTGGCGCGCCTGCTCGGCGGCGGCAACGTGCGTATCCCGGAGCCGCCGGGCGCGGGCCAGCGGCTCCTGCGCCTCCTGGACGGCGGCGCGGGCGGCCTGCGCCTGCGCCACCAGGGCCTGCAGTTCGATTTCGTCCTGCTGGTCGCGGCGCACCTGCTCCTGCAGCACCGCAAGGGTCTGCGCGGCCTGGCGCTGCTCGCGCTGCAGCCCTTCGAAGGCTTCGCGTTCCTTGGCCACGGCCGCGAGCCGGGCGCGCGCCTCGGCCGCGCGCGCCTCGAGATCCTTCCAGGGTTGGTCGGCCTCGGCGCGCGCATGCTCGGCGCGCAGCGCCGCCAGCCGGTCGACGTCGGCGTCGAGCTGGGCCTTGGCCTGGGCGCATTGGTCGCGCTCGGCCTGGGCGGCGGCGAGCGCGTCCTCGGCGTCCTTGTAGATGCCCTTGGGGCGGCCGTTGCGCGCATCCAGCAAGCTGGCACGCTCGGCGGCCACGCGTTCATAGAGCCGGTCGCCGTCGCCGGAGGCCAGCTCGCCGGACAACTGCGTCAGGGCCTCGCGCAAATGGCCACCGGCATGGCCCGCGGCGGCCTGCAGGTTCTGGCCGTCGCCCTGCTGGATCCACAGCAGGCCCGGCACGCCGGCCAGGTCGGGCTTGCTCTGGCCGCGCGCGGCCAGTTCGAAGCCCAGCAATGCGGCCAGCGTGTTCTCGGCTTCCTCGCCCTCCAGCCGTTGCGCGCCGTTGTCGATCAGCAGCTCGCAGCGGGCGCGCGACAGAAAGTGCTTCTTCAGTTGGTAATCATGGCCGTCATGGCTGAACGCCAGCTCGACGCCGGGACGGGCGCCGCTCTCGCCGCGCGGCGCCAGGTCGGACACGGTGCGGGTGCTGTAGCGTTCCAGGAACGCGGCGCGGATGGCCGCGGCCACGGTGCTCTTGCCGGCCTCGTTGGGACCGACGAACAGGTTCAGGCCATCCTGCAGGCCATCCAGCACCAGGGGCTGGCGGAACTTGCGGAATTCTTCCAGGGCGATGCGCGTGAGCTTCATTGCGCGCCTCCCGCGGCGGCGCCTTCGCGTTGGAAGCGCAGCAGCAGCCGCAAGGCCTCGCCGGCCACCGCCGCCTGCTCGGGATCGGCCTGCATGGCCTGCAATTGCGCCGCCACTTCGCCGACGTAGCCGCTGGCGCCCAGTTGCGCCAGGTCGGCGTCATCGGGTTCGAGCAGCAGGCCGGAAAAGTCCGGCAGCACCGCCCTCGCCTGCGCCGCGGCCTGGTCCACGGCGCGTTGCAGCGCCTCCCAGGTCGGCACGTTGACGTGGCCCTGCAGCTCCAGCCGCAGCACGTCCTCGGCGCGCAGCGCCGCCAGGCGCTCGGCCAGCGCCTGGGCGTCGGTCGGCAGGCTCAGCGTTTCGGTCCAGGCCGACCAGCGGTACTTGCCGGTGGCCACGCGCTCGACCTGCGGCGTGGCGCCGGGCGCGGCGATGCGCACGTCCAGCACGTAGCCGGGTTCGTTGCCGCGAAAGCGGTCCTGTTCGGGCGTGCCGGCGTACCAGGTGCGTTCGTCGATGGACAGGCAGCCGTGCCAGTCGCCCAAGGCCAGGTAGTCCAGCCGCGCGCGGCTGGCGCGATCGGGAGCGATGGGGTTGGTGGCGTCGATGGTGTCGGGCAGGCGCCCGGCCACGCTGCCATGGGCCAGGCCTACGCGGATGCGACCCGGCTCGGACTCCATGGCGTCGAAGGCCTGGGTGACGTCGTCGTAGGTATGGCGCTGGGTCAGCGGCGCGGCCAGCACCGCGAGGTTCTGCGCCGCCAGGTCGACCACGCCAGGGCGCGGCGGCACCCGCACATTGGGCGGAATGCAGCCCAGTTGCGCGGCGCGGCTCCAGACGCTGTCGGCCAGCGCCGCGTCGTGGTTGCCGGCGATCATGACCCAGGGGCCGGCATAGGCGGCCAGCGCCGCGAACAGGCGGCGGATGGTACGGTCGGACACGCCCTGCGTATCGAACACGTCGCCGGCCACCAGCACCGCGTCGACCTGGCGCTCGGCGGCCAGCGCGGCGATGCGCGCCACGGCATCGAAGCGGGCCTCGGCCAGCAAGGCGGCGTCATCGGTTTCGAACTGGCCGTACTGGCGGCCGATCTGCCAATCGGCGGTGTGCAGGAAATGGGTCATGCGGGGATTGTAGAGGCCGGCGGCGGCCGCCAGGAACATCGGCAGGCCGCAAGCTGTCGCAAAAGCATCCGCCCGCGCCCGGAGCGAACAACGGCCCGGCCGGCATTGTGCGCCGGGCGGGCCGTCGAGACGCCGGCTTTTGGCCGGCGCCGAAGGAAACGCGTGCGGGGATCGGGCCGGACTCAGGCGCCCTTGCCGCCCAGCACCAGCGGCCGTTCGGCCGGGGCGTGGCGATCGTAGCGCGACAGCGCCAGGCCGTCGGTGCGGATCTGCGGACGCTGGCCCAGGACCTGGTCGGCCACCAGCTTGCCGGAACCGCAGGCCATGGTCCACCCCAGCGTGCCGTGGCCGGTGTTCAGGAACAGGTTGCCGTAGCGGGTAGGGCCGACCACGGGCGTGCTGTCCGGCGTCATCGGGCGCAGGCCGGTCCAGAACTCGGCGCGGGCCACGTCGCCACTGCCCGGGAACAGGTCATTGACCACCAGCTCCAGCGTCTTGCGGCGCGCGTCCTTCAGGCGCAGGTCGAAGCCCGACAGCTCGGCCATGCCGCCGACGCGGATGCGGTCGTCGAAGCGCGTGACGGCGATCTTGTAGGTTTCGTCCAGGATGGTGGAGACCGGCGCGGCGGCCTCGTCCTTCATGGGGATGGTCAGCGAGTAGCCCTTGACCGGGTACACCGGCAGGTCCAGGCCGAGCGGCTCCAGGAAGCCGCGGGTGTAGCTGCCGAAGGCGGCGACGTAGCGGTCGGCCGTCAGGACCTCATTGCCGACGCGCACGCCGGTCACCTGGCCGCCGGCGGTGTTCAGGCCGGTGACGGACTGGTTGTAGCGGAACTCCACGCCCAGCGCCGCGGCCATTTCGGCCAGGCGGGTGGTGAACAGGCGGCAGTCGCCGGTTTCGTCGTTCGGCAGGCGCAGGCCGCCGGCCAGTTTGTGCAGGGAACGCGCCAGCGCCGGCTCGGCGGTGACCAGGCGGTTGCGGTCCAGCAGCTCGTAGGGCACGCCGACCTCTTCCAGCACCGCGATGTCGCGGCGCGCGGCTTCCATCTGCGCCTCGGTGCGGAACAGCTGCAGCGTGCCGCGGGCGCGCTCTTCATAATGGATGCCGGTGTCGGCGCGCAGCTCGCGCAGGCAATCGCGGCTGTACTCGGCCAGGCGCAGCATGCGTTCCTTGTTGACCGCGTAGCGCTCGGCCGAACAGTTGGCCAGCATCGCCGCCATCCACTTCAGCTGGTACAGGCCGCCGTCCAGGCGGATCGCCAGCGGCGCGTGCTTCTTGAACAGCCACTTGATGGCCTTGAGCGGAATGCCGGGCGCGGCCCAGGGCGTGGAATACCCCGGCGACACCTGGCCCGCGTTGGCGTAGCTGGTCTCCTGGGCGGCGCCGGGCTGGCGGTCCAGCACCGTCACTTTGGCCCCCTGGCGGGCCAGATAATAGGCGGTGGTGGTGCCGATGACGCCGCTGCCGAGGACGATGACGTGCATGATTCTTTCCGAAGTTTGGATTTGGTCAGGAATTTCGGTAGTCTATGAGCCTCATGACAGTGAAAATCACTGAAGATTTTCATTAGGCAGTGCTTTTTCCCGGCCAACCCTGTTTTTTTACCCGTCCGAAGTGAAATGCGCGACCTTGATCGTATCGACCTGAAAATCCTGGATATCCTGCAGCGCGAAGGCCGTATTTCCGTGACCGAACTGGCCGAGCGTGTCAGCCTGTCGGCCACGCCCTGCTCCGACCGGATCAAGCGCATGGAACGCGAAGGCGTGATCTCCGGTTACCATGCGCGCGTCAATCCGGCGGCGCTCGGCAAGAACCTGCTGGTGTTCCTGGAGATCAAGCTCTCGGCCAAGTCGGGCGACGTGTTCGACAAAGTCAAGAAAGAACTGCTGTACGTGCCCGAGGTCATGGAATGCCACCTGGTGTCGGGCGATTTCGACTACCTGGTCAAGGCCCGCCTGACCGAAATGAATGAATACCGCCGCCTTCTTGGCGAAATCCTCAAGCGCCTGCCCGCGTCGGCCGAATCCCGCAGCTATGTGGTGATGGAGGAGATCAAGGAGACGCTGTACCTGCCCGTCGACCGGTAGCAATTCCCGCGTCTTGTTACCGGCAGGCGCGCCACCTGCTGCTATGCTGCGGCCCTCCCTGTCCGCGCCCGGCGCCCGCCCCGGTCCCGATGACCTGACCCCGATTTCTTTGCCCCATGACTCTATGACCCGTCTCTACAAGTACTTCTTCCGCGGATTGATCACCGTCCTGCCCCTGGCGTTGACGATCTACCTGCTCTACATCTTCCTGGCCTGGACCGAGGCGGTGGCGCTGACCTTCCTGCGCCCGTTCATCGGCGGCTTCTACTTCCCCGGCCTGGGCCTGCTGCTGGGCATCCTCGGCATCCTGGCGATCGGCTACCTGGTGTCCAAGGAGCGCGTCAAGCGCGTGATAGCGTTGCTGGAAATGCCTTTCACCAACCTGCCGGTGGTCAAGAGCATCTATTCGTCGCTCAAGAGCTTCGCCGACTACTTTTCGCCCAGTTCCAAGGCCACCGCCCAGCAGGTGGTGATCCTGCGCGTGCCGGGCCAGCAGTTGGAGCTGGTCGGCCTGGTGACGCGCCGCAACCTGGAAGGCCTGCCGGAAGGCTTCACGCAAGGCGAGCGCGTGGCCGTGTACCTGCCGATGGGCTATATGATCGGGGGCTACACCGTGTTCGTGCCGCAGGAATGGGTGCAGCCGATCCAGATGTCGGTCGAGGAAGCCATGCGCTCGTCGCTGATCGCCTGGATGGCGCGCGCCGAAACCCCCAGCGGCCGCCCCATGGCGCCGGCCGACGTGCCGCCGATGCCGCCCGCCCCGCCGGCTCCGCCCGCCGGCGGCAATGTCCCCGGCGGCCAGGCCTGAACCGCCCGCTCCTCATTCAACGCCCGTCCGTTCCATGCCCATCATCGAATTCACGCTTGCCGAAGGCAGCCCCTTTATTGAAGTCAACCAACTGCTCAAGGCCGCCGGGGTCTGCGACAGCGGCGGCGCCGGCAAGATGCTGGTGGCCGAAGGCCACGTAAGCGTGGGCGGGGTAGTCGAAAGCCGCAAGACGGCCAAGATCCGTCCCGGCCAGATCGTCACCTGCGGCGACGTCCGTATCGTGGTGCGCGCGCCATGAGGTTCAGGATGTCGCAGAACTCCATCTTCGCGGTGCTGCTGCGCTCGCCGTGGTGGATGAGCGCCGGCGTGGCGCTGCTGCTGTCGGTCGGCGGTTTTGCCGCGTTGCCGTTGGAGTATGCGGCGATGGGCGTGTTTGCCGCGGTGCCGTTCGCGGTGATCGCCATCATCGCGGCCTACAGGCAGTTGCGCGCGCCGTCGGGCGCGCGCGTCGAGGCCGTGGCGCAGGCCGCCGCGGCCATGTCGTGGCAGCAGTTCGCCGCCACCGTCGAGGCCGGTTTTCGGCGCGACGGCTGCGAGGTCGAACGGCTGCAAGGGCCAGGCGCCGATTTCGCCTTGACCAAGGATGGCCACGTCGCCATGGTCGGCGCCAAGCGCTGGAAGGCCGCGCGCGTCGGCGTCGAGCCGTTGCGCGAACTGCAGGCCGCGCGCGAAAAGCGCGGCGCGCGCGAAGCCATCTATATCGCCTTGGGCGAGGTGTCCGACAACGCGTTGCAGTACGCCCGCGCCGAGGGCGTGTCGCTGATGACGGCGCCGGAACTGGCCAAGCTGCTGCGCGACCTGAAACCCTGACCCGCGACGCCGGGCCGCGCGCCCGGTCGCCGATCCCCGCCGCCGCGGGCGCAATGCCCGGCGGCGCGGATGCCAACCTCGGAGGACCTGCCGCATGATTCCTCGCCTGCTGGCCGACGCCGTCCTGATCGTGCACGGCCTGTTCGTCGCCTTCGTGGTGTTCGGCGGCCTGCTGGCGCTGTGGCGCTGGCGCGTGGCCTACCTGCACCTGCCGGCGCTGGCCTGGGGCGCGATGGTCATCGGCATGGGCTGGGTCTGCCCGCTCACCCCGCTGGAAGTCTCGCTGCGGCAGCAGGCCGGCCAGCAAGGCTATGCCGGCGGCTTCATCGAACACTACGTGCTGGCGCTGATCTACCCGGACGGCCTGACGCGCGGCATCCAGATCGCGCTGGCGCTGCTGCTGGTCGTTGGCAACCTCGTCATCTACACCCTCTGGGCGCGCCGCCGCCTGGCCCGCCGCGCCCGCGCGCTGGGCGCCTGAATCCTGGACACGACATCCCATGAGCTTCCTGAAGAAACTGCTCGGCAAGCAAGCCGCCCCCGCCCATGACGGCGCCGCGCCCGCGGCCGATGCGGCGTCGGTTCCCGAACCGATTTCCGAACCCATTTCCGAGCCCGACTCCGAGCCGGCCTCCGCGCCGGACAGCCAGGCCGACATGATCCGCGCCTACGACGCCTATGGCCGCGAAATCTTCGTGCCGCGCGACCAGTGGCGCGACAACGTGCTGGCCGGCGCCATCGAGCGCCACTGGGACGACCTCGACTCGCTCGCCGGCCTGATCATCCAGTCGCTCGGCGACGGCTTCATCGATGAAATGGTCAGGCCCGCCGACCGACTGGTCGAACTGCAACCGGGCGCCGAGCGCGGCGTGGTGCTGCAGGCCATCGTCTACATGAAGACCGGCCGGCTCGACGACGCCGAACGGGTGCTGCGCGATTTCATGGCCGCGCACGGCGAGACCGGCATCGTCCTGACCAATCTGGCCAAGATCCAGGACGAGCGCGGCGACGAGGCCGGCGCCCTGGCCACGCTGTGGCATGCGCTGGAGCTGGATCCCAACCAGGACAACGGCCTGGGCTGGTACGAGGCGATCCACCGCGAACACGGCGGCGACGCCGCCGGCGTGGCCGCCATGCGCAAGGTCGCCGCCCTGCCCGGGAGCTGGCGCGCGCAACTGTGGCTGGCGCATGGCGAACTGGGCGCGCACAACCTGTCCGGCGCGCTCGCCATGTATGAAGAATCGCTCGCCCGCGCCGGCACGCCCGCGCCCGCCGACCTGCTGGCGCAGATGAGCGGCGACCTGGGCAACGCCGGCGCGATCGAGCCGATCGTGCAACTGGCCGGGCCGCGCTTCGAGGCCGCCCACCACGGCATCCAGGTCGGCAACAACCTGATCCGCGCCTACGTCGAACTGGGCCGCCACGACGAGGCCCGCGCCATCCTCGACCAGCTCTACGCGCAGCAGCGCCCCGACTGGAAGGACAACCTGGGCTATTGGGACACCGAACTGGCGCGCGCCGCGCTGGGTGACGGCGCCACCGAGCCGGCGCAGATGCGGCTGGCCATGCTGCTGGGCCGCGGCCCGGTCTGGCTGACGCCCGATTCGCCCGCGGCGGCGCTGTTCACGCCGGTGACGCCCGACCGTCCGCTGGTGTCGTTCCTGGGCGGCTCGGCCGAGATCGGCGCCGCGCCCGAGGGCGCCGAGCGGCAACTGGCCGACGCCACCGGCCGCCTGAGCCGCGCGCTGCCGCTGTACTTCAACGAACAACTGGCGCTGCGCTGCGGCCTGCGCACGCAGACGCTGGTGCCGTGGCTGACCGAGCCGCATCCCGGCTTCCTGCTGAGCGGCGCGGCCTGGGACGACACCGACGCCATCGGCTACGCGCAGCAATGCGAGGCGCAGAGCGATTACGTGGTGATCTCGCACCTGGTCACCGTGGCCGAGCCGTGGCGCGCCGAAGTGCGCGTGGTACGCACCGAGGACGCCGAATGCATCGGCGCGTTGTCGGCCGAATTCCCGATGGCCGATCCGACCGCCGCGATCCAGCGCCTGACCGAGGAACTGGTGGCGCTGGTCGGCCGCGCCACCGCGCAGGCGCCGCTGGCGGCGCCTGCCAACTACACGGTGCCGGACGGCGCCGCCTTCCCGTACTACCTGCTGCGCCTGGAACAGTTGCTGGCCGTGCGCTGCAACGGCGCCAATCCGGAACAGCCGGGCCATCTCAACGGCGAACGCGAGATCATTGACGGCAACCTGCGCCAGTGCCTGGACTTCCCGCGCAGCGTCAACGCGCGCCTGCTGCTGGCGCAGACGGTGCGCGCCCTGAAGAAGGTGCGGCCGGATGTGGCGGGCGAGTTCGAGGAAAGGATTGCGCGGCTGCAACGTGAACAGCCGCTGGCGGCGCCGGCGCAGGCCGCCGTGCAGGCCTTGCTGGACTGAGCTCCCGGCAGGCCCTGCCGGCGCGCAGCGTCAACCATGCCGCCGGCGCCCGCGGGCCGCCCGCCCGGGCGGGCATCGCCCGCGCGTCGCGCCGTCCTACAAGGCGCGCGCGATCACCAGCCGCTGGATGTCGCTGGTGCCTTCGTAGATCTGGCACACGCGCACGTCGCGGTAGATGCGTTCCACCGGAAAGTCGGCCAGGTAGCCATAGCCGCCCAGCGTCTGGATGGCGGCCGAGCAGACCTTCTCGGCCATCTCGGAGGCGAACAGCTTGGCCATCGAGGCCTCGGTCAGCGCCGGCCTGCCGGCCTCGCGCAATGCCGCCGCGTGCAGCACCATCTGGCGCGCCGCGTGGATCTGCGTGGCCATGTCGGCCAGCCGGAACGACACCGCCTGGTGCTCCATGATGGGCTTGCCGAAGGCCTGGCGGTCGCGCGCATAGTCGCGCGCGCATTCGAACGCCGCGCGCGCCATGCCGACCGACTGCGAGGCGATGCCGATCCGCCCGCCTTCCAGGTTCGACAGCGCGATCTTGTAGCCCTCGCCCTCCTCGCCCAGCCGCCACGCGGCGGGAATGCGCATGTCCTCGAAGGCGATCTGGCAGGTGTCCGACAGATGCTGGCCGAGCTTGTCCTCGACCCGCACCACCTGGTAGCCCGGGGTGTCGGTCGGCACGATGAAGGCCGAGATGCCGCGCTTGCCGGCCTGCGGATCGGTCACCGCGAACACGATCACCAGTTGGCCCGTGCGGCCCGAGGTGATGAACTGCTTGGCGCCGTTGAGCACGTAGTGGTCGCCGTCGCGCACCGCGCGGGTGCGCAGGCTGCTGGCGTCGGAGCCGGCCTGCGGCTCGGTCAACGCGAAGCCGCCGATGGCCGCGCCCGTGGCCAGCGGCCGCAGGAACTGGTCTTTCTGCGCATCGCTGCCGTACTTCAGGATCGGCATGCAGGCGACCGAGTTGTGCACGCTCATGATGGTCGAGCAGGCGCCATTGCCGGCCGCGATCTCCTCGAGCGCCACGGCGTACGACAGGTAGCCGCTGGCGTTGCCGTCCCATTCCTCCGGCACCAGCATGCCGAAAAATCCCAGGTCGGCCATCTCGCGGATGGCGTCGGCCGGATAGTGGTGTTCGCGATCCCAGCGCTCGGAATTGGGCGCCAGGCGTTCCTGCGCGAAACGGCGCGCCATGTCCTGGACGCTGAGCTGTTCTTCGGTCAATAGCATGTTCGATGTCTCCTGGTCGGGCAGTGCCGGACTGGCGCGGGTGGACGCCGTCCGTGTTCTCTTGCGCGGGCCGGCGCCCGGGATGCGGGCGCGGCACGATTGCGAGAATACACCGGCCGCCGTCGGCGTGCCCTACGCCGCCGGATCGTCCAGGATGCCGACCACGAACTCGATGAACGCCCGCACCTTGGCGGCCGGCAGATGGCGGGAGGGATACAACGCGTAGAGAGCGTAGCGGTCGCCGGCATAGTCCGGCAATAACTCGACCAGCTCGCCCTTGCGGATCAGTTCACGCACGCCGCTGGCCTTGAAACGGGCGATGCCGGCGCCCGCCAGGCACGCGCCCAGCATCGTCCAGCCGTCGGACAGGTGCAATTGACCCGAGGTCTGTACTTGCGTGGTCCGGCCGTTCTTGCGGTAGGACCACGCCAACGGTTGGCCCGTCATGGGACTGCGCATCTGGATGCAGGCATGACGCGCCAGATCGGCCGGCGTCGCGGGCGCGCCATGCTTGCGCACATAGGAAGGCGCCGCCACGGTCAGCGAACGGGTATCGAGCAGCTTGCGCGATACCAGCGAGGAAGACGGCGGCTCGCCGAAACGGATCGCCACGTCGAAGCCATCGGAAACCAGGTCTCCCAATTGCTCGCGCGTGGCCAGATCAAGCGTCAGGTCGGGATGCGCCTGCAGAAACCGCCCCACGTGGGGCGCCAGGATCAGACGGGCGAAAAAGGCGTCGGCGTTGACGCGCAGGCGGCCCTTGACCGCCACCGAAGCGCCGCTGGCGCTGTCGATCGCTTCGCCGATGCCGGCGACGAGCGGATTGATCTGTTCGTACAGCCGCCGCCCCTCTTCGGTCAGCGCCACCGCCCGCGTGGTGCGGTCCAGCAGGCGCACGCCGACGCCGGCCTCCAGCCGGCTCACGGCGCGGCTGACCCCTGAGGCGGTGATCCCCAGCGTTTGCGCGGCGCGCGCGAAGCTGCCGCTTTCCACCACGGCGGCCAATACGCCGATATTCGCCAATATGCGGCCATCCATCGAGACATTCCGAAGAAGTGATCAAACATCATGAATGTTATGACTGAATTGCCATTTTCTCAATGATCGCCAGCGCCTACGATGCGTTCCGGCGTGATCGATCCGCATCCCGCCCCCCCAACTGGAGAGAATCCCATGTATGCCATTACCGGAATCAGCGGCAAGGTCGGCGGCGCGCTCGCCGCCGCCTTGTTGCAAGCGGGCCTGCCCGTGCGCGCCGTGCTGCGCAACCCCGCCAACGCCGCCGCCTGGATCGCCCGCGGCTGCGACGTGGCCATTGCCGACATGACGGACGCCGACGCCTTGGCGCGCGCCTTTGCCGGAACGGAGGGGGCGTTCATCCTGCCGCCGCCTGAATTCGATCCGACGCCCGGCTTCCCCGAGGCCCGCGCCGTGATCGACGCGGTCACCTCCGCCATTGCGCTGGGCCAACCCGCCAAGGTCGTGTGCCTGTCGACCATCGGCGCCCAGTCCGACCAGCAGAACCTGCTGACCCAGCGCACCCTGATGGAACAGGCGCTGCGCCGCCTGCCATTGCCGGTGACGCTGCTGCGCCCGGGCTGGTTCATGGAGAACCTGGCCTGGGATGTTGCCAGCGCCCGCGACCATGGCGTCATCGACTCGTACCTGCAACCGCTGGAGCGCGCCATTCCGATGGTGGCCACGGCCGACGTCGGCCGCGTCGGCGCGCAACTGCTGCGGGAAGACTGGACCGGCCTGCGCGTGGTGGAACTGGAGGGCCCGCAACGCGTCAGTCCGCTCGATGCCGCCCGGGCCTTTGCCGAGGTGCTGGGCCGGTCGGTGGCCGTCCGCGCCGTGCCGCGCGAGCGCTGGGGCGCGCTGTTCACGGCCCAGGGGATGCGCGATCCGATCCCCCGCATTCAGATGCTGGATGGCTTCAATGAAGGCTGGATCGACTTCGAAGGTCCGCGCGACCGGATCATCAAGGGCCAGGTCGCCCTGGTGGATGTGGTGCGCGCGCTGACGACCGCCGTCAGCCGCAATGCGGCCGCTGCTTGAGCCGTTCCTGGAAGTCCCGCGCCAGCTGGTCCATGCGGATCGCCGCGAAGCGTTCCAGCAGCAGCCGGCGCGACTCGGCCATCGCGCCTTCCAGCCCGGCGTTGACGGCCTGCTCCACCAGGCACTTGGGTTCGCTCTGGTCCAGTCCGAGCGCGAAGATCGGCGGCTCGCCCAGCGCCTGGTAGACGTCCAGCAAGGTCAGTTCGGACAACGGGCGCGTCAGCACCCAGCCGCCGCCGTGGCCCTTTTCCGATTGCACGTAGCCGCGTTCGCGCAGGCCCGACATCATGCGCCGCACCACCACGGGATTGGTGCTCAGCATCTTGCCGATGGTCTCGGAGGTCAGCGGCGCGTCCTGCTCCGCCATGTGCAGCAGCACGTGCAGCATGCGGGACAGGCGGTTATCGCTGCGCATGGAAAGACTCCTGGTTCATGGTTCGAAACATTATAAGTTGCGTGACCAGGCATCCCTGCCATATCATGCAACTTTTAAAGTATCGAGAAGTCCATGAAGCCCGAAAAACTGCCCCCCTGCTACGACGCCATCATCATCGGCGGCAGCTTCGCCGGCCTGTCGGCCGCCATGCAGCTGGCCCGCGCCCGCCGCCGCATCGCGCTGGTGGATGCCGGCCTGCCACGCAACCGCTTTGCGGCGCATTCGCACGGATTCCTGGGCCAGGACGGCAACACGCCGGCCGGAATCGTGGCCATGGGGCGGGCACAGTTGGCCGCCTACCGCACGGTGGACTTCATCGACGGCACCGCCGCCAGCGCCGCCGGGGAATCGGGCCGCTTCCTCGTCACCATGGAGGACGGCCGCGAACTGCGCGGCGCCCGCCTGATCCTGGCCATCGGCGTGCGCGACGAACTGCCCGACCTACCCGGCCTGCGCGAACGCTGGGGCCAGACGGTGCTGCATTGCCCCTATTGCCATGGCTATGAAGTGGCCGACCAGCCGCTCGGCGTGCTGGCCGCCCACCCCATGTCCTCGCACCAGGCGGCGCTGCTGCCCGATTGGGGGCCGACCACCTATTTCACCCAGGGCGAGTTCGAGCCGGACGCCGAGCAGGCCGCGCTGCTCGCCGCCCGCGGCGTGCGCATCGAGCGCACGCCGGTGGCGCTGCTGCTGGGTCCGGCGCCCCGGATCGACGCGGTGCAACTGGCCGATGGCCGCCGCCTGCTGGTCAACGCGCTGTTCGTCGCCAGCCGCGTGCACATGGCCAGTCCGCTGGCGATGCAACTGGGCTGCGCCTTCGATGAGGGCTTGCTGGGGCCTTACCTGCGGGTCGATGATTTCAAGCAGACCACGGTGCCCGGCGTCTATGCGGCGGGCGACGCCAGCCTGCAGATGGGCAACGCCACGCTGGCCAGCGCCTCGGGCGTCATGGCGGGCGTGGGCGTGCACCAGTCGCTGGTGCGCGAAGACCCCGTCAAATGCTGGCGCGCGCAGGCCAGCCGGCCGGTGTAGGCGCCTGCGCGGACCGTGTCGTGGGGCCGATGACAGAGCGCGGCGTCCGCCGTGTCGCGGGCATCCGTCATGCCGGATCCTTGCGGCCGGCGCTGGCGAATTTCTTCCAGTCCTCGTTCTCGACCAGCGTCGAACGGAACACGCGCAGTTTCTCGCAGCCCTTGATCGATTTCAGCACCTTCTTGACCTGGTCGCAGACCGTGGCCGGCAGCCACGGACTGAGCGTGACGCGCTTGATGGTCGCGGGCGAAACCGGGATGCGCAGCACCGGCATGTCGCGCATCTTGCGGCAGACGAACAGGCGGAATTCCTTTTCATCGCGAAAGGCATGGCGCTTGAGGAACGGCAGGTCGGCCTCGGCCGGCGGCTGCTCGCGCAGCGATTTGATGGTGCGGTACTGCACCGCTTCGGCCCGCAGGTCGGGCACCGCCTTCACCTGCTCGATCAGCTTTTCCTTGTCGAATTCGATGCAGACGCCGCCGCTGCCATGCGAGAACACGCGCCAGTGGTGGTAGGTCTCGGAGGCCTCGGCCAGGCACAGCGCATAGATGCCCAGCAGGCGCTTGGCGCGCGCGTATTCCTCGATGTAGAAGGAATCGTTGCGGTCGTCCCACGCCTTCGGATTGAGCAGCGCCAGTTCGCCCGACTGCAGGTAGTCGATCAGGTAGGGAAGCTCGGTGTATCTGCGCAGCGAGGTGGCCAAGGCGGTGCTCCGGTGAAAACCCAGCCGCCAGTCTACCCGCAAGGCCGCCGGCACGACCGCCGGCACGACGTTACACTGGCCCCTTGCCAAAAGGAGACCCCATGCAGCAGAACAATGGTGAAGGAAGGCAAGCTACCCGGCGCCACGCGCCTACCGGTCAGCGGTTCTGGTACATCGTCCTGGCGGGCACGCTGGTCACCCTCAGCTATGACCTCATGCCGCTGCTGCGCGGCCAGCTCTCGCCCCTGCTCAAGCTGATCGTGCCCGGACTGCTGCTGGCCGGGCTGTACCGTGGCAGCGAATGGGCGCGGTGGCTGCTGATGATATCGTTGCTGGGCTTCGGTGTGCCGGTCATGTACCTGACGACCTCGCTCATGCCCTATTCGATCGACATCTGGCTGCACCGCTTTGTGTGCAGTGCCGCCATGGTGGCGACAGGGCTGTACCTGGCGCTGGCCAGGAAGGACTTCGCGCGTTACTGCAATTACGTCGCGCTGCGCGACGGGCCGAAGGCGGCGGCCAGGAGACGGGCCGCCGAACAGGCCAACCGCCAGAATTCGGCGCGCTAGCGGGCAGCGGCCTTCACGACAGCAGCGGTTGAAGGCCGGCTTGCCCAGCGCCGGTCAGCGCAACGCGTTCCTGAAGAACGCGACCACGGCCGCGTTGAAATCGCGATGCCACGCCGCCCGGTCGAAACCCGCCGCATCGCGGCAGATCGCCGGCGCGGCCTCGGCCTGCGCGGTGGAGCACGGCGCCAGGAAGGCGAAATGCCCGGCGCCGGCGACCGGGTGGAACTCGGGCGCCGCCAGCCCCAGTCGTACCGCATCGACGCTGGCCGGCGTGACGCCGTCACCGCCCCGCGCCGAGGCCCACAGCTGCACCGGAATCGATACCGCCTTGAGCGCCTCGGCGCTGAAGGCGTTGAGCGGATCGGCGATGACCAGCGCCTTGATGCGCGCATCCTTCACATAAGGCTGCGCCGGCACCTTGCCGTCGCGGATGTCGCGGCACATCGGCAACGCCGGCTCGTCGGCGCAGAGGCTCAGGCCCAGCTTGAAATCGGGCGCCGCGCCCGCCAGCACCAGCCCCGTATAGCCGCCGCGCGAGAACCCGAACAAGCCGATGGCGCCATCCAGCCGCGCCCGTTGGGGCCACGCGCCGGTCAGGTAGTCGAGCAGCCGCCGGATCTCGCGCGGACGGGTCGAAAAGATCGACAGATAGCCCTGTCGCGAGCGGTCCACCGCGTTGTCGCCGACGTGGTTGATCGCCGCCACCACGAAGCCCGCGTCCGCCAGCGCCGCGGCGGTGTCGTGATGCCCCAGATACGAGCCGGCCGATCCGTGCGACATCACGATGAGCGGCTTGGCCCCGTCGGTCATCGGGCAGTCCGGCGTCGCCGCCAGGGTGACGCGGCCGATGGCGACGTCCTGCGCGGGCGCGGCGCACGGATACCAGATGCCGCCCTGCAAGGCCGGACCGTTCATGTCCATGGGCAGGTTGAGCCGCTGGAATCCGGCCGCGTGCGCGGCGCCGGTGGCGAGCAATGACAAGGCGAAACAGGCGCGCAGGAAAGGCTTGAACATGGAATCGAAGGCAGGCGGTGCGGGACGGGCCCTGGCAGGAAAAGATGACAGTATCGCGACGGCAACGCGATCGATATTGTCATTTTAATGTTCGCGAACTGTCGATCGACGCCGCGCAGACTTCGAATCGCCCTGCAACGGAAGGCATCCCTTCGACCGCACGGCGCCATTCGAGTTTCCCAGCCTACGGAGTCATCCATGAAAAAACAATTCGCCGCCGCGGCCGCCATGGCGCTGTCCGGCGCGGCGTCCGCGCAGACGTCGGTCACGCTCTACGGCCTGATCGACACGGGCATCGGTTACGCCAACGTCGACGGCAGCTACACCGACCCGGCCACCGGCCGCCGCAGCAGCATCGACAACAGCCGTATCGGCACGACCACCGGCACCACGGCCGGCTCGCGCTGGGGCCTGCGCGGCAAGGAAGACCTGGGCGATGGCCTGTACGCCGTGTTCCAGCTGGAGTCGGGTTTCGACAGCCGCAACGGCAATTCGCTGCAAAGCGGCCGCCTGTTCGGCCGCGAAGCCACCGTCGGCCTGGGCAGCGCCGACTGGGGCGAGGTGCGCCTGGGCCGCCAGTACAACGTCGCCACGCGCTATTTCTCCGGCATGCTGGGCCCGTCGTTCGGCGGCGGCTTCAACCAGCTCAACACCGGCGCCGGCCTGGGCTTCAGCTCGGCCTACTTCCCGCGCTACGACAACCTGGTGGTGTACGAGACGCCGTCGCTGGGCGGCTTGCGCGCCGCCGCCGGCTACGCCTTCAACGCCGACGATCGCCGCACCGCGCAAACGGGCTTTGCCACCGCCGACAACACCCGCGCCATCACCGCCGGCGTGCGCTACGACAACGGCCCGCTGATGGGCTTTGCCACCTACGACCAGCTCAACGCCTCCAACAAGCTGGGCCAGGACCAGGTCGACGCCACACCGCGTTCGTACATCGTGGGCGGTTCCTACGACTTCGAAGTCTTCAAGGTCGCGCTGGCCTACAACCGCCTCACCGACGGCTGGTTCGCCGGCAAGAGCCTGCCCGGCGGCGGCAGCATCGGCGGCTTCACCGGCACGCCGTCGTACGCCTTCTCCAAGGGCTTCCGGTCGAATTCGTACATGCTGGCGCTGGCCGCGCCCATCGGCAAGTCGAGCGGCGTGTTCGCCTCGTGGCAGCGCGCCGACGCCAACAGCAAGCAGCTCACCGGCGGCGACTCGACCAGCAACACCTACAGCCTGGGCTACAACTACAACCTGTCCAAGCGCACGGACCTGTATGCCGCGGCCTCCTACACCACCAACTGGGCGTTCCTGGACAACGCCAAGGCGACCGAGGTCAACATGGGCATACGCCACCGCTTCTGATCGCCGCGGGATCGCTCCCGCCTTGCGCAAGTTCCCGTTGATGACACCCGCCTCCGCGAAGGGATGGGTGGTTTATCGCCGCGCGTTTCCGGGTCCGTCCGGGAACGCGCGTTTTTTTCGCCGGGCCGCTCCAAGGCAAAAACACCCGCTTGGGGAACAGCGACCCGCGCAGCAGCGATGCGCCTCAGGCGGCGGGCCCCTGGATCATCTTCCAGCCATTGCCCGCCGGATCGCGAAACCCCGCGTCGATGCTGCCATAGCGCTCGACCGGCTCCTGGGTGAACTCCACGCCCAGCGCCTTCAGCCGGGCATGGCTGGCACGGCAATCGGCCACCGCCAGCACCAGCGGCGGCATCGCCCCCTTGGCGACCATGGCGCGCAGCGCCTGCGCGGTGGCCTCGTCATGGACCGGCGGGCCGGGCCGGAACAGGCCCAGCTGGAACGACGGCTGGTCCGGATGCTGCACGGTCAGCCAGCGATACGGGCCGTTGCCCACGTCCGTATGGACACGAAAGCCGAGCTTGTCGACATAGAACCGCAGCGCCTCCTCCTGGTCGTCCACGTAGACGCCGACGACATTGATTCCTGCACTCATGGTTGCTCCCCTGGACACGTTGATCGGGTGATGGGCGACCCGACGCGGGCCGATCACCGCACTTTATCCTTCGCCTGGCGGCGGCGCTTCTCCAAAACTGCGATGTTCAGATCGGGGCGCAACGCGGCCTTGACCACGCAGGCCGGCACGAGGCCCAGCCCCTCCCGGCCGGCTCGGACCCGCGCGCGCATGGCGCCGGGGTTAAACCCCGTGATGTCGCGAAAGATACGGCCGAAGGTGCCCAGGCTTTGCCAACCGGTGGCGTAGGCGATCTCGGTGATGGGCAGGTCGGTGTCGCGCAACAGGGCGATGGCGTGCTCGACGCGCCGCGTCAGCAGGTAGCGATGCGGCGGCAGGCCGAAGGCGCGCTTGAAGCAGCGGGCGAAATAGGCAACGGACACGCCGCTGACCTCGGCCAGGCGCTCCACCGGCCAGGCCTCGTGCGAGGCGGCGTCAATGCGGTCCCTGGCGCGCAGCAGGCGGCGCAGCAGCACGGGGTCCAGCAATGGTTCCTCGACAGCGGTGGCCGCACAAGACGCGCGCGCTCGCGGCATGCTAGACCTCCTCGATCACCGTCGTGGGCGCGAACGGCGTGCCCAGTCCCAGCGCGCGATAGATGCGTTCCAGGATGCGCTGGCGCCGCGTCGGCCTGCCCATGCGCCAGCGCGTGTCCAGGAACAGCAGCGGCAACGCGATGCACAGCCATGCCAGCAGCAGGAAAACGAACGTCACCGCGGCCAGTTCGGGCGCCGCCTCGCGGCCCGACGGCGAGTCGGAGGAAGCCAGCACCGCTACCACCACCACCCAGCACACCAGGAGCAGGATCGCCAGCAAAGACAGCATCGGCACGCGCTGCCTCAGGCCCACGCCCACGGGCGCGATGTCGGTGAAAGCGGCGCGGAAATAGTGGTGACAGACATAGACGCGGCCGTCTTCCCGATTGCGCAGGCCGTAGACCAGTTGCTCGGGCCCGGCGCCGGCGATCTGGCCGGCATAGGCGGCCACCTCCACCTGATCGCCTTCGGCCAGGAACGGCAGCACGTCGCCGAAATTCTCGGCCACGTACATGATGAAGCGGCGCGCGCCGACCTGGAAGCGATAGACGCCATAGCTGGGCGCCGTGCGGATCGACGGCCTGGCCTCATGCGTCAGCGATGCCAGGGCGCCGCGTACCAGCAGGATCTCGGGCGCCGCGTCGGTGATCAGCGTCTCGCCCTCGCCTTGCGGGTGCGGGACGGACGCTTGCGCCGGCGGCGCGACGCGCGGCACGGGGGTCTGCAGCAAGTCGCGGTAGAGCGCTTCGCTGCGCAGGATCGCCGCCCGGTGCCGACGGTTGTCCCACAGGCCGTACAGCGAGAAGCCCGCCAGCAGCACGGCAACCAGCGCCACCGTCAGCGCCAGCACGAGCAGCAGCACCTGCGCGAACGACGACAAGTCCAGCAGGCTGGCGCCGGCCCCGGCCACTGCGGCCACGGCCAGGCTGATGCCGATGCCGCGCCATCCCCGGCGGCGCTGGTCGACGTAATAGCGCGGCGGGATGCCTCGGCCCTGCCCCGCGTTCAACCAGGAAAAATGGCGCAATCCCGGCGCTCCGCCTTCGAGCACGCCGACGCGCACCGGCGTGGCCTGTTGCTGCACCCCCCGCAGCGTGCGGATATCGGCCGGATCGTCGAAGGTGCCGTTGACCGCCACGCCGTTCACCCGTAACCACACCTGGCCGCGGACGAAAGGCACCGCGACCCGCATCGCGTCGATGCGGCCTTCGACCGTTGCGGCCACCGTGTTCGTGCGTCTGGACATGCGCGTTGACGGGCCGCAACGCGGGCGGCCGATGCTGGAAAGCGCCCAGCATACCGCAAGCCCCGGCGGGCACGGCCGAGACCGGTGCTTTCATTGTTTTTTTGCATCAACCCAGCAATTAATTGCACTTCACAGCGTTGCCGGCGCTGACGGAAAATGGCCTGGCGATCATGCGCGAGGGGACGCCGCTTCCCGCCACCACGCCGATCCGCTCAAAAGCAAGGAACCCGATCATGAACATCGCACTGGAACGCCTGGCGCGGCAGCTCGACCTGGACGCGCCCCGCAACGAAACCCTGCGCCTGGCCTTCGGCCACGCCTGTGCCCGGCGCGTCGAGCATCTGCTCGAAGACCCCCTGGCGATGGAATGCCTGGCCATCCTGGGCCGCTATCTCGAGGGCACTTGCGGCCCCCAACAACTGGCGCAGGCCGCCGCCACGGCGTCGCGGCTGGCCAACCATCATCCGGGTTCGATCTCCATCGACGGCTGTGGCCATGCCGCCGTGTCCGCCACCTACGCCGTGGCCAGTGCGCTGGCCGGCAAGGCCCTGCGCGCGGCCGAATACGCGGCCTACGCCGCCGTCTATGGTCAGGGAGGCCATGGCGCGGTATCGGATCCGGCGTCGTTCGACATCGAACACGCCTGGCAGGCGGACTGCCTGGAGCGCTGTGCGCTGCCAGCCTGAGGGACCGCGCGGCGATGCGCGCGCCGGCCCGCGATTGTGCGATCATCGGCGGCTGCGAGCCGCTCCGCCAGCCACCGCGACACCGCGCGGGCCGGGGCCGGCCACCGAGGCCCTCATCATGACCAATCACTTCGAAAGCCCCTTCAAGGGCAAGCTGCTCTCCGACGACGTCACCAACAGGAACATCAAGGTCGGCCGCTACAGCTACTATTCCGGCTACTACCACGGCCACTCGTTCGATGACTGCGCGCGCTATCTCATGCCGGACCGCGACGACGTCGACCAGCTGATCATCGGCAGCTTCTGCTCCATCGGCTCGGGCGCCGCCTTCATCATGGCGGGCAACCAGGGCCATCGGTACGACTGGGCGTCATCGTTCCCGTTCTTCTACATGAGCGAAGTGCCGGCGTTCGCGCAATCGCGCGACGCCTTCCGGAAAGCCGGCGACACCGTCATCGGCAACGACGTCTGGATCGGTTCCGAAGCCATGATCATGCCCGGCATCACCATCGGGCACGGCGCCGTGATCGGCAGCCGCGCCCTCGTCACCAAGGACGTGGAGCCCTACGCGATCGTGGGCGGCAACCCCGCCAAGCCGCTCAAGAAACGCTTTGCCGACGACGACATCGCCCTGCTACTGGAAATGCAGTGGTGGGACTGGCCCGAAGACAGGCTGGCCGGCGCCATGCCCTTGCTGTGCTCGGGCGACATCAAGGGCCTGCACCGCTATTGGCGCGACGGCCTCACAGCGGCCCCGCGGCCAGCATGAAACTGCCGCCGCGGATCACATGCAGCAACCGAGGCCGGCTGCCGCCGTCCACTTTCCGGCGCAGGCGTCGCATGGCGATCGCGACCGCCTGGCACTTGACATGCCGCGCGCCGGCGGCCGGCGGCTTGGCCTTCCAGACCGATTCCGCCAGCTGCCAACTGGTGAACACCGCCCCCGGGCTGCCCATCAGCAGGGCCAGCAGGCCGAACTCCTTCGGCGTGAGCAGCAGCGGCTGGCCATCGCGGTAGGCGCGAAAGCGCAACAGGTCCAGCTCCAGGTCCGCGAATTGCAGCCTGTCGCCGGACTCGGGGATACACGTCAGCAGGACGTGAGCCATTGCGCAAGGCCCCTGCCTCGCGGGCCCGGCTATCGGCGCGCCGCGTTCTGGCGCTGCACTTCGGCCTGGTAGTCAGGACCGGAGCGCAGGCGCACATATTCGGAAAACGCCGCCTTGTATTCCGGGCTGTAGATGTCCGGCGTGGCCTCGCCGCGCCAGAACCGGTCCACGCCCGCGCGCTTCCACAGCGCCAGGTCGGCCAGCACTTCGGCGCGCGTGAGCGGCGCGCCGTAGGGGTCGGTCATGGCCGTGGACGGCGCCTGCTGCGCCAGCGCCGTGCCCGAAACGCCGGCAGCCAGGGCCAGGACCAGTGCGGTTTTACGAAGAATCTGCATGCTTCACTCCTATGAATCGTGGGGGGGTACTGCACGGGATTCATTCTAGGAAGGCGATGCGGACAGAAAGCGGATAAGGGGATTACGTTTTTGCAATGAAAAAGCGCCACGGAAACCGTGGCGCTTCGAGATGGCGAAGATATCGCGCGGTAGTTACCGCACCTTCCCTTCCTTCCAGGCTTCCAGCAGCTTCTCGTACGCCACCGTTTCGCCCTTGGGCTTTTCATTGGCCAGCTTCTTCCACGGCGCGTGCTGGTCCGACAGCCACTTGTTCGGATCGCCCTTGGCGTTCAGCTTGGGCGCGCATTGCGCCATGCCGGCCCGCTCCAGCCGCGCCATGACCTGGTCCATTTCGTTGGCCAGGTTGTCCATCGCGGCCTGCGGCGTCTTTTCGCCGGTGACGGCGGTGGCGACGTTCTTCCACCACAGCTGCGCCAGCTTGGGATAGTCGGGCACGTTGTTGCCGGTCGGGGTCCAGGCCACCCGCGCGGGGCTGCGGTAGAACTCGATCAGGCCGCCGTAGTTGGCCGCGTTCTTGCTGAAGTAGTCGCTGTGGATGTCGCTGTCGCGGATGAAGGTCAGGCCGGTAATCGACTTCTTCAGCGACACCGACTTGGCCGTGACGAACTGGGCGTAGAGCCAGGCGGCGGCCATCTTGTCGGGGTTGGTGGACTTGAAGAAGGTCCACGAGCCCACGTCCTGGTAGCCGTTCTGCATGCCGTCCTTCCAGTACGGACCGTACGGCGACGGCGCCATGCGCCACTTGGGCGTGCCGTCCTCGTTGACCACGGGCAGGCCCTTCTTGGTCATGTCGGCGGTGAAGGCCGTGTACCAGAAGATCTGCTGCGCGATCTGGCCCTGGGCCGGCACCGGGCCGGATTCCGAGAACGTCATGCCCATGGCCTGCTGCGGCGCGTACTTCTTCATCCAGTCGACGTACTTGGTCAGCGCATAGACCGCGGCCGGACTGTTGGTGGCGCCGCCGCGCGCCACCGAGGCGCCCACCGGCGTGCACTTGTCGTCGGCCACGCGGATGCCCCACTCGTCCACCGGCATGCCGTTGGGCAGGCCCTTGTCCGCGGCGCCGGCCATTGACAGCCACGCGTCGGTGAAGCGCCAGCCCAGCGACGGGTCCTTCTTGCCGTAGTCCATGTGGCCATAGACCTTCTTGCCGTCGATCTCCTTGACGTCGTTTGAGAAGAAGTCGGCGATGTCCTCGTAGGCGGACCAGTTGGTCGGCACGCCCAGCTCGTAGCCGTACTTGGCCTTGAACTTGTCCTTCAGGTCCTGGCGCGCGAACCAGTCGGCGCGGAACCAGTAGACGTTGGCGAACTGCTGGTCGGGCAACTGGTAGAGCTTGCCGTCCGGCGCGGTGGTGAACTTGGTGCCGATGAAGTCCTTCAGGTCCAGGCCCGGATTGGTCCATTCCTTGCCCGCGCCAGCCATGTAGTCGGACAGCGGCAGGATGGCGCCGTAGCGATAGTGGGTGCCGATCAGGTCGGAGTCGGAGATCCAGCCGTCGTAGATGGACTTGCCCGACTGCATCGAGGTCTGCAGCTTCTCGACCACGTCGCCTTCCTGGATCAGGTCGTGGTTGACCTTGATGCCGGTGATCTCGGTGAAGGCCTTGGCCAGCACCTTGGACTCGTACTCGTGGGTGGTGATGGTTTCCGACACCACGTTGATTTCATTGACGCCCTTGGCCTTGAGCTTGGCGGCGGTCTCGATGAACCACTTCATCTCGGCCATCTGCTGATCCTTGGACAGGGTCGACGGCTGGAATTCCGAATCGACCCACTTCTTCGCTTCCGGCTCGCCGGCCCAGGCCCCTGACGTACCGATCAGGGCGATGGCGGCCGCCATGGCGTGCATGCGCAATTTCATGACCTGTCTCCTCGATAGGTCTTCCCCTGTGGTGCTGCGGACTTCTGGCCGGGGAAGACATTGGCCGATCGTCCTTCCAAACCGCTGATATCGCGCGGGGTCTGACGCCCCTTCAGCCTTTTCTCATGATGAAGGCCAGCAGCAGCATGGACAGCAGGAAGCTGATCCACACCGATGGCGGCTCATCCAGCGAAAACCATTCCACCGCCTTCTGCCCGAACCCCAGGAACGCCAGGTTGAGCCAGGCCGCCGCCATCAAGCCGATGAAGAGGCGGTCGCCGCGGGTCGTGCGCAGCGGCAGGAAGCCCTTGCGCTCGACCGTGGGCGATTTCAGTTCCCAGATCGTCATGCCGACCAGCATCAGCACGATGCAGGAGAAGAACACGGCGACGGGGGTGGTCCATACCATCCAGCTGAACATGTGGCGCTCTCCCCCCTCAGACCCGGCCCATCGCGAAGCCCTTCGCGATGTAGTGCCGCACGAACCAGATGACGATGCCGCCGGGCACAATGGTCAGCACCCCGGCCGCCGCCAGCACGCCCCAGTCCATGCCAGAGGCCGAGACCGTGCGCGTCATGGTGGCGACGATGGGCTTGGCGTTCACCGAAGTCAGCGTGCGCGCCAGCAGCAGCTCGACCCAGCTGAACATGAAGCAGAAGAACGCCGCCACGCCCACGCCCGACTTGATCAGCGGCAGGAAGATCGTCAGGAAGAAGCGCGGGAACGAATAGCCGTCCACGTAGGCCGTCTCATCGATCTCGCGCGGCACGCCGGACATGAAGCCCTCCAGGATCCACACCGCCAGCGGCACGTTGAACACCAGGTGCGCCAGCGCCACCGCCAGGTGCGTGTCCATCAGCCCGAACGAGCTGTACAGCTGGAAGAACGGCAGCAGGAACACCGCCGGCGGCGTCATGCGGTTGGTCAGCAGCCAGAAGAACACGTGCTTGTCGCCGATGAAGCGGTAGCGCGAGAACGCGTAGGCCGCCGGCAGCGCCACGGCCAGCGAGATGACCGTGTTGATGACCACGTAGATCAGCGAGTTGATGTAGCCCGAATACCAGGCCGGATCGGTGAAGATGGTGCGGTAGTGCTCCAGCGTGAACTCGCGCGGCCACAGCGTCAGGGTGCTGACGATCTCGGTATTGGTCTTGAACGACATGTTCAGCATCCAGTACAGCGGCAGGATGGCGAACACCAGGTACAGCGCCAGGAAGGCGCCGCGCCACCAGGTCGATTGCTCACGCATTGGCGCGCTCCTCGTCGAAACCGCCGGTGGTGCCGGCGCGCTGCATCCAGTTGTACAGAATGAAGCAGAGCAGCAGGATGATCAGGAAGTAGATGATCGAGAACGCCGCCGCCGGGCCCAGGTCGAACTGGCCCACGGCCTTCTGCGTCAGGTACTGCGACAGGAAGGTGGTGGCGTTGCCCGGCCCGCCGCCGGTCAGCACGAACGGCTCGGTGTAGATCATGAAGCTGTCCATGAAACGCAGCAGCACCGCGATCATCAGCACGCCGCGCATCTTGGGCAGCTGGATGTAGCGGAACACCGCCAGGCGCGAAGCGCCGTCGATGCGCGCGGCCTGGTAGTAGGCGTCGGGAATGGCGCGCAGGCCGGCATAGCACAGCAGCGCCACCAGCGGCGTCCAGTGCCAGACGTCCATCACCAGCACCGTGACCCAGGCGTCCAGGTCGTTGCCGGTGTAGTTGTAGTCCACCCCCAGCCACGACAGCGTCGCCCCCAGCAGGCCGATATCGGTGCGGCCGAACACCTGCCAGATGGTGCCCACCACGTTCCACGGGATCAGCAGCGACAGCGCGATGATGACCAGCACCGCCGAGGCGCGCCAGCCGCTGGCCGGCATCGACAGCGCCAGCAGGATGCCCAGCGGAATCTCGATGGCCAGCACCGCCAGCGAGAAGCCGATCTGGCGCAGCAGCGCGCCGTGCAGTTCCTCGTCCTGCAGCACCGCGGCGAACCATTCGGTGCCGACGAACACGCGGCGCTCGGGCGAGATGATGTCCTGCACCGAGTAGTTGACGATGGTCATCAGCGGCAGGATGGCCGAGAACGCCACGCACAGCACCACGGGCAGCACCAGGAACCAGGCCCGGTGATCGATCGGTTTCATCGGATCAGCTCCTCGTCGCGGTAGAAGCAGGTGTGCGTATTGAGTACCGACAGCCACACCGTGGCGCCGGGCGCGATCGCGGCGGCGTCGGTGCCCAGCCGGGCGCGCAGCGGCGTGCCCTCGAAGTCGGCCAGCAGCAAGGTATAGGTGCCCACGTCCTGCACCCGTTGGACCGTGGCCGGGATGGCGCCGGGCGCCCCGGCATCGGCCAGGCGCAGGTATTCCGGGCGCACGCCCAGCTTGACCGGGCCGGCGTCGGCCAGCCGGGTCGCCATCGCATCCGGCAGGCCGTCGACGCGGCGCTGGCCCACCATCAGGCCGCCGTCGCGCCATTGCGCCGGCAGGAAGTTCATGCCGGGCGAGCCGATGAAATGGCCGACGAAGGTATGCGCCGGCCGCTCGAACAGGTCGTCGGCGCTGCCCACCTGCACCGCGCGGCCGCGCGCCATCACCATCACCTGGTCGGCGAAGGTCAGCGCCTCGGTCTGGTCGTGCGTGACGTAGATCAGCGTCAGCTTGAACTCATGGTGGATTTCCTTGAGCTTGCGGCGCAGCTCCCACTTCAGTTGCGGGTCGATCACGGTCAGCGGTTCGTCGAACAGCACCGCCGACACGTCGTTGCGCACCAGGCCGCGCCCCAGCGAGATCTTCTGCTTGGCGTCGGCCGTCAGGCCGCTGGCGCGGCGGTCCAGCACCTGCGACATCTCCAGCATCTCGGCGATGCGGCCGACGCGCTCGCGGATCTGCTTGGGCGGCACGCCGCGGTTGCGCAGCGGAAACGCCAGGTTCTCGGCCACGGTCATGGTGTCGTACACCACCGGGAACTGGAACACCTGGGCGATGTTGCGCGCCTGCGGCGTCTTTTTGGTGACGTCCCGGCCGTCGAACAGGATGCGGCCATGCGAAGGCCGCAACAGGCCCGAAACGCAATTGAGCAAGGTGGTCTTGCCGCAGCCCGAGGGCCCCAGCAAGGCGTAGGCGCCGCCGTCGCGGAAGGTGAACTGCAGCGGCAGCAGCGCGTAGTCCTCGTCGGCCTGCGGATGGGCGACGTAGGAATGCGACAGGTCCAGCTCGATCTGCGCCATCAGGCGATCCCCCCGCTGGCGTGAGGCCGCGCGGGCGCGGCCAGCAAGGCGCCGTCGCCGCCGAAGGCGTAGGTCTGGGCCGGATCGAAGTACAGCGTCAGGCGCTGCTCCAGCGTGTAGCGGTGCACGCCCGGCAATTGCGCGACCACGTCGCCGGCCGCCGTCTCCGCATGGACGAAAGTGTCGGACCCGGAGATTTCGGCCAGCTTGACCACGCCGTCCAGGCCGATGTGGCCGGGGCGCGGCGCGATGTCCAGCGCCCCGGCGCGCAGGCCGGCGGTGAGCCCGGCGCCGTCGCCCGGGGGCAGTTGCCGCGAGACCGTGACGCCGCCCCGCAACGTGAAGCCGCTGGCCCCGCGCCGGGCGCTGAACAGGTTCATGGGCGGGTCGCTGAACGCGCGCGCCACGCGGATCGAATTGGGCCGGTGGAAGACCTCGGCGGTCGGGCCGTATTGCAGCAGTTCGCCTGCATCCAGCACCGCGGTGTGGCCGCCCAGCAGCAGCGCTTCGCCGGGTTCGGTGGTGGCGTAGACCACGGTCGAGCGGCCTTCGGCGAACAGCGCCGACAGCTCGTCGCGCAACTCCTCGCGCAGCTTGTAGTCCAGGTTGACCAGCGGCTCGTCCAGCAGGATCAGCGGCGCGTCCTTGACCAGCGCGCGCGCCAGGGCCACCCGCTGCTGCTGGCCGCCGGACAGTTCGGCGGGCAGGCGTTCCAGCAGGTGGTCGATGTGCAGGCGCGCGGCCATGGCGCGCACCTTGTCGGCGATGCCACTGGCGCCGCGCAGCTTGAGCGGCGAGGCAATGTTGTCGAACACCGTCATGGACGGATAGTTGATGAATTGCTGGTACACCATGGCGACGTTGCGCTGGCGCACCGGCACGCCGGTCACGTCGGCGCCGTCCACCAGCACCCGGCCTTCGGTCGGCCGGTCGAGCCCGGCCATGATGCGCATCAGCGATGTCTTGCCTGCCAGGGTCACCCCCAGCAATACGGTCATGGCGCCCGGCACCGGGGCCAGGCTCATCGGATACAGGTGCGTCTGCGAGCCGGCTCGCAAACCTATCCTGTCCAGGGTCAGCTGCATCTGGTCTCCTCTACCTCTAATACGTCCCCGGTTTTCAGGCCGGACTTCGGTACCTCGGTACAGCGGCCCTCGCGGCGCGCGGGAACGCGCCGGCCAGGGGTCTTCTTTCAGATCGCTTTCGTTTTTTGTGCGTTTTACCGAAGAAGCGAACAAAAAACAATCTTGCAGTGCGTCATTATTTTTCGCTTTTGTTGTTTTATGATGCGAACGTGACACTCACTATGCGAACATGACACTCAATCCCCGACAAAGCGCCTTGATCGAAATGGTGCGGGCCCAGGGCTCGGCCACCATCGAGGAACTGGCCAAACGTTTCGACGTCACGCTGCAGACCGTGCGGCGCGACGTCAACATCCTGTCCGAAGCCGGCCTGCTGTCGCGCTTCCATGGCGGCGTGCGCATCGAGGCCTCGACCATCGAGAACATCGCCTACCGCAAGCGCCAGGGGCTGCACGCGGCCGGCAAACAACGCATCGCCGAGGCCGTGGCGCGCGCCGTGCCCGACGGCTGCTCGCTGATCCTGAACATCGGCACCACCACCGAGGCCATCGCCCGCGCCCTGCTGCGCCATCGCGGCCTGCGCGTCATCACCAACAACCTGCACGTGGCCGACATTCTTTCCGACAACCCGGATTGCGAAGTCATCGTCGCCGGCGGCGTGGTGCGCTCGCGCGACCGCGGCATCGTCGGCGAGGCCACCATGGATTTCATCCGCCAGTTCAAGGTCGACATCGGCCTGATCGGCATTTCCGGCATCGAGGCCGACGGCACCCTGCGCGACTACGACTTCCGCGAAGTGCGCGTGGCCCGCACCATCATCGAACAGTCGCGCGAAGTGTGGCTGGCCGCCGACAGCAGCAAATTCAAGCGCCAGGCCATGGTGGAACTGGCGCACATCTCGCAGATCGACCGCTTCTTCACCGACGCGCATCCGCAGGAACCGTTGGCGCAAGTGCTGCTGGACGCCGGCGTGCGCTGCGAGGTGGCCGCCGCGCCGAACGCGGCCAAGGTACCCGCCTGACCGGCTTGACCCGGACCGGCGGCACGGCGCTGGCGCCGCGCCCGGCCGGCACCAACAGAAACGAACAACGCACCGAACCCTAGCGGCCCCGCCGCCCAAGCATATGAACCAACCGCTCGCCACCGTCACCCCGCCCGACCGCAACCGCCTGCTGGCGCAACTGGACAACACGCCCGCCTGGGACGTGATCGTCATCGGCGGCGGCGCGACCGGCCTGGGCACCGCCGTCGACGCCGCCAGCCGCGGCTACCGCACGCTGCTGATCGAGGCCGCCGACTTCGCCAAGGGCACCTCCAGCAAGGCCACCAAGCTGGTGCACGGCGGCGTGCGCTACCTGGCGCAAGGCAACATCAGCCTGGTGCGCGAGGCGCTGCACGAACGCGGCCTGCTCAACCGCAACGCGCCGCACCTGGTGTGGCCGCTGGGCTTCGTGGTGCCGGCCTACAACCTGCTGGACCAGCCGTTCTACGGCGTGGGCCTGAAGATGTACGACATGCTGGCCGGCAAGCTCAATCTGTCGCCCAGCCGCTGGCTGTCGCGCCGCGAGACGCTGGCCAACGCGCCGACGCTGGCCGAAACCGTCAACGGCCGCGGCCTGAAGGGCGGCGTGCTGTACTACGACGGCCAGTTCGACGACGCGCGCCTGGCGCTGAGCCTGATGCGCACCCTGTTCGACCTGGGCGGCACGGCGGTCAACTACGTGCGCGCCACCGGCCTGACCACCACCGGCGGCAAGGTCGACGGCGTCACAGCCGAGGACGCGCTGGGCGACGCCAGCTTCACCTTGCGCGCGCGCTGCGTCATCAACGCCACCGGCGTCTGGGTCGACAGCGTGCGCCGCATGGAAGACAAGAACGCGCCCACCATGGTGGCTCCCAGCCAGGGCGTGCACCTGACGCTGCCGCACGACTTCCTGCCCGGCAAGCGCGCCATCCTGATCCCCAAGACTGACGACGGCCGCGTGCTGTTCGTGGTGCCGTGGAACGGCCACACCATCGTCGGCACCACCGATTCGCCGCGCAACGACCTGCCGCTGGACCCGGAAGCCGGCGCCGAGGACGTCGACTTCATCCTGAACACCGCCGCGCGCTATCTCAGCCGCAAGCCGACCCGCGACGACGTCACCAGCGTCTGGGCGGGCCTGCGGCCGCTGGTCAAGGCCACCGGCGACGCCTCCACCAAATCGCTGTCGCGCGAGCACACCATCCTGGTGTCGCAGGCGGGGTTGGTGACGGTCACGGGCGGCAAGTGGACCACCTATCGCCGCATGGCGCAGGACGTGGTCGACACCGCCATCCAGCACCAGTTGCTGACGCAGGCCAGCTGCCGCACCGAGTCGCTGGCGCTGCATGGCGCCAACGGCCTGGCGCCGTCGCAGGAACACGCCGGCACGCCGGACAGCTACTACGGCAGCGACCTGGCCACGCTCAAGGCCCTGCCCGGCGCCGAGCGCATGCTGGTCAGGAGCAGCGGCCTGTCGGAAGCGCATGTGCGTTTCGCCGCGCGCTTCGAACTGGCGCGCAGCGCCGAGGACGTGCTGGCGCGCCGCAACCGCGCGCTGTTCCTGGACGCCGAGGCGGCCATGCTGGCCGCGCCCGAAGTGGCGCGCATCCTGGCCGAAGAACTGGGCCACGACGCCGCCTGGCAGCAGCGCACGCTGCAGGAACTGGCCGGCGTGGCGGCGCACTATCGGCTGAAATGACACGGCTGAAATGACACGGCTGAAATGACGCGCTGACGCCGCGCGACCCGCCCGGGCGCTGCTTGCATCCAGGTCCGCCAACCCGACAACGCCGCGCCGCAATGCGCTACGGCACGCGCAGCGGGCTGTGCTGGATCATGTTTTCGAACACGCGCAGCAGGTCGGGATCGCACTTGGCTCCGGCCTCCAGGTTGAGGATGCGCATGATCTCGGCGTGGGTGCGCGCGGGATGGTAGGGCCGCGCGTCGCCGAGCGCATCGTAGGAGTCGGCCAGCGAAATGATGCGCGCGGACAGCGGGATGGCGTGCCCGGCCAGTCCGTCGGGATAGCCCGATCCATCGAAGTGTTCGTGGTGGTGGCGCACCGCCTGCGCGATCCGCTCGCGTTGCGGCATATCGCTATGCAGAATGATGTCGGCGCCCATGGCCGCATGGGCCTTCATGATTTCCCAATCTTCCTTTTCGAGTCGCCGGGGCGAGAACAGCACGCGGTCCGGCGTGCCGATCTTGCCGACGTCGTGCAGCCGCGCGGCCACGGCCACCATGTCTTGTTCATCTTGGTTCAGGTCGCAGGCGCGAGCCAGCGCCACGCTCAGGGCGACGACGCGGTGGCAATGGCGGCCTGTGGCGGCGTCTCGGGCCTGCATCGCGGCAAACAGCGCGGCTTCGCAGGAGCCTGCGGCACGCGTGGCCGCCGCGCTGGGGGGAACATCTGGAGGCATCGGTCTTGGCGCGCGCGGTTGCAGCGGAACCGCGCGTCTGTGTCAGAAAGTATCGATTCTGACACAAGCACGTACCGTTCCGGCGCTGCGGGCCCTGCCCACGTATCAACCCGCGGATTCATCCGCGGATTCACCCCCGCCGTCGCCCCGCGCCTTGGGCTCAGGCCTTCAGGCGTTCCAGCAGCGCCTGCGCGACGCCGACCGACGAAGCCGGATTCTGCCCGGTGATGAGCAGCCCATCCGAGACGATGTGCGGCTGCCAATCCGCCGCCTTGCTGTACAGACCGCCCAACATCGCCAGTTCATCCTCGACCAGGAAAGGCACCACGGCGGTCAATTGCACCGCCGCCTCTTCCGTGTTGGAAAAACCCGTGACCTGGCGGCCCTGCACCAGCGGCTTGCCATCGGCGGTCTTGGCATGGCGCAGCACGCCCGGCGCGTGGCACACCGCCGCCACCGGCTTGCCGGCCGCGAGCATGGTTTCGATCAGCGACACGGACCGGGCGTCTTCGGCCAGGTCCCACAGCGGACCGTGGCCGCCGGGATAGAACACGGCGTCGTAGTCGGCCGCCTGCACCTCGGCCAGGCGGCGCGTGTTCGCCAGGCGGCGCTGCGCCTCGGCGTCCTGGCGGAAGCGGCGCGTGTCGTCGGTCTGGGCGTCCGGGTCGTCGCTCTTGGGATCGAGCGGCGGCTGGCCGCCCTGCGGCGAGGCCAGCGTCAGCGTGGCCCCCGCGTCCAGGAAAGCGTAGTACGGGGCCGCGAATTCCTCCAGCCAGAAGCCGGTCTTGCGGCCGGTGTCGCCCAGCGTGTCGTGGGAAGTCAGCACGATCAGGATATTCATGTTGCGCTCCTCATGTTGCGCTCCTCATGTTGCGCTCCTCATGTTGCGTTCCTATTCATCCGGGCCGACGCGCACGATGCGCTTGCCGGCATTCTCGCCCTTGAGCAGCCCCATCAGGCCACGCGGCGCGTTTTCCAGGCCATCGACCACGTCTTCGCGATACTTGATGCGCCCGTCGCGCAGCAACTCCTGCATGGCCGCGCGGAATTCACCGAAGCGCGGCGCGTATTCGTTGAAGATGATGAAGCCCTGCATCTTGATGCGCTTGGTCAGGATGGTGCGCATCAACAGCGGCAGGCGATCGGGGCCGTCGGGCAGGCTGGTGGCGTTGTAGGCCGAGATCAGGCCGCAGACCGGCACCCGCGCGCGCGGATTGAGCAGCGGCAGCACCGCGTCGAACACCGCGCCGCCAACGTTCTCGAAATACACGTCGATGCCTTGCGGCACGGCCTTGGCCAGCAGATTGGCCATGGCCGGATCCTTGTGGTCGATGCAGGCGTCAAAGCCCAGTTCCTCGACCACGTAGCGGCACTTGTCGGGGCCGCCGGCGATGCCGACCGCCTTGCAGCCGTGGATCTTGGCCAACTGGCCCACCACCGCGCCCACCGCGCCGCTGGCGGCGGCCACCACCACGGTCTCGCCGGCCTTGGGCTGGCCGATGTCCAGCAGGCCCATGTAGCCGGTGAAGCCCGGCATGCCCAGCACGCCCAGCGAATACGACGGGCGTTCGGGCGCCGGCCCCAGCTTGAGCAGGCCGCTGCCGTCGGACACGGCGTAGTCCTGCCAGCCGGACTGGGACAGCACCCACTCGCCCACCGGATAGTCGGCGTGGCGCGAGGCCGCCACCCGGGCCACGGTGCCGCCCACCATGGGCTGGCCGACCTGCACCGGCTCGGCGTACGAGGGCGCGTCGCTCATGCGCCCGCGCATGTAGGGATCGAGGGAAAGATAGACCGTGCGCAGCAACAGCTGGCCCGGGCCGGGTTCGGGGACCGCGCCGGTTTCCAGGCGGAAATCGCTGTCGGCGGGTTCGCCGCGTGGCCGCGAGGCCAGGACGATGCGGCGGTTGAGGGAGGACGATTGCGGCATGGCGTGCTGACTCCTTCTGTTCCGATCTGGCCATTACACCACCCCTGTCCGGTCGCCTGCCCGCCGACCCTGCAGCCCACCCCGCTTTTAATTAATTAAGTATTTAATTAGAATCCGCCCATGCCTGCCAAGCCTTCCCCCGCGCGCCGTCCCGGCCGCCCCGCCCGCCCCGACAGCGCCGCCGTGCGCGACCAGCTGCTGGACATTGCCACCGACCTGTTCGCCAAGCAGGGCGTGGCCGCCACCCGCCTGGCCCACATTGCCGAACGCGCCGGGTTCACCTCGGCCATGCTGCACTACTACTTCAAGAGCCGCGACCAGTTGCTGGACGCCGTGGTGCTGGAACGCGTGGTGCCGGTCATCGGCTACGTCTGGAGCCCGGTGCCGCAGACGCCGCGGCGGCTGCAGGGGTCGGCCGAGGCGACGCGCGCCGTCATCGCCGAAATCGTCTCGCGCATCGTGCGCTGCGGCACTGACCGGCCCTGGCTGCCGTCCTTGTGGATACACGAGGTCGTCAACGAAGGCGGCCAGTTGCGCGAGCGCGTGCTGCGCCACCTGCCGGCGCAGCGCCTGCAGGTGTTCGTCGGCCTGATCGCCGACAGCCAGCGCGCCGGCGCCATCACCCCGGACGTGGAGCCGCGGCTGGTGTTCCTGTCGATCCTGGGCCTGACCCTGCTGCCGCTGGCCACGTCCAGCCTGTGGCGCCGCATCTGGCAGGACGATCCACAGGCCCGCGCCATCGGCCACGAGACCATCGCCGCGCACGCCACCGCCATGCTCACGGGCGGATTGTTTTCCCCGCCGGCCGCGCCGCCACCGGCGTCCGCAACGCCCGCCAAACGGACCCGGCGCGCCGGCGCCGCTCCGGACGCCGAACCGCCCGCCACAGGACGCTGACCATGCGCACCGCTTCCCTCCCCCGTTTCGCGCTGCCCGCCGCCGCGCTCGGCCTGTCGTTGCTGGCCGGCTGTGGCAAGAGTGGCGAGGCCGTCTACCAGGGCTATGTCGAGGGCGAGTACCTCTACATCGCCTCGTCCGAGGCCGGCCGGCTGGACACGCTATCGGTCCGGCGCGGCCAGCAGGTTGCCGCCGCCGCGCCCTTGTTCGCGCTGGAGGCCGAGCGCGAGACCGCGGCGCGCGACCAGGCCGGCGCGCAATTGGCCGCGGCCAGCGCGCAGCTGGAGGACATCGCCACCGGCAAGCGTCCGCCCGAGGTCGACGTCGCCCGCGCCCAGCTGGCCCAGGCCGAGGCCGCCAGCCGGCGCTCGGCGGCACAACTGGCGCGCGACACCGCGCAGTTCCGCGCCGGCGGCGTGGCGCGGGCGCAGCTGGACGACAGCCGCGCACAGGCCCAATCGGATGCCGCGCGCGTGCGCGAGCTGCGCGCCCAGCTGGAAGTGGCCAACCTGCCCGGCCGCCAGGACCAGCGCCGCGCCCAGGCCGCCCAGGTCGACGCGGCGCGCGCCACGCTGGCGCAGGCCGACTGGGCCCTGGCGGAGAAACGCCTGGCGGCGCCCGCCGCCGCCCTGGTGTTCGACACGCTGTACCGAGTGGGCGAATGGGTGCCGGCCGGCAGTCCGGTGGTCAGCCTGCTGCCGCCCGGCAACATCAAGGTGCGCTTCTTCGTGCCCGAGACGGTGGTCGGCACGCTCAAGCCCGGGCAACAGGCCACGGTGCGCTGCGACGGTTGCGGCGACCCGGTGCCGGTGCGCATCGACTACATCTCGCCACAGGCCGAGTACACGCCGCCGGTGATCTACAGCCGCGAGACCCGCAGCAAGCTGGTCTACATGGTCGAGGCCCGGCCCGCGCCGCAGGCGGCGACGCGGCTGCATCCCGGCCAGCCGGTGGAGGCGGCGTTGCAATGAACGACGCCCCCGCCCGCTCGGCGACCGACGAGGCCGGCTACGTCATCGACGTGCACGGCCTGAACAAGCACTTCGGCAACAAGCACGTGGTCAACGACGTCTCGCTGCAGGTGCGCGAAGGCGAGATCTTCGGCTTTCTCGGCCCCAACGGCAGCGGCAAGACCACCAGTATCCGGCTGATGTGCGGCCTGCTGACGCCGGATTCCGGCAGCGGCACCTGCCTGGGCTACGACATACTCAGGGACAGCGCCCAGATCAAGCGCCACGTCGGCTACATGACGCAGAAATTCTCGTACTGGGACGACCTTACCATCCGCGAGAACCTGGACTTCGTCGCCCGCATGTACGGCATGCCGAACCGCCGCGAGGCGGTTGACCGCGCCCTGGAAGACCTGGGCCTGCAGACCCGCGCCAACCAGCTCACCGGCGCCCTGTCGGGCGGCTGGAAGCAGCGGCTGGCGCTGGCCGCCTGCCTGCTGCATGAACCGCGCCTGCTGCTGCTGGACGAGCCCACCGCCGGCGTCGACCCGACCGCGCGGCGCGACTTCTGGGAACGGCTGCACGAGCTGGCCGCGCGCGGCATTTCGGTGCTGGTCAGCACCCACTACATGGACGAGGCCGAGCGCTGCCACAAGCTGGCCTACATCTCGTACGGCAAGCTGCTGATCCAGGGCACCGCCGACGAAGTCATCGCCCGGCAACGCCTGACCACCTGGGCCATCCATGGCCACGACCTGGTGCCGCTGGCGCAGCGGCTGCGCGGCGCGCCGGGGGTGGACCAGACCGTGGCCTTCGGCACCGCGCTGCACATCAGCGGCCGCGACGCCGCCGTGCTCGAACGCACCTTGCGAGACGTCGTGGCCGGCCAGGACCTGCGCCTGGAACGCATCAACACCAGCCTGGAGGACGTCTTCATCTATCTGATGAACCGCTCCGACGACAACTATGCGAGCCCGACATGAGGCGCCACCTGGAGGGCTTCTCGTGGTCGCGCTGGTGGAGCATGGTGCTCAAGGAGTTCCTGCAGTTGCGGCGCGACCGCATCACCTTCGGCATGATCGTCGGCATTCCGATCATGCAGCTGGCGCTGTTCGGCTACGCCATCAACACCAACCCCAAGCAGCTGCCGACCGCGGTCATCGTGGCCGACCAGAGCCCGTTCACGCGCAGCTTCGTGGCGGCGATGACGGCATCGGACTACTTCGACATCGTCGAGACCCTGCCCGACGAAGAGGCCGGCCGCGCCGCGCTGGCACAGGGCCGGGTGCTGTTCGTGCTGACCATTCCGCCCGACTTCTCGCGCAGGCTGCTGCGCGGCGAGCGGCCGGCGCTGCTGATCGAGGCCGACGCCACCGATCCGATGGCGGTCGGGCTGGCGATCGGCTCGGCCACACAGTTGGCGCAGGCGGTGGCGCAGAAAGACCTGATCGGCCCGCTGGCGCACCTGGCCGGCGGCCAGCCGCCGTTCGACGTGCGCGTGCACCAGCTCTACAACGAAGAGCAGATCTCGCAATACAACACGGTGCCGGGGCTGATGGGCGTGATCCTGACCATGACACTGGTGATGATGACCGGCCTGGCCATGACGCGCGAACGCGAGCGCGGCACCATGGAAAACCTGCTGGCCATGCCGGTGCGGCCGCTGGAGGTGATGACGGGCAAGATCGTGCCCTACATCGCCATTGGCCTGATCCAGTCCACCATCATCCTGCTGGCGGCGTATTTCGTGTTCCACGTGCCGTTCCTGGGCAGCCTGGTGACGGTATACCTGGGCGCGCTGATCTTCGTGGCGGCCAACCTGACCGTCGGCATCACGCTGTCGTCGCTGGCGCAGAACCAACTGCAGGCGATGCAGCTGACGATGTTCTATTTCCTGCCCAACATGCTGTTGTCCGGCTTCATGTTCCCGTTCCTGGGCATGCCCAAGTGGGCCCAGTACCTGGGCAACCTGCTGCCGCTGACGCACTTCAACCGGCTGATCCGCGGCATCCTGCTCAAGGGCAACGGCTGGTGGGACCTGTGGCCCGCCATCTGGCCCATGCTGCTGTTCACCGTGGTCGTCATGACCGCCGCCGTGAAGTTCTACCGCCGCACCCTGGATTGAAGGCCGCCATGCCCCGCCCCCACCCGCCCTTCGCCCGCCGCGCCGCGCTCGTGGCCGCCTGCGTCCTGCTGCCCGGCTGCGCCGTCGGGCCGGACTTCGAGCGCCCCGCGCCGCCGCCGGTCGCCGCCTATACCCCGCCGGCCGACAATGCGTCCGCCAGCGGCGCGCAACCGCGGCTCACGGACGCCGACATCCCGGCCCAATGGTGGCGCCTGTTCCGTTCCGCTGCGCTGGATGCGCTGGTGCGCCAGGCGCTGGACGCCAGCCCGACCCTGGAACAGGCCCGCGCCCGGCTGCGCCAAGCCGGCGAGGACCTGAACGCGGAGACCGGCGGCCGCCTGCTGCCGGCGGTGGACGCCAACCTGTCGGCGACGCGGCAGAAGGTCGATCCGTCCGCCTACGGCGTGCCCGTCGCCGAGCAGCCGCCGCCGTTCACCCTCTACAACGCGTCGATCGACGTGTCCTACACGCTGGATGTGTTCGGCGGCAACCGCCGCGCGCTGGAGGGCCTGGCGGCCCAGGTGGACTACCAGTCGCATGAGCTGCAAGCCGCGCGCATGACGCTGGCCGCCAACGTGGTCACCACCGCCATCCGCCAGGCCGACCTGGCCGGGCGCCTGGCCGACACCCGCGAGCTGTTGCTGGCGCAACAACGCCAGCGCGACATCATGGCGCAGCGCCTGCGGGCCGGCGGCATCGCCGAGGCCGACCTGCGCAACCAGGAACTGCTGCTGGCGCAGACCGAGGCCAGCGTGCCGCCGCTGGAATACCAGCTGGCCCAGGCCCATCACCAGCTGGCTACCTACCTGGGCCAGCCACCGGCGGCCTGGCAGGCGCCGCCGCTGCGCCTGGCCGACCTGACGCTGCCCGCCGAAATCCCGACCGGCGTGCCGTCGGCGCTGACGCGCCAGCGGCCCGACATCCTGGCAGCCGAAGCGTTGCTGCACCAGGCCTCGGCCCAGATCGGCGTGGCCACGGCCAACCAGTATCCGCGGTTCACGCTGACCGCCAGTTTCGGCTCGCAGCGCACCCGCGCCGGCGACGTCGGCGATGGCGTCAATGTCTGGAACCTGGGACTGGGGCTGGCGCAACCGCTGTTTCGCGGCGGTGAGCTGCGCGCCCGCACGCGCTCGGCCCAGGCCGCCTACGAAGCCGCCGCGGCGGCCTACCGCCAGACCGTGCTGGACGGCTTCAGGCAGGTGGCGGACGCCCTGCGCGCGCTGCAGAGCGATGCGCGGGCCTATGACGCGTATGACACGGCCTGGCGCCGCGCCGACGATGCCGCGCGCATCGCCCGCGACCGCTACCAGGCCGGCGGCATCAGCCACCTGGACGTGCTGGACAGCCAACGCCAGCTGCTGCAGACGCGCATCGCCCGCGGCGCGGCCGACGCGGCGCGCTACGCCGATACCGCCGCCCTGCTGCAGGCGCTGGGCGGCGGCTGGTGGAACGCGCCGCCGGCCGATCCGGTTGCCGCCATGCAATAGCCCGCAAAGCGCGCCAAACCGTACATCCCGGGGCCATGTCCGAGAATTCGGGTCAGAAAATGGCGTTGTGCGGCGTTTAGGAATCCGTTGTATCCGATGCATCATGCATGCGCTCAAGCTGCACTGATCTCGACAACGATTCATGAATGACCTACTAGACCTGATCGTCTTCTCGCCCGATTCCCGCCAACGCGCGCACCGCTGCGACGCGCTGGCGGGCATGGGCTTCTCGCCGCGCGGTTGCGAGGACTCCAACGGCCTGTTCCGGCTGTTCCAGGCGCGGCGCACGCCGCTGCTGGTGATGGAAGCCGAGCTGACCGATCTCTGCATGGCCGTGGCCGGCCTGCGCGCCATGGACACCACCGCCGGCATCGTCGCGGTATCCACTTTCGATTCCCCGGAAAACCGCATCCTCGGCCTGCACTGCGGCGCCGACGCCTGCTTTCCGCCCGACGTCGCCAGCGCCGAGATCGCCGCCGCGCTGCAGGCGCTGGTGCGCCGCGTCCCCGTGAACGGCCGGCGGCCGGCCGATGCCGAACCCCGCCCAGCCGCCGTACCGGCCGAGGCCAATGGCAAATGGCACTTCCAGGATGCCGCCTGGACCCTGGTCAGCCCGCGAGGCACCCGCCTGGCGCTGACCCAGGCCGAGCGCGACTTCCTGCTCAAGCTGACTACCAGCCCCGACAGGCGCATGCCGCGCGGCGACGTGCCGCCCAGCGACCCGCAGGCCGGCCGCGAATCGCTGCGGCGCACCGACGTGGTGGTCAGCCGGCTGCGCCGCAAGGCCCAGGAAACCGATATGGAGCTGCCGATCCGCACCGTCTGGGGCTGGGGCTACGCCTTCACCGGCGACATCTAGGGCCTGCGGCGCGCGCGGCGGGCGTATCATGCGGCATGGCCGGCCGGATCCCCGGCGCCGGCCCGCCAACCCGCTGCGCCCCGCCATGGAAGTCTACGAACGCCTGCAGGCCCTGCTGACCGAGCATCAGGCCCGCTACCGCCTCATTTCCCATCCCGCCGCCGGCCGCTCGGTGGAAGTCGCCGCCGTGCGCGGCACCGCCGTCAGCCAGGGCGCCAAGGCGCTGGTCTGCCGCGTCAAGATTTCGTCCAACCAGCGCCGCAACGTGCTGGCGGTGTTCCCCGCCGACCGGCAGGCCGACCTGGAAGCCATCGCCCGCGCCGCCGGCGGCAAGAAGGCCTCGCTGGCCTCGCAGGACCTGGCGCGCGAACTCACCGGCTGCGAGATCGGCGCGATCCCGCCCTTCAGCTTCAATCCCGACCTGCACGTGCTGGTGGACCCCACCCTGCGCCAGCGGCACGATGAAATCGTGTTCAACGCCGGACGGCTGGACGCATCCATCCTGATGGCGACCGCCGATTATTTCCGCCTGGCCGCGCCACAAGAGGCGCCGCTGATCAAAGGCTAGCCGTCGCCGAGGCCCCCTTGCCGGACACGCCTGCCGCGCCCCACGCCCGCACCTCCAACATGCGCTGGCTGATGAGCCTGGCGCACATGGAGCCGTCGCCGGTCAGCCGCTGGGTGGCGCTGCGCGCAGCGCTGGCCATCGGATTGCCGACCGCGGCCGGCCTGGCGCTGGACCAGAGCGCGGCGGCCGCGTTGGTGGCCCTCGGCGCCCTGCCCGCCATCACCGGCGACAACGGCGGCCCCTACCGCAACCGCGCGCTGTCGATCGGCAGCACCGTGTTCGGCGGCGCACTGGGCTACTTGCTGGGCTCGCTGCTGTCCGGCCACGGCCTGCTCAGCGCCGCCGCCATGACGCTGCTGGTCCTGGCGGCCAGCCTGGTCGGCACCTTCAACAACATCGCCGCCGTCGCCACGCTGCAATTCGCCACCTACGTCATCGTCGGCGCCAGCCTGACGTCGCCCCTGCCGCCCTGGCTACCGCCGGCGCTGGTGGGCGCGGGCGGCCTGTTCGGCCTGGCGCTGACCCTGCTGGGCTGGGTGGTCAACCCGATCGCACCCGAACGGGCGGCGGTGGCCCTGGCCTATCGCAAGCTGGCGGCCATGTTCGCCGCCATCGGCACCTCGCGCATCATGACGGCGCGGCGCGACATGGAAGCCGCCATGGCCGGCGCCTACGACACGGTGCTGGCGGCCCGGCGCCGCGCCGCCGGCCCCTCGCCGCGGCTGGCCCGGCTGGCCGCGCAGTTGCAGGCATGCACGCCACTGTCGGACGCCGCGCTAGCGCTGGCGCGGGCCGGCCGGGTATTGCCACCCGAGTGCTCGCGAGCCATGAACCGGCTGGCCGACCACGTCGAGAACGCCACGCCGCCGGCGCCAGGCGACGACATCGCGGCCGTGCGCCAGGCCGGCGCGACGGCACTGGCCGACGCACTGGAACAGGCGCGGCCGTTGCTGGAAGGCAGCGGCCCGGCGCGGCCGGACGCCTTCCCGGCCTTGCCACCGGCGCGCCCGCGCACGCCGTGGCGGGTGCTGGCGCGCACTTACCGCCCCGGCCCGACCACGCTGCGCTACCTGGTGCGGCTGGGTCTGTGCCTGGTCGTCGCCGAAGCCGTGGCGCGCACCCTGGCCCTGCCGCGTTCCTACTGGGTGCCGCTGATCGTGGTGGTGGTGTTCAAGCCCAATTTCGGGTCGGTCTTCGCCCGGGCGCTGCAAAGCTGCGCCGGCAGCGTGGTGGGCGTGGCGATCAGCGCCACCGTGCTGGCGCTGGACCGCAGCGGCGTCGTCAGCCTGCTCGCCGTGACCGGCCTGGCGGCCTTGCTGCCGTGGTCGATCCGCCGCAACTACGGCCTGTTCTCGGCGATCCTGCTGCCCATCCTGATGCTGCTGATCGGCGCACTGCAACCGGGCAGTTGGCCGATCGCGCTGGCGCGGCTGGAAGACGTGGCGGTGGCAGCCGCCATCGTGCTGGCGGTGGGCTACCTGCCCTGGATGCGGATCGAACGCCACAATCTGGACCAGGCCGTGGCCACCGCGATCGACACCCTGGCCGCCTATCTGAATGCCGTGTTCCAGGCCGATTCGACGGCCCGCCACGAGCTGCGCACCCAGGCCTACGCGCGCCTGTCCGACCTGCGCATCGCGTTGCAGCGCGGCCTGTCGGAACCGCGTTTGGTGAGCCGTCGCGCACTGGCCTGGTGGCCCGTCGAAGTGGCGCTGGAGCGCGTGGCCAACGCGGTGTCCGACAGCGCCTGGGCGCTGCCGGCCGACCAGCCGCCGCCCGCGCCGGCGGCGGTGGCGCGGTTGGCCGACACCCTGCACGCCATGGCGCAGGCCGTGACGCACGGCGTGGCGGTCGGCCCCGCCCCGGTGGCAACGGACGAGCCCGCCCTGCGCGAAGCCGCCGGCGCGATCGAAGCCCTGCGCGCGACGCTGGCCGGTCCGGGCTTTGCCACCGAACCCGGCCGCCCGCGCCCGCCCTCCCCAAGAACCCAACCGGACTGAACCATGTGCCTTGCCGTTCTCGCCCTGCATACCGTACCGGGCATTCCCGTCCTGATCGCCGCCAACCGCGACGAATTCCATGCCCGGCCGACGCTGCCCGCCGCGCAGTGGGCCGACGCCGCCCACGTGTACGGCGGACGCGACGCGCTGGCCGGTGGCACCTGGATGGGCGCGACCACCGGCGGGCGCTATGCGCTCGTCACCAATTTCCGCGAACCCGGCCGGGTGGTCGCCGACGCCCCCTCGCGTGGCGCCCTGGTCGAGAATTTCCTGCGCGGCCATGCCGCGCCGGCCGACTACATTGCCGCCGCCCATGCCGCGGGCCCGGCCTACAACGGCTTCAACCTGATCGTCGGCGACGCCCGGGGCGCCTGGTACGCCAGCAACCGCGATGGCGCCCCCCGGCCCCTTGCGGCCGGCGTCTACGCCCTGTCGAACCACCTGCTGGACACGCCCTGGCCCAAGCTGGCGCGCACCAAGGCCGCCTTCGAACGGGTGCTGGCCCATGACCCGCAACCCGACCTGCCGGCGCTGTTCGAGGCGCTGGCCGATCGCAGTCCGGCCGACGATGCCGACCTGCCCGCCACCGGTCTGGCGCCGGATCGCGAAAAGCTATTGAGCAGCCCGTTCATCGTCAGTCCCAACTATGGCACTCGCAGTTCCACGGTGCTGGCCTTGCGCGATGACGGCACCGGCCTGCTGACCGAAAAACGCTTCGCCCCCGACGGCGGCGCCAATGGCGAAAGCGTCCTGGCATTCGCGTGGCGTGATCATCCCGCGAGCGCCACGCCGGGATAGCGCATGCCCGCGCAAACGCCCCGCCGCGGCGAACTCGCCGACGCCAGCGCGGTCGAACTTCCTGCGTGATCATCCCTTCAAGGAGAATTGCATGAACAAGCGCATCGAACGTTGCACCATGGCCGCCGCGATGGCCCTGGGCACCCTGGCCTTTGCCGGCGTCCTGTCCACCGCGCAGGCGGCATTGCCGCCCGTGCAGCAACAGGGCAGCGTGCAGTACGTCAGCGGCGGCATCGGCCTGGACGAATCCGAGGCCATGAAGGCCGCGGCCAAGGACTACCCCCTGGCGCTGACCTTCGCCGCCCAGCGCGACGGCAAGGCCGACTACGTCGCCAACGTCGCCGTCACCATCAAGGACGGCCAGGGCAAGCAGGTGCTGCACGCCGAATCCGGCGGCCCCTACATGCTGGTCAAGCTGCCCGCCGGCCATTACAAGGTCTCCGCCACCTACGAAGGCAAGGCGCAGGAACGCGACGTGAAGGTGGAGAACAGCGGCACCGCGCGCGCCGTGTTCGAGTGGAAGTGAAGCGGCAATGACGGCCAGGCATCCTGGCGAGGCGCGCGGGGCGCCTCGGACCGGGCGTTGGCCGCCGCGGCGTCCTACACGCCCGAGAACAGGATGGCGATGATGAAGCCCATGCTGATCGTCCAGACCAGCGAACGCAGCGCGCCCCAGCCCGCCAGGTACATCGCCAGATAGCCCAGGCGCACGCCCAGCCAGCATGCCATCAGCGTGGCCACGTGCGCAGCCGGCGCCTGCGTGTAGAGGGCGAACAGCACCGCCCCGAAAAAGAACGGCAGGGCCTCGAAGGTATTGGCCTGCGCCGCATTGGCGCGGGCGCGCCAGCCTTCCTGGCGGGCCAGCCAGGTACGCGGATCATTGTTGTCGAACTGCTTGCCACCGGCCTTGGCCACGATCGTGCAGACGAACGGCAGGATCGCCGCCGCCAGCATCAACCAAGCGATCATTTTCATTGTTGCTCCTTGCGCGCACGCGCCCCTTCCCGCCACCGGACGGGAGGTGCCGCCGCTGCGGCATGGTCGCCCGAAAGCGCGGAAATGAAAAGTGCCCGATGGCGCACCGCAAACGGAAAGCGGCCGCCGGCAAAGGCGAATGCGCAAGGCGGCGCTTACACTTGCGGGTTTTGGGCGGCGCCGCGCGACCGCGGCCACTGTGCCGGCCGTGCGCCGCCCGTCGCCTCGCAGGAAGATACATGCCCTTCGCCTCTCCCGGAACCCTGATGTTTCTGGCCGCCGCCATGTTGTGGCCGGCGGCCACCCGCCGCTGGGCGCCGCTGCCGCTGGCGCTCGCCTATGCCTGGGCCTGGACGCAGGGCGGCATCGACCCCGTGGCGCTGGCCTGGCCGGCATTGCTGCTGCTGGCCGCGCTGCTGGTGCGACCGGCCACGCCAGGGGCGGCCAGCGCCGCCGGTCATACGCTGTTCGTGATCCTGGCGGTGCTGCTGTTCCTGCATTGGCTGCCCGGTTTCCACAATCCCCTGGTGATCCCGCGCACCGCGCTGACGCCCGACGCCGTGCCCTTCGGCATGTACCTGAACCTGGACAAGCCGCTGGTGGCGTTCTGGGTGGTGCTGGCCGCCGCGCCCGCCATGGCCGGCGCCGGCGCGCGCGCCACGCTGCTGGCGGCGCTGGCCGCCTGCGCGGCCGCGGTGGTGGCCTGCCTGGGGCTGGCCCTGGCGCTGGACGTGGTGGCATGGGCGCCCAAATGGCCCGACTCGGGCTGGCTCTGGCTCGCCAACAACGCCTTGCTGGTGACGCTGGCCGAGGAAGCGCTGTTCCGCGGCTATGTGCAGGAACGGCTGGCGCGCTGCTGGCGCGACCGTCCCTGGGGCGCCACGGCGGCGCTGTCGATCGCGGCGCTGCTGTTCGGACTGGCGCACTATGCCGGCGGCTGGCAATGGATGCTGCTGGCCGGCATTGCCGGCGTGGGCTACGGCCTGGCCTACCGCTACGGCGGCCTGGCGGCCGCCGTGCTGGCCCACCTGGGCCTGAACGCGGCGCACTACGGCTTGTTCACCTACCCGATGCGCGCCGCCCTGTATTGAGACGCGGACGCCGCCGTTGCCAGTCCTTTGCGGCCGGCAACGGCGGCGGGGCTCAGGCCACCGCCAGGGCGGGGTAGTCGGTGTAGCCGGCCGCGCCCGAGGCGTAGAAGGTCGACGAGTCCGGGGCGTTCAACGGCGCGTTCAGCGCGAAGCGGCGCACCAGGTCGGGGTTGGCGATGTACTGCACGCCGAACGCCACCGCATCGGCGCGGCCCGCGGCGATCGCCGCCTCGGCCGATTCGCGCGTGAAGCCTTCGTTGGCGATGTACACGCCGCCGAACGACTCCTTGAGCTGCGGGCCCAGGCTGTCGGCGCCCTCGCGCTCCCGCGCGCACAGGAACGCCAGGCCACGACGGCGCGCCGCCCGCGCCACATAGTTGAAAGTCGTCGCCGGATCCGAATCGCCCATCGTATGCGCATCGCCACGCGGCGACAGGTGCAGGCCGACCCGGCCGCCGCCCCAGACGCTGACGCAGGCATCCACCACTTCCAGCATCAGGCGGGCGCGGGCCTCGAGCGAGCCGCCGTAGCCGTCGGTGCGCTGATTGGTGCTGTCCTGCAGGAACTGGTCCAGCAGATAGCCATTGGCGCCATGCACCTCGACACCGTCGAAACCGGCTTCCTGCGCCAGTTGCGCGCCGCGCCGATAGGCCTCGACGATGCCCGGGATCTCATCGGTCTCGAGCGCGCGCGGCACCACGTAACCGCGCTTGGGACGCACCAGGCTGACATGGCCGCCCGCCGCGATCGCGCTCGGCGCCACCGGCAGTTCGCCGTTCAGGAAGACCGGATCGGAAATGCGGCCCACGTGCCACAACTGCGCGAAGATGCGGCCACCGGCCTCATGCACCGCCGCCGTCACCTTGCGCCAGCCCTTGACCTGCTCCTGCGACCACAGCCCCGGCGTGTCGGCATACCCCACGCCCTGCGGCGTCACCGAGGTGGCCTCGGTCAGGATCAGCCCGGCCTCGGCGCGCTGGACGTAGTATTCGACCATCAGGTCGTTCGGCACCCGGCCTTCGCTGGCGCGCTGGCGCGTCAACGGGGCCATGATGATGCGGTTGGGCAGGGTCAGTTCCCCCACTTGCAAGGGTTCGAACAGCAGGCTCATAACAATCCTCGTGCCCGGCGGGCGGGCTTGGGTAGCGGCGGCAGGCTACATGTCTTGGTTCAATTGCCGCAGGAACGCGGCAATCACGGGTTCATTGCGACGGAAGAACACCCACTGCCCCACCTTGGTGGCCGAGATCAGTCCCGCGCGCTGCAGCACCGCAAGGTGCGAAGACACGGTGGACTGCGACAGCCCGCAGCGCCCATCGATATGGCCCGCGCACACCCCGTGTTCGAAGGTATGGCCCGGACGTTCCTCGAAGTGCGCCTGCGGCGTCTTCAACCACCCCAGGATCTCGCGGCGCACGGGATTGGCCAACGCCTTGAGAATGGCGTCGACATCAATGTCCGTGGCGGCCTCGATGGCGGTGGAAGCAGTGGTCGTCATATTGAAATATCGCAATTTATCGAATCTTATATCGAGACATTTCGATATATCGTTATGCCCCTGCCGGCCAAGGGGCTTTCCCCCGGCCACCCGTCATCATCGCCCGGCCGCCCGGCGCCTTCGCCAACCGGTTCTCACTCCCCCTGCACCCGTCCCCGCAGGCGCTTGACCTCGCCATGCTGCACCTTGCGCTGCACCCGCCGCCGCTGCGAGGCCCGCGTGGGCTTGGTCGCCCGCCGCGGTTTCTCCACTTTCGCCGCGGCCCGCACCATGTTCACCAGCCGCTCGATCGCCTCGGCCCGGTTCTTGTCCTGGCTGCGGAACGACTGCGACTTGATGACGATCACCCCCTCCTTGGAGATGCGATGGTCGTTCATCGCGCAGAGCGCCTCCTGGATCTCGGCGGGCAGCGACGACGCCCGCACGTCGAACCGCAGATGCACGGCGCTCGACACCTTGTTGACGTTCTGCCCGCCCGCGCCCTGCGCCCGGATCATGGAGAACTCGATCTCGCGCTCGTCGATATAGAGAGAATCTTGGACATGAAACATAGCGCGAGAGTATATAGGCCCCGACGGCGCGGCAACATGCGCCGGCCGGCCTGCCCGTCCGGGGCAAAAGCTTGATGGTCATCTTCCGGATTTGCAATAATGGCCCACCTTGCGCCACTTGGCGCGGGAACGGGAACCATAGGCTCGGCGTGCGCTCAAACCGGCGCATCGCATCCTCTCAACCACCAAAAGAGAAATCCACAATGATCAAATCCGACGACACCGGCAAGCTGGTTTTGCGCCTGACCCTCGGCATTCTGATTCTGCTCCACGGCCTGTTCAAGATCACCGGCGGCGGCGTCGGCGGCATCGCCGGCATGCTGTCCTCGCACGGCCTGCCCGGCTTCCTGGCCTACGGCGTCTACATCGGCGAAATCATCGCGCCCGTGCTGCTGATCATCGGCGTCTACACCCGCCTGGGCGGCCTGATCATCGCCATCAACATGCTGGTCGCCATCCTGCTGGCGCACACCGGCCAGATCGGCAGCCTGACCAATAACGGCGGCTGGGCGCTGGAACTGCAAGGCATGTTCCTGTTCTCGGCACTGGCCATTGCCTTCATGGGCGCCGGGCGCTTCAGCCTGGCCGGCAACGGCGGCCGCTGGAACTGACCGTTCCACCCCCCGCGCCAATCCGGAAGGCTGCCGCAAGGCAGCCTTTTTTCATGGTCCGTACGGTCGCGCCGGAACAATTGCTACCAACGACATCAATGGTCACGCCCGCGCAAACATCCGTCACCTGAAAGCTGTTTCGGAACCATTACAGTCCCGAACTCGCACCCGCAGACCGTGGCCTAATCCCTACGAGCCCACAAAGGGCGTGACACACGCCCCGTTGCTCGGCAGGAGATCCGACCATGAAGAAAACCATTTTGCTGATGCTGGCCATGGCCAGCGCCCTTACCGGTTGCGTGGTGGTGCCGGCCCGTCCGGCCTATTACCGGCCGGCTCCGGCCTACTACTATTACCCGGCGCCGCATTATTACTATCACGGCGGCTATTACCACGGCTACTGATGCCGGCCCCGCCGCCGCGTAAAGGACATGCCATGAATGCCACCTCCAGGATTCTCCGCCCGCGTCCGCTGGCCGCCGTTCTGCTGATGACAGCCTGTGCCGGCGCGGCGGCGCAGACCTACGCGCCACCGCCGGCCCCGGCCGCGCCCGCCTATGACAACGGCGATCCCGCCAACGCCAACCTCGCGCCGCTCGACCGCAGTCCGCAACCGCCGCCGCCCCTGCCCGTCTATACCCAGCCGCCCGCCCCCGGCGATGGCTATATGTGGGTGCCGGGATACTGGAGCCTGAACCGCTACGGCTATTTCTGGGTGCCGGGCGCGTGGGTGCTGGCGCCCTACACCGGCGCGCTGTGGACCCCGGGCTATTGGGGTTTCGTCGACGGCGTCTATCTCTGGCATGCCGGCTACTGGGGACCGCATATCGGCTTTTACGGCGGCATCAACTACGGCTTCGGCTACATCGGCATCGGCTACGTCGGTGGCTACTGGAATCGTGACCGCTTCTTCTACAACCGCGCCGTGACCAACGTGAACGTCACGCGCGTGACCAACGTGTACAACCACACCGTGGTGGTCAACAACGTCGACAACCGCCGTATCAGCTACAACGGCGGCCCCGCCGGCATCCAGCGGCGCGCCGACCCGCGCGAGGTCGCCGCGCGCAACGAACCCCACCATCCGCCCACCGATGTGCAACGCGGCTTTGCGCGCGAGGCGGGCGGCAACCGCGCGCAGTTCTTCGACCACAACCAGGGCCGTCCGCCGCAAGCCTTCATCGACCATGCGTCCGGCCGTGGCGGTTCTCCCGCGGCTGCGCGCGCCGGCGCCGGCCCGGGGAATGGCCCGGGAAAGGCGCCTGGGAATGGGCCCGGGAGCGGTCCGGCCAATCGACCGGGCAACGGTCCGGACAAGGGGCCGGCCGGCGCCACGCCCGGCGGTGCGCGCCCCGAGTTCAATCGCGGCGGCCCGCCGGCCGCCCAGGCGCCCGGTCAATCGCAGGCGCGCCCGCCGCAATCGCAGTCGCCCGGCCAGCCACAGTCGCGGCCGTCGCAGTCGCCCAACCAGCCACAGGCCCGTCCGCAGCAGGCCCAGCCCGAGGCGCGCCCGCCGCAAGCTTCGCGCCCCGGTCCGGCGCCCGACAACCTGGCGCGGGGCGCGCCACGCGAACATCACGCGGCGCCCGCCAATCGCCCGGAGGCCCGGCCCCAGGGCAACCCGCAACATGGCGGCGGCCGCGCGGCCGGCGGCCAGGAAGCGCAACGCGGCGGTGGTGATCGCGGCGGTGGTGATCACGGCGGGGGTGATCACGGCGGGGGTGATCACGGCGGGGGTGATCGCGGCGGGGGTGATCACGGCGGGGGTGATCGCGGCGGCCCATCACGTGAAAGGGGCCGAGATTGACCGCGACGATGCGCCGCGCCGCCCGCCGGACTGGATTCCGGCGCACGGCGCGGCTACAGTGGTAAGGCCCGGCCCCGTCGATGTCCACGCGGCCCGCGGCCACCCGATACCCGGAGATCCCATGAAGCGCCTTGCCCCCCTGTTCCTCGCCTGCGGCCTGCTGGCCGGCCCCGCCGCCCACGCCGCCCTCGACGTCGGCGCGCCCGCGCCCGACTTCAGCGCCCAGGCTTCGCTCGGCGGCAACGTGTTCACCTTCAAGCTGGCCGAGGCGCTCAAGCAAGGCCCCGTGGTGCTGTATTTCTACCCCGCCGCGTTCACGGCCGGCTGCACCATCGAGGCACACGATTTCGCCGAGGCCACCGACGAATACAAGTCGCTGGGCGCCACCGTCATTGGCGTCTCGGCCGACGATATCGACACCCTGAACAAGTTCTCGGTCAGCGAATGCCGCAGCAAGTTCGCGGTGGCCGCCGATGGCGACGGCAAGATCATGAAGTCCTACGATGCCGTGCTCGACGCCCGCCCCGACCGCGCGCAGCGCGTGTCCTACGTGATCACGCCGGATGGCAGGATCCTGTACGAATACACCAACATGAATCCCGAAGCCCACGTCAGCAACACCATGCGCGCGCTGCGCGAATGGAAGGCCGGCCGCAAGTGATTGGCTGAACGCGGCCGCACCGGGGATCACGTTCGGCCGCCCGGCAAGTATCCGCTGACCCGCAGCGACGCCCGGCAGGGAACGGCCGCCGGCCGCGCGCTAAACGCTGCTCCGACTCAGTTGAACGGCCACACGGTCGGATGCGTGCCCGGTGGACTCGAAGGCCGGGTCCAGCGCGCCGGCGTCTGCGAGAACTGCGCCGCATGGCGCAACGCCACCAGCTCGCCGAAGCCCGACGGCTCGGTTTCGAGCAGGCCGGCGAAGCCCGGCATCGGACAGGACAGGCCGCCGTCGACGCGGCCGAGCGTGCGCAGCCAGTGCGCGGTCTGGGCCAGCGACACCCGCACATGCCAGCTGCCGCCCTCGGTGGCCTGGCGCGCCAGCGCCACCTGCGCGCCGAAAGCCATCAGGTAGCCCGAGGCATGGTCCAGGATCTGCATCGGCAAAGGCTTGGGCGCCTCCTGTCCGGCGGCGGCCGCTTCGGCCTGGTTGAAGCCGGCGGCGGTCTGCACCAATGAATCGAAGCCGCGGCGGTTGGCCCAGGGGCCGACGGCGCCATAGGCGGACAACGATACGTACACGATGCCGGGACGCAAGCGCGCCGCGTCCTGGGGGCCGAAGCCGAGCGCCGCCATGCCTCCGGGGCGATAGCCCTGCACGAACACGTGCGCGCTGCGCAGCAGGTTGGCCAGCGCGATGCGGCCATCGGCGGTATCCAGGTCGGCCTGCACCGACAGCTTGCCGCGGCTGGTGTCGATGAGGTTGGCGATGTTGGGCAGATGCGGCGAGTTCACCAGCATCACGTCGGCGCCATAGGCCGCCAGCGCCCGGCCGCACACCGGCCCGGCGATGATGCGGGTCAGGTCCAGCACGCGGATGTCCTTGAGCGGACGCGCATCGTGTCCGTACTTCGGCAGCGGCCGCGGGTCGGCCTCGCCGATGCGTTCGATCGTCAGCAACGGCTGCGCCGCGATGGCCTGGCCTTGCGGATGGCGGTCCCATTCCTCGAAGCTGCGCATGGCGGCGACCACCATGCCGGCATCCGCGGCCACCTGTTCGAAATCCAGCGCGCGCCAGCGTGCCAACGCCTGCTCGACCGCCTCGCGGGTCGCGCCGTCGCCGGTCGGACAGCCCAGCAGCGCCAGGGCGCCATCGCGGTGATGCGGGAAATTGGCGTGGATGCGCACCCAGCCGCCATCGCCGCAGCGATAGGCCCCGGTGATAGGATCGCGCGGGTCGGGCGCGACGCCGTTGATGGTGAAATGGCTGCGGCATTCCTGCGCCGCATGCAGCATGTCGACACCGACCTGCTGGCGTTCGCCGCCGCGCAGATGCCAGATTTCCGCCGCCGCCAGCGCCGCCGCGGCCATGCTGGCCTGGGCCGCGGTGCCCACCGCGAACGAAGACGGCAACACCGGATCCGCGCCGGTCAACACCACGTGCTCGAGCGCTTCGTCGGGCAGCTCGAGCGAGCGCCACAACTGTTGCAGGACATCGCGCGACGTCCTGGCGGCGGGTGTGCGTCCTTTGAGGAAGGACGGGCGGAGATCCATCAAATGTCCCATATCGTCATTTTTTTGTTTGATCGTCAGATGAATTACATGGTGCCCGTGACGACGGCGTCAATACAGGGAAAGCGCCAGCGTGTTTCATGGTTTGACCGCCCGCCGCGCCCGATCCGGCGAGCTTTGGCTGTGGGACGCCGTCTCCATCGGCCGGTCCACGGCGCCGCGGTTCGTCACATCTACTCGTAGTTTTTACAAGGTGTGCGGCGCGGCGCGGGACGGCCTGGGTCCGCGAGATAGAATGCCAGCCTCGCCGCGCGCCTCCCGCCCGCGCTTTCCGGACCCACCGCCCGCATGCATACCCTGATCTGGCTGCGCACCGACCTGCGCCTGCACGACAACCCCGCCCTGGCGGCCGCGGCCGCTGAAGGCACCGCCACCGCCCTGTTCATTGCCGCGCCGGGCCAGTGGCGCCTGCATGGCGACGCCCCGGCCAAGGTCGACTTCTGGCTGCGCAACCTGCGCACGCTGTCGCGCGACCTGGCCCGGCTCGGCATTCCCCTGAAGCTGCTGACCGTGGACACCTGGGAGCAGGTGCCCGATGCGCTACCGCGGTTCTGCCGCGAACACGGGATCACGGCGGTCCACGCCAACACCGAATGGGCCGTGAACGAACGGCGCCGCGACGACGCGGTGGCCTGCCGCCTGGCCGAGGCCGGCATCGACTGGACCCTGCACCATGGCGCGTCGCTGCTGCGTCCCGGCACCGTGGTCACCGGCAAGGGCGATTGCTACCGCGTCTACACCCCCTATGCGCGCGCCTGCCGCGAACGCCTGCGCAGCGCGCCGCCGCGCGCGCTGCCGGCGCCCCGGCCGCAGGCGGCCCCGGCCTGGGCCGCCGACCCGCTGCCCGAGGCCTTCGAAGGCTATGCGCCCGCCAGCGACGCCATCCGCGCGCTGTGGCCTGCCGGCGAGAGCGCGGCGGGCGCGCGCCTGGACGCCTTTGCCGACGGCGTCATCGACGCCTATCGCGACGAACGCGACTTCCCCAGCCTGCCGGCCACCAGTTGCCTGTCGCCCTATCTGGCGGCCGGCGTGCTGTCACCGGGCCAGGCGCTGCGCGCCGCGCTGGCCGCCAACCAGGGCGAACTCGAAAGCGGCAAGGCGGGCGCGGCCACCTGGATCAACGAACTGCTGTGGCGCGAGTTCTACCAGCACCTGCTGGCGGCGTGTCCAGCGCTGTCGATGCACCAGCCCATGAAGCCGGAAACCGCGGCCGTGCCGTGGCGCGACGCGCCCGACGACCTGCGCGCCTGGCAGCAGGGCCGCACCGGCCTGCCGATCGTCGATGCCGCCATGCGGCAGCTGCTGGCGCTGGGCTGGATGCACAATCGGCTGCGCATGGTGACGGCCATGTTCCTCACCAAGAACCTGTTGATCGACTGGCGACTGGGCGAAGCCTGGTTCATGGCGCACCTGGTCGACGGCGACCTGGCGGCCAACAACGGCGGCTGGCAATGGAGCGCCTCGACCGGCGCCGATTCAGTGCCCTACTTCCGCGTCTTCAACCCGCTATCGCAATCGCGCAAGTTCGATCCGCGCGGCGTGTTCCTGCGCGAATGGCTGCCCGAGCTGGCGCACCTGGACGACAACGCCATCCACGATCCCAGCCCGATGGAGCGCGCGGCGGCCGGCTATCCCGCGCCGATCGTCGACCTGCCCCAAAGCCGGCTGCGCGCGCTGGAGGCCTTCGGCAACCTGCCCAAGGCCTGAGCGGCGGCCAAAATCGTCCATCACATCATGGCCGCCCCGGCTTGCGCTCATTTACGTTTCGTATAGTTTCAGAATGTTTTGACGTAGATCAACCCAGCGATATCGTCCGTCCCCGATGATCCGGCAGCAACACGCCCCGCCCATCACAGGACGAATGACGCATGCGCAATAACCAGCCGGTCTACGACAAGGAATACACGCTACACGACGAGCAGTACCTGATATCGCGCACCGACGCCCGCGGCCGCATCATCTACGCCAACCCGGCGTTCGTGGAGGTCAGCGGCTTCGCGCGCGAAGAACTGGTGGGCGCGGCCCACAACATCGTGCGCCATCCCGACATGCCCGAAGCGGCCTTCGAGGACCTGTGGCGCACCATCCAGCGCGGCGAATCCTGGACCGGCGTGGTCAAGAACCGCCGCAAGGACGGCGGCTACTACTGGGTGCTGGCCAACGTCACGCCCATCATCGAACGCGGCGAGACGGTCTGTTATGCCTCGGTGCGGGTCAAGCCGACCCGCGCGCAGATCGAGGCCGCCGACGCCGCCTACCGCAGCCTGCGCGACGGCAGCGCGCGCGGCTTCCGGCTCAGCCGCGGCCAGGTCAAGCCGACCGGCCTGCGCGGCGTGCTGGCATGCCTGAAGCTGTGGCGCCTGACCGGCGTGCGCTCGCGCATGCTGGCCTGGGCCGTGCTGGCCAGCACGCTGTTCCTGGGCGCGGCCGGCGTGGCGCTGTATGGCATGCTCGATCGCATGAGCACCGAGGAAATCGCCCTGGCGGCGGCCATGCTGGCGACCGGCGTGATCCTGATCTTCGCTTCGGGCTGGGGCTTTGCCCGCTCGATTTCCGGGCTGCTGGTCACCGCCACCGATTTCACGCGCCAGATCGCCGCCGGCAATCTCAGCACGCCCTTGCCGCCGGCCAGCATCCGCGACGAGATCGGCGCGCTGAAGTTCTCGCTGGAAGTGATGCGCAAGAGCCTGGTGAGCATCACGCGCGACGTGCACAACGGCATCGAAAGCGCGCTCACCTCGGCCGCCGAGATCGCCGACGGCAATGCGGACCTGTCGGCCCATACGCAACGCCAGGCGGCCTCGCTGGAGGAAGCCGCGGCCAGCATGGAGCAACTGGCCTCGACCGTGAAGCAGACCGCCACCAACGCGCACGGGGCCGACCAGATGGCCAACCAGGCCTCGGACGTGGCCCGGCGCGGCGGCCAGGTGGTCGACGACGCGGTGCGGGCGATGCAGGGCATCGTGCAGAGCACCGCGCGCATCAGCGAGATCGTCGGCATCATCGACGGCATCGCCTTCCAGACCAACATCCTGGCGCTCAATGCCGCGGTCGAGGCGGCCCGCGCCGGCGAGGCCGGCAAGGGCTTCGCGGTGGTGGCCGCCGAGGTGCGCAGCCTGGCGCAGAAAAGCGCCACCGCCGCGCGCGAGATCAAGGAGCTGATCGAGGCCTCCAATCACAAGGTCGAGGACGGCGTGCGCCACGTCGAGCGCGCCGGCGAGGCCATGCTCGACATCGTCGGTTCGGTGCAGCAGGTGACCCAGATCGTCAACGAGATCGCGGCCACCTCCAACGAGCAGCACACCGGCATCGACAACGTCAGCCGCACCATCTCGGAAACCGACAGCGCCGCGCAGAGCAACGCGGCGCGCGTGGAACAGGCCAGCCGGGCGGTGGACAACCTGCGCACGCGCGGCGCGCAACTGCGCCACGCCATCGAGGTGTTCCGCATTGCCGGCGCGCAGACCGTGCTGCCCAAGCGCGCCGCGGCGCCGGCGGCGGCGTTGCTGCCCGCGTCGCGGCCGGCGCAGCCGTTGCTGGAACGGCGCGCCCAGTGACGCGCGGCGCGCGGGCTCAGGCCGCCGCGGCGGCGGCCTGGATCGCCGCAAGCTGGCCCGCCAGGCCCGCCTGCGCGGCGGCAAAGCGGCCGTCCAGCGCGGCCGTGCCGACCGTGAAACCTGCCGCTCCCGCGCGGCAGGCCGCCTGGATGCGGGCCGGCGTATCGAGCGAGCCCGCCACGATCACCGGCCGCGCCACGCCGCACACTTCCCGCATCAGCGCCGGCACGTCGACATCGGCACGGTAGGCCAGCAGATCCAGGCCGTGCACGCCGGGCTTGGCGGCCAGTTGCCGCGCGCTGTGCGCGATCTGTTCGCGTGTGCCGCCCAGGATGCTGGGATGGCCGTGGACGCGTCCCGGAAACGGGTAATAGCGGATGCGCGAGCCGGCCAGCAGCGCCAGCGCCTCATCCACATGCGTGCCGCCCAACAGGCAGTCCACGTCGAGTTCCAGCGCGGCGCGCACCGACGCCAGTTCGCTCTCGCGGTCCTGCGAGACCACCTCCAGATAGCAACGCGCGCCCGCCGCGTGGATGGCGCGCCGCAGGCGTCCCAGCACGGCCAGCGGCTGGCCGATGTCCTTGAAGCCGAGGTGGCGCACGCCGCTGGCCAGCGCGATGTCCAGGCAGGCATCGGCCGCGTCGATGGTGCGGTCGTTGCGGGTCAGCATGAAGATGAAGTCGGCGGGCATGCGGGTCGCGCCAGGGGCAATGGGTTCGATCATAGGTCGGGGCGCTTACGCGCGGTGGCCGGACGCGGCGGCGTCCGGCGGGTTGGCGGCCAGCCGCAAGGCATGGTCGATGGCGGTCTGCAGGCTGGCGGGATCGGCGATGCCCTGGCCGGCGATATCGAACGCCGTGCCGTGGTCGGGACTGGTGCGGACAAAGGGCAGGCCCAGCGTGATGTTCACGCCCTGTTCCAGGCCCAGGTACTTGACCGGGATCAGGCCCTGGTCGTGGTACTGCGCCACCACCACGTCGAAACGGCCCTGGCGCGCCTGCATGAAGACCGTGTCGCCCGGCCACGGGCCGCTGGCATCGATGCCTTCCCGGCGCGCGGCGGCAATGGCCGGGGCGATGATGCGTTGTTCCTCGTCGCCGAACAGGCCGCCTTCGCCGGCATGCGGGTTCAGCCCGGCCACCGCCACCCGCGGCGCGGCGGCGCCCAGCGCGCGGCCGCCCAGGTGCGCCAGCCGGATCGCCGACAGTTGCGCGTCGAAATCGGCGCGCTCGATGGCCTGGCGCAGCGAGCAATGTATGGTGACCAGCACCGTGGCGATGGCCCCATTGGCCAGCATCATCGCCACGCGCGCGGCGCCGCCGCGTTCGGCCAGGATCTCGGTGTGGCCGGGGTACGGCACGCCGGCCGCGGCCAGCGCTTCCTTGTGCACGGGCGCCGTGACCATGCCCGCAACCCGGCCCTGGCGCGCCAGGTCGATGGCCAGGCAGATGGCCTGGTATGCCGCCCGGCCGGCAGCCGCGTCGATCCGCCCGAATGGCGGCGGCGCCGGCATGCGCGACGATGGCAACAGGCGAATCTCGCCGGCCTCCCATCCGGCCCGGATCCCGGCCACGTCTTCCACCACCCGCAGGCGGGCGGCCGCGCCTAGCGGCGCCAGCGCGCGCGCCATCACGCCGGCATCGCCGACGACGACGCAGCATTGCGCGTAGCGCGCCCGCAGCAGGGTCCTGGCGACGATTTCCGGCCCGATGCCGGCGGGATCGCCCATGGTGATGGCCAAGGGCAAGGCGGGCGCGGGCAGGCCGGCGCGCGCGGTCACAGGGTTCATCGGCACAGCAGTCTCCAGGCGGCATCGCGCAATGCGCCGGACCCGCCAAAGCCGCCCGCCTTCATGGCGATCGACAACGGCTGGCCGGCGCACACGGCGGTCCCGGCGGGAAAGCCGGGCGCCAGTTCACAGGTCAAGGTAAGGGTGTCGATGGCCAGCGCGTCGAGCAGCGCGGCCAGCGTGTCGCCGCCGGTTGCGATCAGGCCATCGAAGCGATGCCGCGCCATGGCGCGCCCGGCCTGCGCCACCAGCGCCGCCAGGACCGCCGCCGGTTCGGCTTGCGGCGAACGCGGTGCGCGCAGGCAGGCCAGCGTGTCCTCGTCCGCGATCTCGTCGGCCCGGGTCGCCAGGCGCGCGCCGGCCGCCCGCAGAGCCTCGCACTGCGCCTGGCTGGCCGGGTTGGCGCTGCCGACCACGACCAGCACGCGCGTCGCGCAGCGGGCCGTGGCGGCGGCGGTGATGGGCGCCTCCGCGCTTTGCGCCGCCAATGCCCGCGCCAGGCCCGGCGATCCGGCCCAAAGGCATGAACACCCCTGCCCCCAAAGCTGTGCCACCCGCGCATCCAGCGCCTGTTGCGTAGCGGCGTCCAGCACCAGCACGCGCGCGGTGGCGATCGCCGCGCGCAGTTGCATCGCGCTGGCGTCCTCGGGGATGACGCAGGCAGGCCCGATGTCCGGGTCGATCAGGTCGAGCAGGCGCGCGCTGCGCGCCGGATGCACCGGATCGGCGCCGTAGGGGCTGGCATCCACCGGCACGCCATGCACGTACTGGATCCCCTCGCGCGTCACCCGCCCCGCCTCGGCAAAGGCCGGCGCCACCACCAGCAGCCGCCGGCCGCTGGCGCGCATGGCCGCCGCCAGTTCCGTCCGGACGTGGCCCCTGAGCGTCGAATCCATGGTCTTGTACAGGATGCCGCGCGCCGCCAGCGCCCGGGTGGCCTGCGCCACGAGGCGGCCGGCTTGCGCTTCGGGACGGGCGCGGCTGCCGGTGTCGATGGACAACACGGCGTGCGTCTGGTCGCCCGACACGCGGCGATGCACCCGCACCGCGCCGAAACCGCGCAGGAACGGCGCGGCGCCATCGGCGGCGCTGGTGAGGTCGTCGGCCAGGATGCCGATCGCCTGGCGAGGGTTTTCCGGTGAGTTCATATTGGTGATTAAAATGCATCTCACCCACCAGGAAAATCGATCATTTCTGACGATTATTCGTGATTAAATATCACCAATGAAGCCGACCCGCCGCCCCTCCCTGAACGACCTTCGCGCCTTCGAGGCGGTCGCCCGCCTGGGCTCGGTGCGCGCGGCCGCCGACGAACTGGCGCTGACCCACGGCGCGGTCAGCCGGCGCGTGGCCAAGCTGGCCGACGACCTCGGGCTGGCCCTGGTGGAGCCCGCCGGCCGCGGCTTGCGCGTCACCGCGGACGGCCAGTTGCTGGCCTCGACCATGCAGCGCGCGCTGGCGCTGATCCAGGACACCATCGACACCCTGCAGGCGCGCGATACGCGGCGGCCGCTGGTGCTGTCCTGCGAGCGCTCGGTGGCCATGCGCTGGCTGATCCCGCGGCTGTCGGCATTCCAGGACCGGCATCCGCAGATCGAACTGCACCTGTCGGTCGGCGGCGGCCCGCTGGACTTCGCCCGCGACCAGGCCACGCTGGCGCTGCGGCGCCTGGACTTCCCGGTGCATCCCGACTGGATCGTCACGCCGCTGATGGCGGAAAACATGGGCCCGGTCATGGCCCCGTCGCTGTTGCCCGCGTTCCAGGCCGGCGACTACGTGGCGCTGTCCTCGCGCACCCGGCCGCGCGCCTGGGACGACTGGCTGAATCAAGCCCCGGGGCGGCCCGCCCCGCGCGCCACCCGCAGCCTGGATCATCATTTCCTGATGGTGGAAGCGGCCGCCGCCGGCCTCGGGGTGGCGCTCAGTCCGCGCATCCTGGCGCTGGACGACCTGCGCAGCGGCCGCCTGGTGGCGCCGCTGGATTTCACGCCCGACGGCTCCAGCTACGGGCTGATCGAATCGCGCGCCACGCCAGCGGGCGCGGCGCCGGCGCTGGCGGCCTTGAAGCAATGGCTGGTCGACGCCGCGGCCGACGCCTGAGCGGCGCCAGGCCGGGCCGACCGGCGTGTCATGGGGCGACGGCCGCGTCCTTGTCCAGGCGCTTCATGAACACCAGCAGTTCCTTTTCCACCTGCTTGTCGCCGCGCGCCTGCGCGGCCTTCAGGCCGGCCTCCCAGGCCTCGCGCGCGCCGGCCTTGTCACCCCGCCCCAGGCAGGCCTTGCCCAGCCACTTCCAGGCCACCGAATAGGCGGGATCGAAGGCGAGCGAGGCGCGCAAGTGCGTTTCGGCATCGCCAAAGCACTCCTGTTCGGCGTAGGCCTTGCCCAGCGAGAATCGCAACAACATGTTGTCGGTGCCCTTGGCCAACATGGTTTCCAGACGATCGATCATTTCCCGCATGGCCGGCCTCCTTTGCGCCGATTGCGCTGACAGCGATGGTACATGATAGGCCGCGGCCCACGCCGCGACGGCAATAGCCCCGCGCCGCGCGGGGATAGCATCGCAACACGGCCATACCCGTAGCGCCGACAGGGATTTGCGCCGGCCGGCGTGAAACGCTGCTCTAAAATCCGTGCTCCTTTCCCTGCCGCGGGCGCCCGAGCGCGCGGCCCTCTCGCCGGTTTTACATGCCCCTGCATCTCATCGCGCTGGCCGCCGCCGCCTTCGGCATCGGCACCAGCGAATTCGTCATCATGGGGCTGTTGCCCAACGTCGCCGCCGACCTCGACGTCAGCATCGACATCGCCGGCCTGCTGATCACCGGCTACGCCATGGGCGTCGTGATCGGCGCGCCCATCATGGCCATCATCACCGCTCGGCTGCCGCGCAAGGCCACGCTGATCGGCCTGGCCAGCACCTTCGTGCTGGGCAATCTGCTCTGTGCGCTGGCGCCGGGCTACGGCACGCTGATGGCCGCGCGCGTCTTCACCGCCTTCTGCCATGGCGCCTTCTTCGGCATCGGCGCGGTGGTGGCGGCCGACCTGGTGCCGCGCCACCAGCGCTCCAGCGCCATCGCGCTGATGTTCACCGGCCTGACGCTGGCCAACGTGCTGGGCGTGCCGCTGGGCACCGCGCTGGGCCAGGTGGCGGGCTGGCGCTCGACCTTCTGGGTGGTCAGCGCCATCGGCCTGGCCGCGGTGGCGGCGCTGGCGGCCTGGCTGCCCGGCCGCATCCCGATGCAGCCCGGCAACATCCTGCGCGAATTCCGCGTGCTGCGCGACGTGCGCGTGCTGTGGCCGCTGCTGGCCAGCGTGCTGGCCTCGGCCGCGCTGTTCTGCGTGCTGACCTACATCGCGCCGATCCTGCGCGACATCACCGGCGTGTCCGAACGCGGCGTGACCGGCGTGCTGCTGCTGTTCGGCGTCGCGCTCACGGTGGGCAGCACGCTCGGCGGCAAGCTGGGCGACCGCAACCTGGAAGTGTCGCTGCGCCGCATCTTCCTGGGCCTGCTGCTGGTGTTCCTGGCGCTCAGCCAGGCCATCCACGCGCTGGCGCCGATGCTGGTGATGACCTTCATCTGGGGCACGTTCGGCTTTGCCGTGGTGCCGCTGCTGCAGACGTTGATCGTGGACCAGGCGGCCGAGGCCCCCAACCTGGCCTCGACGCTGAACCAGGGCGCCTTCAACCTGGGCAACGCCGGCGGCGCCTGGCTGGGCAGCCTGGCACTGGGCCACGGCCTGCCGCTGACCGATCTGCCGTGGATGTCGGCGGCCATCACCGCGGCGGTGTTGCTGCTGACCCTGTGGGGTACGCGCTACTATGGGCGCCACGCCGGGATGACGCAGACGCCGCCGGCCGGCGCGCTGGCCTCGTCCCGTTCCGACGCCTGACCCCTGGGAGCCCGCATGAGCACGATCTACGATTTCTCGGCCCGCGACATCCACGGCGCCGACCAGCCGCTGGCCGCCTACCGCGGCCGGGTCCTGCTGGTGGTGAACGTGGCCTCGAAATGCGGCTTCACGCCGCAGTATTCGGGCCTGGAAGAGCTGTACCGCGCCTTGCGCGACGACGGCCTGACGGTGCTGGGCTTCCCGTGCGACCAGTTCGGCCGCCAGGAGCCGGGCAACGAGGCCGAGATCCTTGATTTCTGCACCACGCAGTACGACGTCACCTTCCCGCTGTTCGCCAAGATCGACGTCAACGGCGCCAACGCCGACCCGCTGTACCGCTGGCTCAAGGGCGAGAAGCCCGGCGTCTTCGGCACCGAGGGCATCAAGTGGAACTTCACCAAGTTCCTGGTGGGCCGCGACGGCCAGGTGATCAAGCGCTACGCCCCCACCGACACGCCGGCCGGGCTGAAGGACGACATCGTCCGCGCCCTGGCGGCCCCGGCCGCCTGATTCACCCCGAGGCCGGCTGCCGTCCGCCCGGCCATCCCGGGTCCGGGGCCGGCCACTGAATCGTCACGCCCGCCGCCCTGCTCCCCCAATCCGGCACGCATCCCGCCGCGCCGCTCAACGCAGCGGCGGCAGGCGGCCGCGCACCGTGTGCGCCTTGACGATGGCGGTGTTGGTTTCGGCGAATTCGGTCACGCGTTCCAGGATGCCGTCCAGGTGCGAGATCGAACGCAGCACCATGCGCGCGAAGAAACAGTCGTCGCCCGTGACCTTGTCGCACGCCACGAATTCCGGAATCTCCTGGATCAGCCCTTCGACCCGCCGCAACTGCCCGGGCAACGGCCGGATGCGCACGATCGCTTCGAGCGTATAGCCCAGCGCCACCGGATCCACGTCCAGCGTGTAGGCGCGGATCACGCCCGATTCCTCCAGCCGCCGCAGGCGGTCGGCCACGCTCGGCGCGGACATGCCGACCTGGCGCGCCAGGTCGGCGGTGGTGGTGCGCGCATTGGCCGTCAGCATCTCCACCAGGCGGCGGTCGATGCCATCGAGAACCGGGTTTTCATTCTTTAGGTCATTCTGCATAAATTCCACCCGAACGAAGGTTGAAAGGCAAAACTGCCGCAGCGACATCATATAACCGGCCCGATCGGCCTGGGATAATTTCTCCATCGAATCAAGGGCCGAACGGCCCGCTGGAGCCTTCCATGTCCCCCTCATCCGATCGCGTTGGCCTGGCCCAGATGGCCGCCGCCATGACCCTGTCCGGCACCCTGGGCGTGTTCGTCCTGGAATCCGGCCAGAGCGCCTGGAACGTGGTGTTCTTCCGCTGCGTCTTCGGCGCCCTGTCGCTGTTCCTGTATTGCTGGGCCCGCGGCCTGCTCAAGCCCGGCCTGTTCACGGCCCGCACCCTGGCGCTGGCCCTGGCCGCGGGCGCCGCGCTGGTGCTGAACTGGGTGCTGCTGTTCTCGGCCTACCGGCTGGCCTCGATCTCGCTGGCCACCGCCGTCTACAACGTGCAGCCCTTCTTCCTGATCGGCCTGGGCGCGCTGTTTCTGGGCGAACGGCCCACGCGCGGCAAGCTGGCCTGGTCGGTGATCGCCTTCGCCGGCCTGCTGCTGGTGCTCAAGCTCACCGACCATAGCGGCGGCGACGCCTATCTGTCGGGCCTGCTGCTGGGGCTGGGCGCGGCGGCGCTCTACGGCGTCACCGCCGTCATCGTCAAGCGCCTGAAGGGCATCCCGCCGCAGGTGCTGGCGCTGGTGCAGGTGACGCTGGGCGCGGTGATGCTGCTGCCGATGGCCGACTTCCAGGCGCTGCCCGCCGCGCCGCTGCAATGGGGCTACCTGGCGGCGCTGGGCCTGGTCCACACCTGCCTGATGTACATCCTGATGTACTCGGCGATCCAGAAGCTGCCGACCACCTCGACCGCCGCCCTGAGCTTCATCTACCCGGCCGTGGCGATCCTGCTGGACCTGGTGGTGTACGGCCACCACATGGACGCCACCCAGGTGCTGGGCGTGGCCATGATCTTCCTGGCGGCCGCCGGCGTCAGCCTGAACTGGCAGTGGCGCCTGCGCGGCGGCGCGCGGCCAGGCACGGCCCGACCCTGAAGCGCGAGCCAAACCCGCACCGCGCCCCCGGGTATTCGGCCGCGCGCCCGGGGCGCCGCTATCATGGGCCTTCCGATCCGCCGGCAGTGGCCGGCGGCGCCAAGACGCTGAGGAATCCCCATGATCGATCTCTATTACTGGACCACCCCGAACGGCCACAAGATCACGATTTTCCTGGAAGAAGCCGGACTGCCGTACGAGATCCACCCGGTCAACATCAGCAAGGGCGACCAGTTCAAGCCCGAATTCCTGGCCATCGCGCCCAACAACCGCATTCCCGCCATCGTCGACCAGCAGCCGGCCGACGGCGGCGCGCCGCTGTCGCTGTTCGAGTCTGGCGCCATCCTGCAGTACCTGGCCGAAAAAACCGGCCGCTTCCTGCCCGCCGATCTGCGCGGCCGTGCCGAGGTCTCGCAATGGCTGTTCTGGCAGATGGGCGGCCTGGGCCCCATGGCCGGCCAGAACCACCACTTCTCGGGTTACGCGCCCGAGCGCATCCCCTACGCCATCGAGCGCTACGTCAAGGAAACCAACCGCCTCTACGGCGTGCTGAACAAGCGCCTGGCCGACCGCGAATTCGTCGCCGGCGACTACTCCATCGCCGACATGGCGTCCTACCCCTGGATCGTGCCGCACGCCAAGCAGGGCCAGGACCTGAACGACTTCCCGCACCTGAAGCGCTGGTTCGACGCCATCGCCGCGCGCCCGGCCGTGCAGCGCGCCTACGCGCTGGCCGACAAGGTCAACACCGCGCCGTCGGTCAGCGACGAGGAATCGCGCCGCATCCTGTTCGGCCAGACCGCCCAGAACGTGCGCTGAGCGGAGGCCGCCATGACCGATTCCCCGCTGCGGTTCCGCCGCGCGCGCGTGGGCGACCTGCCCGAGATCGTGGCCATGCTGGCCGACGACGAACTCGGCGCCAAGCGCGAAGATCCCTCGATTCCGCTCAACCCCCGCTACACTGCGGCTTTTGCCGCCATCGAGCAGGACCCGAACCAGTACTTCGCGGTGGTCGAGCGCGACGCGCGCCTGATCGGCTGTTTGCAGTTATCGTTCATACCCGGCCTGTCGCGGCTGGGCCAGTGGCGCGGACAGATCGAAAGCGTGCGCATCGCCTCGTCGGCGCGCGGCCAGGGCCTGGGACGCGCCATGTTCGAGTGGGCCATCGAGCAGTGCCGGGCGCAGGGATGCGCCATGGTGCAGCTGACCACCGACCGCGCCCGGCCCGACGCCCGCCGCTTCTACGAAAGCCTGGGTTTCGTGGCCAGCCATGACGGCATGAAACTGAGCCTGTAGCGCCGCCCCCGGCGCCAGGCCTGATACACAAGGAGCGCCCATGCACGGCGAATACAAAGTCCCCGGCGGCAAGCTGGTGGTCGCGGACCTGGAAGTCCGCGACGGCCGCCTGGCCGACGTCCGCATCAGCGGTGATTTCTTCCTGGAACCGCCCGAGGCGCTGGAAGCCATCAACCGCGGCCTGAACGGCCTGCCGGCCGACGCCGGCGAACTGGAACTGGCGCTGGCGGTGCAGTCGGCGCTGCCGCCCGACACCGAAATGTTCGGCTTCTCGGCCGAGGCCGTGGCGGTGGTGCTGCGGAGGGCGCTGGCATGACGCGCACCGACTGGAACGACTACGACTGGCAACTGATCCACGAAGCCCCGCAGCGCCCCGCGCTGCACATGGCGCTGGACGCCGTCATCACCGATGAGGTCGGCGCCGGCACGCGCCCGCCCACCCTGCGCATCTGGGAATGGTCGGCGCCCGCGGTCGTGATCGGCCGCTTCCAATCGCTCAAGAACGAAGTCGATCCCGAAGGCGCCCGGCGCCACGGCATCGAGGTGGTGCGCCGCGTCAGCGGCGGCGGCGCCATGTTCATCGAACCGGGCAACAGCATCACCTATTCGCTGAGCGCGCCGCAGGCGCTGGTGCACGGCATGAGCTTCCAGGAAAGCTATGCCTTCCTGGACGCGTGGGTGCTGCAGGCCCTGCAGGGGCTGGGCATCAAGGCCTGGTACCAGCCGCTCAACGACATCGCCTCGGACATCGGCAAGATCGGCGGCGCGGCCCAGGCGCGCCGCGCTGGGGCAGTGCTGCACCACGTCACCATGTCCTACGACATCGACGCCGATAAAATGGTGGAAGTCTTGCGCATCGGGCGCGAGAAACTGTCGGACAAGGGCACCACCAGCGCCAAGAAGCGGGTCGACCCGCTGCGCACCCAGACCGGGCTGGCGCGCGAGGTCATCATCCAGCGCATGGTGGACACCTTCGCCAGCCTGCACCGGCTGACGCCGGGCCAATTGGGCGCGGCCACGCTGGCCCAGGCCGAGGCCCAGGCCGCCGAAAAGTTCTCCACGCCCGAATGGACCGCGGTCGTCCCCTGAGGCGCCGCGGGTTTGAGTCGGACGGTCGCGCCCGCGGGCGCGGCCGGGTTTTCTGGAGGTAGTTCAATGCGTCTTCCCCGCAAGCCGCGCGGCCTGTCCGCCGCGGGTCTGGGAGCCGTCCTGCTGGCCCTGGCCGGCTGCGGCAGTTCGCCCCCCGCCAACATCACCCTGGACTCGCCAACGGCCGGCACGGCCACGCCCGAGAAGATCGGCGACCTGGCCACCGAGCGCATCAAGTGGGCGTCCAACAAGCCCGACTGCAAGGGCGACTGCCCGCGCATCGAGATCGACAGCGTGGCCTTTCCCGGCATCCCCAAGCTGACCGCGCTGGTCGACCACGTACTGGCCTACATGACCGGCACCGACGCCAATCGCCGCGGCCCGTACGAGACGCTGTCGGAATACACGCAGTATTTCTGGTCCACCGCGCGCCCGCGCGACGCCACCTACTTCAAGGCCAGTGTCAAGGACACCGTGGGCGACATCGTCTCGATCGAGCTGCACACCGAGCAGTTCCTGACGGGCGCCGCGCACGGCATTCCCGCCACCCAGTACCTGAATTGGGAGCGCAGCCGCGGCCGCGTCATGGCGCTGGACGAGGCCCTGATCCCCGGGCGCCGCGCCGAATACGTCGCCGCCTTGCGCCAGGCGCACGCCAAGTGGCTGGCCGGCAATGCGGACGCCAAGCGCGACCCGGCCGCCTACAACAAGATGTGGCCGTTCCAGGAAAGCGACAACTTCGCGCTCACGCGCGACGGCATCGTGGTCAAGTACGACGCCTACTCGATCGCCCCCTACTCGCATGGCGAACCGGAACTGAGCATTCCGTACTCGGACCTGCGCGGCATCCTCAAGCCGGAACTGCTGCCCAAGTCCTGAGGACCCGCGCGTTCCGGCCGGCGGCGCCGGTGGCCGCCATCCCGCCGTAAGCGACGCGTCCCGCCAACTCCGCGGCCCAAAATGGAAACCGCCCCTGTCGGGGCGGTTTTCCTGTCTTCCTCTGGCTCCTCCGCGCGCCGGGCCGGGCCCGGCGCCAGAAGGACTTACGGGTACAGGCCGCGCACCTGGCGGGCCTGCAGGATGCGCGTGCAAGCCACGATGAACGCGGCGGTGCGCAGCGTCACCTTGTGCTCCTTGGCCACCAGCGCGATCGAGGCATAGGCCTCGCGCATGATGCGTTCCAGGCGCTGGTTGATTTCGTCCTCGCTCCAGAAGAAGCTGGAGAAGTCCTGCACCCATTCGAAGTACGACACCGTCACGCCGCCGGCGTTGGCCAGCACGTCCGGCACCACGTACACGCCGTGCTCGAACAGGATGTCGTCGGCTTCCGGGGTGGTCGGGCCGTTGGCGCCTTCCACCACGATCTTGGCGCGCACCTTGGCGGCGTTGTCGGCGGTGATCTGGCTTTCCAGGGCCGCCGGGATCAGGAATTCGGTTTCGAGCGTCCAGAACTCGTTCTTGTCCATCGCCTGGCCGCCGGAGAAGCCGCCCACGCCGCCATGCTGCGACACGTGCGACAGCAGCTTGTGGACGTCCAGGCCGGCGGCGTTGTGCACCGTGCCGGTGTGGTCCTGGGCCGCGATGACCTTGGCGCCGGCTTCATGGAACAGGCGGGCGGCGGTGCCACCCACGTTGCCGAAGCCCTGCACCACCACGCGCGCCTTGGACACGTCGATGTTCAGGTCGCGCGCGGCTTCGCAGCCGACCACGAACACGCCGCGGCCGGTGGCCTCGACGCGGCCCAGGCTGCCGCCCAGCGCGATCGGCTTGCCGGTCACGACGCCGGTGGCGGTCGAGCCTTCGTTCATGGAGTACGTGTCCATCATCCAGGCCATGGTCTGGGCGTTGGTGTTCACGTCAGGGGCGGGAATGTCCTTGGACGGGCCGATGATGACGCCGATTTCCGAGGTGTAGCGGCGCGTCATGCGCTCGATCTCGGACTGCGACAGCTTGCGCGGGTCGACGCGGATGCCGCCCTTGGCACCGCCGTACGGCAGGTTGACCGCGGCGTTCTTGACCGACATCCAGGCGGCCAGCGCCATCACTTCCGACAGCGTCACGTCCTGGTGGAAACGCACGCCGCCCTTGCCCGGACCGCGCGAGGTGTTGTGCTGCACGCGATAACCCTCGAAGTGGGCCACGCTGCCATTGTCCAGCTCGATCGGCACATCGACGATCAGCGAGCGCTTCGGACGCTTCAGGGTCTCGACCCAGCGCGCCAGCGAACCGAGGTACGGCGTGACCCGGTCGACTTGTTGCAGGTAATTACCCCAGGGGCCGAGTTCGTCGGCATTCAGATAAGACGGCAAGGCATGGGTGGGAGTTTGAGACATGAACATGCTCTCCTGACAAAGTTGCGCCATTTTATCCATATCCTTGTTGTGTCCCCATATTTTATGGAAAAATATTAATTGGGGACATAATACGGAAATGAAGACCGTGAGCGTCACCGAGCCTGCCGAAACGCTGCGCCTATCCTAGCCCCGCTCGTCGGCAGCGTCCACCCCGTGCGCGCCCGCCCCGCCCACTCGACTCGCCCGGCCCCAGCCCAGACACCCGCGCCAGCAAGGCCCTGCCTACCGCGCCCCGGCCGCCCCCTCCCCCTCTTGCTTGCGCCCCGACGCCACATCACATTCGCGTGTCAGTCCGGCCCGGGGCGCCTGTCGCACCTTGCTTGAAAGCGTCATCCAGTTGAATCAGAATCAACCGGCCCCGGTTTTAGCGGTACCCGGCACCGGCGGCTTCCAAAGCTTGTCATCCCGCGTTGCCGGCGGGCGACCCCCGCTTGCATCCTGCACTTATGAAAATCAACCATAGAGGTGCGCATGTCGGATTTTTCCCTGATTGACAGCAATGACCCGCGTTACGCGACCCTGCAAAAGGGTTTCAACCTGCGCTTCCCCACCACGGGCCAGGGCGCCAACGCCATCTACGTCTGCAAGACCCCGCAGGACGTGCTCGACGCGGCCAACGCCGCGCTGGCCCAGGGCTGCCGCATCACGGTGCGCAGCGGCGGCCACTGCTACGAAGGTTTCGTCGCCAACAAACTGCCCGAGGACCACGGCCAACCCCTGGCCATCATCGACCTGAGCCTGATGACCGGCCTGCGCTACCGCGAGGCCGGCGACATTGCCTCGCCCTGGAACCCCGCCGCCCGCTACCGTTTCGCGGCCGCGGCGGGCAACCAGAACTGGGACGGCTACCTGGACCTGTACAAGACCGCCAACCGCACCCTGCCCGGCGGCTCGTGCTATTCGGTCGGTTCGGGCGGCCACATCGTCGGCGGCGGCTACGGCCTGCTGTCGCGCCTGCATGGCCTGACGGTGGACTGGCTGTCGGGCGTGGACATCCTGGTGCCGCAGGGCCCGGGTTCGCGCAAGCTGGTGCCCAAGCATGTCAACCTGCACAGCGCCGGCGCCGACCGCGACCTCTTCATCGCCTGCCGCGGCGGCGGCGGCGGCAACTTCGGCATCATCCTGACCTACTACTACGCCGAACTGCCGGTCGCGCCGCAGGAGGCCTACTGGCTGTCGCTGTCCTATCCCTGGGCCAGCTTCGGCACCGGCACGGCCGGCCGCGCCAACTTCGCCCGCTTCATGCGCGCCTACTGGCAATGGTTCGCCGACCATGACGCGGACTGGAACAGCCCCGATCCGGCCAAGGCCAACGGCGGCCTGTTCACCTTGCTGAAGGTGCAGCACCGTTCCACCGGCGACGTGGTGCTCAGCATCCAGTACACCGGCAAGGACGGCAAGGTGGGCGGCGCGCGCGACCAGCCGTTCCTGGATTTCGTCGCCACCATGAACGCGGCGGCCGGCGCGGCGCCCGGCGTCAACCTGGCCACCAGCTGGCACGGCCCGTCGCACCGCATGGCCGAACCGGCCCCGCGCCTGCTGGCGCACGCCGTGAACGATGCGCAGAAGATGGACTGGCTGTGGCTGACGCAAAGCATCAACGGCTCGGGCAGCAACCAGCGCGGCAAGTACAAGTCCGCGTATCACAAGGCCAATTTCAGCGACGTCGAAATCATGGCCATGTGGGAGTACCTGAACGGCTCGGACGACCCGCGCCTGAACCAGGCGCTGGTGCAGATCGACTCGTACGGCGGCCGCATCAACCGTAACGACGAAGCCGCCAACCCGACCAGCGTATGCCAGCGCTCGTCGCTGCTGAAGTCGCAGTTCCAGGTGTACTGGACCGATCCGGCCCAGGACGCCTTCCACATCAAGTGGATCGCCGACCTGTACGACGAGTACTTCGCGCAGTACGGCGGCAAGCCCAGCAACCAGCCGGGCTCGCCGTTCGAGGGGTGCTACATCAATTACCCCGACACCGACATGAAGTACACCGACGCCAGCCACAGCCACGTCGATCCGCAGTGGCTCGACCTGTACTACGGCAACAAGACCGCCGCGCTGATCGCCACCAAGCGCAGCGTCGATCCCGACAATCTCTTCCACCACGAGATGTCGATCCCGCTGGCCGCGCCGCAGGCGTGAAAAAGCCCGCCGCCATGCGCCGCGCGAGCGGCCATGACGGCGGGCCGGAAGTCCGCCGCGGACCGTGTCAGGCGGACAGCAGTTGCCAGGCCAGGCGCGCCGCCGCGCGGGCGCCATGGCCGTCGATGTCGAAGCGCGGGCTGTACTCGGCCATGTCGGCCAGGCGCAGCTTGCCGCTGGCCTTGACGCGCAGCACGATCTCCTCGATCACCGCCATCGGCACGCCATAGGGCGCCGGCGCCGACACGCCCGGCATCACCGCCGCCGGCAGCACGTCCAGGTCGATGGTCAGGTAGACGTGGCGGGCCCGCGCCAGCAAGGCGTCGACGTTCGCCAGGCGCGCCGCCAGGTGGCGTTCCTGCATGTCGCGGTCCTCGACCCACACCGCGCCCACTTCCGCCGCGCGCGCATACAGCGCCGGCGTATTGGCCAGCCGCGACACGCCCAGGCAGGCGTATTGCAGCGCCAGCCCCTGCGCCTCGCAGTAATGCGCGATCTGGTCGAACGGCGTGCCGGAACTGCCCGGCCGGCCGGTGCGCAGATCGAAATGCGCGTCCAGGTTCAGCACCAGCACCGGGCCCTCATCGCCCCGGTCCGCCAGCCAGCGCGCCAGACCCTGGAAGCTGCCCCAGGCGATCTCGTGGCCGCCGCCCAGCACCACCGGGCGCGCGCCCTGGCGCAACAGGTCGGCCACCGCCAGGCCCAGGCGCTCCTGCGCGTCCTCCAACTGGTCGCCCTCGCAGGCCACGTCGCCCGCGTCCAGCAGGCGCGTCAGGCCATGCGCCGGCAGGCCGGCCATGTACTTGCGGATGCCGGCCGGGCCGGCGGCCGCGCCTACGCGCCCCTGGTTGCGGGCCACCCCCGCATCGCAGGCGAATCCCAGCAGCACCGGCTCGCCCGCCACCGGCGCCTGGCCCGCGGCCGGCTCGACGATGTGCGCCAGGCGGCGCGTGTCGCCGCGCTCGGCGCTGTCGTCGCGCGCGGTCCACAGGCTCCGGTCGAGTTGCGCCGCCGTCATGCCGCCCCCTGCCCCGTGCTCAGCACGGCCTGCAGGAACTCGCGGGTGCGGGCCTCGCGCGGCTGGCTGAAGATGACCTCGGGCGCGCCCGACTCCAGGATCACGCCGCCGTCCATCACCGCGACCACGTCGGCCACGTCTCGGGCGAAGCCCATTTCGTGGGTCACGACCATCATGGTCATGCCTTCGCGCGCCAGCAGTTTCATGACCTGCAGCACTTCGCCCACCAGCTCCGGATCCAGCGCCGAGGTCGGTTCGTCGAACAGCATGACCTTGGGCTGCATCGCCAGCGCGCGGGCGATCGCCACGCGCTGCTTCTGGCCGCCCGACAGGCTGGCCGGCATGGCCGACATCTTCTGCGCCAGGCCAACTTTGCGCAGCAGGTCCTCGGCCAGCGCGTTGGCCTCGTCGCGCCCCATGCCGCGCAGCTTGCGCGGCCCGACGGTGACGTTGTCCAGCACCGACAGGTGCGGGAACAGGTTGAAGCCCTGGAACACCATGCCGACCTGCATGCGCAGGCGGTTCAGCTCGGCCTCGGGCAACAGCTCGCCTTCGTTCTGCAACGTCTGGCCGCAGATCTCCACGGTGCCGCCCTGGGCCACTTCCAGCCCGTTGCAGCAACGCAGCAAGGTGCTTTTGCCCGAACCGCTGGGGCCGATCACCACCACCACCTGCGACGGCAGCACATCGAAGTCGATGCCGCGCAGCACGGCGTGGTCGCCGTAGGATTTCTGCAGGCCGCGGATGCGGATCATTTCTTTCGGATTCGCGGCGTTCATTGCACCATCCCCCCCGCGCGCAGGCGTTGCTCGATCCTGCGCAGTATCAACATGGCGGCCGTGGTCAGGACCAGGTAGATCAGCGCCACCACCAGATAGGTTTCCAGCGAGCGGTACGACACGCTGATGATCTTCTGCCCTTCGTGCATCAGGTCATGGATCGTCAGCAGCGACACCAGCGCCGAATTCTTGATCAGCGCGATGAATTCGTTGCCCAGCGGCGGGATCATGCGCACCACCGCCTGCGGCAGGATGATGATGCGCATGGCCTGGCCCGACGACATGCCCAGCGAGCGGGCGGCCTCGGTCTGGCCGCGGTCGACCGACTGGATCGCGCCGCGCACGATTTCCGACACGTAGGCGCCGGAATACATGCCCAGCCCCAGCACGCCGCAGGCGAACGCCGGCAGCGTCACGCCGAACTGCGGCAGGCCGAAGAACCAGATGAACAGCTGCACCAGCAGCGGCGTGCCGCGAAAGAACAGCAGGTAGACGCTGCACAGGTTGTAGATGATGCTGCGCTGCGGGTTGAGCCGGCCAACGCCGACCAGAAGGCCGATGACACAGCCCAGCAGCAAGGCGCCGGCGGTCACCTCGATGGTGACCACCGCGCCGCGCACCAGCGCGTCGAAGTCGGCGAAGACGGGAGCAAAATCCAGGTTCATTTCGCGGGCGCCTCGAACCACTTGTTGACGATGGCCTGGTAGCTGCCATCGGCCTTGATCTTCTGCAGCGCCTCATTCAGGCCGCGCGTCAGTTCCGGCTTGTTCTTGGGCACGGCGATGCCGTAGTCCTCGGTGGTGATCTGGTCGGCCAGCACGGTCAGGTCGGTGGTGCTCTGGGCGAACAGCTTGGCGGCCGGCTTGCCGGTGACGGCGGCATCGGCACGGCCGATCTGCACCAGGTTGAACATCTCCTGGTTCTTCTCGACCTCGACGCGCTGCACCGACGGGTAGTGTTCCTTCAGGTAGTTGACCGACTTGGTGCCGACCTGCACCGACACCTTGCGGCCGTCCAGGTCCTTCAAGGTCTTGACCGGGCCGTCCTTCTTGGTCAGCACCACCAGGCCGCCGGCGTAGTACGGGTCGGTGAAGTCCACCACCTTGCTGCGCTCGGGCGTGATGTAGATAGCGGACACGGCGATGTCGGCGCGGCCGGCCTGCAGGGCGGGAATCAGGCCCTTGAAGTCGATGTCGATCCATTCGACCTTCTTGCCCATGGCGGCGGCCAGGGCCTCGACCAATTCGATGTCAAAGCCGGTGCGCTTGCCGTCCTTGACGAACTCCATGGGCGGGAAGGTGGCGTCGGTCACGGCGCGGATGGTTTCCTGGGCGTGGGCGGTGCCCATGCTCCAGGCCAGGCCCAGGGTCAGGGCGGCGGTCAACAGGGTGCGGCGAGTAGTCATGGCGAATCCTGAAAGAAAAAGTGGATGCGGATACGGCGATCGGAGCGGCGTAACGGGTGTGGCGGTGTCTAGAGATGAGGCGGGAATGGCGGGGACAACGAGGAATCCGGGTACGAAATAGGTCAGTGCGCCTGCAACTTGCCCGAGATGCGGCGGGCGGCGGCGACGGTCAGGTCGATGAAGGCCTGCGGCCGCTGGGCGGCGCGGGTGGACGGCGCCATCAGCGTGATGGAGGCCACCGCCTGGTTGGCGCGCTGGAAGATCGGCACGCTCACGCCCCAGACGCCGGCGTCGACTTCGCTGTCGGTCACGGCATAGCCCTGGGCGCGGATGGCCTCCAGTTCGTCGGCCAGGCGCGCCGGGTCCAGGCCCGATTCCCTGGCCAGCACGGCCAGCGCAGCCTGCAGCCGTGCCGCCGGCATGAACGCCAGCAGCGACTTGGCCGAGGCGCCACGCGCCAGCGGCAGGCCGCGGCCCTTGGTGAAGGAGCACCGCAGCGGATGCTGGCTTTCGACCATGTCCAGGCATACCGCCTGGTCCTTGACGGCCACCAGCAGGCCGATGGTCTCGCCCGACGCGGCCGCCAGGGCGGCCATGTCCGGCTGCGCTTCGTGGATCAGGAAAGAGGACTGGTCGAAGCCCCAGGCCAGTTGCACGCACAACGGGCCGGGGCCGTATTCGCCCTCATGCTCGGCGACGAAGCCCCAGCGCTTGAGCAGCGCCACCTGGCGGTACAGGGTGCTCTGGGCCAGGCCGGTCTTTTCCGCCAGCGCGGCGATGCTCAGGGGGCCGTCGTGCCGGGCCAGCGTGGCCAACACGTACAGCACGCGGTCCGCGCCCGCCCCTACCGACTGATCCATCAAAAAGCACTCCAGATGTTGATGGCCGCCAGATTATCAATTCATGGTGCAAAAACGACCTATATTTCCCATAAATTGAGAATAACAAGGGAAAACCCCGAACAAAGGATGCGAAAAATCCGACGCGGGACGGCTTGAGCCGGTCTCGCGGGGCCATGCGCGGGAAGCCGTCGATCCTCGCGCCCTCCCCGCGCACCGGCCGGACGGCCAAAAAAAACCCGCCATCGGGCGGGTTTGCAAGGAAGCGGGACCGCAGGCGCTCAGGGCGCCGCAGGCTGGTCGTAGTTGTTCAACCGCACGCCCGACACGCCACCGACGCTGGGCGCGGACTTCGGGCTGGCGTCCTGCGCAGCGGGGGCTGGCAAAGACGCCTGCGCCGGCGCGGCGGGCGTTGCGTCCGTGGCAGCGGGTATCGCGGCGCCCGCGACGTCGCCGTCCGCGGCTCCCGGCACCGGCGCCTCGGGTCCGGGCGGCGCGCTGGCGCGGCGGGCCCGTTTGGCGTCCTCCTGCTGGGCGATCAGGGTCTTCAGTTCCGCGGCCAGCTTGGCGGACTTGCCCGTGGTCGCCCAATCGGACGCGTCCTGGCCCTTGGTGTCGCGCGTGGTGACGTCGGCCCCCGCCTTCAGCAGCAGGTCCACCATTGCCCTGTTGCCCGACAGCGCCGCCATCATCAACGGCGTCTCGCCGTTGGGCGCGGGCGCGTTCACCATGGCCTTGTTGTCCAGCAACAGCCGCGCCATCGCCAGCTGGCCCTTGGACGCGGCATAGTGCAGCGGCGTCCAGCCCAGGCGGTTGACCTGGGCCCCGCGCGCCATCAGGCTGCGGGCGCGGTCTACCTGGCCGGCGATGGCCAGGTACATCAGCGGGGTCTCGCCCGCCGGATTCTCGGCATTGACGTCGGTGCGCGGATTGGCCGCCAGCGCGTCGAAGACTTTCCAGGCGCCATCCACCACCGCCCGCATCAGGGCCGGCTGGCCATTGCGGTAGCGCACGTTGGGATCGGCGCCCCGGGCCAGCAGTTCATTGATCTCGTCGGGGTAATCGTTGGCAACGTAGACCCACCAGTCCGAGGGATTGGCCGCCGCCTGGGCGGCCGGCGCCGCCACGGCGACACACAGCGCCAGCAGCGCGCCGCGGCAATGGGAAACAAGGCGGTGACGGGAGAACGCGTTGCGGGCAGCCATGGTCATCCTGATGAATTACTTTAGATATTTGACTTTAAATTATCTCTTTATCTTACTGAAAAGATTAAAGAAATTATCGGTTGACGCCCGCGCCACCTCGGCCACGCTGACACCCTTGAGCTCGGCGATCTTCTCGGCCACATGGATCACCTTGGACGGATCGTTGAGCTTGCCCCGGTACGGCACCGGCGCCAGGTACGGCGAATCGGTCTCGATCAGCAGCCGGTCCAGCGGCACCTTGGCGGCGACCTCGTGCACCACGTGGGCGTTCTTGAAGGTCACGATGCCGGACAGGGAGATGAGGAAATTCTGGTCGAGCGCGGCCTGGGCCACTTCCCAGGTCTCGGTGAAACAGTGCATCACGCCGCCGACCTCGGCCGCGCGTTCCTCGCGCAGCATCCGCACCGTGTCCTCGGCCGAGGAACGCGTATGCACGATCAGCGGCAGCCCGGTGTCGCGCGCCGCGCGGATGTGGCGGCGGAAACGCTCGCGCTGCCAGTCCAGCGGCTCGGACAGGCGGTAATAGTCGAGCCCGGTCTCGCCGATCGCCACCACCTTGGGATGCGCCGACAGGCGCGCCAGTTCCTCCGGCTCCGGATCCGGCGTGTCTTCGTAATCGGGATGCACCCCGACCGAAGCCCACAGGTTGGGCTGCGGCTCGACCAGCGACATCAGGCCCGGCCATTCGGGCATGTTGACGCTGACCACCAGCGCGTGGGTCACCTGGTTGGCGGCCATGCGATCGAGGATCGCGGGCAGGTCGGCCGCCAGCTCGGGAAAGTTCAAATGGCAGTGTGAATCGACGTACATGAGGCTTGGATCAGGGATGGCGCGACGCCGCCGCGGCCACCCGGGCGGGGTGGCGGGCGGCGGCGTCACGACGGGTTATGCCTGGCAGGATAGCACCACGCGCTGCAGCGTCGCATGGGCGAAAAGCTTGCCGTTCAGGGGGTGCGTGGCCAGCGCGCGCTGGCGCGTGAGCCAGCGCGCCGCTTCGGCGGCACGCGCGGTGTTCATGCGCCCCGCCACCTCGGCCACGGCCGCCGCCAGCGTCGGGAAATAACGCACCGGCGCCCCGGCGGCGGCCAGCATCAGATCGGTGTACAGGCGCTGCAAGGCGTCGATCCACTCGGCGGGCGCGGCCTTTTCCAGGGCCTCGGCCAGGGTGCCGACGTCCGGCGTCTGGCCCTTGGCCAGGGGGCCGACCAGTTGCGTCAGCCATGGCGGGCAGGCCGTTTCCGCATGCTGCGCCAGCCGCAGCGCCGCCAGCGGCGCACCGCCCGCGGCGGCCAGCCATTCGCGCGCCGGTTCCACGTTCTGGTCGCGCAGCCATTGCAGCGCGGTGTCGGGATCGGGCGCCGGCAGCGGCAGGCGGCGGCAGCGCGACACCAGCGTCGGCAGCAGACGATCAGGCGCGTCCGCCACCAGCAGGAACACGGTGTGCGGCGGCGGCTCTTCCAGCACCTTGAGCAGGGCATTGGCCGACACCACGTTCAGCGCGTGCGCCGGATACAGCAGCGCCACGCGCCAGCCGCCCCGGTGCGTGGCGGTGTTGAACCAGGATTCCAGCGAGCGGATCTGATCGATGCGGATTTCCTTGGACGGCGCCTTCTTGGCCGCGCCGGCGGCGGGTTCGGCGTCTTCCGAGACCTCGGCGGCGTCGGCCCCCTCCTCGACCGCCACGGCCTCGGGCCGGATGCGGCGCAGGTCGGGGTGGTTGCCGCTAGCGAACCAGGCACAGGCGGCGCAATGGCCGCAGGCCAGGCCGTCCTGCGGCGTCTCGCACAGCAGGCTGGCGGCGGCGGCCACCGCGAAATCGAGCTTGCCGATGCCGGCCAGGCCATGCACCAGCCAGGCATGGGCGAAGCGCTCGCGGTTGCCGAGCCAGGCGCGCGCCGTCTCCATCTGCCAGGGCAGGAACTGGGGCGCGCTCATGGCCGGACCGCCACCAGTTCGCGCAGCCCGGCTTCGAGTTCGGCGCGGATCGCGGCAATCGCGCGGGTCGAATCGATCACGCGGATGCGGTCGGGCTCGGCCGCGGCGCGGGCCTGGTAGGCCGCGCGGGTGCGTTCGAAGAAGGCGGCGCCTTCGCGCTCGAAGCGGTCCGGCTCGCGGGCGTCGGCCAGGCGCGCGCGCGCCACCTCCAGCGGCACGTCGAACAGCCAGGTACGGTCGGGCCGGCCCGCCTGCATCCAGGTTTCCAGCGCGGCCACGCGTTCGGCGCCCAGGCCGCGGCCGCCGCCCTGGTAGGCGTAGGTGGCGTCGGTATAGCGGTCGCACACCACCCAGGCGCCGCGCGCCAGCGCCGGCTCGATGACCTGGTGCAGGTGCTCGCAACGGGCCGCGAACATCAGCAATGTTTCGGTGTCCAGGCCCATCGGGTCGGTCAGCACCAGCGCGCGCAGCTTTTCGCCCAGCGGCGTGCCGCCGGGTTCGCGCGTGGACACCACCTCCAGCCCCTGGCCGCGCAGGAACTCGGCGATCCACTCGGTGTGGGTGCTCTTGCCGGCGCCGTCCACTCCCTCCAGCGTGATGAAACGTCCGCGTGAGGTCATTGCTCTTGTCCTTCTGCTGGCGCCGGATCGCTGTCCGGCGCGGGGGTGGATGCGGGTTCCGGGGCCGTTGCGCCCGAGGGCGCGGCGGGGGCCGGCGGCTTGCCGGCGGGGGCCGGCCGCGCCGCCGGGGTCTGGCCCAGGATATAGCGGGAGACGTTGCGATTGTGCTCGGACAGGTTCACCGAGAACTCGCTGGTGCCATTGCCGCGCGACACGAAAAACAGGAATTTGTGCTGCTCGGGCTGCACCGCGGCCAGCAGCGCCGCGCGGCCGGCGGCCGCGATCGGCGTGGGCGGCAGGCCCGGACGCGTGTAGGTGTTCCAGGGCGTGTCGGTCTGCAGGTCGCGCTTGCGGATGCGGCCCTGGTAGGCATCGCCCATGCCGTAGATGACGGTGGGGTCGGTCTGCAGCAGCATGCCGATCTTCAGGCGGTTGGCGAACACGCCCGCGACCCGGCGGCGGTCCGGGCCATGGCCGGTTTCCTTCTCGATGATGGACGCCAGCACCAGCGCCTCGTACGGCGTGGACAGCGGCAAGCCGGACTGGCGCTTGGCCCAGGTGTCGTCCAGGATGCGCTGGCCTTCCTGGTAGGCGCGGCGCAGCAGGTCGTAATCGGTGCTGCCCGGCGTGAAGACGTAGGTATCGGGAAAGAACAGGCCTTCCGGATGCTTGATGTCCGAGCCCAGGCGTTCCATCAGCGCCTCGTCGCTGATGTCGCCCAGCGTCTGCTTGACGTCCGGGTTCTCGCGCAGCGCCTGGCGGATCTGGCGGAAGGTCCAGCCCTCCAGGAAGGTGATCTGGCGCTGTGTCATGTCGCCGCGCGCCATGCGTTGCAGCAGCAGCCACGGCGTATCGCCGTTGATGGCCTGGTAGCCGCCCGCCTTGAGCAGCTTGTCCTGTTCCGACAGGCGCGCCATCCATACGAACCCCGGCTCCCAGACCGGCACGCCGGCCGCATTGAGCGCGCGCGCGACCGTGCGCGGGCTGCTGCCCGGGTCCACCACGAAATCGATCCTGTCGGCCGACAGGAGTATGGGTCGGTGCATCCAGTGCCAGGCCGCGCCGACAGCCGCGGCAGCGGCCAGCACGATGAGCAGGAAAGACCACAGGACGTAAAAACGGAGTCGCTTCTTCATAAGTGTGGGAAGTTTAATGGATCGCGCGCCCCTGTCGCTGCAAAACAAGGGCCGGAGCGCGTCACGCGCCCCTTTGCCCGTCGCGGGCATGGGCCTGCCGGAATGAGAACACAGCTATCATCAAGCCTTTGATGACGAGTCTCGGGCCTACCCAGCCATGCATGCTTTCTTTGCTTCGATCCCGGCGCGCGCCGAAGGTTGCGCGCAATGCGCCCCCCTGGAGGATTTCGCGGTTTTCGGTGCCAGCGGCGCCGACGCGCTGACCTTCCTGCACGGCCAGCTGACGCAGGACGTCACCGGCTTGCCGGCCGACGCCGCCCGCCTGGCCGGCTATTGCACCGCCAAGGGCCGCCTGCTGGCCACGCTGGTCATGTGGCGCGGCGCCGATCCGGCCGAAGACGCGCCGCGTCTCTACGGCCTGGTGCGCCAGGACCTGGTCGCGGCCCTGGTCAAGCGCCTGTCCATGTTCGTGCTGCGCGCCAAGGCCAGGCTGGCGCCGGCCGCCCTGCACATCGCTGGCGTGCAGTCCGCGCCGGCGCAGGTGGCCGCGCTGGAAGCCGCCGCCGGCGCGCTGCCGCGCACCCCGTGGCAGCGCGCCGAGCTGCCCTCGGGCACCTGGATCGCCGCCCCCTCCGCCGATTCCGCGCTGCGCTGGTGGTGGATCGCCTCCGACGCGCAGCTGGCGGCGGCCGCGCCGCTGGCCGCCGTGCTCGGGCTGGCCCCGGCCGCCCAATGGCACGCCGCCGACCTGGCCGCCGGCATTCCCTGGATCACCACCGCCACCCAGGATGTCTTCATCCCGCAAACGGTCAACCTGGACCTGATCCAGGGCGTCAGCTTCACCAAGGGCTGTTATCCGGGCCAGGAAGTGGTGGCGCGCAGCCACTACCGCGGCACGGTCAAGCGCCGCATGGCCTTCGGCACCATTGCCGGCGCGGACCTGCCAGGCGCCGAGCTGGCCGGCAAGGACGTGTTCGACGCCACCCAGCCCGGCGAACCCGCCGGCCGCATCGTCGACGCTTCCCGCGCGCACGACACGGTATCAGTGCTGTTCGAAACCACGTTGGCCGCCCTGCCGGAAGGCGACCTGCGGCTGGGCGCGGTTGACGGCCCGCGCATCGCCACGGCGCCGCTGCCCTACGCCATCACGCCGTAACGGGCGTCAGACCACGGTGCCGAACAGGGCGCCGACGCCGGCGGTCACCGCCATCGCCAGCGCCCCGAGCACGGTCACGCGCAGCGCCGCCGGCGCCTTGGGCGCTCCCCCGGCCCCGGCGGCCAGGGCCCCCAGACAGGCCAGACAGGCCACCGACGCGGCGATCACCGAGCCGATCAACGGCGCCTCCGGCACCAGCGCGGCCACTACCAGCGGCAACGCGGCGCCGCCGGCAAAGGAAGCCGCCGACGCCACCGCCGCCTGCACCGGCCGGGCACGATTGTGCAGGGAAATGCCCAACTCATCGCGCGCGTGGGCATCGAGCGCGTCGTGGCGCGTCAACTGCCGCGCCACCTGTTCCGCCAGGTCGCGCGACAGGCCGCGTTCAACATAGATCTCGATCAGTTCCTCCAGCTCTTCGCCCGAATTGCGCTTGAGCGAACGCTGCTCCATGCGCAGGTCGGCGGCCTCGATATCCGATTGCGACCGCACCGAAACGTATTCGCCCGCCGCCATCGACAGCGCGCCGGCCACCAGCCCGGCCAGGCCCGAGGTCAGCACCGCCTCGTGCGAGGCCTGGGCGGCCGCCACGCCGGTGATGAGGCTGGCGGTGGACACGATGCCGTCGTTGGCGCCCAGCACGGCGGCGCGCAGCCAGTTGCTGCGGAAAATCCGATGGTGTTCTTTGGAAGGCATTGCCGTAGACCCGATCAAGGTGCGACAAGGCTTGCGGCGGCCCCCGCCGCAAGCGGCTCAACGCGGCGTCACGCGCACCGCGGTGAGCAAGCCTATCACGCAAAGCGTGGCCTGTTCGCCCTCGTAGGCATGCACTTCGACCTGGCAGATCGACAGGCGCTTGCCCGGCTTGACCACGCGGCCGCTGGCCACGTAGCGCTCGCCCTTGGCCGGCGCCAGGAAGTTCATCTTGAATTCCGAGGTCAGCACGTCCTCGCCCGGCTGGAACAGGCTGAAGGCGGCGTAGCCGCCGGCCGAATCGGCAATGGTGGTGGAGATGCCGGCATGCAGGAAGCCGTTCTGCTGGCACAGGTCGGCGCGGTACGGCAGCACGATGTCCACCCTGCCCGGCTCGACCACGTCCAGGCTGGCGCCGAGCAGCCGCATGATGCTCTGCCGCTCGAAGCTCGCCTGGACCCGCCCGGCCGGATCGGCGCAAGTGGCGGGCGCGGCCATGTCAGTCCTGGTCGCGCTTGACCAGGTTGACGATGCTGGAGAAATCCAGCCGGCCCGAGCCGCCCGCGCTGTGCAGCGAATACAGGTTGCGCGCCAGCTCGCCCAGCGGGATCGAGGCGCGCGCCGACAGCGCCGCCTCGGCCGCCAGGCCCAGGTCCTTGAGCATCAGGTCGACGCCAAAGCCGCCGGCATAGCCCTTGGAGGCCGGGGCATGCTCCATCACGCCGGGCCATGGGTTGTACAGCTCGGTGGCCCAGTTGCGGCCCGAGCTCTTGGCGATGATGTCAGACAGCACCTTGGGATCCAGGCCGTTGGCCACGCCCAGCGCCAGCGCCTCCGAAGTGCCGGCCATGAGGATGCCGAGCAGCATGTTGTTGCAGATCTTGGCGACCTGGCCGGCGCCCGCGGGGCCGGCGTGGAAGATGTTCTTGCCCATCTTCTCCAGCACCGGGCGGGCGCGCTCCAGCGCCGCGGCCTGGCCGCCGACGATGAAGGTCAGCGTGCCGGCGGCGGCGCCGCCGGTGCCGCCCGAGACCGGCGCGTCGATCATGGCGATGCCGCGAACCTCGGCCGCCTGGGCCACCTTGCGGGCCGAGTCCGGCGCGATGGTGCTGCACTCGATCACCAGCGCGCTGGACGGGATCTTGCCCAGCAGGTCCTGGTCCAGGTACAGGCCTTCGACGTGCTTGCTGGCCGGCAGCATCGAGATCACCACCTCGGCGCCGTTGACCGCCTCGGCGGCCGAGGCCGCCGACTTGGCGCCCGCGTCGGTCAGCACCTTGACCGCCGCCGGCACCAGGTCGAACACCGTCAGGCTGTGGCCGGCCTTGACCAGATTCAATGCCATGGGCGCGCCCATGTTGCCCAAACCGATAAACGCGATACTGCTCATGATGTCCTGTCTCCTGTTGCTATTGCTGTAGGTATGAAATCAGTGATGCGACGCGATGCCGGCCCGCTCTGCGGCGGGCGTCAGCGGCCTTCCTTGCCCAGGTCGTCCAGCGGATGCGGCTGGCCTTCGGGCCAGGGCTCGTCGAAGAACTTCTGCACCCAGGCCTCGGTGGCCATGTCCAGCACCGCGGGGTTCCAGCGCGGCGTCTTGTCCTTGTCGATCAGCAGCGCGCGGATGCCCTCGGCGAAATCGCCATGCGCGGTGCAATGCAGCGCGGCGATGTACTCGGCGCGGAACACGTCGTCCAGCGACCGCAGCCGCATGCGCTGCTGCAGCGCGAACGACAGCCGCAGCGAACCGGGCGAGCCGGCCAGCATGGTGCTGGCGGCGCGCGCCAGCCACGGATCGGCGTGGTCCTTCAGGCCGGCCAGTTCCTCGTAGATCTCGTCCAGGCGGTTGCCGCTGCACAGGCTGTTGATCAGGAACGAATGCTGGCGCAGGTTGCCGCCTTCCAGCGGCGCCTGCGGCTCCAGCGCCGTCAGGGCGCGACGCAGCAGGCCGTCGTTGATCGAACGCGGCGGAATCGCGTCCTCGGCACCGCCGCTGGCCTGGCCGGCCCAGGGTTGCTCTTCGAGCGAGGCCAGCAGCTTGGGCCAGTCTTCGTGGTTCAGGCGGAAATCCGCCAGCCCGGCGAAGAACGCATCGGCGGTGTTGATCTGCGCGCCCGTCAACGCCAGGAACACGCCAGTGCGGCCCGGCATGCGGTTCAGCAGCCAACTGCCGCCCACGTCCGGGAACAGGCCGATGGAAACCTCCGGCATGGCCAGGCGCGAGGTCTCGCTGACCACGCGATGGCTGGCGCCCATCATCAGGCCGATGCCGCCGCCCATGACGATGCCGTGGCCCCAGCACAGCACCGGCTTGGGGTAGCTGTGGATGCGGTAGTCCAGGCGGTATTCGTGTTCGAAGAAGCGGCGCGCGTAGGCATTGCCCCAGGCGCCCTTGCCGGCGTTCTCGGTCATGCTGCGGTACAGGCCGTGCAGGTCGCCGCCGGCGCAGAAGGCCTTTTCGCCGGCGCCCTGCAGCACCACCAGCGCCAGGCCCGGGTCACGCGCCCAGGCGTCCAGGCGCTCGGCCAGCAGGTCGACCATCTCCAGCGACAGACCATTCAGGGTCTGCGGCGAATTCAGCGTCGCGATCCCGAAGCGCATTCCATTGGCGGCGGCCCTTTCTTCGAACAGCACCGGTGCATTCATCTTATGTCGGCTCCTTTTTCCAACAATTGGCGGGCGATGATCACGCGCATGATCTCGTTGGTTCCCTCCAGAATCTGATGTACGCGAGTATCGCGCACCAGACGCTCCAAGGGATAGTCCCGCAGGTACCCGTAGCCGCCGTGGATCTGCTGCGCGTCCAGGCAGATCTGGAAACCCATGTCGGTGGCGAAGCGCTTGGCCATGGCGCAATAGGTGGCCGCGTCGGGCGCGCCCGCATCCAGCTTGCAGGCCGCCAACCGCACCATCTGGCGCGCCGCCACCAGGTGGGTGGCCATGTCCGCCAGCTTGAACTGCAGCGCCTGGAATTCCGCCAGGCGGCGATTGAACTGGCGCCGCTCGTCCATGTAGCGGCGGGCCGCATCCAGCGCGCCCTGGGCCGCGCCGACCGAGCAGGTGCCGATGTTGATGCGGCCGCCGTCCAGGCCCTTCATGGCGATCTTGAAGCCCTCGCCCTCCTCGCCCAGCAGGTTGCCGGCCGGCACGCGCACGTTCTCGAACACGATCGGGCGGGTGGACTGGCTGTTCCAGCCCATCTTCTCTTCCTTGCGGCCGTAGCTGATGCCCTCGCTGTCGGCCGGGACGGCAAAGGCGCTGATGCCGCCCGCGCCCTCGCCGCCGCTGCGCGCCATCACCACCAGCAGGTCGGTGTCGCCGCCGCCCGAGATGAAGGCCTTGGCGCCGTTGAGCACGTAGTGGTCGCCCTGGCGCTGCGCCCGGGTCGAGAGCGAGGCGGCGTCGGAGCCGGCGCCCGGTTCGGTCAGGCAGTACGAGGCCAGCTTCTGGCCGCTGGCCAGCAGCGGCCCCCAGGTCTCGCGCAGGGCCGGCTGGCCCCACTTGCCGACCATCCAGGTGGCCATGTTGTGGATCGTCAGGAACGCGGTGGTCGAGGGATCGACGGCGGCCATTTCCTCGAACACCAGGGTGGCGTCCAGGCGCGGCAGCCCCAGGCCGCCGATGTCCTCGCTGGCGTAGATGGCGCAGAAGCCCATCTCGCCGGCGCGCGCGAACGCCTCCTTGGGGAAGATGCCCTCGGCGTCCCAGTGCGCCGCGTGCGGCGCCAGCTCGCCTTCGGCATAGTCGCGCGCGGCCTGCGCGAACGCGCGCTGCTCGTCGGTCAGTTCCAAGTCCACAGCCTGTCTCCTGATGTCATCGGTATTGTCTGTTGGCGTTGCTGCCGTCTCGTGAACGCCAGCCAGGCCATTTTGACATGACGTTGACGTAAACGTAAGTGTGCGGCGCAGTCAATCTTACGCCGGAAGCGCCGGCGCGATTTGTCCTATTGATGACAATGTGGCGGCGTCGACCTGCCGCCGCCGGGCACGGCCGCCCCGTCGCGCCGGCTACAGCAGCCCGGCCGGACGCACTCGCCCGTTGCGGGCGGTCCTGGCGCGGCGATGCTCGGCACGGCGGCGGCGCGATTCCTTGGGATCGAAGCTCAGCCCGCGATAGATCTCGACCCGGTCGCCGTCACGCAGCGGCGTGCCGGCCTCGACCACGCGGCCGAACACGCCCACGCCCCGCTCCCAGGGCTGGACCACCGGGAAGGCCTGGGCAAAGCCGCTCTCGCGCAGGGCGTCGGCCACCGTCGCGCCCGCCGGCAAGCGCAGTTCGCGCAGCCAGACCTGGGCTGGCAAGGCATAGCAGACCGATACCGCGATCCGCCCGTCCGCGCACGCCTCATTCCCCATACTTGGCCTGCGCGCGCTTGGTGAAGGAATCGATGAAACTGGTGGCAATGCGGTTGAACACCGGCCCCACCACCATTTCCAGCGCCCGGTTGGAGAACGCGTATTCCATGGTGAACAGCACCTTGCAGGCGTCCTCGGCCAGTGGCTGGAACTCCCAGTGCCCCACCAGGCTGGAAAAAGGCCCGTCGACCAGTTCCAGGTCGATGCGGTCGGGGTAGACGTGCCGGTTGCGCGTGGTGAAGCGCTGCTTCATGCCCGCGAAGCTGATCAGGATGGACGCCTGCATGCCGTGCTCGTCGCGCGTCTGCACCTCGGCGCCGCCGCACCACGGCATGAACTCGGGGTACTTCTCCACGTCGGCCACCAGGTCGAACATCTGGGCGGCGCTGTAGGGCACCAGGACGGATCGCTGTACTTTGTGCATCGACTATCGCAAATGGCTAGAATGATAGGATTTTACCGGCACCGCGCCATCCGGGGCGCAAACGGGCACAAACGAAGAACAAACGGGCATATTGGGCCCCACAAGATGAGCATTATCGATAACCGCAAGGCCACGCACGACTACTTCATCGAAGACCGCTACGAAGCCGGCCTGGTTCTCCAGGGCTGGGAGGTCAAGGCGATCCGCGACGGCCGCGTGCAGCTCAAGGAAAGCTACGTCATCGTGCGCGATGGCGAACTGTTCCTGCTGGGCATGCACGTCAGCCCCCTGCCCACCGCTTCCACCCACATCCACCCCGACGCCATGCGCACGCGCAAGCTGCTGCTCAAGGCCGAGGAAATCAGCAAGCTGATCGGCAAGGTCGAGCAGCGCGGCTACACGCTGGTGCCGCTCAACCTGCACTACAAGAACGGCCGCATCAAGCTGGATTTCGCGCTCGGGCGCGGCAAGAAGCTGTTCGACAAGCGCGACACGGCGCGCGAGAAAGACTGGCAGCGCGAGAAAGAACGCATCATGAAGCACGATACGCGCGCCTCGCGCAAGGACAGCTGAACCGTATCGCCACGCCGCCCCGCCGGGCGCAACGCCAGGTCAGGCGGCCACCGGCAGCGGCGCGCGCTCGGCCTGGTGCATGCCCGGCCCCAGCACGCGATTGCGTCCGGCCTGCTTGGCCGCGTACAGCATGCGGTCGGCGCGCTCGAAGAATGCCTGTAGGTTCTCGCCCGGCAACCAGTCCACCACCCCGGCACTGAAGGTATACGCAATGGTACTGCCGCCGTGGGCGCAGGGCGTGCGCCGCACCGAATCCAGCAGCCGTTGCGCCACCTCCAGCACCGCGTCGCTGCGCATCTCGGCGAACAGCACGCTGAATTCCTCGCCCCCCACCCGGCCCAGGTGATCGCCGGTGCGCAGCGTGGCCGTTGCCAGCAGGCCGAAATGGCGCAGCACGGCGTCGCCGGCGGCGTGCCCGTGGGTGTCGTTGATGCGCTTGAAATGATCGATGTCCAGCAACAGCAGCGACAGCGGCCGCCGCGTGCGCAGCGCCTGGGCGCAATAGCGTTCGGCCTGCAGCCACCACGCCTTGCGCGACATCAGCCCGGTCAGGAAGTCAGTGCTGGCCTCGTGCTCGCGATCGGCCAGCATACGGTCGTGGATGATCATGATGGTGCCCAGCGTCAGGCACGGCATCGCCAGCACGCCCAGTGTCATGAACACGATGTTCCAGGTGGTCGGCTGCAACAGGAAGTCGGCCTGCGCCACGCCCGTCGCGAACAGTATCGAACGCAACGCGCAGGTCAGGCCCGAGATCATCGCCACCGACCAGACGAAGTAATAGCTGTAGCGTGAGCGGTTGGCCGGCACGCCGCGCGCCACCGCCACCGCCACGGCAAACATGAAGCCCATCTGCAACGTCGACATGGCGACGATGCGCGGCGCCACCTGGCTGTCCAGGTAGGTGTATCCCACCAGCGCCAGCCAGGCCGCGGCGCATGCCACGCCCATCAGGCGCCTCGGCACCCGTTGCCCCAGCAGGCGCCGCACGCCCGTGTAATAGGCGCACAACGCCAGGCTGATCAGCATGTTAGGCAGGAGGATCGAAGCCCAGCGCGGCGCCTCGGTGGCCTGCAGCCCGAACAGAAAAAACGCCAACAGCGTGAGCAGGTTGGCGCGTATGGTCTCGCGGATGCCGGCCATGCCGCTGCGCGCCAGTGACCCCAGCACGCACAGCGACAGCACTCCCGTCAGTACTGCGATCGACAGCAAATGCACGGGAGCGATCATGGGCGGTGCGCCTTGCGGCGCGCGGTTCAGCTGTTGCGGGTGGATTTGACGATGGTCATGGCCGAGGCGATCATGCCGCCCACATCCGACAGGTTGGCCGGCAGGATCAGCGTGTTGCCTTCCTTGGCCACGTTGCCGAAGGCCTCCACGTAGCGCTCGGCCACCTTCAGGTTGACCGCTTCCATGCCGCCCGGCTGGCGCACCGCGTCGGCCACCTGGGTGATGGCCTTGGCGGTGGCCTCGGCGATCGCCAGCACCGCCGCGGCCTCGCCCTGGGCCTGGTTGATCTGCGCCTGCTTCTCGCCTTCGGAGCGGGCGATGGCGGCTTCACGTTCGCCCGTGGCGATGTTGATCTGCTCCTGGCGGCGGCCTTCCGAAGCCGCGATCAGCGCGCGCTTCTCGCGTTCGGCGGTGATCTGCGCCTGCATCGAGCGCAGGATCTCGTTGGGCGGCGTCAGGTCCTTGATTTCGTAGCGCAGCACCTTCACGCCCCAGTTCAGCGCCGCCTCGTCCAGCGACGACACGATGGTGCTGTTGATGGCGTCGCGTTCCTCGAAGGTGCGGTCCAGTTCCATCTTGCCGATCACCGAGCGCAGCGTGGTCTGCGCCAGCTGCGTGATGGCCGAAATGTAGTTGGACGAACCGTAGGACGCGCGCATCGGGTCGGTCACCTGGAAGTACAGCACGCCGTCCACCTGCAACTGGGTGTTGTCGCGCGTGATGCAGACCTGGCTCGGCACGTCCAGCGGGATTTCCTTGAGCGAATGCTTGTACGACACGCGCTCGATGAACGGGATCACGAAACCGGCGCCCGGCGACAGCACGCGGTCGAACTTGCCCAGCCGCTCGACCACCCAGGCGTGCTGCTGGGGAACGATGGCGATCGCCTTGATGACGATCAGGATCGCCAGCGCGACGATGACGAGCAGGACGATAGTGGAAGTGTCCATCATGGTGTAGTGCCTCTTCTGGGTGAATGCGGTGACGCGCCTGCCCGCGAGAGCCAGGGCGCCTGCTGCGGCCGGCCCGCGTACCACCGGGCCGGGTCCTGCGCGGGGAATGCGAAGTCCGCTTCCCCTTTTGTCAGCGCGGGGCGCCGGCCACGCCGCCCTTGGGCGTCAGGACCAGGCGCGTGCCGCGCAGTTCGGTAATCGTGTGTTCGCCGCCATGGGCCGGCTGACCGGCCGCCAGCTCGGCCTGCCAGTGCGCGCCGCGGTACCAGACGCGTGCCGTGCCGTTGTCGGCCCAGGCCTCGACGTTGACCGTCTGGCCGATGTCCAGGTTGACGTCGGCATTGCTGGCCGCATCGACCTCGCGTTTTTTCAGCACGCGCGTCTTGCGCAGGACCAGCAGGCCCAGCAGCAGCACCGCGCCGCAAGCGACCAGTTGCCACTCCAGGCCCGCCAGCAACCACGCGGCGATGCCGCCGGCGGCCAGGCCGAGCGCCACCAACAGCAGATAGAACGTTCCCGTCGCCAGTTCGCCGATGAGCGCCAGCGCGGCAAGTCCAAGCCAGATCCACATAGTTGAGTTTTACCTGAAAGGATGAGTCGGTCAGCGGATTGTACGTATTTCCATGCCGCAGCGGTGACACCCGGCCTGCGCCTCGGACAATCGCCCTGGATTATGATGTGCCCTGGCATCCCGTCCGACCCGGTCGCGGCGCCCTGCATTTTCAACGCACATACCCCATGACCGCTGCAATACCCCCCGTCCGTCCCGTCCTCATCCTGCACACGGGAGACCCGGACGACACGCTCAAGAGCCAGTTCGGCGGCTATGCCGAACAACTGGCGCGGGCCTCGGGCCTGGCGCCGGACGACCTCGAAGTCGTCGCGGTGCACGCGGGCCGGCGTCCGCGCGCCCCGGACCAATACCGCGCCGCCCTGATCACCGGCTCCCCGGCCATGGTCACCGACCTGGAACCCTGGAGCGAAGACACCGCCGCCTGGCTGCGCGAGGCCGCCGCCGCGGGCCTGCCCATGTTCGGCATCTGCTACGGCCACCAGCTGCTGGCCCATGCCATGGGTGGCAAGGTCGGCTACAACCCCGCCGGCCGCGAAGTCGGCACCCAGACGGTCGAACTGCTGCCCACGGCCGCCGGCGACAAGCTGCTGGCCGGCCTGCCACCCACCTTCCCGGCCCAGATGCTGCACGCGCAGACCGTGCTGCAGCCGCCGCCCGGCGCCGCCGTGCTGGCGCGTTCCGACCTCGACGCGCACCAGATGATCCGCATCGGCCGCAATATTTTCTCGACCCAGTTCCACCCCGAATTCGGCCCGGATTTCGTGCGCGCCCACCTGGAGCGCTTCGGCCGCCGCTATGCCGCCGAAAACCTCGACGTGCCGGGCCTGTCGGCCAACGTGCGCGCCACCCCGGTGTCCGGCGACCTGGTGCGGCGCTTCCTGGACGCCTACGCGCCCGCCTGAGGCGCACGCCGGGCAAAAACCGGAGTGCGGCGGCGGCCGGTCCCTGAGAACATTGCCGAAAGCGCGCGAACCTGCGCGCCCCAGGAGCCAGACATGACCCACGCCGCCCCCCTGAGCAAACAGCACGCCGCCGCCGTCGAACGCGCCTGCCGGGCGCTGGAGGCCGAACAGCCGCCCGACCTGAACACCCTGGCCGAACAGGCCGGCATGAGCCGCTTCCACTTCCACCGCATCTTCAAAGCGGCCACCGGCATCACGCCCAAGGCCTACGCCAACGCGTTGCGCGCCGACCGCGCCCGCCAGCAATTGCGCCAGAGCGCCAGCGTCACCGACGCCATGTACGGCGCCGGCTTCAATTCCAGTGGCCGCTTCTACGAAGCCGCCCCCGCCATCCTCGGCATGACGCCCACCGCCTTCCGCAAGGACGGCGAAGGCGTCGAGATCCGCTTCGCCGTGGGCCAGTGCGCGCTCGGCGCGCTGCTGGTCGCGGCCAGCGACACCGGCATCTGCGAAATCGCATTGCACGAGGATCCCGAACAGCTGGTGCGCAACCTTCAGGACCGCTTCAAGGCCGCCAGACTGATCGGCGCCGACCGCGAATTCGAGCAATGGATGGCCGCGGTGGTCGGTTTCGTCGAAAACCCGTCGGTGGGCCTGCACCTGCCACTGGACGTGCGCGGCACCGCGTTCCAGCGCCGCGTCTGGGAAGCGCTGCGCGAGATCCCGGTGGGCGCCACCGCCACCTACACCGATATCGCCGAACGCATCGGCTCGCCGCGTTCGGTGCGCGCGGTGGCGCGCGCCTGCGCCACCAACAACATCGCGCTGGCCATCCCCTGCCACCGCGTGGTGCGCACCGACGGCTCGCTGGCCGGCTACCGCTGGGGCATCGAACGCAAGCGCGAACTGATCGAGCGCGAGGCCAAGGCGGCCTGAGGGACCTCTGGCCCGCGTCCTTGCCAGGGGCGCTGCGCGGCACAGATGGCAAGCCCGCTATAATTGAGAACGGTTTTCAATCACATTTAACTGTTCTCACCCGGGCTTTCTCGCCCGCCGGCCTGCCATGAACGTGCCTGTTGGCGACATCTCCGCCCTCTACCAAGCCGAAGTGCGGCGCCTGCGCGCCATCGTGCGCCGTATCGTCGGCAGCCAAGGCGCGGCCGAGGACGTCGTGCAGCAGGCCTTCACCAATTTGCTGCGCATGGGCGCCCAGCGCGCCCAGGTCAATGCCGGCTACATCACCCGGGCGGCCCACAACCTGGCCCTCAACCACCTGCGCGATGCGCGCCGCCGCGCCGAGGTGGAGTTGACCGGCCTGGAACTGGACCACCTCCCCGACTCCCGCCCCACGCCGGAAATGATCGTGCTGTACCGGCGCGAGCTGCAACGCCTGCTGGAGGCCATCGCGACGCTGCCCGACCGCCGCCGCGAGGCCTTCGTGCTCAAGCGCATCGAAGGCCTGTCCTATGACGAGATCGCCGAACGCATGGGCACCAGCCGCAATACCGTGATCTCGCAGGTCGTGGCCGCCATGGCGCAGCTGGACGCCGCGCTGGAGCCCGCCTGAGCCATGGCCGCCCCCACCCCGGACCCGATCTACCTGGCCGCGCTGGAATGGCTCGCGCGGCTGCACGACGAGGACGCCACCGAACAGGATCGCCGCGCCTTCGCCGGCTGGCTGGAGGCCGACCCGGCCCACCCCGCCGCCTATGCGCGGGCGCAGGCGCTGTGGAACCGCTTCGACGCAGTCCGCCCCGTCGTTGACCGCATGCATCGTCGCCGCGCCATGCTGGGCGTGCTCGCGGCGGCCGTGACGGTTCCCGCGCTGTATGCATTGTCGCGCCTGCACCTGCTGGCCGACTATCGCACCGGCATCGGCGAACGGCGCCGCATCGTCCTCGCCGACGGCAGCGCGCTCGAATTGGGCAGCGACACCGCGTTGTCGGTCCGCTTCGACAGCCGCCAACGCCAATTGACCCTGCATCGCGGTCAGGCTTACTTCCAGGTCGCCGCCGACGCCACACGACGCTTTTCCGTGCGGGCCGGCCAGGGGATCAGCACTGCGCTCGGCACGCAATTCGACGTCAAGCTGCTGGACGACATCGTCACCGTGTCGGTCACCGAGCATGCGGTCGCGGTGCGGCCGCGTCCCGACGCGCCCCCCGTGACGCTCGAAGCCGGCTGGCAGATGCGGTACGGCGTCTCGGGCGGCGCCGCGCCCGCGCGCTTCGATCAGGCGGCCGCGCTGGCCTGGCGCCAGGATCGCCTGGTATTCAACGACGTGCCGCTGGCCACCGTGCTGGCCGAGCTGCAACGCTACCAGCGCGGCCCCATCTTCCTGATGGATGCCGGCGTGGGCGCGCTGCCGGTCACGGCCGCCTTCCACACGGCGGATCCGCAGGAGGCCCTGCGTGGCCTGGCGGAAACCTTCCCGATCCGGCTGCGTGTCGTGGCGGGCTACGCCACCCTGGTCTACGCGCGCTGACCACCCGACAACATTCAGTTACCAACTTCCCGCCCGCCTCGATCATCAGTTTCCGCCCGTCCGGTGTTTGACAGGGAGAGGACGCGCAATTCGCCGTCGCGATATCGAAACACGAACAAGGGCAAACCGCACATGTCGGCCGCACAACACCATCCCCTACGCCACCGCGCTGGCGCCTCCCTGCACACCGGCCGCCACGGCCTGCGCCGCCTGGCGGCCGCCTTGCTGGCGGCCACCGCCTGGGCCGCGGGTCAGCCTGCGGCGCGGGCGCAAGCCGCTCCCGCCGACGCCGCCACGCATCAACGCTTCGATATCCCCAGCCAGCCGCTGGCCAGCGCCCTGCTGTCCTATACCGCGTCCACCGGCCTGCAACTGGTCATGAGCGGCGACATCGCGCGCGACCGAACCGCCCCCGCGCTGCACGGCAGCTATACCCGCGATGAGGCCTTGACGCGCCTGTTGGCCGGCTCGGGCCTGGGCTGGCGCCCCCGCGGCAACACCCTGATCGTGTCGCGGCTGCCCGCCGCCGCGAGCGACGCCACCACGCTCGACCCCATCCGGGTGCAAGGCGCGAGCGAGACCGTCCGATACGTGGTCGACACTTCCGGCGCCGGCACCAAGACCGACGCCCGGCTGATCGAGACGCCGCAATCCATCTCGGTGGTGACACGCCAGCAGATGGACGACCAGGCGGTGCAGAACGTGCGCCAGGCACTGCGCTATACGCCTGGCCTGACCGCCGAATACCGCGGCGCCGGCGGCTCGCGCTACGACACGGTGATCTACCGCGGCTTTGGCGGTGGCATCAATTACGACTACGCCTATCTGGACGGGATGCGCCTGCTGGGCACGAACTACGCCATCCCGCAGATCGACACCTACAACCTGGAGCGCATCGAAGTGCTGCGCGGCCCGTCATCCGTGCTGTTCGGCCAGGGCACTCCGGGCGGCCTGATCAACCTGGTCAGCAAGAAACCCACCGCCACGCCGCTGCACGAGATCGAATTGCAGGCGGGCAGCCACAGCTTCGGGCAGGCCGCCTTCGACTTCGGCGGTCCGGTGGACGACGCCGGCAAGGTGCTCTACCGGCTGACCGGCGTCGCTCACACCGGCAAGACCCAGATCGACTACCAGAAAGACGAGCGCGTGGCGATCGCGCCGGCCGTCACGTTCCGCCCCAACGCCGACACATCTCTGACGCTCCTGGCGCAGTACCAGCATGACCCCTATGGCGGCTACTTCGGCTTCCTGCCGGCCGTGGGCACCATCCAGGACCTGCCCGGCGGCGGCCGCATCGGTCGCCGCTTCTTCGACGGGTCGCCGCGCTTCGATGAATTCAAGCGCACGCAGACGGCCCTGGGCTATCTGCTGGAGCATCGGACCGACGAGGTCTGGTCGGTGCAGTCCAACCTACGCTACATGCAGATGAAAACGGACTACAAGAGCGTCTACACCACGGGGCTGAATGCCGCCGATCCGGCCAACTCGCTGCTGACGCGGCGGGCCATCGTCAATCACGCCAACATGGACGCGGTGACCACGGACAACCATGCCCAGGCCCGTTTCAACACCGGCGCCCTCGCGCACACCGCGCTGTTCGGCATCGACTACCAGCGCCTCAGTTATCGCGAAGACCAGGGCATGGGCGCCGCGCCATCCTTGTCGATCAGTCGGCCCGATTACGACGCCGCCATCGCCACGCCGTCGATCACCGTGCGCAGCAAACAGACGCTGGACCAGATAGGCCTGTACGCGCAGGACCAGGTGAAACTGGGCCAATGGACACTGCTGGGCGGCATCCGCCAGGACTGGGCGGGCAACGACCGGCGCAACCGGATCAACGGCGACACCACCAACCAGTCCGACCGCGCCTTCACCTGGCGCCTTGGCTCAGTCTATGAATTCAGCAACGGCGTGGCGCCCTACGTCAGCTATTCGCGTTCGTTCCAGCCGGTGGCCGACGCCGACGCCCAGGGCAATCTGTTCAAGCCCACCAAGGGCGAGCAATACGAGGCCGGCATCAAGTACCAGCCGCCGGGCCACGACGCCTTCGTCAGCGCCGCCGTCTACCAGCTCACCCAGAGCAACGTGCTCACGACCGATCCGGCCAACACCAACTACAGCATCCAGACGGGCGAGGTGCGCTCGCGCGGCCTGGAACTGGAAGGCAAGGCCAGCCTGACGCGCAACCTGGACCTGCTGGCGTCCTACACCCTGATGGACAACGTCAACACGCGCAGCACCACCGCGCAGGGCAAGCACCCCACCTACGTCTCGCGCCACAGCGCCAACGCCTGGGCCAACTACACATTCCACAGCGGCGCGCTGGCAGGCCTGAGCCTGGGCGGCGGCGTGCGTTACGTCGGCAGCAGCTATGCCAACGCCGACAACACATTGAAGGTATCGCCCTTCACGGTGGTGGATGCCGCGGTGCGCTACGACCTGGGGCAAGCCATCCCTTCGCTGAAGGGACTTACCGCCGGCATCAACGCCAGCAACCTGTTCGATCGCGAATACGTATCGGCGTGCGCCACCGCGACCAAGTGTTTCTACGGCGCCGGACGCACCGTCATCGGCACCCTGACCTACCGCTGGTGAGCGTGGTCGCCCTGGCATGGGCACCGACGCCCCGCCGGCGGCTGACCGGCGACGGAGCCGCCCCAAGAAAAAACCCCCGCCTCTTTCGAATGCGGGGGTTTGCGTCAACGCGGGCGACTTACTGCTTCGCCAGGCGCTGCCAGGTGTCGACCACGGTGTCCGGGTTCAGCGACATCGACAGGATGCCTTCGTCCTTGAGCCACTGCGCGAAATCCGGGTGATCGCTGGGGCCCTGGCCGCAGATGCCGACGTACTTGTTGGCCGCCAGGCAGGCCTTGATCGCGCGGCGCAGCATGAACTTGACGGCGTCGTCGCGTTCGTCGAAATCGGCCGCCAGCAGTTCCATGCCGGAGTCGCGGTCCAGGCCCAGGGTCAGCTGGGTCATGTCGTTCGAACCGATCGAGAAGCCGTCGAAGTACTGCAGGAACTCGTCGGCCAGGATGGCGTTGGACGGCACCTCGCACATCATGATCAGCTTCAGGCCGTTCTCGCCGCGCGCCAGGCCGTGCTTGGCGAGCAGGTTGACCACCTTTTCCGCCTGGCCCAGGGTGCGCACGAACGGCACCATGATTTCGACGTTGGTCAGGCCCATGTCATCGCGCACCTTCTTGAGCGCTTCGCATTCCATGCGGAAGCACTCGGCGAAGTCGTCGGCGATGTAGCGCGAGGCGCCGCGGAAGCCCAGCATGGGGTTCTCTTCCTCGGGCTCGTAGCGCGAACCGCCGACCAGCTTGCGGTACTCGTTGGACTTGAAGTCCGACATGCGCACGATCACGGGCTTCGGGTAGAACGCCGCCGCGATGGTGGCCACGCCTTCGGCCATCTTCTCGACGAAGAAGGCGCGCGGGCTGGCATGGCCGCGGGCGGCCGATTCCACGGCCTTCTTCAGCTCGCCGTCGACGTTCGGGTAGTCCAGCACCGCCTTCGGGTGGATGCCGATATTGTTGTTGATGATGAATTCCAGGCGCGCCAGGCCGACGCCGCCGTTGGGAATCTGGGCGAAGTCGAACGCCAGCTGGGGGTTGCCCACGTTCATCATGATCTTCAAGTCGATGGCCGGCATTTCGCCACGGCGCACTTCCTCGACCTCGGTCTCGATCAGGCCGTCATAGATGCGGCCTTCGTCGCCCTCGGCGCACGACACGGTCACGGCCTGGCCTTCCTTGAGCAGGTCGGTGGCGTTGCCGCAGCCCACCACGGCCGGAATGCCGAGTTCGCGCGCGATGATGGCCGCGTGGCAGGTACGGCCGCCACGGTTGGTCACGATCGCCGAGGCGCGCTTCATGACGGGTTCCCAGTTGGGGTCGGTCATGTCGGTGACCAGCACGTCGCCGGGCTGCACCTTGTCCATGTCGGAGATGTCGCCGACCACGCGCACCGGGCCCGAGCCGATCTTCTGGCCAATGGCGCGGCCGGTGATCAGGACCTGGCCGGTGGCCTTCAGGCGGTAGCGCTGCTGCACGTCGTTGGCGCCCTGCTGCGACTTCACCGTTTCCGGGCGCGCCTGCAGGATGTAGATCTTGCCGTCAACGCCGTCGCGGCCCCACTCGATGTCCATCGGACGGCCGTAGTGCTTCTCGATGATGACGGCGTAGCGCGCCAGTTCATTGACCTCGTCGTCGGTCAGCGAGTAGCGGTTGCGCTCGGACACCGGCACGTCGACCGTGCGCACGGCGCGGCCTTCCGGACGCTCGGGGTCGAATTCCATCTTGATCAGCTTGGAACCGATGCGGCGGCCGACGATGGGGAAATGGCCCTGGGCCAGCGTGGGCTTGAAGACGTAGAACTCGTCGGGGTTGACGGCGCCCTGCACCACCGTTTCGCCCAGGCCGTACGACGAGGTGATGAACACCACGTCCTGGAAGCCCGATTCGGTGTCGATGGTGAACATCACGCCGGCGCTGCCCTTGTCCGAACGCACCATGCGCTGGATGCCGGCCGACAGGGCCACATCGGCGTGGGCATAGCCCTTGTGCACGCGGTAGGAGATGGCGCGATCGTTGTAGAGCGAGGCGAACACGTGGCGGATCTTGTCCAGCACGTCGTCGATGCCGACCACGTTCAGGAAGGTTTCCTGCTGGCCGGCGAACGAGGCGTCGGGCAGGTCTTCGGCGGTGGCTGACGAACGCACCGCGAACGAGCCCTTGCCATCGGCGTCGAGCTTGGCGAAGGCGTCGCGGATCTGGGCTTCGAATTCGGCCGAGAACGGCGCCTCGACGATCCATTGGCGGATCTGCGCGCCGGCGTTGGCCAGCTCGCGCACGTCTTCGGGGTTCAGCGTGGTCAGGCGTTCGGCGATGCGCTTGTCCAGGCCGGAAGCCTTGAGAAAGTCGCGGAAGGCGTCAGCGGTCGTGGCAAAGCCGCCCGGCACGCGGACACCCGCGCCAGACAGCTGGCTGATCATTTCGCCTAATGATGCGTTCTTGCCTCCTACCGAGTCCACGTCCGTCATGCGGAGCTGCTCGAACAAAACAACATACGACATTGAAGTCACCTTTTACAATGGAATGAAAGCGAGTTTGGTCAATGCAGATTCGACGCCGGCTACCGCCCGGATTTCGCCGATCCGCCTGCGCTGACCAAACTGGCCTTGGACCGCCCTTGGGGTGACTTATAGGGGCCTGATTGTACTCGGAGGAGCACATCCGGCCATCCGCCTGGTTGGAATTTTTACATATGACATCTACCCCGATCGTACGCACGGTATACATCGTTTCCGACAGTACCGGCATCACTGCGGAAACCTTCAGCCAGTCGGTGCTTTCCCAGTTCGAGGAAGTCGATTTCAAGCCCGTGCGGCTGCCGTTTGTCGACACGCTGGAAAAAGCCGCCGAAGTGGCCATGCGCATCGACCGCAGCGCCCAGGAAGCCGGCGTCCCGCCGATCGTCTTCAGCACCCTGGTCAATCCCGACATCCTGGCGCGTGTTCGCCAGGCGAACGGAATTTTCCTGGACCTGTTCGGCACCTTCGTCAGCCACATCGAGCAGGCGCTGGGACTGAAATCCAGCCATTCCATCGGCCGCTCGCACATGCAGGCCAATTCCGAAAAGTACCGCAACCGGATCGACGCCATCAACTTCAGCCTGGCGCACGACGACGGCCAGTTCGTCAACCAGCTCGACCAGGCCGACGTCATCCTGGTGGGCGTGTCGCGCTGCGGCAAGACCCCGACCAGCCTGTACCTGGCCATGCAGTACGCCATCAAGGCCGCCAACTTCCCCCTGACGCCGGACGATTTCGAGCGCGGCACCCTGCCCTCGACCATCGCGCCGCACCGCGCCAAGCTGTTCGGCCTGTCGATCCAGCCCGAGCGTCTGGCCGAGGTGCGCAACGAACGCCGTCCCAACAGCCGCTACGCGCAGCTGGAGCAGTGCCGTTACGAAGTGGCCGAGGCCGAACGCATGATGCGCCGCGAGGGTATCTCCTGGCTGTCCACCACCACCAAGTCGATCGAGGAAATCTCGACCACGGTGCTGCAGGAAGTGGGCCTGGATCGGGGCTGAAAACGATCAGGGCGCGCCGTTGGCGCGCCCATCCGTCACTGTCGCACCGCCCCGGGCAGGACGACGGGAAGGGACAGTTCGATGTAACTGCTGTCGACCGGCAGGTAGAAGCCCACCAGCTTGCCCGAAGAAGCCACCAGATAGGCCTCCGTGTGCCGCGGCAAGGCAATCGCGAACGGACCGCCCAGCGGCCGGAACACGTCGCCTTGCACGATGGCGCCGGCCCGCCGCCATTGCGAGCCGGAAGGCAGCGTCACGGCGGCGTCATTGGGCAGCTTCGCCACCACCTCGCGCGACAGTTGCAGCCGGCCGGCCGATTCGGTCATGTCGACCGGCACCAGGCTGACCCGTTGCGGCTTGCCCGAGGCGCATCCGCCCAGCGCCAGCGCGCACAGGCAGGCGGCAAGCAATGACTGGCAGCGCGCGCGCGTGGCGCGGCCTGTCAGGGAATGAGCGACCGGCAATGGCGCCATGGAACACCTAGGGAGCGGCAAAGCGTCGAGTATATGCCGGCCCGGCGCCCGCCTGGCGGGTCAGACACGCACCAATGCAGAATCAGCGGGCCGCGTCTGCGAGCGCCTGGCGGCGCTGCTCGAACAGGCAGATGGCGGCGGCGGCGCCGACATTCAGCGACTCGACCGCGGCCATGTCATGGGGAATGCGCAGCTTGAGCCGCGCCGCCGCCAGCAACTCGGCGGCGACGCCCTGGCCCTCATGGCCGAAGACCCAGGCGCAGCGCGCGGGCAGGCGTCCCGCATAGAGGTCCTGCGCGCCTTCCAGGGCGGTTGCCACCAGCGGCACCCCCAGCGCGGGCAGCAGGGCCGACAGGTCCACGTGCTCGTGGATCGCCAGCGCGAAATGCGCCCCCTGGCCGCTGCGCAGCACCTTGGGCGACCAGGCGGCCGCGGTGCCGGTGGCCAGGAACACGCGTTTGATGCCGGCCGCGGCGCAGGTGCGCAGCAAGGTGCCGACATTGCCGGGATCCTGGATGCGATCGAACAGCACGCAATTCTCGTCCACCGCGGCGGGCAGGGACAAGGGCGGCGGCGTCACCACGAAGGCAACGCCCTGCCCGCTTTCGACACTGGCCAGCGCCTGCATCAGGCGCGCGTCCAGCGCCAGGCAGCGGGCGTCCGGCACGGCGGCCGCCAGCGCCGCGATATCGGGCTGCGACAGGCGGTCGATATCGAAGATGGCCTGGTCCGGCGCGCCATGATGCTGCAGCCAGGCCTGGCACAGGTGCACGCCGTCCAGCAGCACGGGCGCGCCGCGCTTGCCGGCGGTGCCGGCAAGCTTGACCAGCGCCTTGACCGCGGGATTGTCGCGGGAACTGATGTGTTTCATGGGACCAGGCCGAAGGCCTTGATGGGCGCGAAACTGCGGCGGTGCTCGGCGCAGGGGCCGTGTTCGCGCAGCATCTGCAGGTGCAAGGCGGTGCCGTAGCCCTTGTGCTGGTCGAACGCGTACTGTGGATACAGCGAATGCAGGCGCAGCAGGTCGGCGTCGCGCGCGGTCTTGGCCAGGATGGAGGCGGCCGAAATGGCGGGCACCAGGGCGTCGCCCTTGATCACGGTCTGCACCGTGCAGCCCAGCTTGGGCGCCTGGTTGCCATCCACCAGCGCCAGCTGGGGCGCCAGCGAAAGGCCCTCGACCGCGCGGCGCATGGCCAGCAGCGTGGCGCGCAGGATGTTCAGGCTGTCGATCTCGGCCACGCTGGCGCTGGCCACGCACCAGGCCAGCGCGTGCGCCTGGATCTCCAGCGCCAACGCCTCGCGGGTGGCGGCCTTGAGCACCTTGGAATCGGCCAGTCCATCGATGGGCCGGGCCGGATCCAGGATCACCGCGGCGGCATACACGGCGCCGGCCAGGGGACCGCGGCCCGCCTCGTCGACACCGGCCGTCACCAGGGCCGGCTGGGCCGGCGCGGCAAACAGGTCAGGCTGCTCCACCCGCCACCTCCAGGATCGCCTGGGCCGCCAGCGCCGGCGTATCACGCAGCAGTTCCTGGTGCAGCGCCGTGAAGCGGGCTTCGATGCGGGCCGCCAGGGCCTCGTCGGTCAACGCCGTCCAGGTGGCTTCGGCCAGCTTTTCCGGCGTGGCGTCGTCCTGCAACAGTTCCGGCACCGCGAAATCGCGCAGCAGCACGTTGGGCAGGCCGACCCACGGCAGGTAGGGCCGTTCCTGCCCCGATTTCCACGCCATGATGCGCCGCATCAGCGGCGACAGCACATACGAGATCACCATGGGGCGCTTGTACAGCGCCGTCTCGAGGGTGGCGGTACCGCTGGCCACCAGCACCGCGGTGCTGGCTTCCATCACCGACCACGCCACCGGGGCCTGGCGTTCGCCGCCTTCGCCATGCAGGTCCTGCGCGGTCACGCAGCGCAACCCCGGCACGGGATACTTGGCCAGGATCGCCTGGAATTCGGCACGGCGCTGGTCATTGACCATCGGCACCACGCATTGCAGCGCCGGATCGCGCTTCTGCAGCATCTGCGCGGCCTGCAGGAAGCGCGGCGCCAGCAGGCGAATCTCGGACGAACGGCTACCCGGCAGGATCGCCAGCACGCGCGCGTCCTGATCGATGCCCAGCCGCGCGCGCGCCGCCGCGCGGTCCGGCTGCATCGGCACCGCGCCGGCCAGCGGATGGCCGACATAGGTGACCGGAATGCCTTCCTTGCGGTAGATCTCTTCCTCGAACGGGAACAGCACCAGCATGTGCGACACCGAATCGCGGATCTTGTGGATGCGGTCGTAGCGCCATGCCCAGATCGACGGTCCGACGAAATGCACGGTGGGCGTGCCGGCCTGGCGCAGTTGGTGTTCCAAACGCAGGTTGAAATCAGGCGCGTCGATGCCGACGAATACCGACGGCGGTTCGGCCAGCCAGCGCCGCGATACGTCGCGGTAGGTGCGCAGCAGGCTGGGCAGGCGCTTGAGCGCGTCGACGTAGCCGAACACCGTCAGCGCATGCATCGGATGCCAGGTATCGAAATCGCGGGCCTGCATCTGCGGGCCGCCGATGCCTTCGCACAGGACGCCCGGGGCGCGTTCCTGCAGACCGGCAATGATGCGGCCGGCCAGCAGATCGCCCGAGGGCTCGCCGGCCACCATGCCGATCCGCATGTTCATGGACGGATGATGCCGCGCGAAGCGACGTCGAGGAAATCCAGCAGCGTCTGCAGGTGCTCGGCGACTTCGGGCTCGGCCTGCTGGCGGGCGCGCAGTTCGGCGCGGGCCGTATCCAGCGGCAAGCCGCGGCGGTAGATGATCTTGTAGGCGTCGCGCAGCGCCGACACCTGCGCCGGCGTGAAGCCGCGGCGCTTGAGGCCTTCGACGTTGACACCCACCGGACGGCAGGGATTGCCTGCGGCCAGCACGAACGGCGGCGTGTCCTGCATCAGCGAGCTGTTGCCGCCGGTCATGCTGTGCGCGCCGATGCGCGAGAACTGGTGCACGCCGGTCAGGCCGCCGACGATGGCCCAGTCGCCCACATGGACGTGGCCGCCCAGTTGCACGGAGTTGGCCAGGATGGTGTTGTTGCCAACGTGGCAATCGTGCGCGATGTGCACGTAGGCCATGATCCAATTGTCATCGCCCAGCGTGGTGGCGCCGCCATCCTGCACCGTGCCGGTGTTCAGCGTGACGAATTCGCGCACCGTGTTGCGGTCGCCGATGATCAGCCGGGTCGGCTCGCCCTTGTACTTCTTGTCCTGCGGCATCCCGCCGATCGAGCAATACCGGTAGAACCGGTTGTCGCGCCCGATGGTGGTCACGCCATCGACCATGCAATACGGGCCAAGCTCGGTGCCGGCGCCGATCGTCACGTCGGGTCCCACGACGCAAAAGGCGCCGATGACCACGCTGGGGTCGATTTTCGCCGCCGGATCGACGACGGCGGTAGGATGGATGTTTCCTGCCATTTACTCTTCCAGGCTGCGGATCGCGCACATGAGCTTGGCCGACGCCACTTCCTGACCGTCCACGGTGGCGCGCGCTTGGTATTTACAGATGCTGCGGCTCAGGCGTTCGGCTTCGACTTCGATGCGCAACTGGTCGCCCGGCACCACGGGACGGCGGAAACGCGCGCCGTCGATGCCCACCAGGTAGTACGCCGTCTTGGCGCCTTCGCACTTCAGGCCGCCGTTTTCGTCGGTGAACGAGAACAGCGCCGAGGCCTGCGCCATGGCTTCCACGATGAGCACGCCCGGCATCACCGGGTGGTGGGGAAAGTGGCCGTTGAAAAACGGTTCATTGATCGAGACATTCTTGATGGCGACGATGGACTTGCCAGGCACCATTTCGACGACGCGATCAATCAGCAGCATCGGGTAACGATGCGGCAGCCTCTCCATGATCCCCTTGATGTCGAGTTCCATTTTTCTGTGAATTCCTGCGAAATGAGATAAATCTTGCGGCGCCGGACGCGCCCAGGGCAGCGAGGATGCGCCCTAGTCTTTTTCCAGCGTCCGCACGCGGCGGCGCAACTGCGCCAACTGTTGTATCACGGCGGCGTTGCGCTGCCATTCACCGTGATCCGCATACGGGTACACCCCGGTATAGCGTCCAGGTTTGGAAATATTCGACGTCACCGCGGTGCCGCCTGATATATGCACGTCATCGGCCAGGGTCAGGTGCCCCGAGAGCATGGCGGCGCCACCAATGGTGCAACGCTCGCCGATCGTGGTGGATCCGGCAACGCCCACGCAAGCCGCGATCGCGGTGTACTTGCCAATGCGCACGTTGTGACCCACCATGATCTGGTTGTCGAGCTTGACGCCGTCGGCCACCGTGGTGTCTTCGAGCGCGCCGCGGTCGATGGTGGTGTTGGCGCCGATTTCGACGTCGTCCCCCACCGACACCCCGCCCAGCTGCGGGATCTTGCCCCAGGCGCCCTGCCCCAGCGACGGGTCCGGCGCGAAGCCGAAACCGTCCGCGCCCAGCACCACGCCACTGTGGATGATGGCGCGGGCGCCGACCTTGACGCCCTCGTACAACGTGACGTGGGCATGCAGGCGGCTGTCGGGACCGATCGACGATCCGGCGCCAATCACGCAGCCTGCGCCCAGCACGCTGCCGCGGCCGATCCGCGCTCCCGACTCGATGACACAATTCGGACCGATACGCACGTCGTCCTCGATGTGCGCGTCAGCCGCGACCACCGCCGAGGGGTGCGTGGCGGCTGGCAGGGCCGGACGCCGCGCGGCGTCGAACCACTGCGCCACCCGGGCGTACAGCAGATAGGGATGCTTGCACACGACCAGCGCGAAACGCGGCCGGTCGGCGCCGGCGGCCTCCAGCGTCTCGGCCACATCGGCCGAGACGATCACCGCTCCCGCCTGAGTGGCGGCAAGCTGGCTCTGGTACTTGGGATTGGCCAGGAAACTGATTTCCTGGCCGCTGGCCGACGCCAGCGTGCCGATGCCGCGGACCCGCAAGGGATCGGCGCCGGCCGGCGCGCTGATGCGCCAGTCCATGCCCTGGGTATTGGCGGCGCTCAACAGCGCTTCAAGCGTCGGCGCGCGGGCAAGATCCAGTAGAACCGGCATACGGCGACTGCAGCTTACTTGCCCAGGCTCTGGATCACCTTGTCGGTGATGTCGATGCGCGGGTTGACCGTCACGGCGTCCTGGATGATCAGGTCGTAGTTTTCCTGCTCGGCGATGCGCTTGATGGCCTCGTTGGCCTTCGTCACGATGCTGGAAAACTCTTCGTTGCGGCGGCGGTTGAAGTCTTCCTGGAATTCACGGCGCTTGCGCTGCAGGTCCGTATCCAGGTTGGACAGTTCACGCTGGCGCTTGACGCGGTCGGATTCCGACAGCACCGGCGCGTCCTTGTCGAACTTTTCGGCTTGCGAACGCAGGCTGGTGTTCAGGCGCTGCAGCTCGTCGTCGCGCTTCTTGAATTCGGCTTCGATCTTGCTTTGCGCCGTCTTGGCCGGACCGGACTCACGCAGGATCCGCTCGGTATTGACGAAGCCGATCTTGGTGTTCTGAGCCTGAGCGGGCACCGCCGCAACGGAACCGAGAATGAGCGCACCCACCAGGGCAATGGAGCCGCCCAGCTTGCCACGGCGCGTGGCGCGCGGCGAATTCGATGATTTAAGTGCGAAGTCAGACATCATGAAAATCTCACCTTCCAGTAAGGCAAAGCCAAAGTGTGTATTGTGCCACTAAACGGCAAAAGGGCCGGGCCGGCGGGCCCCTCCCTTGTTTTCAAGCGTAACGCCGATCAGAACCCGGTCCCGATCTGGAACTGGAAGCTCTGCTTGTCGTCGCCCGCCTTGGAATTGAGAGGACGGGCATACGACAGCTGCAGCGGCCCCATCGGCGACTGCCACGACAGGCCGATACCGGCCGAGAAACGCCAGCCGCAGGGATCCTCGACCTCGCTGCCCGGCTTGCCCTTGGTGCACGACAGGCCGCTGCCGGCGCTGACCTGGCCCGCGTCGCTGAAGATGAACCAGCGTAGCGTGCGATCCTTGGATGCGCCCGGGAACGGCAGGTACAGCTGGGCGTTGGCCACGATACGGCGCGAACCGCCCAGGTAGTCGCCCGTGACCGAGTCGCGCGGACCCAGCGACGAACCCTCGTAGCCGCGCACCGTGCCGATGCCGCCGGCGTACACGTCCTTGATGATCGGGTAGTCCTTGCCGCCGTAGCTCTGGCCCCAATCGACCATGCCGTTCAGCGCCAGGGTGTACGAGTTGCCCAAGGGGATGAAGTACTGCTGTTGGCCCGTGAGCATGTAGTACTTCAGGTCGACCGTCGAGAAGTCGCTCTTCAGGCGGGTGTACGAACCCTTGGTCGGGGCCAGCCCGCTGTCGCGGGTGTCGTTGGACCAGCCGGCGGTGAAGATCACCGAGTTGGTCGCGTCGCCGTACTGGTCGACAAAATTGCGATAGGCGAGCGGCGAGTTCGAGAACAGGTCGATCTGGTTGCGCTCGATGTTGGCGCCCAGGAAGATCCGGTCGTATTCCGAGATCGGCACGCCGAAGTTCATGCCCAGGCCCATCGACTTGACGCGGTAGTCGCCGTCGTTGTTGTTCCAGGGCTCGGTCACGCGGTAATAGGCGGACGTGGTGCGGCTGATGCCGTCCTTGGTCCAATACGGATCGGTGTGCGACAGCACGATCGCGCGGTTGGTCTTGCTGGTGTTCAACTGCAGCGTCAGGTTGGTGCCGCTGCCGAACACGTTGTCTTCGCTGATGCCGGCCGACAGGATCGCTTTTTCGGACGAACCGTAACCCACACCCAGGTTGATCATGCCGGTGGGCTTTTCCTTCACGTCGACGTTGACGTCGACCTGGTCGGGCGAACCCGGCACCGGATCGGTCTTGACGTTGACGTCGCTGAAGTAGCCCAGGCGGTCGACGCGGTCGCGCGAGGTCTTGATGTCCTTGGCGTCGTACCAGGCGGCTTCCTGCTGGCGCATTTCGCGGCGCACGACTTCGTCGCGCGTGCGGGTGTTGCCACCGATCTGGATGCGGCGCACGTACACGCGGCGGCTCGGGTCGACGTAGAACGTCAGGTCGGCCTCGTGCTTGGCGCGGTCCAGTTGCGGGTTCGGGTTGACGTTGGCGAACGCGTAGCCCAGTTCGCCCAGGTAGTCGGTGATCGCCTTGGCCGAATCGTTGGCCTTGGCCGCCGAGAAGGTTTCGTCCGGCTTGATCTTGACCAGGTCGTTGATTTCCTTGTCCAGGCCGATCAGGTTGCCGGCCAGCTTGACGCTGCGCACCTTGTACGGCTCGCCTTCATGGACAGTGATGGTGATGCGGATGTCCTTGCGGTCCGGCGAGATCGTGACCTGCGGCGGCTCGACGGTGAATTCGAGGTAGCCGCGGTCGAGGTAGAACGAACGCAGGCGTTCGAGATCGCCCTCGAGCTTTTCGCGCGAATACTTGTCGGTATCGGTGTACCAGGTGAGCCAGCCCGGCGTGGTCAGCTTGAATTCGTCGAGCAGGTCGCTTTCGGAGAAGGCCTTGTTGCCGACGAAGCGGATTTCCTGGATGCGAGCGACTGACCCTTCGAACACGTCGAAGCTGACGCCGACGCGGTTGCGCGGCAGCGGCGTGACGGTGGAGGTCACTTCCACGCCATACTTGCCCTTGGACAGGTATTGCTGCTTGAGTTCGTATTCGGCACGCTCGAGCATCGAGCGGTCGAAAATACGGCCTTCGGCAAACCCAACCTGCCCCAGCGATTTGGTAATGGCCTTGGAATCGAATTCGCGCATGCCGTTGAAATTCACGGATGCGATCGTCGGACGTTCCTGCACCACCACGACCACGACATTATTGTCGGTCTGGATCTGCACGTCGGTGAAAAAGCCGGTGCCATACAGGCGGCGGATCGCCTCGGTGGCTTCTTCCTCGGTGAATTTCTCGCCCACCTTGACCGGCAGATAACCGAAGACGGTGCCGGCGTCGGTGCGCTGGATCCCCTCTACGCGGATATCCCGCACGACAAAAGGGTCGAAGGCGTGAGCCATGCCTGGCAGCAGCAATGCGGCGATCAGACTCGGCACTACGCCCGGCAGTACACCCTTTTTGTGATGAAACATCCGGCGAAAAGACATCCTTGAGTATCCTCGGTCGTGCAAATGGCGGGGGATTTTATGCTAATTGGCGCTTAAGTAAACAGGCGCGTGAAATCATTGAACAACGCAAGCCCCATCAGGCTTGCCAATAAACCAATGCCTGCGCGCTGTCCGATATCGATCCACCGTGCGGGCGGTGGACTGCCCCGCACAATTTCGACGAGATAGTACAGCAGATGCCCCCCGTCCAGCATAGGAATGGGCAGCAAATTTAGTACGCCCAGGCTGATACTGATCAACGCGATATAGGCGATGTACGCAACAATACCGATCCGGGCCGTCTGGCCGGCGTAATCGGCGATGGTCACCGGACCGCTGACATTGCGCCAGGAAACGTCGCCCGTCACCATCCGGCCCATCATGCGCAACGAAAACAGTGCCGTGTCCCAGGTACGGACCGCCCCGCGCCAGAGGCTGTCGAACACCCCGTAGCGCACGGTCACCATGGGCACGTCGCCGCCCAGCTGGACGCCGAGGCGGCCGATGACCTGGCCGTTGACCGTTTCGGCGCGCGGCGTGACGTTGATCGAGATCTGGGCGCCGTCGCGCGCCAGGGTCAGCGCCAGGGACTTGCCGGCGCTTTCCTGGATCTGCTTGACCAGCGCGCCGGTGTCGGGGGTGGGCTGGCCGTCGACGGCCAGGATCAGGTCGCCCTGGCGCAGGCCGGCCGCCTGCCCTTCGCCGCCGTCGTTGACGACGCGCACGGCGGGCTTGGGCTGGGCCAGGCGGATGCCGGCGGCCGCCAGCGGATCGCCGCCAGCCGGATCCATGGCATTGGCCGGCAGGATCAGCTCGCGCTGCTGCGCGGAGCCGCCCGGCGTGCCGACCTCGACCAGCGCGCGGCCGCCCGTGGCCATCACGTCCATCAGGCGCCAGCGGGCATCGGACCACGACGCCACTTCCTGGCCATCGATGGCCAGGATGCGATCGCCAGCGACCAGGCCGGCGCGCGCGGCGGGCGTATCGGCCGCGGGCGGCGCGATCACGGCCACCGGCTCCTCGGTGCCCGCCATGTTCAGGCCGGCATAAAGGAAGACCGCGAGGATGAGATTGAAAATCGGACCGGCCGCCACGATGGCGATACGCTTGCCGACCGGCTTGTTGTTGAAGGCGCCCGCGGCTTGTTCGGCGGTGGCGCCGGCCGGGGCATCGTCCTGCATCTTGACGTAGCCGCCCAGCGGCAGGGCCGACAGGGCCCATTCGGTGCCGTGACGGTCGGTGCGGCGCAGGACGACCTTGCCAAAGCCCACCGAAAACCTCAGCACCTTCACGCCGCAAAGGCGCGCCACCCAGTAATGCCCCAACTCATGGAAAATGATCAGGGAGCCAAGCGCGACGGCAAAGGCCAGCAGGGTGAAAAGCATCGGGGTCAGGAAATCCAGGAATCAGGGACGAGGCGGGCCGGAGCGCTGATACGCAATCGAGCGCGGTTACGCCAGGCCCAGATTGCCGGCATAGGCGCGCGCGGCGGCATCCAGCGCCAGCACATCGTCAAGACTGTTGAGCGTAACAGATGATTGCCCCCCCTGCCACTCCAGGGTCGCCTCGATGACGCGCGCAATCCAGGTGTAGGCCAGCCGCCCTCCCAGGAACGCCTCCACCGCCACTTCGTTGGCCGCGTTCAGCGCAATGCAGGCGGCCTGCCCGGCCCGCAGCGCCTCGAACGACAGAGCCAGGCACGGGAACCGCGCCAGGTCCGGTTTTTCGAAATCCAGCCGCCCCAGGCGCGTCAGGTCCAGTGGCCCCACGCCGCTGTTCAGGCGTTCGGGAAAACCCAACCCGTAGGCAATCGGCGTGCGCATGTCGGGCTGGCCCAGCTGCGCCAGGACCGACCCGTCGTCGTATTCGACCATCGAGTGCACCACGCTCTGCGGATGCACCACGACCTCGATACGGTCCGGCGGCATGGCGAACAGCCAGTGCGCCTCGATCACTTCCAGTCCCTTGTTCAGCATGGTGGCGGAATCGACCGAGATCTTGCGGCCCATGCTCCAGTTGGGATGGGCGCAGGCCTGCGCCGGCGTGACCTCATGCAGGTCCTCCAGGTCACGGCCACGGAACGGACCGCCGGACGCGGTCAGCAGCAGGCGGCGCACGCCCGGCGCGGGGGCAGCGGGCGCACCGGCGCGTCCGCCGTGCGGCATGCATTGGAAAATGGCGTTATGTTCGCTGTCGATCGGCAGCAATTCGGCGCCGTTGTCGCGTATTGCCTGCATGAACAGCGAGCCCGCCGCCACCAGCGCTTCTTTATTGGCCAGCAACACGCGCTTGCCCTTGCGGGCGGCCGCCAACGCGGCCGGCAGGCCGGCGGCGCCGACGATCGCCGCCATCACCGAATCACACTGCGGATCCGCGGCCGTGTCGGCCAGCGCTTGCGCGCCCACGCGGATTTCCGGCGGGGTTTCACCGGCGGGCCAGGCCGCCATGAACCTGGCACGCGCCTCGGTATCCGGCACCACCACCACCGCCGCACGACTGGCCAGCGCCTGTTCGGCCAGCCGCTGCATGCGGCTGTAGGCGGACAGCGCGTACACCGCCAGGCGATCCGGGTGGCGGGCGATGACATCCAGCGTGCTTTCGCCGATCGAACCGGTCGACCCCAGCACCACGACGCGTTGAAAAGCCGTCAAAACAACACTCCAGACAAAATGAATGCGAGCGGCGCAACCGGGAGGATCGCGTCGATCCGGTCATAGACCCCGCCATGGCCGGGCAGCAGCGCGCTGGAATCCTTGCGGCCGGCGCGGCGCTTGAGCAGGGACTCGAACAGGTCGCCGATGATCGACAGCACTCCCAGCAAGGCGGCGATCGGCAGGGCCAGCCAGAAGCTCCAGCGCGCGACCAGGGCGTGGCCATAGGTGCCGTCCCACAGACTGGACAGGCCGATCCAGATCACCGCGCCCAATACGCCGGCCACCGCGCCCGCCACTGTCTTGCCGGGGCTGACCCGCGGCGCCAGTTTACGCTTGCCGAACGCGCGGCCGGCAAAATAAGCGGCGATGTCGGCCACCCAGACCAGCGCCAGCAGCGACACCACGAAGCCGGCGCCATGGGTCATGAACATCTGCGCCAGCACCGCCCAGGCCGTGAAGGCGGCCGGCACGGAAAACAGCGACCAGGCCAGGCTGGCCGGCGCCGCGTCGGAACGGCCGCGCATCACCGCGGCGGTGGCGCCCAGCAGCCATACCGCGGCAACCAGCGGCGCCGCGTAGCGCAGGACCCAGGCGGGGTCGGTGACGCCTTCGCGTCCGCCCGAGAGCCAGGCCGACGTCAGTGCCAACATGGCCGCGAACAACAGGACCGGGATACCGGCGGCGATCAGCGGCGACGGCGGCTGCGGCAACGTCAGGCGCAGCCACTCCCAATTGGCGCAGGCCGCGGCCAGCGCGAGCAGCGCCACGAACCACCAGGGATTGGCACTCATCATCGCCGCCGCCAGGATGGCGAGCAGGATGACGGCGGTAACGATACGCTGACCCAACATGTGACGGTCTCCTCGAGGTCGGCTCAGGGCCGCCGCGCGCCGCGCGGCTGGCGGCAAGCCGTTATTTGTCGCCGCTTGCGGCGAGCTGTGCGCTGGTGCGGCCGAAACGGCGCTCGCGCGTGCGGTACCAGTCGAATGCCTCGCGCAACTCGTCGGCGCCGAAGTCGGGCCAGTAGCGGTCGGTGAAATAGAACTCGGCGTACGCCATCTGCCAGATCAGGAAATTGGAAATGCGCTGCTCGCCGCCGGTGCGGATGAACAGATCGGGCTCGGGGGCCCAGGACATGGACAGGTGCCGCGCCAGCCGCTCTTCGTCGACCAGCTGGGGCTGCGTCGCGAGGGCCGGCTCGGCCGCCAGCATGGCGCGGGTGGCCTGCAGGATGTCCCAGCGGCCGCCGTAGTTGGCAGCCACCGTCAGGTGCAGGCGGTCATTGTGGGCGGTGCGGGCCTGGGCCGCGAAGATCAGTTCCTGCAGGCGCGGCTCGAAGGCCGACAGGTCGCCGATGACGTGCAACCGCACCCCCTGCTCTTCCAGCTTGCCGACCTCGCGCTCCAGCGCCTGCACGAACAGGCGCATCAGCAGCGACACTTCCTCGGCGGGCCGGCGCCAGTTCTCGGAACTGAAGGCGAACAGCGTCAGGTAACGCACCCCGGCGCGACCGCAGGCCTCGACCACGCGCCGCACCGCCTGCACGCCCTTGGCATGGCCCGCCGTGCGCGGCAGCAATCGCCGCGTCGCCCAGCGACCGTTGCCATCCATGATGATGGCCACGTGCTCCGGGATATCGCGGGTAGCGGGAACCGCCTGGGTAGAACTGGTTGCCATGGGTCTGGGGAGCGCCGTCGACCGGCGTAAAACAGGGAATACGGGAAAAATCCGCGCCGTCGATCCACTGCTGCGCCAGCGAGCTGCGAGGCAATGGATGGGACGGCGCGCGAAGGCAGCAATCCTGGCGCCGGGCGTGGCTAGCCGCCCCTGCCCGGCACTGCAAGGATTATACGGTCATGATTTCCGCTTCTTTTTGCGTGACCATCTTGTCGATGTCGGCCACGCTGCGGTCCGTCAGCTTCTGGACATCATCCTGCGCGCGACGCTCGTCGTCCTCGGAGATTTCCTTGTCCTTGACCAGCTTCTTCAGCCCTTCGTTGGCTTCGCGACGCAGGTTGCGCACGGCCACCTTGGCGTCCTCGCCCTCGCTGCGCACGACCTTGGTCAGGTCGCGGCGGCGCTCTTCGGTCAGGGCCGGCATCGGCACGCGGATGCTGTCGCCCATGGACATCGGGTTCAGGCCCAGGTCCGATTCGCGGATGGCCTTCTCGATCGCGGCGGCCATGCTCTTTTCGTAGGGCTGGACGCTGATGGTGCGCGCGTCGATCAGGTTCACGTTGCCGACCTGGCTGATCGGCACGGGCGAACCGTAGTACTCGACCTGCACGTGGTCCAGGATGCCGGTGTGGGCGCGGCCCGTGCGGATCTTGGCCAGGTTGGTCTTGAGCGTGTCAAGCGACTTGGCCATCCTGGCTTCGGCGGATTTGCGGATTTCTGCGACGCTCATGGATTTTCCTTTTCTTTAAACGTGTACCAACGTGCCTTCGTCTTCGCCGCTGACGACGCGCTTGAGCGCGCCCGACTTATTGATCGAAAACACCTTGATCGGCAGCTTCTGGTCGCGGCACAGGGCGAACGCCGTGGCGTCCATGACTTCCAGGCGACGGACGATGGCCTCGTCGAAGCTGATGCGCGCATAGCGCGTGGCGGAAGGATCCTTGTTGGGATCCGCGCTGTAGATGCCGTCGACCTTGGTGGCCTTCAGCACGATCTCCGCGCCGATCTCGGCGCCACGCAGGGCGGCCGCGGTGTCGGTCGTGAAGAAGGGGTTGCCGGTGCCCGCGGCGAAGATGACGACCTTGCCTTCTTCGAGATAACGCAGGGCCTTGGGGCGGATGTACGGTTCGACGACCTGGTCGATGTTCAGGGCCGATTGCACGCGGGTGTCGATACCCTTGTGCTTGAGCGCGTCCTGCAGGGCAAGCGCGTTCATGATGGTGGCCATCATGCCCATGTAGTCGGCGGTGGCGCGGTCCATGCCCTGCGCACCCGGGGCGACGCCACGGAAGATGTTGCCACCGCCGATGACGATGGCCAGCTCGACGCCGGTGGCGGCGACTTCGGCGATCTCATCGGTCATGCGGACGATGGTGGCGCGATTGATGCCGAATGCATCGTCGCCCATCAGCGCCTCGCCGGAAAGTTTGAGAAGAACCCGTTTGTATGATCTGCTGCTCATAGGTGATATCCCGAAGAACAATCCGACGAAAGTTTAAGACAAGAAATAGGCCGGACTAGAATAATCTAGCGCCGGCCTCTAAGCACTACCCTGAGATCAGGCGCGGCCGGCGGCGGCGGCGGCAACCTCAGCGGCGAAGTCGCTGGTCTTCTTCTCGATACCTTCGCCGACGACGAACAGCACGAACTTGCTGATCGAGGCGCCCTTGGCCTTGAGCATCTGTTCGACGGTGTTCTTGTCGTCCTTGACGAACGGTTGCGACAGCAGCGTCACTTCCTTCAGGAACTTCTGCACCGAGCCTTCGACCATCTTGGCGACGATTTCAGCCGGCTTGCCCGATTCGGCGGCCTTCTGCTCGGCGACCGAGCGTTCGGCGGCGATGTCGGCCGGGTTCACGCCGTCGGCGTTCAGGGCCTTCGGCTTGGTCGCGGCGATGTGCATCGCCAGGTCCTTGCCCACTTCCTCGGCACCGGCGTATTCCACCAGCACGCCGATCTTGCCGCCGTGCACGTAGCTGGCCAGGGCGTTCGGGGTCTGGATGCGCTCGAAGCGGCGGATCGAGATGTTTTCGCCGATCTTGCCGATCAGGGCGGTACGGGTCGATTCGATGGTGCCGTCGCCGTAGGGCAGCGCCGACAGGGCGGCCACGTCGGCGGGGTTCTGGGTGGCGACCAGCTCGGCCAGCTTGTTGACGAAGGCGACGAAGTCGTCGTTCTTGGCCACGAAGTCGGTTTCGCAGTTCACTTCGATGACGGCGCCTTGCTTGGCGTCGGCCGAGATGAACAGGCCGATCAGGCCTTCGGCGGTGACGCGGGCGGCAGCCTTGCTGGCCTTGTTGCCCAGCTTGACGCGCAGGATTTCCTCGGCGCGGGCCAGGTCGCCTTCGGCTTCCGTCAGGGCCTTCTTGCACTCCATCATGGGCGCATCGGTCTTTTCGCGCAGTTCCTTGACCAGGGCGGCGGTAATTTCAGCCATGTTAGCTCCAAATTTTGCTAAGACATGCCCCGGCGGGCCGGGGCATTGGTGTGATTCGATGAGACGTCCGCAAGCAGCGGATGAGGAAGGCGGGAGTCCGCCTTCGCACTGCCGGCGAGGCGGGGGCACGCCGCTTTCCGCGACCGCCCCCAGACACTAACCGCCGGACATGACAGCAGGCTTTAGGCCTGGTTGTCCTGCACTTCGACGAACTCTTCCTGGCCTTCACCGATTTCCTCGACCAGACCGTTCAGGTTCTGTTCGCGGCCTTCCAGCACGGCGTCGGCGATGCCCTTGGCGTACAGCGCGATGGCCTTGGCCGAGTCGTCGTTGCCGGGGATCACGTAATCGATGCCTTCGGGCGAGTGGTTGGTGTCAACCACGGCGACCACGGGGATGCCCAGGGTCTTGGCTTCGGCGATGGCGATCTTGTGGTAGCCGACGTCGATCACGAACATGGCATCGGGCAGGCCGTTCATGTCCTTGATGCCGCCGATCGACTTGTTCAGCTTTTCCAGTTCGCGCTGGAACAGCAGGCCTTCCTTCTTGATCATGCGCTCGGCGCCGCCTTCGGCGACCACGGCTTCCATGTCCTTCAAGCGCTTGACCGAGGTCTTGACCGTCTTGAAGTTGGTCAGCATGCCGCCGAGCCAGCGGGCGTCGACGAAAGGCATGCCGCAACGGGCGGCTTCGGCGGCGACCAGCTCGCGGGCGGCGCGCTTGGTGCCGACGAACAGGATGTTGCCACCGCGAGCAGCCAGCTGCTTCACGAACTTGGTGGCTTCCTGGTACTTATCAACCGTCTTTTCCAGGTTGATGATGTGAATCTTGTTGCGATGGCCGAAGATGAAGGGGGCCATCTTGGGGTTCCAGTAGCGGGTCTGGTGACCGAAGTGGACACCCGCTTCCAGCATTTCGCGCATCAAAGACATAACTTTCTCCAAGGGTTGATTTCTTGCGCCGCACCTGCATCAGCCTGTGGCTGACACCCTGGGTGGTGTTGCGCGCGATTTCCCGCACCTGCGGGATGAACAGAATTTTAACCGGGCCGGCCGATCACTGCCGCACTACTCCGACGTGCCGGGCATGTGCCCCGCGCGCCTTGCTGCCACGCTGCCGCGATAAACCCAGACGGCCGCCACGACGAAGCGCCTTGCCCCGCCTGCACGCATCGCGCCGTCCGACCCGCCAGGAAATCCCTGGCAGTTTCTTCCAGCGCACCCGGACCTGTTTTGTTGGCAGCGAAATCCAGTTCCCTCGCGTCCTGGTTTTCAACCAGGATCTTTCAACCCTGGTTTCAATCATCACGCGCATCAGTCGCCGGGGGCATTTCTTCAGGAAAACAGGGTTTCAAAACCCGGGCTTTCCAAGAACTTAAACCGGCAGCCACATCGAACCTGCATCGCTGCTCGAAAACATGACCGGGCTTGCGAGCACGCAGCGCCCCAGCCTGAGGGATGTACACGCCCAACCTTCCCGGCCCGCCGCCCTCGCCCGCCTGCCGCGCCGCCTCGCCCCCGGAACCTCGCGACTGGCCCGAATTCCCACCACAACCTTCGCTTGCGATGAAACTCCAGGACCCGCCACCGATCTCACAAGATGCGGTGCGACCCAACATGCAGGGTCGAACAACCAACCGGGTGGCCTGGATGATTCCATCCCCACCCGCCGGGATCGGCGCTTGCCGCTACCCAGATTGCTCCCCAAAATTTTAGGGAAGCCTATAATTCTACTATTCTTTCAAGCAGACATTCAAGCGAGATCCGTCAGTCATTCCATGGGCACCATTACCAATCCGGCCGACCTGGCCAAAATGCGCGCGGCCTGCCAGGACGCCGCCAAAGTCCTCGATTTCATCACTCCCTACGTCAAGCCTGGCGTCACCACCGGGGAACTGGACCGCCTCTGCCTGGAATACCTGACCGACGAGCTCAAGGTGAAGTCCGCCACGGTGGGCTACGCCCCGCCCGGCTACCCGCCCTTCCCCGGCGCCATCTGCACCTCGGTCAATCACCAGGTGTGCCACGGCATCCCGGGCGACAAGGCGCTGAAAAACGGGGACTCCCTCAATATCGACGTCACCATCATCAAGGACGGCTGGTTCGGCGACACCAGCCGCATGTACGCCGTGGGCGAGCAGTCGATCCTGTCGCGCCGCCTGACCGACATCACCTTCGAGTGCATGTGGAAAGGCATCCAGCAGGTCAAAAACGGGGCCACATTGGGCGACGTCGGCAACGCCATCCAGAAGCACGCCGAGGCCAACGGCTTCTCGGTGGTGCGCGAATTCTGCGGCCACGGCATCGGCCAGCGCTTCCACGAAGACCCGCAGGTGCTGCATTATGGCAAGCCGGGCACCGGCGTGGAATTGGTGACGGGTATGTTGTTCACTATCGAGCCCATGATCAACGCCGGGCGCCGCGAGATCCGCCAGTTGTCCGACGGCTGGACGGTCGTGACGCGCGACCATAGCCTGTCGGCGCAATGGGAGCATGCTGTCTGCGTCACCGACACCGGCTACGAGGTCCTGACCCTGTCGCCCGGCATGCCCAAACCGCCCGCCTTCATCACCGAACCGATCGTCATTCCCGCCGTCTGACCCCGGCCAGTCCGCCACCATGACCGCCGATATCCTCAGCACCCTGCGCGAACGCATCCAGGAATCCCGGCGGGCCGCGGTGGCCCAGTTCCGCGAACACGAGCGCCCCGACACCCTGCTGGGCGACCTGCGCCGCATCGTCGACGCGGCGCTGCGCGACCTGGTCAAGCACACCCCCCTGCCGGCCGGCGCCACGCTGGCGGCGGTCGGCGGCTACGGCCGCGGCGAGCTGTACCCGCATTCGGACGTCGACCTGCTGATCCTGCTGCCGCACGCGCCCACCGCCGAAGACGAGTCCGCCATCGAGCGCCTGGTCGCCGCGCTCTGGGACCTGGGTCTGGAACCCGGCCATAGCGTGCGCACCATCGAGGACTGCGAACGCGAGGCCGACGCCGACATCACGGTCGAGACCGCGCTGCTCGAATCGCGCTGGCTGGCGGGCAGCCGCGCGCTGATGAAGAAGTTCGAAACCGCCACCCAGTCGCGACTGGATGCGCGCGCCTTCTTCCGCGCCAAGCGCGTCGAGATGCAGCAGCGCCACGCGCGCTACCAGGACACGCCCTACGCGCTCGAACCCAACTGCAAGGAATCGCCCGGCGGCCTGCGCGACCTGCAAGTGATCCTGTGGATGGCGCGCGCGGCCGGTTTTGGCGAGAACTGGCGCGCGGTGGCGCAAGCCGGCCTGTTGACGCCGTCCGAGGCGCGCGACCTGCGCAAGGCGGAACAGGCCTTCAAGCGCCTGCGCATCGAATTGCACCTGCTGGCCAACCGGCGCGAGGACCGCGTGCTGTTCGACCTGCAACCGGCCCTGGCCGAGGTCTACGGCATCCACGCCACCGCCACGCGCCGCGGCAGCGAGCTGCTGATGCAGCGCTACTACTGGGCCGCGCGCCTGGTGACCCAGCTGAACGGCATCCTGGTGCAGAACATCGAGGAACGCCTGTTCCCGCGCCCGGACAGCGACGCGCGCGACATCGACGACGATTTCCGCAACCTGCGCGACCGCCTCGACATCATTCGCGACGATGGTTTCGAGCGCAATCCCACGCTGCTGCTGCGCGCCTTCCTGGTGATGCAGCAGCACCCCGAACTGACCGGCATGTCGGCGCGCACGCTGCGCGCCATCTGGCATTCGCGCCATCGCATCGACGCGCAGTTCCGCCGCAATCCGGTCAACCGCAAGCTGTTCCTGCAGATCCTGCAGCAGCCGCGCGGCATCGTGCATGAACTGCGCCGCATGACCATGCTGAACATCCTGCCGCGCTACCTGCCGGTGTTCCGCCGCATCGTCGGCCAGATGCAGCACGACCTGTTCCACGCCTACACGGTGGACCAGCACACGCTGGCGGTGGTGCGCAACCTGCGCCGCTTCACCATGCCCGAGCATGCCCAGGAATATCCGCTGGCCAGCCAGTTGATCGCCGGCCTGGACCGCCATTGGCTGCTGTATGTGGCGGCGCTGTTCCACGACATTGCCAAGGGCCGCGGCGGCGACCATTCCGAGCTGGGCGCGCGCGAGGTGCGCAAGTTCGCCCACGACCACGGCATGGAACCCGAGGACACCAGGCTGGTGGAATTCCTGGTGCGCCAACACCTGCTGATGTCGGCCGTGGCGCAGAAGCGCGACCTGTCCGACCCGGCCGTGATCCAGGAATTTGCCGCCACGGTCAAGGACGAACGCCACCTGACGGCGCTCTACCTGCTGACGGTGGCCGATATCCGCGGCACCAGCCCCAAGGTCTGGAACGCCTGGAAGGGCAAGCTGCTCGAGGACCTGTACAAGCTGACCCTGGCCGCGCTGGGCGGCGCCCATGCCGACGCCCACACGGTGCTGACCGAGCGCAAGGAAGAGGCCGCGCGCCTGACGCGCCTGGCCGGCCTGCGCGACGACGCCCGCGAAGCCTTCTGGAACCAGCTCGACGTGGCGTATTTCCTGCGCCACGACGCTTCCGACATCGCCTGGCACACGCGCCATCTATATCACCAGGTGACGCCGGCCCATGCGGTGGTGCGGGCCCGCCCCACCGAGCAGGGCGAAGGCCTGCAGATCATGGTCTATACGCGCGACGTGCCGGACCTGTTCGTGGCGATCTGCGGGTATTTCGACGCCAAGTCGCTATCGGTGCAGGACGCCCGCATCCACACCACGCGCCACGGCTGGGCGCTGGACAGCTTCATCGTGCTGCTGCCCGAGGGCGCCAGCGACCTGCGCGCCCAGGCCACGCTGGTCGAACACGAACTGGCCGAGCGGCTCAAGGACATCCAGGCCGCCGCCCAGGCCACCACGGGGCGCGGCGGCTACTACGGCCGCGGGCGCCAGTCGCGCATGTCGCGCGTGTTTCCCATCATGCCGCAGGCGGAACTGCAACCCGACGAGCGCAGCACCTCCTGGCGGCTGTCGGTCACGGCGACCGACCGTCCCGGCCTGTTGCACGCCCTGGCGCGGGTCTTCGCCCAGCACGAAGTCAACCTGCTGATGGCCAAGATCATGACGCTGGGCGACCGGGTCGAAGACGTTTTCATCGTCGACGGCGCTGCGCTGGCGCGCCCGCGCAGCCAGATGCAGTTCGAGCGCGACATCCTGGACGCGCTGGCCGGCGACGAGGCCCGGCAACAGGCCGCCTGAGGCTCGCCCGCGGGCCGTCGCCAGACGGCCGCCGACCGCATACAATCCGGTTTTCGGCCTGGCGATACGGTGCGATGGAGCTAAACGAATACTTGCGGGTACTGGGGACCAGCTTCTTCTTCGCGCTGGCCACGCTGTTGCCGTTCCTGAATCCGCCCGCGATCGCCCCCATCTTCCTGTCGCTGACCGAAGGCGCCTCGTCGTCGACCCGCACGGTGCTGGCCAAGCGCGTCGCCATCAATGTCGGACTGATGCTGATCGTGGCGATGGTGGCGGGCAACGTGCTGCTGAGCTTTTTCGGCATCTCGCTGTCGATCGTGCGCGTGGGCGGCGGCATGCTGGTCATCGCCAGCGCCTGGCGGCTGGTCAATTCCCCCGACGCCGACACCGAGCGGGTCGCCCGCATGGCGGAATCGTTCACCCCGGAAATGGCCAAGACGCGGGCCTTCTACCCGCTCACCTTCCCCATCAGCTGCGGCCCCGGCTCGATCGCGGCGGCCATCACCGTGGGCGTGTCGCTGCGCGACCAGAACCACGTGCTGAGCCTGCTGCGGCTGGGCGGCTCGATCCCCGGCATCGTGGTCGTTTCGCTGACTTTGTACGTCTGCCTGCGCTTTGCCGCGCAGATGCTGCATCGGCTGGGCGATAATGGCACCGCCGTGTTCATGCGCATGTCCGCCTTCATCATGCTGTGCCTGGGCGTGCAGATCTTCTGGGAAGGCTCGCGCGAACTGCTGCTCGGCGTGTTGCAGCAGGTCATGCAACCAATTCCGATTCCCAAGGCCTAACGCCTGGCGGCCGGACTGGCCATCCCCGGGGGCCACGCCCCTGCGAACCCTTATCTTGCAACAACCATGACTTCTCGCTCAGAACGCCTGCTCCGCCTGATCGCCCTCTTCTGCTTCGGCGCCGTCGGCATCGCCCTGGTTTCCCAGTATGCCTTTGACATGCCGCCTTGCGCCTGGTGCGTGCTGCAGCGCCTGATCTACCTGGTGATCGGCGTCATCGCCCTGGTCGGTGGTTTCGGCGGCGGCCGCGCGCTGACGCGCGTTTGCGCGTCCCTGGCCGCCCTGCTGTCGATCAGCGGCATCGCCGCGGCCTGGTACCAATACACCGTGGCCGCCAAGATGCTGTCGTGCGACCAGACCTTCGCCGACCGCTTCATGACCGGCATCGGCCTGGACGGCGGCGTGCCGTGGCTGTTCGGCATCTACGCCACCTGCATGGATGCGGTGGTGCCGGTGCTGGGCATCGAGTACGCCCTGTGGAGCCTGGCGCTGTTCGTGATCCTGCTGTTCATGGCCCTGCCCGCCGCCTTTGGCCGCGGCCGCGCCGCCTGAGCCGCGCCCCCGCCGTTGGACGGCCCCCACGCCAGACGCCTGCGCGCCACGGACGGCAACGGAAAAATGGCCGGGCCCGCGCGGGCGGGCCTCGATCCATGCCTGACATCATGAAATACCTGACCGGCTATCCGGAAACGCTGCTGGCGCAGGCCCGCGCGCTGCTCGACCAGGGCAAGCTCGGGCCGGCGCTGCGCGCCCGCTATCCCGCCGGCGCGCACGACGTGCGCACCGACAAGGCGCTGTACGACTACGTGGTGGACCTGAAGAACACCTACATCCGCAACGGCGCGCCGCTCAGCAAGATTGCCTTCGACAGCAAGATCCACGTGATCCAGCATGCGCTGGGCCAGCACACCTTCATCTCGCGGGTGCAGGGCGGCAAGCTCAAGGCCAAGCACGAGATCCGCGTCGCCACGCTGTTCAAGGCGGTGCCGCGGGAATTCCTGAAGATGATCACGGTCCACGAACTGGCGCACCTGAAGGAAAAGGACCACAACAAGGCCTTCTACAACCTGTGCCGGTTGATGGAGCCGCAATACCACCAGTATGAGTTCGACCTGCGACTCTACCTGACCCATCTGGAGGCCACCGGCGAGAGCCTGTGGTGAAGCTCCCAGCCGCGCGAGCCGACGGACAAAAAAAAGCCGCTCCCCAGGGAGCGGCTTTTGCATGGGGCGCGTCGACTTCAGGCGTCGTTGGCGGCGTAGCCCATGTTGAATTGCAGGCCGCTGGCGCCTTCGCCGTCGCCCGACTCCGCGCGCGACTGGCCCAGGCGCGCCAGGTATTCCGCGGTGATGTCGCCGGTGATGTACTCGCCATCGAAGCACGACGCCTCGAAGCGCGACAGCTTCGGGTTGAGGTCGCGCACCGCCTGCTGCATGTCGTGCAGGTCCTGGTAGACCAGGCTGTCGGCGCCGATCGCGCGGGCGATCTCCTCGTCGCTGCGGCCGGTGGCGATCAGTTCGCTCTGCGTCGGCATGTCGATGCCGTAGACGTTGGGGAAGCGCACCGGAGGCGCGGCCGAGGCGAAGTACACCTTGTTGGCGCCGGCAGCGCGCGCCATGTCGACGATCTCGCGGCTGGTGGTGCCGCGCACGATGGAGTCGTCCACCAGCAGCACGTTCTTGCCCTTGAACTCCATGCCGATGGCGTTGAGCTTCTGCCGCACCGATTTACGGCGCACGGCCTGGCCGGGCATGATGAAGGTGCGGCCGACGTAGCGGTTCTTGATCAGGCCTTCGCGGTAGTCCAGATTCAGGCGGGCGGCCAACTGCATGGCAGCCGGGCGCGAGGAATCGGGAATCGGCATGACCACGTCGATGTCGCCCAGGCGCATGTTGCGCGCGACCTTGTCGGCCAGGTATTCACCCATGCGCAGGCGCGCGTCGTACACCGACACGCCGTCGATCAGCGAATCGGGGCGGGCGAAGTAGACGTATTCGAAAATGCAGGGCACCAGCTGCGGATTGTCGGCGCACTGGCGGCTGACGAAACGGCCGTCCAGGTCGACGAACACCGCTTCGCCCGGCTCGACGTCGCGCACGAAGGCGAAGCCGCTGCCTTCCAGCGCCACCGATTCCGACGCCACCATCCACTCGACGCCTTCGTCGGTTTCCTGGCGGCCGATGCACAGCGGACGGATGCCGTTGGGATCGCGGAACGCCAGCAGGCCGTAGCCCGAAATCTGCGCCACCACCGCGTAGGCGCCGCGCACGCGCTTGTGCACGGCGGCGACGGCGCGGAACATCGCGTCGTCGTCGAGCGAGACGCCGCTGGCGGCCGACTGCAGCTCGTGGGCCAGCACGTTCAGCAGCACTTCCGAGTCGGAATTGGTGTTGATGTGGCGGCGGTCGACGCGGTAGAGCGACTCACGCAGCTCGCGCCAGTTGGTCAGGTTGCCGTTGTGGGCGAACATGATGCCGAACGGCGCGTTGACGTAGAACGGCTGGGCCTCTTCCTCGCTGGCGCTGGAGCCGGCGGTGGGATAGCGCACCTGGCCCACGCCCGAGGTACCCGGCAAGGCGCGCATGTTGCGCGTGCGGAATACGTCGCGCACCAGGCCATGCGCCTTGTACATATTGAACTGGTTGCCTTGCGACGTCGCGATGCCCGCGGCGTCCTGCCCGCGATGCTGCAACAGCAGCAAGCTGTCATAGAGCAGCTGGTTGACCGGCCCGCGCCCGATGACCCCTACGATTCCACACATGGTGAGATTTCCTGGTTGATGTAAAGCCAATCAATACGGCAGCCACGTCGCCAGGGATGGCGGCAGCCACGTCTTGATATGTTTGATGGCCTCGATGGCCGAATGCGAAAACATGGCGTCCTGCCACCACGGCTCCTGCGGCAGCGGCGTGTAGCCGGCGGCGGCGACCAGCGCCAGCACGATCAGCAGACCCCGGGCCAGCCCGAACATGCCGCCCAGGCCGTGATCGGCCGGGCTCAGTCCGGTGCTGCGGATCAAGGCGGCAAGCGTCATGTTGACCAACCCCACGCCGAGCAGCACGATAATGAAGACCACCGCGTACGAGACACCCATGCGCAGCAGCGTTGTTTCGATATAGGGCTCCAGCCAGGTATAGACCGTGGGCCCCCACCAGATCGCGGCCACGAAGGCCAGCAGATACGCGACCAGCGACAGCACTTCCTTGAGCAGGCCGCGCACCAGGCCCAGCACACCCGATACCACCAGGATGGCCAGCACGACGAAGTCGAAGCCGGTCACTACTGGGCGGCAATGAAACCGTTGTCATAGCCCAGGGTGCGCAACCGCGCCTGGGCCGCCTGCGCCGCCTCGCGCGAGGGGAACGGCCCCACCCGCAGACGGTACTGCTGCTTGCCTCCGATGGAAGCCTGCTCGACGAATGCGTTGGTCACCCCGGCCTGGTGCAGCTTGCTGCGCCGCGACTGGGCGTCCTCGGACGTGGTGTAGGCCGCGATCTGCAGCACGAAATTGCCCTTGGCGGCCTGCGGCTTGGGGGCCGGCGTGGCGGCGGGCGCCGAGCGGCCTTCCAGCAACGCCAGGGCGCGGGCGCCGTCATCCGAACGGGTCTCGGGCTTGGGCGTGGCCGGCTTGGGCTCGGGCTTGGGTTCCGGCTTGGGCGGCGTGGCCGGCTGCGTGCGCGGCGGCGTGGTGGCGGCGACCTGCGGCGGCGTGGCCGCGGGCGGCGTCGCGGCCGGCGGGGTGGCAGTGGCGGGCGGCGTGGTGGCCTGCGGCTGCGCCGAGGTGACCGGCGGCGGCGTCTGGACGGCGGCCGGATCGGTGGGCGCGGCGCCCGGGGCCGGCGTGGCGGCGGGCGCGGTGGCCTGCGGTTCGCTCACTTGCGGCTGGAACGGCGTGTTGCGCTCCGGCACCTTGATGGGAATGTTGTCGGCAACGGGCACCGGCTGCGAGTCCAGCACCATGGGCAGGATGATGACGGCGGCCAGCACCAGCGCGATGGCGCCGGCCAGCCGGCGCCGGGCGCGCCCGCGCAATTCCGCCGCCTGGACCTCGCTGGGCACCGCCGCTCGCTTGGAGGGCTGCGCCTGGTCGGCAGGATCTTTGCGTTTGAAAAAACCCATGGGAGAGAATTCCTTGCGGCGCCTTGCGGCGGGGCGGGTATGGCGGCGGACCGCCACGACGCTGCACCCGGTTTTGCTATGCCGCTTCTACCTACGCCTTGCGACCCAGAGACTGCAAAACCGAGGCCACGGTGAGAAATGATCCGAACACCACGATTCTATCATTCTCGCCCGCCCGTTCACGCGCCGCGGCGAAGGCCTGGGCGGGATCCGCGTAGGCCGAGACACCCGGCGCCTCGGCCCCGGCGGGCGCCGCCGGCAGCGCGGCAGCCACCTGCTCGGCCAGGCGTTCGCCCGTGCCGCCGCGCGGCCCCGGCAAGCCGGCGCAGAACCAGTGGTCGACCCGGGTGCCGAGCTTGGCCAGCACACCGGCCAGGTCCTTGTCGTTGAGCATGCCGAACACCGCATAGGTGTAGGGATGGAAACCCATGTTGTCCAGGTTCTGGGCCAGCACGGCGGCGGCGTGGGGGTTGTGGGCGACGTCCAGGATCACGGTGGGCTGGCCCGGCAGGATCTGGAACCGGCCCGGCAACGAGGCCTGCAGCAGCCCCTGGCGCACCGCCTGCTGCGGCACCGGCAGGCGGTCGCGCACCGATTCCAGCGCGGCCAGCGCGGCCGACGCGTTCAGCAGCTGGTTGGCGCCACGCAGCGCCGGATAGGCCAGCGCGCTGCGGCGCTGTTCGCGCCCGCCATAGGCCCATTGCTGGCGATCGCCCGAATAGTTGTAGTCGCGGCCGAACAGCCACAGGTCGGCGCCGATCTGCTCGACATGGTCCAGCAGCGATTGCGGCGGCACCGGGTCGGCGCACACGGCGGGCCGGCCGGGACGGTAGATATGGGCCTTCTCGAAGCCGATCTTCTCGCGCGTGTCGCCGAGATAGTCGATGTGGTCCAGGTCGACGCTGGTGACGACGGCACAGTCGGCATCGACGATATTGACCGCGTCCAGGCGGCCGCCCAGGCCGACTTCCAGCACCACGGCGTCCAGCCGCGATTGCGAGAACAGGCGCAGGATCGCCAGCGTGGTGAATTCGAAGTACGTCAGCGAAGTGTCGCCGCGGGCGGCCTCGACCGCGGTGAACTGTTCGATCAGGGCCTCGTCCGAGGCGATCTGGCCGTTGACACGGGCGCGTTCGTTGAAATCGATGAGGTGCGGCGAGGTGTACAGGCCGACCTTGTAGCCCGCGGCCAGCAGGATGGCCTCGAGCATGGCGCAGGTCGAGCCCTTGCCGTTGGTGCCGCCGACCACGAACTTCACGCCGGGCAGTTCCAGGTTCATGCGCGCCGCCACTTCCCGCACGCGCTCCAGGCCCATGTCGATCGCGACGGCGTGGATGGATTCCAGGTACTGGAGCCAATCGGACAGGGAGGCGCCGGCGGCAGGCTTGAGGGCAGAAGGCATGACGGGATCGCAAAGGTGGACAGCCCGTGATTTTAGCAGCGCGTGCCCGGTGTTTTCCCTAATCCCCCAGGGCGCGGCACGGGTTCTCCGGGAAAAACCGCTTGCCGATGTTTTTCTCATACGTAAAAATAAATTCACATATGAGAATTCAAAAGGAAGGAACATGACGCAGCAGAAGACCCCGGCCTGGCTGGTCCGCGAAGCCGATGTGCCCGGCTACCACCCGGCCAACCACACCGGCACCCTGAACCGCCGCCTGATCGGTCCCGACACCGTGGGCGCGCGCGGCGTGGAGGTGCTGCTGGGGGTGATCGACAAGGGCAAGGGGGCACTGCCGCACGCCCACCCCGGCATCGAGCAGGTCTGTTACCTGCTTTCCGGCACGGCCCGCGCCCAGGTCCAGGACGAATGGGCCGACATGGGGCCGGGCGATTGCTGCTACTTCCCGCCGGACATCCCGCATGTGTTCACCGTCACCAGCGACGAGCCGGCGCGGTTGCTGGTGATCTACACGCCGCCCTACGAAGAATCGCCCGACCGCGTCATCCGCGGTTTTCCCGCGCCCGCAACCGGCGCCTGAGGCGCCGGGGCCACCGGCATCCCCGGGCAGCGGCCGCAGAAGCCGCGCCCGGTTTCCCACCATCTGGAGAGACAAACCATGCAACTTCACCGCCTGTTGCGCGCCGCCCTGCTCGGCGGCGCCAGCCTGCTGGCCTTGCCCGCGGCCCATGCCGCGGACTATCCGAACAAACCCATCACGCTGATCGTGCCGTTCCCGGCCGGCTCGGGCACCGACGCCGTCGGGCGCATCTTTGGCGCCGAGCTGTCGACCATCCTGGGACAGCAGATCGTGGTCGAGAACAAGCCCGGCGCCAACGCCACCATCGCCGCCAGCTACGTCGCGCGCGCCAAGCCGGACGGCTACACGCTGTTCGTCACCACCAACACCTCGCACTCGGCCGCGCCCTGGCTGATGAAGAACATTCCCTACGACCCGGTCAAGGACTTCACGCCCATCGCGCGCGGCGGCAACCTGCCCTTCATCCTGGTGGCCAACCCCAAGCGGCCCTGGAAGACCGTGGCCGACCTGGTGGCCGATGCGCGCCAGCACCCGGGCCGCATTACCTACGCCAGCGGCAACAGCACCGGCATCGTGGCCGGCGCCACGCTGGCCAACCGCGCCAGGATCGACATCCTGCACGTGCCCTACAAGGGCACGCCGCAAGGCCTGACCGACGTGGTCGGGGGCCAGGTCGACTTCATGTTCACCGACCTGGCATCCGGCCTGCCGTTCGTGCAATCGGGCCAGTTGCGGGCGCTGGCGGTGTCCACCGCCGAGCGCAGCGCCATCGTGCCGGACCTGCCGTCCATGGCGGAGTCGGGCGTGCAGGATTTCGACCTGAATTCCTGGAACGGCTACTTCGGTCCGGCCGGCATGCCGCCCGAAGTGGTGGCCAGGCTCAACGACGCCATCAAACAGGTAGTGGCCAAGCCCGACGTGCGCAAGCGCCTGGCCGGCCTGGGCTTTGACGCCTTCTCCAGTTCGCCCGAGGCCTTCGCCCAGTTCGTCAGCGAGCAGCGCGACCTGTGGGGCAAGCTGATCCGCGACGCGGGGATCGAGCAGCAATGACGACGCCCCACGCAACGCCCCCGCAGGCCGCCGGCCCCCTCGCCGGCGTGCGCATCCTGGACCTGAGCTCGGTCGTGATGGGTCCCTACGCCACCCAGGTGCTGGCCGACCTGGGCGCGGACGTCATCAAGGTGGAGTCGCCGGCGGGTGACAACATGCGCGCCGTCGGCCCCATGCGCAACCCGGGCATGGGGCACCTGTACCTGCACCTGAACCGCAACAAGCGGTCGGTGGTACTGGACCTGAAGACGCCCGAGGGCCGCGAGGCCTGCCTGCGACTGGCCGAAAGTTGCGACGCCCTGCTCTACAACATCCGCCCCCGGGCCATGGCGCGCCTGGGCCTGTCGTACGAGGCGGTGGCCGCGCGCAACCCGCGCATCGTCTACCTGGGCGCCTACGGCTTCGGCGAGACCGGCCCCTACGCCGGCCGCCCGGCCTACGACGACCTGATCCAGGGCCAGACCGGCATCGCCGCGCTGTCCGCGCAGCAAAGCGGCGACGTGCCGCGCTATGCGCCGCTGACGCTGGCGGACCGCGCGGTCGGCCTGCACGTGGGCATCGCCCTGGTCTCGGCGGTCCTTCACGCCCGCGCCAGCGGCCAGGGCCAACAGGTTGAAATCCCCATGTTCGAAGGCATGGCCCACCTGGTGCTGGGCGACCACCTGGGCGGCGCGACCTTCGAACCGCCGCTGGGCCCCACCGGCTATGCGCGGCTGCTGGCGCCGCACCGCCGCCCGTACGCCACGGCCGACGGCTACATCTGCCTGCTGATCTACAACGACAAGCACTGGCGCAACTTCTTTGCCCTGATCGGCCAGCCCGAACTGGGCCAGGACCCGCGCTTCCACACCCACGGCGCGCGCGCGGCGCACATCGACGAGGTCTACGCCTTCGTCGCCGACGTGATCCGCACCCGTCCCAGCCAGGACTGGCTGCGGGACCTGGCGCAAGCCGACATCCCCGCCTCGCAGCTCTACACGGTCGACGACCTGCTGGGGGACGAACACCTGGCGGCCACCGGCTTCGTGCAGCAGCAGGACCACCCCACCGAAGGCCGCCTGCGCACCCCCGCCCCCCTTGGCCGCTACCATGGCACGCCGACCGCCATCCGCCGCCCGGCGCCCACGCTGGGCCAGCACAGCCGCGAAGTGCTGGCCGAGGCCGGCTACGACGACGCGGCCATCGACGCCCTCTTCTCCCATCGCATCACCCAGGACGGAACCCACTGATGGACTTCGAATTCACCCCCGACCAACTGGCCCTGCGCGACGCCGTGTCGCGCATCTGCGAACGCTATCCCGACGACTACTGGCTGGAACGCGACCGCGAGGGCGGTTTCCCCGAGCCGCTGCACGCCGACCTGGCGCGCGACGGCTGGCTCGGCATCGCCATGCCGCAGGAGCACGGCGGCGCCGGCCTGGGCATGACCGAGGCCGCCCTGATGATGCAGACCATTGCCGCCTCGGGCGCCGGCTTCACCGGCGCCTCGGCCGTGCACATGAACATCTTCGGCCTGAACCCGGTGGTGGTGTTCGGCAACGACGAGCAGCGCGCCCGCTGGTTGCCGCCGCTGATCTCGGGCCGCGAGAAGGCCTGCTTCGCCGTGACCGAGCCCGATGCCGGCCTGGACACCACCAAACTCGGCACCCGCGCCGTGCGCCAGGGCGACGAATACGTGGTGCATGGCCGCAAGATCTGGATCTCGACCGCCCAGGTGGCCGACAAGATGCTGCTGCTGGCGCGCACCACGCCGCTGGCGGACGTGGCCAAGCCGACCCAGGGGCTGTCGCTGTTCTATACGGACCTGGACCGGGCCAAGGTCGAGGTGCGCGAGATCGAGAAGATGGGCCGCAAGGCGGTGGACTCGAACATGCTGTTCATCGATGGCCTGCGGATTCCGGTCGCCGACCGCATCGGCGAGGAAGGCCGCGGCTTCGAATACATCCTGCACGGCCTGAATCCGGAACGCATCCTGATCGCCGCCGAGGCGGTCGGCATCGGCCGCGCCGCCCTGGAGCGGGCGGTGCGTTATGCCGGCGAGCGCAAGGTGTTCGGCCGGCCGATCGGCCAGAACCAGGGCATCCAGCATCCGCTGGCGCAGGCCTGGATGCAGTTGGAGGCGGCCGACCTGATGGTATTCAAGGCCGCCAGCCTGTACGACGCCGGCCAGCCCTGCGGCCCCGCCGCCAACGCCGCCAAGTACCTGGCGGCCGAAGCCGGCTACAACGCCTGCCAGACGGCGGTGATGACACTGGGCGGCATGGGCTACGCCAAGGAATACCACGTGGAACGGCTGCTGCGCGAAAGCTTCATTCCGCGCATCGCGCCGGTCAGCCCGCAGCTGATCATGTGCTTCATCGCGGAAAAAGTGCTGGGGCTGCCGAAGTCCTATTGAACCCGCGCCCGTTCGAGCCGGCCGGCCACGGCCGGGCTCAGGATTGCTGTTCCAGCCCGGTGCAGGCCGAGCGCAGAATGCGGGCGTATTCCTCCTGGCACGGCTCGATCCGGTAGATCGGGCCGCCCACCGAGATGGCGTAGTGCTCGCCCGACAGCGTCACCGGCCAGGCGATGGCCCCGACATCGGGAATCGATTCGCCGCTGTTCATGAACCAGCCGCGCTGGCGCGACCGGTCGATGTCCTGCAATACCGCGTCGCGGGTGACCAACGTGCGCTCGTTGTAGCGCGTCAGCGGCGTGGCCGCCAGGAGCGCGTCGCGGGCCGGCTCGTCCATCAGCGACATGAGCGCTTTTCCCAGCGAATTGGCGTGTACGTCCTTGAACTCGCCGGCAACCGGCGCGTATCGGATCGTATGGGGCGAGTCCAGCACATCCAGGTAGACCACCCGGCCGTCCTGCGCCAGCTTGGCGAACACGACGGTTTCGCGGGTCGCGTCGCGCAGCTCGACCAGGCTGGGGTAGACCCGGTCCAGCACCGGATCGGCGCGGGCGATGCGCTGCGCCATCGCCAGCAGGCGGCCGGTCGGATAGTACCCCTGGCGGCGGCCGGTTTCATAGAGATAGCCCAGCCCGGTCAGGGTGCGGATCAGCGCCAGGCAGCTGGATACCGGCACGTCCAGCAGCCGGGCCAGTTCCGACAGGGGCAATGCGCGCTTCTCCCGGGCGTAGGTTTCGATGATTTCTATGACTCGCAACGCCGTCTTGACACTCATTGCCCGATCCCAACTTGTTAGCACATGAAACATCCGTCCGCGCCCGGGCCTAAAGTTCCCTGCGGGACTGCCGTAATCGTAGCTGAGAATTCCCTGAAAACAGCGCGTTCCTCCGAGACGCCCACATCGCCGTTGGAGTGATCATGGCCGTAACCCCCTTAGCCCCCGCTACGTTCGCGCCGACGCCGGTCGCGCCCGTGCCGGTCGCCGTCGATCCGTCGGTCACCGTCGCGCCGCCGGTCGCCGGCAGCCAGAGCGGCGGCGCCGACACCGCCACGTCGGAGCAGTCGACTTCCCAGAAGCTGCCCCTGGATAAGGCGCTCGATGAAATCAACGAGCAAATGAAGGCCTGGTCCACCCAGCTGCAGTTCGAGGTCGACCCCGACGTGCATCAGGTGGTGGTGTCCGTGGTGGACGCCGAATCAGGGGACGTCATACGCACCATCCCGAGTGAAGCCGTGCTGAAGATCGCCAAAATGATCGTCAACATGCAAGGAAACGGCATCAAAACCACGGCTTGATATGGCACCCGATATTTTCTGCTGTGCCCGTTTTGGCGCCAATCGATGATGGAAGCATCGAATTAGGCCTGCCTTATGCCCTTACCCGGCCAATCGCCGGCACCCTATTTTTGACAGAATCGCATCGCTAGGAAGGAATTTCACATGGCCTCTATCACTAACCTCGGTTCGGTTTCCGGCTTGCCCCTGGAAAAGATCCTGTCTGACCTGCAGACCGCCGAGGACAAGAAGCTCTCGATCTACACCACGCGCGCGCAAAGCTACAAGACCCGCATCGATGCCTACGCGCAGCTGCAAAGCGCGCTGGAAGCCCTGCAGAAGTCGGCTGGCGTGCTGGGCAAGACCGAGACCATGGCCGCCATCAAGGGCAGCGTCACCGGCGGCACCGCCTTGACGGCCACCGTGGCCGCCGAGGGCGCCGTCGCGGGCGAGTACACCATCACCGTGAACAACCTGGCCCGTGCCCAGAGCCTGCAATCGGGCGCCGTGGCCGACCGCACCGCCAAGCACGGCGACACTGGCTCGTTCGAGATCGAACTGGCCGACGGCACCAAGCGCACCATCGACCTGAAGGGCGACACCTCGCTCAACGGCATCGTCAAGGCCATCAACGCCGACGACAAGTCGGGCCTGCGCGCCACCGTCATCAACGATGGCAACGGCAACAACTACCTGATGCTGACGGCCAAGGACACCGGCGTCCAGGCCTCGGTCAAAAACATCACCGTCACCGGCGACCAGTCGCTCAAGGACATCCTGTCCTTCAGCACCGCCGCCGACGGCACCACCACCGGCATGGCCAACACCAAGGCCGAAGACGCCGAAGTGGTCATCAACGGCATCACGGTCAAAAGCGGTTCGAACAACGTGTCCAAGGCCATCGACGGCGTCACGCTGAACCTGACCGAAAAGACCGAGGCCGGCAAGCCGATCACGCTCAAGCTCGAATCCGACACCTCGGTCGCCAACAAGGCTATCCAGGACTTCGTCAAGACCTACAACGCGCTGCAGACGACCATCAAGAACCTGACGGCCTTCGACGCCAAGGCCGCCACCAACCAGCCGCTGACCGGCGACGGCACCACGCGCTCGATCCAGTCGTCCGTCACCAGCGCGCTGCAGGCAGTGCTGGGCGAAGGCACCGTCCGCTCGCTAGCCGACCTCGGCATCACCACCGATCCGCAGACGCGCCAGCTCAAGCTCGACCAGACCAAGCTGGACAAGGCGCTGACCGGCAACCCGGCCGACGTCACCAAGCTGCTGACCGGCGAACACGGCGTGGCCAAGAACTTCGAAGCCGCCTTCAAGGACGTGTTGGGCAGTACCGGCTCGCTGAAGACGCGCACCGACGGCCTGGCCAAGACGATGAGCGACCTGGACGCCCAGCAAAAGCGCGCCAAGGCCGCCAGCGACGCGGAAATCGACCAGATGCGCACGCGTTTCGTGGCGCTGGACAAGTTCTACATGCAGATGCAGACCACCGCCAACTACCTGACCCAACAATTTGCGGCGATGAACAAATCGAGCAAATAACCTGTAGAAGATGCATTAATGACTTACGCCGCCCGCCGCCCCACAGGGTCTCAATCCGTCCGCTCCTACGCCGATATCGGCCTGGAAACCCAGGTGCTGAGCGCGAGTCCCGAGCGGCTGATCACCCTGCTGTACCTGGGCGCCCGGGCAGCGATCGGGCAAGCACGCATCCACCTGCAGGAAGGTCGGGTCGCCGAGCGCGGCGCGGCTATCTCGAAAGCGATCAAGATCGTCGATGAAGGCTTGAAGACCGGGTTGAACATGGAGGCCGGCGGCGACATCGCCGCCAACCTCGCCCGGCTCTACGATTACATCGTCCGCACCCTGCTGACGGCAAATCTGAAAGCGGATACCGAGCAACTCGATATCGCCGACCGCCTCCTGGCGGACCTGGCCGAGGCTTGGCAGACCTCCATCGACCGACCGGCTGGCATAGCGCAGCCCTGATGGCCCAGAAACACAAATCCAGCCAGCCATCGAACGCCCGAGATTTCCATGACGTCCCTTACCCAGTACTCATCCCCCATTCTGGAACACTACCAGGAGATCGCTCTCATCACGGGCGAGATGTTGACGGCCGCCCAGGCCGGCGACTGGGATACGGCGATGGCCCACGGGCAGCAATACTGCGAGCTGGTAGAACGCCTGCGGATCGCGGAACCGACCGCGCCGCTGGATGAGGCCGGCCGCGCCATGAAATACGACCTGCTGGTGCGCATCCTGGAAAACGACGCCATGACGCGTGACCTGGCGCTGCCGCAACTGGCCCGGCTGGGCGAACTGCTGGGCCGCATGAAGCGCCAGCAGACCCTGCTCTCGGCCTACGGCTACCAGGCGCCTGAAGCATGAGCGTAGGTCCCGCGGCACTCGGCAATGTCCTAGTGCAGCGGTTGGACGCCGTGCTTGGCACGACGATGTCCGCCGCCAGCGCCAACCAGGTGTCCGGCGCGCGGCCGGATGCGGTCAGCCAGCCAGGCAACCTGGACAAGCCCGGCTCGGCCGACGGCTCCAATCGCGACCCCCGGCAAGGCATCCAGACCGGCGGCGCCCGCGGCGATCGTCCGGCCACCGTCATCGATGCCAAGACCGCGGCCGCCCTGGCGCTGGCCGCGCGCGGCCTGGTCACCAGCAGCGACACCACCGCCTCGGCGCCCACCACCCTCGGCACCACCGCACGCGCGATCCTCGCCCTGCTGGCCCAGTACCCCGAAGCCGCGCCCGCCGTGCAAGGCCGCGCCCCCCTCTGGACGGCGCCCCCCTCTGCGCAACCGACCGGCGCGCCGGCCCAGCAGGCCGGCCAACCCGCCAGCCAGCCGGGAGCCCCCGGACAACCCACGGCCGCCCCCGCTGCCGGACAGGCGGCAGCGCCCGCGCCTGCCCCCACCACCGCGGCGGCACTGGCCGCGGCTGCCGCGGCCGGTGCCGACCCCGCCGCCGAGACGCCGTCCACCAACCGGCCCGCGCGCCCAGCCGGATCGGCCGAAGGCGCCACCGGCGCCAGGAACGCCGAAGCCACGACCCACGCCACCCTGGCTCCTGGCGCGCCGTCGGCCAAGATCCTGGGCCAGGCGTTACGCGCCGCGTTGCAGACCAGCGGCCTGTTCTACGAATCGCACCTGACCGACCTGGTCTTTGGCCGCAGCAACCCGTCCCAGCTGCAGCAGGAACCCCAGGCCCGGCTGACTCGCAGCGGAGTCCCCACGGACGCGGATACCGCGCGTCCGCGCGCCGAGCCCCAGGCCGGCGGCGGCCGCGCCGGCGACGCCAACGCTGCGCCCGGCAACACCAATGCCCCGGCGCCCGGCACCCCGGTCAGCGGCATCCACCAGGACCTCACCCTGCTGGTGCGCCAGCAACTGGACGTGCTCGCCAACCAGGCCCTGACCTGGCAAGGCGAGGCCTGGCCCGGCACGCCGATGGAATGGGAGGTGGAGCGCGACCCCTACGGCGGCGATCCGGAATCGGCGGTGTCCACCTGGGCGACCCGCCTGAAACTCGATCTGCCGCGGCTGGGCCTGGTGGACGCGCGCTTGAACCTGGCCGGCGACCAGATCGTGCTGCAACTGGTCGCGCCCCATAGCGCCGCCGAAATCAACGACTCCTCTGACCAGCTGCGCTCACGCCTGCTGGCTGCCGGCCTCACGCTCAGCCACCTGGTGGTGAACGTGGTGGACCCGCGTCCCGTCATACCCGCGGATATCTGATGCGCACCGCTCCGCCCCCCGAACAGGGCCCCAACGCCAACCGCAACGCCGCAGTCGCCATCTCGTATGACGACAAGGACGCCGCCCCGCGGGTGGTGGCCAAGGGCTACGGCCAGCTGGCCGACACCATCGTGCGCGCCGCCGAAGAGAACGGGCTGTACGTGCACGAATCGCGTGAACTCGTCGGCCTGCTGATGCAGGTGGACCTGGACGCGCATATTCCTCCCCAACTCTACGTGGCGGTGGCAGAATTGCTGGCCTGGCTCTATCGCCTCGAATCGCGCGAACTCCCCGAAGCCGCGCCGCCCGCCCCCACTCTCTAAGGACAAGCACCGTGTTGGACGCCAGCGATCCGGAATTCCTGCTCACCCGGCCGGAAGACATGCGCGCCGCCCTCTTCGAACTGACGCACCCCGACAGCCACATCCTGGTGCGCGACGCCGCGGACCGCGAAATGGCCGTGCTGGTGCTGGGGGCGGACAAGCAGACGCGGCAGTTCTTCTGGCGTCCGCGCGACTATGCCGGCGCCGATTTCGAGCAGTCGGACAGCATGGGCCTGCTGAGCGGCACCACCTTCCATTTCAACGCCACCGCCTATGGCGGCGTACAGATCCGCTTCCGGGTCGCGCGCCCGGAGGTCATCCACTTCGATGACGGCAGCGCGGCGCTGATGTCGCCCTTCCCCGACCGCCTGGCGCGCATCCAGCGCCGCAAGATGTTCCGGGCCTCGCTGGTCTCCAGCGCCAGCCGCTGCCACGCCTCGTGGCGTCCGGAGCCCGCCGCGAAACCCATCAGTTTCTCGGTGCGCGACATTTCGGTGGATGGCGTCGGCCTGCGGGTGGAACTGGCGGTGCCGACGTTGCCGCAACGCGGCGCGGTACTCGAGGACGTGCAGCTCGACTTCGGCGAGCTGGGCAAGCTCAACGCGAACCTCGAAGTGCGCAATGTATATCCGGTGTCGGGCCAGCCCATGATCCAGGCCGCCAGTCCGGACGAACCCGCGCCAACCCATGTGTCGCTGACCGGCGAGCCGCCCCTGAGCCATGTGGGCGCGGTGTTCCTGAACCTGGATGCGCGGCAGGAAAACTGGCTGCAGCAGGTGGTCTGGCGCCTGGAGAAAAACGCCCGATAGGCGCACTGCAAGCCAGGAGCGCCGCCGGACGGTGGATTGTGCCGGAACGGCTGAAGATGCGGCGGATCCACCGCCGCTGGCGGATCCGCTTGGCGGGGTTGCGGCATGATCCGCCGCCCCGCAGTCCTGCCCGTGGTTACACGGCCATCGACGAGATTTCCTTGTAGGCCGCAACCAGCTTGTTGCGCACCTGCACGGCCGTCTGGAAGCCGATGCTGGCCTTCTGCAGGTCGATCATGACATCGTTGAGCGAGACGTCCGGCGCGCCCAGTTCGAAGGCCTTGGCCTGCGCGGTGGCGGCGTTCTGCGCCGAGGTGACGCGACGGATGGAACGCTGCAGTTCGGCGGCGAAACCATCGGGCTGGGCCACGGCTTCGCCCGCGGCGAGATTGCCGGTTTCCGCCTTGGTCACCGCCACGCGCATCTGCTGGAGCATGCTCTCGATGCCGGACAAGCCTGATACAGCCATTACGTTATTCCTTGCTGGTAGGACGAGGGACTACGCCCAGGATGGATGCAGCGTAACCCGGCATCGTACGCGCCATAGCGCCTAAAAGCCGCCAAAACACCCGATATTTCCGCGAATGCGGCAAGCCCGCCGGCACGCTCCGCGAGCCGCTCCGGGGGGCCGGCGCGCCCGCTTGTCGACATAGGGGATAAGTAACGCCAAAAAACCGCTGTTTTCGACGATTGGGTTTGCTAACTCAGCAGCAATAATCCAGGCTCTCCCCAGACCAGAAGCACGTTGCATGTGTAATCTGCCCTACCCGAACATGAAGTCATTTTCCCTGCTCCGCGAAGCCAGCGGGAGCCGCCAATGAATCAGCAGGCTACCCTGAGCGCGTCGCTTCTGGCGAAGTTTCCCGTGTTGGAAAAGATACGCGCCCTGCCCAAGCCGGTGCTGCTTGGCGCGGCCGCCGCGCTGGTCGCGCTGATCGTCGCCGTGGCGATGTGGAGCAGCGAGCCCAAGTACAAGGTGCTGTTCTCGAACCTGGACGACCGCGACGGCGGCGCCATCGTGACGGCCCTGGGCACCATGAACGTGCCCTACAAGTACAACGACACCGGCACCGCCCTGCTGGTGCCGGCCGACCGCGTCTACGACGCCCGCCTGCAGCTGGCCTCGCAAGGCCTGCCGCGCGGCGGCTCGGTCGGCTTCGAACTGATGGACAACGCCCGTTTCGGCGCCAGCCAGTTCGCCGAGCAGATCAACTACCAGCGCGGCCTGGAAGGCGAGCTGGCGCGCTCGATCGAATCCATGCACACCGTGCAGCACGCCCGCGTGCACCTGGCCATGCCGCGCCAGTCGCTGTTCGTGCGTGAACGCCAGCCGCCGACCGCCTCGGTGCTGCTGAACGTCTACCCCGGCCGCAGCCTGAGCGATGCCCAGGTCTCGGCCATTTCCTGGCTGGTCGCCTCCAGCGTGCCGGAACTGACCGCCGAAAACGTCTCGATCGTCGACCAGAACGGCCGCCTGCTGTCCGCCCCCACTGGCGAAGGCCGGGGCATGGACGCCGACCAGATGCGCATGGTCCGCGAGACCGAGCAGCGCACCGTCGAACGCATCCTCACCATCCTCAATCCGCTGGTCGGCCCGGGCAACGTGCACGCTCAGGCCAGCGCCGAAATGGACTTCTCGCGCCGCGAGGAAACGTCAGAGGTCTACCGCCCCAACCAGGAGCCCGGCCAGGCCGCCATCCGCAGCCAGCAGACCAGCGAATCGAACCAGCGCGGCATCAACCCGGCCCAGGGCGTGCCCGGCGCGCTGTCCAACCAGCCTCCGGCCAACGCCCAGGCGCCGATCGCCAATCCGCCACAGACCCAACCGCCCCGCCCCGGCCAGCCGCAGCAGCAGGGCCAGCAGCAACAGCAACAGACCACCACCGGCGCCGGCGCCCAGGGCGCCGGCGGCACCGTCAGCGATCGCCGCGACGCCACCACCAACTACGAAGTCGACCGCACCATCAGCCACATCAAGCAGCCTGTCGGCATGCTCAAGCGCCTGTCGGTGGCCGTGGTGGTCAATTACGTGCGCGACAAGGACGGCGAACCCCAGGCCTTGCCGCCCGAGGAACTGAGCAAGCTCACCAACCTGGTGCGCGAGGCGATGGGCTACTCCGAAAGCCGTGGCGATTCGCTGAACCTGGTCAACAGCCAGTTCAACGACGGCCCGCCGGCCGTGCCGATGTGGCGCGATCCGGAAATGATCTCGCTGTTCAAGACCATCCTGGCCTGGCTGGTGGGTGGCGTGCTGGCCCTGTGGCTGTACCGCAAGGTCCGCCGCTCGGTGGGCGACTACCTGTACCCGCCGGTCGATCCCGAAGTGGCCGAGGCCGAGCGCATCGAAGCCCAGCGCGAGGCCCAGGACCTGGCCCGCGCCAAGGAAACCGACCGTTACCAGGACAACCTGGAACGCGCCCGCACGATGGCGAACAAGGATCCGCGCGCCGTCGCGATGGTCCTGCGCACCTGGATGACCAAAGATGAAAAATGATTCCAAGCCCATGGACGGCATGACGCGCAGCGCCGTCCTGATGATGTCGCTGGGTGAAGACGCCGCGGCCGAGGTCTTCAAGTACCTCACCGCCCGCGAAGTCCAGCAGGTCGGCGCCGCCATGGCCAGCCTCAAGCAGGTCACCCGCAACGACGTGGCCGTGGTGCTGGAGGAATTCCGGCAGGAAGCCGACCAGTTCATGGCCGTCACGCTGGGTTCGGACGACTACATCCGCACCGTGCTGACCAAGGCGCTGGGCAGCGACCGCGCCGCCGGCCTGATCGAAGACATCCTGGAAGCCGGCGAAGGCGGCAGCGGCATCGACGCCCTGAACTGGCTCGATCCGCATACCGTGGCCGAGCTGATCGGCGACGAACACCCGCAGATCATCGCCACCATCCTGGTGCACCTGGAACGCGACCGCGCCGCCGGCGTGCTGGCGCTGCTGACCGACCGCCTGCGCAACGACGTCATGCTGCGTATCGCTACCTTCGGCGGCGTGCAGCCCGCGGCCCTGTCGGAACTGACCGAAGTGCTCAATTCCGTGCTGGCCGGCCAGGGCGCCAAGCGCAGCAAGATGGGTGGCGTGCGCACCGCGGCCGAGATTCTCAACATGATGAATTCGGCCGAAGAGGAAACCGTGGTCGCCAGCCTGCGCGAACGCGACAACGACCTGGCGCAGAAGATCATCGACGAGATGTTCGTGTTCGACAACCTGCTCGACATCGAAGACCGCGCGATCCAGCTCATCCTCAAGGAAATCGACAACGACACGCTCATGGTCGCGCTCAAGGGCGCCCAGGAAGAACTGCGCGCCAAGTTCCTGCGCAACATGTCCAGCCGCGCCGCCGAGATGCTGCGCGAGGACCTGGAAGCGCAAGGCCCGATCCGCATGTCGAAGGTCGAGACCGAGCAGAAGAAGATCCTGCAGATCGCCCGCCGCCTGGCCGAGAGCGGCCAGATCGTGCTGGGCAACTCCGGAGACGACGCGTATGTCTGAAGCGGATACCGGCCAGTCGACGCTCATCTCGCGCAGTGCCGCCTGGCGGCGCTGGCAGATGCTGTCGTTCGACGAGCCGCCGCCCGTCGAAGTCGAACCCGAGCCCGAACCCGACCCGGGCCCCGACCCGGAAGTGGTGATGGCCCAGCTGCGCGCCCAGGCCATCGCCGAAGGCCGCGAGGAAGGCTACGCGCAGGGCCATGCCGCCGGCCTGGAAGCCGGTCGCGCCGAAGGCCATGAAGCGGGCCTGGCCGCCGGCCGCGAAGCCGGCTACGCCGAGGGCCTGGCCCAGGCACGCGAACAAGGCGCGCAGGAAGCGCAACACCTGCACGCGCTGGTGCAGGCCTGCGCCGAATCGGTCGGCTCGCTGGAAGAAAAGATGGGCCAGAGCCTGCTGACGCTGGCCCTGGACATCGCCCAGCAAGTCGTGCGCACCACCCTGGCCGAACAGCCCGAGACCGTCGCCAGCGCCGTGCGCGAAGTGCTGCACATCAATCCCACCGCCGGCGGCCAGATGCGCCTGTGGGCCAACCCCGCCGACATCGAGCTGATCCGCCTGCACCTGGCCGACGAGCTCAAGGAAGGCCACTGGCGCGTGCTGGCCGACGAATCCATCGCCCGCGGCGGCTGCCGCGCCGAGACGCCGTTCGGCGACATCGACGCCACCCTGCAGACCCGCTGGCGCCGCGTCGCGGCCTCGCTGGGCCGCAACGTCAACTGGGAGGAGCCGGCGTGAGCGCCAATCCGGCCCCCGCGCAGCCCGGCCAACCGGCCGTGCCCGTGATCGACCGCTGGCAGACGCAGCTGCAGATCGGTTCGATCCGCGCCGCCTCGACCGACCCCTGGCTGGTCAGCGGCAAGATCACGCGCGCCACGGGCCTGGTGCTGCACGCCACCGGACTGCGCCTGCCCGTGGGGGCCGCCGCCCGCATCGAGATCGCGCGCGGCCACGACCACTGGGCCGATGCCGAAGTGGTCGGCTTCGACGGCCACACCCTCTACCTGATGCCGCAGGCCGACATTTCCGGCCTGCCGCCCGGCGCCCGCGTGGTGCCCGGCGAACCGCCGGTGCAGCGCCAGATCCCGCTGCCGCGCAAGGCCGAGCTGAACGGCAACGCCAAGCCGCAGCTGGGCCGCCACCTGCCGGTGGGCAACGCCCTGCTCGGCCGCGTGCTGGATGGCGCCGGCCGGCCGCTGGACGGCCTGGGCCCGCTGACCGGCGCCGAACTGGCGCCGCTCTCGGCCCAGCCGATCAATCCGCTGTCGCGTGCCCCGATCGACACCGTGCTCGATACCGGCGTGCGCGCCATCAACGGCCTGCTCACCGTCGGCCGCGGCCAGCGCATGGGCCTGTTCGCCGGCTCCGGCGTGGGCAAGAGCGTGCTGCTGGGCATGATGGCCCGCTACACCAAGGCCGACATCATCGTGGTCGGCCTGATCGGCGAACGGGGCCGCGAAGTCAAGGAATTCATCGAGCACAACCTGGGCCCGGAAGGCCTGGCGCGCTCGGTGGTGGTGGCCGCCCCGGCCGACGTCTCGGCGCTGCTGCGCCTGCAGGGCGCGGCCTACGCCACGCGCCTGGCGGAACACTTCCGCGACCAGGGCCTGGACGTGCTGCTGATCATGGATTCGCTCACCCGCTACGCCATGGCGCAACGCGAAATCGCGCTGGCCATCGGCGAGCCGCCCGCCACCAAGGGCTATCCGCCTTCGGTGTTCGCCAAGCTGCCGACCCTGGTCGAACGCGCCGGCATGGGCGCGCCCGGCCCGAACGGCAAGGCCGGCTCGATCACCGCGTTCTATACCGTGCTGGCCGAAGGCGATGACCAGCAGGACCCGATCGCCGACTCGGCCCGTGCCATCCTGGACGGCCACGTGGTGCTGTCGCGCCACCTGGCCGAAGCCGGCCACTACCCCGCCATCGACATCGAGGCGTCGATCTCGCGCGCCATGACCTCGCTGATCACGCCGCAACAGTTCTCGGTGGTGCGCCGCTTCAAGCAGACGCTGTCGCGCTACCAGCGCAACCGCGACCTGATCGCCGTGGGCGCCTACGCCGCCGGCAATGACCCGCAGCTGGACGATGCCATCGCGCGCTACCCGCGCCTGGAAGCCTTCCTGCAACAGGATATCGGCGAAAACGTCGGCTACGAGGATGCGGTGGAACAACTGCGCGCCAGTTTCGAATTGAGGGATACCTATGCCTAGCCAATTGCCCCTGGACATGCTGATCAACCTGGCCAAGGAAAGCACGGACGAAGCCGCGCGCCTGCTGGGCCGGCTCAGCACCGAGCGCACCAATGCCGAACGCCAGCTCGGCATGTTGCAGGACTACCGCCAGGACTACCTCGAACGCCTGCAGCAGGCCATGACGACCGGCATGTCGGCCAGCGACTGCCACAACTACCAGCGCTTCATCGGCACCCTGGACGATGCCATCGGCCAGCAGCAGAACGTGCTGCGCCAGGCCGACGAGAACCTGGCCAAGGGCCGTCTGTACTGGCAGCAGGAAAAGCGCAAGCTCAACTCGTACGACGCCCTGGCGCAGCGTGAATTGCGCGCCCAGGCCGTGGTGGAATCGCGCCGCGAGCAGCGCGCCAACGACGAATACTCCGCCCGCCTGGTCCAGCGCCAGGCTGGAATGCATTAATTGCCCACAGGAAGCCCGCTATGACCGCTCCCCTGCCCACCCCCGCCATCGCGCCCGCCGCGCCGGTCTCGATCGCCGACACGCTCGGCGCCAAGTCCGCGGCCGCCTCGACCAAGAAGGGCCCGTCGTTCTCCGACGTGCTGGCCCAGCAGCGTCCCAACCCGTCCGCCGACGCGCGGCCGGCCAATAACAACGGCGCCAAGACGCCCGCGTCCGGCGGCAAGACCTCCGGCGATGCCGCGGGCAACGCCGAAGACGCCGCCGCCTCGGCCATCGACAACGCCGTGCAGACCGCGGCCCAGGCCGAGGCCGGCGCGCTTGCCGTCGCCGCCACGCAGCAACCGGCCACGCCGGTCGTGTTGCCGGAGCAGGCGCTCGAGATCGCCGCCCAGGCCGCCGAGCAGGTTCAGCTGGCGCGGGGCAATGCCCAGGCCGCCGCCACGGCCATTGGCAGCGGCGCCGCCGTGGTGCAGGCCGCGCTCACCGCCAACGATGCCATCGCAACGCCGCGCACGCCGGTGCCCGCCACCGCGCAGCAGGCCGAGGCCGCGGCGGCCCTGGCCAGCCGCGACGCCCAGGTCGCGCAGCCGGTGGTCACCGCCGCCGTCAAGGCGGGCTCCGCGCCCGCCGTCGAAGCGGCCCCCGTCAAGACTGCGCCGGCAGCCGAGCTGCCGCGTCCGGCGCCCGAAGCCGCCGCCCCGCGCGCGGCCAACCCGCGTGTCGCCGCGCCCGAAGCCGCGCCCGCCTTGCCGCAACACGCCCGCACCGAAGAAGACCCGGCCGCGCCGTTGCCCAGCACCGCGCAACAGTTCCAGCTGCCGCAGCACGCCACCAACGCCCAGGATCACCTGGCGCAGGCGATCGCCGCTGCCAGCCAGCGTCAGCAGCCGGCTCCCGTCTCCAACCCCGCCAGCGTCGCCGTGCCCAACGTGCCGGTCATGCTGCAGGTCGCCACGCCGGTCGGCGGCACCCATTGGGGCACCGAACTGGGCCAGCAGATGGTGGTGATGAGCAACAACGTGCGCCAGGGCACCCAGACCGCCGAACTGCGCCTGGACCCGCCCGACCTCGGCCCGCTGCGCGTCAGCATCAACCTGGCCGACGGCGTCGCCAGCGCTTCGTTCGTGTCGGCCCACGCCTCGGTGCGCCAGGCCATCGAAACCGCGATTCCGCAATTGCAGCAGGCGCTGGCCCAGGCCGGCATCTCGCTGGGCCAGACCAGCGTTGGCGAACAGGCCGCGCAGCAGGAATTCGCCCAGCACAATGGCGGCGGTTCGCAACGCCAGGGCGGCGGCAATGGCGCCGCGGTGGCCGATGCCGCGATCGATGGCCAGGCGGCCACCGTGACGGCTGCGCGCAACGCCAATGCGCTGGTCGACACCTTCGCGTAACAATCACGCGGCCCGCGGCTGGCAACGGTTGCGGGCGGTGCAGCAATAGCTTGAGATACACGGCTTTCGCCCTGTTTTTCGCCTCCAATCGGGGGCGCGATTTCGGGCAGAATGCTTTCATCCACTAAGAATCCGTTTTCATCAGCGGCAAAACACGCATCGACACCGAGATGGCGACTTCCAAACCCACAACCATGCCGCCGCGCGGCCCGCTTCCGACACGCTCCGGCGGCATAGGCCGCATTCTTCGTCCGCTGCTCATGATCCTGGTGCTGCTGCTGGTGGCCGCCGCCAGCGCCGGCGCGACCTGGTTCATCGCGCAGCGCATGCAGCCGCAAGGCGGTGGCGCGCCGGTGCAACTGGGCGTGGGCCAGACCGGCAACCAGCCGGGCCAGCCCGGCGCCGCCGGCCCGCAGGCCACGCCGACCACGTTCGTCGCCCCGCCCACGACGCCGGCTGCCGTGCCGGCGCCGATCTTCGTGCCGATCGAGGCCTTCACGGTCACGTTGCAGAACGCCGACACCGAACGCATCATGCACGTCGGCCTGACCCTGCGCGTGAGCGACGAACAGACCCGCATCCGCCTGGAAAAGTACATGCCTGAAGTGCGCAGCCGCATCCTGATGGTGCTGTCTTCGCAATCGCCCACCGGCGTGCAGACGCAACAGGGCAAGACCGACATGGCCAACGCCATCAAGCAAGCCGTCAATCGCCCGTTCGCGCCCCTGCCGGACGGCCAGTATGTCACCGACGTACTGTATACGGCGTTCGTGGTGCAATAAGCATGGCCTACGAGGCGTTTCTTTCGCAGGACGAAGTCGACGCGCTGCTGGCCGGCGTCACGGGCGAGAGCGACAGCAAAAAGGAATCCGCGGGCCCCAACGACGGCGCCCGCGCCTATGACCTGAGCTCGCCGGACCGCGTGGTGCGCCGGCGCATGCAGACGCTGGAGCTCATCAACGAACGTTTCGCGCGGCAGATGCGCAGCGTGCTGTTGAACTTCATGCGCCGCAGCGCCGACATCACCGTCGGTTCCATCAAGATCCAGAAGTACGCGGACTTCGAACGCAACCTGCCGGTTCCCAGCAACCTGAACATGGTGCAGATGAAGCCGCTGCGCGGCACCGCCCTGTTCACCTACGACCCGAACCTGGTGTTCCTGGTCATCGACAGCCTGTTCGGCGGCGATGGCCGCTACCACACGCGCGTCGAAGGCCGCGACTTCACCACCACCGAGCAGCGCATCATCCGGCGCCTGCTCAACCTGACCCTGGAAAGCTACGGCAAGTCCTGGGATCCCGTCTATCCGATCGAATTCGATTACGTGCGCTCGGAGATGCACACCAAGTTCGCCAGCATCACCGGCAACAATGAAGTGGTGGTGGTCACCTCCTTCCACATCGAATTCGGCGCGACCGGCGGCGACCTCAACATCTGCCTGCCCTACTCCATGATCGAGCCGGTGCGTGACCTGCTCACGCGGCCGCTGCAGGAAACCACGCTCGAGGAAGTCGACCAGCGCTGGTCGCAGCAGCTCTCGCGCCAGGTGCGCAGCGCCGACATCGACGTGGTCGCCGAATTCGCCCGCATTCCGTCCAGCATCCGCGAACTGATGCGCATGAAGGTCGGCGACATCCTGCCCGTGGATGTGCCGCAGACCGTCATCGCCCACGTCGACGGCGTGCCGCTGATGGAATGCGGCTACGGCGTCTTCAACGGCCAGTACGCCCTGCGCGTGCAAAACATGTTTACCCACGATACCGAATCAAACGAGGCCCCCGACCATGACTGACAAGAACGAGCCCGGCTCCGGCTCGTCCCCGGCCGACGACTGGGCCGACGCGCTCGCCGAACAATCCCGCGCCAATCCGCCCACCCAGGCGGACGGCCTGAAGCCCGCCCAGGACGACTGGGCCGCCGCCATGGCCGAGCAGACCGCGGCCACGCCGCCCGCGGCCGCCGCGCCGGCGCCCGCGCCCGCTGCTGCTGCTCCGGCCGCACCGGCCCCCGCCGCGCCTGCCGCCCAATCAGCCGCGCAATCGGTGTTCAAGCCGCTGGCCGGATCGGCCGCCGGCAATGGCACCGACATCGACCTGATCATGGACGTGCCCGTCCAGCTGACGGTGGAACTGGGCCGCACCCGCCTGACCATCAAGAACCTGCTGCAACTGGGCCAGGGCTCGGTGGTGGAGCTGGACGGCCTGGCCGGCGAACCGATGGACATCTTCGTCAACGGCTACCTGATCGCCCAGGGCGAAGTGGTGGTGGTGGAAGACAAGTACGGCATCCGCCTGACCGACATCATCACCCCGTCCGAACGCATCAACCGCCTCAACAACCGCCGTTGAAGCCACGCCCGTGATGAACGATTCCGCCCTGCTGCGCGTCATCATCGGCCTGGTGCTGGTGCTGGCGGCCATCCTGGCCGCGGCCTGGCTGGCGCGCCGCGCCGGCCTGACGCAGCGCGGCGGCGGCAACCTGCTCAAGCAGGTCGCCAGCCTGCCGATCGGCGCGCGGCAGAGCATCGTCGTCGTCGAGATCGAGAACACCTGGGTGGTCGTGGGCGTCAGCCCCGGCCAGCTCAACACCCTGCATACCCTGCCCGCCGGCGAACTGCCGCAGGCCGCGCCCTTGCCCACCGCCGCCTTCGCGGCCAAACTGGGCCAGGCGCTCAAGCGCCGCTAGCCGGCGCGCGCGTTTTCACACCATGAGCTTGCCCAACTCCCCTCGCGCCCGCCGCGGCGCGCTCCCCCTGCTGGCCGCCGCCGCCCTGCTGGGCCTGGCCCTGTTCCCCGCCGGCGTGGTGGCGCAGGCGACGCTGCCGGCCCTGACCGCGACGCCGGGCCCGGGCGGTTCCGAAACCTATTCGCTCAGCATGCAGACGCTGCTGCTGATGACGTCGCTGTCGTTCCTGCCCGCGGCGCTGCTGATGATGACCGGCTTCACCCGCATCATCATCGTGCTCGGCCTGCTGCGCAGCGCCATGGGCACGGCCATGTCGCCGCCCAACCACGTGCTGATCGGCCTGGCGCTGTTCCTGACCTTCTATACGATGTCGCCGGTGTTCGACAAGATCTACACCGACGCCTACAAGCCGCTGTCCGAGGGCTCGATCCAGTTCGAGGCCGCGGTCGAGCGCGCCGCCGGTCCGCTGCGCACCTTCATGCTGCACCAGACCCGCGAGAACGACCTGGCGCTGTTCGCCAACCTGGCCAAGCAGCCGGCGCTGGAAGACCCCTCGCAGGTGCCGCTGCGCATCCTGGTGCCGGCCTTCATCACCAGCGAACTCAAGACCGCCTTCCAGATCGGCTTCACCATCTTCATTCCGTTCCTGATCATCGACCTGGTGGTGGCCAGCGTGCTGATGGCGCTGGGCATGATGATGGTGCCGCCCGTCACCGTGGCGCTGCCGTTCAAGCTGATGCTGTTCGTGCTGGCCGACGGCTGGAACCTGCTGATGGGCTCGCTGGCCCAGAGCTTCTACCAATAGGGAATCGCCATGACCGCCGAAACCGTCATGACCATGACCTACCAGGCGATGAAGATCGCGCTCGCGATGGCCGGTCCGCTGCTGGTCATCACCCTGATCGTGGGCCTGGTGATCAGCATCTTCCAGGCGGCCACCCAGATCAACGAAATGACCCTGTCGTTCATCCCGAAGCTGCTGGCCATGTGCGGCGTGCTGGTGCTGCTGGGTCCCTGGCTGATCGGCATCATGGTCGACTACATCCGCCAGTTGATCGGGCAGATTCCCGGCCTGGTGTCGTAGCGGCGCGCGCCGCCGCACTCCGGGACGCGCCCGCATGTTTTCCTTCACCATCGAACAGCTCAATGGCTGGATCGGCCAGTTCCTCTGGCCGTTCGTGCGCATCCTGGCGCTGGTGGGCACCGCTCCCCTCTTCTCCGAATCCACCGTTCCCGTCAAGGTCAAGATCGGCCTGGCCTTCGTGCTGGCCGTGGCCGTCAGCCCTGCGCTCGACCCGGCGCCGCCGATCGCGCCCGGCTCGTTCGCGGGCCTGTGGATGGTGATGCAGCAGGTGCTGATCGGCATCGCCATGGGCTTCACGATGCGGCTGGTGTTCGCGGCGGTGCAGACCGCCGGCGAATTCGTCGGCCTGCAGATGGGCCTGTCGTTCGCCTCGTTCTTCGATCCCGGCACGGGCGCCAACACCGCCGTGCTGTCGCGCCTGTTCAACATCGTCGCCATGCTCACTTTTCTGGCGCTGGACGGCCACCTGCTGGTGCTGGCGGCCCTGGTACGGTCGTTCGACACGCTGCCGGTGGCCGCGATCCAGCTGCACCAGAACGGCTGGGGCGTGGTGGTGGAATGGGGCAAGACCGTGTTCGTATCCGGCCTGCTGCTGGCGCTGCCGCTGATCTGCGCGCTGCTGACCATCAACCTGGCCATGGGCATCCTGAACCGCGCCGCGCCGCAGCTGTCGGTGTTCTCGGTGGGTTTCCCGGTCAGCCTGATCGTCGGCGTGGTGCTGCTGACCGTGGTACTGCCGAACTCCGGTCCCTTCCTGGAATCGTTGTTCGAATCCGGACTGTCGGCCATGAGCCGGGTGACCGACGCGCTGGCCGGACGCTAGCTTCCGGCGACACGCCGGCAAGTTCGGCACGGATTCCCGGCCGTCTTGGCGATCGCATGAAAAAAACGGCCCGCGCGGGCCGTTTTTTTCGATGGCGCAGACGTCACTGCTGTCCGGTCAGGCGGAACACCCGGATGGTCTCGCGCAACGCGCCCGACTGGTTGCCCAGTTGCAGCACCGCCCCGCCCAGCTCCTGCACCAGCGCCGTGTTCTGCACCGTCATCACGTCCATTTGCGACACGGCGCTGTCGACCTGCTCGATGCCGCTGGACTGCTCCTGCGAGGCCTGCGAGATCTCGCCGATGATGTCGGTGACGCGATGCACCGCATCGACGATCTCCTGCATCGTCGCGCCCGCCTGCTCGGCCTGCGCCGAGCCTTCGCTGACGCGTTCGACAGAGTCCTCGATCAGGCCCTTGATTTCCTTGGCGGCTTGCGCGCTCTTTTGCGCGAGGCTGCGGACTTCCCCTGCCACCACCGCGAAGCCCTTGCCGGATTCGCCGGCGCGCGCCGCTTCCACCGCCGCGTTCAGCGCCAGGATGTTGGTCTGGAAGGCAATGCCCTCGATGATGCTGACGATGTCGACGATCTTGCGCGAGCTGTCCGAAATGCCGTGCATGGTGTTGACCACCTGCCCCACCGCCACGCCGCCGCGCCGCGCCACGTCCATGCTGCTGGCGGCCAGTTGGTTGGCCTGCCGCGCATTGTCCGCGTTCTGCCGCACGGTGGATGTCAGCTGTTCCATGCTCGCCGCCGTCTGTTGCAGCGAGGCGGCCTGGCCTTCGGTGCGGCCCGCCAGTTCCTGGTTGCCGCGGGCGATATGCACCGCCGCCTGCGTGGTGCCTTCGATGCCGCGGTACACGTCCTGGGCGATGCCGACCAGGCTCTTGCGCATGACTTCCAGCGAGAAATTCAGGCTGCCGATCTCGTCGTCGGACTCGGCCACGATCTGGGTGGTGAGGTTGCCCGCGGCAACCTGGCGCGCCATGTTCGCGGCCTCGACCATGGGATCCAGCAGCGACCGGCTCAGGCGCCAGCCCAGCGCGAAGATCCCGGCCACGCCCAGCGCCAGCAGTCCACAAGCCACCCCGGCGCCGGTCGCGTCCAGCGTATCCCAATTGGCCCGCAGGCCATAGACGCCCGCCGCCACCACGATACCCGAGGACAGCAGCGCGTGGCGGAACATGCGGCCGCGCACATTGCGCCGGAACGGGAAGGCCAGCAAGTCCAGCCCGCGGCGCCAGCCCGCCCGCACCGGGCGGCCGCGCAGGATGCGCACGCCACGGGCGCGGCCTTCGCGTATGCGCGCGTAGAGTTCCTCGGCCATTTCGATCTGGGCGTCGCTGGGCCGCACCCGCACCGACGAATACGCCACCACCTCGCCGTTCTCGACGATCGGCGTGGCGTTGGCCAGCACCCAATAGTAGCCGCCGTCCTTGCGGCGATTCTTGACCAGGCCCAGCCAGGATTCACCCGCCTGCAGGGTACGCCACAGGTCCGCGTAGGCTTCCGGCGGCATGTCCGGATGGCGGACGACGTTGTGAGCCTTGCCGATCAGTTCCTCGCGCGAAAAGCCGCTGACTTCGATAAAGGCCGGATTCGCGTAGAGGATGCGACCCTTGGTATCGGTGCGTGAGATCAGGTATTGATCTTCGCGCAGCTTGGTTTCCACATCATTGACAGGAAGGTTCACACGCACAGCGGGTCTCCGTTACATCGTATGCGGCGGCGAACGGTCAGCCACGGCGGGCGCCGGGCCTGGCGCCCGGCCGCTATCCACCCGTCCGGCCTCGCGACCTGCGCATGCCGATGCCGTGCGGTCCTGCCGAAATTTTTCGCCGCCCGTATTTTGGGCGTTATGACTATGAACGGCAATATTTTCGAAAACTTAAGCCATCGAGATATAAGGTCCGACCGGCGGACAGCATTCGACCCGGCGTCCGCGAACGGGCGTCGGGTCGGCTGGGGTGACGGCCGTTGCGGCCGCGCGCCTTGTCCGACGGGGCGCCGGCCCCGTCTGGATCAGTCTTGCGTCAGGGTCGGAGCCTGATAGCCGCCCAATTGCTGGGCCGGCACTTCGATGACCTCACCGGCGTTGATCTTGAACACCGCCACGGCTTCGGCCAGGCGCTGCGCCTGTTCCTGCAGCGAACCGGCCGCGGCCGCCGCCTCTTCCACCAGCGCCGCGTTCTGCTGCGTCACTTCGTCCATCTGCGACACCGCGCGGTTCACCTGGTCGATGCCGCTCGATTGCTCCTCGGACGCCGCCGAGATCTCGCCCATGATGTCCGTCACGCGCTTGACCGAGGCCACGATCTCCTGCATCGTCGCGCCCGCGCGCTCGACCTGCTGCGAACCGGCGCCCACCTTGCTCACCGAGTCCTCGATCAGGCCCTTGATTTCCTTGGCCGCCTGCGCGCTGCGCTGCGCCAGCGAGCGCACTTCGCCCGCCACCACCGCGAAGCCCTTGCCCTGCTCGCCGGCGCGGGCCGCTTCCACCGCCGCGTTCAGCGCCAGAATGTTGGTCTGGAACGCGATGCCGTCGATCACCGACACGATTTCCGAGATCTTGCGCGAGCTGGCCGAAATGCCCTGCATCGTGTTGACCACTTCGGCCACCGCCGAACCGCCGCGCTCGGCAACGTCCGACGCGCTCGCCGCCAGCTGGTTGGCCTGGCGCGCGTTGTCGGCGTTCTGCTTGACCGTCGAGGCCAGCTCTTCCATCGAGGCCGCGGTTTCCTCCAGCGAAGCCGCCTGCTCTTCGGTGCGGCTGGACAGGTCGGTGTTGCCGGCCGAGATCTCGCGCGAACCGACCGTGATTTCATCGACGCCGCGGCGCACCGTGGACACGGTGCGGGTCAGGCTTTCCTGCATGCGCTTGAGGGCCGCGAACAGCTGGCCGATTTCGTTGTGTGAACGCACCTCGACGCGGCTGGTCAGGTCGCCCGCGGCGATCTTGTCGAAATGCTGGCCAGCCTCGACCAGCGGGCGCACCACCAGGCGGCCAAACAGCACCCGGCAGAACACCATCAGCGCCAGTGCCAGCGCCACCGCAACCGCCACGGCAACCATGGCACGGTTGAAATTGGCCTCGGCCTGGTCAATCGTGGCCTGCTGCTGGGCGTCGATGTACTTGCTGAACTCGGCGATGGCCTCGATGAAGGCCGCGCTGCGGGGCGTACCGTACTCGTTGTTCACCATGTAGAAAGTGGAATAGTCCTCGCTGCGCAGCGCCTCGACCATGGTGTCGACGCCGTCATCGATATACGAGCGGTAGCGGCGGACCAGGTTCATCGACAGCTGGCGGCCGGTGTCGTCCTGCAGCATGTTCTTCTGGAATTCCGCGAAACGGCTGCGCACGCCCGTCAACAGATCGGTGGCGCCCTTGAGCGCGGCGGCGGCGTCGCGCGCCGAGTTCTCGCCACTGCCCCAGCCGGATTCCTGCAGGTGGCGGGCGGCGACCATCAGGCTGACGCGGGCGCGCAGCATGTCGCTGTTGATGACTTCAACCTGCTTGGCGCGTTCGGTCAGCTCATTGACCTGGCGGATCGATTCATAGTTGTGCTGCAGGAAGAAGGCAGCCAGTCCGCCGACAGCCGCGATCAACACGGCGAAGAACGCCATCACCCACAGCAGCATCGTGCCGACACGGGCATCGCGCAGCCTCATCTTGCGTTTCACCTTGGGCGCGCGCGCGGCCTTTTTCTTACCGACCTTGCCGGACTTCGCTCCGGATTCCAGACTCGCTTCCATATTCTTTCCCCATCCCTCAGGTACAGCTCTGACCAAATGAAAAACCACCCTGGCGCGCCATCCTTGCGGAGCGGGCACGCTTCAGGGCGACGTACGCGCCGGCCCGGGGGCCGGCACGCTCTCCGCGGAACGGGGCCTATCGCCCCTGGCGCGTCGGTTCGGGCGGCGCAGCCGGCACCGGAATGACGATGGTTTCCACCTGGGGGGCCGGCGCCGGCTGCTGCGCCCATTCCTGACTGGCGTCAGGCGCGGGCGCGGGGCCGAGCAGTTTCTGGCGTTCCCAGGGTTCCAGCAGAATATTGGTGCTGTCGACGAGGCGCATCAGGCGGCCGTCCGGGCCGAACTGCAGCAGCGCTTCCTTGCGGCTGTACAAGCCGTCGGCGACAAACGTGATCTTGAAGGACCAGAGGGCGAGGAAGGTGCCGTCGGTCTGTTTGTAGAACTTGTCAGGAGGCGCGGTAAGCGCCCGCGAGGCCTCTTCCAGCGTCGTCTGCCCGGGGGTCAGCGTCGACAGCTTGCCCGGGTCGAAATTGTGGCCCGTCGCCGCGCAGCCCGTGATCAGCGCCGTGATCGCCGCTGCTGCCAGAAGATGTTGTAGATAGCCTCGCATACCTGCCCATTTACCGGTCTCGACCGGCGTCAAAAAGATTCCCAGTCATCGTCGGCCGGCGCCTGGCGGCGGGTGGCCGCCGGTGCCGGCTTGGCGTCGTTGGCCGCCGCGCGGGGGGCCGGGCGGCGCGGCGGACGCGCCGCGCTGGCCGCCTCCGCCGTCGCCGTCTTGGCGCGCGGCGCGCTGTGCGTCAGGCGCGCCGCGGGCGCGGTCTGGCGTGCCGCGGGTGCGGCGGCTGTCGGGGCCGGCGCCGGCGTCGGCGCAACCGTTTCAGCTTGCGGCGCGGCAACCCGCGGCGCACTGCGGTGCTGCGCCAGTTGGCGCGCCGGCACCTCGATCACGTCGCCCGCGTTGATCTTGAACACCGCCACCGCTTCGGCCAGGCGCTGCGCCTGTTCCTGCAGCGAACCGGCCGCGGCCGCCGCCTCTTCCACCAGCGCCGCGTTCTGCTGCGTCACTTCGTCCATCTGCGACACCGCGCGGTTCACCTGGTCGATGCCGCTCGATTGCTCCTCGGACGCCGCCGAGATCTCGCCCATGATGTCCGTCACACGCTTGACCGAGGCCACGATCTCCTGCATCGTCGCGCCCGCGCGCTCGACCTGCTGCGAACCGGCGCCCACCTTGCTCACCGAGTCCTCGATCAGGCCCTTGATCTCCTTGGCCGCCTGCGCGCTGCGCTGCGCCAGCGAGCGCACTTCGCCCGCCACCACCGCGAAGCCCTTGCCCTGCTCGCCGGCGCGGGCCGCTTCCACCGCCGCGTTCAGCGCCAGGATGTTGGTCTGGAACGCGATGCCGTCGATCACCGACACGATTTCCGAGATCTTGCGCGAGCTGGCCGAAATACCCTGCATCGTGTTGACCACCTCGGCCACCGCCGAACCGCCGCGCTCGGCAACGTCCGACGCGCTGGCCGCCAGCTGGTTCGCCTGGCGCGCGTTGTCGGCGTTCTGCTTGACCGTCGAGGCCAGCTCTTCCATCGAGGCCGCGGTTTCCTCCAGCGAGGCCGCCTGCTCTTCGGTGCGGCTGGACAGATCGGTGTTGCCGGCCGAAATCTCGCGCGAACCGACGTTGATTTCGTCCACGCCGCGGCGCACGGTCGCTACGGTGCGCGCCAGGCTTTCCTGCATGCGCTTGACGGCGGCCATCAGCACGCCGATCTCGTTGGTCGACTGGACATCGACGCGCGTGGTCAGGTCACCGCCGGCGATCCGGTCGAAGCTCTCGCCGACCATACGCAACGGACGCAGCACCACGCGGTTCATGAACAGGAACGCGCCCAGCGAGACCGCCAGGATCACCAGCACCAGCGCCAGATACACATAGGTCATGACCGCGCCATTGGCGCGCGACGACGCCACCTGCTCCTCGCTGTAGGCGGTGATCGTGTTGGCGAATTCGGTCAGCTGCTTGGAGAACGCGCCGCTGGCCGCGGCGGTCTTGGTGTTCTTCAGCTTGAGGTACTCGGCATTGTCGCCGCGGTCCAGGGCGCCCAGCATGGCCTGCAGGCCTTCGGCAAAGCCATTGAACGACGCCAGCAGCTGCCCTTCGGCCTCGCGGCCGATATCGGTGGTTTTCGGAATGGCCTTGAAACGTTCGAGCTTGGCTTTGCCATCCGTCAGCAGTTGCTGCACGATGCGCGTGTTCTCGGCGGCCCCCGCCTTGTCACCGGCCGCCCGCTGCGCGGCGGCGATGTCGGCACGGATGGTGGCGCGCAGCATCTGCACGTAAGAGTCCTTGACCAGATTGCTCTGTTGGACACTCAGGCTATCCAAAGCGTTGATCGCTTCGGCGTTGGATCGCATGCTGCTCCAACCCAGGGCAATGGCAACCAGCGCGGCCACGGCAACTGCCAATTGGGCAAGCATCAAGCCCGTGCGCACCTTCAGATTGCTTAACATTTTCCGATATTTCCGGTAACCGTCGGGGCGACACGCTGTCGTCGCCCCGCCGTAAAAGGGATGTGTTTTCTACTGCCTATTCAATACGCTGGCGGATCACTCCGTCAGAAAGACTCCCAATCATCGTCGGCCGGCGGCGCGCGGCGGGCAGCCGACGGTGCCGGTTTGACGGGTTTGACATCGGTGGCATCGGTGGTCTTGACGACCGGCCGGCGCAGGGGCCTGGCCGCCGTCGCGCCGCTGTTGGCCGTCGGCCGGGCACGGACCGGCTGGGCCAGCCGCGGCGCCGGCGCCGCGGGCGGCGTCACCGGGGAATGATCCGGCTCTGCCGCGGGTTCCGGCTTGGCAGCCGCCTGAGCGGCAGGCTTGGCGGTCCTGGCGGCCGAAACCTGCGCTTCGGTCTGCGCTGCGGCAACCCGCGGCGCACTGTGTTGCTGCGCCAGCTGGCGCGCCGGCACCTCGATCACGTCGCCCGCGTTGATCTTGAACACCGCCACCGCTTCGGCCAGGCGCTGCGCCTGTTCCTGCAGCGAACCGGCCGCGGCCGCCGCCTCTTCCACCAGCGCCGCGTTCTGCTGCGTCACTTCGTCCATCTGCGACACCGCGCGGTTCACCTGGTCGATGCCGCTCGATTGCTCCTCGGACGCCGCCGAGATCTCGCCCATGATGTCCGTCACGCGCTTGACCGAGGCCACGATCTCCTGCATCGTCGCGCCCGCGCGCTCGACCTGCTGCGAACCGGCGCCCACCTTGCTCACCGAGTCCTCGATCAGGCCCTTGATCTCCTTGGCCGCCTGCGCGCTGCGCTGCGCCAGCGAGCGCACTTCGCCCGCCACCACCGCGAAGCCCTTGCCCTGCTCGCCGGCGCGGGCCGCTTCCACCGCTGCGTTCAGCGCCAGAATGTTGGTCTGGAACGCGATGCCGTCGATCACCGACACGATTTCCGAGATCTTGCGCGAGCTGGCCGAGATGCCCTGCATCGTGTTGACCACTTCGGCCACCGCCGAACCGCCGCGCTCGGCAACGTCCGACGCGCTCGCCGCCAGCTGGTTCGCCTGGCGCGCGTTGTCGGCGTTCTGCTTGACCGTCGAGGCCAGTTCTTCCATCGAGGCCGCGGTTTCCTCCAGCGAGGCCGCCTGCTGCTCGGTGCGGCTGGACAGGTCGGTATTACCCGCCGAAATCTCGCGCGAACCGACGTTGATTTCGTCCACGCCGCGGCGCACGGTCGCCACCGTACGGGTCAGGCTCTCCTGCATGCGCTTGATGGCGGCGAACAATTGGCCGATTTCATTGGTGCTGCGCACCTCGATACGGCCGGTGAAGTCACCGCCCGAGATCTTCTCGAAATGATCACCCGCCTCGTGCAGGGGCTTGAGCACCGTGCGGTTGATGAATATCCAACAGCCGACCGCCAACACCAATGCGATCACCAGCAAGGCGATGGTGACGCTGCGAGATACGCCGTGGTCGACCGCTGCCTGCGCCGCGAACTCGTCGGTGCGCTTGTCGATGAAGCTGAGGTAGTTATCGACAGCTTCGCGGAACTTGGTATTGACGTTGCTGGCGGAGTCGTTCAGGTTCAGATAGTCCTGGATCGCCATATTGGACAGCGCGGCCGCCTGCCCCTTGAGGACGGTGTCGTACTCCTTGAGCGCGGCTTCCAGCGCCTGGCCGAGCGCTTCCGTGCCCGCCAGCGGCGGCGCCTTGCGGAAGGCATCCATCATCTTGAAGGCATCCTGCATCAGGCCTTCGGAACGCTTGGCCTGCGCCGCCGCCTGTTCGGTCTTGCCCTGCTGCATGTCCATCAACGACGTGGACAACAACAGGCGCGCGCGCAGGAACACGGTGTAGGCGCGGTTGAGCGGCACCGCCCGGTCCGTATAGGCGCTGTTGATCTGGTCCAGCTTGGTGTTGCTGGAATTCAAGCCCATCCAGGCCACGCCATTGGACAGGAACATGGCACCCGTGAAGAGCAACAACACCAGAATGATGCAGGTGCGAACTTTCAAATTGACAAGCATGAAATACCCGACGTTATGCGAGGTGAAACGACAAAATTCCTACCCTGTACGCACACACGGACGCTCCGGTATCCACCGGAAGCGTCCGTAAGGGCGCGCAACATGCCGCGCCCATGGGCACGGCCTATGGACTCACCGCGTTATTTGCGGCTGAACAGACTGGATCCTTGAATGGTCATGAACGCGGCCGACGCGGCCTGCAAGGCCACCTGGCGCAGCGCCAGCTGGCTGGCGCCGGAGTAGTAGTCCAGGTCCTCGAGATCCGACAGCGACTTCGAATAGGACAGGCCCTTCTGCGTGCCGGTGGCGTCCAGCGCGTCCAGTTCGTTCATGCGGGCGCCCACCGACGCCGCGACCGTCTGCACGTTGTCGTAGTTGGTGGACAGCTTCTTGTTGGCCGTGGCCAGTTCGTTGTTCAGCTTGGCCAAGGCGACCGGGTCGCCGGCAATCGGCGAATCCAGCGTCTTGATGAGGCTGTCCAGCGTATTGAACATGTCCACGTCGGCCGACTGCACGCTCTGCACGTCGATCACGTCGCCGTTCTGGGGCGTGCCTTTGATCACCACCGACACGCCGCCGAAATCGATGGCGGCATCCGGCGTGTACACGGTCGGCGCGGCCGGCGGCGCCGGCGTGGTGACGGGCGGCACCGGCGGGTTGGCGTTGGGATCGGTCGTGATGACGCGGTAGCCCATGTTGCCTGTGGCCGGATCCGATTCGAACTGCAGGCGGAAATCCTTGCCGATATTGGGGCTGCCCGGCGTCACCGACACGGTGCTGAACTGGGCGGTGCCGGTGTTGGCCTGCGCGGCAGTGCTGACGTAGGCCTGCGAACCCGGGTTGGCGCGGTTGAAGATGTCGCTGCCGATGTCGCTGGTGGACATCTGGCGCGACTGGTCGACCTGCACGGTGCGTTCGCCCGTGGCGCCGCTGTAGACGATCTTGCCGTTGGTGTCCTGCGAATAGGGCACCACGCCGCCCTGGTAACCCGAGAACAGGTATTGGCCGTTGCCATCCGTGCTGTTGGCCAGGCCCAGCAGTGCGTCGCGGGCGTTCTTCAGGGCGGTGGACAGCGCCTGGCGGTCGCTGTCGGCGAAGGTGCCGTTGCCGGCCTGCACCACGCGGGTACGCACGTCGGCCAACGCCGTCGTGATGGAGTCCAGGACGTTGTTTTCCTGGCCGAGGTTGGTCTTCGCCGTGTTGCGGTTGAGCGCGTACGTCGAGTTCATGCTCTGCGTCTGCGCCACGTTGATCGCCAGCGAGGCGGACAGCGGATCGTCGGCCGGCGTCAGGAATTTCTTGCCGCTGCCCACCTGCTCGACCAGGCGGTTCATGTCGGATTCCTGAGCGAGGACGCCCTTCAGGCCGTTCGAATACATCATGGAGGTGCTCAGGCGCATGGGGAAGCTCCGATTTTTTCTTGATAGGTCACGATTTCAACGATCCGATCAGCCGCGCAGGCCCAGCAGCGTATCGAACAGCGTGCTGGCGACGTCGATGATGCGGGCGCTGGCCTGGTATTGCTCCTGGTAGAGCGACAGGCTCACGTATTCTTCGTTCAGGTTCACGCCCGAAACGGCCTGCTGCGCGGCGGTCTTTTGGGCGATAAGGTTCTTCTGCGCGGTGTTGGCCGATTGAATCTGCGCGGTCTGCACGCCGACGGTGTTGACCACCTGCCCGAACATCTCGGTGATGCTCATGGTGCCGTGGCCCAGCACCTTGGTGTTCTGCAGTTGCGCCAGCTTGAGCGCGTTCTTGCCGTTGGCGTCACCGCCATCGGTGTCGGCCGCGGCCACTTTCTCCGGGTCGGTGATGATCACCTTGATGTCGCGCGCGGCATCGCGAGTGGGCGACAGCGCCCACTTGTCGCCAGCCTGCGGCGGCGAGTCGATCGTCAGCGTGACGCCCATCTCGGCGTTCAGGTCCAGGGTGGCGGTGGGCGGCGTGCCGGTGGCCGGGCCGTTGTAGACCTGGGTGCCTTCCGGCAGGCGCGTCACCATGTAGTTGGTGCCGTCGAAACTGATTTCGTAGTCTTTGGCGTTGATGTTGTTCACGTTGGTGAACTCGCCGCTGATCTGCGCGCCGCTCTTGTTGCCGGCGTTCGGCACGCCTTGCGGCTTGCCGATGCTGAAGAAATCGGTGCCGGGATTGCCGGCGGTGTCCAGGCCCTGGCGGTGCTGCTCGTTGAACGACAGCGCCAGGCCCACGGCCATCTGGCCCAGTTGCGCCTGCATGAAGTCCAGCGAGGTGGCGCGGAACTGCAGCAGGCCGCCCAGCTTGCCGCCGGTGACTTCGGCGTCGTTCAGCTCAACCGCCACGGTCTTGCCGCCGGAACCGGCCGGCAACGTATAGGCGATGACGGTGCGGCTGACGTCCTTGGCGGACGACACGGCCTGCAAGGGATAGACGGTGTCGCCCGACAGCAGCGCCTGCCCGCCCGAAGCCAGCGAGATGCTGAGCTTGTCGCCCTGCTCGTAAGTGGTGACGCCGATCAGCTGGTTCAGTTCCGACACGGCCTGGTCGCGCTGGTCCAGCAGGTCGTTGGGCGGATTGCCGCCGGCCTTGGCGCGGGCGGTGGAAATCTGGCTGTTCAGGTCGTTGATGCGGGTCAGGTAGCTGTTGACCTGTTCGACCGTGGTGGTGATCTGCGTGTTCAGGCCCAGGCGCTGGTTCTGCATTTCCTGGTAGGCCGAACGGATCTGGGTGGTCAGGCTGTTGGCCTTGCCCAGCAAGTCCTGGCGCGCGGCCGGATCCGCCGGCTTGCTGGCCACGGTATTCATGCTGGTGAAGAAATTGGTCAGCCCCGGGGCGATGCCCACGGTGCGGTCGGCGAACAGGTTGTTGACCTGCGACACCTGGTCGAGCTGCGCCTGCAGCTGGGCGCCGCTGCCCTGCGCGCCCACCAGTTGCTTGTACAGGAAGCTGTCGTAGCTGCGCACGACGGTGTCGACCTGGACGCCGCGGCCGATGTAGCCGTTGGTGGTGGCCTGGGCGCCGGCGGTCGAGATCATGACGCGCTGGCGGTTGTAGCCGACCGTGGTGGCATTGTTGATATTGTGGCCGGTGGTCGCCAGGCCTGCCTGGGACGCATTCAGCCCGCCCAACGCCAATTTATACAGATTCATGCTGACAATGCCCCGTATGTAACCGCAACTGATATGTCTGGATACCCGGTTAACGGCAACCGGCCGTCCAAATTTAGAGTCCTTCCAACATCTGGCGCGAAATATCCACCTTGGCGGCGGCGCCACGCAGCTGGCTCATGACACCGATCAATTTCTGCGCATACTGCGGATCGGTGGCATAGCCGGCGCTCTGGATGCGGCGGGCCGCCTCGATCTCGTTGCGGGCCTGCGTCACGGCTTCGTAGCGCGGGCTGTTGCCGATCAGGCGGGCGTAGTCGGCGAACGATTCCTCGTAGGACGAATAGGCCCGGAAAGGTTGCGTCACTTTTTTCGCGACGCCGTCTTCGTATTCGGTGGTCAGCACGTTGACGACCTTGCCCTTCCAGCTGGGGCCGGCCTTGATGCCGAACAGGTTGTAGCTGGTGCGGCCATCCTCGTGCTTGATTTCGCGCTGGCCCCAGCCGGACTCCAGGGCCGCCTGGCCCATGATGAGGCGGGCCGGAACGCCGCTTTGCTGCGAGGCCAGCGTGGCCGCGCGCGACATTTTCGAGACGAAATTGATGACGTGCTCGGGCGCGCCTTCGGCCGCGGCCAGGGCGCGGTCGCTGGCGCGGTTGTTGCGCATCACGTCCATCAGCGCCGACACCTGCCGCGAGCCGCCGGTCTGGAAGTCCAGGTCGGTGCCCTGCCCCAGGCGCTGCACCGCCTCGGCCGGCAGATCGCCCGGCTTGCCCTGCTGCATCTGCGCCAGGATCGATTGCGACAGACCGATGCCGGGCGTGGCCAGGTGCAGCGCCAGCTGCTCGTCGGCCATGGATTGCAGCATCTGCGTCTGCTGCGAGTCGAACAGCCCCTCTTTCGGGGTCGCCTCGCGCATGCGCTTGAGCATCATCTGCAGGAACAGCGCCTCGAACTGCTTGGCGACCTGCTTCTGCTGTTCGGTCCCGGGGTTGGCCGGATCCTTGGTCACATCGCGCTTCAGGTCCGACAGGCGCCCCATGTCGAACACGGAATCCTGGCGGCTGCCCAGGCGCGCGGTGTTGTTGGTGTACGCCATGGCGGTCAGATGATCTCGAGCTCGGCGCGCAAGGCGCCGGCGGTCTTCATGGCCTGCAGGATCGCCAGCAGGTCTTGCGGCGTGGCGCCCAGGGCGTTCAGGCCCTTGACCACGTCGGCCAGGTTGGCGCTGGTGGTGACGCGCTGCAGCGAGCCGTTGTCCTGGCGCACTTCGATCTGGGTATTCGGCACCACCACCGTCTGCCCTTCGGTGAACGGCGTGTCCGGCTGCGACACCTGGTTCTGGCGATTGATGATGACCGACAGGTTGCCGTGCGCCACGGCGGCCTCTTCGATCATGACCGTGCGGTTCATGACCACCGAGCCGGTGCGGGCATTGATGATGACCTTGGCCACGGTGGGCGCGCGCGTCACCTGAAGGTCCTCGACCTGCGACAGGAAGCGCGCCTGCGACGCCTGCTCCATCGGCGTGCGCACCTGCACCACCCGGCCATCCAGCGCGGTGGCGGTGCCCTGCCCGAACTTGCGGTTCAATGCGTTGACCACGTTTTGGGCGGTGCCGAAGTCGGTGTTGTTCATCTCCAGGTAGATGTAGCCGTCGCGCGCGAAGGTGGTCGGCACGCCGCGCTCGACGATCGCGCCGCCGCTGATGCGGCCGCCGTTGAGCTGGTTGATCTGCACGCTGGAACCGCCAGCCGAGGCGCCGGCGCCGCCCACCAGGATGTTGCCCTGGGCGATCGCGTAGACCTGGCTGTCGGCGCCCTTGAGCGGCGTCATCAGCAGCGTGCCGCCGCGCAGGCTCTTGGCGTTGCCCATCGACGAGACCACCACGTCCAGCGTCTGGCCGGGCCGGGCGAAGGCCGGCAGGGTCGTCGTCACCATGACGGCCGCCACGTTCTTGAGCTGCATGTTGCTGCCGGCGGGCACGGTGATGCCCAGCTGCGACAGCATGTTGGTCAGGCTCTGCTGCGTGAACGGGGTCTGGCGCACCTGGTCGCCGCTGCCGTCCAGGCCCACCACCAGGCCATAACCGATCAACTGGTTGCCGCGCACGCCCTGGATGGAAGCCAGGTCCTTGAGCCGTTCGGCATGCGCCGCCGAAGCGCCGGCCAACAGCCCCGCCGCGACACAGACGCGCGCCAGCAGGGACAGCAAGGCGGAAATCGGAGTGGGTTGTTTCATGTTCAGAACGGCGAAGCGATCAGGAAGAAGCGTTGCAGCCAGCCCATGGTCTGGACCTCGTCCATGACGCCCTTGCTGCGGTATTCGATGCGGGCGTCGGCCACCTGGGTGGACGACACGGTGTTCGTCCCGGTGATGGAACGCGGGTCGACCACTCCGGAGAAGCGCACGTATTCGCTGCCGCGGTTGATGGCGATCTGTTTCTCGCCGGCCACCTGCAGGTTGCCGTTGGACATCACCCCCACCACGGTGGTGGTGATGGTGCCGGTAAAGGCATTGTTGGCGGTGCTGTCGCCCTTGCCCTGCGCCACGTTGCCGCCCTTGGCGTCGGTGTTCAGGTTGGCATTGGCCCAGCTGTCCATGAAGGACGGCGCGGCCGTGATGCCCAGGCTGGCGCTGCCGCTGCGGTTGGTGTTGGTGGCGACGTTCTTGGAGGCGTTGGTCTTTTCGTTCAGCACGATGGTGACGATATCGCCAACATTGCGCGGACGGCGGTCCTCGAACAACGGGTAATTGCCGTAAGTCGTGGGCTGGTAGATCGAGCCGGTGGGCTGCGCCGCCGGCATCGGCGGCGGCGGCGGCGCCGCCGTCGTCGGCCCGGTCACGATGGGTTCGGGCGGGATCATGGCGCAACCGGCCACCAGCAAAGCCAGGGCAGCACTCGAAACCAGACGCAGGACAGACGACATGGGCATCACAGTTGGGTCAGGCGGGCCAGCATTTCGTCCGAGGTCTTGACGGCCTTGCTGTTCATTTCGTAGGCGCGCTGGGTCGTGATCATGTTGACCAGTTCCTCGGCGACGTTCACGTTGGAAGTTTCGACGTAGTTCTGCATGAACGTGCCGGCGCCGTCCACGCCGGGCTGCAACAGGTTGGCCGGACCCGAGGCGTCGGTTTCCAGGTACAGGTTCTCGCCCACGCTCTGCAGGCCCGTGGGGTTGATGAAGGTGGCGATCTGCAACTGGCCGATCTGCACGTTGACGCCGGCCGCGCCCGGCTGCGTCACCGAGACGATGCCGTCCTTGCCGATGGAGATCGACAGGGCGTTGTCGGGCACGTTCATGGGCGGCTGGATCACGTAGCCGCTGACGGTGGTCAGCTGGCCGTTCTGGTCGCGCTGCAGCGCGCCGTCGCGCGTATAGGCCTGGGTGCCATCGGGCAGCTCGACCTGCAGGAAGCCGCGGCCGCTGATCGCCACGTCCAGCTCGCCGCCGGTGTTGTTCAGGCCGCCGGTGGTGTGGATGCGCTCGGTGGCGGCCACGCGGGCGCCGGTACCGAGCTGCAGGCCCGACGGCAGCTGCGTCGCGTCGCCGACCTGGGCGCCGGGCTGGCGCAGGGTCTGGTACATCAGGTCCTGGAACACGGCGCGGCCACGCTTGAAGCCGTTGGTCGCGACGTTGGCCAAGTTGTTGGAAATCACGTCCATCGAGGTCTGTTGACCTTCCAGGCCCGTCTTGGCAATCCACAGCGAACGCATCATGATGAAGTACTCCTGGTGCGGCGGCCCGGCCGCGCGCGAAAATTATTTGGTTCGGATCGGCTGACCGGATCAGGAAACCGAGAGGATGCCGTTGGCGCGTTCGGCGTTGCGATCCGCCTGCTGCACCACCTGCATCTGCTGCTCGAAGCGGCGGGCGTTTTCGATCATGCCCACCATCGCCGCCATGGGATTGGTATTGCTGCCTTCCAACACGCCCGACAGCACCCGCAGGCTGGGATCGGCCGGCACCGGCGGGGCCGGCTGGCCGTTGACCGGCGCCAGGCGGAAGACGCCGTCGTCGCCATGCACCAGTTGCGCCTCGGGCGGGTTGGCCAGCTTGATGCGGCCCAGGTTGAGGATGTTGTTGGGCGCGTCGCCGGCGCCGATGGCGGTGATGGTGCCGTCCGAGGTGATCGTCAGCGCGGCCTGGTCGGGCACGTCGATGATGCCGTTCTGGTCGGACATCACCGGCTGGCCCAGCGAGGTCTGCAGCAGGCCGTTCACGCCCACCTGCAGGCTGCCGGCGCGGGTATAGGCCTCGCCCTGCGGGGTCTGCACCGCGATCCAGCCGTTGGAGCTGGCCAGGGCCACGTCCAGGTCGCGGCCGGTGGTCTGCATATTGCCCATTTCGAAGTTGTTGCGGGGCGTCGACGCCACCGTCGAGACACGCGTCGGCAGGCTCACGCCGTCATTCACCGGAACCGACCGGTACAGCGCGATCTGCTCGCGAAAGCCCGGCGTGTTCACGTTGGCCATGTTGTTGGAGAGCGCGGCCTGGTGCTCCGTGATCCGCGCTGCGCCATTCATGGCGGTGTAGATGATTCGATCCATTGCCTATTCCGTCGGTGTCGTCGCGTGCCCGTCAGGCATTACTTCAGGTTCATCAGGACTTGCATGATCTCGTCCTGGGTCTTGATGGTCTGCGAGTTGGCCTGGTAGGTGCGCTGGGCGATGATCATGTTGACCAGCTCCTTGCTCATGTCGACGTTGGACGACTCGGTCGCCTGGCCCACCACCTTGGACAGGCCGTTGCTGCCCGGCTGGCCGAGGATCGGCTGGCCCGACGTGGCGGTTTCCTTCCAGGCGTTGTTGCCCACCGGCTGCAGGCCCTGCAGGTTGGCGAAGTCGGCCAGCACGATGGTGCCGACGATCGAGGTCTCGCCGTTGGTGTACTGCGCCACCAGGCTGCCGTCGGCGCCGATGTTGATGCCGCGGAATTCACCCGAGGTGTAGCCGTCCGGCACGGCCTTGAGCGCGTAGGCGCTGCCGTACTGGGTGGTGCCGGCATAATTCACGGAGACAGCCAGCGGATCGGCCGGCGTGGTGCCGCCGCCCGGGGCCGCGAACGACAGGTTGACCGTGGTGGCGCTGGTCATCACGCCCGCCTTGTTGAAGGTGAACTGGGTCGGGTTGCCCCACACGCCGCCCGTCTCGGTGGTCGGCGCCATGGCCTGGCCGTCAATCGAGTAATAGACGTCGTAGACGCTGTTGCCCGCGGCGTCGGCGGCGCGCTTGACGAAATACTGCATCACCTGGTGCGAGTTGCCCAGCGAGTCGTAGACCGTCATGGGCGAGGCGTTGGTGTAGCTAGTGGTGACCTTGGGGTCGAACGGCTTGCCGACCTCCGTTACGGCCGCGGTGTAGTCCTTGTAGCCGGGCACCTGGGCCAGGTTGCCGGTCGTGACGGCGCCGGCGGCGTCGATCGTGATCAGGTTGGGCGCGGCGCCATAGGTGCCGGCCGGCGGCTGGTTCACCCAGACGATGTTGCCGGTTGCGTCGCGCGTGAAGTTGTACTGAGTGGCGGGCGAAGCCGGCGTGGCACCGGTCATCGTCACCGAGCCGTTCACGGCCGGCGCGGTCACCGTGTCGACCTGGTAGATGACCTTGGCGTTGGCGTCCAGGTTGGCGACCGTGGTGGCCGTGGTGGTGGCCTTGGGCGCGACGTTGGCGGTCGGCAACTGCAGTTCGACCGGGTTGGCGCCGATCGCGCCCGCGGGGTAGCCGGTCAGGCGATAGCCCTGCGCGTTGACGATGAAGTTGTTCTTGTCGACCAGGAATTCGCCGTTGCGCGTGTACATGATCGCGCCGCTCTCGTCCGTGACGCGGAACATGCCCTTGGCGCCGTCGATGGCGATGTCGTATTCGCCGCCACCGCCGTTGACCGTGCCCACCGTGAAACGCTGGGTGATGGCCGCCACCTTGGTGCCCAGGCCGACGCGCGAACTGGCGTAGACGTCGGCGAACGAGGCGGTCGACGACTTGAAGCCGACGGTGCCCGAGTTGGCGATGTTGTTGCCGATGACGTCCAGGTTCTGCGCCGCGGCGTTCAAGCCGCTCAATCCTTGTCCGAAGCCCATGTTTTCTCTCGCTGATCTCTAAATTTGGAAACCGCCGCCGTGGCGCCGGCTGATAATCAAACCGGCCCGCTTCAGCCGATCACCTTGCGCACGTCCAGCATGCTGGTCTGGCCATCCAGGCCCATGTCCAGGCGCAGGCCGTTGGTGGAGTACGCCACGCTCTTGACCTTGCCGTACTTCAGTACTTCGGCGGCCACCTTCTTGTCGTCGCCGTCCGTGGCCAGGACGGACACGGTGTACGCGCCCGCGTCCAGCGCCACGCCGGCGTCGTTCTTGCCGTCCCAGTCCAGCGTGTACACGCCGGCCTTCTGCTCGCCCAGTTCGATGGTGCGCACGACCGCGCCGTTGCTGTCGGCAATGCGCACCTGCACCTTGGCGGCATCCTTCTGCAGATCGATGCCGTAGGGCGTGACCACGCGCTCGGCGGGATTCTCGGTACTGACGCCCACCTTGACGTTCGAGCCAGGCACCAGCACGCCCTTGCCGATCATCGCCACGGCGTTCATCGATTGCGACACGTCGATCTGGCCGCTGATGGCCAGCATGGTGTTCTTGAGATTGGTGATGCCTTCCACCGTGGAGATCTGCGCCAGCTGCGAAGTGAGCTCGGCGTTCTGCATGGGGTTCAGCGGATCCTGGTTCTTGAGCTGCGTCACCAGCAGCTTCAGGAACTGGTCCTGCAGGCCCTGCGCGGTACTGGCGCTGTTGGCGCCGGTTTGCGCCAGGCCCATGGCGGTCTTGCTTGTGGTTTGGTCGACAGTGGTCATGAGTTCGCTTGATCAGGAGTCATTTCCGCGCGGGCGGCGCGGGCGCGCAGAGTTCTTGAATCAGGATTGGCCGATGGTGAGCGTCTTTTGCATCAGGCTCTTGGCGGTGTTCAGCACCTCGACGTTGGCCTGGTACGACCGCGACGCCGCGATCATGTTGACGGTTTCCGCCACGGGGTCGACGTTGGGCATGCTGACATAGCCCTGGGCGTCGGCCAGCGGATGCTTGGGGTCGTAGACCTGCTTGAGCGGAGACTGGTCCACCACCACGCCGGCCACCCGCACGCCGCCGATCTCGCGGCCCAGCGCCTGGCCGGCCGGGGGATTGACCTGGAACACCACCTGGCGGGCGCGGTACGGCTGGCCGTCCGGGCCGACCACGCTGTCGGCGTTGGCCATGTTGCTGGCCGCCACGTTCATGCGCTGCGATTGCGCGCTCAGCGCCGAACCGGCGATATCGAAAATGCTCAACAAGGACATTGCCTGCGGTTCCCTATGAAAATCAATCCTGGATGGCGGCCATCATGGTGCGGATACGCCCCGACAGCAGCTGCATCGTGCTTTGGTAGTGCAAGGTGTTGTCGGCGAACTGGACCCGCTCGATGTCCATGTCGACCGTGTTGCCGTCCATGCTGGGCTGGTAGGGCAGCCGGTACAGCATCTGGGTCGGCCCTTCAGACACGGCCTTCGCCGGGATATGGCGCGCCGAGGTCAGCGTCAGCGACGTGTCGGGCAGGCGCTTGGAGCCTTCCATGGCGTTCTGCATCGCCGCCTTGAAATCGAAATCGCGCGCCTTGTAGTTCGGCGTGTCGGCGTTGGCGATGTTCGAGGACAGCACTTCCTGGCGCTGCGCGCGCAGCCCCAGGGACTGCTGGAAGAAGCGGAAATCTTCGTTAAGCCGGTCTAGCATCGGGTCGCCTTCAATACGGATGAAACCCGGGACAGCGGACGCACCGTTATCCCATTGGATGACGGCATCATAGGGTCGGGTGGCACAACACAATCAGCCAAATAACCCGTCATTTCTCATCCAATTCACGTATTGCCAAGCGACGCGGCCTTCTACAATTCAGACATCATGAAATCCCCCGCAAACCTCCGCGCGCGCGCCGCCTGCCTGGCCGCCCTGCTGCTGGCTCCCGTTGCCGCCGCCCGGGCGCAAGAGGCCGCCGTCCAAGCGCCCGAGGCCATCACCATCGCCGCGCGGGCCTATTTGCTGGAACAACTGGCCGGCCTGCCTGGCGAGCCCTCGGTCGCCATCGACCCGCCCCGGGCCGAACGGCTGGCCCCTTGCGACGCTTTGTCCCCATTTATGCCGTCAGGCATGAAGCTCCGTTCGCGCATGACGGTGGGCGTGCGCTGCAACGGCCCCAAGGCCTGGACCACCTACGTGCAGGCCACGGTCAGCGTGCCGGGCCATTACTATGTCGCCTCGCGCATGATCGCGGCAGGCCAGGCCCTGACGCCCGCCGACCTCGCCCCGCGCGACGGCGACCTGGTGGCCCTGCCCCCTGGCGTCATCACCAACCCCCAGACCGTGGTCGGCATGACGGCGGCCTACCGCATCAATGCCGGCCAGCCGGTCAAGGGCGCCGCGCTGCGCAATGCCCAGTCGGTGGTGCGCGGCTCGAATGTGCGCATCAACGCCCGCGGCAAGGGTTTCGTGGTCAGTAGCGAAGGCCAGGCGCTGGACAATGCGGCGCCCGGCGCCACGGTCCAGGTGCGCACGGCCAGCGGACAGGTGGTCAGCGGCGTGGTGCGCAACGCGGGGTTGGTCGAAATACAACTATAGGTACTGTTACATATCGCGTTGCGGCCAGGCGCCGCCTACCCTAAAGTTCCTTCCGACCTTGTCGTTACAGAGGCATAAGTAGGCGGATCCGTCGCAAATCGACCCAGGACGCCCTCCGGAGAAAACCTTGAAAATCAATTCGACCACCAACCGGCCCATCTCGGCCGACGCCGTCAGCCCTCGCGCCGAATCCTCGGTCGCCCAGGCCTACGGCGCCGGTAGCGGCAGCGGCGCCAGCAGCTCGCAAGTCGCGCTGAGCTCGGCCTCGCGCAAAATGCTCGCCCTGCAGGACGGCTCGAACGACATCAACGTCGAACGTGTCGCGGCCATCCGGGCAGCCATCGCCTCGGGCCAGCTCAAGATCGACACCAGCCGCATCGCCGACGGCCTGATCGCCAGCGCCCGCGACCTGCTGAAGTAACCCCATCGCCTTCCGACCGTACGCCAGAGCATGACCATGAGCCCAGTCGAGTCCCTGCAAGCCTGCCTGCGGCAGGAAGACACCTTGATCACCGAGTTTTCTTCCATCCTCGAAGAAGAGACCAAAGTGCTGGTCGGGCCGGGCAACGTCGACGCGCTGCATGACATCACCGAACGCAAGAGCCAGGTCGCCCAGCAGCTGGTCGACCTGAGCCAGACGCGCGACGGCCTGCTGGCCGAGATCGGCCTGCCCGCCGGGCACGCCGGCACCGAACAGGCCGCCGTACTGCATCCGCAGCTGTCCGGCGTCTGGCAGGCACTGCTGGCCAAGTCCGCCTCCGCCAACGAGATCAACCTGCGCAATGGCGCCCTGATCGACGTGCACCTGCGCTACACCCAGCAATCGCTGGACGCGCTGCGCAACCTGGGCGGCATGGGCGGCCCGTCCACCTACGACGCGCAGGGCCGCGGGGCCCGCGCCACGCCGGGCCGCAAGTCGATCGTCGCCGGCTAGCCTCTCCCTGCTTCAAAAACAAACAGCCCGCATCCGCGGGCTGTTTGCTTTCGAGGCCCCGCAGGGGATGCCGGAACCGTTCAGACGCCTCCGGCCATTTCCAGCATCGCGAACATCTTCAACAGCGCCACCGGCAATAGCCGGCCCGTGAGCTTGCGCTCCGGACTGACCACGCCCGACAGGGTGGCGCGCACGCCGTCCGCCGTCGGCGCGTGCGCCAGCTGCCAGCAGGCCGCGCCGAGCTGGCCCGCCATGAGCGACTGCCGCGCCAGCGTGTGGGCGCCGTCGACCGCGGGCAACGCCTGCCAGGCGTTGGCCATGTAGCGAAAGCCCGCGCGCGCTTCTTCCTGCAGCACCAGCCAGCGCGCCACCGTGGCGGCATCCGCCTGGCTGGCCGCAAGGTTGGTCAGGCCAAACAGCTGGCCCGCGACCTCGCCGCTGGCGGTATCGATCAGCCGCGCGCACACCAGGCGCAGGCGTGTTTCTTCGCCCCGGCCGGGCAGGCCGATCTCAGTGCCCGAGGCCCACAGCGCCAGCGGCGCCGGGCGGGTGCCCGGCACGGCCCGCAGGCCCGGCATGTCGCCCGGCTGCCCCACCGGCAGGTAGCCGACGCTCTTGCCGACCGCATTCAGGTTGGTCGGACATTCATCCTGGATCACGCGCATGCCGCCCGGACTGCGCGCCACCCATGAGGCCCCCTGCCCGCTCAGGCTCTGCCACAGGGCCGAGGTGCCCGCTTCCAGCATATGCACCAGCGGCAGGCGGGCCAGTTGCTCGCCCAGCCAGCGCACCCGCGCCTCCAGCGCCAATGCCGTATCCGGCTGCGCCGCCGCCGCCGGCGCGAACGAGGACAGCATGCCATGCGGCAGCACCAGTTGCTGCGCCGGCGCCGCCAAGGCCGCGCCCCGGTCGCTCATCAGCATCGTGCTGAGCAGCGTGCCACCGGGCAAGCCCTCGCCCTTCATGCTGGTCTTGCCGTGCATCGCCAGCAGATGCCGGCCGCAGGCCGTGGGGAACTCGCGCCGCGCCATCGCCAGCGGCGTTTCACCCAACGCCGCCAGGCTGGAGCCGGCGCCGTCGCTGACATACTCGCGCCAGGAAGCGCGCGCCTGCACGCAGGCCGGATCGCTATCGAGCCAGCCCAGGGTGTCGTCCAGGTTCTGGGCGGCTTCGATCGAGCCCGCGCCGGCTTGCGGACGCAGGATGGCGGACGCCAGCAGTTGCCGCCGCCGCGCCGGATCGACGGCCTCGGTCTCGCGCGGCGTCGACCACAGCGACGCCATGTCGGCCTCGCTGGGCGCATACAGCGCGCGGGCGCGCTCGACCATGGCGAAGGCCCGGTCGATCAGCGCATCGGCGCGCGCCAATTCAAGGTGCTCGGGCACCTTCTGGCCGATCGACGAATAATGGATCGGCAGCCGGTGGCGGATCGCCGTGTCCAGCGCCGCGCCCAGGCGCGAGGCCTCGTCCAGCTTGGTGATGATGCAGCCGGCCACGTCCTCGCCCACGCCATTGCGGTAGGCATGCGCGACTTCGTCCAGCGTATCGCCCTGGCTGGCGGCATTGAGCACCAGCAGCCGGCGCACCGGCTTGCCGGCGTTACACAGCATCGAGGCCTGCTCCGCCACCTGGCGATCGCGCTGGCTGATACCCGTGGTGTCGATCAGCACGATCTTGCGGTTGCCCAGTTCGCCGAGGATGCGGCGCAGTTCGCCCGCGTCGCGCACCGAATGCGCCGGCACGCCCATCAGGCGGCCATAGATCTGCAATTGCTCGAGGGCGCCGATCCGGAAATTGTCGGTGGTCAGCATCGCCACCTGTTCGCGGCCCTCGCGCGCCACGCAGCGCGCCGCCAGCTTGGCCAGCGTGGTGGTCTTGCCCACGCCGGTCGGTCCGACCAGCGCATACACGCCACCGCCCAGGAATTCATCTTCCGAACCCAGCACGGGCAGGTGCGTGACGAGTTCATTGCGGGCCCAGGCCAGCGCCGCCTCGGGCGTCGCGCCCGCCGGCATGCGTTCGACCAGCGTGCGCACCAGCTTGGTGCTGAAGCCGGCATCCAGCAGGCTGCGGAACAAGGCGGCGCCCGCCGGCTCGCGGCCAGGCCCCTGCCGGCCGCCCCAGAGCAGCCCGTCCATACGGCTTTCCAGCGCGCCGCGCAACGCGCTGATGGCGTCCTGCAATCCGGCCGCCGCGTCGTTGGGCAGGGCCGCGGGCGGCATCGCCGGGCCATTGCGCAACGGCGCGTCCGGCATGCGCGCCATGGGCGATGGCCCAACCGACGGCGCCGGGCGTTCCATTGGCGCAGGCGCCGCGGGCGGCGCCGGGCGCGCCGGCGGCAAGGCCGGCATCTCCATCCGCACCGGCCCGGCGGGGGCCGGAGCCGCCACGACCGGCGCCGCCGGCGGCACGGCTGCGGGCGGCGCCTGGCGGGCGACGGGCTCCTGCAGGACTTCCTGCTCCGGCACGCCTGGCGTGGCGTAGGCCGACTGATAGGCGGCAATCGAGCGCGACGGCACGGCGTAACCGGGCTGCGGCGCGGCGGGCGGCGCGATCGACGCGTTATGGGGAGGAGGCGCCATGGCGGCATGCGCGCCCAGGCCATAGGACGCGGGCATGGCCGGCGGCGGTTGCAGGCGCGGCGCGGCCGGGGCCGGCGGGACCTGCGGGGCGGGCGTGCCGGCCGCGCGCGCGTAGCCGTCGGCGTAGCCGCGCGGCGCGGGTTCCTGCGCGTGCTGCTGCGCATCATCGAAAGCGCCTTCGACGGTGGCCAGCACTTCGATGCCGCCATCGACACTACGGTTCGACACGATCAGCGCGTCGGGTCCGAGCACCTGGCGCACCTGGCGCATCACGTCCCGGCTGTTGGCTCCAAAGAAGCGGCTTATTTTCATTGCCCATTACCTCCGCCGATGAGCGCGGTCACGCGGACCATGCGTTCATCGGGAATTTCCGTATTCGACAGCACGCCCAGCTGCGGCAGATGGTGGCGCAGGAAGCGCGACAACGGCGCGCGCAGCACCGGCGACACTAGCAGCACCGGCGCGTTGCCCTGCGCCTCCTGGCGTTCGACCGCCGCCTGGGTTTCGCGCAGCAGCGTATCCGCCAGGCCTGGTTCGAGGCCGCCGCTGGTCGTCAGCGCCTGCGACAGCACGCGTTCGAGCTTGACGTCCAGGCCGATCACGCGCAACTCGCCCTCGCCCGGGAACCACTGCTGGGTGATGGCGCGGCCAAGCGAGCGGCGCGTCAGCGCGATCAGCTCGTTGATGTCGGGTTGGCCGCCCGAACCCGCCGCCAGCGCCGCCAGGCGCGGCCCATGCTCGGACAGCGTATCGATGATGGTGCGCATGTCGCGGATCGGCACTTCCTCGGCCAACAGACCCTGCAGCACCTTCTGCAGCGCCGTGAGCGACAGCGTCTTGGGCACCAGGTCCTCGACCAGCTTGGGCGCGTCGCGGCCGATGCGGTCCAGCAACTGCTGCACTTCCTGGCGGCCCAGCAGGTTGGAACCGTGGCGGTGCATCAGGTGGTTCAGGTGGGTGGCGACCACGGTGCCGGCATCCACCACCGTGTAGCCCACCACCTGGGCCTGGTCGCGCAGGCTGCCGTCGATCCACAGCGCCGGCAGGCCGAAGGCCGGATCGGTGGTGGGCGTGCCCTTGATCTGCATGGTCACGCCGCCCGGGTCGATCGCCAGCCACTGGCCCGGCATGGCCACGCCGTGGCCGATCTCGACGCCGGACAGCAGGATGCGGTAGTCGTTGGGCTTGAGTTCCAGGTTGTCGCGGATGTGCACCACCGGCGGCAGGAAGCCCACGTCCTGGGCAAATTTCTTGCGCAGGCTGCGGATGCGGTGCAGCAGTTCGCCGTTCTGGGCGTGGTCGACCAGCGGGATCAGGCGGTAGCCGACTTCCAGTCCAAGCTGGTCCACCATCGAAACGTCATCCCAGCTGGCTTCGGCCGCTGCCGCCTGCGCCTGCGTCACGGCCTGCTGCGGCACCTCGCTGGCCGCCACCTCGGCGGCCTTGCGCCGCTTGTGCATGGCCCAGCCGCCCCAGGCCAGCGCGCCGGCCAGCGTCAGGAAGGCGATGTGCGGCATGTTGGGGATCAGGCCCATGATGCCGATGATGCCGGCCGTCAGGAACATCACGCTGGGGTTGGAGAACAGTTGGCTGATGATCTGCTGGCCGATGTCCTGGTCGGTCGACACGCGCGACACCACCACGCCGGCGGCGGTCGAGATCACCAGCGCCGGGATCTGCGCCACCAGGCCGTCGCCGATGGTCAGCAGCGTGTAGACGCGGGCCGAATCGCTCATAGACATGTCGTGCTGGGCCACGCCCACGATCAGGCCGCCGATGATGTTGATGGCCATGATCAGCAGGCCGGCGATGGCGTCGCCGCGCACGAACTTGCTGGCGCCGTCCATCGAGCCGAAGAAGTCGGATTCCTGCGACACCTCGGCGCGGCGCTTGCGCGCCTCGTCCTCGCCGATCAGGCCGGCATTCAGGTCGGCGTCGATCGCCATCTGCTTGCCTGGCATCGCGTCCAGCGTGAAGCGCGCGCCGACTTCGGCGATCCGCCCGGCGCCCTTGGTGATGACGATGAAGTTGATGATGGTCAGGATGATGAAGACGATGATGCCGACGGCGAAGTTGCCTCCCACCAGGAAGTGGCCGAAGGCCTCGATCACCTTGCCCGCCGCGTCCGGGCCGGTGTGGCCGTGCAGCAGCACCACCCGGGTCGAGGCGACGTTCAGCGACAGGCGCAGCAGCGTGGCGAACAGCAGCACGGCCGGGAAGGCGGCGAAATCCAGCGGCTTGCGGGTGAACATGGCCACCAGCAGGATCATCACCGACAGCGCGATGTTGAAGGTGAACAGCAGGTCCAGCAGGAAGGTGGGCAGCGGCAGCACCATCATGCCCAGCACCATCACGATCAGGATGGGACCGGCCAGAAGCCGCGCGTGCGTGGCTCCGTTGCTTTTCAACATGGTGAGCAGAGCGCTCATTCCTTAAGCTCCTTGTGCTGCGGTTTTGGCCTGCGGGTCCAGCGCGGCCGGCACGGCCAGGGACTTCGGCGCCGTCGGTTCGGCCCCCCATCCCGAGCGCCACGAGCGCAACTGGAATACCCACGCCAGCACTTCCGCGACCGCGGTGTATAGCTCGGCCGGGATTTCCTGCCCCAGCTCGACGTGTTGATACAGGGCGCGCGCCAGCGGCGGCGCCTCCAATGTGGGAATGCGATGTTCGGCGGCCAGTTCGCGGATCTTGGCGGCGATCAGCCCGGTGCCCTTGGCCAGCACCCGCGGCGCGCCGTTCTTGTCTTCCTCGTACTTCAGCGCCACGGCGTAGTGGGTCGGGTTGGTCACCACCACGTCGGCCTTGGGCACTTCGGACATCATGCGGCGGCGCGCGGCCTGGCGCTGCTGCTGGCGGATGCGGGCCTTGGTATGCGGGTCGCCTTCGCTTTCCTTGTGTTCCTGGCGCACGTCTTCCTTGGACATGCGCAGCTTCTTGAGGTGGCTCCAGATCTGCCATGGCACGTCCAGCAGCACGATCACCAGCAACGAGGCGACGATGAAGGCGCAGCACATCGCCACCAGGCTCAGCGCCTTGGTCAGCGCGGCCGATGGCGCCACGTGCATCAGGCCCAGCATGTCGTCGTGGTAGCGCCACAGGATCCACACCGCCACGCCACCCACCAGCATCGCCTTGGCCAGCGCCTTGATGAGCTCGACCACGGTCTGGGCCGAGAACATCCGCTTGAGTCCGGCGAACAGGCTCAGCTTGGAGAAATTCGGCGACAGCGGCTTGCCCGAGATGACGATCCCGCCCAGCAGCACGCTGGACAGCACCGCGATCACTGCCAGCAGGCCGAAGATCGGCAGGATCACCATCAGCGCATGGCCGAAGCCGTTGACGGCCTGTTCGACCATCACGCCCGGGTCGGCCACCACGCGCTGGTCGAACGCCAGCCCGTTGCGCAGCACCCCGCTCAGTCCCTTATAAATCGTGCCGCCGCCGGCCCAGATCGCCCCGACACCGACGGCCAGCATCATGAACGTGCCCAATTCCCGGGAACGCGCAATCTGCCCCTCCTCGCGCGCCTTTTCCAGGCGCCTGGGAGAGGCGGCTTCGGTTTTCTCGAGGTCGCTTTCTTCGGCCATGCTCTGCGGTATCGTTGCGGCTCGCGGATTTTCGGATTACGAGCTGCCCGCCGAGATTCTAGGAGGCCTGGCCCTTTGGCGATAAGCCAAGAAACGGGGGGAAAGCGGCGCTATTCCCGGATGCGCCAGGCCTGGCCCCGGCCCGGGCGCCGGCGGACTCGTCCGCCCCGCCCCGCCCGTCCCGCAACGGCGCCGCTCAGCCGGCCGCCGCCACCGCGCCGCGGGGCGCCGCGCCGGCCTCCAGCGCGGCCTGGAAACGCACGTAATCCAGCCCGATGCGCACCGCGCCCCAATGTTCCCCGTCCAGATACAAAGGCATGGAAATATCGTTGACGATCTCCCCCGTGTCACGGGAGTAGGTCTGAAACAGCAGGGTGTCCGTGTTCGCGGCCAGGCGCGCCCCGACCGGATCGTCGAAGATCCGCTTGTGCCGCACCCGCGCGATATCCTGCGCCGGATCGCCGCTGGGAGGGTGCGAATAGCGGCTGTTGTGGGCCGGCGCATAGCCCCGCGCATCCACCAGCAGCGCGTAGCTGCCGCCAGGCACCGCCTCCAGCACGCTGTCCAGCAACTGTGTCAGCGCCTCGTCGATGCCGCGGTCATAGGCCGTGTGGTAGCGCGGCGGCTCGCTGCCCGCGATCCGCTGGTAGTGGCGATCGAACACATCCAGGCCGCGCGCCCGCGCCTGTTCCAGCAGCCGGGTCGCGGCCGCCCGGAAGGCGTCCAGCGCCTCGGACAGGCGGTCGAACGCGGTATTGCCGGTCCGCATGTCCGACAGCACCTCCTGCACGCTTTCGGTCTGGCGCCGGATCCGATCGATCTCACCGGACATGCTCGCCACCCGCTCGCGCACGTCGGCGCTCAGCGCCGCGATACGGCTCACGTCCTGGCTCATTCCGTGGTTGGTGGCATCGACCTCGCCGATGGCCTGCACCACCTCGCCCACCTGGCGATTCATGCTGTCGAAATCCCGCACGAAATGCTGGAAATCCTGGCGCGTCTTGTCCAGCACCGCGCCCGAGGCGTCCACATCCTCGCGCAGCGTGCCGGTCTGGCGCTGGGTCGAATCCACCAGCCCCAGCATTTCACCGGTGTGGCGGCCGATATCGCTGGTGGCCGCATTGACCCGTTCGGCCAGGCGGCCGACCTCGCTGGCCACCACGGCGAAGCCGCGGCCGGCGTCGCCGGCGCGGGCCGCCTCGACCCCCGCGTTCAGGGCCAGCAACTGCGTCTGCAACGCGATGTCCTTGATCAGCTTGCTGATATCTCCCACCGACCGGGCCCGATCGGTCAGCTGGCCCACCACATCGGTGAAGGCGGCCATCTCCCGGGTCATACGGTCGACCCGCTCCTTGACCTCGGACAGCTCCGCCAGCGCCTGCTCGGCGGCGCGCAGATTCTGGCCGGACACGTCGGCGATCTCGCGCGCGTGGGTGGACGTGGATGCCGACAGCGCCGCGATCTGCGCGCCGCTGGCCGCCAGCGCCTCGGCCGCCCGCGCCTGTTCCTGCGCCAGTTGCGCGCAGCGGCCGGCCTGGAACTGGGTCCGGGCGGTATTCAAGGCGATCTCGATGCTGGATTGCCGCACCGTGGCGATCCGGCCGCGGATGCCGGCCAGGAAGCGGTACAACGGCCATGCGGCCGGACTGAACGACAGCGGGCGTTCCGAGAGCGTGGCGCGGCCGTGGTTGAGCCGGCGCAACAACCCCCAGATGCCTCCGAATCGGAATGTGGATCTGGCCAAGATGGCACCTCCTTGTGCGGCCCGGATCGTCTTCTATGGACATCCGTTGCCTGGGCGCGCGCGCCCGTCTCCTACTGCTGGGCCCCGATTCTTATTGTTTTGCAGTCTACCCAAGGGCGCCGCTTCGCACCCTTAGGGAATACGTCCATGCCCGGCCTCGCGGCGGTGGCCGGCGGGCCCTGGCGGCCCGCCCTCGCCCGCCGGATCAGAAGCCCAGGCTGGCCAGCAGGTCGTCGACCTGGTCCTGGCTGGTGACCACGTCGGTCTTGCCCTGCGGGCTGACCTGCGGGCCGTTGAGCAGGCTGTTGGCCTCGTCGCGGCGTTCCTGCGGCACGTTGTCCAGCAGCACCTGCAACAGCTCGCGCTCGATCGCGCCGACCACGTCCATCATGCGCATGATGACCTGGCCGGTCAGGTCCTGGAAGTCCTGGGCCATGATGATTTCCATCAGCTTGGACTGGGTCTGCTGCGTCTGCTTGGGCACGTCCTGCAGGAACGCGCGCGTGTCCTTGACCAGTTCACGGGCCTCGGGCAGTTCCAGCGGCTGGTCGTACCATTGCTGCCAGCGGCCATCGAGCGCCTGCGCCGAGCGCGACATGCCGTCCTGGATCGGGCCCGCGGCCTCGGTCGCGTTCAAGACCCGGTTGGCGGCCTGCTCGGTCATCTGCGCCACGTAGCGCAGGCGGTCGCGGGCATCGGGAATCGCGTTGGCGGCGTCCTTGATCGCCTGGTCCAGGCCCAGTTCGCGCATGCTGTCGCGCAGCATGCGCGTCAGCGAGGCGATACGGTGAATCAGGTCGGGCGATTCGGTCGAGTCATCATTCTGCGTCGTGCTCATTGCACACCTCAGCCGCCAATTTTCTCGAAGATCTTGACCAGCTTCTCTTCCAGCGTCGCCGCGGTGAAAGGCTTGACCACGTAACCGTTGGCGCCGGCCTGGGCCGCCGCGACGATGTTCTCCTTCTTGGCCTCGGCCGTCACCATCAGCACCGGCAGCGAGGCCAGGCTGGCGTCGGCGCGGATCTGCTTGAGCATTTCCAGGCCGTCCAGGTTGGGCATGTTCCAGTCGGACACCACGAACTGGAAGCCGCCGTTGCGCAGCTTCTCCAGGCCGATCGCGCCGTCCTCGGCCTCGTCCACGTTCTCGAAACCGAGTTCCTTGAGCAGGTTGCGGATGATCCGCCGCATGGTGGGGAAGTCATCCACCACCAGAATCTTTATGCCCTTGTCTACCATCTTTTACTCCAGAAGAAATTTGCTTGAGATCGATCGGGACCGCATCCGCGTCACACGCGGTGCCCCCGGTCGCCCAGGCGAGTCAGAATGCGCTCACTCATCGCCGACAGCGGCACTACTTCGTCAGCCGCACCGATTGCGATGGCCTCCCGGGGCATGCCGAAGACCACGCAACTGGCTTCATCCTGCGCGATGGTATGGGCGCCGGCGCGGTGCATGGCCAGCATGCCGGCCGCCCCGTCCTTGCCCATCCCGGTCAGGATGACACCGATGGCGTTCTTGCCCGCCGCCACGGCGGCGGAATTGAACAACACGTCCACCGACGGGCGGTGGCGATTGACCGGTTCGCTGGCCTCCAGCTCGATCACGTAGTTGGCGCCGCTGCGCCCCAGGCGCATGTGCGTGTCGCCGCCCGGCGCCAGGTAAACGTGGCCCGGCAGCACGCGTTCGCCATGCACTGCCTCGCGGACGGTGACGGCACAGAGCGCGTCCAGCCGCTGCGCGAACGAACGGGTGAAGCCCGCCGGCATGTGCTGCGTGATGAGAATCGCCGGGCTGTCCGGCGGCAGCGGTTGCAACACCTCGCGGATGGCCTCGGTGCCGCCCGTGGAAGCGCCCACGATCACCAGCTTTTCCGAGCTGGACAGCGGGCGGCGCAACATCGGCGCGGGCGCCGCGGCCGGCGCGTGGGGGCTGGGCGCGCGCAGCTTGGCGCGCGAGGCCGCGCGGATCTTGTCGGCGATGATCTCGGTGTATTCGAGCAGGCCGTCGCGGATGCCCAGCTTGGGCTTGGTCACGAAGTCGATGGCGCCCAGTTCCAGCGCGCGCAGCGTGATTTCGCCGCCGCGCTCGGTCAGCGACGACACCATCACCACCGGCATCGGCCGCAGGCGCATCAGCTTTTCGAGGAAATCCAGCCCGTCCATGCGGGGCATTTCCACGTCCAGCGTCAGCACGTCGGGATTGTGCTTCTTGATCAGCTCGCGCGCCACCAGGGGGTCGGGCGCGGTCGCAACCACTTCCATATCGGGCTGGCTGTTGATGATCTCGGTCATCAGTCCGCGCACGAGCGCGGAATCATCCACACATAAGACTCTGATTTTCTGCATTTTTTACCGCCTAAGTCTGGCCGCAAGCTCGCCGCAGAGGCGCGCCTAGGCCTTACCTGCGCATTCGTAGACTGTCTGCCCGCGCAGACGGAAATCCCGGCTGATATAGGTGAAGTTCTCGGAATGGCCCGCAAACAGCAGCCCGCCCGGCTTGAGCAACGGCACGAACCGCTCGAGGATCTTCGCCTGGGTCGGCTTGTCGAAATAAATCATGACGTTGCGGCAGAAGATCACGTCGAACTTCTCGCTGATCGGCCAGGACGGCGCCAGCAGGTTCAACGTTTCATACCGCACCATGTCGGCAATCTCGGGGCGCACCCTGACCTGCCCGGCATTGGCGCCGCGGCCCTTCAGGAAGAAGCGCTTGAGCCGGCTTTCCTCCATCTTGGCCACGCGTTCGGCCGGATAGACGGCGGTGCGCGCCCGGTTCAGCACATTGGTGTCGATGTCGGTCGCCAGCACCGAGCAGGCACTGGCCCGCGGTCCCAGCGCTTCGGCCAGCGTGATGGCGATGGAGTACGGCTCTTCGCCCGTCGAAGCGGCGCAGCACCACACCGACACCGGACCGCCGCGCTTCTGCGCGAAATCGGCCAGGATCGGAAAGTGATGCGACTCGCGGAAAAACGCTGTCAGGTTGGTCGTCAGGGCGTTGACGAAATCTTCCCATTCAGCCGCGTCGGGCTCGTTTTCGAGCTGGTCCAGGTAGCTGCCGAAGTCCTGCCGCCCCAGCGCGCGCAGGCGCCGCGCCAGGCGGCTGTAGACCATTTCCCGCTTGTGCGCGCCCAGCGAAATGCCGGCGCGCGCGTGGATCATCTTGCGGACGCGGGTGAAGTCCGCATCCCGGAAATCGAATTGGCGGTCCACCGGAATGGACGGCGCCATGTTTGCCGCTGTTGCCACCGCCGCCCTCAGTGTCCAAGGGCAAGCGCGTCAGGCGCTTGCAGCCGCGAGTCATCGGCGGCGGAGGATCGGCCCGAGGACAGGCGCTGGGCCGGCACCTCGATGACTTCACCGGCGTTGATCTTGAACACCGCCACGGCTTCGGCCAGGCGCTGCGCCTGTTCCTGCAGCGAACCGGCCGCGGCCGCCGCCTCTTCCACCAGCGCCGCGTTCTGCTGCGTCACTTCGTCCATCTGCGACACCGCACGGTTCACCTGGTCGATGCCGCTCGATTGCTCCTCGGACGCCGCCGAGATCTCGCCCATGATGTCCGTCACCCGCTTGACCGACGCCACGATCTCCTGCATCGTCGCGCCCGCGCGCTCGACCTGCTGCGAACCGGCGCCCACCTTGCTCACCGAGTCCTCGATCAGGCCCTTGATTTCCTTGGCCGCCTGCGCGCTGCGCTGCGCCAGCGAGCGCACTTCGCCCGCCACCACCGCGAAGCCCTTGCCCTGCTCGCCGGCGCGGGCCGCTTCCACCGCCGCGTTCAGCGCCAGGATGTTGGTCTGGAACGCGATGCCGTCGATCACCGACACGATTTCCGAGATCTTGCGCGAGCTGGCCGAGATGCCCTGCATCGTGTTCACCACTTCGGCCACCGCCGAACCGCCGCGCTCGGCAACGTCCGACGCGCTGGCCGCCAGCTGGTTCGCCTGGCGCGCGTTGTCGGCGTTCTGCTTGACCGTCGAGGCCAGCTCTTCCATCGAGGCCGCGGTTTCCTCCAGCGAGGCCGCCTGCTGCTCGGTGCGGCTGGACAGGTCGGTGTTGCCGGCCGCGATCTCGTGCGAACCGGTATTGATTTCGTCAACGCCGCGGCGCACCGAAGAAACCGTGCGCGTCAGGCTTTCCTGCATGCGCTTGAGGGCCGCGAACAACTGGCCGATCTCGTTGGTGTTGCGAACCTCGACACGGGCGGTCAGGTCGCCGCCGGCAATGCGGTCGAAATGATGGCCGGCGTCCTTGAGCGGCTGCAACACGCGGCGGCGCAGGAACACGTAGGTAGCGAAAACCAGCAACGCGGCGATCACGCCGCCCGCCCCGACCGCCATCAACACGAACTGGTAGCGCACCTGGGCCACTTCGAAAGCGTCCAGCATCTTGCTGGCGCGCCAGAAATCGAAACCTTCGACGGCGCGGGCGAAACGCCCTTCAAGCGCGTCCTGCACCTTCTGCACCTGCGTCTGGTAGGCCGGCATGTCGGCTTTTTCCAGCGCCGCCGTCAGCGGCAACAGGCCTTGCTGGACCAGCGCGCCGTAGGACTCCTCGACTTCCTTGAGCGAGTCGGTCGCCTCGGCCGGCTTGGGCAAGGTCTTGAAATAATCGAACTCGGCCTGGCCCTTGTTCTGCGACGCCTTGGCGCGCTCGAGCAGCCCGGCGGCCTCGCTCGACAGGCCCTGGGTCAGCACCGTCGGCTGGCCGACGCTGCGCACGATATCGGCGTAGTTCGCCGACGCCGCGCGCCCCAGCCCGTTCAGGCTGTCCTTGTAGCTGGACACGACGCGGCCGAGCGCGTCGTTCAGTTCTTGCGATTGCTTGATTTCCGCCAGTGTCGTGTTGCTGATACGCAACGACAGCACGCCCAGCGCCGCTCCAATCACCAACATGAATGAGAAGAACGCCAGCACCCACAACAGGCTGCTGCGTATCGTCATGTTCGCGAAAAACTTGCGCATCACAAGCACCACTCCAGACAGAAATCGTTAACAAAAGCGCCATATCGAATCCAATATGGCGCGCCCATCTTCCTGGGGTGCGCAGCCGCCATGGCCTCTCGCCTGGCCGGCCGCGCGCCCGGACCCCGCAGCTCCGATCAGGAGGCGACCTTCTCCACCAGGGCCATTTCATCGCTGGTCATCATCTTTTCGATGTCGACCAGGATCAGCATGCGTTCGTCGACCGTGCCCAGCCCGGTCAGGTATTCGGTGGACAGGGTGGCGCCGAACTCCGGCGCCGGACGAATCTGGCCGGCGTTGAGCATCAGCACGTCAGAGACGCCGTCGACCACGATGCCGACCACGCGGCGATCGAGGTTGAGGATGATGACGACGGTCTGCTCGTTGTATTCGACGCTGCCCAGGTTGAACTTGATGCGCAGGTCCACGATCGGCACGATGATGCCGCGCAGATTGGTCACGCCCTTGATGAACGGCGGAACATTGGCGATACGGGTCACCGTGTCGGCGTCATAGCCGCGGATCTCCTGCACCTTCAGGATGTCGATGCCGTACTCTTCATCGCCCAGCGTGAACACCAGGAACTCGTTGCCGACATCTTCATTGCGCGCGGCTTGCGCTTGCGGTTTGGCTGCCATGGGGCTATTTCTCCATCAATTCAGAATGGCTTCGGGCTGCGACCAACGCTCACGGTTGGCGCGCGCAAGCGCAAATACGTCGACGATCAGCGCCACGCTGCCATCGCCCAGGATGGTGGCGGCGGAAATGCCGGGGACCTTGCGGTAATTCGACTCGAGATTCTTGACCACCACCTGGTGCTGACCAATCAGGTGATCCACCAATAGTGCAAAGCGGCGGTCCTCGGCCTGCATGATGACGGCAATGGCCTGCGTGGGATCGGTCTGCGCATCGCTGACCGAGAACACGCGATGCATTTCCACCAGCGGCAGGTATTCGCCGCGCACGTGCATGACGCGCTCGTTGCCAGCCACCGAGTAGATCTGGTCGTTGGTCGGCTGCAGCGATTCGGTCACGTGGTTCAGGGGCAGGATGAAGGTTTCCTCGCCCACCCGCACCGACATGCCGTCCAGGATCGCCAGCGTCAGCGGCAGCACGATGCGCGTGGTGGTGCCGTTGCCCGGCTCGCATGAGAGCTGCACGTGGCCGCCCATGTCCTGGATGTTCCGGCGCACCACGTCCATGCCGACACCGCGGCCGGAAATGTCGGTGACCTTTTCAGCCGTGGAGAAGCCCGGCGCGAAGATCAGCTGCCAGATTTCGTCGTCGGGGGAATTCTCGTTGACCGGCAGGCCCTGGGCCATGGCCTTCTTGAGGATCTTCTCGCGGTTCAGGCCGGCGCCGTCGTCACTGACCTCGATCACGATGTTGCCGCCGTTGTGCTGGGCCGACAGCACCAATTGGCCGACCGGGTCCTTGCCGGCGGCGACACGCTTCTCGGGCGTCTCGATACCGTGGTCCAGGCTGTTGCGCACCAGGTGCGTCAACGGGTCGATGATGCGTTCGATCAGGCTCTTGTCCAGTTCGGTGGCGCGGCCGTAGGTCTGCAGTTCGATCTGCTTTCCCATCTTGCCGGCGATGTCGCGCACCAGGCGGGGGAAGCGGCTGAACACGTAGTCCATGGGCATCATGCGGATGGACATGACGGCTTCCTGCAGGTCGCGCGCGTTGCGCTCGAGCTGCTCCATGCCGTTGAGCAGGCGGTCGTGCAGCACCGGATCCAGCGTCGACGCGGTCTGCGCCAGCATGGCCTGGGTGATGACCAGCTCGCCCACCAGGTTGATGACCTGGTCGACCTTTTCCACGCCCACGCGGATCGAGGTGGACTCCTTGTCGGCGTGGGCCGGCGCGGCGGCGGCGCGGCTGGTGCGCGCGGCCTGCGAGATGGCCTCGGCGGCGGCGGCGGACTCGGCCACGGCGGGCGCGGCCGCGACCGGCGCGGCCTCGGGTGCCGCGGCGACCGGCGCAGCGGCCACGGCGGGCGCCGCCGCGGCAGGTTCGTTCGCGGCGGCCGGAGGCGCTTCGCGCGCAATGCTGAGCTGGTCGGCGTCGACGATGAAGCAGCAGACGGCCTCGATGTCATCCGGGGTGCAGGTGCTGTCGACCCAGACGGTCAGCACGCCGTTGGCGCGCTCGCTGGCCTTGACCTGCCCCAGGTTGCCCATTTCCTCGAGCAGCGAGGCTGCGTCCTTGTCGGACACCTTGGTGATGCGCACGCGCAGCGGCAGGCCGGCGGTGTCGGCGGACTCGGCCACCGGAGCCGCCTCGGCCACGGGCGCGGGCGCCGCCACCGGCTCGGGTTCGGGCGCGACCTGCGCCACCGGAGCAGGCGCGGGGGTGGGGGCCGGCGCCGGCGCGGACGCCGCGGCGGGGTCCTTGTGCTCCAGGGCGAGCTGTCTCAACACCGCGCAGATACGCTCAAACACGGCTTCATCGGGCTCTTCGGAGGCCCGGTAGGCATCCAGTTGGCTTTTGAGCACGTCTTTCGTTTCCAAGAAAATATCAATCATGTCCGTGCGCAGCGCCATTTCGCCGCGACGGATCGCATCCAGCAGGTTTTCAAGCAGGTGGGTGGTGCCCGCCAGCTGGTTGAAACAGCCGAACGTCGCCGCGCCGCCCTTGATGGAGTGCGCCGCGCGGAAGATGGCATTGAGCTGTTCGATGTCGGGCGCGCCCACGTCGAGCTCGAGCAGAAGCTGCTCCATTTGCGCGAGCAGCTCGTCCGCCTCGTCGAAAAAGGTCTCGTAAAACTGACTGAGGTCCAATCCAGAACTCATGACCCGTACGCCTTCATAAATGAACTCGCCTATGCGCCGGACTGCTCGTCGAGCAGTTCAGACGCCAATTCCACCAGCACATCGGGATCCACCGGCTTCGAGAGCCAGCCGCATACGCCCAGATCCCGCGCGGCCATCTTGCTGTCCACGTCGTCCTCGGTGGTCAACACCAGCACCGGCACATCCAGGTACTGTTCCTGTTCGCGCAGGCCCTGGATCAGCTGCAGTCCGCCCATCACGGGCATGTTCCAGTCGCTCACCACCAGGTCGACCGGATGGCTTTTCGCCACCTCCAGCGCCTCCTGGCCGTTGCCGGCCGTCAACACCTTCCATCCCGCGCCCGTCAGCGTGGCCTGGACGATCATTCGCATCGTCGCCGAATCGTCCGCCACCAAAATCGTTGCCGCCATTGCTATCGAGCCCCTTCGGCCGCCGGCGTCGCCGCCGGTTCGCCTTGCTTGGTTGCCGTCGTGGCCTGGGCGGCGGCATTCACCGCCTCCACGGCCGTCCCAACCTCGCGGGCATCCTTGGCGCTGACGTCCGCGGCCGCGGCGTTCTCGTTTTCGATGCGCCGCTGGGTGCTCTGATTGAGCACCACCAGGCTGATACGTCTATTAACGGCCGCATACGGATCATCTTTAACCAGGCTCATGCTCGATGACAGGCCCTGGATGCGCATGACCTTGCTTTCGTTCATGCCGCCGGCCACCAGTTCCTGGCGCGAGGCATTGGCACGATCGGCCGAGAGTTCCCAGTTGCTGTAGGCGCGTTCGCCGCGCGCATACTGCGACGCGTCGGTGTGGCCCGAGATGCTGACCTTGTTGGGCAGCTCGTTCAGAACCGGCCCCAATTCCCGCAGGATGTCGCGCATGTACGGCTGCACTTCGGCGCGGCCGGTGGCGAACATGGGGCGGTTCTGGTTGTCGATGATCTGGATCCGCAGGCCTTCGGTGGTCATGTCGATCAGCAATTGGGGCCGGAAGCTTTTCAGCACCGGGCTGTTCTCGATGACGTTTTCCAGCCGCTTCTTGAGGTTTTCCAGCCGATGCTGGTCGCGCCGCTCGGCGTCGCCCTTGGGCTGGGCCTCGACCCGGTTGCCCTGGGCGCGGCGCTCGTCGCCGTCGTTGCGCAGGGGGTCGCGTCCGCCGCCGGGAACCGCGCTGGTCTCGGCCGAACTGCTGGGGCCGCCGGTCAGCGCCACGCGCAGGGGCATGCGGAAGTACTCGGCAATGCCCTTCAGTTCCTCGCGCGGCACGATGCTGATCAGCCACATCACCAGGAAGAACGCCATCATCGCCGTGATGAAGTCGGCGTAGGCGATCTTCCAGCTGCCGCCGTGGTGCCCGCCGCCGTGGACCTTCTTGCGGCGGATCACCACACGGTGGTTGTTTACCGTGCTCATGGCCCGCTCCGTCAGGCCTTGGCGGTGGACTTGGTCTGCCGGACGTGTTCTTCCAGCTCACCGAAAGTCGGGCGCACCGACGAGTACAGCACCTTGCGGCCGAATTCCACCGCCAGCTGGGGCGGATAGCCGTTCATGCTGGCCAGCAGCGTGGTCTTGATGCATTCCAGCACCTTCATGGCCTCGTCGGTGCGGCGCTCGATGCGCGAGGCCAGCGGGCCGACGAAGCCGTAGGCCAGCAGGATGCCCAGGAAGGTGCCGACCATGGCCTTGGAGATCAGGTCGCCGAGAATCGCGGGCGGCTGGTCCACGGCGGCCAGCGCCTTGATCACGCCCAGCACCGCGGCCACGATACCGAACGCGGGCAGGCCGTCGGCCATCTGCCGGATCATGCTGGCAGGCACTTCACGTTCGTGGCGGTAGGTTTCGATTTCCTCGTCCATGAGCGTTTCGATCTCGAACGAGCTCATGTTGCCGCTGATCATGATGCGCAGGTAGTCCGTGATGAACTCCATGAGCTTCTCGTCCTTGGCGATGCGCGGATACTCGCTGAAGATCGGACTGGAGGCCGGATCCTCGATGTGCGATTCGATCGCCATCAGGCCTTCGCGGCGCGCCTTGTTCAGCAACACATACAGGAGCGCCATGAGCTCCATATAGACGTCCTTGCCGTAGCGCGAGCTTTTCAGCGTGTCGGGCAGTGCCTTCTTGACGAGCATCAGCGATTTCTTGCTGTTGCCGGCCAGGAAGGCGCCGAAGGCCGCGCCGAAGATCAGCGTCAACTCGAACGGCTGGTAGAGCGCGCCCATGTGGCCGCCCAGCGCTACGAAGCTGCCGATGACCGACACGATCACCACTAGAAAACCGATAACAATCAACACATCAGGCCCCTGCCAACGAAGTCTAAAACCGGCGTCAATGATCCCCTGTTCCCCCCGTCCCAAAAAGGCGGGTTACGGGGAGTTTTCCAGGGCTTTTGATGTATTTGGACGCGCCGCTCAGGAACGGGCGGCGTCTACGGCTGGCACGGATCGGCTGCCCGCGCGCGCCTTGGCGGCGGCGCGGGTCTTACCGGCCCGGGGTGGCGGACGGCAGATCGCGCACACGAAATCCGACTGGGGATCATGCGCATGCGCGATGAAATGCCCGCCGCACTGGCGGCAGGCGGAAAGTTGCAACATGCCGCTGTCGAAAAACCGCACCAGCATCCAGGCGCGGGTGAAACTGAGCACCGGCTCGGCCGACTCGGCGTTGTCGACGCCGGCGTTCTCGAGATACAAGCGGTAGGCGTCGATGATGGCGCGGATACCCTTGCTGCTGGTACGCGCGTTCAGGAACGAATACACGTTGTAGAACAACGACGAATGAATGTTCGGCAACCAGGTCATGAACCAGTCGACCGAAAAAGGCAGCATGCCCTTCGGTGGCGAGCAGCCGCGGATTTCGCGGTAGAGACGGGCCAGGCGGTCATGGCTGAGGCTGGTTTCCGCCTCCAGCACCTGCAGCCGCGCGCCCAGGGTGATCATGGAGCTGGCTAGCAGGATGTCATCCGCTTCCTGCGAAACGCTCTTGGTGGCCATTGCACGTATCCGAGTGGGAGTCGAGCGGCCGTCAGGCCAGTTCTTCAACAGGTTGCTTGGCCAGCAGGATCGTCGCGTGCGCTTGCTGCAGCGCACCACCCAGCACGTCGTGCGTCAGGGCAGACAGCAGGCTGTAGTCATCGAAACGGAAGCGGCACAGGAGCGAGCTGGAACTGGCCAGCTTCACCAGCTGGGCCGGAGAAAGACGCATCAGGATATCGGCAACCTCGTTGCTGAAACCCAGGCGGAACATCGATGCAGCATAGTCATCGCGCAGCATGCGCTGCGCGAGAAGTAGATAGGACAGATTCACTTCACGGATATCTGCCAGCAAAGAATTTTCGACTTGTTGCACGCCCGACTCCCTATTCCCTATCCCACCGAAGGGGCTTGATAACCAAAAGCATTTGGCAACATCTGTTGCACCCTGCCCGCTGCATCCTGTTTTAATGCGAAATGTATCATTTGTTCGCAATTTAAGTAAAATTTACCACAGGTCATGTCATTTTCTATGACTTATATGACAAATCTTTGTTGATATTGCGCAACTTGAGACTTTAGATACACCTTGACATAGAAAGTCCTCACAAATGTACGTCAATTTGGCAAATAAGCATTCAAAACGTTGCGTGCTTTAAGGAATGAAATACCGTCTTTTACCGACAATGACACCTTGCCGATGACAGAATCTTGCTAGCTTTAGCGCAGCCGCGCGTTTGTCGACAATGTCGCAAATTGACAACAACCGACAATGCGTCACGATGGACACCGCCTGACACTCCCGCAATGCCCCACGCAGATGACAGCTTGGTCGAATATGCCCCGCTAGTGCGGAAGCTGGCCCTGCAATTGCTCGCCCGGCTGCCCGCCAGCGTCGAACTGGACGACCTGATCCAGGCCGGCATGATCGGCCTGCTGGACGCCGTGCGGCGTTACCAGGAAACGGCCGACGCGCAGTTCGAGACCTACGCCACCACCCGCATCCGCGGCGCCATGCTCGATGAGCTGCGCGGCCAGGATTGGTCTGCCGCGCAGCGTGCGCGCCAAGGCCCGCAAGATCGAACAGGCCATCCAGTCGCTGGAACAGCGACTGATGCGCGCGCCCACGGAAGCCGAGATCGCCCAGCAGATGGAGATCCCGCTGAACGAATATCAGACGCTTCTGCACGACGCGCAGGGTGTGCAGATCGTCCACTACGAGGATTTCGCGACCGAACCCGATACGGGCTCGGGCTCCGGCCAGTCCGACTGGACCGCCACGCTGAACCACGGCGCGGCCAGCGGCAATCCGCTCGATTCCCTGCTGGCCGGTGATTTCCGCCAGGCGCTGATCCACGCCATCGACTCGCTGCCCGACCGCGAGAAGCTGTTGTTGTCGTTGTGCTACGAGCAAGGCCTGAACCTGAAGGAAATCGGCGCGATCATGAACGTGACCGAGGCCCGCGTCTGCCAGCTGCGCTCGCAGGCCACCGCCCGCATCCGCGCCAAGCTGCGCGAACAGGCCTGGCAGGACCTGCCCCAGGAAGGGCAGATCGCGCAGATCATCTGAGGCCGCGCACGTTCGTGCCGCCGTGGCCCGTACAAGTCCGGGACCAGTCTGGATCGAACTCCGACCCGACGAAACCCGGGATCTTTCCGCCCTTTTTCAAGCCTTCCGCATCCACCATCGGCTGATAGGCTGTCGCCTGCACAATGCCTTTGCCTACGCGCGCGACCAAGCGGCCAAAGTTGCGGCCGCCTCGACACGGACTCCAAGATGACCGAACCCGATCTGTTGAACCAGGCGATTTCCGACGCCTACGACGAAACGCCCTACCTTTCCAACGCCTTGCTCCAAACCGCGCCAGGCCACCTGCGGGCGGTAGCGCGTCTGTATGGATTGGATTCGGCGCCGCTGGCGGGCGCCCGCGTCCTGGAATTGGGCTGCGCCGCCGGCGGCAACCTGATCCCGTTCGCCGTGGCCCACCCGAACGCGCAGGTCATCGGCATCGACCTGTCACCGGAACAGGTCAACGCGGGACGCGAAGTGGTGGAAAAACTCGGCCTGCGCAACCTGGACCTGCGGGCCTTGAGCATCACCGATATTGACGACAGCCTGGGCAAGTTCGACTACATCATCTGCCATGGCGTCTTCAGCTGGGTGCCGCCTGTCGTGCGCGAGGCCATCCTGCGTGTCTGCCGCGACAACCTGGCGCCCGAGGGCATCGCCTTCATCAGCTACAACGTCTACCCCGGCTGGAAAACGTCGGATATCTTGCGCGACGCCATGCAGCTCAACAGTTTCTCGGCCACCACGCCAGCGGAAAAGCTGAAGAAGGCCAAGGAAATGCTGGGTCTGCTCCAACATGGGTTATCAACCAATAACCTGATGCGCGAGGCGATCAGCAAGGCCGCACACACCCTGAGCCAGCAGCCGGATCATTATCTTTTCCACGAATACCTGGAAATGATCAATTCGCCCTGCTATTTCCTGGAGTTCGTCGCCAGTATCCAGCAGGCTGGCCTGGCTTATGTCAGCGATGTCCAGCCGGAAGGCTCGTTCCCCTCCAATTACGGCGGGGCCACGGCGAACGCGCTCGCCGCCATGTCCGGCGATGCCGATCGCGTCATGCGCGAGCAATATCTGGATTTCGCGGTGGGCCGGCCATTCCGCCAGAGTCTGCTTGTCCATGCCGAGCGTGCCGACCAGATCCTGGAACGGCCCGAAGCCAGCCACTTCTCTTCCATGCTGTTTTCCGCCCAATTGCGGCCGGACACGGAACGCGATCGGGCCGAGCCTGGCCACCGGCATTTCCGCACACCTGGCAACGCCGGCCTGGCGACGCAGGATCCATCACTAGTCGCGCTGATCGAGGTGCTGCAGGAACACTGGCCCGCTCCGATTGCGTTCGAACAAGCCCAACGCGTCGTCGCATGCCAGTCGCCCCATACCGGAGACGCCCTGGAACACGCCACGCTGTTGCATCTGATTACGCTGTTCAACTGCGGCGGGCTGCGTTACCGATGCGAGCCGATCGGCTATGGCAACGATTCGACCAAACCTAGACTGATCCCCGGCGTCCGGGAATTGATCGCCGCCAGCAGCGAGAAAACACTGCAGGTGGGCCTGTACAACCTCTGGCACCAACATGTGAACCTGAGTACCGACCCTGCCACCCGCTATGTCGCCACATTGCTGGACGGTTCGCTGTCCCAGGCCGAAATCCGGACACAATTGCGGGATGCCCTGACAGCGGGCCGCGTTCCCCACCCGGATGGCCTTGCGCTCAAAGGCGCGCGTAACGTAGACGCCGTCGCTCAGGAACTGCTTGTACGCATCTTGGGCGCGTTTCGGTCGATCGGCTTGCTGCTCTGACCCCCAGCCCTCTACCTCGCCGGGATGAGCCTGGCCCGGCGGGGAAATGAAAAAAAGCGAAAACTCAAAAAAACTCCTAAAGATTGTTTTTGGCCTGCCGTAATCCTGGCAACGGAGAAATTCGAGGACGCAAGGATTCGGATTCTTCCCGTTACAACGATGGGCGGCCCCGCTGCCCGGTTTGAAGAAGCCTTTCTCTCTTGGGAGCCTGAACATGGCTGCAGTTATCAACACCAACTACTTGTCGCTGGTTGCTCAGAACAACCTGAACAAGTCGCAATCCGCCCTGGGTACCGCCATCGAACGCCTGTCGTCCGGCCTGCGCATCAACAGCGCCAAGGACGACGCCGCCGGTATGGCCATTGCCAACCGTTTCACCGCGAACGTCAAGGGTCTGACCCAAGCCGCCCGCAACGCCAACGACGGCATCTCGCTGGCCCAGACGACGGAAGGCGCCGCCTCCGAAATCAACACCCACCTGCAGCGCGTCCGCGAACTGTCGGTGCAGGCCGCCAACGGCAGCTACTCGCAAGAGCAGCTCAACTCGATGCAGGACGAAATCAACCAGCGTCTGTCGGACATCGACCGCATCTCGCAACAAACCGACTTCAACGGCGTGAAGGTCCTGTCGGGCAACGCCAAGCCGCTGACGCTGCAAGTCGGCGCCAACGACGGTGAAACCATCACCCTGAACCTGACCGAAATCAGCGTCAAGACGCTGGGCCTGGACGGCTTCAACGTGAACGGCACCGGCGTGACGCAAAACCGCACCGCCACCGTGTCCGACCTGCAAGCTGCGGGTGCCCCCCCCCCGGCCGCTGGTAATGACTGGACCGTCACCACGAATCACGCCGCTGCAACCGCCGAACAAGCCTTCGGTAAGCTGGAAAACGGCAATACGGTGTTGACGGGCGGTACGACCTATACGTACGACGCTGCTAATGGCAATTTCACCTTCGAGAACCAGACCGCTGACGCCACGGCCCTGACCAAACTGGCCACGTCGCTGACCCCGGCCACCGGCACGGTCACTGGCACCTATGCCAACAAGGGATCGGCTGCTACGACGTTCGAAGTCGACGCAACGGGTAAGGTGACCATCGGCGGTAAAGCAGCCTATCTGGCTGCCACCGGTGAACTGTCCACTAACAATCCTGGCGGTACCGGCACGCAAGCCACGCTGAACGGCGTTTTGACCGCTACGAGTAGCGCCGCTGTCGGTGGCGCGAGCGTCACTCTCGGTGGCAAGACCTTCAATAGCAGCGGTGGTGCCGGCGTAGTGACTTATACGGACACGATTGCCAAGGATGCTCTGTTGGCCACGTTCAAGGCTGATGCTACAGCCTCTACGAACAACGTAATCACGCTGGGGCAAGGCATTACTAGCGCGAAGTTGAACTTCACGGCCGGCGCCTCTGACAACACTTGGGTTGACGACGCAGGTACTTTCACCAAGACCCCGAGCTTCACCACCACCTACACCGTCGATCCGAACACGGGCAAAGCCACGGTCAAGAGCGGCACGGGCACCGGCGACTACGCTCCCAAGATCGGCGCCACCGCCTACGTCAATTCCTCGGGCAAGCTGACCACGGAAACGACCAGCAAGGGCGACAAGACGTCCGATCCGCTGAAGACGCTGGACGCCGCCTTCACCAAGCTGGACAAGCTGACGGGCGAACTGGGCGCTGTGCAGAACCGCCTGGAATCGACCATCGCCAACCTGAACAACGTCGTGAACAACCTGTCGTCGGCCCGCTCGCGTATCCAAGACGCGGACTACGCCACGGAAGTGTCGAACATGTCGAAGGCTCAGATCCTGCAACAGGCTGGCACCTCGGTTCTGGCGCAAGCCAACCAAGTGCCGCAAACCGTTCTGTCGCTGCTGCGTTAATCACGCCGCAACGCCTGACGGTTGGGCAAGGCGGGCCGCAAGGCCTGCCCTGCCAGCCTCCCGCACCGGGTGCCCAGCACCCGGTCGTAAAACAAGCCGGCGCAAGCCGGCTTGTTTGCATTCGCGCCCTCCCCAGGTCCACCCCAAGGCTGGCAACGCGCCATCGGGCCGCGGTTTGCACGCCTTCGGCGCTTCATTCCCCGCACCTCCTTCGTCCCGGCCGCGCTTGCGCCGTTGCCCGCGCGCGTGGATTGCCGCTGCGAACCGGGCCCGCGAATCGCCCGGATTTCCAAGCGATCGTGGAAGGTGGCTTTTTGCCACCTTCTCGCTTTTTTGAGACACGCCGCGGGCCTTCATAATTGCCCTCGCACGCTTTTGTATCTATATTTTTCGTAATATGACCACCACGCCTCCCGATCCACTCGCTACGCGGCATGACGGCACCACGGATCAAGACGACCAGGCGCCGGTGGACCCCCACACCCAGCGCCTGCGCGAAGAGAACCGCGCCTTGCGCGAACTGCTGGCCGCGCAGGTCCAGGCTTCGATCCCGCGCCGTCCCGGCCCGCTCAAGCGGCTGGGCTGGTGGCTGATCAGCGCGCCCGGCGCCGCCCTGGTCGGCTGGCGCAGCCTGGTGGGCCGTGAAGACGCCACGCCGATCACCGGCAAACGGGTGGGCTACGCCACGCTGACGGTGCTCTACACCCTGGCGATCTATGGCGCGCTGGTGCTGCTGGTGGTTTCCTGGAGCACGCCCGATGCCGGGCGCACGGGCGCATCCGCCGCCGGTCCGGTGCGCGTACCCCTGGGCGCGCCGCCGGGCGTGGGACCGGAGGCTGCCCGGTCGTCGGACCCGCGCTCGCCCGCGGCTCCGATTGCGCCGCGCACCGCCGATGCTCCCCCGCCGCAGCCGGGCGCCACGGACAGCGTCCCCCCTTCCGCCGCGCCGTCGCCTGACGACGCCGCGCCGACGCCGCACACCCAGGGCCAGTCCGCCGCGAGCGCGGCGCCCGCCGCAGCCGCCATCCCGGCCCGCGAAGGCGCCGCTCCGCACGCGGACAGCCCCGCCATGCCCAAGCCCACGTTGCGCATCACCGAGATCCCCGCCGAGAATCCGCATGCCTGGGTCGACAACCTGAAAGCCGAACTGGCGCGCTGCGCCACGCTGGGTTTTTTCGAACGCCCCGATTGCGCCTGGGCGGCGCGCAAGCAGTATTGCGGCCCGAACCAGGGCTGGGGCGCCGTCAAGGAATGTCCGGCCCAACCCTGACCCTGCGCAATCTTCGTCCGAGAATTTCACCGCGAGACGTTGAAGTACGCAATAATCACGCATAATCCATCTGTCCCGGACGCCGTCCGGCAAGCCTCACAGGACTCCCCACCATGGATCTTTCCGTCAGCAACACCGTGAACACCGGCCTGGCCATGCGTGATGCGCAGCTGATGCAGGAAGTCCAGGCCCGCGTCACCAAGAAAGCCATCAACGCCCAGGCCGACACGGTCGCCACGCTGATGCAGTCCCTGCCGGTCGTCGCCATCGACGGCAAGATCGGCACCCGCATCAATACCCAGGCATAAATCGCCCTGGCGCGCGGCAACGATTGCCGCGCTCCCTTCGCTTTGGCGCGCCTTCTTCGTGCGCCGCCCTTTTGCGCCGCCTTTTCGCGCCGCCCTCTCGCGCCCCCTTTCGCCTCCCCTGTCCGCCCCGGCTCACGCCGTCAGGCCTCCAGGTGCCTGCGCATCAATTCCTCGAACCACTCCAGGAACACCGCCAACCGGCGCGAACGCTGCCGCCGGTGCGGATACAGCAATGCCACCGGCATGGGCGCGGCGCGATGCGCCGGCATGACTTCCACCAGTTCGCCCGCTTCCAGCAGGTCCTGCACGTCGAAGCGCGGAATCTGGATCAGCCCCAGGCCCGCCAGGCAGCAGGCGATATAGCTTTCGGCGTTGTTCACCACCACCCGGCTGGGCACCGCGATGAGCCGGCGGCCGCCGTCGTCGCCCACCACCTCCCAGGGTAGTTCGCGCCCCGTGGTGGGCGAGGCGTAGCCCACCATCCAATGCCCCGCCGGCAATTCGTCCGGCGCATGGGGCACGCCCTGGTCGCGCAGATAGGCGGGACTGGCGCAATTGACCAGGCCGATATTGCCCAGCGGCCGCGACACCAGGCTGCTGTCGTGCAGCGCGCCGACGCGCACCGCGCAGTCGACGCCTTCCTGGATCAGGTCGATGGCGCGGTCGCTGGACCCCAGCGCCAGTTGCAATCGGGGGTGGCGCCGCAGCAGGCCCGGCAGCGCCGGCGCCACCAGGCGGCGCGCGATGCGGCTGGGCACGTCGACGTTGAGCCGGCCGGACACCTGGCGCTGGCTTTGCTGGAACAGGTGGTCGATGTCCTCGACTTCGGACAGCAGCGGCCGCAAGCGCTCCAGCAACTGGGCGCCATCGGCGGTCAGGCGCACCTGGCGCGTGGTCCGGTGCAGCAGCCGCGCGCCCAGTTGCGCTTCCAGCTGCTGGACGGCGGCCGAGACGGAAGCGCGCGGCAGCTCCAGCGCGTTGGCGGCCTTGATGAAACTGCCCATCTCCGCCACTTGCGCGAAGACGCGATACTGTTCGAACCTGTCCATGCTCCCCCGGTTTGCGGCAGTGCCGGCGGCACCCCGCCGCCCGTGACAGCATAGCCGCTCCGGCAGCCGTCGCGGGCATCCGACGGCGGCTTCGCCCAGCACGCTTCGCCCAGCACGCTTCGCCCAGCACGCTTCGCCCAGCACGCGTCGCCAGGCACGCCCCAAACCGGCGCGTGGGCGGCGGCCCGGGGCTCGATGGTTACTTGGTGGTGTAGCCGCCGTTGATCAGGATGGTCTGGCCAGTGATCCACCAACCGTCGCTGACCAGGTGGCGGATGAACGGCACCACGTCCTCGATGTCGGTCAGGCCGGTCTTGGAGAACGGCGACAGCGCGGCGGCGGTCTTGTGGTACGCCACCGCGTCGGCGCCTTCGGCCGGATAGAAGAACGGCGTATCCATCGGGCCCGGCCCGACCGCCGTGACCGAAATGCCGCGCGCGCCGAACTCCTTGGAGGCCGCGCGGGTGTAGTGCTCGACCGGCGCCTTGGTGCCGGCATAGGCGGCGTAGAACGGCGTGAACGCGCCCAGCAGCGAGGTCACCAGGGTGCAGACCTTGCCGTTGTCGTTGACGTGGCGGCCAGCCTCTTTCAGGAAGAAGAAGGCCGTCTTGGCGTTGACCGCGCTCATCTCGTCGTACTCGGCCTCGCTGATCTCGGTCAGCGGCTTCTTCAAGACCTTGCCGACGGTATTGATGGCGATGTCGGGCCGGCCCACCGCCGCCACCGCGTCGGCGAACAGCTTCTCGACCGCGCCGGCGGTGGTCAGGTCGGCCTGCAGCGCCACCGCCTTGGCGCCGGCGGCCTGGATCGCGGCCACGGTGGCGTCGGCGTCTGCCTTGGACGCCGCGCTGTTGTAGTGGATGGCGACGGCCTTGGCGCCCTGCTGCGCCAGGTCACGGGCGATCAGGCCGCCCAGGTTCTTGGCGCCGCCAGCGATCAGTACGACTTTGCCCTTGATGGAATGGTCTGCCATGGAAAATCTCCCGCATGTGTCGATGGAGATTCGATTCTAGGCAGCCGCGCGGGCCGGATCAGCCGGGTGCGACCGGATAGATTATCCAGAAAACCGTACCAATCATGGCCCGGCCGGCGGGTGGTTCGCGGCTCGCCCTCCGCGCAGTGACTGCGGGCGTCACGGCAAGGGGCCCCCAATGAAAACAGCCCGAAGGCCTTTGGGCGCTTCGGGCTGCGGTGCCGGCGTCCGGATCCGAAGATCCGGCGAGCCACGGCGATCTACTTCTTCTTCATCGGCGGCAGGTCGGTGCACACGCCTTCGGCCACTTCGGCCGCCATGCCCACCGATTCACCCAGCGTCGGGTGCGGGTGGATGGTCTTGGCGATGTCGATGACGTCCGCGCCCATTTCCACGGCCAGCGCCACTTCGCTGATCAGGTCGCCGGCATGGGTGCCGACGATGCCGCCGCCCAGGATGCGGTGCGTCTCGGCGTCGAACAGCAGCTTGGTGAAGCCTTCGTCGCGGCCGTTGGCGATGGCGCGGCCGGAAGCGGCCCACGGGAACACGCCCTTCTCGACCTTGATGCCCTGCTTCTTGGCCTCGTCTTCGGTCAGGCCGACCCAAGCCACTTCCGGATCGGTGTAGGCCACCGACGGAATCACGCGGGCGTCGAAGAACGACTTCTGGCCGGCGGCGGCTTCGGCCGCCACATGGCCCTCATGCACCGCCTTGTGCGCCAGCATCGGCTGGCCGACGATGTCGCCGATAGCGAAGATGTGCGGCACGTTGGTGCGCATCTGGCGATCGACCTCGATGAAGCCGCGGTCGGTCACGGCCACGCCCGCCTTCTCGGCGCCGATCTTCTTGCCGTTGGGGCTGCGGCCCACGGCCTGGAGCACCAGGTCGTAGCGCTGCGGTTCCTTCGGCGCGCCCTCGCCCTCGAACGTGACGTAGATGCCGTCTTTCCGGGCTTCCGCGCCGACCGTCTTGGTCTTGAGCATGATGTTGTCGAAGCGGCCGGCGTTCTTCTTCTGCCAGACCTTGACCAGGTCGCGGTCGGCGCCCTGCATCAGGCCGTCCAGCATTTCCACCACGTCCAGGCGCGCGCCCAGCGTGGAATACACCGTGCCCATTTCCAGGCCGATGATGCCGCCGCCGATGATCAGCATCTTCTTGGGGATTTCACGCAGCAGCAAGGCGCCGGTGGAATCGACGATGCGCTCGTCCTGCGGCAGGAACGGCAGCTTCACCGACTGGCTGCCGGCGGCGATGATGGCCTGCTTGAAGCGGATGGTCTGCGACTTGCCGTCGGCGCCCTTGACCGCCAGGTGGTTGGCATCGGCGAATTCGCCCACGCCGGTCACCACGGTGACCTTGCGCGCCTTGGCCATGCCGGCCAGGCCGCCGGTCAGCTTGGCGACCACGCTGTCCTTGTAGCCGCGCAGCTTGTCCAGGTCGATCTTGGGCTCGCCGAAGCTGATGCCGTGGGCGGCCAGTTCGCGCGCCTCGTCGATGATGGCGGCGTTGTGCAGCAACGCCTTGGACGGGATGCAGCCCACGTTCAGGCAGACGCCGCCCAGCGTGGCGTAGCGTTCGACCAGCACCACGGACAGGCCGAGGTCGGCGGCGCGGAAGGCGGCCGAATAGCCGCCGGGGCCCGCGCCCAGCACCAGCATGTCGTACTCGGCGTCGGCCGAGCCCTTGAAGGTCGCGGCGGCGGGGGCCGCGGCGGCCGGCTTGGCCTCGGCCTTGGGGGCTTCGGCCTTCGGCGCGTCAGCCTTGGGCGCTTGCTTGGCGGCCGGGGCGGCGTCGGACGCCTCGACTTCCAGGACCACCGAGCCTTCGGCGACCTTGTCGCCGACCTTGACGTTGATGGACTTGACCACGCCGCCCGTGGAGGCGGGGATTTCCATCGAGGCCTTGTCGGACTCGACCGTGATCAGGCTCTGCTCGGCCTTGATCGTATCGCCCACGGCGACCAGCACCTCGATGACCTCGACTTCCTTGAAGTCACCGATGTCCGGCACTTTGATTTGAACGGTATTGCTCATGGGGCTCCCCGTTTACAGCGCGATGCGGCGGAAGTCGGCCAGCAAGGCGCCCAGATAGGCGTTGAAGCGGGCAGCGGCGGCGCCGTCGATGACGCGGTGGTCATAGGACAGCGACAGCGGCACGATCAGGCGCGGCACGAACTGCTTGCCGTCCCAGACGGGCTTGTGCGACGAACGCGACACGCCCAGGATGGCCACTTCGGGCGCATTGATGATGGGCGTGAACGACGTGCCGCCGATACCGCCCAGCGACGAGATCGAGAAGCAGCCGCCCTGCATTTCGGCGGGCGAGATCTTGCCTTCGCGCGCCTTTTTGGACAGGTCGGTCATCTCCTGGGCGATCTGCAGAATGCCCTTCTTGTCGGCATCGCGGATCACCGGCACCACCAGCCCGTTGGGCGTGTCGGCGGCGAAGCCGATGTGGTAGTACTGCTTGAGCACCAGGTTGTCGCCGTCCAGCGAGGCGTTGAACTCGGGGAACTTCTTCAGGGCCGCGACCACGGCCTTGATCAGGAAGGCCAGCATCGTGACCTTGATGCCCGACTTCTCGTTTTCCTTGTTCAGCGTGACGCGCAGCGCTTCCAGGTCGGTGATGTCCGCTTCGTCGTTGTTGGTGACGTGCGGGATCATGACCCAGTTGCGGTGCAGGTTCGCGCCGGAGATCTTCTTGATGCGCGACAGCGGCTTGGCTTCGATCGGGCCGAACTTGGTGAAGTCGACCTTGGGCCACGGCAGCAGGCCCAGCGCGGCGCCATCGGCCGAACCGCCGGCGGCGGCCGGGGCGGCGCCCGAGGCCAGCGCGGTCTTGACGAAACCGCGCACGTCGTCGGCGGTGATGCGGTCCTTGGGACCGGTGCCCTTGACCTTGCTCAGGTTCACGCCCAGTTCGCGGGCGAACTTGCGCACCGACGGCGAGGCATGCGGCAGCTGGCCGGGCTTGAGGTTGGCGTCTTCCAGCGCGGCGGCCGGCGCCGGGCGCGAGCCGACGGCGGGCGTGGCCGGGGCCGCGGGCGCTTCCGCCTTGGAGGCCGGGGCTTCCGACCTGGCCGGCGCGGTTTCGGCCTTGGCAGCCGGCGCGGCGGCGGCGGCGGGCGCGCTGCCTTCCACCACGACCACGACCGAGCCCTTGGCGACCTTGTCGCCGACCTTGACCTTCACTTCCTTGACCACCCCGCCCTGCGAGGCCGGGATCTCCATCGAGGCCTTGTCGGACTCGACGGTGATCAGGCTCTGCTCGGCCTTGATGGTGTCGCCCACGGCGACCATGACTTCGATGACTTCTACTTCCTTGAAGTCGCCGATGTCCGGCACTTCGATCTCGACCGGACCGCTGCTGGCGGCCGGCGCGGCAGCCTCGGCCTTGGCGGCGGGCGCGGCGGCGGCAGCCTGCTTGGGCGCTTCGGCCTTGGGTTCTTCCTTGGCGGCCGGGGCGGCGGCGTCGGCCGCTTCCACCTCGAGCACCACGGCGCCTTCGGCGACCTTGTCGCCGACCTTGACCGCGATCGACTTCACCACCCCGCCCTGCGAGGCGGGGATTTCCATCGAGGCCTTGTCGGATTCGACGGTAATCAGGCTCTGCTCGGCCTTGATCGTGTCGCCCACCGCCACCAGCACTTCAATGACTTCCACTTCCTTGAAGTCGCCGATGTCGGGAACCTTGATTTGCACGACGTTGCTCATGTCTCTTTACCCTCAGGCGTATTGCGGGTTGGCTTTGTTCGGGTTGATGCCGTACTTCTTGATGGCTTCGGCCACCTTGGCAACCGGCACCTTGCCTTCGTCGGCCAGCGCGCGCAGGGCGGCGACCACGACGAAGTGGCGGTCCACTTCGAAGTGCTCGCGCAGCTTGGCGCGGAAATCCGAACGGCCGAAACCGTCGGTGCCCAGCACCTTGTATTCGCGGCCCTTGGGCACGAACGGACGGATCTGGTCCGCAAACAGCTTCATGTAGTCGGTCGACGCGATGATCGGGCCTTCGGTCTTGGCCAGCTGTTCCGTGACGTAGGCCACCTGTGGCTTCTTCTCGTCAGGGTGCAGCATGTTGTGGCGCTCGGCGTCCAGGCCGTTGCGGCGCAGTTCGGTGAAGCTGGTGACGCTCCACAGGTCCGAGGCCACGCCCCAGTCGGCTTCCAGCAGTTCCTGGGCGGCCATGACTTCGCGCAGGATCGTGCCCGAGCCCATCAGTTGCACGCGGTTCTTGCCCTTGCCGTGCGACTTGAGCTTGTACATGCCCTTGATGATGCCTTCCTCGTCGCCGGCGGTCAGGCCAGGCTGCGGGTAGTTTTCGTTCATCACCGTCAGGTAGTAGTAGACGTTTTCCTGGTCTTCCACCATGCGCTTGAGGCCATGCTGGATGATCACGGCCAGTTCGTGGCCGAAGGTCGGGTCGTACGAGACGCAGTTGGGGATGGTCGAAGCCAGGATGTGGCTGTGGCCGTCTTCGTGCTGCAGGCCTTCGCCGTTGAGCGTCGTGCGCCCGGCGGTGCCGCCCAAGAGGAAGCCGCGCGCCTGCATGTCGCCGGCCGCCCAGGCCAGGTCGCCGATGCGCTGGAACCCGAACATCGAGTAGTAGATGAAGAACGGGATCATGATGCGGTTGTTCGAGGAGTACGACGTGGCCGCCGCGATCCACGAGCTCATCGCGCCCGCTTCGTTGATGCCTTCCTGCAGGAGCTGGCCGTCGGCCGCTTCCTTGTAGTACATGACCTGGTCCTTGTCGACCGGGGTGTACTTCTGGCCTTCCGGCGCGTAGATGCCGATCTGGCGGAACAGGCCTTCCATGCCGAAGGTGCGCGATTCGTCGGCCAGGATCGGCACGACGCGCGGACCCAGCTGCTTGTCGCGCAGCACCTGGTTCAGGATGCGCACGAAGGCCTGGGTGGTGGAGATCTCACGGCCTTCGGCGGTGGGTTCCAACACGGCCTTGAAGGCGTCCAGCGCCGGCGCCTTGAGCTGTTCGTCGGCCTTGGCGCGGCGGCGCGGCAGGTAGCCGCCCAGCGCGGCGCGGCGCTCGTGCAGGTACTTCATTTCGGGCGAGTCGTCGGCCGGCTTGAAGTACGGCAGGTCGGCCAGCTTGTCGTCCGGGATGGGGATGCCGAAGCGGTCGCGGAATTCGCGGATCGAGTCCAGTTCCAGCTTCTTCTGCTGGTGGGTCGGGTTCTTGGCCTGGCCCACGTGGCCCATGCCGTAGCCCTTGATGGTCTTGGCCAGGATGACGGTCGGCTGGCCTTCATGCTTGGAGGCGGCGTCGAACGCGGCGTAGACCTTGTGCGGATCGTGGCCGCCACGGTTCAGGCGCCAGATGTCTTCGTCGCTCATGCGCGACACGGCTTCCAGCAGCTTGGGGTGCTTACCGAAGAAATGCTCGCGCACGAACTTGCCGTCGTTGGCCTTGTACGCCTGGTACTCGCCGTCGACGGTTTCTTCCATGATCTTGCGCAGGATGCCTTCCTTGTCGTGCGCCAGCAGCGGATCCCAATAGCCGCCCCAGATCAGCTTGATCACGTTCCAGCCCGAACCGCGGAAGTCGCCTTCCAGTTCCTGGATGATCTTGCCGTTGCCGCGCACCGGGCCGTCCAGGCGCTGCAGGTTGCAGTTGATGACGAAGATCAGGTTGTCGAGCTTTTCGCGGGCCGCCAGGGCGATGGCGCCGAGCGACTCGGGTTCGTCCATTTCGCCGTCGCCGCAGAACACCCAGACCTTGCGCTTGCTCGTGTCGGCGATGCCGCGGGCGTGCAGGTACTTGAGGAAACGGGCCTGGTAGATGGCCATCAGCGGGCCCAGGCCCATCGACACCGTGGGGAACTGCCAGAAGTCCGGCATCAGCTTCGGATGCGGGTACGAGGACAGGCCCTTGCCGTCCACTTCCTGGCGGAAGTGGTTCAGTTGGTCTTCGGTCAGGCGGCCTTCGAGGTAGGCGCGGCCGTACATGCCGGGCGAGGTGTGGCCCTGGAAGTAGACCAGGTCGCCGCCGTGGTTTTCGTCTTCGGCGTGCCAGAAGTGGTTCTGGCCGCAGCCGATCATGGTGGCCAGCGAGGCGAACGAGGCGATGTGGCCGCCCAGGTCGCCGCCGTCCGGCGGATTGTGCTTGTTGGCCTTGACCACCATGGCCATGGCGTTCCAGCGCACGTACGAGCGGATGCGCGATTCCAGTTCCAGGTTGCCCGGGTGCGCCGGCTCCAGACCGGGCGGAATCGTATTGACGTAAGCGGTGTTGGGCGAGAACGGGATGTGGGCGCCGGAACGACGGGCTTCGTCGATCAGGCGTTCCAGCAGGTAGTGCGCGCGCTGCGGTCCTTCGCGATCAAGGACTGCCGCCAGGGCTTCGAGCCACTCCTGGGTTTCTAGGGTGTCTTCGTCGTTGGCAGCCTGCACGGCGCCAGCCTGGGCGAAAGAGGACATCGTGTGTCTCCTGTTGGGGTTCGTTCGTGACCGCACCCGCTTATTTATCTACTCGCGGACATGCCATGGTAGTCGGGATCATCCGGGCTACCATGCCATGCATGGGTCGGGGTGTTGTGCTAGAGACCAGCTACTCGGGAGCGGTTTCCCTATCAGCCGGCATTCTAAGAAAGAAGATTAACCGGTCGCAAGGAAAATTTCATGTTGCGGTACGGCATTTCATAATGCGAAAATATGAACAGAAGCTGAAAAGGATGGAAGGCACTTTTTTAGCCCATCTCCCTTCTGAAGGGCTTGATTCCCGGCAATTCCCGCCGACACGCACTAAAATGCCCCCCACGCCGCGCCTTCGGCTTGCTGCCCCGCGGGGCCGTTTTCATCTTGAGGCGGCCTGGCGATGAAAAATGCCCGGCCTATCCGGCCCAAATTACATGTCCAGCGCGCCCAAGTCCAATATACCCACGCCGTTCCACGACCACGCCCGCACGCGCCGCCGCGGGGTGTACTGGGTCACGCCCGCGATGGTGCTGATCCTCTATATCTGTGTGATGGGGGTGTTCTTCTGGTTGCAGCGCATCCATGACGACAGCGTCATGTTCGTGACCATCGACCAGGAAATGCGGCAGCAGCGCCTGATCTGGGTGGTGCTGGCGCTGTCGTGCGTGATCGTCATCAGCCTGCTGATGCTGTGGCGCTATACGCGCTTCCGTTCCGCCGCCGAGGCCGCCCTGATCGCCGAGACCGGTTTCCGCCGCGCCATGGAGAACTCCATGTCCACCGGCATGCGCGTGCTGGACATGGAAGGCCGCATCGCCTACGTCAATCCGGCCTTCTGCCGCATGATCGGCTGGAACGAGGCCGACCTGATCGGCCGCAGCCCGCCCTTCCCCTACTGGGTGCCGGGCCGCCATGAACAGCACCAGCACACCCTGGACGTGCTGATGTCCGGAAAGACGCCCAGCAGCGGCCTGGAAGTCGAGGCCCAGCGCCGCGACGGCTCGCGCTTCACAGCGCGCATGTACGTGTCGCCGCTGCTGGACCCCAACGGCAACCAGATCGGCTGGATGACGTCGATGACCGACATCACCGAGCCCAAGCGCATCCGCGAGGCCCTGACCGCCGCGCACGAGCGCTTCATGACGGTGCTGGAAGGCCTGGACGACGCCATCTCGGTCACCGCCGACACCCACGACGGCCTGGAGCTGCTGTTCGCCAACCGCACCTACCGCCGCGTGTTCGGCGCCCAGACCGGCGGCCACGACGAGCTGCTGGCCGGCCGCCGCGGCCGCTTCACGGATGAATCCGTGGAAGTCTTCGCGCCTTCGGTGCAGCGCTGGTTCGAGGTGCATCACCGCATGCTGGCCTGGACCGACGGCCGCCGCGTGCGCATGCAGGTGGCGCGCGACATCACCGAGCGCCGCACCCACGAAGAAGCCTCGCGCGTGCAGCAGGAAAAGATCCAGCTCACCAGCCGCCTGACCACCATGGGCGAGATGGCCTCGTCGCTGGCGCACGAACTGAACCAGCCGCTGACCGCCATCGCCAACTACAGCATGGGCGCGGTGGCCCTGGTCAAGGCCGGCCACACCAGCCCCAACATGCTGCTGCCGGCGCTGGAGAAGGCCGCCTCGCAGGCCGAGCGCGCCGGCAAGATCATCAGCCGCATCCGCGAATTCGTGAAGCGCAGCGAGCCGCGCCGCCAGCGCGTGGCGATCGGCCGCATTGTCGACAACGCCATCGGTTTCGCCGAGATCGACGCCCGCAAGCGCCGCATCCGCATCGACAGCTTCGTGCCGTCGAATGCGCCGGACGTGCTGGCCGACCCGATCCTGATCGAACAGGTGCTGCTGAACCTGCTCAAGAACGGCCTGGAAGCCATGGAAAAGAGCGAGTCCGACGAGCTCAAGGTGGCCGTGATCCTGCACGAGCAGCACATCGAGGTCGCGGTGGTCGACCGCGGCCATGGCCTGGCCGAGCCGGAGCGCCTGTTCGAGCCCTTCTTCAGCACCAAGACCCAGGGCCTGGGCATGGGGCTGAATATCTGCCGTACCATTATCGAATCGCACCACGGCCGCCTGTGGGCGGACCCGAACCCCGCCGGCGGTACTATTTTCCGCTTTACCCTGCCCTGCGCTGCGTCCCAGACGCAGGCCCAGAATGACCAGTCAGAGGAGTTGCACGCATGAACACGCCCCACCTGTCGAGCACGGTATTCATTGTTGATGACGACGAAGCGGTCCGCGATTCGCTGCGCTGGCTGCTGGAGGCCAATGGCTACCGCGTTCGCGCCTACGCCAGCGGCGAGTCGTTCCTGGAAGACTACGACCCCAGCCAGATCGGCGTGCTGATCGCCGACGTGCGCATGCCGGGCATGAGCGGCCTGGAGCTGCAGGAACAGCTGATCGCCCGCAACGCCCCCCTGCCCATCGTCTTCATCACCGGCCACGGCGACGTGCCGATGGCCGTGTCGACCATGAAGAAGGGGGCCGTCGACTTCCTCGAGAAGCCGTTCAACGAATCCGATCTGCGCGAAATCGTGGCGCGCATGCTGGAGCAGGCCACGCAGCGCGTGAGCAAGCACCAGGCCCAGAAAGACCACGAAGCCATGCTGGCGCGCCTGACCGCGCGCGAGCAGCAGGTGCTGGAGCGCATCGTCGCCGGCCGCTTGAACAAGCAGATCGCCGACGACCTCGGCATCAGCATCAAGACCGTCGAGGCGCACCGCGCCAACATCATGGAAAAACTTGAAGTGACCACCGTTGCCGATCTGATGAAAGTGGCTCTGGCCAAACCCGAGGCACACGCATGACCGCTAGGATCATCGACGGCGCCGCCCTGTCGCAGCGCATTCGCGAAGAAGTCGCCCAACGCGTCGCCGCCCTGGCCGCCAAGGGCACCCGCCCCGGCCTGGCCGTGGTGCTGGTGGGCGAAGACCCCGCCTCCCAGGTGTACGTGCGCAACAAGGTCGCGGCGTGCGAGAAGGCCGGCCTGCATTCCGTCAAGGAGCAGTACCCCGCCGACATGACCGAGGCCGAACTGCTGACCCGCATCGACAAGCTGAACCGCGATCCGTCCATCCACGGCATCCTGGTGCAGCTGCCGCTGCCCAAGCACATGGACGCGCACAAGGTCATCGAGGCCATCGCCGCCGAGAAGGACGTGGATGGCTTTCACGTCAGCAACGCCGGCCTGCTGATGACCGGCCAGCCGCTGTTCCGCCCCTGCACGCCCTACGGCGTGATGAAGATGCTGGAATCGGAAGGCGTGGCCCTGCGCGGCGCCGAGGCCGTGATCGTCGGCGCCAGCAACATCGTCGGCAAGCCCATGGCCATGCTGCTGCTGGCCGCCGGCGCCACCATCACCATCTGCAACTCCAAGACCCGCGACCTGGCGGCGCAGACCCGCCGCGCCGACGTGCTGGTGGTGGCCACCGGCAAGCCCGGCATGATCGACGGCTCGATGATCAAGCCCGGCGCGGTCGTCATCGACGTGGGCATCAACCGCGGCGCCGACGGCAAGCTGTGCGGCGACGTCGACTTCGCCTCCGCCAGCCAGGTGGCCGGCGCCATCACCCCCGTGCCGGGCGGTGTCGGCCCCATGACCATCGCCATGCTGCTGGTCAACACCGTCGAAGCGGCGGAACGGGCCGCGGCCTGAAGACCGGTCCCGCGCCCCGCCGTGGCACCCTTGTGGGTTTGCCCCGCGCCCTTCCGGGGGACGGGGGCAAACCCACAGTCGTCTCTGGGCGCGGTGCACGAGACCGGGCGCGCCCAGGGCCTGCTCTTGCTTTTCGGCCTGCCGCCCCAACCTGACCCTTATGCCTGCCGGCGCGCTCGCGTGCTGCCCGCCCTCCTCTCACGCTATTGGTAACACCATGACCCAGAATCCCCTGCTCGCCCCCGTCTCCGACCTGGTCGACTACCAGGCGGTCAAGCCCGCCCACGTGGTGCCCGCCATCGAGGAACTGCTGGGCATCGCCCGCCAGGCCGTGGACCGCGCCGCCGATCCCGCGCTGGCGCCCACCTGGGAAGCCGTGGTCGAGCCGCTGGATACCGCGTCCGAGCGGCTGTGGCGCGCCTGGTCGGTGGCCGGCCACCTGAACGCCGTGGTCAACACGCCCGAACTGCGCGAGGCCTACAACGCCGCCCTGCCGCTGGTAACCGAGTTCTCGACCTGGGTCGGCCTGCACGAAGGCCTGTACCAGCAGTACCAGCGCCTGGCCGCCGCGCCCGATTTCGCGTCGTGGTCGCCGGTGCGCCGCCGCATCGTCGAGATGGCCCTGCGCGACTTCCGCCTGAGCGGCGTCGAACTGCGCGGCGCCGACCGCGAGCGCTACGCCGCCATTTCCGACCGCGAGGCGCAGGCCTCGCAGAAATTCTCCGAGAACGTGCTGGACGCCATCGACGCCTGGTCGCTGCTGATCGAGGACGAGGCCCGCCTGGCCGGCATTCCCGCCGACGTGCGGGCCGCCGCCCGCGCCGCCGCCGAGGAAGACGGCAAGCCGGGCTGGAAGCTGACGCTGAAGATGCCCTGCTACCTGCCCGTCATGCAGTACGCGCAGGACCGCTCGCTGCGCGAGGCGCTGTACCGCGGCTACGGCACGGTGGCGTCGGAACAGGGCGACGCCCGGTTCGACAACTCGCCCCTGATCGAGGAACTGCTGTCGCTGCGCGCCGAGGAATCCGCCCTGCTGGGCCTGGGCACCTTCGCCGCGCTGCGGCTGCAGACGCGCATGGCGCGCGACGCCAAGGAAGTCACCACCTTCCTGCGCGACCTGGCCGCGCGCGCCAAGCCGTATGCCCAGCGCGACCTGGCCGAGCTGAAGGCCTACGCCGCCGCCGAACTCGGCCTGGCCGAATTGCAGCCGTGGGACGTGGCCTATGCCTCCGAGCGCCTGCGCGAATCGCGCTACGCCTACTCCGAAGACGAGGTGAAGCAGTACTTCACCGAGCCGCGCGTGCTGTCCGGCCTGTTCGAGGTCATCGAGACTCTGTTCGACGTGCGCCTGGCGGAAACGCCGGTGTCGTCGTGGCATGCCGACGTGCGCGGCGTGCGCGTCGAAAGCCCCAAGGGCGACCTGATCGGCTACCTCTACCTGGACCTGTACGCCCGCGCCGGCAAGCAGAGCGGCGCCTGGGTCGACAGCGAGCGCACCCGCCGCGTGGTCGCCGGCCGCGTGCAGACGCCGATCGCCTACCTGACCTGCAATTTCTCGCGCCCCAACGGCGACCGCGCCGCCGTGCTGACGCACGACGACGTCATCACCCTGTTCCACGAAACCGGCCACGCCCTGCACGCGCTGCTGTCGGAGGTGGACGAGCCCGGCGCCGCCGCCTTCGCCAGCGTCGAATGGGACGCCATCGAACTGCCCTCGCAATTTATGGAGAACTTCTGCTGGGAATGGGCGGTGGTGCAGAAGCTGTCGGCCCATGTCGACAGCGGCGAACCGCTGCCGCGCGCGCTCTACGACCGCCTGGTCGCGGCCCGCAACTACCAGAGCGGCATGCAGACCGTGCGCCAGATCGAGTTCGCGCTGTTCGACATGCTGATGCACGACCGCGCCAAGGGTGCCAGCATCGGCGAAGTGCTGGCCCTGCTGCAGGAAGTGCGCGCCGAGGTCGCGGTGCTGTTCCCGCCCGCCTGGCACCGCCTGCCGCATGCCTTCTCGCACCTGTTCGCGGGCGGCTACGGCGCCGGCTACTACAGCTACAAGTGGGCCGAGGTGCTGTCCGCCGACGCCTACGAGGCATTTGAAGAAGCCGCGGCAAGGCAGGCCGACAACGCCCTGGGCACGCTCGATCCGGCCACCGGCGCGCGTTTCCGCCGCGAAGTGCTGGCCGTCGGCGGCTCGCGCCCCGCCGCCGAATCGTTCGCCGCCTTCCGCGGCCGCGCCCCGCGCATCGACGCGCTGCTGCGCCACAGTGGCATGAGCGCGGGCTGAGCCGCCCGCGCCATGATCCGAGGCCCGCGATAAGCGGGCCTTTTTTGTACCGCCGCCCTTGCGGACAGGGCAGATCTCGCGGGAGGGCCGCCTCACGGCGCCCCAGCCCGGACGATCTCCGCGCGGATCGTCCGGGCCTCGCGTCATACCCCCCCACGGGGTTCAGAAGCGGAACTTCACATTCAACGCACCCTGTGTATCGCGGTAGCCTCCACTGCCCTGGCGCTGCGTCATGTCGGCCGACAGGCTCAGACGGTCGGTCAGGCGACCTTCCACGCCCGCCCTCAACTCCACCACATTCCGGCCTCCCTGAACCACCGAGCGGGTGTCGTCCATGGTCACACCATAGGGATTGGCGGCGTGCAGCCAATTAGCATCCAGGAACACCTCGACCTGCCCGGTCCTGCCCGGGCCGGCGGACGGCCGGGTGCTTGCCAACGACAACCGCGCCCCCAGACGGGTCCGCACGTTGCCGCCGCTCCCGCCTTGCACCTTCGTGCCGCTCCGCTCCGTGTAATCCCCAGCTGTGACGCCCGACCACAGCACCTGCGCCTGTGGACGGACGTAGAAGCGGTTTTCCCTGCCACTGCCCGTCGTATGCGAGCCGGCCTCGAACAGGTAGCCTGCCTCCACCGACGCGGTGACTCCCTGGCTCGTGTACTGTTCTTTGTCCAGCCCGTCACCCTTGACCGTGTTGTCGAACCGGTTGAACAGGGCCCAGCCGTCCACATACAGCCCGGCGCGCGTCCTCGCATCCTGGTACCACGTGCCATACACGCCCGCGCTGTAGCCCGTGATGTCGCCGCGCGACTGGTAGCCCGACATGCTGCCCCGCGCCTTGCTGCGCTGACTGCCGTAGCCGGCCATCACTCCGAGGCGCCAAGCGTCATCGCCGCTGAAACTGCCGCCCGCCACTGAAGCGCCCAGTTGGACCACGCTGCGGTGGGCGGTGTAATGATTCTGTCCGTCAGACAGGCTCCCGTGGCTGTGCCCACCCGCCATCCTGGCCCAAGCCCGGCCACGCGTGCCCGTTACCGGGTCGACGGATTCGCCGCTCTCGCGATCGCTCAGTCGTGTGTCGAACAGCGTGTTCGCCGCCGCCAGGTTGGCGGCGTAGCTGCCGATCTCCGGACGATAGTAGTGAGGCCCGTGGTTGCCGCCACCACCAGCCGTGCCACCACCAGCCGTGCCACCGCCAGCAGTGCCGCCACCGGCAGCATCGCCACCGCCAGCCGTGCCACCACCAGCTGTGCCACCACCAGCAGTGCCGCCACCAGCAGTGCCGCCACCGGCAGCATCGCCGCCGCCAGCCGTGCCACCACCAGCCGTGCCACCGCCAGCAGTGCCGCCACCAGCAGTGCCGCCACCGGCAGCATCGCCACCGCCAGCCGTGCCGCCACCAGCCGTGCCACCACCAGCAGTGCCACCGCCAGCAGTGCCGCCACCGGCAGCATCGCCACCGCCGGCCGTGCCGCCACCAGCAGCATCGCCGCCGCCAGCCGTGCCACCACCAGCAGTGCCACCGCCAGCAGTGCCGCCACCGGCAGCATCGCCACCGGCAGCATCGCCACCGCCAGCCGTGCCGCCACCAGCAGCATCGCCGCCACCAGCCGTGCCACCACCAGCAGCATCGCCGCCGCCAGCCGTGCCACCACCAGCAGCATCGCCGCCGCCAGCCGTGCCACCGCCAGCAGTGCCGCCACCGGCAGTGCCGCCACCAGCAGTGCCGCCACCGGCAGCATCGCCACCGGCAGCATCGCCACCGGCAGCATCGCCACCGCCAGCCGTGCCGCCACCAGCAGCATCGCCGCCACCAGCCGTGCCACCACCAGCAGCATCGCCGCCGCCAGCCGTGCCAGCCCCAGGCGACACGGGGTCATCAGGAGAAATCAAGCTGGTCAGATACCAATAGTTTTCATTGTTTCCCGAGGCCGAGCCTTGTTTCAGGTGATAGTCATAGGCGCCAGCCACGATGCGGCCTTGCTGCACGAAGGCGTCCGGCGTGGAACTGGCCGTCCGTATCAACTCGATGCCCTCGACCGTCCGCGAGCCCGAACCGCCTTCGTTGACCACCGCGACGTAGGTGGTGCCGGTCGCGTCGCCAGTGATAATCAGTTTGTCCGTTTTACTGTCATCACCGCCCAGCACCGTGCCGAAGGAGACGGAGCCTCCATTGCCCGCCCAATCGCCTGCCTGGGTATAGACTTGGCCGGCGCAGTTGGAGCACGTATTGAGCACCAGCGTGCCACGGTTATTCATGTTTCCCGTTACCGTCACGCCGGACCAAGATCGGGGTGCGCCCAGATCGTTGAACAGGATGACGCCGCTATTATCCAACTGGGAAATGATCTGGCTGTATCCGCCCAGGTTCAGCTTGGCGCCAGCCCTGACCGCCACGTCGGAAGTCCTCGCGAACGCGTTGGCCACGCCGGTCTTGAGCGTGCCCGCGCTGATGAGGGTGCCACCAGTGTGGGCGTTATGCCCCGACAGAGTCAGCGTGCCGTCGCCGTTCTTGGTCAATTTGGCCGCGCCCGAAATCACCCCGGGATAGAGGGAGGCATTGCTGCGGTCGAAGATCACGTCGCCGGAGATACCGGAGATGCCGGTGAAGGCGATGTCCCCGACCATGGACCCGCTCGCGCCGCCATTGCCGATGAGCAATTCGCCGCCTTCGAGCGTGGTGCGGCCGGTATAGGTATTTTCACCGGTCAGCATCAAGGTATTGTGCCCCTTCTTGAAGAGCGTGCCGACGCCCGAAATCGCTCCTGAGTGCGTCACCGTGTCGACGCGATCGAAGATCAGCGTGCCGTTGTTGATGATGTCGCCATCCTCCGCCAACGAGCCGGTGAAGCCGCCACTGCCCAGCACGAGCGTGCCGGCGGCAATCGTGGTGCCGCCACGGTAGACATGGTCGCCCGTCAGGATCAACGCGCCGGTTCCCCGCTTGACGAGCTCGCCCGCGCCAGACACGACGCCGTCGTATCGCACCGCGTTACGGCGGTCAAAGACCAGGGCGCCATCATTGACGATGTCTCCCCGCAAGGAGCCGGTGGTGCCGCCCGCGCCCAGTTGCAGGGTGCCGCCGGCGATCGTGGTGCCGCCGCTGTAGGTGTTGTCGGCGCTCAATATCAAGGCGCCGTCTCCCTTCTTGGTCAGGCGCGTTCCTTCCCAGGCCAGCGCGGGATTGGGCCCCACGTCCTTGAGCACTTCGGACACGGTGTCCTGCGCGCCGGCATCAAGCGTGAACGTGCCATGCGCCAGATTGTTGCCGGCGAACCAGCTCAGGCCATAGTCCGCCAGGTACTGCTTGCTGTCCGCCGATTTCCTGGTGATCCAGGTCAGATAATCGAGCCTGCTGTCGTCGGCTCCGCCCCAGGTAATGCTGGCGAAGTCACCCTCGATGCCATTGCGCGTACTGAACAACACCTTGTTCTTGACTGCGCTGCCGCCGCCCAACAGATTCAGGGTGACGTCGTCGCCGATGACCGCCTTGTCCGCCAGCATGGCGCCAGAAGGCGAATCGGCTATCTGAACATCCCGCAGGGTCAGGCGGGCGCCACTCTGGAACATGACGTCTCCCGCAACGCTCACGGTCGCCGGCGTCTGGATGGCCAGCGTCGCGCCAGCGGCCACCTGGATGTTGCCGCCCAGCGTATTCGCGGCGACCGCGCCGCCGCCGAATTGCAGCGTGCCGCCCTCGATGGTCGTGCCACCGCCATAGGTGTTGCCGGCGCTCAATATCAAGGCGCCGTCCCCCTTCTTGGTCAGGCGCGTTCCTTCCCAGGCCAACGCGGGATTGGGCCCCACGTCCTTGAGCACTTCGGACACGGTGTCCTGCGCGCCGGCATCGAGCGTGAACGTGCCGTGCGCCAGATTGTTGCCGGCGAACCAACTCAGGCCATAGTCCGCCAGGTACTGCTTGCTGTCCGCCGATTTCCGGGCGCTCCAGGTCAGATAGTCGGGCTGGCTGTCGTCGACCCCGCTCCAGGTGAAGCTGCCGAAATCACCATAGATGCCATTGTGTGTGCTGAACAGGACTTTGCCCTTCAAATCGGCCCCGACGACGTCCGCCAGATCGAAGATGGCGCCACTGCCAATGACCACTTTGTCCGCCAGCATCGCGCCAGAAGACGGATCGGCGGCGCGCACGTCCCGCAGGCTCAAGTGGGAGCCGGACTGGAAGGTGACGTCTCCGGCAACGTTCACGGCCGTCGGCGGACGGACTGCCAGCGTTGCCCCGCCGGCCACCCAGATGCCGCCGCCCAAGGTGTTCGCAACGCCGGGAATGCCATCGCCCAATTGCAGCGTGCCGCCCTCGATGCGGGTGCTGCCGCTGTAGGCGTTGGCACCGGTCAAGGCCAGCCTGCCGTTTCCCCGCTTGGTGACCGTGCCCGTTCCGGAAATCACGCCGCCGTATTCCACGGCGTCGCTACGATTGAAGACCAGCGCGCCTTGGTTGGCGATGTCTCCCAGCACGGAGCCTGCGGTTGCGCCCTCGCCCACTTGCAGGGTGCCGCCTTCGATGCTCGTGCCGCCGCTATAGGTATTGTCGGCCGCCAGAATCAGCGCGCCCGAGCCGGCTTTGGTCAGGCGGTTGCCCCGCCAGGAACCGTCCGCGTTGGAGGCGACGTCTTCCAATATGGCGGCGACGGTGAATTCTCCTCCCGCATCGACCGTGAACGTGCCGTGCGACTTTTCAGGCGCGTCAAACCAGGATAGTTGATAGGTCGCAAGGTAACCCTTGCCGTCGGCCGTCTTTGCGGCGGTCATCTGGGTCAGATAGTCGGTCGCCCGCATACCGGCAGCGTCCGGCGCGATCGACACGCCGCCGATCTTGACATCGGCGAAATCGTTGACGATCGATCCAGCGGTCGTACGAAACAATACCTTGTCCGTCGCGAAAGCGTTGCTGACGCCGGCCAGATTGAAGGCAACGTCCGCGCCGATGCTCACGTCGTTGACCACCAGCAAGCTTTCCGGATTCGGGTCGCCGCCGCGCGTGTCGATGATGGACAGCGTCGCATTGCTCGCCAGAGACGCGTGGTCCACGCTCAGCCCTCCTCCCGCAAGCGTGATGCCCACACTGCTACCCGCCGCCAAGCCGCCAACTATGCCAGTCGCGGCATGACTGGTAATCCGCAGATCGTTGGCGCTGCCGGCAGCCACACCGGGCAACACCACGTCTCCGATGATCCTGGATCCTGCCTCGAGCGTGAGGAGATTCGCGCCACCGTTGAAAGTAATCGCATTGCCGACCTGGCCAGCGAAGGAACCAGCCAATCCGTCGGCGCCCCGGCGCCCCGGTTTACCCAGGACGCCCGAAAAGTAATCAACAGATGGCACACCTCCGCTCCCGCCAACCCCGCCGGCGCCGGGCTTTCCGCCGACGCCCGGCGCAATCACCCCATAGTTCGTGATGCTCAATCCACTTCCCGAGACGCCGTTGCCGCCGTTGCCGCCGCTGCCGCCATTGCCTGCGTCGCTGCCGTTACCTGCGTTGCCGCTATAGTTATTGATTTTCTTGGCATCCCCTCCGTAGCCGCCGTCACCGCCCTTGCCGCCATCACCGCCGTTGCCGCCGTAGATGTCGCCATGGTTGACAATATTCAAACCACTCCCCACGATCCCGGACTGCCCGTCCCCGCCCCTCGCCCCATTGGCTCCCTTCGTAGGCGGCCGACTTGGATTCCATCCCGTGATTGGGACGGCGTCCATGCCTGCTGCGCCGTTCCGGCCGACAGCGCCGTCGGCGCCCCTGAGCGCTTGCCCTTCCTCGACGACAACAACGGATGCGGCCGGCGCGGCCGAAACCGGGCCGAATAACGCCAGCATCACGCAAGCAAGGGTTTTCTTCTGGAATGAGGGAAGAACGGGATATCGCTTGGTCTTTTTCATGCCAAGCATGGTAGCGACGCCGATAGCGCCGTGGCGGCGCATTTAGCCCCCAATTCTTAGATACGGGAAATACGAAAAAATTGCATTCAGCCCAGGAAATCAGATCGAAGAACAGCACATGCTGCCGCTGCGCCGACGCCATGAAAGGCAACGCGCATGCGGGAAATCGCGAGCGCCGCCGAGCCGCTGGCCCGCTGCGCCGTGACAAGCCCCGGCCCGCGCAAAGCCGGGCCGGTTTTCAAGGCGTGGCGTCATTGCCGCCGGCCGGCGGCCGGCGCGCCGATACCACCAGCCAGTTCCCATGCGCCGACGGTTCCGAACCGGCCTGGCGCCAGAAGTGGCGGCTGTCCTCGTCCTGCGCGTGTTTCAAGCGCGCCTGGCAATAGCGCCGCGCGGGCCAGGCCAGCAGATGATCTAGCCAGCGCCCTTGCCCGGTTTCGACCACGGAATGCAGGGTGATGTCGTGGAATCCATGATGCGCCAGCAATTGATGCAGCTGGGCAAAACCCAGGGGGAACAGCGCGCCTTCCGTGCGCGCCGCGGCGCTCCAGGGATCGACATGCACACCGCGCAGCAGCGCCCGCAGGCGGACCCGCACACGGCCCGCGTTGGGCGTGGTCAGCACCAGCGTGCCGCCTGGGCGCAGCGCGTCATGAAAGCCGCGCACCAGCAGGCCGGGGTTGGACGCCAGGTGGATCGCTTCGCTGCAGACCACGGCGTCGTAGGGGGCGGCCGCGGGCAGCGGCGTTTCGAGGTCATGCACGGTCAGGCGCCGGTAGCCATTGGCCGACGCCGGCAACCCGGCCGGACCGACGCCATCGAGTTCGACATCGTGTCCGGTCGCCGGGCGCACCATGTCGCCCAGCCAGCCGCGGCTGCAAGGCGCTTCCAGCACACGCTCCGCCAGGCGGCTGCGCAGGATGTCGAGCACCACGGGGTAATACGGAAAATAGGGGTAGCCCAGCGCGTGGCTGGCCGCGGTGTTCATAGGGTGGCACCTCGCCGGCAACTGACAATATCCTGACTGTAGCTGTCAATAACCGTTCGCATGGTCCGATTTGCCACTTCTCCAACAATATTTCGACAAAGCTTCACAAGTGCGCCGCGCGCGCCTTGCGCCGGGACAAACACCACCGTTGGCGGCGCGCGGCCAGCGCGCCGCCAACGGGTAGAATCGACGGGTTTATCCCTCCAACCGGCGATGGAACCCATGCGACACCTGCTTACCGGACGCGCCTGGCGCGGTCTCTTTCTGGCCCTGTGCATGCTGCTTGCCGCCTGCGGCGACCGCAATGTCGATTGGACGCTCTACAACGTCAAGGGCCACCTGCCCGACCTGAAGTTCTCGCTACCGGGCGCCGGCGGCAAGACCGTCAGCAGCGACGACCTCAAGGGCAAGACCGTGCTCCTGTTCTTCGGCTACGCTAGTTGTCCCGACATCTGCCCCACCACCATGGCGCAGTTGACGGCGGTGCTGCAGAACCTGGGCGACAAGGCGCGCGACGTGCGCATCGTGTTCGTCAGCGTCGATCCGCATCGCGACACCCCGGACATCCTGCAGGCCTACGTCAATGCGTTCAACAGCCAGGCCATCGGCGTCACCGGCAATGAAAAGCAGGTGGCCGACCTGGCGCGCCGCTACCGCGTGGCCTACCAGATCGAAAAGCCCCGGCCCGGCGACGACGCCGACCAGTACGAGGTAACGCACAGCCGCGGCGTGTACATTTTCGACAATCAGGGCCGCGCCCGTCTGCTGGCTTCGGACACCGACAGCATCGAGGCGATGACCAAGGACCTGCGCCAGCTCATCGACCTGACCTCTTAGAGGCGCCTTGCAACATTGCTGCACGGACGACGCGGCGCAGCATGTTGCGTGCTTGCCCCACACACCAGTTGTTACAGCCCCGGCGGCACGCGCGTGAGTAATATCAGGGCACATCGCCCTTTACCCTCGCAAGGAGTACGCGCATGAGCATCATCATCATGATCATCGTCGGCTTCATCGTCGGGCTGATAGCCCGCGCGATCATGCCCGGAGACCAGAACATGGGGATCATCATGACCACCATACTGGGCATCGTGGGCGCGGTCGTGGCCGGCTTCCTCGGCCAGAACCTGGGCTGGTATGCCCCGGGCGAACCGGCCGGCTGGATCGGCTCGGTGGTCGGCGCGATCATCGTGCTGTTCGTGGTCGGCCTCATCGCCAAGAAGCGCGGCTGACGCGCCTGGCGCGCGCCATGCAAAGCGGGCCGATCGAAAGATCGGCCCGCTTTTTTTGCCACTGCCGGCGCGCCGCGAGGCTCAGCCCGGCTGCCCGCCAGGCGCGACCGCCGCGTCCGGCGCGGGCTGCGCCGCCGTGACGGTGCGCTCGGTCCAGCCACCGCCCAGCACCTTGTACAAGGTGACCAGGTTGGACAGGCGCGACAGGCGCGTATCGACCAGCGCCTGCTGCGCGGTGTAGAGCGAGCGCTGCGAATCCAGCACCGTCAGGTAGTCGTCGATGCCCTGGCGGAAACGCTGCTCGGACAGGTCATAGGCGCGCTGGTTGGCGGCCACCAGCAGTTGCTGGGCCTGGATCTGTTCGTCCAGCGTGCCGCGTCCCGCGAGCGCGTCGGCGACTTCGCGGAAACCGGTCTGGATCGTCTTCTCGTACTGCGCGACCTGGATGTTCTTCTGCACCTTGGCCAGGTCCAACCCAGCCAGCAGCGAGCCGCCGGCGAAGATCGGCACCGTGATCTGGGGCACGAAACTCCAGGCGCCCGAGCCCGCGTCGAACAGCCCGCCCAGGCTGGCGCTGGCGGTGCCGGCGTTGCCCGTCAGGCTGATGGTCGGGAAGAACGCGGCGCGGGCCGCGCCGATGTTGGCGTTGGCGCCCTTGAGCTGGTGCTCGGCCGCGCGAATGTCCGGGCGGCGCGCCAGCAGTTCGGACGGCAGACCGGCCGGCAGCGCGGTCGGCAGCATGCCGTCGTCGAGCTTGACGGCGTTGTCCAGTGCCGCCGAGATTTCCGGCGACAGCGGCTGGCCCACCAGCAGCACCAGCGCGTTGCGGTCCTGCGCGGCCTGGCGCGTGTACTGCGACAGGTTGCGCTGGGCGGTGCGCAGCGACACTTCGGCCTGGCTCAGGTCGAGCGCCGTGGACAGGCCCTGGTCGTAGCTCTGCTTGGTGAGCTTGTAGGAGTCGTCCTGGCTCTTGAGCGTGTCGCGCGTCAGGCTCAGCAGCTCCTGGTCGGCGCGCAGCGTCAGGTAGGCGTTGGCCACTTCGGCGATCAGCGTCAACTGGGTCGCGGTGCGGGTTTCGTCCAGCGCCAGGTACGATTCCAGCGCCTTGTCGCTCAGGCTGCGGATGCGGCCGAACAGGTCCAGCTCCCACGAGGACAGCGCGGCGCCGACCTGGTAGTTGTGGCTGGTGGTGGCCTGGCCGCTGGGCGACAGGTCGGCCGGCGTGCGCTGGGCGGTTTCCTTGCCGGCGATGCCGACGCTGGGCAGCAGGTCGGCGCGCTGGATGCGGTACTGGGCCCGCGCCGCCTCGACGTTCAAGGCCGCCACGCGCAGGTCGCGGTTGTTGGCCAGCGACTGCTCGATCAGTTGCTGGAGCAAGGGATCGGCGAAGAAGTCGCGCCAGCCGATGTCGGCGGTGGCCACCGGACCGGCGGCATCGGCCTTGTAGGCCGGGCCGGCCGGATAGGCCGCCGAGACCGGCGCGTCGGGCCGTTCGTAGGTGGGGGCCAGCGAGCAGCCCGCCAGGGCCGCCGCCAGGGAAAGGGAAACCAGGGTTCTCATCTGCAGCTTCATTGCGGTTTTCCTTCGACGGACACGTCCTGCGCATCGTTGGCGCTGGGGTCGTGCGGATCGCGCCGCGCGCTCATGCGTTCCACCTTGAACAGGCGCAGCATGATCACGAAGAACGCGGGGACGAAGAAGATGGCCAGGAAGGTCGCGGTCAGCATGCCGCCGATCACGCCCGTGCCGATGGCGTTCTGGCTGCCCGAACCGGCGCCCGAGGAGATCGCGAGCGGCACCACGCCCAGGATGAACGCCAGCGACGTCATCAGGATCGGGCGCAGGCGCTGGCGGGCGGCGTGGATCGCCGACTCCGTCAGGCTCGCCCCAGCCTCGTAGTGCTCCTTGGCGAACTCCACGATCAGGATGGCGTTCTTTGCCGCCAGGCCGATGGTCGTGAGCAGGCCCACCTGGAAGTACACGTCGTTGGACAGGCCGCGCAGCATGGTCGCGCCCAGCGCCCCGATGATGCCCAGCGGCACCACCAGCATGACCGCGGACGGGATCGTCCAGCTTTCATACAGCGCCGCCAGGCACAGGAACACCACGATCAGCGAAATCGCGTACAGCGCCGGCGCCTGGGCGCCCGACAGGCGTTCTTCGTACGACATGCCGGTCCATTCGAAGCCCACGCCCACCGGCAGCTTGCTGGCGATGCGTTCCATTTCCTCCATCGCCGCGCCCGAGCTGTAGCCCGGCGCCGCCTGGCCCTGGATGTTGTAGGACGGCACGCCGTTGTAGCGGTTCAGCTTCTGCGGGCCGAAGCTCCAGGTGGCCTTGGCGAACGCCGAGAACGGCACCATGTCGCCATCCTTGTTGCGCACGTACCATTTGTCCAGGTCCTCGGGCAGCATGCGGGCCGAGGCCTCGCCCTGCGCGAACACCTTCTTGACGCGGCCGCGGTCGATGAAGTCGTTGACATACGACGAACCCCAGGCGGTGGACAGCGTGCTGTTGATGTCCGACACGGCCACGCCCAGCGCCCGCGCTTTCTCGCGGTCGATGTCGAGCTGGTACTGCGGCGCGTCCTCGATGCCGTTGGGGCGCACGCCCTGCAGGATCTTGCTTTGCGCCGCCTCGCCCAGCAGTTGGTTGCGCGCGGCCAGCAGTTTTTCATGGCCCACGCCGGCGCGGTCCATCAGCTGGAAGTCGAAACCATCGACGTTGCCCAGTTCCATCACCGAGGGCGGCGGCACCACGAACAGCATGGCGTCGCGCTCGGTCTTCCTGAAGTGGGCATTGGCGCGCGCCGCCACGGCGGCCGCCTTGAGCTTGGCGTCGCCGCGGTCTTCCCAGTCGCGCAGCTTGATGAACAGGATCGAGGCGTTCTGGCCGCGGCCGCCGAAGTTGAAGCCATTGACCGCGAACACCGAGGTGACCGCGTCCTTCTCTTCGGTCAGCAGGTAGTTGGTGGCCTCGTCGATGACTGCCTTGGTGCGCTCGGCGGTGGCGCCGGCGGGCGTCTGGATCTGGGCGAACAGGATGCCCTGGTCCTCGGCCGGCAGGAACGCGGTGGGGATGCGGGTGAACATCCAGCCCATGGCGATGACGATGGCCAGGTACACCACCATCAGGCGCTTGGTGCGGCCCAGGCCGCGCGCCACGGTATTGGCGTAGCCATGGCTGCTGCGGTCGAAGGCGCGGTTGAACCAGCCGAAGAAGCCGCGCTTGGTGCCGTGGTGGCCCTTGGGAATCGGCTTGAGCAGCGTGGCGCACAGCGCCGGCGTGAAGACGATGGCGACGATCACCGACAGCACCATCGAGGACACGATGGTGATGGAGAACTGGCGATAGATCACGCCGGTCGAGCCGCCGAAGAACGCCATCGGGATGAACACGGCGGCCAGCACCATGGCGATGCCGATCAGCGCGCCGGTGATCTGGGTCATGGACTTGCGGGTGGCCTGCTTGGGCGTCAGGCCCTCTTCGGCCATCACCCGCTCGACGTTTTCCACCACCACGATGGCGTCGTCCACCAGCAGGCCGATGGCCAGCACCATGCCGAACATGGTCAGGGTGTTGATGGAATAGCCGAATGCGGCCAGCACGCCGAAGGTGCCCAGCAGCACCACCGGCACCGCCAGCGTCGGGATCAACGTGGCGCGGAAGTTCTGCAGGAACAGGTACATCACCAGGAACACCAGGATGATGGCTTCCACCAGCGTCTTGAACACTTCCTCGATCGACAGGCTGACGAACGGCGTGGTGTCGTACGGATAGACCACGTCCATGCCCGGCGGGAAGTACGGCTTCAGGTTATTGATGGTGTCGCGCACCGCCTGCGCCGTGTCGAGCGCGTTGGCGCCCGGGGCCAGCTTGATCGCCAGGCCCGAGGCGGGCTTGCCGTTGTAGTAGCTGTCGATGGCGTAGGTCTGGCCGCCCAGTTCGATGCGGGCGACGTTGGCCAGGCGCACCTGGGAGCCGTCGGCATTGACCTTGAGCAGGATGCGGCCGAAGTCTTCCGGCTTTTCCAGGCGCGAGGGGCCGATGATGGTGGCGTTCAACTGCTGGCCGCGCACCGCGGGCAGGCCGCCCAACTGGCCGGACGAGACCTGGACGTTCTGTTCCTTGATGGCGTTGACCACGTCGACCGTGGTCAGGCCGTAGTTCACCAGCTTGGCCGGATCCAGCCAGATGCGCATGGCGTACTGCGAACCGAACAGCTGGAAGTCGCCCACGCCCTGCGTGCGGCTGATGGGATCCTGGACGTACGAGGCGACGTAGTCGGCCAGGTCGTCCTTGGTCATCGTGCCGTCGGTGGACACGAAGCCCGCCACGATCAGGAAGTTCTTGGTGGCCTTGGTGACGCGGATGCCCTGCTGCTGCACTTCCTGCGGCAAGAGCGGCTGCGCCAGCGACAGCTTGTTCTGCACCTGCACCTGGGCGGTGTCGGGGTTGGTGCCCTGGCGGAACGTCAGCGTGATGGACATGCTGCCGTCGGAGTTGCTTTCCGAGGAAATGTACTCCAGGCCGTCAAGGCCGTTCATCTGCTGCTCGATCACCTGCACCACGGTGTCCTGCACCGTCTGCGCCGAGGCGCCCGGATAGGTCACCGCGATGCCGATAGCGGGCGGCGCGATGTTCGGATACTGCGAAACCGGCAACTTCAGGATGGACAGCGCGCCGGCCATCATCAGCACGATCGCGATCACCCACGCGAAAACCGGTCTATCGATAAAAAACTTTGCCATGCAAGGCTCCCTGACTACTGCTTGGCCGCCGCGGCGCCCGCTTGCGGTTGCTGCGCCGGCTTGGCGCTGGCTTCAGTGGCAACCACCTCGACACCCGGGCGCACCATCTGCACGCCTTCCACGATGACCTTGTCACCGGCCTTCAGGCCATCGGTGACCAGCCACTGGTCGCCGATGGCGCGGTCGGTCTTGATTTCACGCAGTTCGACTTTGTTCTCGGCATTGACCACCAGCGCCGTCGGCAGGCCGCGCTGGTTGCGCGTCACGCCGCGTTGCGGCACCAGCAGGCCGTCGGCGGCAACGCCGTCGACCAGGCGGGCGCGCACGAACATGCCCGGCAACAGGCGGCGATCCGGGTTGGGGAACACCGCGCGCAGCGTGACCGAGCCGGTGCCCGGGTCGACCGTGACTTCGGAGAACTGCAGCTTGCCCTGCTGGGTGTATTGCGAGCCGTCTTCCAGCGTCAGCGTGACCAGCGCGGCCTGCTCGCCCTCGGCCTTCTTGAGCTGGCCGCTGGAGAGCGCGTTCTGCAGGCGCAGCAGCTGCACGCTGGACTGCGTCACGTCGACGTAGATCGGGTCGATCTGCTGCACGGCGGCCAGGGCCGTGGCCTGGTTGGCCGTGACCAGCGCGCCTTCGGTGACCGACGAACGGCCGATGATGCCGCTGATCGGCGACAGCACCTTGGTGTAGACCAGGTTGATGCGCGCGGTGTCGAGCGCGGCCTTGGCCGACAGCACATCGGCGACGGCCTGGTCGCGCGCGGCCACGGCGTTGTCATAGGTCTGTTGGCTGACGGCGCGGGTGGCCACCAGCGGCTTGTAGCGCTCGGCCAGCAGCGCGGCGGTCTTCTGCTGCGCCTGGGCGCGCGCCAGGGCGGCCTTCTGGCTGTCGAAGCTGGCCTGGTAGAGCGCGGGGTCGATCTGGTAGAGCTGCTCGCCCGCCTTGACCTCGCCGCCCTCGGTGAACAGGCGCTTCTGCACGATGCCGTTGACCTGCGGCCGCACTTCGGCGACGCGGAACGGCGAGGTGCGGCCCGGCAATTCAGTGGTCAGGGAAACCGGCTTGGTGGTGAGCGTGACGACCGTCACCTGCGGCTTGCCCGCCTGGGGTGCTTCCTGCTTCTTGCCGCAAGCGGCCAACGTCAGGGCCGATGCCGTCAGCGTGACCACCGCCGCGCCGCGCCACATAGCGCTTTTCTTGTTCATAGATTGCATTCCCGATTTCCAACTAAAAAGGTAGCCCTCACACCCGCCCACCGGGGCCTGCGCCCGCCGGGATTCCGACGACAACGACGGCGCAAGCCGAACCATGCATCGGTTCGGCTCGTGAGGATTGACTGGGGTGGTTTCGCCTCAGACATTCAGGCAGGGCTTCGACGCTTTGCTGCATTGCAGAATCGGCATTTTGCGTTATCCCGCCCGAGAAACAAAGAGGCATATTACGAAAACATCATTCCAGATATGGGACAATAATTCGCCCCGCCATGTGACAGAATTCCTTCCATGAAACGCTTACAAGGCATGGAGCTCTTCGTGGAGGTCGCCAAGACGCACAGTTTTAGCCGTGCGGCGGCCGCCCTGGGAGTGCCCAAATCAACACTGTCTCGCCAGGTGGCCGAACTGGAACGGTCGGTCGGCCTGCGCCTGCTCAGCCGCACCACCCGCAAGGTCGAACTGACCGACGCCGGCCGGCTGTACTTCGAACGCTGCCAGCGCATCGTGGCCGAGGCCCAGATCGCCCACGAGGAGCTGCAGAAGCTGGTCGACACGCCGTCGGGGCCGCTGCGGGTGAACATGCCGGCGGATTTCGGCACGGACTTCCTGGCTGAATCGTTCATGGAGTTCTCGCGCCGCTATCCCGACGTCACCTTTTTCCTGGACCTGGCCAATCCCGACCACGCGCAGCGCGTGTTCCAGACCAGCGATATTTCCATCGAGATCGGCGAACTGCCCGATTCGACGCAGATCGCAAGGCTGCTGGGCATGCTGCCGGCCCATTTGTACGCCTCGCGCGAATACCTGGAGAAGCACGGGGAGCCGAAGCACCCCAGTGACCTGACCCGCCACGAGTGCATCGAGTTCCGCGCCGAAGGCGCCGGCCGCGTGACCCGCTGGCCGCTCAACAGCGGCGACCAGCACATCCAGTTCACGCCCGGCAACCGCTTTTCCGTCAATGGCGTGGCGATGGCCCGGCGCCTGGCGATGCTGGGCGCGGGGATCACCGTGCTGGTCGGAGGCCAGACGGCCGAACAGAAATCGGGTCAGCTGCGACGGGTGCTGCCGGACTGGCAACTGGGCCCGTTCCCGGTCTATGCCGTCACGGAAACCCGGTTGTTGCCCGCCAAGACCCGGATCTTCATCGAGTTCCTGATGGAGCGCCTGGGCGGCGACGGGCAGGCGAAGGATACCGCGCCCTTCATGAAATGAAAGACAGCCGGAAACACACTGAAAAATCTGTACGCGGCCGGTAGGCGCCGGCGCGGCGGGCGCGCGGCGGCATTGCGCCGCCGCGCCCGTCAGAAGCGTTCGTCGTCGCGCAGGTAGCGCCACTGGCCCAGCGGCAGGTCGCCCAGGGCCACGCGGCCGATGCGCACGCGCTTCAGGCCCACCACTTTCAGTCCCACCAGTTCGCACATGCGGCGGATCTGGCGCTTCTTTCCTTCGCGCAGCACGAAGCGCAACTGGTCGTGATTCTGCCAGCGCACCTGGGCCGGCTTGAGCGCCTTGCCATCGAGCGACAGGCCGTGGTTGAGCAGCGCCAGGCCGTTCTCGGACAGGTCGCCCTGCACCCGCACCAGATATTCCTTGTCGATGCTGGAGTCCTCGCCGATCAGCAGCTTGGCCACACGGCCGTCCTGCGTCAGCACCAGCAGGCCCTGCGAATCGATGTCCAGCCGCCCGGCCACGGCCAGGCCGTCCAGGTGACCACGCTCGAAGCGCTGCGGGCTGCGGTCGCCGGCAAAGCGCGAACGCGCGTCGATCAGCGCGACCGCGGGGGTATAGCCTTTTTCGGCCTGGCCCGAGACGTAGCCGACCGGCTTGTTGATGAGGATAGTGACGCGGGAAGTCTGGCGCGCCTGCGCGGCACGTTCCAGCGTGATGACCTGGTTGGGGAAGGCGCGCGCGCCCAGTTCGGACACCACTTCGCCGTCGACCCGCACCCAGCCGCGTTCGATATAGCTGTCGGCCTCGCGGCGCGAACAGAGTCCACGCTCGGACATGAGCTTGGAGATTCGTACTTTTTCCATGGGCGGTATTGTATGCGCAGGCCCCGCCGGCGCCCCCGCCTCGGGGCCTGCGCCGGCGCGCCTGCGGCAATCGGCCACAGGGCATCGCGCCCGGACGGCGCGCCGGCCTTGGCATAATACGCAGCCATGATGAATCTAGCCGCAGCACATCACCCTCCCCTCGCCGCGGGCTGGCTGGCCAGCGCGCCGCCCGTCCTGACACTCACGCAGCGCCACTGGCTGTTCCGCCCGGGCGCCCTGACCGCGGGCCTGCGCCAGGTCGGACAGGTGCGCCTGCGGGTGCTGGCCGAATATGCGGACGGCGCCCCCGCCGACGAGGCGCATGCCATGCGCATCGCGCCCGGCGCGCCCGTATGGGTGCGCGAAGTCCTGATGTCGGTCGACGGCATCGACAGCGTGCCGGCGCGCAGCCTGACGCCCTTGCGCGCTTCGCACGGCGCCTGGCAAGGCATGCGGCGGCTGCTGACGCGACCGCTGGCCGACATGCTGTACCACGACAGCACGGTGATCCGCTCGCCTTTCGCCTGTCGCCGCCTTGCCTCGCCGGTGCCGTTCCACGCCACTGCCCTGGGCGCCCTCGCGGCCAATGGCAAGGCGCGCGAGGCTGGCCGCGTGTGGGCGCGGCGCTCGGTATTCTGGCGCCAGGGCCAGCCGCTGCTGGTGGCCGAGTGTTTCCTGCCGGACTTCTGGAAGCTGCTGGCGGGCCGCGCGGCGCCGCCGCTGGTGCCGCACCAGCGCACGCCGCGCTAGGCGCGGCGCAATGCCGCGGGCGCGGCCGCCCGCGCGCCATCCCACGCCATGCAATCCCGCGCCCTTGCCCCCGGGCTGCCGATCAGGCATGGGCCGGCGCCGGACGCGGCCGCGTGTCCACCGCCAGGCACAGCAAGCCCGTCAGCAACGCCAGGCCAACGTGGCCGATGTACAGCGGGTCGAAATCCGCGTGACTCAGCGCGCCCTTGCCCAGCAGCAGCACCGTCAACGCCACGCCAAGCACCGCGCCGATCTGGCGCGTGGCCTGGTTGACCGCGCTGCCCACCGCATAGTGCTGCGGCGGCAGCCGGTTGACCGCCGCGCCAGCCAGCGAGGGCAGCACCATGCCCACACCCAACCCGCTCAGCAGCATTCCCGGCAGCCAATGCGCCAGGTAGGCGGGCTCGGCGCCGGGCACCAGCAGGAACCACAGGCCGCTGGCGGCATAGACCAGCGCGCCGCCCACCAGGAACGGCCGATGCCCCATGCGCGCGGCCAGCTTGCCGGTGATGATCGCGGTCGGCATCACCAGCAGCGGACCCGGCGTGACCGCCAGGCCGGCGCGCGGCAGGCTGTAGTGCCAGACGCCCGTCATGTAGAAGAAGAAAGCGAAGAACATCATCGCGAAGGCAATGCCGAAGCTGAGCGTGGCCAGGTTCACGTAGCGATAGGTGCGATGCCTGAACAGCGCCAGGTCGACCAGCGGATGCGGCGTGCTGCGGGCCCAGCCCACGAAGGCCGCCAGCGACACCAGCCCCACGGCCGCCACCATCCACAGCTCGCCACGGCTCCAGTGCGGCGATTCCGACTGCACGATGGCCAGCGCCAGCGCGCCCACGCCCACCATCAGCAGCGCCATGCCGACGCCATCGACGCGCCGGCGCGCTTCGGGCCGCACCGATTCCACGAGGCGGGCGGCGCCGAACCACAGCGACAGCGCGCCCAGCGGCAGGTTGATGTAGAAGGCCCAGGGCCAGCCGGCGGCATCGACCACGAACGCGCCCAGGCTGGGGCCGACCGCGGCGGCAAGCGCCGCCACGGCGCCCCACAGGCTCACCGCCACCGAGCGCTGCGCGGCCGGGAACGCCGCCAGCACGATGGACAGCGAGGCCGGCGTCAGCAACGCCGCGCCGACCGCCTGCGCCACGCGCGCCGCGATCAGCCAGCCGACGGTGCCGGCCAGGCCGCAGGCGGCCGAGGCCGCCAGGAACAGCAGCACGCCGATCATGAACATGCGCTTGCGCCCGTGCGTATCGGCCAGCCCGCCGGACGGGATCAGCATGGCCGCATAGACCACCGTGTAGGCGTTCAGCACCCAGGACATGTCGGCGGCCGAGGCCTCGGGAAAGCCGGCGCGCATGGCGCCGAACGCGGCGTAGAGCATGGTCGCGTCGAGGGAAACCAGGAACACGGCCACGCTGGCGATCCAGAAGATCGGCCAGGGGGATTCGGCCGCGGACGGCGCGGCGGCGGCTTGGGAAGCCGCGGGGGTGGCATTGGAATGCATGTCGATCGGACTCGGAAATGGCGTCGGGAAGGTCGCGAAGGCGTGGCGCCCGCGGTTCATGCCTGCAGGTAGACGGGCGGCTCGGCCGCCAGGCCTTGCTTGACCTGGCGCGTGGCGTCGTCGGCCAGCACTTCCTCGGCGCCGGCTTCCAACGCGTCGAAGGCCTGGCGCACCACCGATTCGGGCGTGCTCTTGGGCGCGTCCAGGCCGCGCGTCAGGTCGGTATCGACAAAGCCCATGTGCAGGCCCAGCACCTGGGTGCCCTGCTCGCGCAGTTCATGGCGCAGGCCGTTGGTCAGGGCCCAGGCGGCCGACTTGCTCATGCCGTACACGCCCAGCAGCGGCCGGTTGATCCAGCTCGCAATCGACAGCACGTTCAGCAGCGCGCCGCCGCCGTTGGCGGCCAGCACCGGCGCGAACGCCTGCGCCACGCGCAGCGGGCCCAGCAGGTTGGTCTCCAGGTGCCGGCGGGCCGATTCGATGCTGTCGTCGGCCAGGAAGCCGCCGGTCGCGGCAATGCCGGCGTTGTTGATGACCAGCGTCACGTCCTTGGCCAGCGCGGCCGCGGCGGCCACGTCCTCGTCGCTGGTGACGTCGAGCTTGATGGCCTGCAGGCCCGGCAGCGAGATGCTGGCCGGATCGCGCGCGCCGGCGTAGACTTTGCGCGCGCCACGGGCCAGCGCCTCGCGGGCGAAGGCCAGGCCGATGCCGCGGTTGGCGCCGGTGATGAGGACGGTAGCGTTCTTCAGTTCCATGATGTCTTTCCTTGGGTGCTGCGTTCTGGCTGTGGCCGGTAACACCGGCCGGTTATATAAATATGATGGTCATCATATTTATGGGATGAAGAAAGGCCGCGCAATGCGGCCCGAAAAAGGGGGCTTCAGTGGGCGGCCTGGCGGCCCTCGCTGTCGTACTGGTCGAGAATGGACTGGCGCGCGGCCGCCAACATGGCGTGGCCCTGCGCGTTGTCGCCGAGCGCGCGGGCCAGTTGCATGGCGCCCACCAGGCTGCTGGTGATCGCCATCGCGGCGTGCGGGCCGGCGTCGGCCGGCAGCGCCTGTTGCACCACGCCGACCAGCCCGGTCACCCGGCTGGCCGAGATCTCACGCACCTCGGGCGACTGGCGCGGCATCTCCGAGGCCAGCGCCGAAATCGGGCAGCCCCCTTCGCAACCGACCAGGTGGCCCTCTGACAGATAGCTCTTGACCAGGGCGCGCAGCGGGCTGGCGCCTTCGGCGCGGCGCCGCGCCATGCCTTGCGCCATGCGGGCGGCGCCATCGCGGCCGGCGCGTTCCATCGCCGCCACCAGCATGGCGTCGCGCGACGGGAAATGCGCATAGAAGCCGCCGTGCGTGAGCCCGGCCTCTTTCATGACGTCCGCCACGCCCACGCCGGCATAGCCTTCCCGGCGAATCGCTCGCGCGGCCGCTTCCACGATGCGGTCATGGGAGATCTCTTTGCGGGAAGCGGGGCCGGCCATGGTCGGGACTCCTGAATATGATGACCATAATATAAACCCGCCCCGGACGCTTTGCACGCTTTTTTGTTGCGGCGCACTAGTCGCCGTTGGCCACCTTCACCACGAGCTTGCCGAAGTTGCCCCCCTGCAACATCCCGGTGAAAGCCGCGGGCGCGTTCTCCAGCCCCTCCACGATCTGTTCGCGCACCGTTACCTGGCCGCTGGCCAGCCACCCTTGCATATCCCGGCGGAATGCGTCGAAACGCTCGCCATAGTGGTCGAGGATGATGAAGCCCTGCATGCGGATGCGCTTGGCCAGCAGGGTCGCCACCAGCCGCGGCAGGCGGTCCGGGCCAGCGGGCGGGGCCTGATCGTTGTAGCCGGCGATATAGCCGCAGACCGGCACGCGCGCGCCGATATTCAACAGCGGCAGCACGGCATCGAACACCTCGCCGCCGACGCTTTCGAAATAGACGTCGATGCCGTCCGGGCAGGCCAGGGCGAGCCGCGCCGCCAGGTCTGGAGCATGACGATCCAGGCACAAGTCGAAACCCAGCTCCTGCTCGGCGTAGCGGCACTTGTCGGCGCCGCCGGCGATGCCCACCACCCGCGCGCCCTTGAGCCTGGCGATCTGTCCCACCACCGCGCCGACAGCGCCCGTCGCGGCGCCCACCACCACGGTTTCACCCGGCTTGGGCTGGCCGATGTCCAGCAGGCCGTAATGCGCGGTGAACGCCGGCATGCCCAGTCCGCCCAGCGCCAGGGATGGCTGCGCCATATCCCCCAGCGGCACCAGGTCGGCCCCTTCGGACAGGCCGTAGTCTTGCCAGCCGGCGTAGCCCAGCACCAGATCGCCCGGTTGGAAACCGGGATGGCGCGACACCACCACGCGGCTGACGGTGCCGCCGGCCATCGGCGCGCCCAGCGGCGTCGGCGGTGCATAGCCGGGGCCCTCTGCGCTCATCAGCCCACGCATGTAGGGGTCCAGCGACAGATAAAGCGTACGAGTCAGCACCTGGCCCTCGGCGGGTTCCGCAACCGCCTCCTGTTCGAGGCGGAAATCGGCTGGCACAGGCAAGCCATTGGGACGTGCGGCAAGGACGATACGGCGATTGACGGTTGCGGTTTGCGGCATGATTCGATCCTGATATGTGATTGAAGTAGACCAGTCGTCTAGAAACTGGGTAAAAAAAGAGCGGGAACGCTACGCGTCCCGCCCCGGAGATTATTCGTCGTCCGCCACGCCCAATGCATGCAGCGAACCCGCCATGGCCGTGTCGAGCGGCTGCCGGCTGCGCATGATCTTGGCCAGCAGGCTGGCGCCAAGCCAATGCTCGTACAGGTTGGCCGCCAGAATCGCGGGCGCCAGCCCGCCCGGTGCCGGCGGCAGCGAGCCGTCTGCCCTGCCCGCCTCGATGCCGCGTTCGATGCGCTCGGTGATGGCCCTGGTACCCGCTTGCAGCACGGTGCGCATCGGGTCGGACAGGTCGCAGACCTCGGCGCCGAGCTTGACCACCAGGCAGCGGCTATGCGGCGATTCACAGCCCTGGGTTTCGCGCCATTCGTGAAAGTAGCGGACCAACCGTTCACGGCCGTTGCCCGGGCCGGCCATCAGGCCGTCCATGTAGGCGAGGTAGCCCTTGAAGTAGTCCTCCAGCAGGGCAACGCCGAAGGCGTCCTTGGAAGCGAAGTAATGGTAGAAAGAGCCTTTGGGCACCTTGGCGGCTGCCAGCACCTCGGCCAGGCCGACGGCCGTATAGCCCCGCGCCAGCAGCAGCGGGCGGGCCACGTCGAGAATGTGCTGGCGAACGTCGGAGGGGGCGGCGGGTGTGGCGGGTGTATCCATGCGCCGCACTGTAGCAACTATTAGACCAGTCGTCTAGAGACCCGTCAGCGCCAGATTTCGGGCTCGATGCTGACTTCGCCCTTGTCGGCCGAGAAATACACCACCCCGTCAGAGATATTGGCGTTCAGCTGCATGGTGCGCTCGGCCAGATTGGCGAGGGCGCGGGTCTGCTCGGATGGCAGGTTGATGACCTTGAGGTTGCGGGTGCGCTCCAGCTTGTTGCGCACGCCGTCCCACCAGATCTTGCTGGCGGAACCGCCGTAGCAGTAGACGATGACCTGCTCGGCGCGGCCGCAGGCGCGCAGGATTCGGCGTTCTTCGGGTTGGCCGACTTCGATCCACAGGGTGATGGCGCCGGTCAGGTCCTTGACCCACAGGTCCGGCTCGTCGGTGTCGCTCAGGCCCTTGGTGAAGGCCAGTTCTTCCTGGGCCTGCAGCGCGTAGGCCACCAGGCGCACCATCATGCGCTCGTCGGTTTCGGAGGGATGGCGGGCGACCGTCAGCGAGTGGCTGCCGTAGTAGTGCCGATCGGTGTCGGCCACGTTGAGGTCGGCCTTGTAGATAGTGGCGCGCAGGGCCATGGCGAGAAAATCCGTTGAATGGGGCGAATGACTGAAGGCCGCCATGATACCGCCTGTGGCGCGGCCGGCCCCGCGCAACGGCCGCCGCCCGCCGCCGATGCGGCGGGCGATCAGGCAGTGGCTCAGTACACGCCGACGGAATGGCGCGCGACGTAGTGCCCTTCCCCGACCTGCACCAGCGGCTCGACCAGCGGATCGTCGCCCAATTTGCGCATCGGGCTGGGGATTTCGTCGACCAGCAGCGAGCGCTCGCGGTGGCGGCGCTGCGGATCGGCGATCGGCACCGCCGCCATCAGCTTCTTCGTGTAGGGATGCTGCGGGTTCTCGAAGATGGCGCGGCGCGGACCGATCTCGACGATCTGGCCCAGGTACATCACCGCGACGCGGTGGCTGACCCGCTCGACCACCGCCATGTCGTGCGAGATGAACAGGAACGACACGCCCAACTCGCGCTGCAGGTCGAGCAGCAGGTTGACGATCTGCGCCTGGATCGACACGTCCAGCGCCGACACCGATTCATCGGCGATCACCACCTTGGGGTTCAGCGCCAGGGCGCGCGCGATGCAGATGCGCTGGCGCTGGCCGCCCGAGAACTCGTGCGGATAACGGTCGATCATCTCGGGCGCGAGGCCGCACTTGTCCATCAGCCAGCGCACCCGTTCCTGGGCCTTGGCGCCGCTGGCCACGCGGTGGATCAGCAGCGGTTCCATGATGGAATAGCCGACCGTCATGCGCGGGTCGAGCGAGGCGAACGGATCCTGGAAGATGAACTGGATGTGGCGGCGCAGCGTCTGCATGGCGCTGCCGCGCAGCGCGCCGATGTTCTGGCCGTCGAACTCGATCGTGCCGCTCTTGCTCTTGACCAGTTGCAGCAGCGAACGGCCGGTGGTGGTCTTGCCGCAGCCGGATTCGCCCACCAGCGACAGGGTCTCGCCCGGATACAGGTCGAAGCTGACCTTTTCGACCGCATGCACGCGCTTTTGCACCCGGCCGAAGATGCCGCCGGTGATGTCGAAGCTGGTGGTCAGGTCGCGCACCTTCAGCACCGGGCCGTTGTCGCGGCGCACGGTGGACGGCTGCGCCACCGGGGCGGCGGCCGGCTCGGCCTGGCGCGCGGCCTCTTCGACCTTGAGCAGCGGGAACGGCGCCGGCTCGTCGGTGCCATGCATGGCGCCCAGGCGCGGCACGGCCGACAGCAGCGCGCGGGTGTAGGCATGCCGGGGACGGGCGAAGACGTCGTCGGAACCGCCCTCCTCGACCTTGTCGCCGCGGTACATGACCAGCACGCGGTCGGCCACTTCGGCCACCACGCCCATGTCGTGGGTGATGAAGATGACGCCCATGTCCATTTCTTCCTGCAACTGGCGGATCAGTTGCAGGATCTGGGCCTGGATGGTGACGTCCAGCGCCGTGGTGGGTTCGTCGGCGATCAGCAGCTGCGGTTTGCAGGACAGCGCCATCGCGATCATGACGCGCTGGCGCATGCCGCCGGACAACTGGTGCGGATAGCGGTCGAGAATGGCGCGGGCTTCCGGGATGCGCACCCGCTCCAGCATGCGCAGCGTTTCGGCGCGCGCCGCGGCCGCGTCCAGTCCCTGGTGCAGTTGCAGGGCCTCGGCGATCTGGTTGCCGGCCGTGAAACTGGGGTTGAGCGAGGTCATCGGCTCCTGGAAGATCATGGCCACGTCGGCGCCGCGCACGCGTTGCAGCGTGCTGTCGGGCGCGTTGACCAGGTCCAGCACGTCGCCGTTGCGCCGGCGCAGCAGCATGCCGCCGTTGACGATGCGGCCGCCGCCGTATTCCACCAGGCGCATCAGCGCCAGCGAGGTGACCGATTTGCCCGAGCCGGACTCGCCCACGATCGCCAGGGTTTCGCCGCGGTCGACGTGGAACGACACGTTGCGCACCGCTTCGACGACGCGCTCGGGGGTTTTGAAGCGCACGGTCAGGTCGTTGACCTGGACGACGCGTTTTGGGTCCATGGTTGCCATGATGATTACTTGTCCTGACGGGGATCCAGCGCGTCGCGCAGCCCGTCGCCCAGCAGATTGAAGCCCAGCACCACCAGGAAAATGGCCGATCCGGGGAAGATCGACATCCAGGGCGCCTGGGTCATGAAGTTCTTGGCGGTGTTCAGCATCGAGCCCCACGATGGGTTCGGCGGCTGCAGGCCCAGGCCCAGGAACGACAGGCTGGCCTCGGCGATGATGGCCGTGGCGATGGTAATGGTGGCCTGCACGATCAGGGGCGGCATGACGTTCGGGAAGACGTGGCGGCAGATGATGCGCAGGTCCGAGGCGCCCAGCGCGCGGGCGCTCTGCACGTAGTCCTCGCTCTTGACCGCCAGCACCTGCCCGCGCGTGAGCCGGATGAACTTGGGCGCGGCCGACACGCCGATGGCGATCATGGCGTTGGTCAGGCTGGGGCCGAGGAAGGCGGCCAGCGCGATGGCCAGGATCAGGAACGGGATCGCCAGCAGCGCCTCCGTGGCGCGCGAGATGCAGCTGTCGGTCCAGCCGCCAAAGTAACCGGCGGCCAGCCCGAACGGCACGCCCACCACCAGCGCGATCAGCACCGACACCAGGCCGGCCATGAGCGAGGCGCGGGCGCCATAGACCATGCGGCTGAAGATGTCGCGGCCAAGCTCGTCGGTGCCCAGCCAGTAGGAGGCCGACGGCGCCTTGCGGATGGTGGTGAAGCTGGTCTGGAACGGGTCGTGGTTGGCGACCAGCGGCGCCACCAGCGCCACCAGCACGAAGAACAGCACGATGCCCAGGCCCAGCATGGCAACGTGGTTGCGTTTGAACTTGGCCCAGGCGCGGCTGCGGCTGCGGGGCGGCGTGACGGCGGCGGCCGTTGCGGGAAGTGCGCTCATGCGTGCCTCAGACGGGGATTGACCAGGATGTACAGGATGTCGGCCAGCAGGTTCATCAGGATGAAGCCCACCGCGACGCAGAGCACCACGCCCTGCACCACCGCGTAGTCACGCGTGAAGACGGCGTCGACCACCAGCTTGCCGAAGCCCGGGATGGTGAAGACCTGTTCGGTCAGCACGGCGCCGGCCATCAGTTCCCCGAACAGCAGCGTCACCAGCGTGACGATCGGCATCAGGGCATTGCGCAACGCATGGCGCAGCACCACGCGGCGCGGCGACACGCCCTTGGCGCGCGCGGTGCGCACGTAGTCGGCCGACAGGGCCTCGAGCATGGCCGAGCGGGTGTGGCGCATCAGGTAGGCGGCGATCGCCGTGGACAGCACCAGCGCCGGCATCAGCATGGTCTTGATCGACAGCCAGAAGTCCTCGGTCGGCGACACGTAGCCGGATGCCGGCAGCAGCTTCCACTGCACCGACACCACCATGATCAGGATGATGCCGAGCCAGAAATTGGGTATCGACATGCCGGACAGCGCCGCGATGTTGGCGCCCATCTCGACCGGCTTGCCCTTGCGCACCGCCGCGACGATGCCCATGGGAATGCCGATCAGCAGCGCGAAGAACATCGCCATGGCGGCCAGTTGCAGCGTGACCGGCAGCTTCTGGCCGATCAGGGTGGTCACCGGCACGTCGGTGCGCAGCGACTTGCCCAGGTCGCCCTGCACCACCTGGGTGGCCCAGGCGACGTACTGCACCGGCAGCGGGTCGTTGAGGCGGTATTTTTCGCGCAGGTAGTCCAGCACGGCCGGGTCGCGCTCTTCGCCGGCCATGGTCAGCACCGCGTCACCGGGCAGGATTTTCTGCAGCATGAAGACGATCATCGACACCAGTATCAGGGTCGGTATCGCGACGATCACGCGGCGCAAGATGAGTTTGAGCATGAGGGAAAACCGTAGAACGAAAGCGGCGGACGGAGCCGGCCCGTCAGGGCACGGCGCGCGGCCGCCGCGGGAAACGACCGGCCGCGTTCAGGCAGCCGGCGGGCGCGGCGGCGAACCGCCGCGCCGCGATCACTTCTGCGCGAACGTCACGCCCTTCAGGCGGATCATGCCGTCCGGGTACGGCACGAAGCCCTTGACCTTCTTGGCCAGCGCGAACGGCCATGGCTGGTAGTAGTTATACACGCCGGGCAGCTCGTCCTGGATGATCGCCTGCGCCTGGTCGTAGATGGCGCGGCGCTTGGTTTCATCGGGCACCGTGCGGGCCTCGTTGAGCAGCTTGTCGACGTCCGGGTTGCAGTAGTGGCCGTCGTTCAGCGCGCCCTTGCAGGTCACGAAGCTGTGGATGTTGCCGTCCGGATCGACCCGGCCCGACCAGCCCAGCATCACCACCTGGAAGTTGCCGCCCGCGGATTCCTTCTGCAGCGCGGCGTACTCGGTGGGCCGCAGCGACAGGTCGAAGCCGGCCTCGGAGGCCATGGCCTGGACCATCTCGGCCACCGACGAGGTGGTGGTGTTGTTGCCGAACATGACCTCGGCCTTGACGCGCTCGAAGCCGGCCTGCTTGAGCAGCGCGCGGGCCTTGGCCACGTCGCGCTTGGTCACGGGGAACTTGTCGCTGTGGTAGGGGCTGGCGGGCGGGAACGGCTGTTGCGCCGGCTCGAAGATGCCGCCGCCGGCCACTTCGTTGATGGCGTTGCGGTCGATGGCCAGCTGGAATGCCTGGCGCACCAGCTTGTTCTTGAAGGGATTGTCCTCGGCGCGCTTGCCGTTGGCGACGTTGAACATGAACTGCTGGAAGCCCAGGCCGGCCACCGGCGCGAAGGTCAGGCTGGCGTCGCCCTTGACCTGCGCCGCGTCGGACGGGTTCAGGCGCTCGAGCAGGTCCAGGTCGCCGGCGCGCAGGTTCGACAGGCGCACGGTGGTGTCCGGGATCGGCAGGAAGGTGATGCGCTTGAAGGCGTAGTCCTTGGCGTCGTAGTACTGGTCGAATTTCTCCAGCACGACGCGGTCGTTCTGGATGCGCTCGACGAACTTGTACGGACCCGAGCAGATCGGCTTGCGGCCGACCGAGGCCACGTCGGCGTCGGCGAACGACTTGGGCGACAGCATCATGCCGGCGCGGTCGGACAGTTGCGCCAGCAGCGTGGCGTCGGGCTGCTTGAGGGTCAGCACCAGCGTCGCGGCGTCGGGCGCCTCGACTTTCTCGACCGAGGCCAGCTCGCCCTTGCGCAGGCTGTCGGGCAGCGTCATGGCGCGTTCCAGGTTGGCCTTGGCGGCGGCGGCGTCGAACTTGCTGCCGTCATGGAACAGCGCGTCTTCGCGCAGCTTGAAGGTCAGCACCTTGTTGTCCGGGCTGAACGACCACGAGGTGGCCAGTTGCGGCACGAAGTGCAGCTTGGGATCGATGTCCACCAGCTTGTCGCACAGCGAGGTGAAGACGATGCGGCCGACGTAGGTGCGGGCGCGGTGCGGGTCCAGCACGTCCGGATCTTCCTGCAGGCCGATGCGGATGTTCTGGGCGCACGCGGCGCCGGCGGCCAGCGCCAGCACGCTGGCGCCGAAGGTCATGGTCAAGCGTTTCATTGTGTTTATTCCCCTTGTGGCTGCAATGCCCGGCTGCAAGGCCGGGCCGCGATGCGTGACAGCAATGCCCGCGTCAGAAACCCACGGCCTGGCCGTCACGGCGACTGTCGCTGGCGGCGACGTAGCCGAGCTCGTTGTCGCTTTCGGACATGCGCCAGATGAATTGGCCGGCGCCGAAATCCATGTACGGATCGTCCACGGATTTCAAAGCATGCCCCAGGTCTTTCAGGCCCGCAATAGTGGAAGCCTTCATATTGGTCTCGATGTCCAGCGAGAAATCGCGGTTGACCTTCCAGCGCGGCGCGCAGCAGGCGGCCTGCGGGTTCTGGTGGTAGTCGATCATGCGCACCACGGTCTGCAGGTGGCCCTGCGGCTGCATGTCGCCGCCCATCACGCCGAAGCTCATGACCGGCTTGCCGCCGCGCGTCAGGAAGCCCGGGATGATGGTGTGGAACGGCCGCTTGCCACCCTCGACCACGTTGGCCGACTTGGGATCCATCGAGAAGCCGACGCCGCGGTTCTGCAGGCTGATGCCGGTGCCCGGCACCACCACGCCCGAACCGAAGCCCATGTAGTTGGACTGGATGAACGAGATCATCATGCCATTCTCGTCCGCGGCGGTCAGATAGATGGTGCCGCCGGCGGCCGGACGACCGGCGCTGAAATGGGTGGCCCCGTCCAGGCGGATCAGCTTGGCGCGGCTGTCCAGGTAGTCATCCGACAGCATCTGCTCGGGCGTGACCTCCATCGAGCGCGGGTCGGCCACGTACTTGTAGAGGTCGGCGAAGGCCAGCTTCATGGCCTCGATCTGCACGTGCTGCGACTGCACCGAGTCGACCGGCATGTCGGCGATGTTGAAGCGCTCGACGATGCCCAGCGCGATCAGCGCGGCGATGCCCTGCCCGTTCGGCGGGATCTCGTGCAGCTCGTAGCCGCGATAGGACCGCGAGATCGGCTTGACCCATTCCGGGCGGTAGCCGCGCAGGTCTTCCAGCGTCATGGCGGCGCCGCATTCCTGGCTGAAGGCGGCGATGCGCTCGGCCAGCTCGCCTTCGTAGAAATCACGGCCCTTGGTGGCGGCGATGCGTCGCAGCGTGTAGGCGGCGTCCGGAAAGCGGAAGTGCTCGCCGACCTTGGGCGCGCGGCCCTCGGGCATGAAGGCCTGGGCGTAGCCCGGCTGGCTGCTCAGTTCATTGGCGGCGGCGGCCCATTTGTGCGCCACCACCGGCGGCACGGCGTAGCCGCGCTCGGCGATCTCGATGGCCGGCTCGAACAGTTGTTCGAAGGGCAGCTTGCCAAGCTTTTCGTGCAGCGCGGACCAGCCGGCCACCACGCCCGGCACCGTGACCGCGTCCCAGCCGCGCTTGGGCTGGATCGCCAGGCCGTCGGCGCCGACGCCGTATTTGCGCTTGAAGTACTCGACATTCCAGGCGGCCGGGGCCACGCCCGAGGAATTCAGGCCATGCAGTTCCTTGCCGTCCCAGACAATGGCGAAACAGTCGCCGCCCAGGCCGCAGGAGACCGGCTCGACCAGCACGATGGTGGCGGCCGCGGCGATGGCGGCGTCGACTGCGTTGCCGCCCTTGAGCAGCATGCGCAGGCCGGCCTGGGCGGCCAGCGGGTGCGAAGTCGACACCACATTGCGCGCGAACAGCGGGATGCGGATGGAGGGATACGGGTTGACCCAGTCGAAGGATTTCATGGCGCTTGTCTCATAGAGGTAAGCAGGCGAAGGTACTCCCGTGATCTAATTAAATCAATTTGATTTTTTGTTCGGTAATAAAAGAAATTTTTGTGAATTGATCCCATGAGCACCATCCGATTCCTGCGCACCTTCCTGGCCGTGGCGCACCATGGTTCGTTCTCGGAGGCGGCCGAACAGGTGGCCCTGACGCAGGCCGCCGTCAGCTTCCAGATGCGCTCGCTGGAGGCGGAATTGGGGCGCGAGCTGTTCGACCGCAGCGGGCGGCTGGCCATCCTGAACGCGGCGGGCCGGGAATTGCTGCCGGAAATCAAGCACTTGCTGGATTTATACGACCGCATGCGACTACCGCGCACGGTGCCGGGCGAACTGGCCGGGTCGGTCTCAGTGGGCAGCATCGTGTCCTGCATGGGCACCTTGTCCAAGGTGGTGTCGGGCATGAAGAAGTCGCATCCCAAGCTGGACGTGCGCATCCTGTCGGGCAAGGCCAGCGAGCTGGCCGGCAAGGTCGAGGACGGCGAACTGGACGCGGCCTTCCTGGTGGAGGCCGGCCGCAAGATGGCCAGCACCCGCTGGACCCCGCTGTATGAAGAACCGCTGGTGGTGATCGCCCCGCCCTCGGCCGCCGGGCGCGACGCGCGCCAGGTGCTGGCGGGCAACCCCTTCCTGCGCTTTGACCGCACCCAGCGCACCGGACTGCAGATCGACCGGCTGCTGCGGCGGCTGGCCGTGCCGCTGGACGAGTTCCTGGAACTGAACGCGATCGAGACCCTGGTCGAGCTGGTGCGCCAGGAGGTTGGCGTGACGCTGCTGCCGTTGATCAACGGCTCGAACTGGAGCGACAGCCCGCAGTTGCGCATCCTGCCCCTGCCCGACGACCTGGGGCCGGCGGCGCGCGCCATCGGCATGCTGGAGCGGCGCGAGCACGCCCGCCAGGGCATCACGACGGCCATCTGCGAAGCCTGCGCCGCGGCCTTCCGGGCGCGTGACGCGCAAGAGCCGGCGCAGGTCCGCCTCTAACGACAACGCCCCGCGTCGTCTCCCGGGCGGAAGCGACACGAGGCGTTGCGCCGGGCGCGGCCATTGCCGGCCGCACCCGCGCGGCGGACCTTACTGGCCCATCGCCGGATCGGTGACCGAGGCCTTGCCCGTCTCCACCCGGCCGGCAAAGCGGCGGATGTAGGCCGGGTCCTCGTTCAGGCGCGCCGTGAAGTCGTACCAGTTGCCGCTGGCCTTGAGCGACCACGACTGCTCGACCTGGCTGCCCGCCGGCACCGTGATCGTCCACTTCTCATTGTTGGTGTAGTAGGCGTTCGGCGTGATGACGAAGGTGCAGGGCCTGGTGCCGCTATTGATGAAGCTGGTGTAGACGTCGCCGTTGGCGATGTCGTAGCAGACACGGATTTCCGCGCCCAGCCCTTCGGTGCGGGCCAGCGCCAGGTCGCCGGCGAAATGGCGCAGGTAGCCGTTCGGGCCCATCACCCACAGGTCGTACTTGCCGCCGTCGGCGGCCACGTCCCAGCTGCCTTCCAGCTGCTTGTTGGGCTCGACCGCGTAGCGGCGCGGCAGGCGGTCCAGGTGCAGGCGGTCGTACACGTGGAACACGCCGGCGGCGCTGCCGGTGTTGGCGAACACCAGCCACATGGCGCTGCTGCCGGGCTGGGCGCGGCCGCTGGTGTGCATCTCGTAGGGCAAGGCGCGCGACGGACGCACGCCGGTTTCCTGCCTGGGCTTGGCCTGGGTGGTGGTGTCGGGCAGCGGCACCTGGGCCAGCGCCTGCTGGTCGGCGCGGGTCTGGTCCGCCGTGGCCTTGGTCCACATGGTCAGGTCGGGCAACTGCTCGCTGTTGGGCGTGGCGAAGTTGAAGGCCGAGGTCAGGTCGCCCAGCACCGCGCGGCGGTAATCGCTGATGTTGGTTTCCTTGACGCCGAAGCGCGCTTCCAGGAAACGCAGCACCGAGGTGTGGTCGAAGGCCTGCGAATTGACCCAGCCGCCGCGGCTCCAGGGCGAGACGACGTACATCGGCACGCGCGGACCGGGGCCGTAGACGCGCTTGTCGGCCGCATCCTGCAGCGACGGCTTGATGTGGCGCTCCAGGTCGGTGTTGATGGTGGATGCGCCCGCCATCGAACCGTCCGGGTTGAGCGACGGCGCGGCCGGCGACGGCACGTGGTCGAAGAAGCCGTCGTTCTCGTCGAAGTTGATCAGCAGCACGGTCTTGCTCCAGACGTCCGGATTGGCCGTCAGGGCGTTGAGCGTTTCCTGGATGTACCAGGCGCCCTGCACCGGGCTCGACGGGCCGGGGTGCTCGGAATAGTTGGCCGGCGCCACGATCCAGGACACCTGCGGCAACGAGCCGTTCAGCACGTCGTCGCGGAACGACTGCAGCAGGCCGTTGTCGCCGGCCATGGTGTTGGCCACGCCCTTGTACAGCGGATTGCCGCTGTCGGCCGCGGGCGTCCAGGCGGGCGGATTGGGGTTGCTGGCGGTCGGGTCGTTGCCGGACAGCTCATAGGCCTTGCGGAACTGGCGGAAGCCCGCCAGCGGGTTGTCGGTGAAGTTGTCGGGCAGGTTCTGGTAGACCTTCCAGCTGACGCCGTTCTCCTGCAGCTTCTCGGGGTAGGTCTTCCAGGTCCAGCCGATGGTCGAGGCGCCCAGGCCGTCCCACTGGTTGCGGGTCGAAGGGCCGTTGCCCTGCGCCAGCGGATCGTTGGTGCCGGTCCAGTGGAACAGGCGGTTGGTGTTGGTGCCGCCGTGCGAGGAGCAGTGGTAGGCGTCGCACAGCGTGAAGGCCTCGGCCAGCGCGAACTGGAACGGCAGCTCCTGGCGGGTGTAGTAGCCCATCGACTGGTTCTGCTTATAGCGCGGCCATTGGTACAGGCGGCCGCCGTCCCAGGCGTTCTGCGCATCCGGGTAGTCGTGCGGCGTGCCGGACACGCGCTGGGCGTTGCCCTTGGTGCTGTCCAGGTGGTACGGCAGCACCACGCGGGTGCCGTTGGTCTGTTCCCAGACCGAGCGGTTCTGCGGCAGCGGCACGGTGATGCGGTCGCCGAAACCGCGCACGCCCTTGAACGTGCCGAAGTACATGTCGAACGAGCGGTTTTCCTGCATCAGGATGACCACGTGCTCGACGTCGTTGATGGTGCCGGTGCGATTGTTGGCGGGGATGGCCAGCGCGCGGCGGATGGCGGGCGGGAACATCGACAAGGCGGTCAGGCCGGCGGTCGAGGCGGCGGCGTTGCGCAGGAAGCGGCGCTTGCCGGCGTGGATCGGGTCTTTGGCGGACGTCACGGATACTATTCCTTGGATTCTGGAGAAGGCGCGGCGTCAGGGCGCGCAACGCAACTGGGGCTTGGCCGGCTGGGTCGGCGTTTCGGGCTGGTTGCCGGGGTTGCCGGCATCGTCGTCGTCATCCTTGTCGCCGCCGCAGGCGGTCAGGACGGCGGCCACCATCAGGGCGGCGCCCATGCGCAGGCAGGCGCGCAGGATCGGGTTGGCGGTATTCATGGGGTGTCTATCCTCGGACATCAGGGAATCAATTCGGAAACGGACTTGCCGGACATGGCCAGCGACTTGACCTCGGCTTCGGTCAGGGCGCGCGACCAGAAGGCCAGGTCGTCGAAATACATGGTGTAGGGCCCCTTGGTGCCGGCGCAGCACACGCCGTAGGTGCCCTTGCCGTCTTCGTTCAGTCCCAGGTGCGGACCGAACAGGCCGGCGATCTGGGCGAAGTTGACGGTGCCGGTGGAGATCGAGCGGCTGAACCAGCCCATTTCGGTGTCGTAGACGTAGGCGGCCATGGTCTTGGCGGTCTTGTTGACGACCATCGCCACGTAGACCGGCTTGTTGGCCGTGAACTTGACGCCGTTGATGTCCACGCGGCTGCCGCCGGCCAGGTTGAAGCGCAGCTCGGGGCCGGCCCACTGGGCGATGGTGATGCCCGGGTTGCCGCCGGAGTTGTAGTCCTTGTTGCCCAGGATGGAGCGGTCGTTGGCGGTGCCGTCGGACTGGTACCAAAAGCCGATGGTGAACGCCTGGACGCTGTCGAGCAGGCCCGCCGGGTAGTCCAGCTTGAAGGCGCCGATGGGATCGCCGCCGCGCTCGTTGCGGAACATCTTGCCGAACACGCCCTTGTCGGCGAACGCCGGCGCCTGCACGCCGTCATAGGGCGTGATCACGCCGCCGCCGGCGGCCTTGTCGGTCAGGTTGCCTTCGAACGGGAACAGCATCGTCAGGCCGGAACTCAGCGACGGCAGCAGCGGCACCGGCGCGGTGTAGACCACCGTGGCGCGCACCGCCGTGACGGCGCCGCCCACCGCGATGGCGTAGTTCAGCTCGTGCACGCCTTCGGTGGTGAAGGTGAAGCCGGTGTCGACGTAGTCCGTGGCGGTGCCCGGCAGGCGCGCGATTTCCTTGGCGTCGCGCGTGATCACGATCTCGCCGGTGGGCGTGCCCACGCGGCTCCAGCTGAGCGACACGCTCTTGTTGTCCATCGAGGTGCGGCTGGCGCCGCGGCGCAGCGCCACCGCTTCGAACAGCGAGGTGCCGGCCATGTCGTACTGGCCCGGGGCCGGCAGCGCGCCCAGGTGCGCCAGCAGCGTCGGCGCCGCGTCGGCCGCGCTCGGCAGGCCGTACCACGCGGTGTCCCAGACGCCGTCGACCGCGGCATCGTCGGCGCTGCCGCCGAGCAACGGCGCGCGGTTCAGCGCCAGCAACGTGGTCTTGTTCAGCGACAGCGGCAGGCCGTCGCTGCCGCCGGTGCGATCCAGGCCGTGGCTGGAAGCCACCACCACCAGCCAGTTCTCATCCGGATGGGCGGCGCGGCGGTCCGCGACCTGCTTGAGCAAGGCGCCGATGGCGCTGTCGGCCTGCCGCAGGGTGGCGCGATAGCCCTCGCCGAAACCGGCGCTGGCGGCCGCGCGCTCGGCGGCGCCGAACTGCGCCACCACCACGTCATAGCCTTCGGTGATGCGGTCGCGCGCCTGGCTGGCGACGCAATCGTCGACGCCGGCACAGTCGGTCAGGCTTTGCAGGTAGCCGGCATCGCGATCGCCGCCCACCAGGCCCGCCAGCAGCGACGAATTGAAGGCCGCCGCGGCGCGCGTGGCCGGCCTGGCGGCCTTGATGCGCTGGAACAGCGTGGCCGACTTGGGCGCCTGGCCCGGCGCGTTGCTGCGCACGCCGTGCTGGTCGGCCCATTGGCCGGTCAGCAGCGTGGCCCAGCCCGGCGCCAGCAGCGTGGGTTGCTGCGTCACGCCGCCGATGACCCCGCCGGTCCAGGAACGGGTCGCCGTCAACTGGGCCAGGTTGGGCAGGGACTTGTCCGTCATGCCCTGGCGGTAGGCATCGTAAGTGATGCCATCCATGCCGATGAACAGCACCTTGGCGTTCGCGCCGCTGCCCGGTTGCACGGTCGGCGGCGCCGCCGTGTCGTCGTCCTTGTCGTCGTCGCCGCCACAGCCGGCCAGCGCGCCCAGGGCCGCCAGCGCGGCGCACCAGCGCTTCCACTTCAATAACTGCATGCTCTTTCCCTTTCGAAACCCGCTTTGTGGGTGGCCCACATAGTGGCGACGCAAGGTGAAAGACCCATGAAGCGAAGAAAGGAATCGTTGATCGATGGATCAGGTTTTTTTTCTGCAGCGCTACAGACCGCAACAGGAAGGTGCCTGCCTGCGCCTGGCCGAAGCGCCCGATGCGGCGTGCCATCGCGCGGTTGTCATGATCGGCTGCTAGAGTCGGGCGCATTCCCGCCGTACCGCCATCGCCCGACCATGCCCCTGTCTTTGCGCCCGTCCCTGCCCGCCGCCCCCGCCGCGTTCCGTGTCCTTGCCATCCTGGCACTGGCCGCCGGCCTGGGGGTGTGGGGCGCGATACTGTTGGCGCCCGCGCCGGCCGCCCTGCCCGCCGCGGTCTCGGCGCCCGCCCCGCGCGCCGCCGACAACACGCCGGTGGCGCTGTGGTTCGGCCGCGATGAAGCGCTGCGCACGCAGATCAGCGTGCTGGGCGTGATCGCGGCCGGCCCCGACGGCGCCGCGGTCTTCAGCGTCGATGGCGGCCCGCCGCTGGCCTGGCGCGTCGGCGACGAGGTCGCGCCCGGCATCGTGCTCAAGAACATCGGCGCCGACGCCGTCACCGTCGAGCAAGGCGGCCGCGCCAGCCGCCTGGCCACGCCGGCCTCGCCCGCGCCCGATGGCGGCATCGCGCGCGCCGCGCCGTGAGCCGCGCGCCTCATATTGCTGTCATATTTCATGTCCACAATCGCACGCTTCTCACTGAAATACCGGAGTCGTGAAGTGCGCCAGTCATCGCGTGGGCTCGCCCGCCAGCAGGGTTTCACCCTGATCGAGATCATGGTGGTCATCGTGATCATGGGGATTCTTGCCGCCCTGATCGTGCCGCGCGTGCTCGATCGCCCCGACCAGGCGCGCCAGGTCGCCGCGCGCCAGGACATCGGCGGCATCATGCAGGCGCTCAAGCTGTATCGACTGGACAACGGCCGCTATCCGACCACCGCGCAAGGCCTGCGCGCGCTGGTGGAAAAGCCCGAAGGCGCCTCCAACTGGCGCGGCTACCTGGACAAGCTGCCCAACGACCCCTGGGGCCACCCCTACCAATACCTGAGCCCCGGCGTCAAAGGCGAAATCGACGTGTTCTCGTTCGGCGCCGACAACAAGCCCGGGGGAGAAGGCGGCGATGCCGACATCGGTTCGTGGGAACTCTGAGCGCGGTTTCATGCTAGTCGAAGTCATGGTGGTGCTGGTGATCGTCGCCATCGCCGCCAGCATGGTCAGCCTGTCCGTCGGCAAGGGCGCCGATCCGTTGCGCGACGATGCCCAGCGCCTGCTCGACGCATTCACCGTGGCCGAAGGCGAGGCCCGCAGCGACGGCCGCGCCCTGCGCTGGTCGCCGGCCAGCGGCGGCTGGTCGTTCGAACGCGCCGGCCGTTCCGATGCGCCGACCGCGCAGGACGACAGGCCCCTGCCCATGGACCGGCTGGAACACGACGCGGCCCTGCGCCCGCAGTCCTGGCGCGCCGGCCAGGTGCAGTGGCGCCTGGATCCCGACCGCCCGCTGGTCTTCAACACCGAATGGGTCGCCGATCCATTCAGTCTGCGGCTGCGCGCGGGCGATTCGCATGTGACGCTGACGCGCGACGCCGCCGGACACTATGACATCCGCTGAATTGCCGCCCCTTCCCGCGCGCCGGCGCGGCCGCCAACGCGGCTTCACCCTGATCGAAGTGATGGTGGCGCTGGCCATCATCGCCGTGGCGATGGGCGCCGCCCTGCGCGCAACCGGCGTCATGGCGGCCAACAACCGCGCCTTGCAGGACAAGACCCTGGCGCTGCTGGCGGCGCAGAATGCGCTGACCCAGCTGCGCCTGGAACAGACGCTGCCGCGGGCCGGCTCCCAGACCGTGGCCTGCCCGCAGGGCGGCCTGGCGCTGCAATGCGAACTGGTGTTCAGCAACTCGCTGAACCGCAGCTTCCGCCAGGTCTCCGTCAAAGTGCGCGACGGCGCCAACGGCGCGTCCCTGCTACAGCTGGACGGCCTCCTGTCGAGCCTGCGATGACACCTCGCCGCGTTGCCTCCCACGCCCAGGCCGGCTTCACCCTGATCGAAGTGCTGGTGGCGCTGGCGCTGATGGCGCTAGTCAGCCTGATGGCCTGGCGCGGCCTGGACAGCGTCTCCAGCGCGCGCGACTGGATCGCGCGGCAGGCCGACGACACCGATGCCATCGTCCGCGCGCTCGGCCAGATGGGGCGTGACGTGGAGATGGCCTACAACGGCCCCTCGTTCGCCGCCCCCGGCATCGACGCGCGGGTATTCACGTCCGGCGTGCGCCTGCTGCGCGGCGCGGCCGGCACGCAGATCCTTGAAATCCTGCGCCCCGACCCGGACGGCGACGGCCGCTGGCAACGGGTACAGTGGTCGGTGCGCCAGGACGGCCTGTGGCGCGCCAGCGGCGTGCCGGCCGAACAGGGGCCCCTGCCGCCGGTCAACGAGGGCGTGCTGCTGCTGTCCGGCGTGCGCGCGCTGACGCTGCGCGGCTGGGTAACAGGCACGGGCTGGTTGGACACGCGCGCGCCCTTCCCCGCCACGCCGGCCGGCATCGAGATCACCCTCGAGCGCGGCCCGGCCGGCGACCTGCGGCGCTACAGCCGCATCCTGGAGCTGCCATGAGGCCGTCTCTGCCGCGCGAACGCGGCGCCGCGGTGGTCAGCGTGCTGATCATCGTCGCCATCGTCGCCGCCTTGACCACCAGCCTGTTCCAGCGCCAGACCGCCAGCACCCGGCGCATCGAGAACGAAATGGCGCGCGTCCAGGCGCGCATGCTGCTGGCCGGCGGCATCGACTGGGCGCGCCTGGTGATACGCGACCATGGCCGGCGCGAATCCACCACCCGCGGCGACCAGATCTGGGCCACGCCGGTGCTGGACACCCGTATCGAGCGCCCGGGCGACGATCGCGTGGCGGTGTTCTCCGGCAAGGTGGAGGATGAACAGGGCAAGTACAACCTCGGCAACCTGGCCAGCCACGGCGCGCCCCAGCCCGAGCAGGAAAAGGTGCTGCGGCGCCTGCTGGGCGTGATGGGCCTGCCCGATACGCTCGCCGGCCGCATCATCGACATCATCGCCGCCAGCCAGCCGCCGGCGCCAACCGCCGGCGCGCCCATGCCGGCCCAGGGCGGCAAGACGCCGGACGCGCGCGCGCCGCAACCGCGCGGCATCGACGACGTCGCCGCCCTTCTGGGCCTCGAGCCGGCAGTGCGCGGCGAACTGCGACGCACCATGACGGTGCTGCCGGTCGCCACCAGCGTCAACGTCAATACGGCGCCGCCCGAAGTCATCGCCGCGCTGGTGCCGGGCCTGTCGCTCAGCCAGGCGCGCGCCCTGGCTGGCGAACGGGACCGCGGCAACTGGTTCAACAACAGCGGCGATTTCGCCAACCGGCTCGCCGCCACCGGCGTCAAGACGCCGGCCCCCGCGGTCGCCACCGCCAGCGGCTGGTTCCTGGCCAGCGGCGCCGTGGTCTACGAACGGGCCCGGGTATCGATGCAGGCCTTGATACGCAGCGCCCCGCCCACTGCGCCCGACACCATCTGGACGAGAGAGAACCCTTGAAAAATTCCTTGCGCATCGCGCTGGCCCCGCTCGCCGAACTCGGTCCCGGCTCGCCGCTGCCCTACGCCTGGTTCGACCGCCGCGGGCGCTGCGCGCGCCAGGGCGAATTGACGCTGCAGGCCCTGGGGCAGGCCTACCCCCAGGCCGCCTGTGAAGCCGTGCTGCATCCGAGCGACGTGATCGCCACCACGGTGCAACTTCCCGCCGTCGCCAAGGCGCGCTTGAATGCCGCCGTGCTCGGCGCGCTCGAACCGCTGGTGTTGAGCGACCTGGACGACCTGGCGATCGGCCACGGCCCGCGCGGCGCCGATGGCAATGTGGCATTGGCCTGGGCCCCGCGCGAGCCCGTGCGCCGGGCCTGGAGCCTGCTGCACGCGCAGGGGCTGCGCGCCCACGCCCTGGTCGCGCCCCAGGCGCTGGCGCCGCACGAGGCCACGCCACTGCGCGACCCCGCGGACCCGCGCTGGCTGGCGCCGTCGCCATCCTGGTCGCTGGCCATGCCGCAACTGGCGCCTGCGCGCGTATCGCGCTGGCGCCCTGCCTGGCGCTGGAGCGCGATCGCCGCGGCGGTGTGGATCGGCGGACTGAACCTGCATGCGGCGCAATTGCGCGGCGAGGCCCAGGCCTTGCGCGACGGCATGCGCCGGCAAGTGCTGGCGGCCTTTCCCGAAGTGCCGGTGGTGCTCGACCCCGCCCGGCAGGCGCAACAGGGACTCGAGGCGCTGCAAAGCCGCCGCGGCGGCGCCCATGCCGGCGATTTCCTGCCGCTGGCGCGGGCCGCCGCCAAGACCCTGCCGTTTGCCGCCGACAACGTGGCGCAACTGGGCTATGCCGACCAGGCGCTGACGCTGCAATTGGCCGACAGCGGCGCCCAGGCGCAGCGCGTGGCCGAAACGCCCGCCTTGGTCAAGCAGGCGGCCGCCCAGGGCCTGAAGCTCGAGCGCGGCGACACCGACAACACCTGGCGCATCACGCGCACGCAACCATGAAGCCCATCGAACGCCTGAGCGCCGGCTGGCGCGCCGCCGTCCTTCCCCTGGCCCCCGCCGCCCGGCGCGCGCGCCAACGCTACCAGGCATTGGCCCCGCGCGAGCGGCTGCTGGTCAATGGCGCCGCCGCCCTGCTGGGCGCGGCCCTGGTGTTCACGGTGCTGATCGAACCGGCGCTGGATTCGGTGCGCAAGCTGCGCGACGAACTGCCGCGCCTGCGCGGCCAGGCCGCCATGGTGGCCGACCTGACCACGCAGGCCGCGACGCTGCGCGGCAAACGCACGGGCCCGGCCGCGACCCTGCCGACCGCGGCGGATATCGGCGCCAGCCTGGAGCGCGCCGGGTTGCCGGCCGACCATTGGAAAGTAGCGCAGCCCGGTCCGGGCGACCGCATCACCGTGGCCGTGACCGAGATCCCGTCGTCGGCGCTGCTGCGGTGGCTGGAAAACACCGCCGGCGACTGGGGCCTGATGGTCAAGACGGTAGCCCTGACGCGCGCCACCAATGCCAACGGCCGGCCTTTGCCCGGCCTGGTGAACGGCAGCGTGACACTGGCCTTGCCCGGCCCGCAGGCGCGTTCCTGATGCGCCTGCCCCGCCTGCCCAAGCGCGCCGGCCTGGCGCTGGCCTGCGCCGCCAGCGCCCTGGTTTTCGGTGGCGCCGTACTGCCGGCCCGCTGGCTGCTGGCCCTGCAGCCGGACGATGCCCCGCTGGTCCTGGCGGATGCCGCCGGCACCCTCTGGAACGGCGCCGCCTGGATCGCGCTGGGTCCGCCCGGCGCGCGCCGCATGCTGCCGCAACCGCTGCATTGGCAATGGCGCTGGTCGTCGCTGACGCTGGAGCTGTCGCATCCGTGGCTGCAGGGGCCGCTACGCGCCGGCCTGGGCTGGGACGGCGTGGCCGTGTCGGCGCAATCGCTGCGGCTGCCGGCCACGGTGTTGCCGGCATTGGGCGCGCCCTGGAATACGCTGGCGCCCGAGGGCACGCTGGAAATCAGCTGGCAGGCATTGCGCCTGGGCGCCGCCCTGCCGCAAGCGCCCCTGGCCGAGTTGCGCTGGCGCGATGCGGCCACCGCCCTGTCGCCGGTGGCGCCCGTGGGCACCTATGTGCTGCGGGTGCGCGGCGACGGCCGCGCCGGCGCCACGCTGGCGCTCAGCACCGACAGCGGCCCGCTGGCGGTCACCGGCCAGGGCAGCCTCAACGCCCGTGGCGTGCGCTTCCAGGGCCAGGCCACCTTTGCCGCCGGCGCCACCGAGGCCGAACGCGGCGCGCTCGACGGCCTCATGTCCGCGCTGGGGCGGCGCAGCGACGACACGGTGGTCTTCGGCACCGGCAAATAGCGCCGGCATAGCCCCGGACGCCGGCCGCCGCGATGCGCGCCGGCCACGTCGCACCCAATACCGGACCGATTCACGTGCCGTCGCGCGCTCCCGCCACGGCCCTCGCGCAGTCCGCGCCACGCCCCGCCTGCCGGCACGCAGCCGGCCCGCGCGGCCATCCCGCGACCACACCGTAATCTCGGACCGGCTCGCGATTGACGCAAAAATTCATAAAACATAACGTTTTGAATTGTTTTTACCTTCGCCGTCTTGCTTCGCTCGCGCCATGCCACATTCCCCCGCCTCTCCCGCCGACAACCGCTACGCCCCTCTTTCGCCCGGCGCCGCGGCGCGCGGTCTCGCAACGGCCGGTTCCTGTATCAACTGACGCGCCATGGCCCGGGCTCGTCGCCCGTGGCGCCTGGCGCGTCGCTCCTGGAACCTGCCCATCAGATGCCCTGCGCCATGCCTTCCGTCTTTGCCCCCCGTACGCCGCTGCGCCTCGCCGTGCTGGCGGCGTCCCTGACCACCGCCTGGACCGCCCAGGCGCAGAATGTTGGAACCGCTGGCGTCCCTGCCCCCACACTGGCCCCGATCACCGTCATTGACCGCTCCAACCAGGGCTCGATGCGCCCCGGCGCATTGCGCGACGAACTGGTCAAGACCGAATCCATCAGCGAACGCGCCATCGCCAAGGCAGGCGCCACCAACGTCAACGAAGCGCTCGACAAGAATCCCGGCATCGCCGTCCAGGTCGAATGCTCGATCTGCAACGTACGCAACATCCTGCTCAACAACCTGCCGGGCCGCTACACCACGCTGATGATCGACGGCGTGCCGATCTTCTCCTCGGTATCGTCGGCCTACGGACTGGACAGCGTCAGCGTCTATGGCGTCGAACGCATCGACGTGGCGCGCGGCGCCGGCGCCAGCCTGATCGCGCCCGAGGCGCTGTCCGGCTCGGTCAACATCGTCACCAAGCGCCCCACCGAGGCCGAGAACCGCGCCCGCGCGCAGATCGGCAGCTACGGCTCGCGCCAGGGCGACGCCTACCTGGCGCGGCCGTTCGAAGGCGGCGCCATCACCGCCACGCTCAACTACAACAAACACGATTCCGTCGACGCCGACCACAACGGCATCTCCGAATACACCGGCTACGACCGCCGGCTGGGCGGCATCGGCTTCTTCCTGGACGACGCCGGCGGCTTCAAGGTGCGCGGCCGGCTCGACGTGGTCAACGAAAAACGCGGCGGCGGCGCGCTCGGCACCGACTATTCCGCCATCAAGCACAGCACCACGGGCAATCCCTTCGACTGGCGCGGCGGCGTGCACGGCTCGCCTGACCGCGAAGGCTGGGTCAATCCGGAGGACGGCAGCGTCATGGCCTACGACGACGGCCGTGGCGGCATGTCCGAGATCATCTTCACCGACCGCGTGCAGTTCATCTCCACCGGCGAAAAACGCTTTGGCGACAGCCTGCTGCGGCTGGCGGCGGGCGCGGCCGAGCACAAGCAGGACAGCTTCTACGAACTGGCCACCTACATCGCCCGCCAGAAGCAGTACTACGCCGAGGCCAGCTGGCAGACGCCCATCGCAGGCTGGTTGACCACCCTGGGCACCAACTTCCGCTACGAAGATTTGAGAAGCCACGGCAGCATGGAAGACGGCACGCCGGTACGCGGCGTCGACGACTACACCTACCGGACCCCCGCGCTGTTCCTGCAAGCCTATCGTTCCCTGTTCGATGACGCGCTTGAAATCAATGGCTCGGTGCGCTATGACCGCCACAACGTCTTCGGCGGCATCACCTCGCCGCGCCTGAACGCCCTATGGCACCACACCGAGCGGCTCTCCAGCCGCTTCAGCGTCGGCAAGGGGTTCCGCGCGCCCACCAGCTTCTTCGAGCAGGAACATGGCATCCTCAACACGATCCGCATCGATCGCCAGATCAGCAAGCCCGAGGAGTCGCTCAACGCCAGCTATGCGTTGAACTACGCCGACGACCGGCTGGCCGTGACCGGGTCGTACAACTACAACCACATCAAGAATTTCGCGACGCTCGATCCCGACCAGACCGACGCCGACGGCAAGCCGATCACGGTGTTCGGCAGCGCCAGGCAGCCCGTCATCGTGCAGGGTGTCGACGTGACGCTGTCCTACCTGGTCACGCCGGCGCTGACGGTCATGGCCGCCGCCGAGGGCTTCAACTACAGATTCCCCGCAGGCACGCTGATCTTCGCCCGTCCCAACGCCAAGGCCTATCTTGGCCTGGACTACGACCGCGGCGATCTCGACCTGAACGCCAAGCTGGTCTGGACTGGCCCGATGAACCTGCGCAAGTTCCACGACGACGGCTCGGGCCAGCAGGATCGCTACAACCTCGACGGCACGCCCAAGCGGGACAAGAGCCCGGGCTTCTTCACCCTGGATGTGCGCGGCGAGTACGCCATCAACAAGCATTTCACGGTCTACGCCGGGGTCGACAACGTGTTCGACTACAAGCAGTCGGACAAGGAAAGCCCGCTTTTCGTCAATGGCGACGGCGGCTTCGACGTGACCCAGCTGTGGGGGCCGAGCCGCGGGCGCTACCTGTACGCCGGCACCAAGCTGAGCTTCTGATGCGTCGATTGCTGCTGTGGACATGCCTGGCGCTGTGCGCCCCGCCCATCCTGGCGGGCGCCCAGCCGGCCGGCCGCCCGCAGGCGGGCCTGGCCTGGGATTTCTCGCTGCCGGCGCTGGACGGCGGCCGCTTCGTGCGGCTGTCGGACCAGCAAGGCCCGGTCCTGGTGAATTTCTGGAGCCGCGACTGCCCGCCCTGCGTCACCGAGTTGCCGCGCCTGCAAGCATTCGCCAACGCCCATCCCACGTGGACGGTGTTGCTGGTCAGCACCGATACCCCGGCCGCCGCCACCGAATTCGTCCGCGCCCATGCGATCACGCTGCCGGTGCTGCGCCCCGGCGGCAACGTCGCGGCCCTGATGCGCAGCGCCGGCAACCGCGTCGGCGCCCTACCCTTCACCGTGGCGACCCGGACGGCCCGCGTCTGCGACGGACAGCTGGGCGCACTGTCAGCCACGGACCTGCGGCGCATCGCCGATGCCTGCGCGGACGCGCAGGCGCCGGCCAAAGCGACGCCCTGAGCGCGCGCGATCACGCTCCGCCGCGCGCGGCTACGCGTCGCGGGTCACGCGCAGGATTTCCTCGGGCGAAGTCTCGCCGCTTTCCACCCAGCGCGCGCCGTCCTCGCGCATGCTGAGCATGCCGGCGGCGCTGGCGGCGCGGCGCAGTTCGCGCTCGTCGCTGCCTTCGTGGATCAAGCGGCGCGCCTCGTCGTCGACCGTGAACAATTCGTGGATGCCGGAACGACCCGCGTAGCCGGTGTGATTGCAGGCCTCGCAGCCCACCGGCTGGAACACCCGCGCGCCATCCTGCGTCGCCGGCTTCTTGCAGGCGGGGCACAGCTTGCGCACCAGCCGCTGCGCCAGCACGCCGAGCAGCGAGGACGACAGCAGGAACGGCTCCACCCCCATGTCGGTCAGGCGCGTCACCGCCGACACCGCGTCGTTGGTATGCAGCGTGGCCAGCACCAGGTGGCCGGTGAGCGAGGCCTGCACCGCGATCTGCGCGGTTTCGAGGTCGCGGATTTCACCGATCATGATGACGTCCGGGTCCTGCCGCAGGATCGCGCGCAGCGCCAGCGCGAAACTCATGTCGATCTTGGCGTTGACCTGCGTCTGGCTGATGCCAGCCAGGTCGTACTCGATGGGATCCTCGACGGTCAGGATATTGGTGGTGGCGGCGTCCAGCCGGCTCAACGCCGCATACAGCGTGGTGGTCTTGCCGCTGCCGGTGGGTCCGGTCACCAGCACGATGCCGTGCGGCTGGCGGATCAGGCGATCGAGCTGGCGCAGCACGCCCGGCGCCATGCCCAGCTTTTCCAGCTGCAGCCGGCCGGCTTCCTTGTCCAGCAGGCGCAGCACCGCCCGTTCGCCGTGGCCGGTCGGCAGGGTCGACACGCGCACGTCGATCGGACGGCCGCCCACCCGCAACGCGATGCGGCCATCCTGCGGCAGGCGCTTTTCGGCGATGTCCAGGTGCGCCATGATCTTGATGCGCGAAATCAACGCCGCATGCAGCGCCTTGCGCGGCGACACCACGTCGCGCAGCGTGCCGTCGACGCGGTAGCGCACCACCGAATGGGTCTCGAACGGTTCGATGTGGATATCGCTGGCGCCATCGCGCGCGGCCTGGGCGAACAGCGCGTTGATCATGCGGATCACCGGCGCGTCGTCCTGCGCGTCCAGCAGGTCGGCCACCTCCGGCATGTCCTGCAGCAGGCGGTCCAGGTCGATCTCGTTTTCGGCCACGCCCATCACCGAGGCGGCGTCCTCGGCGTGGCTGTAGGCCGCCGCCAGCAATGTCTCAAGCGCCTCGTCGTCCACCTGCGCCACGGCGATGTCGCCGTGGCAGCGCCGGATCTCGCGCACCGCCCATTCCGGCGTGCGCGGGCTCACGGTCAGTTGCGCATGGCCGGCGCGCAGCGACAGCACCGCCCGCTGCGCCCGCGCCCACGCGTACGGCAAGGGATGCGCGCTCATAGGTGCGACACCAGCTCGCCCTTGAAGCCCAGCTCGCGCAGCAGCGCGGTGGCCGTGGAGATGGTGCCGGGGTCCTTGGACACCTGGCTGCGCACCACATAGCCCATGCCGCCTGGACCGGTCTGCACATAGGCCTGCAGGCCGCTGGCCTGGACCCGCTGGGCAATGCGATCGGCTTCGCCGCGGGTCTTGACCGAGGCGAACTGCAGGGTCGCGCTGGTGGTGTCGGCTTCGCCGTAGAGCGAGGCGGGATCGCGCGCCACGCTCACGCCCAGCGGCAGGTTGGCGCGGATCGGCAGCGACGGATCGCTGGTCTGGCGCGCCGCCGGATACTGGCGCACCGCGAACGACTCGACCGTGGTGGGCGGCGGCCGCCGCATCGTTTCGGCCAGTTGCTCGGGCCGCATGTCATAGACGTTGTTGGACACCGACGGCGCCGAGCCCGGCGGCGGCAGCATCGGCGCCTGCATGTTGGGCAGCAGCCAATGATTGCCCGGCTGCGCGCCGCCCTGGGCGCGGCGCATGTAGTCGTAGCGGTCCATCGTCACGCTGGCGCTCTGGCGCGCGTCGCGCACCACGTAGGGACGCAGGAACACCATCAGGTTGGTCTTGGTGCGCTTGCGGCTGTCGTACTTGAACAGCGAACCCAGCACCGGAATCGAGCTCAGGCCCGGCACGTTGTTGGAGGTCAGCGTCACGTTGTCTTCGAGCAGGCCGCCCAGCACGATGATCTGGCCGTCATCGATCAGCACGCTGGTATCGATGGCGCGCTTGTTGGTGACGATGCCCGTGGTGGCCGACGAACGGCTCTCGTCGATGCTGCTGACTTCCTGGTAGATGTCGAGCTTGACCGCGCCGCCCTCGGAGATCTGCGGCCGGATGTTCAGCTTCAGGCCGACGTCCTCGCGCTGGATGGTCTGGAACGGGTTGTTGTTGTTGCCGCCGTTGGTGACGTACTGGCCGGTCACGAACGGCACCGTCTTGCCCACCAGGATGCTGGCGGACTGGTTGTCCAGCGTCAGCAGGTTCGGCGTGGACAGAATGTTGGCCTCGCCGGTGTTCTGCATCGCGCGCGCCAGCACGCCCAGGTTGATGACCTTGTTGCCCAGCACGTCCACCGTGCCCTTGACCACGCCCAGGCTCAGGCCGCTGCCGAGCGCGTCGATCGAGGTGGGGCCGGTGCCCGTCAGGCCGCTGCCGCCCAGGTTGGTGCCGCCGATGAAGCTGGTGCCGCCGCTGTTGATGTTGCCGGCGCCGGTCATCCACTGGATGCCGAATTCGGCCGCCGCCTGCTCGCTGACCTCGACGATCAGGCTTTCCACCAGCACCTGCGCGCGGCGCTGGTCGAGCTGGTCGATCACTTCGCGCAGGCTGCGGTACAGCGGCTCCGGCGCGGCGATGATCAGCGAGTTGGTGGCCGGATCGGCCTGGATGGTGGCGCCGCCCGCGGAATACGACACCGCCTGGTTGCCGGAATCGTCGCGCGCGATGCGCTCCTGGTCGCCCGACAGGCCGCCCTTGGCGTTGCCGGACGCATTCGTCGAGCTGGACATCCCCAGGCCGGTGCCGGTATTGCCGCCGGAACCCTGGGGCGACCGGTTGCCGCCGGCCTGGCCGGGACCGCCGCCAGCGCCGCCCGAGGGATTGGCTCCCGGCGCCGAATTGGCCTGGCCAGCCAGCAAGCCGCCCAGGACTTCGGCGATGCGGGTGGCCTGCGCGTTGCGCATGTAGACCACGTGCAGATTGCCCGCGCGGTTCTGCTGCGCATCCAGCTTCATGATCAGGTCCCGCGCCAGCCGGGTGCGCGCCGGACTGCCCGCGCGGATCAGGACGCTGTTGCTGCGCGGGTCCGCCACCACCGCGATGCGCTGCGTCGGATCGCTGCTCTGGGTATCCAGCAGCTGCGAGGCCAGGATGGCGATGTCGGACGCGATGCCCGAACGGATCGGCACCACATCGGTGTCGATCGAACTGGGCACATCGATACGGGCGATCACCGCCGCGATGCGGTCCAGGTTGTCGGCGTAGTCGGTCACCACCAGCGTGTTGTTGCCCGGATACGCATTGATCGGGTTGTTGGGCGGCACCATCGGGCGCAGCACCGGCACCAGGTTGGCCGCGTTCTCGTACTTCAGCGGGAATACGCGCGTCAGCATCTCGCCGCTGTTGCCCGATGCGCCACGCGCGAACGCCGCCACCGGCACCGGCCCCTTGGCCGCGCCGGCCGGGGTGGCCGCCGGGCGCGGATCGCCCACCACCGCGCTGCCCTGCAGCTTGGCATCGGCCTCCGGCACCACCCGCGTCACGCCGTCCACCTCGACGATCGCAAAGCCCTGCAGCCGCAGCGCGCCGGTAAGCATCGACAGCGCCTGGCCGCTATCGACCGGCCGGTCGGACACCAGCGTGAGCTTGCCCTTCACGCGCGGATCCACCAGGAAATTGCGCTTGGTGAACAACGACAGCGCACGCAGCACGGCGGGGATGTCCGTGTCGACGAAGTTCAGGCTGACGCGATTGTCCGCCTGTTGAGCATGGGCCTGGTTGGCCGCGGGTCCGAGTTGGCTTGCCGCGAGCAAAACCGCTAGGCTGAGTTGCGCGATATGACGCATGACGGGATGTGCCTGAGACGTGAAGTCGTGTGAAAAAACGTGAAAGCGCGTCGGAGTATACGGGGTGACACTGCAACACTACGGTCATAATCCAAAGGCAAGGTGACGGGCTGCAAAGCCTTGATTTACGGGCCTTTGCGCCGATCGGCGCGGGGCCCGAACCACCTCCCACCATGCCATCCTTTCGTTACGAAGCGACTGACGCGCTCGGCAAAATCGTGCACGGCACGATCGACGCCGACAGCGAGCGCGGCGCCCGCAACCAGCTGCGCGGCCGCGGCCTGCTGCCCCTGTCGACCTCTCCCGCCGCGCGCGCCGAAGGCCTGGGCGCCGCCCTGCGCACGCGCCTGTCCGACGCCGACCTGGCCTGGCTCACGCGCCAGCTCGCCAGCCTGCTCGCCGCCCGCCTGCCGCTGGACGCCGCGCTCGGCGCCACGCTCGAACAGGCCGAGAAAAAGCACATCGCCGCCACGCTCGAAGGCGTGCGCGACGATGTGCGCGCCGGCCATCGCCTGTCCACCGCGCTGGCCTCGCGTCCGCGCGACTTCCCCGAGATCTACCGCGCCCTGATCGGTGCCGGCGAGGAGTCCGGCGACCTGGCGCAGGTCATGGAAAAACTGGCCGACTACATCGAGGAACGCAATACGCTGCGCAGCAAAGTCATGACGGCGTTCATCTACCCCGCCGTGGTCGCCTGCGTCTCCGTCATCATCGTGGTCTTCCTGCTGGGCTACGTGGTGCCGCAGGTGGTGTCCGCCTTCAACCACGCCAAGCAGCAGCTGCCGCTGCTGACCCGCATCATGCTGGCGCTGTCCGACTACGTGCGCGAATGGGGCCTGGCCACCGGCGCCGTCATCGCGCTGGCCATCGTGCTGTGGCGTTACTCCCTGCGCGTGCCCGCCGCCCGCCGCGCCTGGCACGCCCGCGTCCTGCGCCTGCCCCTGGTCGGCCGCTTCGCCCTCGGCGTCAACGCCGCCCGCTTCGCCTCGACCCTGGCCATCCTCTGCGGCAGCGGCGTCGCCCTGCTCACCGCCCTCGAAGCCGCCCGCCGCACCCTCGGCAACGACGTCCTGCGCGGCGCCGTCGACGAAGCCGCGGCCCGCGTGCGCGAAGGCGCCTCGCTATCGGCCTCGCTGGCCGCGCAAAAAGCCTTCCCCTCGCTCCTCATCCACCTCATCGCCAGCGGCGAAAAGACCGGCCAGCTCCCCGAACTGCTGGACCGCGGCGCGCAGAACCTCTCACGCGACCTCGAACGCCGCGCCATGGCCATGACCGCCCTGCTCGAACCCGCCCTCATCCTGCTGATGGGCGGCTTCGTCCTGCTGATCGTGCTGGCCGTGATGATGCCGATCCTGGAAATGAATCAACTGATCCGCTAGACGCACAAAAGGAAAAGGCCCGCGTCCACCCACGGGCCTCGGAGAGTCGATGACGGACGCCAACAGGGGCGGCGACCAACCGCTAAACATTCACGACGAACAACACGCAAACCATCAGGCAAAACGCGCATCAAAGACGCCGCCAGTCAAGGCCGCGGCCACTCCCCCTCTCTACCCCAGCGCGAAGCGACACCGGTCGACGCCTGCCACCGCGTATGCCCGAGGCGGCCGCCCGCGCGGCCGTCTCGGGCGGGCCCCGCAAGTCCTCCGCAGGCAGCCGCCGCAGCAGCGCTTCATTTCTCAAAGGTGCGAGCCCGGCGCGCTGGCGCGGCGGGTGCGGGCGCCGTCGATGCGCCCGAGGGAATCTGAAGCCCAATAGTCGTCATTCACGACGCCCGTGACGAAGAAACTGTCTTCGTGGCTGCACCTGTGGCAAGGTGGAATGCCGCTCAGGTAAAGACCGACCTTCCAATGGTGCGTGTTTGCCCACGCCCGTACTGAAGCATGGCCCCGGGTGACGTCACCGACATTGGTGAGCACACGCTTAGCGCGTGCATCCCGTTTGAGAGAGTGAGTACAACGACGTACCCATGCCTGGCGGCATTCCGTTAGCGATGATGGAGCAAGCCATGTCACCTCGCAAGTCCGATGCAACCCTAAGCCTGGCCCATCCCGATGCCGCGGGCATCGACATCGGGTCGGCCAGCCACTTCGTCGCCGTGCCTCATGACCGCGACGACCAACCTGTCCGCGAGTTCAAGAGCTTTACGGCCGATTTGTATCGCCTAGCGCAATGGCTCAAGGACTGCGGCGTTACCGCCGTGGCCATGGAGTCCACCGGCGTTTACTGGATCCCGCTTTACGAGCTGCTCGATAGCCAGGGTTTCAACGTTTACCTAGTCAACGCCCGTCACGTGAAGAACGTCTCGGGCCGCAAGTCCGATGTCCTGGACTGCCAGTGGCTGCAACAGCTCATGAGCTATGGCCTGTTGGCCGGCGCCTTCCGTCCCTCTGACGAGATTTGCGTCTTGCGCGAGTTCTCGCGCCAGCGCGAGATGCTGCTTGCCTCGCAGGTGCGCCACGTGCAGCACATGCAGAAGGCACTTGCCCAGATGAACATTCAGCTCACGCAAGTGCTGTCGGACGTGGTCGGGGTCACCGGTCAGGCCATCATCCGCGCCATCGTCGGCGGCGAGCGCGACCCGCATGCACTGGCCCGCCTGAAGAAGCGCCAGGTCAAGGCCAGCGAGGACGATATCGCTGCCGCGCTGCAAGGCAACTGGCGTCACGAGCACTTGTTCGCGCTGCGGCAAGCGCTGGCCCTGTACGACACCTATCAACAACTGCTCAACGATTGCGATCAGCACATCCAAGCCGAACTGCACAAACTGCACCGCCATGACGGCGATCCGGGCAAGTCGCAGCGCCGCTGGCCCAAAAAGGCCATGGCCTTCGATCTGCGCACGCATCTATTTGCCATGTGCGGCGTGGACCTGACCCGCATCAACGGCATCGACGAGATGACTGCCTTTACCGTCCTGGCCGAGGTCGGTCCGGACATGAACCGCTTCCCTTCGGCCAAGCACTTCGCTTCGTGGTTAGGCTTGTGCCCGGGCACACGCATCTCCGGAGGCAAGGTTCTGAACGGCGCCACCAAACGCTCACCCAACCGCGCCGCACAGGCCCTGCGTCTGGCGGCCATGGCGCTACGTCACAGCCAGTCCGCTTTAGGCGCCTACTACCGAAGGCTGTGCGCTCGCCTGGACAAGCGGCGCGCCATCACCGCAGCCGCGCACAAACTGGCTCGACTGATTTACACCCTACTGACCAAAGGGTCCGAATACGTCGACCAAGGTGAGCTGTACTACGAAGAACGCCACCGCCAACGCGTCCTGCATCACCTGACAAAACGTGCAGAAACCATGGGCTACAGCTTGGTGCCGTTAACCGCCTAAGGAGAAACCAACGAGGTATCAATGACTTAAGTGGAGTTTCTTGAGAGGCAGTCGCCGCAGGCGACAACGAAGATGACGAAGGGGCAGTCCGGAGCGAACGCTCCGGACCGCAATCGTTGGCGCCCGCACCCGTCGCGTCAGCGCGCCGGGCGGCCCAAGAACACAACACCTGCCCAAAAAACTTCGGGGAGACCATAACGATCCCCCCGACAGCCAACCCAAAACCGAATCCAGCGCAAATTCAAAGCGCCTCTTCGTCGCTCTCCCCCGTCCGAATCCGGATGGCCTGTTCCACCGGCGTCACGAAGATCTTGCCATCGCCGATCTTGCCGGTACGGGCCGCCTTCACCACCGCCTCGATCGCCGCCTCGACCTGATCATCCGGCAGCACCACCTCGACGCGGATCTTCGGCAGAAAGTCCACCACGTATTCCGCCCCGCGGTAAAGCTCGGTATGCCCCTTCTGGCGCCCGAACCCCTTCACTTCGGTCACGGTCAGCCCGCTGACGCCGACCTCGGCCAGCGCTTCGCGGACTTCGTCGAGCTTGAAGGGTTTGATGATGGCGGTGACTTGTTTCACGTTGGTCGTCCTGATTGTTCGATCTGTTGCGGCGCCCCGGGCTACATATCGGACCGGGGCACGATGATTGAGAGAATACCACCGGCGCCCGGCCCGCCAAGCCCGGCGCCTGGCCTGCCGGGAAAACCCGCAGACCGGTCAGGCCGGTGGCGTCTGGTCGGGAATCCGGTCGGCGTCGCGCATCCACACCACCGACTCGGAATCGCTCGGCGCGCGCCAGTCGCCACGCGGCGACAGCGACCCGCCCGAGCCCACCTTGGGCGCGTTCGGCACGCAGGTGCGCTTGAACTGGCTGAGACGGAAGAACCGGTCCAGGAAAATCTTCAGGTTGCGCTTGATGGCCGCCAGGTCGTACTGGTTGCGCGCCACGTGGCCGCCTTCCGGCCAGGCGCCGGCATCGCGGTCGCGCCAGGCCGCCAGCGCCAGGAACGCCACCTTGGTCGGCGCGAAACCGTAGCGCAGCGTGTAGTACAGGTTGAAATCCTGCAGCTCGTAGGGCCCGATCGTGTCTTCGCTCTTCTGGGTCGGCTTGCCGTCGTCGCCGCCCGGCACCAGTTCGGGGCTGACATCCGTGCCCAGCACGTCCAGCAGCACCGCCGCGCCCGCCTCGCCCAGGCGGCCGGATTCGGCCACCCAGCGCACCAGGTGCGTGATCAGCGTCTTGGGCACGCTGGCGTTGACGCTGTAATGGGACATGTGGTCGCCCACGCCATAGGTGCACCAGCCCAGCGCCAGCTCGCTCAGGTCGCCCGTGCCGATGACGATGGCGTTGTTGAAATTGGCGATGCGGAACAGGTGGTTGGTGCGCTCGCCGGCCTGCACATTCTCGAACGTGATGTCGTACACCGGCTGGCCGTCGGCATAGGGATGGCCGAGGTCCTTGAGCATCTGCAGGCAGCTGGGGCGGATGTCGACCTCGGAGGCCGTGCAGCCCACCACCGCCATCAGCTGGCGCGCCTGCTGCAGGGTGCGCGTGCTGGTGGCAAAACCCGGCATGGTCACGGCCAGGATGTTGGCGCGCGGCAGCCCCAACGTGTCCATGGCCTGGGCGCAGACCAGCAGCGCGTGGGTCGAATCCAGCCCACCCGAGATGCCGATGACCACCTTGGACATGCCGCTGGCCGAGAGCCTCTGCGCCAGCGCCTGCACCTGGATGTTGTAGACCTCCTTGCAGCGCTCGTCGCGGCGCCGGGGGTCGGCCGGCACGTACGGAAAGCGCGCCACGCGCCGCTCCAGCGGCAGCTCGGCGTCCTCCAGCGGCGCCGCGACCGGCACCAGCACCTGGCGGAACTTGCGCACTTCATCGCGGTGGCGCCGCGCCGACTGGCCGAAGGTGGTCTGGTGCATGCGCTCGCGCGACAGGCGCTCCAGGTCGACGTCGGCAAACAGCAGGTGCGACTCGTTCAGAAAGCGCTCGGACTCGCCCAGCAGCTCGCCGTTTTCGTAGATCAGCGCCTGACCGTCCCAGGCCAGGTCGGTGGACGACTCGCCGCGGCCAGCCGAGGTGTACATGTAGGCCGCCAGGCAGCGCGCCGACTGCTGCGCCACCAACTGGTGGCGGTAGGCCGACTTGCCGACCACGATGTTCGAGGCCGACAGGTTCACCAGCACCGTGGCGCCGGCCAGCGCCGCGAACGAGGACGGCGGGATCGGCACCCAGACGTCTTCGCAGATCTCGACGTGGAACTGGAACAGCGGCAGCTTTTCCATCTGGAACAGCAGCTCGGGGCCGAACGGCACCGTCTGGTCCAGCAGGCGGATCTCGGTGGCGACGGCGCAATCGGCCGCGCTGAACTGGCGCGCTTCGTAGAATTCGCTGTAGTTGGGCAGGAAACTCTTGGGCACCACGCCCAGGATGCGGCCGCCGGCGATGACCACGGCGCAGTTGTACAGCTGGTGCGCCACCCGCAGCGGCGCGCCGACGATGACGGCGATATCCAGTTCGGCCGTGGCCCGCGCCACCTGGTCCAGCGCCGCCTCGCAGGCGTCCAGGAGGGCCTTCTGGTGGAACAGGTCGTCGCAGGTATAGGCCGACAGGCCCAGTTCGGGGAACGCCACCAGCACGGCGCCGCCCTGGGCCGCCTGCTGCGCCAGCGCGATGGTCTGCGCGGCGTTGAAGGCCGGGTCCGCGACCTTGCACTCGGGCACGCCCACGGCGACCCGGGCGAAGCCATGGGAATACAGGTTGAAGAACGGGTTCGACATCGGATTCATCGCCTGGGGCGCCTTGATACGGAACTGCACGAAACGGGCCTGCTGCAGGCCCTGGGAATCCTACCGGGCGATTATCTCACGGCGTCATGCACCGGACGGCGGCGCCAGACGCTCAGGATCGGCCCGGTGATGCGCGCCTTCGGCAGCCATCGCGGCCTGGACGGCGCCCTCGCGCAGGTAGTTGCCCATGGCGCCGATGTCCGCGCCAGACGGCTGCTGGTACAGCCGCAGGCCCAGTTCCGGCAGGATCGCCAGCAGATGATCGAAGATGTCGCCCTGGATGCGCTCGTACTCGACCCAGGCGGTGACGGCGGTGAAGCAATAGACCTCGACCGGGATGCCGTCGGCGGTGGGTTCCATCATGCGCACCATCATCGCCATGTCCTGGCGCACCTCGGGGTTCTGCTTCAGGTAGGCCAGGCCGTAGGCGCGGAAGGTGCCGATGTTGGTCAGGCGGCGGCGGTTGGCCGGCACGCTGGCCAGCTCGCCCATGGTCTGGTTGGCCTGGGCGATGTCCTGCGTCTTGACCCGCAGGTAGTCGTGCAGCAGCCGGAAGCGCATCAGCCGCTGGGCCTCGTCGTCGGTCAGAAAGCGCACGCTGCTGGCGTCGATGCGCAGGGTGCGCTTGATCCGCCGGCCGCCCGATTCGAACATGTGGCGGTAGTTGCGGTAGCTTTCCGAGAACAGCTTGTAGGTCGGCACCGTGGTGACGGTGTTGTCCCAGTTCTGCACCTTGACCGTATGCAGGGCGATGTCCTTGACGAAGCCGTCGGCGTTGGACTGCGGCATCTCGATCCAGTCGCCGATGCGCAGCATGTCGTTGCTGGTGAGCTGGGTGCTGGCCACCAGCGACAGCAGCGTGTCCTTGAACACCAGCAGCAGCACCGCCGACAGCGCGCCCAGGCCGGAGATCATCCACAGCGGCGAGCGGTCGATCAGGATCGACAGCACCAACACGGTGCACACCGCCATCAGGATCAGCTTGCTGATCTGGATATAGCCCTTGATCGAGCGCGTCTGCGCCCGGGTGGTGGCCGAATAGGTGTCCTGCCAGGCGCTCAGCACCCCGGAAAACGCCACGAACACGCAGATCCAGGCGCCGGCGTGGGCCAGCCGCCCGACCAGCGTGACGGCCTTCTCGACGTGCGGCACCAGGTCGATGCCCACCGACACTACCGCGAACGGCACCGCGTACCACAGGTTCTGGTAGGCGCGGCGGCGCTGCAGGGCCTTGTCCCAGTCTTCGTGGCCGCTGACCACCAGCAGCCGGTGCGCCAGCAGCAGCACCACCCGCGCGACCACCCACTGGACGAACAACGCCGTCAGGATCAGCACGCCGATGCCGACCAGCGTTTGCGCCCACGGCTGGTGCGGCATATAGGTATCGAGTTCGGTGGCCAGCTGTTCCCATTCCATGGGCATAGGTCGTGTGCTCTCTTCTAACAACGTGGGGGGATGGCGTCATCCGGCATCCGGGGCGTACGGAGCCCGCCGCAATCGGATATGACCCTGAATTATCCGACAACTCGCGCCGGCGCAGGTTTCCAGCCGCAACAACGGCAGGCGCGGCCCGTCGCGCCGGGATTCGTCAGCCGCCCGGGGCAGGCCCTATAATCCCCGCCATCATGGCAAACACTCCCTCCCCCGATCAAAACCAGTTCGCCAACAAGGCGCAGGCCTGGTCCGCCCGGTTCTCGGAACCGGTTTCCGAACTCGTCAAACGCTACACGGCGTCCGTGGACTTCGACAAGCGCCTGGCGCGCGTCGACATCCAGGGTTCGCTGGCGCACGCCGACATGCTGGCGGCCCAGGGCATCATCGGCGCCCAGGACCTGGCCGACATCCAGCGCGGCATGACCCAGATCCTGTCGGAAATCGACGCCGGCAGCTTCCAGTGGCTGCTCGACCTCGAAGACGTGCACCTGAACATCGAGAAGCGCCTGGTCGAGCTGGTCGGCGATGCCGGCAAGCGCCTGCACACCGGCCGTTCGCGCAACGACCAGGTGGCCACCGACATCCGCCTGTGGCTGCGCGGCGAAATCGACACCCTGATCGACCTGCTGCGCCAGCTGCGCCACGCGCTGGCCACGGTGGCGCTGGACAACGCCGCCACCATCATGCCGGGCTTCACCCACCTGCAGGTGGCCCAGCCCGTCACGTTCGGCCACCACCTGCTGGCCTACGCCGAGATGTTCGGCCGCGACGCCGAGCGCCTGGCCGACTGCCGCCGCCGCGTCAACCGCCTGCCGCTGGGCGCCGCCGCCCTGGCCGGCACCTCGTTCCCGATCGACCGCGAACGCGTCGCCAAGACGCTGGGCTTTGACGGCGTCTGCCGCAACTCGCTCGACGCCGTCTCCGACCGCGACTTCGCCATCGAGTTCTGCGCCGCCGGCGCGCTCATCATGACGCACGTCTCGCGCCTGTCCGAAGAACTGGTGCTGTGGATGAGCCCGCGCGTCGGCTTCATCGACCTGGCCGACCGCTTCTGCACCGGCAGCTCGATCATGCCGCAGAAGAAGAACCCCGACGTGCCCGAACTGGCGCGGGGCAAGACCGGCCGCGTCAACGGCAACCTGGTCGCCCTGCTGACCCTGATGAAGGGCCAGCCCCTGGCCTACAACAAGGACAACCAGGAAGACAAGGAAGGCCTGTTCGACACCGTCGACACCGTGCGCGACACGCTGACGATCTTCGCCGACATGGCCGCCGGCATCAAGGTCAAGGCCGACAACATGCGCGCCGCCGCGCTGCAGGGCTTCGCCACCGCCACCGACCTGGCCGACTACCTGGTCAAGCGCGGCGTGCCGTTCCGCGACGCCCACGAAGTGGTGGCCCACGCCGTGCGCGACTGCGAACAGCGCGGCTGCGACCTGGCCGACCTGTCGCTGGATGAGCTCAAGGCCTATCACCCGACCATCGGCGACGACGTGCACCAGGTGCTGACGCTGGAAGGCTCGGTGGCCGCGCGCAAGCACGTGGGCGGCACCGCCCCCGAACGCGTGGCCGAGGAAGCCCGCCGCGTGCTGCAGGAGACGGCGGCGTAACACGCCGGCGATTCCCTGGCGGGAAAACAAGCGGCCCCGGATTTCCGGGGCCGTTTTCTTTTGTGGCCACGCTACGCAAATGACCTGTCACGGCGTGTCATTCCTCGTTTCCGATCTCGCACGAGCGGCGGGGACGGGTTCGCTATGATGGGCGCTTTTCCACTCAGCCCCTCCCCCATGCCAGCCCTGCGCGCGTCCTGGTTTCCATCGCCCCTGTCCCGTCCAGCCATCCTGACGGCCGCCTGCCTGCTGGCGCTTGCCGCCCTCCCCGCCGCCCAGGCGCAGACGGCGCGCAAGCCGTCGCCGTACGAAAACAACGTCATCGAACCCCTCAAGCCTCCCCGGCCGCTCACCCCCGAGGAGATCGCGGCGCGCAAGGCCGAGGATGCGCGACGCGGCGGCCCGGCCTTCATGGCCCGGATCGAAAACGAAGCCGCGTTCCGCCAGCTGGCCCGGGTCTACAACGCCGGCACGCCGCTGGAAATCCCGCACGTGCTGTTCGTGATCGACCGCCAGCGCGGCAATCGCATCCATTACCTGGACACGCCGCGCTACGGCCTGCACGAGACCTTCGCGCGCGAGCGGCGCCTGCTGCCCGGCAAGGACAAGGCCGTGCTGATCGCGCAGTACAAGGACCCCAACCGCCGCCTGCTGTTCGGCACCCTCAGCTGGCAGCGTGACCTGCCGGGATATACCTATGAATTCTGGGAAGGCGACCGCCTCACCCCCGAGCTGCTCAAACTGGCCGACGAGGTGGTCGCCAAGAGCTTTTATGCCCCGGTCCGCTTCAAGACCAACTCGACCCTGCACGAACAGGCCGCCACCACGGCCGGCCTGACCTTCGTGACCCAGGAAGCCCTGCTGCGCGAACAGGCCTTCCTGCCGCTGAATCCCGGCAGCGCGCAGGGCCGGCTGCGCATCGTCACCTCGATCGAGGCCACGCCCGACCTCAAGCGCGACGACATCGTGGTGCTGGACGAAGTGCCGATCGCCATCCCGCCCGTGGCCGGCCTGATCACGCAGCGGCCGTCCACGCTGCTGTCGCACGTCAACCTGCTGGCCAAGGGCTGGGGCATTCCCAACGCCTACGTGCGCGACGCCACCACCGCGCTGCGCCAGTACGACGGCCAATGGGTCACCTTGACCGTCAGCGGCAACGACTACCGGGTGCAACCCGCCGACAAGCCCGCCACCCAGCCGCCGGCCACGCCGCCCAAGCCGCGCGCGCAGTTGCCCAAGCCGGACCTGACGGTGCAGACGCTCAAGCCGCTCGATGCCCTGGCGGTGCGCGACAGCCGCCATTGCGGCGTCAAGGCCGCCAACCTGGGCGCGCTCCGCTCCGCATTGCCGCCGGCCGCCAGCGTGCCGGACGGCTTTTGCATCCCGTTCGCGCAATACGCCGCCTTCATGAAGCGGCTGAACGTGGCGCAACGGGTGGCGGCGCTGGAACAGCGCGCCGACTTCGTGGCCGACGCCGAAGTCCGGCGCAAGGAACTGGCCGCCCTGCGCCAGGACATCATGCAAGCCGCCGTCGACCCGGCGCAGGCCGAATCCTGGCGCGCGCTGTGGCAATCGCGCCTGAAGGGCGCGGGCGTGTTCGTGCGCAGCTCGTCCAATTCCGAGGACCTGCCCGGCTTCAGCGGCGCCGGCCTGTACACCACCGTGCCCAACGTCACCCAGCCCGACGCCTTGGCCAAGGCGGTGCAGACGGTATGGGCCTCGGTCTACAACTTCGACGCCTACGAAGCGCGGCGCGCGGCCGGGATTCCCCAGGACGCGGTGGTGATGGCCGTGCTGGTGCAGCTGGCGGCGCCGTCCGACAGCTCCGGCGTCATGATCACGCGCGATCCGTTCGACGCCAGCCGCCGCTACGTGACCTACATCTCGGCCAAGCGCGGCCTGGGCATCAAGGTGGTGGAAGGCAAGCGCCAGGCCGAGCAAGTGATGTATTCGAGCTGGTCCAAGGCGGTGCAGGTGCTGAGCCGCTCGGCCGAGGACACGCAATTGGTGGCGGACGCCGGCGGCGGCGTGCGCGAAGTGCCGATCGCGCCGGACGCGCGCCAGGTGCTGAACGACGCGCTGGTCGCGCGGCTGGCGGCCGTGGGCCGGCAGGTCAAGCAACGCCTGGGCCAGGTCGACCAGGACATCGAATGGGCGGTGGTCGGCGACAGGATCATCATCCTGCAGGCGCGGCCCTACATCGACGCGCGCCGCTAGCGAGCACGAACGCGGGCGTTCAAGGCCTGTTGCCTTGAACGCGCGTGCCGCGCCGCGTGTCCTGCGTGCATCACGGGCAACCCATGCCGTCCGGCAAACGGGCCCACACAGGAAAAAGCCGCGGCGGCGAGCAGGATGCCCACCACCACGGCTCCGGATACGCCGCGACAGCTTCTAGATGTGCAGCGCGTGCCCCAGCGCCTTGAGCGCGGCTTCCTGCACCGCTTCGCCCAGGGTCGGATGGGCGTGGATCGTGCCCGCCACGTCCTCCAGCGTCGCGCCCATTTCGAGCGACTGGCCGAACGCCGTCGACAGTTCCGACACCCCGCGCCCCACCGCCTGCCAACCCACGATCAGGTGGTTGTCGCGGCGCGCCACCACCCGCACGAACCCGTCGGTGGATTCCAGCGTCATGGCGCGGCCGTTGGCGGCGAACGGGAACGAGGCCGCCAGGCAGTCCAGCCCGGCCGCCTCGGCCTCGGCCGGCGACAGGCCGGCCACCACGACTTCGGGATCGGTGAAGCACACCGCCGGGATCGCGGCCGGCTGGAAGTGGCGGCGCTTGCCCGCCACCAGCTCGGCCACCATCTCGCCCTGCGCCATGGCGCGGTGCGCCAGCATCGGCTCGCCGGCGAGGTCGCCAATGGCCCAGACGTCGCGCATGGAGGTGCGGCACTGGTCGTCGATGCGCAGCGCGTTGCCCTTGCGGTCAAGCTGCAGATTTTCCAGGCCCCAGCCCTGCGTGCGCGGACGCCGGCCGACGGCGATCAGCACCCGGTCGGCCGGCAGCGCGGTCTCGGCGCCGCTGGCATCCTGGATCCGCACCGCCGTGCCTGCGCCATTCAGCCCCAGCACCTTGCGGCCCAGGTGCAGTTCGACGCCCAGCCTGGCCAGCGCGGCGGCCACGGGCTTGGTCAGCTCGGCGTCATAGGTCGGCAGGATGCGGTCCTGCGCCTCGACCACGGCCACCTCGGCGCCCAGCTTGCGGTACACCGTGCCCAGTTCCAGGCCGATGTAGCCGCCGCCCACCACCACCAGCTTCTTCGGGATGTCGGCCGGCGACAGCGCCTCGGTCGAGGACACCACCATGCCGCCGAACGGCACCGACGGCAGCGGCGTCGGCTCGGAGCCGGCCGCCAGCAGCAGGTGCTCGCACTGGATGCGCTGGCGGCTGCCGTCGGCGCTCTCGACCTCGACGGTCTTGCCGTCCAGCAGGCTGGCCCAGCCCTGCACCACCTGCACGCCGTTCTTCTTGAGCAGCGCGCCGACGCCGCCGGTCAGCTTGCCGACGATGCCGTCCTTCCAGGCCACGGTGCGGCCAATGTCGATGGCGGGCGCCGACACCGAGATGCCCAGCGCCGACTGGCCGGCGTAGTGCCGCGCCTTGTCGAATTCCTCGGCCGCGTGGATCAGCGCCTTGGATGGAATGCAGCCGATGTTCAGGCAGGTGCCGCCCAGCCGGTCGCCCTCGACCAGGATGGTGGGCACGCCCAGTTGCCCGGCGCGGATCGCGGCCACGTAGCCGCCAGGCCCGCCGCCGATCACCAGCAGGGTTGTCGTCTTGGTAGTCTGGCTCATGCTTACTCCACGAAAAGCAGCGCGGGTTGTTCCAGCAGCGCGCGCACGGCCTGGATGAAGCGGGCCGCGTCCATGCCGTCGACCACGCGGTGGTCGAACGAGGACGACAGGTTCATCAGTTTGCGCGCCACCACGGCGCCATTGCGGAAGGCCGGCCGCTCGACGATGCGGTTCACGCCCACGATGCCGACCTCGGGATGGTTGATGACCGGCGTGGTGACGATGCCGCCCAGCGGCCCCAGGCTGGTGATGGTGATGGTCGAGCCGGACAGCTCGTCGCGTCCGGCGCTGCCGGCGCGCACCGCCTGCGCCAGCCGGCCGATCTCGGCCGCCATCGACCACAGGTCGCGGGTTTCGGCGTGGCGCATCACCGGCACCATCAGGCCGCCGTCGCTCTGCGTGGCGATGCCGATGTGCACCGCGCCATAGCGCGTCACCTGGCCGGCCTCGTCGTCATAGCGGGCGTTGATCTGCGGGAAGTCGCGCAGGGCGATCACCATGGCGCGCGCCAGCAGCGGCAGCAGCGTCAGCTTGCCGCGCGACTCGCCGAACTTCGCGTTCAGGCTGGCGCGCAGGTCCTCGAGCTCGGTGACGTCGATTTCCTCCACGTAGCTGAAGTGCGGAATGCGGCGCTTGGACTCGGCCATCTTCTGCGCGATCTTGCGGCGCAGGCCGATCACCGGCACCTGCTCTTCGTCGTTGCGCTCGGCGTAGGCCGGGCCGCGCGCGGCGGTGACCGCGCCCTGCCCTTGCAGATAGGCGTCCAGGTCCTCGTGCATGACGCGGCCGGCCGGGCCGCTGCCGTGCACGTAGCGCAGCTCGATGCCCAGGTCCCAGGCGCGCTTGCGCACCGCCGGCGAGGCCAGCGGCTTCTCGCCGGGTTGGCGGGCCGCGGCGGGGGACTGGCGCGCGGCGGCCGGACGGCTGGGCGGCGCGGATGGCGCTTGCGGCGCGGCGGCGGCAGGTTGCAGCGACGCGGCGATCTGGCCGGCAACGCCGCCGGCCGGGGTCTTGTCGGCCTTGGCCGGCGTCGGCGCGGCGGCCGGCGCGCTTGCCGCCGGCGCGGGCGCGGCCTGCGGTTTCTGCGCCGCCACGTCACCCTTGACGTTGCCTTCGCCTTCCACTTCCAGGCGGATCAATTCGCCGCCCACGGCCATCACCTGGCCGACTTCCCCGCCCAGCGCGACCACGCGACCGACCACGGGCGACGGGATCTCGACCGTGGCCTTGTCGGTCATGACGTCGGCCAGCGGCTGGTCCTCGGCGACCGTGTCGCCCACCTTGACGTGCCAGCCCACCAGTTCGACCTCGGCAATGCCTTCGCCGATGTCGGGCATCTTGATGACATGAATACCCATCTCACACCTCCATCGCGCGCTTGAACGCTTCGCCGACCCGGCGCGGGCCGGGGAAATACGCCCATTCCTGCGCGTGCGGATACGGAGTGTCCCAACCGGTCACGCGCTCGACGGGCGCTTCGAGGTGATGGAAGCAGTGTTCTTGCACCAGCGCGATCAGCTCGGCGCCATAGCCGCAGGTGCGCGTGGCTTCATGCACCACGACGCAGCGGCCGGTCTTCCTGACCGAGTTGACGATGGTCTCCAGATCCAGCGGCCACAGGCTGCGCAGGTCGATGACCTCGGCGTCGATGCCGGTTTCCTCGGCCGCGGTCAGCGACACGTGCACCGTGGTGCCGTAGGTCAGCACCGTCAGCGCGTTGCCGGGCCGCACGATGGCGGCGGTGTCCAGCGGCACGGTGTAGTAGCCGGTCGGCACCACGCTGCCCGGGCGTCCGGTCCACGGCGTCACGGGACGGTCGTGGTGGCCGTCGAACGGACCGTTGTACAGGCGTTTAGGCTCCAGGAAGATGACCGGATCGTCGTTCTCGATGGACGCGATCAGCAGGCCCTTGGCGTCGTAGGGGTTGGACGGCATCACCGTGCGCAGCCCGCACACTTGGGTGAACATCGCCTCGGGGCTCTGGCTGTGGGTCTGGCCGCCGTAGATGCCGCCGCCGCAAGGCATGCGGATGGTCATGGGCGCGATGAATTCGCCCACCGAGCGGTAGCGCAGGCGCGCCGCTTCCGACACGATCTGGTCGGAGGCCGGATAGAAATAGTCGGCGAACTGGATCTCGCACACCGGCCGCAGGCCGTAGGCGCCCATGCCCACCGCCACGCCGACGATGCCGCCTTCGGAGATCGGCGTGTCGAACACGCGCGAGCTGCCGTACTTGGCCTGCAGGCCCTCGGTGCAGCGGAACACGCCGCCGAAATAGCCCACGTCCTGGCCGAACACCACCACGTTGCCGTCGCGCTCCAGCATCACATCCATGGCCGAGCGCAAAGCCTGGATCATGGTCATCGGCGCGGACGCCGGACCAGCATTGTTATCGATAGCCATGACTCACACTCCGAGCTGCTGACGTTGCCGGCGCAGGTGCTCCGGCATGTCCTTGTAGACGTCTTCAAAGATGCTGGCGGCGCTGGGGACGTGGCCGTCCACCAGGGTGCCGTAGCTTTCCGCTTCCTTCTGCGCCGCCTGGATCTCGGCGTCGAGCTCGGCGCGCACCGCGTCGTGCTCGGCCTCGGACCAGATGCCGCGCAGGATCAGGTGCTTCTTGAAGCGCTCGATCGGGTCGCCCAGCGGGAAGTGGCTCCAGTCGTCGCCGGGGCGGTACTTGGAGGGGTCGTCAGAGGTGGAGTGCGGGCCCGCGCGGTAGGTCACCCATTCGATCAGGGTGGGGCCGAGGTTGCTGCGCGCGCGCTCGGCGGCCCAGCGCGAGGCGGCGTAGACCGCCAGGAAATCGTTGCCGTCGACCCGCAGCGAGGCGATGCCGCAGCCCACGCCGCGGCCGGCGAAGGTGGCGCCCTCGCCCCCGGCGATGGCCTGGAAGGTCGAGATGGCCCACTGGTTGTTGACCACGTTCAGGATCACCGGCGCGCGGTACACGTGCGCGAAGGTCAGCGCGGTATGGAAGTCCGCCTCGGCGGTGGCGCCGTCGCCGATCCAGCCCGATGCGATACGCGTGTCGCCCTTGATGGCCGAGGCCATGCCCCAGCCCACCGCCTGGATGAACTGCGTGGCCAGGTTGCCCGAGATGGTGAAGAAGCCGTTCTCGCGGTCGGAATACATGACCGGCAGCTGGCGCCCCTTGAGCGGGTCGCGCTCGTTGGACATGAGCTGGCACATCATGGTCACCAGCGACACGTCGCGCGCCAGCAGGATGCTCTGCTGGCGGTAGGTCGGGAAACACATGTCGCCCTGCTCCAGCGCCAGCGCATGGGCCGAGCCGATGGCCTCTTCGCCCAGGCTCTGCATGTAGAAGGAGATCTTCTTCTTGCGCTGGGCGGTCAGCATGCGGCCGTCGAAGATACGCGTCTTGAGCATGGTGCGCATGCCTCGGCGCAGCAGCTCGTCGCTGATCTCCGGCGCCCACGGGCCGACGGCGCGGCCGTCGTCGTCGATGACCCGCACCAGGCTGTAGGCCAGGCTGCCGGTGTCGATCGCGGCGACATCAATGGGGGGTTTGGGCACCTCGCCGGGCGGCGACAGGCGCAGGTAGGAAAAGTCGGTCTTGCAACCCGGACGCCCGGTAGGCTCGGGGACGTGCAACTTCAGCGGCCCATATTGGCTCATGAATTGTCTCCACGCTTGATCGTGTCATGCGCATTCTTCTTACCAAGACACTGCCCAGGGGGGTGACCTCGGACATTGCCATCGTCGGCCTGTGCAAAGGGATAAACATGCACGGCCGGGAGCCAGAGTAGCACAGGGCGCGGCCCCGAGACAGGGGCCGCGCCAGGCCTCGCTCGCCGCACAGGCCCAGGACCGGCCGGCGCGCGCGGCGGGAGGTTTTCCCCCTCCTGCCCGTCCGGTTTTACCAGCGATAGGTCGCCGTGCCGATCACCCGCCGCGGCTCGCCATAAAAGCAACCGTAGGTGCAACTGCCGATGTAGGTCTTGTCGGCCAGGTTGGTGGCGTTGAGCGCGAATTTCCACGGCCCGGTGGTGTAACTCACCATGGCATCGAACAGCGTGAAGGACGGCACCTCGACCGCCGTGCCATGCGCCAGGCCGCGCGTGCTGCCGACGTAGCGCACCCCCGCGCCGACCCGCAGCCCCGGCAGGCCGAAGGCGCCGAAGCCGTAGTCGCCCCAGACCGAGAACTGGTTGAACGGCACCGAGTTCAGGCGCTTGCCGACCTCGTCCGGTTGCAGCGGGCTGGCCTTGAGGGTGCGCGCATCGGTGTAGGCATAGGCGGCGATCAGGTTGGCGTGGCGGCCGACGCGGGTGCGCGCCTCCAGCTCCAGCCCGCGGGTGCGCGCCTGGCCGGCCTGGATCTCGTAGTTGGTATCGAACGGGTCGGCCACGTTCACGTTCTTGCGCGTCAGTTGGTACACCGCCGCCGACAGCATGGTGTCCGACCCGGCCGGCTGGTAACGCAGCCCGGCTTCGTACTGCTCGCCGGTGGTGGGCTTGAAGCGGCTGCCCTGGCGATCCTGGCCGCTGGTCGGCTCGAACGATTCGCTGTAGCTCAGGAACGGCGCCAGGCCGTTGTCGGCCAGATAGACGACACCGGCGCGGCCGGTGAAGGCCTGGCTCTTTTCGTCGTCCGCGATCTTTTCGCCGGTGAAGAAATTGCGTTCGTTGACCGTGACCCAATCGTGGCGGCCGCCCAGCAGCAGCACCCACTTATCGGCGATCTTGACCTGATCCTGCAGGTAGACCCCCAGGCGCTTCATGTCGGTTCTCGAGGACGACCACGGGAACGGCGTAGTCGGTCCCAGCGGGACGCCATAGACGGGGTCATAGAGATCGATGTTGGTGTTGCCGCGCAGGTAGCGCTCGGTCTCGTGTCTGGGCAGCGAGTAGTCCAGGCCCGCCAGCAGCGTGTGGCGCAGCGGGCCGGTGGTGGCGTCGTACTGCAGCGATGTATCGGCCACAACCGCCGAAGACCGGTCCCAGCGCGGCATCGCGCCGCGATCGGCGGTGTGGCGCTGGTCGGCCTGCAACTGCCAGATGTCGGTGGAGAAATAAGTGCTGTCCGCGTGGAAGTAGCGCACGCTGTTGCGCAGCTTGAACTGGTCCGTGAACGCGTGTTCGAACAGGTAGCCGATCGAATAGCGCTTCATGATGAACTTGTCGAAGCCCGGTTCGCCCGTGAAGCGATTGCGCGGAATCCTGCCATTGGGATTGGGCAGCACCGTGCCCTGGCCAGGCAGGCCGTAGACGTAGACCGTGCGGTCCTCCTGGTACTCCGCCAGCAGGGTCAGCGAAGTGGCGTCGCTGGGTTGCCACTTGAGGGCCGGGGCCACGTAGGTCCGATCGTCCGGCACGTGATCGATGAAGGTATCGCTGTCGCGCTTCAGGGCGGTCAGGCGGTACGACCATTTTCCCTCGTCATCGAGCGCGCCGCCGAAGTCGCCGGAGATCTGCTTGCGGCGGAAGTTGCCCGCCTCGACATTCAGTTCATGCAACGGCTCGGTGGTGGGACGCTTGCTGACCGTATTGATGACGCCCCCCGGCGGCGCCGCGCCGTAGAGCACCGAGGCCGCGCCCTTGAGGAACTCGACCCGTTCCAGCCCGTACAGTTCCTGCCGTCCGTTGTAGATGTTCACGGTGTACAGCGTGCCATCGCGATAGTAGCTGCCCTGGGTGCCGCGAAAGCCGCGCAGGAACAGGCTGTCGGACGTGCGGTCCTGGCCCTCGGCGCGGCTCACGCCCGCCACGTAGCCCAACGCGTCCTGCAGGCTCTGCGCCTTGAGCGTCTCGATTTCCTCGGCGCCGACCACCGTGATCGACTGCGGCGTCTCGATGATGGGCGTATCGGTCTTGGTGCCGGTGGCGCTGACATGGGCGGCGTAGCCATGCAGCGGGCCTGTGGCCGATTCCGCCGCGCCGGTCACGCGCACCGGCTCCAGCAGGGCCGCCCCGCCCGTCTGCGGCAGGGGCCGCGCGCTGAAGGTGCCGTTGGCGGTGATGCGCAGTTCCAGGCCGCTGCCCGCCAGCGCCTGGCGCAAGGCCTGCTCGGTCGTGTAGGTGCCGGCCACGGCTGGCGCCTGGCGGCCCGCCACCAGCGCCGGATCGACCGACACCGCGCGGCCGCTCTGGCGCGCGATGCGGGTCAGGGTCTCGGCCAGCGGCGCGGCGGGCAGATCGTAGCGCTGCGCCAGGGACGCGCCCGATTGGGCGCCCGCCTGCGCCTGGGCGATAGCGGCCGGCGCGGCCAGGGCAATGAGGAACGCGGCCGCCAGCTGCGGCGCGGGACGAACGGGGAACATGGAATCTCCTGCGACAAGGGGGTGCTTCAGGAGGTATGTCCAGCGAGCCCGCCGCAAGCGATCATTTTTTTTCGGCGGCATCGGCGCGCAGGTCGATGCTGACGAGCCAGCCGCCCAGCCCGCCGACCTCGATCGGCAGGGTCTGGCGCAGGGATTCCAGCACGCGGTCGGTATCGTCCAGCGGAAAGGCGCCCAGCACCCGCAACCGCGCGGCCTCGGGTGAAATGCGCAGGAAGCCGCGCCGGTAAGGCCGCAACGCCGCCACCACCGCGCCCAGCGGCTGGTCGCGCACCACCAGCATGCCGTCGCGCCAGGCCGCGGTTTCGGCCAGCGCGGCATCCGGCGCGCCGATGCCATCCGCCCCGAAGCGCGCGCCCTCTCCCGCCGCCAGGACGCGCCGCTGGCCCGCCGCGCGGACTTGGACGCTGTGCTCGATCACACAGGCGACGCTGCCCTGCTCGTCGCGCGCCACGCCGAACACCGTGCCCAGCGCCTGCACCTCGCCATCGGGACTGGCGACGATGAAGGGCCGCGCGGCGTCGGCCGCGACCCGCACGTACACCGCGCCCGCGCGCAGCCGCAGCACGCGGGCGCGGCCGTCGAACGCCAGGTCGACGGCTGAACGCGCGTTCAGCGTGACTTCGCTGCCGTCCGGCAGCGGATAGGTGTGGCGTTCGCCCGTCCCGGTGCGCAGGTCGGCGGCCAGGGTCCGCAACGGCGTCTGGCGGTCGGCCAGTGCAGCGAGCCCGCCGGCCGCCAGCACCAGCAGCAGGGCATTGCGCAGCGCGCGGCGTCGCGAGACCGGCGCCAGCAGCGCCGCGCCCGCGGCCTGGATCGAGGCGCCGTCGCCCAGCGGCGCAAAAGTGGTTGTGACGGCGCCGGCAACCGCCTCCCAGGCGGCGGCGTGACGGGGATCGGCATGGAGCCAGGCCTCGAAGCGGACGCGATCGGCCTCGGCCGCCTCGCCCGACGACAGCAGCACCATCCAGTCGACCGCGGCCTCGACGACGGCCGGCAGCGCGGGCACGCTCATGCGGCCAGGCGCGCCGCCACGCACAGCGTGATGGCCTGCTTCATGCCGCGGCGGACGGTGATGGCGGATACGCCAAGGCGTTCGGCGATCTGCGGATAGGTCAGCTCGTGCAACTGGCTCAGGAGAAAGATCTGCCGGACGCGCGCCGGCAGGCGCTGCAAGGCCCGGTCGATCTGCATCAGGGCCTCGACCACCAAGGCGCGCTGCTCTTCGCTGGGAACGCTGGCATGCGGCAGGGCCTCGAGGCTGTCAAGATAGGCGCGCTCGAGTTCGCGGCGGCGCCAGAACGTGTACAGCGTGCGTTGCGCCAGCGTGGTCAGGAACGCGCGGGGTTCGTGGATCGGCTCGGTCGGGCGGCCGGCCAGTACCCGCACGAAAGTGTCGTGCGCCAGATCGGCGGCATCATGGCGGCAACCCAGCCGGCGACGCAGCCATTCCAGCAACCACGGATGATGGGCCTCGTACAGCTGGGCGGCGGTGTGCGGCGTCGGCTGCGCAGGATGGGACATGGAGGGAATGGGAGGGCGGGCTAATCAACAATAAGAATTATTGTCATTTATTGGTGGCCGCGCAAGCCTGCCCGGTACAGCCGGATGGCGAGCAACGTCGGCCTGGCTCGGTGTCGTGGCTCGGTGTCGTGGCTCGGTGGCTTGGCTGGGCGGCTTGGCTCGCTGGACCGCATCTGGCCGACCTCTATACTTGCGGCTTCCGATTCCCCTGGAAACCGACGTGCCTCGATTGACTGCCTCGAAAGGGTTCAGCTGGACCGGCATCGTGTTTGCCGCGCTTTACCTCGCCATCGTCATCCTCTGCATCGCCGGCGCACTGTCGGCCGACGGCGACGACAAGGGCCGCTTCGTGCTGCTGCAATTGCCATTGGCCTTGCAGCTTGCGCTGCTGCACGAACTGAACCTGGACCGGCAGCTCGGTGAGCTGTCCTGGGTCGGCGGCTACCTGCTGATCGGGCTGCCGACGCTGGCCCTCTTCTATGCCGTGGGCTGGGGCCTGGAGAAACTCGTGCGCGCGGCCTTCCGGCCCATCGCGTCGCAACGGTAAGCGACGCACGCAAAAAAACCGGCCAGAAGCCGGTTTTTTTTGCGCCACGACGCGCCTCAGGCCGGACCGGTCCACTCGGTGACGAACTCGCGGTAGTCCGGGCGGTTGGCCGGCGGCACCGCGCACGCCGGGGTGCCGATCGCCAGGAAGCCGAGGAAGCGGTAGTCGAGCGAATCCAGGCCCAGCGCCGCCTGCACGTCTTCGACGTAGGTGCCGATGCCGGTGCTCCAGAACGCGCCGTAGCCCAGCATGTGGGCGGCGTTCAGGATGTTCATGGTGGCGCAGCCAGTGGCCAGCAGCTGCTCGGCCTCGGGGATCTTGGTGTTGTCGTGGGCGATCTTCTGCGCCACGGCGACGAATAGCGGCACGCCGGCCATCCACTCGCGCACCGACTTTTCCTTTTCCGGCGTCATGCGCGGATCGCCGCTGCGCTTGACGGCTTCCAGCGCCACGTCGGCCAGCTTGCCGATGGCCTCGCCTTTGATCACCACGAAACGCCAGGGACGCAGCGCACCGTGGTCGGGGGCCGACATGGCGGCCTGCAGGATCTGTTCGAGTTCGTCGGGCTTGGGCGCCGGCGCCCGCAGGAACTTGACGGAACGGCGCGAGGTGATGGCGTGCAGGGGCGTGGCGGTGGTGGTCTGGGTCATGGAGTCAGGCACAAGTTACGGAATTCTGGCGGCTTCCCAAATGGGAAAGAGAAGGGTTCTCATATTACGCCATGGCCGCGCGGGGGACGGCTATCCCCCTGCCCGGCGCATGGCGACTGGCGGATTCAACCGAGGTGGGTATGGCGTTCCTGGCGTTCCTCGACCTGCATTTCCGACAGGCCGTGCAGGATGCCGCAGTCTTCCGCGTCGGGCCGCGCCGACAGGCAGCGCTGGCGCAGATCGGTCAATTGCGTCTTCAACTGGGTCAGCTCGGCGATGCGCTCGTCCACGTGGGAGATGTGCTCATCGAACAGTTCATTAATGGGGCCACATCCTGCCTGGTGATTGTCGGCCAGCGACAGGATGGCGCGGATCTCGTCCTGCGTCATGTCCAGCGCGCGGCAGTTGCGGATCAGCCGCAGGCGCTCCAGGTGGGGCTGGCCGTAGCTGCGGTAGTTGTTCAGTCCCCGTTCCGGGGCGGGCAGCAGCCCTTCCTTCTCGTAATACCTGACGGTTTCGACCGTGGTGCCGGCCGCCGTAGCCAATTCGCCGATACGCATCGTGCCTCCCGGACGCATCCGATGGATTTAGGGGGTTGACCCTATAGTAACTCCAAGGTGTGCAATGCGGTCAATGGCTTACGAAAAGGCAACGAGAATGTCTTCAGCATCGACCCGACACCCCGAACACTCCGCCACCGCCGGCGCCTGCTGCGGTGGACACGCGCCCGCCGCCAAGCGCGCCGGCCCGGGCTGCGGCCACGACCATGGCCAGGCCCAAGGCCACGATCACGACCATGGTCAAGGTCACGACCACCGCCACGATCACGACCATGGGCATGGCCACGCCGCCACGGCCTGCTGCAGCCACGACGCCGGCGCCATCCGCATGTCGGGCGGCGCCGCCGCGCTGCAGGCCGGCCCGGGCCAGTTGCTGGCGCGCCTGCGCATCGGCCAGATGGACTGCCCCACCGAGGAAACGCTGATCCGCAAGAAGCTCGACGGCGTCGCCGGCGTGCACGCGCTGGACTTCAACCTGATGCAACGCATCCTGACCGTGGTGCACGCCGAAGGCGCGCTGGACCGCATCACGGCGGCCATCAAGTCGCTGGGCATGACACCCGAGCCTTTGGCCGACGACGCGCCGCGCACGCCGGCCCCGGCCGCCGCGCCCGTGAACTGGTGGGCCATCGGCGGCGCCGGCGTGCTGGCCGCGCTGTCCGAAGCGTCGCACTTCGCCGGCATGCACTGGGGCGTCACCGCCGCGCTGGCGGTGGCCGCCATCCTGGCCTGCGGCATCAGCACCTACCGCAAGGGCTGGATCGCCGTGCGCAACGGCAACCTGAACATCAACGCGCTGATGAGCATTGCCGTCACCGGCGCGGTGCTGATCGGCCAGTGGCCGGAAGCGGCCATGGTGATGTTCCTGTTCAATGTGGCCGAACTGATCGAGGCCCGTTCTCTGGACCGCGCCCGCAACGCCATCCGCGGCCTGCTCGACCTGGCGCCCGAAACCGCCACCGTGCGCCAGGCCGACGGCGGCTGGCAATCGGTGCCGGCGGCGCAACTGCAGATCGACGACGTGGTGCGGGTGCGACCGGGCGAACGCATCGCCGCCGACGGCATCATCGTCAGCGGCCGTTCGGCGGTGGACCAGTCCCCCATCACCGGCGAAAGCCTGCCGGTGGAAAAGGCCGAGGGCGACCAGGTCTACGCGGCCACCGTCAACGCGGCCGGCTCGTTCGACTACCGGGTCACCGCGGCGGCGGGCAACACCACGCTGGCGCGCATCATCCACGCGGTCGAACAGGCCCAGGGCGCGCGCGCGCCAACCCAGCGCTTCATCGACCGTTTCTCGCGCATCTACACGCCCGCCGTGGTCGGCGTGGCGCTGCTGGTGGCAGTGCTGCCGCCGCTGCTGTGGGCGCAGCCCTGGTTCGACGCGATCTATCGCGCCCTGGCGCTGCTGATCATCGCCTGCCCCTGCGCCCTGGTGATCTCCACGCCGGTCAGCATCGTCAGTGGCCTGACGGCGGCCTCGCGCCGCGGCATCCTGGTCAAGGGCGGCGTGTACCTGGAGGAAGGCCGCAACCTGAAGTGGCTGGCGCTGGACAAGACCGGTACGCTGACCCACGGCAAGCCGGTGCAGACCGACCTGCAGGACTGGGACGTCTCCGACCTGGCGCGCCAGCCCGCGGCGCAGGTCGCCGCCAGCCTGGCGGCCCGCTCCGACCACCCGGTCTCGCTGGCCGTGGCCAACGCCGCGCGCGACGCCGGCCAGGCCCTGCTGGAAGTGGACGACTTCACCGCCCTGCCCGGCCGCGGCGTCAGCGGCAAGGTGGACGGCGTGCTGTTCCAGTTGGGCAACCGCCGCCTGATGCGCGAGCTGGGCGTGTCGGACGAAAAGCTGGAAGCCCGCTTCGACGAACTGGAACAGCAGGGCAAGAGCGCTATCGCGCTCAGCGATGGCCAGCGCGTGCTGGCGCTGGCGGCGGTGGCCGACACGGTCAAGCCCACCAGCGCGGCCGCCATCGCCGACCTGCACGCGCTGGGCGTGCGCACCCTGATGCTGACGGGCGACAACACGCCCACCGCGCAAGCCATCGCGCGCCAGGTCGGCATCGACGAAGCGCGCGGCGACCAGCTGCCGGAGGACAAGCTGGCCGCCATCGAAAGCAAGCTGGCGCCGTCGGGCAAGGTCGGCATGGTCGGCGACGGCATCAACGACGCCCCGGCCCTGGCCCGCGCCGATATCGGCTTCGCCATGGGCGCGGCCGGCACCGGCACCGCCATCGAAACGGCCGACGTGGCGCTGATGGACGACGACCTGCGCAAGATCGGCACCTTCCTGCGCCTGTCGCGCGCCACCCACCGCGTGCTGGTGCAGAACATCGCGCTGGCGCTCGGCATCAAGGTGGTGTTCCTGGCGCTGGCGATGACCGGCAACGCCACGCTGTGGATGGCGGTGTTCGCCGACGTCGGCGCCAGCCTGCTGGTGGTGGCCAACGGCTTGCGGCTGCTGCGGGCCGCCCCGGCGGCGAACTGAAGCGCCGCCCTGATGCAAAACGCCCCGGCGGGAATCTCCTGCCGGGGCGTTTTTCCACATCGGCGCGGCGTCGCGCTTTCGCGCCGTCCGATCGTTCAAGGCGCGCTGCGCGGAAAGGCGGCCTCGGCCGCCCTGATCATGCGGGGATGCAACGCCGAATGCGCCGCGCGTCAGCCGGTCTGTTCTTCCTGCGGCCAGTCGCGCAGCACCGGCGCGTCCGGCGCGCCCGGTCCGACTTCGCGCAGGTGATCGTGCTGCAGCAGCGCCATGCGGTAGGCGTCGCGGTAGGCGCCGTTGGAAAAGAACTCTTCCTTGAGCAGCCCTTCGATCTGGAAGCCGCAGCGCTCGTAGATGTGCACGGCGGCGCTGTTGTCCTTGTCCACCACCAGGTAGACCTTGTGCAGGTTCAGCACGCGGAAGGCGTAGCCCACCGCGATGCGGGTGGCGGCCTTGGCGTAGCCGCGGCCCTGGTAGCTGGGCGCGATGATGATCTGGAATTCGGCGCGGCGGTGGATGTAGTCGATTTCCACCAGTTCCACCAGGCCGGCCGGCTGGCCGGTGTCGTGCTCGATGATGAAGCGCCGCTCGTTCTGGTCGTGCAAGTGGCGGTCATAGAGGGCGACCAGTTCGTCGTAGGCCTCGTAGGGCTCTTCGAACCAATAACGCATGATGACGTCGTTATTGTTGATCTTGTGCACGAAGTGCAGGTCGCCGCGCTCCAGGGGGCGTATTTTGATATCGGATATTACCGACATAGAAACCTCCGAAAGTGCCGCCATTGTAGCTTACGCTGCCCTGAAACGCCCTTTACATGGCACTCTCACGGCAAGGATGGCTTGTTCATTGACCTACAGCAGAAAAATGCCTGAAAAAGCGCATGGATGCTTGAACCTTTCAAAACCAGGCCCCATCCCCGGTAACGAAATGCGCCCGCGCATCGCCCCGCGCCGAGGTTGCCCCGCCCCGGGCGTGGCCGGCGCCGTCACGGCGCCGCGAACGCCGGCAGGCGCTGCTCGATGCGCCGCACCACCTCGTTGGCGGCCGACGACAGCGGCCGCCCCAGGCGCAGCAGCATCTGGCACTCGGGCGCGCTCAGGATCGGATGTGCGATCGGCAGCGCCACCAGTTCGCCGCTGGCCAGTTCGTGGTGCACGCCCAGGTTCGGCATCAGCGTCACCCCGGCGCCGCTGATGGCGTACTGCTTGAGCACCCGCAGCGAATTGGTGGTCAGGCTCGGCGTCAGGTGGATGCGTTCGGTGAACTCCAGCAGGTCGACCGCCTGGCGCAACCCGTAAGGCGCGGACATCAGCGCGAACGGATACGGCAGGATGTCGGCAATGGTGAGCGGGGCGCGATGGCGCGCCAGCGCGTGGCCGCGCGCCGCCAGCAGGCAGACCGGATGCTTGCGGCTGGCGCGGCAGCGCAGCCGCGGGTCCACGGGCGGGTTGTAGGCCAGGCCGATGTGCGCGGCGTCGCTGGCCACGGCCTCGACCACCTCGTTGACCGAGCCGACGTTGACGCTGACGTTTATGCGCGGGTGTTCGATGCAGAACGGCCCCACCACATGCTCCATCAGGCTGTCGATGAAGCCTTCGCTGATCATTAGATGGACGCTGCCGCGCCGCATGCCGCGCAGTTCCTGCAGGCGCGTGTTCAGGTGTTCCTGCTGCGCGCGGCAGGCGCGGTGGTATTCCAGCAGCATGTCGGCGGCCTCGGTCGGCGTCAGGCCGCGCGCGCGCCGTTCGAACAGCGCCACGCCCAGTTCCTTTTCCAGCAACTGGATCTGGCGGCTGATGACCGAGGGCGCGGTGCCGAGCTTGTCGGCGGCGCCGCGGATCGAGCCACAGGCCACGACCTCGTTGAAGTATTTCAGCCGCGTCTGGCTGATTTCGGCCATCGCTCCCCCTGTATGTTTTGTCATGAACGCCCAGACGCCGGGCAGCATGGCCGCGGCATCGTTTTTCCGTTGCCCTGAAGGCAACGATAATTTATCACCCAGGTCATTGTTTCGAACACTGCGTGCTCGCAATATGGACGCCGCGCGGACCCGCCCCGGGAACCGCCGCCATCCCAACCACCGCGGCGGGCGCAGACCCGCCCGCGAGGAGACACGCAATGCCCCATCAGGCCACGCCAGGCGCCGATCCGCGCCTGGCTCCGCTATACCGCAAGATCACCTGGCGGCTGCTGCCGTTCCTGCTGCTCTGTTATGTGTTCGCCTACCTGGACCGCATCAACATCGGCTTCGCCAAGCTGCAGATGCAACAGGACATCGGCATCTCGGACGCCGTCTACGGCCTGGGCGCCGGCATCTTCTTTCTCGGCTACGTGATGTTCGAGGTGCCCAGCAATCTGCTGCTGACGCGCATTGGCGCACGCCGCACCATCAGCCGCATCATGGTGCTATGGGGCCTGACCTCGGCCTCGATGCTGTTCGTGCAGGGCGAATGGAGCTTCTACGTCCTGCGCTTCATGCTGGGCGTGTTCGAGGCCGGCTTCGCCCCCGGCATGATCTTCTACCTGACCTACTGGTATTCGCAGTCGCGCATGGCCGGCGTCATGGCGGTGGTGATGCTGGCCGGCCCGATCGGCGGCATCGTCGGCGGCCCGGTCTCCGCCTGGATCATGACGGCCTTCTCCGGCGCGCATGGCCTGGACGGCTGGCAATGGATGTTCCTGCTGGAAGGCCTGCCCTGTGTGCTGCTGGGCGTCATCGCCTTCCGCTACCTGGACGACAAGCCGGCCGAGGCGCGCTGGCTCAGCGCCGAGGAAAAGGCGCTGCTGGCCGCCGACCTGGACAGCCGCGGCGCGCACAAGAAGCACGCCTTCGCCCAGGTGCTGCGCGATCCGGCCATCTACGGCATGGCGCTGACCTACTTCTGCCTGATCTGCGGCATCTATGCCGTCAGCTTCTGGCTGCCGACGCTGCTCAAGCTGGCCGGGGTGCAGGACACCATGCAGATCGGCCTGTACTCGGCGATCCCCTACGTGGCCGCGGCGGTCTTCATGCTGTGGTTCGCGCGCAGCTCCGACCGCATGCGCGAACGCCGCTGGCACACGCTGGTGCCCGCCCTGCTGGCCGGCGTGGCGTTGTGCATCGCCACCGCGGCGCCGACGCAATTCGCGCTATCCCTGACGGCCATCACGCTGGCCACCGGCTTCATGTGGGCCGCCTACACGGTATTCTGGGCGATTCCGTCGCAGTACCTGCAAGGGGAAGCCGCGGCGGGCGGCATCGCGCTGATCAACAGCATCGGCTTGCTGGGCGGCTTTCTCAGCCCGTCCATCATCGGCTGGGTCAAGGAATCCACCGGCAGCCTGGCCGGCGGCCTGTACGCGATCTCCGCCCTGCTGGTGGCCGGCGCCCTGCTGCTGCTGGTGAACCGTCCTGCCCAATCCGCGCCCGCGCGCGCCTGACGCTCAAAGGAATCGATCATGCATATTCTGGTGGCTGGCTTCCAGCACGAGACCAATACCTTCGCGCCGTCCAAGGCGGCCTACGAGAACTTCGTGCGCGGCGAGGGCTTTCCCGCCATGGTGCGCGGCGAGGACATGCTGGCGCTGCGCGAGGTCAACATCCCCGCCGGCGGCTTCATCAACGCCGCGCTGGCGCAGGGCCACACCGTGCGCACGGTGATCTGGGCCGGCGCCAGCCCGTCGGCCCACGTCACCCGCGACGCCTACGAACGCATCGCCGGCGAGATCGTCGACGCGGCGCGCGCCGGCGGCTTCGATGCCATCTACCTGGACTTGCACGGCGCCATGGTGGCCGAGCACCTGGACGACGGCGAAGGCGAGCTGCTGGCGCGGGTGCGCGCGCTGGTCGGCCCCGGCGTGCCGGTGGTCGGCAGCCTCGACCTGCACGCCAACGTCACCGCGCGGATGCTGCGCGAGGCCGACGGCCTTGCCGCCTTCCGCACCTACCCGCACGTGGACATGGCGGTGACCGGCGAGCACGCCGCGCGCCTGCTGGCCGCGCGCGTCGCGGCCGGCGACAAGTGGGTGCGCGCCGAACGCCGCCTGCCGTTCCTGATCCCCATCAACGGCATGTGCACGATGCTGCAGCCGTCGCAAGGGGTGTATGAAGAACTGGAGCGCCTGGAGCGGACGCCGGGCGTGGCCTCGATCTCGTTCGCGCCGGGTTTTCCGGCGGCGGACTTTCCCGAATGCGGCCCGGTGGTTTGGGCCTACGGCACCGACGCCGACGCGGTCGAACGCGTGACCGAAGCGCTTTACCAGCGCGTGCTGGAACTGGAACCGCAATGGTCGCCCGACTTCCTGGCGCCGGCCGACGCCGTCAAGCGCGCCCAGGCGCTGGCGGCCGGCGCCTCGCGCCCCGTGGTCATCGCCGACACCCAGGACAACCCGGGCGCGGGCGGCGACGCCAACACCACCGGCATGCTGCGCGCGCTGGTCGAGGCCGACGCGCAGAACGCCGCGCTGGGCCTGTTCTACGATCCCGAGGCCGTGCGCGAGGCGACCGCCGCCGGCATCGGCAACACGGTGAAGTTGCGCCTGGGCGGCCAGTCCGGCGTGGCCGGCGATACGCCTTTCGAGGGCGAGTTCGTGGTCGAGACCCTGTCGCCGGGCAAGCTGCGCTTCGACGGCCCGATGATGAACGGCATGGACGTGGACCTGGAGGCGGTGGCCGGGCTGCGCCTGGGCGGCGTGCGCGTGGTGGTCAGCGCCACCAAGTCGCAGATGCTGGACCGCAACCTGTTCCGCGTCGGCGGCGTGCAGCCCGAGGAGATGGCAATCCTGGTGGTGAAAAGCTCGGTGCACTTCCGCGCCGACTTCCAGCCCATCGCGCATGAGGTGCTGGTGGCCAAGGCCCCGGGCCCGATGCAGGCCGATCCCGCCGACCTGCCCTGGACCCGGCTGCAACCGGGGATCCGCATCAAGCCGCTGGGGCCGGCGTTCGCGGCTTGAATTCGCGGCCTGGTCTTGAACGGAACGCGGATGGAAGGCGGACGGCCGCGTCCTACTTGAGCTTGCCCTGCGGGCTGACGAAATCTTCCAGCGTCAGCCCTTTTTCCTTGAGGATGGCTTCCAGCAGCGGCTGCAGCTTGCCCAGGCTTTCCTGGACCGTCTCGCGCACGGTGTCCACCACCACCTGGGTGCTGCGCTCGATCTCGATGTTGACCTGGTCGCCCACCTGCTTGTCCTCGAACACCGTCATGCGGCGGGTCTCGGGGATCAGCCAGACTTCGAACCAGCCCTCGGCGCGGTTCACCTCGGACACGGTCAGGCTGGCGCCGTTGATGGCGATGTAGCCCTTGGCGAACACGTACTTGCGGAAGGCCTCGGGGATGCTGAAGCGCATCAGGCGATTGGTGTCCGACGACTTCACCATCACCACTTCCGAGGTGAAATCGACGTGGCCGGACAGCGGATGGCCGCCGATCTCGGCGCCATCCCTGGCGGCGCGCTCGACGTTGGCGCGGTCGCCTTCCTGGTAGCTGCCCAGCGTGGTAATCGCCAGGCTTTGCAGCATGACGTCGAAGGTGGCGTGGTTGGCGTCGAGAATTTCGGTGACCGTCAGGCAGACGCCGTCGGTGGAGACGCTGGCGCCGACCGCCAGATCCTTGCAGAAGCCGTCGGGAAACGCCAGCGTAAACGTGCGCAGGCCTTCGCGGTCCGCGATGTTCGCGATCTTCGCGGTGCCTTGAACAATACCGGTGAACATGCTGATCCTGGATACGGGGCGTGGCGCCCCTGGCAAAACATCAAAGGTAACCGATATTTTGCCACCGGGCGCCCGCCCCTGCCGGGGGCGGCACGCCCGGCCGCCGCCGGATCAGTGGCGGATGGCGATGGTCTTCAGGGTGGTGAAGCCGTACAGCGCCTCGAAGCCCTTTTCACGGCCGTAGCCCGACTGGCGCGAGCCGCCGAACGGCAGTTCCACGCCGCCGCCGGCGCCGTAGTTGTTGACGAACACCTGGCCGGCGCGCAGCTTGCGCGCCAGGCGCAGCTGGCGGCCGCCGTCGCGGGTCCAGACGCCGGCCACCAGGCCGTAGAGCGTGCCATTGGCGATCTCCAGCGCCTCTTCCTCGGTGTCGAACACCATGGCGGCCAGCACCGGACCGAACACCTCTTCCTGCGCCAGCCGGCTCTTGGGCGGCACGTCGCGGAACAGCACCGGCGGCTGGTAGAAGCCGCTGTCGGGCGCGCCGTCCTTGAGCTTGCCGCGCGCGGCGACCTTCAGGCCCTCGGCTTCGGCCTCGGCCAGGAAGCCGCGCACGCGGTCGTGCTGGCGGGCGCTGATCAGCGGGCCGACGTCCAGGTCCTGCGCGGCGGGGCCGGTGACGGTGGCCGAAAACGCCTCGCCCAGGCGCGCCAGCACTTTCTCGTAGACGCCGCGCTGGATCAGCACGCGGCTGCCGGCCGAGCAGGTCTGGCCCGCGTTCTGGATGATGGCGGCCAGCAGCACCGGCATGGCGGCGTCCAGGTCGGCGTCGTCGAACACGATCTGCGGCGACTTGCCGCCCAGCTCCAGCGTCACCGGCACGTGGTTCTCGGCGGCGGCGTGCGCCACCATCTTGCCGGTCTGCGGCGAGCCGGTGAACGAGATGTGGTCGATGCCGGGATGCGCCGACAGCGCCGCGCCGGCCTCGTGGCCATAGCCCGTGCAGATGTTCAGCGCGCCGGCGGGCAGGCTCACCTCGGCGGCGATCTCGGCCAGCTTGAGCAGCGACAGGCAGGCGTCCTCGGCCGGCTTGACCACGCAGGCGTTGCCCGCGGCCAGCGCCGCGCCGACGCTGCGGCCGAAGATCTGCAGCGGGTAGTTCCAGGGCACGATGTGGCCGGTCACGCCATGCGCCTCGCGCACGGTCAGCACGGTGAAGCCCGGGGTGTAGGGAATGGTCTCGCCGTGCAGCTTGTCGACCGCGCCGGCATAGAACTCGAAATAGCGCGCCACGGCGGCGGCGTCGGCGCGGGCCTGCTTGATCGGCTTGCCAGTATCGGCGGACTCCAGCTGCGCCAGTTCTTCCTGGCGGTCGAGCAGCGCGAAGGCGATGCGCATCAGCAGGCGGCTGCGGGCGGCCGGGGCCATCTGCCCCCACTCGCCCTCGAAGGCCTGGCGCGCGGCGACCACGGCGCGGTCCACGTCCGCCTCGCCCGAGCGCGCGATGGCCTCGAACACCTTGCCATCGGACGGGTTCAGCACGGGGATGGTTTCGCCGCTGGCGGCGGGCACCCATTGATTGGCGATAAAGTTCTTCTGAGTCACGGTGTGCGGAGTAAAGTAACGGCCGGTTGGCCGGTTGCGGAACGCGCGGATGCGGGGGTCTCCTGGCGCGCCCGGTGCAGCCGGATCGCGCCACCCGGGCGTCGATGGCGCGCGGTGTGGTTATAAGGATGCGTCCAAGGTAAGGGAGCGCCTCGCAACTTGTCAATTGAATTGACAGCTTTTATCCCAAGCTTCAGGATATTTTGATGCCGACTCGGGTTATCCCTAGGGTCCCACGCCATGCCGCCATGCGCTCCAACGCCGACAGCCGTTTTCCGATTTGTCATGACCATTAACAAACCCGGCGTTCGCGCCATGGGAGCAAGGCAATGAGCAAGGTGCGCGATCCGCAACTGGACAAGCTGCTCACCGCGGCCAGCCGGCCGCGGCCCGAGCTGGACGTCCTGGCCGAAGTGGCCTCGGGCCTGGGCTACGTGCGCGCCGAACGCTTCGCCGAGCGGGTCTACGAAAGCCTGTTCTACGCCATCGCCACCGGCAAGATCGCGCCCGGAGCCAAGCTGCCGACCGAACTGGAACTGGCCGCGCTGTTCGAAGTATCGCGGCCGGTGGTGCGCCAGGCGCTGGACCGCTTGCGCGAAGACCAGTTGGTCGAGTCGATGCGCGGTTCGGGCAGCTACGTGCGGGCCAAGCCCGACCTGATGGGCGGCATGCCCGCAGTCGACCCGGCGCGCCGCGTCGGCCACATCCTGGAAGGCCTGGAACTGCGCATGGTGATCGAACCGGAATGCGCCTATCTGGCCGCCCTGCGCCGCACCGACGACGACCTGGCCGAAATGGACCGCATGCTGGCCGGCTACGAGGCCGCCGATGCGGCCGGCGCCATCGCCCACCACCACGACTACGGTTTTCACCGCGCCATCGCGGCGGCCACCGGCAACCAGCGTTTCGTGCAGGTGCTCAAATCGCTGGAGTACGACGTCAGCCATGCCGTCAACGTGATGCGCCACCTGGTGCACAGCGAACCCTGGAAGCGCACCCGCGCCGCCATCGACGAGCACCGCCAGATCTATCGGCTGATCCGCGAACAGGACGCCGAGGGCGCCCGCAACATCATGCGCGCCCACATCGAGAAGGCCCGCAGCCGCATGCTCAACAGCGGCTCGGAACAGTGAACCACCCTTCTTGCGACGTCGCGCCGGGATAGCCGCCCGGCGCTGGCCCTTTCCGCTTCACCCTGTCCATCCGATTCATCGCCCGTTTTCCTGCCTGATCACCGCCATGCCCAGCACCGCCCTCCCCCTGGACCAGCAACTCGTCATCGTCACCGGCGCCAGCCGCGGCCTGGGCGCGGCCATCGCGCGCGCCTTCCTGCGTGAAGGCGCGCGGGTCGTCGTCAACTACCTGAACAGCGAAGCCGCGGCACGCGAACTGGCGGCCACCGCCCCGGACCGCGCTCTGGCCATGCGGGCCGACGTGCGCGACGCCGACGCGGTCGCCGCCATGGTGGCGGGCGCCAGCGAGCACTTCGGCCTGCCGGTCGCCACGGTGGTCAACAACGCCCTGCCCGCCTTCCGCTTCGACGGTGACGCCCGCCCGCATGCCGACACGCTCGACTGGGCCCGCATGAACGCGCAGTTCGAAGGCAGCGTGCGCGCCGCCCTCAACACCACCCAGGCCGCGCTGCCGTCGATGCGCGCGGCCGGCGGCGGCCGCATCATCAACGTCGGCACCAACCTGGTCCAGAATCCGGTGGTGCCGTACCACGACTACACCGCCGCCAAGGCTGCCCTGCTGGCCTTCACGCGCACGCTGTCGCACGAACTGGGCGCCGACGGCATCACCGTCAACATGGTGTCCGGCGGCCTGCTGCGCACCACTGACGCCTCGGCCGCCACGCCCGCCGAGGTGTTCGACCTGATCGCCGCCGGCACGCCGCTGCGCGAAGTGACCACGCCGGAACAGTTCGCCGACGCGGTGCTGTTCTTCGCCAGCCCGTGGTCGCGCGCGGTGACGGGGCAGAATTTGATAGTGGATGGGGGGCTGGTGAAGGGGTGAGGCGGCCGCGTCGCGTCGACGAATGTGGTCAATGCGAGGGCGCCTCGCTGTCGACACCAAGACGCTGGTCCAGGACGCGGAAATAAGGGTGTTGGCGCCAGGCGGCACGATCGCCGATGACATACAGGCGGGCCTTGGCCCGGCTGACCGCCACATTGAGCAGGTTGGGGCTTTGCGCGGCCCAATCCTTGGCGCCCGGGCGCTGGGGATTGCCGCCCAGCACCAGGATAACGACTTCGGCCTCCTTGCCCTGGGTCGTGTGCACCGTCCCGGTCTTGGCTGGATCGAGTCCCAGCATCCTGGCCATCGCGCGCAGTTGCGTTGCCGCATCCTTGAACGGCGAGATCAGGAAAATGTCCTTGGGCGCGACCTGGTGCTCAGCCTGCAACGACCGCAACAGCTTCCTGGCAGCCTCCCCTTCCTCAGGCACCCAATTGCCCGCACTGGTTTGCGCGCGCACGTCGATCCAATGGCAACGCGGCCACGAATGGGCGGACGGCGATTTCCCTTGAACCATCAGCCCGTCATAAGCAATGTCGTTGCTGATGGAAAACATCGGATCATCGCAACGGCGGTGTACACGCAAAGGCGATCCGACCCAGACTTTCCCGTTCTCCTTGCCCGGCAGCCAGGTCCCCATCGACATGCTCTGATCCGACAGGCGCTGCGCCGATGTGAAACTGGGCCACCAATCCCGAGATACGTCATAGTGCCGAGCCAATGCGCCCTCGACCGCCGCCGGCATGCCCAGTACGGGTTCAAGCTGGTTGGGATCGCCCACCACGACAGTGCCCGCCGCGCGCCAGATGGCGCCGGCGGCCTGTTGGGGCAATGCCTGGCCGGCTTCGTCGATCAAAAGCCAGCCGATCGACTCCCGCCCAAGCGAATGGAACATGCGAGGAATCGAGGCGAAGGTCGTGGAAATCACCGGCACCACGAGTGCGAGGCTACCGAGCGCCACGCGCGCCATGTCTTCGGGCATGCCCTTACCCTGGAGCCAGTTCGAAGCCAGGCCAAGGTTGTCGATGATCTCCTGGGGATGGGACTCGATGAAAGCACGATGCACATCCAGTCCGGCCAGAAACAGATCTTGCCGCGCGCGGCGCCAAGCCGGCGTCGACCAGGGCGAAGACAATTCGCGGACGGCGTCATCGGCGCTCGATTGCGGCCAGTGCGTCCCCAAGCGTTGCATCGCCTGCCGACATGCGTGTCTGGCCGCTTCAAGCCGGCCCAGTGCTTCCTGATGAGCGACCTGCTTTTGCCGCAAGGCCGACCTCAGCCTCTCATCCCCACCGGCCGCCTCCTGATGAGTGGCCTTGGCCTTCTTGCACTCTGCGGCCAGGGCATCGTGATCGGCCCTGGATTGCCTGACTTGGGCATCGATCTGGTTGCGCCTGTTCCACCATTCGCGGTGTGAGCGTCCCCAGGTCGAAAGCCAGATCAGCAATCCTGGCCTGGCCCGATCGTGGCTGGCCAATTCAGCTTGCGCCGCAGCACACTGCTTGAGCACGCCGGCCATCCGCGCTTGCAGGTTGTCGACGCGCTCCTGTAGCGTCGGCAGCGCGGCTTGTCGCGCCGCGAGTTCGGCCTGGATAGTTTGCGCGCCACGCTCCAGTTCCTCGGCCTGGGCGCGCGCCTTGAGGGCAGCCTCCGGAAGTCTCGCGCTCGCCTCCAGGACGCTTCGGCATTGACGCTCGGCCTCCTGCGCCTGTTCGAACCGGGCCACGGCCTGTGTCCAACCGATCGCTGGCTTGCGCCCGCCCTCGATGATCCGGCTCAGGTGATAGCGTAGCCCTTCCCCACCCTCAGCAAAGGGATTGGCGTCGCACCGAGCCAGAAGCGCCGCTTGCGTGGGATCGTCTTGCGCGTCCGGCTGATTCTTCCTGGAATGGACGCCTGATGGATTCTTCCACCAGAAGCTGTTCATGAACGCGCCGCGGTTGGCCTTCGATCCCATGCGCGCGGCCAGGAGGCCCCAGGCGGCATTGCCCAGGACGTTGCCGGCCAGGCACTTGTAATAACATCCGGATGCGCACTGCGCCCGACCGCATCGGCGGGTACGGCCTTGATGCCAGGCAGTTCCAGCGAAATGTTCTCCACCGCGCCGTTGTTGGCGGAGGCCACAACGATGGCGAACCCGCTCAGGTCAGCGTGCAACGGTCGATAGTTGCACCAGAATTCACCCAGCTTCTTTTTCGTCCGCCCGGCAAAGGCCTGCCCTCCCAACCGCGCCAGGTGCGCCGCGCGCGCAGTGACAACCGCCGCCACCACATCGCGTAGCAAGGTGGTCTTGCCCGTGCCCGGCGGTCCATTGATCGCAAAAATTCCAGGCCTGGCTTCGAGCTGGCGCCACAGTTCGTTGACGGCCAGTTGCTGGCTGAACGCAAGCGGATGATCCGAAGGCCAACTGCCCGCAGGAAAAGCCGCGGGATTCAACGCCGCGAAGGCAGTCGCCACCCCATGTGCCTCGCGCAGATCCACGCGCGCGGGATCCACCCTTGCCACCGCCTGGATATACTCGGCCAGCCCTTTCCCGACATTGCCATTGGTCCAGGCATGGCTGAGCGCGTTGAGATCGCCAACAAAGAAACTATTCAGCAGATCATCGCCCGGCTGGGGATCGGACGCGCCCTGATCGCCCGTCGCTTCGGCTCTCTTGACCTGGACGCATTTGGCGACGTGGGTCGCCGAGATCATCCCCTCGGGCAGTAGACACAGGGCGGCAATGCGCCCGCTCAACGCATCGAGCCAGGCACGGGTGGGCGGCGCTTTTTCCTCTCGGGCCGCGGCCGTGGCGTCAACGAGCCACTGGATAAGTCGGCGGACCAGCATGTCGAAGCCCGCATAGCCGCTGTTCGGACTCGGGATCTCCGGATTGGCCTCAGGCAAGCCGGTCGTGACGATCCTGCCGCCGTCTTCCAGCACCGCGATGCCGTCAGGGTAATGCAGGATCTGCCCTGCCGCCCAACACGCCAGGGACAGCACGAAATTCTGCGGCAGAGGATAGCCGTCCTCGTCGAAAGCCAGGTCAAAGAGACGGGCTTGGCCACTGGGACGGCGCTCGTCGAACACATCCTCGGCGAACCAAGCTTGACTTCCAGCAATGCCGCAAACCGCTCGATATCGTAGAGCCCCGCCTGCAGCGTGTAGCGCCACGCAAGGCGCGGCGCAATGCGTTTGGCCTGGTGTTTCGGATCGAACCAGGGCAAGGACTCGTCCGCGCGTAATCGGTAGACAGGCTCGGTGAGGTGGGCGGGGTTGGCTTTCTCTGCCTTTTGCGGGACGCACGCCTCGACGGCGCGCCAAAATCCTAATATTCGCGGTGCTTGAGATATTGCAGGCTGCCGGCCCTGCTGTTGCTTTGCCATTGTTGTGTTCTCTTTCAGGACTGCGGAACTTCCGATCAGGGTCGGATATTGGCGTTTGAAAAATTATACAAATTGATAACAATTTGTACGAATGCGGTGGCTTCCGGTTCGGCCGGGCACACTTTTTCGTTCACACAGATTGCAGAAAAGAGTGAACCATGCGTGAAGCGCTGCCCATCGATGCTTCCCATGGTTTCGGACGTACAGAAGGTGCCGACTCGCCAAGCCTCCTGCTCCCCTTGCTAGACTGCTGACACGACCTTAATGCCTGAAGGTTCAGCGCCTCGGCTCGCTCATTCGCCACGCCTCGAGTCACGCGCGACGCATCCGGGCACTACCCGCAGGCATGTCGCGCACGTCAAGCGCCGGCATCACTTCGCCGATCCGCTTGTCAAAAAAGTATCCGATCGAATACACTAATCATGTACCACATAAAGCCGCTGCCAGAGTTCGACGCTTGGTTCGACACCCTGACAGACCCGGCTACGCGAGCCCGCCTGATCCGCAGGCTTGAAAAGGCGGCGCGGGGTTTGCTGGGCGATGTGAAACCGGTCGGAGAGGGCGTGAGCGAAATGCGCGAGTTCTTTGGCCCTGGTTGGCGCATGTATTACGCCGAACGGGGCAACGTGCTGATCGTCATGCTGGGCGGCGGTACGAAGGGCACCCAAAGCCGTGACGTCAAACACGCCAAGGAATTGGCGCGGGCCCTGAGAAACGACGAAGAAGACCAATCATGAGCAAGAAAGCGATCAAGATTTCCGAACTGCCCACCTTCGACCCCGCGCGTTACCTGCGCGACGACAAGGACATCGCCGCCTACTTGACGCAGGTGATCGAGGACGGAGACTTCGGTGAGCTTGCCCAGGCGCTGGGAGTTGCCGCGCGCGCTCGTGGCATGACGCAAATTGCCGAAACTACTGGTATTGGCCGGGAATCCCTGTACAAGGCCCTGCGCGCAGGCGCCAGCCCGCGCTTTGACACCATCGCCAAGGTATGCAAGGCACTGGGCGTGCGTCTCGTCGTCCAGGCCGAGCATCTGGCCTAGGCACGTATGACGAACGTGGCCGGACCAGTAGCCGGAAGCCAGGATTTCCTAGAGAATCCCTCCCAACCCTCTAAAACAATAAGCTGCATTTTCCACATGAAACTCGCCACCTGGAACGTCAACTCCCTCAACGTGCGCCTGCCCCAGGTGCTGGACTGGCTGGCCGCCAATCCCGTCGACGTGCTCTGCATCCAGGAACTGAAGCTGACCGACGACAAGTTCCCCGAGGCCGCCTTCAAGGAGGCCGGCTACCACGCGGTCTGGGCCGGCCAGAAGACCTACAACGGCGTTGCCATCGTGTCGCGCGTGCCGGGCACGTCCATGGTGCGCAACCTGCCCACCTACGAAGACCCGCAGCAGCGCGTGCTGGCGCTGACCTTCCCCAGCGCGGACGGCGACGTGCGCGTGGTCTGCGCCTATTGCCCCAATGGCCAATCGGTCGGCTCGGACAAGTACGCCTACAAGCTCGAATGGTTTGCCGCCATGCGCGCCTGGCTGGCCGACGAGATCAAGCAGTACCCCCGCCTGGCGGTGCTGGGCGACTACAACGTCGCCCCGGCCGACGAGGACGTGCACAACCCCGAGAAATGGGAAGGCCAGGTGTTGGTCTCCGAGCCCGAGCGCCAGGCGCTGCGCGACCTGATCGATCTGGGCCTGGCCGACTCGTTCCGCCTGTTCGAGCAGCCCGAGAAGTCGTTTTCGTGGTGGGATTACCGGCAGTTCGCGTTCCGCCGCAACGCCGGCCTGCGCATCGACCACATCCTGCTGTCGCCGCCGCTGGTCAAGCGCTGCACCGCCTGCGTCATCGACAAGGAACCGCGCCGCAACGAGCAGCCTTCCGACCACGCGCCGGTGGTGGCCACGCTGACGTTCGATTGAGCCAAAAATCTTGCGCACCGGCTTGCACGGCGCGCGGAAATTCCTGTATAGTTGCGCTCTTGCTTGATTTGGGGCGGTAGCTCAGCTGGGAGAGCGTCGCGTTCGCAATGCGAAGGTCGGGAGTTCGATCCTCCTCCGCTCCACCAAAATTCCAGATGAAAAAGCCTTGGAAACACAATGTGTTCCAAGGCTTTTTTGTTTCTACAGGCTTGATTTATTGGCTTCGCGGCTAATGCCGCCGCCGCGGCACAAGTCCGCCCGGTGATTTTCGGTAGCTAATGGGAAATCAGCGTATGCACCCAAGTACGGAAAAAATTGGCTCGCGAGTGGGACAGATTTGGGACAAGCCTTACCCGGCTCAGCACACGAAGTTAGCCTTTGGGACATCAGACTATGTAGCTGCCCCGCCTGCCGAAACTTCAATACGATTCGAGAGTCAACCGTTCAGGTCTCGCTTCTTGGCCCTGACAATGTTGATATAGTCCATACGTCTGCTCTCATCCACAAACTGATCCGACGAAATTTTCTGGTAGACAACTTCAAACCGCGTTCCCACCAAATCTTCGAGGCGTCCTACTAAGCCTGCCAGTTCTGTAAGAGATGCATGTTGAAGGTCACCAAGATCATTCTCCACAATGCACGCAACAGGAGTAGCTCCGGCCTCGCGTTGGATAAGCTCCCGGACGACAACGAACTGCTTACCTTCCACCGGCGCGGCCAACTGCGCTCCCTGGAACTCAGAAGGGAAAAAATTCCCATCCTCATCAAACATACCGAACAACCATTCTCGGCCGCCGTACTGCATATCTCTCACGCTCTTCTTGTCATTAAAACGCTGGACCAAACTTCGCAGTCCTTCATTCAGCTGGGCTCCGGTGCTAGCCTCTACAATTTTTAGGAGTTCTTGCTGAAATTCATTTGCATGCTCGAATTTTATGTCTACCAGAGGACCCAACACATAGGGGCGGTTCCAGTCATCTGATTGGAGAACCGAGGAAGATGGGTACATCCCAAAACAAGCACTGAGATAAATAACAAGATTAGGAGGCAAAACACGAAAGTAGTCTTTGTAGTCCCAGAACATGATTTGAGCGCCGTCACCTGACTCAATATCGGTACCCGTTCGAGGTATGCCGTGGCCGCTAATGATTAGTATTTTCGGGTCCTGATCGTCGAGACGGTGCAAATTCTCAATTGCGCACGATAGGACACGACGGAATTCATCACTATTAGCATACGTGGCTTGGTACACAATCCAATTAGGTGGGACTGCCTTACTAGCCAAATACCTTTTATTTGTCGTCAAGTCTGACTGTTCAATAATTGCACATGAGATCACTACTGCAACTCCAAATTCTGATTAGCGTGTTCTGAACACACTCAGGAACGACGCAGCCAAGGTTTGAGGGTATGTAGATCCAGCAACGTGAACCTTCCACCATCTTGCCATCCACCAGTATCGATGTAGTAGACATTGCCGAGCTGTGCTGGTTTGCGCAGCGTCATATGGCCATGGACAACCGCCCGAACATTGCGAACAGGCTGGGCATATTGCAGTCGATATCGGTCTATGGACCACAGGCATGCATCCTCGTCCTCTGGACTGAAGGTAGCGCCGTGGATAGCTTGCCAGTCGTCATAAGGAAAGTCGGCATGTACCAGACCGACAACACCGCCCGGCGTTTCGACCTCAATTGCCAACGGCAAGGCGTTCAAGCACGCACCGATACGTGCTTGGGTATCGCTATCGCATGCATCCAACCACTCACCACCATGGAGGCGATGATCGACCTGGGGAACCGGGTTGTTCATCGCCCGCCGCCAAGTCATGAGATCGTGATTCCCACAAATGGCATGAAACCACGGGCGCTCCAACCACGCTAATACATCGGCGGACTCTGGCCCGCGATCAACAAGGTCCCCGACGGCGAACAATCGATCATGGTCGGGTGAAAACTTGGCGGCGGCCAGTGCGGCATCGAGCCGACCGAAATGGCCATGGATATCACCCACCGCAAAGTCGCGACCCGTCGCATTCAAATGAAAGCGCTGGACCCGTGCATTACCGGGCCTCGTGCCTGATTCCATGTAGTGTCCTGCTGCTCATTCTGCGCAACCCTCATGATACTTGGCTATTAACGGTAGAGTGACTTACGATCCGGGACATTGAGCTTCGGCTCGATATCTTCGAGGTTGTCAGCCTCGAATGTGATCCAGAATGCGTGGGAGGCCAGGATGGTGTGCGTCCTGGCGCTTTCCGGACAGGCGAATTTTTCGCCCTGCTGTCTAGAGCATTTATAGTGGGTGTCCCAAGAAAGCAAATCTGCCGCGTATTCAACCGCTCAGGGATCACTGGACGCTAACGCGGCAGTTGAGCCACCCCAAAGGTGAGATAGGGGAACGGCAAAAGTGAACATGCGACACAGCGCCGGGGTAGCGTCCGGCAAAGAGCTTCAGGGTGTAGGGGCAAGCGAGTGACTCTACTGAACCCTGTCGGTGACGCGACAGACCACCCTTAGGCTCCCGAAATCAGGCCCAGTCTTGCGGGCGTTGCCAGGAAGTGCTGTTTCCTCCAACGCCTTACAGAGCCTCACCGCAACTCGCGTATTGGCGTCGTCCTCCAAGACGACTGCCCTTTACGCCCGAGGTGCGGAAATGGCCGTTTTCCCCGTCAACACGCTTGACTTCCTTAGCAAGAGCTCCCCCCCGACTCTGACTGTTGAACAGGTCAGCCAGACGCGCGTTGGTCGCAGCACGCCTCGCCCGCCGGGATCTACGTCAGGTCCCGTGCCAGTCCCCACTGCAAGCGCAATTTCTTGATTTCCCAGACGCGCTGTGCGCTGCGCTCGGCCACGCAGCGGGCCTGTGCCTGCTCATCGGCCGAGCCCTGGTCCCGCGCCGTGCCACACTGGGACTCGGTTTTCTTCAACCATTCCCGCTGCGCCCGGCGCAAGGCGTCGGCGTCTTCGGCGCGCAGGGCCGGCGAGGCCAGCGTGCGCCGATAAAGCTGGTTCAGGCGATCGTCGTAGTACTGCCGGAGAAAGGAGTAAGGCTGGTCGGGATCCAGTTCGCCCGGGAGCCGGCTGAGGTCGAAAAACTCGCCCTGGTTGCCGTTGTAGAAGCCGTTGTAGCCGACAGTGACCTGGAAGAAATGGCCGCCTGGCTGCGCCGGCGTATTGCCTACCGGCGTGGTGCGCCAGCGCAACAGCAGATAGTCGGTATTGCCCAGTTGGACCAGCACCTGGGAACGCAGGTCGGATATCTGCAGATGGCTGTCGCGCAGGACAGCCGCGTAGCAAGGCTCCTCGGTATTGATGTCCTGCGGCACCGGCCCGGGGCAGGCGCCGGACTGCACCATGCCGTCGGCCGCCTGCGATTCGTCCAGATCGATGGAGATGACGCCCAGCAGCGCGGCCGCCTGATCGCCATCGCGGGCCATGTCGAGCAGGTCGACGACCAGGGTGGCCTCGGCGCGCGCGGCGCTGGCTGGAACGAGGGCCAACAGGACGGCGAGCAGCATCGCACGCGCGTTGCCAGCCTGGCTGCCGCGCCCGGCCAGCGCAAGCGAGCCACGGAGATCAGCGGCGGGAAAGGACATATCGACGGCTTCCTTGGAGGGCGACGCGCCTGCCAGAGGCGCAATGATGGGTGGCCGCTATCTTATCGCGGTCCCGTCGAGGGTTTGCCGTGCCTGCGAACTGCGATACAACGTTAGGCGCCGCCGGAGCCATTCAATCCGTTCCGCGCCGTTCGCGCCGGGTCTCCCGGCCTTCAACCGCATCAAGGGATCAACCATGCCCGCCCCCGCCACACCGCTCGACGAACGCCTGCCGTTGCTCCTGAGCCTGAACGCGGGCTATGTCGACACCCTTGGATTCATCGCGCTGCACGGCCTGTTTTCGGCGCACGTGACCGGCAACTTCGTCACCATCGGCTACGCGCTCGGCAACGGCGCCTCGGGCGCCTGGACCAAGCTGGCGGCCCTGCCGATGTTCTGCCTGGGCGTGTTCCTGGCGCGGCTTTACGGGCAGGCACGACGCGACGCGGGCAAGCCGGCGTTCATGCGGCTGCTCACGGCCAAGACGCTGCTGCTGTGCGTGGCCGCGGCGCTGGCCCTGGCGCTGGGGCCGTTTACCCCGGGCGACAGCTGGGGGCTGTTCGCCAACGGCATGACGCTGGTGCTGGCGATGTCGATCCAGAACGCGGTGCATCGGGTGCACCTGGGCGCGGCCCCGCCCTCGACGCTGATGACGGGCACCACCACGCAGATCATGCTGGACCTGGCCGACGCCGCGCGCGGCCAGGCCGACGAGGCGGCCAGGCGCCGCATGGGACGCATGGGACGGGCGGTGCTCGCGTTCGCGATCGGTTGCGGCGCGGCCGCGCTGCTGCACGTGTCGATCGGGCTGTGGGCCTTCGCGCTGCCGCCGCTGGTGTCGCTGGCGGGACAGGCGCTGGCGCGCCCCTACCCCGGCTGACGCGCCTGGCTGGCGCGCCGGGCCTGCGCGCCCTTGCCCTGGGGCCGCGGATCGCGTGGCGTCTGGCCGGCCCGCCGGCCGCGCAAGCGGCGGGCAATGGCGTCATAGAGCCGCACGCCGGGCGTGCGCATCAGCAGGAACACCAGTACGCCCAGCAGCAGGGCCAGCCATACGGCGCGCAGCGAGATCATGGCGCTCCCCCCGCCGGTTCGGCGCGCAGGTGACGGCGGATCGACCGCGAGAAACCGATCGAATCCTCGCCCAGGATCGGCGGAATGCCGACGAAGCCGCGCTCGCGCAGCGTCTGCAGTGGCAGCCGGGTATCGAGTCCGCCTTGCTCATAAAGGTATTCGGGCAGGTAGCCCGACAACAGGATGCGGTAGTCCAGCGGCAGGCCGGGCACGATGGCCCGCACCATGCGGTAGACCAGCGTGGTGCAGTTGGCGGTGACCGTGTGGTAGAAGCGCGGCGTGTCCGCCAGCTCGTTGGCGGTGCGCACGTACGACAGGAACAGTTCGCGCATGGCATCGACCGGCATTTGCACCGGGTAGATGTAGACATTCTCGGCGCGCGGACCGGCGCGCACGTAGAGCACGTCGCGCTCGTCGGCGGCAACCACGCTCAACTCGAACTTCTTGAAGAAGCCGCCCAGCTCCGAGAATTGTTCGCCGCGCTCCTTGCGGATCTCGACCGAGAACACCACGTGACGGCCATCGGCGAAACCGAACGAGACCAGGGTGTGGGCGATGGCGGGGCCGTCCCAGTACGACAGCACCATGTCGACCGACCGCAGGTCGTTCAGGTCGTAGACCCGGGTTTCCCAACGCTGCGTGTAATCGCTGTCCGAGCGCCACTTGAAGTCACGCACATTGTCCAGCGTGACGATGCTGCCCGCGACATTGCCGCGCAGGGTGCGGGCCACGTCGTCGGCCCAGACCCGGTCATTGGAGGGCGCGATGCCTTGCCACCAGGCCGCCAGCGCGATCACGGCCAACAGGTAGGCCCACAACGCGGGCCGGCGGCGCAAGCGACCGACGCCATGCCACAGCCGTAGCAAGGCATACAGCCCCAGCGCGACCCAGGCCAGCATCAGCACCGCCTTGGCCCAGACGGCCCCCGGCCCCTGATACCAGAACGCCAGGCAGGCCCACCCGATGGAGAACAGCATCAGCAGGCTGAGCGCGGCCCGGCCCAGCAGCCGCAGGCCGCGCCTGGCCCAGCCGGCGCGGGTGGCGTCAGGCACCGGCGCCATGCTGGCTCACGATTTCCAGCACGCCGTTGATGACGAACTGCACGCCCATGCACACCAGCAGGAAACCCATGATGCGCGAGATGGCCTCGACCCCGCCGTTGCCGATCAGGGCGACGATGCGGCCGGCCGAACGCAGGCAGATCCAGAACAAGAGGCCCAGCAGCGAAAAGACGATGACCGGCGTGACGGCGATGGTCCACGCGGGATACTGGCTGGCGGTCTCGCCGCCGACGGTCGAAGCCGCGCTGATGATCATGGCGATGGTGCCCGGCCCCGCCGTGCCCGGCAGCGCCAATGGCACGAAAGCGATGTTGGGCACCTGGCGGTGAATCGCGACATCGGCGGCGACGTCGGCCTCGCGCTCGTCACTGGCGGCGCTGGCCGCCGACGGAAACAGCATGGTGAAACCGATGCTGACCACGATCAGTCCGCCGGCGATGCGCAGGCCCGGGATCGAGATGCCGAACGTGGCCATGATCCAGGCGCCGGCGTAGTACGTGACCAGCATGATGCCCACCACATAGCAGGCGGCCTGCCGGATCTGGCGTTCGCGCTCCTTGTAGGGAATGTGCTGTCCCAGGGACAGCAGCATGGTCATGGAGGTCAGGGGATTGGCCAGCGGCAGCATGAGCGCCAAGCCCAGGCTGACCAGCTTGCCCAATTGAACCAGATCATCAATCATCGCGGCGAAGGAGAAAACGGCGGGTCGGGAGGGACGAGCAACGCGCGCGTCCGGCGTCATCGACCGCGCTACACCGCACAGTGTAATGTAAGCAAAGGCAAACATCCGTATTTACCGGGTGGCGCACTCCGGTACCATGCTGCCCGGGTGGCCGCCGGCCACGATCCCTAGAGGAATTGCGCCGTGACCGTCCTTCGCCCGCGCGGCTGGCTTGCCGCCCTGCCCCTGCTGTTCGCCCTGCCCGCCGCGCCCGCCGTGGCCGGCATGGATTGCGCGCGGGCGCGCACGCCCACCGAGAAGACGCTGTGCGCCGATGCCGCGCTGTACCGGCTCGACGATGAGCTCGGCGCCGCCTATGCCAGGTTGCGCGCCGCCCAGCAGCCCGGGCAGAACGAGGCGCTGCGCCAGGCGCAACGCGGCTGGCTCAAGCAGCGCGACGCCTGCGGCAGCGATGCCGAATGCCTGCGCCAGCGCTACGACACCCGCCTGGCGCAACTGCAGGCGCAGCAGTCCCGCGCGCTGGCCTATCGCCCCGACGACATCGATCGCCTGGCGCTGGAAGACCTGCGCCAGGCGATCGAGGCCGCGCGCCAGTCGAATCCGGAATTTGCCGTGGAAACCGTGCTGGCGGCGCGCTCGCTCAAGGCCGAGGCCAGCGCCATCCACAACGAACGCGCGGCGGACGGCGACGGCCCGGCGCGCCTGCCCGCCGCCCGCCCGGCGGGTGTCACCGAGGACGAATGGGCCGCCGTGCTGGCGTCGGACCTGGAATCCGACGCCGAAGAAGGGTCCGTCTCCTACCTGCTGCTGGACCTGGACGGCGACGGCCGCCGCGACCTGGTGCTAGACAGCTACATCGGCGGCACCGGGCTGTTCTCGGAGGTCAGCGCCCTGCGCCGCGACGGCGACCGCTTCCTGCCGGCCGACCTGAGCGGCGCGCCGGACGCCGGCGCCTCGCTCTATACGATCAATGGCCGCGGCGCCAACCAGTCGGGCGACTGGATCCGGCTGCGCGACCGCGTCTACGCCGTCTACCGCGTCGGCGCCTACGGCGAAGACCGGCTCCATCTGCTGCGGCCGCTGCGCCGGGTGGGCGAGGTGCCGACGCTGACGGTGCGCTACCGCTACGAACTGTCGGTGCCGCGCCAGCAGAAGAACAGCGACAAGGGCACGGTCAGGACATTGGACGAGACGCTGCACGCGGCATTGACGCGCGCCGTGGCCGCCGTGCCCGCCGACCGCGCCTGGGGCGACGCGCCAAGCCGCAAGCCGCTGTGTCCCGTGCCGGCCGGCGCCGCCCAGGACGAAAGCGGCGCCTACTTCGGCTTCGGGCCGGGCCACTACAGCTACGAGACCGTCGCCGACGTGACGGTGCAGGCCGGCCCGCGCTGCTACGTGGGCCGGGTGGTGGACTGGTTCGGCGACTACAGCGCCAAGTCGGGACTGTCGGCGCAGATCTGGATCCGCGACCCCGCGCCCGGAGACCGGCAGGAATCCTTCGACCTGCACGGCAGGCGCCGCGCCGTCGGCGTCGAAGCCGGCATCGGCCCCGTGGTCGGCGACAACGGCGCGTAGCCCGCGGTCAGCCCCCCGGCCGGCGCCAGTGCCGCGCCGCCAGCGCCAGCAGGCGCGCGTCGGCGCCTTCGGCGGCCACCAGTTGCAACGCCACCGGCATGCCGTCGACAAAGCCGGCCGGCAAGGCGATGGCCGGCAGCCCCAGCAGGTTCCACGGATTGGTCAGGCCCAGCAGCGTCTCGCGCACGGCGGCGCTGCCGGGGCCGGCCACGCTGCGCTGCTGCAGCGCCGGCGCGGTGATCGCCACCGCCGGCAACGCCAGCACGTCGACCCGCTCGAAGATGCCCGCGAACACGCCGCGCAACCGCTCGCGGGTGTTGCGCGCGCGGACGTATTCCCAGCCCTGCACCGGACGTGAGGCGCGCAGGCGCTCCAGCACTTCGGGATCGAACTTGCCGGGTTCGTCCTCGACCCGCTCGGCGTGCACTTCATAGGCTTCCGAACGCTGGATGGCGCCCAGCGCCGCCTGCAAAGCGCGAGCGTGGCGCGTGACCTCGGCGCCGTCCACCAACACGCCGCCGAAGCCTTCGGCGAGCGCGCGGGCGCGCGCCGTGACGGCCGCATCCTCGATGGCGAACGGCGCGTTCGGCACCCACATCATGCGCGGCGCGGCCAGCCCGGGATCGGCCGCCTCGGCATAGGCGCCGATCGCGCCGCCGGACAACGCCTGCATGAAGACCTGCGCATCCTCGACGCTGTTGGCCAGCACGCCGGCATCCTCGATGCTGGGCGCCAGCGGGAACACCCCGCGGGCCGACACGCGGCCATGGGTCGGCTTGAAACCGACCACGCCGCACAGCGCGGCGGGCACGCGCACCGAGCCGCCGGTGTCGGTGCCCAGCGCCACCGGCACCATGCCCGCGGCCACCGCGGCGCCGCTGCCGGCGCTGGAGCCGCCCGTGATCTGGCTGGTGCGCCACGGATTGCGCGCCGCGCCCTGGACGCTGCGGTCGCCGGTGGGGCCGTAGGCGAATTCATGCGTGAGGGTCTTGCCGATGACGATGGCGCCCGCCGCGCGCAACAGCGCCACGCAGTCGGCGTCGGCCGCGGGCCGGTGCCCAAGGAAGTGCGCCGCGCCCATGGTGGTGGGCATGTCGCCGGTATCGACGTTGTCCTTGATGGCGACGGGGATGCCGTGCAGCGGCCCGCGCACCTGGCCGCGGGCCCGCTCGGCGTCCAGCGCGCGGGCGGCGGCCAGGGCGGCGTCGGCGTCCACGTGCACGAAGGCGTTCAGTTGCGGGTTCAGGCGCTCGATGGCCGCCGCCGCGTGGCGCACCAGCGCTTCGGCGTCGAGCGCGCCCTGGCGCATGGCGTCCTGCAGTTCGGCCACGGTGCGGCCGGCGAAAAAGCCGGGTTCGACGGCCAGCGCCGGAACGGGGTTGGATTGCGGATTCATCGCGTGGCTCCCTGGTAGTTGGCGGGCAGGCGCGGGCCGACGCCCGGACGCACCTGCAACATGGCGATCATGCCGACCGCCGTGGCGACCGAGGCGGCCACGAACATGACCGAATAGCCGTGGCGCGCCGCCAGGTAACCGGTCAGGGTCGGCGCCAGGATCGAGGCGATGTTGGCGAAGAAGTGCATCAGGCCGCTGAAAGTGCCGACGCGGCTGGCGGGCGCGGTATCGATCACCACGGCCCAGTAGACCGAGTTGGGCATGGCGTTGAGCGCGTTGGCCAGCGTCATCAGCGCGATCACGGCGAACACCGACTGCGCCTGTGACACCAGCAGGAAGCACAGCGTGGTGGCCAGCAGGCAGCCGGCGGCGAACCAGCTGCGGGCGATCTTCAGGTTGCCGGTGCGCCTGGCCAGCATATCGGAGATGCGGCCGCCCAGCAGCACCGTGACGCAGGCGCCGGTCCAGGGAATCATGCCCATGTACCAGAGCGAGGACAGGCTGTAGCCGAAGGTGTCCTGCAGGTACTTGGGAGTCCAGGTCAGCAGCAGGAAGTTGACGTAGTTGAACGAGAAATAGCCCAGGGTGTTCAGCACCAGCGTCTTGCTGCGAAAGAAGCTCCACCACGGCAGCGCCGGCGCGTCGCCGCCCTGCCCGGCCGCCGCCTGCTCGGCGCGCGCCGCCTGGATCTCGCGCAGTTCGGCCGGGGACACGCGCGGGTTGGTGTCGGGCCGGTCGGTGAAGATGCGCATGAACAGCACCAGCACGAGCAGGCCGGCCGCGCCCAGGATGTAGAACATGGCGCGCCAGCTGCCGGTCAGGCTCAAGAGGCCCACCGCCACGGGCGCGGTCAGCAGCGCGCCCAGCGGCGTGCTGAGCAGGCCGAAGCCGACCACGAAGCCGCGTTCGCGCGGCGTGGCCCAGTTGGCGATGGTCTTGTTGATGATGGAGTACGCCGGCCCCTCGGCCGCGCCGAACAGGATGCGGATGGTGGCAAAGCCGGCCAGCGCCGAGCCGCCCAGGAAGGCCAGGCCGAAGTCGCCGGCCCAGGCGGTGGCGATCTCGAAGATCGACCAGGTCACGCCGGCCACGATCCAGACCTTGCGCGGGCCGTAGCGGTCGGCCAGCATGCCGCCGAACAGCGCGCCGACCATGTACCCATAGCCGAAGTACCCCAGCACGGCGCCCCAGTCGCCGCGATCCAGGCCATATTCGCCGGTGATGTGCGCGGCGGCGTAGGACATGGCGCCGCGGTCGATGTAGTTGATCAGTGCCAGCAGCACGACCATGGTGAAAATTCGGTAACGGAACCGCGAGTTCCGGGATTCAAGTGTCATTGCGATCAATCCAGTCGATTTACCCAAACGTTTGGGTTGCGCAATGCTAAGGGCTCCGAACGCAAAAATCGACACCGTGTAAACCCTAGGTTGCCGCCTAAGGCCCTGGGACGGTATTCGTGCGTGTATCCTCCAGCTCCATGAACAAATCCCGCCCTGTCACGTTGCAAAGCCTGGCGCGGCAGCTCGGCCTGAACGTGTCGACCGTGTCCCGCGTCCTCAATGGTTCCGAGGACGACGCCCGCGCCGCCGCCGCACCCGACACCGTCAAACGGATCCGGGCGCTGGCCGCCGAGCTGCAATACCAGACCAATCCTCACGCCGCCAGCCTCAAGACGCGCCGCAGCCGCACCATCGGCGTGCTGGTGCCGCGCCTGTCGGACATGGTGCTGGCCACCATCTACGAAGGTATCGACGAGGCCGCGGCCGAACACGGCTACCTGACCTTCGTGTCCAACACCCAGGACGTGCCCGACAAGCAGCGCAAGCTGATCGACATGGCGCTGGCGCGGCGCGTGGACGGCCTGATCCTGGGCGACGCCCACAGCCACGACGGCGCCGCGCCCAATCCGCTGCTGGCCGAACTGGCGCGGCGCGACGTGCCGTTCGTGCTGGTCAGCCGCCATGCCGACGACCACTGCGCCGTCACCTGCGATGACCTCGAAGGCGGCCGGCTGGCGGCCGAGCACCTGCTGGCCATGGGCCACCGGCGCATCGCGGTGATGGTGGGCGAACCCTTCACCAGCACGGGCCGCGACCGCTCGGCGGGCTTTTTCGCGGCCTGTGCCAGGCACGGCGTCGAGGTCCCGGCCGCATGGCGCATCGAAAGCCCGTTCGACACCGACGCCGGCCGCCACGTGGGCGCGCGCTTGCTGGCCGGCCCGGACCGCCCCACCGCCATCTTCGCGGTCAACGACTTCCTGGCGGTGGGCGTGATGGGCGCGGCGCGCGAGCACGGCCTGGAGGCCGGCCGCGACGTGGCCGTGGTGGGCTACAACGACACGCCGCTGGCGGGCGCCCTGCCCATCGGCCTGACCACCATCCACTCGCCCATGCACCAGATGGGGCGGTTGGGGCTGGAACTGTTGCTGCAGAAAATCGCCGGCGGCCGCCCGGACAGCGTGCGGCTGGCGCCCACGCTGGTGGTGCGCGGCAGCAGCGACCGGCCGATACCGGGCTGAACCGCGCCGACAGGCTCGGCCACCGGCCGCATGGCCAACCACCCGGCCCGATCGGCCCGGACGATCGCCGCTTTCCTCACCCCCGCGCCGGCTTGACCGCCCGCGTCGCCAGGAACGTCGGCAAGTAGCGGTCGATCAGGAAGCGCGGCCGCGGCTGGAGGTCTTCGTGAAAGCCCGCCAGCAGGAAACCGGCGTCCAGCTGGCCGCCGATCTGGTCGCGCAGGCTGTGGCCGAACACCAGGGCCTCGCCGCGCGCGCGCTTGGCGTCCAGCGCCGCCGCGTCGAGCGCGCGGGTGTCGGCGTAGGGCAAGGCATGCACCGGCCGGATCAGCCCGTCCCGGGCGTAGCGCGGATCGCGGTCGCCGACGAACACCACCGGGTTGTAGAAGCTCGACAGCAGGCTGCCGCCCGGGCGCAGCAAGCGAAAGCACTCGCGCCATACCGGCCGCACATCGGGCACGTATAGGTTGGAGATCGGGTGGAACACCACGTCGAAGGACTGGTCGGCGAAGGCCGACAGGTCGCGCATGTCGCCCTGCACGGTGGCCAGCGCCAGGCCGTCGCGCGACGCCACGGCGCGGTCCTGCGCCAGCTGGCGTTCGGACAGGTCGAACACGGTGACCTCGGCGCCGGCCGCGGCCAGCACCGGCGCCTGCTGGCCGCCGGCGGACGCCAGGCACAGGACGGCCAGGCCCTTCACCTGGTCGAGCCAGCCGGCCGGCAAGGGGCCGGGCGTCAGGCGCACGGCCCAGTCGCCGCGGCGGGCGGCGGCGATGACGTCGGGGGTGACGGGGCGCGACCACTCGCAGTCCTGCGCGGCGAGCTGGTCCCAGGCGGCCTGGTTGTGGGCGATGAGGTCGAACGGATCGTGAGCAGGCATGAAGCCTCCGGAGTCGTGATGCGGACAGGGCCGCGCGGGGCGCGGCTGGCGGACGGGCGCGTTGGCGCGACAGGCCCGGCGTGCAGACCCGGCATCACGGACGGCGCGGCCCGCTCGTCGGGCGAGGCGGGCGCGTCAGCGGATGGGGTCGCCGGATGGGGTCGCCGGATTGGGTCGCTTCAGGCAGCGAGGATCACGTCGTCATACTCCGGTGGGATGGCGGCCATTCTAGCGCACGCCCCGCTGGTGCCGGCGCGCGGAGCGCGGCAAGGCATCGGGCGGCAAACCCCTGCCGCCAAAGAGATTCGCGGCCCGGATATCATGATCGCCCCAAGACAACGCCCTTTGAACCAGGCATCCACGCCATGAGCACCTCATCCCCCAGGCTCGTCGACATCGGCGGCAAGCGCGTCCTGCAATACGGCGAGACCGGCCCGGCCCTGGCCACCGGCCAGGACACCAATGACCTGATCAGCGCCGCCTGGGAACACGAGGCCGAGTGGCTGGCGCTGCCCGCCGCGCGCGTGCATCCCGATTTCTTCCGGCTGGAAACGCGCATCGCCGGCGAGCTGATCCAGAAGTTCGTCAACTACCGCCTGCATTGCGCGGTGGTAGGCGATATCTCGGCGCACCTGGCCGCCAGCAAGTCGCTGCGCGACTTCGCCTACGAGACCAACCGCGGCCGCGTGTTCTGGCTGCTGGAGGACATGGCGGCGCTGACGGCGCGACTGACGGCAGGCCAAGGCTGAGCGGGCCATCGGTCGGCTGCCTGGCTCGTCCCCCTGCCCGGCGAACTCGTGGCGCGGCTAGTGTTTATTGCTGGCATGGAAAAAACGGCAACTCAAGGAAAGCGCCAAGCTCGATCCATTGCGCAAAGCCCCTTCGGCGCGGACGGTCTTGCTTGACGCTGGCTCGCCACGAACCGTATTCTTATTTGAACGATCATTCCATAAACCACGCCATGCGCACCAAGGATTTCGAACCCGATGAAGTCGCCGACGCCGCCATGCAGGTGTTCTGGCGGCGCGGCTATGCCGCGACCTCCGTGCAGGATCTGGTGGACGGCACCGGGCTGGGGCGCGGCAGTCTCTACAACGCCTTCGGCAGCAAGCAAGGCCTGTACGAGGCCGCGCTGCGGCGCTATCACGAACTGACGGCCGCCAATCTCGACCTGCTGGCCCGGCCCGGCAATGCGCGCGAGCGCATCGGCCGCCTGCTCGACTTCATCGCCGACGACGAATTGCGCGAGCCCTCCCGGCGCGGTTGCCTGGTGGCCAACGCCTCGCTCGAAATGGCGGGGCAGGATGAGATGGTGGCCGAACTGGTGCGGCGCAATTTCCAACGCCTGGAAAAAGCGCTGGAACAGATCCTGGCCGAAGGGCAGGCCAACGGCGAGATCGACGCCGGCAGGTCGCCGCGCGCGCTGGCCCGCTTCATCGTCACCACCGTCCAGGGCCTGCGCGTGGTCAGCAAAGGCAGCAACGCGCGCGAGCGCCGCCAATGGCTGGGCGACGTGATTTCAGTGGCGCTGGGCACGATCTAGCACATCCCCTGGCATACAGGACCGCCTCGGCGCCCGCGCTTTTTTTCGTTCTTTTTTGGAATGACCGTTCCAATTCAATCGCAATCGGAGTTTCCGCATGAGTTTCACCTCTCCCCTGCCCGCCGAGGGCTGTCCCGAACACGGCGCCGACAGCCTGCCCATGGGCAGGCTGCTGGCCCTGGCGCTGGCGGGCTTCATCGCCATCATGACCGAGACCGTGCCCGCCGGCCTGCTGCCGCAGATCGGCCTGGGCCTGGGCGTGTCCGAGGCGCTGGCCGGCCAACTGGTGACCCTGTTCGCGGCCGGCTCGGTGCTGGCGGCCATTCCCATCATCGTCGCTACCCGCGGCTGGAACCGCCGCCCGCTGTTGCTGCTGGCCATCGGCGGCCTGTGCATTTTCAACGTGGTGACCGCGCTGTCGGCGCACTACGCGCTGGCGCTGGCGGCGCGCTTTGGCGGCGGCATGGCGGCTGGCCTGCTGTGGGGGCTGCTGGCTGGCTACGCGCGCCGCATGGTGGCCACCCGCCAGCAGGGCCGGGCCCTGGCGGTGGTGGGCGCGGGCCAGCCGCTGGCGTTGTGCCTGGGCGTGCCGGCCGGCGCCTGGCTGGGCAGCCTGATGGACTGGCGCGGCGTGTTCTGGCTGATGGCCGCCGTGTCGCTGGCGCTGGTGGTGTGGATCCGCGCGGCCGTGCCCGACTTCGCCGGCCAGGCCGCGCGCCAGCGCCTGCCGATCGCGCGGACCCTGCTGCTGCCCGGCATCCGGCCGATCCTGTTCGTGCTGTTCACCTGGATCCTGGCGCACAACGTGCTCTATACCTACATCGCGCCCTACCTGATCCACCTGGGCCGGCCGGCGTCCGTGGACAGGGTGCTGCTGGTGTTCGGCGCCAGCGCGGTCGCCGGCCTGTTGTTGACGGGCGTGCTGGTGGACCGCCGCCTGCGCCGGCTGACGCTGCTGTCGCTGGCCCTGTTCGCGCTGACCGCCACCGCGCTGGGCCTGGCCGGCGCCCACCCCGTCGTCCTGATGGCTGGCGTGGCGTTGTGGGGGCTGAGCTTCGGCGGCGCGCCGACGCTGTTGCAGACCGCCCTTGCCGACACCGCCGGCGAACATTCGGAGGTGGCGCAATCGATGCTGGTCACGATCTTCAATCTGGGCATCGCCAGCGGCGGCCTGCTCGGCGGCGTGCTGCTGGACAGGGCCGGCGCGGGCTCCTTCGCATGGACGGTGGCGGCACTGGCCGCGATCGCGCTGCTGGCGGCCTGGCGCGCCCGCGGCCACGGCTTCCGCCCCGGTCACCGGCACTGACGTCAGGGCCGCGGCGGGCGTACGGCCGCCGCGACCGAGCGGCGCGCCGCGGCGACCCTCAGTCCCGCGCGCTGCGGCCGGCGATCGCCGCCAGTGGCGCCAGCATGCATGCGGCGGCGGCCAGCAACGTGGCCGGCAGCCCCCAGCGGTCAACGCCGATGCCGCCCGCCAGCGCCCCCAGCGCGATCGCCAGATTGAACACGCCGACGAACCAGGACGTCGCCGCCTCGATGGCCCCGCGTGAAGCCTGCATCACCCAGGTCTGCAACGCGACCGAAACGCCGCCGTACGACAGGCCCCACAGCAGCAACAGCGCCACCACGGCGCCGCGCGCCTGGCCCAGCCACGGCAGCAATGCCAGCGTCGCCAGCAGGCCCAGCAAAATCGCCAGCAGGGTCGCGCGCGGGCGCCGTCCCGCCATGCCGCCGGCGGCGAAATTGCCCGCGATGCCGGCCACGCCGTAGGCGAACAGCAGCGGGCCGATCCAGGCCGGCGCGAACCCCGCCATCGACTGCAATACGGGCCGCACGAAGGTGTAGGCCATGAAATGCCCGGCCACCAGGAACAGCGTGATGAACAGCCCCCGCCGCACGTCGGGGTTGCGCAACTGCCGGCCCAGCTGGCGCGCCGTGACCGATTGCGCCACCGGCAGCGGCGGCAAGGCCAGCGCGGCGAACAGCAGCACGGCCGCGCTCAGCGCCGCCATGGCGCCAAACGCGCTGCGCCAGCCCGCCAGGTTGCCGATCAATGCGCCCAGCGGCACCCCCAGCACCGACGCCACCGCCACGCCGCCGAAGATCACGGCGGTGGCCATGCCGATGGCGGCGGGCGGCACCAGCCGTCCCGCCAGGCCGCCGGCCACCGCCCAGATGCCGCCGATGCAGACGCCCACCAGCACGCGCGCGGCCAGGAACCACGCCATGTCCGGCGCCAAGGCGCTGCCCAGGTTGGCGGCGGCCAGCAGCAACAGCAGGCCGCACAGGATGCGGCGGCGGTCGACGCCACGCGCGCCCATCACCACCAGCGGCGCGCACAGCGCGGCCAGCAGGCCGGGCACCACCATCAGCCAACCGACACGGCCGGTCGACGCGTCCAGGCTGGCGGCGATCGGCAGCAGCAAGCCCACGGGCAGCATCTCCGTGGTGACGACGCAGAACGTCGCCATGCCGGCCGCCAGCACGCCGGCCCAGGCAGCGGGCGGGCTGGTGGCCGCCGTGGCGGGCCGGGGTTCGATGGCGATGCTGCGGGTCATGGGAGGTTTCTCACCTGAGGGGAACAATGGAAAAGTGAATGGCGGGCCGGTCGTGGGGTCCGTCTACCTGGCCAGTCTACTGTTTCCATTTCACTGATAAAGTAGCTTCATAAATAAACAAAAGGGACGATTTGTCGCCAATCGAGCGCTCGCTCCCCTTTCCTGTTGGAACTACCCATGACGCCCCTCACCGCCACCGGCATCGACCACCTCGGCGACGTGCTCGCATTCGTGCGCGTCGCCGACGCGCAGAGTTTCACGCTGGCCTCCGAACGGCTGGGCCTGTCGCGCTCGGCCATCGGCAAGTGCATCGCGCGGCTCGAACAGGGCCTGGGCGCGCGGCTGTTGCATCGCAGTACCCGCAGCGTCAGTCTCAGCGACGAAGGCCGGCTCTTCTACGAGCACGCGCAGCGCATCCTGGCCGAAGTCGACAACGCCACCGGCGCCATGGCCAGCCGCCAGGAGGCGCCGCGCGGCCGCCTGCGCATCGACCTGCCGGTGGCGCTGGGCCGCCTGCACATCATGCCGCTGCTGGCGGGCTACCTGCGGCAATGGCCCGAGGTCGAGGCCGACGTGAGTTTCAGCGATGACTACGCCGACCTGGTGCGCGATGGCATCGACCTCGCCATCCGCATCGGCGGCGAGGCCGACAGCCGGCTGGTGCGGCGCGTGCTGGCGCCGCATCGGCTCATCACCTGCGCCGCCCCCGCCTACCTGGAACGCCACGGCGTCCCGGCCTCGCCCGACGCGCTGGCGCGCCACCGGACGCTGGCCTTTACCCACATGGGCGCGCCCGTGCCGTGGCGTTACGCCAGCCATGGCCAGGAGCGCAGCGTCGCCGTGGCCGGGCGCCTGCGGCTGGGCGACACCGAAGCGCTGCGCGATGCCGCGCTCGAGGGCGCCGGCATCGTCCAGCTGGGCGCCTTCCTGGTCGGCGAAGACCTGCGCCAGGGCCGCCTGGTGCCGCTGCTGGAAACCCACGCGCCACCCGGCGCGCCGGTCTGCGCCGTGTACCCGCACCGGCGCCACCTGGCGCCCAAGGTACGCCGCCTGATCGACGAGATCGCGGCGCGCTGGGCCGGCGGCGCGCCCTGGGGCGGGTTCGGGTCGCCTCCGATTTGAATCAGCTATCATGATGATCAGCATCGCCTTGCACGATGCAAACGCCCGCGCCCCGCAGACTCACACTAGCATAGCGCGGCACCCAGCCGGCCTTCTTGCCGCGCTAGCCTGACCCGCCTTACCCCCGGAGTTTTTCTTGAGCGACATCTATCACTTCAGCCGCGGCACCGCGCCGCTGCTGATCTCCATTCCCCACCTGGGCAGCCAGTTGCCCGATGCGCAGCGCGCCCGCATGACGGCCGTCGGCCAGCAGTCCGGGGACACCGACTGGCACCTGGACACCCTGTACCAGTTCGCCGACGCGCTGGGCGCCTCGGTGCTCGGCGCGCGCTACTCGCGCTACGTGGTCGACCTGAACCGCCCGCCCAACGACGAAAGCCTGTACCCCGGCCAGACCAAGACCGGCCTGTGCCCGACCCACACCTTCCGCGGCGAGGCGCTGTACCAGCACAACGCGGCGCTGACCGACGACGAGCGCGAGCATCGTCTGCAGACCTACTGGCAGCCGTACCACGCCAAGCTGCGCGAGGAACTCGACCGCATCCGCGCCGAACACGGCACCGTGCTGCTGTGGGAAGCCCATTCGATTGCCAGCGTGCTGCCGCGCCTGTTCGAAGGCAAGCTGCCCGACCTGAACGTGGGCACGGCCGACGGCGCCAGTTGCGCGCCCGACATCCTGAACGCCATCGCCGAACGCCTGCCCGGCTGCGGCTACACCAGCGCCGTGAACGGCCGTTTCAAGGGCGGCTACATCACCCGCCACTACGGCTCGCCGGCCGAAGACATCCATGCCGTGCAACTGGAGATGTGCCAGTCCACGTATATGGACGAGTCCTATCCCTACGGCTACCAGGCGAACGCGGCCGCCAAGGTCATCCCGGTGGTCGAGGGCATGGTGCGCGCCGCGCTGGCGCAAACGCTGGCGCGCAAGCGCTGATCCGCCCGCCCGACCGCCCGATGAACCGCCTGCCCGACCGCGACGCGGATCCGTATCCCGAATGGAGCCTGCTGCTGGCCTGGGTGGCGGTGGTGCAGGCCGCGTCGGTTTCGGGCGCGGCCCGTTTGCTGGGACTGTCACAGGCGGCGGTGTCGCAACGGATCAAGCAGCTCGAAGCCGCGCTGTCGACCGAACTGCTCGACCGCAGCACCCGGCCGGCGCGCCCCACCCCCGCCGGCGACCTGCTGTTCGAGCACGCGTCGCGCCTGCTGGCGCAGGCCGGCGACATGACCGAAAGCGTGCGCAACCTGAGCCGCGCGCGGCGCAACATCGTGCGCTTCGGTTGTGTCGACTCGTTCGCCGGCACCCTGGGGCCGACGCTGATCCACGGGCTGTCGGGCGCGTCGCGCCAGATCCGGTTGTGGTCCGGCATTACCCCGGTGCTGGACAGACAACTGGAAGAACGCCAGCTGGACCTGGTGATCAGCACCAGCGCCGCCGCCGATGCGCCCGCGATCCGCAAGCTCGGCCTGTTCAGCGAGCCCTACCTGCTGGTGCTGCCGCGCGCCACGCCGCCGCAGGAAGCGCGCTCGCTGGCCGAACTGGCGCGCCGCAGCCCGTTCATCCGCTACAGCGCGCGTTCGCACATCGGCGCCGCCATCGACCGGCTGCTCGAATCGCGCGGCGTCTTCATCGAGCGCACCTTCGAATTCGATAACACCGATCCGCTGCTCAGCCTGGTCACGGCCGGCCTGGGCTTCGCCATCAGCACGCCGCTGTGCATCTGGCAATCGCGCCATTTCGTCGATCAATTGCGGGTGTTGCCTCTGGCGCCCTGCCTGGACAAGACCCGCGCCGATGCGCCTGACCTGGCGCGCAGCTTCTATCTGGCGGCGCGGCCGCAGGAGGCCGGCAAGCTCCCGGCCGAGGCCCGCAACGTGATCCTGGTGGCGGTCGAACGGCTGATGCGGCAAGACGTGGCGCCGGCGCTGGGCTTGCCGCCTGCCACGCTGTGGCGCAGCCTGCGCCGCTGAGCCGCCGGCCGCGCGCGTCGGGCGCCCCGGCCCGCGCCGTCACGACACCGCGCCGCGCCCATAGCTGCCCGTCAGCAGCGCGCCGCGCGTGAAACGCGCCAGCGCATACGGCGCCAGGGGGACGTCGGTCGCCAGCCCCAGCGCTTCCTGCGCCAGCACCCGCCCCACCGCCGGCGACAGCTTGAAACCATGTCCGGAAAAACCGAATCCGGCCACCAGCCCTTCGACCCCGGCGATACGTCCCAGCACGGGATTCCAGTCGGGCGTGACGTCGTACACGCCCGTCCACGACGCGGCCAGTCCGGCCTCGGCATACGCCGGAAAGCGCGCGGCCACCTGTTCGCCGACCTCGGCCACGTAATCCAGCGGCACATCGCCCTGCTCCACCTCTCCAGGCGCCAGCCTTTCGCCCTCCGTGCCCTCGCTAACCAGCATCTGGTTGCCGCCATAGCTGCGGCAATAGAGCATGCCGGGCGAGGCCAGGTCCTTGTAGACGGGCATCGTGTAGGTATAGGGCGCGGCGGCGCATTGCAGCGCCAGCACCGCGTGGCGCTCGGGCGCCAATGGCATCGCCACGCCGGTCCAGGCCGCCAGTTCGGCGGTCCAGATGTTCTGGGTGCTGACCACCACCGCGCTGGCGTAGTCGCCCGCCGACGTGGTCACGCCGGTCACGCGCCCGTTTCGCGCCAACAGGCCGTGCACGGCCACGTTCTCGCGGATCGTCACGCCGCGCCGGCGCGCGGCGCGCGCGAAGCTGGTAGCGACCAGGTAGGCGTCGGCGAAACCGGCCTCGGGCTCGAAGCCGATCAGCGCGGCATCGCCGAAATCAGCGATCGGCAGCAGCTCGCGCGCCTGCGCCGCGTCCAGTTCGTGCACCGGGATGCCCAGCGCGCGCTGCTGCGCCAGCGCCGCGGCCAGCGGCGCGCGCTTGTCATCGTCGGCCGCGGCTATCAGGTAGCCGCAGCGCACCAGGCCGCTGGCGGCGTCGTCGTCGCCGACGTAGGCGGCGAAGTCGGTGAACGCGCCCCACGAACGCCGCGCCAGTTCGACGTTCTCGCGCACCGAGTAATGGGTGCGCAGGATGCCCGACGATTGCGCGGTGGTGCCAGCGCCGATGGCGCCGCGGTCCAGCACCAGCACGTTGCGGGCGCCCAGGGCCGCCAGGTGGAAGGCGACCGAGGCGCCGACCACGCCGGCGCCGATCACGATCACGTCATAACTTTTCATGGCCACGCTCCAGAAAGCAATGGCGGCAGTGTGACGCGGGCCGCGGCCGGCGCCCGCTATATCAGCGCGGCGAATATTGAGTAGAAGCGATCGATGGGCAGCGATGGAAGGAAAGCGGCGTCATGGCAGCCGGCCCGCCAGCGTCCAGCCCTGGCGCCAGCGGCTGCGCTACGGCCAGTGTGCTGTCCCGTGGATACGCCCGCACGAAATCCACGGGACAGCACACTAGGCCGCGCCCAGCTGACGCCACGACATCGTCGCGCCGCGCCCCTCCTCGGCCAGGAACTCCACCAGCGCCGGCAACGAGGCGTCCATCGGCCGGTTGGCGTGGATGCGCATCACGTATCCCCACGAGCCCGGCATGCGCAGCCCCGGCGCCAGCGTCACCAGCCGGCCGCTGGCCAGTTCCTCGTCGATCAATGGCGCGCGCCCCAGCGCGATGCCGACGCCGGCGGCGGCCGCCGCCACCACCGTGCTCAGGCCGCTCAGCACCAGCGGATCCTGGCCGGCGCTTTCCGGCAGGCCCAGGCGCGGACGCCAGGTGCGCCAGTCGGTTTCGGGACTATCGATGTGCTTTTCCTCCAGCCAGCGGTGGCGCGTGAAGACCGCGGGGTCGTCGCGTTCGTCGGGCGCGACCAGCGCCGGGCTGCACACCGGCACCACGGTTTCCGTCATCAGCGGGATATCGCCCGGCGCCGCCAGGTGCGGGCCGAGAGCGCGCACGTGCAGGAAGGCCAGGTCGATGTCCTGCGCTTTCCAGGCCGGGTCCTGGCTGGCGTGCAGAAACACCTGGATATCGATGTCCGGGTGCAGTTCGATGAAGCGGCCGATGCGCGGCGCCAGCCAAAGCGCGGCCAGCGAGGGGTTGGCCGACACGTTCAGGTTGTAGCGCCGCTTGCCGCGCGCGCTGCTGCGGGCATGGCGGCAGGCGGTCTCCAGCAGGGTCAAGGCCTGTTGTACCGACACCAGCAGCGCGGCGCCGGCCTCGGTGGTTTCCGCGCGGCGCACCGTGCCGCCCCGGCGCAGCAGGCTCACGCCCAGGTCGGCCTCCAGCGCGCGCAGTTGATGGCTGACGGCGCTCTTGGTGACGTTGAGCTCGGCCGCGGCGCGGCTGAGGCTGCCCAGGCGGGCGACGGCCTCGAAGGCGCGCAGCGCCGCCAGCGGCGGCATATGGGTGGGCAGGGTCGACATGGGTTGAGTTTATCTCAACCCATGATTGAATAACTATCGCTATCGCGCAAGGGCCGGATGCGTGACCATGCAGGCTCTGCAAGGAGCATTGATATGTATTTCGATTCGAGGCTTTGGCAATTGACCGCGGGGCTGCGCGCCGGCATGGCGGGCGGCATTTTCCTCGGCCTGCTGGCGCTGGCCGCGGGCATCGCCCGCTACGTTTTCCTGGGCCAGCTGCTGGCGCGCGTGTTCGACGGCGCGCCCTGGCAGGACTGGCTCGCGCCGGCCCTGTGCGCCGGCGCCATGGTGCTGCTGCGCGCCCTGCTCGACCACCTGCGCACGGTGCAGGCCAACCGCTGCTCGGCGCAGGTGCAGCAGACGCTGCGCGCGCGGCTCTACGACCGCATCGTGGCGCTGGGGCCGGCCTGGTTCGCCAACCAGCGCACCGGCGGCGTGATGCTGACGGTGGTGGACGGCGTGGAGCAGTTGCAGACCTTCTTCGGCCAGTACCTGCCGCAGGTCGCCATCGCCGCGGCCGCGCCGTTCGCGATCTTCGCGGTCATCGCCTTCTGGGACGTGCCGACCGCGCTGGTGTTCCTGGTCGCGGCGTTGTTCGCGTTGTTCGGGCCGATGGCCGTGCACATGCTCGACCGCCGCGCCAGCCTGGCGCGCACCCGCTCGCTGAACGAATTCGGCGAGGAATTCCTGGACGCCGTCCAGGGCCTGCCGACACTGAAATCGTACGGCCAGGGCAAGGCCTGGGGCGAGCGCCTGGCCGCCCGCGCCCGGGCCCTGTCGGACAACACCTTCTGGGTGCTGTCGGTGAGCCTGCTGACGCGCGGCATCAGCGACCTGGGCGTGGCGCTGGGCGCCGCGCTGGCGCTGACCGTGGGCGCCTGGCGCGTGGCCGCCGGCGACATGAGCGTGGAAGCGCTGCTGATCGTGCTGATGGCCGGCACCGAGATCTTCCGCCCGCTGCGCGACCTGCGCTCGGTGCTGCACCGGGGCATGCTGGGCCAATCGGCCGCCGCCAGCATCCACGCGCTGATGGACGCGCAGCCACTGACCGCCGCCCCCGCCGTGCAGGCGGGCGCCGCCCCCGCGCGGCTCGACCCCACTATCGAATTCGACGCGGTGGTGTTCTCGTATTCGCCGCAGCGCCCGGCGCACCAGGGCCTGTCGTTCCGCGTCGCCGCCGGCGAACGCGTCGGCATCGTCGGCCCCAGCGGCGCCGGCAAGTCCACCATCGTGCGCCTGCTGCTGCGCGAGTGCGTGCCGCAGGCCGGCGCCATCCGCGTCGGCGGCCACGACGTCAACCAGCTCGACACGCAGACGCTGCTGGGCCAGATGGCGCTGGTCAGCCAGGACATCACGCTGTTCCACGGCACCATCGACGAGAACCTGAGGCTGGGCCGGCCCGACGCCAGCCATGACGAGGTGCGCGCCGCCGCCCGCGCCGCCAACATCGACGACTTCATCATGGCGCTGCCGCAAGGCTACGCCACCCGCATCGGCGAACGCGGCCTGCAATTGTCGGGCGGCCAGCGCCAGCGCGTGGCGATCGCCCGCGCCCTGCTGCGCGACGCGCCCATCCTGATCCTGGACGAGGCGCTGTCGTCGGTCGACACCGAGAACGAAGCGCTGATCCAGCAGGCCCTGGACCGCCTGATGGCCGGCCGCACCACGCTGATCCTGGCGCACCGCCTGGCCAGCGTGATCGGCGCCGACCGCTGCCTGGTGCTGGACCAGGGCCGCGTGGTCGAGCAAGGCCCGCACGATGCGCTGATGCGCCAGCGCGGCCTGTATTACCGCCTGATGCATGAACAGGCCCTGGCGCTGGCCGCGCCGGCCGCGCCCGCGCAGGCCGCGATGGCGCGCGCGGCCACGCCCGCCGCCCACGGCAATGACGATGACGCCGGCGGCCAGGGCCCGGCGCTGCGCTCGCTGGATGCCGATGCCGAACAGGTCGGCTGGCGCGCCACGCTGGCGACCCTGCTGTCGGTGGTGCAACCCTGGCGCGGCACCCTGATCGCCACCATCCTTCTTGGCGTGGCGCGGGTGGCGGCCTTCATCGGCGTCGGCGTGCTGAGCGCGCTGGTGGTGGCCGCCATCCGCGACGGCCGCGACACCTCCGCGCTGATCGTCGGCCTGCTGATCGCCGCGCCGCTGGCCGCGCTGTTCCACTGGCTCGAATCGTGGCTGGCGCACGCCATGGCCTACCAACTGCTGGCCGACATGCGCGTCAAGCTCTACGACAAGCTGGAGCGGCTGGCGCCCGCCTACCTGCTGCAACGCCGCTCCGGCGACCTGGTGGCGCTGGCGACGCAGGACGTCGAAATGGTCGAGTACTTCTACGCCCACACCATCGCGCCGGCCATCGTCTCGGTGCTGGTGCCGCTGTCGGTGCTGGGCTTCCTGGCCTTCTACAGCTGGCCCGTGGCGCTGGCGCTGCTGCCGTTCCTGGCCTATGCGCTGGTGTCGCCGGTGCGCGGACGCCGCAAGGTCGACGCGCTGGGCGACCACGCCCGCCAGGCGCTGGGCGAGATGAGCGCGCACACCACCGACACCATCCAGGGCCTGGCCGACCTGACGGCGTTCCAGGCCACCGGCCGCCGCCGCGAGGAATTCCTCAAGGTCGCCGATCAGTACCGCGTGCGCCGCCTGGATATCCTGCGCGACCTGTCGCGCCAGACCGCCTGGTTCGAGACCGCCATGGGCCTGGGCGGCCTGGCCGTGGCCGTGGTCGGCGCGCTGCAGGTGTCCGCCGGCGCCCTGTCGGCCAGCATGCTGCCGCTGCTGGTGCTGATCGCGCTGGCCACGTTCCTGCCGGTGTCGGAGATCTCCCAGGTCAGCCGCCAGCTGGCCGACACCATCGCCGCCACCCGCCGCCTGCACGTGGTCAACAACGAGCCCGAGCCGGTCACCGACGGCCCGCTGCCGCCGCCGGTGGCGCCGCACGGTCTGTCGCTGGCGTTCGACCACGTGTATTTCACCTATCCCGGCAAGAGCCAGGACACGCTGCGCGACCTGAGCTTCACCGTGCCGGCCGGCGCCACCGTGGCCGTGGTCGGCGCCTCGGGCGCGGGCAAGAGCACCGTGGCCAGCCTGCTGCTGCGCTTCTGGGATCCGCGCCAGGGGGCGGTCAAGCTCGACGGCGTGGACGTGCGCCAGCTGCGGCTGGACGGCCTGCGCGAACGCGTGGCGCTGGTGACGCAGGACACCTATCTGTTCAACGACACGCTGGAGGGCAACATCCGCCTGGCGCGTCCCGACGCCAGCCGCGAGGAACTGGCGCGGGCGTTGGAACAGGCCGCGCTCGGCGATTTCGTGCGCAGCCTGCCCGAGGGCCTGGCCACGCGCGTGGGCGAACGCGGCATGCAGCTGTCCGGCGGCCAGCGCCAGCGCATCTCGATCGCCCGCGCCTTCCTGAAGAACGCGCCGGTGCTGATCCTGGACGAAGCCACCTCGCACCTGGACACCCTGTCCGAGATGCAGGTGCGTGGCGCGCTGGATGTGCTGATGCGGCACCGGACCACGCTGGTGATCGCGCACCGCCTGGCCACCATCCGCGACGCCGACCTGATCCTGGTGCTGGACAACGGCGCCCTGGCCGAGGCCGGCACCCATGACCAGCTGCTGCGCAAGCAAGGCGCGTACGCCAGGCTTGCCAGCCACCAGGGCGCGCGCGACCTTACCGCCGGTAGCGCAACGTCTCTTCCGACGTAGCGTTGCGCCGCACCTCGTCCGCCGTGAACCACACCCGCTTGCTGCCAAAGCTGTTGTACAGGTCGAACTGGTCGCGGGTGTGCGGCGACGGCGTGCCGTCCGGGGCGACGAAGCCGCTCTGCCCCGGCGCCACCACGTCCACCGCGCGCACCGACTTGCCGTCGAACACCGTCATGTTGTTCTCGGTGCCGCGGTTCTGCGTGGCCGGATAGCTCAACACCGCCTTGGCGTCGGCCTGCGGCACGCCCAGGAAGTTCTTGGGCGCGAACACCATCGGCGGCGCCGGGATCTTCCACGCGGCCGAATCCTTGCCATAGGCCTGGCGCAAGGCCGCCAGCGCGTCGTCCAGCGCCGCCAGGATGACATCGTCGGCGCGCGCGCCATTGAAGAAGTCATACCGCTGCGGCACCCCGGCAGCCGGACCCGCCAAGGCGTTGAACAACACCTTCACGCCGGTGGTCAGGTTGAGCGAGCCGGTGGCAGGCGCCTGCGGCGTCGGATACCCGGTGGCGCTGTACCACTTGAAGAAGTCGGCCGGCATCTCGTCGGCCAGGGTGCGCTTGAGCATCGCGCGCAGCCAGGCGTCCATCACCGCCGGGCCGGCGTTGTCGTAGTAGCCCGGCTCGCGCTCGCTGGTCATCATGCCGTCCCAGCCCCCCAGCCCCGCCACCAGCCGCACGCGCGGATCGTCGGCCGGCAGCCCCTGCACCGCGCGTTGCAGGAACGGCAGGAAATGGCGGCGGTTGACGTCGGCATAGCTGGTGGTGCGGATCAGGTCCCACATCTGTTGCGGGCTGACCTTGCCGCCGTTGGCGGTCATGGCCTTCAGGCGCGTCTCGATCTCGGCATAGCGGTCGGCCTGCCCCCAGACGATGGCGAACAGGTCGGTGGAGGGATAGCCGCGCATCGGCTGGTTGTTCCAGTTGGCGATGAACCCCTGGCCCGGGTTGTAGACCTGCGGATTGGTCGAGAACGGCAACAGGCCCAGCCAGTCCATTTCGCCGGTGCCCGGCACCGGCAGGCGCGGATCGTGGCCCGGCCGGCGCCTGGGATAGAAGCCCGTGTGCGCGTAGCCGATGTTGCCGCGGTCGTCGGCGTAGTACCAATTGATGGTCAGCGCGTGGCGCGCCGCCTGCGCCTTCCATTGTTCCCAGTTGGCCGACTGCGTCTTGCGGGTCCAGGCCATCAGCGATTGCAGTTCAAAGCCCTCCCAGGCGCGCGCCTTGGCATAGGCCACGTGCTGCGCGTCGTCGAACTTGACGATCAGGCCATGCACGCTGCGGTACACATCCAGCGTCACCGGCGCCGCGTCCTTCACCAGGATCAGGTCAGTGCGCTTTTCCAGCGTCTTCCATTGGCCGTCGTGGAAATAACGGTTGCGGTCGGCCGGATCGAGCTTCTCGGCGTAGATGTCGACATCGTCGCCGAAGCCCGCGGTCGAGCCCCAGGCCACGTGCGCATTGTGGCCGAACAGGATGGAGGGATAGGCGAACGGCGTGTTGCCGACCACGTCGAAGCCGGCGCCGTGCAGGCCGATGCCGTAGGTGTAGGCCGGATTCCACCAGCCGAACTGCGGGCCGTTCAGCAGGATCGAACGGGCATCCTTGGCATGGTCACGGCCCACGATCCACATGTTGCTGGTGGTCGGGAAGCCTGCGATGCCCGGCTGGCCCGATTGCGCGTATTGCTCGGCCAGTCGAGCCCGCAGCGTGGCGGGCGCGCCATCGACCACGCCGCGCGTGGCCGGATCGCGCACCACGCGTTCGAGCATCGGCGGCGTGCCGTCGTAGCGCGGCAGCGCGTAGGCCAGCTGGTCCGCGCCTTCCGGCTGGAACACGGCCGGCTGGTAGCTGCCCTCCTGGGGCGGCACCGTGGTCGGCGCGCGGCTGTCCGTCAGCCAGCGCAGCTGGTTGAAGATGCGCATGGCCTCGGCCTCGCCGTGCCTGTCCTTGAGCGCCGTCAGCAGCGCCAGGTTGTCGATCTCGCTGTTGGCGTCAGAGAAGCGGTTCGCCATGGTGCCGATGAAGATCATCGCCACGTCGTAGGCGGTCCAGTCGGCCGGCGCGAAGCCCAGGTCGTTGAATTCCTTGGGCATCAACTGCCCCGGCTGCGCGCGGATCCGCGCCAGCCAGGCGTTCATGCCGGCCGCGTAGCCGTCCAGCACCTGGCGGTCGGCGGCCGGCAGCGCCGCCAGCTGGCGCTGGATGCGTTCGGGCGAAAAATTGCCGCGGATGGATTTGTCGAACGCCACCATCGACGCGCCGAGCACTTCGGCCACCCGGCCCTGGGTGCTGCGCCGCGCCATCTCCATCTGGAACAGCCGGTCCTGCGCCACCGCGTAACCGTAGCCGTAGAAAATGCCGTACACCGTGTCAGCGTAGACGTGCGGCATGCCATGGGCGTCGCGCCGGATCGTGACCTTGCCGTCGACGCCTTGCGCCGGGGCCGCGACGGCCGCGGACTCCTGGCCCGCGGCTTGCGCCACGGGTTGCGCCATCGCGGGCAGGCAGGAACAGGCCGCCACCAGGGCGGCCGACAACACATGCTGCTTCATTGAATCTGTCTCCGTATCGAATGGGACCGCGCCGCGAGCCTGCCGCGGGCGATGGCGGCGCCTCTGCCGGGCGCCGTCCGCGGACCATGATACGGAGCCGCTATCTATAATTCCAATGCATTTAATTCATACGATTCATGCGGTTGGAACATGGACTTCCAGAAACTCAAGCACCTGCTCGCCGTGGTCGAACACGGCACCTTTTCGCGCGCCGCCGACAAGGTCAATCTGTCGCAGCCCGCGCTCAGCCGCAGCATCCAGGCGCTGGAGGCCGAGCTTGGCCTGCCGTTGCTGGACCGCGGCACCCGCCAGGTGCGCCTGACGCCCTACGGCGCCTGCGTCGCCGAACGCGCCCGCCGCATGCGCTACGAGGAAGCCGAACTGCGCCGCGAACTCAAGACCCTGGCCGGCGGCGAATCCGGCGCGCTTTCGATCGGGCTGAGTCCCACGCCCGCCTCGCTGCTGCTCACGCCCTTCCTGGCCCACATGGCCACCCATTACCCGCAGGTGCGCGTGGCCGCCGAACTGGGCACCACGGCCGCCCTGGTCGACCTGCTGCGCGCCGAACGCATCGACGCCATGGTTTGCGACGCCCGCATGCTCCATGGCGCCGCCGACATCGAAACCCGCCCCCTCGCCCCCCTGCGCGCCGGCATGGTCTGCCGCAAGGGTCATCCCATCCTGGCCCACCGCCGCCCCGCCATCGAGCACATCCGCCAATACCCGGTCGCCTCCAGTACCCTCAGTCCCGAGGTCGCGCTGCGCCTGGCCGAAACCCTGGGCGCCGCCGGCGCGCCCGAACAGATGGTCAGCGTGCGCTGCGAGAATCTCGACCCGCTGGTCCGCCTGGCCCTCGCCACCGACACCCTGCTGCTGGGCGTCATCTGCGTCACCCGCCAGGAACAGCAGGCCGGCCAGCTCGTGGAAGTACCGCTGCCGCCCGATCCCCAGCGCCAGGGCCACTACGTCCTCGCGCGGCTGGCCGGCCGCAGCCCGCTGAAGGCGCAGGACGCGCTCTACAGCTACACGCAGCAGTGCTGGAGCGGCTTTGCCGGATTTCGCGCGAAGCAGCCGGCGGCGCGGCCGCGGCCAGGGCCGGTCAAGGGCCCGTGACGCGCGTGATCCAGTACGGCGCGAGATAGCCGAGCAGGACGCCCAGCGCGACGGCCAGCAGGTAGCCGTCGATGCCGGCGCCGAGCAGGGCCGCGACCAGCAGGCATCCCGCCACGGCGCAGCCGACCTGCCACAGCGCCGGATAGCGGAACGCTTTCGGCTCGATGACCGGCGCCCCGATCGCGCCGAAGATGGCGCCGGTCAGCGCGAGCCAGATCACGCTTTCCAACGAATAGCCCGTGGTCCAGCCGCCGATGACGACAAACAGCGCGGCGAAGATCAGGCAGGCCGCAAGGGCCAGTCTGATGCCGGCCGACAGGGTGCGTTTCATGTCATTTTCCTTGGCGCATGGGTGGCCAAGTGTATCCGTCCCGGCCGCCGCATCGCGCCTCACCCGCCCGCGCCTCAACCGCCGTCCGGCAGCCACTCCTCCAGCGTCACCTCGAACGTCATGCAGACAGGGTTCGCCCCCGGGACGAACACCCCGCCGTGCACCCGCCCCGCCGGGTCCGCCACCACCCCCGACAGCGAGGCCACCACCGACCCGTCCGCCTGCGCGCGCACCTCTCCCGCCAGGCTCACGATCTCCACCGCCGGCCCCTCCAGCTGCCGCACCTCCCCGCCCCGCGCATACAGGCAGGCATCCACCAGGCTCCCAAGCGCGCCGCGCACGAAGGCGTTGCGAAACCCCTCCGCCAGGCACAGCTTCTCCACCCCCTGCACCAGATCCTCGTTGGGCCCGATGCGCGCATACGCCACCCGCCCCATGCTTCCGCTTTCGACCTCGGCCGGCATCATCGTCAGATCTCCCGCGGCTGCAGTAGCCGCAAATTGGTTTCGGCGTCATAAGTGGCGCGCAGTTCGAACCCTTCCAGCGCCGTCACCAGTACCGTCACCGGCCCCGCGCCCACGATCGATGTCTGCGGAATCAGGTGCCCGCCCAGCAGCGCCCCGCCCTGATCGCAAAACGCCGCGTGACAGTGCACCAGCGGCTCGCCGTTGTCGCCCTTGCCCAGCGTGGCGTTGCCGAAGATCAGCGTGGCCGCGCCCGCCGCGATCGGCGCGGTGTACGCCACCACCCGCAGATGCGCCGGGTCCGGCGGCGCGGTGCAGTAGTCGAGATGGCTGAATTCGCCGCTCAGCAGCGTCATCGAGGCGTTCTCCACGCCCAGCGGCGCCAGGCCATTGACCAGCGCCTCGAATAGGCTGGCGCCGGGCTGCAGCGCCAGCCGGACATGGCGGCCGCGCCGCGCGCAGCGGCTGTGTATCCGGACCGGGTTGAAGGCTCCCGGGTGTATCAGCGTCCTGGGGCGGGGCAATACCGGTGATCCCCGCAACGAACGATCCACGGTGGTGGTTCGCATGATGTGCACTCCGTGCGCTTGTGGCGCAAGATGGGAATGAAAGCTGAAAACGCGGGCGTCAATGCACCGCCGGCAGCATGCCCGCCGCGGTGAAGCCGCCGTCCACACAGATCACCTGCCCGGTCACGTAGCTGGACTGCGACTCGTCCAGCAGCCAGCCGATGGTGCCGTTCAGTTCCTCCGGCGCCGCGTAGCGATGCTGCGGCACCACCCGACGCCAGGCCGCGCGCGCCTCATCCGTGTGCATCTGGCTCACCAGCGGCGTCTCGATCGGCCCGGGCGCGACCGCGTTCACGCGGATGCCGTAGGCGGCCAGCTCCACCGCCATCACCCGGGTCAGCGTCACCACGCCTCCCTTGGAAGCCCCGTACGCCGCCCGGCCCGCGTTGCCGCGGATGCCCGACACGGACGCGATGTTCACGATCGACCCGCGGCCGCGATCGCGCATGCGCCGGGCCGCCTCGCGCGCCACCACGAACGACCCCACCAGGTTCACTTCCAGGATCCGCCGCAGCAACGCCGCGTCGGTCTCCAGGAACGGCACGTCGCGGCCGATACCCGCCGAATTGACCAGCCCGGCGATCGGCCCGAAGTCGGACTCCAGCCTCGCGATCGCCTCGCTCACCTGCGCCTCGTCGGACACATCCATCCGCACGCAGCCCAACCGATCCGCCGGCGCCAGGCCTCGCACCTCGTCCAGTCGTTCCTGCGACACGTCGGCCACCAGCACCCGGCGTCCCGCGCCCAGCAGGCCACGCGCGACGGCCAGGCCAATGCCCGACGCGCCTCCCGTGACCAGCACCGCTTCCTGCGCTCCATCCATGACTCGGTCTCCTCGTTGTGTGCTCGCGATGTGTTCGCGATGTCCGCACCCTCTTGCGCGGCCGCCGCGCGGCGGCCCCGTTTCCTAGGCAGGCGCCAGGCAGCCCCGCTCGCGCAGGGCCTCGCGCACCAGCTTCTTGGTGATCTTGCCGTAGCCCGACCGCGGCAGCGCATCCCAGAAGAACACCTGGCGCGGCAGCTTGTAGCGCGCCATGCGCGATCCGAGCCAGGCCAGCAGGGCCTCCTCTTCCAGTGTCTCGCCGGGTCGCAGCACGCACACCATCACCCCCACCTCGCCCCACACCGGGTCCGGCACCCCCAGCACGGCCGCCTCCGCGATCGCCGGATGCGCCAGCACCTTTTCCTCGACCTCGCGCGGATAGATGTTGGAACCGCCCGAGATATACATGTCGGATTCGCGGCCAGTGATGTAGAGATACCCCGCGTCGTCCTGATAGCCCAGGTCGCCGGTGCGGAACCAGCCGTTGCGGAAGGCCTTGGCGTTGGCGGCCGGGTTGTCGTAGTAGCCGGCGAACACCGCCGGCCCGCAGACGCAGATCTCCCCGGTCCGGCCCGCCGGCAGCGGGTTGCCGGCCTCGTCCTGGATGCTGACCTGCATGCCGATGCGCTCGTAGCCGCAGGTCCCCACGCGCGCCTCGGGGCCGTCGCCGTCATGGTGCTGCGCCGGCGGCAGCACGGTGATGTTGCCGGTGACCTCGCCCAGCCCGAAGTACTGCACCAGCACACGGCCCAGCTTGGCCAGCGCGCGCTTCTGGTCTTCGCGGTACATCGGCGCGCCGGCGTAGATCACATAGCGCAGGCTGGTGTGGTCGAAGGCGTCCACCGCCGGATGCTCGACCAGCAGCTTGACGATGGTCGGCACGGTGAACATGTTGGTCACCCGGTGCGCCTGCACCAGGCGCCAGGCCTCTTCCGGGTCGAAGCGCTCGCCCTCCGGCAGCACGGTGGCGGCCGCGCGCGCCACCTGGGTCAGGAAATGGATGCCCGCGCCATGCGACAAGGGCGCCACCACCAGGCTGACGTCGTGTTCGGTGGTGCCCGGCATCAGGTCGCACAGGTGATTGGTCAGCACGAAGGCCATCTGGCCATGCGTCAGCACCGCCGCCTTCGGATGGCCAGTGGTGCCGGAAGTGAAGAAGAACCAGCAGGGGTCGTCGTAGTCCACGTCGACGCAGGCCGCCGGCGCGTCCTGCAGGCGTGCATCGATCAGGGAGGCGGTGTCGGCCGCGCCGAACTCGCCCGGGCCCAGTCGCGCCAGCAGGGCCAGGTCCGGCATGGCCTGCGCCACCGCCGCGGCGTGCGCCGGCGACTGGCCCTCGCACAGGAAGGCCTTGACCCCGGCCGCCCGCGCCAGGTAGACGGCCTCGTCCGGTGAAATGCGGCAGTTGGTCGGCACCCAGACCGCGCCCAGCCGCAACACGGCAAACAGGGTTTCGGCGAACGCGAAGCTGTTGCGCGCGTGAACCAGCACCCGGTCGCCCTTGCCCACCCCGTGCTCGGCCAGCGCCCGCGCCAGCGCGGCGGTGCGCGCGTCCAGCTCGCGCCAGCTCAGGCGCGCCTGGCCGCAGACCAGCGCGGCGCGCGCCGGATGGCGGCGCGCCGCCTGCACCAGGAAATGCGCCAGGTTCATCACCCGCCGCGATACCGGCGCCACGCCACCGGGCGGCGCCGCGACCTGCTGCAACGGGCCGCTCATTTGACGCGCTCCAGGATGCTGACGTAGTTGGCCACGGCCGCGCCGCCCATGTTGAAGACGCCGGCCAGCGTCGCGTCCGGCACCTGCATGGCGCCCGCCTCGCCGGCCAGTTGCAGGCACGCCATGACGTGCTGCGACACGCCGGTGGCGCCCACCGGATGGCCCTTGGCCTTGAGTCCGCCCGACGGGTTGACGGGCAGGCGCCCGCCCTTCTGCACCCAGCCTTCGCGCAATGCCCGCACGCCATGGCCGCGCGGCGCCAGGCCCATGGCCTCGTACTCGATCAATTCGGCGATGGTGAAGCAGTCGTGCGTCTCCACCAGGCTCAAATCGTCCAGGGTCGCGCCGGCCTCGGCCAAGGCCTCGCGCCAGGCCCGCGCCGCGCCCTCGAAGGCGATGGGATCGCGCCGGCTCAGCGGCAGGAAGTCATTGACGTGGCGCCGCGCGCGAAAGCCGATGGCGCGGCGCAGGTCCGCCGCCGTTTCCGCGTCGGCCAGCACCAGCGCCGCCGCGCCGTCGGAAATGGGCGAGCAATCGGTGCGCCGCAGCGGCGCCGCCACATAGGGATTTTTTTCGGAAACGGTATTGCAGAACTCGAAGCCCAGGTCCTTGCGGATCTGCGCATAGGGATTGTCCAGCGCGTTGGCGTGGTTCTTGGCGGCGATGCGGGCCAGCGCCTCGCCGTGGTCGCCATGGCGCTCGAAATAGGCCGTGGCGATACGGCTGAACACGCCGGCAAAGCCGCCCGGCAGCGTGGCTTCTTCCTTGCGGTAGCTGGCATTGAGCAGGATATCGCCGGTGTCCTCGGTGGAGCGGGCGGTCATTTTCTCGGCGCCCACCACCAGCGCCACGCGGCCGCGCCCGGCCTCGATGAAATCCATGGCCGCGTACAGCGCGGCCGACCCCGTGGCGCAGGCGTTCTCCAGCCTGGTTGCCGGCACATGGGCCAATGCCGGATCGGCCAGGGCCACCAGCGCGGCCTGGAAATCCTGCTTCTGGAAACCGCTGTTCATGACGCCGGCATAGATGCCGTCCACGGCCTGCGGACTCACGCCCGCGTGCTCCAGCGCGGCGCCGGATACCCGCGCCATCAGGCTTTCGGTGTCGGGGTCGTCGAGTTTGCCGAATGGGATGTGCGACCACCCCACGATGACGGCACGCTTGCTCATTGCTGTCTCCTCTGTTGGCAGCCCCGCCCCGCCGGCATGGCGGATCAGGGCTTGGGCTTGGCGGCCGGCGGGCGCGCCCGCGCCTCGCGGCCTGCCGGGTTGGCCTGCGCAAGCAGGCGTTTGGCCTCGCGTGACAACAGCTTGGCCAGCTGGAACTGCCTTTCTTCGTCCATGCGCGATTCGACCGCGGCGATGCTGAGCGCGCCCAGCACATGGCCCTGCTCGTCGCGCAGCGGCATGCCGATGCCCCACGAACCCGGCACCACCAGGCCGCGGTTCACGGCATAGCCCTGTTCTCGCACCTCATCGACCAGCGTGCGGATCAGCGGCACGGAGTAATGCGGATAGCGCCGTTCTATCAGGCCGGCATTGGCCTGCAGGCAGGCGTCGACCTCGTCGTCGGGCAGCGCCGCCAGGATGGCCAGGCTGCCGGCGCCGATGCCCAGCGGATGGCGATCGCCGGGCAACAGCACGTGGGTCTTGAGCGGGTAGTCGCCGTCCTCGCGCAGCACGCAGACCGCGAACACGTCGCGGCGCAGCGAAAAGAAGGCGGAATCACCGCATTCGTGGGCCAGCCGCGCCACCACCGGCGCGGCCAGCCGGTTGATGCCGAAGCGCTCGCTGGCGATGTTGCCCAGCACGTGGCATTCGGGCCCGAGAAAGTAACGGCGGCTGGCGAGGTCCTGCTCGACCATGCCTTCGGCGGCCAGCGCGGCCAGGATGCGGTGCACGGTGGGCTTGCTCATGCCCGTGTCGCGCGTCAACGCCAGCAGGCCCGCGCCTTCGCCGCGGGTGCGCGACACCGCGCGCAGCACCAGCATTGCGCGGGATATCGCCTGGGCGCCACCGACCTGGGATGAGGTCTCCGTCACGTCTCCGCCTGTTTTTTCATCAGGTCCATTTTGTGGACCATCAATGTGATTTTGTTTTTTCATTCTGCACCAGTTTTATGGATTTACGCTAGCGAATCAATATGATTTAATGAATTTAAGGGTAGTAAGTAGGTCCATATAATGGACCTCATGCAAAGATAAAGCAACAAGCCTGGCAAGGCGCTTTATCCGGCCGTCCTCGACGGCGGCCGGATCTCATAACCAAGGAGACAGCATGAACACGACTCGACGCAACCTCATGCGCGCCGCGGGAGGCGGCGCGCTGCTTGCCCTGGCCCCGTTCCAGCGCACGCTGGCGGCGCCCCAGTTCCGTTACAAGTACGCCAACAACCTGCCGCCCTCGCATCCGATGAACCTGCGCGCCAACGAGGCCGCGCAGAACATCCTCAAGGACACCGGCGGCCGCTTCGAACTGGCGGTGTTCCCCAGCAGCCAGCTGGGCTCCGACACCGACACCCTGAGCCAGCTGCGCGCCGGCGCCGTCGAGTTCTTCACCCTGTCGGGCCTGATCCTGTCGACCCTGGTGCCCAGCGCGTCGATCAGCGGCGTGGGCTTCGCCTTCCCCGATTACGCTTCGGTCTGGAAGGCCATGGACGGCGACCTGGGCGCCCACATCCGCGCCGACATCAATGGCAAGGGCCTGTTCGTCATGGATCGCATCTGGGACAACGGCTTTCGCCAGGTCACCACCAGCTCGCGCGCCATTACCGGCCCGGACGATTTCCGCGACCTGAAGATCCGCGTGCCGGTCAGCCCGCTGTGGACCTCGATGTTCAAGGCGCTGGGCTCGTCGCCGGCCAGCATCAACTTCAACGAAACCTATTCGGCGCTGCAGACCCGCGTGGTGGACGCGCAGGAAAACCCCCTGGCCATCATCCAGACCGCCAAGCTGTACGAAGTGCAGAAGTACTGCTCGATGACCAACCACATGTGGGATGGCTTCTGGTTCCTGGGCAACCGCCGCGCCTGGGAAAAGCTGCCGGCCGACATCCGCGAGGTCGTCGCCAAACACATCAACGCCGCCGGCATGGCCGAGCGCGCCGACGTGCTGGCGCTCAACAATCAGCTGCAGGCCAAGCTGGCCGAGCAGGGCCTGGCCTTCAACACCCCCGACCCCGCGCCCATCCGCGACGCGCTGCGCCGCGCCGGCTTCTACGCCAGCTGGAAGGAAAAATACGGCGACAAGGCCTGGGGCCTGCTGGAGCAGGCCGCCGGGAGCCTGTCATGAGGGCTGCGCTCACGCATCCGGCGGAAGTGCTGCCCACGGCCGGCGCCGCCCCGGGCAGCCGGCGGCCCTGGGCCATCGCCGCCGACAATGCCCTGGGCCACCTGGTGGAGATTCCCGCGGCCATCCTGGTGGTCGCGGAAATCGTCATCCTGTTCTCGGGCATCGTGGCGCGCTACGTGCTGCACACGCCGCTGGTGTGGTCCGACGAGCTGGCCTCGATCCTGTTCCTGTGGCTGGCCATGCTGGGCGCGGTGATCGCCTTCCGCCGCGGCGAGCACATGCGCATGGGCGCGCTGGTCAACCGCGCCTCGCCCGCCACCCGCGCGCTGCTGGACATGGTGGCGGTGGCGGCGGCGCTGGCGTTCCTGCTGCTGCTGCAGGCGCCCGGCTACGAGTACGCTTCGGAGGAACGGTACGTCACCACCGCCGCGCTGGAGATCCCCAACATCTGGCGCGCCGCGGCCCTGCCGGTCGGCACCGCGCTGATGCTGCTGATCGCGCTGCTGCGGCTGGTCGAACGCGCGCAGTGGCGCGTCACCGGCCTGGCGCTGCTGCTGGTCGGCGGCGTGGTGGCCGCCATGACGGCGCTGCAGCCGGTGCTGGCGGGACTGGGCAACCTGAACCTGCTGATCTTCTTCGTCGGCGTGGTGGCGGCCACGGTGTTCGCGGGCGTGCCGATCGCCTTCTCGTTCGGGCTGGCCACCTTCGGCTACCTGTCGCTGACCACCGACGTGCCGATGATGGTGGTGGTCGGGCGCATGGACGAAGGCATGTCGCACCTGATCCTGCTGGCGGTGCCGCTGTTCGTGTTCCTGGGCGTGCTGATCGAGATGACCGGCATGGCCAAGCGCATGGTGGCCTTCCTGGCCAGCCTGCTGGGCCACGTGCGCGGCGGCCTGTCGTACGTGCTGATCGGCGCCATGTACGTGGTCTCGGGCATCTCGGGCGCCAAGGCGGCCGACATGGCGGCGGTGGCGCCGGTGCTGTTTCCCGAAATGCGCGAACGCGGCGCCGACGAGGGCGACCTGGTGGCGCTGCTGTCGGCCACCGGCGCGCAGACCGAGACCGTGCCGCCCAGCCTGGTGCTGATCACCATCGGCTCGGTCACCGGCGTGTCGATCACGGCGCTGTTCACCGGCGGCCTGCTGCCCGGGCTGGTGCTGGGCGTGATGCTGTGCCTGGTGGTCTGGTGGCGCAACCGCCGCGAAGACCTGAGCGCGGTGCGCAAGGCCAGCGGCCGCCAGATCGGCCGCGCCCTGCTGGTGGCGCTGCCGGCGCTGGCGCTGCCCTTCGTGATCCGCGCGGCCGTGGTCGAGGGCGTGGCCACCGCCACCGAGGTGTCCACCATCGGCATCGTCTATGCCACGCTGATCGGGCTGCTGGTCTACCGCTGCTTCGACGCCAAGCGGCTCAAGCCCATGCTGGTGGACACCGCCTGCCTGTCGGGCTCGATCCTGCTGATCATCGGCACCGCCACCGCCATGGCCTGGGCGCTGACGCAATCGGGCTTCTCGACCCAGCTGGCGCAGGCCATGGCGGGCCTGCCCGGCGGCGCGGCCACCTTCATGGCGGTGTCGATCGTGGCATTCGTCATCCTGGGCAGCGTGCTGGAGGGCATCCCCGCCATCGTGCTGTTCGGGCCGCTGCTGTTCCCGATCGCGCACCAGATGGGCATCCACGAAGTCCATTACGCGATGGTGGTGATCCTGGCGATGGGCCTGGGCCTGTTCGCGCCGCCGTTCGGGGTGGGCTACTACGCCGCCTGCGCCATCGGCCGGGTCGCGCCCGAAGCCGGCATCCGCCCCATCCTGGGCTACCTGGGTTCGATGGCGGTCGGCATCGTGGTCATTGCCGCGGTGCCGTGGATCTCGACGGGGTTCCTGAAGTAAGGCGCCTGGCCGGCCGCCGCGCCCACGTGGCGCGGCGCGCCGGCGCACCTACCGCCGTGGGGAAAAACCCACACGCGAGCATTCCCCCACCGCTCGCGCGGTTGATCCGCCTACACCACTTCTATAGAATCTTCAATTCGGGCCTGTGCCCATTCTTTTTTCCCTTCACCTACACCTGGGAGGCGCAAGATGATGAATCCGCATACCGCCATCCCGCGCGTATCTCCGCGACGCCATTAAGTCGTCGCCCGCGCGGCCCCATCGCCAGACTACCTGGCGACTGGTCCGCCGTGCCCGCCCCAAACCCCTGAACGCAATGCCCGCGCCATGAGGCGCAGGTCGTATCACCTTCTTCCCAAAAGGAAACCGGCGCCTTCGCGTTGCCGGGCGATCGCAATGAATCGAACAAAAATCGATCTGCGAGGACAAGCCTTCAAGGACGTCCTCGGCTTTACCTTCCGCTATTGGCGCGCCCAGCCCTGGCGCACCACCCTCATCGTCGCGCTGGCCCTGTTGTCGGCCGTGGCCGATGTGCTGACCCCGCTGTACGCGGGCCGGCTGGTCGACGCCGTGGCCTCCGGCGCCTCGTCCGACGCGCAGGTCTGGGGCGCGGCCGTCACCGCGTTCTGGCTGCTGATCGCGCTGGGCATCGGCGGCACGCTGCTGCGCCAGGGCGTGTTCCAGAACATCATCGTCTTCACCCTGAAGATGATGAACGGCATGGTGTCCAACGCCTTCTACCGCGTGCAGCGCTTTTCCACCGACTGGCATGCCAACAGCTTCGCCGGCTCGACCGTGCGCAAGATCACGCGCGGCATGTGGGCGGTGGACGTGCTGAACGACACGCTGCTGGTGGCGCTGCTGCCGTCGGTGGTGATGCTGGTCGGCGCCACCGTGCTGCTGGGCGTGCACTGGCCGGTGATGGGCCTGGTGGTGGGCCTGGGCTCGGTGCTGTACATCGCGGTGACGGCGGTGCTGTCGCTGGGCTATGTGGCGCCGGCGGCGCGGCTGGGCAATGCCTGGGACACCCGCATGGGCGGCGCGCTGGCTGACGCCATCAGCTGTAACCCCGTGGTCAAGGCCTTCGGCGCGGAAACGCGCGAAGAAGGACGCCTGGGACGCGTGGTCGACAAGTGGCGCCGCCGCACGCGCCGCACCTGGATCCGCGCCACGATCAACGGCGGCATCCAGGGCGCGATGCTGGTGGCGATGCAGGCCGGCATCCTGGGCGCGTCGCTGCTGCTGTGGTCGCGCAACCAGGCCAGCGTCGGCGACATCACCTTCGCGCTGACGATGTTCTTCATGCTGCAGGGCCACCTGCGCGACGTGGGCATGCACATCCGCAACCTGCAGCGCTCGGTCAACGACATGGAGGAACTGGTGGCGCTGGAGAAGCAGCCGCTGGGCGTGGACGACCGTCCCGGCGCGGGCGAGATCCGCGTCACGGCCGGCGAGATCCGCTTCGAGGACGTGACCTTCCGCTATGGCCGGCACGACGTGGCGCTGTACGACCGCTTCTCGGCGCGCATCGCGCCGGGCGAGCGGGTCGGCCTGGTCGGGCATTCGGGTTCGGGCAAGACCACGTTCATCAAGCTGATCCAGCGCCTGTATGACGTCAACGGCGGCCGCATCACCATCGACGGGCAGGACATCGCCCAGGTCAAGCAGGCGTCGCTGCGCAGCCAGATCGCCATCGTGCAGCAGGAGCCGGTGCTGTTTCACCGCACGCTGGCCGAGAACATCGCCTACGCCCGCCCTGGCGCGACGCAGGCCGAGATCGAGCAGGCGGCGCGGCTGGCCAGCGCGCATGACTTCATCATGGCCCTGCCCAAGGGCTACGAGACGCTGGTGGGCGAGCGCGGCGTCAAGCTGTCGGGCGGCGAACGCCAGCGGGTGGCGATCGCCCGGGCCTTCCTGGCGGACGCGCCGATCCTGATCCTGGACGAAGCCACGTCGAGCCTGGACAGCGAAAGCGAGGTGCTGATCCAGCAGGCCATGGAACGCCTGATGGTCGGCCGCAGCACGCTGGTGGTGGCGCACCGCCTGTCGACGGTGCGCGCGCTGGACCGCCTGCTGGTGATGGACCGCGGCCGCATCATCGAGGAAGGCAGCCACGACCAGTTGATCCGCTTGAAAGGCGGCCTGTACCGGCGCCTGTTCGAGCGCCAGGCCCTGGAGCTGACCAAGGGCCTGACGCAGGCGGAGATGCTGGCCGACGGCGCCCGCCCCGTGCCGGCGCGCGCCGATGGCGAAGACCAAGGCCAAGACCAGGACGAAGCGTCCTTCGCCTTCGGCAAGTAGGCAAAAGGCCTGACGCAAGTCAGGCCTTTTTTTTCTTTGCCGCCGGCGCGTCCCGCATGCGCCGCCCGCGCGGCTCCCGTCCTGGGCCGCCTCAACGATTCAGCGTCAGCCGCAGGCCGAAGGCGATCAGCGCGCCGCCGAACACCGCGCCCTGCCATTTCTGCACCCGCGGATGCGCCGCCATCCAGCGCCCCAGCGCGCCGCCGGCCAGGGCGCACAGCACGTCGAAGGTCAGCCCCAGGCTGACCAGGATCACGCCCAGCAACGCGAACTGCCGGCCGATCGGCCCCTGCGCGGGCGACACGAACTGCGGCAGCAGCACCGAGCAGAACAACAACGCCTTGGGGTTGAGCACGTTGGTCAGCACCCCGCTGAGCAACGCCGCGCCAAGCCCTTTGCCGCGCGCGGCCGCCTGCGCCTCGTGCGCCACGCCGTACGACATGGGCCCGGCGCGCAGCAACCGCAAGCCCAGCCAGATCAGGTAGCCGCCGCCCACGGCGCGCGCCGCGTCGAAGGCCCACGGATGCGTCTTGAACAGCGCCGCCAGCCCCAGCGCCGCCAGCGTCACGTGGGCGGCGCGCGCCAAGGCCAGGCCCACGGCCACCGCCAGCGCCTGGCCGCGCCCGCGCAGCGCCCCGGTTTCAAGCAGCAGGATCATGTCCGGCCCCGGCACCACATAGACAATCAACAATGCCCCGAGAAACAACGCCATATCGGCCATGAGCCACGCTCCGTGCAGCAGGAAATGGCGATCATTCTAGGGAAAAGGCATCGGCATGTGCTTGCTATTCCTGCCAAAAGGAATAACATGATTGGCATCTTGAACCAATCAATCCCTCCAAAATTTCATTCCATGCCAAAACGCCAATTGGACGCCTATGACCGGCGCATTCTCGAGGCCCTGCAGCAAAACGGCCGCCTGACCAACGTCGAGCTGGCCGAGCAGATCGGCCTGTCGCCCTCGCCCTGCCTGCGGCGGGTGCGGCTGATGGAAGAAGCCGGCGTGATCCAGGGCTACGAAGCCCGGCTGGCGCCGGACGAAGTCGGGCTGGGCCTGACCGTCTTCGTCGGCGTCAAGGTCGAGCGCCACCACGAACGCGACGCCGACCAGTTCCGCAAGGAAGTCTGCGCCCTGCCGGAAGTGGTGGCGGCGCACCTGGTGTCGGGCGAATCGGACTTCCTGCTGCAGGTGGTGCTGCCCGACCTGCGCGCCTACGAACGCTTCCTGCTGACCACGCTGCTCAAGCTGCCAGGGGTGAAGGACATCCGCAGCAACTTCGCCATCCAGACCGTCAAGCCGCAGAGTCCGCTGCCGCTGGACCACCTGGGACATTGAGCGCGGCCTGGCGCACCTTGGCGCTGCGCTGCTCGAAGCGCGCCTGCGACTGCGCCAGGTACTGCCGCACGATGTCCGGTTCCGAGGTCCTGGGCGTGCCGCCGGGAAACGGCGGCTCGGGGTCGTATTCGATCTGCAACTGGATCAGCTTGGCGACCTCGTCGCCGCACAGCGTGGCCACCACCTTCAGGGCCATGTCGATGCCCGACGTGACGCCGCCCGCGGTGAAGACGTTGCCGTCCACGCACAGCCGCGCGTCGGTCGGCACGGCGCCGAAATGCGCCAGCAGTTCGCGCGCGCGCCAATGGCTGGAGGCGCGCTTGCCGCGCAGCAGGCCGGCCGCGCCCAGCAGCAGCGAACCGGTGCAGATGCCGAAGACGTAGCGCGCGCCCAACGCCTGCCTGCGCGTGAAGGCTACCCAGTCCGGGTCGAGAATGGCATCATCCGTGCCCGGCCCGCCGGGCACCACCAGCAGATCGCAGGGCGGCGCCGACGCCAGCGTCTGGGTCGGCACGAAACACAGGCCGCGATCGCTGCGTACCGGATCGGGCGATTTTGCGACAAAATCGACGCTGAACCCGGGCGCGGCGGCGAGCACCTCGTAAGGCCCGGTCATATCGAGCTGGGTCAGCCCTTCGAACAAGAGAATATTGACATGCACGACGATGCTCCTTCGCAGAATGGAACCGCCAGCGTAGACCGACAGGCCGACGCGCGTGCGCCAAATGGCGGCACGATCGCGCCAAAACGCATTGTCTTCCTGCTGTACGACGGCTTCCAGCCGCTCGACCTGGCCGGGCCCTGGCAGGCATTCAGCGGCGCCAACGACGAAGGCGGCGCCGGCTACCAGTTGAGCACCGTGGCGGCCACGCCGGTGGTCGGCACCTGGGACCAGGGCCTGCGCATGCAGGTCAACGCCACCTTCGCCACCGACGACGACGCGCCGATCGACATGCTGTTCGTGCCGGGCGGCCCCGGCATCGACCAAGCCGCCGCCCATGGCGAAACCCTGGCCTGGCTGCGCCGCCGCAGCCCGCAGGCGCGCCGCACCTGCAGCGTGTGCACCGGCGCCTTCCTGCTGGCCGCTGCCGGCCTGCTCGATGGCCGCCGCGTCACCACCCACTGGCGCTCGGCCGACCGCCTGCGCCAGCTGCATCCCGGCCTGAAGGTGGAAGACGACCGCATCTACATCGAAAGCGGCGCCGTCTGGACCTCGGCGGGCGTGACCGCCGGCATCGACCTGGCGCTGGCGCTGATCGAGCGCGACGTGGGCGCGCGGGTGTCGCAGGACGTGGCGCGCCGCCTGGTGGTCTTCATGCGGCGCGACGGCGACCAGCGCCAGTACAGCCAGTCGTTGCGCCTGCAGGACCGCCTGGCGGCGCCGTTCCGCGACCTGGTGGAGAAGATCGAGGCCAGCCTGTCGGCGCGCTGGTCGGTGGACGACATGGCCGACGCCTGCCATATGTCGCGCCGCACCTTCCAGCGCAAGTTCGCGGCGCATTTCGGCGTGACGCCGGCCGAGGTCCTGCGCCAGTTGCGGCGCGAGCGCGAAGGCGCCCTGCGCGCGGCCGGCAGGGCCTCGGACAAGGCCGTGCGCCATGCTCTCGGGGCAGCGGGCCGGCCGTAGGGCCTGTCGCGCCAAGACAAACCTTGCGCCGGCGTTGCCGCGGCGCGCGGACTGCCCCTATCATCCCGTCCAGGCCCGTTTCCCATACGCCATGAGCGAATCCGCCCCGTCCTCCCCCTGCCCCGAATGCGGCCAGCCCCAGACCGTCACCGAACAGGGGCTGAGCCTGATCGCGCGCTGCGGCGGCTGTGGCTGGATGGTGGCGACCACCAATCCGAACCACCCGATCATGGACCGCACGCCCTACACGCTGCGGGTGCGGGCCGGCGACCTGCCCACGGCCAGCGCCGTCGCCCGCCTGGCGGTGGCGCTGGGCATCGGCGTCAAGCGGGCGCGCGACCTCATCGCGCAGGACCTGCCGGTGGCCGAGAACGTCCTGGCGCTCGAGGCCATCCGGCTGCACGGCGTGCTGGCCGGCGCCGGGTTGCAGGTGGGGATCACGCCGCCACTTCGCTGGCCGCTGGAGCGCCGCGACTGACGCGGCGGCGCCCCGGGTCCGGCACGCGGCGCCTCGCCGTGTGAACGCCTACCCGGCCAGACCGACCGACATGCCGCCGCAGACGTACAGCACCTGCCCGGTCATGAAGCCGGCGCGCCGGTCCAGGAACGACGACACCGCATGCGCCACGTCCTCGGGCCGGCCGATGCGCCCCACCGGGATGGCGGCCTCCAGCGCCACCGTCCTGGGGTCTCCCGGCGGGTTGGACTGGTCGAACAACTCGGTGGCGATCGGCCCGGGCGCCACGGTGTTGACCGTGATGCCGGCCTTGCCCAGTTCCAGCGCCCAGGTGCGCGTCATGCCCACCAGGCCGGACTTGGTGGCGCCGTAGACCGTGCGGCCCGGCTTGCCCAGGCCGGCGCGGCTGCCGATGTTGACGACCCGGCCGTAGCCGGCCCGGCGCATGCCGGGCAGCAGCGCCTGCATCAACAGCAACGGCGCGGTCAGGTTCACCGCCACCATGCGCGCCAGTTCATCCTGTGTCACCGCCTCGATGTCGGCGACCTGGATCACGCCGGCGTTGTTGACCAGGTGCAGCACCGGCCGCGCCGCCGCCAGCGCGGCGGCGGCCGCGGCCGTGGCGGCGGCATCGCCCAGGTCCACGGACTGGAAGGTTTCGCCCGGCAGCGCCGCGTCCGGCGGCCGACGGCTGAAGTTGACGACCTCGAAGCCGTCCTGCAACAGGCGCGCGACGATGGCGCGGCCGATGCCCCGGCTGCCGCCGGTGACCAATGCGATGGGGGTTGTCATTGCGCCGTGATTCCCTTGTCCTTGATGAGGCCGCCCCATTTGGCGCGTTCCTGCCTTTCGAACGCGGCCAGGTCGGCGCCGAACAGCGTGCCGGGCCGCGCGCCCATGGTGGCGAAATTGGTGGCAATGGCCTGCGAGCCCAGGCCGCTGCGCGCAGCCTCGATCAGTTGGCGCACCACCGGCTCCGGCGTGCCGCGCGGCGCGTACAGGGCGAACCAGGCCGTCACGTCAAAGCCCGGCAGGCCGGACTCGGCCACGGTAGGCAGGTCGGGCAGCGAGGCATCGCGCGCCGCCGACGTCACCGCCACGCCCCGCACCAGGTTGCCGTCCTTGATCTGCGCCAGCGCGCCGGGCAGGTTGTCGAACAGCAGGTCGACCTGGCCGCCCGCCACCGCCGGCAGCGACGCCGAGGTGCCCTTGAACGGCACGTGCAGCATGGTCACGCCGGCCATGGCCTCGAAGTAGGCCCCGGTCAGGTGCACCGACGAACCGATGCCGGGCGACGCATAGGTCAGTTTCTTTTCTTTGTTCTGGCGCGCCGCCTGGATCACGTCGGCCACCGTCCTGTAGGGCGACTTGGCGCTGACGGCGATGACGTTGGGCGTGGTCGACACCAGCGCGATCGGCACCAGGTCGCGCTCGGGGTCGAACGCCATGTTGTTGTACAGGAACTGGTTGATGGTCTGCGTGCCGATGGTGCCCAGGCCCAGCGTGTAGCCGTCGGCCTTGGCGCGCGCCACGTAGGCCATGCCGATGTTGCCGCCCGCGCCCGGCTTGTTCTCGACCAGCACGGTCTGCTTCAGGCCCGGCTGCAGCGCGTTGGCGATGGCGCGGCCGAAGATGTCGGCGCCGCCACCCGGCGGATACGGCACGACCACGGTGACGGGATGCTCCGGATAGCCGGCCGCCTGGACCGCATGGATCGGGGCCGCGGCCAGCACGGCCAGCGCCGCCGTGGCCAGCGCGCGCCGCCCGGCGCGCCTGTGCAGGGAATGCGTCATGGATCTGTCTCCTCGCGAATCCGCTTGGCGCGGATTTCTTCTGGCTCCGCCTCGGGGCGGATGCTGTCGATGGGCGCCCGCGGAATGCGGACACTTCCTATAGTACGTAAATACGTACTATATTCACAAGAACGCGAAAAACATACCGGAGACAAACCATGAAACGCTGGACGCGCCGTCCCGAGGGATCGACCTGGGGCGATTTCGGGGCTGACGACGAGATCGGCCGCCTGAACCTGCTGACCGAGGAAAAAGTGCTGCAGGCGGTGCGCGAGGTGCGGACCGGCAAGGTCTTCTGCCTGTCGCTGCCGCTGGACCTGCCCGGCGGCAACGTGCTCAACCCGCGCCGCCACCCGCCGCAACTCAAGCCCACCTTCCGCGACGGCACGCCCTACCTGAACTTCGCCATGGCGCGCCTGCAGCCCGACGCCGTCGACGTGCTGTCGGACGACCAGGTCACGCTCAGCCTGCAGTACTCGACCCAATGGGACGGCCTGTGCCACGTGGGCGCCCAGTTCGACATCCAGGGCGACGGCCAGGCCCGCCGCGTCTACTACAACGGCTATGCCGCCGGCGTCGACGTGTTCGGCGGCGAGGACGCCGGCCCCGACGCCTGCTGCCCGCCGGGCGGCTCGTATGCGCGCAGGCTGGGCATCGACCGCTATGCCGAAAAAGGCATGCAGGGCCGCGGCGTGCTGGTGGACCTGGCGCGCGCCTTCGGCCCCGGCCGCACGCTGGTGGGCCATACCCAGCTGCAGGCGGCGCTGCGCGAGCAGCGCGTGGTGGTCGAGCCGGGCGACATGCTGGTGCTGCGCACCGGTTTCGCCGAAACGCTGGTGGAAATGGCCGGCCAGCCCGATCCGCACCAGCTGGAGCAGACCGGCGCGGTGCTGGACGGCGCCGACCCGGCGCTGCTGGACTGGATCACCGGCAGCGGCATCGCGGCGATCTGCGCCGACAACTACGCGGTCGAGGCCTATCCGGCGCGCACCACCGGCCCCGGCCATTCGATCCTGCCGCTGCATCATCACTGCCTGTTCAAGCTGGGCGTGCCGCTGGCCGAGCTGTGGTACCTGAAGGCGCTGGCCGACTGGCTGCACGCACAGGGCCGCAACCGCTTCCTGTTGACCGCGCCGCCGCTGCGCCTGCCGGGCGCGGTGGGGTCGCCCGTGACGCCGATCGCCACGGTGTGACGCCATGACGCAATCCTCCCTCCTCTTTTCGCAACACCTCGACGCCCTGGCGGCGCGCCACCCCGGGCGCCCCGCCCTGATCGACCGCGACCGGGCCATCAGCCACGCCGAACTGCGCGCGCGCAGCCGCGCCCTGGCCGCCGGCCTGGCGCGCATCGGCGTGCGGCCCGGCCAGCGCGTGGCCGTATGGCTGCCCAATTGCGCCGCCTGGGTCGAGACCTTCCTGGCCTGCGCCCACCTGGGCGCGCTGGCGCTGGCCGTCAACACGCGCTTTCGCGCCCTCGAACTGGCCGACATCCTCGGCCGTGGCGGCGCCGACTGGCTGGTGTTCTGGCCCGGCTTCAAGGGTATCGACTTCCAGGGCATCCTGGACGGCGTCGCGCCCGAACACCTGGCGCGGCTGCAAGGCATCGTCGCCGTGTCCGAAACGGACGAACCCGCCGCCGCGTCGCTGCGCGGCAAGCCGGTGCACCGCTACGCCGACCTGCGCGCCTGCGCCGACACGCCCCCGCCGCCCCAGCCCGACGCCGGCGTGCTGTGCTTCACCACGTCCGGCACCACCTCACAGCCGAAGTTCGTGCTGCATGACCAGGGCACCCTGCTGCGCCACGGCGCCGCGGTGGCGCAAGCGTTCGGCTACGGCGACGACAGCCGCGTGCTGGCCAGCGCGCCGTTCTGCGGCGCGTTCGGCTTCGCCACGCTGGCGGGCGGGCTGGCGCGGGGCGTGCCGGTGGTGTGCGCGCCGGTGTTCGACGCGGCCGAATCGGCCGCCGCGATCCAGCGCCACCGGGTCAGCCACACCTACGCCAACAACGAGGCGCTGGTCGCCATGATGCGCGCGGCCGCGCCCGGCGCATTCGCCTCGGCGCGCCTGTTCGGCTTCGCCAGCTTCACGCCGGCGCTCGACCACATGCTGGACCTGGCGCGCGCGGCCGGCGTGCCGCTGACGGGGCTGTATGGGTCCAGCGAACTGATCGCGCTGGTGGCCGGCCAGCCGCGCGACCCCGCCGAGGGCGACGTGGCCGCACGCCACCAGCCAGGCGGCACGCTGATCTATCCCGAGGCGCGGGTGCGGGCGCGCGATCCGGCCAGCGGCGCAATCCTGCCGCACGGCGAATCGGGCGAGCTGGAAATCCTGTCGCCCAGCCTCATGCGCGGCTACCTCGACAACCCCGAGGCCACCGCCCGCGCCTGCACCGACGACGGCTACTTCCGGACCGGCGACCTGGGCTACACCCTGAACCCGCGCCAGTTCGTGTTCCAGACCCGCATGGGCGACTCGTTGCGCCTGTCCGGCTTCCTGGTGAATCCGGTCGAGATCGAACAGATGGTGGAAACGCTGCCCGGCGTGCGCGCCTGCCAGGTGGTCGGCGCCACCCGCGACGGCAAGACCGTGCCCTACGCCTTCGTGCTGCTGCGGGAAGGCGCCAGCGCCGACGCGACCGGCTGGACGGCGGCCTGCAAGCAGGCCATGGCCGGCTTCAAGGTTCCCGCCGGCTTCACGGTGCTGGATGCGTTTCCGTCCGTGGAAAGCGCCAATTCGGTCAAAATCCAGAAACACCGGCTGCGCGAGATGGCCGACGCCCTGCTCGCCGCCCCCGCCACCTCCTGACCGATCCGACCATGCCCGCGCGCCCGCTTTTCTCGCACAGCCCTCAACCGCTCTACCTGCAGGCGGCGGCGCTGTTTCGCAGCCATATCCAGAACCGCACCTGGCGGCCGGGCCAGCAGATCCCGCCGCTGGAAGCGCTGATGGAAACCTATGGCATCTCGCGCGCCACCATCCGCCAGGCCCTCGGCCAGCTGGAACAGGACGGCCTGATCCGGCGTTCGCGCGGGTCCGGTACCTTCGTCAACGCCGACCTGCCGGAGACGCCGACGCTGCTGATTCCCAAGACCTGGGCCGAGACGGTCGAACTGAGCAACCAGCTGGGCACGGTGTCGCTGGTGGAGTCGAGCGCCGATTCGCCGCTGCCCGACACGCTGGGCATGCCGTGCGCGGCGCAGCGCGGCGGCAGTTTCCAGTACCTGCGGCGGGTGCACACCACCGAGGCCGGGCCGTTCTGCTATAGCGAGGTATTTCTGGAAAGCAGCCTGTTCCGCAAGCATCGCGCCCGCATCCAGAAAAGCACGGTGGCGCCGGTGCTGGACCAGTTCTACGGCGCCCGCATCAGCGAGGCGCGCCAGGTGCTCAATGTGATCGAGGCCGGCCAGGAGTCGGCCGAATCGCTGCGCATCCCGGTGTCCTCGCCAGTGGCCGAACTGCGCCGCTACGCCTGCATCGACGGCCGCGTGGTGTATTTCGCGCGGCTGGAATTTCCGTTCCGCAAGGTGCGCATGGAGTTCGACCTGTTGAGCCAGCGCTAGCGCCACCGACCTTCCCAGGAGACTTCGCCGGCCGACGCGCGGCCGGCGGCGCACGCGCCAACCCGCGTTCGCCCGCTGTTCCCGACCCATCACAAAAGCGCGGCCATCCGGCCAAAGCGCCCGCAGTGCCCGCAAGCATCCGGCATAACCATAAATGGAGACAACCATGACCCCCATGCCCCGGATTTCGCAGCATCGCAGCCCCCCTCCCCGCCGCTTCCCGCGCGCCGCAGCCATGGCCGCGGCCTGCGGCGCCAGCCTGTTCGTCGGCGCCGCCAGCATGGCGCAGACCACCCCCGCCGCCATTTCCGACGATATCGTCCGCCTCGGCCTGATCCTGGACATGAGCGGCATCTATGCCGACGTGACCGGCAAGGGCAGCGCCACGGCCGCCCAGATGGCCATCGACGACTTCGGCGGCAAGGTGCTGGGCAGGAAAATCGACCTGCTGGTGGTCGACCACCAGAACAAGGCCGACATCGCCGCCGCCCGCGCCCGCGAGTGGTACGACACGCAGAAGGTCGACGCCATCCTGGACGTGGCCGGCTCGGCGCCCGCCCTGGCGGTGCTGGAGGTGGCGCGCGAGAAAAAGAAGATCGTGGTGTTCAGCGGCCCGGGCACCGAGCGCATCACCAACGACCTGTGCTCGCCGTATTCGGTGCACTACACCTACGACACCTGGTCGCTGGCCAACACCACCGCCCGCGCCACCGTCGACCGCGGCGGCAAGAGCTGGTACTTCCTGACCGCCGACTACGCCTTCGGCCACACCCTGCAGGCCTCGGCCACCGAGGTGGTGAAAGCCCGCGGCGGCACCGTGCTGGGCGCCGCGCGCCATCCCATCGGCACCAGCGATTTCGCCTCGTACCTGCTGCAGGCGCAGGCCAGCCGCGCCCAGATCGTCGGCCTGGCCAACGCCGGCGGCGACACGGTCAACGCCATCAAGGCGGCGCGCGAATTCGGCCTGACGCAAAGCGGCCAGAAGATGGCCGGCCTGCTGCTGTACATCAACGACATCCACGCCATCGGCCTGGATGCGGCGGCCGGCCTGATGCTGACCGAGGCCTTCTACTGGGACATGAATGACCAGACCCGCGCCTGGTCGCAGCGCTACTACGACAAGCTCAAGAAAATGCCCAACATGAGCCAGGCCGGCACCTATTCCTCGGTGATGCACTACCTGAAGGCGGTGCAGGCCGCAGGCACCGATGCGCCCGACGCGGTGATGAAGCAGATGAAGGCCATGCCGATCAATGACTTCTTCGCCACCAACGGCCGCATCCGCGAGGACGGCCGCATGGTCCACGACATGTACCTGTTCGAGGTGAAGACGCCAGCCGAATCCAAGCGGCCCTGGGACTACTACAAGCTGGTGGCGACGCTGCCGGGCGACGAGGCCTTCATGCCGCTGTCCAAGTCGACCTGCCCGCTGGTGAAGGCGGCGGCGAAGTAGACCGGCGGGCCGGTCCGCCGGCGCTGGCTGGCCCTGGCGACGGCGCCGCCACGGCCTCATCGCCCAGGGCCGAACGACAATGGCGCCACGAGCCACGAAAGCGCCCCGGGCTCGCGGCGCCCGCCTGCGTTCAGCGCGAGGCGGCGACCGCCTCTTCCAGCATCTCCAGCCGGTCCTGGCCCCAGAACAGCTCGCCGCGATACACGTACGACGGCGAGCCGAACACCCCGGCCGCCACCGCCGCGTCGGTGTTGTCGCGGTAGGCCCGCCGCGCCGCCGGCTGTTCGGCGGCGGCCATCAGCGCGCCGGCATCCAACCCTTGTTCCCGCAGGATGGCGCGCAGCGTGTCCGGCGACGAGATGTCCCGCTCCTCGCACCACTCGGCGGCCAGGATGGCCTTGTACAGGGCCGCCACCGGCAGGCCGGCGGCATCGGCCGCGATCACGATGCGCGAGGCCAACCCCGCGTCCGGGCACATGTAGGCCGGCGTCGGATTGACGTGGATGCCCAGCTTGCGGCACCAGCGCGCCAGCTCTATCACCCGGTAGGCCCGGCGTTCAGGCGCGCGCTGGCCCAGCAGCACGCCGCCGGTGCGCGCATAGACCTCGGGCAGGTCCACCGGCAGGTAGCGGATGCGCGCCTGCTGGCGCGCCGCCAGCGCCTCCAGCCGGTCGGCCCCCAGGTAGGCCCAGTCGGAGTTCAGCCAGAAGTAATAGTCGATGGTCTTCATGTCGTCCTCAGGTCCGGGCGCCGGCCGGCACGCCCACCGCTTCCCGCGCCGGCGCATCGCCGCGCATGCGCCAGGCGCTGAACACCGCCACCACGCCCAGCGCGCTCAGGTACCACACCACGTACTTCGGATCGCCGCCGGCGCGCGCCAGCAGCCAGGTCGCGACGATCGGCGCCAGGCCGCCGCCGATCGCGCCGGATACCTGCACCGCCAGCGAGATGCCGGTGTAGCGCACCTCGGCCGGGAACTGGCTCGAGAACAGCGTCCCCTCGGGACCGTACAGGCAAGCGTAGACCAATCCCACCGCCAGGCATACCGCGACGATGATCCAGCCGGTCTGTCCGGTGGCCAGCAACTGGAAGAACAGCGGCGCGCACGCCAGGATACCGACCGCGCCGGCCATGAACACCCACTTGTGGCCAATGCGGTCGCCCAGCATGCCGAACAGCGGCATGGTGAACAACGCCAATGCCGCGCCCCAGATGGTGGCGTCCAGCATCACCGCACGGGGAATGCCCAGCGTGCCGGTGGCGTAGGCCAGCGAAAACGTGACCACCGTGTAGAACCAGGTGACCTCGGCCAGCCGCGCGCCCACCACCGTCCACAGCGCGCGCCGGTGATGGCGCAGCACGGCCGCCACCGGCACCTCGACCTTGGCACCCTTGTCGCGCATCTGCTCGAAGTCGGGCGACTCGGCCACCTTGACGCGGATGAACCAGCCCACCGCCAGCAGCACCACGCTGGCCAGGAACGGCAGGCGCCAGCCCCACGACAGCATGTCCTGCTCCGGCAGCCCGGCCACCGCGCCCATCGCCAGCGACGACAGGATCAGGCCCGGCGCCACCCCGGCCTGCGGCAGGCTGCCGAAAAAGCCCTTCTTGCCCTCGGGCGCATGCTCGACCGCCATCAGCACGGCCCCGCCCCACTCGCCGCCCACCGCGATGCCCTGCAGAAAACGCATCAGCACCAGCAGCACCGCGGCCCAGTAGCCGATCTGCTCATACGCGGGGATCAGGCCGATCAGGATGGTGGGCACCCCCATCAGCAGCAAGGTGATCAGCAGCATGGACTTGCGGCCGATCCTGTCGCCGTAGTGACCGAAGATCACGCCGCCCAGCGGCCGCGCGAAAAAGCCCACCGAATAGGTAGCGAACGCCGCCAGCGTGCCGGTCAGCGGATCGAACGACGGAAAGAAGATCTTGTTGAAGATCAGCGCGGCGGCCGTGCCGTACAGGAAAAAGTCGTACCACTCGATGGTGGTGCCCATCATGCTGGCCAGGCCGGCCGTTACGTAGTCCCGGCGCGAACGCGCGGGCGCTGTCTTGGTCGTCATCATCGTGACTTCCCCTTGGAGATATAGGTATGTGAGCGGCGTCGAATCAGCGGGCGGGCCGCGGCAGCGGCGCGACGCCGTGCGTCTGGCGGCACCAGTAGTCGAAGGTGGCGCGCACGATCGACGGCTTGAGCAGGTAGTCGTGGGCCTCGCGCGCCAGCGCGTCGTCCACCGGCGTCAGCGGCCCGAAGGCCTGCGCGCGGATCTGCATGCGCGCCGCGCGTTCCAGGTAGACCGACAGGTAGGTCGCCTCCTCACAGGAAGCGCCAGCCGTCAGGTAGCCATGGTGCGCCAGGATGATGGCGCGCTTGGCGCCCAGCGCGCCCGAGATGATGACGCCCTCCTGGTCGGCGATCGGCACCCCGGGCCATTCGCCCAGGAAGGCGCAGTCGTCGTGCAGCGGCGTCATGTCCATCTGCGCGATCACCAGCGGCTGGCGCGCCGCCGCCAGCGCCGAGGCCCAGGGCGAATGGGTGTGGATGATGGATTGCACGTCGGGCCGCGCCTCGTAGACCCACAGGTGGAAACGCGTCGCCGGATTGGCCATGCCCTCGCCCGTGAGCGTGTGCAGGTCACGGTCGACCTCGATGAAGTCGGCCGGCGTGGCTTCGTCGAAACCCAGGCCGAAGCGCAGCGTCCAGTAGGCGCCGGGGCGCTCTGAACGCACACTGATCTGGCCGGCCAGGCCGGCTTCCTGCTCGGTCATTGCCAGGATGCGGCAGGCATAGGCCATGGTCTCCTGGATGGTGCGCGGCACGGCGCGCAGGTGCTGCGCCATTTCCTGGGTGGCGCGGGTGTCGAAGTACGCTTTTTCGCGCAGGGTGTTGTCCATGCTGCCGCCTCCTGATGCGGTCGGGTGGCGCGCACGGAGGGCGCGCCTTGGCGGACAGTATGGAAAGCGCCCCGCCGGCGAGCCATGCAGCGGCGCTCATAGCAGCTATTCGGCGCGGCGCTCCCCAGGGGCGCCGGCGGAGCGGTACGGGTAAACGCCGACTCAATCCCGCGCGATGCGGCGGGCGCAGTCCAGCAGCTCGCGCACCAGCGGCAGCGGCGGCCGCTGCGCCAGCGTGATGGCCACCACCCGCCGGCGCAGCACCGGCTGGCGGATGACGACCTTGCGCAGGCCGTAGTCGGCCAGCAGCTTGTCGGGGATGCGCGAGGGCAGGATACAGGCGCCCACCCCCGAGGAAACCAGCTTGAGCATGGCGTCGATGGTTTCGGCCTCGGCCACGAACTCGGGCTGCAGGCCGGCGCTGTGGATCATCTTGCGCAACGCGTAATGCGGCGGAAAACCCACCAGCCGCAGCGTCATGGCGGCCAGGTCGGCGCCATCCTCGACCGCGACCCCATGCCGCACGATCAGGCACATGTCGTCGTCGAACAGCGGCGTCGAGGCCAGCGCGTCAGAGGCCACCGCGGCGTCATAGACGAAGCCGATGTCGGCCTTGCCGCTTTCCACCAGCGCCACCACCTCCGGCGAACTGCGGCCCATGACCGACAGATTGACGTGCTCGCGGCTGCTGACGAATTGCGCCACCACCTCGGCCATGAAGTAGTAGCTGAGCGTATGCACCGTAGCCAACCGCACCGAGCCCTGCGTCACGCCTTCGCGCTGGCGCACCGCCTCCAGCGTCTGGTCAATGCTGCGATAGGCCGGCAGGATGCCATCGAGCAGCCGCGCGCCCGCCTCGGTCAGTTCGACGCCGCGGCCGGTGCGCACGAACAGCGGCTTGCCCACGTGGGCTTCCAGCGCCGCCAGCTGGCGGCTCAGGCCGGACTGGGTCTGGTCCAGGTCCTCGGCGGCCCGCGACAGCGATTTCAATTCCGCGATCCGCACGAAATAGCGCAATTGCCGGTCCGGCGTGTCCATGCTGCTTCCCCCCCGCGAGCCCGAGCGCAGGCCCTGTCGTTATCCAACGCGCTCATGGCGGCGCGCCTGACAGTGTGCACCAAGGGGCGGGCCGCCACTACCGGGATTTGCGCTAGGCCGCCGCGGCCCGGACGGGCGATCTGCTAGCGGGCCCGCGGCGCCGCGTCGCCAGGCGCGCCCAGCCGCGCCAGCGTCGGCGCGCACAGCAGGTAGAGCGCCGCGCCCGCCACCCAGGGCCAGCCGGTCCAGCCGCCGACGCTGGCCGCGTACAACGTGGTGAAGGCCAGCGGGCCGGCGATCGCGGCGGCACTGGCCAGGCTGTTCATGGCGCCCTGCAACTGCCCCTGGCTGCCCGCGCCCGCCCGCGCCGACAGCAGCGCCTGCAACGCCGGCGCGCCCACGCCGCCGGCGGCCAGCAGCAGCATCAGCGGCGCCGCCATCCAGCCCTGCGTGGCGCACGCCAGCAGGACATAACCTGCCGCGTCCGCCGCCATGCCCACCACCAGCGCACCGCGCTCACCCAAGCGCGCGCTCAACGGGCCCGGCAGCGTCGCCTGCGCCACGGCGTGCAAGGCGCCGAACCCGGCCAGCGACAGGCCCACCGCCGCCGCGTCCCACTGAAAGCGGTCCTGTCCGTACAGCACCCATAGGGATCCCGGCACCTGCCCCGCCATCTGCATCACCAGGAACACCCACAGCAGGCCGGCCAGGTTCTTGCCGCCCAGTGCCTGGCGCAGGCCGCCAATCGGATCCAGCGCGCGCCACGACCACGGCGCGCGAGCGCCCCGGCGCGATTCCGGCAGCCACGCCAGGGCCGTCAGGAAGGCCACGCCATTGGCCGCCGCGGCCGCCACGAACGGCATACGGGCGCCGGCCAGCCCCGCCAGGCCGCCCAGCGCCGGCCCGAGGATCATGCCCAGCCCGAAACAGGCCGACAACTGGCCGAAGCGCCGCGCGCGCCGCGACGGATCGCCGGCGTCGGCGATGCAGGCGCCGGCCACCGCGCCGGTGGCGCCCGTAATGCCCGCCAGGATGCGTCCCGCGTACAGCACCCACAATGCCGGCGCGGCCGCCATCACCAGATAGTCGACGGCGGCGCCCGCCAGCGACACCAGCAGCACCGGCCGCCTTCCGTAGCGATCCGACAGCGCGCCCAGCACGGGCGCGGCCAGGCACTGCGCCAGCGCATACAGGGACAGCAGCACCCCGTAATGGGCCGGCGTGGCCGCGGCATCGCCAAGCTGGTCGAGCAGGCCCGGCAGCACCGGCATGATCAACCCGGCGCCCGCGGCATCCAGGGTGACGATGAACAACAGCAAGGCAATGGCGCGGTCCGGCATCGAGGCAATAATTTATCGGTGATAAGTTCGTGCATCATAAATTGATCAGTGATAAATTATCAAGCCCAACAAGGAGTCCCTATGGCCAAACTGCAACGCGACGCCGTCATCGCCGCCGCGCTGGACTTGCTGAACGAGGTGGGCGTGGACGGCCTGACCACGCGCAAGCTGGCCGAACGCCTGGGCGTGCAGCAACCGGCGCTGTACTGGCATTTCAAGAGCAAGCAGGCGCTGCTGGACGCGCTGTCGGACGCCATGATGCGCGGGCACATGCATACCCTGCCGTCTCCGGGCGGCCCCTGGAAGGAATTCCTGTACGCCAACGCGCGCAGCTTCCGCCGCGCGCTGCTGGCCTATCGCGACGGCGCCCGCATCCACGCCGGCACCCGCCCCGCCGAACCGCAATACGATCGCGTCCAGGCGCAGATCAAGCTGCTGTGCGACGCCGGCTTCACGCCGCTGCGGGCCGCCAATGCGCTGGTGGCCATCAGCCACTACGTGGTCGGCTCGGTGATGGAACAGCAGGCCGGCGAGGCCGCCGCGCCCGAGCGCGTCGCGCCGCCCGCGCCCCCGCCCGCCCTGGCACGCACCATGAAGGCGCTGGACCGGCAGGGACCGGACGCGACCTTCGAATATGGATTGGCGATGATGCTCGACGGCCTCTCGCCCGACCTGCCATGACCGCCCAGCCTTCCCGCCCCATCCCCGCCACCATCGCCGCCGTGCTGCGCGACGGCCACGTGCTGCTGGTGCGCCGCGCCAACCCGCCGGACCAGGGCCGCTGGGCCTTTCCCGGCGGCAAGATCGAGGCCGGCGAGCGCCTCGAAGACGCGACCGCGCGCGAGCTGTTCGAAGAATGCGGCGTGCGCGCGCAGGCGCTGCAGGTGTTCGACGCCGTCGACGTGTTCGACCACGACGACAGCGGCGCGCTGCGCCGCCATTACATCCTGGTCGCGGTACTGTGCCGCTGGCAGTCGGGCGAACCGGTGGCCGGCGACGATGCGCTGGACGCCCGCTGGGTGTCCCTGGCCGAACTGGACGGCCAGGCGCTGGCCACCAGCTTCGGGGTGGCGGCCATCGCGCGCAAGGCGGCGGCCCTGGCGGCGGCGGCCGGCATTCTCTGATACCGTAGCCCTGCCCGCCGCCGACCCGGCGCCCTACCCGCCCGCCCATGTTCGACACCTACCTGTCCCGCTGGAACCTCGTGCCCGATGGCGCCCCCATCACGACCCATGCCGCGCGCCTGCTGCCGGTGCGCCAGGCCGGCGTGCCGGCGATGCTGAAGGTCGCGGTCGAGGAAGACGAACGGCAAGGCGGCGTGCTGATGACCTGGTGGGACGGCCACGGCGCCGCGCGGGTCCTGGCGCACGACGGCGACGCCATCCTGCTCGAACGCGCCACCGGCACGCGCTCGCTGGCCGGCTATGCCCGCAACGGCCGCGACGACGAAGCCACCCGCATCCTGTGCGGCGTGCTGCGCGAGCTGCACGCGCCGCGCGCCAGGCCGCTGCCGCCGCTGCGGTCGCTGGAAGAATGGTTCGTCGAGCTGTGGCCGATGGCGCGGGCGCGCGGCGGCATCCTGGCGCACAGCGCCCGCTTCGCCCGCGCGCTGCTGGACGACCCGCGCGACCAGGTGGTGCTGCACGGCGACGCGCACCACGACAATGTCCTGGACTTCGGCGAACGCGGCTGGCTGGTGATCGACCCCAAGCGCCTGTACGGTGAACGGGCCTTCGATTACGCCAATATCTTCTGCAACCCCGACCTGTCCGATCCGGAGCCCCCGGTGGCCATCGCGCCGGGCCGCTTCGAGCGCCGCCTCGGCATCGTGCTGGAGGAATCCGGACTGGAGCGCCGCCGGCTGCTGCAATGGGTGGTGGCCTGGTGCGGGCTGTCGGCGGCCTGGTTCATGGGCGATGGAGACGATGCGGCGATCGACCTGGAGATCGCCAGGCAGGCGCTGGCGTTACTGGACCGCTAGAACCGGCGTCCCCGCCTCAACCGCCGGCGATCTGCTCCAGATACCGCGTCGGCGACACCCCCATCACATTGCGGAACATATAGACGAAGGCGCTCGCGCTGGCATACCCCAGCGTCCGCGCCACGTTCACCACCGACTGCCCCTGCAACAACCGGCAGATCCCCTCGTCGATGCGTACCTGCAGCCGCCAGTTGTGAAAGCTCATGCCGGTCTCGTCCTTCATGCGCCGCGCCAGCGTGCGCGCGCTGGCGCCCATCCGTTCGCCCCACTGCTCCAGCGTGTCGTCGTTGCCGGGCGATTGCAGCACGGCGGCGCAGACCTTGCGCAGGCGCCGGTCGAACGGCAGCGGCAACTGGCGATGCTGCCGCTCGGTGCCGGCCAGCAGGTTCAGCAACAGCTCGGCGCTCAGGCGCTGCACGGGCCCGTGGCGCGCCGCCGGCTGGTTCAGCGCCAGGATCAGTTCGCGCATCAGCGGCGCCACGTCCAGCGCGCAGGTATCTTTCCACAGCCAGGGCGCGGCGTCCGGCGCGATGAAGGCCGAGCGCATCGTGACCTGGCCGACCATGCGCACCTCGTGCGCCACGCCGGGCGGAATCCACAGCGCGCGCATCGGCGCCAGCAGCCAGGCGCCGTCCTCGGTCATGACGCGCATGATGCCGGTGGGCGAATACATCAGCTGGATGCGCTCGTGCGAATGCGGCTCTTGCCGCTGGCCATCTTCGTAGTGGAACGAGCGCGCCACCACGGGCGGCGCATCGACGGGAAACTCACGCATTGGCGGGATTTCGATAGCAAGGGTTGATCGGCCCGCAATCCAGCCAGTTATGTCCGTTTTTCGACATTTTCTGTCCAGCAAACAGGGAACTTGCTTTTTATCATTAATGCAAATGATTCCCATTGTTTTCAAAAGAAAATGACGCCCGTCGCACTTCCCCCTGTCGCATTTGTCCCACGCCGCCTCCCCGCCTTCCGCCTGACCCTCGCCGCCGCCCTGCTGGCCCAGGCCGGCCTGCCCGTCCTGGCCCGCGCCGCCGACGAGGTGCCGCAACTGAGTCCCGTGCGAGTCACCGGTGCCGCCGAAAAGCTGTCGGACCCCGGCCAGACCGAGGGTTCGCAGTCCTACACCGCCAATACCGTCACCATCGGCAAGACCGGCGCCAACGTGCGCGACATCCCCAACTCCGTGTCGGTGGTGACGCGCCAGCGCATGGACGACCAGAACATGGTCACGGTGGAGGACGCGCTGCGCCAGACCACCGGCGTCAGCGCCATGACCTACGGCGACGGCACCGCCTACTTCACCGCGCGCGGCTACGAGACCGACGTGCAGTTCGACGGCGTGCCTGCCAACGGCGCGCTGCAGTACCTGCCCCAGTTCGACCTGGCGCTGTACGACCGCGTCGAGGTGCTGCGCGGCCCGGCCGGCCTGCTGCAGGGCTTCGGCAGCCCCGCCGGCACCGTCAACCTGGTGCGCAAGCGGCCGCAAGACGCCTTCAGCCTGACCGGCGCGGTGATGGCCGGCTCGTGGAACAACTACCGTACCGAACTGGACGCGACCGGCCCGATCACGGCCGACGGCCGGGTGCGCGCCCGCGCCGGCCTGGCCGCGCAGGACCGCGACTTCTTCTTCGACAAGGCCCACAATCGCCAGGGCCTGGCCTACGGCTCGCTCGAATTCGATCTGACCGCCAACACCACCCTGACGCTGTCGGCGGCCTACCAACGCCAGCGCGAGGCGCCGTTCGACTACGGCCTGTCGATCTACTCGAACGGCCACATCATCGACTCGCCGCGCAAGGGCTTCTACGGCACCGACTGGTCGCGCGGCGACACCACCCTGTCGGAAATCTATTCGGAACTGAGCCACCGCTTCGCCAATGGCTGGACCGGCCAGGTGTCGATGAACTACCGCTCGACCGACATGGACAGCCGCTACGGCTACGTCAACGGCCCGGTCAATCCCGCCAACGACCGCGCCGGCTACCGCCTGCAGACGCAGAAGGACCAGATCCGCTGGATCGGCTTCGATACGCATGCCTCCGGCCCCTTCAGCCTGCTGGGCCGCACCCACCAGGCCATGATCGGCGCCAACTACGCCGAGCGGCGCCAGGACAGCCGCTCCGGCGGCATGAACATCAGCAACGTGTCGATCCACGACATCGACGTACCCGATCCGGACCTGCCCTACACCTCGGGCGACGACTCCAAGTCCAGCCAGATGGGCGTCTACGGCCAGCTGAGCTTGAACGTGGCCGACCCGCTGACGCTGATCGTGGGCGGACGCCAGAGCTGGTACCGCAACGCCACCCAGGCCATCCTGCCAGTGGCGGGCGACACCCAGCGCGATCCCGAGGTGCGCAAGTTCGTGCCCTACTACGGCGCGGTAGCGCAGTTGAATTCGTGGCTGTCGGCCTACGCCAGCTATTCGGACATCTACGCCTTCTCGGAAGCCTGGCAGATGACGGCCGACGGCAAGCCGCTCAAGCCGCGCACCGGCAAGCAGTACGAGATCGGCCTGAAGGGCGAGTTCCTGGACGGCGCGGCCAATGCCTCGCTGGCGCTGTTCCGCATCCGCGACAAGGACCGCGCGGTGGCCGACGACGCCAACCCGGGCCGCTACCTGGCGCAGGGCGAGGCCCAGAGCCAGGGCGTCGAGGCCGAGATCAGCGGCCGCCTGCTGCCCAACTGGGACCTGTACGCCGGCTACACCTACCTGCAGACCCGCTACCTGTCCGACCCGACGCAGGAAGGCCAGATCGTCAACCCGGAAACGCCCAAGCACCTGTTCAAGGTCTGGACTACCTATCGCTTCACACCCGATGTGCTGCCGGGCTGGCGCGTGGGCGGCGGCGTGCGCGCGCAGAGCCGCACCAGCCGCAACAACGTTTCGTGGCAAGGCGGCTACGCGGTGGTCGACGCGCAGGTCGGCTACAAGGTGAACCGCAACCTGGACGCCTCGCTGACGCTGAACAACGTCTTCGATTGCCACTACTACGCCCGCGTGCCGTCCAACTTCTACGGCATCTACGGCGAACCGCGCAACGTGATGCTGACGCTGCGCGCCACTTACTGACGCGCGCATGGGGTCCGGTCCGACAACGGGCCGGCATCCCGCCCTGTCAAACAGCCGCCGGGAACGATCGGTTAAGGTGTAGCCCCACACCCCTTGACCCTTCATTCCTGGAGTAACGAATGACCGGATTGTTTATCGTGGTGGCGGCGCTGGCATTCCTGATGCTGGCGGCGTATCGAGGCTACAGCGTCATCCTTTGCGCGCCCATCGCGGCCATGGGCGCGGTGCTGCTGACCGACCCGTCGGCGCTGGCGCCGGTGTTCTCGGGCATTTTCATGGAGCGCATGGCGGGCTTCGCCAAGCTCTATTTCCCGGTGTTCCTGCTGGGCGCGGTGTTCGGCAAGCTGATCGAGCTGTCCGGCTTCTCGCGCGCCATCGTGCAGGCGGTGCTGCGGCTGATCGGCGCCGAGCGCGCCATCATCGCGATCGTGCTGGTGTGCGCGGTGCTGACCTACGGCGGCGTGTCGCTGTTCGTGGTGGTATTCGCGGTCTACCCGTTCGCGGCCGAGATGTTCCGCCAGGGCGGCATTCCCAAGCGGCTGATGCCGGGCGCGATCGCGCTGGGCGCGTTCACCTTCACCATGACGGCGCTGCCCGGCACGCCGCAGATCCAGAACATCATCCCCACCACCTTCTTCGAGACCACCACCTGGGCCGCGCCCTGGCTGGGGCTGATCGGCGCGGCCTTCACGCTGACCGTCGGGGTGGCCTACCTGGAATGGCGCCGCAAGCGCGCCGCGCTGGCGGGCGAAGGCTACGGCACCGAACTGCGCAACGAACCGGACACGCCCGCCGGCGGACGCGAGCATCACCCGCTGGTCGCGCTGCTGCCGCTGGTGGTGGTGGGCGTGGCCAACTTCCTGCTGACGCGCTGGATTCCCGGCTGGTACCCGGCCGGCTCGCAGGTCGAACTGCCCGGCCTGCCGCAGCCCCTGCCGGTCAACGCGCATGACCAGGTGGCGCTGTGGGCGGTGATGGGCGCGCTGATAGCCGGCATCGCCACCATCCTGCTGTTCTCGTTCTCGCACATCAAGGCGCATTTCGCCGAAGGCAGCAAGAGCGCGGTCTCGGGCGCGCTGCTGGCGTCGATGAATACGGCGGCGGAATATGGCTTTGGCGGCGTGATCGCGGCGCTGCCCGGCTTCCTGATGGTGGCCAGCGCGCTCAAGGCGATTCCCGACCCGCTGGTGGGCGAGGCGGTGGCGGTGACCTCGCTGGCCGGCATCACCGGTTCGGCCTCGGGCGGCATGAGCATCGCCCTGGCGGCCATGGCGCAGACCTTCATCGACAGCGCCCAGGCGGCCGGCATCCCCATGGAGGTGCTGCACCGCATCGCCGCCATGGCCTCGGGCGGCATGGACACGCTGCCGCACAACGGCGCCGTCATCACGCTGCTGGCCGTCACCGGCCTGACGCACCGCCAGTCCTACGGCGACATCTTCGCCATCACCCTGATCTCGACGCTGTCGGTGTTCCTGGTGATCGCGGTGTACTACCTGACCGGCATCGTCTGATCGTCCTGGCCGAAGGCGCGGCCAAAGATGCCGGCCAGCCACTGGCTGAACACCCGTACCCGCGCCGACACCTGGCGGTTCTGCGGATACAGCACCGACACCGGCATCGGCGCCGGCGGCGCGCCGGGCAGCACCAGCTTGAGCCGGCCGGCGGCCAGGTCCTCGGCCACGCGGTAGCGAGGCACCTGGACCAACCCCAGCCCGGCCAGCGCCGCGCTGGCGTAGAGCTCGGCGCCGCTGACGCTGATGACCGAGCCCGGCCGCACCAGCACGTTGCGCCCGTCCACCGTGAAATCCAGCGGCAGGCTGCGGCCGCTGGACGAGGACACATAGTCCACCGCCCGGTGCCCTTCCAGATCATCCAGCGTGGCCGGTTCGCCGTAGCGCGCCAGGTAGGCCGGACTGGCGACGGTGACCTGCGGCATCAGGGCGATCTGGCGCCCCACCAGCGATGAGTCCTGCAGCGTGCCGGCGCGCAGCACGCAGTCCACGCCCTCGCGCACCAGGTCCACCAGACGGTCGTCTTCGCCCAGGTGCGGCACCAGGTCGGGATAACGCTCCAGGAAGCCCGGCAACGCCGGCATCACGAACACCCGCGCCAGGGTGCCCTGCATGTTGACCCGCAACAGGCCCTTGGGCGCGGTGTTCAGGAAGGCGCCGTCCGCTTCCTCCAGGTCGGCCAGCAGGCGCACGCAGCGCCGGTAATAGGCCTCGCCGTCATGGGTCAGCCGCACCTGGCGCGTGGTGCGTTCCAGCAGGCGCGCGCCCAGGCGCTTTTCCATGCGCTTGATCAGATTGGTGACGGTGGCCCGCGGAATCCGCAGATCCTCGGCCGCCTTGGAGAAACTGCGCCGCTCGGCGATCCGGACGAACACCTGCATTTCCTGGAAACGGTCCATGCGCGGGCTCTATTATTAATACAGATGAAATTATGTTAGCAAAACTGGCGTGATTATCTTTGGTTTGGAATAGTCCATGATTCGTTCCACCGCATGATTCGTCCTACATTCCACCCAGGAGTCACCATGAATTCCCAAGCCTCCCAACGCGTTGCCCTGGTCACCGGCGCCTCGCGCGGCATCGGCGCCGCGATCGCGCGCCGCCTGGCCGCCGACGGTTTCGCCGTCGCCATCAACTACGCCGCCAGCGCGGCCGAAGCCGACGCCCTGGCCGGCGAGATCCGCGCCGCGGGCGGCCGGGCGCTGGCGGTGCGCGCCGACGTGTCCAAAGCCGCCGAGGTGCGCGCCATGTTCGACCAGGTCGAGGCCGGCCTGGGACGCATCGACGTGCTGGTCAACAGCGCCGGCGTGCTGAAGCTGCAGGCGCTGGCCGAGGCCACCGACGAGGTCTACGACCAGACCTTCGACATCAACACCCGCGGCACCTTCAACACCCTGCGCGAGGCCGGCACACGGCTGGCCGACGGCGGCAGCATCGTCAACGTCTCCAGCACCACGCTGGCGCTGAACCTGCCCACCTACGGCCTCTATATCGCCAGCAAGGCGGCCGTGGAAGGCTTTACCCGCGTGTTCGCCAAGGAACTGCGCGGCCGCCGCATCACGGTCAACGCCGTGGCGCCGGGCCCGGTCGCCACCGACCTGTTCAAGCAGGGCAAGAGCGCGGAACTGATCGAGCACTACGCCAAGATGCCGCCGCTGGAACGCCTGGGCGAACCCGAGGACATCGCCGGCATTGTGTCGTTCCTGGCCGGCGCCGACGGCGGCTGGATCAACGGCCAGGTGTTGCGCGCCAACGGCGGCATCGCCTGACGCGCCGATCCGGCGCGGATGCTACTGTTGCGCCCATGCCAGGAATCGACGCAATGGACCCGACGACAACGCCCCGCGCAATCCGCGCTCCTCATCCAGAAAACGCCCGGCGCGGCGCGGCCGGCCTGCGGGCCAGCGCCGTGGCGGCCGCGGCGCTATGCCTGGCCCCGCTGGTCTCGCCCGCCGCCTGGGCCACGCCGCCGGTGCAGACCGGCGACCTGGTCTTCCAGCAATCCCGTTCCGCGCAGAGCCTGGCCATCCAGCAGGCCACCCGCTCGCCCTACAGCCACATGGGCATGATCGTGATGCGCCAGGGCGCGCCCTACGTGCTGGAAGCCGCCGCCACGGTCAGCTACACGCCGCTGGCGGCCTGGGCGGCGCAAGGCGAACGCGGCGCCTATGTCGTCAAGCGCCTGCGCGACACGGCGCGGCTCACGCCCGAGGCGCGCGAACAGCTGGCTCGCGTGGGCACGGACTATGTCGGCAAACCCTACGACCTGGTGTTCGGCTGGTCGGACGAGCGGATCTACTGCTCCGAGCTGGTCTGGAAGATCTACCAGCGCGCGCTGGGCGTGCGGATCGGCGCGCTGCAACCCTTGAAGAGCTTCGACCTGAGCCCGCCCGCCGTCCAGGCCAAGATGCGCGAGCGCTACGGCAAGGACATTCCCTGGGACGAGCCCATCATCTCGCCCGCCGCGATGTACGACTCGCCGCTCTTGACCACGGTCGCGGACCGCTAGGCGCGTGGCCGGCGTCGACGTCGTGGCGCTCGCGCGGGCCGTCCCGTTCATGGGCAGATTTATTCCAACCGGGACTCATTCCATGAAAATTACTTGTTTGTCGTGATCAACCGCGGGGCCTAGCATGAGTGGCATCCCCCGACTTCACGGAGACAAGCCCGCCATGAGCGCCCCGATTCCCGCCTTCCCCCACAGCCACATCGAGCGCGACGCGCGCGGCGTCTACACGCTGCGGATCGACGACGCCAAGAGCCTGAACATCCTGGCCTCGCCGGTCACGCTGGGCCTGACCGAAGCCGTGCGCTGGATCGCCGCGCAGGCCGACGCCCGCGCGCTGGTGCTGCGCGGCAGCGGCGACAAGGCCTTCGTCGGCGGCGCCAACATCTATGAGATGGCCGAACTCGATCCGGACGGCGGCCGCGCCTTCATCACCCGCCTGCGCGACCTGTGCGAAGCGGTGCGCGCGGTGCCGGTGCCGACCATCGCCCGCCTGCCCGGCTTCTGCCTGGGCGCCGGCATGGAACTGGCGGCGGCCTGCGACATCCGCCTGGGTTCGCGCGACGGCGTCTTCGGCATGCCGGAGGTGCAGGTCGGCATTCCGTCGGTGATCCATGCCGTGCTGCTGCCGTCACTGATCGGCCCGGGGGCCACCAACTGGCTGCTGCTGACCGGCGCCACGGTCGATGCCGAGCAGGCGCTGCGCTGGGGTTTCCTGCAATTCCTGTGCGAGGCCGGCGAGCTGGACGCGCTGGTCGAGCGCACCGTCGCGCCCATCGCGGCCAGCGGACCGCTGGCCGTGCGCTCACAGAAGGCGCTGCTGCGCTATTGGGAAACGTCCACGGTCGAGGCCGGCCTGGACCGCAGCGTCGACGCCTTCGGCGCGGCCTTCGCCACCGACGAGCCGCGCCGGCACATGGCGCCGTTCCTGGCCCGCAAGCGCGCGCGGGAGGCGCAATGACGGCGGCTGTCCCGGCCGCCGGCCCGCTGGCCGGCGTGCGCGTGATCGACATGACCTCGGTCGGCATGGGCCCCTACGCCACCCAGATCCTGGGCGACATGGGCGCCGAGATCATCAAGATCGAAGCGCCCGAGGGCGACGTGTTCCGCGCCTCGGCGCCGGCCGCCTCGCCCGGCATGGGCGCCGTCTACCTGAACCTGAACCGCAACAAACGCAGCGTCACCCTGAACGCCAAGGACCCGGACGACCTGCGCCGCCTGCTGCGGCTGGTCGACGATGCCGACGTCTTCATCTCCAACGTGCGCCCGCGCGCGCTGGCGCGGATCGGCCTGGACGCCGCCAGCCTGCGCGCGCGCAACCCGCGCCTGGTCTATTGCTCGGCGGTGGGCTTCGGCCAGGACGGTCCCTACGCCGCCCAGCCGGCCTTCGACGACATCATCCAGGCCATGAGCGGCCTGGCCGACCTGCAGGGCCGCAACAGCGGCGCGCCGGCCTACATCAACACCATCATGGCCGACAAGGTGGCCGGGCTGACGCTGGCCTACGCCATCCCGATGGCGCTGTACGAGCGCGAGAAATCCGGCCTGGGCCAGGCGATCGAGGTGCCCATGTTCGAGACACTGGTGTCCTTCACGTTGATCGAGCACCTGGGCGGGCGCACCTTCGAACCGCCGCGCGGCGGCATGGGCTACAGCCGCGTGCTGTCGCCCGAGCGCCGGCCCTACCGCACCCGCGACGGCTTCCTGGCGCTGCTGCCGTATACCGATGCCCAATGGCGGCGCTTCTTCACCCTGGCCGAACGCGCCGACCTAGCCGTCGATCCACGCTACGCCAGCGCCCGGACGCGTGCCGGCAACTTCGACGCGCTCTACCGCGACCTGGCGGACATCGTCGCGTTGCGCAGCACCGAAGACTGGCTGGCGCTGCTGGCCGACGCCGACATTCCGCACTCGCGCGTCAACCCGCCCGAGGCGCTGTTCGACGACCCGCACCTGGTCGCCACCGGCTTTTTCCAGCGGGTCGAGCATCCCACCGAAGGCACGCTCACGGCCACCGCGATCCCGGTGCGCTTCTCGCGCACGCCCGGGTCGATCCGCCGCCTGGCGCCGCGCCAGGACGCGGATCGCGATATGCTCGATCCGGATTGATTCCCCGGGACGCGGCGGGCGCGTGCTTGCGCGTCCCGGGCCCTCCCGGGGCGCCCGCCCCCCCTTGCCGTCGCGACCATGAACATCACCCTGAAGCAGTTGCGCGTGTTCTGCGCGCTCTACGAGTTGCGCAGCTTCACCGCCGCCGCCCGCGCCGCCTTCGTCACGCAATCGGCCGTCAGCAAGCTGTGCGCCGAACTCGAGGCCGAAGTCGGCCAGCCGCTGTTCGAGCGCTCGACCCGCAGCGTCACGCCCTGCGAGGGCGCGGCCGACTTCTATGCCTATGCCCAGGAGATCCTGGGCACGGTGCGCGCCGCCGAACGCAGCATGTCCGGGCTGCGCTCGCTGGAGCGCGGCGTGGTCGGCGTGGCCTGCTCGCCGATGATGATGGTCGGCCTGCTGGGCGGGGTGATCGCGCGCTACCACCGCCGCCATCCGGGCGTGAAGCTGGACCTCTTCGAACTGAACACCGACGAGACCATCGAGCACGTGCGCCACGGGCGCGCCGACTTCGGCATCGTCTCCACCGACATCGACGGCGACGAGCTGGCCGCGCGCGTAATCTACCGCGACACCATGCATGCCGCCTACGCGCCCGGCCATCCGCTGGCGCGCCGCAAACAGCTGCGCTGGGCCGACCTGGCCGCGCACGAGCACATCACGCTGCGCAACGTCTACAGCGTGCGGCGCGCCGTCGACCGCATCAGCGGCGAACTCGACCTGCAATTCCAGTCCGGCATCGAGGCCGGCATGCTGACCTCGGTGCTGAACCTGGCGCGGGCCGGCCTGGGCATCACGGTGGTGCCCGGCTACGTCTGCGCCTTCGCGCGCCAGCTGGGCCTGGTCACCGCGCCCATCGGCGGCGGCGGCCAGCGCGGCCATGCGCTGTGGCTGATCCAGCGCCACAGCGCGCGCCTGTCATTGGCGGCGGACGCCTTCCTGGCGGACCTGGAAAAGACGCTGCGCGCGCGCGAAGCCGCGCCCGACCCGACCCGCTACGACGAGGACGCCGCCGAACCGTGAGGCGGCGCCGGGCGTGAGGCAGCGCCGGGCGTGAGGCGGCGCCGGGCCGATGCGCACGGCGCGGCACTTATCCGGATACGGAATAGGTCTATGAAAATTAGTCCCTTGTTGCGATAAGCCGCGCGGCCGCATCATGACGGAAATCGCGGCCGTTGCACGCCATCGCGGCCGCAGAAGAACACAGGAGACTTTCATGACCCGATCCCCGCAACGCAGCCGCATGCGCCGGTTCGCCGCCTGCTGCGCCCTGGCCCTGGGCACAGCAGCCAGCGCCGTCCAGGCCGACGACGCCTATCCCGGCAAGCCCATCACCATCGTGGTGCCGTTCTCGCCCGGCAGCGCCACCGACACCAGCGCCCGCATCCTCACGGAAAAGCTCGGCCCGCGCCTGGGCGTGCCGATCGTGATCGAGAACAAGCCCGGCGCGTCCGGCACCATCGGTTCGTCCACCGCCGCGCGCGCCGCGCCCGACGGCTACACCCTGATCCTGACCAGCAGCTCGACGCACTCGGCCACGCCCGCCCTGTTCCGCAAGCTGCCCTACGACCCTACCGGCGACTTCATCCACGTCATCCGCATCGCCACCATTCCCATGATGCTGGTGGTGCGCGCCGATTCCCCCTACGACTCGGTGTCGCAGCTGGTGCAGGCCACCCGCGCCAAGCCGCTGAACTATGCCTACGGCTCGCCCACCAGCCAGATCGCCGGGGCCACCTTCAACAGCGTCGCCGGCGCCGCCGCCAACGCCGTGCCCTACAAGAGCCAGCCGCCCGCCGTCACCGACCTATTGGGCGGCCACGTCGACTACCTGTTCGCCGACCTGTCGGTGGTGACCTCGTTCATGCACAGCGGCAAGCTCAAGGGCATCGCCTTCACCGGCCAGGCGCGTTCCAAGGACTTCCCCGACGTGCCGACGCTTGCAGAACTGGGCTACCGGAATTTCGACCTGGTGGTGTGGGTGGGCGTGGCCGCGCCCAAGGACACGCCGGCTCCGGTGGTCGAGCGCCTGAACCGCGAAATCACGCGCATCCTGAGCGAGCCCGACAGCATCGCCAAGTTCGAGACGCTGGGCATGCAGGTCGCGCCCAACACGCTGGCCGAACACCGCGCCTTCGCGCAATCGCAACGCCAGATCTGGACCCAGCGCGCGATCGACGCGAAGATCGAACCGCAATAAACGCGCCGGACGCGGCCTCAGCCCATCCGGACCGGGGCCGCCGCGTTGGCCAGCGGCATCACAGCCAGCCGCAAGCCCATCGCCTTGAGAATCGCCAGCAGGCTGGCCAGCGATGGGTTGCCCTTGGGCGACAGCGTGCGGTAGAGCTGCGTCGGATTCAGCCGCGCCTGCTCCGCCACGGCCTGCATGCCGCCGAACGCCTGCGTCATCTGGCGCAGCACGATCAACAATTCGGCCTGGCTGCCATCCGCGAGAATCTCGTTGAGCGTCGCCAACGCAAGATCCCGATCGCCGGCGTACACCTGCGCCATCGCTTCGTCATGGAGTCTGCTTTTCATGGTTCCTGTCCCAGCCCAATCGCTATTCGGTTCCAGCTTGGCGAGACCGTACCGCCGCGGCCGAACCATGCCTCGTCAATAAACGAATCTTAAACGGACGCGCGCCAAACATCCGGCGCGCTCCGAAAAAAGCAGACGGGCGCCAAAGCGCCCGTCCTTCCTGCCAGGATCCTGGCTACCCGTCAGAACCGATACTGCGCCGTCGCCACCACCGTGCGCGGCTCGCCCACGCGGATCTGGCCGGCGCTGGTGGCCGAGGCGTAGTAGGTCTTGTCGGTGATGTTGCGCACCGCCAGGCGCCAGTCCCACTGGCCGGCGCGGTAGCCGACCAGCGCGTCCCAGGTGGCGTAGCCGGGCAATACCGCAGTGTTGGCGTTGTCGGCGTAGCGTTGGCCGACGAAGGTCAGGCCGGTTTCGCCGTACAGGCCCTCGGCCGGCTTGTAGGTCAGGAACACGCTGCCGTTGCGCCGCGCCACGTTGCTGACGCGGTTGCCGGCCAGGCCGTTGTTGTCCTGAACGATGGCGGCGTTCTGCAGGCCGATGCCGCCGCGCAGGTACCAGTTGCCCGCGAGCCGTCCGGCGGCCGTCAGCTCGATGCCGCGCGAGCGCTGCTTGCCGGTCAGCAGCACGAGGGTCGGATCGACCGGATCGGTGGTGCGACGGTTGTAGAGTTCCAACTGGTACAGCGCCAGCGTGGTGCTCAACTGCCCGTCGAGCCAATCGCTCTTGACGCCCACTTCATATTGGCGCGTGTGCTCGGGGTCGACGTCGTTGGTGTTGCCGCGCGCGTTCGGCGTGATGCCGATCAGGCTACCGCCCACGGGCGAGAAGGTCTTGCTGTACGAGGCGTAGAAGGAATGGTCGCGCAGCGGCGTCCACACCACCCCGGCGCGCGGGCTCACGCCACGGCTGTCGCGGCGGGCCGAGAGGTCGAGCATGCGATTGGTCGAATCGACGCTGAAGCGGTCCATGCGCAGGCCCAGCAGCACCTGCCAGGCGTCGTCCAGCTTGATCTGGTCCTGCACGTAGTAGCCCTGGCTGCGGGTCTTGTGGCGGGCCGAACTGCTGAGCGTCATGGCGCCGTCGTGCTGCCGCGACAGGTCCGGATCGTACAGGTCCAGCGCCGGCACCGGTTGCGCGCCCGGTCCCCGCGCCAGCGTGGTGTAGAGATCGGGCGTGCGGTCCTGGTTCGCCACTTCCACGCCGAACAAAACCCGATGCTCGACGCTTCCCGTGTGGAACAGGCCCTCGGCTTCAAGGTTGTTGTGGATGCTGCGCGTGGTCAGGTCCTGTTGCCAGCGGGTGCGGCTGACCTTGCCGGTGGCGGCGCTGTAGCCGGTCAGGTAGGTATTGTCGAACTTGCTGTCCAGCGCGAACACGCCCAGCGTGTAGCGCAGTTGCCAGCCCGGCGCCACGCTGTAGGCCAGGCGCGAGCGGAACGATTGCGCGCGGTCGTCGATGTAGTCGCGGTCGGGGTCGCCGTAGACGGTCGAGCGGCCGACGTCGGCCGGCCGGCCGTTGACGCTGGGGATGCCGCGGTCCGGGGTGCGGTCGTAGCGGCTGTACTCGTACTGCACCAGCCAGTCCAGGTCGGGCGTGATGCGCCAGTTCAGCGACGGCGCCACCAGTTGGCGGGTGCCGCCGATCTTGTGGCGAAAGCTGTTGCTGTCTTCCTGGCCGATGTTCAGGCGCACGCTGACATCCTCGCCGGGGTCGGCGCTCAGGTCGCCGTAGAAGCTGCGCAGGTCCCAGCTGCCGGCCACGGCCTCGAGCGTCGATTCGCGCCCGGGCTGCGGCGCCTTGCTGACGCGGTTGACGATGCCGCCCTGGCTGCCGCGGCCATACAGCACCGCCGCCGGGCCCTTGAGCACCTCGATCCGCTCGATGTTGTGCAGGTCGCGCACGTACTGGCTGTCGTCGCGGATGCCGTCCAGGTAGAAATCGTTGCTGGCGTCGAAGCCGCGGATGCGCAGCGAATCGAAACGGGTGTCGGAGGCGTTGCTGACGTTGGGGATGCCGGACAGGGCTTCGCCCAGCGTGCTGATGCCGTAGTTCCGCAGGTTCTCGACCTTGACGCTGTCGATGGCCTGCGGCACGTAGCGCGCGGCGGTCTGGGTGCGGGTGGCGGTGGTGACTTCGGGCACCCGCGGATCGTCGGCGTTGGCGCCTTCGACACTGATGGCGGGAAGCTGCGCGGGTTCGGCGTGGAGCGTGGCAACAGGGACCATCAAGGCCAGCGCGGCCCCAAGCGTGAGGCGGCGCGGTACAGGAAAAACGGGCATCGCAAGCTATCTGTAAGATTCATCGAGCCGCGATCATATCGATAATGAAACTTATTTGTAAATGAGAATTTTATCATTTACAAACCCTTGCTTTGGCTGTTGCGGTGTCGCAACGACACCCGCGCGCCAGCCCCGCGCCGTTCGCGCCGCGCCATCCCCCGCCCTCCATTCGCATGAGCCGACGGCGTCGTGCGCGCGCCTTGCAACGCTCGCGAATCTGCGACGGTCCTCATCCATGCCGACGAGTCTCGGGTCATCCAGCCGCATGACATCGCGGCCCCGGACGCAATGTTTTTCAAACAATCACTCCGATGTTTGCACTACGGAAAACTCTAGCCGGCCGGACGAGGTTTGCATGAGGGGGACGGGGCGACACCTGTATTAGGCTGGCCCGGCAGTACTCCGACTCACCTTGATCGATTGGACGAAAGCAAATGAATCAACTCATTCATCCGGACTGCCATCCCTTTACCGCCGCAGGCAATTTGAAGCAAGTCTCCGCGTTCTATGAGGAAGGACGACGTGTCATGTGGATGATGCTGCGCGCCCAGCCGCGCCCCTGCTTTAACCATGAACTGATCGACGAAATCATGACCCTGGCGCGCGCCGCCAAGGACTCCGGCCTGCCCATCGACTTCTGGGTCACGGGCTCGCTGGTGCCGCAGATCTACAACGTCGGCGGCGACCTCAACTTCTTCGCCGAAGCCATCCGCACCGGCCGCCGCGAGGCGCTGCGCGCCTACGCCCGCGCCTGCGTCGATTGCGTGCATGCGGCCACCCGCGGCTTCGACACCGGCGCGGTGTCGCTGGCCATGATCGAAGGCACGGCGCTGGGCGGCGGCTTCGAGGCGGCGCTGGCGCACCACTTCGTGCTGGCGCAGAACAACGCCCGCATGGGCTTTCCCGAAATGGCCTTCAACCTGTTCCCGGGCATGGGCGGCTATTCGCTGGTGGCGCGGCGCTCGGGCATGAAGCTGGCCGAGGAATTGATCGGCAGCGGCGAATCGCACACCGCCGAATGGTTCCAGGCGCGCGGCCTGGTGGACGTGCTGTTCGAGCCGGGCGACGCCTACAAGGCCACCCGCACCTTCATCGACGTGATGCGGCCCAAGCTGAACGGCATGCGCGCCATGCTGCGGGCGCGCCAGCGGGTGCTGCAGCTGACGCGCTCGGAACTGATGGATATCACCGAGGACTGGGTCGACGCCGCCTTCTCGATCGATCCGAAGGACCGCGCCTACATGGAACGGCTGGTGATGGCGCAGAACCGGCGCTCGCCCGCGGGTCCCGATGGCCTGATCGACGCGACCATGCATTGAGACTGGCGCGCGCCGGCCGCGTCAGGCGATCAGATGCAGCCGGCGCCGCTGCGCCAGCCAGGTGGTCAGCTCGGCCGCCGGCATGGGCTTGGCGTACAGGTAGCCCTGCTTGGCGTCCACCCCCAGCGTGTCCAGGAAGGCGGTTTCCTCCTGGGTCTCGACGCCCTCGGCGATCACCTGGAGTTCGAGCGTGCGGGCCACCGCCACGATGGCCCGCGCCAGCGCCTGCGACACCGGGTTCTCGTTGACGCCGCGCACGAAGCTGGCGTCCAGCTTGATCGCGTCCAGCGGAATGCGGGCCAGCTGCGACAGCGACGAATAGCCGGTGCCGAAGTCGTCCAGGTGGACGCGCGCGCCCAGCTGGCGGAACTGCTTCATCAGCTCGATCGCCGCGACCTCGTCCTCGATCAGGCAGCTCTCGGTCAGCTCGATGTCCAGCAGGCAGGGGTCCAGGCCGGCATCGTTGACCGCGCGCATGAATTCGCTGACCACGCCCTTGTCGTCCAGCTGCCGCGCCGACATGTTGATCGCGACACGCAGGTCCAGCCCGTCGCGCTTCCATGCCGCGGCCTGGCGCGCGGCCTCGCGCATCACCCACACGCCCAGCTGCGAGATCAGGCCGGACTCTTCCGCGTAGGGAATGAAGACGCTGGGACAGATCATGCCGCGTTCGGGCGAGCGCCAGCGCAGCAGCGCCTCGACCCCGTCGACCTCGCCGCCGCGCCCGGCCAGCTTGGGCTGGTAGTACAGCATCAGGTGGCCTTCGGCCAGGGCCTTGCGCAGGTTGGTGTCAAGCCAGACGTAGTCGGCGTTGCGGCGGTCCATTTCGGGCTGGAACACCCGATAGGTGTGGCGCCCGGCCTCCTTGGCCACGTACATGGCGATATCGGCGCTGCGCACCACGCTGTCCAGGTCGTCGCCATGCTCGGGATACATGGCGATGCCGATGGAGCAGCTGGTGTAGACCTCGATCAATTCCTGGCGGAACGGCTCGCGCAGGCGTTCGATGATGCGGCCGGCGGTGGCCTCCAGCTGCCACGCCTCGGCGTTTTCCTGCAGCACCAGGAATTCGTCGCCGCCCAGTCGCGCCAGCGTCTGGCCGGGCGACAGGCAACTGGAAATGGCCACCGACACCGACTTGAGCAGGCGGTCGCCGAAGCCGTGGCCGTAGTGGTCGTTGATGCGCTTGAAGTTGTCCAGGTCCAGGAACAGCACGCCCCCGCGCGCGCCCTCGCCTTCGGCCAACGCCGCTTTCAGGCGGGTGGTGATGGCGTGGCGGTTGGGCAGGTTGGTCAGCACGTCGGTGTTGGCCAGCACCCGCAGGCGTTCCTGCGCCTGGCGCTCCTCGGTGATGTCGGTGCCCGAGCAGATCAGGTAGACGCGCTTTTCGCCGCTGCCGCTGGTGACGAACTTGTTGCGGAACAGGAACAGGCGCGGGCCCTTGACCGTGTTGATCAGGCGCTCGACCTCATAGGACTGCCCGCGCTTGTAGAACTCGGCGATGTTGCGGCGCGAGGCGGCGGCCTCCTCGCGCGTCATGAACATGTCGAACACGCTGCGCCCGACGATGTCCTGCTCGCGCTTGCCGGTGTATTCCTCGCTGACCTTGTTGAAGCGCTGCACGCGCCCGTGCTGGTCGACGATGACGATGACCGAGTTGGCCTCGGACACCACCGTCTCGGCGAACGACAGGCCTTCGACCAGGTCGCGCGCCACCGAGTCGGTGTCGCTGTGCGCCGAGGCCGTGCCGGCCCATTCGTTGGGATTTATCTTGCGGCCGACCAGCCGCAGCTGTATCGGATCGCCGTACAGGACGATGTCGATGCGCAGGCTGGCGGTGATGCCGGTCAGGGCGCGGATGGCCTGCGCCTGCTCGGGCTTGAGCGCCATCGCGATGTTGGTGGCGCCCTTGACCGCGGATAGTTCGATCGCGTCGCTATCCGCCGCCAGCCTCCAATAGGGGCTCGGTGTACCGAAATGCAGGTACAGGATCGATTTTTCGTCCTGAGTCTCAGTCATTGGTGTCCCCGCCGTCCTAGGAAGGCCTGCGAGAAACATACGGCCTAGCCAGTTCGGGGTCAACCACCCGTGCGAACGGCGTTTGGGCTGTATTGCAGATTATTTCACCATCCCAGGCAACTGTAGCGTCATCATCGCACTTGGCGCTATGGACGATTCACGGGAAGCAAGCCAACTTCAGGACCATTGCGCAGCCCGGCATCCGCCATGCAAACAATAACGCCGGAAATTTGTGACCATTTCCCGCATGTGGCGCAAATGAAGCAACGCGGGGGAGGCGCCGGTGCCGCCGCGTCCCCCGCCCGCAAGGCCTTATTCGGGCTTGACCCCGGCCTCGTCGATCACCTTGGTCCAGCGCGCCAACTCGGCCGACACGCGGGCGCCGGCATCGGCCGGGCTGGTCCATTCGGCAATGGCGCCCTGGTTCAGCAGCGAAGCCTTGACCGCCGGCTTGGCCAGGATCTTCTTGAGCTCGCCGTTCAGGCGGTCGATCACCGGCGCCGGCGTGCCGGCCGGCGCGACGATGCCGAACATGGAGCTGACCTCGAAGCCCGGCAGGCCGGCCTCGGCCGCGGTCGGCACGTCCGGCAGCGCCTCGACGCGTTGCGCCGAAGTCACCGCCAGCGCGCGCAGCTTGCCGGCCTTGATGCTGGCCTGCGAGGCCGGCACGGTCTCGATCATGCTGAGCACCTGGCCGCCCATCAGGTCGGTCATGGCCGGGCCGCTGCCCTTGTACGGCACGTGCAGGATGTCCACGCCCGCGGTGCGCTTGAACATCTCGCCGGCCAGGTGCTGCGGCGAACCGTTGCCGGCCGACGCCATGGTGACGTAGCCCGGGCGCGACTTGGCCAGCGCGATCAACTGCTTCAGGTCATTGGCCTGCACCGAGGGGTTGACCACGAACACCAGCGGCACGGTGCCGACGATGGACACCGGCGCGAAGCTCTTTTCCACGTCGTAGGTGACGCGGCCGCGGTACAGCGCCGCGTTGATCGAATGGCTGGTGAGCGCGCCCATCAGCAGCGTGTAGCCGTCGGGCTGGGCCTTGGCAACCTGGTCGGCGCCGATGTTGCCGGCGGCTCCGGCGCGGTTTTCGACGATCACCGACTGGCCCAGCGCGCCGGTCAGTTCCTGCGCCAGCACGCGGCCGATCACGTCGGTGGCGCCCCCGGGCGGGTACGGCACGATCAGGCGGATGGGCTTGTCGGGATAGGCGTCGGCGGCCAGGGCCGGCGTCGCCACGCCGGTACACAAGGCCAACAGGGAAAGCAGCAAGGCGCGGCGGGGCCGCAGACGCAGGTCTGACATGTAGGTCTCCTGCCGGGATGGGTATAGGAATGGAACGGACGCCCGGCTCGTCAACCGCGCCAGTGTAGGAGGCCAATCTTGATTGATGAATCAGAATTTTTCTATCGACTGATCTTATTTAGAGATCAATAAATATTTATCGCAAAAGCGCTTGCCGGGCGTTTCGCAGGCTGTATATGATCTTCGCCCTGGATTATCAATAATATTATCGGGAAGCAAAATGACGGACGACACCAAGGGCGGCAAGCCCGCCCAGGGCCCCTTCGACAGCGACGGCGCGCGCAGCACCGGCGTGGCGCGCGGGCTCACCAACTACGGCGACACCGGCTTTTCGCTGTTCCTGCGCAAGGCCTTCATCAAGGGCGCCGGCCTGTCCGACGACGCGCTGGCGCGTCCCATCATCGGCATCGTCAACACCGGCAGCAGCTACAACCCCTGCCACGGCAACGCGCCGCAACTGATCGAGGCGGTCAAGCGCGGCGTGATGCTGGCCGGCGGCCTGCCGATGGACTTCCCCACCATCTCGGTGCACGAGAGCTTCTCGCAGCCCACCAGCATGTACCTGCGCAACCTGATGTCGATGGACACCGAGGAAATGATCCGCGCCCAGCCGATGGACGCGGTGGTGCTGATCGGCGGTTGCGACAAGACGGTGCCGGCGCAGTTGATGGGCGCCTCGTCCGCCGGCGTGCCCGCGATCCAGCTGGTGACCGGCTCGATGCTGACCGGCTCGCACCGCGGCGAACGCGTCGGCGCCTGCACCGACTGCCGCCGCTACTGGGGCCGCTACCGCGCCGAGGAGATCGACGCGCCCGAGATCGCCGACGTCAACAACCAGTTGGTGGCCAGCGTCGGCACCTGTTCGGTGATGGGCACCGCCAGCACCATGGCCTGCCTGACCGAGGCGATGGGCATGATGGTGTCCGGCGGCGCCTCCGCCCCGGCCGTCACCGCCGACCGCGTGCGCGTGGCCGAGCGCACCGGCGCCTCCGCCGTCGCCATGGCGGCCACGCGCCTGACGCCCGACCGCATCATCACCGGCAAGTCCATCGAGAACGCGCTGCGCGTGCTGCTGGCCATCGGCGGCTCGACCAACGGCATCGTGCACCTGACCGCCATCGCCGGCCGCCTGGGCATCAATATCGACCTGGCCGGGCTCGACCGCATGAGCCGCGAGACGCCCGTGCTGGTGGACCTCAAGCCCTCCGGCCAGCACTACATGGAAGACTTCCACCACGCCGGCGGCATGCTGGCGCTGCTGCGCGAACTGCGCCCGCTGCTGCACCTGGACGCGCTGACCGTCTCGGGCCGCACCCTGGGCGAGGAACTGGACGACGCCCCCGCGCCGTTCAAGCAGGACGTGATCCGCAGCGTCGCCGCGCCCATCTATCCGGTGGGCGGCCTGGCCGTGCTGCGCGGCAACCTGGCGCCCGGCGGCGCCATCATCAAGCAGTCGGCCGCCAATCCCAAGCTGATGGAGCACGAAGGCCGCGCGGTGGTGTTCGAGGACGCCGAGGACATGGCCCGCCGCATCGACGACGAGGCGCTGGACGTGACCGCCGACGACGTGCTGGTGCTCAAGCGCATCGGCCCCACCGGCGCGCCCGGCATGCCCGAGGCCGGCTACATGCCGATCCCCAAGAAGCTGGCGCGCGCCGGCGTCAAGGACATGGTGCGCATTTCCGACGGCCGCATGAGCGGCACGGCGGCCGGCACCATCGTGCTGCACGTCACGCCCGAGGCCGCGATTGGCGGCCCGCTCGCCTACGTGCAAAATGGCGACCGGATCCGCCTGTCGGTGGCGCGGCGCGAAATCGCCCTGCTGGTCGACGATGCCGAGCTGGCGCGCCGCATGGCCGCCAGCCCGGTCGAGCGCCCCGCCGCCGAGCGCGGCTACCGCAAGCTGTTCCTGCAGACCGTGACCCAGGCCGACCAGGGCGTGGACTTCGACTTCCTGCGCGCCAGCGCCACGCGCGACACCGTGCCCAAGCAATAACGCCTTTCCCCCTTGCCCATGAACGCCATCACTCCCGCCGCCCACGAACCGCAAGCGCCCGACGCCCTGGCGGCGGCGGTCGCCGCGCTGGAGGAAGACATCGTCTTCGGCCGGCTGCATCCGCGCGAGCGGCTGACCGAGGACGAGCTGATGGCGCGCTTCGACATGAAGCGCCACGCGGTGCGCCAGGTGCTGGTGGAGTTGGAACTGCTGGGCGTGGTCGAGCGCAAGCGCAACGTCGGCGCGGTGGTGCGGGCCTTCTCGGCGCGCGAGGTGATGGAGCTGTACGCGCTGCGTGAGGTGCTGGAGGTGCACGCCGCCAGCCTGATGCCGCTGCCGGTGCCGCCCGCGCGGCTGGCGGCGTTGACGGCGGTGCAGCGCGAGCACGACGCCGCCGTGGCCGATGGCGACGCGCGCCGCGTGTTCCGCAGCAACCAGCGCTTTCACCGCGAGTTGTTCGGGCTGCTGGACAACGCGGTGCTGGGCCAGGCCATCGAGGAATACGCGCGCCGCACCCATCCGATCCGCTTCGGTTCGCTGGCGGCCGCCAATTACCGCGAACGCGCCCGCCAGGAACACTGGGCCATGATCCACGCCCTGCGCGACGGCGACCGCGCCGCGCTGATGACGCTGTGCCGCGAGCACCTGCTGCCCTCGCGCGACGCCTACCTCGCGTCGGAACAGGCGCGCCGCGGCGCCTGAGGCCGCCCCCGCCGCGACCTCAACGCGCCTCTTCAGCCAGATACTGCCGCAGCATCGCCACCAGCGCCGCGGCCGCCGGCGGCAGGCTGCGGTTGCGCGCCGTCACCAGCCCGATCGAGCGTTCGGCCACGGGGCCGGTCAGCGGCCGCTGCACGATGCCGTTCTGCGCCACCGCGCCGGCCGCGATTTCCGGCAATGCCGCCACCCCGAAACCGCACTCCACCATCGCCACGATGGTGGTCAGGTGTTCGGCCTCGAAGGCCGGCGTGAAGCGGATGCGGTTCTGCAGGAAGGCCCATTCGGTGTACTGGCGCACGCTGCTCGGATGCACCATCGACACGTGCGCCGCGCCGGCCGTGTCGGCCCAGCGCAGTGGCCCCCTGGATCGCGCCAGCGGATGCGCCTCGGGGATCAGCAGCAGGAAGCTGTCGGACATCAGCGGCTGGTAATGCAGGTCGGCGTGCTGCGGATCGGCGGCGGTCAGCGCGAAGTCCACGTCGCCGGCGCGCACCAGGTCGAAGGCCGGCCCCGACAGCGTGTCGCGCACCTTCAGCGCCACCTGCGGATGCGCCTGGCGGTAGGCCATCAACACCCGCGGCAACAGGCGCGCGGCCAGCGACGGCAGCGCCGCCACCGACACCTGGCCGTGCTCGGCGCTGGCGATGCCGCTGACCGCGGCAATGGCGTCGCGGAAGGCCACCTGCAGGGCGGCGGCCTGCTGCATGAAGACCTCGCCCGCCGCCGTCAGCCGCACGGTGCGGGTGGTGCGGTCGAACAGCCGCACGCCCAGCGCCTCCTCGATGCGCTGGATCTGCGTGGACAGGGCCGACTGCGACAGGTGCAACTGCGCCGCCGCCTGGCGGAAGTTGAGGGTGCGACCCAGCACCAGGGTGGTGTCGATGTCGCGCATCGAAAGATTGATCTGCATGCCGTCCTGCGCCTGGCTCATTGATCCGATTTATCGATTATTCTATCCAAAAAATCTGATTCATCAATCAAACAAGCTTCTCTACACTCGGCGCCCAATACAGTCATGCGCGCCGACACAAGCGCGGGCACAGACGAGAGATGCAACAGCGGGTTCAGAACAAGGAGCAAACCATGCAGACGGACGCGAAGGCCCTGCCCAATCCGGGCGCGGCGCATGCGGTGGTGGTGGGCGGCGGCACCATGGGCGCCGACGTGGCGGTGGTGCTGACGCGCGCCGCCTGCCGCACGACGGTGATCGAGCCGGACGCGGCGCGCGCGGCCGCATTGCCGGCGCGGGTGGCGGAGAACCTCAAGACCATCGGCCGCGAGGCCCAGGTGGCGCAACTGGCCACGGCGGCCAGCCTGGACCAGGTGGACTGGGCCAGCGTCGACCTGGTGATCGAATGCGTGCCGGAGCGGCTGGACATCAAGCAGGCGCTGTTCGCCGAGCTGGTGCGCCGGGCGCGGCCCGACGCCATCCTGGCGAGCAACAGTTCCAGTTTCCCGATCAGCGCCATCGGCCAGGGCCTGGCCACGCGCGAGCGCATGCTGGGCCTGCACTTCTTCATGCCGGCGCACCTGGTGCCGCTGGTCGAGGTGGTGATGGCCGAGACCAGCGACGAGGCCCGCGCCGACGCGCTGATCGCCTTCATGCGCCGCTGCGGCAGCGTGCCGGTCAAGGTGCGCCAGGACCTGCCCGGTTTTCTCGCCAATCGCCTGCAGCATGCGTTGTCGCGCGAGGCCTTCAACCTGATCGACCGCGGCATCGCCTCGCCCGAGGACGTGGACGCGGCGGTGCGCTTCGGTTTCGGTTTCCGCTTCCTGGCGGCCGGCCCGGTGATGCAGCGCGACCACGCCGGCATCGACGTGCACGCGGCGGCGGGCGCGACCATGTACCCGACGTTCTGCAATGACGACCATCCGGCGCGCTGCCTGACCGAGCGCGCCGCCGACGGCCGCCACGGTATGAAGGCGGGCGAAGGCTTCTATGCCTGGACGCCGGAGACCATCGCCGCCGAGCGCGCGCGCTATGACCGGCTGCTGCGCGCGGGCCTGGACCTGATTGCGCCGGAACTGCCGGAGATCCAGCCGTGAGCGCCGTCCAGTTCCCCCGCCCCGCCCTGGCCGAGTTGCCCGTCATCGTGACGGTGGCGCCCAACGGCGCCTACAAGAAGGCCGCCGACCATCCGGCGGTGCCGCTGACGGCCGAGGCCCTGGCGCAGGAAGCCCGCGCCTGCCTGGATGCGGGCGCGGCAATGATGCACATGCACGTGCGCAAGCCGGACGGCAGCCATCTGCTGGACGCGCAGGCCTACCGCGATGCGCTGGCGGCCGTGCGCCGCGCGGTCGGCGACGAGCTGCTGGTGCAGGTGACGAGCGAGGCGGCCGGCGTGTACAAGGCGGCCGAGCAGATGGCGCTGGTGCGCGAGCTGCAGCCGGAAGCGGTGTCGATCGGCCTGCGCGAGATCGCCGTGCCGGAGATTCCGGAAGACGAGCTTGCGGCGTTCCTGGCCTGGGTGGCAGAGCGGCGCATCATGACGCAGATCATTCTGTACGACGAGGGCGATGTGCGGCGCTGGCTGTCGCTGCGCGCGCGGGGGCTGGTGCCGCCGGGCGCGTGGTCGGTGCTGTTCGTGCTGGGGCGCTACAGCGTGGGACAGACGTCGTCGGCCTATGACCTGCTGCCGTTCCTGGCGGCCTACGATCATTCGCTGCCGTGGGCGGTGTGCGCGTTCGGGGCGCAGGAGAATGCCTGCGTGACGACGGCAGCGGCGTTCGGGGGGCATATGCGAGTGGGGTTCGAGAATAATCTGAAGCTGCGGGATGGTTCGGTGGCTTCGGGAAATGGCGAGTTGGTGCGGCAGGCGGTGGAAGGGGCGATTGCTTTGGGGCGGCCGGTGGCGGATGCCGCCGAGGCGCGGCGGATCTATGGGGCGATTGGTTAGCGGTTGATTGATACGGCCTGTATTTGATTGCTGGCCATGGACATCTTGCTTGGGCCGCCCTGCGCGGCCTGCATGGACATACGCGATCCGTTCGCGGTCGCGGGTCCCGGGGGCTGGGTTCGCGTTCAGTCGCTTATTGAGTGGGGATGAGTGGGGAGTGCGCTGTTCCTCTCGTTATATATATCAGCACATAATGCCACCGCGAATTATTGCGCTGTGGTGCAACATTGACGCGTCTGAAACGCATCTGCTAAAAACTTCGACATCCGCACGTTAAACGCAATACCCCGACTGTCTGGTGAGGTGGTGTGTGTCAAACGAGTCTGATGGCTACACGAAGCCGCAGGAACTGCGAAGTTTTCTGTTCCTGACGGCGGTCATGGCCCCCGTTCTTACGGTGATCATCGTCGCGGGCTACGGTTTCATGGTTTGGTTCTATCAGTTGTTTGCCGGTCCGCCGGGCAGCTGATGCGTACCGACGGAACCGACCCCATGTCCGCGCATCCTTCCCCGGCCGCCGCGCCGGCTTCCCCCGAATTGCATATCGCCAGCCTGGTCGTGCATGCCACGCCGCGGCGGCTGGACGAGGTGCGCCTTGCGGTGCTCGCGATCGCGGGCGCCGAGATCCATGGCGCGTCCGAGACGGGCAAGCTGGTGGTGACGCTGGAAGCCCCCTCCACTGACGACATGATGGCGCGGATCTCGCAGATCCAGCGACTGGATGGCGTGCTGGCGTCGGCGCTGGTGTACCAGCACGCCGACACGCTGGCCGCGATGAACGAGGAGATCGACGATGGCAATGGCCCGTAGGGATTTCATCAAGCAGTCCGCCGCCGCCGCGGCCGCCACGGTGGCGGGGATTCCGGTGGTGGGCTACACGCAGAACATCGTGACCGAGTCGGAGGCGGCCAAGCTCAAGTGGTCCAAGGCGCCCTGTAGGTTCTGCGGGACCGGTTGCGGCGTGAACGTCGCGGTCAAGGACAACCAGGTGGTGGCCACGCATGGCGACTTCAATGCCGAGGTCAACAAGGGGCTGAACTGCGTCAAGGGCTATTTCCTGTCCAAGATCATGTACGGCAACGACCGGCTGACGCAGCCGCTGCTGCGCATGAAGGACGGCAAGTACGCCAAGGATGGCGAGTTCGCGCCGGTGTCGTGGGACCAGGCCTTCGACGTGATGGCCGAGCAGTTCAAGCGCGTGCTCAAGGACAAGGGGCCGGAGGCCGTCGGCATGTTCGGCTCGGGCCAGTGGACGGTGTGGGAAGGCTATGCCGCGCTCAAGCTGATGAAGGCGGGGTTCCGCTCCAACAACCTGGACCCGAACGCGCGCCACTGCATGGCGTCGGCGGCGGTGGGGTTCATGCGGACCTTCGGCGCCGACGAGCCGATGGGCTGTTATGACGATATCGAGAACGCCGACGTGTTCGTCCTGTGGGGCTCGAACATGGCGGAGATGCATCCGATCCTGTGGACCCGCGTCACCGACCGGCGGCTGTCGGCGCCCAAGACCAAGGTGGCGGTGCTGTCGACCTTCGAGCACCGCTCCTACGAGCTGGCCGACCTGACACTGACCTTCACGCCGCAGACCGACCTGGCGATCCTGAACTACATCGCCAACCACATCATCCAGACCAAGCGCGTGAACCGCGAGTTCGTCGACAAGCACACGGTGTTCCGCGAGGGCAATACCGATATCGGCTACGGGCTGCGGCCCGACCATCCGCTGCAGAAGGCGGCCAAGAACGCCAACGACGCCGGCGGCTCCAAGCCGATGACGTTCGACGAGTTCGCCAAGTTCGTGTCGCGCTACGACCTGGACTACACCGCCAAGCTGACGGGCGTGCCGAAGAAGTCGCTGCAGGACCTGGCCGAAATGTACGCCGACCCCAAGCTGCGGGTGACGTCGTTCTGGACCATGGGCTTTAACCAGCACACGCGCGGGGTGTGGGCCAACAACATGGTCTACAACATCCACCTGCTGACCGGCAAGATCTCGACGCCGGGCAACAGTCCGTTCTCGCTGACCGGCCAGCCCTCGGCCTGTGGCACGGCGCGCGAGGTTGGCACGTTCTCGCATCGGCTGCCGGCCGACCTGGTGGTGACCAATCCCAAGCACCGCGCCCACGCCGAGGAAATCTGGCAGTTGCCGGCCGGCACCATCCCGGAGAAGGTCGGGGCGCACGCGGTGCTGCAGAACCGCATGCTGAAAGACGGCAAGATCAACGCCTACTGGGTGATGGTCAACAACAACATGCAGGCGGCCGCCAACCTGATGAACGAGGGGCTGCCGGGCTACCGCAATCCGGACAACTTCATCGTCGTGTCCGACGCCTACCCGACCGTCACCACCATCTCGGCCGACCTGATCCTGCCGGCCGCCATGTGGGTGGAGAAGGAAGGCGCCTACGGCAACGCCGAGCGCCGCACGCAGTTCTGGCACCAGTTGGTCAACGCGCCGGGCCAGGCGCGTTCCGACCTGTGGCAGCTGATGGAGTTTTCCAAGCGCTTCAAGGTCGAGGAAGTCTGGCCGGCCGACCTGCTGGCCAAGAAACCCGAATACCGCGACAAGACCCTGTTCGACGTGCTGTTCGCCAACGGCAAGGTCAACCGCTATCCCAACACCGAGCGCGACAAGGACTACGCCAACCAGGAGGCCGATGCCTTCGGCTTCTATGCGCAGAAGGGGCTGTTCGAGGAATATGCCGAATTCGGCCGCGGCCACGGCCACGACCTGGCGCCCTTCGACACCTACCACGAGGTGCGCGGATTGCGCTGGCCGGTGGTCAAGGGCAAGGAAACGCTGTGGCGCTACCGCGAGGGCAGCGATCCGTACGTCAAGCCGGGCGCCGGCTTCGAGTTCTACGGCAACCCGGACGGCCGCGCCATCATCTATGCCCTGCCCTACGAGCCGCCCCCCGAATCGCCGGACAAGGAATATCCGTTCTGGCTGTCGACCGGACGGGTGCTGGAACACTGGCACTCCGGCTCGATGACGCGGCGGGTGCCCGAGCTGTACCGGGCCTTTCCCAACGCGGTCTGTTTCATGCACCCGGACGACGCGCAGGCCATGGGCCTGCGGCGCGGGGTCGAGGTCGAGATCATCTCGCGGCGCGGCAAGATGCGCACCCGGCTGGAAACGCGCGGGCGCGACAAGCCGCCGCGCGGCCTGGTGTTCGTGCCGTGGTTCGATGCCGGCCAGCTGATCAACAAGGTCACGCTGGACGCCACCGACCCGATCTCGTTCCAGACCGACTTCAAGAAGTGCGCGGTCAAGATCGTCAAGGTCTGACGCACCGGAGACAGCCATGAATCGACGCGCCCTCGCTTTCGTATTGTGCGCAGCCTGTAGCATCGCGGCCTGGGCCGCGCCGCCGTTCGAGGTACAGGACCCGATGCGCGGCCCCACGCCCATCGCCGACGAGACCGACCCGCCGCTGATCAGCCCGATCGAGAACAAGGACATCAAGCGGATGCGCACCTATTCGATGCAACCGCCCACCATCCCGCACAGCATCGACGGCTACCAGATCGACAAGAACTTCAACCGCTGCCTGGCCTGCCACGCCCGCGTCAACACCGAGGAGACCCAGGCGCCGCCGCTGAGCGTGACCCACTACATGGATCGCGACAGCAACGTGCTGGCCGAGGTGTCGCCGCGGCGCTACTTCTGCGTGCAGTGCCACGTGCCGCAGGCCGAGGCCAAACCGCTGGTGTCCAACACCTACCAGGACATCGACGTGATCCTCAAGCGCCTGACCGCCCCGGCGTCCGACAAGAAGTAAGGCACGGGGAACCGCCATGGTCAAACTCATCAAGCGCTACTGGAACATCATCCGCCGGCCCAGCGTGCACTTCAGCCTGGGTTTCCTGACGGTGGGCGGCTTCATCGGCGGCATCCTGTTCTGGGGCGCCTTCAACACCGCCATGGAATTCACCAACACCGAGAAGTTCTGCACCGGCTGCCACGAGATGCGCGACAACGTCTACGCCGAACTCAAGGGCACCATCCACTTCACCAACCGCTCGGGCGTGCGCGCCCTGTGTTCCGACTGCCACGTGCCGCACAACTGGACCGACAAGATCGCCCGCAAGATGCAAGCGTCCAAGGAGGTCTGGGGCAAGATCTTCGGCACCATCGACACGCGCGAGAAATTCGTCGACAAGCGGCTGGAGCTGGCCAGGCACGAATGGGCCCGCTTCAAGGCCAACGATTCGCTGGAATGCCGCAACTGCCACAACTACGACTACATGGATTTCACGCGCCAGAGCGTGCGCGCCCAGAACATGCATTCGACCTACCTGGCCGACAAGAGCAAGACCTGCATCGACTGCCACAAGGGCATCGCCCACAAGTTGCCCAACATTCCGCCCGGCGAACTGTCGTCGGTGCCCGGCCTGAACGGAACGGAAAGCCCGCATGCGGCCCGCTGATCCACCCTTCGCCGCCCTGGCCGGCGCCGGGACGGACAGCGCCAACGCCGCGGCGGACGCCGGCCTGCGCGCGTTCGGCCTGGTCGGCCGGCGCGGCGCGGCGGCCCCCATCGACCTGGCGCTGGCTCCCGGCCAGCTGCTGCGGGTGCGCGGCGCCAACGGCAGCGGCAAGACCAGCCTGTTGCGCATGCTGGCCGGCCTGCTGCGGCCGCTGGCGGGCGGCGTGCAATGGCGCGGCCGCGACATCCGCCGCGATCCGGCCGCCTACTATGCGCAGATGGCATTCCTGTCGCACGGCAACGGGCTGTGCGGCGAACTGAGCGCGGCCGACAACCTGCGCTATGCGCTGGCGATCGCCGGCGCGCCCGCGGTCGACGCCGGCCCGGCGCTGCGCGCCTGGCGCCTGCAGGCCTGCGCCGACCAGCCGGCGGCGCGCCTGTCGCAAGGCCAGGGCCGACGGCTGGCGCTGGCCGCCACGGTGCTGGCGCGCAAGCCGCTGTGGCTGCTGGACGAGCCCGACGCGGGGCTGGACGCCGCCAGCCTCGCGCTGCTGGACCAGGCGCTGGCCGCGCACCTGGCCGGCGGCGGCCTGGCCGTGGTGGCCTCGCACCGCCCCCCGGACCTGGCCTTGGCCGACACGCAAACCCTGGACATGGACGACTACGCCGATGCTGGCAACGCTGTGGCAGTTGGCGCGCCGTGAACTGCGGCTGGCCTGGAGGCGGCCGGCGGAAACGCTGGGCGCGACGCTGTTCTTCGTGGTGGCGGGTTCGCTGTTCCCGCTGGCCATCGGCCCCGACCCGGCGCTGCTGGCGGCCATCGGCCCGGGCGTGCTGTGGGTCTGCGCCCTGCTCGGCATCCTGCTGACGCTGCAACGCCCCTTCGCCCAGGACTACGACAACGGCGCGCTGGAGCAGCTGCTGGTGTCGCCGCACCCCCTGCCCGTGCTGGTGGCCACCAAGCTGGCCGCGCACTGGTTCAGCAGCTGCCTGCCGCTGATCCTGGCCAGCCCGGTGCTGGCGCTGCAGTTCGGCCTGACGCCGGGCGCCATCGGCGTGCTGGCGTTGTCGCTGCTGCTGGGCACGCCGACGCTGGCGCTGGTCGGCGGGCTGGGCGCGGCGCTGACGCTGGGCCTGCGCGGCGGCGCGCTGCTGCCGCTGCTGGTGCTGCCGCTGTACGTGCCGGTGCTGATCTTCGGCAGCGGCGCGGTGGCGGCCGTCCACGCCGGCCTGGGCGCCGGCCCGCAATTGTCGTTGCTGGGCGCCGGCCTGTGCCTGGCGCTGCTGCTGTGCCCGTGGAGCGCCTCGGCCGCGCTGCGCGTGGCGTTGGACTGAGGACCGGCCATCATGCATTTGCCCCCGCATCTCACCCTGCTGCCGACCCCGCCCGCGCGTCCCGGCTGGCTGCGCTACGCCGCGCCGCAGCGCTTCTATCCTCTGGCCGGCAGGCTGATCCCGTGGCTGGCGCTGGCCGCGGCGCTGTTCGCCGCCGCCGGCCTCTACGTGGGCCTGGTCAAGGCCCCGGTCGACAGCCAGCAGGGCGAGGTCTACCGCATCCTCTTCATCCACGTGGCGGCGGCCTGGATGTCGATGTTCCTGTACCTGGTGATGGCGCTGTACGCCGCGCTCGGCCTGATCCTGCAGACGCGGCTGTCGTTCATGATGATGCGGGCGCTGGCGCCCACCGGCGCCCTGTTCACGTTCCTGACGCTGTGGACCGGCGCGCTGTGGGGCAAGCCGACCTGGGGCGCCTGGTGGGTGTGGGACGCGCGCCTGACCTCGGAACTGATCCTGCTGTTCCTGTACCTGGGCTTCATGGCGCTGCAGGCGGCCAGCGACGATCCGCGCCGCGGCGACCGCGGCGGCGCCATCCTGCTGCTGGCCGGCGTGGTCAACGTGCCCATCATCTATTTCTCGGTGCGCTGGTGGAGCACGCTGCACCAGGGCGCCTCGATCAACCTGACCACCGCCCCCAGCATGGCCCGCGTCATGCTGGCGGCCATGCTGCTGATGGTGGCGGCGTTCTGGCTGTACAGCGCGGCCGCGTCGCTGGCGCGGGTGCGCGGCATCATCGCCGAACGCGAGCCGGCCTCGGCCGAACCGCCCCGGGAGCGCCGATGAGCTGGGACGCGCTGTTCTCGTTGCAGGGCCATGGCCCCTACCTGCTGGGCGCCTACGGCGTCACACTCGCCCTGATCGCCTGGGAAGCCGGCACACTGTGGCGCCGGGCGCGGGCGCGCCGCCGCGCCGCCCGCCTGCGCGCCGGGGACGGCCGATGAGCCCGCGCCGGCGCCGCGTGCTGGCGCTGCTGGGCGGCCTGGGCCTGCTGGCCGCGGCCGTCGCGCTGGTGCTCAATGCGCTGCAATCGAACCTGGTGTTCTTCTTCACGCCGACCCAGGTGGCGGCGCGCGAGGCGCCCGCCAGCGGCAGTTTCCGCGTCGGCGGCCTGGTGCAGGAAGGCTCGGTTCAACGCGATGGCCTGCGGCTGCGCTTCATCGTCACCGACACCGCGCACGCGGTTCCCGTCACCTACCAGGGCCTGCTGCCCGACCTGTTCCGCGAGGGCAAGGGCGTGGTGGCCGCAGGCAAGCTCGACGCCGACGGCGTGTTCTATGCCTCGGAGGTGCTGGCCAAGCACGACGAGAACTACATGCCGCCCGAGGCCGCCGACGCGCTCAAGCGGGCCGCCGCTGGCGCCACCAGCAACACGGCGCGGGCGGACGCGCGATGATCCCGGAGATCGGCCTTTTCAGCCTGATCCTGGCGCTGCTGGCGGCGCTGGTGCAAGGCACGCTGCCGCTGGTCGGCGCCGCCACGGCCTGGCGGCCGGGCATGGCGGTGGCGAGGCCGGCGGCCGTGGCGCAGTTCGGCCTGGCCACCGTGGCCATGGGCTGCCTGGCCTGGTCGTTCCTGCAAAACGACTATTCGGTGCTGTACGTGGCGGCCAACTCGCACGCCGACCTGCCCGCCGCCTACCGCTTCGCTGCTGTCTGGGGCGGCCACGAAGGCTCGCTGCTGCTGTGGCTGTACCTGCTCAGCGCCTGGACCCTGGCGGTGGCGCTGCGCAGCGCGCGCCTGCCGCCGGCCTTCGTCGCCCGGGTGCTGGCGGTGATGGGCTGGATCAGCGCCGGCTTCCTGCTGTTCCTGCTGTTCCTGTCCAATCCCTTCGAACGCCTGATGCCGCCGGCCATGGCCGGCCGTGATCTCAACCCGCTGCTGCAGGACCCGGGCATGATCGTGCACCCGCCCATGCTGTACATGGGCTATGTCGGCTTCTCGGTGGCGTTCGCCTTCGCCATCGCGGCGCTGCTGTCGGGCGAGCTGGACGCCCTGTGGGCGCGCTGGGTGCGGCCGTGGACGCTGGCGGCCTGGACCTTCCTGACCATCGGCATCCTGCTCGGCAGCGCCTGGGCCTACTACGTGCTGGGCTGGGGCGGCTGGTGGTTCTGGGACCCGGTCGAGAACGCCTCCTTCATGCCGTGGCTGGCGGGCACCGCGCTGATCCATTCGCTCATCGTCACCGAGCGGCGCGGCGCCTTCCGCAGCTGGACGGTGCTGCTGGCCATCTGCGCGTTCTCGCTCAGCCTGCTGGGTACCTTCCTGGTGCGCTCCGGCGTGCTGACCTCGGTGCACGCCTTCGCGGTCGATCCGGGCCGCGGCCTGTACATCCTGGGTTTCATGACCCTGGTGGTCGGCGGCTCGCTCGCGCTGTACGCCTGGCGCGCGCCCAAGGTCGGCCTGGGCGGCGGTTTCGCCCTGCTGTCGCGCGAATCGCTGCTGCTGGCCAACAACGTGGTGCTGACCGTGGCGGCCGCCTCGGTGCTGCTGGGCACGCTGTATCCAGTGGTGCTGGACGTGCTGGACTGGGGCAAGATCTCGATCGGCCCGCCCTACTTCGAGGCCGTGTTCGTGCCGCTGATGACGCCGGCCATCTTCCTGATGGGCGTCGGCCCGGTGGCGCGCTGGAAGCAGGCCAAGGTGCCCGAGCTGGGCCGGCGCCTGGGCATCGCGTTCGCGGTCAGCGTGGCCACGGCGGTGCTGCTGCCGCTGGCCATGCCCGGCCCGGCGCGGCTGGGCTCGCCGCTGGTGGTCCTGGGCCTGTGGCTGGCGGCCTGGTCGGTCGCCAGCGCGGCGGCGCACGCCTGGCAGCGCCTGACCGACGGCGACGGCCACTGGCCGCGGCGGCTGGCGCGCCAGCCGCGCGCCTGGTACGGCATGCTGCTGGCCCACGCCGGCATCGGCGTCTTCATCGCCGGCGCCACCCTGGCCAACGGCTACGAGGTCAAGCAGGAACTGCGGCTGGAGCTGGGCGCCGAGCAGGAGGCTGGCGGCTACCGCTTCACCTTCACCGCGCTGGCGCCCGCCAGCGGCCCCAACTACAGCGCGCAGCGCGCCGAGTTCCGCGTCACCCGCGCCGACGGCCAGCCCGTGACCACGCTGTACCCGGAAAAGCGCCACTACACGGTGCAGGACATGCCGCTGAGCCAGGCCGCGATCGACAGCGGTTTCTCCCGCGACCTGTTCGTGGCGCTGGGCGAACCGGCCGGCGCCACGGCCTGGACGGTGCGCATCCAGGTCAAGCCGTTCATGGCGTGGATCTGGTCGGGCTGCCTGCTGATGGCGCTCGGCGGCCTGCTGGCGGCGGGCGACAGGCGCTACCGCCAGGAAACGGTGCGCGCGCCCCATCCCCGCGCCGGCGCCATGCCGGCCGCCTCGCGCGAGGGCTACTGACATGCTGCGCTACCTGGTGCCGCTCGCCGTCTTCCTGGCCATGGCCGTCTTCCTGGCCATGGGCCTGTCGCGCGATCCGCGCGCCGTGCCCTCGGCCATGATCGACAAGCCCGCTCCCGCCATCGGCCTGCCGCTGCTGCAGGCGCCGGGCGAGCGGCTGGAGGTGCAATCGATGCGCGGCAAGGTCTGGCTGCTGAACGTGTGGGCCTCGTGGTGCGCGCCGTGCCGCGAGGAATTGCCGGTGCTGCGGGAAGTTGCGCAGCGCCACGGCGTGCCGCTGTACGGCCTGAACTACAAGGACAAGCCGGAAGACGCGCGTGCCTGGCTGGCACGCCATGGCAATCCGTACCAGGCCTCCGCCAGCGACGTCGACGGCCGCGTCGGCATCGAATACGGTGTGTACGGCGTGCCCGAGACCTTCGTCATCGATGGCGCCGGCCGTATCCGCTACCGGCAACTGGGCCTGATCACGCCGGAGATCTGGCGCACGCGGTTGCAACCGATGATCGAGGCGCTGCAATGAGGCAGCGGCCAACCCCTCGCGCTGGCGCCTGGCGCCCGCCTCGATCTCCCGGCAAGACCGGCGGCCGGGCCGCAGGACGCCCTGGCCGCCGCCCGTTGCGCTGGTTGGCCGCGCCCTTGCTGGCGCTGTGGTTGGCGGCGTGGCTGGCCGCGCCGGTCCAGGCCCAGCCGCCGTTTCCCCCGCTGCCACCCGCGCTGGAGCAACGCGCCGAACGACTGGCGCACGGCCTGCGCTGCCTGGTGTGCCAGAACCAGTCGCTGGCCGAATCCAACGCGCCGCTGGCGCACGACATGCGCAACCTGATCCGCAGCCAGCTGGCCGAAGGCCGCAGCGACGCCCAGATCATGCGTTTCTTCGAAGACCGCTACGGCGATTTCGTGCGCTACGAGCCGCCCTTCAAGCCGATCACCTGGCTGCTGTGGCTGGGCCCGTTCGCGCTGCTGGCGCTGGGCTTCGCGGTGCTGTGGCGCACCGTGGCGCGACGGCCCCGCAGCCGCGCGCCGCTGACCGCCGATGAACGCGCCCGCGCGGCCCGCTACCTGGATACCGGATCATGACGCCGCTCTGGCTTGCCGTGCTGGGCTTGCTCCTGGCCACCCTGCTGTGCCTGGTGCCGCCGCTGTTGCGGCGCCCGCCACCGACGCGCGACGACGCGGCCGACAGCGGCCTGCGCGCCTTCTATCTGGCGCAGCGCGAACAATTGCGGCGCGACCAGCGCGACGGCGCCCTGAGCGCCGATGCGGCCATGCGCGCCGACGAGGAACTGCAACGCGACCTGCTGCAGGACCTGGCCCAACGCCACCCCGGCCGCGCGGCGGTCGGCGGCCAACGCGCCGGCATCGCCGCCGCCTGCCTGCTGAGCCTGGCGCTGCCGCTGGCGGCGGCCCTGCTCTACAACCACCTGGGCAACCCGCGCGCCGCCGCCAGCGCCGCCACGGCCGTCACCGCCGAACCCCATGCCGGCGACGACGGCGACACCATGGCGCTGGCCATCAACGCGCTGGCCCAGCGCCTGCGCGCCACGCCCGACGACGCCGACGGCTGGTACACGCTGGCGCGCTCCTACGAAACGCTGGGCCGCTACGGCGACGCGGCCGCCGCCTATCGCGAAGTGCTGCGGCTGGTCCCGGCGCAGCCGCAGGTGCTGGCCGACCTGGCGGACGCGCTGCTATCGGCCAACCAGGGCGCGCCGGACGCCGCCTCGATCGCGGCGGTGGCGCAGGCGCTGGCCGCCAATCCGGACCAGCCCAAGGCCCTGGCGCTGGCCGGCATGATGGCCCTGCGCCGTGGCGACGCCGCCCAGGCGCTGGAATACTGGCAACGCCTGCAGGCGCTGCTGCCGCCGGACTCCGAAGCCGCGCGCCAGATCGAATCCAATATCGCGCAGGCGCGCGCGGTCGCATCGGCAAGCGGCGCGCCGCCTGCGACGCCAGGCCGGATGCCCGGCCAGATGCCAGCCCAAACCCAGGCAGCGGCAATGGCAGCCGCGCAGTCCTCGCCTCCTCAAACGTCCGCCGTCAAGCCGCCCGCGAGCCTGGCCGCCGCCCCGGGCAGCGTCAGCGGCCAGGCGCGCATCGCGCCCGCCTTGATGGCCCAGGTGCAAGCGACCGACACCGTCTTCATCCTGGCGCGCCCCGCCTCGGGGTCGCGCATGCCACTGGCCGTGTTGCGGCTGCGCGCCGCCGATCTGCCGCGCGCCTTCACGCTCGACGACAGCAATGCCATGTCGCCGCAGGCGCTGCTGTCCAGCGCCGGCCGCGTGCGCGTCGAGATCCGCGTCAGCCGCTCGGGCACGGCGATGCCGCAGCCCGGCGACCTGGGCGGCACGCCGGTGGCAACCGACGTGCCGGCCGGCGGGCTGGAACTGGTGGCCGACACCGTGCTGCGCTAGCGCGCCGGGGCCGCTCGCCGCCGCCAGCGGCGGCGTCGTCCCGGCATCACCGCGCGGCCTCAGGCCCGCTCGATGCGCGCCGGCAACCCTTGCCGCACCGCCGCGCCCGAGACCCAGTCGATCCAGACGTTGGCATGATCGCCGCGCGTCGCGTCGCCGAAGCCCAGGTCGTTCAGGTTCACGCCCGCCGCCAGCGCCGGATCGTGCGGCATCGGCTTGCCATCGACCAGGTGGGCGCGCGCGCCCAGTTCGGTGTGGCCATAGCCGTGCTCGATGCCGACCGCGCCCGGCTGGATGCCGTCGCGCAGCAGCGCCAGGCCGGTCACCGCGCCGCCCGGCGTGACGATGCGCACCCGATCGCCGTTGCGCAGGCCCAGCCGCTCGCCGTCCTGCCGATTGATCGACACCGGATTGTGCGGATGCACCTGGCGCAGCCGGTCCACGCCGATCGACATCGAACTCATCAGGTTGGACTTGAACGAACTCAACAGGAACGGCCAGTCCGCCCGCGGATACTGCTGGCGCACGTCGCGTCCGTCGGCCAGCCGCGCCGGATACCAGGTGGGGCAGCCGCTGTAGCGCTCGCCCGTCATGGCATGGCGGAACCCGGCCAATTCCTCGCTCCACACCTGCAAGGGCTTGGCCCAGGCCTGGCGGGTCTGGCCGGCATCGGTCCAGGCGTCGCGCACGCGATCGAAACGTCCGCCGCGGCTCATCACCATGGCCACGCGGCGCCACTCCTCGGGCTTGAGCTTGCCTTGCAGCGCATCGCGGTAGCGCGCCACGCCGGTCAGCTCAAGATCGTCGTCGCTGGCCTCGGGCACCGGCCGCCCGGCGCCGAAGGCGATGTTGGCGATGCCGCGCAGGAAGAAATCCTCGGCCGTGTCCAGCGGATAGCGGTTGCCGTCCGCATCGGCGATGGCGTTGGCGCCGAAGCCCGGCATGCCGATGCGCTTGGCGCAGGCGATCAGGAACGACTCCAGGCACACCGGGGCGCCGTCGGCGGTGCGCGCCACGCGGGGTTCGACCGCCGGCCAGCGCACCGTCGACGCCTTGGCCACCACGTCGGCCCACGGCGCCGACACGCCCCAGCTTTCGTAGGTGACGGTGTCGGGAACGATGTAGTCGGCCAGCGCGTTGGTCTCGTTGATGAACGGATTGATCGACACCGCCAGCGGCAGGATCTTCGGGTCCTTCAGCTTGTCCAGCAGCACGTTCCTGAACCCGGCAATGCCGTAGATCGGGTTGCTCATGTGATTGAACCAGACCTTGGCGCGATACGGATAGCCCGCCAGCGCCGACGCCAGCATCTCGGAGCTCAGGCCGCCCGTGGCCGGATACCAGGGTGCGGCGGCCGGATAGACCGGCTGGCCGGCGGCCTGCTTGCGCTTGAACTCGCTCGACTTCTCGTACGGAAAGCGGTTGCGCGACAGGGCCACGCCCTTGGGCGTGGCGCGGTTGACGAAGCCCGCGATGTTGTAGCGCGGCCCGGCGCCGTAGGGCGGGAACGGGCCGGCGTCCAGCACCAGGCCACCCTCGACGTTGAGGTTGCCCACCAGCGTGTTGAGCATGGCGATGGCGTAGGCGGTGTAGAAGCCCGCCCCGCTCATGGTGCCGCCATGCGCATCCGCCACGGCGCGCTTGCCGTGGCTGGTGAAGCGCTCGGCCAGTTCGGCGATCTTGGCCGCCGGCACGCCGCACAGGGCGGCGTATTCGTCCAGCGACTTGCGATGCGCCTCCTGGCGCAGCAGCGACAGCGCGCTGCACACGCGCAGCGCGGCCGGCGCGCCCGCCAGGCCCGGCGCCGCCACCGCCTCGTCCACGAACAGCGTGGCAGGCATGGCGCCGGTATGCGGCGCCAGCGTGCCGTCCTCCAGGCGCACCACGTACACGTCCTCCCACTTTTCACCGGCATCGGCCGGCTTGGCCCAGCCCAGGTCGGCGCCGCGCAGGAAACTGCCCTGGCGCGGATGGCCGGGCTCGGCGATCACCAGGTGCGTGGCGTTGGTCCATGCCGCCTCGCCCGCCGCCTTCATGGCCGCCGGGCCGGGCTGCGCCAGCGCGCGCGCGTCGAAGCGCTCGTGGTCCAGGATCCAGCGGATCAGGCCCATCGCCAGCGCCAGGTCGCTGGCCGGATTGACCGGAACCCATTCATTGCCCGAGCCGGCCGACAGGCTGGAGGACGCGGGCAGCATCGGCGACACCACCACATAGGTGAAGCCGGCCTCCTCGGGCCGGGTGCGGGCCTCGGCCAGCTGGCGCGCCTGGCGCTGGAACGGGTTGCCGGCCTGCGCCGGCGCCGCGCCGATGAACAGGCCGAAGCGGGCGTTGTCCCAATCCGGCTTGCCGTGCGGCATGCCCTTCAGGTCGCCCAGCGCCGCGCCCGCGCCGACGCGGAAGCTCTGCCCGCAATAGGAACCGTGGTTGCTGAAATTGACGGTGCCGAACGACTGGCCGGCAAAGCGCTGGATGAGCGGCGTGCGGCCTTCGTTGGAGGCATCGGTGAACAGGAACTGGTTGACCTTGGCGCCGTACTCCGGATTGGCCGGATCCAGCGGCGTGTCGCGGTCGAAGATGGCGCGCAGGCCATCGACGTGGCCCTCGCCGAACAGGTCGCCGCCTTCGCACACCTCCTGCACCAACTGCTCGAAGGAAATCGTCTGCCACTTGCCTTCGCCGCGGCCGCCGACGCGCTTGAGCGGCTGGAGCACGCGGTACGGGCTGTGCATCTGCTCCAGCATGGCCGAACCGCGCGCACAGGACGTGGCGCGGCCTTCCAGGCCGTTGTCGCCGCCCAGTTGCGCGTAGGTCTCGCGCACCGGCGCGTCCATCGCGGCCGGGCGCGTGGTGGCCAGCGGGTGATACGGGTTGCCGGCCACCCGCAGGATGCGGTTGGCCTTGGTATCGACGCGCAGCCGCACGCCGCACTGCGTCCAGCAGCCCAGGCAGCTGGAGGGGCTGACGGTCTGGCCCGGCTGGGTCGACAGCAGGCCCGTGACCGGGTCGATGCGGAATTCCGGCGTCAGCGAATTGCCGCGCACCGCATGCGCGGTGGGCACGCCGGCGGTGCCCTGCGCCAGGCCCTTGACGGCCTTGGCGACGGTCTCGCCGTAGCCGGCCGCGAAGGCGGCCATGCCGCCGGCGACCACGCCGCCGCGCGCGATCAGCTTGCGGCGCGCGGCGTTGTCGGGTTGATCGGGCCCGTCGGCATGGGCGGGGATATCGTCTTGGTGAGGCTTGTCCATGGTCATCTCGATGCGAATTCTTGTCGGGCCGGCGGCATCAGGCCGCCAGGCCGCGGGTGCGGGCCGGGAACAGTTCCAGCGCATAGGTCACGGCGGCCACCAGCGCGACGCACAGGCCCAGCACGCCGATCATGCCGAGCAGGCCGTCGCTGCCCCAGGGCATGTCGTACAGGTACAGGCCGGCGCCGTACTTGGGCACGCCCTGCACGCTCATGAACACGACCCAGCGGAAGATCCACGCAGCCGCCAGCATGGTCAGCGCCAGCGCGGCCGACGGCAACGGCGCCGCCAGGGTGCGCGGCGCGCGCTGCAGCAGCGCGATCATGCAGAACGCGGTGGCCACGGCGCCGGCCAGGCTGGCGCGCCACACGGGGAACTCGCCGAACAGCCGCAACGCCGCGTCGAACGAGGCATCCACGCCCAGCAGTCCCAGCAGGATCCAGGCGCCCGCGCCGATGGCCATCATCACCACCGACGTCACGCCGAGGCGGCGCAGCAGCTCGACGGGCAAGGCCGCCATGCCACCGGGCAGCCAGCGCCCCACCAGGAACATCGCCCCCAGCGCGCCCAGCCAGGCGGTCAGCGCGAAGTTCAGCGGCAGGAACGGCGTGTGCCACAGCGGACGGGCGCGCAGCACCATGACCTCGGCCCCGGTGTAGACCAGGATCGACACGGCCGACAGCGCCAACGCCAGCGCCAGCAGGCGCACCCAGACCATGCGCCCCCACCACCAGGCGGCGCAGAACAGCACGGCCAGCCCGGTGAAGACCGGCAGCAGCAGCGCCCCCAGCCACATCCACGACCACGGCGTGAGCCGGGTATAGAAGTGCCAGAAGCGGCCCGGCTGGTGCAGGTCGGCCAGCAGCGAGACCGGCGCGGCAATGGCGCACACCAGCAGCACGGTCACGGCGGCCGGCAGCAACCGGCGGGCCGGCGATCCCGCCTCGCCAAAGGCGGCGCCGGCGGCCGTCAGCGCGGCGGTGGCGGCGATGCCGATAAGAAAGAAATACTGCACCGCCCAGGGCAGCCAGGCGGCGTCGTAGACCGGGGTCAACAATTCGGTGATCTGCATGAGGCTCCCCTTCTCAATGGCCGCCGGCCAGGCGCACGCCGGCCTGGCCGTCGATGTGGTGCACGAAGGCATCGGGCAGGCCGATGTAATAGACGTGGGGATCGGTCTTCATCTCGGGCTTGAGCACCTTGATGTCGGCGCGATGCTCGGCCATCAGCCGCGAGATCGCGCTGTCGGGGTCGTTCAGGTCGCCGATGATGCGCGCGCCGCCCACGCAGCTTTCGACACAGGCCGGCAGCAGGCCGGCTTCGAGCCGGTGCTCGCAGAAGGTGCACTTGTCGGCGGTCTGGGTGTCGTGATTGATGAAACGGGCGTCGTACGGACAGGCCTGCACGCAATAGCCGCAGCCGACGCAGCGCTCGTTGTCGACCAGCACGATGCCGTCCTCGCGCTGGAAGGTGGCCTGCACCGGGCAGACGGGCACGCAGGGCGGGTTGTCGCAGTGGTTGCACAGGCGCGGCAGCATCACCATGGCGCAGGGGCTGCCGTTGTCGGGCTGGACTTCGTATTGCAGGACGGTGGTGCGGAACTGGCCGACGGGCGGCAGATTTTCCAGCGAACAGCTGACCGTACAGGACTGGCAGCCGATGCATTTGCGCAGGTCGACCAACATGCCGTAGCGCTTGCCGGGAATGCCGGGACGACGGGGAGGTTGCTGGTTGATGCCGGTGCCGGCTTCGGCACGGATGGGGATGATGGTCGCCGCGGCGCTCAGGCCGAGCAGGTTCTTCAGGAAACCGCGTTTGCCCGGGAGGGGGACTTCGGGTGGGGGGTGAGGCACAGACTTCTCCGCGAATTATGTCGTTGTGCCATTAACTTATCGCTTTTAGTTATATAGAGAGTTGATGCCGATCAATAGGGGACGGGTTTATTTAAGACCTTTCTTACCCACCTGCCTCGAAAGACCGCAGATACTCCCGATCCAGGTGAAGAAACGCGACCAGCAGCCCCGCGACCGCCGGATAGAAGCGGAAGGCCAGGGTGTCCACGCCGTCCACCAGGGCCTGCCAGTGCGCGACCCAGGGCATCAGCGCGGCGTCCAGATAGGCCGCCTGCTCCCCCGCGCAGGCGGCGACGTCATTCGCCCGCCCGCCCTCCCGGCTCCAGCGCGCCAGCGCCGCCAGGATGACGGCAATGTGGTCTTCGGGCTCCTTGAACTGCGCATCCAGCCGCAACTGGCTGGACTCCAGGAACGCGCGCATCAGCCGCGCCGGCTCGCCGTACAGCTGCCCACCTTCCTCCAGGTAATGCGAGGCGTAGGGAATGGGCGCCGCCCGCCCCTCCAGCAGGAACAGCGCGGCGAAGTCGGCCGCGTTTTCCAACGGCGCGTCGGGGTGCCCCGCCCATGCCTTGAACACGGCGGCCACGGCATCGGCCTGCCGGCCAAGCCCAAGCGCCTTGAACACCACCAGCAAATGATCGGCCCCGCCGCCCTGGCACAAGGCCATGGCGGCGGGTTCCATTTCCCTGGCAAAAACGGTGGAAAACCACCCATACAGCTGCGAACGCAGCTGGCAGGCCGCGCCCCAGTCCGGGTCGGATAATGCAAGGTTCAACGCATGCTCCATGAAATCACAGGATCCACACCGGCCGGCGTTCCGCGCCGGCCGAGGCCTCAATGCCGGGCCAGCGCCTTGCCATCGATATCCACCTCGGTCGGGCCGCCGAACGCGGTCACCGGTGGCGCCACGCCCTTGTACGGTTCGATTTCCACCAGGCAGGTGTTGGGGCTTGGCCCCTGCGCCAGCTCGGAGGTGCCGACGTCCAGCGTCAGCGTGTTGGGATCGCCATAGGTGTCCAGCGCGCCGATCTCCGGCCCGGTCGGCCCATACCAGGCGCCCTCCTGGATGCGCACCACCCCGGGGGGGAAGTTGGCCGAAAGCGACGCGCCGGCCAGCAATTGCCCACGGTCGTTGAACACCCGCACCAGGTCGCCATGCTTGATGCCGCGCTGACGGGCATCGTCGGGATTGAGGTAGACCGGTTCGCGCCCCTGGATGGTGTAGGTGGCGCGCCGCGAGGGCGATTCGCAGGTTTGTGAATGCAGGCGGGTATCCGGATGCGCCGACTGCAGCCAGAGCGGGAATTTGTCCGATCGCGGACCGTTGTGGGAGCGTTCGGCCTTTTCCATCCAGACCGGATGCCCTTTGCAATCGCGGTAGCCAAAGCCGGCGATCTTGCGGCTGTAGATCTCGATGAACCCCGACGGCGTGCCCAGCGCGTTGACCTCGGGGTCTTCGCGGAAATCGGCGTGGCGCACCCACGGTTTGCCCTCCGGGAACAGCACGTAGCCCTGCTCCCAGAATTGCGCGAACGGCGGCATGTCGAAGCCCTTGCCGGCATTTTCCTTGCGGCAATCCTCGTACAGCGACTCGACCCACTGCATCTCGTTCATGTTGCGCGTGTATTCCACGTCGCGTCCCATGCGCTTGCAGAAGTCCGTCCAGATATCGAAGTCCGAGCGCGAGTGGTACAGCGGATCGACCAGTTTGTGCATGGCGATCACGCCGCGGTTCGAATAGGAACCGTAAGCGTCGATGTCATTGCGCTCGTAGGGGGTGCAGGCCGGCAGCACGATATCGGCGAAGCGGCAGGTGGCGGTCCAGTTGTAGTCGATGGCCACCACCGTTTCCAGCTTCTGGTACGCGCGCTTCATGCGATTGCGGTCCTGTTGCCGGTGCCACTGGTTGCAGCCCGAGAAGATCGCCACCTTGTACGGCGGCAGCTTGACCTTGTGGCCATTGAAGTTGATTTCCTTGCCCGGTTCCAGCAAGGCGTCGATCACCCGCGACACCGGCACGACGGCGCTGTACCCCTGGTAGTCGTCGTTCTCGTGCCGGGGTTTGCGGCCGGTATCCAGGTTCAGCGGAAACGCGCCCGGCATCGACGCGCCCGAGGCCGACACGCCCACCGAACTGTAGTGGTGCGAATAACTGATGCCGCCCCCGGGCAGGCCGATCTGGCCCAGCATCGCGGCCAGGATCGCGCCCATCCAGTAAGGCTGCTCGCCATGCTGCTGGCGCTGGATCGCCCAACCGAACATCAGCTGCGTGCGATTGGCCGCCATCAGGCGCGCCAGCTCGCGGATGCGCTGCGCCGGCACGCCGCAGATCGACGCGGCCCATTCCGGGGTGCGTTCGATCTTGTCCTCGGTCTTGCCCTCGACGTAGGCGATGAACTCGTCGAAGCCGACCGCATAGGTCTCGAGGAACTTGGCATCGTACAGGTTCTCTTTCCACAAGGTGTGGGCAATGCCCAGCATGAAGGCCACGTCGGTCAGCGGATTGACGTACTGGTGCTCGCAGTCCAGGTAGTTGCGCGTCTTGCTTTTCACCGGATCGACGCAGATCACCGTGATTTCACGCTTCGCGACCTTCTGCCTGAGCTGCTCGAAATAGGCATAGGCCTCGTGCGTTTCGGTGTTCCAGCCGACCTGCAGGTTCTTGATCGGATCGCTGGCCCAGAACACCAGCACCCGCGTTTCCTTGAGGATGATGTCCCACGACGTGCCCTGCGAATACACCTCGGTCGAACCCAGCACGTAGGGCAGGATGGTCTGGCCGGCCCCGGTCGAGTAGTCGCCCGCGGTGCCGACGCTATAGCCGTGCATGCCCATGGCGCGCAGCATGTGGTTGCCGCAGCTGTGCATCAGCCCCACCGAGCGCCAGCCGACGTTGCCCACATGCAGCGCCCAGGGGCCATGGTCGCGCTGCACCCGCTCGAGCTCGTCGTAGACCAGGTCCAGCGCCTCGTCCCAGCCGACCCGGATGAAGCGGTTGTCGCCGCGCAGCGCCTGGCCCGCGGCGCCGCGCTTGCGATACCAGTCGAGCCGCACCATCGGATAGCGCACCCGCGAGGCGCTGTAGAGCACGTCCAGCGTGCCATCGAGGATCGGCGTCGGATGCTTGTCGAACTCGAAAGGCTTGATTTCCACGACGCGGCCGGCCACGACCCGGGCGCGGAATGCGCCCCAGTGCGCGCCGGAGAACCGCCAGCGGCCCGGGCCGGCATCCTCATCGCCAAGCGTGGCGGCGCGCAGCACGCGGCCATTGCGCAACAGCGGCGGCACCACCATGGAGCCCAGCGAGGCGGCGACACCACCCAGGAAACGACGACGGGAGAGTTTCATGTCTTTCTCAGTGGGCCGCGGCCACACTGTCCTTTGCAGCAAAATCGGAGGAATGCAGTTGCAGGTATTTCAGGACCAGCTTGGCGGTCTGGTCGTCCATGTTGGTGAAGCCGACCATGCCGCCGAACAGCCCGGGCCATTGGTTGGCGTCGTGCGAGGCCTCGTTCGGCTGGCGGTGGCAGACGCTGCAGCTCTGCGAATAGCTCTTCCTGGCCGCCGTCCAGATCGGCGCGACGTCAGCCACCAGGCCGCCGCCGCGCAGCCAGACCGTGGCGGCGATCTTCTGCCATTGCAGGCCGGTCACATCGTCGATCCGGCTTTCGATGACATGGACCACGCCGTCGTCGCGCGACACCTCCTGGCTCAGCACGGCGCTGGTGATGTTCAGGCCGAACTGGCCGTACAGCACCCGGGCGTAACCCTTGTTCTTCCTCCAGAGTTGCAATTCGACCTGCACCGCGTCCTTTTTCTTCTGCAGCACCTTCACGCCGGTGGCGATCTCGATGGCGCCGATCTCGCGGTCCAGGCCCTCGTCCGCGTAGATCGGCTGCGGCATGACGCTGTAGTACTCGCGGCCGGCGTCGATGGCCGCGCCGCGCGCGTCGGCCGTGAGCGCCGCCAGCGCCGGGTTGCCCTGTGACTTGACCTCGGGCAATCGGTGCGCGATGCCCTTGTGGCAGTCGACGCAACTGGCATTGCGCTCGGCCGCGCCGTGCATGGTGGTCTGCGAGGTCACCCGCATCTTGTCGAAATCCATGCTGGCGTAATCGTGGCAGTTGCGGCATTCCTTGGAATTGTTGGCCTTGAAGCGGGCCCACTCGCGCGTGGCCAGCACGATGCGGTGTTCCTGGAATTTCTCGGGCGTGCCGATCGTGCCCATCAGGTGTCCCAGCACTTCGCGCGAGGCCTGCATCTTGCGCGCGACCTTCGAGGTGAAGTCATGCGGCACGTGGCAGTCCGGACAGTGGGCGCGCACGCCCGAACGGTTTTTCCAATGCACGCTCTGCTGCAGTTCCGGCAGCACGGTGTCGCGCATCGAGTGGCAGGAAATACAGAACGCCTCGGTGTTGGTGGCGTTCATGCCGGTGTTGAACAGCGCCAGGAACGTGACGCCGCCCAGGAACCCGCCGATGACCAGCACGCCCAGGCCGATGCGGGTGGCGGGGCGCAGCAACAGCGCGCCCATCCATTGGATGATGGATTTGGCGATCTTGAAGGGATTTTTCATGTCGGTGGCTCAGGCTGCGTTTTTCTCGGACGGCGCATTCATGTCGGCGGCCCCCAGAACAGGATTTGACCGAACCAGACGATGAATCCGTACACGCAGATCATCAGAAACGCCACGACGGGACACGCTACAAAGGCCAGCGACAGGAACTTTGCCCACTCGGCCCCACCACCATTGCTGCTGTGCTTGGGTTTGCTTTTCACGGAGTACAACTATTTGGATATGAACGGCTACTACGTCGAACCGCGCCGCGGCACAAGCAAGGCCGGCGGTCCCCGCGAGGGCCGTTGGCGGTTCGATGCCTTTTCATGATCGACGCGCGGCCGCCCCCCGCATGTTGATCTCCGTCAAGCGCCGCAGGTCGCACGCGCCATCGCGCCCATTACTCAGACCGATCTGAAGCCACGGCCCGCCAGCGGTCGAAAACGCATACGGTCGCGTGGCGATCGGCGCCATGATGCAGCCAACGGTAAACGCGTCCGACATAAATCCAAATGCGCCACGGCCACTCAAAACCGCGGCCTGGATTCATTAATATCCCATCCCGTTATCGGCTTCGCGCCGCCCTTGATGCAGTGGGGATTGTTGTCATGAGTATCTGGATGGGCGCCGGCCATGCTTGAAGCGGAAGGGCTCACCTGTTCGAAAGGAACCCGTCTGCTGTTCGAAGACGTGTCGTTCCAGCTGCGCGCCGGGCAATTGCTGCGCGTGACCGCGCCCAACGGCCATGGCAAGACCAGCCTGCTGCGCATCCTGTGCGGCCTGGCGCGCGCCGACGCCGGCACGGTGTGCTGGCGCGGGGCCGACATCCACCGCCTGGGGCCGGCCTACCGCCAGCACCTGCTCTACCTGGGCCATGCCGACGCCCTCGCCGATTCCCTCACCCCCCTCGAGAACCTGCGCTTCCTGTGCCAGGCCCAGGCCGATGCCGTCAGCACGGCAGCCTGTCGCGACGCCCTCTGCCGGATGGACCTGGCGGCGCTGCTGGACCTGCCGGCGCGTGTGCTGTCGCGCGGCCAGCGGCGCCGCGTGATGCTGGCGCGGCTGTCGCTGCGCCCGGCGCGGCCGCTGTGGATCCTGGACGAACCCTTCAACCTGCTCGACGCGGCCACGGTGGCGGCGCTGACACGGACGCTGGCAAGCCATTGCGACAACGGCGGACGCGTCCTGCTGACCACGCACCAGGAGGTTGCCTTCGACCGGCCGGTGCGCACCCTCGACCTTGGCCCGCACACGCCATGACGTGGCAGGACAGCCTCTTCTTCGCCGTCCTGCGGCGCGACCTGCTGCTGCTTGGCCGCGGCCGGGCCGACGCCATTGTCTCGCTGCTTTTCTTCGTGTTGGTCGCCTGCCTGTTCCCGCTGGGCGTGGGCGCCGATGCGTCCTTGCTGCGCGCGCTCGGACCCGGCGTTCTATGGGTCGCCGCGCTGCTCGCCACGCTGCTGTCGCAGCATCGACTGTTCGCGCAGGACCACGCCGACGGCACGCTCGAACAACTGCTGCTTTCGCCGGGCGCCGCCACGCTCTGGGTGCTGGCCAAGATCACGGCGCACTGGATCGGAACCGGTCTGCCTTTGGTGGCCGTGGCGCCCCTCATGGGCCTGCTGTTTGACCTGGGTCAGTGTTCGCGCCTGACCCTGTCGCTATCTTTCGCGCTGGGAACGCCGGTACTGGCCCTGGTCGGCGCGATCGGCGCCGCGCTGGCCCTCGGGATGCGCGGCGGCGGCGTGCTGCAGGCCCTGTTGCTGCTGCCCTGGTTCGTGCCGGTGCTGATCTTCGGCGCGGGCTCCGTGTCCGCCTGCGCCACGGGCCAGCCGCCCACGACCGCGTTCCTGCTGCTTGGCGGCGCGCTGCTGGCGGCGCTGGCGCTGGCCCCGCCCGCCTGTGTCCTGGCGCTGCGCTTCGCCGTCGAAGAATGAAGATGCCTTCCATGCCCACTCCCCCCGCCCGCCACGCCACCCGCCTGCTGCGGTTCGCCGCGCCGCAAGCCTTCTATCCGCTGGCGGGCAGGCTGGTTCCCTGGTGCGCCGGACTCGCGATCGTGCTTGGCGCCTGCGCCCTGGCGATCGGCTTTTTCGTCGCGCCCACCGACGCCACGCAGGGCGAGGTCTACCGCATCATTTTCATCCACGTCGCGGCCGCGTGGATGTCGCTGTTCATCTATCTTCTGATGGCGTTCTGGTCCGCGCTCGGCCTGGTCCTGCGCACCCGCCTGTCGTTCATCATGGCGCGCGCGCTGGCTCCCACCGGCGCGCTGTTCTGCTTCGTCGCGCTCTGGAGCGGCGCGCTGTGGGGCCGGCCCACCTGGGGCGCCTGGTGGGTCTGGGACGCGCGGCTCACCTCGCAACTGATCCTGGGGTTCCTGTACCTGGGCTACCTGGCTCTGACCGCCCTGACCGTCGATCCCCATCGCGGCGACCGCGCCGGGGCGCTGGTGGCGCTGGTGGGCGCCATCAACGTCCCCATCATCTATTTCTCGGTGTCATGGTGGAGCACGCTGCACCAGGGCGCTTCGGTCAGCCTGACGCGCGCGCCGTCCATGGCGGCGACCATGCTGGCCGCCATGCTGTTGATGGCGCTGGCCGCGTGGGCCTACACCGCCGCCGTCGCGCTGGCGCGCGCGCGCGTCATGGTGCTGGAACGGGAATGGCCGGCCGGCTGGGTGCGCGACCTGGCGCGCCGCGAGGCCGCAACGCGCAAGGAGCCGGCATGATGCACTGGGAATCCTGGGCCGCGTTCTGGCACATGGGCGGGCGCGCCGGCTACGTCTGGGGCAGCTATGGCGCGCTGGCCCTGCTGGTGCTGGCCGAATGCGCGTCGCTGGCGCGGCGGCGCCGCCGCGCGCTGCGACGCCTGGCCGCGCTCGATCGCGCCAGTCGCCCGGCGTCCAGGCGGCAACGGCGGGACGCGGAACCGGCATGACGACACCCCGCCGCCGGCGCCTGCTCCTGCTGCTCTGCGCGGTCGCGCTGTTGAGCGCGGCGGCCGCCCTGATTCTGACGGCCATGCGCCAGAACCTGGTGTTCTTCCACACGCCCAGCGAAATCGCGCGCGGCGAGGCGCCGCGACAGCGGCTGTTCCGCGTCGGCGGCATGGTGCTGGCCGGCTCGCTGCAACGCGAGGCCGACGGCCTGGGCGTGCGCTTCATCGTCACCGACACCGCCCACGAGGTGCCCGTGGTGTATCGCGGCGCCCTGCCCGACCTGTTCCGCGAAGGCACGGGCGTGGTGGCCCAGGGCACGCTGGACGCCGACGGCGTGTTCACCGCCACCAGCGTGCTGGCCCGCCATGACGAGAACTACACGCCGATCGAAGCGCGCGAAGCCATCGAGCGCGCCCACGATGCCGGCAGGACGGTACAGCCATGATCGCCGAGGTCGGCCACTTTTCCCTGATGCTCGGCTTCGCGCTGGCGCTGGCGCAGGCCATCGTGCCGCTGTATGGCGCCTGGCGCGGCCGCGCGGCGCTGATGGCGGTCGGCCGCGCTGCCGCGCGCGGGCAACTGCTGTTCGTGCTGTTGTCATACGCCTGCCTGCACCTGCTGTTCATCGCCAATGATTTCTCCGTGCGGCTGGTGGCGGACAACAGCCACACCCGCACGCCGCTGATCTACCGCATCACCGCGGTCTGGGGCAACCACGAGGGCTCCATGCTGCTGTGGATCGTCTCGCTGTCGCTCTGGACGGCGGCGGTGACGCGCTGGAGCCGCGGGCTGCCGGAGGCCTTCACGGCGCGGGTCCTGGGCGTGCTGGGCGCGGTCAGCGCGGGATTCACCGCCTTCACGCTGCTGACCTCCAACCCCTTTTCCCGCCTGTTGCCAGCGGCGCCGGAAGGCCGCGACCTCAACCCGCTGTTGCAGGACCCCGGCATGATCATCCACCCGCCCTTGCTGTACCTGGGCTACGTGGGCTTCAGCATCGCCTTCGCCTTCGCCATCGCGGCCCTGATGGCGGGGCGCCTGGACGCCGCCTGGGCGCGCTGGTCGCGGCCCTGGACCGTGGCCGCGTGGGTCCTGCTGACCGCCGGCATCGCGGTGGGATCGAGCTGGGCCTATTACGAGCTGGGCTGGGGCGGCTGGTGGTTCTGGGATCCGGTCGAGAACGCCTCGTTCATGCCGTGGCTGCTGGGCACCGCGCTGATCCATTCGCTGGCCGTGACGGAAAAGCGCGGCGCGTTCCGCGGCTGGACCGTGCTGCTGGCGATCGGCACCTTCTCGCTGTCGCTGCTGGGCACGTTCCTGGTGCGGTCCGGCGTCGTCACCTCGGTACATGCCTTCGCCACCGACCCGGCGCGCGGCCTGTTCATCCTGTGCCTGCTGGCGGCGGTGGTCGGCGCATCGCTGCTGCTGTACGCCTGGCGCGCGCCGCGGCTGCAGGGTGGCGGCCGCTTCGAGCTCGTGTCGCGCGACGCCGCCTTGCTAGCCAACAACGCGCTGCTGTCGGTGGCCTGCGCGGCGGTCCTGCTCGGCACCCTGTATCCGTTGTTGCTCGACGCCCTGGGCCTCGGCAAGATTTCGGTCGGCCCGCCCTACTTCGACACCACCTTCGTGCCGTTGATGACGCCAGTGCTCATCCTGCTGGTGCCCGGCGCCCTGGCGCGCTGGAAGGCCGACACCTGGCAACGGCTGGCGCGCCGCCTGCGGCCGGCCACGCTCGCCAGCGTGTTGCTGGGCCCGGCGCTGGGCTACGGGCTCGGACACTTCACCTGGCGCACCTGCCTGGGCCTGTCGCTGGCGGCCTGGATCGTGCTGGGCAGCCTGCAATTGCTGGGCGAGCGCCTGCGCGGCGGCCGGGCCGGCATCGCCACCCGCCTGCGCGGCATTCCCGGAAGCTGGTGGGGCATGTGGCTGGCCCATCTCGGCCTGGGCGTGTTCATCATCGGCGTCACCATGGTCAACAGCTTCCAGTCGCAACTGGACGTGCGCATGCTGCCCGGCCAGACCGCCCGCCTGGCCGGGTACACCTTCACCTTCGGCGGCGTGGAGCAGGTCGCCGGTCCCAACTGGATCGCCGCGCGCGCCACCCTCGATGTCGCGCGCGGCGGCAAGCACGTCGCCACGCTGCGACCCGAGACCCGCCGCTACGTGGCGCAGGCAATGCCGATGACGCAGTCGGCCATTGACGTCGGCCCCTTGCGCGACCTCTACACCGCCCTGGGCGAAGGCCTGCCCGACGGCAGCTGGATCGTGAACCTGTTCCACAAACCGTTCATCAGCTGGATCTGGGCCGGCTGCGCGTTGATGATGCTGGGAGGCCTGGCCGCCGCCGGCGACCGCCGTTATCGCAAGCAGGCGTCGCGGCGCGACGCCGCGCCCCCGCAACACACCCGGCGACCGCACAGCGAACAGCCATGAAACTCCGATCCCTCCTGCCCCTGCTGTTGTTCATCGGCCTGACGGCCCTGCTCGCCATTGGCCTGGGGCTGGACCCACGCGAGCTGCCCTCGCCCTTGCTGCGTCGGCCCGCGCCGCCTTTCACGCTGGCGCGGCTGGACGCGCCCGGACGCCAGTTCGGGCTGGACGACATGCGCGGCCAGGTCTGGCTGCTCAACGTCTGGGCCAGCTGGTGCGTCGCCTGCCGCGCCGAACACCCCGTGCTGCTGCGCGCCGCCCGCGAAAGCCGCATCGCCATCGTCGGGCTGGACTACAAGGACGAAGACAGCGCCGCCCGCGAATGGCTGGCGCGCCTGGGCGACCCCTACACCGCCACGGTGGTCGACCCCGGCGGCAAACTCGGCATCGACTATGGCGTGTACGGCGTGCCCGAGACCTTTCTCATCGACGCCCAAGGCGTGATCCGCTACAAGCATGTCGGGCCGGTCACGCAGGACGTGCTCGACAACATCCTGATCCCCCGGGCGCGGGAGGCGCTGAATGAACCCTGATATCCTCCGCGCGCCCCGCCCCGCGCCCCGGCGCGCCGCCTTGGCCGCCGGCTTGCGCGCGGCCTGCGGCGGCGTCGCGCTGGCGCTGGCCATCGCGGCCCGCGCCACGGCCGGCGAGGCGCCCGCCGCCGCGCCCGACCCGGCCCTGGAAGCGCACGTCCAGGCCTTCACGCGCGACCTGCGCTGCCTGGTGTGCCAGAACGAATCGCTGGCGGACTCGCGCGCGCCGCTGGCACGCGACCTGCGCGACGAAGTGCGCCGCCTGTTCCAGGCGGGCCAGGACGATACCCAGGTGCGCCAGTTCCTGGTGTCGCGGTATGGCGACTACGTGCTCTATCGCCCCCCGCTGAAAACCCGCACCGCGCTGCTCTGGATCGGGCCCGGCGTGCTGCTTGCCGGCGCCATGGGCGGCCTGCTGTGGCGCTTGCGACGCCATGCCCGCACGCCGGAGCCACCTCTGCCTGCGCCGCAAGCGCAAGCGGCCCGGGCCCTGCTGGCCGACCTCTCGGAAGACGCCGGTCCGTCCGCTGCCGGCGGGGAGCGCGCCCCGTGACCCTGTTCTGGCTCCTCGCGGCCGGCATGATCGCCGTCGCCCTGCTGTTCGTGCTGCCGCCTCTGCTGGCGCCGGGGGCCACCGGCCGCCGCGACGGCCCGCCCCAGGCGCAGGCATCCCTGGCGGTATTGCGCGAACAACTGGCGCAATTGCAGGCCGACCAGGCCTGCGGGCGCATCGCCCCGGACCAGTATGCCCAGGCGCTCGCGGAGATCGAGCGGCGCGCCCTGCGCGAAGGCTGCGCAGCGCCGGATCCCCTGGATACCCGGCCCGCGCCGCGCTGGGCCCTGGCCGTGGCCCTGGGACTGGGCGCGATCAGCGTCGGCCTGTATGCCGTGCTTGGCACGCCGTCGGCCCTGGCGCCGGCGGACGCCAGCCTGGACGCGGCGATCCCCGCCAGCGCCAGCCACGACGCCAACGATCCCATGGCCGACCGGCTGGCCGGCTTGATCCAACACCTGCAAGCCCATCCGGACGACGCCGCGGCCTGGACGACATTGGCCCACACCTACGCAACGCTGGGAGATTTCGCCGACGGCGCGGCAACCTGGGCGCGCATCGGCGACCGGGCGCCGGAAGATCCCGGCGTATTGGCGGAGTGGGCCGACCTCCTGGCCACGGCGGCGGACGGCGATTTTTCCGGCGAACCCGACCGCCTGATCGCCCTGCTGCTGACGCTCGCGCCCGACGACGTGAAAGGCCTGGCCCTGGCCGGCACCAGCGCATTTTTCCGGGGCGACTTCCAGCAGGCCATTGACGACTGGGAGCGCCTGCTGCCCCTGGTCGACCCCGACGGTCCCGTCCACGAGCAGCTCCAGGCCAGCCTGGCGCAGGCCCGCCGGGCGGCCGGTCTTGCGGCGTCCGGCGCCGCAGGCGCCGCCTTCCCGCCAGCCCCCCCCGATCGTAGGCGCTGAAGGTCGCGGCCGGCGGGACTGACCGGCCGCCTCGCGCACGGCCAAGCCCCGCTCGTATTCCGCTTTTCACATTCCGCTTTCCGCGCTTCGCCTCCGGCCGCATGTCGCGGCACCCGCGCCGCCAACGCCCCAACGCGCAGGCTCAGGCCGGCATCGTCAACGCCTCGCGCCAGGCGGCCAGTTTCTTCTCGAACGATGCGGCCGCGTGGGCCGGGCTGGTGGATGGCAGGTCGACATATTGCAACGGCCGCTGCGGCAGGCGCGGCAGCACATGGCGGCGGTAGAGGCTGGCCGCCTTGGCGCCGTTGAAGCAGACCCGCACCAGGCGTGGATGGGCCCCAAGGAACGCCGCGAAGTCGTTGGGCACCAGGGTGTCGACACGGATGTCCGCATCCAGGCTGCCCGGCCGTTCGCAGGCCCGCAGCACGTCCCAGAGCGCGACGCCGGCGGATCGCAGCGCTTGCAGGCGCCGCGCGTAATCGGCGGCGGGATCGAAGCCGAGCACCTGGGCCGCGATGGGCCAGAAGGCGTTGCGCGGGTGGGCGTAGTAGCGTGCCTGCCGCAGCGACGCCACGCCGGGCATGGAGCCCAGCACCAGGATGCGGGCGTCGGCGGCGGCCACCGGGGCGAAGCCCTGGACTTGGGGAGATCGGTCAGCCACGGCTGTGTCGGCTTGTCGTTGCATGGCGCAAGAATACCCGGGTTTACAGGCCCTTCGTCGCGGGTCGCGCCGGCCGCCGGCACCGCGCCAAGCCCGGAATTCCTCCCCCCCGCCCTCGCTGCACTGGCAACGCTGGCCCGCCTTGGGGCCGTCAGCGTCCTATTGCTGGAACGGTGCTTATCAATGGCGGGGACTACCGCAACCGCCGTCCCGCCCTTATCTTGATAGGTATGACGAACGGCCCCGCAGGGGCCGCGCAACAGGAATGACGATCATGAAGAAGATTCTGGGTGTGCATGCCAGTCCCCGTCCCCACTGGGTGGGCGACGGCTTTCCGGTGCGCTCGATGTTCTCGTACAACGACAAGGGCAAGAACGTCAGCCCGTTCCTGCTCCTGGACTACGCCGGCCCGGCGCAATTCACGCCGGCCACGCAACCGCGCGGCGTCGGCCAGCATCCGCACCGCGGCTTCGAAACCGTGACCATCGTCTACAGCGGCGAGGTCGAGCACCGTGACTCCACCGGCAACGGCGGCGTCATCGGGCCCGGCGACGTCCAGTGGATGACGGCCGCCTCGGGCATCCTGCATGAAGAGTTCCACTCCCCCGCGTTCACCCGCAAGGGCGGCGAGCTGGAGATGGTGCAGCTGTGGGTCAACCTGCCGGCCAAGGACAAGAAGGCCCCGGCCGGCTACCAGAGCCTGCTGAACGCGGATATCCCGGTCGTGTCGTTGCCCGACGATGCCGGCTCGCTGCGCGTCATCGCCGGCAGCTATGGCGGCCAGACCGGCCCGGCGCGCACCTTCACGCCGATCGACGTGTGGGACGTGCGCCTGTCCGCGGGCAAGGCCACGACCTTCGCGATCCCGGCGGGCCGCAACAGCATGCTGGTGATGCTGCGCGGCACGGTGCTGGTCAACGGCGAAGCCGTGGCGCGCGACGCGCAGCTGACGCTGTTCTCGCAGGACGGCGACGAGATCACGGTCGAAGCCAACAACGACGCCGTGTTCCTGGTGCTGAGCGGCGAGCCGATCGACGAGCCGGTGGTGGGGTACGGGCCGTTCGTGATGAACTCCCAAGCGGAGATCGTCGAGGCGATCCAGGACTTCAACGCCGGCAAGTACGGGCAGATGCATTGAAGGATGGGACCGGCGTCGACGCGCCGGTCCTGAATGGAGCCGCGTTTCCTGTTGGGGAAACGCGGCTTTTTGCTTTGATCGGCTGGGAGCGCGAGGGGCTCGTTACGACCCATTAGAGTCATCCGGCCGAGCGGGAGAGCAAGGGCCGTCTCATAGTGCTAATGGACAGTCAACCACTTTAAATCATGCCGTGGAAATCATTTCAATAACTTACCCTGCCGTGTCCCGCTCAACCGTGAAGACCAGCCTCACGCGTATCCACAAGATTTAATCTGTGCCCAGCGCATTAAGAAGGTCGCTCTAGTATCCAATAGGTGCCGCGGCGAACGCTATGTTGACCTGACTCGACCTTTGCTGGCAGCACTACAGTTGCTGCAGCATGTAGCTAGCAACATGGTGGTTATGATAGCCAGTGGCGTCTGTACCAAGCACGCCGAGAGGCCCCTCAAGTTGTAACGCCACGAGCACTCCAGTGTAACCACGGTCAACCAGCATCTCTTTTATCTTAGCCACCTCTTCAATCGGCTGAGTTACTACTTGTTCGTTGAATCCCTTCTCTTTAAAGAAGTGCTTGATCAGCGCGGCCTCTGTAATCACGCTTACCGCATCTCGGTCGAGTTCGTCATCTTCTATCGCACCGACCACTCTCAATAGCGGGAAAGGTGAAAACTTCGCCATTGGACTGTGTGCGATGTTCATGAAATATACGAGCACCATCTCGTCTTGTTTTACCGCGCTTGTAATGGCCCCCCATTTGTTGTGATTCATAGTCCGATTGAGAACGCTATCCTTGCTCTTGCCGACATACAGGATCTCGATGTCGTCGAACACACCCCAATCAAACATATGAGCAAGCTGAATAGGATTTACTACAGTGCGGGCCTTCAGATCGCCGCCTTTAACGCCTTGCAAAAGCTTGCAATCAATGTACAAGTAGGCTTCGCTGGAGAGTTCAAGGTCAATTGCGCTGAACGTTCGATACAACTGGCTCGCCGACATATTTTGAGCGTTCTTTACTTCCCATTCCGACATTACTTCCGTTGCCCAATGTTCCCAAGAAGAAAAGTGCGTCTTGACACCGCTCGCCTCGAAGAGCATCTTTGCAACATTAAAACGCACCTCCTCGACACGATTTCCTATTTTTATTTTCCCACTCAAACAAAAATCCGCCTCAATAACGAATGTTTTTGGAAAAAAAGTCACCCGACGTGTTTTGGCAAGAAAATACACACTCGCTTTTTTTCTATGAAATTCTGTAAACGTGCCTTTGGATAACTCATTGAACATCGTGTCCTTGTCAACAACGTGGAATTCATCAATGTACGCATTGAATAGCAATTCTGTGCGATTAGAGTCTAGGTTCAACATAGGTGAATATCATGAAATAGCGTAAGGCTGACAGCCCGCTAGGAGACTACGCGGTCTGGCAGATCTTGCCCCAAAGCAGGTAGCCAGACTATTAACATCCTCTCGATGGAAAGGTTAGGTGTCTGCTTGCCCAGCCTCTTTTGATCCGAGTGGGCGGCCGAATACCTCATCGAAGGCGTGCTCCGCCTGCTCTCGAATCATCTTTGAACTTCCCTTCATCTTGTAAACCACAACGCACCAACGGTAGTTGCTGTACGGCTGATCAGAAACATTGATGCCGTTCTTATCATCAAGCTTCATGCAAACGTCGTAACGAACGCCTCCAGCGGGCAGATTGCTGCGGTAGTGGTCATTGAACAGATGGCTCTTTATGCGCCCCTTTACTCTGTAGCTGTGGCCTCGGTAGATTGCCTTTAGACCATCAACGATGAGGCGGCACTTATTTTTTTCAGACTGATAGTCAGACATAATGACGTACAGACCAGTGCCGTAGTGCAAAGCCGCCACGTCGGACAAAGAGCTGACGGACCTCGAGATTACGGACTTGCTGTCTGTGGTGTAGTCGTGGGCAGCAAAAAAGTCTACGAACTTGGAGCGAATAGTTTGGCGCAATTCGTTCTCGAGTGCTACCAACTGCTTGATGTCGTACATGAGCTTCGAGATACCTAAATAGATTTAAACGATAGAGAGAAAACTCGTCGTTCTTAAACAGTGATGGAATGACTGATTGTGGCCGCAACCAGTCGTTGACGACAGGCAGCCTCCGACCCAAAGCAGAATTTCGCTCCGTGCTCACCTGGAGGGATCCCACCAAATCGGGAAGTTGACAAATTCATCTCTGATATTTGAAAACGCATCGTCGTCAAGCGCGGCCTCAAATGAGAGTTTCACCTGCCGATTTGTCCCAACATCTGATTTTGCAAGATCCAAATTGATAGATGAACGCCCGTTGCTTTGGTGAATCAAGAACTTGAACTCCTCACTCATACTATGAAGGACTGCACCTTCTATGGTTGGCACCGACAAAGACCGCACAAAGCTGTCCCACTCCTTGCATTCGATCCAACAAGATCCTTCGTAGCGGTACGTATGCAAGAACTGAGCAACAACGATACGTATCTGAACCCGCATAGAAGGCACATGATCATCTGTCTCCAGAACTTCAAGAAAGAACTCAAGAGGACGCTTGATTTCGATTTGCATTGACTTCTTCGGTTGCGCGAGCGATTAAGTTAAGTTCCTCCCGAGGGGCGAATTCTCAACTTTGAGTGAATCAAACACTTCCAATTTCAATGAGCCAAGAGTTTCCAAGCCATTGATTTCCAAGAAGTGGGTGTTCCCAACTTCCATGAACATCGACAGTCGCCAAATACCGGATTGACAAAACAGGCGCTCGGGAGGCGGAGATCAACATACTTTCCCGGTAGAGTCAGGAGTTTCCACTCTTCGGGAGCGGCGTCCTGTCGACTTTGCACACCTCGGACTTCTTGACGGCCACGGGCTTCGTGCGCACTACACCATCCTCCACGACAAGCTCGCGCAAGACCGTATTAGGATGCTGATAGAGCGTCTCATAGTCCTTTCCAGGTTCAAGCACTGCGGTAATCGACTGGCCGAATTCCGTGCTGTACATGGACATACCTATCGAATTCGGAGCGCTCCACCCGCCGCCCCGCGAATGTATGGCGATCGGAATCCCGGCCGTAACGACGTACTCGGAATAGTACTTTTCGTCGATATTGGGCATGGGCATGCCTATCACCGTATTGCTGATTCCGCGTACCAAGGGATCGTTGGCTTCGAAGCTGTATGAGCGCGATCTATCGATGCAGTTGTGGTTCAGGGTAATTCTGGTCGGAGGCCCAAAGTAAACCCGCAACCGGGCGCTTGCCGTCGGATCATATTCTTTCGGCAGATATGGGCTACTGGGTGCACACCCCGAGACCAGGGCAGCCAGGGCAATCATCGCCGTCGTTTTCTTCATTCCCTGCATATTCTTCATCTGCGTGCCTTCAACACAATGCGCCATCAATATTAGAATGTGTGATTATTTTTATCTGAATATAACAGCTATAGTGGAATGCCGGTGTGTGGCTCGTACCCGACTGATTTCCGGAGGGAGCAGAAAGCCTGTCTTCATTGCGTTAGGTGCCTTATGTCATTGCCCGATCTACGCCAAGGTCGCCACTCGGGACGTACTCCAACTACCTTGAGTATCAAATCGGGCGAACCCTCGTATGGGTGCTGTTGGCGGCCCGGCACAACGAGTCACTGCCCTCGAGTCGGCCTGTCAGCAATTTCCTTCGATCTGGGCTGTGGTCCCCGCAGTTATCTCGGAGGCGGAGCGCGCCTCTCGTGTCGAACTGCCTGAGTTCTGGAAAGCGCATGCAGCGGCGGGAACTTCAAGCAGAGTGCTATCAGTGTGGGGCATCTGGATTGAGCCTGTCTCTGAGATCGCAACATACGAGGTCAGTACTAATCAAGACTTTGATCCACCAATCGCATGGTCAACGGACTTTGCCTGCGCTGGCCGACAGTTATGCCAACCTTAGACCTCATCATCCCGGGCCGCCCGAGAAATGTGTCGCCCCCCCGCCCCGCTGCTTTGAACCCACTAAACAGCCTACCGAAGCAAGGGCAGAAACGACGAAACAGTCGCTCGAGCCGACGCGCGTCGACAAGTTGCCGCTCGCGGCTCAGCTTCAACGTTAGCTGTATGCTTCTAACCCCGCAGGGACCGCTATTGGCCGGAAGCGAACCTTGGTAGCCGTCCGCTTCCGGCAAGCATTCGTAGTCCAGCGTCAAACGCCTGAAGCGATTGCTCAACCGAAACTGCGCTCGACCACCGAACGGCGCGGCAGCGGCACAAAACCTTTCTTGCAATCAACGACATAGGAATCTGTTCCACGAGGCGCACGCCAACATGCGAGCAAAAACGCCGCGCGCGGCCGAGCTTGTGGCCGCGCCAAAGCCCGGCTAGGATCGGCTCAACTGCATTCCCGTTCCGCCCCCGCATCCGTGATGGAAGCCACCGTGACCGAACCCAGCGCCATTGAAGTTTCAGCCGAAGCCGCATCCCATAAGGGCGAATTTTTCCTGATCGACGCCAGCGTCTTGGAAAACGGCAGGGTTCCCGGCATAGAAATCGCCAACGAAGTGAAGCTGATCGATCCGGGGATGAATGTCGTCTCGCGTCCTGATGGAATACCAGGCAAGTATCCGGAGCGTCCCCACCTGGTTCATGTACCGGCGAAGGGCGCAATGCCACGCGATCTGGAAGAGCTCGCTGGCATATGGATTGTGTCGGAGCCGTTGAAGCAACTGTTTGAGCAGTTGGACGCCGAGGCGTTTGCATTTGTGGCATGCGACTTCAGCCTTGCCGACGGCAGCCCCGCCCCTCCGTACTATCTGGGCAATGTGCTGCGCAGACTCGATGCCCTGGATGAAGCCTCTTCTCGCGTGAGGATCAAGCTCGACCACAATTATCAGACCGGCGAGAACGAGAAACTTTACAGCCTCGTCGGCGGGGCCAGCTTGGTGTTCAAACAGGATGTTGTGGGAGCTGCCCATATCTTCCGCCAGGATCGCATGGGAGCGCCTCCCATCTGCGACCGCGCCATGTTCGATGCATTGCGCGCGGCCAACTTCTCCGGCGTACGGCTGCGCGATGTCGCCGACATTTAGAGCGGGGCCACCAGGTCCCGAATGTAAGCCTCCAGCGTGGTCGATCCGCGCAGCGGGGTGTCCGACACGTCGAAGCGCTGTCGACGCTCACCTCGGTCATACGGGCATAGGATTCAGCGGCGACCCATTGCCATCCTTGGCCGAGCCGCCTTGCGCAAAGCGGTCCTTCACTGGCATTGCCGCACGACAGCCGCAACGCCCGCAGTGCGCTGACTGCCGGCCATCGCTCCGACACAGCCAAACCGAAACCGCGAGGCGTGCGAGCGCTCATGCACACAACTGGAATATGAAGCCTCGCAATAGCAACGAGCCCCCCCCCCCTACGTTGCCTTCATCTCCTTCTCTTTCTCCTTCGCCATCTTCTCCTTGTCCTTTTTTTCCCCATCGCGATGGGACTTGATGGCCAGGAACATGCCCGTGCCCAACACGAGGACCTTGAACGTACCGAAGATTACAGGGACCCAAAAATTCATCATTTCCTCAAAACGCTACGTCAGCAGCTGCAAGCGGGAGTGGGACAAGCGAGCGCCACAAGTCCCATGGACAATCAAGATCTTACCGCCAAGCTCCATACACATTACTGAATTGTACGGCTTTTATAGCCTGCATAACCCTCATTAAATCCATACATTGCAGTAAGACATGCCCACCCCATCGCCTTGAAAAAACATACAAGGCTTATGCGCGAACCTTCCCCTTGGCGCTCGGCCGGACAGCGTGGCCAGCGCCCCCATGGACGGATTCCATCCCGCCCCCTTCCCCCTCAGACAAGCCCGATTTCCTGCCCTTCCCCGCCAATCCGGCCGGACTCTCCTTGCCCATCGACTATAAAAACAAAACGCTTTCCATTCGCACTCCCATCGCGCCGTTTCCCCATGAAAAAGTGCCTCGCCACCACCGCCTGCCAGGTCGGTGGCCTATACCGCGAGCATCGTGGCTGGCTGCGCAACTGGATTCGCGGCAAGGTCCGCCGCGCCGAGGACGCCGACGACCTGCTCCAGGACACCTTCGTCCGCGTCCTGTGCGCCGCCCCGCCTTTACACCCCGGCCCCACTTCCCTGCGCGAGCCCCGCGCCTACCTGACCGCCGTGGCCGGACGGCTGGTCGCCAATTTCTACCGCCGGCAGGCACTCGAAATCGCCTATCTCGAAGTACTGGCCACCCTGCCCCCGCAGCAGGTTCCCTCCGCCGAAACGCAGGCGCTGGTGCGCGAAGCGCTGTTCGAGTTCGACCGCATGCTCGACGGCCTCAATCCGAAGGTAAGACAGGCCCTCGTGCTGTCGCAATTCCAGGGGCTGCCCTACGCCGAGATCGCCGCGCGCCTGGACGTCTCGCTGCGCACGGTCAAGAACTACATCGCCCAGGCCATGGCGCACTGCTGCCTGGCCGCCTTCTGATGCGCGATTGACGGCATGGCCGAAGTCCTCCCCCCGACGTCCGCCGAGCAACGGGCCGTACACGAGGCGGCGCGCTGGTTCGCCTGCCTGATGGCCGAGGACGCCACAGCGCGCGACCGCCTGGCCTGGCAGGCCTGGCTCGATGCCAGCGCCACGCATCGCCAGGCCTGGGATCGGCTGCAATCGGTGCGTCATGCCTTCAGCCGCGTGCCCGGCAACGTCGCCGCCTGCGTGCTGGCCCGGCCCGCGCGCCGCCAACTGCTGCGCCGCAGCCTGCTGTCGCTGACCGGCATGGGCCTGTTGGCGGGCAGCGCCTACGGCGTGGTCCGTGCCCGGGACGCGGACGCATGGCATACCGCCACCGGCCAACGGCGCCGGCTGCAACTGGAAGATGGCTCCCAGCTCTATCTCAATACGGCCACCCGCGTGACGCTGGAGTTCAACGACGAGTGGCGGCGGGTCGTGCTGCGCGCCGGCGAAATCCTGGTGCAGGCGCATCCGGACCAGGCCGGGCGGGTGACGCGGCGTCCGTTCATCGTCAGCACGCCGCACGGCGACATCCTGCCCGAGGAGGCCCGCTTCACCGTGCGCCTGCATGACCTCGCCACGCGGGTCGAGGTGCTGGATCAAACCGCCACGGTCCTGCCGGGCCGCGCGGCTGCGTCACCGGCGGCGTATCGGCCCGCCGTGCTGCTGCACGCCAACCAGGCGGTGTCATTCGACGGCAACGGCGCCGGCCCGGTGGGCGTCGCGGCCGCCGACGCCGCGGCGTGGGTGCATGGCCGGCTCGCGGTGGTCGACCGGCCGCTGGGCGAGGTCATCGCCGAACTGGCGCGCTATCGGCCCGGCGTCCTGCGATGCGATCCCGCCGTCGCCGGCCTGAGGGTCTCCGGCGTCTTCTCGTTGCGGGACACCGACGAAGCGCTGGCGGCAATCTCGGACAGCTTCCCCGTACAGACGCGACGGCATACGCGCTACTGGGTGACGGTCATGGCGCGCCCCGCGGCGTAGCCGCGCCCAGGGCGGCGCCGGGCGGCAGACCGTGCCCGCGTGGTCGGTCTCCAGCCGCGAATTCAATCACATAAGTATTTTTTTCAATCGCGTTTGCACTTTTGCATGGTCTCGCGTGTCTTCGTAGCGATGGCGCCCGCCATGAACGCGAACCGAACCGGTGCCGCGTCTGGACGCGCCGCGTGTTCAATCCTTCCATCGCTGCATCGCCATGTCCGCTACCCGCCTCGCATCACCCTCCGCCCAGCCTCGCCGCCTGCCGCGTCACGCCTCGCCCCGCGCGCGCCAGTTCACGCTGAATGTCACGCTGCTGGCCCTGTTGGCCGCATTCACGCCGCTGCGCGCCAGCCATGCGCAAACACCGCCCGCCCTGACCGCCAGCACCTTGCGGGTGGATATCCCGGCCGGGCCGCTGAGCACCGTGCTGAACCAATATGCGCAGGCGGCCGACGTCAGCCTGTCGTTCGACGCCTCCCTGCTGGCGGGCAAGGAATCCGCCGGGCTGCGCGGCAGCTTTGACGTGGAGACGGGTTTTCGCCGCATCCTGCAAGGCAGCGGCTTCGAAGCAGTGGCGAGCGCACCGGGCCGCTACATGTTGCGCGGCCTGCCGCAAGCGGCGGCCGCCGCGGACGCGGCGGGCGTGACCCAGCTGAACGCCGTCACCGTCAGCGGCTACCGTGAAGGCGACGCGCCCAACCGCGGCTATACCGTCAGCAGCACCTCCAGCGCCACCAAGCTCGACCTGGCGCCGAAGGAGACGCCGCAGAGCATCACGACGTTCACGGCGCAGCAGATCCAGGATCAGGGGTTGTTGACGGTGGGCGAAGTGCTGGACCAGACACCGGGCATCACGCTGATCACCGCCGGGGTGGCGGGAGCCGGGAACCAGCCGATCTTTTCGCGCACGTTTCCGGTGACGTCGGTGCAGATGGACGGCGTCATGGCCAGCAGCTACATCCTGTCGGGCCGGGCGGATGGCAACATGGGCCTGCAGGACTCCTTCCTGTACGAGCGCATCGATATCCTGCGCGGCTCCACCAGCCTGACCGGCGGCGAAGGCGACGCCTCGGCCAGCCTGAACTTCGTGCGCAAGCACCCCTACCTGGACCGCCACCTGTCGGCGAACCTGAAATACGGCAGCTGGAACAATCGCCGCGCCGAGCTGGATTTTTCCACCCCGATCAACGACCGCTTCCGCATGCGGATCGCGGCGGCCATGCAGAAGGGCGATCACTGGGTCGAGCGGGTCAAGAGCGACCGCACGGCGGTCTCGCTGATCGGGGATCTGGACGTGACCGACAACAATCGCATCAGCGCGGGGGTGACGCAATTCGACTTCAAGCTGGAGGGGGCCTCGCCGCATGGCGTGACGCGGTTTTCGGAGGTGTACATCAACAGACCGCCGGAATATCTACCCGAATTTCTGCGCGACCAGCCGCGAGGCAGCGGCGGCATCATATTCCCGACCACCGGCGTTGCGCGCAGCTTCAACAATGCCACCCCTTGGTCGCGCACCCATCGCACCTACACCAATCTGTTCCTGACCTGGGATCATGATTTCAACGACGATTGGTCCTTCAAGGCAAGCTACAACCATGCCAGCAACAAAGACGATATTCTGTACGGGGAAATGGGCGGCGCGTACTACATGCCGCAGGCGGGCTTCGCCGACTACGCGCCGGGCGGGTTCGCCAGTTACGTGGCGAAGCGCGACAACGAAGAGAACATCGTCAACGCCGTGGACGTCCACCTGAAAGGCCGTATCGAGGTGCTGGGCCGGACACAGGAATTCGTCGTGGGCGCCAATGCGTACAACACGCATCACATGAGATATGGCGGTTATGCCAGTAGCGGGACGGCGCAATCCCCGGCACTCGCCTTCAATTCGTGTGGCTTCCGGAATCGGCTCTGCATCCCCCCAAGAGGCACCCCACTAAAGCGGATATCGCTGGGCGCCATTCCGATCGACAGCTTTACCTCCCGCCCCCCCGAAACGTGGGACTGGGACGGCCACAACGATATGTACCACGCCCGTGAGCGATACCTCACCACGTATCGGCAGACCGGATACTACTTCAGCAGCCATTTGCGCCCCATGAAGCGCCTGCACCTGATCCTGGGCGGCCGCTGGGCCAAGGATGTCATGTCGGACGATGTCGAGACCGACTGCCTCGTCGACGATTGCGGCCCGGGCTGGAATTTCGCGCGGCCGCTGACCAACCCCGTGCTGCGCCCGAAATTCCTGCCCTATGGCGGCCTGATCGTCGAACTGACGCCGCAGATGAACGCCTACTACAGCTACGCCACGTCCTACGTGCGCGACCCCGAATACAACGGTGAAAATGGCGGCACCAGCGCCCAGACCGGGGCCTACCTGCCCCCGGTGCGCTCGATCACCGAGGAAGGCGGCGTCAAGGGCGCGTTCTTCGACGAGCGGCTCAATGTCGCGGCCTCGTACTTCCGCATGACGCAAAAGGACTTCCCCAACCAAAGCTACGATCCGAACGCGCCGACCACCAACAACAAGGGTTGGCGCGTCTATGGCTGGGAGTTCAACGTCACCGGCGCCCTGACGAAGGACTGGAACATCGCCCTGGGTTACGTGAAGCAAAAGCAGATCCTGCCGCCCTTCGACGGCGAAATCCTGTTTTCCGCCGTGGACGACCTGACCGGCAGTTATCGCGCGCCGGAGAAGTCCTTCAAGCTGTTCACCACCTACCGCCTCAAGCGCCTGACCCTGGGCGCGGGCGTGCGCTGGCAGAGCAGCACGCAGTCCGCGTGGATTCCCATGGACGTGCAGCAACGCAAGCAGGACTGGATGATGAAGCAGGATGCCTATTACCTGGTGGACCTGATGGCGCGTTACCAGATCGACCAACGATTTGCCCTGCAGTTGAACGTCAACAATGTGTTCGACAAGGTTTATTACCAGCATGAACGGTCTCTTAACTCAGGCGCGCCGCGCAATGCGCTGCTGACCTTGAGCTACCGCTTGTGAGTGATCGAAACGCTCCTTCCCGCCTGCAAGGCAAACCCAACAGATACAAATTTTTCGGGCCAATCTTTGCACTTTCGAGGGCCGTCGCGTGTCCTCGTAGTGTGGACACTGACTCGACCGGATTTCCTTGAATGTTCCGGAAACGCCATCGGCCAGTGAATTCACATCCCCCAGGACCAACCCTGGTTCCCCCTCGGTCATCACTGGGATTTCCTACTCTCCTTTTCAAGGAAACCATCATGTACAGACTCACCAAGCTTTCCGCCGCCCTGCTGATGGCCGGCTTTGCCGGCACCGCCTCCGCCGGATGGAACCAACTGGACCTGAACCAGCCCAGCAACCTGGACGAACAGGCAAGCGTGGTCTACCAGGGTTCGTTCAACTACAACGGCCAGACCTATGGCCCGTCCACCGCCGTGGCCACGCCGACCCAGGCCAGCGCCGCCATCGCCAGCGTGTTCGACCTGAACGCCCTGCAAGCCTTCACCCTGTACGGCAAGAACGGCCCCGGCGGCACGGGCCACAACGACGACCTGAGCCTGACCTCGAACGACAATTCCTCGGCCGCTGGCGTCAAGACGCCGGTGGTCTACCGCATCTACCGCCAGAACTATTCGGCGGCGACGGTCAACCTGGCGCGGGGCACCGAGGGCCGCCACTTCGTCAAGCACATCATCGGCGACCAGACCGCGCCGGGCACGCTGGTGAACGGCACGTACAACTACGCCGGGGTGACGTTCTCCAACTTCCCGCGCGGCATGTTCGACTATCAGGTCACGGTGACCGGGCCGAGCGCGGCCACGGGCGAAGGATCGTTCTCGCTGAACGAAATCAAGATTCCGGCCAGGATTTCCTCGAACGGCAAGAATATCGTCTTCGATATCACTAACGGCAAGCTGGATCCAGCGGCGTTAGCCACGACCAGCAACGGTCTGGTCTTCGCTGGAGACGTAACGATTACGGCAAACGACGTCAGCAACTTCGACGCATGGAAAGAAATTATGGGACCGGAAGCTACGCCGGAATACAGCCTGACCCTGTTCGGCCCCAACGGCGCGGAAATCGCCGGCACCATCACCGGCCTGCCGGAGCGCATCGGCGGCGTAGCCGTCATCGGCGCCAAGCAGTAAACGCCGTGGCAAAGCCGGGGCAGGGATTTTTATTTAATAGACATCAATCTCACTTGTACTTCTATTTGAATATTAGACATCCCTGACCACCGGCCTCGCCCATCACGGACTGCAAGGGGTTCTCCCTTGCAGTCCTTTTGCCTATCCACTACCGCATCCGGGAGACCCGTGCCGCCCCGCCCTTCACGCCGCTCCGAGCGTTCCGCCGCGCTCATCCTTGCGCTGTTCGTCCTGAGCCTGCCGCCCGCGCTCCAGGCCCAACCGGCCGCGCCGCTCCCCGCCGCCCTGCCCGCCCCCGTCCGCCCGCTGGAACCGGACACCCCGCCGCTGCCGCCCCCGCCTCGCCCCACGCCGGCCATCACGCACCGCCACCCCGCCCAACCCGCGAACCCGCCGGTCGAACTGACGGACCAGGACCTGGCCCGCAACCTCAAGCTGACCGAACGCATCCTCAACCAGGCCATGCTGCAGGAGGACTGGAACACCTTGCGGCGCGTGATGCGCTTTTATCCCTGGATGACCGGCGTCGATCCGATCCTGCGCGACTATGTGCATGGCGCGCTGCTGCGCCGCGATGGGCGCCTGGCCGAGGCCATCGCGCTTTACCGCCAGTTGATCGCGCAGCATCCCGACCTGGGCTACGTGCGGCTGGAACTGGCCGCCATGCTGATGGAGGACCGCCAATTCGCGCAGTCCGACGCCGAACTGGCGGACCTGCGCCTGGGATCGCTGGAGCCGGCGGCGCAGCGCAGCGTGATGCAGTACCGGCAGGCGCTGGCCCAGCAGCGCCGCTGGAATTTCCGCCTGGGCGCGGGCGCCGTCTACAGCAACAACGTCAATTCGGCCAATCGCGACCCGATGCTGTACCTGCCGATCGCAACGCGGCGGGGGCCGGTGTGGGCGCCGTTCGCCAAGAGCCGCGATGCGCTGCCCAAATCGGATTGGGGTTTGAAGTACAGCGGCAGCGCCAATGTCGAACGCAATCTCGGCGGGCATCACTACTACACGCTGGGCGCGGATATCGACGGCACCGCCTACCGCGTGCAGCGGGACTACAGCGACCGTACCATGACCCTGCGCGGCGGCTACAAGTGGCAGGATGCCACGCGCTGGTTCGCCGCGACGCCGCAGGCGGGCCGAAGCTGGATGGGTGGCCGGCGGTACAGCCACAACCACGGCATGAGCCTGGAATACGGTTGGCGGCCAGCGCCCGACTGGCAATTGATGGGCGCCTGGTTATGGCTCAAGCGCGGCTATGACGACCGCGCCTATGCCGCCTACGACGGCCACCTGGACGTGCTGTCGCTGACGGCTATCCGCGTGCTCTCGCCGGCGCTGCTGGCCTACGGCAGCGTCGGCCTGCAGCGCGAAGCGGTGGCGGCGGGCGAGTACACCTATCGCTTCCCGTGGGCGCAATTGGGCGTGGTCAAGACCTTCGGCCGGATGCTCGGCGCGCGCCTGAGCGCGCGCTACGGCCGGCAGGCGTATGAGTCGCCCTACGCCCTGTTCCTGAACCAGCGGCGCCGCGATCGCGAATTGCGCGTGGACGCCTCGGTCTGGTCGCCGGACTTCAAGATCGCCGGGCTGGAACCGAAGCTGAACCTCAGTTACCTCAAGATCGCCAGCAATTTGCCCATGTATGCGCGGGACCGGACCGAAGTCAGCCTGATGTTGGAGAAGCGGTTCTGACGGGACGCGACTACCGGCTGCGTTGCAACAGGCTCTGGTTCACCTCTCGCAGGTCGACGATACCGAGCAGACCCATGTTGCGCCGGATCTCTTCGACGATCAGCGCGATGGCATGGGCCACGCCGCGCTGGCCGGCCACCGTCGCCGCGTAGTTGAACGGACGGCCCACGAACACGCAGCGCGCGCCAAGCGCCATCGCTTTCAGCGCGTCCGTGCCTCGCCGCACGCCGCTGTCGAGCATGACGTCCATGCCGCCCGCGGCGTCCACGATGGCGGGCAAGGCATGCAAGGGAGAAACGCTGCCATCGAGCTGCCGGCCGCCATGGTTGGACACGATGACCGCGTCCATGCCGTGCGCGCGCGCGGCCCGCGCGTCGTCCGGGTGCAGAATGCCCTTCAGGACCATCCTGCCCTTCCAGGTCTTGCGTATGGCGGCCACGTGTTGCCAGTTCAGATGGCCGCGATCGGAAAAGTCTCGCAGCACATTCCCGGACAGGATGGGCGCGCCGCGCGTCGCATAGTTGTTTTCGAAGTGCGGCATGCCGTGGCGGGCCAGCGTGCGCAGAAAGGTGCCGATCAACCAGCTGGGGTGCGTGACGCCCTGCCAGGCCAGGCCGACGCTGGGCCGCAGCGGCGTGGAAAAGCCCGCCCGCACGTTGTTCTCGCGGTTGGCGGCGACCGGCGTATCGACGGTCAGCACCAGCGTGTCCACCCCGGCTGCGGCGACGCGATCGATCAGCGCGGCGATCTGCGCGCCGTCGCCGGGAAGGTAGGCCTGGAACCAGGTCCCGGGCGCCGCCTCCATTACGGTTTCCAGGCGGATCAGCGAAGATCCGCTCATGATGCAGGGCACGCCCGCCTCGGCCGCGGCGCGGGCCAGCATGACGTCCCCGCGATAGCTGGTCAGCGCGGCAATGCCCATGGGCGCCACGCCAACGGGCGCCGCGTACTCGCGGCCCAGCACCGTGCAGCGCGTGCTGCGGCGGGACACGTCCACCAGCACCTTGGGCCGGAACCCGTAATCGTCGTAGGCCTGCCGATTGCCGCGTTCGGACTGTCCGTCTTCCACCGCGCCCGACACATAGGCATACAGGGGCTTGGGCAGTATCCGCCGGGCAGCGGTTTCGAAGTCGTGCAGGCTGAGCATGCGGCGCAGCGGATCTGACATGATGGGATTCCTGGCGACGCTCGGCGGCCGATCCGCCGTGCAAGGGTCTTGACGGCGAAAGACTATAGGCCGGGCCGAGAGTTGAATAAAGTGACTTTATTGAAGACCTTTATTACACTTTTCGTCGCCCTCAATCGGCTCGCCGCCGGCCCGATCCTCCGCCCCCATGACGCTCAAGCAACTCGAGGCCTTTTACTGGGCCGCCACCTGCAAGAACTTTGCCATCGCCGCGAATCGGCTGAATATCTCGGTGTCGTCGTTGTCCAAGCGGATCGGCGAGCTGGAATCCTCAATCGGCGCCGCGCTGTTCAGCCGCAGCGCCCGTAGCGCGACCCTGACCGCGCTTGGCGAGCAACTGGTGCCCCATGCCAAGGACCTGCTGCGCAATGCGGACCAGTTCATGCAGCAAGCCAGCAACAACCTCAGCTACTCCGGCCGTTGCCGCTTCGGCGCCGGCGAGCTGACCGCCATGACGTGGATGGCCGGGCTGATCGAAGTCATCCAGCAGGCGCACCCCAACCTCCTGGTCGAGCCCTTCGTGGGCGTGGGCGAACTGGTCGAGCGCGGGCTGGAGGAAGGCGAGCTCGACTTCGGGGTGATCGCGGGGCCCTCGTCCCGATCTTCGCTGGCCTCGCGCGTGATCGGCAGCGCCCATTTCGAATGGGTGGTGTCGGCCAGGGCCGTGCCCGATGCGGCCTCGCTCGAAGTGGCCGACCTGCCTGGCCTGACGCTCATCACCCTGCCGCAAAGCTCGGGGGCAATCCGTATTCTCGACGACTGGCTGACCGAGCAGCGCGTATCGCCGGGCCGCAATCAATGCTGCAACAGCTGGCCCGGCATTGCCGCCATGCTGCGGCAGGGACTGGGGCTGGGTTTCCTGCCCGCCGCCTGGGCCCAGGTTCTCATCCAGCGCGGCGACCTGCGGCGGCTGCCGCGCTTTCCGCCATTGCCGCCCCTGGCCTACACCTTCCAATGGCGCCGCGACGATACGCGGCCCATGCTGGAGAGCCTGCGCTCGCACGCGCAGGCGTGCCTGGATTTCCACGCGCCCGCCGGGATGATCTAGCCCCCCTGCGCGTACGCCCCTTCGCAACGCTTTCCAAAAAGCGTTGTTTTCGACATCAAATTATTCGCTTTAAACCGCCGTGAGCCCGGCGTAGAGTCGCCTCGGACAATCATCCAAGGAGACAAGACGCCATGTCGGAGTTCGGATTCACGCTGCAGGAATGTCCTGCCGGCCCCAGCCGCGAGACACTCGCGGCATATGAAGCATTGGCGGTCGCCAACATCAGCGATGCGATGAGCCGCGCGACCGGAACCTCGGCCTTGCGCCCGATGCATCGCACCCGCCGCATCCTGGGCCGCGCCTACACCGTGCGCACGCGGCCCGGCGACAACCTGATGGTTCACAAGGCGATAGATTCCGCCGAGCCGGGGGATGTGATCGTGGTCGATGCGGGCGGCGACATGAGCAACGCCATCATCGGCGAGATCATGGCGGGATGGGCCGCCAGGCGCGGGCTGGCGGGCTTCGTGATCGACGGCGCCATCCGCGACAGCGAGACGATCGGCACCGGCGACTTTCCCGTCTACGCGCGCGGCGTCGCCCATCGCGGACCCTACAAGGACGGCCCGGGCGCCATCAACGTGCCGGTAGCGATCGACGGCATGGTGGTGCTGCCGGGCGACCTGCTGGTGGGCGATGCCGACGGACTGCTGGCAATCCGCGCCGACGAAGCGCCCGCCATCGCGGCGCGCGTGCGCGCGATCGCCGCAGCGGAAGCCCGCGTGCTGGAGGACATCGCGCGCGGAACGCTGGACCGCGCCTGGGTCGACGCCACGCTCACGGCGCGAGGCGTGCTGTGAGCGTGGCGGCACATTCCAAACCCGCCCGGCTCTGCCGCCTGGACCTCTGGCTCGATCCGGTGTTCGACGAGATCATCGGCGGCACGCCCGGCATCTCGCTGTCGGTGCTGCCGGCAAGGGGCGACGATGCCCGCACGCTGGCCGGCCTGAAGTCGGCCCATGCGTATCACGTTTCCGCGGCCAAGGACGAACTGCCGCGGCAATGGTTCGTCAATGCCGAACTGATCGCGCAATGCCCGGACCTGGTATGTGTTTCGTCCGGCGGCGCGGGCTACGACACCATCGACGTGGCGGCCTGCACCGCGGCGGGCATCGCCGTGGTCAACCAGGCGGGAGGCAACGCGGAGTCGGTGGCCGAGCACACGTACGCGTTGCTGCTGGCCGTGCAGCGGCGGGTGGTGGAATCCCACCATCGCCTGCGCCACGATGCCGGCTTCACGCGCGAAGATCTGATGGGCCACGAAATCCATGGCCGCGTCCTCGGCCTGGTCGGCATCGGCAAGATCGGCACCTGTGTCGCCCGCATCGCGCGCGGCTTCGGCCTGCGCGTGATCGCGCACGATCCGCTGCTGTCCGCCGACGTCATCCGCAGCCGCGGCGCGGAACCGGTGTCGCTGGACGAACTGCTGGCGCGGTCCGACGTGGTGTCGCTGCATTGCCCGTTGGACGCCTCCACGCGCGGCCTGTTCGGCGCAAAGGCCTTCGCGGCCATGAAAGGCGGAGCGGTGTTCATCACGACGGCGCGCGGCGGCATCCATGACGAAGCGGCGCTGCACGACGCGCTGCGCGCGGGGCATCTGCGCGGCGCGGGGCTGGACGTCTGGGACCAGGAGCCGCCCGAGCGCGGCGCGCCGCTGCTGGGCCTGTCCAACGTCGTCGCCACCTTCCATACCGCCGGCGTCACGCACGAAGCCCGGCGCAACGTCGCCCGTTCATCGGCCACGCAGCTCGCCGCGATGCTGCGTGGCGAACGCCCACCACAACTCATCAATCCGCAGGCCTGGCCGCTGGCGGCCAAACGCATCGCAAACCTGACATAACAATGCGGCGGGGCCGCCGCCCGCGCCGCAAGGCGTGGCGCAGGCCGGACCCCGCCAAAATACCAAGGAGACAACTCATGCAAAGACAAGACAAACGCTGGACGCGGCGCGCCCTTGCGGCCCTGCTGGCGGGCGCCGCCCTGTTGACCGGCGGCGCGCAAGCGGCCGGCTATCCCGAACACCCGATCAACCTGATCGTGTCGTACGGGCCGGGCGGAGGCACCGACCTGGTGGCCCGCATGATGGCGCCCTATCTGCAGAAATACCTGGGCGGCGATGCCCGCATCGTCGTGCTGAACCGCCCAGGCGCGGGCGGCGCGATTGGATTCTCGGAGCTGGCCCGGGCCCAGCCCGACGGCTACACCATCGGCTTCATCAACACGCCGAACCTGTTGACGATCCCCATCGAGCGCAAGACCAGTTTCACCTGGCGCAGCTTCGATCTGCTGGGCAACCTGATCGACGATCCCGGCGCATTCTCGGTGCTGAACGACAACCCGATCAAGACGCTGGCCGACCTGTCCGCCTACGCCAAGAAGAACCCGGGCAAGGTGACGGTAGGCACCACGGGCACGGGCTCCGATGACCACCTGGCCATGCTGCGCTTCGAGCGGGTGTCCGGCGGCAAGCTCAGCCACATCCCCTACAAGGGCGCCGGGGAGGTACGCGGCGCGCTGGCGAGCGGCGAGATCACGATCGGCGCCATCAACGTGGGCGAAGCGCTGCAATACCAGAAAGGCGGAACGCCGCTGCGCATGCTGGGCCAGATGGGCAAGACGCGGTCGGCGGCGCTGCCGGACGTGCCCACCTTCAAGGAACAGGGCTTCGATTTCGAGCTGGCATCGCTGCGCGGCTTGGCCGCGCCCAAGGGCCTGCCCGACGATGTGCGCGCCAAGCTCGTCTCCGCCGTGAAGCGCACGGTGGACGATCCGGAGTTCCAGGCCAAGGCCAGGGACATGTTCGCGCCGCTGCGCTATCTGCCGCCCCCGGAGTACGCCAAGGAACTGGCGGCCGGCGAAGCGGAGTTCCAGGCGCTCTGGAAGGAAGCGCCGTGGCTGGATAAGTAGCGGATCAGCGGCGGCCGCGCAGCACGCATGCCAGCGCGCCGCCCGCCAGCGCCAGCACGGCCAGCGTCGTCGCCTGCGGATGCATCGCGGTGCAGGAATACGCGCTGAACCTGCGTCCGGGGCGCCGCACCGCCGCATGTTCTCCGCCGGCGTCGTACAGCGAATCCTGCCCCATTTCCTCGTAGGTCCGCGGACCTCGCTGGTGGCGAAACAGCCAACCCGCCATGCGGTCCGCCAGCCCCGGCATGTTCTGGCCAAAGGCCGAAATCGCCCTGGCGGCGCCGCCCACGAAAAGGTCACGCACCGGCGTCTGCGCGGCATGCAGGATGGCCTCGGCCACCAGCTCGGGCGCATAGATGGGCGGAGGCAGGTCCGGCTGGGCGTCCATGTAGTTGCGCGCGTGTTCGGTGAACTTGGTGGCGATCGAGGCCGGTTTGATCAGGGTGACCGAAATCGGCGCGCCCAGTTGCCGCAGCTCCATGCGCAAGGCGTCGGTGTAGCCCTTGACCGCATGCTTTGCCGCCGAATAGGCGCCCTGCAGCGGAACCGCGCGATCGGACACTTCGCTGCCCAGATTGATGATCGCGCCGCCGGTGGCCTTCATGTGCCGCACGGCGGCCAGCGAGCCATACACCACGCCCCAGTAGTCGGTGTCGAACAACTTGCGTTGGTCTTCGATCGGCACCTGCTCCAGCGTGCCGTAGATCGACACACCGGCGTTGTTCACCCAGGTGTCCACGCGTCCGAACCGCTCCACGGCAAGCGCGAGGATGCGCTCATGATCTTCCTGCACGCCAACGTCGGCCACCACGGTGGCGGCGGCGCCGCCTTCCTGCGTAATGTCCCGCGCCACCTGTTCCAGCGCCGCCTCCTGGCGGCCCGCCAGCACCACCCTGGCCCCCTTGGCGGCCGCCATGCGCGCGGTCACGGCGCCGATGCCGCTGCCGGCGCCCGTGATCACGATGACCTGGTCACGTAACGGTTTCAGATTCACTTTCATGCAATTCTCCCGAGCGAGGCGCCCCATGCGCCTGGCCCGCGGGAGCAGCAAGCGCAATGCCTGGCGCTGATGGACCCCGCTCACGGAAATCTATCTCGAACCTGGAATAAAAATGCGGGACGTAGCCGCTTCTCGCTCGTCCGCTGAAATCTTGCGACCGAGGTGGACACGCTGATCACCGATCGCCGACAAGGAGCCGCGGGCCATTCTCTAAGCGCAGCATCGCCCATCGGCGCCGATGACGATTTTTCGCAGTCCCCGGACAGGCGCGGCGAAAAATGGATAGTTCCGCCGCCGGCGGGACGGGTTTTCCAGCAGTCCCGCCACCGGCCCGGCGCTTTACTATGAGGACCATCATAAAGGCGCGCCGCACCCGTGCGGCCGCCAGGGGAACCGGTGGCCGCTGCCCGCCGGACATCAGGACAGAGCAAGGAATCCCGGCCATGCTGAACATGACGCAGTCCGATGCCGAGGCATCATGGCACCCCGCCGAGCCCCGCTCGGCGGGAGCGGGAATGGCCGGCGCCGCCGGCTGGCGCGCCGACACCATCCTGGCGACGCCCGCGCACCAGCTGTTCGCCTCGGGCGACCTGGACGAGGCGCGCGCCATGGTGGGCCGGGTGATGCGGCCCCACCACCTGGGGGTGGTGGGTTCGACGCAGCGCCTGAACGCGCGCATGCACCACCAGCCGCTGGGCGAGGTGTCGCTGAACCGGCTGCGCTACGGGGCGCACGTCGAGATCCGGCCGGGACCGCTGGAGGACTTCTTTCTGGTGCAGATGCCGCTGGCGGGCACCGCCCTGATCGAAAGCGGGCCGCAGCGGGTGGATTCGACGCCGGACGTGGCCTCGGTGGTCAGCCCGGACGACGACCTGGCGATGCACTGGGCCGACGACAACGACCAGTTCATGCTGCGCGTGGGCCGCTCGCTGCTGGAGCGCACGCTGGTGGGCCACCTGGGCTGTACCCTGGAGCGGCCGTTGCGCTTCCAGCTGGGGTTCCGCTGGCGCGAGTGTCCGGCCTGGCGCTGCCTGATGGCGTATTTGCTGGACTGTTCCTCGCAGCACGCCGACCTGGCCGAGCACAAGCTGATCGTGCACCAGATGGAACAGCTGGTGGCGGCGACGCTGTTGTCCACCCTGCCCCACAACTACAGCGCCACCCCGGCGGGCCGCCGCGGCGCGGTGCTGCCGCGCCACGTGCGCTGCGTGCAGGATTACCTGCAGGCGCATGCGCACGAGCCGGTCAGCGCCGAGCAGCTGGCGCGCATCGCGGGAGTCAGCGTGCGCAGCCTGTATGCCGGCTTCAAGGAATTCCTGGGAATCAGCCCCATGCACTATCTGCGCGACCTGCGCATGGAGCGGGCGCGCGCCGAGCTGGTGTCCGGCGAATGCCAGAACGTCGCCGGCGTGGCGCTGCGCTGGGGTTTTGCCCACCTGGGGCGCTTCAGCGCCAGCTACAAGGCGCGCTACGGCGAAAGCCCCAGCCAGAGCGTGCGCCGGCACGGTTGAAGCGGCAACGTCGACAAGACGGGCGGGGCCTGCCGTTCAGGCTGCCGTGGCGATGGTCCATCGCACACGGCCCCCCTGCCTTGCGCCGCGCGCATCAGCGCGGCTTCCAGGTCAGCCCGTCGGTCGAGCGGTATTCCGGGATGCCAGTGCAGCAGCCGCCAGCGCCGAACGCCTGGCGGCCAATGAACGCCTTCACGAAGCCCTTGCCCGCGGTCAGTTCCTGGCGCACGCAGCGCGTGGGCAACAGGGAGAAATCGCCCTCCAGCACCAACGTCCAGGCGACATTGCCGCCCTCTGCCGAGTCCACCTTGTAAACCTTGCATTCATGCATGAGCAGGTGGATGGGCTTGCCCGCCAGCTCGCCCCTGAACTGGAGTTCGGGTGGCGTTTCCTGGGTGGCCAGGGTTTCGGCCGTGAACCTGGACCCGGCGGGCGGCGGCGGCGGCGACGAATCGCAGCCCGCCAGCGCGACGGCCGCGCAGACGGTCAGCAAGGCAAGGCGGGCGGCGCGTGCCAATGGCGCGGCTCCGTCAGGCCACGTTCGCGTAGCGTTGTTCAAGGTAGGCGATGATGTCGCTGGATTCGTACATCCAGCGTGTGCCTCCCGCTTCCTCGATGCGCAGGCAAGGCACCTTGACCTTGCCGCCGCCGACCTGCAATTCGGCGCGGGCCTGGGGATCCCCCTTGGCATCGCGCAGCGCAACCGGCACGTTCAAACGATGGATGGCGCGCCGCGTCTTGACGCAGAACGGGCAGGCATGGAATTGGTAGAGCGACAGCGCGGCCGCCTCCCTATCGACGGCGGCCTGGCCTTGCGCCGAGCGTTGCTGCGGGCGGGGCCGCGTAAGCGCATCGCCCAGCACAATCAGCTGGCCCAAACCGGCACGCAAGGCTTTGACAATCATGGATGGCAACTTGAAACGAAAAGGAGCCTTGAGTCTAGCCCATTCGCGGCGACAGGCGGTTTGCGCCCCGCCTTGCCAGCCCCCTTCCTCCTGCCGTGCCGGCGAGGCCACCGCCTTTGGACCAGGCGCTGCATGCCCCCGCTAGAACGGAATGGCCAGCTTGACGTAAAGCTGCGCGCCTTCCGGCCGGTTCTTGACCTGGAATTCCTGCTGCCACTTGGCGGTGAACAGCCAGCCGCGGTCGTTCATGTAGCGCACCGAGGGACCGATGCCGATGGCGCGGGCGCGGCCGGCGGCGCTGTTGGGGCCGCTGTCGTCGGTGACCTGCTGGAAGGCGTGGCCGCCCACGCCCAACACCCAGCCCTTGCCCACGCCCCAGCCGAAGGCGTAGTCGGCGTGGATGGCCTGGCCGGAACGGGTGTCGGTGGCCGAGTTGCGGAAGTTGAAGTCGTACATCAGCTTCAGATCGGCATTGAAGCCGTCCGGGCTGATGCGGCTGAGCGCGAAGACCGGCTGGGCGGTCCAGTAGTTCTTGCCCAGGCTGGATGGGTCCTTGCGATCGTATTCGCCGGTGGGCGCGTACATGTCCAGGCCGACCACGTAGTGCAGCGATTCGGACAGGTGATAGCCCAGCGCCACGCCCAGCGTCATGTCGCCCAGGCCGGTGCTGCGGTAGCGCTGGCCGCCGGCCTTGAAGGTCACGTCCAGCAGCGGCGCGATGGCATGGAAGGCCAGCTGGCCGCCCAGCACCTGCTGCGGCGTGACCCAGATCAGGCGCGGGGCCAGCACGTTGACGTCGACCTTGAAGTCCGGCACCGGCAGGCGTTCGCCGTCGTTGCCGCGCAGCTTGTCGTAGCGGGCGCCGCCGACGTAGACCAGCATATGCACGCCAGGCGGCGGCAGCGCGCCCGACATGAAGTTCTCCAGGCCGTCCGGATAGATGCCCAGGCCGCCGCCTTCGGTGGCTTGCGCCACGCCGCCGGCCAGCGCCAATGCCGCGGCGCAAGCCAGCCGGCGTGTCAGGTGTCTCTTCATGTTCCGCTCCTGCCCCCGCGGGGCGCGAGATGTTGCGCGACGAGATAGCCGGAGCCGCCGCCCAGTCCGGGGCCCGGATGGGTGGCGGCGCCGATGTGGAAAAGGTTGCGCAGCGGCGTGCGGTGGCCGCGCGCGCGCTGGCTGCCGGCGAAGGGGCGCAGCCAGAAGAACTGGTCGGGCGAACAGACGCCCGCGTAGGGATCGCCGCCCACCAGGTTGCAGTTCAACGCCTCCAGGTCGGCCGGCGAGTAGCTGCGGCGGCCGACGATGCGTTGCGCCAGCCCGGGCATGACCGGCTCCAGGCGCGCCTGCACGCGGTCGGCCACGGCTTCGCGCAAGGTCTCGGTCCAGCGGCCGTCGGCGGGCGTGTCGATCAGGCCGGCGGCATCGCCCTTGACGCGCGCCGGCAGCTCCTGCATCTGTACCCACAGGATCCAGCCGCCGGCCGGCGCGCGCGACGGATCGACGGCGACCGGCTGGCCGATGGCCAGCGTCGGCCGCGCCGGCAACAGGCCGTTGTTGGCCTCTGTGACCGAGGCGCAGACCTGCTCCATGCTTTCGGTCAGGTGTACCAGCGGCACCTGGCGCAGTTCCGGCGTGCGCCAGTCGGGCGGCGCGTCGAGCGCGAAATGGATCTGCATGCCGCCGCGGCCGTGGCGGTAGCCGGCGGCGCGGCGCCGCACCGGCTCGGGCGCGTCGGGCAGCAGCTGGCCGTACAGCTGGCCGGGCGTGACATTGCAGACCACGGCTTCGCGGGCGCGGTACTCGCGGCCGGCGGCCACGACGCCGACGGCGCGCCGGCGGCGGCCTTCGCCATGCGTCAGGATGCGTTCGACGGCGGCGCCGGTCCGCAACCGGCCGCCGTGCTGTTCGATGACCTTGGCCAGGGCGTCCACCACGCCCTGGCTGCCGCCTTTGACCACCGGCATGCCGCCGGCCACCACCGCGGCGAAGGTCAGCTTGCCGATCAGCGCCGAACAGGCGTCGTCGGGTCCCAGGCCGGTGTGCAGCACCCACGGCGCGACCAACGCGCGCACGGCGTCGGACTGCAGTTCACGGTCGGACCAGCGGCGAAAGCTCTCCAGCGAATCGGCGGCGAACGCCATCAGGCCATCCAGGCCGCGCCGGCGCCACTCGCCGAACAGCAGCTTGAGCATGCCGGCGCCGTACGGGTTCTGCCCCAGCAGGCCGAAGGTCAGCGCGGCGTCTTCGCCGAACAGGCGTTGCGCCATGGCGCCGAAGGCCTGGCCGTCGCCGGGCGCCCAGGCGTCCAGGCGCCGCGCGCTGTCCGCGATGTCCTGCCTGAGCGCGATGCCGCTGCCGTCGGGCAGCACCAGGCCGGTGCTGTAGTCGCACTGGGCGAATTCCAGGCCGGCGGTCTGCAACGCCGGCTTGAGGGCGGCGTAGGCGGGACTGCCGACGAACAGCGGATACCAGCTGGACAGCACGTCGTGGCGGTAGCCGGGAAACAGCTCCTCGGTGCGGATGCAGCCGCCCAGGCGGTCGTTGCGCTCCAGCACCAGCACCGATTTGCCGCGCTGCCCCAGCAGCGCCGCGCACACCAGCGAATTCATGCCGCTGCCCACCACGATGATCTGGGCGTCGGACGTCGATGAAACAGGCATCACAGGCTCCGGCCGGCCACGCGGACCGGGAAGGTTGATGAAGCGATGGCGCATGCGCCCCATGCCGGCGCGGGCCGACGTGGCGGCGCGCGCTACGTCAGCGCGGTGAAGCGCCCCGCGTGGAACACCAGCGGCGTGGCCGCCATCGCCGGCGCGGTGGCCACGCGCAGCACCCGGCCGAACAGCAGCAGGTGGTCGCCGGCCGGGCTCTGCTGGTCGTTGGCGCAGACCAGCGTGGCCACCGCGCCGGCGATGGCGGGCACGCCCTCGGGCACCTCGTGCAGTTCGGCGCCCTCGAACTTGTCCGGCACGGCCGGGTCGGCGAAGCGGCGCGCCAGCGCCTCTTGTCCACAGGCCAGCACGCTGATGGTGAAGTGGTCGCAGTCGCGGAACGCCGCCAGGTTGGGCGAGCGGTTCACCAGGCTCCACAGCACCAGCGGCGGATCGAGCGACAGCGAGGCGAAGGAGTTGATGGTCAGCCCGACCTTGCGGCCGTCCGGACAGCGCGTGGCGACGATGGCCACGCCCGTCGGATAGCTGCCCAGCACGCCGCGCAGGACCTTGGGGTGCAGGTCGGTGCTGCCCCAGTCCAGGGCCGCCATCACGCCGCCGCCCGGGTGGATTTGTCGGCGATGAAGGCATCGCAGGCCGTGGCGTCGGTCCACCACGGGAAGAAGTTGGGCGGATGGTTGAAGCCATTGGCGACGGCGCTGGCCAGCGCGGGCGCGTCGCCGGCGGCCTGCAGCAGCCGCAGCAGGTGCGGCGGCGGCGGCAGCAGCATCGAGTTGGTCCAGTCGACCACGGCGCTGGCGTAGTCCCAGAAGCGCTCGAAGGTCTGCCGCATCCAGTCGGCGGTGAAGGCCTGGTCGCCACGCGCCAGGATCGCCTCCAGGTAGACGGCGCAGGCCTTGGTGGCGTTGTTCGAGCCCTGGCCGGTGATGGGGTCGTTGGTGACCACGGCGTCGCCCAGGCCCAGCACCAGGCGGCCGGATGGCAGCGTCATGACCGGCTTGCGCACGGTGGGCGCGAAGCTGCCGGCCAGGATGCCGTTGGCATCGGTCAACTCCACGGTGGCGCAGCGCTCGGCCTCCCAGGGCAGGAAGGTGCGCAGGATGTCCAGGCTCCTGGCCAGGTGATCCTGCGGCGTCCTGATGTCGCGCCAGCAGTCCATCGGGCCGCCCAGCACGCCTTCGAACACCATGATTTCGCAGGGACCGCTGTGAGTCAGCGCGGGGAACACGAAGTATTCGCCGACGCCGGGAATCAGGTTGAAGGCGACCCGCGAGAACACCGGCGCCGGGCGCATGCCGTGCACATACGTCAGCGCCAGCGCGCGCTGCGGCTTGTCGAAGCGCGAGCGCGCCGCGTCGCGTTCGAACAGCTTGACCACCTCGCCCTTGCCGGCGGCCAGCAGCACCAGGTCGTGCGAGGCGGCCAGCAGCTCCAGTTCGGCCACGCCGCCATCCTGGATCAGCAGGCGGCCGCCGCGGGCGGCGAACAATTCCATCCAGGCCGGCATCTTGATGCGCTGGTCCACCGCCTGCGCCGGGCGGTCCAGCCGCGCGGCCCAGTCGATCAGCTTGTGGCCGGGGCGCTCGGGATGCGGCACGGCCAGGCCGATGCCCTCGACCGGCGGACACGCGGCCTCCCACTGGTTCAGCCCCAGGTCGCGCTCGATCCGCAGCGAGGCATCGAACATGCATTGGCTGGACATGACCTTGCCGCGGCGGATGTCGTCCGGCTCGCGGTTGGTGACCACGGTCACCTCATAGCCCTTGTCCAGCAGGCCCAGTGCCAACGGCAGGCCGGCCTGCCCTCCCCCGACGATTGCGATTCGACGCATGATGGTTCTCCTGTTTGGTGTGCGCGGCCGCCGGATGCGCGGCGGGCCGGGATGCGGCAAGACCGGGCTTATTCGGCCAGGCGCGGGATGGCGGGACGGGCCTGCTCGGGCCCCATGGCGGAATAGCCGCCGTCCACGGCGTAGTCGGCGCCGGTGACGAAGCTGGCGTGGTCCGACAGCAGGAAGGCGACCACCTCGGCCACTTCGGCCGGATCCCCGGCGCGGCCCAGCAGGTGGAAGTCGGCCGCGACGCGGTCGGTCTTGGCGCGGTCGCCGTGGGTCAGTTCGTCCATGACGCGCGACCAGGTCCAGCCGGGCGACACAGAATTGACGCGGATGCGGTCGCCGGCATAGTCCATCGCCAGGCTGCGGGTGACCTGCAGCAGCGCGGCCTTGGAGACCGGGTAGAGCCAGCGGCCGGTCTGCGCCACGCGCGACGAGATGCTGGTGAAGTTGACGATGGCGCCGCCGCCCGCGGCCACCAGGTGCGGATGCACGGCGCGGGCCGCCATGACGGCGCTGACGACGTTGATGTCCAGGGCGCGCAGCCAGTCGGCGCGGCCGGAGGCGGCGCCGTCGTCGAGGTAGGTGGCGGCAAGGTTGACCAGGTAGTCGATGCGGCCGAAGTGGGCGGCGACCTCGGCGACGGCGCGGGCCAGCTGGGTGTCGTCGGTGATGTCGAGCGGCCAGGCGCGGATGCCGTCGGGGTCGCTGGCGGCGACGCGGGCGGCGCCTTCGGCGTCGATGTCGAAGATGGCGACGCGCACGCCCCCGGCGCGCAGCGCGGCGACGACGCCGGCGCCGATCAGCGTGGCGCCGCCGGTGACGATGGCGGTTTTATCGGCCAGTCCCTTCATTTTGTTTGCCTCTTGGGTTGCTGAGATCGTGAGGCGGATGTTGCGGGCGGGCGCTGGCGGGGCGGTAGCCGGATTTGGCGGCGGGTATCCGGGGAGTGCGGGTATTGTGGGGTGGCTTGATGCCCGTCAGGGGGGGATGGCCGGTGGCTGCGGTGGGTATCCGGTTTGTGCTTCGTATGTATGCGGGCGGGGGAGTTGTGGCTTTGGGAGGAGGTGCTTCGTAGGTCGCCCCTCGGGCAGGCGGCCTCCCGGGCGGGCGCCCACGATTGCGGTCCGGAGCCTTCGCTCCGGACTGCCCCATCCTCAACCTTGTTGCCGCCTGCGGCGGCTGCCTTCGGTTTCCGTCGGGCGCATCGAGGTTGCCCGCCCGGGAGGCCGCCTGCCCGAGGGACTACGAGTCTCTCGGTCTGTCGCGCTGCTGGACCCGTGTGCAGGGAATGGAACTTTCAGGGCTGCCAACTTGGCCGCGCGGGCGGCCAAGTTTGGCGTCCAGGCGTTTGAGGGGGACGAATGCGCTGCGCGCCGGTGATCGATGCATATCCATCTTCCGCAACGGGGTGGGAGGTATGGAGATGTTGACCATTTCACAGATGCGGGGCACGGAAGGTGACGCGTGTATCGCGTCGTGCGGTCAGTCCACCCTTCTCCACACGCTGGCGAGCCATGGTTGTTGTTCCCGCGGCAGGCCGTCGGGGCGGTAGTAGTGTTCGAGTTCTTCGAAGCCTGCCGCTTGCAGCAGGGTGCGCCAGCCATCCAGGTCGTGGTAGGCGCCGTAGCGGCCGCGGTTCCAGCCTTCCTGGTTGCCGCCGCGGGGGTTGGAGCTGAACAGGACGCCGCGGGGTTTGAGGGCGGCGCGCAGGTCACGCAGGACGCGGGGCAGTTCCTGCGTGGGAACGTGGAACAGGACGGCGTTGGCGAAGATGCCGTCGAAGCGGGCGGCGGGCAGGTGCAGGCGCAGGAAGTCCTGGTGCCAGACCTCGCAGCCGCTGGCGGCGCGGGCCATGGCGACGAAGCTGGGGGTGCCGTCCAGGCCGACGGCGCGGTGGCCGAGGGCGGTGAAGGTCTTGAGATCGCGGCCGGGGCCGCAGCCCAGGTCGAGGATGTCGCAGGGCGGCTCGCCCTCGATGTGGCGCAGCAGCGCGGCGATGTTCTGGCTGACGTCGTGATCGCGCGTGCCTTCCTCGAAGGACTGGGCGCTTTCTTCGTAGTGGGCCAGCGTCAGCGTGGTGATCTTGGCGAGGTCTTCGGCGTCGAGTTTCATGGGACGATTGTGCCGTAAAAAAACCCGCGCACGTCACCGTGCGCGGGTTTGGGATCGGGCGCGGCCGGCCTAGGCGCGGCCAACTGAAGCTCGGCCGGCTTGGTCTGCCCGGCCTCAGGCGGCCAGGCGCCCTTCGATCCTGGCCTTGGTGGCGGGCAGGTCTTCGGGCAGGCCCTGGGCCAGCTGGCCGAACAGTTCGTCGTGCAACGCCAGTTCGTCGCGCCAGGCGCCGTCGTCGACCGACATGACCTGTTCGAACTTGTCGGGGCTGAATTCCAGGCCGGTCCAGTCGATGTCCTGGTAGCTGGGCGAGATGCCGAACACCTGGTCCACGCCGCCGGCCTGGCCGTCGATGCGGCCCAGCATCCAGCGCAGCACGCGCATGTTCTCGCCGAAGCCGGGCCAGACGAATTTGCCGTCCGGGCCCTTGCGGAACCAGTTGACGCAGTAGATGCGCGGCAGCGTGGCGCCGGCGGCTTCGAGCTGCTTGCCGAGCTTGAGCCAGTGCGTGAAGTAGTCGCTCATGTTGTAGCCGCAGAACGGCAGCATGGCGAACGGATCGCGCCGCACCACGCCCTGCTGGCCGACGGCGGCGGCGGTGGTTTCCGAGCCCATGGTGGCGGCCATGTAGACGCCTTCGACCCAGTTGCGCGCCTCGGTCACCAGCGGCACGGTGGTGGAGCGGCGGCCGCCGAAGATGAAGGCGTCGATCACCACGCCCTGCGGGTTTTCCCATTCGGGGTCGATCGACGGACACTGCGCCGCCGGAGCGGTGAAGCGCGCGTTGGGGTGGGCGGCCTTGCGGCCAGTCTCGCGGGCGATGGCGGGCGTCCAGTCCTGGCCCTGCCAGTCGATCAGGTGCGCGGGCGGCGTGTCGGTCATGCCTTCCCACCAGACGTCGCCGTCATCGGTCAGGGCGACGTTGGTGAAGATGACATTGGCCTTGAGCGTGGCCATGGCGTTGAAGTTGGTCTGCTCGCTGGTGCCCGGGGCCACGCCGAAATAGCCGGCCTCGGGGTTGATGGCGTGCAGGCGGCCGTCGGCGCCCGGCTTGATCCAGGCGATATCGTCGCCGATGGTGGTGACCTTCCAGCCGTCCATGCCCTGCGGCGGGATCAGCATGGCGAAGTTGGTCTTGCCGCAGGCCGACGGGAAGGCGGCGGCGACGTGGTACTTGCGGCCCTTGGGCGAGGTCACGCCCAGGATCAGCATGTGTTCGGCCAGCCAGCCCTGGTCACGGCCCATGGTGGAGGCGATGCGCAGCGCGAAGCACTTCTTGCCCAGCAGCGCGTTGCCGCCGTAGCCCGAGCCGAAACTCCAGATCTCGCGGCTCTTGGGAAAATGCACGATGTACTTGGTGGCGTTGCAGGGCCAGGCCACGTCGGCCTCGCCGGCGGCCAGGGGCTTGCCGACCGAATGCACGCAGGGAACGAAGTCGCCGTCGGCGCCGAGCACGTCGTAGACCTGCTTGCCCATGCGCGTCATGATGCGCATGTTGACCACGACGTAGGGGCTGTCGGACAGTTCGACGCCGATGTGGGCGATGTCCGAACCCAGCGGGCCCATCGAGAACGGCACCACGTACAGCGTGCGGCCGCGCATGGCGCCGTCGAACAGGCCGTTCAAGGTCGCGCGCATCTCGGCCGGGTCGGCCCAGTTGTTGGTCGGGCCGGCGTCCTCGGCGCGGTCGGAGCAGATGAAGGTGCGGTCCTCGACGCGCGCCACATCGGACGGGTCCGAACAGGCCAGGAATGAATTGGGCCGCTTGGCCGGGTTGAGGCGGCGCATGGTGCCGGCCTGGACCATCTGTTCGCACAGGCGGTCGTATTCTTCCTGCGAACCGTCGCACCACTCGACGCGATCCGGCTTGGCCAGCGCCACCACGCTGGCGACCCAGTCGATCAGGCCGCGGTGCTTGACGTACGCGGGTACGTTCAAGGCCGCCAGGCCCCCGTCCAAGGGCTTATTCATTAGGGTTATCTCCATACTAAGGCTAATGGCGATACGGCCCCGTTTGACTGGGGCCGTATACATGTTTGCGCCATCATACTTGCAGCGCCGGGCAGGCCGTCAACCCGACCAAACGGACGAGTTTGTCACCGGGTTTGTCACTGTTTCATTGGCGCTTGTCGCGTCCGCCGCCCTCATGCGTGGCTGCCGTCGCGCAGCGAGCGGCGGATGATCTTGCCGGTGGCCGTGGTCGGCAAACTGGTTACAAAGCGGATGCGGCGCGGGTACTCGTGGGCCGCGAGCCGGGTGCGCACGTGCGCTTGCAACGCCTTGACCAGCGCCTCGTCGCCGGCCACGCCGTCGTGCAGCACCACGTAGGCCATCACCACCTCGGTGCGCTCGGCGTCGGGCACGCCCACCACGGCCGCCATGCGCACCGCGGGGTGGCCGAGCAGGCAGTCTTCGATGGGGCCGGGGCCGATGCGGTAGCCGGCGCTGGTGATGACGTCGTCGTTGCGGCCGACGAAGCGGATGAAGCCGTCGGCGTCGCGCACGCCCATGTCGCCGGTCAGCAGGTAATCGCCGGCGAATTTCTCGGCGGTGGCCTGCGGGTTGTTCCAGTAGCCCAGGAACATCACCGGATCGGGCCGCAATACGCCGATATTGCCTTCCTGGCCATCGGCCATTTCGGCGCCCTGCTCGTCCACGATGGCGACCCGGTGTCCGGGCGCGGCGCGGCCGATGCTGCCGATGCGCGGCTCGAACAGGGATGAGCACGACGACACCAGCATGTTGCATTCAGTCTGGCCGTAGAACTCGTTGATGGTCACGCCCAGCACGCGGCGGCCCCAGTCGATCAGTTCGGCGCCGAGCGATTCGCCGCCGCTGGCCACCGAGCGCAGCGCCAGCGCATTCGGCGCCGGCGGATTGGCCACGCCGCGCATCATCTTGAGCGCGGTGGGCGGCAGGAAGGTGTGCGTGACGCCATGGCGCGCCATCAGGTCGAAGGCCGCGGCGCCGTCGAATTTCTCGAAGCGCCGCGCCAGCACCGGCACGCCGTGGTGCCAGGCCGGCAGCAGCACGTCCAGCAGGCCGCCGATCCAGGCCCAGTCGGCCGGCGTCCACATCAGCGTGGCGCGCTCGGGGAAGAATTCGTGCGACATCTCCACGCCCGGCAGGTGGCCCAGCAGCACGCGATGGGCGTGCAGCGCGCCCTTGGGCTTGCCGGTGGTGCCCGACGTATAGATGATGACGGCCGGATCGTCGGCCGCGGTGGGCGCGGCTTCGAACTGCTCGGATTCGGCGTCCAGCGAGGCGTGCAGCGGCAGCGCCCCGCCCTCGCCCGGGCCGTCGATGCAATAGACCGTCTTCAGGGCCGGCAGCGTCGCGCGGATCTCCTGCAGGCGGCGGCAACCCTCGGCGTCGGTGATGAGGGCGGCGGCGCCGCTGTCGGCCAGCCGGTACTGGATCGCGTCGACGCCGAACAAGGTGAACAGCGGCACCGCCACCGCGCCCATCTTGTAGACGGCGATGTGGGTCACGGCGGTCTCGGGCGCCTGCGGCAGGTACACCGCCACCCGGTCGCCGCGCCGCACGCCCTGGCGCCGCAGCGCATTGGCCATCTGGTTGGCGCGCGCCTTGATCTGGTCGAAGCTGTAGCGCGTCTGGCTGCCGTCGCTTTTCTCGTGGATCAGCGCCAGGCGGCCGCTGCCGTCGGCCCACTTGTCGCAGGCATCCACGCCGATGTTATAGGCCGCCGGCACCCGCCATTGGAAGGAGGACGCCAACTGCACGTAGGTTTCGGTTCTGGACAGCATGATGAATCGGTCTCCGTGTCGTTGTTCTTTTGGTCGCGGTCCTGGCCGCTGTTTTGGTCGCTATTTTGGTCGGTATGATAGTAAGCCCTGGCCACTTCCCATCGCCTCGCCGTACCCATGGAAAAAACCGCCGCCGTCCCGATGCGCCGCCCGCCGGCCAGCGCCAAGTCCGAGCAACGGATACGGGACATCCTGCGGGTGGCGCGGCAGGTGTTCTCCGAGGCCGGCTTCCAGGCCGCCACCACCACCGAGATCGCGCAGCGGCTGGGCGTGTCCGAAGGCACGGTGTTCACCTACTTCGGCGGCAAGCGCGAGCTGTGCGTGCGCGTCATCAGCGACTGGTACGACGAGATCATCGCCAAGGTCGAGGACTACCTGCCGCACGTGCAGGGCGCGCGGGCCCAGCTGCATTACCTGGTGCATGCGCACCTGCGCCACCTGCTGGCCGAGGGCACCGGGCTGTGCGCCTTCATCCTGTCCGAGGGCCGCGCCCGCAATGACGATTTCGGCGAAATCTACGCCGGCCTGCAGCGGCGCTACACCGCGCCGTTGATGCGCATCCTGGCGCAGGGCCAGGCAGACGGCCACGTGCGCCAGGACATGCCGCTGCGCCTGTTGCGATCGGCAATCTATGGCCCGATGGAACACGTGCTGTGGGACGCCATCCTGCGCGGCACGCGGGTCGACGTGGCGGCCACCGCCGACCAGTTGGTCGACTTCCTGTGGCAGGCGTTGCAGCCGCCGCGCCGCGACGCGCTGGCGCTGGCGCAATTCCGGGGCGAGGTGCAAGACGCCCTGCATCGGCTTCAGTCCGCCGAGAACAAGGACGGCGGCGCGTACTGAGGAAAGCCGTCGTAGGTCTCGCCGCGCGCGGCCGGCGGCAGGGTCCAGGAGTGACGCGCGTTGGGCACGCCGCCATCCACGCGGATGACACTGCCGTTGATGAAGGCCGCCGCCGGCGACAGCAGGAACACCACCGCCGCCGCCAGTTCGGCTTCGGTGCCGAAGCGCTGCAACGGCACCTTGGCGGCCAGCCCGCGCAATACCGCCCGGTAGTCCTCGTCGTAGCTGTCCATGCCGCTTGAGGCGATCCAGCCGGGCGCCACCGCGTTCACGCGCACGCCGGCATGGGCCCATTCGCAGGCCGCCGTTTCGGTCAGGTTCCAGACGCCGGCGCGGGCCGCGCCGGAGTGTCCCATGCCGGGCATGCCGCCCCAGATGTCGGCCAGCATGTTGACGATGGTGCCGCCGTGCTGGCGCATGTGCTGGGTGTAGACCTCGCGCGCCATCAGGAAGGTGCCGTGCAGGTTGTTCTGCACCACCGCGTTCCAGCCGTTGAAGCTGATCTGCTCCAGCGGCGCGGGGAACTGGCCGCCGGCGCAATTGAACAGGCCGTCGATGGCGCCATGCGCGGCCAGCGCGTCGGCCACCGCGCCGCGCACGCCGGTCTCGCCGCGGATGTCGCAGGCGTGCAGCGTGATGCGGTCGGCGGCCTCGGGATAGATGCGCGCCAGTTCATCGCGCGCGGCCTCCAGCTTTTCCGGCTTGCGGCCCACCAGCGCCAGGCGCGCGCCCAGCGAGGCCAGCTCGTGCGCGGTGCAGCGCCCCAGGCCGCTGCCGCCGCCGGTGACCATGACGGTCTTGCCGTCGAACAGGCCCGGCCGGAAGACCGACGCGTAGCGCGCCGTCGCGGCGGCGCCGTCGGGGGGATGGTGCATGTCTCGCTCCGTTGTCATTTTTTTTGAGGATAACTCAATATTTGACCCAAAAACACGCATTACTCGCGTATTACCCTATGGAAACAATACGCAGTATCAGGTTATTAATTGAGCACCAATCAATAATCTGGAGACCCGCATGAGCACCCCGCCCCCGCTGCTGGTGGACCGCGACGGCCCCATCGCCCGCCTGACGCTGAACCGCCCGGACATGCGCAACGCCTTCGACGACGCGCTGATCGCGGCGCTGACCACGGCCGTGCGCGAGGCGGCGGACGATCCGGCCGTGCGGGTGCTGCTGCTGACCGGCGCGGGCAAGGCATTCTGCGCGGGCGGCGACCTGAACTGGATGCGCAAGATGGCCACGCTGAGCGACGCCGACAATCGCGCCGACGCCGGCCGCCTGGCGCGGATGCTGCGCGCCATCTGGTCCTGCGCCAAGCCCGTGGTGGCGGCGGTCAACGGCGACGCCTACGCGGGCGGGATGGGCCTGGTGGCGGCCTGCGACGTCGCCATCGCCGCCGATCACGCGCAGTTCTGCCTGTCGGAAACCCGCCTGGGCCTGCTGCCGGCCACCATCAGCCCGTACGTGATCCGCGCCATGGGCGAACGCGCGGCCAACCGCTACTTCCTGACGGCCGAACGCTTCGACGCCGCCGCCGCATACCGCATGGGCCTGCTGCACGGCGTCGTGCCGCTGGCGCGGTTGCAGGACGAGGCCGACGCCGTCTGCCGCGCGCTGTGCGACAACGGCCCGCGGGCGGTGCAGGCCAGCAAACGGCTGGTGCGGGATTTCGCCGGCCAGCCGCTGGATGATGCGCTGGTGGCCGATTCGGTCGAGCGCATCGCCGCGGCGCGCGCCTCCGAGGAAGCGCGCGAAGGCGTGAGCGCCTTCCTGGAAAAGCGCCCGCCGGCCTGGCGCGCGCCCTGAAGCGCGGCATGAGCCCCGCGCGTGAACGCGTCAACGCGATGTCCCGCGCGGACCAGGGGAAATATCCGGGTTAACCCCGAACGACGTTTAAGATGCGGGCTTCGTCCACAAGAGAAGCCGCATGCCCGCCCTTCGCCGCGCCGCCTGGAAACGTGAAATCACCGCCACCCTGCTGCTCAGCCTGCCGCTGGTGCTGACCAACCTGGCGCAGATCGCGATGACAGTGACGGACGTGATGTTCATCGGCCACCTGGGCTCGCAGCCGCTGGCGGCCAGCGCGCTGGGCGCCAACCTGTATTCGGCGATCGCGTTCTTCGCGCTGGGCCTGGTCAGCGCCACCGCGCCCATGGCCGCGCATGCCGAGGGCGCGCGCCGCAATTCGGTGCGCGAGGTGCGCCGCACGGTGCGCCAGGGCTTCTGGAGCGCGGTGCTGATCTCGGTGCCGGGCTGCCTGGCGCTGTGGTTCGGCGAGCACATCCTGCTGCTGTTGCGCCAGCCGCCCGAGCTGGCCGCGCCGGCGGGCCAGTACCTGCGGGCGCTGCTGTGGGCGATGCCGCCGTTCCTGGGCTTCCTGGTGCTGCGCTCATTCGTGGCCGCGCTGCAGCAGCCGCGCTGGGCCTTCATCGTGGCGGTGGGCGCGATCCTCTTTAATGTCTTCGGCAACTGGGTGCTGGTGTTCGGCAACCTGGGCGCGCCGGCCCTGGGCCTGATCGGCGCCGGCGTGGCCAGCGCGCTGGCCAGCCTGTCGCTGTTCGTGGGCATGGTGATCGTGGTGCTGCGCGACCGGCGCTTTCGCCGTTACCGGCTGTTCAGCGGCCTGCTCCAACCCGACTGGCAGCGCTTGCGGGCGTTCTGGAAGCTAGGCCTGCCGATCGCCGTGGCGACCGCGTTCGAAGTCACCATCTTCAACGCCGCCGCCTTCCTCATCGGCTGGCTGGGCGAGGCCGAGCTGGCGGCGCACGCCATCGCCATCCAGATCGCCAGCGTGACCTTCATGATCCCCTACGGCGTGGCGCAGGCGGCCACGGTGCGGGTCGGCTATGCCCAGGGCGCGGGCGACGGCGTCGGCGTGACGCGCGCCGGCTGGAGCGCATTCGGCCTGGGCATCGGCTCGATGGTGATCGCCGCGGCCCTGATGGTGACCGTGCCGTACGCGCTGGTGTCGGTGTTCATGGACGTGCACGATCCAGCCAACGCCAAGGTGCTGGCCTTCGCGGTCAGCTACCTGGCGGTGGCGGCGGTGTTCCAGATCGTCGATGGCGCGCAGGTGCTGGGCGCCGGCATGCTGCGCGGCCTGCACGACACCCGCGTGCCGATGATCTACGCGGCGATCGGCTATTGGGGCGTGGGCCTGCCGTGCGGCGCCTGGCTGGCCTTCCAGGCCGGCTGGCGCGGGGTCGGCATCTGGAGTGGACTGGCCATCGGGCTGGCGGTGGTGGCGGTGCTGATGATGCAGCGCTGGGCCCGGCGCGCCTCGCTGGGATTGGTGGGGCGGCGCGTGTCCCACATGCCATAATCGCCGATGCAATTCCTGGAACCTCCATGCCCACCGCCTCACCCGTTTTTCCCCCTCTGAACGCCGCGCGCCTCTGGCAGCGCGTCGAGACCCTGTCACGCTATACCCTGCCCGACCAGCCTTGGACCCGGCGCGCCTTTTCGCCGCTGTTCCTCGAAGCGCGCGAGTGGCTGCGCGGTGAATTCGAGGCCGCGGGTTTGGCCACCCGCCTGGACGCCGGCGGCAACCTCATCGGCGCCCGCGCCGGCCGCAACGCGCACCGCCAGCCCATCGCCACCGGCTCGCACTGCGACACCGTCATGAGCGGCGGCCGCTTCGACGGCATCATCGGCGTGCTGGCCGGCATCGAGGTCGCCCACACCATGCAGGAACACGGCATCGAACTGGAGCACCCGTTCGAGGTCATCGACTTCCTGTCGGAAGAACCCAGCGACTACGGCATCTCCTGCGTCGGCAGCCGCGCCCTGAGCGGCCAGCTCAGCGCCGACATGCTGGCCGCGCGCAACGCCGACGGCGAGACGCTGGCGCAAGGCATCGCCCGCATCGGCGGCGACCCCAACGCGCTGGCCGCGCCCCTGCGCGGCCCGGACGGCACCGCCGCCTTCGTCGAACTGCACATCGAGCAAGGCCCGGTGCTGGAAAGCCGCCAGTTGCCGATCGGCGTGGTCACCAACATCGTCGGCATCCGCCGCGTGCTGATCACGGTCGAAGGCCAGCCCGATCACGCCGGCACCACGCCCATGGACATCCGCCGCGACGCCCTGGTGGGCGCGGCCCGCATCATCGACGCCGCCAGCCGCCAGGCCAGCGCCGCCAGCGGCAAGCCGCATTACGTGGTCGCCACCGTCGGCAAGCTCGCCATGACGCCCAACGCGGCCAACGCCGTGCCCGGCCGCGTCGAGCTGACGCTGGAAATGCGCAGCGACAGCAACGCCGTGCTGGACGCCTTCCCCGAAACGCTGATGGCCGGCGTGGCCGCCGACCTGAAGGCGCTGCGCCTGACCGCCGGCTTCGTGCAACTGAGCCGGGCCCAGCCCACCGACTGCACGCCGCTGGTGATGGACGCGGTGCAGGCCGCCGCCGACCAGCTCGGCTACGCCAGCATGCGGCTGCCCAGCGGCGCCGGCCACGACGCCGTCTACATGGCGCCCACCGGCCCCATCGGCATGATCTTCATCCCCTGCCTGAACGGGCGCAGCCATTGCCCCGAGGAATGGATCGAGCCAGCGCAGCTGCTGGACGGCACCCGCGTGCTGTACCAGACCGTGCTGGAACTGGATCGCCGGCTGTCCCGATAACCCCACCCTGATGCCGCCATGGAACAGATAGAACTGAACGACAGCACCGCCGACCGCTACCTGCTGGACACGCCCGGCCTCACGCTGCTGGTGTTCCACAGCCGCACCTGCGGCACCTGCCGCATCGCGCGCGAACAACTGCCCAAGCTGGACCTGCCGGTGCAGCGGGTGTGCTGGGTCGACGCCGGCGAGAACGGCGGCCTGGTGGAACGCTACGAGGTCTTCCACCTGCCGGCCATGTTCGTGACCCGTGACGGCGCCTTCTTCGGCCCGGTGCAGGCCAGCCTGGCCGAATGGGATCTGCGCCAGCAGATCGGCCTGGCGCTGGACAGCTACCCGGCCGAACTGCCATGAGCGCCGTCGCCGCCGCCATGGCCCCGTCCCGCCGGGCGTTGGACACGCTGGCCACCAGCGTGATGCTGCTGTTGTGCGTGTGCTGGGGTTTCCAGCAGATCGCCATCAAGCTGGTGGCGGCCGACATCTCGCCCATCATGCAGGTCGGCCTGCGCTCGGCCTTCGCCGCGCTGGTGCTGGGCGCGGTGGTGTGGCGCGCCGAAGGTTCGCGCGCGCTGCGCGACGGCACGCTGGGCGCCGGCGTGCTGGTGGGCCTGCTGTTCGGCTTCGAGTTCCTGGCGATCGCGCAGGGACTGGTCTACACCACCGCCTCGCACATGTCGGTGTTCCTGTACACCGCGCCGATCTTCACGGCGCTGGGCCTGCATTGGCGCGTGCCCGAGGAACGCATGGCGCCGCTGCAATGGCTGGGCGTGGCGGTGGCCTTTGGCGGCATCGCCGTGGCCTTCCTGGGCAACGGCCAGCCGCAAGCGGCCAACGCCGCCAGCAACATGCTGCTGGGCGACGCGCTCGGGCTGCTGGGCGGGCTGCTGTGGGGCGCCACCACGGTCGCGATCCGCCGCACCGCGCTGTCGGAAGCGGCGCCTTCCAAGACCCTGTTTTACCAGATGGCGATCGCCGCGCTGGTGCTGCTGGTCTATGCGGCGGCCACCGGCAACGCCGGCATCCGCTACACGCCTGCGGCCATGCTGAGCGTGGCGTTCCAGTCGGTGGTGGTGGCGCTGTCGAGCTACCTGGCGTGGTTCTGGCTGCTGCGGCGCTACCTGGCCTCGCGCCTGTCGATCCTGTCGTTCATGACGCCGCTGTTCGGGGTGTCGTTCGGCGTGCTGATCCTGGACGAGCCGCTGGACGGCGCCTTCGTCGTCGGCGCGCTGATGGTGCTGGCCGGCATCTCGCTGGTGAGCGGCGCCGGTCTGCTGCGCGAGAAGCTGCGGCGCGGCAAGCGCGCCTGAATTGCGCGGATCGGCGCGCGGGCTGGCACGCCGGCCGGTGCGCCGGTTGTGGTCCGGGGCATGCCCGGGCCGAAGCGCGGATCGATGCGCCGGCCCTCAGGCCCGGCGCCCGCCGCCCAGGTTCAACACGATCAACGCCGCGCCCGCCAGCACCAGCGCGAAGCCCCACCAGTCGGCGGCATCGGGGCGGTCCCCCACCAGCGCCATCGCGCCCAGCACCCCGACCACCGGCACCATCAACGTGGTCAAGGCCGCTACCGTCGCGCTGACCCGTTCGCTCAGCACGAACCACAGCCAGTACGCCACGGCCGTGCCCAGCACGATGTGGAACGCCAGCGCGCCCGCCACGCGCGGGCTCCAGCCCTGCGTCGGAAAGGCTTCGCCCGCCAGCAGCACGCCGCCCAGCGCGCAGGCCGCGCCCACCGCCAGCTGCCAGGCCGTCACCACGATGCGATGCCCCATCACCGGCCAGCGCTTCAGGTAGACCGTGCCGGCGGCCCACCCGAAGGCGGCGGTGAGCGGGAACACCAGGCCGCGCGCGGCGGCCAGGTCATGATCGGCAAAGATGGCGCGCAGCACCGGCCAGGCCAGCACCGCCACGCCGGCGGCGCCCAGCAGCAAGGCCAGGCCGCGGCGGCGGTCCAGCCGTTCGCCCAGCACCGCCCAGGCCAGCAATGCCGACATCATCGGCATGGTGAACGTGAGCACGGCGGCGCGCGACGTGCTGGTGCTGAGCTGGGCCCAGGCCACCGCCAGGTTGAACACCGCGACGGCCAGGATGCCGCCGACCACGATGCCCGGCCACGAGGCGCGCGGCGGCAGGAGCGCCAGCCTTTTCATGCGCGCCAGCGCCAGCAGCAGCAAGGCGCCGCTGCCCAGCCCCAGCAGGCGCAGGGTGAACGGCGGGCAGATCGACAACACGATCTTGACCGCCGGCCAGTTCAGGCCCCAGAACAGCGCCAACGCAACCGGGATCAGGCGCACGCGGCCTTTTCCCGAGCGATCAGCTCCGCCAGGCCCTGGCGCTGGTTGCCCTCGGCGTCGAAATTGTCGGGGCTCAGCCAGCTCTCGTAGGCCGCGCGCAGGGCCGGCCATTCGCTGTCGATGATCGAGAACCAGGCGGTGTCGCGGCTGCGGCCCTTGTAGACGGTGGCCTGGCGGAAGATGCCTTCGAACTGGAAGCCCAGGCGGGCCGCGGCGGCGCGCGACGGCGCGTTCAGGCTGTCGCACTTCCATTCATAGCGACGGTAGCCCAGCTCGTCGAAGGCGCGGCGCATCAGCAGGAACTGCGCCTCGGTGGCGATGCGGGTGCGCTTGAGCAGCGGCGAGAACGCCACGAAACCGACCTCGATGACGCCGTTGGCGGGGTCGATGCGCATCAGCGACAACGAGCCGATCGCGCGGCCGCTGGCCGGGTCGATGACCGCATGGTGCATGGGATCGCTGGCGGCATGGGCCTGCGCCTGCTCGGCGAACTGGCGGTAGGCGGCCGCGTCGGCGAAGGGGCCGACGCTCATGTAGGTCCAGTCGCGGCCATCGGGCGCCTGGCTGAAGGCGGCGTACAGGTCCGCCGCGTGGCGTTCGGCTGACAGTGGCTCCAGGCGGCAGTAGCGGCCCTGCGCCGGCGCCACCGGCGGACGCGGGCGCGGCGTCCAGCCGGACAGGTCGGGGCCGATGGGTTGTTGATATGCATTGACGCGCGGTTGCATGCTGCGAGGCCTCTCCAGGTTGGGGGAACGCCGCCGCCAATGGCGGACGCCCGCCAGGGGAATTTCCGTCACGGCGGACCCTGGCACGCTCTCACGATAGCCAAACCGTGGCATGATAAAAAGCACCACGGTCCGTAAATTTAATAGAGCCATGACAGAACCTGCCGCCCTGCTCTCCAGCCCGCTGGCGCGCGGCCCGGGCGCCCTGCCGCGCCAGCGCCAGCTGATCCAGCGGCTCAAGCAGGCCATCCTGGCGGGCCAGTTGCCGGCGGGCGGCAAGCTGCCGGCCTCGCGCGTGCTGGCCGACGAACTGCGCATCTCGCGCAACACCGTGCTGATCGCCTACGAACAGTTGACCGCCGAAGGCTACGTCATCGCCGACCGCCAGGGCACGCGCGTGGCGCCGCTGTCGGCCGCCGCCGCCAGCGCGGCGAAACAGGCCACCCGGCGCGCCGCCGAGCAGGCGGCCAGACCGGCCCCCGGGCCGGCCGCGGGACAGGCGCCCCGGCCCGAGGCGCCCGTCTTTCGCACCGCCGCCCGCCTGTCGCGCATCATCGCGACGCGCGCCCCCAACGATGGCTCGCTGCCGCTCACGCCCGGCACCCCCGCGCTGACCCAGTTTCCCATCAGCGCGTGGCGCCGGGCCCAGGACCGGGCGCTGCAGGCGGCGCCCGCCGCCACGCTGGGCTACGGCCCGCCGGTAGGCGAACCCGCGCTGCGCGAAGCCATCGCCCAGTACCTGCGGGTGTCGCGCGGGGTCAATTGCGATGCCTCGCGCATCGTCATCACGGAAGGCGCCCAGGGCGCGCTGGCACTGTGCGTGCAACTGCTGACCAATCCCGGCGACACCGCCTGGCTGGAGGAACCCGGCTACCGCGGCGCGAAGTCGGCGTTCCACGCGGGCGACCTGAACGTGGTGGCGATGCGGGTCGACGCCGACGGCCTGGCCATCAGCGAGGACGACTGGCGCACCCGGCCGCCGCGCCTGATCCAGGCCACGCCCACGCACCAGTACCCGACCGGCGCCGTGCTGTCGCTGGCGCGCCGGCTCGACCTGCTGGAACGGGCGCGCCGCGCCGGCGCCTGGATCATCGAGGACGACTACGACAGCGAATTCCGCCACCAGGGCGAGCCGATCGCCGCGATGCAGGGCCTGCTGCCCGACGCGCCGGTGCTGTACGTGGGCACGTTCAGCAAGACCATGTTCCCGGCGCTGCGGCTGGGCTTCCTGGTGCTGCCGCAGGCGATCGCCGGGCCGGCCATGCCTTCGATCGTGGAAATGCTGCGCGGCGGGCACCGGCTGGAACAGCTGACGATGGCCGCCTTCATCGAAAACGGCCAGTTCTCGCGTCACCTGGGCCGCATGCGGCGGCTGTACCGCGAGCGCCAGGCGGCCCTGCGCGAGGCGCTGGCGCAACACCTGGGCATCGACCATGAAGTGCTGGGCGGCCACAGCGGCCTGCACCTGACGGTGCGGCTGCCGCCCGATGTGCCCGACCGCGCCGTCGTCGAGCAGGCGCGCCGGCTGGGCATGAATCCGAACGCGCTGTCGACTTTCGCCATCACGCCGCAGCCGCAGGACAACGGCCTGGTGATCGGCTACGGCAACACCAGCGCCGACCGCTACCCGGCGCTGGTCAGGCAATTGGGCAAGCTGGCGGCGGCGCTGCGCCACTGAAACGCTGAATCTCAGCGGCGCGAATCGAGCGCCATGCGCAGCGCCAGGCCGGCCAGCACCGTGCCCATCAGCCAGCGCTGGACCGCGATCCACAGCGGCCGGCCGGCCAGGAAGCCGGCGATCGAACCCGCCATGATCGCGATGACGGCGTTGACCGACAGGCTGATGGCAACCTGCGTCAATCCCAGCGCGATCGACTGGGTGAACACGCTGCCATGGTCGGGCTGGATGAACTGCGGCAGCAGCGACACGTACAGCACGGCGATCTTGGGATTGAGCAGGTTGGTCAAAAGCCCCATCGTGAACAGCGTGCGCGGGCTGCTGGCCGGCAGCTCGCGCACCTGGAACGGCGAACGCCCGCCCGGGCGCACCGCCTGCCAGGCCAGGTACAGCAGATAGAGCGCGCCGCCGAAGCGCAGCGCGTCGTAGGCGTACGGCACCGACATCAGCAGCACCGTCAGGCCGAATGCCGCGCACAGTACGTAGAAGATGAAGCCCACCGCCACGCCGGACAACGAGATCAGCCCCGCCTTGGGCCCCTGCGAAATCGAGCGGGACACCAGGTAGATCATGTTGGGCCCGGGCGTGAGCACCATGCCCAGGGCGACCAGGGCGAACGTCAGGAGATTGGCGATGTCAGGCATGATGCGCCGGCGCGGGCCGGTCAGTAGTGGGAAGATGAACAGCCACGTTATCTGAAATCTGTATCGGAACAGCGGATTTTTTCGCGTGGCGTGGCGGCCTGGAAACAACACACCGGCGGCGATTAAATGTCGCCGGATGGGCCGCGGCGGCCGCGAGGTATACAGTGATCGGCTAGGGCCTGCTCACACTAAAAGGAGCCTCGCATGAGTACCCAAATGAGTGACTATCAAGGCGCGAAGCGCAGTCGTGGCAGGTCCCCGGCGAGCATTCGCAACGCTGAGAGGCGCTCATTTGGGTACTCACCCTTCGGGCAGGCCGGTAATCGGGCGCCAGGCGTCGTTGCGCTCACCTTGCGTGGCACAGCCACGCGGCGGCGACCGCGCCTAGCCTGGCGCCCGATTACCGGCCTGTGCGAGGCTCCTTTTAGTGTGAACAGGCCCTAAGGCCGCAAGCCCCGGGAGGATCCACGCATGCCACCACGATCATCACCCGCCACGCCCGCCGCCGGCCGTGCCGGCGCCATCCGCGTCGGCGTGGGCGGCTGGACCTACGCGCCCTGGCGCGGCGCCTTCTACCCCGACGACCTGCCGCACGCGCGCGAACTCGAATACGCCAGCCGCCAGCTCACCGCCATCGAGGTCAACGGCACCTACTACAGCAGCCAGAAGCCGGCCACCTTCGCCAAGTGGCGCGACGAGACGCCAGATGATTTCGTGTTCTCGCTCAAGGCCTCGCGCTATGCCACCAACCGACGCGAACTGGCCGGCGCCGGGGAATCGGTGCATCGCTTCGTGCACGGCGGCATCGCCGAGCTGGGCCCCAAGCTGGGGCCGATCGTGTGGCAGTTCGCGCCCACCAAGGTGTTCAACGCCGACGACTTCGGCGCCTTCCTGGCGCTGTTGCCGGACGCGGTCGACGGGCTGCCGCTGCGCCATGTGATGGACGTGCGCCACGCCAGCTTCGCCTGCGAAGAATACCTGGCCCTGGCGCGCCGCCACGCCGTGGCCACGGTCTACACCGACAGCGAAGACTACCCCTCGCTAGCCGATGCCACCGGCGATTTCATCTATGCGCGGCTGATGCGCGCCAGCACCGCCTTCAAGGCCGGCTATGCGCCCAAGGTGCTGGACGCCTGGGCCGACCGCCTGCGCACCTGGGCGCGCGGCGCCGATCCGGACGACCTGCCACGGGTGGGCACGCGCAAGCCGTCGGGCGCGGCTCGCCCGCGCGACGTCTTCGCCTTCTTCATCAATGGCGCCAAGGAGCGCGCGCCGGCGGCGGCGCGCGCGATGATCGAGCGGCTGTAGCCGGCGCGGCCGTGCCGGCCGTCAAAGAATGCCGGCTCCGGGGACCGGCAACGGCGTCAATTCGCGACCGGCGTGCGCAGCGTCACGAATTCCTCGGCCGCGGTGGGGTGGATGCCGATGGTGTCGTCGAACACGCGCTTGGTGGCGCCTGCCTTGAGCGCGATGGCGATGCCCTGCACGATTTCGCCGGCGTCGGGGCCGACCATGTGCACGCCCAGCACCTTGTCGGTGTCGGCGTCGACGATCAGCTTCATCAGGGTCTTTTCCTGCGATTCGGTCAGCGTCAGCTTCATGGGACGGAAGCGGCTTTCGAACAGCTTGATCGGATGGCCGGCCGCGCGCGCCTCTTCGGTGGTCATGCCGACGGTGCCGATGTTGGGCAGGCTGAACACGGCGGTGGGGATCAGCTTGTAGTCGACCTTGCGGTATTCCTCCGGGCGGAACAGGCGGCGCGCCACCGCCATGCCCTCGGCCAGCGCCACCGGCGTCAACGGCACGCGGCCAATGACGTCGCCGATGGCCAGGATCGAGGGATCGCTGGTGCGGTATTCGTCGTCCACCGCGATGAAGCCCTTGTCGTCGAGCTTGACGCCGGTGTTCTCCAGGCCGAGGTTGTCCAGCATCGGGCGGCGGCCGGTGGCGTAGAACACGCAATCGGCCTCGATCACGCCGCCGTCCTTGAGCGTGGCGGCCAGGGTGCCGTCGGCGCGCTTGTCGATGCGCGCCACCTCGGCGTTGAACTTCAGGTCGATGCCCTTCTTGGCGAGTTCGTCGCGCAGGTGCTCGCGCACCGCCTGGTCGAAGCCGCGCAGGAACAGCGGACCGCGGTAGACCTGGGTGGTCTGCGCGCCCATGCCGTTGAAGATCGAGGCGAACTCGACCGCGATGTAGCCGCCGCCCACCACCAGCACCCGGCGCGGCAGCGTCTTCAGGAAGAAGGCCTCGTTCGAGGTGATGGCGTGTTCCTTGCCGGGGATGTCCGGCACCTGCGGCCAGCCGCCGGTGGCCACCAGGATATTGGCGGCGGTATAGGACTTGCCGTCGACCTCGACGGTGTGCGGGTCCTTGATGCGGGCGTGGGCTTCCAGCAGCGTCACGCCGCTATTGACCAGCAAGTTGCGGTAAATGCCGTTAAGACGCTCGATCTCGCGATTCTTGTTGGCGATCAGCGTGGGCCAGTCGAAGCTGGGCTGGCCGGCGCTCCAGCCGAAGCCGTGGGCCTGTTCGAAGTCTTCGCTGTAGTGGGCGCCGTAGACCAGCAGCTTCTTGGGCACGCAGCCCACGTTGACGCAGGTGCCGCCCAGGTAGCGGCTTTCGGCCACCGCCACGCGGGCGCCGAAACCGGCCGCGAAGCGGGCCGCGCGCACGCCGCCGGAGCCCGCGCCGATCACAAACAGGTCGAAATCGAATGCCATGGTGTTTCCTTCGCCGTCCCGCTGCCGGGACGCATTTCACTGTCGGGAGAAGCGCTATTTTGCACCAGTGCGGCCACGTCGGCCGCCATGCCCCCAGCCCCGGCCCGGTCACAGCGTCGGAGATCCGGCGCGGATCCGGACCAGCGGCCCGTCACCGCGCCGACGGGACCCGGTGACAGGATGCCGGCGTCGCGGCCCGGCCGCCCGCGCGCCCTACGGCAAGGCCGCCGACACCGCCTCCGGATCCAGCCCGTAGCGCCGGATCGCCTCGGCCGCCCGCTCCGCCGGCAGCACGCCGTCGTCGGCCAGCGCCTTGAGCGTGGCCAGCACGATGTGGTGCCGGTCCACTTCAAAGAACGCCCGCAGCGCCTGGCGCGTATCCGAACGGCCGAAGCCATCGGTGCCCAGCGTCACGTAGCGGCGCCCCACGAAAGGACGGATCTGCTCGGCCACCGTCTTCATGTAGTCGGTGGCCGCGATCACCGGCCCCGAGGTGTCGGCCAGGCGCGTTTCGACGAACCCCTGGCGCGCCGCGTCCAGCGGATGCAGGCGGTTCCAGCGCTCGGTCTCCTGGCCGTCGCGGCGCAGCTCGGAATAGCTGGTGACGCTCCAGACGTCGGCCGCCACGCCGAAGTCCTGTTGCAGCAAGTCGGCGGCGGCCAGGGTCTCGCCCAGGATGGCGCCGCTGCCCAGCAGTTGCGCGCGGACCTCGCCCGGCGCGCCCTCGCGCAGGCGGTACATGCCCTTCAGGATGCCGGCCTCGGCGCCTTCCGGCATCGGCGGGTGGGCGGTCTTCTCGTTGATCAACGTCAGGTAGTAGAAGACGTCTTCCTGCTCCTGGTACATGCGGCGCATGCCGTCCTGCACGATCACCGCGATCTCGTAAGCGTAGGCCGGGTCGTAGGCGATGCACGACGGGATCACCGAGGCCAGCACGTGGCTGTGGCCGTCGTCATGCTGCAGGCCCTCGCCTTCCAGCGTGGTGCGGCCCGAAGTCGCGCCCAGCAGGAAGCCGCGCGCGCGGATGTCGCCCGCCGCCCAGGCCAGGTCGCCCACGCGCTGGAAACCGAACATCGAATAGAAGATGTAGAACGGGATCGTGGCCACGCCATGGGTGCTGTAGGCGGTGGCGGCGGCGATCCATGAAGCCATGGCGCCCGATTCGTTGATGCCTTCCTGCAGGATCTGGCCGCGCCGATCCTCGCGGTAGACGCTGAGCTGGTCGGCGTCCTGCGGCGTGTACAGCTGGCCCACGTGCGAGTAGATGCCGACCTGGCGGAACATGCCGTCCATACCGAAGGTGCGCGATTCATCGGGCACGATGGGCACCACGCGCGCGCCGATCTGCGGATCCTTGAGCAACTGCGCCAGGATGCGCACGAACGCCATGGTGGTGGAGAATTCGCGGCCGTCGCTGCCCTTCAGGTGCGCGGCGAAGGCTTCCAGCGCGGGCGTGGCCTGCGGGCCCGGGCCGGCCGGACGCAGCGGCAGGTGGCCGCCGGCGCGCCGGGTGGCGGCTTCCAGGTAGGCCTGTTCCGGGCTGCCGGGTTCCGGCTTGAGGTACGGAATGTCCGCCAGGCGCTCGTCCGGCACCGGCAGGTCGAAGCGATCGCGGTACGCGCGCACCGCCGGGTCGGCCATCTTCTTCTGCTGGTGGTTGGTGTTGGCGGCTTCGCCGGCCGCGCCCATGCCGTAGCCCTTGACGGTCTTGGCCAGGATCACCGTGGGCTGGCCGCGATGCGCCAGCGCCGCGGCGTAGGCCGCGTGCATCTTGACCGGGTCGTGGCCGCCGCGGTTGAGCGCGCCGATCTCGTCGTCGCTCAGGTGCGCCACGCGCTCGAGCAGCACCGGGTCGGCGCCGAAGAAATGTTCGCGCACGTAGGCGCCGCCGCGCGCCTTGAACACCTGGTATTCGCCGTCCACGCATTCCATCATGCGGCGCCGCAGGCGGCCGTCGTGGTCCTGCGCCAGCAGCGCGTCCCAGCCGCCGCCCCAGATCACCTTGATGACGTTCCAGCCGGCGCCGCGATAGACGCTTTCCAGTTCCTGGATGATCTTGGCGTTGCCGCGCACCGGGCCGTCCAGGCGCTGCAGGTTGCAGTTGACCACGAAGATCAGGTTGTCGAGCTTTTCGCGGCCGGCCATGGCGACTGCCGCCAGCGTCTCGGGCTGGTCCTGCTCGCCGTCGCCCAGGAAGCCCCACACGCGCCGGTCCTGCGCCGCGATCAGGCCGCGGTCTTCCAGGTAGCGCATGTAGCGCGCCTGATAGGCCGCCATCAGCGGGCCCAGGCCCATCGACACGGTCGGGAACTGCCAGAAGCCGGGCATGGTGCGCGGATGCGGATACGACGCCAGCCCGCCGCCGCCGATCTCGCGGCGGAAGCGGTCCAGCTCCGCTTCGGACAGGCGCCCTTCCAGGTAGGCGCGGGCGTAGATGCCGGGCGCCGAATGGCCCTGGATGTAGAGCATGTCGCCCAGGTAGTCCGGCGTGGCGGCGCGGAAGAAATGGCGGTAGCCGGTTTCGTACAGGGTGGTGGCCGAGGCATAGGTGGCGATGTGCCCGCCCACGCCGGAATGCTTGCCGGCGCGCAGCACCATGGCCATGGCGTTCCAGCGCAGATAGGCGTCCAGCCGCGCCTCGATGCGGGTGTCGCCGGGGAACGGCGCCTGGACCGGCAGGCCGATCGTGTTGACGTAGGGCGTGACGCCGGCCGCGGCATAGCCGCCGCTGCGGGCGCGGTCCTGGTCGATCAGGCGGTCCAGCAGGTAATGCGTGCGCGGCAGGCCTTCGTGCGCCAGCACAGCCTGCATCGCGTCCAGCCACTCGCTGGTTTCTTCGGGGTCGATGTCGACGCAGTCGATCTCGGGTTCCATGGGCATCCTCCTTGTGGTGCGCAAGCGGCGCCCGGACACGAAAGGTCGGCGCCATCGTTTCACATCGTGAATTGCATTTGCATAATGTGCAATTGCAATCGTATGGAGGTTTTTGAACAATTGCAAGTGCAACTATTTGCACGCATGGACGACGCCCACGGGACCAGGACCGACGGCGGGAACCGTGGAGGCGGCCGCGCCAACCTGCGGGCGGGACAACGGCGAAGAAGGAAGGAAGCGGCCCGGCCATCCCGGCCGAGCTCCTGTCCGCGCCTAGCGCGCGGCGTCCATCATGTACGCCACGGCGGCGCGCAGCGTGGCCTCGTCGGCGGCGGTGCCGCCGCGCGGCGGCATGGCGCCCTTGCCCTTGAGCACCGTGGCCAGCAGCGCGTCGGCGCCCTGCGCCAGGAACGGCGCCCAGGCCTGCTTGTCGCCCAGCTTGGGCGCGTTGGCCACGCCGCTGGCGTGGCATACCACACAGGCCGAGCGGTACAGCTTTTCACCGGCCGGGTCGAGCTGCGCCGGCGCGTCGGCCGCGGCATGGGCGAGCCCGCCCACGGCCAGGCCGGCCGCCAGTGCCAATCTGATTGCGAGGGACATGGCGGGCTCCTGGTCAGCGCGGAATCGGCGCGGGCGCCTTGATCTGCTTCATCAGGTCGTCGTTCCACTTGCCCTCGACCTTGATGTGGCCGGCCGCGCCCAGTTCGAAGGCCTCGATCAGGTTGTGGTTCAGGTAGGCATACACGCCAGGCTGCTTGAAGGTGTAGAGCGCGGCGCCGGCCGACCCGCCGCGGATGAACCAGGTTTCCAGGTCGCGCTGCGGCGGGTTGGCGAACTTGCCGGTCTCCCAGACCCAGTCGCCATGGCCGCCGATCAGGTGCGGGCGGGTGTCGCGATTGGCCTGCGAGTGGATCAGCAGCACGGTCTCGCCGACCTTGGCGGTGAGCGCGTTGGCGCCGGTCAGCGCGCCGACCTTGCCATTGAAGACGATGTGCGACGGCGTCAGCGTGCGCATCACCTGCACCGTGTCGCCATAGCTTTCGGCCAGCGTGGCGTAGTCCTTGTACTTGCCGTCCGGGCCCTTGGGGATGTACAGGTCGAACTCGCCGATGGTGTAGGCGCGGTCATAGCGCAGCGGCTTGCCCTCGGGGTCCTTCAGGCCGTCGCGCGGCAGCACCATCAGCGTGCCGCTCATGCCCGACACCACGTGCCAGGGCACCATGCCTTCGGGCGCGCAGTGGTAGACGAAGGTGCCGCTGCGGTCGGCCTTGAAGCGCAGCGTGGCCTGCTCGCCAGGGTTGACGTTGGTGAGCTTGGCGCCGCCCAGCGCGCCGGTGGCGCCGTGGAAGTCGACGTTGTGCGGCATGGCGTTGGTGGCCGGGTTGACCAGCGTCAGCTGGACGTAGTCGCCCTCGTGCACCACCAGCGTGGGGCCGGGCATGGAGCCGTTGAACGTCATGGCCTGCAGCGTCGTGCCCTTGTCGTCGATCACCATCTTCTTTTCCTCGATGGTCATGGTGAATTCGACGACCTGGGGGCCCGACTTGGTCGCCTGCTCGTGCGGATGCACCTGGGGCGGAGCGACCAGCGTGACCTTGGTATGGGGCAGCTTGTCGGCGTCCTGCGCCCAGGCGGTCCCGGCGGCCATCGTAAAAGCCAGCGCCGCCGCCAGCAAAGTGGGCCGTAATGCGTTCATGTCCAGCTCCTTATCGGGTTTTCAACTGCCGTGTAGGTCGGCAACCCTATTGAATGGCGCATGCCCTTCCCGTTCTTTGCTGTAGCGCAAACTCGGCGTCAGCCTGGCGCCGCGCGCGCATTGCCTCGGCCGGGTGGCGGTGCCACCATGAAAGCGCAATCCCCCCATGCCAGGAGCCCGTGATGCCGTCGCCCCTTTGTCATGCCCTGCTGCGCAATCTGGATCTCTTCAAGCCCTTGTCCGATGCGCAGCTGGAATCCGCGCTGCGCGGCGCGCAGCCCTGCCGGCTCGAAGTTGGCGCCGTGGTCTACCACCAGGGCGCCAGCGCCGCGCATTTCTTCGTGCTGCTCAGCGGCTGCCTGAAAGTGGCGCAGGTCACGCCCGAAGGCGGCCAGGTGGTGGTGCGCTACGTCAATCCCGGCGATCTTTTCGGCCTGGCGTGCGCCATGCGCCAGCCGCGTTATCCCGCCACCGTGCTGGCGGTGCAGGAAAGCGTCTGCCTGGCCTGGCCCGATGCGCTCTGGGAGCATTTCACCAATCACCACCCGCAGCTGGCCGCGCAGGCCCTGCAGACCATGGGCCGGCGGCTGCAGGACGCGCACCTGCGCATCCAGGAACTGTCCAACGACGAGGTCGAGCAGCGCGTGGCCCGCGCCATCCTGCGGCTGGTGGACAGCGCCGGCGAACCCACGGCCGACGGCATCGGCATCGCCTTTCCCATCACGCGCCAGGACATCGCCGAAATGACCGGCACCACCCTGCACACCGTCAGCCGCCTGCTCAGCGGCTGGAAACAGCGCGGCATCGTCGACAGCGGCCGCAAGCGCATCGTGCTGCGCTCGCCCGCCGCGCTGGCGCGGGTGGGCGCGCACGCGGCGGCGCCGACCTGTGCGGGCTGCACATCCTGTATCGACGGGCCGCCCGGGCCAGGCGACGCATTTTATCGCTGACAGGCAGTAGCCGTGGCTGCAGATCGCCCCTGTTTTTCCCCGCCCCAATCCGTATTTCGCGACGCCCGATCGAGGCAACTGGCGATGGTGAGAAAACCAGCCTAGCGTCGCAAATAGCGTCGTCGCGGCCCGTTCATCGGGTGCTAAACTGAATTCCAGATCTACCGCACTATCACCATGTACAACGGCACTGGAATCTATTCTCTGCGGGAAGCCGGCAAACTGGTGCAAGCCAAGCCGCGCGACTTGAACCGTTGGCTATTTGGGTATCATTTCCCCAAGAAAGGCCCCGATGGGGGAGACCTGCGGGCGTTTTCTCCACCGCTTTGGCAAACGCAGGTGGATGTATCCGAACACGAGGAACCGATCATCGGCTTTCAGGACCTTCTGGAAGTCAGATTCGTCCGAGCCTTTATCCAGCACGGAATTCCGCTGATCGTCATACGGAAATGCCTGGAAAGCGCTCGATCCATCTACGGCGTGGCATACCCATTCACAAACCTGCAGTTCAAGACAGACGGCAAGACGATTTTTGGCGAAGCGTTGAAGCAGGCGGAAAGCGAAGGAACCTCTCTTGTCGATTTGAAGAACCGTCAGAACGTCTTTCGCGACATCATCACACCGTCGCTGTATGCGGGCATCGAGTACAACGGCGCCCAGGCGACAAAGTGGTATCCAACGTTGAAACGCGAACGCATTGTCCTTGATCCATCGAGACAATTCGGCAGTCCCATCATCGAAGACACGGGCACGCCCACTGACATTCTCTACGCCTCATATCTTGCGGAAGGCGAAAACGAAAACGCCATCGCGTCCACCTCGGCGATCTACGATGTTCCGCATAGATTTGTACGCGCTGCTGTCCGGTTCGAATCCAGCCTGAAGCAGAGAACCCATTGAATTTCCTGTTTGACAACAATCTGCCGCCCGCCTGGGCCGCCACGATGGGCGCCGCGAGCAGACGTCGATTTACAAGCACGGCGTTGGAGAAAGTTGTCCAACTGCGCGAACGATTCCCCGCCAACACGCAAGACCTTGCATGGCTTGAACCGCTGGGTCGAGAAAAGAACTGGTGCGTCATTTCCTGCGATGCATTTCGCAAGCAGAATGGCGCGGAGCGTCGGGCGATTCGCCAGTTCGGACTGTCCGTCTTTGTGCTGCAGCCATCGTGGGCGTCCAAGCCATATTGGGAAAAAACGGCCCAGTTCATTTTGTGGTGGCCAAGAATCGTCGACCAAGCCAATGCGGTGGAAGCTTCCGCGCTGGAAGTACCGTGGCGCGCTTCGGGTAGATTTCGCCAGTTGTAGGTCTATCTCAGGGCCCCGTCGGCGCCTGGTCTCGACACGCCCGGCGGCAGTATTCTCCTTCATGTTTCATGCCCTGCCGCCTCAGGTCGGGTTGTCCTCCCGCACCAGCCTCAGCCCCAGGTTGGCCGGCGGCACGCCGACCGAGCAGGCGCCGCCCTTGGGGTCGCGGATGAAGTCGGGCAGATAGGCGATGTGCCGCCCCGCCGCGACGCGGATGCCGCAGTTGCGGTCGGCGCCGTCGTCAGGGCCGGCTGTCCCCGCCTCGCCCCCCTGCGTGAGCGCCAGGATGCGCCGCGTGTAGCAGTCATCGGTCCATTCCCACACGCTGCCCGCCATGTCCATCAGCCCGGTGGCATTGGTGCCATAGGCGCCGAACGGGCGCACCTCGGTGGCTTCCTGGCCGCGCCGGGTCTGCGCGTCGTACTCGGCCAGCCAGCGCTGCGCCGGATCGGCGTCCGAGGCGGGCAGCGGCGTTTCCTCGCGGTAGGCGTCGCCGGCCGCATAGACCCATTCGGCATACGTCGGCAGGCGCCAGCGCTGCCCGCTGCGGTCCGACAGCCAGGCGGCGTAGGCCGAGGCGTCGCTCCAGCTCAGGCCGATCGCGGGCAGGTCCGGCGCGTCCAGGTCCCGGAAGCCGGGATCCAGCGGCTTGCAGGCGCCGGCGCGGACACAGGCCGCATACTCGGCCTGGCTGACCTGGCGCGTCATGATGACGACGCCGCGCGCCAGCTCCGCGCGCAGCGGCGCCGGCGACACCGGATAGCCGTTGCGCAGCGTCTCGCCCGGCGGCAGGTAGGCTACCTGCCCCGGCGGCAGCCGCGACACGTCGGGGGAAAGGGAACGGGCCCGCTCGGCGGGCCCGCAGGCGGTCAACAGGACCAGGAAGACAGCGGCCAGCGGGCGGCGCATGGATGGCGCTCCGGTTGCGCCCGGGGTCACGATGCCCCGGGATCCGCTGTCATTGGAACGCCGCCCGGCCTGGTCCTCTTTGCGCTGGCGCAATGAGCGCAATGGACCGGGCGCAAACAGCAGGCCGCCGCCCCGTGGATGCGCCTGCCGCGCGCATCCACGCCGGACCCGCAAGCTAGCGGCGCGCGGGCTCGGCCCGCAGCACCGGCTCGGCCGCGGCGGGTTTGCCGCTGAGCAGGCCCAGGATGACCTGCACCACCATCGCCAGCGCCCCCAGCAGGAACACCACGTCGCCGAAGGTGCGGCCCCAGCGCAGGGTCTTGAGGATGTCCTGCTGCATGAAGGCCTCGCTGCGCGCGTACCACATGCCTTCGCTGACGCTGGCATGGAACTGGATCAGGCCGATCGGCAGCAGGCTGGTGAAGATCATCAGCGCCAGGCCCAGGTTCAGGCCCCAGAAGGCCAGCTTCATCAGGCCAGGGCTGAGCGCGTACTGCGGCCGGATGTAGCGCAGCACCAGCAGCGTGAAGCCCAGCGCCAGGAAGCCGTAGACCCCGAACAGCGCGGCGTGCGCGTGCACCGGCGTGGTGTTCAGGCCCTGGATGTAGTACAGCGACACCGGCGGGTTGATCATGAAGCCGAACACGCCCGCGCCCAGCATGTTCCAGAAGGCCACCGCCACGAAGCACATCAGCGGCCACTTCAGGTTTTCCATCCACGGCGCGCGCGTCTTCAGGCGCCAGTTCTCCCAGGCTTCGTGGCCCAGCACGATCAGCGGCACCACTTCCAGCGCCGAGAAGCTGGCGCCCACCGCCATCACCGGCGTGGTGGTGCCGGCGAAGTACAGGTGGTGGAAGGTGCCGGGAATGCCGCCCAGCATGAACAGCGAGGCCGAGGCCAGGCTGGCGGTGGTGGCCATGCGGCGCGACACCAGGCCCAGCGTCGAGAAGATGAAGGCCAGCGCGGTGGTGGCGAACACTTCGAAGAAGCCTTCGACCCACAGGTGCACGATCCACCAGCGCCAGTACTCCATCACGGTCAGGTGGGTGCGCTCGCCGTAGAAGAAGCCGGCGCCGTAGAACAGGCCGATGGCGCCGACCGACGCGGTCAGCAGCGCCAGCAGGTTCTTGTCGCCGCCCGGCGTGCGCAGCGCCGGCACGATGCCGCGCAGCATCAGCACCAGCCAGAAGCAGATGCCGGCGAACTTGCCGATCTGCCACAGGCGGCCCAGGTCGACGTATTCATAACCCTGGTGGCCCAGCCAGAAATTCAGGTCCGGCGGCATGATCTGCGCGATCGCCAGGTAGTTGCCGGCGAACGAACCGACCACCACCAGCACCAGCGCCCAGAACAGGATGTCGACCCCGGCCTTCTGGTACTTCGGATCGCGCCCGCCATTGATCAGCGGCGCCAGGAACAGGCCAGCGGCCAGGAAGCCGGTGGCGATCCAGAACAACGCGCTCTGGATGTGCCAGGTGCGCACCAGCGAATAAGGGAACCACTGCGACAGGTCGATGCCATAGAACTTCTGCCCCTCGACCGTGTAGTGCGCGGTGAAGCCGCCCAGCAGCACCTGAAAGCCGAACAGCGCCACCACCAGAAACAGGTATTTGCCCAGCGCCCGCTGCGAAGGCGTGAGCGCGAAGGTGGTGAGCGGGTCGCGCGCGGGGGCCGGCGGCTCGTCCTCTTCCTTGCCGCGCAGGAAGGCCCAGGCCCAGATCAGCAGGCCGATGCCGGCCAGCAGCACCACCACGCTGATGATCGACCACATCACGTTTTCACTGCTGGGGTGGTTGCCGATCAGCGGTTCGTGCGGCCAGTTGTTGGTGTAGGTGACCGAGGTGCCCTCGCGCTCGGTGGCGGCGGCCCAGGCGGTCCAGAAGAAGAAGTGCGTCATCTGCCGGCGACGGTTGGCGTCCGGCAGGGTGTTCTCCTTCATGGCGTAGTTTTCGCGGCTGCGATGCAGCGCCGGCGCGTCCGAGAACAACTGGTCGTAGTAGGCCTCGGTCTGCGCCACGGCCTGCGCCCGGCGCGGGCTGAGCGTGAGCTTGCCGCCGGCCGCGTCCGCGCGGTTGGCGCGGTACTCGGCCTTGAGCTGCTCGCGCAGCGCGGCCTGGGCCGGCGCGTCGAGCTGGCCGTAGTCGCGGCCGTGCGCATCGCGCGCCGCCAGATCGAGCCAGGCCATCAGCTCGCGGTGCAGCCAATCGGCGGTCCAGTCGGGCGCCTGGTAGGCGCCATGGCCCCAGATCGAGCCCAGCTGCATGCCGCCGATGGACTGCCAGGCGGTCTGGCCATCGAGAATGTCGTCGCGGCCGAACAGGCTCGTGCCGTCGGCGCTGGCGACCTCCTCTGGAATGGGCGGCGCCTGTCGGTAGACTTCACCGCCATAGAAGCCGAGCAATGCGAACGTGACCGCCAACACGGCGATCAACGTGAACCATAACCTTCGATACGGGCCCATGATGGGAACACCCTCCTGTGTTGCGTTGTGGGGTATGCCCTCCCATGCGAAATTCGTGCCAGGGAAAAAAACAGGAAAATCAGCAACTTGAAACAGGGCCGGTGCTTTCTACCCGAACCTGGCAGGGTATAAAGAACCGGCATGCGGTGATTTCCACCCTGCCAGCGGCGGTCCGGGCCTCTACAATCCGGGCTGCGAAATCTCTAGACAAAAGGAAGCGACCGCATGGCCACGGGCAAGCCCGACGCGTGGAGCCTCTTCCTGACCGCGCATGCGCTGGTGGTGGAAGAGATCGAGAAACGACTGTCCGCCGCCGGCTTACCGCCGCTGGCGTGGTATGACGCGCTGTGGGCGCTGGAGCGCGCGCCGCAAGGCACCGCGCGCATGTTCGAGGTGGCCGAGCGCATGGTCATCGCGCGCTACAACCTGACGCGCCTGATGGACCGCATCGAGGCCGCCGGACTGGTCGAGCGCTTCCGTTCCGACGAGGACCGCCGCGCCACCTATGCCCGCATCACGCCGGACGGCCTGGCGCTGCGGCGCAAGATGTGGAAGGTCTACGGCCCGGCCATCGACGAATTGTTCCTGTCGCAACTGCCGCAAGCGCAGCAGGACGCCATGGCCGAACAATTCCGCCAGATCGCCCGCCATGCGCGGGCCTTGTCCAAACCCGCCGCCTGACCCGGCCGCCACGGAGTCCGCATGCCCGCCCGTCCGCCCCTGCACATCGGCATCGTCGCCTGCTCGGCGGAAGGCGCCGCGCTCTGCTACCGCACGATCTGCGCCGAGGGCGCCCAACGCCTGGGGCCGCACGCGCACCCCGAGGTGTCGTTGCACAGCCTGTCGCTGGCGGACTACGTGGCGTGCCTGGAACGCAATGACCTGGCCGGCGTGGGCGCGCTGACGCTGACCTCCGCGAACCGGTTGGCGCGCGCCGGCGCGGATTTCCTGGTCTGCCCCGACAACACCATCCACCAGGCGCTGGACCACGTGCTGCCGGGGTCGCCCCTGCCCTGGCTGCACATCGCCGAGGAAGTCGCCGCCGTGGCGGCCGCGCGCGGCCTGCGCCGCATCGGCATCCTCGGGACGCGCTGGCTGGTCGACAGCGCGGTCTATCCCGAGAAGCTGCGGGAGCGCGGGCTGGACTACGTGCGCCCGGCGCCTGACGACCGCGACCTGCTGGCGCGCGTCATCATGGACGAACTGGTCTACGGCGTCTTCAAGCCCGAATCGGTGGCCTTGCTGCAAGGCGTGGTGGCGCGGCTGCGCGACGCCGGTTGCGACGCGGTGGTGCTGGGCTGCACCGAATTGCCGCTGGTGCTGGACGACGCCAACTGCGCGCTGCCGACGCTGGACTCCACCCGCATCCTGGCGCGCGCGGCCCTGGATCGCGCCCTGAACGCGCCTACGCCGCCGCGCGCCGCGGCCTGAGGCGCGCGCGCGTTCAGAGCTGGTCCAGTCCGTACTGGCGCAGGCGATCCAGCGCCAGCACCTTGATCTGGTTGTACGACAGCGCCAGCACGCCCTGGTCCGCCAGCGTCTGCAAGGCCTGGTTGACGCGCTGGCGCGACAGGCCCGTCAGGTAGCCCAATTCTTCCTGTGAAATCGCCAGCGTCAGGTCGGTGGACGGATACAGCTGCGGGTTGAACAGCTGCGCCAGCGACTGCGCCACGCGCGCATCGGCGTCCAGCAGGCGATGGTTCTGGATCGAGGCGATGAACTCGCCCATGCGGTCGTTCAACTGGCCGATGACGAAATGCGAGAACGGCAGGCTGGCGGCCAGCAGCGCATGAAAGGTGGCGGCCGGCACCAGCAGCACCAGCGACGGCTGGATCGCCACCACGTCGTACTTGCGCAGTTCTCGCTTGATGACGCTGCCCTCGCCGAACCAGCCGCCCGGCGGCACTCCCGAGAACGTGCAGCTGCGTCCCGACTCGTTGTAGATCGCCAGCTTGAGCAGGCCGCTGTGCACCCCCAGCCAGTAATCCGACGGCGCGTTGCGGCGCGCGATCCAGGCGCCGCTGGCCACGTGTTCGGCGCGCGCCGTGGCCAGCACCAAATCCTGGTGCGGCGCGTCCAGCGCGGTGAACCAGGCGCAGCCGCGCAACAGCGCGGCCAGCTCGGTCCGGGAAACATCGTTTGAAACGTCGGACATGGAAAGAACCGTGTAAAACTGCGGGTTGGGCGCCTGGAAAAAGGTCTGTCATGCAGGCGACAGACACCATTTTCCGGCGGCCGATAAGCTAGGGGGCACCAACCTTCACAGGAGCCTCGCACAGGCAGGTAATCGGCCGCCAGGCTAGGCGTGGTCGCCGCCGCGTGGCTTTGCCACGCAAGGTGAGCGCAACGACGCCTGGCGGCCGATTACCTGCCTGCCCGTAGGGTGAGCGCCAAAATGAGCGCCTCTCTACGTTGCGAATGCTCGCCGTGGTCCCGCCACGACTGCGCTTCGCGCCTTGATAGTCGCTCATTTTGGCACTCATGCGAGGCTCCTGTGAAGGTTGGTGCCCCCTGGCAAGCAGCGGGATTCCGGCTACAGATCAACCCCGGCGATCCAGATCAAGTTTCCCGCATAAAAGCATATCCGGGCGTCCCCGCGCCCCACAGGAGACAAGCATGAGCAGCATGTTCGACCACGGCCTGGCACGCCGTGACGCCAACTACGAGCCCCTGACCCCGGTCGACTTCATCGCCCGCGCCGCGCAGGTCTATGGCAACCGCCTGGCCGTGGTGCACGGCGCCGTGCGCCGCACCTGGGCCCAGACCTACGAACGCGCGCAACGCCTGGCCGGCGCGCTGGCCGCCGCCGGCATCCAGCGCGGCGACACGGTGGCGGTGATGCTGCCGAACATCCCCGCCATGGTCGAGGCGCACTTCGGCGTGCCGATGCTGGGCGCCGTGCTCAACACCCTCAACACCCGCCTGGACACGCCCAGCGTGCTGTTCATGCTGGGCCACGGCGAGGCCCGCGCGCTGATCGTCGACACCGAATACGCCGAGGTCGCGCAACGCGCCCGCGCCGAATTCCCGCACCTGAAAGTGATCTCGGTGCACGACCTGGACGGCGTCCCGGCCACCCTGCCCGGCGCCACCGACTACGAGGCCTTCCTGGCCGCCGCCCCCGCCACCTTCGACTGGCGCCCGCCGGCCGACGAATGGGACGCGATCGCGCTGAACTACACCTCGGGCACCACCGGCGATCCCAAGGGCGTGGTCTACCACTACCGCGGCGCGTACCTGAACGCCGTCAGCAACATCCTCGAATGGGACATGCCCAAGCACCCGGTCTACCTGTGGACGCTGCCGCTGTTCCACTGCAACGGCTGGTGCTTCGCCTGGACCGTGGCGGCGCGCGCCGGCGTCAACGTCTGCCTGCGCAAGTTCGACCCCAAGACCGTGTTCGACCTGATCCGCGCCGAGGGCGTCACCCACTACTGCGGTGCGCCCATCGTGCAGAGCGCGCTGGCCAACGCCCCGGCCGAGCTGCGCGCCGGCATCACCCATACCGTGCGCACCATGGTGGCCGGCGCCGCGCCCGCGCCGGCGGTGATCGCCAAGATGAAGGAAATCGGCTTCGAGCTGACCCACGTCTATGGCCTGACCGAGGTCTACGGCCCGGCCGCCGTGTGCGCCCCGCAGGACGCCTGGAACGACCTGGAAGACGAACAGCGCGCCCTGCTGACCGCGCGCCAGGGCGTGCGCTACCACCTGCAGGCCGGCGTCTCGGTGCGCAACCCCGACACCATGGAAGAAGTGCCGGCCGACGAGCAGACCGTGGGCGAAATCATGTTCCGCGGCAACATCTGCATGAAGGGCTACCTGAAGAACGAGCGCGCCACCGAGGAAGCCTTCGGCGGCGGCTGGTTCCACACCGGCGACCTGGGCGTGATGACGCCCGACGGCTACATCCGCATCAAGGACCGCAGCAAGGACATCATCATCTCGGGCGGCGAGAACATCTCCAGCATCGAGGTCGAGGATGCCCTCTACCGCCATCCGGCCGTGGCCGCCGTGGCGGTGGTGGCCATGCCTGACCCGAAATGGGGCGAGACGCCCTGCGCCTTCGTCGAACTCAAGCCCGGCCACAGCGCCACCGCCGAAGAGATCATCGCCCACTGCAAGCTGCTGCTGCCCGGCTTCAAGGTGCCGCGCGCGGTGCGCTTCGGCGAACTGCCCAAGACCTCGACCGGCAAGATCCAGAAATTCGAACTGCGCGCCGCGGTGGGTTCCACCCGCGCCATCGACGCCACCTGATTCCCTCTCATCCAGACCTCGGAGCTCCGACGCCATGACGTACCAAGCCCCCGTGAAAGACATGCTGTTCGTGCTGAACCACCTGGCCGGCCTGCCGCAGGTGGCCGCGTTGCCGCAGTTTGCCGAAGCCACGCCCGACACCGCCCAGGCCGTGCTGGAGGAAGCCGCCACCTTCGCCGCCGACGTGCTGGCGCCGTTGAACCATCCCGCCGACCGCGAGCCCAGCGCCTGGCGCGATGGCGCCGTCACCACCTCGCCCGGCTTCAAGCAGGCCTTCCGCCAGTACGCCGAGGCCGGCTGGCAGGGCATGACGCATCCGGCCGAATACGGCGGCCAGGGCCTGCCCGGCCTCCTGGGCGCGCCCTGCTCCGAAATGCTCAACGCCGCCAACCTGTCGTTCGCCCTGTGTCCGCTGCTGACCAACGGCGCCGTCGAGGCGCTGCTGACGGCCGGTTCGCCCGAACTGCGCGAACGCTTCATTGGCCCGATGCTGTCGGGCCAGTGGACCGGCACCATGAACCTGACCGAGCCGCAGGCCGGCTCCGACCTGGCGCTGCTGCGCAGCCGCGCGCAGCCGGTCGGCGACGGCACCTACCGCATCTCGGGCACCAAGATCTTCATCACCTACGGCGAGCACGACCTGGCCGAGAACATCATCCACCTGGTGCTGGCGCGCCTGCCCGATGCGCCCGAGGGCGTCAAGGGCATCTCGCTGTTCCTGGTGCCCAAGTTCCTGGTCAACGACGACGGCTCGCTGGGCGCGCGCAACGACGTTACCTGCGTGTCGATCGAGCACAAGCTGGGCATCAAGGCCAGCCCCACCGCCACGCTGCAGTTCGGCGACGCGGGCGGCGCCATCGGCTACCTGGTGGGCCAGGAAAACCGCGGCCTGGACGCGATGTTCATCATGATGAACGCGGCCCGCTTCGCCGTCGGCGTGCAGGGCATCGCGGTGGCCGACCGCGCCTACCAGCACGCGCTGGCCTACGCCGCCGAACGCGTGCAGAGCCGCCCGGTGGACGGCTCCTCGCGCGAGGCCGTGCCCATCATTCAGCACCCGGACGTGCGCCGCATGCTGGGCACCATGCGCGCCCTGACCGAGGCCGGCCGCGCGCTGGCCTACTACACCGCCGGCCACGCCGACCTGGCGCACGCCAGCGCCGATCCGGCGGCGCGCGCCCGCCACCTGGCGGTGCAGGAATTCCTGGTGCCGATCGTCAAGGGCTGGTGCACCGAAGCCTCCATCGACGTCGCCAGCCTGGGCGTGCAGGTGCACGGCGGCATGGGCTTCATCGAGGAAACCGGCGCCGCCCAGTACTACCGCGACGCCCGCATCCTCACCATCTACGAAGGCACCACCGCGATCCAGGCCAACGACCTGGTCGGCCGCAAGACGCTGCGCGACGGCGGCGCGGTGGCGCAGGCGCTGATCGAGGAAATCCGCAAGACCGAGGAAGCGCTGCAGGCGCGCAGCGAGCCGGCCGCGCGCCTGGTGCTGACGCCGCTGCGCCAGGGCCGCCTGGCGCTGGCCAACACGGTCGACTTTGTGGTGGCCAACGCCGCCGCGCATCCCAACGCGGTGTTCGGCTCGGGCGTGCCCTACCTGCTGCTGGCCGGCACGGTGCTGGCCGGCTGGCAGATGGCGCGCGCGCTGCTCGCGTCGCTGGACCACCTGGACGAAGACCCGGCCTTCCACCAGGCCAAGATCGCCACGGCCCAGACCTACGCGCTGCACAGGCTGACCCAGGCGCCGGGGCTGGCGGCGGTGGTGGCCGGCTCGATCGAGTATGCCGTGCAGCCCTGAAGCCGCGCCGGTCGCCGCGACGGCGACCCCGGCTTCCTTTCTGAAAGACCGCCACGGCGGTCTTTTTCCATGGAGCACGGCCCCCGTTAAGCATATAACCAGAAAGAATAATGAAAAGACATAAACATATCTAAAATTATTAAGCGGATCCGGGAAACCCGGCCCCGCGGGCAAGCCGCCAGCCGCACCAAGGCGCCGTCGTTCAGGACATTTCCCTCATGCTCCGCAAGCTGTTCACCGCCGCGCTCGTCGCCGCCGCGACATCCTTCGCCCCCGTCCACGCCGCGCCGCCCGCGCTCGAAATCGGCTACCTGCCGATCCTGCCGGACGCGCAATTGTTCGTGGCGCTGGAAGAAGGCACCTTGCAGGCCAAGGGCGCGCCGGCCCCCAAGCTGGTGTCGTTCCAGAGCGGTCCGGCGCTGACCCAGGCGCTGCTGGCCGGGCAACTGGACATCGCCTACGTCGGCATCGGCCCGGCGCTGGTGGCCAGCGCCAAGGGCGCCGGCATCAAGGTGGTGGCTTCCAACATCGTCGAGCAGGTCAACGTGGTCGCGCTGGGCGCGCTGGCGCCGTATTTCGCCTCGGGCGATCCGGCCACGGCGTTCGCCCGCTTTGCCAAGGACAAGGGCAGGAAACCCGTCATCGCCAGCTACCCCAAGGGCGCCGTGCCCGAGGCCGCGCTGCAATACTGGCTACGCAACCGCCTGAAGGCGGACCCGGCCAGCCTGGACCTGATCTACCAGGGCGAGGCGCAAATCCAGCAATCGCTGCTGACCGGCGCCATCGACGGCGCCGCCATCCTCGAACCCACCGTCACCACCGTGCTGACCCGCGCCCCCGAATCGCGCGTGGTGGCGCGCGGCTCGCAACTATTCCCGAACCAGCCCGGCGCCGTGCTGCTGGTGCGCGACAAGCTGATCGCCGAGCACCCCGAGGCCGTGCAGCAACTGGTCGACGCCCAACTGGCCGCCACCGCCCTGCTGCGCGATGACCCGGCGCGCGCCGCGGCGCACGTGCAGAAATACGTCGGCGGCGGCCGTCTGGACCGCGCGCTGGTGGAAAAGGCCATTCGCAATTCGCATGACCAGTTCGTGGCCGACCCGCACGCCATCGTCGACGCCACCGCCGAGCTGCAGACCTTCCAGGCCAGCCTGGGCACGGTCGAGGCCGCCAAGGTCGACGTCAGGCAGCTGTTCGACACCCGTTTCTACGACAAGGCCAAGAAACCATGAGCCAGACCGCCCCGGCCCTGGCCGCCCCCGCGCCGCGCGCGCGCAAGGGCACGCCGCCCTGGTTCGCCGCCGCGCGCCGGGCGGCGTACGGCATCGGCGGGCTGGCCATCTTCATCGCCATCTGGAAGGCCGCGTTGATCTGGCAATGGGCGCCCCCGGGCACCCTGCCCGACCCATTCGCGCTGCCCGCCACGCTGGTCCAGGAATGGCAATCGGGCCGCCTGCTGCCGGCCATCGGCTCGAGCCTCGTGCATTACTTCTGGGGCCTGGCCGCCGGCACCGCGCTGGGTTTTGCCGTCGGCCTGGCGGCCGCCACGCTGCCGCGCTTCGACCTGGCGCAAGCCTATCTGGCGCGCATCCTGCGGCCGATCCCGCCGCTGGCCTGGGTGGTGTTCGCCATCGCCTGGTTCAAGGTCAGCCATGCCGGCGCCGCCTTCGTCATCGCCATCGGCGTGTTCTGGGTCAACTACTTCGCCACCTACAGCGCGGTGCGCAACGTCGATCCGCGCTACTACGAACTGGCGCGCGCCTTCGGCCACGGCGGCTACGTGGCGCGCGCGCTGGGCGTGACGCTGCCGGCCATCGCGCCCGGCGCGCTGTCGGGCGTGCGCACCGGCATCGGCCAGGCCTGGATGACGCTGATCGCGGCCGAACTGCTGGGCGTGCCGGGCATGGGCCAGGAAATGAACGCCGCCGCCGGCGTCGGCGCCTACGACGCGGTGGTGGTCTACATGCTGATCATCTCGCTGGTCTACACGCTCTGCGACCTGGCGTTCTCGGCGGTCGAAAGCAAGGTGCTGCAATGGCGTCCGTGATCGAATTCTCGAAACTCTCGTACCGGCATCCGGGCGCCGACGCGCCCGTGATCCAGGGCCTGTCGCTGGCGATCGAGGCGGGCAGCTTCGTGGCCGTGGTGGGCGGTTCGGGCGTGGGCAAATCCACGCTGCTGCGCGCGGCGGCCGGCCTGGCCGATCCCGCCGGCGGCGAGGTCCGCTTCCAGGCGCCCGCGCGCCCCGGCCGCCGCAGCCGCGCCGTGGTGTTCCAGGACAGCCGCCTGATGCCGTGGCGCACGGTCGGCGGCAACGTCGGCTACGGCCTCGAAGGCCTGGGCCTGGATCGGCAGGAACGGCAGCAGCGCATCGACGCCGCGCTGCAATTGACCGGCCTGGGCGACTACGGCCGCCGCTGGCCGCACCAGTTGTCCGGCGGCCAGGCGCAGCGCGTCGGCATCGCCCGCGCCCTGGCCGTCAAGCCCGACCTGCTGCTGATGGACGAACCCTTCAGCGCGGTCGACGCCATCACCCGCCGCAACCTGCAGCAGGAGCTGATCCGCGTGTGGCAGGCCTCCGGCGCGGCGGTGCTGTTCGTCACCCACGACATCGAGGAAGCGGTGTTCCTGGCCGACAAGGTGGTGGTGCTGGGCGGCCGCCCGGCCAACATCGCGGGCCACTACGACATCGACCTGCCGCGGCCGCGCGACCGCGCCGATCCGGCGTTCGCGCGGCAGGTGGCGGCCATCGCCCATACGCTCGAACATCACTGAGCGGAACGCGCCGGCGTGGCCTCACGCCCGCCGCGCAACCGCGCAGTCCGGCGCCGGCGCCGCCTTGCGCGGCAGCGTCAGCGCCCAGAACAGCGTTGCCGCCAGGCTCAGTCCCAGGCCCAGCGCGCACACGCCCAGCCAGCCCGCGCGCGCATAGACGAAGGTCGAGGCGATCGACCCGAGTCCGCTGCCCACCGCATAAAACATCATGTAGCCGCCGACCAGCCGGCTGTGCGCCTGCGCGCTGATGGAAAAGATAATGGCCTGGTTGGTCACGTGGAGCGCCTGCGCCGCGATGTCCAGCACCAGCACGCCCAGCGCCAGCGCCCACAGGCTGCGGTCCAGGAAGGCGATCGGCACCCACGCCAGGCACAGCAGCGCCAGGCCCGCGCCGGTGGTCAGTTGCGCATGGCCGCGATCGGCCAGCCGCCCCGCCCGCGCCGCCACCAGCACCCCGGCCACGCCCACCAGCCCGAACGCGCCCACCGCGGTGTGCGTCAGTGAATACGGCGGCGCGCTCAGCGGCAGCACCAGCGCCGTCCAGAACGCGCTGAAGACGGCGAACATCAACAGCGCGATCATGCCGCGCACCCGCAGCACCCGCTCGTGCGCCAGCAGCGTGAACATCGAGCGCAGCAGCGCGCCGTAGCCCAGTCCCGCGGTCGGCAAGGCGCGGCGCGGCAGCCAGCGGGCCAGCGCCAGCGCCAGCAACGCGGCCAGGCCGGCGGACACCAGGTAGACCGCGCGCCATCCCCACAGGTCGGCCACCGCGCCCGCCAGGGTCCGCGCCAGCAGCAGGCCGATCACCACGCCCCCCTGCACCGCGCCCACCACCCGCCCGCGTTCGCCCGGCGCGGCCAGCGCCGCCGACAGCGCCAGCAGGCCCTGCGTCATGGCGGTGCCGAGCAGGCCCAGCGCCAGCATCCCGGCCAGCAGCCACGGCGCGGCGGACGCCAGCGCCACCGCGGCCAGCGCCAGCACCAGCAGCCCCAACTGCGCCAGCATCAGGCGGCGCCGGTCGAGCAGGTCGCCCAGCGGCACCACCAGCACCAGCGCCAGCGCGCAGCCCAGTTGCGTCGCGGTGACGACGATGCCCACCGCGCCCTCGTCCAGGCGGAACTCGCGGCCCATGGCGTCCAGTAGCGGTTGCGCGTAGTAGACGTTGGCCACGCTCAAGGCGCAGGCCACGGCCAGCAGCAGCACCAGGGCGGCGGGCAGGCGATCGACGGATGGCGTGGCGGGCGCAGATGCGGCAGATGCCGTGGATGCCGCGGATGCCCTGGATCCCGCAGAGGCCGCGAATGCAGCGGATGCTGTGGGTTCGTTGGACGCCGGGGATGCCGGCGATGAAGGAGATGAAGGAGATGGCGGAGCAGCAGGGGCAGGATCGGTCTGGTCTGGCATGACGGCCTCAAGTGGTTTCATTACAAAACCAGAATGCTAGACCCTGAGGTTTTATAATGCAACCAAACATTCGACATATCTCCCCGCCGCGATGCGCGGCAAAGGTCAGGACGACATGGTCAAACGCACCAGTCTCGAAGGCGCCGCCTGCCCGGTGGCGCGCGCGCTGGACGCCATCGGCGACTGGTGGTCGCTATTGATCGTGCGCGACGCCTTCGACGGCGTGCGCCGCTTCGGCGAATTCCAGAAAAGCCTCGGCGTGGCCAAGAACATCCTCAGCGACCGCCTGCGCACCCTGGTCGCGCACGACATCCTGGCGGCCGTGCCGGCGTCCGACGGCAGCGCCTACCAGGAATACGTACTGACGGAAAAAGGCCAGGCGCTGTTTCCCGTCATCGTCGGCCTGCGCCAATGGGGCCAAGACCATTACTACGGCCCCGCCGAGCCGCACTCCACGCTCATCGACCGCAAGCGCGGCCAGCCGGTACAGCGCCTGGAGATCCGCGCCCAGGACGGCCGCGTGCTGGCGCCGGACGACACCGTGGTGCGCAAGGTCGGCGCCGACCGCGCCTGACCCTGCCGCACGCCCCCTGCCATTGGCCGCTCAGGCCGTGGCGGCCTGCGGCCACTGCCCCGTGGCCAGCGCGGTCGGCGAATAGCCGCCAAAGCGCCACCGCAGCGCCAGCGCGCCCCGCCTGGCCCGCACCCGCCGCACGTGGACGCGCCACAACCGCTCGGCCCCCGCGAAGGTGGCGATCTCCGGACTGTCCAGGATCACCTCGGCGCGCCCCGACACCTGCAGCACGTCGCCGCGCTCGAAATCGATGAACAGCAGCCCGGCGCGCGGATTGAGCACCATGTTGCCCAGCGTATTGAAAAAGCGGTTGCCGGAGAAATCCGGGATCGTCAGCGTGTCGCCGTCGACGCGCACGAACCCCGGCATGCCGCCACGGTGCGAGACGTCGATCCGGCGGCCGGCCTCGTCGGTATCGGCATAGGTCGCCACGAACAGCGTGTCGGCGCGCGCGATCAGCGCCCGGTCGGCGTCGGCCAGACCGGTCCGCTCGCGCGCCGCCCCCGGAAAACGCAGGGACGGCGAGCGCGAGAAATGGAAATCACGCGCCTGGATGTACTGCGGGCAGTTGCCGAACGACTCGGCCACCGTGACCGCGAAACGCCTGCCGTCCCACGCGGTGATGCGGCCGTTCATGCGGTTGCGGCGGCGCGTGTGCAGTTCGATGCCCAGCAGGCCCACCGGCTGGTCCGGCCCCAGGCCGGCGCGCAGCGGATCATCGGCATCCGGCAGCGCGGCCACCTGCAGGGTCTGCGGGTCCGGCGACACGGCGAAGCCCGGCTCGCCCTCCAGCACGCCGGCCCAGGGATCGCCCTGGCCGTCGACCGCGCCGGCCACCAGGAACGGCAGTTGCGCGAAGAAGGCGCGGTGCTGGTCCGGCATGTACGGCCGGATCACTTTCGCGCCCACCTGCGCCATGCGCTCGGCCATGCCGATATGCGCCTGCAACCGCAGTTCGCCCGCGTGCCAGGGCATCGCGGGCGCGGCCGCGGCCGGCTGGCCGGTCGCCGTCGCGGCAGCCGTCGAACCGCCGGCCGGCGCGGCGCCAAGCGGACTCGTCGTGGTCGTATTCATGTCAGGCTCCTTGCGCGCGGGCGCTTGCGTTCACGCCGCCCGCAATCCCACGGGAGACGCCACCATCGGCACGAAGCGCGGCAGCGCCTCGATCCGCGCCAGCCAGTCGCGCACCCGCGGATAATCCGCCAGCGACACGTTGCCTTCCGGCGCATGCGCCACGTAGGTGTAGCAGGCCACGTCGGCCAGCGTCGGCGCGGCGCCGGCCAGGTAGCCGGTGGCCGCAAGCTCCCGCTCCATCACCGCCAGCAAGGCATGCGCGCGCGCCAGCGTGGCCGGCACGTCATACGGGGCGCCGAACACCGTCACCAGCCGCGCCGCGGCCGGGCCGGCCGCCAGCGGGCCGGAGGCGGCCGACAGCCAGCGCTGCACCGCCGCCGCGCCCACCGCGTCCTCGGGCAGCCAGGCCTGGCCGTTGTAGCGCTTGCAGAGGTACACCAGGATCGCGGTGGAATCGGCCACCACCACGCCGTTGTCGTCGATCACCGGGACCTGGCCGAACGCGTTCAGCGCCAGGAACTCGGGCCGCTTCTGCGCGCCGCTGCGCAGATCGACTTCGACATTGCGGTGCGGCACATCGAGCAGCGACAGCATCAGGGCCACGCGGTGCGAATGGCCGGACAGGGGAAAACTGTAGAACGTCAGGGGAGCGGCGGACATGGGGTATCTCGGATAGAGGAAACAGGCCTCCATCTTGAACCGCCCGCGCCCGCCGGGGAACGGCCACGGCGCGCAAGACACCATTGCCGCCAGTGAAAGGATCAAGCCGGCAGGGCCGCCAGGTCGCGGCGCAGCGCGTCGACGCAGAAGTCGACGAAGCTGCGCACCTTGGCCGAACTCTTGCGCCCTTCCGGATACACCACGTGCACCGGCAGCGGCGCCATTTCGTAGTCGCGCAGCACCACCTGCAAAGCGCCGCTGGCCAGGTCGCGCGCCACCTGGTAGGACACCACCTGGGTCAGCCCCCAGCCCTCGCAGGCCGCCGCCACCGCGGCCTGGAACGAGGTCACCGTCAACTGCGATGCCAGCGGCAGGCGCCGCGGCTGCCCATCCTGCAGGAAACGCCATTGCGCGCCGCGCCCTTCCATCGCCGCCGTGATGGTGCAAAAGCGCGCCAGCGCGTCGGGGCTGTCGGGCGTGCCGTAGCGTTGCAGAAACTCTGGCGAGGCGCACACCACCCGCCGCACCTGCCCCACCGGCACCGCCGTCAGAGTCGAGTCGGGCAAGGCGCCGATGCGCACCGCCACGTCCACGCCCTCGTCCAGCAGATTCACCACGCGGTCCACCAGCAGGGCGTTCACCGACACCTCGCGGTGCTGGCGCAGGTAGCCCAGCACCGCCGGCATCACGTGCAGTTCACCGAAGCGCGCCGGCGCGGTGATGTGCAGCGATCCGCGCGGCGCCGCCATCGCCCCGGCGGCGGCGTCGTCGGCCTGCTCCACGGCTTCAAGAATGGCGCGGCAGTCGGCCGCGTAGCGCTGGCCGGCTTCGGTCAGGCGCAGGCTGCGGGTGGTGCGCACCAGCAGCAGCGTGCCCAGCCGGCGCTCCAGCGCCGCGACGCTGCGCGTCACGCTCGGCGCCGACATCGCCAGCCGGCGCGCGGCGGCGGCGAAGCTCTGGGCCTCGGCCACCGCCAGGAAGACAGTCATTTCATGGAATCGGTTCAAGGCGCTCGGCCTCCTCGGAAGGGACGCGCGCCGGCAGGCCCGGCACGGCCGGCAGCGCCGCGACGCTGTCGCGCACGCAGCGCCGCACGATATCGGCCAGGGCCGCGGCCACCGGGCCGGGCCGGCCTTGCGCGTGATACAGCGACAACGACAACGGCGGCAACGACGGCAGGCCCTGCTCGCCCGGCGCCATCACCCGCAACCCGGCGGGCAGCCCCAGCGGCGTGCGCACCATCAGCCCCAGCCCCGCGCTGACCGCCGCCCACAGGCCCGCCAGGCTGGGGCTGATGAAAGCCGAGGTCCAGGCGATGCCGGCGCGGTCCAGGGCATCGGTGGCGCGGCTGCGGAACAGGCAGGGCGCCTCAAACGCCACCAGCGGCCAGGCGCCGTCGGCATCGCGCACCGGGCCCGTCGCGGCCGGACCGATCCAGCACAGCGGCAGTTCAGCCAGCCGCTGGCCATGCGGCCGCGCCGCGTCATGGTCCCAGGCCAGCGCCAGGTCCAGTTCGCCCGCCGCCACGCGTTCGAGCAGCTCGGCATTGCGCGCCACCCGCGCTTCGATCCGCACCTGCGGATGGGCGCGGGCGAACTGGCCCAGCACGCGCGGCAGCAGGATCTCGCCGAAATCCTCCTGCAGACCCAGGCGCACCCGCCCCTGCAGGCGCGTGCCGCGCACCGCCACCGAAGCCTGATCGTTCAGATCCAGCAGCCGGCGCGCGTACGCCAGCATGGTCTCGCCCGCGTCGGTCAGCGCCAGGCCGCGACCGGCCTTGCGCAGCAGCGGCACGCCGGCCTGTTCCTCGAGTTTTTTCAACTGCGCGCTGACGGCCGAAGTCGAGCGCCCGAGGCGGTCGGCCGCGCGGCCGAAGCTGCCCAGCTCCACCCCCGCGACGAAGCTGCGCAGCACGTCCAGGTCAAAGGTGACAGGCCTGATCATCCCGTTTTTCAAAATCTTTAGTTAAAAATTTCCCGATTTTCAGAATGATGTTACGGGCGCAGACTTTGCCGCGTCAATCCCATCTGGAACCGTCATGTCCCTGCCCGCCTCCGTGCTTTCCGCCCCAACCCCTGCCGCGCGCCCCACCCACCGCTGGAAGGTGCTGGCGGTGGGGGTGGCCGCCAATGCTGCCTTCTCCGCAGCGGCGGCCGGCCTGCCCGCCACCGCCGTCTTCCTGCGCGCGGACTATCAACTGGACAACGACGCCCTGGGCCTGGCGCTCGGCGTGCTCGGCCTGGGCGTGGCGTTGTTCGAGCTGCCCTGGGGCCTGCTGGCCGACCGCTGGGGCGACCGGCCGGTGCTGCTGGGCGGCCTGGGCGCGACGGCCGCGGCGCTGGCCTGGATGAGTCTGTTCGCCGCGCCGGCCCACGGCGTCGCGCCCGCCTTGTGGCTGCTGGCGCTCGGCCTGCTGCTGGTGGGCGTGATGGGCGGCAGCGTCAACGGCGCCAGCGGTCGCGCGGTGATGGCGTGGTTCGACGAAGGCGAGCGCGGCCTGGCGATGAGCATCCGCCAGACCGCCGTGCCGCTGGGCGGCGGACTGGGCGCGCTGGTGCTGCCCTGGCTGGCGTCGCGGGCCGGTTTCGGCGCGGTCTTCGGCCTGCTGGCCGGCCTGTGTGCGGGCGCCGCGCTGCTGACGCTGGGATGGCTGCGCGAGCCGGATCGGGCGCACCCCGCCACGGCGGCCGGCTACACCGCAGCCTCCCACGCCGGCGGCAACACCCCGACAACCTCCCCGCCCTCGCGAGCCGCCACCCCCACGCCGATCGCCGCCGCGTCGAGCCCCCTGCGCGACGCCAGGGTATGGCGCGCGGCGGTGGCGATCGGCCTGCTCTGCTGCCCGCAATTCGCGGTGCTGACGTTCGCCACCGTATTCCTGCATGACTTCAGCGGCGCCGGCATCGCCACGCTGACCGCCGTGATGGTGGCGGTGCAACTGGGCGCCATGGTGGCGCGCATCGCCGGCGGCCGCTGGACCGACCGCCACGGCAATCGCCGCGCCTACCTGCGCGGCTGCGTGTGGCTGGGCTGTGTGTTGTTCGTGGCGCTGGCGGCCGCGGCCTGGCTCCAGGGCGCGGTCCCCGGCAACCGCGCGGCGCTGCTGGCCGTGCCGGTGCTGCTGGCCGCCGCCGGCATCTGCGCCTCGGCCTGGCACGGCGTGGCCTACACCGAACTGGTCACGCTGGCCGGCGCCGCCCGCGCCGGCACCGCGCTGGGGCTGGCCAACACCTGCGGCTACCTGGGATTGTTCCTGACGCCGCTGGCGCTGCCGCGGCTGGTGGCGGCCGCGTCCTGGCCGCTGGCCTGGCTGGCCGCCGGCGGCGCCATGCTGGCAATCTTGCCGCTGTTGCCGCGACCGGCACGGCCGTGAATGCGCGTCGACCGGCACGCATCGACCAACGCCGCCGCTAGTCCTTGAATTCCTGCCGCAGCCACGCCAGGAACGCCTTGACCGGCGGATGGCGCTCGCGCCCCGGCGCGCACAGCGCGGTGTAGGCCGCGCCGGCCACGCTGACCTCGGAACGCAGCGGCACCAGCGTGCCGGCCGCGACACTATCCGAAACCATGACCGAACTGGCCAGCACCAGTCCCTGCCCCGCGATGGCCGCCTGCAACGCGTAGTGCTCTTCCGCATAGGCGTGCAGCGCCGCCGGTTTGCGCCAGGCCGGCAGCCCGGCCGCCTCGCACCACTGCAGCCAGCCCTCGTCATACAGCGCCGAATCGCGCCAGCGCACGGTCACCAGCGCGGGGCGCGCCCGCCGCGCCTGCGCCACCACCGCGGGCGCGCCGTAGACCCCGAACCGCTCCTGCAGCGTACACGCCGCGTGCAGCAGGGGATAGCGCTGGCGGCTGTAGCGGATCGCCACGTCGACGCTGGCGTCCTGCAACAGGTCGATCGTCTCGGCCTGCGCCTGCAGGCGCAACTGGTACTGCGGATACGCCTGGTAGAAGCGGCCGAGCCGCGGCACCAGCCACAGCGCCGCGAAGGAATGGGTGGTGGACAGGGTCAGGGCCCCGGCCGCGCTGGCCGGCCGCAACGCGTCCAGCGTCTGGGCGATGTCGAGCAAGGCGCCGTGCGCGCTGGCGAACAGCCGGGCGCCGGCGTCGGTCAGGCGCACGCCCTGCGGCACGCGATCGAACAGCGCCACGCCGGCGTGGCGCTCCAGTGCCTTGATCTGGTGCGAAACGGCGGTCGGCGTCACCGACAGTTCGGCCGCGGCCGCCTTGAAGCTGCGCAAGCGCGCGGCAGCCTCGAAGGCGCGCAAGGCGGTAACCGGCAGGGAGGCGAACATGGCAGGCCATCCAGATGAATTGAACTCATCTTAGCCAAGAAATCATCGTTTGTCCCGATGCCTATTGGTGCGTAAATTTTCCTTTGTTTGTTCCACATGTTCCACCCATCGAGGCATCCAGACATGAATTCATATCATCAATCCAAGCGCCTGCTGATCCTGGCCGGCAGCCCTCGCCGCGACGGCAACAGCGCCGCGCTCGGCGCCGCGGCGCAACGCGGCGCGCAGGCCGCCGGCAGCAACGCCAGCCTGCTGTTCCTGGACGACTACATCAAAGGCTTCCTGCCGGACCTGCGCCATGCCTCGGCGCCGGACGACCGCTACGCCGAGCTGTTCCTGAAACACTTCCTGCCCGCCGACGGCGTGCTGTTCTGCACCCCGCTCTACTGGTACGGCATGTCGGCGCAGACCAAGGCGTTCTTCGATCGCTCGTTCACGCATTACGCCGGCAGCGGCCCCGAGCCCGAGGCGGTCAAGGCCCGCATGGCCGGCAAGCGGCTGGCCCTGGCCGTGGCCTCCGAAGAAACCTATCCCGGCGCGATCCTGGGCGTGGTGCACCAGGTGCAGGAATTCGCCCGCTACACCCACGCCGATTTCGTCGGCGTGGTCCATGGCGCCGGCAACAGCCGCGGCGAAATCGCGGCGGATCCGCGCAACCCGCTGCGGGCGGCCGAGACGCTGGGCGCCGAGTTCTTCACGCGGAAATACTCGGACTATCGGCTAGAGACGCCACGCAGTCACAACGTATGGGCGTCGCCCCCGCCAGACGATGCTCGCCGCGACTGAGCCAGCCCAGCGCGATCGGCCACAGCGTGTCGCGAAAACGCTCGTGGAAAAAAGCGAAGTGGCCGATCCCGTCCAATCCCAGCGCAGCCGGCGCCAGGCGCAGATGGGTGCGGGCGCTGCCGGTGAAGTACGCCAGCAGCCGGCCGACGGCGGCCTCGGTGCCGAATTCGTCATCGGTGACGCTGAGCGCCAGGATCGGCGCCGTCACCGCCGCCATGGCGGCCACGCGGTGATCCGGCCCGCCCCGCCCCTCGAAGCGCGGGCCCATGAAGCTCCAGTCGCGCACCACGCCGCGCGGCGTGTCTTCCAGCCACCCCAGCCGGCGCCCCGGAAAATAACCCAGGCACGCCGCCAGCAGCGGCATCACGACATGCCATTTGGCCAGCATGCGCAGGCGCTGCCCGGCGGCGTAGTCGCGCCAGTAGGCGTATTGGGCGCCCATGGTGAAAATGCGGCGCAGCCCGCGCGCCGAGGGCGCCAGGCCGGTGACGAAACCGCCGATGCTGTGCGCCACCACGTCCACCGGCTGGCCGGGGAAATGGCTGCGCACATAACCCAGCACCGCCTCGAAGTCCTTTTCTCCCCAGTCCATCCACGATGCCTGGAAACCGCGCAGGGACGCGGGACGCGATTCGCCGATGCCACGGTAGTCGTAGGTCAGCACGTCGAAGCCGTGCTGGTGCAGGTAGGCCGCGAAACGCGCGTAGTAGCGGCAGCGCACCGACGTGGCGGCGTTGATGACCACCACGGGCCGCGGACCGGCCGGATCGGGAGCGGCGTGCCGCCATGCATACCCCCCCAGCGCCACCCCGTCCGCAGCGCGCAGCGCGATGCGTTGCGAATCCATTTCACATTCCTCCCGATCAATCAACATGGCGCGAACAGCCACCGCATAAGTCGATTAAATCCTGCCATATCGGCCGATTCAACCGATCATTCATCGCCCATTACATGATCCACAGGAATGTCATTGCGCCCGCTTGCGGGCCGCGGACCGGCGCAGCACGCCGGGCGGGCTGCCATACACCTGCTTGAATACCCGCGTCAGGTGGGCCTGATCGGCAAAGCCCACGGCCAGCGCCGCCTCGGCCAGAGGCAGGCCGCCGCGCAGCAGCGCACGGGCGCGCGCCACCCGCCAGTTGCGCAGCCACGCCTGCGGCGGCAGGCCATAGCGGCGCGCGAACTGCTTGACCAGCGTGCTGCGATGGCGGCCATCCGCCCGCGCCAGCGCCTCAAGATCAGGCGCGCAGGCGGGATCGGCGCGCATGCGCTGCAGCAACAGCTCGCAGACGTCGGCAACGGCCCGGGCCGGCGGGGCCGCGGGATCGGAGCCGCTCGAGCGGGCCGGCATCGGCCCGGCATCATCGGCTGCTTCGGCCGCCCCGCCCGCCGGCGCGCCATGCGCCGCCAGCAGCCGGAACAGGGCCGCCGACAACTGGGCGCGGCGCACCGCGTCATCGGTGTCGTCGGGGGCCAGCGCCGCCAGCCATTGCGCGCACAAGGCCGCGTCGCCGATGACCGGCCCTGGCAGGCCCAGTCCGTCCTCGCGCAGGGCCAGCGCATGCTGCTGGAACCAGGCCGGCTCGATATATGCCATGCGGTAGGCGAGCAGGCCGGCCGAGGTGCCGCCGGTGTGCACCTGACCCGGGGCGATCACCACCAGATCACCCTCTCCCGCCTCGAACGGACGGCCGTGCACCGTGAAGGCGCAGCGCCCGCGCGCGATCGCGCCGATCGACCAGGCGTCGTGGAAATGCGCGTCGTACCGGTAGGCGCGCAGGTCGGCGATCAGCACGTCGCCGGGCAGCTCCGCGCCGCAATGCCAGATATGTTGGGAAACCGCCATGGAAAAACCGCCCGTCCGGAACGCTCGGGGTGCCGCCTCGGCACGCCCGGCCAATGCGACAGGCTACCCGAAATACTCGCCGTCCGCGGCCAGCGAGCGCGCCAGCAACCAGGCATTGCGTGGATTTTCGCCCACGCGGCGGACTGCGTAGGGCCACCAGTCGGCCCCGAACGGCAGGTACACCCTGACCGCGTAGCCCAGGCGCCGCAGCGCCAGCTGCCAATCGGGCCGCACGCCGTAAAGCATCTCGAACTCGAACTCATCGGGGGCCCAACCCTGCTCGCGCGCCAGCGCCATCACGGCACCGGCCAGGCGGTCGTCATGGGTGCCGAACACCGGCAGGAAGCCGGCGTCGCGCGCCCGCGGCGTCAGCATGAGGGTGGCCGCGTCCAGGTAGGCCTGGTCGATACGGGCCCGGCCCGCGTGATCCAGCGCGCGTTCCGGGAACGCCCCCTTGACCAGCCGCAACGAGGTGCGCTGGCCGACGACCTGGGCCAGGTCGGCCAGGGTGCGGCGGCGGCGCGCCTGCAGCGTCAGGCCGGCCGGCAGCCCGGCCCGCAGCAGTTCGGCGTGCAGCGCGCAGGTGCGCTCGCGCAGGCCCGAATCCTCCATGTCCAGCACCACCCAGTCACGCCCGCCGCCCGCGGCCTGGCGCGCCGCCGCCGCGATGCGCCGGGCATTCTCGCGCCCCAGCGCATCGTCGCGCATGTAGCCGATGGCGGTAGGGTCGATCGAGACATGCACGTCCAGCCCCGCGCCGCCCAGCGCGGCGCAGGCCTGCATCGCCTGCCGCGTGTTGTGCTCGATGGCCTCGGGGTCCGCCACGTACTCGCCCAGGTAGAACAGCGACGCGCGGATGCCGTGGACCTCGCGCAGCCGGGTGGCGGTGCGCACCGCCTCGGCGATATCCGCGCCGCCGACGAAGCGGCGCGCCAGCGCGCTGCGCGTGGCCAGGGCGCGCATGGCGCGGCCCGCGCCCGGACTGCGCGCCAGCGCAATGGCGGTTTTCTGGAAAAGGCTCATGGGCTCTCCGGTCAAAGAGAGCCACTATGCGGCGCCGCCCCCGCCCCGTCTTGAACGGGAGTGAACCGCGCCGGCGCCCGTCACGCCTTGCCGCAGGCCTGCGCGGCCGCGCGGCCATGGCCGAACAGCGGCCGCTGCACCGTCTGCGCCAACAGCACGCCCGCCAGTGTCACGGCGCCGCCCAGCAGGTGATACGAACGCAGCTGCTCGCGCAGCAGCACGAACGCGGCCAGCGCGGTGAACAGCGGCAACAGGTTGATGAAGATGCTGCAGCGGTTCGGCCCCAGGCGATGCACGCCCTCGATCCACAGGAACGACAGCAGCACCGACGAAAAAATGCCGGCGTACAGGATCAGCGGAATCGTCTTCATGTCCAGCGCCGCCTGCGCGGCCGGCACCCGCAGGTACAACGGCAGCATGTACAGCAGCGCGAAGATCGACTGCACGAAGGTCGATTGCCAGGCCGGCACCGGCACCTTCCAGTGGCGCAGCAGCACGCCATAGAGCGCGTAGGAGAAGGCCGCCATCAGCATCAGGCCGTCGCCGACGTGGATGCCATGCTGGAAGACGCTCAGCATGTCGCCCTGCCCCACCAGATACAGCAGGCCCAGGAACGACAGCGCGCCGCCGGCCGCCATGCCCAGGGTCAGCGGATCGCGCAGGATGACCACGCTCAGCAGCATGCTGAGCAGCGGGATCAGCGCGGTCAGGATGGCCATGTTGGTGGCGGTGGTGGTTTCGGCGGCGCGGTACGACAGCGCCTGGAACACCGCCGACGACAGGGCGCCATACAGCGCCAGCTTGGGCCAGTGGCGCAGGATGGTCTTGCGGTTGCGCCACACCGGCACGGCCGTGAACAGCCCCATGATCGCCAGCGCCAGGATCAGGCGGTAGAACGTGATGGCGGTGGGCGAGATGGCGCTGGCCGCCATCTTGGAAACGATGACATTGCCCGCCCAGAACAGAATGGCGAACAATGGAAACAGGTAGGACATGATGGGGTCACTCGCGGAAATGGGAATCGGCCACCGCCCGCGCGCGGGGCGCGGGGGCGGATGGCCGATATCCTATTGAGCGGTGAAGCGCCCGTCTGCCGATGAACAGGCAGCGACTATCGCAAAAGGGACAGCCCGCGATCAGGGCCGGAAGGGCAGCGCGTCCAGCGGCGCCTCCAGGCCGTCCATCTGCGCGGTCAGGAGCGCGGCGCTGCCGCAGGCCAGCGTGAATCCCAGCGCGCCCTGGCCGATATTGAGCCACAGGTTGTCGGCCGCCGGGCTGGGCCCGATCAGCGGCTTGCCGGTGGGCGTGGCCGGGCGCAGTCCGGCCCAGGGAATGGCCTGCTCCAGGTCCAGTGCCGGAAAGGCCTCGCGCACCTGGCGCTTGAGCAGCGCGATGCGGGCCGGATCGATCTGCGCGCCTTCGCTGCCGATGTCCACCATGGCGGCAATGCGCAACACGCCGCCAACCCGCGCGTAGACGATGCGGCGTTCGTAGTCGGTGACGCTGATGCGCGGCGCCACGGCATCGTCATCGGCCAGCGGCACGGTCAGACTGTAGCCCTTGAGCGGATAGAGCGGCACGTCGTGTCCCAGCGGCCGCAGCAGCGCGCGCGTGCCGATGCCGGTGGCCAGCACCACGGCGTCGGCGCCGATATCGCCCTCTTGCGTGCGCACGGCGACGATGCGGCGGCCTTCACGTTGCAGGCCGGCGACGGGGTTGGACATGGCGCACTGCACGTTGGACAGGCCGCGCAGCCGCTCGAACAGCGCCTGCGTGAACTGGCGGCAGTCACCCGCCTCTTCGCTGGGGGTGTAGATGGCGCCGGCCAGGCTGGCGCCCATGCCGGCAAGCGCCGGCTCGCGCGCCAGCGTCTGGGCGGCGTCCAGCACCTGTTGTTCGGCGCCGTGGGCGGCCTGGTACGCCACCAGCGCGCGCGCCTTGTCCAGCAAGGCCGGGCTGCGGTAGGCGATCAGCTTGCCGTTCCTGAGATGGCCGAATTCCAGGTTTTCCTGCTCCAGCAACGCATGCATGGCATCGCGGCTGAGGAACGACAGCGCCTGCAATTGCGCGGTGGACTCGCGCGCCACCGATGCGCGGCAGGCCAGCGCGAAACTCAGGCACCAGCGCCATTGGTGGGGATCGAGCCGCGGCCGGAAGCGCAGCGGCGAATCCTCGCGCAGCAGCCAGCCTGGCACGCTGGGCAGCACGCCCGGCCCGGCCAGCGGCGCGACATAGCTGTAGCTGAGCTGGCCGCCATTGGCGTAGCTGGACACCTCGGCCGGATGGGCGTGGCTGTCGACCAGCACGACGTCATGGCCCTGGCGCGCCAGGAAGTACGCGGAGGTGACGCCCACGACTCCGGCACCGATTACGCAAACGCGCATACCCTGCATCCAAATAAGAAAATGGCAACGGTCTTATTCTGAGGCGGGGGACGGATGATCGCAAATCACCAAAGGCCCAGCACCCATAACCCGCCCTCATGGTCCGGCGTCATGGCCCCGACCCTCGGAGGCTGGCGTCACGGCCGGGCTACGCCGGCCGGCGCCGCAGTCGGCGCGGCCGTCAGGCGGCGCGGTGCAGCTTGATGATGGCGGCGGCGGTCGGATCGCGCACCAGGTCGGCCAGGGAATAGCCGTTGAGCGCCTCGTAGAACGCCTGCAGGGTCTGCGCCAGCACGCCCGACAGGCGGCAGGCGCCGTCCAGCGCACAGGGCGGTTCGCGGCAGTCGATCAGCGGCCCCTGCTGCTCCAGTTCACGCACCAGGTCGCCCAGGCGGTAATCACCGGCCGGGCGCGCCAGCGCCAGCCCGCCGCCCTTGCCACGCGCGGTGCTGACCCAGCCGCGCTGCGACATGAAGTGCACCACCTTGACCAGGTGGTTGCGCGACAGGTCGAAGCGCGCGGCGATCTCCGGGATGGTGACCGCCGCGGGCCGGTCGCGGCACTGCGTCAGGTACATCAGTACCCGCAGGCCGAAGTCGGTGAATCGGGTCAGTTGCATGGCCGCCAGGATACACCGGTCAGGCCGGCGCGCCGCCGCTGCCGAAGGCCTCGGCGTGGATCCGCTCGGGCGCCACGCCCAGCGCCAGCAGCGTTTCGCGCTGCGCCCGCATGAAGCCCGACGGACCACACAGGTAGTAGTCGGCGCCCGGCACGATGGCCTCGTCGCGGATGGCGTTCAGGTCGACGCGGCCGCTGTGGTCGTAATCGCGGCCCTTGCGGTCGCCGCTGCCGACCTCCTCGTAGAACACCGCCTTGCGCACGTTGCCGCGGCTCGCGGCGATGGTGTTGACGTGGTCTTTCATGGCGTGCACCGCGTTGTTGCGACAGCCGTGCACGAAGCGGATCTGGCGGGGATCGTCGGTTGCCACCAGGTGGTTCAGGATGGAAACCATGGGGGTCAGCCCCACTCCGCCGCTGAGCAGCACCACGGGCGCGTCACTGTCCTCGCGCAGGTGGAAATCGCCCTGCGGCGGCGCCACGTCCAGCACCCCGCCTTCCTGCAGATGGTCGTGCAGCGCGTTGGACACGCGCCCGGCCGGGTTCTGCGCGCCGCCCGCCTCGCGCTTGACGGAAATCCGCAGCCGGCCCTGGCCGGGCGCGTCCGACAGGCTGTACTGGCGCGGCTGCATCAGGCCCAGTTCGGGCACGTAGACCCGCACCGACACATATTGGCCGGGGCGATACGCCGGGACCTCGCCGCCGTCGGCGGGCGCCAGGTAGAACGAGGTGATCTCGGCGCTTTCGGGCTGCTTGCCGACCACGCGAAAGGCGCGCCAGCCGGTCCAGCCACCCGGCTTGGTGGCCGAGTCCACATACAGGCGCGCCTCTTCGGCGATCAACATGTCGGCCAGCTGTCCATAAGCGGCGGCCCAGGCGTCGACCAGCTCATCGGTGGCGGCCTCGCCCAGCACCTCGCGGATCGACGCCAGCAGGTGCTTGCCCACGATCGGGTAGTGTTCGGGCCGGATGCCCAGGCTGACATGCTTGTGGACGATGCGCGTCACCACCGGCGCCAGCACCGAGGGATCGTCGATGTGCTCGGCGTAGGCCGCGACCGCGCCGGCCAGCGCCTGCTGCTGCTCGCCGCCCGCCTGGTGGCCCTGGTTGAAGACGTGCTTGAGTTCCGGATTGTGCTGGAACATGCGGGCATAGAAATGGCGGGTCAGCGCCACGCCATGGGTTTTCAGGACCGGGGCCGTGGCTTTGACCAGGACGCGGATTTGCGGGCTCAACATCGACTGCTCCTTGCGCTGCGGATGGCGCCGAAGCCACCCTTTTTTAAACATGCATTAATAATACATGTTTAAGTGCGGCGCACAAAATCCGCCCGTGCGCTCAAGCGCCGCGCCCCGCCCAGCGGCCCAATTCGCGCCGTTCGGGCCAAGCGCAGGAGAGCGCCGCGCGCCACTCGATGCGCGCCGCCCCGCCGCTGTCGGCGCGCCACACGGCCGCCGCCATCCAGTCTGCGCCAAGACGCCAGGCCGCCGCGTTCCAGTGGCCGGGCGGGGGACGCAGCTCCACCTGCCCCGACGCGTCCGGCGCCAGGCCGGCAGCTGCCATGTCCGCCGGAAAATCCAGGCCGGCCGCTTTCACAAAGGCTTCCTTGAGGGTCCACATCAGGTAGAAGCGCTCGAGCCGGACGGCGCCATCCGCCTGCCGCAACCAGGCCCGTTCGGGCTCGTCGCAGATCCAGTCGGCCAGGGCGGCCGTGGCGCGCGGCCGCATCCGTTCCAGGTCGACCCCCACGGCCCAGTCCGCCGGCGCCCGCGCGCACAGGGCGCGGCCGCCGCTGTGGCTGAGCGACAGCGTATGCGGCGCCGGCATCGCCTCCCGCACGCACTGCAGCAATGCGCGGCTGACCCGCCAGTCGCGGGTTGCCTTGGGCGAGCGTATGGCCGCGGCGCGCGCGGCATCCTCGGGCGACAGGGCCTGGGTCCGATACGCGCCGGCCGCGCCTTCGTCGGCCCACCACAAGGAAAGGGAGAGCCGGCTGGCGTCAATGCGGTCGGGCTGCACGTCGATCAGGAAAAACAAAAATAAGGGACAAATTAAGTTTTTTAGTGACGTTTTTGAATAATTTCAGGGTTTGCGATCGGTGTAAGATCGCGCGCTATGTTGACCTTCTCCATCGCGCAATGGCAGGGTTGGACATCGGGTATGCAAGACGCGGGCAGCTGGCTGCACTGGGCTGAACATCCTTATTGTCCCGTTGGTGAACCCAGCCCGCCGCGCCTCGAATTCCTGCCGCCGATGCAGCGCCGCCGGCTCAGCCCGATGGCGCGCGCGGTATTCGAGTGCGCCTGGCCGGTGGCCGCCGGCCAGCCGCCCATGCCGCTGGTATTCGCATCGCGGCACGGCGAGACCACCCGCAGTTTCGGCCTGCTGCAGGCGCTGGCGGCCGGCGAGCCGTTGTCGCCCACCGCATTCGGCCTGTCGGTGCACAACGCCATCGCCGGACAGTGGTCCATCATACGCCGCGAAACCGACGAGTCGGTCGCGCTGTCGGCCGAGGAAGACGGGCTGGAACTCGCGTTCCTGGAGGCCGGCCTGCTGCTGGCCGAAGGCCACGACAACGTGCTGGTGGTGCTGGCCGAAGAACGCCCGCCAGCGCCCTATTCGCCATGGATCGATGACGTGCCCTTTTCCTACGCGGCGGCCTTTCGCCTGCGCGCGGGGTGCGACTGGCGGCTCGAAAACAGCGCCGACCCGGCCTCCCGCCCGGACGGCACGGCCGCGGACAGCGCGGCGCCCGGCTGGCCCAACGCGCTGAACCTGCTGCGCCACCTGGCGCTGCGCACGCCGCGCTGGCTGCACGCCAACCGCGGCCGCCACTGGCTCTGGACCCGCTCGGCATGACGCCCGCCCCCCCCCAAGCGCGCCAGGATTTCTGGCTGTGGCGCCTGTTCGCCACCGGCATGGCCTTTACGTTGTTCGGCGTGGGCGGATTGCTGCTGCGGCTGCTGGTGTTTCCGCCGCAACGGCTGATTCCCGGCAGCGCCGCCGATCGCCAGCGCCGCGCGCGCCGGGCGCTCAACGGCACCTTCCGCTGCTTCATCCGCTTCATGGTGCGGGTCGGCATCCTGACGGTCGAATTCAAGGGCGCCGAGCGCCTGGGCCGTCCCGGCCAGATGATCCTGGCCAACCACCCGTCCCTGCTGGACGTGGTGTTCCTGGTGGGGCACGTCGGCAACGCCAATTGCATCGTCAAGCACGGCCTGGCGCGCAATCCGTTCATGCGCGGCCCCATCCGCAGCGCCGGCTATATCACCAACGACGAGAGCTTCGACATGTTCGACCGCGCCGCCGCCGTGCTGCGCGCCGGCGAGACCCTGATCGTATTCCCGGAAGGCACCCGCACCCCGCCCGACAGCCTGCCGCGCTTTCATCGCGGCGCCTGCGCCATCGCGCTGCGCGGCGCGCGCGTGGTGACGCCGGTGGTGATCCGCATGAATCCGCGCAGCCTGACCAAGGGCGAACCGTGGTATCGCATCCCGCCCTGCCGCATGCGATACACCATCCAGGTGGGCGAGGACCTCGATCCGGCCACCTGGTCCGATGCGCATCCACTGCCGATCGCAGGACGCAGGATGAACGATTATCTACATGCCTATTTCGAAGCCGAGCTGACGCGCCCCGCCGCGGCGGCCGGCTCCCCTGGGCCCGCCGCCGGGCCCGACAACGAACACGCGCAACAAGCGCCGCAAGTGGAGCCCGAACGGGATGAATCAACTGGAAACTGAGCTCAAGACGCTCGTCATCGAATCGCTGGGGCTGGAGGATATCGGCCCCGACGACATCGATCGCGAGGCCAACCTGTTCGGCGACGGACTGGGCCTGGACTCGGTGGACGCGCTGGAACTGGGATTGGCGCTGCAAAAGCGCTACGGCATCAGCATCGACCCCGAAACGCGCAATATGCGCGAGCACTTCGCCAGCATCGCCAACCTGGCCGAATTCGTCGCGGCGCAGCGCCGCAACTGAGGCAATGGAATTGACTATGCAGACCCGCGAGGAAATCTACAACACGCTGCGCGATACGCTCAACGAGTTGTTCGAGGTCGAGCTCGAACGCATCACACCGCAGGCCAACCTGTACACCGACCTCCAGATCGACAGCATCGACGCCATCGACCTGATCGACCAGGTGCGCCGCAAGACCGGCCGCAAGCTCGACGCCAACGATTTTCGCAGCGTCCGTACCGTTGACGACGTGGTGCAGGCCATGTACCAGAAGCAGCAACAGGACGCCGACGCATGAAACGCGGGGTGGCGTGCGTGCTGGCCGTGGCGGGCCTGGCCTATCCCTTCGTCGTGTATGCGACGCTGGGGCGGGTCAGCGCGGCCTGGCTGGCGCTGCCGTTGGCCCTGCTGTGGCTGGCGCGAGGCCTGGCGGCCGGACGCGGCGGCGAACCGGGCGGGCGCCTGCTGCCGCTGGCCGCGGTCGCGTTCTGCGTGGTGCTGGCGGCGACCAATTCGCCGGACTGGCTGCGCTGGTATCCGGTCATGGTCAACGGCATGCTGCTGGTCCTCTTTGGCGCCAGCCTGCATCGCGGGCGCCCCGTGGTCGAACGCCTGGCGCGCCTGCGCCACCCCGACCTGCCCCCCGCCGGGGTGCGCTACACGCGCGCGGTCACGCGGGTCTGGTGCGGCTTTTTCGCCATCAACGGCACGGTCGCGGCGATGCTCGCCGCCTGGGGCCCATGGAGCTGGTGGACCGCCTACAACGGCGCCATCAGCTACGTGCTGATGGGCCTGTTGATGGGCGCGGAATGGCTGCTGCGCCCCGCCGCGGCCAAGGCGGCCTGAACCGTGGCCTGGACCGCGCTCACACACCTGCTGCTGCCGCAGGCCGCGCCCGCCGGCGACGCGCGGGTCGCGGACGAGCCGGCGCTGTCGCGGCGGGAATTCGCCGCGCAATGCCTGGCCGTGGCCGGCGCCTTGCAGGCGCGCGGCGCGCGGCGCGCCGCGCTCTGGTTCGAAGATGCCGTCGCGCTCGCCATCGCCCTGTTCGCCTGCGGGCGGGCCGGCATCACCGCCGTGCTGCCAGCCGACGTGCGGCCGGACACCTGCGCCGCGCTCGATGCCGACATCTGGTTGAGCGACGCCGCGGCGCTGCCTTCGGCGTGCCAGGCATGGCGCCTGGAGCAATTGCAGCACGCGCCGGCCCTGCCGCCCGCAGTCCTCGATCCGGCGCAGCGGCTGGTGTTGTGGACGTCCGGCTCCAGCGGCGCGCCCAAGCCCGTCGGCAAGAGCTGGGACCAGCTCATGCGCGAGGTCGAGGCGCTGCGGCAACAGTGGCCCGACGACGGCGGCCCGGTACTCGGCAGCGTGTCGGCGCAGCACATGTACGGCCTGCCCTATCGCGTACTGTGGCCGCTGTGCGCCGGCCGCCCCATCGACCGCCCGCAAAGGCTCTATCCCGAAGAACTGCAACAGGCCAGCCTGCGCCATGCCACTTTCACCTGGATCGCCAGCCCGGCGTTGCTGCGCCGGCTGGGCGAGCGGCTCGACGGATCGCGCCTGCGTGGCCGGCTGGTCCGCCTGTACTGCGCGGGCGGGGTCCTGCCGCCGGAGGTGGCCGAACACATCGGCCGCCAACTGGGCCAGCGCCCCATCGACATCTACGGCAGTTCCGAAACCGGATCGATCGCCTGGCGCTGCGGCGCGGACCCGTGGCAGCCCCTGGCCGGCGTCGAAGTCGGCCTGGACCCGCGCGGCGCGTTGCGCGCGGCGTCGCCATGGATCGACGCCGCCGACACCCTGACCGCCGACGCCGCGGAGATGGTCGAAGGCGGTTTCCAGCTGCTGGGCCGGCTGGACCGCATCGTCAAGATCGAGGAAAAGCGCGTCGCCCTGCCCATGCTCGAACAGGCGCTGGCCCGCCATGCCTGGGTGACCGAGGCGCGCGTGGGCCAGGTCGCGGGCAATCCGCGCCTGACGGCGCTGGTGGCGCTGAGCGCGGCGGGCCTGCACATCCTGCGCAACCAGGGCCGGCGCGCGCTGGTGGACGCCCTGCGCCGCCACCTCGCCACGGGTTTCGAATCGCTGGCCATTCCGCGCGGCTGGCGGCTGTTGCGCCAGTTGCCGTACAACAGCCAGGGCAAGCTGACCCAATCCGATTTCGAGGCCGCGGCCGGCCCGCGCCCGCGCCAACCGGCGGCCGCGCCGCTGCCGGCCGACGGGCCCGGCGAATGTCGCTACCGTATCGATGTTCCTTATGACCTGGCGCACTTCAGCGGCCACTTCCCCGGCGCGCCGGTGGTGCCGGGCGTGGTCCAGATCGGCTGGGCCATGGCGCTGGCGCAGCGCGACCTGCGGCCGGCCTTGCGCTTTGCCGGCATGGAGGCGCTCAAGTTCCAGCGCCTGCTGCGGCCCGGCGACACGGCCGAACTCACCCTGCGCTGGGACGCCGGCAAGCAAAAGCTGTACTTCACCTACACATTGGGCGACCAGCCCTGCTCGTCGGGCCGCGTGCTGCACGGAGACCGCCATGGCGCCGCATAGGCTGTGCGCGGTGATCCCGGTCTACGACCATGGCGCCACCGTGGCGGCGGTGCACGCGCAACTGGCGGCGCATGGATTGCCGTGCGTGCTGGTGGACGACGGGTCGGCCCCCGACTGCGCCGCCGTGCTCGATGCGCTGGCGACCCTGCCAGGCACGCACCTGCTGCGGCGCGCGCGCAACGGCGGCAAGGGCGCGGCAGTGCAGGATGGGCTGCGCGCGGCGCGGCGCCTGGGCTATACCCACGCGCTGCAGGTCGACGCCGACGGCCAGCATGCGCTGGACGATGTGCCTGCCTTCGCCGAGGCGGCGCGGGCGCGGCCCGCGGCCGTCATCTGCGGCGCGCCGCGCTATGGCAGCGACGTCCCCCGCAGCCGGTTGTACGGCCGTTGGCTGACCCGCGTCTGGGTCTGGATCAATACCCTGTCGCTCGACATCCCGGACGCCATGTGCGGCTTTCGCATCTACCCGCTCGAATCCGTGCTGCGGGTGATCGACGGCGCGCAGGTGGGACGCCGCATGGACTTCGACATCGCCATCCTGGTGCGCCTGCACTGGCGCGGCGTGCCCATGACCTGGCTGCCCACGCGAGTCGTCTACCCGGTTGGCGGCGTTTCGCACTTCAAGGCGCTGCGCGACAACCTGCTGATCAGCCGCATGCACGCGCGCCTGTTCTTCGGCATGCTGGCGCGATCGCCGGCGTTGCTGCTGCGCCGCCTGACCGCGGGACCGCGTCCATGACGGCGGCCGATCCGCACTGGGCCGGTCAACGCGAACGGGGCAGCCCCGCCCTGCTGCGCCTGACCGCGTGGGCCGCGCGCCGCATCGGCCGGCGCGCGGTGGCGCCGGTGATATGGCTGGTGGTGCTGTATTTCTATGTCTTCGGACCGCGCGCCCGGCGCGCCATCGGCGCCTACCAGCGGCGCCTGGCGCGCGGTGGCGCGCTGGCCGCGCCGCTGCCCACGCCCTTCCCGGTCTACCGCCAGTACCTGGCCTTCGCGCAGGCGCTGCTCGACAAGCTCGACGTGTGGCAAGGCAGAATCACCCTGGCGGACCTGGACATCGACGACCCAGACGGCCTGCAGGCGCAGATGGGCGCCGGCCGCGGCCAGATCCTGGTGGGTTCGCACCTGGGCAACATCGAGGTCTGCCGCGCGCTGGCCGAGCAGTCCGGCCGGCTCCATTTGAACGTGCTGGTGCATACGCGGCACGCGGTGAACTTCGGCCGGCTGCTGGAAGAAGCCGGCGGCGGCCTGCGCATGATCCAGGTCAGCGAACTGGATGCCGGCGTCATGCTCGACCTGGCTCAACGCCTGGAACGCGGCGAATGGCTGGCAATCGCCGGCGACCGCGTGCCGCTCAAGGGCGATCGCAGCGCCCAGGTCGAACTGCTGGGCGATGCCGCCTTGCTGCCGCAGGGCCCCTGGCTGCTGGCCGGGCTGCTGCGTTGCCCCGTGAACCTGCTGTTCTGCACCCGCCATGGCGCGCGCCACCGCATGTCGATGGAGCGCCTGGCAGACGCCGTCGAATGGACCCGCGCCACGCGCCAGGCCGAGATCGCCCGCTGGGCCCAGCGCTATGCCGATCGCCTCGGCGCGCAGTGCCGCCAGACGCCGCTGCAATGGTTCAATTTCTATCCCTTCTGGAAAGACGATGCGTGACCACCCCGTCCGCAACGCGCTGGAGTTGCCTGCATGAAACGCCTGCTTATCTGCCTGGCGCTGGCCGTCCTGCCCTGGAGCGCGCGGGCTTTCGATCTCGACGACCTGCAACGGCAATTGCGCGCCACCCCGGTGGTGCGCGGCCATTTCGTGCAGCAGAAATTCCTGCGCTCGCTGCCGCAACCCCTGACCAGCCGCGGCGATTTCACCCTGGCCGCCGGCCGCGGCCTGCTGTGGCTGCTGCGCAGCCCGATCGCCCAGGACCTGCGCATCAGCGCCGACGGCATCGCGCGCCGCGGCCCCGACGGCGCCTGGCAGGCGCTGCCGCAGCATGCCGGCGCCGGCCGTGAGAACCGACTGTTCCTGGCGGTGCTGGCCGGCGACACCCGCGGCCTGCGCGAGAACTTCGACCTGACGCTGACGGGCGGCGCCGACGCCTGGCAACTGGTGCTGCTGCCGCGTTCGGCGCTGCTGCGGCAGATCTTCGAGAACATCCAGATCAACGGCGGCAAGCTGGTCGACCGCATCGAACTGCGCGAAGTCCAAGGCGACCGCAGCGTGCTGCAGATGGTCGACGCGTCCGCCGTCGACGCCCTGACGCCAGAGGAACAGCGTGCCTTCGCCGATTGAACGCTGGCTGCCACGGCTGTTCAAGCTGGGGCTGCTGCTGGTGCTGGCCCTGGGCGCCTGGCAGTGCCGCCACGGCTGGCCGGTATCGGCCAACCTGATGGAACTGGTGCCGCGGGCCCCGTCCGACGCCACCCGCGAACTGGCCGAAGCGCGCGTCCAGCAGCCGCTCAGCCGTGAACTGCTCGCGCTGGTGGCGGCCCGCGACGGCGGCGACAGCGCCGCGGCCGCGCGCCAATTGGCGCAACGCTGGCAGGGCAGCGGCCTGTTCGCGACCGTGCAAGTGGACATCGACGTCGACCTGCCCGATCTGCGGGCGCGCCTGCTGGCCAATCGCCTGGCGCTGCTGCCGCCGGCGCAACGCGAACAACTGCTGGCCGACCCGGCCGGTTACGCGCGCCAGCGCGCGCGCGAACTGGTCGACCCGTTCGCCGCCTCCAGCGCGGTATCGGTCGACCAGGATCTGTTCGGCCTGGCGCGGCGCGCCGAACAGGCGCTGCGTCCCGGCGGCGCGGTGCAATACGATGTGGCCACGGGTACGTTGCAGGCCGAAAGCGGCGGCCGCGCCTGGGTCCTGGTGCGCGCCAGCACCCGGGACGACGCCTTCGACGGCGCCGATCCCGGCCGCATCGCAGCGCAGATCGCGCAGGATCGCCAGGCCCTGGCCGGCGCCGACCTGCTGGTGGCCGGCGGCCCGCTCTATGCCGCCGCCGGCCGCGCCCAGGCCGCCGCCGAAAGTGGCTGGATCGGCGCCATCGCCATGGCCGGCATCGTGCTGGTATTGCTGTTGGCGTTGCGCCGCTGGCTGGCCCTGCTGGCGCTGGTCCCGGTGGCGGTCGGCCTGCTGGCCGGCACGGTCGCCTGCGTCGCGGTGTTCGGTTCCATCCACGCGCTGACGCTGGTGATCGGCGCCAGCCTGATCGGCGTTGCCGTCGACTTCCCGATGCACTGGCTGGGCAAGAGCTACGGCATGCCCGACTGGCGCGCCTGGCCGGCCTTGCGGCGGGTGCTGCCGGGCCTGACCATCAGCCTGGCGGCCAGCCTGGTCGGCTATGTCGCGCTGGCCTTCACGCCGTTTCCGGCGCTGACCCAGACCTCGGTGTTCTCCGCCGCCGGCCTGCTCGGCGCCTATGCCTGCACGGTGTGCCAGCTGCCCGCGTGGCTGGCGCGCTTCGAGCCCCGTCCCTGGCCGCCGCTGCTGCGTTTCGCGCAGGCCGCGCTGCGCGCGCGGACCCGCCTGGCCGGGCGCCGCGCCGTGCTGTGGATCGGCGCACTGCTGCTGGCCGCGGTCACCGCCGGCGGCATCGGCCGCCTGGACATCCGCGACGACCTGCGCCAATGGCTGAGCCTGCCCGCGCCGCTGCTGCAACAGGCGCGCCAGATCGGCGAAATCACCGGCTTCGTGCCGACCAGCCAGTTCTTCCTGGTGCGCGCGCCGGACGCCGACGAACTGCTGCGGCGGCAGGCGCGGGTCAGCCAGGCGCTGGATGCGCTGGTCGCCGCCGGCGGGCTGCGGGCCTACACCGCCTTGAGCCAGCGGGTGGCGCCGCAGGCCGACCAGCAGGCTTTCGCCGATGCGCTGGGGAACCTGGCGGACCGGCCCCAGGCCTGGCGCGCGCTGACCGATATCGGCGTGCCGGAAGCGGCCTTGCGACAGGAACTGCGCGCGCTGGCGGCGCTGCCGCCCATCCCGCTCGAAAGCGCGCTGCAAGGCCAGATCGGCGAACGCTGGCGCACGCTCTGGCTGGGCCGGCATGACGGCGAAGTGGCTGGCATGATCACCCTGCTGGGCCTGCGCGATGCCGCCGCGCTCACGGCCATCGCACAGGCCGCGCCCGGCGTCACGCTGGTGGACCGCAGCGGCGAATTGAACCGCATGTTCAGCGCCACCCGCGTCGAGGCCGCCGAACTCAAATTGCTCTCGTACCTGGTGGCGGCGGCGCTGCTGTGCCTGACGCTTGGACGCGCGGCCGCCTGGCGCATCCTGGCGGTGCCGCTGGCCGCCACCGCCTGCAGCCTGGCGGCGCTGGGTTATCTGGGCCAGCCGCTGACGCTCTTCAGCCTGTTCGGCCTGCTGCTGGTGTCGGCGATCGGGGTGGACTACGCCATTTTCATGTTCGAGCGCGTCGCCGGCGCGGCCGCCAGCCTGGTCGGCATCATGCTGGGCGCCCTCACTACCCTGCTGTCGTTCGGGCTGCTGGCCGTGAGCCGGACGCCGGCGATCGCCAATTTCGGCCTGGCGGTGGCGTTGGGCGTGGGATTCTCGCTGCTGTGGGCGCCCTGGGTGCAGCCGCGGCGCGGATCCGGCGCCGGGGACGCGACGTGAAGCCGGCGCACCGGCTGCCGGCCTGCGCCCCGGGACCCGCGCAGCCTGGTCCGCGGCGGGTACACTGGGCACGCCGACCGCGCCCCCTTTGCCAGCGCCCGCGCTTGCCGGACCACGGCGCCGCGTGCGCGCCGCCCCATGGTCGGCCAACCCTGCCATGATTCCTGCCCGCCTTTCCCTTCCGCCCGCCTTCGGGATCTCGCGCGCCGCGTTGGCGCTGGCCTTCCTGCTGGCCGGCTGCGCCGGGGCGCCGCCGACGCCCTCAGCGGCGCCCGCGTTCGCGTTGCCGCGCCAGTTGCACGTGGCCCAGTCGCGCCCCGGCCAGCCCGCGCAGGACACACTGCTGGTGGTGCAGCGCGAAGCCGCCGCCACGCGCTGGTCGTTGTTCGACCCCCTGGGCATACCGCAGGCACGGCAGATACTGGAACACGGCCGCTGGCGCAATGATGGCTTCCTGCGCCCCAACGGCCAGGCGCGCGACCTGTTCGCCGCGCTGGTGTTCGCCTGGACGCCCCTGGACGACCTGGACACGGCCTATGGCGCCGGCGCCTGGCGCGCCACGGCCGCCGCCGACGGTAGCCCGCAACGCGAACTGCTGCGCCAGGGCGAACCGCGGTGGCGCGTCCGCTGGCCGCGAGACGCCGCGGCCGGCACGCTCGAGATCGAGTCCGGTGACGGCACCGTATGGCGGGTGGCGCCGCTCGGAGAGCGGCCATGACGACCACCTGGCTGAGTCCGCCTGGGGTAGTCTGCGCGCTCGGGTCAGGCATCGAGGCCGTGGCCCGCGCCGCGTTCGCCGGCGACACCCGCGGCATGCGCCGCCAGGCCGGCTGGCTGGCCGACCGCGCGCTCACGCTGGGTGGCGTGGACGGGCCGCTGCCACGCATCGCCGACACGCTGCCCGCGCATCACCACAGCCGCAACAACCAGCTGCTGCTGGCCGCCGCCCTACAGATCGAGGCGCGCCTGCGCGACGCGGTCGCGCGGCACGGCGCCCATCGCGTGGCGGTGATCGTGGGCACCAGCACTTCGGGCGTGAACGACAATGCGCCGGCATTCCAGGCCCTGGCGGCCAATGGCGCGTGGCCGCGCGACTACGACTACCGCCGCCAGGCGCTGTCGTCCCCGGCCGCATTCCTGGCCGACTGGCTGGGCGCGACCGGCCCCGCCTACACCCTGTCCACCGCCTGCACCTCCAGCGCCCGCGCGCTGCTGTCGGCGCGCCGGCTGCTGGCCCTGGGCCTGTGCGACGCGGTGGTCTGCGGCGGCGCCGACACCCTGTGCCGGCTGACCATCAACGGCTTCGCCAGTCTCGACGCGGTGGACGAGGCGCTGTGCCTGCCGTTTTCGGCCAACCGCCGCGGCATCAACATTGGCGAGGCCGGCGCGCTGTTTCTGATGCAGCGCGAAGCCGCCGCCGACGACGCCGTGGCCCTGCTGGGCGGCGGCGCCAGTTCCGACGCCTGGCACATGTCGGCGCCGGAGCCCGGCGGCGCCGGCGCGCTGCGCGCCATGCGCGCCGCCCTGGACGCCGCCGGAGTGGCGCCCGCCGACATCGGCTGGATCAACCTGCACGGCACCGGCACCGCCCACAACGACGCGATGGAAAGCCTGGCCGTGCACACGCTGTTTCCCCAGGGCGTGCCGTGCGCCTCCACCAAACCGCTGACGGGCCATGCGCTGGGCGCGGCCGGGGCGCTGGAAGCGGCGCTGGCCTGGATCACCCTGTCGCCCGCCAATGCCGCGGGCCGGCTGCCGCCGCATGTCTGGGACGGCCAGCCCGACCCGGCGCTGCCGCGGCTGGATTTCAGCACCACCGGACATTGCTACGCCCCAGGCCGCCGGCGCCTGGCGATGAGCAACTCATTCGCCTTCGGCGGCAACAACACCTGCCTGGTCCTGGGAGCGGCGGCATGACGACCTGGCCCATCGCCAGCCTGCTGCCTCACGCCGGCGACATGATCCTGATCGACGAGGTGCTGGCCCACGACGCCGACAGCCTGCGGGCGCGCGCCGTGATCCGCCCGGGCCCCTACTCGCTGCCCGACGGTTCGCTGCCGCCGTGGCTCGGCCTGGAACTGATGGCGCAGGCCATCGGCGCCTGGGCCGGCTGCCAGGCCCGGCTGGCCGGCGCGCCGGTCAAGCTCGGCTTCCTGCTGGGCACGCGCCGCTACGACTGCCAGGTCGACGCCCTGCCGGCCGGCGCCACGCTGACCATCCAGGTGCAGCGCGGGTTCATGGACGCCAGGGGCATGAGCGTCTTCGAATGCGAGCTGCGCGACGACGCCGGCCCGCTGGCCAGCGCCCGGCTCAACGTCTACCAGCCCGACGATCCCAACGTTTTCATCCAGGAACAGCCTCCCCTATGAGCGCCGCCCCGATTCTCGTCACCGGTTCCAGCCGCGGCATCGGCCGCGCCATCGCCCTGGCCCTGGCCGACGCCGGCCATGACCTGGTGCTGCATTGCCGCCAGCAACGCGCCCAGGCCGAGGCGGTCCAGGCCGAAATCGCGGCCCGCGGCCGCCAGGCGCGCGTGTTGCAGTTCGACGTGGCCGACCGGGCGCAATGCGCCGCCGTGCTGCAGGCCGACGTCGACGCCCACGGCGCCTACTATGGCGTCGTGCTCAACGCCGGCCTGACCCGCGACGGCGCCTTCCCAGCCCTCACGGGCGACGACTGGGACCAGGTGCTGCGCACCAACCTGGACGGCTTCTACAACGTCCTCGGTCCGCTGGCGATGCCGATGATCCGCCGCCGCGCGCCCGGCCGCGTGGTCTGCATGGCCTCCGTCTCGGGACTGATCGGCAACCGCGGCCAGGTCAACTACAGCGCGTCCAAGGCCGGCCTGATCGGCGCCGCCAAGGCCCTGGCGGTGGAACTGGCCAAGCGCCAGATCACGGTCAACTGCGTGGCGCCCGGCCTGATCGACACCGACATGATCGACGCCCACGTGCCGGTCGAGGAAATCCTGAAGGCCGTGCCCGCGCAACGCATGGGCCGTCCCGAGGAAGTCGCGGCCACCGTCGCGTTCCTGATGTCGCCGGGGGCCGCCTACATCACGCGCCAGGTCATCGCGGTCAACGGAGGACTGTGCTGATGCATCGCGTCGTCGTCACCGGCATGGCCGGCATCAGTGCGCTGGGATCCGACTGGGCCGGCATCCGGCGCGCCTTCGAGGATGGCCGCAGCGCCATCCGCGCCATGCCTGAATGGTCGCGCTACCAGGAGCTGAACACCCGCCTGGCCGGACCGATCGAGGACTTCCAGGCGCCCGCGCACTGGACCCGCAAGCAATTGCGCAGCATGGGCCGGGTCTCGCAACTGAGCGTGCGCGCGGCGGAACAGGCGCTGGACGACGCCGGCCTGCTGGGCGATCCGTGCATTGCCGACGGCCGCATGGGCGTGGCCTGCGGCTCGTCGATCGGCAGCACCGCCGAAATCCGCGCCTTCGGCAACATGCTGCTCAACGGCGTCACCGACGACCTGAACGCCAACTCCTACGTCCGCATGATGCCGCACACCACCGCGGCCAATATCGGCATTTTCTTCGAACTCAAGGGCCGCATCATTCCGACCTCCAGCGCCTGCACCTCGGGCAGCCAGGGCATCGGCTACGCCTACGAGGCGGTCCGCTACGGCCGCCAGGCGCTGATGCTGGCCGGCGGCGCCGAAGAACTCTGCCCCAGCGAAGCCATGGTGTTCGACGCCCTGTACGCCACCAGCCAGAAGAACGACACGCCCGGCCTCACGCCGCGTCCCTACGACCGCGACCGCGACGGCCTGGTGATCGGCGAAGGCGGCGGCATGCTGGTGCTGGAATCGCTGGAACATGCGCAGGCGCGCGGCGCGCGCATCCACGCCGAAATCGTCGGCTTCGGCAGCAACTCGGACGGCACCCACATCACCCGTCCCGACGCCCGCACCATGCGCATCGCCATGGAACTGGCCCTGGCCGACGCCGGCCTGCCGCCGCAGGCGATCGGCTACGTCAATGGCCACGGCACCGCCACCGAACAGGGCGACATCGCCGAGACCGAGGCCACCCACGGCCTGTTCGGCAACCGCATGCCCATCAGCTCGCAAAAGAGCTATCTGGGCCACACGCTGGGCGCCTGTGGCGCGCTGGAATCGTGGTTCAGCATCGAAATGCTGCGCAGCGACTGGTACGCCCCGACCCTCAACCTGCGGCACGTCGATCCGCGCTGCGGCGAGCTGGACTACCTGGTCGAGGGCCGCCACATGAGCCACGAATACGTCATGAACAACAATTTCGCCTTCGGCGGCATCAACACCTCGCTGGTATTCCGCCGCTGGCCCTGACGGCCGCCCGCCCGACCCGGATGACATCGCGGGAAGGCCCGGCCACGGTTACACTGCCGTTTTGACGCAACAACACAAAGGTTTCCCCATGAGCACCGCTACGCTCAAGACCCGCCTCTCCGACGCCGTCAAGGACGCCATGCGCGCCAAGGCCACCGAGCGTCTCGCCACCCTGCGCTTCCTGCTGGCCGCGGTCAAGCAGAAGGAAGTGGACGAGCGCCGCGACCTGAGCGACGCCGAAATCACCGCCATCATCGAAAAGCAGGTCAAGCAACGCCGCGAGTCCATCGCCGCGTTCGAACAGGCCGGCCGCACCGAAACCGCGGAACAGGAAAAGGCCGAACTGGTGGTGTTGCAGGAGTTCCTGCCGCAGGCCGCCACGCCCGAGGAAGTGGCCGCCGCCATCGACGCGGCGCTGGCCGAAGTGGCCGCCCAGGGCGTCACCGGCGCGCCCGCGATGGGCAAGGTCATGGCCTTGCTCAAGCAGTCGCTGGCCGGCCGCGCCGACATGACCGCGCTGTCGCAGCAGGTCAAGGCCAGGCTCGCCTGAAGTCAGAACGCCCCGCCGAACAGGTCCGGCTGGCGTGATTGTTCCTGGGGATCGGCGAAATTGCTCATGCCGACCCCCGCCAGCCGATACAGCGTCTGCGCCGGCAGGTCGACCCGCTCGCACAGCAGCCGGGCCATGGTCGCCAGCTCGGCGGCCGAGGCCGGCGGATTGGGATTGGTCTGGCTGCGCGTCAGGATGCGGAAGCGGTCGGTCTTGAGCTTGAGCACCACCGTGCGGCCCAGCGCGCCCTTCTTCAAGGCCTGGCTCCAGACCTTGTCGGCCATGCGATCCAGGGCCTCGCCGACCGCCTCCAGCCGCACATCTTCCGAAAACGTGGTTTCCGCCGACACCTGCTGCAACGGCTGGTCGGTCTGCACCTCGCGGTCGTCGATGCCGCGCGCCAGCTCGTACAGGCGCCGGCCGTAACGGCCGAAGTAATGCTCCAGTTCCTGCGCGGCGTGCGTGGCCAGGTCGCCCACCGTATGGATACCCAACTGCTCCAGGCGCGCCTGCATCACCTTGCCCACGCCGGGCACCTTGCGCACGGGCAGCGGCTGCAGGAACTCCAGCACCCGTGACGGGCGGATCACATATTGCCCGTCGGGCTTGTTCCAGTCGGACGCGATCTTGGCCAGGAACTTGTTGGGCGCCACGCCGGCCGAGGCGGTCAGGCCGGTTTCGGCGCGGATCTGCTGGCGGATCACCTGCGCCACTTCGGTGGCCGACGGCAGCCCGAGCTTGTTGACGGTCACGTCCAGGTAGGCCTCGTCCAGCGACAGCGGCTCGATCAGGTCCGTATGGCGGCCGAAGATCTGGCGGATCTGGCGCGAAACCTCGCGGTAGCGGTTGAAGTCGGGCGGCACGTAGACCGCCTGCGGACAGAGGCGCTGGGCGCGCACCGCCGACATGGCCGAATGCACGCCGAAGCGGCGCGCCTCGTACGACGCCGCGCACACCACCGAGCGCGGCCCGGTCCACGCCACCACCACCGGCTTGCCGCGCAGCTCGGGGTTGTCGCGCTGTTCCACGGATGCATAGAAGGCATCCATGTCGATGTGTACGATCTTGCGGCTGGCGTCGCTCATGGCGGTGGAAAACGGGTGCCCGGATGGCGCATCGGCGCGCAAGCGGGCGCGAAATGTACGGTCACCGGAAAAATCGCCCCGGCGCGGGGGCCGGGCCCGGCGAACGGCGTAAAAGTGGATATTATGACCGGCAAATCCCCATCTTTCCCCTTCCCCGCGTGACCGCTTCCATGACTGCAACCGCAACTCCCGCTCCGGGCGAGTATTTCGGCCTGGCGATTCCCTTCATGAGTTTCCTGGGCCTGGTGCCCGAACAGATCGCGCCGGCCTATGCCCGCACGTCGCTGCCGTGGCGCCAGGACCTGACCAACAGCCGCGGCGACGTCCACGGCGGCACCCTGATGAGCGTGCTGGACTTCACGCTGAGCGCCGCGGCGCGCGGCTCGGCCGATGCCACCGAGGGCATGGCCACCATCGACATGAACACCACCTTCCTGTCGCCCGGCACCGGCGACCTGGTGATCGAGGCGCGCTGCCTGCGCCGCGGCGCGTCGATCGCCTTCTGTGAAGGCGACATCCGCCGCGCCGACGGCGAACTGGTGGCCCGCGCCACCGCCACCTTCAAGATCATCCGCCGCCGTCCGGGCGGCGACTGAACGGGCGGCGGGCCTTGCGGCCGCCGTCGCCCGATGCGGCCGCAAGGCCCGCCATTGCCCTTACTTGGGCAGATCGCGCGACGGCTTGACCGGCGGCCGCGGGTCCAGCGGCATGTAGCTGGAGCACGAACTCATGCCATAGACGATCGCGTCCTGCATGGCGCGCATCGCCGCCGCGTCCCAGGTGCCCTTGCCCCACATCACGATGCGGGTGTCGGTGGCCTTGGGACCGGCCGCCTTCAGGTCGACCCGGGTCATTTCGCTGTCGCTGTACGGCGCCAGCACCCGCACCACGGCGGACTGGGCGCTTTCGTCCAGGCTCGACACCACGCGATAGGCGTCGTCGGTGCTGCGCAGGCAGGCGTTGGCCTGGCGCAGCGTGGTGGCGTAGGCGTCCTTGAACGCGACGGGCGCCTTGAATTCGCTGTGCGGCGATGAGCCGTTCTGCGAAATACCCAGCGAGCAGCCCGCCAGGCCCAGGGCCAGCGCCGAGGCCGCGACCAGATTCCGAACCATGTGTTTCTCCAGATTGATAGCCGCGATTATCCCGCAAACGGACCACCGGCATAAGTGGCCCGGCCGGTTCGACACCCCGGCCGCGGCTATGGCATTATCGACCGGTAGTCCGGCGGCGCCCGCGGCCGGGTGGAATCGTCGGAGGTATGCCTTGCTCTCATTCATGAAACACACCATCCTGGCCGCCGGTATCGTCGGCGCCTCGCTGGGCGCCAGCGCCGCGGCGCAGCCGCCCCGGGCCTACCCCCTGAAGGACTTTTTCCGCAATCCGGAACGCGGTTTCTTCCGCCTGGCCGACGACGGCAAGACCCTCGGCTTCATGCAGCCCACCAGCGTCGACGGCAAGCCGCCGCGCATGAACATCTACGTCCAGCCCCTGGAAGGCAGCAAGCCGGTGGGCGAACCGCGCAAGCTGACCAGCGAGTCGGCCCGCGACATCAGCAATTTCTTCTGGAAGGGCGCCGACGTGGTGCTCTACCAGAAGGACTTCGGCGGCGACGAGAACTTCCACGTGCTGGCGGTGGACGCCAAGACCGGCAAGGTCACCGACCTGACCCCGTACGACGGCGTGCGCGCCAGCATCGAGGACGACCTCGAAGACGACCCCGACCACATCCTCATCAGCCACAACCAGCGCGACCCGCAGGTGTTCGACGTCTACCGCGTCAACGTGCACACCGGCGCCGGCGTGCTGGTGGCGCAGAATCCCGGCAACATCGTCGGCTGGCAGACCGACCACGCCGGCAAGGTGCGCGCCGCCGTCACCAGCGACGGCCTGAACACCACCCTGCTCTACCGCGACGACGAAGCCTCGGAATTCCGTCCGCTCTTCACCACCGACTACCGCACCAGCGTCAGCCCGGCCTTCTTCACCTTCGACGACAAGAAGTTCTACGCCCTGTCCAACCGCGGCCGCGACAAGCTCGCGCTGGTGGTGATCGACCCGGCCAGCCCCGACAAGGAAGACGAGATCTTCACCCCGGACACGGTCGACCTGGACGCCGCCGGCTTCTCGCGCAAGCGCCGCGTGCTGACGGTGGCCTCGTACCAGACCGACAAGCCGCAATACAAGTTCTTCGACGCCGAGACCGAAACCCTGTTCAAGAAACTGTCAGCCCAGCTCGAGGGCTACCAGTTCGCCATCCAGGGCGCCAACCGCGACGAAGACAAGTTCATCGTCGCCGCCTACAACGACCGCACGCCGGGCTCGCGCTACATCTACGACGCGCGCGCCGACACCCTCAGCAAGCTGGCCGACATCAATCCGGCCATCCCCGAGGCCGACATGTCGCGCGTGCAGCCCATCAGCTACCAGAGCCGCGACGGCCTGACCATCCATGGCTACCTGACGCTGCCGGCCGGGCGCGATCCCAAGAACCTGGCGTGCATCGTCAACCCGCACGGCGGCCCGTGGGCGCGCGACGGCTGGGGCTACAACCCCGAGGTGCAGTTCCTGGCCAACCGCGGCTTCTGCGTGCTGCAGATGAATTTCCGCGGCTCCACCGGCTACGGCCGCGCCTTCTGGGAAGCCAGCTTCGGCCAATGGGGCCTGAAAATGCAGGACGACATCACCGACGGCGTCCAGTGGCTGGTCAAGCAGGGCATCGCCGACCCCAAGCGCATCGGCATCTACGGCGCCAGCTACGGCGGCTACGCCACGCTGGCCGGCGTGACCTTCACGCCCGACCTGTACGCGGCCGCGGTCGACTACGTCGGCGTGTCCAACCTGTTCACGTTCATGAAGTCGATTCCGCCCTACTGGAAGCCGATGCTGGACAAGATGCAGGACATGGTCGGCGACCCGGTGCGCGACAAGGACCGCCTGGCGGCGACCTCGCCGGCCCTGCACGCCGACAGGATCAAGACGCCGCTGTTCATCGCCCAGGGCGCCAAGGACCCGCGCGTCAACAAGGACGAGAGCGACCAGATGGTCAAGGCGTTGAAGGCCCGCGGCGTCGAGGTGGAATACATGGTCAAGGACAACGAAGGCCACGGCTTCCACAACGACGAGAACAAATTCGAGTTCTACGCGGCCATGGAAAAGTTCTTCATCGAACATCTCAAGCCGTAAGCTTGGCGGGTTCGGCGGCCTCGGCGGCCGCCTCTTCCTCCCGGGCCGCCTGCGGGCGGCCCGACGCACGCGCGCTCCAGGCCATTTCGACCCGGTCGCGCCCCAGCTCCTTGGCCTTGTAGAGCGCCAGGTCGGCGCGAGCCAGGATGCCATCGGCCGAATCGCCCGGCTGCAGCGTGGCCACGCCGCCGCTGGCGGTCATGCGCAATTCCTGCCCCTGCAGGTACAGCGGCGAATCGCGCAGGGCGTCGCAGACCCGCTGCGCCTGCACCAGCGCGTGCGCGGCATCACAGCCGTACATCAGCAAGACGAACTCCTCGCCCCCCAGGCGGCCAAAGCGATCGCTGGCCCGCACGGCCTTGGGCACCACCTGCGCGAAATGGCGCAAGGCGGCATCGCCGGCCGCGTGGCCGTGGCGGTCGTTGATGGACTTGAAATGGTCGATGTCCAGCACCAGCACCGCCAGCCTGCCGCCGCTGCGCGCGCAGCGCTGCAGCTCGTGCTCCAGTTCATCCAGGATGCTGCGGCGCGAATAGGCGCCGGTAAGGCTGTCGAAGGTCAGCGCGGCCTGCATCTGTTCGGACAGCGACGTCTGGATCAGCAGCAGCAATGCCAGGAACAGCGCCGGCACCGTCACCGAGCCGCAGACGATGAAGAACAGGCCCCACGGCGCCGGTTCCAGCAACGACGCGGCCTGCGCCCAGCCGCTGCCATAGACGCCGGCGCGCAAGGCATGCAGCACCACCAGGGCGGACAGCGACAACAGCACATACAGGATCACGCCAGGCGTGCGGATACCGCGGCGCTGGCGGAACACCACGGCGCCGGTGGCCGCCATCAGCACACCGGTGTAGCCCGAAAACAGCATCATGCGGCCCACCAGGTCATGCGTGACGTACAGCATCAGCGCCATCGCCGCGATGCCGACCGCGGCCGCGGCGCCCACGCGCAGGACCTGCGGCCGCAAGCCGAAGAACTGCCGCACGCCCACGTACACCAGGCTCACCGCGACCAGCCACGACGTATTCGACACCATCACATAGACGGCCGGCGGCAGGATCTCGGCCGAGGCGTAGGCCAGCAGCGACAGCACCGCCAACGCGTTGGCGATGGTGAACGCGCGCACGCCCGGCACCCGGCGCGCATTGAACGGCAGCAGCAGGGGCAGCGCCAGGGCCGTGGCCAGGCCCCACACCAGGAAAAATAGTGAAGTCGTCATGTTTTTGCCGGCTTGCGCCCTCCTGGGCGGTCGCCGTCGCTTGGAACAACTGTTGCACCGGATGCGGGCCCGAGGACACGTTACAGACCCGCACTTTTGACGTTTTTTGTTACTTGCACGGCGCACCATCGCGCCATTTCCGTCGCGCGCACAACGTTCCGTACCGGGATCCGTCCCAATGCCGGCCATACCGCCACGACGGTTGTGCGGTACGCCCGCAGAGAATACGCCAAGGCCTGCGGCCGCGGTCCCTCCTTTGCACTAATTGACAGTTGATTTCGCCGAAAAGCCATAAAGTTCGGCCTGTTGACGGCGCCATCAGAAGTGCCGCAACCACGCCCCACGGGCGTGGCGCGTACTAGCCATGCACTCCCTCGCGCGAGTGCGAAGGTCCCCGCAGCGGGCGCCGCGCAGTGAATACCCAAACGCTCTCCCCTTCGCCGCCGGCGCCTTCCCGCGTCCGCGCCGCGCCTTCGGCAACGCCCACCCGCGTCCGGCCGGCGGAGCCACGAGCGCCCTCATCGCAACTGCGGAAGTATTTACAGATGCTGAAAAGAACAACGCCCCCCAGGGGCCGGGCAGGCCGCCAGGCGCCGCCCGCCTTGATGACGGACCCGCGACGGCGGATCACCGGGCCGAGACTGCAGGCCCTCACCGCGTGCGCGCTGCTCGCTCCCGTCCTGGCGCTGGCGGCGCCGGGCGCCGACTATGACGCGCTGATCACGCGCGCCCGCGCCGGCGACTACGAACCGGCGCTGGCCATGCTGCGCCAGCAAGGCGCGGCGGCCGGCCGCCAGGCGGTGTACGACCACATCGTGATCGCCAGCTGGGCCGGCCGCCCCGCCGAAGCCGTGGCCGCCTACGAAACGCTGTCGCCCTCCCTCGCCCTGCCCGCCGATATCCAGCTGGCGGTGGCGCGCGCCTATCGCGACCTGCGCCGCTGGCCCGAGGCCCTGTCGGCCTATCGCGCCGGCCTGCGGCGCCATCCCGACCAGTCCGCCTTTGCCGCGGGCGAAATCATGACCCTGGCCGACGCCGGCCAGACCGAAGCCGCCCTGGCCGCCGGCAGGGCCTGGAGCAGGCGCGCGCCGCGCGATGCCGATGCCCGCCTGGCGCTGAGCTACGTCCACGTCCGCCTGCGCCAGCCCTACGAGGCGTTGCACCAAGCCGACCAGGCGCTGGCGATCGCGCCCGGCACGCCCTACGTGCTGCGCGAATACATCGCCGCGCTGAGCCGCGCCCGGCTGGCGCAGCCGGCGCTGGATCTGGCGCGCCAGCATCCGGACCTGTTCGACGCCGCGCAGTTGCGCCGCCTGGAAGGCGACGCGCTGGCCCAGCAGGTGCGGCTGGCGGCCATGCCGACGCGGACCGAGGCCGAGCGCTTCGTCATCGCCGACCGCGCGCTGGCGCGCTACGAGGCGCTGATCCCGGCCTGGGAAGCCCTGGGCGATGCCGCCCGCGACGACGTGCTGCGCGCCCGCATCGACCGCCTGCATGCGCTGCACGCCCGCGCCCGCATGGCCGACGTGGTCAGCGAATACGAGGCCTTGCGGGCGCGGGACGTCACGGTGCCGCGCTACGCGCTCAATGACGTCGCCTCCGCCTATCTGTATCTGCGCCAGCCCCAGAAGGCGCGCGACCTGTATCGCCAGGTCGGCGCCGATGGCGCCAACCGCGACGACGACGCGCAAGACCGCCTCAGCACCGAGACCGGCCTGTACTACGCGCTGGCCGAGGCCGAGGAATTCGACCAGACCGGCGCGGTCACCGACGCCATCGACGCCGGCTACAGCCCCTGGCTGTATTTCAAGGGGCAGGCCACCCGCAACCCCAACGACCTGAAGCTGGAAGGCGCGCAGACGGTGGCGGCCGCGCGCCTGCAGGCCGACGACACCGCCGCCGCCGAGCAGCAACTGCGCGGCATGGTCGAAAACGCCCCCAACAATTCCTCCCTGCGCGCCGACCTGGCCTCGGTCTACCGCCGCCGCGACCTGCCGCGCGCCGCGGAACGCGAACTGAAGATGGCCGAAACCCTGGCGCCGCGCGCGCTGCAGGTCGAAAACGGCCAGGGCTTCACCGCCATGGACCTGCAGGAATGGCGCCAGGCCGAGGCGCTGTCGGCCGACACCCTGGCGCGCGCGCCCGAGAACCTCACCAGCCGCCGCCTGGCGCGCGAATGGGAGGTCCACAACAAGGCCGAGCTGCGCATCAGCGGCTACCGCGGCCTGGCCTCGGACAGCCCGGTCAACGGCAACGGCGACTTCGGCATCGACGCGGTGCTGTATTCGCCGCCCATCGACTACAACTGGCGCGCCTTCGGCGGCGGCGGCTACGCCACCGGCGACTTCGAGGAGGGGCGCGGCAACTACCGCTGGCTGCGCACCGGCGTCGAATGGCGCGGCCGCGACCTGACGGTCGAAGGCGAAGTCTCGACCCACAGCTACGGCCACGGCGTCAAGCCCGGCCTGCGGCTGTCGGCCGCCTATGACATCGACGACCACTGGCAGGTGGGCGGTTCGGGCGAAGTGCTGTCGCGCGAAACCCCGCTGCGGGCGCTGACCAACGACATCAAGGCCAACCGCCTGACCGGCTTCGTGCGCTGGCGCGCCAACGAGCGGCGCGAATGGACCCTGTCGCTGTCGCCGTCGCGCTTTTCCGACGGCAACCAGCGCTGGGAACTGGGGCTGGACGGGCGCGAGCGCGTCTACACCGCGCCGCACCTGAAGGCCGACCTGACGCTGGACCTGTCGACCCAGCGCAACAGCCGCGACAACGCGCCCTACTACAACCCGCGCTCGGACCTGATGGTGCTGCCCGGCGCGCGCGTCACGCACACGCTGTACCGCCGCTACGAAACCGCCTGGGAACAGATCGGCACGATCGGCGCCGGCACCTACACCCAGCAGGGCTACGGCACCGGCGGCGTCATCGCCCTGGGGTATGGCCAGCGCTACCGCGCCAACGACGTGCTGGACATGGGCGCGATGGTCACCGGCATCAGCCGCCCGTACGACGGCCAGCGCGAGCGCGAACTGCGCATCGTGTTCGACCTTGCCTACCGCTTCTGAGACCGCCATGTTGCTCAAGCTACCCATCCGACTCCTGCTGGCCGCCCTGCTGCTGCTGGCCATCCTGGCGCTGACCGCCTGCGCCAAGGACATCCCGGTCTACACGCCGCCGTCCGAAAGGCCCGTGGCGCCCGCCGAACAACCCTGGGCACAGGGAAATTTCCTGGCCCTGGCCTACCACGACGTCGAAGACGAAGACCCCGACCAGGCCTTTCTGAGCGTGCGCACCGACCGCCTGGTCGACCAACTGGCCTGGCTGCGCGAAAACGGCTACCAGGCCGTCTCGGTCGACCAGATCCTGGCCGCGCGCCAGGGCGGCAAGCCGCTGCCCGAGCGCGCCGTGCTGCTGTCCTTCGACGACGGCTACCGCAGCTTCTACACCCGCGTCCTGCCGATCCTGAAGGCCTACCGCTGGCCGGCGCTGCTGGCGCCGGTGGGCACCTGGATGGACACCCCCGCCGACAAGCAGGTGGATTTCGGCGGCAGCCCGCAGCCGCGCCAACGCTTCCTGAACTGGGCTGAAGTACGCGCGATTTCGCAGTCCGGCCTGGTCGAGATCGCCGCGCACACCGACGCCTCGCACTACGGCGCGCTGGCCAACCCGCAAGGCAATACCGAACCGGCCGCGGCGATCCGCGCCTACGACGCCAAGACCGGCGGCTACGAAAGCGAAGCGCAGTTCGAAGCCCGCATGGGCAGCGACGTGCGCGCCATCAGCCGCAAGATCGAACAGGTCACCGGTAAAAAGCCGCGCGTCTGGGTCTGGCCCTATGGCGCCGAGGGCGGCAGCACCTTGCGCATCGCCGCCGACAACGGCTACCAGCTGGCGCTCACGCTGGAGGACGGCCCCGGCCGGCTGGCGCGCCTGATGTCCACGCCGCGCATGCTGCTGGCCAGCGATCCGCCGCTCAAGCCGTTCGCCAACAGCGTCGTCGGCATGGAGGCCACGCCCTTCATGCGGATCGCCCACATCGACCTGGACTACGTCTACGACCCCGATCCGGCGCAGACCGACCGCAACCTGGGCGAGCTGGTGCAGCGCATCCTCGACATGCAGATCAACACCGTGTTCCTGCAGGCGTATTCGGATCCCACCGGCGACGGGCTGGTGCGTTCGGTGTACTTCCCCAACCGCTGGCTGCCGGTGCGCGCCGACCTGTTCAACCGCGCCGCCTGGCAGTTGCACAACCGCGCCAACGTCATGGTGTATGCCTGGATGCCGGTGCTGGCCTATGACCTGGACGCCTCGATCCCGCGCGTCACGCGCTGGCAGCCAGGCCAGGCCCAGGCGCGGCCCGATCCAGACCAGTACCGCCGCCTGTCGCCGTTCGACGCCACCGCGCGCGCCCGCATCGGCGACCTGTACGAGGACCTGGCGCGCCATGCCATCTTCGATGGCATCCTGTTCCACGATGACGCCGTGCTGTCCGACTTCGAGGACGCCAGCCCCGGCGCGCTGGCCGCCTACCGCGCCGCCGGCCTGCCCGGCGACATCGGCCAGTTGCGCGCCGACCCGGACACGCTGCAGCGCTGGACGCGCGTCAAGAGCCGCGCCCTGGTCGATTTCACGGCCGAACTGACCGAGCGCGTGCGCGCCGTGCGCGGGCCCCAGATCAAGACCGCCCGCAACATCTTCGCCATGCCGATCCTGGAGCCGCAGTCTGAGACCTGGTTCGCGCAGAACCTGGACGACTTCCTGGCCGCCTACGACTGGACCGCCCCCATGGCCATGCCGCTGATGGAGAACGTGCCCAAGGGCCAGGAAAACGCCTGGCTCGACCGGTTGGTCGACGCCGTGGCGCGGCGCCCCGGCGCGCTCGACCGGACCGTATTCGAACTGCAGGCGCGCGACTGGCGCACCGGCCCCGGCCGCCCCGAGGCCACGCCCGTCGACACCGCGGTGCTGGCAGGCTGGATGCAACGCCTGCAACTGCGCGGCGCCCGCAGCTTCGGCTACTACCCCGACGACTTCTCGCAAGACCAGCCCCGGTTGCAAGGCATCCGGCCCGCCATCTCCGAAGCCTGGTATCCCCTCCGATGATCGACCGTCTGATTGCCCTGATTATCCTGCTGGCGGTGCTGGGCGCGCCGTTCGGCTTCACCATGATGCTGACCGGCCAGGCGCTGCTGGGCTTCGTCTTCTTCTACCCGCTTTTCATGTCCGGCATGTGGATGGCCGGCGGCCTGTACTTCTGGTGGCATTGGGAACGGCGCTGGCAGTGGGGCCCCGGATCGGCGCCGCCCGCGCTGGCCGGCGATCCGCTGGTGTCGATCCTGGTGCCCTGCTACAACGAGGCCGACAACGGCGAAGAGACCCTGCTGGCGGCGCTCAACCAGCGCTATCCGAACATCGAGGTCATCGCCATCAACGACGGCTCCAGCGACGGCACCGGCCCGATGCTGGACCGCCTGGCCGAACAGCACCCGCGCCTGCGCGTGGTGCACCTGGCGCAGAACCAGGGCAAGGCGATGGCGCTGCGCATGGGCGCGCTGGCCGCGCGCAGCGAATACCTGGTCTGCATCGACGGCGACGCGGTGCTCGACCCGGACGCCGCCGCCTACCTGGTGGCGCCGCTGATCGACAACCCGCGCGTGGGCGCCGTCACGGGCAACCCGCGCATCCGCACCCGTTCGACCCTGATCGGCCGCGTCCAGGTGGGCGAGTTCTCGTCCATCATCGGCCTGATCAAGCGCACCCAGCGCGTCTACGGCCAGGTCTTCACCGTGTCGGGCGTGGTCGCCGCCTTCCGCCGCGCCGCGCTGGACCGGGTCGGTTACTGGAGCCTGGACATGATCACGGAAGACATCGACATCAGCTGGAAGCTGCAGCGTGACCACTGGTCGATCTTCTACGAGCCGCGCGGCCTGTGCTGGATCCTGATGCCCGAGACGCTGCGCGGCATCTGGAAGCAGCGCCTGCGCTGGGCGCAGGGCAGCGCCGAGGTGTTCCTGAAGAACCTGCGCTCGATCTGGAGCTGGCGCCATCGCCGCCTGTGGCCGCTGATGCTGGAGTTCTGCCTGTCCACCGCCTGGGCCTTCGCCTTCGGCGTGTCGGTGCTGTTGTGGGTGATCAGCCAGTTCGTCACGCTGCCCAACAACATGCACATCGCCAGCCTGATGCCGCCCGCCTTCACCGGCATGATGCTGGCGATGGTGTGCCTGCTGCAGTTCGCCATCAGTATCCTGATCGACCGCCGCTACGAGCCGGGCCTGTGGCGCGCGCTCTACTGGGTCATCTGGTATCCCCTGGCCTACTGGATGGTGAGCCTGTTCACCACCCTGGTCAGTTTCCCCAAAGTCATGCTGCGCAAGCAGGCCGAGCGCGCGCGCTGGACCAGCCCCGACCGCGGCATCAAATCACCGGACGCATCATGATCATCACGACCAAACGCTCGCGCGCGGGCTATCTGTTCGACCTGCTGCTGACCGCGGTCGGCTGGCTCGCCTTCGTCTACCTGTTCGGCGCCGGCATCGTCGCCATCCTGCGCGGCGCCGCCGGCGGTCCCCAGGCGTCGCTGTGGCCGACCTTCCTGCCCACGCTGCACACCCTGCTGGGCTATGCCCTGCTGGCCCTGATCAACGCCACCGTGCTGGTGGCCTGGGCGGTCTACAACCACCTGCGCTTTGCCGGCAAGGATCGCCGCCAGGCCATCAAGCCGCTGGACGACCAGCGGCTGGCCGCGAGCTTCGCGGTCACGCCGCGGCAACTCGCCCAGCTGCGCGCCGCTCGCATCGCCGTCATCCATCACGGCGGCGACGGCGACATCCAGGGCATCGAAACGGCGCGCCCGCAACTGGCCGCCGTGCCGGCTGCGGCCGGCGCCGCGGCCTGAGGCCCGCGCGCGGGGCGGGCGCCTGCCGGAGCGCCCGCCGCGGCTCGCCTCAGGCGCGCTTGCGCTCCACGTCCGGCAGCAGCACCGCGACGATGCCCAACAACGGCAGATAGGCGCAGACCTGGTACACGTAGCCGATGCTGGTGGCATCGGCCAGCTTGCCAAGCGCGGCCGCGCCCAGCCCGCCCATGCCGAAGGCGAAACCGAAGAACAGGCCGGCGATCATGCCGACCTTGCCCGGCACCAGTTCCTGCGCATACACCACGATGGCCGAAAACGCGGACGCCAGCACCACACCGATGACCACCACCAGCACGCCGGTCCAGAACAGGTTGGCGTACGGCAACAGCAGCGTGAACGGCGCCACGCCCAGGATCGACACCCAGATCACGATCTTGCGGCCGATGCGGTCGCCCACCGGGCCGCCCACCACCGTGCCCACCGCCACCGCGGCCAGGAACAGGAACAGGTACAACTGCGCCTCGCGCACCGACAGCGCGAACTTGTCGATCAGGTAGAAGGTGAAATAGCTGTTCAGGCTGGCCAGGTAGAAGTACTTGGAAAACACCAGCAGCCCCAGCACGCCCAACGCGCCCAGCACCTGGTTGCGCGTCAGCCCGTTGCCGGCGCCTTCGCGCCTCGCGCGGGGCTTGAGGCGGGCGCGGTTGGCGGCGTACCAGCGGCCGATGCCGGTCAGCACCACCATGCCGAACAGCGCCGCCAGCGAAAACCACGCCACGCTGCGCTGGCCGTGCGGAATGATGAACAGCGCCGCCAGCAGCGGCCCCAGCGCCGAGCCCACGTTGCCGCCCACCTGGAACAGCGACTGCGCCAGCCCATGGCGCCCGCCCGAGGCCATGCGCGCCACCCGCGACGACTCGGGGTGGAACACCGACGATCCCGTGCCCACCAGCACCGCCGCCACCAGCAGCCAGCCGAACGACGGCGCCACCGACAGCAGCAGGAGGCCGGCCAGCGTGAAGCCCATGCCCACCGGCAGCGAATACGGCTTGGGGTTGCGGTCGGTGTAGAAACCGATGAACGGTTGCAGCAGCGAGGCCGCCAGCTGATACACCAGCGTGATCAGGCCGATCTGCGCGAACGACAGGCTGAACGAATCCTTCAGCATGGGATAGATGGCCAACAGGATCGACTGGATCATGTCGTTCATCAGGTGCGCCACGCTGATGGCGCCCAATACCGCGAACGCGGTCGAAGGGTCGGCAACGGCGGGCTGCGGCGCGGCGACCGGCGCGGCGTCATCGGGCAGCGCGGCAGCGGGGGTCTGGGATGGGTTCATGGCTTGGACGGGACGGGGGAAACAAAGAAAAGCCCGGCGCAGCGCCGGACCTTGCCAGTGTAGGAAGCATGCCCGCCCTCCGACTGACAATTTTCGTCGGGAAAGTGACAAAATGGGGCCATTTCCCCATGAATTCGGCCTCCCCCATTTGTCGGAAGTGACAACATGCCCACCCGGCCCACGCGCCTCGACCCGGCCCGCAGCATCGACGCCCAGGACTATCAACACCGTCCCCGCGGCGTGACCGCGATGGCCAAGGAATTTCCCGCCGGCGCGCGCACCGGCGCCCACTCGCATCCGCGCGCCCAGCTCATCTATGCCATCGAAGGCGTGATGCGCGTCACCACGCCCAGCGGCTTCTGGGCGCTGCCGCCGCTGCGCGCGCTATGGGTCCCGGCGGGCGTGTCGCATGGCGTCGACATGGTCGGCGCGGTCTCGATGCGCTCGCTCTACATCCAGGCCGACGCCGCGCAAGCGTACTGGCCGCAATGCCAGGTGATCGAGGTCAGCGGCCTGTTGCGCGAGCTGATCCTGGCCCTGACCGCCGAGCCCATCGACTATCCGTTGGGCGGCCGCGCCGAACAGGTGGCCGCGCTGATCCTGTCCGAACTGGCCGCCGCGCGGGTCGTGCCCATCCAGATCCCATGGCCGCGCGACCGCCGCCTGCAGATCATCTGCGAGGCGATTCTCGACCGGCCCGGGCTGCAGCGCGGCATCGAGGACTGGGGCAGCGAGGTCGGCGCCAGCGCGCGCACGCTCATCCGTCTGTTCCAGGCTGAATTGGGACTGAATTACCGGCAGTGGGTGCAACAGGTGCGCCTGGCCGACGCCGTCTGCCGCCTGTCGCTGGGCGTGCCGGTGGCGCGCATCGCCGCCGACCTCGGCTACCGCAGCCCCAGCGCCTTCAGCGCCATGTTTCACCGTGCCCTGGGCGCGCCGCCGCAACGGTATTTGCACGGACAGGCCGCATGACACCTGCAACCGGCCTTGCCGTTTGTCACGGCGCGCAATACATTTCAGCGCGCGCTTGCCACGCGGCGCTGCGCGAAACCCGCGTGGCGCGTATCCTCAACCCCGTCCCTAAATCCCCTGCCGCCGATCCGAACCGTCCCTGCGGGCAAGTTTGGTTACTGAAACCTTCCGGCGCGGTGGCCGGTCTATAGCGTTCTGCCCTAGAATCGCCAGCAATGAGCACCCCCCAGCAATCCTCCGCCACCCCGGGCGGCAAATCGGGCTTTCCCTGGAAACGACTCCTGATCAAGGCCGGCGTCGCCGTCGCCGGCCTCGGTGTCTGCGGGGCGCTGTTGGTCGGCCTGGCGCTGGCGATCGCCTGGCCCAGCCTGCCCGACCTGCACGCCATGACCGACTACCGGCCGCGGGTGCCGCTGCGCATCTATACCGCCGACAAGGTCCTCATCGGCGAATACGGCGAAGAACACCGCAACGTGCTGCGCTTCGACGAGATCCCGGCGGTGATGCGCCAGGCGGTGCTGGCGGCCGAGGACGACCGCTTCTACCAGCATGGCGGCGTCGACTGGATGGGCATGGTGCGCGCCGTGCTCGTGAACCTCGTCAAGCAATCCAAGACCCAGGGCGGCAGCACGATCACCATGCAGGTGGCGCGCAACTTCTACCTGTCGTCCGAAAAGACCTATTCGCGCAAGTTCTACGAACTGCTGCTGACCTACAAGATTGAATCCGAGCTCACCAAGGACCAGATCCTCGAGCTCTACATGAACCAGATCTACCTGGGCCACCGCGCCTATGGCTTCGCCGCCGCCTCGCGCACCTACCTGGGCAAGCCGCTGTCCGAAGTCACGCCGGCCGAGGCCGCGATGCTGGCCGGCATTCCCAAGGCGCCTTCGCGCTTCAACCCCATCACCAATTTCCCGCGCGCCGAGATCCGCCAGCACTACGTGCTGGGCCGCATGAAGACGCTGGGCTACCTGACGCCGGAACAGACCGAAGAAGCCCTCAAGCAGCACGTAGTGATCCGCGGCGCCGACGGCGCCAGCCTGCGCGGCTTCGCCATCCACGGCGAATACCCGGCCGAACTGGCGCGCCAGCTGATGTACGGCGTGTTCCAGGAGCAGACCTACTCCAAGGGCATCGACGTCTACACCACGATCGACTCCAAGGACCAGGAAGCGGCCTACCGCGCCGTGCGCGACGGCGTGCTGGACTACACCCGGCGCGCGCCCTACCCCGGCCCGGAAGACCAGATCGACCTGCCCGACGGCGTCGAAAAGGACGCCGCGGCGTTCGACGACATCCTCGACGGCGTGCAGGAAAAGACGCCCGACAGCGAAGACCTGCTGACCGCCGTGGTGCTGGCCGCCAGCCCGCAGGAAGTGACCGTGGCGCGCAGCGCGCGCGAGATCATCACCATCTCCGACAAGAAGGCGCTGGCGGTGGTGGCGCGCGCCCTCAACCCCAAGGCCAGCGACAGCCAGCGCATCCAGCGCGGCTCGGTGGTCTACATCCACAAGAACGGCGACGGCTGGGAAATCATCAACATGCCGGCGCTGCAGGCGGCGCTGGTGTCGATGGTGCCGCAGGACGGCGCCATCCGCGCCATGATCGGCGGCTTCGACTACAACCGCGGCACCTTCAACCGCGTCACGCAGGCCTGGCGCCAGCCGGGCTCGAACATCAAGCCGTTCGTGTACGCCGCGGCCCTCGAACGCGGCCTGACGCCGGCCACCCAGGTGTCCGACCAGCCCTTCATGCTGACCGCCGCGCAGACCGGCTCGAAGGACTGGCAGCCCAAGAACGACGGCAACCGCTACGAGCCCATGCTGACCCTGCGGCAGGGCCTGTACAAGTCCAAGAACATGGTCACCATCCGCATCCTGCAGGCCATCGGCCCGCAGTACGCGCAGGACTACCTGACCCGCTTCGGCTTCGACAAGGCGCGTTGGCCGGCGGTGCTGCCGCTGGGCCTGGGCGCCGGCGGCGCCACGCCGCTGCAGGTGGTCAACGGCTACAGCGTGTTCGCCAACGGCGGCTACCGCGTCACGCCCTACCTGATCGACAAGGTCACCGACCGCTCGGGCAACGTGCTGATGCAGGCGCAGCCGGTGGTGGCGGGCGACGCCGCCGCGCGCGCCATCGACCCGCGCACCGCCTGGGTCATGGATGACATCCTGCGCGGCGTCACCACCAGCGGCACCGCGGCGCGCGCGCACCAGGTGCTCAAGCGCAACGACATCGGCGGCAAGACCGGCACCACCAACGAGGCGGTCGACGTCTGGTTCTCCGGCTTCACCCCCAGCCTGGCCACCACGGTCTGGATGGGCTTTGACCAGCCCAAGTCGCTGGGCACGAACGAATTCGGCAGCGGCCTGGCCCTGACCACCTGGCTCGACTACATGCAGCCGGCGCTCAAGGGCGTGCCCGAGGCCAAGCCGGCGCCGCGTCCCGACGGCCTGCTGGTGGACAACGGCGAATACTATTTCAACGAATTCCCGCCGGGCCAGGCGGTGGCCTCGCTCGACCTGTCCAGCGGCGACCCGCTGACCGACTTCCTCAACAACAACCGCTCCACCGACGGCGTCGACAACTCGGTGCGGCCCCTGCCCGCGCCCGGCGCGGCGCAGCCGCCGGCCACCCCACCGCAGGCGGGCGCGCCGCAACCGGCCCGGCAGGTGCCGACGCAACAGGTGCCGGCCCAGCAGGCGCCGGTGGCGCAGCCGATTCCCGTGCCGGCCGCCGGCGGCGGCGCGCTGGGAGGCACGCTGGGCGGCGGCGCCGGCAATGACACCCCGATCCCGCCGATTCCGGTGCCACGCGTCGAGGCCGACCCGGTGGCCGGCCCCCGCGCCAGCGTCGTCAGCGGCGGCGACGGGCCGCTGGCGGCGCGGCCGCTCTAGCGTGCTGTCCGGCGGATACAGCCGCGCGAAATCCACGGAACGGCACTAGCGGCCTTGCGCCGCAATGCAGACGGGGCGCCCATGGGCGCCCCGTTTCATTTTCCCGCTCCGGTCCCGGCTAACCCGGCTCGACCACCGGCGGCTCGGTCACCACCGCGCGCGGCCAGGCCTGCAGCGTTTCCAGGTCGAGAAAGGTGAAGTAGCCATCCTTCCAGCCCTCGGTATCGATGTGATAGACGTTGCCCAGCGCCAGCGGCTCGGCTACCGGGGTGTGGCCCGCCACCACCGCGCGCACCCCGCGCACGCCGGTGCGGTCCAGTTGCCGCAGCCGCTCGCGCGACCACTGGCAGGCGGCGCTGGTGCGCTTGTAGCGGTCCTGCAACGCCGATTCCAGGCGCGGCCAGAACAACACCGGGCAATCGGCATGCAGCAATCCCACCGCGCCCGACGAGGTCTCGACCTCGATCGCGATAGGCAATTGCCCGAAGGCCTCGGCGTAGACCTGCTGACGCTCGGCCGGCAGATCCAGGAACCAGCCGCCGCCGTAGCCGCGCCAGTTCACCACGTCCACCTGGCCGGTGCGGACATGGCGCACGGCATAGTCCTCGTGGTTGCCCTGCACCGCGTAGAACCAGGGCTGCGCCAGCCACTCCAGCGCGGCCTCGCTCTCCGGCCCGCGGTCGACCAGGTCGCCAACGGAAAACAGCCGGTCGCGGCTGGCGTCGAAGCCCATCCGCGCCAGGCTGTCGCGCAGGCGCGTAAAACAGCCATGCACGTCGCCCACCGCGAAATCGCGGCCCAGCTCGTTGCGCGGCACTTTCAGAAAACGTTGCTGCATGATGATCCAGCCCGCCCAATCGGGCCCAGGCTTCCTTTTAACCCGCTTTCATCTGCCCCCAATTACACCTCGCTTGCAAGACGCAACACAAATTGCGTGACGAGAATAGCTATTATTCGTGATAATGTTCCGTCCTTTCCCGAATCTCCATTGAAGGGGGCCGCGCGAGCCGCCCCGCCGTCGCCATGACCGCCGCCTCCACCATCAAAACCTGGTACCTGGTCCACAAGTGGACCAGCCTGGTCTGTACGATCTTCCTGCTCATCATCTGCCTGACCGGCCTGCCGCTGGTGTTCCACCACGAGATCGAGCACTGGCTGGACGACGCCAAGCCCCTGTCCGACGTGCCCGCCTCGACCCCGCCGGCCAACCTCGACAAGCTGGTCGAAAGCGCCAAGTCCATGTACCCCGGCGAAGTGGTCGACTACCTGTTCTTCGACCCCGACGAGCCCCAGGTCTACGTCGGCATGGCCAAGAAGCCCGGCGACGGCATGGTGTCCGGCCACGCGGTGCGCATGGACGGCCGCACCGGCGACGTGCTGCTCGACGGCCCGCTCTACACCGAAGACAAGTTCTCTTTCATGGGCATCATGCTGGCCCTGCACGTGGACCTGTTCGCCGGCCTGCCGGGCGAGCTGTTCCTGGGCTTCATGGGCCTGCTGTTCTGCGTCGCCATCGTCTCCGGGGTGGTGCTGTACGGGCCCTTCATGAAGAAGCTGGAATTTGGCACCGTGCGCGCCGGCCGCTCCACCCGCCTCAAGTGGTTGGACCTGCACAACCTGCTCGGCATCGTGACGCTGGTGTGGGCCTTCGTGGTGGGCGTGACCGGCGTCATCAACGAGCTGTCCACGCCGCTGTTCCGCCTGTGGCAATCGACCGAGCTGGTGCGCATCCTCGAACCCTACAAGGGCCAGGGCGTGCCCGCCGAACTGTCTTCGGCCCAGTCCGCCGCCGACACCGCGCGCAAGGCCCTGCCGGGCAACGAAGTGTCGTTCATCGCCTTCCCCGGCAACGCCTTCGGCAGCCCCCACCACTACATCACCTGGATGCGCGGCGCCACGCCGTTGACCTCCAAGATGAACACGCCCGTCCTGATCGACGGCCGCAGCGGCGAACTGACCACGATCGCGAAAATGCCGTGGTACCTGACCGCGCTGGAACTGTCGCGTCCGCTGCACTTCGGCGACTACGCCGGCCTGCCCCTGAAGATCATCTGGGCCGTGCTCGACCTGATCACCATCGTGGTGCTGGTCAGCGGCCTCTACCTGTGGCTGGCGCGGCGCCGCGCCACCGAAGCCCGCATCGCCGAACTGGTGCGCAAGCACCAGGCCGCCGCCACCCCGCAACGGAGTCCCGCATGAGCAAGCAGAAATCCTCGCGCGGCTTCCTGTTCGTCTGGGGCGTGCCGACCCTGCTGGGCGTGCTCAGCATCTTCGGCCTGCTGGCGGCGCTGCTGGGCACCGGCGCCTGGCACTGGGCCTCATGGACGGCGCTGACCATCCTGCTGGTGGTCATCGCGCGCTACTGGTTCTTCCCGCCCAGGCAACCCGAAGCCTAGAGCCCGGCTGGCACTGGAAGCAACCTCGCGCAGGCCCCGGGCACGCCGGCGGCGCCCGCCGCTCGCCGGCGCCCTACTTGCCGAACTTTTCCGGATCGGGTCCCAGGCGGGGCCCTTCCTCGATGGCGTCGATCGCCGCCATCTCCGCGCCCGACAGCTCGAAATCGAACACGTCGATGTTCTCGCGGATGCGCGCCGGCGTCACCGACTTCGGGATCACGATCAGGCCATGCTGCAAGTGCCAGCGCAGCGTCACCTGGGCCGGCGACTTGCCGTGCTTGCGCGCCAGTTCCAGGATGGTCTTGTCCTGGGTGATCTTGCCCTGCGCCAGCGGACTCCACGACTCGGTGGCGATGCCGTGCTTATCGTGAAAAGCGCGCAGTTCGCGCTGCGCGAAGCCCGGATGCAGCTCGATCTGGTTGACCGCCGGCGTGACGCCGGTGGCGTCGATCAGGCGCTCCAGGTTGGCCTGGGTGAAATTGGACACACCGATCGAGCGGGCACGGCCGTCTTCCTTCATCTCGATCATGGCGCGCCAGGCGTCCACGAACTTGTCGCTGCCCGCTACCGGCCAATGGATCAGGTACAGGTCCACGTAGGCCAGGCCGAGCTTTTCCAGGCTTTCGTCCATCGCCTGGTGGGCCTGGTCGAAACCGTGCCTGTCATTCCACAGCTTGGTGGTGATGAACAGATCCTTGCGCGCCACCCCTGCCGCGCGCAGCCCGGCGCCCACGCCGGATTCATTGCCGTAGATCGCGGCGGTGTCCACCGAACGGTAGCCGGCCGCCAGCGCTTCCTTGACGCTGGCCGCGGCCTGCTCGTCCGGCACCTGCCACACGCCCAGGCCCAATTGCGGAATCTTGCCGCCGTCGTTCAGTTTCACTGTGGGTACCTTCGCCATAACACCCTCCCAAGCTTGCGACGCGACGCTCGCATGGCGAAATCGCGCCAGGTCGCGCAGCCAGGGATGTTGCCGGGCGGTACCCCCTGGCCTACCGTTGATGACGGGCCCGCCCCGCTGCGCCCGTATGGAAAAAAACAATGCGAAAACCGGATGGAAAACCCCCGGGAGTGGTGCTTTCATCCCAGGGGTTTTCAACTAGATCATAGCGCTGGTGCCGGATAATGGGCCTTTTCGGGGCCTTTCACCCCCGTGGAACCCTGGGCCGCCCCCCGCCTGAACAACTTCCGTCCCCATGACCGCACCAGAATCCCGCCCCGCCGGACGCGGTGGTTTCGCCACCCTGCGCACCCTCTTTCCCTACCTCTGGCCGCCCGGCCAGGCGGGGTTGAAGGCCCGGGTGGTGGCCGCCCTGCTGTGCCTGTTCGCCGCCAAGGCGGCCACCGTCTACGTGCCGGTGCTGTACAAGCACGCCATCGACGCCCTGGGCGAAGGCGCGCCGGGCGCCGTGACCGTGCCGCTGGGCCTGATCCTGGCCTACGGCGGCGCGCGCGTGCTGTCGCTGCTGTTCTCGGAACTGCGCGACGCCCTCTTCGCCCGCGTCGGCCAGCACGCCATCCGCTCGGTCGGCCTGCGGATCTTCCGCCACCTGCACGGCCTGGCCCTGCGTTTCCACCTGACGCGCCAGACCGGCGGCCTGACCCGCGCCATCGAGCGCGGCACCAAGGGCATCCAGACGCTGCTATCGTTCCTGCTGTTCAACATCCTGCCGACCTTCTTCGAGATCGGCCTGGTCTGCATCGTGCTGTGGCGCATGTTCGACGCCTGGCTGGCGCTGGCCACCGGCGCCACGGTGATTCTGTACATGGCCTACACGCTGGCCGTCACCGAATGGCGCGCCAAGTTCCGCCGGCTCATGAACGAAACCGATTCCGAGGCCAACACCAAGGCCATCGAGAGCCTGCTGAACTACGAGACGGTCAAGTACTTCGGCAACGAAGAACACGAAGCGCGCCGCTACGACGCCTCGCTCACCCGCTACGAACGCGCGGCGGTGCGCAGCCAGGTCAGCCTGTCGATCCTCAACATCGGCCAGGCCGTCATCATCTCCGCGGGCCTGACGCTGGTGATGTGGATGGCCGCCCGCGGCATCGCCGCGGGCCGCTACACCCTGGGCGACTTCGTGCTGGTCAACACCTACCTGCTGCAGCTGTACTCGCCGCTCAGCTTCTTCGGTTTCATCTACCGCGAGATCAAGCAGGCCATGATCGACATGGAACGCATGTTCGAACTGCTCGGCCAGGACCGCGAAGTGGCCGACCGCCCCGAGGCGCAGCCGCTGCGCGTGGCCGGCGGCGCGGTCGAGTTCCGCGACGTGCGCTTCGGCTATGACGAACGCCGGCCCATCCTCAAGGGCGTGAACTTCACCCTGCCGGCCGGCAAGACCCTGGCCGTGGTGGGCACCTCGGGCGCGGGCAAGTCCACCATCGCGCGGCTGCTGTTCCGCTTCTACGATGCCGACGCCGGCGCCATCCTGGTCGACGGCCAGGACATCCGCGACGTCACCCAGGCCAGCCTGCGCGCCGCCATCGGCGTGGTGCCGCAGGACACCGTGCTGTTCAACGACACCATCCGCTACAACATCGGCTACGGCCGTCCCGGCGCCTCGGATGCCGAGATCGAGCACGCGGCCCGGCTGGCGCACATCCACGACCTGATCATGGCCATGCCCGACGGCTACCAGACCATGGTGGGCGAGCGCGGACTCAAGCTGTCCGGCGGCGAAAAGCAGCGCGTGGCCATCGCCCGCACCCTGCTCAAGGACCCGGCCATCTTCCTGTTCGACGAAGCCACCAGCGCGCTCGACACCCGCACCGAACGGGAGATCCAGGCCAACCTGCGCGAAGTCAGCCGCGGCCGCAGCACGCTCATCATCGCCCACCGCCTGTCCACCGTGGCCGATACCGACGAGATCCTCGTGCTCGAGGACGGCCGCGTGGCCGAACGCGGGCGCCACGCGCAGCTGCTGGCCGCGGGCGGCCTGTATGCCGCCATGTGGACGCGGCAGCAGGAAAACACCGCCGCGCCAGCGGATTGACAAGCCCCGCCCCCCTATCCGAAGATCGCACCCTTTGCTTCCAAGGCCATCCATGCAGGATTCCCGCATCGCCCCCGAAGTCCGCGTCTGCGCCGCCACCGACCTGGTCAACGGCGGGCTGGGCGTCAAACTGCCGGTCACCGACAGCGCGGGCCGCACCACCGCCTTCTTCGTGCGCTACCAGGACCGGGTGCACGGCTACCTGAACCGCTGCGCCCACGTCGGCGTCGAACTCGACTGGGAAGGCAGCTTCTTCACCCGCGCCGGCGACCTGATCATGTGCGCCCGCCACGGCGCCACCTACCAGCCCGACACCGGCCTGTGCGTGGGCGGTCCCTGTAAGAACGGCCGTCTCACCGTGCTGGCGGTCGAGGAACGCGACGGCGCCGTCTACTGGCAGCCCAGCGGCAAGATCCAGCCGCTGGCCGCCGAAGGCTGAGGCCTCAGGCGCGGGCCGGCTCGGCCGCCTGCGTCGGCTCGGCCCGGTCGGCGTAGCGGCGCGCCAGCACCGCGCAGACCATCAGCTGCATCTGGTGGAAGATCATCAGCGGCAGCACCACGATGCCCATCTGCGAGGTGCCGAACAGCACCGTGGCCAACGGAATGCCGGATGCCAGCGACTTCTTCGACCCGCAGAACACCAGCGTGATCTCGTTCTCCTTGGACAGCCCGAGCTTGCGGCTGCCCCAGGTCGTGAGCAGCAGCACCGACCCCAGCAGCAACGCATTGACCAGCACCATGGTCGCCAGGTCGATCGCCGGGAACGCATGCCAGATGCCCTGCGCCACCGCCTCGCTGAACGCGGTGTAGACCGCCAGCAGGATCGAACTGCGATCCACCTTCGACAGCACCCGGCTGTTGCGCTGCGCCCAGGCGCCGATCCACGGCCGCAGCAGACTGCCCACCGCGAACGGCAGCAGCAGCTGCAGCAGGATGCGGCCGGCGTCGGCCAGGCCGTGGCCGCCGCCCTGGCGATGCAGCAGCACCGCCACCAGCAGCGGCGTCAGCACGGTGCCCAGCAGGTTGGACGCGGTCGCCGCGCAGATCGCGCCCGGCACATTGCCGCGCGCCATCGACGTGAAGGCGATCGACGACTGCACCGTCGACGACAACGTGCACACGAAGATCACGCCCAGCCACAGCGACGGCGTCAGCAGCCCGGGAAACACGGCCCGCAACGCCAGCCCCAGCGCCGGGAACAGGATGAAGGTGCACCCGAGGATCAGCGCATGCAGCCGCACGTCCTTGACCCCCGCCACGATCGCGTCCGTGGACAAACGCGCGCCGTGCAGGAAGAACAACAGCGAAATCGCCACATTGCTGGCCACCATCATGAACGACGCGCCCTTGCCCACGGCCGGGAAAAAGCTGGCGAACGCCACGGTGGCGATCAGGATGAGGGTGAACTGGTCGGGCAGGAAGCGGCGCATGGCGGGAGGTTTCCGGGAAGGTTGCGGAAACTATAGGCGCGCGGCTTGCTATCGTGAAGGCCACTGGTTACTTTAACTGCTATCGAACTTTCCTATAGGCAGGCCGCCATGCTCAACCCGCTCTGGCTCAAGACCTTCGCCACCGCCGCGGGCGCGCCCAGCTTCAGCGAGGCGGCGCGCCGCCTCGGCCTGACCCAGCCCACCGTCAGCGAACACATCCGCCAGCTGGAGCTGGCACTGCAGCGCCGCCTGTTCCTGCGCGACACCCACTCACTGGCCCTGACCAGCGACGGCCGCAGCCTGCTGGTGCACGCCGAAATCATCCTCGACGCGCACGAACGCGCCGAGCGGCTGTTCGACGCCCCGCGCCTGCGCGGACGCGTACGGCTCGGCACCTCCGACGATCTGGCGATGGGCCCGCTGCCCGACGTGCTGGCCGCGTTCCGCCAGGCGCATCCCGAAGTCGAGCTGGACATCACCATCGGCGTCACCAGCGACCTCTACCGGCTGCTCGACGACAACGATTTGGACGTCATGATCGGCAAGCGCCGCCGCGGCGACCGCCGCGGCCAGACCCTGCACAAGGAAGCGCTCCTGTGGCGCGTCCGCGAAGGCCTGCGCCTGGCGCCCGACGCGCCGCTGCCGCTGATCCTGCTGCGCGAGCCCAGCGTCACCCGGACCCTGGCGCTGGATGCGCTGGCGCGCGCCGGCCGCAGCTGGCAGATCGTCTGTACCAGCACCAGCTACGCCGGCTGCCAGGCGGCCGCCCGCGCCGGCCTGGGCATCACGGTGCAGCCCTCGCACCTGTCCACCGCCGGCCTGGCGGCGCCCGCCGGCGCACTGGCCCTGCCGGCGCTGCCGCAGGTGGAATTCATCGTGATCTCGGCGCCCGCGCCCAACCAGCCGACCCGCGCGCTCACCGAAATCCTGATGCGCAGCTCGTTGACCTGAGACTTTCAACCGGACGACCGCGCGGGCGCGGGCCCCGGCCGCTCAGGCCCGTGACCGCGTGTGCCGCACGCTGCCTTCCAGCGGCTGCGGCTGCTTGAGCAGGTTCAGGATCGGGCACCACTGCTCCACCGCCTCATGCACGGCCCGCACCGCGTCCTCGTCGGCCGGCGACACGATGTGCGCGGTGTAGCGGATGTTGTGCGGAAAGAACGGCACCTGCTCGTAGCCCGGCTTGCCGCCGCGCGGATCCAGGTCGCCTTCGATCTCCACCTGCAGCGATTCCAGCGGCAGTTCCAGCTCGGCCGCCTTGATCAGGAAGATGTGCGTCAGGCAGCTGCCCAGCGATCCCAACAGCAGTTCCGGCGAACTCGGCCCAAGGTCATAACCGGCGAAATCCGCCGGGCTGTCGCTCACCACCTGGTGATCGCGGATGCGGATGCGGCGCACGCCGCTGCGACCTTCCGCGCTGACCTGCGCGCGCAGCTTCACCGGCGTCACCGTGCGCGGGTCTCGCGCATTGCGCGCCAGCACCGCCTCGCGCTTCTGGCCCAGGTATTCATTCAACGTGCTCATCTTGCCTGCCTCGCGTATGTGAAAAGTGGAAGGGAAATGTGCCCGGATGGCGAGTCGCCATGCCGCCCGAACATGCGCTACCGCCTGCGGCGCGTATCCGGAATCCCGATGGGGGCACGATCCATCGCCAGCAGCAGCGCGCCCAAGCCCTGCGCCGTGGTGTTCTCCATGCGGCCGCCCGGCCCGCAGACGTTGTCCGCGCTGGTCCAGGCCGGCGCCGCGCCCGGCAGGCGCCGCGCCCGCAGCCAGCCGCGGCGATCGACCATGAACTGCGCGCCCGCCAGCCCCTGCGGCGCCAGCCCGGCGGCCAGCGCATAGGCATTCCAGGCGTCCTCGTCCACCGCCGCGCAATCGGCATCCCCGGGCAGCGGACCGCCGCGCGTCAACGCCACGGTCAACAGGCGCGGATCCTGCGGTTCCGGCGGCGCGCCCGGCATCGCCGCCACCACGCGTAGCGGCAGGCCGCGCAGGCCGGCCAGCGTGACCGCGCGCCCGTCGCGGCACGACAACGCCACCACCGGCGCGGGAACCGCCGGCATGCCCGCGCCACCGTTGACGCCATAGGCGTGCACGCGCAGGTAGTCCAGCACCTGCCAGATCTCGTCGGCCGTCAAGGCCTGCGGCGGACCGGCAACGCGCGCCGCGGCGGCCGGCCTGTCGCCAGGCAGTCCGCTGCCGGAGCGACCGTCCCCGCCCTGCGCGCCAACGGCATGCCCGTGGCCGCCTTGCGCCAGGCGCCAGTGCAACTCCCCTTCGAGCCGGTTCTCGAACAACGCCGCGCCCAACACGCTCGGCCAGGTCGGCAGCCCCGGCGCGAGCGGCCCCCGGCCATCCGCCCGCTCGCCATGGCAGGCCGCGCAGTGGCTCTGGTACAGGCGCGCGCCTTGCAGCAGATTGCGATCCGAAAACACCAGGGGCGAACGCTGGTACGACGTGGCCGTCGCTTCCGTCAGCAGCATGCGCGGCGCGGGCCAGCTGGCGCTGGCCAGCAGGCCCGCGGCGGCCGTCAGCCATACCAGCCGGCCCCGCCGCGCAAACAGCGCGCCCACCAGCAGCGCCAGCGCCGCCGCCGTCAATCCCGCCGCCAGTCCCAGGCGCCGCCAGGTATGCGTGCCGACCGGCAGATCCGGGTCGTAGCGCCAGGTGAACGGCCAGTGCGCGATTGCCAGCGCCTCCTCCGGCTGCCAGGCAATCGCCAACGCCAGCAACGTCGCCAGCAGCGCCAACGCTGCCAATACCGTGGCGCCGGCGCGGCGCCACGCCTGCCCCGCCCGTTCCGGCGCGCGGCTGTGCAGCCAGCAAGCCACCAGCGCCGCCAGCAGCAACACAGCGGCGACGGCCAGGGCCAGGTGCCCCAGCCGCGATCCCAGCAGGCCGGGCGCGCCCTGCACCCGTTGCCAGCCCAGCGCAAGCACGCCGCCCACCGCCGCCAACGCCAGGGCCGCCAGCCACGGCAGCGGCAGGCCGGCCGTGATCGCATCGCCCCGCCGGCGCGCGGCGGCCAGGCACGCCAGCATGCCCGCCGGCGCCACCAGGGCCGCCAGCGCCAATGCCGCGTTGCTCACCACGTTGCATCCAGCCCCAGCAAGGCCAGCGCCTGGCGCCGCAACTCGGCCAGGCGCGGGTCGCCGCGATGGCGCGGATACGGCAGGTCGTTGACGATCTCATCCTTGATCCGCGCCGGCCGTTCGCTCAACACAATGATGCGCGAGGCCATGAACAGGGCCTCCTCGACGTCGTGCGTCACCAGCAAGGCGGTGAAGCCGCTGCGCTGCCACAGCTCCACCAGCTCGGACTGCATCGCGATCCGCGTCAGCGAATCGAGCTTGCCGAGCGGCTCGTCCAGGATCAGGATGCGCGGATCGTTCACCAGCGCGCGTGCCAGCGCGGCGCGCTGCGCCATGCCGCCGGACAGCTGGTGCGGGTAGGCCTGGCCAAAGGCCGCCAGCCCCACGCGCTGCAACGCGTCGTCGACCCGGGCGCGCTGCGTCTTCAACAGTCCGCGCGCCTGCAGGCCCAGCGCCACGTTGTGCCATACGGTCCGCCACGGATACAGCGTCGGATCCTGGAACACCACGATGCGCGATGGCGACGGTCCGTCGATCGGTTCGTCGTCGGCCAGCAGGTCGCCCTGGGCCGGCGGCTCCAGCCCCGCCACCAGCCGCAGCAAAGTCGACTTGCCGCAACCGCTCGGGCCCAGCAGCGCCACGAACTCGCCGGGCCGCACCTCCAGGTCGATATCGTCCAGCACCGGCAACGCCGCGCCGTCCAGCTCGAAGCGGTGGTTCACGCCCCGCACCGCCAGCGCCGCGCCGCGCGCCGCCGCTTCCTGTGCCGCCGCTACCATTTCACCACCCCCTTCTGCCAGGCCAGCAAGCGATCACGCCCCGCGAACAGCAGCGTGATCAGCCCCGAGAACACCAGCGCCATCACGATCAGCGCGCCGTACATATTGGCGTACGACGCCCAGCCCTGCGCCCACGACAGATACCAGCCCAGTCCCGATTTCACGCCCATCATCTCGGCCGCCACCAGCACCGAAAACGATGCGCCCAGGCCCATGAACAGGCCCACGAACACCTGCGGCAAGGCCGCCGGTATCGCCACCCGCAGCACCAGGAACCACTCGCTCGCCCCCATCGTCCGCGCCACGTCGTAGTAGGCGCGGTTCACGCCCGCCACGCCCGACCAGGTCAGCACCGTGACCGGGAACCAGGTCGCCAGCGCGATCAGGAACACCGCCGCCGACCAGCTCGACGGGAAAAAGAAGAACGCCATCGGCAGCAGCGCCGTCGACGGCACCGGCCCCAGGAAGCGCAGCACCGGATGCACCCAGTAACCCAGGCCGCGCGACCAGCCGATCGCCACGCCGGTCAGGAAACCCGCCGCGGCGCCCAGGCCGAAGCCATTGGCCAGCAGCCAGAGCGAGTTGGCCAGGCTGTCGGCCAACCGCTTGTAGTCGCTGACGTAGACCTCGATCAGCGACTGCGGCGGCGCGAAGAACGGGCTGGGCAGCAGCGCCAGCTTGGCCGTGGCGACCTCCCACAGGCCCACCGCCACGGCCAATGCCAGCAGCCACGGCCCGGCCCGGTGCAGTGCCCGCACCGGACGGCGGTGGGCGCCGCCGGCCACCGCCGCCAGCAGCAGCAAGGCCGCCAGCACCAACGCCGCCACGCCGAATTCACGCGTGTAGCCCCATGACGTGAAGCCCACCTCCACGTTGGGCCAGCGCAGCGTCACCGCGCCCACCGCCGCCCACAGGGCGGCGGCGGCCACGCCGGTCTTCCACAGGCGCCAGGGTTGCGCCGCGGCCGGCGCGCCGCGCAACGCGCCAACCGCCAGCGTGTCAGCCGAGGACATTGGGCACCACCGCTTGCGCGTACTTGTTGATATCGAGATTGGCGCTGAGCACCTTGATGGTCTTCAGATCCTTGGCATAGCCCACGATCTCTTCGCGCAGCGCCCCGCCGGTCGACGCGTGGCCATGGCTGTGGCTGCGCAGGATCGCCGCCACGCGCTCGGCCGGCACCTTGCCCGGCACGTAGGGCGCGAAGATGCGGGCGGTCTCGTCGGGATTGGACGCGGTCCAGCGCTGCGCGTCGATCACCGCCCGGGTGATGGCCGCGGCCGACTCGGGATCATTGCGCACCAGGTCGCCGCGCAGCCCGAGCACGCAGCAGGTGCGGTTCTCGTAATCGCCTTCGATGTTGGTGGCGATTTCGCGCAGTTTGTTGTCCTCGCGCAGCGTGTAGATCAGCGGATCGTCGCCGGCGATGGCATCGACCTCGCCCTTTCTCAGCACTTCGCCGAACAGGTCCTGCGGATACTGGCGCCAGTCCACCGACTCCGGATCGATGCCCAGCTGAGCCACGCGGATCGCAAAGAAGTTCTTCACCGGGCTGGCCTGGTCGGACACCGCCACGCGGCGGCCCTTCAGGTCCTGCACGCTCTTGATCGGCGAGTCCGCCGCGGTCAGCAGGCGCATGCAGCCACCGTGCGTGCCCACCGCCAGCTTCACGTCAAAGCCCTGCTCCAGCGGCTTGAGCCAGCGCAGCGCCATGCCGATGCCGCCATCGGCATGGCCGGTGGCGATGGCTTCGAGCAACTGGTCGGTCGAGCCGCTGAAATTGATGCGCTCGACCTTGAGGTTGTACTTGTCGAAAAAGCCGCGCTCCAGCGCCACCGACACCGGCGACTGGCACACCGCGGTCTGGCTCCACGCGATCTTGTAGGTGCGAGGCGCGCCATTGGCCGCCAGCACGCGCGAACCGAGCATGCCCAGCGGCGCCGCAAGGCCCGCCGCGGTTGCCGCGCGCAGCAATGCGCGTCGCGAAATGCCGCGCGCCGCATGGGCGCGCGTTTGGACGTTCGTATTCATCAACCTTCCTTTTGAGCAGACTGTGAATGGCGATGCTTGCCATGCGGCATCATCGGCCCGCGCTCAGGCGTTCGACAAATACAAAGTGGGGATAACAATATGTGGGCGGCGGCCGCGCCGCCGGGTCCCGCGGCAGGCTGCGCGCGGCCCTAGTCCGGCAGGTGGTCGGGAACGCCGTGCTCGTCGACGGACTTGACGCGGTCCAGCGCGTTGCGCGCGGCCGACATCGCTTCGACCGTGCCGCGGAAACGACGCGTCACGAAGATCTCGAACGCCAGGCTTTCGGCTTCTTCCTCGACCTCGGGCGTCTCACAGGGCGGCTGCGCGTCCGGGGCGCCGGGTGCCTTGGCCGCCGCATCCGCTTTCACCGGCAGGCGCCGCGTTTCCAGAAAGGCGCGCGCCGGAATGCGCCCCTCGGGTTGCGTCGCGTACGCCACGACGGAAAAACCATTGATGATCTTCTCGGCCATACCGGTTCCCTGTAGGCCGCGCCAATGATCGACGCAGCACGTTGTTAGCGACAACGGCCGCCCGCCGGGAAACTTAAGCGCAAGCACGACGGCCCCGATTGGCTTGCGTCAACCGGGGCCGCGGGATCGCGACGATGCACGCGCGTCTATTTTGTCGATAATATTGCCGGCATGCGCGCGCGCACGTATTGCCCCACCTGCGCCAGCACCTGCGACAGGTCGGCGCGCAGCGATTCGAAGCCCGCGTTGCGCTCGCGGGTCGCCTCGTCCATGTACAGCGGACGCCGGATCTCCACCTGCAGACTGTGCCGGTTCAATGCCGGCTGGCCGATCTGCGCGATCAGCTGCACGCCCTTGTAGGGATCGTTGCGCGCCACGGTATAGCCGCGGTCGCGCAGCGCCGTCTCGATCAGGGCGATGAACTCCGGCTCACAGGTGGTGCCGTCGCGGTCGCCCAGCACGAAATCGGCCAGCGGATGCGCGCTCTCGCGGCCCAGCCGCTCATAGGCATCGTTCGGCATCGAGTGCAGATTCAGATGCCAGACCGCGCCGAAATCGCGTTGCGCGCTTTCGATGGCCTGCGCCAGCGCCGCGTGATACGGCTCGTAGTACGCCTGGATGCGGTGGCGCACTTCGGCCAGCGACAGCTTGCGGTCATAGATCGGCGTGGCCTTGTCCATGCGGCGCCAGATCAGGCCCTTGCCCAGCCGGGTCTTCTCGCCGGGATCGAGCGGCTCCGGCCAGGGTTCGGCCAGCAACTCCGGATCCAGGTCGCGCAGCGTGCGGTTGGGATCGATGTAGACGCGCGGAAAGTGCGCCGCCACCAGCGTGGCGCCCAATGCCGGCGCCGCCGACCACAAGGCGTCCACGTGCGTATCCTCGCCCTGGCGCAACTGCGCCAGGCTGGCCGCGGCGCCGAAATCGGCGGGGTATTGCTCGCCGCTGTGCGGCGAGTCACACACCAGCGGCAGGGCCGGCGCGGTCGGGGCATGCACGGAAACGGCTTGGAAGTCGGCGTTCGTCATCGTCAGTCAGCCTGAATGTTGGCGGCCTTGGCGACTTTGGCGTAGCGCGCCAGGGCCTGTTCGATCTGCGTCTTGAATTCCTGCGGCGTGGTCGGCATCAGCGTACCACCGACGTCCTCGGCCTTCTTGCGGAACTCCGGATCCTGCATCGCCGCGCGCACCGCCTGGTTCAGGCGCTCGATCACCGCCGGCGGCGTGCCGGCCGGCGCCACCAGGCCGAACCAGCCGCCCGTGCCCATGTCGGGGTAGCCCAGTTCGATATAGGTCGGCACGTCGGGCAGCAGCGGCGAGCGTTCGGCGCCCAGCACCGCCAGCGGCCGCAGCTTGCCGCCCAGCACCTGCGGCAGGGTCGAGGACAGGTTGTCGGTGATGGCGTCCACCTGCCCGCCCATCACGTCATTGAGCGCCGGACCGGCGCCGCGGTACGGCACGTGCAGCAGCTTGATGCCGGCCAGCATCATGAAGTTCTCGATGTTCACGTGCCCCAGCGAGCCCACGCCCGGCGAGGCAAAGCTGTACTTGTCCGCCTGGCCCTTGGCCAGCGCGACGAACTCGGCCATGTTCTTGGCGGGGACCTGCGGATTGATCGCGAAGATACTGGGCACGGCCAGCACGTTGGCCACCGGCTCGAAGTCCTTGAGCGGGTCGTAGTTCATCTTGCGATAGACCGCCGGATTCGACCCGTGCGTGCTCATCGTCGCCATGCCGATGGTGTAGCCGTCAGGGGTCGAGCGCGCCACCTGTTCCATGCCAAGCGAACCGCCCGCGCCGGCCTTGTTCTCGACCACGATGGTCTGCTTCAGGTCGCGGCCGGCGTACTCGGCCACCAGGCGCGCCACGATGTCGGTCGAACCGCCGGCGGCGAACGGCACCACCAGCTTGATGGGGCGGGAGGGATAGTCGGCGGCGTGCGCCGGACCGGCAAAGGACAGCGCGGCGCAGACGCCGGCGAGCGCGATGCGCGCGGAACAGCCGAAAAAGCGGCGGGACATGGAGCGACTCCGGAAAAAGGTGCAGGTCTTGCTGCGAGCCCGCCAGTGTCCGAACTTTACGATCCCCTTTCAAACGACTATATTGCACGCCTTCATTACCAACGCTCATGCTAAGGGGCCTGTCGCCTGGCCCCGGGGACCGCCGCGCCATGCGCCTGCACTCGCCGTCCATGTCCGAGCTGCACGCCTTCATGACGGCCGCGCGGCTGGGCAGTTTCACCCTGGCGGCCGAGACCCTGTGCGTGACCCAGGGCGCCGTCAGCCGCGCCATCGCGCGGCTAGAAGCGCATTTCGGCCAGCCGCTGATGCGCCGCAACGCCCACGGCCTGACCCTGACCGAGACCGGCCGCAAGCTCTACGAAGGCGGCCAGGCGCCGCTCCAGGCCATCGAGGCGCTCAGCGCCGAACTGCGTGCCGATGACCGCCGCCTGCGGTTGACCCTGTCCAGCGTGCCGACCCTGGCCAGCGCCTGGCTGGTGCCGCGCCTGCCCGACTTCCACCGGCGCCATCCCAACATCCAGCTGGGCTTCGCGGCCTATCGCCGCAACGAGGATTTTTCCGGCGCCACGCCCGACGCCAGCATCCTTTCCGGAGAAACCGGCCAATGGCCCGGTTGGCAGGCGGACTACGTGATCGGCCGGGAAATGATCGCCATCTGCAGCCCCGCCCGGCTGGCGGCGCGGCGCGCTGCCGGCCTGTGGGACACCCCCGCGGGGCTGCTCGGCGAACCATTGCTGTACCACTCCAACGGCATGGACAACTGGACCCGCTGGTTCGAGGCCGCCGGCGTGCGCCGCGACGGCCTCAAGCTGGCCGGCGGTTTCGACCAGGTCAGCATCCTGGTCCGCGCCGTCATGGCCGACATGGGCATCGCCGTGCTGCAGCGCTGCCTGCTGCAGGACGACCTGCAGAGCGGCCGCGTCGCCGCGCCCTTTCCCGACCTGCGCATCGCCATCTCGCGCGGCTACCATCTGTGCGCGCCGCCCCAGCGTCGCGACCACTACGCACTGGCCTGTTTCCGGCAATGGTTGCTGGACACCGCCCGCCAGGATCCCGACAACACCGCGCCGGCGGCCGGCACAGCCGTGTAACGGCCAGGAAACAAAACGGGCCCCGAAACGGGGCCCGACAGTAACAAGCAATTGCAGCGACCTTGCGGCGCCACCCTATATCGACGCCCTCAGGGCGCCAATTTGAAGCCCAGGTCCACGCCCCACTTGTCCGTTTCGCGCAGCCACTTGGCGCCGCAGTTCAAGCAACGGAAATGGTCTTCGCGGCTTTCCTCGCGGCCTTTCTGTGTCGGGTTGGTGAATCCCTGGTGCCCCAGATGCGAATGCGGCGCGACGCCTGCAAGCCCGGGGTTGATGCGTTGGCAAGCCAAGCACATAACGCTCATTGATGCTTCCCCACAAACATAGTTACTAAATTGTAAGGGATTTCACCAATGTTTTTCTATTAAAACCTATCCTCGATTAAACAAAAATTGTTAACGGCGCAATTAAACAACGCCAGGCAGCGCCGCCAGGCAGGTCGCCAGGTGGTACGGCGAAGTCGACGGCATGTCCGGACGCACCACCGCCCCGGCGGCGTCCAGGCATTCATACCAACCGCCGGGATGCAGGAAACGGGCACGGAACGCCGCCAACGCCTGGTTCAGGGCGGCCTGCTCGCCCAACACCGCCAGCACCCGCAGATGCTCCGTCTGCGCCCATATGCGGCGGGTATCGTCCAGCACCGCTCCCTGCTCGTCCAGCGCCGCCGCCACGCCGCCCGCATCGACGCCATGGCCTCGGGCCCAATGCACGCCGCGTGGCAGGGACTCGGCCAGGTCCAGCCCATCGAACACCTCGGCCGACTCGCGCACCAGAGACAACCACTCGAATTGATGGCCCGGTTCGATACGATTGCCCGGCGTGCCCTGCGGCAGCTCCGCAATGCACTGCGTCGACGCGCTCAGGAACGATTGGGTCATGACCTGCGCCAACCCGCGCAACCGCTTGGCGAACAACGCCGGTTCCGCCACCTGGGCGGCGGCCAGATAGGCCTCGGTCAGATGCATCATGGGGTTCTGCGCGGGGCCGCGCAGCACCTGCTTCCAGTCCGCGTTCAAGGCGGCGTGATAAAGGCCGTCGGCCGATTTGAAGCGCGACTCGATGACCTCCGCCGTGGCCAGCATCAGTTTGCGCGCTTGCGCGTTGCGCGAGCGCCGGAAATGCGCGGCGCAGGCAAACACGATGAAAGCGTGGGTGTACAGATCCTGCGTCAGGTCCAGCGGGCGTCCCTGAGCGTCGACGCTGTAGTGCCAGCCGCCATGCGCCTCGTCGCGAAACACGCGCACCAGCGAATCGAACAGGCGATCGGCGTGCGCGCCCGCCGCGGCGCCCGGCGCCGCGGCATAGACGTACAGCTGGCGCGCGCACGCCATGGCGCGATAACGCTCGGCCGGCAACGGCGCGCCGCTGGCGGCATCCAGGGATTCAAAGGGCAGACCCAGGGTGTCATTGAAGCCCGGCCCCATCCACAGGGGCAGGATGACGGAGTCGAAATGCTCGCGAAATGCGGTGATGTGCTCCGCCAGCGCGGAGTTGGTCTGTGCGGCAGTCATCTTGGAACGACGCAAACCCGATAAGGGCCGCTTGTTATGGAGCAGCGACGATAACCGAAATTTTCGTCGCCATCTCCGGAACGCCATTCTGAGCGTCATGCGCACACAGACCCGTACAGCCGTTCAGCTTCCGTACAGCGCACGAGCGCCTAGCGGAAGATGTTTTCCTCGACCCAGTTCTGCGCGAATATTTCCGCGCGATCGCGTGCTTCGTCCAACGAAGCGCAGTTGCCCAAGTGGGAAAACGCGGCATCCACTTCGGTGCCGCCCTCGGCCGTTACCGTCAGCAATACGCCATATCCGCCGGTATCCATGGCCGCTGTGGAAACGTCGATCAGTACTTCCTGGTCACGATGCTGCATGTGCTACCTCCCAGTCGGTTACCTAAACGCGTGAACCACGCGTGACGCATGCGGGTGCAGAATTCCCGCGCTATGAATAGACCTGAATCCGTCACGCAAGTTCATCTTACCGGTGGGGCGCGCGCCGCGATACGTCCGGACGCAGCCAAATCGAACAAACCGTCTCAGGAGATTCCCGTAGCCCGCCCGGACAAGCGTGGACATCGTGAAATATCACATGAACATTCGCAAGAAATGGACGAAATGCCCCCGCGTTAACGCGTACGTCAAGAACCTGTAGCGGGCTCGGAGGGGGACGAACCATGAGGACGGCCGGGATCGGCCTGAGGAGGAACACGGGTGCCGGCTGGCACCGCTACATCCGCCCTAGCGCAAATGGATGGCGCCGGGTTCTTCCATGCGCAGCGCCAGCTTGCCTTTTTCGGTGATCACCCAGGCGCCCCCGGGGCCGGCATCGATGCAACGCAATGTCTGCAACGCTTCGGCCACATGCGCGGGCACGCTGGTCTGCACGGCGCCCGGTTCCGAATTGTCGGCAACGATGCGCAGCCAATGTCCCAGTTCGCCTTTCTCGAAACGATGCAATGCCATGCGTGACTCTCAGTTCAATACTGCAACGATAGCATGCCGGCCCTACGACGGCCGTAGCGCCAGGGGACGGCGCGACGCCAGCGCCGACCCCGCCACGCTCAATGCGATCAGCCCCAGCCCCAGGGCCAGGTCCGGCGAAATGCGCTCATGGAACACCAGCGACGATACGATCAGGCCGATGACGGGCACGCACAGCATCGCGATCGAGGTCGCCACCGGCGGCAGTTTCTGCGTCATGCCCAGCACCACGATGAAAGTCAGCGCGGTGGCCAGCGGTCCGGTATACAGGATCACCGGCCAGGCATCGGGCACGGCAAGGAACAGCGGGGCGCCATCGCGCAGCCATGCCAGGGCCGCCAGCGGTACGGTGGCGATCGCCGTCTGCCACGGGATCATGTCGGCCCCCAGCCGCACATGGCGCTGGCCACGCAACTGGATGATGTTGCAGGCCCAGGCGAAAGACGCGCCAAGCAGCATCACCAGGCCGATCACGGTATGCGCCTGCCAGGGGCTGAACGCCGGCGCCACGATCACGCCGATGCCGGCATAACTGAGCGCGGTGGCCAGCCATTGCGCCGCCGACAACCGCTCCTTGAGCACCAGCGAGGACAGCGGAATGACCCAGATCGAGGTGGCGTATGCGATCACCGATGCGCGTCCCGGCGCCACGTATTGCAATGCCCACAGCGCCAGCGCCGTGAACGCGCCCATCTGCAGCAGCGCCACGCCGGCCACCAGCGGCCACTCCTGGCGCGTCGGCCATCGCAGCCGCCGCAGCGCCGCCAGCACCACCACGCTGATCAGCGCCGCCGAGCCAAAGCGGCTGGCCGCCAGCCAGAGTGGACTCATGTGCGCCAGCCCCAGTTTCATGACGGGCCAATTGCCGCCCCAGATCATGACCGCCCCCATCAGGGGCAAGAACTTGCGCAACGTGCTCTGCTGACTCATTACCGCCACATCTACCGCTTGAATATTCCGCGTCTTGGCCAATTTGCCAAAGAAAGGAATAGTCTATAGGGTAAACCCCAGCATATTTCACCTCAATTCACCACAGGAACGGGCATACTCAGCACAAATGCATTGCTCATCCACGAACGACAGGTCTGTTATGCCGGATATCAACCTGGATGCCACCGACATCCGCATTCTCAATGAACTCCAGCGCGACGCGCGCCTGACCAACGTCGAGCTGGCCGCGCGCGTCAATCTCTCGGCATCGCCTTGCCTGGCGCGCGTGCGCCGCCTGGAAACCGAAGGCCTGATCGACCGCCGCGTCACGCTGCTCAACGCGCGCAAGCTCGGCCTGAAGGTCAATGTGTTCATCCAGATCTCGCTGGATAAGCAGCGCAAGGCGGCGCTCGATGTGTTCGAACGCGAGATCGCCGTGCTGCCGGAAATCATGGAGTGTTACCTGATGTCCGGCGACGCCGACTACCTGATCCGCGCCCTGGTGCCCGACGTCGACGCACTCGAGCGCCTGATCGTCGAACACATCACGCGCATTCCCGGGGTGGCCAGCATCCGTTCCAGCTTCGCGCTCAAGCAGGTGCTCTACACCACCGCCGTCCCGCTGGGCTAGGCGCCGCGCAAGGCCCGCGCGCTTGCGGGATCGGGCTGCCAGCCCCACAATGAAAAGCGTCCGGCCCCGGAGCGAGGCCGGCGCCCCTTCATCGCTTAGCAAGGAGTCCACCATGCCTGAAACCGACTGGTACCCCGGCAGCACGCTACCCGATCGTCAGGGCTACTTCGAAGTGGCATTCGACACCGGAGAAACCGAAATCACGCGCTACGGCATCCTGGGCTGGGAACCCGCCGAGGAACGCGGCCGCATCCTGCGCTGGCGCGGCCTGGATCCGAAGATCGAAGCCGCCGAAATCGAACGTGAAAGCGCGGTGCGCAACCACGGCGACGACATCCTGCGCTGAAGCGCGCCTTCTCAACGCAAAACGCCGCGGCCTGCGCCGCGGCGTTCTTGTTTGCGTCGGCCGCAGGGCCGGCCGCGACGGTCTTTACATATCGATCTTCGCGATCTTGGTGCCTTCCAGCGACACGCCCGCCATCAGGCCGCCGTTGTTGAGCACGAAACCCACCACCGGTTGCTGCGCCGTATTGGTATCGATACGGCCGTTGGCGCCGATGTTGACCACCGCCACGGTGGCATCGGCGCCCACCGTCCAACCGTTGCTGTTGCGGAATTTGTTCAGGGCTTCATCCGTCATGAACAGCACGAACATCGCCTTGGACTGCGCGCCGGCCTGGAAGCCGATCGAACCCGCCGTGGTGCTGTAGTAACCGGCGTTGGCGCCGCCGACACGCAGCACGCCCTTGCCGTGTTGCGCACCGATGAAGAAGCTGCCGCTCAACACGTCAGGGAAGATCAGCACGCCCTTGGCGCGCGCGACCAGGTCCTTCGATTGCGGCGCGGCTTCGTACAGCTTGCCCAGAGACGCATTGGCCGCGCTGTTGATCGACTGCCGCTGCTCCGTGGCGGAAGCATTCGATTGCGGCGAAGTCGTGGTGCAACCGGCAAACAACAGGCCGGCCACGCTGATGGTCGCGGCGGCCAGACCGACGCGGCGCAGGACAGGAAAAGTGTCGAACATGGAACTCTCCTTTTTTGTTGTCATCCGTTATCCACTCTACCGGCCTCGAGCATGGGCGCAAGGCACATGATGTGATAAACGAAACAAAACCTACCGGGCCGGCGTTCCACGGAACCCATGCCGGACCATGGGTGGCGCAAGGCGCCATGCCCGCTTGCGCGGCCCGCCGGAGCAACATTTGGTAGGGCAATCCGCGTCTCGATACCAGCCTGCAAGCCGAGCGAAACCCGGCCGAAAATGGCATTTTCAGAGAATGCCGTAGCGCGGTTCACCAGTAGCCAGATCCACCGAGACGATGCCGGACAACACCAGTTCGGCATGCCGCCGCGCCACGCCCTCATCGGCGAAGGTCACGAAACGCGGCAGCGACCAACGCCGCCGGAAGGCCGCATCGCCCGCCCGCGCCACGCTGATCTCTATCGCCAACACACCGGCGTCGAGACTGACGACTTCGCACTGCACCTCGAAGCCATCGATGCGACGCTGTGGCCACACATCCATATCCTCCTCTCCTGAAATCCGCTTGATCCGCCCGCAATATGCCAACAAAAAGCGGGCTTGAAAAGCAATGTTTTCAGGGGGTTATGGAGTACTAGGACGCATGGTGCCGACGCATCTGGACAAGCGCGATAAAGCCCTGAATCCAGGCCGCTTCCGCGGCACCGGCGCGCCCTGCTCCGCCGCCACTCAACGCGCCGGCGGATGGATCCATTGCGCGTCCCACAAGGCCTCGCCGCGTTCGAGCGTCGCGGCCAGTTCCTTCTTGCGGCGCAGCGCCACCGCCGCCAGCAAGGCATTGCAGATCGACAATGCCGCCACGTGCGAATCGAATGGCGACGCGCTGGAGGTGCGCGCCAACAGCACATGGTGTGCCTGGGCCGCGGCCGGCGCCGCGGCCGAGTCGGTCACCAGCACCACCTTGCCGCCACGTTCCCTGAAGACCTTGACCGCATTGGCCGCGGCCACCGAGTAGCGCCGGAACGTGAACGCCAGCAGCACATCCTGCTCGTCCAGCCACAACAGCTGGTCTTCCAGGAACAACGGCCCCGATGCCGTCATGGCGCGCACGCCCGGCAGGCACAGGTTCAGGTACAGCGCCATGTGGCTGGCCAGCGGCGCGGCCTGGCGCAGCCCCAGCACGTGCACGCGCGCGCGGCGCTGTGTCAACAACCGCACCGCGGCCTCGAACGCCGCCACGTCGATGGCGGCAAAGGTTGTTTCCAGGTTGTGCTGGTCGTGCAGCAAGGCGTTGCGCAGGCAGGCCTGCGCCGATGGATTGTCGACGCTGACCGCGTCGGCCCGCTCGCCCGGCGAGGCCAGCCGCGCCGTGAGTTCGGCGCGCGCCTGCATCTGCGCCTGGGCGTAGCTGTCATAGCCAAGCTTGGCCAGCAGCCGCACCACGGTTGACGCGCTGGTGCCCACGTTGCGCGCCAGCGCCGTGGCGGACTCGAGCAGGCCCTGGGGATAGCGCGCCTGCATGTCCTCGACCAGGCGCCGTTCGGTCTTGGTCAGTTTCTTGTCGTAGGCGGCGATGCGCTGGTGCAGATTCACGATGCGGGCGGACTCCAAGGTGCCGGGCTCCGGCCGGATCACGGCCTAGGTGATAACCCCAAATTCAACAACGTTCATTGCAGACTATATTTCGTTTTGCAATGCGTATTGCAGAATAGACCGAACCGTTATTCCCCACAAGAGAGCTTCATGAAGCACCCGTCCGAGGCCTTGTCGCCCGCCCGCCGCCAACTGCTGATCGCGGGCCTGGCCGCCGCCTTGCTGCCCCTGTCGGCCCGCGCCGACGCCGCCTATCCCTCGCGTCCCATCACCCTGGTGGTGCCCTTTCCCGCCGGCGGCTCCGTCGACCTGGCCGGCCGGCTCTATGCCGAAGTGCTGGGCAAGATCCTCGGCGTCACCATCGTGGTCGAGAACCGCGATGGCGCCGGCGGCGCCATCGGCAGCCAGCGCGTGGCGCGCGCCAAGCCCGACGGCTACACGCTGGTGGCCTCGTCGCAAAGCTCGCACCTGGCCAACCCGCTGATGCATCCCAACCTGGGCTATGACCCGATCAAGGATTTCGCCTCGATCTCGCAGCTGGCGCGTTCGCCCAACGTGCTGGTGACCAGCGCCGCCCTGCCCGTCAAGGACTTCGCCGGATTCATCGCCCACCTGAAGGCGCACCCGGACGATGTCCACTTCGCCACCGCCGGCGTCGGCAGCATGGGCCAGCTCAATGCCGAACTGCTCAAGCACACCCTGCAGGTCGGCGCGGTGCACGTGCCTTATCGCGGCGGCGCGCCGCTGCTCAACGCGTTGCTGTCCAACGAGGCCCAGTTCGCGCTGGACAACCTGGCGCCCTTCCTGCCCCACATCCAGGCCGGCAAGATGCGCGCGCTGGCGGTGGCCGCGCCCAATCGCCTTCCCTCGCTGCCCGACGTGCCCACCTTCGCCGAGCTGGGCTACCCCGTGCTCAATTCGATGTCGTGGATCGGACTCGCCGCGCCCGCCGGCACGCCGCCCGCCGTCCTGCAGAAACTGCTGGAGGCGGTGCAGACCGCCGCCCGCCAGGAAGCCACGGTGCAGTCGCTGGAAAAGAGCGGCGCCCTGCCGCCCGAATTGCAGTCCCCCCAACAATTCACCGACATGATGTCGCAGCGCCTGGCCTTGTACAAAGACCTGATCGACCGCGCCGGCATCCGTCCGGAATAGGTTCCCGCCATGTCCAATCCCGCTTTCGCTCCCGACACCGCGCCGCTCGAGGTCCTGCCGCGCGACTTGTCCGCCTATCGCCAGGGCAACACCGGCATCGACTACGTGCACCGCTTTGAATCGGGCAAGCCCGGCCCGCACGTGCTGATCAACGCCCTGACCCACGGCAATGAAATCTGCGGCATGGTGGCCGCCACCCACCTGCTCGATACCGGCGTGCGTCCCAAGGTCGGCACGCTTACCGTCAGCTTCGCCAACATGGAGGCGTACAACGCCTTCGACATCGACAACCCTTACGAAAACCGCCAGCTGGTCCACAACCTGAACCGTATCTGGTCGCCCGAATGGCTCGACGGCAACGAACAGAGCCCGGAACTGCGGCGCGCGCGCGAACTGCGCCCGGTGCTGGATGCCGCCGATTATGTGCTGGACATCCATTCGACGCGGGCGCCGGTGCAGCCGTTCTGGGTCTATCCCGAAATGGCGCGCAACGCCGCGCTGGCCGCCGCCGTCGGCGCCCCCGCGGTGCAACTGGTGATGCCGGCCGGCCGCTTCCCCGGCACCGGCGTGCTGAACTACGGCCGTCATGGCGACCCCGCTTCGGACAGCGGCGGCGCGCTGGTGGTCGAATGCGGCCAGCATTTCGCGCAATCGGCCGCCACGCTCGCCACCGACGTCACGCTGCGCTTCCTGGCGCACCTGGGCCTGGTCGACACGCCGGCCGGCAACGCGCCGCCCGCGCCGGCCCAGCCATTCCGGCTGCTCGAAGTACATATGGTCAAGTCGGAAGACTTCACCTTCACGCGGCCGGTGCTGGGCTTCGAGGTTTTCGACAAGGGCGACCTCATCGCCATCAACGCCGGCGAGGAAATCCGCTCGCCGTGCGACAACTGCACGATCTTCATGCCCACCCGCATGCCCATCGTCGGCCGCGAGGCGGTATACCTGACCGAGCCGATGTAAAGGCCAGGCTTGCGCAATCCGCAAGCCCGGCCGGCGCATCGCCTGGCGGTCAGTCCGGGCGCGAGGCGGCCGCGCCCCCCTCCCCGCATCACAGGTCTGGAATCAGACGCTTGCCCAGGCTGATGACCTCGTCCTGCTGGAACCCCAGGCTGGCGTAGAAGTCCTTCACCGCCAGATTGCCCGAACGGATCAACAGGTTGATCTTGGGGCAGCCCATTTCCAGGAACTTGCGTTCCAGCGCCCGCATCAGCGCCGACGCGTAGCCACGGCGCTGATGGGCCGGCGACACCGCCAGGTAGTTGACCCAGCCGCGGTGGCCGTCATAGCCGCCCATCAGCGTGCCGACGATGGCGCCGTCCGCCTCGCCGACCAGGAACAGGTCGGATTGCACGGTCAACTTGCGCGCCACGTCCTTGCGCGGATCGTTCCAGGGCCGCGTCAATCCGCAGTCGGTCCACAGCTGGATGATGGCGGCTTCGTCCGCCGGATGGAAAGACCGGATGGCCAGTTCGGGATGCTTCATGCTTCGTTCCTCTCGATGGAAAAAACGAAGGCCGGGCGCTACGCCTCGATGGCTGGAAAGCAAAGCGCGCATGCCGCGCAAACAAAAAGGCCACGAGGGGTATCGTGGCCTTCTGGATGGAACGCCGGGAGAATCCGGCGCTCGAACACGGCTTGCCACTCAACGCAGGCGTCGAGTGATTCGTCGGTTGTCCGCCCGGGCCGGCGCGGCCGGCGGGGCATGATGGGTGCGGTTCATGGCGGCCAGCATACACGACCGCGATGCGCCGCGACAAGCTCGCGCCGGCGCATTCAGGCCGCGGCGGGCGCGGGCAGCGTGCCCTCCATCACCACCACCGCCTGGCCGGCCACGCCAGCCCACACGCCGTCCGGGCGCACCTCGGCGTGCGCCAGCAACAGGCTGGCGCGTCCCATGTCCACCCCCTGGCCCACCCGCAGGCGCAGCGCGCCCGCGCCCCGCAGCGCCGCCCGCAATGCCGTCGCCGCGCCCGTCGCGCTGCCCGTGGCAGGGTCTTCGGTCATGCGGCCGGTGAACATGCGCGCCTGGATATCCGTGGGTCCCAGCCCCGTATCGGCGCCGCAATCGGTGGTGTAGGCATAGATGGAGCGGGCGCCATCCAGCGGCAGCAAGGCCGCATAGCCCGCCGGATCCGGCCGGGCGCGACGCAGAGCGTCGCGGCTGGCCAGTTGCACCACCAGGAAGACCAGCCCCACCGACACCACCTGCGGCGCATGTTCGGCCAGCAGGATATCGGCGGGCGCAAGGCCCAATGCGCGCGCCGCGGCCTCGACCGTCACCTGGCTGGCGCGGGTCAAAGGCTGCGGCGCGGCCAGTTCGGCGCCCAGCAGGCCGCCGTCCTCGCCATAACGCAGGTCGATACGCACCAACCCCGCCTCCTCCTCGAACACAAAGCGCGCCGGCGCCGGCTGGCCGGCCGCGATCATCTCGCGCGCCAGCACTACCGCCGTCCCCACATTCGGATGGCCCGCGAACGGCACCTCGCGGTCGGGCGTGAAAATGCGCACCCAGGCCGTGTGCCCGGCATCGCGCGGCGGTAAAACGAAACTGGTCTCAGAATAATTGAACTCGCGCGCGATGCGCTGCATCTGCCCCGTATCCAGCCCCCCGGCCTCCAGCACCACCGCCAGCGGGTTGCCCTGGTAAGCCTGTTCGGTGAAGACATCGGCGGTGACGTAGCGGTAACGCATGCGGGCTCCTGGGAGCGGATGGCGGATGCGGGAAATTATGCGCGCCGCCCCCGCCCCGCGACAGGCACAGAGCGGTCCAAATCAAGGCATAACAGGCCGACCGACGCGGGCGCAGGGCCGCGCACGGCGACCGGGTGAAACACGCCGCGCCCGCGCTCAGTCGAACACGGGACGGAAGAAACTGCGTTCGTAGCTGAGGATGCAGCGCGTGTCCTCGGCGTACTTGAACGCCGCCTGGCACTGCGCGTCCGACATCGACTGCTGGCGATAGCGTTCGTACTCGGCCAGGCTGGGAAACGTGAACAGCGCCAGCGCGATATTGTTGGCCCCTTCGGAAGGCAGGAAGTAGCCATGATGCGTGCCGCCGAATTTCTCGACCAGCGGAATCCACATCTTGCCGTAGGCTTCGAATTCCTTGAGACGGCTGGGGTCGATGACGTAACGCAGATAGCAGGTGACCATGAAGACTCCGTAGCGGATGGACGAGGCGCGAACGCGCCGCGGCATCCTAGCGCGCGAGCCGAATTCCGGTCAATCGGCCGAGCGCGGCGACGGCAGGCCGAGCATCCGCATGCGATCCGCGAAACGCCGCGCAACGTCGTCCGGCAGGCCGGTGACCGTCGCGACGAACGCGTGATACCACGGATTGGCATGCGCGGTGTCGAACTCGAAAGCCAGCGGATACTGGTTCTCCCAAGCCGATACGTCACGCAGGGCCTCGGCGACGAGGTCGCCGGCATCATCGAAATTGCCATGGCCGTATCGCGCCTCGATGTCCTGGCAGGCAAAGCGGTAGTGACGCACGGCGGCATCCGGTTTCGGCGGGTGGGGCATGGCAGGGCTCGCATCGCGGCGGCGCACGGGCGCCGATTTCCTTGCGACAATCCCACAACCCTCGCCGCGCGTCAACGCGGCGCTCCGACACATTTGCCGATCCGCCCATGAATCTGATCCAGCACGTGGAAATTCCCGCCGCCGACCTCGAACGCGCCATGCGCTTCTACAGCCAGGTCTTGGGCATCGCGTTCGACGGCATCGTCGACCTGCATGACAGCAGGATGGCCTATTTCCCCTTCGAGGAAGGCACAGACGGCGCCAGCGGGGCGTTGGCCCAGGGACCCGCCTATCTGCCCACCCGGCAAGGCCCCATCGTCTATTTCGGAGTGAGCGATCTCGACGGCGCGTTGCGCCGGACCCAGGCGCTAGGCAGCGAAGTGCTGTTTCCCAAGACCCCGACCGGATCCGGCTGGCAGGTGGCCGAAATCCGCGATAGCGAAGGCAACCGCATCGCGCTGCAATCCCGCCTTCCCTGACATCGGATCGGCTTTCCCCACGCCGGTCATCCGATCCTGGGTTAAAAACGGGCGTGCGCCCGCGCCTGAGCGGGCTTCATCCTCCCGGAGCTCCAGTCGTTGTCATATTTTCTCGCCCAGGCCTTGGACCCCCGCCTGTGGGTTCTCACCCTTGCCGTCCTGCTGGCGCTGCGCTGCGTGCCGCTGCGCGGCTGGCGCGGGACGCTCGCCACGAGCTTCACCGCCGGCATGGTGTTCGACAGCATCCAGTTCCGCGTCGGTCCGCCGCGCCTGTGGGACAACATGGTGCTGGACTCGATGCTGGCGGCGCTTTGCATCGTGACGATCCTGCAGCTGATCCTGACGGCAGTGGCACGGCTGCGTACACGCGGCTGAAACGACACGCCGGGCGTACGGTGCCCCTTGGGGCGCAGCCGCGAACCCCAAGGGGCGGCCCGCCGCTCGATGGCGCCCTTCCGGCGCAGGCGGACCCCGACGCCACTGACGCTGGACGGCGTTGCCGTGGTCGCCTATTCCGGCGACAAAGCCGCTCCGAAGCCGTCCATGCCCGCCCCGGTTACATCCTGATTGATCGCGGGCAAACGTCATTACATTCGCCCATCAATTCCCCACTATTGCCGGCAGGCCCGCAACGCACAATCTTCCCATTGCACCCTGGCCTCGCCGACGGTGCCAACGTCCATCCGCCGGCGCATCTCCCATGAAGTGGTTGCTGATCTCCCTGCTCTGCCTGTCCTGCGCGGGCTGCGGCCTGGCCGCTGCGCCTTGTCGCGTCACGTCCGCCGTCATCAAGATCGTGCCGGTCGTCGGCGGCGTCGCGGCCGCGCCAACGGATGCGTGCGCGGAGGTTATCGACTGATGGCGCCCGGGCCGGTATCAGTTCTGCAGCGCCCACGCGTTTTTGCGCGGAAAAACCAATCGTTTCCGATGGGCACGACAAATGGGTCCTACAGCGCCTACGTGCCCGAGTACACCGACTTTGCCGTGATCTTCTCTTCTACACCGACAAGGCACGGTGCTGCGCTATGACATGAAGACCAACGGAAAGACCAGCTACAACTCCTGCGGCGAATACATCAGCGGGTTCAGATTCTGACGCTCTGCTTGCGCCGTGCGGGCAATGCCGCACGCCCCCCAAGGGCTGACTTTAGGCATGATTGCGGATACAGAACAAAAATGGCCAATCGCACGAGGCGACGGCCGGAACGATCGCACACTTAAGCGCAGTCTTTGGCCGCTTGAACGAAATCGGTCGCACGCCAACCGGCGCGACTTCCGATGTGAATACGAGTCACCCCATCCTGCTCGACGGCGCGCAGGAGCAGATCGACAAACATGGGGGCATACACGATCTCTATCCCTTTGGGCACTGGGTAGTAATTCGTCCAGCCGGCGCTGAATTTCGACCACCTTTCCGAGACACACGGGCCGTATTCGGCAACAGGCTTGGAAGTCTCGCCTTCATAGATCGTGCCCCCGGTTCGCAGATCCTCCACCGAAGCACACCCCGTCAATACAACAAGCAGCAGCACTGCGACTGATCTCACCATCCCTCCCTTTCAGATAGCGTATTGAACATGGGAGATAACTATAACGAAAGGGAGAGTGGATCGGCCACGAACCCGTCCCGCTGTTCACAGCTGTTCCAATTGCCGGCAACGCAGCAACCATCACGAAGGGGCAATGAGGACTGAGCGAAATGAGCACTGAACGACATGTCCGTGCATGTGGAAGACTCCACAGGCGCCGCCGATATTCGACGGATTTAGCCCCCATGGGTTTGGCCCCCATGGGTTTGGCCCCATGCGTTGGGGCCGCAATGAGAAAGGGGGTTAGTGATTTTCATCACTAACCCCCTAGGGTATTGCTGGTCGGGACGGCGGGATTCGAACTCGCGACCCCTTGCACCCCATGCAAGTGCGCTACCAGGCTGCGCTACGCCCCGAAAGAAAAAGAGTATAGCAGACCTAAAAATTGTTTGCACGCATTGGTGCAAAAAAAGTGCCGAATACTCAAAAAAAATTTGCGTGCCCTACGCAATGCCCGCAACACTCACAGGCAAGGCTCGCGCATGGCACGCAAGGCACTGAATCGCAGACTAAACCACAGGATGAGCTGCACTATGCGACAGAGTGAACTACAGGTCTCAGCGCTCCATGCACGCCGCGTTCAACGACAACGCCCATGGCGCGGGGCCATCAACTCGGATAGACGGCGGTGCAATGCACCGCCATGCTCAGGCCGTGGCGTTGGCGCTCACCGCATTGCCGCTCGAAGCCGTAGCGGCCGAGCCGAGCGCCTCGCCCAGCATCGTCGACACATTGCCCAGCTCGTTGCGCAGGGCCTGCATCTCCGCGCCGCTCAGGCGCACCGCGGCATCCTGGTCGTGTGGCGTGTCGCGCGCATCGCCCAGACGGTTGCGCGCGCCGCTGATGGTGAAGCCTTGCTCGTACAGCAGGGAACGGATGCGGCGGATCAGCAGCACTTCATGGTGCTGGTAATAGCGACGGTTACCGCGCCGCTTCACCGGCTTGAGCTGCGTGAATTCCTGTTCCCAATACCGCAGGACATGAGGCTTGACGCCACACAGGTCGCTGACTTCACCGATGGTGAAGTAACGCTTGGCGGGAATGGGCGGTAAGGTAACGGTGGATTCGGTACGTGTCATAAGAGAATTCTATGCCGCGATGCGTCGAGAGCCGATAACAATTACCGACAAAGCGTATCACTCCTCGGCGTCTGGCGCCGCGGGCGTGGCCTGTTCGACGACGCTCTTGAGTTTCTGACTCGCGTGGAACGTGACCACGCGGCGCGCGGCGATGGGGATGGTTTCGCCGGTCTTGGGGTTGCGCCCCGGGCGCGGCGGCTTGTCGCGCACCTGGAAATTCCCGAAGCCCGAAAGCTTGACGGAGTCACCGCGCGCCAGGGCGTCGCGGATTTCCTCGAAGAACGTATCGACGATGTCCTTGGCTTCGCGTTTGTTCAGGCCGACCCGCTCGAAGAGCAGTTCGGCCAGCTCGGCCTTGGTCAGGGTGCGCGGCTCGGCAAGCATACTGTTCCCCATGGTTCAAGCGCGCTGGCGCGCGCCGTGGGCACTGACCAAAGCGTCTTTGATGCGTGCCAGGCAGGCGGCCACCCGGGCTTCGTCCAGTGTGACCTCAGTGTCCTGTAGCCAGAAACGGAACGCAAGGCTTTTCTCGGCCACGGGCTGGTCGCCCTGGGGCTTTTCGCGCCAGACGTCGAACAGGCGCACGTCCTGCACCACGGCCAGCTGCGGGTCGGCCTTGACGGTCGCCGCCACCGTGTCCAGCATGGACTGGACGGTCACGGGCGCATCGACCCACAGGGCCAGGTCACGCACCACCACGGGCTGGCGCGACAGCTCGCGCACCTGCGGCAGCTCGCCTTCGGAGAGCGCCTGCACGTCCAGCTCGAACACCACCGGCGCGTGCGCCAGGTCGGCCTGCTGCGCCCAGCGCGGATGCAGCTCACCGAGCCAGCCAACCTGCGTGCCGTCCAGCGTGATGCGGGCGCTGCGGCCCGGATGCAGCGCGGGGTGGGCGGCGGCCTCGAAACGCAGGCGGGCGCCACGCGCGCCGAACAGCGCCTCGACATCCATCTTCACGTCGTAGAAATCGACCTGGCGCGCCGGCACGCCCCACTGCTCTTCCACCGACGGTCCCCATGCGGCGCCCGCCAGCTTGAGCGGCTGGCGCACGCCGGCCACTTCCAGCGGACCGTCCTTGGCGGCATCGTCGCGCGCGAACACACGACCCAGTTCGAACAGGCGCACGCGGGTCTGCTTGCGGTTGGCGTTGTGGCGGATGTTGGCCACCAGGCCGGCGATCAGGCTCGAACGCATCACCGACAGATGGCTGGCGATCGGGTTGACCAGCTTGACCGGCGTGTCGTTGCCGGCGTAGTCGCGCTCCCACTCGGCTTCGACGAAGCTGTAGTTGACGACTTCCTGGTAGTCCTGCGCCGCGGCCAGGCGGCGCAGCGCATGCGGGCCGCGGCGCACTTCGGGCTGCGAGAACATCTTGGCGCGCGCCAGCGGCGGCACGGTGGGGATGTTCTCGAAACCGTAGATGCGGGCCACTTCCTCGATCAGGTCTTCCTCGATCTCGAGGTCGAAGCGATACGACGGCGGGGTGACGACGAAGTCGTCGCCATCGAGCGTGAATTCCAGGCCCAGGCTGCCGAAGATCTTTGCGACTTCGGCCTGCGTGACCGGCACGCCCAGCACGCGATGGCAGCGCGCCAGGCGCATGCGCACCGGCTCGCGCTTGGGCAGGTTGACGATCTGGTCGTCCAGCGGACCGGCCTGGCCGCCGCAGATGTCGACGATCAGGCGCGTGATGAATTCGATGTGCTGCGGAATCGTGGCGAAGTCCACGCCGCGCTCGCCGCGGTGGCTGGCCTCGGAGCTGAACTTGTAGCGGCGCGCGCGGCCGGCCAGCGACTGCGGCCACCAGAACGCGGCTTCCAGGTAGATGTTCTGCGTGTCGAGCGTGACCGCCGTGGCCTCGCCCCCCATGATGCCGGCCAGGCTTTCGACCTGGTCGCCTGCCACCACCACGCCGACCTTCGAATCCAGCGTGACGGTCTGGCCGTTCAGCAGTTCGAGCGTCTCGCCTTCGCGGGCCCAGCGCACCGACAGGTCGCCGTGGATCTTGTCCAGATCGAACACGTGCGAGGGCCGGCCCAGTTCCAGCATGACGTAGTTGGAGATGTCCACCAGCGCCGACACCGAACGCTGGCCGGCGCGCTCCAGGCGCGTCTTCATCCAGGCGGGGGTCTGCGCGCGCGCATTCACGCCGCGGATCACGCGGCCGCCAAAGCGGCCGCACAGGTCCGGCGCCTCGATCCTGACAGGACGCAGCTCGTCCAAAGTCACGGGCACGGCCTTGGCGGTCGGCACCGACAGCGGCGCGCCGGTCAGCGCGGCCACTTCGCGCGCCACGCCCAGGATCGACAGGCAGTCGGCGCGGTTGGGCGTCATCTTCAGCGTGAAGAGCGTGTCGTCCAGGTCCAGCGCTTCGCGGATCGACTGGCCCGGCGCCATATCGGCCGGCAGCTCCAGCAGGCCGGCATGGTCCTGCGACAGGCCCAGTTCGCGCGCCGAGCACAGCATGCCCGACGATTGCACGCCGCGCATCTTGGCCACGCCGATCTTCATGCCGCCGGGCAGTTCCGCGCCGACGCGGGCCAGCGGCACCTTCAGGCCGGCGGCCGCGTTGGGCGCGCCGCAGACGATCTGCAGCAGCGCGCCGGAGCCGTCATCGACTTGGCAGACGCGCAGCTTGTCGGCGTCCGGGTGCGGGGCGATCTCGACGATGTGCGCGACCACCACGCCCGTGAACGCGGGCGCGGCCGGCACGGTGTCTTCGACTTCCAGGCCGGCCATGGTGAGCCGGTGCGCGAGTTCATCGGTTGCGATCGGAGGATTGACCAGCGTACGCAGCCAGGATTCGGGAAATTGCATGATCAGCCGTCTGTTATTCGTTGAACTGGCGCAGGAAGCGCAAATCGCCTTCGTAGAACTGGCGCAGGTCGTTGACGCCGTAGCGCAGCATCGTCAGGCGCTCCAGGCCGGAACCGAAGGCGAAGCCGATGTAACGCTCGGGGTCCAGGCCGAAGTTGCGCACCACCTGCGGGTGCACCTGCCCCGAACCGGAGATCTCCAGCCAGCGGCCGCGGTTGGGACCCGACGTGAACATCATGTCGATTTCGGCCGACGGTTCGGTGAACGGGAAGAACGACGGACGGAAACGCACGACGAGATCGTCGCTTTCGAAGAAGCAACGCAGGAAATCGGTATACACGCCCTTCAGGTCGGCGAACGAGATATCCTCGGCGATCCAGAGCCCTTCCACCTGGTGGAACATGGGCGAGTGCGTGGCGTCGCTGTCGACGCGATAGGTGCGCCCCGGCGCGATGACCTTGATGGGCGGCTTGTGCATGCGGGCGTAACGCACCTGCATGGGGCTGGTGTGCGTGCGCAGCAGCAGCGGCAGGCCGTCGGCGTCTTTCATGTCGACGTAGAACGTGTCCTGCATGGAACGCGCCGGATGGTCCAGCGGGTTGTTGAGCGCGGTGAAATTGGTCCAGTCGTTCTCGACTTCGGGGCCGTCGGCCACGTCGAAGCCGATGGAGCGGAAGATTTCTTCGACCCGCTCCCAGGTCCGGATGACCGGATGAATGCCGCCCGGCACGCGACCGCGGCCCGGCAACGATACGTCAATGGTTTCGGAGGCCAGGCGGGCATCCAGCTCCGCTTGCGCCAAGGCGGCGCGGCGCAGATTCAAAAGCTCTTCGACCTTCTGCTTGGCCTGATTGATCCGGGCGCCCATGTCGCGCTTCTGCTCGGGATCGAGCTTGCCCAGCCCCTTGAGCAGGACCGTCAGCGCGCCGTCCTTGCCCAGGAAACGGGCCTTTGCGTTTTCGAGCGCGGCGGCGTCGGTGGCCGCGGCGAACCGTTCTTGCGCCTGGGAAACCAGGTCGTCAACCGATTGAGTCATGAAATCCAGCCTTCAAAACGCAAACGGGGCCATTACAGCCCCGTTTGCAGCGATGCGCGATGAGTTAAAGCGCGCGATCAGGCAGCCAAGGCAGCCTTGGCTTGCTGCACGATGGCGGCAAAGCCGGCCTTGTCGCGCACGGCCAGATCGGCCAGGACCTTGCGGTCGAGTTCGATCGCAGCCTTCTTCAGGCCGGCGATGAACACGCTGTAGCTGACGCCATGTTCGCGGACGGCGGCGTTGATACGCGTGATCCACAGCGCGCGGAACGTGCGCTTCTTGTTGCGGCGGTCGCGGTAGGCGTATTGGCCAGCGCGCATGACCGCTTGCTTGGCGATACGGAACACATTACCGCGGCGGCCACGGTAACCCTTGGCGGCGGAAATGACTTTCTTGTGACGTGCGCGGGCGGTAACGCCGCGTTTGACGCGAGGCATAGTAGATCTCCCTTATATCAAGCGAAAGGCATCATGGCTTTCACGGAAGCCACGTTGGTCTCGTGAACCGCCGCCGAACCGCGCAGCTGGCGCTTGTTCTTGGTGGTCTTCTTGGTCAGGATGTGACGCTTGAACGCCTGACCACGCTTGATGGATCCGCTGCCGCGAACCTGAAAGCGCTTTGCGGCGCTTTTCTTGGTTTTCATCTTGGGCATGATGATTCCCTAAACTGAACGCATTGTTGATTTACATGACGCGAGGTGCTTGTCGCAAGGCGGTTGGCAACGCCCCAAGCCACGAAGGCGGAAACGTTCGACCTACACCATTGCGGCAAAACTTGAGGACCTCTTGCCACTTCTTGGGGGTACTGCTGGGGTACTGCTGGGGCATTACTCGAATACCCCCAGGGCCATGAATCCCGGCTTGCGCCATTCGGCTGCCGCCAGGGCATTTGGCCCGGCCTTCCCCGCACCGCCGGCAAAAAAGTAGCCTGGATCCGGGAAAGCCTTTGATTATATGGTGATTTCCCTGGTTTTGTCGAGCCGGGACACGGCGCCGGACAACAGGGCAGCACAACCAGGGACGGACCAGGGGAAACAGAACCCCGCACCGAGGCGGCCCCAAGTCCCGAGGGGCGATCCGCCATCATACCCCCGGCCGTCGATACTGCACCGCCTGGGCCACATGGCTGGCCTGTAGCGTATCCGCCCCGTCCAGGTCGGCGATGGTCCGCGCCACCCGCAGGGCGCGATGCAGCGCCCGCCCGGACCCCGCCAATCGCCGCATCGCCTGCAGCAACAGCGCCTGGGCGGACGGGTCCATGGGGCAATGACGCTCCAGTTCGGCGCCGGCCAGGCCGGCATTGGACTTGCCCTGCCGTGCCAGCTGGCGCTCGCGGCAACGCGCCACTCGCGCCCGCACTGGCGCCGACGCCTCGCCGGGCGGTCCCTGCAGGCTTTCCAGATCGGGCGGCGGCAGGGTCACATACAGGTCGATCCGGTCGAGCAGTGGCCCCGAAACCTTGCCGGCATAACGCGCCACCTGGTCCGGCGTGCACTGGCAGGCCCGGCGCGGGTGGCCGCGCCAGCCGCAGGGGCACGGATTCATCGCCGCCACCAGCTGGAAGCGGGCGGGGAACTGGGCGGTGTGCAGGGCGCGGGCGATCACCACCCTACCCGTCTCCAGCGGCTCGCGCAGCGCCTCGAGCGTGCGCCGGCTGAACTCGGGCAGCTCGTCCAGGAACAGCACGCCGTGATGGGCCAGGCTGATCTCCCCGGGACGCGGGCGGCCGCCGCCGCCCACCAGCGCGAACGGGGACGCGGAATGATGCGGGGCGCGGAACGGCGGCGTGCCCATGCGCGCGTCCGGCGCGCCGGCCAGCGCGGCGATAGCCGCGACCTCGAGCGCCTGCGTGCGCGCCAGCGGCGGCAGCAGGCCGGGCAGGCGCGCGGCCAGCATGCTCTTGCCGGCCCCAGGCGGCCCCACCATCAAGAGACTGTGGCCGCCCGCGGCCGCCACTTCAAGGGCGCGCCGCGCACCGGGCTGGCCGCGCACGTCCGACAGGCACGGCGCCGGCGGCGCGGCCGGCCAGCTCGCCGCAATGGCGTCCGGCAAGTGGCAGACGCCCGCCACATGAGCCGCCACATCCGCCAGGCTGCGGGCCGACAGCACCCGCAGGCCCTCGACCCAGGCCGCCTGCTCGGCGCTGCCTGCCGGCAGGATGAGCGTGGCGCCGGGCGATTCCCGCGCCACGCTCAGCGCGATCACCAGGGCTGCCGAGACGGGCACCAGCGCGCCCGTCAACGACAATTCGCCCGCCAGCACCAGGCCGGCCAACAGCGGATCGGGCGCGGCGGCCTGCGCCGCGGCCGCGCCCCCTTCCTGCGCACCCTCCTCCCGAGGCGCCAATTGTCCGGCGGCCAGCAGCAGGCCCAGCGCGATGGGCAGGTCGAAGCGGCCGGACTCCTTCGGAATGTCGGCCGGCGACAGATTGACCGTGATGCGGCCGGCGGGGAAATTGAAGCCGCTGTTGAGGATGGCCGCGCGCACGCGTTCACGGCTTTCGCGGACTTCGGTGTCGGGCAGGCCGACCACGTTGAAACTCGGCAGGCCCGGCCCCAGGTGCGTCTCGACGCGCACCGCATGGGCGTGCAGGCCGCTGAGCGTGCAGCTGGCGATTACGGCAAGAGTCAAGGCGGTCTCCGAGGGCGATCGAAGGCCAGTATGCCGAAAACGAAAACGGCCGCGGATGCGGCCGTGGCAGAAATGTCCGCGCGGATTACTTGTCCAGGGCCGCCAGGCGCGACTCCAGCTGTTCAACCGTGGCGGACAACTGATCGACGCGCGCCCGCGTGCGCGCCAGCAAATCGGCCTGCACGTCGAACTCTTCGCGGGTGACCAGATCGAGCTTGGAGAACGCCTGCGTCATCATGGCGCGCACGTTGCGCTCGACATCCGCCGCCGGGCTGCGGGCGATCAGGTCGGAGATGTTCTTCTGGATGTCTTCCATCCACTGGGTGCGATTGTTCATAGCGGCCTCACGATATTCTTGGTGCCTCAAGTGTAGTGCTTTCCGGCCCCACGCTCTGCCGCTGCGCGGGTCGCTGCCCCCGAGGGGGCGTTTTTGCCTTGGGGCGGCCCGGCGGCAAAAAAAGACCCCCACGCTCCGCCGCTGCGTGGGTCGCTGCCCCCCGAGGGGGCGTTTTTGCCTTGGGGCGGCCCGGCGGCAAAAAAAGACCCCCACGCTCCGCCGCTGCGCGGGTCGCTGCCCCCCGAGGGGGCGTTTTTGCCTTGGGGCGGCCCGGCGGCAAAAAAAGACCCCCACGCTCCGCCGCTGCGCGGGTCGCTGCCCCCCCGAGGGGGCGTTTTTGCCTTGGGGCGGCCCGGCGGCAAAAAAAGAGGGCGGGCCGCATGCGGTGACCGCCCATCAAAGCACAGGAGAAAACCGGGCCGCCTTGGGGGCAGCCCCCTACCAACATCGTTACTTGCAGCCCATCTGCGAAGCGGACTGCGCAAACAGGTCGGCCGACTGTTTGCATTGGGAGGCCAGCTGCGTCTTGTCGCTGATCGTGGCCCATTGAGTCTTGGCGGCGTCGAGCTGCTGCTTGAAGCTGGCCGCGGCGGGATTGGAGGCGCCCAGCTTGTCCATGCACGCGCTGACCTGGGTCAGGTAGGCATCGCACTCGGCAGGCAGGCCGGCGGTGGCGCCGGCGGGGGCGCCCGAGCCGGACGGCGCGGTCGTGGCCGGCGGCGTGGTGGCCGCGGGCGGCGTGCCCGGCGTGGTGGTGGACGGGGCCGGCGTGGTCGAAGCCGCGGGCGGGGCGGCCTTATCGTCGCTCTTGTTGCAGCCAGCCAGGGCGGCCAGCGCGGCGGCCAGCGCCAGCACGGCAAAGGTCTTGCGTTGGGTATTCATCATTCCTCTTTCCTTTATTGCTTTTCGTATTCAGAGAGCCGCAACGCCGGAACCTCTTGTCGCGGCCCGATCAGGCCCTGCCATCGCAATGAGCCGGACTTGATTCTTCTTCAGCCTACCTTTGGCAACAAGCTTATGCGTGTAAACCCTCGTATCACGCCCCGCCCCCTTTTTAGGCGTGAGCGTGCTCCGCTTTCAAGCTCCTGAAACCGCTTTCACGGACGCGCGAAGCCCGCCCCGCAAGGCTCGGCGGCCAGGCGCGCACGGCCATGGGCGATACGCATCACGCACCGCGAGCGCAACAGAGCGCGATCAAACCGGCATCAACTGGCAACAAATGGCGGCGCCAGAACATATTCCGTTGCATTCCTCACCTTGGGGGCGGGATGCACCGGATTGAGGCTGGCAGATGGTGCATGACGCACCATGTTGGTGCGGTTCGGCACAACAAACGCGCCTGCCTCTATGCTTTCCAGGCATCGCCCCACATGGCATGGAATTTGCTTGATTGTCGATGCCAACGTGCAACCATGAGAGGAAATGCCATGAAACTCATCATCGCCATCATCAAGCCCTTCAAGCTCGACGAAGTGCGGGTGGCTCTATCCGGAATCGGCGTCCAGGGCCTCACCGTTACCGAAGTGAAGGGATTCGGGCGCCAGAAGGGCCATACCGAGCTGTACCGCGGCGCGGAATACGCCGTCGACTTCCTGCCCAAGCTGCGGGTCGAGGCCGCCGTGCCCGACCATCTGGTGGACCAGGTCATCGAAGCGATCGAACAGGCCGCCCGCACCGGCAAGATCGGCGACGGCAAGATCTTCGCCGCCCCCCTCGAACAAGTGATCCGCATCCGGACGGGTGAAGCCGGCGAAGCTGCGCTGTAGACAAATAAGAAAGACTCATTGGAGCCTGAAAATGGATAAAGCAGATATCTCCTGGTTGCTCGTCTCTACCCTCCTCGTATTGATGATGGCCGTACCCGGTCTGGCGATGTTCTATGGCGGCCTGGTACGCAGCAAGAACGTGCTGTCGGTGCTGCTGCAAGTGATGTGCACGTTCGTGCTGGGCCTGGTCCTCTGGTTCATCTACGGTTATTCCCTCGCTTTCACCGAAGGCAACGCATTCTTCGGCGGCCTTTCGCGCGCCTTCTTCTCCGGCATGTTCACGCCAGCCGACGGCAAGTACGCCATGTCGAACTCGCTGACCGAGCTGCTGTTCGCCTCCTTCCAGGCCACGTTCGCCGGCATCACCTGCGCGCTGATCGTCGGCAGCTTCGCCGAACGCGCCCGCTTTTCGGCGGTGCTGGTGTTCACGGTGATCTGGTTCACCTTCGCCTACATCCCCATTGCGCACATGGTCTGGTTCGCCTCGGAAACGGCGCCGGGCCTGCTCAATGCCAAGGGCGCGCTGGATTTCGCCGGCGGCACGGTGGTGCACATCAACGCCGGCGTGGCCGGCCTGGTGGGCGCGTATGTGGTCGGCAAGCGCGTCGGCTATGGCCGCGAAGCCATGCAGCCGCACAACCTGCCGATGACCTTCGTGGGCGCCGCGCTGCTGTGGGTGGGCTGGTTCGGCTTTAACGCCGGCTCCGCCCTGGCCGCGAACGAGAACGCCACCCTGGCCTTCTTCAACACCATGATCGCCACCGCTGGCGCCGTGCTGGCCTGGCTGTTCACGGAATGGGCCATCAAGGGCAAGCCTTCGATGCTGGGCGCCGCCTCGGGCGCCGTCGCCGGCCTGGTCGGCATCACCCCGGCCGCAGGCCTGGTGGGCCCGGTGGGCGCGCTGATCATCGGCGTGGTTGCCGGCGTGGTCTGCGTGTGGGGTGTCAATGGCCTGAAGCGCCTGCTGCGCGCCGATGATGCGCTGGACGTGTTCGGCGTGCACGGCGTGGGCGGCATCGTCGGCGCCCTGTTGACTGGCATCTTCAACGCCCAGGCCCTGGGCGGCCCGGGCCTGGCCGAGCCTGGCATGATCCTGGGCCAGCTCTGGGTGCAGCTCGAAGGCGTGCTGCTGACCATCGTCTGGTCGGGCGTGGTCGCCTGGATCGCCTACAAGATCGCCAACGCCCTGTGTGGCCTGCGCGTGCCGGAAGACCAGGAACGCGAAGGGCTGGACGTCACCAGCCACGGCGAATCGGCCTATCACAGCTGATCGTCACCCCCGCCCGCTGCCGGGCGGGGCCACGGGAAGCCCCCTCTTCGCAGGGGGCTTTTTTTCGTCCCGGCGATCCCGTTTCGAAGGCCGGGCCAGACGCAAGCGGCCTGCCCCTCCCAAGGTGCCCCTCCCCCCGCGCCCGCCGGCGCAAAAAAAGCCCGGCGCATGCGCCGGGCTTTCCGTTCGTTGGGGCGAGGCCCCGGCGTCAGCGGCTCTCAGGCCAGATCGAGCGTATCCAGATCCACTGGCAAGGCCCGGTTCAAGGCGCTGGCCACCTTCACGCGCAGCGCGTTGGTGTGCGCTCGCCGCACTTCCCGCTTCACGTCCAGCAGTTGCTGCGGATGCATGGAAAATTCGGTCAACCCCAGCCCCAGCAGCAGCCGCGTCATGCGCGAATCGCCGGCCATTTCGCCGCACACCGCCACCGGCTTGCCGGCCCGCTCGCCGGCATTGATGGTGTGGGCCACCAGCCGCAACACCGCCGGATGCAAAGGATCGTAGAGCGACGCCACGTCGTGGTCGCCGCGGTCGATGGCCAGCGTGTACTGGATCAGGTCGTTGGTGCCGATCGACAGGAAATCCAGCGCCTGCGCGAAGGGCTCGATCGCGATGGCGATGGCCGGCACTTCGACCATGGCGCCCACTTCCATGTGCGCCGCATAGGCCTGGCCGCGCGCATCCAGCTCGCGCCGCGCCGACTCGATGGCGGCCCGCGTCGCCACCACCTCGTGCATGTGGGCGATCATCGGGATCAGCAGCCGCACCGGCCCATGGGCCGAGGCCCGCAGGATGGCGCGCAGCTGGGTCGCGAACATCTCCGGGCGCGCCAGGCAGTAACGGATGGCGCGCTGCCCCAGCGCCGGATTGGTGGCCACCGTGGCTTCGCCGTCCAGCGTCTTGTCCGAGCCGATGTCGAGCGTGCGGATGGTGACGGGACGGCCCGCCATCACCTTCACGACGGACGCGTAGGCCTCGTACTGCTCTTCCTCGCCCGGCAGGTCCGGACGCCCCATGAACAGGAATTCGCTGCGGAACAGGCCGATGCCGTGCGCGCCGGAGGCCAGCGCCAGCGCCGCCTCTTCCGGCAGTTCGATGTTGGCGTGCAGGACGATGTCGATGCCATCGAGGGTGACCGACGGCTCGTCGCGCAACAGGCCGAGTTCGGCGCGCTCATCGGCGTACGCGGCCTGGCGGCGGCGGTATTCCTGCAGGATGCGTTCCGACGGATTGACCACCACCGCGCCGGCGGCGCCGTCGATGATCAGCATGTCGCCGTCGCGCACCAGCTCGCGCACGTTGCCCATGGCCACCACGGCCGGCACGCCCATGCTGCGCGCCACGATGGCGGTATGCGAGGTCGGCCCGCCCAGGTCGGTGACGAAGGCGGCGAAGCGTCCGCCGCGCAGGCGCAGCATGTCGGCCGGCGAGATGTCGTGCGCCACCACCACCAGCGCCTCGTCGCCGCCCATGTGCGACATGTCCGGCAGGATGGCCGAGGTGCCGGACAGCACGTGCAGCACCCGCTCGATCACCTGGCGCACGTCCGCGCCGCGTTCGCGCAGGTATTCGTCTTCCATGGCGTCGAACTGCTGGCCCAGGATCTGGCCCTGCGTGGTCAGCGCCCATTCGGCGTTGTAGTGCCGCTCGGCGATCAGCGCCAGCGTCTGCTCGGCCAGCAGCGGGTCGCCCAGCAACAGGCTGTGCACATTGAGCATCGCGCCCAGCTCGCGCGGCGCATCGGCCGGCAGGGTATCGGCCAGTTGCCGCAGTTCCTGCTGCGCCGAGGCCAGCGCCTCGGTCAGGCGGCTGCTCTCGGCCGGCACGTCCTCGGGCGCGATGCGGTAGTGCGCGACTTCCAGCGCCGCCGCCCCCATGACCACCGCGCGGCCGATGGCGTAACCGCGCGCCACGCCCTTGCCGTACAAACAAATAACGGGGCTGGCTGAGCCATCCCCGTCATGTGCAAGAACCGCGGTACCGGCCGCGGACATGCCGGCCCGGACGTCGTCCGGGCCGGCGGATTCGGAAGCGCTGCTATTCCTGTTCACCGAATTTGCTGTCGAACAGAGTTTCAATTTCGGAGAGGGCCTGCTCGGCATCGCTGCCCGAAGCCTCCAGCTTGACGGTCACGCCCAGGCCGGCGGCCAGCATCATGACCCCCATGATGCTCTTGGCATTGACCCGCTGCGCGCCCCGCGAGATGAAGATCTCGCTGGAGAACTTGCTCGCCAGTTGCGTCAGTTTGGCGGCCGCCCGCGCATGCAAACCCAGTTTATTGCTGATGACAATGTCTGTATTAGGCATAGGAGATATTATGACCACGGCATCACGCCGCAGTTGGTGATTGCAGCAAATTGTCGAACCACTCATCGGCTTGAAATATTAGCCGAAATAATAGGACAAGTTCCTGCCCGTCAGTCTACCCGCAACACGCCCTGCACCCCGCCGGCCAGCGCCTTTTCGCGCGTCTCCGCCAGGGAGAGGCTACGGTAGGTCAAGGCGCGCAGCAGCATGGGGGTATTCAGGCCCGCCAGCACACAGCACTGGATGCCCTGCGCCTGGGCATCGGCCACGGCGCGCTTGGAGATATTGGCGGGCGTGGCGCCGATCAGGTCGGTCAGCACCAACACCCCGCCGCCATGGTCCTGCTCCAGGATATCCTTGAGCACCGCGGGCGCCAGGTCGTCCGGCAAGTCCTCGGGCTGAATGTCGTGGATCGCCAGCATGCCGTCAAGGTTGCCCATGACATGGCTGGCGCATTCGCGCATGGCGGCGCCCAGCGGCGCGTGCACGACGATGACGATACCCGTGGTCATGGCGGATTCCGGCGCGCTCAGGCGGCAGCGGCCACGGCACCCGTCGCCACGGCCTTTTCCAGCGCCTCGACGAACATGCCCGCGACGTCGAAACCCGTCTGTTCGGCGATTTCCACGAAACAGGTGGGGCTGGTGACATTGACCTCGGTGACGTAGTCGCCGATGACATCCAGGCCGACCAGCAGCAGGCCGCGCGCGGCCAGCCTGGGGGCCACCGCCTCGGCGATCTCGCGGTCGCGCGGCGACAGCGGCTGCGCCACGCCACGGCCGCCCGCGGCCAGGTTGCCGCGGGTTTCGCCGGCCAGCGGGATGCGCGCCAGCGAATACGGCACCGGTTCGCCGCCGATCAGCAGGATGCGCTTGTCGCCCTTGACGATCTCGGGGATGTAACGCTGCGCCATGATGGTGCGCGCGCCGTTGTCGGTCAGCGTTTCCAGGATGGCGTTGAGGTTCGGGTCCTTGGGCTGCAGGCGGAACACGCCGGTGCCGCCCATGCCGTCCAGCGGCTTGACGATGACGTCGTGGTGGGTGTCGTGGAAGGCCTTCAGGCGCGCCATGTTGCGCGTCACCAGCGTCGGAGCGGTGAACTCGCTGATTTCGGTGATGGCCAGCTTCTCGGGATGGTTGCGGATCGCCGCGCCACCGTTGAACACCTTGGCGCCTTGCGCCTGGGCGTATTCGAGCAGGTGGGTGGAATACACGTATTCCATGTCGAAAGGCGGGTCTTTGCGCATCACCACCGCGCCGAAATCGGCCAGCGGCAGGTCCTGCGGCGCCGATTCGCGCCACCAGTCATGGCCGTGCAGGTCGGCGCCATCCACCAGCTCGATGGGCGTGGTGACGGCCTTGACCGTGCCGGTCTCGATGTACAGGTCGCCCTGCATGGCCACGCTGAGCGTATGCCCGCGCGCCACCAGGGCACGCATCATGGCGACAGAACTGTCCTTGTACGCCTTCAAGAGCGGCAAGGGATCCAAAACGAACAAAACATGCATCGCGACACCCCGAACGTACACCGCCTTCCCTTTCGGGAAGGCGGCTATCTATGACATCGTAGCGCAGAGCCGCCCAATAAGCGAACCCGCCGAACATGGGCTGGACGGCGGGTCGCGGAGAAGAGCGGCCAGGCCTTCCCGGACGGGAAGGCCGGCAGGAGCTTTATGCCGCCGATTCCGGCTTGCCCGCGGGGGCAGCCTTCTTCTTGGGCGCCAGCACCATGACCATCTGACGGCCTTCGAGCTTCGGCATGGCTTCGACCTGGGCCAATTCCAGCAGATCGTCGCGCACACGCTCAAGTACCCGCATGCCCAGTTCCTGGTGGGCCATTTCACGGCCGCGGAACCGCAGCGTCACCTTGGCCTTGTCGCCTTCCTCGAGGAAGCGGCGCAGGTTGCGCAGCTTGACCTGGTAGTCGCCCTCGTCGGTGGCCGGACGGAATTTGACTTCCTTGACCTGGATGACCTTCTGCTTCGAACGAGCTTCGGCCTGACGCTTCTGCTCTTGGTACTTGAACTTACCGTAGTCCATCAAACGGCAGACCGGCGGCTCGGCGTTCGGCGCGATTTCCACCAGATCCACGTCGTTTTGCTCGGAAAGACGGAACGCATCGGCAATCTTGACGATGCCCAGCTGTTCTCCGTCCAGACCTATCAGGCGCACCTCGGGGACGCGGATTTCACCGTTGATGCGATTGGCTTTTTCAGTGGCGATGTTGAAAGCTCCTAGAAATGTTAAGCAGCGCTGCCATCGGGTTGATTGACGTCGCGGCGGGTGGATACGTCTTCGGACAGGCGGGCGACGAAGTCGTCGAACGCAATGGCGCCGAGGTCCAGACCGCCCAATCCGCGTACGGCGACGGTACCGTTTTGCTTCTCCTTGTCGCCGACGACGAGGATGTACGGCACCTTTTGCAGGCTGTGCTCCCGAATTTTACGAGTGATTTTTTCACCGCGCAAATCGGACTCTACTCTAAAGCCTTGTTTTTTCAGGCTTTGCGTGATTTCAGCCGCATAATCGGCCGAAGGTTCGGAAATGCAGCACACCACGGCCTGCACCGGAGCCAGCCAGGGCGGCATCGCGCCGGCGTGGTTTTCGATCAGCATGCCGATGAAACGCTCGAGCGAACCCAGGATGGCGCGGTGCAGCATCACGGGCGGACGGCGCTGGTCGTTCTGGTCCACGTACTCGGCGCCCAGGCGCACGGGCATGGAGAAGTCGACCTGGATCGTGCCGCACTGCCAGTGGCGGCCGATAGCGTCCTTCAGCGTGTATTCGACCTTGGGGCCGTAGAAGGCGCCCTCTCCCGGAGAGATCTCGAATTCGCAGCCGGTGCGGCGCAGGCTTTCCATCAGGGCCTGTTCGGCCGTGTCCCAGACCTCGTCCGAGCCGATGCGCTTTTCCGGGCGCGTGGCGACCTTGTACAGCACTTCGGTGAAGCCGAAGTCGCGATAGACCTTCTGCAGCAGGGCCGTGAAGTCGGCGCATTCGTCCTGCAACTGTTCTTCGGTACAGAAGATATGGCCGTCGTCCTGCGTGAAGCCGCGCACGCGCATCATGCCGTGCAGCGAGCCGGACGGTTCGTTGCGGTGGCACTGGCCGAATTCGCCGTAGCGCAGCGGCAGCTCGCGGTACGAGTGCAGGCCGGCGTTGAAGATCTGCACGTGCCCCGGGCAGTTCATGGGCTTGAGGCCATAGACGCGGTTCTCGGACTCCGTCGTGAACATGTTTTCACGGTAGTTGTCCCAGTGCCCCGTCTTCTTCCAGAGCGAGATGTCGAGGATCTGCGGCGCCTTCACTTCCTGGTAGCCGTTGTCGCGATAGACGGAGCGCATGTACTGCTCCACCTGCTGCCACAGCGCCCAGCCCTTGGGGTGCCAGAAAATCAGACCAGGCGCTTCGTCCTGGAAGTGGAACAGGTCGAGCTCGCGGCCGATCTTGCGGTGGTCGCGGCGCTCGGCCTCTTCCAGCATGTGCAGGTAGGCTTCCTGTTCTTCCTTGGTGGCCCAGGCCGTGCCGTAGATGCGCTGGAGCATCTCGTTCTTGCTGTCGCCGCGCCAGTAGGCGCCGGCCACCTTCATCAGCTTGAAGACCTTCAGCTTGCCCGTGGACGGCACGTGCGGGCCGCGGCACAGGTCGATGAATTCGCCTTCGCGGTACAGGCTGAGCGGTTCGTTCGACGGGATCGAGGCGATGATCTCGGCCTTGTATTTTTCGCCGATGCCCTTGAAGAACTCGACGGCGTCGTCGCGCGACCAGACTTCACGCGTCACGACTTCGTCTTTCTTGGCCAGCTCGGCCATCTTCTTCTCGATGGCGGCCAGGTCTTCCGGCGTGAACGGGCGCTTGTACGAGAAGTCGTAGTAGAAGCCGTTGTCGATCACGGGGCCGATGGTGACCTGCGCGTCGGGGAACAGCTCCTTGACGGCATAGGCCAGCAGGTGGGCCGTGGAATGGCGGATCATGTCCAGGCCGTCGGCGTCCTTGGCGGTCACGATGGCCAGGCGGGCGTCGCCCTCGATGCGGTAGCTGGTGTCGACCAGCGTGGAGTCGGCGCCGTCAAAGGTCACGCGGCCGCCCAAGGCGGCTTTGGCCAATCCCGCGCCGATCGACTGCGCCACTTCGGCGACCGTGACCGGCCCCGGGTATTGGCGCTGCGAACCATCGGGCAATGTGATCTGTACCATCGGGAGTGCTTCCTGGGGTTCTTGGGAAAAAGAAACGAAATTCAGAAACGACAAACGCGGCTGGTAGCCGCGTTTATCTGGTTGTCTTGCTGAGTCCTACCGCTGACCTGACACGGTGAAACCCGACGCACGAAAAACTAACGCGACATAGGGCGAAAGTTCCGGGTCGTAGTTCGTGCCAGCGGGAAAAACATGGTATTCGGACCTTGCGGGGTAATTTCAGGACAACCTGGCGATGCGCCGCCAGCGAAACTGACGGGCTTTATCGTTGCCGATTGTAGCACCTTTTGCGCCCCCTTTCGTGACATTGGCACGACAGTGCCGGCAAGAAGCGTGTCCGGATCAGGCCAGGTTGCGGCTGTCGGCGATCGCGGCCAGGGCATGGGTCACCCCGTCCTCCCAGTGCGGGGCGCGGATTCCGAAGGTGCGCTCGAGCAGCCGGCTGTCGAGCCGCGAATTCAACGGACGGCGCGCGGTGGTGGGGTATTGATCGGATGGCACTGCGCGGATGTCGGCGGGCGTCAACGTGACCGCCAGGCCGGCGCGCCGGGCCTGCCGGGCAATGAAGCAGGCGTATTCATGCCAACTGGCGTCGCCGGTGGCCGCCAGATGGTACAGGCCGAACGGAAAGGCCCCGTCCGCCGGCCGCGCCAGGTAGCGAGCCAGGACCAGGGCGGTGGCATCGGCGATATAGGCGGCGCCCGTCGGCGCGCCGCGCTGGTCGCTTACCACGCGCAGCGTCTCTGGTTGACGCAAGGCCATGAGCATGGTCTTCAGGAAACTATTGCCGAACACGCCATAGACCCACGAGGTGCGGAACACCAGATGCGCGGGATTCATGGCGCGCACCGCCTGCTCGCCGGCCAGCTTGCTGCGGCCATAGACGTTCAACGGCGCCGGTGTGTCGCGCTCGTCATAGGCCCCAGGCTTGGCGCCATCGAACACGTAGTCGGACGAATAATGGACGATCAGCGCGCCGCGCTCGGCAGCCAGCGCGGACAGCTCGCCCGCGGCCTCGGCGTTGATGCGCATGGCGCGCACCCCATCCTCTTGCGCCCGTTCGACCGCGGTGAAGGCAGCCGCATTGACGATGACGTCGGGCTTTTCACGCCGCACCAGCCGCGCGATCTGCAGCGGATAGGTCAGGTCGCAATCGGCCCGGCCGACCGCCGTCACCACGCCCAGGGGCGCGAGGCTGCGCCGCAACTCGAAGCCGAGTTGGCCGTCCCTGCCTATCACCAGGATCTTCTTGGGCATCTGCCGTCCATCGCCATGCTTGCCTTGCGCCGCGGTCCGGCCACATGCCGGTCCGGAAAACAAGGGAATTCTATTCCCCGCGGGCGGCACCTCGCGAGCGGGCCAGTAACGTCGCGCTACGTTATTACGAATGTAGTTTCGTCTTATTCGCGTTTAGTTTTTGGCCGGAACGAGCCGTAAGACCCTAAGCTTCGCACTCGAATTTCGGACTGGTTACGGCGAGTACGGAGCTGCCGCCCACGGGCGCGCCCTTTTTACCGGACCGTTGCCATTGCCATTCTGTGGAGCCTTGATGAATACTGCCTCAGCGCCGGACGCCGCCTCCTTTTCCGAGCCGCGACCCAACGATGCAGGTGACCGCCCCAATTCTCGCAAGCACCTGCTGCTGTCGCGGCCGCCGCCCGTCATCCGGGTCGCGATCCTGGACGACCATCCGGTCGTCGCGCTGGGCGTCGGCGCCTACCTCGACTCGCGCCCCGGCTTCCGCGTCATCCACCAGGAAACCTCGGCCCGCAGGCTGCTGGAAAAACTCGCGACCTCGCCTTGCGACGTCGCCCTGATCGACTTCTACCTGCCCCAGGAGCCCTGGGACGGCGTCAACTACCTGCGCAGGCTGCGGCGCTATCACCCGACCATGGCGATCATCACGTTCTCGGCCGGCAACCGCCAGGAGACCCAGTATGCGGCGTTCCGCGCCGGCGCCAACGGCTACCTGGCCAAGCAATGGGGCATGATCCTGCTGCCCGAGATGATCCACGGCGTCCTCAGCCGCAAGGACCCGTTCCTGTCCGTGCAGGAAGGCAAGATCCGCCCCCTGTCCCCCAGGCCGCCGCATGCCCTGCTGACCACTTCCGAGGTCGAAGTCCTGCGTCATATCAGCCAGGGGATGTCGGTCACGCAGATCGCCATGCGCCTGAAGCGCAGCAAGAAGACCGTCAGCACCCACAAGCGCCGCGCCATGCGCAAGCTGCAGCTGTCCGACGATTTGGCGCTGGCCCTGTTCCTGCGCGAAAAATTCGCGGAATGACCCCCACCCGGCGGCCGGCCGTCATCGCACGACGCCGACGCCCACTCCGGCGCCTCAAATGATGCGCGAGTAGCTGGCGCCCGTGCTGGCGCTGCGCAGATAGCCGTCGAACGCCATGGCGACCGCCCGGACGAAATACCAGCCCAGGCCGGTCACGCGCAGTTCGCCAGCGCCCAGGTTCACCAATCCCAGTTCGGCCAGGTTGGCCATCTGCGTCAGCTCCGGTCCGAAATACGTGCCGAACCGCAGGCCATGGCGCGCCTCCACGCGCGCGAAATCCACGCGCCCCTGGCACATGATGTCCATGATGACCTCACGGCGGACCAGATCGTCCGCATCGAGCGCCAGTCCCTTTTCGACCGCAAACCGGCCAGATTCGATGGCGGCGTAGTATTCGTCGAGGTCCTTGGCGTTCTGGCTGTAGGTATCGCCGATGCGGCCGATGGCTGATACGCCGAGCGCGACCAGATCACGATCGGGTTGGGTGCTGTAGCCCTGGAAGTTGCGATGCAATTGGCCGCGCTGCTTGGCGATGGCCAGGGCGTCGGTGTTCAAGGCGAAATGGTCCATGCCGATGTAGGCGTAGCCCTGCTTCAGGAACCCTTCGATGGCCGCGCTGAGCAGCCCGACCCGCGTAGCGCGGTCGGGCAGGTCGAGCGGATTGATGCGCCGCTGCGGCTTGAAGCGTTCCGGCAGGTGGGCGTAGGCGTACAGCGCGATGCGGTCGGGCCGCAACGCGCTGACCTGGGCGATGGTGCGCGCGAAGGATTCGGCAGTCTGCAGCGGCAGGCCGTAGATGAGGTCGACGTTGATCGAGGCATAGCCCAGCGCGCGGGCGCTTTGCATCAGGTCGCGCACGTCTTCGAAGGACTGCACGCGATGCACCGCCACTTGCACGCGCGCATCGAAATCCTGCACGCCGAAGCTCAGCCGGTTGAAACCCAGCCGTCGCAATTTCTCCAGCCGCTGCGGGGTGGCCGTGCGGGGATCCACCTCGATGGAGATTTCGGCGTCTGGTTCGAAACGGAATGCGCCGCGCAAGTCCGCCATCAGGCGGTCCAGTTCTTCGTCGGACAGGAAGGTGGGCGTGCCGCCCCCGAAGTGAAGCTGCGAGACCGGCATGCCCGCGCCCAGTTCGGCCACGTGCAACGCGATTTCCCGCGCCAGGGCATCGAGGTAACGCGCGGCGCGATCGTGATGGCGCGTGATGACCTTGTTACAGGCACAGTAGTAACAGACGGAATCACAGAACGGAATGTGTACGTAGAGCGACAGGGGCTCGTTCGTACAGGCCTCGCGCCGTTGCCGCAAGGCCTGGCGGTATTCGGCTTCGGCAAAACCGGGGTGGTAGCGGTCGGCCGTGGGATAGGAGGTGTAGCGAGGGCCGTTCTTGTCCAGCCGGGCCAGCAACTGGGGCGGAAAGAACGGTTCGGCCGCGGTGGCCGGCGGTTCGGCGGAAAGTGGGCGTAGGACGGCTTGCATACCCTTGATTATTCGCCTGAGGCTCCCCCCAGGCCTTGATCTTGCGCAAACGGGCTCGCAGGCAGGCAAAGGGGCGCAACAACCGAAACTGCCGGTCCCGGCGCGTGGCGGCGCCCCGCCCCGTAAAATGCGGGGATTCCCCCCATCACAAGGACCTTCCCCGTGGACACCGAACTCGACGGCCGCCTGCTCGCGCTGCGCCAGGCGCTGGCGATCGCCATCGCCCTTTCCACCCGCGGCAGCCCGCAAGCCACCGATATGGCGCTGGAGCTGCTGGACGACCTGAAGGCCAATCTGGACGACACGCCATCGGACAGCCCTTTCGACAAGCCCGAATGGGCGACTGGCGCGCACGACGAACTGGACGGCATTGCGCGCCTGGTGCGCGCCTTCACGCAGACGCCGGAACCCGATTCCGGAACCTGATTCCCCGTTCAGCGAAGCGGGACGGCCGGCCGGGCCGCGGACATGCGCCGCCGCCCGCCCTTCCCGTCCATCGCCACCGCCCGGACGATCCCTGTCCGCGCTATGGCGCGGCATCGCCGCCGCAATCCGTGGCTGGCCGCCAGACCCGCCAGTACAGCGACGGAAACGCGGGTCCCACCGGCGCGAAGCCATCGGGCCGCGTCCGGCCCTTGCTCAATTCCAGGGCACCACACGCGGCCAGCAGGTCGGCGCCAACCCACGGGCTGAATCGCAGCTGCCCGTGGATCAATACCAACGGTTGCCCGGGCAGCCTCAACGCCAATGCGCCCGACTCCTCCCACGGCCCCGAGATCACGCGCACCGGACCGCCCAGTTCCGCGACGGCGCGCGGATGCAGCGTGTCCGCCAGGGCTTGCGCGTCGAAGTAACGCCAGTCGGAGGCGCGCCGCATCAGGCCGGCGCCATTGGGGCCGGTCAATTCCACCCGCGCCATCAGCAACAGCTGGATGAGCACGAACACCAGGACCGCCCGGCGCGGCCGGAAAGGCGCCTGCCAGGCCGATCGCGTCAGCTCCATCGCCGCCGGCACGACGAACAGCAGGAACGGCGTGCCCCAGTGCAACTGGATATGCGAACCCGAGATCAACGTCATCACGCTGACGAACAGCAGCGGGATCAGGCCGAACGACAGCAACAGCGCGCGCGCCGCGTCGCCGTCCGCGGCCGGCGCCGCCGCGCGCGCGTTGCGATCTCCACGGCCCACTACCCAGAGCGCCGCAAGGAAAACCCAGGCCGGCAGCGCGCGGTTCAGCAATTGGTCGCCCCACCATCTGGCGATCTCGTGCGCGCGCCCGCTCCATGGCAGGCCGGCGGCCAGTGACGACGACATGGCATAGCGCAGCGGCTCGAAATCGTGGTGGATCAACCAGATCAGGTGCGGCGCGAACACGGCCAGCGCGGTCAGGCCCGCGACCTGCAGGCCGAACCGCTGCATGGGGTCGCGCCAGGCTTTGCGGCGGCACCAGAACGCCAGCACCGCCAGTCCCGCGACGGCGGCCTGGTACTTGGCCAGCGCGCCCAACCCAAGACAAAGGCCAAGCACGACCCACCAGCCGATCTTGCGGGTGCTGTAGGCCTGCCAGCACGCCGCCGCGCACCCCGCCACCAATGGAATCAGGACGATCTCGTGGTTGTAGAAGTACAACCGGCCGTTGTAGAACGTGATGCACAGGCCGGCCAACGCGGCCGTCGCGGCATAGGCCTCGCCGCGCATGCCGCGCAGCATGTTCCATAACAGCGCGAACGCCCCCAGCGTGCAGGCCGCGCCCAGGACATAGGTGGCCCAGGCATTCCAGCCCAGCAGGCGCACCACCGGCCACAGCAGCCAGGTCGGCAGCGGCGGATGTTTGTAGTAACCCCATTCCAGGCTGCGCACCCAGATCAATTGCTCGATGTTGTCGGTCGGCGGGACCAGCACGATCCGGTTCGACAACCAGAGCCAGGCCAGGGCGAACACCGCCATGCCGATGCCGGTCTGCCACAGCCCCGGTTTCCACGTCTCTTTGACGCCAGATTGCACGCCACTCTCCCGTTCCTGGCGTACGCGATGCCCCGCCCTGTCGCCCCGTTTCGAGGCGCAGGAATTATCAGATCCGGTCCGGCTCCAACGCCGGGGGATTTGTTCGGCAATTGTTCTGAAACTGTAAAGCCCCCTGCCCGCGGCCTACCCGCACAGGTGCCCCCTAGCTGGCCTGACCACCAGATAGGAAGAGGGAAATCCCTCTGATCGTTTTCCCTCTGTTTGGCGTTTTTTACTTTTATTTCAAGGGGAAGCTACCTATATTGGTGGCCTGACCACCTGACCAAAATTTGCAGTACCGAGATGAACACCTTCCAAGCCGTCGCCGTGACCCGCCTCTATCGCATGATCGCCGACCAGATCGCCGGGCGTATCCGCGCGGGCGATTTCCCGCGCGGCGGCCGGCTGCCGTCGGAACGGGAACTGGCCGAGCAACTGCAGGTGAGCCGGGCCTCGATCCGGGAAGCGCTGATCGCGCTGGAGATCGAAGGCTATGTGGAAGTGCGCGTGGGCACCGGCGTGTTCGTCACCGCCACGCGCGAGGCCGCCCCCGCCCTCACCGCCAGCGCCCAGGCGGCCACCCAGGACGATATCGGTCCCTTCGACCTGCTCGAAGCGCGCATGCTGATCGAACCCGAGTGCGCCGCGCTCGCCGCGCAGCAGGGTTCGCCGGCGCAGATCGCCGCCATCCGCGCGGCCCACGAAGCCATGTCGCTGACCGACGCGCCGGGCTGGCACGACCGCGAATTCCACAGCGCCATCGCCGCCGCCTGCGGCAATGCGGCGCTGGCGGCGGCGGTGGCGCATTTGTGGAGCCTGAGCCTGGCCAGCCCGGTGTTCAGCCGCATGCAGGACTACTTCGTCAACACCAAGGTCTGGGCGGTCGCCCATGCCGAGCACCAGCGCATCCTGACCGCCATCCTGGCGCGCGATCCGATCCGCGCGCGCCATGCCATGCATGCGCACCTGATCGGCATCCTGGCGCGCCTGCGGGAAGACTTCGGCGACGACGACGGGAGCATCCGGCCCGACATCTAGGCTTCGCTCGCCATCCCGCCGGCGCCGCCGCGCCCCTGCCTTGCCATGAAACCAGTCCGCGCCGGACGCGGACAGCACCTCCCCGGGAGTGTTTGCATGACGGTTGTAGCCCCCCTGCCGCGCAATGGCGGCCAGATTTTGATGCAGCAGCTGCGCATCCACGGCACGCGCCGGATCTTCATGATCCCGGGCGAGAGCTACCTGCCCTGCATCGATGCGCTCAATGAACATCGCGGCGCCATCGAACCGGTGGTCTGCCGCCAGGAAAGCGGCGCCGCCTACATGGCCGAGGCGCATGGCAAGCTGACCGGGGAACCGGGCGTCTGCTTCGTCACACGCGGTCCGGGCGCCACCAATGCCAGCATCGGCGTGCATACCGCCTTCCAGGATTCAACGCCGATGATCCTGTTCGTCGGCCAGGTCGGCAACGACTTCTACGAACGCGAGGCCTTCCAGGAGATCGACTACCGCCGCATGTTCGGCCAGATGGCCAAATGGGTGGCGCAGATCGACCGCACCGACCGCATTCCGGAATTCGTGGCGCGCGCCTACGCCACCGCCACCAGCGGCCGCCCTGGCCCGGTGGTGCTGGCGCTGCCGGAAGACACCCTGTGGGGCACCGCGACAGTGGCCGACATGCCGCGCTACCAGCGCGTGGCCGCCAGCCCCGGCCAGTCCGACCTGGAACGCATGCGCCAATTGCTCGACCAGGCCGAACGGCCCGTCATGGTGCTGGGCGGCAGCGGCTGGAATGCCGACGCGATCGGGCAGATCGCCGCCTTCGCCGAACGCTTCGAATTGCCGGTGGCGACCGCATGGCGCCGGCTCGAATGTTTCGACCAGCGCCATCCCAATGCCGCCGGCCAGATGGGCTGGGGCATGACCGAGGCGCTGCGGGCCCGCATCAGGAACGCCGATCTGGTGCTCGCTGTCGGCACGCGGCTGGGCGAGGCCACCACGGAGGGCTACCAGCTGATCGAGAGCCCGCTGCCGCGGCAGGCGCTGATCCATGTCCATCCGGATCCGCAGGAACCGGGCCGCGTCTACGCCCCGACCCAGGCCATCGCGGCCAGCGTGGCCGGGTTCGCACAAGCGGTCGCCTCGCTGCGGCCTGCCCACGCCACGCCCCGCGGCGCGGCGGTGCGCGCGGCCCATGCCGAGTACCTGGATTCGCTCACGCCGCTGCCCTCGCCCGGCCCGCTGGGCCTGGACGCCGTGGCCGCGCTGGTCAACCAGCGGCTGGCGCCGGACGCCTGCATCACGGTGGGCGCGGGCAACTACGCGCTGTATCCGCACCGCTATCGCCAGTTCACCGGTCCGGGCACCAGCCTGGCGCCCACCGTGGGATCGATGGGCTACGGCCTGCCGGCGGCGGTCTCGGCCAAACTCGAATACCCCGGCAAGACCGTGGTCTGCTATGCCGGCGACGGCTGCTTCCAGATGAACCTGCAGGAACTGGGCGTGGCCCAGCAGTACCGGCTGGGCATCGTGGTGCTGGTGTTCAACAACGGCATGTGGGGCACCATCCGCGCGCACCAGGAACGCGAGTTTCCCGGACGCCCGATCGCGCTGGACTTCGAGAACCCCGATTTCACACAGATCGTGCGCGGCTACGGCGGCTATGGCGAAGCCGTCGAGCGCACCGAGGATTTCGCCGCGGCGTTCGACCGCGCGCTGGCCTACGCCGAGCGCGAACGCCGGCCCGCGCTGCTGGAAATCCGCTACGACGCCGACGGCATCGCCCCCGGCCAGACCCTCACCGCCATCCGCGACGCGGCGCTGGCCCGCCAGGCCGCCGCCTCCACCCACTAACACCGAACGAGGATCCCCATGACTTCATCCCTGTCCGTCAACGGCAACCGGCTCTGGCAATCCCTGATGGATCTGGCCGAGATCGGCGCCACGCCCAAGGGCGGCAACTGCCGCCTGGCCCTGACCGCGCTCGACGGCCAGGGCCGCGACCTGGTCACCGGCTGGATGCGCGACGCCGGCCTGACGATCCGCGTGGACCAGGTGGGCAACATCTTTGCCCGCCGCGCCGGCCGCAACGACTCGCTGCCCCCGGTGATGACCGGCAGCCACATCGACACGCAGCCCACCGGCGGCAAGTTCGACGGCTGCTTCGGCGTGCTGGCCGGACTGGAAGTGATGCGCACCCTGAACGATGCCGGCGTGCAGACCGAGGCGCCGCTGGAGCTGGCCATCTGGACCAACGAGGAAGGCTCGCGCTTCGTGCCGGTGATGATGGGCTCGGGCGTGTTCGCCGGCAAGTTCTCGCTGGAGACGGCGTTGAGCGCGCGCGACGCCAAGGGACTGGCGGTGCGCGACGAGCTGCAGGCCATCGGCTACGCCGGCACGGAACCGGTCGGCGGCCGCCCGGTGGATGCCTATTTCGAGGCCCACATCGAGCAGGGTCCGATCCTGGAGCACGAAGAAAAAGTGATCGGCGCGGTGACCGGCTCGCTCGGCCTGCGCTGGTACGACGTCACCGTGACCGGCATGGAGATGCATGCCGGCCCCACGCCCATGGGCATCCGCCGCGACGCGCTGTTCGCCGCCAGCTACCTGGTGCAGGCGGTCATCAACATCGCCAACGCGCACCAGCCGCACGGGCGCGGCACGGTGGGCGAGATCCATGCCCACCCCGGCTCGCGCAACGTGATCCCGGGCCAGGTGCGCTTCACCACCGACCTGCGCCACGAGGACGAGGCCACGCTCACGCGCATGGACCAGCAATGGCGCGAGGCCTGCCGCGAGATCGCCGACAGGCACGGCGTGCAGGTGGAGGTGAAGGACGTGCAGTACTTCCGCCCCACCCCGTTCGATCCCGATCTGGTGGAGAAGGTGCGCCAGGGCGCCGCGCGCCGCGGCCTGCCGGCCATGGACATCGTCACCGGCGCCGGCCACGACGCCGTCTACATGGCAGCCGTGGCGCCCACCGCCATGATCTTCGTGCCGTGCAAGGACGGCATCAGCCACAACGAAATCGAAGACGCGCAGCCCGCGCACCTGGAAGCCGGCTGCAACGTGCTGCTGGACGCCATGATGGCCCGCGCCAACGCCGCGCGCTGAATCGAGGACCTCGTCATGACCCTGCATACCCTCGACTACTGGCAAGCCCGCGCCGCTGCGCTGACGCTGCGCGGCCAGGCCTACATCGACGGCGCCTACGTCGACGCCGCGGACGGCGCCACCTTCGTGGCCACCAGCCCGATCGACGGCCGCAAGCTGGCCGACGTGGCAGCCTGCGGCGCGGCCGACGTCGACCGCGCCGTGGCGGCCGCCCGCCGCGCCTTCGAAGCCGGCGTCTGGTCCCAACTGGCGCCGCGCGAACGCAAGGCGCGCCTGACGCGGCTGGCGCAGCTCATCACCGAACACAGCGAGGAACTGGCGCTGATCGAAACCCTGGACATGGGCAAGCCGATCCGCGACGCGCTGGCCTTCGACCTGCCCGAAACCGCGCATTGCTACGCCTGGTATGGCGAGGCCATCGACAAGCGCTACGACGAGATCGCACCGACGGGCGGCAATGCCCTGGCCACGGTCACGCGCGAACCGCTCGGCGTGGTGGCCGCCGTGGTTCCCTGGAACTATCCGCTGCTGATGGCGGCCTGGAAGGTCGCGCCGGCGCTGGCCGCCGGCAACAGCGTGATCCTCAAGCCGGCCGAGCAGTCGTCGTTGAGCGCGCTGCGGCTGGCGGCGCTGGCCGAGCAGGCCGGCATCCCCGCGGGCGTGTTCAACGTGGTGCCCGGCACGGGCCCGGTCGCGGGCAGCGCGCTGGGCCTGCATCCGGACGTGGACTGCGTGGCGTTCACCGGCTCCACCGCCACCGGCAAGCGCTTCATGCGCTATTCGGGCGAATCGAACCTGAAGCGCGTATGGCTGGAATGCGGCGGCAAGTCGCCGCACATCGTCTTCGAGGACTGCCCCGACCTGGACCGCGCCGCGCTGATCGCCGCGCTGGCGATCTTCTCGAACCAGGGCGAAGTGTGCATCGCCGGCTCGCGCCTGTACGTGCACGACGCCATCTACGACGCCTTCATGGAAAAAGTGGCGCACCACGCCGCCGAGATGCGGCCGGGCAACCCGCTGGATCCGGCCACGGCGCTGGGCGCCATGGTCGACGAGCGCCAGACGCGCTCGGTCATGGCGCGCATCGCGGCCGGCCAGGCCGAGGGCGCGACACTGCGCATCGGCGGGCGCCAGTTGCACGCTGAGAGCGGCGGCTTCTACATCGAGCCCACCATCTTCGATTGCGCCGACGCCTCCAGCACGCTGATCCGCGAGGAGATCTTCGGCCCGGTGCTGGCGGCGCAGCGCTTCCATACGGAAGACGAAGCCATCGCATTGGCCAACGATTCCTCGTACGGCCTGGGCGCCGGCCTGTGGACCGCCAACCTGGGCCGCGCGCACCGCCTGTCGCGCCGCCTGCGCGCCGGCCTGGTGTGGGTCAATTGCTACGCCGATGGCGACATCACGGTCCCGTTCGGCGGCGTCAAGCAGTCGGGCTTCGGCCGCGACAAATCGCTGCACGCGCTGGACAAGTACAGCGACCTCAAAACCACCTGGATCGACATCACCCAATAGCGCACCCACCGTGCACCTCGTCTGTCGCCGCATTGGTGCGCGGCGCCGTCTCTGCACCCATACGTAGCATTGTTGTAGCAGCTCCACCCCGCAGTTCCCCGAGAAACAGGTGGCACGAGGTTTGCTTGTCATAGCCGGCACACGCCGCGTGACGCGCGGCCACCTGACAACCCTCTTCCAGCCCGGAGGCTCGCAGTGAAATCGAAGACTTGGTTCTCCCTCAGCATCGGCGCCCTGGTCCTGGCGGCCGCCTTGCCCGCCACGCAGGCGCTGGCCCAGACCAAGGGCGGCACGCTCAACATGATCGTCCAGCCCGAGCCGCCCGTGATCGTCACGGCCATCAACCAGCAGGGTCCCACCCAGTTCGTCGCCGGCAAGATCTACGAAAGCCTGTTGACGTACAGCACCGACCTCAAGCCCCAGCCCGGCCTGGCCAAGTCGTGGGAAGCCTCGAGCGACGGCCTGACCTACACCTTCCACCTGCAGGACAACGTCAAGTGGCACGACGGCAAGCCGTTCACCGCCGACGACGTGGTCTTCACGCTGTCGGACATGCTGCCCAAGACCCATGCGCGAGCTCGCGTGATTCTGAACAAGTTCGTCGATTCGGTGCAGGCCAGCGACCCGAAGACGGTGGTCATCAAGCTGAAATCGCCATTCCCGGCCTTCATGCTGATGTTCGAACCCGGCTTCGCGCCGATGATGCCCAAGCACATCTACGCCGGCACCGACTACATGACCAACCCGGCCAACCAGAAACCGATCGGCACCGGCCCGTTCGTGTTCAAGGAATGGAAACGTGGCGAATACATCAAGCTGGCGCGCAACCCCGACTACTGGAAGCCCGGCAAACCCTACCTGGATGAGCTGGTGTTCAACGTGATCCCGGACGCGGCCTCGCGCGCGGTGGCGTTCGAGCGCGGCAGCGTCGACGTATTGCGTGGCGGCGACGTCGACAACGTCGACATCAAGCGCCTGCGCGCCCTGCCCAAGGTGGAATACACCACTGCCGGCTGGGAGATGTTCTCGCCCCAGGCCTACCTGATCTTCAACATGCGCAAGCCGCCCTTCGACAACCTGAAGGTGCGCCAGGCGGTGATGGCCGCGATCAACCGCAACATGGTGGTCAACAACATCTTCTTCGGCCTGGGCAAGGTCTCGACCAGCCCGTTCGTCACCACCGAGATGTTCTACGACAAGAACATGCCGCCGATGCCCTTCGACATGAAGAAGGCGCGCGCGCTGATCAAGGAATCGGGCATCAAGCCTGGCGACTACACCATCCGCCAGTTGAGCTTCCCGTACGGCTCGACCTGGGACCGTCTGGGCGAATACACCAAGCAGGCGCTGGAACAACTGGGCTTCAAGGTCAACCTGGAATCGACCGACGCCGGCGGCTGGGCCAGCCGCACCGGCAACTGGGACTTCGACCTGACCACCAACTTCACCTACCAGTACGGCGATCCGGCGCTGGGCGTGCAGCGCCTGTACATCTCGTCCAACATCGTCAAGGGATCGCCGTTCGCCAACGTGCAGGGCTACAGCAACCCCGAGACCGACAAGCAGTGGGAAGCCGCCGCGTCCGAAGTCGATCCGGCCAAGCGCCAGGCGCTCTACACGCAGCTGCAGACCACGCTGGTCAATGAAGTCGCCAATGGCTTCCTGGTGGACATGGAGTTCCCCACGTTGTATCGCGCCAACGTCAAGAACCTGGTCAAGACCGCCATCGGCCTGAACGAGTCGTTCGACGACGTCTACATCGAGAAGTAAGCGCCGCAAGCCGCAAGCGCAGCCAACCCCGGCTCGCTTGCGGCGCCCGGCCGCGCGACGGACGTCCGCGCCCGTCCACGGAGGACCCTGAGCATGAAATTCCTGTCTTTCCTGGTTTCACGCATCGGCAAGGCCCTGGTGGTCGTGCTGGGCGTGGTGATCATCAATTTCTTCCTGATCCGCCTGGCGCCCGGCGACCCCGCCGCCGTGCTGGCGGGCCAGGCCGGCGCGGGCGATGCCGCCTACGTCGAGCAACTGCGCGTCGCGTTCGGGCTGGACAAGCCGGTGCTGACGCAGTTGTTCCTGTACCTGAAGGGCGTGGTCCAGCTCGACCTGGGCTTTTCCTACCGCAACCACGTGCCGGTGCTGGACCTGATCGTCGAACGCCTGCCCGCCACCTTCCTGCTGATGTCCTGCGCCTTCGTCTTTTCGATCGTGCTGGGCGTGCTGCTGGGCGTGGTCGCGGCCAAGGCGCGCTACCGCAACAAGCGCCGCTGGATCGACAGCTCGGTCATGACCGGCGCCCTGCTGCTGTACGCCACGCCGCTGTTCTGGCTGTCGCTGATGGGCATTCTGCTGTTCTCGGTGGTGCTGGGCTGGCTGCCGGCCTTCGGCATGGAAACCGTGGGCGCCGGCCTGACCGGCTGGGCCCGCGCCGCCGACATCGCGCAGCACCTGATCCTGCCGACGGTGACGCTGGGCTGCTTCTTCATGGCGGTGTACGTGCGCCTGACGCGCGCCTCGATGCTGGAAGTGATCGGCATGGACTTCGTCAAGACCGCGCGCGCCAAGGGCGTCAGCCCCGGCCGCGTGATCCGCGCCCACGTGCTGCGCAACGCGCTCTTGCCGGTGATCACCTTCGCTGGCATCCAGCTGGGCCAGATGGCCGGCGGCGCGGTGCTGACCGAGACCGTGTTCGCCTGGCCCGGCATCGGCCGACTGATGTTCGACGCGCTGCTGCAACGCGATTACCAGCTGCTGCTGGGCATTTTCCTGGTGACCTCGATCATGGTGGTGGTGTTCAACCTGTTGACCGACGTGCTGTATCGCCTGATCGATCCACGCATCAGCGCGGGCGCGCAGCAAGGAGCCGCGGCATGAAGCAATTCGCCCGACGCTATATGCGCAACTACGGCGCGGTGGCCGGACTGGCCATCGTGCTGGCCGTGGTCATCGTGGCGCTGGCCGCGCCGCTGCTGTACGAGGATTCGCCCTGGATGATGGTGGCCGATCCGCTGATTCCGCCCTTCACCGACGCGGCCTACCCCTTCGGTACCGACATGCTGGGCCGCGACATCACCGCCGGCCTGGTGTGGGGCGCGCGGGTCTCGCTGATGGTGGGCCTGCTGTCGACCGCCGTGGCGCTGGTGTTCGGCATCGTCGTGGGCGCCATCGCCGGCTACTGCGGCGGCCGGGTCGACGACGCGCTGATGCGCTTCACCGAGTTCTTCCAGACCATCCCGCAGCTGGCGATGGCGGTGGTGCTGGTGGCGATCCTCGGGCCGTCGATGTATTCCATCATGGGCGCGATCGCGGTGGTGTCCTGGCCGCCCGCGGCGCGGCTGGTGCGGTCAGAGTTCATGACGCTCAAGCAGCGCGAGTTCGTGCAGGCCGCCATCGTCATCGGCCAGACGCCGGCGCGCATCGTCGGCACGCAGATCCTGCCGAACGCCATGTCGCCCATCATCGTCTCGGCCTCGTTCATGGTGGCCACCGCCATCCTGACCGAGTCGTCGCTGTCCTTCCTGGGGCTGGGCGACCGCAACGAGATGAGCTGGGGTTTCATGATCGGCGCGGCCCGCACCATGATCCGCGAAGCCTGGTGGATGAGCGTGTGGCCGGGCGTGGCCATCCTGCTGACCGTGCTGGCCATCAACCTGATCGGCGAAGGCCTGAACGACGCCCTCAACCCGCAACTGCGCAAGCGCGGCGAATAGGAGACCGGCATGAACGCTTCCCCGCCCCTGCTGTCCATCCAGAACCTCAGCATCGCCCTGCCCCGCGGCGGCGACCGTCCGTTCGCGGTGCAGGACGTGTCATACGACATCCACGCCGGCGAGATCCTCTGCATCGTCGGCGAGTCCGGCTCGGGCAAGTCCATGAGCGCCAACGCCATCATGGGCCTGCTGCCCGACTACCTGACGCCGCAGCAGGGCCGCATCCTGCTGCGCGGCACCGACCTGCTGCGCCAGGACGAAGCCACCCTGCAAGGCATGCGCGGCAAGGACATGGCCATGATCTTCCAGGAACCGCTGTCGGCGCTGAATCCGCTGATGACGGTGGGCGAACAGATCAACGAGGTCATGCGGGTCCACAACGCCTACCCCGGACCGGAACGCATGCGGCGCACGCTGGAACTGCTGGCCTTCGTCGGCCTGCCCGATCCGGCCACGCTCTACCATGTCTATCCCTTCCGCCTGTCGGGCGGCCAGCGCCAGCGCGTCATGATCGCCATGGCGCTGGCGCTGGAACCGGCGCTGCTGATCGCCGACGAGCCGACCACGGCGCTGGACGTCACCACCCAGGCCCAGATCCTGGCGCTGATCGCCCGCATCCAGAAGGAAAAGGGCATGGGCGTGATGTTCGTCACCCATGATTTCGGCGTGGTGGCCGAGATCGCGCACCGGGTGGCGGTGATGGAAAAAGGCGTGCTGGTCGAACAGGGCCCGGCCGAGGAGGTGCTGAACCGCCCGCGCCATCCCTACACCCAGCGCCTGATCGCCGCGGTGCCGCACCGCCGCGGCGAGGAACGCGCCGCCGCCACGCCGGAACAACCGGTGCTGGAGGTGAAGGACCTGAGAAAGACCTACGTCGTCGGCCATGGCTGGCTGGGCGGCAAGCGCGAGGTGCATGCGGTCGACGGCGTCAGCTTCAGCGTGCGGCGCGGCGAGACGCTGGGCATCGTCGGCGAGTCCGGCTCGGGCAAGTCGACCATCGGCAAGTGCCTGCTCAAGCTGGTCGGCATCAACGGCGGCCAGTTGATCTTCAACGGCCAGGACATCGCCGCCATGCCCGAATCGCGCTTCCGGCCGCTGCGCAAGGACATCCAGATGATCTTCCAGGATCCCTTCGCCTCGCTCAACCCGCGCCATACCGTTGGCCGCATCATCAGCGACGGCCCGGTCGCCAACGGCGTGCCGCGCGCCCAGGCCGAGGCTCGCGTGCGCGAGCTGCTGTCGCTGGTGGGATTGGACCCGTCGGCGTTCGACCGCTACCCCAACCAGTTCTCCGGCGGCCAGCGCCAGCGCATCGGCATCGCCCGCGCCCTGGCGCTGGAACCCAAGGTGCTGGTGGCCGACGAATCGGTGTCGGCGCTGGACGTGTCGGTGCAGGCGCAGGTGCTGCAACTGCTGCACGACCTGCAGCAGCGCCTGAAGATCGCGCTGGTGTTCATCACCCACGACCTGCGCGTGGCCGCCCAGATCTGCAATTCGGTGCTGGTCATGCACCGGGGCAAAGTGGTGGAATACGGATCGCCCAGCCAGATTTTCGACAACCCGCAGCACGCCTACACGCAACAACTCATCGCCGCCGTGCCCGGCCAGCACTGGGATCCGACCCAGGCGCAGGCCGCGGCCTGAAGCGGCCATCACAACCAGGAGACTCGCATGCAACGCCCGCCCGCCGTGCCCACCGTCCAGATCGACAACGACCAGGTCACCGTCACCGAATGGCGCTTTCCGCCCGGCGGTGAAACCGGCTGGCACCGCCACGGCATGAACTACGTAGTGGTGCCGCAGACCACCGGCCCGCTGCTGCTGGATACGCCCAACGGCCAGGTCACCAGCCAGCTCACCACCGGCGTGTCCTACTACCGGCCGGTGGGCGTCGAACACAACGTCATCAACCCCGGCGACACCGAATTCGTGTTCGTCGAGATCGAGATCAAGCAGCCGGGGCAGGCTCCGGACTCCGGCTGTTCGCACTGACGCGCAAAGGAACACCATGAAGGCGTTTTTCTCGGAAGAACAGCTGCTGCACACGCCGCAGCAGTTCATGCGGCTGGGACGCATCAGCGCTCCCACCGACCTGCCGTCGCGCGCGCACAGCCTGCAAGGCGCGTTGGCGGCCCGTGGCATCGCGGTCGAGGCGCCGCCCGACTACGGCCGCCAGCCGCTCGAGAGCATTCACAGTCCGGACTACCTGGATTACCTGGAAAGCGCGTTTTCGCGCTGGCAGGCGCTCAGGGGGCCGGGCGTGGATCCCGGCCCGGAAGTGCTGCCGAACCTGTCGCCCTACTACAGCGGCCGCATCGAAACGGCTGGCCGTGGCCCCTGCCCGTCGCCGTCGATCGTGGCGCAGACCGGCTACTACCTGAGCGACCTGTCCTGCCCCATCGGCCCGCACACCTGGCGCTCGGCGCTGCGCTCCACCCACAGCGCGGTGGCCGCGGCCGAGCACGTGGCCGCCAGCGGCGGCGCGGCCTATGCCCTGTGCCGGCCCTCGGGCCACCACGCCCATCGCGACCGCGCCGGCGGCTTCTGCTACCTGAACAGCAGCGCGGCCGCCGCGGCCCGGCTGTTGCAGACCTGGTCCAAGGTGGCGGTGCTGGACGTCGACGCGCACCATGGCGACGGCACCCAGAACATCTTCTACCAGCGCGCCGACGTCATGACGGTGTCGCTGCATGCCGATCCCGCCGGCTACTACCCGTTCTACACCGGCTATGCGCACGAGCGCGGCCATGGCGCCGGCGAGGGCTGCAATCTCAACCTGCCGCTGCCGCACGGCGCCGGCAACGACCCGTTCCTGCGGGCGCTGGACACGGCGCTGGCGGCGCTGGCCGGCTACGGGCCGCAGGCGCTGGTGCTGGCGCTGGGCTTCGATACCTACAAGGATGATCCCATCAGCGTGCTGCGGCTGGACATCGACGCCTACCGCGACATCGGCGCGCGCGTGGCCGGCCTGGGCGTGCCCACGGTGGTGGTGCAGGAAGGCGGCTACATGGTGCAGGCCATCGGCCAGGCGCTGGACGCATTCCTGGAAGGCCTGGCCCGCGCCTGAACCCTGCCATGAGCAACCCCGCCGCCGTTTCCTCCATCCCGGCCCCGGCCGCCGGCTCGCGCCAGGCCGGCATCCTGCTGTTCTTCGCGGCGCTGGTGGCCTTTGCCACCTTCGATGCCGGATCCAAGCAGATGCTGGCCCGCTATCCGGCGCCGTTCCTGAACATCGTGCGCTATATCGCCGTGGCGATCCTGGCGCTGGCGCTGCTGTGGCGCCAGCGCTGGCCCGGCCTGCGCGCCGTCCCCCACAAGCCCCTGCTGGTGCTCAGAGGCGTCATGCTGGCAACGGTCGGCACCTGCTTCATGACGGCGCTGATCTGGATGCCGCTGTCCGAGGCCACGGCCATCTACTTCACCTCGCCGCTCATCATGGTGGCGTTGTCGCCCTGGCTGCTGGGCGAACGCGTGCGGCCGGTGCAATGGGCCGCGGTGGCGGCGGGCTTCGTCGGCATGCTGTTGATCGTGCGGCCGGGCGGCGACCTGCCCTGGCTGGGCACGCTGCTGATGGCGGTGTCCGCGGTCAGCTACGCCATCTTCCAGGTGCTGACGCGCAAGCTGTCGGGCAAGGTGGCCGGGCCGGTCCAATACGCCTATACGGCGTTCATCTGCCTGATCGTCACGGCGTTGCCGGCGCCCTTCTTCCTGCCGGATCCCTGGCCGGGCCCGACCGACATGGCGTTGATCGTCGGCCTGGGCGCCTGCAGCGGGCTGGCGCAGATCCTGCTGATCGCGGCATTCCAGCGGGTGGCGGCCGCCACGCTGGCGCCGCTGAACTACTTCCAGCTGCTGCTGGCGGTCGCCTTCAGCACCTTCTGGTTCCAGCGTCCCCCCGACGGGTTGGCGCTGGCCGGCATCGCGATGATCATGGCGTCGGGCATATTCCTGGCGCTGCGCCGCGCCGGCTAGCCGGCAACGGCTTCAGCTGGTTTCGCGCCGCACCAGCGTGAAGCCCAGGTCCACGTGACGCTGCGCGATGGGCTGCCCCGCCAGGTGGCGCATCAGCAGTTGCGCCGCTTCCCGGCCAATCTCGTAGCGCGGCGTGGCGATGGTCGACAGCGGCGGCGTGGTCCAGGCCGTTCCCGCAAAGTCATGGAAACCCACCAGCGCCATCTGGCCGGGCACGCTCACGCCCAGCCGGCCGCACTGGAACACCGCGCCCTGCGCCAGGTCGTCATTGCAGAAGAACACCGCGTCGCAATCGGGATGTTCGGCCAGCAGGGCTTCCAGCAGCGCCGCCCCCAGCGCGATCGAGGACTTCTCGGGCGTCATGATCTCAAGCGCCGGGTCGTGCAGGCCGGCATCGCGCAGGGCCTGGCGGCAGCCTTCACAGCGCCTGAGCGAGCGCGGATCCAGCTGGGCGCCGACGATGCCGATGCGTCGGCAACCGCGCTCGACCAGGTGCCGGCCGGCGGCGTAGCCCGAATCGAACTGCGAGAAGCCGACGCTCATGCCATCGCTGTCCTCCAGGGTTTCGATGGTATGGACCGTGGGCATGCCCTGCGCCCGCAGCAGTTCCCAGACCCCCGGGTTGTGGTCGATGCCGGTCAGGATCAGGCCGTCGGGCAGGTGCTGCAGGTACTTGCGCAACAACGCCTCCTCGGCATCGGGCGAATATCCCGTGACGCCGATCAGCAGGTGATAACCCTGCTCGTCCAGCACCTCCTTGATGCCGCTGATGATGTCCACGAACACCACGTTGCTCAACGACGGAATCAGCACCACGATGGTCTGCGAGCGCGCCGACGCCAGCGCGCTGGCGGCATGGTTGGGCACGTAGCCCAGTTCCTGGCAGACCTGGGTGATGCGCAGGCGCACCGCCTCGGCCACCTTGTCGGGGGTGCGCAAGGCGCGCGACACGGTGATCGCGCTGACCCCGGCGCGGCGCGCGACCTCTTGCATGGTCACGCGGCCGGCGCGGGTGCTGCGGGGCTTTCGGATGGACATCGGCCGTTCTGAGCGGTTGGCGAGTCCGTAGTCTGACGTAAAGATCAGGGCTTGCCAAACCAAAAATGTTAGCGCTAACATCAACACCGCGATACCCATAAAAATTCCGGAAAACGGAACGAGGAGACAAGCATGCATGGTTCCCCCCCGGGGCGGCCCGGTGCCGGCCCGATGGCGCGCGCGGCGGATTGGTGCGCTCGATTGCAGACCTGGCTGATGGCCGGTTGCCTGGCGGTCATGGTGGTGTTGCTGTTCGGCAATGTCGCCATGCGCTACCTGTTCAATTCCGGCATCAACGCCTCCGACGAAATCTCCCGGCTGGCCTTCGTCTGGCTGATCTTCCTGGGCGCGGTGCTGGCGTTGCGCGATCACCAGCACATCGGCGTCACGATGCTGGTGGAACGCTTCGGGCCGGCCGCGCGCCGTGTCTCGCACGTGGTCTGTCAGTTGCTGGTGCTGTGGATGCTGTGGCTGCTGGCCGACGGCAGCTGGGCCCAGACCCTGATCGGCCTGGATACCCGCCTGCCCGTGACCGCGATGCCGCTGGCGGTGTTCAACGCCGCCGCGCTGTACGCCGCCGTGGCAATGGGCCTGCTGACCCTGTTCGACCTGGTTCGCGTGCTGGCCGGCGGCCCGCTGCCCGCGGAATCCAGCCCCGAAGACCCGCTGGTCTGACCCCGGCCCCTTGCCTCCACGTTCGGACCCGCCCCAATGATCCTGACCATTTTCCTACTGGTGCTGCTGGGCTTCATCGCCCTGGGCATGCCGATCGCGTTCGCGCTGCTGTTGAGCGCGGTCGCCATGATGTTCCAACTCGATTTCTTCGATACCCAGATCCTGGCGCAGAACATGCTGTCGGGCGCCAACAGCTTCACGCTGATGGCGGTGCCGCTGTTCATGCTGGCCGGCGAACTGATGAACGCCGGCGGCATTTCGCGCCGCATCGTCAACCTGGCCAGCATGTTCGTCGGCCACATCCAGGGCGGCCTGGGCTACGTCGCCATCTTCGCCAGCGTGCTGCTGGCGGCCCTGTCCGGCTCGGCCGTGGCCGACGCGGCCGCGCTCGGCTCGCTGCTGATTCCCATGTTGCGCGAGAAAGGCTACGACGCCGGCCAGGCATCCGGCCTGATCGCGGCCGGCGGCATCATCGCGCCGATCATCCCGCCGTCGATCTCGTTCATCATCTTCGGCGTCGCCACCAACGTTTCCATCACCAAGCTGTTCTTCGCCGGCATCGCGCCCGGCCTGATGATGGGCCTGACGCTGGTGGCGGTGTGGACCTGGGTGGCGCGCAAGCACGGCGCCATCAAGCCCGCGCCGCGCCAGCCCTGGAGCGCCCGGCTGCGGGCGCTGCGCGAATCGGCCTGGGCGCTGCTGCTGCCCGTCATCATCATCGGCGGCCTGCGCGGCGGCATCTTCACGCCTACCGAAGCGGCGGTGGTGGCCGCCGTCTACGCGCTGCTGATCAGCCTGTTCGTCTACCGCGAGATCGGCCTGCGCCACCTGCTGCCGCTGTTCATCAACGCCGCCCGCACCACCGCCGTGGTGATGTTCCTGGTGGCCGCCGCCATGGTCTCGTCCTACATGATCACGCTGGCCGACATGCCGCAGGACCTGATCGCCCTGCTGGAACCGGTGCTGGACCACCCCAAGCTGCTGATGTTCGCGCTGCTGGTCCTGCTGACGCTGATCGGCACGGTGATGGACCTGACGCCCACCATCCTGATCCTGGCGCCGGTGCTGATGCCGGTCGTCACGCAGGCCGGCATCGACCCGGTCTACTTCGGCGTGATGTTCGTCATGGTGGGCTGCGTCGGCCTGCTCACGCCGCCCGTCGGCACCGTGCTCAACGTGGTCTGCGGCGTGGCCCGCATCAACATGGAAACCATCTGCAGGGGCGTGTGGCGCTATGTCGCGGCCTACACGCTGCTGCTGGTACTGCTGGTGATCTTTCCCGAGCTGATCACCGTCCCCGCGAGCTGGATGCACTGAGGCCCGTACACAGAGGCGCCGACCCCGCGCCATTCAGAAGAAGCCAAGGAGGAACAACCATGAACATCCGTTTCAAGACCCGTCTCGTCGTGCTGGCGGCCGCGCTGTCCTGCGCCTTCGCCGGCGCCGCCGCGGCCGCCGACGTCAAGCCGCGCCTGATCCGCTTCGGCTACGGCCTGAACGAGGACAGCGTGCAGGGCCGCGCCGCCCGCCACCTGGCGCAGGAGCTGGAGAAGATCAGCGGCGGCAAGCTGAAGATGAAGACCTTCGGCTCGGCCAACCTCGGCTCGGACGAGCAGATGCAGGGCGCGCTGGTCGGCGGAGCGCAGGAAATGATGGTCGGCTCCACCGCGCCGCTGGCCGGCATGGTCAAGGAATTCGGCGTGTTCGACCTGCCGTTCCTGTTCAACAGCGAAAAAGAAGCCGACGCGGTGCTCGACGGCCAGCTCGGCCAGGACCTGCTCAAGAAGCTGGAAGCCAAGGGCCTGGTGGGCCTGGTGTACTGGGAAAATGGCTTTCGCAACATGACCAACTCCAAGCACCCCATCGTGCGCGCCGAGGACATGCAGGGCATCAAGCTGCGCGTGATGCAGAACCAGATCGCGCTGGGCGTGTTCAACACCCTGGGCGCGAACGCGGTGCCGATGCCGTTCTCGGAACTGTTCACGGCGCTGGAAACGCGCACGGTCGATGGCCAGGAGAACCCCATCACCACCATCCAGAGCAGCAAGTTCTACGAGGTGCAGCCCTACCTGACGATCACCCGCCACGTCTACACGCCCTGGGTGGTGCTGGCGTCCAAGAAATGGTGGGACAAGCTCTCGCCCGACGAACAAAAGCTGGTGCGCCAGGCCGCCGAGGCCTCGCGCGACTTCGAACGCAAGGACAGCCGCGCCGATTCGCTCAAGGCGATGGGCACGCTGGAAAAGGCGGGCATGAAGATCAACACCGTGTCGCCCGAGGAAGTGGCGCGGATGCGCGAGAAGGTGCAGCCCGTGGTCGACAAGTACACCCAGGAACTCGGCCCGGACCTGGTCCGGCAACTGAACGCCGAGATCAGCAAGGCACGCAATTAGGTCCCCGGCGCGCCCGCCGGCGCGCCACGCATCACCGAAGCACACGAGGCACCCATGACCGACACTCCCCGCAAGCTGCGCAGCCAGAAATGGTTCGACGATCCCGCCCACGCCGACATGACGGCGATCTACGTCGAGCGCTACCTGAACTACGGCCTGACGCGCCAGGAACTGCAATCGGGCCGGCCCATCATCGGCATCGCCCAGACCGGCAGCGACCTGGCGCCCTGCAACCGCCACCACCTGGCGCTGGCCGAACGCATCAAGGCCGGCATCCGCGACGCCGGCGGCATCCCGATGGAGTTCCCGGTGCATCCGCTGGCCGAACAGGGCCGCCGCCCGACCGCGGCGCTGGACCGCAACCTGGCCTACCTGGGCCTGGTGGAGATCCTGCACGGCTATCCGCTGGACGGCGTGGTGCTGACCACCGGCTGCGACAAGACCACGCCCGCCTGCCTGATGGCGGCGGCCACCGTCGACATTCCCGCCATCGTGCTGTCCGGCGGCCCGATGCTGGACGGCTGGCATGACGGCCAGCGCGTCGGGTCCGGCACGGTCATCTGGCATGCCCGCAACCTGATGGCCGCGGGCAAGCTGGACTACGAAGGCTTCATGACGCTGGCCACCGCCTCCTCGCCCTCGATCGGCCACTGCAACACCATGGGCACGGCGCTGTCCATGAATTCGCTGGCCGAGGCGTTGGGCATGTCGCTGCCCACCTGCGCCAGCATCCCCGCGCCCTACCGCGAACGCGGGCAGATGGCCTACGCCACCGGCCTGCGCATCTGCGACATGGTGCGCGAGGACCTGCGCCCGTCCCGCATCCTGACGCGCGAGGCCTTCGAGAACGCCATCGTCGTGGCCTCGGCGCTGGGCGCGTCCAGCAACTGTCCGCCGCACCTGATCGCCATGGCGCGCCACGCCGGCATCGACCTGAGCCTGGACGACTGGCAGCGGCTGGGCGAAGACGTGCCGCTGCTGGTGAACTGCGTGCCCGCCGGCGAACACCTGGGCGAGGGCTTCCACCGCGCCGGCGGCGTGCCAGCCGTGATGCACGAACTGCTGGCCGCCGGCCGCCTGCATGCCGATTGCGCCACCGTGTCCGGCAAGACCATCGGCGAAATCGCGGCCGGCGCCAAGACCCACGACGCCGACGTCATCCGCGGTTGCGACGCGCCGCTCAAGCACCGCGCCGGCTTCATCGTGCTGTCGGGCAATTTCTTCGACAGCGCGGTCATCAAGATGTCGGTGGTGGGCGAGGCGTTCCGCCGCGCCTACCTGTCCGCGCCCGGCGACGAGAATGCCTTCGAGGCGCGGGCCATCGTGTTCGAAGGACCGGAGGACTACCACGCGCGCATCGAAGACCCAGCCCTGAACATCGACGAACACTGCATCCTGGTCATTCGCGGCGCCGGCACGGTCGGCTATCCGGGCAGCGCCGAGGTCGTCAACATGGCGCCGCCATCGCACCTGATCAAGCGCGGCATCGACTCGCTGCCCTGCCTGGGCGACGGCCGCCAGAGCGGCACCTCGGCCAGTCCGTCGATCCTGAACATGTCGCCAGAAGCCGCCGTGGGTGGCGGTCTGGCGCTGCTGCGCACCGGCGACCGCATCCGCGTCGACCTGAACCAGCGCAGCGTCATCGCGCTGGTGGACGAAGCCGAACTGGCGCGGCGGCGGCAGGATCCGCCCTACCAGCCGCCGCCGGCCCAGACGCCGTGGCAGGAGCTGTACCGGCAGCTGGTCGGCCAGTTGTCAACCGGCGGCTGCCTGGAACCCGCCACCCTGTACCTCAAGGTGGTCGAAACGCGCGGCGATCCCCGGCATTCGCACTGAAGGCGGCGGCAGCGCTCCGGCGACGCCCGCAATGTAGAGGAAAAAGATGCGTTGATTTCGGCGCGTCACGCAGGGGCCGGGCTTTCAGTCCGGCCTCAGCGACCGGCCGCCGGGCCGCTCGGCTCGTCGGTGTTTTCCTTTGAGATATCAGGCGCTTGCGGGCTGGGGCGCGTCAGCACGTAGGCGGCGCTTGCCAGGAAAAAAAGGCCGACGCCGGATGCGAGCAAAGGCGACGGATGCGCGCCCCACCAGAACAGGCCGTAGCCCACCGCCATGCCCAGCGAGGCATACAGCTTGCCTTTGCGCGACACCGCCCCCTGCTCGCGCCAGGCGCGCAGCGACGGGCCGTAGGTGGGGCTATCCAGCAGCCAGCGTTCCAGCCGTGGGGACGAACGCGAAAAGCAGGCCACCGCCAGGATCAGGAAAATCGTCGTCGGCATCACCGGCAGGAAGGCGCCGATCACGCCCAGCGCCAGCATCGCGCAACCCAGGATCAGCCAAAGTGCTCTCATCATGATGGGGTGCAGGATAACGCAGTTGCCTGCCCGGAACATTTGCGCCCTCCCTTCGGTCAGATCCCCTCCCGCCGCGACCGGCGCCCCCTCCAGGAGGCCTTCTTGACCACCGAACCGCTCAACGCCAAGACCCGCCGCCCGCGCGCCGCGCCCGCGGTGCCGCCCGCCACCGAGACGGAAGGCACGCCGCTCATGCACATGAAGAAGGCGCTGGCGCAATTGCAGGCCGGCCGCCAGACACCGGAACGGGTACAAGCCGCGGGATTGCTGGCCAGCGCCATCGCCTGGATCAACATCCTGACCTGCAGCTAGCGCGCCTGACCGCCCGCCGGACGCGGGACAGCATGGCCCGGACATCGCGATGCGGGCCCATCGAACGCGCGGCGCCCCTGCGCGCATTCGTGCCGGGACGCGACAATGCTCTAGTCATCTAGATGTCACTCTCGAGGCATATCGTCTCCACCGATCCACTGCCTCGAAGGTATCCACCCATGCTTACCCTGCCCATCATCCAGGACCTGTTCGCCCGCCATGGCGCCGCCTACTACGGCGGCGAAGCCATCAGCCAGACCGAACACGCGCTGCAATGCGCGCAACTGGCCGAACAGGCCGGCGAGTCCGAAGCCGTCATCGTCGCCGCGCTGCTGCACGACCTCGGCCACCTGATGCTGGCCGAGAGCATCACCACCGACATGCGCCACCAGGATGTGGCCGCCGAAGCCCTCGCCCCGCTGTTCGGCGACGCGATCACGGCGCCGGTGCGCCTGCACGTTGCCGCCAAGCGCTATCTGGGCGTGATCGAACCCGCCTATCTGGACACCCTGTCGCCCGCCTCGGTGCAGAGCCTGGCGCTGCAGGGCGGCGTGTTCACCCCGGCACAGGCCGACGCGTTCGCCGCGCAGCCACACGCCCAGGCCGCGGTGCGCCTGCGCCGCTATGACGACCAGGCCAAAGTGGTCGGCCTGTCCACGCCGCCGCTGGAACACTATATGGAAATGGTCGGGCGCTGTTTGCAGGCCCGTTGAATCCGGGGCGAGAGATGCCCCGACGCGGGAAGGCTCGGACACGTCCCCGCGCTGTTCAGCAGTCCGAGATTTGGCCCGCAGCCCTAGCCGGACACTTCGAAAGAACCAATCATCTGACGCGGCGAAAAATCATTCGCCAACTTGCGGCCGGCGGATACCGCCGGCCAGACCTTTGGTTCTTCCCGGAGATAACGTGAACAGTCCCGCCATGCAAACCATGATGTACGACGCCAATCGCAAAAGCGTCGGCGTGGCCTACCTCCTATGGTTCTTCCTGGGCAGCGCGGGCGGGCATCGCTTCTATACCGGCAGGACCGGATCGGCCATCGCCATGCTCGCGCTCACCATTGTCGGCATCGCCCTCAGCGTCATCGGCGTGGGATTGGTACTGCTGGCGGCCGTGGGAATCTGGGTGATCGTCGACGCCTTCCTGATTCCCGGCTGGATCCGCAATACCAACATGCGGCTGGCGGCGACCCTCTCGACCGGCAACATCCCCCTGCCCTGAACCGGATCAGCTCCGCAGCCAGCCCGCGGGCTCGGCGCGCTTGCCATGCACGTAATTCCACTCGGCACTGCAGGCCGAGCAGACGAATGCTTCGTGCCGCGCCCCGCCCTGCACCGCGGCAAGGCTGCGCACGTAGCCCAGGCTGATCAACTGGTCATGGCCCGCCGCGCCCGAGGTGGCCCGCACGATCGCCCTGCAATCTTCACAATCCGCCATCGCCCTCACCTTTCATTTGTCTTTCAATTCCTCTTGCGGGGAATCCTACAAAATGAAACGGGGCACAGTTTCATGAATTCTCACGAAACTCCGGGCGCGGCGGTTTGAGCAGCCCCGGGCATCAATCGGACTCGCTCTCCTTCTTGCGCGACCGGAACGCCGCGACCTTCATCCGGTTGCCGCATAGCGCCATGCTGCACCAGCGGCGCCGATGCGACTTGGTCCTGTCATGGAACATGAGCGTGCAGTCATGCGCCTCGCATTGCCGCACAAGCGCCAACGGCGTGTCGGTCAGCAATTCGACGATGGCTCGGGCAACAGGCTCGAGCACGCCGGCCGCGTCGTCCAGGCGGCGCGGCCTGACCGCCTTGAAGGACTGGCTGGCGCCGTCCCACGCCAATTCCGTGGCCGCCCCCCCCGCCTTGAGCACGTGGTTGACCACGCTGGCGTCCGAGTCGCCGCCCGACTTGGCGGCCTGCAACAGGGATCGAGCGCTTTCGCGCAATTGCAGGGCCAGCTCCAGCAGGCCCGGAGGTGCCACGCGGGTCCCCCGCGGCAACACATCCGCCAATTTCAACCATGCCAACACGGCGTCATCGTCGCCGAAACAGTCGTGACGAGCCGCCCCCACCCCGTATTCAGTATTGATGAAATCGAGTGCAAGGTCGTCGCCCACGAAAAGCGGGGTTTTTTGATTTTGTGCGGTGTCTGGCATGGGACAAATGTAACCTATAAAAATAAATTTGACCAGTTACGCCAATCCAAAGTAACCTGAAAAAACACATTCAACAGTTACCAAGGAAATGCATCATGACTTCGAATAGCGCGACGGAAACCAGCGACCTGCCCTCGGCCCCATTGACCGCAGGCGTATCCGCGGCCGATCTGCAGGTCCATCATCGGTTCGAACAGGCGGGAGACGTGAAGGTGTTCTACCGGGAGGCAGGCCCGCGCGATGCGCCCATCGTGCTTCTGCTGCACGGCTACGCCGCATCTTCATTCATGTACCGCAATCTCATCCCGCTGCTTGCGGACGGGTACCGCGTCATTGCGCCCGACTTGCCTGGCTTTGGCTTCACCGAAGCCCCCGCGCGCGGGCAATATGACTACACCTTCGACCAGCTCGCCGAGACCATTGGACAGTTCACGCGGCAACTGGGGCTGGATCGCTACGCCATGCAGGTGTTCGACTATGGCGCCCCGGTGGGCTGGCGCCTCGCCGCGGAACACCCGGCGCGCATCAGCGCCATCATTTCGCAGAACGGCAACGCGTACGAAGAGGGGCTGGGAGCGGGCTGGGCGCCGATCCAGAAATACTGGAAGGACCCATCGCAGGCCAACCGCGACGCCCTGCGCGAGTTCGCCACGCCGGCCTCGATCCGGTGGCAATACCTCGAAGGCGTTCCGGACCAGACCCTTGTGGCCCCCGACGCGATTGCGCTCGAAAGCCACCTGGTTTCCCGGCCCGACAATGCCGACGTCCAGCTCGACCTGCTGCTGGACTATGCCTCCAACGTCCAGAAGTATCCGGAGTTCCAGGCGTACTTCCGCAAGCACCAGCCGCCGCTGCTGGCCGTGTGGGGCAAGAACGATCCCTTTTTCCTGCCCGCCGGCGCCGAGGCCTGGAAACGGGATATCCCGAGCGCCGACGTGCGCTTCTACGACACCGGCCATCTGGCGCTGGAAACCCACGGAGCCGAGATCGGCGCGGTCATCCGACGGTTTCTGGATAAGAACGCGAAGTGAAGCGCGGCCGGTATGTCTCTTTGACATACCGCGCCAATTCCAGCTCCACCACTGACATGGATTGCACTTCGCTTCCAGGATGCAGAAGGCGGTGCGCCGCCTCGAGCGTACGCCGCGCGCATCGCTCGGCGTTGGTGACGGCGGGCGCCGCCGGGGCATGAGTGTCGAACGCGATGATAGGCATGGCGGCTTCTCCGGGTAGGGACATCGGGCAGTGGCGACACCGCTGAGCAAGTCGCGTGCCCGGACGGGCAGGCGCGGGGGTGTACTTCAAGCCCCCGTGGCTCGCCAGCCACGATTCTCCGCATTTCCGAAAGACGTCGTCCTTCCCGTGTCGCAAATCACGCCGTTTGCCGGGCAGAAGCCGTGGCGCTGCGACACCAATCATTTCTCCGAATACAACAGGTTTCCCATAATGAATCCAAGCGGAACCAAGTGCTGGTCCGCTTCAAAAGTGAATCATCGAGAACAGTTGACGGCAATCGCTTCGTAGCCGGCATCAACAACTGAAACGGTGTGCGGCGCCGTCCGAAGAATGGATATGGCGAATCAAACTGTTCGATATACCGGCGGGTGGCAATCATACTGTCAGCGTGATGTTCGCGAGCAATGACGGAAATGTTGCCAGCATCACCGATGGGCCGCTGGTGGTCGAAGAACTCTACTGAAGATTTCACCCGGGTTTTCACGTGGGTCTTCACCACCCAGGCAGATGGTTCTGCCCTGCCTGATCCACATCGTGAAAAAGCAAAAAGCCGCGAAGTCCAGGACTGTCGCGGCTTTTCAGGGTGATGCCTGACTAGCTCTATCAGGCATTCACTTTGCAGGAATTTGGTAGGCGGTATTGGAATCGAACCAACGACCTCCACGATGTCAACGTGGCGCTCTAACCAGCTGAGCTAACCGCCTGCAAAGAAGAAGAATTATATAGTGCTTTTTTAAACTGTGCAAATCGTCTTTTCAGATTTTTTGCTGTTTTTATTTCGTTGCTTATCAGGCTTCAGAAATTATCAGGCATCAGAAAATGCCGCGAATCGTTTGGATCATGCATTTGGCAGATACCTTCGATTCACTAAATTCTTCAGCCGCAACGGCCGGGTTCGTGGTTTTCACCTTCCCGGCCAGCACTGCTTTTCCCTTCTATTTCTTCGCGTCTGCGGCATGCACCGCAGCAACGAAGAACGAGATTCTATCAGAACTTTTTATTCCTTGCTCGACCTCGACGCCACTGCTCACATCGACCGCCCACGGCCGCACCGATTGCACCGCCGCGGCAACGTTGTCGGGGTTCAGTCCGCCCGACAGGATCAGCGGGCGCGACACGGGATCGGCCGCCACGTCGGCGAGCAAGGCATGGTCGAAACCATGGCCGCTGCCGCCGTAGCCCGCGCTGTAGCTGTCGAACAGCCAGCCGGCGGCTTCGCCGAAGGCGCGGCAGTACGTCGCCAGGTCTTCCGGCGTATCCAGGCCGGGCGCGCCGGCACGGAATGCACGCAGGTAGCGATGGCCATAGCGCGCACAGTCCGGCGGCGTTTCGTCGCCATGGAATTGCAGCAGCTCCGGTCCCACCTCGTCGAGCACCGCCTGCACCTGCGACGGATCCGGGTTCACGAAGAGCGCCACCACATCCACGAATGCCGGCACCGCGCGGCGCAGTTGCGCCGCGCGGGTCGGCGTGACGTAGCGCTTGCTCTTGGGATAGAAGACAAAACCGATGGCATCGACGCCGGCCGAGACGGCGGCGTCGATATCTTCTTCGCGGGTCAGGCCGCAGATCTTGATGCGTGTGCGCATGGAATTCACCGCTTGTGTCGCTCGGCGCGACAGGTCCGATCAGTATAAGGGAACGCTCTCCGGCCCCGGCGCGCCGGCCCGGCCAGGCGCGTTCAGGCGGCCGGCTGGCCCAGCGTGGCCATGAGCGAATCGAAGCTGCCCTCGGCCACGCGGAACCAGGGGATTTCCTTGTCGCGAAAGGCGCTCATGCTTTCGTACAGCTTCTTGAACATGGGATCCTTGCCGCTCAACTCCTGGTAGAGCTTGAGCGCGGCCTCGTGGGCGGCTTGCAGCATCGGCCTGGGGAAAGCCTTGAGCTGCGCGCCGCGCTGCACCAGCCGGCGCAGGGCGTCGGGATTGCCGGCGTCGTACTTTGCGATCATGTTGGAAGTGGCCATCCGCGAGGCCAGCTCCAGCGCCGCCTGGTAGGACTTGGGCAATTCGTCGTGCGCGTCCTGATTGACGTACAGCGACAACTGCAACGTGCCCGCCCACCAGCCAGGAAAATAGTAGTTCCGGGCGACCTTGTAGAGCGCGAGGCTCTCGTCATCGTGCGGACCGATCCAGGCCACCGCATCGACGCCGCCCTGCTCCAGCGCCGCATAGGTATCGGCGATCGGCAGGTCCACCGGCGCGGCGCCCATGCGGGCCAGCACCTGGCGGGCGAAACCGCCGGCCTTGACCTTCAGGCCGCGCAGGTCGTCCACCGTCTTGACCTCGCCGCGAAACCAGCCGCCCATCTGGGCGCCGGTAAAGCCGCAGGGAAAGTTGAGGATGTTGTATTTGTCGAACAACACGCGGGTCAGCGCCAGCCCCTCGCCCTGGATCATCCAGGCATTCATCTGCCGGGTATTCAGGCCGAATGGCACGCCGGCATCGAAGCACAATGCGGGATCGGTATCGAAGAACCGGGTCGACGCGGTGTGGCCGCATTCGACGACGCGCTGTTGCACCGCGTCCAACACCTGGCCGGCGTCCACCAGATCACCGGCGGAGAATATCTCGATGCGGAACTTGCCGTCGGTGACGTCGCCGACATAGCGCGCCACGTCCTCGGCGCCGGCGAACAGCGTCGGCGACTCGTTGGGGAAGCTCGATGCCAGCCGCCACGAAACCGCCGGCGCATCCTGCGCATACGCCGGCGCGGCGATCACGGCGCCGCTCGCGGCCCCCAGGGCGGTTCGTTTCAAAAACGCGCGGCGTTGCATGAGACAGGCCTCCATTGGGCGCCGGCCGGCGTCCGGCTAGGGCGGGTTGCCCGACGGTCGGGTGAAGGGCGACAGCAACAGGGCTCCGCCATCCAGCTCGTCCAGGCCGAACTCGTCCGGGTAATCGATGGCCGACAGATACAGGCCATCGGGAGAAAACGTGGGCGCGCCGCGCCGGCGGTCGCGCCATGAAAGCAGTTGCGCCATCCAGTCCACCGACTCGCGCCCCTGCCCAATCTGCAGCAACGCGCCCATGATGTTGCGCACCATGTGATGCAGGAACGCGTTGGCCCGCAGCGTGAACACCAGGAACGGACCGCGCTCGTCGATGTCGAGCCGATGCATGATGCGCACCGGGTGTTTGGCCTGGCACTGCGAGGAACGAAAACTGGAAAAATCGTGCTCGCCCAGCAGGGCGTTCGCTGCGGCGCGCATGGCATCGACATCCAGAGGCTGGTAGCACCACCCGGCGCGGCCGGCCCAAAGAGCGGGACGCACCCGGCCTCGCCACAGCAGGTAGACGTAAGTCCGGGCGTGGGCCGAAAACCGGGCGTGGAACGCGTCCGGCACCGCCTTGGCCCATTGTACGGAAATGCTGGAGGGCAGGAAGGCATTCACGCCGCGCACCCAGGATTCCATGCGGCGATCGAGCGTGGTGTCGAGATGGATAACCTGCATCGCGCCATGCACGCCGGTGTCGGTGCGGCCGGCGCAGATGGTGGGGACCGCGTCCGTCACGCCACAGAACTGCGCCAGCGCGGCCTCCAGTGTGTCCTGCACCGTCTGCCGGTGCGGCTGGGTCTGCCAACCCTGCCAGGCGGAGCCGTCGTATGCCAGCCCCATTGCAACTCTAGGCATCGTTCAAATCCGGGGACCGCCAACCGGGCGCGGTTCGTCCGTGGGCGGTTCGTCCAGGTCGAGGCTGATGGAATCGAGCTTGCGGTTCAGCGCCGCGGTGTCCAGCACCGGCTCGTTATAGGCGTAGGTTTCCTCGTCGTCATCGCCGCGCCGCGCGCCCGCGCGTCGCAGCACCCAGGCGATGGCGAAAGCGATCAGCGCCAGCACGGCGGTGACGATGACGAGAAGGTTGTCGGCCAACCAGGCCGGCATCGAAGAAGTCAAATCCTTATCCTTGTTCTTGTCGGCCGACGCCTGCGCGGCGGCCTTGTCCTGTTGCGCGGCGGCCGTCGAAGGACCGGCGGCGCCGGGCGTGCCGGAGAGGCCCGGCGCTCCCGTGGCGCCGACGGCGCCAGGGGTGCCCGATGCGCCTGCGGCACCCGTTGCGCCGGGCGAGCCCGATGCGCCCGCCGCTCCAGTCGCGCCAGGCGTACCCGATGCACCCGCCGCACCAGTCGCGCCAGGCGTACCCGATGCACCCGCCGCGCCAGTCGCGCCAGGCGTGCCCGATGCACCCGCCGCTCCGGTCGAACCAGGCGTACCCGATGCGCCCGCCGCGCCAGTCGCGCCAGGCGTGCCCGATGCACCCGCCGCTCCGGTCGAACCAGGCGTACCCGATGCACCTGCCGCGCCAGTCGCGCCAGGCGTACCGGATGCACCCGCCGCTCCGGTCGCGCCAGGCGTACCCGATGCGCCCGCCGCTCCGGTCGCGCCAGGCGTACCAGATGCACCCGCCGCTCCGGTCGAACCAGGCGTGCCCGATGCCCCCGCGGCGCCAGGAGTGCCAGTGGCGCCCCCCTGCCCCGCGACGGCCTTGTTCAATTCATCGACGTTGCTCTGCAACTGGTTCACGCGGCCCTGGGCATCCGCCATGGCTCGCGCGTCGGAGGTGCGCTGATCAGCCTGCGCGTCGGCCTGGGCCGTCGCGCCGCCTTGGGCCTGGCCGGAGGACAGGCGCACCCGGTCCTGCGGCTGGGACGCCGTGGCCACGCCCGTGTCGCCGGGACGGGCCACCGTGCCGGAAGCGGCATCCTGGCCCTTGACCACCGAGGGGTTGGCGCCGGCCGCCGCGCCCAGACGGGCCCGGTAGCGGGCGAACGCTTCGGCGTGCTCGTTGAAAATACGGCGCGCCTCCGCCGGATCGACGGCGCGCACGGTTGCCGCGTCGGGAATCGCCAGCTTCTGCCCGGCCCGCACCAGATTCATGTTGCCCTGGATGAAGGCATCGGGATTGGCGCGCCACAACGCCACCAACATCTGGTAGATCGAGGCGTTCGGCACCGCATTGCGCTGGGCTATCGCAAACAGCGTGTCGCCCGACTTCACGTTGACCGACCCCGCCGTGCCGCGGGCGCGGCTCGGCGTGCCAACGGCCGCGGGCGAAACCTCGGCGCCCGCGCCCCGCAACGGCACCAGGATGCTGACCTGCACCTGCCGCTGGCCCGAGCTGGAGCTGATGTCCAGCAGCAGGTCGACCGCGCCGCCGGACGGCGCCTGCGTCGACCGCACCCGCAGGTTCTTGCGGGTCGGATCCATCCCATCCTCGACACGCACCACCAGACTGGCCAGCGGCGCGGGCGGCTTCAAGCCCGCGCGTTGCCACGAAGCCTCGTCGGCCACCGACACCCGCAGCGACGCGATTTCGTCGGGTGTGAGTTCCTGCAATCCCACCAGCGCCTGCAAGGGCGCGCCCGGGGCCGAGACCACCCGCGAATGCCCGACCCGCATGGCCAACGCCGGGCTGCAAGCGCTCGCGCCGATCGCCAGCGCGATCGCCCACTGGAGGGCCTTCAAACGGCGGGCATGCTTCACTTGGCGCGAACGCTGGGTCATAAGCTGGAATTCCGTTCTTGTCGTCGAATGGTCGGGCGGGGGCTGTTCGCGGCGAACGCGTGAGAACAAGCCTCAATTCACCGGAAAAGTGTAATGGATCGAGCGCGTTTCACAAACCTGAGAGGCGCATCGGCGTTGGCTGGCCGGCACATTGCCGGCCGCGTCCGATGCGCTGATGACCCGGCGCAAACGACAAAGGCACCCGAAGGTGCCTTTGCGGTACGGCCTCGTCGCGAGCGGGCGGCCACGCCGCCCGCCAGGCCTCAGGCTTCGGCCAGCGCGATACGCAGCATGCGGCGCAGCGGCTCGGCGGCGCCCCACAGCAGCTGGTCGCCGACGGTGAAGGCGCTGAGGTATTGCGGGCCCATCGACATCTTGCGCAGGCGGCCCACCGGGATGTCCAGCGTGCCGGTGACCGCGACCGGGGTCAGCTCGCGGATGGTCTCTTCCTTGCTGTTGGGGATGACCTTGGCCCACTGCGTGCCCTGGGCGATCAGCGCTTCGATCTCGTCCAGCGGCAGGTCGCGCTTGAGCTTGATGGTCAGCGCCTGGCTGTGGCAGCGCATCGCGCCGATGCGCACGCACAGGCCGTCGATCGGGGTGGCGGCGGTACCGAAGGCGGCGCCACGGCCGAGGATCTTGTTGGTCTCGACCTCGCCCTTCCACTCTTCCTTGGACATGCCGTTGCCCAGGTCCTTGTCGATCCAGGGAATCAGGCTGCCGCCCAGCGGCACGCCAAAGTGCTCGTGGGGCAGCGCCGCGTCCTTCTGCTTGGCCAGGATGCCGCGATCGATTTCCAGGATGGCCGAGGCCGGATCGTCCAACAGCGGCTTGACGGCGTGGTTCAGCTCGCCGAACTGGGTCAGCAGTTCGCGCATGTGCTGCGCGCCGCCGCCGGAGGCGGCCTGGTACGTCATGGTGGTCATCCACTCGACCAGGTCGTTGTTGAACAGGCCGGCCAGGCCCATCAGCATGCAGCTGACCGTGCAGTTGCCGCCGATGAAGTTGCGCACGCCGCGCTTGAGCGCCGCGTCGATCACGGGACGGTTGACCGGGTCCAGCACGATGATGGCGTCATCGGCCATGCGCAGCGTGCTGGCGGCGTCGATCCAGATGCCGTTCCAGCCCGCGCCGCGCAGCTTCGGGTAGACCTCGGAGGTGTAGTCGCCGCCTTGCGCCGTCACGATGATCGGCAGTTTTTTCAGAGCGTCAATGTTGTAGGCGTCTTGCAGCGGGCCCGCGCCAGTCGCCCAAGTGGGGGCGGCGCCGCCAGCGTTGCTGGTGGAGAAAAACACCGGTTCGATCAGTGCGAAGTCGTTCTCGTCGCGCATGCGTTGCATGAGCACCGAGCCGACCATACCGCGCCAGCCGACAAGGCCTACTGCTTGATTCATTTCAATCGCTCTTTAAAGGTGGGGACAAGGTGTGGTGAAAAAACGTGCAAGAACCCAACAATTTATCAGAATGCACGCATGGATGTTGCGGCGCAGCTTGAAAAAACGGGGCCGCAATAAAAGCCACCCTGCTTTCGCGGCGCCGCGGCAACATCGACATGAAAAAGGGGCCGCCCTGCGGGCGGCCCCTGGAATCGGGACCCCGCCGCAAGGGCGCGTCCCTTGCAGGCATCAGGCCAGGGCTTTGAGGACGGCGTCGCCCATGCCCGAGGTGCTGACCTTGGTGGTGCCGGGTTCGAAGATGTCGGCGGTGCGCAGGCCATCGGCCAGCACGCGGCGCACGGCGGCTTCGATGCGGTCGGCCTGCGGCGCCAGATTCAGCGAGTAGCGCAGCAGCATGGCGGCCGACAGGATGGTCGCCAGCGGATTGGCGATGCCCTGGCCGGCGATGTCCGGCGCCGAGCCGTGGCTGGGCTCGTACAGGCCCTGGCCGCCGGCGTTCAGCGAGGCCGACGGCAGCATGCCGATGGAGCCGGTCAGCATGGCGGCTTCATCCGACAGGATGTCGCCGAACAGGTTGCCGGTGACGATCACGTCGAACTGGCGCGGGTTGCGCACCAGCTGCATGGCGGCGTTGTCGACGTACATGTGCGACAGCTCGACGTCCGGATACTCGCGCGCCACTTCGATGACGATGTCGCGCCAGAACTGCGAGGTCTCGAGCACGTTGGCCTTGTCGACGCTGCACAGCTTCTTGTTGCGCTTCTGGGCGGATTCGAAGCCGATGCGGGCGATGCGGCGCACTTCCGATTCGGCATAGCGCATCGTGTCGTAGCCTTCGCGTTCGCCGCTGAAGACGCCGTCCGGCGATGAGCGCACGCCGCGCGGCGTGCCGAAATAGATGTCGCCGGTCAGTTCGCGGATGATCAGGATGTCCAGGCCGGACACGATCTCGGGCTTGAGCGAGGAGGCGCTGGCCAGCTCGGGATACAGGATGGCGGGACGCAGGTTGGCGAACAGGCCGAGCGCCTTGCGCAGGCCCAGGATGGCCTGCTCGGGGCGGAATTCGCGCGGCAGGCTGTCGTACTTCCAGTCGCCGACGGCGCCGAACAACACGGCGTGCGATTCCTTGGCCAGCTTCAGCGTGGCCGGGGGCAGCGGGTGCTCGAACTCGTCGAAGGCGGCGCCGCCGACGGCGGCCTGCTTGATGTCGAACGGCACGTGCAGCGCCTTCAGGACGCGCACGGCCTGTTCGACGATTTCGGGGCCGATGCCGTCACCCGGCAAGACTGCAATGTTGTGAGTCATGGAAAAAACGGTCCTGTGGTCGGTATGAAGGGAGCTGTCAGGCGATCGGCCGGCTTTCCAGCCAGGGATGGCGGGCCAGGCGCTCGGCCTCGAAGGCGCGGATCTTGTCGGCGTGGCGCAGGGTCAGGCCGATATCGTCGAAGCCGTTCAGCAGGCAGTACTTGCGGAACGGCTCGATGTCGAACTTCATGGCGCGGCCGTCGGCCGCCACCACTTCCTGGCGCTCCAGGTCGATATTGAGCTTGTAGCCGGGGAAGGCCTTCACTTCGTCGAACAGGCGCGCCACTTCGAGCTCGGACAGCACGATGGGCAGCAGGCCGTTCTTGAAGCTGTTGTTGAAGAAAATGTCGGCGTACGACGGCGCGATGATGGCGCGGAAACCGAACTGAGTCAGGGCCCAGGGCGCGTGCTCGCGGCTCGAGCCGCAACCGAAGTTCTTGCGCGCCAGCAGCACCGAGGCGCCCTGGTAGCGCGGCTGGTTCAGCACGAAATCGGGGTTGAGCGGACGCTTGCTGTTGTCCATGCCCGGTTCGCCGTGGTCCAGGTAGCGCAATTCGTCGAACAGGTTCGGGCCGAAGCCGGTGCGCTTGATGGACTTGAGGAACTGCTTGGGGATGATGAGGTCCGTGTCGACGTTTTCGCGGTCGAGCGGAGCCACCAGGCCTTCGTGAGTGGTGAATGCTTGCATGATGTCGGTACTCGGTGGGCGCTTAACGGAACGTGCGGACGTCGACGAAGTGGCCGGCCACGGCGGCGGCCGCGGCCATCGCCGGGCTCACCAGGTGGGTGCGGCCACCCTGGCCCTGGCGGCCTTCGAAGTTGCGGTTCGAGGTCGAGGCACAGCGCTCGCCCGGCTCGAGCCGGTCGGCGTTCATGGCCAGGCACATCGAGCAGCCCGGCTCGCGCCATTCGAAGCCGGCCTCGATGAAGATCTTGTCCAGGCCTTCGCGCTCGGCCTGCTGCTTGACCAGCCCGGAACCCGGCACCACCATGGCCTGGCGCACGTTGGAGGCCACGTGCTTGCCGCGCGCCACGACGGCGGCGGCGCGCAGGTCCTCGATGCGCGAGTTGGTGCAGGAGCCGATGAAGACGCGGTCCACGCGGATGTCGGTCAGCGGCGTATTGGGCTTGAGGCCCATGTATTCGAGCGCGCGTTCCATGCCGCTGCGGCGCACGTCGTCTTTTTCGCGGTCGGGGTCCGGCACGCGCGAGTCGACCGGCAGCACCATTTCGGGCGAGGTGCCCCAGGTGACCTGCGGCTTGATGTCGCGGGCGTTGACTTCGACCACGGTGTCGAACTTGGCGCCTGCGTCGGTATGCAGCGTGCGCCAGTAGGCCACGGCGTGGTCCCACAGCACGCCGGACGGCGCGAACGGACGGCCGCGGAAGTATTCGATGGTCTTGTCGTCGACGGCGACCATGCCGGAGCGGGCGCCGGCCTCGATGGCCATGTTGCAGACCGTCATGCGGCCTTCGACCGACAGCGCGCGGATGGTGCTGCCGGCGAATTCGATGGCGTGGCCGGTGCCGCCGGCGGTGCCGATGATGCCGATGACGTGCAGCACGACGTCCTTGGCCGTACAGCCGAACGGCAGTTCACCTTCGACCTTGATCAGCATGCTCTTGGCCTTCTTCATGAGCAGCGTCTGCGTGGCCAGCACGTGTTCGACCTCGGACGTGCCGATGCCGAACGCCAGCGCGCCCAGCGCGCCGTGCGTGCTGGTATGCGAATCGCCACAGACCACGGTCATGCCCGGCAGGGTGGCGCCCTGCTCCGGCCCGATGACGTGGACGATGCCCTGGCGCAGGTCGTTCATGCGGAATTCGGTGATGCCGTACTTGTCGCAGTTGGCGTCGAGCGTATCGACCTGCAGGCGCGAGATGGGGTCGTCGATACCCTGGGCGCGGTTCATCGTCGGCACGTTGTGGTCGGCGACCGCCAGGTTGGCGCCGTTGCGCCACGGCTTGCGCTCGGCGATGGCCAGGCCTTCGAACGCCTGCGGGCTGGTCACCTCATGCAGCAGGTGGCGGTCGATATAGAGCAGACAGGTGCCGTCTGATTCCTGGTGGACGATGTGGGCGTCCCAGAGTTTGTCGTAAAGGGTTTGGGCCATGGATGCGCTCTGCAAATAGACAATCCGGCTGGTGCCTGGCGCTAGGAAAACCAACGTTCCCGCGCCGGCCGCTGCGGCATGGAAGAATTATGCACAGCCGCCAAACCTAGTACAAGCACACCAACAATACTAGTACATGCAATACCACCATGCCTCGGCCCTCGGCCTCGATATCAACGTTTCCGCGCATGGATTCCGGCAAGAACCAGCAGATAATCGGCGAGCGCAATATAAAAACAATTTAGATACAAAAGACGCAAGCAGGTATAATCAAGTTTCAATGTGGCAAAGCAGAAACCGAAATAATGCGACATAAAACGCATTAATAGTTTTTGATTAATCCGTCCATGTTGAATTTCGCGCAAATCACGTCAATTGTCGTGATTTACGTGAAACAAATCCCGACGGGCCGGCAAACATCCGTCAAGAATTAACAAATCTTGACTCGTCAATTCTGACATTTGCACACAATATGCCGGCTACTAATCCCAAACTTGACTCGCGAATAATCCCTATGTCTTCGTTTCTGCTTAAGACCTCGGTTTCCGCCCTGGCGTTGGCATTCGTTCCTGTCACCTTTGCCCAGCCCGCCGCGGCGGATTCCAGCACTGCGGCGCCCACCCCGGGCGTCACGACGTTGAACCAGATTGTTGAACAGACCCTGCTCAGCAACCCCGAAATCCAGGCGAAATACCACGATTTCCAGGCGTCGCTGGAAGGCCAGGCAGTGGCGCGCGGCGCGTTCTTCCCGCAAGTCAACGCGTTGGGCTATGTCGGCCGCGAATACCGCAACAATGTCCCCGGCGTCGGCTCGCAGAACTGGAACCGCCCCGGCTACAACTTCGAACTGCGCCAGCTGATTTTCGACGGTTTCCGCACCAGCAACGACGTCAAGCAGGCCGGGTTCGACAAGCTGGCGCGTTTCTATGACGTGCTGGCCACCAGCGACAGCACCGCTCTGGCCGCCGTGCAGGCCTATATCGACCTGCAGCGCTACCGCGACATGGAACTGCTGGCCCGCCAGAATTATTCGCTGCACGAGGAAACCCTCAAGCAGATCGGCCAGCGCACGGAATCCGGCGTGGGCCGGCGCGTCGACCTGGAACAGGCCGGCGGCCGCCTGGCGCTGGCCCAGACCAACCTGATGACCGAAACCACCAACCTGCTGGACGTGCAGCAGCGCTTCCAGCGCGTGACCGGCGCCCTGCCGCCCGAGTCGATGCAGCCGGTGCCGGACATCTCCGACAAGCTGCCGACCAAGCCCGGCAACTTCAACGAGTCGCTGCGCCGCAACCCCAGCTTCCTGTCCAAGCAGGCCGCCCTGCAGGCGGCGGAAGCGGGCGTGGCCTCCTCCAAGGGCGCGTTCTCGCCCAAGTTCGAATTCGTCGCCGCCACCGGCCGCGACCAGAACGACCCGACGCCGGAAAACCGCAACATCCGCAGCTCCAGCGTCCAGGTGGTCATGAACTACAACCTGTACCGCGGCGGCGCCGATTCGGCCCGGGTGCGCCAGACGGCGGCCCAATCCTACGCGGCCCGCGACGTGCGCGACTACACCTGCCGCAACGTGCAGCAGGACCTGGCCGTGGCCTGGAACAACATCACCAGCCTGCAGGAAAAGCTGCCCTTCCTGCGCGACCACGAAATGGCCACGGCCAAGGTGCGCGATGCCTATCGCCAGCAGTTCCAGATTGGCCAACGCACCCTGCTCGACCTGCTCAACACCGAAAACGAACTGTTCGAATCGCGCCGCGCCCTGACCAACGCGGTCTATGACCTGAGGCTGGCCCAGTATCGCTGGCTGGCGCTTTCGCATAAGCTGCTGCCGGCGCTGACGCTGCAGCCCGCGCGCAACGAAATGCCCGAGGAAAACGGCAAGCTGGTGGTGTCCGACGATGTCATCCGCCTGTGCAATTCCACGGTGCCCGATTCGGCGCGGCTGACGCCAGTGCGTGTGCAATACAACGAAGGCACCCTGCCGCCCACGCTGGTGCCGCTGAACGCGCCCGCCGCCCAGGCCCGTCCCTGACGAGGCGCGCGCAAGGAGGCCATATGGCTACAGAGGACAACGACTTTTCACGGTTGGATGCGGACTTCGTCCGCGTGTTGGAAGACTTGATCGACGCCTTGATCGCCAATGGCACCTTGCGCATGACGGACCTGCCGATACAGGCCCAGCAAAAACTCACCCAGCGCAAGCAACAGCGCGCGCGACTCTCGGAGCATCTGGACCTGCTGGATGACGATGATGGACAAGTTATCTGACGCCGCCGCCCGGGAATGGCGCGCCGACGCGCGCGCCGCGCATGACGACCCGCTGCTGGACTGCCTGGTCGAGATCACCCGGCTGCACGGCGTGGCGGCCACCGCGCAGGCGCTGTCCGCCGGCCTGCCGCTGGAATCGCATCGCCTGACCCCGGCCCTGCTGCCGCGAGCGGCGGCGCGCGCGCAGTTGTCGGCGCGCGTGGTCAAGCGCCCGCTGGACGGCCTGCCGTCGGACCTGTTGCCGGCCATCCTGCTGCTGAATGGCGAGCGGGCCTGCCTGCTGCTCAAGAGGGATGGCGACAAGTGCGTGATCAGCCATCCCGAGCTCGGCGGCAGCGCGGTCGAGATGAGCGCGGCCGAGCTGGACGCGCAATACACCGGCCTGGTCTGTTTCGTGCGGCCGCAGTTCCGCTTCGACGCGCGCGCGCCGGAAGTGGCCAAGGTGCGCGAACGCCACTGGTTCTGGGCCGCCATCATGGAAAACCGGCGCCTGTACCGCGACGCGCTCATCGCCGCGCTGCTGATCAACATCTTCGCGATGGCGATGCCGCTGTTCACCATGAACGTGTATGACCGCGTGGTGCCCAACAACGCCGTCGAGACGCTCTGGGTGCTGGCGCTGGGCATCACCCTGGTGGTGATCTTCAACATGATCCTGAGCACGGCGCGCTCGCACGTGGTCGACAGCGCCAGCAAGCGCGTCGACGTGCGCCTGTCGGCGCAGATCATGGAACGGGTGCTGGACCTGCGCATGGAAGGCCGCCCGGTGTCGGTCGGCTCGTTCGCCGCCAACCTGCGCTCGTTCGAATCGATCCGCGACTTCATCGCCTCGGCCACCATCACCACGCTGGTGGACCTGCCCTTCATCCTGCTGTTCCTGGCCGCGCTGGCCTGGATCTCGCCATGGATGGTGCTGCCGCCGGTGATGGCGATCGTGCTGATCCTGGTGGTGTCGCTGGCCGCGCAGGCACGCATGGAAGCGCTGACGATGGCTTCTTTCCAGGCTTCGTCGCAGCGCAATGCCACCCTGGTCGAGGCCCTGACGGGGCTGGAAGCGGTCAAGACCCTCAACGCCCAGGGCGCAATCCAGCGCAACTGGGAGCGTTCCACCGAGTTCATCGCGCAGACGGGCGGCAAGCTCAAGCTGATCTCGTCGTCCACCGTGGGCTTCGTGCAGGCGGTGCAGCAGCTGGTGTCGATCTCGGTCGTGATCATCGGCGTGTACCTGGCGCAGGATTCGGCCCTGTCGATGGGCGGCATCATCGCCGCCTCGATGATCGCCGGCCGCTGCCTGGCCCCGCTGGGCCAGGTGGCCGGCCTGCTGATGCAATACCAGAATGCCCGCACCTCGCTGGGTTCGATCGACAACTACATGAAGCTGCCGATCGAACGCCCGGCCGAGGCCGAGTTCCTGCACCGCCCGGTGTTCCATGGCGGCCTGGAATTCCGCGACGTCAGCTTCACCTACCCGGGCAGCACCCAGCCGGTGCTCAAGAAGGTGTCCTTCAAGCTCAAGCCGGGCGAAAAGGTCGGCATCATCGGTCGCATCGGCTCAGGCAAGACCACGCTGGAAAAGCTGGCCTTGGCGCTGTTCCAGCCGACCGAGGGCGCGGTCCTGCTGGACGGCGTGGACGTGCGCCAGATCGACCCGGCCGACGTGCGCCGCGCCATCGGCCACGTGCCGCAGGACCCGCTGCTGTTCTACGGCAGCCTCAAGCACAACCTGGCGATGGGCGCGCCCTACGCCGACGACGCCAGCATCCTGGCGGCGGCCAACATGGCCGGCGTGACCGAGTTCGCCAACCTGCACCCGAACGGCTTCGACATGCTCATCGGCGAGCGCGGCGAGTCGCTGTCGGGCGGCCAGCGCCAGTCGGTGGCGGTGGCGCGGGCGCTGATCAACGATCCGCCCATCCTGCTGCTGGACGAACCCAGCAGCAACATGGATCACCAGAGCGAGGCCCAACTGCGCCGCCGCCTGGGCGAAGCCAGCGCCAACAAGACCATCCTGCTGGTGACGCACCGCACCGCCCTGCTGGAACTGGTCGATCGCCTGATCGTCATCGATAACGGCCACATCGTGGCCGATGGCCCCAAGGAACAGGTCGTCGAAGCCCTGCGCCAGGGGCGCGTCGGACGCGGAAGCTGAGAGCCGCATGGACAACACCACCGCCATCCCGAAACCCGCCCTTGCCCGGCCCGGCCTGCTCAAGCGGCTGTGGCTGCGCATACGCGGCGTCTTCATTTACTTCTTCGACCGCCTGCTCGATGGCGCCGAGAAAGGCAAACCCAAGGCGCGCACCGACTACGTCGGCAACGCCGAATGGGTCATCCACGAATCGCAGGCGCGCGGCGCCCGCGTGCTGCTGTGGACCAGTCTGCTGGCCGTCTTCCTGCTGCTGCTGTGGGCGGCCTTCGGCTATATCGACGAAGTCGTGCGCGGCGAAGGCAAGGTCGTGCCCTCGCGCCAGGTACAGATCATCCAGAGCCTGGACGGCGGCATCGTCGAGGAAATCCTGGTCAAGCCCGGCCAGGAGGTCGAGGCCGGCCAGATCCTGCTGAAGATCGATTCCACCCGCTTCGCCTCGTCGCTGGGCGAAAACAATGCCGAATACCTGTCGCTGCTGGCCAAGTCGGCGCGCCTAAAGGCGCTGGCCACGGGCGAACCCTTCGTCGCGCCCGAAGAAGTGCTGAAGCAGGCGCCCGGCCTGGCCGAAATGGAGCGTAACGCCTGGCAGGCCCGCACCACCGAACTGAACGCCACCGTCAACGTCGCCCGCGAACAGCTCAAGCAGCGCCAGGAAGAACTGCGCGAGACCATCGCCAAGCGCGACCAGGCGTCGGCCAGCTGCGGCCTGACCTCGCGCGAATTGCAGGTGACCCGGCCGCTGCTCAAGAGCGGCGCGGTGTCCGAGGTCGACCTGCTGCGCCTGCAACGCGACGTGGCCCGCTACTGCGGCGAACAGAAAGGCGCCGAGGCCCAGATCGACCGCATCCAGGCCTCCATCAAGGAAGCCCAGAGCAAGCTCGAGGAATCCGAGCTGAACATCCGCAACCAGGCCCGCAACGAGTTGTCCGAGACCAACACCAAGCTGTCGACCCTGCGCGAGGGCAAGCTGGCCCTGGCCGACCGCGTCAAGCTGGCCGAAGTGCGCGCCCCGGTGCGCGGCACGGTCAAGACGCTGTTCAACAACACCGTGGGCGGCGTGGTCCAGCCGGGCAAGGACATCATCGAGATCGTGCCCAAGGACGACACCCTGCTGCTGGAGGTGCGCATCCTGCCGCGCGACATCGGCTTCCTGCACCCCGACCAGAAGGCGGAGGTCAAGTTCACCGCCTACGACTTCGCCATCTATGGCGGGCTGGAAGGCAAGGTCGAGCAGATCGGCGCCGACACCGTGACCGACGAGAAAGGCAATTCCTATTACGTGGTGCGGGTCCGCACGGACCGCAGCACGGTGGGCGACAAGAACCTGCCCATCATCCCCGGGATGGTGGCCGAGGTCCACGTCCTGACCGGCAAGCGCACCGTGTTGCAGTACCTGCTCAAGCCGGTGCTGCGCGCGAAGGCCAACGCCTTTACCGAGCGTTAGAGGAGAGCGAGAAGGCTTTATGAAATCCGTTCCCGTCTTGTTGATTACGCACGACGACCTGTTGTGGCAGCACTGGCGCGCCCTGGATCCGGCGCGCTGGCTGGCGGCCCGCGGGCGCGGCCTGGCGGACCTGCAGCGCTGGCGCGAGCAGGGCCGCGCCCTGGCGGTACTGGACACCGACCTGCCGCGACTGCCGTCCTGGCAGGACCCCGCCTGGAATGCCCAGCTCGCCGGGCTACAGGTGGTGGTGGCCAGCGCCAGCCCCAACGACGAACAGGGCGCCCAGGCGCTGGGCGCCGGCGCTTTGGGGTATTGCCACAGCTACGCCCCGGCGCCGGCCCTGGCGCAGGCGCTGGAGGTGGTCACCTCCGGCGGCATCTGGATGGGTCGTTCGTTGGTGACGCGCCTGCTGCGGCTGGTCACGGAGCGCGCGCAGGACAGTCGGTCCTGGGACAACGGCACCCTGACCGAGCGTGAAACCACCGTGGCGCGCTACGCCGCCAGCGGCCAGTCCAACGCCCAGATCGCCGACGCGCTCGGCATCACCGAGCGCACCGTCAAGGCCCACCTGTCGGCGGTCTTCGAAAAACTCGAGGTGACCGACCGCCTGCAACTGGCGCTGCGGGTGCACGGCATCTCGGCGCCGGCCGATACGCGCAGCAAAATCCCCTCGTGAACCTGTCCTCGAGGACAATACCGCCGCGCGGCGGCCCCCTCTAGTATCTAGGCCATCTTGGATAACTCCCTGAAACGGAACCAACATGGCCAACTCCTCCCCCGCAGTCGTCAACGAAATCACCGGTCGCGCGTGGATACGCAATAGCGACGGTTCCCTGACCGAGCTGCACCAAGGCAGCAAGGTGCCCGCCGGCAGCGACATCGTCACGGCATCGGGCGCCACGGTGGCGCTGCAGGTGGAAAATGGCATGCCGATCGTGATCGGCGAAGGCCGGGCGGTGGCGGTCACCGAGGACATGGCCGGCCCGCTGGCCGACCCGACCGAAGCGGCCGTGGCCGCGCCCAAGGGTACCGACTCCGACCGCCTGCTGGCGGCCTTGCAAGCGGGCCAGGATCCGTTCGACGTGCTGGATCCGACCGCCGCCACCCTGACCGGCGGCAGCGGCGACGACGGCGGCGGCAGCTTCGTGCGCCTGGCCCGCATCCTGGAAACCACCAGCCCGCTGGACCTGGCCTACCCCAATCCGGGCCGTGGCGCCGACACGATCGACCGCGCCTCCAGCGGCGCCGGCGGTGATGGCGGCGCCGCGGGCGACAACAACAACGCGCCCCTGGCCATCAATGACGTTGCCCGCACCGATGAAAAGAGCGCCGTGCGCGGCAACCTGCTGATCAACGACAGCGATCCCGACGGCGATCCGTTGAGCCTGGTCTCGATCAACGGCCGGCCCATGACGCCGAATGGCGTCGCTGTCACCGGCTCCAACGGCGGCACCTTCATCGTGCAGCCGGACGGCAGCTACGTGTTCGTGCCGGGCACCAGCTTCCAGCACCTGCCGGAGGGCCAGACCACGACCACCACGATTTCCTACGTGGTCACCGACCCCAGCGGCGCGACCTCCACCGCCACCGTGGAAGTGACCGTGGTCGGCGTCAATGACCCGGCCCAGATCACCGCCGCCAAGCCGGGCGACGACGCCGGCACGGTCAAGGAAGACGGCAACCTCGTCACCGGCGGCAAGCTGGACGTGACCGACAAGGACACCGGCGAAGCCACCTTCAACCCGCAGACCGACGCCAAGGGCGAGCACGGCAAGTTCTCCATCGACGCCAACGGCAACTGGAAGTACGAACTCGACAACGACGATCCCAAGGTCCAGGCCCTGGCCGCGGGCGAGAAGCTGGTCGAGACCTTCACCGTCACCACCGCCGATGGCACCAAGAGCACCATCACCGTCACCATCGACGGCACCAACGATGATCCGAAGCTGAGCGGCAAGACCGACGGCGCCGTGGCCGAGGACGGCACCACCAGCGCCACCGGCAAGCTGGACGTCACCGACGTCGACACTTCCGACACGCACACCTGGACCGTCAGCAACAACGGCGACGGCCAATACGGCAAGTTCACCGTCGACCAGAACGGCAAGTGGACCTACGTGCTCGACAACGACAGCGCCAAGGTTCAGGCGCTGACCGAAGGCCAGAAGGTCACCGACACCATCACCGTGACCGTCGATGACGGCCATGGCGGTACCGCCACCAAGACCATCACCGTCGATATCACCGGTACCAACGACACCGCCGTCATCACCCCGAGCAAGCCGGGTGACGACAAGGGCACCGTCCGGGAAGACACCACCCTGACCGCCAGCGGCAAGCTCGACGTCGCCGATCCGGACGCCGGCGAGGCCGTGTTCCGCCCGCAGACCGACTTCCAGGGCAAGTACGGGACGTTCTCCATCGATGCCAATGGCAACTGGAGCTTCAAGCTCGACAACGACGCCAAGGCCATCCAGCAACTGGGCGCCAAGGAGCACCTGGCCGAGACCTTCACGGTCACCAGCGCCGACGGCACCGCCGGCAAGGTGGTCATCACCATCAATGGCACCAACGACGCCCCGACCGTCAGCGGCACGGCCACCGGCGCCGTCGCCGAAGACGGCACCACGACCACGTCCGGCCAACTGACCAAGACCGACGTCGACGTCAACGACAAGCACACCTGGTCCGTCAACAATGAAGGCAAGGGCCAGTACGGCACCTTCACCGTCGACCAGAACGGCAAGTGGACCTACGTGCTCGACAACGACAGCGCCAAGGTCCAGGCGTTGACCGAAGGCCAGAAGGTCACCGACACCATCACCGTGACCGTCGACGACGGCAACGGCGGCACGGCGACCTAGGTCATCACCGTCGACATCACCGGCACCAACGATGCTGCCGTCATCACCCCGAGCAAGCCGGGCGACGACAAGGGCACCGTCCAGGAAGACACCACCCTGACCGCCAACGGCAAGCTGGACATCGTCGACAAGGACGCCGGCCAGGCTTCGTTCAAGCCGCAGACCGACTTCCAGGGCCAGTACGGCAAGTTCTCGATCGACGCCAACGGCAACTGGAGCTTCAAGCTCGACAATGACGCCAAGGCCATCCAGCAACTGGGCGCCAAGGAGCACCTGACCGAGGCCTTCACGGTCACCAGCGCCGACGGCACCACGAGCCAGGTCATCATCACCATCAACGGCACCAACGACGCCCCGACCGTCAGCGGCACGGCCACGGGCGCCGTCAAGGAAGATGGTACGAACATCACCTCCGGTCAGCTGAACAAGCACGACGTCGACACCAACGACACGCACACCTGGTCGCTGAACAACGACGGCAAGGGCCAATACGGTTCGTTCACGCTCGACCAGAACGGCAAGTGGACCTACAAGCTCGACAACGCCAATCCGGATGTCAAGGCGCTCAAGGACGGTGAACACCTGACCGACACCATCACCGTGACCGTGGACGATGGCAACGGCGGCAAGGCCACCCAGGTCATCACCATCACCGTCGACGGCACCAGCGACGGCGCCGTGATCACCCCGAGCAAGCCGGGCGACGACAAGGGCACCGTCCAGGAAGACACCACCCTGACCGCTGCCGGCAAGCTCGACGTCGCCGATCCGGATGCCGGCGAGGCCGTGTTCCGCCCGCAGACCGACTTCCAGGGCAAGTACGGCACGTTCTCGATCGACGCCAACGGCAACTGGAGCTTCAAGCTCGACAACGACGCCACGGCCATCCAGCAGCTGGGCGCCAAGGAGCACCTGACCGAGACCTTCACGGTCACCAGCGCCGACGGCACCGCCGGCAAGGTGGTCATCACCATCAATGGCACCAACGACGCCCCGACCGTCAGCGGCACGGCCACCGGCGCCGTCGCCGAAGACGGCACCACGACCACGTCCGGCCAATTGACCAAGACCGACGTCGACGTCAACGACAAGCACACCTGGTCCCTCAACAACGAGGGCAAGGGCCAGTACGGCACCTTCACCGTCGACCAGAACGGCAAGTGGACCTACGTGCTCGACAACGACAGCGCCAAGGTCCAGGCGTTGACCGAAGGCCAGAAGGTCACCGATACCATCACCGTGACCGTCGACGACGGCAACGGCGGCACGGCCACCCAGGTCATCACCATCGACATCACCGGCACCAACGACGCCCCGACCATCAGCGGCACGGCCACCGGCACCGTCCAGGAAGACGGCAATCTCACCACCGGCGGCAAGCTGGACGTGACCGACAAGGACGCGGGCGAAGCCACCTTCAACCCGCAGACCGACGCCAAGGGCGACCACGGCAAGTTCTCCATCGACGCCAATGGCAACTGGAAGTACGAACTCGACAACGACGATCCCAAGGTTCAGGCCCTGGCCGTGGACGAAAAGCTGACTGAGACCTTCACCGTCACCACCGCCGACGGCACCAAGAGCACCATCACCGTCACCATCGACGGCACCAATGATGATCCGAAGCTGAGCGGCAAGACCGATGGCGCCGTGGCCGAGGACGGCACCACCAGCGCCACCGGCAAGCTCGACGTCACCGACGTCGACACCTCCGACACGCACACCTGGACCGTCAGCAATGAGGGCAAGGGCCAATACGGCACCTTCACCGTCGACGAGAACGGCAAGTGGACCTACGTGCTCGACAACGACAGCGCCAGGGTCCAGGCGTTGACCGAAGGCCAGAAGGTCACCGACACCATCACCGTGACCGTCGACGACGGCAACGGCGGCACGGCCACCCAGGTCATCACCGTCGACATCACCGGCACCAACGATGCCGCCAACATCACCCCGAGCAAGCCGGGCGACAACAAGGGTACCGTCCAGGAAGACACCACCCTGACCGCCAACGGCAAACTGGACGTCGCAGATCCGGACGCCGGCGAAGCCACGTTCAAGCCGCAGACCGACTTCCAGGGCCAGTACGGCACGTTCTCCATCGACGCCAATGGCAATTGGAGCTTCAAGCTCGACAACGACGCCAAGGCCATCCAGCAGCTGGGCGCCAAGGAGCACCTGACCGAGACCTTCACGGTCACCAGCGCCGACGGCACCACGGGCCAGGTCGTCATCACCATCAACGGCACCAACGACGCGCCAACCATCACGGGCGCGGCCACCGGCGACGTCACGGAAGACGGCGCCAAGGCAGTGTCGGGCCAGTTGACCCAGCACGACGTCGACGCCAACGACAAGCACACCTGGTCGCTGGACAACGACGGCAAGGGCCAGTACGGTTCGTTCACGCTCGACCAGAACGGCAAGTGGACCTACACGCTGGACAACGACAGCGCCAAGGTGCAGGCCCTGGCCGAAGGCCAGAAGGCCACCGAAACCATCACCGTGACCGTCGACGACGGCAACGGCGGCAAGGCCACTCAGGTCATTACCGTGACGGTCACCGGCACCAACGACGCCCCGACCATCACCGGCACGGCCACTGGCCAGATCCAGGAAGGCAGCAACCAGGACGTGAGCGGTCAGCTGACCAAGCACGACGTCGACACCAACGACACGCACACCTGGTCGCTGAACAATGACGGCAAGGGCCAGTATGGTTCGTTCACGCTCGACCAGAACGGCAAGTGGACCTACAAGCTCGACAACGCCAATCCGGACGTCAAGGCGCTCAAGGATGGCGAACACCTGACCGACACCATCACCGTGACCGTCGACGACGGCCATGGCGGCAAGGCCACCCAGGTCATCACCATCACCGTCGATGGCACCAGCGACGGCGCCGTGATCACCCCGAGCAAGCCGGGCGACGACAAGGGCACCGTCCAGGAAGACACCACCCTGACCGCCAGCGGCAAGCTCGACGTCGTCGATCCTGATGCCGGCGAGGCCGTATTCCGTCCGCAGACCGACTTCCAGGGCCAGTACGGCAAGTTCTCGATCGACGCCAACGGCAATTGGAGCTTCAAGCTCGACAACGACGCCAAGGCCATCCAGCAACTGGGCGCCAAGGACCATCTGACCGAGACCTTCACGGTCGTGACCGCCGACGGCACCACCGGCCAGGTCACCATTACCATCAACGGCACCAACGACGCCCCGACCATCTCGGGCGTGGCCACGGGCGCGGTCAAGGAAGACGCGGCCGACACCACCGTGTCCGGCCAGTTGGCCAAGCAGGACGTCGATGCCACCGACAAACACACCTGGTCCGTCAACAATGAAGGCAAGGGCCAGTACGGCACCTTCACCGTCGACCAGAACGGCAAGTGGACCTATGTGCTGGACAATGACAGCGCCAAGGTCCAGGCGCTGACCGAAGGCCAGAAGGTCACCGACACCATCACCGTGACCGTCGACGACGGCAACGGCGGCACGGCGACCCAGGTCATCACCGTCGACATCACCGGCACCAACGATGCCGCCGTCATCACCCCGAGCAAGCCGGGCGACGACAAGGGCACCGTCCAGGAAGACACCACCCTGACCGCCAACGGCAAGCTGGACATCGTCGACAAGGACGCCGGCCAGGCTTCGTTCAAGCCGCAGACCGACTTCCAGGGCCAGTACGGCAAGTTCTCGATCGACGCCAACGGCAACTGGAGCTTCAAGCTCGACAACGACGCCAAGGCCATCCAGCAGCTGGGCGCCAAGGAGCACCTGACCGAGACCTTCACGGTCACCAGCGCCGACGGCACCACGAGCCAGGTCGTCATCACCATCAACGGCACCAACGACGCCCCGACCGTCAGCGGCACGGCTACCGGCGCCGTCGCCGAAGACGGCACCACGACCACGTCCGGCCAGCTGACCAAGACCGACGTCGACGTCAATGACAAGCACACCTGGTCCGTCAACAATGAAGGCAAGGGCCAGTACGGCACCTTCACCGTCGACCAGAACGGCAAGTGGACCTATGTGCTCGACAATGACAGCGCCAAGGTCCAGGCGCTGACCGAAGGCCAGAAGGTCACCGACACCATCACCGTGACCGTCGACGACGGCAACGGCGGCAAGGCGACCCAGGTCATCACCGTCGACATCACCGGCACCAACGATGCCGCCGTCATCACCCCGAGCAAGCCGGGCGACGACAAGGGCACCGTCCAGGAAGACACCACCCTGACCGCCAACGGCAAGCTCGACATCGTCGACAAGGATGCCGGCCAGGCTTCCTTCAAGCCGCAGACCGACTTCCAGGGCCAGTACGGCAAGTTCTCGATCGATGCCAACGGCAACTGGAGCTTCAAGCTCGACAACGACGCCAAGGCCATCCAGCAGCTGGGCGCCAAAGAAAGCCTGACCGAGACCTTCACGGTCACCAGCGCCGATGGCACCACGAGCCAGGTCGTCATCACCATCAACGGCACCAACGACGCCCCGACCGTTAGCGGCACGGCCACCGGCGCCGTCGCCGAAGACGGCACCACGACCACGTCCGGCCAGCTGACCAAGACCGACGTCGACGTCAATGACAAGCACACCTGGTCCGTCAACAATGAAGGCAAGGGCCAGTACGGCACCTTCACCGTCGACCAGAACGGCAAGTGGACCTATGTGCTCGACAATGACAGCGCCAAGGTCCAGGCGCTGACCGAAGGCCAGAAGGTCACCGACACCATCACCGTGACCGTCGACGACGGCAACGGCGGCAAGGCGACCCAGGTCATCACCGTCGACATCACCGGCACCAACGATGCCGCCGTCATCACCCCCAGCAAGCCGGGCGACGACAAGGGCAGCGTCCAGGAAGACACCACCCTGACCGCCAACGGCAAGCTGGACATCGTCGACAAGGACGCCGGCCAGGCTTCGTTCAAGCCGCAGACCGACTTCCAGGGCCAGTACGGCAAGTTCTCGATCGACGCCAACGGCAACTGGAGCTTCAAGCTCGACAACGACGCCAAGGCCATCCAGCAGCTGGGCGCCAAGGAGCACCTGACCGAGACCTTCACGGTCACCAGCGCCGACGGCACCACCGGCAAGGTGGTCATCACCATCAATGGCACCAACGACGCCCCGACGATCAGCGGCACGGCCACCGGCGCCGTCAAGGAAGATGGCACCCAGACGGTGACTGGCCAGCTGGCCAAGGCAGACGTCGACGTCAACGACAAGCACACCTGGTCGCTGAACAACGACGGCAAGGGCCAGTACGGCACCTTCACGCTCGACCAGAGCGGCAAGTGGACCTATGTGCTGGACAACAACGGCGCCAAGGTCCAGGCCCTGGCCGAAGGCCAGAAGGCCACTGACTCCATCACGGTGACCGTGGACGACGGCAACGGCGGCAAGGCCACGCAGGTCATCACCATCGACATCACCGGCACCAACGACGCCCCGACCATCGGCGGCACGGCCACCGGCGCCGTCAAGGAAGACGGCACGCTGGTCACCACCGGCCAACTGACCAAGACCGATGTCGACACCAACGACACGCACACCTGGTCCGTCAACAACGAGGGCAAGGGCCAGTACGGCACCTTCACCGTCGATCAGAACGGCAAGTGGACCTATACGCTGGACAACGCCAGCACCAAGGTCCAGGCCCTGAAGGAAGGCGAAACCGTGACCGACACCATCAAGGTCACGGTGGACGATGGCCATGGCGGCACGGCGGTCAAGGAGATCACCGTTACCGTCACCGGCACCAACGACATCGCCAAGATCACCGGCCAGTCCACCGGCGCCGTGATCGAGGACAAGACGCTGGTCACCACCGGCAAGCTGACGGTCTCGGACGCCGACGCCGGCCAGAGCGCGCTGATCGCCCAGACCAACGTGGCGGGCAAGTACGGCACGTTCTCGATCGACGCCAACGGCAACTGGACCTACACGCTGAACAACAGCCTGAAGGTGGTCCAGGATCTGCGGCCGGGCGCCGTGCTGAAGGAAACCTTCGAGGTCGTCTCGGCCGATGGCACCGGCAAGCAGCTGATCACGGTCGACGTGATCGGCACCAACGACGCGCCGGTGGCCGCCGACAACGCCACCAGCGTCGATGTCGGCAGCAGCCACACCTTCACCGCCGCCGAGTTCAACTTCAATGACGGCGCCGAGGGCAACCAGCTCGACAGCGTCATCATCACGCGCCTGCCGACGGACGGCACGCTGACGCTGAATGGCCAGGCGGTCTCGATCAACACCGTGGTCTCGGCCGCGGACATCGCCGCGGGCAAACTGGTCTACACGCCTTCGGCCTCGGGCCAGGACACCTCGTTCGGCTTCCAGGTGCGCGACGATGGCGGCACCGCCAACGGCGGCAAGGACACGTCGGGCGACTACAACTTCGCCATCAAGACCAACAACTTCATCTCGGGCGACAATGACGGCAGCGGCACCGGCACCAAGCCGCCCATCAACGGCGGCAGCGGCGACGACGTCATCCTTGGCGACAAGGGCGGCACCGTCACCACGGTCGAACCGGGCAAGAACTACAACATCGCGATCGTGGTGGACACGTCGGGCAGTATGTCGGAAGCCTCCGGCACCAAGGGCCTGACGCGCATGCAGCTGACCATCGACGCGCTCAAGAACCTGGCGAACACCCTCAAGGGCCATGACGGTATCGTCAACGTGGCGCTGATCGGCTTCGAATCGACGGCCAGCACCAAGTACACGATCAACGGCTTGAACGCGAGCAACGTCGGCGACCTGATCAAGGCCATCGAGAAGCTCAGCGCCAGCGGCGGCACCAATTACGAAGGCGCGTTCGACGAAGCCGTGAAGTGGTTCAACAAGCAGCCGACCTCGTCCAATGGCAAGGCGTTCGAAAACGTCACTTACTTCCTGACCGACGGTGATCCGACCTTCAGCAACAACGGCAGCAACGGTGGCGGCACCACGACGGACTACCGCGACATGAAGGACGCCGTCGATGCCTTCAAGGACCTGAGCGGCAAGAGCACCGTGCACGCCATCGGTATTGGCAACGGGGTCAACGAGGGTTACCTGAAGTTCTTCGACAACACTACCGTTACCGGCAATGGCTCCGTCAGTTGGTCGAGCTGGTGGACGACCAACACGGTCACCGGCCCAGTTGGCCAGCCGCAGATCGTCAACACCGCCAAGGACCTGGCCGCGGCACTGCAGGGCGGTTCGTCCAGCACCGATCCGGCCGCCGTCGGCAACGACATCATCAACGGCGGCGCGGGCCACGACATCATCTTCGGCGACACCCTCAACACCGATGGCAACGTGCTGAACTGGGCCTCGGTGGGCGGCCGCCCCGCCGACCTGGTGCAGGGCTCGGGCCTGAAAGCGCTGCAAGTGTTCCTGGAGATGCGCGACGGACATGCGCCCACCAACGGCGACCTGTACCAGTACATCAAGGACCACCACGCCGACTTCAACCTGGCCGACGACCCGCGCGGCGGCGATGACACGATCCACGGCGGCACCGGCGACGACATCATCTACGGCCAGGGCGGCAACGATACCCTGTACGGCGACGATGGCAACGACATCATCTATGGTGGCGCCGGCGACGATAAGCTGTACGGCGGCGAAGGCAACGACGTGCTGCATGGCGGTTCGGGCAACGACACGCTGGAAGGCGGCAACGGCAACGACCTGCTGATCGGCGGCAAGGGCGACGACACGCTGATCGGCGGCGCCGGCAGCGATACCTTCAAGTGGGAACTGGGCGACCAGGGCACGACCGCCAAGCCGGCCGTCGACACCATCAAGGACTTCTCGCTGGACAAGCCCGCCGATGGCGGCGACGTCCTGGACCTGAAGGACCTGCTGGTCGGCGAAAAGGATGGCACCCTGACGCAATACCTGAACTTCCACAAGGAAGGCAACAACACGGTCATCGACGTCAACACCCAGGGCAAGCTTGGCACCCAGGGCGCGGACCAGAAGATCGTGCTGGAGAACGTCGACCTGACGCAGGGCGGCCAGCTGAACAACCAGGCCATCATCAACGACCTGTTGCAGAAGGGCAAACTGAACGTCGACCACAGCTAAGCAGCCTGCGGGCAGGGCCATTGCGCGGCCCTGCCCGTTCGGATGACAAGGTATGGCGACGCGGCGCGCAGGCGGCGCGGGGTTTTTTTCCGGATATCGACTGGATCACCCGGAAAAATGTGAAAATCCGTTTCATGCGATCAACCCGCCGTTTCCGCGCCACGCTGAATCTGTGCCGACTGGTTTTGCTCTGCCTGGCTTGCGGCTGGGGCGGAAGTTCCGCCCTTGAGATCAACGCCGAGAAGCTGCAAAGCCTGTCGGCCAGCCGCTATGGCGCGCGCGGCGCAAAGGCGGTAACGAGCTGGCTGCAATTGCTGCGCGGCGCGGCGCCGCCGCTGGAAAAGGACCGGCTGACGCTGGCCAACGATTTCTGGAACCGCGCACTGCTGTCCGGCGAGGACATCACGATCTGGGGCAAGGATGACTACTGGGCCACCCCGCTCGAATCGCTGGGCAAGGGCGCGGGCGATTGCGAAGACTATGTCATCGGCAAGTATTTCACCCTGCTGTCGATGGGCGTGCCGGCCAACAAACTGCGCTTCATCTATGTCCGCGCGCGCGTGGGCGGCCCGGCCAGCAGCAGCCAGATCGCCCACATGGTGCTGGGCTACTACGAAACACCCAATGCGGTACCGCTGGTGCTGGACAGCCTGGTCTCGACCATCCTGCCGGCGTCGCAACGGCGCGACCTGACGCCGGTCTTCAGCTTCAACGCCGATGGCGTCTACGTCGACGGCAAACCCGCCGCACCGGTTGACCGTCTCAGCCGCTGGCGCGATCTACTCCAACGCATGGAACGGGAAGGCATACGCCCCTGACGTCCGGAACCAAGACTATGTCCATACTTCGACAGCTACTGCTCAGCGTAACCCTCGCGATCGGCGTCATCCTGCTGGGCACCCTGGCGCTCAGCGTCAACGCCGCGCGCGAATACCTGTCCGGGCAATTGCAGGTGCAGGCCACCGACGCCGCCGTGTCGCTGGCACTGTCGCTGTCGCAGCCGGCCAACAATGACCCGGTGGTGCAGGAACTGCTGGTGTCGGCGCTGTACGACGGCGGCCATTTCTCGCTGGTGCGGCTGGCCGACCCGGAAGGCAAGGTCCTGATCGAACGCCAGTCGACCGCCACAGCGGCCTCGGTGCCGGCCTGGTTCCGCGCGCTGGCGCCGCTGGATGCGCGCTCGGCCTCGCACGCGGTCAGCGACGGCTGGCGCCAGATCGGCGAAGTGACGCTGGTGGCCAACGACGCCTACGCCTGGGAAGCCCTGTGGCGCAGCAGCCTGCGCATGATCGCGCTGGTGCTGGGAGCCGGCCTGATCTGGGCGCTGTTCGCCTTCGCGCTGGTGGGATGGATCAAGAACCGCTTGTTGCGCGAGGTCAGCGACCACGTCCGCAGCATCGGCCAGGACTCGCCGCCGCAGCAGATGGAAGCCCGCGTGCCCGAGCTGTCCGGCGTGGTCCAGGCACTGAACCAGACGCGTGAACGGGTCTACGCCAGCGTCGAGGAACAGAACGCCAAGATCGAATCCCTGGAACTGGAACTGAACCAGGACCCCGTCACGCGCCTGCCGAATCGCAAGTATTTCGTCAACGAATTCCGCCGCGCGCTCGACGCCGGTCCCGCCGCCGGCCCGGTATCGGCACGCACCGGCATCGACGGCGGCCACGTACTGGTGTTCCGCCAGCGCGACCTGGCCGACCTGAACCGCCACATGCCGCGCGAATTCATCGACCAGTGGCTGCGCACCGCCTGCGAACGCATCCAGGCTTCGCTCAAGTCCCTGCACGTGGCCGATCCGCTGCTGGCGCGCCTGAACGGCTCGGATTTCGCTTTGCTGCTGCCGGGCTGCGCAGCGCCGCAGGCCATGATGATCGCCGAGCAGTTGCGTGCCGACCTGCACGCCTCGCGCATCCCGGTGGGTGAAGGCCACCTGTGCCGCTGGGCCCAGGCCATGGCCGACTACAGCCGCGGCAACCAGGCCGGCCCGGTGCTGTCACGGCTCGATTTCGGCCTGATGCGGGCCGAGAGCGCGGGCAATGACCAGGTCGTGATCGCCGGCGCGGCGGATGCCCAGTCGCCGTCCGAGTCGGGCGAACGGGCCTGGAAGGATGCCATCCTGTCGGCCCTGGAAGCGCACCGTTTCGAGCTGGCCACCGAGCCGCTGCGCGACGCGAGCGGTGCGCCCATCCGCACGGAAGCCATGCTGATGTTGCGCATCGCCGCCGACCAGGCGCCGATCCCCGCCACGCTTTTCATTCCGCCCGCCGTGCGGCTGGACCTGGTTGCCGACTGCGACCTGGAGGCGGTCGCCCTGGGGCTGGACTGGCTCGCCAGTCACGATGGCGAGTTGACGTTGCGCGTCGCCCTGCCCTCGCTGCGCGGCCAGAAGTACTTCCGCCAGCTGGCCTTGTTGCTGACCGAACGCAAGGCGCTGGCGCGCCGCCTGTTTCTCGAAATCGACGCGCACGGGCTGGTGGAATGCCACGAACAGATCGCCACGCTGGCGCGGGTGGCGACCGAGTTCGGCGCGCATATCGGCGTGCGCCGCCTGGCGCAGCAGTTCGGCGCGGTGGCGCAACTGCACACCCTGCCCCTGTCCTATGTGAAGCTGGGCGGCGGTTTCGTCGGCGGCATGTCGCAAAGTCCGGGCAGCCAGCAATTGACTGCCTCGGTGCTGGAAACCGCCCGTAAACTGCGCATCGACGTCTACGCGGAAGACGTGCCGGACAGCGAAACGCGACGCATCCTGGCCGACCTGGGCATCCGCGTGATGCGCGGCCCCGGCGTCAAACTGCCGGCCTCGCCGGCAATGCACTAGCGCGCCGCGCGCCCCTTCGATTGCTCGTACAGCGGCAGCACCTGCTGGGCCGCCCCTTGCAGGTCGGTGATGCGCGAGGCCGCCGACGGGTGGGTCGACAGGATCTCGGGCGGCGCGCTGCCATTGTCGGCGGCCCCCATCTTCTGCCATAACGTGACCGCCGCGCGCGGATCGAAGCCGGCGCGCGCCGCCAGCTCGACGCCCATGCGGTCGGCCTCGGTTTCATGCGTGCGGCTGTTGGGCAGCGTGAACATCACGTCGCTGAGCTTGCCGCCCAGGTCCGACGCGGCGCTCGAGCCGGTGGCGATGGACAGCACCTGCAGGCCCAGGTTGGTGGCCATCTGCTGCGACACGCGCTCGCGCGCATGTTCACGCAGCGCATGGGATATCTCGTGCCCCAGCACCGCCGCCAGTTCATCATCGGTGGGCTTGATCTTGTTGATCAGGCCGGTATAGACGGCGATCTTGCCGCCCGGCATGCACCAGGCATTGACCTCGTCGCTGGTCAGCACGTGCACTTCCCATTTCCAGGCGGACGCATCGGGGCGGAACACGCCGGTCTGCGCGATCAGGCGCTGCGAGATGGCGCGCACGCGCGCCACCTGCTGCGCATCGCGATCGAGCAGGTTCTTGGCCTGCGCCTGCTTGATGATGTCGGCGTATTGCTGGTTTGCTTCCTGCTCCAGCGCCTGCGACGGCACCATGCTCGACATGTACTGGGTGCGATTGACGCCGATGGCGCCCGACTGGGTGGTGTTCATCCCCGTGCAGCCCGCCAGGGTCGCCAGGGACAGCGCGGCCACCATGCGGCGCAACGGATAGCGGTCTAGGCTCATGCCAGCCTCCTACAAACGGTCAGGAACTCGGTAATGCGGCCGGTATCAGCCCGGCTCGCCGCACTGGCCGCGATGGCGCAGCGCGTGGTCGATCAGCACCAGGGCCAGCATGGCTTCGGCGATGGGCGTGGCGCGGATGCCGACACAGGGATCGTGACGACCCAGTGTCTGCACCATGACCGGTTCGTTGGCGCGGTTGACCGAGCGGCGCTCGACCCGGATGCTGGAAGTGGGCTTGATGGCCAGCGATACCGTCACCGGCTGGCCGGTCGAAATGCCGCCCAGCACGCCGCCGGCGTGGTTGGTCAGGAAACCGTCCGGCGTGATCTCGTCGCCGTGCTCGGAGCCGCGCTGCGCGATGCAATCGAAGCCGGCGCCGATCGAGACGCCCTTGACCGCGTTCAGGCCCATCATCACGTGGGCGATGTCGGCATCCAGGCGATCGTAGATGGGCTCGCCCCAGCCGGCAGGCAGGTTCTCGGCCACCACTTCGATGCGCGCGCCGACGGAATCGCCATCGCGGCGCAACTGGTCCATGTAGGCTTCCAGTTGGGGCACGACCTCGGCGTTGGGCGCGTAGAACGGGTTGTTCGGAACTTCGTCCCAGGATACGAAGGGAATCGCGATCGGGCCCAGCTGGCTCATGTAACCGCGCACCTTCACGCCGTACTGTTCGGCCAGCCATTTCTTGGCCACGGCGCCCGCGGCCACCGTGGGTGCCGTCAGGCGCGCCGACGAACGGCCGCCGCCACGCGGATCGCGCAAGCCGAACTTGCGCCAGTAGGCGTAGTCGGCGTGGCCCGGCCGGAAGGTGTCGGTGATGTTGGAGTAGTCCTTGCTGCGCGCATCGGTGTTGCGGATCAGCAGCCCGATGGGGGTGCCCGTGGTCAGGCCCTCGTACACGCCGGACAGGATCTCGACCTGGTCGGCTTCCTGGCGCTGGGTGACGTGGCGCGAGGTGCCGGGGCGGCGGCGGTCCAGTTCGAGCTGGATGTCGGCCGCCTCCAGGGACATCCCGGGAGGGCAACCGTCGATGACGCAACCGATGGCTGGCCCGTGGGATTCGCCAAAATTCGTGACGGTGAACAGAGTACCGAGGGTATTGCCGGGCATAGGAAGTCAACAGGTGGGTTTGCAAGCAACCCCGATTATGACACCGCCGACGCCAAAGCCTGAATTTCCGCGGCCGGCGCCGGACGCCCCAGCAGGAAACCCTGCATCACGCGGCAGCCGAGCGATTTGAGGATCTCGCGCTGCCCCTCGGTCTCGACGCCTTCGGCCACGACCGGCAGGTGCATCGCCTGGCACAGCCCGAACAACGCCGACACCACTTCGCGGCTGCCGGCGTCGGACTCGAGCGCGGAGATGAAGCTGCGGTCGATCTTGACCCAGTCGATGGGCAGATGGCGCAGATGGTTCAGGCTGGAATAACCGCAGCCGAAGTCGTCCAGCGCCACGCCGATGCCCTTGGCACGCAGCGTGTTCAGGATCTTCACGTGCCGCTCGTAATGCAGGATGAAGATCGACTCGGTGATCTCCAGCACCAGCTTGCGCGGCGCCAGCTTGGTCGAGGCCAGCACGTCGGAAACCAGTTGCACCAGGCTGTCTTCGTTCATCTGCTTGACCGACAGATTGACGTGCACGCGCCAGGCGGGCGGCCACAGCGCCGCCTGCGAGCAGGCGCGCTCCAGGATCCAGGCGCCCAGCGGCACGATCAGGCCGCTGCGCTCGGCCAGTTCGATTGTCACGGCGGGCGACACGCTGCCCAGTTCGGGGTGGTGCCAACGCAACAAGGCCTCGCAGCCCTGCACCACGCCGGTGCCGCTGTCACACACCGGCTGGTAGTACAACTCGAACTGGTCCATGGCCGCCGTGGTCAGCGCCAGCCGCAGGTCGTTCTCCAGCCCCTGCTGATCGCGCTGGCGCGCCAGCAGGCGGAAATCGAACATGTTCCAGCCCGGCCCGCCGCGCTCCTTGAGCGGCACCATCGCCACCTGCACGCAGCGTTGCAGTTCTTCCACACTGCGACCGTGGTCTGGATACAACGCCGCCCCCACGCGGAACACCGCGATCAGGGGCCGACCGCCCAGTTCGTAGGGCACGGACAGGTCCTCGAGCAGCTTGGCCGACACCTGGGCGGCGCCCACCTCATCCACGTCGGGAATGCACACCGTGAATGCGTCGGTGCCGGTACGCGCCACCATCCCACCGAGCGCGCGCGTCAACAGACTGAGCCGGTCCGCCACCATCACCAACAGCGTCTGGTCCTCGCCCGCGCGCAGCATGGCGCTGATCTCGGCGTACTGGTCGAAACTGACCAGGAAAAAGGCGCCGATGCCCCGAGAGCCGGCGCGAGCACGCGAAATACCCAGGGATTCGCGCTCATCCTGGGCCGAGCCGCGGGGTCCGAAAATGCCTCGGCCCGACTGCCTTTCGGCCTGGTTCAGCCAGGCGCGCGCGCGGCGCTGCAGCTCCTGCTGGCTCAGGACACCGGTCAATTCGTCACGCGTCAATCGTCCGCGCAGGACGCGTTCCCGGCGGACGAAGAACAAACATATCGCTGCAAGTGCGCCCGCGAGCGTCAGGCACAGTGCGAGCAGGTAACTCTCACGCACGGAGCCCCCTATCTAGAAACCCTTGGCGTTGTGGTCCGGAAAGAAACCCAAGGGCTGTAACATTTTTTAAATTATGCATTATTTTCGCAAAAAAACGCCACACTTCAGGAGCAACGCGCTCCCTTTCCTTCGATTCCTGCCCTGATCTGATTGCTCGCGAGGGGTCATGACGGTCCTTGGATAGCAGTCGCTGGCCGCTCCATTGCGCCATGCCGTGCCCTTACTACGACACCCCGGGCCGGAAAATTAATACGGCCTGTCTCAATAGTTGTCATCCGGGCAATTATCACGAGCGAAATAATTGCACAGGTTGTCTGATATCGCTGCTGACTTCGTAATATTCTGTATGTTTTGTGACATACGGAATTACAGCGTACACGGCGACACTGAGGTATTAGTAACGTGTGTCACGTTTCTTATCCAGCATTTTTCCCAATCGGGCACTTGCGTGGCCTGACGTTCCCCCCTTTCATTGGCAGGCCGGCATCGAACGGCACCGGCAACGGTGCAGGCCACGAAGGGAAGCCTTGATCCATGTCCACACTACGCCGGCTGATCCTCTGCACCGCCCTCCTGATTGCCCTCATCCTGCTCGGCACCCAGGCCCTGGGGATGCTGGCCGCCCATCGCTATCTGAACACCCAGCTGGCGCAGCAGGGTGAGGTCGGCGCGAACGCGCTGGCCTGGGCCCTGTCGCACGACGCGACCGGCGTCCAGGACAAGGCCAGACTGGCCGACGAATTTTTCACGGCCGGCGCCTACGCCCTCGTGCGGATCACGGGAGAAAACGGGGACACCCAAGTCGAGCGGCGCGAGCCCGCGCCCGACCGGCCGGACCTGGCGCGCGACTGGCGCAACGGCTGGCTGGCGATGGAAGCGCCAGCGGCCACCCGGCCCTATCAGGCGCCCGACGGCCGCCGGCTCGGCACGGTCACGGTCCAGGCCGACGCCCGGCTGGCGCGCGACACGCTGTGGCAGGGCGGCGTGCGGGTCATCGGCCTGACGTTGGCCGCGGCCGTCTTCTGGGTGCTGTTCGCCGCCAACCTGCTGCGCTGGATCGAAGCGCGCGCCGCCCGGGAGATCCACGACCGGGCACGCGCGCAGGCGTCGGATGGCGGCGCGCCCGGCCGCCCCGGCGAACTGACGGACCAGGCCCTGGTCGACGCGCAGCGCCAGGTCGCCGCGACGGTGCAGGAACAGAACGCACGAATCGAATCGCTGCAGAGCGAAATCCATCGGGACGCCGTCACCCGCCTGCCCAACCGCAAGTACTTCATCGACCATTTCCGCCAGGCCCTGGCGGACCCGGCGCCCGAAGCCGGCGGGCACATCCTGATGTTCCGGCAACGCGACCTGGCGCAGATCAATCGGCATTTGTCGCGCGCCTTCACCGACCAATGGCTGCGCTCCTCCTCCGACCGCCTGCGCAAGCTGGTCGACGGCGGCGGTGATGGCGACATGACGCTGGCGCGGATCAGCGGCTCGGACTTCGCCCTGCTGATGCCGCGCACCTCGGCGCCCCAGGCCGGCCTGCTGGCCGAGCGCGTGCGGCATGAACTGCGGTCGCTGCGCGTGCCGATGGACAAACACGGCTGGTGCCGCTGGGCCCTGGCGATGGCGGCCTTCACGCCCGGCGACAACATCAGCGACACCTTGGCGCGGCTGGATCATGCGCTGATGTGCGCGGAAAGCGCCGACGACGATCAGATCGCCCCGGCCAGCCAGGCCGCCGACAGTACGCGCATCGGCGAATACAGCTGGCACGACGCGCTGTCCACGGCGCTGGAGCAACACCGTTTCTCGCTGTCCGTGCAACCCTTGGCCGACGTGTCCGGCGCCCCGTTGCATTACGAGGCCAGCCTGACGCTGCACGATGCCGAAGGCGCGGACCCGGTGCCGGCCTCGATCTTCATGCCGCCCGCGGTGCGACTGGGGCTGTCGGCGGAATGCGACATCCAGGCCATCCGCCTCGGGCTGGACTGGCTCTACACCCATGCCGACGCGCTTACCGTGCATGTCTCGCTGGCCTCGCTGGCGCAGGGCGCTTTCCTGTCGAGGCTGGAACGCATGCTGGCCGACCGGCCGGCCCAGGCGTCACGGCTGATCCTGGAAGTGGATGCCGCGGCGCTGGTGGAGCACGGCGCCGACATGCGCCAGCTGTGCCAGATCGTCAGCCATGGCGGCGGCCGTATCGGCCTGTCGCGCCTGTCGCAGCAATTCGGCGCGATGGAACACCTGCACGAATATCCCTTGTCCTACGTGAAGCTCTGCGGCGGCTTCGTCACCGGTATCCTGCACAGCCCGGGCAGCCAGCACCTGGCGGCCACCGTGGTGGCCACCGCGGTATCCCTGCGGATGTCGGTATACGCCGAAGATGTGCCCGACGAAGCCACCCGCGCCATCCTGGAGCAAATCGGTGTCCGCGCGATTCGTGGCGCTGTCGTAAACTTCGCCCGCGCGCACGACCTCGCGCCTGACCAACAATGGGTTTCTAGTTGACGGAAGGATTGTTTCTTCGCACCCGCTGGCGGTCGCGCCAGCGCCGCGCGCCGCGCGCCCGTCCGGCCGGATCCGCCTGGCCGGAGTGGCTGGGCGCCGTGCTTTTCTGGCCTGGCACCGCCCTGGCCGCCGGATCCGGCCATTCCCCTCCAGACCTGCAGATCGGCCTTGCCGCAGGCATCGCCGTGGCTTGCGCCGCGGCCTGCGCCGTCGCCTGGATTTATTCGCGCGCGGCGATCTTTGGCGCCGGCCTGGCATTCGCGCTGGTCGAAGGCATATTGCGCGCCCAGCCGGCGCTGTTTCCCGCCGGCGCATTGCAGGCAGGTTCGTACGCCGCGCTGCTGGCCCTGTCCATTCCCCTGATCTCGGGCCGCCCCGTCGCCTTGCGGCTGGCCGCGGCCTGCCACTGGACCTGCATCGCATTGACCGGCGTGGCAGCGCTGGCGCTGATCTTCGTCTATGACGGTGACGGCGGCATGGCGCCTGCGCTGATCGCCGGCGCGGGCGCCGCCGCCAGCGCGGTACTGGCCCTGTGGTTCCTGGCCGCGGCGGCGCGATCCGGCCCGCAAAGGGCCGCGACGGCGGCGCTGGGCCTGGCCTATCTGCTGTCGATCGCGATCCTGGCCCGCGACGCCGGATTCGTGCCCGGCGACGGCTCCCTGGTGTTGCCGCTGGCGCGGCTGCTGCTGGTGCTGGCCGCCCTGCTCCTGGCCGGGTTGGCCCAGCGCGGCACAGGCTCGGCCGCCCCCCACGCCAGGGCCGACGCCGACCAATTGGTACAGGGCGAACTGCGGCTGGTGGAAATGGCGAGCGCGCTGGACACGCAGCGCCAGATGAACGCCCTGATCTCGCACGAACTGCGAGCGCCGCTGGCCACGATCAGCGCGGCCGCCCAGTCGCTCGACATGATCCTGTCCGGCAGCGGCGAAACCGTCGATAGCCGCCTGGCCCGCATTCACCGGTCGGTGAGCCGGATGACCGAGCTGATGGAGCAACTGCTGAACCAGGACCGGCTCGGGGAACAGGCCTGGACGCCGCGCGGCGAACTGACCGACATGTCCGAGCTGGCCAGCGACGTCGTCATGGCCATGCAGCCCGACACCGCCCACGCGCTGCGCCTGCAGACGAGCGGCGATGCGTTGCCGGTGTACTGCGACCGCCCGTTGACCAGCGTGGTGGTCCGCAACCTGATCCACAATGCCGTCAAGTATTCGCCGGCCAGCGAACCGATCCGGATCGAAACCGGCCAGGTCGAGGTAAACGGCGCGCCGATGGCATGGGTAGCGGTGACCGACCGCGGCCCGGGCATCGGCCCGGATGAACAGGCGCGCATCTTCGAGCCGCGCTTTCGTCGCGCCGCACATCGCGAGACCCAGGGGATGGGGATCGGCCTGTACCTGGCGCGGCGCATCTGCCAGAGCCAGGGCGGTTCACTGACGATGCAAAGCGAAGTGGGCGTAGGCACGCGTTTCGTGATTAAGCTGCCCGCCCGGGCGCCCGCGCCGGGCGAGCGCGATCAGGCGGCGAATACGTAGCCCTGTCCGCGCACCGACAACACCGGCAGCTTCAGGCCCGCGCTCTGCGCCTTGGCGCGCAAGCGACTCACCAGCACATCGATACGGCGCAGTTCGAAGCCGCCCGGGCTGTCGGGCAGGAACAGCTCGGCCAATGCCTGGCGGCTGACCGCCGAACCCGCCGCATCCATCAAGGCCATGAGAAAAGTGCGCTCCTGGGCGCTCAGGTGCAGCGAGGCGCCGTCCGGCGCCACCAGGATCCAGCCGCCGTCCTGCAACGACCAGGAGGTGTCGGCGGCCGCGCGGGTTTCAGCATCGACCGGCCGCGGCGCCTTGGCCAGGCGCATGCGGCGCGCCAGGCTGCGGATGACCGAACTGAGTTCGAGCAGGTCGACCGGCTTGGTCATGTAGACATCGGCGCCGCCTTCCAGGCCGCGCACCCGGTCTTCGAGCGCGCTGCGGCCCGTCAGCATGACGATGCCGACGGGGCTGAGCGCCCGCAGGCGCGTCGCCACTGAAAAACCGTCCTCTCCGGGAAGATGGGCATCGAGAATGACGATATCGCAGGGTTGCTCCTGCAAACGGCGGTAAAACGCCGCGGCATTGTCACAGGCGAACGCCACACGGAAACCGTACCCGCCCAGGCCCAACGCCAACTCCTCCCGGAAGTCCGCATCATCCTCAAGCAGGCCGATACACAGCAAACCATCTGCGCCAGGCATATTCAGAGTGCTTTATATTGAAAATTGTCGACAAATGCCCCAGTGACAGGCATGCCATCCTGAGTGTCCCGCAGGCGACAATCTTACGACTTTTACAATGGAAACGAATGATTGCAGAGAAAAAAACTGCGATTTTTCGCCTCATTGCGCCAATTTTCCGCATCTTCCGCGCTCAAAAGACGATTTTGTCGTCACCAAACGCGCAAAACGAACATCAAGACGAACAGCTGACTTCGATGCCGTTGGCCCAGTCCGGCGGCAGGCCGGCATACTTTTCGTAGCCAACTCTGGCCGTGAACGGCGCCCGCAACAACGTCATCAGGGTGTCGATCTCGCTGGCGTCGCCGGCCTTGGCGGCGCGGATCGCCTCTTCCGCCAGATGGTTGCGCAATACATATAAGGGATTGACCCGGTTCATGGCCTCGGCCACCTCGGCCGCCGGACGCCCGTCCTGGGCGTGGCGCGCCAGCAGGCGGTCGAGCCAGGCCGACGCGGCGGCGCGGTCTATGAACAGGTCCTGGAACGGGGCCCGGTCGCCCGACACCGCATCGGCCAGGCGGCGCCAGGTCAGGGTGAAGTCGGCCTGGTTGGCGTCCATCAGCTTGAGCAGGTCGTCCAGCAACGGTTCATCCGCCGGCCGCCACGCCGCCAGGCCCATCTTGGCGCCCATGCGGTCATGGAAAGCGCGCGTGAACACGCCTTCGAATTCGTCCAGCACGGCGCGCAAGCCGTCGACGTCCGGGGCCAGCGTGTGCAGGCTGCCGCCCAGCCGGTAGAGATTCCACAGGGCCACGGAAGGCTGCCGATTCCAGGAATAACGGCCTTCCGAATCGGAATGGTTGCAGACATGGCCCAACCGGAATCCGTCCATGAAGCCGTAGGGACCATAGTCGAGGGTGAGGCCCAGGATCGACATGTTGTCGGTGTTCATGACCCCGTGGCAGAACCCCACGGCCTGCCAATCCGCCATCAGCAGCGCGGTGCGCCGGGTGACTTCGCGCAGCAGCCCCACATAGGGCGCGGCCTCGTCCTGGGGTTCACCGGCCGGCGTGGCCCGGCATTCGGGGTAATAGCGATCGATCACGTAGTCGGCCAGCGTCCTGAGCATGTCCGGCTGGCGGCGCGAGGACCAGTGTTCGAATGAACCGAAGCGCACGAAGCTGGGCGACATGCGCGTCACGATGGCGGCGGTTTCCACGGTTTCGCGCCACACCGGATCGTCCGAGGCGACCAGCGCCAGTGCGCGGGTGGTCGGTATGCCCAGGCCGTGCATGGCCTCGCTCGCCAGGTATTCGCGCACCGACGAGCGCAGCACGGCGCGGCCGTCGCCCATGCGTGAATAAGGCGTCAGGCCCGACCCCTTGAGCTGCAGCTCCCAGGCGCCGCCCGGTCCCTGGATTTCGCCCAGCAAATGGGCGCGGCCGTCGCCCAGTTGCCCTGCCCAGACGCCGAACTGATGGCCGCTGTAGACCGCGGCCAGCGTATCGCCGCCGGGCAACGGCTCGGCGCCTGAAAACACCCGCAGGAATTCCGGCGTCCGCAGCGCCGACGGCTCCAGCCCGATCAATGCCGCCGCATCCGCATTGGCATGCAGCAGGCGCGGCTGGTTCAGCGGCTGAGGCGCCAGGCGGGTGTAGAACGCGGCGGGCAATGCGGCAAACGAGTTGACGGCCCGCAGGTCGGACAGGGAATGGACGTTCACGCGCGTTGCCTCCTGGCGGCCCGCTTGGCCGGCCGCACATAGAAAATGGCGCTGAAGAAGAAAATCGTCGACAGCGCGATCTCGCCCCACGCCATCAGCACCGACAGCGGCGCCGGGTCCGACATGGCGCGCACCGCCCCCTCCATCAGGTACAGCAGCGACAACATCGCAGCCCACTGGTAGGTGTAGAGATTGCCGCGCACGATGCCGCGCAGCGGCAGCGCCAGCGGCAAGGCCTTGAGCAGCATCCAGGAGCCCCCCGGGCGCAGCGGCGCCACCAGCGTCTCCCAGGTGACGCACAGCACGATCAGGGCGAACAGCGACACCGAGGCCGCCAGGCGCAAGCGAGGGTTGAGTTCAGGGTTCATGCTGCTATTATCGCCTGATGAACCGCCCCGCCGAGCCTGCCGCCGCCGCGCCGGCGGCCACCCAGCCCCTGCCCCCGCGCGCATCGTGGGCCGCGCGGGTCGGACGCGCTTTTGTCTTCACCGCGCAGCGCGCCGACGAGGAAAAGCTGCTGCAGGTCGCGTCCAGCCTCACCTTCACCACGGTGCTGGCAATCGTGCCGATGCTGGCCGTGGTGCTGTCGCTGTTCACCGCGTTCCCCGTATTCCAGGAATTCCGAGTCGCGCTCGAGGACTTCCTGACCAATAGCCTGATGCCACCGTCCGTTTCGGACAACATCATGGACTACCTGAACCAGTTCGCCCGCCAGGCCTCGCGCCTGACCGCGATCGGCGGCGGCTTCCTGCTGGTCACGTCCCTGCTGCTGATCATGACCATCGACAAGGCCTTCAACGACATCTGGCATGTCACGCGGCAGCGCCCGCTGCCGCAGCGCGCCCTGGTCTACTGGGCGGTCATCACCCTGGGCCCGGTGGTGGCCGGCGCCAGCCTGTGGGCCACGTCGTTCGTGGCCCGCGAATCGCTGGGGTTGGTGCGCGACGTGCCCGAAGTGGTCAGCGTCGCCATCTCGTTCATTCCGCTGGTATTGACCGGCCTGGGCTTTGCCGCCCTGTTCGTGGTGGTGCCGAACCGGCAGGTGCTGTGGCGCGACGCGCTCATCGGCGGCTGCGTCACCGCGGTCGCGCTGGAGGTCATGAAATCGGCGTTCGCCTACTATCTGACGCGCTTCCCCACCTATACCGTCATCTACGGCGCCTTCGCCACGCTGCCGATCTTCCTTTTGTGGATCTACCTGTCCTGGCTGGCGGTGCTGCTGGGCGCCACCCTGGCGGCCAGCGCGCCGCTCATCCGGCTGGGCCGCTGGGAGTTCAACCGCTACCCCGGCGCCCCGTTCGTCGACGCACTCGATGTCCTGCGCGCGCTGCGCCGGGCGCAGTCCCTCACCCCGCCCGGCCTGCCCGCCAATGTGCTCGCCTCCCGCCTGAAACTGCACCAGGACGAACTGAACGACGTCCTTGAAACGCTCGGCGACATGGGCCTGGCCACCCGCAGCCCCGACCATCTCTGGGTGCTGACCTGCGATGCCCGCGAGACGTCGCTGGCGCCGGTGGTCGACCGCTTCCTGCTGGATCGCGGTCAACCCCGGGTGCGCAACGACGCCGAAATCCTGCGGGTCGCCGCGGCGGTGATTTCCCGGGAAAATGCGCCCGTGCTGGAAGAACTCTGCAGAGAAGCGCAAAATACCGGAAATGACGTCGCCCCGGTATTGCAGCTGGAAGCGAACAAGAAATAGCAATCAGGGCGTCATCCGCCCAGGAGAAACCGATGTTGAAGGTCAGCGAAATTCTGCGCGTCAAGGGAGACACGCTTTACACCGCATCGCCGGACATGCCCGTGTCCCAGGCCGTGCAAACCATGAGCGAGCAGGATATCGGCTCGCTCGTCATCATGGAATTCGGCACGCTGGTAGGCATGCTGACGTTCCGCGAGATCATCCGCCACATGCATGCGCACGGCGGCGCGGGCGAAACCACCATCCGTTCCATCATGGACGACGCGCCGGTCAGCGTATCGCCCAATACCAGCGCCGACGAAGTGCAGCGCCTGATGCTCGAAAAGCATGCGCGCTACATCCCCGTCATGGACGGCCCGACGCTGATGGGCGTGATTTCGTTCTACGACATGGCCCAGGCCATCGTGGCCGCACAGCAGTTCGAAAACAACATGCTCAAGGCCTATATCCGCGACTGGCCCGCGGAAAGCGCGGAATCGACCCAATCCTGAGCCATCGGCGATCGCCTGGCGGCGGCCTGGCCCACCGGCCTGCAGGGGATATCCGTAAAAACGCCCGGGCGGCCTCGCGGCCGTCCGGGCGTTTTTGCGTTCAAGCCGTTCCGATGGATGCTCAGGCGCTCGCGGGAGCGGCCGTCAACGAAGCGCCGTCGCGTTCGGGCGGCACATGCCGCTGGCTGCGCCAGGCGTCATAGATCAGCGCGGGGTCATTGGCGGCCAGCAGCGCCGGATCCGACAACATGCGGCGCCAGCGCCGCGCGCCCGACTGGCCGTTCACCAGTCCCAGCATCGGCCGGGTCATCACCCGCAGCGGCACGCCCTGCGCCACCTGGCGCGCGGCGTATTCCATCATCGCATCGACCACCTGGGCATCGCCGGGCAGGCGCACCGACGGCCACAATTGCAGCGACACTTCCGACAGCACCCGCGGCGTGTGCCACGCCGCGCGGCCCAGCATGACGCCATCGAAGTCGGCCGCCGCGCGCACCGATTGCGCGGCATCGGCCAATCCGCCATTCAGCACGAACACGCAGTCCGGGAAATCCCGCTTGAGCTGGCTGACCACGTCATAGCGCAGCGGCGGGATCTCGCGGTTGTCCTTGGGCGACAGGCCCTTGAGGACCGCATTGCGCGCGTGGGCGATGAACACCCGGCAGCCGGTGTCGTAGATCTTGCCGACGAAGTCACGTACGAAGGCGTACGACTCGTCATAGTCCAGCCCCAGGCGATGCTTGACCGTCACCGGGATGTCGACCGCGTCCTGCATCGCCTTGATGCAATCGGCCACCAGGTCCGGCTCCGCCATCAGGCAGGCCCCGAATGCGCCCTTCTGCACCCGTTCCGACGGGCAGCCGCAGTTGAGGTTGATTTCGTCGTAACCCCATTGCTGTCCCAGCCTGGCCGACTGCGCCAGCGCGTCCGGTTCGCTGCCACCCAGCTGCAACGCGACAGGGTGCTCGGCTTCGTCGAAATCGAGATGGCGCGCCACGTTGCCATACAGCAGCGCGCCGGTGGTGATCATTTCGGTGTACAGACGCGCGCGCGGCGCCAGCAGCCGGTGGAAATAGCGGCAATGCCGGTCGGTCACGTCGATCATCGGGGCGACGCACAGCCGCCAGTCGGGGGAGTCCAAGAATCACTCAGCAAAACAAGGGGATGCGGTATTTTACGGTGCTTGGCGCGATTCTGCCGGGCGGGTCCCGCGGGCGGGCCGCCAGACCCTGCCGGCCATGTGGTCTAAAATTGCGCCGCCGCCGCGTGCACGCATGTCCAGGCGTCCGTCACCCGCGTTCGTTAACCCCTATTTTCCTGACATCAATGGCCGTTTTCACCCCCGTATCCGATGACGACGCGCGCGCCCTGCTGGCGCATTTCGACCTGGGCGAGTTTGTCTCGCTACGAGGGATCACGGCGGGCATCGAAAACACCAATTACTTCCTGCACACCAGCCGCGGCGAGTACGTGCTGACGCTGTTCGAAGTGCTGACGCACGCGCAATTGCCGTTCTACATCGAGCTGATGTACCACCTGGCCAGCCGCGGCATTCCGGTGCCACAGCCGCAGACCCTGCGCGACGGCACCCGCCTGACCACACTGCACGGCAAGCCTTGCGCCATTGTCTCGCGCCTGCCCGGCGGCTACGAGCCGGCACCGGGCGCGGCCCATTGCGCCCTGGCCGGCGCCACGCTGGCCCGCGCCCATGTGGCGGCGCGCGACTTCCCGATCCAGCAACCCAACCTGCGCGGTCTTTCCTGGTGGATCGAGACGGCGCCCAAGGTCCTGCCCTTCCTGGATCCCGGCCAGGCGCAGTTGCTGCAATCGGAACTGGCCGCCCAGCAGGCCGCCGCGGCCGCCCCGTCCTGGCGGACGTTGCCCGCCGGCCCCGCCCATTGCGACCTGTTCCGCGACAACGTGCTGTTCGCCGGCACCTTCGAAAACCCGCTCATGGGCGGCATCATCGATTTCTATTTCGCGGGTTGCGACACCTGGCTGTTCGACGTTGCCGTCAGCGTCAACGACTGGTGCATCGAACGCGATACCGGTGAATTCATCCCCGAGCTGGTCGAATCCTGGCTGGACGCCTACGCCCGCGTGCGGCCATTCACCGACGCGGAACGTGAAGCCTGGCCGCTGATGCTGCGCGCCGCCGCCCTGCGCTTCTGGCTGTCGCGCCTGTACGACTTTTTCCTGCCGCGCCCGGCTCAGACGCTCAAGCCACACGACCCCCGACATTTCGAAAGAGTGTTGCAGGCGCGCCACCGCCCCGGCCTGCCGGTATTGCCGTAATCGTTACGCCCCCCATAATTGGGGGTAGCACGTCCCTTATTGAGAGATCACCCCCAAGAGAGCCATGCAAGCAGCATTCCTACCCGCGTCTTCCGGCTGGCAATGGGTTCGAGACGGCTTCCGTCTGTTCCGCAAGCAACCCCTGGCCATGTACACCTGGGCGCTGGTCAACAGCCTTCTGGTGATTTTCGCCTTCGCCGCGCAGATCGTCGGCCCGATCCTGTTCATTGCGCTGATGCCGTCGGTCACCCTGATGAGCCTGGCTGCCTGCAAGCACGTCGAGGCGGACCGCGTCATGCTGCCTTCGATGTGGGCCAAACCCTTGAAGCAGCCCGGGGTGCTCCGCAAATTGTTCCTGATGGGCCTGCTGTATGCCGCCGTGAGCCTGACGGCCGGACTTGCCACGTTCCTGCCGTTCTCGTCGGCGTTCGCCGAAGGCATGCGCATCGCCTCCATCGAGAACAGCATGGAACCCATCCTGATGGCAATGCGCGCGCCGCTCATCATTTTCACGATCGTCTATATCGTGATCGCGGCGCTGTTCTGGTATGCGCCGGTCCTGGTGGCCTGGCACGGCCTGCGACTGACCCAGGCGCTGTTTTTCTCGGGCATCGCTTGCTGGCGTAACAAATGGGCCTTCCTGGTCTACGCGGCCGCGTGGGTCCTGATCGCGCTGTTCCTGGACCTGTGCTCGGGGCTGCTGATCGCCATCGGGCTTTCGCCGCAACTGGCCAGCACCCTGCAGATCCCATTCACGATCGCCGCGGCAGGCGTGTTCTATTGCAGCTTCTATCCGTCGTACACCTCCGTGTTCGGCATCAATAGTCCCAGCCCGAATCTCGACAACGGCCACGGCGCCCAGGCATGACGCGATCCGGCGGGGCGGCAACGCCCTGCACACCTTCACCACGCGCCCGCCACGCGATACGAACGCCACGTCAATGGCGTGCCGCATGCCGAAGGTGTGCACCGCCCGGCAAGGGCGCAGCAGAATCCCCGATCTCGACCCTGGCGCTCGACGGCACAGCAACCCCCGCATCCGTCCCATCCAACCATTGACCCGCAGCAGCCTGAGCCGTGCCTGCGGCAAGCGTCGCCGGTCGTTCATCCCAGCCCCCTGGACAGCTGGACCGCGATGGGAAACGCCAGCACCAGGAACGTGCAGGGAAAAATGCAGCCGATCAACGGCAAAAGCATCTTGACCGGAGCCTGCATCGCGAGCCGCTCGGCTCGCATGTGACGCTCGCTGCGGCAATGGGCTGCCTGCGCCCGCAGCAAAGGCCCCAGGCTGATCCCCAGCGCGTCCGCGTGCGCCAGGGCCGTGGCCCAACGATGAACCAGCGGGCTGCCGCAACGATCCGCCATGGCCTGGATGGCCGCCACCCGGGGGACTCCGGCACGGACCTGCGCCAGCGCACCGGCCAAAGCGTCACGCAACGGTCCGGATGGACCATTCGCGGCGGCCGCCTGCAACGCTGCATGTGCGCCGAGCCCCGCCTCGACGCACAGGGTCATCATGTCGAGCATGAACGGCAGGCCGCGTTCGATCCCACGGCGCCGTGCCACGCCCTGCGCCCGCAGCCATGCGAACGGCAGCAGCGCCGCCGTGAAAGCGACGGCCCCGCCCGCGATCGCCCAGGCCGGTCCGCTCGCCGCGAGCGGCATCGGCGTCCATGGCGTCTGTATCCCCTGCGGCTGCACCCCTATATCAGCCACCATGCCCGCCACCGGCTGCCGCAACAGGTAAGCCACCCCCAACAACCCGACACCGCCGATCAATGCGGCGACGCTCAGGGCCAAGACATGCCCCTCCCTGACTTGCGGCGGCAATCCCGCCCGCATCAGCGCCCCGCTCAGCCAAGCGCGCCAGCGCCTCGGGCAGAACCGGTCCAACGCCGGCGCGACACCCGTGAGCCAGGGCCAGGCCAGACGCCACCACCACGGCACGGCGCCGGGAATGGGAGCGAGGTCGGGATTCGGGCGGGGGCCGCCCCGCATGGCAGGACGCAGGACACGCCATGTCCCCCAGCCCGCTCCCAGCCCCGCCGTGATCATTCCAAAATACAGCCACATGGCGCCTCCCGCTTCAAATATCGATCCGGACGATGCGCCGGATCAGCAGCACCCCCGCGGTCTCGAGTCCGCCCAGCACGGCCAGCACCGTCCACCCGGCAGGCGTGTGCCAGAGCGGCATCATGATGTCCGGCTCGAGCCGATCCAGCACCATCAGCAGCAGCACCGGCAACGCGCCCACGATCCAGGCCTGCATGCGCCCCTGCGCGGTCAAGGTCCGCAGCCTGGCCTGCAACTGCAGCCTGGCAGACAATGTCTGCGCGATGCTGTCGAGCGCTTCGGCCAGGTTGCCACCGGTCTGCGCGGCGGTGCGCATGGCCGCCACCATGAGGGTTGTGGATTCGGCCGTCATTCTCGTGTTCAGGCGCGCCAGGGCCTCGTCCCACGGCACGCCCAGCCGCTGTTCCCGCAGCATCAAGCCAAACTCCTGTGCCAGCGGCGCCTCGCCCTGCGCCACCACTTGCCGCAAAGCGGGCATCAAGGCGACACCCGCCCGCAGGGCCGACGCCAGCATCAGCAAGGCCATGGGCAATTGCTGTTCGAAGCGCCGCACCCGCCGACGTCGCAACAGGCCCGCCAGCATGGCCGGCGCCCGCAATGCCGCCACGCCCGTTCCAACGGCGGCCATGCCGCTCGCCGTGAGCGCGAAGGCCGACATTGCCGCCAGCAGCGCCAACGTCACCGCGCAGGCCCAGAGCCGGGCGGGTTCGACGAACAGGAACAGTTCCGTGAACCGCAGGTCCGCATCCCGCGTGTAGCGCTCGCGGTAGCGCCGCAAGGCTGGCGCCAGCCGGCGCGCCGCCCACCACGCCAATGTCGTGACGCAGATCATCGCTCCCGCCGCCGCCAGCCACATCATGGCGAGGCCGCCAGGCCATCCGAGGCCGTGCCGGCCTGTCCGGCCGCAAACCAGGCCATATCCAAGCCCGCCCCCGCCTGCTGCCATTCCGGCGCAAAACTGGGTATCGTGCCGCAGCCGCTGAATCCGCCGGCGCGCTCGTGCCGGAATAGATCCTGCAGCTGAATCCGGCCGCTCTCCATGCCGGTGACTTCCGCGATCGAAAGCACCACCCGGCGTCCGTCGGGCTGGCGTGCCAGTTGCACGATGATGTCGATGCTCGCCGCGATCTGCTCACGCACCGCCGTCAATGGCAGATCCAGTCCCGCCATCAGGATCATCGATTCCAGGCGCACCAGCGCGTCGCGCGGCGAATTGGCGTGCAATGTGGTCAGGGAACCTTCGTGTCCGCTGTTCATGGCGGTAAGCATGTCGAACGCCTCTGCCCCGCGGCACTCACCCACCACGATCCGGTCCGGCCGCATCCGCAGGGCATTGCGAACCAATTCGCGGATATCGACGCGCCCCCGGCCCTCCTGGTTGGGAGGACGGGCTTCCAGGGCCACCAGATGCGCGTGATTCAAACGCAGCTCGGCGGCGTCCTCGATGGTGACGACGCGCTCACCCTCGGGGATCTCATTGGACAGGACGTTCAACAGCGTGGTCTTGCCAGAACCCGTGCCTCCCGAGACCAGCAGGTTCTTGCGCAGCCGCACGCAACGGGCCAGGAACCGCGCCATGGCATCGCTGAGCGCTCCCGCGGCAAGCAGCGCCGGCATGTCCGGCCGGCTGCGCGGAAACTTGCGAATGGTCAGGCTGGCACCCTTGAGCGCGACCGGAGGGATGACGGCATGCACCCGCGCCCCGTCGGGCAGCCGGGCATCCACCAGCGGCGAGCTTTCGTCTATGCGACGCCCCAGCGGCGTCACGATGCGCTCGATGACACGGCGCACGGACTGCTCGCCGGTAAACGCGGCCGCGTGACGCCAGAGCCGGCCCTCGCGCTCGACGTAGATCTCATCGTGCCGGTTGACCATGATCTCGGTGATGTCCGGCGCCGCCAGCAGAGGCTCCAGCGGCCCCAGCCCGACCGCCTCGTCCAGCACCTCGCGGCACAAGGCTGCCCGGTCCACCCCTGGCGCCGACACATCCTCATCGGCCACGATCTGTGCCAGCAGGCGCGCGGCTTCGGCGCGCAGCGTGGCGTCGCTCATGCCCGACACATCGCGACGGCGCAGGTCCAGCGCTCCCAGCAAGGCGGCATGCAGCCGGCGACGCAGGTCGAGCGACGGCAAGGAGGATCGTGTCGAATCCGGGATCCGGGCCGGCATCGACGGCAAGGGTGCAGGCGGATGAATCCGGGCGAGCGCGTGGCCGCGCGCGTCCGCCTTCACGAATTGCACCCGCAGGCGGCACGGCCCGATCAGGATTTCATCCTGCGGCAGTACCGGCGCATGGTGCGCCACGCGCAAGCCATTGACGAATACACCGCCCAGGGCGCCAAGGTCCTCGAGCACAACGGCCGAGGCCTCTTGCCGCAGCCGCGCGTGCTGCCGGCCCACTCGCCAGTTGGCGATGCGCACGCCGCAATGGGCGCCGCGGCCGATCAGCGCCGGAGCCGCGGCCCTGATCTTGCGCGTGGCACCGTCGTCAAAGGTCATGTCGATTTCAAGCATGGTGCTACTCCTGATTGGCCGGGGCCGGTTCGCGGGCGGTGCCGGCCCATTGCGAGCCCTCCCCCCCATGGATATTCCACCCCGCCATCACGGGAACCTCCGTGCCCAATCGTGACGGTTCGGGAAAGGCAGCGCGGATCACGTCGCGTCCACGCCGTACGCGATCCGTCATGGCTGGCTCGTTGCGCGATACGATCCGGGGCGTAACGAAAATGGCCAGCTCGGTCTCGCGCAACTGATAGCGTCGCGAGGCAAACAGGGCGCCAAGGATCGGAATGTCTTTCAAGCCGGGCAGGCCGCTGCTGTCGTCGGCGCGTTCGCGAGACAGGAATCCGCCGATGACCAATGTGTCGCCGGAGCGGACATTGAACTCGGTCGAGGCGCGGCGGGTCCGCAGCGCCGGTCCGCTCGCGCCGGTCAACGCCATGTCCACCGAGCTGGCTTCGACCTCGATCAGCGAACGGATGACGCCATTGCGATCGATGCGGGGAGTGATCCGCAGGGACACGCCATAGGGCTTGAACAAGGTGGTGGGATTGCCGCGCGAATCGGTGGAGACGTAAGGCACTTCGCCTCCCGCCAGGAACGTCGCGCTGGCGCCGCTGCGCGCCAGCAGTTGCGGCTGTGCCAGCATGACGGCCTCGCCGCTTTGCGCCAACGTGGCGATACGTGCCGACAACAGCGCATTCACGCCGAAATAGCCCGCGACCGACGACACCGGCGCGGGCGTGTCGATCACCGCCTCACCCGGTCGCGCCATCCGGCCCAGGGAACCGGCATCCCACGCCAATCCGGCGTTGACACCGCCTTGCGTCAGGCCGTCCCAACGCACGCCGATCTCGCGCAATCTGGAGCGCGGCATTTCCACCACCTGCACGTCCAGCTGCACCATGCTGTCCCACCCCCCCCTGCCGGTGAAGTCCATGACCTCGGGGTAGTGTTCCGCCAGCGCCGCGATACGGGCGTGGTCGTCATCGGAAAGGTCATCCCCCTCGACGACGACACGGCCACCGACCAGGGAGCTGCGGGCCCCCGGGATGCGTGCCAGCAAGGCATCGACCTCGGCGCGCAGGCGCGTGACACCGGCCGCCGCGACATGCACGTCGTAGGCCTGCACGCCGCCATCGGCCCAGACCTGTATCGACGACACGCCCTCGGTGCGCGCAAAGACCACGACCTCGCGGCTGTCGGTGGCGATGGCACTGAGCACCTGGCTGTCGCTGATGGCCACGCGTGTCACTCCGGACTCCGCCAGCACGCGGCTTTCCCCCACCTGCATTTCGAGTGTCTGGCCTGCCGGCCAGGCCGATCTGGCGGCCAACCCAAGGCATAACGTGGCCAGGACCGCAAAGGATCTGATGTTCATGGATGCTCCGACTCAAAATCCGCCAAGACCGTGCCAGGCGCGCTTGCCGACAGCCCTGGCCGGTCGCCATACAGGATGACCACGGCCGGTTCGCGGGGCGATTCGGGAGCCAGCCCGATCAACGACGCCAGGTCGCGGGGCGGGTCCTCCGGAATCCTGGCCGTATCGGCGCGATTGCGCACCAAGCCGGTCAGCGTACCGGCCCGCCGCGCTGCGAGATATCGCATGGCCTGGTTCGGCGTGGCGGCCAGCGTGACCTGCGCCGGACCGGTGCCGCCGCTGGCATCGGGCACGGCCAGGACGCGCACGCCCTGCAATAGCGGCGCGGTCACCTCGCGGCCCCGATGCGGGAACGAGACATAGATGTCGACGAGGTCCCCCACCCGCAACAGATCCGCCACGGTTCCCAGATCGGAGACCGGAACCTGCAAGGCCCGCTGGCCGGGATCGAGCCGTGCCGCCAGTGCCGGCGGCGAAGCGCTGTCGGCGCGAGCCAGGCACCCGCTCAGCACCGGATCTCCCTGGGCCAGCGCCACCCCCAAGCGGGCCCCCAGGACGCTGTCGCCATCGCGTGGCTCGATGCTGGCGGCCGGGGCCCACTGCGCCGGGATGTCGCGTATCGCCAGATGCGCTGGCGTCAGCTCGGTGCCGGCCGGCAAATCGCGCGCCGCCACCAATCGACTGACCATGGCCTCGCGGTGCTCGCCCGCCAAGATATCGACCCGCTGCCGCACGTGTTCGCGAACCGCCCAGACCGCCACCAACCCGGCGGCGAGGGCCAACAAGGGAACCGCCATCTTGCGCAAGGCGCGCAACCCCCATCCGAGCAAGCGCATCATGGTGTCGATCTCCGGATCCAGATGCCACTTCCCGATTCGAGCGGCACCAATAGCCATTGCAGCCGTTCCTGTCGGCGCTGCCATGACTGCCAGCCGCCGTCTCCCGGCCCCGCTTCGATATCGCGCCAGCCGTCGCGCGCCAGGCCACGCCGCAGCAACGGCGCCAGGCGCGACGGCGACAGCTGGTACTGCCAGATGGATTCGGACAACACGCGATCCGCTTGGGCAACGGCGAAATCCAGCCGGAGCCGCGCCCCGGATGGCAGCCATGCGGGCGGCGGGGATGCCGACGTGGCAAAGGCCGACAGCGACGACATGCTGCCAACGCTGCGACCCGCGGTGGGACTGGTGAGCCGCAGCACCCAATAGGCCTCGCCAACGCGGCCCGACAGGATGGCGAACCCGGGCATGATCCGGAGATCTTCCAGCGCCGGCTGTTGCCGCGACAGGGCCTGGATCAGCGTCGCAACGTCGACCGGGGCGTCAAATACCCACACCTGTACCGGCATGCCGTGCAACCACATGCGCTCGGCCACGGATTCGACCCGCGAGCCAGGAGGAAAACGCAGGTCCGCCAAGGACACAGGCCCTGATGCCGACGGCAACGCGTTGGCCGGCGTCGTCGCCAGGGCCGCCGTCCCCAGCGCCAGGGCCAATGCAGCAAGGGCCGCCAACCCCGCCATGACGACCGTACGCGCGCCCCCACGGCGGACGCCGCGCCAAACGACGAAGTGGGCATGCGTGATCATTGGCCGGCCCTCGCGACGGGCAGCAGCCTGTCGGCCGGCACCACGTCCGCCCATGCGGACAGCCAGTCCAGCGCAAGCGGCGCCCGGCGCCATGGTGCATCGGTAGCGGCGGCCACCGGCCCGGCCGCGCGCGCGACAGCCTGTGAGCGATCAGCAAACTGTCTCCATGTCGTCGTCGCCGCCGCGATGCGACGGCCCGCGTCCGCGTCATTGGACGCATGCCCGGCCCCCAAGGCAACGCTTGTGCGGCGCTGCAGTGTCATGACGCTCCAGGGACCTGCACCGGTCACAGCGCCGCGGGCCGTCGCAGAAACCAGCCGCACCTCTCCGCCCAGCCACTCCGCTTGCGGCAGGGTGTGGTTGAAGCCATCCGCACCGGAATGCAATGGAACATGTTCCAGCTGCACCCGGAATCCGGATTGACCGGGATTCGGCGCGCCTGCCGCACTCGCCATCGCGGTCATGCGACTGGCCTGGAGCAGCATTTGCGCGGAAAACTGCAGCCGCCCCAACCAGCCGATTGCCAGGAGAACCAGGGCCAGCCCGGGCAGGACAAGCAGCGCTTCAGCCATGGCCTGGCCTTGCTGCCGGTGACGAGCGCTCATCATGGCGTAGCCCTGGCCAGCAGCGCTTCCGCGGTTGTCACCGGTGACAACCGCGCCTGCCAATACGGACGAAACAACGTGGCCAGCTCGGTGTACCCATCAGCACGAGCCTGTGGCCGCGAGAAGAACGTCTCGGCGGCGCTCGTGACCGTCAATGCCGCATCGGCGCCAGGCAGGAACAGACCGCCCATGATCGCCGTCTTTGGCGCCGTGTCGCGGTCCAGCTTGACCGCCACCGCAAACCGCAGCGGCGCCGTCTGGCAGCAGTGGGCCAGCTCGTAGTAATCCGGCAAACCCTGGCCAGGCCAGCGCTGGCCCTGCGCCACCGCGTAGGAATTGGCCAGCGGCGTGCCCGTGCCGGTACGCAGATCCCATGAGGTGGACTGCCGTACCCAACGCCAGAAGTCCTGTGCAATGAAATCCGCCGGGGGATTCTCGACGTGCTCCAGGTCGGACGGAGCCCTGGAACCGTCGCCCAGCACCACGCCCCAGCCCATCGCGTACTCGCGCAGATAGCATCCCGCCCAACGGTTGAACCGCAGCGAATGGAACGACTGCGTATCCACCGCGCCCCAGCGCCCGTCCGCTCCCAACCAGGTCGCGCCCCGGCGGCGCAAGGTGTGGTGTCCTTGTGGACAATGCGCGACAGCCGGCACGGCGTTGCGGCGCGTACCGTCGCGGCGCCCCACAAAGTCATAGCGCTGCACAGCCCGCTCGACAGCGGAACGCAAGCCAGCGTGGCCCATGGCATCGCGCCGCTCGAGGTATCCCGGCCAGCCGTCGCTGAGCATGCGAATGGATGGCACGGGCACCGTGGGATGGTTGTCTTGCAGCACCAGCCGCATGAGGCGAGCGCGCGTGGCCGGAAGGTCGGCCACGGCCGAGGCCATGCCGACCGCAAGCACCTGGTGCACGACACGATCGTGTTCGGCATAGGCTTGCGCCAACCCCGCGGCGGTGCCAGGCTCGGCGCGCGCCACGCGATAGGCCGCCGCCACGTCGCGACCGAACAGCGTGGCGAGCAGCCGCACCGGAGGGTTGTTGCGACGGCGCTGCCCGGCAAGCGTGCGCGTGAAGGCCATCGATGCCTCCAGGGTCACCAGGTGTGCCATCGCGACCTGGTGGGCGACCAGCGTGCGGTTTGCGTAGGCCAGCAGATTCAATCGGCGGGCTTGCGCGAGCGCGCCGCTATACGCCGCCGCGTCCGCCGCGTGCGTCAGGCGCATCCGCGCCTCAACCACGCGTCCCACGCCATGCAGCATTGCCAGCGACGCAACGGCCACGGCAAGCAGCAACAGGCCCAATACCAAAGCCTGGCCGCGCTGTGCCTCGGACTTCAGGCGGCCTTTTGACCGAGCATTCATTTGTCGCCCACGGCATTGCCGGCGAAGGACTTGAGCGTGCGCGTTGAGACCTGGCCCGCCGCCTTTTTTACCGCCGCGGCCGCCGCACGGGTTTGCGCGCTGCCGTCTTCGCCCGCGAGTTCGCGCGCCATGGCCGCGGTCTGCGCCCGCACGACCTGACCAAAATGCTGATAGACCGCGATGGCGGCAATCGCCACCAGCGCCACGATCACGATGTATTCCGTCATGCCCTGCCCCGCCTGACGCTGCAAATATCCCGACACTGCCGTTCTCCGCTCGCGATGAATGAGGGTCACAGTGTCGAGGCTGCCGCAGGGCGCCACAATTCGCGGATACCGAGCTGGATCAAAACATCGCACCATCCGGCCGAGTAGACATCGGCCCAGGACAACGCCCAAAAAAAATGTTGTAACCCCTTAATTTCCATCGGGTTTTCCCTATTGCCCAGGCCTCAGGGCGGCAGTAGATTGAAGTTGCCGGGCTGTCTGACACCCATCGCGTGCGAAGCCGGGCAGGAGCGCCTCAGACTCATCGCGAGCTGGGGCGCTCTTCCATTGCGCGTCCCGCAGACAGGGCCCGGCGCGCCGGCGGCATTACAAAATCTATACACAGTCGCCCAATCCCCTCACAGGGCCATGGCTAGCATTGCGTCTTTCGTTGCCCGATTCGATTGACGACCTATGCTTGCCTACGCCCCACAGCCCAGGGCCTCGCGCCCCGTGCAGGGCGCCGCCGTCCGCAATCCCGCCATCGACACCCTGCGTGGCCTGGCGATCCTGTGCGTCGTGCTGCTGCACGTGCAGATCCACATCCCGCAAGAACAGAGCCTGCTGGGAAAAGTGCTGCCGCCCGCCCTCTTCAACCTCGTCTTTCGCAGCGGCTATTACGGCGTCATCATTTTTTTCGTGATCTCGGGCTTTCTCATCACGCGCGCAGCCCTCGAACGCTGGGGCAGCCTGGAAGCCGTCCCCTGGAAACCGTTCCTGCGACGCCGGATCGCCCGCATCTACCCCTGCCTGGCTTTGCTGGTATTGATACTGGCCGGCCTGCACTGGGCCGAGGTCCCTGGCTTCGTCGTCGACAACACCAGCCTCGCCCGGGCTGCGGCCAGCGCGCTGGCGCTGCATCTGAATTGGCTGGAAGCCCAGGTCGGCTACCTGCCCGCGGCCTGGAACGTGTTGTGGTCGCTGTCCATCGAAGAGGCGTTCTACCTGGCGTTTCCGCTGATCTGCATGCTGGCGCTAGCGGCGGGCCGGCGCGCACTGGTCGTGGCGCTGCTGCTGTTCGTGGTGCTGGGTCCCTTCGCCCGGGTTGCCCTCAGCGCCAACGAAATCTGGGCCGACCACGCCTACCTGTCCGGCATGGACGGCATCGCCATCGGCTGCCTCGCGGCCTTGTACGCCGCCTGCCCCGCCCGCTGCGCGCGGCACGGCCGCAGGCTGCTGCTTGCCGGCACCGCGCTGTTCTCACTGGTGTTCCTGTTGCGCAAGACCACCCACATGCTGGGCCTGACGGGCCTGGGGCTGAACGTCACGCTGCTGGAGATCGGCGTGGCCTGCCTGCTGATAGGCTGGAGCCGTCCGCGGCGTGCGCCACGTCCCAACGCCATCGCCGCCGCGCTGCGCTGGGCCGGGCAAAACAGTTACGAGATCTACCTCACCCACATGTTCCCCGTGCTGCTGCTGGCGGCCGCATCGTGCCGCAATTCCGGCGGCGTCGTGTCGACCTGGTGGCGGGCGGGCGCGCTGACCGCGGCCAGCGTGCTGGCGATCCTGCTGTCGGCCATGCTGGGGGGATTGGTGGCGCGCTATTATTCGACGCCCATGCGCCACTGGCTGGCCCGGCCCGCCCCATGATGAAGCGGCAGACGGCTGCTCTGTTCCACGCGGTGCGTCTGGCGCCGCTGGCACCCATCCGGCAAGGCCACCGTGAAAAAGCATAGGATCGGTTATCCTCCGCAGCAAAAACCACGAGGATGAATCGAACGTGAGCACCGCTCATTCCTTCCAGACCGGCAAACTGGCGTTGGTCCTGTCCAATCGGCTGGGTGATACGTTATATCAGATGACCCTGGCCAACAATCTGCGCAAGGCCGGCCGCGACCTCACCGTGTATGGCGTGCACGGCCACGCCTTGCAGGAATGGTTTCCCGACTTCGATATCCAGCCCCTACCCGCGGACATCGACGGCCTGGCGGGATACGACACCATCGTGCAAATGGACCCGGACAGCCCATTCGACGGCCTGACCCGCGTCTGCAGGCGTTTTCTCAGCACCAAGGAATGGGGCAAGATCCGGGCGGCGCCGCGCAGGCATGCCTCGCCCAACGGCATCCTGGATGAATTCCGCCGGTTCTCGGTCGACGCCTTCGGCCTGACCGAATGGAGCGACGACAACGGACTGCGCGCGCCCGCGCGCTTCAAGGCCCGCCTGCACGACAAACGCGTAATCCTGCACCCCACCTCGAGCGAAGCGGAACGCTGCTGGACGCCGGGAAAATACGTCCTGGTCGCCCGTCGCCTGCGGGCCATGGGCTATGAACCCACCTTCGTGCTGGCGTCCTCCGAGCGCGCGTTCTGGCGCCCGCTGCTGGAGCAGGCCCATGCCAGCCTGGTGGAAGCGCCCTCCATCGACGGTGTCGCCGCGCAAGTCTACGAGTCGGGCTGGTTCATCGGCACCGATTCCGGGATCGGCCACCTGGCCTCCTGTTGCGGCCTGCCGACGGTGACCATCGTCGACCGCCCCCGCAATATGCCGCGCTGGCGGCCGGCCTGGGCCGACAACATCATCGTCAAGCCGTGGTGGCTGCCCCTGCGGACCTTGCGCCGCAAATATTGGCGCGAGGCCACCACGGTGGCCGCGGTGATGCGTTGCTTCGGACGCATGGTGCATCGCCAACGCCGCTGAGCGGGAAAACAAACAGGCCGGTTGTCGACATGTCGGCAACCAGCCTGGCTCGGCAAGGCCGATTGCCGACCCGCGCACGAGACTTCTTCCTGAATGTCGTTATCGCGTCAGGCTACCAGCGCCCTGCTTCTGACCATCCTCGCCTCGTCCATCGCGGCCTCGTAAGCGCTCAACGTCTCGGCCATCTTCTGGGACAGTACCAGGTGACGGTCGGCGAACGCCCGCGCCTGCTCTGCAATGCGGGCGGCCTGCTCCGGATGCGACCAGATCCACGCCAGTCGTTCGGCAAAACCGGCGATGTCGCCCACCGGCGCCAGCCAACCCGTGCTGCCAGGGTGAACGATCTCCGGCAATCCCCCGACCGCGCTGGCGACCACCGGACAACGCGCCGCATAGGCTTCCGGCACGACGCGGGACCAAGCCTCGTTGACGGATGGCACCAGCACCGCGTCGGCGGCATGGATGACACTGGCGATATCCTCGCGATGTCCGGCGAATGTCACGCACCCGCCGATTCCCAGTTCCGCCACCAGCTCGTGCAGTTTCTGGCCATACGCCATGGTGCCGCGTGTCGGCATGCCCACCACCAGGGCGTGCGCCGGCAATCCGCGCTGGCGCAGCAGATGCACCACGCGCAGCAGGTCCTCCTGGCGTTTGTCCGGGCGCAGCATGCCGATGGTCGCGACGACGAACGCGGCCGGATCCAGCCCCAGCTCGCGCCGGGCCGCCTGGCGCCGCTCCAGCTTGTCCCCGCCCACGAAAAAGCCATGGTCGGCCCATTCCCCAACGACACTGATACGGTCCTGCGTGGCAAAGCCCGCCGTGACGATATCCTGGGCGCCCCCCTGGCTGGTGGTGATGACGCGGTGGCAGCCCAGGCGCCATTCCAGCCGTCGGCGCCAGCAGGTGCCCAGAGGGCGGGCGAAGTGCCAGGTCCGTACCAACGAGCACAGGTCGCGGCATAGCGCGGTCGCCTTGGCGTCCGACGTGCCGTGCGCATCGATGACCTGGATGCGCAGATCCTTGACGAGCCGGCGCAGCTTGAGCATGCCCGACCACGAATACGGCGAACGGAAGTTCATGCCGATGGTCGCCAATCCCCAACTGCGCGCAAGCTTCAGGGTTTCGCTTTCAGGCGGCGCGGCAATCGCCACAGCGTGGCCCTGCTCCCGCAGCCAGCGGGCCTGATCCAGGACGCGAAACTCCAAGCCACCCAGGTTCGAGCCGGAAAGCGTGTGCAGAATTTGCATGAAAATAAAAAGACCGGAAGGCGTGACGCAACTGGCGACACCCCGGCGGCAACTCCGCCCCCGGACCAGCCCGACCCGGTTCGCGCCCAGGCAGGCGCGGCATGAGCGGGATCTCGAATCCGCAGGTCGGCGCTTGGTAAGATGGCCGTCGCGCATCCTTGCGCGGCAGGCTATCGGGTCATCGAAACCAACTGAAACGCCAATTTTGTGAAATTTAGCTATCGGTCAGGAATATAGACAGGCAAAAGGGGACGAATTAGGCGCTGCCTTTAACTATTGTTAATTTCTTTGCTTATTTAGTAATATTTTGATTCCACACCTCCCCTCCTGCCCAAGGTGGCGCCGTCGGCATGCACTGGCACGAAAGGTGCAATACCCAGACAACAAGGGTTGGAACCAGAAGCCGAACGGCCTCTTGCGCCGCGCAGGCCCGTCGGCCGCAACAGCGCCGATGGCGGGAAAATTGAGGGGAAAGCCATAGGGGAATGACGACGGGCGCGCTCCGCCCTCGCATTGCGCGAGGCATCGTCATCAGCGCTGTCCTACGTACCGCCCATGCCGGCCCGGTCTGTGCCGACCGGGAATCAGGGCTCAGAAAATGCAGGCCTTTTGCGCGCAGGTCTTTTGCGAGCCTTCGACCAGAAAAACCGCCACCCGACGATAAACCGATGCCATGCGGGCGCCTGTCGACATGGCGCGGTGGACTGCCGCTGCATCACGAAAAACAAAGCGGGCCTCGGATTGCTCCGAGACCCGCATCGTTCTTTGGTAGGCCCCCCGAGAGTCGAACTCGGCACCAACGGATTATGAGTCCGCTGCTCTAACCAGGCATGAGCTAGAGGCCCAGGAAACTTACTGCCCTTCCAGGAAGCTCTTCAGCTTGTCGGCCCGGCTCGGGTGACGCAGCTTGCGCAGCGCTTTGGCCTCTATTTGGCGGATGCGCTCACGCGTGACGTCGAACTGCTTGCCCACTTCTTCCAGGGTCTGGTCGGTGCTCATTTCGATACCGAAACGCATGCGCAGCACCTTGGCTTCCCGCGGGGTCAGAGAGTCTAGCACTTCCTTGACCACGTCGCGCATGGAACCATGCAGCGCCGCGTCCGAAGGCGCCAGGGTGGAGGTGTCCTCGATGAAATCGCCCAGGTGCGAATCGTCGTCGTCCCCGATCGGCGTTTCCATGGAGATCGGCTCCTTGGCGATCTTCAGGATTTTGCGGATCTTGTCCTCGGGCATGTCCATCTTCTGCGCCAGGGTCGCGGGATCCGGCTCGGCGCCGGTTTCCTGCAGGATCTGGCGGCTGATCCGGTTCATCTTGTTGATCGTTTCGATCATGTGGACCGGAATACGGATGGTGCGCGCCTGGTCGGCGATGGAACGCGTGATGGCCTGACGGATCCACCACGTCGCGTAGGTCGAGAACTTGTAGCCGCGACGGTACTCGAACTTGTCCACGGCCTTCATCAGGCCGATGTTGCCTTCCTGGATCAGGTCCAGGAACTGCAGGCCGCGGTTCGTGTACTTCTTGGCGATCGAGATCACCAGGCGCAGGTTGGCCTCGGTCATTTCGCGCTTGGCCTTGCGGGCCTTGGCTTCGCCGGTGGCCATGCGCTTGTTGACGTCCTTCAGGTCCTTGAGCGGCAGCACCACGCGGGTCTGCAGGTCGATCAGCTTCTGCTGCAGTTCCTGCACGGCGGGGATCTGGCGCTCCAGCGTTTCGGCGTACGGATGGCCGGCAGCCACTTCGTCGACGACCCACTGCAGGTTGGTTTCGTTGCCCGGGAACACCTTGATGAAATGCGTGCGCGGCATGCCGGCACGGTCCACACACGTGTGCAGGACGGCGCGTTCGAGCTGGCGCACTTCTTCCACCTGGTTGCGCAGCGTGTCGGCCAGCTTCTCGACCATCTTGGCGGTGAAGCGGATGCCCATCAGTTCGTTCTGGATCGCCTCCTGCGCGCGCACGTAGATGTCCGACTTGTAGCCGTCCTTCTCGTACGACAGGCGCATCTTGTCGAACTGCTTGCCAACCTCGTCGAACTTGGCCAGCGCCTTCACGCGCAGGTCTTCCAGCTGCTTGCTGGACATGCCGCCGGCGGGGCCGTCGTCGCTCTCGTCTTCATCGGCCGAGACACCGGCGCCCGCGTATTCCTCGCCGTCCTCCGGATCCACCAGGCCGTCGACCACTTCGTCGATCTGCGCCTGGCCTTCACGCACGCGCAGGACGTGGGCGAGGATCTCGTTGATGGTGGTCGGGCAGGCCGAGATGGCCATGACCATGTGCTTCAGGCCGTCTTCGATGCGCTTGGCGATTTCGATTTCGCCTTCGCGCGTCAGCAGTTCCACCGAGCCCATCTCGCGCATGTACATACGCACGGGGTCGGTGGTACGGCCGAAATCCGAATCCACGGTGGTCAGCGCGGCTTCGGCTTCGTCTTCGACGTCGTCGTCGTTGGACGCGACCGGCGCGTTTTCGCTCATCAGCAACGTTTCGGCATCGGGCGCCTGGTCGTAGACCGCGATACCCATGTCGCTGAACGTGCTGATGATGCCGTCGATGGCTTCGGCGTCGACCAGGTCGTCAGGCAGATGGTCGTTGATTTCGCCGTACCCGTACGTCAGGTAGCCGCGGTCCTTGCCCAGCTTGATGAGCTGCTTGAGGCGGTTGCGGCGCGCTTCATATTCCTCGGCCGAGACGGGGCCGCGGGCGATCAGGTCCTTGGGATCGGCCTTGCCGCGCTTGCCGCCACGCTTGGGCGGCTTCAGGTCCGGCAGGACTTCGCCTTCGCCGTCCATAGTGTCATCGAAACCGTCGGAATCGTTGTTGGCATTCTTGGCCGGGCGGCCCGGGCGGCGGCCGCTGGGGGCCGGACGCGCGCTGCCAACCAGGTCGGCGAGCTTGTCCTCGGCCTTCTTGGCGCGGGCCTTGGTCACCTTCTCGGGCTTGTCCGCCGCCGCCGTCTTGGCAGCCGCCTTCTTGGCGGCCGTCTTCGCGGGAGGCTTGGCGACCTTCACCGCCGTCTTGGCGGGCGCTTTTTCCGCCGCCATGCTGACGACGCGCTTGGCCTTGGTGGCCAGCGTGTCGGTCGCATCAATTGCAGAGGAGGATTTGCCGGTGGATTTGGTCATAGTCGCTTCCGTGGTCGTCGCAACCCGTTCGGGCATGTTGCACCGCATGAAACCGCCGCCGGGCAAAGGCCCACCGCGGCATCCATGCGGGTAAAACTGGTGAATCGGCGGAAACCCTGCGGCTGCGTTGTTCGCAGCACCGGCTCTTGCGAGCCCGCCTGGCGTCATTGCGGTCCGTGACCGGCTGGGCGCCTGGCGTGCATGGCTTCATCCCGCGACGGACTTCGGGCATCGAGGGGGGCTGTCTGCCTATAAATAGGCGTTGCTTGCCTGGCGGGCCTTGCCCTTGGCAGCTGGATAGACACAGCACCCAAACCTCAGACGCGACGCGAAGATAACCGTCGCCGGACTGCGTGATTCACCACTCAGCTATAGTAATTAACTATGTAACAAATTTGACGCACTCATCCGCTTTTTTTTCACGTATCGGCTGGGATTCCCGGCAATCCGGTACCGCCCCTGCCCATCCGCCAAAACTTCGGCCGATCCGCTCGTCAAACCTTAAAACTATTAGATTCAGGCGGCGCAAATAGATTCCGCGCGCCGCATTTTTCCTGCCGTCACTTCGCTTCCTGCGGCCACGCTGTAGTCGCCTCTCAGTCGACCGTATCAGTTGCCTGACCCAGTTGCCTGCGTCGGCTACCGTCGCCAATTGCTCGCAGCCGATTGCGTATCTTGCGCAATCGCCCTTGCCACAACCGCTTTTTCAACCCTTTTTCAACCTTTCGCGGCGGAAAACCCTTGATTTTACCGCATTTAGCGTATGCCGGCACCCTTGAGCACCAGCATGCGGCTCGACAGTTCCAGGTAGCGCTTGCGCGCCTCTTCCGTCGCCAGGCCAGATGCCGCCAGCTTGGCCATTTCCGCCTTGGCCGAATCGAATTCGATCCGCCGCAGCGCGTCGTCCCACTCGGTCTGCGGGTCGGGCAGGTCCTCCTGGGACAGGATATCGACCCGCAACCCCTTGAGCACCGTCGCCAGATCGGAGTCGGGCTCGGCGGCTTCCAACAGGGCCCCGACATGACGCGCCCCGCTGGATTGGGCCAGCATGATCAGGTCCCTTACCAATCCTAGATGGGGGCCGTGGTCGATGACTTCAAGCTGCTGGTCCCCCATCGAGTCCACCAGTTCGGGATGGGCCAGCAACAGGCTCAACAGACGCTTGGCCAATGACGGCATGGTGCGGCGCCCTTCGAAACCGCCAACGTCATCGCGCTTGCCCTTCCAGTTGCCCTTGCCGCCCTTCCAGTCACCCTTGCCCTTCCAGTCGCCTTTGCCCTTCCAATCGCCCTTGCCTTTCCAGTCCTGCTTGCCCGCGCCGGCATTCCAGCCGCCGCCCTGCTCCCCGCCCGGCGAGGAAAACTGGCCGTAGTCGACGTATTCGCCATCATCGGCCGGGATGTCGTGGAAGTCATGGCCGCCGAAGTCGTAACCGGCATCCGCGGGCGCGCCATCGTGCAATGCCGCGGCGGCGCCCCCGCCCCCTTCGACAGGCGCCGGCTTGGCTGGCGCGCCGAACGGCTTGGCGGGTTGCTGCGCCAGCACCTGGGCCATTTCCTCGGGCGTCAGTTGCACCAGCTTGGCCATCTCGCGCTCGATCTGCACGCGCAAGGCGCATTCCGGAATCGAAGCCAGCAAAGGCTTGGCCTCATGCAGGCAGCTGGCGCGACCTTCGGCCTCGTCCATGTTGTGACGCGATGCAAGTTCATCCAGCAGGAAGCGCGACAGCGCCACCGCCTCGCCCAGGCAGGCGCGGAAGGCTTCGGCGCCCAGTTCGCGCACATACGAATCCGGGTCATGCTCGCTCGGCAGGAACAGGAAGCGAATGGCGATGTCGTCGCGCAGCACCGGCAGGCATGCCTGCAAGGCGCGCCACGCGGCGCGGCGGCCCGCGCCGTCGCCGTCGAAACTGAAAATCACCTTGTCGCTGGTGCGCAGCAGCTTCTTGACGTGATCCGGCGTGGTCGCGGTACCCAGCGTGGCGACGGCGTTGGCGATACCCTGCTGCGCCAATCCGACCACGTCCATGTAGCCTTCGACCACGATGACCTGCCCTTCCTGCCGGATCGCCTGGCGGGCTTCCCACAGGCCGTACAGCTCCTGGCCCTTGGAAAACAGCGGGGTCTCCGGCGAATTCAGGTACTTGGGCTCGCCCTTGCCGATGATGCGGCCGCCAAAGCCGATCAGGCTGCCGCGCGCATTGCGGATCGGGAACATGATCCGTTCGCGGAAGCGGTCGTAGCGGCGGCCATCCTCGGATTCGATGACAAGCCCTGATTCCACCAGCGTGGGATCTTCGTAATTGGGAAAAACCTGCGACAGCCCGTGCCGGTCCGTGCCGGACCAGCCCAAGCCGAAATGCGCCGCGATCTCGCCGGTCAGGCCACGTTGCTTCAGATAGCGGATCGCCGCGGGCGATGCGCGCAACTGCTTCAGGTAATGGGCCTGGGCGGCGTCCAGCACTTGCGTATGGCGGGACTCCTCGGCCTTGCGGCGCGCGGTTTCCTGCTGCTGGCGCGGACTGCGATTTTCTTCGGGGACCGTCATTCCCGCCGAAGCCGCGAGCGTGCGCACGGCTTCGGGGAAACTGGCGCCCGTGTGTTCCATCAGGAAGGTGATGGCGCTGCCGTGGGCTCCGCAACCGAAGCAGTGATAGAACTGCTTGGTGGGGCTGACAGTGAACGACGGACTTTTTTCGTTATGAAAGGGGCACAGGCCAAGCAGGTTGGCCCCACCCTTTCGCAACTGCACGTATCGCCCGACTACATCGACGACGTCGACCCGGGCGAGTAATTCCTGGATGAATGATTCTGGAATCAATAGATTCTGGAATCAGAAATCAATACAGGCGCGGGGGCAGTTGCTGGCTACGGATGCGCTTGTAGTGGCGCTTCACAGCGGCGGCGTGCTTGCGCTTGCGCTCGGCCGTGGGCTTCTCATAGAACTCGCGCGAACGCAGTTCGGTGAGCAAACCGGTCTTTTCGATGGTGCGCTTGAAGCGGCGCAGAGCGGCTTCAAACGGTTCGTTTTCCTTCAGTCGAACGATAGGCATAAAGTGATTGGCCTGCTTGTAGGGTAACAAAAGTTGATGACAAACCTGGCTTGCTTACCAGCAACGCCACGTGGTTCCGGACGGCGAACCGCCTGTAAGCTCAGGCCGCAGACTACACACGCGACAATAGTAATCGCGCATGCTGTCCGGACCAAGAGTTCAAGAGCCCCGCGCACAGGATTCCCTGCCCGCCGAACTCCTTGCTTCCAGGCGCCAGCGCCAAGAGCCTTGCAGCGCTAAAGTCCTAAAATCGGCTGGCTCTAGGGCCGGCTGGCTGCTGACTGGCAAGAGTCTCCAGGGCCGGTTGCGTTACCCAAAGACTACCTAAAGAGTAACAAGCCAAGTTCGGTTTAGCGATAACCAGCGATTCTAGCATGGTCATGGCTATTTTGACTACCGGGGGAACAGTCTGGCGCCCTGCCCTCGCACCATCATGCCGCGCATCGGCGGCCAGGACTGCCAGACCATCCGTCCCCCGTATGACTTCAGCCCTTGGAACCCTTGCGGATCCAGGCTTCCAGCTGGTGCGGACGCAGGCTGTCGTAATCCTCGAACGGCTGGTGGATCCAGGGATTGGTCGGCAGCTTGTCGACGTAATAGTCGGGCTGCGCCTGGGAATGGCCCTTCCACCACAGCACGGCGCTGCGCAATTCGGTGATGTCGGCGAACTGGCTCTTGAGGTGGTCATACACCTTCATGAACGTCTTGCCGGTATCCACCATGTCGTCCACCAGCAACACCCGCCCGGACAGCGTGCCGCGCGTGATGGTGATGAACTGCGCGATATCCATATCGCCCTGCTTGGTGCCCGCAGCTTCGCGGTAGCTGCTGGTCGCCAGAATGCCCAACGGCACATCAAAAATGCGGGACATGACGTCGCCCACGCGCATGCCACCACGCGCCAGGCACAAAATCTTATCGAACTCCCAACCGGACTGGTGCACCTGCAAGGCCAGGCGCTCGATCAAGCGGTTGTAGTCGTCCCACGTCACCCACAGATGGCTATCGTCACTGGTTGGCGCGCTCATAGGCAAGGATCTCCTGCGTGAAAATACGAAAAGGCCGCCGCCGGTAGGAGACCGGCGGCGGCCTTGCGAATGATAACCCGATGTCAGCCCTTCAGGGGATGACGCAGCACAATGGTTTCGTTGCGGTCGGGACCGGTCGACACCAGGTCTATCGGCACGCCGCAGACTTCGGCCACGCGCTCCAGGTAGCGACGGGCGGCCTCGGGCAGCTTGTCGTACTCGGTGATGCCGACGGTGGATTCGCTCCAGCCCGGCAGTTCTTCCAGCACCGGCTGGGCTTGCGCCACGGCATGCGCGCCGTACGGCAGCACGTCGCGGAATTCGCCGTTGACACGGTAGCCCACGCCCAGCTGGATGGTTTCCAGGCCGTCGAGCACGTCCAGCTTGGTGATGCACAGGCCGGTGATGCCGTTCAGGCGGACCGAGCGCTTGAGCGCGGCGCCGTCGAACCAGCCGCAGCGGCGCGGACGGCCGGTGACCGAACCGAATTCCTTGCCGATGGTGGCCAGGCGGGTGCCGATCTCGTCGACCAGTTCCGTGGGGAACGGGCCCGAGCCGACACGCGTGGTGTAGGCCTTGGTGATGCCCAGGACGTAGTCCAGCGACTGCGGACCGACGCCGGCGCCCGCCGAGGCGGCGCCAGCGACGCAGTTGCTGCTGGTGACGTACGGGTAGGTGCCATGGTCGACGTCCAGCAGCGCGCCCTGCGCGCCTTCGAACAGCAGGCGCTTGCCTTCCTGCTGCATGGTGAACAGCGTGCTGGAGACGTCCGCGACCATCGGAGCGATCGCCGGCGCCAGCGCCATGGCCTGATCGCGCACTTCGTTGGCCGACACGGCTTCGGCGCCCAGGTACTGGGTCAGCACGAAGTTGTGGTAATCCAGCACTTCGGCGAGCTTCTCGTCGAACAGCGCGGGGTTGAACAGGTCCTGCACGCGCAGGGCGCGGCGGGCGACCTTGTCCTCGTAGGCCGGGCCGATGCCGCGACCGGTGGTGCCGATCTTGCCATCGCCCTTGCGCGCCTCACGGGCCTTGTCGACGGCCACGTGGTACGGCAGGATCAGCGGGCAGATTTCGGAGATGCGCAGACGCGAACGCACGTCCAGGCCGGCGGCCTCGAGCTCTTCGATTTCCTTGAGCAAGGCTTCCGGCGACAACACCACGCCGTTGCCGATGAAGCAGGTGACGCCGGGATGCATGATGCCCGACGGGATCAGGCGAAGAATCGTCTTCTTGCCATTGATCCACAGCGTGTGGCCGGCGTTGTGGCCGCCCTGGAAGCGGACCACGCCCTGGACGGATTCCGCCAGCCAATCGACGATCTTGCCCTTGCCCTCGTCACCCCACTGGGTGCCGATTACGACTACGTTCTTGCTCATGTTACGAATCAATATCGAGTTTCTCGGGAAATCCGGAAATCTCCCCGCGGCCCTCTCGTTGCCGAGAGGGAGTTAGTCACAGCGTTCTGACCGTCCAGGCGCCATCCTGCAGCGCCAGCTCGCGATCGCAAACGAATTCGTCCTGATCCTGCTCGTGACCGGGCAATACCTGAACGACGATTTCCCCTGACCGGCGCAGGCGGCGGACCGCCTCGGTCAGGGCGGGGGCCTGCCCCCAGGGCGCGCGAACCGCACGCGCCCGTTCCGCCGGCGGCAAACCCGCCGCCAGCTTGCGTAAATCCAGACTGAAGCCGGTGGCCGGACGCGCGCGTCCGAACGCCAGGCTGACATCGTCATAGCGGCCGCCGCGCACCAGCGCATCGCGCCAGCCTTCGGCGTACAGCGCGAACTTGATGCCGGAGTGGTAGCCGTAGCCATCCACGTCGGCCAGGTCGACGCCCACGTCGACATTGGCCATGCCATCCACCAGCACCTGCAGCGCATCCAGCGCCGCGACGACGCCGGGCAGCAGCGGCAAATCGTGACGGGCCCGCTTCAGCACTTCGGGTCCGCCATAGAGCTTGGGCAGCAGTTGCAGCGCCTTGAGCGTTTCGGCCCGCATGCCGGCGGTGCGCGCGGCCAGTTCGGTCAGGCCCGGCACGTCTTTTTCGCGCATCAGCCGGATGACGTCCGGCGACACCGCGGCGGCGGCCGGATCGGATTCGACGATGGCGCGCAGCACGCCCGGATGGCACAACACCAGGCGCGGATTGCGCACACCGGCAATGGCCACGGTTTCCAGCACCAGCTGGACGATTTCGAGGTCGGCCTCGAAGCCCGCATGGCCGTAGATCTCGGCGCCGATCTGCAGCAGCTCGCGGCTGGACAGCAGATCCGCCGGGCGGGCGTGCAGCACGTTGCCGCAGTAGCACAGGCGGGTCACGCCGGCGCGGTTCAACAAGTGCGCGTCGATGCGCGTGACCTGGGGAGTCATGTCGGCGCGTACGCCCAGCGTGCGGCCCGACAGTTGGTCGACCAGCTTGCAGGTACGCAGATCCAGATCGCTGCCGGTGCCGGACAGCAATGAATCGATGTACTCGACCAGGGGCGGCGCGACCAACTCGAAGCCGTAAGTACGGTACAGATCGAGAAGTTCGCGGCGCAATTCCTCGATGCGCCGGGCCTCTGCCGGAAGTACGTCGGCAAGGCTCTCGGGCAGCAACCAGTTACCCATGAATGTTTACCTGAATAACGCCTAGAGATGCGTGGGCGTCGCCCAAACGAAAAAGCGGCTGAGGGGGCGTAAGCCCGCTCAGCCGCTGCGGAATGTTTTCTAGCTTACGCGGTATTGTACATGGTTCAGCCAGCAGCGCCAGCCGGACCATCCCCACCGTGTAACCGTCCCCGATTGCCCTCCCGCCCATCGCGCCGGCGGAAAAAAGCCCCTTGGAAAACCAAGGGGCTTCTTGGGGCTGGCGCGAGCGCCGCTCGCCTTATTTGGCGGGCACCGTCACCGGAGCCAGCGCCTGTCCGGTGGGATCCTTCATGAACTGGAAGAAGCTGGAGCTGGGGTCTACCACCAGCACGTCACCCGGCTTCGAGAACGAGGCGCGATAGGCTTCCAGGCTCTTGTAGAACGTATAGAACTGCGGGTTCTTGCCGTAGGCCTGCGAGTAGATAGCGGCGGCCGCGGCATCGCCCTCGCCCATGATCGTCTGGGCCTTGGCGTAGGCCTGGGCCACGATCACTTCGCGCTGGCGGTCGGCTTCGGCGCGGATCTTCTCGCCCTCGGCGGCGCCGATCGAGCGCAGCTCGTTGGCGACGCGGGTGCGTTCGGCTTCCATGCGGCGGTACACCGACTCCGAGATCTCGGGCGCGAATTCGATGCGGCGCAGGCGCACGTCGACGATCTGCACGCCCAACGGCTCGGCGCGCTTGGCCACGTTGGTGAGGATCTCGGCCATGATCTTGTCGCGTTCGGTCGAGACCACGTCGCGCACCGTGCGCACGTTGACCGATGCGTTGAGCGCGTCGCGGATCTGCGCTTGCAGGCGTTCCTGCGCGGCGCGTTCGTTGCCGCCGAAGGTCACGTAGTACAGGCGGGGATCCGCGATGCGCCACTTGACGTACGAGTCGATCAGCAGGTTCTTCTTTTCGGAAGTCTGGATGCGTTCGGCTTCATTGGTTTCGATGGTCAGGATGCGCTTGTCCAGCGTCACCACGTTCTGGAACGGCGGCGGCGCCTTGAAGTACAGGCCGGGCTCGCTGATGACCTTGCGCACTTCACCCAGCGAGAACACCAGGGCGTAGTCGCGCTCGCGCACCACGAACACGCAGGAAGAAAGGGCGGCCAGCACGATGAGCAGGCCGACCAGGATGGGCATAAGACGTTGCATGATCAAGAATCCTCCGGGTTAGCGCGACTGGCGGTCGCGGGGCAGCGCGTTGCTATTGCTGCTGCCGGAGGGTTGCGGAGCCGGCGCCACGTTGCCACGCAGTGGCGCTTGTAGCGGCGGACTGACCAATGCGGGCGATCCGGGATTGCCTACCGCGGACTTGCTGGCGTCCTGGGCGGCCAGATGCATGATCTTGTCCAGAGGCAGATACAACATGTTGTTGTTGCTCTTGGTGTCGACCATGACCTTGCTGGCGCGCGTGAAGATGTCCTGCATGCTCTCCAGGTACATACGTTGGCGCATGACCACCGGGGATTTCTCGTATTCGGCCAGGATGCTGGTGAAGCGCGCGGTATTACCCTGCGCGTCGCCGGTCACCTTGGCGCGGTAGCCTTCGGCCTGCTCCATCATGCGCGAAGCCTGGCCGCTGGCCAGCGGCACGACCTGGTTGGCGTAGGCCTGGCCTTCGTTGATCTGGCGTTCGCGGTCCTGGCCGGCCTTGACGGCGTCGTCGAACGCGGCCTGCACCTGTTCGGGCGGCTGCACGTTCTGGATGGCGACCGTGCTGACCTGCACGCCAGTCTGGTAGCGGTCGAGGATCTGCTGCATCAGCGCCTGGACCTGGCTGGCGACCGTGGTCCGGCCTTCGTACAGCACGAAGTCCATGGACTGTTTGCCGACCACTTCGCGCATGGCGGTTTCAGACGCCTGGCGCACGGAATCGTCCGGGTCGCGCGTCATGAAGAGGTAGTCGGGCGCGCCATCGGCACGCAGGCGGTACTGCACGACGAACTGCATGTCGACGATGTTCTCGTCCGTCGTGAGCATCAGCGCCTCGGGCAGCACCTTGTTGCGGGCGCCGCCTCGGAAACCGACCTCGAACGTGCGCAGTTGCGACACGTTGACCATTTCATGGCTCTGGATGGGGTAAGGCAGGCGCCACTGGAAGCCGGCTTGCGAAGTGCTCTTGTATTTGCCGAACTGCGTGACGACGGCGACCTGGCCTTCCTGCACGATGTAGAAACCGCTGGCCGCCCAGATGCCGACCGCGACCAGGGCGATCACCCCCAGCCCGATGCGCGCACCCCGCGGTGACGGCGGCGTCATGCCGCCGCGATTGCCGCCAGGGCGATTGTTGCCGCCCCCGCCCTTGCGGCCGAACAACGATCCGATGCGATTATTGAAATCGCGCCAGACCTCGTCGAGGTCGGGCGGACCGTCTCCGTTGCCTTGGGGCCGCTTGGGCGGCGGCTCGGAGCCATTATTGTTTCCACGACCCCAGCCGGGGTCATTCAGATTGAAGAGTTTGATAATTCGAGGCATTGTTTCCCACAATCTGTCCGGTCTCCGCAATTGCCCCGCGCAACGCGTCCAAACCGGCGCGCTCGGTGGCGCTTACAAATACTCGCGCAATCGTACCATGGGCATCACGCTCCGCCCGGGGTTCCAGGCCAGCGCGGTCGATCTTGTTGTATACCAGAATGGTGGGAATCGCGGCAGCGCCGATTTCGGCCAGGACCTTGTTGACCTCGAAGATCTGTTCATCGCGCTGCGGACTGGCGGCGTCGACCACGTGCAGCAGCAGATCCGCGTGCACGGTCTCTTCGAGGGTGGCGCGGAACGCCGCGATCAGGTCATGCGGCAGGTCGCGGATGAAGCCCACGGTGTCCGATACCACCACGTTGCCCGCCCCTTCGATCCAGATGCGACGGGTAGTCGTGTCCAGCGTGGCGAACAACTGGTCGGCGGCGTAGGTATCGGCCCGGGTCAAGGCATTGAACAATGTCGACTTGCCGGCGTTGGTGTACCCCACCAGCGACACCGACAAGGCGCCGCCGCGGGCCCGCGCGCGCCGCTGCGTGACGCGCTGGCGCTCGACGCGATCGAGGCGTTCGCGCAGCGTCTTGACCTTGGCGCCGATCATGCGGCGGTCCATTTCGAGCTGGGATTCACCAGGGCCGCGCATGCCGATGCCGCCGCGTTGCCGCTCCAGGTGGCTCCACATGCGGGTCAGGCGCGTGGCCAGGTGCTGCAACTGGGCCAGCTCGACCTGCAGCTTGCCTTCGTGGCTCTTGGCGCGCAGCGCGAAGATATCCAGGATCAACGCCACGCGGTCCACCACGCGCAGGTTGAATACCCGTTCCAGGTTGCGCTGCTGGGCGGGCGACAAGGGCTGGTCGAACAGCACGATGTCGGCCAGCAGCGCCTGGGCCATGCCCACGCCTTCGTCGGCCTTGCCGGAACCGATGAAGAACTTGGCGTCGGGACGGTCGCGGCGGGCCGTGAGCGTGCCGACGATTTCCGCGCCGGCGCCCTTGGCCAGCATGGCGAATTCCTCGGCGTGGGCCGTGAAGTCGGGATCACCCAGATCCACGCTGATGATCAGTGCGCGCATACATGCACCATTTTGGAGCCAAAGCGAAAATGCCCGCCGACGTCGACCGTCCGGCGGGCAATAAAAGGTACTGCGGGAGCGAGATTACTCAGCAGGGACTTCCACCTGGAAATTCACGGCGCGGGCGGGAACGACGGTGGAAATGGCGTGCTTGTAGACCATTTGCGTGACCGTGTTACGCAGCAGCACCACGTATTGGTCGAAAGATTCGATTTGCCCTTGAAGCTTGATACCGTTCACCAGGTAGATCGACACCGGCACATGATCCTTGCGCAGCGTGTTCAGGAACGGATCTTGCAGAGTTTGCCCTTTATTGCTCATTGGCCAGGCTCCATTTGTTTGTTATTGGGTGATGACGCGCTTTTTACAGGTGGGGCACGCCGAAACATGTACTCTACAGGGTTTTCCCGGCCCGTGCTACTTGTGTCGGATGCAAAAGATGACACCAGAGTTTTCCGCCGGAAAGGCCCTTCAGCCGGGGGTCAAACGACCTCGGCGAGCGCCTTCAGCAGCAACTCGCACTGGGCGTCGGTTCCCACTGTAATACGCAGAAACTGGTCTATGCGCGGCAAGCGGAAATGCCGCACGATGATGCTGCGTTCGCGCAGGCCGGCCGCCAACTCGGCGGCGTCGCGCGACGCATGCCGGGCGAACACGAAGTTGGCGCTGGACGGCAGCACCTCGAAGCCCAGCGCCTGCAGGCCCGCCGTCATCCGCCCGCGGGTCTGGATCACCGCCTGGCGGGTCTGCTCGAAATACTCGACATCCTCGAGCGCCGCGACCGCGCCGGCCGAGGCCAGCCGATCCACGGGATAGGAGTTGAAGCTGTTCTTGACCCGCTCCAGGCCATCGATGAGTTCCGGGCTGCCCACCGCGAAACCGACCCGCAGGCCCGCCAGCGAGCGCGACTTGGACAGCGTCTGGATGACCAGCAGATTGTCGTAGCGTTCGGTCAGCGGAATCACCGATTCGGCGCCGAAATCGACATAGGCCTCGTCCACCACCACCACGGTGTCCGGATTGCCGGCCACCACGCGCTCGATCTCGGCCACGCTCAGCGCGCGGCCGGTGGGCGCATTGGGATTGGGGAAGATGATGGCGCCGGCCTGACCGCGGCGGCCCGGCAGGTAGTCTTCGACGTCGATGCGGAAATCGTCGGTCAGCGGCAGGGTCTCGTAGTCGATGCCGTACAGGCCGCAATAGACCGGATAGAAGCTGTAGGTGATGTCCGGAAAGCGCAGCGGGCGTTCATGCTTGAGCAGCGCCAGAAAGGCGTGCGCCAGCACTTCGTCGGAGCCGTTGCCCACGAACACGCGAGCCGGCGCCACCCCCACCGCCTTCGCCACGGCCTGGCGCAGGTGGTCGGACGACGGATCGGGATAGAGCTTGAGCGTGTCGTCGCACGCCGCGCGGATCGCCTCGAGCACCTTGGGCGATGGCCCATAGGGGTGCTCGTTGGTGTTCAGCTTGACCAGGTTCTGAAGCTTGGGCTGCTCGCCCGGCACATACGGACTGAGCGTCCCGACCACGGGACTCCAGAAACGGCTCATGGATCAGCTTTCCTGCGCGTAGGGGTTGTGCGAAGACTTGAATTCGATCCGCAGCGGCGTGCCGGCCAGGTCGAACGCGTTGCGGAAACGGGTTTCCAGGTAGCGGCGATATGAATCCGGCACCGCATCCAGCGCGTTGCCGTGGATGACCACCAGCGGGGGATTCTGGCCGCCCTGGTGCGCATAGCGCATCTTGGGACGGAAGATGCCTTTGCGGGGCGGCGGCTGCTGCTCGACGGCGGCCTGCAGCTCGCGCGTCAGCTTGGGCGTGGACAGCTTGGCGAAGGCGGCGGCGTGGGCGGCATTGACCGACTTGAGCAGCGGCTTGATGCCCTGGCCGCGCAGGGCCGAAATGGTGTGCACGCGAGCGAACGACAGGAAGCGCAGCTTGCGCATGAACTCGCGCTCGATGCGTTCCTTTTCCTCGCCGTCCAGGCCATCCCACTTGTTGACGGCCACGACCACGGCGCGGCCGGTTTCCAGCACGAAGCCGGCGATGTGGGCGTCCTGCTCGGAGATCTCGGTCTGCGCGTCCAGCATCAGCAGCACCACGTTGCTGGCCTCGATGGCCTGCAGCGTCTTGATGACCGAGAACTTTTCAACCGCCTCGAACACCTTGCCGCGCTTGCGCAGGCCGGCGGTGTCGATCAGCGTGTAGCGGCGGCCGTCGCGCTCGAAGTCGATCTCGATGGCGTCGCGCGTGGTGCCGGGCATGTCGAACGCGATCACGCGCTCCTCGCCCATCAGCGTGTTGATCAGCGTGGATTTGCCGACATTGGGGCGACCCACGATGGCCAGCTTGATGCGGTGATCGTGCTCGCCCTCTTCGGCGGGTTCTTCTTCCTCGGCCGGCGGCTCGGCCAGGTCCTGCAGGGCCAGTTCGATCAGGTCGACGATGCCGTCGCCGTGCGCCGCCGAGATGGGATAGGGTTGCCCCAGGCCCAACTCGTGGAATTCGGCGATGGCGGCGCCCGCCCCCATGCCCTCGGCCTTGTTCACCGCCAGCAGCACGCGTTGCTGTCCCGACTTGCGCAGCAATATGGCGATCTCGTGGTCATGCGCGTTCAGGCCGGCGCGGGCGTCCACCAGGAACACCACGACGTCGGCCTCGGCGATGGCCTGCCGGGTCTGGCGCGCCATCTCCAGCAGGATGCCGTCCTTGGCGACCGGCTCGAAACCGCCCGTGTCGATGACGATGAAGGGGATCTCGCCCACCCTGCCCTCGCCGTAGTGGCGATCGCGGGTCAGACCGGAAAAATCGGCCACCAGCGCGGCGCGCGATCGCGTCAGGCGATTGAATAGGGTCGATTTCCCCACATTGGGGCGGCCGACCAGGGCAACGACAGGCTTGAAAGACACGGTGTAAGGCTTTGTTCTTGAGGGTTTAGTTGGTGCCGATCAGGACGAGATTGCCATTGCCCGTCTGGACCAGCACACCTTGGGAAGTCGTCTGCGGCGGCGAGACCACGGCGCCACCGCCCACGGACAGGCGCGCCATCAGGCTGCCATCGCTGCGCGACAGGAAATGCACGTAACCGTCCAGGTCGCCGACCGCGAGCGCGCCGCCCAGCAGGGCCGGAGCGGTGAGCTGGCGGTTCTTCAGCGCGGCCTGCTTCCAGACGTTGCCGCCGTTGTCGAGCGCGAAAGCGTTGACCACGCTGTTCTGGTCGGCCGAATAGGCAAAGCGCTGATCCAGGACCATGCCGCTGACGCTGGAAAAGTCCTTGGCCCAGATCGGACGGCCGCCGGCCGTGACGTCAAAGCACACGATACGCCCTTGATAGGCCACCGCGCAAAGCAGGTTGCCGGCAATCTGGGGCGAGCCGACCACGTCGGTCAGGCGTTCCAGGTCGCTGGCGCCGCGCGGGGTGGCGACGGTGCCTTCCCATTGCACGTTGCCGCTGTCGGAGGCGATGGCCATCAGCTTGCCGCCCGGCAGGCCGGTGATGACGAGGCCTTCGGCCAGCACCATCTGCGCGGCGCTGCGCAGGGCCAGCGCCGGGCCGGGGCGCTGCACGCTCCAGAGGCGTTCGCCGTTGTTGGCATCGAAGGCCTGGATGCGGTAGTCGCCGCTGCGGACCACGACGATGCCATACCCCACCACCGGCGAGATATTGACGTCGCTGGTGGCGCGCACCTTCCACTTGACCTTGCCGCTGTCGTCGAATGCGACCACGTCGCCATCGGGCGAAGCCACGGCGGTGGTGGTGCCGTCGCTGCCGGCGCCCGCCGTCAGCTTCACGCCCGCCTGCGACTTCCAGATGGGACGGCCGCTTTGCAGGTCGAACTTGCCGACCGAGCCGTCGGGGGTGGCGGCGTAGATCGCATTGTTCAGCACGGTGGGCGCGAAGCCCAGGCCGGAGCCACTGCCGATCGAGGTCGACCAGACCTGGCGCACCGACATGCCGGCCTTGTATTCAGTCAGGGGAGCGGGGTCGTAACGGCCATCGTCATGGGAAAACAGGCCGCAGCCGCCCAGCGCCAACAGGCCCGTCAGGCATACCGCGCCACGCCACGTCGTACGACCAAAAGCAAATTTACGCATTACAGTCACGCTCCGCTCAGGGCATCCAGTTTCAGTTGCACGACCTGGGTCAGCGGATTCGCCGTGCCCAGGCCATCGATGGCGCTTTGCCACGCGGCACGCGCTTCATCGCGCTTGCCTTGCGCCGCGAGGATATCGCCGCGGCGGTCGGCGAACAAGGCGGCAAAGGCGGCCGGCGCATTGTTCAGCTGTCCCAGCGCGGCGTCGTACTGCTTCTGGTCGAGCAACAGGCCCGCCAGGCGCAGCCGGGCGACGGCCTGCATCGAGGGGTTCTTGGACTGGCCGGCCAGCCATTCAAGCTGCTGGCGCGCGCCGTCGACGTCCTTCTGGGCCTGCAGCGCCTGGGCCGCCACCAGCGCGCCGCGGGTGGCGTAGCCGGTCGAGCCGTATTGCTCGCGCAGGGTCGCCGCGGCGGCCTTGATGCGCACCGACGAATCGGCGCCGCCCAGGCGGGCCGCGTCTTCGAGCGCCTCGAAATAGCCCATGGCCTGGTTGGCCTTGTGCGATTGGTAGGCCTTGGCGCCCCACCAGCCGCCCCAGGCCAGCGCCACAGCGGCCACCAGCAGCATCACCAGGGTGCCGTAGCGGGCCCACCACGCCTTGATCGCGTCGAGTTTTTCCTGTTCTTCCAGATCGTATGCCATGCTAACCCTTGAGATTCAATACGTCGGCCAAGCCCGCCAACGGGACTTGCTGCTGCGCGCCATCGCCTTGGGCGTCGGCGCGCAGGAACTTGATGCTGGCGGTCTGCGAAGCCACTTCATCGGCGCCAAGGATAACCGCAACCCGGGCGCCGCTGGCGTCCGCGCGCTTGAATTGGGACTTGAAGCTGGCGGCGCCGGCATGCACCACCACCGCCAGGCCGGCGTCGCGCAGGTCTTCGCCGACGCGCGCGGCCAGGCGCTGCGCGTCTTCGCCCTGGTGCACGACATAGACGTCGCATTCGGCCGGCGCTTCGACCTGCACGCTCTGCTCCCACAGATCCAGCAGGCGTTCCATGCCGATGGCGAAGCCCACGGCCGGCGCGGGCTTGCCGCCCAGCAGTTCGATCAGGCCGTCATAGCGGCCGCCGCCGCACACCGTGCCCTGGGAGCCCAGGCGGTCGGTGACCCATTCGAAAACGGTCAGGTTGTAGTAGTCCAGTCCGCGTACCAGACGCGGATTAAGGCGGTATTCGATGCCGGCGTCGGTCAGGCGCTGGCACACGCCGTCGAAGTGCGCGCGCGATTCCTCGCCCAGGAAGTCGAACAGGCGCGGGGCGCTGTCGGCCATTTCCTGCATGGCGGGGTTCTTGGTGTCCAGCACGCGCAGCGGGTTGGTATACAGGCGGCGCTTGCCGTCCTCGTCCAGGATGTCGACGTGCTTTTCCAGGTGCGCGATCAGCGCGGCGCGGTGCGCGGCCCGCTCGGCCGGCTGGCCCAGCGAGTTCAGTTCCAGGCGCACGTCGGTCAGGCCCAGCAGCTTCCACAGGCGGGCCAGCATGACGATCAGTTCGGCGTCCACGTCGGGACCGGCGAAGCCCAGCGCCTCGACGTCGATCTGGTGGAACTGGCGGTAGCGGCCGCGCTGCGGGCGCTCGTGGCGGAACACCGGGCCGATCGAATAGACGCGCTGCGGGCGGTCGTACAGCAGGTTGTGCTCGATCGAGGCGCGCACGATGCCGGCGGTCATCTCGGGCCGCATGGTCAGCGATTCGCCATTGAGCGCATCGGTGAACGTGTACATCTCTTTTTCGACGATGTCGGTCACTTCGCCGATGCCGCGCGTGAACAGGCGCGTATGCTCAAGCACGGGCGTACGCACGTTGCGATAGCCATAGCCGCGCAGCCAGCCGCGCACGATTTCCTCGAATTGCTCCCAGCGGGCGCTGGGCCCTGGCAGCAGGTCGTTCATGCCGCGGATGGCGGCTACTTTCTGGAAAGCTTGAGTCATCTTGATCATGCCGCCCCGCGCGCTGGCAAGCGCGCCTCGCGGCCACACCCTTTCTTTTAATGAGAGGCGAGCGCGCCGTAGCGGCGCGCGACGTAGTCTTCAACGATGGCCTGGAATTCTTCGGCGATGTGGTCGCCCTTCAGGGTGACCGTGCGCTCGCCGTCGACGAACACCGGCGCGGCCGGCACCTCGCCGGTGCCCGGCAGGCTGATACCGATGTCCGCGTGGCGGCTTTCGCCAGGCCCGTTGACCACACAGCCCATGACCGCGACGTTCATGCTTTCGACGCCGGGGTACTGGGCGCGCCACACCGGCATCTGCCGGCGCAGGTAGGACTGGATGCTATCGGCCAGTTCCTGGAAGAACGTGCTGCTGGTGCGGCCGCAACCGGGGCAGGCCACCACCATGGGCGTGAACGCGCGCAGGCCCATGGTCTGCAGGATCTCCTGCGCCACCACGGCCTCGCGGCCGCGGTCGCCGCCGGGTTCCGGCGTCAGCGAGATACGGATGGTGTCGCCGATGCCCTGCTGCAGCAGCACGGCCAGCGCGGCGGTCGAGGCGACGATGCCCTTGCTGCCCATGCCGGCTTCGGTCAGGCCCAGGTGCAGCGGATAGTCGCAGCGCGCCGACAGGTCGCGGTAGACCGCGATCAGGTCCTGCACGTGGCTGACCTTGCACGACAGGATGATGGCGTCGCGGCGCAGGCCGAGTTCCTCGGCGCGCTGGGCGTTGCTGATGGCGGACACCACCAGCGCGTCGCGCATCACCGCCTGCGCTTCCCAGGGCTGGGCGCGGCGACTGTTTTCGTCCATCTTGCGCGCCATCAGCTCGTGATCCAGGCTGCCCCAGTTCACGCCGATGCGCACCGGCTTGTCGTAGCGGCAGGCCACCTCGATCATTTGGGCGAAGTTGTCGTCACGGCGCTTGCCGCCGCCCATGTTGCCGGGGTTGATGCGGTACTTGGACAGCGCCTGGGCGCAGTCCGGGAATTGCGTCAGCAGCTTGTGGCCGTTGTAGTGGAAGTCGCCCACCAGCGGCACATCCACGCCCATGCGGTCGAGCTGCTCGCGGATCGCCATCACTTCCCTGGCGGCTTCGGGCGTATTGACGGTGATGCGCACCATCTCGGAGCCGGCCTGCGCCAGTTCCTTGACCTGGATCGCCGTGGCGATGGCGTCGGCGGTGTCGGTGTTGGTCATGGACTGCACCACCACCGGCGCATCGCCGCCGATCATGACCGTGCGGTCGCCCCACTTCACCGCCACCGAACGCGTGGCGCGGCGGGGAGCCGCGCCCACGGAGGGCGGCGGCGCATCCTGGCAAGGCAGAGAGGAATCTTGCATCGGCGAAACCGGTATTTACTTGGACAGCTTGGGAAGCCAGTCGAACGCCAGCCATTGCTGCGGCAGCCAGCCCTGCCAGAAGGCATAGGCGACGCCGGCGGCAAGCACCAGCACGATGGCGATCAGCCAGCCCCAGGAGGTCGACGACGCGCGATCGTCGTCGGCGCCGGACTGGGGAATGGAATGCGCCGAATGCAGCGCGCCCGGACTCAGCTTGACCGGGCCGGTGACGCGGGCCTTGGGATCGAGCGAGTCGACGATCGCCTGGGAATCGGCGCCCAGCATGCGGGCATAGTTGCGGATCAGGCCGCGCAGCGACACACCGGTGGGCAGTTCGCCCCACTGCTCGTTTTCCAGCGCCTCGATCTGCTTGGCCGAAAATTTGATGCGGCTGGACACTTCATCGAGCGACCAGCCCTTGGATTGGCGCAGCGTGCGCAGCGCCGAGCCCACATTGCCCGAACCGCCCGCGCTCGCGGGCGTCTCTGAAACTGCAGAAGCGATATCCTGCGTCATGCATGCACCTGTCTAATTGGTATGGTCTGGCGCTGCGCGGCGTTCCGCTCGGTGATGCGGGTACGGTCGCGCACTTCTCCAGCCAGTTGACCACAAGCGGCGTCGATATCGTCCCCCCGGGTCTTGCGCACCGTCGTGATGATGCCGGCGTCCATCAGACGCTGGGCGAACACCTTGACGCGGGCCGAAGGCGAACGCTTCAGGCCGGAGGCGGGGAAGGGATTGAACGGGATCAGGTTCAGCTTGCAGCGGATCTGGCGGGCAATGTGTATCAGTTCCCTGGCGTGCTGGTCGGTGTCGTTGATGCCATCCAGCATGCAGTATTCAAACGTGATGAAGTCGCGCGGCGCGAAAGCCAGGTAGCGTTCGCACGCGGCCAGCAACTCCTTCAGCGGGTATTTCTTGTTCAGCGGCACCAGCTCGTCGCGCAGCGCGTCGTTGGGCGCATGCAGCGACACGGCCAGCGCCACCGGACAGTCCTGCGACAGGCGGTCCATCATCGGCACGACGCCGGAGGTCGACACCGTGACGCGGCGGCGCGACAGGCCATAGGCGTTGTCGTCGAGCATCAGGCGCAGGGCCGGCAGCACCTGGTCGTAGTTGAGCAGGGGCTCGCCCATGCCCATCATGACCACATTGCTGATGACGCGGGTATCGTCGGTGGCGCGGGCGCTTTCCAGGCGCGCGGTGCCGATGTCGGCTTCCAGCACGCGCTTGGCCCACCACAGCTGGCCGATGATCTCGCTGGTCTTGAGGTTGCGGTTGAACCCCTGGTGCCCGGTCGAGCAGAAACGGCAGTTCACCACGCAGCCAGCCTGGCTGGAGATGCACAAGGTGCCGCGATCGTCTTCAGGAATGAAGACGGTTTCGATGGCGTTGCCCTGGCCCACGTCGAACAGCCACTTGCGGGTGCCGTCGGACGAGCGTTGCTCGGTATTGACGGCCAGCGCCTCGATGACGCAACGCGACGCCAGCTGGCCGCGGAAATCGCGGGCCAGGTCGGTCATGGCGTCGAACGAATCCGCGCCGCGCTGGTGCATCCAGCGCTGCAGCTGGCGGGCGCGAAACGGCTTGCCGCCCCACTGCCCGACGAGTTCGGACAGGGCGGAGCCGTCCAGCCCCAGCAGATTGATTCGTTCGACGGATTCCATGACCTGGTATTGCTATGACGCTAAAACGATTTCCTGGAAATCAACGGCTGTGGATGTTGATTTCGGGGAAGAAGAAAGCCACTTCGACAGCGGCCGTTTCCGGCGCGTCCGAGCCGTGCACGGCGTTGGCGTCGATGCTGTCGGCGAAGTCGGCGCGGATGGTGCCCGGGGCGGCCTTCTTGGGATCGGTGGCGCCCATCAGGTCGCGGTTCTTCTGGATGGCGTCTTCGCCTTCCAGCACTTGCACGAACACGGGGCCCGAGACCATGAAGTCGACCAGGTCCTTGAAGAAGGGGCGCTCTTTGTGCACGGCGTAGAAACGCTCGGCGTCGGCGCGCGACAGCTGGGCCAGGCGGGCGGCGATGACCTTCAGGCCGGCTTGCTCGAAGCGGGCGACGATCTGGCCGATGACGTTCTTGGCGACGGCGTCGGGCTTGATGATCGAGAGGGTGCGTTGGACGGACATGGGAACTCCAAAAACGGATTGCTGACTGGTTTCTATGATTGCCTGGCGTGGCCTGCGCTTGTTGGTGTCACCCTTCAAGCGGCAGCGCGCCATGGGCGCGCAAGCGACTCGGACCCGCTGTGTCACGACAGCGTGTTCCGGGCCGTCCCGGCCGCCTGTGCCAAGGCGGGGATTCGACACTGCCAACCCTTCGGAGTTATCCCGCACTGAATGTTCGCTCGGTCCATTGTGCTGAAATCCTCAGCGTTTTTTCAATGAACTTTTGGCGAAACCTCAATGAATTCAGGGACTTCTAAAAGGTTTACAGTAACCCGGTATTCTAACACGCCGATACGACCGCATTACATCTTAAAATGAGCGGTTTGCTTGCCCGTTTCCATCGACCGGGCGCCCTGTCTGCCGGAACCCTGTAATGACTCAAGCCGCTCCCCCGAACGCCGCGCCCGCCGCGACCGACTCCCCGGAACTCTCCAAGAGCTTCGAACCCGCCGAACTCGAATCCCGCTGGTACGCCGAGTGGGACAAGCGCGGCTACTTCGCCGCCGGGTCGCACGTAAAAACAGGGACGGAAGCGCAACCCTACGTCATCCAGTTCCCGCCGCCCAATGTGACAGGCACCCTGCACATGGGCCATGCGTTCAACCAGACCATCATGGACGGTCTGATCCGTTACCACCGCATGCTGGGCGACGACACCGTCTTCATTCCGGGGACGGACCATGCCGGCATCGCCACGCAGATCGTCGTTGAAAGACAGCTCGACGCCCAGAAGGTTTCGCGCCACGACCTCGGCCGCGAGAAATTCCTCGAGAAAGTGTGGGAATGGAAGGAAAAATCGGGCAGCACCATCACCGGCCAGGTGCGCCGGCTGGGCGCCTCCGCCGACTGGCCGCGCGAATACTTCACCATGGACGAACGCATGTCGCGCGGCGTGGTGGAAACCTTCGTGCGCCTGCACAAACAGGGCCTGATCTACCGCGGCAAGCGCCTGGTCAACTGGGACCCCAAGCTGCTGACGGCCGTGTCCGACCTCGAAGTCCTGTCGGAAGAGACCGATGGCCACATGTGGCACATCCTCTACCCCTTCGTCGACGGTCCGCAGACCATCGTCGACAAGGACGGCCAGACGGTCACCCTGCGCGGCATGACCATCGCCACCACCCGTCCCGAGACCATGCTGGCCGACGGCGCGCTGTGCGTGCACCCCGAAGACCCGCGCTACAAGCACCTGGTCGGCAAGGAAGTCGAGCTGCCGCTGTGCGACCGCAACATCCCCATCATCGCGGATGACTTCGTCGACCCTGAATTCGGCACCGGTTGCGTCAAGATCACCGGCGCGCACGACTTCAACGACTACGCCTGCGCGATGCGCCACGACCTGCCGCTGATCGTGATCTTCACGCTCGACGCGCACATCAACGAGAACGGTCCCAAGCAGTTCCAGGGCATGGAGCGCTACGAGGCCCGCAAGGCCGTGGTCGCCCAGCTGGAAGCCGAGGGCTACCTGGTCAAGGTCGAGCCGCACAAGATGATGCAGCCCAAGGGCGACCGCACCGGCGTGGTGCTCGAGCCCATGCTGACCGACCAGTGGTTCGTCGCCATGAGCAAGCCGGCCCCCGAGGGCACGCTCAATCCGGGCAAGAGCATCACCGAAGTGGCGCTGGAAGTCGTGGCCGACGGCCGCATCCAGTTCTACCCGGACAACTGGACCACCATCTACAACCAGTGGCTCAACAACATCCAGGATTGGTGCATTTCGCGCCAGCTGTGGTGGGGCCACCAGATTCCCGCCTGGTACGCGGAAGACGGCCAGGTGTTCGTCGCCCACGACGAAGCCGAAGCCATCCAGCAGGCCCGCGCCGCCGGCGTCACCGGCGAGCTCAAGCGCGATCCGGACGTGCTCGACACCTGGTTCTCCTCGGGCCTGGCGCCCTTCACGACCCTCGGCTGGCCCGACCAGACGCCCGACCTGGAACGCTACCTGCCGTCCAGCGTGCTGGTCACCGGCTTCGACATCATCTTCTTCTGGGTTGCGCGCATGGTCATGCTGACCACGCACCTGACCGGCAAGATCCCGTTCAAGCACGTCTACATGCACGGCCTGATCCGCGACGCCGACGGCCAGAAGATGAGCAAGTCCAAGGGCAACACGCTCGATCCGATCGACCTGATCGACGGCATCGACCTGGATGGCCTGGTGGCCAAGCGCACCTACGGCCTGATGAACCCCAAGCAGGCCGGCGCCATCGAAAAGGCCACGCGCCGCCAGTATCCGGACGGCATCCCCGCCTTCGGCGCCGACGCGCTGCGCTTCACCATGGCCGCCTACGCGACCCTGGGCCGCAACATCAACTTCGACCTGAAACGCTGCGAGGGCTACCGCAACTTCTGCAACAAGCTCTGGAACGCCACCCGTTTCGTGCTGATGAACACCGAAGGCCACGACCTGACCGGTGCGGACGCGGGCGAAACCTCCTTCGTCGACCGCTGGATCGTCAGCCAGCTGCAGGCGCTGGAAGCCGACGTGGCGCGCGGCTTCGCCGACTACCGCTTCGACAACGTCGCCAACGCGCTGTACCGCTACGTCTGGGACGAATACTGCGACTGGTACCTGGAACTGGCCAAGGTGCAGATCCAGACCGGCACGCCGGCCCAGCAGCTGGGCACGCGCCGCACGCTGATCCGCGTGCTGGAGGGCGTGCTGCGCCTGGCCCACCCGATCATTCCGTTCATCACGGAAGAACTGTGGCAGAAGGTCTCGGTGGTGGCCGGCAAGCGCAAGCAGGGCGTGGCCGACAGCGTCAGCGTGCAGCCGTACCCGCAGGCCAACCCGGCCGCCGTGGACACCGCCGCCGAAGCGGACGTCGCCGAATTGAAGGCCCAGGTCGAGGCCGTGCGCGCGCTGCGCGGCGAGATGAACCTGTCGCCGGCCCAGAAGGTGCCGCTGTGCGCCCAGGGCGATGCGCCCACGCTGACGCGCAACGCCCCCTACCTGGCCGCGCTGGCCAAGCTCAGCCAGGTCGACGTGCTGGACACCCTGCCCGACGCCGGCGCGCCGGTGCAGGTGGTGGGCGCGAGCCGCCTGATGCTGCACGTCGAGATCGACGTGGCGGCCGAGCGCGTGCGCCTGGACAAGGAAATCGCCCGCCTGGAAGGCGAGATCGCCAAGGCCAACGGCAAACTGTCCAACGCCAGCTTCGTCGAGCGCGCCCCGGCCGCCGTGGTCGAGCAGGAAAAAGCCCGCATGGCGCAATTCGGCGAGACGCTGCAAAAGGTGCGTGAACAGCGCGGCAAGCTGGGCAACTGATCGCCAGACTGGCGCCCATGCAAAGCCCCGGACGGCGTCCGGGGCTTTTTTTCGCCTGCGCGATCCTGCCTGCCTACACCCCGCCGTCGGTCATGCGATACCACGTGACCACCGCGTTGACGTACAGGCGACGCAAACCATACAGCGGGAACGGCTTCACCGGCGACAGCGGCACCGGCAGCGCCTTGGCATCGCCGCTGACCAGGTATTGCGCCATGGCGCGGCCCATGCTGGTCTGCAGGCCCACGCCGCGCCCCTGGCAGCCGATATCCACCAGCAAGCCGGGCTGCGGTTCGTGCAGGTGCGGCAGGTAGTCGCGGGTGATGGCCACGCGGCCGCACCAGCGGTACTCGAACGGCGTGCCCGCCACCTGCGGGAACATCTTCACCATCACCCGCTCCAGGTGGGCCCAGTCCTGCGGGCCCTTGGGCTCGCGGAAGGGTCCGCGCCCGCCCATCAGCAGCCGCCCCTGGTGATCGAGACGGAAATACAGCAGCAGGTTGCGGGTATCGGACGTGACGTGGCCTTCCGGAAAGATGCCCGCGCGCAGCCGCTCCGGCAAGGGCGTGGTGGCCACCTGGAAGGTATTGGCGTCGATGATGGAGGGTTTCAGGCCGGGCAGCAGGTCGGCGCCGTAGGCATTGGTGCACATCACCACCCGGTCGGCGGTCACGCTGGGGCCACCAGCGGTGGTGGCGGTCCACTTGCCGCCGTCGCGCTTGAACCCGGTAACGGGCGTGTCGGTATGGATCACGGCGCCGGCGTTCAAGGCGGCGCGCGCCAGCCCGCGCGCATAGCTCAGCGGCTGCACCGCGCCCGCGCGCCGGTCGACCCAGCCGCCCAGGTAGCGATCGGTGCCGATCAGGCGAGCCACCTGCGCCTTGTCCAGCGGTTGCGCGTCGGCGCCATGGCGCGCCCATTGCGCGGCGCGGGCGTGCGCCAGCTCCAGCGCCGCGGAGTTGTGCGCGCCCTGGATCCAGCCATTGCGCACGTGCGGCACGTCCATCGCATGCCGCTCGATCAGGTTGAAGACCGAATCGGCGGTGGCGCCGGCGAAGCGCACGAGGCGCTCACCGCGCTCGCCGCCGAACATCGCGATCAGCGCGTCAGGATCGTATTTCAGGCCGGGAATGACCTGTCCGCCGTTGCGCCCCGAGCCGCCAAAACCGATCTCGCGCGCCTCCAGCAACACCACGCGCACGCCCTGCTCGGCCAGGTGCAGCGCTGTGCTCAGGCCGGCGTAACCACCACCCACCACCAGCACGTCAGCCTGCGCGGACTGCGCCAGCGGCTGCGTGTCCGGCGGCGCCGCCGCGGTGGCGGCCCAGAGCGACGGGGAAAGCGGAAACGGCGTCTGCGACATGATGGTTCCTCACATGGGATGCAGCACGCGGCGCAGGAAATCCTGCGTGCGCGGGTGCTGCGGGTGATTCAGCACTTCACGGGCGGCGCCCTGCTCCACCATCACGCCGCCGTCAAAGAACATGACGCGATCGGCGACCTCGCGCGCGAAGCTCATCTCGTGCGTCACGACGACCATGGTCATGCCGGCCTCGGCCAGCTTGCGCATCACGCCCAGCACGTCGCCGACCAGCTCGGGATCGAGCGCCGAGGTCGGTTCGTCGAACAGGATCGCCTTGGGCTGCATGGCCAGCGCCCGCGCGATCGCCACGCGCTGCTGCTGGCCGCCGGACAGTTGCGGCGGATGGGCGTCGGCCTTGTCGGCCAGGCCGACGCTGGCCAGCAATTCCCGGCCACGCGCCAAAGCCTGCGCGCGCGGCTCGCCCTTTACGTAGATCGGCCCTTCCACCACGTTTTCCAGCGCGGTGCGATGGGGAAACAGGTTGAAGCGCTGGAACACCATCGCCACCTGCGTGCGGATGGAGACGATGGACGGCGCATCGCAATCCACCAGTTCGCCATCCACGGTGATGCGGCCGGCGTTGTAGCGCTCCAGCCCATTGATGCAGCGCAGGATGGTGGACTTGCCCGAACCGGATGGCCCGATCACGCACACCACCTCGCCCTTGCTGACCTCGGCGTCGATGCCCTTGAGCACCTCCAGCGACCCGAAGCTCTTGCGCACACCCTTGAGTTCGATCATTTGGCGGCACTCCTCTTTTCCAGATGCCGCACCAGCAGGATCAGCGGCACGCACATCACCAGGTACATCAGCGCCACCAGCGAGAACACGGTTGCGTTCTTGAAGGTCGACACCGCGATCAGCTTGCCCTGCAGGGCAAGCTCGGCCACCGTGATGGTGGACGCCTGCGACGAGTCCTTGAGCATCATGATCATGATGTTGCCGTAGGGCGGCAGCACGATCTTGACGGCCTGCGGCAGCACCACGCGCCGCATGGTCATGCTCCAACTCATGCCCATCGCCATGGCCGCCTCGATCTGGCCGCGGTCGATGGCCTCGATGCCGGCGCGGAAGTTCTCGGCCTGGTAGGCCGAGTAGGCGATGCCCAGGCCGATGATGGCGGCCTGCACCGCCGTCAGCGCGATGCCCATGTCCGGCATCACGAAGTAGATATAGAACAGCAGCACGATGATCGGGATGCCGCGCAGCAGATTGATCACGCCCGCGCTGAACCTGGACAGGTATTTGTTGCCCGACACCCGCATCAGCGCCCACACCAGCCCCAGCAGGGTGGACAGCACCAGGGAGCCCAGCGTCACCAGAATGGTGAGCTTGGCGCCCTCCAGCAATATCGGCAGGTACTCTGCCGCGTCCTTGAAGAATTCCGTCATGACTCCATCCATCCCGACCAGGACCGGTTGACACGAGAAAAAACCGCGCCCGCCGCGGGCCCGCGGCGGGCCGCCGGACGCGCAGCGGCCATCCCTGCGCGAACCCGCCGCGATGCGCGCGGGCGTTCAGTCAGGCGCGTTCCCCAAGGCCGATTGGCGGCCCCTCGGGCATGCGCGCCAACCCGCGACATCAGCCGCCCAGCCCCCACTTCTTCAGGATCCGGTCGATGGCGCCATCGGCCTTGAGCTTGGCCAATGCCTTGTTGATACGTTCGAGCAAGGCGGTGTCGTCCTTGCGCGTGGCCAGTCCCAGGCTGCCCATGACGGTGGGCTGATAGGACTGCGCCATCTTCAGGTTGGGATAGTTGCCCTGGGTCAGGATGTAGGCGGCGATGGGATAGTCCATGAAACCGCCCTGGATGCGGCCGGCGTTGGCGTCGCGCATCATGTCCGGCGGATTGTCGTAGAGCTTCACCTCCTTGAACACGCCGCTCTTCTGGATCGGCTCGACGAAGGCGGTGCCCACCTGCACGCCGACCGTCATGCCCTTCATGTCGGCAAAGGACTTGTATTCCTTGTTATCGCTCTTGGGCACCATCAGGCCCTCGCCGTAGCGATAGACCGGCTCGGAAAAGCTCACCACCTGCTGGCGTTGCGGCGTGATGAACATGGCCGCCGAGACGATGTCGATGCGCTTGGAGGTCAGCGACCCGATCAGGGCGGAAAACGCCATGGGCTCGATCTGGACGTCGAAGCCGGCCTCCTTGCCGACCGCTTTCACGATATCGACCATCACCCCCTCGATGGAGTTGGTCTTGGTGTCGAGAAAGGTGAACGGACTGCCGGTGGGCGTGGACCCCACCTTCAATACCGTCTGGGCCTGCGCGGCCGTGGCCGTGGACAATGCTGCGAATACAGAGACAACCAGAGTCTTGAATTTCATGACATTTCCTCATCTTGGCAAAGAGTTCCGGGCAGCGCCCGGAAGGCGGATGATCCCCAGTGTCATCGCGCCGATTCACTGCCCGCGCGCTCACGGCGGCGGTTGCGTCCCATCCCCCGCGGCTTGATTGATATTCGAGATGGCCCAGATGACCTCGGTCACCTGCGAGCCGGGATTGCGCCAGCGACGCGGCGTGCTGCTGGCATAACAGAAGCTGTCGCCCTCCTTGAGCAGCACGACCCGGTCGCCCACCCACAACTCCAGCGCCCCCTTGAGCACCACGCCGATCTGCTCGCCCTGCCCGGTCACGAACAGCTCGTTGCCGGTCGAGCCGCCCGGCTCGATGGTGGCGCGGCACAGATCCATGCTGCGGCAGGCCGGCGGCGTGTACATCTCCTTGACGATGCCCTTCTCGCGCAAGTCGATGTAGCGGTGCGTGCCGGCGCGGGCCACGCGCCCGCCATCCTCGCCTTCGGTGTGTTCGGCATTGCGCAGCAGCGTATTGACCGAGACGCCGAACTCGCGCGCCAACTGATGCAGGGTCTTGACCGAGGCCGAGCTCAGGCCGCGCTCGATCTGGCTGAGCAGGCCCAGCGACATGCCGCAGGCCTGCGCCACGTCCGCCAGCGAGCGGCCGTGCTGCTTGCGCAGTTGGCGCAGCTGCTGGCCCAGCCACATGTCGACGGCCGATTCGGGCCGCCCCGGCGCCAGCGCCGGCTTGGACAGCGCCGCATCGTCATGCGCAGCGGAAGATGAGGATCGACTCATATGAAAATTTCATTTTTATGTAATTTTCAATACTAAGGAGCGAGACGGGCCGCTACAACCTAGGAGCATCCCTAGGCCGATCCAGTCTTGGAAAAAGGGAAAAAGCTTGCGGAGGGAAACCTGCCGAAGAACGGCAGCACGCAGGCCGACGCCTGGGAAGAAGGACAGACAGAGACCGGAGTCCCAGCATGAAAGCGGGATGCGCGCATCCGGGCGTAAGACCCGGGCGCGCGAACCGGGAAGACCCGCCCCACCGCGAAACAGGCAGAGATGCGCCCCGCCGGAACCGGCGGAGGGTACGTCCTGGCACGGACCCCGGAGATGCCTGCGCCGGCTCAGGAAGCCTTGGGCTTGCCGCCGCGGCGGCGCTTGGCGGGCAACGGCGGCAACGGCTCGCCGGCCAGCTCGGCCAGGAAGCGTTCGTCGGCCAGCGACAACCATCCCTGGGCGCGGGCCGACTCGATCAGCTCGGGGCGACGCGCAGCGGTCAGCGCCAGCGAGCGTTCCCGGCGCCAGCGCGAGATGTTGGCATGGTGGCCGCTGAGCAGCGGCGCCGGCACGGGTGCGCCCTCGTAGACTTCAGGACGCGTGTAATGCGGGCTGTCCAGCAGGCCGGACAGCGTGTCGTTGAAGGAGTCCTGCAACGCGGAGTCGCCGTCGTTCAGCACGCCCGGCAACAGGCGCACCGCGGCGTCAATGACGGCGAGCGCGGCGATTTCCCCGCCGGACAAGACGAAGTCGCCCAGCGAGATTTCCTGCGTGACGCAGCGCTCGATGAAGCGCTGGTCGACGCCTTCGTAGCGACCACAGATCAGGATCAGGCCGTCGCTGGCGGCCAGCGCCTCGGCGCCGGTCTGGTCGTAGCGCTTGCCCACGGGCGCGAGCAGCGCCACCGGGGCCGGCCCCAGGCCTTGGGCCGCGCGCGCCGCCTGGGCGGCATTGACGGCGGCCTCCAGCGGGGCCGCCATCATCACCATGCCAGGGCCGCCGCCATAGGGGCGGTCGTCCACGGTACGGTGAGGATCATTGGTGAAATCGCGCGGATTCCACGCATGCAGGGCCCACCGGCCCTGGGCGTGGGCCCGGCCGGTGACGCCCAGGTCACGCACCACCCCGAACATTTCGGGAAAGAGCGTCACGACGTCAATGCGCATCAGGGGAGATCCGCGGGCCAGTCGCTGTCGATGCGGCGCGCGGCCAGATCGACGGCATGGATATGCGCGCGCACGAACGGAACGAGCATTTCGGCGGGCTTTCCCTTGGAGGTCAGGACAGGTTCGGGACCATTGGCCCCGGCCTGCTGGCGCAAGACTTTCAAGACGGCGTGGGCGCCGTTGTCAAAGACTTCATCGACCACGCCAATGAGCGCAGCCTCGCCATCCGCCGTGGTGTACAGCGAACAACCAATGAGATCGACCCAGTAGTATTCGTCTTCTTCGGGCGCGGGGAAGGAGCCCCGCGGCGCCTGCACGGAAAAACCGCGCAGCGCTTCGGCCTGGTCGCGGTCGGCGATGCCCGCCAGCTGGGCCACCACGGTGGCGCCCTGCGAACGGACTTGCACGACCTTGTATGCGACAGGCGCAGACGCGACAGCGCCCCGCGCCAATTCAGGCACAGGGCGAGTCAACCACCATTGAGAAGCTGAGAGCAGCACTTCGGCATTGGCCGAATGCGGCTGCACCTTGACCCAGCCTTTCACACCGTAGGCCGCACTGATGCGACCCAGCTCGATCAAGTCCGCAGGCGCCGCGTTGGAATGTGCGGCATCAGACATGTATCGGGCTATCGGTTTCGTACAGCGTAGCTGGAAACTAGCAGGGTTCAGGCGTACGACGCGGGCATCAAGCCGCGGCGGAAACCTTGGCCGAGTAGTCCTTGACCAGACGCTCGACGGCCGGCGACAGCTGGGCGCCGTTGCTGGTCCAGTGCTGCACGCGATCCAGCGCGATGCGCAGGTTTTCGGCGCCTTCATTGCCGACGGGGTTGTAGAAACCCACGCGCTCGATGAAACGGCCGTCGCGACGGTTACGCGAATCGGTGGCCACCAGGTTGTAGAACGGACGCTTCTTGGACCCACCGCGGGCCAGGCGAATCACCACCATAGGTAATCCCTTGAATTAGTTGTGAAAAACGGGAAATTCTAGCACTTAAACAAGCCAGCTGGCAAATGCCCGTGCTGAATCTCGGAAGTCGCGGCGCGATTCATACGCGAAAACACCACATATGCACCACATACGGTATTCTACAAAATCAAAATACGGGCCGGAGCCCGCCGCAGACAGAGTGTAGCCCGTCACGGGCCGCTGTGCTGCGCGAGGGCGCACGAAAGTGGCCGGGCGGGGTTTCCACCCGGGATGCCCTGCCGGAACGGCGCCCTTTGCAAGTGCGTGTGAAGCATTTCCCCGATTGGAGAGATCGGAATGTCATCCTGCGCCACATCCGCAAGCCCGCCTCCCCCTGCCGCGCCGCAACGGCGCCGCCTTTCTCCGTCCTCGCGCCCCCTGCGCCCGCGCAAACGTCCGCGGTTTCGCAGCGGCTGACCGCGCCCCATTTCTCCCCAGTGTTTTTCCCAAACTTCCTCTACCGGAGGGTGCAACACCATGAAGAACCGTAAAACTGTCTTCACCCCTGTCGCGCGCCTGGCGGCCACAGGTTTGCTGGCGGGCCTGCTGGCGCTGCCGATGGCGGCCCAGGCCCGGGTGGTCGGCGCGGCGCTCACCACCGTCACCGGCAAGGTCACGGCGGTCGACCCCGCCAGCCGCACCATCACCCTGCAAGGCACCAATGGCAATGTAGTGGATGTGCAGGCCGGACCGAACGTGCGTAACTTCAAGCAAATCAAGCCGGGCGATTCGCTTACGCTGGACTATTACGAGTCGGTCGCCATCGACGTGCGCCGGGCAGGCTCCGGCGCACCGGAGGTGGTCACCGAGACCGCCGCCACGCGCAGCGCCAAGGGCGCCAAGCCAGGTGGCGCGATGGGCCGGCAGACCACCATCACCGCGGAAATCTGGCACATCAACAAGAGCGCCAACCTCGTGACATTGAAGGGTCCGCAAGGCGGCCTGCGCACGATCCAGGTACAGGACCCCGCCCTGCAGGCCCGGCTGGCGCAGCTCAAGGAAGGCGACCTGGTGGACTTCACCATCACGCAAGCGGTGGCGGCGGCGATCCACAAATAAGGCGCGGCGATCGCCAACAAAAAGGCCAGCCCGGGGAGAGGCTGGCCTTTTTCATGTATCGCGTCGCAATCGCCTAGCTAGCGGCGGCGCAGGAAATGCACGCCGTGGCCGTCCGCCTCATGCTGCGCGACCAGCACATTGCCGGTCTGGCGCGAGAACGCCTGGAAGTCGCGGATGGCGTTGCGGTCGGTGGTGACGACGCGCAGCACCTGCCCGCTTTCCATCTGCGCCAGGGCTTTCTTGGCGCGCAGGATGGGCAAGGGGCAGGTCAGGCCGCTGGCATCCACCTCCTGGTCGAAGGACGGCGCTGGCGCGCCGGACGCGTTGTCCATGTCAGAGGCGCTCATCGACCCACTTCTGCACGCTGGCGATCGCGGCGGGCAAGGCCGCGATGTCGGTGCCGCCACCCATGGCCATGTCCGGACGGCCGCCGCCCTTGCCGCCCACCTGGCTGGCGACGAAGCCCACCAGGTCGCCGGCCTTGATGCGGTTGGTCAGGTCGGCCGTGACGCCGCCGACGACGCTGATCTTGCCATCGGCCGAGCCGGTGGCCAGCAGCACCACGGCGGGCTTGAGGCGGTCCTTCAGGTTGTCGACCATGCCGCGCAGGGCCTTGGGATCGACGTCGCCGATGCTGGCGGCCAGCAGCTTGATGCCCTTGACCTCGACGGCCGCGGAGCTGGCCAGGTCGTTGCCGGCGCTGGCGGCGAGCTTGCTGCGCGATTGTTCCAGGTCTTTTTCGAGCTGCTTGACCTGGTCCTGCACCTGCGAGATGCGGGCGGGCAGGTCGGCGGGCGTGCTGCGCAGCATGCCGGCCACCTGGGCCAGCAAGGCGCTCTGGTTCTGTACCCAGGCCAGGGCGTTGTCGCCCGTGATGGCCTCGATACGGCGCACGCCGGCGGCCACGCCGCCTTCGGACACGATCTTGAACAGGCCGATGTCGCCGGTGCGGCCGACGTGGGTGCCGCCGCACAGTTCGCGCGAGAAGCCGATGTCGAGCACGCGCACGGTGTCGCCGTACTTTTCGCCGAACAGCGCCATGGCGCCGCCCTTGACGGCGTCATCGTAGGCCATGACCTGGGCCACGGTGGGCTGGTTGGCGAGGATTTCGGCGTTGACGATGGCCTCGACGCGGGCGATCTGCTCGGCCGTCAGGGGCGCGTCCTGGGCGAAGTCGAAACGGGTCTTGTCGGGGTCGACCAGCGAGCCGCGCTGCTGCACGTGCGCGCCCAGCACCTGGCGCAGGGCCTTGTGCATCAGGTGGGTGGCGGAGTGGTTGCGCACGGTGCGGGCGCGGCGCACCGCGTCCACGCGCGCCAGCACGGTGTCGCCGACCGCCAGCTTGCCCTCTTCCAGCGTGCCGTGATGGCCGAACACGCCGGACTGGATCTTGAGCGTATCGCCCACGGCGAAGCGCACGCCGGCGGCTTCGAGCAGGCCGGTGTCGCCGACCTGGCCGCCGGACTCGGCGTAGAACGGGGTGGCGTCCAGCACCACCACGGCGCTCTGGCCGGCCTGGACCTGTTGCACCTGGGTGCCGTCGACATACAGGGCCGTGACCTTGACGTTGTCGAGTTCGAGCTTTTCGTAGCCCTCGAAGCGCGTTTCCGCGCCTTCGTAGCTCAGGCCCTCGGCCATCTTGAACTTGCCGGCCGCGCGGGCCTGGTCGCGCTGGCGTTCCATGGCGACCTCGAAGCCGGCCATGTCGACGTCGACTTCGCGTTCGCGGCAGATGTCGGCGGTCAGGTCCACGGGGAAGCCGTAGGTGTCGTACAGCGTGAACAGCGTGGTGCCGTCCAGCTGGCCGCCCTTGGGCACGTTGGCCAGCGCGCCGTCGAGGATGCGCATGCCGTGTTCCAGCGTTTCGCCGAAGCGTTCTTCTTCCTGCTTGAGCACCTGCGCCACGCGCTCGGCGGTGGCGGCCAGTTCGGGATAGGCTTCGCCCATCTCGGCGACCAGGTCGGGCACCAGGCGGTGGAAGAACGGCTTGGTCTGGCCCAGCTTGTAGCCGTGGCGCAGCGCGCGGCGAACGATGCGGCGCAGCACGTAGCCGCGGCCTTCGTTGCTGGGAATGACGCCGTCGACGATCAGGAACGAGCAGGCGCGGATGTGGTCGGCAATGACCTTGAGGGAATTGTTTTCCAGGTCATTGACGCCGGTTTCGCGCGCGGCGGCGGCGATCAGGTTCTGGAACAGGTCGATTTCGTAATTGGAGTGGACGTGCTGCAGCACGGCCGCGATGCGCTCCAGGCCCATGCCGGTATCGACACAGGGACGCGGCAGGCGCGGCATGTTGCCGGCGGCGTCGCGCTCGAACTGCATGAACACCAGGTTCCAGATCTCGATGTAGCGGTCGCCGTCTTCCTCGGGCGATCCCGGGGGGCCGCCCCAGATCTCGGGGCCGTGGTCGTAGAAGATTTCCGAGCACGGGCCGCAGGGGCCAGTGTCGGCCATCTGCCAGAAGTTGTCCGACGCGTAGCGCGCGCCCTTGTTGTCGCCGATGCGGATGATGCGCTCGGCCGGCACGCCGACTTCCTTGGCCCAGATGTCATAGGCCTCGTCGTCTTCCTGGTAGACGGTGACCCAGAGCTTCTCGGCCGGCAGCTTGTAGACCTGCGTCAGCAGTTCCCAGGCGTACTGAATGGCATCGCGCTTGAAGTAATCGCCGAAGCTGAAATTGCCCAGCATTTCGAAGAACGTATGGTGGCGGGCGGTGTAGCCCACGTTCTCCAGGTCGTTGTGCTTGCCGCCGGCGCGCACGCTGCGCTGCGACGACGTGGCACGCGTGTACGACCGCGATTCCTTGCCCGTGAAGACGTCCTTGAACTGGACCATGCCCGAATTGGTGAAAAGCAGGGTCGGATCGTTGCCCGGCACGAGCGACGACGAAGGAACGATGGTGTGTCCCTTGGACTTGAAGAATTGCAGGAACTGCTGGCGAATCTCGGAGGATTTCATCGTGGATGAAGCAGGATTTAGGCGAATCGTTGATTATAGAGGGTTGTCGGCGCCTTGCACCCTGGGGGACATCCCGGCGGACGCATCGCCATCCGCCGCGCCTTGATCGAGCCCCCCTGCCGGGGCGCGCCGCGCCCGGGCAAGCAGCCTGCCGCCACGAAACCACAAGCTATCCCAGTTGCCGGCCAGCACCACGTAGGGATCGCGGCGCACGTAGGGAACGACCCGCTCGCCATCGGCGTCCACGCCGAAGATGGCGGGTATCGCCTGGCCCGGCGCGAACTGCAGCCAGGTCTCCCGGCCATCGTCGAACACCTGCATCGGCGCGACCGCGGGATCGCCCGACAACAGCCAATCGAAACGGAACCCCGGCACGGCGACGCCGGATGCCCGCCAACCGGCCCCTGCCATCGGCGCCGCGCCGGGCGTCCATGCGCAACCGGCCAGGCTCGACAGCGCGCCGGCGAGAAAGAGGATTCGTACCATGTGCCCCACCATCCCAGGAACGGCGACCCGGGAACGGATCGCACCACGCCGGGCATGGTGAACCCCTGCGGGCCGGAAAGGCAGACCGGCATGTACGCATGGATCGAATCGCCCTCCTCCCGACGCGGCAAGGACGCGGGCAAGAAAAAAGCCCGGTTCGAAAACCGGGCTTGCGGGCGCTGCCGGACGGCGCGCGGGCGCCGGGCCGGCTGGCGCGGCCTCAGCGCTGCGTGGCGATGCTGCGCGCCTGGCTAGCGGCGTTGTTCAGGGCCGCCACCGGCGGCGTCTTGCCTTCCAGCGCATCGTTGAGCTGCTGGTTGAATACCGGCTCGATGCGATCGTAGTTGGCCATGCGGAAGCCGCGGCTGTTGGCGACCGGGCGGTTGCTCATGGAAGCCACCACCGCCTGGGCCCCGGGGATGCTCTTGTAGAACGACACGTCGGAGGCGCGGAAAGCGGCCTCGGTCAGCGGCAGGTAGCCGGTGCGCTGGTGCCATTCGGCCGCGATGACGGGCTTGGACAGCCAGGCCAGGAATTGCGCCGTGGCCTTTTCCTCGTCCTTGGGACGGCCTTCCAGCGCCCACAGCGCCGAACCGCTCACGAACGGCTGGCCGCCGTTCTGGGTGACCTGGTCATAGTAAGGCAGCGGGGCCACGCCGAACGCCAGCGACTTGGTGTTCAGGAACTGGCCGAACGAACCCGAGGAGCCGGTCAGCACGGCGCACTCGCCCTTGGCGAACAGCTTGTCGGCGCTGTTGTCGGCGGTGTGCGCCATGAACAGCAGCGAACGCTTCCAGCTGACCATCAGCGAAATGTGGCGCATGTAGAGCGTGTCGAACTGCATCGCCGGCGCCGCGCTCTTCTTGGTGACCGCGTCCAGGCCGTTGTTGTTGCTGGTGTACTGCTGGTTGTTCACCGGCGCCAGGTTTTCCAGGTGGACCGTGACCTGATCGCTGGAGGCATAGGGACAGTCGAGGTCGGCCACGTCGCGCAGCTTGAGCAGCTCGCCCTGCAGGGCGGTCCAGGTGCGGGCGGGCTTGTTGGGATCGAGGCCGGCCTTCTTGTAGGCGGCGGTGTTGTAGAACATCACCGGCACTTCGGCCATCCAGGGGAACGCCAGCAGGCGGCCCTTGCCGTCGCGCACGAAGCTGCTGGTGGCCGGCACGAACCAGTTCAGGTCCTTGACCGGATACTTGGCCAGCAGGTCGTACATCGGCAGGATCGCCTTGTGCTCGGCCACCACTTCCGGCGAGTGGTTGTCGTTCAGCTGCACCAGGTTGGGGGCCTTCTTGGCCTTGACCGCGGCGGTGGCTTCCTGCTGCAGCTGCGCCTGCGAGGCGAAGGCGCGCAGGGTCACTTTGACCTGGTCCTGTTCCTTGTTGTACTGCTTGGCCAGTTTCTCGAACTCGGCCTTGTTGGCGTCCGGCAGCGTGTGCCAGACCTGGATTTCGACGGGTGCGGCGTGGACCGCGCCCGCGACCGCCATGGCGGCGCCAAACACCCATGTGCGCCGGCTGGCGAACATCGCGCGGGCAATGCCCGCCAATTGCAATTTCTTCATAGGTTCATAGACCAAGAAAAGGGAATTCCGGTTCTGGACGGCGTCCGCTCAGCAGATCGGCCAGTGCCCGGCCCGAGCCGACGCCCATCGTCCAGCCGAGAGTACCGTGTCCGGTATTGATATACAAATTGGGGATACGGCTACGGCCGATGATGGGCACGTTCGAGGGAGTGGACGGGCGCAGGCCCGACCAATAGCTGACGCGCTCGAAATCGAGCGCGTCGGGAAAGAGTTCGCGGGCGAGCCGCGTCATGGCTTCGCAGCGGCCGGTGTTCAGGCCGCGCGAATAGCCGGACAGCTCGGCGGTGCCGGCCATGCGCAGGCGGTCGCCGAGCCGCGAAAACACCACCTTGTGGCTGCTGTCGGTCAGGCTGACCGTGGGCGCGGCGCCCGGTTGCAGGACCGGGAAGGTCGCCGAATAGCCCTTGGCCGGATAGACATTGCACGGAATGCCGAGCGGGCGCAGCAGCGAGGGGCTGAAACTGCCCATGGCCACCACGTAGGCGTCGGCGGCCAGGGCGCCGTAGCGGCCATCGGGTTCGATCAGTTCGACGCCGCTGACCGCGCCGGCCTCGGTGATGAGCCGGGTGACGCGGGTGCTGTAGCGGAATTCGACGCCGGCGCGCGCGCAGCGCTCGGCCAGCGCGACGGTGAACAGGTGCACGTCGCCGCTCTCGTCCTCGGGCGTGTAGTCGCCGCCGACGATGGTGTTGCGATGCGGCGCCAAGGCCGGTTCGATGGCGATGACCTCGTCCGTCGACACGACGCGGCGCTCCACGCCGAAGTCGCGCATCAGGCCGGCGGCGCGCTGCGAGTTCTCGAATTCGTGTTGATCGCGGTAGAAATTCAGGATGCCGCGCTCGAGGTGATCGTATTCGATGCCCAGCTCGGCGCGCATGCCGCGCAGCGTGGCGCGGCTGTATTCGGCCATGCGCACCATGGCGCGGATGTTCGGCGCCAGCCGGCCCGGCAGGCATTCGCGCAGGAAGGCCAGGCCCCACATCCACTGGCGCAGGTCCAGCTGCGGACGGAACAACAGCGGCGCGTCGTCCTGGAACATCCATTTGAGCAGCTTCAGGGGCGCCTGCGGATTGGCCCAGGGCTCCGCATAGGAGACCGAGATCTGCGCGCCGTTGGCAAGGCTGGTCTCCTGGGCGGGTCCGGTGCAGCGGTCGATGACCACGACGTCGTGGCCGGCCTGGCTCAGCCACCAGGCGCTGGAGATTCCGATGATGCCGCTACCCAATACCGCTACTTTCATGCCCGCATTGCTCCCTGCGTACCCGCGGGCCCTGCGGACACGATGTCCGCCCCCCCGCGGCAAGCCGCTGCCAAGATGACACCGCAGTTTACCCCGGCGCCCCGCCCTCGCCTACGCCCGCCGCCATCAAAAAAAGGGGAGGAATCCGCCGATGCCGGATCCCTCCCCTTCGCGTTGCGCGCGGCCTGATATCGGTCAAGTCGCGGCTTTCGCCAGATCGGCCTCGGACGTGAAGGCGTCCGCATAGAATTCCTCGGGCGGCAGGCCGCACTGGGCGCTGAATTCGCGCCGGGCGGCGTCCACCATCGGCGGCGCGCCGCAGGCGTAGACCTGGTGGCCCGACATGTCGGGGATGTCCTGCAGCACGGCCTCGTGGACGAAACCGTCACGGCCGCTCCAGCCGTCTTCCTCGAGCGCGTTCGACACCACCGGCACGTAGCGGAAGTCCGGCAGGTCACGGGCCCACGACTGCGCCAGCGCGTCCATGTACAGATCGCGCGGGCGACGACCGCCCCAGTACAGCGCGACCGGACGGCGGATGTTCTTGTGGATCATGTGCTCGACGATGGCCTTCACGGGCGCAAAGCCCGTGCCGCTGGCCAGCAGGATGATCGGCTTGTCGCTGTCTTCGCGCAGGAAGAACGAACCGAACGGCCCTTCCAGCCGCAGGATCTCGCGTTCCTTCATCTGCGTGTCGCCGGCGCCGAACACGTGGTCGGTGAACACCCCGCCCGGCAGGTGACGGATGTGCAGTTCCAGCGGGCTGCCGGTGTGCGGCGCGCCAGCCATGGAATAGCTGCGGCGGCGGCCGTCCTTGAGGATGATCTCGATGTACTGGCCGGCGTAGTAGCGGAATTGCTCCGAGGCGGGCAATTGCAGCTTGAGCACGGTCACGTCCGGCGCCGCCTTTTCCATCGTCTGCACGCGCGAAGGCAGCTTGCGGATCTGGATGTCGCTGGCCAGGCGCACTTCGGTGGACTCGACCACCATGTCGGAGGCGGGCCGGGCCTGACAGAACAGGGTGTAGCCGTCGGCCAGCTCCTCGGGCGAGAGGATCTGCGCGGGGTACTGGCCGGCGTCGAACTCCCCGGACACCACTTTGCCCTTGCAGGTGGAGCAGGCGCCGTTGCGGCAGCTGTAGGGCAGCACGATGCCCGCGGCCAGGGCGCCGTCGAGCACGGTCTGGCCGGGCTCGACCGGGAATTGATGCTTGCTGGGTTGGATGATGACCTGGAAGCTCATGATGAAACGTATCAGGGGGATCAGGGTTGACGGCGCCCATGGGACACACCCCACGGCACGCCGCCCGGCCCGGCCTCAGGCCGGGAACTTGCGGATTTCCTTGACGCGGTTGGCGTCGTCCACCAGCACGACCTGCGGCTTGTGGGTGGCGGATTGCTCTTCGGACATCGGCCCGTAGGTGCAGATGATCATCAGGTCGCCGACCTGCGCCCGGCGCGCGGCCGCGCCATTGAGCGAAATGATGCCGCTGCCGCGGGCCGCCTTGATGATGTAGGTGTCGAAGCGTTCGCCGTTGTTGATGTTGTAGAGCTCGATGCGTTCGAACTCGCGCATGCCGGCGGCGTCCAGCAGGTCTTCGTCGATGCCGCAAGACCCTTCGTAGTGCAGGTCGGCTTCGGTGACCGTGACGCGGTGCAGCTTTGCCCGCAGCATGATGCGTTGCATGATGGAAATATCCTGGTTTCGCGTGCCGGAACGCGAAGTGATGCGATGAATGTGAAACACCCGCGGATGGCGCGCACCTGCGGGCATGCAGCCGAACGGCACCCGGTTTTGCCGTCGGAAGCCGGTATTCTATAATTTTTGCCGCGACGGGACGGCCCGTTGCTGCGCTGGCCGCGACATGGCGGCATTTGCCATCGGCAACGACGGCATTGGCCATTGCCGCAAGCGCATCAATCCGGGGACGACCCCTCTCAAGTAGGAGTCGTCATGACCTGGATCATCCTTGTACTGGCCGGCCTGTTCGAAATCGTCTGGGCCGTCGGCCTCAAATATACCCATGGGTTCACGCGCCTGATGCCGTCGCTCGTCACCGTCGGCGGCATGCTCATCAGCTTCTGGCTGCTGGCGCTGGCCATGAAGACGCTGCCGCTGGGCACCGCCTACGCGGTGTGGGTCGGCATCGGCACCGTCGGCGCCTTCGTGGCCGGCATCATCCTGTTCGATGAATCCATCAGCTGGCTGCGCATCGCCAGCGTGGCGCTGATCGTCGTGGGCCTGATCGGCCTGAAGCTGTCGTCGGCCTGATCGACGGCCGGATACCGCCGCCCCGGCCGCGCGCCGGGGCGCGGCGGGCTAGAAATCCAGTTCGATGTCGACCGCGTCGCCCACCTTCAGGCGGGCGCCGGCCGGCGCATCGACGATGGCGTTCTGGCCAAACACCACCCCGATCTCCAGGTTGCGGTAGCCCGCCAGCGTGCGGCCCGGCTCGTCGTGCTGCACGGCGGTGCGCTGATCGATGTCGGGAATCGAGCAGCGCGTGCACGGCTTGACGAACGCCATGCTGACCGCGCCCGTGGTGATCATGGCGGTATGGTCTTCCTCGAAGGCCTCCCACTCGCCCTGCACCACGATATTGGGCCGGAACCGGTCCATCGGCACCGGCGCCACGCCCTTGGCCCGCAGGCGCGCGTTCAGGTCATCGAGCGATGCCTGGTTCGCCACCAGCAGGGGGAAGCCGTCGGCAAAGCCGAAGAAGTGATCTCCCCCGAACGTCTGCGCCAGATCTGGATGGCTTTCGGCCCACTTGTCCACCCATTCCGGCTTGGCGGGCCGCGTCGCGCCGGCGTCGACCTTGTACAGGCGGCAAGGCGTCTTGAGGAAATCCGAACACCACTGCGCCGCGGCCTCGCTTTCGCGGCGCGCGTCGAGCGTGTCCTTCCAGACGCCCACGCTTTCGACGCCGGGTTGCAGCGCCGAGCCGTCCAGCGGCACGTCCAGGTCGGGCATGCCGGGCGCCGAAAGCCGCAAGGCATCGGCCGTGAGCGCCGTGCGGATCAGGGCCATGGCCGCCCATTGACGCTGCGTCATGAAATGGCCGTCCGCCCCAACCAGCATCCAGCGGCGGTCGTGGGCCAACCCGGCGCGGTCCACCGGCGACTCGGACAGGTTGATACCGGCACAGGATTTGACGGGGTAGATATGCAGGCTGAGGATGCGGGCGGACATGATGCGACTTCCGGCAGGGAAAGACGGCAGAGCATAGCGGAACGACGAAAAAAAGCCCAGGCCGAAAGGCCTGGGCTGCGGCGCATGCAAGCGGCGCGGGCGTTCTTTCCCTCACGGGAAAGCGCGCAGCGGGAACGGCATGGGTCGCCCCCGCGCGCGGCCGGTCAGGCCACGCCCCGACCAGCGCCGGCAAGCATTCGCCGCGGACAACGTGCCGCGTTAGCTGCCGACCAGCTTCAACGTATCGAGCGGCGTGACCGCCTTGAACGCCTTGCGCGTGGCGATGTGCTCGGGTCGCGGGGTCAGGCCGTACTTGGGCGGCTCCAGCGTGTTTTCCATGCTGTTGTAGACCATGAACACGTTGGCGCGCGGCCACGGCGAAATGTTGCTGTTGGAGCCGTGCATCGTGTTGCAATCGAAGAACACCACCGAGCCGGCCTTGGCCGTCATGGTGCGGATGCCGCCCTGCTCGACCAGCAATTGCAGGCTGACCGGATCCGGCACGCCGTACTCCTGCTTCTTGAGGGACTGCTTGTAGTGGTCGTTGGGCGTTTCGCCGACGCACGAGATGAACTGCCGGTGCGAACCCGGCACCAGCATCAGCGGGCCGTTGCAATCATTGTTCTCGGTCAGCAGCACCGAGCAGCTGAGCGCGCGCATCGACGGCATGCCATCTTCCACGTGCCAGGTCTCGAAGTCGGAGTGCCAGTAGAACTCCTTGCCCTTGAAGCCGGGCTTCATGTTGGCGCGGGACTGGTGGATGTAGACCTCGGACCCCAGGATCTGGCGCGCCACATTGACCAGCCGCGGGTCGCGCACCAGGCGCGCCAGCACGGGGTTCAGGACGTGCACCATGAAAATGGAGCGCACGGCGTTGCTGCCGGGCTCGGTGATCGACTCCTCGCGGCGCACGATCGACGGGTCGCGGGTCATGCGCTCGACCTCGGCCGACAGCGCCCGCACTTCGGCTTCGGAGAACACGTCCTCCAGTAGCAGGAAACCATCGCGCTCATAGCTGCCGATCTGCTCGCCGCTCAGGGCGTCGGCATACTTGCCTTCTCCATAGACCACCGGATCCTGGCGAGAAATGATGGCGGAACTTCGATCCGTACGGGAGGCGTACGGATCCTGCGCAGGTGAGATCATGCGAACCTCCTTGTATCAGGCCGCTTGGGCTTCGGCTTCAGGCAGGGCGTAGACGCCCTCTTTGTCGTGCACTTCCTGGCCGGTCAGCGGCGGGTTGAAGACGCAGATGACGCGCAGCGGCTCCTTGCCGCCGCACAGCCAATGCTCGTCGTGCTCGTTCAGCGCGTAGACCACGCCCGGGCCGAGTTCATACTTCTTGCCGTCGGCAATCGTCTCGATGGAGCCGTCGCCCTCGATGCACCACACCGCCTCCAGGTGATTCTTGTAGTGGATGTGGGTGCGACCGCCCGGGAAGATGGTGGTCTCGTGGAAGGAAAAGCCCATGCCGTCCTTCTTGAGCAGCACGCGGCGGCTGACCCAGGTATCGGTGCGGACTTCGTCGGCGGTGCCGATCACATCTTTGACATTGCGTACGATCATTGACGTTTTCCTCCAAATTTCAGGATGCGGGCGGACTGCCCCTCTTCGGCCAGCGCGTCGGCCACGCTGGCCTCGATCACTTCCAGGCCCTTGGACAGCAGGTCTTCCTCGATGGTCAGGGCCGGCAGCAGCTTGAGCACTTCGTCGTGCGCGCCCGAGGTCTCGATGACCACGCCGCGCTTGAAGGCGTTGGCGGCGATGCGGTTGGACAGCGCCGGGGTGGCGTTGCTCACCAGGCCCTGAATCAGGCCGCGGCCACGCACCGACAGGCCGGCGTTGGGATAGCTGTGCACCAGGTTTTCCAGCCAGTCGCGCACCAGGCGCTCCTTGCGCTGGATCTCGGCGGTGAACGCGGTGTTGGTCCAGTAGGTTTCCAGCGCCTGGGTGGCGGTGACGAAGGCCAGGTTGTTGCCACGGAAAGTGCCGCTATGGGCGCCGGGCTTCCAGACGTCCAGCTCGGGCTTCATCAGCACCAGCGACATCGGCAGGCCGAAGCCCGACAGCGACTTGGACAGCGTGATGATGTCCGGGCGGATGCCGGCGGCCTCGAAGCTGAAGAAGGTGCCGGTGCGGCCGCAGCCGACCTGGATATCGTCCACGATCAGCAGCATGTCGTGGCGCTTGCAGAGTTTGTCCAGTTCCTTGAGCCAGCGCAGGGTGGCGACATTGACGCCGCCCTCGCCCTGCACCGTCTCGACGATGACGGCGGCGGGCTTGTCCATGCCGCTGCTGGGATCTTCCAGCATGCGTTCCAGGTAGGCCATGGTGTCCACGTCCGGGCCGAAGTAGCCGTCATAGGGCATGAAAGTGGTGTTGGCCAGCGGGTAGCCGGAGGCGTCGCGGAACTTCATGTTGGCGGTGACCGCCAGCGAGCCGCCGCTGACGCCGTGAAAGCCGTGCGTGAAGGAGATCACATTGGGACGCCCCTTCACCTGGCGCGCGATCTTGAGCGCCGCCTCGACCGCATTGGTGCCGGTGGGGCCGGTGAACTGCAGGGTGTATTGCCAGTTGCGCGGCTTGAGCAGCACGCGGTCGACCGCCTCGAGGAAGCTTTTCTTGGCGCTGGTGGCCATGTCCAGGCCATGCACCACGCCGTCCGCCTGCACGTACTCGAGCAGCTTTTCCTTGAAGATGGGATTGTTGTGACCGTAGTTCAACGTGCCTGCGCCGCTGAAGAAATCGATGTACTCGCCACCGTCCTCATCCACCAGCGTCGAACCCCTGGCCTGGCTGAAGATCACGGGAAACGACCGGATATAGCCTCGTACTTCCGACTCCATCCGGTCAAAGATTTTCAAGTCCATGTGATTAATCCTCCCTTTCATCTCATAAGTTGACAGACGGCCAGATCCCTTCCGCATGCGCGCCGGGCGCATCCGGATGCGTCAAAGCCATCCCGGTTTTCGACAGGACCGCGTTGCCGCCTAGGGGGCGGGCAGGGTGAACGGGCCTATCCTCAACAACATCTCGTCGTCATGGTCCGCGCCGCCGAAAAGCTGCCGATCGAAGAACGGCTGCTCGGAGACGTGGGCGCCCAGCTCGCTGGCCAGGCCGGCGAAGGTGCGGCGCGAGGCCTGGTTGTCAGGCGCCACCGTGGTTTCAAGATGACGAACATGCACGAGCCCCTCGCGTTGCAAGAGCGCCCGGAGCATGGCGCGGCCTAACCGTTGGCCGCGTGCGCGGGTGTGCACGGCGACCTGCCAGACGAACAACACGTCGGGCCTGTCGGCAAGCACGTAAGCGGAGATAAATCCATCGATGCGTCCTCCGGCGCTTTCGGCCAGGACGCAGGTGCCGCGGTTGTGCTCGCACAGGAGCAGGTACGCGTACAGGGAATTGAGGTCGAGTGGCGGGCACTCGGAAATGAGCTGGTGGATCGCGGCGCCGTCCTTGCGGCGGGGCTCACGCAACAGATGCGTTTTGTTGCCCGCCGCCGGCGCCACGGCACTTGAGGTCGTAGGGTCGTTCAGTTCGTTTGCTCTCATACAACCAATCCTGATTCGGGAGGCGCGCCACCCGTGGGCACCTCGAGGATGGGCGACGAGACGTCGCCCTGGGTTTCCGTCGCCACCCCACTCTCTTCTTCCATGAGCGCGACGATGCGCTCGAGCGACAGGGTGATGGTGGCCTGCTCCAGCTCCGGCAACGCGTTGAGCGCGTCGGCCAGGTGCTTCTGCAGCGGCGACGGCGCCTGCTGCGCGACTTCGCGGCCGGCATCGGTGGCCGTCACGAAGACGATGCGGCGATCTTCGCGGCCGCGCTCGCGGCGGATCAGGCCCTTGTCTTCCAGGCGGTCGAGAATGCCGACGACCGTGCTGGGGCTGACGTGGATCTCGCGGCTGATCGCCGTGGCCGTCAGCGGCCCGTTCGCAATGACCGTGCGCAGGCACATCAGCTGCGGCGCGGTAATGTGGCTCACCGCGGACAGCTGGCGCGAATGCAACGCGATGGATCGCGTGATCCGGCGCAGCGCCCGCAGGATGCGCAGGTCGTATTGCTGCGCGGGGTCGGTTACGGTCTGTTTATTCATGACTGAATTAGTTCAGCTAAATTGATTTCTATACGAATGATATGGGTGACCCATCCCCGTGTCAAACCGGATTGACCCTCATTTTGTAATCATTTCCGCGCAATCCGCCGTCAAGTCGCCGGGGCGTTCCAGGGAAACGCCGGCGTTACGATTTGCCAGAGTTGTTCTACATTCCGCAAATAAAACATCTGTTTTTCTTTTTGCCAAGACGGATGTAGCATTTGTTTTATCTCTCCTTCCCTGCTGCCATGATCGCGCCTCTGCAAGACCATCTGCGCCACCTCAGCGCCACGCTGCCCGCCGAGTTGCAGCGCGCCGCCCAATGGGTGCTGGCCAACCCCGCCGAAGTGGGGCTTTGGTCGATGCGGCGGCAGGCGCAGGCGGTGGGCGTATCGCCCGCCACCATGCTGCGGCTGGCGCGCGCCGCGGGCCACGACAGCTATGAGGCCTTCCGCGCCCCGTTCCAGCGCGCGCTGGCCGGCGCCGCCGAGGATGGTCTGCGTGAGCGCGCGGCGCGCCTGCAAGCCTCGCACGCCCGGCAGTCCGGCGGCCCCGGGCAGGACGCGCTGACGCAATGGCAGACAGCCGCCCTGGCCTCGATCCGGCAGGTCAACGACGCCGCCGCTTTGGACGCCGCCGTCGACACCATGCTGCGGGCCCGCCAGGTCGGCTTCCTGGGCACGCGCTCCGCTTTCGGCATCGCCTTCCAGATGCGCTATGCCTACCACCTGCTGCGCCGCAACGGCATCCTGATCGATGGCCTGGGCGGCGCGTCGGCCGAAGATGCCGACAGCCTGCAGGCGGGCGATGCGCTGGTAGTGGTGTCGCAAGCCCCCTACCCCAGCACCACCGTGCGCCTGACGGCCCAGATCGCCGCCCGCGGTGTCACCGTGCTGGCGCTGACCGACAGCCCCACCAGCCCAGTGGCCCGGGCCGCTCGCCATGTATTGCATTTTGCCCGCCCCGCCGAGGCCGGCGCGGACGCATCGGCGCCGCGCGGCCCCGCCTCGTTCTTCCACAGCACCGCGGGCCTGCTGGGCCTGGCCGAGCACCTGATCGCGCGGCTCGCGGCCCGTGGCGGCGACGAGGTGCTGCAACGACTGACCGAGATCGAAACACGATTGCGGGACGAAGGCGCCTATTGGAAGGAGCCGGCGCCGCGGGGCGGCCGCAACCGCGCTCCGGTCCCTGATTGAACGCGCCCGCGCCCCGCGCTCACGCCAGCCCCGACATTTCACGCCCCTTGCCAACGTTCCCGTCCCGGAGTCCCTCGCCATGACCAGCACCCGAGTCCTTCATCGTTCCCTGCGCAGCACGCCCCCGGTCGCGGTCCGCGGCCAGGGCGTGTGGCTCTATGACCAGCAGGGCCGCGCCTACCTGGATGGCTCCGGCGGCGCGGCGGTCTCGTGCCTGGGCCACAACCATCCCGACGTGCAGGCCGCGATGCATGCGCAGATCGACGCGCTGGCCTACGCCCACACCAGTTTCTTCACCACCGAGGTGGCCGAAAGGCTGGCGGCGACGCTGGTCGCGGACGCGCCCGCCGGCACCTCGCACGCCTACTTCGTCTCTGGCGGCTCGGAAGCCATCGAGGCCGCGCTGAAGATGGCGCGCCAGTACTACGTCGAGATCGGCCAGCCGCAGCGCCGCCATATCGTCGCGCGGCGCCAGAGCTATCACGGCAACACGCTGGGCGCGCTGGCGGTCGGCGGCAACGCCTGGCGCCGGGCGCAGTTCGCGCCATTGCTGATCGACGTGGCCCACGTTGCGCCCTGCTACGCCTATCGCGACCGCCACGACGGCGAAACCGACGATCAGTACGCCGAACGCCTGGCGCAGGAATTGGAGCAGACCTTTCAGCGCCTCGGCCCCGACAGCGTGATGGCCTTCGTCGCCGAGCCGGTGGTGGGCGCGACCTCGGGCGCGGTGACCGCGGTGCCGGGCTACTTCCGCCGCATCCGCGAAGTCTGCGATCGCCATGGCGTGCTGTTGATCGCCGACGAGGTGATGTGCGGCATGGGCCGCACCGGCACGCTCTACGCGGTCGAGCAGGAAGGCATCACGCCCGACCTGATCACCATCGCCAAGGGCCTGGGCGGCGGCTACCAGCCGATCGGCGCGGTCATGGCGCAAGAGCGCATCGTGCAGGCGATGCAGCAAGGCAGCGGCTTCTTCCAGCACGGTCACACCTACCTGGGCCACGCCACCGCGTGCGCGGCCTCGTTGGCGGTACAGGAGGTGATCAAACGCGACCATCTGCTGGCGCGCGTGCGCACCCAGGGCGACGGCTTGCGCCAGCGCTTGCAGCAAGCCCTGGGCGAGCACCCGCACGTCGGCGACATCCGCGGCCGCGGCCTGTTCATGGGCGTGGAACTGGTGCGCGACCGCGCCAGCAAGGCGACCTTCGATCCGGCGCTGTCGCTGCATGCGCGCATCAAGCGCGAAGCCATGGCGCGCGGCCTGATGGTCTATCCGATGGGCGGCACCATCGACGGCCGCCACGGCGACCACGTGCTGCTGGCCCCGCCCTTCATCATCTCCGACGACGAACTGGACCAACTGACCGAGCGCCTGGCCGGCGCCATCGACGCCGCCATCGCTGGCGGCGGCGCCTGACGCCGCGCTAGCTTCCCTGTTCCGCCGCCACGCGGCGCCAGGCGGGCCAGGCGCCGATGGTCAACGCGCGCAGCAGCCACTCGACCGGGCCGTAGGCATGGCGGCGCAGCCACCATGCCGACAGCGGCAACTGCGCCACAAAGATGGCCACCGCTATCAGCACTCCCGCCCCGGGCGAAACACTGCCCGACAGCCGCAGCCCCCACGCCTTGAAGATCAAGGCGCAAAGCAACGATTGCATCAGGTAATTGGTCAGCGCCATGCGGCCCGCCGGCGCCAGGCAGCGCGCCAGCCAGGCTCCCGGCCGCGTGCGCATCGCCAGCAGGAAGGCGGCGGCGTATGACATGCTCAGCAACGGCGCGGTGAACAGATCCATCGCCAGGCCCGGCGTCTCCCACAGGGCGCTCATCGCAGGCAGCGCGCTGGTCGCATAGGCGGCGGATCCCGCCAGTCCGGGCAAGGCCCCCAGCGCGCACAGCAGCCACAGCACGCGCGGCTGGCGCCATGGATCGGCCAGCGCCTGCCGGCGCCCCAGGGCATATCCGACCAGGAACATCGCGAAAACGAAGGGGCCCTGCACCAGCAGGATGACACCCCAGATACTGGAGGTCAGTTCGTACCAGTGCCGCGCGATAGTGGTGCCGATGGTGCCGCGGTAGGCCGCCAGCGCCGCCTGCGCGTCGGCCACGTAGGCGTCGGCGCCAGAACGGCTCAGGGCTTCGGTGCCGGCGGGGTCCAGCAGGCTAAGGCCGGCCAATAGCGCCCAGGCCAGCGACACCAGCCCGATCAGCCACAACGCCAGGCGCAAGGCGCGGCCCGGCGCCATGCCGCGAACGGCCATCAGGGCGAGCCCCAGCAGCGCGTAGGTCAACAGGATGTCGCCCTGGTAGAACAGCACGGCGTGCGCCAGGCCCAACGCCGCCAGCCCTGCCAGGCGGCGCAGGAAGCGCGGCGCGAAGGCCGCGCCGCCGCGCTCGGCGGCGGCCATCTGCAAGGTGAAGCTATAGCCGAACAGGAACGAGAACAGCAGGTAGAACTTGGTTTCGAAAAGCCACGCCACCAGCCACCGCACGGCCAGATCCGCCCGGCTCGAAAACGCCGGATCGGCGATGCCGTTGGCATAGAACGGCGAGGCGAATACGCCGATGTTGACGACCAGGATGCCAAGCAAGGCGAAGCCGCGCAAAGCATCGACCTGCGCCAGCCGCGGCGGCGCCATCGCGACGCCGCCGGTGGCGTCATTGGCGATGCTGCCGTGGGCGGCGCTCATGGCCGCTCTCCCGCCGCGCCGGGCGCCGGCGGCAGGCACCCCAGCAACGCCGCGTCAAGCAAGCGGCCGCCCGCCGCCGCGTCGAATTGCGGATCGACCACGGACCGGCTGTAGATCCCATCCAGCAGCAGCAACAGCATGTCGGCCATTTCCGCCACCGGCCGCGGCATTGCGGTTTGCGGCAGGTTGCGCCACACGGCCGCCAGCAGCGCCGAAAGCGACGCCTTGCGTTCGTCCTCGTTGGCCATGACCAGCGCGTGCACCCGAGGATTGCGCACCGCCTCCGCCAGGATCTCCATGCCCAGACGGGCAAAGCCCGGATCACGGTATTGCGCCAGGTTCTCGTCGATCCAGCCGATCAAGGCGGCACGCGCGTCGGCCGCCGGAGGATCCGCCTGCCGGCGTTCGCGCAATGTGTCGGTATCCGAGGCGATCAGCGCCTCGATGATCTCGGCCTTGCTGGCGTAGTAGTGGAACAGGTTGCCGGGACTCATCCCGGCGCGTGCGCAGATCTGCGCGGTCGAGGTGGCGTGGAAACCATTTTCCGCGAAGCACTCGGCGGCCGCGGCCAGTATCTGGCGGCGCCGCTCCAGTTGCCGGGCGGGATCGATCTTGCGCATGCGGCTGACGGAGAATTATTTAATAGACTGATTGATCTATCTATTAAATATCACGCCACGTGCGACGGTCAAGCCAAGGGATGAAAAAACGGCGGACCCGAGGGTCCGCCGTTGATGGCCGCGCCCGCCGGCAGGTCAGCCCAGCACCGGCGACAGCAGCGGCTGCTTGGGCCGCACGTCCAGCGCCCGTCCCTTGCGGGCGCGCTTGCCGACGTACACGGCCAGCGCCGCGCCCGCCAGGATGTCCTCGGTGTGCTTGTTGCGGTAGATGCCCGCCGCGCGCAGGCCGAGCGCGCCGATCGGCACGGTCTGGTCCAGCTTGTCGGCGCCGTCCAGCCCCATCAGGATGGTGCCGCGCCCGCCGCCGGACAACGATTTGACCTCGTCCAGCCCGAACACCAGGAACTTGCCCTTCTGCGACAGCAGCGCCAGTTGCGTGGCGCCCTCGAACAGCGGCACCGGACGCAACAGTTCGTCGCCCGCCTCCAGCGTGATGAACTGCTTGCCGGCGCGCTGGCGGCTGGTCATGTCCGACAGCTTGGCGGCAAAGCCATAGCCGCCGCGCGTGGCCAGCAGCCAGCGGCTGTCGGCCGCCGCCGCGATGGTGTGGACGATGCGGGTGCCGCTTTCCAGGTCGATCATGGTGGTGACCGGCTGGCCGTCGCCACGCGCCGAAGGCAGCCCGGCCACCGGCACCGAGTAGACACGGCCGTTGTCGCCCATGGCGATCAGCGTGTCGGTGGTGCGGCATTCAAAGGCGCCATAGAGATCGTCGCCCTGCTTGAAGCCGAACTGCGAGGCATCGTGGCCGTGGCCCTGGCGGGCGCGCAGCCAGCCCTTCTGCGACACGATCACGGTGACCGGTTCGTCCAGCACCTTGGTTTCGAGCACGGCGCGCTCGGCGGTCTCGATCAGGGTGCGGCGGTCGTCGCCATATTGCTTGGCGTCGGCCTCGATTTCCTTGATGAGCAAGCGCTTGAGGGTGTTGGGATTATCCAGCAGTTCCTGCAGCGCGACCTGCTCCTTGCGCTTGTCCTCGAGCTCCTGCTCGATCTTGAAGCCTTCCAGGCGCGCCAGCTGGCGCAGGCGCATTTCCAGGATGTCCTCGGCCTGCCGGTCGGACAGGTTGAAGCGCTCCATCAATGCCGCCCGCGGCTCGTCCGATTCGCGGATGGTCTGGATCACTTCGTCCACGTTCAGGTAGACCACCATGCGGCCTTCCAGCACGTGGATGCGGTCGATGACCTTGTCCAGACGGAAGCGGGTGCGGCGCAGCACGGTATTGGTGCGGAACGCCAGCCATTCGGTCAGGATGTCGCGCAGGCCCTTCTGGCGCGGACGGCCGTCGGTGCCAATGCAGACCAGGTTGACCGAGGCGCTGCTTTCCATGCTGGTCTGCGCCAGCAGGGTGTTGACGAACTCGTCGCGGTCGACGCGCGAGGTTTTGGGTTCGAACACCAGGCGCACGGCGGCGTCCTTGCCGGATTCGTCGCGCACCGCGTCCAGCAGGTTCAGCATCACGGCCTTGGCCTGCGTCTGCTCGGGCGTCAGGCTCTTCTTGCCGCTCTTGACCTTGGGGTTGGTAATTTCCTCGATTTCTTCGAGCACCTTCTGGCACGAGGTGCCGGGCGGCAGCTCGGTGACCACCAGTTGCCACTGGCCGCGCGCCATTTCCTCGAACTGCCAGCGCGCCCGCACCTTGAGCGAGCCGCGCCCGCCGGCGTAGATCTGCGCGATGTCGGCGGCCGGCGTGATGATCTGGCCGCCGCCAGCGAAGTCCGGGCCGGGGATCATGCCGAACAGCTCGGCGTCCGGCAGTTGCGGCTGCTTGATCAGCGCCACGCAGGCCTGTGCCACTTCGCGCAGGTTGTGCGGCGGGATTTCGGTGGCCATGCCGACCGCGATGCCGGAAGCGCCGTTCAGCAGCATCACCGGCAGGCGCGCCGGCAGCATCTGCGGCTCTTGCTGGCTGCCGTCGTAGTTGGGCACGAAATCGACCGTGCCTTCGTCCAGTTCGTCCAGCAGCAGCTTGGCGATCGGCGTCAGGCGCGCCTCGGTGTAGCGCATCGCCGCGGCGTTGTCGCCGTCGCGCGAACCGAAGTTGCCCTGGCCGTCGATCAGCGGATAGCGCAGGGAGAAGTCCTGCGCCATGCGCACCATGGCGTCATAGGCCGCCTGGTCGCCGTGCGGGTGGTATTTGCCCAGCACGTCGCCGACGACGCGCGCGGACTTGACCGGCTTGGCGCCGGCCGCAAGGCCCATGGCCTGCATGGCGAACAGGATACGGCGCTGCACGGGCTTCTGCCCGTCGCCGACGTCGGGCAGGGCCCGACCCCGCACCACGGACACTGCATAGTCCAGATAGGCCTGTTCGGCATAGCGCGCCAGGGTGATGGCGGCATCGCCGCCCCCGTCGGGCGCGGCGTCGAACAAACCTTGTTGATTGCTGTCGGTCATGATGGTTTCAGGTAGACAAATTCATTGAAACGGCGTCATTGGGGACGCGCGGCGCCCAGCAGCTGGGTATCGGCCACGTGCTCGCGCAACTGGGCGCGCACCGCGTCCAGGGTGGCGGCGTCCTGCCCGCGCTTGGGAACGATCACGCCTTGCAGCGTCCCCAGGATGACATACAGATGCTGCGGTGTTTCCTCGACCCGCCGCACGTCGACCCAGTCGATGCGCCCCGAGGCGTCGGCAATGCTGTCCTCGATGCCGTCGGCGCCGAACACCAGTTGGTGGCGCCCCAGGAACATCCCGTCCGGCCGCTTGGCCAGCATGCGGCGCGTGTTCATGCGCACCAGTCCCGGCAGCACGAACTCGTAGGCCAGCGCCAGCAGCGCCAGGATGCCCAGGCCGACCGCCAGCCCCTCGAAGTACACCGGCAGCAGCAGGCCCCAGTTCGGGCCAGGCCCGTCCCAGGTCTGCCAGACCAGGTAGCCCAGCAGGACCACCACCATCAACACCGCGAAACGCAGGTGCGACAGGTAGCGGCGGCGGCGCAATTCGGGCCGCTTGTACACATAGGCCGCGAATTCGGCATAGTCGTCGGCGGTCAGGTCGACCGCCATGGCGGCGGACGGCGGCGGGGACGAGGGCAACGACATCAGATGTCCAGCTCCGCCAGGTTGCCCTTCTCTTCGATCCAGGCGCGGCGCTGCGAGGACTCGCCCTTGCCCATCAGCATGTCGAACATGCGGGTGGTGTCTTCGGGGGTCTGGTCGCCATAGCCCACCGGCAGCAGCCGGCGCGTGTCCGGATTCATGGTGGTTTCCCACAGCTGCTCGGGATTCATTTCGCCCAGGCCCTTGAAGCGGCTGACCGCCCAGCTGCTTTCACGCGAGCCTTCCTTGCGCAACTTGTCCTGCGCGGCTTCCAGCTCGCCTTCGTCCAGGCAGTAGATCTTGCGCGCGGGGCGCTTGCCCTGCGCCGGCACGTCCAGGCGGAACAGGGGCGGCTTGGCGACGTAGACGTGGCCGGCCTCGACCAGCTTGGGAAAGTGCTTGTAGAACAGCGTCAGCAGCAGCACCTGGATGTGCGAACCGTCGACGTCGGCGTCCGACAGGATGCAGATGCGGCCGTAGCGCAGCCCCGACAGGTCGGGGGTGTCCCCCGGGCCGTGCGGATCGACGCCGATGGCGACCGAGATGTCGTGGATTTCGTTGTTGGCGAACAGGCGGTCGCGGTCGACTTCCCAGGAATTGAGCACTTTGCCGCGCAGCGGCAGGATGGCCTGGAATTCCTTGTCGCGGCCCATCTTGGCCGAGCCGCCGGCCGAATCGCCCTCGACCAGGAAGACCTCGGTGCGGGTGGCGTCGCTGGACTCGCAGTCGGTCAGCTTGCCGGGCAGCACCGCCACGCCGGAACTCTTGCGCTTTTCGACCTTCTGCGCCGAACGCTGGCGCGCCTGCGCCTGGCGGATGGCGAGTTCGGCCAGCTTCTTGCCGTATTCGACATTGCTGTGCAGCCACAGGTCGAGCGCGCTCTTGGCGAACCCGCCCACCAGGCGCACGGCGTCGCGGCTGTTCAGGCGTTCCTTGATCTGGCCCTGGAATTGCGGGTCCAGCACCTTGGCAGACAGCACGAAACTGGCGCGCGCGAACACGTCCTCGGGCAGCAGCTTGACGCCCTTGGGCAGCAGGCTGTGCAGCTCGGCAAAGCCCTTGACCGCGCCGAACAGGCCTTCGCGCAGGCCCGACTCGTGGGTGCCGCCGGCCGGCGTCGGGATCAGGTTGACGTACGACTCGCGCACCGCGTTGCCGTCCTCGGTCCAGGCCACCACCCATTGGGCGCCCTCGCCTTCGGCGAAGGTTTCGTGGTCGGCGCCGGCGTACTGCTGGCCCTCGAAGAACGGCACCATCAGCTCGGCGCCCGCCAGCGCCTCGGACAGGTAGCCGCGCAGGCCGTCCTGGTACTGCCAGGTCTTGGTGTCGCCGGTCTTTTCGTTGACCAACGAGACCTTCACGCCCGGCAGCAGCACGGCCTTGCTGCGCAGCAGGTGGGTCAGCTCGCCCAGCGGGATATTGGGGCTGTCGAAATATTTGGCGTCGGGCCAGACCCGCACGCGGGTGCCGGATTTCTTGCGGCCGCCTTGGTCGTAGGGCGCCAGCGGTTCGGCGACGTCGCCGCCCTTGAACACCAGCCGGTTGACGGCGCCATCGCGCCACACCACCACTTCGAGGCGGGTGGCCAGGGCGTTGGTGACGGACACGCCGACGCCGTGCAGGCCGCCGGAAAAGGCGTAGGCGCCGCCGCCAGCCTTGTCGAACTTGCCGCCCGCGTGCAGCCGGGTGAAGACCAGCTCGACCACGGGGGCGTTTTCCTCGGGGTGCAGGCCGACGGGAATGCCGCGGCCGTCGTCCTCGACGGAGACGCTGCCATCGATGTGCAGCGTAACCAGGATCTGCTTGCCGTGGCCGGCCAGGGCCTCGTCCGCGGCGTTGTCTATGACTTCCTGCACGATGTGCAGGGGGTTTTCGGTGCGGGTGTACATGCCCGGGCGCTGCCGCACGGGCTCCAGCCCTTTCAGGACGCGGATGGACGCCTCGTTGTAACGTGGAGTGGCCAAGTTATCCCCAACATCTGTGGAAAAAAACCGACATTTTACGGATAAGCCCAGATTCTGCGCGGCTCCGGGTGGGATGCGCACGACCTGACCAGCTCCGAATTCGGTAGGATGACGATAGAGACACAGCCAGCGGATCCGGGTTCAATGCGCCGGATCGCGATAACTGCGCCGCGATATCCTACACAAAAGCGGCGAATACTGTTGTTATAAACAGTGGTATGCCTGTTGTTATTGACAGTGGTATGCTTTAATCCATTCCACAAACAAGAACAACGGCAAGGCGCGTCCCTTTTTACGCGCCTTTTGCTGCCGAACCGAGAAACACCATCATGAGCGACCAAATCAAGAACGTCAGTGACGCCAGCTTCGATGCCGATGTGTTGAAATCCGGCCAGCCGGTGCTGGTGGACTACTGGGCTGCCTGGTGTGGCCCCTGCAAGATGATCGCCCCGATCCTGGAAGAAGTCGCCACCGAATACGCCGGTCGCCTGACGATCGCCAAGCTCAACGTGGACGAGAACCAGGGCACCGCCGCCAAGTACGGCATCCGTGGCATCCCCACCCTCATGCTCTTTAAAGACGGCCAGGCTGCCGCCACCAAGGTTGGCGCGCTGTCGAAGTCGCAACTTACGGCATTCCTGGACGGCGCGTTGTAAACTGCGTGCTGTGAACGAACGCGCCGCCCTGGGGGCGGCGCGCATTCAATACCGCGCGAGCCCGTCCGTGGCGCGCCGCCAGAACCCTCCTTTACTTTTCCCCCAACACTCACCGCGATGCACCTCAACGAACTGAAGGCGCTGCATGTCTCGCAGCTGCTGGAAATGGCCGCTGGCCTGGAAATCGAGAACGCCAACCGCCTGCGCAAGCAGGAGCTGATGTTCGCCATCATGAAACGGCGCGCCAAGCAGGGCGAGCAGATCTTTGGCGACGGCGTGCTGGAAGTCCTGCCCGATGGCTTTGGTTTCCTGCGCTCGCCCGAGACCTCGTATCTGGCCAGCACGGACGATATCTACATCTCGCCGTCCCAGATCCGCCGCTTCAACCTGCACACCGGCGACTCGATCGAAGGCGAGGTGCGCACGCCCAAGGATGGCGAACGCTACTTCGCGCTGGTCAAGGTGGACAAGGTCAACGGCGTGGCGCCCGAGGCGATCAAGCATCGCATCATGTTCGAGAACCTGACGCCGCTGCATCCGAACCAGCCGCTGCGCCTGGAACGCGACATCAAGAGCGAGGAAAACCTCACCGGCCGTATCCTCGACGTCTTCGCCCCCATCGGCAAGGGCCAGCGCGGCCTGATCGTCGCCAGCCCCAAGTCCGGCAAGACGGTGATGATGCAGCACATCGCGCACGCCATCACCACCAACTACCCCGACGCAGTCATGATCGTCCTGCTGGTGGACGAGCGGCCCGAGGAAGTGACCGAAATGCAGCGCACCGTGCGCGGCGAAGTGGTCGCCTCGACCTTCGATGAGCCCGCCACCCGCCACGTGCAGGTCGCCGAAATGGTCATCGAAAAGGCCAAGCGCCTGGTCGAAATGAAGAAGGACGTGGTGATCCTGCTGGACTCGATCACCCGCCTGGCGCGCGCCTACAACACCGTGGTGCCGGCTTCCGGCAAGGTGCTGACCGGCGGTGTCGACGCCAACGCCCTGCAACGTCCCAAGCGCTTCTTCGGCGCCGCGCGCAACCTCGAGGAAGGCGGCTCGCTGACCATCCTGGGCACCGCGCTGATCGAGACCGGCAGCCGCATGGACGAAGTCATCTACGAAGAATTCAAGGGCACCGGCAACTCCGAAGTGCACCTGGAGCGTCGCCTGGCGGAAAAGCGCGTCTACCCGTCCATCAACCTGAACAAGTCGGGCACCCGCCGCGAAGAACTGCTGATCGCGCCGGACCTGCTGCAGAAGGTCTGGGTGCTGCGCAAGTTCATCCACGACATGGACGAAGTCCAGTCCATGGAATTCATCCTGGACAAGATGCGCGCCACCAAGACCAACGCCGAATTCTTCGACATGATGAAGAAGAAGTAAGCCGTCGCCGCCCGCATGCCGGGCGCACGCATCGATTTGGCGAGGATTGCCCCACGGCGGTCCTCGCCAAATGCTTTTTGGGAGCCTGTATCGCCATGCCAGCGATCGCTGGGGCAGCCGGATCAGTGCTCGATGAACTCTTCCAGGCTGCGCGGCTTGGGCGTCTGCTTGGGCGCCGGCTTGCCCGACGCGTCGATCGGGTCGATCTTGGGATCGTCCCAGCTGCCGGTCACGGCGTATTCCATGGTCATGGCGCGGGCCAGCGGCTGCTTGAGCACCCATTGGGTCACGAAGGCGCCCAGGCCGATCAGCGGATTGACCGCCAACGCCGTCACCATGGCTGCGCCACTGGCGTCGAGATTGGGGATCACGACCGCTTTCAGATCCCAACGCTCCTGCACGATGTTGACGCCCCCCGCCAGCACGATGGCCGCGACCGGGCCATTGATCTTGTAGCCCTCGGTATTCAGCGAACCATCGGCCAGCTTGATCTGGCCGCGCACGGTATCGAAAGGAAAGCCGTCGCGCAGCAGGTTGGTCGGATTCACGTCGAGCCGGGCCAGGCGCTGCAGCGACTGCAGCGACAGCAGCTCGAGCAGGCGCGCCGTACGCGAATTCACGTGCATGAAACGGCCCTTGTCCAGGCTGATCTCGGCGTCGCCCACCAGGTCGGCGATGTCATGGGTCCATGGCAGGTTGCGCCAGGTCGCCTTGCCCTTGATGCTGCCGGTCCCGCCGGACACGACCCGGTCAAAGCCGATACGATCCATGAAGCTGCCGACGTTCTCGAACTTGGCGGTGGCGTCCACCGTCAAGCCACGCTCCGGGCCTTCGAGGCGCCAGGCACCGGTCGCATTCAAGGCCGCGGCGTCATTGGTGATCGACAGTTTATCCAGGCGCCACTGGCGACCACGCTCCAGATTCGTGCCCAGCACCTGCAATTCGCCCAGGTTCTTGCCATAGAGGCGGAATTCCTTGGCCTGCAGGTCGATGGCGGGAATGTCCGACAGGTCGTTGCCCGAGGAAAGCGCCTTGTCGGCCTCGTTGGTGTCGTCGGCGCCGCCCAGCGCGAGATACTTGAAACGGGCGGTGATCTGGCCGGCGATCGCGCCGGACGCTTCGCGCCATGACAGCGAACCGGCTGCCTGGCGCGACTGGATGTCCACGCGCCATTGGGCCGGCGCCGGACGGGTGGCGTACAGGGTCAGATCGTTCAGCGTGTAGCCGCTGGCGCGCAGCAGGCCCGCGCTCAGGCTGACGCGCTCGGCAACCGGCAGCAGCGGCCGGGCCGCCGCGCGCCCCTTGGCTGGCGGCGGGTTGAAGCCGTTGGACACGGCTTCCCAGGCGTCCATGTCCAGTTCCGGCAGGCTGGCGTTCAGGCTCAAGCCGCGTTCGGGCAGGCTGGCGGGACGCTCGATCCCGAGCGCGCCGCGGGTGAAGTATGACGGCGAGGCATCGGCCGGATCACGTTCGAAAAGCGCATTGAGATTGTCGCCCAGGCTGGCGGTGAGCCAGCGCCTGCCCTTGGCTCCCGGATCCTGCGCGGCCCCCCATTGCAACTTCAGGGGCCGGGCCAGCGACGCCGGCTTGCCCACGGGCGCCGGCATATCGATCGCCAGGCCGGTCAGGTCGGACTCCACCGACAACTCGACCGAACCGCCGCGCTGGTAGCCGATCCGGCCCTTGTAGGCGGTCTTCCCGGTAAAACGGCCCATCGACGGCGTATTGCTGATCTGCGTCAGCCCGGATCCCGCCAGCACGCCCTCGAAACGCAAGGCATCGGTCGGTTGCGCCAGGCTGCCGCTGAGCTTGACCGGTCCGCCCAGGAACTGGGCGCGGATCTCCTTGGTGCGCACGCCCTTCTCCGAAAAATCCAGGTCGCCATGCATCTGACTGAGCAAGGGCATTTCCGGCATGAAGGTGAAGGTGTTGTCGGCGAACTGGATCTTGCCTTCCACCTGCGTGTCGTCGGTGTTCATCAACGGCACTTTCAACTTGAGCGGCATGCGCCAGGTGCCGGTGCCGCGCGCCTCGTCCAGCGCGCCGTCCAGCAACTGGCCCAGCGGCGAGCTTTCCGAGAGCGCCAGGTAGGCCGGCACCGGACCGCTGGTTTCGCCGTTGACGGTCAATTGCGCATTGTGTTCCATATCCGGGATGGAGGCGGTCACCGCGCCCAGCGTCACGGTCTGGCCTGGGCCGGTATGCGCCAGCGCGCCACCCGGACTGTCGAGCACCAGCCCAACCTTGTCGATGCGGAAGCTGCCCGACAGGTTCTCCAGCATCGGCCAGCCCTTGCGGTGAGGGCGCGCCGGCGCGTAGTCGACCTTGGCGCCGGAATAGGCGCCGGCGATGACGAACTCGCCGCTCGATCCGGCCGCCCCGAAGGGAAATTCGTCCAGGTCGCCCTTGAGCACAATCGACGCCGACTCCATCTGGCCGGCCGGCAATCCGGTCGCGAGCCATTCGCGCGCGTCCGCGTTCACCTCCAGCGGCAGATAACGATGGATCGCGTTCATGGCGCCGCGCACCAGCGTGCCACGCATGTCGACGCTACCCGCCGCGCTCCTGCCTTCCCTGCGCCACTGCCCCTGCAGACGCACATCCAGATCGTCATTGGCGATCCGCAGTTGGGCCACGTCGATGAACCAGTCGTGTTCGCTGGTTCCCTTGATGCGGGCGTCCAGCGCCACCTCGTCGGCTCCCAGCTCGGGTTGTTCGAATATGCCCGGCAGCGCCACGCGCAATTGCTCGGCATGGCCAATGACCGACAGGTTGGCCGCGCCGGAACTGCGCGCCAGCGGCACGCGCTCGCCGTCGATGAAATCGCCCGGCACGCCCTCGATGCGGACTTGCGCATAGCCGGCGCGCACCGCGGTGGCACCAGGCGCCGCCGACCAGTCCACCCCCCGCGTGGCCACGTCGGCCGTGAGCGTGGTGAACTTGCCATGATCGAGCTGCAGCCAGGCGCGGGTGCTGATGCGTCCCTTGATCGGCGGGGGCGACAGCCAGGGCGCCCAGGCCAGGGGTTCGGCGTCATCCAGCGCGGCGTAGAGCTGCCCGCTCCAGTTGGCCGGGCTGGCGGCATTGGCCGAGAACAGGCTGCGATTGAATTCTCCGCGCAGGTCCACTTTGCGCGCCAACACCGGATCGCCGTCGGCGCGCAGCACGAAGCGATGCGACAGGCTGCCATTGCGCACCAGCAGATCGACATTGTTCAGCACCAGATCCGGCGCCTGGCGCAATTCGTCCTGCCAGCGGATCCGGGCGCCACGGATCTGCACCTCGCGCTGCCCGGTCAGCCAGCGCAGCGCCGGATGATTCAGGTCCGACTGGTGATCGCTGGCATTCAGGTCGATGCCCTGCCCCGCCACCCACAGGCGGTTGGCGGCGTCGCGGCGCAAGGTGAGGTCCGGCTGCTCCACCCGCAGGCGCAGCAACGTGGGCGACAGGGTGAACAGGCTGCGCCAGGCCAGCACCGCCGACACCGAAGGCAGGCTCAGGACCGGCTCCGGCACGTCGTCATAGACTTGCACCGCGCTGAGTTCGAGCTTGGGGTTCAGGCCCTGCCAATCCGCCCGGATGGCCCCGATCGCGACGCGTGCGCCCAGCGCCTGGCTGGCGTAGGCTTCGATCTGCGGGCGCCATTGGTCCACGCGCGGCAAGACCCAATAGCGCACGCCCAGGAGCCCGATGGCCACGACGCCGTACACGGTCAGCGCCACCCAGAACAGGCAGCAGAACACTTTCTTTGAAACAGACACGGATCGGTGGGCAGGAGAATAGTCTTGCGGTATCGTCCCCACTTATACCTGAAACGCGTCCATTCGTCTCCCGTCCGATCGCCATGTCCATGCCCGCCCTGTTCGCCCCCGCCCTTGCCTGGTCCGGCCACCTGCGCCGCCGTCTCGATGCCCATCCGGACCTGGCCGCGTGGCTGGAAGACGCCGTGCGGGAACCCGTCACGCGGGAACGGCTGGCGCACTGGCAGGCCGAACTGGCCGGCCCCGGCGCGCCGGACATCCTGCCCGTGGAATTGTGCCGCCAGGTGCTGCGCAAATTGCGCGAGCGGGTCTTCAGCACGCTGATCGTGCGCGACCTGGCCGGCCAGGCGCCGCTCGAGGAAGTGGTGGGCGCGATGACGGCGCTGGCGGATGCCGCGGTGGCCGCCGCCTATCGCAGCGTGGCCGCCGAATTGGCCGAGGTGCACGGGGTGCCGCGCGACCCAGCCACCGGCCTGCCCCAGGAAATGCTGATCGTGGGCATGGGCAAGCTGGGCGGCGCCGAACTGAACGTGTCCTCCGACATCGACCTGATCATGCTGTACGGCGAGGAAGGCGACACCGATGGGCCGCGCCGCATCAGCCACCACGAGTTCTATGGCCGCCTGACGCGCCGCATGATGCCGGTGTTGTCCGAGGTCGACGCCAACGGCCAGGTGTTCCGCACCGACCTGCGCCTGCGTCCCGACGGCGACGCCGGCCCGCTGGCCTGGAGCCTGGACGCGCTGGAGCACTATCTGATCGGCCAGGGCCGCGAATGGGAACGCTACGCATGGCTCAAGGCGCGCCTGATGCCGGCGCAGGCGTTCGAGGGCAGCGACAGCGCCGCCCAGGCCCGTCAGCTGGAAAGCCTGCGCGTGCCCTTCGTCTACCGCAAGTATTTCGACTTCGACGCCTTGGCCGCCCTGCGCGCCCTGCGCGAGCGCATCCGCCAGGACTGGCAGCGGCGGGCTTCCGCCCGCAACGGCATCGACAGCGCCAACAATATCAAGCTGGGCGATGGCGGCATCCGCGAAATCGAATTCGTGGTGCAACTGGCGCAGTTGATCCGCGGCGGCCGCATGCCGGCACTGCAACAACGCGGACTGTTGCCCGCCCTGCACGCCGAATGCGTCGCCGGCCTGGTTCCGGCGCAAGACGCGCGCCGCCTGGAGGATGCCTACCGGTTCCTGCGCCGCACCGAACATGCGCTGCAATACCGGGAAGACGAACAGACCCATCTCCTGCCGGGCGACCCGGCGCTGCGCGCCGGATTGGCCGCCGCCCTCGGCATGAGCGCGCAGGATTTCGAAACCACACTGGCGGCGCATCGCCAGTTCGTCTCGCAGACCTTCCGCAACGTATTCCGCATGGTCGGCATGGACAAGGCGGACAGCGCCGATGCCACCGAAGAAACCACCGCGGACGAAAGCGACGAGCAATGCGAACTGGCCGAGCAGATCCGCCAGGCCTTCGGCGAGCAGGCCGACGACCTGCTGCGCCGCACCGAAACGCTGCTGGGCAGCCATCGCGTGCGCAGCCTGCCCGAAAGCAGCCGGCGCCGCATGGAAACGCTGTTGCCGGCCGCGCTGCGGGCCGCCCGCCAGACCGACGCGCCGCTGGACGCGGCGGTGCGCCTGTTCGACCTGATCGAGAAAATCGCCCAGCGCAGCGCCTATCTGGCCCTGCTGGCGGAATACCCCGACACCCTGGCGCGGGTCGCGCGCATGGTCGCGGCCAGCCCGTGGGCGGCCCAGTACCTGACGCAGCATCCGCTGCTGCTGGACAGCCTGATCGACTGGCGCACGCTGTTCGAACCGCTGGATTTCGCCCAGATCGCACGCCAGCTGTCCGCCGACCTCGACGCCTGCCGCCTGCCCGATGGCGATCCCGACATCGAGCGCCAGATGAACCTGATGCGCGACGTGCAGCGCCAGGCCAGCTTCCAGTTGCTGGCGCAGGACCTGGAGGGCGAGCTGACGGTCGAAAAGCTCGCCGACCAGCTATCCGCGCTGGCCGACCTGCTGCTAACGGAAACCATCCGCCGCACCTGGCCGCTGGTGAACAAGGTCGCGGGCGCCGAACCGCGTTTCGCCGTGATCGCCTACGGCAAGCTGGGCGGCAAGGAACTGGGCTACGCCTCCGACCTGGACCTGGTGTTCCTGTATGACGATGCGCGCGAGGACGCCGCCGAGGTCTACGCCAAGCTGGGCCGCCGCATGACCTCCTGGCTGTCGACCATGACCTCGTCGGGCCGCCTGTATGAAGTCGATCTGCGCCTGCGCCCGGACGGCGACGCCGGGCTGCTGGCGGTATCGGTCGAAGCCTTCGAGCAGTACCAGCAAAAGCACGCCTGGGCCTGGGAACACCAGGCCCTGACCCGCGCCCGCTACGCATCCGGCGATGCCGCGGTCGGCCAGCGCTTCGAGCAGATCCGCGAAGCCATCCTGGTAATGCCGCGCGATACCGCCAAGCTGCGCGAGGAAGTGCTGGCGATGCGCCAGAAGATCAACGCCGGCCATCCGAACAGCACCGACCGGTTCGATCTCAAGCACGACGCCGGCGGCATGGTCGACGTGGAATTCGTGACCCAGTACCTGGTGCTGAGCCATGCCGGCACCCACCCGGTGCTGGTGCGCAACCTGGGCAACATCACCCTGCTGCGGCTGGCCGGCGAGGCCGGGCTGATCGATCCGGCATTGGCCGCGCGCGCGGGCGACGCCTACCGCACGCTGCGGCGCGTGCAGCACCAATTGCGCATGCAGGGGGTGGAAAAGGCGCGCGTGGCGCCGGACCAGTTGCAGGCCGAGCGCACGGCCGTGCGCGAACTGTGGGATGCGGTGCTGGGCTGAACAACGGGGGACGCCCCCCTCCGCTTGCCACGCGCCGCCCGCCGTCACGGCAACTCGGCGTAAAATAAGGGGTTTTCCGTCTCATTGCCCGCTTTGACCATGTCCGAATTCGTGCGCCCCAAACTCGACCTGCCCGTCGGCCGCAGCAAGGTGCTGTTGCACTCGTGCTGCGCGCCCTGTTCCGGCGAAGTCATGGAAGCCATGACGGCTTCCGGCATCGACTACGCGATCTACTTCTACAACCCGAACATCCATCCGGTCAAGGAATACGAGATCCGCAAGCAGGAGAACATCCGCTTCGCCGAGCAGCACGGCATCGAATTCATCGACGCCGACTACGATATGGACAACTGGTTCGAGCGCGTCAAGGGCATGGAAGACGCGCCCGAGCGCGGCGAGCGCTGCACCGCCTGCTTCGACATGCGCTTCGAGCGCACCGCGCTGTATGCCCACGAGCATGGCTTCGACACCATCACCAGCTCGCTCGGCATTTCGCGCTGGAAGGACATGAACCAGATCAACGGCTGCGGCGAACGCGCGGCCGCGCGCTACGACGACCTGGTCTACTGGACCTACAACTGGCGCAAGGGCGGCGGCTCGTCGCGCATGATCGAGATCAGCAAGCGCGAGAACTTCTACCAGCAGGAATACTGCGGCTGCGTCTATTCGCTGCGCGACACGAACCGCCATCGTCGCGCGCAGGGCCGCGAGCGCATCCACATCGGCGTGAAGTTCTACGGCAAGGAAGACCTGATCAACGCGGAAGAGCTTTAAGGCCTGCGTGGGTCCGCGCCGGCCCCGCCCGGCCGCTCAGTCCGGCTCGTCCGTCCGGCGTCCCTGGCGCCGGTATTCCGACGGCGACACCCCATAGCGATTGCGGAACGCGTGGCTGAAGCGCGCCGCGTCCGAGAACCCATGCCGGAAGGCGATCTCGCCGATCTGCCGCGCGGTCTGTGCGGCGTCGGCCAGCATGTCGCGGCAACGCTCCAGCCGCGCGCCGAGAATGAAGTCGGCCGGCGTGGTGGCCGCCTGCGCGAACAGGTTGTACAGATAACGCCGCGACACGCGCAGCGCCTCGGCCGCCGTGGCCGGCGACAGATCGGGGTCATGCAGGTTCTCGATCAGGTACTGCTGCACCCGCCGCAATTGCGCCTGCCGCAATTCAGCGGGGTCTTGCGCCCCGCCCCCGCCCGCCCGCTCACTGATGTCGAGCCCCATCATCTGCATCACCGCGTTGGCGGCGTCGCGCGCGGCGCTTTCGGACAGGTGCGCGTGTTCGCTCAGGGCCACCCGCAGCAGATCCATGGCCATCCGGCCGCAACCATGGCGCGCGCTGAAACTGCGCGCCACGGCGTTGCGCATGGCCGGCAGCCAGGCTTCGGACTGCTTGGCGGGCACCTGCATCACCAGGAAATGCGCATTGTCGTCGACATCGACCTCGTACGGCCGGGTGGTGTCGTAGATGCCCCATTCGCCCGGCATCAGCAAGGCGGTGCGCGCGGCCTGGCGGATTTCACTGCGGCCGTCGAGCTGCAGCGTCACCTTGTAGCCGGACGCTTCGGCCCGCTCGGCCAGCAGCCGGGTGCGCCGCACGCGCTGGGCCCCCGTGCGCATTTCGCAGATCTGCATCCATCCCAGCGCATCCACCGCCACGCTGCTGCGAAAGTGCTTGGGATCGGCGGCCGACACTTCCAGCGGCACGAACGTGTTGCTGATGTTTTCCTTCCAGCTGGCGCAATCCAGGAACTGCTGGGGCGCGCTGCGTACGAGGGGGGGTGACATGGCGACTCCAGCGCGCGGCATGGAACAAGTGGCGGTCTTCTTTCTATCACCGAGCCCCGGGCGCGGAGTATCGGTGACAACCCCTAGGGCGCAACCGTAATCCAGCATGCCGGGCGCCCTCCGCGCCGGCGGGCCCGACAACGAGCGCCTCAGGGCTTGCGGGCGCTGCCATACGAATAGTCGGACAGGGCAAAACCCAGCGCCCCCAACTCACGCGCGAGGCCGTGGCGTACCGGCACCACATCGTCGTATCGGCGTGGCCGGGCCGCCGCCACCTCGTTTTCGGTGTACGGACGGAACCCGGCCGGCAGTTGCGCCGGGCTGAAGGTGTGGAGCAGCCAGTTCAGCACGTTCGCCAATTCGGCGTTGTTCAATTGTGAATAGGCGGCGCCCGGCACCCGGATGAGGTATTCGCGGCCCGCGGGCAGGTGCGTGAACGCGCCCACCGAATTGCGGAAATCGGGAATGCCGTGCGGTGTGCTGCCGCGCCCGTCGACCCGATGGCACCCTGCGCATTGCAGTATGTAGTCGGCGCGAGCGGCCTGCCACAGCGCACCCGTGTCGGCCGCGCCCGGGGCGTCTGGCGCCGCGGCGGGGACGACATCGCCGGCGGCCGCGCCGAAGGGCGCGGCCGCCGCCCCGATGGCCATGGCACAGGCGAGCACAACCCCGGCGCCCCGCCGCCGCGCCCCGCCGCGAGCCCTTGCCGCCGCGACGTTCATGGCTTCTTCTTGGCCAACCCCACGATGACGGAGGTGGTGCAATGGAAGATGGACGATTCGTTCGACATGCACCAGTTGACGTCGTTGTGCAGGAACATCTGGTAGCCGGGCCGCTCGCGCTCGGCCGAGGCGCACATGCACTTGCCGCAGGCCGTCTTGCCGCAGCAGTCGTTGTAGCTGATGAGATAGTCCTTGCCATCGAGCGGGTTGTGGCAGGTTCCCACCCACGATACCGCCGACGGCGAGGTGCCCGGCGGGCATGAGGTCATGCTGCCACCGCAGCATGAGCACAGAAAGCCGTCCACCGCGCAATAGCGCCAGTAGTCGCAAGCGGTCTCGTCGGTCTGCGGCTTCTTGGCCGCCGCGGGCGCCGAGCGGGCCACCGGCAGCACCGGCACCAGGAAGGCGGTGCCGACCAGCACGCGGCCGATGCGGTTGAGCACGCTACGGCGCGAGGTGGTGTGGGCGACGGAGCGCGTGACGCGCTCGCCAAGCTTATCCAGCCAGAGCATTGCCGTTCTCCTTGCGTGAAACACGGGTTTCCTGCAGCGCGCTCCCGGCCAGGAATTCCTGTACCGAGGCCACGCCCAGCTCCTTGGCCGTGAACAGGCTTTCGAGCTGCTCGCGGGAATTGATCAGGCCCTTGGCGCGGATCACGCCGGACTCGTCGATCAGCACGGCATAAGGCAGCTTGCTGATCTGGAACTTCATGCCGAGTTCGGTCGACAGCAGGTAGGGAAAACGCTCCAGGCCGGCCTGGCGGTAGAACGCCAGGTGCTCGGGCATCTCGCCGTCGCTGGCCAGCACGATGCGCAGCCAGGCGCTCTCGGTGCTCGCCACGGACTTCAGGATGGGCAACAGTTTCTTGCACACCGGGCAGGTCGGCGACAGGAAGAACAGCAACTGGCTGTGCTGGCCGCGTTCGCCGATGGTCAGGCGCCGCCCCAGCAGGTCGGCCAGCTCGAACCGCGGCGCGGCCTCGCCCACCGCCGGCCCCTTGTCCATGGTCAGGGCCCCCATCGGCGCCACGCGTTCGTACAGCACGCCGATCTGGCGCGACAGCGCCAGGATGACCAGCAGCAGGCAGAGCACCACGCCCCACAGCAGAAAATTGGAAATGATCAAGGCTTCCATATCGTGTCTCTCCGTTGTTCCTAGATGTGCAGCTGCCGCAGCTTCAGGTGCGAGGCCAGCAGGTGATTGGCGGTGAAGTAAAGGGCCACGGCGCTCATCGCCAGGCCGAACACCGAGGCGGCGTCGGCCCATTGCAGGCTGCGCGATGCGCCCTGCGCCGCGGCGAAAACCGGCAGCGTCCACAACGCCAGCAAGGCGTTGCGCGGCACCATCCACCAAGACAGGCCGGCGCCGCGCGCCGCCGCGCCGCGCATGGCGGGACCGCCGCAGCCGCAATCGATGTCGCGGCGACCGCGTGCCAGGTTCACCGCCACGCCGACGGTGGCCAGCGCCAGCACCAGCAGCGCCAGCGCCGCCCCCGGCGAACGCAGGCCGGGCGCCAGCAGCAAGGCGCCAGCCAGCGCTTCGGCGAGCACATAGCCCCAGGCAAACAGGCCACCGAACGCTGCCGGCACGATCTCATAGGCCTGCACGGCGGCGGCAAACGCGGCCATGTCCTTGAGCTTTTCCAATGCCCCCAACAGCAGCACGCAGGCCAGCGCGGCGCTGGCGGCATAGAGCAGGACGGGATCGGTCATGGCGTGCCTCCCGGTTGCGGTTCGACCTGCAAGGCGGTTTCACCGGCGCCCTGGATGGTGCCCTTGAACACCGGCGCGGCCGGCGCCGCATCGTAGACGTTGACGTTGCCGCCGTCGATGGTGAACAGGCGCGGCTTGTCGTCCTGCGACACCGACATCGACAACGCGTTCTTGCCCGGGATGCGCGCCAATCGCTTGTGCGTGGCCAGGTCGTAGACCCAGATCTCGGCCGCCGGCGTCTTGTGCGACCCCTCGGCGCCATTCGGATGCATGCCCACGTACAGCCGCTTGCTGGCGCGGTTCACCGCCAGCAGGTTGTAGCCGCCGGGGCGCCAGCCGCGATCCTTGCCGGAAGCGTCCAGCAGCGACCAGCGCTCGCCGAAGCGGGCCTCGGCGCCGCTGAAGTCGGCGCTGTAGACGTTGCCGTTGTACGAGACGAAATAGAAGGTGTCGCCCAACCGGTCGGTATGGGTGAAGATCGGGTCCTTCTCCACCTCGAACATCGGCTTGCTGCGCTGCTGGCCGGATGGCTTGCCGGCGGCATCAAGGTCGACCGTGACGAAAGAGCCGTCGCCGCAGATGCTGGCGAAGCTGCGCGGCCGCGATGGCGGCACGATGATGCTCCAGCAGCCCGCCGCCGCGGTCACTTCGTCGGTGAACTTGCGCGTCTTCAGGTCGACCACCGTCACCGACGACGCGGGCGTGGCGTTCTGCACGAACAGCAGGCCGCCGTCCGAACTCTGCTGCAGGTAATTGCGATAATTCAACGCCTGCGCGCGCTTCTCCGGGATGGGCACCTCGTACTTGGGCGTCAACGTCTCGGCATCCCAGGCCTCGACCACGTCGGTGCGCTTGCCCCGGTTCAGGCGCTCGTAGTAGGTGGTCATGATGTAGATGTCCTTGCCGTCCGCGGACACCGTCATGTGGCCGTTGAACGACGAAGGCACCAGCCCCAGGAATTTCATCGTATCGCCGTCATAGATGTTGATGCGGCTGTCGACCAGGTGGTTGAACACCGCATCCATCACGTACAACCGATGCGGCGTGGCCGGCGGCAGGCGCGTGCCGCCCTTGAGTTCCTCGACCGGCAGGTCGGCGCGGGCAAGCCCGGCCGCGGCGGCCAGCGCCGCGCACAGCGCCCACTTGCCGGCCCGCCCGGCGCTGCCCTTGGCACAAAGCGCAATCATTGGCTCTCTCCTGGTGTCATGTCCATGCTCCTAGAAGGCGTAGACGTAGCGCATCTGCACGCCCCGCATGCGCGGGCCGTTCTCGACCTTCAGGTCGTGGATGTACTGCATCTGGATCTGGTTGGCGTCGTTGATCTGGTGGGTAAGCTCCAGCGCCAGCTGGTGGTTGCGCGCGCGGCTGGTCACGGTTTCGCCGCTGGAGCGCTCGCGCCCGCCAGTCTCATAGCGGTAGCGTATGCCCGTATAGGTGTCGGGCGTGAGGTTGGTGGAAGCCAGCGCAAAGAAACGGAAGGACGGGTCCTTCTTGAGCGTCTGGCTCATCCAGTCGGTGTTGCGTCCGTAGATTTCCACTTCGGCGATGGCCTCGAGGAAGGTGGACTCGCCCACGCCCTTGACGAACGAAAAGTCCTGGACCGTGGACCAGCGATTCTTGCCTGGCGAGGTGTCGGGGCGCGAACCGTCGTAGCGGCCAAGCGGCACCACCACGAAGGGTTCCCAGGCGAACCAGGTCTTGGTCTGCTCATTGTTGTAAAGCCAGATCGCGGAACCCAGGGTAACGTCGCCGATACCGGTCTGGCGATCACGCGAGGCGCCCGGCATCTCCATGGTGGTGCGCGACATCGGCACGATGAACTCCAACTGCACGGTCTTGCCGAACAGTTCGCGATAGTGCATCTGGCGGTAGATCAGCGCGTCCACGTCCACCGAGGCGCCGTCGACGCGCTTGCCGGCCGAGTACAGCCCGGACGAACGCAGTCCGGACAGGTAGCCGGCGATGATATTGGTGCCCACCGGCGCGGGTATCCAGTCGCGCGCGCTGGGATCTCCGGCCCATGCCGTCTGCGCCATCGCCAGGCACGCCAGCAGCAATGCTGTGCGCGCCCGGGCCCGGCAATTGGTCTTGCCTGCCATGCACTTCCCCTTGGTTGCGCGGCCTGCGCGCGCCGGTATCTCCCGGCTTGTCCCGCGCGGCCGTCAGTCTAGTAAGCGATACAAACGGACTTCTTCTCCAGGTACAGATCGAGGACGGCGCGGCCATGTTCACGGCCGACACCGGACTGCTTGAAACCTCCGAACGGCATGTTCGGGTCCAGCATGTTGTGGGTGTTGATCCAGAGCGTGCCCGCGTCGATGCGCGGAATCAGCCGCTGGACCCGCGCCAGGTCATTGCTCCAGAGACTGGCGCCCAGCCCGAACGCGCTGTCGTTGGCCAGCCTCACGGCGTCGTCCAGCGTGTCGAAGGACTGGGCCACCACCACCGGCCCGAAGATCTCCTCGCGGGCGATGCGGGCGTCCTGCGGCAGATCCGCGAACACGGTCGGCCGCACGAAATAGCCGCCGCCCTCGCCCGCCTCGCCGCCGGCCAGCACCTTGCCGCCTTCGGCGCGGCCGATACCGATGTAGTCCATCACCCGTTGCTGGTGGCGGGCCGACACCAGCGGACCGACCTGCGTATCCGGGGCAAAGCCGGAACCCAGCTTCATGCCGCTGGCCAGGTCGGCCAGCCGCTCCACCACCTTGCCGTACAAGCCTTTCTGCACATACAAGCGCGAGCCGGCGGTACAGACCTGTCCCTGGTTGAAAAAGATCGCGGCGGCGGCTCCCTGTGCCGCCACATCCGCATCGCAGTCATCGAGCACGATGACGGGCGATTTGCCGCCCAACTCCAGCGAGACGCGCTTCATGTCGTCCACGGCGGCGCGGCCGATGAGCTTGCCGACTTCGGTGGAGCCGGTGAAGGCGATCTTGTCCACGCCGGGATGCGCAACCAGCACCGCGCCAGCGGTCTCGCCACGGCCGGTCACCACGTTGACCACGCCCGGCGGGAACCCCGCCTCCAGCACCAGTTCGGCCAGGCGCAAGGCGGTCAGCGGGGTTTCCTCGGCCGGCTTGAGCACCACCGTGCAACCGGCGGCCAGTGCCGGCGCGATCTTCCAGATCGCCATCAACAGCGGAAAATTCCACGGAATGATCGCGGCCACCACGCCCACCGGCTGCGGCAGTGTGTAGGCGCTGTACTTCACCCCGGGCGGGAACGGGATCGACAGGGCCAGCGTGTCGCCGGTCAGCTTGGTGGCCCAACCCGCCATATAGCGCAGCCATTGGGCGCCGGAGCCGACCTCCAGGCCCTGCGCCACACCCAGCAGCTTGCCGTTGTTCAGGGTCTCCAGGCGCGCCAGTTCCTCGCCATGGCGTTCCACCAGGTCCGCCAGGTTCAGCAGCAGGCGCTCGCGTCCGGCCGGCAGCATCTCGTGCCAAGGGCCACCGGCGAACGCCCGGCGCGCGGCCTGCACCGCCAGGTCGACCTGCGCCGCGCCAGCGTCCAGCTGCATGGCGATGATCTCGCCGGTTGCCGGATCGTGGACGGGAATGGGATCGCCCTGCCCCTCGCGCAGCGGCTTGCCGTCGACGATCATGTATTCCCGGATGGCAGCCAATTCCGGACGGCCGGTGGCGGAAACGCTGGCGGAGGGGCGGGCGGACGACATGCGAAAGCTCCAACGGATAGTGTCGGGCCAGCATAGCAACGGCCCATCGCGTTCGCTTGTCCGCCCGTGCATGGCGATTTGTCCCGGTGCGCACGGCCCAAAAAAAAGCGGGGCGCTCGCTGCGCCCCGCCTTGCCAATCGCACGCCCCCCGGGGGGCGCGCCGGATCAATCCAGCATCAGCACGGTGGCGCCGGTGGTCTTGCGCGAGGCCAGCGCGGTCTGCGCTTCGCCCGCCTGTTCCAGGCCGTAGCGCTGGTCGATACGCACCTTGATCTTCTTCTTCAGGACCAGGTCGAACAGCTCATCCGAGGCGGCCTGCAGCTTTTCCAGCGTGTTGACGTGCACGCCCAGCGACGGCCGCGTCACGTACAGGCTGCCCTTCTGGTTCAGGATGCCCAGGTTGACGCCCGCCACCGGACCGGACGCATTGCCGAAGCTGACCATCAGGCCGCGCGGCTCGATGCAGTCCAGCGAGGTTTCCCAGGTGTCCTTGCCGACGCCGTCGTACACCACCGGCACCTTCTTGCCGCCGGTCAGGGCCAGCACGCGCTCGGCGACGTTCTCGCGCGAGTAGTCGATGGTTTCCCAGGCGCCGTTGGCGCGCGCCAGCTCGGCCTTCTCGGGGCTGGAGACGGTGCCGATCAGCTTCACGCCCAGGGCGCGCGCCCATTGGCAGGCGATCAGGCCGACGCCGCCCGCGGCGGCGTGGAACAGGATGGTCTCGTTGCCCTGCAGGCGGTAGGTCTGGCGGAACAGGTACTGCACGGTCAGGCCCTTGAGCATCACCGCCGCCGCTTCGTCGAAGCCGATGCCCTTGGGCACCTTCACGACCTGGTTGGCCGGCACGTTGCGGGCCTTGGCGTAGGCGCCGATGGGGCTCTGGCCATAGGCCACCCGGTCGCCCTTTTTCAGGTGCTTGACGTCGGCGCCCACGGCGGTGACCACGCCAGCGCCTTCGAAGCCCAGGCCATGCGGCAGCGGATGGGGATACAAGCCCGTGCGGAAATAGATATCGATGAAGTTCAGCCCGGCCGCATGCTGGTCGATGGTGACCTCATTGGCGGCCGGCGGCGGCACTTCGACTTCGACCAGTTTCAGGACTTCGGGACCGCCATGCTGCTCGATACGGATTGCCTTGACGAGATTGCTGGCCATGCTGGCCTCCTTTCATTGGATTGTTGCGACGCAAGCTTGAGAATCAAACGGGAAGCCCGGACTTCAACGCGGGGCAGCGTTGCTGCCGGGCGCGGCGGGCGAAGGCCTGGCGGCCCCGCCCCCCATCAATACGAATACACCCGCCAGTACCAGCGCGGTCCCGGCCATCTGCCAGACCGTGATGGGCTCTTGCAGGAACCACGACGCCAGGAACAACACCGACACCGGCCCCAGCATGCCCAGGAGCGAGGCGGTCGGCGCACCGATCAGCGCCACCGCCCACATCAGCATGAAGACGGGCACCACCGTGTTCAGGGTGGCGTGGATGATCGAGTAGCCGTACACGCCCATCGGCTGGACCAGCACGGAGGCGGGATGGATCACGAAGAACTGCACGATGCAGGCCACGCAGGACACCAGCATGGCATAGGCCACCAGCCGCGTGGGTCCGACGCGCTTGATCAGCTCCCCGGAACAGATCAGGTACACAGAATAGCTGAGCGCCGAACCGAAAACGAACAAAGACCCTGACAACACCTCGACGGAGCCGCCGAAGCTGAGGTCATGGGCAAAAACCAGCACCACGCCGGCGTATGACAGCGTCATTGCCAGCCACTGGCGGCGCTCGACCGGGCGCTTGAACCAGAACGCCGAAATCAGCACCACCAGCGACGGCGACAGGAACAGGATCAGCCGCTCCAGGCTGGCGGTGATGTAGCGCAGGCCGAGAAAGTCCAGGAAACTGGACAGGTAATACCCGAGCAACCCCAGCAGGCAGACCTGCAGGCGCTCTTTCCAGGTCATGACGACGATCTCGCCGCGCGCCGCCAGGCGCGACTGGTGCCAGGCCACGGCCGCGAAAAACGGCATGGCGAACAACATGCGGAAAGCGATGAGGGTGACCGCGTCGATGCCGTAGCGGTAGGTGAACTTGACGACGATGGCCTTGGCCGAAAACAGGATGGCGCCAAGCGCGGCCATGAAGAACCCGGCCGCGCGGCTGGAGGGACGGGAGACCGGCAAAAGCTTGGCAATACGATTCATGCGATGATTTTAGATTCAGCGCCACGGGATTTGCACGCCCGCGCGCTTTTTTTAGCCACTAGCCCAGCGTCCCCCCGCCGTCCCATTGCGAATGACCCGACACCGCGCCCTCACCTACATCCACATCGCCGCCGTCCTGTTCGGCCTGACCGGCGTCTTCGGCGAACTGATCCAGGCCAGCGCGGCGGTCATCACATTGGGCCGGGCGGTCTTCGCGGTCATTTCGCTGGGGCTTTTTGCCCGCATGCGGCGGCGCCCGCTGCTCGGCGCCCTGACGCCGGCCCAGTTGTTCGTGCTGGTGATCGCGGGCGCCCTGCTGGCGGCCCACTGGGTCACCTTCTTCATTTCGGTGAAAGTGGGCGGGATCGCCATCGCCACCTTGGGCTTTGCCAGCTTTCCCGCCTTCATCACGCTGTTCGAGGGTCTGATCTTCCGTGAGCGCGTGCGGCTGGCCGAATGGTTGCTGCTGGGACTGGTCACCGCCGGCCTGGTGCTGGTCACGCCCTCGTTCGATCTCGCCGACCAGGGCACCATCGGCCTGGCCTGGGGCCTGCTGTCGGGCCTGACCTTCGCGCTGCTGGCCCTGAGCAACCGCCGCTCGGCCTCGGGCATGGATCCGATGCAGGTGGCCTGCTGGCAGAACCTGGTGGTGGCGCTGGTGATGCTGCCATTCGCCGTCGGCCAATTGCCCGCCCTGCCCGCCATGGACTGGTTCTGGCTGGCATTGCTGGGCGTGTTCTGCACCGGCCTGTCGCATTTCCTGTTCGTTTCCAGCCTGACGCGCCTGAACGCGCGCAGCGCCGGCCTGGTGATCGCGCTGGAGCCGGTCTACGCCATCGCCTTCGCCTGGCTCCTGTTCAGCCAGCAGCCGACCGTGCGCATGATGGCCGGCGCGGCCCTGATCGTGGCCGCCATCGTCTGGTCCGGCCTGCGCAAGACGCCTGCTCCTCTCCCGGAAAGCGAGCCTGGAAAGCAGTCTTGACAATTACTGTCTAGGCAGTAAAATTCGCGGATGAATGCCCCGCCCCGCCCTGAGTCCTCCGAACATCCGATCCATTATCGCGGCGACACGCGCTGCATGATGGAAGAGAACGCCGGCTACCTGATCAAGCTCGTCGCCAACTCCCTGAACCGGATGCTGGACCAGGAAATGGCCCCGCTCGATCTCACCGCCATGCAGTGGCGCCCCATAGCCATGGTCTCCCTGGGCCGTGCCGACACGCCCGCCGAGCTGGCCCGGCTCAATGGGGTGGACACCGGCGCCATGACGCGCACGCTCGACCGGCTCGAGGCCAAGGGCTTGCTGCGCCGCGCCCGCAGCCAGCAAGACCGGCGCGTCGTGAAAATCGAACTGACCGAACTGGGCGAAGCCAAGGCGCGCGAAATCCCGCCCAATATCGCCCATGTGTTGAACCATCATCTGCGCGGTTTTTCCGCTGACGAAGTCACGCAACTGATGCACTTCCTGCGCCGCATGCTCGCCAACGGTTCCGCCTCCGCCCCCGAACGCTGACGGCGTCGGCCGGCACCGCCCCACCCCTGTAAAAGGGGTTTTATTTGACGTAATATTTGCCTAGGCAAATACAGATTAATCAATTACTTTCAGCAGATTGTCAGGATGAAACGCCTTCTTTCTACCGCATTAGTGTTGGCTTTGAGCGGTTGCGCCCTGATGGAACCCGGCCCCGAGCCGGTGGCCGCCCTGAATGAAGCCAAGCTGGGATTGACGGGCCAGGCAGTGGCCTGGCCCGAAACGAAATGGTGGCAGCGCTACGGCGACAGCCAGCTCGACACGCTGATGGACGAGGCGCTGGCCAACAGCCCCTCCATGACCGCAGCGCAGGCCCGCCTGGCCAAGGCCAACGCGGCCGTCAGTACGGCCCGCGCCCCGTTGATGCCGCGCGTCGACGCCAACTACACGCTTAACCGCGAGCACCTGTCCGCCGACTACATCTATCCGGCCCCGCTCGGTGGCTCGGTGGTCAGCGAAAACCGCCTGGCGCTGGACTTCAGCTACGAGCTCGATTTCTGGGGCAAGAATCGCTCGCACCTGAAGGCCGCCGTCTCGCAGCAGGCCGCCGCCGAAGCCGACGCCCAGGCCGCGCGCAACGTGCTCGCCAGCGCCACCGTGCGCGCCTACCTCAATCTGCAAGACGCCTTCGCCCAGCGCGACGTCATCAAGCGCGTGCTGGCCCAGCGCGAGGAAGTGCTGTCGCTGACCCGCGGCCGCTACTCCGCCGGGCTGGACACCCAGGTCGAGGTCAAGCAGGCCGAATCGTCGCTGGCCGCCGGCCAGGTCGAGCTGACCCAGACCGAAACCACGCTGGCGCAATTGCGCAACCAGGTCGCGGCGCTGGCGGGCGCCGGTCCGCAGCGCGGCCAGTCGCTGGTGGCAACGGCGCTGACCGCCCCCGCCGGCGGCGTGCCCGCCAGCGTGCCGCTGGAGCTGCTGGGCCACCGCCCCGACGTGGTCGCGGCGCGCTGGCGCGCCGAAGCTGCCCGGCACCAGATCGACAGCGCCCGCGCCGAGTTCTATCCCAACGTCAATCTGGTGGCTTTCGCCGGCTTCCAGGCGATCGGCACCGGCAACCTGCTCGGCGCCGCCGCCCGCACCGCCGGCATCGGCCCCGCCATCACCCTGCCGATCTTCCACGGCGGCGAATTGAACGCCAACCTGGCCAGCCGCCGCGCCGACGCCGACCTGGCCGTGTCCGACTACAACCAGACCGTGCTCGATGCCGTGCACCAGGTCGCCGACGCGCTCGACGGCCTGCGCCTGCTGGAACAGGAAAGAGCGCAGCAGCGCCAGGCGCGCGAAGCCATCGAGGCGGCCTATGAACTGGCCGTCAATCGCTACAAGGCGGGCATGGGCAACTACCTGACCGTGCTGATCGCGCAGACCGGCGTGCTGACGCAGGCGCGACTCGACACCGACCTGCGCATCCGTGCCTACCAACTCGATGCCAACCTGGCCAACGCGCTGGGCGGCGGCTATGCGCCCGCCCCCGCGACCGACGCCGCGCCCGCCACGAACTCCACTCATTGAACGCTCCGGATTCAGACGTCATGAACGCAGCCACTCCCACGACCAATCCCGCCCGCAAACGCCTGCTGCTGATCGCGACCGGCGTTTTCCTCCTTATCGCGATCGCCTACGGCATCTGGTGGGTCCTGTTCGGCGCCCACTTCGAGAGCACCGACGACGCCTACGTGCACGGCAACCTGGTGCAGATCACGCCGCAGGTGCCCGGCACCGTGGTGGCCATCGAGGCCGATGACACCGAGACCGTCGCGGCCGGCCAGCCGCTGGTGCGCCTCGATCCGGCCGACACGCAGGTCGCCCTGCAGCAGGCCGAGGCCAAGCTGGCGCAGACCGTGCGCCAGGTCCGCACCTACTATGTCCAGAACGACGCGCTGGCCGCCGACGTCGACCTGCGCAACGCCGACATCCTGCGCGCCCAGGCCGAACTGACCCGCGCCCAGAGCGACGTCAGCCGCCGCCAGCAGTTGGCCAAGTCGGGCGGCGTCAGCGGCGAGGAAATCCTGCACGCCGAAGCCGCGCTGAAGACCGCGCAATCGGGCCTGGCCCAGGCCCGCGCGGCACTGGCCGCCTCGCGCGCCAAGCTGGCGACCAATCAGGCACTGACCCAGGGCACCACGGTGGCGGACCACCCCGACGTGCGCCAGGCCGTGGCCGGCCTGCGCAACGCCTGGCTGGCGCAATCGCGCACGGTGCTGCCGGCCCCCGTCGGCGGCGTCGTCGCCCGCCGCAGCGCGCAGGTGGGCCAGCGCGTGGCGCCCGGCGCCGCGCTCATGACCGTGGTGCCGCTGGACCAGGTCTGGGTCGAAGCCAACTTCAAGGAAGGCCAGCTGCGCAAGATGCGCGTCGGCCAGCCGGTCAAGATGGTCGCCGACCTGTACGGCAGCTCGATCACCTATCACGGCACTGTCGAGGGCCTGGATGCCGGCACCGGCAGCGCGTTTGCCCTGCTGCCGGCCCAGAACGCCACCGGTAACTGGATCAAGGTGGTGCAGCGCGTGCCCGTGCGCATCAAGCTCGATCCCGAAGACCTGAAAACGCACCCGCTGCGCGTAGGCCTGTCGATGGATGTGGAAGTCGACGTCGGCAAACAGGAAGGCGAAGCGCTGACGGCCGCCACCCGCAAGGAACCGGCCTGGTCGACGCGCGCCTTCGAACCCGCCCATGACGAGCTCGACGCCATGATCCAGAAAATCATCCAGGCCAACCTCGCCTCCGACGAATTCACCCCGCAGGCGGACGCCTCGCCCGTGGCCAAAGCCGGCTTGGCGCGCGGCGCCAAGTAAGGGAGCGCTCCCATGAGCACCACCGCGCAGCCCGCGGCCGGCGGCGCCCCCGCCGAACCCACCGTTCTCCCGCCGGGCACCTACCCGCCGCTGGAAGGCGCCACCCGCATCATCGGGTCGATCGCCCTATCCACGGCGGTGTTCATGAACGTGCTGGACACCTCGATCGCGAACGTGTCCATTCCCACGATCTCCGGCGACCTGGGCGTCAGCTCCAGCCAGGGCACCTGGGTCATCACCTCGTTCGCCGTGGCCAACGCCATCACCGTGCCGCTGACCGGCTGGCTGACGCAGCGGTTCGGCCAGGTCCGGCTGTTCCTGATCTCCACGCTGCTGTTCGTGCTGGCCTCGTGGCTGTGCGGCTTCTCGCCCTCGCTCGAAGCGCTGATCGCCTTTCGCGTGCTGCAAGGCGCGGTGGCCGGGCCGATGATCCCGCTGTCGCAAACATTGATGCTTGCCAGCTTTCCCAAATCCAAGGCCGGCATGGCATTGGCGGTTTGGTCCATGACGACACTGGTCGCGCCGGTGGCGGGGCCGCTGCTGGGCGGCTGGATCTCCGACAACTACACCTGGCCGTGGATCTTCTACATCAACGTGCCGGTGGGCCTGCTGGCCGCGTGGATCAGCTGGCGCATCTATGGCAATCGCGAATCGCTGACCCGCAAGCTGCCGATCGACAAGCTCGGCCTGGTGCTGCTGGTGGTGTGGGTCGGCGCCTTGCAGATCATGCTCGACAAGGGCAAGGAACTGGACTGGTTCGCCAGTCCCACCATCATTGCGCTGGCGGCGATCGCCTTCGTCGCTTTCGTCTTTTTCCTGATCTGGGAACTGACGGATGCGCATCCGGTGGTGGACCTGCGCCTGTTCAAGGTCCGTAACTTCACGGTGGGCGCGCTGACCCTGGCGGTGGCGTACGGCGTGTTCTTCGGCAATGTGGTGCTGCTGCCACTGTGGCTGCAGAGCTACATGGGCTACACCGCCACCTATGCCGGTCTGGTGACCGCGCCGGTGGGACTGCTGGCCATCCTGCTCACACCCATGGTGGGCAAGATGCTGGCCACGCGCGACCCGCGTCAGATCGTCACGGTGGCATTCCTGATCTTCGCGCTGGTCTGCTTCATGCGGTCCGGTTTCAATACGCAGACCGATGTGCGCACGCTGATGATCCCCACCATCATCCAGGGCGCGGCCATGGCGGCGTTCTTCGTGCCGCTGACCTCGATCACGCTGTCCAGCATCGAACCCTGGCGCATACCCGCGGCCTCCGGCCTGTCGAACTTCCTGCGCCTGACGGCCGGTGCATTCGGCACCTCGATCGTCACCACGTCGTGGGAAAACCGCGCCACCCTGCACCACGCGCAGCTGACCGAAGTCGCCAAGCCCGGCCAACAGGCCTTCGACCAGACCGTGAACCTGCTGCAGAACAGCGTGGGCATGTCGCACCCGCAGGCGCTCAGCACCGTGGACCGGATGATCAACTCGCAGGCCTTCACCATGTCGGCGGTCGATGTCTTCTACGCCTCGGCGGTGATCTTCCTGCTGCTGACCGGACTGGTATGGTTCGCGCGGCCCCGCTCGGCCAAGGCGGGCGGTGGCGGCGGCGCCGCGGAAGCCGCGGCGGGCGCTCACTGAACGGCGCCACGCCCGCGAAGCACGCGAAAAAAAAGCCCGGCGCTCGCCGGGCTTTTTTTCAGTTCTTGAGAAGCGCCTGCCAATCCTGCCGCTCGATCACCTCCGGCGGCAACGCGCTCACCGGCGACAGGTTGATCACCGACACGCCTCGGCCGCGCCACTGCTGCGCGGCAAAACGGAACGATGGCTCGATCAAGCGGGCAAAGTTGCGCGCCAGGCGGCTGGTCCGCGGCGTGGCGCCCTCATCGTAGAAACGCATGCCGTGCTGCAATGTCAGGTCGAGACCATGCAAGTAGACCTTGCGCGCTCCGCCCGAAATCAAGACCTGCAGCGCCACATAGGCCACCGTATCGGCATCGAACACGCCCAGCGACGCGTCGAAGCTGTAGCCCAACCCTTGCTTGGCATCCAGCAATTGCAGGTCGGGTGATGCCGCCACCATGCGCTTGAGCACCGCCGGCGCGGCGCTGCGCTCGTAGGCGCGCTCCGAGATCAGCTCGATGATGCAGATGCGGCAACGGATGAGATCCTGCGGAATGCCCTGCATGATGTAGCGCAGGACTTCCGGCAACACATACAAGGTCAGGTCGCAGGCGACGATTTCACGCACCAGGTCGATGCGATCACGCACGAAATTCTGGTCGATGATGCAGTAGTACTTGAACGGCACCTTGAACTTGCGAGCCAGCGCGATCGAACCATTGACGCCCATCGCCGTCCGGATATCCAGGCGGTCGTATGGAATCTGCGCAATGGAGGGTCCGCTCAGTATCAGGTGCACCTCAGCGTCCGCCGGGTCATAGCCCTGCTGCAGCGGGGTGATGGGAAAGGTGCGTCCGAACGCCCGAAAACCGCAGATCACGCCCGACGGATCGCGCCAGATGCGCACGAACGGCCACAGGTGCTGGTTGTGTCGCTGCGTGCGCGAGCGCAGCATGCGAAACAGCTTGCGGGCGAAGCGGTCGGCCCGGCTCCCGCCCACCGGCGCGGGCGGAGAGGCAATCGAATCGACCACGTTATCGGCCCCTGGCTGATGCATCGCTACGCGGTGGGAATCAGCGACGCGATGGCGTCGCCCACTTCAGCCGTGGACGCGCTGCCCTTCATGTCGCGTGTGCGCGGGCCATCGGCCAGCACGGTTTCGATGGCGCGAACCACCGCCGCCGATGCGTCCGGATAACCCAGGAAATCCAGCATCAGCGCGCCGCTCCAGATCTGGCCGATTGGGTTGGCGATGCCCTTGCCGTAGATGTCGGGCGCGGATCCATGCACCGGTTCGAACAACGACGGAAACTTGCGCTCGGGATTCAGGTTGGCCGACGGCGCGATGCCGATCGTGCCGGTGCAAGCCGGGCCGAGATCGGACAGGATATCGCCGAAAAGATTGGAAGCCACGACCACGTCGAACCAGTCAGGATGCTGCACGAAATGCGCGCACAGAATGTCGATGTGATATTTGTCCCAGCGGACGTCGGGGTAGTTCCCCGCCATGTCGGCCACGCGTTGGTCCCACCACGGCATCGAGATCGAAATGCCATTGGACTTGGTTGCCGCGGTCAAGTGCTTGCCGCGCTTACGGGCCAGTTCGAAGGCGAACTTCAGGACCCGGTCGGCGCCGACGCGGGTGAACACGCTTTCCTGGATGACCACCTCGCGCTCGGTGCCGCCGAACAGTACGCCACCGCTGTTTGAATACTCGCCTTCGGTGTTCTCACGGACGATGAAGAAATCGATCTCGCCCGGCTTGCGATCGGCCAGCGGCGACGGCACCCCGGGCATCAGGCGCACCGGGCGCAGATTGATGTACTGGTCGAATTCGCGACGGAACTTGAACAGCGAGCCCCAGAGCGCTTCATGATCGGGCACGGTGGCGGGCCAGCCGATGGCGCCGAAGAAAATCGCCTCGTGCTGGCCAATCTGCTGCTGCCAGTCGTCCGGCATCATCTTGCCGTGCTTGGCGTAATAGTCGCAGCTCCAGTCGAAATGATCCCACTGGAAATCGATGCCGAAGCGCTTCGCGGCGGCCTCAAGCACCTTCAAGCCTTCCGGCACGACCTCCTTGCCGATGCCATCTCCTGGAAGCACTGCAATCTTGTGTTTTGCCACCACTTTTTCCTTTGGATTTCCGGGTTATATCGCCCAGAATCATAGGCATAAATGGTGCCAACGCAACACCCCCAGTTACAAACAACACAATACCTCGGGTTACAACACGCGGGGGCCCGAATTTGTCCTAAAAATGGAATACAGCGTTCAGCGGCGGGATTTGGATCCCAGCAGCGACCCCAGGATACCCCGGGCCAATTGCGTCGCGATAGAACGGGCCGTGCTCTTGGCGAAGGTCTGCACCACGCCGTCGCGTTTGCCGCCACGCGGTCCGGTCGAGCCGAACAGCACGTCATTCAGGCTGTCCATGAGACCACCGCCCTGCTTCTCGGCCGGCGCGCCCCCCGCCGTTGGCGTGGGCGCGGCCTTCCCGGGCGCCTGATCGGCAGGCGCTGCGGCGCGTCCGGCCAGCACTTCGTAGGCGGATTCGCGGTCGATGGCCTTGTCATATTTGGCCGACATGGGACTGCCCTGGCGCAAGGCCTGGCGCTCGGCGTCGGTGGCCGGCCCGATGCGGCTGGCCGGCGGCACGATCCAGGCGCGCTCCGTCGGCATCGGCCGGCCCTTGGCATCCAGCAGCGACACCAGCGCTTCGCCCACGCCTAGTTCGGTGATGGCCGCCTCGATATCCAGCCCCGGATTGGGCCGCATGGTCTGGGCCGCGGTCTTGACGGCCTTCTGGTCGCGCGGCGTGAAGGCCCGCAGCGCGTGCTGCACCCGGTTGCCCAGCTGGCCCAGCACCGTGTCCGGGATGTCCAGCGGATTCTGCGTGACGAAATACACGCCCACGCCCTTGGAACGCACCAGGCGCACCACCTGCTCGATCTTGTTCAGCAGCGCGGGCGGCGCGTCGTTGAACAGCAGGTGCGCCTCGTCGAAGAAGAACACCAGCTTGGGCTGGTCGGGATCGCCCACTTCGGGCAGCTTCTCGTACAGGTCGGCCAGCAGCCACAGCAGGAAGATCGCGTACAGCCGCGGCGCCTGCATCAGCTTGTCGGCGGCCAGCACGTTGACGATGCCGCGGCCCTGGGCGTCGGTGCGCATCAGGTCGGCCACGTCCAGCATGGGTTCGCCGAAGAATTTCTCGGCGCCCTGTGACTCCAGCGCCAGCAGGCTGCGCTGGATCGCGCCGACGCTGGCCGCCGACACATTGCCGTAACGGGTCTTCAGTTCGGCGGCGCGATCGGCGACGTTCTGCAGCATGGCGCGCAGGTCTTTCAGGTCCAGCAGCAACTGGCCTTCGTCGTCGGCCACCTTGAAAACCAGGGTCAGCACCCCTTCCTGGGTATCGTTCAGTTCCAGGATGCGCGCCAGCAACAGCGGGCCCATGTCGGTAATGGTGGCCCGCACCGGCGTGCCCTGCTCGCCGAACACGTCCCACAGCGTGACCGGGCTGGCGCCCCACGCCGGCTCCGACAGGCCCAGGTTTTTCAGGCGTTCCTGCAATTTGGGACTGGCCGCCCCCGCCTGCGAGATGCCGGTCAGGTCGCCCTTGACGTCGGCCATGAAGACCGGCGTGCCGATGCGGGAAAAGGACTCGGCCAGCACCTGCAGGGTGACGGTCTTGCCCGTCCCCGTGGCGCCGGTGATACAGCCGTGGCGGTTGGCCAGGGCCGGCAACAGGGCCAGCTCGGTCTGGGCGTTCTTGGCGATGACGATGGGGTTGGGCATGGACTGCTCTCCGGACCGGAATGACTCAGATGCCCAAGTGTAGAGCCTGCCGCGGCGCTTGTGCGCGTGGCAATATGGACACAGGCGGTCGGCAGCCGGGCGCACCGGCCGCCGGCACGGTAAAATGCCCGTTTTGCAGACAATTTATCCTGGGAAGCCATGGCCGGACACAGCAAATGGGCCAATATTCAGCACCGCAAAGGCCGCCAAGACGCCAAACGCGGAAAGCTCTGGACCAAGATCATTCGTGAAATCACCGTGGCGGCGCGCGCCGGCGGCCCCGACCCGGACAGCAATCCGCGCTTGCGCATGGCCTGGGACAAGGCCACCGACGCCAACATGCCCAAGGACAACATCCAGCGCGCCATCCAGCGCGGCGCGGGCGGCGCGGACGGCGACGCCTACGAGGAAGTCCGCTACGAAGGCTACGGCATCGGTGGCGCGGCGGTCATCGTCGACTGCATGACCGACAACCGCACCCGCACCGTGGCGGAAGTGCGCCACGCCTTCGCCAAGAACGGCGGCAACCTGGGCCAGGAAGGCTCGGTGGCCTTCATGTTCAAGCACTGCGGGCAGTTCGTGTTCGCTCCCGGCACGCCGGAAGACCAGGTCATGGAAGCCGCCCTCGAGGCCGGCGCCGAAGACGTCACCACCGATGAGGAAGGCGTGATCGAAGTGGTCTGCGCCCCGGCCGACTACGCCGCCGTGCGCAAGGCCTTCGACGACGCCGGCCTGAAGGCCGAAGTCGACGGCATCGTCATGAAGGCCCTGAACGAAACCGAACTGGCCGGCGAAGACGCCATCAAGATGCAGAAACTGCTCGACGCCCTGGAAAGCTTGGACGACGTGCAGGAAGTCTATACGACCGTCATTTTCGACGAAGCGCAATAATTTTCCGCAGTCTTGTCGACGCTGCTTTTCCACGCAGTTTTTCCATTACCCGGCGCGCCGCAGGCCTGGCCTTCCCCGCGCCCCGCTGTCACCGGATCCGGGTCCGCCCGGATCCGTGGCCTATTTCTCGGGCAGGTGTCTGACGACACTCGACTGGCAACCTTAAGAATCACGCAACAATGAAACTCCTGGTAATTGGCTCGGGCGGCCGCGAACATGCCCTCGCCTGGCGGTTGGCCCGCTCCCCGCGCGTACACAAGGTGTATGTGGCGCCGGGCAACGGCGGCACGCAACGGGCCGAGCAGATGGAAAACATCCCGCTCACCAATGCCGAGGAACTGGCCGATTTCGTCCAGCGCGAAGGCATCGCCCTGACGGTCGTCGGCCCCGAGGCGCCGCTGGCCGCTGGCGTGGTCGACGTCTTCCGCGCCCGTGGCCTGAAGATCTTCGGCCCCACCAAGGCCGCCGCGCAGCTGGAAAGCTCCAAGGACTACGCCAAGGCCTTCATGGTCCGGCACAACATCCCGACCGCGCGCTACGAGACCTTCACCGATCCCGCCGCCGCCCACGCCTACATCGATCAGCAGGGCGCCCCCATCGTGATCAAGGCCGACGGCCTGGCCGCCGGCAAGGGCGTGGTGGTCGCCGCCACGCTCGAAGAGGCGCATGCCGCCGTCGACGCCATGCTGGGCGACGGCTCCATGGGCGAGGCCGGCGCGCGCGTCGTCATCGAGGAATGCCTGGTCGGCGAGGAAGCCAGCTTCATCGTCATGTGCGACGGCCGCAACGTGCTGGCGCTGGCCACCAGCCAGGACCACAAGCGCTTGCAGGACGGCGACCAGGGCCCGAACACCGGCGGCATGGGCGCCTACTCGCCCGCCCCGATCGTCACGCCCGAACTGCACCACCGCATCATGCGCGAAATCATCCTGCCGACCGTGCAGGGTATGACGCGCGACGGCATCCCCTACACCGGCTTCCTGTACGCCGGCCTGATGATCGCCCCCGGCGACGATCCCGACCGCGACATCAAGACGCTGGAATTCAACTGCCGCATGGGCGACCCGGAAACCCAGCCCATCATGATGCGCGTCAAGAGCGACCTGCTGGACGCGCTCGAGCACGCCGTCGAAGGCACGCTGGACCAGGCCGACATCACCTGGGACCGCCGCACCGCCCTGGGCGTGGTGCTGGCCTCGCACAACTATCCCAATACCCCGCGCACCGGCGACGTCATCCGCGGCCTGCCCGCCGACGCCGACGACTGCATGGTGTTCCATGCGGCCACCCGCCTGGAAGGCGACGAAACCCAGACCACCGGCGGCCGCGTGCTGTGCGTCACCGCGCTGGGCGACTCGGTCAAGATGGCGCGCGACCGCGTCTACGAAGCCATCGACGGCATCCACTTCGACGGCCGCCAGTACCGCAGCGACATCGGCTGGCGCGCGCTCAAGCCGTCGCAGCAGAAGCCCAAGTCCAACGCGTAACCGGAAGCGCCGATGAACGCATTGCCCGTCGCCGACGTCCGCGGCTACTTCACCGGCCTGCAGGCCCGCATCGTCGGGGCGCTGGAAGCCGCCGAGGGCGGCCCGTTCCGCACCGACGAATGGATCCGGCCCGAAGGCGGCGGCGGCGTGTCGCGCCTGCTCGAAGGCGGCCAGCTGTTCGAACGCGCCGGCGTGCTGTTCAGCCACGTCCAGGGTTCCAAGCTGCCGCCCTCGGCCAGCGCGCACCGGCCCGAACTGGCCGGCCGCTCGTGGCAGGCCATGGGTGTCTCGATGGTGCTGCATCCGCGCAACCCCTACGTGCCCACCACGCACATGAACGTGCGCATGTTCGTCGCCACGGCCCGTCCCGGCCATGACGAAACCGACGTGTTCTGGTTCGGCGGGGGGATCGACCTGACGCCCTACTACCCCTTCGAGGAAGACGCGCGCCACTTCCACACAGTGTGCCGCGACGCCCTGGCGGGCCACGGCGCCGACTACTACCCGCGCTACAAGCGCTGGTGCGACGAATACTTCTTCCTCAAGCACCGCAACGAAACCCGCGGCATCGGCGGCATCTTCTTCGACGACCTGAACGCCCCCGGTTTCGACGCCTCCTTCGCCTTGACGCGTTCGGTCGGCGACGCCTTCCTCGACAGCTACCTGCCAATCGTCGACCGCCGCCGCCACACGCCGTATGGCGAGCGAGAACGCGACTTCCAGGCCTACCGCCGCGGCCGCTACGTCGAGTTCAACCTGGTGTTCGACCGCGGCACGCTGTTCGGCCTGCAATCGGGCGGCCGCACCGAGTCGATCCTGTTGTCGATGCCGCCGCTGGCGCAATGGCGCTACGACTGGCAGCCCCAGGCAGGGACGCCCGAGGCCGAACTGGCCGCCTACCTGACGCCGCGGGATTGGGTGTGAAGCGTATCGGGCTCCTGGGCGGCAGTTTCGACCCCGTCCACGTCGCGCATGTCGCCCTGGCCGAAAACGCGCTGCGCGCGCTCGGTCTGGCGCAGGTGCAATTGATCCCAGCCGCCAACCCGTGGCAACGCGCCGCCCTGCACGCCACCGCGGAACAACGCCGCGCCATGCTGGAACTGGCCATTGCGGGCCGCGACGGCCTGGCGGTCAACCCGATCGAACTGGAGCGCGGCGGCGCCACCTACACCATCGACACCCTGCGCGCCCTGCCCGCCGATGCGCGCTACGTCTGGCTGCTGGGCGCCGACCAGCTGGCCAATTTCTGCACCTGGCAGTCCTGGCGCGACATCGCCAGCCTGGTCGACCTGGCCGTGGCCACGCGCCCCGGCACGCCGCTGACGCCGCCGGCCGAACTGGCCGACTGGCTGCGCGGCCAGGGGCGCGAACTCGAAGAATTGCCTTTTGCCCCGATGCCGGTCTCGGCCTCGCAGATCCGCGAGCGCCTGGCCCGGGGCGAACCGACCGACGGCCTGCTGGCCGCCCCTGTCGCCGCCTATATTGCGGCGCACCATCTTTACCGATAACCCCCCCCCGCCTCGGCGCGCGGCGCCGCGGAACCGGCTCCCACCGCCCGTCAGCGGGTTATATTTGCAGCTATGGATATACAGAAACTCCAACGCGCCGTCATCGACGCCCTCGAAGACGTCAAGGCGCAAGACATCAAGGTCTTCAACACCACGCATCTGACCAGCCTGTTCGATCGCGTCGTGATTGCAAGCGCCACCTCCAACCGGCAGACCCGCGCGCTGGCCTCCAGCGTCTCCGACCGCGGCCGCGCGCTCGGCCTGTCGGGCATCACGATCGAAGGCGAAGACACCGGCGAATGGGTCGTGGTCGACCTGGGCGACGTTGTCGTCCACATCATGCAGCCCGCCATCCGCCAGTACTACAACCTGGAAGAGATCTGGGGCGGCAAGCCGGTGCGCGTCAAACTGCTGCCCGAATCCACCCGGTCCGCGCCGATCGCCGGCGACAGCGGCTACGACAGCACTGACGACTGAGGCGCGTCGTGAAACTGATCGTCGCGGCCGTGGGCACCCGCATGCCGGACTGGGTGCAGACCGCCTGGGACGACTACGCCAAGCGCCTGCCGCCCGACTGCGCACTGGAACTGCGTGAAATCAAGCCCGAACCGCGCACCACCGGCAAGACCCCGGCACAGATGATGGCGGCCGAAGCCAAGCGCATCGAGGCCGCCCTGCCGGCCGGCGCGTTGCGCCTGGCGCTGGACGAACGCGGCCGCGATCTCACCACCATGGCGTTATCGCAAAAGCTCGAGCAATGGCGCGCCGGCGGCCAGGACGTTGCCTTCCTGGTCGGCGGCCCCGACGGACTCGACGCCGACCTCAAGGCCTCGTGCAGTGGTCAACTGCGCCTGTCATCCCTGACGCTGCCACACCCCATGGTGCGCGTGGTGCTGGCCGAACAGCTCTACCGCGCCTGGGCCATCATGACCAACCATCCCTATCACCGCGCCTGAGGCATGACGCCGGGCGCCAGCCTCGCGCGCCTGAAGCGCGCCGCCTCTCATGACTGACGCCTTGCCCGCACGCCTCTACCTCGCCTCCGCCAGTCCTCGCCGGCGCGAATTGCTGACACAGATCGGCCTGCCGCACGAGGTGCTGCGCGTACCCGCGCCGCCCGGCGAAGACGAACCGCAACACCCCGGCGAAAGCGCCGCCGACTACGTCCGGCGCACGGCCCGCGACAAGGCCGAACGCGGCCGCGACTGGCTGCGCGCCCAATCCTTGCCCATCATGCCGCTGCTGGCCGCGGACACCACGGTCATCCTGAACGGCCAGGTGCTCGGCAAGCCCGCCGACCGCGAGGACGCCATCCGCATCCTGCAGGCGCTGTCGGGCCAGACGCACCAGGTGCACACCGCCGTGGCGCTGTGGAGCGGCGAACGCCTGCTGGAGTCGGTCTCCATCACCGAGGTGCAAATGCGTCCGCTGCAAGCGGACGAAATCGCGCGCTATTGCGACAGCGGCGAACCCTACGGCAAGGCCGGCGCCTACGGCATCCAGGGACTGGCCGGCACTTTCATCGCGCGCATCGACGGCAGCTACACCGGCGTCATGGGCCTACCCCTGTTCGAAACCGCCAACCTGCTGCGGGCCGCCGGCATCGCGATTCCCTGATTCGCGCGGCAACATGAAAAAGCCCCCGGGACCTTGGCGACCCCGGGGGCTTTTTTGTAGCGATCCGCGGCAGCGATCAGCTTTGCGAGGTCGACACCTGCGCCATCGCCTGCGGTTGCACGCCGGGCGCCGGGGCCTCGCCTTCCAGCGCCGCATGCAACTGGTCCTTGTCCAGCTCGCCTTCCCAGCGCGCCACCACCACGGCGGCGGTGGCGTTACCCACCAGGTTGGTCAGCGCGCGGCATTCGGACATGAAGCGGTCCACGCCCAGGATCAGCGCCATGCCGGCCACCGGCACGGTCGGCACCACCGACAGCGTGGCTGCCAGCGTGATGAAGCCGGCGCCCGTCACGCCCGCGGCGCCCTTGGAACTCAGCATCGCCACCAGCAGCAGCAGGATCTGGTCGCCCAACGACAGCGGAATGTCGCAGGCCTGGGCGATGAACAGCGCCGCCATCGTCATGTAGATGTTGGTGCCATCCAGGTTGAACGAATACCCGGTGGGCACCACCAGGCCGACCACCGACTTCGAGCAGCCGGCGCGCTCCATCTTCTGCATCAGCGTCGGCAGTGCCGCTTCCGACGAGCTCGTGCCCAGCACCAGGAGCAGTTCTTCGCGGATGTAGCGCACCAGCTTCAGGATCGAAAAGCCGTTGTAGCGCGCCACCAGGCCCAGCACCACGACCACGAACAGCACCGAAGTGGCGTAGAACGTGCCCACCAGCATCGCCAGGTTGATGATCGACTTGATGCCGTACTTGCCGATGGTGAACGCCATCGCGCCAAATGCGCCGATGGGCGCGGCCTTCATCAGGATGGCGACCAGCTTGAAGATGGGCTGGGCCAGCGCCGTCAGGAAGTCCAGCACCGGCTTGCCGCGCTCGCCGACCTGCGCCAGCGCGATGCCGAACAGCACCGCCACGAACAACACCTGCAGGATGTCGCCGCCGACGAAGGGGCTGAAGATCGTGGTGGGGATGACGTTCAGCAGGAAGCCAGTGATGGTCGAGTCATGCGCCTTGGCGACATAGCCCGACACCGCCTTCTGGTCGAGCGTGGCCGGATTGATGTGCATGCCGGCGCCCGGCTGCACAAGGTGGCTCACCAGCATGCCGACGATCAGCGCCAGGGTCGAAAACACCAGGAAGTACAGCATGGCCTTGCCGGCCACGCGGCCGACCTTCTTCAGGTCGCTCATGGCCGCGATGCCGGTCGCCACCGTCAGGAAGATCACCGGCGCGATGATCATCTTCACCAGCTTGATGAAGCCATCGCCCAGGGGCTGCATCGCCTGGCCGAGATCGGGCTTGAAATAGCCCAGCAGAATGCCGACCACAATGGCGAACAGCACCTGCACGTACAGGATTTGATAGAACTTGAGCTTGCGCGCAGGCGCGCCTTGATCCACTTCGATCATTGGGATTTGTCCCCACCAGGGGCCCCTGTTCCCCCGCGTCGTGGCGCAGCGGATATCGGGGCGTTATCTCTTTTAGAGCCTTGCGTATTGGCGCAGGCCGATTTCACCCGGTGTGCGATGTGGCCGGGCTTGGAGGGACATACGCAAACCCCGTGCCAGCAGCAAGCCTCCCTCGCCGCTGCCTCAAGTGTTTGATTCGACTTGGAATTTTTTACACCCCAAGGTACACCGACAAAATATCGAGCGAAATACCGCACAGAAACCGGATAAAATGTGCGAAAAACCGCACAACACCATGCCCCTCCCCTCAGCCTTCCCGCCGACGCAGCCGGACCCGGACGCCATCGGCCCACGCCGCCTTCCCGCCTGGGCCTGGATCCTGCTGGCCTTGGTGGCGGTGGCCGCCGTCTTTGGCATCCTGCACGCCGCCAGTCAATGGGCGCGGGAAGGAGCGCTCAAGGAGGCCTACCAGCAGGCCCGCAGCGCGGGACAGATCAATGCCGCCCTGCTGCGCAACAACCTGGACAAGTTCCGCGCGCTGCCCTTCGTCCTGACGCGCGACGTGGACCTGCGCGCCACGCTGCAGGCGCCCTCGGCAGCGCAGATCGAAGCGCTCGACGAGAAACTCGATACCTTGAGCCGCGGCGTCGGCGCATCCGCAATCTACGTGCTGGACCGCAGCGGCTATGCGATCGCCGCCAGCAACTGGCGCGAGCCGGCCACCTTCGTCGGTGTCGACTACCAGTTCCGGCCGTATTTCCGCGGCGCAGTGGCACATGGCTCGGCCGAACACTTCGCGCTGGGCACGGTCAGCCACGAAGCCGGGCTGTACCTGTCGCGCCGTGTGGACGACGCCAATGGCGCCATGCTGGGCGTGGTGGTATTGAAAGTCGATTTCCGCGATCTCGAGGCCGATTGGCGCCAGTCGAACGCGCCCATCTTCGTCACCGACGAGCATGGCGTGGTGCTCCTGGGAAGCGTGCCCGACTGGCGCTTTCGCGTCGTGGCGCCGCTCGCGCCCGACCTGGCCCAAACCCTGCGCACCAGCCTGCAGTTCGGCGATGCCATGTTCCAGCCACTCCCGTTGCAGCCGCCCCTGCAAACCGTCAGTGGCGGCCAACTGGTGCGGGCCGGCGAAGCCTTGCCGCAAATCCCGGCCAGTGCGCCGCTGCTGCACACCACGCTGCCCATTGTCGAATCGCCGGGCTGGACGTTGCATCTGCTGTCTCCGGTGCAGTCGGCCCTGAACCGCGCCACCGCCAACGCGCAGCTGGGCGCGCTGCTGGCGCAAGGCGTGCTGTCCGCGGTGGTCGGCATCCTGCTGTACCGCCGTCACCGGGGCCGCGAGCGCAGCGCGCAGCAATTGGCCGTACGCCGGCAACTGGCCGCGCAGGTCGAGGAACGCACCGCGCAGTTGCGCGCGGCCAATCAGCAATTGGTCGCGCAGATGGACGAACGCCAACGCACCGAAGCGCGCCTGCACACCATGCAGGACGAACTGGTGCAGGCCAGCAAGCTCGCGCTATTGGGACAGGTGGCCGCCGGCGTGGCGCATGAAATCAACCAGCCGGTGGCCGCCATCCGCGCCTATGCCGACAACGCCGCCGAATTCCTGCGCCGGCGCGACAATCCCTCGGTCGAGGAAAACCTGGCCACCATCGCCTCGCTTACGGAACGCATCGGCCATATAACCGGCGAACTGCGAGCCTTTTCGCGCAAGGCCGGGGCCTCGGTCGGTCCCACCAGCCTGCAGGAAGTGCTGGACGGCGCGCTGCTGCTGGTCGGTCCGCGCGCCAGGCGGCAGGGCGTGGTCCTGCAGCGGCCTCCCGTCGAACAGGATCATCGGGTGTGGGCCGACCGCATCCGTCTGGAGCAGGTGATGGTGAATCTGCTGCAGAACGGTCTGGATGCGCTTGAAGGCCGGGCCGACGGCCGCATCGTCGTCGCCATGCAGGACATGGGCGCATCGGTGCTGTTGTTCGTCAGCGACAACGGCCCAGGTCTGTCGGCCGAAACCAGCGCCCGGCTGTTCACGCCGTTCCACACGACCAAGGCCGAAGGCCTCGGACTGGGGTTGGTGATCTCGCGCGACATCGTCGCCGAGTTCGGCGGCGACCTGCGTGTCGCCCATCCCGGCGACGCCATTTTTCCCGCGCCCCACGGTCCCGACCGCGGCGCGATGTTCACCCTCACGCTGCGCAAGTCGCCGCCCGCCGATCCATGACCCGCGTTCCTGATTCCCCTTCCCGCCCGCCGACCCGGCCCGATCCGGCGACGCCGGCATCAGACACCAGACACCAGGAACACACCGAGGCCGAGCCGGCCATGGCCGCAATGTTCGAAGCGGCTGCCGGCAACCGGCCGGCGCCCCTGGTGGCTTTCATCGATGACGACGACGAACTGCGCCGCGCCAACGTGCAGACACTCAAGCTGCGCGGTATCGACGTGCAAGCCCACACCAGCGCGCGCGGCGCGCTTGCCACCTTGAATCGTGATTTCGATGGCGTGGTGGTCACCGACATCCGCATGCCCGATATCGACGGCCTGCAACTGTTCCAGCGCCTGCGCGCCATCGATCCGGAAATTCCCGTCATCCTCATTACCGGCCATGGCGATATCGCCATGGCGGTGCAATGCATGCGCGACGGCGCCTATGATTTCCTGGCCAAGCCCTATCCGCCCGACCGCCTCGTCACCGCCATCACCCACGCCGCCGAAAAGCGCCACCTGGTGCTTGAAAACCGCCGCCTGCGCGAAGCGGCGTTCGCCGTCGAAGCCGATGAAGTGCCCTTTATCGGCACCACACCGGCCATGCAGCGCATCAAGCAGACCTTGCGCCACATCGCCGATGCGGACGTCGATGTCCTGGTGGAGGGCGAGACCGGCACGGGCAAGGAAGTGGTCGCCACCGCCCTGCATCGCCTGAGCCGCCGCCGTCACCGGGCGTTGGTCGCGATCAACTGTGGCGCGCTACCCGAAAGCGTGATCGAAAGTGAGCTGTTCGGCCATGAGGCCGGCGCCTTCACCGGCGCACAGAAGCGCCGCATCGGGCGTATCGAGCATGCCAGCGGCGGCACGCTGTTCCTGGACGAAATCGAAAGCATGCCGCTCGCCGTGCAGGTCAAGCTGCTGCGGGTACTGGAATCCCGCCAGATCACGCCGCTGGGCAGCAACGAAGTCCGCAACCTGGATCTGCGTGTCGTCGCCGCCACCAAGGAAGACCTGGGCAATCCCGCGATCCGCGCCAAATTTCGTGAAGATCTCTTCTACCGGCTCAACGTCGTCACCATCCGTATCCCGCCGCTGCGCGAACGCCGCGAGGACATTCCGCTGCTGCTGGCCCATTATCTGGGTCACGCCTCGCGCCGCTTCCAACGCGACATTCCCGATATGCCGGCCGACATCAAGCGTCACCTGTTGACGCACGACTGGCCCGGCAACGTGCGGGAACTCGCCCACTTCGCCGAGCGCTTCGTGCTGGGCGTGCTCAACACGCCGGCCGCAGTCTCGCCAACCGCGGAAACCACGCCAGGCACCCTGCCGGAAAAGATGGAACGCTTCGAGGCCCAGCTCATCCGCGACGCCCTCGCCGCCCACCAGGGCGATGTGCGCGCCACGCTGGAAGCGTTGGGCATTCCGCGCAAGACCTTCTACGACAAGCTGCAGCGCCACGGCATCGATCGGCAGGATTACACCGGCGCCACCAACTGAAGCGTCCGCGCTGAATTTCCGGGGGACCAAGTAAAAACCCCCGTGCGGCGCCAGCCGCACGGGGGTTCTTGTTTCACACGCCACAAAAACAAAACCCCACAGGCGCGAGCCTATGGGGTTTTGAGCAATAAAAGCCTGACGATGACCTACTTTCACAGACGTCCGTCCACTATCATCGGCGCAAAGGCGTTTCACTGTCCTGTTCGGGATGGGAAGGAGTGGTACCACCTTGCTATGGTCGTCAGGCGTAACGGGTTGAGAGATTGTCTTTGGGGACAACCGCTCCAATCTTGGAAGAAGCGCAACGTGTGGGGATCAGAGAGTGTCTCGATGATCCCGCACAGTGGGTGTAATTGGTGTTGGCTGGCTGCTGACGGGGCAGCCAGATTTTGTATTGAACGACACTTGGAACGCTATATCACCAGGTCATAACCATCAGTGTTATAGGATCAAGCCTCACGAGCAATTAGTATCGGTTAGCTTAACGCATTACTGCGCTTCCACACCCGACCTATCAACGTCCTGGTCTCGAACGACTCTTCAGGGGGATCAAGTCCCCGGGATACCTAATCTTCAGACGAGTTTCCCGCTTAGATGCCTTCAGCGGTTATCTCTTCCGTACTTAGCTACCCGGCAATGCCATTGGCATGACAACCGGTACACCAGAGGTACGTCCACTCCGGTCCTCTCGTACTAGGAGCAGGCTCCGTCAAGTATCCAACGCCCACGGCAGATAGGGACCAAACTGTCTCACGACGTTTTAAACCCAGCTCACGTACCTCTTTAAATGGCGAACAGCCATACCCTTGGGACCGGCTACAGCCCCAGGATGAGATGAGCCGACATCGAGGTGCCAAACACCGCCGTCGATATGAACTCTTGGGCGGTATCAGCCTGTTATCCCCAGAGTACCTTTTATCCGTTGAGCGATGGCCCTTCCATTCAGAACCACCGGATCACTATGTCCTGCTTTCGCACCTGTTCGACTTGTCAGTCTCACAGTCAAGCACGCTTATGCCATTGCACTATCAGCACGATTTCCGACCGTACCTAGCGTACCTTCGAACTCCTCCGTTACACTTTGGGAGGAGACCGCCCCAGTCAAACTGCCCACCATGCACTGTCCCCGATCCGGATAACGGACCAAGGTTAGAACCGCAAACAAACCAGGGTGGTATTTCAAGGATGGCTCCACGTGATCTAGCGACCACGCTTCAAAGCCTCCCACCTATCCTACACAGGCCGGTTCACAGTCCAATGCAAAGCTACAGTAAAGGTTCATGGGGTCTTTCCGTCTAGCCGCGGGTAGATTGCATCATCACAAACACTTCAACTTCGCTGAGTCTCAGGAGGAGACAGTGTGGCCATCGTTACGCCATTCGTGCAGGTCGGAACTTACCCGACAAGGAATTTCGCTACCTTAGGACCGTTATAGTTACGGCCGCCGTTTACCGGGGCTTCGATCAAGAGCTTGCACCCCATCACTTAACCTTCCGGCACCGGGCAGGCGTCACACCCTATACGTCGACTTTCGTCTTTGCAGAGTGCTGTGTTTTTAATAAACAGTCGCAGCCACCGATTCTCTGCGACCCCATCATGCTAAGCGCGCAGGCGCTTCACACTACCGGGGTATACCTTCTCCCGAAGTTACGGTATCAATTTGCCGAGTTCCTTCTCCTGAGTTCTCTCAAGCGCCTTGGAATATTCATCCCGTCCACCTGTGTCGGTTTGCGGTACGGTCTCGTACAGCTGAAGCTTAGAGGCTTTTCTTGGAACCACTTCCAATCACTTCGCAAGCAATGCTCGCTCGTGCCGTACCCTTGATTTACGCGCCCGGATTTGCCTAAGCGCCATCTTCGATACGTCAACAGGGACATCCAACACCCTGATGATCTTCCGCGATCCGTCCCCCCATCGCACTGTACGACGGTGCTGGAATATTAACCAGCTTCCCATCAGCTACGCATCTCTGCCTCGCCTTAGGGGCCGACTCACCCTGCGCCGATGAACGTTGCGCAGGAAACCTTGGACTTACGGCGAGGGGGCTTTTCACCCCCTTTATCGCTACTCATGTCAGCATTCGCACTTCTGATACCTCCAGCAGCCTTTACAAGCCACCTTCGCAGGCTTACAGAACGCTCTCCTACCGCGTGTACAAAGTACACACCCGCAGCTTCGGTTTATCGCTTAGCCCCGTTACATCTTCCGCGCAGGACGACTCGATCAGTGAGCTATTACGCTTTCTTTAAAGGATGGCTGCTTCTAAGCCAACCTCCTGACTGTCTATGCCTTCCCACTTCGTTTCCCACTTAGCGATAATTTGGGACCTTAGCTGGCGGTCTGGGTTGTTTCCCTCTTGAGTCCGGACGTTAGCACCCGGTGCTCTGTCTCCCAAGCTGTACTTGCGGGTATTCGGAGTTTGCCATAGTTTGGTAAGTCGCCATGACCCCCTAGCTATAACAGTGCTCTACCCCCCGCAGTAATACTTGAGGCACTACCTAAATAGTTTTCGGAGAGAACCAGCTATTTCCAGATTTGTTTAGCCTTTCACCCCTATCCACAGCTCATCCCCTAATTTTTCAACATTAGTGGGTTCGGTCCTCCAGCACGTGTTACCGTGCCTTCAACCTGGCCATGGATAGATCATCTGGTTTCGGGTCTACACCCAGCGACTGAATCGCCCTATTCGGACTCGCTTTCGCTACGGCTTCCCTATTCGGTTAACCTTGCCACTGAATGTAAGTCGCTGACCCATTATACAAAAGGTACGCAGTCACCCCACAAGGAGGCTCCTACTGTTTGTATGCATACGGTTTCAGGATCTATTTCACTCCCCTTCCGGGGTTCTTTTCGCCTTTCCCTCACGGTACTGGTTCACTATCGGTCGATCACGAGTATTTAGCCTTGGAGGATGGTCCCCCCATCTTCAAACAGGATTTCACGTGTCCCGCCCTACTTTTCTCACGCTTAGTTCCACACACAAAATTTCGTCTACAGGGCTATCACCTGCTACGGCCGGACTTTCCATTCCGTTCGACTATCTTGCATGCTAAAACGTGAAGGCTCTTCCGATTTCGCTCGCCACTACTTTCGGAATCTCGGTTGATTTCTTTTCCTCGAGCTACTGAGATGTTTCAGTTCACCCGGTTCGCTTCCACTGACCTATGTATTCAGTCAGGGATACTGCTTGCGCAGTGGGTTTCCCCATTCGGATATCTGCGGATCAAAGCTTGTTTGCCAGCTCCCCGCAGCTTTTCGCAGGCTACTACGTCCTTCATCGCCTGTGATCGCCAAGGCATCCACCATATGCACTTAGTCGCTTGATCCTATAACGCTGTAGGCTATAGGACCTGAGTATTAGCGTTTGTGCCGTTCATAAGTTTCAAAGCAGTCTGAGGTTATTCACCCCAGTCTTGAGAACTTGGAACAAAATTAATGCAATCACAACCCGTACCCATCTTCATCAGCAAGCTGACTACTCGATGAGCACATTTCGTTGTGCTTCTTCCAGATTGTTAAAGAACAAATATAGCTGTTGAGTAAAACCCAACTCATAAGACCGGGCAGATACTATCCGCACGACGCTATGAGTTAGCCTCTACATCCCACCAGGCACAGGTCTTGGTGGAGGTGAACGGGATCGAACCGATGACATCCTGCTTGCAAAGCAGGCGCTCTCCCAGCTGAGCTACACCCCCATATTCACGGCATCTCTACCTGCGAATACTTGGTGGGTCTGGTTGGATTCGAACCAACGACCCCCGCCTTATCAAGACGGTGCTCTAACCGACTGAGCTACAGACCCAAAACCTTCCCGGATCAGTAGTCAGAAGTCATGGACACAGGGAGGAGTCCCTCTACCCAAGCCCACAACCGATCCCAGCTATATCAAACAACCGATAAGAGTGGACGCTTAACACGAGCACTAAGCTCTGAAAGGAGGTGATCCAGCCGCACCTTCCGATACGGCTACCTTGTTACGACTTCACCCCAGTCATGAATCCTACCGTGGTAATCGCCCCCCTTGCGGTTAGGCTAACTACTTCTGGTAAAACCCACTCCCATGGTGTGACGGGCGGTGTGTACAAGACCCGGGAACGTATTCACCGCGACATGCTGATCCGCGATTACTAGCGATTCCGACTTCACGCAGTCGAGTTGCAGACTGCGATCCGGACTACGATCGGGTTTCTGGGATTGGCTCCCCCTCGCGGGTTGGCGACCCTCTGTCCCGACCATTGTATGACGTGTGAAGCCCTACCCATAAGGGCCATGAGGACTTGACGTCATCCCCACCTTCCTCCGGTTTGTCACCGGCAGTCTCATTAGAGTGCCCTTTCGTAGCAACTAATGACAAGGGTTGCGCTCGTTGCGGGACTTAACCCAACATCTCACGACACGAGCTGACGACAGCCATGCAGCACCTGTGTTCCGGTTCTCTTGCGAGCACTGCCAAATCTCTTCGGCATTCCAGACATGTCAAGGGTAGGTAAGGTTTTTCGCGTTGCATCGAATTAATCCACATCATCCACCGCTTGTGCGGGTCCCCGTCAATTCCTTTGAGTTTTAATCTTGCGACCGTACTCCCCAGGCGGTCAACTTCACGCGTTAGCTGCGCTACCAAGGCCCGAAGGCCCCAACAGCTAGTTGACATCGTTTAGGGCGTGGACTACCAGGGTATCTAATCCTGTTTGCTCCCCACGCTTTCGTGCATGAGCGTCAGTGTTATCCCAGGAGGCTGCCTTCGCCATCGGTGTTCCTCCGCATATCTACGCATTTCACTGCTACACGCGGAATTCCACCTCCCTCTGACACACTCTAGCCCGGTAGTTAAAAATGCAGTTCCAAAGTTAAGCTCTGGGATTTCACATCTTTCTTTCCGAACCGCCTGCGCACGCTTTACGCCCAGTAATTCCGATTAACGCTTGCACCCTACGTATTACCGCGGCTGCTGGCACGTAGTTAGCCGGTGCTTATTCTGCAGGTACCGTCAGTTTCGCGGGGTATTAACCCGCGACGTTTCTTTCCTGCCAAAAGTGCTTTACAACCCGAAGGCCTTCATCGCACACGCGGGATGGCTGGATCAGGGTTTCCCCCATTGTCCAAAATTCCCCACTGCTGCCTCCCGTAGGAGTCTGGGCCGTGTCTCAGTCCCAGTGTGGCTGGTCGTCCTCTCAAACCAGCTACGGATCGTCGCCTTGGTGAGCCGTTACCCCACCAACTAGCTAATCCGATATCGGCCGCTCCAATAGTGCAAGGTCTTGCGATCCCCTGCTTTCCCCCGTAGGGCGTATGCGGTATTAGCTACGCTTTCGCGTAGTTATCCCCCGCTACTGGGCACGTTCCGATACATTACTCACCCGTTCGCCACTCGCCACCAGACCGAAGTCCGTGCTGCCGTTCGACTTGCATGTGTAAGGCATCCCGCTAGCGTTCAATCTGAGCCAGGATCAAACTCTTCAGTTTAATCTCTGTATTTGTTTCGTATTTCTTAGTTCCGAAGAACCGAGTCATACGTCGCTACTCAAAGGAAGTGAGGTATGTGCTTAGACTTGACATCTAAGGTACTTCACTTCTAGTGAGCACTTGATTTCATTGTGCTTGTGAAGGGGCTTAAAACCCAGTCACTGTGCACCCGCATCAAGCGCCCACACTTATCGGTTGTTTAATTGTTAAAGAGCGGTACTGCCAAATTCTGTACTACCAAACTACTTACTGCATCTTCTGCTTTCTTCGGCGATTTCGCTTTCGCGTCGATCGCTGTGTCAGCAGCAGAGAAACGAGATTATGAAGAAGTTTTTATCGTTTGTCAAGTCAGCGTCGCTTGCTTCACTTCGCTGCCTTGCCTACGACCTCTTCAGGCCTCACCAGGCTCGCACCCGGCTTTCTCTTTAGCAGCTATCGAAATATCAGGGTTAACCCTAAGTTTTCGGTAACCGCCAAGCCTGAAACTATAACACAACTTTTGCAGATTATGCAACCGGCTTTTGCCTAACTTGCACCTTATCTTGCAACCCCGCCGCTTCGTGAATCGCCTCACTTCGCAGCAGCCCCGAATCGCTTCGGAGGTTGGTTACCGCCCCAGCTGGCTTGCAACGCTGACCAGACCACCCTACCGGGTAAACCCTGATTCGCCGCCACCAGCCAAGCCCAAGACTATAGCACAATTTTTGCAGATCGTGCAACTGGCTTCTGCCTGATTCGCACCATCCTATGCAAAATTCGCTGACCGCCGGTTCGAGAGAATCATCGCTGACTCACCGCCTCGCTGCCCTGCGGCAGATCCGCTTGCCGTAGCACTTGGATCCGTTGTACTTGCCTGGCCTCGCCGCTCAACAAAACTGCTTGAACTGCGAAGGAGCGAGACTATAGCACAGAATTTCGGCTTGTCACACGCCGGACGCAAAAAGACTGATGAATTTTGCAGGACATCGGAACGCAAGCCGCCCGCGGGCCGTCCGTTCCCTGCTCGCGCACTTGTCCAACGCCTCGTCTCTCTATATAGATAGCGTTGTGTGCCCGCGTGCCGATGGCGCAGTCTTCCCTATCTATATAGATATATAGGGCGCCTCCCTCGCCCCCTCTTATCCATATGGATAGGCGATCTCGCCAGCAGGGCGCCGCGCCGCTTGCCCGGCGCGCCGGTACGTTTACTATTCGCCTTGCGCCGCACTGCCCTTAACTTGGAGAAGATGCCCCCATGCCCCCCACCATCGCGTTGAGCGAAGATATCCTGATCAACGTCACGCCTTTCGAGACCCGCGTCGCGCTGGTCGAGCAAGGATCGGTGCAGGAGCTGCACGTGGAACGCAGCATCCAGCGCGGGCACGTCGGCAATATCTACCTGGGACGCGTGGTCCGGGTGCTGCCGGGCATGCAGAGCGCCTTCATCGACATCGGCCTGGAGCGGGCCGCCTTCATCCACATCGCGGACCTGCGCGAGAACCGGGGCGAGCGCAGCCAGGGCCTGACGCCAACGCCCATCGAAAAACTGCTGTTCGAGGGGCAGACCATCATGGTCCAGGTGGTCAAGGATCCCCTGGGCACCAAGGGCGCCCGCCTGTCGACGCAGATCAGCATGGCCGGCCGCATGCTGGTATACCTGCCGCACGATCCGCACATCGGCATTTCGCAGAAGATCGACTCGGAATCCGAGCGCATCCAACTGCGCGAGCGGCTGCAGGCGTTGATGCCGAGCGAGGAAAAAGGCGGCTTCATCGTGCGCACCCAGGCCGAAGGCGCCAATGACGAGGAATTGGCGGCCGACCTGGAATACCTGCGCAAGCTCTGGACCAGTGTGCAGGCCGCGGCCCGCACCCAACCGGCGCCGGCGCTGCTGCACCAGGACCTGACACTGGCGCAGAGAGTGCTGCGCGACATGGTAGGGCCGTCGACGGGCGCCATCCTGGTCGACTCGCGCACCACCACCGCGGCGATGCTGGAATGGGCCCGCGTCTATACGCCTTCCGTGGTCGATCGCATCCAGCATTACAGCGGAGAGCGCCCCCTGTTCGATACGGCCAACGTCGATGAGGAGATTGCGCGGGCCCTGTCGCGCCGCGTCGACCTGAAGTCGGGCGGCTACCTGATCATCGACCAGACCGAGGCGTTGACCACGGTCGACGTCAATACCGGCGGCTTCGTCGGCGGCCGCAACTTCGACGACACCATCTTCAAGACCAATCTGGAAGCCGCGCAGGCCATTGCCCGTCAATTGCGGCTGCGCAACCTGGGCGGCATCGTGATCCTGGACTTCATCGACATGGAGGAACAGGAGCACCGCGAGACCGTGCTGGCCGAACTGAAGAAGGCGCTGGCGCGCGACCGCACCCGCATGACGGTCAATGGCTTCACGCAGCTGGGCCTGGTGGAGATGACGCGCAAGCGCACCCGTGATTCGCTGGCGCACCAGCTGTGCGAGCCCTGCCCCATGTGCGAGTCGCGCGGTAACGTGCGCACGCCGCGCACGGTCTGCTACGAGATCCTGCGCGAGATCCTGCGCGAGGCGCGCCAGTTCAATCCCAAGGAATTCCGCATCCTGGCGTCGCAGGACGTGGTGGACCTGTTCCTGGAAGAGGAAAGCCAGCACCTGGCGATGCTGGGCGATTTCGTGGGCAAGCGGGTGTCGCTGGAAGTCGAGAGCACGTATTCGCAGGAAAAGTACGACATCATCCTAGTTTGAAACCCGCAGCCTTGCCGGCCCATGGCCGGTACTCCATGATCTGTGATGCCGGAAAGCCGCGACAGCGGCTTTCTTCTTTCATGGCGGCCTTACTCCATCGTGACCATCCTTCATGGCGGCCGTACTCCGCCCTGCCTACGCCCGCTCGCGCGTACCAGCTGCCATGCAAATTTTCACGTCAATGTGTGTGAATTTTGTATCTTGGCACTTCGATTGAAATGAAGTTTGAAACCAATGGCGACGAAGGCCACGACCCGATAAGCTCGCCCCCGGCTGGCCACCCCCGGTTTTAAAAGGGGCGCGCCATTTCCCATGTTTTCCGGAGAATCACGTAATGAAATCCCTATTCCGTCCTTTCGTGCTGCTGGCCCTGGCGTTGCCGCTGGCGCTGACCGCTTGCGGCAACAAGGAGCCTGAGCAACGCGCGGCGTTCACGCAGTTCCTGCAGACCCGCATCGTCGACAAGCCGGGCGTGCGCGTGCCGCAGCTGACGGAAGAAGAGAAGAAGTCCTTCGGCGACTACGCCGCGCAGTATGCTGTGATCACCGATTTCAATGCCGGCATGGACGCTTCGGTCAAGCCGATGGGCAGCTTGATGCAGAAGGGCGCCGTGCGTTCGCTGAACGACGTGGTGGCCCGGCGCGATGACATCAAGACGGTGCAGGCCGCGCTCAAGGACATGGGCGAGGCCCTGACCAAGGAGCAGGCCAAGGCGGACGCGGCGCGCGCGCAACTGAAGCAGCCCGACGACCTGAAGGCGGTGTATGACAAGGCCTACGCCAAGACGGTGACGGTGCCGGCCGACACCTTCCGCGAAGTGTTGCCGCAAATCAGCGGCACGCTGGACAGCAGCCTCAAGGTGGCGGAATACGTCGAAACGCACAAGGCGCAGATCGACCTGACGGGCCCGGCGCCGCGGGTGCAGGACCCGGCCGTGCTGGCCGAGCTGAACAAGCTGCTGCAGGAATTGACCGCCCAGGCGCAGAAGGTGCAACAGGCGCAAACCCGCCTGCAGGCCGTCATGCTCGGCCGCTGAGCGCCTCGCTGGCATCTCGACGGGACGGTCCTTGCAACGGCCGTCCCGTTTTTCTTGGCGTCCGCGACGGCGGCGACAGGTCGACGCCCGTCATGGGCCGGCAGCCACGACGCGGTTGCGCCCGGCCTCCTTGGCACGGTAGACGGCCGCATCGGCGGCTTCAACCAGGGCGGCGACTTCGTCGCCCGGCCGGGGCACCGCGGTGGCCACGCCGATGCTGACGGTGACAATGCCGCCTTCGTTGTCTTCGTGCTGCGCGTGCAGGCCGACCACGGCCTGGCGTATGCGTTCGGCGATGTCGATCGCATGCTCGAGCGGGGTATTGGGCAACAGTGCCACGAACTCCTCTCCGCCATAGCGCGCCGCCAGGTCGCGAGGGCGCCGCGCCTTGCCGCGCACGGTCAGCGCCAGTATCTTGAGCAGCTCGTCGCCCTCCTGGTGACCATAGCGGTCGTTGTAGAGCTTGAAGCGGTCGGCGTCGAGAAACAGCAGTGACAAGGGTTCGCCGTCGCGGCCCGCGCTGGCCCATTCGCGCGCCAGTGCTTCATCGAAGGTGCGGCGGTTGGCAATACCTGTCAGGCCATCGGTCTGGGCCTCTTTTTCAAGCCTGGTCTCCACTTCCAGGCGCAACCGCGTCTCGCGCCGGTACAGCACGACCTGCGCCACCACCGAGGCGAACAGCGCCAGGGTGATGGGGATGACCAGCATCGCCCGTCGTTCCCATGGCGCCAGGACTTCGTCGACCGCCATCGCGACGTCGATGACCAGCGGCGTGCCGGGCACGCTGTCGAAGGTATAAAGACGGTCGACGCCATCCGGCGCCAGCGCGCCGACGAACACGCCTTCGCGGCGGATCAGGAATTGCTGGAAGTCCGGTTCCTGGCCGATGTCGGCATCCAGGTCCGCGGAGGAATAAGGCGTGCGCGCGAGCACCGCGCCATCGTTGCGGAAGATGGTGATGGAATCGCGCGGGCCGATCGACAGCCCGGCGAAGCGCTCGCGGAAATAGGCCAGGCGCAGCGACCCGGAGACCACGCCGGCGAAGCTGCCGTCGGGCGCGGCAAGCCGGCGACTGATGCCGATGCTCTCGTCGCCGCCGCGCAAGCGGCTGAGGTACGGGCGGCTGACATACATGCCGGCGTCGGGCCTGTCGCGATGGACCTGGAAGAAGTCGCGGTCGGCGAAATTGGCGATGGGAGGATCGAGGCTCTGTGAGTCGTAGCGGACGTTTCCGTCGCGGTCCAGGATGAGGATGGTGCCAAGGTACTCGGCGCTGGCGGCGCGGTCGAACAGGAAGCGATGCAGGGTGCCGCGTGGCAGGTCTTCGATACCCGGCTCTTGCAGGCGTTCAATGACGCCTTGCAGCGACAGGTCATAGACGCGAATGGTGCGGCTGATGTCGGCCGACAGCACTTCCGTCAGGTTGCCGGCGGCGACGTAGGCGAGGTTCCAGGTGATGCGCCGGTCCGTCCAGAGCAACGCGATCGAGGCGGCGCAGATGCCGATGGCGATCAACCCCGCGAGGGCGTACAGGCTGCGATGTAGAAACCCATGGGACTTCAATACGGCGCTCCTTCGCGATCGCGGCGGGGTGTCATGCCTTTTACGGGTCATGATGCCGCAAGCGCGGGCGACCATGCAAGATGGCGCCCGTTCACAGCCAGGAACGGCGTCGGCGGATCCACGCCGGGGCGTACCGATCGATATCGAAAGCCGTATCGGCATGGCGCCGACCGGGCATCTTGCCTGGTGGCGCCAGGCCGGCAAGCGCCGCGTGGCGATGGCAGCCGGCCACGCGCCCCCCACGGCCGCGCGGCCGGGCCAGCGCGTCAGGACAGCGTGGCGGCGATCCGGAAGGGGAAGGCCTTGGCGCCGCGCGCCTTGTCGGTTTCGCGATGGGCGCTGATGGCCCAGGCGGGGCCGGCCCCGCCCGCCGACAGGACGAGCTGGCGCATGGCGCCCGCGCAAAACCCGCAACGCAGGGTCGTGGCTTGACGGCGTGCAAGCTCAAGCGCGACCGCTTGCGGGGTCGTGGAAATCCGATCCGATTGCAGCATGGCAGCCCCCTGGCAGAAACGCTCCGGAAGTGGAGCGCGCTTGAAGCTAAATCTACCTCAGCCGATCGGACTTGCGCGTGAAATGATGCGTAAAGTAATGCAAAGAGGCTGTAATACGCGATACGGGTCGCTTGTCATACGGCGGTCATGCCGGCGCGCCAGGCTCCGCATGCCCGGCCGGCGCCACGGTTTCACGGTCCGGCTGGTCGTTCCTGCCATCCGCCGGGCCGGTCATGTTGCCGTACAGCAGCGAGCGCCCGGCGAACAAGCCGCCGGCCACCTCCAGCTCGAACCGGTCGGTGTCCCGCTTGCGCACGTCCGCCACCACGTCGGCGGCTTCGTCCGGCGGCACGCCGATGGCGCGCAGCGCGGCTTCGCCGAAAACCAGGGCCGATTCCAGGGTCTCGCGCACCTGGTAGTCGACCCCTTCCCTGGCCAGCGCCAGGGAATGGATGCGGTCATAGGCCCGCACCACCAGTTGCACCAGGGGGAATTCCGATTTGATCAGCTTGACCATGTGGTTGACTGACTGCGGATTGTCGATACAGATCAGGATGGCCTTGGCGGTTTCGGCGCCGGCCGTGCGCAGCATGTCGATGCGGGTACCGTCCCCGTAATAAACCTTGACGCCCCATTTGGCGGCCGCGCGGATGGCATCGGTGTCGATATCCAGGATCGAGACCTTCATGTCGCGCGCCAGCATCGCCTGCGTCACGATCTGGCCGAAACGGCCGAAACCCACGATCAGCGCGCAACCTTCCAGGTCCCGGGCCACGTCCACCCCTTCCATCGAGGGGACGGGTTTGGGCAGCAGCCAGCGCAGCGCCAGTACGCACAAGGGCGTCAAGGCCATGGAAATGATGACCACGGCGATCAGCACGGCGGCCAGGTGCGCATCGAAGATGCCCGCGGCCGCGGCGGCGCCGTAGAGCACGAAGGCGAATTCGCCCCCTTGGGCCAACAACGCCGCGCGGGTCACGGCCTCGGCATGGCTGGCGCGCAACAGCCGGGCGACCAGGTAGACGCCCACCGATTTGACCAGCATGAAGACCAGCACGCCCGCCAGGATCAACTGCCATTCACGCGCCACCGCGGCCAGGTCCAGCGACATGCCGACGCCCAGGAAGAACAGGCCCAGGAGGATGCCGCGGAACGGCTCGACCTCGGCCTCCAGCTGATGGCGGAAGGTGGACTCGGACAGCAGCACGCCGGCCAGGAAGGCGCCCATGGCCATCGACAGGCCGCCCAATTCCATCAGCAGCGCCGCGCCCAGCACCACCAGCAGCGCGGCGGCGGTCATCACTTCGCGGGCATGCGCGGCCGCCAGCAGGCGGAACAGAGGATTGAGCAACCAGCGCCCGGCCGCCAGCAGCGCCAGGACGCAACCGATGGCGATGGCCGCCTGCAGCCAGGGATCGCCATGCTCGGTGGTGCCTGCCGGCGCCAGCAACGCCACCAGGGCCAACAGGGGCACGATGGCGAGGTCTTCGAGCAGCAGGATGGAAACGATGCGCTGGCCCTGGGCGCTGGCGGTCTCGTCGCGCTCGGCCAGTATCTGCATGACGATGGCGGTGGACGACAGCACGAAACCCATCGCCGCCATGAAGGCCGCCGGCCCCGACAATCCGGCCAACAGGCCGACCGCCGTCAACAGCGCGCCACAGGCCACCACCTGGGCCACGCCCAGGCCGAAGATCTCCCCGCGCAGCTTCCATAGCCGCGACGGCTGCATTTCCAGGCCGATGATGAACAGAAACATCACCACGCCGAGTTCGGCCACATGCAGGATGGAACGGGGATCGGAGAACCAGCCGATGCCGAACGGGCCGATGGCCAGGCCGGCGGCCAGGTAACCCAGGACGGAACCGAGTCCCAGGCGCTTGAACAAGGGGACCGCCACCACCGCCGCGCCCAGCAGGACGACGACGTTGACCAGCTGGTTGCCTTCTGCGGGCAGGGACATGGGCGGCTCCTGGGTGGCCTGGCGCGGCGCCCCGGGCGCCGCGCACGCGATCAGTCTTCGCGGAACTGCATGTTGTAGAGCGAGGCGTACAGGCCGTCGGCGGCCAGCAGCTCGGCGTGGGCGCCCTGCTCGACGATCTTGCCGGCGTCCAGCACGATGATGCGGTCGGCGTTCTGCACCGTGGACAGGCGGTGCGCGATGACCAGCGTCGTGCGCCCCTTCATCAGGCGCTCGAGCGAGGCCTGCACCTGACGTTCGGACTCGTTGTCGAGCGCGGAGGTGGCCTCGTCGAGGATCAGGATCGGCGCGTTCTTGATCAGGGCGCGGGCGATCGCCAGGCGTTGGCGCTGGCCGCCGGACAGGCGGGCGGCGTTTTCGCCCACCGGCGTGTTGATGCCCTGCGGCAGGCCTTCGACGAAATCGAGCAGGTTGGCGGCGGCCAGCGCGTCACGCACCTGCTGCTCGCTGGCTTCGCCCAGGGCGCCGTAGCCGACGTTGGCGGCGATGGTGTCGTCGAACAGCACCACGTCCTGGCTGACCAGCGACAGGTGGGAACGCAGGCTGCGCAGCTTAAGGTCGTTGATCGGCACGTCGTCGACGTAGATGGCGCCGCTGTCGGCCAGCACGAAGCGCGGCAGCATGTTGACCAGCGTGGTCTTGCCGCTGCCGGAGCGTCCCACCAGCGCCACGGTCTGGCCGGGTTCGACCACGAAGGACACATCATTGATGGTGTCGCGGTCGGCGTCGGCGAAGCGGTGGGTGACGTTGCGGAACTCGACCTTGCCGCGCACGGGCTCGGGCAGTTCGCGCGTGCCGGTGTCGCTTTCGGGCACCTGGTCGATCAGGGTGAACACGCTTTCGGCCGACACCAGCATCTTCTGCATGCGGGCGGCCAGGTTGGTCAGGCGCTTGATGGGGTCGAATATCTGGGCCAGCGCGGCCATGAAGGAGGCGAAGCTGCCGACCGTGAGCGAGCCGTTGTTGGCCTGGCCCAGGGCGACGGCGATGACCGCGCCCACCGAGATCGAGATGCACACCTGCGTCAGGGGCGTCAGGGCGGCGTCGGCGGTGGCGGTGCGCATGGCGAAGCGGCGCAGGCGGCTGCTGACGAAATCGAAGCGGCCGCGTTCGACCTCGTAGCCGTCGAACAGCTTGATGACGCGCTGGCCGTCGATGCCCTCACTGACCACCCGGGTCAGCTCGGCGTTCATGTTGACGGTGTCGCGGTTGATGCGGCGCAGGCGCTTGATGAAGGTGCGCGCGATCAGCACCGAGACGGGCAGCATGATCAGGATGATCAGGGTCAGCACCCACGAGGTGTACAGCAGCACGCAGATCAGGGCGATGACCACCAGGGTTTCTCGCACCAGCACCGTGATGACGTCGGTGGCGTAGCCGGTGACGTTGCCCGCGTCGATGGTGAAGCGGTTCAGCAGGCGGCCGGTGTCGCCGCGCTTGAAATCGGCGTCGGGCAGGCCCAGCAGGCGTTCGAACATGTCGCGCCGCATGCCCAGCAGAACGTTGTTGGCGACCCAGGCCAGCAGGTAGTCGCTGAAGAAGTTGCAGACGCCGCGCAGGAAGATCAACCCGACCACCGCCAGCGGCAGCGCCCAGACATAGTACGGTTTGGCGCCCGAGAAGCCGTCGTCCAGCAGGGGCTGCATAATGACGGCCAGCGTGGGCTGCGTGGCGGCGGCGCCGGCCATCAGCAGGGTCGCCAGCACCAGCCCCTTCCAGTAGGAACCGACCCGGCTATAGATTCGGCTCCAGAGTTCAGCTTTGACAGGCTGGGAGCCTGCGGGCGCGTTGCGTGCGGCAGAATTCAATGGAATCACTCGCTTTTATACAATTGTGCCCCGGATTGTACTGGCTACGCGTTGCCGCGCGGGGCCGGGCGTCCCCCTTTCAGTTCCTATCGCGCGGTGCGCCTGTCCATGTCCGAAATCAGTTGCCTCTACGTCCGCCTGCCCAATTGGGTGGGCGATGTCTGCATGAGCCTGCCCAGCCTGCGGGCCTTGCAGGCCGCCGGCCTGCCCCTGGTTATCTGTGCCCGCCCCTGGGCGCGGGACCTGTTGGACGGGATCGACAAACGGGAGTTCCTGCCGATGCTGGGAAAAGTGGGGCCGGATAGAGCCACGGTCAGCGCCCATCGCCGCGCCCTGGGCGCCGAGGGGCGGCGCGCCCGCGGCCTGTTGTTGCCGGATTCGCTGTCCAGCGCGCTGGTGTTCCGGCTGGCGGGAGTGCCATCGGCGGGCTATCGCGACGACGGCCGCAGCTTCCTGTTGCGCTGGCCGGTAGCCAAGCCGGACGCCGCCCTGCACGCGGTGCAGTCCTGGCATCACCTGACACGCGAAGCGCTGGCCCGCTGGGGTCTGCCCACCGGCCCCGCCGACCCGGCTCCCACACTCGACCTGCCCCTGACGCCAACGCACCAGGGCGCCGCCGACCTGGCCCTGGAGGCGGCGGGCCTGGCCGGGCAGCGCTTCGTCCTGATCGCGCCCACGGCCACCGGGCTGCACAAGGGAAAGATCAAGGTGTGGCCAGGATTCGATACACTTACCCGCGCCTTGCAGGCACGGGGCCATACCGTGGTAATGTGCCCCCCTCCGGCGGAAACCGACGAAGCCCGGCGCAATGCCCCGAGCGCGCAGTTGCTGCCTCCCTTGTCCCTGGGCGCGTTCGCCGCGTTGACGACCAAAGCAGCGTTGGTGGTCTGCAACGATTCCGGCGTTTCGCACGTCGCCGCGGCGGCCGGCGCGCGGGAACTCACGCTATTCGGCGTCACCCGCCCCGGCCGGACCGGACCGTGGTCGCCCCGGGCGGTGTGCATCGGTTCGGAAACGGCGTGGCCATCCGCCGAGGCGGTGCAACAGCAGGCCAACGCCATGCTGGACAATGCGCGGTAAACAGTTTGTCTTGAAATGACCATGTCGAGCTACCTCACGAATCTGATCATTCCCTACAACCTGTGCCTGACCCTGGTGGTGGTCGGCCTGGTGCTGGGCCTGTTCCGGCTGCGCAAGACCGGCGGCGCCCTGATCCTCGCCGGCCTGCTGTGGGCGCTGGCGTGGTCGCTTCCGGTGACTTCGCTCTGGCTCGGCGGCGCGCTGGAAAACCGCTATCCGCACCTGCCGCCCGCCGAGTCTCCCACCGCCGACGCCATCGTGGTGCTGGGCGGCAATACCGCCAATGGCCGCGCCAATTGGTTCCTGCCCTACGACAAGGACACCGCCGTGGTGCGCGTCGACACCGCGGCCCAGCTCTACCTGGCGGGCCGGGCGCCCAAGGTGGTGCTGTCGGGCGGCGCGCTGGAAGGCGACGTGAGCGAGGCGCGCGGCATGGCCCACGCCATCCGCCAACAGGGCGTGCCGGAATCGGCCCTGATCCTGGAAAACGCCAGCCGCACCACTTACGAGAATGCGGCCCTGACCGAAGACCAGCTCAAGACCCGCGGCATCGGCAAGGTGCTGCTGGTCACGTCCGCCCTGCACATGCCGCGCGCCATGGCGGCGTTCTCCAAGCAGGGCGTGATCGCCATCGCCGCGCCCGCGCCCCCGCAGATCGTGGCGCCCGCCGATGGTTCGCTGAACCCGTGGCTGCCCGACCAGCGCACGTTCGACGCCAGCCGCTCCATCATCAAGGAATACGCCGGCCTGTTCGTCTACTGGCTGCGCGGGTGGGTCTGAAGATGCCGGCCTCGCTGGCGTGCCGGCCGGGGTGCGGCGCCTGTTGCATCGCGCCGTCGATCACGCGGCCGATTCCCGGCATGCCCGACGGCAAGCCGGCAGGCGTGCCCTGTATCCAGCTGCTGCCGGACATGCGTTGCGCCCTCTTCGGCCAGCCCGAGCGTCCGGCTTTCTGCGGCGGGCTGCAGGCCCAGCCCGAAATGTGCGGATCCGAGCGCGAATATGCGATCCGCTGGCTGGGGGAACTGGAACGGGCCACGGCGCCGACGCGTTGAAAGCGAAAACGGGACCTTGCGGTCCCGTTTTTTTTGCCTGCGGCCGCTTGTCAGCCGCGCTCGGCCAGCACCCCGTGGTAGAGGTCTTCGTAGCGCGACGCCACGGTCTCCCAGCTCTGGTCGCGCGCGATCGCCAGGCCGCGCTCGGATAGCGCCGCGCGCAGTTCGGGTTCGTCGCCCAGGCGCTGCAGGGCCTGCGCCAGCTGCGCGCCATCGCGCGGATCCTGCAGGATGAGGGCATCCTTGCCGGCCGACAGGTATTGCGCGAATCCGCAGTAGGCGGGGGAACTGACCACGACCGGCAAGCCATGCGACATGGCTTCCAGCGGCGCCATGGCGTAGCTGTCGTTGAGCGTCGGATGGGCGTAGATGTCGGCCGCGGCAAAGTACCTGGCGACATCGGGCGTGGGATCGACCAGCGTGACGCGATTGGCCACCGCGCCGGCCGCGCGCACCCGGTCGCGGGTCGCGGCGTCGGCTCCCACCACCAGCAGGCGGTACGGCGCGGGCAGCAGCGCCAGCGCGTCCAGCAGCGCGGGCAGCCCCTTGCGCAGCGGGTTGCGAGCCACCAGCAGGCAACCGATGGTGTCTGCCTCCCAGCCCAGCGAGGCGCGCGTGGCGGCGCGCGAGTCCGCCGCTTCCGGCGCGGGCAGCTTGACGCCGGGCGCGATGATCTCGACCGGCAGCTGCGGACCGTAGCTGCGGTGCAACTGGTCCATGATCAGGCCGGACACCGCCACCACCCGACGGGCGGGCGCGCGGCGCACCCGGAATTTCTCGAGCAACAGATACGTGGCCAGCCGCGGGCTGAGCCAGGCGAGTACACGCTTGAGCGGCTTGGCCCGGGTCAGGCGGTTGTAGCGTACTGGCGTGACGTGCATGACCTGGATTTCGCCGGCCCAGCCGTTCATGTGCGAATGGACGATGTCGTAGCGGCCACGGGTCAGGCGATCGGCCTTCCAGGCGAAATACAGCACCCGCATCCAGCTGGGCAGCCAGCCGGGAAAGCGCACCGGGTGGAAGGGAAACGGCAGATCGCTGTCGAAGTCGCGCGCCACCACGGAAATATCGTGGCGCTGGCCCAGCACGCGCATGAGTTCGACGCCGTAGGCCTCGGCGCCGCCGAAGCGGTTGCCGAAGCGGTCGACCAGCAGTGCGATGCGCAGCCGCCGCTCAGCGGCGCCCGCGGGTGTCTTCATAGCGCGTCAGGCATTTCTGCAGGAAACGGAAGATGCCGGTCGAACGCGACACGGTCACTCGCGGCAGGCCGAAGGGATCGTCGCTGGCGCGCGCCAGGCCGCGCTTGGTCAACGTGGCGTTGTCGTAGCCCGCCTCGCGCGCCATGACCAGGTGTTCCGGGCCATGGTCGCCGTAGGGATAGCAGAAGGCGGTGACCGGCGCGCCGAGAGCCTGCTCCAGCACGTCCTTGGACTCGACCATCTGGCGGCGCGCCTCTTCGGGCGTCATTTCGGGCAGGTGGACGTGATCCAGGGTGTGCGAGCCGACCTCGTGGCCGGAGGCGGCCCACTGGCGCATCTCGTCGACGGTCATCAGGGGCGAAAAGGGAATGCCGATCTTGGCGTCCCAGACATTGCCGCCGTCGAACTGGTTGGCCACCAGGTAGTTGGTGGCCGTGAAGCCGAGCTTGTCCAGCACCGGCATCGCATTCTGGACCACGTTGCGGTAGCCGTCGTCGAAGGTCAGGCCGAATACCTTGCCGTGGCGCTCGCCGCGCACGTACGGCATGATGTCGCGCATCGACAGGCCGCGATAACCCAGGAAGCGCATCCAGCGCATCTGGCGCGCGAAATCGTCCGGGTGCACCGTCAGGCCGCGAAACGGCGTGCCCTTGGGATTGGGCTCGCCGATCTGGTGGTACATGAGAATTGGGATAGACATAGCGCGGATTATAAGGCTCAGTGTCCGCCCAACGTACGCTGGTAGACGTCGACCGTGGCTTGCGCGAAACGCGCCAGGTTGAAGTCGCGCACCGCGGTTTCGCGGGCGTTCGCGCCCATGGCGCGGACCTGGCCGGGATCGTCCAGCATGATGCGCAGGCGCGCCGTCATGGCGGCCACGTCGCGCACCGGCACGATCCAGCCGTCGACGCCGTCATTCACGTTCTCGGGCAGGCCGCCGACGTTGGTGACCAGGGCAGGCAGGCCCAGGCCCATGATCTCGCGGCAGGCGAACGACAACGCCTCGCGGTACGACAGCACGAAACCGGCATCGCACGCGGCCAAGGCGGCCCGCACGTCGTCGAGCAGGCCGGGAAAACGCAGCTGATCGGTCATGCCCAATTCGCGCACCCGCTCCAGCTTGGCTTCGGACGGCGGATCGCCGGCCACGAGCAGCAGCACCCGCTCCTTGTCGCTCGGCGGCAAGGCCGCCACCGCGGCCACCAGGTCGAGCCAGCCCTTGTCGTAGTCGGTGCCGCCGGCGCTGCCCAGCAGCAGCTTGCCGCGCCATTGCGGGCCGAAAAAGAGTTCGCGCAGCTTGTCGACGCTCTCGGGCGCCGGCGGCGCGAAGAACTGAGTGTCGATGCCGTGGCGGATGGTGGTGATGGGACGCTTGCGGTACGGCGAATCGGACAGCAGGCCGTGGATGTAGTCGCTGACCGCGATGCTGTGGTCGGTGGCCAGCGCCACCCGCAGCTTGTGGCCGAAACTGGTGAGCGGATGGTCGTTGTGCTTGGTGAACACGATGCGCGGGCGGCGCGCCATCGCCAGCGTGGCCAGCATCACCTGCTTGTGATCGGCCGAGCCGTTGGCATGGATGATGTCGAAGCCGCCGTCCTTGATCAGGCGGCGCAGCCGCGCGCGGTCCTTGAACCAGGACGAGGGCCGCGTGGTGTAGCGCATGTCCGCGACCGTGACGCCGGGGATCGCCTTGGCGTAGCGGTACAGGCGGCTGCTGGCGGGCGCGGCGACCGTGATCTGGTGCTCGGCGGCCAGGGCGCGGCACAGGTTGATGATGTAGGTGACGTGTCCACCGCCGTTGCCGGCGTGGAAATTGGTGTAGAGAATCTTCACTTGTTCTTCTCGGCCAGGAACATCAGCTTCGAGTAACGGAAGAAACTGCCCGCCGCCGCGGTCACCGCCAGCACCAGGCCGTGGCGGCCGTCGAGGAAGCCGCGCCGGATCAGGTAGATGCGCACGAAAGTCCAGAAGCTGTGGCCCAGCGCGCCGAACACGGAAGTGCGGCGCCCCTTGGCGTACATCATGGCGGCGGCGTCCGACGAGTAGCGGTTGATCTTGGTGACCAGCGCGTCCAGGTTGTCGTACGGGTAATGATGGAAGTAGCCCTTGAGCTGCAGCGGCGGCTGGCCATTGGCCGGCACCACGCGCTCGTGCACGGCGGCGTCATTGAAGCGCGCGGCGCCGCGCTTGAACAGGCGCAGCACGTAGTCGGGCCACCAGCCGCTGTGGCGGATGTCGCGGCCGCAGAAATTCGACAGGCGGGCGATCTCGTAGGTGTCGGCGCGCGGCGCGGCCAGGGTGTCCTGGATCTCGCGCGCCAGCTCCGGCGTGACACGCTCGTCGGCGTCGATCGACAACACCCAGTCACCGGTGGCCAGGTCCAGCGCGCGGTTCTTCTGCGGACCGAAGCCGGGCCAGTCGGAGGTCACTTCGACCCGCGCCCCCAGGGCCCTGGCCAGCTCCACCGTGCCGTCGGTGCTGCCCGAATCCACGACGATGAACTCGTCGGCGAAAGCAACCGACTTGAGGCATTCGGCGATGTTGGCCGCCTCGTTCTTGGTGATGACTATGACTGATAACTTCATCCGCGATTCCTAAGACGCTTTTTCCAGGCTTTCCAGGCGTGATAGCGCGGCCCCCAGAAGGGATCGCGCGACAGCCAGAGGCGCCGGTTCAACCAGGTACCGCCCTGGTTGCGCACCGCGAAGCGGTAGATGTGGCCGGGGTCGGCGCCAGGCGTGTTCTGGCCGAAAGGGTCGGTAGTGTACAAGTGCCGAAAGCCCGCCTGCCTGGCGGCCGCCACGTAGTCGGCGTCGAAATAGCCCTGCGGCCAGCAAAGATGATCACTGGCCTGCCCCAGGCGCTGGATCAGCGTCTCGCGCGAATCGGACAGTTCCCGCGCGATATGGGCCCGCTTGGCCTCGGTGTCGGCGCCGCAGACCTTGTCCCAGCGCGTGTGGGTGTGGGTATGCGAATGAAACTCGAAAGTGCCGGCGGCGCGCATCGCCTCGATTTCGCTCCAACGCAGCATGGCCTCGTCGCCGCGCCCGGCCGCGATCAGCTTCTTGCAGGCGTCGTGGTCGGGCGTGGCGGGCAACGGCAGGCCCTGCCCCGCGTGCGGGCGCGCCGGCCCGTCGCCGATCCAGCCGGTAATGGTGAACAGCACGGCGCGCATGCCGTGGCGCGCCAGCACCGGATGGGCATGGACCCAGTTGTTGAGATAGCCGTCGTCGAACGTGATCAGCACCGACCGCTCGGGCGCCGGCGCGCCGGCCAGGTAGGCGGCGAACTGGTCGGTCGACAGCGACTGGTAGCCGGCCCGCGCCAGGCGCGCGATCTGCGCCTCAAAAACCTCGGGGGTGGCGGCGATCATGCCGCCGGCCGGCGTGACGTGGTGATACATCAACACCGGGACGTTGGGCGCGTTCATCCGCGCCGCTCCGCCAGCCAGCGGGCGTAGACGGCTTCGGTGGTTTCGGCCAGGCGGGCGGGCGAGAACACGCCTTCTTCCCAGACCATCTTGCGGCCCGCCTCGCCCATGCGGTGGCGCAGCGCGGCGTCATCGACCAGTCTTTCGAGCGCGGCGGTCAGCGCGGCCGGGTCCTTCGGCGGCACCAGGATGCCGGTTTCGCCGTCGCGGAACATCTCGGAAACCCCGCCGACATCGGTGCCGATGACCGGCAGGCCGCTGGCCTGGGCCTCGACGTAGACGGTGCCGGACGCTTCCTGCTGGGTCGCCAGCGCGAACAGATCACAGCCGGCCAGCAGGTTGGGCACGTCGCGCCGCATCCCCATCAGGTGGATGCGATCGGCCAGGCCGCGTTCGGCCACGTAGGCCTGGGTCTGCTCGAACACCGGCGATCCCCCGCCCACGAACACCAGGTGCAGGTTGGGACGGGCGGCCATCAGCGGCGCGATGGCGTCGATCAGGTCCTTGTGGCCCTTGGTGGCGCGCATCACAGCCACACAGCCGACCACCACGTCATCGGCCGCCAGGCCGAGTTCCTCGCGCAGCGTGGAATGCTCGACCGGCGGCGGCAACACGATGGGCGAATAGACCGTGGCGACGTGGTCGGCCGGCACGCCGCGCCCGATCAGATGCTCGCGCACGTGGTCGCTGACGGTGGTGACGCGGTGCGGCAGGCGCGTGTATGACCACAACGAACCGACCTTGTTGGACAAGTGGCGGGTGCGGACGATCAGCGGCGTGCCCGCCAGCCGGCCGGCCGCCGCGGCGATCACCGTATCGCGCCGGCTGTGGGTATTGAGCACGTCGAAACGCCCTTCGCGCAGGATGCGGCGGATGGCGATGACGCCCTTGACGTAATTGACGGGACCGTCCATTTCCAGCGTGTGCACCGTGAACCCGGCATCCGACAGGCGCTCGGCCAGCAGGGCGGTGGGCTGACAGATGGCTTCGAGGTGATGGCCACGCGCGCGCATGGCGTTCATTTCCTTGAAGATCCGGCCTTCCTGGCCACCGAAACTGGTGGCGGCTTCCGAATGGACGATACGCATCAGTAGGTGACCTCCACGCCGTTGGGCTTGGTCCAGGCATTCAGGTTTTCGAGCAGGGTATCGGCCATGCGGACCCGCCATTCCTCGCCCAGCCGCACCGTGCACAGGAAATTGTTCTTGGTGTAGACGATGTCCACCGGCACGCCGGGGATGCCGTTCTCGGGCTCGGCGCGGAACGGGTTGAGCATCTGGCGCAGGCGCGCGGCGTCGGCGCCGCCGTTGAGCTTGACGCGCAGCGACTTGGCGCGCGCCTCGCGCGCCAGCTGCAGGTCATAGAGCTGCTCGGCGACGATGCGCATGCCGCCCGAGTAGTCGTCGTTGCTGACCTTGCCCTGGACGATGACCAGTTGGTCTTCGCGCAGGCGGTTGCGGTGCTTTTCGTAGAGCTCGTTGAAGACCGAGATCTCGACCTGCGCGGTGCCGTCGTCCAGCACCGCGAACACCATCTTGCCGCGACGGGTCATCATGACGCGCACGCTGGCCAGCACCCCGCACATCCATTGCAGGTCGCGCTGCGGCTCGACCCGCGCCAGCTGCATCGGCACGATCTGGCGCACTTCGTCGCGCCAGGCGTCGAACAGGTGGCCGCTGTAGTAGTAGCCCAGCGCCGATTTTTCCTCGGTCAGCTTCTTGTGCAGGTCCCACGGCGCGACCTTGGCCAGTTCGCCGGCCACCACGTCGCTGCTGTCGTCGCCGAACAGCGAGGACTGGTTGGCGCTGCGCGCGGCCTGCTCGGCCGCTTCCATGGCGGTGGGCACCGAGGCCAGCATGGCGGCGCGATTGGGTTCGATGGTGTCGAACGCGCCGGCCTTGATCAGGGCCTCGATGGTGCGGCGGTTGACCGCGTGCTTGCTGACGCGGCGGCAGAAGTCGAACAGGTTCTGGAACGGGCCGCCTTCCTTGCGCGCGCGCAGGATGTCCTCGACCGCGCCCTGCCCCGTGCCCTTGACCGCCCCCAGGCCGTAGCGCATGGTGCGCGGCGGCTTGCCCTTTTCGGTGTGCTTGTCAGCCACGGGTTCGAAGCGGTAGCCCGAGAAATTGACGTCGGGGGGCAGCACCTCGACGCCGTTGTCCTGGGCGTCGCGGCAGAAGATCTGGACCTTGTCCGTGTCGTCCATGTCGGAGGACATGGTGGCGGCCAGGAACTCGGTCGGGTGGTAGGCCTTGAGCCAGGCGGTCTGGTAGGAGATCAGCGCGTACGCGGCCGAGTGCGACTTGTTGAAGCCGTAGCCCGCGAACTTCTCCATCAGGTCGAACAGCTTGACCGCGAGGTCGGGGTCGTGGCCTTTTTCCTTGGCGCCCTTCTCGAACAGTTCGCGGTGCTTGGCCATTTCCTCGGGCTTTTTCTTGCCCATGGCGCGGCGCAGCAGGTCGGCGCCGCCCAGCGAGTAGCCGCCGATGATCTGCGAGATCAGCATCACCTGTTCCTGGTAGACGATGACCCCGTAGGTGCTCTTGAGCGTGCTCTCCAGATCGTTGTGGAAGTAGTCCACCGCGGCGCGGCCGTGCTTGCGGTTGACGAAGTCGTCCACCATGCCCGATTCCAGCGGCCCCGGACGGTACAGGGCCAGCATGGCGATGATGTCTTCGAAGGTGTTGGGCCGCAGCTTCTTGAGCAGTTCCTTCATGCCGCGCGATTCCAGCTGGAACACCGCGGTGGTGTTGGCGTCGCACAGAATCTTGTAGGCGGCCGGATCGTCGAGGCTGAGCGCCATGACGTCGAAGTCGCGCTTGTCCTCGTTGAACTGGCGCACGTAGCGCACGGCCCAGTCCAGGATGGTCAGGTTGCGCAGGCCCAGGAAGTCGAACTTGACCAGGCCGGCGGCTTCGACGTCGTCCTTGTCGAACTGCGACACCGCGCTGTTCTCCTGCCCCGGCTGGCAATACAGCGGGCAGAAGTCGGTGAGCTTGCCGGGCGCGATCAGCACGCCGCCGGCGTGCATGCCGATGTTGCGCGTCAGGCCTTCGAGCGGCTTGGCCAGGTCGACCAGCGCGCGCACTTCCTCTTCCTGCTCGTAGCGGTCCTTGAAGGCCGGTTCGTCCTTCAGGGTGCGCTCGAGCGTCCAGGGGTCCATCGGGTTGAACGGGATCAGCTTGGACAGGCCGTCGCAGAACATGTAGGGCATGTCCAGCACCCGGCCGGCGTCGCGCACCACGGCCTTGGCGCCCAGCGTGCCGAAGGTGGCGATCTGGCTCACGGCGGCGCGACCGTATTTTTCCTTGACGTAGTCGATGACGCGTTCGCGGTTGTCCTGGCAGAAGTCGATATCGAAGTCGGGCATCGAGACCCGCTCGGGATTCAGGAAGCGCTCGAACAGCAAGTCGTAGCGGATCGGATCCAGGTCGGTGATGCCGAGCGCGTACGCCACCAGCGAACCGGCGCCCGAACCCCGGCCCGGGCCGACCGGCACGCCGTTGTTCTTGCCCCAGTTGATGAAGTCCTGCACGATCAGGAAGTAGCCCGGGAAGCCCATCTGGATGATGGTCTTGCATTCCCAGCGCAGGCGTTCGTAGTACTGCTCGCGCTTGGACGCGCGCTCGGCTTCATCCGGGAACAGGAAGGCCATGCGCTTTTCCAGGCCCTCTTCGGACAACTGCACCAGGTAGTCGTCCAGCGACACGCCGTCGGGCGTGGGGAAGTTGGGCAGGCGCGGCTTGCCCAGCACCAGGCTGAGGTTGCAGCGCTTGGCGATCTCGACCGTATTGGCCAGCGCCGAGGGCACGTCGGCAAAGCGACGCGCCATTTCCTCGGAACTGAGCAGGTACTGTTCCTTGCTGAAGCGGCGCACGCGGCGCGGGTTGGCCAGGATCTCGCCTTCGGCGATGCAAACACGGGCCTCGTGCGCCTGGAATTCGTATTCGTCCAGGAACTGCACCGGGTGCGTGGCCACCACCGGCAGGCCGGCCTCGGCCGCCAGGCGCATGGCGGCCTGGGTGTAGGCCTCGTCGCCGTCCATGCCGGCGCGTTGCAACTCGATGTAGTAGCTGCCCGGGAACATATGCGCCCACTGGCGCGCCAAGGCCAGCGCCGACACCGCGTTGCCGGCGTCCAGCGCCTGGCCGACGTCGCCGCCGCGGCCACCCGACAGCACGATCAGGCCGTCCTGGCCCTGCAGCCATTCACGGCGGATCTCGGCCCGGCCCTTGCCCTGGTTGGTCAGGAACGCGCGCGACAGCAGTTCGCACAGGTTCAGGTAGCCCTGGTGGTTGCGCACCAGCAGCAACACGCGGAACGGCTTGGCGGGATCGTCGTCGTTGCTCAGCCAGACGTCACAGCCGGCGATGGGCTTGATGCCCGCGCCGCGCGCGCCCTTGTAGAACTTGATCAGGCCGAACAGGTTCGACAGATCGGTCAGCGCGACAGCCGGCTGGCCCAGCTTGGCGACACGCTTGATGAGGTCGGGAATGCGCACGATGCCGTCCACTACCGAGAACTCGGAATGGACGCGCAGGTGGACAAAAGGGGACGGAGTTGTTACGGCTTCGGACATAGGAGGAATTGTACCTAGTCGGAGGGCCTAAAACCGCCCTGCGGACGATTCCTCCACGGCCTGTTCGGCGACGCTGTGTAACAATAGGCGATTGCACCTGACTCACCCGCCGCAGGACGAGATTTACGTATGAAATGGCTGATACCCGGGATCTGGCTTGCCGCCATCCTGTTCGCGCACTTCCGTGGCCGCGTCAAGCTGCCGCTGGGCCGGCAACTGCTGGATCACTCGGTGCTGCTGGCGCCGGTCAACGCCTTCATGGTGCTGACCTCGCGCGTGCCGTCCACCCCTTACCTGACCACCAGCGAGATCGCCGAACTCAAGGTGCTGGACGACAACTGGGAAACGATCCGCGACGAAGCCCTGCAGATGGCCGAGCTGCGCCGCATCAAGGCGGCCGACAGCCACAACGACATCGGCTTCAATTCCTTCTTCAAGTACGGCTGGAAGCGCTTCTACCTGAAGTGGTATGACGCCCGCCACCCCTCGGCCGAGGAACTGTGCCCCAAGACGGTGGCCATCCTGAAGACGCTGCCCAAGGTCAAGGCGGCGATGTTCGCCGAGCTGCCGCCGGGCGGCAAGCTCAACGCCCACCGCGACCCGTTCGCCGGCTCGCTGCGCTACCACCTGGGGCTGACCACGCCCAACGACGACCGCTGCCACATCATCGTCGACGGCGAATCCTACAGCTGGCGCGACGGCGAAAGCGTGGTGTTCGACGAGACCTACGTGCACGAGGCCTACAACCACACCGACCAGAACCGCATCATCCTGTTCTGCGACGTCGAGCGGCCGCTCAAGTGGGGCTGGGCCGAGGCTTTCAACCGCTGGTTCGGCCGCGTGGTGATGTCGGCGGCCAGCTCGCCCAACGACGGCGGCGACCAGACCGGCGCCATCAACAAGCTGACCCATGCGCACTGGGTCATCGACCAGAAGCGCAAGGCCTTCAAGGCCTGGAACCGCAACGTCTACAAGGCCACCAAGTACGGCCTGATCATCCTGGTGATCGCGGGCTTCATCGCCCTGTGATCAGGCCGACCGCGCGGATCGCGCGGTCATCACGCCACCACGGCGGGCCGTCCGGCCCGCCGCTCCCCACCCTAACCCGCGGCGCGCTCCGGCAAGCTCAACAGGCCGGTGTGGTAGTCGTAGCCATAGATCTCGCCATAGCGGCCCCACTCCACCGCGATCTTCAGCACGCGCTCGGCTTCGTCGGGCTTGAGGAATTCCTCCAGCGAATCCAGGAAATTCCTTTCCGGCAGCTCGCCGGCGGGTTCCTGTTCCAGGCTGTGGCGGATATGCGCGGCCAGCGGCACGTGGGCCAGCAGTTGGCGGCCGAAGATGGCCTGCTTCTGGTCCTGGTCGGCCTGCACGTAGCGCTGGCCCAGCGGCGTCAGGTAGATGTCGCCCTTGTCGATCTGGGCCAGCCCGAACAAGCCCAGCGCTTCGCAGGCCGGCAGCAGGTCGTCGTCGGAGATCTCGGCTTCCTCGGCCAGCTTGGGCAGGTCGGCGCGGCCATTGAACGGCGCCTCGGCCAGCACGTCGAGCACGCCTTCCATGCGCTCGACCTCGGTCTGCGGAAAGCGGTAGCCCAGGCCCTGCTGGCGCGGCGTCGGCATGTCGTGCGCCGGGCGCTGCGTCATCAGCGCGTAGACCTCGTCGATCAGCGCCCGCACCTGCGGCGAATCGGCGTTGCGCGGCCGCGGCAGGCCGATCTGCACCTGGCTGCGGATGCGGCCGGGGTCGCTGGAGAACACGATGATGCGGTCGGCCATCATGACCGCTTCCTCGATGTTGTGGGACACGATCAGGATGCCCTTGGTCGAGATGCGGCTCTCGTCCCATAGTTCGAGCATGTCGTCGCGCAGCGTTTCGCCGGTCAGCACGTCCAGGGCCGAGAAGGCCTCGTCCATCAGCAGCACGTCGGGATTCATGACCAGGGCGCGGGCGATGCCCACGCGCTGGCGCATGCCGCCGGACAGCTCGCGCGGCAAGGCCCCGCCGAAACCGCCCAGCCCCATCAGGTCCAGCACCGCGTCGGCGCGCCTGGCGCGCTCGGCCGGCGCCACGCCCTGGGCTTCCAGCCCCAGCTCGACGTTCTGCTGCGCGGTCAGCCACGGGAACAGCGCGAACGATTGGAACACCATGGCGATGCCTGCCGCGGGGCCGTACACCGGCTGGCCGCGGTAGGTGACGGTGCCCTGGTCGGCGTTGACCAGCCCCGCCATGATGCGCAGCAGGGTCGACTTGCCCGAACCGGACTTGCCCAACAGGGCCACGATCTCGCCTTCGCGCAGCGTGAAGTCCACGTGTTCCAGCACGTGCCGGGCAGTGCCATCCGCGGCGCGGAACGATTTGCCGACATCGTGCAGTTCAATCAGGAAATTGGAAGGCATGGAGACTCCTACCGGCCGCGGTCTTCGGCCAGCAAATACAGTTTGCGCCAGAAAAACCGGTTCAGCAGCATGACGAAAATGCTCATGACGCCAATGCCGAGCGCGATGCGGTGGAAATCGCCCTGCTCGGTCATCTGCTTGATGTAACTGCCCAGGCCGTCGGCCACCAGCGAGGTATTGCCCCAGGACACGTACTCGGCCACGATGCTGGCGTTCCAGGAGCCGCCGCTGGCGGTGATGGCGCCGGTGATGAAACTGGGAAACACCGCCGGCAGGTAGACCCGGCGCCACAGCAGCCAGCCCTTCAGGCCCAGGTTGCCGGCCGCCAGGCGCAATTCATTGGGAATGGTCGAGGCGCCCGCCACCACGTTGAACAGGATGTACCACTGGGTGCCGAAGATGATCAGCGGGCTGAGCCAGATGTTCGGATTGAGCTTGAACGCCACCATCACAAACACCACGGCCGGAAACAGCAGGTTGACCGGGAACGCCGCCAGGAACTGCGCCACCGCCTGCACCCGTTGCGAATACCGGGGCCGCAGGCCGATCCAGACCGCGATCGGCACCCAGATCAGCGACGCAAGTCCGATCAGCACCATCACCCGCGCCAGGGTGATGCCGCCCAGGCCGACCACGTGCAGCACCTCGCCCCAGCCCACTTCCTGGTGCACGAACACGACCAGCTTGTAGGTCGCCAGCAGCGCGGCCGCGGCCAGCAGCGAATCCCAGATGCGGGTCCAGCGCAGGTCCGGCGCCTTGGCGCGGGCGCGGATCGAGGTGCCGTCGTAGGGCACGCTGAACCAGCCCAGCGCGCGCCGCATCCGCGCCCAGAACATGTTCGACAGGGCCTGCATCCAGCGGCTGCGGCGGGTCCAGGCCAGCAACCAGGACTGTTGCGCCACGTCGGCCTGCGATTCCTCGAAGCGGAACTTGTCGGCCCAGGCCAGCAGCGGCCGGAAGAACAACTGGTCGTAGAGCAGGATGCCGGCCATCATGGCGCCGATGGCCCAGGCGATGGCGCGGCCGTTTTCGGCGTCGATGGCCACCGCGATGTACGAGCCGATGCCGGGCAGCTTGATGTCCTGCCCGGCCACCGAGATGGCCTCGGCCGCCACCAGGAAGAACCAGCCGCCGGACATGGACATCATCATGTTCCACAACAGGCCCGGGGTGGCGTACGGCAGCTCCAGGCGCCAGAAACGCTGCCAGCCGGACAGCCGGAACACCCGCGCGGCCTCGTTCAGCTCGGCCGGCACGGTGCGCATCGACTGGTACAGGCTGAACGCCATGTTCCAGGCCTGCGAGGTGAAGATGGCGAAGATCGCCGCGCACTCCACGCCCAGCAGGTTGCCGGGAAACAGCGCGATGAAGGGCGCGATGGCGATGGCCTGGAAACCCAGGATGGGCACCGATTGCAGGATGTCCAGCATCGGGATCATGGCTTTTTCGGCGGTGCGGAACTTGGCCGCGATGGCCGCGAAGACGAAGCTGAACAGCAGCGAAAAGGCCAGCGCCGTGAACATCCGCAGGATGGTGCGCAGCAGGTAGTACGGCAGGTAGATCGGATCCAGCGAGATCGGCAGTTCTTCGCCGACGGCGAAGGGGCGGCTCATCTGCGAGGCGCCATAGGCCATCGCGGCCAGCACCCCCAGCACCAGGGGCAGGAGCGCCCAGTCCCAGCGATTGGGCGTGGAGCGGGACGACGCGGACGGGCGCGTCCGGGTGCTGAAGAGCTCGAACATGTCGGCAATGCTCCAGGGAGCGGGGGGTGAAGGCCCGCGCATTGAAGCATAACCAGATGACGCGTCACTGAACAGAAAACGACTGAAATCTGACGGTAATACGGGACGGCTCCCGCCGCCCCGTATTCCTCGGTTGACGGGGCCGCGCCGGCCACGCCTGAACCTGCAAGATCAGCGCTGCAGGGATTCCCAGCTTTTCATCAGGCGCTTGACCGACACCGGCATCGGCGTGCGCAATTCCTGCGCGAACAGGGCTACCCGCAGCTCCTCCAGCAACCAGCGGAACTCGTCCAGGCGCGGGTCGGGCGCCCCCTTCAGGGCCGAGCGGGCCCGCTGGTACTGGGTCACGAGCGGGGCCATCTCGGCCACCAGCTTGGCATCGCGGCCCGGATCGGCGCGCAGCTTGTCGATGCGCGCCACCGCCGCCTTCAGGTAGCGCGGGAAATGCGACAGCTGGGGGTAAGGGGTGTCGCGGATGAACCACTTGGGCATCAGCGCCCCCAGCTGCTGCTGCAGGTCGGCATAGGCCGCGGCGTGCGGCTTGGCCTGCGGCAGCTTGCGCTGCAGGGCCGCGTATTCGGTCAGGATCGTGCCCGCCAGGCGCGCCACCTCCTGCGCCAGCAGGCCCAGCCGGCCCTTGCCCTCGGCCCGGCGCGCCTCGAACTGCTGCTCGTTGACCGGCCAGGGCTCGGCCAGGCAGGCCTGGCCCAGGGCGCAGTCGATGATCTGGTCGCGCAGTTCTTCCTGCGTGCCCAGCGTCATGTAGAGCATGCTGATCCTGGTCAGGTCGGCCAGGTTCTTTTCCAGGAACTTGACCTGCTCGCGCAGGCCCAGCCGGAACAGCTTGAGCAGGCCGGCGCGGTGCGCCTTGCGGGCCTCGTCCGGGTCGTCGAACACGTCCAGGTCGCAATGCGCGCCGCGGTCGACCAGCGCCGGGTAACCGATGACCGACTGGCCACGGCGCTTGATCTCCATGATCTCCGGCAGCGGGCCGAAGGTCCAGGCGGTCAGGTTCTCGTGCGCCAGCGCCTGCGCCACCTGGGTGTCGCTGGCGGCCAACTGCTGGAAGGTGGCCTGGGCCTGCTTGCCGAACTCAGCGCGCAACTGCGCGAGGTTGCGGCCGGCGGCCAGCATGCGGCCGTGCTCGTCGACCACGCGGAAGTTCATGAACAGGTGCGCCGGCAGCGTCTCGAGCTTGAAGTCGGCGGCGGCCGGGCGCACCTGCACCTGGTCCCACATGTCGGCGATCAGGGCGTCCACCAGGCCGGTCTGCGGGTCGCCCAGGCGCTCGAACCAGCGGTCGTAGAAGCCGGCGGCGTAGTCGGGCAGCGGCACACAGTGGCGGCGCAGCTTCTGCGGCAGCGACTTGAGCAGCAGGTGCACCTTCTCCTTGAGCATGCCGGGCACCAGCCATTCGCAGCGCGCCGGATCGATCTGGTTCAGGGCGAACAGCGGCACCGCCAGCGTCACGCCGTCGCGCGGCGAGCCAGGCTCGAAGTGGTAATCGAGCGCCATCGACACGCCCTGCCACTCCACCTTCTTGGGGAAGACGTCGGTGGTGACGCCGGCGGCCTCGTGCCGCATCAGTTCGTCGCGCGTCAGCAGCAGCTTGGCGGCTTCGGCCTTGTCGAGGCCGTTGACCCACTTTTCAAGCGTCGCGGTCTGCGAGATGTCGGCCGGCAGCTGGCGGTCATAGAAGGCGTAGATCAGCTCGTCATCGACCAGGATGTCGGGGCGGCGGGTCTGATGCTCAAGTTTCTCGATGCCGGCGATCAGCTTGCGGTTGTGGGCCACGAAGGCCAGGCGCGTGTCGATCTCGCCCGGCACCAGCGCCTGGCGGATGAACAGTTCGCGCGCCTCGCGCGGATGGACCCGGCCGTACTGGATGCGGCGGCCGCTGTAGATGGTCAGGCCATAGAGCGTGGCGCGTTCGTTGGCCACCACCTGGCCGGCCTTCTTTTCCCAGCGCGGGTCCGACCAGTTCTTGCGGATCAAATGGGCTCCGACCTTTTCCAGCCAGACCGGATCGATGCGCGCCACGCAGCGCGCGTACAGGCGGGTGGTCTCGACCAGTTCGGCGGCGACGATCCAGCGCCCGGCCTTCTTCACCAGGCGCGAGCCCGGATGGATGTGGAAACGGATCTCGCGGGCGCCCTGGTAGTGGCCGCCCTCGTCGCTCTTGAAGCCGATGTTGCCCAACAGGCCCGACAGCAGCGCCATGTGCAGCTGTTCGTAGGTTGCCTCGACCTGGTTGACGCGCCAGCCCTGCTCGCCCACCAGGGCGGCCAGCTGGGTGTGGACGTCGTGCCATTCGCGCAGCCGGATGGGCGACAGGAAGTTCTGCCGCAGCAGGCCCACCAGCTTGCGCTGCGAGGCCTTGTGCTGCACCTGCTCGCCGTACCAGCGCCACAGCTTGAGGAAGGAGATGAATTCGGACTTGTCGTCGGCGAACTTGGCGTGCGCGGCTTCGGCCGCCTCGCGTTCCTGCATGGGCCGGTCGCGCGCGTCCTGCACCGACAGCGCCGAAGCGATGATCAGCATTTCCGCCAGGCACTGGTGCTCGCGCGCGGCCAGGATCATGCGGCCGATGCGCGGGTCCACCGGCAGCTTTGCCAATTCGTGGCCGGTCTGGGTCAGGACGAACGAGGCGCCGGTGCGGCTGGCGTCGTCGCCATCATCGGCGGCCGCCAGTTCGATCGCGCCCAGTTCCTGCAGCAGGTGGTAGCCGTCGGCCACCGCGCGCCCGGGCGGGGCCTCGACGAACGGGAACTGCTCGATGTCGTCCAGCTTGAGCGACTTCATGCGCAGGATCACGGACGCCAGCGAGGAACGCAGCACCTCGGGGTCGGTGAAGGCGGCGCGGGCGTTGAAGTCGGCTTCGTCGTAGAGCCGGATGCAGACACCGGGGCCGACCCGGCCGCAACGGCCGGCGCGCTGGTTGGCCGAGGCGCGGCTGACCGGTTCGATGCGCAGCTGCTCGACCTTGTTGCGCCAGGAATAGCGCTTGACGCGCGCCAGGCCGCTGTCGACCACGAAGCGGATGCCGGGCACCGTCAGCGAGGTTTCGGCCACGTTGGTGGCCAGCACGATGCGGCGCGCGTTGCCGCGCGGATGGAAGATCTGTTCCTGCTCGGCCTGCGACAGGCGCGCGTACAGCGGCAGTACCTCGGTGCCGGCCGGGTGGCGCTTGCGCAGCGCTTCGGCCGATTCGCGGATCTCGCGCTCGCCCGGCAGGAACACCAGCACGTCGCCGGGGCCGTGGCGGGCGCATTCGTCGACCGCGTCGACGATGGCGTCGATCAGGTCGCGTTCCTCGTCGCCCGACATGCGCTCGCGGTCGCGGCCCGGCCTGGCGGGCGCGGTCTCGTCCTCGGCGGCTTCCTCGCGCACCGGACGGTAGCGCACCTCGACCGGATACAACCGGCCCGAGACCTCGATCACCGGCGCCGGCTTGTCCTCGGACGCGGCGAAATGGCGGGCGAAGCGCTCGGCGTCGATGGTGGCCGAGGTGATGATGACTTTCAGGTCGGGACGGCGCGGCAGCAGCTGCTTGAGATAGCCCAGCAGGAAGTCGATGTTCAGGCTGCGTTCGTGCGCCTCGTCGATGATGATGGTGTCGTAGCGGCGCAGGAGCGGGTCGCGCTGCGACTCGGCCAGCAGGATGCCGTCGGTCATCAGCTTGATCGACGCATTGGGGCCGGTGCGGTCGTTGAAACGCACCTGGTAGCCCACCACCTCGCCCATCGGCGTGTTCAGTTCCTCGGCGATGCGCTTGGCCACCGAAGTGGCGGCCAGCCGCCGCGGCTGGGTGTGGCCGATCATCTTCTGGCGGCCGCGGCCCAGTTCCAGGCAGATCTTGGGCAATTGGGTGGTCTTGCCCGAGCCGGTCTCGCCGCTGACGATGACCACCTGGTGGCCTGCGATGGCGCGCGCGATTTCCTGGCGCCGCGCGCTGACGGGCAGGTCTTCGGGGTAGGTCACGGCGGGAATGGGCCGCTCGGGGCGGGGCGCCTGGCGGGCCGCCGGGGCCGCGGCATCGGCACGCGGCTTGCGGGGGCCCCGGGTCGGCCCGTCGGCCGGCACGGGCGGCCGCGGGCGGGAAGATTCTGGCATGTACGATTTGTCCGGTTAGCTGCCTATTATATAAACGGCCGCCGGTCATATAATTTCGCCACGCCGTCCCATGACGGCGCGTTGACGCGGCCCCTGGGCCGCGTTGTTGCCACTCTCAGGAATCGCCCCACCCATCATGCCCGACCTGGAACCAGACACCGTCTCCGCCCTTGAAGCCCCCGAATTCGCCCCTGCCCAGTTCGTCCGATGGTTCCGAGACGTCGCGCCCTACGTGCATGCGTTCCGAGGCAAGACCTTCGTGGTGGCGTTTGGCGGTGAATTGGTGCAGGCCGGGGCGCTGAACGCGCTGGTGCAGGACCTGTCGCTGCTGTCGTCGCTGGGCATCCGCCTGGTGCTGGTGCATGGCTCGCGCCCCCAGGTCAACGAACAACTGCGCCTGAAGGGCTTCACCCAACAGTTCGACCGCGGCCTGGCGCCCACCGACGCGGCCGCGCTGGAATGCGCCAAGGAAGCCGCCGGCGAGATCCGCCTGGACATCGAGGCCGCCTTCAGCCAGGGCCTGCCCAACACGCCGATGTCGCACGCGCACATCCGCGTCATTTCGGGCAACTTCGTCACCGCCCGCCCCACCGGCGTGCTGGACGGCGTGGACTACAAGCACACCGGCCAGGTGCGCAAGATCGACGTCGACGCGCTCAAGTTCGCCATCGAAAAGGGTTCGTCGGTAGTGCTGCTGTCGCCGCTGGGCTTCTCGCCCACCGGCGACGCCTTCAACCTGGCCATGGAAGACCTGGCCACCAGCGTGGCCGTGGCGCTGCGCGCCGAAAAGCTGATCTTCCTGTCCAGCGGCCAGGGCGTGCTCAATGACGACGGCTCGGTCGACACCGAACTGGCCCGCGTCGATGCCGACGCGCTGCTGGCGGGCGGCTCGCTGGACGAGGAAACCGGCGCCTACCTGCAATACGCGTCGCTGGCGGTCAAGCGCGGCGTGGCCCGCGCCCACCTGGTGCCGTTCGCGCTGGACGGCAGCGTGCTGCTGGAGATCTTCACTCACGATGGCGTCGGCACCATGGTGGTGGAGGACACGCTGGACGACCTGCGCCCGGCCACGCTCGATGACGTTGGCGCCATCCTCAGCCTGATCGAGCCGCTGGAAGCCGACGGCACGCTGGTGCCGCGCCCGCGCAGCGTGATCGAGCGCGACGTCGAGAACTTCACCGTGCTCGAGCACGACGGCGTGATCTACGGTTGCGCGACGCTGCACAACTTCCCCGAGGATCACATGGCCGAGATGGCCTGCCTGATCGTGCACCCCGAATGGCAGGGGTCCGGCGAGGGCGAGATCCTGCTGCGCCACATGGAATCGCGCGCCCGTGCCAGCGGCGCCAAGCGGCTGTTCGTGCTGACCACGCGCACCTCGCACTGGTTCATGAAGCGCGGCTTCGTGCAGGGCGGCATCGCCGACCTGCCGCGCGAAAAACAGAACAACTACAACCGCTCGCGCAACAGCCTGGTGTTCATCAAGAAGCTGTGACGCGGCCCCGCCCCGGGCTGGCCCCGAGGCCTAACCGCAGTGCCCGCAGGGGCTTGGCGGCCTTCCGGCGCCAAGCCCGCTAAAATGGCGCATTACCCATTCTTTCCGGCAGCGAACCATGGCCCGTACCGTCAACTGTGTGAAATTGAAGCGTGAAGCCGAAGGGCTGGATTTTCCGCCCTACCCCGGCGAACTCGGCACCCGCATCTGGCAAAGCATTTCCAAGGAAGCTTGGGAAGAGTGGAAGCAGGTGCAGACCCGCCTGGTCAATGAAAACCGCCTGAACCTGGCCGACGCCCGCGCCCGCAAGTACCTGCAGCAGCAGATGGAACGCTTCCTGTTCGAGGACGGCAGCGTCGAAGCCCAGGGCTACGTTCCGCCCTCGGCCTGATCGCGCCACGCCGCGCGCGCGGCCCCTCCTGCGAAGCCCCTCGTCCGCGAGGGGCTTCGTGCTTCTGGCCGGTCGATCCGGCCATGCCCGTGGCTGGCTTAAGATTCCATTATTGCTGGCCGTATTAACGCTGTCATGAAAGAAGATCCGAGTTCCGCCTCTTCCTCCGACCTGCCCCCGGCCATCCGGCGCGCGCTGGCGGTGGCCCCCGACCGCAAGCACGGCACGCTCCACGACGTGCGGCACGTCGTCATCCTGATGCAGGAAAACCGGTCCTTCGACCACTATTTCGGCAGCCTGCCCGGCGTGCGCGGCTTTGCCGATCCGCATCCGGTGCCCACCCCGGCCGGCGATGTCCTGACACAAGCCGACGGCGCCGAGCGAGTCCGCCCCTATGCGCTGCAAGGCGAGTACGCCAGCGACACGCCCGTGGGCTACATCACTCCGCATACCTGGGACGACGCCCAGCGCGCCTGGAACGACGGCCGCATGGACCAATGGCTGGCCGCCAAGCGCCGCCTGGGCATGGGCGCCTACCGCCCCGCCGAAGTGCCGTTCCAGACGGCGTTGGCCAATGCCTTCACACTGTGCGATGCCTACCACTGCTCGGTCCAGGCCGGCACCAATCCGAACCGCCTGTTCCTGTGGACCGGCACCAATGACCCGCTGGGACGCGCTGGCGGACCGGCGTTGGTCAACACCTTCGACCGGCTCGGCCCGGCCGACCAGGGCTACGGGTGGACCACCTATCCTGAACGCCTGCAGGCCGCCGGCATCGACTGGCGCATCTACCAGGACATGGCGGACAACTTCCACGACAACCCGCTCGCCGGCTTCCGCCAGTACCGGCGCCAGCACGAGGCCGGCGGCGCCGACGCGCCGCTACGCGACCGGGGCCTGTCCACCCACACCCTGGACGACCTGGCGCATGACGTGGAACAGGGTACGCTGCCGCAGGTCTCCTGGATCATCGCTCCCGCCGCCGACTCCGAACATCCCGAGGTCTCGTCGCCGCGCCAGGGCGGCGCCTACACCGAACGCGTGCTCGAGATCCTGACGCGCAACCCCGCCGTCTGGAGCGGCTGTGTGTTCCTCGTCACCTACGACGAGAACGATTGCTTTTTCGACCATATGCCACCGCCCGCGCCGCCCGCGCGCGAGACCGACGGCCGCTCGGGCGGCTTGTCGACGGTGGAGCTGGATGGCGAATACCACGACACCCGCCACGGCCCCAGCGCCGCCACCCCGGACGACCCCGCCGCCCTGCATGGCCGCGGCTTCGGCATGGGGCCGCGCGTGCCGATGCTGGTGGTGTCGCCGTGGAGCCGCGGCGGCTGGGTCAATTCGCAAGTGTTCGACCACACCTCTGTGATCCGTTTCCTGGAGGCCCGCTTCGGCGTGGCCGAGCCCAACATCAGCGCCTGGCGCCGCGCCGTGGCCGGCGACCTGACCTCGGCCTTCGATTTCGCCGGCGACCGGGCCACGCTGCACGCCGACAGCGCGCGCCACACCTGCGCCCTGCCCTATGCCCTGGAGGCCGTGGGCCGCATGACCGCCGACGGCGAACACTACCGCCTGACCTTCCGCAACCCGGGCACGGCGGGCGCGGTGCTGCACGTCTACGATCGCCGGGCGCTGGAGCGCGCCCCGCGCCGCTACACCGTCGGCGCCGGCGCGCGGCTGGATGACGGCTGGCGTCTCGACGCCGAAGGCGCCTATGACCTGTGGCTGCTGGGTCCGGACGGCTTCCACCGCAGGTTCCGCGGCGACACCCGGGATGCCGGCCTGTTGGAAACGCAGCTGGTGCCGGTGACCTCCGGCATTCGCCTGCGCCTCATCAACCACGGCGACACCCACCTGCCGGTGCAGATCGAATCACGCATGGGCGACGGTTGGCGCGCCATGGCCCATGTGCAGGCCGGCGGCGCGCTGGAACTGAAATACGCCGGTTGCGAAGGCTGGTACGACCTGGACGTCAGCGCCCAGGGCCTGCCGGCCTTCGGCCGGCGGCTGGCCGGGCGCATCAACGCCGGCAAGTCGGGCGTACCAGACCCGCGCCTGTGCCAGGGCGCCGAGCTGCCGCTGTAGGCGGCCGGACACGTAAAAAACCCCAACGCGCCGTGGCGCCTGGGGTTTTTTGCCGCCGGGCCGCCCCAAGGCAAAACGCCCCCTCGGGGGGCAGCGACCCGCGCAGCGGCGAGCGTGGGGGCTTTTTTTTGCCGCCGGGCCGCCCCAAGGCAAAAACGCCCCCTCGGGGGGCATCGACCCGCGAGCGGCGGAGCGTGGGGCTTTTTCTGTTGCCTCCCGGCAGGACGGGCGGCGCGGCCGCCGCGGCGATCAGTCGTCCTGCCCGGGGGTATCCTCTTCGCCGCGCGCCAGGCGCTCGGTGTTCTTGACGCCGGTGTGGCGCACATCCGCGCCCTTGACCATGTAGATCACGCGCTCGGACATGTTCTTGGCATGGTCGCCGATGCGTTCGAGGGCGCGGGCGATGAAGATCATGTCGATGGCGCGCGAGATGGTGCGCGGGTCTTCGATCATGTAGGTGATCAGGTGGCGCAACGCGCCCTTCCATTCCTTGTCCACTTCCTTGTCGCTGCGCACCACGGCAGCGGCCAGGATGGGGTCGAGGCGGGCGAAGGCGTCCAGCGCCTGGTGCAGCATGGTGCGCACGTTGGCGGCCATGTGGCGCAGTTCGATCACCGGGATGTGGCGGACTTCGGACTCGTGGATGCGGCGGGCCACGGTGGCCACCTTCTCGGCCTCGTCGCCGGAGCGCTCCATGTCCGTCAGCATCTTGGACACGGCCATCAGCATGCGCAGGTCGATCGCGGTGGGCTGGTGGCGGGCGAGGATGCGGCTGATGCTTTCGTCGATCTCCACTTCGTGGCGATTGACTTCCTTCTCGCGCTCGCGCACTTTCTCAACCAGCGTCAGATCGCCGCTGGCCAGCGCATCGATGGCCTCCTGGATCATGGCTTCGACCACGCCGCCCATTTGCAAGAATTGCGAACGGACGCTTTCCAGGTCAGCGTCGAACTGCTTGTTTGTATGCTCCGTCATCCGGGCTCCCTGCGTGGTTGATCTCATTGCATTGCCCCGATAAGAAAGCGTTTCGTGTGTGGGCCTGCACAACCCGCAAGGTTATGACCCAAGTGTGACAGGATTATGAATCGCGGCCGGACCGCCCGCAAGGGCGGTCGGCCATGCCCACTCAGGCGCGGCGGTCCAGGCGGCGGATGCCGTTCTGCGTGGCCAGCAGCGCCACGTCGGCGCCGGCGATCGCGAACAGGCCGCAGGTGACCACGCCGGGCAGATTGTTGACGCGGGCTTCCAGGCCGGGCGCATCGGTGATCGACAGGCCGGCCACGTCCAGGATGATGTTGCCGTTGTCGGTCACGAAGCCCTCGCGCAGGCGCGGCTGGCCGCCCATGGCCGTCATGGCGCGGGCCACCGCCTCGCGCGCCATCGGAATGACTTCGATCGGCAGCGGGAACTTGCCCATGACCTCGACCAACTTGGACTCGTCGACGATGCAGACGAAGCGGTCGGCCACCGAGGCGACGATCTTCTCGCGCGTCTGCGCGCCGCCGCCGCCCTTGATCATGTGCAGGTTGGCGTCGATCTCGTCGGCGCCATCGACGTAGATCGGCATCGACGTGACGTCGTTCAGGTCCAGCACTTTCAGGCCATGGCCGGCCAGCCGCGCGGCGCTGCGCTCGGAGCTGGCGACCGTGCCGCCGATCCGACCCTTGAAACGCGCCAGGCCGTCGATGAAGAGATCGGCCGTGGAGCCGGTGCCGACGCCGATGATGACGTCGGGGCCGGCGACCTGTTCAACGAGTTCCAGGGCGGCGTCGGCGGCTTGCTGCTTGAGTTCTTGCTGGGAGAGCATGGCGATGCGGAATAAAGGTGGTTGAAGCCGGGAAATTTAGCATGCGGCCGCCACCGGCCAGGCCCGCGCCAGGATCGTCCCGACGTCCAGGCCCCCCGCCAGTTCGCCGAACACGCCGCCCACACCCGCCAAGCGGCTGCCGACGAACCCCTGCGCCACCGGCCCCGGCGCGTGCCGGATCAGCAGCGCCGCCTGCCACAGGCACGCCAGGCCGCAGGCGATGCGCCTGGCCTGGAACTCCGCCTGCGCCGGGTCCGCCAACAGGGCGCGCCACCGCGCCAGCGCGGCATCGAACTCGCGGTACTGGCCGAGGGCCGGGGCGAACTCGCCTTCCAGCGCGGGCAGCGCCTCGGGCTCGCGCTGCAAGGCACGCAGCACATCCAGCGCCATGACATTGCCGGACCCTTCCCAGATGGAATTGACCGGCGTTTCGCGATACAGCCGCGGCATCGGTCCCTCTTCGACGTAACCGTTGCCGCCCCATGCCTCCATGCATTCGGCCACCGCCGCGATCGCGCGCTTGCAGACCCACAGCTTGGCGGCGGGCGTGCCGACCCGCGCCAACGCGCGCGCGCCGGCGTCGCCACGCTCGTCCACCGCGCGCGCCAGGCGCAGCGCCAGCGCCTGGGCGGCTTCCGACTCCAGCGCGAGGTCGCCCAGCACATTGCGCATCAGCGGCTGCGCCAGCAACGGCTTGCCGAAAGCCTGGCGGTGGCAGGCATGGTGCAGCGACTGCACCAGGGCCTGGCGCAGCAACGCGGCGCTGCCCAGCACGCAATCGAGGCGGGTGGTGGCGGCCATCTCCAGCAGCACCGCCAGGCCGCGCCCGGGTTCGCCGACCATGACGCCCCACGCGTCCTCGAACTCGACCTCGGCGCTGGCATTGCTGTGATTGCCCAGCTTGTCCTTCAGGCGCCGGATGCGGACGGCGTTGCGCGGGCCTTCCGGAATCCAGCGCGGCACCAGAAAGCAGCCAAGGCCCTCGTCGGTCTGCGCCAGCACCAGATGGGCGTCGGCCTGCGGCACCGAGAAGAACCATTTGTGGCCCACCAGCAAATAGGCGCAACCGCGCCCGATCGCGCCCAGCGGCGCGGCGCGTGTCGTGACCGCGCGCAGGTCGGAACCGCCCTGCTTCTCGGTCAGGCCCATGCCGATCAGCGCGCCGCGCTTGCCGGCCAGCGGCGCGTCGGCGCCGTCGAATTCGCGCGAATAGAGCGCGGGCAGCCAATCGCCGGTGTAGTCGATCACGCCCGCCGGCTCGCGTTGCAGCAGAGGCACGGCGGCAAAGGTCATGGTGGTGGGACACAGCGTGCCGGCCTCGACCTGGCCCTGCATCAGGTAGGCCGCCGCCCGCGCCACCTGCGCCCCCGGCACCGGCTGGGCCCAGGCGCGGCTGTGCAGGCCGCGCGCCACGATGCCGCTCATCAACAATTGCCAGGCGGGATGGAAATCGACATGGTCGATGCGATGGCCGGTCCGGTCATAGGCCTGCAGCCGCGGCGGATAGCGGTTGGCGTCGACGCCGGCGGCCAGGGTCTGGGCGCGGCCGAGCCAGGCCCCATGCGCGCCGAGGTCGCCGAGCCAGGCGCCAGCGCCCTCGCGGACCGCCGCCTCGCGCAACGCCGGGTCGGTCTCGAACAGCGAATAGTCTTCCAGGGGCGGGACCTGGTTGAGTACGGTATGGGTCACGAACGACGGCATGCTGGCTCCTCTTCGTTGATGCGCCGTGCTTGCCGGCGCGCCCCGCCCGGCGGCCTATCTGGCGATGGGCGCCACCCGCTGCCAGGGCCGCAGGGCCTCGACCTGGGCGGCCAGTTCCAGCAGCCAGGCCTCGCTGCCCAGCGGGCCCATGACCTGGATGCCGATCGGCAGGCCGTCGGCCGACAGGCCGAACGGAATGGAAATGGCGGGCATGCCCGTCAGGTTGGCCAACGGCGCGAACGGCGAATAGCCGATCACGCCCTTCTTGCCCAGGCGATAGGCCAGGTAATCGGCGTTGTCCATCGCATAGCGGCCGATGGGCGCCGGCAGTTGCGCCAACACCGGCGACAGGAACAGGTCGTGGCCCTGCGTGCCCTCGCGATGCAGGAAGCGGCCGATGCGGCGCGTGATCTCGTGGCAGGTATCGACGCAAGCCACGTACTGCGCGCCGGAAATCGCGCGGGCGTACTCGCGCGCGCCCAGCGTGGTCGGCTGCAATTCGTCTGCGGCAAGACGACGATTGCGCGCGCCGACGAAGCTGTCGATGGCATTGGCGGCGGCGCTGGCGATCAGCGGCAGCATCGGCGACAGCACTTCCTCGGAACCCACCGGCGGCGCGGCCACCACCAGTTCGTGGCCCAGGCCGGCGAACAGGCGCGCGGCCTCGTCGACCGCCGCCGCGACCTCGGGATGGATCGCTTCGCCTTCGTAGGTGGTGTTGATATAGGCAATGCGGCGGCGCGGCGATGAGCGCGGATCCGCCGACACCCGCGCCACGATGTCGCGATAGGATTCGCCTGGCCTGGCCGGCGCCGCATACGGCGCGCCGACGTCGGCGCCGGCGCTGATATCCAGCGCCGCCGCGCAATCGCGCACCGACAGCGTCATCATGTGTTCTGTCGCCAGGCCGCCCCAGCCCTCGCCCTTGAGCGGCCCCAGCGGCATCATGCCGCGCGACGGCTTCAGGCCCAGCACGCCGCAACACGAGGCCGGAATGCGGATCGAGCCGCCGCCGTCGCTGCCATGGGCGATGCGCACCATGCCGCTGGCCAGCGCCGCCCCTGCCCCGCCACTGGAACCGCCGGCGCTGTGGCCGGCCTTCCAGGGGTTCTGGGTCGGCGCGCCGTAGACCGGCGATTCGCTGGTGGGGCTCAGGCCCAGTTCGGCGCTGGTGCTGCGGCCGAAAGGAATCAGGCCGGCGCGGCGATAGCGCTTGACGATTTCAGCGTCGACATTCCATTCAACCTGGCCATACAGCACCGAGCCCATGGCGCTGGGCAACCCCAGCGCGGCGGTGCCCAGGTCCTTGAGCAAGGTCGGCACGCCCAGGAACGGACGTTCGCGCAGCAGCGCCAGCCGCTGCTCGGCCGTCAGCGTCGCCAGCTCATCGTCCAGCGCGCGGGCCAGGTCCAGGCCCAGCTCGGCCTGCACGCCACACGCCGCGTTGATCGAGGGATTGCGCGCCGCCACCCGTTCCACCGCCTGCTGCATCGCGGCCTGCGCCGTGGTGGCCCCCTGGGCGATCTCGGCGCCCAGCGCCATCGCGTCGAAGGAAGAGGAATCAACTCGGTCAGCCGTGCCCATGCTTACGATGCTCCAGATATCGACGGCGGAATGCCGCAAGTATGAGGATATCGGCAGAGCGCCCGGGTCACAAGCTCGGCCCCGGAGGGCGCCACGCCGGGCCGCGGGCGGGGAACGGCGCCCGGGCAGCGGCCCCCGTGGGCGACGCGGCGACGCAGGCGCGGAAAGCCGGCAGCCGGGCGCGCCAGTCAGGCGCGGGAAGCGGGCGCGTCGCCCTCGGCCGCGGTCTCGTCGGCGGCGCCTTCGCCGCCCAACAGGCGCAGCGCCTCGGCTTCGGGCAGCGCTTCGACGCTTTTCAGATTGCGCAGCATGGCGCGCGTGCGCACCTCGGTCTGGCCGATCTTGCTGCTGGCGGTGTCCAGGGTCTTCTTCACGCCGGCCAGCGCGTCACCGAATTTGCCGAATTCGGTCTTGACCGCGCGCAGCACTTGCCAGACCTCGGACGAGCGTTGTTCGATGGCCAGCGTGCGAAAGCCCATCTGCAGGCTGTTGAGCAGCGCCGCCAGGTTGCTGGGCCCGGCCACGTTGATACGCAGGTCGTGCAGTCGATCCAGCAGCCCCGGGCGCCGCAACACTTCGGCATACAGGCTTTCGGTGGGCAGGAACATGATGGCGAAATCCGTGGTGTGCGGCGGCGCCACGTACTTGGTGGCGATCAGGCGCGCCTGCAGCTCGACCGCCTTGGCCAAGGCGGCACCGGCCGCCTTCACGCCCTCGGCGTCGGCCGCCTCCTGCGCATCCATCAGGCGCTCGTACTCTTCCTTGGGAAACTTGGCGTCGATCGGCAGCCAGACGGGCATGCCGCCATCGCCGCGACCCGGCAGGCGGATGGCGAATTCGACCACCGCGTCGCTGCCCGGCACCGGTTTGATATTGCTGGCGTACTGCTCCGGCGTCATGTTGTCTTCGATCAGGCGCGCCAATTGCACTTCGCCCCAGGTGCCGCGCGACTTGACGTTGGTCAGGACCCGTTTCAGGTCGCCCACGCCCGCGGCCAGCGCCTGCATTTCGCCCAATCCCTTGTGCACCGCTTCAAGGCGGTCGGAAACCTGCTTGAATGATTCCCCCAGGCGCTGCTCCAGGGTGGCGTGGAGCTTCTCGTCGACCGTGCGACGCATGTCATCGAGCTTGGCGCTGTTGTCATTCTGCAACGCTTGCAAACGCTGATCGACCGTCTCGCGCACCTCCATCAGGCGCCGCTCGTTGATCTGTATCAGCCCTTGCAACTGCTCGTTGAACCCGGCCGCGAAGCGCGCCAGTGATTCGGCCGATTCCGCCCGCGCCGCCTGGGCATCGCGGGTCAGCGCCGCGCGCAGCTCGCCGTGGGATTGCGCCAGTTCCTGCCGCAGGCCGCGGGTCGATTCCGAGAACTCGGCGCGCAGACCGCGCTGGCCCTCGGCGATATCGGCCCGCAACGCGCGCTCGGTGCGTTCCAGGCCGTCCAGCAAGGCGTCCAGGCGATCATCGCGAGCCGGGCGCGACAGCCAGGCCATCAGGGCCGCCAGGCAGGCCAGTACCGCGCCGCCGGCGGCGACCCAGAGCAGAACTTCGTTTGACAAAACGGACCCTCAACGCTGCGCGCCCACGCCGGGCGCGTGAAATTATAGGGCGGCATACCCGGCCTTCTGTAGCTATCCGAAACGACTTTCCGGGCACTCAGAAAAAACCAAAAGCAAACAACAGCATTAAACTGTTAACAACGTATGTATAAACCTTAAAAACAGTTGAATACAGCTGATTTCCCCACGTACTGTCCGCCTCCCGTCGCCTTCGAATCGATTTTCGGTCCATTGAATCTCAATGACGAAACTCCGGTCGCGGTGGGCGGGGACCGTCATATCTTCCAGCATCCCCATGCCCCTTCCCTGTTGGTCAAGGTCATGGACATGCAGGCGCGCGCGATTTACCTCGAAGCCCGGCCGTTCAAGCGCTGGTACAAGCAATACCAGCGCGAAAGCGCCTATCGCGTCTACCTGAACGAAATCACGGAATACGTCACCACGACCACGCGCCCGTCCGGCGTCTGGCAGGTGCCGATGGCGCGCATTCTGGGCGTGGCCCAGACCACACTGGGCCTGGGCCTGCTGGTCGAGAAAATCACCGATGAAGCGGGCAATATCGCCCCTACCCTGGCGGACCTGGCGCCCCAGGGAACAATGGATGCGGCCCTGTCGGCGCAACTGGATGAGTTCATCGAGGACCTGGCCGACGCGCACGTGGTGTTGCACGACCTGACCGCCAGCAATATCGCCTGTGGCCAGAACGCGGAAGGCCGGTCGGGGTTGTTCCTGATCGACGGGTTCGGCGTTTTGCCGCTGGTGCCCATCTACGCGTGGAGCAAGCGCATCAACCGCCGGCGCATCCAACGCAAATACGCCGAGATGCGGGCCGGCATGGCCGAGCGCGCCCGCAAGGCGGCGCAACAGGCGGGCACGGGCGGCTCCGCCCCCCAGGGCTGAAGGCCGCGCGGCCCGGTACCAACCATGCCGCGCCCGCCTCAGGGCGCCTGCTTGAGCGGCGCCCCCTGCCGGTCGACCCAGTGATAGTCCCGTCCGGCCACTTGCCCGCGACGCAAAGGGTTGCGCGTGCACCAGGCCGCATAGGCCGGATCGACGTAGCGGTATTCCAGGTGTTCGTCGCGCCCGGGCGGGATGCCAAGCCGGGCGGTGCTGATCAATGCCTGCGGCGATTCGCCCACGTCTTCGACGTACAGCGCGTCGGGGTCGAAGCGCCGCGCATCCCAGTCCGGCACCTTCAGGCCCAGCGCGCGGCACAGCAGCGTCTGGCCCGCGCACAGGCGCGCCGGCAGGCGCGGACGGCCCTGGGCATCGGGATTCAAGGCCTGCATGCGGGCCAGCGCCTCGGGGCCCGAGAGCGCGTCGACCCAGGGATAGCCGGACTTGATCAGCACCGCGTTGCCCGGCCCGCCCGCGCTGAAATTGAGCGAGTCGCCGCCGCGCGCGTAATACATGTAGACCACGCCGCCGTCCATGAACAGGGCGCGGCGCTTGTGGGTATAGCCGAGCGAGGCATGGCTGCCCTTCTCTTCCAGGTAGTAGGCCTCGGTCTCGATGATGCGCGCCGACAGCCACAGGCCGTCGACCCGGTGGCGCACCACCTTGCCCAGCAGTTCGCGCGCCAGCTGGCGCGCGTCGCGATTGAAAAAGGCATCGGGCAACGCCTTGCCGGCGCCGCGCGATGCCTTGTCGGCCTTGCCCGCCACGGCGTCAGGCGAAGCGTTCGCCGTAGCGCTTTTCGCTGAAGCCGACGCCGACTTCGCCATCCGGCGTCACCGCCACCGGGCGGCGCACCAGTGCCGGGAACTCGGCGATCAGCTTGGTCCACTGCGCGTCGGTGCTGGCCGTCTTGCGATCGTCCGGCAGGTTGCGCCAGGTCATGGAAGCGCGGTTGACGAGTTTTTCCCAGCCGCCGAGCTGGCCGGCCCATTCCTTCAGGGTGGCGGCCGGCACTGGATGGTCGCGGTAGTCGATGAACTGGTGGTCGACGCCGTGCGCGGTCAGCCACTCGCGCGCCTTGACGCAGGTGCTGCACTTGGTCAGGCCATACAGGGTGGTTTGCTTCATTTGGGTTCGGACTCCTTGCGCCATTGCATGCGGTTGGCCAGGATGACGCAGGTGCCCACCGCCAGGATGAACAGCGTCGCCAACGCATTGATCTCGGGTTTCAGGCCCAGCCGCACGCGCGAGAAGACTTCCATCGGCAGCGTGCTGGAACTGGGACCGGACAGGAACGACGCCAGCACCACGTCGTCCAGCGACAATGTGAAGGATAGCAGCCAGGCCGAGGCCAGCGCCGGCGCGATCAGCGGCAGCGTGATCTTGAAGAACACCGTGATGGGCGTGGCGCCCAGGTCCAGCGCGGCTTCTTCCAGCGAACGGTCGAGGTCGCGGATGCGGGTCTGGATCACCACCGCCACGAAGGCCATGCACAGCGTCACGTGGCCCACCCAGATGGTGAAGATGCCATTCTCGGCCGGCCAGCCCAGATGGCCGCGCAACTCCACGAACATCAGCAGCAGCGAGATGCCCAGCACCACTTCGGGGATCACCAGCGGCGCGCTCAGCATGCCCACGTACAGCGCGAAACCGCGGAAGCGCCCCATGCGGCCCAGCACGTAGCCGGCCCAGGTGCCGATGATGACGGCCGCGGTGGCGGTCATGGCGGCGATGCGGAACGACAGCCAGGCCGCGCGCAGCAACGCGTCGTCGTTGAACAGCGAGTGATACCAGCGGAACGAGAAACCGGTCCAGGAGGTCACGGCGGGCGATTCGTTGAACGAGAACACCATCAGGCTGATGATGGGCACGTACAGGAAGAAGTAGCCCAGCCCCAGCACCACGGCGCGCAAGGTCTTGTTGGGACCGTTCATTTGCGCCCCCCGTTGGCCAGTTCCTGCTGCTTGACCTGGTTGTACTGGAACAGCGCCAGCGGCACCAGCAACAGCAGCACCATCACGCAAGTCACCGCAGAGGCCATCGGCCAGTCGGTGTTGTTGAAGAACTCGTTCCACATGACGCGGCCCATCATCAGCGTGTTGGCGCCGCCCAGCATTTCGGGAATGACGTATTCGCCGACCGCCGGGATGAACACCAGCATGGCGCCGGCGATGACGCCCTGCCGCGACAGCGGCACGGTGATCTGCCAGAACGCCTGCCAGGGCCTGGCGCCCAGGTCGTAGGCGGCTTCCAGCAGGCGCAGGTCCATCTTCACCAGCGTGGCATACAGCGGCAGGATGAAGAACGGCAGGTAGGCATAGACCATGCCGATATACACGGCCAGGTCGGTGCGGTAGATCTCCAATGGGCTGGAGATGATGCCGAGCCATTGCAGGAAGTTGTTCAAGAGACCGTCGTTGCGCAGGATGCCGACCCAGGCGTACACGCGCAGCAGCAGCGAGGTCCAGAACGGCAGGATCACGCCCAGCAGCAGCAGGTTGCGCACCCGCGGCGACGATCGCGCGATGTAGTAGGCGATGGGATAGCCGATCAGCACACAGGCCAGCGTGGTGATGGCCGCGATCTTTACCGAACTGAGGTAGGTGGCGAAATACAGGCTGTCGGTGAACAGCAGGATGTAGCCGCGCAGGTGCAGGCTGAACTGCACCGCCTCGTCCTTGAACTCCGCCAGCGAGGTGTACGGCGGAATGCCGAACTTGAGCTCGGCGAAGCTGATCTTGAACACCAGCAGGAACGGCACCAGCAGGAACAGCACCAGCCAGGCGAACGGCGGCACCACCGCCAGCGTCCGGCCCGAGGGCAGCCAGTCGCGGGGCGAGAAGCGGCTCATGACGCCAGCACCGTCGCGCTGTCGGCGTCCCAGCTGACGAAGATCTCTTCGTCGATGCCCGGGGCGTCCAGTTGGGCCAGTTGCAGGCTGGGCACGCTGGCCTCGACCATGGCGCCGGAATCCAGGCGGATCTGGTAGAGCGCGTAGCTGCCCATCCATGCCATGTGGCTGACCATGCCGTGGGCCCAGTTGTATTCGCCCGCCGGCTGTTCGCGCGACACCACCATGCGCTCGGGGCGGATGGAGACGTGCACGTCCATGCCCAGCGGCTCGCTGACGCCGTGGCTGACGTACAGCGGGCGGCTCAGTTCGGGGCTTTCGATGGCGACGTGGTCGGGTTCATCGACCACGATGGTGCCGGTGAACATGTTGGTCGAGCCGATGAAGCTGGCGACGAAGCGCGAGTTCGGGAAGGCGTAGACGTCCTGCGGCGTGCCGCACTGCACGATCTGGCCCTCGGTCATGACCGCCAGGCGGTGCGCCATGGTCATGGCCTCTTCCTGGTCGTGGGTGACCATGATGCAGGTCACGCCGACCTGCTCCAGGATCTTGACCAACTCGATCTGGGTCTTCTGGCGGATCTGCTTGTCCAGCGCCGACATCGGCTCGTCCAGCAGCAGCAGCTTGGGCCGCTTGACCAGGCTGCGCGCCAGCGCCACGCGCTGCTGCTGGCCGCCGGACAGCTGGTTGGGCTTGCGGCGCGAATAGCCGGCCATCTGCACCAGGTCGAGCGCCTCGAACACGCGGTCGTGGATTTCGGCGCGGTCCACGCCTTCCTGCTTCAGGCCGAAGGCCACGTTGGCCTCGACCGTCATGTGCGGGAACAGCGCGTACGACTGGAACATCATGTTCACCGGCCGCCGGTACGGCGGCACGTTGGTGATGTCCTCGCCATCGAGCAGGATCTGGCCCGAGGTGGCTTCCTCGAAGCCGGCCAGCATGCGCAGCAAGGTCGACTTGCCGCTGCCGGAGCTGCCCAGCAACGCGAAGATCTCGTTGCGCTTGACCGAGAGGTTGACGGAACGGACGGCGACCACGTCGCCGAAGATCTTGACCACATCGGCGACCCGGACGAACTCGTCCGGGTCGGCCGCATGCTGCGCCGAGTAACGGCTATCGCTCATGATGCTCAGCGTCCCGATTTCAGCTCGGCCCACATGCGCGTCTGCAGGCGCTGGATGTTCAAGGGCTGGGCCTTGATGACATACAGCGACTTGGAGACCTCGGGCGACGGGTAGATCATCGGGTTGTCGGCCACGTCCTTGACCACGTACTTGCGCGCCTCTTTGTTGGCGTTGGGGTAGAACATGGTGTTGGTGATGGCGGCGTGCACCTGCGGCGTCTCGATGTAGTTGATGAACGCCAGGGCCTCTTCCGGATGCGGCGCGTCCTTCGGGATGACCATCAGGTCGAACCAGGCCGGGGCGCCGCCCTTGGGAATGAAGTAGTTCACTTCATAAGGCTTTTTGGCCTCCTGGGCGCGCTTGCGGGCGATCATGACGTCGCCCGAGAAACCGTAGACCATGCACAAGTCGCCCACGGCCAGTTCGTCGATGTAGCCCGACGAGCTGAATTGGCGGATGTACGGACGGATCTGCTTGAGCACGTCCAGCGCGGCCTTGTAGTCGTCCGGGTTGGCGCTGTTGGGGTCCTTGCCCAGGTACTTGAGCACGGCCGGGAACACCTGCGCGGCCTCGTCCAGCATCGAGATGCCGCACTCCTTGAGCTTGGCGGCGTTCTCGGGCTTGAAGATCATGTCCCAGTTGGCCAGGTCGGCGTTCTCGCCCATGATCTGCTTGACCTTGGTGACGTTGTAGCCCAGGCCGTTGGTGCCGTAGCCCCACGGAATGGCGTATTCGTTGCCGGGATCGACCGAGGCGACCAGCGTCATGACGTCGGGATCCAGGTACTTCCAGTTGGGGATCTTGGACTTGTCCAGCTTCTGGAACAGGCCGGCCTCGATCTGGCGCGAGGCGTAATGCGTGGACGGGACAACGACGTCGTAACCCGATTTGCCGGCCAGCAGCTTGGCCTGCAGCGTGTCGTTGCTGTCGTAGACGTCATAACGGACCTTGATGCCGGTTTCCTTCTCGAAACCGGGGATCGTGTCCGGGGCCGTGTATTCGGCCCAGTTGTAGACGTTGACGACCTTGTTCTGCGCCACCGCCGCCGACGTGGCTGCCGCGACCAGCATCGTCCCCAGCGCCCAGCGCATTCCCGCCCGTAGTTTCATTACCAGCCCCCCAGCTATATGCCGTAAGTTACAGGAGTACCAAAAGGCGGAATCATAAAGCCTTTTAGCGATGGCCTGCCCAACTTTACCGGCGGATTTAGCGCAATTTGCCGCAATTGGGCCCGGATCGGGCCGCGGGCGCCGCCCGTCTCAGGGCTGTACGCCGATCCCCCAGGCGGTCCAGTAGCTGTCGCGCAATTTGAGCCAGAAACGCTCGCCCTCGTCCCCCGCCACCTTGACCAGCGACCGGCGCAGGCGTTCCAGGTTGCCCTGGCGCTGGCGGTCGGAAAGGCCGCCATCGGTGCCGCGGTCGAAATCGATCAACCAGACCCGGCCGTCGGACCCGATCAGGATGTTGAAGGCGTTCAGGTCGGCGTGCCAGACGCCGGCCCGGTGCATGCGCACGATGGCCTCGGCCACCGGCTGCCACAACGGCTCGGCCAGCGCCTGGGCCAGCGGCCGCACGCCCGGGATGCGCTCGACCACGATGGCGGCGCGGTAGGTCGGCCCCTGGCGCCAGTAAGCGGCGGCCAGCGGCGCCGGCACCGGCAGGCCCTGGGCGCGCATGGCGGCGAGCAGGCGGAATTCGCGGAAGCTGCGGGTACGCGCCTGGCCCGCCCACAGGTAGGTGTCGCGGCTGAGCTTGGCGATCAGGCCGCCGCGCCGATAACGTCGCAGCACGCCCTGCCAGCCCTGGCCCTGCACGAACCAGGCCGCCTGGCGGCCGCCAGCATCCACCGGCCGGGCCCGGTCGCCATAGTGCGCCGGGTTGAACAGCTCGGGACCGGCATCGCCCAGACGCGGGTCGGCCAGCATGGCGCCGGCCAGCGGCGCCGGCCAGGCATGGCGCCGGGCGCCGCAAGGGTCCCGATCAGCCTTCACGGTTGCGCATCCAGTCGGCCACGCCGAAGAACGATTGCAGCAGGCGCTCGACCAGGGCGGGTTCGACGCCCTCGTCTTCCATGGCGCGGCCCATGCAGGCCACCCATTGGTCGCGCTCGACCTGGCCGATCGAGAACGGCAAATGCCGCGCCCGCAGGCGCGGATGGCCGAAGCGCTCTATATAGTGATTGGGGCCGCCGAAGTAGCCGCACAGGAACCAGAACAGCTTGTCGCGAGCCTCGTCCAGGCTGGGGCCGTGCGCGGCGCGCAGTTCCTTCAGGTCGGACTCCATGTCCATCAGGTCGTAGAAGCGGTCGACCAGGGCGCGCACGCCGCGTTCGCCGCCCAGGAGATCGAAAATGCTGGAGGAAGTTTCCACGGGTTCGGTAGGGGTTTGGACGGAGGACGTCATCAGGTTTCTCTCAGGGTGACCAGCGGCGGGGTGCGCAGCACGCCGCGCAACGCCAGCGCGCCACCGGCCCAGGCGCCGAGCATACCCGCGCCGACCCCCACCAGCCAGGGCCAGAGGCTGAGGGTAATCGTGAAATCGAACACCTGGGTTGATAAAGCCCAAGCGATCGCGCTGGCGCCGGCCGCGGCCAGCAGGCCGGCCAGGCCGCCCACCGCCCACAGCTCGATGCGCTGCGAGCGCGCCAGCTGGCGCCGGGTGGCGCCCAGCGCGCGCAGCACCGCGGCTTCGCGCATGCGCTCGTCGCGGGTGGCGGTCAGGGCGGCCGACAGCACCAGCACGCCGGCCGCCAGGGTGAACAGGAACAGCAGCTGCACCGCGCGGCCGACCTCGTTGAGCACCGACTGCAACTGTTGCAGGATGGCGCCCACGTCGAACACCGTCAGGTTCGGGAACTGCCGCACCAGCGCGGGCAGCACCTGGGCCTTTTCCGGCGGCAGGTAGAAGGACGTGATCCAGCTTTGCGGCATGTCGGCCAGGGTTTCGGGCGTCAGGATGGCGAAAAAATTGACGCGCATCGTATCCCAATCCACCCGCCGGGTGCTGGACACGGCCACCTCGAACTGCTGGCCGGCCACGTCGAAGGTCATCTTGTCGCCCAGCTTGATGCCCAGCGTCTTGGCCAGGCCCGACTCCAGCGACACCTCGGCCGAGCCCGACTTGAGCCAGCGGCCCTGCTCGATGCGGTTGGACGACGGCATCTGCTCGCCATAGGACAGGTTGAACTCGCGGTCCACCAGGCGCTTGGCGCGCGGCTCCTCGTAGTCGTCCGGCCCCACCGGCTTGCCGTTGACGGCGATGAGGCGGCCGCGCACCATCGGCGACAGCACGATCCGGCCCAGCCCCTCGCGGGTCAGCGCGTCGGTCACGGCCTGGCGCTGGTCGGGCTGCACATTGATGAGGAAACGGTTGGGCGCGTCCGGCGGCAGCGTGCGCTGCCAGCCCTGGATCAGGTCGGTGCGGGTCATGGCCAGCAGCAGCAGGGCCATCAGGCCCACCGCCAGCGCGCACACCTGGGTGATGGTGGCGGCGCGCCGGCGCACCACCCCGGCCAGCGCGAAACGCAGCGCCGGCAGGCCTGCGGCCAGGCCGCGCAGGCGCGCCAGACCCAGGATGCAGAGCCAGGCCACCAGCGCGAACAGCGCAAAGGCCCCCAGGAACCCGCCCGCCACCACGCCGCCCAGCTTCGCGTCGCCGGCGAACCACCAGATCAGCAGGGCGAATCCGACGGCGCCGACGCCGTAGCCGAGCGCGCCGCGGGCGCTGATGACGTCGGCGTCGCGCCGCAGCACCCGCGCCGGCGGCACGTGGCGCAACCGCGCCAGAGCCGGCAGGGCGAAACCCAGCAACAGCAAAAGGCCGGTCAGCAGCCCCTGCAGGGCCGGAATGGCCGAGGGCGCCGGCAAGGTCGTGTCGATCAGCGAACCCAGCACCATCACCAGCACCTGGTGCACCGCGTAGCCCAGCAGGCAGCCGGCGGCCGAGGCGAACAGGCCGACCAGCGCGAATTCCAGGGTCAGCATGCGGGCGATCTGCGACTGCACCGCCCCCAGGCAACGCATCACGGCAATGCCGTCGCGGTGCCGGGTCATGTAACGGCCGGCCGCCAGCGCCACTGCCACGGCGGAAATCAGCACCGCCAGCAGCGCCACCAGCGACAGGAAGCGCTGCGCCCGGTCGAGGGTGCGGCGCACCTCGGGCCGGCCCGATTCCAGCGTGGCGACCTTCTGGCCGCGCTTGAGGTTCTGGCCCAGCCAGGCGGAGTAATTCGCCACCGCATCCGGTTCGCCGGCCACCAGCAGGGCATAGCCGATGCGGCTGCCGGGCGCGATCAGCCCGGTGGCCGGCAGATCGCTGGCGCGCAGCATCACCCGCGGCGCGACGTTGACGAACTGCATGCCGCGGTCCGGTTCGTAGGTGATGACCCGGTCGATGCGCAGGTGGGCGTCGCCCACGTTCAGGGTGTCGCCGACCTTCAGGCCCAGCAGCGACAGCAGTTGGCCGTCCACCCAGACCGCGCCCTCGGGCGGGATGTCGCGGGTGGGGCCGTCGGGGTTGAACGGCGCGTCCGTCACCCGCAGGGCGCCGCGCAGCGGGTAGCCGGGCTCGACCGCCTTCAGGGCCGCCAATTGGGCGCCGTCGCCGGCGCTGACCATGGACGGGAACTGCCAGGTACTGGAGACGGACAGGCCGCGCTCGCGGGCCTGATCGAGGAAGGCCGCCGGCACCGGTTCGTCCGCGTCCAGCACCAGGTCGGCGCCCAGCATCTGGCCGGCGTCGCGTTCCAGCGCCCGGCCGACCCGGTCGGCCAGGAAGCCGACGCTGGTGACGGCGGCCACCGCCACCACCAGGGCCAGCACCAGCAGGCGCAGCTCGCCGGCGCGGGCGTCGCGCATCATCATGCGGGCGCCCAGCGCCAGGGTGGTCCAAAAGCCGGGGCGCCTGGCCCGTGAGACATCAGGGAAATCCATCATCTGCCAATGTTAACCAACGGCCGGAATGGGGGCCGAATCCCGCTATCATGCGCGAAGCGCCTTGCGGCGCCGCATACCGACTGCAAAACACACTGCAAAAAATACTGATATCCCTGGAGAAGACAATGCGTAAATCCTGGCTCGCGGCCACGATCCTGGCTGCCTGCGCGGTCGCCGCGCCCCTGGCCGCCTCGGCCCAGACTCCCCTGAAGATGGCCTATGCCCTGTCGACGTCGTCGCACTACGGCGCTGGGGCCGACGCCCTGGCCAAGTCGATCGAGGCGTCCAGCAACGGCAAGTACAAGGTACAGCAATTCGCCAACAGCGCGCTGGGCGGCGAACGCGAAGTGATCGAAGGCCTGCAGATCGGCACCATCGACCTGGCCATCGTCTCGACCGGCGCCACCCTGAACTTCGTGCCCGAGACCGGCGTCTTCGACATCCCCTTCCTGCTGCGCGACCTGCAACACGCGCGCAACGTGCTCGACAGCAAGATCGGACAGGATATGCTGGCAAAGTTCCCCAGCCGCGGCATCATCGCGCTGGCCTGGGGCGAGCAGGGCTTTCGCCACCTGACCAACAACGTGCGCCCGGTCAAGACGCCGGCCGACGCCAAGGGCCTGAAGATCCGCACCACGGAAAACCCGATCCACATCACCGCCTTCCGCCAGATCGGCATCCTGCCGACGCCGATGGCCTGGCCGGAAGTGGCCACCGCCCTGCAGCAGGGCACCATCGACGGCCAGGAAAACCCGCTGTCGGTCATCACCTCGGCCAAGCTGTCGCAGATGCAGAAATACCTGTCGCTGACCGGCCACGTCTACGGCCCGGCGCTGGTGCTGATGTCGGCCAACGTCTATGACGGCCTGTCGGCCGACGACAAGGCCAAGTTCGACAAGGCCGGCAAGGAATCGGCCCAGGCCATGCGCGCCTATGTCGACAACATCGAGAAGACCGGCGTCGAGCAACTCAAGAAGGAAGGCATGCAGGTGTCCGAAGTCGACCGCGCCGCCTTCGCCGCCGCCGTCGAGCCGGCCTATCCCGAGTACTACAAGAAGTTCGACAAGAAGCTGATCGAGTCGATCCGCGACACCAAGTAAGCGCAAGGCCGGCGCGGCGCGAGGCGCCGGGATGACGGAAGCGAATTTCGTCCCCGGCGGCGCCTGCCGCTCCGCCCTCCGCGCGCTCCGCCATCCGTCCTGGAAACCCCCATGCGTCTGCTCTGCGCCTTAGACCGCATCCTGTTCAAGCTGGTGTCGGTCATCGCCCAACTCCTGCTGGTGGCCGCCGCGGCCGCCGCTTTCTACCAGGTCATCGCCCGCTTCGTGCTGCATTCGCCCGCCGACTGGAGCGAGGTGCTGACCCGCGCCCTGCTGATCTGGACCGTGCTGCTGGGCGTGGCCCTGGCCTTTCGCCACGGCGCCATGATCAGCGTCGAACTGCTGCGCAACCTGCTGGGCGGCATGCGCCGCCGCGTGCTGGAGGCCGTCATCGGCCTGATCTGCGCCGGTTTTCTCGGCTTCATCGCCTGGATCGGCGGCCAGATGACCTACCGCGTGCGTTTCCAGAACGTGCCCAGCCTGGACATCTCGATCTCCTGGATCTACCTGGCGATCCCGGTGGGCGCGACGCTCGCCGCCATCGCCGTGCTGGCGCGCTGGTGCGCCGGCGAAGAAGAAGACGTCCCCGTGCGCAACGACGCGCAGGGCTGAGTCCCGTCCCGAATCCAAGCAGCCGATATCGCCATGTCCCAATTAATGATTGTCTCGATGCTGATTTTCTTCGGGCTGTCCGTGCCGGTCGCCGTGTCGATCGGGCTGGCCAGCCTGGCGGGGGTCGGCGCCGCCAACCTGCCCTGGCTGGTGGTGGCCCAGCAGCTCTATGCCGCGCTGGACAAGTACCCGCTGGTCGCGATCCCGTTCTTCATCCTGGCGGGCAACCTGATGGAAGCCGGCGGCATCTCCGAACGCATGGTGGAGTTCGCCAAGAGCGTGGTCGGCGGCATCCAGGGCGGCCTGGCCTGCACCTGCGTGCTGACCTGCATGATCTTCGCCGCCGTGGCCGGCTCCAGCGTCGCCACCACCTTCGCGGTGGGCGCCATCCTGATCCCGGCCATGATCCGCCACGGCTATCCCGCCCCCTTCGCCGCGTCATTGCAGGCCAGCGCGGCCGAGCTGGGGGTGATCATCCCGCCGTCGATTCCGATGATCCTGTTCGCGGTGTCCACCGACACCTCCACCGGCGAACTGTTCATCGCCGGCGTCATGCCCGGCATCCTGATCGGCGTGGCGCTGATGTTCTACGTGTGGCTCTACGCCAAGCGCAACAACCTGGGCAAGCGCGACGGCGAAGGCCGTCTGCCGCTGTGGCCGGCCTTCAAACGCGCCTGGCTGGCGCTGATGATGCCGGTCATCATCCTGGGCGGCATCTACGGCGGCGTCTTCACCCCGACCGAGGCCTCGGTGGTAGCGGTGATGTACGCGGTGGTGGTGGGCAAGTTCGTCTACCGCCGCCTGAGCTTCAAACAGCTGTCGGACACGCTGCATAAGTCGGTGGTGTCCACCGCCGTGATCATGTTCGTGATCGCCAATGCCGGCGTCTTCAGCTTCCTGCTGAACCGCGCCGGCATCCCCGATGCGCTGGGCGTGTGGCTGGCGCAGCTGTTCGACACCCAGTTCTCGTTCCTGATGGGCGTGAACCTGGCGCTGTTCGTGATCGGCATGTTCATCGAGACCTCGGCCTCGATCGTGGTGCTGGCCCCGCTGCTGCTGCCGGTGGCGCTGAAGTTCGGATTGGACCCGGTGCACTTCGGCATCATCATGGTGGTCAACCTGGCCCTGGGCATGATCACGCCGCCATTCGGGGTGAATCTGTTCGCGGCGTGCGCAGTGGCCAAATTGCCGCTGGAGCGGTTGATCAAGCCGTTGATTCCGTTCGTGGGAGTGGTGATTGTCTGCCTGATGGTGATTACATATTGGCCGGGGTTGTCGTTGGGACTGCGCGACCTGGTCTACGCCAAGTAGCAACGCGGCCGGCCGCCACGCGGGCGGCCGCGCGCCACCCCGCCCCGGCGAGAGGGGCGCGGCCTGTAGCAAGCCTGAAAGACAAAGCGCCCGATTCGGGCGCTTTGTGGTTTCGGCAAGCCTAGATTTCGCGTTCTTCCGTCTTGAGGTGGTTGTCGCGGGCGAAATCCACCACGAACTTGTACGCCAGCGGTTCGAGGTCGCGCAAGCGCTGGTCGACCACGATGCCACGCACGCCGTCGATGACGACGGGCAGCACGTAGGGCGAGTAGGTGAGGTGGTTACCGGCACAGCCGGCGGGCCGGAACTGTGCCATTACGCCGGCGAGCCGTTCCGCCCAATCGCTGGGGCGAAAGCGGCTACCGCTTTCGGTAACGCCATGAATTACGAATTGTCTGACGCGAGTTGCCATGGATTCTTCACTACGGAACGCCCTTCACGAAGCCGGATCGTCGGCGTGATCAAACATGCGCCCCGCGCCGCGAATTGTATATGATTGATCCTTTGCCCTGTCCCGAAAGGCGATCCGCCCAGGGAAAAAGCCCAGGAGGACCCGTCATGACCTCGCCTCTGGCCAATATCTACGCCCGGCTGCCGGTCTCGTTCACCCACGGCCAGGGGGTCTGGCTGTGGGACGCGCAGGGCCGCAAGTACCTGGACGCGCTGGCGGGCATCGGCGTCTCCTGTCTGGGCCACGCCCATCCCCGGCTGGTCGCGGCCATCAGCGAGCAGGCCGCGCGCGTCATCCACACCTCCAATATCTACGAAGTCCCGCAGCAGACCGAGCTGGCCGCGCGCCTGGCGCGGCTGTCCGGCATGCGCGACGTGGTCTTCAACAACAGCGGCTCCGAGGCCAACGAAGCCGCCATCAAGCTGGCGCGCTACTACGCCTACCGGCACGGCAACAGCCACGCCCACATCATCACCATGGACTCGTCCTGGCACGGACGCACCCTGGCCACGCTGGCCGCCACCGGCAGCGACAAGGCGCGCAAGGGCTTCGAGCCCCTGCCCTCGGGCTTCATCCAGGTGCCGTACAACGATGCCGCCGCGATCCGCGCCGCCGGCGACGCCGAGCCGCGCGTGGCCGCCGTGCTGCTCGAAGCCCTGCAGGGCGAAGGCGGCATCCGTCCCTCCGATGCCGCCTTCCTCCAAGAGGTACGACAACTGTGCACCGAGCGCGGCTGGCTGCTGATGATCGACGAGGTCCAGTCGGGCATCGGCCGCACCGGCAAGTGGTTCGCCCACCAGTGGGCCGACATCGTGCCGGACGTGATGACCCTGGCCAAGGGCCTGGCCGGCGGCGTGCCGATCGGCGCGATGCTGGCCGCCGGCCCTGCGGCGGGCGTCTTCACCCCCGGCAGCCATGGCACCACCTTCGGCGGCGGCCCGCTGGTCTGCGCGGCCGGCCTGGCGGTGCTGGACGCGCTGGAATCGGAAAACCTGCTGGCCAATGCCCACGACGTGGGCGGACACCTGCAGGCGCGGCTGGCCGCCGAACTGGCCGGCGTGCCCGGCGTGGTCGAGGTGCGCGGCCGCGGCCTGATGCTGGGCATCGAACTGACCCGTCCCTGCGGCGTGCTGGCGTTGCGCGCCCTGGAAGCGGGCCTTTTGATCAACGTCACCCGCGACCGCGTCATCCGCCTGCTGCCGCCGCTGGTCCTGTCGCGCGCCGAAGCCGACCAGATCGTCGGCATCCTGGCGCCGCTGATTCGACAGTTCCAGGCCGAACATCCATAATCAACCTCCCGCCCGGGCCACGAGCCCGTCCGGGCCCAATGACCTGCGACATCACCATGACTCCTCCCACGACTCAAAACGGCCCCTTGCGGCACTTTCTGCAGTTCAAGGACTTCTCGTCCGCCGAGATCGCCTACGTGCTGGACCGCGCGCGGCTGATCAAGGAAAAATTCAAGCGCTACGAACCCCACATGCCGCTGCACGACCGCACGCTGGCGATGGTGTTCGAAAAAGCCAGCACCCGTACCCGCGTCTCGTTCGAGGCCGGCATGTACCAGATGGGCGGCTCGGTCATCAACCTGACCTCCAACGATTCCCAACTGGGCCGCTCCGAGCCCATCGAGGACACCGCGCGCGTCATCTCGCGCATGGTCGACATCGTCATGATCCGCACGTTCGAGCAGACCCGCATCGAGCGCTTCGCCTCGCACTCGCGCGTGCCCGTGATCAACGGCCTGACCAACGAATTCCACCCCTGCCAGATCCTGGCGGACATCTTCACCTACATCGAGCACCGCGGCCCCATCGCCGGCAAGACGGTCGCCTGGGTCGGCGACGCCAACAACATGGCCTACACCTGGCTGCAGGCCGCCGAGATGCTGGGCTTCACGCTGCACGTGTCGACCCCGGCCGGCTACGAGCTCGAAGCCGCCCGCATCGGCTCGCCGTCCGACAAGGTGCTGCGCCAGTTCAAGGACCCGATGCAGGCCTGCCAGGGCGCGCACCTGGTCACCACCGACGTCTGGACCAGCATGGGCTACGAGGCCGAGAACGAAGAGCGCCGCGCCGCCTTCGCCGACTGGTGCGTGGACGCCGAGATGATGGCCGCCGCCGATCCCCAGGCCGTGTTCATGCACTGCCTGCCCGCCCATCGCGGCGAGGAAGTCACCGGCGAAGTCATCGACGGCCCGCAGAGCGTGGTCTGGGACGAGGCCGAGAACCGCCTGCACGTGCAGAAGGCGCTGATGGAGTTCCTGCTGCTGGGCCAGTTGAAGTAAGCAACTCGCCCATGAAAAAAGCAGCCCCGTGGGGCTGCTTTTTTTATCCGCGCCAGGCGCGGCATTCAGGGCTTGAGCGACTTTTCCCAGCGCACGATGGCGTCGACCACCGCCTGCGGCGCTTCCGGCACCAGCGCGTGGCCGGCGCCCGGGATCACCACCACCGACACGCGCTCGCCGAATTCATCGCGGATCTCGTTGCGGGTCGATTCCGGCTTGAACAGGTCGGCGCCGGCCTGCAGATCCAGCAGCGGCTTGCTGCCGCCCGACCACCAGTCCGACTGGCGCGTGGCCTTGCCGGCCAGGCGCTGGCTTTCGCTGACCTCGGGATACCAGCCGCTGAGCCAGACGCTCGCGTCATGGCCCGGCGCGAAGAACGCGTACTGGATGGACTTGAGGCGCTCGGCGTCGGGCAGCGACAGGTCGGCGCTGCGGTCGACGTGCTCGCTCAGGCCGGCGGGGTACTTCTTGGCCGCCGCCGCCACGATCACCACGCCGCGCACCAGGTCGGGATGGTCCACGCCCGTGGTGCGCGCCACCCAGTTGCCGAAGGCGTGCCCGATCATCACCACCGGCTGCTTGGCGACATCGCGGATCACCGCCGCCATGTCGTTGCCGAAGTCATGCAGCGTGATGTCCTTCATCGGCCCGCTGCTGCCGCCGATGCCGCGCGGCTCGGGCCGCAGCACGCGGTAACCGGCCTGCGCCAGCCGCGCTGCGAGGTCGTCGAAATCCTCCTGGCCACGGCCGCGCGACGGCAACAGCACCAGGGTCGGGCCCTGGCCCTGCACCAGCACTTCGATGCGGGCGCCGTTGCCCGGCAGCACCGTCACGCGCTCGACCTTGTCCGCAGGCGCCGCCGCGGCAGGCGTCGGCGCGGCCTGCGCGGCCAGCGACAACCCGGCCGCGTTCAACGCGCCCCACAGCAAAACCCTCGCCCATCGCTTGCCCATCGTTGTCTCCTCGTTCTTCTGTGTCAAAGAATCTTCTGGAACATGGTGCGGCGCGTGTTGCGGAACGACGGCCGCACCCGGCTGCTCCAGTCAGTGGCGCGCACCGCCAGCCACGGCGGGCTGCCGAAGGTCTCGCGCGTTGCCAGGTCATAGCAGGCCAGGTAGCGCGGCCCCTGGTCGCGGCATTCATAGCGCTGCGCGCGCACGGTGCCGGGCACCGCGGCCAGGCCCGGCAGGTGCTCCTGGTCGTACCAGGCATTCAGGTCCGCCTCGGCCTCGGGCAGCACGTCGGTCTCGACGATGTAGTGCCAGGGCGCATCCAAGCCGGCCGAAGCGCCGGCCAGGTCCAGGGTCAGGTGCAGCACGCGCGCCTGCGCCCCGGGGAACAGTTCGGCCAGGCGCGCCTGCACTTCCGGCTGGCCACCGGCGTCGCCGTCGACATATACATAGGTCTCGTCCTCATCGACCGCGGCGAAAGCGCGCAGCCGCACGCCGTCCAGGCCCTCGGTCAGGCGTTGCGCCATGTCGGCCGTGCGCGCCGCGTCGAAACGCTCGCCCAGCGACACCAGCAATACCGTCTTGTCCATGCAAAGCTCCTTTCAGTGCCCGACGCGCAGCGCCACCAGGAAGCGCGACACCATGTTGTAGGCGGCTACCGTCGCGGCCAGTTCGACCAGTTCCTGGTCGTTGTAGCGCGAACGCAGCGGCGCGAACAGCGCGTCCGGCACCTCGATGTCGCGGGTCATGGCATCGGTCAGGGCCAGCACGTCGGCCTCGCCCGCCTCCAGCCCCTGCACCGCGTCCGCTTGCGGGCCGCCGCGCAACTGGTCGACCACCGCCTGCGGCATGCCCGCCGCCAGCGCGTGCGGCACGTGCGCGTCGAACTCGTACGGCGCGTTGTTCAGGGTCGCCACGCGCAGGATGATCAGTTCGCGCACCCGTGGCGACAGCGAGGTGTTCAGGCGGATCGCGGTCAGCATCGCCTCCCAGCCCTGCACCACGGCGGGGCTGTTCAGCAGCACCTGGTACAGCGGCGAGATGCGGCCGCGCGCGGCCGCGATGCGCGCTTCCATTTCGGCCAGGGCCGGGCGCGTGCCCGGCACGACCGGCGAGACTCGGCAATCGCTCATGCTCACTCCGGACGAATGTTCTTGCGTTGGATCAGCGAACCCCACTTTTCGCGGTCGGCGGCGATCAGCGCCGCCAGCTCCTGCGGCGAGCTGGGCGCGGCCTGGGCGCCGAACTTCTCCAGCTTGGCGCGCACCGCTTCATTGCCCAGCGCGGCGCGCAGGGCCTGGTTCAGTTTCTCGACCGTGGCCGGCGGCGTGGCGGCGGGCGCAACGATGCCGTACCAGTTGTTCGACTCGACGCCGCTGATGCCCTGCTCGGCCAGCGTCTTGACGTCCGGCAGCAGCGGATGGCGCGTCGGCGCGGCGATGCCCAGCGGCTTGAGCTTGCCGCCCTGGATGTGGCCGATCAGGCCCGGCACGTCGCCGAAGAAGCCAGCCACCTGGTTGCCGAGCACATCGTTGATGACGGGCGCCGCGCCCTTGTACGGCACGTGCAGCACCTTGGCCTTGCTGGCGTCGGCGAACATTTCCAGCGTCAGATGCGGAATGCTGCCGATGCCCGACGAACCGATGGCCACCGATTGCGAAGCCGCCTGCGAACGCTTGACGAAATCCGCCGCGTCGGTCGCCGGATTGGCCGGATTCACCACGAACACGGTGGCGTTGTTGACCACGCGCGACACCGGCGCGAAATCGCGCACCGGGTCATACGGCAGGTCCTTGTACAAGGCCGGGCTGATGGAGACCGCGCCAACGCTGGTCAGGAACAGCACCGAGCCATCGGCCGGCGCCTTGGCGACGTAGGCCGCGGCGATGTTGCCGTTGGCGCCCGCCTTGTTCTCGACGATGACCGACTGCTTGAGTTCCTTGCCCAGTTGTTCGGCCAGCACCCGGCCGACCAGGTCCACCGGGCCGCCCGGCGGGAAGGCAATGATCAGGCGCACCGGGCCATCGGCGTGCGCCGTGGCGCCCAGGCTGGCCAGGCCCAGCAGGCCGGCGAATACGAGTTTCTTGAACATGGATTGTCTCCTCGGGATATCGTGTTTTCTTGTCGCCTGGCAGCAGGCGATGGCGCGGCTACGGAAATCCGTAGAGACGCGCCGGGTTGTCCACCAGGACCTGCCGGCGCATCTCAGCGTCCGGGCAGGCCAGGAAAAAAGCGTCGGCCAGCTCGCCGTCGTCGGGCATATCGCCCGCCACGTTCGGATGCGGCCAATCCGTGCCCCACAACGTGCGTTCCGGCAGCGCCTGCACCAGGGCGCGCACGAACGGAATGCCTTCGGCAAAGGGGCGCTTGCCCGAGGCGATGCGGTCGATCCCGGACACCTTGACCCAGGCGCGCGGCTCGCGCGCCAGGTCAAGCAGCGCGCGGAACGCCGGCGCGCCCAAACCTTCGGCGGCCTTGACGCGGCCCATGTGGTCGATCACGAACGGCACCGGCAGCGCCCGCAGGCGCGGCAGCAGCTCTGGCAGCATGGCGCCGTCCAGGTGCAGGCAGACGTGCCAGCCCAGCGGCGCGATCAGCCCGATGACGTGGTCGAACACCGCCGGATCGGGCGCGCCGCCCAGGTGCGGCACGAAGTTGAAGCGCGCGCCGCGCACCCCGCCCTCGTGCAATCGGCGCACGCTGGCCGGCGTGGCGTCCGCGCCCAGCAGCGCCACGCCGCGGTAGCGGCCCTGGCTCTGCGCCAGCGCGTCCAGCAGCGCGGCGTGGTCGCTGCCATGGCAGTTGGCCTGCACCACCACGGCGCGCTGCACGCCAAGGTGCGCATGCAGGGCCGCCATCCTGGCGTAGGGCGCGTCGGGCGGGGTGTAAGAGCGCCCCTCGGCATACGGAAACACATCGGCGGGGCCGAAGACGTGGCAATGCGTATCGCAGGCCCCGGCCGGCAGCGCATGGCGGGGACGGGAAGGCGTGGCTAGCGGGGGACGACAATCGGGCACGGGCGGGTTCCTGCGGGCAAAACACCATGCTCATCGATTGCGAGCCGCTTAACAATGCTATATCTTTGATTTCAGATATAGAAAATACAAATATCCACACACCCTTTCCCGCCTCCCGGCCCCATCATGGACCTCAAGCAAATCGAGTATTTCGTGCGCGTCGCCGAACGCCGCAGTTTCTCGCGCGCGGCCGAACTGCTCGACGTGGCCCAGCCCACCCTAAGCCGCCAGGTGCGCCTGCTGGAACTCGAACTGGGCCAGCACCTGCTCTACCGCAACGGCCGCGGCGCCGAACCGACCGAGGCAGGATTGCGTTTCCTGGAGCATGCCCGCGCCCTGCTGGCGCTGGCCGACCGCGCCAAGCAGGACCTGCAGACCCTGCGCGAAACCCCGACGGGCAAGGTGGTGGTCGGCCTGCCGCCCCGCATCGCGCGGGTGCTGACGCCGCCGCTGGTGCAGGCGTTCCGGCGCCGCTTTCCCGATGCATCGATCGCCGTGGCCGAAGGGCTGAGCGCGCAGATGCGCGAATGGCTGCTGGCTGGACGGGTCGACCTGGCGCTGCTGTACGACCCCGCGCCTTCGCCGCAACTGGGCTATGAATCACTGTTCCGTGAGAATCTGGTGCTGGTGGCCGCCGCCAACCACCAGCCGCCGCTGCCCGCCCGCATCGCGGTGGCCGGCCTCGGCGCATATCCCCTGGTCCTGCCGAGCCTGCCCAACGCCATCCGCACCCTGGTCGAGAGCATCTGCCGCGCCCAGGGGGTACGGCTGCAGGTCGCGGCCGAGGTCGACGCGGTGCAGACCATCGTGGAACTGGCCGCCCAGGGCGACGCCTACGCCATCCTGCCGCGCTCGGCCGCGCGGGGCCCGGCGGCCGAGCACGCGCTGTCGCTCAGCGAGATTGAAGCGCCCCGCATCACCAACAACCTGGTGCTCGCCAGCGCCCGCCACCGCCCCGCCACCCGCCTGGCCAGCGCCACCGGCGACCTGATCCGCCAGTTGAACCTGGCGGCGCTGTTCGAGCCGGCCGCCCCGCCTGCCCACCCCCTGCCCTGACTCCAGCCCGGTCCCCTGCCCGGGCCCCTGCCCGGACCGCCCAAACGCGTTAAAATGGCGGGCAGATTTCTTGTTTGGCGGCTCGTTGCTGTCAAAGTCCCGTTGGCGTCTCACCTCAAACAATGACCACTATCCTCCCGAACCTTCCCACCGGCCAGAAGGTCGGCATCGCCTTTTCCGGCGGCCTCGACACCAGCGCTGCGCTGCTCTGGATGCGCAACAACGGCGCCATCCCCTACGCCTACACCGCGAACCTGGGCCAGCCCGACGAATCCGACTACGACGAGATCCCGCGCAAGGCCATGGCCTACGGCGCCGAGAACGCCCGCCTGATCGACTGCCGCGCGCAGCTCGTGGCCGAAGGCATCGCCGCCCTGCAGGCCGGCGCCTTCCACATCTCGACCGCCGGCATCACCTACTTCAACACCACGCCCATCGGCCGCGCCGTCACCGGCACCATGCTGGTGGCCGCCATGAAGGAAGACAACGTCAACATCTGGGGCGACGGCAGCACCTTCAAGGGCAACGACATCGAGCGCTTCTACCGCTACGGCCTGCTGACCAACCCGGACCTGAAGATCTACAAGCCCTGGCTCGACCAGCAGTTCATCGACCAGCTCGGCGGCCGCTCGGAAATGTCCGAGTACATGCGCCAGGCCGGCTTCGACTACAAGATGTCGGCGGAAAAGGCCTACTCCACCGACTCCAACCTGCTCGGCGCCACCCATGAAGCCAAGGACCTGGAACACCTGAACTCCGGCATCCGCATCGTCAAGCCCATCATGGGCGTGGCGTTCTGGCGCGATGACGTCGCCGTCAAGGCCGAGGAAGTCACCGTCCGCTTCGAGGAAGGCCAGCCGGTCGCCCTGAACGGCGTTGAATACAGCGACCCGGTCGAACTGATGCTCGAAGCCAACCGCATCGGCGGCCGCCACGGCCTGGGCATGAGCGACCAGATCGAAAACCGCATCATCGAAGCCAAGAGCCGCGGTATCTACGAAGCCCCGGGCCTGGCCCTGCTGTTCATCGCCTACGAGCGCCTGGTCACCGGCATCCACAACGAAGACACCATCGAGCAGTACCGCGAAAGCGGCCGCAAGCTCGGCCGCCTGCTGTACCAGGGCCGCTGGTTCGACCCGCAAGCCATCATGCTGCGCGAAACCGCCCAGCGCTGGGTCGCCCGCGCCATCACCGGCGAAGTCACCATCGAACTGCGCCGCGGCAACGACTACTCGCTGCTGAACACCGAATCGCCCAACCTGACCTACGCCCCCGAGCGCCTGTCGATGGAAAAGGTCGAGAACGCCCCCTTCACCCCCGCCGACCGCATCGGCCAGCTGACCATGCGCAACCTCGACATCGTCGACACCCGCGCCAAGCTGTTCACCTACACGAAGACCGGCCTGCTCTCCGCCTCCGGCACCTCGCTGCCGCAACTGAAGGACGAGGCCAAGAAGAAGTAATTCTTCCCGCCCAACAAAAAGCCCCTCGGCAACACCGAGGGGCTTTTTTTGTTCAACACGCCACACAACGCGAGCCGTCCCGCCCCACCGCCCAAATGCCAAAAGGTGGCCGCCCGCGCGGCCTCCTTTTGGCGACCCCGAAAGATCCTTCTCACTTCAATAAACCATGGGCAAGAACGTCAAGCAAACCGCCCGCCCCCAAGTCCGCCAAGATGCAGACATTGCAGCCCGCCGGGTTGGCGTTGCGGGGGTGCGGGGCGTGTAGATGCGCCCGACGGAATCCGAAGGAGTCGCCGAAGGCGAGGACGAGGATGAGAAAGGGGCAGTCCGGAGCGAACGCTCCGGACCGCAATCGTAGCCCCGCGCCCCCGCAACGCCAACGCGGCGGGCGCCTCAAGAACTCAACTCCCAGGCCTAAAGTTCGACCTGCATCCCCATCTCCACAACCCGATTCGCCGGAATCTTGAAAAACTTCGTGCTCCGCGTCGAATTGCGCGCCATGAACGAAAACACCGCCCGCCGCCAGCGCCACAAGGCCGGCTTCCTGGCCGCCACCACAGTCTGCCGCGAGAGGAAGTAGGACGTGCGCATCGGCTCCAGATCCAGCTCCGGATACGCCTCCGCCACCAGCCGCAGCGCCTCCGGCACGTCCGGATCTTCCTTGAAACCGTAGTTGATCGTCGCCGCCCAGCTCGACGCGCTCATCTTCTGCACCGTGAAGCGCTCGTCCTCGGACACATAGGGCACGTCGGCCACCCGGATAGTCAGGAACAGCACATGGTCATGCAGCACCTTGTTGTGCTTCAGGTTATGCAGCAGCGCCGGCGGCACATTGCCCGAATTCATCGTCATGAAGATCGCCGTGCCCGGCACCCGTGACGGCGGATAGGCCTCCAGCTGCTCCATGAATTCCTTGAGCGGCTGGCGGTCGCGCTGCTGCATGTCGGACAGCAGCCGACGGCCGCGGCGCCAGGTCATCATCAGCGTGAACACCACGATCGCCACCACCAGCGGCAGCCAGCCGCCTTCGTGGATCTTGAAGACGTTGGCCGAGAACAGCAGCACATCGAACAACAGCAGCAGGCCCAGCACCACGAACCACAGCATGCGCTTGGCGCCCGTCGTGCCCCGCGGCAGCACCGCGAACGCCAACACCGACGTCGTCAGCATCGTCCCCGTCACTGCGAAACCGTAGGCCGCCGCCAGGTTGTCGGAATTGCGGAACAGCAGCACCAGCACAAGCACCGCGCACAGCAGCAGCGCATTGACCTGCGGCAGGTAGATCTGGCCCTTCTCCACCGCCGACGTGTGCAGGATCTGCATGCGCGGCCAGAACCCCAGCTGCACCGCCTGGCGCGTCACCGAGTAAGCGCCCGAGATCACCGCCTGCGACGCCACGATGGTGGCCACCGTCGCCAGCGCCACCAGCGGCGCCAGGCCCCACTCCGGCGCCATCATGAAGAAAGGATTGCGGATCGCGCTGGGATCGCGCAACAACAGCGCGCCCTGGCCGAAATAGCACAACGTCAACGCCGGCAACACCATGCTGAACCAGGCGCTGCGGATGGCCGGGCGGCCGAAATGGCCCATGTCGGCATACAGCGCCTCGGCGCCGGTCAGCGCCAGCACCACCGCGCCCAGCAGCACGAAACTGATCCACGGGAATTCGACGATGAAGCGCAGGCCCCACATCGGATTGAGCGCCGCCAGCACCTCGGGCGTCTGCCACACCTGCCAGGCGCCCAGCGCCGCCAGCGTGCCGAACCACAGCAGCATCACCGGCCCGAACAGCTTGCCCATGGCGCCCGTGCCGTGCGACTGGATCGCAAACAGCGCCACCAGCACCACCAGCGCCAACGGCACCACCCACGCATCCAGCGTGTGCGACACGATGCCGATCCCCTCCAGCGCCGACAGCACCGAGATCGCCGGCGTGATCATGCTGTCGCCATAGAACAGCGCCGCGCCGAAAATGCCCAGCACGATCAATACCCAGCGCAGCTTGCCCTCGCGGCTGCGCACCGCCAGCTCCAGCAGGGCCAGCGTGCCGCCTTCACCGCGGTTGTCGGCGCGCAGCACCAGCGTCACGTACTTGAACGACACCACCACCATCAACATCCAGAACAGGATGGACAGCACACCCAGCAAGTGGGCCGGCTCCAGGTCGGTGTGCACGCTCAGCCCGGTGAGGCAGGCGCGCAGCGTGTACAGCGGACTGGTGCCGATATCGCCATACACCACGCCCAGCGCCCCCAGGACGAGAGCCGCGCGCGACGAAGGTGCATGCCCGCCGGCGGCGTGGCCGTTGGACGAGGGAGGAACGCTGACCGAGCCCTGGCTCATGATGTGGGTTCTTGCCGAGTGAGTTGAGCCCCCTTGCGAGGGCCGGGAAACACGACCGAAAGCCGCGTTCCGGAAAAATCCGGGCGGCTGGTGAGCTTCCACCAGGCGCCGTGGGCGTGCGCGATCTCGCGCACAATGGCCAATCCCAGGCCCGAACCGCCGGCGCTGGCCGACGGGGAACGATAGAACGCCTCGAAGACGCGGTCGCGTTCTTCGGGAGGAATGCCTGGGCCATCGTCCTCGACCGTCAACGAAGGCGGGTTGGCGCCCACGATCAAGGTGATCCGGCCGGTGGCGTTGCCGTAGCGCAGCGCATTGTCGATCAGGTTGCCCAGCAACTCGGCCAGCAACAACGGATCGGCGTCGATCCAGATCGGCGCATCCGGGGCCACCAGGTCCAGTTCATAGCGTGCCTCGCGCACCCGCGGAAACCACTCCGCGCCGTGCGCCCGCACCCATTCGCACAGGTCGATGCGCACGAAGCTGTCCTGCGGCCGGGCGTTGGGGTCGGCCCGCGCCAGCACCAGCAGTTGCTGGCCCAGGCGGATCATGCGATCACTGACCGCCTTGATGCGCTCGGCGCGCGCCCGCACATCGTCGGGCAGGGGCCGGGCCAGCATCAGTTCTGATTCCAGGCGCAGCCCCGACAGGGGCGTGCGCAACTGGTGCGCGGCGTGGCCGATGAAGCGCCGCTGCGCCGCCAGCGAAGCATCGAGCCGCAGCAGCAGGTCGTTGGTATGCGTGACCAGCGGTTCGATCTCGACCGGCACGCCGACCACTTCCAGTGGCTGCATGTCGTCGATGGAACGCTGGCGGATTTCCTCGGACAGGTGGTTGACCGAGCGCAGGCCGGAGCGCACACCCTGCACCACGACCCAGGTGAACAGGCCGATCAACGCCACCTGCCCCACCACCATCAGCCAGAAAAAGTCCTCCAGCATCCAGAGGGACATGTCGATCTTGTGGGTGATGACCCAGGTGGCGGCCAGGTCCAGCAGCACCAGCAGCAGGATGGGCGGCATCAGCCGGATGACCAGATGCCGCGCGAGCGAACGGGAGGGGAGCAAGGGGCGCGAGGCCGTAGGAGCGGGAGGAGTGCGTTCTAGCGTCATGACGCGGTGCCCTCGCTTAGGCGGGCAGGGATTCCGGCCGCCGCGGGCCGGCTACGCCAGCCGGCGCCAGGCGGCCAGGGAGGCCGTCAGGCCGTTTCCACATCCAGCATGTAGCCGAAGCCACGCACGGTCTGGATGCTGGCGCCGGTGCCTTCCAGGCGCTTGCGCAGGCGGTATACGTAGACTTCCACTGCGTTTTCGCTGAAATCGGCATCCCAGGCGGACAGGGAATTCACGATCTGGCGCTTGGTGACCACGCGGCCCACGCGGGCCATCAGCATTTCCAGCACGGACAGCTCGCGCACCGACAGCGACAGGCGCTGGCCATTGGCGCGGACTTCGCGGCCGACGGTGTCGAACACCAGCGGCCCGACTTCGATCAAAGGCTGCGCCTGCCCCGCGCGGCGGCGGCCAAAGGCGCGCACCCGGGCGGCCAGCTCGGGCAGTTCGAAAGGCTTGGTGACGTAGTCATCGGCGCCGGCATCCAGGCCGGCGACGCGGTCCTCGATGCCGTCACGGGCCGTCAGGATCAGCACCGGCACCTGGTTGCCGTCCTGGCGCAGTTGACGCAGCACGTCCAGGCCGCTCATGCCCGGCAGGTTGAGGTCGAGCAGCATCAGGTCATACGGCTGGCCTGCCAGCGCGCCCAGAACCCGGTCGCCGTCGGTGAGCCAGTCGACCGCATAACCCTGGTCGGCCAGAAATTCCTGGAGCGCATGGCCCAGGGTGGTGTCGTCTTCGATTACCAGAACTCGCATGCCGCGATTCTAGCGCGATCCCGAAAAAAACGGGGCGCGAAATGCGCCCCGCTGCCGGGAATCGTTCAACGGGCGGACGGTGCCGGGGCGGCTCCGCCTGCTGCCGGGGCCTCCCCCGCCGGCGCGCCCGAGGGCGGCGTGGTGACGAAGCCGATGCGCGTCATGCCCGACCGGCGCGCCGAAGCCATGACCTTGGCCAGGGTCTCGTAGCGGGTATTCTGGTCGGCGCGGATGCGGATCTCGGGTTGCGGCTTGGTGCCGGCGATCGACTTGAAGCGGTTCGGCAGGTCGTCGATATTGACCGGCTTTTCGTCCCAGAACAGCGCGCCGCCGGCATCGATGGCCAGATCCACGGTCTTGGGTTCTTCCTCGATCTGCTCGGCGGCCACCTGGGGCATGTTGATCTTGATCGAGTGGGCCAGCAACGGCGCCGTGATGATGAAGATCACCAGCAGCACCAGCATGACGTCGATCAACGGCACCATGTTGATCTCGGAAACCGTATGGCTCCCGGATCCCTTGCCCTCGAAGCTGCCAAAAGCCATTATTCGCTCCCGCGTTGAACCGCGGCGCCGTTACCGTGCTGGCGGCGCAGGGCGCGCACTTTGCTGTCCGACAGGGCCACTTGCTGGCCGGTCGTCAGGAAGGCGAACAGGTCGTGCGCAAAGGCATCCAGGCGCGACAGGTAGACGCGGTTGTTGCGCACGAAGGTGTTGTAAGCCAGCACCGCCGGAATGGCGACCGCCAGACCCAGGCCGGTCATGATCAGGGCCTCGCCCACCGGACCGGCGATGCGGTTGATGGTGACGCCATCGGACAGGCCGATACCGACCAGCGCATGGTACACGCCCCACACGGTGCCGAACAGGCCGACGAACGGCGCGGTCGAGCCCACCGAGGCCAGCACCGTCAGGCCGTTTTCGAGCTTGGCGGTTTCCTCGTCGATCACCTTGCGCATGGTGCGCGTGACGAAATCGCCGTTCGAGCCGGCTTCTTCCAGCTTGGTGGCGCCGAACTTGTTGTGATGCGCCTGGGCATGCATGGCGTGGCTGGCCAGGTGCGAGAACGGATCACGCGCGCCGTGCGTGGTGATCTCGTGCTCGACCTGTTCCAGCGAGCTGGAGTTCCAGAACTTGTTCAGGAAGTCGGCCGAGCGGCGGCGCATGCTGATGTTGCTGCCAACCTTGACCAGGATCAGGTACCAGGTCACCAGCGACATCAGGATCAGGATGATGAACAGGGTCTTGCCGACGAAGTCGCTCTGCGCGACGAAGTGCAGGAAGCCCATGTCGGGGACCGGCGCCGGTGCCGGCACCGGTGCAACCGCGGGCAGCGCGGCGGCGGCGCTGTGCAGCGCCTCCGCGGATTGCTGGACGGCGCCGGTGGCCTGCTGGACGATGCCGCCGGCCGCGGTGGCGGCTTGCTGGGCGGCGGGCGCCGCAGCGGCGGCGGCGGGTGCCGCGGCCGCCGGAGCCGCTGCCGGGCTGGTGGCCGCCTGCGCCACCAGGGTGGCGCTGTGCATTGCGTTGGACATCTCAGTTCCTCATTACGAAATCGAACGGAATTTTTGCTTTGGCGGGATAAGCCACGCCATTGCGGCTATAGGGTTTCATGCGGGCCTTGCGCGCGGCGGCCAATGCCGACTCGTCCAGCCTGGGGAAGCCCGAGGACGAATCGACGGTGGCCCGCTCGACCAGTCCCTGGGTATTGATTTCCACCAGCACCACCACCCGGCCCTCTTCCCGCATGCGGCGCGATGCCATCGGGTAGTTGGGCATGGGCCGTGCCCCCAGGTATTCGATCTGCGTTTCCTGCAGGATCTGGTCGGGCGGCGGACCCTGGCGCGGCGCCTGCGTGGTCTGCGCGCCTTCGGGGGTACCGGTGGGCGGTGTTTCGACGGGCGGCGTCTCGGGCTTGGGCTCGGGCTTGACTTCCTGCTTGGGCTGGGGCTTGGGTTTCGGCTTGGGCTTCGGCTTGGGGGCCGGCATCGGCGGTTTTTCGACCACCGGTTCGGGTTCGGGCTCCGGTTCGGGCTCCACCTTCGGATCCGGCTCGGGTTCGGGTTCGATCTCGGGCTGTGGTTCGGGCGGCGTTTCGGTCACCGGTTGCGGCACTTCCGGCGTGGGGTCGGCTTTGGCGATCTGGGGAGTGGGAGCGTCCACCACACTCACCATGATGGCCTCGGGTTCCTCCAGTTCAGGACGGTTCTCGGGAGCCAGGTAAATGGCATAGACCACTGCGGCGTGTAGCGCAACGACCGCCAGGCCAGCGCCTACGCGTATACCAAGGGAAGACGGCGGTGAAGTGTTCAAACCACGTTGAAAGCTAGGCATGAATCAGCCAGGGTGCATTAACTTATCTGGCCAGCCAGGAAAACGCGCGCCACGGGCGCGCGCCGGCTGACCGGTACAAGCCAAACATCATATCTTAAATGCGAATGATTCGCACGTCATATTTCGTCTGCAATAGCGTAACACTCCGATGCTCCGCCAACCCTGCGCGCGCGCAAACAAGCCCGCAACCCGCACAGGAACGAACACACACCACGCGCTCTTTCGCCAGCGCCTGCGCCACGGAGCCTGCGCGCACCGCATCCACAGTGCGCATCCACAGTGCGCATCCACATGACTCGCGTCCGCAAGCCTGCCCAGACGCCCCCCCAGACGCCCCACATGCGCACGATAAGCGCAAAAACAAAAAAGTGCCGGTGTCAAGTCTTTCGTGTAAATCACGAAGGGCTTGAAACCGTATGTGGGGCAGTAGGTTAGCTCTTTTCGGGGCCGCTTTGCAGCACTGCGGCTTCGTGGGCTAGGAGCCACATAAGAGCGTCGGGAGGGGAAGCCGCATCGCACTGTGTCGTGCTTGATTGCCGAGGAACGGCGGGCCTGCCGCATCATCATAGCCCAAGAGGCTTGGCGGCATCCAGAACGAAGAACGCGCAGCCTTGGGGCTGCGCGTTCGATGGATGCGGCGGGCGATGTACGACACCATCATGCCGGCTTCGATGGCGCGCTCCGCGTGGCCGTGCCCTTCCTGAATCCCCTGTCTCCCGCCATGAAGGCTTCCAGCATGTGCGGGATCAGCGTCATGGCATCTACCGCCTCGCCATACGCCTGCGCGTGCAGCGCGGCGTAGCGATCGAGGTCGGCTTTCAGGCTGGCCGGACAGGCGAAGGTCAGCTTGACGCTTTCGGTCTTGGGCAGCGGCCCGAGCCGCAGCTTCTTGGTCGTGCTCATTGCGAAGCCCCCCGGTTGAAGAACAGCGGCTGGTACGGCCGCAGCACAAGATCCCGGTTGACGATGATCCGCACCGGCAGGCCGGGCCGGCTGGTCAGCGTGGGTTGGATGTTCATGTTGCGCCGGGTCATCTCCTGGCCGACCTGATTGATGCTGTCCTGTGCGCTGTCGCGTCCGGCGATGACGATGCGGTTGCCGTCCTGGCGGTTCTCCGGCGCGGCCAGCTCGGCGCCAACGCCCAGCAGCGTCGTCAGCACAGCACCGGCGACGATGCGATCCCAATGCCAGTCCACGTCGTCTTCCAGGCCGGCGTAGCCGGCCGGGTCGGTGCCCACGAGGTTGTCGAGCGTCAGCGAGGACGTATCGGGCAGGATGATCCGGTTCCACACCACCTGCACGCGGCTCTGCCCGTAGCTGACCTGGCTGTTGTAGCGCCCGAGGATGCGCGATCCCTGCGGGATCAGCAGGAACTTGCCCGTGGCCGTGTCATAGACCGGCTCTGTCACCGTGGCGATCACGTCGCCCGGCAAGTCCGACTTGATACCTGTCACCAGCGCGCCGGCGATCACCGTGCTCGCCATCACCTGATAAGGCGATGCCGGCAGCGCCAGGTTGCCGGAATTGCGGGTTTCCGTAGAGCCGCCTTTCAGGAATGCCTCTTTCTGGTCTTGCCGGTTCTGCACGGCGGTCGGATCGGCTGGCTGTGCAGCCACAGAGGCCGGCCCGGCAGCGAGTGGGTCGAAGGCCGCGAGCGCGCTGGCAGCGCCAGGCACCCCCGGCGCCGCCTGCGCCACCGTGGCGGCGGCCTGGCCTTGGCCGCCCGAGCGGAAGAACACCGACGAAGCCGCCGCCGCATCAGCTTCCTTGCGCAAGGCATCCTCGGGATCGTGACCCGGAGGCGTATAGGCCGGTGTCACCGGCTGCTGCGAGTTCACGATGGCCGGGCCAAGATCGCCCGGTAGTGGCGGCCCCAGTTCGGGTGCGGCGGGCGGCAAGGCCGGCAGCTTCGAGTAATCGGTTGGCAGCGCGTCCAGCCCTTCGGACTTCGACACGCGATCGACGTTGTAAAGCTCGGCCTGCTCGCTGGCTCCGCGCCGCTGCGGCTGCAATGACCAGATCGTGGCCCCGAACACGGCGACCGACAGGCCGCCGGCAAGGATGGCCAGCGTGCGCCGATTCAGGCGCGTGACCGGGCGCGGCTGGGCGCGCAGCGCCACCGCCTCGGGCGCTACCTTGCCCGCCTGCGGCGTGGCAAGGTCAGGGGCGTCGTCTTGGCTCATGGTCAGTTCCTCCGCGCAACGCCGTCCGTGCGCTCGATTCGCACCACGTCGCCCTTGTCACTGCCCAGGCGCAGTTCGGCCGCGCCGAACAGCCGATCCACGATGTAGTACGGCGAGCGGAAGCGGTAGTTCACCAGTTGTCCATCGCCCTGCGCGCCGATGACGAACAGCGGTGGCAGCTCGCCTTGCGCGATGCCCGGCGGAAACTGGATATAGACCTTCTCGCCGTCATCGAAGGCGCGCAGCGGCTTCCACGGCGGATTGCTGCCGCTGATCGCGTAGCGGAACCGCAGCTTCTCCAGCGACAGTCCGGTATCGACCGGGGCGGCGGCACTGGCCGCCTGCGCCTGGCGCTGCAATGCCAGCATCCGGTCGCGCGGGTACTCCCATGACGCCGACGCCATCCACGTCTTTTCCGTCGAGGTCAGCTCAAGCAAATAGGTGCGGCGGCTGGTAGTGATGACGAGGTTGGTCTTGAGGCTCGAGCGAATCGGCTTGACCAGCACGTTCACGCGCAACTCGGCGCCGCTGCCGCTGGACGTGTCACCCACGATCCAGCGCACGGTATCGCCGGCGGCTACCGTCACCAGTTCTTCGCCCGGCTGGAGCGAAATCACGGTCACGCGACCCACGGCGGCATAGACCTGATACAGCGCGCCATCGGTGAAGGGCCAGACTTGAATCGCGTTGACGTAGCCCTCGCGCGTGGGTGCGACGCGGGCCTCGGCATTGGCGCGCGAGACGCGCACCTTCTCGTCGGCCGGTTCCGGCGTGGGTTTGGCGTCTTCTGCTTCGGGCGCTGGCTTCAACTGCGCCGGCATCGGCAACACCTCGGGTACGGCCACCACCTCCACCGGCGCGGGCGGCTCGGGCAGCGGCTGAGCCTGCACCGGCTCATCGAGCGAAATCACCGGCGGCGGTTTGCCCTGCGTGGCGCAGCCCGCCAGGGCCGCAAGCATCAGCACGGAAACGTAAATACGGAAAGACAGGTTCATGGCTTGGCTCCTTCGGAAGAATCCAGTTCTCGGCTCCACGACAAGCCGTTGACGTAGATGCCCAGGGGGTTCTTGCGCAGGCGTTCTTCGGTGCGCGGCGGCTGGAGCACGATGGACACCACGGCCGTCCACCGCTCTAGGCCAGCCGCGGCGCCGTTGACGTAGCGGCGTTCCGTCCAGCGCACGTTGAAAGACGTGTCGCTGGCGCGCACGACGCTGGCGATCTGCACTGTCACCGACTCCCTGCCGATGCGTGCGAATGGGTCGTTGACCCGCGCGTAGTCGTTGAGCACGGCTGCGCCCTTGTCGGTCGTATAGTCGTAGGCGTCCAGCCAGTTTTGGCGGACGACGATGGGGTCGATGGACAGCGAGCGCACCAGCGTCACGAAGCGCGCAATGTGGTGCGCGGTCTGCGCATCGTTGGGCCGGTAAGGCGTGGCGGCTTCGCCGACGGCGCGCACCTGGCCCGCGCTGTCCACCTCCACCACGTAGGGCGTCACGATGGACTGCGCCGAGCGCCACACCAGGCCGCCAGCCATCAGCAGCGCGAGTGTCAGGCAACCGAAGGCCATCAGCCGCCAGTTCTTCGCCTGCACGCGCGGCGAGCCGATACGCTCGTCCCATACCTGGCCGGCAGCTTGGTACGGCGTGGCAGGCTGCGGCGTGTCGGCATAGCGCACCTGCGGTTTCTTGAATCGCATTGTCAGTTCTCCTTATGAATCGGAATCGCGCAGGCTCGGCCCCTGGCCGGAGCCGCCGCCGTCGCCGCCGCGCAGCGCATGGGCGGTGGTGGTCGCGGCATGGGTGAGTTGCTGGCGGCGATGCAGCCGCTTGGCCCAAGCGGGCTGTGTATTGGCTGCGCCGGACGTGGCCTCGCCTGCGGCGGCCTGGCCGGATGCTCCGGCTGCCGAGTCGCCGTCAGCCGCCTGGCCGTTCCAACCAGAGCGGAAGGGAGCTGCCATGCGTTGCCCAGCAGCGGAAGCACGGGATGCGATGCCGCGCCCGGCGGACTGCGCGCCGGTCTTGGCGACGTTGCCCAAGCCGGCCATCGCGCCCTTCGCGCCACCGCCTGCGGCGGCGGAACCGGCCTGAAACGCCGAGCGTGCGCTGCTGGCCGTCGAGGCGGCAGCACGCGCGCCGCTGCCAGCGAGCTTGGCGGCGGCAGGCGCCATGCGCGCCCCGGCCATGACGGCGCCGCCTACGCCCGTCGCGGCAGCTCCGACGGCAACGGCCGTGCCGGCGGCGCCGACAGCGGCCCCGGCCATCGCGCCCGCGCCGAGTTGCGGCGCACCGGACACCAGGCCCGTGGCGATACCGGGGCCGAAGATCCCGAGCGCCAGCAAGGTGAGCGAGGCCAGCATGATGACCAGCGCATGGTCGATGGAAGGCTCGGCGGGATGGACTTGGAACTCCGCGAACACGCCCGAACCGATGCCGACGATGACAGCCAGCACCAAGACCTTGACGCCAGACGACACCACGTTGCCAAGCACCTTTTCCGCCAAGAAGCTCGTCTTATTCCAGAGCGCGAAAGGCACCAGCACGAAGCCTGCGAGCGTGGTCAGCTTGAACTCGATCAACGTGATGAATAGCTGGATCGCCAGCACGAAGAAGCTCAAGACCACAATCAGCCAGGCGAGGAACATCACCGTGATGGCGTCAAGATTGACGAACACCTCGGGGAAGCCGGCCATCTCGCCGACTTGCTCCAGAATCGGCGCTCCTGCGTCGATGCCGGTTTTCGCCAGCCGGCCCGGCTGCAAGAAGTTCTCCATCGTGATGGCCGAGCCGGTGGCGGTGATGCCCAGCCCGGCGAAGGAGCGGAACACGATGCCGGCCAGCCAGTTGAAGTTGCCGATGATGTAGGCGAAGGCACCGACGTAGAGCACCTTGCGCAGCAGCTTGGCGATGACGTCCTCGCCCTGGCCGGTGGCGTGGCTCATCGCCCAATACAGTCCGGCGATCGTCATGTCGATGACGATCAGCGTTGCGGTGAGGAAGGCCACTTCGCCCTGCAACAGCCCGAAACCCGAGTCGATGTAGGCGGCGAAGATACTGAGGAAGCGGTCGATGATGGTCACGTCATTCATGGCGCGTCCTCTTGATCGGATGCGGCCGGCGATTCGCTGCCGTCGTCCGATTCGGCCGGTGCATCGAAACTTGGCGGGATCGGCGGCAGGTCGGCCAGCGTCTGGTACTCATCCGGCCCGGCCTGGCCGGAGAAGAAGCGCCGCCGGAAGGCTTCGGCGGCGGCGCGGCAAGCGTCCTCGCCCGTGGCCTGCCGGTCGGCCGCGCATTGCGCGCGCAATGCCTTGAGCCGCACGGGATCGGCGGTCAGGGCATCGGCAAGGTTGTCGGTCGGCTGCTCGCTGCAAGCGGCCAGCAGCGCCACAAGCAGCGAAACCGACAGGGCGAGGACGCATCGCATGGCGGCCTCCGTCAGTTGCCGTAGAAGTCCACGCGCTGCGGCGTGTACGGCGTGCCTTCACCCAGGAAGCGCCGCCGCACCTCGCGGGCGCGTTCGGTGGCCGCCGCCTGCCGCGCCAGCTCCAGCGAGGCGGCCCGGTCTTGCGTGATCTGGAGCCGCTGCGACTGGATCGACTGCTTGGCCTGCAAAGCCAGCAACTGGTTCATGGCCTGCATCGCCTGCAACGCGCCTTCGGCCGACTGGCTCTTGCCCACGAGGTCGGCCAGCACGCTTTCGTCTTCGCCCAGGTTCTGCGATACCTGCGCTTGCATCTGCATGGTGGTCTGCAAGCCGTGGAGCGTGTTCCTCCAACGCTCCTGCGCGTCGCGGTACATCTGGTCGCCGCTGACGGTGGCGGCGTACTGCTCGGGATACAGGCGCGCGAACTCCCGATCCAGATTCGTCACGTCGTAGGCCAGGCCGCGCGCCTGGGCGATTAGCCGCTCGGTCGTCGCCAAATTGGCGCGCAACTGGTTCACCACGCTGGACGGCAGGCTGGCGAGGTTGCGCGCCTGGTTCATCAACATCTGCGCTTCGTTCTGAAGCTGCTGGATCTGGTTGTTGATCTGTTGCAACGTGCGGATCGCGGTCAGCGTGTTCTGCACGAGGTTCGTGGGATCGACCACGACCCATTGCGCATGGGCGGTGGCGGTGCAAAGCATGGCCGCGATGGCGGCGGCGATAAGGCGCTTATTCATGGCAGGTTCTCCAGAGGTTGGTCAGCGAGGGAACCCGGCGCGAGGCCGGGGAACGAGGGCAGCAGGTCGGCCGCCCAATCGAGGCCGCGATGGCGCAGCCAGGCGCCCGCGAAGCCGGGCACGCCGGCGTCCAGCAGCACGCGGTCTATGTCGCGCTGGTCTTGCGGCGTGGAAGCGCCCGCAAACGCCAGAGCCGCCGGCCCCAGGTCGAGTTCGAACAGGCGGTTGCCGAGGCGGGATTGGTAGTAGTAGTCGCGCTTGGGCTGCGCGGTGGCGACGATCTCGATCTGCCGCCTGTTGAGGCCGAAGCCCTCGTAGATCGTGCGAATCTGCGGCTCGGTGGCCTGCGGGTTGGGCAAGAAAATCCGACTCGCGCAGCTCTCGATGATCGCGGGCGCGATGCTCGAATCCTTGATGTCGGCGAGGCTCTGCGTGGCGAAGATGACGCTGACGTTCTTCTTGCGCAGTGTCTTGAGCCACTGGCGGATACGCGCGGCAAACACCGGGTCATCGAGGAACAGCCACGCTTCATCAAGGATCAGCAGCGTGGGCGCCCCGTCGAAGCGTTCATCGAAACGCGCAAAGAGGTAATGCAGCACGGCCATGACGGCGGCCTTGCTGTGCATCAGCTCCTCCATCTCGAAGCACTGCACGTCGGCCATGCCCAGCCGGTCGTGGTCGGCGTCCAGCAGCTTGCCGTGGGCGCCACCCAGCACATAGGGCGACAGCGCTTGTCGCAGCGTGTTCGATTGCAGCAGCACGGAAAGTCCCGTCATCGTGCGCTGCTCCACCGGCGCACCGGCGAGACTTCCCAGCGCCGACCAGATAGCCGCCTTCTCGTCGGGGCCGATCGCCACGCCTTCGTGCAGCAAGCGGCCTTCGATCCATTCGGCGGCCCAGGTGCGGTAGCCCTCACGGTCGATGCGCGCGAGTGGCTGGAAGGCGATTTCGCCATCCGTGCCCAGGTCGTAGTGTTCGCCGCCCAGGCCGAGGATGGCGGCCCGCATGGAGCGGCCCATGTCGAAGGCGAAGATGCGCGAGCCGCGATAGCGGCGAAATTGCATCGCCAGCGTGGCGAGCAAGACCGACTTGCCCATGCCGGTCGGCCCCGCGACCAGCGTATGGCCCACGTCGCCGATGTGCGTCACCAGCCGGAACGGCGTGGCGCCGTCGGTGCGTGTCACGATCAGCGGGGGGCCGTCGAGGTGTTCGTTCTTCTCCGGCCCGGCCCATACCGCCGACACCGGCATCATGTGCGCCAGATTCAGCGTCGAGACGATGGGCTGGCGCACGTTGGCGTAAGCATTGCCGGGGAGCGAGGACAGCCAGGCATCCACGGCATTGAGCGTTTCAGGGATGGTGACGAAGCCCCGACCCTGGATGACGCGCTCCACCATGCGCAGCTTCTCGTCTGCGACGGCGGCGTCCTCGTCCATGACGGTGACGGTCGCCGTCAGATAGCCGAAGGCGACTTGATCGCTGCCCAACTCCTGCAAGGCGGCGTCGGCATCGGCGGCCTTGTTGTTGGCGTCGGTATCGACCAGCGGGCTTTCCTGCTGGAAGATCGTTTCGCGCAGCAGCGCGATGACGTTCTTGCGCTTGGCGAACCACTGGCGGCGCAGGCGGGAAAGTTCTTTTTCCGCCTCGGCTTTGTCGAGGCAGAGAAAGCGCGTGCTCCAGCGGTACGCAAAACCGAGGCGGTTGAGGTCGTCCAGAATCCCCGGCCAGGTCGAGGTCGGGAAGCCCCGCACCGACACCAGCCGCAGGTGCTGATCGCCTAGCATGGGCGCCAGGCCGCCGATCAGTGCGGAATCGGTGAGCAGCGCGTCGATGTGGAACGGCACTTCGGGCACGCCGACGCGGTAGCGCCGCGTCGAGATGGTCGCGTGCAGGTAGGTCAGCGTCTGCGCGTCATCGAGCCAGTCAATTTCCGGCATCACGCCGTCGAGCAGGTCAAAGACGCGATCCGTTTCCGCGACGAAGGCTTGCAGCCGCTCGCGCCAGTCCACGCCATTTGTCGGCGTGTTCTCGTAGAGCATCTTGGCTGCACGAGCACGGGATTCCTCCGGCGGCAGGTACACCAGCGTCAGGTGATAGCCGCTCTCGAAGTGATGGCCGGATTCCTCAAACGCGGCCCGGCGTTCTTCCTCCACCAGCCACGAAAGCGGCTCGGGAAACTCCGAGCGCGGATAGTCGGCGGCCGCATGGCGCTCGGCTTCGATGAATAGCGCCCAGCCCGATCCCATGCGGCGCAGCGCGTTGTTCAGTCGCGCCGACGTGGCGATCAGTTCGCCTTGCGTCGCGCTGTCGAGGTCAGGCCCGCGAAACCGGGCCGTGCGCTGGAAACTGCCGTCCTTGTTCAAGACGACGCCCGGCGCGACCAGTCCGGCCCAGGGCAGCCAGTCGGCCAGCAAGGCCGGGCGCTGGCGGTATTCGGCGAGATTCAGCATCGCGGCGTCCTCCCCTCAAACATCCAGCAGCGGCTTGTGTTTGATGTGGCGGGCGAACACGGCCATGAACTGCGGATCAAGGCGCGCGCCCCAGACCGCCAGCGAATGGCCGACGATCCAGAGCACCACGCCCGGTATCCACAATTGCAGGCCCAGCCCGACAGCGGCGGCCAGCGTGCCGTTGGCGATCGCCACGGTGCGCGGCGCACCGCCCAGCAGAATCGGCTCGGTCAGCGAGCGATGCAGCGGCACCTCGAAGCCGGCGGCGAAGGTGTCCGGGGCACTCATACGACGGCCCCGCCGGAGAAGCTGAAGAACGACAGGAAGAAGCTCGAAGCGGCGAACGCGATGGACAGGCCGAAGACGATCTGGATCAGCTTGCGGAATCCGCCCGACGTATCGCCGAAGGCGAGCGCGAGGCCCGTGGCGATGATGATGATGACGGCCACGATGCGCGCCACCGGCCCCTGGATGGATTCGAGGATGGATTGCAGCGGGCCTTCCCACGGCATCGAGGAACCGGCGGCCTGCGCGGTTCCGGCCAGGAACAACAGCAGCGCGGCCAGCAGCAGCCCTTGTCCCGCAGGACGGGCCAGGCAGCGCAGCCGCGCAAGACGCAAAGCCGGATTTGCAGAAAAACGGAAAGCAGGAATGGTCATCTGCGTCATGGCAGTTCTCCAAGTGAGTCAGGGGGTGGGGAAGTCGCCGCAGCGGGTGCGGCATCGGGAAGTGGCTGAAGCTCGGGAAACGGCGTTTCCAGCGCGTCCGCCAGTTGGTAGCCCACTGCGTCGAAGCCGACGACACGGGCGATGCTCTCGATGCGGCGCTTGCGCCCGCGTCCGGCGATGTGGATCACCACGTTGACCGCCTCGGCGATCAGCGCACGGGGCGGATTCACCGCCACTTCGAGAATCAGTTGCTCCAGGCGCAGCAGCGCGCCGAGCGCGGAGCCGGCATGGATCGTGGCGATGCCGCCGGGGTGGCCCGTGCCCCATACCTTGATGAGATCCAGCGCCTCGGCGCCGCGCACTTCGCCAACGACGACGCGATCAGGCCGCAGGCGCATGGACGAGCGAACCAGCTCGGTCATCGACACCACGCCTGCGCGCGTGCGCAGGGGAACGTGGTCACGGGCCGCGCATTGCAGCTCCACCGTGTCTTCGAGCACCAGCACGCGGTCGCCCGTGGCGGCAATCTCGGCCAGCAGCGCATTGGCCAGGGTCGTCTTGCCGCTGCTGGTAGCGCCGGCGATCAAGACGTTCTGCCGCTCGCGCACGGCGCGAACGAGAAAGCCCGCTTGCGCGCTGGTCATCATCCCGTCGATGACGTACCGCTCCAGCGGAATGACGCCGATGGCGCGCTTGCGCAGCGCGAAGGCTGGCCCCGGCGCGGCAGGCGGCAAGATGCCCTCGAAGCGTTCTCCCGTTTCCGGCAACTCGGCCGACAGCAGCGGTTGGCCGCGATGCACCTCCGCTCCGACATGGGCTGCCACGAGGCGGATGATTCGCTCACCGTCCGCTTCGGACAGTTCCACGCCCATCGGCGCCCGACCACTGGAAAGCCGATCCACCCAGAGGGTGCGATCGGGATTCAGCATCACCTCCACCACGTCCGGGTCTTCGAGTGCCGCGGCGATCAGCGGCCCCATCGCCGTGCGCAGCATCTGGAAGCGGCGGTCGAGCGACGTGGCGCTCATGGACTGCGGAACGGCGCTCATGACGCACGCTCCTGCGCTTGCGCGGCTGCCGCCGCGTCTTCCATCCGCATCGGGTCGGGATGCAGTTCTTCCACCACGTCGCGCACCAGGCTGCGCCCGCGCAGCAGGTGCCGGCCCAACTGTTCAACGAACTGCTCGAAGCGCGCTTTGCCTTGGGCGCGGGCGGCCTCTTGGTGTGCCTCGGGGACTGGCGTGCTGACCGTGAGGTAGTAGCGAATGAACAGCGCCAGCGTCTCGATCTGGATGTTCTGGTCGCGCTCCAGGCGTTCGGTTTGGCGCGACAGGCGATCCAACCGCTTGGCGATGGCCGCCTCGCGCTGGTCGGCGGCATCGGGCGACAGCCAGGACGCCAAGGCAGCGGCGACGATGGACGACTTGGACACGCCTTTCATGGCGGCCAGCTCGTCCAGGCGCTTGGCGTGCTCTGGCTGGATGAATAGGTTGAGGCGGTAGTGGCTCATAGCTCGATTCCGTCGTTGGGGTCGAGGGAAGCCAGCCGCGCCGTGCGCTGCATGACCGGGTCAAGCTGGCGAGGAAGGGGAAGCGGCAGGTCGTCGTCGTCATCGAGCAGCGCGAGGTCGGCAGTCGGCACGGCCAGCTCGGGGGCGTAGGTGACGGTTTCGGAGAGTTCGGGTTGGCGGCGCGGGCCGCCGTCATCCGTGGAACCCAGGCCATCGGCGGATGCCGTGGCCGGTGCGGCGGGCACGGCGGGAACCGCCAACCCGCTCCAGTCGTCGGGCCGCGATGGCGGCGCGTCTGCGTACTGCCCGCCCGCCAGTACGGGCGGCGACAGCACGCGACGCTTGAAATTGCCGTCCGCGTAGTAGCGCAGCTTCTTCGCCTTGATTGGCGCGACGCTGGACACCATCACCACCGCCTCGTCGGGCGGAAGCTGCATCACTTCGCCCGGCGTCAGCAGCGGGCGCGCGGTTTCCTGGCGCGACACCATCAGGTGGCCCAGCCACGGCGCGAGCCGATGGCCCGCGTAGTTGCGCTGGGCGCGCAGCTCGGTGGCCGTGCCCAGCGTCTCGGAGATCCGTTTGGCGGTGCGCTCGTCGTTCGTGGCGAACGTCACGCGCACATGGCAGTTGTCGAGGATGGAGTGGTTTTGCCCATACGCCTTGTCGATCTGGTTGAGCGACTGCGCGATGAGGAAGCTGCGGATGCCGTAGCCCGCCATGAAGGCCAGCGCCGTCTCGAAGAAGTCCAGGCGCCCCAGCGCAGGGAACTCATCGAGCATCAGCAGCAGCTTGTGGCGGCGCTCGATGCCATCGGAGCCATCGAGCGATTCGGTGAGGCGCCGTCCGATCTGGTTGAGGATCAGGCGAATGAGCGGCTTCGTCCGCGAAATGTCCGAAGGCGGCACCACGAGGTACAGCGATACCGGATGCTCGACCGCGATCAGGTCGGCGATGCGCCAATCGCAGCGCGAGGTGACTTCGGCCACCGTCGGGTCGCGGTACAGGCCGAGGAACGACATGGCGGTGCTCAACACGCCGGAACGCTCGTTGTCCGACTTGTTGAGCACTTCGCGCGCCGCCGAAGCGACGACAGGATGCGGCCCATCGCCCAGGTGGGGCGTGGTCATCATCCGGTGCAAGGTCAGCTCGAACGGGCTGGCCGGGTCGGAGAGGAAGTTGGCGACGCCGCGCAGCGTCTTGTCTTCGCCGGCGTAGAGCACATGCAAGATCGCACCGACCAACAGCGCGTGGCTGGTTTTCTCCCAATGGTTCCGGCGCTCCAATGCACCTTCGGGATCGACCAAAATGTCTGCGATGTTCTGAACGTCGCGCACCTCATGCGCGCCTCGCCGCACCTCCAGCAGCGGGTTGTAGGCCGCCGACTTCGCATCGGTCGGGTTGAACAGCAGGCAATGCGAGAAACGCGAGCGCCAGCCTGCGGTGATCTGCCAGTTCTCGCCTTTGATGTCGTGGATGACGGCGGATGCGGGCCAGGAAAGCAGCGTCGGCACCACGAGGCCAACGCCCTTGCCCGAGCGCGTAGGCGCGAAGGTCAGGACGTGTTCCGGGCCTTCATGCCGCAGGTACTGGCGGTCGTGCTGGCCGAGGAACACGCCGGCCGGTTGCGTGAGGCCCGCCTTGCGAATGTCCTGCGCGCTAGCCCAGCGCGCAGAGCCGTAGGTGGTAACGAGGCGAGCTTGGCGCGAGCGCCAGACCGACATGGCGATGGCAACGCCCACGGCGACCATGCCGCTGGTGCCGGCGATGGTGCCGCCGGTGTCGAATACTTCCGGTGCATAGGCCCCGAAGAAGAACCACCACTCAAACAGTTTCCAAGGGTGGTAGATCGACGTGCCAAGGAAGTCGAACCAGGGCGAGCCAAGGCGTACTTGATAGCCAAGGGCGGCTGCTGTCCATTGTGTGGCGCCCCACACGCCGGCGATCACGATGCCGAATACGACGGCGATCTGACCGAACAGCACGTTCGTCCCTTGCATGACCTGGCCTCCGATTTCTCCTGAGCTGATTCCTCATGGAAAGAGCGGCACAAAGGCGTGCCGCAGGCGTCAGGATCGGTGCCGGGTCAGTGCCGGTCAAAGACCGTTTTCAGCAGAAAGGTCGAGCAAAAAGACAGAATGAGTGTGACGGCGAGCCAAAGAAAAACGCCGCAAGCGAAGGCGCATTGCGGCGTGTCGAACAGAAAAATGAAGGCGATGCGGCGAATCGCCAACGATCAGAACTTGGGCGGTTCCTTCGGCGGCGTGTACGGCGTTTCGACGTCGCCATAGAACCGCTTGCGTGTGGCCTCGGCCACTCGGTTGCACAGCAAGTCGCCGAGCTTGGGGCGATCGGTCTTGCATTGCTGGCGCAACTCTTTGAGCCGTTCGGGGTTGGCCGCCAGTTCTTCCACTGTCGGGATATTCGCTTCCGACGTGTTGGCCTTCTGAGGCGTCTCGGACTGGCCGCAGGCAGTCAATGCGGCCACCAACAAGAATGGGACGGTCTTCTTCATGGCGGAGGCTCCTCTAGGAAATCGGAATGACGACCCGCCTTGGGCCTTGCGGGTTCCGGTGACTCGATGGCCTGCACGCGCTCAACGAACCGCGCCAGCACCTCGGACGGCTCGCCGTCGGGGTACAGCAGGTAGGTTGTCAGCGGCGGCACGCGCAATGCCAGCGGCCGGGCCACCACGCCTGAATCGGGATTGGCGGCAATGCGCGCGGCGCCAGTAAACCCAAGCGCGAGGCCGGCCGATACCAAGGCCATCATCAGATCGCACGTAGCGACACGCTCTGCGACCAGCGGCTCAATGTCGGCTCGGCGCAGCACCCGATCGACGAATTTGGCATGGCCTTCGCACACTTGTGGATCGCACAGAACCAGCGGATAGCGCAGCAGTTCCTCCAGAGGGATGCGCTTGTGTGCCAGCAGCGGATGCCGCGCTGGCACCGTCACGATGAGCGTGTCATTCCAGGCCGGCATGGTGGCGATGCCATCGCCCACGTCATCGGACTGTGCAAACCCCACGTCGTACATATCTTCATGCAGCCCCTTGATCTGCTGAGACAATGGCACCTCGAAGAATCGCAGTTCAACCTCGGGTTCTTCTTGGCGGCACAACGCCAGCAAAGCTGGCAGGCGCGATGGCGTGATGCCATCGGACAAGGCCACACGCAACTGCCCATGAAAGCCATTCGCCGCTGCTTTCACACTGTCGCGCGCTTGTTCCAAGGCGGAGAACACGCGGCGCACATGCACTATGAAGAGTTTGCCAGCACGAGTCAGCCGCGTACTGCGTGTGGTACGGGCGAGTAACACAACGCCCAATTCTTCTTCCAACTCCTTGATGGCTCGGGACAGGGGCGATTGCTCGATGTGCAGCTTCTCTGCGGCACGTGCGAAGTGAAGTTCCTCCGCTACAGCGAGAAAATATCTCAGGTGTCTCAATTCCATCGAATACTCACTCCCTGCGAACCAAGAAAGAAGCCGCTCCTTAACCATTGCCGGAACCTCGACTTGTTCATCCGGGCCAGCGCCGATGCAGCGTGTCGATGACAAACGGATGTGCGTGCGGCGCTACGCCATACGACCGAAGATGCGCATGGTCATCTGGAAGATCGCCATGCTCATGCACAAGAACTGATTGGTCGTCTCGCGGCCAGCTCCGAACTGCGGCAAGCATCCCAACGACCGCAAGGCAACTCAGAGCAGCCAAGGCAACGCCAAGACCGAACTTGAGGCCGACCCAGCCTGCCAATGGGTACGCCAGCAGCCAACAGATATGCGAGAAGGAGAATTGCGCGGCGAACACCGCTGGTAGATCCTCCTCGTGTGCCGACCGCCGTATCAAGCGCCCTCCAGGCGTCACCAATCCGGCATAGGCAACGCCCAACACGCCCCATGCCGGCAGCAGCAACGCCCAATCTCGCCAAGATGGCAATGCGATCCAGGCGGCAGCAGTGGCCAGCAGCGCAAGCACCATCATCGTCGCGGCGGACAACATCACGCAGCGATCAGAGATTCGGTCAAGCACCTTGGGCAATAGCAGCGCGGCCAACGTGGAACCGCCTCCGAAGGTCGCAAGCGCCAGTGCAACCTGCTGTTCGCTGCCATCCAAGAAGTTCCGAACGATCACGATGGTGTTGACGAACACCATCGCCCCACCGGCCGCCGCGCAAAGATGCAATGCCAGCAGACCGCGCAACCGTGGCGTTTGGAGGTAGATGCGTGTTCCGCGAAGGAGTCTTTCGCCGAATCCACCGTTGCGCCTACTAGCGACGACGACTGCCGGAAGCGCCGCCGCCTTAATCAGTCCGGCCGAGAACAGAAAGCCGAAAGCCGTACCTACTAAGCCAGCAAGGTGGATGCTCATGTGACCCTCCGCCTCAGAAAAAAATGTTGTAGAGTATTATTCTACATTGAGATAATATCTACAACATGAAGATGATCACCCTGATTCTGTCTTTGCCCACCGAGAACGCCACAGCCCGGCAACGGGTCTGGCGTGCCCTCAAGGCATCCGGCGCCGCCGTCCTGCGCGACGGTGTCTACCTGATGCCGGAACACGAAGATTGCCGCACCACCCTGGAAGGGCTGGCGGCCGAAGTGCGCGAGGGAGGAGGGAGCGCCCATGTGCTGCACATCGAGGAGCCGGAGGGAGAGAGCTTCGTCGCCCTGTTCGATCGCGGCGCTGAATTCACCGCCCTGTCAGCCGAAGTGGCACAGGTGCGGGAAACGCTGACCCCCGAGACCGTTCAAGACGCGCTCAAGCAAGTGCGCAAGCTGCGCAGGGCCTTCACCAATCTAATCGAAATCGACTTCTTCCCCGGCGAAGCGCAACGGCAGACGGATGCCGCCCTGTGTGAACTGGAACTGGCCTGTGCGCGGGCCTTGTCCCCGGACGAACCGCAGGCGATGAACGGCGTGATTGAGCGCCTGGGCCTGTCCGACTATCAGGGCCGTACCTGGGCGACGCGGCGCCGGCCCTGGGTGGACCGGCTGGCCAGCGCCTGGCTAATCCGCCGTTTCATCGACCCGCAGGCGCGGATTCTGTGGCTGGACAGTCCTGACGACTGCCCGCCCGACGCGCTGGGCTTCGATTTCGATGGTGCCACCTTCAGCCACATCGGTGGTCGCGTCACCTTCGAGGTGCTGGCTGTGAGTTTCGGGCTGGAACAGGCTGCCATCGCACGGCTTGGCCTACTGGTGCATTACCTCGATGTCGGTGGCATCCAGCCGCCCGAGGCGGTCGGCATCGAGAGCGTACTCGCCGGGCTGCGCGAAACCCTTACCCAAGACGATTCGCTGCTGGCCGCCGCATCTGCTGTCTTCGACGGCTTGCTCGCCAGCTTTGACAACAAAGGAGCAACCATAACGTGACAAATAACGTGACAGAAAGTTTGACGGAGGACGTTGTAGTGGCGGCTCCGCCGCCGGTCGGTTTTTGGGAGGCTTTTCGTCTCTGGCTAAAACTCGGTTTCATCGGCTTCGGCGGCCCCGCCGGACAGATCGCCCTCATGCACCGGGAACTGGTCGAACAGCGCCGCTGGATCAGTGAACGCCGTTTCCTGCACGCGCTCAACTACTGCATGCTGCTGCCGGGTCCGGAAGGGCAGCAGTTGGCCACCTACATGGGCTGGCTCATGCACCGTACCTGGGGAGGCATTGTGGCGGGCACCCTGTTTCTGCTGCCGGGGCTGGGCTTCCTGATCCTGTTGTCGTGGCTCTACATCGCCTACGGCGACACGGCCCTGGTGGCGGGACTGTTCTACGGCATCAAGCCCGCCATCACGGCGGTCGTGGTGCAGGCCGTGCATCGCATCGGCTCGCGGGCACTCAAGAACAGCGTGATGTGGGCCATTGCCGCCGCCGCTTTCGTGGCCATCTTCGCGCTGAACGTGCCCTTCCCCTACATCGTTGCCGGCGCCGCACTGACCGGCTACATCGGCGGGCGCATTGCACCGCACAGGTTCAAGACGGGTGGTGGTCATGCCGCAGCGGACAAGTCCTACGGCCCGGCACTGATTGATGACGACACACCAACGCCCGAACATGCCCGATTCCGCTGGTCCGGCCTGTTGCGCGTGGCCGTCGCCGGCTTTCTCCTGTGGTTGATTCCCATGGCGCTGCTCACGGCAGGCTACGGCTGGGATCACAGCCTGACGCAGATGGGATGGTTCTTCACCAAGGCGGCCCTGCTGACCTTCGGCGGCGCCTATGCGGTACTGCCCTACATCTACCAAGGCGCGGTTGGCCATTACGCCTGGCTCACCCCGACGCAGATGATTGACGGCCTGGCCCTCGGCGAAGCGAATCCGGGGCCACTGATCATGGTGGTGGCTTTCGTCGCCTTCGTGGGCGCCTATGTGCAGGCGCTGTTCGGTCCCGACCTTCTGTTCGTCGCCGGTGCCGTCGCGGCGGCGCTGGTGACCTGGTTCACCTTCCTGCCTTCCTTCATTTTTATTCTCGCCGGCGGACCGCTCGTCGAATCGACCCACGGCAATCTTCGCTTCACGGCGCCCTTGACCGCCATCACCGCAGCCGTCGTCGGTGTGATCCTGAACCTGGCCGTGTTCTTCGCCTATCACGTGCTATGGCCCGAGGGCCTGGCCGGGCGCTTCGACTGGATATCGGCGCTGATGGCGCTGGGAGCGGCTGTAGCCCTGTTCCGCTTCAAGCGCAGCGTCATCCAAGTCATTGCCGCCAGCGCTGTCGTGGGCCTGGTGTTGAAAACCCTGATTCTGTGAGGAACGAAGCCATGTCACTTGAAATACGCGCCTTGCCAATTGATCCAACCAGTCTCAGGGGTCTATCGGAACGACTGATTGTCAGCCACCATGAAAACAACTATTCAGGCGCGGTCAAAAGACTCAATGCCATTCGCAGAAAGCTCGCAGAACTTGATTACTTGAATGAGGCTGGATTTCTGATCAATGGCCTCAAGCGAGAAGAACTGGTGGCCTACAACTCGATGGTGCTGCATGAAGTGTACTTTGCGGCGCTGGGCGGTGATGGCCAGTTGCCGCCCGGCGACTTACGGGACGCCATTGAGCGCGACTTCGGAAGTCTGGCTCGCTGGCAAACCGAGTTCTCTGCAATGGGCAAAGCATTGGCGGGGGGTTCTGGCTGGGTGCTGTTGGTCTGGTCACCGCGTGATGGTCGGCTCAGCAATCAATGGGGATCTGATCACTGTCACGCCATGGCAGGGGGAACGCCCATACTGGCCCTGGATATGTATGAACACGCCTACCACATCGACTACGGCGCGAAGGCAGCAGCCTATGTAGATGCATTTATGGAAAATATCCTGTGGGATGAAGTGGCCAACCGATATATCCAGTGCGCCCGGACAGCCTGATCAGCATCTGCGCTTTGATGAAGGGTTCGATCAAGTCAGCCGAGTCACGAAGGAGGCAATGATGAAGTGGATTACACGTGAACGTCCCAAAATCGACCGTATCGCTTGTCCCTGGCTAATTCTGCGCTTCATCGACCATGATGCCGAGTTCCTTTACGTACCCGCATCAGAGGTTCTAGCCATTGCAGAGAAAACGGGTGCGATACCCTATGACATCCCAGGAGTAGAGTTTAGCCACGTCGGGGAGCAATGCAGCTTCGATGCCTTCTTGGCAAAGTACCAGCTAACCGAACCAGCACTCGTGCAGTTGGCCAACATCGTGCGCGGTGCCGACACTTCACGCCTCGAACTCACACCACAATCGGCGGGCCTCTACGCGATCTCGCTCGGCCTATCGCGCATGTTCGTGGACGACCACGAGATGCTGCGCCACGGCCTGGTGATGTATGACGCCCTCTATGCTTGGAACCGAGAGGGTCAAGACGAAACCCATAACTGGCCGCCTGCCTGAATGAACCCAAGCCCTTGGGATCAACAACCCCCAGGCGGCCTGGCAACACATTGAATCAGGAAGTGCCCTTTCGAATAGGCTGGCACTCCACTTCCGATGTCAGCTAGCAACGCACGACGTTCGTGAGGCTGCGATAGGAATATTCTGCGTATGCCAGACAGATTTCTATAACCAAGCTCTTTATGACAAGACCTGCGGTTTCATGTTGACGCTGGATGGATCTATATCAGGAGATCAGCCAACGGCAGGCCCACGCTGCCGTCCTATCTCCCAGGACACCCCGCCGCCGCGCACCGTAGCGGCAAGCTGCTGGCCCAGCCGCTGCTCGACCACCGGCCGCCACGGCACCAGACTGAACCCCTTGCCGTCATCGAGCATGGCGTAGCGCCCGCTGGCGAGCATGACGCTGCGCCGGTAGATACCGGCCACGCGCTGACCGTCACCCGCAGGCCGATATTCCAGGCCGGTTTCGGCCGCAATGTCCCTGGCGGCCTGCGCCAGCTCCCGATTGCGCAGCGTGCCCAGCAGATTGCGCGCCAGGATCACGCGCTGCCCACGCCGCTCTGCCAGCCCCTGTTCGGCCAGGAAGTCGGCACGGTGCTGCATCGCCTGTTTGGCCTCGCTGCCAAAACCCAGGTCACCCAGCCCCGACCCGCCACCGATCAACTGCTGGTCGAGCCAAGTGGCACCGATCACGCGGGCCTGCCGCTCGATGGGCAGGTGCGATTTCAGTTCCACCGCCACGCCGCCCAGGCGCTGCGCGTCATAGCGGCGGCCCTGTTCGGCCAGGTCGTTCGGCACCTTCCATAGCCCCTCGGCCACGCGCTCCACGATGCCGGCGCGGCGCAGGGCTTCCAGCCGGCGGACGTGGGCCGCGACGACTTCGTGCGAATCGCGGCCCGGCACGGCCTGACCCTGCGCGACGGCCAGGTGGTGGTCAGTGCGGTACAGGCCATCGCTCGCCAGCGCGGCGATGTTCTTGTCGGCCGCGCGCACGTCGGCCGACCCCTTCACCTCCACCACGGCGCCAGTCGGGTAGTTCGCCAGCTCGTCGCGGGCATTGAGCGCGACGTAGTGGGCCTTGCCGTCCACGCCGTCGATGACCAGATAGCCCCGGTCGCGCAGCTCGTCGGCCAGTCCCTTCGCGGCCACGCGGCCGAGGATGGTTCGGCCCTCGTCGCCCGGCTCGAACACCGCCAGTTCGCGCGGCTCGCCGCGCATCGCCCGCTGCATGGTGCGGATGATGTCGCCACGTTCGCCCAGGGCGCGCAGGGTCTTTTCCGCGTCGGCATGGACGGCCCAGGTGCCCGGCTGCATCTCGTCGGCCAGGCCCAGGCGCTGCAAGCGTTGCAGCCGGCCGATCAGCAGCAGGCGCTGGCGTTGCAGCCCAGGTTCGTTGAACCGTTCGATCTGCACCCGACCATCCTCGCCGGCCTCTCGTTGCAGGGTACGGTCGAGGCTCGTCCACCGTTCCTGCTCCACCTCGCGTTGCAAGGTCTGCTGGATCTCCAGCTCGGTGCGCGGCCCCAGCCATTCGGTCGCCAGTTCGGCGGCGCGATGGCGGAAGCCATCGGCGATGTAGTCGCCCGCGATGATGAGGTCTTTGCCGGTGTCGTCGCGTCCGCGCACGACGATGTGCGTGTGCGGGTTGTCGGTGTTCCAGTGGTTGACGGCTACCCAATCGAGGCCCATGCCCAGGTCGGCCTCCATGCGGCCCATGAGGTGCCGCGTGTAGGTGCGCAGGTCTTCCAGCTCGGCGCCGTCCTCGGGCGAGAGGATGAAGCGGAAGTGATGCCGGTCGTCGGCGCAGCGTTCCTTGAAGGCGTCGAGGTCGGCGGCATCGGTCTGCGGCCCGTAGGCTTGGCCCGGCTCGCCATCGCGGCCTACGCCATCGCGCTCGATGTAGCGCAGGTGCTTGGCGAGCGACTGCGGGCTGGCCTGGCGCTGGTTGACCAGCAGCGTCTTGATGGTCACGCGCCGCGACATGGGCGTCAGCTTCGCCCCGGCGAAGCGCGCCGCCGTGTGGCCGCGACCCAGGCGCGAGCCGGGCCGCTGGCCCGTGCCCCTCCCGGAGCCGCCGGCAGCACCAGGACGACGCACCGACGACTTGCCGCTGCTGGCCTTGCCTGCCTGCTTGAGCACCTTGGAGACGAAGCCCTGGCCCCGGTTCTTCGGGGCGCTGGGGCGGATGCGGAAATCATCGTCGCGGCGGTCGGTCATGGCTGCGCCCCCTGCAAGCTCTGGCGTGTCCGGTCGTGCGAAGCACGCGGACACGCCCGCATCGGCGCGGGCTTCGCGCCCCACGCGGCACGGCGGCGAAGCCGCTCCGTGCCGCGCAACCCCCATGTGCAGACTGGCTTTCGACGCGGCCCGGTGCCGCGTCCTTTTGTCTTGCCTTCCGCCTTTGCCCCTCGCTGTCGCTCCGGGCGTCGGCGGCCCGGCGGCGCTGCGCTGCTTGCAGCCAGCCCGCCGGCGAACGCGCCAATGGCCGCAGGCCGGGCGCGTTCGAGGCAAGACACCTGCACGCTGGACGGCTGCGCCGGATGTTGCGCGAGGCGCGGCGCGAATGCGCCCGCGCTGCACGCGCGACGACACGGCGGCAGCCACTGGAACGACATGCTCGATGGCACGACGAGAGGCACGGCAACGTGCAGCGAATCGACGGCCATCATGGGCGTGTCTCCAGCCAGACCGGGTGCGCGACGCCGATCACGGCGGATGCGCTGACCGGGCCGAAATAGCGGCTGTCGAACGATGCCGGATTGGTCACGCTCAACAGGAACAGCTCGCCCGGTTCGAGGCGGCGGCAAAGCTGCAAGGATGGCAGCGGCCGGCCCAGCCGGTCGGCAGGCAGCGAGGCGGCCGCAGGCACGCCGTCGATGCGTACCTGCCCGGCGACCATGCAAACGTGTTGCGGCGCGACCGCGCCCACACGTTTGAGCAGCGGAACGCGGGTCGGCAGGTAGCCGCGCTGCGCAGCCAGCATGGCGGCCCTGTCGGGCAGCGGCACCAGCACGATGCTGTCCACGGACAACGGACGTGGCAGCGAGGCGGTGCGCGGGTCGAACGGTTCGATGCGATACCAGCCGACCGCCACGCTGTCGGACGGGTTGTAGGTCAGACGCGGCAGCGGCGACACAAAAGCCGCCCAGGCCAGCGCAGCGAGGCCGACGGCAGCGAAGCCCGCCAGCACGATGCGAACGCGCAGGCGCGAGCGAGGATGCGGCGCGGCTTCGTGCGTGCATGTGGTGTTGGATTGGGTCGTCATGGCAGCGCCTTTCCGGCCAGCCAGGCGGCGTGCCGCTCGGCGGTGTATTCGGGCAGCGCCAGGCGGGCCGCCAGACGGTTGCCCAGCGTGCGCCAGTACGCGGGCGACACGTCGATGGCGGCGATGCCTTGCCCTTCGATGCCGTCGATGCGTTCCAGCACGGCAGGCACCGCGTTTTCGCCTTCGGCGTGCAGCAGCAGGCGTGCGCCCGGCCGCACGCCGGGGATGCGCTGCATGTCGTCCAGCGGCGTGGCGGCTTGCATCACCATGAGTTGCCAGCGGATCGTGCCGTAGTCGTTTGCTTCCCAGCGCACGCGGCAGAACATTGCACGCGGCAGGAACACCGCGCAGCGCCGCCAGCGGTCGAGCCGCAGCGTGCGCGCCGGCTCGCCGAAGCGCAGGTAGAGCTTGAAGCGCGGTTCGATGTAGGCGAGCGATACGCGAGTCAGCGGCACGCTGCCAGCTTGGTCGGCGAGCGTCGAAAGCGAAGGCGGCGGCGCAGCAGCCGGTGCAGCCGTCGCCGCATGAGCGGCAGGCAAGGCGGATCCGTTCATGGCAGGTTCTCCGGGCGCTTGTCGGGAAACTCCCGCTCCAGCAGGCCGCGCAGCAGTTCGGCCACGGTCACGCCCTGGCCGAAGGCGGCGATCTTGATGCGCGCGCGCAGCGCAGGCGTCACGTCGAGCGTCAGGCGTGCGGTGTAGAGGTCGCCTTTGTTGAGTGCATCGGCATCGCCCTGGCGAATCCACGCCTCGGCGTGCGGATTCGCGGGCGGACGTGCGCCGATGCCGACGCGCTTGCTGCGCGGGCTGCTCATGTCGGCCACCGCAGCAGTTCATCGGTGAGCACGGCAATCTCGCGTGCGGCGGCGCTGTCGGGCGCGGTTTCGCGGGCGAGCCGGCCAGCGGCCACGCTGTCGGCGAAGACGATGCGCTGGCGCACTTCGCTGTGCAGCGCCGGCAGCGGCTGTTCGGCCAGCGATTGCCGTGCTTCCCTGCCGATGATGGTGGTACTGACGCGCCGATTGATGACGAAGGCCGCGCGCAGCGCAGGCCGGAACACCTGTGCCTCGCGGATCAGCGCCACCATCTCGGCGCTGGCCCAAAGGTCATACGGGCTGGGCTGCACGGGAATCAGCACGCGCTCGGCCGCCAGCAGCGCGGAACGCGCCAGGGCGGCGATGCGCGGCGGGCCGTCGATGATGATGTGATCGGCGCGGCGGGCCAGCTCCGGCGCTTCCTGATGCAGCGTTTCGCGGGCGAGGCCCACGGCGCTGAACAGCCGTGGCAAGCCCTGCTGGCTTCTGCGCTGCGTCCAGTCCAGCGAAGAACCCTGCGGGTCGGCGTCCAGCAGGATGACGTGCAGCCCGCGCATCGCCAGCTCGCCCGCGATGTGGGTAGCGAGTGTGGTCTTGCCGACGCCGCCTTTCTGGTTGAGAAACGCGAAGATCATGGCGCGGCCCTCCCTGCTGGAAAGCCGGCCTGGCCGTGCCGTTTCGTGGTTGTCCACCGAAACGACGCGTTTCTACTAAAAGTTAGAGATTTATAGTTAGGTAAGTTAGAGGGGTCGCAAACCCGCGCCGTTACTGGCTTTGCGGCGTTTTCGTACTCCTGATAGCACGATAGGCGTACTCCCGATAGCACGATACCCGGCACTCCTGATAGCACGAGGCCGTCCACAGCTTTTCCCGCAGTTATCCCCGTGCCGTGAACGGCACGGGCCGGAAGGTCAGCAGTTCCAGCTTCTCGTCCGGCATCGACTCGATGCCCAGGACGTAGCCGGGCAGCGACTGCCGCGCGACCAGCACGCGCAGGTCGTAGGCGAAGTCCGAGAAGCGCGCCGCGCTGCCGGACTTGCGGTGCAGATGCCGGAAGTCGAATTGCCAGCCGTGTTCCTGCCGCCCGCCGTGCTTGCGCACCAGGCGATACAGCCAGCGTTCGATGCCACCTTTCAAGCGGAAATAGGCCGGGTCGATGGTCAACACCAGGGCGGCATCGAGCACGCCGGCATAGAACCAGTCCGGCAGGATCAGCTCGATGCCCAGCGGCGTGCCGCTGGCGTCGGCCAGCTCGCGCCATTCGTTCACCCACGAAAAGCGGTGCAAGCGCCTCCCGGTGGTTTCGCGGATGGAAGTCGCCACGCTGGTCGATTGCAGCCGGTCGAGCGCGGCTTTCAGGCGCTGGTAGTCGTTCAAGGACGTGCCGCGCCCGATGAAGCGCAGGATTTCGTAGGGCGTGGCGTGTATCCAGCGCGACGGGCGAATGCCTGCGTCGCGCGCCTCCACGATCTGCGAGGCCGCCCAAATCAACACGTCGGCATCCCATATCGTGGCGATGCCGTGCTCGGCCGTGCCTTCCACGCGGATGGTGATGTTCCCGCTGCGGAAGTCGATCGGCGCCGTGCGCCGCGACTTCGCCAGCGAGAAGAACGGAAAGGCCATCAAGTCCTGGCTGTCGCGCGGCGCCATGCCGTCGCCCGGCAGCGCGCGGAACAGGTCGAGCTGTTCCCGCTGCTGCGATCGCTGCCCCGACGGCAGCGATGGGCTGGACATGACGATGGCCACCGGCGAGCCGACGATCAGCGGCCATCACGGTAGTCGCCCGCGTGACGCTCGGCATATTCCGGGTCGGACGTGGCCTCGTAGCTGCGCTGGTCGGCCCAGGCATCGAGGTCGGCCACCGCGTACATGACGCGGCGGCCGAACTTGCGGAACTTCGGGCCGCCGCCGATCACGCGCTGTTTCTCCAGCGTGCGCGGCGACAGACGCAGGTATTCGGCGGCTTCGTCGTTGGTCAGGTAGCGTTGGGGCTGCACGGGCGCAGCGACAGCAGCGGCGGCAGGCCGCAAGGGAGCGGGTCGCATGGGATGTACCTCCATCAAGCCCGGCCACACCACGCGGCCGGATAGAGGCACTTTCAAGAAAGCAAGGCTTCCTGCTCAGGGACGTTTTGCAGGGGATGCAGCGCGTCCCTGTGCAACGGGCGGAAGCTGTGCCAGGCGGCGATAGCCGCCGCGCATCAGCGCATCGCCCCGGTGCACCAGTCGCCGCACGCGGGCGCGCAAGGCGCTATCGGCGTACCAGTCGGCGGCGACAGCATCGACGCCGAACAGCCCTTCGGCCACGTCGCGCAGGGACGCGCCCGCGAGGGTGCCGTCGAGCGCCTGGAGCGTGTTCAACTCCAGCAGCGCAGCGGGTGCCGGCCGCGACCGTGCCGTTCCCGCTGGCGCTGCATCGCCAGCGGCGGCCAGCTTGTCCAGTTCGGCCGCCAGCGCCTGATAGCGTCCGCAGGATGCGGCGCAGGCGCGAATGGCATAGGCGTAAGCCATGCCGTCGGCCAGGCCGGGAGCGATCACCAGCCGCAGGCAGCAGCCCAGCCAGCGTGTCAGCAGCACCAGGCGCTTGCCGTCGTGGATCAGGTGCTTCTGGCCGGGAAGGCACCAGAACGCGAAAGCCACCGCGTCGGGCGGCGGGTCGGCGTCCGGGTAGAGCTGCACTACCGCATCGTGATCGGGGAACCAGGCCGGGTGCGCGTCGCGCGCATCCAGGGCGGGATCTTCCAGCAGGCGCAGTCCCCAGCGCGCGGCGGCCTCTGGCCGGCGGCGGCGGCGCAGCCAGTCGCGGCGGTAGTCGGGGTGGCGACGCAGGTATTCCCACGCCAGCGCGGGGCCGTCGAGGTGCAGCATGTAGAGATACGCGGCGGTCGGATACCAGTGTTCGGCGCTCGGGTCAGCCATGACGCAGCCTCCTGTCATTCAGCAGGAACGTCGCCACGGATTCCGCTGTGCGGGAGCTATCGAGTCGCCATCAAGTCGTCATCGAAATCGGGGTACTCTGTAACTGCGGTGTCAAGACCGATTGGCTCCAGGGCATTGCGGAAATCGTCTGAATGCGACGGTTGCGCGCCACAAAAATGGTGCGCAGCATGGAGCACCGTGCAGCAGCCCGCGCCATAGATCATGACTGTTTGCATCAGAAGCGCACCGCTTCGGTGCAAGAGTGCGGATTCAGACCAATCAGGTCTTGGGTAAGACTGAAATAGTCAGAATGCGCCGTCGTTGGCTGGGACTGCTCAGTCGGTGATCGAACCGTTTTCCTCGGCCAGCCGCAGGTACTCCGACAGCCGCCGCACGGGCTGGAAGTAGCGATCGCGCATCACAGGTTGCTTGTGCGGCCCGACGATGGACGCCAGATCGGACAGCTTCACATGGCCCAGGCCGGGCATGCCTATTCCCAGGTCGATCAGCCCCCATGCCGTATCGCCATCGGCCGGGTCGAGCGCGGCCAGCAGCCAGGTGGCGTGCGCGTCGGGGGTGAACAGTCGCACCGCCGGCATTGGGTCGATGCTTCGGCCAGCGGCGCGTGCCGCGCCGACGGCGAGCAGTTGCGCCCGCTGTTCAGCGGTGACGAGCGGCTGGGTCATGGCCCGAATCCCCACGCATCCGAGGATGCACGGATACGATTTTCCACCGAAGCGCGGAACCGCCGAAGCGGATGCGTGCTTTGGCGGGAAAGCACGAAGGCGCAAGCCATCGAATCCGTACATGCACGGAAACGCGGAAGCGGAATTGCGCAGGCCAGGAAAGACACAGATGCGGTTCCCAGATTCTGTCGGAATCCGCCCATGCGGATTTCTGCAAAGGCACGAATACGGAAATCAACGACACCAAATGCGCACTATAGTTTGTAGCCCTATAGTGCGCAATCGGCTGTCATCTTGGTTTTCTAAGGAAAACCATAGGTGGCGGCGAAAGACTCATTGGCGACAGCAATACGGACGGTCAGGAAAGCGCGCGGCTTGAGCCAGGAAGCGTTCTCCGACGTGTCCAGCCGTACCTACCTGAGTTTGCTGGAGCGCGACCTGAAGAGCCCGACCATGCACAAGCTGACCGAGCTGTGCGAGGTCATGGACGTGCATCCGCTCACGTTGCTGACGCTGGCCTATGCCGGCGACAGCACGCGCAGGGCCGATCAGCTTCTGGCGCAGGTGCGCCAGGAGCTGGAGGCGGTGTTGAAGGAACGCGACACGCCGTAGGCGCGTGCGTGACGTGCTGCGCCAGCAGCACGGCGCCCCGCCGCAATGGACGGGGCGCGGTGGGCGGCCGTCAGGCTGCCTTGGGCTTGCTGCGCGACCAGATCAGGTCGTGCGTGCCGTCCTCGTTCTCGATCAGGCGGGCATAGACCGTCGCCGGGAACGAAGGGTCGTCGATGCTCACGGACAGGTACTCGCGCCCGGCCTCACTGGTCTTCTTCCACGCCGCGCCGATCTCGTGGCCGGCCGCCTGAAGGTGGAAGTCGGGGGCGTTCTCGCTGTCGCCCTTGTCGTTGGGAACCAGCTTGACCTTGACGTTCAGGGTCAGGGTGCGGAGCTGGCCGGTGAAGCCGTCTTTCTCTGCGGTGAAGGTGCCGATGTTAGCCATGATGTTTCTCCTTTCGGGTTGAACAAGGTCGCGCCAGTGCGTCCTTGTTGTGATCCGGCCGGCGGGGGATGGGCTGGCCGCACCGCGCAGCGGTCGCAACACCGTGGAGAACCTGGAAGCGAAAAGAATTTGCCGCGCGAGGAAGCCGCGCAGCGGCGGGGAAATTGTTTTCGCTGGAAGGTTGCGGCCATGAAGCCCAAGGCGTAGCCGTTCCCTCGCCAGGATTCACGACAAGCCAAGGACGCACGGGCCGCCCGCCCCCGAAAGGAGACATGGCCGACTCGGCATCCCCGCGTGACGGCTGCACCGGCTTGCGCCCTGACGCGAACCAGGTCAAAGCCCCGACGACAAGGCCAGAGCGCCCCTGCCGCAGCGCGCGACCACATGCTTGAGGCGTGGTGTGGATGCTCCATAGCGAGGCCGGGTGGCGTGTCGGTGAATCGCCCTTCGTGACGTACAGGCGCGAATCGCCAGCGTCGGGGACGGCACGCTATCGCACAACCTGCCGCAGCAAGCCGGGGCGTAGCCCTACAAGCCCCGCCCATTGCGGCGGGGCGCCATCGAAACCTTGCCCGCGCCAGCGGGCACCGATGGACGTGTCGCGTGCAAGGCACTTGCACGTCCGCCCCGTTGCCGCCTGGACGAAGGCGGCAACGGGGCGATTTTGACTTCGACGTTGGAACCGGGCGCGGCCACCGACGCCCCGGATTTTTGACCACCGGCCCCAAGGCGGAACGGCTTGGGGCCGGTGCTGCTCGTTATTCCTTGGTTTCGACAATCCACCACGCGGCACGCGGCAAGGTGTGGCCGGTAATGGGATGTAGGTCGGTCAGGTCGGCGCGGGCCGTCCAGCCACGCGGCGGACGGTAGCCGCGCACGTCGCCATCGCCGTGCCAGCGGCGGGCGCGTACCGTACCGGGGGCATAGATCGCCGCCATGCGCGGGCGGTCCGTGGTGTTGCGGCTCATGATAGGAATCCTTGGCGTGAAGCGCCCCGGCCGGAACCGGGGCGCTATCTGCGGTGCAGGATCACGCGGCCAGTGCCTCGGCCTGCGGCAGCTCATCCGCCACGGCGGCGACTTCCTCCGGCGCTTCGGCGCCCGCATCCACTGCCACGGCCTGCGCGTCCTGTTGCGGGCTTTCGGTGCGGAAGATGGCGGGCATCCAGCCCGTACCATCGGCCAGCCGTTCCGCTTCGCTGGCAATGTCGGCCTTCTTCAACTTCGCCAGCCGTGCAGCGTGCGACGGTGCGAACTCGCCCACGGCTTCCAGAATCGCGGCCTTCGGCACATGCTGGAAATACCCGTCTGCGGTGGGCTGCCACCATGCGGCCATGTCCAGCCCCACAGCCTGCGCCAGTTCCGCGCCCGGCTGGTGCGCAGTGGCGCGAGGCGTCACCACGTCCACGGTCGCCGCTACGCATACCGCCAGCAGCCGCACCAGTTCGCCTTGCTCCATCGCCAGCAGCGCGACGAACAGTTCGGCGCTGTCCTGCGGCAGCGCTTCGCCCGCGACCTGCTGCAACTCGCGCTGGGCGACGGCGGCGGGCGACTCGGGCCAGTCGGGGGCCATGCCTTCCAGCCGGTCTTGCACTTTCAGGCTCACGCCCAGCGGCAAGTCGTGGCCGTAGTGGTTGTCCTGCAAGACGCTCTGCACCATGCCATGCACCAGCGCGGCCAGCGCGACTTGCGGATGCCGGGCGACTTCGATTTGCAGCGCGGCGGTGCGGTGCGCGCTCAACCGCTGCGCCAGCCGGTCGGACAGGCTCGCGGCCTTGGGCTGCTCGGTGTCCTCGCCTTCGTCGTCGTTCCCGGCCTCGCCTTCCGCGCTGCCGAAACCCTGCCGCAAGCGTTCCAGCGTGCGCAGCGCCTTGGCTTCTGCCTCGCGCAGCAGCCCGCGATGAATCACGGCTTCGCCGCTGCGGTCGAGGGTGACGATGGCGCCGGCCACGGCGCGCACATCCGGGGCGTAGCCCTGCAAGGCTTCCTCCACGGCTTGCAGTTCCCCGGCAACCTGTTCGCGGCGCGGTTCCAGCGCTTCGGTCTTGTCCTCGTCCTCGGCGTCGTAGGCTTCTTCCAGTTCGGTGTCGATCTTGTCGAGGCGGGTTTGCAGCGAGGCGATGCGGCGGGCTTCGCGGGCGCTCGGTTCGCGGCGCTGGCGCGGTGCGTTCTGGAACGCCTGCCGCTCGGCGTAGCTCATGTGCGGCACGGCTTCGACCCACGCCCAACCCTCGGCGCGCACGTCCCCAGCCAGCGCATCCAGCTTGCCGCGCACCAGCGTTTCCAGCAGCGTGGCGTCGGTCAGGTAGGTTCCGGCATCGCCTTCCGCGAACAGGTCGCGGCGGATGCCGCCGCCCGCCGCCGTGTAGGCGTCCAGCCCGGCGAAGCGCACCAGCGGATGCGTGGCGTCGATTTCGCGTTCGGTCAGGCGTTCGCGCAGCGCGGACGCGCCACGCTGCCATTCTGGCGCACCGTAGAACGCGCTTTCCTGCGCGGCGTGGTCGTCGGTGATGGTCAGGGCCATCAACTGTTCCAGGGTGACGGCTCCGGCGCGGTAGTCGGCCAGCAGGCGCGGCGAGACGTTGGCGAGTTTGAGACGGCGCTGCACCACCAGCGGGGTCACGCCGAAGTCGGCGGCAATGTCTTCGATGGGGCGGCCTTCCTTGACCAGTGCGGCGAACGCCTCGAACTGGTCGGCCGGGTGCATCTGCTCGCGCAGCAGGTTTTCCGCGAGGCTGACGGTACGGGCCGAAGCATCGGGCACCAGCAGGCACGCCACTTCGTAGTCGGCAGGGATGCGCTTCTTCTTCGCCAGCAGCTTCAACGCGGTCAGTCGGCGGTCGCCGGCCACCACTTCGTACTGCTCGCCATCGGCGGCGAGGATGACGACGAGATTTTGCAGCAGGCCGATGCGGGCGATGCTCGCGGCCAGTTCGGGAATGGACAGGCGCGGGGTCTTGCGTGCGTTGCGCTTGGAGCGGCGCGGCAGCAACTGCGAGAGTGGAACCAAAATCAGGTTCTTGCTCGGGTCGGCCACTTCCAGCGGCGCGGCAGTTTCGATGGCGCGGGTTTCGGTTTGGGTAACGGCGTTCATGGTGATAACTCCTTGCGGTTAGGGATGCAGCAGCGAGAGAAGCGGCAAGGGCTGCTGCCTGCCCCTGCCGCGTGGGGGTTCAGGCTTTCAACTGGCGCATGCCATCGGCCAGCAGCCAAAGCGCACGGTTGAGGCGGATGTTCTGGTCGATGCCCTGTACCGGGCGGGTTTGCTGGCGGCGTCCGTTGGCGCTGCGCCCGCGCAGGCCGCCTTGGGTCAGGTTCTCTTGCGTGCGGTTGAACACGCTCCACAAGTCCGGGCGGCGGTCATCAAAGCGGCGCGGCATCAGGATTTGCGATTCCGTGATGGGCGCGGGCTTGTCGGGGTCGTCGTACTTGAGGGCCAGCGCGGCGCGGGCGAACACTTCGGATTCGCCATCGTTCAAGGTGATGGCGCGCATGGAATCGCGGGATTCCTGCACGCGGTCGAAGCCGCGCAAGACTTCGTAAGCGCCTTCGATGACGGAACCGGCCACGTCGCCTTTGTGGGGCACGCGCACGTCCGCCACCGTGTCGCCGCAGACAAGGCCATTGCTGCACACGAACCGGAACATTCCGGCCAGCATCTGATAGCTGCTCGTGCCGTCATGCGAGTTCAGCAGCACGATTTCGTTAGCCTCCGCGCCGTTGATCTGGCTGGCGTGGCGCAGGCGCAGCATGTGTTTGGTGTAGTCGCGGCGGTCGTCGTGGCGCACGCGGGTTTGCGCTGCCATGAAGGGTTCAAACCCTTCCTTGCGTAGTTCCGCCAGCACGGCGGCGGTGGGGATATAGGCGTACCGTTCGGAACGGCTTTCGTGCGGCGCGTCCGCGAAGATGGACGGGGCCACACGGCGGATTTGGTCATCGGACAGCGGGTAATCGCTGCGCAGCGACGGGGAACGGGAAGCGAATCGGGATGCGAGTTGCATTGCATTTCTCCTGACGAAAAGGGTTTGCTGTTCAAACCGCACACCGGATTCCTAGATTCGGAGCCCAGCCTTTCGGCTGTTCGGTGCGGTCGGCACGAGGAACCCGGTTGGCCCTGTTGCCACCGTCTTTCCTGAGTTCATCGCCCGCGGCCAAAGGAGCGCGCGGACGGGGGCCGTCAAGGAGACAAGCGCAGGGTTGGTGCGGCCCGCAGGCGCAGCCGAGGACACGGCCCTGCGCGCCTTGACGGCACACGGGAGCGGGCTACGGTCGCGGGTAAGGTGATGAAGTCAGGGGAGACGGCTGGACAAGGCAACGGCCATCCCTTTGTGCTGACCGCACGCAAGCGAAGCGCGCAGGCCCGAAGCTGGAAGCCGGGCCGGAGGCGTCAGGGATGTGGAAGGCTGGCGAATGCCAGTCCCGTCAGGGATGAGCGAATAGCGAACCTGGAGCAGCGCGGTCCGCGAAGCGGAGACGCAGGCGCACACTTTCAGCTATCATTTGTAAGGAAATTTACAAGAAAGTATTTCAAGCCAGCGATTAATTACGACTTCAGTTAAATAACTATCGCAATCCTCAATTCGAGATTTGCTTCATCGAAGCACCAACGACAAATGGAGATAAGTCATGGCGAATAAATGCTTTCTGAGCTTTCACTATAAACAGGATAGTTGGCGCGTGTCGCAAGTTCGGCAAATCGGAGCTATCGAAAAACAGCCTCTACTGGATTCGAACAAATGGGAAGAAATCAAGAAAGCAGGCGATGATGCCATCAAAAAATGGATCGCCGACAACATGAAAGGCAAAGAATGCCTTGTCGTACTTGTGGGCGAGAAGACTGCCAGCCGCCGCTGGGTCAAACACGAGATAAAGAAAGCCTGGAAGGACGGGCTGGGTGTACTCGCCATCCATGTCCACAATCTGAAAGACTCAGACGGAAATCAGTCGTCGAAAGGATCTAATCCGTTTACAGGCCTCACCGTTGATGGAGAAGCTGTCACGGGTAAAGTCTACGATCCGCCATACACCACCAGCACCAATGTGTATGACTACATCAAGTCGAATATTGAAACTTGGGTCAGCGACGCTATAAAGGCACGATGAACCGGCAATATCTGAATTGCATCCTGCGAGGTGTCGTTTGCTGTGGAGGATGCGGGTCACCTACATCCAAATTTGCCTGGGTTTAGTGTAATAGATGGAGTCAAAATGCCACGCAGAACATTCTTTTCTTTTCACTATGAGCCTGATGTATGGCGCGCCTGGAATGTCCGCAACAGTTGGGTTGTGAAGGAATCCGATGAGGAAAGCCGGGGCTTCTTTGACAGCAGCGTGTTTGAGGCATCGAAAAAAGAGAGTGACGATGCACTAAAGACTTTTCTCCGCAAGGGGTTGGAGAATACTTCGGTAACTTGTGTCCTTGCTGGAACCCATACATGGTCACGGCGATGGGTGCGCTACGAAATTGCTCGCAGTGTTATCAAGGGAAACGGCTTGCTAACCGTTTTCATTCACGGTGTCCAGAATAAAGACAAAGCGACATCTACAAAGGGTGCTGATCCATTGGCGCAGATGGGACTTTATAGAACCGATCGCGGCATATATCTCGCCGAGTGGAAGGACGGAAAGTGGGTGGCCTACGCAGATTACACGCTTGCGATTCCTGAGGGTGATCTGTGGTTCACAGCACCAAAAACGAATAGCGTAGTCCAACTGTCAAATCACTGCCTGAGTTACGATTTCATAGGCCAGGATGGCAGGAAAAATATTGGCGGATGGATTGAAACTGCTGCGGGAATGGCTGGCCGATGAGCGAGAACTCAAGCATGAGATCACCCTACCAGCTTATCCTGCTGGGTGCGGTCCATGGGCATGACACTCGCCTCCGCCGTAGCGTTGATCTGGCGCTTCAGGGGCTCGGGATTCCGAGCAACGCAATTACGTTTCTCAGCGATGCCAACGCCTCTAACCGCAGCTTAAAATCGCCGGTGATGGCAGTATTTTTCGGCTCGTCGGAAAGCACTGCCGATACCGCACTTGTGACGGAGTTGATTGATGACTCGATCGTTATCGCTCCGGTCGTTTCGGATTTGTCCCAGGTTCATGCAGAAATTCCGCCGCAGCTCAGACATGTCAATGCTATTGTATTGGGCACCAACGATGAAGGCATCACCCGCCTCGTTACGCTAGTCCTTGAGACATTTAGGCTGTTGCGACGTGAGCGACGACTTTTCATCAGTTACAAACGAACAGGGTCTCAGCCGCTGGCCGATCGGTTGTACGATGCGCTCGATGCTCGTGGCTTTGACGTTTTCATCGACGTGAGGTCAGTGCCTCCAGCCGCAGATTTCCAATCACAACTCTGGCACAGGATGTCGGATTCCGATGTCGTGGTGCTGATCGACACACCTGGCTTCAGAGAAGGTCGTTGGACGGCTGAAGAATTGGCGCGCGCAAACGCGACCAATGTGCAAATCTTGCACCTACTATGGCCGGGGCAAAAGGAAGACCCTGCATCGTCCTTCAGCCACTTCATGAAGCTTAGGCGTCGGGACTTCTTTGGATTTATTCCAATGCGGGGGCGTTGGGCCACGAAGGGATTGGTGACGAGAATTTGCGACGAGGTCGAACGGCTACGCGCACCAGCAATTGCCGCCCGCCACCGATATTTGGTCGATAACTTTTGCGACGCCGCCCGCGACGAGGGACTTGATCCAAGTGTTCAGATTGAAGGCTGGATTTCTCTCAAAACCGAGTCCAATCGAACGCTGGCGATCGTACCGGCAGTGGGAATACCAACCGCTGATCGCATCAACGAAGTGTTCGAAGCCATTACCAACCCCACTGTTGAGACGAGAGAAATATGGGTGATTTACGACAATAGAGGTGTACTGAGAACGTGGCTCTCTCACCTAGATTGGCTTGACTCGTATTTGCCGATCCGGGCCGTGCAAATGTCGAAGGCGCCACAACTTCTGAAGGAGCTCACCGCATGATAGATATATTTCTATCTGCCAGCGTGCCTTTGCCTGATCGCAATCGGGTATTTTTCGACACCGCCGATGTTCTTGCTATACGGGAAGCAATCAAGGCTTTGGTTGAAGTAGTGTTGCCGATTGGACGAATCACGTGCGGCGGCCATCCGGCGATAACGCCGCTATTGGCTCTCTTTTCCCGCGAGGCAAACCTTGACCGCAACAGGGTGGCGATTTACCAAAGTAAGCTTTTTGAGGGTCGATTGCCTCCTGAGCTAGCGGAGTTCGTCGACGTGCATATGGTGCCAGCGGTTGATGGCAACAGAGAAGCCAGTTTGACGGCCATGAGGCAAGCAATGATCGAAAGCCGCCGTTTCAGCGCAGCGGTGTTCGTCGGCGGCATGGAGGGGATCTATGAGGAGCATAAATTGTTCGTCGAACACCATCCCAAAGCTACAGTGCTCCCGCTTTCAACAACAGGGGCCGCCGCCAAAATAATTTATCAACAGGGAGAATATGATCCAATTTTTTCACGCGACCGAACCTATTCCAGCTTATTTCGTCGAAAGCTTCTGCCTGTGGATTAGCCGGGAAATTTTGCAGTAACTGCGTTCAGTAAGCTTGATGGAGCGAATAAAAAAATGGGGCCGCCTGTGCAGCCCCCTCGGTTCACAATAGCCCTCGCTCTGCAAATGAAGTTGTTTCCTGCCCGGCCACAACGACGTGATCCAGTGTGCGCACCTCCACCAGCGTCAGAGCCTCTTTCAGTCGCTGCATCAGTGAAAACCTGGCGAGTTGGATAGAAGGGGCGGTATCCGCTCGCTAAAATGCTGGAGCAATTCGTCAGAACAGCGATCCAGTCTTCATTGGATGTCCATACAGTTCAGAGATTTGCCCTTGAAACTGCGTCTGTCCGCCATAGCTCGGATGCCTCACGCAGATAACAGGCACGCTATCCGTGATTCGATGAGCGGCTGCGGCAGCATCGTTGCCGATGGCGACGATGCGCGAGGGACGAAGCAGAACGATGAGCTGTTGTAGTAGCTCTTCGCCGGCTCGCCTTTCACGGGCGTTGTGTTGCCGGTTGGTGAACGGATCCCCTGATTCATGAGGGTGAAGTGGGAAAACATTCCAGAGAAAGATGCGAGCATCAATGTGCTCTAGCATTCCCCATATAACCGCAGCGGTTCGCTCGGCTACGGCATTGCCGACTGTGGGCCGTTCTGGAGCCAGATCGACATTCCAACGTTTGGCATGTTGGCTCATGTGAACATCGTCAGTCAGGGCCAACCCAGTTCGGCGGCCTCCGCGATACCCCAAATCTCGACCGATCCAAATCGCATCTACAGGCTCCTCTGAAGCGCGACGCAATAATGCGGAAAGTGCGGCGGCGCGGCGGCGGGGCGCGTCTCGACGATCATGAACTTCACAGCGATCAGAATAAGGATTGAAGCAGTCCTCAAATTGCAGCGAGGAAACTGATTCAACAAAGGGGTGGATTTTCATTCTTAAGACTCAAGCGGCATATATTGTAGGGTGCGTTCTTTTCGGTTGCCGATGATCCAGCCGCCTTGATTTTTCTTGATTTGACGGAATACGGAATATCCGTCCATGATGGCTTTTTCCCAAAGCTTTAGCGGGCACTTCTCAACCTCATAGCCACTCACAAACTCTTCAATGGTTTTGAGAATCCCAAGGGAAACCTTTTCTTGATTCTCAAAATAGTTTAATTCCTTGGCTCTAGAGAAAATCCATGCCGTAAGCCCTTCCTCAACGACGATTGCCCGGCCGCTGTCTTGCTCTTCATCATATTTGGACTGGCTCTTTCGCTTGTGCTTGATCAATGCCCGTATTACAGGTGACCAATGCAAGATGGCTGCATATGCAAAATGGAAAACATCATGAAATCGGTAGCCATCTCGGTCAGCGATGTTGTCGGTCAGGGGATCACCTATGAATACGCCATTCCATTGGAGATAGCTTTTGCCGCTACCGCGTTGATTGACTCGGATCTTGAACTCTCTAGGGAGCTGCTCTTCTATTCCAAACTCGCTATCGAAATCAAGGCCAATCAGGTCAACCGCCTGTGGCTCCAAGAATGCACCCCTAGCTTTCCGGAGGTTCCCCCGCGCTACGTCCGAGAACGCCAACTCTGCGGCATGGATTGCATCGAGATAGGCTCGCGCGAAGGTGACCACGTCATTGCGCGCAGGCCCACTTCCCAGCAGAGCTGCGGCCGCCTGCCCCAAGCGTACCAAGGTAATGTCCAACGACGCAGGGGCCGCCACAGGCATGGCGATGTAAGCGAATGCACCTTCGGCTATGTCGCTTGCTGCCCCTATGTTCTTGAAGTTCCCGTGATTCGCCGCCTCGGCAAAGATATCTTCAAGTGGAGCTTGCATGCGCCGGCAGATCGCAGCCAAATACCAAAGCGTATCACCGAATTCTTCTTCCGCCGCCCTTCTGAAACCAGGGTACGCAGATTTTTCCCGGACATGTTTTTTGACAGTAGACATTATTCCACCGACTTCCCCATAAAGCCCTTGAAGGACAGGATTGAAATCGGTTGGACTGAGTACATCCGTAGCTGCAATTTCCGAAGCGTAGTCCGAAAGCAGCAGAGAACCTTCCTTGTGCATCGGTTACCTCCGAAGCGTCAGCCATTCGAATGGAGCGCCCTGATATCCATTCAGCCCAAAGCTACGAACCCATTGCTCTAGGTTCGCAATCAGTTTTGGATCGTCAAAAGTAGTTAGACCTATTCCTGTTTTGCATAGAGACCGGCCTTGCTGGTCTTTTAGCTCTTCCGGGAACTCCGGCCCCTCTCCTCCGAAGTACACGAAGTCATTGCTGATGAGAACCCTGTTTACACCCGTGTCGCGAGTGACGTGATCAGGATTAAGTGAACCATCGGGGCGAGAGTGAAAGGAATCTCGTTGCTGCCAGACGGCCGCTGGTGCGGCTCTGAAGTAGATATTGTCCCCGCAACTTTGCTTCCGACTACCGTTGCGATAGGGCTTTTTAGATTCAAACCGTGGATCTGCCCCATATTCATCAAATGTCATCGTTTCGGTGACTTGCATCGCATAAACCAGATACCCGCCTCGCCGAACACTTCGATCATTGCTGCCACTGCCTACCACCCAATCACCGATGTCAGCGCCCTTGCGGATATTTGGCTTGCAGGTTGCAAGCGTGCAGTATTCGTAAAAGGGATTGGGTGCGAAACCACTGTCGTACCGCACCACGTAGGAGTGGACACGTGCCATCAGCAGGGATGCCTTTTCAGAGGAACCGGATCACAGGCGCCACCGTCGGGTTTTTCCCATGTATCTTTTCCGTTGATCGCATCAATGATTGAGTCACCATTCCAGCCGACCAAGGCATCGGCGTATTCTTTCAGTGCCTCAGGAATGTCGCATTCCTTCTCACCATGCTCCCAGATGCCAACAATACGTTTGCCTTGCTTGGCTGCATATTCGATTTCCCAGGTCACCCAGTCGCTATCTTTCGTCTGGGGTGAGACGTAGCAAATAAATACGCCCGCCCAGTTTATCGCTGGGGCCAGAATCTGCGTCTTGATGTAATGCTCATCCGTGGCGTTGTTGAACTTTCCTGTATGGATGGAGGAGTCCCTTACATCCATCCCTTTCGGAGCCAGCAGATCTTTGAGCTTTTGGAGCCCATGATCGTCCTTATGGACATGGCTGATAAACACGTTCCTTTTCTCTGCCATCTGTCACCTCCATCGACGTTTTGATAGCGTAAAAGATCGTAACTGAAATTAGGTGGTTATGGCAGAAAACGCAGATCAATCAAAGGATCGCCCGGAGCCCCTTGTCGGCGATGATGTTGAGCAGCTTCAGCGCCGGGCCAGCGGGTCGGGTTTCACCTTGCTCCCACTTGCGCACGGTCGAGGCCGAGGTGTGCAGGTGATGCGCGAACACCGGCTGGCTGAATTTCAGCGTCTCCCGTAGGCGCCTAATGTCCTCGGCGCCAAACTCCCGCACTGGCGGCGGGCAGATCGCGTCGAACTCGCGCATCGTCACCTTGCTGATCGCACCCACTTCATGAAGCGTGGCCAGGTCGTCACGCAGGGATTCAATGATCTTGCTCACAATGCACCTCCAATAACACGCCCGACTGCAACGCCTTCGATAACGTTTCCCCGGACAGTTGCAAGAACGCTTTGCCGGCGAATTGCAGCGCCTTCTTCTCGTCCTGCGTGATGTTCGCCTTGTCGTTCTTCGGGAACCCATGCAGGAACACGTAGCGGCTGCCGATCCTGGCCGATACCAGTGTGCGGTAGCCGCCGCTTTTACCACCACCGGGGCGGGCCACCCGCTTCTTGTAGAGGGAGCCGCCCAAGTCCGCGTCGATCAGACCGCTTTCCATCTCCTGAACCGCCTTGCACAACGCGGCATCGGACAGCTTCTCGCCCGACTGCCAGCGTGCAAAGTCCTTGCGCTTGAGGATGACCGTCATTTCGACCTCCAAACTATACCCGAAACGGGCATACTTTTCCAGTCTCCGGTGTAGCACCTAGATAGAAGGGATGGCCCGCCCGATTGTCGTGACGCCGGCACGACAATCGGAGCCGACTGGACGGGATGCCGGCCACCGATCCGCGGGCATCCTTGACCGAAATCAGCAGCGCATAGGCCGACCACGGCAGCGTGAAGACCTTGGCCAGCTCGGCGAGGCCGAATTTCCCAGACACTGTCTCGGAAATTGCGGAACGGGGATAGTCGGCCGCCAAGGCAGCGGGGGGCGCCACCGAAAGCGTCCTCTTGCTCATGCCGTGGCCTCCGCAGGGCGCCGCGCGCCCGTGATGGCCTGCCGCCGACTCGCCACCAGTTCGGCAGCATCCCGCACCGGCTTGTCCTCGGTGTGGACGTAGTGCATGAACATCGCCACGGTCTTGTGGCCCGTCAGCTTCATGCCTACCTTGGTCGGCACTCCCGAATTGGCAATGTCGGTCGTGGAGCGGTGGCGGATGCCGTGCGTGCCGACGTGTGGGACGCCGGCTGCCTTGAGCACCCGGCACCATCCGCCATAGTGCTCGCCAAAGGTCAGGTGCTTGGTCGGGTCGTTGGGCGAAGGCAGGACGTAGGGGCAACCTTCTCGGCGCGGTGCCGTCGAGAACAGTCGATAGGCTTCCGCGCTCATGGGCTTGGAGAGGCCGCCGGTCTTGCTGTCGGGCCAGACCACGCGCCGGTTCTCCAGATCGACCCAATCCCATTCAAGCATGCAGATTTCGGAGCGGCGGCCGGCGAACTCGAATTGCAGGCGAATCGCCAGCGGGATGACGTAGTTCTCCAGTCCTTCCGCCTCCAGCTTCTCCAACTGGCGGAAGATCAGCGCCAGTTCGTCGTCCACGATGAGCCGGGTTTCCTCGCCGGGCGGGTACATCGGGACGTGGCGGCACGGGTTCGTGCCGTCCGGGCGGTAGCCCCACACTTCGGCCAGGTTGAACATCTTGCGCAGCACGCCGAAGGCGTTGTTCGCCTCGGCGGGCTTGTAGGCCAGTTTCTCCATCAGCCCGGCAATGTCGGGCCGCTTCACGTCCTGCACCTTCTTGCGGCCGATCAGCGGGACGATGCAGCGGTCGATGACGGCCTGATAGCCGCGCTGCGTGCTCGGCTTGTTGCGCTTCTTGGAGTAGTCCTCCATGAACTTCTTGCACAGCGCTTCGACCGTGGGCGCCTTGCGCGCCTCGGCCTTGGCGCCGCCGGGGTCGCCGCCTCGGCGAACCTCGGCCAGCCAGTCCTGCGCCATGACGCGGGCCTGCTCCACGGTCAGTTCCCCGAACAGGCCCAGCGAGGGCTTGCGGGGCTGCCCGGAGTTCGTGCGGTACTGGAGCATGAACACCCGACGGCCCTTCGGGGTAATCTTGCAGAGGAAACCCGGCACCACGGTATCCCGTAGTTCGATGTCCTTGGCCTGGGGTTGCGCCGACTCTACGGCGGTCTTGGTGAGCTTGATCTTCGCCATGATGACTCCTTGGAACGACCCGAATTCCAAGAGCCAGATAGGAGCGGCGCGAGGGAAAACCGGGTCAAGTTTCAGAAAGCACCGGCATATGATGGACGCGCGTAAGTCCTTGATAAACCTGCTTCATCGAGCTACGGCGCAGTCCAGCGAAGTACCGGGCTGGAGTCATCGTCAAACAAAAAACCCGCCACGGTACCGTGTGCGGGTTTCTGTTTCGGCTTGCTGATGGTGGGTGCTACAGGGGTCGAACCTGTGACCTACGCCTTGTAAGGGCGCCGCTCTACCAACTGAGCTAAGCACCCGTCTTGGTGTCGAATCTGCCGCGAACGGAACGCGGAAAATCGCTGGCTGGGGTACTCAAAAGCAATACGCGGGCCGGAGTATACCGGACCGCGTACCTGTCGGCAAATCAACGGGTGCCGTGCCCGTGCAATCTGCCTGGCCGTCGATCAGTTGACGGCGTCCTTCAGGGCCTTGCCCGGACGGAACTTCGGCACCTTGGCCTTCTTGATCTTGATGGTTTCGCCGGTGCGCGGGTTGCGGCCGGTACGAGCGGCGCGAGCCGACACGGCAAACGTGCCGAAGCCCACCAGCGTGACCGTACCGCCCTTCTTCAGGGTGGTCTTGACGGCACCGATCAGGGCGTCAAGCGAACGACCGGCGGCAGCCTTGGAGATATCGGCCTTGCTGGCAATGTGATCGATGAGTTCGGTTTTGTTCATTCAGGTGTACCCCTCACAAGGTATGGAGTCTGCCGGGAGTGCAGTTCATGGCTGTCATGTTGGACGCCACGACTTGACGCGAAGACCCGACAAACGACGAACAGACTAGTGGATAAACTTTTTCTTGCGCTGCAAAGCACAACTTTTAAACTGCTGCGCCGCCTGGGTTTCAAGGGCTTTGCAGCTCCAGAACCGTCAGCGACGCAGACGTGTATTAGGCCTTGGCGTAGAGCGGCTGTCAAGCGAAAACCTCACCACAAGCCGCACCAATACTAGCTTTTAGGCCTTTTCGCAATAAACAAAAACACGCATTTCGGGGTTTGCGCGACAACACCAAATGATGTTCCAAATGCGTTCCGAATGCGCGTCGAGCGCGCCTCGAATCACGCTCAGACATCCACCCAGCGGCGCAGCAGGTTGTGATAGATGCCGGTCAGCTGGATGATCGACGGATGCCCCGCCGCGTCCTGGTTCAAACGCTGGATGGCCACATCCATGTCGAGCAGCAAGGCGCGCTGGCTGTCTTCGCGCACCAAGCTTTGCATCCAGAAGAACGAACTGATCCGGGCGCCGCGCGTCACGGGATTGACCTTGTGCAGGCTGGTTCCCGGATACAGCACCATGTGCCCGGCCAGCAGCTTCACGCTGCGCGGGCCGTAGGTATCGTCGACGACCAGTTCGCCGCCGTCGTAGGAATCAGGCTCGGAAAAGAACAGCGTGGCGGACAGGTCCGTGCGCACGCGTTCGCCGCTGCCGGCAATGCCGCGCACGGCGTTGTCGACGTGGTAGCCGAAAGCCTCGCCGCCTTCGTAGCGATTGAACAGCGGCGGGAAGATCTTGCGCGGCAGCGCGGCGGACATGAACAGGTTGTTGCCCGCCAGGCGCTGCAGGATCAGGCTGCCGAGTTCCTGCGCCAACGGATGCTGTTCCGGCAATTGGCGATTGTGCTTGACCTCGGCGGACTGGTAGCCCGCCGTGACCTTGCCATCCACCCAGTCGGCGGCCTCGAGGCGATTGCGGATGGCGGCGGCCTCGTCGGCAGTGAAAACTTCGGCGATCTGTATAAGCATGGGTTCCTGCCCGGGTTGCGGCGCGGGGCCCTGCCGCGCGCCATGCCCCGTGAATTATCCCTGCAGGCAGCCGTTGAGCGCCTGATCGAAGTCAAATAGCAGATCGGTCTCATCCTCGATGCCCACCGATACCCGGATCAGGCTGTCGGCGATACCCATCTGCTTGCGGCGCTCGGCGCCCATCTCGTAATAGATGGTGTGCGCGGCGGGCAGCGCCAGGCTGCGCGTGTCGCCCAGGTGCGTCGCCATCAGCACGATGCGCAGGCGGTTCAGGAAATCGAAGCAGTCCACGCCGTCGGCCAGTTCCACGCCCAGCAGCCCGCCGAAGCGCGAACCGAACAGCGCCGCGGCGCGCGCGTGCTGCGGATGGCTGGCCAGGCCGGGGTAATGCACCTTGGCCACGCCGCGGTGCTCTTCCAGAAAGCGCGCCAGCGCCAGCGCATTGGAGCAATGCTTGGCCATGCGCAGCGCCAGCGTCTCGGCGCCCACCGCAATGCGGTGCGCAGGCTCGGCCGCCAGCGTGCCGCCCATGTCGCGCAGGCCCTTCTTCTTGATCTGGGTCAGCCCCCAGCCGGTGGACGGCCCCTTGCGGTAGGCATCGTAGATGTTCGAATAATTGGCCCAGTCATACAGGCCCGTGTCGGTGACCGCGCCACCCAGCGCATTGCCGTGGCCGCCGATGTACTTGGACAGCGAGTTCATCACCAGCGACGCGCCCACCGTCGCCGGCCGGAACATCCACGGCGAGGTCAGCGTGTTGTCCACGACGTAGACCAGCCCTTTCTCGCGGCAGATCTCGCCGATCACCGCGAGGTCGGCGACCTGGGTGCCGGGGTTGGCGATGGTCTCGGTGAACACCATGCGGGTGTTGGGCTGGATCGCCGCGCGCACCTGCGCCGAGTCGGTGGCATCGACGAAGGTGATCTCCACGCCCAGCTCCAGCAGCGTGCCCAGCAGGCTGTTGGTGTTGCCGAACACGTACTGGCTCGACACCAGGTGGTCGCCACGGCGCAGCAGCGTGGTGAAGATGGCGGCCAGCGCTGCCATGCCGGTGGCGAAGCTCACCGTACCCTTGCCCGCCTCCATGTGGTTCACCTTGGCTTCCAGCGCCGTGGTGGTCGGCGTGCCCTGGCGGGCATAGGTGAAGCCCGCCTTGCCCTGGAAGACGGCGGCCAGTTCGCGCGCATCGGCGTAGGCGAACTCCGACGAAGGATGCATCGGCTTGTGCACCGCTCCGTGCTCGACGGATTGCTGGCGGTCGGAATGGAGGATCGTGGTGGTAAAGCCGTTCTGGTGCATGATGGGCGACGCGAAAGAGAAAGGGTCTACGAAAAGGAAGGCATGGCCGGTTCAGGCCTGGCGCTGGCGCACGGTTTCATACAGGCACACCGCGCTGGCCACGCTGACGTTCAGGCTCTCGACCGAACCCAGCATGGGAATGTTGACCAGTTGGTCGCAGGTCTCGCGCGTCAGGCGGCGCATGCCCTCGCCTTCGGCGCCCATGACCCAGGCCATCGGCTGGCGCGCGTCGATCCGGTGCATGCTGTCGGTCGCCTGGTCGTCGGTGCCGACCAGCCATACGCCGCGGTCCTTCAGGCTGCGCATGGTGCGCGCCAGGTTGGTGACCATCAGGTACGGCACGGTGTCGGCTGCGCCGCAGGCCACGCGCTGCACGGTGCTGTTCAGGCCCACCGCGCGGTCGCGCGGGGCGATCACGGCGTGCACGCCCGCGGCGTCGGCCGTGCGCAGGCAGGCGCCCAGGTTGTGCGGATCGGTCACGCCATCCAGGATCAGCAGCAGCGGCGGGCCCTCGATCACGTCGAGCACTTCGTCCACGTCCACCGCCAGCTGGCGCTCGTCGGCCAGCGCCACCACGCCCTGGTGACGGGTGCCGCGCGCCAGGCCGTCCAGGCGCTCCATGCCGACCGGATGCAGGCGACAGCCGGCCTTCTCGGCCTGCTCGATGAACGTCTGCATGCGCTTGTCGCGGCGCGACGCTTCTACGTAGATTTCCCTGATCGACTCGGGCGCGTGGCGCAGCCGCGCGACAACCGCGTGAAACCCGGCAAGGACTTGGGTCGACGCCATAAATGCAAATACCTTTAGAGAAACGAATGCCCGCCCCGGAACGGAGCGGGCCGCCGGACAGGCCGGCCATAGGCGCAATGTTACCCCTTATGGGGCGGCCGCCCGCCCGGGCCGAAACCCGGGCGGCGCCCTGTCAGTGGCGTTTGCGCGTGGCCTTCTTGGCAGGCGCGGCGCGCTGCTGGGCGACCTTGGACGGCTTGCCGGCCTTCTTGGCCTCGGCGCGCCGCTCCTTGGCGGTCTGGCCCTTGAGCGCGGCCGGCTTGGGCGCGGCCGCCTTCTTCACGCGGCGCGGACCCTCGTCGGGACCACGCGCGGACGCCTTGCGCAAGGCGTCGAAGCTGGTGCCCTGCACCAGGCGGAACTCGATGCGGCGCGCCTCCAGGTCCACGCGCGAGACCTGCACCTGGACCTTGTCGGTCAGGCGGTAGCGCATGCCGGTACGTTCGCCGCGCAGTTCATGCAGCGCATCGTTGAACTGGAAGTACTCGCCGCCCAGCTCGGACACGTGCACCAGCCCTTCGACGTGCAGCGTATCCAGCGTGACGAAGATGCCGAAGCTGGCCACGCCGGTGACGGTGCCGCTGAAGTCCTCGCCCACGCGCTCCTTGACGAACCAGCACTTGAGCCAGGCCTCGACGTCGCGCGAGGCCTCGTCGGCGCGGCGTTCGCTGGCCGACAGCACCAGGCCCATCTTTTCCCAGATGGCGTGCTCATGCTCGCGCTGGGTGCGGCCGATGACGACCGGCTGGTCGTCCAGGCTGGGCACGTAGCGCTGCCCCGCCAGCAGGGCCTTGATGACGCGGTGCGTCAGCAGGTCCGGATAGCGCCGGATGGGCGAGGTGAAGTGGCTGTAGCCGGGATACGACAGACCGAAGTGACCCAGGTTGTCCGGACTGTAGATGGCCTGCTGCATCGAGCGCAGGCACATGGTCTGGAGCAACTGGTAATCGGGACGACCGCGCACGGAATCGAGGAAATCGCCGTAGTCCTTGGCCGTGGGCGTATCGCCCCCGCCCAGCGACAGGCCCATGGTGCGCAGGAACTCGCGCAGCGATTGCAGGCGCTCGGGCGTCGGGCCTTCGTGGATGCGGTACAGGCCGGGATGCTTGCTGCGCGTCATGAAGTCGGCCGCGCAGGTATTGGCGGCCAGCATGCATTCCTCGATCAGCTTGTGGGCATCGTTGCGCACCGACGGCACGATCTGCTCGATGCGCCCCAGCTCATTGCAGACGATCTTGGTCTCGACCGTGTCGAAATCGATCGCGCCGCGCTTCTTGCGGCTCTGCGACAGCAGGTGGAACAGTTCATACAGGCTCTGCACCTGCGGCATGACGGCGCGCATGGCATGGGCCGCCGGGCCGCCGGGCTGCTGCAGCGCCGCCCAGATGTTGGTGTAGGTGGTGCGGGCATGCGAGTGCATCACCGCGTTGTAGAACTGGTAGGCGGTGACCGTGCCGGCCTTGGCGCCCGAGGCCGGAATCACCATGTCGCAGACCAGCACCAGGCGGTCGACGTCCGGATTCAGCGAGCACAGGCCATTGGACAGCGACTCGGGCAGCATCGGAATGACCCGGCGCGGGAAATACACGCTGGTGCCGCGCTCGAGCGCGTCGTCGTCCAGCGCGTCGCCGGGCCGCACGTAGTGGCTGACGTCGGCAATCGCCACCAGCAGGCGCCAGCCCGGCCGCTTGCGCTGGCCGGTGCCCAGCTCCACCGCCTCGCAGTAGACGGCATCGTCGAAATCGCGCGCATCTTCGCCGTCGATGGTGATGAGCGGCACGTCGCGCAGGTCGACGCGGTCTTTCAGGTCACTCTTGCGGACCACGTCCGGCAGGCGGGCGGCCTGCTTGCGCGCGGCCTCGGAGAATTCGACGGGCACGTCGAACTTGCGCACCGCGATCTCGATTTCCATGCCGGGATCGTCGATCTCGCCCAACACCTCGGACACTCGGCCCAGCGGCTGCGTGTGGCGGGTGGGCTGCTCCATGATCTCGACCGCCACCACCTGCCCATGCTGGGCGCCGTTGGTGTCGCTGGGCGGGATCAGGATGTCGTGCTTGATGCGCTGGTCTTCCGGCACCACGATGGACAGGCCGTGCTCGTGCAGGAAACGGCCCACCAGCTTGTTGGTGCGGCGCTCGATGACTTCGACGATGGTGCCTTCCGGCTTGCCGCGGTATTCGCCCGACGGCTTGACCAGCACGCGGTCGCCATGCAGCACCTTGAGCATTTCGCGCGGCGACAGGAACAGGTCCGGCCCGCCGTCATCGCGCAGCAGGAAGCCAAAACCGTCGCGGTGGCCCAGCACCTTGCCCGCCACGAAGTCCAGCTTGGTGGCCAGCAGCAGCACGCCCTTGCGATTGGGCATCAATTGGCCATCACGCTCCATCGCGCCCAGGCGGCGTTCGAATCCCACCATCGTCGCCGGACGCTCCACGCCCATGCGCTCGGCCAGCTCCACCGGAGACAGCGGCGCCCCCGCGGATCGCAGCGCCTTCAGAATGGCTTCACGGGACGGGACATCGGGATCGAAGTCTGGCGGCGCTTCCGGCAACGGAGTGGATCTGTTGTTCGATTCGTTATTCGATCGTTTTGCCAAAGCTAATTTTTCCGTATATAATGCGCAGCTTCTGTGGTTCGCCCAAGGCTGAACACTGAAGCAGAAATGGTCAGACGGATTGTAGAGTGATTTTGCAATTGCGCTTTGAATACATGCGCTTTAAATACATGAGAATAAAAACCTCATGCAATCGAAGTGGCAGCGTATCACAAAGTTCTGACTGGAATGTCTCAGTGCCCAGGTGGCGGAATTGGTAGACGCGCATGGTTCAGGTCCATGTGCCGCAAGGTGTGGAGGTTCGAGTCCTCTCCTGGGCACCACGGAATTTCAGCTGAGGCTGTTTGGGTTTGCGATGGAAAAAACATCGCCGTGAAATCAAACAGACAGCATTGGCAAAAAAGTTGAAAACCCCGGAAATCGTGAGATTTTCGGGGTTTTTGCTTTGAGCTGCGTGAATGGTCTGGCGTGAACTGCTTTGCACGGCACCAATTGCCCTGTGCCGACCCATCCGCGACCAGATTCAAAGGCCATCACAAGGATGGTGAAGCCCCCACCCCAACGTTAGCCCCCCCCCCGGGACAGTATTGCTCGATCGGACAACCTTCAGCGCCAAGGGACCTTGCGGTTCAGATGATGGCGCGCATACAGGTCCGCCCCCATCCCCGCGATCTGGCCATCGATCAAGGCCTCGAACGGCCGCAGCAGTTCATCGAAATTACGTGGCGCCTCCAGCGCATTGAGCGCGTGCGTCACCGCCTCGATGGTGGACAGCGCACCCGGAATGTCCGCGTGCCGCACCCGGTAGCGCGTCGCCAGGCCGGCCGGCAGCATCACGCGCGGCAACGCGGCCAGTTGCGGGTTGATGTGCAGCAGCTTGCGCGCATGAGTCCAGGTGCCATCGGGCACAATCAATTGCACCGGCCCGCCCGTCGCGGCGGCGCACCCCGGACTCAATACCTCCGCGCCCTCGCCGGGAAACAGCACGCAGGGTGCATACCCGGGCTCGGCCCACTGCTCATGCTGAAAGCGTTCGCCCACCAGGCGCCGCGCGCCATCCAGCCCCAACACCGCAAGCCGCGCCGTGTTCAGCGCATGGCGCGCCTCGCTCGGATGCTGCAACACCACCACACGGGTTCGCGGCAGCAGCGCCGGGATCAAGGCGCACAGGCAATGGGATTCGGGGCGCTTACAGCGCAGGCAAACAGGGCGTGACATGGGGCGACACTATAGCGAAGCCGGCCGCATCAAAAAAAAAGTGAAAAAAATGCTGCATGACTTGCACACTTCCAAAAAAGTATGCATAATCTCGTTCCTCTGCTGTTGAACACGAAACGAAACGCAGCCGGTAGCAAGAAGTCGAAAGACGGAATGCAAACTGGAAAGCGACGCGGAAGGTAAGACATCAGCGCCCAGGTGGCGGAATTGGTAGACGCGCATGGTTCAGGTCCATGTGCCGCAAGGTGTGGAGGTTCGAGTCCTCTCCTGGGCACCAATTATTACATCACGAGGTACCTGTCGTGATGCGCCAAGAAAAACCCCGTTCGCGAAAGCGTCCGGGGTTTTGTCTTTGGCGGCCCGAATGATCGGGCCAGCCTAGACAGCCGGCCGATCGTTCGCTCGCAAGCGCCTAGGCCAGCACCCGCGTCATGACGACGTGCGCGATGCCGGCTTCCATGAACTCCTCGCCTTCCACCTGGAAACCGTGGGCCTCGTAGAAGCCCTTGGCGTGGGTCTGCGCGTGCAGCACCAGCATGCGGTGGCCATCGCCATGGCCCTGCCCGATCAGGGCGTCGAGCAACTGGCCGCCCACGCCCAGGCCGCGCGCGCGCTTGTGCACGGCCATGCGGCCGATGTGGCCGTCGGGCAGCAGACGGCCGGTGCCGAGCGGCGTGCCGTCGGCGGCATAGGCCACGGCGTGCACCGAGACCGCATCGTCGTCATCCATCTCGACTTCGGGCGGCACGTTCTGCTCGACCACGAACACGTCGTAGCGCACCGACGACGCGTCGTCGCGCAGGCGATCCCAGGTTCCCAGGGTGATACGTACCGTCGGCTTTTGTTGGTTGGCCATTTTTTTCCCTCGCGCCACTGCTGAATATGAATCCACTGTCGACATTTTCGCAGGGATGGCGCATCGGCGAAACAGGCGTACCATCGCGGCTGGCCCATTCCCGCAGCTGATCGCCATCATGCCGCAAGCCGCAACGCCCGCCTGGTTGAAATTCGCGCCCGCGCTTTTCCTGCTGCTGTGGTCCAGCGGCTTTGTCGTGCTGAAAGTGGGCCTGGCCTATGCCGATCCCATGACCTTTCTGGCATTGCGCTATGCCTGTGTGGTGGCGCTGCTGGCGCCGTTCCTGCTGGCGTTGCGCCCGCCGCTGCCGCAAGGCGCCAGCGCGTGGGGCCACCTGGCCATGGTCGGCCTGCTGCTGCAGGCGGGCTATTTCTGTTTCACCTATCTGTCGCTCAAGCAGGGCATGTCCGCCGGCGGGCTGGCGTTGATCACGTCGCTGCAGCCCATCCTGATCGGACTGCTGGCGCCGGTGATCGCCCACGAACGCGTCGACGCGCGGCGCTGGGCCGGGCTGGGACTGGGCGTTTCCGGCGCGGCGCTGGTCATCGTCGCCAAGGCCTCGGTCGACCTGGCCTCGCCGCTCGGGCTGGTGTTCGCCGTGGCCGCCCTGCTCTGCATCACCAGCGGCACGCTGTATGAAAAGCGCTTCGGTGTGCAGACCCACCCCGTCACGTCCAACACAGTGCAATACGCCGTGGGGCTGGCGGTCACGGCGCCGCTGGCATTCTGGCTGGAACCGATGCACATCGACTGGACCGGGCCGTTGCTGGGCTCGCTGGCCTACCTGGTGGTGGGCAATTCGCTGGTCGCGATCTCCCTGTTGCTGGCCATGCTGCGCCATGGCGAGGCGTCGCGCGTATCGGCGCTGTTCTTCCTGGTGCCGCCATCGACCGCGGTCATCGCGCTGCTGGTGCTGGACGAGCCGATCCCGCCGCTGGCCTGGCCCGGCATGGCCCTGGCCGCGCTCGGCATCCTGCTGGTGACCCGTTCGGCGCGCACGCCCGCGCCGGCGCGGCAAGTAGAATGAGCGCCCTTTCGCGCCCATTTCCGTCGCCGCCATGAATGCCGTCATCACCGCCGCCCTGCCGGTCTTCGCGCTGATCCTGACCGGATGGCTGGCGGCGCGCTGGCGCATCCTGGGGCCGGCCGCCACCGACGCCCTGAACCGCTACGTGGTCTACCTGTCGCTGCCGGCGCTGCTGTTTCGCGCCATGACCCAGGTGGATCTGGCGCACATGGCGCACTGGGGCTTTGTCGGCGCGTTCGCCGGCGGCATTGCGGTCACTTTCGCGCTGTCGTTCCTGCCGCGCAAACGCGGCCCGCGCGGCCTGACCGACCGCAGCATCGAAGGACTGGCGGCGGCCTACGCCAATGCCGGTTATATGGGCATCCCGCTATGCCTAGCGCTGTTTGGCGCCGAAAGCCTGGCGCCGGCGGCCTTCACCACATTGATGACGGCCAGCGTGCTGTTCGGTTTCGCCATCGCCCTGATCGAATTCGACCGCCAGCAGGCGCCCGGCCTGGGCGCCACGCTGGTGAAGGTCGGCCGCGCGCTCATGCGCAATCCGCTGCTGGCCGCGCCGGTGCTGGGCCTGGCGTGGGCCGGCACCGGGCTGGCGCTGCCCGAGGGGCTGGATCGCTACGTGTCGCTGCTGGGCGCATCCGCCAGCCCATGCGCGCTGGTCACCATCGGCCTGTTCCTGGCGCAGACCGAATCGGCCAGCTCCGGTCCCGGCGTGCTGCGGCTGGTGGCCGGCAAACTGCTGCTGCAGCCGGCCGTGACCGCGCTGCTCGCGTTCCAGGTGTTTTCCATGCCGCCGCTGTGGGCCTGGACGGCGGTGCTGATGAGCGCCTTGCCGATCGGCACCGGCCCCTTCATGCTGGCGCAGATGTATGGCCGCGACGCGCGCGTGACGTCCCGCGCCATCCTGGTGTCGACCGTGCTGTCGGTCGTGACCGTGAGCCTGCTGGTGGCGTGGATCAGTGCCAACCCGATCATGTGATCGGCCGGCGCAGGCCAAAATATAACCATTGGTTATTAAGAAAGTGCAAATTGATGCTTTGAGAAATGTTTGACGCGCTTTAGACTGGACACCACGATGACGGGTGCGGCGACGCGCCCGTTTGCTTTTCCTTCGCCGGATTTCACCTTACCGATCCCCCGGACTCGACCATGAGCACCAACGCCTCCACCCTGCCCCTGCCCTCGGCGCTGCCGCCGATCCAGATCAACCGCAAGCCGCTCTGGATCGCGCTGCTGTTGGTGCTGGCAGGCGCCCTGTACCTGAACCAGACCGTGAGCTGGCGCCAGGGCGCGCTGTGGATCGTCGGCGCGCTGCTGGGCGTGGCGCTGTACCACGCGTCGTTCGGCTTCACCCAGGCCTGGCGCGTGTTCGTGTCGGACCGCCGCGGCGCCGGGTTGCGCGCGCAGATGTTCATGCTGGCCCTCGGCGTATTGCTGTTCTTCCCATTCCTGGCGCAAGGTTCGCTGTTCGGCCAGCCGGTCAACGGCCTGGTCTCGCCCCCGGGCGTATCGGTGCTGCTGGGCGCGTTCCTGTTCGGCATCGGCATGCAGCTGGGCGGCGGTTGCGCCTCGGGCACGCTGTTCGCGGTGGGCGGCGGCAATACCCGCATGCTGGTCACGCTGCTGTTCTTCATCGTCGGTTCGGTCATCGCCACCGCCCACTTCGGCTGGTGGTCGACCCTGCCCGCGCTGGCGCCCACCTCGCTCATCAAGACCTGGGGCCTGGCGCCCGCCATCATCGCCAACCTGGCGGTGTTCGCGCTGATCGCCTGGGTCGCCACCAAGCTGGAAAAACGCCGTCACGGCCATGTGATCTCGTTCGCCTCGCGCACCGCGCGCCCGACGTCGCTGTTGCAGGGGCCCTGGCCGCTGATCTGGGGCGGCGTGGCGCTGGTGGCGCTGAACTTCGCCACGCTGGCGCTGGCCGGCCGCCCCTGGGGCATCACCTCGGCGTTCGCGCTGTGGGGCGCCAAGGCACTGGACGCGATGGGCGGCGACGTGGCCACCTGGGCCTACTGGAGCAAGCAGGCCGCGCTGGGCGCGCCGCTGCGCCAGGACGTGACCACGGTGATGGACATCGGCCTGATGCTGGGCGCGCTGGCCGCGGCCAGCGCCGCCGGCAAGTTCGCGCCGGTCTGGAAGGTGCCCGCGCGCTCGCTGGCCGGCGCCGTCATCGGCGGCCTGCTGCTGGGCTACGGCGCGCGCCTGGCTTTCGGCTGCAACATCGGCGCCTACTTCAGCGGCATTCTGTCGGGCAGCCTGCACGCCTGGCTGTGGCTGCCGGCGGCATTTGCCGGCAGCGCCCTGGGCGTGCGCCTGCGCCCGCTGTTCGGTCTGGCGGTCGAAAAGACGCCCGCGGCATCCAGCTGCTGAGAAACACTGTTCCAGCAACGGCCCCCTGACCAGGGGGCTTTTTTACGTCCGCGGCCCGCAGAGCCAGCACTGGCGCCGTTTCCACGTCCCCACGCCGGCCCGTGGCGGCTGCCGGGCCGCACGACCCGTTTACCGGTTTTACAGCCGCCCTGGTGTATGGTTGCTGCATTCCGCAATACGGAGATGGACATGCAATGGATTGCCGGCCGCTACACGGCCTTTATCTTGACCCTGGTGGCCGCGGCCGCGACCACCATCCTGGTGTTCACGGATTCGTACTGGTGGCTGTGGGCCGCCGTGCCGCTGGTGCTGTTGAGCCTGCTGGGCGTGTACGACCTGATCCAGACGCGCCACGCCATCCGCCGCAACTATCCGGTGCTGGGCAACCTGCGCTTCCTGTTCGAATTCATCCGCCCCGAGATCCGCCAGTACTTCCTGGAAGACGACACCCAGGCCTCGCCGTTCTCGCGCGCGCAGCGCTCCATCGTGTACCAGCGCGCCAAGCGCGAGATCGACAAGCGCCCCTTCGGCACCCAGGAAGACGTCTACGGCGATCGCTACGAGTGGATCAACCATTCCATGTCGCCCACCCATATCGGCGACACCGATTTCCGCGTGACCGTGGGCGGCCCGGACTGCACCCAACCGTACGCGATGTCCGCCTTCAACGTGTCGGCCATGAGCTTTGGCGCCCTGTCGGCCAACGCGGTGCTGGCGCTGAACGAAGGCGCGCGGCAAGGCAACTTTGCGCATGACACGGGCGAAGGCGGCATCAGCCGCTATCATCGCCAGCCGGGCGGCAGCCTGGTGTGGAACATCGGCTCGGGCTACTTCGGCTGCCGCGACGAACACGGCGCCTTTTCCGAGGAAGCCTTCGTCAAGAACGCCTGTACGCCACAGGTGAAGATGATCGAGATCAAGCTGTCGCAGGGCGCCAAGCCGGGCCACGGCGGCATCCTGCCGGCCGGCAAGGTCACGCCCGAGATCGCCGAGGCGCGCGGCGTGGCTCCCTGGCAGGACTGCAACTCGCCGGCCAGCCATTCGGCCTTCGATACACCCATCGGCCTGATGAAGTTCGTCGCCCGCCTGCGCGAGCTGTCCGGCGGCAAACCGGTGGGCTTCAAGTTCTGCGTCGGCCACCCGTGGGAATGGTTCGCGATCGTTAAGGCCATGCTGGAAACCGGCATCACGCCGGACTTCATCGTGGTCGATGGCGCCGAAGGCGGCACCGGCGCCGCGCCGGTTGAGTTCGTCGACCATGTCGGCACCCCGCTGCGCGAAGCGCTGCGCCTGGTGCACAACACCCTCATCGGCGTGAACCTGCGCGAGCGCATCAAGCTGGGCGCCTCGGGCAAGATCATCACCGCGTTCGACATGGCCCGCGTCATGGCCATGGGCGCGGACTGGTGCAACGCCGCGCGCGGCTTCATGTTCGCCATTGGCTGCATCCAGGCCCAGGCCTGCCACACCGGCAAGTGCCCCACCGGCGTCACCACCCAGGATCCGCTGCGCCAGCGCGCCCTGGTGGTGCCGGACAAGGCCGAGCGCGTCGCCAACTTCCACAAGAACACACTGCACGCGTTGGCCGAACTGCTGGCCGCCGCCGGCCTGACCCATCCCGGCCAATTGCGCCCGCACCACATCGCCCGCCGAATTTCGTCCAGCGAGATCCGGCTGCTGTCGGCGCTGTTCCCCGAACTGGCACCCGGCGAACTGCTGCGCGGCGAGTTCCGCCACCAGGTGTTCCGTACCGGCTGGTCGATGGCGCGCGCCGATTCGTTCCAGCCGACCCACGACATCAGCACCGCGCTGGCGCAGGAACACGCCATGGCGCATCCGCCCCATCCCGCGCCGGCCTGAATCGCGCGCAACGCCGCACGGCGCGGCGGCGCTAGAGCCAGCGCTCGAACATCCGTGAAAAGAATTCCATGAAGCGGTCATCCACGCCCCGGGCCCGCCAGGCCTCGGGCGTGATGCGCACCGACTCGGCAACATCGCGCTGGAACAGGGCCTCCATCTCGGCGGCAAACTCCGGCCCCAGCACCACCGCGTTGACCTCGTAGTTCAAGGCGAAGCTGCGCCAGTCCATGTTGCTCGACCCGACCGTGGACCAGACACCGTCAACCACCGCGGTCTTGGCGTGCAGCAACGCGTCGCGCCGCTCGTAGAGCTTCACGCCAGCATCCAACAGTTTGCCGTAATGCGAGCGGCCGGCGTTGAACACCAGCGAGGAGTCGCTGAAGCCAGGCAGCACCAGCACCACGTCCACGCCGCGTTGCGCGGCCGCGGCCAGCGCGTCGACAAAGGCCGGGTCCGGCACGAAGTACGCCATGGTGATGTGAATGGATTGCTGCGCGCTCTCGAATGCGGACATCAACGTCAGATAGACGGTGTAGCCATCGCTGCGATCGGGCTGGTTGGCCAGGATCCGCACCCGCGTCGATCCCGACGGCGGCGCGATCGCCTCGCCGCCGCCCCGCAGCGGTTCCTTGGCCTGTGATTGCCAGCCGTCGCGGATCACGGCTTCCAATTGCGCCACGGCCGGCCCCTCGATACGCAGGTGCGTATCGCGCCAGGGCGCGGCACGGGCGTCGGTGCGCTGGGCATCGGCGCCACTGCCCACGCCCCCGGAGCCGCCACTCCCGCTGGCCGGCGAAGATGCGTACACGTCGCTGACGTTGATCCCTCCGAGATAACCCACCTTGCCATCGACCACCAGGATCTTGCGATGATTGCGCTGGTTCGGAGACCAGCCGGCCCGGCTGCCGTTGACGGGGCTCACCGGATTGAACACCGCGACCTGCACGCCCGCGTCGCGCAGGCGCTGGAACAAGGCGTCCGGCGTCTTGATGGTGCCCACGGCATCCACCATCAGCGCCACGTCGGCGCCGCGGTTGCGCGCCGCGATCAGGGCGTCGGCGAAGCGCGCGCCTTGCGCGTCGTCGTCGAAGATATACGTCTCCATGTGCACATAATGTCGCGCCTGCGCGATCGAGCGCAGCATGGCCTGGTAAGTGCCGGGGCCATCGGCCAACAGGCGCACGCGATTGCCGGCCGTCAGGGGCGCGCCGCTGACGGCCTCTTCGACCGCGAGGTGCCGGGCCAGGAAATCACGGCTGGCATTGCGCGGATCCGCCGCGATGGCCTGGCCGCGGCGATAGCTATCCTGCGCCGCGTCGGTGGACAGGCCCGCTTGCGCCTTGCGCGCCGCGCGTTCCTGGGCGTCGGGCACGCTGGCGCAGGCGGCCAGCAGCGCGGCGCAACATGCCAACGCCCACGCTCGCACCCACCGGCGCCATCCGCGCGCCGGGGCTGCGGCCGGCGCGGACCTGCCCGGCGGCGGGGCCGCAGGCGACCTCATGGGATTGCGGCTCAGCGCCGGTTGGCCAGCAGGCAGCAACCCAACAGCACGCCCACCAGCGTCGCCACGCCGACCGACTTCCATGCATTTTCGTGCACGTATTCATCGGCGTAGGCCTTGGCCCGGCGCGCCCGCTCCCGGGCAGCGCCTTCCCAATTGCCAGCGGATTCACGCGCCTCGGCCAGTTGACGCTTCAGGCGCGTGCGCGCCGCTTCGATTTCGGAGCCGGTATACGAGGCCGTGGAACGCAACAGGTCTTCGGTGCCGGCAAGCAGTTCGTGCAGGCTGTCGCTCACGCGGTCGCGGTGCAGGGCCATTTCGGCGCGTTGGTTCTTTCGATTCATAGTCGCTCCTTATTGCTTGTCGATCGTTGAGCTTCCCGGCTGGCCGCCTGCCCGGCATGGAGCCGGACCAGGTTGGGCATGCTGCTGCGCCGGGCCATGGAACCATTGTGGCCATTCCCGCCGCGCTGCGCCCGAGCTTTCGCAACCAGCCGTTAACCGATATTTCAGTGGCGCGGCGCTTGCTGAGGAGCTTGCGCCTGGAGGAAACCGTACGCAACGCCATTGGCCGCCGGCCGGCATGGCAGCCCTCCGGGTGCGCGCCCAATTTCGTAAAAGTCCATTGCATTTCAGGGGCTTAGACTTGACACCAGAACCCCTCTGGCGGCCACAATAAGCCTTTGCAATGCGCTTCACCCGCCTCAAAAAGGAACTGAACGCATGGTCTCTCCTTCCGCACTTCTTGCCGACGCCGCGCCGCGATTCCTGGCGCCGCAACCGCAACCCGCCGGCGCCGAGCAGCGCGAACTGCACGCGGGATTGCGCGATCGCCCCGCCCATATCGACCCCAAGTTCCTCTACGATGCGCTCGGCTCGTCGTTGTTCACCGCCATCACGCAGTTGCCGGAGTACTACCCGACCCGCTGCGAAGCCGAGATCTTCGAACGCCATGGCGCGGACATCGCCCGCCACATCGGCCCGGTCCAGGCCATGATCGACCTGGGCGCGGGCGACTGTGCCAAGGCGGAGCGCCTGTTTGCCAGCCTGCGCCCCCGACACTACGTCCCGATCGACATTTCCGCCGACTACCTGCAATCGGCGGTGCGCCGGCTGCGGCTGTCGTATCCCGAATTGCGCATCACGCCGATCGGCCTGGACTTCTCCCAGGCACTGGCGCTGCCGGCCGATATCGCCATCGAGCAGCGCCTGTTCTTCTATCCCGGCTCCAGCATCGGCAATCTCGACCCGGAGGCGGCGCTCGCCATGCTGCGACGGATCCATGGCCAATGCGCCGGCGGCGGACTGCTGGTGGGTGTCGATCGCGTCAAGCCCAGGCAGGTCCTGGAACCGGCCTACGACGACGCCCTGCACCTGACCGCGGCCTTCAACCTGAATCTGCTGCGCCACGTCAATAGCGTGCTGGGCGCGGATTTCGATGTCGATGACTGGCGCCACGTGGCGCTGTTCAACAGCGACCGTTCGCGCATCGAAATGCACCTGGAGGCGCGTCGGGCAACCACCGTCAGCTGGCCCGGCGGCGAGCGTCACTTCGTCGCGGGCGAGCGCATCCACACAGAGAACTCCTACAAGTTCAGCCCACCGGCATTCACCCGCCTGCTGCAGGACGCGGGCTATCACAGCATCGAGCACTGGTCGGACGCCCGCGGCTGGTTTTCGGTTTTCAGCGCCCGCGCCTGATGCGGCGCCCCGCCAAACCCGCCACTGGAGGATCGCCATGGAACCCGCCTGCCTGCTGACCCATCCCGCCAACGGCCCCTACGCCGCCGGCCAGGCCGGCCAGCACGACCGGTACGACGCCGTGCGCGCCACCACCACGGCGCTGGCCGCGCCGCTCAGCCCGGAAGACTGCCAGGTGCAATCCATGCCCGACTGCAGCCCGGTCAAGTGGCACCTGGCGCATACCACCTGGTTCTTCGAAACCTTCCTGCTGACCCATTTCCATCCGCCGACCGCGGTCTTCCATCCCCAGTACCGGATGCTGTTCAACTCCTATTACAACGCCATCGGCGCCAAGCATCCGCATCCCCAGCGCGGCCTGCTGTCACGGCCGCCGTTGGCGGACGTGATACGGTATCGCCAGCATGTGGACGAGGCCATGCATGCGTTGATATCGCGGCTCGGCGGCAACGACCCGGCGTTCGACGCGTTGCTCGAGCTGGGCTTGAACCACGAGCAGCAGCACCAGGAACTGATCCTGACGGATCTGAAGCACATGCTTTCCGCCAATCCGCTCAAGCCTGCCTACGTGGCCGGCGGATCGCCGACGCTGCCGCCGGGCACGCCGGCCGGCTGGACCCGATACAACGGCGGCGTGGTCCGCATCGGCCATGATGGACGCGGCTTCGGCTTCGACAACGAAGGCCCCGCGCACGAGGTGCTGCTGACGCCGTTTCATCTGGCCGACCGGCTCGTGACCCAGCACGAGTACCTGGCCTTCATTCGCGACGGCGGCTACAAGCGCCCGGAGCTGTGGCTGTCGCTGGGCTGGGAACGTGTCTGTGCCGAAGGATGGCGCGCGCCGCTGTATTGGGAAGGCCAGCGCGACGACTGGCGCATCTTTACCTTGCGTGGCCTGCAGGAGCTGGAGCTGCAGGCGCCGGTCACCCACATCAGCTATTTCGAAGCCGATGCCTACGCCCGCTGGGCCCGGGTACGCCTGCCGCGTGAAGCGGAATGGGAGCATGCGGCGCGCCAACTGCCCGACGAGGCCTGGTCGGCCCGCGCCAACCTGCTGGAGAACGGCCACCTGGATCCGCGGCCGGCCCCCGCGCGGCTCGGCGCCAGCGGACCGGTCCAGTTGTTCGGCGATGCCTGGGAATGGACCGCCAGCGCCTATGATGCCTACCCCGGTTTCAAGCCCGATAGCGGAGCGGTGGGGGAATACAACGGCAAATTCATGTGCAATCAGTACGTGTTGCGCGGCGGCTCCTGCGCCACGCCGCGCGGCCATATCCGTCCCAGCTACCGCAATTTCTTCCCGTCCGAGGCGCGCTGGCAGTTCTCGGGGATCCGGCTGGCACGCGATGCCTGAGTCGCGGCCGGGCGGATGTAGAAAAAAATCTCCGCCTGGTTGCATTCCCAAAAAATTCCGTGCTAGAATTTTGTTCTTCGTTGCTTGGCTCTCTTTCAACAGCGGGTCAGCAGCAATGAAGATGTAGCAATAAAGACGTGGCGCATTAGCTCAGCCGGTTAGAGCGACGGAATCATAATCCGCAGGTCCCCTGTTCGAATCAGGGATGCGCCACCAAAGAATTCAAAGCAAGGCCCGCAAGCAATTGCGGGCCTTTTTGTTTTTGTGTTTGGGGGAGGTGTTTTGGGGAGGTGTTTTGGTTTTGGCCGACGGACCTTGATCAACCCGCTTTGATCAACCCTTCCTGGCCAACCAATGTTGGCAGTCCCGGATCTTGGCAGCCCCGAATCTTGGCAGCCCCGAATCTTGGCAGCCCCGAATCTTGGTAGCCCGAATCTTGGCAGCCCGAATCTTGGCAGCCCAAATCTTGGCAGCCCCAAATCCTGACTACCCCCAGCTACAGTTTGACCAGCATATCGCGGCGGCGTCCGCCCCAGGTGGCGCACAGGCTCGCGACGAACGCACCGATCAACATCGAAGCGAAACCCCACAACGCGAACGCCGCAGCCGCCTTGCGCGCCTGGTCGGCCGCCTCGCGGGCTTTCTGCTTGGCGTCATCGGCGGCTTTCCTGGCGTTCTGGATGGTCTGCTCCACGCGTTGCTGCGCCGCCGCGGGATCGATCTGCGCTTGCGCCGCGATCACCTTGGACACGTAGTCGCGATCCGCGGCCGTCATCTCGCCACGCGCCAGGCTCATGGCCACGATACGGCCCACTTCGGCCCTGGCCGCGGCGCGGTCGCCAGTGGCGTCGGGACGTTCGGAACGCAGCAGCACGTCGGTGAAATAATCGCCGGCCCGGTCCATGCCGCCCGCGCCGGCACCCGCGGCCGCGGTCGCGGTGATGGCGGTGCCCGCCCCGGCGGCCGCCGAGGCGCCGGCCTTGGCCGCGCCCGAGGCCAACGTGGCGACGGCGGAGCCCAGCAGCGCCGCGCTGACCACGGCGCTCAATGCCCAGGTCAGAAAGCCATGCGCGGTATCGCGGAAGTAGATCTCGTCGCCGTGCACGTCGGCCCACTTGGTGCGCAGCCGGCCGGCGACGTAGCCGCCCACGCCATAGGCCACGATCTGGGTGAACAGCATCCAGGCGATCACGCCTATGCCCACCGCCGGCGCGGACATGCCTTCGCCGCTCCAGGGTGAAACAGACAGAAAGCCCAGCCCGGTGCCGCCAGCGAACAACGCCAGCGACAAGGCGGCGGCGATCACGGCGCCGGCGAAGACCGCCGCCCACGACACGGCGGATATTGCCGATTCGCGCGCATGCATGATGCCCTCGTAGGGGCGGTTGGCCGTATTTGCATTTTCCATGGTTGTTCCTTGTTCATAGTGCGCGGCGCGGCGCGGAGTCGAAGCGGCGATCAGTGCCAGAACAGCGCCAGCAGGATGATGATGGGAATGGGCACCCCCAGCAGCCATAGCAGGATGGAACGCATGCAGACCTCCTTGAAATGAATGGAATCCCGGCGCTCAGGCCAGGTCGATCGTGCCGGGCGCGCGCGGATCGGGCGCGGGCGGCGTTATGCCGGGCGCGCCGGGATCATCGGGCGCGTGATTCGGATCCGGTCGCGGATCCTCCGGCGAGGGATCGCCGGGCAATGGCGGGTCATCGGGTGGAACGTCGTCGGGCGCGCCCGGTGGACGGTGAAGAGATGGGGACATGGCAGTTCTCCTCGACGGCGCCAAGCGCGCCAGCCGATCCGCCAGCAAGCGCCATGCCCGTCCGGCGGACGCAAAAAAACCCTCGAACGAGGGTTTTGCGTGGGAGAGCTGCCGGCAGTGCCTCGGAGATCAACCCCGGCCAGTCTTGCCGCCGCCGGGCGCTTCCATGCCGTCAGAGGCGTCCCGCCCGAGGAATTCCACCACGGCTGCCTTGCCGGCGGCGGAGGCCTCATCCTGGCTGGCATAACGCCGCTCGGAATAATTGGTGCTGCGCACATTGCCGGTTTCCGGTTCCAGCAGCGTGATGATCCAGGCGAATTCACCCGGCATCAATTGCCTGACCTGCAAGGTGGCACGCGTGCCCGGGCGCAGTCGTTGCGGCATCTGGCGATCTCGAAGAGGACTCAAGGCCTTCATCGTAGCGCAAAGCGCGGGCGCCTCGAGCGCCGAAAAATGCTGCAATGCACACCGTTTCAATGCTGCAACCTGCGCGGCGAAAACGCCACATCATTGGCCGGAACCTGGAAAACCCTAGCGCCATCCCCTCGAAACCAGGCGCACAATCAGATCAAACGTACTAGACCGCGATAGCGGCGCCGCATCCCTTTAATCAGGCGAAGACGGAGACAACATGACTTACGTAGCAGTGGTTATCAGCTGTCTGATGGTTGTGGGTATCGTCGCGTTGGTGATTCAGACGATTCAAAGCGCGGGGTCCGAACCCTGGCTGAAGATATCGGCGGCGATTGTCAGTTCCCTGTTCGCTTCCCTTTTGCTCATTCCGCTCGGTTACGCGGTGGCGCAAACCATGGTTCTGGATTGAACCTCCCACGCCCGGGGATCAACTTCCCCGGGCCGGCCTGCCTCGGGTCGCCGCCCAACAAATCAACGAACCGGCGGTGACCATCGCTACCCCCTGCCAGAAAGTCAGCGTCAGGCGGGTGGATAGCCATATGGCCGCGAAAAATGTCGACAGCACCGGCGTGAAATATGACGCCGTGGCCAGCAAGGTCAGGTTGCCGTTCAGGATCCCCAGGTTCCAGAGCGCGTAGCCCGCGGCCATGGCGCCCGCCGTCACGCACAGTTCCAGCGTGGCGCCGCCGCCGAAGGCCAGCGCGGGTTCCGCGCTCATGCCGTATTTGATCCACAGTACGATCGCAGTCAGCATGAAAAACAATGCCACACCGTTCTTGCCGTCGGCATAGCGTTTGGTCACGTTGCAATAAACGGCCCATATGATGGCCCCGCTGAACGCCAGCCCGTAACTGAGGGGATTGCTGGAAATGTTGGCGACCAGCCGGTCCCAGGAAATGCCGCCGTCGCCGCCCACCACCCAGACGATGCCGCACAGCGACAAAGCGATGCCGGGAACGACCCAGGCGCTGGCACGCTGGCCGTTGATCAGTATCGCCAGGATGACGGTAAAGCACGGCCACAGGTAATTGACGATGCCCAGTTCGATGGCCTGGCCGCGATTGGCGGCGAAACCCAGCGAAAGCGACAGGCAGATTTCGTAGGCGACGAACAGAATGCTGCCGCTGACCAGATAGGAGCGGGGGAACGACCGCAGACGGGGAAACCCCAGCAGCAGGACGAGAAACACCGAACCTACCGTATAGATCAGGGCCGCGCCGCCGATCGGTCCAAAACTCTCGCTGACGCTGCGGATCAGGCCGACCACGGTGCCCCAGAGCACCACGGCCATCAGCCCAAGAAAGGTCGCCGTGTTCCGGCTGGGAGCAAATTGCATTACTTTTTCCGATTGCCCGATGTCCATCCAGGCGCCGCGCCGGGCAACGCGCGCCAGAACGACGCAGTGTAGCGAAACAGGAAAACAGCCGCGGCGGCATCGGCATACCGGCAAGGAATGCGGCGCGTGGCGAATCAGTGGAATCACCGACAAGAGGGAGATCAGGCCGCATGACCATCTCAGTACGCAGGCTGACCGACGTGCTCGCCACAACGGCATCAGGCCGACTTTATCGGATCGAAGTGTTCACGCAGCCGGACCGGCAGGACGGACCAGCCACAGGCGACATGACTTTCCGCTACATCCTCAGGACATCGGAGGGAGAGCGTGTCATCGCACTGGACGAGCGGCGCTACCGGCTGCATTCAGGCGAGGTGCTGACTGCCCTCACCCCCGCGCCCCGCCGCCCCCCTGCCCTCGATCCGCCTTGAAGCAGGAAGGCACGGGGAAGGCAGCATGACGGAGTCAGGGGCCGTCAAAGGCCACGCGCCGCTTGCCCAGGCCCTTGGCCCGGTACAAGGCGACATCGGCCCGCTCCAGCAATTGCAGCATGGTGACGCCGGACTGCGGATAGACCGCGATGCCTATGCTGGCGGAAACCGCCACCTGGATATTGGGATACGGCTGCGACAGGCTTTCGACCAGGGCTTCGGCGACTCCCGTGGCGTCGTCGCCCCCGGCCCCCAGCAGCAGCACGGCGAACTCATCGCCACCTTGCCGCGCCGCCACGTCCGACACCCGGATGGCACGGGCCATGCGGTCGGCCGCCTCTTTCAGCACGGTATCGCCCGCCGCATGCCCATGCCGGTCATTGACCGCCTTGAAGCCGTCCAGGTCGATCGCCAGGATGGCGAACGACTCGCCGCTGCGCTGCGCCACGGCCAGCTCACGCAGCACCAGTTCGCCGAACAGTACCCGGTTGCACAGCCCGGTCAGCGGATCGTAGTGCGCCAGGTGTTGCGCATGCGCCAGCATGCGCGACGCCTGCAGCAAGGCCGCGCCGACCTCGGCGGCCTCCTTGACGCGCGTGCCGGGCAGTTCGACGCTGCGGCCTTCACCCAGCGCCAGAGCCGGTCCGACCAGGCCCTGCACCGCCGAGGTCAGGCGGTTGGCCAGCCGCAAGGCCAGCCACAGCCCCAGCCCGAAGGTTACCAGCGTGCCCAGCACCAGCCAGGCGATGGAACGATACAGATCGGTCGTCACCAACGTCATCGGCGCGCCGGCCGCGACCGTCCAACCGGTCAGGCTGGATCGGCTGAACGCGGTATAGACCGGGGTGCCTTCCTTGGTGATGGTTTCCAGCGAGCCCTCGTTTTCCATCTGCACGGCGTGCGCCAATGCCGGCACCGCCTTCTGCCCGACGAAGCGCTCCATGTCGCGGGTACGCGCGATGATGGTGCCGCTTTTGTCCAGCACCGCCGCCACCCAGCCGTCCGGCAGTCCCCGACGTCCCAGCACATTGCCGATGCGCTCGGGCGACAGGCCCACGTTGAGGCTGTAGATGACGTCGTCGCCGCGCACCACGGGGACACCCAGCGCAATGGTCGGACTGCGGCCGACGGCGCTGGTGAACAAGCCGCTCAACACCGGTTCGCGCGCGCGGAAAACGCGCGTCAGCTCTTGCGCCACGCCCGATGGCGGCAGTTCGGTGCCGTAGGGCACCAGGGTATTGACGAGCTGGCGACCGGACCTGTCCGTCAGGACATAACTGTCGATGACCTGGAACTTGATGGCTTCGCGGGCACGCTGGTGAAATCCGGCCATATCGCCGCTGAGCAGGTCTGGCGATGATGCCAGCATCTGCAAGCCGGCCTCGACCCCGGTCATTTCGCGATCGAGGATGGCAGTGAGGTTGCGCGCCAGGAAAATCGTGTCGCGAAAAATCCGCTCTTTCTGGATCAGATAGCTTTCGTAGACGGCGATCGAGGCCACCACCAGCGCCGGCGCGATACAGGCGACCACCAGCCCAAGCAGGCCGGTGCGCATCGAGTACCGGTGCTTGGAACGGACCCGCGCGGCGGCCAGGCTTTCGCCATCAGCCATGTTGTTTTTCCCGGCCGCGCCACCGCGCGGGACAACACGTTTGCCGATACTGCATTCTCTGACCCATTGCGCCTCTCCTGGAAAAGCCAACCGCGCCTCGGGCGCGGGTTGGCGAAAAACCAGAAATCATTGCAGAACCAGACCGCGGCATACTCATTCATCGCCTGTCGGCGCCAGGAATCAGGTTCCCGACGATGAAAAATCCGCGTCCCCAATTTACCTCAAAAACAAAGCCGAGCCACCATTTCATTATGCTCGAGCACCTGCCGGCGGATGTTCGGCGGCGTGGCGTCGACCTCGGCGGCGGAATTGAAATATACCGGCCGGGCATGCTCGCAATACTCAATCCCGGTCCGCGGGGCGAGCGGCGCGCACCCACCCAGACTTGAGGCGATCAGCCACGGCATCGTCATCGCTGCGAGCCACTTTATCCTGCACATCCCTGGCCTCCTGGCGGGCCTGGCCCGCCCGCTCCTGGAGGCGGGCCGCACTGTCCGAGCGTTCCTGCGCCCGGCCCATGGCCCGCCCCCGCCAATAAACCCCGGCGACGGCGGCCAGGCCCGCCAGCACTGCCGCCATCAAGCCGAGGCCCCGCTTAATCCATTGCTGCAACATGCGTCGCGCTCCTGTCTGCCCGCGCCCGGACGGCCGCAACGGCCTGCTGATACAGGGCGGGCCAACTGTCAGGCTTGGGCTTGCCCGGCCGCCAGGTGCGCAGATACAGCGCCCACGCGGCATCTGTCTCACCGACCGGTGGCAGCGCCTTCGGATCGGTCCAGAGCAGCAACCGGGCGACGCCGGCTGCCAGCACGTCGTCATGCTCGAGCGCGGCGTGGATCGCGTCCGGATCGGCGGCCACGCCGCGCGCCCGGGACAGCGCGGTCAGCCAATCCCTGCTCGCCGCGTGCAGGAACACGCCCCACACACCGCCGCGACTGGCGGGCGTGCCCCTCTCGAACTGCCAGAAACCGCGCGCCGGTCCGCCGATCTGGCGTCGATGCACGAAGCGGCTTTCCTGCAGGCCGATCGCCAGCAGCATGCAACGCGCCTCGCCCGTATCCATGCGCGCCGGCAGTGATGCCATCGCCGGCCGCAGTGCGTGATCCGTGATCTGGTCAAGCGTCATGCCTGCCCTCCTTATCCGTTTGGGTATCCATGCCCAGCGTCTTGCGCCGGATCTCCACCGCCCAGTCCACCAGGTCCTGGTTCTGCAGCTTGGCGGTCAGGCGCAGGTAGGCGCCCAGCACCCACCAGGCCGGCAGGCCGGCCAGCAGCATGCAGGGGCCCAGGACATAGAACATGGCCAGAAGACCGTCCTCGCCCAGCCCGGTGCGCTGCGCCATCCAATAGGCGGACGACATGATGTCGGGCATCCAGGCAATCATGGCGATCGCCAGCAACGGCCCGAACAGAAAAGAACTGACCACCGTGCAAGCGGTGCGCGCGACGAATTCGCGCGGCGTGCGCGGCGGCATCAGCAACATGCCGATCAAGGCCGCCATCGCCGCCGGCATGCCGAAGGCCAGCGCGATTTTCAGGGCGGCCCAGCCGCCCAATCCTGTAGATGCCGGTTCCATGGTTACACCGCTCCTGTCGACGGTGCGCATTGCTGCCTCCCGTGAACATCACGGGCGCCGCAATGGCGCACCGGATGGACAAATTGAAATGCGGGCGACACTGTCGTCCGTTTGGTGCAGGCGCTGCCTGCATGCGTCCTGGTATCTTCCCTGTCTATTTCCCTTTCCTTTCAGTCCGACCTGCCATGAAACCTTGGACCCGCCGCCAACCTCGCCGCAAGCCCGCTCCGACCCTCGCCGAGGCGCTCGCCCGCTATCTCCTCGAGGTCTCGGCAACCAAGAAAGGCCATACGTCGGAACAGTCGATCGCGCGGATCTGGCGCGCCACGCGTCTGGCGATCCGCCCGGTCGATCGCATCCGCAGCTCGGACCTGACGGAACTGCGCGACGAATGGCTCAAGGATCGTGCCCCGGCCACCGTGGTGCGCCGCATGGCTTTCCTGTCACACGTCTATACGGTGATCCGAAAGGATTGGGGTTTCGACCAGTTGGCCAATCCTGTCCAGTTGGTGCGACGTCCGGCTGTGGACGACGCTCGAGACCGGCGTCTGTTCGACCGCATCACCCTGCGCGGGCTGTCGGAGGACGACTGTCCGCGCAAAGAACTGGAATGGATCATCCGCGCCACCCGCTCGGCCGAACTACCCACGATCCTGACGGTGGCCAAGGAAACCGGCATGCGCCGGTCCGAGGTCGTGGGGATCCAGCGCGAGCATCTGGATCTGATGCACGGAGTGGTGCATCTGCCCCATACGAAAAATGGCCGGGCCCGCGATGTTCCGCTTACCCCCCGGGCCCGCGAGGCCCTGCGCCGCTGGGTCACAGGCAAACCGATGCGAGGCCGCATCTTCGCAATGCAACCCGGCTCGGTCACCCGGGCATTCATTCGCGCCCGTCGCCGTGCCCGATCGCGATACGAAGGCATGTGCCGGCACTATGGCCGGCGCCCCAATGCCGCCTACTTCCGCGATCTGCGATTCCATGATCTGCGGCATGAAGGCACGTCGCAACTTGCCACCGTGTTCCAGATCCATGAATTGGCCAAGGTCAACGGCAACGTCGACACCCGCATGCTGCTGCGCTATTACCACCCGCATGGGCGCGAACTGGCCCAGAAGCTGGCGCGCAGCCAGCTAGGCCGGCGCCAGCTCGAGGAAATGCGGCGCGAGCGCGAGGTCGAGCTGGATACGTTGCCCCTGGCCGCCTGACGCTACGCGGCAGCGCTTTCAACCGGGCGCGGCGGTTCCACCGTGGTCAGCCAGGCCGGCAATTCCCCCCAGCCCGGATAGCTGACCTTGCCGATCGTGCCGTCATGCTGCGCGCCGATCGAATACGGCGCTCCCGTCTCCACCACCCACAGCGGCGTGGTGCGATAGTCATCGACCATGGCCCAGGCATCGCCCAGGCGCCGGGGCCATTTTCCGGCCGGCGGCGCCGGCGGCGCGTCCTCGTATGCGCCGTAGGGAATGTTGAACGAACCTGGCGTCAAGGCCAGTTCATTCGCGGTCGATTGATACAGGTAAAGGCCGTCGTTATCGGCCTGGAATACTGCTTTCTGCATGTTGGTTACTCCTTCAATATGAGATTTGCACTGCAAATGCGCGCGTTCTGGCCGGCCGCCAAGCCGACGCCAACAAATCGCACTTCCACTTGCCCTCATCGGGCAGCAACTTCGTAATCAACAAGATCCCCGCAGTTGGGGGGTACGCGAACATTGCTGTGGATCCTCAAGGCTGGGTTCAGTCCAACGGGGGAAGTACAGCTGCTAGTGGGGGAGCGGAGAGCCGTCCCGTGAACGTCGCCTATCACCCTCGCATCCATGCGTGATGCCTCTTTCACTGCAAATGCGAGAGCATTCGCAAGCCGCCAGGCTGGGGCGTTGCAGGCTCATCGGCACCAGCTGTTTGGATACCTGATGTCGGCAAACCCGGGACACCGGCGGCGGCCTGTTTGGGCTGAATACTGGCGGTGGCTCCGGCGCCAGTATTGACGTACATCGGCGACTCCAGCGGGCGGCGCCGAGACCAGGCCCCAGAACGTGGCCTATCACCCGCGCATTCATGCATAAATCTACGCATGAATTCGCGGGTGAAATGCGACGTTCATCGGACGAGTTTCCTTGCCGCCTGTGGGAGTCGTTCCGAGACGCCCAATCACTGTTCCGGAGGTTCCGCCACCACTCATTGCAGATGAGCCGCTGAAGGTGTCCCGGGTGCCGCCATCGGTATAACAGGGTGTGTACGTGGCTCGCGAAATCGCCGGCCTGCCGGCTGGCCATCGCTCTCGCATTTGCAGTGTCAGCGTCAGTTCCGGTAAATCGACGGAACATATCGCGCAGATCCGGCACCCGGAACTGCGTCGCCGAATAGTCCGAAAACCAATGACTGCCGCGGCTTGCCGACCACACGGCCTCGGTTTTCACCAACCCCTGCTCCTGCGCGTAACCCCACAGCGCGGCGTAATCCGTCTTCGACAGCAAACCGCCGGTGGCGTCGACCTCGCTGGCCAGCGGCAGGTTGGTATGGCCATCCAACGGGCGGCCGCAAAGGGGCGAACGGTAGCCGGTGAAATACTGTCCGGCCACCCAGTTCCAGACTTCGCTGCATTCCGCAACGATGATGGGGCCGACATCCTGCGTCGGCAGCGCGTTGATCGAGTAGATCCTGGGGAAATTTCCCGCCACGAACGCGGTCGTCGCGATACGGGCGCTCTTGTCGCCCGCCGCCGGCGTCGGCGCGGTCGGCGTCCCGGTCAGCGCCGGCGACGCCGCCAGCGCGGCCACGAAGCGGGCCTGCAGCGCCGCCAGGTCGCCGTCGTCGAGTACGTCCTGGCCCGTCTTGTCGGCGATGTACTGGCCGATCATGGCGGCCACGAAGGACGCCTGGCGCCAGACGGTGTTGAGTTCCTTGGATTTGGCCGTGCCGGCCGAGAAGCCGCCCAGCCGGGCCGCCAGGGCCTGGTAGTCGGCGGGATCGAGCACGTTGGCGCCGGGCACGGTGCCGAAGGGAAGAATTTGATTGATAGCCACGGAATTGTCCTTATTCAACCTGCGAAAAGCGAACCCCAGAGTCCGCTGTCGAACCCCGAGATGTAATGGTTCTGAACGTCAAAACCGAACAGGGGCCCCTCGTTCGAGGGGATGACGTAGTAACTGATGCGCACGCCCTGCGGCTTGAGCGGGATGTACCCGCCCGTCAGGAGTGCCAGGAACAGCGCCGACGGCGGCGTGCCGGCGACGCCGATGTCGACCGACATGTCGCCGTTGTCCTGGATGAACACGTGGGTGCCGCCGCCGAAGATGCGCTCCAGGATGGCGGCCGAGGCCTCCAGCGTGCCGTCCCAGTGGTTGGCGCCGATCTTGGCGCGCAGCAGCAGGCGATAGGTGTCGTCGTCCAGCGCGGTCAGGCCGCTGTCCGGATCGAACGGTCCCTGCCATACCCCTTGGTCGAAACCCAGGCCGTCGGTGTCGTGCGAGAAATACACGTTGGCGATCGGCGTGCGGACCTTCCGGTCCAGCCCCACCCAGCGCCCCACGGCATCCAGCTGCGCCCCAACCGCCAGGTCCAGGTCGAAAGCCGCCGGCATGCCGCCGTACAACTCACGCAGGCTGGCCGCCGCGCCGCACAGGGCGGTCACGGTGGCAACGAACCTGGGCTTGCCGCGGTGCCAGGCCGACAGCCGCGCGATGTAGTCGTCCGTATTGGCCATGTCAGCTCACCGTGAGTTTCACGTCGTCGGGCGTCGCGGCGGCGGCTTCGTTGAAGGCCAGCGGCACATCCGGCGCGCCATCGCCGGCCGGGCCGCGCAGCGCCAGGCCCGTGATCTTGAACGTGCCATTGCCGGCCACGCCGTTCGCGGCCGAGATGGCGTCGGCCCATTCCACCGAGGCGCTGGCGCCGCCACCGATCGCGACACCATTGATGTAGTCGGCAACCGCGCGCTGCACCGCTTGTCCGATGGCCGTGGTGTAGCCGGGCAGCGCCCGCATCTGCACCTGTACCGAGAGCGGCACGAGGGTGGGCCGGAAAAAGCGGATGCGATGCGCGATGCCGTAGATGTCCGTCACCACCACCGTGGTGGTGCCGTGCGTGCCCGTGCCGGGCGTCTTCTTGGCGGCGATGGCTTGCGCGATCGAGGCCGCGTCGCCGCCATCGACCACCAAGGCGATGCTGTGCGGCGGCAGCCCGTGGGCGTCGACCACCGCGGCGTCGTTCTCGAAGGCGGCATGGCGCAATACCCCGGGCACCGACGCCACCGCGCCGATGGTGCCTTCCAGCACGCTGCGCGATGGCAGGGCCACCGAGATGGCCTGCCTCACGCGCAGGGCGGCATCGCTCTCGACCGGCGCGCCAGGGGTCGCGGCCGCCGGATTGGTGACGGACTGCCAGCCCAGCGTCGGCGTGCCGATCTGGTTGATGCTGCCGGCCGGCGCCGTCACCGCGCCCAGCGTCTGGCTAAGCGCGGTGACGGTGATCTCGCCGCCAGGCGGGATGGTGACGCTGGACGGCAATTGCCAGCGGCCGCGATTGGCATCGGTCGCCACGCCATCGACGATGGTGACGCCGCCCTGCCCGACGATGCGCAGGTCCACCGCAGAGCGCGTCGCCACGCCGCGCGCCAGGCCGTTGATCTTGACGTTGCTGGACAGCGCCGCATTGGCGGCGGTGGCGGGCGAGAACGCGTTGTACACATTGATCGCCGCCGTGTTGGCCTCGTGGATGGCCAGGGCGAACAGGGCCAGCAACTGGCCGTCCTGGCTGTCCGCCTCCAGATAGGTGTCCGCGCCGTAGATGCCGCGGTACTGCTCCTTGAAATACTGCAGCACCTCGCCGTAGCTCGGCGCGCGTATGCCCGCGGCGTCGATGACCGGGGCCGTGGATGGAATCGTCATAATGCCGCCTGCACAGTGGCCGTGCCGTAAAGGGTTGAGATGGATGCCGTGACGCTCAGGCCGCGGGTTTGCGGATCGAGCCGGCTCGAATACCCGGCCAGGCCGGTCACGCCGGCCGTGCCCAGGATGCGCTGGCGGATGGCCCAGTCGTAGCTGGCCCTGGATTGCTTGCCCAGCACCTCGCCGCGCCAGGGCATGCCTTCGGTGACGTCGAGGAACCATTCACCGCGCGCCAGCATCAGCCGCGTCTTGACGGCCTGAGCCACGGTCGCGGCCGTGTCGCGATGGAAATCGGCCCGTGACGAGCCGAATGAATAGTCGCCGTCGGCGTCCAGTTTTCGGTAACGCATGGGAGTCCTCAATTGGGCGGTGTGGTCACCGCGTTGGCCCCTTGGGCGATGTGGGTGTGCGTGTCGTCCACCCGTTTTCCATTGGCCAGGATCTGGCCGATCACGTTCAACACGCCGGTGATCTGGGCGGTATTGCCCTGGCCGCCGCTGCCGACCAGGCCGGCCAGATAGCTCAGCAGGCCGTTGACCAGCACCTGTCCGGAGAACTCGGACGTCGGCGCGACCACGTCGAAGCCGCCCGGCGCCACGATCCTCACCTTGCCCGCGGCCGGATCCAGCTCCAGGAACGTCGAGCCGTCGTCGCTGCGCAACTGGGTCGTGTGAGTGCTGACCGCGGGCAGCACCCGCGGCTGCGACCGCACGCCCACATAGACAAAACCGTCGGACAGGTCATGCATCCGCACTTCCGCCTGGTCCTGGACCTGGCCCGATTGCCACCAGGCATCGATGCAGCGCGACGCGAACACCACAAGGCATTCGTCCCCGGGCTTCACCGGGAAAGTCAGCGTGCAATTGCCCCCCGCGGGAAAGTACACGGGGCAATCCACCAGCAGCGGCAACGTCATGCTGCGCTGCGTTCCCTCGGGCGTGGTGACGCGCGCGCGGATGGCCGGTTGCGCGGTGCACGTCATGGCCACCGGGTCGAACGCGCCGATGATGGCCGGCATGGCGGTCCAGGTCTGCGCCAGCGCGCCGCGCAGCGCCGCGCCGATCGCGGCTTGCGGGTCGTTCAAATTCTCTAGTCGGTTCATGAATCATCCTGCTGAAATGAAGCCGCGCGGGCCGTTACTTGACGACGTCGGCCGGCCTGGCCGCGGCGCCCTCCGCCCCTGCCCGTCCCAGGTCGTCCGGGAACAGCGTCGCATCGGTGGCCAGGCACAGGATCTCCGTGTACCAGTCGTTGTCGCGGGTATGCCCGCGATGCTCGACTTCCATGACGTAGTAGTAGCCGTCGCCGCTGATGCGGCGCTGTTCGCCGCGATCGATTTCTGTCGCGTCCTTGCCCTGGGCGCGCCCCTCGTAGCCGTACTCGGCGATGCGGCTGTTGTCCAGGTTGACCAGCCCGCCCACGCGGATGCTGGGGTTGAGCAACATGCGCACCTTGATGCCCTTCTCTGCCTGTTCGGGCATGCCGACCAGGCCGGTGTCGTGCGAGATGACGGGCACCGAGCCCGGCACGTAGGCGGTCTCGGGAACGATCACGACTTTGCCGTCCTGGATGCTCCACAGCGTGTTCGCGCCGTCACAGACGTCCTGCATGTGGTCGCGCACCATGCCGGACATCACGGCTCCGCGGATGGCGGTCTTGCCGCCCAGGTCGGGTACGTAGCCCTGCCTGACGCCATACGGGTTCATGGCCGAGCACAGCAACCGCACCTTGTCGGCGCGGGAGGAGCCCTTGGGCACGGTCGCATTGACCACCGCGAAGTTGTAGGCCTTGTCGCCATCGGCCGCCGTGATCTCCAGCACCGTCTCGGTGTCGCCCGATCCCCCCCACCTGGCCCGCACCACGTTGCCGTGGAAGATCACGCCGTAGTTGCCCTCGTAGCCGGCCTGCAGCACGACCCGCGTGAATTCGCGCTGCACCATGCTGGCCGTCTCGCGACTGGCATTCATCACCTTGATGGTGGCGGTGTTGGGCGCCTTGGCATCATTGCGCTTGATCGCGAAGCTGAAACTGAGCGCCGACAGATCCAGCGCTTCCTCGTCGCCGACGATCAACGACACTTTCCTGCCCCACTGGCGCACGCCCTTGTCGTCGTCCACCGGATCGCCGTACACGGCGATGGGTTCCATTGTGGTCGTCCCGGCCATGTCAGTCCGCCACCCAATAAAGCCGGGCGCCGCGGCCCAGGTCGGTGAACGTCGGCGCGTCGTCCGGCGATTCCGCCCCCGTCACCCGCAGCCCGCCGGTGAAACCGAGGTGGCGGTACTGGCCCAACAGGTTCAGGCCGGCCACCAACGGAACGCCGCACACCAGCGGCCGGCCCAGATCGTCGGCCACGTCCAGGATCCAGCCGTCGCGGTATTGCAATGTCAGCCGATAGTCGTCGCCGCCCAGCGAAATCGCGAACACCTGCGGAATCGGCGACACGGGTATCTCGAAGTAGTTCATGCGTATCTCCTAGTTCCAGTGCAGCGACCCGCCGTTGGGCGCCGCCACGGGCCGGGGCGTCTTCACGCCCAGGTTCTGCTTGTCCGCGGTATTTTCTTTTTCCTTCTGGCCCGCGTACGGGGGCAGCGAGGTGCTGCGCGTCTGTACCACCACCACTTCGCGCAGCGTCACCGTCGCGAACACGGCGCCGAAGCTGTCTTTGTTGGTCTCGACCGAGAGCTTCTCGATCAACATGTCGCTGTAGCGCCGCCGGCTGGTGACCACGGTCACCGGCTCGCGCGATTCCTGCAGGCTGAGCAGCTGCGAGTAAATGGCGGTCGCGTAGTCGTCGGCCGCGGCCTTGCCATTGGCCACGTCCTTGGCCTGCGCGCCCGCCAGCGCCTCATACGAGGCGTTGCTCCACGCGCACTTCAAGGTCAGCGTCAGCGGCTGCTTGAAGGCATGGTCGCTGATCGCCGATTTGCCATAGGGGCCCGACTCCACCGGGTGGCTGGTGATCTTGAGCGTGTCCTCATGCGACTCGCTGAGCGTCGCCTCCACCACGATGTCGCCGATTTTCTTCGACAGCAGGCCGACCATGTCGGCGCCCGCGATGTTCAAGTCAGCCATAGGATCCCTGCAGGTTGCGCGTCAGGTCGGCATTGACCCGGCTCTGTTGATTGGCCACGGCTTCTCCGGTCGCATGGGGATCGTTCGTCCCATTGACGTGGATATTCGTGGTGGCGTTGATGGAAACCGATGCGGGCGCGGGCGCGGCCAGCACGCCGGCCGCCGTTTCGCCCGTGGCGAAGCCGGAGCGGTAATCGCGCCACGGCTCGACCTGGGCGCCGTCCATGTGCTCGGGCCGGATGCCGCCACCGGGCAGGTTCAGGCCCGGGCCGGGCTGTCCGGCCGGAAAGCCTGGCATCCCCTCCAGCGATTTCAACGTCCCGTCGCCCAGGGGCCTGGGGTACAACAGCAGTCCCGCGCCCACGGCCGCGGGGCTGCTGGCCACGCTGCGCACCACCGCCTTGGCGCCATCGGCGATGCGGCCGATCCACGAGCCCGCGGCTTCCCACAGCGATCTGCCCCACTGCAACGCGGTCTGGCCCGCGGCCTTGACGCCATCGACCACCAGCGCGCCGCCGCGCGCGGCCATATTGCCCATCCAGGACCAGACCGCGCCGGCCATATTGCCCATCTGGGTCACGGCGGTGCGGCCCATCGAGGTCATCCTGCCGAACACGCCAGCAACGAAATTGCTGGTCACCGTCCAGGCCCGGCTCACGAAACCGCCGATCCGTCCTGGCAACGATGCCAGCTGGGAGCCCAGCCCGCCGATGAGCGACCGCATGCCACCCAGTCGCGAGACCAGGCCTGCCAGCGCTCCCACGACGCCGCCGCCGCCCAGCATCAGGAATCCGCCGACCAGCAACAGGAGCTGCGAACTCAGCCCCCCCGTCACGCCGTCGAGCCAAGTGATCAGGCTGACCACCGGCCCCAGCAACGACATGATCGACAACACGAAATTGCCGACTTCGCCCAGCCGCTTGCCGGCGGTCTGCCCGTTCTCCTTGAACCAGGCCGAAATGCTGTCGAGCGTCTGCTGCAATTGCGGGCCCATCGTCAGCAGCGCCTGCGCGAACATCGCGTCGACGGAGCCGCTCAAGGCGCGGATGGTGGCCATCAGTTGATGGGCGCGCTCGCCGGCCGCCTCGATCCTGCTGCTTTCTTCGGCGTCACGCTGCACCGACAGGCGCTGCCCGAATGCCGGATCGCGCAGGGCCTCCACGAGGCCGGCGTCCAGCCCCAGTTTCCTGCCCGTCTCCCCGGCCTGGCCGGGGTCCACGCGCTTGAGCGCATCGCTCAGTTCCAGCACCAGGTCGGCGGTGTTGCGCTGGCCGCCCGCGCCATCGCTCGGCGAGATATGCAGCTGTTCCAGCAGCGCGGCAACCCTGGGGTCATCGCGCACATTGCGATGCAAGGCCTGGGTACTGTTGCGCATCGCTTCGACGGAAACGCCGAAGTCCTGCGCGACCGTCTCCAGCGCCCGCATGTCCCTGCCCGAGGTGCCGCCCAGCCGGGCGGCGAAATAGCCTTGCTCGAACTGGGCAATCTTGTTCTCGGCAAAGTCGACGACACTCTTGGCCCGCCCCGCGAACACCGCGAGCGCATCGGCCAGGCTCTGCTTGCGCGAGTCGCCGATTGCCTGCTTGAGGTCCTTCAGGTCGTCCTTGTCGATCTTGAATGGGCCCATCAACCCCGACAGGTCGATGGACAGAATCGTGTTAGCCATTTTTTTCTGCCATGTGGCGGCGGTACGCTTCCGCCTTGTTGTCTGCCCGCACCGACAGCGCGTCGTTCAGGAGCGCGATGTCGGCCAGGTCCAGGGTGCCGTCCTTGAGGGACTCGTACTTGCAGAGTCCCTCGAGGACCGGCGCCAGCAACCAATCCTCGCCACCGGGCAGGCTCTTCAGCCAGCCTGTGTCGCCTCGGGGCTGCCGGTCTGGCTGGTAAGCAGCCCTTGTATAAAAGGCCCGAGGCTCCCGACGATGACGCGCAGCGCCAGCGGCAACATGACCGACAGGTCGATGTCCTGGAACATCGGCACGCGCTGGCCGGCCGACCAGATGGCGGTCCAGCCATGCTCCTGCCGGCGCTGGACCGCCTGCATGCAGGTGTCCAGCACGTAGTCGGCGTCCTCGTCCTTCATCGCCGCCAGGCCATCGGCCAGCGGTTGCAGCACGTCGGCCATGCCGCCCGGATCCTCGGTGATCCCGCGCCCGCCCGCCGCGAGGCGGACGAACACGGGGATCAGCGTAGGAACGATCGGAGCGATGCGGCGCGACACGTGGAACTGTTGCTTGGCGCTCAGTTTCCCGATGGAGTACCGGTGGCCGTTCAGATCGAGTTCCTGTGCCATGGCTTAGTAGGTTCCCAGGATCGTGTCGATCTTCGCGGCGTCGAAGGTCCACTTCACCACGTCGCCGTCCTTCTTGTAGGTCAGGTCGGGCTTCTTGCTGAAGGCGCACGAGCGGCACGCCGTCACGTCGCCGGTGGCCGGATTGGTGATGGTGATCAGGTTCTTGCCCCACAGGCGGCTGTCCAGCGACTGGGCGTCGTACAGGGCCTGCAGCTGGGCGTTGACGGGCGAGGTCTTCAGGTAGCTCAGCGTCACGGTGCCGCTCTTGTCGGCGCGCAGCGTGTGCATGACCTCGCCATCGGCGCCCACCGTCATGGCGCTTTTCTCGCCCTTGGCGGCGATGGCGATGCCTTCATCGGCCACGCCGGAGCCGGAACCCAGCGAAATCGCCCCGCCCGGGCCCACGAGACTGGCGCTGATATCAGCGAACGAATAGGTAGACATCTGCTACTCCTGTTTAGCGGTTGACCGTGACCAGAACGTCGACGGTGTGGATGGCGCCGGCTTCCTTGGCGGCGACCTGGAACGGAACGGCCTTGCGCGCTTCGCGGTCGGCCTGCGACTGGGTGGCGATCGCCGGCGCGTAGACGTAGTAGCCCTTGGCCAGCGTGTCGCCCTGCTTGAGGGCGCCGAAGCCGGCCGAGTTCCACACACCCGGCGCCAGGTAGCCGTTGTTGACGGCGGCCTCGCACGCGGCCTCGATCACCGAGGCGATCAGCTGGTTGCCGGCGTCGGTCTGCGGCACCTTGGTGGGGCTGGTGTACAGCAGGTTGTAGACATCGGTCTGGACGCGGTTGCGGAACCAGATCGCGTTGTAGACCGAGTCGATGAAGATGCCGCTGGGCGTCACGCCGTACTGGATGATGGCCGTGTCGTTGTCGTAGTTGACGAACACGTTGCAGTTCTTGGCCGCCAGCGTGTCGGCCTGGCTGCTGGTCAGGGTCTCGGCGACGATGCCGGGCTCCTGCTTGTACATCAGCGTGATGGTGGTGTTGTTGGCGTTGAAGTTCACCGTCAGCATGCGGCCCAGCAGCGAAGCGACCGCATACGGGCTGGCGCTGGAGAACTGCACGATCGAGTACTTGTATTTCAGCGCCTTCAGCTGGCTGGCGATGTCCTCGTGGTTGGTCGGGTCCAGCACCTGCGGCGCCTGGGTCGACACACCGTACAGGTGGCGCTGGTCGGCCTCGATCAGGCCGGCCACGGCCAGGTGCTGCGCGTCGGTGATGTCGGCATCGGCGAACGCCACGCCCAGGAACTTGTTGGCGAAGCGGTCCAGGAACAGCGACACGGCGTCCACCGGCGTTTCGGCGACGATGCCGGCGACGGGCGTCGAGGCCTGGCCCGCGGTCAGGCCCAGCATCGACGAGATGTCGGTGCCGGTGCCCGCGGCCGTGGCGTAGCCCAGCGTCGAGGTCGCGCCGGAGGTGTTCGAAGTCACCACGAACTGCGAGCCGTTCCAGGTGACGGAAGCGGAGGCCAGTGCCGTCGAGATGATCGACGCGACCCCGTTCAGGTTGGTGGCGCCGGAGAAATCCAGGCCGTTGACCGTCTTGGCGGTGCCGTCGACCGACAGCGTGAAGGCGCCCGCGGTCACCGCGGTCCAGGCCGACATCTGCTTCTCGGCGGCCGACAACACCGCGCCGCGCAGCGTGGCCGAGGTCGCGCCCTTGGCCCAGCGGCCGATGTACAACTGCGAGGGCTGGGGCGTCTGCTGGAAATACAGCAGGGCCGCGCGATATTCGGGCGCGGCGGTGCCGAAGTCGGCGGCGACGGCGTCGATGCCGCCATAGGAGCGCATGCGCTCGCCGGTGTCGATGACGGCGGAGGCGCCCAGCAGCAGCGCGGTATTCAGGCTCGCGCCCTGCGCCGCGAGCGGCGACATGTTGATCGTGACGTTGATCAGGCGTGATACCGGCAATCCATTAGCCATGGTAGATCCCTTAATCTGCAAGGTGGTTGATGTGATCCGTCGGCGACAGCGACGCGGCATGCGTCGTGACCTGCGCCGACAGGAGATTCAGGACCGGATAGATGCGCGTGACCCGGCGCTTGAAATGCAAGGTCATGTCGAACTGCCGTATCCACTGCTGATTCACGAGCTCGTGCCGGGCCAGGATCGGCCCCGCGCCGCCGACCGCCATGCCCTGCGCGAGCAGGGGTTCGCGGTTCTGCGGCACGGCGGCGCCATCGCGCAGCAAGGCCGCGTGGCGCAACGCGTTCGGGCCGAACATCGAGCAAAGCACCTCGATGTCTTCGTGCCGGACGTATGAATCAGATCCTTCCCCGGCCGGGTCGTGAGCGACGACCGGGCCGGCGTCCGCGGTTTGCGCCCGGATGTCCATCAGGCACCAGGTATCGCTTTGCGCGGGCGGTTCCACACCGGCCGCGGGCCAGTGCGTACGAACCATGTTCGGGGGCAAGCCGGACACGCCGGCGATGAACCCCAGGAACAGCGCCTCGAGTTCGGCATCCTCCAGGGGCGGAGAAATGGCGATCGGCGCCAGGTAGCCGCCGGTGGCCGAACTGTTCGCCATGCGTAGCTCCTTTGTCGTGTTGAAGTGCCCGAGGGCGGATCGGGGGAATCCAGTTGCCTGGAGGCGGATCGCCGACTTTGCCGCGCCATCGGCGCGATGCCGCGTTGCGTGATGCGTACGGCCGGGTTGCGGCGGATTCCGGCTGTCGCCCACCGGGCTGCCGCCTCGAGCCGTTCCGGGTCACCACGGGCGGGAGAAAGGCCCGGTCATTGCAGGAAAGGCGAGGCGGCAGGCCGCTGGACGGCCCAAACGAAACGCCCCGCGCTCTGTTCGAGAACGCGGGGCGTGCAAATAGAAAAGGCCCGCCTGTGGCGAGCCTGTCGTGGGGAACTGCAAAGAGCGCGAGGGGGGAACGGGCAGGTGATGCATCCGCCTTGGGACGCACCGCCCGGGCACACGTACCCTCTCATAAAAAAGGCCCGCTGGTGGCGGGCCTTTTTCGGTTCGTCGTCGGTGCGCAGCGCGACGACATGGATGCATTGTCTCGCGGCATCAGGCGCGCTGGCAATCCCCATTGTGTCGCACTTCGCTCCAGACGTAGCTGAGCGAGTTGCGGGCATGCTCGATGCGCGCCACCTGGCCGCCCTCGCGCAGCGTTTCGAGTACGCGCAGGATGGCCTGTCGCATCGCGTTGCGTTCGCGCCGCGTCAGCTCGCGCGCGCCGGATGCGCCGCGCACCAGTTCCGCCATGCGCCAGGGACGCCCCGGCGCCGCCGCCATGAGATCCAGGACTTCGCTTGCATATTTCATCGGGATGCCTCCCGGACAAGATGCTTATCCATGCTTTTTTCCTTGTTCCAAGCCTTCGATTCGTCGTCATCCCGGTTTGTCCGCCCATGGCGGTCGCTACTCCGGTAGCGATTCAAGGGCACATTGGCCGGTGCCCCTTCGTGCGCCACGGTCGGCGGGGTGGGTCCCGGCAGGGCCACCGGCGGCCGGGGATGGCTGCGGTCGCCCCGACTATCTTCGGGATTGGAATCATGGTAGCGACTCGCTACCTGAAAATCAACAGCGAATCGCTACTGTACTTTCAGGTAGCGGATTGCTACTATCGCTACCATGGATATCCGCTCGATACGACTGAACAACCTCAAGTACGCTGTGCTCCAGGCCGGGGGAGTGGACCGCCTGGCCGAACGCGCGGGCGTGAGTCGCAAATACCTCGACCAGATCCTCCAGGGGTTCCAGGGCAAGCGCGACAAGAACCCGCGCCGCGTCGGCGATGCCCTGGCCGCCAGGATTTCCGCCGGCCTGGGCCAGCCCGCCCACTGGATGGATCTTCCCCACCCCGACCTGTGGCACGAGCTCTCGCCCGACGTCATCGCCGACGAGCCACCGGGCCGGCAGGTCTCCTTCAACCACGGGCGGCTGGGCCGGCCCGATCACGGCAATGTGCTCATCGCCCAGTTCGATACCGGCGGCGCGATGGGAAGCGGCCTGGAACTGCGCGACCAGCCGGGCGTCATCCAGAGCTGGAACGTCAGCCCCGAATGGCTGCAGAAGAACGTCCGCGGCTTTTCCGCCTCGAAGAACCTGTGCATCGTCACGGGCTTTGGCGATTCCATGCGCCCCATGTTCAATCCCGGCGATCCCCTGATCGTCGACCGCGGCGTGCAGGCCGTCGAATACGACGCCATCTACTTCTTCCGCGTCGGCAGCGAAGGCTTCATCAAGCGGCTGCAGCGCATTCCCACCGCCTCCGGGCTGGTGGTGCGGGCCAAGTCCGAAAACACCAAGTACGACGCCTGGGACATCACCGAAGGCATGGATTTCGAGGTCTTCGGCCGCGTGCTGAAGGTCTGGCGCAGCGAGGACTTCTGACCCCATGGCAACCCGCTCTCCCCTGTCGGCTCCCGAAAGAACCATCCTGGTCCACGGCGCGCTCGGCGCGCTGCTGGCGTTGGCGCTGCATGCCGCGCTGCTGAACCGCGTGTGGCCATGGCACAACCCGTTCGCCACCCTGTTCGCGATCCAGTGGGTCTGGCTGGTGCCACTGGCGGGCGCCATGCTGGCCGGCATGCGCTCTGGCAGGCGCTGGCTGCTGGCGCTGCTGGCCTATGCCCTGGCGCTGCCCGCGCTGCACGCCTACGGCCTGATGCCGCTGCTGGGCTCGCAACCCGTGCGCTATTCCGACGACGGCCCGCGCGCGCTCGCCACCGTGATCACCGCCGCCTGCGGTTTCATGCTGCTTCCCCTGATCCAGGCGCTGGACCCATCCCGGGCGGGCTGGGACTACCCCGCGGTGTTTCGCGCGGCCTGGCGCAACACCGTCAAGCTGGCGCTGGCCGGCGGCCTGGCCCTGGCGGTCTGGCTGTTGTTCTGGGCCGCGGGCGCCATGTTCGGCATGATCGGCATTGGCGCCGTCGGCAAGGTCGTCAAGTCCACCCGCTTCACGCTGGGCGTGATGCCGCTGGTGCTGGCGGTCAGCCTGGTGGGGGTACATCGCCGGCCGCAGCTGGCGGACACGCTGCAACGCTCCTGGCTCACGCTCACCGCGTGGCTGTTGCCGCTGGTTGCGCTGGTCGGCATCGCCTTCGTGATGGCGCTGGCGGCCCGGCTGGCGCTGGACCTGCAGGCGGTGGCGCTGTCCGCCGGCGCCCTCATCGCCTTCAGCGCGCTGTGGATCAAGCTCATCAACTCCGCCTGGCAGGACAGCCCCGAGGCGCCGCCCTTCGGCCCGCGCCTGCGCGCGGTGCTGCGCGTGGCGGCGTGCGGCCTGTTGCCGCTGGCGCTGGTGGCGCTGTACGGTCTCGTCGTGCGGGTCGAACAGTACGGTTGGACCATTCCGCGCATCTGGGGCGTCTACGCCGCGGTCCTGTTGACGCTATACGCGCTGGGCTATGCCTGGGCGGCGCTCGCGCCGCGGCGTTTCCACACGATCCTGGGAGGCACCAACATCGTCGCGGCCTTCTGCGCGCTGGCCATGCTGGCCCTGGTGAACACGCCGCTCCTGAATCCCGACCGCATCGAGGTCGACAGCCAGGTGCAACGCCTGATCGACGGCCGCGTCCCGCCCGAGGAATTCAGCTATCTCTCGGCCGCGCGCGATCGCGGCGAATACGGCCGGCAGGCGGTGCGCAGGCTGGCCGATGGTGCCGCCCAGGCCCAATCGCCCAAGATCGCAATCGCCGCCGCCGACGCACTGACGGGCAAATACTACGATTGGGGGCCGCGCCAGTCCGGCCTGGCAGCCTCGCTGACCAAGCCCGGCAGCCTGCAGGTCCATCCTGCCGGCAGCGCCGTGCCGGACGCCTGGTGGCGCTACGCCGCGACCGAAAACCCGTTCGAGCTGGACCGATGCGTAAGCGCGGAAAAGGCCGCTGCCGACGATCCGTCCAACCCCGTCTTGGCCGCTGCGCGCTGCTGGTTGATCCATGCGGACATCACCGGCCCCGGCGCGGCCGATCTGGTCCTGTATGTACCGCCGCGCGCCGACGCCACGGCCGGGGGCTACGAAATCTTCCTGACCTATCAGGGGCTGGGCAAGGACGGCTGGCGCGTGGTGTCGTCCAGGACCCATCGCACGTCCGAGAGCGGTCCGGAAGTCGACATGGGCGGGGCGCTGGCACAGGGGCAGGTGCATACCGAGCCACGCCAGGACCGCGACCTCATCGTCGGAGGACGCCGCCTGCCGCTGCGCTGAATGGCGCGCCGCCGCCGTCTCCAGCGCAAGCCCGCGTGCGTTGCGCGGGCCGCAGGCGGCGGCCTGCCGCAGCCTACTTTTCTTCCAGGTCCGGCGTGCCGGCGAACTGGCTCTTGAGCAGCGCCAGCGCGCCCTTCTCCGCCAGCATCGCGTTCGGAAACACGTTTCGCGTGTCTTCCAGCACGGGAAAGCCGAAAACGCGGACGCGGGCATGGTAGCCCTCGGGAGTTTCGGCGAATTCGATGTCGAAGTTGCGCTCTTCGATCCAGCCCGACTTGTGTAGTTTCCAGTCCATATCCGACGCGCTCCTCATGAAGGAAATCCGCAGCACAGCCGGGTCAGGCCGGCGGCGCCGCGGAGACAGGACGCCGGCCCCGGCGGGCCGGCACCACCACACCTTACACCCTCGGCCCTGACGTCGTCTTGACCGCGCACAGGCCACTGGCAGGCGCGCTCGGCCTTGTCAGTCGGCCTTGGGGGGCGCAACCGGGGTCGAGGCCGGGGTCGCCGGCCTGGAAGGCGGGACCACGGGCTTGGCCAGCGCGGCCGCGACCACGTCATCCGGAGGCGAGAACAGGTCCCAGCTGGCCATGAACAGCGCGGCGATCAGCGGGCCGATGACGAAACCATTCAGGCCGAACAGCGCCATGCCGCCCAGGGTCGAGATCAGCACCACGTAGTCGGGCATCTTGGTGTCCTTGCCCACCAGGATCGGACGCAGCACGTTGTCGACCATGCCGATCACCAGCACGCCGAAGGCGATCAGCACCACGCCCTTGATGGTCGCGCCGGTCAACAGGAAATAGATCGCCACCGGCGCCCAGATCAGGCCCGCTCCTACCGCCGGCAGCAGCGACAGAAAGCCCATGATGACGCCCCAAAGCAGCGCCCCCTGGATCCCCAGGATGGAAAAAATGATGCCACCCAGGGCGCCCTGCGAGGCCGCCACCGCGATATTGCCCTTCACCGTCGCGCGCACCACCGTGGTGAATTTGCGGAAAAGATGGTGCTTGTGGGTTTCGCTGAGCGGCACCGCGCGCTTGACGCGCTGGGCCAGTTGCGGCCCGTCTCGCAGCAGGAAGAACAGCAGGTACAGCATGATGGCGAAGCTGACCACGAACTGGAAGGTGTCCTGCCCGATGCTGAGCGCCTGGGTCGCCAGGAACTGGCTGGCCTGCATCGCGCCGGCGCTGAGCTTTTCCTGCAGGCTGGGGATGTCGGCCAGGTCGAACCGCGCCAGCAGGTCATGCACGGACGGCGGCAGCGCTTCCATGGCCTGCTGGAAGTAGGCGCCAAAGTTGATCTGGCCGGATTTGATGCTCTGGTACAGGTTCGCCCCCTCGCGCACCAGCGACCCACTGATGACCACCAGCGGCAGGATCACCAGCAGCAGCACCATGGCCAGCGTGATCAGCGCCGCCAGGTTGCGCCGGCCGCCGATGCGCGGCACCAGCCGCCGTTGCAGCGGCGCGAACAGGATGGCCAGGATGGCGCCCCAGAACACCGCGCCGTAGAACGGCCACAACAGCCAGCCGAACGCGATGGATACCACCACCAGGAGGAGCAGGAAGGTACGGTAGTGCAAGCTGGAAGATTGGCTCATGTTCCGTCCAAGGCGCGGCCTGAACCGCGGAGACCCGCATTGTACAAAGCAGCGTCCCGCCCCGCTCGTTTCCCCCGCTGGCCCCGGCCCGGGCCGTCCGGCGGGCGCCATTGCGCGGAAAGCGGCGCGCGGCCGGCATTCAGGGCTCGCCGGCGGCCGCTCGCGACACCACGGCGCGGGCGGCCTCCAGCGCCGGCGACTGGGCGTTCAGGCCCTGCAGGCGCAGATTCAGTTCATGCTGCAGCGACGGCGTGGCGACCTTGGCCAGCCCATCCTCGAGCGTGATCTCGGCCTCATTGGCCGCGACGAAATCGGCGATGCCGAGCGCATCGCGCGCGACGGTATCCATGCGCGCCGCCGCGTCCATCAACTCGGCCGCCGGCGCCGTGACCGCCTCGTCATACACCCCGTCGTAGACCGGCGCCAGATCCGGCGCAAGCTCCAGTCCGCTGCGCGCGCGGTCGGCGCGGGCCTTGGCATCCTGCAAGGCGCCGGCGCTGTCGGCCAGCGTCTTGCGCGCGGCCAGCAGGGCCTCGCGCCGCCGCACGATGTCGTCGACCGACTGGATGCGCTCGGCCGCAAGGATGGGGCGCAGCGTCACGGCCGCCTTGGCCATGGCGGACTGGAAATCGACGATCACCTCGTAGGCATCGTCGTAGCGGCCCACGGCGTCTTTCTCGGCTTCGCCGAGGGCGCCGACCGGCACCAGCGACCCGGACGCGATACGGCTTTGCAGCAGCTCGATGAAGGCCGCGCGTTCCTGCGGCTCGCGATTGCCGCAAGCGGCCAGCGCCAGCATCGAAGCCGCCGCCAGGCCGGCCAGGCAGATCCGCAGCATTGCCATGCCCTTCCCTCCTTGCGTAAAACGTTGCATCGGGAACACCCGCCCGGCGGCCGGCATCCTCCCCGGCAGATTATCCCGAAGCGTCCGCCACCCGCCGCCGGTGGGCGGATTTTGTTGCCATCGAATCGATATGACACAGCCCACCGGCGCGCGCCTTCGCGGCTCACACCGCCAGCGTGTGGCGCATCGCGCAGCGGCGCGCCGGGTCGAAACCCGCGGCCGCCTCCGCCTCCAGGCGAGCCCGCAATGCGGGCCCCAATTGCGGGGCCGGGACCTCGACAAAGCCTTGCCGCTGGTAGAAAGGCGCATTCCAGGGCAGCTCGCGATCGGTGGTCAGCGCCACGCCGCGGTAGATGCGCGCGGCGCGCGCATGTTCGACCACCGCCCGCAGCAGGTCGCGTCCCAGGCCGCGCCCCTGCATAGGCAGCGCGACCGACATTTCCGCCAGGTACAGGTCGCCGTCCATCGGCCGGGCCAGCGCGAATCCCGCCGGCCGGTCGTCGTCGCCCGGCGCGACCCACAACAGGCCCGCGGCAGCGGCGCGCGCCAATTCGGCTGGCGGCAGGGGCTCGCCCGCGGCGGCCCAGGCCATGGGGGTCCCAAGGAAGCGGGCGGCGGCGGAACGTTCGATATCGGGCAGGAGCGCCAGGTCGGCGGGGCGTGCGTGTCTGATCATGGGGCGCCCAGTATGCCCCAAGCGGCACGGAAACGGGATGCGCAGCCCCACTGTGCGGGCCGCGCGCCGGGACCTCACGCTTGGCCGCGTTCCGCCAGCGCCCCGCAATGGGCCGGACCCGGCCTAAAATGCAGGATTGCCGGCCCGCTGCGGCCGCCCGCCACCTCTTGTCTTTCCAGCCTGAATGACCCAAGACGCTTCCCCCGACACCTGGGGCTTCGCCCATCCCGATTGCCGTGGCGCCGCCGCCCTGCTGTTTTTCATGAACGACCTGGCCCGCGTGGCCAACCAGTATCTGCGCCCCGGGCACCTGGGCGAAGAAGCGCTGGCCGATGCGCAGAAAGCCGTGGATGCCTTGCTGCAACGCTATACCGAGATCGAGGCCGCCCCGGAAGCCTTCGATGGCGAACGCATCGAGCTGGCGCTGGAAACCGACACCCGTCCCGACGGCTCGACCGCCGCGCAGGTCGCGCTGCGCATGTCGCCCCGCCTGGAGGCGCTGATCATCGAAGCGCAACGCCAGGCGCGCCCCGCCACGCACTGACCTGGGTCCTGCCCCCCTGGCGCGGGAGGCGTCAGCGCCCGCGCCAGGGGGCACCCCGGCCGGACGGCAAGGGTGGCATCGCACTCATTTCGGCGCGCCTCACAAAAATCCTTGCGAAATCATTAATTTAGCCATATAATCATTGGTTGATCCTATGGAACTTGGCCATTTGGCGCTCCAGGCTTTGCCGCCGCCTTGGTCGGGTTTTGCTCAGGTCCCACTCAGCCTCAACTGGGTCCGCCAGCGAACCAGGCGTTGAAAAACCAGCCATTGAGCTACCCGGCGGGGCATCGGTCACCATCCGTTGACCAACCCTATTGGCCAACCCGTTGATCACCCCGGTGTTCATCCTGTTTCGCGACAGACAACCCTAAGAACGCGGAACCGGTTGCCAACCATTTATTGCACGCAATTGTGTTGCCGGTTTGCCTTGCGCGTCGTCACGACGATGGCGCGGGCCATAGCCAACCTTCGCCCCGACCATGCCGCCGAGTCCGGCCCGGTCGGAAAACGCACAACGCAGCGTTGATCCGCTGCCATGCGCCCGCGATGGCGCCGTAACGCCATCGCCTATTGGGTCCGCCGTCCACCAATACTGGCAGGCGGCGCCCGCAACGTCCCAGGTCCAGGCCCGGGACGGCCCCCGCAGCCAGTCCGGCGCGCCCGCAAACCATGAGAATGCGCAAAGGACCGGCGGCGGATATGCGTTAGTGTCATGCATGACCCGGCACGTGGCCGGGGCGCGGCGCGCGACAGCGCCCTCGCCCCCGCTTCGTGGCATGCGCTACGCAGCAATTCCCATAACAAGAACTTGAAAGAGAACACAACATGAATACTCGTTTCACTACCTCGGACCTGATCCGACGCCCGGCCCATACCAAGCTGGACAACATGCCGATCCACATCGGCGACATCGTTTACCTGCAACCGGCCGACGGCCCGGCCATCCGCGCCGCCGTGATCTTCAACGCGCCGATCGACGGCACGACCACGTACACCACCGAAATCGTGCCTTGCGGAACGGCCGCGCAGAAGGTCCCCGGACAGCGTATCCGCTTCCGCCACGAGCACGTGCACCGCATCGAACCGGTGCGCCGCGCCGCTCGCTGAGCCAGCGGTTCCCAACCTTAATCTGGCGCAAAACCGCCACGGCCCACGCCGTGGCGGCTTCATTTGTGCGTGATAAAGTCGCAGGCAACGCAGTCAAGGCGCGACCATCATGCAAAACAACCGGCTTGCCATTCGCATCTGGGACCTTCCCACCCGACTCTTCCACTGGGCCCTCGTCGTCTGCATTGTCGGCGCCTTCGTCAGCGTCAAGCTGGGCGGCCTGTACATGGACTGGCACGTGCGCTTCGGCTGTGTCGCGCTGGGCCTGATCGTCTTTCGCGTGCTGTGGGGCTTTGTGGGTCCGCGCTATGCGCGCTTCACCCAGTTCGTGCGCGGGCCGCGCGCGGTGGCCAACTATCTCAAGGGCGCGGCCGCGCCGGCCGGCCACAATCCGCTGGGGGCGTGGTCGGTGCTGGCATTGCTGCTGGTGCTCGGCTTCCAGGCCGTGAGCGGCCTGTTCACCACCGATGACATCATGACGCAGGGCCCGCTGTTCGGCCACGTCAGCGAGTCCACCGCCGGCCTGCTGACCTCGTGGCACAAGCTCAATGAATGGGTCATCATCGGCCTGATCGCCCTGCACCTGCTGGCCGTGACCTGGTACGCCCTGGTGCGCCGCAAGCGGCTGGTGCGCGCCATCATCACCGGCAACGTCGATCCGAAAGACGTTCCGCCCGGCACACCGCCGACCCAGGACGGCTTCGCGATCTGGCTGCGCGCCCTGATCCTGGGCGCCTGTGTCACCGGCCTAGTGCTGTGGATTCGCTCGCTGGAGATCGCCGCGGACATGTCGTTCTCGTAGTCATCGGGCTCGCGCGTGGCGCTGGCCGCCGGCCACGCCCGGTATCCAGGCCGCGCACCAACGAAAAAGCCCCTCGGTCGAGGGGCTTTTCCGTTGGTGCGCCACAGGGCCGCGGTACCGGCTTACTTCTTCTTGCGATAGGCGTCGTGGCAGGCCTTGCAGCTCGCGCCCACGTCGCCGAATGCGGCGCGCAGCTTGTCCAGGTCGCCGGCGTCGGCAGCCGCCGACAGCTTGACGATGTTGTCCTGGAACGCCTGCTGCTTCTGCTTGAAACCGGCCGCGTCGCTCCAGATCTCGGGACGGGCGTCGCCGCCTTCCGTGCCGGGACCGAAAGCCGCCCAGGGCAGCGCCGACAGCGTCTTGAGCACTTCGACGTTGGCCTTGATCTGGGCCGCGTCGTAGGGCGCCTGGCCCTTGACCACCGGCGTCATGCGGCCGAAGTGCGAGGCCATCAGCGTCAGCGCCGACTGGCGGTACTTGACGGCATCTTCGGGCTTGGCGAACTGCGCCTGGGCCGAGGTCGCCAGCAGCGATCCGACGGTCATACAGGCCAGCGCGGCGAGCGTGGACAACTTCTTCATTGCAATCTCCCGTAAGTACAACAAGGATGCCGCGCGCCCGGCGCGCGGCAAGGCGACTATACCGCCCGGGCCAGGTCCGCGGCCAGGCCGATATACGAACGCGGGGTCATCGCCAGCAGGCGCGCCTTGGGTTCGTCCGGCAGGGCCAGGCCCTGGATGAATTCTCGCAGGGCTTCCTCGGTGATGCCTTTGCCGCGCGTCAAAGCCTTGAGCTGTTCATAGGGCTGCGGCAGGCCATAACGGCGCATGACGGTCTGCACCGGCTCGGCCAGCACTTCCCAGCAGGCGTCGATGTCGGCGTCGATCGCGGCGGTGTTGACTTCGAGTTTGCCCAGGCCGCGCATGCAGGCGTCCCACGCCACCAGGCAGTAGCCCAGGCCCACGCCCAGGTTGCGCAGCACGGTGGAGTCGGTCAGGTCGCGCTGCCAGCGGGAGATCGGCAATTTATCAGACAGATGGCGCAGCACGGCATTGGCCAGGCCCAGGTTGCCTTCGGAGTTTTCGAAGTCGATCGGGTTGACCTTGTGCGGCATGGTGGACGAACCGACCTCGCCTTCCTTCAGGCGTTGCTTGAAATAGCCCAGGGCCACGTAACCCCAGATGTCGCGGTCCAGGTCGAGCACGATGATGTTGGCGCGCACGATGGCATCGAACAGCGCCGACATCCAGTCGTGCGGTTCGATCTGGATGGTGTGGCGGTTCTGCGTCAGGCCCAGGCCGGCCAGCACGCGCTGGCTGAAGGCGGGCCAGTCGATTTCCGGGTAGGCCGACAGGTGGGCGTTGTAGTTGCCGGTGGCGCCGTTGAGCTTGGCCAGCGGCTCGACCGCTTCGATCGCGGCGATGGCGCGGTTCAGGCGCGCCGCGACGTTGGCGAATTCCTTGCCCAGCGTGGTGGGACTGGCCGGCTGGCCGTGGGTGCGCGACAGCATCGGCTGGTCGGCCTGGGCCACGGCCATGTCGTTGAGCCTGGCGGCGATTTCACGCAGGCGCGGCAGCACCACTTCGCTGCGGGCGCGCGACAGCATCAGCGCGTGCGAGGTGTTGTTGATGTCCTCGGAGGTGCAGGCGAAGTGGATGAACTCGGCCGCGGTGGCCAGCTCGGCGTGGTCGGCGACCTTTTCCTTGAGCCAGTATTCGACCGCCTTGACGTCATGGTTGGTGACGCGTTCGATGTCCTTGATGCGGGCGGCGTCGGCCTCGGAGAAGTCGCGCACCAGCTGTTGCAGGCGGGCGCGGGCTTCCTGGGAGAAGGCGGGCAGCTCCGGCAGACCGGCATCGGACAGGGCCACGAGCCAGGCCACCTCGACCTCGACGCGGTGGGCCATGAAACCGGCCTCGGAGAGCAGCCCGCGCAGCGCGTCGCCGCGGGAGGCGTATCGGCCATCCAGTGGCGAAAGGGCATTAAGTTGGCTAAGCTGGTCGGCGATTTGCATGGTCTGGGAAGGAAAAAGCTGCGGGTGGGAAAACCCGGCGATTTTATCATTCAGGGCCGCGCAACATTGTGGCAAACTGAGCGGGATTCCGTCCCGCGGACGGTTTGGCCGTCATGCGGCCTGCTATACTTCGGCCGCTTTCCGACTCCGCTTGTGAATCCATGAAACTGATCGGCTCGCTTACCAGTCCATACGTGCGCAAGGTGCGTATCGTCATGGCCGAGAAAAAGCTGGATTATCGGCTTGAACTCGAAAACGTCTGGTCCGCCGACACGCAGATCCAAACGTACAACCCGCTGGGCAAGGTGCCCTGCCTGGTCATGGAAGATGGCGGCGCCCTGTTCGATTCGCGCGTCATCGTCGAGTACCTGGATACCTTGTCCCCCGTCGCCCGCCTGATTCCGCAGCCGGGCCGCGACCGCGCGGCCGTCAAGTGCTGGGAAGCCATCGCCGACGGCCTGCTGGACGCCTGCGTCACCATCGTCAAGGAAAAGCAGCGCCCCGAGGCGCAGCGCAGCCCGGAATGGATCGAACGCCAGTACGGCAAGATCCACGCCAGCCTGGACGCCATGGACAAGAGCCTGGGCGAGAACGCCCACTGCATGGGCATCAACTACAGCCTGGCCGACATCGCCGTGGGCTGTGGCCTGGGCTACCTGGACCTGCGCTTCGCCGAGCTGGACTGGCGCGCCAACCACCCCAACCTGGCGCGCCTGTACGACAAGCTGTCGCAGCGCCAGTCGTTCGTGGATACCATCCCCAAGACGGCCTGACGCCCACCGGCATCGTCCCGCACCGTTCCGGCCGCCTTGCGCGGCCGGTTTCACTTGCGGCTCAGGCCCGGAACGCCTGCCCGGCCTTGAACAGCATGTAGGCGGCCAGCGCGAACAGCAGGCAGGCGAATACCCGCTTCAGCGTCTGCACCGGCAAGCGGTGCGCCATGCGCGCGCCCAGCGGCGCCGTCAGGACGCTGACGCACACCAGCACCAGCAGCGCCGGCCAGTAGATGTAGCCCAGCATGCCGGGGCGGGTCGCGCCTTCGTTCAGCCCCGACACCACATAGCCGATGCTGTTGGCCAGCGCGATGGGAAAGCCCAGCGCCGCCGAGGTCGACACCGCATTGTGCAGCGCCACGTTGCACCAGACCATGAAGGGCACCGACAGGAAGCCGCCGCCCGCCCCCACCAGCCCCGACAGGAAGCCGATGCCGGCGCCGGCCGCGCTGGTGCCGATCACGCCGGGCATCTGGCGGCTCGGCTTGGGCTTCTTGTTGCGCAGCATGTTCCAGCCGGAATAGCCCACGAATAGCGCGAAGAACAGCGACAGCCACAGAGTGCTGAGCGCGGCGAACACCGCGCCGCCCGATAGCAGGCCGCCCAGGATGATGCCCGGCGCCATGGCCCAGACGATCGGCCACTTGATGGTGCCCTTCTGCTGGTGGGCGCGCACGCTGGAGATCGAGGTGAACAGGATCGAGGTCATCGAGGTGGCGATAGCGGCGTGCACCACCAGGTCCGCCGGCATGCCTTTCCAGGCGAACAGCATCGTCAGGAACGGCACCAGCAGCATGCCGCCGCCAATGCCCAGCAGCCCCGCCGCGAAGCCCGCCACCGCGCCCAGCGCCAGCAGGCAAATCACCATCGTTACATCCACATCCCTCTCCTCGTTGTCGGCATGCGCCGTTTTTCATGAGCCAGGCCCCGCGGACGCGACGCCCGCGGGGCCTGGCTGGAACTGCTATCGGTGTTGCAACGGCCCGTCACAGGCCGGCGTGCCTAGACGATGATGCCGCCGCCCAGGCAGATATCGCCATCGTAAAGCACCGCCGATTGCCCGGGCGTGACCGCCCATTGCGGCTCGGCGAAATCGAGCGTGAAGCCCTCGGTGGTCGCGTCGCCCAGGCGGCAGGCCGCATCGGCCTGGCGGTAGCGCGTCTTGGCGCCGTATTCGCCCGCGGCAGGCGCCTGCCCCGCCACCCAGCTGACGTCCTGCGCCCGCAACGAGCCGGACAGCAGCCAGGGATGGTCATGCCCCTGCACCACGTAAAGCACATTGCGCTCGAGGTCCTTGCGCGCCACGTACCAGGCCTCGGCCGTGCCGTCCTCGCGCTGGCGGCCCTTCACGCCGCCCACGCCCAGGCCCTTGCGCTGGCCCAGCGTGTAGAACGACAGGCCCTCGTGGCGCCCGACCTTCTGCCCTTCCGGCGTCAGGATCGGGCCCGGTTCGGTCGGCAGGTAGCGGTTCAGGAACTCGCGGAACGGTCGTTCGCCGATGAAGCAGATGCCGGTGGAGTCCTTCTTGGCCGCATTGTGCAGGCCGATCTCGTGCGCGATGCGACGCACCTCAGTCTTGTGAATCTCGCCCAGCGGGAACAGGGTGCGCGACAGTTGCGCCTGGTTCAGCCGGTGCAGGAAATAGCTCTGGTCCTTGGAACCGTCCAGCGCCTTGAGCAGCTCGAAGCGCGAGCCGCCGCCCTCGGCGGCCACTTCGCGCACGCGGGCGTAGTGGCCGGTGGCGATGTGTTCGGCGCCCAGCGCCATGGCGTGGTCGAGGAAGGCCTTGAACTTGATCTCGGCGTTGCACAGCACGTCCGGATTGGGCGTGCGGCCGGCCGAGTACTCGCGCAGGAATTCCGCGAACACGCGGTCCTTGTACTCGGCGGCGAAATTGACGTATTCGAATTCCACGCCGACCAGGTCGGCCACGCTGGCCGCGTCCAGCAGGTCCTGGCGGGTGGAGCAGTATTCGGAATCGTCGTCGTCTTCCCAGTTCTTCATGAACAGGCCGACGACCTCGTAGCCTTGCTGCTTGAGCAGCCAGGCGGTGACCGAAGAATCGACCCCGCCGGACATGCCGACGACAACGCGGCCCTTCTTGGTGGATGTTTGACTCATGATGATGCCATTTTACTGTGGGCTGGCCGCGTCCTGCGGCTGCGGCTCGGCCGCCCGCGAGACCTCCATCAGCCAGGTCCGGAACGCCTGCAGGGTGGGCAGGTTGGCCTTCTGCTCGGGGTAGCACAGGTAGTAACCCATGCGCGCGCGGATCGGCAGCTGGATCGCCACGGCCAGCTTGCCGTCGCGCAATTCGTCCTCGATCAGGCAGCGCGGGATCAGCGCCACGCCGAAGCCGGCGGCGGCGGCCTGCGACAGCAATGCATACTGGTCGAAGCGCGCCCCTTCCAGGCTGCGCCGGGTGTCGCAGCCGGCTTGCTCGAACCAGTCGCGCCAGCCTTCCAGAGCCGAGGTATGGTGCAGCAGGGGGTAGGCCAGCAGGTCCGCCGGCACGCTACAGCCGCCGGGAATCAGGCGCGGGCTGCAGACCGGCAGGATCTCGCGGCCGACGATGTAGTCGGCGCCGCTGCCCGGCCAGATGCCCTCGCCGAAACGGACGGCGGCGTCCAGCTCGGGCGACGAAAAATCGTAGCCCTGGCGGTGCGGCAGGAATTCCACGTGGATGTCCGGGCGCAGCCGCATGAAGGCCGTCAGGCGCGGGATCAGCCAGCGCGCGCCGAAGGTCGGCATACAGGTCAGGTTGAGCGTGCCGCCCTGGCCCTGGTGCGCGATCAGTTCCACGGTGGCCGCCTCGATCTGGCCCAGTCCCGCCTGGATCTTGGTGAGGTAGCTGCGGCCGGCCTCGGTCAGGACCAGCCCTTGCCTGATGCGCAGGAATAGTTCGACGCCGACGAACTCCTCCAGATGTTTCACTTGCTTACTTACCGCACCCTGCGTCACGCACAGCTCCTGGGCGGCGCGGGTGAAGCTGCTGTGCCTGGCGGCCACTTCAAAGGCTTGCAGGTCGGTGAGCGAAGGACAGAACCGTCTCATGGGGGGAATGCCTGCGGACCCGGTCGACGGGGCTTGAAGTTACAAAAAGAAAACTTCGCCGCAAAAGAGGCATGAAAAAAAGTCATAGCTTAAGGAGAAACTTTCGTTTGTGCAAACCGGCCTTGCACGAAAGAATCTTCCTGTTTGCGTCTGCCTTTTGCGCAGTCGCTTTCCAATTTATAGGGGAATCCATGCAACGCCGTAATGTAGTCCTAGGTCTCTGTGTCGCCGCCGCGACCCTGGCCACGCCGCTGACCTCGGGCATCGCCCATGCCGAAGACGCCTACCCGAGCAAGCCGATCCGCCTGATCGTGCCATTCCCGCCCGGCGGCACCACCGACATCGTCGGCCGCCTGTTCGCCGACAAGCTCGGCAAGGAACTGAACCAGACCGTGGTGGTGGAAAACCGCGGCGGCGCCGGCGGCTCGATCGGCAGCGCCTTCGTGGCCAGCAGCGCGCCGGACGGCTACACCCTGGGCATCGCCACCGTCAGCACGCACGGCATCAACCCGGCCATCTACCCGAACCTGCCGTTCGATGGCGAGAAGGACTTCACGCCGGTTTCGAACCTGGCCGCCGTGCCGAACATCATGACCATCAACCCGAAGGTGCAGGCCAAAGACATGGCCGAGTTCATCAAGCTGGCCAAGAGCCAGCCGGGCAAGCTGACCTACGCCTCGGCCGGCAACGGCTCGGTGTCGCACATGATGGGCGAACTGTTCAAGATGGCCTCGGGCACCGACCTGATGCACGTACCGTACCGCGGCGTGGGCCCGGCGCTGAACGATGCGCTGGCCGGCCAGGTCGACGTCATGTACGACAACCTGCCCTCGACCCTGCCACATGTGCAGTCCGGCCGCCTGATCGCCATGGCCGTCGCCGCGCCCAAGCGCGTGGCCAGCCTGCCGAACGTGCCCACCTTCGCCGAAGTCGGCCTGCCCGCCGTCAACGACGCCTCGTGGTTCGGCCTGGTCGCCCCGGCCAAGCTGCCCGCCCCGATCCTGGCCAAGCTGAACGCCGCCGTGCAGAAGGTCAGCGCCGAAGCCGACGTCAAGTCGCGCCTGGAAGCGCTGGGCGCCGAGCCGGCCGCCAACAGCCCCGAAGCGTTTGCCAAGCAGATCTCGGCGGAAATCGCCAAGAACAAGCGCATCGCCAAAGAAGCCAATGTGAAGATCGACTGAGCGACCTTCGATCCCCGCCGCGCCCGCGCGGCGCGCGGGGATCTCCGATTCACGAACGCAATACCCCCATATGCGAATTACCCAACCCCTGTCCTATCGGCTCGACCTCCCGCAGCAATATCCGAACTCGGCGCCCTCGGCCCCGCTGGTGCTGGACTCCCCGCACAGCGGCACCACCTACCCGCCCGACTTCGCGCCCGCGGTCGATTTCGGCGCCCTGCGCACCGCCGAGGACACCTGGGTTGACGATCTGTGGGGCGACGCCATCGACATGGGCGTGCCCATGATCGCCGCGAGCTTTCCGCGCGCCTACATCGATGCCAATCGCGCCCCGGACGAAATCGACGAACTGCTGCTGGACCAGGCCTGGCCCGGCGCGGTCAACGCCTCGCCCAAGGTCAAGCTGGGCAAGGGCCTGATCTGGCGCATGCTGGATGACGGCACGCCGCTGTACGACCGCAAGCTGAGCGTCGAGGAAGTGACGCACCGCATCGAGGCCTGCTGGAAGCCGTACCACGCCGCCCTCGGCCAGGTGCTCGACAGCGCCCACCAGAAGTTCGGCAAGGTCTGGCACATCAACTGCCACTCCATGCCCAGCGTCGCCGGCGCCTACGCCACCGACCGTCCCGGCCTGGTCCACCCCGACTTCGTGCTGGGCGACCGCGACGGCAGCACCAGCGATCCAGCCTTCCGTGAATTCATCGCGGCGTGGCTACGCGAGCGCGGCTACAACGTGACCGTGAACGACCCTTACAAGGGCGTCGAGCTGGTACGCGCCTTCGGCCGTCCCGAAGAAGGCCGCCACAGCCTGCAGATCGAGATCAACCGCAAGCTCTACATGGACGAGGCCAGCCTGCGTCCGTCGGCCAACTACGGCCGGCTCAAGGCCGACCTGCGCGATCTCACCGCCGCGCTGATCGACTGGACTCGCGCGCAGACGGCCTGACGCCGGACGCCTGCGCGCCGGGTGCCGGCCAGCAGCCAGCTGTCAGTCTGGCCGGTATGACCGGGGCGCGAGCCCCAAAGCCCCATGGTTAACCCCATGGGGCTTTTCTTTTGCGCCCCGCCGAACCTCCTCCCCCGGGCGTATATCCGTTATAACTACGGCGAACCTTCTGAGGAGAGGCGTCGATGCACATCGGGATACCAAGGGAAACCCGAGACGGGGAAACCCGTGTCGCAGCAACACCAGAGACCGTCAAGAAGTACGTAGGCGGCAAACACACCGTTGTCGTGGAGCGTGGCGCGGGCACTGCGGCGCGCTATCTCGACGAAGCCTACGAAGCCGCTGGCGCCACGCTCGGCACCGCCCAGGAGGCATTGGGGGCGGAGCTCGTGATGAAGGTTCGCGCGCCGTCTGCGGCCGAACTGCCGCAGATGAAACCCGGCAGCGTGGTCATCGGCATGCTCGATCCCTTCGATGCCGACGGCCTGCAGCAGATGGCCGCCGCCGGACTGGTCGGATTCGCGCTGGAAGCCGCGCCCCGCATCACCCGCGCGCAAAGCCTGGACGTGCTCTCGTCGCAGGCCAACCTGGCCGGCTACAAGGCCGTGCTGCTGGCGGCCCACCACTACGGCCGCCTGATCCCCATGATGATGACCGCCGCCGGCACGCTCAAGGCCGCGCGCGCCGTGGTGCTGGGCACCGGCGTCGCCGGCCTGCAGGCCATCGCCACGGCCAAGCGCCTGGGCGCGGTGGTCGAGGCCTCGGACGTGCGCCCCGCCGCGCGCGAGCAGGTCGAATCGCTCGGCGCCAAGTTCATCGACGTGCCGTTCGAGACCGACGAGGAACGCGAGATCGCGCAAGGCGTGGGCGGCTATGCCCGCCCCATGCCGCCGGCCTGGATGGCGCGGCAGGCAGCGCTGGTGTCGGAACGCTGCAAGCAGGCCGATATCGTCATCACCACCGCCCTCATCCCCGGCCGCCCCGCGCCCACGCTGGTGTCGGCCGAGACGGTCGCGGCCATGAAGCCCGGCTCGGTGCTGGTGGACCTGGCGGTCGAACGCGGCGGCAACTGCCCGCTGTCAGAGAAAGGCAAGGTGGTCGAGAAACACGGCGTGACGCTGGTCGGGCTGACCAACCTGCCCGGCCTGGTCGCAACGGACGCGTCGGCGCTCTATGCCCGCAACATCCTCGACTTCCTGAAACTCATCATCAATGCGGACGGCGCGCTGGCAATCCAGCGCGACGATGAAATCGTGGCGGCCTGCCTGGTGTGCGAAGGCGGCAATGTGACGCGCAGGAGCTGAAAGCATGGAAGCGATCAATCCCACCCTGATGAATCTCATCATCTTCGTGCTGGCCATCTACGTCGGCTACCACGTGGTCTGGAACGTCACCCCCGCGCTGCACACCCCGTTGATGGCGGTGACCAACGCGATCTCGGCCATCATCATCGTCGGCGCCATGCTGGCGGCGGCGCTGACCGAAGGCGGACTGGCGCGCGGCATGGGCGTGTTCGCCGTGGCGCTGGCCGCGGTCAACGTGTTCGGCGGCTTCCTGGTCACGCGGCGCATGCTGGAGATGTTCAAGAAAAAGGACAGGAAGCCGGCCAAGGAGGAAGCGAAATGATCTCGCTGAACCTCGTCACGCTGCTCTACCTGGTTGCCTCGGTCTGCTTCATCCAGGCGCTCAAGGGCCTGTCGCACCCCACCACCTCGCGCCTGGGCAACGCCTTCGGCATGGCCGGCATGGCGATCGCGGTGCTGACCACCGGCGCGCTCATCGTCGGCCTGGCGCGCTCGGGCACCGCCACCATCGGGCTGGGCTGGGTGCTGCTGGGCCTCCTGGTCGGCGGCTCGATCGGCACGCTGATGGCCAAGCGCGTCGAAATGACCAAGATGCCCGAACTGGTCGCCTTCATGCACAGCATGATCGGCCTGGCGGCGGTCGCCATCGCCGTGGCCGTGGTGGCCGAGCCGCACGCCTTCGGCATCGTCGCCGCCGGCACGCTGATCCCCACCGGCAACCGCTTCGAGCTGTTCATCGGCACTTTCGTCGGCGCCATCACCTTCTCGGGTTCGGTGATCGCCTTCGGCAAGCTGTCGGGCAAATACAAGTTCCGGCTGTTCCAGGGCGCGCCAGTGGTGTTCCCCGGCCAGCACATGCTGAACCTGGCGCTCGCGCTGCTGATGCTGGCGATGGGCGTGTGGTTCATGCTGACGCAGGCGTGGACGCCGTTCGTCATCATGACGCTGATCGCCTTCGTGCTGGGGGTGCTGATCATCATCCCGATCGGCGGCGCCGACATGCCGGTGGTGGTGTCGATGCTGAACAGCTATTCGGGCTGGGCGGCGGCCGGCATCGGCTTCTCGCTCAACAACCCGATGCTGATCATCGCCGGCTCGCTGGTGGGCTCGTCCGGCGCCATCCTCTCGTACATCATGTGCAAGGCGATGAACCGCTCGTTCTTCAACGTCATCCTGGGCGGCTTCGGCGGCCAGGCGGGCGAGGCCGCGGCGGCTGGGGGCGGCCAGCAGCGCAGCGTCAAGTCGGGCAGCCCCGACGACGCCGCGTTCCTGATGACCAACGCCGAAAGCGTCACCATCGTGCCGGGCTACGGCCTGGCGGTGGCGCGCGCCCAGCACGCGCTCAAGGAACTGGCCGAAAAACTCACCGAACGCGGCGTGACGGTCAAGTACGCCATCCACCCGGTGGCGGGGCGCATGCCAGGGCACATGAACGTGCTGCTGGCCGAGGCCGAGGTGCCCTACGACCAGGTCTTCGAGATGGAAGACATCAACAGCGAGTTCGGCCAGACCGACGTGGTGCTGGTGCTGGGCGCCAACGACGTGGTCAACCCGGCGGCCAAGAACGATCCGAAATCGCCGATCGCCGGCATGCCGATCCTGGAAGCCTACAAAGCCCGCACCGTGATCGTGAACAAGCGCTCGATGGCCTCCGGCTACGCCGGCCTGGACAACGAACTGTTCTACATGGACCGCACCATGATGGTCTTCGGCGACGCCAAGAAGGTGCTGGAAGACATGGTCAAGGCGGTGGAGTGATGCGCGTGGCCTCGCGATGCGCATGCGCATCCGCGGGGCCGCTTCCTGCCAGGCTGCGGCCCCGCGCCCAATGTCCGCGGCAACGTCCGCGCGATCAGGCCGGCGCCAGTTGCTCGTCCACCACTTCGATCCAGTGCCGCACCGGCGTGCTGGTGCCGCTCTGCAAGTGCCCGATGCAGCCGATATTGGCCGACAGGATCACGTCCGGCGCGGCCGGCGCGATCGCGGCCAGCTTGCGGTCGCGCAGCGCCAACGCGATTTCGGGATTCAGCACTGAATACGCGCCCGCCGAGCCGCAGCACAGGTGCTGCTCCGCAAACGGCTGCAACTCGAACCCCAACTCGACCAGCAATCGTTCCGACAACGGCCGCAGTCCCTGCCAGTGCTGCAGGGTGCATGGCGGGTGGAACGATGCCCGCGCGCCCTTGCCCGCCAGTCTCTGGCGCAGTTGCGCCGCGTGCGGCGCCACGATTTCCGCCACGTCCTTGACCAGCGCCACGATGTCCGCCGCCCGCTGGGCGTAGGCGGGATCATGGCGCAGGTGATGCGCATACTCCTTGACCATGGCGCCGCAACCCGACGCATTCATGACGACGGCTTCGATCCCGCCATCCTTCACTAGCGGCCACCACGCGTCGATGTTGGCGCGCATCTGGTCGAGCGCGGCCGCCTGCGCGTCCAGGTGAAAGCTGGCGGCGCCGCAGCAGCCGGCGCCCGGGGCAATGCGCGCGCCGATGCCGATGGCATCCAGCACGCGGATGGTGGCGGCGTCGATCGTCGGCATCATCGACGGCTGCACGCAGCCGGCGAGCATCAGCACCTGGCGGCCGTGCCCGGCCACTTGCGGGAGCGCGCCAGCGGGACGCCGTTCCGGCACCTTGCGCTTGAGCGCCTCGGGCAACAGCCCGCGCACGGCCTGGCCCGCCCGCATGGCGGGCCCGAACAGCGGCGACAGCATGGCCCGGCGCAGCATCTTGCGCTTGGCCTTCTCGGCCCAGGGCCGCGGCACGCGTTCCTCGACGATCTGGCGCCCGATATCCACCAGGTGTCCGTACTCCACGCCAGAGGGGCAAGTGGTTTCGCAATTGCGGCAGGTCAGGCAGCGATCCAGGTGCTGCTGGGTCGACTGCGTCGGTTCGGCGCCCTCCAGCACCTGCTTGATCAGGTAGATGCGGCCGCGCGGGCTGTCCAGTTCATCGCCCAGCACCTGGTAGGTGGGACAGGTGGCGGTGCAGAAGCCGCAGTGCACGCAGCGCCGCAGGATCGCGTCGGCCTCTTTGCCCAGGTCGGTGTCACGAGCCCAGGCTGCCAGATTGGTTTGCATGATGCCTATAGCTCCAGGACCAGCCGGCCGGGATTGAACAGCCCCGCCGGATCGAGTTCTTGCTTGAGGCGGCGCGTGATCAGCGCCACGCCCGGCGACAGCGGATGGAACACGCCGTCGGTCGGCGGCCGCGTGCCTGCCGTACGGAACAGCGTCGCATGGCCGCCCAACCGTTGCGCCAGTTCGCGCAGCTCGGCGGCATCCTGCGCGCCCGACAGCCAGCGCTGGCCGCCGCCCCACTCCACCAGGGCCTGGCCGCCGCCAATCGCCGCCGCCGTCGGCGGCAGGGCCAATCGCCACAAGGGCTGGCCCGGCGCGAAGAACGGATGGGTCTGTTCGCGCAGCCCGCTCCACCAGGCTTGCGCCGCCTCCGGCGCCAGCGGATCCCCGCCGATCACCTGCCGCGCGCCGGCGATGGCCGGCGGCGCGCCCGACAGGCGCACATGCATCTGGCCTTCCTCGTCGGCACCGCCCACCCAGCTGGTCGCCGAAATCGGCAAGGGCTTGCCGCGCCACAGCGCGAAGCTGGCCAGGGCCTGGGCCTGCGTCGCCGGCAACGCCAGCGTCAGTTCTTCCATCGGCCGAGGCACGACCTTGAGCGACACTTCGAGGATCGCACCGAAGATGCCATGCGAACCGGCCAGCAACCGCGACACATCGTAGCCGGCCACGTTTTTCATGACCTCGCCGCCGAACGACAGCACCCGGCCGTCGGAATCCAGCAGCTGCGCGCCCAGCACGAAGTCGCGCAAGGCGCCGGCGCTCATGCGGCGCGGCCCCGACAGTCCCGCGGCCACGCAGCCGCCGATGGTGGCGGCGGGCGAGAAATGCGGGGGTTCGAAGGCCAGCATCTGGCCGTGCTCGGCCAGCGCCGCCTCCAGCTCCGCCAGCGGCGTGCCGGCCCTGACCGTCACCACCAGTTCCGACGGGTGATAGCTGACGATGCCGCGATACGGGGTCATGTCCAGCAGGCAATGGCCATCCTGCGGCGTCACCGGCCGGTAGTTGCCGTAGAACGCCTTGCTGCCGCCGCCCATGACGAACAGCGGCTTGTGACCGGCGCGAGCCGTCATGACCTGGTCGCACAATTCCGACAGGACGAAATCCATAAGGGAGACGTCCTAGAAGCGTGCGAGATCCGGGAAGCGCAGCTCGCCCGCGTGTACGTGCATCTTGCCGTATTCAGCGCAGCGGGCCAGCGTAGGTATGACCTTTTCGGGATTGAGCAGGCACGGCGGATCGAATGCCCGCTTGACCGCCAGGAACGCGTCGAGTTCTTCGCGAGAGAATTGCACGCACATTTGATTTATTTTCTCCATTCCCACACCGTGCTCTCCAGTCACGGTTCCTCCCACCTGCACGCACAGTTCGAGTATGGCCGCGCCGAATTTCTCGGCGCGCTCCACTTCGTCCGGTTTATTCGAATCGAACAGGATCAACGGATGCAGGTTGCCATCGCCCGCATGGAACACGTTGGCGCAACGCAGGCCGAACTCGTCTTCCATTTGCTCGATGGCGCCCAGCACCCGGGCGAGATGACGGCGCGGAATCGTGCCGTCCATGCAGTAGTAATCGGGCGACACGCGCCCGGCGGCGGGAAACGCGTTCTTGCGCCCCGCCCAGAATTTGAGCCGCTCGGCCTCCGAGGCCGACACCTGGCAGCGGGTGGACCCGGCCGCGCGGAAGATGGCTTCCATGCGCGCGATCTCGTGCGCCACTTCCTCCGGCGTGCCGTCGGATTCGCACAGCAGGATGGCCTGCGCGTCCATGTCGTAGCCGGCGCGCACGAAGGGTTCGACCATGTGCGTGGCGCGCCGGTCCATCATCTCGAGCCCGGCGGGAATGATGCCGTCGGCGATCACCTGCGTCACCGCGTTGCCCGCGGCCTCGACGCTGGAAAAGCTGGCCATCACGACCTGGGCGCAGGCCGGCTTGGGAATCAGCTTGACCGTCACTTCGGTCACCACCCCCAGCATGCCTTCCGAGCCGATGAATACCGACAGCAGATCCAGTCCCGGCGCATCCGGCGCCTCGGAACCCAGTTCCACCACGTCGCCGTCGATGGTAACCATGCGCACCCGCAGCACGTTGTGCACGGTCAGGCCGTACTTCAGGCAATGCACGCCGCCCGAATTCTCGGCGACGTTGCCGCCGATCGAACAGGCGATCTGGCTGGAAGGATCCGGCGCGTAGTACAGCCCATAGGGCGCCGCGGCCTCCGAAATGGCCAGGTTGCGCACACCGGGCTCGACCACCGCGGTCGCGCTGGCCAGGTCGATATGCTTGATGCGATTGAATTTGGACAGGCCCAGCAGCACGCCCTGGCTGTGCGGCATGGCGCCGCCCGACAGGCCGGTGCCGGCGCCGCGCGCGACCACCGGGGCATTCAGGCGCTTGCAGATGCGCATCACGGCCTGCACCTGCTCTTCGCTCTCGGGCAGGGCCACTACCGCCGGCAGCGCGCGGTACAGCGACAGGCCGTCGCATTCGTAGGGACGCGTGTCCTCTTCACGAAACAGCACGCAATGCGACGGCAGCGCGGCCGACAACGCCTCGACGAGTTGCTGCAACGAATAAGGCGCCTGCGCTTGAGCCAGGCCGGTTTCGACCAGTGAATTCATGAGCGCAACAATAGCGCGACCGCAGATTGGACGCAGGCCGGGATTTACCCGCATCCTGCGTACATCCGCCGGCCACAAGGGCGCACAGACGTAACCAGCCGTAAAGTCACTGCGCGCCGAATGGACATGGACGTTGCTGGCCCAGGCACCCACTTCATTCCCATCCATTGGGAATGCCTCTCGGCCATGCCCGTCGCCCGTTCCGCTGGACGAAAAAAAAACCGGCGGGTCGCCCCCCGCCGGCCTTCATCTGCGCCCCTTGGGACGACTCACCAGGACACGATCTTGCCCGGATTCAGGATGTTGTTCGGATCGAACGCATGCTTGAGGCTGCGCATCAGGTCCAGCGCGTCGTCACCGTGCTCTTCGGCCATGAATTGCATCTTGTGCAGGCCGACGCCGTGTTCGCCGGTGCAGGTGCCGTCGGCGGCGATCGCGCGCCGCACCAGGTTGTGGTTGATGGTTTCCGACTCCTGCCATTCGCGTTCGCTGTCGGCGTCCAGCAACATCAGCACGTGGAAATTGCCGTCGCCGACGTGGCCGACGATGGTGTATGGGAAGCTGGCCCGATCCAGTTCCTCGACCGTGTCGCGCACGCAATCGGCCAGGCGCGAGATCGGCACGCATACGTCGGTGGTGCTGGCGCGGCATCCCGGACGCAATTGCAGGCCGGCGAAGTAGGCATTGTGGCGCGCGGTCCACAGGCGGCTGCGGTCCTCGGGGCGCTCGGCCCATTCGAAGTCCATGCCGCCATGCTCGGCGGTGATGGCCTGCACGGTCTCGGCCTGCTCCTGCACGCCCGCCGGACTGCCGTGGAATTCGAACACCAGCAGCGGCGTCTCGCGCAACGTCAGCTTGCTGTGCAGGTTGACGGCGCGCACGCTGGCCGCGTCCATGAACTCGACGCGCGCCACCGGCACGCCCATCTGGATGATCTCGATCACGCTTTGCACCGCGGCGTCGAGCGTGGGGAAGTTGCAGACCGCGGCCGACACGGCCTCGGGCTGCGGATACAGGCGCACTGTCACTTCGGTGATGATGCCGAGCGTGCCTTCGCTACCGACGAAGATGCGGGTCAGGTCGTAGCCGGCCGACGACTTGCGGGCGCGGCCGGCAGTGCGCACGATGCGGCCGTCGGCGGTGACCACGGTCAGCGACATGACGTTTTCGCGCATGGTGCCGTAGCGCACGGCGTTGGTGCCGGAGGCGCGCGTGGCGGCCATGCCGCCCAGGCTGGCGTCGGCGCCCGGATCGATCGGGAAGAACAGGCCGGTGCTGCGGATCTCTTCATTGAGCTGCTTGCGCAGCACGCCCGCCTGCACCGTCGCGGTCAGGTCTTCGGCGTTGACGGCCAGCACCTTGTTCATCTGCGACAGGTCCAGGCTGATGCCGCCCTGGATCGCCAGGATGTGGCCTTCCAGCGACGAACCCGCGCCATAGGGAATCAGCGGCACGCGGTGTTCGTTGCACAGCCTGGCGACCTCGGCGACTTCCTCGGTGCTCTGGGCGAAGACGACGGCGTCGGGCAGCATCGCCGGATACGGCGATTCATCGCGGCCGTGGTGCTCGCGCACCGCGGAAGACTCGGAGAAACGATCGCCAAAGCGGGCGCGCAGGGCCTCGAGACAGGCGGCCGGCACCGCGCGGCGCAGCGATTCAGCGTGCAGGGGAGCATTCATGATCAGCGGATTCTCGGGTTGGGTAATCCGGCTATTCTACGCCGCCCGCCTTGCTGCGCCGCAAACCGCCGCCCGCGGCGGCTTGCGGCAATCCTGCCTTATTTGCCGGAGGTCAGCGCGACGCGGCGGCGTTCACGCACGGCATGGGCCAGGCGCTCGAGCACGGCCACCGACGCATCCCAGTCGATGCAGCCGTCGGTGATGCTCTGGCCGTAGACCAGCGGCGTGCCCGGCACCATGTCCTGGCGGCCGCCCAGCAGGTGGCTTTCGACCATCACGCCGACCAGGCGCGCGTCGCCGGCTTCCATCTGACGCGCCACGTCCTCGATCACCAGCGGCTGGTTCTCGGGCTTCTTGCTGCTGTTGGCGTGGCTGGCATCGACCATCACGCGTTGCGCCAGACCGGCCTTGGACATGTCCTGGCAGGCCGCATCGACGCTGGCGGCATCGTAGTTCGGCGTCTTGCCGCCGCGCAGGATGACGTGACAGTCTTCGTTGCCGGCCGTCGAGACGATGGCCGAATGCCCGCCCTTGGTCACGGACAGGAAGTGGTGCGGCTGCGACGCCGCCTTGATCGCATCGACCGCGATCTTCACATTGCCGTCGGTGCCATTCTTGAAACCCACCGGACACGACAATCCGGACGCCAGCTCGCGATGCACCTGGCTCTCCGTCGTGCGCGCCCCGATCGCCCCCCAGGAAACCAGGTCCGCAATGTATTGCGGCGTAATCATGTCCAGGAACTCGCACCCCGCCGGCAGGCCCAGGCTGTTGATGTCCAGCAGCAGTTCACGCGCCACGCGCACGCCCTTGTTGATGTCGAAGCTGCCGTCCAGGTCCGGATCGTTGATCAGGCCTTTCCAGCCGACCGTGGTGCGCGGCTTCTCGAAATACACGCGCATGACGATTTCCAGATCTGCGCTCAGACGGTCGCGCACCGGCTTGAGCCGTTTCGCGTATTCGATCGCCGCGCGGGTGTCGTGGATCGAACACGGGCCGATCACGACAATCATGCGGTCGTCCATGCCATGCAGGATGCGGTGCATCGACTGCCGGGCGGCGAACACGGTGTCGGAGGCCTCTTTGGTGCAGGCGAACTCGCGCATCACGTGCGCGGGCGGATTCAGCTCTTTGATTTCTCGGATGCGAAGGTCGTCGGTATTGTGTGACACGGTACTGCTCCTGGGTTTCCCGCCACCGGGATCGGTCCCGGGGTGTTCCTCAAGCTGACGGCACAAAAAAAGCCGCCAGTTCGCTGGCGGCTTTTTTGGGGGGATTCTTTCCAAACTTCAGATTGAGCGCGTCCCTTCCTCCGCCAGCGGCTTCAGAAAACCATAAAAGTAAAAGTAAAAGGCGGGGGACGCGAATTTCATGGGAAAAGACTCTAGCACAAAATTTTGGAGCCGTCACGCCGGATTTCAGCGGCGGACGGCGCCCCATTTCACGCGGTGCCGCCCACCGTCAGGCCTTCCATGCGGACGGTCGGCATGCCCACGCCCACCGGCACGCTCTGGCCATCCTTGCCGCAGGTGCCCACGCCCGAATCCAGTTTCAGGTCGTCGCCGATCATGGTGACGCGGGTCATGGCGTCGGGGCCGTTGCCGATCAGCGTGGCGCCCTTGACCGGATACGTCACCTTGCCGTCCTCGATCATGTAGGCCTCGGAGGCCGAGAACACGAACTTGCCGTTGGTAATGTCGACCTGGCCGCCGCCGAAATTGACCGCATACAGGCCGCGCTTGACGGACGAGATGATTTCCTCTGGCGCCTTGTCGCCGGCCAGCATGTAGGTGTTGGTCATGCGCGGCATCGGCAGGTGCGCGAACGATTCGCGGCGGCCGTTGCCGGTGGCCGCGGTCTTCATGAGTCGCGCATTCAGGGTGTCCTGCATGTAGCCGCGCAGGATGCCGTCTTCGATCAGGACGTTGCGCTGGGTGGCGTTGCCCTCGTCGTCGATGTTGAGCGAACCGCGGCGGTCGGGGATGGTGCCGTCGTCGACCACGGTAACGCCCTTGGACGCGACGCGTTCACCGATACGGCCCGAGAACACGCTGGAGCCCTTGCGGTTGAAGTCGCCTTCCAGGCCATGGCCGACCGCTTCGTGCAGCAGGATGCCGGGCCAACCCGACCCCAGCACCACCGTCATTTCGCCGGCGGGCGCGGGACGGGCCTCGAGGTTGACCATGGCTTCGTGCACGGCGCGCTCGACGTAGCCCTGCAACATTTCGTCGGTGAAATATGCCAGCCCCAGCCGGCCGCCGCCGCCCGCATGGCCCATTTCGCGCCGGCCATTGCGCTCGGCGATCACGGTCAGCGACAGGCGCACCAGCGGGCGCACGTCGGCGGCCAGGCGGCCATCGCTGCCGGCCACCAGCACCACGTCGTACTCGGCGCCCAGGCCGGCCATGACCTGGATCACATGCGGGTCGCGGGCCCGCGCCATGCGTTCGATGCGTTCAAGCAAGGCGACCTTCTCGGGGGCGCTCAGCGTGGCCACGGGATCGATGTCCGCATACAGGCTGCGGCCCATCTCGGCTTCGACCTGAGCCGCGACCTTGACCTTGCCGGCGCCGCGGCGGGCGATGCCACGCACCGCGTGGGCCGACGACAGCAGCGCCTCGGGCGACAGGGAATCGGAATAGGCGAAAGCGGTTTTCTCGCCGCTCACGGCGCGCACGCCGACCCCCTGGCTGATGGAGAAGCTGCCGGTCTTGACGATGCCCTCTTCCAGGCTCCAGCCTTCGCTGCGGGTGTATTGGAAGTACAGGTCGGCATAGTCGACCTTGTGGGTGAAGATTTCGCCGAGCGCGCGCGCCATGTCGGCCTCGGTCAGCCCCCAGGGGTCGAGCAACAGCGATTTGGCGGTGGCCAGGGATGCAATAGCGGGATCGATGATTTTCATAGGACTCTGTTTGGGGGCGCAGGCGCGGAAAACGCGGCAGCCGTGACACGCAAGCCTCTATCGTAACGCCGACACGGGTCCGGCGTCCCGGGCCGCGAATATTGTCTATCAAGTTAACCAATTGGGGACCGTTCCCAAACTGTTGCGGGCTCGCGGCACAAAATAAGGAAGCCCCCGGCACGACCCGGACGCCAGCGGCTCCGTCGCCGTCCGGACGCGCCAAATCGGCCTGCCGCGCTCGGATCAAAAACTTGTCATACAACCCAACGACAAAATGAACACCCGAAAAAAAACACGGCGCAAGGGGGCACGTATACCATTCTCGCAGGATGGGAATGAAAATCCGCATACCCTGGCCAAATCCCGCGAATATGCCACGGTATCCATGTCGTCCTACCACTGATTTGCCGCGCGCATTCCTCATCCGCGGAATTTGCCTAACCCTGGCCAGGCGTGTTCCCTTACCGTGAAAAATACCGATTCCCTTCTCATCCGCTCGCTTCGTGAAACAAAACCGTGCAATTCGGCGCCCGACCGGCAGCATTCGTCCGCCCCGTGAACCAAAGACTATCTTGTTTCAATTAGTCCCAAATTTGGGAATATCATTCCCAATACTTGTTCCAGGCCGGAAGCCGCAAGCCTGAACGCTCTCGGGCGGTTTTGATACAAAGTAATTAGTCCGAAACTGCGGCAATGGCTCGGTAACTTCTGTATTATGCGAGGCACAACAAATAAACATAACTCCGCCGGCGATTAAAGCAGTTCCATAATCAGGAATAACCATGGCCCGAGAAACCTACGCAGCTCTGCAAGCAAAGATCGAAAAGGAAATCAACAAGCTCCAAAAGAAGGCTGAAGTCCTCCAGACCAAGCGTCGCAAGCCGGTGATCGCTTCGATCATCACCTCGATGCGCGAGTACGACATCACGCCCGAAGAAATTGCCGCCGCCTTTGGTGCTGGCAAATCCGTTCGCACCGCCAGCAGCGGTGGTCGCCGCAAGACCGGCGCCGCCGCCCGCCCCGCCAACGCCGCCAAACGCGCCGTTGCGCCCAAGTACCGTCATCCCCAGACCGGGGAGACCTGGAGCGGCCGCGGCAAGGCGCCTCGCTGGCTCGCCGCGGAAGAAGCCGCGGGGGCCACGCGCGACAGCTTTCTTATCAAAGAATAAAACCTATCTTTCAGTAAGAAAAATAAAGGCGCACCAAAATGGTGCGCCTTTTTTATTTTCGAACAATCCTTGCGGGCTGCTGAAATTTACTGAACCGGGAATTGGATTTCGCGCTCCGCGCCATTATTTCCTGGAAAGTTGTCAAATATTGCACGAACCAGATAGGGCATCATGCGCATGAAATTGTCCTGCTCGCTGAGTATGAAAGCGCTGGACCGATAGACTTCGGCCCCGCCCCGCTGGCTGTCGTGGATCTGCAGCGTGAGCGTATTGCGCTGGGCCACCACGGGCACGTCGACCCATTCGGGGCCCCAGTAGCCGTAGTAACCACCCCAGGGACGCGGGCCGTAGAAACCGCCATAACCGTAACCGCCATTGAAATACGGATCGTACGGGCGCCGCACCATGACCTGCGTCTGCGTCGTGCCATAACGGAACGAGACATTGAAACGGGCCTTGGCGCCGCCCTGGGCCTCCACCAGTCCGGTGGCGCCGATACCGGCGCGAACCATGTCCTGGTAGGACTGGTATTCGAGGTTATTGGCCTGCGACGGCTCGGCCGGCACGAATTGGTAAGTCTGGCCTTCGACCCCGGCAGGCCATTGCTGGAACGAGGTGACGCGCGCCGATACGGTGGGGGTGGCGCATCCGCTCAGCACCAGTGCCCCGAATACGGCCAGGACGGCCGCCCAGCGGCCGGTATTGAACGGGAAAGAACGGAACATTTGCAACTCCTCATCGCGCGCAACGGCGCCCATCATACTGAGCTTGGACCGCGCGGCCCGTGGAAAGTTTACGCCTTGCGACGCCTTGCAGCCCTGCGCCCGGCAACCCAGCCACTACAATAGGACTCTCGTTCATACAGGACTGCAATCCCATGCGCACCGACACGCCCGTTACCGTATACCGCAAGGATTACCAGCCCTACCCCTACGACATCCCGCAGGTTTCCCTCGCCTTCGATCTCGCGCCCGACAGCACCGAAGTCCGCTGCGTCATGCAGGTCCGGCGCAAAGCCGAGGCCAGCGCCGACGCCGCGCTGGTGCTCGATGGCGAAGAGCTGGAACTCGTTTCGGTAGCGGTGGATGGCCAGGCGCTGCCCCCCGACCGCTACCACCTGTCCGAACACAGCCTGGCGCTGTACGGCCTGCCCGCCGAGGCCACCGTCGAGATCGTCAGCCGCTGCAAACCCTCGGCCAACTCCACGCTGATGGGCCTGTACGTTTCGGGCGGCAATTTCTTCACGCAATGCGAGGCCGAGGGCTTTCGCCGCATCACCTGGTTCGCCGACCGTCCCGACGTCATGTCGCGCTATCGCGTGACCTTGCGCGCCGCGCCGGCCTACCCGGTCCTGCTGTCCAACGGCAACCTGGTGGCCTCGCGCCAACTGCCCGACGGCCGCAACGAGGTTGAATGGGAAGATCCGTTCCCCAAGCCCTGCTACCTGTTCGCCCTGGTGGGCGGCAACCTGACCCACCGCGAAACCACGGTCAAGACCGCCAGCGGCCGCGACGTGTTGTTGCAGGTCTACAGCGACCCGGGCGCCGAGACCAAGACCGAATGGGCGCTGGATTCCCTGGTGCGCGCGCTGCGCTGGGACGAAACCCGCTTCGGCCTGGAACTCGACCTGGACCGCTTCATGGTGGTGGCCGTCCATGACTTCAACATGGGCGCGATGGAGAACAAGGGCCTGAACATTTTCAATGCCGCCTACGTGCTGGCCGACGCGGATACCGCCACGGACGCCAACTACGAAGGCATCGAATCGGTCATCGGCCACGAGTACTTCCACAACTGGACCGGCAACCGCGTCACCTGCCGCGACTGGTTCCAGTTGAGCCTGAAGGAAGGCCTGACGGTCTTCCGCGACCAGGAATTCAGCGCCGACATGATGGCGCAGGACATGGACGAGGCGGCTGCCGCCAGCGCCCGCGCGGTCAAGCGCATCGACGACGTGGTGACGCTGCGCGCGGCGCAGTTCCCCGAGGACGCGGGCCCGATGGCCCACCCGATCCGCCCCGACAGCTACCAGGAAATCGGCAATTTCTATACCGCCACGGTGTACGAGAAAGGCGCCGAAGTCATCCGCATGCAGCACACGCTGCTGGGCGAGGCGGGCTTTCGCGCCGGCATGGACGAGTATTTCCGCCGCCACGACGGCCAGGCCGTGACCTGCGACGACTTCGTCGCCGCCATGGAATCGGTCTACACGCGCCAGCACCCGGGCCGTGATCTGTCGGTGTTCCGCAACTGGTACCGCCAGGCGGGCACGCCGCGCGTGACGGTCAAGCTGACGCACGACGCCGCGGCGCGCCGCTGCACCGTGACGCTGTCGCAGGAATGCCAGCCGGTCGGCGTCGAGAAGAAGGCCCCCGCCGGCTTCGTCAAGGCGCCGTACCACATCCCGTTCGCCATCGGCCTGCTGGACCGCCATGGCCGCGCCCTGCCCCTGCGGCTCGACGGCGTGGAGCGTGACACGGCGCTGCTGGAACTGACCACGCAGACCCAGCAATGGCATTTCGACGGCATCGACGAGATGCCAGTGCCTTCGCTGCTGCGCGATTTTTCCGCGCCGGTGATCGTCGAGTACGACTGGAGCGACGAGGAACTGGCGCTGCTGTCGGCCCACGACGGCAACCCCTTCGCGCGCTGGGAAGCCGGCCAGGAACTGGCCACCCGCCAGATCCTGGCGCTGGCCGAGGCGCGCCAGGCCGGCCGCACGCTGCACGCCGACCCGGCCTTCATCGCCGCCTGGCGCGCGCTGTTGACCGACCCGGCGCTGGATGCCGCCTACCGCGCCCGCGCCCTGGCGCTGCCGTCGGAAAAGACGCTGGCCGAACGCATGCAGGCCGTTGATCCGCCGGCGCTGGCGGTGGCGCGCGACTTCCTGCGCGCCGAGCTGGGCCGGCAGTTGGCGGCCGAATTCCGCCAGGCCTTCGATGACAACCAGACGCCGGGCGCATACAGCCCCGCGCCAGTGCCGGCCGGCAAGCGCGCGATGAAGAACCTGGCGCTCAGCCATCTGATGGCGGCCGGCGAGCACGAGGCGCAGCGCCTGGCCGAGCAGCAATACGAGCACGCCGGCAACATGACCGACAGCATGGCGGCGCTGTCGGCCCTGATCAACTACGGCCAGGGCGATTTCCCGCAACAGGCGCTGGCCGCGTTCTACGACAGGTGGCGCGACAACGCGCTGGTGGTGGACAAGTGGTTCGCGTTGCAGGCCGCGGCGCGCTACACCACGGTGCAAACCGCGCGCGAGCTGATGACGCACCCGGCCTTCACGCTGCGCAATCCCAACCGGGCGCGCGCGCTGATTTTCCAGTTCTGCCTGAACAACGCCCGCGGCATGCACCATCCGGATGGATCGGGCTACGCCTTCTGGGCCGAGCAGGTGCTGGCGCTGGATGCGCTCAATCCCGAAATCGCGGCGCGCCTGGCGCGCGCCCTGGACAACTGGTCGCGCTACGTGCCCGCCCTGCGCGGCCCCATGCAGGAAGCCCTGCAGCGGGTGCGCGGCCACGAGGGGCTGTCGCGCAACGTGCAGGAAATCGTATCCAAGGCTTTAGAATTCGCAGCATAGGGAGAACCTCTTGAAACGTAAAACACTTACCCAATACCTGGTGGAGCAGCAACGCTCCGCGCAGGCCCTGGCCCCCGAAGTGCGGCTGCTCATCGAAGTCGTGGCGCGCGCCTGCAAGGCGATCAGCCACGCGGTCAGCAAGGGCGCGCTCGGCGGCGTCCTGGGCAGCCTCGAAAGCGAGAACGTGCAGGGCGAAGTGCAGAAGAAGCTGGACGTGCTGTCCAACGAGATCCTGCTCGAAGCCAACGAATGGGGCGGCCATCTTGCGGCCATGGCCTCGGAAGAGATGGAGACCATCCACCTGATTCCGAACCGCTACCCCAAGGGCGAATACCTGCTGCTGTTCGATCCGCTGGACGGCTCGTCGAACATCGACGTGAACGTGTCGATCGGCACCATCTTCTCGGTGCTGCACGCTCCTCACAACGTGTCGGGGGCGCCGGTCTGTGAGGCCGACTTCCTGCAGCCGGGCAACAAGCAGGTGGTGGCCGGCTATGCCGTCTACGGCCCGCAGACCATGTTGGTGCTGACCATCGGCAACGGCGTGGTCGGCTTCACGCTGGACCGCGAAATGGGCTCGTGGGTGCTGACCCACGAGAACATCCGCGTGCCGGAGGACACCAAGGAATTCGCCATCAACATGTCGAACATGCGCCACTGGGCCGCCCCGGTCAAGCGCTACATCGACGACTGCCTGGCCGGCACCACCGGCCCCCTGGGCAAGGACTACAACATGCGCTGGATCGCCTCGATGGTGGCCGACGTGCATCGCATCCTGACCCGCGGCGGCATCTTCATGTACCCCTGGGACGCGCGCGAGCCGGGCAAGGCCGGCAAGCTGCGCCTGATGTACGAAGCCAACCCCATGAGCTTCCTCATCGAACAGGCCGGCGGCGCCTCCATCAACGGCACCCAGCGCATCATGGACATCCAGCCGGAAAAGCTGCACCAGCGCGTCAGCGTGATCCTGGGCTCGAAGAACGAAGTCGAGCGCGTGGGCCGCTACCACGCCGAGGACGCGGGCAAGTAAGCCACGCACGCGGCCAAACGAAAAGCCCCGGCCTGAGCCGGGGCTTTTTCATCCAGATCCCGCGAAGGGGTTACTTGACCTCTTCGATGGACTTCACGTCGTCCTTGTTGATCTGGACCTTCTTGCCGTCCTTGTCGTACTCGTACATGCCGGACTTCTTGTCATAGGTCGGCTCGTCGGGCGTCACGGTCGAGGTCCCGTCCCGTTGCTGAATAACCGAGGGCGACGAGCATCCGGCCAGCACCCCTACTCCGGTCACCACCAGGGCCAACGTCATGGTCTTCAGATTCATGGGCGTGTTCTCCGATTGTGAATGGTGAATTCACTTTATCGGATGACCGCCCGGAAAAAGTGACGGCATGTGGCCAAAATGCATATGAACGTAAAAAACCCCTCGCGGCTCACACCGGCGAGGGGTTGCAACCCCATACAACCGCAAGCTGCCTTTACACCTTGGCGTGCGCCTCGATGTAGCGGCGCACGGCGGCGACATCGCAGTCCATGACTTCAACGCGCTGCGGCAACGATTCCAGGTTGGCCAGGTTGCCCGGCGGCGTGGCCGGACGGCCCAGCGCGGCCTCGATGGTTTCCGAGAACTTGGCCGGCAAGGCGGTTTCCAGAACCAGCATCGGCACGCCGGGTTCGACGTGCTCGCGCGCGACCTTGACGCCGTCGGCGGTGTGCGGATCGACCAGCACGCCAGTCTGGTCGTAGAGCGAACGGATGGTGGCCAGACGGTCATCGTGCGTGCTGGCGCCCGCGACGAAGCCGTACTGCGCCTCGAATTGCGGCTTGAGCGCCGACAGGTCGAAGAAACCATCGCGCGCCATGTCGGCCCACAGCGCCTTGACGCGGCCGGCGTCGCGGCCCACCAGGTCGAACACGAAGCGCTCGAAGTTCGAGGCGCGCGAAATGTCCATCGACGGGCTGGAGGTGGCGTAGGTCTGCTCGGCCGGACGCGGACGATAGATGCCGGTGCGGAAGAATTCTTCCAGCACGTTGTTCTCGTTGGTGGCCAGCACCAGGCGGCGTACCGGCAGGCCCATGCCGCGGGCGATGTGGCCCGACAGGATGTTGCCGAAGTTGCCCGAGGGCACCGTGAACGAGACCTGCTGGCCCGGCTTGTCGGTGGCGCGCAGCCAGCCGTGGAAGTAGTACACCACCTGGGCGGCGATGCGCGCCCAGTTGATCGAGTTGACCGCGCCCAGGCGGTACTTGGCCTTGAAAGCCAGGTCGCCGGCCAGCGCCTTGACGATGTCCTGGGCTTCGTCGAACACGCCGCGCACGGCGATATTGTGGATGTTCTCGTCCTGCAGCGAGTACATCTGGGCGCGCTGGAACGCGCTCATGCGGCCGTGCGGCGACAGCATGAACACGGCCACGCCGCGCTTGCCGCGCAGCGCGTATTCCGCCGCCGAACCGGTGTCGCCGGAGGTGGCGCCGACGATGTTGAGCGTGGTGCCACGTTGGGTCAGCACGTACTCGAACACCTGGCCGAGGAACTGCATGGCCATGTCCTTGAAGGCCAGCGTCGGGCCTTCGGACAGCCCAAGCAGCGACAGGCCGTCGTTCAGCGGACGCAGCGGGACGATGTCTTCGCTGTTGAAGATCTGCGAGGTGTAGGCGGCGCGGGTCAGGCGGCGCAGGTCCTCGGCCGGGATGTCGGTGGCAAAGCGCGACAGCACTTCGAACGCCAGGTCGGCGTACGACAGGCCGCGCCACGATTCCAGCGTCTCGGCCGAAATCTGCGGCAACTGTTCCGGCACGGCCAGGCCGCCGTCCGGCGCCAGCCCTTCGAGCAGGATGTCGGAAAACGGCTGGGGCGCCATGCCCCCACGGGTTGAGATGTATTTCATATCAGAAACTCCACAATGCACGGCATCCCGCCGAGCCAGGCCGCGCGGAGCCGGCTCCGCCGGGCCGCCGCCGGCGCCCCCTTGAGGGGGAAGCGCCGCCGGCGCTTCGGGGGTGGGACCTCATACCAAATGCTCCACGCGCAGGCGCGTGACCTTGGAACGTACGAACGGCAAGGCCTCGATGCGCTCGATGGCCTGGTTGACGTTGCCTTCCACCGCTTCATGCGTCAGGAAGATGATGTCCGCGCCGCCGATGTGCGAAGGCTGCTGGATCATCGAGCCGATCGAGATCGAGCGGTCGGCCAGGAGGCGCGCGATGTCGGCCAGCACGCCCGGCTGGTCGTCCACGCGCAGGCGCAGGTAGTACGACGTGCTGACCTGTTCGATCGGCAGGATCGGCGTGTCGGCCATAGCGTCCGGCTGGAACGCCAGGTGCGGCACGCGGTTGCCCGGATCGGCGGTGTGCAGGCGGGTCACGTCGACCAGGTCGGCCACCACCGCCGAGGCGGTCGGCTCTTCGCCGGCGCCCTGGCCGTAGTACAGCGTCGGGCCGACGGCGTCGCCCTTGACCAGCACCGCGTTCATCGCGCCTTCGACGTTGGCCAGCAGGCGCTCGGCCGGCACCAGCGCCGGATGCACGCGCAGCTCGATGCCGTCGGCGCGGCGCTTGGTGATGCCCAGCAGCTTGATGCGGTAGCCCAGGCGCTCGGCGTGCTCGATGTCCTCGGCGGCCAGTTGCGAGATGCCTTCGATGTACGCGCGGTCGAACTGCACCGGCACGCCGAAGGCCAGCGAGGCCAGCAGCGTCAGCTTGTGCGCGGCATCGACGCCTTCCACGTCGAACGTGGGATCGGCTTCGGCGTAACCCAGGCGCTGGGCCTCGGCCAGCACGTCGGCGAACGGCAGGCCGCGCGAGCGCATTTCCGACAGGATGAAATTGGTGGTGCCGTTGATGATGCCGGCGACCCACTGGATGCGGTTGGCGGTCAGGCCTTCGCGGATGGCCTTGATGATGGGGATGCCGCCGGCGACGGCGGCTTCGAACGCCACCATCACGCCGCGCTCGGAAGCCGCGGCGAAGATCTCGTTGCCGTGCTTGGCCAGCAGCGCCTTGTTGGCGGTGACCACGTGCTTGCCGTTGGCGATGGCTTCCAGCACCAGTTCGCGCGCCAGGGTATCGCCGCCGATCAGCTCGACCACGATGTCGATCTCGGGATCGCGCACCAGCGCGTGCACGTCGGTGTCCACGGGCAGCGTGTCGCCGACGCGGGCGCGCGCCTTGGGCACGTCGCGCACAGCGGCGCGGGTCACTTCAATGCGGCGACCGGCGCGGCGCGCGATCTCTTCCGCATTGCGCGACAGCACCGTCCAGGTGCCGCCGCCGACCACGCCCAGGCCGAGCAGGCCCACTTTCATGGGATTCATCGCGGCGCCCTCCGCGGGCGGGCGTTGAGGCGAATTCATTTCATTTCTCCATAATGCGGGCGCTACGCCACGCAAAAAACGGCTGCCCCCGTATCGGGATGCCGCGGATCCGGCTCCGCCGGTCCGCAGGCATGCCCCCTCGAGGGGGAAGCGCCGCAGGCGCTTCGGGGGTGGGCCTACCTTCGGGGGGGGACCTTACCTATAGCCGTCCTTGCGGAACATGTCCTTGATACCGCGCACCGCCTGGCGGGTGCGCTGCTCGTTTTCGATAAGAGCGAAGCGCACGTATTCGTCGCCATACTCGCCGAAGCCGATCCCGGGGGACACGGCCACTTTCGCATCCGACAGGACACGCTTGGCAAACTCCAAAGAGCCCATCGCCCGGTAGGGTTCGGGGATCTGCGCCCAGATGTACATGGACGCCTTGGGAATTTCCACATTCCAACCTGCTTCGTGCAGACCGCGCGCGAGCACGTCGCGGCGGCTTTGGTACTGCGCCACGATCTCGTTCACGCAGTCCTGCGGGCCGTCCAGGGCTGCGATCGAAGCCACCTGGATCGGCGTGAACGTGCCGTAGTCGTGATAGCTCTTGATGCGCGCCAACGCGCCCACCAGCTCGCGGTTGCCGACCATGTAGCCGATGCGCCAGCCCGCCATGTTGTAGCTCTTGCTCATGGTGAAGAACTCGACCGCGACATCGCGCGCGCCGGGCACCTGCATGATCGAGGGGGCGACGTAGCCGTCGAAGGTGATGTCGGCGTAGGCCAGGTCGTGCACCACCAGGATGTCGTGTTCCTTGGCCAGGGCCACCACGCGCTCGAAGAACGACAGGTCGACGCACTGGGCGGTCGGGTTGCTGGGGAAGCCCAGCACCATCATCTTGGGCTTCGGAATCGACTCGCGCACGGCGCGCTCGAGTTCCTCGAAGAAGTCCACGCCCGGCGTCATGCGCACGGAGCGGATGTTGGCGCCGGCGATGACCGCGCCGTAGATGTGGATCGGGTAGCTGGGGTTGGGCACCAGCACGGTATCGCCACGGTCCAGGGTGGCCAGCATCAGGTGCGCCAGGCCTTCCTTGGAGCCGATGGTGACGATGGCTTCGGAATCGGGATCGAACTCGACCGCGTAGCGGCGCTGGTACCAGTCACAGATGGCCTTGCGCAGGCGCGGGATGCCCTTGGATACCGAGTAGCCGTGGGTGGTCGGGCGGGTGGTGGCCTCGACCATCTTGTCGACGATGTGCTTGGGAGTGGCGCCGTCCGGATTGCCCATCGACATGTCGATGATGTCCTCGCCGCGCCGACGGGCTGCCATCTTGAGCTCGCCGGTAATGTTGAAAACGTACGGGGGCAAACGCTCAATGCGAGAGAACTTCCTCATGATGGGAATCCTTAGGGGCGAAGGGGCAAAAATCCAGGGCGCGGGCGCGCGAAGGGGAAACGGGCTCAAAAGCCGCGCCAGCGCAGGTTTGCGGCGCAGCAAAACCCTGTAATCTAGCGCAAGGACGCCCGGGCGGCAAATGGAACAAAAATAGGGCCTGCTTGATGGCGAATTTGGTGGCGAAAATGCCCGCCCGCCCGCCGGGCCGCCCCAAGGGCGGGCAACCCCCGCGGGGGGGCGGAGCGCGAGCGCAACGAGTCAAGCGTGGGGGTATTCCCTTTGCAACATACGGCCATCCTGATGCGCTATTATCGGAACCATAAAGCCGGAGTATTTATTGAAGCTGCATACCGATCCTGCGACGGCCGCCCTGAACACCGTCACCGCTTATGGTGATGGCTATATCGAGGTCAACCAGGTACGTTTTTCCTCCTCGGTCGCTTTTGGCCCCGAAGGCGAAGTTACCCCTTGGCCCGTTCAGTCGCCGGCCGACATCACCCCCACCCTCTTGCGCCAGGCGGCCGGATTGTCCGAACCCGTCCGCGACCCGTTGGCGTTCCTGGACGAACCCGAAGCCACCCCCAGCCGCCCGGCCAATGCGCCGGAAGTGCTGCTGGTCGGCACGGGCGGCCGGCAACAGTTCCTGCGCCCCGAGGTGCTGCGTCCCCTGTTGGCGGCCGGCATCGGCGTCGAAATCATGGACACCCACGCCGCCTCGCGCACGTACAACATCCTGATGGCGGAGGGCCGGCGCGTGGTCGTCGCCCTCATCCCCCCCAACGGAGACCCCCAGACATGATGATGCCCATCATCGGCAAGCCCGCCCCGCTGTTCACCGCTGAAAGCACCATCGGGCCGATCAGCCTGGAGCAGTGCCAGGGTCGCGCCGTGATCCTGTATTTCTACCCCAAGGACAACACCCCTGGCTGCACCACCGAGAGCCAGGATTTCCGCGACCTGCACGCCGACTTCCTGTCGGCCAGCGCCGTGGTGGTCGGAATCTCGCGCGATTCGCTGAAGTCGCACGAGAACTTCAAGGCCAAGTACGAGCTTCCTTTCCCTCTCATCTCCGACGCCGACGAAACCGTGTGCAACCTGTACGGCGTCATCAAGCAGAAGAACATGTACGGCAAGCAGGTGCGCGGCATCGAGCGCAGCACCTTTCTGATCGACGCTTATGGCGTGCTGGTGCAGGAGTGGCGCGGGGTGAAGGTCCCGGGCCACGCCAAGGAAGTCCTGCAGGCCGCCAAGAGCATCGGTTAGCCGTGCACAGGAATACCCGTCAGGTGCCATAGCCGGCCCATACTGGAGAGTGACGCATATGCCGCTTCCGAAGTTGCCCACCCGCCCCGCAGCCATCCTGACCTTCCCCTCGGGCGATAACGCCCGGGCGCAGGCCCGCACGACCAAGACCGCCGCTGCGCGGTCCAATACCAATACCCAGGCCGTCCTGGCCGAAGACGACGAGGACGAGCTGCTGGTCCAGCCCGAACTCGACGGTATCGGCTCGCCGGCCCGCAAGGCGCAGATCCCGGCCCGCCAGGTTCCCCCCCCGCCGCCCGCCGCGCCGGCGCCGCGCCCCCAGGCCCGCCAGGCCAAACCCGCGCCGGCCCCGGCCAAGCGCGCCAAGGCGCGTGCCCAGAACGCCCCGCGCAAGCTGTTCGTGCTGGACACCAACGTGCTGCTGCACGACCCCAGCTCGCTGTTCCGCTTCGAAGAGCACGACATCTTCCTGCCGATGATGACGCTCGAAGAGCTGGACCACCAGAAAAAGGGCATGTCGGAAGTGGCGCGCAATGCCCGCCAGGTCAGCCGCTCGCTCGACGCGCTGGTGCAGGACGCGACCCAACTCGAAGACGGCCTGGAGCTGGCCAAGCTGGGCAACAAGGACGCCACCGGGCGCCTGATGTTCCAGACCACCGCCATCCACAGCACCCTGCCGTCGGACCTGCCCATGGGCAAGGCCGACAACCAGATCCTGGGCGTGGTGCGGGCCTTGCAGGAAAAATACCCGCAGCGCGAAGTCGTGCTGGTGTCCAAGGACATCAACATGCGCCTGAAGGCGCGCGCGCTGGGCATGGCCGCGGAAGACTACTTCAACGACCACGTCCTGGAAGACTCGGACCTGATGTACTCGGGCGTGATGCAGCTGCCCGAGGACTTCTGGAACAAGCACGGCAAGGACGTCGAATCCTGGCAACAGGGCGGCACCACCTTCTACCGCATCCACGGCCCCTTGTGTTCGCAGTTCGTGGTCAACCAGTTCGTCTACTTCGAAGGCCAGATGCCCCTGTATGCCCAGGTGCGCGAGGTCAGCGGCAAGATGGCGGTGCTGGCGACGCTGCGTGACTACACCCACGGCAAGAACAACGTCTGGGGCATCACCGCGCGCAACCGCGAGCAGAACTTCGCCATGAACCTGCTGATGAACCCGGAATGCGACTTCGTGTCGCTGCTGGGCCAGGCGGGCACGGGCAAGACGCTGCTGGCGCTGGCGGCCGGCATCACCCAGGTGCTGGAAACCAAGCGCTACACCGAGATCATCATGACCCGCGTCACGGTGCCCGTCGGCGAAGACATCGGCTTTCTGCCCGGCACCGAGGAAGAAAAGATGCTGCCCTGGATGGGCGCGCTGGAAGACAACCTCGACGTGCTGAACATGGGCGAAGGCGAAGGCAATGGCGACTGGGGGCGCGCCGCCACCATGGACCTGATCCGTTCGCGCATCAAGGTCAAGTCGCTGAACTTCATGCGCGGGCGCACCTTCCTGAACAAGTACCTGATCATCGACGAGGCCCAGAACCTGACGCCCAAGCAGATGAAGACGCTGGTGACCCGCGCCGGCCCCGGCACCAAGGTGATCTGCCTGGGCAACATCGCCCAGATCGACACCCCCTACCTGACCGAAGGCAGCTCGGGCCTGACGTTCGTGGTCGACCGCTTCAAGGGCTGGCCGCATTCGGGCCACGTGACCTTGCAGCGCGGCGAACGCTCGCGCCTGGCGGACTACGCCGGAGACGTGCTGTGAACCCTCGCGGGTGAGTCTCCACGCCGCGCCCACCGCCGTGGGCGGACGCTGCCTCCCCGGGACGGCGTCTCCAAAGAAAAAGCCCCTTGAGCGATCAAGGGGCTTTTTTATCACCGGGGCCGGACGATTATTTGTCGGCGGCGTTGGTGATGGCGTTGCCGGCCCGCGACATGTCCTTGCCCATGCCCGCCACGGTATTGCAACCGGCGAGTACGAAGCCGAACACGACGAAGGCGGTCAGCACGATCTTGCTGCGCATGCTGGCGCTCCTGAAGTGAAGAAACGGTTCCGGGGCGTACTTTAAACGATCTGGACGCGGAGTTCGCCCAGGCCTTCCACGCCGCCGGTGATGACATCGCCCTGCACCACGGCGCCCACGCCTTCCGGCGTGCCCGTGAAGATGATGTCGCCCGGTTGCAGCTCGAACAGGCCCGACAGGTAGGCGATGCTTTCCGGCACGTTCCAGATCATCTGGGAGATATCGCTGGCCTGCTTGCGCTGGCCGTTCACGTCGAGCCAGATGGCGCCCTTGTCGAGCGTGCCGACCACGCTGCGCGGATGGATCGGGCCCAGCGGCGCCGACAGGTCGAAGGCCTTGCCCACTTCCCAGGGACGGCCCTGCTTCTTCATCTCGCCCTGCAGGTCGCGGCGCGTCATGTCCAGGCCCAGGGCATAGCCCCAGACGCAGTCGTTGGCTTCTTCAACGGGGATGTCGCGGCCGCCCTTGCCCAGCACCACCACCAGTTCCATTTCGTAGTGCAGGTTGGAGGTCTTGGACGGGTACGGCATCTTGCCCGTCTCGCCGTCGGCCACGCTCAGCACCGCGTCGGCGGGCTTGCAGAAGAAGAACGGATCTTCACGGCCGGTGAAGCCCATTTCCTTGGCGTGCTCGGCGTAGTTGCGGCCGACGCAGTAGACGCGGCGCACCGGGAACAACGCGGCGCTGCCGGCAACGGGAACCGCGGTCAGCGGCTGGGGAGGCAATACGTAGTCCATGATCTATCAACCTATGACGGGTGGGACGGTCCGATGGCAAAAATCATCCGCGAGTGTATCCCTTTCCGGGAACGCGAATATTCAGGAAATTGTAGGGATTTCCCCGTCGAACACCACCAGGCGTTCAATGAAATCCGCCATGTAGGCCTTCATTTCCTGGTGGGCAGGCGACACCTGGTAGCGGTCGTGGGCGGCGGCATCGGTGAAAGCCGCCACCACGGCGTGGGTCAGGCCGTCCGCGCGGCTGGCCAGATTGGGCCGGAAGGCGTAGCCGGCCACCCCGTCGCATTCGGCCAGGATGCGGTCGCAGTACCCCTGCACCCGGTCATGGAAGCGCGCATCGGCGGCGCCGGACAATTGCAGCATCACGACATGCAGGAACATCAGGACTCCTTTTTCGAACGGGCGACGGCCAGCCAGGCGCGGGACACCAGTCCCATGATGCCGTCGCGGAACAGCAGGACGCAGAGGATGAAAATGGCGCCTTGCACGATCAATACCCAGGAACCCAGCGGCGCCAGGTAATTCTGCAGCGAGACGAAGGTGAACGCGCCGGCAAGCGGCCCGAACACCGTGCCGATGCCGCCCAGCAGCGCCATCAGCACCACTTCGCCGTTGGCGTGCCAATGCACGTCGGTCAGCGAAGCCACGCCGAACACCAGCACCTTGAGCCCGCCGGCCAGCCCCGCGACCGCGGCAGACAGCGTGAAGGCCAGCAGCTTGTAGCGCGAGGTCGAATAGCCCAGCGAACGCGCGCGCTGCTCGTTGTCGCGCACCGAGCGGATCACCTCGCCGAAGGGTGAGTTCAGCACCCGCAGCACGAAGGCGTAACCCAGGGCGAACACCGCCAGCGTGAAGTAGTACATCGGCATCACGCTGTCCAGGTCGAACAGGCCGAACAGCTTGCCGCGCGGCACGCTCTGCAGGCCGTCCTCGCCGCCGGTGAAACCCGCCTGCACCGCGATGAAGTACACCAGTTGCGACAACGCCAGCGTGATCATGGCGAAGTAGATGCCCTGGCGCCGGATCGCAATGGCGCCGAATACCAGCCCCAGCAGGCCGCCGGTCAGCACGCCGGCCAGCAGGCCCAGTTCGGGCGTGGCGCCCAGCAACTTCATGACGATGCCGGTGGCGTAGGCCGCCGCGCCAAAGAAGGCCGCATGGCCGAACGACAGCAGGCCGACATAGCCCACCAGCAGGTTGAAGGCGGCGGCGAACAGCGCGAAACACAGCACCTTCATCAGGAAGGTGGGATAGACGAACCAGGGCGCGGCCAGCGCCACCACGGCCAGGCCTGCCATGCACCAGCGCATGGCGCGGCGGCCCAGCTGCACCGGCTCGCGCGTGGCTTCGGCCGCCAGCACGTTCTGCACCTGCAGCGGCTTGCCGAACAGGCCGGCCGGCTTGCACAGCAGCACCAGCACCATGATGATGAAGATCGCCAGGTTGGCGGCCTCCGGGTAGAACACCTTGGTCAGCCCCTCGATGATGCCCAGTCCGAAGCCACTGACGATGGCGCCCATGATCGAGCCCATGCCGCCGATCACGACCACGGCGAACACCACCACCACCAGGTTCGAGCCCATCATCGGGCTGACCTGGTAGATGGGCGCGGCGATCACGCCCGCCACCGAGGCCAGCGCCACGCCCAGCGCGTAGGTCAGCGTGATCAGCAGCGGCACGTTGATGCCGAACGAGCGCACGATGGTCGGGTTCTCGGTGGCCGCGCGCAGCATGGCGCCGACCCGGGTCTTCTCGATCAGCACCCACACCGCCAGGCACAGCACCAGCGACACCACCACCGCCCAGCCGCGATACCAGGGCAGAAACATGAAACCCAGGTTGACCCCGCCGGTCAGCGCCTTGGGGATGGTGTAGGGCAGCCCCGACACCCCATAGGCCTGGCGCAGCCCGCCCTCGATCAGCAAGGCCAACCCGAAGGTCAGCAGCAGCCCGTACAGATGGTCCATGCGGTAGGTGCGCGAGATCAGCACGCGCTCGACCACGATGGCGAACGCCGCCATGATGAGCGGCACCAGCACCAGCGCGGCCCAGTAGTTCACCCCCAGGTAGTTCAGCAGCATCCAGGCCAGGAACGCGCCCGCCGTGTACTGCGCGCCATGGGCGAAGTTGATGATGTTCAACAGACCGAAGATCACCGCCAGCCCGATCGAGAGCAAGGCGTAGAACGAACCGTTGATCAGGCCGAGCAGGAGCTGGCCGAACAGTGCCGTGGACGGCACGCCGAAAATTTCGAACACAGGATTCTCCCCCTCAGACACCCAGGCGGCGCGCGATCCGCCCGGGATCGTTGCGCGCCTCTTGCGCCGACAACTGGTCGACCACGCGGCCATGCTCCATCACGTAGTGGCGGTCGGCCACCTTGGTGGCGAAGCGGAAATTCTGCTCGACCAGCACGATGGTGAAGCCGCGCTCCTTGAGCGTGCGGATGGCCTGCCCGATCTGCTGCACGATCACCGGCGCCAATCCTTCGGTGGGCTCGTCCAGCAGGATCAGCTGGGCGCCAGTGCGCAGGATTCGCGCGATGGCCGCATCTGCTGCTCGCCGCCGGACAGGTTGCCACCGGAGCTGCCGCTGCGTTCGCGCAGGTTGGGAAACAGGGTGTAGATCTCGTCCAGCGACATGCCGCCGTCGGCCAGGCGCGGCGGCAGCATCAGGTTCTCGGTCACGTCCAGGCTGCGGAACACCGCGCGTTCCTCCGGGCAATACACCACGCCCAGGCGCGGGATGCGGTGCGGCGCCATGCCCACGGTTTCCTGGCCATTGAGCCGGATCGAGCCGCGGCGCTTTTCCAGGATGCCCATGACGGCGCGCAGCGTGGTGGTCTTGCCGGCGCCATTGCGGCCCAGGATCGTGACCAGCTCGCCGCGCCGCACCTCGATGTCGACGCCGTGCAGCACATGCGATTCGCCATACCAGGCGTTGAGGTCCTTGATCGACAGCATCAGTCGTCTCCCTCGTCGGCGCCCATGTAGGCGGTAATGACGCGCTCGTCGCGCGACACCGTGGCGTAGTCGCCCTGCGCCAGCACCGCGCCACGCGCCAGCACCGTGATGGAATCGGACAGGTCCGCCACCACCGACAGGTTGTGCTCCACCATCAGGATGCTGCGATTGGGCGAGACCCGGCGGATCAGCGCCGCGATACGGGCCACATCTTCCTGGCCGAGGCCGGCCATCGGCTCGTCCAGCAGCATCACTTCGGGTTCCAGGGCCAGCGTCATGGCGATTTCCAGCGCGCGCTTGCGGCCGTAGGGCAGCAGCGCCGCCGTGGTGTCGGCCAGGCCCGCCAGGCCGACGGCCTCCAGCAGGGCCAGGCCCTGGTCGTTGAGCCGATCGACGCTGCGGCGGCTGCGCCAGAACCGCATGCCGTCGCCATGCTGGCGCATCAGCGCCACGCGCATGTTCTGCAGCACGGTCAGCCCCAGGAACACCGCCGAGATCTGGAACGAGCGCACGATGCCCAGGCGCGCGATCTGCTCCGGCGCCAGCGCGGTGATGTCGCGGCCGCGGTAGTGGATCGTGCCCAGGTCGGGCGTCAGGAACTTGGTCAGCAGATTGAAGCAGGTGGTCTTGCCGGCGCCATTGGGGCCGATCAAGGCATGGATGGAACCTTCCCGCAGGGCCAGGGACACGCCGTCGACGGCATTGAAGCCGCCGAACCGCTTGACCAGCCCCTGGGCGGACAGAACCGCTTGGGTGCTCATGGCCGTCCTCCTACATGCGGGCCAGCAGGCCGCCGTCGATGGCCAGCACGTGGCCGTTGACGAACGCGGCGCCCGGCGAGGCCAGGTACACCACCGCCGGCGCGATGTCTTCGGGCGTGGCCCAGCGCCCCACCGGCACCGCCGTCGACAGGAACGACTGGAACTGCGGATTGTCCTGCAGCCCCTGGGTGAAGTCGGTGCGCACGAAGCCCGGCGCCAATGCGTTGCAGGTGATGCCCTGGCCGCCATACTCGACCGCCAGCGCGCGGGTGAACGCCGCGATCGCGCCCTTGGCGGTGGCGTAGGCCGCGATATTCGGCATGGTCGCCTGGCCCGCGACCGACGACATCAGCACGATGCGGCCGAAGCCGCGCGCCGTCATGGCGGGCAGCACCGCGCGGGCGCAATGGAAGGCGCCGTTGACGTGGACGTTCTGCAGCGCCTGCCACTCGGCCGGAGTCATCTCGACCACCGGCTTGCGGTTCTGGTTGCCGGCATTGCTGACCAGCACGTCGATGGCCACGCCATCGGCTTCCAGCTGCGCGACGGCCGCCGCCACGGCGGCGCCGTCGGCCACGTCGAACACCGCGCTACGCGCCGTGATGCCGGCCGCGGCCAATTGTTCGCAGGCGCCATCGCAGGCGGCCTGCGACAGATCGTTGATGATCACGCGCGCGCCCGCCCGGCCCAGGCCGGCGGCAATCGCATAGCCCAGCCCGCGCGCGGCCCCCGTCACCAGCGCGGTGCGCCCGGCCAGCCCGAAGGCCTGGCCCAGATAGTCCTGATTCAAGCTTGTCTCCTTGTTTTATAGGCGCCGGATCTCTCGCCGGGCGACCTTCGGGATTGGCTCCTGAAGGTCGCCGCGCCCTGGCCCGGCCCGTGTCGCTCCGCTTTCCTTGCTGGAGAACGTGATTGACATAAATCTCAATATACGCGACTATTTTTAAACACTCAATAACAAGATTTTTAGTTTTTCTTCCATAACGAGTTTTGGCTAGGAGACATCATGGCCCTCGAAACCCCTGGCTGCCCTGCGGCCAACGCGCTGCCGCCGCTGGCATCGCGCTTTTTGAAAGTGGATGAATTGCCCTGGAAACCCACGCAAGTGGCAGGCATCGACATGAAGGTACTGATGCAGGACAAGGAGTCCGGCCTGCTGACCGCCCTGTTCCGCTGGCAGCCGGGCACCGAGCTGCCGCTGCACGAGCACGTCGAGGTCGAGCAGACCTACGTGCTGGAAGGCTCGATCGTCGATGCCGAAGGCGAAGTGCGCGCCGGCGACTACGTCTGGCGCCCGCGCGGCAACCGCCACGTGGCGCGGGCGCCGCACGGCGCGCTGGTGCTGAGCTTCTTCCTGAAACCCAATCTGTTCATCGACGCCTACGCCGGCCAGACGCTGGAATAGACGCCGGAACAGGCGCACCCCGGTAAGACCCGCGCGACCGCCCGGCACAGGATGGCGCGCCAAGATACAAGCCCCCGAGGAGACAAACCCATGAAGATCCGTTTCAAGCATTGCCTGGCCGCCTGCGCGCTGGGCGCCGTTTCACTGTCGGCCCAGGCACAGGTGTCCGACGACGTCGTCAAGATCGGCGTGCTGGGCGACCAGTCTGGCATGATGGCCGACCTGTCCGGCAAGTTCGGCGTCGAGGCCGTGAAGATGGCCGTCGAGGATTTCGGCGGCACGGTGCTGGGCAAACCCATCGAGGTGGTGTCCGCCGACCACCAGAACAAGGTGGACATCGGCGTCTCGATCGCGCGGCGCTGGTACGAGAACGAAAAGGTCGACCTGATCCTGGACGTGCCCAACTCCGCCATCGCCCTGGCGGTGCAGGACCTGACCCGCCAGATGAAGCGCGTGGTGATCTTCACCAGCGCCGGCTCAGCCGACCTGACCGGCAAGGCGTGCTCGCCCAACGGCATGCACTGGACCTACGACACTTACGCCTACGCCACCGGCGTGGCCAGCGGCGTCATGGAGGACGGCGGCAAGAGCTGGTACTTCATCACCTCAGACTATGCCTTCGGCCATTCGCTCGAACGCGACGCCATGGCGGTGGTCAAGGCCAAGGGCGGCCAGGTCGTGGGCAGCGTGCGCCACCCCATCGCCAGCGCCGATTTCTCGTCATTCCTGCTGCAGGCGCAGGCCTCCAAGGCCCAGGTGATCGGCCTGGCCAACGGCAGCGGCGACACCATCAACAGCATCAAGCAGGCCTTCGAGTTCGGCATCATGGGCAGCAAGCAGCGCGTGGCCGCGCTCTTCATGAGCATCGTCGACGTGCGCAGCGTCGGGCTGGAATACGCGCAGGGGCTGAACCTGGTCGAGCCGTTCTACTGGGACCAGGACGACAAGGCGCGGCAATGGTCCGAACGCTACTTCAAGCGCACCGGGCGCATGCCCTCGATGGTGCAAGCCAGCAACTACAGCGCCGCCATGCACTACCTGAACGCGGTCAAGGCCGCCGGCACCGATGCGTCCGAGGCGGTGCTCAAGAAGATGCATGACACCCCCATCAACGACTTCATGACCGAGAACGGCCGCATCCGCGAGGATGGCCGCGTGATGCGCGACCTGTACCTGTTCCAGGTGAAGAAGCCGTCGGAATCCAAGCGCGACTGGGACTACTACAAGCTGGTGCGCAAGATTCCCGCCGAACAGGCGTTCCGTCCGCTGGACCAGGGCGGCTGCGCGCTGGTGAAGCCATGAGCGGCGGCTCACTCGGACTGCTGGCCGGCAAGCGCGCCGTGGTCACGGGGGGCGCCAACCCCCGTGGCATCGGCGCGGCCATCGTCGCGCAGTTCCTGGCGCAGGGCGCCAGCGTGGCGGTGCTGGACCGCGACTACCCGGCCGGCGCCGACGCCGCGCTGGTCGGCGGCCGCGTCAACCTGCACTGCGACGTGTCGAGCGGCGCCTCCTGCGAGCAGGCCGTGGCGCGGGCGGCGCAGGCGCTGGGCGGCATAGACCTGCTGGTGAACAACGCCGGCATCGTCGCCGCCACCCGCATCTGGGACCTGCCCGAGGACGAGTTCCGCCGCATGCTCGACGTCAACCTGACCGGCACCTACAACGTCACCCGCGCCGCCCTGCCCCATCTGTTCGAGAGCGGACGCGGCCCCGCCATCGTCAACCTGGGCTCCACGGCCGCACTGCGCGGCGGCGGCCTGCTGGGCGGATCGCACTATGCCGCGTCCAAGGGCGGCGTGATCAGTTTCACCAAGGCGCTGGCGCGCGAACTGGGGCCTCGCGGGGTGCGCGCCAACTGCGTGGCGCCGGGCATCATCGAGACCGACATGACGCTCGGCAAATTCGGCGAAAATTGGGAACAAGAACTCAAACAGGGCATTCCGCTGCAACGCTTCGGCTCTCCGGCCGAAGTGGCGCAGGCCATTCTGTTCCTGGCCTCGGACCTGTCCTCCTACTCAACCGGCATCGTGGTCGACGTCAACGGCGGCTTCCACATTCACTAGGCGCGTCAGCAGCAATGAGCACTCCCGATCGCATGTTGTCCATCCTCGACCTCTTCCGCGACGACACCACCGCCGCCTTCCAGGAGGACGTCATGGCGCATCTGGAGTGCTCGCGCGCCACCGCCTACCGCTATCTCAAGTCGCTGACCGAAAGCGGGCTGCTTGCGCCCACCGCGGGCGGCGCCTACGTGCTCGGCTCGCGCATCATCGAGCTGGACCGGCACCTGCGCCGGCACGATCCGCTGATGCGCGCGGCGCGCGACGTCATGCGCGCCGCCGGCGACGAACTCAACGCCAACCTGATGCTGTGCAGCTATTACGGCGACAAGGTCATGTGCGTGGACCGCTACTGGACCGACCATTCGATCGAATCCAGCTACGCCCGCGGTCGCCCCTTCCCGATGTTCCGCGGCGCCACCGCCAAGCCCATCCTGGCCAACCTGCCGCCCTACCAGCTGCGCAACCTGATGCTGTGGCATGCCGCCGAAATCCGCGAGGCCGGGCTGGGCGAGGACTGGGATGCGTTCCGCGCCAACCTCAAGCAATTGCGGGCGGCCGGCGTGTGCGTGTCGCACGGCGAGGTCGACCCGGGGTTGATGGGGATCGGTTCGGCCATCTTCACGCCGGACCAGAAGGTGGTGGGCAGCCTGGTGTTCATCGCCGCCGAGGCGCGCACCCCGGCCAAGCGGCTGGCGCTACTGCAGGAACGCATCCAGGCCGCGGCGGCGCAGGTGACGCAGAATCTGCAGGGCCTGCAAGACAACGGCGCGGCAGCGATCGGCATCATGCCGTCGCGGCCGCGCCGCCTGAAGACGCCCGCCGGTGCGACACCGGCGCGGCGTGGCAAGGCCTGATCAGGCCTTGTTGTAGCGCTCGGCGCTCTTGGTGATTTCCTCGTGGGCGGCGTCGACGCCCTTCCAGCCCTTGACCTTGACCCACTTGCCCTTTTCCAGGTCCTTGTAGTGCTCGAAGAAATGCTGGATACGGGCGGTGTCTTCGGCCGGCAGGTCCTCGTAGGACTTGATGTTGCGGTACGGGGGGTACAGCTTTTCGATCGGCACGGCCAGCAGCTTGGCGTCGCCGCCGGACTCATCGTCCATTTCCAGCACGCCGATGGCGCGGCAGCGCACCACGGCGCCGATCTGGATCGGGAACGGGGTCAGCACCAGCACGTCGGCGGGGTCGCCATCTTCCGACAGGGTCTGCGGGATGTAGCCATAGTTGCACGGGTAGTGCATGGCCGTCAGCATGAAGCGGTCGACGAAGATCGCGCCCGATTCCTTGTCGACCTCGTACTTCACCGGGTCGGCGTTCATGGGGATTTCGATGATGACGTTGAAGTCTTCCGGCAGCTTCTTGCCGGGGGGCACGCGGTCATAACTCATGATGGAACCTTGTCAGTCTGAAAAGAGGATCAAAGCGAACCGTCGTCCTTGAACGGCGGCTTGGTGGTCGGCACCGGCACGGCGGGCGGCGCGGCCGGCTTGGGGGCGGCCGGCGTGGCCGGCGTATAGGTCGGCACGGGATTGTCGAAAGCCGCCGCGGGAATGGGCGCGCTGTCGAAATACTCGTCGATGTCGGAGGTGCTGCCGCCGACGACCGGCGCGTCTTCGGGCGCCAGGGCGCGGGCCTGCTGCTCCTTGCTGGCGCGGGCATCCGGATCCAGCACGTAGTCGGACGCCGATGCCGCCACGGCGGGCGGCAACGCGGGATAGTCGCCGCCGATCTCGGCGTCGCCATCCGATAGCCCCACCGCGTAGCCGCCCTCGGCGTCGACGTGGTAGGGATCCGATCCGGTATCCGCGGCCGGCAGCGCCGCGTCCGCGGCCAGCACCGGCAGCGCCATGCTGGCGGCCGTCGCCAGGCGCCAGTGGCGCACCGCGTCGGCCGGCCGATCGAGGCGGTCGTACAGGCTGCCCAGCAGCGCGTGCGTCTGCGCGTCGCTGCGGCGCGACAGGCTGCGCAGCAGGTAGCGCTCGGCCTGGCCCCACAGCTGGCCGTTCAGGCACAGCATGCCCAGCGCGGTCAGCAGATCGGGGTCGGTGGGACGCTGCTGCAGCCAGGTCTCGGCCTTGGCCAGGCGACGCGAGACCTGCCCGGCATCACAACGGGCGTAGGCAGCCACCAGGGCGGGATTGAATTTCACGGCGATGGCGGCTTCCAGCACCTTGGCGGCCTCGTTGGCCTCGCCCGCCGCCTCGAAGGCGGAGGCGCCGGCCAGCGCGATTTCCGGCAGCAGGCGCTCTTCGGCCTTCAGGTCTTTCCAGATGGCGCGCCAGGCGTCATTGGCCGCACCCGCGCGCAGGCGCGCCGCGCCGGCCGCGTCGATCAGTTGGTCGCCTTCGCTGCGCGCCAGCGCATTGCGGCGCAGCAGGCCGCGCGCCAGCGTGAAGACCTGCTCGTCATGATGCAGGGCCGTGTGGGCGCGCAGCAGCAGGCGCATGGTATGCAAATGACGCGCGCCGCCGTCGGCCAGCGGCGCCAGCACCGCCAGCGCGCGTTCGGCGCGGCCCTGGTCGAGCAGCATGTCGGCCGACACCGTGGCGGTGGCCTCCACCAGGCCCGGCTCGGCGCCGGCATGTTCCTGGGCCACGGCCAACAGGCGGTCACGGCGGTCGAATTCACCCAGGCCATGCGCCGCGCGCGCGGCGGACAAGGCGGCCAGCACACGGCGGGTCTGCACCTTGGTCTGGTCGAGCAGGCGGGTCAGGTCTTTCTCGGCATGGGAATAGCGGCCTTCCAGCAGGCCGATCCAGCCGCGTTCGAGCAATTCGTGATCACGCGCCTGCGCGCGCTTGCCGCGCCAGGCGCGGACGCGATCGGGAATCGCCAGCAGCCAGGCCAGCAGGCGCAGGCCCACGTACAGCACCACGAAGGCCGCCACGATCAACAGCACGGCCAGCGTCAGCGACATGGAGATGCGCCACGGCCACACCAGCAGCAGGACATTGCCGGAATGGGAACGCAGCACCACCGCCAGGGCGACGGCGATGACGGCAAGCAGCAGGGTCCAGAACCAGGTACGCATGGGCCTAGTCCTGGTCGGTGGTCTTGAAGCCGGCGGCGCGCAGGGCGGCCACGGCGTTCAGGCTGTCGGAGACGTCCGGCATGCGCACGGCGATGTCCGTCTGCGCCAGTTCGCGGGCCAGGTTCTGGGCCGCGACCGTGTCCGGTGAGCGGTTGTCGAAGTACTTGGCCAGCGTGGTGCCGACGTTGTCGAGTTCGCTCTTCCAGACCGCGGGCTGGCGCATCAACATGGCCAGTTGCACGGTCAGCAGACGCTGGCGCAGCGTGCCGCGCACCTGGTCGGCCTGTTCCGGCGACAACAGCAGCGCCGCGGGTTCGTCCACGCGCTGGATGGTGATCAGGCCGCCCAGTTCATGCGCCAGCGCCGAACCGGCACGGCCAGGCCAGGACGCCACTTCGGCGCGCCAGCGTTGCCACCAGGGCGCATCGGCCGGCAAGGCGGCCTGTGGGTCGGCCACGACCGGAGCCGGGGCCGCGGGACGGGCGTCGCCGGCGGCGGCGATACCGGGCGCGGCAGCGTCCGGCACCAGCAGCGGCGCCTTGCCGACCAAGGCGGTCAGGCGCTCGATCCGCGCCGATTGGGCGGGGATGTCCACGGTGGACACGGCGCGCAGGCGGTCCAGGTCGCCATTGATGGCTTGCTGCAGGCTGGAGAAGCGCGGACGGTCGGCGCGGGCCAGCCGCGCCTGCGCCGTTTCCAGCGCGACGATGGCGTTGGAGACGTTGCCGGCCAGGCGCAACTGCTGGCTGCCGATGGTCAGCAGGCGCTCGACGTCGTTGGCCAGCAGTTCGTCGCTGGCGCTGTCGTTGAAGTTCTGCCAGGCCTGTTGCAGGGCGTTGTACTGGCTCTGGGTCTCGCGCACGCTTTCTTCGAGGTCGCCCAGGCGACCGGCCTGAGCTTGCGCCAGCGCCAGCGCTTCGCGCGCGTCCTTGCGCGCCTGCGCCACGTCGGCGGTCAGCGTATCGAGGCGCGAGGCGACCTCGCGGCCGGCGGCGACGAACTGGGTACGCTGTTGCCACAGCGCGTATCCCAGGCCGACGGCCAGCAGGATGACGATGATCAGGGCGGTGACCAGGGGGCCACTGCCGCGCTTGGCCGGACGGGCCTTGACGGAATCGGCCGGGGCCGATGCGGGCGCGCTGGCGCCCGGGGCGGCCGGGTGAACGGCCGGATCGGTAGCGGGAGTCTTGTCTGTCATGACGCGATTGTATTCGGTGTCAGTCCGAAGCAACGAATCAAGCAGCAACAAAAGCCTGGAAAATCGACTCGTCGTTGGGCATGCAGATTTTTACCATTGCCTGCTGCCCGGCTCCACCGGCCGGTGCGGGCACGCGGGCGCCGAGCGAGGGATGGGTCAGGACGAAGCTGCAGCGCTGCCACCAGGCGGCCAGCCCCGCGGCCCGCAGTTGTGCGCGCACCGCGTCCGCGCCCTCCCCGCTGGTGATGAGCCAGGTGGGGAAAACGCCTTCCGCGGCCCAGCGCCGCAGGCGCGACAGCTCGGATTCGTCCCATTGCGCGGGAGACCGCGCATAGGCCGCATGACGTGTCACGACAACGCCATGCGCCGCCAATTTTTCGCCCAGCCAGTCACGCCCCTGCGTGCCGCGGACCAGCAGAACCCGGGCGGGAGCCCGTGGCAGCCCGCGAAGGACCTCCCAGAGGGCTTCGGAGTCATGGCTGGCGGCCTCGTCCCCAGGGTGCAGAACTGTTGTATTCGCGCCAAAACACGGCATTTCCCGCAGCCCCGCCGCGCTGGCCGGCCCGACCGTGGCGACGACCACCTGCCGCGGCCAGGCCGTGCAGGCTCCGACGCGCGCCAGCTGGTCCAGGTACTGTCGGGCGGCATTGCCGCTGACGAACACCACCATGTCATGGTCGGCCGGCCGCGGCAGGTCGTCCGCGGCCACCGGCAAGGCATGGATGGCAAGCGCCGGCAGGACGCAAGGCGTCCAGCCGGCGGCACGCAGACGGTCGGCCAGCGCCTCATTGCGGCCCGCGGGCCGTGTCAGCACGGCCACGCGCGACGCTCGGGCGGCGGCCCTTTCCATCACTCGGGGGCGGCGTCTTGCTGCAGTTCGTCGAGGATGGCCTGGGCGCCGGCGTCGAACAGCTCGGCGGCGACCGCCTCGCCGATCGCCTGGGCCTGGGCCACCGGGCCGCTGCCGTGGGCACGCAGCATGCGCGTGCCATCGGGCGACGCCACCAATGCGCGCAGCGTCAGGGTGTCATCGGCGATTTCAGCGTAGGCCGCCAGCGGCACCTGACAGGAACCGCCCAGCCGGCGCGACACGGCGCGCTCGGCCAGCGAAATCGACGTGGCGCCCGCGTCATTCAGCGGCGCCAGCCAGGCGCGCATATCGTCGCGATCGTCACGGATTTCGATGGTCAGCGCGCCCTGTCCTGCCGCCGGCAGGCTTTCGGCGGGATCGAGCAGGCTGCTGATGCGGTCGGTCAGGCCGAGCCGGTTCAGGCCGGCCGCGGCCAGCACGATGGCGTCGTATTCACCGCGATCGAGCTTGCCCAGGCGGGTGTCGAGGTTGCCGCGCAGCGGCTTGACCACCAACTGCGGATAGCGCGCGCGGATCTGCGATTCGCGGCGCAGGCTGGAGGTGCCGACGACCGCGCCGGCCGGCAGGTCGGCCAGCGTGGCGTAGCGGTTGGAGACAAAGGCGTCGCGCGGATCGGCGCGATCGAGCACCGCGCACAGCTCGAACGGGGCCTGCATGTCGACCGGCATGTCCTTCAGGCAATGCACGGCCAGATCGGCGCGGCCGTCGAGCAAGGCGGTTTCGAGTTCCTTGACGAAGAGTCCCTTGCCACCCACCTTGGAGAGGGTGCGGTGGAGGATCTGGTCGCCTCGGGTCGTCAGGGTGAGAAGCTCAACCGCGCACGCCGGATACAGCGTGCGCAGCCGATCGCGCACATGCTCGGCTTGCCACAGGGCAAGCCGGCTGGCGCGGGTCGCGATGACCAAGCGTTGCGGTAGCGACACGTCGCGCCATCAAACGAAGTTGGAGACGATGACCGTCGCCACGACCCCGAGGATGGCCAGCACGAACAGGCCCTGCAGGAGGCTCAGGCCTGATTCGGATTGCTGGGGATCGGCGGATCTACGCAGACTCATGTACGGATTCCTTGGAGGCGGTTTTGCGGCTTGCCAGCCACCGTCCAAGGACAACAACGAGCAAGGCGCCGAAGATTTCTACGCCGATTTTAACCGCAGTGGGCTGGACGCCGAATTGACTTTCGACAAACACGTCCGTAACCAGCATGCCGCCCGCGATCCAGCCCAGCAACGCCGCGCCGAAGGTCACCACCAGCGGGTAGCGGTCGATCAGCTTCAGGACCAGCGTGCTGCCCCAGATGATGATGGGCACGCTCACGACCAGGCCGAAGATCACCAGGCCGATCTGGTGATCGGCGTGAGCGTTCTGGGCGGCGCCGGCAATGGCGATGACGTTGTCCAGGCTCATCACGAAGTCCGCGATGATGATGGTCTTGATGGCGCTGATGATGGACGTCCCGCCCTTCACGTTGCCATGGGCGTCGTCTTCGGGGATCAGCAGCTTGACGCCGATCCACACCAGCAATGCGCCGCCCACCACCTTCAGGAACGGGATCGACAGCAGGGTCAGCGCGAAGGCGATCAGGACCACGCGCAGCAGGATGGCGCCGGCGGTGCCCCACAGGATGCCCTGCATGCGTTGCTTGGGCTCCAGGTTGCGGCACGCCAGCGCGATCACCACCGCGTTGTCGCCACCGAGCAGGATGTCGATGAGGATGATCTGGAATACCGCTGCCCAACTCAGCGTCTGGAAAAACTCAAGCAATTTGAACCCCCGAAGGCATTTATCAAAATAAAGGCCGGCCCCGTGCCGGCCAGCCCGCCGCGCGCCTGGCGCGGGCGGGCCCATTCAAAACAACATATTATTGTAGTTCAGCTTTCAGTCAGCTTTCTGGCGCATCAACAAAACTTTGCCAATTGCCAGGACCAGCAGCGCACCCATCGCGCCGGTCATGAGGGCGAAACTGTGCTGCGTCACGCCCAGGGCCGCGTCGATGCGCGCCACCGGCTCCTGCAGGGCCGGATCGCCCACCAGCAGTTCGCCGGCGATGAACCCGAGCAGCGCCGCGCCCACCCAGACAATGAGGGGGAAGCGCTCGATGACCTTGAGCAGCAGCGTGCTGCCGAAAATGACCAGCGGAATACTGATCGCCAGGCCCAGCACCAGCAGGGTCGTGTCGCCCATGGCCGCGGCGGCCACGGCCACCACGTTGTCCAGGCTCATCACGAGGTCGGCAATCATGATAGTGCGGATTGCGGTCAGCAGATTGCCGTGGGTCTTGCCATCGCCCTCTTCTTCGCCTTCGGGCAACAGCAGCGTCACGCCGATGTAGACCAGCAGCAACGCGCCGATAAGCTTGAGCCACGGCAGCATCAGCAGCTTGGCGGCGACCAGCGTCAGCACGATACGCATGATGATCGCGGCGGCAGAGCCGATCACGATCGCTTTCTTTTGCTGCGCCGGAGGCAGCGAGCGCGCGGCCAGCGCAATTACCACGGCGTTGTCGCCCGACAGCAGAATGTTGACCCAAATGATCTGGAGCAACGCTAACCAGAATGCCGCTGAACTGAGTTCCATACCTCTCTTTCCTAGGACGTGATCCCCCTAGGACAAACCAAATGAATGGGTGGAAAAGACAAAAAGACGTACTGACCGTCTTGGTGCGAGCCCGACGGCATTCTTGCTGGGTACGTGCAGAATTTCTTTCATTATAGTTTCGTTCAGCTTTCCGTATGTTTCACCCGGCCGCATCATGGACGCGGGATTTCCCCTAGGCCCTGCGGTGAGCGGGCAAGAAAAAGGCCCGCCGAAGCGGGCCTTTTGGGTCAGGCTGACAACCTTACAGCACCGACTTGAGCAGCTTGCCCATTTCGGAGGGGTTGCGCGTGGTGCGGATGCCGCAGGCTTCCATGACTTCCAGCTTGGCGTCGGCCGTGTCGGCGCCGCCGGAGATCAGCGCGCCGGCGTGGCCCATGCGCTTTCCGGGAGGGGCGGTGACACCGGCGATGAAGCCGACGACCGGCTTCTTCATGTTGTCCTTGGCCCACTGGGCGGCGTTGACTTCGTCCGGGCCGCCGATTTCGCCGATCATGATGACGGCGTCGGTGTCGGGATCGTCATTGAACATCTTCAGGACGTCGACGTGCTTGAGGCCGTTGATGGGGTCGCCACCGATGCCGACGGCGCTGGATTGACCCAGGCCCAGCTCGGTGACTTGCGCCACGGCTTCGTACGTCAGGGTGCCCGAGCGGCTGACGATGCCGATGCGGCCCTTGCGGTGGATGTGACCGGGCATGATGCCGATCTTGATTTCGTCCGGGGTGATCAGGCCGGGGCAGTTCGGGCCCAGCAGCAGCGTCTTGCTGCCCTTGGCCTTCATGCGGTTCTTGACTTCCAGCATGTCGCGGACCGGGATGCCTTCGGTGATGCAGATCACCAGATCCAGTTCGGCCTCGACGGCTTCCCAGATGGCGGCGGCAGCGCCGGCGGGCGGCACGTAGATGACCGACACGGTGGCGCCGGTATCGGCCTTGGCGTCCTTGACCGACGCGAAGATCGGCACGCCTTCGAAGTCCTCACCGGCCTTCTTGGGGTTCACGCCGGCCACGAAGGCGGCTTTGCCATTGGCGTACTCGCGGCACATGCGAGTGTGGAACTGACCGGTCTTGCCCGTGATGCCCTGGGTGATGACCTTGGTGTCCTTGTTGATCAGAATCGACATTTGTGAATCCTTGGATTTTTTCTCTTTACTTGACGGCGGCGACGACGCGGGTGGCGGCTTCGGCCATCGTGTCGGCGCTGATGATCGGCAGGCCCGACTCGGCCAGCATCTTCTTGCCGAGTTCTTCGTTGGTGCCCTTCATGCGCACGACCAGCGGCACGTTCAGGTTGACGGCCTTGCAAGCGGCGATCACGCCTTCGGCGATGACGTCGCAGCGCATGATGCCGCCGAAGATGTTGACCAGGATGGCCTTCACGCTCTTGTTCTTGAGCATGATCTTGAAGGCTTCCGTGACCTTCTCGGCCGTGGCGCCGCCGCCGACGTCCAGGAAGTTGGCCGGCTCGCCGCCGAACAGCTTGATGGTGTCCATGGTGGCCATGGCCAGGCCGGCGCCGTTCACCAGGCAGCCGATGTTGCCGTCGAGCTGGATGTAGGCCAGGTCGAACTTCGAGGCTTCGATTTCAGCCGGATCTTCTTCGTCCAGGTCGCGGTAGGCGACGATTTCCGGATGGCGGAACAGGGCATTGGAGTCGAAGTTGAACTTGGCGTCCAGGGCGATGATGTTGCCCTTGCTGTCGCGGTTCAGGGGGTTGATTTCGACCAGCGAGGCGTCGGTGTCCATGTAGCACTTGTAGAGCTTCTGGAACACGTCCACGGCCTGGGCGGTCGAGTCGGCGGGCAGGCCGATCGCGTTGGCGATCTTGGTGGCTTGCTCGGCGGACAGACCGGTCAGCGGGTCGATGTATTCGGTGACGATCTTCTCGGGGGTGGAGTGGGCCACTTCCTCGATGTCCATGCCGCCTTCGCTGGAGGCGATGAAGGCGACCTTCTGGGTGGCGCGGTCGGTGACCAGCGACACGTAGTATTCCTTCTGGATGTCGGCGCCGTCTTCGATGTACAGGCGGCGGACCTTCTGGCCTTCCGGGCCGGTCTGGTGCGTGACCAGCTGCATGCCCAGGATTTCGGAGGCGAGCTTGCGCACGTCGTCCAGCGAGCGCGCCAGCTTCACGCCGCCGCCCTTGCCGCGGCCGCCCGCGTGGATCTGTGCCTTGACGACCCAGACCGGTCCACCCAGCTTTTCAGCGGCAGCCACGGCCTCGTCGACGGAAAGAGCGGGGATCCCGCGCGGCACCGGGATGCCAAATTGCTTCAGCAGTTCCTTGCCTTGATACTCGTGGATTTTCATGTGTTACCTGTCAGGACGTATGAGAAAGAGAAGGTGAATCGGAGGTCGAATCGGCCGATGCCTCAGCGCTGCCCCCGGTGTACCACTTGGGATAGTGCTCAGCCACCACCGGGCCGTCGGTGCTCAGGGCATGACAGCCGTCCAGTTGGAATGGACGCCGGTTCGGGTTGCTTTCCTGCCGCCGGCGGTTGGCCATGGTCTGCACCGCCGCGGTGGGAAGCACCTGCGACAGTTCGGTCATGTGCGTACAGCCCTCGACATGGCCGAAGCGCTCCTTGACCTGGCGGCGGAACCCCTTGAGCAGGTTCATGCCGATCAGGTCAGCGTAGGCGGATTCGATGGCCATGCAATGCTCGCCGTAAGGCGCGGCATCATAGACGGCCTGCGCCGCCACGATGGTGAAATCGCCATCGATGGTGATGCGCAGGTGCATATGGTGGATGGGTTGCCCCGCCTTGAACATCTCGCCGTCGCGCTTGGGGAAATCGTACGCCTTGACGTCGATGAGTTCGGCCTCCAGGTCCCAGTTGCCGTCATCGCGCGCATACGACTGCACGCGTATGGAACGCGTGTGCAGCGGCTGGCGAGGACAATCCGGCGGTGGCAAGGGCATGCTTGGGGCCTGCGGGGCAGAGACGGCCGGCGCATGGTGCGCGGCAACAAAACCTTCAAAGTATAGCGCAGCCCGCCCTGCCCCGACCGTCAGAATACGCGCTGCGCCCGCCCCGCGCCGGGCGTGCCGGCACTTGCCGACACTTGCCGACACTTGCCGGCTCATTGGCGCGTCCACGGCGTGGCCGGGCTACCCATCCAGGACTGCCCAGCCGGGATGCTCTCGCCCTTGAGCACCAGGGTCAGCGGCCCCAGTCGGGCGCCGTCCTCGACCCGGGTGTCGTACAGGATGGTGCTGCGCGGCCCGACGTTGACGCCATGGCCGATCCGTACCGGCCCGATTTTCATCACGCGGTCTTCGAACAGGTGGGTCTGAGGGCCCGACCAGGCGTGCATGACGGCATCGTCCCCAATTGATACACAGTCGTACTCGGTGACGTCGGTGGTGTCCATGAACACGCGCTTGCCGATGCGCGCGCCCATGCAGCGCAGCGCCAGCGGTAGCCAGGGCGTGGCGCGCAGGAAATTGAAGAAATTGGGCACCGCGATCGATTCATACAGGCTGGTGACGGCCTCGCTCTTCCACACGAACGGCGTCCACATGGGCTCGGCACGCGGCCGGTAGCGGCCGACCAGCAGCCACTTGAGCAGCACCAGGAACAGGAAGGTGCCGACGCCGTAGAGCACCCCGGCCAGCATCAGCTCGTCGAAGGCGGCCAGGAATCCCTCGCGCGCGGCGATCGGGATGACCTTCATGACCGTCAGGTAGCCCACCGCGATCACCACCGCCAGCGGCAGGATCATGCGCATCAGCTCGACCGCGCCGCGCGCCACCTTGCGGCCCAGGCTGGGGCGGAAGGTCAGGTGCTCGGGAAAACCGGCCGCCTGCTCGCGCGCCGGCAGCGCCAACGGCGGATTGCCGAGCCAGGTCTGGCCGCTGGCCATGCGGGCATTGGCCGGGGCCCGGCTCTGCACGCCGATCAGCACGTCGTCGGGCAGCACCGAGCCGTCCGGCACATAGGCGCCGTTGCCAACGAAGCTGCGATTGCCGATGACGGTGGGCCGCATGGTCATCCAGCCCCGGTCGATCTCCTCGTCGCCCAGCATCACGCCGTCGGCAATGAAGCTGTCGCGGCCCAGGGTCAACATGTCGGGCACGATGCCCATCGCGGTCGAGATTTCGGTGCCGCGCCCGACCCTGGCGCCCAGCAGCCGGTACCAGGTGCCGGCGTAGATCGACGCGTACAAACCGTGCAGCACGCTCAGGCTGGATTCCTGGATCTGGTTGGTCAGCCAGCGCCGCAGGTAGATTTGTCCATACACCGGCCAGCGGCCGCTGGTCAGGCGCGGCAGCAGCGTCCAGCGCAACAGCGCGGACACCAGCACGGTCAGCAGCAGCAGCAAGGCGCTGGCCGGCAGCGCCAGCAACAGGTAGACCAGGAACGCGTAGGGCCAGGACACGCGCGAGCCCATCAGGTCGAGCCAGCGCGCGTCGATCCAGTCGATCAGCACGAAACTCGGGAACACGGGCATGAAGAACAGGGCCGCGATCAGCGTGCCGCCGGCCGCGTAGGCCAGCACGTCCAGCCGCGCCCAGCGTCCTTCGCGCGCCGGCCGCGCGGGTAGCTCGGGGGCGCGCGCCTGCGGATCGTGCCGCGCCGGCGCGCCGGTCCATATCTGGCCGGCCGGGATACGGGCGCCGGCGGGCAGCGAAGACAGGCCCTCGAGCCGGCCGTCGTCCTCGATCACGACGTCGCCCTGCACCACCGCGTAGGAGCCGACGTAGGCATTCGCGCCCAGCGCGATGGGCGACACCTCCCAATGCGCGCCGCGCACTTCAAAGTTCTCCAGGTTGACGGCGGCGCCGATGCTGGCGCCGTCAGCCACCGTCAGCAGATCCGGGGCGCGCACCGAAATGCGGCTGATGGCGGTGTCGCGGCCAATGCGCGCGCCCAGCGCCCGCAAGTACCAGGCCTGCAACGGCGAGCCCGCCAGCAGGTGAGCCGGCGGGATGTCGAGGATGCGGTCGACCAGCCACCAGCGATAGAAGGTCCAGCCATAGAGCGGATAGCGGCCGGCCTTGAGTCGCCCCAGGATGCCCCACTTGCAGACCACCGCCACGCCAAAGCTGAGCAGGTTGCAGGCCAGGTAGCTGGCGATCGACAGCGCCACCGCGCGCCATACCGAATCGCCCTCGTCGCCGGTGAAGTAGTGGTAAGTGAAGAACGGCGTCAGCCAGATCAGCATGCGCACGCCGATCAACAGCGGCAGCACCGCCAGCTGCGCCAGGCCGCAGGCCCAGCGGCGCCACTGCGGCGCGCGCTCGACCACCGCTGCCTCGGCCGCCGGGGCCTGGACCTCATCCGAAGCGAGCGCCAGCGCATCGAGCCGGGCCGCCAGGGCCCCCAGCACCGAATGCTGGTAGAGCTCGTGCATGGTCAGAGCCGAGAACTGCGGATGCTTGCGCAACGACGACACCAGCCGCGCCGCCAGCAGCGAATGGCCGCCCAGGTCGCGGAAGAAATCGCTCGCCAGCCGCAGCGGCTGGCCCGGAAAGAGTGGCCGCAGCGCCTCGAACAGGGCCTGCTCACCCGCCGAGACCGGCACGTCATCCTCGCCGCTGGGCTCGGACGCCGTGGCCAGTTCGCGCGCCTTCAAGGCCTTGCGGTCGATCTTGCCCGAGGTCAGGCGCGGCACCTCGGCCACCAGCTCGAAACGGGCCGGAATCATATAGGCCGGCAGTTCGGCGGCCAGCGCCGCCCGCAGCGCGTGCGGGTCGAGACGGGCATCGCCCTCCGGCGTCAGGAACGCCACCAGTTGGTCGATGCCCGCCAGGTCGCGCAGCACCACGGCGGCGGCGCCAACGCCAGCCTGGCGGTACAGCGCGGCCTCGATCTCGCCCAGTTCGACGCGAAAGCCGCGCACCTTGACCTGATCGTCGCTGCGGCCCAGGCACTGGATCTGGCCGTTCTCATCGATGCGCGCCAGGTCGCCGCTGCGGTACATGCGGGTGTCATGTTCGCCGCTGGGACGCGGGTTGGCCAGGAACTTCTCGGCTGTCAGTTCGGGGCGCCCCAGATAGCCGCCGGCCACGCCCGGGCCGGTGATACAGAGCTCGCCGGTCTGGCCCTGCGGCAGCACCGCGCCGTCCTCGCCGCGGATCAGCATGCCGTAGTTGGGCAGTGGCGTGCCGATGGTCACCGGCTGGCCGGGCAGCAGTTCGGCCAGGCTGGCCGACACGGTGGTCTCGGTGGGACCATAGGTATTGAACAGGCGCCGGCCGGGCGTGGCCCAGCGCTGCACCAGGAACTCCGGGCACATCTCGCCGCCCAGGTTGACGATGCGCAGGCCCGGCACGTCGCGCGCGAACAGCGCCAGCAGCGTCGGCACCGCGTGCAGCACGGTCACGCCCTCGCGCGCCAGCGCATCGGGCAGCGCCTCCGGATCGGTGGTCAGCATCTTGGGCGCCACCCACAGCGTCGCGCCGACCAGGTAGCTGATCCAGATTTCCTCGAACGACATATCGAAGGCAACCGAGAAGCCCTGGTAGACCTTGTCGCCGTGGCGCACGCCGAGCACCTCGTTTTCGCTGCGCAGGAAATGGCAGATGCTGGCCTGGCTGATCGGCACGCCCTTGGGCTTGCCGGTGGACCCCGACGTGTAGATGACGTAGGCGGGATGTTCGGGCAGCAGGCCATCCCGGCGCCGCAATGGCGCGTCGACCGCCGCCGCCAATTCCCAAGGCGTCCAGGTGGCCATGCCGTCCAGGCTGACCTCGCCACCGGCAACCAGCCCGTGGGCGCCGGCGTCCTGCAGGCAAACCAGCATGCGCTCGGGCGGCGTGTCGGATTCGAACGGCAGCCAGGCCGCGCCCGCCTTGGCGATGGCCGCCTGCATGACGAGCAGTTCGTCGCCGCGCGGCAGGCACAGGCCGACGATGTCGCCCGGCCGCACGCCGGCCTCGATCAGGTGGTGCGCGGCCAGGTCGGCGCGGCGCCCGAGTTCGTCATAAGTGAGGGATTGATCCAGCCAGTGGATGGCAATGGCGGCGGGATGCCGCAGGATCGTGGCTTCCAGGATATCGGGCAGCGTTTCCGCTTGCAGCAGATCCGGCCGACGGGGGCCTTGGAGAATCATAGGTACGGCGACAATCCGGCAAATGGGATGTTTGCCTATTGACCCACACGGTGCGAATTCGTTCAAGCAGGGACGAAAAAAACCCCTGTGGCGTGCATCAGGCGCGCAACACAGGGGCTCCGGGTTGCCGGCCCCGGCAAACTCACGGCGGGCCGGCAGCCGCCGGTCAGGCGGCTTCGCGCAGTGCGCGGGCGGCTTGCACCATGCCGATCAACGCCGCTTCGGTTTCCGGCCAGGCGCGGGTCTTCAGGCCGCAATCCGGATTGACCCACAACCGCTCCTTGGGCAGGCGGGCGGCGGCTTTCTGCATCAGGCCGACCATCCAGTCCACTTCCGGAACGTTGGGCGAGTGGATGTCGTAGACGCCCGGGCCGATGTCGTTCGGATAGCGGAAATCCTCGAACGCCTTGAGCAGTTCCATGTTGGAGCGCGACGTCTCAATCGTGATCACGTCCGCGTCCATGGCGGCGATCGACTCGATGATGTCGTTGAACTCCGAATAGCACATGTGCGTGTGGATCTGGGTCTCGTCGCGCACGCCGGCGGTCGACAGGCGGAAGCAATCCACGGCCCAGTCCAGGTACGCCTGCCAATCGGCGCGGCGCAGCGGCAGGCCCTCGCGGATGGCCGGCTCGTCGATCTGGATGACGCTGATGCCGGCCGCTTCCAGGTCCACCACCTCGTCGCGCAAGGCCAGCGCCAGTTGGCGGCAGGTCTGTTCGCGCGGCTGGTCGTCGCGCACGAACGACCACTGCAGGATGGTGACCGGACCCGTCAGCATGCCCTTGACCGGCTTGTCGGTCAGCGACTGGGCGTACGAGGACCAGCCCACCGTCATCGGCGCGGGGCGCGCCACGTCACCGAAGATGATCGGCGGCTTGACGCAACGCGAACCGTAGCTCTGCACCCAGCCGTTCCTGGTGAAGGCAAAGCCGGCCAGCAGCTCGCCGAAGTACTCCACCATGTCGTTGCGCTCGGGTTCGCCATGCACCAGCACGTCCAGGCCGACCTTCTCCTGGAATCGGATCACTTCCTCGATTTCCTTGCGGATGGCGCTCTCGTAGGCCGAATCCGTCAGCGCGCCCGCCTTCCAGTCGCGGCGCAACGCGCGGATCTCGGCGGTCTGCGGGAACGAACCGATGGTGGTGGTCGGGAACGCCGGCAGGCCGAGCTCTTCCTGCTGCCGGGCGATACGGCCGGCGAAAGGCGCGCGGTCACGCGATACCGCGGCCGAGGCGGCCATGCGTTGCGCCACGGCGGGGTTGTGGATGCGGGCGGACGAGCGACGCGCGGCCAGGGCGGCGCGCTGACGGGCCAGGCCGTCCTGCACGCTGGCCTCGGTGGCGCTGTCCAGCGCGCGGCCCAGCAAGCTCAACTCGTCCAGCTTCTGCGCGGCGAACGACAGCCAGCTCTTGAGCTCGGCGTCCAGTTCGGTTTCGTTGGCCAGGTCCACCGGCACGTGCAACAGCGAGCACGACGGCGCCAGCCATAGCCGCTCGCCCAGTTGCTGCTTGACGGGCGCCAGCGTCGCAATCGCGGCATCCAGATCGGTGCGCCAGATGTTGCGGCCGTTGATGACGCCGGCGGACAGCACCTTGTCGGCGCCCAGGCCGGCCAGCACGTCGGCCAGTTGCTCCGGAGCGCGCACCAGGTCCACGTGCAGGCCGGCTACCGGCAGCGCCAGCGCCGTGCCCAGGTTGTCCTTGAGGCCATCGAAGTAGGTGGCGACCAGCAGCTTGACCGGGCTGGCCGAGAACGTGGCGTAGACCTGCCTGAAGGCATCGCGCCAGGCTTGCGGCAGGTCCAGCACCAGGATGGGTTCATCGATCTGCACCCACTCCACGCCCAGCTTGGCGAAGCGGGCCAGCACTTCCTGGTACACCGGCAGCAGGTTGGCCAGCAATTGCAGCTTGGCCGCGTCGGCCGCGCCGCCGGCAAAGGCGTCGCCCTTGCCCAGGAACAGCCAGGTCAGCGGACCCGGGATCACCGGCTTGACGGCATGGCCCAGCGCCTGCGCTTCGCGGATCTGCTCGAACAGCGATTCACGCGCGATGCGGAACGCCTGGCCCGGCACCAGTTCCGGCACGATGTAGTGGTAGTTGGTGTCGAACCATTTGGTCATTTCGCAAGCGGCGGCGGGCTTGCCCGACGGGGCGCGACCGCGGCCCATGCGGAACAGCGTGTCCAGCGAAACCGGCTCGTTGTCCTTCTGGCCGAACCGCGCCGGCACGGCGCCCAACAGCGTGGTCCATTCCAGGATCTGGTCGTACCAGGCGAAATCGCCCACCGGCACGAATTTGACGCCGGCGGCGGCCTGCACCTGCCAGTGCCGGGCGCGCAGCTCGCGGCCGGTCTGCTCCAGCGTTTCGCCGGTCTGCTTACCCGCCCAATAGGCTTCGACCGCGCGCTTCAGTTCGCGCTGGGCACCAATGCGGGGGAACCCCAAATTATGAATCGTAGTCATGGCAGTCGCGTCTTAGGCAAATTTTGTTCAAGTGCCGATTATTCTGGACCCAAAGCAAAATGAATCAAAATCAATGTCTACATTCATAAGATGAAAAAATCTCATAGAATATAAGTTCATGCCCGCCCCTGGTCGGGAGTTCCCGCCGTGTTGCCCCCCCGGCGACGGCGCCATCCTCACCGCTACCGCCGCCCCATGCTGGAAATCCGCCACCTCGAAACGTTGACCGCCATCCGCGAAGGCGGCAGCCTGCAGGAAGCCGCCGAGCGCCTGCACCTGACCCAGTCGGCCTTGTCGCATCAGTTGCGCGACCTCGAAACCCGGCTGGGCACGCCGCTGCTGAACCGCCGCACCCGGCCGGCCCGCCTGACCACGGCGGGCCTGCGCGTGCTGGCGCTGGCCGACGAAGTGCTGCCGCGCATGCGCGCCACCGAACGGGAATTGCAGCGGCTGGCCGCGGGCCGCACCGGCCGCCTGCACCTGGCCATCGATTGCCATTCCTGCTTCCAGTGGTTGATGCCGGCGCTCGACGCCTTCCGCGCGCAATGGCCCGACGTGGCGCTGGACCTGTCGGCGGCCTTCTCGTTCGCCCCCCTGCCCGCGCTGGTGCGCGGCGACCTCGACCTGGTGATCACGTCCGACCCGCAGCCGCTGGACGCGGTCGAGTACCTGCCCCTGTTCAAGTACGAACTGGTGCTGGCCGTGTCCGAATCGAATCCGCTGGCCGGCAGCAAGTTCGTCATGCCCGACCAACTGGCCGACCAGACGCTGATCACCTATCCGGTGGACAAGCAGCGCCTGGACATCTTCACGGCCTTCCTGGATCCCGCCGACGTCGAACCGGCCGCCATCCGCAAGGCGGAACTGACGCCCATCATCGCGCAACTGGTGGCCAGCAACCGCGGCGTGGCCGCCCTGCCCAACTGGGCGCTGACCGAATACATGAACCAGGGTTGGCTGCGACAGTGCCGGCTGGGGCCCCAGGGCGTGTGGCGCACCTTGTACGCGACGGTGCGCAGCGAGGACACCGACGCCTCGTACATCGACGAATTCCTGACATTGACGCGCGACGTCTGCTTCAAGACGCTGAGCGGCATCAAGTCGGCGAAATAGGAAAAGGCAACGACGGGCCGGCAATGGCCCTCGCCGCGCGGCCCGCTCAGTCGTCGTCGCCCGCGCCCAGGATGCGACGGATGACGTCATGCGCGAAGCCGCGGCTGGCCAGGAAGCGGGCCTGCTTGGCATAGGCGGCGCGATCCCCGGGCTTGGCGCCGAAGCGTTTCTGCCAGACCTCGAGCGCGCGCTCGTATTCGGTGGCGCGCAATTGCTCGCGCAGCTCGGATACCTGGGCGTCATCCACGCCGTGCTGGCGCAATTCCTGCACGATGCGGGCCGCCCCCTGGCGCGAGGCGCGGCGGTGCACCAGGCTTTGCGCAAAACGCTCGGTCGACAGCCAGCCTTCCTTTTCCAGCGCGTCCAACACGCGCTCGACCTCATCGGGGTCTTCGGCATGGGGCGCGAGTTTTCGCGCCAGCTCATCGCGGGCATGCTCGCGCCGCGACAGATAACCCACCGCCCGCATTTTCAGCGACGGCCCCTTGGGGCGCGGGCGCGACTTGTCTTCGGATGCCTGCGCCCCCTCGTCCGTGCCATCGCCATCATCACCGCCCTTGCCACGCCGGCCGCGCCCGCCGGCCGCGCGCCGTTCGGAGCTGCGCTGCCACTGCGACGCCGGCGCGCCGGCGCCCTCTGGTTCCTGGCCGGACGCCCCGGTGGATTCGGCGGCCCGCCGCAGGTCCGACGTGCGGCGCAGCCCTTCGGGCTTGGCCACGGTCTCGAATTCATCGTCCAGCCTGGCGCGCAGGCGATCAGCGGACGTGACGGGCGGTTTCCAGCTCATGCGCTTCCTCTATGTGCCAGCGGCAGGCCTCCCGGGACGGGAGCCTGCCGCTGGCGGCCGGGCTGGCGGGCCCGGCGCTATCCGGTGAAGGGGCGACGCGATTACTCTTCGCTGTCGTCTTCGGCGGTGGGCACGAATTCCGCGGCGCGGCTGACGATGCCCTGGTTCTCGCGGACCCGGTTTTCGATCTCGATCGCCAGTTCCTTGTGTTCCTTCAGGTATTCACGGACGTTGTCCTTGCCCTGGCCGATGCGGTTGCCGTTGTAGCTGTACCACGCGCCCGACTTGTCCACCACGTTGGCGGCCACGCCCAGGTCGATGATTTCGCCTTCGCGCGAGATGCCGGCGCCGTACATGATGTCGAACTCGGCCTGCTTGAACGGGGGCGCGACCTTGTTCTTGACCACCTTGACGCGGGTTTCGTTGCCGACGACCTCGTCGCCCTTCTTGATCGAGCCGATGCGGCGGATGTCCAGGCGCACCGAGGCGTAGAACTTGAGCGCGTTTCCGCCCGTGGTGGTTTCGGGGTTGCCGAACATCACGCCGATCTTCATGCGGATCTGGTTGATGAAGATGACCATGCAGTTGGTCTTCTTGATGGTGGCGGTCAGCTTGCGCAGCGCCTGGCTCATCAGGCGGGCCTGCAGGCCGGGCAGCGAATCGCCCATTTCGCCTTCGATTTCGGCCTTGGGCACCAGGGCGGCGACCGAGTCGACCACGATCAGGTCGACCGAACCCGAGCGCACCAGCGCGTCGGTGATTTCCAGGGCCTGCTCGCCCGTGTCCGGCTGCGAGATCAGCAGGTCGGCCAGGTTGACGCCCAGCTTCGAGGCGTACTGCACGTCCAGCGCGTGTTCGGCGTCGACGAAGGCGCAGGTGCCGCCCAGCTTCTGCATTTCGGCCACGACCTGCAGGGTCAGCGTGGTCTTGCCCGAGGATTCCGGACCGTAGATTTCCACCACGCGGCCACGCGGCAGGCCGCCGACGCCCAGCGCGATGTCCAGCCCCAGCGAGCCGGTCGACACCACCTGGATGTCATGCGAGACCTCGTTGTCGCCGTAGCGCATGATCGAGCCCTTGCCGAACTGCTTTTCGATCTGCGAGAGCGCGGCGGCCAGCGCCTTGGCTTTTTCCGAAGCGGCGGCCTTGGTGGTTTTGTCGTCCATGTAGTGTCCTGTCAGGTCTGGGTCTGTAACGTATCGGGGCGCGGCACGGGTGTCGGTCAGCGCGCGGGTTGTCGCAAGGGGTGATCGGGCCGTTGCTGACAGCTGTTGCCAGAAAACTGGCGGTGAAAGCTGTGGCGCTGAAGCGGTGATCGGTAAAGCGATAGCGCAGATTATGGCATCGGATTGTACTGTACAAAAAACCAGTGCGCCACAGTTTTCCACGTATTCCCTGAGTGGGCAAGCCCGGTGCCGTATGACAGAATCAGGGAAAAAACTGGCGCTATGTCCCCATTGCGCTCCCGGCACGCCGCCCCGGCATCCCACCGAGGGCGGCACGCGTGCGCCGCTCACCCGGCGCCCTTCTTCTTTTCGACTGCCCATGCGCATCCTGATCGCGGAAGACGACAGCATCCTGGCCGACGGCCTGTCACGCTCGTTGCGCCACAACGGTTACGCGGTCGACGCCGTCCGCGACGGCCTGGCGGCCGATTCGGCGCTGGCGGCCCAGGCCTTCGACCTGCTGATCCTCGACCTCGGCCTGCCGCAACTGGCCGGCCTGGAGGTCCTGCGCCGGCTGCGCGCCCGCAATTCCGCCCTGCCTGTCCTGATCCTGACCGCCGCCGACAGCATCGAGCAGCGCGTCAAGGGGCTGGACCTGGGCGCCGACGACTACATGGCCAAGCCCTTCGCCCTGTCGGAACTGGAAGCGCGCGTGCGCGCTCTGACCCGCCGCGGCGCGGGCGGCGGCGCCACGTTGCTCAAGCATGGCCGACTGGTGTTCGACCAGACCGGGCGCGTGGCCACGGTCGACGACCAGACGCTGGACCTGTCCGCGCGCGAGGTCAGCCTGCTGGAAATCCTGCTGACCCGCAGCGGCCGCATGGTCAGCAAAACCCAGCTGGTGGACCACCTGTGCGAATGGGGTGAGGAAGTCAGCACCAATGCCATCGAAGTCTACGTGCACCGCCTGCGCAAGAAGCTCGAGCCCAGCGGCGTGAAGATCGTGACGGTGCGCGGCCTGGGCTATTGCCTCGAACGGGACCAGGGTGCGGCCTACCTCGCCAGCTGAACCGCCACAGCCGGAGGCGCTCAACCAGGAAGCGCTGGATGTGATGCAGGCCGGGGCCCGCGGCCCCAGTTTCGCGCCACCGCAGCGCTCGCTGCTGGGCGAGATCCTCGACTGGATGCTGGCGCCGCTGTTCCTCTTGTGGCCCATGAGCGTCGCCATCACCTACGTGGTGGCGCAGAACATCGCCAACGTGCCCTACGACCGCGCGCTGGCCAACAACCTGCACGTGCTGACGCGCCAGGTCCATGCCCAGGATGGCCGCGCGGTGCTGCGCATGACCGACCCGGCGCGCGAGGTGCTGCGCGCCGATGAAACCGACAGCGTGTTCTGGCTGGCCCTGGGAAGCCGCGGCGAATACCTGGGCGGCGACCGCGCCCTGCCGCTGCCGGCCTCGGTCGGCCAGCCGCGACCCGGCGAAGTCCAGTACGAGGACGACACCCTGCGCGGCTTCGGCGTACGCCTGGCCTTCACCTGGGTCGACCTGAACCTGCCCAATACCCAGCCGGCGCTCTTGATCGTGGCCGAGACGGTGGAAAAGCGCACCCAGCTGGCCAACGACATCATCAAGGGCGTGATCATTCCGCAGTTCGTGGTGCTGCCGATCGCGGTGTTGCTGGTGTGGTTCGGCCTGTCGCGCGGCGTCGCGCCGCTGAACGCGCTGCAGCAGCGGCTGCGGGCGCGCCGGCCGGACGACCTGTCGCCCATCGACGAACGCGCCGCGCCCTCCGAGATCGCGCCGCTGGTGGCGGCCATGAACGACCTGCTCGACCGCCTGTCCGCCAACGTGCAGGCGCAGCGCCGCTTCGTCGCCGACGCCGCGCACCAGTTGAAGACGCCGCTGGCCGGCCTGCGCACCCAGGCCGAGCTGGCCCTGCGCGACGCCAGTCCCGAGGAAATGCAGGCCAGCCTGCGCCAGCTGGTGACCGGCTCCGAACGCGCCACCCGCCTGGTGAACCAATTGCTGCTGCTGGCGCGGGCCGAAAACCCCAGCGCCATCGGGCTGGCCGCCACCGACCTGAACGCCATCGCCTATGAGCAGGCCATGCACTGGGTGCCGCAGGCGCTGTCGCTCGGCACCGACCTGGGCTTCGAGGGTTCGGAGACCCCGGTCGAGATCAACGGCAACCCGCTGCTGCTGGCCGAGCTGCTCAACAACCTGGTCGACAACGCGCTGCGCTACACGCCGCGCGGCGGCCACATCACGGTGCGCGTGCAAGCCCTCGATGGGCAGGCCGTGCTGGAAGTCGAGGACTCTGGCCCCGGCATCGCGCTCGAAGAGCGCGAACGCGTGTTCGACCGCTTCTACCGCGTGCTGGGCACCCTGTCCGACGGCAGCGGACTGGGCCTGGCCATCGTCCGGGAAATCGCCCAGAAGCACCAGGCGACCGTCCTCATCAGCGACCATCCGACCCCGCACTCCGAGCTGCCCGGCACTCGCATCCGGGTGGTGTTTCCGCTCTACGCCGAACCGGTCGAGGACCTCGGCGACTAGGGCTGCCGTGGCGTGCGGGCGCCATGCAAGGCTCCCCCCTTGCGCACAGGCGCACGCCCCATCTTGCCGACCCATTCTTCGCATGGCAGGTTCGCGCCCGGGCGAGGCAAGGTTCCCCACTATGTCCCTAGGACTATCCCTAGCCCCCCAGGGAAAAGTTACCTTTTATTTCAATTTTAAGATTCAGGTAAGGGTCTCGTCAGAACCCCGTCAGCCTGGCGTTCCAACCTTGCGGTAGCTCGATGTCGGCCCCGCCGGCGGAGGGTCAAGCACGGCGGAAAACCGCCGGCCAGAAAAATCGAGGAGACATCATGAGCACAACTACCATGGCAGGTCGCGGTCCATCCGCGAATCCGCGCCCGATGACCAAGGATGAACGCCGCGTCATCTTTGCCTCGTCGCTGGGCACGGTGTTCGAGTGGTATGACTTTTATCTTTACGGTTCGCTGGCCGCCATCATCGCCCAGCACTTCTTCTCCGGCGTGAACCCCACGGCCGGCTTCATCTTCGCGCTGCTGGCCTTCGCCGCCGGTTTCGCGGTGCGCCCTTTCGGCGCGCTGGTGTTCGGCCGCCTGGGCGACCTGGTCGGACGTAAATACACCTTCCTGGTCACCATCGTGATCATGGGCCTGTCCACCTTCCTGGTGGGCGTGCTGCCCAGCTACGCCAGTATCGGCCTGGCCGCGCCCGCCATCCTGATCGTCCTGCGCCTGCTGCAAGGCCTGGCGCTGGGCGGCGAGTACGGCGGCGCCGCGACCTACGTCGCCGAGCACGCGCCGCACGGCCGCCGCGGCTTCTACACGTCGTGGATCCAGACTACCGCCACGCTCGGCCTGTTCCTGTCGCTGCTGGTGATCCTGGGCATCCGCACCTTCATGGGCGAGGACGACTTCAAGGCCTGGGGCTGGCGCATTCCGTTCCTGATCTCGGTCGTGCTGCTGGGCATCTCGGTGTGGATCCGCCTGCAATTGAACGAGTCGCCGACCTTCCAGCGCATGAAGGATGAAGGCAAGGGCTCGAAGGCTCCCATCGCCGAATCGTTCGGCCAGTGGAAGAACCTGAAGGTCGTGCTGCTGGCGCTGCTGGGCCTGACCGCCGGCCAGGCCGTGGTCTGGTACACCGGCCAGTTCTACGCGCTGTTCTTCCTGACGCAGACGCTGAAGGTCGACGCCAACACCGCCAACATCATGATCGCGATCGCGCTGCTGATCGGCACGCCGTTCTTCGTGATCTTCGGCGCGCTGTCGGACAAGATCGGCCGCAAGCCCATCATCATGGCGGGCTGCCTGATCGCCGCCGCAACCTACTTCCCGATCTTCCAGGGCCTGACGCACTTCGCCAACCCCGCGCTCGAAAAGGCGCAGGCCAGCGCGCCGGTCACGGTCATCGCCGACCCGTCCACCTGCTCATTCCAGTTCAACCCGGTGGGCACTGCTTCGTTCACCAGCTCCTGCGACGTGGTCAAGTCGTTCATGGCGCGCAACTCGGTGAACTACAAGAACGAGGCGGCCCCGGCCGGCTCGGTGGCCAAGGTCAAGATCGGCAGCGACGAATTCGCCTCGTTCGACGGCAAGGGCATGGCCCCGGCCGACTTCAAGGCCAAGGCCGCCGAGCTGGACAAGGCCCTGACCACCGCGATCCGCAGCCACGGCTACCCGGCCAAGGCCGATCCGGCGCAGAGCAACAACGTCATGGTCGTCGTACTGCTGACCATCCTGGTGATTTACGTGACCATGGTGTACGGCCCGATCGCGGCCATGCTGGTGGAAATGTTCCCGACCCGCATCCGCTACACCTCGATGAGCCTGCCGTACCACATCGGCAACGGCTGGTTCGGCGGCTTCCTGCCCCCGGTCGCCTTCGCCGTGGTGGCCGCCACCGGCAACATCTACGACGGCCTGTGGTACCCGATCATCATCGCGGTCATGACCCTGGTCATCGGCACGCTCTTCGTGCGCGAGTCCAAGGACAACGACATCAACGCTTAACGACCATCCCCCGCCGGGCGGGACTGCTGCGCCTGCCCGGCCTTTCAAAAGCTCCCCTGGGAGCTTTTTTTTTGCGCCGCAATCCTCGCCGGCCGTCCAGCCTGGCAACGACCGGGGCTGGATGGACCGCGGACACGCGATGCGCAATCCTGATTCAGGACGCTGTCAGACCCCCGCCGTTAGACTGGCGCCTCAGATTACGGCCTTGCGCCTCATCGCCCGGCGATTGATCCCCCTGCCAGGCGGTTGCAGGGCTAGTGTTCTGACACCGATACCGCGTTCCCCGCGAGCCTTTTATGACGCGGTATTGTGTGCTCCCGTACCGGCCCGGCCTTTATTGAGCCGGGCCGCTTTTTTTTGCGGTGGCTGACGCCGGCGCAAAAAAAAGGCGGCCGCGATGGCCGCCTCCGGTTTTCCGGGGGATGCGCCTCAACGGCGCATGCCGACCCCGATGACCAGCACGCCGGCCACGATCGCGGCAATACCGGCCCACATCGGAATTGGCACGGACTTCTCGGTCTCGGCCGTGGCCTTGACCGAGCCGACCTGCAGCACGGTTTCCTCGGACTTGTAGCTGAAGCCCTTGTAGGCCAGGGCGGCAATGCCCAGCACGATCAGGATGGCGCCGACGATCTTCATGCTTCTTCTCCTATTGCACGGGGATGTCGCGGACATTACCGCAAGGCCGTCCCCCTGTCAGTGACAGAACGTGTCGCCTGGCCCCATCGTATTGCGCCGCTACGGCAAAGCGGTCCGCGTCGTATAGAATCAACCCTTTTGGCCGACGCTCATGTGGTTCAAGAATCTCAAGATTTACCGTCTCTCCTCGCCGTGGACGCTGACCGGCGAGCAGCTTGAAGAAACGCTTGCGCGGCATGCCTACCAGGCCGGCAACAACCTCGAAATGCAAAGCCTGGGCTGGGTCCCGCCGCGCGAAAACGGCGGGCTGGCCCACGTCGTGGGCGGGCAGATCCTGCTGAATCTGCGCGCCGAGAAAAAGCTGCTGCCCAGCACCGTCGTCAACCAGGTCGCCAAGGCGCGCGCCCAGGAAATCGAAGAGCAGCAAGGCTACAAGCCGGGCCGCAAGCAGATGAAGGAAATCAAGGAGCGCGTCACTGACGAACTGCTGCCGCGCGCCTTCAGCGTGTACCGCGACACCCGCGTGTGGATCGACCCGCAGAACCACTGGCTGGTGATCGACGCCGCCGCCTCGGCCAAGGCCGATGAAGTCATCGGCCTTTTGGCCAAGTGCGTGGACCCGTTCCCGCTCGAAAACCTGTACGTGGCGCAGTCGCCCGCCTCCGCGATGACCGGTTGGCTGGCGGAAGACGAAGCGCCGAGCAACTTCAGCATCGACCAGGACACCGAGCTGCGTTCGTCCGGTGAAAGCGGCGCGGCCATCCGCTACGTCAAGCACTCCATCGACGCCGACGACGTGCGCCGCCACATCCAGTCGGGCAAGCAGTGCACGCGCCTGGCCATGACCTGGGCCGACCGCATTTCGTTCGTGCTGACCGAGGGCCTGGACGTCAAGCGCGTCGCGCCGCTGGACGTGCTCAAGGAAGGCAACGACACCGTCGCCGCCAACGACGACGAGAAGTTCGACTCCGACATGATACTCATGACCGGCGAACTGGCCAAGATGCTGGCCGAGCTGGTCGAGGCTCTCGGCGGCGAAAAGAAGATCTGAACGCAGCCCGCCTCGCCGACACAGGCCGCCTTCGCAAGAGGCGGCCTTTTTTCATCGCCGAGCCGCCTCAAGATGAAAACGCCCCCTCGGGGGGCAGCAAGCCGAAGGCGCAGCGTGGGGGCTTCTTTCATCGCCGAGCCGCCTCAAGATGAAAACGCCCCCTCGGGGGGCAGCAAGCCGAAGGCGCAGCGTGGGGGCTTCTTTCATCGCCGAGCCGCCTCAAGATGAAAACGCCCCCTTGGGGGGCAGCAAGCCGAAGGCGCGGCGTGGGGGCTTCCTTCATCGCCGAGCCGCCTCAAGATGAAAACGCCCCCTTGGGGGGCAGCAAGCCGAAGGCGCGGCGTGGGGGCTTCCTTCATCGCCGAGCCGCCTCAAGATGAAAACGCCCCCTCGGGGGGCAGCTAGCCGGCGACGCTGCGGTCGCGCCCCGCCTGCTTGGCCTGGTACAAGGCCTTGTCGGCCCGATCGATCAGGTAGGCGTAGTCCGGATGGCCATCGAAGGTCGCCACGCCGATGCTGGCGGTGATCCGCAGACTGCCCGCTTCCGGAATGGCGAAGGCGTGCCGGCGGATTTCCGCGCCCAGTTTCTCGGCCGCGGCCAGCGCCGCCTCGCGCGCCGTGTCCACCAGCACCACCAGGAATTCCTCGCCGCCATAGCGGAACACGAAATCGCTGGAGCGACAGGACTGATGCACGACTTCGGCGAATTGCCGCAGCACCTGGTCGCCGCCAGCGTGGCCATGACTGTCATTGATGGCCTTGAAGTGATCAATGTCCAGCAGCAATACCGAGAAGGTCGAATGCTCGCGCGTGGCGATCAGGATCTCGCGGCCGATCACCGACGGCAGGAAGCGGCGGTTGAGCACATTGGTGAGGGGATCGCTGCCGCTTTCGATCTCGGCCACCATGTCGAACAGGCCGTTGAGCAGATGCTTGATGCGCTCCACCAGTTCCTGCAGTTCGCGCACCTGGTCCGGCAGCGACTCGGGGCCGCCCTGCAGCAGGCGTGGCAGCACCACGTCGTCGAGCCGCGCCACTGCCTCGATGATCTGTCCCAGCGCGGGCGCGCTCTCGAACAGCACCCCGCCCTTGTGTTGCAGCCACAGGCCGAACTCGGAAGCGGCCAGCCGCGGCAGCACCTGCTCGGGGGCGCGATAGTGCAGGCCGATCAGCACCGCCTGGCTCCATTCGAGCAACGCGGCCCGCTGGCGCTCGCGCTCGGTCGATATGTTCTGTCCCAACGCGAACAAGCGATAGGCCTCGTCGTTGCGGGCGCCGCGGTTGATGTCGCGCATGAACGCGCGGCTCATCTGCTCGATCGCCAGGTCGAACAGGTTGCAGACGTACTGGGTCGCGATCGACGCAGCCATGCCATCCAGGTCGCTGGCGCGCAGTCGCTGGGCGATCTCATTTTTCAGAATGCGGGCGCCGGCCATCACCAGATGGATCGGGATATGCACGCGCGCATGGACTTCGCCCACTTTTTTCTGGGTCGCCATCAACACCGCAATGTCGCCCTGCTCGCGCACGCACAGCAGGCCCCTGAGCCAGCCCTTCATGCCTTTGTGCAGGCGCGTGGAAACGATCTCGTGGGACAGGCGCGGCCCGGCCTCGGCATCGGCCAGCAGGGTGGAATAAAAGGCGTCGACCAGTTCGTTGGCGCTGTCGGACACCACCGCGGCAACCTGGCCGCGGGTATAGGCATCGACCGAGGAATAGACCGCCTGCCAGGCCTGGGCATTGGAAGCGCTGAGGTAGCACGCCTGCCCGGCGGGATCAGGGGAAGACGGGACTGCGCGACTGCTCGAAGACATAAGACCATCCGACCGAAGATTCCACGGCGTGCCCTGGAGCGGCACGCGACGGGAAAAACCAGCGCGGATTATGCTTGAAATCGCCGGCGGCGGCCGTCATGACCACACCGCCGCGCGGCCCGCGGACGCCTTATTCCAGGCCGTGGAACACCGAGTCGTCCGGACCGATGTGCGACGGGTGCTGCCAGGTCACATCGCGCAGCGAGTGCTGCACCAGCCCTTCCACGCCCAGCAGCACCGCGAAGATGGCCATGCGGATGGGAATACCGTTGTCGGTCTGGCGGAAGATCGCCAGGCGCGGATCGTGGTTCAGGTCCACGCTCAGGTCGTTGGCGCCCGGCCGGCTGTCGCGCGGCAGCGGGTGCATGACGATGGTGTCCGGACCACAATAGGCGTCGATGATGGCGCGGTTGATCTGGAAGTCGGGCGTATAGCCTTCGTTCTCTTCGTTGGCGAAGCGCTCCTTCTGCACGCGCGTGGCGTAGATCACGTCCGCGCCGGCAAGGCCTTCGGCCAACGAACTCTTCTGCTCGATGATGTTGCCGTTGCGGCTGGCCTGCTCGACGATGTAGGACGGCATTTCCAGTCCCTTGGGCGACACCAGCGAAAACTTGACGTTCTTGTAGAGCGCCATCAGCTTGATCAGCGAATGCACCGTGCGCCCGTATTTCAGGTCGCCCACCATGGCGATGTGCGCGCCGTCGAGCAGCTTGCCCAGGCGCGAGAACTCGGTCAGGATCGTGTACAGGTCCAGCAGGGCCTGGCTGGGATGCTCGCCCGGGCCGTCGCCGCCGTTGACCACCGGGATGTTGGTGGCGCGCGCGAATTCCGCGACCGAACCCTGGTCGGGGTGGCGGATCACCATCGCATCGACGTAGCCGCTCATGACGCGGCTGGTGTCGTAGATGGATTCGCCCTTCGCCATCGACGAAAACGTGAAGCCCGTGGTGTCGCACACCGAGCCGCCCAGGCGGCAGAAGGCCGAGCCGAAGCTGACGCGGGTGCGCGTGCTGGCCTCGAAGAACAGGTTGCCCAGCACTGCGCCTTCCAGCACGCGCGAGACCTTCTGGCGGCGCGCGATGGGTTGCATCATGTCGGCCACTCGGAACAGGTCTTCCACCGATTCCCGGGTGAACTGGTCCACCGACAGCAGTTGATGCTTGCCTTCCACCGCGATGCGTTCACGCAGCGGCCCTTCTTGTACGCTTTGCGTATATTTTTCGAGCAGCACGCCGTTCTGCACGATTTCGCTGACGAAGCGCTGCACCACTTCAGGCATGGCGCGGAATTCCTGCGATCCTTCCGGCAGCAGCCACGTATCCAGGGCCCGGCGCTTGACGCCGATCCGGGTGGCGAACACATCGCGCGTGAGGTTCAGGCGGCGCATCGCGTCGCGCAGGAAGGCTTGCTGGGAAATGGTCATGGCAGGTCCCGGAGAATGGGGTTATATACGCACTGCGCATATTATGCCCAACGCATGCGCAAGTCCAACATTTTTGCGCACACGGGTTTACCCTGAAAATTCAAAGCGTGGCGTAAGTCGTCATTTGCGAGGCGGCATCGGTGGCGCCCTGCCCGGCGGCCAGCCAGCAGGCGGCGCAAAATGCCAGGGCGCTGGCCACGTAGCAGAGCATGGCCAGCATCTGCGCCGGCAGGTGGCCGCGGCCCAGGCGACCGGTGTAGCCCTGGCGCAACAGACTGACCTGCGCCAGGTAGGCGAACAACACGCCCAGGCAGGCCACCAGCAGGCCCGCCAGCAGGAAGAACAGCGGCAATTGCAGATCGGGCGCGGCGATGTCGCCGCCCACCATGCCGAGCACGAATGCCACCAGGCCCAGCGCGGCGCCGCCGTTCAACCAGCCCAGCAGGCGAAAAGCGCCCGTCAGCAGCGCGAACGGCAAGCCGGCGGCGCGGATCTGCTGGGCGCGCGGGTCCATGCCTAGTCGCCCTTGCGGCACACGGGGGTGGCGCTCTGGATCGATGCGCGGGCGGCGGCGATCTCGGCCGCGTCCCAGCGGCCCTCGCCCAGCACCGTCACGGTGACCTTGGCCTTGGCCGGCCCGTCGGACTCGGCGGACACCAGCTCCAGGATCTTGGCGGTTTCACCCACTTTGTAGACCTGCACCTCGTCGGGGGCGCCCTTCTCGCCGATGACGTGCTTCCACGCATAGGCGACGTTGTAGGGATGCTGCACGTTGACGTGGCAGGTGCGCACGTATTCGCCCGCGCGGCGGAAGGCAGCCTGGTAATTGGTATCCACGCTGAAGGTTTCCTTCAGCGTGGTTTCGGACTCGTAGACGCCCGTGCTGGCGCAACCACCCAACAAGGCCATCAACGTGACGCCCACCCACACAGACTTGCGCATGATTCTTCCTGCCATCGGATTCGGATTCCGCGATTATGCCAGCGCACGCAAAAAGGCCACGCCCGAAATGCCGCAACATTCCTGCGTGGCCCTGGCCGCGCCGCGAAGCGCGAAACCCATGCCGGCCGAGACTGGCTTGCCCGGCTCGCCTGCCCGGATTACTTGGTCGCGGCGCCCTCGATTTTCTCGCCACCGCGCTGGATGTCCTTGCCGGCCCCTGCCACGGTATTGCACCCCGCCGACATGGCGGCAATCGAAAGCAGCATCACGAGAATGACTTTGTTCTTCATGGGCATCTCCTATCGAGGCGTGAAAACCGAAGCCAGCATACCGCAAAGACCGCCGTTTTGCGCGCTGTGTCGCTGGCGTCTCTCGCCGGCCTGGCCAACCGCGCGGTCACATGGCCCGGCCTTGCGCGGCCTGTCGCGTATTTGCCGGCAATCGATTAGGATTCTCCAATGACCACGAAACACCTATCGGAAAACACGGGCGGCGGGCCCCAGGCATGGGGCTGGGAACAGCCGCAATGCCGCGGCCAGGCCGCATTGGCGCTCTTCATCGACGATCTGCACCGCATCCTGCAGGCGCACGCCGCCGGCCAACTGGCGGCCAGCAGCACCCTGGCGGATGCCCAGGAACAAGTCGACCAATTGCTGGTCCGATACAACGACATCGCCGCGGCGCCCGAGATTTTCCTGGGGCAGTCGGTGCAGCTCAAGGAAGGCGTCGACCGCAGCGGCGTCTCGCATACGGTACCCATTTTTTCGTCGCGCCTGAAACAGTCGCTGGTCGCGATGCTTGGCCAAGCACCCGGCTGACCCCGCCCCGGCGCGCCTGTGGGCGACCGGCCAGAACAGCTCCAACAAGAGGGAGACCGCAGCATGAATACCGACAACGTCGTAGAGTTCCTCCGCCTGCTGTCGCTGGATGTCTCGTTGGGCGCGGCCGCGCAACATGCCGCGAGCCAGGCGGACGCGCCCCTGGCGTTGGCCCGCCTGGCCACCGCCCACGGCCTGCCCTGCAGCGCCTCCGACTGGTCAGTATTCGCCCGCAGCTGTCTGGATGCCCCCGACAGCACGGAAACCGATGGTTTTTCCGGGGACGCCAGGATCTGGCAATTGGTGCAGGATCCCGGCCAGGGCACCAGCATGCCGGCCAGCGCCATCACCCGGGTCATCGGCATCGTCACGCAACCCGAGGGCCCGGCGGTGGTCGGCCACGTGGTCAACGACCTGGCGCCGCGCCCGGCGCAGAGCGCCGCGCCCTATCCCAACGGCTCCTGAAGTCGCTCAGCGGCTCGCCAGGAACCGCGCCACGCCCTCGGCGGCGATCACGCCGCTGGCCATGCACGCGGTCAGCAGGTAGCCGCCTGTCGGGGCTTCCCAATCCAGCATCTCGCCCGCGCAGAACACGCCCGGCGCCTGGCGCAACATCAGGCCGGGCGCCAACGCGTCGAAGCACACGCCCCCCGCCGTGCTGATGGCCTCGTCGATCGGACGGGTCCGCTGCAATACCAATGGCAAGGCCTTGATCAATCGGCCCAGGCGCGCCGGGTCGCGATAATCGTCGGCGCCCGCGCATTCGCGCAGCAACCCCGCCTTGACTCCCGTCAGCCCCAGCCTGCTCTGCAAGTGGCTCGACATCGAACGCGCGCCACGCGGATGCATGATCGCGGCCAGTACCTTTTCGTCGCTCCAGTCCGGCGCCAGATCGAGCAGCGCCACGGCCTGGCCGGCCGCTTCGATCCGATCGCGCAAAAGCGCCGACAACGCATACACCAAGCTGCCCTCGATGCCGCTCTCGGTCACCACGAATTCGCCCTGGCGGGCCGGCCCGGGTCCGGCGTCGCCGACACAGCGCAGCGTGACCGACTTGACCGGCTGGCCGGCATGGCGCTGGCGGAAATGCGAGGACCACGCCACCTCGAAGCCGCAATTGGCCGCCCGCAAGGGCGCCATGGCAATGCCGTGCGCCGCCAGTCCCGGCAGCCACGCGCCATCGGAGCCCAGTTTGGCCCAGCTTCCGCCGCCCAGCGCCAGCACCACGGCGTCCGCCGCCTGAGTGCGAACGCCGTCGGGCGTATCAAAGCGCAGGCTGGCCGCGTCGGGCCGCTCGGCCGGCGGCCAGCCCAACCAACGGTGACGCATGTGGAAGCGCACGCCGCTCGCTCGCAAGCGCGCCAGCCAGGCCCGCAACAAGGGCGCGGCCTTCATTTCCGCGGGGAAGACCCGCCCCGACGACCCCACGAAGGTCTCGATGCCGAGCTGTCGCGCCCAGGCGCGCAGGCCATCGCCATCCAGCGCGCGCAGCCAGGGTTCGATCTGCGCGGCGCGCGCGCCGTAGCGCGCCAGGAACGGCGCCGCGGCTTCACTGTGGGTGAGGTTCAACCCGCCACGGCCGGCCATCAGGAATTTGCGGCCCACCGATGGCATCGCGTCGTATACATCGACCTGGATGCCGCGCGCGGCCAGGCCTTCGGCGGCCATCAGGCCAGCCGGCCCGCCGCCGATGACGGCCACACGCCAGGAGGACGCGCTCATGGCGCTGGCGCCTTCGCGCCGCCACGGAACGGATGCGGGTTGCAATGCATGAGGAGGAATCCGGAATTACCGAGGCGGCACACGCCGCCGGGGCTGCGATTGTCGCACGCGTCACGGCGCCTGCCGCCGGAATGAAAAAAGCCCCGTATGGGGCATTTTTTCATCGCCGCGGCCAAGCCCTTGATATTGCTGCCATATCGAGACATGCACAGCGTCTATCCCAAGGCTTGTCCACAATCGCTGTGGGTAACTCCAGCCTAGGCGTTGCCGGCCGCCTGCATCGGGCCCGACCAGGGTTCGGCATCGAGTTGGAAACGCAGCTCCTGGTATTCGCCGTCGACGGCCACGGCGCGCAACAGCCCCGCCCCCAAGGCCTGGCCCAGGGCCCGGCGGCAGAGGGTTTCGGGATCGTCGGGCAAGGACTGGAACACCCCATCGGGAATGCGCAATCGCAGAAGCGCCTGCGGATCGCCGCGTTCGGCAGGCCGGCCGATATGGATGTGGGCCGGATAGCCGTGCGGGCACCAGATGCCCACATGGTACTTGCCTTCGGCGCCGGTATCGGCGACATAGCCGGGATGATCGTATTTTGCCGTGCCCATGGACCCTCCTCGTATGCGGCGGACTCGCGCGCTTGAGCCATGGTAGCGCAGCGCCCGCCGGCTGTGCGGTCCGTGGACCCAGGGAAACTCCCGACTGGAACGATGGCTTGATGCAAGGCAAGCGAAGGGCGAAAAAAAACCGCGACGCGTGTCACGGTTTTTTCACAGCGCTGGCAAAGGCTTGGAACCTTGCCGCCAATGGCGCCGGGTACTGCTGGAAACTGGTTGCGGGGGCAGGATTTGAACCTACGACCTTCGGGTTATGAGCCCGACGAGCTGCCAGACTGCTCCACCCCGCGTCTGATGTGTGAATCATACATCATTTTGAAATCTTGTGCATTGCACCCAGGCGCGCTGGCGCGCAATTGCCCCGTACCAGGTGCAAAAGCCGGGCCAGGACCGCCACGGCACGGGCCGCCATGCCCGGCGGATTCAGGCAGATCACCTGGGCCGATGTCACCGCGCTCAATGCCAGCCAGCCCCCTTCCGCCAGGCAATAGGTCTCGCCGGCATTCAACCTTGGCGGCGGCGCCAAACGCCCGCCGGGCGGCAAATCCGGCCTGGACGACGGCTCTATCGCGATCAGGCGGCCGCTGACGCAGACGACGGCGGCCCCGGCACGCAGGCGTACCTGCCGGCTGGCGCCGGCCGGCAGGTCGAAGCGTAGGGATTGCGGCTCGGGGGCGGAAAAAAGGGCCATGGTCATCTCCAATCTGACCCTCACAGGCTACGCGCGCCCTGCTTTGCGCAACAGCCACACAATCCGGCTTTCTGTACCGATGCAGTCTTCCGATTTTAGCCCTGTTATGGTGTACTTTGCGTGAATCTGTGCCTACCCTCAACCCAACCTAGGGGAGCATGATCGGCGCATGGACCCGCAACCGCTATATCTCCGCCTGGCGAACCACTACCGGCGCGCCATTCAGACCGGGGTCCTGGCCCCCGACCAGCGCATGCCTTCCGTGCGCACCCTGGTGCGCACCCACCACGTCAGCCTGTCGACCGCTTTGCAGGCCTGCCGGCTGCTGGAAGACGACGGCCTGATCGAGGCCCGGCCACGGTCCGGCTATTTCGTCCTCAAGCCACGCCGCAACAGCATTCCACCGGTCAACGAACCCGACATCCGCCAGGCGCTGGGCGCCGCCCAGTACGTCGGCATCCACGACCGCGTGTCGGACTTCGTCGCCAAATGCGAGGCCCATCCCGTCAGCGCCAATTTCGCGCTGGCCGCGGCGGTGCCGGACGCCTATCCCATGGAAGACCTGAAGCAGGCCATGATCCGCGCGCTGCGGCAGGCGCCGCAGGTGCTGGTCAGCCCGGTGCCGCCGCAGGGCCACCCGGAACTGCGCACCGTGCTGGCGCGGCGCGCCCTGGCCAACGGTATCAATGCCACCCCCGACGACGTCATCGTCACGCACGGCTGCATCGAAGCGCTGAACCTGGCGTTGCGCGCCGTGGCGCGCCCGGGCGATACCATCGCCGTCGAATCGCCGACCTACTTCGGCCTGCTGCAGATTCTCGAAAGCCTGGGCATGCGCGCGCTGGAAATTCCCACCAGCCCGCAGCACGGACTGTCGATCGAAGCGCTGGACCTGGCCTTCCAGACCCACGGCAACATCCGCGCGGTGGTGGTGGTGCCCAATTTCCAGAATCCGCTCGGCTGCGTCATGCCGGATGCCGAGAAGGCGCGGCTGGTGGCCTTGTGCGAACGCCAACAAGTGCCGTTGATCGAAGACGACACCTATGGCGCGCTGACCGACGACGACACCCCGCTGCCCGCCGCCAAGTCCTGGGACCCCACCGGCAACGTCATCTATTGCGCGTCGATGCACAAGACCCTGGCGCCCGGCATGCGATTGGGCTGGCTGCTGGGCGGCCGCTGGAAGGCCCGCATCGCGATGCTGAAATTCGCGCAAAGCCGGCCCAACGAGCCGCTGGCGCAGATGGCGGTCGCCGAGTACCTGGGCTCGCGCGCCTACGACCGGCACCTGACGCGGCTGCGCCGGCTCCTGAAGACGCAGCGCGACCAGACCGCCGAAGTCATCGCCGCGCACTTCCCGCGCGGCACCCGCCTCAGCATGCCTACCGGCGGCATGCTGCTGTGGGTCGAAATGCCGGACGGCCGCTCCGGGCTGGAAGTGTTCGAAGCCGCCCTGCAGCAGGGCATCCGCGTGGCACCCGGTGCCATGTTTTCCAACAGCGCGCGCTATAACCATTTCCTGCGCATCAGTTGTGGCCAGCGCCACACCCCCGAAATCGCGCGGGCGCTGGTGACCCTGGCGCGAATCGTGGGCGCGCGCCAGCCATGAATCCGCAGTTGCACCAGTTCATCGTCGACTATGGCCTGTGGGCGGTCTTCGGCGGCACCCTGCTCGAAGGGGAAAGCGTGGTGGTGCTGGCGGGTTTCCTGTCGCACCAGCGGCTGCTGCACCTGCCCTACGTGATGCTGTGCGCATTCGCGGGCTCGTTCCTGGCCGACCAGGCGCTGTTCTACCTTGGCAGGCGCTATCGCGAACATCGCTACGTGCGGCGCATCCGCGCGCAACCGGCCTTCGGCAAGGCCCTGGCCGCGGTCGACCGCTATCCGCACGGCTTCATCCTGGCGCTGCGCTTTCTCTACGGCCTGCGCACCGTGGGACCGGTGGCGCTAGGGGTTTCGCAGGTTCCGCCCATGCGCTTTCTCGCGCTCAACGCCCTTGCCGCCGCCATCTGGGCGCTGTGCTTCAGCCTGGTGGGCTATCTGTTCGGGCAGACCATCGAGTCCCTGCTCGGCCGCTTGCACGGCGTGGAAACCAAGCTGGCGGTGGCCGCCGTGATCGGCGCGGCAACCTGGCTGGTGTATTGGTGGTATGCGCGCCGCCGTCGGCGGCGCTAGGGCCCTATGCGTGGCGGCGCCAGGCGGATGCCGTTTCAGAAAACCAGCTTGCCGCTGGCGCGCATCACGTGGCGGCGGCGCGCCTTGCGATACAACGCGCCGATGAAGGGCAACAGGGCCAGCCGCCGCAGGACCGGATGGCGCTGGTCGAAGTCGTGCCAGGCCTTGAAGCCATGGCCCAGGCGCTCCCAGCTCTGGCGCGCCTCGGGAGAGAGTTTGCCGGGGTCGAAGGCCGCCAGCTTTGCCGCTTCCGAACCCCGGGCCGCCAGGCCACGGTTCCGGTGTTCCAATGGATACTGATTCCGCATGGGGCGGCATATTACCCGGCTTGCGTGACCCTTGCCGGCCTGCGTCAGGCGCCGTTCGTGGGCGACTCTGGCGCCGCCTTTGATCGCACTTTGCAAGCCGTTGTAAACAAAGGAAAAAGGCATCCTATGCCAGCGCTATCCCAAGGCTTGTCCACAGAAGTTGTGGGTAACTTCGGCGGGCCGTGAGACTGTGTGGCTACTTGAGCGCAGCGACGATCTGGTCGCGCACGCTCTCGAATCCGGCCACGTACTGCGGGTTTTCGGAACGGGCGAGCAGGCTGGAATAGTTTTGCTCCAGCTGGGCCTCGATCGCCTCGCGCAGTCCGGGCGAAGCCTTGGCCAGGTGCAGCATCGTCAACAACGCCGAATTGAGCGCATCGATGCGGCCGCCCTGGTGCGAGATGGTATGCACGATGACCGCGATTTGTTCCTGGGTGTCCATGGGTAAGCCTCCTGGATTGATGTCGGCGCAAATCCTAGCATGGGCGCGCGCGGCCACTGGGCAAGGCGCGCGCTGCGCGCTAGCATGAAGCGTAGCGCGGCGCGGCGACGGCGCGCCAAGGCAACCGGGAGCGTACCCATGAAGACGATCCACGACTACATGCCCCCCGACGCGGCGGCGCTGCGGCGGTTGCAGGAACGGTTGGGATACGGCGACGCCCAGATGGCCGAACTGGCCGGCCTGGACGATGCCGTGCCCTGGTCCAGCTATATCGGCGGCCCGCAACCGCGGGCATTGGGACAGCACCGGCTGCTAGCCATCGCCGCCCGCCTGGCCCTGGACGACCCGGCCTGGCAGGCGGTGCTGGCGGCCATGCGCGAGATCGGCGCGCGCTTCGACTATGACATCGCCCGGGCGCCGCTTGCGACGCCGACGCCGGCGCCGCCTCCCGCGCAGGAAAGCAAGTTCGGCATGCAGCTCGTCAGCGACCACGGCGCCTTCCACGAGATGGAGCAATTGCGGGAATTCGCGCACCATGCCCAGGCGTTCGGCGTCACCGACCTGGTGCGCGTGGCGCGCTACGACAGCGGCGCCGACCTCTGTCGTTTCACCCTGGTTCCGGCGCGGGAGCAGGATGCCGCGCGCCGCGACCGGGTCTTCGACGCCGCCTCCCGGACCATCACCCGCTTCGTCTTCGACGGCCGCGTCTACCGCGGCGGCATCCCGCCAGAATCCGACGGCTGACACATGCATTGACTTGCGCCGCGCCGCGCCTGTATGGTCGGGCGCATGAACGAACGCCTAGACGCCATCGATCGGCAGTTGCTCAGCCTGCTGCAGGCCAACGCCCGTGAACCCGCCGCCATCCTGGCGCGCAAGCTGGGGTTGGCGCGCACCACGGTGGTGGCGCGCATAGCCCGCCTGGAACGCGAGAACATCGTGGCAGGCTACGGCGTGCGCCTGGGGCGCTTGCTTGAAGAAGCCGCGGTGCGTGCGTATTGCTTCATCAGCGTGCTGCCCAAGACGCCGGCCGCGGTGATCCGCGAACTGGAGAAAATGCCCGAGGTCGAGGAAGTCTCGTCCGTCAGCGGCCCCTACGACTACCTGATTTTCCTGCGCTGCGAAACCCACGAACAACTGGACGCGCTGCTGGACCGCATTGGCCTGATCGATGGCGTCAAGCAGACGCAGACCTCGATCGTCCTGAGCCGCAAGGTCGATCGGCGCAGCGCCGTGGGCGCGCCCTAGCGGCGCGCTGACCGGCCCGCCGGCAGCCGCCACGCGACGTTGGCCTTTCTCCGTATTGTGTATCCCGGGGACAGCGGGAGCGGCATAATGTTGTAATGTGAATTGTCGCCTTTTACGGATTCCCCATGTTCGCACGCCTTGCCCTCGCCTCCGCCTTGCTCGCCCTGCTGACCGCCTGTTCCAGCATGAGCGAAGTGACGCCCACCGGCAAGAACAGCTACAGCGTCACCTACAGTTCCGGCACGCAATTGCTGACCTGGGTCGAAATCAAGAACCAGGCGCTGCAGCGCGCCGACCAGTATTGCCAGTCGATCGGACGCAAGCTGCAAAAGCCAGCCATCACCTCGAACCACGCCACGGGCCTGGGCTCCAAGCGCGCCACCGTCACGTTCGAATGCGGCGAGGTTCCGCCGCCCAAGAGCGCGCCGCAGCAATAAGCCGGGAACCCATCGTGAAGACACCCCCGCCCGTCGGCATCACCATGGGGGATGCCGCCGGCATCGGCCCCGAAATCGTCGTCAAGGCCTGCGCCCAGGGCTTGAACGCCCCCTGCGTGGTCTATGGCGACGCCGGCGCCTTGCGCCGCGCCGCCAGCGCGCTGGGCGCGCGCCTGGAGATCACCGAGATCGCGCGGGCCGGGCAGGCCAGCGGCGACGCCGGCCGCATCGAGGTGGTGACCTGCAGCCCCGCCCTGCCGCCCGACCTGCCCTATGGCCGGATCAGTGCCGCCGCTGGCCGCGCCGCTTACGACTATGTCTGCGCCGCCATCGACGACGCCCGGGCCGGCCACATCCGCGCCATCGTCACCGCGCCGTTGAACAAGAAATCGATGCACGAGGCCGGCATCGATTATCCCGGCCACACCGAAATCCTGGCCGAACGCTCCGGCACCGATGATTTCGCCATGATGCTGGCCAACGACGAGTTGCGCGTGCTGCTGGTGACCATCCATGTGGCGCTGGCCGACGTCATGGCGCGCATCACCCCCGAGGCCGAACTCACCGCCATGCGCCTGGCCGACCATGCCTGCCGCCAGATGGGCATCGCGCGCCCGCGGGTCGCGGTCGCCGGGCTGAATCCGCATGCCGGCGAAGGCGGCAAGTTCGGGCGCGAAGACATCGACATCATCGAGCCTGCCATCCGCCGCGCGCGCGACGAGGGCATCGACGCCAGCGGCCCGTGGCCCGGCGACACCATTTTCATGCGAGCGCGCCGCGGCGAGTTCGACATCGTGGTGGCCCAGTACCACGACCAGGGCCTGATCCCGGTCAAGTACCTGGGCCTGGATCATGGCGTCAATGTCACGGTGGGCCTGCCGTTCGTGCGCACCAGTGTCGACCACGGCACCGCCTTCGACATCGCCGGCAAGGGGGTCGCCGACCAGGCCTCGCTGATCGCCGCGTTCGACCTGGCCCTGGCCATGACGCCCTGACCGTCCAAGCCCCCGCGTCTACAATACGCCCCGATTCCGGCGCCTGTCGCGCGCCGCCGCCGCTTTTCCTCCCCTCCCTATCTCCATGTCACGCCTTGCCCGCCTCCTGCCCGACCGCTTCACCCTCTACCTGATCTGCACCGTCATCATCGCCAGCATCCTGCCCGCCCACGGAAAGGGCGTGGTGGTGTTCGGCTGGATCACCAACATCGCGGTCGGCCTGCTGTTCTTCCTGCACGGCGCGCGCCTGTCGCGCGAGGCCATCATCGCCGGCCTGACCCACTGGAAGCTGCATCTCACGATCTTCTCGGCCACGTTCCTCATGTTCCCGCTGCTGGGCCTGGCGCTCAAGCCGGTGCTGGAACCGCTGGTCACCCCCGAGCTCTATCTCGGCATCCTGTTCCTGTGCTGCCTGCCGGCCACCGTGCAGTCGGCCATCGCCTTCACCTCGATGGCGCGCGGCAACGTGCCGGCGGCGGTCTGCAGCGCCTCGGCCTCGAGCCTGCTGGGGATTTTCCTGACGCCGCTGCTGGTGGGCACCGTGGTCGCCAACGCCGGCAGCGCGCCGATCTCGTTCGATGCGGTCGGCAAGATCATGTTGCAGCTGCTGCTGCCGTTCGTGCTGGGACAGTTTGCCCGCCGCTGGATCGGCGCCTGGGTGCACAAGCGCAAGGCGATGCTGAAGTTCGTCGACCAGGGTTCGATCCTGCTGGTGGTCTATACCGCGTTCTCCGAAGCCATCAACGAGGGCCTGTGGAGTTCCACGCCGATCCCGGCGCTGCTGGGCCTGGTGGTGTGCTGCGCCGTCATCCTGGCGCTGGCGCTGGGCCTGTCGGCGCTGGCCGGCAAGATGTTCGGCTTCAACCTGCCCGACCGCATCACGCTGCTGTTCTGCGGCTCCAAGAAGAGTCTGGCCAGCGGCATTCCCATGGCGCAGGTGCTGTTCGCCGGCCATGCGGTGGGCGCCATCGTGCTGCCGCTGATGCTGTTCCACCAGATCCAGCTGATGGTCTGCGGCGTGCTGGCCGCGCGCTACGGCAAGCGCCCCGAAACGGACGAGTGAATCGCCGTGCCCGCATGAAAAAACCGCGCTCGGGCGCGGTTTTTTTTTGGGGGGCCGGGCGCCGGGCGCTCAGTACATGTCGCGCGGCTGCGCGCCGGAGAAGTTCAGGAAGCGCGTGCTGGAACCCTGGAAGGTCAGGCGCACCGTGCCGATCGGGCCGTTACGCTGCTTGCCGATGATGATCTCGGCGGTGCCCTTGTCCGGCGAATCGGGGTTGTAGACTTCGTCGCGGTAGATGAACAGGATCACGTCCGCGTCCTGTTCGATGGCGCCCGATTCGCGCAGGTCGCTCATCACGGGGCGCTTGTTGGGGCGCTGTTCCAGGCTTCGGTTCAGCTGCGACAGCGCGATCAGCGGACAGTTCAGTTCCTTGGCTAGGCCCTTGAGCGAACGGCTGATTTCCGACACCTCGGTGGCGCGGTTCTCGCCAGAACCGTTGCCCGACATCAGCTGCAGGTAGTCGATGATGATCAGGCCGAGCTGGCCGCACTGGCGCGCCAGGCGCCGCGCGCGGGCGCGCACTTCCATCGGGCTGAGCGCGGGCGATTCATCGATGTAGACCTGCGCGTCCTGCATCAATTGCACCGCGTGGGTCACGCGCGGCCAGTCCTCGGCGATCAGTTTGCCGGTCCGCATGCGGTGCTGGTCGAGCAGGCCGACCGAACCCAGCATACGCATCGCCAGCTGCACCGCGCCCATTTCCATCGAGAATACCGCCACCGGCAGGCCCTCTTCGATGGCCACGTGTTCGCCGATGTTCATCGAGAACGAGGTCTTGCCCATGGACGGGCGGCCGGCCACGATGATCAGGTCGCCGCCCTGCATGCCCGAGGTCATCTTGTCGAGATCGGTGAAACCGGTGGGCACGCCAGTCACATCAGAAGTGCTTTCGCGGTGATAGAGCTCGTCGATGCGTTCGACCACCTGCGTCAGCAGCGGCTGGATTTCCTGGAAGCCGGCGGCGCCGCGCGCGCCTTCCTGGGCAATCTGGAACACCTTGGACTCGGCCTCGTCCAGCAGTTGGCGCGCTTCCTTGCCCTGCGGATTCATGGCGGCCGAGGAGATCTCGTCGGCGATCGACACCAGCTTGCGCAGCATGGCGCGCTCGCGCACGATTTCGCCATAGCGGCGGATGTTGGCGGCCGACGGCGTGTTGTGCGCCAGCGCGTTCAGGTAGGCCAGGCCGCCGGCGTCCTCGGCCTTGCCCGCGCTGACCAGCGATTCATGCACCGTGATGACGTCGGCCGGACGCGCCAGGCCGATCAGGCGGGCGATGTGGTGCCAGATCAGCCGGTGGTCGTGGCGGTAGAAGTCCTCTTCGACCAGCACGTCGGCAATACGGTCCCAGGCTGCGTTGTCCAGCAGCAGGCCACCCAGCACCGACTGCTCCGCCTCGATCGAATGGGGAGGAACGCGCAGGTATTCGAGCTGGGAATCGGCAGGTGTGTTCATGGCTTCAATAGTAACGGCTGCAGGATATCCGCGACGCGGAAGAAACCCTGCACATCGCGCGACGGCAGCCGGCCCAGGAGCGGGCGCAACGGCGTGGCGATGAAAGAAAGCACCCGGGTCAGGCGGCGCAGGCGCGCCTTGACCTCGGGATCGGGATTGCACTCGAAATAGACTTCCAGCGCCAGTTTACCCAGGGTGCGGCCGACCTCGTCGGGCAACTTGCGCAACGATGCCAGCGACGCCAGCATCTGGAACAGATCATAGGCCTGCGCCAGCGGCCGCGACAGCGTCGAACCGATGTTTTCCTCGAAGTCGATGCGCCACAACTCGCCATCCTGCAAGGTGATGTTGCGGATCTGGGCGCCGCCATGCCACAGCCCACGGGCGTGGAAGGCGGCCAGGTCGGTCGCGGCCGCCCGCGTCAGCCACAGGCGCGAGGTGGTGTCTTCGTTGCGGATCAGGTCGGCCAGGTCGTCGCCGACGAACTCCAGCACCAGCAGCCCCTCTTCCTGCCACCAGACCTCGGGCACGCGGCAGCCGGCCTGCAGCAATTGCTTCAGGCGCCGGGCCTCGTGCTCCAGGCCGTTGCGCAACAGGATGCCGGGCCGCGGGAATTCGCCCAGGAACAGCTTGCACCCCAGCCCAAGGAACAACGCGCGCGCATAGCGCAACACGTAGCTCACGCCGCTCGCCAGTCCCGGGCGCCGGCGCTTGACGATACAGCGCACCCCATCGATGGTCGCATCGCGCACCGACGGCTCGCGCTCGGCGTCCAGGCTGTCGAGCCAGGCTCGCAATCCGGCGGGGGCGTTATGGTGGACGGGCGGCTGGGTCAAGAGGTCCTCGAAGGAAACGGCGTGGGAGACAAGCGTGCAGCCCGCAAGACTACACGCAAATGGCGGCGAGTACCGCGGCGGAAAACAAGCCACAAAGAAAAAAAGCCGGCGCGCGGGCCGGCTTTTTTCTACCGCGGGGCGAGGCTTACGACAGTTCGCCTTCGACCAACACCGTGACGTCGACGACGACGTCGGCGTGCAGGGCGACCTGGATCGGGAACTCGCCGATGGCCTTGAGCTGGCCATTGGGCATGCGCACCTGGGCCTTTTCGATGCCTTCGAAACCGGCCTTCTTCAGACCTTCGGCGATGTCGGCGTTGGTGACCGAGCCGAACAGACGGCCGTCGACGCCAGCCTTCTGGACGATCTTCAGCTGGTAGCCGTTGACGCGCTCGCCCAGGGCCTGGGCGGCGGCCAGCTTTTCGGCCTGGATCTTTTCCAGTTCGGCGCGGCGGGCTTCAAATTCCTTCAGGGCGGCGTCGGTTGCGCGACGGGCCTTCTTCTGGGGAATCAGGAAGTTGCGGGCGTAGCCATCACGCACGCGGACGACTTCGCCGAGGTTACCCAGGTTGACGACTTTTTCGAGCAGAATAACTTGCATTTCAGTGCCCCGGATTAGTTGTGGTTGTCGGTGTAAGGCAACAGGGCCAGGAAGCGCGCGCGCTTGATGGCGGTGTCCAGCTGGCGCTGGTAGATTGCCTTGGTGCCGGTCAGGCGAGCCGGGATGATCTTGCCGTTTTCTTGCACGAAGTCGCGCAGGGTGTCCAGATCCTTGTAGTCGATCTCTTCGACGCCGGCGGCGGTGAAGCGGCAGAACTTACGACGCTTGAAGAGCGGGTTCTGCTGCGTGAATTTGCGTTTTTCCTTGCGTTTTCCGAAGAAAGCCATGATATGTGCCTTATGTTTGAGGGGACCGGGTCTGCCTTGATCGGGCCCGACTCCCCGTAACCTATCCGTATTCAGAAGGCGCTCTCGCGCCCGTTGCCCTTCCCGTCAAGCCACCAGCGGATCGCGTCCTGCGCTGCCGCTGATCCTGCGCGCCTGCTGCAGATGCAGCTTGAACTTCACCGAGTCCTTGCGTACGGGGGCCAGAAACCCCTGCACCTGCAATTCGGACCCCAGCGCCGTTCCTTGCAACAGCAACGCCAGATCGCCCAGTGCCACGGCCGAGATCGTCAGTTCGACACGGCGCGGATGGCCGGCTTCGATGACCTCGGATTCGTGCGCCAGCACCATTTCCAGGGCTGGCAGACCGGCGGGAGTGTGGCGCAAAGGCTCGCATTCGAGAACGCGGGCGCTGAGTTCCAGCTTGTTCATCCTGCCAGGCACCAAGGGGACTTCATGGGATGGGCTCTGCCTGAGCCCTGCTTACTCGGCCTGAGCCGCGACAGCTTCCGCCGAAGCCTTGCGGGCTTCTTCGCGCTCGACCGACTTCATCATGATCGAGGGAGCGGTCTGGGCCTTCTTGGTCTTGATGACCAGGTGGCGCAGCACGGCGTCGTTGTAGCGGAACGAGTGTTCCAGCTCATCCAGCGTGGCTTGGCCGCACTCGATGTTCAGGCAGACGTAGTGAGCCTTGACGAGCTTCTGGATCGGGTAGGCCAGTTGACGGCGGCCCCAGTCTTCCAGGCGGTGCACCGAGCCGCCTTGGCCCGTGACCAGCGCTTGGTAACGCTCGACCATGGCGGGCACTTGCTCGCTTTGGTCGGGGTGAACGATAAACACCACTTCGTAGTGACGCATGAGTAAAACTCCTTGAGGATGTCTTGCCCGCCGTCCGCCCGACACCGTCATCAGTCCGCGCACACATCGTGTTCGCGATCAGTTCCGGCTTTCCAGTGCTTTCTCTATCACTGGTCTTTTTCTTCGAGGCGTATGGCTTGCAAGGGGCAGCCCGCTACCCAAAAAACATGGGCGGTCGAGCAAGAAAGCTCTCGATTATCGCCGATCGGGCCCCTGGACGCAAGCCAGCGGCGCTCAGGAAATCGGGGACGCGTTATTCGGTCCCACGGCATGCGGCACAGCCGCCACACCGATCGGCTGCGGCCGGCTGACCAGGCTGACCATCACGTAGCTGATGATCATGAGCAGGAACCACGAGCCCAGCTTGGCAATGGATACCAGTTCCCAGCCCTGCGACTGGTTGGGATAGCGCCAGGCGTTGGCGAAGGTGCCGATGTTCTCGGCGAACCAGATGAACAGCGCCACCAGCACGAAGCCCAGCAGCAACGGCATGCGGCGGTAGTCGCGCCAGATGCGGAAATAGACCCAGGTGCGGGCGAACAGCAGCGCCGTCAGGCCGAACAGCGCCAGCCTGAAGTCGACAATGAAATGGTGCGCGAAGAAGTTCACGTAGATCAGCACCGACAGCGCCACGGTCGCCGCCAGCGGCGGATGGGCACGGAAGCGGAAGTCGAACAGGCGCCAGACCCGCGCCAGGTAGCTGCCGACCGCGGCGTACATGAAGCCGGTGAAGAGCGGCACGCCGCCGATGCGCAGCACGCTCGCCTCGGGGTAGATCCAGGAGCCAGCCGCTGTCTTGAACAGTTCCATGCCGGTGCCGACCACATGGAACATCAGGATGACCTTGGCCTCGCTCCAGGTTTCCATGCGCAGGGCCAGCAGCGCCGCCTGGATCGCCAGGGCCGCCAGCGTCAGGAAATCGTAGCGCGCCAGCCAGGCGTCCTTGGGATACCACCAGTGCGTGCCCAGCAGCAGCGCGCACATCAGGCCGCCGAACAGGCAGGCCCAGGCCTGCTTCACGCCGAAGCGGAAGAACTCGTAGAAGGCGACGCCCAAACGACCGCGGCCGGCCAGATGATCGGCCAGCCGCGCTTCCCACCCCTGCAGTCTCGCGATGAGCGGCCAGTCATTGGCCGCCGGATGCCGCACGGAGGACTCAGCCTTCCACCACGGCGTAGGCCGAGTGGTTGTGGATCGATTCGAAGTTCTCGGCCTCGACGCGGTAGCGCGCGATGCCGGGATGCGCGTTCAGGCGGGCCGCCACGTCGCGCACCAGGTCCTCGACGAACTTGGGGTTGTCGTAGGCGCGTTCGGTGACGTACTTCTCGTCGGGGCGCTTGAGCAGGCCCCAGAGCTCACACGAGCCTTCGTCTTCGATCAGGCGGATGACGCCGTCCATGCTGATGTCGGATTCCAGGATGGCCGAGACCGTCACATGCGAGCGCTGGTTGTGCGCGCCGTATTCGGAGATGGCCTTGGAACACGGGCACAGGCTGGTCACCGGCACCTGCACCACCAGCTCGAACTCGACCTGGTCGCCCTGGGCGCGGGCGATCCACTGCACTTCGTAGTCCAGCAGGCTCTGCACGCCGGAGATCGGCGCCGACTTGTTGATGAAGTACGGGAAAGCCGCGGTGATGTCGCCGCGCTCGGCATGCAGCAGCGGCAGCATGTCGGCCGCCATGGCGCGGAACAGCGTCGGCGTCATGGGGGTGCTGCGGTACTTTTCCAGCAGCGCCACGAAGCGGGACATGTGCGTCCCCTTTTCTTCGGGCGGCAGCGCCACCGTCAGGGTCCAGTTGGCCACGGTGCCCTGGGGCGAACCATCGGCGTTCTCGATGAGCATGGGGTGGCGCACGCCACGGATGCCCACGCGCTGGATCGGGATGTGCCGCGTGTCCGTCGAGCTCTGGACGTCGGGCATCACGATGGCGGGGTCGATCGGAGAATTCATTTCGGCTTACCAGTCTGGGCGACGAGCGTGGCGTGAACACGCAGACCCAGGAATCTTTAGGAGGGGGCCATTATCGCCCAAAGTCCCGCCAGCGCCAGGGAAAACCCTTTCATTCGTAGGCTGTCGGGGCCGGAACACACTGTTTCGCCACACGGACCAAACCACCGGGCCGGTCCGTGGGTGCGCGCAATCAGGCCAGCAGCGCGGCGTAGCGCGTCCGGATCGATTGCTCGATGCCCGCGGCATCCAGGCCGATTCCGGCCAGCAGCGCCAACTGATCGCCGTGGTCGATGAATTCGTCGGGGAAGCCCAGTTGCAGCACCGGAATCGAGACGCCTTCGGCGGCCAGCACCTCCAGCACCGCGCTGCCAGCGCCGCCCATGATCGCGGCGTCCTCGATCGTCACCAGCGCGTCGTGGCGGCTGGCCAGGTCGAGGATCAGCGCGCGGTCGATCGGCTTGACAAAGCGCATGTCGGCCACGGTGGCATCCAGCTTTTCGGCCACAGCCAGCGCCGGCTGCAGCAGCGTGCCGAAGCCAAGAATGGCGATCTTGCGGCCTTCGCGCCGCACCACGCCGCGGCCCAGCTCGACCGTGTCCAGGCCGGCCGTTTCCGCCGCGCCGCAGCCCGCGCCGCGCGGATAGCGCACCGAGGCCGGGCCGGGATACTGATAACAGGTGGACAGCAGCAGGCGGGTTTCGTTTTCGTCCGAGGGCGTGGCCACCACCATGTTTGGCACGCAGCGCAGGAAGGCGGTGTCGTAGTTGCCGGCGTGGGTGGCGCCGTCGGCGCCGACGATGCCGGCGCGGTCGAGCGCGAAGGTGACGTCCAGGTTCTGTAGCGCCACGTCGTGGATCAGCTGGTCGTAACCGCGCTGCAGGAAGGTCGAGTAGATCGCCAGCACCGGCTTCTGCGCTTCGCAGGCCACGCCGGCGGCGAACGTCACGGCGTGCTGCTCGGCGATGCCGACGTCGAAGTAGCGTTGCGGGAAGCGCTTCTCGAATTCGACCAGGCCGCTGCCTTCGCGCATGGCGGGCGTGACAGCCACCAGGCGCGGATCCTGCTGGCCCATGTCGCAGAGCCAGTCGCTGAACACCTGGGTGAAGGTGCGCTTGCCGGGCGCCTTGGATTGCTGGATGCCGACGGCGGGATCGAACTTGCCCGGGCCGTGGTACAGCACCGGGTCGGCCTCGGCCAGCTTGTAGCCCTGCCCTTTCTTGGTGACCACATGCAGGAATTGCAGCCCTTGCAGCGCCTTCAGGTTCTGCAGCGTCGGCACCAGCGCATCGAGGTCGTGACCGTCGATCGGGCCGACGTAGTTGAAGCCGAATTCCTCGAACAGCGTGGCCGGCGTGACCATGCCCTTGGCGTGTTCCTCGAAGCGGCGCGCCAGCTCCAGCACCGGCGGCACATGTTGCAGCACGGCGCGGCCGACGTTCTTGGCGGCGGCGTAGAAGCGGCCGGACATCAGGCGCGCCAGGTAGCGGTTCAGCGCCCCCACCGGCGGCGAGATCGACATGTCGTTGTCGTTCAGGATCACCAGCAGATTGATGTTGGCGGTGACGCCGGCATTGTTCATGGCCTCGAAGGCCATGCCGGCGGACATCGCGCCGTCGCCGATCACGGCGATGTGCTGGCGCTGCACGCCAGCGTTACGCGAGGCCACCGCCATGCCCAGCGCGGCCGAGATCGAAGTGGACGAATGCGCGGTGCCGAAGGCGTCGTACTCGGATTCGCTGCGCTTGGGAAAGCCCGAGATGCCGCCCTGCTGGCGCAGCTTGGCCATGCCGGCGCGGCGTCCGGTGAGGATCTTGTGCGGGTAGGATTGGTGGCCCACGTCCCAGACGATGCGGTCATGCGGCGTGTCGAAGACCTGATGCAGGGCCAGCGTCAGCTCCACCGTGCCCAGGTTCGACGACAGGTGGCCGCCGGTCTTGGAGACCGACTCCAGCACGAAGCCGCGCAACTCGTCGGCCAGGCGCTTGAGCTCGCGACGATCCAGGCGCTTGAGGTCTGCCGGGGATTGGATGCGGTCCAGTAATTCTGTCGTCATGCTTGTATGGGGTTCGTATGCCCGGCCTGCGGCCAGCCCGGACGGGTCACGGTTCAGCGGTCTCGGAGGACGATGAAATCAGCCAGTTCGGCCAGGCGCGAACCGGCATCGCCCAACGGCTCGAGCGCGGCCAGCGCGGCTTCGCGCAGCTCGCCGGCAAAGGCGCGGGCCTCGTCCAGGCCCAGCAGCGAAACGTAGGTCGGCTTGTTTTCGGCAGCGTCCTTGCCCGGCGTCTTGCCCAGGCTAGCGGAATCGGCGGTCACGTCGAGGATGTCATCCACCACCTGGAACGCCAGCCCCATGGCCTGCGCATAGACGTCCAGCGCCTGGCGCGAAGCCGAGCTGGCGCCGGCGACGATGCCGCCCAGCGCCACGCTGCAGGCCAGCATGGCGCCGGTCTTCATGCTGTGCATCAGTTGCAGGTCGTCGCGCGACAGCGAACGGCCGACGCTGAACAGGTCGATGGCCTGGCCGCCGGCCATGCCCTGGCTGCCCGCGGCGCGCGCCAGCGACTGCGTGGCCTGCACGATCAGCGCCGGGGCGATCGGCATGGAGGCCAGCAATTCGAAGGCCAGCGGCTGCAGCGCGTCGCCAGCCAGCATGGCGGTGGCTTCGTCGAACTGCACGTGGGTGGTGGGGCGGCCGCGGCGCAGGACGTCGTCGTCCATGCAGGGCAGGTCGTCGTGCACCAGCGAATAGGCGTGGATCAGTTCCACCGCCGCGGCGGCGCGGTCCAGCGAGGCCTCGACGGCCAGCACGCTGCCGCTGACCGGGCAGGCCTGGCCGGCGGCGTAGACCAGCGCGGCGCGCACCCGCTTGCCGCCGCCGAGCACGGCGTAGCGCATGGCTTCATGCAGGCGGGCGGGCACGGCGTCGGCGGGCGGCAGGAGATCGTCGAGCACGTCTTCGACATGCCGCACGCGGCCCTGCAGCCACTCCGGGAAAGCGAGTTGTATTTGCTTCATCCGATTCTTATTCGTCATCCAGCGCCGCCGGATCCAGCGGGCGCAGCAGGTCGCCCTCGAGGACCTTGACCTGTTGTTCGGCCTGGGCCAGGCGGTCCTGGCAGACGCGCGTCAACGCCACGCCGCGACGGTACGCGGCCAGCGATTGCTCGAGCGGCAGCGAACCGTCTTCCATGGCCGCGACCAGCGATTCGAGTTCGGCCAGGGCCGTTTCGAAATCCTGGGGCAAGGGACGGTCGTCGGTCTGCGGATCGGCTTGTGCGGGTTTGGCCAAACGGGTCTCCGAGGGCGCTAGGGGTGGATCAATCCGTGAATTGTACGAGATACCACGGTCGCGCCACGCCGCGCCTTTGCGCTCAGGCGGGAGCGCCCGCCAGGCCCGCGATGGCGGCCCGCAGCGCCGGCGCCACCTGGGTGCGCAACCCGGCCTCGGGCAGCAGGCCTTCGGGGCCGCCGCAACTCATGACGAACACGCCCTCCCCGGTCACGGACGTGAATGGCACCGCCACGGCATTGATGCCCGACTGCCACTCGCCGATCGCGAAGCAGCAACCCGTGTCGCGCAACTCGGCGCGGGCGCGCTCGATCGCGGCAGCCGCCGGCGCGGCCGGCCCCAATCGTTCCATCACGTCGGCGCAGGCCGCCGCCGGCAGGCTGGCAAGGTAGGCGCGGCCCATGGCGCTGTCGAGGCTGGCGCGATAGCCCACCGGCAGGCGCAGGTAGAGAGCGGACGAACCATGGATGGCCTCGACGTAGGTCATGGCGTCGCCGTCGAAGGCGCCCAGGGCCACCGCGCCGCCGGTTTCGCGCGCCAGGTCGGTCATGGAGGCCTTGGCCAGCTCGCGCACCTCCAGCCCGGCCAACAGGCCGAAGCCCAACGCCAGCACGCCATAGCCCGGCGAGTACTTGCCGGTATCGGGGTGATAGCGCAGGTAGCCCAGTTCGGTGAGGGTGTAGGTAATGCGGCTGATGGTGGGCTTGGGCAGGCCGGTCAGGCGGGCCAGATCCAGGTTGCCCAGCGCCGCCACGCCGGGCCGGAAACAGCGCAGCACCTCCAGCCCGCGCGCCAGCGCGGTGATGAAATCCGGTGATACCGGCCCCTCGCCCACGGCCCCCGCCCGCTTGCGGCGCGCCGGCGCGCTCAATTCAAGCTTCTGGTCGGGCTTGGCGGCGGGATGGGGAATGCGCTTGGGGTCAGAAAAAGATTGCATTTCTATTCGCTTCGTTTTTATAGTTTATTTCGAATAACAAAACTAAATTCCAGTATTCGGAATTTAACACACACGCGATTTCAAGGGGAAAACATGATTCGCAAGCGCTACCCATTCCTGGCGGGTTTACTGCTCAGCGTCGCCGCGCTGGGCGCCCAGGCCGATTCCTATCCGTCGCGTCCGATCAAGGTCGTGTCGCCGTTCCCGGCAGGCGGCGCCACCGACGTACTGACCCGGGTGCTGGCCGAGCGCATGGCCAAGACGCTGGGACAGCCCATGATCGTCGAGAACAAGGCGGGCGCCGGCACCTCGATCGGCGCCGCCTTCGTGGCGCGCGAGACGCCGGACGGCTACACCATCCTGATGGCAACCAACTCCACCCTGGTGACCAACCGCTACCTGTATAAGGAACTGCCCTACGATCCCGACGGTTTCGCGCCGATCGGCATGGTCGGGGTGGGCCCACTGGTGCTGCTGTCCAGCCCCAAGCGACCGTTCAACAGCACGGCGGACGTGGTCGCGTACGCCAAGCAGAACCCGGGCAAGCTGACCTTCGCCACCTTCGGCGCTGGCACCTCGTCGCACCTGGCGGGCGAACTGTTCAAGGAACGCGCCGGCATTGACATCCTGCATGTGCCGTTCAAGGGCGCGACCCAGGCCCTGCCGGCGCTGATCAGCGGCGACGTCGACCTGTTCTTCGACATGGTCGCCACCGGCATGCCGCAGGCCGAGGCCGGCAAGGTCAAGGTGTTCGCCATCACCAGCCCCAACCGCCTGGCCACCGAATCGAAACTGCCGACCCTGGCCGAGCAGGGCTACGCGGGCTTCGACATGACCGCCTGGTTCAGCTTCGTGGCGCCCAAGGGCACGCCGGCCCCGGTGCTGGAAAAGCTGCAGGCGGCCCTGGCAGATACGCTCAAGGACGAAGCCGTGAAAAAGCGCATGCTGGAGATGGGCATCGACCCGCGTTCCGGCAGCCCGTCGGAACTGGCCCGGCAGATCAGGAACGAGCAGCCCATCGTGTCGCAACTGATCAAGCAGGCCAATATCGTCCTGCAATGACGGCCACCGCCGTTTCGTGACAAAAGGTTCACGGACCCGCAACGTCCGCGAACCGGCGCCCAGGGCGCCCCTCAACCGACAGCGCCCGCGCGGCCCTGTCGGTTTTTCATGCGCAACCTAACCCCTGGATACAGTACCCGCGCCGCCCCGGCTGCTAAGGTGAAAAGCGAGGACGGCCGCCGCGCCCTCCCCCGCCTCACTTGTCTCCGGGAGTCCGATGCCTTTGACCGATGACCGCTACGCCCGACTGGATGCCGCCCGCTGGCTTGCCGCCGCGGCGGTGGTGCTGCTGCACAGCGCCGCCCTGATCGTCAGCGAACCGGCGGCGTTCGGCAATGGCGCGTGGCTGGCCGCCAATCTCTACGATTCGGCGGCGCGCTGGTGCGTGCCGGTGTTCGTGATGGTCAGCGGCGCCCTGCTGCTCGATCCCGACAAACCGCAGGACGCGCGCCGCTTCTACAGCAAGCGGGCGACGCGGATCCTGACGCCGCTGGTGTTCTGGAGCCTGTTCTACCTGGCCTGGCGCACCGGCCTGGACTGGTGGGACGATGGCCACGTCGATTTCTCGTTCTGGCCGCGCAAGGTCGCCCAAGGGGAACCTTATTACCACCTCTGGTATCTCTACATGATCGTGGGGCTGTACCTGTTCGCGCCGCTGGTGCGGCTGCTGTATGCGCGCAGCAGCGCGCGCTCGCGTTCGCTGTGGGTGGTGGGCATTCTGGGCCTGGCCATCCTCGATGCGCTCTATCGCCGCGCCCTCGGCGCGCAACCCGGTTTCTTCCTGACCTGGTTCCTGCCCTACCTGGGCTATTTCGTCGCCGGGCGCCAGATCTTCGACGGCGAGCTGCGCGTGCCCCGGCCGGCCCTGGTGCTGGCCGCGAGCGTGGCGGCCACGGCTCTGGGCGTGTACACCATGTCCAGCAACCGAACGCTGAACACCTATTTCTACGACTACTTCAGCCTGACCGTGCCGTTCATGTCGCTGGCGGCATTCCAGCTCATCGTCTCGTCGCCGCGGCTGCCGCGATTGGCGTCGCTGGCTCCGCTGACCTTCGGGGTCTACCTGATCCATCCGGTGTTCCTGGATGTGGCGCACCGGGCCGGCGCCATCAGCGGCGCGCGCCGCGACGCCTGGGTCGTGCCCCTGTTGACCCTGGCGGTGTTCGCCTTGTCCGCCGCCAGCAGCTGGTTGCTGCGGCGCCATCCCGCCACCCGCAGGCTGGTCTGAAAAACCTACGATGCGCAAGGTTATTCAGGTTTTGCGCGCGGTCAAACCAGCGCGGCCGGATCTTCACTAAGCTTCACCGATCTTCACGGGCGTGGGGAAAAGGGTTGGGGTACAATTGACGGCTTACTTGATCGGCCAGACACCGATTTTTCTTCGCGCCAGAACGGATTTAGCCACCCCTCTTGCATACCGCGATTGCAAAACACGACAGCGCTCAAACGCGCAATAGTGAGGCAGCAGTGGTGAAGCAACAGCGACGCAACAATGTCGCAACAGCGGCAGGGGATGTGACGAAGCTCAAGCCGTCCTGGCTTTTTAACGCCGGGCCGCCCCAGAAAGAGGCCCCCATTTGAGGGCAGGTCAGCCCAGCTGGTACGTAGTACACAGTGGGCGCGGCGTTGGGGGAAATATTCATCCGAGCGGAGGGAATCATGACCGACATCGGTCGGATGGCACATGTTGTGCCAGCTCGCACCCAGCTACCCGTCAGTGCTTATTTTGACGAAGCCCTCTTTGCCCGCGAGCAAGAACTCATTTTCAAGCAATCCTCGCTGTACGTCGGCCACCAGAAGCTGGTGCCCGAGGTCGGGGATTGGCGCACCTTGGCCCAGGAAAATGGAGGGCGCGTGCTGGTTCGCAACCAGCAGGGCGTTGAACTCATCTCAAATGTCTGCCGCCACCGCCAGGCATTGATGCTGGGCGGCCAGGCCGGCGACGTCACCGGCCATTGCAATTCGCACGGCAGCCTCAAGGCCACCGGCGGCAACATCGTCTGCCCGCTGCACCGCTGGACCTACAACAACCAGGGCGAGCTGCTGGGCGCGCCGCAGTTCGAGACCACGCCGTGCATGAACCTGCAGAAGTTCCGGCTGCGTGATTGCCATGGCCTGCTGTTCGAAGGCCCGCGCGACCCGGCCGCCGACATGGCGCCGCTGTTCGCGCGGCCCGAGTTCGACTTCGGCGATTACGTGCTGGACCACGTCGAAGTGCACCAGTGCAACTACAACTGGAAGACCTTCATCGAGGTGTACCTGGAGGACTACCACGTCGGCCCGTTCCACCCCGGCCTGGGCCGCTTCGTCACCTGCGACGACCTGACCTGGGAGTTCAACGACTGGTACAGCCTGCAGAAGGTCGGCGTGCACAACGCGCTGGCGCAACCGGGTTCGGACGTCTACAAGCAATGGCACGATCGCCTGCTGTCGTTCCGCGATGGCGACGCGCCCGATTTCGGCGCGGTCTGGGTCACGTATTTCCCGACCCACATGATCGAGCTGTATCCGCACGTGCTGGTGCTGTCGACGCTGTATCCCAAGAGCCCGCAGGAAACCGTCAACGTGGTCGAGTTCTACTACCCCGAGGAAATCGCCGCCTTCGAGCGCGAGTTCGTCGAGGCGCAGCGCGCGGCCTACATGGAAACGGCGATCGAGGACGACGAGATCGCCGAGCGCATGGACGCCGGCCGCAAGGCCCTGATGCTGCGCGGCGTGAACGAGACCGGTCCCTACCAGTCGCCGATGGAAGACGGCATGCAGCACTTCCACGAGTGGTACCGCCGCATCATGCAGGAGCGGCTCTGAGGACACGCTCCGCCAACGCAAAAGGGCTCGCGATCGCGAGCCCTTTCTTTTTGCCGGGGCGGCAGTTCAGCGGCCGAGGGCGGCGGCGACCGTGCGCTCCCCGATCGCCAGCCCGACCGTCATGCCCACGCCCGAGTGCATCACCGCGACCGTGGTGGCAGCGTCCACCGGCATCACCGAGAACGGCGCCGGCCCATGCGTGCCATAGACGCCCTGCCAGCGCTCCAGCACCCGCAGCCGCGCCCCCAGCGCCTGCGACGCCAGGTCCAGCATGGCGTTATCGACGGCCTCGTCGTTGAACGGGAAGGCATCCTGGCCGTAGCGGTGCGAATCGCCGATGATCAGCTCGCCATAAGGCGTGGGGCTGATCAGCAGGTGGATGCCGTTTTCCAGCAGCATCGGCGTGCGCGCCTGGATCTGCGCGCGCAGCGCCAACGCCGACGGCAGGTCCGAGAAGGCGCCGTAGTGCACGCAGGACAGGCCAGTGAGCAGCGGGCGGTCCAGCGCCATGGGACGCGTCTCGAAAGCCGCGCGCAACATTTGCAGGCGCGTCACTTCCAGGTTCAGCGGCGCGAACCGTTCGGGCAGCAGCGTCAGATAGTCGTGGCCGGGGCAGACGAAGACGTGCGCACCGGTGAAGTCGCCTGCGGTGGTCGCGACCTGCCCTTGCTCGACGGCGCGCGCCAGGGTGCCGGTGACGAATTCGACGCCCAGCGATTCGGCCAGGTAGCGGGTGATGGCCGGCAAGGCCTCGCGCGAATAGATCTGCAGGTCGTCCAGCCCGCGCAGCGCGGCGCAGTGGTGCGCCAGCTGGCCGTCATACAGCTTTGCCACCTCACGGCCCGACAGCAGCTCGGCGCGATAGCCTTCCTGTTGCAGGCGGGTCCGGGCGAATTCGTCCAGCACGTCGGCCTCGCCGGCGTCGCGCGCCAGCACCAGCGCGCCGTTGGCGCGCACATGGAAGCCGGCCTGGGATGCCAGGTCCAGCCACAGCTCGCGCGCCTGCTGGGCGTGCGACAGCATCATGCCGGGGGCCTGGCCGGTGACGATCACCTGGCCAAAATTGCGGATGGTGGCGCCATGCGCCTGGCGGCTGCGTTCGATCACGGCCACCGACAGGCCGCGCTTGGCGGCGGCCCAGGCATGGGCGATGCCGAGCATGCCGGCGCCGACCACGACTACGTCGAATTTTTTCATTTGGAGAATGAGGCAGAAAGGTTGCCCGGGAAGCGCCCGCCCGGGCGCCCGCCCTGCCGCGGCGGCGTGGCCGCCGCGGTGGCCCGATTACTTCTTCTTGGGCTCGGACTTGCCGTCGTAGCGGCGGCTCCATTCGGCGATGATGCGGTCGCGGTTGGTGGCGGCCCAGACGAAGTCGTTCTTGATCATGCGCTTGGTCAGGTCGGCCGGCAGGTTGGGGTTGGAGGTGGCGATCGAGGGAATCGCCAGCACCGCGAAGTTGGCCTTGTACAGCTCGTTGGCCTCGCGGCTGGCCGAGAAGTCGGCCAGCTTGCGCGCGGCTTCCAGGTTCTTGGTGCCCTTGACGATGGCGGTGGCTTCGACTTCCCAGCCCAGGCCTTCCGACGGGAACACGGCTTCGACCGGCGCGCCGTCGGCCTTGAGCTTGGCGGCGCGGTAGTCGAACGACACGCCGATCGGGAATTCGCCGGCGGCCGCCATGTTGCACGGCTTGGAGCCCGAGTGCGTGTACGAACCGATGTTCTTGTGCAGGGCGTCCATGTAGGCCCAGCCCTTTTCTTCGCCGAAGATCTGCAGCCAGGCGCTGACGTCCAGGAAGCCCGTGCCCGACGAGGCCGGGTTCGGCATGACGATCTTGCCGGCGTAGACCGGCTTGGTCAGGTCCTGCCACGATTCGGGCTTGGGCAATTTCTGCTTTTCGGCTTCGACGGTGTTAAAGCAGATGGCGGCGGCAAAGCCGTCCATGCCGACCCAGGTCGGCTCGGCCTTGGCATCGCGCATGTTGGCGGCGATCTGGTCCAGGCCCTTGGGGGCGTAGGGCTGCAGCATGCCTTCCTTGTCCATCAGGCCCAGCGAGGTGCCGGCCAGGCCCCAGATCACGTCGGCCTTGGGGTTGCCCTTTTCGGCCAGCAGCTTGGCGGTGATGATGCCCGTGGAGTCGCGCACCCACTGGATCTTGATGTCGGGGTTGGCCTTTTCGAAGGCGGCCTGGTAGGCCTTGATCTGGTCGGCTTCCAGCGCCGTGTAGACGGTCAGCGTGGTCTCGGCGGAAGCGGCGCCGGTGATGCCGGCGAAAGCGGCGGCCAGGGCAAGCAGCGTGAAGCGTTTCATGAAGGTACTCCGTGGGTGGGCGGAAAAAGGGTGAGTCGGGTCGCCGCGGCCGGCCCATGCCCGCCGCGGTGCGTTGCGAAAAAAGGTTGGGTCAGGATCCCGGCGCCAGCGGCCTCAGGGGCGTTGGCCCGCCGCCAGGCGGGATTCGATATCGGCAATCACGCCGGGCAGGTCGGCCACGGTGTCGATCAGGTAATGCGGCGCGGCGCCGGACAGTTCGCGGCCGGCGCGTTCGCGGGCCGCCCGGCGGCCGTTGTCGTCCAGGCTCAGGTATTCGTCCAGCGTCAGGCCGGCGGCATTGCCCGACAGCAGCAGGCCGACGGTCCACATGCCGGCGCGGCGGCCTTCCTCGATGCCGGGGGCGGTGTCGTCGACCTTGACGCAGCCGGCCACATCCGTCAGGCCCAGCTCCACGACGTTCTTGAGCGCCATGGCCGGCGCCGGGCGCGCGCGCGGCACGTCGTCGCTGGCGACGATGCAATCGGGTTCGAGGCCTTCGCCGGCGGCGCGCTCGACCACGCGGCGCATCACGCTGCCGGGGTAGCCTGAGCACGAGCCAATCTTCAGGCCGCGCTGGCGCAGCGCGCGCAGCAGCTCGGCCGCGCCGGGAATGGCGGCCGAGTACTGCGCCACCTTGTCCAACTGCATCGGCAGGAAGCGCTCATAGATGGCGGTGACGTCGTCGTCGGTCGGCAGGCGGCCGAACCGGGCCTGGTATTGGTTGGCGATGGCGGGCTCGTCGCACAGCGCGCGGATATGGTCCCATTTGCCCACGCCCATCGGGCCGCGGGCCTGTTCCAGCGTGACGTCCATGCCGAACTCGGCGAAGGCGTCGACGAACACCTTGGTCGGGGCGAACGAACCGAAGTCGACCAGCGTGCCGGCCCAATCGAAAATCACCGCTTCCAGGCGGACGGGCAGAGGCGAAACAGTCATGAGGGTCTTCCTTGCAGAATATTCAAATCAAAGGGCGGCGGGCCGGCGCCAGGCCTGGCTGCGCGCCACCAGGGCGCGACTGGCCAGGTGCAGCAGCAGCGCCGCCACCGCCGAGCTGGCCATGATCACGGTGCACATGGCGGCGGCCGGGCCGATGAAGCCGGCGTCATCCATGTTCAGCACCGCGACGGCGGCCAGCACCGTGGACGGGCTGTACAGGAACACCACGGCCGACACGGTGGTCATGGCGGAAACGAACAGGTAGCGGGCGACGTCGAGCGCGGCCGGCAGGCACATCGGCAGCGTCACGCGCAGGAAGGTGGTCATGCGCGGCACCTTGAGCGAGGCCGAGGCCGCCTCGAACTCCGGGTCCAGCGCGTTCAGCGCGGTGGCGGCCGTCAGGTGCGCGCTGGTGTAGAAGTGCACCACCGTGCACAGCACCAGCAGCGGCATGGTGCCGTACAGCACATTGAGCGGATTGGCGGCGCCGTTGAAGAAGAAGATGTAGCCCAGGCCCAGCACCAGGCCGGGCACGGCCATCGGCATCAGCGCCAACATGCCCAGCACGCCGCGCAGGCCGCGCGCCGAGGCGCTGCGGGCCGGCACCTTTTCCATCATCCAGGCGCCCAGGAACACCACCACCGTGCCGATCAGCGCGGTGCAGAAGGCCAGTTCCAGGCTGTTGCGCCAGGCCAGCCAGCCGCCGCCATCCATGTTGTCGAAGTCGTAAGAACGCAGCGACAGCGACAGGTTGTAGGGCCACATCTTCACGAACGAGGCCCACACCGCCACGCCGATGATCAGCAGCAGGAACCCGGCCATGCCGCCCGCCAGCAGCAGGAAGGCCGCGTCGCGCCGGCGGTTGGCGCCGGCCGCATAGGGCTGGGCGCGACCGCTCAACTGGGCGCCCTGGCGCGCCCGCAGGCGGCGGTCGAGCACGAAGGTCAGCAGCGCCGGCAGCAACAGCAGGATGCCGATGGCGGCGCCCTTGGGGAAGTTCTGCTGACCGACCACCGCCTTGTAGGCTTCCATCGCCAGCACGTTGTAGTCGCCGCCCACCACCTTGGGCACGCCGAAGTCGGTCACCGTAAGCGTGAACACCACGCAGCAGGCCGAGAACACGGCATAACGCGTGCCGGGCAGGGTCACCGTCATGAAGGTGCGCAGCGGCCCCGCGCCCATGGCGCGCGCCGCGTCATAGAGGCGGCCGTCGGCCAGCGTCAGGCCGGTCAGCAGGATCATCAGCGCGTGCGGGAAGGTGTAGAACGCCTCGCCCGCCACGATGCCCCAGAAACCATAGATGGTGGCGCCGCCGAACAGGCCTTTCAGCAGGCCCTGGTTGCCCAGCAGGTAGACCAGCGCGATGCCCGGCAGCAGCGACGGCGCCAGCAGCGGCAGCAGCGCGATGGTGCGCAGCAGGCCCTTGCCGGGAATGCGGCTGCGCGTCAGGGCATAGGCGAAGGCGTAGGCGCAGGGCACCACCAGCATCATGGTGACCACGCCCACCGTCAGGCTGCGCCCGACCATGCCCAGGAAACCGTCGGCACCGATGATGCCCAGCACCACCGACAGGCCGGCCCAGTCGCCATTGGCGTCGGTGACCGATTTGGCCAGGATGGCCACCAGCGGCAGGGCCAGGAACAGCGCCAGGCCCAGCGCCAGGGCGCCCTGCCCCAGCGTCAGTCCGAAGGCCCCGACCCAGGCGGGCAGCGGCCGGCGGCCCAGTGACGCAGAAGCGGGGGCGACGGACGTGTCGGCGGGCGCGGACATGGCGGCGGGTGCGCGGCTCGAAGCCGGATCAAGCGTAGGCGCGAATCGCATGGCGCGGCAGCTCCACCCAGCAGCGGCTGGCGGCGTGAGGGCCCAGCAGGGCGTCTCCGGTTTCGGGGGACACGATCGAATGCACGGTGGCGCCGGGCACGCCTTCCAGGCGCAGCGCCAGGCGGTAGCCGCGGCCCAGGAACACGCCATCGAGCACGTCGGCCAGCATGGTGTTGGGCTGCTCCGGACGCGCCACGCTCACGCGCACCGCCTCGGGCCGCACGAACAGCTTGCCGACGTTGCGCTCCAGCGCCTCGTCCACCGCCAGTTCCTGGCGGCCGACGCGGGCGCGGTGCGCGTCGATACGCTCGAACGGCAGCCAGTTGGCCTCGCCGACGAAATCGGCGATGAAGGCCGAGCCAGGCTGGCGATACAGTTCGCGCGGGGTGCCGAACTGCTCGATGACGCCGCCGTTCATGACGGCGATGCGGTCGGCCATGACCATCGCTTCCTCCTGGTCGTGCGTCACCATCAGCGTGGTGATCGACAGGCGCTTCTGCAGCGCGCGCAATTCGATGCGCAGGTGTTCGCGCACGCGGGCGTCCAGCGCCGACATCGGCTCGTCCAGCAGCAACAGGGACGGCGACGGCGCCAGCGCGCGGGCCAGGGCGACGCGCTGCTGCTGGCCCCCGGAGATCTGTCCCGGATATTTATGAGAGGCGCCGGCCAGGCCCACCAGCGTCAGCATTTCCTCGACCCGGTCGGCCACGTGCTTGCGATGGGCGCGCTTGCCGCTCAAACCGTAGGCCACGTTCTGGGCCACGGTCAGGTTGGGAAACAACGCGTAGGACTGGAACAGGATGCCGTAGTCGCGCTCCTGCGGCTCGGCATGGGAGATATCCCGGCCCGACAGCAAAATGGTGCCGCTGTCCTGGCGCTCAAGCCCGGCGATGGCGCGCAGCAGCGTGGTCTTGCCGCAACCCGACGGACCCAGCAGGCACACCAGTTCGCCAGCGCGAATATCCAGCGACACATCCGACAGCGCCGTATGGCTGCCGAAGCGCTTGACGAGATTGCTGACCGAAAGAAAGCCCCCGCGCGGCGCTCCGTGCGGCGGCGCGGCGCCGGTCGGAACAGTATTGGTATCGCGTTGGAGCTGTTGGGCCATGGGGCCTCCGGTCTGGGAACGAAGGCAGTATGGAAGGCGCGTATTGAGTGTTTATGACACTTCGCGCAAATGCAGTAATAAAAACATCAAATTATTTTGGTGTACTGGCGGTCTTGCGCAATCCGTCCACCAATTCATCCGTTTACAGGCCCTGCCCAACGTGCTCGTCGCCGAACTCAAATCCTTCTATGCCGTGGCTCGCTGCGGCACCGTCACCAAGGCCGCGGCCCAGTTGGGCGTCAGCCAACCCACGGTGACGGGGCAACTGCGCCAGTTGGAATCGCGCTATGGCGTCGAGCTGTTCCACCGCCAGGGCCGCGGCATGCGACTGTCGGATGCCGGGCACAGCCTGATGCCGATGGTCGAAAAGCTGGTGCAGCAGGAAACCGAGATCGATTTCCGGCTGCGCGACGCCAGCGACCTGCGCGAGGGCAACCTGCGCATCGGCGCCACCGGGCCGTACTACATCATGGACACGGTGCGCCGCTACAACCAGCTCTACCCCGGCATCGACCTGACCGTGGCCATCGGCAACTCGCAGAGCATGCTGCAGGCGCTGCACGACTATCGCATCGAGATTGCCACGTCCTCGTTTCTGATGGATGACAAGCATTTGTACCGCCGCATGATCGCGGCCGACCCGATCCGCGTGGTGACGCACCGCGGCCACCCGCTGGCGCGGCGCGGCAAGGTGGCGCTGGCGGACCTGGCCGATCACGCTCTGCTGCTGCGCGAACCCGGCTCGATGACGCGCCAGTTGACCGAAGAAGCCCTGCAGGCGGCCGGCGTGACGGTCAAGCGCACGCTGGAAATCGGCAGCCGCGAATCGATCCGCCAGGCGATCCTGTGCGAACTGGGCATCAGCCTGATCCCGTCACGCGAAATTCCGTCCCATCCCGAGCTGGCGGCCCTGGACATCGAGGGCGCCGACGTCGTGATGCATGAATACCTGTACTGCCTGCGCGAGCGCCAACCGGTGCAACTCATCGCGCGCTTTCTGGAGATGGCGCCGGCAGCCGGCTGATCCCAGGGATCACTGCCCGCCTCTTCCCCTTGCGGCCACTCAGGAGACAACCATGGCCTTGACCCTGCAGGACATCGAACAGCTTTTCCTGGAACGCGGGCACCGTTCCTATCATGGCGAATCCGTCAGCCATTTGCGGCATGCGTTGCAGACCGCGACGCTGGCCGAACGCAATGGCGCCAATGCCCAATTGATCACCGCCTGCCTGCTGCACGACCTCGGGCACCTGATCGCCGACCATCCCGACACGCCCACGCTGCGCGGCATCGACGACAAGCACCAGTATTTCGTGCTGCCGTTCCTGCGCGGGCTGTTCAGCTCGGCGGTGCTGGACCCGATCCGGCTGCACGTGGAGGCCAAGCGCTACCTCTGCTATGTGGAGCCGCAGTATGAAGCGTCGCTTTCGGAGGATTCGAAGCGCAGCCTGGCGCTTCAGGGGGGCAGCTTCGATGCGGGCCAGGCGGTGGATTTCGCCAGCATGCCGGGCGCGCCGGATGCGATCCGCCTGAGGCGCTGGGACGACATGGCCAAGGTGCCAGGGCTGGCCACGCCGCCGCTGGACCACTTCCTGGAGATCGCCGAAAGCGTCTCCGGACGGGTCAAGCTGGCGGCGGTCTGGTAAGACCGCCACCCGCGCCGTCGGAATACCACGGCGCGGTTTCAGGCCCGGTTTGCGGCGGGGCCGGCCGGTGCGTTCACTCGCCCTTGGCCACCGGCCGGGACGGATCGCTGCACCACTCGCTCCACGAGCCCGGATAAAGCCGCGAGCCGGCCAGGCCGGCGATTTCCATCGACAGCAGGTTGTGGCAGGCCGTGATGCCCGAGCCGCACTGGTGCACGATGGCCCCGGGGTCGCGGCCGTCCAGCAGGGCGGTGAATTCCTCGCGCAACTGCGCCGCGTCCTTGAAGCGGCCGTCGGCCTGCAGGTTCTGGCCGTTCGGACGATTCAGCGCGCCGGGGATGTGGCCGGCCACCGGATCCATCGGCTCGACCTCGCCGCGATAGCGGTTGGCGGCGCGCGCGTCGATCACGGTGAACGCGGGCCGGGCGATGTTGTCCAGCACCGCCTGCGCATCCACGCTGCCCACGAGCGGCGCCGCCGGCGTCACCGGCGCACCCGCCTGCACCGGCGCGGCCGCCTCGGTGGAGGTGGGCAGCCCGGCGGCCTGCCAGGCCTGCCAGCCGCCGTCGAGCACGGCCACCCGGTCGTGACCCAGCCAGCGCAGCATCCACCACAGGTGCGCGGCGTACATGCCGCCGCTGGCGTCATAGGCCACCACCAGGGTTTCGGGCGTGACGCCGTGCGCCGCCATCAAGGCGCCGAACTGGCCGCGGTCGGGCAGCGGATGGCGGCCGTTCTTGCCGGTCCGGGCGGCGGCCAGCTCGGTTTCGTGGTCGAGGTAGCGGGCGCCGGGAATATGGCCGGCGGCATAGGCTTCACGGCCGGCCGCGTGGTTGGTCAGGTCGTGGCGCACGTCGAACACGCGCACGTCCGCCGCGCCCAGGTGCGTGGCCAGGTCGGCCGCGGAAATCAGGGTCATCGTCATCGGAAATTCTCCTCTGATAGGGTCGGGTTGGCGGGATCAGGTCGGCTTGGGGTCACGCATGGTGCGCCAGACCGACAGCAGGCCCGCCGAAATGATCAGGCCCATCCCGGCCCAGGCCAGGCCGTCCAGGGTATCGCCCCAGAAACCCATGCCGAGCAGGGCCGCGAAGATGATCGTGCTGTATTGCAGGGCCGCGGTCAGCAATGCAGACCCCAGGCCGAACGCCCGCGTCATGGCCAACTGGCCGAACAGGCCCGTCACGCCCACGCCCAGCAGCGAGCTGTAACCGGTCCAGTCGGCCTGGCCCCAGCCCTCGAAGCCCAGGCCGGCGAAGCTGGAAGCGCACACCGCCACCGAAAAGAACAGCACCGTGCGCCACTCGGGCTCGCCGATACGGCCCAGCTGGCGGATCTGCATCATGGCGATGGCCGACATGGCGCCCGCCCCCAGGCCCAGCAGGGCAGCCAGCCACTGGTCTTCGTTGATGCTGGGACGCAGCACCGCGATCACGCCCAAAAAGCCCAGGGCCACGGCCGCGATCCGCACCGGGTCGCGCTGCGCCCCGCCCCACCCCAGCATCCAGCACGCGATGAACAGCGGCGCCGTGTAGTTCAGGCTGGTGGCGGTGGCCAGGGGCAGATGGGAGATGGCGAAGAAACCGAGCCACATCGAGGTGACGCCGGACAGGTTGCGCCACAGGTGCAGTTTCCAGCTGGTGGGCACGATCGACTGGCGCCCGGCGCGCGCCCAGATCAGCAGCAGCACCACCGATGGCAGGCCGCGGAACAGCACCACTTGCGGCAGCGTCGCGCCGTGCTCGGTGCCCAGCTTCACGAACGACCCCATGATGGCGAACATGGCGGACGCCAGCAACATCCAAAGTGCCTGCATTTGGGGGTCAGCGCTCAGGTGAAAGTGAGGGGGAAATAGGGGAAAGCGATACTATACTCTCCGTCACCGGGGGCGGCGCCGGCAGTCGGGGAACTGCTGCGCCGCGGCACAGTCCAATCCCGCACAAGTCCCGCTCGCTGAGGAACAAAAAAAGCATGAAACGCATCATCCTTTTCGTCATTACCAACCTGGCCGTCATGCTCGTGCTGTCGGCCACGCTGCGCATCCTGGGCGTAGACCGCTACCTGACCGCCAACGGCCTGAACCTGCAGGCGCTGTTGATCTTCTCGGTCGTGGTCGGCTTCACCGGCGCCATCATCTCGCTGCTGATCAGCAAGCCCATGGCCAAATGGAGCACCGGTGCCCAGGTGCTGGATCCGAACGCGCCGCGCAACCAGCGCGAGGCCTGGCTGCTGGACACCGTCCACCAGCTCGCCGATCGCGCCGGCATCGGCCGCCCGGAAGTCGCCATCTACGACGGCGCGCCCAACGCGTTCGCCACCGGCGCCTTCAAGAACGACTCGCTGGTGGCGGTGTCGACCGGCCTGCTCGAAAGCATGAGCGAAGAGGAAGTGGCGGCGGTGCTGGCCCACGAAGTGGCCCACATCGCCAACGGCGACATGGTCACGCTGACCCTGATCCAGGGCGTGGTCAACACCTTCGTGGTGTTCCTGGCGCGCGTGGTCGGCTACTTCATCGACCGCGTGGTGTTCAAGAACGAACGCGGCCTCGGCCCCGGCTACATGGTCACCGTGATCGTCTGTGAGATCATTTTCGGCATCCTGGCCTCGATCATCGTGGCCTGGTTCTCGCGCCAGCGCGAATACCGCGCCGACGCCGGCTCGGCCCACCTGATGGGCGCCCGCGAACCCATGATCCGCGCCCTGGCCCGCCTGGGCGGCCTGGAACCGGGCGAACTGCCCAAGTCGTTCGAAGCCTCCGGCATCACCGGCAAGGGCGGCCTGGCGGCCATGTTCGCCTCGCACCCGCCGATCCCGGCCCGCATCGCCGCGCTGCAGAACGCCCGCGTGATCTGATCCCGGCAACGGCCCACGAGAAAAGCCTCCGCGCCGCGCCAGCGGCTTGCTGGCCCCCCCGAAGGCGCGTTTTCATCCTGAGGCGGCTCGGCAATGAAAAAAAGCCCCTTGAGCGATCAAGGGGCTTTTTGTTTGGGGCGCGCCCGCCTCAGCACTCGACGATATTCACCGCCAGGCCGCCGCGCGCCGTTTCCTTGTACTTGGTCTTCATGTCGGCGCCGGTCTCGCGCATGGTCTTGATGACCGAATCCAGCGACACGTAGTGCTGGCCGTCGCCGCGCAATGCCATGCGGGCGGCGTTGACGGCCTTGATCGAGGCCATGGCGTTGCGTTCGATACAGGGAATCTGCACCAATCCGCCGACCGGGTCGCAGGTCAGGCCCAGGTTGTGCTCCATGCCGATCTCGGCCGCGTTCTCGACCTGCTCGACCGAGCCGCCCAGCGCAGCGGCCAGGCCGCCAGCCGCCATCGAACAGGCCACGCCGACCTCGCCCTGGCAGCCGACTTCGGCGCCGGACAGCGAGGCGTTGTACTTGTACAGCAGGCCCACGGCCGCCGCGGTCAGCAGGAAGTCGCGCACGCCCTCGCGGTTGGAACCGGGGACAAAACGGTCGTAGTAGTGCAGCACCGCCGGGATGATGCCCGCCGCGCCGTTGGTCGGCGCCGTCACCACCCGGCCGCCGGCGGCGTTTTCCTCGTTCACCGCCATGGCGTACAAGTTGACCCAGTCCATCACCGACAGCGGATCGGACAGCGTGCGCTCGGCGCGCTGGGTCAGGTTGCGGTACAGTTCGGGGGCGCGGCGGCGCACCCGCAGCGGACCCGGCAGCTCGCCGTCGGCTTCGGGATAGTTGATGCCGCAGCCGCGCGAAACGCAGTCCTGCATCACCTGCCAGATGCGGTCCAGCCCGGCCGCGACCTCGCCGGCCTCGCGCCAGGTCAGCTCGTTCTTCATCATCAACTGGGCCACGCTCAGGCCGCTCTCGCGGCACATGGTCAGCAACTCGCGGCCGGTGCGGAACGGGTACGGCAACTGGTCGTGCGCGGCGATGACCTGGCTGTTGGACGCGCCCGCCGTCACCACGAAGCCGCCGCCCACCGACAGGTAACGGGCCTCGCGCAGCGACTGGCCCTCGGCATCGAAGGCGTGGAATTTCATGCCGTTGGGGTGCTCGGCCATGGCTTCGCGGCGGTAGAACATCATGTGTTCCTTTTCCACGAACGGCACCGGATAGTGGCCCAGCAACGGCAGCTGGCGGCTGGCCCGCACCGAGGCGATCATGCCGGCGATGGCGGCGGGGTCGACGGTATCCGGGGCCTCGCCCATCAGGCCCAGCAGCACGCCCTTGTCGGTGCCGTGGCCCTTGCCCGTGGCGCCGAGCGACCCATAGAGTTCGGCGCGCACGCTCGCCACCTTGGGCAGCAGGCCGTCGCGCTCCAGCCCCTGGGCAAACAGCAATGCGGCCCGCATGGGGCCGACGGTATGGGAACTCGACGGGCCTATGCCTATTTTGAACAGATCGAAAACGGAAACGGCCACCGCAACTCCCCTGCATCCAAGAATGATCCGGCAATGATACGCGCAAGGTCCGACACTACGCAGCAAAGCCCTGCGGGGCGTATGCTGTATTCCAGGGACGGGTTTCCCCACCTGCCCCGGCATGCGATCATTACAGAATTATTTCTTGTCATAAAAAGAATGGAACCACCCCAGGATGTCCGGACTCATTACCCTGCTTGACTTCGCCGGCTACGTCGCCCTGCTGCTGTGGGGCGTGCACATGGTCCAGACAGGCGTGCAACGCGCCTTCGGCGCCGCCCTCGGCGCTGCCCTCGGCCGGGCGCTGGGCACCCGCTTGCGCGCCTTCGCCGCCGGCCTGGGCATCACCGCGGCGCTGCAGAGCAGCACCGCCACCGGCCTGATGATCACCGGCTTTGCCGCGGGCGGCGTGGTCGGCCTGGTGCCGGCCCTGGCCGCCATGCTCGGCGCCAACGTCGGCACCACGCTGATCGTGCAGTTGCTGTCGTTCGACCTGACCTCGCTGGCGCCCATCCTGATCCTCGCCGGCGTCTGGATGTTCCGCCGCTATCCGCCGGGCCGCACCCGCGACCTGGGCCGCGTCTTCATCGGCCTCGGCCTGCTGCTGCTGTCGCTGCACCAACTGGTGGAACTGTTCGAGCCGTTCCAGACCGCTCCCATGCTGGGCATGATCCTGGACGCCCTGGCCACCCAGCCGGTGGCGGCCGTGCTGCTGTCTGCCGCCTTCACCTGGGCCGCCCACTCCAGCGTCGCCGTGGTGGTGCTGGTCATGTCGCTGGCCAGCCATCACATGGTGGCGCCGCACGTGGCTTTCGCGCTGGTGCTGGGCGCCAACCTCGGCACCGCCATCAACCCCATGATCGAGGGCGTCACCGGCGACGACCCCGCCGCCCGCCGCCTGCCCCTGGGCAACCTGCTGACCCGCATCCTGGGGGTGCTGGCCGGCCTGGTGCTGCTGCCCTGGCTGCAACCGCTGATGAGCGAGATGTCCAGCGACCCGGCGCGCGCCGTCGCCAACTTCCACACCCTCTTCAACGCCGTCATTGCGCTGGCGTTCCTGCCGCTGCTGGCGCCCTACGCCGCCCTGCTGACCCGCTGGCTGCCCAAGCGCGCCGATCCCAATGACCCGTCCCGCCCGCAATACCTGGACGAATGGGCCCACGACGTGCCCGCCGTCGCGCTGGGCAACGCCGCCCGCGAAGCCCTGCGCATGGCCGACATGCTGCAGACCCTGCTGCTGTACGCGCGCGCCGGCTTCAAGCGCGACAATCGCCACCGCATGGTGCAGGCGCGCCAGCTCGACACGGCCCTGGACAAGCTCGAAAGCGCCATCACCACTTACCTGGCCACGCTCGACCAGGAAAACATGACGCGCGACGACGTGCAGCGCATGGATGACATCCTTGCCTTCATCAGCAACATCGGCCATGCCGGCGACATCGCCCACCACGGCCTGCTCAGCCACATCGCCAAGCTGCGCAAGCAGGGCTGGACCTTCTCCCCCGAACAACGCGCCAGCCTCGACGACACCCTGGGTGAACTGATCTCCAACCAGCGCCAGGCCGCCGCCCTGTTCGTCAACGACGACCTGCGCCAGGCCCGCGCCCTGGCTGGCGAAAAGTCCCGTTTCCGCACCATCGAAACGCAGGCCGCGGACGCCCATCTGCAGAAAATCAAGGGCGGCCAGGTCGACGCCGCCGAAGTCGGCGCCCTCTACCTCGACATCCTGCGCGACATGAAGGGCATCAACTCCCACCTGGTCGGCGCCGCCGCCTATCCCCTCCTGGCCCGCCACGGCGAACTCCTCCCCAGCCGCCTGCGCGAAGCGGGGAATTAGGGCCCCCACGCGGCGCGCGCTTCGCGCGCTTGCTGCCCCCCGAGGGGGCTGGCCCGCCTTCGGGCGGCCGGGCGGCGGGCCGGCCCCCACGCCGCGCGCGCTTCGCGCGCTTGCTGCCCCCCGAGGGGGCTGGCCCGCCTTCGGGCGGCCGGGCGGCGGGCCGGCCATCCTGGCGGGAGATTTTTGAAGGCTCCCGCGCTGCCCAGCAATGGCTGCCACCGTTGGGGGCTACCCCGGCTTGAAGCAACTGTGTCGCACGGTGGCGATTGCCGCATGCGATAGAACTCGCTCCCCTTCATTCATCTACGGGGCGCAATAGGCGGACAGTTCTCTCCGCGACACCGCACTACCTATCGCCCCCCTCTTCCCGCGCGCGCGCAGCGAACCCGGCCCCGACGCCGCACACCGCGTATGCAGGATCGGCTGCCCGCGCAGCCGACCCTGGCGGGCCCCGCAAACCTCTCGCATGCCGCCGCGGTCCAGCAGCGCCCCATGCCTCGAAACCGGTAGCCCGGCGCGGGTGCCGCACGGGTGGGCGCGCCGTCAGATGCGCCCGACGGAAACCGTAGGAAGCCGAAGGCGTACGAGGTTGAGGTTGGGGTAGTCCGGAGCGAAGGCTCCGGACCGCAATCGCAGGCGCGCCCACCCGTGCGGCACCCGCGCCGGGCGGCCTACGAAAGCAACACCCCCTAAAAAAAACCGCCACGCAAACGCGCAGCGGCTTCTCATGACGCCAAGGGCACAATCCCTCTCAAAGGTACCGCTTGAACCACTCCAGCATCCTCCCCCACCCATCCTTGGCCGCTTCCGCCTGATAACTCATCCGGTAATCCGCCAGGAAAGCATGATCCGCCTGCGGGTACACCACGAACTCGGAGCGCCTGGCATTTTCATTGCCGCCGGCCAGCTTGGTTTTCATTATTTCGATATCCGACACAGGAATGCTGGCATCCTTGGCGCCATACAGGCCCAGCACCGGCGCATGCAGTTCATTGACCACATCGAACGCGAAGCGCTTGATCAACGGTCCGTGCCCCGAACTCAGTCGGCCATACCAGGCCACGCCCACCTTCACGTCCGGATTGTGCGCCGCGTACATCCAGGTCAGGCGCCCGCCCCAGCAGAACCCTGTCACCGCCACCCGCTTCGGGTCACCGCCATGCTGCGCGGCCCACGCCACGCTGGCGTCCAGGTCGGCGAACACCTGCTCGTCGGGCACCTTGCTGACGATTTCGGAGATCAGCTTGGGAATATCGGTATAGGTCGACGCATCGCCCTGGCGCTCGTACAGATTCGCGGCCACGGCCAGATAACCGGCCTTGGCCACCCGGCGGCAGATATCCTTGATGTGCTCGTGCACCCCGAAGATTTCCTGGATCACCAGCACCACTGGCAGGTCGCGCCTGCCTTCGGGGGCGGCGTAATAGGCGCTGATGGATCCATCGGCCACGGGCAACTGGAAATCCCCGTGGGCCAGCCCCTGGGCGTCCGTGTGGATCACGGTGGGGGCGACATTGCCGGCGGCGGCGGAAAAACTCATGGCGAACTCCTGGTAGGAATCAAGGCGGAGCCGATGTCCCGCGGTTCGCCTTGCGGCATCCACGACACGACCGGCCAGGTTCGAAAGCAAAGCCGGGTATCGCGCACGCTGCGGTTCAATGCGTATGCACGTGCTCTGTACGCGCCGCGCCGTGGCCGGCGCCCGCCTCGTGATCATGCCCGTGGTGCATCAGCGTCGTGACGCTGTAGATCAGCACCACGCCCACGCCCACCAGCAGCAATTGCGGCACCGCATCGGCCAGGGATACCCGTTCGTGCATCTGCGGCATCAGGTCGGCCACCGAGATGTAGAGGAAGCTGCTCGCGGCAACCACCAATACGTACGGCACCCAGTCCTGCGCCTGTTGCAGCACGAAGTAGCCTATTATGCCGCCCACGGCTGAACACAAGCTGGTGAACAGGATCAGCGCGAAAGCGCGACGGCGCGCCAGGCCGGCGTTGAGCAGCACCACGAAATCGCCCAGCTTGTGCGGCACCTCGTGCACGATGATCGAGGCGGCCGTCAGCACGCCCAGCAGCGGATCGGTCAGGAAGGCCGCCGCAACCAGCACGCCGTCGCACAGGTTGTGCAGCGAACTGCCGATCAGGATAAGCACGCCCCCGCGCCCCGCCTCGTGGCGGTCGTGGCCATGATGATGATGGTGGCCGTCGCCCTCGTGATGGTGGCTGTGGCGCAGCAGCGCGATCTTCTCCAGCACGAAAAAGCCGATCAGCGACGCCAGCATCAGGCCGAACAGCACATGGGCATCGGCCACCCCGCTTTCAAAGGCCTCCGGCAGCAGGTGCAGCAGCGCGACCGACAGCAGCACTCCCACGGACAGGCTGACCATGTGGTGCAGATAGTGGGCGAAAACCTTGTAGGCCAGCCAGCTGGCGACAAGGACGGCGATGAGGCCGCCGGTGATGGTGGCAAGAAGGACCCAGAGCAGCAGCATTTGGGGGACGTATTATTGTCAGGGAGGAAGCGCAACATTATATTGTTGCAGGACAAAAAGCGGAAATAGGCCGCCCAAGGAAGCCGTGCCCTTCCCTTGCGCGGCCCGCGCTCCTCGCCCACGCGGCGCCAGTGACGCCGCGCCCGGGCTTCAGTGCGCCTGTTCCCAGTTCTTGCCCACGCCCACCTCGGCCACCAGCGGTACGCGCAGCTCGGCCACGTTGCACATCAGGCGCGGCAGGGTTTGCTTGACCAGCTCCAGTTCGGCGTCCGGCGCTTCCAGCACCAGTTCGTCGTGCACCTGCATGATCATGCGGGTCTGCAGCTTTTCGGCTTCGAGCCAGTCCTGCACCGCCACCATCGCCATCTTGATGAGGTCGGCCGCGGTGCCCTGCATCGGCGCGTTGATCGCCGCGCGCTCGGCGCCCTGGCGACGCGGCCCCGAGGCGCCGCGGATCTCCGGCAGCTGCAGCCGGCGCCCGAACACGGTCTCGACGTAGCCTTGCTCGCGGGCCACGCGGCGCGTGTTCTCCATGTACATGGCCACGCCGGGATAGCGGGCGAAGTAGCGGTCGATATACGCTTGCGCCGCGTCGCGCGTGATACCCAGGTTGGACGCCAGGCCAAACACGCCCATGCCGTAGATCAGGCCGAAGTTGATCGCCTTGGCCGCGCGCCGCTGCTCGGACGACACATCCGCCAGCGCCACGCCGAACACTTCCGACGCCGTGGCGCGGTGGATGTCCTCGCCGGCCGCGAAGGCGCGCTGCAGGTTGGCGTCGTCCGACACGTGCGCCATGATGCGCAGCTCGATCTGCGAATAGTCGGCCGACAGCAGCAGCCCCTGCTCGGCGATGAAGGCCTCGCGCACCCGGCGCCCGGCCTCGGTGCGCACCGGGATGTTCTGCAGGTTGGGATCGGACGACGCCAGGCGGCCAGTGATCACCGCGGCCTGCGAATAGTGCGTGTGCACGCGGCCGGTATCGGGATTGATCATGCGCGGCAGCTTGTCCGTGTAAGTGGACTTCAGCTTGGACAGCCCGCGGTACTCCAGCAGCACCTGCGGCAGCGGGTAGTCCTGCGCCAGCTTGCTCAGCACTTCCTCGTCGGTCGATGGCGCGCCGCCGGCGGTCTTGCGCACCACCGGCAACTGCATGCGTCCGAACAGGATCTCGCCCAGCTGCTTGGGCGAATTCAGGTTGAAGGGCTGCCCTGCCAGTTCATAGGCCTTCTGCTCGAGCTGCAGCATTTCCTGGCCCAGCTTGTGGCTCTGGCGGCCGAGTTCCGCCGCATCGACCTTGACGCCGTTGCGCTCGATCGTGGTCAGCACCGCCGACACCTGCATCTCCAGCAGGTAGATGCGTTCCAGCCCGGCATCGGCCGCCACCTGCGGGCGCAGCACCTGGTGCAGTTGCAGCGTGAAGTCGGCGTCCTCGGCGGCGTAATGGCCGGCCTTGTCCACCGCCACTTCGTCGAAGCCGATCTGCTTGGCACCCTTGCCGCACAGGTCTTCGTACGAAACCCCGCTGCGGCCCAGATAGCGCTGCGCCAGGTCGTTCAGGCCGACGCCGCGATGCGACTCCAGCACGTAGGCCTGCAGCATGGTGTCTTCGGCGATGCCCGCCAGGCGGATGCCTTCGTTGGCGAACACGTGGGTGTCGTACTTGGCGTGATGCAGCAGCTTGGCGCGCGAGGCGTCTTCCAGCCACGGACGCAGCCGTGCCAGCACCTCGTCCTTGGGCAGTTGCGTGGCGCCATCCGGGCCGCGGTGCGCGACCGGGATATAGCAGGCCACGCCCGGCGCCACCGCCATCGACAGGCCGACCAATTTGGCCTGCATCTCGTCCAGCGAGGTGGTCTCCGTATCCACCGCCACCAGCGCCGCCTTGTCCACCTGTTCCATCCAGGCGTCGAACGCCGGCCAGTCGGCAATGATGCGGTAATCCAGCTCCGTGGGCGCGGCCGGCACTTCGGCCGCCACGCGGGCGTCGCCCGTCGGCACGCGCTCGGCGTCGCCGGTCAGATCGCGCAGCCAGGTGCGGAAACCGTAGCGTTCGTACAGTTCGGTCAGGGTGGCGTCGTCGCGATCGCGCGGCGTCAGGTCGTCGACGCTGTCGACGTGGCCGGTCAGGTCGCAGTCGCACTTCACCGTCAGCAGCTGGCGCGTCAGCGGGAAATTGGGGATGGCTTCGCGCAGGTTGTTGCCCGCCACGCCCTTGATGCCTTCGGCGCCTTCGACCAGCTTGTCGATCGAGCCGAACTCGGAGATCCACTTGGCGGCCGTCTTGGGGCCGACCTTGGTCACGCCCGGAACGTTGTCGACGGTATCGCCCACCAGCATCAGGTAGTCGACGATGCGGTCCGGCGCCACGCCGAACTTGTTGAGCACGCCGGCCTCGTCCAGCACCTCGCCGCTCATGGTGTTGACCAGGGTGACGTGGCTGTTGACCAGTTGCGCCAGGTCCTTGTCGCCGGTGGACACCACCGTATGCACGCCGCGTTCGGCGGCGCGGCAGGCCAGCGTGCCGATCACGTCATCGGCCTCGACCCCCTCGATGGCCAGCACCGGCCAACCCAGGGCGCGCACGGCGCGGTGGATGGGCTCGATCTGGGCCGCCAGGTCTTCCGGCATGGGCGGACGGTGCGACTTGTATTCCGGATACAGATCGTCGCGGAACGTCTTGCCACGCGCATCGAAAATACATGCGGCATACTCTGCCTTATAGTCGGATACAAGCTTGCGCAACATATTGACTACGCCGTACAGCGCACCCGTAGGTTCGCCTTGCGCATTGCGCAAATCAGGCATAGCGTGGAAAGCGCGGTACAAGTAGCTTGAACCGTCGACCAGCAATAAGGTTTTTTTCATGGTTACAAAGGCAGATATGGCAACAACTGCGGCAACAACTGCGACGGCAATTGCGGCGACGCCCGCCGAAAAACAAATTCCGCTGATTATGTCAGAGATACGGACGGCGGCGGAAAAGCTCGCGCACATCGGGCCCGCGGTCAGTGTCTTCGGCAGCGCGCGCGTCAGCCGCAACTCCCCCCACTATGAAACCACCGTGGCAATCTCGGCCGCCCTGGCCGAAGCGGGGTTCGCGGTCATCGCGGGCGGCGGCCCGGGCATCATGGAGGCGGCCAACAAGGGGGCCTTCGAAACCGGCGGCACCAGCATCGGGCTGAACATCAGCCTGCCGCACGAAGCCCATAACAACGAGTATCAGACCATCAGTCTGTCGTTTGAGTACTTTTTCTCCCGCAAGGCCACGTTCTTCATGCACAGCTTCGCCTACGTGGCGATGCCGGGCGGCTTCGGCACCCTGGACGAGCTCTTCGAAGCGTTGACGCTGATCCAGACCGGCAAGGTCCCGCCCGCGCCCATCGTGCTGGTGGGCAGCGAATACTGGTCCGGCCTGGTCGAATGGCTGGGCGGCCAGGTACTGGGCAATGGCATGATCGGGGCGCATGACCTGGATCTGTTCATCATCGAGGATGATCCGCGCAAGGTCGTGCGCAAGGTGGTCGAGTTCCACCAGAAGGTCAGCACGGAAGCGCAATACGCGCCGTCTCTGCCGGCCTGACGCCCGCTGGCCGGGAAAGACGCCCGGCAATACCGGGCGGCCGCGGATCGCGGCCGCCCGCCTGCGCCTACTTGCGCATGAACGACGGCAGCACGTCCGCCGGAATCGGGCAGACGTACGGCTGGCCGCGGCGCATTTCCAACAACTCTTCCTTGGCGCGCGCCAGCGTCTCGGGCTGCCGATAGAGATCCGCCGCCGTGGCGGCGATGATCTTGGCCGCGTGCACCATGCCCTTGTGCGCCAGCGACAGCTTGCCCTGCGCCACCATCTGCCACGAATGGAACGGCGTGCCGTAGGCATAGCAGGCGCCCCAGCATTGCGCGGTGGGCGTCACCCAGCTGACGTCGCCCACATCGGTCGAGCCGTAGCTGATCTCGTGCCTGCCGGGCTCGTAGGGCGCCACGCCGCTGAACAACGGCGTCGGATTGCGCAGCACCGCGCCCAGGTTCTTGCCGGCGTTGTCGATGTCATCGGCCGAAATCGCGTCCCACATGCGGCGCGCGGCCTGCTGTTCGCCCTCGGTGTAAGCGGGTCCCTGCAGCGCCTGCATGTTGGCGTACATGACCTGGTTCAGCACGCCGTTGGGAATGTAGTTGGAGCAGGCCTTGTCGAACACGATCTCCAGTTCGCAGCCGGTCATCAGCGCCGCGCCGCGGGCCACGTTCTTGACCCGTTCGTACAGCTCGGCGGCCTGCGAATTGATCGGCGCGCGCACCAGGTACAGCACTTCGGCGCGGGCCTGCACCACGTTGGGCGAGATGCCGCCGCTGTTGGTCACCGCGTAGTGCACCCGCGCGTCCGGCACCATGTGCTCGCGCAGGTAATTCACGCCCACGTTCATCAGCTCCACCGCGTCCAGCGCGCTGCGTCCCAGGTGTGGCGAATTGGCCGCGTGCGCCGCCACGCCACGAAAGCGGAAATAGGCCTGGATGTTTGCCAGCGACGACTGGTGGAAGATGCCGGTGTGCGAAGCCGGATGCCAGGTCAGCGCCGCGTCCAGGTCGTCGAACAGGCCGGCGCGCGCCATGAAGGTCTTGCCCGAGCCGCCCTCCTCGGCCGGACAGCCATAGAAACGGATACGGCCCGGCAGGCCATTGCGCTCGAGGAATTCCTTGACCGCCACCGCCGCGAAATGCGCGGCCGTGCCCAGCAGGTGGTGGCCGCAGCCATGGCCGTTGCCGTTGGGCGTTTCCGGCGACGGCTGGCAGGCGTAGGCGCCGCTTTCCTGGCTCAGGCCGGACAGGGCATCGTATTCGCCCAGGATGCCGATCACCGGGCCGTCCGTGCCGGCCTCGGCGACGAAGGCCGTTGGGATGCCGGCGGCGTCGCGGGTGACGCGAAAGCCGGCCTCCTCCAGCATGGCGATGTGCAGTTCGGCCGACTTGTGCTCGTCATAGCGCAATTCGGCCAGGCTCCAGATGCGGTCGCTCAGCTCGGCGTAGCGGTCGCTGCGCGCGTCGATGAACGGGGCAAGAATGTCGATGGCTCCCATCGTGTCTCCAGTTGCGGTCTACAGGATCTGCGGGCGCCGGCCACGGTACGTCGCCGGCGGCGGCAAAACGTCATTCGTCGAGCTTGATGGCGGCAGTTTCAATGATTTTGCGATTGGCGGCCAGGGTCTGCGCGATGCGCTGGCTGAAAGCCTGCGGCGTGCCGGTGTCGGGCTCGGCGCCCAGGGTGGCCAGCCGCTGCACCAGCGCCGGCTCGGCCAGCGCCCGCCGCACCGCGTCGTTCAGGCGCAGCACCACGGCCTCGGGCGTGCCCGCCGGCGCCACCAGGCCAAACCAGGTCTGGCCCAGCGCATTCAACTGCGGGTAGCCCAGTTCGGCCAGCGTCGGCAGCTGCGGCAGGCCGGCCAGTCGCGCGGGGGCGGCCACCGCGATCGGCCGCAGCTTGCCCGCCTTGATCAAGGACTGGGCCGAGGCGTACTGATCCTGCTGCACCTGCACCTCGCCGCCCACGGCGGCCGTCAACGCGGGCCCCATGCCTCGGTAGGGCACGTGCAACACCTCGACCTGGAGGTCGGCATTCATCGCCGCCAGGTTCAGGTGCCCGAGCGACCCCACGCCTGGCGAACCGAAGGAATACTTGCCCGGATGCGCCCGCAATTCGGCCAGGAACTGCGCGAAGTCCGTCGCCGGAAAGGCCGGGTTCACCATCCACACCACCGGCACATTCGCCACCGAACCCACCGCCGTCAGTTGCTTTGCCGGATCGACGCGCGCCGTACCGTACAACAGCGGATTGACCGCCATGGTGCTGACGGTGGCCATGCCCAGCGTATAGCCGTCGGGCTCGGCCCGCGCCACCGCCTCGGTGCCGATCAGGCCGCCGGCGCCGGCGCGGTTCTCCACCACCACGCTCTGGCCCAGCTCCTTGCGCAGGCCGTCGGCCACCGCCCGCGCCAGGACATCGGTGGAACCGCCGGGCGCGAACGGCACGATCAGGCGCACCGGCTGCGAGGGATAGACGCCCTGCGCGTGCGCCAGGGACGAAACGCCGACCAGTGCGGCGCAGACGAAAGCATGCAACAGACGGGACTTCATCTTCATGGAACGGCGAATCCTTGAGTGGAAACCGGTAGCCGGCGTCACGCCATTCTGGGCAGGGCATATCCTTATTTCAAATACATTAACTAGCCAATATATTCATATTTTGAATATCTCGATCCGGAATGCTCGATCCATGGACGTCGCTCCCGCCACCCTGCTCGCCCGGCTGCTGGCCAAGGGGCGCCTGCGCCACCTGCAACTGCTGGCCGGGGTCGCCGAGCTGGGCAGCCTGCAACAGGCCGCCGCGCAGATCGGCATGAGCCAGCCGGCCGCCACCCATGCCTTGGCGGACATCGAATCCCTGCTGGGCGTGGAGCTGTTCGAACGCCACGCCCGCGGCATGCGCGCCACCCGCTGTGGGCAGTTGATGGCCGATTGCGCGCGCGGCATGCTCACCACGCTGCGCGCCTCGACCGACTCGGTCGCGGCCCTGCGCGGCGGCGCCGCCGGCGGCCTGCGCTTGGGCGCCATCCCGGCAGCCAGCAGCGGCCTGCTGACGCAACATCTGCCGGCCTACATGCGGGCCCATCCGGACCTGCAGGTGGACTTGCAGGAAGGCAGCCGCGAACAATTGCTGCCGCTGGCGGCTGCGGGCAATCTGGACATGCTGCTGTGCCGGCGCCCCGAAGCGATGCCCGCCGGCCTGGACTTCGTCCCGCTGCAACAGGATGGCGCCGTCATCGTCGCCACGCCCGGCCATCCGTTGCTCGCCAGCGACGCCGCGCCGACATTGGCGCAGGTGGCAACCCAGCTCTGGATCCAGCCACGTCCGGAACTGGCGATCCACGCCGTCTTCACCGCTTTCTTCGAACGCGCCGGCGTGGTTCCGCGGCTATGCCGCCTGGCCAGCGCCGCGCCACCCATGCCACTGCTGATCGCCGTCATGCAGGCGCAGCAGGCGCTGGCCATGGTGCCGCTGACGCTGGCCGGCTGGTATCTGCAACATGGCCATTTTCAGCGCCTGCGGATCGAATCGCCTGGCGCCTTCCAGCCCATCGGCGCCATCGTCGGACAGGCGGGTCCGGGCCGCGAATTCCTGCACTGGTTGATGCGCGCGCCGGAACAACCGGCCCCCTGACCGCCGCGCCGAGACCGGCTCAACGCAGCGCCCGCTCGATCGCTTCGCGCGCCTGGCCGATAAAGGCATCTTCGCCCGGCCGCGCCGGCAGCAGGCGGAATTCAACGTCGGGCAATGGCGGCAGGCCGGGCGCCTGCAGGCGGCCGATGCCTGGCGCCAGTGCCGACTCGTTCAAGCAGGCCACGCCCAGCCCCGCACCGATCGCCAGTTGCAACCCCGCGACGCCCGAGGCCACGTGCGCCACGGCGTACGGCACGGCGCGCCGCGCCAGCAATCGTTCGGCATACTGGCGCAACGCGCAGGTCTCGGGCAGCGCCAGCAATGGCAATGGTTCCGGCGGCGCCGGCGCGCCCTCGGCCGCCATCCACAGCAACGACTCACGCCGCAGCAATGGTCCCAACGCCCGCCCTTTCGACGCCCCGCGCTCCAGGATCACCATCGAAATGCCGACATCGACTTCGCCGCGTTCGTAGGCGGCCTCGATCGCGCCGCTTTTCATGATGGTGACGTGCATGCGCACCTGGGGATACTGCTCGTTCAGGCGCCACAGCAGGCGCGCCACGTCGCCGGGCCGGAAGTAGTCGGTGATGCACAGCCGCAACTCTCCACGCAGCGCCACGCCGCGCAGGTCGCGGTAGGCTTCGTCGCTGAGCGCCAGGATGGCGCGCGCATGCGCCAGCAGGCGTTCGCCGGCGGGGGTCGCGACCACGCCCGACTTGCCGCGGATCAGCAGCGGCTGGCCGGCCCGCTCCTCCAGCTTGCGCATCTGTTCGCTGACGGAGGATTGCGACAGGAACACCTTGGGCGCGGCCGCCGTCAGGCTGCCCGCATCCAGCACCGCCACCAGCGTGCGCAACTGGTCGAGATCGAATCCGGACATGGCTTATCCAACGGTTTATACGATGGAAGAAATCGTAAATTCCCGCTTTTCCGATGTCAATGCCATCCCTACACTGGCTCCATTCCCCTCACCCAAGGAGCCTGTCATGCCCCACATCGTCGTCCACGTATCCGGCCAGCCCGACGCCGCCCGCAACCGCCGCATCGTCGATTCGGTCGCCAGCCTGACCCAGTCGGTGCTCGGCAAGAAGCTGCCGGTCATCGCCATCACGCTGCAGCACATTCCGCTGGACCAATGGTTCATCGGCGGGCGCCCCTTGTCGGAACTGGGCAGGAACGCCTTTCACCTGGACATCAGCGTCACCGACGAGACCAACACCAAGGCCGAGAAGGCGCGCTTCATCCAGGAGATCTACGCAGCCTTCGGCGAGATCCTCGGCGAGCTGCACGAATGTTCCTACGTGCATGTAATCGACGCGCGCGCGGCCGCCTATGGCTATGGCGGCAAGACGCAGGAATACCGGCACCAGCACGCCTGAGCCCGCGTGCCGGCGCACGGGCGGCGGCCGCTGCGCCGCGTGGTCGGCAGCGTGTGGGCCGTCGACCGCTTGAACAGCGCCGCAGGCAAGCCCGCGGCCACGAATGAAAAAAAGCCGCGCACCCCGAAGGGTGTGCGGCTTTCCGATTGCCAGGCGCGCGGGGCCTGAACCCCGCCCCGCCTTACACGGCGGATTCGCGCGCGGCGCGCTTGCGCTCGTTTTCCTGCAGGTAGCGCTTGCGCAGACGGATCGACTTGGGCGTGATTTCCACCAGTTCGTCGTCGTCGATGAATTCCACGGCGTACTCCAGCGACATCTGGATCGGCGGCACCAGGCGCACGGCTTCGTCGGTGCCCGAGGCGCGCACGTTGGTCAGCTGCTTGCCCTTGATCGGGTTCACGACCAGGTCGTTGTCACGGCTGTGGATGCCGATGATCATGCCTTCGTACAGCGCATCGCCCGGGTTCACGAACATGCGGCCGCGATCCTGCAGCTTCCACAGCGCGTAGGCCACGGCGTCGCCGTTGTCCTGGCTGATCAGCACGCCGTTGCGGCGCTCGCCGATCGAGCCTTCCTTGATGGGCGCGTATTCGTGGAAGATGTGGCTCATCAGGCCGGTGCCGCGCGTCAGCGTCAGGAACTCGTTCTGGAAGCCGATCAGGCCACGGGCCGGAATCAGGTATTCCAGGCGGGTGCGGCCGCGGCCGTCCGGCTGCATGTCCTGCAGGTCGCCCTTGCGGCGGCCCAGTTCTTCCATCACGCCGCCCTGGTGGGCGTCTTCGACGTCGATGGTCAGCGACTCGAACGGCTCGCACTTGACGCCGTCGACTTCCTTGAACACCACGCGCGGACGCGACACCGCCAGCTCGTAGCCTTCGCGGCGCATCGTTTCCAGCAGGATGGTCAGGTGCAGTTCGCCGCGGCCCGACACTTCGAACACGGTGTCGTCGCCGGTGTCGCGCACGCGCAGCGCCACGTTCGACTTCAGTTCGCGGTCCAGGCGGTCGCGCAGCTGGCGGCTGGTGACGAACTTGCCTTCACGGCCGGCCAGCGGCGAGGTGTTGACCATGAAGTTCATGGTCAGGGTCGGCTCGTCGATGCGCAACATCGGCAGCACGTCCTGTGTCACGGGGTCGGTCACGGTGCAGCCGATGCCCAGGTCTTCGATACCGTTGATCAGCACGATGTCGCCGGCTTCGGCTTCGTCCACCACGATGCGCTCCAGGCCGTGGAACTTCAGCACCTGGTTGATGCGGCCGCGGCCGCCCTGGCCCTCGGGACCGAACTTGTAGGCCACTTCCATGCCGGGACGCATGCGGCCGCGGTTGATGCGGCCCACGCCGATCTTGCCGACGTAGCTGTTGTAGTCCAGCGAGATGATCTGCATTTGCAGCGGGCCGTTGGGATCGTCGTCGCGCTGCGGCACGTGCTGCAGGATGGCTTCGAACAGCGGGCGCATGTCGCCTTCGCGCACGTCCGGCGTCAGGCCGGCGTAGCCGGACAGGCCCGAGGCGTACACCACCGGGAAGTCCAGTTGCTCGTCGGTCGCGCCCAGCTTGTCGAACAGGTCGAAGGTGGCGTTGATGACGAAATCGGTGCGGGCGCCCGGCCGGTCGACCTTGTTGACCACCACGATGGGCTTCAGGCCCAGGGCCAGCGCCTTGCGGGTCACGAAGATGGTCTGCGGCATCGGGCCTTCGACGGCATCGACCAGCAGCAGCACGCCGTCGACCATCGACAGCACGCGCTCGACTTCGCCACCGAAGTCCGCGTGCCCCGGGGTGTCGACGATGTTGATGTGCGTGCCTTCGTATTCAACGGCACAGTTCTTGGCCAGAATCGTGATGCCGCGTTCTTTTTCCAGGTCGTTCGAGTCCATGACCCGTTCGGTCAGCGCCTGGTTTTCGCGGAAGGTGCCGGATTGGCGCAGCAGCTGGTCGACCAGGGTGGTTTTACCGTGGTCCACGTGGGCGATGATGGCGACGTTGCGCAAGGCGCGAGTCATAGCGAGTCCTTTAAGGTGGTGGCGGGCAGCAAGCCCGCCGGCAATTCGTTCAGTGCAAGCAATGCCTGCTTGGGGTCTGGCATCGCCTGCAAGGCATCCAGCGCAACGGCGCGTTCCAGAGAAAATGGCCCGACGTGCGTGCGCCGCAGCGCCGCCAGGTGGGCGTAACAGCCCAGCGCGCGCCCGATGTCCTGGGCCAGCGTCCGGATGTATGTGCCTTTACTGCAAGCCACATCGATCTCTGCCTGCGTCCCGTTCAGGGACAGCAGCTCGATGCGGTAAATCGTAATCTGCCGCGGCGGGCGTTCCAACTCGATGCCGGCCCGCGCGTATTCGTACAGCGGCTTGCCGTCGCGCTTGAGCGCCGAATACATGGGCGGAATCTGCTCGATCGTGCCCGAGAAACGTGACAGCGCGTCGCGCAGCGCCTGTTCCTCGACCACGAAGCCGGGCGCGGCGGTGGCCACCACGTTGCCGGTCAGGTCGCCGGAATCGGTTTCCTCGCCAAATTGCAGCGTAGCGCGGTAGGCCTTGTCGGCGTCAAGCATCGCGCCGGAAATCTTGGTTGCCCGGCCCATGCAGCACACCAGCAGGCCGGTGGCAAAGGGGTCGAGGGTGCCGGTATGGCCGGCCTTCGCCGCGTCCATGGCACGCTTGGCGCGTTGCAAGGCGTGGTTGCTCGACAAACCTACGGGTTTGTCGAGCAACAGCACACCGTCGAGCGCAAGCCCGCGTCGTTTAGCCATCGTCGGAATCCGGAAATTAAAGCAGTGACGACAGCCCGATCAGGACTGGTCTTCAGGTTCGTCGGGCACGCCCGAGTGCGGGCCGGGCCGGTTTGCGCGGTCGATGAGGATCGACATTTCGATACCACGGGCAATCTGCTCGTCGTGGAAGAAGCGCAAAGTGGGGACAGTATGAATGTGCAGCAGCTTGTACAGCTGGGAATGCAGCCAGCCGGCCTTCTCGTTCAGCAAGGCGGTCGCGGCCTCGGGCTCGGCGCCCAGAACCGTGAAATACACCTTGGCATGCGCGTAGTCGGTCGACAGTTCCACACCGGAGAGCGTGATCAAGCCAGCGCGGGTCGTGTCGATCTCGCGCTGGATGATCCCGGCCAGATCCTTCTGGATCTGGTCGGCCAACCGCAGATTGCGGCCGGGGATGGCTTTGGACTTGTGACGGCTCATTGGAAGCAATGCCTCGCGACGCTTTACAGCGTACGCGCGATTTCCTTGATTTCAAAGACTTCCAGCTGGTCGCCCACCTGGATGTCGTTGTTGCCGCGCAGCGTAAGACCGCAATCGAAGCCCGACTTGACTTCCTTGACGTCGTCCTTGAAGCGGCGCAGCGAATCGAGCTGGCCGGTCCACTGGACCACGTTGTTGCGCAGCAGGCGGACCTGCGAATCGCGACGCACCAGGCCGTCGAGCACCATGCAACCGGCGATGTTGCCGATGCGGGAGATGCTGTAGACCTCGCGGATCTCGACCAGGCCGATGATCTCTTCCTTCTTCTCGGGCGCCAGCATGCCCGACATGGCTGCCTTCACCTCGTCCACGGCGTCGTAGATGATGTTGTAGTAGCGCACGTCGATGCCGTTGGTCTCGGCCAGCTTCTTGGCGCTCGCTTCGGCGCGGACGTTGAAGCCGATCACCACGGCGTTCGAGGCGATCGCCAGGTTGATGTCGCTTTCCGAGATGCCGCCCACGGCCGCGTGCACCACTTGCACGCGCACTTCGTCGGTCGACAGCTTGGTCAGCGACTGCACCAGCGCTTCCTGCGAACCCTGGACGTCGGTCTTGACGATCAGCGCCAGGGTCTGGGTGCCTTCGCCCAGGTTGTCGAACATCGATTCCAGCTTGGCGGCCTGCTGGCGGGCCAGCTTGACGTCGCGGAACTTGCCCTGGCGGAACAGCGCGATCTCGCGCGCCTTGCGCTCGTCCGACAGCACCATCAGCTCATCGCCGGCGGCCGGCACTTCGGTCAGGCCCTGGATTTCCACGGGGATGGACGGACCGGCTGCCTGGATCGGCTTGCCGTTCTCGTCGAGCATGGCGCGCACGCGGCCGAAGCTGGCGCCGGCAAGCACCACGTCGCCACGGTGCAGCGTGCCGCTCTGGACCAGGATGGTCGCGACGGGGCCGCGGCCCTTGTCCAGGCGGGCTTCGATCACCAGGCCCTTGGCCTGCGCGTCGACCGGCGCCTTCAGTTCCAGCAGTTCGGCCTGCAGCAGCACGTTTTCGAGCAGAGCGTCGATGCCCTCGCCGGTCTTGGCCGACACCGGCACGAACGGCACGTCGCCGCCGTATTCTTCCGGCACCACTTCCTCGGCGACCAGCTCCTGCTTGACGCGCTCGGGGTTGGCGCTGGGCTTGTCGATCTTGGTCATGGCCACCACCATCGGCACGCCGGCGGCCTTGGCATGGTGGATGGCTTCGCGCGTCTGCGGCATCACGCCGTCGTCGGCCGCGCAGACCAGGATGACGATGTCGGTGGCCTTGGCGCCACGGGCACGCATGGCGGTGAACGCCTCGTGGCCCGGGGTATCCAGGAAGGTCACCATGCCACGCTCGGTTTCCACGTGATAGGCGCCGATGTGCTGCGTAATGCCGCCGGCTTCGCCCGCGGCAACCTTGGCGCGGCGGATGTAGTCCAGCAGCGAGGTCTTGCCGTGGTCGACGTGGCCCATCACGGTCACGACCGGAGCGCGCGGCAGCTGTTCGGCTTCCGACACGCTGGCGGTTTCGTCCAGGAAGGCTTCCGGGTCATCGAGCTTGGCGGCGATCGCCACGTGGCCCAGTTCCTCGACCACGATCATGGCGGTTTCCTGGTCCAGCACCTGGTTGATGGTGACCATCTGGCCCAGCTTCATCAATTGCTTGATGACTTCGGCGGCCTTGACGGACATCTTGTGGGCCAGGTCGGCCACGCTGATGGTTTCCGGCACGTGCACTTCGCGCGCGATGAATTCCTGCGGCGCCGGCTCGTTGCGGCGATCATTCTGCTGGTTGCGGCCACCACGGCCGCCACCCTTGCCACCGCCCTTGCCGCCGGCACGCCAGCCGTCGCGGCTGGCCGGCGCCGCCGGCTTGTCGGCCGGCTTCTTGCGCGAGGCGTCATCCGACCAGGTCGAGGCGACTTCGGCCGTCTTGATGGTCTTCTTGGTGCCAGGCGCGGCGGGCTTGGCGTCCTTCTTGGCGCCAGGACCCGCGGCCCCCTTGCCGGCCGGCTTGTGCAGCGTGCCCGAAATCGGCGCGGCTGCCGCGGCGGGCGCTTCCGGTTCGGGTGCGCGCAGCACCTTGCGCGGGCGGTTCAACATTTCGCGCAACGCGGCGGCTTCGGCCTCGGCGGCGCGGCGGGCCTCATCGCGGCCGGCGCCAGTGGCGGAGGCGGCGAGCGGCGGGCCGGCGCGGCGGTTGTCGGCACGGTTGCCAACCTTGGCGGCGGGCGCGGCGGCCTCGACCGGCTTGGCGGCGGACTTGGCGGGTTCGGACTTCGCCGCAGGCGGGACCTGGGCGACAACAGGCGCGGCGGCCTGGGAGGACGATGGTTCGGACTTATTGGCTAGCACAACGGGTTCCGGCTTGGCTTCTTCAGCCTTGGGCTCGGTGGATTCAGTCTTGACTTCGGGCTTGGCCTCTTCGGCCACGGGCTCGGCAGGAGCGGGCGCCGGCGTCGGTTCCGGTTCAGGCTGGGCCTGGACTTCGGCGGCGGGGGCCGCAACGGGGGCGGGCACTTCGGCCGCGACGGGTTCAACAGGCGCGGGCGCTTCCACCGGCGCGGGCGCTTCTACAGCAACGGGTTCCTGCGCCGGAGCCGGAGCGGGAGCCTGGACCGGCGCGGCTTCGCGCGGCTCGACCGGCGCCGTCACTTCGGACGCGGCCGGCGCGGACACCTGCGCGGCTTCTTCCGCGCCCGCTTCCTCTTCGGCGCGAGCGGCGGCGGCCTGCTCCAGGGCCAGTTCGGAGGGATCACGCTTGACGAACACGCGCTTCTTGCGGACCTCGACCTGGATGGTGCGCGAGCGGCCGGTGGCATCGGCCTGGCGGATCTCGGAGGTCTGGCGGCGCGTCAGGGTGATCTTCTTGCCTTCGGTCGCGCCGTGGGCGCGGCGCAGCGATTCGAGCAATTTCGCCTTGTCGCTGTCGGTGACGGAATCGTCCACCGATTTGAGGTCAACGCCAGCCGAGCGCAGCTGTTCCAGCAGCACATTGGCAGGCATTTTCAGCTCGGTAGCGAACTGGGCGACGGTGTTACTCGACATTAGGCTCTCTCTTCCCTATATGCAGCTATTACAAACAACGTGAACTTGCGGCGGACTCGACGGCCATCCGCCGCAGACCCGTGTCCTTTTGGTTATTCTTCGTCAAACCAATGGGCGCGGGCACGCATGATGAGGTCGCTGGCTTCCTGCTCGGTCAGGCCGGCGATTTCCGCCAGCTCGTCCGTCGCCAATTCGGCCAGATCATCACGCGTATGCACTTGACGCTCGGCCAGCTTGGCGGCCAGTTCCGGCGTCACGCCTTCGAGTTCGAGCAGATCCTGGGCCGTTTCAAGACGCTCTTCCTGGGCGATGGCCTCGGTCAGCAGCGCATTGCGGGCACGGGCGCGCAACTCGTTGATGGTGTCTTCGTCGAACGCCTCGATCTCCAGCAGTTCCTGCATGGGGACGTAGGCGATTTCCTCGATACCGGTGAAACCTTCGTCGATCAGGATGTCGGCGACTTCCTCATCGACATCCAGCTTGTTCATGAACGTGGCGCGCAGGCCCGAACGCTCGACTTCCTGGCGGTTCAGGCTTTCTTCCGGCGTCATGATGTTGATCTGCCAGCCGGTCAGCTCGGAAGCCAGGCGCACGTTCTGACCCTTGGCGCCGATCGCCTTGGGCAGGTTTTCCTCGTCCACCACGACGTCCATCGCGTGCTTGTCTTCGTCCACCACGATGGACTCGACGTTGGCCGGGGCCAGGGCGCCGATGACGAACTGTGCCGGATCTTCCGACCACAGCACGATGTCGACCTGCTCGCCGCCCAATTCATTGCGCACGGCGGTCACGCGCGAACCGCGCATGCCCACGCAGGTGCCGATGGGGTCGATACGCTTATCGTATGCCACCACGGCGATCTTGGCACGCACGCCGGCGTCGCGAGCGGCTGCCTTGATCTCGAGCAGGCCCTGCTCGATCTCGGGCACTTCATTCTCGAACAGCTGGCGGATGAACTCGGGCGACGTGCGCGACAGGATCACCTGCTGGCCACGGGCGGCGTGGTCGACGCGCAACACGAAGGCGCGCACGCGATCGGCGACCCGCAGGTTTTCCTTCGGGATCATTTCAGAACGCGGCAGGCGCGCTTCGATCTTGCCGGTCTCGATGATGGCGTCGCCCTTGTCCATGCGCTTGATGGTGCCGGACACGATGGTTTCGCCGCGATCCAGGAAGTCGTTCAGGACCTGTTCGCGCTCGGCGTCGCGGATCTTCTGCAGGATCGCCTGCTTGGCGGCCTGGGCGCCGATACGGCCGAACTCGATGGGCTCGAGCGGTTCCTCGATGTACTCGCCAACCTGGATGTTGGGCACGATCTCGACCGCGTCCGACAGCATTTCCTGCTTGTCGGGTTCCTGCAGGCCCGCTTCGTCGGGCACCACCAGCCAACGGCGGAAACCTTCGTGGTCACCGGTTTCACGATCGATGGCAACACGAATGTCCGCATCATCCTTGAAGCGCTTTTTCATGGCCGAGGCCAGCGCGCTTTCCAGCGCCCCGAACACGACATCACGCGTGACGTTCTTTTCACGCGCCAAGGCATCGACCAACAGAAGAATTTCGCGACTCATCGCTTTTTGCCCTTGAAATCCAGAACGGGATCCAGTTTTGCACGCTCGATATCGTCGACCGTGAAATTCAACACCTGGATTTCGTTCTTTTTTGCCTCAAATTCGAGACCGAACACGGTCTTGTGCATGCCTGCCACGGCGTCCGACGCCGCGGGCGCGTCTTCGGGCACGGTCAACGTGCCGGAGAAGACCTTGCGTCCGTCCAATGCCTCGCGCAGCTTGATCTCGATGCGTTCGCCCGCGAAGCGACGGAATTCGGCCTCGTTGCGCAACGGGCGGTCAATGCCCGGCGAACCGACTTCCAGCCGCTTGTAGTCGATGTTCTCGACCTCGTACACCCGCGACAATTGGCGGGACACCTGCTCGCAGTCTTCGATGCGCACACCGCCGACCCGATCGATCGTGACGCGCAAAAGGCCCAGCGCGGCACGTTCGACGTCGACGAGTTCGACGTCCATGCCGGCCAGTGCCTCTTCGGTCAATGCGAATAAATCAGCCATATACTCAAAAAAAATGGGCTGCACGCCCAGCCCACCGTATTGCACAGTGCCCAGCCGCCACCCTACTGCACGTAAGGAGCAATGCTGGGCAGCGCCCTATATTGCGACCTAATTTTCGGCTCGCGCCGCCCTTGCGACGCATTCGCCAGCTTCGAATTCCGCATTTGCTTGCACACCCGCCGAGCCAACCGCCACAGCCAGGATGCACGCCATCAAACAGGCATTCCGGCGCGCCAGACAGCAAAAGCGGGGCGCGAACCAGGGAACGCGCAACGAACGCGAAGCCATGAAAACCATTGATTTTACCAGATAAACTGGAAAAACGCCTGATTCGTCACGGGCTTACGGTTAAGTGGGACGCATCCGGCCGGCGGCGCCATCCTGACGCCGCCCCGAGGGTGGCTTAACGCCCCCTGCCGCCTCGGCCGCCCATCACGCCAAGGCGCGATTCATGGGCCGAGGCGCCACGCGGCTGCCAGTCGTCGCCACGAGGCGCCGAACCGCCGCGGGCCGCGCGCGGCTTGCCCCCGGCGCCCGGCCCCTTGTTGCCGCCGGCGCGCGCGCCCTCGGCCTTGTTGCCCGCGCGACCGGCTCCCGCCGGCTTGTTTCCGCGGCCGGCATTGCCGCCGCGCGCGCCTGCCGGCTTGCCGCCAGGCTTGGCGCCCGCCGGTTTCCGGCCAGCGCCCACTGTCGCTTCCGGCGCGCCGGCCGAACCAGCGGCCGCGGCGCGCACGCCGCGCGCCTTGCCGCCACCCGCCTTGCCGCCGCGTCCGCCGGACTTGCCACCCGCGCCCGCCTGGCCGCGACCGCCAGCGGGCTTGCCGCCCTTGCGATTGCCGTTGGCTTCGCCCGCCAGAGGGTGCCCATTGGCATAGCCGCCCGCGATCATCAGCCCGGTTCCGAAGGGATCGGAGGGACACGCCGCCGCCTGGCCAGCGCTGCCGGCACGGCCACCCTGGATCTTGCCGCGACGGCCGATGCGGGCACCGTTCATGCCGTTGCGGTCCATGGTGCCAAAGCCGGGAGGCAAGGCGCTGTCATGCGATTGCGGTTGCTTGGAGCGGCGGCGGTTACCGCCCGACTCGTCGTCTTCACGCAACAGCCCGAGCTGCACCATCAGCGCGGTGACCAGCGAGGCGTCCAGTTCCTCCCAGCGGCCACGACGCAGCGTGCGGGGCAACACCACGTCGCCAAAGCGGGTGCGGATCAGCCGGCTGACCGTTACACCAACCGCCTCGAACATGCGGCGCACTTCGCGATTGCGGCCTTCCTGCAGCGTCACCCGATACCAACGGTTGCTGCCGTCGCCACCCAGGTAATCGAGCGCGCCGAAAGCGGCCACGCCGTCTTCCAGCTCGATGCCATCGACCAGCGATTGACGCTGCGCCTCGTCCATCTCGCCCAGCACACGCACGGCGTATTCACGCTCGGTGCCGTAACGCGGGTGCATGATGCGGTTGGCCATGTCGCCCGACGTAGTGAAGATCAGCAGACCCTCGGTATTCAGATCGAGCCGGCCGACCGACAGCCACTTGCCGGTGCGCAGCTTGGGCAGGCGCGCAAACACGCTGGCGCGGCCGCCCGGATCGTCATGGCTGACGATTTCACCTGCCGGCTTGTGATACAGGATCACGCGCGGCGGCTTCTTGGTATTGGTCCGCATGATCGGCTTGCCATTGACCCGCACTTGGTCATTCGGCGCTACGCGCTGGCCGATGTGCGCCGGCTCGCCGTTGACCGATACACGGCCGGCGACGATCAGCTCTTCCATCTCTCGACGCGAGCCAATGCCCGCATCCGCCAGCACCTTGTGCAGCTTGGGCATGACGGCTTCGCTGTTCAGGTACTTGCCCAACCGCTGCTCCATGCGGTCGGCGGTCTCGAGGTACGACAGCGCCTGCTCGGCTTCCTGCTCGCCGCCACGGGCATCCGCCGCATCCGCCTGGCCAGCCGTCGCGGCCTGCCCTTCGGTAGCGGGAGCCTGCTCGGCGGCCGCGTCACCGCGACGGCGGCGGAACGGCGTGCGCAATTTGCGGCCACGGCCACGGGCTTCGCCCTCGGCGGCCGGTTCGCGGCCGGCGGAAGCTTCCGCCGGCGCGTTGGAAACGGCGTCGTCCGGACGGGGGTTGTCGTCCTGCATTGCTGTATTCGTTGTCACTGGGACAGCTCCGAATGTCAAACTTGGGGAGGCCTGCCGGGAGCAGGCGCATCATCATCTGGGGACTCCGGCTCGCGATCAGCCTCGGGCTGATCCGAATCCGGCTCGGTCGACTCCGCCGCGGCGGAGCCGGTATCGGTCTGGAACGACCCGACGCCATGCGCCAGGGGTTCAGCCTCGTCTATCGGTTCGGTCGGTTTCGCGCTTTCCGCGTACTGGGCAACTTCGATTGCAACGCCGGACTCGGCGACTGCATCGGAAGCGTCAGCGTCTGCGGGATTTTCGGACAACCCGCCATGCGCCTCTTGGGCGGCATCCACCAGCGGCGTTTCGGCCTGCGTTTCGGCTTGATTGAAACGCCCGGCATCCTCGATGTCCGCAGAGGGCGCATCGGACAAGCTTTCGGCTTGCGCCCGGACGGTGGCATCGTCTGCGGGAATCGCGTCTTCTTCTGCGCGCGAAAGCCGGGATTCTACGCTATCGCCCGCCACGATGGTGGCTTCGTCGTCCGAAACAGACAATTCCACAGCCGGAATACTGGTCTGGGCCGCCTCGCCATCGGCGCCCTCGGGCAACTCGGCAGCCTCCGGCGCTGGCGCCGCCCCCTCCAATTCATCGACCGCACCGCTATCATTGGCCGCGCCAGCCGTGTCGGCATCGGCCTCTTCGGCGGCCTGCGCCAATTGTTGCACCTCGCCCAGGTCCAGGCCAGCCAGGGCCGCGGCGGCATGCGCCGATTCGAGCGCCGGCAGTTCGTCCAGCGCGCGCAAGCCCAGGTCATCGAGGAACTGGCGCGTGGTGCCAAACAGGGCCGGGCGTCCCGGCGCATCGCGATGGCCGATCACCTCGATCCAACCGCGATCCTCCAACGCCTTCACGATGTTCGACGATACCGTTACCCCGCGAATGTCCTCGATGTCGCCGCGGGTCACCGGCTGGCGCCAGGCCACGATGGCCAGCGTCTCCATCACCGCGCGGGAATATTTGGGCGGCTTCTCGGGATTCAGCCGTTCCAGGTAGCGCTGCATGTGGGGACGGCTTTGAAACCGCCATCCGGTTGCCAGCTGCACCAGTTCCAGCCCGCCATCGGCCCAGTTGTTCTGCAGGGTCTCGAGCAACGCGCGCAATGCGCTGTTGTCGAATTGTTCATCGTCCCCGAACAGCTTGCGCATTTCGGACAGTTGCATCGGCTGCACCGCGCAAAGCAGCGCGGTTTCCAGCACGAGTATCGCCTCGCTATCGTTCATCGACATTCAAATTCAAAAAAGGGCTAACTTGCGTTAGGTTGAAAATAAGGCTATTATTCTTTTCTCAGACGCGGGGTGGAGCAGTCTGGCAGCTCGTCGGGCTCATAACCCGAAGGTCGTAGGTTCAAATCCTGCCCCCGCAACCAAATTGATCAAGGCCTGGCGAATGCGCCGGGCCTTTTTCATTTGCGGCCGAAGAATTGTGGCCGAAGAATAGTGGCCGAAGAAAATTGCGGCCGAAGAATCGTTAAAGATATTCCGGGCAAACGCGTCAGGGAAAATGCGTTTTTGAGTGAAGGCGCCCCGGGTAAAGACAGCTCGGGTGAAAACGCCTTGAGCAAGCGCGCCTTCGGCCAGAACCACCTGGGCCGGGGCCTGGTGAACCGGCGAACCACCCTCACAGCCACCGGCCCGCGCAGCCACCCGGACCGCCACATCGGCCGGACCGCCACAGACAGCGCTGGTTTGCGTATTTCTCACGAGAATCCTGTAGTTACTGCCAAGCACCGCATCAAGGGCCACATCACGGGCCACATCAAGGGCCACATCGCGGGCCACATCAACGGCCACATCAACGGCCACATCAACGGCCACGCATCATCGGCCACACATCGCGGGACGCCCCACGAATAACAACCCCATGAGCCGCGTACCCATCGCTACGCGGTTTCGCGGGCGGGTCAGCGCCGGATGGGCTGCGCATACGCCCCGACGAGGGCGGGGACAAATTCGTCAGCGGTAAATCCGTCAACGAAGAACCGTATAAGCAAAATCTGGAAAAAGCTGGCCAACGAGCCAACAAGCCTGCGGGATGCGCCACCGCCTGGCAGCCTTCTCGCGGCGATCGATATTGCGGCAATCGATATCAAGAACCTGAATCGTCAGGCATCGGTCACTGGCGCCACGCGCCTGCCACCGTCATCCGGAAAATCCGGCGAGCCTCCCCTGGTGCTCCTGGCATCCGACCCCGCAATGTCCAGCCGTGCGGCCGGAACCACGACACATCGGAACCACGATTCTTAGATGTTTTCTAAGACTACATGCTAGCGGACATTGGCAAAAGCCCTGATGCGCAGCGCTCAGCCTGTCGAGGCAGCAATCAAATTATACCGTTATATACCCTGCCCTCAACCCAGGCGGCCCGGCAATCCCCCCACGGCAGCAATTCCTAGGACTGATCCCATGGCGCCGGCCCCAGCCTTTCGACCAGGAAGTCCAGCATGGAACGCAGGATCAGGGGCATCTGGCGGCGCGACGCATAGACGCCGTAAATCCCGAGCTCCTGCGGCCTGGCCTGCGGCAGGATGGCCTTGAGCCGCCCCTGCGCAACATATTCGGCGGCGTAATAAGTGGGCAGCATCGCGATGCCCGCGCCCTCCAGGGCCGCCTGCAGCAACACCGACACCTCATTGGCACTGATGTTGCCGCTGACAGGCACGTCCACGGGCACCCCGTCACGCTCGAAACGCCACAGGCTCTTGCCAAAATAGGAGTGGGTCAGGCAATTGCGCAAGGACAGGTCCTCGACCCGCGCTGGCTCGCCCTCACGCTGCAGATATTCGGGCGACGCGCAGACGACCGAACGGCACACGGCCAGCTTGCGGGCAATCAGGTTGGGATCCAGGTCGTTGGTGATGCGCACGGCCAGATCCACCCGCTCTTCGACGAGGTTGACCGCCCGCTCGACCAGCATCAGGTCGACCGACGTACCCGGATGCAGCTTGACGTAATCGGTGACCACCCGCGCCAGATGCCGCGAGCCGAACGACATGCTGGTGGTCATGCGCAGCAGCCCCCGCGGCGTGTCCTCGGGAGTGGACACCGCACTGCGCAGGTCGCCCACCATGTCAAGCATCTGCCGGCACCGCGGCAAGGTTTCGGCGCCGGCCGGCGTCAGGCTCAGGCGCCGGGTGGTGCGATGCAGCAGGCGCACGCCCACCCATTGCTCCATTTCGGCCAGGTAGCGCGACACCATGGCGCGCGACATATCCAGATGGACCGCCGCCGCCGACAGGCTTCCCCGGTCGGCGACCTCCACGAATACCTGCATCGCTTTCAATCGGTCCATGATTGTCTCGATTCTTGCACCAGACTTTGCGGTTATACCGTACTTCCGTGCATTTTCAGCACCTGAAATGGCAACCACCAGACCATTTCAAGCCCCCTGGCAATCGCCGCCGCGCTTGCGCGCGCCACGACCCATGACCTGCCGGCACGGAACCTGAAGCGTCGATCTTCCCGGCCATCCGCTCCTTGGCGCAAGCCTCGGCTTGCCGTAGCGGCACACCGCAAGAATCCCCGTTCCGGCGCGAAGCCCGGCCGGCGGCCACGCCGCCAGCGATCGCCCCATCCAGCCGCGGGATCAGAGGGGAAACTGCCCCAGCGCGGCGCAGACTTCGGCACGCACTTGCGCCACGTCGACGCCGCGGACGATATAGACCAGCCGTGACAGCCGCTCGTCATCCGGCCATTGCGGCAACGGCCGGATCGGATATAGCTCGCCATGTACGCCATGGACCTCGCACGGCAGGATTTCGCCGTCGAAGCACACCAATCCCTTCATCCGCAGCAAGGCCGTCCCGAACCGTTCCTGCACACGCGATACGCCCGCCAGGAAAGCCGCCCGCCCGATCGGCGCGACCAACGGCAACGAGAAGCTCGCGACCTGCGCATGGCGGCCGGCCATCGGCTTGGCGAACGCTTGCAGCCATCCGGCCAGATCGGCGCCATCACGACGCGCCTGCGTATCCGGCCCCTCCAGCAGCGCGCTCGCCAGGGGCGCATCGCTGCGCTGCACGCAACGACGCGCCCCCGGATTGATCGTCGCGACGGCCTGTTCGACGCGACGCAACTGCGCCGCATCCGCAAGATCGGATTTACTCAGCACGACCGTGTCGGCCAACGCCAATTGCCGCAGCGCCTCGGGTTGATCGGCCATGTGCGCCGCGCCATGCGGCACGTCCACCACCACGATGGCGCCTTGGTAGGCATAGCGCTCGGCCAGGAAACGATCGTGCTTGAGCGTGAACAGGATCGGGGCGGGATCCGCCAGGCCGCTGGTTTCGATCAGCACGCGCCGGAAGGGCTTGATGCGGCGGCTCAGCGCCAGCATGAACAGTTCCCGCAAGGTATCGGCCACTGCGCCGCTGACCACGCAGCAAAGGCATCCGCCTTCTATCAAGACGATATTGTCCTGCGCCATGCGGACCAGGTGATGATCGACGCCGATATCGCCGTACTCATTGACGATCACTACCGCGTCGGCATAAGCGGGTTCGCGCAACAGCCGGTTCAACAGCGTCGTCTTGCCACTGCCCAGAAATCCCGAAATCACCGTCACGCCGATGCGTTTGTCGCCTTCCGCCGCCATCCATGCCACGGACTCCCGCCCGCCCTCTCTATTGCACCGCGCCCCAAATGGGGAATGGATCCCGAATCGTAGCCAATTCGGCCGCGGGCCGGGCCATTTCTTCCTGCGTCATCAGGCAGGCGCGCAAGCGCGCGTCCAGAGCCGCCTGGTCCATGCCGATGCCGATCAGCACCAGTTCCTGGCAGCGGTCTCCATAGACAGGATCCCAGTCGGCAATGATCCGGGCACGGGAATCCGCATCATCGGGCCAACGCTCGCGGGGCAACGCCGCCCACCAGTATCCTGCCGCGCCATGGCGCGTGACCGGCCCGGCCTGCGACCACGAAGCCGCGAAGGCGGGACGCGTCACCAGCCAGAAATACCCTTTCGAGCGCACCACCCCGGGCCATTCTTGCTGCATCCAATCCCACAGGCGCTGCGGATGGAACGGACGCCGGGCGCGGAACACGAAGCTGCCGATGCCATACTCCTGGGTCTCGGGCGTATGCTCGCCGCGCAATTCCTTCAGCCAGCCGGGCGCCCGCGCCGCTTCCTCGAAATCGAAGCGCCCGGTGTCCAGCACGCGCGCCAAGGGCACCCGGCCGAATTCGCCCCGCACGATATCGGCCCGCGGATTGAGTTTGCGCAATATGGCCTCGAGCCGCGCCAATTCGTCCGCCGCGACCAGGTCGGTCTTGTTCAGCACCATCACGTCGCAGAATTCCACCTGCTCGATCAACAGATCCACCACGGTGCGCCCGTCCTCGTCGCCCAGCGTCTCGCCGCGCGCGGCCAGGCTGTCATGGCTGGCATAGTCGCGCAGGAAATTGAATGCGTCCACGACCGTCACCATGGTGTCCAGGCGCGCCAGGTCGGACAGGCTGGCGCCATCCTCGTCGCGGAACGTGAACGTTTCGGCGACCGGCAGCGGCTCCGAGATGCCGGTCGACTCGATCAAGAGATAATCGAAGCGCCCCTCGGCGGCCAGCCGGCGGATCTCGATCAACAAGTCTTCGCGCAACGTACAGCAGATACAGCCGTTGCTCATTTCCACCAGCTTCTCGTCCGCCCGCGACAGCGCCGCCCCGCCCTCGCGCACCAGCCTGGCGTCGATATTGACCTCGGACATGTCGTTGACGATGACCGCCACCCGCCGCCCCTCGCGGTTATTGAGCACATGATTGAGCAGGCTGGTCTTGCCCGCGCCCAGAAAGCCCGACAACACCGTCACGGGCAGACGCGCATCGCGCCGGCGACCGCCGCCGTCCGGACCCTGAGTCAGCTTCTCGACCGACGCCTCGCCCGTCCCGGCCGCCGGCCCCGCTTCCGACCCGCCACCTGTCTTCTCATCTTTCATCCGCATGACGCCACCCATAAAAAGAAATGTTATTACATAACAAATCTTACGCGCAGCGAGGCAACTGGAGCAACACGAAATGGAGCAGCACGGCATGAACCGCCGCAGAAAAGGTCACGCACACGTATCGCCACGTAGCGACACGGAAAACCAAAAGGGCCACTCACTTGCGTGAGTGGCCCTGAATTCTTTGGCTCCCCGAGCTGGGCTCGAACCAGCGACCTGCGGATTAACAGTCCGTCGCTCTACCGACTGAGCTATCGGGGAACTGCTAAGAAATGAGATTATGAAGGAAAAATTCGAAGTGTGCAAATCCGATGTTTTTTCGCGGGAGGGGCGCCGCATGTTTCCCATCGCAGAAAAACTCTGATATGATTTCGGTCTTTCCAGATCGGGCCCCATAAACAGGGCATGAACTGCGAAAAAAAAGATGTTTTGCTTGAAGTTCTGGCTTGCCGGAAACGAAGCAAATGGTCTTGCCGGCATAGCTCAGTTGGTAGAGCAGCGCATTCGTAATGCGAAGGTCGTAGGTTCGACTCCTATTGCCGGCACCAGAATTCAAAAAGCAGCCCGACCGGGCTGCTTTTTTCATTTCCGGCCGCATCCACCGCCCGATACCCCCCCGCCACTTCCCTTGCGGGAACTCCCGCCTTGCCGCGCGCGTCCAACCCGCTGGACACATCACGGCAACGACTATCATGCGCATCCTTCTCGTAGAAGACGACACCATGATCGGGGAAAGCGTGCTGGACTGCCTGCGCGCCGAGCACTACGCCGTCGATTGGGTCAAGGACGGCCACGCGGCCGAACTGGCCCTGCGCACCGATCCCTACGACCTCGTATTGCTCGACCTCGGGCTGCCTCGCCGCGATGGACTGACGCTGTTGCGCGAACTGCGCGCGCGCAAGGACCGCACCCCGGTGCTGATCGCCACGGCGCGCGACGCCGTCAGCGACCGCATCGCCGGACTGGATGCCGGCGCCGACGACTACATCGTCAAGCCCTATGACGTCGACGAACTGCTGGCCCGCATGCGCGCGCTGATCCGCCGCAGCGCGGGCCGCGCCGAGCCGGTGTTCGAACACGAGGGCATCACCATCGATCCGCAATCCCACGCCGCCACGGTCGACGGCACGCCGGTGCCGCTGACCGCGCGCGAATGGGCGGTGCTGGAACCGCTCATCGCGCGGCCCGGCATGATCTTCTCGCGCGCCCAGCTCGAGGAGAAGCTGTACAGCTGGAAGGACAGCGTCAGCAGCAATGCGGTTGAGGTTTATATTCATGGCCTGCGCAAGAAACTGGGGCAGAACCTGATCCAGAACGTCAGAGGCGTCGGCTATGTCATTCCCAAAACATGAGCATTCCGCTTAGCTATTCGCTGCGGGCCCGGTTGCTGTTCTTCCTGCTCGCGGCGATCGCGGTCGGCGCGCTGGTGCAAGGCGCCATCAGCTACCGCAGCACCTTGCAGCAGGCCGACGACATCTTTGACTCGCTGCTGCAGCGCACCGCGCTGTCGCTGGGCACGGGCGACGGCCTGTTGCGCATGGGTCCCGCCCACGCCCAGGGATCGGCCACGCCCATGGCCGACGACCTGATCATCCAGATCTGGACGCCGGATGGCGTGCGCGTGTTCAATTCGCGTTCGCGCCGCCCCCTGCCCGACCAGATCGTCCTGGGGTTCGCCGACACCGAGGTCGAAGGTAACACCTATCGCGTCTATTCACTGGCCACGCCGTTCCAGGTGATCCAGGTGGCGCAGGACATGAGCGTCCGCAAGCGCATGGCGGGCGCGCTGGCCTGGCGCACGGTGGCGCCGATTGCGGCGGCGGCGCCGCTGCTGATGCTGATCGTCTGGTGCGTGGTGAGCTGGTCGCTGCGGCCGGTCAAGCGCGCGCGGGCCCAGGTGGCGGACCGCCAACCCGAGGACCTGTCACCCATCAACGTGCCCGACCTGCCGGACGAGATCCAGCCCCTGATGCAGGAACTGAACCTGCTGCTGGAGAGGATGCGAGGCGCGTTCGCGCTGCAAAAGCAGTTCGTCGGCGATGCCGCGCACGAACTGCGCTCACCGCTGGCGGCACTGAAACTGCAACTGCAATCGCTGCGACGCGCCGGCGACGACGCCAGCCGCCGCGTCGCCGAGGAACGCCTGGCGGCAGGCATCGAGCGCGCCACGCGGCTGGTGGAGCAGTTGCTGTCCATGGCGCGCCACGAAAACGCCGCCGAACGCGCCGCGCCCGAACCGGTGGACCTGGCCGAGGTCCTGCGGCTGGCCCTGTCCGAAACCCTGGCCGACGCCAACGCCAGGGACATCGATGTGCAAATGCATGGCGAGCCGCAAGCCTGGGTGCGCGGACGGCGCGACGACCTGGTGCTGCTGGCGCGCAACCTGCTCGACAATGCGATCAAATACACGCCGCCCGGCGGCCATGTCGACATCCGGCTCGAAGCGCCCGCCGGACAGGCACTGCTGCTGATCGACGACAACGGTCCGGGCATCCCGCCCGGGGAACGCGCCCGCGTGTTCGACCGCTTCTACCGGCTCGAAGGCAACACCCAGCACGGCAGCGGCCTGGGACTGGCGATCGCGCGCGCCATCGCCGAACGCCACGGCGCGACCATCACCCTTGAAGATGCGCCCGGCGGCAGCGGCCTGCGGGCCAGGGTCGCCTTTGCGCGCGGCCCCGCCCCGACTTAAGATTCACCTAAGTGTCAGGCCCGAAGATAGCGCCATGTCCCCACACATGAACGCAGGAGCCGACATGAAGACTTCGCAGATCAAACCCTCGCGCCTGGTGCTGGCGCTGCTGGCCGCCGGCGCGATTGGCGGCGCGGGCGCCGCCGCCACGTTCGGCGGCGTTTCGATGGCGGCCAGCGCGCCGTCCGCCACTGCCGCCGAGATCGCGGCCACCAGCGCCGCCACGCCGGGCGCCCCCATGATGGTCGCCCCCAACTTTGCCCAGATCACGCGCGACTACGGCCCCGCCGTGGTCAACATCAGCATCAGCGGCACGCGCAAAGTGTCCGACGACGACGACGACGATCCTTTCGCCCAGTTCTTCGGGCAGATTCCCGGCGCGCGCGGCGGCATGCCCTCGCGCGAAGTGCCGGTGCGCGGCGAAGGATCCGGCTTCATCGTCAGCAACGACGGCATCATCCTCACCAACGCCCACGTGGTGCAAGGGGCCAAGGAGGTGACCGTCAAGCTGACCGACCGTCGCGAATTCCGCGCCAAGGTGCTGGGCGCCGACACGCAGACCGACGTGGCCGTCATCAAGATCGACGCCAGGAACCTGCCGGTGGTCAAGATCGGCGACGTCAACAAGCTGCAGGTGGGCGAATGGGTGCTGGCCATCGGCTCGCCCTACGGCCTGGAAAACACCGCCACGGCGGGCATCGTCAGTGCCAAGGGCCGTTCGCTGCCGGACGACACTTCGGTGCCATTCATCCAGACCGATGTGGCGGTCAACCCCGGCAATTCGGGCGGACCGCTGTTCAATGACCGCGGCGAAGTCGTCGGTATCAATTCGCAGATCTACAGCCGCACCGGCGGCTTCCAGGGGCTGTCGTTCTCGATCCCGATCGACGTGGCGTACAAGATCAAGGACCAGATCCTGGAGCACGGCAAGGTGCAGCACGCACGCCTGGGCGTGACGGTGCAGGAGGTCAACCAGGACCTGGCCAATTCGTTCAAGCTGGACACGCCGTCCGGCGCCTTGGTTTCCAGCGTCGAAAAAGGCAGCGCGGCCGAAAAGGCCGGCCTGCAGCCCGGTGACGTGGTGCGCAGGATCGACGGCAAGACGATCGTGTCGTCGGGCGATCTGGCCTCGCTGATCACGCTGGCCAAGCCCGGCGAAAAGATCACGCTGGATCTGTGGCGCAACGGCGCTCCCAAGGAAGTCGTGGCCACGCTCGGCGGCATGCCGAAGGACCGGACGCAGGCTGCCGGCGACAGCCGCGACGTGCAGAAGGGCCAGCTCGGCCTGGCCTTGCGGCCGCTGTCGCCCCAGGAGCAGGAAGCGGCGGGCACGCAGGGACTGTTGATCGAGCAATCGGCCGGCCCGGCCGCCAAGGCGGGCATCCAGCCGGGCGACGTATTGTTGTCGCTCAACGGCCAGCCTGTGCGCAACATCAGCCAGGTCAAGGATGCGCTGTCAAAGGCCGGCAAGACGGTCGCGCTTCTGGTGCAGCGCGGTGAAGACAAGATCTTCGTGCCGGTGCAGCTCGGCTAAGGCTGGCGGAGCCCCTCGCGGGGCCGCCAGCCTTACTCCGCGTCGGGCTGCTTGCCCGGCGCGGCGGCGTCGAACGCCGGCAACTCGCGGCAGGCGGCATCGATCCGCACGACCGTGGGCATCGCGGCCAGATCGCATTCGAAGCGGCGCGCGTTGGCCACCTGCGGCACCAGGCAAAGGTCGGCGATGGTCGGCGTGTCGCCATGGCAGAACTTGCCGGTGGCGGACGACCCGGCCAGTTGCGCTTCCAGGGCTTCCAATCCCTGGCGCACCCAATGCTGATACCAGGCCGTCTTGGCGGCTTCGTCCACGCCCAGCGTATGCTTCAGGTACTTCAACACCCGCAGGTTGTTCAAGGGATGCGTATCGCAGGCAATGCCCAGCGCGAGGTCGCGCACGCGCGCCCGGCCAATGGCGTCGGCCGGCAGCAGCGGCACCTGCGGATGCGTTTCCTCCAGGTACTCGATGATGGCGAGCGATTGACCGATGACCGCGTCGCCGTCGACCAGCGTCGGCACCAGCGCAGTCGGGTTGACCTTGCGATAGTCGGCCGACAATTGCTGGCCGCCATCCTTCAGCAGGTGCACCGCCAGGTATTCGTACGGCAGGCCCTTCAGGTTCAGGGCGATGCGCACGCGATAGGCGGCCGAACTGCGGAAATAGCTGTACAACTGCATGAAGTCTCCTCGAGTCTTGTCCTTGGCGGCGCCCGCGACGGGGGCCGCGCCTATTCCAGCGATTCGGTCTGCGCCACCTTGCGCGACAGCCCCTTGGGCAACGGGAACGCCACGTTCTCTTCCAGGCCCGGCATGGTGCGCACCGACACCGCGCCCAGTTCCTTGACCCGCGCGATCACCTGCTGCACCAGGATCTCGGGCGCCGAGGCGCCGGCGGTCACGCCGATGCGCTTGCGGCCTTCGAGCCAGGCCGGGTCGATGGAATGCGCGCCGTCGATCAGGTAGGACGCCACGCCCTTGCGGTCCGCCACTTCGCGCAGGCGGTTGGAGTTGGAGCTGTTGGGGCTGCCCACCACCAGCACCAGGTCGCATTCCGGCGCCAGCACCTTGACCGCGTCCTGGCGGTTCTGGGTGGCATAGCAGATATCGCTTTTCTTGGGCTCGACGATGCTCGGGAAACGCGCCTTGAGCGCCTTGGATACCGCCGCCGCGTCATCCACGGAAAGGGTCGTCTGCGTGACGTAGGCCAGGTTCTCGGGATCGTTCACCTGCAGCCCGGCCACGTCCTCGACCGTCTCGACCAGGTACATGCCGCCCTGGGCCTGGCCCAGCGTGCCTTCGACCTCGGGATGGCCCTTGTGGCCGATCATGATGATCTCGCGCCCGGCCGCGCGCATGCGGGCCACCTCGATATGCACCTTGGTCACCAGCGGACAAGTGGCGTCGAACACCTGCTGCCCGCGAGCCTCGGCCTCGGCCCGCACCGCCTTGGACACGCCGTGGGCGGAGAACACCACGATCGCGCCCGTGGGCGCGTCGTCGAGTTCGTCGATGAAGATGGCGCCCTTGGCGCGCAGGTCCTCGACCACGTAGCGGTTGTGGACGATCTCGTGGCGCACGTAGATCGGCGCGCCATGCAACTCGAGCGCGCGCTCGACGATGTCGATGGCACGGTCGACGCCGGCACAGAAGCCGCGCGGCTGTGCCAGCACGACTTCGGCGTCGGCCGCGGTGACGGGGACAACCTGGCTCATCAGAGAACTCCCAGCAGCGCCACGTCGACTCGCAAACGGACGCCCGCAAGCGGGTGGTTGAAATCGAACAACGCCGATTCCTCGTTGATTTCCTTCAGGACGCCCGAATAGCGCCCGCCATTGGGCGCGGCGAATTCGACCAGGTCGCCCGGCTCGAAGGTGGCGTCCGCGCCGGCGTGTTCGGCCAGCATCTTGCGCGTCACGCGCTGGATCAGTTCGGGGTTGCGCTCGCCATAGGCATCGGCCGGCTCGAGCGTGACACTGAACCGGTCGCCTTCGGCCTTGCCGAGCAAGGCGGTTTCCAGGCCGGGGGCCCACTGGCCGCTACCCAGTTGCAACGTCGCCGGACGGCCGTCGAAGGTGTCGGTGAATACCGACCCCTCGCCCGGCCCCGAGGCCAGGGTGATGCGGTAGTGCAGCGTCAGGTAGGAGTCCGGACGGACCAAAACGTTCACTTCGTTAGAGGCGATGCTCAAGATCTGCCACCGTATTCAGACAGTAAGTAAACCCTGATTTTAGAGCCTCTTATGAAATTGTCTGCGCGGGTGCCAAAAGCCGACCGTCCCAGGGAGCGCCTGCTGCGCCTGGGGGCGTCGGCGTTACAAAATGCCGAACTGCTCGCCATCGCCCTGCGCACGGGGGTGCCGGGCCTGAATGTGCTGGACCTGTCGTGCCAATTGCTGGACCGCTTCCATGGCCTGCGCGGGCTGCTGGGCGCCACCCCCGAGGAACTGCAGGCGTTGCCGGGGCTGGGCACCGCCAAGGCCTGCGCCCTGGCGGCCATACTGGAAATGGCCAAGCGCGCTGTCGAAGAGGAACTGGCGCGCGACAGCACGCTCGACCACCCGTCCCGGGTAAAGCAATACTGCCGGGTCACGCTGGCCCACCGCCGGGTCGAACATTGCATCGCCCTCTACCTGGACAGCCGGCTGCGCCTGATCGCCAGCGGCGAACTGGCGCGCGGCACGCTGTCGCAGGCCTCGGTGTATCCGCGCGAAGTCGTGCGCGAGGCCCTGAGGCACCATGCCGCCGCGCTGATCGTGGCCCACAATCACCCCTCCGGCCTGGCCGAGCCAAGCGCCGCCGACCAGGCCTTCACCCGCCACCTGAAACAGGCGCTGGCCCTGGTGGACGTCGCCCTGATCGACCACCTCATCATCGCCGGCGACACGGTCACCTCGATGGCGGAACTGGGCCGCATCTGAGGGGCTGCGCGCGCCACGGGAATTCGTTAGACTACGGCCCGAAATTGCTTTAGGCTTAACCTAATTCCGCTTTCCCGATTCCGTTTTTCGCGACCCGCGCCCTCCATGAAACGCCTTTGGGATATCTCCCCTCCCGTCTCCACGGCTTCGCCCGTGTTCCCCGGCGATACCCCGTATCGCCAGGAATGGAAGTGGTCGCTCGCGCCCGGCTGCCCCGTCAACGTCAGCGAAATCACCCTGTCGCCGCACGTGGGCGCGCACGCCGACGCGCCGCTGCACTACCAGAACGGCGCCGCCGCCATCGGCGCGGTCTCGCTCGAACCGTTCCTGGGCCCCTGTCGCGTCATCCACGCGATCGACTGCGGCCCGCTGATCACCCCGGAGCACCTGCTCCACGCCGCCAACAATCTGCCGCCTCGCATCCTGGTGCGTACCGCCAAGCATGCCGCGCAGGAATGGTGGACCGACGACTTTTCGGCCTACGCGCCGCAAACCATCGAATGGCTGGCCGAACGCGGCGTCATGCTGATCGGGCTGGACACCCCCAGCATCGACCCCGCGTCCAGCAAGACCCTGGACAGCCATCACACCATCCTGCGGCACGACATTCGAGTACTGGAGAACCTGGTGCTCGACGACGTGCCGGAGGGCGATTACGAACTGATCGCACTGCCGCTGGCTTTGATCCAGGCTGACGCCAGCCCGGTGCGCGCCGTCTTGCGCGAATTGGGCTGAAACACCGGCCACGGGCGGACCGTGCGGGCCGCGGCGCAATGATGGCGCCGCCGCTGCGCCGACCGCCCCATTCGAAAGAAGCACGACCATGACCATTCCGTACGACCCGCGCATGGCGCTCGCCTGCGCCCGCCTGCCATTTTCCGGCTGGCGCAGCCTGCCCGCCTCCGCCCGCCGCGCGGCCCCACCCTGCCAGGGAGGCCAGGCATGAGCCAGAACCAACGCCCCGAAGACATCGTCCACGAGGAAAAAGCGCAGCTGGATTTCGCGCGCGACATGACCTACGGCGACTACCTGCACCTGGACGAGCTGCTGGGCGCGCAGCACCCGCTGTCGCCCGAGCACAATGAGATGCTGTTCATCGTGCAGCACCAGACCAGCGAACTCTGGATGAAGCTGATGCTGCACGAGCTGCGCGGCGCCATCGCCAACCTGGCGGCCGACCGCCCGCAGCCCGCCTTCAAGATGCTGGCCCGGGTCAGCAAAATCATGGAGCAGCTGGTCCATGCCTGGGACGTGCTCGCGACCATGACGCCGCCCGAGTACTCCGCCCTGCGGCCCTATCTGGCCCGTTCCAGCGGCTTCCAGAGCTACCAGTACCGCCAGATCGAGTTCCTGCTGGGCAACAAGAACGCCGCCATGCTCAAGCCGCACGCGCATCGCGCCGACCTGCTGGCGCAGGTGCAACAGGCCTACGAGGCGCCCTCGCTGTATGACGAATCCCTGCGCCTGCTGGCGCGGCATGGCGTGACGGTCCCCGCCGACCGCCTGGAACGCGATTGGACCCAGCCTTACCTGGCCTCCGATGGCGTCGAGCAGGCCTGGCTGACCGTCTACCGCGACACCGACCGCTACTGGGACCTGTACCAGCTGGGCGAAAAGCTGACCGACCTGGAGGATGCCTTCCGCTTGTGGCGTTTCCGCCACGTCACCACGGTCGAGCGCGTCATCGGCTTCAAGCGCGGCACCGGCGGCACCTCGGGCGTGGACTACCTGCGGCGCATGCTGGAAGTGGTGCTGTTCCCCGAGATCTGGAAACTGCGCACGAACCTCTGATCCGGCGCCTATCCGTCCCTGAATGGGCATCCGGGCAGGTCCGCCCGGATTGCCTGGGCCGCCCCGTGATTCCCATGCTAGAATGCACAGTTACTTTTCGGATACGTGGCAGGAACGCCTGAAAGCGGTTCGTGCTGGCGACCCTAACTTTTGACATGACTCCCTGGGGGAGTCCTAGGAAAGCACCATGAAAGAAGGCATTCACCCCGAATACCGCGAAGTCGTCTTCGCCGACCTGCAAACGGGCAGCAAGTTCATCACCCGCTCGACCGTCCAGACGCGCGAAACCATCGAACTCGATGGCAAGACGTACCCGCTCTTCAAGTGCGACGTGACCTCCGAATCGCACCCGTTCTACACGGGCGCCCAGACGCGTATCGTCGAAACCGGCCGCGTGGAAAAATTCCGCGCCCGTTTCGCCCGCACCGCTGGCACGGTCAAGTCCGCTTCCTGATCCTGTTGCTCCCACGGGAGTCACAGCAAAAAGGCAGCCTCCGGGCTGCTTTTTTTTCCCCTGACCCTGCTTGTCGACCAACCAGGGGCTGGCGCTTCCCGATCTCTCGGTTACATTAACGCCCGTGTCCCCACTTTCCATTTCCACTCCGGCCCGGCTGACGTCCGTGGCCACCGCGAAACTGCCCAGGCTGATCCTGCTTGGGCTGGCGCTGGCGTACATCGTCGCCGGCCTGTTCATGCGCGACCCGTGGAAAACCGACGACGCGGTCGGCCTGGCGACCATGATCACCGCCATCCGCGAGGGTGGCATCACCTGGCTGCTGCCGCAGGTGGGGCACCTGGCGCATGCCGAGGAAGGCCCGCTGATCACCTGGGTCGGCGCCATCTGCATCTGGCTGTTCGGCCCTTTCATCGGCGACATCACCGCCGGCCGCCTGCCCAACCTGCTCTGGTTCGGCATCACCGCCACCAGCGTCTGGTACGGCACCTATCTGCTGGGCCGCCGCGCCGAAGCGCAGCCACTGGCCCTGCCCTTCGGCGGCGAGCCGGAACCGCGCGACTACGGCCGCATGCTGGCCGACGCCGCGCTGCTGCTGCTGCTGGCCACGGTCGGCATCCTGCAGCGCACCCATGAAACCACGGTCGTGCCCGCCATCATGGCGTGCCAGGCGCTGGCCTTCTATTCGCTGGCGCGTACCGTCGATCGTCCGGTCACCGGCTCGACCACCCTGGGCATCGCGCTGGCCGCCAGCTTTCTCACGCGCGGCTGGATCGGCGCGCTGCCGATCATGGTCGGCGCCCTGCTGGCCTTCTATCCGCGCGGCCCGCTCTGGAAATGCAAGCGCTGGCTGCCCTGGGCGGCCGCGTTGGCCGCCGCGCTGATCCTGGCCTGGTGGATTCCGGCCAGCCAGGCCAGCGAATACTGGATCCGCAACTGGAAGACCTGGAACCTGGCGTCCTTCGCCGTGCCCGCCTGGCACGACCTCGGCCGCACGCTGCGTGACCTGCCCTGGTATTTGTGGCCCACCTGGCCGCTGGCGCTGCTGGCCATCTGGCGCTGGCGCGCCTGGATCTATGCGCCGCATATCTGGTTGCCGCTGATGCTGCTGATCTGTTCCGCCCTCGTGCTGTTCGGGTTGGACGAGGCCAGCGATTCGGAATACGTACTGCTGGCCGTGCCTTGCGCGGTGCTGGGCGCCTTTTCGCTGCCGACCTTGCGTCGCGGCGTGGTCAACACGCTGGACTGGTTCGCAGTGATGTGCTTTTCACTGACCGCCGCCACCGCGTGGCTCGGCTGGATCGCGTTGCATTTCCACTGGCCGGCGCAGATCGCTCGCAACATCGGCCGCCAGACCACCGGGTATGAGCCCGTCATCTCCTGGGTGGCCTTCGCCCTGGCGGTGGTCTTCACGCTCGGCTGGATCGCGCTGGTGGTCTGGCGCCTGCGCGTCAAGCCGCAAGCGCTGTGGCGCGGCACCGTGCTGTCGGCCGGCGGCCTGACGGTCACCTGGATCCTGCTGGTGCTGCTGTGGCAGCCCGCGGTCGACTACGCCCGCAGCTACCGCACCGTATCGGGCGAGCTGGCGCAGGCCGTGGCGCAGAACCTCCGGCCGGGCGAATGCGTGCGCGGGCTGAGCCTGGGCAGCGGCCAGCGCGCCTCGTTCCTGATCTTCAACAACCTGACGTTCACGTTCGATTCGAAGTGCACGCTGGTGCTGCAGCAGACCACCAACCAGAGCCTGCGCGACAACACCGCCGCCTACAGCGACAGCGCCGACGTGCTGTGGCAGGGCGGCCGCCGCGCCGACCGCCAGGAAGTGTTCCGCCTGCTGCGAGTCGGCCCCACCCGATGACGCCCGCCCAACCGGCGGTGCCCGGTTTCGGCGCCACCCTGCGCAACATCGCGAAACAGGCCTGGCCGGTCCTGGTCAGCCAATGGGCCGGCATCTCGTTTGGCGTGCTGGACACCGCCATGACCGGCCACGCCAGCGCCAACGACCTGGCGGCGATGGCGCTGTCGGCCTCGATCTACATCACCGTTTTCGTGGGTCTGATGGGGGTGGTGCACGCCCTCATCCCGATCCTGGCGCAGCATTTCGGCGCCGGCAACAACCGCGAAGTGGGCCGCAGTTGGGGCCAGGGCGTGTGGCTGGCACTGGGCCTGTCGGCGGTGGGCGGCATCCTGATGCTGTTCCCGGACTTCTGGCTGTCGATGTCGGGCAACGTCGATCCCGGCGTGCGCGACCGCATCGCTTCGTACCTGCGGGCGCTGATCCTGGCGCTGCCGGCCGCGCTGGTGTTCCGCACCATCTACGCGCTCGGCACCTCCGTGTCGCGGCCCAAGCTGGTGATGGCGATCAACCTCACCGCCATCGGCTTCAAGGCCTTCTTCAACTGGCTGTTCATCTACGGCAGCCTGGGCCTGCCGGCGATGGGCGCCACCGGCGCCGGCCTGGCGACCGCCGTGGTGTCGTGGATGAGCCTGGGGCTGGGCTTGTGGGTCATCACCCACGACCGCTATTACCGTCGCTTCCACCTGCACGTCGGCCGGCCCGACTGGAAGACGCTGAAAGAACTGCTGCGACTGGGCATCCCCATGGGCGGTTCGTATCTGGTGGAAGTCTCGGCCTTCACGTTCATGGCCCTGCTGGTGGCGCGCGAGGGCACCTTCGTGACCGGCGGGCACCAGATCATGTCGAACCTGGCCGCGCTGTGCTACATGATGCCGATGGCGCTGGGCGTGGCCACCGCCGCGCTGACGGCGCAGGCGATCGGCGCGGGCAACCTCGCGCATGCCCACCGCACCGGCATGGCGGGCCTGGCGCTGGGGCTGATGGGCGCCCTGCTGACCGCGGTAGTGCTGCTGGCCGGCCGCCCGCTGATCCTGGCGGCCTACACCGACAATCCCCAGGTGGCCGCGGTGGCGACCACGCTGCTGGCGGTGCTGCCGCTGTTCCACCTGTTCGACTCCATGCAGTGCATCAACTCGTACCTGCTGCGGGCCTATAAAGTCGCGGTGGTGCCGCTGCTGCTGCAGACGGTGGCGCTGGCCGGCGTCGGCCTGGTCGGCGGCTGGTGGTTCGGTTTCGGACCGTGGCGCGGCGGCCTGGACGGGCTGCGCGAGATCCTGGTGCCGGGCTCGCCGCAGGGCGCGGGCAGCATGTGGTTGATGGCAATGGTGGGCCTGGCGCTGTCAGCCACCCTGCTGCACTTCTGGTATCGGCATATCGTGCGGACCGTGGCGCGTCAGGCCTGACGGCGCGCCCGGCGGGCAGCGACGGCGCAAAAAAAAGCAGCCTGAGGGCTGCTTTTTTCATGGCGGTGTGGCCGCCCCGCGCCGTTGCCGGCGGCGGGGACGCGCAGCGCGCTCAGCCCTTGGGGCGCTTGTCGATCACACGTCGGGCCTTGCCGGTCAGCGTGCGCTCGACGTGGCCGGCGTCCGACACCTGGATGCGGGCGCTGACGCCGATGTGCGTCTTGACCGCATGCTGCAGCTGCTTGCCCAGCGCCGCGCGCTCGGCGTCCGACAGGGTCGCGAACTCGGCGCGGACTTCCGTCAGGATCTCGAGCTCATCCATATTGCCCGTGCGCGACAGCACCAGCTGGTAATGCGGGGCCAGTTGCGCGATCTTGAGCACCAGTTCCTCGACCTGGGTCGGGAACATGTTCACGCCGCGCACGATCAGCATATCGTCGCTGCGGCCGGTGATCTTGCCGATGCGGCGCATGCTGCGCGCGGTGGGCGGCAACAGGCGGGTCAGGTCGCGGGTGCGGTAGCGGATGATGGGCATCGCTTCCTTGGTCAGCGAGGTGAACACCAGCTCGCCCGGCTCGCCGTCCGCCACGGGCTCACCCGTATCCGGATTGATGATCTCGGCGTAGAAGTGGTCTTCCCACACCACCGGACCGTCCTTGGTCTCGACGCACTCGCTGGCCACGCCCGGGCCCATCACTTCGGACAGGCCGTAGATGTCGACCGCGTCGATGCCCGCCTCGGCCTCGATGTCGGCGCGCATCTGCCCGGTCCAGGGCTCGGCGCCGAAGATGCCGATGCGCAGCGAACTTTGACGCGGATCAATTCCCTGGCGGCGCTGCTCCTCCAGAATATTGCAGAAATAGGAGGGCGTGACCATGATGATGTCCGGACGGAAATCGTTGATCAGCTGCACCTGCTTTTCGGTCTGCCCGCCCGACATCGGGATGACGGTGCAACCCAGGCGTTCGGCGCCGTAATGCGCCCCCAGGCCGCCCGTGAACAGGCCGTAGCCGTAGGCCACGTGCACCGTGTCGCCGGGCTTGCCGCCGGCCGCGCGGATCGAGCGCGCCACCAGGTTGGCCCAGTTGTCCAGGTCGCGCTGGGTGTAGCCCACCACGGTCGGCTTGCCGGTCGTGCCGCTGGACGCGTGGATGCGCGAAATGCGCTCGCGCGGCACCGCGAACATGCCGAACGGATAGTTCTCGCGCAGTTCCTTCTTGGTGGTGAAGGGGAACTTCGAAATGTCGGACAGCTGCTTCAGGTCGTCCGGATGCACGCCGATCTCGTCGAACGCCTTCTTGTAGTGCGGCACGTTCTCGTAGGCGTGCTTGAGCGACCACTTCAGGCGCTCGAGCTGCAACGCGCGCAGCTCATCCTGGCTGGCATGCTCGATGGGGTCCAGCCCCGGCTTGCTCATGGTGTTGGACATGGTTATCTCTCTCCTGGAATGCTCTACCCTCCGTGCCGGGGGACGCGCCGCGCGCCCGCCTCGGCCGGTGGCCTTGTCTCTGATTGGTTGACGCGTTCAAGCCTCGGCCGGCGTGCCGACGATCTGCCCCTTGATGCGATAGGATCGGCCCCGGAACAGGGCGACGTTGCGGCCGTCCTGGTTGGTGACGGTCACGTCGTACACCCCGGTGCGCCCGGCCAGCGAGCGCTCCTGCGCCACCGCGGTCAGCAGGTCGCCCTCGAAGCCGGGGGCCAGGTAATCGATGGTGCAGCCCGACGCCACGGTGCTGACGTTGCGCGAATTGCAGGAAAAGGCAAAGGCGCTGTCGGCCAACGCGAAGATGAAACCGCCATGACAGGTCTTGTGGCCGTTGAGCATGTCGGGGCGCACCCGCATGCTCAGGCGCGCATAGCCCGGCGCCATTTCCTCGACCTTCATGTCCAGGCCCTGCGAGGCCGCGTCGCCGGCGTACATCACCGTGCCCACGGCCTGCGCCAGTTCCTGCGGATCCGTCGGCGCCTCGACGGGCGGAACGTGCGTGCTGCTCATCATTGCCCCTTGAACTGCGGTTCGCGTTTGCCCAGGAAGGCCGCCACGCCTTCGGCGTAGTCGGCGCTGCGGCCCAGTTCGCGCATCATGTCGCGCTCCAGGTCCAGCTGGGTCGCCAGGTCATTGCCCAGGCTGGCCTGCAAGGCGCGCTTGGTGAAGGCCAGGCCCTTGGTCGGCGCGCGCGAGAAATGCTGCGCCAGGTTTTCCAGGGTCGTGTCGAACGCGTCGTCGGCCACGCATTGCCAGATCAGGCCCCAGGCCTCGGCCTGGCGCGCGCTGAGCTTGTCGCCCAGCATGGCCAGCCCCATGGCGCGGGCGCGGCCCACCAGGCGCGGCAGCACGAAGGTGCCGCCCGTGTCGGGGATCAGGCCCAGCTTGCAGAACGACTGGATGAAGTTGGCCGATTCCTTGGCGATGACGATGTCGCCGGCGAAGGCCAGATTGGCGCCCGCCCCCGCCGCCACGCCATTGACCCCCACCACCACCGGCATCGGCAGCGCGTTCAGGCGGCGCACCAGCGGCGCGTAGAACTTGTCGACGGTCTCGCCCAGGTCGGGCGGCGTGCCGTCGGGCGCGGGCTTGCGCTCGCTCAGGTCCTGGCCGGCGCAGAAGCCACGGCCGGCGCCGGTCAGCACCAGCACGCGCGCGCCTTCGGTTTCGACGCGCGTCAGCGCATCCGCCACTTCGCCATGCATGTTGGCGGTGAAGCTGTTGAGCTTGTCCGGGCGGTTCAGCGTCAGGCGAGCGATGCCGTCGGCCAGTTCGAATTGGATGTCTTGATAGGTCATGTCCGGATCCACCGTTCAGATATGGCGGCGGGTCTGCACCACGCGGAAGCGGTTGGACACGTAGGCCGAGTCGGACAGCGCCGCGTTGGCCGCCGGGTTGGCGCCGGTGCCGTGGAAATCGCTGAAGGCGGCGGTCTGGTTGACGAACACCGCGCCGGTCAGGTTCAGCGACAGCGACACGCCGGACTCTTCCGCCGCTTCCTGCACTTGCTGGGCCACCTCGTTGCTGGTGGTGTAGGCCGACAGCGACAGCGCGCCGTGCTCGATCACGCTGTCGCGCGCGATCTGGATGCTGTGCGCGGTGGAATCGGTGGCGACCACGAAGGCGATCGGGCCGAACCATTCCTGGCTGATGGCGGGGTTGCCGGCCTCGGCGCGCAGCAGCAGCGGCGTGCGCACGCGGGCGTTCTCGAACTGCGGGTGCGTCAGCGCCTTGCTGTCGGCCACCACCGGCAGGCCCAGCGCGCGGGCCTTTTCGATGCGTTCGACGATGCCTTCGTTCTGGATCGCGCCGGTCAGCTCGACGGCCTTGGCGGCGTCGGCGCCGAGCTTGTCGACCGCGGCGCCCAGGGCGGCGGCGACCTCATCGAAGCTGACGCGGCCTTCCGGCGTCTGGATGCCGTCGCGCGGCACGTAGATGTTCTGCGGCGCCGTGCACATCTGGCCCGAATACAACGCCAGCGAGAACGCCAGGTTGCGCGCCACGCCCTTCAGGTCGGCGGCCGAGTCGATGATGACCTGGTTGACGCCGGCCTTCTCGGTGTAGACCAGCGCCTGGCGGGCGTTGTTCTCCAGCCAGTCGCCGTTGGCGGTGCTGCCGGTGAAGTCGATGATCTTGACGGCGGGGTCCAGCGCCAGCTGGCGCGCGGTGTCTTCCTCGGCGGTATGCGCGGCCAGCAGCACCACGTCCGGATCGAAGCCGGCTTCGTGCAACACTTCGCGCGCCACCTTGACGGTCAGCGCCAGCGGCAGGATCGCGCCCGGGTGCGGCTTGACGATGACGGTATTGCCGGTGGCCAGGCTGGCGAACAGGCCGGGGTAGCCGTTCCAGGTCGGGAAGGTCGAGCAGCCGATCACCAGCGCCACGCCGCGCGGCACCACGGTGAAGTGCTTTTCCATGCGGATGGGGTCGTTCTTGCCCTGCGGCTTTTCCCAGATGGCGACGCCAGGAATGCGCGACATTTCCTGCCAGGCGTAGGCCACGGCCTCGAAGCCGCGGTCCTGCGCATGCGGGCCGCCGGCCTGGAAGGCCATCATGAAGCCCTGGCCGGTGGTGTGCTGCACCGCGTAGGCCATTTCGAAGCTGAGCTTGTTCAGGCGCGCCAGGATTTCCAGCGACACGCCCACCCAGGCCTGCGGGCCGGCGCGGCGCCAGTCCTGCAGCGCGCGCTTGGAGGCGGCCACCAGCTTGGCGGCGGGCACGTGCGGATAGGTGATGCCCAGGTCGAAGCCGTAGGGCGACTTTTCGCCGCCGACGGTGCCGTCGGCGTCGTGCAGGTTCAGCGGGAACGGCTTGCCGCGCAGCGCCTCGAAGGCGGCGCGGCCGTCGTCATTGGCGGTCTCGCCATAGTTGCGGGGGCTGGGCGACTCGGCAAACGGGCTCCAGTAGCCGCGCAGGGCGGCGGCGGCCAGGGCTTGTTCCAGCTGGGGCTGGTGGCGTTCGAAGAATTTCTGGGACACTGCGTCTCTCCAAATGGAATAGGGGTGTGACTGGCGCGCGCCGGGTCAGGTTTCCTGGTCGAAGTCGATCACCAGGCGGTCGCTGACCGGAAAGCTCTGGCAGCTCAGGATAAAGCCTCGGGCCACTTCGTAGTCTTCCAGGGCGAAATTGGCGTCCATGTCCACTTCGCCCTCGACCACCTTGCAACGGCAGGTGGAACACACCCCGCCCTTGCACGAATACGGCAGCTCGATGCCCTGCGCCAGCGCCGAATCCAGCACGCTGTCTTTGTTCTTGTCGATCACGAACTTGCGGCTGTGGCCGTCCTGCACCACGGTCACCTCGCACTGGCCCTTGCCGGGCGCCTGGCGGGCGTCCTGCCCCGTGCGCAACGCGCGCGGCCCCTTCGGGGCGCCGAACAGTTCGAACTTGATGTTCGCCTTCGGGATGCCGCGGGCCTGCAGCCGCTCGACCACGCTCTCGGTCATGGTCTGCGGACCGCAGACAAAAGCGTAGTCGATATCCTCGGGACTCATCCAGGCCGACATCAGCTGGTCGACCTTGTCGCCGTCCAGGCGGCCGTTGAACAGCTCGATGTCCTGGGTTTCGCGGCTCATGACGTAGACCAGCGAGAAGCGGTCCATGTACAGGTTCTTCAGGTCCTCGATCTCTTCGCGGAACAGCACAGCCGACGAGGCGCGGTTGCCGAAGAACAGCGTGAACTTGCTGTGCGGCTCGGTCGACAGCGCGGTCTTGACCAGCGAGAACACCGGCGTGATGCCGCTGCCCACCGCGAATGCCACGTAGTGGCGCTGGTTTTCCGGCGCGAAGTCGACGGTGAAGTTGCCGGCCGGCGCCATCACTTCCAGCGTCTGGCCCGGCTGCAGCTCGTGGTTGGCCCAGCTGGAGAAGACGCCCTCGTCGACCTTCTTGATCGCCACGCGCAACAGCTTGTCGCGCGGCGCCGAACAGATCGAATAGGAGCGGCGCAGTTCCTCGCCGTTGAGCTGCGTGCGCAGCGTCAGGTATTGGCCGGGCTGGAAAGCGAACTCGTCGACCAGGGTGTCGGGCAGGTCGAACGTCACGACCACCGCGTCGCGCGTGTTGCGCGCCACCGAGGCCACTTTCAGGGGGTGGAATTGGTTCAGGCTCATTCTCGAAACCACTCTCAGTGAGTCTTGAAGTAATCGAACGGCTCGCGGCAGCTGACGCAGCGGTACAGCGCCTTGCACGAGGTCGATCCGAAGTTGCTGACCAGGCGCGTGTCGCGCGAGCCGCAGCGCGGGCACTCGATGGCGGGCCCGGCACTGCGCCGGCTGATGCCCGAGATGTCGATGGCCTGTTGCGCGGGCGCGGCGATGCCGTAGTCCTTGAGCGCGGCGCGGCCTTTTTCGCTCATCCAGTCGGTGGTCCAGGCGGGCGACAGGCGCGTCTCGACGCGCACCTCGCCGATGCCGTGGCGCGCCAGCACCTGGCGGATGTCTTCGGTGATCTCCCGCATCGCGGGGCAGCCGGAGTAGGTCGGCGTGATGACGACGACACAGGCGTCACCGTCCCAGGACACGTCCCGCACCACGCCCAGGTCCACCACCGACAGCACGGGGATCTCCGGATCGGGGACCTCCTGCAGCCAGGCGTAGACCTGCTCGATGGACACGGGCGCGACGGCGTTCACCACTTGGCTCCCGGATAGGCGCGCGGCAGGTACTGCATTTCCGCCAGCACGTAGCCCAGTTCCTCGGTGTGACGGCCCTGGCGGCCGCCACGGTGGGCCGGATGGTTTGCGGCCGCGGAGTCCGGCACGGTCAGCGTGGCTTCCTCCAGCACTTCGCGCACATGCTGTTCCCAGGGCGCGCGCAGCGCGGCCAGCTCACAGCCGATGCCGCGCGCCGCCATGTCCTGGTCGATCGCGTCGTCGGTGAACAGCTCGCCGGTGAAGCGCCAGGCGTCGTCGATCGCCGCCTGCATCCTGGCGTGGCTGGTCTCGGTGCCATCGCCCAGGCGCACCACCATGTCCGACGAACGGCGCACGTGGTAGGTCACTTCCTTGAGCGACTTGGCGGCGATGCCGGCCACGCGCTCGTCCGACGATTGCGCCAGGCGCTGCAAGAGGAAGTAGTGCCACACATCGAACAGGAACTGGCGCGCCATGGTGTCGGCATAGTTGCCGTTGGGCCGTTCGACCAGCAGCGCATTGTGGAACTGATGGGCATCGCGCAGATAGGCCAGCGCGTCTTCGTCGCGGCCGGCGCCTTCCACCTCGCCGGCCAGCGTCAGCCACATGCGGGCCTGGCCCAGCAGGTCGAGCGCGGTGTTGGTCAGCGCCAGGTCCTCTTCCAGGATCGGGCCGTGGCCGGTCCAGGCGCCCAGCCGCTGCGACAGGATCAGCGTGGTATCGCCCAGGCGCAGCAGGTATTCGAAGAAAGTCTTGTCCATGTCTCCCCCGCCGCCTTACATGTGCTTGATTTCTTCAGGCATCGGAAAGAACGTGGGATGCCGGTAGACCTTGCTGTTGGCCGGCTCGAACAAGGGATCCTTGTCGCCCGGGCTGCTGGCGGAAATGTCGGAAGCCCGCACCACCCAGATGCTCAGGCCTTCGTTGCGGCGGGTGTAGACGTCGCGGGCGTGGTTGATGGCCATTTCGGCGTCGGGCGCGTGCAGGCTGCCGACGTGCTTGTGCGCCAGGCCGTGCTGGCTGCGGATGAACACTTCCCACAGAGGCCAGTCTTTGCTCATGATGGATATCCTCGGATGCCGGGCGCGCGTGGCGCCCCGGGTATTGGATGAGTAAGGAGTTGGAAGGCCGGGCGCCGCCCGGCCAGGACTCAGGCCGCCTTGCGCTCGGCCTGCTTGTCGGCGTAGGCGACCAGCGCCTCGCGCACCCAGGCGCCGTCTTCGTGCGCCTTGACGCGCGCCGCCAGGCGTTCGCGGTTGCATGGGCCATTGCCCTTGAGCACGGCGTAGAACTCGCTCCAGTCGATCTCGCCGAAGTCATAGTGGCCGCGCTCGGCGTTCCACTTCAGTTCGGGATCAGGAATGGTCAGGCCCAGGTATTCGGCCTGCGGCACGGTCTGGTCGACCATCTTCTGGCGCAGCTCGTCGTTGGAGAAGAGCTTGATCTTCCAGGCCATCGACTGGGCGCTGTTGGGAGAGTCGGCATCCGACGGGCCGAACATCATGAGGGCCGGCCACCACCAGCGGTTCAGCGAGTCCTGCACCATCGCCTTCTGTTCGGGCGTGCCGTGCAGGCACATCTGCATCAGCAGGTCGTAGCCCTGGCGCTGGTGGAAGGACTCCTCCTTACAGACGCGCACCATGGCGCGGGCGTAGGGGCCGTAGGAGCAACGGCACAGCGGGATCTGGTTGATGATGGCCGAGCCGTCGACCAGCCAGCCGATCATGCCGATGTCGGCCCAGCTGAGCGTGGGGTAATTGAAGATGCTGGAGTACTTGGCGCGGCCAGCGTGCAGGTCGTCGATCAGGTCGTCGCGCGATACGCCCAGGGTTTCGGCGGCGCTGTACAGGTAGAGGCCGTGGCCGGCTTCGTCCTGCACCTTGGCCAGCAGGATGGCCTTGCGCTTGAGCGACGGAGCGCGGGTGATCCAGTTGCCTTCCGGCAGCATGCCGACGATTTCGGAGTGCGCGTGCTGCGAGATCTGGCGCACCAGGGTCTTGCGGTAGGCCTCGGGCATCCAGTCCTTGGCCTCGATCCGCACGCCATCGTCGATGCGGCGCTGGAACGTCTGTTCGCGGCCTTCGAGCTGGTCCGCGGTCTTGACCTGCTTGACGCCGGTTTCGACGAGTTGAGCGTACATGGTTGTCTCCTTGAGACGGTTTGCGATAGCGCAAAGCGAACGCCGCGCAGTGCCGTCATGTCATAGGCGGATTATTTAATACAAAAAAACCATTGTCAAACTCAAATCTGTATCACATTGGATTTATGTATCATATCCAGGATCCCGATATCGGCCCCTTGCGGCCCCCCTTATGGCAAACCCTCAGTCGCCCCTGGACCGTTACCTGTCACGCCTCATCAAGAGCGATCCGCCGCGCGCCAAATCGCTCTGCGTCAGCCTGCTGGGCGACGCCCTTGCGCCGCACGGCGGCGCCATCTGGCTCGGCGACCTGATTGAGTTGCTGGCCCCGCTGGGCATCAACGAACGGCTGCTGCGCACCAGCGTGTTCCGGCTGGTGGCGCAGAACTGGCTGCAGTCCGAACGCCACGGCCGGCGCAGCCTCTACCTGATTTCCGAGCAGGGCCTGCGCCACACGGCGCACGCCTCGCAGCGCATCTACGTCGGCGCGCCGCGGGAATGGAACGGGGAATGGACGCTGGTGGCGCTGCCTCGCACCGGCAACGGGCTGGCCGAGCGCGCGGAGCTGCGCCGCGAGCTGGTCTGGGAAGGGTTCGGGATGATCGCGCCGGGGCTGTTCGCCCATCCGCACACCGAGGCCCGCGCGGCCCATGACATCCTGGAAAAGCTGGGCATTCCGGACAAGGCGCTGGTGCTGTCGGCGCGCGATCTGGCCGGCGCCGGCGGCCTGCCGATAGCCAGCCTGGCCTCGCAGTGCTGGAACCTGGACGATGTCGCCGAGCAATATCGCCAGTTCAGCCGCAATTTCGGCCCGCTGGAAAAACTGCTGGAAGCCCCGCCCTCGCCTTCGGACGCCTTCATCGCGCGCGTCATGCTGCTGCACAATTGGCGTCGGATCGTGCTGCACGATCCGCAATTGCCCGGCCCGATGCTGCCCGACAACTGGCCGGGCCACGCGGCCCGCGAGATCTGCGGCCGCATCTACTGGCGGGTGTTCGACGCCTCGGAAGCGCACCTGAACGCCCTGGCCGGCCGCGACAATGAAAGATACCGCCCGCTGGCCGCGGACATCGCGGCGCGCTTCGGCGGCCGGCCAGCCTGAAACCGGCCGTTCAGGCGTCGCCGTCCGCCGCTATTGCCACGCCCAGCGTATCCAGATGTGATTCCCCCACGGCCTGCGCGGCCCCCGGTTGCAGCAGCCCCCGGGCCCGCGCGATGAAGGACAAGGTCCAACGCGCACGGATCGGCCGCCCCAGCGCCGCGCCAGTATCGGCGTCGATGCCGCTGGGCACGTCCAGCGCCAGCACCGGCGCCCTCCAGTCGTTGACGGCGTCCACCAGCGCCTGCCAGAAGGCATCCAGCGGCCTACTCAGGCCAATGCCGAACAGGCCGTCGAGCACCAGTTCCGGCACCTCCAGCGAGTCGAGCGCGTCCAGGGACACCCCACCCGCCGCGCTCCAGCCGGCGTAGGCGCGGGCAGCATCGGCCGGCATTCCCCCGGCGCCCTTGGGCAGCACGACTCGCACGTCGTATCCCATTTCACGCAGCCGCGTGGCCGCCTCAAGGGCATCGCCGCCATTGTTGCCGGGACCGGCCAACGCCAGCACCGTGGCGCCGGGCGGCAACCGCGCCGCCACGAAACGCGCGGCGGCCGCGCCCGCCAGCGGCATCAGCCGCCGGCCCTCGGCCAGGGCCTGACGTTCAGCGGCCCGGATCCGGGCAACGGATTGGGAGGACGGCATGACGACTCGCGGGAATATGGCGCCGCCGGTCGGCGGCGATCCGCTACACCTTAAGGAAGTGCTCGCGGTAGTACTTCAGTTCGTCGATCGATTCGTAGATGTCGGCCAGCGCCTCGTGGCGGCTCTTCTTCTCGAACCCCTTGTACACGGCCGGCGCCCAGCGGCGCGCCAGTTCCTTGAGCGTGCTGACGTCCAGGTTGCGGTAATGAAAGAACTGTTCCAGGCGCGGCATGTAAGCAAACATGAACCGGCGGTCCTGGCTGATGGTGTTGCCGCACAGCGGCGACTTGCCGGCCGGCACGTGCTGCGCGAGAAACGCCAACAGCGTATCCTCTGCCTGCGCTTCGGAAATCGTCGAGGCGCGCACCTTGTCGATCAGGCCACTTTTGCCGTGGGTGGATTTGTTCCAGTTGTCCATGGCGTCGAGCAGGCTGTCGGACTGGTGCACCACCAGCACGGGGCCTTCGGCGACCACGGTCAGATCGGCCTCGGTGACCACCACGGCGACCTCGATGATGCGTTCTTTTTCAGGGTCCAGGCCGGTCATTTCCATGTCCAGCCAAACCAGGCGATTTTCGTTCACAGCCATATAATTTGCCTATAAAACACGCGATTTTCCAATACGCGATTTTCGCACATCCCCACTTGAGCCAGCCGCATCGCCCATGTTCACACTGCTGTTCGTTGCCTTCCTGCTGACCGATATCGCCGTGCGCATGTGGCTGGCCAGCCGCCAGATCCGCCACGTGGCGCGCCATCGCGACCAGGTGCCGCCGGAATTCTCCCATCGGATCGGCCTGGCCAGCCACCAGCGCGCGGCCGACTATACGGTGGCGCGGGTCAGGCTGGGCATGTTCGAACGCACCTATGATGCCATCTTGCTGATCTGCCTGACCTTGATGGGCGGCCTGCAGGTCATCGACCTCTGGGTGGGCCAGCTCACCGACAACGACTTCCTGCGCCAGATGCTGTTGCTGGTGACGGTGGCGCTGCTGCTGGGCCTGCTGGGCCTGCCCTTCACGCTGTGGCGGCAGTTCAAGCTGGAGGCGCGCTTCGGTTTCAACCGCATGACGCCCGAACTTTTCATCTCGGACGCAGCCAAGGGCCTGCTGGTGGCGGCGGTGCTGGGGCTGCCCCTGGCGGCCGCCGTGCTGTGGCTGATGGGCAGCGCGGGGCAGTATTGGTGGGTCTGGGCCTGGGCGCTATGGACCGCATTCAACCTGGCGCTGCTCATCGTCTATCCGATGTTCATCGCGCCGCTGTTCAACAAATTCACGCCGTTGTCCGATCCGGAACTGGCCGGCCGCATCCAGCGCCTGGCGCAGCGCTGCGGCTTCGCGCTCAACGGCCTGTTCGTGATGGACGGCTCGCGCCGCTCGGCCCACGGCAACGCCTATTTCACCGGTTTCGGCCGTTCGCGCCGCATCGTGTTCTTCGACACGCTGCTGGCGCGCCTGAACGCCGACGAGATCGAAGCCGTGCTGGCGCACGAACTGGGCCACTTCGCCAAGCGCCACATCATCAAGCGCATCGTCTTCAGCTTCGCGGCGGCCCTGGTATTTTTCGCCATCCTGGGCTGGGTCGCGCAGCAACCCTGGTTCTACGTGGGCCTGGGCGTACTGCCCCAGCTGGGCGGCCGCAACGACGCGATGGCCCTGCTGCTGTTCTTCCTGGCCATTCCCGTCTTCACCTTCATCTTCACGCCGCTGGCCAGCTGGTACTCGCGCCGCGACGAGTTCGAGGCCGATCGCTACGCGGCCGAACAGAGCTCGCCGGACCGCCTGGTATCGGCCCTGGTCAAGCTCTACGACGACAACGCCGCCACCCTGACTCCCGATCCCGTGCACTCCGCCTTCTACGACAGCCATCCCCCCGCCGCCGTGCGCATCCGCCACCTGACGGCGCCCGCGGCATGAGCATGAACGATCGCAACAAGGCCGCCTTCCAGGAAGCGCCCAAGACGGGCGCGCATGGTGATGCCGCCAACGAAGGCCGCATCATCGCGGCGCATGGCCGCCACTACACCGTCGAGCTGGCCGACGGCAACCTGCGCAAATGCTTCCCGCGCGGCAAGAAGGCCGGCGCCGCCGTCGGCGACCGCGTCCGCATCACGCGCCAGGGCCAGGACGAAGGCGCCATCGATGCGATCCTGCCGCGCCGCAATCTGCTGTACCGCTCCGATGAAATGCGGTCCAAGCAGTTCGCCTCGAACGTCGACCAGTTGCTGATCGTGGTGGCGGTGCAGCCGACCTTCTCCGACGACCTCACCGGCCGCGCGCTGGCAGGCGCCTGGAGCGCCGGTATCGAACCGCTGATCATCCTGAACAAGACGGACATCGTCGACGCGCTACCCGCCGCCCGCGCCCGCCTGGCGCCGATTGCCGCGCTGGGCGTGGACATCATCGAACTGAGCGCGCTTGAACCCGAAAAGGTCCACACCCTGCTGGCGCCGCGCCTGGCCGGCCGCACCAACCTGCTGCTGGGACAAAGCGGCATGGGCAAGTCGACGCTGCTGAACGCGCTGGTGCCGGACGCCGCGGCGCCCACCCGGGAACACTCGACGGCGCTGGACATGGGCAAGCACACCACCACCAGCACCCGCCTCTATCACCTGCCCGCGCCCGGGGGAGACCTGATCGACTCGCCCGGCTTCCAGGCCTTCGGCCTGCAGCACCTGAGCCGCGAAGACATCATCCGCGGCTTCCCGGAATTCACCAAGCCGATCGAGTCGTGCCGTTTCTACAACTGCACCCATCGCCACGAGCCCGGTTGCGGCGTGGTCGCGGCGCTGGACGCGGGCGCGATCGACCCGGCGCGCTACGCGCTGTACCTGCGCATCCTGGACGAGAACCTGGCGGGACAACAACGGTATTGAAGCCGCTGGTTGACAGGTCCCGGCACGGCTCTCAACGCGGCTCGAAGCCGTTGCGCAACAGGTGATAAAGGTTGCGCAGCATGCCGGCCGTGGCGCCCCAGATGAAGTGCCGGCCATACGGCATGCCGTAATAGTGACGCACCCGGCCGTCTTCCAGCCGCGCCTCGTACAAACGGTGATTGGCCGGATCCATCAGGAACGACAGCGGCACTTCGAACACCTCGGCGACTTCGAACGCGTCCGGCGCCAGCTGGAAGCCGGGCGTAACCAAAGACACGACCGGGATGATGGAGAATCCAGTGGCGGTCAGGTACGGGGGCATGCTGCCCAGCACCTCGACGTGGTTGGCCGGCAGTCCGGTTTCCTCCTGCGCCTCGCGCAGCGCCGCGGCGACCGGCGTCGCATCGCTGGTCTCGATACGGCCGCCCGGAAAACTGATCTGGCCGGCATGGTCGTGCAGGTGCGCGGCGCGCTGGGTCAGCATGATGTGCACGCCATCGTCGCGCGTCACCAGCGGAATCAGCACGGCCGCGGGAACCGGCGCGCCTTCGCGGCCGGGATAGCGCAGATCATTGTCGCGCGACAGCTCGAGCGTCCAGGTGGACGGCTGGCTGAGCGTGCCGCGCAGCAGGTCGGGCGTCAGCAAGCCGGCCGGCACCGCAGGCAGGGAATCGTTGGCGACCACCCAGGGTTGCGACGCCGGGTCGAACCCGGGACGCGCCAGCGGCCGGCGCGGCCGCGCAGAAGACGAGGAATCAGACATTCGGCTTTTCAAAAAGAAAAAGGCACCCTCGCAGGTGCCTTTTTAACCCGGAAACCCGTGCCGAACGAAAACGCTGGATGGCGTGTGCGTCCGACACTGGTAGGGCCGTGTGCCGATAAGCGATCAAGCCGCCGAGGCTTGCTTGCTGACCAGCTTTTCCTTGATACGCGCCGACTTGCCCGAGCGGTTGCGCAGGTAGTACAGCTTGGCGCGGCGCACGTCGCCGCGGCGCTTGACTTCGATGCCGGCGATTTGCGGCGAGTACAGCTGGAACGTACGTTCCACGGCTTCACCCGACGAAATCTTGCGCACGGTGAACGCGGAGTTCAGGCCGCGGTTGCGCTTGGCGATCACGACGCCTTCGAAGGCCTGCACGCGCTTGCGGGTGCCTTCAACGACGTTCACGCTCACGATGACGGTGTCACCAGGAGCAAATTCAGGCTTGGCTTGACCGCCGGTCAGGCGGGCAATCTCTTCCTGTTCCAGGATAGCGATAAGGTTCATTGAGAACTCCTAGATCATCATGCCTTTGCGGACTAAAGCGCTTTGCCGTTCGATGTTGTTCGGGCCGGGGCTGAAAAACCGCGCCTGGCCGTGTACCGCAAGCAGAGGATGAGATTTGGCAAACCAATGATTCTACACCAAAATTTGCCCGGTGCCTCAGGTAACATGACGCCCTGCCCGCGGGTTTGCGGTACCCTAGCGGTTTATGTAACAAACACGTCATAAGACGCTGTTCCCCCCATGTCGTACTCGTCCCTGTTATTGGTCGTCCTGGCGGCGATGGCCCACGCAACGTGGAATCTGCTCGCCAAGCGCGCGGCCATGGTGGGCGCTCCATTCGTCTTCGCCTACGGGCTGTGCGCCTCGGTGCTGTATGCGCCATGGGTGGTATGGGTACTGTTGCATGACGGCATGACGTGGACCTGGCCGGTAGTCGGCGCGATCCTGACCTCCAGCCTGTTGCATCTGGGCTACAGCCTGTGCCTGCAGCGCGGTTATCAGGTGGCGGATCTATCGGTGGTCTATCCCATTGCGCGCGGCACCGGCCCCCTGCTTTCGACCACCGGCGCCTTCCTGCTCCTGCGCGAGCCCGCCACCGGCACCGGCATTGCCGGCATGCTGTGCGTGGTGATCGGGGTGTTGCTGATCGCCACCCAGGGACGGCTGTCGATCTTCCGCAACCCACAGGCCTGGGTCGGCGTGCGCTGGGGCATGGTGATCGGCCTGTTCATCGCCGCCTACACCGTGGTGGATGCCTATGGCGTGAAGGTGCTGCTGATCAGCCCGGTGCTGTTCGACTGGTTCACCTGTGTCACCCGCACCGCCATGATGACGCCGCACATGCTGAACCGCCGCGCCCAGGCCTGGGAATCGATGCGTGGGCATTGGCACCTGGCCCTGGCGGTGGGCTTGCTGTCGCCGCTGGGGTACATCCTGGTGCTCTACGCGCTGCGCAACGGCGCACCGCTGAGCCTGGTGGCGCCCGCCCGCGAAATGTCGATGATGCTGGGCACCTTGGCCGGAATGTTCCTGCTGCGGGAAAAGGTCGGCCCCGGCAGGCTGGCAGGCTGTCTGTCGATCCTGGCGGGCGTGATACTGCTTGGCTCGACCTGAGCCTTCGCCGGCCCCGTGGCGGGCCGGCGGCGAAGGCACCGCCCTGCGCCCGGGTGCCGGCCCGGACGGCGGCGAGTCCTTCAGAAGCCGCCGGCCACGCCCAGCCACATGAGGGCGGGAATCATCGCGCCCCAGGCCAACACCAGCACCACGTCCAGCACCATGCTTTTCACGCTGACCTGATCCGACACCGGCTCGACCGTGGCATTGCCCAGGCTGCGCTCGCGCGGGCCGCGGACGACGGACGCGCCAGCGTCGGCGGCCGGGGGGAACGGCCATTTGCCAGGCAGGGCGCGCTCACGCTTGCGTGGCTCGGTCTCGACGGGCGCCGTCGGGGCAGCGCCGACAGGCAACGCCAGGTCCACCGTCGCCGCGCCAGCCGCCGCCCGGCCCATCGCCGCGCCGGACCAAGGCGTGGCCAGCCCCGAAAAACGGGCGCCAAGGGCCCTGATGCGTTGAGCGGCACGGCGCAGCGGCGTGAGGGAAACGGCGGCGAGATCATCCGGCAGGACGGAAAGTTGAGCGGTGTTCATGGGGAACTCCTTTAACGCGATCAAGAACCGCGGCACGACGCCACGGCGGCAACCCGGGCAAGCCGCGGGTCAGTCGAACAACGACAGCTGGCCAGCGACCATGGCGCGCAACTGGCGCGCACCGCGCCCGTAGGCGCCGGCCGCCGGCGCGGCACTGGCAAAAGGGACCCCTGAAGACGCTTTCGCGCCAGCCGGGGATGGAAAAACGGGGATATCAGCCATATTGGCGCCCGGGCCGAACAAGGCGGCGGATGCGCCAACCGGCGCAGGCGGCTGGAAGCGGTCGCAGTCGAGCGCCAGGCGATGGCGGTTCAGGCCAAGCTTGCGGGTGGCCACGGCAAAGCGCTGGCGCAGCAGGTCGGCCCAGATGCCGGTGCCGCGCATGCGCGAACCGAAGTTGGGATCGTTGCGGCGGCCGTTGCGCAGGTCTTCGATGCGGTGCAGCACGCGCTGGGCGCGGTCGGGGTGATGGGCGTTGAGCCAGTCCTCGAACAGGGTTTTGACTTCCCAGGGCAGGCGGATGACGGTGTAGCTGGCGTAGTGCGCGCCCGCCGCCTTCGATTCCTGCAGGATGTGTTCCATGGCGTCATCGTTGATGAACGGGATTACGGGCGCCACCAGCACGCCGACCGGCACCCCGGCGGCGGTGAGGTTGCGCACGGCCTCCAGGCGGCGCCAGGGGGCCGCGGCGCGCGGCTCCAGCGTGCGGGCCATGCCGGCGTCGAGCGTGGTGATGCTCATGTAGACGACCACCAGATTCTGTTCGGCCAACGCCGCCAGGAGGTCGAGGTCGCGCGCCACCAGGGCGTTCTTGGTGACGATGGTGACTGGGTGGCGGGTTTCGAGCATCAGCTCGAGCATGCCGCGCGTCAGGCGCCAGTCGCGCTCGATGGGCTGGTAGGCGTCGGTGGCCGATCCGATGTTGATGGGCGACGGCTTGTAACCCGGACGGCTGATTTCCGCCCGCAGCGCCTCCACGGCGTTGGCCTTGGCCACCAGCCGCGTCTCGAAATCGAGGCCGGGGGAGTAGCCCAGGTAGGAATGGGTCGGGCGGGCATAGCAATAGACGCAGCCATGCTCGCAGCCACGGTAGGGATTGACGGCGACGTCAAAGGGGATATCGGGCGAATCGTTGCGCGACAGGATCTTGCGGGCCTCTTCGGCCGTGACGGCGGTCTTGGGCGCGGCGGGCGTCCGGCGGTCGTCGGGCAGGATGGGGATGACGGCGGCCGCAGGCGTAACGGCGGCATCGGCCTGGTCTACCAGGCCGAGCGTGTCGGACGCGCCGTCGGGAGAATTATTAGGGACAGCATCGACGAAATCTGCCGGGAGGCCCGAAGCGGACCAGCCATCGTCGACCTGCACGCGGTCATCTTTCTGGAAGCGATGCCGAACATTAGTAACCGCACCCCGACCGCGCAAGGCGGCGGGGGCGGCAGCCGGGGACCCAGAACCGGCGGGAAAAGAATGATCGGTGCGTGCCATGAAAACTACTGTACAAAAACACAGTGGTTTTGACAAGCACCAAAAGCCTTTCCGTAAGACAGCCCCACTTTACCGCAAGACGAAGACGGCGTCCGGAGAATTCGATTTCATCTTGCGATATCGCCCGAAAAGCCGCGCCAGCATTGGGTTTGGAATAAAAACAACACCGTAGAAACAGGCTCGGCCGAGGCGTTTCCGCCCCGGCTTGCGGTTTACCGCAGCATGCCCGCCGCCGCGGTCTGATGCGTGGCTTCGTCGATCAGGATGAATGCCCCGGTGGCGGGTACATCCGCATATCGATCGATCGCCAACGACTCGCGCGTGGTGAACGTGACGCGGCCGATGTCGTTCATGCGCAGCGTGCCTTCGGTGTTCTCCACTTCCTGCAATTCATGGATGTCGCGATGCGTGAGCACCGCGCGGATCTTCGCCGACGTCAGGCGCGTACCGTGCTTGAGCAAATACTTGCGCGCCGGGTTGAGCGCCTGCGCGTCGAGCCAGCACAGCTCGGCCTCGAACTCGCGCGCCACCTGCGCCGGCGCCGATGCATGCACGATCACGTCGCCACGCGACACGTCGACATCGCGGTCGAGCACCAGCGTGACCGAATCGCCCGCCACCGCTTCATCCAGCGCGCGATCGAACAACCGCACCTCCTGCACGCGCGCGGTCACGCCCGAAGGCTGCACCGCGATCTCGTCACCCGGACGCAGCACGCCGCTGGCAATGCGGCCCGCGTAGCCGCGGAAATCATCCTTGAGGCTGCCGTCGTGGCGCGCCACCCATTGCACCGGAAAGCGCAGCGGCCCGGCGCGGCCATCGGCCGCCAGATCGAGCGATTCCAGCAGCGTCAGCAGCGGCTGGCCCGTGTACCAGGGCGTCTTGTCCGACAACGTCACCACGTTGTCGCCGTTCAGCGCCGACAACGGCAGCGCGTCGAAGTGCGCGATGCCGAGCTTGCCCGCCAGGTCGGCGTAGGCGTCGCGGATGCGCTCGAACACGGCGGGGTCCCAGTCCACCAGGTCCATCTTGTTGACCGCCACCACGATGTGGCGGATGCCGAGCAGGCGCGCAATGGTGCTATGGCGCTTGGTCTGCGGCAGCAGCTTGCCGTCGGCCGCGCGCGTGGCGTCGATCAGGATCACCGCCACGTCGGCGGTGGACGCGCCGGTGACCATGTTGCGGGTGTACTGCTCGTGGCCGGGCGCGTCGGCGATGATGAACTTGCGCGCCGGCGTCGAGAAATAGCGGTAGGCCACGTCGATCGTGATGCCCTGCTCACGCTCGGCTTCCAGGCCGTCGGTCAGCAGCGAAAAATCGATGGCGCCCTCGGCCACGCGCTTGTACTTGGCGCGCGAGATGGCGTCGAGCTGGTCGGCGAACACGCCCTTGCTGTCATACAGCAGGCGGCCGATCAGCGTCGATTTGCCGTCGTCGACCGACCCCGCGGTGATCAGGCGCAGCACGCCCGTGTCGGCGCCGGAAAGAAAAGAATCGTTTACTGCGTTCATATGCGTCCCCTGTGGGCCGGGCTGGCGCCGGCCGCTCATGCAATCAGAAATAGCCTTCTTTCTTGCGGCGCTCCATCGAGGCCTCGGAAGTCTGGTCATCCATGCGCGTGGCGCCGCGCTCGGTGATGTCGGTGACCGCGGTCTCGGCGATGATGGCGGCGGTATCGGCCGCCTCCGAGGCCACCGGGCAGGTGCAGGAAATGTCGCCCACCGTGCGGAAACGCACCGACAGGCGCTCGACCGTATCGCCGTCCTGCGGCGGCGTCAGGCGCGTCACCGGCACCAACAGGCCCTTGCGCCGCACCACCTCGCGCTGGTGGCTGAAGTAGATCGACGGCAGCGCCAGCCGTTCGCGCTGGATGTACTGCCAGACGTCCAGCTCGGTCCAGTTGGAGATCGGAAACACCCGCATGTTCTCGCCGCGGTGCACCTTGGTGTTGAACAGGTTCCACAGTTCCGGGCGCTGGGCCTTGGGGTCCCACTGGCCGAACTCGTCGCGGAACGAGAAGATGCGCTCCTTGGCGCGCGCCTTTTCCTCGTCGCGGCGGGCGCCGCCGATGCAGGCGTCGAAGCCGAATTCCTCGATCGCCTCCAGCAGCGTCACGGCCTGCGCCGCGTTGCGCGAATCGGTCTCGCGCCGCAGCACCACGCTGCCGCGCTTGATCGAGTCTTCCACGCTGCGCACGATCAGGGTCTCGCCCAGCTCGGCGGCGCGGGCGTCGCGAAAGGCAATGACCTCGTCGAAGTTGTGGCCGGTGTCGATGTGCATCAGCGGGAACGGAAAGCGTCCCGGGCGGAAGGCCTTTTCGGCCAGGCGCAACAGCACCACCGAGTCCTTGCCGCCCGAAAACAGCAGCACGGGCTTCTCGCTTTCGGCGGCCACCTCGCGCAGGATGAAGATGGCTTCCGATTCCAGCCAGTCCAGGTGGCTGCGTTGGATCACTGCGGACATGAATATTCCCCTAAAACGGATTTCTGATGGGTGGCGGCGTCAGTCGCGGGGAGCCGCGACGATGCCGATGACCCGGTTGCCTGCGTGCAGGCCGCATTCCTTGGAATCCGACGACTCCCACCACCAGCGCCCCGCGCGCAGGTCTTCGCCCGGGCGGATGGCGCGGGTACAGGGTTCGCAGCCGATGGACGGATAGCCCTGGTCGTGTAGCGGGTTGTACGGAATGCCGAGGGCGCGGATCACGCCCCAGACGTCCGCTTCGCTCCATTCGGCCAGCGGGTTGAACTTGTAGAGCCCGAAGGTGGCGTCGTCTTCTTCCAGGTGCAGCTCGCCGCGCGTGGCCGACTGCGCCCGCCGCTGCCCGGTGATCCAGGCGCCGCGCCCGGCCAGCGCGCGCTTGAGCGGCTCGACCTTGCGGATCTGGCAACAGGCCTTGCGCAGCTCGACGCTTTCGTAGAAGGCATAGGCGCCATGCTCGGCCACGTGGCGTTCGACCGCGTCGCCGTCGGGCCGGTACACGGTGACCTCGCGCCCATAGCGCTCGCGCACCGCGTCCAGCACGCCCAGCGTTTCCGCATGCAGCCGGCCGGTGTCGAGCGTGAAGACTTCCAGGCTCAGGCCGGCGCTGTAGATGGCGTGCGTCAACACCATGTCCTCGGCCGCCAGCGACGACGCCAGTGCCGCATCGGGATAGCGCCGCTGGATGTCGGCCAGCCGCGCCTGCAGTTCGTCCCAGCGTGCTGCCAGGGCCGGCTCCAGGCCGGTATCGAGTGCGGCCGCCGTCATGCTTGCACCGCGAAGATACGGGCCCGGCGCGGGCGGGCCAGCAGCACGTCGCCATCGCGCAAGCCGAGCTCCCGGTACAGGTGCTCGGGCACCTCGGCCTCGATGACGGCGTCGGAATCCTCGCTGGCCAGTTCCAGGTAGGCGCTGGGGCCGGCCAGGTAGGCATGGGACAGGCGCACCGGAATGCCGGCGGCGCCGGCCCGATAGCGCTCGATGTCGAATTCGTGCGGCCGCACATAGGCGGTGGCGCGCTGCGCCTCGGCCTGCGCCAGTTCGGGCGCCGGCAACGACAGGCCCGCCCCTTCCCAGACGCCGCGGCTGGCCACGCCCTGCAACTGGTTGACGTCGCCCAGGAAGCCATAGACGAAGGGCGTGGCCGGCCCTTCCCAGACTTCGCGCGGTGTGCCGACCTGTTCGATCTTGCCGGCATTCATCAGCACCACGCGGTCGGCCACCTCCAACGCCTCTTCCTGGTCGTGCGTGACGAACACGCTGGCCACGTTCAGCTCGTCGTGCAGGCGGCGCAGCCAGCGCCGCAGTTCCTTGCGCACCTTGGCATCGAGCGCGCCGAAAGGCTCGTCCAGCAACAGCACGCGCGGCTCCACCGCCAGCGCGCGCGCCAGGGCGATGCGCTGGCGCTGGCCGCCCGACAGCTGCGCCGGGTAGCGGTCCGCCAGCCAGTCCAGTTGCACCAGATTGAGCAGGTCATGCACCTTGCGCCGGATCTGCTCTTCCGGCGGCCGCTGCGAACGGTGCTTGACGCGCAACCCGAAGGCGACGTTCTCGAACACCGTCATGTGCTTGAACAGCGCGTAGTGCTGGAACACGAAGCCGACCTGGCGCTGGCGCACGTCCACCGCGGTGGCGTCCTCGCCGGCGAACAGCACGCTGCCCGTGTCGGCCGACTCCAGCCCGGCGATGATGCGCAGCAGCGTGGTCTTGCCACAGCCCGAAGGCCCCAGCAGCGCCACCAGCTCGCCCGTCTCGATGTGCAGCGAAACGTCGTTGAGCGCCCGGAACTGGCCGAAGCGCTTGGAAAGATTGCGTACTTCGATACTCATGCTTGTCTCCGTCTGGCCGGCCGCGTCAGGCGACGGCCGGCTTGATGGCCGTCGCGGGCCCGGGATACTCGACCGGCAGCTCCGCCGCCTTCAGGTAGCGCGCGTTGCGCCACTCGATCACGTTCTTGGCCACCAGCGTCACCAACGCCAGCAGCGCCAGCAGCGAGGCCACCGCGAACGCCGCCGAATACTGGTATTCGTTGTAGAGAATCTCCACATGCAGGGTCATGGTGTTGGTCAGGCCGCGGATCTGGCCCGACACCACCGAGACCGCGCCGAACTCGCCCATGGCCCGCGCATTGCAGAGAATGGCGCCGTACAGCAGGCCCCACTTGATGTTGGGCAGCGTCACGCGCCAGAAGATCTGCCAGCCGCTCGCGCCCAGCGTCAGCGCGGCCTGCTCTTCCTCGCTGCCCTGCGCCTGCATCAGGGGGATCAGCTCGCGCGCGACGAAGGGGAAGGTCACGAACAGCGAGGCCAGGATGATGCCCGGCACGGCATAGACGATCTTCAGGTCGTGCGCCTGCAGCCAGTCGCCGAACCAGCCCTGCGTGCCGAACAGCAGCACGAACACCAGGCCGGCCACCACCGGCGACACCGAGAACGGCAGGTCGATCAGCGTGATCAGGAACTGCTTGCCGCGGAACTGGAACTTGGTGATGGCCCAGGCGGCGGCCACGCCGAACACCAGGTTGACCGGCAGCGCGATCGCCGCCACCACCAGCGTCAGGCGGATCGCGGCCAGCGCATCGGGCTCGACGATGGCCTCCAGGTACAGCTGCCAGCCCTTGCGGAAAGCCTCGTAGAACACCGCGGCCAGCGGCACCAGCAGGAACAGTGCCAGAAAACCCAGCGCCAGGAACAGCAGGATGCCGCGCACCCAGCGCGGCTCGGTCAGGTGGGCGGGACGGTCAACAAAGCTCATGCCTGTCTCCCGAGGCCACGACGGGCCTGCCAGCCCTGCAGCAGATTGATGACGAAAAGCAGCACGAACGACAGCACCAGCATCACGGTGGCGATGGCGGCGGCGCCGGCATAGTCGAACTGCTCCAGCTTGGCGATGATCAGCAGCGGCGTGATCTCGGACACCATCGGCATGTTGCCGGCAATGAAGACCACCGAACCGTACTCGCCCACCGCGCGGGCGAACGCCAGCGCGAAGCCGGTCATCAGCGCCGGCACCAGGCTCGGCAGCAGCACGCGGCGGATCGTCTGCCAGCGGTCCGCGCCGAGGCTGGCGGCGGCCTCCTCGATTTCACGCTCGATGTCTTCCAGCACCGGCTGCACCGTGCGCACCACGAACGGCACGCCGATGAAAATCAGCGCGATCACGATGCCCAGCGGCGTGAACGCGACCTTCAGGCCGAACCAGTTGGCCAGCGGCGCGCCCAGCCAACCCTTTTCCGCGTACAGCGCGGTCAGGGCGATGCCGGCCACGGCGGTGGGCAGCGCGAACGGCAGGTCCACCAGCGCGTCCAGGATCTTCTTGCCCGGAAAGCGGTAGCGCACCAGTACCCAGGCCACGATGGTGCCGAACACCAGATTCACCAGCGCCGCCAGCAGCGAGGCGCCGAAGGTGAGTTGATACGACGCCAGCACCCGTGGCGCCGTCACCGCGTCCCAGAAGCCCTGCCAGCCCAGCGAGGCGCTCTTGATCGGCAGCGCCGCCAGGGGAATCAACACGAGCACGCTCAGGTACAGCACCGCGTAGCCCATGGAAATGCCGAAACCGGGCAGCACGCCCGGGCTGTTGCGCCGAACGGCAAAAGGCGCCCGCGCGCCCTTTGCCGTCGGAATCGAGGCTGTAGTCATGGCCGTCGTCCGCTGGTTGTCCGCTTACTTCTTCTGCGGCTGGTAGATCTGGTCGAAGGTGCCGCCGTCGCTGAAGTGGTCCTTCTGCGCCTTGCGCCAGCCGCCGAAGATCTTGTCGTCGATGGTCACCAGCTTGACCTTGGGGAACTTGCTTTCGTACTTGGCGGCCACGGTCTTGTCGATCGGCCGGTAGTAGTTCTTGGCGATGATTTCCTGGGCTGCCGGGGTGTAGAGGAATTCCAGGTAGGCCTGGGCCGCGGCGCGGGTGCCCTTCTTGTCGACGATCTTGTCGACGATGGCCACGGGCGGCTCGGCCAGGATCGACAGCGACGGCACCACGATGTCGAACTTGTCCGGACCCAATTCTTCCAGCGCGAGGAAGGCCTCGTTCTCCCACGCCAGCAACACGTCGCCGACGCCGCGTTCGACGAAGGTGGTGGTAGCGCCGCGGGCGCCGGTATCCAGCACCGGCACGTGCTTGAGCAGGTCGCCGACGTAGGCGCGCGCCTTGTCTTCGCTGCCGCCGTTCTTTTCCAGCGCGTAGGCCCAGGCGGCCAGGTAGTTCCAGCGCGCGCCGCCGGAGGTCTTGGGGTTGGGCGTGATCACCTGCACGCCGTCCTTGATCAGGTCGTCCCAGTCCTTGATGTGCTTGGGGTTGCCCTTGCGCACCAGGAACACGATAGTCGAGGTGTAGGGCGAGCTGTTCTGCGGCAGGCGCGCCTGCCAGTTTTCGGGCAGGAGGCCGCGGTCGGCGATGGCGTCGATGTCGTAGGCCAGCGCCAGCGTCACCACGTCGGCTTCCAGGCCGTCGATGACCGAGCGCGCCTGGCGGCCGGAACCACCGTGCGACTGACGGATGGTCAGGTCGACGTTGGCCTTTTCCTTGTATTGCTTGCTGAAGGCGTCATCGATGGCGCGGTACAGTTCGCGCGTCGGATCATAGGACACGTTCAACAGCGTCTGCTTCTGCTGCGCCTGCGCCGGCGCAATCGCGGCAAGAGACATCGTCACTGCGGCCAAGGCGGCCAACCATCCGGCTTTCCTGAAAGACATTCCTTGCTCCCTTCGCGTGTTTGGCAATGTGAAAGCAAGTGTGCCGGCGGCCTGTTCTGAACGGAACGAATCATTCTTTGATTGCTCATCGCTTCCAGGCATATAGCGCGCCCGCCGCAAGACGTGAAAAAGCCGCGCATTCCCAGGGAATACGCGGCTTTGCGGGCGCTTTTTCGGGCGCCGTCCGGACGGGCGGCGCCGGCCGCCCATAAACGGATTTCTTATTTACTTATTCGGCTGGGGCGTAATGCGCAGGTACGGACGCACCGCTTTGTAGCCCTTGGGGAACTTCTGCTTGATCACGGCTTCGTCCTGCAGCGACGGCACGATGATGACGTCGTCGCCGTCTTCCCAGTTGACCGGCGTGGCCACGCTGTGGCTGTCGGTAAGCTGCAGCGAGTCGATGACGCGCAGGATCTCGTTGAAGTTGCGGCCGGTGCTGGCGGGATACGTGATGATCAGGCGCACCTTCTTGTTCGGGTCGATGATGAAGACCGAGCGCACCGTCAGCGTGGCATTGGCGTTGGGGTGGATCATGTCGTACAGCTCGGACACCTTGCGGTCCTTGTCGGCCAGGATCGGGAAATTGACCTTGGTCGACTGGGTGTCGTTGATGTCCTCGATCCACTTGGTGTGCGAGTCGGTGCCGTCCACCGACAGCGCCAGCACTTTCACGTTGCGCTTGGCGAATTCGTCGGCCAGCTTGGCGGTGTAGCCCAGTTCGGTGGTGCAGACGGGCGTGAAGTCGGCCGGATGCGAGAACAGCACGCCCCAGCTATTGCCCAGATACTCATGGAAACGGATCGGGCCGGCGGAGGATTCCTGCTCGAAATCGGGCGCGGTGTCGCCCAGGCGTAGATGGCTCATGGTGTCTCCTGCTTGCGGACTCGGGTTGCGGAATCGACCGGCCGCCCTGTCCGGCGGCCGGCTGGAAAAGCGTTTCGGCGGCGGCCTGTGCCGCCCTCCAAAACGATTCTTCCATCAAACCTGTTGCAGGGGAAATACGCAAGACATATAACCTTATGCAATATTCGCGGCGGCGCCGCAGGCGTCCGCCACCACGCCGGCGCGCACCGCCGCCGACAGCGCCAGGGCGCGCGGCAGAATGTGGGCGGCGTAGAACAATCCGGTCGCCAGCTTCTCGCGATGGAACGGATCGGTCGATCCCGCCGCCAGGTGCCGGCGGCACGCCAGCACGGCGCGCGCCATCTGCCAGCCGCCATGCACCACGCCGGCCAGCATCAGGTACGGCACGCTGCTGGCATAGACGGCGCGGATGTTCACCGCCGTTTGCTCCAGGATGAATTCCACCCCCGACTCGTAGGCCTGGATCGCGCTGTCGAGGTTGTCGCGCAGCAGGCGCAGGCCGTCGCGCTCGGGCGCCGCGGCGCGCGAGGACTCGGCCTCGACCGCCCGCAGCGTCTCACGCATGGCGGCAATGGCGGCGTAGGCGGTGGCGCCGGCATCGCGCTGGGTCTTGCGGCTGACCAGGTCATTGGCCTGGATCGCGGTGGTGCCCTCGTAGATCGGCAGGATGCGGGCATCGCGGTAATACTGGGCCGCCCCGGTCTCCTCGATGTAGCCCATGCCGCCGTGCACCTGCACGCCAAGCGAGGCCACCTCCACCGCCGACTCGGTGGCAAAACCCTTCACGACGGGCACCATGTATTCGTAGAAAGCGCGGTTGCGGGCCCGCTGCTCCGGGTCGGGATGGTGAGTGCCCTTGTCGTGGGCCGCCGCCGTCACGTAGGACACGGCGCGCGCCGCCTCGGTCAGCGCCTTCATGGTCAGCAGCATGCGCTGCACGTCCGGATGGCGAGCGATCGCGACGGCGGCGCTGGAACCTTCCACGGCGCGTCCCTGCACCCGTTCGCGCGCGTAGGCCAGCGCGTGCTGGTAGGCGCGCTCGGACACGCCGATGCCCTGCTGCCCGACCGAATAGCGCGCCGCGTTCATCATGATGAACATGTATTCCAGGCCACGGTTCAGTTCGCCCACCAGGTAGCCGACCGCGCCCTCGCCCGCCTCGCCCTTGCCGGATCCGTACAGCAGCACGGCGGTGGGACTGCCGTGGATGCCCAGCTTGTGCTCCAGCGACGCGCACCAGACATCGTTGCGCGGCCCCAGGGAACCATCGGCCCCGACCAGGAACTTCGGCACGATGAACAGCGAGATGCCTTTCACCCCGGGGGGCGCGTCCGGCGTGCGCGCCAGCACCAGGTGGATGATGTTCTCGGCCAGATCGTGCTCGCCGTAGGTAATGAAGATCTTCTGGCCCGACAGGCGGTAGCTGCCGTCTTCCTGGCGCACCGCGCGGGTGGCGACCTGGGCCAGGTCGGAACCTGCCTGCGGCTCGGTCAGGTTCATGGTTCCCGTCCATTTGCCGCCGATCAGGTTGGGCACGAACTTCCTGCGCTGTTCTTCCGACCCGACCGTCAGGATGGCTTCGATCACGCCGTCGGTCAGCATCGGGCACAGCGAGAACGCCAGGCTGGCCGCCTGGATGTTCTCGCCGGGCGCGGCCGCGACCAGCTTGGGCAAGCCCTGGCCGCCCCAGGCCTGCGGATGCTGCAGGCCCTGCCAGCCGCCGGCGGCGTAGTCCTTGAAGCCCTGGGCATAGCCCGGCGTCGCGGTCACGTGGCCATCATTCCAGACCGGGGGCCGGGTGTCGCCCGGCACATTCAGCGGAGCGATCGCCTGCTCGACGAAGCGGCCATTCTCTTCCAGGATGGCGTCCACCAGGTCGGGGGTCACCTCTTCGAAACCGGGCAGCTTGAGGACGTCGTCCAGGCCGGCCAGCTCCTTGAGCGCAAAGCGGAAATCCTGCAACGGGGTTAGGTAGGGCATCTTGTCTCCATGAGCCGGCTCCCGTGACGGCGGGCGCGGCGGGGTGCGATGGGATGCCGCCTTGGGCGCCGCGCGTGGCGCGGCCGATGGCGGTCTCGGTAGTTTCCCTAGCCTATGTTAAACCCTCGTTCCCCGTCATGGGTCCGGCCATGCGACCGGACTCAGCCGCCCAGGTGATGCGCCAGCGACACGATGATCGGTCCCAGCACCGGCAGCAGCACATTGGCGATGGCATAGGTCACGGTGTAGCCCAGCAGCGGCACCGCGCTGCCACTGGCTCCCAGGATGGCGCTGATCGCCGGCGTGCTGACATGCTGGCCCGCGATGGCGCCAACCAGCAACGGCCCCTCTATCTTGAGCAGCTTGTGCCCGACCCACAGCGACAGGCAGGCCGGCCCGAGCGACACCAGCAGGCCGATCAGCGGCAGCACCGCCCCGTGCTCGCGGATCAGCGACACCGCTTCCGGGCCTGCCGACAGGCCGACACAGGCGACGAACACCGCCAGCCCCAGGTCCTTGAGCAATTGCACAGCCTGCTCGGGCATGTGGCCCAGCGCAGGCCGCTTGGCGTTGATCCAGCCGCAGACCAGGCCGCTGACCAGCGCGCCGCCGCCACTGCCCAGCGACACCGGAATGCCCCACAGGCGCGCGGCCAGGCTGCCGATCAACAAGCCGGCGAGAATGCCGAACGACAGGAATACCAGATCGGTCACGCCACTGCGCCGCAACTGGTTACCCAGCGCCGCGCCGGCCTGCGACAACTCCGGTTCGGCGCCCACCAGCGTCACCAGGTCGCCATACTGCACCACGGTGGCCGGAGTCACCGGCAGCATATGGCCCGAACGCTGTATCGACTGCAGGAACACGCCGCGCGCGCGCTGCGCCCGCGGACGCGCCGCCAGTTCGCCCACGGTGTGGCCATTGACTTCCTTCTTGCTGACGATGACCTGCAACTCGGCCAACTGCAGATCATCGGCATGCGCCTCCGGCAGCTGGATCTCGGGCCCGATCACCGAGCCGGCCCGCAGCGCGAAGCGGCGCAGCCCCAGCACCACCACGATGTCGCCGGTGGCCAATACGTCCGCGGGGGTGGGATCGAGCGCCTCGCCATTGCGCAGGATGCGGCTGATCGCGGTGCGGCCGCCCATCTCGGCCTCGACCTCGCCCACGGTCTTGCCATCGGCGTCCTTGACCACGTGCGAGCGCCCCACCAGCCGCGGCAGCGTCGGCATCATGCTGTCGTCGGCCTCGCCAGGCCCCGCGCCGAGTTTCTCCTCCAGCGCCTTGGAAGCGTCGCGCAGGTTGATGCGCAACAGCGCGGGCGCCACCTGGCTGGTGAAGAACACGATGCTGATCAGGCCCACCAGGTAGGTCAGCGTGTAGGCGGTGGCGATATTGGCCTCCATGCGCTGCACGTCGGCGTCGGCCAGCCCCAGGTGCTTGAGCGCCTCCGCCGCGGTCCCGACCACGGCCGACTCGGTTGCCGCCCCCGCAGCCAGTCCAGCCGCCGTGCCCGCGTCCAACCCGAACAGCGGCACCGCCAGCAGCACGATGGTCAGCACCAGCAGCGCCTCAATGATGGGCAGCACGATGTAGCGCAGGCTGGACCGGTTCAGGTTGGCGAAGAACTGCGGTCCGCCCGAATAGCCCATGGCGAAGATGAACAGGGCGAACGCGACCTCCTTCAGATCGCCGCGCATCTGGCAGCCGGTCTGGCCGATCAGCAGGGCAACGATGAGCGTGCCGCACACGCCCCCCAGCTGGATCGGCCCGATCTTGAGCTTGCCGATCAGGTATCCCAACCCCACCGTCAGGAACAGCACCGCGATGGGAACGTTATTGAAAAACCCGACTGAGCACGTCATGAGGTCATGTCACCCTGGATCTGGCGGACGATGGCGGCTACTTCGCCCCTTTGGTGGCCGAGCGCTCGGCCTTGGCGGCCTTCTTGACCGCCTGCTTCACCGCCTTCTTGGCGGCTTGCTTGCCGGCGCCCTTGCGCTTGGCGGCGGCGGGCTTGACCTTCTGGCCCTTGCCGGCGGTCGGACCCGAACGCACCAGTTGGCCGGCCTTCCAGGCCTCGACGTATTCCGTGGCGGCGTCGACCATGTGCTTGCCGATCTTGGAATAGTCGCCATCATCCAGGTTGGCCAGCGAAATGCGGATGGACCAGGGCGGCCCGCCGAACCCGCCGCCGTCCATCAGCACCACGCCGGATTTCTCGGCCAGGCGGAACAGGAAGTCGACCGGCTCGTAGTTGGACGTCATGTATTTGCAGAAGGCGTCGCCATAGGTGTTCTTGGCCCAGACCATGAAGTCCAGTTCGACGTAGTACCAGCCACGCATCGGATCCTCGGGCGGCAACGGCACGCCCAGCCCGCGCCACAGCGCATCGCGCCGCGCCCGCACGATCTGCATGGTCAGGTGCTTGTACGCGTCCTTCAGGTCCAGCAGGTGCGACAGGGCGAAAAAGCCCATCTGCACCTGTTGCGGCAGCGACAGGCCGGCGGTGTGGTTCAGCGCCACGTTGCGGCTGTCGGCCACCATGCGGTCGATGAACTTGAGCTTCTCGGGCTCCATGGTCATGGCGCCATAGCGCTTGTTCAGGCGGTTCTTCCACGATGCCGGCAGTTCGGCGATGCGGCGGTCCATGGTGTTCTTTTCATGGGTCGCGATCACGCCCAGGCGCCAGCCGGTGCAGCCGAAGTTCTTCGAGAAGGAATACACGCAGATGGTGTTGTGCGGCACTTCGGCCATCAGCGAGCGGAAGTTCGGCACGAAGGTGCCGTACACGTCGTCCGTCACCAGCACCAGGTCCGGATTCTTGCGGATCAGTCCCACGATCTGCTTCATCTCGACCGGGCTGAAGGCCACCGACGGCGGATTGCTGGGGTTGACGGTCACCGCCAGCTTGATCTTCGGATTCTCGAGCTTGGCGATTTCCGAGGCCGGATAGTGCCAGTCGTGGGTGCCGTCGGCGCGCACGCTACTGGCGTTGATGGCGACGATCTTGAACTGGAAGCGCTCCAGGTGCGCGATCTCGATGTAGGGCGTGAAGGTCGGCAGGAACAGCGCGATGGTATCGCCCTGCTTGAGCAGCCCGTTCTGCATGAGCGAATCGAAGATGTAGCACATGGCCGCCGTGCCGCCCTCGACCGGGAACAGGTCGAACTTGCCCTTGGGCGGCCGGCCGTCGCACATTTCCTTGATCAGGTAGTCATGCACCACCTGCTCCAGGTGCACCAGGGCACGCGGCGGCACCGGGTAGTTGTCGCCGATGACGCTGTCGGTCAGCTCATGGATCCATTCGTCGGGCACGAAGTTCTTGATCTTCACGCCGTACTCAAGCACCCCGGCCAGGAAGTCCGCGCCCGCCGCGCCCTTGTTCTTGGACAGGAACTTGCGCAGGCGATCGGCGCAGCCCTTCTTGGGCGGCATGCCCGCCAGGATCACATCGTCGCGCACGCGGCGCGCTTCCTTCATGGCGAACTGGCCCAGCAGGAAGAAGGCGTCGCGCGGTTCGGTGGCAATCCAGTTGGGATTGCCGCGGCCCGCGTTCAACATGGTCAGCGCGGCCGTCTGCTGGGTGTCCTTGGCCAGCGTGATCAGATAATCCTTAAGTTCAAAGGGCGACAGTTGCTCCAGGTCGCGTTGGCGCGAGCGGGTGGTTTTCAGGGCCGAGGCCAGGCTGACGGTGAGAGGCGCGGTGGAAGCCATTGTTCAGTTACTCCTGGTTTGCGATTGACGGACGAGATTGCCTTCGGCGGAAACGGCCCCTAGGTCATGAGCATGACGATGACGATGCCCCAGATGATGAGCAGGGTGTTGCCGATGGCGTAGGGCACCGTGTAGCCCAGCGCCGGCACCTGGCTCTTCGCGGTCTCGGTGATCTGGCCGATGGCGGCGGTGGTGGTGCGGGCGCCGGCGCAGACGCCCAGCACGATGGCCGGATGGAACTTGAACACGTAGCGGGCGATGTACACCCCCAATATCATCGGCACGCTGGTGGCGATGATGCCCGCAATGAAAAGCTTGGCGCCCAGTTGCTGGAAGCCCTGCACGAACCCGGGGCCCGAACTGATGCCGACCACCGCCACGAAGGCAGTAAGGCCGACCGACGTCAGGAACCAGTGCACCGGCTCCGGCACCCGTCCGAAGGTCGGATGCACCGAGCGCAGATAGCCGAAGATGAGGCCGGCGATGAGCGAGCCGCCCGAAGTCGACAGTGTGATCGGAATGCCGCCCACGGTCAGCACCAGCGTGCCGAACAGCCCGCCCAGCAGGATGCCGAAGCCCACGAACACCATGTCGGTCTGCTCGGTGGCGCGGTCCACGTACCCCACCTTGCCGACCACGCGCTCGACATCGCGCTTGGCGCCAAGGATGAACAGGCGGTCGCCGCGATCGAGCTTGAGCCCCCAATTGATCGGCATCTCATGGCCGCCGCGAACCACTTTGCGCAGGAACACGCCACGCCCCAGTGCGCGCACCTGCTCCATTTCGGCGATTTCCTTGACGGTCTTGCCGGCCAGATTCTTGTTGGTCAGCACCACCTCGACGATCTCGGCGGGCAGGTTGATCAGGTCACGATCCTCGACTTCGGCGCCGATGATCCCCGCCGCCTGCAGCACCAGCGCGTCGTGCCGGCCAGCCACGCCGAGCACGTCGCCGGCCTGCAGCACGGTGGTCGAATCGGTATCGAGGATCTGGTCGCCGCGGCGGATGCGCTCGATGAACACGCGCGCCTCGACAAAGCGCGACTCGACATCCCCCACAGTCTTGCCGACCCATTCGGGATGATCGAGCTTGTAGGCGCGAGAGATGAACTTGCGGTAGCCCGACAGCTCCATCGAATCCGCGCCGCCGGACATCTTGGCCTCGTACTCCTTGCACTCCTTGACGATGTCCACGCGCATCAGTTTCGGGCCCAGCGAGGCCAGCAGCCAGGCGCTGCCGACGGTGCCGAAGATGTAGCAGACCGCATACGCCACCGGAATGCTGTCGATCCATTTCTTCTTGGTGGCCGCGTCGATGCCCAGGCCGTTAATGGTGTCGGTAGCCACGCCCATCACCGCGGAAATGGTCTGCGCGCCGGACAGCAGGCCCGCCCCCGTTCCGGCATCGAAACCGAAACCGACGGCCGTGCCCCAGGTCACCAGCAGGCAGATGACGCAGATGACCACGGCGAAAATGACCTGCGGCAGGCCATCGCTTTTCATGCCGCGAAAGAATTGCGGCCCGACGCCATAACCCAGGCCGAACAGGAACAGCAGGAAGAAGACTTGTTTGACGATCGGGGCGATCGTGATATTGAGCTGGCCGACCAGCACGCCGACCAGCAAGGTGCCGGTCACCGCCCCCAGGTTGAATCCGAATATCTTCTTGGCGCCTATCCAATACCCCAGCCCGAGGGTAAGGAATATTGCCAGTTCAGGGTATTTCCGCAGAGTGTCAAATAACCATTCCATCCCGAATCTCCTTCGTTATGTACCGGCCAAGCACTTGCGCGAATCCTAGCTGCGCGCGGCATACATTATCAGAATCTTTCCAAAGATCAAAAGAATTGCACTGCAAATAGCAAATAGTTTCGATTGTCAGGCGGGCAAATAAAAAGCCCGCGGACATAATGTCCGCGGGCCCGGATACAACGATGAAGCGATGGCTTACAGCGCGCCGGTCAGTTCGGGAACCACCTGGAACAGATCGCCCACCAGACCATAATCGGCCACGCCGAAAATCGGCGCTTCGGGATCCTTGTTGATGGCGACGATGACCTTGGAATCCTTCATGCCGGCCAGGTGCTGGATGGCCCCCGAGATACCGACGGCCACGTACAACTGCGGCGCGACGATCTTGCCGGTCTGGCCGACCTGCCAATCGTTGGGCGCGTAGCCGGCGTCGACCGCGGCGCGCGAGGCGCCCAGGGCGGCACCGAGCTTGTCGGCCAGCGGATCCAGGATCTTGAAGTTCTCGGCGCTGCCCAGGCCACGGCCGCCGGACACGACCACGCGGGCGCCGGCCAGTTCCGGACGGTCGCTCTTGGCGACTTCGCGGCCGACGAAGCTCGACAGGCCGGAATCGGCCACGGCGGCAACGTCTTCCACGGCGGCCGAGCCGCCCTGCGCGGCCACGGCGTCAAAGCCGGTGGTACGCACGGTGATGACCTTGACCGGATCGGCCGATTGCACGGTGGCGATGGCGTTGCCGGCGTAGATCGGGCGCTGGAAGGTATCGGCGGATTCCACGCCGATGATGTCGGAGATCTGGGCGACGTCGAGCTTGGCGGCAACGCGCGGCGCGATGTTCTTGCCCGAGGCAGTGGCCGGGAACAGGATGTGGCTGTAGCCCGAGGCCACGGCCAGCACCTGGGCGGCGACGTTCTCGGCCAGGCCATCGGCCAGCTGCGGCGCGTCGGCCAGCAGCACCTTGGCCACGCCGGCCGCCTGCGCGGCCTGGTCGGCCACGGCGCGGGCATTGGCGCCGGCGACCAGCACGTGGACGTCGCCTCCGATCTTGGCGGCGGCGGCGACGGCGTTCAGGGTTGCGCCCTTGAGCTGGGCGTTATCGTGTTCGGCAATAACCAGCGTCGTCATCTCAAACCACCTTCGCTTCGTTCTTGAGTTTGTCCACCAGGGCCGCGACATCGGCCACCTTGATGCCGGCCTTGCGGGCGGGCGGCTCGCTGACCTTGAGCGTCTTCAGGCGCGGCGCCGGATCGACACCCAGTTCTTCGGGGGTGACGGTGTCCAGCTGCTTCTTCTTGGCCTTCATGATGTTCGGCAGCGTGACGTAGCGCGGCTCGTTCAGGCGCAGGTCGGTGGTGATGATGGCCGGCAGCTTGAGCGTCAGCGTTTCCAGGCCGCCGTCCACTTCACGCGTGACGGTGGCCTTGCCATCGGCCAGCTCGACCTTGCTGGCGAACGTGGCTTGCGGCCAGTCCAGCAGCGCGGCCAGCATCTGGCCGGTCTGGTTGGCGTCGTCGTCGATGGCCTGCTTGCCCAGGATCACCAGTTGCGGCTGTTCCTTGTCGACCAGCGCGCGGAGCAACTTGGCCACGGCCAGCGGTTGCAGTTCGGCGTCGGTCTGGACCAGCACGCCGCGGTCGGCGCCGATGGCCATGGCGGTGCGCAGGGTTTCCTGGCATTGCGCAACGCCGCAAGAAACCGCCACGACTTCGGCCACGGTGCCCTTTTCCTTCAGGCGGGTGGCTTCCTCGACGGCGATCTCGTCAAAGGGGTTCATCGACATCTTCACATTGGCGATATCCACGCCGGTCTGATCAGACTTGACGCGCACCTTGACGTTGTAGTCAACGACGCGCTTGACAGGTACCAACACCTTCATCCCGCTGCCTCCAAATGGAAATAATTACCCGGGGGGGAGTTAACGATCCGCCGGGATCGCATTGCACAATTTTTTCCTGATTCTACAGCTTCGCCAGCGCCCGTATATGGGCCACGACGCTGCGGCCCAGGGCGGACAGGTTGTAACCGCCTTCGAGCGTGCTGACGATCCGGCCCTGGCAGTGGCGTTCGGCCACGTCCACGAGCTGCTCTGTGATCCATGCATAATCGGCCTCCACCAGCCCCATTTGACCCATGTCGTCCTCGCGATGGGCATCGAAACCCGCCGAAATCAGAATGAGTTCGGGGCGGTGCGCCTCGAGTCGCGGCAGCCAGGTGTCGGTGACGATGGTGCGCACGGCGGCGCCCGCCGTATAGGCCGCCACCGGCACATTGACCATGTTGGCCGCCGGCTGCTCGGTGCCGCTGTTGGGAAAGAACGGGTGCTGGAAAATGCTGCACATCAGCACCCGCTCGTCGCCGGCGAAGACGTCCTCGGTGCCGTTGCCGTGGTGCACGTCGAAGTCGACGATGGCCACCCGCGACAGGCCGTGGAACTCCATGGCGTGGCGGGCCGCGATGGCCACGTTGTTCAGAAAGCAGAAGCCCATGGCCTGCGAACGGCAGGCATGGTGCCCGGGCGGACGCACCGCACAAAAAGCCGTGCGGGCCTCGCCCCCCATCACCGCGTCAACGGCCGCCACGCCCGCGCCCGCCGCGTACAGCGCGGCTTCGTAGGTATGGGGGTTCATCAGGGTGTCCGGATCTATCGGGTAATACCCGTGTTCCGGCGTATGCTCGCGCAGACTGTCCAGGTACTGGACAGTGTGCACCCGCAGCACGTCATGGCGGGACGCCTGCGGCGCCTGCCGGTCATCCAGATAGGGCATCAAGCCGCTGGCAAGCAATTGGTCGGAAATGGCGTCCAGCCTCTGCGGGCTCTCCGGATGCCAACTGCCCATTTCATGCAAGCGGCATGCCGGGTGGGTAAGATACATGGTCTCCATAAGGAAGATTATGTTCATCTGTCGGCGATTACTGCAACTCGGCACGCTTTCGGCCCTGCTGGCCGGGTGCTCCACCACCGCTCCCACCGCCCCCAATCCAGCCGCCGGCCAGCCGCCGGCGGCCACCACCGGCACCACCCCCATCCGCATCGGACCCAGTACGCCGACGCTCGGCTCCGAACCCGCCGATGACGGCCCGGCCGCCCTGACGCCCAGTGGCGCCCTGCGGCCGGAGGTGCGCGCCTTCGTCGAAGGCCTGGCCGCCGAACGCGACCTGCCGCTCAAGCCCATGGTCGCGGCGCTCGAAAGCGCGCGCTACAACGCCACCGTGGCGCGGCTGATCGCGCCCTCGCCGCCCGGCAAGAAAATCTGGCGCAGCTGGCTGACCTACCGCTCGCGCTTCGTCGAGCCCAAGCGCATCGGCTGGGGCGTGGAGTTCTACAACGAACATCGCGACCAGCTCAACCAGGCCGCGCAACGCTTCGGCGTGCCGGCCCCGATCATTGCGTCGATCATCGGCGTTGAAACACTGTATGGCCGCAACATGGGCAACTTCCGCGTGCTGGACGCGCTCACCACGCTGGCCTTCGACTATCCGGATCCCGCCAAGCCCGAGCGCGCCACCATGTTCCGCGGCCAATTGGCCGACTTCCTGACGCTGGCGATGAAAGGCAAGCTGGACATGGAAACCCGCGGCTCGTATGCCGGCGCCATCGGCATGCCGCAATTCATGCCCACCAGCATCAAGCACTACGCGGTGGATGGGGATGACAGCGGCCACATCGACCTGACCAACAACACCCGCGACGCCATCATGTCGGTGGGCAGTTTCCTCTCGCAGCACGGCTGGCAACGCGGCCTGCCGGTGTTCGCGCCGGTGACTCTGCCGGCCGATCCCACCGCCCTTGTGGATGGCGGACTGGAACCCAAGCAGACCTGGGGCACGCTGACCGCGGCCGGCGCGCGCCTGCAGCCGGGCGCCTCGGCCAATGGCTGGAGCAGCCAGCCCATGGGCGTCGTCGACCTGGTGGAGGAAGCCCGCGGCACCGCCCAGTACCGCGTAGGCACGCCCAACTTCTTCGCGCTGACGAAATACAACCGCAGCTACTTCTACGCCACCGCGGTGGCCGACCTGGCCAGCGAAATCGAGGCGCGCGTCGGCCGCTGAAGGCGCGGCGCCCGCCGCGCCCACGCCCGGCAGGCCCCGGGCGGCGGGAATGGCATGTCCCGGCCCTGCCCATTCCGGGTTGGCCCGGTCCAGGTCATCCCCTGGCTCACACCGTGGCCACCGGCGTGGCGGGCGAACCCACCGCGCCCGGCAGATTCAGCGGCGGCGCGGTCAGGAGGAAGCGGCTGCGGCCGTTGGCGGTCAGCCAGCGGGCCAGCGCGCCCAGATACCACATCTCGCCGATCGGCAGGCCGAGCTTGAAAATGCAGTGGTGGTGCAGCGGCAATGCCGCGCAGCACGCGTTCGGCTTCTGCGTCGGGTAGATTTCCAGCGCGTGGTTGTCCGACGCCATGGCGGCCACCTTGGAATCGGTGATCCACTGCAGCAGCTTCTCGTCGCTGCCATCCAGCCCGGCGCAGATCTCATGCAGGGTGTGGTGATCCGGCTGGCGCTGCTTCTCCAGCAGCGCATCGCCGAATTCCGTGTGGAACAGCACGATATCGCCCTGCTCGATCTCGATGCCATCGGCCTCGATGATGCGCATCAGATCGTCGTAGCCCACCGACTTCTGCTCGCGTCCATAGTGGCGCGCCAGGTCGACCATCACGCCGCGGCTCTGCAGACAGGACTCGGCCAGCTGGGTGATGTCCAGTTTCTTGGCATGGGAGGCGCCGCCCTGGCCCAGGTCGGTCTTGGCGAAGCCGTTGTCGACGTCGTAGTCCACCGGGCCGACCACGTGTTCGTTGGGACGGTAGCCGTTGTAGTAGACGCGCTCGGGCAGGCCATCGCCATTGGCGTCGAACAACGCGCCCACGTGCGCCAGCGAATCCCACTGGGTCGAATACTGCAGGCTCATCTCGACAATGTCGTCGCTCAGCACGTCGACGCATCCCGGGCGCAGGCGGCCCAAGGGGAAGTTCAGGTACTGGTCGCCGTCGCGCTCGGTGGGGCGCAGCTTGGGCGGATGGCGGCGCACGTTGACGCCATTGCCGCCGGGATAGTCCAGCGGCAGCGACAGGCAGAAGCTCAAACCTTCGCGAACCTCCTGGATTCCCTTCATCACGTTCGCGGGAGTGATGTAATTCAGGCAGCCCCGTTGGTCATCAGGGCCGAAATCCCCCCAGTTCGATCCCTCGGGACGGTTCTTCCATCTCATATGGCGCGGCTCCTTGGCCAGGAATTAAGAATTTGACACAAATTTATCACATATAGGATAATAACATCATGGATGTGAAAACAGCTGCCAGAGTCCTCGATGTCCTGAACCTCTTTGCCGAGGCGCAGAAGCCATTGCTGTACAGCGAAATCGCCGCGCAGATGGAGATTCCGCTGTCCAGCTGCCATGGCCTGCTCAAGACCATGGTGGCGCGCGGCTATCTCTACGAGATCGGCAAGAAACACGGCTATTACCCGACGCAGAAGCTGATCCACGTCGCCACCCTGATCTGCCGCAGCGACCCGCTGAACGCGGTGATCGAACCGGTGCTGGCGCGGGTGCGCGACCTGACCGGCGAAACCGCCCTGCTGGCCAAGCTGGCGGACGACAAGGTGGTCTATCTGATCGTCGCCGAATCCAAGCAGACCATCCGCTTCTCGCACCAGGCGGGCGGATTCAAGGCGGTGCACGCCACCAGCTCGGGCAAGGCCCTGCTATCGGTGCTGTCCGAGGACGAGCGCCAGAAGTGGTTCAAGACCTATCCCGGGTTCGCCTCGTACACCGAGACCACCCTCACCAGCCAGGCCGCCTTCGAGCGCGACCTGCAGGCCGGCATCCAGCGCGGCTGGCAACGCTCGCTCGGCGAAAACGTCGAGGACGTGATGTCCATCTCGCTGGGCTTCAAGGCCTATGAACAACCCTTTGCCATCGTGGTGGCCGGCCCCCTGGGGCGCATGCAGAAGAACGAAGCCACCACTGGCCAGCAACTCAAAGAGGTCAAGGCGCTGCTGTACGCGGCCCTGCCCTCGGCCAACCTTACCTTTGTAGGAGAAGACAGCAGATGAACAAGCGCACTTTGCTCGCCGCGGCATGCTCGGCAATCGCCATCGGCGCCCTGCCCCTGGCTGGCGCGCAGGCCCAGGATGCCTATCCCGACAAGCCGATCCGCGTGATCATGCCGTGGGCCGCCGGTGGCCCGACCGACGTGGTGGGCCGCGTGATCGCGGTGCGCATGGGCGAGATCCTGGGCCAGCCGCTGGTGATCGAAAGCCGGCCCGGCGCCAGCGGCACCATCGGCGCCGCCCAGGTGGCGCGCGCGCCGGCCGACGGCTACACCGTGCTGATGAATCCGTCGGTGCAGGGCATCTACCCCGCCCAGTTCAAGAGCCTGACGTTCGACCCGATCAAGGATTTCCGCATGGTCGGCGTGCTGGGCACGGTGCCGATGGTAGCGGTGGTGCCGCCTGATTCGAAGTTCAAGACCTTCGGCGAGCTGATCGCGCAGGCCAAGGCCCAACCGGGCTCGTTGAGCTTCGCCTCGCCCGGCGTGGCCACCCTGCCGCACCTGGCCGGCGAGCTGATCAACACCACCACCAAGGCGTCCATCTCGCACGTCGGCTATCGTGGCAGCAGCCCGGCCCTGACCGACGTCGCCGGCGGCCACGTTGACCTGATGTACGCGCCGCTGGCCCCCGCCCTGCCCCTGATCCAGAGCGGCAAGGTGCGCCCGATCGCCGTCACCACCAAGGCCCGCCTGGCCGAACTGCCCGACGTGCCGACCATCGCCGAAAACGGCCTGCCCGGTTTCGACATCGTCACCTGGTACGGCATGTGGGTGCCCAAGGATACGCCCGAGCCCATCGTCGCCAAGCTCAACAAGGTCATGATCGAGGCCTCGCAATCGCCCAAGGTGGTCGAGGCGCTGAAGTCGCAGGGCACCCTGCCCAGCACCATGACCTACCAGGAAGCCGAAGCCTTCAACCTGGCCGAAAGCGCGCGCTGGATCAAGGTCATGAAGGACGCCAACATCCAGCCCGAATAAGGCCCTGGCGACAGCCCGCGCCGCATGGCCGGGCCTCGCAACGCAAACGCCCCACGGCCCGGACGGTTTCCGGGTCGTGGGGCGTTTTTCCTGGGCGCCGGCAACGGCGCCGGCGCACGGCCTCAGGCGTTGAAGACGCCCGTGGACAGGTAGCGGTCGCCGCGATCGCAGACGATGAACACGATGGTCGCGTCATTGACGCGCTCGGCCACGCGCAAGGCCGCGACCAGCGCGCCGGCCGACGAAATGCCGCCGAAGATGCCCTCTTCGGCCGCCAGGCGGCGCGCCATGACCTCGGCCTCGGCCTGCTCGATCGATTCGTAGGCGTCCACTCGGCTTCGGTCGAAGATCTTGGGCAGGTAGGCCTCGGGCCACTTGCGGATGCCGGGAATCGACGAACCCTCGGCCGGCTGCGCGCCCACCACCTGCACCGCCGGGTTGCGCGACTTCAGGTAGGTGGACACGCCCATGATGGTGCCGGTCGTGCCCATGGCGCTGACGAAGTGCGTGACGCGGCCTTCGGTCTGCGTCCAGATTTCCGGACCGGTGGTCTCGATATGGGCGCGCGGATTGTCGGGGTTGGCAAACTGGTCCAGCACCACGCCGCGGCCGTCCGCCTGCATTTCGGTGGCCAGATCGCGGGCGTATTCCATGCCGCCCTTGTCGGCCGGCGTCAGGATCAGTTCGGCGCCATAGGCCGTCATGGCCGCGCGCCGTTCCACCGACAGGTTGTCGGGCATGATCAGGATCATGCGGTAGCCACGCATGGCGGCCGCCATGGCCAGCGCGATGCCGGTGTTGCCGCTGGTCGCCTCGATCAGCGTGTCGCCCGGCTTGATGTCGCCGCGCTCCTCGGCATGCCTGATCATGGACAGCGCCGGCCGATCCTTGACCGAACCGGCGGGGTTATTGCCTTCCAGCTTGGCCAGGATGACGTTGCCTCGGGCCGCACCGGCGGCTCCGGGAATGCGCTGCAGGCGCACCAGCGGCGTATTGCCGACGGTCTGCTCGATAGTGGGATAGGTAGTAGTCATGCTGCCGATCATAACCCCGCCCGGCGCCGGGCGCGGCCAAAAGCCGCGCTCGTGCCAGGGGTTCACGCCACGGGGCGGATCCCCCTGCCCCAAGGCCGGCCAACGCGGGAAGGCCTCCTCGCGCCTATCCGGTGGATGGCGAAGCGCCGGCCTTTGCGGATCAGGGGCGCGGCGGAGATACCGCAGCAGGTCGGCCTGCCGCCGTCGGCTTGGCTGCGGCCGCCTTGGCGGCGGCTACGCCAGCGCCGCCGGGCCTGGCCGTGCCGGCCCCACGCTCCCGTGGTGCGAGGGGCTTGGCGGCGGACTCCACCTTGGCGGGGGCGCCTGCTGCCGTCGACGCGGCGCCGGACGCGCCCACTGTCAGGCCGGCCGCCCCGAGGGCCTCGGCCTTTTTCTGGCTGATGCCGCGCACCCGCTCGGCCAGGTCTTCCAGCGATTCGAACCGGCCGGCGCGCTCACGTTCGCTGACGATGGTCTGCGCGGTACGCGGACCGATACCGCGGATGCCCGCGAGTTGCTGCGCGGTGGCGTCATTCAGGTCGAGCGCCTGCGCCGGCGCGTGCGCCACGCCGGCCGCCAGCAGGGCGACGCCCAGCGCCTGGCGCAAGCCGGTCCGCGCACGCGCGGTGGTGGCGATACGCGGGCGGTGCCACGGCAAGGCCGGCAGGCGGCGGGCGACAGTGGAATGCAGGAAGGGATTCATGAACAGGTCTCCGGAAAAAGCGCGGGGCAACGGCTGTTGCGCCACATCCTGATCATGGCCCGTCCAGGCACACAGGCGGGCAAGCAGTGATCGGTTTCATCCACCCCGGCAATCACGTAGACAAGAAAAAAGCCGCCTGTGGCACGGCGGCTTTGTCACGCTCGAGCAGGCGGCGCTTGCGGGCCGCCATGTGCCGCCTACTTGCGGGCGCGCCAGTAGCGCACGTACTCGGACACGCCGGTCTGCACGTCGCGCATGGGCGCGCTGAAACCGGCGGCGCGCAAGCGGCTCACGTCGGCCTGGGTGTAGCTTTGGTAGCGGCCTTTCAGGTCGTCGGGGAACGGGATGTAGCGGATCAGGTCCAGTTCCACCAGTTGCGCCAGCGTCAGTTGCGCTTCGCCGCGCTCGGCGCGCAGCGTGTTGACCACGGCCGCCGCGACGTCGTTGAACGGCTGGGCGCGGCCGGTGCCGCAGTTGAAGATGCCCGACTGTTCCGGATGGTCAAGGAAGTGCAGGTTCACCGCCACCACGTCCTCCACCGAAATGAAGTCGCGGCTCTGGCCGCCGTCCACATAGCCGTCCCAACCGGCGAACAGGCGCACATGGCCATGTTCCAGGAACTGGTTCATGTTGTGGAAGGCCACCGAGGCCATGCGGCCCTTGTGCTGTTCGTGCGGGCCGTAGACGTTGAAGTAGCGCAGGCCCACGACCTGCGCGGTCAGGCTGTCCATGCGCTGGCGCAATACCTGGTCGAACAGCAGCTTGGAATAGCCGTAGACGTTGAGCGGGCCCTCGTTGGCGGGGTCTTCCACGTAGACCGACGAGCCGCCATAGACCGCGGCCGACGAGGCATACAGGAACGGGATGCGGCGCGCCTGGCAGAACTCGAACAGTTCCAGCGTGACGCGGTAGTTGTTGTCGAGCATGTAGCGGCCGTTGCGCTCGGTGGTGTCCGAGCAGGCGCCCTGGTGCAGCACCGCGCGGATTTCCGGCAGGCTGCCATCGGCGACGCGGCGGCGGAAGTCGTCCTTGTCGAGGTAGTCGGCGATCTTGCAATCGACCAGATTGACGAACTTGTCGCCTTCGGTCAGGTCATCCACCGCGATGATGTCCACGATGCCGCGGCGATTCAGGCCACGCACCAGGTTGCTGCCAATGAAGCCCGCGGCTCCGGTAACGACGATCATGAGAGTTCTCCTGCCAGTTCGGCGGCGGTGACGACGGACGTGCCGAGCTTGCCCACGGCGATGCCGCCAGCCCGGTTGGCCCAGCCCATGGCATCTTTCCACGGCAGGCCGATGGCGCGCGAGACGGCCAGCGTCGCCAGCACGGTATCGCCCGCGCCGGACACGTCGAACACCTCGTGAGCCTGCGCGTCGATGTGCTCGCGGCCCGTGTCGGTAAACAAAGTCATGCCCTGCTCCGAACGCGTCACGAGCAGGGCTTCCAGATCCAGGTCGGCGCGCAGGCGTTGCGCGCGGTCGGTCAGTTCGGATTCGCTATTCCAGCGGCCCACGGCCTGCTGCATTTCCGAGCGGTTGGGCGTGACCAGCGTGGCACCACGGTAACGGGAGTAATCGTCCCCCTTGGGATCGACCAGCACGGGGATCCCCGCGCTGCGGGCCAGGCCGATCAGCGATTCGACCCGTGCCAGCACCCCCTTGGCATAGTCGGACAGCACCACGATATCGTGATTGGCGAGGTGGCGCGCCAATGCGGCGTCGATGCTGTCGAGCGCCTCCTGCTGCGGATGCTGCTCGAAGTCGACTCGCAGCAGTTGCTGCTGGCGACCCAACACCCGCATCTTGAGCGTGGTATGCAGACTGCGGTCGGTGATCAGGTCGGCCTGGACGCCGGCCTCCGCGGCCAGGCGCCGCACGCTGTCACCCGCCTCGTCTTCGCCCAGCACGCCGACCAGGGTGACGTGGCCGCCCAATGCCGCGACGTTGCGCGCCACGTTGGCCGCGCCGCCAAGGCGATCCTCGCGGCGCGCCACGCGCACCACCGGTACCGGCGCTTCAGGCGAAATACGCTCCACCTCGCCGAACCAGTAGCGGTCCAGCATGACGTCGCCCACCACGAGCACCCGGCTATGCGAAATGGATTCGACGGGAAATTGGCTCATTCAAGTTCTTCCAGACGGCGCGGCGCGTAGGTTTCCCAGGCATTGCAGCCAGGGCACTGCCAATAGAAACGGCGCGCTTGAAAACCGCAGCTCCGGCACGCATAGCGGTCCAGTCGTTGCGTATGTTTGTGGATCAGGCTGCGCAGCAGCGTCAGGTCCGCCCCGGGAACGGGGCCCTGTTCGCTGGCGCCTTCGGGATTGGCCAGCTCGGCTTCCAGCAAGCGGTCCAGCCCGAGCAGCGAAGGATGGTTGCGCAAGGCGCCGCGGGCGAAAGCCCAGGCCGTCGCCGACCCCTGCTGCACGCGCAATTCGCGGAACACGACGTTGAACAGGTCGAGCGACGCATGGCGCGTGTACTGGCGCTGCAGCAGTTCCAGGCCGGCCTCGACCTGTCCGGCGGCCCGATAGTTGGCCAGCAACTGTTCGGCCACCAGGCCGACGTATTCGGGGGCGTCGGTCATGACCGACTCCAGATACAGGCGCTCGCGCTTGGGATCCTGCTCGATCAGGGCCAGGCGGGCGCGCAGCATCGCGGTGCGCACCATGGCGCCCTTGCTCGACATGCCGGCATCGGCGGTCGACAAGGCGTGGTCGGCGGCATCCAGGGCGGCATGCGCGGCGTCGATGTTGGGCGGCTTGGCCGCCAGCGCCGTCGCGGCCTGCTCGCAGTAGTAATGGACGATCTGCGGCACCGGCTCGTCGACCAGGCCATGCAGCGTCTTGACGGCCTCGATGGCGCGCGGCCAGTCGTGCTCGGATTCGTAGATGCGGATCAGCGAACGCAGCGCGGGCAAGGCGTAGCGGGTGTCCTTGAGCTGCTCGAAGCCGCTTTCGGCGCGATCGAGCATGCCGGCCTTGAGGAAGTCCTGCGCCAGTTCGTGCTGCGCGTGTTCGCGCTCGGCGGCCGGCAGGTCGGAACGGTTCAGCAGGCTCTGGTGCACCCGGATGGCGCGTTCCATTTCGCCGCGGCGACGGAACAGGCTGCCCAGCGCGAAGTGCAGTTCGGTGGTCTCGGGATCGAGCTTGGCCACTTCGACGAAAGCATCGATGGCGCGATCGGGCTGCTCATTGAGCAGAAAGTTCAGGCCCCGGAAATAGGAATCGGGCAGGCTGCGGGTTTCCCGCAGCATCTGCCGGATGTCGAAGCGCGCGGCCAGCCAGCCGAGCGCGAACAACACCGGCACGAATATCAACCACCAAGGTTCAAAATCCACTGTGCGGGCTCTTGCGTAGATTCAATGCGGAAATGACGGAGTTCCAACGACGCGGCGCCGTCACAGGGGCGACATGGGAGCGACCGCTTCGGGCGGCACGGCCGGCGTGGTGCCGTTGACGGCGGCCTGCACGCGGTCGAGTTCGCGGCGCAGGCGGATGGCCTCGCGGCGGCGGCGCATGGCGGCGGGCACGGTCAGCAGCAGGCCGAACAGCGCGCCGACCACGAACACCACCAGCATGACGACGATCAGCGGCACATCCTGCACCACGTAATCGGCATAGAACTTCACGGCGACGGGATCGGTGTTCTTCAACGCGAACATCAATACCGCCACGAACACGAGCAATCGCAGGGCCCAGACAAGGTAGCGCATGACGCATGCTCCTAAGAATTCGAGAGGGTCAATTGTAAGCGACCTCCACACCTCGTGTACGGCCTTCAACGGGGTTTCCTCGAAGGGCGCCGGCGTGTCCGGAAGGACGCCCAAAAACAAAGCCCCTTGATTTCTCAAGGGGCGTTGCTCGCGGTCCGATCTGCCCGAAGGCAGCTTACTGGCCGGTGCTGTCAATGCATGGCGTGCAAGCCTGCCATGGACGGCATCGGTTCGCTCGATCCAGAGGATTGAGCGTCCTCGTCGTTGCCGCCGACCAAGTCCACCCGCTCGCGCAATTCCTTGCCCGCCTTGAAGTGCGGCACCTGTTTGCCAGGCACCAGCACTTGTTCGCCGGACTTCGGATTGCGGCCGATGCGGGGAGACCGCTGCGACAGCGAGAAGCTGCCAAAACCGCGGATCTCGATGCGCTGGCCCGAGGCCAGGGCCTGGGTCATCGCATCGAGCACGGTCTTGACCGCGTAATCGGTGTCGCGGGCGGCCAGCTGAGGATAGCGGGCCGCCAAGGCGGCGATCAGCTCCGACTTGGTCACGAATTAACCGTCGTTGCGCTGTTGGTCCAGCTTGGCCTTCAGCAGCGCGCCGAGGTTGGTGGTGCCGGACGAAGCGCTGGCGTCGGACATGCGCTGGATCGTTTCGGCGGTTTCGGCGTTGTCGCGGGCCTTGATCGACAGCTGGATCGAACGCGTCTTGCGGTCGATGTTGACGATCATGGCTTCGATGTTCTCGCCGGCGGTCAGCACGGTGGTGGCATCTTCGACGCGGCCCGAGGAGATCTCGGAAGCGCGCAGGTAGCCTTCGACGTCCACGGACAGCGTCACGACGGCGCCCTTGGCTTCGACCGACTTGATGGTGCCCGGAACCACGGCGCCCTTGTCGAACGTGGCAACGAAGTTGTTGAAGGGGTCGCCTTCCAGCTGCTTGATGCCCAGCGAGATGCGTTCCTTGTCGGTATCGATGCCCAGGACCACGGCTTCGATCTCGTCGCCCTTCTTGAAGTTGCGCACGGCTTCTTCGCCGGTTTCCGTCCACGACAGGTCGGACAGGTGAACCAGGCCATCGATGCCGCCGGGCAGGCCGACGAACACGCCGAAGTCGGTGATCGACTTGATGGCGCCGCGGACCTTGTCACCACGCTTGAAGTTGGTGGCGAACTCTTCCCACGGATTCTGGCGGCACTGCTTCATGCCCAGCGAGATGCGACGACGGTCTTCGTCGATTTCCAGGACCATGACTTCGACTTCTTCGCCCAGGGTCACGACCTTGCGCGGATCGACGTTCTTGTTGGTCCAGTCCATTTCGGAGACGTGCACCAGGCCTTCGATGCCGGCTTCGACTTCAACGAACGCGCCGTAGTCGGTCAGGTTGGTGACCTTGCCGAACAGGCGGGTGCCTTGCGGGTAGCGGCGAGCCAGGCCCACCCACGGATCTTCGCCCAGCTGCTTGACGCCCAGCGAGACGCGGCTCTTTTCCTGGTCGAACTTGAGGACCTTGGCTTCGACTTCCTGACCCACTTGCAGGACTTCGGACGGGTGACGCACACGGCGCCAGGCCATGTCGGTGATGTGCAGCAGGCCGTCGATGCCGCCCAGGTCCACGAACGCGCCGTAGTCGGTGATGTTCTTGACCACGCCCTTGACCACCGCACCTTCGTGCAGGGTTTCGAGCAGCTTCTGGCGCTCTTCGCCCATGCTGGCTTCCAGCACCTGGCGACGCGACAGCACGACGTTGTTGCGCTTGCGGTCGAGCTTGATGACCTTGAATTCGAGGGTCTTGCCTTCGTACGGGGTGGTGTCCTTGACCGGACGCAGATCCACCAGCGAACCCGGCAGGAACGCGCGGATGCCGTTGGTCATGACGGTCAGGCCGCCCTTCACCTTGCCGGTGATGGTGCCGGTGACCAGCTCGCCGTTTTCCAGGGCCTTTTCCAGTTGCAGCCAGGCCGACAGGCGCTTGGCGCGGTCACGCGACAGGATGGTGTCGCCGTAGCCGTTTTCCAGGGAATCGATGGCCACCGAGACGAAATCGCCGGGTTGCACTTCGAGCTCGCCCTGGTCGTTCAGGAACTCTTCCAGGGGGATCAGCGCTTCGGACTTCAGGCCGGCGTTGACGACGACGAAGTTATGGTCGACGCGCACGACTTCGGCGCTGATGACCTCGCCGGACTTCATGTCCTGGCTCTTGAGGCTTTGTGCGAAAAGGTCGGCGAAGCTTTCGCCGCCGGTGGCGGTAGTGGAAACGGAAGACATGGGGTTGAAATCCATTGGGCCGAAATGGCCGTTAAAAACACACCGCAGCGGATTGCCCGCCACAGTGGAGTCAAAATACCTGCCTGCCGGTTTGCCCTTGCGGGGTGTCCCGTGGGGGTGTCGCCTGGCCAGGACAGGGCCGATAAAAAAAAACGACTGGCGAAGGTGCCCGCCCCTCAATGCGTGGGGTTGGCCTGCCAGAAATCCAGTATTGCCTGCACGGTTTCCGCAATCGTCAGATTCGACGAATCCAGCACATGTGCATCCGCTGCGGGAGCAAGCGGCGCCGTGGCGCGCTGCGTGTCGCGGGCATCCCGCTCGCGCATATCCCGCAAAAGGTCGTCTAGATTAGCAGAAATTCCCTTTTCGATCAACTGCTTACGCCGCCTCTCGGCCCGCGCGACCACATCGGCCACCAGGAAGACTTTCAGGGACGCATCAGGAAACACCACCGTGCCCATGTCGCGGCCATCCGCCACCAGCCCGGGAAGCAGGCGAAACGCGCGCTGGCGTTCGAGCAGCGCCTGCCGCACGCCGGGGAACGCCGCCACGCGCGAGGCGAAATTGCCCACTTCCTCGCGACGGATTTCATGGCCGACGTCGGCGCCCTCCAGGTAGACGTGGGGGCCGTCGAAACGCACATCCAGCGTCTCGGCCACGCGCGCCACGGCGGGCTCGTCGGCCGCATCGACGCCGCGGTTGATCGCCGCCAGGGCCGTCAACCGGTACAGCGCGCCGCTGTCCAGCACCGCCCACCCCAGCGCCTTGGCGACGCGGTGGGCCACGGTGCCCTTGCCCGAGGCGGTGGGGCCGTCGATGGTGATGACGGGAGCGGCGGAAGTCACGGTCGGTTCAGTCGAAGTCATGTAAGAAAATGGGCCGCGCGGCCCGTGGTCGCTATGCCGACACCAGGCCGGCATAGACATCAAAGTAACCCGGGAACGTCTTGCTGACGCAACCCGGATCCAGAATCCGCACCGCCGCCGGGCCGAACGCGGCCAGCGAGAAGCACATTGCCATGCGGTGATCGTCCCAGGTGCCGATATGCGCGTCGCGCCAGGCGCCGTCAGCGGGCGGGGTGACCCGCAACCAGTCCGGCCCCGATTCCACTTGCGCGCCCAGCTTTTCCAGCTCGGTCTGCATGGCGTGGATGCGGTCGGTTTCCTTGACGCGCCAGCTGCCGATGTTGCGCAGCCGGCACGGGCCATCGGCGTACAGCGCCAGCGCGGCGGCCGTCATGGCGGCGTCGGGGATCAGGTTGAAATCGGTATCGAAGGCCCTCAGGCGCCCGCCCTCGGCCACGCGCACGCCGGTCACCTCGATCCAGCCGTCACCGTATGCCACCGTGGCGCCCATGGCGGCCAGCGTGTCGGCGAATTTCACATCGCCCTGGATGCTGTCGGCGCCCACGCCCGTCACCCGCAGCGGTCCGCCGCCGATGGCGCCGAGCGCCAGGAAATACGAGGCGGTGGAGGCATCGCCCTCGACCGCGATCTGGCCCGGGCTGCGATAGCGGGCGTCGCCGGCGATGGTGAAACGACCCCAGCCATCGCGTTGCACGGTGACGCCGAAACGCGCCATGAGGTTCAGCGTGATCTCGATGTAAGGCTTGGAGATCAGCTCGCCCAGCACCTCGATCACCACCGGCTGACCACTCTGGCCGGCCAGCAATGGCGCGGCCATCAGCAAGGCGGTCAGGAACTGGCTGGAAACCGAACCCTGCACCTGCGTCACGGCCGGCGTGGCGATTGCGCCGCGGCCGATGTGCAGCGGCGGATAGCCGGGCTGCCCCAGATAGTCGATCCGAGCGCCCAGCGCCTTGAGCGCGTCGACCAGGTCGCCGATGGGACGCTCGTGCATGCGCGGCACGCCGGACAGGCGATAGTCGCCGCCCATCAGCGCCAGCGCCGCCGTCAGCGGCCGGATGGCGGTGCCGGCGTTGCCCATGAAGAGGTCGGCGCTGTCGACCGGGAAGCGGCTCACGCCGCGCACGGTGACACGGCCCTCGGCCAGTTCGGACACCGCCACGCCCAGCTGGCGCAAGGCGGCCAGCATGACGCGGGTGTCATCGGAATCCAGCAGTCCGGTGATGGCGGTCTCGCCGTCGGCGATGGCCGCCAGCAGCAGCACGCGGTTGGAAATGCTCTTGGAACCGGGCAAGGCCATGACGCCCTGCGCGCGCCGCACCCGTGGCAGATCCAGGAAAGGCAAAGCGCCCATGTGGGTTTACTCCTTGCGCCAGTTGCGGCGCGCCTGCGCCGCCGTGTCCAGCAGCGCCAGCAAGGCCGCGCCATCGCCGCCGTCGATCGCGCGCTCGGCCCGATCCAGCACGGCGCGCACGGCCGCCAGCTCCGCCAGCATGGCGTCGCGGTTGGATAGAAAGATATCGCGCCACATCTCGGGCGATCCCGCCGCGATGCGGGTGAAATCGCGAAAGCCGCTGCCCGCCAGCGCCAGCCGCGTGGCGGCGTCCTCGGCGGTGGCGACCTGCTCCATGTACACAGACGACAGCAGGTGCGGCAGGTGGCTGACCGACGCCAGCACCCGGTCATGCGCGCCGGCGTCCATGTCGATCACTTGCGCCCCACAAGCCAGCCACGCATCGCGCACCAGGGCAATGGCGGCAGCAGCGTTCTCGGCCAGCGGCGTCAGGATGACGCAACGGCCCTGGTACAGGCCGGCATCGGCGGCCTCGGGTCCGCTGCGCTCGGCGCCGGCGATGGGATGGCCCGGCACGAACTGGCCGATGCGCGCGCCCAGCGCCAGGCGGGCGGCATCGACCACCTCGGCCTTGGTGCTGCCGCCATCGGTCAGCAGCGTGGCATCGCGCAGATGCGGCAGCATGCGCGCCAGCATGTCCTGCAGGCCGCCCACGGGCGTGGCCAGGAACACCAGGTCGGCGCGGGCAGCGGCGTCTTCGGCGCTGACGGCTTCGTCGATCAGGCCCAGTTCCACCGCGCGCGCCAGCGACGCGGCATTGCGGCCCACGCCCAGCACCCGTCCCACCTGCCCCGCCCGGCGCACCGCCGCGGCAAAGGAACCGCCGATCAGACCCACGCCGACGACGGCCAGCACAGGAATCAGGGGGCCAGCGGCCCCCTGATTCGGCTTGGAGGAAGCGCCGTTCATTCGGACAGGATGGCGGTCAGCGCGTCGATGAAGCGGGCGTTTTCCTGCGGCAGGCCGATGGACACGCGCAGCCACTCGGGCAGGCCGTCGCCGGCCACCGGACGCACGATCACGCCGCGCTTGAGCAGCGCCAGGTTGATGCGCGGCGCGTCGCCCACGTGCACCAGCACGAAGTTGCCGTAGCTGGGCACGTAGCGCAGCTTGAGGCGGTCGAAGGCTTCGCACAGTTGCGCCTTGCCGGCCTTGTTGGACGTGTACGCCTGTTCCAGGTAGGCGGCATCGCCCAGCGCGGCCACGGCGGCGGCCTGCGCCAGCGTGTTGACGTTGAACGGCTGGCGCACGCGGTTGAGCAGGTCGGTCAGGGCCGGTTGGGCCACCGCGAAGCCCACGCGCAGGCCCGCCAGGCCGTAGGCCTTGGAGAAGGTGCGCGAGACGATCAGGTTGGGATAGCGGCGCACCAGCGCGGTGCTGTCGAACCGGAATTGCGGTTCCAGGTATTCGTTGTAGGCCTCGTCCAACACCACCGTGACACGGTCGCCGTGGGCGGCATGGACGCGCTCCAGGAACGCGGCCACCTGATCGCCCGGCACAAAGGTGCCGGTGGGGTTGTTGGGGTTGGCGATGAACAAGAGGCGCGTGTCGTCGGCGATGGCGTCGAACATGGCGTCCAGGTCATGGCCGTAGTCCTTGGCCGGCACCACGATGTGGCGCGCGCCCCGGGCCTGCGTGGCCAGGCGGTAGACCGCGAACGAATGCTGCGCGTAGACCGCCGACGTACCCGGCTCCAGCAATGCCAGCGCGGCGATTTCCAGGATGTCGTTGGAGCCGTTGCCCAGCGTGATCCAGTTCATCGGCACGTCGTAGCGCGCGGCCAGCGCGGCCTTCAGATCGAAGCCGTTGGGGTCCGGATAGCGCGCCAGCGACTCGGCGGCGGCCAGCATGGCGGCGCGCGCCGACTGCGGCATGCCCAGCGGGTTCTCGTTGGACGCCAGCTTGACGATCCCGGCCGGATCCAGCCCGAACTCGCGGGCCAGTTCCTCGATGGGCTTGCCGGCCTGGTAGGGAGCGATGGCGCTGACGTGCGCGGGAGCGGCGAGAGGCTTGGAGGTGTTGGTCATGGAAGGGCTCACGGCGCCGGGTAGGAACCCAGCACTTTCAGGTAGGCGACCTGCGCCCGCAGGGTATCCAGGGCGAGCGCGACATTCGGATCGTTGCGATGTCCCAGGACATCGACGTAGAAATAGTATTCCCACTCGCCGGTGCGGGCCGGGCGGGATTCGAAGCGCGTCATCGACACGCCGTTGGCGGCCAGCGGCGCCAGCATCTCGTAGACGGCGCCGGCGCGGTTGGGGACAGCCAGGATCAGGCTGGTCTTGTCCTTGCCGCTGACCAGCGGCTCGATGTTGCCGATGGCCAGGAAGCGCGTACGGTTGTGCGGATCGTCCTGGATGCCGGCGCTGACGACCTGCAGGTTCCAGGCCGGCGCGGCCACTTCACCGGCGATGGCGGCGATGGTCGGATCCGACGCGGCCACGCGCGCGGCTTCGGAATTGCTGGCGGCGGCCACCCGTTCCAGGTCGGGATAGTTGCGCGTCAGCCAGCCCTGGCACTGGGCCAGCGCCTGCGGATGCGCGGAAATCGTCTTGATGCCGTCCATCTTGCCCGACTGCGACATCAGGCAATGGCGGATCACCAGCGAACGCTCGCCCAGGATGCGCAGGGGCGTGTTCAGCAGCAGGTCCAGGCTGCGGTTGACCGCGCCTTCGGTGGAGTTCTCGACCGGCACCATGCCGACGTCGGCCTGCCCCGCCTCGACGGCGCGGAAGACCTCGTCGAACGACACACACGGCAGCTTCTGCACCGCATGGCCGAAATGCTCCAGCGCGGCCTGCTCGGAAAACGAGCCCTGCGGCCCCAGGTAGGCGACGGTCATGCCGCGCTCCAGGCCACGGCAGGCCGAGATGATCTCGGTCCAGACCGAGGCCACGCCGGCCGCCGGAAACGGGCCGGGATTGAGTTGTTGCAGCCGGCGGATGACCTCGGCTTCGCGCTCGGGGCGCAACACCGGACCGTCGGCATGGGCGGCATGCTTGGCCTCGCCCACTTCCTGCGCGGCGCGGGCGCGCTGCGAAAGAAGATCCAGGATTTGCGCATCGATGGCGTCGATGCGGTCGCGCAGGGGGCGCAGCTTGCGCTGCAGGTCATCATCCATAGCGGCGCTCGAATTCCTTCAGGTACTCGACCAGCGCGGCCACGGCGGCCAGCGGCACCGCGTTGTAGATCGAGGCGCGCATGCCGCCCACGCTCTTGTGGCCCTTGAGCTGCGTCAGGCCGGCGGCGTCGGCGCCCTGCAGGAAGGCGTCGTTGAGCGATTCGTCGCGCAGCACGAACGGCACGTTCATGCGCGAACGCACGGGGGCGTGGATCGGATTGCGGTAGAAGCTGGTGCTATCGAGGTAGCCGTAGAGCAGTTCGGCCTTGGCCTTGTTGGCCGCTTCCATGCCGGCCACGCCGCCATTGGCCTTGACCCACTTGAACACCAGGCCGGCGATGTAGATCGCGAAGGTCGGCGGGGTGTTGTAGCGCGAATGCTCGGCGGCCACGTTGGCGTAGTCGAACGCCGACGGGCAGATCGGCAGCGCGTGGCCGATCAGGTCGCGGCGGCAGATGGCCATGGTGACGCCGGCCGGGCCAGCGTTCTTCTGGGCGCCCGCGTACATCATGCCGCAGCGGCTCACGTCCATCGGACGCGACAGGAAATGCGAGGAAGCGTCGACCACCAGCGGCACGTCGGGCGCGCCGAGCGCGGCCGTGTCGGGCCAATCCAGGAATTCGACGCCGCCGATGGTTTCGTTGCTGCACAGGTGCAGGTACGCCGATTCCTTGCGCACCTTCCAGGTGTCGACCGGCGGCACCCAGGTGTACGGCGCCTGTTCACGGCCGTCCAGCTGCGTCGCCTGGCCGCTGGTGGCCGCGACCTGCGCGTCACCGTAGCGGCCGGCTTCCTTGTGGGAACGCGACGACCAGTGGCCGGTCACGACGAAGTCGGCCGCCGGCGTGCCGCGCCGTCCCATGAGATTCATGGGAACGATGGCGTTCTCCCCGGAACCTCCGCCCTGCATGAACATCACCGCGTAGTCCGGGGACAAGCCGAGCAGATCGCGCAGGTCGCTTTCCGCTTCGTCGCAGATCTGCACAAAGTGCTTGCCGCGATGACTCATTTCCATCACGGACATGCCACTGCCGTGCCAGTCCAGCATTTCCGCAGCGGCTTGCTGCAGTACAACCTCGGGCAAGGCCGAGGGGCCTGCCGAGAAGTTCCAGGGGCGGGCCATTATTGCTCCGTAGGTTCCGTCGAATCCGTTGCACCGGCGTCGCCGTTGCCCTCTTCCTGACCCTCTTCCTGGCCGTCGTCCAGGTCTTCGCTGTCATCGTCGGCATCGCTTTCGACGACCCGGCGCACGCCGGACAGCGAACTGCCGTCATCGACGTTGATGAGGGTGACGCCCTGCGTGGCGCGGCCCATTTCGCGGATTTCCGCGACGCGGGTACGCACCAGCACGCCGCCGGTGGTGATCAGCATGATTTCATCCGAAGGCATCACCAGCACGGCGCCGACCACCTTGCCGTTGCGCGAGCTGGTCTGGATGGCGATCATGCCCTTGGTGCCACGGCCGTGGCGCGTGTATTCGGTGATCGGGGTGCGCTTGCCGTAGCCGTTTTCGGTGGCCGTCAGCACGCTCTGCGTTTCATCCCCGGCCACCAGCAGCGCGATCACGTTCTGCGTGTCCTCGAGCATCATGCCGCGCACGCCGCGCGCATTGCGGCCCATCGGACGCACGTCGTTCTCGTCGAAGCGCACGGCCTTGCCGGCGTCCGAGAACAGCATGACGTCGTGCTTGCCGTCGGTGAGGTCGGCGCCGATCAGGTAGTCGCCGTCATCCAGGTCGACCGCGATGATGCCGGCCTTGCGCGGGTTGGAGAAATCGGACAGCGGGGTCTTCTTGACCGTGCCGCGCGAGGTCGCCATGAAGACATAGTGGTCTTCGCTGAATTCCTTGACCGGCAGCACCACCGTGATCTTCTCGCCTTCGGCCAGCGGGAACATGTTGACGATGGGCTTGCCGCGCGAGTTGCGCGTGCCTTGCGGCACTTCCCAGACCTTGAGCCAGTAGACCCGGCCGCGATTCGAGAAGCACAGCAGGAAGTCATGGGTGTTGGCGATGAACAGCTGGTCGATCCAGTCGTTTTCCTTCATCGCCGTGGCCTGCTTGCCGCGGCCGCCGCGCTTCTGCGAACGGTACTCGGACAGCGGCTGGCTCTTGATGTAGCCGCCGTGCGACAGCGTCACGACCATGTCGGTGGGCGTGATCAGGTCTTCGGTGTCGAGTTCGGTCGCGTTCAGCTCGATTTCCGAGCGGCGCGTGTCCTTGGCGCCGGTCGAGAACTCGGCCTTGATCGCCTGCAGTTCCTCGCCAATGATGGTGGTGATGCGCTCGGGACGGGCCAGGATGTCCAGCAGGTCGGCGATGGCGGACATGACGTCCTTGTATTCGCCGACGATCTTGTCCTGCTCCAGGCCGGTCAGGCGCTGCAGGCGCATGTTCAGGATTTCCTGGGCCTGGGTGTCGCTCAGGCGGTACAGGCCGTCGCCCTGCAGGCCGAACTCGGCGCCCAGGTCGTCCGGACGGAAGGCCGCGCGGCCGCCCGGCGTGTCGCCGTCGGCGCGCGACAGCATTTCGCGCACCAGCGAGGAATCCCACGACTTGGCCATCAGTTCCTGGCGCGCGACGGGAGGCGTCGGCGCGGCCTTGATGATGGCGATGAAGTCGTCGATGTTGGCCAACGCCACGGCCAGGCCTTCCAGCACGTGGCCGCGTTCGCGGGCCTTGCGCAGCTGGAACACGGTGCGGCGCGTCACCACTTCGCGGCGATGCTGCAGGAAGTAGTCGATCATCTGCTTCAGGTTGAGCAGGCGGGGCTGGCCGTCGACCAGCGCCACCAGGTTCATCCCGAAGGTGTCCTGCAGCTGCGTGTTCTTGTAGAGGTTGTTCAGCACCACCTCGGGCACTTCGCCGCGCTTGAGCTCGATCACCAGGCGCATGCCGTCCTTGTCGGACTCGTCGCGGATGTCGGAGATGCCTTCGATCTTCTTGTCGTTGACCAGCTCGGCGATGCGTTCCTGCAGCGTCTTCTTGTTGACCTGGTAGGGAATCGCGTCGACCACGATGGCCTGGCGGTTGCCCTTTTCCATGTCTTCGAAGTGGGTCTTGGCGCGCATGATGACGCGACCGCGACCGGTGCGATAGCCTTCGCGCACGCCCGACATGCCGTAGATGACGCCGCCCGTGGGGAAGTCCGGCGCCGGGATGATCTCCATGAGTTCATCGACCGAGCACGCCGGATTGCGCAGGCAGTACAGGCAACCGTCGACCACTTCCTGGAGGTTGTGGGGCGGGATGTTGGTGGCCATGCCGACGGCGATGCCCGAACTGCCGTTGACCAGCAGGTTCGGCAGGCGCGAGGGCAGCAGCAGCGGTTCCTGCTCGCTGCCGTCGTAGTTGGGACCGAAGTCGACCGTTTCCTGGTCGATGTCCGCGAGCAGCTCGTGGGCGATCTTGGCCAGGCGGATTTCGGTGTAGCGCATCGCCGCGGCGTTGTCGCCGTCGATGGAGCCGAAGTTGCCCTGGCCGTCGACCAGCATGTAGCGCATGGAGAAATCCTGCGCCATGCGGACGATGGTGTCGTAGACGGACTGGTCGCCGTGGGGATGGTACTTACCGATGACGTCCCCGACGATACGCGCCGACTTCTTGTAGGCGCGGTTCCAGTCGTTGTTGAGCTCGTGCATCGCGTAGAGCACGCGCCGGTGGACGGGCTTGAGCCCGTCCCGCACATCCGGTAGCGCCCGCCCGACGATCACGCTCATCGCGTAATCGAGGTAACTGCGGCGCATCTCTTCTTCCAGCGATACCGGAAGCGTCTCCTTGGCAAAGGAATCCATATATATAACGACAGAATCGTGTAAGGAGGAACCCGGGCCGGGTAAACAGGAAATTCTATCATTCGATTGGGATCGCGGCCCCAAGGGCCCCGAGCGGCCATCGGCGCGGCCCCGCAACCGGATGTCGGCGGCAAGCGGCACCGACGCGTTCGCCAAGGTCCCGCGAGCCTGTTGTCAAAAACCAACATGGCAAACGGATGGAGCGCGGAAAACGTCATATCCAGCACCAATGCGGCTGTCCAGGGAAGCCAAAGCCCCCCAAATGCCTTAAGATTGTTTCCAGCACGCAGGAAACCCAGTAGCTATTCCTTTGAACCAGCTCTTGGCGTTGCTATACTGGCCCCGTTTTCCTGATATGCGGCGGGGGTTCGCTGCGAGTCACTTATCCAGCTTCAAGCTCAACGAGGAGAAACATGAACAAACCCTCCAAATTCGCTCTGGCGCTCGCCTTCGCCGCCGTCACGGCCTCGGGTGTAGCCTCGGCCCAGACCTATCCCCAGACGGTGGACAACTGGCGCAATCCGTTCGGTAACGTTTGGAAGAACGGTACGAACGAACTGTGCTGGCGCGATGCGTTCTGGACCCCGGCCACCGGCATCCCCGGCTGCGACGGCGTTCCGGTTGCTCAACAAAAGGCGAAGCCGGCCCCGATGGCGGCCAAGGTCGTGTTCAACGCTGACACGTTCTTCGACTTCGACAAGTCGACGCTGAAGCCCGAAGGCCGTCAGCTGCTGGACCAAGTCGCCCAGCAAGCTCGCGGTATCGAGCTGGAAACGATCATCGCCGTTGGCCACACCGACTCGATCGGTACGGACGCCTACAACCAGAAGCTGTCCGAGCGTCGTGCCGCTTCGGTCAAGGCCTACCTGGTCAGCAAGGGCATCGATCCGAACCGTATCTACACGGAAGGCAAGGGTGAAAAGAACCCGATCGCTTCCAACAAGACGAAGGAAGGCCGCGCCCAGAACCGTCGCGTTGAAATCGAAATCGTGGGTAGCCGCAAGTAATTGCCGGACTAGCTACAATAAAGGGCCTCGCATAGCGAGGCCCTTTTTTTCGCCTGGCTTGCACCAATGCGGTGCAATCACCCCGGCGCCCACCGGCGCCGCCGTCCCGCTCTATATATAGAGTGCCGCCTTACGCTGGACCGCCCATGAGCACCCACACCTCCGATACCGCCCAAGCCACCGTCAACGCCGACCAGGCCGAACTGGACAAGTTCGGCGCGCTGGCCAGCCGCTGGTGGGACCCTGAAAGCGAGTTCAAGCCCCTGCATGCCATCAATCCGCTGCGCCTGGAATGGATCCAGGAAAGTGTGGGCAGCCTGGCCGGCAAGAAGGTACTGGACGTCGGCTGCGGCGGCGGCATCCTGTCGGAGGCCATGGCGCGCAGCGGCGCGCAGGTCACCGGCATCGACCTGGCCGACAAGTCGCTCAAGATCGCCAAGTTGCACGGGCTGGAATCGGGCGTGAAAGTCGAGTACCGCAAGGTGCCGGTGGAACAGCTGGCGGCCGAGCAGCCCGGCCAGTACGACGTGGTCACCTGCATGGAGATGCTGGAACACGTGCCGGATCCCGCCTCCATCGTGCGCGCCTGCGCGGCGCTGACCAAGCCGGGCGGCTGGGTGTTCTTCTCGACCCTGAACCGCAACCCCAAGTCGTTCCTGTTCGCCATCATCGGCGCCGAATACGTGCTGCGCCTGCTGCCGCGCGGCACCCACACCTACGACATGTTCATCAAGCCGAGCGAACTGGCCGCCGCCGCCCGCGGCGCCGGCCTGGAACCGGTGGGCATGCGCGGCATGGAATACAACCCGATCACGCAAATCTATTCGCTGACGTCCGACACCTCGGTCAACTACCTGATGGCTACCCGCAAATGAGCGCCTTGATCCTGTTTGACTTCGACGGCACGCTGGCCGACACCGCCCCTGACCTGGCCGCCGCCGCCAACCAGCAGCGTACCCGCCGCGGCCTGGAGCCGCTGCCCTACGAAACGCTGCGTCCGGTCGCCTCGCAGGGCGCGCGCGGCCTGCTGCGCGTGGCGCTCGGCCTGAAGCCGGGCGACGACGAGTACGAACCGACCCGCCTGCAGTTCCTGGAAGACTACGCCGCCAGTTCCACCGTCCACAGCAAGCTGTTCCCCGGCATCGAGGCGCTGCTGGCCGACATCCGCCAGCGCGGCCTGTCGTGGGGCATCGTGACCAACAAGGTCACCTACCTGACGCTGCCGATCGTCGAGCACCTGAACCTGACCCGCGACAGCGCCGTGCTCGTCTGCGGCGACACCACCGCCCACGCCAAGCCGCACCCGCTGCCCCTGCAGCACGCCGCGCGCGAGGCCGGCTTCGCCATCGACCGCTGCGTCTACGTCGGCGACGACCTGCGTGACATCCAGGCCGCGCACGCGGCCGGCATGCCGGCGGTGGCGGCAGCTTACGGCTACGTCGGCGAAGACGACAACATCATCAGCTGGGAAGCGGAAACCTGCGCCAACACGCCGGCCGAGCTGTGGTCCGCGATCGAGCCGCTGCTGCCGCGCGATCTGCGTTGATGTACCGGCATCCGCGCCGATCCCCCGCGACCCGCATCGCCGCCCGTCACGGCGACGCGCGGTCCGGATGACAAGGGTTCGGTCGGATTAGTTGACCTGACCGAACAATTTATCCGGTGCAAAAGGGTTTATCCCTACCCGCCGGTGAATTAAAGTACGTTTCATGCAAGGCAATCCGGGTGCCTCCCGATTGCCTTTCCCGGCCAATGCCGGATGCCGCGTGGCAACGCTCGCACGGCATTTCTCGTTACGCATCGACGGTTTGCCGCCCTCATGCGCCCGCGCGCCGACGTCTCCCCGGCGCGCAACCTAGACCTGTTAGACCATTCATCCGCCCACCGCGCGTTGCCTCACGGCGTCGCGCGCACCTGGAATTGCCTATGCTTTTGCCCATCCTGCTACTTTCTGCCGCCGGTTTCACCATTCTGACCACCGAATTCCTGATTGTCGGCCTGCTGCCCAGCCTGGCCCGCGACCTCGACGTGACGGTATCGCAGGCCGGGCTGCTGGTGTCGCTGTTCGCCTTCACGGTGGCCGCCACCGGTCCGCTGCTGACCGCGCTGATGGCCAATATCGAACGCAAGCGCCTGTTCATCAGCGTGCTGGTGTTGTTCGGCCTGTCCAACGCCCTGGCGGCGGCGGCGCCGAACATCTGGGTCATGGCGGTGGCCCGCTTCGTTCCCGCCCTGGCGTTGCCGGTGTTCTGGTCGCTGGCCAGCGCCACGGCGGTGGAACTTGTCGGGCCGGCCCGCGCCGGACGCGCCATCTCGATGGTGGCGTTCGGCATCGTCGCCGCGACCGTGTTCGGCATTCCCATCGGCGTGCTGATTTCCGATGCGTTTGGTTGGCGCGCGGCCTTCGGCGTGCTCTCGGCGGTGGCATTCGCCAAGGCGCTGTTGCTGCTGCTGGCCTTCCCCAGCACCCGCATCCGCGCCGAGAGCGTCAAGCTGGTGACGCAGCTGCGCATCCTGCGCAACCCGATCGTGGTCGGCCACGTGCTGCTGTCGCTGCTGGTGTTCACCGGCATGTTCACCGCCTACACCTACCTGGCGGACATGCTGGAGCGGTTGGCCGGTTTCAACGGCCAGATCGTCGGCTGGACCATGATGGCATTCGGCGCCGTTGGCCTGGTCGGCAACACGCTGGGCGGCCGCATGGTCGACCGCAGCCCGCTGGGCGCCACCGCGCTGTTTTCGTCGCTGATGGCGGCGGGCCTGGCATTCGTGGGCCCGGTGATGCAGTCGCATGGCCTGCTGGCCGTGGCCTTGACGGTCTGGGGCATCGCCCAGGCGGCGCTCTTCATCGTCTGCCATGTGCGGCTGATGAAGTCGGCCCCCGAGGCGCCCGCCTTTGCCGCCTCGCTCAACATCTCCGGCGCCAACATCGGCATCGGCCTGGGCGCGGTGGTGGGCGGCCACGTGATCGACCAGTACGGCCTGGCATCGCTGGGCTGGGCGGCGGCGGTCATCGTGGCCCTGTCGGTGGCCCTGGCCTTCGCGCTGATGGCGGCCTCGCGCGCGCGGCCTGCCTCCAAGGCGGCCTGCGCCAACGCTTGAAGCGTGGCGCCAGCCACCTGCTCCACCCATGCGCCCTCCCGTGCGGGACGGCGTTGAGGCATCCGCGCCACGCTCGGGCGGGCGGGCGCGGAAAGGCAGCGGACTATCGCGTTTACCAGTACAATAGAAGTTCTTGGGGCCGATCCGGATTCGACGTGGGTCGCGAAACAACTCAGGGCATGCCGAGCACCAGTACGCTCGTTAAACCACTGGAACACTACAAACGCCAACGACGAGCGTTTCGCTCTCGCCGCTTAAGCGGTGAGCCGCTGCACTGATCTGTCCTTGGGTCAGGCGGAGGAAGGCAACTTCCCAGGGGGGCAACCCTCGAACCGCAGCAGCGACATTCACAAGGAATCGGTTTGAACTGGGGTCACACGGTTCAAATTTAAATTACGTGAATCGCTCTGGTCCGGCCTGTCGGTTGGCTAAGTCCAGGGTTAAAACCAAATAGATCGACTACGCATGTAGAACTGGTTGCGGAGGGCTTGCGGACGGGGGTTCAATTCCCCCCGGCTCCACCAAATTTCCGCCATAGCGCCAAATGGCCGACCTTCACGGGTCGGCCATTTTTTTTCGCGTCACTCAATGGATGTGTTCCTGCTCGGAACGATCCGAACGTTCGACCTGCAGCGTCGTGTGGTGCAGGTCGAAGTCTTCCTGCAAGCGTCGCTCGATCTCCAGGCGGACGGTTTCGCCGTCGGCGCCCGCCGCCAACACCACGTGGCCGGTCAGGAGCGGCTGCTTCTGCGTGATCGCCCACAGGTGAATGTCATGCACGCTGGCGACGCCGTCGGTGCCGGCGATGGCGTCGCGCACCGCGCTCAGGCTCATGCCGGGCGGCACGCCTTCGAGCAGCAGGTTGATGCATTCGCGCAGCAGCACCCAGGTACGGGGAAAGACCATGAAGCCGATGGCCACGGCCAGCGCCGAATCCACCCAGCGCCAGCCCGTCAACCAGATGATCGCGGCCCCGGCGATGACGGCGACCGAGCCCAGCATGTCGGCCCAGACTTCGAGGTAGGCGCCCTTCACGTTCAGACTGTCGTCCTTGGAACCGGCCAGCAGCCGCATCGACACCAGGTTGATCGCCAACCCCGCGATGGCCACGGCCAGCATGCCGGCGGACTGGATATCTGGCGGCGCCTCCAGACGGCGCCAGGCTTCGTACAGGATGTAGAAGGCCACGCCCAGCAGCACCAATGCATTGATCGCGGCAGCCAGGATCTCGAAGCGGGCATAGCCGTAGGTGCGCATCAGATCGGCGGCCTTGCGGCCAGCGCGGATAGCGATCAGCGCCAGCAGCAGCGCGATGGCGTCCGTCATCATGTGCATGGCATCGGAGATGAGCGCCAGGCTGCCGGTCCAGAGGCCTCCGACGATCTCGATCACCATGAACGTGCCGGTCAGCGCGAAGGCGATCCAGAGACGCGATTCGGGCAACGCGCGCACGTCACCGTGTTCGTGATTGCCGCTCATGCGCGGCCTCGGCGCCGCGCTGCCGGCGTGGCCGGCATGGCGCGGACATGCGCGCCGCGAGTGCGGCGCTGACCGCCGGCGGATCGTGGTTTCGATGGCTTCATATGACAGGCGCTCCGGGTTGCTGCCGCGCCGGCCAGGAGATGAGGGCGCGCCGGATGTATGTAAAAGCGTGAAGCCGCTACGGGGTCAAGGCATTTTCGACTTCGCCTTCAAGGAATCACGTAGATGCACACGACCTGTCGTGTTCGTAACCAAAGGAAACTCGCAGGGACATGGGGCGATATGTCATAGACAGCATATTGAAAGATGATGTGACCCCATTTTACGGGTCGAGAGAGTGGGCCGCTTTCATCTTCCCCCGGGGCGCTTCGATAAATCACTGTCAGCTGAACGGAAGTCCGGGAAATACTCCGACACATATTACGAATACTTTCAAGACATAATAAACGCAAGAAAATGCCACCGGCTCCGGCCGCTTGATTGCGATGAAGATACTTTCCATATTCGGAACGCGTCCTGAAGCCATCAAGATGGCTCCGCTGGTCGCCGCGTTGCAGGAAGAATCCCGGATCGACAGCGTGGTCTGCGTGACCGGACAGCATCGCCAGATGCTGGACCAGGTGCTCGCACTGTTCGATCTGCGCGCCCGGCATGACCTGGACATCATGGTGCCCAACCAGACCTTGAACGGTCTGTATGCGCGGTTGATCAGCCAAGTGGACGGGGTATTGGAAAAAGAACAACCGGACTACGTGCTGGTGCATGGAGACACCAGCACCGCGTCGGCTTGCGCGCTGGCCGCATTCCATCGCCGGATACGCATCGGCCATGTCGAAGCGGGCTTGCGCACCGGCAACCTGGCCATGCCCTTCCCCGAGGAAATGAACCGCCGCGTGGTCGATGCGATCGGCGACGCGCTGTTCGCCCCGACCGCCGAGTCGCGCGCCAATCTGTTGCGCGAAAACCTAGCCGGGCGCATCACGGTGACCGGCAATACCGTGATCGACGCGCTGGCGCTGACCTGCGCCAAGCTGGCGCCGGACGGGCCGCTGGCGCGCGGACTCGAGGCCCGCTACCACTGGCTCGATGCGCGGCGCCGCCTGATGCTGGTCACCGGCCACCGGCGCGAGAGTTTCGGCGGCGGCTTCAAGAACATCTGCGCCGCGCTGGCGGAACTGGCCAGGCGCGAGGATCTGCAGATCGTCTATCCCGTGCATTTGAATCCGCAAGTGCGCAACGTCGTGATGAAGGACCTGGCGGGACTGGAACGCGTACACCTGATCGACCCATTGGATTACCTGGACTTCGTCTGGTTCATGCAACGCGCCTATTTGATCCTGACCGACTCGGGGGGCGTGCAGGAAGAAGCCCCCTACCTGGGCAAACCCGTGCTGGTGATGCGCGATGTGACCGAACGCCCCGAGGCCGTGCAGGCGGGCACGGTGGCGCTGGTAGGCACCGACACGCAGCGCATCCTGACCGAGGTCAACCGGCTGCTGGACGACCCCGCCCTGCATGCCTCGTTTTCGCGCCGCATCAATCCCTACGGAGACGGCAAGGCCAGCGGGCGCATCGTCGACGCGCTATGCGGCCGGCCGGTTTCGGAATTCGATCCTCATGGACCGGCCGCCGGCACCGCGGCCTGACGCCCTGCCCTGCATATCCGCCCGGAGTTCCCATGCCAAAACCCTCTTCCTTTTCCGCCCTGACGCTTCGCCGCGCGCTGATGGCCGCCGGCCTGTTGCTGCCGCTGGGGACGCTGGCCAGCCCGGCCGGCGACGCACTGCGCCAGTTGCAGGGCGACGATTGGGTGACGCGCAACACCACGCTGGCCGATCTGGGCATCAGCGAGCCGGTGGTCCTGAGCAACAGCGACGCGCGCCATGAGTTCTACGTGCCGGTGCCGCGCGGCGTGCCGATCGCCGACGCCACGCTGAACTTCGATGCCAAATACACCAAGGGCGAGCCGGGCCGTACCAGCCTGGTGCTGTGGGCCGACGGCGTGCCGCTCAATGCGCAACGCATCGCCGACGGCGACGGCAGCATCGCGCACGGCTACACGGTGGACCCGCGCCGCCGCGAGACCGGCTTCCTGCGGGTGGGCGTGGACTGGCAATCCGAAATCGCGCTGCGCCACTGCGAAAGCAACCGCGCCACCGCCAACGCGCTGACCATCTCGCCGCAGACGCGCCTGACCTACCGCTACGATGCCTCGGCCATCGGCAACCTGGATGATGCCTGGGGCACGCTGCCCGGCAAGCCGACCCTGATCGTGGCCGGCGCCAAGCTGGACCAGCAGGCCTTCGACAGCGCCTGGCGTGTCGGCGTGGCGCTGGAACGCGCCGGCAAGCGCGTCGCGGTGCGCGCCTTCCCCTCGGTGGGCGACGAGATCGACACGCGCGGCCTGCAGGCGCCGGCCGGGCTGGCGCAGGTGCCGGCCTTCGCCGCGCTGGCGGACAACGGCAAGCACAAGATCGCCAATGCCGCCGAGATCGGCGCTTTGCTGGTGATGGGCGCGCCCGCCGTCGCCGGTGACGTGGTGATCGCCGATGCCACGCTGCGCGGCAAGTTGAACGAAGCGCTGGACGCGTTGCAATCGCAGCTGGCCAACGATGCCGACGCCGCGGCGGCCTTCAAGTCCTGGCGCGAGCGGCGCGTGCCGCTGGCCAACGCCGACATGCAGTCCAAGGAAATCCGCCTGGCCGCGATGGGCCGCCAAGCCGTGATCGCATTGGCCGCCGATGCCGGCGCGCAGGGCGCGGGCGCGTTCGACACGGCCTGGCGACGCATCCTGGTGACGCGCCAGGTGCAGGTCAAGGCCGCGATGCCGCCGGAAACCTTCAAGGACGGCGGCCTGCGCCTGACGGCGCTGGGCGGGTCGCCCAACAGCTTCAACGTGGTCGCCAGCGGCGACTGGACCACGACGTTCCCGCTGGCCGCTGTGTCGGCGGACGGCCGCATGCCCGGCGAATTGGTCATGGACGTCTCGGCCGCGCCCGGCGCCTCGTCGACGCGCCCGGTGGCCTCCGTCTTCTGGAACGGCATCCTGCTGGCCGCCAAACAGCTGGATGCCGACGGTCGCCCCGAGCGTCTGACCGCCCGGGTGCCCGGCTACGTGCTGGGGGTCACCAACGCCGTGCGCGTCACGTTCCAGCGCCAGCCGGTGTCGGTGGACTGCAACGAGATCCCGCAAGGGTATCCGGTGAACGTGCTGCCGACCAGCTACGTCAAGCCGGAAAAGGCCGAACCGGACGGCACCTTCGTCGGCCTGCTGCCGCTGCTTGCCGGCACGCCACAGGTCGTCGTGCCCGACAGCTATCTGGCAAGCGCGCCCGACAACCTCAAGCGCCTGATCGGCATCGCTTCGGCCAGCGGCATTTCGACGACCCGCGCCGAACTGTCCGTGGCCGCCGGCGGCCAGGCCTTCAAGCCGACGCGCCCCTTCCTGGCGATGGAAGTGCCGGTGGAAGGCGCCAAGCCGATGGTGACGGTCACCGATCGCAAGCAACTGCGCGTGGACGGCAAGGACACGACCTGGCTGGACATATCGGGCCTGGAACAGCTGAGCTCGGCCGAAGTGGTCAGCGCCGCGGGCCAGGACGGCGTGTTGTGGCACACCCTGGGGCAGCGGGCCGGCATGCTGGACGCGCCGTTCGTGCTGAACCGCGGCAACGTCGCGCTGATTGGCGCCGCCGGCCCGGTGGCCTGGATCGACAGCGCCAACCCCGACGCCAGCCATCCGCCGGGCGCCGGGGAAAGCGCTTTCTTCGAATGGCGCCGCTACATCTCGTGGAGCGTGCCCGCCATCAGCGTCGGCCTGCTGGTGCTGCTGCTTATCCTGATTGTCGCGATGCGCGTCAGCCGCAGGAAGAACAAGGAAACCCGATAAACCCGGATCGGCCCGCCCATGTCTTCGCTCTACTGGCCCTATCTCATCGCCGACTACTACCGCGGCCTTGAGATCGTGACCGCCGTCGTTGGCGTGATCATCCTGCTTTCGAGCCTGGATGACCTGTTCATCGACGGCTGGTACTGGGTGCGCGAGCTGCGGCGCGCCTTGACGGTCAAGCGCCGCTACACGCCGTTGACGGCAGCGCAATTGCGCGCCAAGGAAGAACAGCCGCTGGCGATCATGGTGCCCGCCTGGCTCGAGTACGACGTCATCGCCTCGATGCTCGAGACGATGGTGTCGACGCTCGAATACAAGAACTACATGATCTTCGCCGGCACCTACCAGAACGACGAACGCACCATAAAGGAAGTCGAGCGCATGCGGCGGCGCTATCGCCAGCTGATAAGGGTGGAGGTGCCGCACGATGGCCCGACCTGCAAGGCCGACTGCCTGAACTGGATCGTGCAGGCCATCTTCGCGCAGGACGCCCGCCAGCCCGTGCCGTTCGCCGGCGTCATCCTGCACGACAGCGAGGACGTGCTGCACCCGCTGGAACTGAAGTACTACAACTACCTGCTGCCGCGCATCGACTTCATCCAGCTGCCGGTGACGTCGCTGGAACGCCACTGGTACGAGCTGGTGGCCGGCACCTACATGGACGAGTTCGCGGAATGGCACACCAAGGACCTGGTGGTGCGCGAGAGCCTGTCGAAGATGGTGCCTTCGGCCGGCGTGGGCACCTGCTTCTCGCGGCGCGCACTGGTCGAACTGGCCGCCGAGACCGACAACCAGCCCTTCAACACCGACACGCTGACCGAGGACTACGACATCGGCGCGCGGCTGGCGCAGCGCGGCATGCGGCAGATCTTCGGCAAGTTCGGCGTCGAGTACGTGACGCGGCGCCGCGCCTGGTTCGGACTGGGCAAGGAGAAGGTGTCGAGCATCCACATGCCGCTTGGGGTGCGGGAGTATTTTCCCAACACCTTCCGCACCGCCTACCGGCAGAAGGCGCGCTGGACGCTGGGCATCGGGCTGCAGGGCTGGCAGCAGGTCGGCTGGACCGGTTCGCTGGCGACCAAATACCTGCTGTTCCGCGACCGCAAGGGCCTGATGACCTCGTTCATCGCGATCCTGGCATACCTGCTGCTGGCCAACTTCTTCCTGTTCTACCTGGCCGACCTGTTCGGCTGGTGGACCGTGTATTACCCGTCATACTTCCGCCCGGGCGGCTGGCTGGTGACGCTGATGTAGATCAACGCGGTGGCCTTGCTGCTGCGGGTGGTGCAGCGCGCCTATTTCGTCGGTCGCATGTATGGCTGGGAACACGCGATCCTGTCGATCCCGCGCATGATCGTCGGCAACTTCATCAATGCCATGGCCGCGGCGCGCGCCTGGAAACTGTTCATCGGCCACTTGATCACGGGCAAGCGGCTTGCCTGGGACAAGACCATGCACGATTTCCCGTCCACCGACCAGCTGGCGCAACAGCGCCAGCGCCTGGGCGAGCTGCTGCTGTCCTGGCAGGCGATCGACGAGGACAAGCTGGCGCGGGCGCTGGAGATCCAGTCGCGCGACAAGCGGCCGCTGGGCGAAATCCTGATGGAACAAGGCTGGCTGGACGAAGGCACGCTCAGAGAGGCGATCCACTTCCAGCAAGGCGGCCAGGCCGATATCGCGCCGACGCACGGCGAAAACAAACCCGCGACTCCATGAAGCCATTGACCCGTTCCTTCCTGCTGTCCGCCGCGCTGGCCTGCGCCGGCCACGCCGGGCCCGCCGCCGCGCAGTCGGCGCCACGCGCCGCCGAGGCGCCGCTGGAAGGCGCCGCCTATCAGTTCGCCGACGAGGGCTACAAGAGCTACGACGCGGGCAACTACGCGCGGGCCCAGCAGCAGGCCGAATCGGCCATCGCACTGCGCCCGGACGTGGAGCGGCTGCGCCTGCTCCTGGTCTACGCGCTGCAGAAGCAGGGCAAGCTGCGGGAGGCGGACAAGGCCGCCGCCGACGCCATCAAGAGCGGCCTCGATACCCCCGCCTTGCGCCAGGCGCGCGCCAATCTGCGACCGCGCACCGCGCCGGCCGCCGCCGCGGGCGGCGGCGCGCCCGGCACCACCGCCGCCTATCGTCGCGGCTTCCCGATAGCCACGCGCGCCTACGCCGACTACAACCGCGGCGACTACGTTGCCGCGCAGCGCGGCGCCGAGCAGGCCTTCCGCATCGACCCCAAGCAGGGGCCGTGGGCCATGTTGTGGCTGGATGCGCTGGAAGCCCAGGGCAAGTACGCCGAGGCGCAGGCCGCCGCCGACAAGGCCATCGCGCTCGGCGCCCCCAACAAGAACGACCTGACCGCGCGCCGCGCCACGATGCAACGCCGCCTGGCCATCAAGCCCGCCGAACAGGGCTACCAGGCGCTGATCGCAAACCGACCCGGCGACGCGGTGCCGCTGGCGCGCGAGGCCGTGGCGCTGGCCCCGGATACCGCCAGCCACCGCCTGCTGTTGATGACCGCGCTGATGCTGGACAACCAGCTGGGCGCGGCCGAGGACGCCGCCACCGACGCGCTCGGGCAGGATGACGAGAACACGGTGGCGCTGGTGATGCGCGCCTACCTGCGCCAGCGCCAGGGCAAGACCGACGAGGCCAATGCCGATTTCGATGCCGCGCTCAAGCAGGACTGGCTGGACGACGACCAGCGCCGCAATGTGCGCCTGATCGCGGCCGACGCCGCGCTCGCTGGCGGCGAGACCAAGCGCGCGCTGGCGCTGCTGGAGCCGCTCGGGGCCAAGGACGAAGCCGCCGCAGCCCGTATCAAGCGGGCGCGCTCGGCGCCCACCGTGCCGGCCACGCTGACGCTGGCCAACTACCCGGCGCCGCTGCAGGATTGCCGCGATACGCCTTACGGCACGTCCTGCGAACTGCTGCCGTCGGACGCCGCCGGCAGCGGCGGCCCCGCGGCGCTGGCCTACGCCGCCTATGCGCGCGAGGACTACCAGGAAGCCATTGCGCAGGCGCGCAAGGCCGCCGAGCAGGATCCCGCCAACAAGGAATTGCAGCGCCTGCTGACCACCACGCTGGCCGCGGGCAACGCGGCGCAATTGGCCGAGGCCGAGAAACGCATGGGCGAAGCGCTGGCCGCGCAGCCCGACGACCCCGCCCTGCTGATGCAGCGCGGCTACCTGCACCAGCGCATGGGCAAACCCCGCCTGGCGCTGGAGGACTTCCAGGCGGCCCGCGCCACCGGCAAGGCGCCGCCGACCGTGATCCTGGACGAGGGCTATGCGTTGTCGGGCGTCGGCGACAAACGCGGCGCCGTGGAGAAACTGAAACAGGCCATCGACGAGGCCGATGCCGGCAAACTGGAACTGACACCGCAACAGCGCTACGACACGCGCAGCGGCATCGCCGGCCTGTCGCGCGAATGGGGCGGCTACGTTTCCGCCGGTTATCGCGGCGCGCGGCCGGCGTCTTCCGGGCTGGGGGGCGCGGCGATCACGGTGCCGGGCGATGCGGTATTCAGCACCGCCGAGATTTTCTGGCGGCCGTCCGACTTCCTCAATTCATCGACACGCACGTTCGAACTGTATGGACGGCTGTCCAATACGCTGTACGACAACGGCAGCCGCACCAAGAGCCAGACCGTCAGGAACCGTTGCGGCGAAGGGGTGATCGATGTCGCAGGCCAGAGCAACGACGGCATCGCCGGCATCCCCACCACCGTCGGCTCACTCGGCATGCGCTTCACGCCATCCACCGAGGTGGGGCTGACCTTCGGCCTGGAGCGCCAGTTCAACCTCGGAACGGCAACGCGCACCGGCATCCTCACTCCGCGCTCGACCGATACGTTCTGCGGCCTGAACAGCGCCAACCAGACCGCCCACTACAAGGCGGACGCGGGCAGCGGGGGCTGGCTCGCCTACGTCACCTACGGCCTGTACGAAGGCACGACGTTGCGCATCGACCGGCCCGACTGGTTCACGATGGAAGGCTATGTGCAGGCCGGGTATTCCTGGCAGGACATGCCGGCCCGGTTCTGGGTGCGCGACAACGCCACCGGCAATGACTCGGACAGCGTCCGCGGCAAGCTCAAGCGCGACCAGGCGTTCGGCGCGGGGGAATTACGGATCGGGCGCAGTTATCGCCTGGACGCCATCAGCGAAAAGCTGGTGTTCTTTCCCTATGGGGTGATCGGCGCCGACTGGCTGTGGACCAACAACAAGGTGACCGGTGTCCAGCTGGGCGACAGCAGCACCCATCCGCTGCAAGGCAACGGATCGAGCTGGTCGCTGGGCGCGGGCCCCGGCTTCAACCTGCGCTACTGGTTCCGCGAGGATCACTACAACGCGCCACGGTCCTACCTGGACCTGACCACCCAATACCGTTTCAACATCGGCGGCGGCCAGGCCGACCGGGCCAAGGGCCTGTTCATCAACCTGACCCTGTCCTACTGAGCCCCGCCGATCCGTATCCATGAAGGAATCCGCAAACATGACTACCGCCATCCGTCCCCTGCCCCGCCGCCCGCGCCTGGCGTCGGCCCTGTGCGGCTTGCTGCTGGCGCTGGCCGCCGCGGGCGCCCAGGCGCAGCGAGCCTCGTCCATCGTCATCCAGGGCAAGGACAACTGGCTGTTCCCGGGCTGGGGCAGCCTGACCCAGGTGGATACGCGTGGCATCGACGCCGCCACCCAGCTGGTGCGCGAAACCCGCGACGCGCTCGCCGCCAGGGGCGTCCAGCTGGAAGTGCTGGTACTGCCAGACAAAACGCTGTTCTACCAGGACAAGCTGCCGGACGGCACGACGCTGAGCGCCGATGTCAGGAAGCGCTACCAGACCATACAGGACAAGCTCAAGGCCGCCGGCATCTCCACCATCGACGACGAGGCCGTGCTGCGCCGCCTGAAGGATGGCGGCCAGGATGTGTTTTATCGCACGGACCAGCACTGGACCCAGGCCGCCGCCGACGCCACCGCCGAGGCCCTGGCCCAGCGCATCAGGCAGGACGTGAAGACGCTGGCCGGCAAGCCGGGCACCGGCATGGCGCTGGGCAGCGTGGTCAACGAACGCCGCTATGGCGATCTGGCCGAACTGTTCCTGACGCCCGAACAGCGCAAGCAGGCGGGGCGCGAGACCTTCACCGTGCGCCGCCAGGCCGACAACCAGAGCCTGATCGATGACGCGCCCGCCCCGGTGCACGTGACCGGCCACAGCATGGTGCAACCCTACTTCGGCTTTCCGCAGAAGCTGTCCAATCTGCTGGATCGCCCCGTTTCCGTGAACTGGAAGCCCGGCAACGTCGGCCACTGGATCATGCTGCTGGAATACCTGGAGTCGCCCGCCTTCAAGCAGAACAGGCCGCAGGTGCTGGTGTGGCAGATGTTCGAGCCCACCTATGCGCAGGGCCCCGATGCCAAGGGGCTGTGGGACAACGCCTCCATCATGACCGCCGACGCCTGGCGCGGCCGCATGAAGGCGGCGGTGGGGCAATAGCGCCGTGGCGCAACCCGACAAGGCGGCGCCGCCCGAGACAGGCCATCGGCGCAACGCGATCGTGATCGGCGTGCTGCTGGCGCTCGGCCTGGGCTGGGGCGCCTGGTGCCTGGCGCAAGCCAGGCTGGGGGCCGCCGACGTCGCGCCCACGGCCTGGATGAACGGCACCGCGGGGACCGTGCTGAACCAGTCGCTGCGGCTGCCGGCGCAGGGCGCGGTCAACACCTGGAATGCCGCGATCCGCTACCGCCTGCTCGGCGACCTGGGCGAGCAGGTGGCCATGGGCTGCCCGCAATGGCTGTTCTACCGTGACGGCCTGCGGCCGCAACCCGGGGTGCATGTCTTCGATGAGCGCCTGCGCCTGATGCGCCACTGGGTCGAACAACTGCGCCAGCGGCAGGTGCGGCTGCTGGTGGTGGCGGTGCCCGACAAGTCGCGCATCGAGGCCGATCACCTGTGCGGCCAGACCGTCTCGCTGCCGATGCGGCGCACGCTGGACGACTGGAATGCCGCCCTGCATGCGCAGGGCGTGCCGTTCGTCGATCTGCGCGACGCCCTGGCACAGGCCGAAGCGCCGCGCTACTTCCGCACCGACGTGCACATGAACGCCACCGGCGCGCAGGCCGCGGCCGCGCGCGTGGCGCAGGCCGCCCTGCCGCTGCTGGGCGGCTCCGGCACCCAGGCCTTCAAGGAAGATCCCGCGGGTGCGCCGCAGCCGCGCATGGGCGACCTGATCGTGCTGGCAGGGCTGGAACAGGCACGACCTGGCTGGCGTCCCGAGCTGGACCTGGCGGCGCCGCAGAAGATCGAACCGGTGCGCGGCGGCGGGCTGCTCGATGACACCCCACCGGTGGAGGTGTTGCTGGCCGGCAGCTCCAACGGCCGCCGCAGCAATTTCGCCGAGCGGCTGGGCATGGGACTGGGGCGCGAGGTCTGGAACCTGAGCCTGGATGGCGGGCAGTTCTCCGGGGCCTTGCTGGTGGCCCTCAAGCAGCGCGAGCAATGGCCCAAGAGCCTGAAGCTGGTGATATGGGAGTTTTCGGAAATGGCGCTGTCGCTGCCGCTGACCGACGACGAGAAATCCGTGCTGGCCCGACTGCCCTGACCGAAGATGCTATTCAACTCCTACCTGTTCCTGCTGATCTTCCTGCCCATCACGCTGGCCGTGTACTACGGCGCGGGCCGCTTCAATCTGCGGTTGGCGGCATTGTGGCTGTGCCTTACCTCGTTCGTCTTCTACGGTTGGTGGAACCCGCAGTTCGTGGTGCTGCTGGCGGGTTCGATCGCCTTCAACTTCCTGGTCAGCCTGCTGATCCTGCACACCGCGGCACGGCCCCGGTTGCAGGGGCTGATCGTGGGACTGGGCGTGGGCGCCGACCTGGCGCTGCTGTTCCACTACAAATACTTCGCGACGCTGCTCAATTTCCTGACCGACCTGGGCATGACCAGTTCGACCATGGACGCGATCATCCTGCCGCTGGGCATTTCGTTCTTCACCTTCACCCAGATCGGCTACCTGCTGGATTGCCGCGCGGGCGTGGTCAAGGAACGCAGCCTGCTCAGCTACGTGCTGTTCGTGACCTTCTTCCCGCATCTGATCGCCGGCCCGATCCTGCATCACAAGGAGATGATGCCGCAGTTCGCGCAGCCCGAGAATTACCGCTTCAAGGCCGAGAACCTGTCGGTGGGCGGCATGCTGTTCGTGATCGGCCTGGCCAAGAAAGTGCTGCTGGCCGATGGCATCGCGCCTTACGCCGATGCCGGTTTCGCCGCGCCTGGCGAACTGCAGTTCTGGGGCTCGTGGGGCGCCAGCCTGTGCTATGCATTGCAGTTGTATTTCGACTTCTCCGGCTATTCGGACATGGCGCTAGGCCTGGCCAAGATGTTCGGCATCCGCTTCCCGCTGAACTTCAACTCGCCCTACAAGGCGGGCAGCATCATCGAATTCTGGGCGCGTTGGCACATGACACTCACACGCTACCTGACCGCCTATCTCTACTACCCGGTGGCCATGGCCATTTCGAAATGGCGCACCGATCGCAATCTGCCGGTCGGGGCACAGGGCGTGGCCACGGCGGGCGGCTTCCTGGCCAGCATCGTCACGCCGACGCTGTTCACGATGGCGCTGGCCGGCGTCTGGCACGGCGCCGGCTTCCAGTTCCTGGTATTCGGCCTGCTGCACGCCATGTACCTGTCGGTGAACCACGCCTGGCGCATCTTCGTGGTGGGCCGCAAGCCCGCCGCCGCGCGCAACCTGAACGTGGTCAAGCGAGCCGCCTGCGTGCTGCTGACCTTTGTCGCGGTGCTGGTGGCGCAAGCGTTCTTCCGCGCCCACGGGGTCGGCGACGCCATGCTGCTGATGCAGGGCATGATCGGCCTGCGCGGCATGGAAACGCTGGACCTCGCCACCCACGTCAGCGGCCTGGCCTGGGGCGATGCCTGGCGCGTGCTGGTCGGCCACCACCTGCAGTTGATCTATGCTGTGGTGCTGCTGGGCATCGCCTGGTTCGCGCCCAATGCGCACCAGATCCTGGGCCGCTACTCGCCGGCGCTGTTCAAGCCGCAGGAAGCGCCTTCGCCCTGGATGCGCTGGCGTCCCAACCTGCCCTGGCTGGCCGCGATGCTGGCCCTGCTGTTCTTCTGCCTGGTCAACCTGCACAAGGAAACCCGGTTCCTCTATTTCCAATTCTGACCGCGGCGCGGTCGCGGAGTACGCTATGGACATCAACGATATCGAAGCCAAGGTGGCCGACCTGATCGAAGGCATCATCCTCACCAAGGTCGATCCCGATACCCTGCTGATCGAATCCGGGCTGGTGGATTCGCTGGCCGCCGTGGACGTGGCGTTGGCGGTGGAACGCCAGTTCGGCTGCAAGATCCCGCCGACCGAGATCGACGTGCACCTGGAGTCGGTGCACACGCTGGCGACCTTCATCGCGGAGCACGCGCGCGCCTGACGTCTTCCTGGGGGCAGCATCATGCGTTTCGATTTCAACGCCTACGATTTCGCCGATACCGCCATCGCTGACGACGCCATCGCGGTGGTCGACGCGCAGGGCGCGTTGACCTGGGCAGCGCTGCGCGCCGCCACGCAGGCCTGGGAACAGGACGCGCTGCGCGCCGGGGTCACCGCCGGCGTGCCGCTGGTGATCTCCGGCCACAAGGAAGCCGCCTTCCTGGTGGCGATCCTGGGGTGCCTGCGGCTGCGGGTGCCCTTCGTGCCGGTCGACGTCATCAACCCGCCCGAACGCATCGCCCGCATCGGCGAACTGGTGCGCGCCGGCCTGCGCTACGACGCCCAGGCCAACACCTTCGCTGCCGGTTGCGCCAGCCCCGCGCCGCTGGCCGAGGCCGGACTGGCCTACATCATGTTCACCTCGGGCAGCACCGGCGACCCCAAGGGTGTGCAGATCGGCCGCGAAAGCGTCACCCTCTTCGCAGGCTGGATCCGCGACTGCCTGAACCTCGGCCCGGCGCCCGCGTTCATGGACCAGATGCTGTTCAGCTTCGACTTCTCGCTGTTCAACTGGGTCGGCGCGCTGGAACTGGGCGGCGCCTGCGTGCTGTGCCCGCGCGAGACGATCGCGCAGCGCGACCGCTTCGTGCAATACCTGGCCGACACCGGCATCAACGTCTGGGCCTCGACGCCGTCGTTCGTGCGCCAGCAGCTGTTCAACCCGGATTTCGACCACGCCCACCTGCCGCGGCTGCGCGCCTTCGTATTCGGCGCCGAGTCGCTCACGCCGACGCTGGCCGAGGAACTGTGGCAGCGTTTTCCGGACGTTCGCATCATCAACTCGTACGGTCCCACCGAGGCCACCTGCTCCACTACCTGGGTCGAGATCGACCCCGCCCTGCGTGCCGAAGCGCCCAACCCCTTTCCCATCGGCCGCGCCAAGCCGTATGCCGAGGTCTTCATCGAGAACGGCGAAATCAGCATTGCCGGCGACCACGTCATGCGCGGTTACCTCAATCGCCCGGACCTGAACGCCTCGCGCATGTTCACGCGCAATGGCAAGCGCGGCTATCGCAGCGGCGACCTGGGCGAGATCGATGCGCGCGGCCTGGTGACGTTCCGCGGCCGCATCGACGACCAGATCAAGTTGCACGGCTACCGCATCGAACTGGCCGAGATCGATGCCGCCATCGCCGCCCTGCCCGGCGCGCGCGCGGGCGCCACCGTCGCGCTGCGGCGGCCCGATGGCGCTATCATCCGTCTCATAGGATTCGTCGAACCGGCCGAGCCCGGCGCCGCGGGCCTGCAGCCGCTGCCCGCCGCGCTGGCGGACTGGAAAGCCCTGTTGGGCCGCAAGCTGCCCCCCTACATGATCCCGTCCGAACTGGTGGCCTGCCACCGCTTCCCGACGACCAGCACCGACAAGGCCGACCGCAAGCAGCTCGAGCGCATGTATCTCGACGCCCGCCTCAGCAAGAAACCGGAGCCGCAAGCATGATCCGTCGCACCCATTTCCCCATCCTGGCATTGACGCTGGCGCTGGCCTGCGCCAGCGCCGCCACGCAGGCCGAAGGCGTGCTCGCCCAGCTGTATGCCGCCCGTCCGCCGGCCGGCTCATCGTTCGTGCGGGTCGTCAATCCCGAAACGGGCCCCGTGCGCGTGCAGATCGCCAACGGTCCATCGCAGGAAATCAGCCCGACCCAGCCCGCCAGCACCTACGCCATCGTCAAGGGCAACCAGCCGTTCAACCTGCTGATCGACGGCAAGCCGGCGGCCAGCCTGCAGGTCAAGCCCGACACCTTCACCACGCTGGTGGTGCGGCGCGACGGCGTCAATGTCAGCTACACGGCCATCGACGACAGCAATGGCGCCCAGGACGCGCTCAAGGCCGAGCTGCGCTTCTACAACCTGGCGGCCGATTGTCCTGGCGCCAAGCTCGAGGTGAGCCCGACCGGCCCCACGCTGTTCCAGGACGTCCAGCCGGGCGCCTCGATGGCGCGCGCCATCAACCCCGTCAGCGCCACGCTGGCGGCGGGCTGCGGCACCGTGCTCTCGCCCTCGCTGGCCCTGCCGGCCCTGCAGCCCGGCGATCACTACAGCCTGTTCCTGACCGGCAGCGCCACCGCGCCCACCCTGCACGGCCAGGCCAGCGCCACGGACCCCTACGGCAAGTAAGGAGGCCGCATGCGCCGCGTATTCCGGGACGACCACGAACTCTTTCGCGACCAGGTCCGGCGCTTCGTCGCCCAGGAGATCGCGCCGCACTACGCCGAATGGGAAAAGGCCGGCATCGTGCCGCGCTCGCTGTGGCGCCGCGCCGGCGCGGAAGGCCTGCTCAACTGCGCCCTGCCCGAACCCTACGGGGCCGGCGGCGATTTCGGCCATGCCGCCGTCGTGATCGAGGAACTGGCGCGCGCGAATTTCCTCGGCATCGGCTTCTCGATCCATTCCGACATGGTGGCGCCGTATCTGGACGCCTTCGGCACCACCGCGCAGAAGGAACGCTGGCTGCCCGCCATGGCGCGCGGCGACATCATAGGCGCGATCGCCCTGACCGAACCGGGCGCGGGCAGCGACCTGAAGGCGGTGCGCACGCGCGCGCGCCGCGACGGCGACCACTACGTCCTGGACGGCCAGAAGACCTTCATCACCAACGGCGTCAATGCCGGGCTGGCGATCGTGCTGGCCAGCACCGATCCCGACCTGGGCGCGCGCGGCCTGTCGCTGTTCTGCGTCGAGGAAAACCAGCCCGGCTTCACCAAAGGCACGCCGCTGAGCAAGATCGGCCAGCATTCCCAGGACACCTGCGAGCTCTATTTCGACGGGCTGCGCCTGCCCGTCGATTGCCTGCTGGGGCGCGAGAACAACGCCTTCGAATACCTGACCCAGGAACTCGCGCGCGAGCGCCTGGCGATCGCGCTGCGCGCCGGCGCCTCGCTCGAAGGCATGATCGACGAAGCCGCCGAGTACACCCGCAACCGCAAAGTCTTCGGCCGCCGCGTCATCGACTACCAGAACTCGCGCTTCAAGCTGGCCAGCGCCCGCGCGCAGGCCACCATGCTGCGGGTGTTCCTGGACGACTGCCTGGAAAAGCACATGGCCGGCGAACTCGACGCCACGCGGGCGGCGATCGCCAAGCTCAATGCCACCGAAATGCAGGGCGCCATCCTGGATGACCTGCTGCAGCTCTATGGCGGCTATGGCTACATGGCCGAATACGGCATCGGCCGCGCCTGGGCCGACGCGCGCGCCCTGCGCCTGTTCGGCGGCACCAGTGAAATCATGCGGGAAATCATCGGCCGCGGCTTCGCCTGAAGCCGCGTGGCGTCAGACGCGCGCGGCCATCCAGGCGTCCATCAACGCGCGGGCCTCCGGCGTGTCGCCGATGACCCAAGGGTCGAGGGTGAATGCCACGATGCGCTTGGCGCCGTAGCCGCGGGCCACGTCCCATTGCTGCCTGACCCGGTTGAAATCGGCCGAGCGCGCCTTGAACGTGGTGCCGTCCGTCTTGCCCGACGGCAATTCCTCGAACAGCTCCATGACCAGGTCGAACGCGGCGCGGCGATTGAGCAACATGTCGTGCAGCGGCTCCAGCGCCTGGTAGTTGGCCAGGCCCGCCACGCCCACGCCGTCCTGGATCATCGGATGGATGCGCACTTCGTCCAGCACCCGTGACCACAGTTGCATCAACGACCCGGTGCCGCCGAGCCGGCTATGGTAGGTCGAGACCGACGGGATGCGATGGCAGCTGGCCAGCGAGGCGCGGGTGAAGGCGTCCAGCCATGGCACCAGCAGCGCCTGGCGCTCCGGCCGGGCCCAGTTGTACTGCTCCAGTTCGTAGGGCACGTACCAGCCGCGGAAATTGCGGCGCTCGGGCCAGGCGGCCGCGCGCATGTAGGCAACGCCGCGATCGCGGGTGTGGTCAAGGTAGGCCGCCAGCGCCGCGTCGTCGGGCGCGGCCAGCATGTTCCACCAGCGCTGATCGTAGGGCAGGCCCACATGCACGCCCAGGCCGCTACGGTCGGCTTCGTCGAAGATGGCATCCAGCATCGACCGCGGCGCCATCCAGTCATCCGGCCGGCCGCCTTCCAGGCCGACCCATTGCAGGAAAATCTCGCGGCAACCCAGCCGCCGGTAGGTGGCGATACGGCGCCGCCATTCATCGCGCGTCAGCTCGAGATGGCTGAGCCACAGTTGCAGAAAGGTCGCGTTCAGCGAGATCGGCGGCGCGCAGGCCGCCAGGGGCGCAAGCGCGCCCAGCGCCGCCGCCTGCAACAGGCGGCGGCGCTCCAGCGATTGAAGCCGCGGGCGCGTCAGGGAAAGGCCCCTTGCCGGATCAGCCGCGATTGCCGAACAGGCCGGACAGCGAAGCCAGCAGGTCGGTCGGATTGAAGGACTGGCCCGGCTCGACGGCGCCCTCGGGCGTGGCCTTGTCGACCAGTTGCGGCAGCAGCGCGGACAGCGAGCCCAGCACCGAGCCGGTGTCCTGCCCGGTCTTGGCGGCCAGTTCGTTGACCACGCCGGGATCCAGCACCCGGCCAAGCTGATCGGCGCTGACCGGCAGGTTCTGGCCCTTGCCGATCCATGACGCGACGATTTCACCCAGGCCGCCCTGCTGGAAGCTGGCGATCAGGCCGGACAGGCCCCCGGGGTATTTGTTCAGTTGTTCGATCAGGGCCGGCAGCAACGAGGCCGAGCCCCCTTGCTGACCGCCGCCAGCCATCGAGGCCAGGGTATCCAATAGACTCATCGCCGTGCTCCAGGAAAATCGGAAATCCAGTATAGGCCCATGACGCCGCGCATTCCGTCATCCAAAGGATACCGGCCCCGATCTTTGCAAAACTTGTCCTTTGGCGCGCCGGCCGCGCCTCAGGCCGCCTCGCGCAGGGCCCGCAGCGCCTTCTGGCCGGCGCGGCCATCGGCCGGCAGGCCCAGGGCGCGCTGCGCCGCCCGCAGCGCCTCGCGCGTGCGTTCGCCGATCATGCCATCGGGTTCGCCCAAATCATAGCCACGGGCAATCAGCAGCCGTTGCAATTCGCGCCGCTCGGCCCGCGACAGGCCGGGATCGTCCGTCGGCCAGGCCTGCGCCAGCGGCCCGCCGCCGCGCAGGCGGTCCGACAGGTGCGCGATCGCCAGGGCGTAGCTCTCGGCCGCGTTGTACGAGTACAGCGCATCGAAGTTACGCGTCACCAGGAAGGCCGGCCCCGTGGGCCCGGCCGGCAGCAACAGGCCCGCCGGGGTCTCTCCCGGCGGCAACGGCGTCCCGTCGGCCCGCGTCACGCCCTGGCCGCGCCAGGACGACAGCGGCCGCTTGTTCTTGCGCCCGGCGCCGGCCGTGGCCAGGCCGGCGGGCAGCCTGACCTCATAGCCCCAGTCCAGGCCGCTGTTCCAGCCGGCCCGCTTGAGGAAATTGGCCGTGGACGCCAGTGCGTCCGGCACGCTGTCGATCAGGTCGCGGCGGCCGTCGCCGTCGAAATCCACCGCCAGCCGCAGGTAGGTCGACGGCATGAACTGGGTCTGGCCAAAGGCCCCCGCCCAGGACCCCTTGAGCTTGTCCGGGTCGATGTGCTCGTCCTGGATGATCTTGAGCGTGGCGTAGAACTCGCCGCGGAAGTACGCCTGCCGGCGGCCGAAGCACGACAGCGTCGACAGCGACGTCAGCAGCGGCCGGCCGCCCAGCGTGCGGCCGTAATTGCTCTCGACGCCCCACACCGCCGCGATGGTGGCGGGATCCACGCCATAGCGCGATGCGGCGCGATCGAGTTCGGCACGCCAGCGCGCGATACCTTCCTTGCCGTCGGCGACGCGCTCGTCGTCGACCAGCGCCGCCATGTAGTCCCAGATCGGCGTCTTGAATTCCGGCTGGGCGTCCAGCAGGCCGATCACGGCCATGTCGGGCGCCAGGTTGGCGGTGTGCGTGGCGAAAGTGGCGCCGGACACGCCGGCCTTGGCCGCGGGCGCGCGCAGGCCGGCCAGGCAGGTCGCAAACGCGTCGGCGGCCTGCGCGGAAGTGGACAGCGTCAACGCCAGGGCGGCCAGCGACGCGGCGTAGCGGATTTTCATGTCGAGGGAGTTCCCGTGGAAGCGTCGGCCGGGTCGCCCTGCAGGCGCCGCTGCCAGTCTTCGACCTGGCCCAGCCGGGCGCGCTTCTCGAACAGCGCGCGCCAGTTGGGCGACAACGCCGGCAGCGCCGCCAGCTCGGCCAGCGTCGGCACGTCCAGCACCCGGCGGTTGAGAATGTCCTGAATGCGGGCCAGCGACCATTGTGGATGGGGGCGGTCGCGCAGCGACAGCGTATCGCCCGGCGCCAGCCAACCCTCGCGCAGCACGCGGTAGTACCAGCCGGTCTTGCCGCTGGCCTGCACCTGGGCCGACATGCCCGGGTGCGCGAAACGGTGGTTCAGCTTCCAGCATGGCTGGCGTGCCTGGGATACCTGTATCAGCGCCCCGCCCACCGCGTACGTGTCGCCCACGCAGACATCTTGTTCGGTCATGCCGTAAGTGGAGAGATTTTCGCCGAACGCGCCCGGGGCGCGCAGCACGGCGCGTTCGCCCAGTTCCCGCAGCCATGCGGGATAGTGCTCGCGGGCATAGTGATGCAGCGCCTTCTCCGGGCCGCCGTGAAAGCGGCGGTCCGCCTGTTCGTCACCGCGCAACCCCTCCAGGCCGAGCCACAACGGCCCTTCGACCGGATGCTTGTCGATGCCGCTGTCGCGGCCGGAATCCCCCAGCGGGCGCACCGCCCCCGCCAGCAGCGCGTCGATCACGATTTCCATGCCGTCATCCTCGATCCGCCTGCAGGGCAGCCAGTTCGGCCTCGTCGAAACCCGCGGCGCGGCGCGCCGCCAGGTTGAAGGGGCCGCGCAAGCGCGGCGCGTTGTAGCGGCTGGCCAGTTCGGCGTAACAGGCGACCGGCTCCCTGCCCTGCCGCGCGCACAGCAGCTTGTACCAATGATTGCCGATCGCCACGTGGCCGATCTCGTCGCGCAGGATGATGTCGACGATGGCCGCGCTGCGCGCGTCGCCGGCGCCCGCCAGCTTGTTGCGGATCAGTGGCGAGGCGTCCAGCCCGCGCGCCTCCAGCGTGCGCGGGACCAGCGCCAACCGGGCCAGCAGGTCGTCGCGGGTACGTTCGGCCATTTCCCACAGCCCGTCATGGCCGGGAAAATCGCCGTAGGCGTAGCCCAGGTCGGCCAGGCGCTGGTTCAGCAGCTCGAAGTGGGTGGCCTCTTCGCGCGCCACGCGCAGCCAGTCGCGGTAGAAGGCGTCCGGCATGCCGGCGAAACGCCAGAGGATGTCCAGCGCCAGGTTGACCGCGTTGAATTCGATATGCGCCAGGGCGTGCAGCAGCGCCGCGCGGCCCTCGAGCGTGGCCATGGAACGCTGCGGCACCTCGGACGGCGCCACCAGCACCGGCACGGCGGGCCGCCCCGGCAGCGCGGCGTGGGCAACGTAGTGGCGCGCGCAATCCAGCGGCGCCTGGTCGCCGATGGCGCGCACCCGCGCCAGCTTGTCGGCCCAGCCGACGGCGGCCAGCGCCTCCAGCGCCGCCGCCCGCAGGCAAGCCATGCCGCCTGCGCGAGGTTCATTGCCGCCCGGGGCGGCGATTGAATTGCTATCCATGAAAATTTCCGCCGCGAAACGGCTCGGGGCCGCACGCAAGACCATGACCATACGCAATAACCCTGCGCGCTCATCAGGTGCCGCGCACCGCGCGCCAGTGAAGACTTTATCATTCGTGCATGGATTCGCCGCTACGCCTGACCATCGAGACCGACCTGTCCCGCATCGACGCCCGCCAGTGGGACGCCCTGGCAGGCGACCAGCCGTTCCTGCGGCATGCCTTCCTGCATGCGCTGCACGACAGCGGCTGTGCCTCGCCGCGCACCGGCTGGTCGCCGCACTACCTGATGCTGTGGCGCGGTGATGCGCTGGCGGGCGCCGTGCCGCTCTACCTGAAATCGCATTCGCGCGGCGAGTACGTGTTCGACTACGCCTGGGCCGACGCCTTCGAGCGCCACGGCCTGCGCTACTACCCCAAGCTGCTGGCGGCGGTGCCGTTCACCCCGGTCTCGGGCCCGCGCCTGCTGGCCGCCAGCGACGAGGACCGCGACACGCTGGTGCGCGGGCTGGTCGCCTTCGCCGAAGAAATCCAGGTGTCGTCGCTGCACCTGCTGTTTCCGGCCGCGGACGACCTGCGCGCCCTGCGCGAGGCCGGCTTCATGGTGCGCGAAAACGTGCAGTTCCACTGGACCAATCCGGGCTACGCCGACTTCGACGCCTTCCTGGCCACCATGAGCCACGACAAGCGCAAGAAGATCCGCCAGGACCGCAAGAAGGTGGCGCAGGCCGGGCTGGCGTTCCGCTGGCTACGCGGCGCGCAGATCGACGCCGCCGAACTGGATTTCTTCCACCAGTGCTATTGCCACACCTACTTCAACCACGGCAATCCGCCGTACCTGAGCCGCGAATTCTTCCTGCGCGCCTACCGTGACCAGCCCGACGCCTTCGTGCTCATCCTGGCCGAGCGCGACGGCCAGCCGGTGGCGGCGGCCCTGAACCTGGCGGGCGGCGACACGCTGTACGGAAGGTATTGGGGCGCGACGGAATACGTGCCGGGGCTGCACTTCGAAACCTGCTATATGCAGGCCATCGCCTACTGCATCGCCCACGGCATGGCGCGTTTCGAGGGCGGCGCGCAAGGCGAGCACAAGATGGCGCGCGGTTTGCTGCCCACGCCCACCTGGTCGGCGCACTGGGTCGCCGATCCGCGCTTCGCGGCCGCGATCCGGCACTTTCTCGATGAGGAAACCGCCGCGGTCGACGACTACCTGGGCGAACTCGAGGCCCACACGCCGTTCAAGCGCGCGGCGGCGGATTGACCGCTCAAAGGAAGCGGTCCAGCAGTTTGCGGCTGTGCTTGTCGAGCGACAGGATGTCGCGCACCAGGTAGAAGATGCCGTGGCTGTCGGCAATCAGCAGCGTCTGCGGGTTCAGGCGCCGGATGTCCTCCTCGCCGCGCAGCGTGAAACTGGTGGGGCCCTTGTCGGTCTCCACCTTCCAGACGCTGGGCGTGGCGAAGGTGGACACGCTGGCCAGCTTGCGGATCTCGGGCATGAATTCCCGCCCGGCCAGTTCCTCTTCGATCAGGGCGCGTTCGGCGGCGGGCACGTCGGCCAGCCGCTCGATCCACAGCAGTTCGCGGCCTTCGCCTGTCACCAGCGACAATCCGCGATCGGCCTCGCTGATCGGAAAGGCCCGCACCGGAATCACGCCTTCGTGCGCGACGCCGTCGGCGCCCTGGAACACCAAACGCCCGAACGCGTTGCGTCGCAGCTGGAAAACGGGAAGCGTCATGACGGTTATCTCGCTCAGGCCACGGCGGCCATGTCTTCGCTGCCGGAGGCCTGCGCGTCGGCCTCGTTCTGGCGCGCCTGCGCCTGGTACAGCCGGTAGTAGGCGCCTTCACGCGCCATCAGTTCCTCGTGCGGGCCCTGCTCCACGATCTGGCCGCGGTCCAGCACCACCAGCCGGTCGGCCTTGCGCAAGGTGCTCAGGCGGTGGGCGATGGCGATGGTGGTGCGCCCGCGCACCAGATTGTCGAGCGCCTTCTGGATTTCCTTCTCGGTGGTGGTGTCCACCGACGACGTGGCTTCGTCCAGGATCAGGATGCGCGGATCGATCAGCAGCGCGCGCGCGATCGAGATGCGCTGGCGCTCGCCGCCGGACAGCGCCTGGCCGCGTTCGCCGACCAGCGAATCGTAGCCATGCGGCAGCCGCAGGATGAATTCATGGGCATGGGCGGCGCGGGCCGCCGCCACGATCTCGTCGCGGGTGGCGGCCGGCTTGCCGTAGGCGATGTTCTCGGCGATGGTGCCAAAGAACAGGAAGGGTTCCTGCAGCACCAGCCCGATGTTGCGGCGATAGTCAGCCACCCGCACCGAACGGATGTCGGCGCCGTCCACCAGGATCGCGCCTTCCGACACATCATAGAAGCGGCAGATCAGGTTGATCAGGGTGCTCTTGCCCGAGCCGCTGTGGCCCACCAGGCCGATCATCTCGCCGGGCGCGATGCTCAGGTCCAGGCCGCGGATGACCTGGCGGTTGCCGTAGCGGAAACCGACGTCGCGCAATTCGATGCGGCCGTTGATCTGCGGCAGCTTGGCCGGGTTCTGCGGCTCCGGCACGCTCGACACGTGATCCAGGATGTCGAAGATGCGCTTGGCGCCAGCGGCTGCCTTCTGCGTCACCGACACGATGCGGCTCATCGAGTCCAGCCGCGTGTAGAAGCGCCCGATGTACGCCAGGAAGGCCGCCAGCACGCCCACCGTGATCTGCTTCTGCGACACCTGCCAGATGCCGAAGATCCACACCACCAGCAGGCCGACCTCGGTCAGCAAGGTGACCGTGGGCGAGAACAGCGACCAGGTGGTGTTGACGCGGTCGTTCACCTCCAGGTTGCGGTTGTTGGCCTCGCGGAAACGCGCCACTTCGCGCTTTTCCTGGGCAAAGGCCTTGACCACGCGGATGCCGGGAATGGTGTCGGCCAGCACGTTGGTGATCTCCGACCAGATGCGATCGACTTTCTCGAAGCCATGGCGCAGGCGGTCGCGCACCGCGTGGATCATCCAGATGATGAACGGCAGCGGCACCAGCGTGACCAGCGCCAGCCACGGATTGATCGACACCAGGATCGCCGCGGTCATGGTGATCATCAGGATGTCGTTGGCGAAGTCCAGCAGGTGCAGCGACAGGAACACGCAGATGCGGTCGGTCTCGCTGCCGATGCGGGAAATCAGGTCGCCGGTGCGCTTGCCGCCGAAATACTCCAGCGACAGCTGCTGCAGGTGCTCATAAGTGGTGGTGCGCAGGTCGGCGCCGATGCGCTCGCTGACCCAGGCCAGGATGTAGGTGCGGGCCCAGCCCAGGCCCCACGCCAGGATGGCGGATCCAAGCAGTCCGCCCAGGTACAGGCGCACCTTGCCATAGTCGATCGGCGCGCCGTTCTGGAACGGGATCAGCACGTCGTCCATCAGCGGCATGGTCAGGTACGGCGGCACCAGGGTCGCCGCGGTGCCCAGCAGGGTCAGCAGGAAACCGGCCAGCAACGGCAGGCGGTATGGCCGCGCGAAACGCCACAGGCGCAGCAGCGCCCAGGTGGTGGATGGGGATGCCTGTTCCTGGTTGCAGGTGGGGCATTCGTCCTGGCCGGCGGGAATGACGTTATTGCAGATGGTGCACTGGCGTTCGCCCGGCGCCGCCTCCTGGTGGCCGGACAGGCGGATGGCCTGCTGCGCCTCGAACTGGCCCAGCAGCCGCAGCGCGGCCGGATTGCAGGCCAGGGTGAAGCGCCAGACGCCCAGGCGAGCGCTGTCGTCGTGCAATTCCAGCACGGCGGCGCCGGCGTGGTCGGAAAGATTCAGGGACAGTTGAGGGCCATAGGGCCAGGCTTCCCAGCCGGTATCGGCGGGATTGCGGGCGATCAGGCGGCGGTCGGTCACCGCGACCAGGCCCGGACGGAACTTCAGGCGCTGGTCCAGGTCTATTTCGAGCCAGGCCAGCAGGGTTTCGCCCTCCGCCAGTTCTGCGCGGAATTCATCCCGCCAGCGGGCAGGAAAGGCTTCGGCTAGGCCGGAAAGCAGGTGTGTTTTTTTCATTGGAACGCATACCGGGCCAGGACTCTGCCCTACAAGGCGGCGACGGCATCCCAACCCCGGGTTGGAAACGTGTCCCTTCCTTACAACACAACGAGTTCACGCCTTTGAAGGCGTCGTATAGTATCAGCCGATTTTTCTAATTAGGAATATCTGGGATCCCCCACTCGTTGGCATTATTCTTAAGGCGCAACCCCAATAAATTCGCGGTCTTGCATAGGGGCGTCCGCGCGTGCCAACCTGCTTCTCAAGTAAATTAAAACATGAAAAAGAAAGACATTGAATTTCTCGATGTCGTGGCTTTGCGCGGCCCGAACATTTGGACGTACCGTCCGGTACTTGAGGCGTGGGTGGATATCGGCGAGCTGGAGGACTACCCCTCCAACACGATCCCCGGCTTCTACGAGCGGCTGACCGCCTGGCTGCCTACGCTGATCGAGCACCGCTGCAGCCCGGGCGTGCGCGGCGGTTTCCTGTCGCGCGTCAAGGAAGGCACCTGGCCCGGCCACATTCTCGAGCATGTCACCCTGGAATTGCAGAACCTCGCCGGCCTGCGCGGCGGTTTCGGCAAGGCCCGTGAAACCTCCACCCGCGGCGTCTACAAGGTCGTCGTGCGCGCCTGGCAGGAACAGGTCACCCGCACCGCCCTGAACGAAGGCCGCGACCTGGTCATGGCCGCCATCGAAGACCGCCCGTTCGATGTGGACGCCGCCGTGGCGCGCCTGCGCCGGCTGGTCGACAAGCACTGCCTGGGTCCCAGCACCGCCTGCATCGTCGATGCCGCCGACGACCGCGACATCCCCTACATCCGCCTGTTCGAGGGCAACCTGGTGCAGTTCGGCTACGGCTCGCGCCAGCGCCGCATCTGGACGGCCGAGACCGACCGCACCAGCGCCATCGCCGAAGGCATTTCGCGCGACAAGGACCTGACCAAGGAACTGCTCTCGACCTGCGGCGTGCCGGTGCCGGAAGGCCGGCTGGTCGACAGCGAGGACGACGCCTGGTCGGCCGCCGAGGACATCGGCCTGCCGGTGGTGGTCAAGCCGTACGACGGCAACCACGGCCGCGGCGTCTTCACCAACCTGACCACCCGCGAAGAAGTGGTTTCCGCCTACCGCGTCGCGGTCGACGAAGGCAGCGGCGTCATCGTCGAACGCTTCGTGCTGGGCAACGAACACCGCCTGCTGGTGGTCGGCAACCGCATGGTGGCCGCCGCCGCCGGCGAGCCGGCCTGGGTCACGGGCGACGGCAAATCCACCATCACCGAACTGATCGACAGCCAGATCAACACCGACCCGCGCCGCGGCCGCACCGAAAACCACCCGCTCAACCCGGTGCGGCTGGATTCGGCCGCGCGCCTCGAGATCGCCCGCCAGGGCCTGTCCGAAGACAGCGTGCCGGCCGATGGCCAGCGCGTGCTGGTGCAGCGCAGCGGCAACGTCGCCTTCGACGTCACCGACCGCGTGCACCCCAGCGTCGCCGCCACCGTGACCCTGGCGGCCCGCGTGGTCGGCCTGGACATCGCGGGCGTCGACCTGGTGGCCGAGGACATCTCACGCCCGCTGGACGAACAGCGCGGCGCCATCGTCGAAGTCAACGCCGGCCCCGGCTTGCTGATGCACCTGAAGCCGGCCGACGGCACCCCGCGCCCGGTCGGCCGCGCCATCGTCGATCACCTGTTTCCCGAAGGCGACGCCGGCCGCATCCCCATCGTCGGCGTCACCGGCACCAACGGCAAGACCGTGGTCGCGCGCCTGGTCGCGCGCCTCCTGCACCTGTCGGGCAAGCGCACCGGCCTGGCCTGCAGCGAAGGCCTGTACCTGGACCGCCGCCTGGTGCAGAAAGGCGACCGCGCCGACTTCGCCTCCGGCACGCGCGTGCTGATGAACCGCAACGTCGATGCCGCCGTCATCGAGAACGACAGCGGCGTGATCCTCGGCCAGGGCCTGGCCTACGACCGCTGCCAGGTCGGCGTGGTCACCAACATCGACGACGCCGACCATCTCGGCGACTTCGACATCAATGAAACGGAACGCATGTTCAACGTGTTCCGCACCCAGGTCGACGTGGTGCTGCCGACGGGCGCCGCCGTGCTCAACGCGCGCGATCCGCGCGTGGTGGAAATGGCCGAGCTGTCCGACGGCGCCGTGATCTTCTTCGGCATCGATCCCGCCCTGCCCGCCATCACCGCCCACCTGCAACAGGACGGCCGCGCCGTGTTCGTGCGCGACGGCGGCATCGTGCTCGCCCAGGGCGCCCACGAAGAACGCCTGGCCGACGTCGCCGCGATTCCGCTTACCCATGGCGGCCGCGTCGCCTTCCAGGTCGAGAACGTGCTGGCCGCCGTCGGCGCCGCCTGGGCGCTCGACATTCCGGTCGAACTGATCCGCGCCGGCATCGAGACCTTCGACATCGACCAGGCCGACGCGCCCTGGCAGTTCACGCTGTTCGAGCGCAACGGCAGCACCGTGGTGGTGGACGACGTTCACAACGCCTCCGCGCTGCGCCCGCTCATCGCCGCCATCGACCAATTCCCGTCGACCACGCGCGCCGCCGTCTATTCGGCCGGCGCCGACCGCCGCGACGTGGACCTGATCGAGCAGGGCAGGCTGCTGGGCGACGCCTTCGACCGCGTGGTGCTGTACGACGACGCCACCGTCACCAGCAAGCGTCCCGCCGGCCAGGCGCGCGCGCTGCTGCGCCAGGGACTGGATCAAGGCAGCCGCGTAAAGCAGATCATCGACGAGCCGGACCACGGCAAGGCCATCGAGAGCCAGCTGTCCGGCATCGCCGCGGGCGACTTCGTGCTGCTGCAATCCGACGAAGCCTTCTCCGGCCCCACCATCGATCTCGTCCGCCGCTGGATCCAGCAACACTGACATCATCGCGCGCGCCACGGCCATCGCCGCCGGCGCGCGCAAGCTAGACAGGAATACCTGCCATGGAAGTTTCCCGTATCCGAGCGCTGCGCGGCCCCAACCTGTGGAGCAAGAACACGGCGATCGAAGCCATCGTGTCGTGCGCCGACGCCGAATGCTCCATCGACAACCTGCCCGATTTCGAAGCGCGCCTGCGCGCGCGGCTACCGCAGACCGGCCTGCTGCGTCCCGAGGGCCACCAGGGCGCCGTCTCGATCGCGCACGTGGTGCAGATCGTCGCCCTGACGCTGCAGGCCTACGCCGGCTGCCCCGTCACCTTCGGCCGCACCTCCTCCACCATCGAGCCCGGCGTATTCCAGGTGGTGGTGGAATACAGCGAGGAAGAAGTCGGCCGCCTGGCCATGGACCTGGCGCAGCAGCTGGTGCAGGCGGCGCTGGACGATGCGCCGTTCGACCTGGCCGACGCCCTCAAGCGCCTGCGCGAGCTGGACGAGGACGTGCGCCTGGGCCCCAGCACCGGCTCCATCGTCAACGCCGCCACCGCCCGCAACATTCCCTACCGCCGCCTGACGCAAGGCAGCATGGTGCAGTTCGGCTGGGGCAGCAAGCAGCGCCGCATCCAGGCCGCCGAAACCGACCTGACCAGCGCCATCTCCGAATCGATCGCGCAGGACAAGGACCTGACCAAGATGCTGCTGGACGCGGCCGGCGTGCCCGTGCCGCTGGGCCGCTCGGTCACCACGGCCGAAGACGCCTGGGCCGCGGCCCAGGAGCTGGGCGGCCCGGTGGTGGTCAAGCCGCGCGACGGCAGCCAGGGCCGCGGCGTGGCGGTCAACATCGAGACGCGCGAGCGCGTGATCCAGGCTTTCGAAGTGGCCGAGGAGATCAGCTCCGAAGTCATCGTCGAGCGCTACATCCCCGGCCACGACTTCCGCCTGCTGGTGGTGGGCGGCGCGCTGGTCGCGGCCTCGCGCCGCGATCCGCCGCAGGTGACCGGCGACGGCGTGCACACCATCCGCCAACTGGTCGACCAGGTCAACGCCGACCCGCTGCGCGGCGACGGCCACGCCACGTCGCTCACCAAGATCCGCTTCGACGACATCGCGCTGGCCACGCTGAAAAAGCAGGGCTTCGACGCCGATTCGGTGCCCGCCCCGGGCACCCTGATCTTCCTGCGCAACAACGCCAACCTCAGCACCGGCGGCTCGGCCACCGACGTGACCGACGAAGTGCACCCCGAGATGGCGGCGCGCGCGGTCTCCGCGGCCCGCATGATCGGCCTGGACATCTGCGGCGTCGACGTGGTGGCCGAAAGCGTGCACTACCCGCTCGAAGACCAGAACGGCGGCGTGGTGGAAGTGAACGCCGCGCCCGGCCTGCGCATGCACCTGAACCCCTCCTTCGGCAAGGGCCGCGCCGTGGGCGAAGCCATCATCGCCAACATGTACGCCGACGGCGACGACGGCCGCATCCCGGTGGTGGCGGTGGCCGGCACCAACGGCAAGACCACCACGGTGCGCCTGACCGCCCACATCCTGGGCACGGCCGGCAACCGCGTCGGCATGACCAACTCCGACGGCGTCTACGTCGACAACCTGCGCATCGACACCGGCGACTGCAGCGGCCCGCGCAGCGCCCGCAGCGTGCTGATGCACCCGGACGTCGACGCCGCCGTGTTCGAGACCGCGCGCGGCGGCATCCTGCGCGAAGGCCTGGCCTTCGACCGCTGCAACGTCGCCATCGTCACCAACATCGGCATGGGCGATCACCTCGGGCTGGGCTACATCAGCACCGTCGAAGACCTGGCCGTGGTCAAGCGCGTGATCGTGCAGCACGTGCATCCGAGCGGCACCGCCGTGCTCAACGCCGCCGATCCCATCGTCGCGGAAATGGCCTCCAGCTGCCCCGGCTCGATCACCTACTTCGCCGAGGACCGCAACCACCCGGTGATGGCCACGCACCGCGCCCAGGGCCTGCGCGTGGTCTACCGCGACGGCGACGCCATCGTCGCGGCCCAGGGCGGCGAGGAAACCCGCTTCCCGCTGGCCGAGATCCCGCTCACGCGCAACGGCACCATCGTGTTCCAGGTCGAAAACGCCATGGCCTCGATCGCCGCGGCCTGGGCGCTGGGCCTGGACTGGAGCATCGTGCGCCGCGGCCTGGCGACTTTCGTCAACGACGCCCAGACCGCGCCAGGCCGCTTCAACGTGTTCGACTATCGCGGCGCCACCGTGATCGCGGACTACGGCCACAACCCGGATGCCATCCTGGCGCTGGTGCGCGCCGTCGACGCCATGCCGGCCAAGCGCCGCTCGGTGGTCATCAGCGGCGCCGGCGACCGCCGCGACGAAGACATCCGCATGCAGACCGAGATCCTGGGCGAAGCCTTCGACGACGTGCTGCTGTACCAGGATCAATGCCAGCGCGGCCGCGCCGACGGCGAGGTGCTGGCCCTGTTGCAGCAAGGCCTGGTCAACGCCAGCCGTACTCGCCACATCGAGGAGATCCACGGCGAGTTCCTGGCCATCGACACGGCGTTGGCGCGCCTGAACGCCGGCGACCTGTGCCTGATCCTGGTGGACCAGGTGGAAGAGGCGCTGGCGCACATCGCCCAACGCATCCGCGAAGCCTGATCCCGGTCGCGGGACCGAATGAAAACGGGGCGCCTTGTGCGCCCCGTTTTCATTGCCCGGCCCTTCAGCCGCGGGCCGATAGGTCGGGCGCCGCCGCCTGGTACCGGTCCGTCACGTGGGTGCAACCGAGCGCCGCCATCGCGGCCAGCGCCAGCAGGATCGTGCCAAGGAATCGTTGCGTCATGCATGTCCTCTCTGTGTGAAGGGGGCCCGGCCACGCGGGCAGCAAACCCGTGCGTGGAACCTGCCCCAAATATACCGGTGCCCCGGCCACCCGGCCAGCCTCGGATGGCCCGCCTGCCGGCCTCAATTGCCGTGCCGCCCGAGGCGCCGGTCGGGCAGGCCTTCATCGGGTAGGGCTCCGTTACCTGCCCTGCTCAAAACGGCTCAAGACGTTGCTCAGATGTAACTTCCCCTCCTGGTGCGCCTGCGCTACCTGCCGTCGAAAGACGCGCGCTTTGCCCCGTCCCCCGCCGTTACATTTGCCCACAGCGTCCTTTGACAGGGCTCGCGGACGGCCTGTACCTTGAACTCAAGCTGATCAGTGTCCAACTCAACCGCGAATGCACAAGCTTATCGGCCATAAGCCGCCGCATCCGCCACAACGAAGAGAGGTCACCATGAATAACGACATCATCGCTGGCAAGTGGAAGCAACTTACCGGTAAGGCCAAAGCGGCCTGGGGTGAACTCACCGACGACGAGTTGACCCGTACGGAAGGCAACGCCGAGCGCCTCGCTGGCCTGATCCAGGAGCGCTACGGCAAGACCAAGGAACAGGCGGAAAAGGAAGTGCGCGATTTCTTTGATCGCAACCCCTGATCCCCACGCCACCAGGAGAAGCTGACATGTTGCACTACGCCGTAGTTTTTTTCGTTATTGCGATCATCGCGGCTGTCCTGGGCTTCGGCGGCATTGCCGCCGGCGCCGCGGGCATCGCCAAGATCCTGTTCTTCGTCTTCCTGGTTCTGGCGCTGCTGTCCATCCTGGGCGGCGCATTCCGCAAGAAATAGAAGAACATCGCACCCCGAGAATTTTCGCTTAGCCGTTGCGTCCTGAACGCGCTGAAAACCACATACACAAGGAGCACAACTATGGAATTCCGCAAGCTGATCGCCGCCGCCGCACTGGGTACGGGCGCTGTCTTCACTTCCATGGCCTTTGCCGCCAATGACGGCAAGCCCAAGCAATCCGTGGGCGAATACGCCTCCGACGCGACCGTGACCACCAAGGTCAAGGCCGCCTTTGTGGCCGACAAGCAACTGAGCGCGCTGGACATCGCCGTTGAAACCACCGATGGCGTGGCCAAACTGACCGGCACCGTCGGCACCGCCGCCGAAGCCGACCACGCCGCCACCGTCGCCCGCGGTGTCGAGGGCGTGAAGCAGGTGATGAACAACATCAAGGTCGACCCGGCCAAGAACAAGAAGTAACCCGCCGGGCCTTGATGGCCATCCAATGAAAAACCGGCGCCTGTGCTCACACACAGGCGCCGGTTTTTCATTGGGCGCGGGATCGCGGCAGCCCGAAGCGCGCGCCAGACCGTTTTGCCGCCAGCGCTACCGCGGCCCGCCTGACAGGCACAGTCCGGTCATACCGGACCCGCGCGAACACTCAGACGTCCACCGTGCCGCGCCCGATCTCCAACGCGCGGCCGCCCACCTGGATGCGGCCATCGGCCTGCACGTCCAGCAGCAACCGGCAAGGACGGCCCATCTGGTCGCCCTGCTCCACCAGGAAACTGGCGGGCAGCGCGTGCTGCCGATGCCGCAGCCAGCCCCCCAGGTTGGCGCAGGCCGAGCCGGTGCCGGCATCTTCCTGCACCCCGCCGCCGGGCTTGGCATAGAAATAACGCGTCACCACGACGTCGCGCCCGTCCTGCCGGCGATTCGGGTCGAAGGCGAACAGATAGCAGACCTTGCGCCCCAGGCTGTTGGCCTGCCAGCGCTCCAGCTGCGAGGCATCCGGATTCGCGCGCCTCAACGCGTCGACGTTCTTGAGCGGCACCAGTAGCTGGTCCGCGCCCGTATCCACCCAGATGGGATCATCCGCCAGGTCGTCCAGGTCCAGCCCCATCAGCCCGGCAATATCAGCGGCCGGCAGCGTCGGCGCCGCCGTGCGCACGCCATTCGGGCAAGGCGCGGTGAAAGTCCAGGCGTCACCCTGCGCGGTGACCGGCACGACGCCGGCCTTGAATTCCAATGTCAATGCATCGCCACGCTTGAGCAGGTCGCGCACCACCTGCGACGTGCCGATGGTCGGATGGCCCGCGAAACCCATCTCGAAGCCGGGCGTGAAGATGCGCACCCGCGCATCGGCCACGTCGGACGGCAGGATGAAAGTGGTTTCGGAAAGATTGAACTGCGCCGCCAGCTCGCGCATGGTGGCATCGTCCATGCCACGCGCGTCTTCGAATACACAGAGGGGATTGCCGGTGAAGGTGCTGGAGGCGAAGACGTTGAGAAGACGGAATGCGTAGGTAGCCATGGGCTGGAGGGAGGTTGCCGTGGGGAGGAAGGCCATTACTTTATCGCAACGGGCCGGCCAAGAGACGCTCCCAGTGCTGCCCGTTTTTGATCGTTTTTTCCGCCCAACGCATCAGGGGTGTTTTCCCGAAAACACTGTCCCGGCGATGACACACACTTGGTGTGGAACAGCACAGTACTGACCACCTCTCTCGGCTCGGAAGGTGCGCCCATGCGCTGCCTTCACCCCGATTCAATGCAAACCAATGATTATTGGCCAAATCAAGTGCAACCAACATCTCTAAATTTCTCAACCTGCCTCTCAACTTTCTTGAGCATTCAAAAACCGAGTTTTTCTCAACCCCACCAATAATTCCCAAAACCCTACCAACCTCAAAACGCACAACAAAGCAGCCGTTAATTAGAATTTCACATACATCCCCATCCTCACCAGGAGTGCAGGTAAAACCATATGCAGAATCACCTCCCTGAAATAATGATGGCCTTTATCGTGAACAACAATCCTGACAATTAGAGAACCTACCACCTAAGTACTTTGCAACACCGCGGTCTCCCAGCACACGACCTATCGCATCGCGGATCAGCCTGCTGTTTGCCGGGATATCGCCATACTCTTTCCGGCGCGCATTTGGATCGGTGGCGCAGACCGAGATCAACCGGCCCTGCTGCGCAACGCTCAGCCGCTCCATCTCCTCGATGACTTGATGGCAATCGCCGCGGACCACACCTCCCGGGATTTCACGCTCTGCCATTTACCAAATCCAACGCAATCAGTACTTTCAAGTTATATTCCTTGCCCCTCAACCCCTTCAAATAATCCGCAAGCAAAACCTCACCGCCCTCGCTTATAACCCCCTCTTCCCGCGAAATTTCAAAATTCACGACCACCCTACCATTTATCAGTATTTCATATATATCCCCATCCTTGTATGGTGTGGGTGCGCCTTCCACAGTGGGAGGGTGCTGGGGTAGGGACGTCCTCATCCATCAGCCGGTAGCGCCCGGACTGCCAGAACGAGAGCATCCCACCCCGCCTCACAGCGTCGATAAGGAATCTAGCGGCCAGGACCGCCGATTGATCGCAAGGTAACGCCCGAGGCGAGGCCACCCCAGCGGACTAAACGTATCGCAGGGAGAGCCATCATGCAAATATCTGGCTGCTTTATTGGGGTCGATGTCGGGAAGTTCGAGTTGCAGGTTGCCGGTCACGAGGGCGCCATTGTGTCCGGGAGCTTGGCCAATAGTCGATCGAGCATCGTCGGTTGGCTCAAGCGGTTGCCGACGGGCAGCGTAATCGCGATGGAGGCGACCGGGGGTTATCAGGAATTGTTGGCGCGCCTGGCCCATGAGCGGGGGTTTGCGGTGTATGTCTTGAACCCGACGCACGTGCATCACTACGCGATCTCGCTGGGCAACCGAGGCAAGACAGATCGCCTGGACGCCGAAGTCATTGCTCAGTACATCGCGCAGCGCCACACCAAGTTGCATCGCTACGAGCCGGTCTCGGCGGAACTGCAGCAAGTGCGCTCGCTGCAGTCGCTCAGGGCAGCGGTAGTGCGGGTCGGTGCGTCCTTGAGGCTGTCCTCGCAGCGCCATGGCTGCGCCAGCGGCCATCAGGAGAAGGCGTTGGCCAGCTTGCGCGCCTGGGCCGATGCGCTCGAGCGCGAGCTGATCGCCAAGGTCAAGGCGCATGGTGAGTGGGCCAAGACGTACGGGCTGCTGACCGGCATCTGTGGGATCGGGCCGATCAATGGCGCGGCCCTGACCACGCTGTTCAGCCGCGTACCCTTTGCCAGCAGCGATGCGGCGGTGGCGTTCTGCGGGCTGGATCCGCGCCCCAAGGAGTCGGGCAGGAAAGTCGGTCGGCGGCGCCTGAGCAACCAGGGCGACAAGGCGGCCAGGACACTGTTGTACAACGCGGCAAGCTCGGCCGCTCGTACGGCTCACTTCAAGGACTACTACGCCACGCTCAGGGCTCGGGGCTTGCCCTCGACGGCTGCGCTGGTGGTGATCGCGCGCAAGCTGTTGCGTATCGCCTACGGTGTCTGGCGCACCGGCCAGGCCTTCGATCCGGCGAAGTTGAACTTCAAAAAAACTTGACCCACACCATAGAATCTCGTCTGGCGTGCAGGTGAATACGTGAGCAAATTCAATAATCTCGTATTTTTTTTGCAAAAACTCCATTATTTTCACATTACTCTTGATCGACAAATTTGACGCAACAAGCCTATCTCGTATCGCCGATTCAGTGCGAGTTCCTCGCAATTTCACTCTATCCACCCCCCATCAAAACGAGCACCTCTTTGCCGCTTTAGGGTTGCACACCATATATAAAACCCCAAATTCCGAGCATTACCCTTTCAGACCCAAGTATTTCTAGAAAACGGGAAAATGCCTCAGAATCCCCTTCTAGAAGATCATCAACGAGCGCCTCATCGACTATGGGCTTATAGAACACACCATCATTTACGTAGACATAGTCACCCAGTAATGATGCCTCTACTATTTCGACCTCATGCGAATCATGCGCAAGAAGTCCATCATATCCTTTGGAAAGTCCACAAAAATATGTTTTACCGCCAATCCAATAGATCCCAAATACCTCAACGTTCGCCCCTGAATCGATTCTTTTTACTTTCATTACCAGCCATCCCCAACAGCTGCTCCAGTCACCAACAGGGCTCTTTGAAGTTGCGATCTCGATATCGCCGTTCTTTTCAGAATTTCAATTAATTGACCGGCGCGCATTACATTCAAAAAAAATCCAACACTAATTTCTATCAATAAAAACCATCACTCAGCACCCGCTCCGATTTCAGAATGGTTATAAATCTCTCATAAGCAACCTTATCCAACTCCAGTAGATCGTCCAACAAACCCTCCTGAATCAAAGCCCAATGATTGACACCATGCGCACTACCATTGGAAAAAAACACGGTTTTAAAATTCATCTCTCTTTCGACAATAGTCACTTCCTCTAACCTATAGGCTTGCAACCCCCCATGACCTGCTTGCAAACCATAAAAGTATGTCTCCGCACCTAGCCAATATATGGAAAATACATCAACAACAGACCCGTCGCTTTCTTTAATCTTCATTTAGCTTCCCCCTAAAAATTGATTACTTTAGAGATCAGATTTAAAACACTCCTAAAATCTCCGCACCCACTAAATACCTCAACATTACCCACACGCATCCAACAAAAATAGAATCTGTCGCTTTAATTCCAGATTCATTAATGCCTCCTTGCTTAGCGGAGGATAAAGATATCCATATACATTGCTTGACATAAACCCTGCCATTCCGGTCTAAAACCCAACATCCCACAGAACTACCTCGTTATTGAAGATCGGGTTGATGCTGCCGTCGTTCGCGTGCGCCGCGTCACGGTCACCTACATGCCAGCTTCAGCACGCAGCCTGTAGCCAGGGCAGATGATATTGACGACCCATGCCTTTCTCGCTATTTACCGGAATAGTTGTAGGACGCCGGCAATTCATAGTCCTCTGGAATGTCGGCCCATGGCCTGTCGTCAGCCCACCCGATATTTTCAATGTCATCACAAATACGCTCAAAGAAGTCCGAAAGCGCCCTTGAGGAAGATCGAGCCATCGCTAGTGCGTACTTAACCGCCACCAAGTCATTAATTCTTATAGCCTCGTCCAGGGCATCCAAATGCATCTGAAAGTCCGCCACTTCACCACTAAATTCACCATCTAGATTCGACGTGTAATCAATCCTCCAATTTTCACTGAAAAACCCTTTTTTTAAACCTGACAAATCATACAGGCTGGGCATTAAAAATTTAAGCTCATTGAATTCTTTAAAATCAAACGTATAACTTTTGCATAACTCATAAATCTCAGGAACAGCATATGTTTTTGGCACATCGCACAGTCTCCCTCCCTCGGACCAACCAACCCGGTCGAGGTCTTCCACGATATTCGCAAAGAATCCCTCGGCAATATTTGAGCGCCCCCTCACCCTCACCAATGCGCACATGATCGCAGGGAGATCAGAGTTCCGCACAGCCGCGCTCAAGAAATTTATCGCCAAACCAAGCTCTGCAACATCCTCTTTAAACTCATCATCCAAATTTAAACTATAGTCAATGCTCCAATCAGCACCCACAAAATCGCCACCAATTCCGGACATAACATGCAATTTCGGCAACATCAATTTTATTTTATTTATATTAATCATTTCAAACTCCTCCCTCGCGCCGCCCTCGTCTTACGATCATTAACAGAACCATCCAGGTTTAAAACATACCGAAAATTTCCGTGCTTATCAAAAACCTCAATATGATCCATATGCGTCCCATCCAAATAGAATTTATCGCCTTTTCTAATATTATTACCAATACGACGATCCGCTTGATAAACAGCCTGTCCGTGGTAGTGCTGGCTCGTTTTCCGGGAGGCGTCTTTTATTTCACTACCGAACCCAGGCTGCTCTAGAAATTCCGCCGCCTTTCCAACTGCGTCCTTATTCGGCTGGTATCGGACATTTCCTTTGTGATCCTCACCTGCTTTGCCATGTACCGAATGGCTCTTTGCCGGTGACTTCCCCCCCTTCCCCACCCCGCCGGTAATTGCCCCCAGCACCGCCCCCGAGAGCAACTCGGCCCGATCTTTGTCGATACCATAAGTGCGTGCTAGCCGCTCTGCAAACTCGGTACTAGATACAACACCTTCAGCGTCAATCTGCTGCGACAGCAAAGGCCCCATATCCGCCCTCATCTGCCATGGAATATCGCTGTCTCCCAGCACACGATCTATCGCATCGCGGACCAGCATGCTGTTTGCCGGGATATCGCCATACTCCTTCCGGCACGCATTTGGATCGGTGGCGCAGACCGAGATCAACCGGTCCTGCTGCGCAACACTCAGCCGCTCCATCTCCTCGATGACTTGATGGCAATCGCCGCGAGCGCCGCAACCTCGTGCGCGCTCCGCGAACTCGTCCAACTGAGGTGCGCTCAGATTGTTATTCTCGACCGCATTCCTGCCCGCCTGCGCGCCAGTCACCCCGCCGGCCGCATCCCCCGTGGCGAGGCCACCCGCAATTCCCGCCGCCAACTGGCTCAGCGCGCTTACCTGCTGCTTCTCGGTTTCACTCAGCGCGTCGGGGTCTTTACCTGGAAACAGCTGCCGCGCGATCACCCGCGCCGCCAGTTCGCCGCCGCCCGCGCCCAGGCCGCCGGCCAGCGGCGATTGGCCGTTCAACTGCGCCGTCACCGCGCCCAGCACCGCGTGCGCCATGGCGTTGGCCGCGGGATTGTCCTCGCCGATCCGCCGCTTGATTTCGGTCGCCAGGTAGGGCGCCGCGGCGCTGCCCAGTGCGCCGGCCAGGTTGTCGCCCGCCAGCGCCGTCAGCGCGCCGGTCACCGCCTGTGCCGCTTTCTGCAGGTCGCTGCCGGTGCCGTAGTGCTTCATGGCATTGGCGTACGCCCTGTCCATCACGTCCGCATCGGTGTAGAGCCGGCCCTCCTTGCCCAGCTGTGCCCTCGCCTCGGCCAGCGCCTTCGGGTCCGTCTGCGCCTTCAGGCCCGCGATATCGCCCTGCGTGCGGATGACGTCCATCGACTGGCTGCCGATCTCGCCGATCAGCTGCACTTGCCTGAGACGGTTCTGCTCTTTCTCCTTGTTGAAGATCGGGCTGATGCTGCCGTCGTTCGCGTGCGCCGCGTCACGATTCAGTTCCGCCACGTCCTGGCGCTGGTTGGCCTGGTCGTGCACGCGTAAACCGCCTTCGCTCACCGCCGCCAGGGTGGTGCCCGACGCATGCCCGCCGTGATTGGCGCCGGACAACATGCCGCCGGCCGCATTGGTCAACAGGTCCTTGCCCACCGGCCCGCCGGTTCCCATCGAACCGCCGCTGTGCCGCGCCTGGAAGTCCGCCCGGTTGTCGATGTCGCGCCAACCCAGCGTGCCGGTATCCAACAGGTTCTGGTCCGGGCCGGCCGTGCTTGCGATCACCGCGCCATCCAGCTGGGTGTGATGGCCCACGTTGATGTCGTAGCCGCCCCGGCCCGCGAACAGGCCCGTCTGCTCCTTGACCGAATCGAAGTCGCTGCGCAGTTTGTCCTGGCTGGCGCTGATGTTCGCCGTGCCGCTCATCGAGCCGAAGCTGAAGCTGCCTCCCGCGCTGATGTCGCGCTGGCGCGCGGAATAATGGTCGCTGTCTTGCTCGCTCTGCAGCGTCAGATTGCGGTCGGCGTTGACCTCGATGTATTCACCGCCGACCTGCGCGCCCTTGAGCAGCGTGTCCCGACCGCTGGCCAACATCACCGTGCCGCCCGCGTCCAGCGTGGTCTCGGTATGGGTCAGCCCACGTCCTTTTTCGCGGCCTTTGCCCGCATTGACGCCAGCCGACACATTGATGCCGTAGCCCCCGGCGCCCGCGCCGATGCCAATGCCGACATTGCCGCCGTGGCTGCTGCTTGTGCCGTCGATGCGCTCGACGTTCCGCGCCGACAGCAATTCAATATCGCGGTCGGCTGAAAGCAGCACATCCCCGCCGGCCTTGACCAGGGTGCCGGCCAACACGACATCGCCGCTGTCGGCCCCCCTGCCCGCGCCGGTGGCGGTGATCGAGATATCCCGCCCCGCATTCAGCGTGCTGCCCTGCGCGCGCCGGCTCTCGCTGCGCGTTTCGGTTTTGGACGACTGGCTGCCATAGGAAATGTTGACGCCGATCGTGTTGGTCGCCCCCTGCACCGCATCCTTGTCGCCGGCGCTCAGGCCTGCCGCGGTGTTTTTTGCATCGGCGGCTTGCGTCTGCAGATCGTCCCGCTCCAGCGCCTGCGCGGCCTGGACGCCGGACAGCGCCGCCTTGGCGCCCTGCAGCGCCCGCAACCGCCCGTCGCTCTCTTGCCCGGCCTGCCGGGCCGCGCTGACCGCGGTGTTGAGCGTGCTGCCCACCGTTCCCGACAGCGCGATGGTCAGGCCGCGTTGTTTCGATTCAAAGGTCTCGTGGCGGGTGCGCTCGTCATAGCCCGGGTCGATACGCACGCTGTCGCCAGTGATGTCCAGGTCCGTCCCCGCCACCAGGTCGGCGCCGCGGACATGCACGCGGTTTTCCGCAGTGATGGTCACGTTGCCCTGGGTACTGCCTATGGTGCTGGCGCTCTGGCTCTGGATGACGCCGTGCTCGTCCGCTTCGTGGCGCGAGGACTGGTTGCCGAGGGTGAAGCCGATGCCGCCGCTGTCCAGCAGTCCGCTCTTTTTCTTCTTTTCCAGCAGGTAGTGGGATTCGGTTTCGGTGGCCGCTGAAATATCGACGTCGCGCCCCGCGCGCAGATTGACGTCGCGGTCGCCGACAATGGCCGAACCGGTCACCGTCAGGTCATTGCCCGCCACGATGCTGACCCGATCTCCGCTCAGCACGCTGCCGGCCTCGCGCGTCATGCGGTCGTCCTTGACCGTATCGCTGCTGCTTTTGCGCAGGAAGCCTTTTTTCTCGGCGTGTTCCCGCGACTGCCGCGTCTCGCTCTCGGTGCTGCTGGCGATCCGCACATCCTGCCGCGCCTGCAGGGCGAGATCCCCCTGCTCGCTGTGCAGCGTGCTGGCCGTCACGGCGATATCGCCAGTGCGGGCGACGATCGTTATGCCATCCTGGCCACTGAGCGTGCTGCCGGTGGCTTCATTGCGCGACGATTCCATCTCGCGCCAGCCCTTGGTCTTGCCGTCACGCGTATGCTCGACGTCCTGATCGGTCACTCGCCGACGCGCGCTGCCGACGGAGACGTCGTTGGCCTCCAGGCTTATGTGTCCCTGCCGACTGTCGACCTGCGCGCCTTCCAGCACGGCGGCGTTGCCCGCCAGTACCGTGACGCCTTTATCACCGCTCACGCTCGCCAGGCTCAAGCGCTGCTCTTCCCGCTGGTTGTCGACCGAAGACGTGCTGCTGCCGGCCTTGAGCCGGGTCGTGTTGGTGGTGGAGGCCGCCGACAACCGCACATCGCCCTCGGCCTGCAAGTACGCCGAACCGCCCGCCGCGACCTGGCTGCCCTGCAGGACCAGATCCCGCCCCGCCGTCACGCTGACGTTGTTGCCCGCCTTCAGGCCGCTGCCCTGCGACTGCTGCCATTCGCCGCTGACTTGCGCCATCCGCTGGCCGGCGGTTTCCATGCCCGAACGGGTGCGGTTGCCCATGGCGCCGGAAATCACGTCGACGCTGGCAGTGTGGCGGCTCTGCGCGACGCCGATGTCCAGGCTGTCACGCGCGCTCAGGTTCAAGTCGTGCGTGGCGTCCAGCCTGGCGCCCCGCAAACGGATGTCACCGCCACTCAAGGCAATGTCGGTGGCGCTCATGCTGGCCTGGCGCAACGCGTCCTGCAGATTGCTGCTGATCGCCAGGTGATCCGCCTGTATGTCGATGCGGTCGGCCTTGATATCACCGCCTCGATGCAGGAACTGGTCCGCATCGATCCCGAGCGCCCGGTCGGCGAAGAGATTGCCCGCGTTATCGACGCTGCCTGCCGACAGCTGAAGGGCGCCGCCGCCAACCAGCGCGCCATCGCCAGTGAGGCGCAGCGTGGATGCGGCCAGGTAGACTTTGGGGACCCATACGGTCTGCGGGCCGGTAGCGGTATCGACCGATTCGCTCACCATCCACACGATATCCTGCTGCAGCGCCGCGATCTGGGCAGGCGTCAAGGCCACGCCTGGCACCAGTTGCAGGTCTTGCGCCGTTTTTGCGCCATTGGCCATCAACGCCTGGTACTGGTCCATCGCGCTTTCACCGCGCACGGACGGCCGCCCGGTCAATTGCAGCAACTGTTCCCGCACCAGGCGCTGTTCGTAGAAGCCATCCCCCAGGCGCTTGTGCGCCCGTGCCGGATCAAACCCGACCTGCTTCAGCAGATAATCACTGCTGATGAATCTGCTGCGGCTGGTGAAGCGGTCATCGGTCACGACCAGGTACGGACTGTCCTGGGCCGCGGGCTGGCGGAACAGACCGTTGTCCGGAATCGAGGTCGCCACGCGGCGCAAATGCCGCTTCTGCGTCAACGCCTGTTCGGCGGGCAGGAGCGGACGGTCGCTCGCCAATTGTGTATCGCCGCCGATGCGGTCCGCGTCCGGCACCGTGACCGCCAGCGGGTTGCGCTCCCATTCGGCGCGTTCGGCCTGCACGGCCTCGAATACGGCGGCCACGTCGCTGATCTGCGCCTGCGCGACTGTGGTGTTGGTGACGCTGGCGCCGCGGATGGTGACGTTGCCATTGCCGCTGATGATGCCATCGACGGTACTCAGCGCCGTGGTGGCGTCGCGGTTGAAGGTCGGATACCAGTGCACCGTATCCTTGTCGTAGTGGTCGACAATGATTTCCTGGCGCCGCTCGTTCACCGAATACCCGCGGTTGTCGACCACGCCGTCATCAGGGATATCGAGGTTGCCGTTTGCGGTGATGACGCTGGCGTCGTTCAGCAGGCTGCCGGAGATGCGCAACGCCATGTCGCCGCCCGCCAGGATGCGGGCGCCCGTGCCTTCGGATACCAGGCTGTCGCGCGTGACGGTGCTGGTGACGGTGCGCTCGCGGAAATTGCTGTAATCGGTCACGAAAGGCGCGGCGGCAATATCGACGTGCCTTTCCGGATCCCACTGTTCCAGGCGCCCCCAGTCGAACTCGCGCCAGACGGTGTTTTGATACGGCGTCGGCACGAGGCTCTGCCGATGCCCGCGCGTTTCGTAGAAGGTCATGGCATAGCTGCCATCCGCGCCAGGCACCAACGCCAGATAGTTGACCCATAGGTCGGTCAGCTTCCCCCATCGGTTGCGGACCCGCAGCTGTGCGCGTTTGGCCGGCGCATCGATCGCCAACAGGGTGCCGTACGGGTTGCTTTTGGCGGCATCCTCGTCCTGGAAGGTCAGGCGTTGCGTGGTGGGCGCCACGCTGCTCCGGTCGGGGTTGACCTTGGAGCCGTAGGAACGCCAGTAGTAGTTGTAGCGTTGCCAATTGGTGGCGGGATCTGTCTGCGCGTCCCGGGCGATCACCAGGCCTTCGCGCAGATTCTCCAGGCGCTTAGCTTCGATCGCCACGTCGCCATCGGCCTCAATGATGCTTGCACGGTTCTCCAGCAGGTCGCCACTGCCCAGGTTCAGCGCGCCGCCGCTATACAGCAGGCTGCCGTCCCGGTTGCTCAACCGTTCCCGGGCCTGCAACGACAGCTGCTGCGTCGCGGCGACCACGCCATCGCGGCCATGGTTGTCGATCACACGGCCACGCACGGCGACGTCATCGCCCATCACGCTCGCGGCGTTGTCCAGCGTATCGACATCGAGCGCCATGCGGTCGGCTTCCAGCCGCCCCTGGTTGCGCAAGGCGCCCGTCGTCACTTGCAAGTGCCTGGCCGCCAGGGATCCCTGGTTGGTCAAGTGCGTGGAGTGCACGACAAGATCGCCCGGCAACAGCCATTCGGCCTGGTTGTTCAACGTGCCATCCACGGCAAGCGTGACCTGGGCATTACTGCTGATCGTGTCACCGGCCTGGTGGGTGTAGTCCTGCCCGATCGAAAGGGACAGCGCGTCCTGGCTGCGCAGGGTGCCCGCCCGGTTGTCCAGGGCATGGGCATCGATGGCCAGCGTGCCAGCGCTTTCCACCAACCCGTCCTGGTTGAACAGGAACAGCGCGGAAGGCGAATCCGCTTCGTCCGCCTGGATCCGCAGCGCCCCGTTGGCCCGGATGCTGCCCTGTCGATTGTCCAGGCTCGCCAGTCCCGACAGCGTGAGGCTGCCGACGCTCTGCAAACGTCCCGACGTGTTGTCCACCGAGCGGGCCGCCACGCCGGTATGGATTGCCCCCAGCAACAGGCCGCCATCGCTATTGTTCAACCAATCCGCCGTGATGTTCAGCCGCTCCTGGCTGGTGATATTGCCGCGCCCGCTGTTGTCCAGCCGCGCCGCATCCAGCAGGAATGTCCTGGTGGCAACCAGCTGGCCCGCCTGATTGTCCAGTTGCTCGCTGTTCAGCGTCAGGGCATCGCCGCTGTGGATCTTGCCTTGCCGGTTATCCAGCATGGCAACGCGGTAGTCGCCCGCCCCCTGGCTGATGAACATGCCATCGGCGTTGTTCAGGTGATCGGCGACCACGGCCAGCGCGCCCCGGCTGCTGAACACGCCAGCCCGATTGCCGACCCGGGCAGCAACGATCCGCTGATCACCATTGCTGCGCACGGCTCCACGGTCATTGCCCAATCGTCCGACAATTCGTAGATCGAGCTCGCGCTGGCTGTCGATTGCGCCGCCTTCGTTCAGCACCTGTCGCGCATCGAGTTGCAAGGCCTCGCCGCTTTGCACGTGGCCGTCGCGGTTGTCCAGCGATTCGCCCAGGTCGAGCCGCAGTTGGCGCTCGCTGTGAATCAGGCCCTGCCGCGTGTTGTCCAGGCCTTGCGCGGCCAGCGCCAATCCCGCGCCGGTCGATATCCGGCCCGCGGCGTTGTTGAGGGCGCCGGCGCGGGCGCCCGCCTCGGCGCCTTGCACGTCCAGCCGCCCCCCGACGCTGATGTCGCCGGCCTGGTTATCGATGTCCTGCGCAACGCGCAGCGTCAGATTTGCGGCCGACCGCAGCGCGCCCTTGCCGTTGTCCAGGGCATTCGCGGCAAGCGCGGCGTCGCCCAGCGTCTGTATCGACCCGTCCCGGTTGCTGAACGCGCCACCGACGGCGGACCACTCCCCCTGGCTGCCCATCCACCCTTGCGTATTGAGGATGTCCTGCGCATGCAACCGCTGGCTTTCGCGGCTGAAAATACGGCCATCGCCGTTGTCCAACGCGCCCGCAAACCAGAGATCCAGGCTGGCGAGCGACTGGATGCTGCCTTGCGCATTGCGCAACTGCCCGGCACGAACCGCCGTCTGGCCGTGGCCGGTCAGCATGCCGCCCTGGTTGTCCAGCGTTCCGTCCAGCGTCAACGCCAACGCCTGCTGGCTCAGGACGACGCCTTGGTGGAGATTGCGCAGCGCTCCTCCCGTCAACGACATGGCGCCGCCGCTTTGCAGCGAGCCCGCGCCGTTGTCGAGCAGGCTTGCCGCGCCGCCCTGCCAGGTCAGCGCTTGCCCGGCCGTCAGGATGCCCTGCCGGTTGACGAGATCGTGGAAGGTGCCGAGGCGCAGGTCGCCGCCCGATTGCAGCCTTCCGGCGGTGTTGTCGAGCCCGTCCACCGTCACCCGGACCTGCTCGCCTCCCAGGGCGGTCGCGTCGCGGTTGTCCCAATGGCCGCCCGCCTGGACCGACAGTGTCCGCCCGGCTTCGAGCCAGCCCTGCGCGTTATCCAGCGCCTGCCGCGCCGTCAGGCGCAGGTCGCCCTGGCCAATGAGCTGCCCTTGCCTATTGCGGACGCGCTGCGCCGTCACATCGACCTGCGCGGCGGCAATCATTCCGCTGGCATTGTCGAGCACGCCCTGGGCATTCAATTTCAGCCCCTTGCCAACCCGCAGCGTGCCTTCGCTGTTGTGGAAATCACCACCTGACACAACGTCCAGCGACTCCGCGCTGGAAATCATGCCGGACCGGTTATCCATGCTTGCGGCACTCAGCGCCAGGTCACCATTGCCGCCCAGTTCGCCGCCGCGGTTATCCAGCAGGCCAGCGATGCGCCCACGTGAGGCCCCACCGCCGAGCATCACCAGGCGTCCCTGTCGGTTGTCCAGGGAGCCGGCATCCAGCTCCAATTGGCGGGCTTCGATCACGCCGCCGCTGTTGTCCAACGCCCCCGTCAAGGCGAAGCGGCTTTCTCCGTCTTCCACCTGGGTCCAGACGGCGGCCTGGTTGAGCAGGCTGTTGCCACCGACCCGCCAGCTGCCGGCGCGGACCTTGGCCTGTTGCGCATCGATGGCGCCGGTGGTGCCCAACACCAACCGGCGGCTGTCGATCGTGGTTTGCCGCAGCGCGATCTCGCCGTCTTGCGCGTGGATCCGCAATTGGTCTGCCGCAAGCGTGCCCTGGCTCAGGTCGATGCGGTTTCCCTTTATATCGATTGATTTCCGGCTCAGCAGATTGCCGCTGGCCCGCACGTCCTGCTGGCTGGTCAATACCAGGTCCGCCATCCGAGTCAGCGAGCTGTTGATGTCGCTGCCGGCCAGCAGGTTGCCGCGGCTCTGGATGCCCTGCCCGGCCGTCAGCCGGACATCACCCGCGGCCGCCAGCGTGCCGGATTGTTCGATGTTCCCGGTCCGGCTTGCGACCGACAGCGCGTCGCCGCCATACAGCTTGCCGTGATGCTCGAGGCCGTCCCGCGCGGCCAGGGAAATATCACCGCCCGCCTGGGTCACTGCCTCGGTGGAACCCGATAGCCAGCTGAGCCTGCCTTCGCTGCTGACCGTCAGCGTTCCCGCCGCCTGCAGATGCCCGCCCTGATTGCGCACTCCCACTCCGGCCTCGGTGCCAATCATGCGGATGTGGCCGCTGTACATGCCGCCCAGCTGGCCCATGTCTATCGCCAGTTCTGGCGTCATGGCTTCAGCGCCCAGCGGCGCGACCGTTTTCGCATCGGCGCTGACGCGGTTGCGCCCCGCTATCACCGACACGGCGTCCCTGGCCCAGACGCCGGCGTTTATTTCGACCGCGCGCGCCAGGATGTCCACATAGGCGGTGTCATGGCGCGCATCGCCGTTCAGGCCGCCGCCTTCGATGCGCACGACGCCCCGCTCGACCCGGAATCCCGCCAGGCTGCCGTCGGCGTTGCGCTGCGGACTGCCGGTGCTTAGCGTCATGCGCCCCGCATTGATCGTGCCGCAGCCATCGCACACAATGCCCGACGGATTGGCCACGATGACCTGCGCCTTGTCGCCCGCCACCTCCATGAAGCCGCGCAGCACGCTGGGATTGCTGCTGTTGATCTCATTGAGAATGACACGCGCCGTGGCGCCGTTCGGACCGAAGTTGGGATTGCCCTGGATCATCCCGGCCAACCCGGTGGAGGTCATCGTGGCCGCGTTGTTCAGAATCGCGCCACGCCGATCCACGTCGAACCGCAGGTACCGGTTGTGCGACAACCCGCCCAGATCGGGCGCGGCAATGTTGACTTGCGGCAGACCATTCTGCGTGGTCACCACCTGCGGGCGCTGCCCGGTTGGCGCCGCGCCGTCGGCAACGATTCCGTCCGCGGCCGCCGGCCTGCCAGGCATGACCAAACCCGCCAGCCAGACGGTCCACAGGATGAAAGCGAAACGGTAGCGGTATTGCATGAGCCAGGTCTTTGAAAAAGCGGGATCAGATTTCCAGATTCATGCTGAATCCGATCGTCATTGCCGCGGTGTGGAAATCACGCGGCTTGTAGAGGGGCACGCCGGCAAACAGGTCATAGCCAAGTTTTTTCCAGAGCGCGCCCCGCACGCCCAAGGCTGCGCCCGCCAACTGGCGTCCGACCAGATATCGGGCGCCCTGGCCGCCTACCCGCCCATAGTCCAAAGCCACATACAGCGCATCGCTGGATGAAAGCCCGTTCCAGGCCAGTTCATTGCGCCAGAGCAGGCCGTTCTCGCCGGACAGTGTCTGCTCGCCGTCAAAGCCGCGCACCGTATAACGGCCGGCAATGGCCATGCGTTCCTGTGGCGTCAGCGCGTCCGGGCTCCATTGGCCCCGGACGATCGCCAGATATCGCCAAGGCTGCTTGCCCCAGGCGAAGGGTTGATTGAGGCTTACGTCGCCCGACAGCACACCGCCGCGGGCACTGCCGCTACGCGACGCTTCCTCGGGCGCCGCGAGGGCGCCGAATGCGCCGGTGCCGTGGCGCCAGCCCAGGTTGGCATCCAGCGTGGCGCTTCCGAGATAGCTGTGCTGGTTGACGCCGAACTCCCATCCGGCCGTGCGGCGCCGCTGCTGCTCGATGGCGATGTCATTGACGGCATTGGTGGAGGATTTGCGATACACACGCAGGTTGAGCGTGGTCTTGTGGGACTGGTCGCGATATGCCAGCCGTGACACGGCGGCCTGAAGGCTCGCGCTTTTTCCGCTGTACCGGAGTACTTCGTTGGCGCTGGGGATGTTCTGGTGATAGGCGTAGTTGTTGTAATTGACGGAGTAAGCCCAATAACCGACCGGGAATACGTAGTTCAAGGCATGTGAACGGTTGCCGAGCGGCGCATGCTGGAACAGATCCCTGCCGACGTTGGCGTAGAACAGATCGTTGTGCGCGAAGGGAGCATCCACGGCCAGGGTGGCCGAGCCCAGGTAACGCCCGGTGCTATCCGAACCGCTATCGTCAAGGCCGAGGCTCAGCCGGATGGGTCGGCTTTCCTGCCAACTCACCAACAGGTCGCTGGTGGCCTCGCGCTGCCCTGGCGTGATCCGGATATCGGCGGCCGCGCTGGGGACTCGCTTGAGATTCTCCAGGCCCTGCTCGATATCGCGCAGATTGAGAATATCGCCGGACGATGCCGGGATGGCATTCCATAACCGGCCGCGCCACGACACTGGCTGGTCGAAGCGGATATCGCCAACGCGACCGGGCAGCAGCGTCAACGTCAGAAGGCCGCGGGTCAGGTCCTGCTCGTGCGCCATCACGCGTGTCGTGACGTAGCCTTTGGCCAGAATGGCGTTCTGCACCCGGTTGATGGCCGCCGTGATGCCCTGGCCGCCCAGGCAGTGGCCTATTGCGTCGGCGGCGGCATCGAGCGCCCATTGAAAGCTGGCGGCGGAATCGCCGCTCAGCCGCAGGGCATCGATGACGAAGCAAGGGCTTTCATCGGCGGGATAATCGGATGGGGAGGCTTCAGGACGAGGAAGGCGCTCGTCGACCCGCGGGGTATTCTGCTGTTGCAGGACACGTTCACGCTCTTGTTGGCGCAACTGCTCGCGGGCATCGATGGAGATTGCTGGCGGTGTCGGCGCCTCTGGCACCGAGGCGCCGAAAACCGGTGAAACGACGGCGGCGAGAACCAGAAACCCTGGCCCCAGGAAAAACAACAGCTCACCGCGACGACCGCACCGCATCTCTGCTCCTTGATTGCGCGGAGCCAGAGTAGCAACGAATTACCAGCGTACGTAATTGTGAAATGGTCGTACAAATTCAAGCGCCGCCGCGGATGCGGGAAACGGCGCGCGATATTTCCCGCGCGTGACGCCGCGGTTTCTTCGCCTGCTTGCTTGTTATCTTGCGGGCTTTACCAGATGGCGAAGAACAGCACCCAGGACCAACAGAAAGGCGCCAGCCCGGCGGCCAGCACCAGCCATGCCGCGGTCTTCCTGAACACGCCGACCGGACGCTGGTTCAACAGGCGCGCGAACAGGCGCAAGGTCCACAGCACCGCCAGCGTCAGCAGCGTGAAGCGCACCGGCGCCGCCCAGGCGGCGCGCACGCCTTCGTGCTTGAGCAGGTTGATGGTGGTGGCGGACAGGCCCAGGAACACGCCGATGCCGGCCGAAGGAATCAGCCCCTGGGCCAGCTTGTGCAGGCCCGGACGGAACCAGCGGTTCGCTTCCTGACCGGCGACCGGAACGGCCGGCGCCAGCCGGTCGGCGATCCACAATGACAGGAAGGTGGCGCCGCCCACGCACACGGTGGCGCCGACCACGAACATCAGGATGCCCGCGCCATCCAGCCACGAGAAGCTGTCGTTCACTTCCGGATAGTGCGTCAGGATGAACCACGGCGCGTTGTCCAGCAGCGGCCACATGATGTCGTGCTCGACCAGCCAGGTCGCGGCCCACTGCTTGGCGGTCACGTACCAGGGGCTGGCGCTCCAGAGGAAGGCGCCCATGGCGATGCCCATCAGGCCGAAGCACAGCAGCGCGGTCTGCCACGGTTCGCCATCGGTGACGCTGACGACCTCTTCCTCGGGCGAGCGCGGCGTCAGTGCGATGGCGCCGCGATAACCGCTGCAACGGCCGCATACATGGCAGTCGCCGGCGCCCTTCATGTGCCGCAACGGCACCAGCGGCGCACAGTTGATGGGCTCGATGCGGATAACCGGATGGCGCCACTTTTCCTCGTCGACCTTGAAGTGCCACGGCGCCAGCTTGGCCAGCAGATTGAAGACGCCGTTGACCGGACAGAGGTATTTGCACCAGACCCGCTTGCTGCGGCCATAGCGCCAGCCGACGACCATGGCCGCCGCGGTGGAGCCGCCGAGCACCGCCAGCACCGCCAGCGGATACTGGTAGACGCTGACCAATTGTCCGTAGATGGTGGTCAGCGCGAAGGCCACGAACGGCCAGCCCCCCCAGCGCATCCACTTGGGAATGGCATGCCCCTGGCCGCGTTCGCTGGCCCATTCGGTGAGCATGCCCTCCGGACAGAACCAGCCGCACCAGGCGCGTCCCAGGATCGGCATGGAAATCAGCACGAACGGCCACCATACGCCCCAGAAGGCGAACTGGGCCACGATGGTCAGGTTGTTGAATACCGACGCCGAGTTGTCCGGCAGGGGCATGATGGCCGGAACGATCAGGAGGAAAGCGTATATCGCAACAATGCCCCACTGCAGCTTGCGCAACAGAGGGGCATGGTCTCGGAGAAAGTCGGCGATACGGGAGGTCGCCCTCCCGAGTGCAGCTGCCATGGTCAAACCTTCATTAATTCAGTCCGATCAATACGTCGGAGTCCGTGCTCAAGAGGTGGCGCGCGCCGCCACCGGCGCGGGCTTGCCGCCCACCCAGCGCAGCAGCGCCCACACCACGATCCAGTAAGCAACCCACAACAATACCGAAATCAGGGCCGGCAGCGCACGATAGCCGGCAAAATCAGCCAGAACCTTGCCGAAACCGGTGCTGTCGCTGAGCAGCCACGAGCTGTCCCAGACCGGATCGATGATGGTCGGCAGCACGTCCAGCGAAATCAGGTGATCCAGGCCGCCCACCAGCAGCGCCCCCGCCAGCAGCAGCAACAGGATTTCGGTCACGCGGAAGAAACGGCGCCAGGTGATGAGCTTGCCGCCCAGCTGCAGCAGCCAGAAGGTCAGCAGCGCCACCACGAAGCCGGCCACGCCGGCCAGCGCCAGCATCAGCATGTTGCCGCCGCCTTCGCCGGCCGCCACGGTGCCGTACAGGAACACCACGGTTTCGCTGCCCTCGCGGGCCACGGCGATGGCCACCAGCACGAACAGGCCCCACCAGTTGTCATTGGCCATCGACGAGCGGGCGCCGCTTTCAAGCTCGCCCTTGAGCGTGCGACCGTGCTTTTTCATCCACACGACCATCTGCACCACCAGCGCGCACGCCGCCAGCGACATGATGGCCTGGAACCATTCCTGGCCTTCGTCGCTGAGCCACGAGGATACCCCCAGCAGCACCAACGCCAGCGCCACGGCCAGCGCCAGCCCGGCGCCCACGCCGCCCCACAGATATTTCAGTCCGCGTTTGCCTTCGGGCGTCGAGCGCAGCCAGGTGTACAGGATGCCCACCACCAGCATGGCTTCGACGCTTTCGCGCCAGACGATGAAAAGAACCTGTTCCATGTATTGCGGCTGCCTATTCCTTGGGCTTGACGATCAGCGTGCCTTTCACCGCCTGGTGGAAGTCATCGAAGAAGGGATACTCGCCGGGACGCGAGATGGTGATGACCACGAACGACTTGACGCCGGGACCCAGCACCTTTTCCTTGCGCAGCGGGATGCTTTCGAACTCGACCGGCTCGTTGCTTTCGTTGATCAGTTCGATCTTGAAACGGCCGGCAGGGACTTCCAGCGTGGCCGGTTCAAAGGTGCCGTTGGGCTTGAACGTCAGCGTGAACGTGGGCAGTTCGTCCGCTTGCGCGGGCGCCATGCCGGCCAGGCACGCCAGGCCGATCGACAGCGCGGCGCAGATGCGGAGCAGAGGGCGCGCGATTCGCACGATCAGTAGCCGCCCTTCTTGCCGGTGCCGGCATAGACGAATTCGTATTCCAGGTCGAACGGCTGGAACCAGTCGCCCACGCCGGTTTCCTTGTCGATGTGGCGGCCGAAGTGGCTCATCTTGTCGGCGGTCGGCGGCAGGATGGTGTACTTCAGCTTGTACTTGCCCGGGCCTTCCAGCTTGATGTTCTCGCCGTAGTGCGGGCCGTCGTTGGCGACCATGGGCATGAAGGTGCCCTTCTGCACGTTCTGGCTGCCGACCTTCTGGATTTCGTATTTGACGACCAGGTAGGGCATCCATTCGCCTTCGGGGAAGCCGGTGGGATTGCCGGCCGTGGCGTGGATGTCGGCCTCGAGGTGGATGTCGGAATCCTTGGCGGGGCGCATCATGCCCGGGGGGTCCATTTCGATCGGCTGCAGGTAGACCGCACCGATTTCCATGCCGCCCTTTTCCACGGGCTTGCCGATGGGGTATTCAGCCGCTTGGGCGGCGGACACGCTCAAAGCGACAATGGCCAGGGCCAAGGCTTTCTTCATCATGTGGGTCATCCTCGAAGCTCGATTGAAACGACGGATCCTAAAAACATAAACAAGAACCGTTTGCATTAATGTAACGGAAAAATCTGACACCTCCCTGAATCAGATAAGTCCGAAATCCGCGGATTGTTGCGTCCAATCAAGCAAAACAAAACCGGCGGGCAACGCCACGCCGGCCGGTCGACTGTCGGATCCGCGGCATCGCCGCGGTCGGACGTTGCGGTTAGGACTTGCGTCCGCCGCCCTGCGAGCCCCCGGGGGTGAACGGGAAGTTCGAGAACATGGCGCGGGTCTGGTCCTGCATCTGGTCCTGCATCTGCACGAACAGGTTTTTGCTCTGGTCGATGTAGTTGTTCATCATGTTCTGCAGCATCGGCGTCTGCACGTTCATGAACTGGGTCCAGGCCTCGGGACCGAACTGGCTGCCGTACAGGCCCTTGGACTGTTCGGCCATGCGCTGCTGGATTTCCATGAAGGCCTGGATGTTCTTTTCCAGGTAGGAACCCATGATGCCCTGCATCGCGTGGCCGTAGAAACGGATGATCTGCGACAGCATGTTCGACGAGAACATGGGCATGCCGCCGCTCTCTTCTTCGAGAATGATCTGCAGCAGGATGCTGCGCGTGAGGTCTTCGGCGCTCTTGGCGTCGACGACCTGGAATTCCTCGTTGGCCAGGACCAGTTGCTTGACATCCGCCAGGGTGATGTAGGTACTGGTCCGAGTGTCGTACAGGCGACGGTTGGGGTACTTTTTAATCAGGCGCAGGCTGGCGCCGGTTTGTGCTTGCGTCATGGTTGTCCCCGGATCGGGCGATCTCTAAGACTTCGAATAGGGTGAAGTGTAATGCCGCGGCGCCGTCTCCCCGAGGCACCGCGGCGCGAAAGGGCCGCCCGCCGGGCGGCCCGCGATGCGTCAGCCCATGTGCAGGCCGCCGTTGAGCGAGAAGTCCGCGCCGGTGGAAAAACCGGATTCGTCCGAAGCCAGCCACGCCGTCATCGAGGCGATTTCCTCGGGCGTGCCCAGGCGCCGCACCGGGATGGTGGCGACGATCTTTTCCAGCACGTCGGGACGAATGGCGCGCACCATATCGGTCCCGATGTAGCCGGGCGAAATGGTGTTGACGGTGACGCCCTTGCTGGCGACTTCCTGCGCCAGCGCCATGGTGAAGCCGTGGATGCCGGCCTTGGCGGTGGAGTAGTTGGTCTGGCCGAACTGGCCCTTCTGCCCGTTCACCGAGCTGATGTTGATGATGCGCCCCCACTGGCGCTCGACCATGCCGTCGATGACCTGCTTGGTCACGTTGAACAGGCTGTTCAGGTTGGTGTCGATGACCGCGCGCCAATCATCGGCGGTCATCTTGCGGAACAGCCCGTCGCGGGTGATGCCCGCATTGTTGACCAGCACGTCGACCGGACCGAGTTCCGCGGTGACGCGCTCGAAAGCGGCCACGGTGGAATCCCAGTCGGACACATTGCCGACGGAAGCATGGAAGGTATATCCCTGCGCCGCCTGTTCATCCAGCCATTGCTGGTAATTGCGGCTCGGGCCGCAGCCTGCCACGACGCGAAAGCCCTCTTTGGCCAGGCGTTGGCAAATAGAGGTGCCGATCCCGCCCATCCCGCCTGTAACGTAAGCCAGTTTTCCGCTCATTGGACTTCCTCCTGTGTGCGACGGACGCCTCGTTGATTGACTTCTTATTGGCCTGGGCCCACCGCATGCGCGGCTTCAGGCAGCCCTGACCTTCACATACCTGCCCGGCGCCGGTTCTATCGGCCGGTACCGGGCGTTACCTGATTTTGCACGCGCCTTGACCTGCTTGCCGGAATGCCCGGCCAGCCAGGCGGCCCAATCGGGCCACCAACTGCCCGGCTTTTCCTGCGCCTGGGCCAGCCAGGCGTTGGGATCGCCCGGCAACGGCTGGCCTGCGCCGCCCATATTGTCCGCCACCCAATAGCTGCGGCGCTTCTTGGCGGGCGGATTCACCACCCCGGCGATATGGCCCGAGGCACCCAGCACGAAGCGTTGCGGCCCGCGCAGCACCTGGGTGGAGGCATAGGCCGACACCCACGGCACGATATGGTCTTCGCGCGAACCGAAAATATACGCCGGCATCGACAGGCGCGTCAGGTCCAGCGGCAGCCCGGCGGCCTGGGCCCGTCCCGGCACCTTGAGATTGTTTTCGAGATAGGTGTTGCGGAAGTACCAGGAAAAGAACGGCCCGGGCAGGTTGGTGCTGTCCCCGTTCCAGAAAAGCAGGTCGAAGGCCGGCGGCTTCTGGCCTTTCAGGTAGTTGCCGACGACGTAGTTCCAGACCAGTTCGTTGGGGCGCAGGAACGAGAAGGTGGTGGCCAGGTCGCGTCCGGGCATCAGCCCGCCGTTGCCCAGTTGATGGTCGCGCAGCAACGCGTGCGCCTCGTCGACGAAGACATTCAGGATGCCGGTGTCGTGGAAATCGAGCAGCGAGGTCAGCAAGGTCAGCGCCGCGACCGGATGTTCGCCGCGCGCTTCGGCCAGCGCCAGCGCCGAGGCCAGCATGGTGCCGCCGACACAGAAGCCGAGCGCGTTGACCTGCGGCTGGCCGGAGATGTCGCTGGCCACGCGCAGGGCCTGCAGCACCGCGTCGTCGAGGTAGTCGGACCAGGTCGCGCGATCGATGCCGTCGGTATCACTGGCCAGCGGGTTGCGCCAGGAGATCAGGAACACCGTGAAGCCCTGCTCGACTGCGTGGCGCACGAACGAGTTGTCGGGTTGCAGGTCGAGGATATAGAACTTGTTGATGTTCGGCGGCACGATCACCAGCGGCCGCTCGTGCACCGTGGCGGTGGCGGGCTTGTACTGGATCAGCTGGAACAGCGCATTTTCGAACACCACGTCGCCGGGCGTCACGGCCACGTTGCGGCCGATCTCGAACTGGGTTTCGTCGGTCTGGGTGATGCGGCCTTTCTTGACGTCGCCGAGCAGGTTCGCCAGGCCTTCGTTCAGGGCGCGGCCGGCGCTTTCGACGATGGACTGCTGGGCATCCGGATTCAAGGCCAGGAAGTTCGACGGCGACAACGCGTCGACCCACTGCATGATCGAGAAACGCAGGCGATCGCGCATCGGTTCGCTGACCTGGGCCGCATCGACCATGCGCGACATGGCCCGGGCCGACAGCAGATAGGTGTGCGCCATCAGCAGATGCTGGCCACTGGCCGCCCAGGCCTCGCCGCCGAAACGGCGGTCGGCCGGCGGGGCCAGCGCGCCGCGGCGGGCATCATCACACAGCCGCTGCCATTCGCGCGAGAATTCAGCCTGGATATCGGCCAGGACGTCCGGAGCCACGCTCACCGGAAGAGGCCCTGAAGCGGAGAGATTGGCATTCACTTCGACACCTTGTTATCGAGACTTCCCGATTGATGTTGCATGTCGGGTCCGGGGCTGTCAATGCGGGTATTCAATGAGGCAGCCAGGGTCGCCCGCCCGCGCGTGCGGCCGCTTTGCGCGGGATCAAACCGGATCGAGCCAGGCCAGCAACGCCATCCTGCCGGTCTCGCCGTCGCGCCGGTAGGAAAAGAACCGCCCCGCGTCCGCCACCGTGCACAGCCCGCTCAGGCTGATGTCCTGCACGCCGGCGCGGCGCAGACGGAATTGCGCCAGTCCGGCCAGGTCGGCCAGCCATTTGCCAGTCACGCCCGGGCGCGGCCGGAAATAACGTTCGGCGGCGGGGTCATCGGCCATGAAGGCGTCCAGCACGTCACGCCCGACCTCGAAGGCGTCCGGCCCGATACCGGGGCCGATCCAGGCTCGCCACGCGGTGGCATGCGGCGCCTTGGCGCGCATCGCCGCCAGGGTGTGCTCCAGCACGCCGCCAGACAAGCCGCGCCAGCCGGCATGCGCCGTGCCCAGGACCCGCCCGTCCGCGTCGGCGATGACCACCGGCAGGCAGTCCGCCACCATCACGGCCAGCACGCGGCCCGGTTGCGCGGTGACGCTGGCGTCCAGCGCGGGTTCGTCGGGCAGGCCGGCCGCGTCGGCATCGACCACCTCGCTGCCATGCACCTGGCGCAGCCATAAGGGTTCGGCCGGCAGCGCGGCCCGCAAGCGGCGGCGGTTCTCTGCCACGGTCTCGGGATCATCGCCGGCACGGCGCCCCAGGTTGAGGGTGTCATGCGGGGCAACGCCCACGCCGCCGGCCCGGGTGGTGCAGAAATAGTTGACGCCGGCCCAGGCGGGGCCGGTCACGACGGGCAAGCCTTCAATCACGCGTTCCATGCGATCGCTTCCTGGACCAGGGTCATGTCCGCCGGCACGGGGGCGGCGAACTGGACCTCGCCACGCCCGCCCGGGTCGTCGAAATGCAGGGCGCGGGCATGCAGCATCTGCCGCTGCGCGCCCGCGATGTTCTTGCCGCCGTAGATCGTATCCGCCAGCAGCGGATGGCCGAGGCTGGCCAGGTGCACGCGGATCTGGTGGGTGCGGCCGGTTTCCAGGCGACAGATCACTTCGGTGGCGCGGCCGCCGGGATCGATCTGGCCGCGTCGCGCGGGCGCGTAGTGGGTGACGGCCGGCTTGGGCGCCACCGGCCGTTCGACGCTCATGCGCACCGGCACCCGCGGATCGCGCCCGATCGGGCGGTCGACCTTGCCGGCGGCGGCCAGCCAGCCATGCGCCAGCGCCACGTACTCGCGGCCCATGCTGCGCGCCTGCAGCTGGCGCACCAGGTGCGTCTGGGCGATTTCGTTGCGCGCCACCACCATCAGGCCGGACGTATCCTTGTCCAGCCGGTGAACGATGCCGGCGCGCGCCACCTGGGCCAGTTCGGGATACCGGTGCAGCAGGCCGTTGAGCAGCGTGCCGCTCCAGTTGCCGGCGCCAGGGTGCACCACCAGGCCGGCCGGTTTGTTCACCACGATCCAGTCGGGGCTTTCATCCACCACGGGAAAATCGATCGCCTCCGGCGCGAACGCCAGGGCTTCCGGCGCGGGCTGGGCCCAGACGGCGATCTCGTCGCCCGGGCCGACGGTCTGGCGGACCTTGCCAGGCGCGCCATTCACCTGTACGTTGCCAGCCTCGATCCAGCCTTGCAGGCGGCTGCGGGAATGATCCGGCAACAACCCCGCCAGCACCTTGTCGAGCCTATCGGCGCGCGTGCCCGACGGCACCGTTACAAGTTGCGGCTCGCCCCGCTGGTTTTCACCGGAGGATTCGCCGGGAAAGCCCAGGAGTTCATCGTCGGAAACGAGATCTGCGGGGGTGGCTGTATCAGACATGGAGACAAATCATATAATCAGCCTGCCATGCTAACACCAAGGATACGATTCTCGTGATTCACCACTCCGCAGCTCCCTTGAACCCCGCCTCCCGAAGCGGGTCGGTTTTGCGCGTGGTTATCGCGCTATTTGCCGTCATCGCGATCGCCGGTTGCGGTTCGACCAACAGCAAGTACGACAAGACCACCAACTGGAGCGCTGAACAGCTCTACGCCGACGCCAAGGCCGAAATCTCGTCGGGCGGCTGGAAGGAAGCCCGCGAGCGACTGACCGCCATCGAAAGCCGCTACCCGTTCGGCGTCTACGCCCAGCAGGCCCTGCTTGAACTGGCCTACGTCAACTGGAAGGACGGTGAAAACGAACAGGCCCTGGCCGCGATCGACCGCTTCCAGCAGCTCTACCCCAACCACCCCGGCACCGACTACGCGCTTTACCTGAAAGGCCTGATCAACTTCACGCCCGCCAGCGCCTTCATGAGCAGCATCACCGGCCAGGATCCGGCCGAGCGCGACCCGAAGGGCCTGCGTGCGTCCTACGATGCGTTCAACGAACTGATCAAGCGCTACCCGGAAAGCAAGTACACCCCGGACGCCGAAAAGCGCGTCGCGTGGCTGGTCAACACCATCGCCATGAACGAAGTCCACGTGGCCCGCTACTACTACGAGCGCGGCGCCTACATCGCCGCGGCGAACCGCGCGCAGACCGTCATCACCGACTTCGAGGGCGCCCCCGCCACCGAAGAAGCGCTCTACCTGATGGTGCAGTCCTACGACAAGCTCGGCATGACCGAACTCAAGAACGACTCGCAGCGCGTGTTCGACAAGAACTTCCCCAACAGCACGTTCAAGGACAAGGGCCTGAAGGCTGACAAGAGCTGGTGGAATCCGTTCAACTGAACTGAACACCGCCGCATGGGAAAAAGCCCTTCGACGAATCGAAGGGCTTTTTTTTGGGTCCGTGTCGTCCTCTTGTGGTCCTATTCCTGCTTGCGCCGGTAGAAGGCCAGCACTTCCTCCAGTTCGCGCGTCCGCGCGAAGGGCGGCAGGCCGCGCCACAGTCGCTTGCCGTAGGGCTTCTCGACCAGTCGGGCATCGCCCACCATCAACACCCCCCAGTCGGATTCCGTCCGAATCAGGCGGCCGGCTCCCTGCTTGAGCGAGATGGCCGCCTCGGGCAATTGGTATTCCGAGAAAGGATTGCCGCCGTGGGCGCGGCAGGCCCGCAGCCGCGCCTCGATCACCGGGTCGTCCGGCGGCGCGAACGGCAGCTTGTCGATCGCCACCAGCGTAAGCACGTCGCCCGGCAGGTCGATGCCTTCCCAGAAACTGGCGCTGCCGACCAGCACCGGATGGGTCAGCTTGCAGAACCTGTCCAACAGGTCGCGGCGGGTGCCCTCGCCCTGCTTGAGCAACGGCCAATCGTGGCCGGCATCGTCGAAAGCGTCGGCCAACAGGTTGGCGACCTTGTCGACCGCGCGCAAGGTGGTGCACAGCACCAGCGTGCCGCCCGGGCTGGCTTGCAGCAACGGCAGCAACGTCTGCACGAAACGGTCGAGGAACTGCGGCGACTGCGGTTCAGGCATGCCACGCGGCACGAACAGCAGCGCCTGCTCGGGATAGTCGAAAGGCGATTCCCACTTGCCGGTACGCGCTCGCTCCAGCCCGAGCTGGCTGGTGAAGTGGGTGAACTCGCCGTTCACCGACAGCGTGGCCGAGGTCATGATCCAGGCCTGCCCGGGCTTGCGGTATTTGGAAAAAGCCTGCGCCACCGACAGCGGCGCGGAATGCAGCCGCACGTGATGCTGGCCATGCTCGACCCAGCGCACCGCCGGGCCGGTCCATTCACCTGCCGCCGCCGCGCCTTCGAGAATGGCCGTCGGCGTGGACAGGCCGTCCGCCAGCGCCGCCACGGGCGCGGGCGCCTGGTCGTCGCGGCCCCAGCCTTCATCATCGAAACCGGAGCCCCCCGCATCGCGCCCGGGCGTGGCCCAGCGTTTCAGGCGCACCGCGATCTCGGCGCCGCTGCGCGCGGCCGCCACCAGGTCGGGATGCCGCTCGGCGACCGAGCCCAGCGCGTTGGTGGCGACGTCGATCGCTTCGCGCAGCACCGCCAGCGCAGTGTCGAACTCCTCGGCATTGGGAATGGCCTCGAACGTGGCCTTGCGGCCCGGCATCCGGTCCAGTGGCGCACAGGCCAGGCGCAACTCGCGCGCCGCCGTCTCGACGTGGCGCGCCACATCGCTCCATTTGGTGGCTTCGCGCGCATAGGCCAGGCCCGCGGCTTCCAGCGCGCGGCCAAAGTCCAGCAACTGGTGGGTCGACACGCTGCTGCCCAGGAAACGGGTGGCGGTGTCGGGCAGTTGATGGGCTTCGTCGAAGATGACGGTGTCGGCCTCGGGCAGCAGATCGGTGACGCCCTCTTCACGCAGCACCAAGTCGGCCATGAACAGCGCATGGTTCACCACCACCACGTCGGCCTCCTGGGCCTGGCGGCGGGCCTTCACCACGAAGCAGTCGCGGATGCGCGGGCATTCCTGGCCCAGGCAGTTCTCGCGGGTCGAGGTAACGCGCTGCCAGATATCCGCATCTTCGGGCACCTGCGCCAGGTCGCTGCGGTCGCCCGTCTTGGAAATGCCGGCGAATACCTGGATCTGGCGCAATTGCTGGATCTCGGAACGCGATTTCAGTGCCCGGTCGTCTCCCTGCAGGCGATCCAGGTGGTAATGACAGACATAGTTGCCGCGGCCCTTGAGCAGCGCGGCCGTGACAGGCGCGGCCAGCGCGGCGCGCACGCGCGGCAGGTCGCGGGCGAACAGTTGGTCCTGCAGTGTGCGGGTGCCGGTCGAAATCAGCACCTTGCCGCCCTGGATGAAGGCGGGTACAAGATAGGCCCAGGTCTTGCCGATGCCGGTGCCAGCCTCGGCCACCAGCGTGGCGCGGTCCCGGATGGCCTCGCCAATGGCCTGGGCCAGCTCCACTTGGGACGGGCGCGGCTTGTAGCCGGGCAAGGCCGACGCGAGCGGGCCGTCCTCGGCGAAGAATTCGGAGATGTCCAGGTCCAGCATGGAAACAGCCTAGCGTCGCAAGCGACCGTGCCGAGGGACGGTCGGGGCGCCAGACACTGAGTGGGTGGGAAAGGATCAAATGATACCCGCTGGCGCCGCCCTTTTCCGCCGCAAGCGTCGCAAACGATGCACCCGACGGGGACGGATGCATCCCGCCTGGCACTTTCTGTAACAGCGGCTTATGGCACAATCCGCCCCTTGTTTTTCCTTTTTGCCGTCGTATCGAGATGTCTGAAACTTCCGTTATCACGAACGTCGCCGCCGGCGTCGACAATGCCCGTATCGTAGCCCAGCTCGCCACCGAGCTTGGCGCCCGCGCCTCCCAGATCGCCTCGGCAGTGGAACTGCTGGATGACGGCGCCACCGTGCCGTTCATCGCACGCTACCGCAAGGAAGCCACCGGCGGCCTGGACGACACCGTCCTGCGCAATCTGGAAGTGCGCCTGGGCTACCTGCGCGAACTCGAAGAGCGCCGTGGCGCGATCCTCGAATCGATCTCGCAGCAAGGCAAGCTCACGCCCGAACTGCAGCAGGAAATCGCCACCGCCGATACCAAGCAGCGTCTGGAAGACCTGTACGCGCCGTACAAGCCCAAGCGCCGCACCCGCGCCCAGATCGCGCGTGAAGCCGGCCTGGAACCGCTGGCCGACGCCATCCTGGCCGACACCGCGTGCGATCCGGCCGCGCTGGCCGCCCAATACCTGAATCCCGAAGCCTCGATCAACGATGCCAAGGCGGCGCTGGACGGCGCCCGCGACATCCTGGCCGAGCGCTACGCCGAGAACGCCGACCTGCTGGCCGACATGCGCGAGCACCTCTGGTCCACCGGCTATCTGTATTCCAAGATGGTCGACGGCAAGGAAACCGAAGGCGCCAACTTCCGCGACTGGTTCGACTTCAACGAGCCGCTGCGCACGCTGCCGTCGCACCGCATCCTGGCGCTGTTGCGCGGCCGCCAGCAAGGCGTGCTGGAAATCCGCCTGGGCCTGGAAGCCGAACTCGAAGCGCAACTGCCGCATCCCTGCGTGGCGCGCATCGCCAGCTTCCTCAAGCTGGGCAATGGCCTGTTCGCGCTGGACGCCTCGCCGCGCGCGCGCTGGCTGGGCGAAGTCTGCCGCTGGACCTGGCGCGTCAAGCTGGTGACGGCCTTCGAAAGCGAACTGATCGGCCGCCTGCGCGAGACCGCCGAGGCCGAAGCCATCCGCGTGTTCGCCGCCAACCTGAAGGACCTGCTGCTGGCCGCGCCGGCCGGCCCCAAGGCCGTGCTGGGCCTGGATCCCGGCATCCGCACGGGCTGCAAGGTGGCGGTGATCGACCGCACCGGCAAGGTGGTCGACACCACCACTGTCTACCCGTTCGAGCCGCGCCGCGACCGCGAGGGCACCATCAACACCCTGGCCGCGCTGGTCGCGCGCCACAAGGTCGACCTGATCGCCATCGGCAACGGCACCGCCTCGCGCGAAAGCGAGAAGCTGGTGGGCGACATGCAGGAACGCTTCCCCGACCTGAAGGTGACGCGGGTGGTCGTGTCCGAGGCCGGCGCCTCGGTCTATTCGGCCTCCGAGACCGCCGCCCAGGAATTCCCCGACCTGGACGTGACGCTGCGCGGCGCCGTGTCGATCGCGCGCCGCCTGCAGGATCCGCTGGCGGAACTGGTCAAGATCGATCCCAAGGCCATCGGCGTGGGCCAATACCAGCACGACGTCAACCAGCGCGAGCTGGCGCGTTCGCTGGACGCGGTGGTCGAGGATTGCGTGAACGCGGTCGGCGTCGACGTCAACACGGCATCCGCGGCGCTGCTGGCGCGCGTGTCGGGCCTGAACTCGCTGCTGGCCAAGAACATCGTGGCCTGGCGCGACGAGAACGGCGCCTTCCCCACCCGCGAGCAACTGCGCAAGGTGCCGCGCTTTGGCGACAAGGCGTTCGAACAGGCCGCCGGCTTCCTGCGCATCCCCAACGGCGACAACCCGCTGGACGCCTCGTCGGTGCACCCGGAAGCCTATCCGGTGGTCGAGCGCATCGTCGCCAAGATCAAGGCGGAAGTGAAACAGATCATCGGCCAGCGCGACGCGCTCAAGGGCGTGTCGCCGTCCGATTTCACCGATGAGCGCTTCGGCCTGCCGACGGTACGCGACATCTTCGCCGAACTGGAAAAGCCCGGCCGCGATCCGCGCCCCGAATTCAAGACCGCGCAATTCAAGGAAGGCGTCGAAACGCTGAACGACCTGTATCCCGGCATGGTGCTCGAAGGCGTCGTGACCAACGTCGCCAACTTCGGCGCGTTCGTCGACATCGGCGTGCACCAGGACGGCCTGGTCCACATCTCGGCATTGGCCGAGAAGTTCGTGAAGGATCCGCGCGACGTCGTGCGCGTCGGCCAGACGGTCAGCGTGAAGGTGCTGGAAGTGGACGTGGCGCGCAAGCGCGTGGCCCTGACCATGCGCCTGAACGACACCGCCGCCCCGGCGCGCCGAGGCGCTGATGCCCCCAAGGGCGGCGATCGTCCCGGACGCCGTCCCCAGGGCGACAATGGCCGCGGCAACGCCGGCGGCGCCGGCATGAACAGTGCCATGGCCGACGCATTCGCCAAGCTCAAGCGTTGAATCGCGCCTGGCCGGCTCCCCCTCCGGGAGCCGGCCAGGCGGCGTCGCAGCACCTTCCGACCGGCGCCCAGGCGCCGGTTGTCGTTCAACCTAGGACTTTCCCGCGGTTGCTACCTTTCCTTGCGTTCTCTCAAGCCGGATTCAACAAAAATAAGCGAAAATATCGAATTGTGTCCAAATAATAAAAGCCGGCGAAGTCGGGTCCGCACGGCAGTGGCACACCCATGATCAGGCGAGCTGCGGCGCAAGCGCCTATCGGGTAGAAGCACAAGAAAAATAGCGCCATACCTGAGAGACCGGAGATCCGCCCGCCATGCGCAATACCATTACGCTTGCCGCCAACGAAACGGCAACCATTACCGAAAAGGAAGCCAGCCTGAGCGGCGCCTACAACGAAGTCACCCTGGGCCAATACGCTCACCTGAAGGTGGACGGCGCCGAGGTCACCTTCAAGCACATCACGCTGGAACGCCTGGGCAGCCGCATCATCGAACTGACCAACGGCGCGCAATTGCATGTCGGCGCGCTCGGCTTTGCCAGCATGGGCGCAAGCATCATCTACCGTATCGGCGCCGGCTGTGTCCTGACCTTCGATGCCAGCCAGTGGGATCCGGAAGTCGTGGCCAACACCACCTTCGACTTCGCCAGCCAGGGCAGCGGAACGCTGAAGTACTTTCCGTTCATCAACCCGGAATGGCTCGATTGCCCGACGGTCACCGGCTATTCGGAAGGCGACATGCTCGAGATCGCCGGCCAGGGCAATGCGCAGCGCTTCCAGGTGCGCGACGGCCGCATCGTCTCCGCCGGCGCGCGTTAAGCGGTATCGGTTTCGGATTACAAACGACAAGGGCGGCGCAATCGCGCCGCCCTTGTCGTTGCGCTCGCCGCGTTATTCCTGCGCCATCGACAGCAACGCGTCGCGCGCTTTCGCCAACTGCGCCTGCGCGTCACCGGCGGCGCCCGCGGGCGCCGCCGCCACGACCGCGCCGTCCAGTACCGCGGCCAGGCCATCGGCGGTGGCTTGCAACAGCGCCTCTGGCGATTCCGACTGCAGGCGTCGCATCAGCGCGCCAGCCTCCTTGGGGTCGGCAAAACGTTGCGACAGCAGTAGTTCCTCGCCATCCGCGGCCAGCAGGCGGAAGCGGAAGCCGCCGTCTTCATCGCGGAAGCTGACGAAGCGCGCGCCCTTGCCCTTTTCCTTCTTGGCCTGCGCCTGCTTGCCCGGCGCCTGCGCATTCAGGTTGCGCAGGCCCACGGCCTCGCGCAGCTCGCGCATCATCGGCACCGCCAGCTTGCGCGCCTTGGCGGCGCCCGCCTGCAGCACGTCTTCGATGCGGCCGGGGTTGGCCATCAGGTCGAAGTAGCGCTCGCGCATGGGCGCCAGCAGGTTCTCCAGATGGTCGTAGAGCGCCTGCTTGGCCTCGCCCCAACCCAGGCCTTGCTCGAGCTGCTGGCGGAACGCCGTGGCCTGTTCATGCGTGGCGAAGGCGCGATAGATGGTGTACAGGTGCGAGCCTTCGGCGTCCTTGGGTTCGCCTGGTTCGCGCGAGTCGGTGACGATGCGCATGATCGAGGCGCGCAGGGCCTTGGCGCCGCCCTCGAACAACGGGATGGTGTTGTTGTAGCTCTTGGACATCTTGCGACCGTCCAGGCCCGGCAAGGTGGCCACGTCTTCTTCGATGGCAACCTCGGGCAGCGTGAAGTACTCGCGGCCGTACAGGTGGTTGAAGCGCTGGGCGATGTCGCGCGCCATTTCCAGGTGCTGGATCTGGTCGCGGCCCACCGGCACCTTGTTGGCGTTGAACATGACGATGTCCGCGGCCATCAGCACCGGATACGAGAACAGGCCCATGGTCACGCCATCGTCGGGGTCCACGCCCTTGGCCACGTTCTGGTCGACCGAGGCCTTGTAGGCATGCGCGCGGTTCATCAGGCCCTTGGCCGTGACGCAGGTCAGCAGCCAGCTCAGTTCGGGGATCTCGGGGATGTCCGACTGGCGATAGAAGGTCACGCGTTCCGGGTCGAGCCCCACCGCCAGCCAGGTGGCGGCGATCTCAAGCCGCGAGCGTGCCACGCGGGCCGGGTCGTCGCACTTGATCAGCGCGTGGTAGTCGGCCAGGAAGAAAAACGCGTCGACACCCGGTTGCGTGCTGGCCTGGACCGCCGGGCGGATCGCGCCAGCGTAGTTGCCGAGGTGAGGGGTTCCGGAGGTGGTGATGCCAGTGAGGACGCGGGTATTCATGGACGATGAAGGCGTTTGCTTGGTGAAACGCCCAGTGTAACGTGCCGCGCGGGGCGCCTGAATGACCGGCGCCGCCCGGGCGCGACGCCGCCCTTGCGCGGCGGGTGCGCGCGCGGACGCGGACACCAGGCCGACGGTGCGCCTACAGGACGGCCAGCAAGGGCGCAGCCACCGCGCACAGCCCGCCGGCCGTCAACGCGGCGCGTGGCCGGAAGGTCAGGAACCAGATCAGCAGCAGGCCCGCGATGCTGAGGATGCCGATCCATTCGACGGTGCCGTAGCTCCAGCCCCAGACCGCGGCCGAGGCGCACAGGGACAGCGCCAGCGCCAGCCAGCCGAAGGTGCGCAGCGGCACGCGATGGCGGCGCGGCAAGGCGCGGTCGAACAGGTCTTCGTAGTGACGGTCCATGCCCAGGCACAGGGCGGAGAACCCCGCGTAGGCCAGGCAGAAGGCGGCGAGCGTCATGGCGTATCACCTCGGTTCATAGGCGGCTTCGGAAGGCGTGGCTTGCGCCATCGCGGACGCGACCGGCGCGCGCGGCCGGGCGACGGATTGGGCTTGCGTGTCGGGTTGGGGTCGGGCCTGGACTTGCGCCGGCGCCGCCGTCCGGGCCGCGGCCTTGCCGCCGGCCTTGGCCGGCGCCTTGCGCGCGCGGGCGGCCTTGCGCGCCATCCAGCCCAGCAGCAGCGCGCCCGCCAGGCAGGTCAGGTCGAAACCGGCCATCACCCAGTCACCGGTCGGCAGGGACACGCCCAGGTGGCGCGAGGTGGTCACGGCGTTGATCACCGGCACCAGCGCCAGCGACGCGGCGGCGGCCGAGAGCAGGTCCACCCATTTGCGCTTGTGGAACACGAAGGCGTACACCAGCGACAGGCCCCAGGCCGCGAAGAACGCCCGCACTTCCCATAGCGGGCGGCCCGGCAGGTCGGCCGGCACCAGGCGGTTGGCCCAGAAGAACGCGGCGACCGCGATGAACAGGCCAGCGATGGTGCCGGCGTTCAAGCCATCGACCAGGCGCAGCGAGAAGGCCTCGCGCGCGCCGGGGCGCGCCTTCTGGCGCCGTTTGGCGATCCACAGCACCAGGCCGGAACCGACCATGCCGGTGCCCGCCAGACTGACCAGGAAATAGAACCAGCGCAACAGCGGTTCGGCAAACAGGCCCAGGTGCAGCCCGACGATCACGCCAGCGGTGCGCACGGTGGGACTGAGCTCGTCCTGCCCTTCCTGGAAGGCGCCGGTGACGCCATCAAAGCGCGCGTAGGGCGCGAGCCGGCCATAGGACACGCCATCGGCCGCATCGCGCGTCAAGGTGACGGTGGCGCCGGCGTCGCCGGGGTTGTTGACCGTGACGCGGCCGACCCGGCCCTGCCAACGCTGCTCGACCTGCTCCACCAGCGGCGCCAGCGCGACCAGCGGCGCGGGTTCGTTACGCGGTGGCGTGACCTTGAACCCGGGGAATACATCGTCGGAATACTGGCGCGGATTTTCGTAGACCGCCATGATGCCCGCGGGCATCAGCATGGCCATGAACAGCACCAGGCCGCTGAACGTGATCATCAGGTGGAATGGCAGCCCCAGCACCGACAACGCGTTGTGGCCGTCCATCCAGGCCCGCTGGCCGCCCTTCTTCGGGCGGAACGTGAAGAAATCGGCGAAGATCTTCTTGTGGGTGATGATGCCGCTGATGATCGCCACCAGCATGAACATGCCGGCGATGCTGGCGAGCCAGCGCCCCCATGGGAACGCCGTTTCGAGTTCGAAGTGGAAGCGGTAGAAGAAATCCCCGCCGCGCGTCTCGCGCCCTTGGACGGCCTGCCCGGTCCGCGGATCGAGCTTGACGCGCACGAAACCGCGCTCGCCCGGCTTGGGCTTGGGCACCTGGTACAGCAGCTGGATCAGCGGTTCGCGGTCGGTCGGCGGCGTGATGAACCAGCGCTTGGCGTCGGGCGCATGCTCGGTCAGGTAACGCTGCGCCATGGTCACGGATTCGAGCGTGGGCGCGGCCTGCGCCTGGATCTCCGGCTGCATCCAGCGGGTGATTTCGGGGCGGAAGAATGACAGCGTGCCGGTCAGGAACATGGCGAACAGCACCCAGCCGAAGATCAAGCCCGACCAGGTGTGCAGCCACGACATGGATTGGCGCAGGCCCTCTTCGCCTTGCGCTTTTCCGGTACTGGGTTTCATGCGCCCCCCACCATGCGGCCGATCAGGAACAGGCCGCCGAACAGCGCCGCCGGCAACAGGATGCCGGCCCAGGCGCGCCAGGCGTTGCGGGTGGCGAACACCCAGATGACGCCACAGGTGTAGACCACGAAGGCCGACATCTGCGCCGTGACGACGGCGTCGGCGCGCTGCATGGGCAGCCAGACGGCCAGGCAGGCCGCGGCCGCCGAGGCCAGGCCGTAGCCGCCGAGGATGGCGGCCAGGGCCCGCGAGGCCACGGCCAGACGGTAGCGCATCATGCCTGCGCCGGCTGCGGGAGCTTTCACTTGGTCACGTTGAAGGTCAGGGTGGAAACGTAGCGGATCTTGGCGTAAGCCTTGCCGTCGGCCTCGCCGGCCTTGTCCTCGACGTGGGCGGCTTCCAGCACGTACTGGCCCGGCCACGGCGTGGTGATCTCGATGCGGCCGTTCTCGTCGCTGCGCAAGCGCTTTTCCCACTTGGGCGGGCCGAACACGGTGACTTCGGTCTTGGCCTGCGGCTTGCCCTTGAACTGCAGCACGAAGGTATTGCTGCCCGCCGCGGCCGGCACCAGTTCCAGGTCGAGCTTGCCCTGGGTGTCTTCGCGGCCGGCCTTGGCGCCGTACTGCATCAGCGTGTCCTTGAACTGGATCGGCTGCGACAGGCGCACATCGCCCTTGCCGCTGGCGGCAAACTCGACGAAATCCGCCCCCTGGGCCGACGCCTTGAGCGCCTTGCCGTCGGCGCCGGTGACCACCGGCGCCACCAGGACCTTGCCCAGCAGGCCGTCGCGCTTTTCGCGCAGGTCGTCCGCCCATTCGCCGAAGTACGCCTTTGCCGCCCCCTGGTCGGCCCGCTCGAGCCAGACGAAGTGCGCCTGCGCCGCGCCGGCGCTGCCCAGCAGCGCCACGGCTGCCAAAGTCCTTGCGAATTTCATTGTCGATTTTCCTGTTGTGAATGCCGATCCGGAATCGCCCCGCGGCGGGTTCCGTGTCGGTTGGGCTTGAATTATAACCATTCTCACTACGATGCGAGAGACTGCCTGAAAGCGTGTCCGTGGCCCGGCCGCGGACACGCCGGCCACGCTACCAGCGATAGCGCAGGCTGGCCTTGATCGAGCGCTGGTAGCCGTACCAGCACCACGAATCGCCCGAGCACGATGCGATGTATTCCTTGTCGAACAGGTTCTGGACGTTCAACGCCACCTGCATGCCCTTGAGCGACGGCGACACACGGCCCATGTCGTAGTCCAGCATCAGGTCGAACAGCGTCACCGATGGCACCTTCATGGTGTTGGCCTCGTCGCCGTACGACGACCCGATGTAGCGCACGCCGCCGCCCACGCCCAGGCCGGCCAGCGGGCCGCCCTGCAACTGGTAGCGGGCCCAGGCCGAGGCCTGCTGTGACGGCACGCCCACCGGCGCCTTGCCCTTCAGGTTCAGGCCCGTGGTGCCGGGGTTGGCCTTGGAGTAGGCGTTGTCCAGCAGCGAATAGCCGGCCATCAGCGTCAGGCCGCGCAGCGGTTCGGTCTTGGCTTCCAGTTCGATGCCCTGCGTGCGCAGTTCGCCGGACTGGATCTGGCAACGCGCGTTCGAGGTGCCGCACAGGTGCGTCGGATCGGGATCGGTGGTCAGCATGTTCTCGCGGCGGATGTCGAATGCCGCCACCGACAGCAGGGTCGCGCTGCCCGGCGGCTGGTACTTGATGCCGACCTCGTACTGGTTGCCCTCGATCGGCTTGAACGGCGCATTGTTCCAGCCCGTGCCCGACTGCGGCTCGAACGATTCGGAATAGCTGAAGTACGGCGCCACGCCGTTGTCGAAGTTGTAGATCACGCCGAAGCGGCCGGTGAAGGCCTCGGCGCGCAACGACGAGGGCGTGGTGCGGCCGGTGGCGATGGCGGTGCTTTCACCGACATTGCGCGACCAGTCGTAGCGTCCGCCCAGCAGCACCGAAAGGCGGTCGATCTTGATCTGGTCCTGGAAGTACAGGCCGGTCTGGTACTGCGTGGTGGTGGCGTCGGTGGAGAACGCCGGCACCGGGATGTCCTGGTGGTTGTCCGGGTTCATCACATTCAGCGGGGGCGCGCTGCCAAAACCGGACAGCGTGTCGGTCTTGACATGCTGGTAGTCGAAGCCCAGCAGCACCGTGTGGCCGAAGGCGCCGGTATCGAAGCGCGCCTGCAGGTTATTGTCGATGGTCAGCGCGCCGACCTCGACGTCGGTCGCGATCGCGGCGCGCTGCTGGTACAGATAACGGCTGTCGGTGTAGCCGTAGAAGCGGCTGGACGCGCCATAGACGCTGCGGTACTTGGCGTCGGAATGGGTCCAGCGCAGGCTCTGCGTCGCCTTCAGAGCATCGCTGAAGCGGTGGTCCAGCACGTAGCCGAGCGAATAACTCTTGCGGTCGCTCTTCTCGAAATTGGCGTCGCCGTCGTAGTAGCGCGGCGACAGGCGGATGCCATCCGGCGCCGACAGCAGTGTGCGCATGGGCGGCGCGGCGCCATAGGAACCCATGTCGGGATCGCGCTGGAAGTTCGTCAGCACGGTCAGCGAGGTGTCGCCGTTGGGCTTCCAGGTGAAGGCCGGCGAGACGAAATAGCGGCGCTCCTTGGTGTGGTCGATCTGGCCGTCGGACATGTAGCCCGATCCCACCAGGCGGTACAGGTACCTGCCGTCCGCATCCAGCGGGCCGCCGAAGTCGAAGTTGGCGCGCCGGTAGTCGTAGTTGCCGACCTGCAGCTCGACTTCGCGCAGGGTTTCTTCCAGCGGCCGCTTGCTGACCTGGTTGACCACCCCGCCCGGGCCGCCCTGCCCGTACATCACCGAGGCAGGTCCTTTCAGCACGTCGACGCGTTCCAGGCGGTAGGCGTCCACCTGTGGCAGGGCGTCGCGCCCGCCGAACACGCGCAGGCCGTCCAGGTAGGTCGATGCGGAAAAGCCGCGCACGCTGAACTGGTCCAGCCGCGTGGCGGTCGCGCCGCGCGTTTCGGTCGCCACGCCGGGCGTGTAGCGCAACACCTGGTTCAGCGTCTGCGCGCCCTGCTCCGCGATCTGCTCGCGCGTGACCACGGACACCGATTGCGGCGTCTCGATCAGCGGGGTGTCGGTCTTGGTGGCGCTGACGCTGGCGCTGGCCACGTAGCCCACGGTCGGCGCCAGCGCGCTCAAGGAACTGCCCGACACCGTCACGGGCGCCAGCGTCTGCGTGTCGCCAGCGGGCGCCGCCACCAGCGTCCAGGTGTTGCCGGCCTGGGCCCGCGCCTGCAGGCCGCTGCCTGCCAGGATGCGGGCGAAGCCCGCACCCACCGGATAGGCGCCGTCCAGGCCTTCGGAACGCAGGCCGCGCACCTGCGCCGGATCGAACGACAGCACCACGCCCGCGCTGCGCGCGAATTGGGTCAGCGCATCGCCCAGCGGGCCAGCGGCGATCTGATAGGTGCGCGGCGCCTGGGCCGCGGCGGGCGACGCTTGCGCCCAGGCGGCGGGCGCGGCGGCCAGCCAGGCGCCGGCGCAAGTGGCGGCAAGCACGGCCAGGCGGCCGGCGGTCAAGGATGCGCCCAGGCACGGGCAAGATGAAGCGGACACGAAAAACTCCCTTGTACGTAGGTCTCTATCTCTGCCTTTCCGTACCAGGAAGGAAAACCTGCAATGCATCGATCAGGAAATTTGTAACGTTCAGGCCGCGCGTGGCCCGACCTGCAGCCAGTACTGTGTGTGGCGCGTCACCACGATGGGCAGCGCCGGCACCAGCGCCCGGAGCGCGCGCTCGGCGTCGTCCAGCGGGAACACGCCCGACAGCCGCAGGCCCGCCACTGCCGGGTCCACCCGTATCACGCCGACTCGCTGGCGCGCCAGGTAGTCGGCGAAATGGTCCAGGCGCCAGTCCTTGGCCACCACCAGACCGTCGACCCAGGCCAGGCGATCCGGATCGGCCGCCTGCCGCTCGACCCCGCCCAGGTCGTCGTAGCTCAGGCGTTCGCCCGCTTCGGCAGCCTGCGTCGACGCGCCATCGCGCAGCAAGGCGACACTGCCCTCGTAGACACCCAACTGTGCGCCACGCGGCGTGCGGCGCACGTCGAAACGCGCGTTGTCCGCCAGCAGCACACCATGGCCGGTGTCCACGCGCACCGGGGCGGCGCCTGGTCGCGCCTGCGCGCTCACCAGGATCTCGCCGCGCAACAGGTGGATGCCGCGCGCGCCGCTTGCCAGCCGCAGCGCGCTGTCGCTGTTCAGGGTGACGTGCAGGCCGTCGGCCACCGCCACCGCGCGCCGTTCGCCGATGCCGGTGCTGACATCGGCGGCCAGGCGCTGCCACGGCGCATGCCGGTAGCCAGCCCAACCCGCCACGCCCACCCCAGCCAGCGTCAGCAAATTGCGCAGGGCCACGCGGCGGTCGGGCGTCGCCGGGCCGTCCAGCGCCGTATGCGCCAGCGCCGCCGGCACGCGGCGCGCATCGCGGCCGATCGTTTCCAACCGCTCCCAGGCCTTGCGATGCGCCGGATCCTGCGCCAGCCAGGCCTGACAGGCCTCGCGCTCGCCGGCATCGACTATGCCCGACTGCAGGCGCGCCCACCAGGCGATGGCCTGGCGCACCACGGCATCGGGCGGCGTGGCGGCGCTAGTCATAAAGCGCGGCATAACAGGCCGACATGGCGCGCACCATGTACTGCTGCACGGAACTGAGCGACACGCCCAGCCTCTGGGCGATTTCGGGATAGGTCAGGCCGTCCAGCTGCGACAGCAGGAAGGCCGAGCGCGCCTTGGGCGGAAGGCTGTCGAGCAGGCGGTCAAGTCGCATCAGGGCCTGCATCTGCTCGGCCTGTGTCTCGGGCGACGGCGCATGGGCCTCGGGCAGGTCGGCCAGATAGGCCAGGTAGGCATGTTCCAGCGCCGCGTGGCGCTGATGATCGATCACCAGCCCCTTGGCGATGGTGGTCAGCAGCGCCCGAGCCTCGCCGGCCCGCACCGTCTTGCGGCCCTGGATCACGCGCACGAACACGTCCTGCGCCAGGTCCTCGGCGCGATGCGCGCAACCGAGCTTGCGGCGCAGCCAGCCGAACAGCCAGGGCCGATGGTCCCGGTACAGGCCGTCGACCTGCGTGGCGGGCGCATCGGCGCAGGAGGCCGGAGACGAAAGGAGGGAGGAGGACACGGGAAGACTGCGGCGCGGGACCAGAAGTCTTCGGATGTTAATTGATAATGACTTGCATTACCAACGCAAATGCCGCAAATTGCGCCACGTCCGCCCCGCGCGCGGACGCTTGCGGCATAACTACAACGTTGCGGTCAGGCGGCGTTCCGACTCGAGGTATTCGCGCGACTGCATTTCCAGGATGCGCGATACCGTGCGATGGAACTCGTTGGCGAGCGCGCCCTCGGTGTAGATCTCTTCCGGCTCGCATTCGGCCGACATGATCAGCTTGACGCGATGGTCGTAGAAGACGTCGATCAGCCAGGTGAAACGGCGCGCCTCGGAAGCCTGGCGCGGACCCATGCGCGGCACGCCGGACAGGATCACCGCATGGAAGCGGTTGGCCAGTTCCAGGTAGTCGTTCTGCGAACGCGGGCCGCCGCAAAGCGTGGCGAAGTCGAACCACACCACCGAACCGGCCAGCGCCAGCGCGCGGATTTCGCGATGCTCGATATGCAGCAGCGGCTCCTGCGGTGGCGTGTCGGCCAGGCTGTCGAAGGCCTGCTGCAAGGCCTGCTGCGCATGCTCGTCCAGCGGCGTGTGGTAGCACTGCACCTGCTCCAGCGAGCGGCGGCGATAGTCGACGCCGGCATCCACGTTCATCACATCCATGCGCGCCTGGATCAGCTCGATCGCGGGCAGCACGCGGTCGCGGTGCAGGCCGTCGGGATACAGCGTGGACGGTTCGTAGTTGGACGTCATGACAAACGAGGTGCCGTATTCGAACAGCTTGAACAGCAGGCGGTGCAGGATCATCGCGTCCGCCACGTCCGACACGTGGAACTCGTCAAAGCAGATCAGGCGATAGCGCTTGGCCACGCGCTTGGCGACCTCGTCCAGCGGGTCCTGCATGCCCTTCACTTCTTCCAGCTCGCGATGCACGCCGCGCATGAACTCATGGAAGTGCAGGCGCGTCTTGCGCACCACCGGCACGGTGGCGTAGAAGGCGTCCATCAAAAAGCTCTTGCCGCGCCCCACCCCGCCCCACAGATACACGCCACGCGGCACATCGGGGCGGTTCAGCAGCTTCTTCAGGGCGTTCGAGCGCATCGCCTTGAACTTGACCCACTCGTCGTAATAGCGCTGCAGCCGGTCGATCGCCTTCTTCTGGGCTTCGTCGGGCTTGTAGCCGCGTTCGGCCAGGGCGTGTTCGTAGTATTCGCGGACGTTCATGGAGATGGCACAGGCAAAAGAAAAAAAGGGCGGGTCCGAAAACCCGCCCCCTTTGGCAGAGCCGCAGCGTGGCGGATCAGAAGTTCAAGGCGCGCTTGTCGACGGCCAGGGCGGCTTCCTTCACGGCTTCCGACAGCGTCGGGTGCGCGTGGCAGATGCGGGCGATGTCTTCGGCGGCGCCGCGGAATTCCATGATGGTCACGGCTTCCGAGATCAGTTCCGAGGCCATCGGGCCCACGATGTGCACGCCCAGGACCTCGTCGGTCTTGGCGTCGGCGATCACCTTGGCAAAGCCGGTGGTGTCGCCCAGCGCGCGGGCGCGGCCGTTGGCCAGGAACGGGAAGCTGCCGGCCTTGTACTCGCGGCCTTCGGCCTTGAGCTGCTGCTCGGTCTTGCCGACCCAGGCGATTTCCGGCGAGGTGTAGATCACCCACGGCACGGTGTCGAAGTTGACGTGGCCGTGCTGGCCGGCGATGCGCTCGGCAACCGCCACGCCCTCTTCCTCGGCCTTGTGCGCCAGCATCGGCCCGCGCACCACGTCGCCCACCGCCCAGACGTTGGGCAGGTTGGTCTTGCAGTCGCCGTCCACGGCGATGAAGCCGCGCTCGTCGAGCTTCAGGCCCACGGCGTCGGCATTCAGGCCGCCGGTGTAGGGCACGCGGCCGATCGAGACGATCAGCTTGTCCACCACCAGCTTCTGCTCGGCGCCCTTGGCGTCGACGTAGGGCACGGTCACCGACTTGGCGGTCGCCTTGATCTCGCCGATCTTGACGCCCATCCGGATGTTCAGGCCTTGCTTGGTGAAGGCCTTGAGGGCTTCCTTGGCCACTTGCTGGTCGGCGGCGGCCAGGAACTCCGGCATCGCTTCCAGGATGGTGACTTCCGCGCCAAGGCGGCGCCACACGCTGCCCATTTCCAGGCCGATCACGCCGGCGCCGATCACGCCCAGCGTCTTCGGCACGGCGCCGATGTTCAGCGCGCCGTCGTTGGACAGCACGACCTTTTCATCGAACGGCAGGCCGGGCAGCTCGCGCGCCGACGAACCGGTGGCGACCACCACGTGCTTGGCAACCAGGTCTTCCTCGGCGGTGCCGGTGACCTTGATGGCCCAGCCACCCTCGACCTGGCCGGCGAACGCGCCCTTGCCGTGGAAGAAGGTGACCTTGTTCTTCTTGAACAGGTACAGGATGCCGTCGTTGTTCTGCTTGACCACCGAGTTCTTGCGGCCGATCAGCGTGTCGAGCTTCAGGCTGACGCCCTTGACCTCGATGCCGTGCTCGGCGAAGTGGTGGTTGGCCTGCTCGAAGTGTTCGGACGATTGCAGCAGCGCCTTGGACGGGATGCAGCCGACGTTGGTGCAGGTGCCGCCGGGAGCCGGGCCGCCTTGGCCATTCTGCCAGGCGTCGATGCAGGCCACCGACATGCCGAGCTGCGCGGCGCGGATGGCGGCGATGTAGCCGCCGGGGCCCGCGCCGATGACGACGACGTCGAATTGTTTGGACATAGTGTTCTCGCGAATGAGGAGGGAGTGAAACTCGCCCCGGCCCGCGCAGGCCGGCCCCTGGGGCCGGCCGGGCGCCGCCGACACACAGGTCGCGCGGACGCCGGGCTCAGGGCGCCGAGATTACAGGTCCAGCAACAGGCGCTGCGGATCTTCCAGGGCGTCCTTCATGGCGACCAGGCCCAGCACGGCTTCGCGGCCGTCGATGATGCGGTGGTCGTAGGACAGGGCCAGGTAGTTCATCGGACGGATGACGATCTGGCCGTTTTCCACCACGGCGCGTTCCTTGGTGGCGTGCACGCCCAGGATGGCCGATTGCGGCGGGTTGATGATCGGGGTCGACAGCATCGAGCCGAACACGCCACCGTTGGAGATCGAGAACGTGCCGCCGGTCATCTCTTCGATGCCCAGCTTGCCGTCGGCGGCGCGGCGGCCGAAGTCGGCGATGGTCTTCTCGATTTCAGCGATGGACAGCTGGTCGGCGTTGCGCAGGATCGGCACCACCAGGCCACGCGGGCTGCCGACAGCGATACCGATGTCGAAGTAGCCGTGGTAGATGATGTCCTTGCCGTCGATCGAGGCGTTGATCAGCGGGAACTTCTTGAGCGCGGCAACGGCGGCCTTGACGAAGAACGACATGAAGCCCAGCTTGATGCCGTGTTCCTTCTCGAACTTGTCCTTGTACTTGTTGCGCAGATCGATGACCGCTTGCATGTTCACTTCGTTGAACGTGGTCAGGATCGCGTTTTCCTGTTGCGATTGCAGCAGGCGCTCGGCGATGCGGGCGCGCAGGCGGCTCATCGGCACGCGCTGTTCCGGACGGCCGTCCAGCGACAGCGTGGTCGGGGCGGGGGCGGCCGGGGCCTTGGCCGGGGCGGCCTTGGCGGCGGGGGCGCTGGCGTTCAGGGCGTCGCCCTTGGTGACGCGGCCGTCACGGCCGGTGCCGGCGACGCTGGCAGCGTCCACGCCCTTTTCGGCGAGGATCTTGGCGGCGGCGGGCGAAGCCACGCCGGCGGCGGCGGTCGAGGCGGGAGCGGCCGGGGCGGCGGCGGCTTGCGCGGCGGCCTTGGGCGCTTCGGCGGCGGGGGCGGTGGCCGGGGTGGCGGCGGCCTTGCCGGCGGTGTCGATACGGGCCAGGACTTCGCCCGAGGTCACGGTGCTGCCATCGCCCTTGACGATTTCAGCCAGCACGCCCGAGGCGGGGGCCGGCACTTCCAGCACGACCTTGTCGGTTTCGACTTCGATCAGGATTTCGTCCGCTTCGACGGCAGCGCCGGGCTGCTTCTTCCAGGTCAGCAGGGTCGCTTCGGAAACGGATTCGGAGAGTTGGGGGACGACGACGTCGGTGATAGCCATTTTGTTTATTCCGTAGAGTGTGTGTTCTGGACCGCGCGACACGGACAAAGTTCGAAACCGGGTTTCTGCACCTTGCCGCGCGCCGCGCGTGCATCGGGTTGGGTTACTTGGTCAGCATGGCCTTGAACTTGGGCGCGAAAGCCGCTTCGATCAGCGCCTTTTGCTGCTCCTGGTGCTTGGCCAGGTAGCCCACCGCCGGCGAAGCCGACGCGGCGCGACCGGCGTAGCCCAGCTTCTGGCCTTCGACCATGTTCTCGTACACGTGATGCTGAACGTAGAACCACGGGCCCTGGTTCTGCGGTTCGTCCTGGACCCAGATCACTTCGGTTGCCTTCGGGTACTTGCGCAGTTCGGCCTCGAACGACTTGTGCGCGAACGGGTACAGCTGCTCGACGCGGATGATGGCGACGTTGTCGGCGCCACGTTCACGGCGGGCATTGACCAGATCGTAGTAGACCTTGCCCGAGCAAGCCAGCACGCGCTTGACCTTGGCGGCGTCGATGGCCTCGTCGACCTCGCCGATCACCGGGCGGAAGCTGCCGCCGGCCAGTTCGGTCAGGGGCGAGCCGGCGTCCTTGTTGCGCAGCAGCGACTTGGGCGTGAACAGCACCAGCGGCTTGCGGAACGGACGGATCATCTGGCGGCGCAGCACGTGGAAGATCTGCGAAGCCGAGGTCGGCTGGATCACCTGCATGTTGTTGTCGGCGCACAGCTGCAGGAAGCGCTCGATGCGGCCCGACGAGTGCTCGGGACCCTGGCCTTCGTAGCCGTGCGGCAGCATCAGGGTCAGGCCCGACTGGCGGCCCCACTTGGCTTCGCCGGAGCTGATGAACTGGTCGATCACGACCTGGGCGCCATTGACGAAGTCACCGAACTGGCCTTCCCAGATGGTCAGCGTGTTGGGTTCGGCGCTGGAGTAGCCGTATTCGAAGCCCAGCACGGCCTCTTCGGACAGCACCGAGTCGATCACGGTGAACGGGGCCTGGCCTTCCGAGACGTTCTGCAGCGGAATGTAGGTGCCGTCGTTCCAGCGTTCGCGGTTCTGGTCGTGCAGCACGGCGTGGCGGTGCGTGAACGTGCCGCGGCCCGAGTCCTGGCCGGTGATGCGGATGGCGTAGCCCGACGACACCAACGTGGCGAAGGCGAGGTGTTCGCCCATGCCCCAGTCCAGGTTCATCTCGCCCTTGGCCATGGTGCGGCGGTCGTTCAGCAGCTTGGCGACCAGCGGGTGCACCGTGAAGCCTTCCGGCACGGTGGTGATGCGTTCGCCGATGCGCTTGAGCTCGGCCAGCGGCACGGCGGTGTCGGCCTGGTCGGTCCACTTGGCGCCCAGGAACGGCGACCAGTCGATGGCGTACTTGCTCTTGTAGTCGGTCAGCACCGGTTCGATGGTGCGCTGGCCGTCTTCCATCAGCTGGCGGTAGTCCTTGACCAACTGGTCGGCTTCGCCTTCGGCCAGCACGCCCTGCGTGGTCAGCTTGTCGGCGTACAGCTTGCGCGTGCCGGGATGGTGGCCGATGCGCTTGTACATCAGGGGCTGCGTCAGCGACGGGGTGTCCTGCTCGTTGTGGCCCAGCTTGCGGAAGCAGACGATGTCGACGACGACGTCGTGGCGGAACTGCAGGCGGTAATCCAGGGCCAGCTTGGTGACGAACACGACGGCTTCGGGATCGTCGCCGTTGACGTGGAACACCGGCGCTTCGATCATCTTGGCCACGTCGGTGCAATACAGCGTCGAGCGCGAGTCGCGCGGATCCGACGTGGTGAAGCCGATCTGGTTGTTGATGACGATGTGCATCGTGCCGCCCGTGCCGTAGCCGCGGGTCTGGGCCAGGTTCAGGGTTTCCATCACCACGCCCTGGCCGGCGAAGGCCGCGTCGCCGTGCACCAGCACCGGCAGCACCTGCTTGCCTTCGGCGTCGCCGCGGCGTTCCTGGCGGGCGCGCGCGCTGCCTTCGACCACGGGGTTGACGATTTCCAGGTGGGACGGGTTGAACGCCAGCGACAGGTGCACCGGACCGCCACGGGTCGACAGGTCGCTCGAGAAGCCGTTGTGGTACTTCACGTCGCCGTCGGTCAGGCCTTCGGCGTGCTTGCCTTCGAACTCGGCGAACAGGTCGCCGGGCATCTTGCCCATGATGTTCACGAGCAGGTTCAGGCGGCCGCGGTGGGCCATGCCGACCACGATTTCCTGGACGCCGTTTTCACCGGCGTGGTTCACCACTTCGTCCATCGAGGCGATGAAGCTTTCGCCGCCTTCCAGCGAGAAGCGCTTCTGGCCGACGTACTTGGTGTGCAGGAAACGCTCGAGGCCTTCGGATTCGGTCAGCTGCTGCAGGATGTGGCGCTTTTCCTCGGCCGTGTAGCTCGGCGCGCCCAGCGTGGTTTCCAGGCGTTCCTGGATCCAGCGCTTGGCGGCGGGGTCGGAGATGTGCGTGAATTCGGCACCGATGCTGCGGCAGTACGTGTCGCGCAGCGCCTTCAGGATGTCGCGCAGCGTCATGGTGCTGGCGGTCGTGAAGTAGGTGTTGGTGGCCGAGTAGGTCTGGTCCAGGTCGGCTTCGGTCAGGCCGTAGAAGGCCGGATCGAGTTCCGGGATCGGCGGACGTTCCTGGCGCTTGAGCGGATCCAGGTCGGCCCAGCGCGAACCGAGCGAACGGTAGGCGGCGATGAGCGATTGCACCGAGACTTGCTTGGAGGCGACGCTCAGGTCGGGTTCGGCGGCGCGTTGCACGAAGGCATTGGCCTTGGCGCGCTGGGCGAACGATTCGACGATGGGAGCGTGGGCCTGGTCGCGGGTGGATTCCTGGCCGTCGGTGGCGGGAGCGTGCTGCAGCTGGTCGAAGTATTCGCGCCAGTTGTCAGGTACCGAACCGGGGTTGTCGAGGTAGGCTTCGTAAAGCTCCTCAACGTAGGGGGCATTCCCCCCAAACAAGTAAGACGTGGATAGGGATTCTATTTCCGAAGACATAATCGCTTCACCTTTACGAGTGCTTCACTCGATTACGATGCAGGAAAACCTTCCGCGACACGGGCTTCCCGTTTAGCGGATAGCAGGGGCAGAAGGCGCGTACAAGCCTTGAAAGCCGTATGGATGAAAGTATAACCCTTTGAGTTTATGGGCGTCTTCTTGCGATTGCGTGACGCAAAAGCGCATGCGGAATGGCTTCATGCGGTGTTGGAATGTCCGCGCAACCCCTGCAATTACGCCGTCTACGCGCCAGCAAATTCCGCCAACGAAAAATGCCGCATTGCGGCATTTTTTTCGGCATCCGCGCCGGATGTTGCGCAATTGCCTCGTCAGAGCGGCAATTCGGTGGTCGACAGGATCTCCTTGAGCACGAAAAAAGTGCGGATCTGGCGCACGCCGGGCAGCTTGATGATCTCGCCCGCGTGCAGCTTGTTGAAGCGTTCCAGGTCGCGGATGCGCAGCATCAGGAAGTAGTCGAACTCACCGGCCACCAGATGGCATTCGAGGCAACCGCTGATGCCGCGCGCGGCCGCCTCGAAATCGGTGAAGGACTCGGGCGTGGAGCGGTCCAGCACCACTCCGACGATGACCAGCGTGGCCATCTCGACCTCGGCCGGTTCCAGCAACGCCACCGTCTTGCGGATGATGCCCTCGGTGCGCAGTTTTTCCACCCGCCGCAGGCAGGCCGCGGGGCTGAGATGGACGCGCGCGCTCAGGTCCAGGTTTGTGATCTGGGCGTCCTGCTGCAGCAGGCGCAGGATCTGGCGGTCGATGCGATCCAGCCCGGCGATGGCGGCCATTTAATATGTCCCTATAAAATTTAATTTGGTATTTATTTTTTATTCATAAATATTAGATCGAAAAATAAATTTATTGGAAAATTTAAACCGGACAAATTCAAAAAATACGCAATTGACCAACAATCCGACCGGTTCCTATGATTTTTCCATCCGCGGCGCCGTCCGCCCGGACCGACACTCCCAGGAGCCCGCATGGATCTGCAACGCTTTCCCCGCCATCGCCTGACCTTCGGCGACACTCCCATCGAGAAGCTCGAGCGCCTGTCCGCCCACCTCGGCGGCAAGGTCGAGATCTACGCCAAGCGCGAGGACTGCAACAGCGGCCTGGCGTTCGGCGGCAACAAGCTGCGCAAGCTGGAATACCTGATTCCGCAGGCGCTGGAACAGGGCTGCGATACCCTCGTGACCATCGGCGGCATCCAGTCCAACCACACCCGCATGGTGGCGGCCGTGGCCGCCAAGCTCGGCCTGGCCTGCGTGCTGGTGCAGGAGAACTGGGTGGACTATTCCGACGCGGTCTACGACCGGGTCGGCAACATCATGATGAGCCGGCTGATGGGCGCCGACGTGCGCCTGGTGGACCAGGGCTTCGACATCGGCTTCCGCCGCAGTTGGGAAGAGGCGCTGGAAGACGTGCGCAAGCGCGGGGGCAAGCCGTACGCGATTCCGGCCGGCGCCTCCGACCATGAGTTGGGCGGGCTGGGATATGTCGGCTTCGCCGAGGAAGTGCGGCGGCAGGAGGCCGAGCTGGGCTTCAAGTTCGACTACATCGTGGTCTGCGCCGTCACCGGCAGCACGCAGGCCGGCATGGTGGTGGGCTTTGCCGCCGACGGCCGCGCCGACCGCGTCATCGGCATCGACGCCTCGGCCACGCCGGACCAGACCCGCGCGCAGATCCTGCGCATCGCGCGCCGCACCGCCGACATGGTGGGCCTGGAGCGCCCCATCACGGACGGCGACGTGGTGCTGGATACGCGCTATGCCTACCCGGCCTACGGCCTGCCGTCGGCCGAGACCAACGAAGCCATCCGCCTGTGCGCGCGGCTCGAAGGGATGATGACCGACCCGGTCTACGAGGGCAAATCGATGCAGGGCATGATGGACATCGTGCGGCGCGGGGAAATCCCCGCCGGCTCGCGGGTGCTGTACGCGCATCTCGGGGGGGTGCCGGCGATCAACGCCTACAGCTTTCTCTACCGCAACGGCTGACGGCGGCTACGGCGCCAGCGGCTGGCCCTGCGGCGATCTGCGCTGAACGTCCGTTTTCCGATGTCCCCGAACAACCCGCCGGCAGCGCATGCCGGCGGGTTGTTCGCTTCATGGCGGCCGGCCTTGCGTGCCGTATTAGGGTCATCACTAATGATGTACATAAATTGTATACAGACAATGCGGTTTACCTTATCGTGTCGAACACGATGTCCACGCTTGCCCAGCCATGAGCACCTACGACGCCACTGACTCCTATCCGCGCGACCTGATCGGCTACGGCCGCAACCCGCCGCATGCGCAATGGCCCGGCAACGCCCGCATCGCGGTGCAGTTCGTGCTCAATTACGAGGAAGGCGGCGAGAACTGCGTCTTGCACGGCGACGCCGGCTCCGAACAGTTCCTGTCCGAGATGTTCAACCCGGCCAGCTACCCGGAACGCCACCTGAGCATGGAAGGCATCTACGAGTATGGCTCGCGCGTGGGCGTCTGGCGCATCCTGCGCGAATTCGAAAAGCGCGGCCTGCCGCTGACGGTGTTCGCCGTCGGCATGGCGCTGCAACGCCACCCCGAGCTGGCCGCGGCGCTGGTCGAACTGAACCACGAGATCGCCTGCCACGGCTGGCGCTGGGTGCACTACCAGAACGTGGACGAAGCCACCGAACGCGAGCACATGCGCCTGGGCATGGACGCCATCGCGCAACTAACCGGCGCGCGCCCGCTCGGCTGGTACACCGGCCGCGACAGTCCGCGCACCCGCCGCCTGGTGGCAGACTACGGCGGCTTCGAGTACGACAGCGACTACTACGGCGACGACCTGCCGTTCTGGATGCGGGTGCAAAAGAGCGACGGCAGCGTGGCGCCGCAGTTGATCGTGCCCTATACGCTGGACTGCAACGACATGCGCTTCGCGCTGCCGCAGGGCTATTCGCACGCCGATCCGTTCTTCCAGTACTTGAAGGACAGCTTCGACGCGCTCTACGCCGAAGGCGACGAAGCGCCCAAGATGCTCAGCATCGGCATGCATTGCCGCCTGCTGGGCCGGCCGGGCCGCATCGTCGCCCTGCAACGCTTCCTGGACCACATCGCGCGCCACGACCGCGTCTGGGTCTGCCGGCGGCTGGACATCGCCCGGCACTGGCAGGCGCGCCATCCCTATCAACCCGCTCCCTGAACGGCGCAACCATGGCCCACACCCTCGCCCAATTCAACGACGCCACGCCGCAAGGCGCGGCCGCCATGCTGGCCGACCTGTATCCGCACGCGCCCTGGGCCGCGGAGCAGGCGGTGCGCGCGCGACCGATGCACAGCGTGGCCCAGTTGCAGCTGGCGCTGCAACGCGCGGTGGACGACGCCGATGCCGCCACGCAACTGGCGCTGCTGCGCGCCCAGCCTGCGCCCGATGCGGGAACCGACGCCGCCGCGCTGATCGCCGACCATGCCGCGCGTTTCGGCTTTCCCTTCGTGCTTTCCCGATACAGCCCGCGCGGCGCCAGCCTGCAAGGCACCCAGTTGGTCCAGGCGCTGGAGCGCCGCCGGCACAACGCGCCGGACGACGAACGCCGCGAGGCCCTGCGCCAGTTGCACCGCGACGCTGAAGTGCGGCTGTATGAACGCTTCGGCGTCGAACCGGAGCTGGGCAACGACATCTGGGACTGGCAGGAAAAGCTCAGCGCGCACAGCGACCCGGGCTACGCCGAGAACGGCCAGCTCACCGTCACCTACCTCACCGACGCGCACCGCGCCTGCGCGCAGCGCATCTCGCACTGGATGCGCGACTGCGGCTTCGACGAAGTCGGCATCGACGCGGTCGGCAACGTGGTCGGCCGCTATCACGCGGCCCGCGCCGATGCGCCCATCCTGATGAGCGGCAGCCATTACGACACGGTGCGCAATGCCGGCAAATACGACGGCCGTCTCGGCATCTTCGTGCCGATGGCCTGCGTGCGCGCGCTGCAGCGCCAGGGCCGGCGCCTGCCCTACGCCATCGAAGTGATCGCCTTTTCCGAAGAAGAAGGCCAGCGCTATCCGGCCACCTTCCTCGGTTCCGGCGCGCTGATCGGCGACTTCCAGCCGCGCTGGCTCGAACAACGGGACGCCGACGGCATCAGCATGCGCGAGGCCATGGCGCGCGCGGGACTGTGCGTCGATGACATTCCCAAGCTCAAGCGCGACCCGGCCCGTTACCTGGGCTTCGTCGAAGTGCACATCGAACAGGGTCCCGTGCTGAACGAAATGGGCCTGCCGCTGGGCGTGGTCACCTCCATCAACGGCTGCGTGCGCTACCGCGTGCGGATCCACGGCACCGCCTGCCACGCCGGCACCACGCCGATGGATCGACGCCGCGACGCCGCCGTGGCCGCGGCCGAACTGATCGTGTTCGTCGAAGGCCGCGCCGCGCGCGACGGCGACTCGGTCGGCACCGTCGGCATGCTGGAAGTGCCCAACGGCTCGATCAACGTGGTGCCCGGCGAATGCCGCTTCAGCCTCGACCTGCGCGCCCCCAGCGACCCGCAGCGCGATGCGCTGGCCAGCGACGTGCTGGCCGAACTGGAAGCGATCTGCCTGCGCCGCGGCCTGCGCTACACGCTCGAGGAAACCATGCGCGCCGCCGCCGCGCCCAGCGCGCCGGCCTGGCAGCAGCGCTGGGAACGCGCGGTGCAAGCGCTGGGCGTGCCGGTCCATTGCATGCCCAGCGGCGCCGGCCACGACGCCATGAAGCTGCACGAGATCATGCCGCAGGCCATGCTGTTCGTGCGCGGCCAGAACGCCGGCATCAGCCACAACCCGCTCGAATCCACCACCAACCACGACATGCAGCTGGCCGCACAGGCGATGCAGCGGCTGCTCGACGATCTCGCCAACGACGCAACGAGCTGAACCATGACCGATTACGCCCGACTCGACGCCTGGGTGGACGCCCACTTCGACGAAGAAGTGCGCTTCCTGCAGGAACTGGTGCGCGTGCCGACCGACACGCCGCCGGGCAACAACGCCCCGCACGCCGTCCGCACCGCCGAACTGCTGCAGGGCTTCGGCCTGGCGGCCGAGTCCCATCCCGTGCCGGCCGATGAAGTGCGCGCCTACGGCATGGAGTCCATCACCAACCTGATCGTACGGCGCGAATATGGCGCCGGCGGCCGCCGCGTCGCGCTCAACGCCCACGGCGACGTGGTGCCGCCCGGCGACGGCTGGGAGCACGATCCGTACGGCGCCCAGATCGAGGACGGCTGCCTCTACGGCCGCGCCGCCGCGGTCAGCAAGAGCGACTTCGCCAGCTTCACCTTCGCGCTGCGGGCGCTGGAAGCCGTGGCCCGTCCGAGCCAGGGCGCGGTTGAACTGCACTTCACCTACGACGAGGAATTCGGCGGCCTGCTCGGTCCCGGCTGGCTGCTGCGCCAGGGCCTGACGAAACCCGACCTGCTGATCGCGGCCGGCTTCAGCTATGAGGTCGTGACGGCGCACAACGGCTGCCTGCAGATGGAAGTGACGGTGCACGGCAAGATGGCACACGCCGCCATCCCCGCCACCGGCGTGGACGCGCTGCAAGGCGCGGTGGCCATCATGAACGCGCTCTACGCGCAGAACGCGCGCTACCGCGAGATCACTTCGCGGGTCGAAGGCATCAGCCATCCCTACCTGAACATCGGCCGCATCGAGGGCGGCACCAACACCAACGTGGTGCCCGGCAAGGTCGTGTTCAAGCTCGACCGCCGCATGATTCCGGAGGAGAACGCGGCCGAGGTGGAGGCCGACATCCGCCGCATCATCGGAGAGGCCGCGGCCGCCACGCCCGGCATCCGCGTCGAGATCAAGCGCCTGCTGCTGGCCAACGCCATGCGGCCGCTGCCCGGCAACCAGCCGCTGGTCGACGCCATCCGCAGGCACGGCCAGGAGCTGTTCGGCGAATCGATCCCCGCCATGGGCACGCCGCTCTATACCGACGTGCGCCTGTATGCCGAAGCCGGCATTCCCGGCGTGATCTACGGCGCCGGGCCGCGCACCGTGCTGGAGTCGCACGCCAAGCGCAACGACGAACGCGTGGTGCTGGAAGACCTGCGGCGGGCCACCAAGGTCATCGCCCGAACCCTGGCCGACCTGCTGCAGCCGGCATGAAAAAGGGCATGACGCGCGCGTCATGCCCTTTCGATCCGTGGCTGGCGCAACGCCTGGCCTATGGCCGCGCCAGGCGCATCACCCGGCGCCAGAACAGCACCGCCACCAGCGCGAACACCGCCAGCCCCAGGAACGAGGCGGTGCGCGCGAATTCCTCGCCCGCGATCGCCAGCGGCGCGTCGGTGCCGGAGGCGCCGATGATCGCCGCCATCACCACCCCCACCAGGCTCTCGCCCACGATCAGGCCCGAGGCGATCAGCACGCCGCGCCGGTTGGCGGCGTCGGCGAACGATGCATAGTCCTTGCCGGCGGCCGCCGCGCGGCGGCGCAGCGCGCGCTCCAGCAGCCAGGCCAGCAGCGCGCCGACCACGATCGGCGCCGCCACGGTCGGCGGCAGGTAGATGCCGATGCCCACCGCCAGCACCGGGATGCGGGCCACCTTGCAGGTGCGCTTGAGGATCTCGTCCACCACGATCAGGCCGACGCCCACCGCCATGCCGATCAGGATCATGGTCCAGTTCAGCTGGTGCGTGAAGATGCCGCGCGCGATCGCCAGCATCAGCGTGGCCTGCGGCGCCGACAGCGCCTGGGACGGGTCCATGCCTTCGCGCGGCATCGCATCGGCGAAGCCGTAGGCGTTGTACAGCAGGTCCAGCACCGGCGAGATCACCGCCGCGCCAAGGACGCAACCGATCAATAGCGCCACTTGCTGGCGCCACGGGGTCGCGCCCACCAGCCAGCCGGTCTTCAGGTCCTGCAGATTGTCATTGGAGATCGACGCCACCGCCACCACCGCCGACGTGCTGAAGATCGCCAGCGCGATGGTCATCTGCACGCCATTCTGCACCGCCAGCAGTTCACCGCCCAGGACCAGTAGCAACAGCGACACCAGCACGATGGCAACGATGCCCACGCCCGAGATCGGGCTGGTCGAAGTGCCCACCAGGCCGGCCATGTAGCCGCAGGCCGCCGCCACCAGGAAGCCGAATACGAAGGCGAACAACACCGCGTAGGCCACCAGCTTCCAGACCGCCGCGGCCGACAGCGGCGCGTCCGCCAGGAACACCTGGAACGTGATCACCAGCACCGCCACCAGCACCAGCGTGACGACCGAGATCCAGCCCGCGGACAGGTCGCGCTCGGTGCGCGGCGCCTTGCCGGCGCGCGCCGCGCCCGCGCGGGTCAACGCCGAGAAGGAGGCCTTGACGCCACGCGCCATCGGCATGAACAGCGTCGCCAGCGTCCAGATGGCGCCCACGCCGATCACGCCGGCGCCGATGAAGCGCACCTGCGACGACCACAATCCGGTGGCGAACTTCGCCAGCGACATGTCCGCGGGGATCTCGGCCATCGAGGTCAGGATCGGCACCGCGATGCCCCACGAAATCACCAGGCCGGTCAGCATGGCCAGGCCGGCCACGATGCCGATCAGGTAGCCGGCGCCCAGCAGCGCCAGCGAAAACCCCATCGGCAGCCGGAACACCGCGCCACCCAGCGCGAACCAGCCGCTGACGCCGTCGCCCAGCACCCGCAGGCCGCTGGCCGCGAAGCTGACCGCTGCCGCCGCCACGCCGCCGCTGACGATGTCGCCCATGCCGGTGGCGGCCGGCCCGGCCGGCGCCCGCCCGGCATCCGCTGCCACGTCCTGGGCGCGCTCGGCGCTGCCGACCCGCAGGATCTCCGCCGCCGCCACGCCTTCCGGGTACGGCAGGTCGCTCTGCACCACCATCACGTGGCGCAGCGGAATCGTGAACATCACGCCCAGCATGCCGCCAGCGGCGCAGATGCCCAGGGTCTGCCAGAACGGAAAGCCCTGCCAGTGGCCCATCATGACCAGGGCGGGCAGGATGAAGATGATGGCAGACAGCGTGCCGGCCGCCGAGGCCTGCGTCTGCACCATGTTGTTCTCGAGGATGTTGGCGTCCTTGAACAGGCGCAACACCGACATGGAAATCACCGCCGCCGGGATCGCCGACGAGAAGGTCAGGCCGACCTTGAGCCCCAGGAACACGTTGGAGGCGGTAAAGATGATGGTGATCACTGCGCCCAGCAGCACGCCGCGGAACGTCAGTTCCGGTAGCGTGACCTCTGCCGGGACGCTGGTGGGTTGAGTCATTGAAGTCTCCCTTTACTGGCCGGGACGCGATCCCGCCTGTGGGGCGGGACGGCCCCGGCTATCAGGGCGTTGCCGCCCTGTCTGGTTGCCGGTTTGTTTTTTATGAAGGGCGAATTCTAGCGCCTTGGCGTCCAGCAGGTGGTCACCACCGGTAAGCGGCCCTGGGCGGCAGATCCTGCCGCCCATCCCCAGCCTGGCAAACGATTATGCTGAAAACCTGCTTTTCACGGCGGTATTTTGATCACCCATGCCCCGTGGACAGGACTAGCATGGCGCTACAAGGAGACAAAACCATCATGTGCGACGCCAGCCATTCCTCCGCCGGACCAGACCCCCGGCATGACGCCGATCCGGCCGAAACCGCCGAGTGGCGCGACGGCCTGCAGTCCCTGGTCGAGGCCTCGGGCGCCGAGCGGGCCGGCTATGTGCTGGATAACCTGCTGGGGCATGCCGCCACGCTGGGACTGCGCGCCAACAGCCAGACGCGCACCGCCTACCTGAACACCATTCCCGCCGACCAGGAACCTCCCTTTCCCGGCAACCTGGCGGTCGAGGAACGCATCGCCCGCATCAACCGCTGGAACGCGCTGGCCATGGTGGTGCGCGCCAACCAGGCCCATGGCGAGCTGGGTGGCCACATCGCCAGCTACGCCTCGGCCGCCGACCTGTTCGAGGTCGGCTTCAACCACTTCTTCCGCGCCGCCGGCGCCGACGGTCCGGGCGACCTGGTCTACATGCAACCGCACTCGGCGCCCGGCGTCTACGCCCGCGCCTACCTCGAAGGCTTCCTCAGCGAGGACGACCTGGCCCACTTCCGCCAGGAAATCACCGCCACCTCGCGCGGCCTGCGCGGGCTGTCGTCGTACCCGCACCCGTGGTTGATGCCGGACTTCTGGCAGTTCCCGACCGGCTCGATGGGCATCGGCCCCATCAACGCCATCTACCAGGCGCGCTTCATGCGCTACCTGGAACACCGTTCGCTGGTGCCCGCGAGTGACCGCAAGGTCTGGGGCATCTTCGGCGACGGCGAGATGGACGAGCCCGAATCCATCGCCGCGCTGACCCTGGCCGCGCGCGAAAAGCTCGACAACCTGGTGTTCGTGGTCAACTGCAACCTGCAGCGCCTGGACGGCCCGGTGCGCGGCAACGGCCGCATCATCGACGAACTCGAAACCCTGTACGCCGGCGCCGGCTGGAACGTCATCAAGCTGGTCTGGGGCAGCGACTGGGACGCCCTGCTGCGCCGGGACGGCAACGGCGCCCTGGCGCGCGCCTTCGCCAACACGGTGGACGGCCAGTTCCAGACCTTCGCCGCCAACGACGGCGCCTTCAACCGCGCCCACTTCTTCAACCAGAATCCCGAACTGGCGGCGCTGGTGGCCGACTGGACCGACGAAGCCATCGACCGGTTGCATCGTGGCGGCCACGACATGGTCAAGATCCACGCCGCGTATCACCGTGCCGCGCATCACCGCGGCCAGCCCACCGTGATCCTGGCGCAGACCAAGAAGGGCTTCGGCATGGGCGCGGCCGGCCAGGGCAAGATGACCACCCACCAGCAGAAGAAGCTGGACGACGAGGCGCTGCTGGCCTTCCGCGACCGCTTCGCCCTGCCGATCTCCGACGCCGACTGCCTGGCGCTCAAGTTCTACCGTCCCGCCGACGACAGCGCCGAGCTGCGCCACCTGCAGGCGCGCCGCGCCGCGCTGGGCGGCCACATCCCGCGCCGCCGGACGCAGGCGCCGCGCCTGTCGCCGCCCGCGGTCGATCAATGGGCCCGCTTCGCGCTCAACGCCGACGGCAAGGAAATGTCGTCCACCATGGCCATCGTGCGCATGCTGACGGCGCTGTTGAAAGACCCGCAGGTCGGCCCGCGCATCGTGCCCATCGTGGCCGACGAAGCGCGCACCTTCGGCATGGCCAACCTGTTCCGCCAGATCGGCATCTATTCGGCGCAAGGCCAGCTGTACGAACCCGAGGACATCGGCTCGGTGCTGTACTACCGCGAGGCGCGCGACGGCCAGATCCTGGAAGAAGGCATCACCGAGGCGGGCGCGATCTCGTCGTGGACGGCGGCCGGCACCAGCTACTCGGTCAACGGGCTGCCGATGCTGCCCTTCTATATCTATTACTCGATGTTCGGCTTCCAGCGCATCGGCGACCTGATCTGGGCCGCGGCCGACCAGCGCACGCGCGGCTTCCTCATCGGCGCCACCTCCGGCCGCACCACGCTGGGCGGCGAAGGCTTGCAGCACCAGGACGGCTCCAGCCACATCATGGCCGCGGCCGTGCCCAACTGCCGCGCCTACGATCCGGCCTACGCCTATGAAGTCGCGGTGATCGTCGAATACGGCATGCGCCGCATGCTGGACGAACAGCGCGACGAATTCTTCTACCTGACCGTCACCAACGAGAACCTGGCGCAGCCCGACCTGCCGCGGGACGGCGCGGCGGCCGAGGGCATTCTGCGCGGCATGTACCGCCTGCGCCCGGCCCGCCAGCAGGCGGCCGTGCGCCTGCTGGGCGCCGGCCCCATGCTGCGCGAAGCGGAAATGGCCGCCGAGCGCCTGCATGCGGAATACGGCGTGGATGCCGAGGTCTGGAGCGTGACCAGCTTCTCCGAACTGGCGCGCGACGGCCGCGAGGCCGAACGCGCCCGCGCGCTCGGCCTGCCTGCCGCGCCGGACGCGGACTGGGTGCGCGCCTGCCTGGGCGGCAGCGACGCGCCGGTGGTGGCCGCGACCGACTACGTGCGCGCCGTGCCCGAGCAGATCCGCGCCTGGGTGCCCGCGCCCTACCGCACGCTGGGCACCGACGGCTTCGGCCGCAGCGACACCCGCGCCCGCCTGCGTGACTTCTTCGAAGTCAGCGCCGACTGGATCGTGCTGCACGCGCTGGACAGCCTGGGCCGGCAGGAGCAAGCCAACGCATTGCGCCTCAAACTGGGCGCGGCCGATCGCGCCACGCCGCCCTGGGCGCAATAACACCCTGAAAGCAAAGGAGAAAAGCCCCGAACCGGGGCTTTTCTCCTTTTTCACCGGCGTCATCACGAAGCGCGCCGCCTTGATCAAAATCGGACGATCGCTGCGGTGCAGCAACCAATTCGCGCCGCTTTCTGTTGAAATACGGGTGTTCCCTAAGCATTTCCCAAAGAATACGGCGGGCCGCGAGCCCGCTTTTTGCTTTCCGCTTTTTACCTACAGTTAGCGCCGAAAAGGCTGTATCCCATGGACGAAACCCTCACCAAGCTGGCGTTGGATTACCACGCCTATCCCACCCCCGGCAAAATCTCGGTCACCCCGACCAAGCCCCTCGCCAACCAGGACGACCTGTCGCTGGCGTACTCGCCCGGCGTGGCCGCCGCCTGCATGGCCATCTTCGACCAGGGCGACGACGCCGCGTCCAAGTACACCTCGCGCGGCAACCTGGTGGGCGTGATCACCAACGGCACGGCCGTGCTGGGCCTGGGCAACATCGGCCCGCTGGCCGCCAAGCCGGTCATGGAAGGCAAGGGCTGCCTGTTCAAGAAGTTCGCCGGCATCGACGTGTTCGACATCGAACTGGCCGAGAACGACCCCGACAAGCTGGTCGACATCATCGCCGCGCTCGAGCCCACGCTCGGCGGCGTCAACCTCGAGGACATCAAGGCGCCCGAGTGCTTCTACATCGAGAAGAAGCTGCGCGAACGCATGAAGATCCCCGTCTTCCACGACGACCAGCACGGCACCGCCATCATCTCGTCGGCCGCCATCCTGAACGGCCTGAAGGTCGTGGGCAAGGACATCGGCACGGTCAAACTGGCCTGCTCGGGCGCCGGCGCCGCCGCCATCGCCTGCCTGGACCTGCTGGTGCACCTGGGCGTCAAGCGCGAGAACATCTACGTGGTGGATTCGCGCGGCGTGATCTGGGAAGGCCGCGATGAAAACATGGAAGCCAACAAGAAGCGCTACGCGCAGAAGACCGACGCGCGCACGCTGGCCGACGTGGTCAACGGCGCCGACGTGTTCCTGGGCTGCTCGACCGCCGGCGTGCTGACCGCCGACATGGTCAAGACCATGGCCGATCGTCCGCTGATCCTGGCGCTGGCCAACCCGGAACCGGAAATCCGCCCGGAAGTCGCCAAGGCCGCCCGCCCGGACTGCATCATCGCCACCGGCCGTTCGGACTACCCGAACCAGGTCAACAACGTGCTGTGCTTCCCCTTCATCTTCCGCGGCGCCATGGATGCCGGCGCCTCGCGCATCACCGAGGAAATGAAGCTGGCGTGCGTCAAGGCCATCGCCGAGCTGGCCCAGGCCGAGCAGAACGATGAAGTGGCCCGCGCCTACGCCGGCCAGGAACTGTCGTTCGGCCCCGACTACATCATCCCCAAGCCGTTCGACCCGCGCCTGATCGTGCAGATCGCCCCGGCCGTGGCCCAGGCTGCCGCCGACTCCGGCGTGGCGGCCCGTCCGATCGAGGACATCGAGGCCTACCGCCAGAAGCTGATGGGCTTCGTCTACCACTCGGGCCAGCTGATGCGCCCGCTGTTCGCCCAGGCCAAGAAGGCGCCCAAGCGCGTCATCTACGCCGACGGCGAAGACGAGCGCGTGCTGCGCGCGGTGCAGACCGTGGCCGATGAAAAGCTGGCGTTCCCGATCCTGATCGGCCGCCCGTCGGTGATCGAGATGCGCATCAAGAAGTTCGGCCTGCGCCTGATCGCCGGCCAGCACTTCGAGATCGTCGATCCCGAGGACGACAGCCGCTTCAACGAAACCTGGAGCGCGTACTACCAGCTCAAGGGCCGCGAAGGCGTGACCCCGGCCATCGCCAAGGCGATGATCCGCAAGCACAACACGCTGATCGGCGCGATGCTGCTGCGCCGCGGCGATGCCGACGCGCTGCTGTGCGGCGTGGCCAGCAAGTACGACAACCAGCTCAAGTACATCGACGAGATCATCGGCAAGAAGGAAGGCCAGACCTACGCCGCCCTGAACGTGCTGATGCTGCCCGACCAGACGCTGTTCGTCACCGACACCCACGTCAACGAGAACCCGTCGGCCGAGGAAGTCGCCAACATCACCATCCAGGCCGCCGACGAGATGCTGCGTTTCGGCGTGGTGCCCAAGATCGCCCTGCTGTCGCATTCGAACTTCGGCAGCCGCGTCACGGAGTCGTCGCGCAAGATGGCCGCCGCGCGCCAGCTGGTGCAGGACCGCGCGCCCGACCTGGAAGTGGACGGCGAAATGCACGCCGACGCCGCCCTGTCGGAAAAGATCCGCGTGCTGGCCTACCCGGACAGCACCCTGAAGGGCCGCGCCAACCTGCTGGTCATGCCGACGCTGGACACCGGCAACATCACGTACAACATGCTGAAGATGACCGGCAGCAATGGCGTCGCGATGGGTCCGATCCTGCTGGGCGCCGCGCGCCCGGTGCACATCCTGACGACCAGCGCCACCGTGCGCCGCATCGTCAACATGACCGCGCTGGCCGTGGTCGATGCGCAGCAGGAAGCCGCCGAAGCCGCCAAGAAGCGCCGTTGATCGCATTGCGCTGATCGACATGGCAAGGGACGCCCCGCGGGGCGTCCTTTTTTCTGTCCTGCTTGATGCCACGATAGTGCGCGGCGACGGGCCAATGGTAAAAACGGAGCAGAGACTCTCCTCGCCCCTTTCCTACCGGAGCCTGACCCTATGCTGCTCGACGCCTTCCTGGCCTGGTTTCATTTCCTTGCCATCTTCGTGCTGGTGGTGGTGCTGACCGCCGAAGCGGTGCTGCTGCGCCCCGACCTGACGCCAGCCACGCTCAAGCGCCTGGTGATCTACGACCGGCTGTACCTGCTCAGCGCGATCCTGGTGCTGGCCACCGGCGTGCTGCGCCTGATGCTGGGCATCAAGGGCGCCGCCTTCTACATGGGCAACCCCTGGTTCCACGCCAAGATCACGCTGTTCGTCATCATCGGGCTCTGTTCGATCCCGCCCACACTGGCCTTCCTGCGCTGGGCCAAACAGGCGCGCCAGCAGCCGGCCTTCGTGCCCGACGCCGCGCAGATCAAGCGCGCCCGCCGCTGGGTGATGATCGAATCGCACCTGTTCATCTTCCTGCCGCTGTTCGCCGTCCTGATGGCGCGCGGCATCGGCGCGTGAGGCGCGCACCACCCGCGAGGCACACAGTCCGCGCGCATCAGGGACAGCGCGCGCGGGTCGGCTGCGGCATGTCGTCACCGACCGTGATGGTGGCGAAATGGAACACCCCCACCGTGTCGTTCTTGACCACGTCCACGACCTCGCCCGCCAGCGTCTGCATCACCGACATGCCCTCGGGCACGTCGGCCTGGCCCTCGCGCCTGGCGACCTGGCCGTTCCACGGACTCAACACCAGCACACCCGGATAGGGTTCACGCTCATCGCCGCGGCCGCGCCGCACCGTCTTGACCTGCGTGCCCGCGGCGTAGCTCACGCCGCCCAGGCGCGTCGGGCAGGCCAGCTCCGCATCGCTCACGCGCAGCAGCCGCCGCTCGCCATCCAGATAGAGCCGCGGCTCGCTCAACGGCAGCCCGAATACCTTGACCGCGACCGGGTCCTTGACCTCGATGCGCCATTGATCCGCATCGCGCGAGCCATCGGTGTAGACGGTGCCGGTCGAACCATAGACGATGGACCCGGGCGCGAGATCCAGTTCCTCGACCCGGTTGCCGGGCCCGAACACGCACTTGTTCAACGCCACCATCGCGCCATCTTTCGCCACGTCGAATTCAATGTCCTGGGTGGCGTCGCACTGCCAGCCCAGCACCGCCTGGTTGCCCGCGCCGCGCAGCAGGACGCTACGCGGATGACGCCCGCGCAGCGCGTAGGTCTCGCTGTCGTATTCGGTGTCCAGGTAGCGCTGCGCGCGCGAGGCCTGCACGCCGTACATGGCCACGGGCTGCGCAAATTCGGCTTCGACGTAGGTTTCCAGCTGGCCCTCATCCTGCAGCTTCAGGCGCGTGCCGGCGGGCATGACAATGCCCGCCACCGTCGTCGGCGCCTCCAGCGTGACGTTGCGGGCAGCCTCGCGGCGGTCGCTTTCACGCTCGATCTGCCAGATCGCGGTCTGCACCCAGCCATAGAAGGCAAACGGCACCGCCAGCACCACGAACACCAGGCTGGAAGTCTTCCAGTACCTGCGGACGGCGCGCCGCGCCCCCCTGCTGGCAATCAGCACCAGCGCCCAGCCAAGCAGCACCAGGCCGGCGAGGAATCCCAGGGACAGGAAGATGTAGAAGCCCGCGGAGGGTAGCGCTATCGGAATCATGGCCAGGATGATAAACGCCAAAGCGCCACGCCGCGAATGCCCGATCGCCAGGCAACAAAAAACCGCCCGAAGGCGGTTTTTTTGTTCACGCGGGAAAGCGTATCAACGCTTGTCCATCGGGGGCACGTCGCGCGTGACCGAACCGGTGAACAGCTGGCGCGGACGGCCGATCTTGTAATCGGGATCCGACAGCATTTCGTTCCACTGGGCGATCCAGCCCACCGTGCGGGCCAGCGCGAAGATGGCCGTGAACAGCGAGGTCGGGATGCCGATGGCGCGCTGGACGATACCCGAGTAGAAGTCCACGTTCGGGTACAGCTTGCGCTGCACGAAGTACGGATCCGACAGGGCGATGCGTTCCAGTTCCATGGCCAGCTTGAACAGCGGGTCGTTTTCCAGGCCCAGGGCCGAGAGCACTTCCTTGCACGTTTCCTGCATCAGCTTGGCGCGCGGGTCGTAGTTCTTGTAGACGCGGTGGCCAAAGCCCATCAGGCGCACGCCCGAGTTCTTGTCCTTGACCTTCTCCATGAACTCGCCGACCTTGGCGATGCCGCCGTTGGCTTGCAGCTCTTCGAGCATCTGCAGGCAAGCTTCGTTGGCGCCGCCGTGAGCCGGGCCCCACAGGCAAGCCACGCCGGCCGAGATGGCGGCGAACGGGTTGGTGCCCGACGAACCGCACAGGCGGACCGTGGAGGTCGAGGCGTTCTGCTCGTGGTCGGCGTGCAGGATGAAGATGCGGTCGAGCGCGCGCTCGACGACTTCGTTGACCTTGTAATCTTCGCACGGCGTGGCGAACATCATGCGCAGGAAGTTGCCCGTGTAGGACAGGTCGTTCTGCGGGTAGATGAACGGTTGGCCTTGCGAGTACTTGTACGCCATCGCGACCAGCGTCGGCATCTTGGCGATCAGGCGGATGGCCGAGATGTGACGATGCTGCGGGTTCGTGATGTCGGTCGAGTCGTGGTAGAACGCCGACAGCGCGCCCACCAGGCCCGTCAGGACGGCCATCGGGTGGGCGTCGCGACGGAAGCCGCGCAGGAAGAAGTGCAGCTGTTCGTTGACCATCGTGTGATGGGTCACTTGCGAATCGAAGTCGGCCTTCTGTTCCTGGTTCGGCAGTTCGCCGTTCAGGATCAGGTAGCAGATGTCCATGAAATCGCAATTGACGGCCAGCTGTTCGATCGGGTAGCCGCGGTACAGCAGCTCGCCCTTGTCGCCGTCGATGTAGGTGATGCCCGATTCGCAAGCCGCGGTCGACATGAAACCGGGGTCGAACGTGAACATGCCCGTCTGGCCGTACAGCTTGCGGATGTCGATCACATCCGGACCGACCGTGCCCTTGTAGACAGGGAACTCAATGGGTGCGCTGCCGTCCGAGAAGGACAGAGTGGCTTTTTTGTCAGACAGGTTCATGTTTTTTCCTCTCAATTAATCAGAGCGACCGCATCTGGCCGATGATGCCGCGGAGCCGGGGCGTGTCCAGTGCGCCCTCGAGCTCCTTGCGGGCCAGCAGCAGGTCGAGAAGATCGTTGTCTCCCAACTCGAAGAGCTGCGTCAATGCCGTCACGTCATCGTCGGTAAGCTCGGCCTCGTGGGCGTCGAGATACCGGGTGATGATCAAGTCGTTTTCGAGCAGACCCCGGCGCGCCCGCCAACGCAGACGCGCCCGTTCCAGTTCAGTAAGCCTGCTCATCATTACACCTTAAGTACACCAAACTACTAGACCGTGCGACGGACCATCAGTTCCTTGATCTTGCCAATGGCCTTGGTCGGGTTCAGTCCCTTGGGACAGACGTCGACGCAGTTCATGATGGTGTGGCAACGGAACAGGCGGTACGGGTCTTCCAGGTTGTCCAGACGGCTGCCGGTGGCTTCGTCGCGGCTGTCGGCGATGAAGCGGTAGGCTTGCAGCAGGCCGGCCGGGCCGACGAACTTGTCCGGATTCCACCAGAACGACGGGCAGGAAGTGGAACAGCACGCGCACAGGATGCACTCGTACAGGCCATCCAGCTCTTCGCGCGCCTCGGGCGACTGCAGGCGCTCTTTCTCGGGCGGCGGCGTGTCGTTGATGAGGTACGGGCGGATCGAGTGGTACTGGTTGAAGAAGTGCGTCATGTCCACGATCAGGTCGCGGATCACGGGCAGGCCCGGCAGCGGGCGCAGCACGATCGGTTCCTTCAGCTCGCGCAGGTTGGTCGTGCAGGCCAGGCCGTTCTTGCCGTTGATGTTCATGGCGTCCGAACCGCACACGCCTTCACGGCATGAGCGGCGCAGGGCCAGGCTGTCGTCGACGTCGTTCTTGATGCGCACCAGCGCATCGAGCAGCATCTTGTCGGTGGGCTGGAGTTCGACTTCCAGCTTCTGCATGTAGGGGCGCTCGTCCTTGTCCGGATCGTAGCGGTAGATTTCGAACTTGACGATTCTCTTGGTGCTCATAGTAGGCTCTATCCGGACTTAGAAGGTACGCGCCTTGGGCGGGAAGGACTCGACCGTCAGCGGCTTCATCTGCACGGGCTTGTAATCCAGGCGGCTGCCTTCGGAGTACCACAGCGTATGCTTGAGCCAGTTCTCGTCGTCACGGGTCGGGTGGTCGTCCAGCGCGTGGGCGCCGCGGCTTTCGGTGCGGTTGGCGGCCGACTTGATGGTGGCGCGGGCCACTTCGGTCATGTTGGCCAGTTCCAGCGCCTCGACGCGCGCGGTGTTGAACACCTTGGACTTGTCCTTGAAGTAGATGTTGTCGGCCTGCTTGGCCAGGTCTTCGATCTGGGTCACGCCTTCGTTCAGCAGGTCCAGCGTGCGGAACACGCCGCAGTGGCGCTGCATCGAGAAGCGGATCGCGTTGCCGATGTCCTGGGTCTTCTCGCCCGAGGTGCGCGACTCCAGCTTGTTGATGCGATCCATCGAGAATTCGACGGCCTGCTGCGGCACGGGCTGGTGCGCGTGCTGGCGTTCCGGATGCGAATTGACGATGTGGTTGCCGGTGGCGCGGCCGAAGACGATCAGGTCCAGCAGCGAGTTGGTGCCCAGGCGGTTGGCGCCGTGCACCGACACCGCGGCGCATTCGCCGATGGCGTACAGGCCGTTGACGATCTTGTTCTCGCCGTTTTCACGCGTCAGCACCTGGCCGTGGTAGTTGGCCGGGATGCCGCCCATCTGGTAGTGGATGGTCGGAACGACAGGGATCGGTTCCTTGATCGGGTCGACGTTGCCGAACTTGATGGCGATTTCGCGGATCGAGGGCAGGCGCTTGTTGATGACGTCGGCGCCGAGGTGATCAAGCTTGAGCACCACGTAGCTGCCGTCCGGACCGCAGCCGCGGCCTTCCTTGATTTCCTGGTCCATCGAGCGCGACACGAAGTCACGCGGGGCCAGGTCCTTCAGCGTGGGCGCATAGCGCTCCATGAAGCGCTCGCCATCCTTGTTCAGCAGGATGCCGCCTTCGCCGCGCACGCCTTCGGTGATCAGCACGCCGGCGCCGGCCACGCCGGTCGGGTGGAATTGCCAGAATTCCATGTCCTGCAGCGGGATGCCCGCGCGGGCGGCCATGCCCAGGCCGTCACCGGTGTTGATGAAGGCGTTGGTGGAAGCGGCCCAGATGCGGCCGGCGCCGCCGGTGGCCAGCACCGTGGTCTTGGCTTCCAGGATGTAGATCTCGCCGGTTTCCATTTCGAGCGCGGTCACGCCCACGACGTCGCCGGCTTCGTTGCGCAGCAGGTCCAGCGCCATCCATTCGACGAAGAACTGGGTGCGGGCGGCGACGTTGCGCTGGTACAGGGTGTGCAGCAGCGCGTGGCCGGTACGGTCGGCAGCGGCACAGGCGCGCTGGACCGGCTTTTCACCGAAGTTGGCGGTGTGGCCGCCGAACGGACGCTGGTAGATGGTGCCGTCGGGGTTGCGGTCGAACGGCATGCCGAAGTGCTCGAGTTCGTACACGGCATTGGGAGCTTCGCGGCACATGAACTCGATGGCGTCCTGGTCGCCCAGCCAGTCCGAACCCTTGACGGTGTCGTACATGTGCCAGTACCAGTTGTCTTCGCTCATGTTGCCCAGCGAGGCGCTCACGCCGCCTTGCGCGGCCACGGTGTGCGAGCGCGTGGGGAACACTTTGGACAGCACCGCAACGGACAGGCCCGCTTGGGACAGTTGCAGCGAACAACGCATGCCGGCTCCGCCGGCGCCAACGACCACCACATCAAACTGGCGGCGCGGCAAGGATTTCATGACAGAGACCACGGCTTAGATGCTCCAGAGGATTTGCGCGAAGTAAACGACCGAACCGATCAACCAGAGGATCGTCAGCACTTGCAGCAGCAGGCGCAGGCCCACCGGCTTGACGTAGTCCATCCAGATGTCGCGCACGCCAATCCAGGCATGCCAGGCCAACGCAACGAATGCGAGGGTCGCCAGGATCTGGCCGACCGGAAGAACGCCCACGTAGAACGTGAACAGCGCGTGCCACGATTCATACGTGAAGGCAGGCATCAACAGGATGCCGATGAGCAGCACCAGCGTATACACGGCCATGATGACGGCGGTGATGCGCTGGATGATGAAATCCATGACGCCATAGTGGGCGCCGACGACCAGGCGCTTGGGTCCGTAGTTTTTAGCGGCGGCCATTTACAGCACTCCGAACAGTTTGAGGGCGAACACCAGGGTCAGCGCCAGGCTGACACCGAAAACCACGCCGGCGCTTTTCTTGGCCGACAGCTTGTCGATGCCCAGGTGCAGGTCCAGCAACAGGTAGCGGATGCCCGCACAGAAGTGGTGCAGGTAGCCCCAGATCAGGACCAGGAGGACGAGTTTGACGATCGGATTGCCGGCATACGCGGCCACGGCCGCGAAGGTCTGCGGCGAGGCCACGCTGGCCGCGAACAGCGGCAGAATGACCAAGGGCAGACAGAGGAACAGCAATATGCCGCTGATGCGGTGCAGGATGGACAGCTTGCCGGCCAGGGGCAGGCGATAGGAGAACGCAACTTGGGCAAGCCCAATATTGCGAAACTGCGGACGTGGCTTGGCAGCGGTGTCGGACATGACGGCCTCGGTGTTTCGGAACTAGGGAATCGTGACGGCGGCAATGCCGTGGCCCTTGCGGGCAAACACGGTATTTTCGCCCAGAGATCGGGTTGGTATCAAATCGTAGGTAAAAAGCTCATCAATTCAGACTATTGCGGTAGTGGTATCGATCGGTCAAGTACAAGCCCCGCCGGATTTCCATGGGGCGGTCACCGTACGTGTACGACACACGATCCACCTGCAACAACGGCGTGCCGGCGGCAACATTAAGCAGCGTACAGACTTCGGCTGGCGCGGCCACCGCGCGCAGCTTTTCGTCCGCGCGCACCATGCTGACGCCGAACTCGGATTCAAACAGGCCATAGAGCGGCGCCTTGTTCGCGCTCAACAGCTCGAAGGTGAGGCCGCGGAAGATGGACCCCGGCAGCCAGATGTCGTCCAGCACGGTGGGTGTCTGCCCCATGGACAGCAGGCGGCGGATCATGACGACGGTTTCGCCGGCCCGCAGGTCGAGCGCGCGCGCGATCTCGGCGGGCGCCCGCAGGCGCCGGCATTCGAGGATGCGGCTTTCGGCGCGGCCGGCCTCGCCCTCTTCGTCGGGGGCCAGGCGCAGGAAGCGGTAGCGCACGCGGGCTTCATGGTGGGTGGCGACGAAGGTGCCCTTGCCCTGGCGGCGCAGCAGCAAGTGTTCGGCGGCCAGCTCATCGACCGCCTTGCGCACCGTGCCCTGGCTCACCTGGAAACGGGCGGCCAGATCGATTTCGCTGGGGATGAGTTCGCCGGGCTTCCATTCGCCGCGGTCCAGGCTCTGGACGAGCAGGTCCTTGATCTGGCGGTACAACGGACTGAAAGCGGCCCCCTCGCCCGTTGGACGGGCGGCGCGAGTGCGTAGGGGAGTTTCGGGCCGGGGGTCTGCCATGGATCGTCTTGGAAGTGTCATGTTCATCCGGAGAATGGAAAGGCAGCGCAAACGATGCGGTTTCCATTCGCATGCGCTGCTGCGGTGCCGGTGTTCTGGCCTGATACAGGCGCGCAGCCGGCGGTGCTGCGGCGCATTCGAACAAACGCTCTATTGTGGCATATCGGGGGCAACGCTGTCCAACGTCTTATGTCTTATATAAGATATAAGATCAATTGACGCACCCGTAAATTAGTTCTAGGATTTCCGTCTGTCCGGCAACCTGGCCGCCCCTCGCGCGCAGGCCGTTTGCGCCGCTCAACGGATTACACTGATTGGCGAGATTTCTTTCTCGCCACACCATTACGGAGAACGTCCATGTCTAAGCCTGCCTTGCGTGTCGCCGTCACCGGCGCCGCCGGCCAAATCGGTTACGCACTGCTGTTCCGCATCGCCTCCGGCGAAATGCTGGGCAAAGATCAGCCCGTCATTCTGCAACTGCTTGAAATCCCCGACGAAAAAGCGCAAAAGGCCCTGAAGGGCGTCATCATGGAACTGGATGACTGCGCCTTCCCGCTGCTGCAGGAAGTCACCGCCCACAGCGATCCGCGCACGGCGTTCAAGGACGCGGATGTGGCCCTGCTGGTCGGCGCCCGCCCGCGCGGCCCCGGCATGGAACGCAAGGACCTGCTGTCGGTCAACGCCCAGATCTTCACGGCCCAGGGCAAGGCCCTGAACGACGTCGCCAGCCGCAACGTCAAGGTCCTGGTGGTCGGCAATCCGGCCAACACCAACGCCTACATCGCCATGAAGTCGGCGCCGGACCTGCCCGCCAAGAACTTCACCGCCATGCTGCGCCTGGACCACAACCGCGCCCTGTCGCAACTGGCCGCCAAGTCGGGCAAGGCCGTGGCCGACATCGAGAAGCTGGTCGTGTGGGGCAACCACTCGCCCACCATGTACCCCGACTACCGCTTCGCCACCGTCGGCGGCGAATCGCTGTCCAAGCTGATCAACGACGACGCCTGGAACCGCGACACCTTCATCCCCACCGTGGGCAAGCGCGGCGCCGCCATCATCGAGGCCCGCGGCCTGTCGTCGGCCGCCTCGGCCGCCAACGCCGCCATCGACCACGTGCGTGACTGGGTCCTGGGCAGCAACGGCAAGTGGGTCACCATGGGCATCCCGTCGGATGGCTCCTACGGCATCCCCGAAGGCATCATCTACGGCGTGCCGGTCACGACCGAAAACGGCGAATACAAGCGCGTCGAAGGCCTGGAAATCGACGCCTTCTCGCGTGAGCGCCTGGACTTCACGCTGAAAGAGCTGCTGGAAGAGCGCGACGGCGTCAAGGACCTGCTGAAGTAAGCAGTCCGCAAGCAGAATTGGGCCCGTTGACGCGGGCCCAATTCGCAAGCGCGGCGCATTCGCGCAATGCGCCGCGCGGCACGTACACCTGTCTCTTTGCCACCGCGCAAGGAATTGTCGCGAAGGGGACAGATTTACGCGCCGCGACCGCGGTAAGGTCATGACAAGGCGCCGGATCCCGATCCGGCCCGCCGCGGACCCGCAAGACCTGACATCCCAGCCGGGGCAACGTCACGACACCCGGCCCCTATAACGGAGACCACCCATGTCCAGACCCGAATCCGCCGGCGCCCTGTTCCGCCGCGCGCTCGCCGAAGAAAACCCGTTGCAGATCATTGGCGCCATCAACGCCAACCACGCCCTGCTGGCCAAGCGCGCCGGCTACCGCGCCATCTACCTGTCGGGCGGCGGCGTCGCCGCGGGTTCGCTGGGTCTGCCCGACCTGGGCATCAACACCATGGACGACGTGCTGACGGACGTGCGCCGCATCACCGACGTCTGCGACGTGCCGCTGCTGGTCGACATCGACACCGGCTTCGGCCCGTCTGCGTTCAACATCGCCCGCACCGTCAAGAGCCTGATCAAGTTCGGCGCCGCCGCCTGCCACATCGAGGACCAGGTCGGCGCCAAGCGCTGCGGCCACCGTCCGGGCAAGGAAATCGTCAGCACCGAGGAAATGGCCGATCGCGTCAAGGCTGCTGCCGACGCCCGCACCGACAGCGACTTCTACCTGATCGCGCGCACCGACGCCATCGCCTCGCACGGCGTGGACGCCGCCATCGAGCGCGCCCTGGCCTGCGTCGAAGCCGGCGCCGACGCCATCTTCGCCGAAGCCGCCTACGACCTGCCGACCTACGACCGCTTCGTCAAGGCGGTCAAGGTGCCGGTGCTGGCCAACATCACCGAATTCGGCAAGACGCCGCTGTTCTCGGTGGAAGAACTCAAGAGCGTGGGCGTGGGCATGGTGCTCTACCCGCTGTCGGCCTTCCGCGCCATGAACAAGGCCGCCGAGGCCGTCTACACCGCCATCCGCCGCGACGGCCACCAGAAGAACGTGGTCGACCTGATGCAGACGCGCGAAGAACTGTACGACCGCATCGGCTACCACGAATTCGAATCGCGCCTGGACGCCCTGTTCCAGAAGAGCAAGGCCTGAGCGCGCCACCGCATCCGGCGCCGCGGCGATCCCGCGGCGCCCCAGCTTCCCCCATTGCATCGACCACCGCGAAAGGAAAGGAGTAGAGACATGAGCACGGCTCCCAAGAAGCAGGCTGCCAAAACGGATACCACCCCGGCCGCCAAGCCGGAAGAAAAGGCCGGCTTCAAGCCCAAGAAATCGGTCGCGCTGTCCGGCGTGGTCGCCGGCAACACCGCGCTGTGTACCGTCGGCCGCAGCGGCAACGACCTGCACTACCGCGGCTACGACATCCTGGACATCGCCCACACCAGCGAGTTCGAGGAAATCGCCCACCTGCTGGTGCACGGCAAGCTGCCCAACAAGGCCGAACTGAAGGCCTACAAGGAAAAGCTGCGTTCGCTGCGCGGCCTGCCCGTGCAGCTGCAGGACGCGCTCGAGGCGCTGCCCGCCGCCAGCCACCCGATGGACGTGATGCGCACGGCCGTCTCGGTGCTGGGCTGCGTGCTGCCCGAAAAGGACGACCACAACCTGCCCGGCGCGCGCGACATCGCCGACCGCCTGATGGCCAACCTGGGTTCGGCCCTGCTGTACTGGTACCACTACAGCCACAACGGCCGCGTGATCGACGTGCAGACCGACGATGACAGCATCGGCGGCCACTTCCTGCACCTGCTGCATGGCGAGAAGCCGAGCGACGAATGGGTCAAGGCGATGCACATCTCGCTGAACCTGTACGCCGAGCATGAATTCAACGCCTCCACCTTCACCGCCCGCGTCATCGCCGGCACCGGCTCGGACATGTACTCGGCCATCACCGGCGCCATCGGCGCGCTGCGCGGCCCCAAGCACGGCGGCGCCAACGAGGTCGCCTTCGACGTGCAGAAGCGCTACGAGACGCCGGACGAAGCCGAGGCCGACATCCGCCGCCGCGTCGAGGCCAAGGAAGTCATCATCGGCTTCGGCCACCCGGTCTACACCGTGTCCGACCCGCGCAACAAGGTCATCAAGGAAGTGGCCAAGAAGCTGTCCAAGAAGGCCGGCAGCACCAAGATGTTCGACATCGCCGAACGCCTCGAGACGGTCATGTGGGACATCAAGAAGATGTTCCCCAACCTGGACTGGTTCTCGGCCGTCAGCTACCACATGATGGGCGTGCCCACCGCCATGTTCACCCCGCTGTTCGTGATCGCGCGCACCGCGGGCTGGTCGGCCCACATCATCGAGCAGCGCATCGACAACAAGATCATCCGCCCGACCGCCAACTACGTCGGTCCGGAAGATCAGAAGTTCGTGCCGATCGACAAGCGCAAGTAGGACGACGACATGGGCCTGCCGACGCCATACCCCGCGCCGCGCGGGCCCAGTGCCGCCTGTAAACACTCAGGAGAGGTACCCAATGTCTGCCCCGATCTCCAACGTCCGTCCCGAGCCCGACCAGGTCCTGGTCGATATCGCCGACTACGTCCTCAACTATGAAATCCAGAGCGGCCTGGCCTACGAGACCGCTCGCAACTGCCTGATCGACACCCTCGGCTGCGGCCTGGAAGCGCTGGAATATCCGGCGTGCCGCAAGCTGCTGGGCCCCATCGTCCCCGGCACCGTCGTCCCGCACGGCGCCAAGGTGCCCGGCACCCAATTCCAGCTGGACCCCGTGCAGGCCGCGTTCAACATCGGCGCGATGATCCGCTGGCTCGACTTCAACGACACCTGGCTGGCCGCCGAATGGGGTCACCCGTCCGACAACCTGGGCGGCATCCTGGCCACCGCCGACTGGCTGTCGCGCACCGCCGTCGCCGCCGGCAAGCCGCCCCTGACGATGCGCGCCGTGCTGACCGGCATGATCAAGGCGCACGAGATCCAGGGCTGCATCGCGCTCGAGAACTCCTTCAACAAGGTCGGCCTGGACCACGTGGTGCTGGTCAAGGTCGCGTCCACCGCCGTGGTGGCGCAGATGCTGGGGCTGAACCGCGACGAAGTCATCAACGCCGTCTCGCTGGCCTGGGTCGACGGCCAGAGCCTGCGCACCTACCGCCACGCCCCCAACACCGGCAGCCGCAAGAGCTGGGCCGCCGGCGACGCCACCAGCCGCGCCGTGCGCCTGGCGCTGATCGCCCGCACCGGCGAGATGGGCTACCCCTCGGTGCTGTCCGCCAAGACCTGGGGCTTCTACGACGTGCTGTTCAAGGGCCAGCCGTTCAGGTTCCAGCGCCCCTACGGCAGCTACGTCATGGAAAACGTGCTGTTCAAGATTTCGTTCCCGGCCGAGTTCCACTCGCAGACGGCGGTCGAATGCGCCATGCAGATCCATGACCGCCTCAAGTCCCTGGGCAGGTCCGCCGAGGACATCGCCAGCATCACCATCCGCACCCACGAGGCGTGCATCCGCATCATCGACAAGAAGGGCCCGCTGAACAACCCCGCCGACCGCGACCACTGCATCCAGTACATGGTCGCCGTCCCGCTCCTGTTCGGCCGCCTCACCGCCGCCGACTACGAGGACGACGTCGCCGCCGACCCGCGCATCGACGCCCTGCGCGACAAGATCACCTGCGTCGAGGATCCGGCCTACACCCGCGACTACCACGACCCCGACAAGCGCTCCATCGCCAACGCCCTCACCGTCAGGTTCACCGACGGCACCCAGCTCGACGAGGTCGTCTGCGAATACCCCATCGGCCACAAGCGCCGCCGCGCCGACGGCATCCCCCTGCTGGAAGCGAAATTCCGCACCAACCTAGCCCGCATCTTCCCCGCCCGCCAACAGGCCCGCATCCTGGAAGCGTCGCTGGACCAGAACAAGCTGGAAGCGATGCCGGTGCACGAGTACGTCGACCTGTATGTGATCTGAGGCGACAAGCAAGCACCTCCCCGCCACCGCGCAGCGAACACCCTCCCGACGCAAACCACCGCGTAAGTCAAAATCGGCCGCCCGCGCGGCCGGTTTTGACGGGCCCCGCAAACCTCCCCAGAACCCCACCGGTCTGGCAGCGCCTCATTTCTCGAAACCCGTAGCCCGTCGCGGCGGCGGTTTGGGGGGCGGGCAACCTCGATGCGCCCGACGGAAACCGAAGGCAGCCGCCGAACGGCGGCCACGAGGTTGAGGCAGGGGCAGTCCGGAGCGAACGCTCCGGACCGCAATCGTGGGCGCCCGCCCCCCAAACCGCCGCCGCGACGGGCGACCTACGAAGAACCCCCAGCCCTCAGCAATTACAATCCCCCTTCCCCAAGAAAACAAAGACCGCCCCCACCATGTCCATGCTCTGGGTAAAAACCTTCCACATCGTCTTCATCGCCTCCTGGTTCGCCGGCCTGTTCTACCTGCCCCGCATCTTCGTGAACCTGGCCCAGCAATCGGATTCGGCCGTGCAGGTCACCCTGCTCGGCATGGCGCGCCGCCTCTACCGCTTCACCACCATCCTGGCGATTGTCGCGGTGGCGCTCGGTATGTGGCTGTACCTGGGCTACGGCATCGGCGTCGGCCCCGGCAACGGCTGGATGCACGCCAAGCTCTTTTTCGTCCTGCTCGTCATCGGCTACCATCACGCCTGTGGCGTCATGCTGCGTAAATTCGAACAGGGCAAGAACACCCGTTCGCACAAGTTCTATCGCTGGTTCAACGAAGTTCCCGTCTTGCTGCTCTTGGTGGTGGTGGCGCTGGTCGTCGTCAAACCCTTCTGATTCCCCCTACCCTTTGCACATTCGCCAGGATTCGTATGTCCGCTGATGACCAGGACCGCCCGCGCAAGACGCTGACGATCAAGAAAACCGCGCGCGACGCGCACGCCGAAGCCGCCCCCAAGCGGGTGCGCACCGGCGCCCGCGCCCGCCTGGTCGCCCAGAACGAGCGCGCCAAGGAAAACATCGAGCGCCAGAAGGACCCCGAGGGCTACCAGCAGCGCCAGGCCGCGGCCCGCGCCGCGCGCCGATCGGCCGACGGCGACCGGGGCGACGGCCCGCGCCGTGGTGACGGCGCGCGTGGCGACAATCCGCGCCGCGGTGATGGTTCGCGCGGCGACAGCCCGCGCCGTGGCGATGGGCCGCGTGGCGACCGCGCCCGCCGTGGCGATGACCCGCGCAACGACAGCCCGCGCCGCGACGCCCCGTCGGCGCCGCGCTCGGGCCGCACGCCGCAGCGCGCGCCGCGCATGGACGACCAGTACATCGCCCCTGCCACGCCCGCCGGCCGCTTCTACGATCCCTTCGAGGACGACGGCCCCGCGCCCGAGTTCTCGCCGGAACCCGATTACGACGACGATGCGTCGATCAACGCCGGCCCGGCCCGGGTCGCCGACGCACCGCGCGACCGCGCGCCCACCGTCGAGATCCGCGAACGCCGCCCACGCGAACCACGCCAGGCAGAACGTTTCAAGGTCTTCGCGCCCTGCCCCCAGGGCCTGGAAGAAGCCCTGACCGCCGAAATGCAGGCCCTGGGCTATGACGACGCCGAAGCCGGCCGCGCCGGCTGTTCCTTCACCGCCGATTGGGCGGGTGTGCAACGCGCCAACCTGTATTCGCGCCTGGCCACCCGCATCCTGGTGCAGGTCGCCCACGCCGAGATCTCGCACGAAGACGACATCCTCGACCTGGCCCGCGATACGCCCTGGGAGCGCTGGTTCGGCGCCGAACAGACGCTGCGCGTGGATACCTCGGCGATCAAGAGCCCCGTGCAGAGCCTGCAGTACTGCAATCTGCGCGCCAAGGACGGCATCTGCGACCGCCTGCGCGAACTGGAAGGCGAACGCCCCAGCATCGACACGGTCCGCCCCGACGCGCGCGTGCACCTGTTCCTGACCGGCCACACCGCCACGCTGTACCTGGACACCTCCGGCGAGTCGCTGTTCAAGCGCGGCTGGCGCCTGGACAAGGGCGACGCGCCGCTGCGCGAGAACCTGGCCGCGGGCATGCTGGCGCTGGCCGGCTGGGACCCGGCCGCGCCGCTGCTGGATCCGTTCTGCGGCTCCGGCACCATCCTGATCGAGGCGGCCTGGATCGCGCTGGGCGTGCCCCCCGGCATCTCGCGCCCGTTCGGCTTCGAACGCCTGCGCGGCCATGATGCCTACCGCTGGCGTGACCTGAAGGACGATGCGCGCTCGCGCATCCTGCCGCAGCTGGACGCACCGCTGGTCGGCTACGACCTGGATCCGCAGGCGGTCGAATTCGCCCGCAACAACGCCGAGCGCGCCTGGCTCACCGCCGACACCATCCGGTTCGAGGTGGGCGACGCCCGCGAAGTGCAGGCGCCCGCCGACCATGGCTGGATCGTCACCAACCCGCCCTACGGCGAACGCATGGCGACCGAGCAGGACGCCGACCTGTGGCGCGACTGGGCCACCTGCCTGAAGCGCAATTTCGCCGGGTGGCAGCTGCACATCATCACCAGCGACCTGACCCTGCCCAACCAGATGCGCCTCAAGCCCAAGCGCCGTGTGCCGCTGCACAACGGCGCCCTGGACTGCCGCCTGTTCGGCTTCGAACTGGTCGCCGCCGGCTACCGCGACGCCTGACGTGCCCCCACGCCCGGGGCATTCCGATCCCCGGGCGTCCTTCCCCGCCCGCCTCCCTTTGCCAGTGCGCGCGCGTTGTAAAAGCGCCGCAACATCGCGCCCGTATCTTTGCTTATGCTGCCCCGCAGCGCCGATTTGGGGCATCATCAGCACCAGGATGTTGCCGATACGCACCAGGCACTTGCACAGCCTCAGGGTTAACCCTATAATTCGGGTTATCCCTAGTAGCTAAACAACAGTGCAAGCCCGTGGAGGCTATTGTGATCAACCCGAACAACACCATCCGCCTGACCGACGAACTCGAGCGTCAACTGATGCTCCAGGCTATTGAAGAACAGTTCCGCCCGCACCCGATGCGTGCGTTGGCCGCCGGCCTGCGTAAGCTGGCCCACGGCATCCGTGCCCTGGCTGGCAAGACGAGCGCCAAGAACGCGCACTCGGCCGCCTGAAGCAGGATTGCAGGCCTGATGGCCTGAACGATTTCCCCTTGGGGGCTGCATAGCCCCTTTTATAGACCCGCCCTTACCGGCGGGTTTTTTTTATGGCCGGAGCCGGGAAACCGTCAACCCACCGGGTGGCCGCTTTGTCGGATAATACCGGCCCATGACCGACGCCTCCCTCGACCAGACCCCCAACCGGCTGCGCCGGTTCGCCTGCATGATGTACGAAGCCGTGCTGCTGTTCGGCGTGGTCTTCCTGGCGGGATACCTCATGGATACCCTGACCCAGAGCAAGAACGCGCTGGAACTGCGGCCCGCCCGCCAGGCCTGGCTGTTCGTGGCCATTGGCGCCTATTTCGTGCTGTGCTGGCGCCGCCGCGGCCAGACGCTGCCGATGAAGACATGGAACATCCGGCTGGTCGATCGCGATGGCAACCCGCCGTCCACCGCCCGCCTGATCCTGCGCTACGTGCTGGCGTGGCCGCTGGTGCTGGCGGGCGCCGCCGTGGTGTGGGCCGCCGCCAGCGCCACCGGCTGGCCCTCGATGGACATGTTCATCGTGGCCGCGCCGTTCACGATCTTCATCTGGTCCTGGTTCGATCCGGACGGCCAGTTCCTGCACGACCGCCTGCTCGGCACCCGCCTGCGCAACGCGCCGCAGCGCAAGAAGACCCGTTGAGCGACAGGAATCGGACGCCTGAACGGGCGCTGAACATACCTGCTTACAACTGGCAAAATCGTGCGGCGAATTAGGCGTTGGCTTTCAGAAAGTTGAAAGTCGCGTGCAAAGACAATGGGGCCCCTTTCACAGACGCTCCAATAATTATCATGCGCGCTTTCCTTTCCCGCCTGTCCCTGGCCGCCGCCAGTGCCTTGTTGTTCCTGCCCTTCGGCGCCTCGGCCCAGAATGCCGCCGCGCAGCAGGAAATCGAGGCCGCCATGAAGGCCGCCTACGCCGCCGCCCAGGAAGGCCCGGCCGACGTCAAGCTGGGCGACCAGGCCGTGGCGCACCTGCCTGAATCGATGTTCTTCGTGCCGCGCATCCAGGCCGACCGCCTGATGGCGGCCTACGGCAACGGCAAGGATCCCTCGCTGCTGGGCGTGGTCATGCCCAAGAGCGACGATGACGACTGGGTCATCACCGTCAATTTCGACAAGGCCGGCTACATCAAGGACGACGACGCCAAGAACTGGAACGTCAGCGAACTGCTGGACAGCCTGCGCGATGGCACCGAAGAGTCAAACGTCGAGCGCAAGAAGCGCGGCTTCCCCGAGCTGGTGATGGACGGCTGGGTCGAGGCGCCCAAGTACGACAGCAGCACGCAGCGCCTGGTCTGGTCGGTGGCCGTCAAGCACAAGGGCGAAACCGCCAACGACAATCCCACCGTCAACTACAACACCTACGCGCTGGGCCGCGACGGCTACATCACGCTGGACCTGATCACGCAGAAGAACCTGGTGCCGAAGGACAAGACCGCGGTGCTGACCCTGCTGGACAACCTGAAGTACGTCGAAGGCAAGCGCTACGCCGACTTCAACTCGTCCACCGACAAGGTCGCCGAATACGGCCTGGCCGCGCTGGTCGCGGGCGTGGCCGCCAAGAAGCTGGGCCTGTTCGCCGTGATCGCCGCGTTCCTGGCCAAGTTCGCCAAGGTCGGCATCCTGGCGGCCGCCGCGCTGGGCGGCGGCCTGTGGAAGCGCTTTCGCGGCAAGAAGGCGGAACAACAGCAGCCCTGAGCCATGAAGCTGCTCCTGTTGCTGTTCTCGGGTATCAAGTACCTGAAGTTCGGCAAGCTGCTGGCGACCGGCGGCACCATGCTGCTGTCGGTCGCGGTCTATGCCTTCGTGTTCGGCTGGCGCTACGCGGCAGGCTTCGTGCTGTTGCTGCTGGTGCATGAACTGGGCCATTACATCGCGGCGCGCCAGCGCGGCCTGGATGTCGGCGCACCCGTGTTCATTCCATTCGTGGGCGCCTGGATACAGCTGAAAGAAATGCCGCACGATGCCGATACCGAGGCCTACGTGGGCCTGGGCGGCCCGCTGGCGGGCACGGTGGCCTCGCTGGCCTGCTATTTCGCGGCGCGCAGCACCAGCAGCGACCTGCTGCTGGCGCTGTCCTACGCGGGCTTCTTCATCAACCTATTCAACCTGATCCCGCTTTCGCCGTTCGACGGCGGCCGCATCACCGCGGTGCTGTCGCCGCGCATCTGGCTGGTGGGCGTGCCGGTGCTGGTGGCGCTGTTTTTCTGGCGCCCCAGCCCGATCCTGATCCTGGTGGCCGTGCTGGCGTTTCCCAACGTCATCCGGGCGTTCAAGTACGACCCCACCCTGCCCGAGAACCAGGCCTATTACGGCACGACGCTGGAAAGCAAGCTGACCTACACCTGCGCCTACCTGGGGCTGGTCTGCGTGCTGGCCATCATGGCCCACGACGTGCACGACATGCTGAGCCATCTACGCGCCTGAAGCGGGTTCATCTGACAGCGCCCGGCGCCCGCCGGGCGCTGCCGTCACAACAGCGTCACTTTTTTTTCATGTCACGGTCATCGCGGGGTGGTTTCATTCCCAGGCATGACGACAGCCCCCATGGACAGCACCGTGAACGAAATCCGCCCCACGCACTGGCGCGCTCTCTGGATTTCCGATATTCACCTGGGCACCGCCGGGTGCAAGGCGGAGTTCCTGCTGGATTTCCTCGAGCACAACGATTCCGACACCCTCTACCTGGTCGGCGACATCGTCGACGGCTGGCAGCTGCGCAAGCACTGGCATTGGCCGCGGGCCCACAACGACGTGATCCAGCGCATCCTGCGCAAGGCCCGCAACGGCACCCGGGTGGTGTTCATCCCCGGCAATCATGACGAATTCGCGCGCGAGTTCGCCGGCTACGCGTTCGGCGACATCGAGATCCTGGACGAAGACGTGCACGTGACCGCCAAGGGCATGCGCCTGCTGGTGCTGCACGGCGACCAGTTCGATGGCGTGATCCAGCACAGCCGCTGGCTGGCGCACCTGGGCGACGGCCTCTACCAGCTGGCGCTGTGGATCAACCACCATTTCAACCGCCTGCGCCACCGCCTGGGGCTGCATTACTGGTCGCTGTCGCAGTACCTCAAGCACAAGGTCAAGAACGCCGTGTCCTTCATCACCGACTTCGAGGAGGCGCTGGCCGGCGAGGCCCGCCGCCGCGGCCTGGACGGGGTGGTCTGCGGCCATATCCACAAGGCCGAGCTGCGCGACGTGGGCGGCATCCTGTACTGCAACGACGGCGACTGGGTGGAAAGCCTGTCGGCCCTGGCCGAGACCCATGACGGCCAGCTGCAGCTGCTGGACTGGGCCGCGATCCAGGCCGAACGCCAGACCGACCCGGCGCAGCGCAAGCCGCGCTCGCTGTCCCTGCCGGCACTGCCATCGGCGCTGCGCCGCCAGGGCAAGCACCCGTGATAACCCTTATACGTCCCCGTTACGCAACGGGGATATTGCAGTTCACGGCCCTCTAGGTCATGCTTGCAATTGGGGCAACGGGCAAAAACTGACCCGTTCACGCTGCAACATGCTCACAACATAGGGCCATGAACGACCAATATCAGGTGCTCTACCAAACATTCCGCTGGCTGGTTCCCACCCAGTTCAACATTGCGGAAGCGTGCTGCCACCGCTGGGCATCCAGTAGTCCGGATGCGCGGCGCATTGCCATCTACTACGAAGATGAAGCCGGCAACCGCGAGGTCTGGACCTATGCGCGGCTGGCCGAGGCCGCCAATCAGCTGGCCAATGGCCTGGTGAAGATGGGCGTGGGCCGCGGCGACCGCGTCGGTGTGGTTTTGGGACAACGCCCCGAGACCGTGGTCGCGCACATGGCGATCTACAGCGTGGGCGCGGTGGTGTTGCCGTTGTCGGCCCTGTTCGGTCCCGAAGCCCTGCAAAGCCGCCTGTGCGATTCGGAGACCCGCGTCGCCATCGTCGACCACGCCTCCAGCGCCAACCTGCTGGCCGTCAGCGACAACTGCCCCAACCTGCAACAGATCATCGGCATCGGCTTCGCCGACGAGCGCGTGCTGCCCTGGCGCAGCCTGCTGGCGCGCCAACCCAGTGAATTCAAGCCGGTGCCGACGCGCTCGTCGGATCCGGCCATCCTGCTCTATACCTCCGGCACCACCGGCGCGCCCAAGGGCGCCCTGCTGCCGCACAGCGCGCTGATCGGCAACCTGCCCGGCTTCGTGGCCTCGCAGGACTGGTTTCCGCGGCCCGCCGACGTGTTCTGGTCGCCGGCCGACTGGGCCTGGACCGGCGGCATGATGGATGCGCTGCTGCCCACGCTGTATTTCGGCCATCCCATCGTGGGCACCCGCGGCCGCTTCTCGGTCGAGCGGGCGTTCGAGCTGATGGAGCGCTATCAGGTCACCAACACCTTCCTGTTCCCGACCGCGCTCAAGATGATGATGAAAGCGGTGCCCGAGCCCCGAAATCGCTATCAGCTGGCCCTGCGCTCGATCATGAGCGCCGGCGAAAGCGTCGGCGAGACCGTCTTCGAGTGGTGCCAGTCCGCCCTGGGCGTGACGCCCAACGAGATGTTCGGCCAGACTGAGATGAACTACGTGGTCGGCAACAGCCAGAAGCGCTGGCCGGCCAAGCCGGGCAGCATGGGCCGGCCCTACCCGGGCCATCGGGTCGCGGTGCTGGACGACGCCGGTCAGCCGGTGGCGGCCGGAGAAACCGGCGAAATCGCCGTCAATCGCTACGATATCCACGGTTATCCCGACCCGGTCCTGTTCCTGGGCTACTGGCGCAACGAGGCCGCCACCCAGGCCAAGTTCAAGGGCGACTGGTGCCTGACGGGCGACCTGGCGCGGATCGACGCAGACGGCTACCTGTGGTACGCCGGCCGCGCCGACGACGTGTTCAAGTCGTCCGGCTATCGCATCGGTCCTGGTGAAATCGAAAGCTGCCTGATCGGCCACCCCGCGGTGGCCAATGCCGCCGTGGTGCCCAAACCGGACGCCGAGCGCGGCGCGGTGGTCAAGGCCTACGTGGTGCTGACACCCGAATTCGCCCAACGCGACCGCAACGACATCATCGAGAACCTGCAGGAACACGTGCGCGAACGCCTGGCGCCCTACGAATACCCAAAGGAAATCGAGTTCGTCGAAGAACTGCCCATGACCACCACCGGTAAAATCCAGCGTCGCATCCTGCGCCAGCGCGAAGAAGAACGCGCGCGGGCGTCCAGGCCCCAATGACGCGGGCGGGTCCACGAACGACCCGCCGCCGTATCCGGAGACAGGGCATGCCCATTTACCAGCTCGACGACCTCATTCCCCGCATCGATCCCGCCGCCTACGTGGCCGACAGCGCCGACATCATCGGCAACGTCACGCTGGAAGCCGGCGTCAGCATCTGGTCGCACGTCTCGATCCGGGGCGACAACGACGCCATCCTGATCCGCCAGGGCACCAATATCCAGGAAGGCAGCGTGCTGCACGTGGATACCGGCTGTCCCATGACCATCGGCCCCAACGTCACCGTGGGCCACCAGGCCATGCTGCACGGCTGCACCATCCACGAAGGCGCGCTGGTGGGCATGCAGGCAATCGTGCTGAACAATGCCGTGATCGGCCGCAATTGCCTGATCGGCGCGGGCGCCATCATCCCCGAAGACCGGGTGATTCCCGACAATTCCCTGGTCATCGGCATCGGCAAGATCGTGCGCGAGCTGTCCGACGAGGAAATCGCCAATCTGCACAAGAACACCGCCCACTACGTGGCGCGCGGCCAACACTACAAGACGGCCTTGAAGCGGCTGGCCTGACATTGCCGCCAGGGACGCCCCGGCAAGGGTCTACACCCCTGTCGCCGGCAGGGGGAATCGGCCGTCCGATCGGCTAACATTCCCCCATGACCGATCAGCTCAATAAATACCTCCTCGAAGACCGCAGCGTCCGCGTCCAAGCGGTGCGCCTCACGGATACCTGGAAGGCCGTCCAGGCCAACCACGACTACCCGCCCGCCATCACCCACTTGCTGGGGGAACTGGTGGCGGCCTCCACCCTGCTGGCCGCCAACATCAAGTTCGACGGCTCGCTGGTACTGCAGATCCAGGGCGACGGCCCGATCGCGCTGCTGGTGGTGGAATGCCGTTCCGACCTCAGCCTGCGCGCCACCGTGAAAGTGCGCGAAGGCCATGACGTGCCGGCCGACGGCGACATGCAGAGCCTGCTCAACCCGGGCGGCAATGGCCGCTTCATCGTGGTGCTGGATCCGCAGCACAAGGTGCCCGGACAGCAGGCCTACCAGGGCATTGTGCCGCTGGAAGGCGATACCGTCGCCGAGGCCCTGCAGCACTATATGAAGGCCTCCGAGCAGCTGGACACCCGCTTGTGGCTGGCCGCGGACGGCGAACACGCCGCCGGCATGCTGATCCAGCGCCTGCCCTACCACGGCGGCGCGGATGCGCCGGCCCTGACCGAGCAGGCCGCCGCCGAGACCTGGGACCGCGCCTCGGCGCTGGCCGCCACGCTCAAGCGCGAGGAACTGCTGGCCACCGATATCGACACCCTGATCCACCGCCTGTATTGGGAAGAGACGCTGGTGGCGTTCGACCCGCAGGCGGTGCGCTGGCACTGTCCCTGCACCCGCGAGCGCGTGGCCAACATGCTGCGCTCGCTGGGCGAGGACGAGGTCAAGGACATCCTGGCCGAACGCGGCCAGGTCGACGTGTCCTGCGATTTCTGCGGCAAACCGTATGCCTTCGACGCGGTCGACTGCGCCGCCCTGTTCACCTCAAGCCCGCCCACCGCGGACGGCACGCCGCCGACGGTGCACTGACGTCCCCGGCAGCCCCCTCGCTCGGCTTGCACGAATCGACAGGCGGTCATGCCCGCGCCACACTGGCCGGCCATGACCGCCTTTTTCTTGCCCCGCCGTTCCTTGCCTTCGTCCTTTGCGCCGGGCGCTGCAAGGCCTCGTGTGCCGCAACGCGGCGCCGCCGCGCTCGAATTCATGCTGGTCATGGCCGTGCTGCTGTCGGTGGCGGCGCTGGTGGCCGACGCCGCCCGCTGGCAGGTGACACGCCAGGTCGCCCATCTCGCCTTGATGGAAGCCGCCCGCGCAGGCAGCACCGGCCACGCCGATCCCACCCGCATCCGCGACGCCTTCCTGAGGGCGCTGCGGCCACTGCATGCCGGCCCGCAGGGCGAGACCGCCGGGCGCCGGCTGGCCCACAGCCAGGAACGTATCGCCGCGCGGATGGGCTCGGTGCCGTGGCGCATCGAAATCCTGCAGCCCGATATCTTCCGCGCCAACACACTCAGGCTGCGGCTGACCTACCTGTACCAGCCATTGCTACCGCCGCTACGGACACTGCTGGCGGGCCTGGCGGAAAACGACGGCAGCTACGCCGCCGCCGCGCGCGCGCGGGGCCTGGCGCCCATCAGCATCGAGCTCGAAATGGAAATGCACAGCGAGCCGGTGGACTGGCTAGCCGGTCCGCCGTATCCGGCGGGCGTGGTGCAGGGGGTATGCCGCGGCCTGCGCTGCCCGTGAATGGGCAGCTTTTGGATGCGATCAGTGCCGGGAGGAGGCGCCGGCGTTGCCGCCAGTGGCGCCCGTAGCCGGCCGCGCGGCGGGCCTGGGCGGCGTGGCGGGCGCGCTGGCGCGGGTGGGAGTGGCGGGCCGCGCCGCGGCATCGGTCGCCAATGAAGCGCCGCCCGCGGGCGGCTGGGTGTTCTGGGGCAGGATATGCACGAAGACTTCGCCTTCGCGCATCATGCCCAGTTCGCCCCGGGCCCGTTCCTCGATGGCGCCGGAACCGTTGTCCAGGTCGCGGACTTCGGCTTCCAGCGCGGCGTTGCGCGCGCGCAGGCCTTCGTTGGTCTCGCGCTGCGCCGCCACCTGGCGTTGCAGGTCCCAGACCTTGAACCAGCCGCCCTTCCCCAGCCAAAGCGGGTATTGGATCAGCCCTACCAGCACGAACAGCACCAGGAACAACAGGCGCATACGCGGGAACCCTCAGCAGTCGTGGCGCTAACAGGGCCGCGGCGCGTGCCGCGGCCCGCTTACGTTAACGCAAGTTGTAGAAGGCTTCCAGACCGGGGTACGACGCCACTTCGGCCAGTTCTTCCTCGATGCGCAGCAGCTGGTTGTACTTGGCCATGCGGTCCGAACGCGACAGCGAACCGGTCTTGATCTGCATGGCATTGGTGGCCACGGCGATGTCGGCGATGGTCGAGTCCTCGGTTTCGCCCGAACGGTGCGAAACGACGGCGGTGTAGCCGGCGCGCTTGGCCATTTCGATGGCGGCGAAGGTCTCGGTCAGGGTGCCGATCTGGTTGATCTTGATGAGGATCGAGTTGGCCACGCCCTTCTGGATGCCTTCGCGCAGGATCTTGGTGTTGGTGACGAACAGGTCGTCGCCCACCAGTTGCACCTTCTTGCCGAGCTGGTCGGTCAGCAGCTTCCAGCCTTCCCAGTCGTTTTCGGCCATGCCGTCCTCGATCGAGATGATCGGGTACTTGTCGCACCAGGTGGCCAGCAGGTTGGTGAATTCCTGCGAGGACAGCGAGATGCCGCCTTCGCCGGCCAGGGTGTACTTGCCGTCGCGGTAGAACTCGGAGCTGGCGCAGTCCAGGCCCAGGGCGATCTGCGTGCCCGGCTCGTAGCCGGCTTCGGTGATGGCCTTCAGGATCAGCTGGATCGCGGCTTCGTGGCTGGCCACGTTGGGGGCGAAACCGCCCTCGTCGCCCACCGCGGTGGACATGCCCTGGCCGTGGATCAGCTTCTTGAGCATGTGGAAGACTTCGGCGCCCCAGCGCAGGGCCTCGCGGAAGCTGCCCGCGCCCACCGGCAGGATCATCAGTTCCTGCAGGTCAAGGGTGTTGTTGGCGTGCGCGCCGCCGTTGATGACGTTCATCATCGGCACGGGCATGCTCATGGGGCCGCTGCCGCCGAAATAGCGGTACAGCGACAGGCCGGACTCGTCGGCGGCGGCGCGGGCCACGGCCATCGAGGCGGCCAGGATGGCGTTGGCGCCCAGGCGTTCCTTGGACTCGGTGCCGTCCAGCTCGATCAGGGTGCGATCGACGAAGGTCTGCTCCTGGGCGTCCAGGCCCATCAGCGCTTCCGAGATTTCGGTATTGAGGTTCTCGACGGCGCGCAGCACGCCCTTGCCGAGATAGCGGCCCTTGTCGCCGTCGCGCAGCTCGATGGCTTCGCGGGCGCCGGTGGACGCGCCCGACGGCACGGCCGCGCGGCCCATGGCGCCGGACTCCAGCAACACGTCACATTCGACGGTCGGGTTGCCGCGCGAATCCAGGATCTCGCGGCCGATGATATCGACAATTGCACTCATGACTTTACATTCCCTGAACGATAAACATATTCATCACGGCCGCGCCTTCGCGGGCATTGCGGGCGCGTCGGTACTGCCAGGAGTCGTAGAAGGCCTGGGCCGCGGCCATGGACGGAAACTCCATGACAACGGTGCGGCCGGGCTCACGCCCCTCGAGGTGCCGGGATTCGCCGCCGCGCACCAGGATCTTGGCATCGTACGCGCGCATGGCGAGCGTGGACAGACGCTTGTAATCCTCGTACTGCGCGGGCTTGGTCACTGTGACGTCGGCGATGAGATAGGCACTCATGGGGTTCCTTCAGGGCAGTTGCGTTGATGGGGTCGCTGCGCCGGACCGCATGACACAGGCAGTGTCGCGCAACACGGTCGCGCCGTGCCTGTCCGATGCTAAGTGGTTGTATCCGAAAGCAGCGCAGCGGCGCGGGGCCGCGGCGCATTGTCCGCCAGGAGCGACGGCGGGAACAAGGCCGGCGGCCCGGGCGGCGCAGATGCGCGGCTCGGTGCCGCCGGCCTGCATTACGCCCCCTGGCCGCGGCGAGCCTTCTGCTCGATGGCGGCGCGGATGTAGCTGGAGAACAGCGGGTGGCCGTCGCGCGGGGTCGACGTGAACTCCGGGTGGAACTGGACGCCGACGAACCAGGGATGGTCGGGCAGTTCCATGATTTCCGGCAGGTTCTCGGTCGGGGTGCGCGCGCTGATCACCATGCCGGCCTCTTCCAGGCGCGGCACGTAGACGTTGTTGACTTCGTAACGATGGCGATGGCGTTCGTTGACCTCGTCGCCGTAGATCGACTGGGCGCGGGTGCCCGGCTTGATCGGCACGCGTTGCGCGCCCTTGCGCATGGTGCCGCCCAGGTCGGACGAGTTGTCGCGCTTCTCGACCTTGCCTTCGCGGTCCATCCATTCGGTGATCAGCGCCACCACGGGATGCGGCGCCGACGGATCGAACTCGGTGCTGTTGGCGCCGCCCAGGCCGGCCACGTGGCGCGCGAATTCGATCACGGCCAGCTGCATGCCCAGGCAGATGCCCAGGTACGGCACGCCGTTTTCACGGGCGTAGCGGATCGCGGCGATCTTGCCTTCGGTGCCGCGCTTGCCGAAGCCGCCCGGCACCAGGATGGCGTCCAGGTGCTTGAGCTGGTCGGTGCCGCGGGTTTCGATGTCTTCGGAATCGATGTACTCGATGTTGATCTTCGAGCGCGTGTGGATGCCGGCGTGCACCAGGGCTTCGGTCAGCGACTTGTACGACTCGGTCAGGTCGACGTATTTGCCGACCATGCCGATGGTGAGCTGGTGCTCGGGGTGTTCGAGCGCATCGACCAGGTTGTCCCACATGGACAGGTCGGCCGGCGGCGGGGTCAGGCCCAGCGCTTCGCAGACGATGTTGTCCACGCCCTGCTTGTGCAGCATGGCCGGGATCTTGTAGATCGAGTCGGCGTCCCACACCGAGATCACGGCATCCAGGGGGACGTTGGAGAACATCGAGATCTTGGCGCGTTCGTCGTCCGGGATGGGACGGTCGGCGCGGCACAGCAGCGCGTTCGGGTAGATGCCGATTTCGCGCAGCTTCTGCACCGAGTGCTGGGTCGGCTTGGTCTTGAGTTCGCCGGCGGATGCGATGAACGGCACCAGCGTCAGGTGCACGAAGGCGGCGTTGTTGCGGCCCATGCGCAGGCTCATCTGGCGCGCGGCTTCCAGGAAGGGCAGCGATTCGATGTCGCCCACGGTGCCGCCGATCTCGACGATGGCGACGTCGGTGTTGCCATTCCAGGCGGCGTCGGCGCCACGGGCGATGAAGTCCTGGATCTCGTTGGTGATGTGCGGGATGACCTGGACGGTCTTGCCCAGGTAGTCGCCACGGCGCTCCTTGCGCAGCACCGATTCGTAGATCTGCCCGGTGGTGAAGTTGTTCACCTTGTGCATGCGGGCGGACACGAAACGCTCGTAGTGGCCCAGGTCCAGGTCGGTTTCGGCGCCGTCTTCCGTGACGAACACCTCACCATGCTGGAACGGGCTCATGGTGCCCGGATCGACGTTGATGTAGGGATCGAGCTTGAGCATGGTGACCTGCAGACCACGCGACTCGAGGATGGCGGCAAGCGACGCAGCGGCGATGCCCTTGCCCAGGGAAGACACCACTCCGCCGGTGACAAATACGTATTTGGTCATCGTAATAAGCGCCCGGGACGAGCGGGCGCGTGCGGGAAATTTGGATTATAGCCGGGAGGCGGAACTTGTCTGGGTTTTCCCCTAGCGGGCCAGGCGTAACATTTGGCTGCACTCGCGCCGAAGACCGAAATGCCGTGGCGGCGACCTTCATGCTATGGTCGTCCCCGATTTTCTCGTCCCTAGGCCCCCTGCCGATGAACCTTCCGACCGCACACCCGAACGCGCTGGCCAGGCGCCTGACCACGGCCGCCGTCGGCCTACAGCTGCTGGGCGCCATCCTGGTCCAGCTCTACCTGATAAGCGCCGGACCGCTGGCCGCGCTGACGCGCGAGGCGTTTGCCCGGCCCGACATGGTGGCGAGCACGGTCGTGAACATCGTCGCCGGCTGCATCCTGGTCGGCCTGACCACCTGGGGCGCCACGCAGCGCTGGCTGCGCCGGCACAACGCGGGCGGCGTCGACCGCCCGGGCCGGATGGTGGCCGTGCTGCTGGCGGTCTCGCTGGTGCTGTTCGTGCTGATCTCGACCGGCCTGGCGTTGCTGAATCACGGCTTCTACGCGCTCATCGTCAGGCACAAGGAATGGGTGGACCAGGCCTTCGGCTATTACGGCGCCCGCCGCATGCTGCTGATGGCCCTGCCGCCCAAGCTGTGCGCCATCCTGCTCACCATCCTGGGCAGCTGGCTGGCGGTGCGCATCGCGGCCTGGAGCGTCACGCCCGTCGCCGCCACGCAGGCGCCGTTCCTGCAGCGGCGCCACGCCGCGTGGATCGCCGCGCTGACGCTGCTGCTGTGGCAGTTGCACGTCGCGCTGGTGATCGGCCTGTACTTCATGAGCGATGCGGGATCGGCCGGCATGCTGGAACACGCGATCGGCTACTGGATAGTGCCCGCGTTGCTGCTGGCGCTGGCTGCATGGGTCTGCCTGCGCAGCCTGCCGCAAGCGCTCGGCGCGGCCGGCATGGGCCGCGCCATCGCCCACGGCACCTTCGCCTTCTGGCTGACCCAGGCGCTGGGAATCGGCCTGGCGCTTTTGATCATCTGGACCATGACCTGGAGCCAGCTGATGCGCGCGGCCGCGTCGTACACGACCTCGGTGGTGTCGGTGCTGATCTACAGCGTGCTGCTGGCGCTGAGTTGCTATCTCGGCGCCCGGCTGTTCTACCGCCGCCGGACGCCGCCGGAGAGCGCCTCGGCCTGAGCGTGAGCGCCGCGCGATGGCGCGCATGCCATGGAAAAAGGCCCCGAGGGGCCTTTTTCCATGGTCGGAAACAGCGATCAGATGGCCGCGGTGCGCCGCTCCAGCCAGGCCAGGGCCTCGCCTTCCACCAGCGGCGACAGGCGCTCGAGCACGGTCTTGTGATAGTCGTTGAGCCACGCGATTTCATCCGCGCGCAGCAGCGACGGCTCGATGCAGCGCGTGTCGATCGGGCACAGCGTCAGCGTCTCGAAACACAGGAACTCGCCCAGTTCGGACGTCAGCCAGGCGCGGTTGGCCACCAGGTTCTCGATGCGCACGCCCCAGCGGCCCGGGCGGTAGATGCCCGGTTCGTTGGAGGTGATCATGCCCGGTTCCATCGCCGTGTGCGGGCCCGGGGCCGCGCGGTAGGAGATGACCTGCGGGCCTTCGTGCACGTTCAGGAAATAGCCCACGCCGTGGCCGGTGCCGTGGCCATATTCGGCGCCACCTTCCCAGATCGGGGCGCGCGCGATGGCGTCCAGCATCGGCGACGGCGTGCCGCGCGGGAACGAGGCGCGCGACAGCGCGATCATGCCCTTGAGCACCAGCGTGAAATCGACCTTCTGGTCGGCGCTGGGCGCGCCCACCGCGACCACGCGGGTGATGTCAGTGGTGCCGCCCAGGTACTGGCCGCCCGAGTCGATCAGCAACAGGCCGTCGCCCTCGATGGTGGCGTGCGACTCGGCCGTGGCGCGGTAGTGCGGCATGGCGCCGTTGGCGTTGAAGCCGGCGATGGTGGCGAAGCTGGGGCAGACGTAATCCGGGCGGCGCGCGCGGGCGGCGGTGATCTGCTCGTCGATGGTCAGCTCGGTGATGCGCTGGTTGCCCAGCGCGCCTTCGAACCAGGCGAAGAACTCGCACAGGGCGGCGCCGTCCTGCGCCATGGCGTGGCGCACGTTGGCCAACTCGGCGTCGGTCTTGCGCGACTTGAGCAGCGTGGACGGGTTGATCGCCTCGACGCGCGGCACGGCCGGATCCATCGCGTGGAACACGCCGCAGGTGACGCGGGCCGGGTCAATCAGCAGCTTCTGGTCCAGTTCGAGCGAGGCCAGCGCGTCGGCGGCCTGGGCGTAATCGGCCACCTCGACGCCATCGGCGGCCAGCGTGGCGCGCAGCGCGGCGTCGATCTTGCCGTCGGCCACGAACAGCGTGGCGTGGTCCAGGCCGATCAGGGCGTGGCCGACGAACACCGGGTTGTAGTCGACGTCGGCGCCGCGCAGGTTCAGGAGCCAGGCGATGTCATCGAGCGTGCTGATGAAATGCACGTCGGCGCCGTGGGCGCGCATGGCGGCGCGCACCTGGGCCAGCTTGTCGGCGCGCGCGACACAGGCCTGCGGCGCCACGTGTTCGTAGATCGCGGCCGACGGCAGGCCGGCGCGGTCCGTCCAGATGTCGTCCAGCAGGTCGGCGCGGATTTCCAGCGTCGCGCCCGATGCGGCGGCGGCCGCCGACAGCGCGCGGAACGCGGCCAGGCCCAGCACCTGCCCATCGACGCCGATGACGTCGCCGGCGCGGGTGTTGGCGGCCAGCCAGTCCACATGGCCCGGGGTGGTGGCGACGGCGATCTTCATCAGCTGCACGCCGGTGCCGGCCAGTTGCGCCTCGGCCTGCACCCAATAGCGGCTGTCGACCCACAACCCGGCGAAATCGGCCGTCACGACCAGCGTGCCCACCGAGCCCGTGAAGCCCGACAGCCAGCGCCGGCCCTGCCAGCGCGCCGGCAGGTACTCGGACAGGTGCGGATCCGAGGACGGCACGATATAGGCGGACAGGCCGCGGCGGCGCATGGCCTGCCGCAGTTGGGCGATACGGGTGTCGGTGCTGGACATGGGTTTCCTTAGCGCAACATGAAGGACATGGCGGCCAGGCTGTTCAGGGTGCGGATGGCGGCCTGCATGCTGTCCGTGGTGAACCGCAGCGTCACGCCGTCCACGCGCTCCAGCGTGGGCCACATGCAGAACAGGTCGGCCAGGGCCGACGACTGCGTCTGCAACCGGCATTCTATAGGGGCGGGGATGCGGAACGGAACCGCCTTCTTCACGTTGCGCACCGCGGTCTCGGCGGCGGCGGCGATCGCGCGGCGCGAGGCCGCCGGCGACAGCGTCACGCCGCTGCCCTGGCCATGCGCCACCTTGGTCTGCACCCACTGGGCGCCGGGGAACAGGTCGGTGGTCTCGGCGATGAACACGTCGTCGCCGGTGGCCAGGATGACGGGCACGCCCATTTCACCGGCCAGCGCGCCGTACAGGCCGGCCTCGCCCAGTTCCATGCCGTTGATGAAGACGCGCGCGAAGGCGAAGCTGTTGATGGTGTGCGCCAGGATGCCGCGGCCCTGCGAGCGCGAGTGGTAGCCGATCATGAAGACGGCGTCGCAGCCCTCTTCCAGGCCGCCCATCATGCCCAGGTAGCGCGGCTTGCCCAGCACCAGGCGGGCGCGTTCGTCGATGCCGTCCGGCAGCAGGTTGCGGAAACCGCCGTGCGAATCGTTGACCAGGATCTCTTCGGCGCCGCCGGCGATGGCGCCCTGCACGGCGGCGTTGGCCTCGGCCGTCATCCAGGCGCGGGCGCGCTCGTATTCGCCGTTGCCGGCGCGCACTTGTTCGGCGTGGAAGACGCCGGCGACGCCTTCGATATCGGTGGAAATCAGGATCTTCATGGAGTGTGCCTTCGTAGGATTCAGAATTCGGTGTCGGCCAGCCATTGGCGCCAGTCGGGCGCGGCCTCGCGGATGGCGGCGCGGTGATGGCCGTCGCGGCCGCGCACGCCCTCGGCCTGCCACAGCGCGGCAATGATGGCCTGCTCGCAGGCCTCGGCCGCCGCCTCGAACAGCGGATCGATGCGGGTCTCGTGCAGCATGGCGATGGCCGGCATCGGCCGCTCGGCCTGTTGCGGCACGGTGTATGCGGTGGAGAACGCCAGCGCGATGTCGCCGCTGCCATGGCCGAACACCGAGCCGGTGCGGGCCAGGCCGGCGCCGGCGCGCAGCGACAGGCGGCGCAACTGGCGCGCGTCGAGCGGCGCGTCGGTGGCCACCAGCAGGATGATAGAACCCTTCTCCGGCACGATGGCGGCGTTCTCGCCGGCCTGCGCCAGGCCGCGGTTCAACTGGTCCGCCAGCCGCCGGCCAAAGGGCCGGCCCGCCACCGTCAGGTTGGGCAGGCGGCCAAAATTGGCCAGCACCAGCGCGCCCACGGTATGGCGCAGGCCCGGCTGAATCGAGGCCACGCGCGAGGCCGAGCCGATGCCGCCCTTGAAGGAAAAGCACGACATGCCGCGGCCGGCGCCGACCGCGCCCTGCGCCATCCGCTTGTCCGCGGCGGCCAGCGCCTGGACGTAGTGCGACTCCTGCACCGCCATGGCCTGGATGTCATTCAGGTAGCCGTCGTTGCATTCGAAGACCAGCGGATTGACCGTCGACATGCCGCGGCCGATCTCGGGCGTGGCCGCCACCGCCGCGCGGATCTGGGCGTTGGCCACGGTGCCCACGCCGAAGGTGTTGGTCAGCGCGATCGGCGTTTCCAGCACGCCCAGTTCCTGCACCTGGACCAGGCCGGTGCTCTTGCCGAAGCCGTTCAGCACCGTGGCGGCCGCCGGCACCTTGTCCAGGAACGGGTTGCCGCCGTGCGGACGCAGCACGGTCACGCCGGTCTGCAGCGCACCATCGTCCAGCGTGCAGTGGCCGACGCTGATGTCGCCCACGTCGCAGATCGAATCGAGCGGGCCGGCGTCCAGCTTGCCGATGCGGGGTTGGTCGAACGCTTGTTTTTCCATGCTTGTCGCTGCGTGTCGCCACGCTCCAGAATGCAAAATGCCGCCGTCCCGCGCGACCGTGGCGCGCGCCGCGAGGCGGGCGCCCGGACGCGGGCGGCGGCAAGGGGATCAATGGGGCGCGCCGCGCCCCGAAGGGCAGCCGGCGCGGCGGCCATCATCCGCTTGGCGGTTACTTGCGGTCGATCTTGGGATCGAGCGCGTCGCGCAGGCCGTCGCCCAGCAGGTTGAACGCCAGCACGGTCAGGAAGATCGCCAGCGCCGGGAAGATCGCCACATGCGGGGCGATCACCATGTCGGCACGCGCCTCGTTCAGCATCGCGCCCCACTCCGGCGTGGGGGGCGAAGCGCCCATGCCCAGGAATGACAGGCTGGCCGCGGTGATGATCGAGGTGCCGATACGCATCGTGCCGTACACCACGATCGGCGAGATCGTGCCGGGTAGGATGTGGCGCATGATGATGGTCCAGTCGGACGCGCCCACGCTCTTGACCGCTTCGACGTAGGTCATCTGCTTGATCGACAGCGTGTTGCCGCGCACCAGGCGGGCGAACGCCGGCACGCTGAACACGGCCACGGCCACGATCACGTTGACCATGCTCGAACCCAGGATCGCGACCACGCCGATGGCAAGCAGCATGCCGGGGAACGCCAGCAGCACGTCGGAGATACGCATCGTGATGCGTTCCCACCAGCCTTCGTAGTAGCCGGCCATCAGGCCCATGAAGGTACCGACGATGGCGCCCATGGCGACGGACAAAAAGCCGGCGGCCAGCGAGATGCGCGCGCCCATGATGATGCGGCTGAAGATGTCGCGGCCGAGCGAGTCCACGCCCAGCCAGTGCGTCCAGGACGGACCGGCGTTGAGCGCGTCGTAGTCGAAGAAGTTCTCCGGGTCGAACGGCACGATCCAGGGGGCGAGGATCGCCACCACGACCAGCAGCAGGACAAAGACGCCGGCGCCCACGGCCAGCTTCTGCTTCTTGAATTTGCGCCAGAACTCGGTGGCGGGCGTGCGCACGTCGTTCTTGGGCACGGCGGTGGCAACGGTTGCGGCGGGTGTCGTATTGCTCATGGCCGCCTCACTTGTAACGGATGCTGGGATTGATGACGCCGTAGAGCACGTCGACAATCAGGTTGATCAGGATGAATTCCAGCGAGAACAGCAGCACCAGGCCCTGGATCACCGGATAGTCGCGCTGGGTCACGGCGTCGACCAGCAGGCGGCCGAGGCCGGGCCAGTTGAACACCGTCTCGACCACGATCGAGCCGCCCAGCAGGAAGCCGAACTGCAGGCCCATCATGGTGACGACAGGAATCAGCGCGTTGCGCAGCGCGTGCTTGATGACCACGCGGCGCTCGCTCAGGCCCTTGGCCCGGGCGGTGCGCACGAAGTCTTCCTGCACCACTTCGACGAAGGACGCGCGGGTGAAGCGCGCCATCACCGCGGCCACGGCCGCGCCCAGCGTGATGGACGGCAGGATGTAGTGTTTCCAGCTGGAGGCGCCCACGGTCGGCAGCCAGCCCAGGTTCACGGAGAAGATCTGCATCAGCATCATGCCCAGCGCGAACGCGGGGAACGAGATGCCGGACACCGCCAGCGTCATGCCGAGGCGGTCGGGCCAGCGGTTGCGCCACACGGCCGACACGATGCCGATGATCATGCCGAAGGTGACGGACCAGACCATGCTCGCGATGGTCAGCCACAGCGTGGGCATGAAGCGATCGGCGATTTCGGTCGAGACGGGACGCTTGGTACGCAGCGAGGTACCCAGGTCGCCTTGCAGCATGTGGCTGAAGTAGCGCACGAATTGCTGCGGCAGGGGCAGATCCAGCCCCAGTTCCTTGCGCACCAGTTCGACGGTCTGCTGGTCGGCCTCCTGGCCCGCGGCCAGTCGCGCCGGGTCGCCCGGAAGCATGTGCACAAACAGGAACACGACCACGGCCACCAGCAGCAGCGTGGGGATCATGCCCAAAAGACGTTTGACGATGTAGGTCAGCATTGAAATTCCTGCAACATCGGCGGGGACACCGCGTCCCCGCCGTATGTGGCCTTGCAAGGGGCCGAACGGCCCCGTGAGTTACCGCCGCGCGATTACTGCTTCAGGTCGATGTCGCCGAACCAGAACGAGGTGTCCGGTTCCACGTACACGCCCGACAGGTTCTTCGACTTGACGTACAGGTTGTTCTGGGTCACCAGGAAGGCCCACGGGGCGTCCTTCCAGATGGTTTCCTGAACGTTCTTGTAGATCTCGGTCTTCTTGGCGCGGTCGGTCGTGGCCAGGGCTTGCTGGATGCCGTCGTCAACCGACTTGTTCGAGTAGTACGACACGTTGTTGAGCACCGGCGGGAAAGCCGCGGTGGTCAGCAGCGGACGCAGGCCCCAGTCGGCTTCGCCGGTCGAGGACGACCAGCCGGCGTAGTACATGCGGACCTTGGCGTCTTCAGGCTTTTGCACCTGTTGCACGCGTTGCACGCGCTGGCCCGATTCCAGCACTTCCACCGACACCTTGATGCCGACTTGCGCCAGTTGCTGCTGCAGGAACTGCACCACCTTCACCGAGGTGCCGTCGTTGTAGGCGGACCAGAGCTGGCTTTCGAAGCCGTTGGGGTAGCCGGCTTCGGCCAGCAGGGCCTTGGCCTTCTTGATGTCGTACGGCCACGGGCCGGTCTTGTGGGCGAAGTCCACGCCTTGCGGCACGACGCCATCGACGATGGTGGCGTAGCCCGAGAAAGCGACCTTGGCCAGGGCTTCCTTGTTGATGGCGTAGTTGATGGCTTCACGCACCTTGACGTTGTCGAACGGCTTTTGCTGCGTGTTCATCGACAGGTAGCGGGCCATGATCGAGTTCTTGTGGTCGACCACATCCAGCTTGTCGTTCTTGGACAGCACGGCGGCCTGCTCGAACGGCACCGGGAAAGCGAATTGCGCTTCGCCCGTCTGCACCACGGCGGCGCGGGTGTTGTTGTCGGTCACGGTGCGGAAGGTCAGGGTGTCGACCTTCGGGTAGCCCTTCTTCCAGTAACCGTCGAACTTCTTGACCTTCAGGTATTCGGCCGGTTTCCATTCGACGAATTCGAACGGGCCGGTGCCGACCGGGTGGAAGCCGATTTCCTTGCCGTACTTGGCCAGGGCGGCCGGCGAGATCATCATGGCGGCCGGGTGGGCCAGCGCGTTGATGAAGGCCGAGAACGGCTTCTTGAGCGTGATCTTGACGGTCAGCGGGTCGACCACTTCGGTCTTCTCGATGACGCTGAACTGGATGTAGCGCGACAGGCGGTTGTCGGGGTTGGCCGGGCGATCGAAGTTGATCTTGACGGCTTCGGCGTTGAACGGCGTGCCGTCATGGAACTTGACGCCATCGCGCAGCTTGAAGGTGTACACCAGGCCATCTTCGCTGACGGTGTAGTCGGTGGCCAGCACCTTCTGGACCTTCAGGTCCTTGTCGAACTCGAACAGGCCTTCGTAGTAGGCCTTGCCGGCCGCCTGGTTCAGCGTGCTGTTGGTGTTGTACGGATCGAGCGTTTCCAGCGCGATGGAGACGGCAAACGTCACGTCCTTGGCAGCATGCGCCAGCGGCGAGGTGAGCACGCCGAAGGCCACCGCGGCGGCGGCCATCAGCTTGGTGGGGCGCAGAACTTTCATCATTGCAACTCCTGGTTCCGTGAGGAATTAGGGGGTTTGGTGGAAGAAAAACAAGTACGACAACTGACTCAATACGCTCCGCCGACCGCGTGGCGGGCGACAAAGTGATCGGTTCCTACCTGCACCAGCGGTTGCACCACCGGCTCGTCGCCGAGCTTGCGGATCGGGCTGGGAATTTCATCGGACAGCAAGGTGCGTTTCATGTGGCGGCGCGCCGGATCGGCGATCGGCACGGCGGCCATGAGCTTCTTGGTATAGGGGTGCTGCGGGTTCTCGAAGATGGCCCGGCGCGGACCGATCTCGACAATCTGCCCCAGGTACATGACGGCCACGCGATGACTGACGCGCTCGACCACGGCCATGTCGTGAGAAATGAACAGGAACGAAATGCCCATGTCGCGCTGCAGGTCGATCAGCAGATTGACGATCTGCGCCTGGATCGACACGTCCAGCGCCGACACCGATTCGTCCGCGATCACGACCTTGGGGTTCAGGGCCAGGGCGCGGGCGATACAGATGCGCTGGCGCTGGCCGCCGGAGAATTCATGCGGGTAGCGCTGCGCCATCTCGGGCGGCAGGCCGACGCGCTCGAGCAGTTCGGCCACGCGCCGCTCAGCCTCCTTGCCCTTGGCCACGCCGTGCACCAGCAGCGGTTCCATGATCGAGAAACCGACCGTGACGCGCGGGTCGAGCGAGGCGAACGGATCCTGGAACACGAACTGGATGTCGCGGCGCAGGGATTGCAGTTCGGATGTCTTCAGGCGCACGATGTCGCGCCCGCCGAAGCGGATCTCGCCGCCCTGGCTTTCGACCAGGCGCAGCAGCGAGCGGCCGGTGGTGGACTTGCCGCAACCGGACTCGCCCACCAGCGACAGCGTCTCGCCGGGGTACAGGTCGAAGCTGACCTTCTCGACGGCGTGCACGCGGCGCTGCACGCGGCTCAGGATGCCGCCGCGCAGGTCGAAGCGCGTCACCAGATTGCGCACGCTCAGGATGGGCTCGCGACGCTCGGCCGGCACTTCCTGGGTGCTGGTGGCGCCGGGCTCGGCCACCGGCTGGGCACGGCCGTCCACCTGCAGCAGCGGGAAACGCGCCGGCAGGTCGGTGCCCTGCATCGCGCCCAGCTTCGGCACGGCTGACAGCAACGCCTTGGTATAGGCGTGCTGGGGCGTGGCGAACACCGACGCCGACGGGCCTTCCTCGACCTTGTCGCCGCGGTACATGACCAGCACGCGATCGGCCACTTCGGCCACCACGCCCATGTCGTGGGTGATGAACACCACGCCCATGTGCATTTCTTCCTGCAGCTGGCGGATCAGTTGCAGGATCTGCGCCTGGATGGTGACGTCCAGCGCGGTGGTGGGCTCGTCGGCGATCAGCAGCGCCGGCTTGCAGGCCAGCGCCATGGCGATCATGACGCGCTGGCGCATGCCGCCCGACAACTGGTGCGGGTAGCGGTCCAGCACCGACTTGGCTTCCGGAATGCGCACCTGTTCCAGCATGCGCAGAGCCTCGGCGCGCGCGGCCGCGGCGTCCATGCCCTGGTGCTCGCGGATCGATTCGGCGATCTGGTCGCCGGCCGTGAACACCGGGTTCAGGGAGGTCATCGGCTCCTGGAAGATCATCGCCATGTCGGCGCCGCGCACGTTGCGCATGGTGCGCTGGTTGGCGCCAACCAGGTCGATCACGGAACCGTTGCGCCGGCGCAGGGCCATGCGGCCCTGGGCGATGCGGCCGCCGCCATGTTCCACCAGGCGCATCAGCGCCAGCGACGTCACCGACTTGCCCGAACCCGATTCGCCCACGATGGCCAGGGTCTCGCCCCGGTCCACATGGAACGACAGGTTGCGCACGGCTTCGACCGTGCGCTCCGAACCCACGAAGCGCACCGTCAGGTCGTCGACCTGGACCACGCGGTTATCCGGCAGCGCCAGGCTGTTTGCGCGATCAACCATATCTCTAGTAATCCCCAAAACTGACAAAAACGAAGCCCGCCGCCGCTCAGCGGTAGATGGCGGTGACCGGCTTCTCGCCGACGCGGGCGTAACCGCGGTACATGCCTTCCGTGTTGAACGGCAAGGCCACATTGCCCTTGGCGTCGACGGCGACCAGGCCGCCCTTGCCGCCGATGGTGGGCAGTTTTTCCATGACGACACGGTTCGCCGCCGTTTCCAGCGACGCGCCGCAATATTCCATCTGGGCCGCCACGTCATAGGCGGCGACCATGCGGATGAACATCTCGCCGGTGCCCGTGGTGGACACGGCGCAGGTCTGGTTGCTGGCGTAGGTGCCGGCGCCGATCAGCGGCGCGTCGCCGACGCGGCCGACCTGCTTGTTGGTGATGCCGCCAGTGGAGGTGGCCGCGGCCAGGTTGCCCTGTGCGTCCACCGCCACGGCGCCCACGGTGCCGAACTTCTTGTCGGAATCCAGCGGATCGGCCGGCGCCGGCTGGCCGCGCGCGACCATGGCTTGGCCGTCGTGGTCCAGCACCGCCGCTTCCGGCGTCTCGCGCTGCACGCGCAGCAATTGCTCGCGGCGCGCTTCAGTGGAGAAATACGAGGGGTCGACGATTTCCAGGCCGGCGTCCTTGGCGAAGGCTTCGGCGCCCTCGCCCACGAAGAACACGTGCTTGCTGGTTTCCATGACCTTGCGCGCGGCGAACACCGGGTTGCGCACGCAGTTGACATTGGCGATGGCGCCCGAACGCAGCGTGGCGCCGTCCATGATGGCGGCGTCCAGCTCATGGGTGCCGGCGCTGGTGAACACGGCGCCATGGCCGGCGTTGAACAGCGGGCAATCTTCCAGGAGGCGCACGGCTTCGGTGACGGCGTCCAGCGCGCTGCCGCCACGGGCCAGCACGGCCTGGCCGGCGGTCAGGATGGATTCGAGCGCGCTCAGGTATTCCTGCTCTTTCTCGGGCGACATGGCCGCGCGGGACATCGCGCCGGCGCCACCGTGAATCGCTATCACGGGTTGAATCATCGTTTACCTACTCCATGGATGAGCCACGGCATCACGGACTGGGTCACCCCAGCGGCGGCCGCGACGGAATTCTTGGCCCGATAGGCCACCGCCGCCGACAGGGCCTCGATCAGGCCCAGCGCGGCGGTTTCGGAATTGGGGATCAGCTGGCGCGTGGACACGGCGTACAGCACCACCGACGCGGTCGGCGCCAGCGGCGAGGTGGGCTTGTCGGTCAGCACCAGCACCGGCACGCCCGCCTGCTTGGCGGCGCCCGCCAGGGTCACGGTGTCGGCCAGGTAGCGCGGAAAGCCGATCGCGATGACCAGATCCTTGCTGGTCATGCGTGACATCTGGCGCGCCGCGTGCGATACGCCGCCCGGGCCGGCCAGCGATTCGACCGAATGCAGGTGCATGCACAGGCCGCGCTGCAGCATGCCGGCCAGGAAGCCGCTGGCGCCAAAACCGATGATAAAGACGCGGTCGGCGGCCAGGATGGCCTCGACCGCCTGTTCACAGGCGGCGGCGTCCAGGCTCTGCAGGTTGCGCTGGGCGTTGCGGATGTCTTCTTCGAGCGTGGCGGCGAAGATCTGCACCGCGCTGGCCGAATGCGCCAGCTCGGTGCGCAGCTTCTCGACCGGTTCCAGCGCGGCTTCGAAGCCGCGCGCCAGTTCCGCTCGGAACTGCGGATAGCCTGGCAGGTCCAGGGCCCGCGCGAACCGGTTGGCGGTCGCCACCGACACCCCCGCCGCCGCCGCGAATTCGTCGATGGTCATGGTGGCAACACGGAACTGGTGCGCCAGGACGTACTCGGCCATCTTGTGCTGCTTGCGGCTCAGCGCGGGCTGGGCCCGGGCGATCCGATCAGCAATCGTGAGTGCGGCCTTGTTCATCGAAAGTGGGAGGGGGAGCTTAGCGGGGGTTTATGTAAATCTGTTTACACACAAATTTTAGATAAGAAAATTCATTTTCATACTAAGGGTATACCCGTGAATTTATGTAACAGTGCATCAAAAGAAACGGGGTCGGTTTGAGGTACGCTAACCGCCCTGCCCCACCCACCCTTTTCGGACTATCTCGAATGCCCGCCTGGACCTGCAAACCCCACGCCGAACTGACCCTGGCCGAGCTGTACGCCGTGCTGCGCCTGCGCTCGGAAATCTTCGTGGTGGAACAGAATTGCGTCTTCCTCGACATGGACGGCAAGGACCTGCTGGGGCAGACGGAACACCTGATGGCATGGGAAAACGGCAAACTGCTGGCCTATTGCCGCCTGCTGGAACCGGCGCTCAATGACGGCCAGGCGGTCATCGGCCGCGTCATCACGGCGCCTGCGGCGCGCGGCACGGGCCTGGGCCACGAGCTGATGCGCCGCGCCAAGGACGAAGTGGCGCGGCTGTGGCCCGGCGCGCCGGTCTACCTGGGCGCGCAGGCCCGGCTCAAGGGCTACTACGGCGGCCACGGCTTCGTGCCGGTCACCGACGAGTACATTGAGGACGGCATCCCCCACGTCGGCATGCTGCTGCGGGAATCGGCCTGAACGGCCATCCCGGCCGCCGCCGTCCCAAATGAAAAACGCCCTTTGCGGGGCGTTTTCCGTCGTGGCGAAGCTGGGCCTTACTTGACGGCCGACACGTCCAGCTTGGCGAGCGTCTTGGACTGGATCTCGTCCACCGTCACGCCCGGCGCCGTTTCCAGCAATTTCAGGCCGTTGTCGGTGACTTCCATCACGCCCAGGTCGGTGATGATCAGGTCGACCACGCCCACGCCCGTCAGCGGCAGGTTGCATTCGGGCAGCAGCTTGATGTCCTCGGTGCCGTCCTTCTTCTTGGCCACGTGTTCCATCAGCACGACCACGCGGCCGACACCGGCCACCAGGTCCATCGCGCCGCCCATGCCCTTGACCATCTTGCCCGGGATCATCCAGTTGGCCAGGTCGCCCTTTTCGGACACCTGCATCGCGCCCAGGATGGCCAGGTTGATCTTGCCGCCGCGGATCATCGCGAACGAGTCGGCCGACGAGAAGATCGACGAGCCGGGCAGCGTCGTGACCGTCTGCTTGCCGGCGTTGATCAGGTCGGCGTCGACCTCGGCGTCGGTCGGGAACGGGCCGATGCCCAGCAGACCGTTTTCGGACTGCAGCCAGACTTCGACGCCCTTGGGCACGTGGTTGGCCACCAGGGTCGGCAGGCCGATACCCAGGTTCACGTAAAAACCGTCTTGCAGCTCGCGCGCGGCGCGCGCCGCCATTTCATCGCGGGACCATGCCATGTCGTCTTCTCCTTAGGCCGGGCGAGTGGTGCGTTGTTCGATGCGCTTTTCCGGATTGGCGTTCAGCACGATCCGGTGCACATAGATGCCGGGCAGGTGGATCTGGTCGGGGTCCAGGCTGCCGGTGTCGACGATCTGCTCGACCTCGACCACGGTGAACTTGCCGGCCATCGCCACGTTCGGGTTGAAGTTGCGCGCCGTCTTGCGGAACACCAGGTTGCCGCTGCGGTCGGCGATGTGCGCCTTGACCAGCGACACGTCCGGCACCAGCGAGCGTTCCATCACGTATTGCTGGCCGTCGAATTCGCGGATTTCCTTGCCGTCGGCGACGATGGTGCCCACGCCGGTGCGGGTGAAGAAGGCCGGGATGCCGGCGCCGCCAGCGCGCAGCTTCTCGGCCAGCGTGCCCTGCGGCGTGAATTCGAGCTCGAGTTCGCCCGACAGGTACTGGCGTTCGAATTCCTTGTTCTCGCCCACGTACGACGCGATCATCTTGCGGACCTGGCGCGTATTGAGCAGCTGGCCCAGGCCGAAGCCGTCGACGCCCGCGTTGTTGCTGACGCACGTAAGATCCTTCACGCCCGAATCGCGCAGCGCGGCGATCAGGGCCTCGGGAATGCCGCAGAGGCCGAAACCGCCGACGGCGATCATCTGGCCGTCCTTGACGATGCCTGCCAGCGCCTCCTGGGCGCTTGCAAAAACCTTGTCCATCGCTCCAACTCCTAGTTAAGGTCGAACTGAAGAGAGTCCGCCCGCCTGCCGGAACGCATGCCTCGAGAAGGAGGCGGGCGATCCTGGGTGGACCCTGTTTTACTTGGGGCGCGGCTGCCGGTTTCGCGGCCCGGCGGCATCGCGGCGTGGCCCGGTGCCTGCTGGCTCGCGGCGCCGAGGGTGGCGCGCCCTGTCATTCGTATTGTGGTTCTGTCCTGGATTTTAACGGCATGGCCGGCAAATGCGGGCGCCGTTTCAAACGCCACATTGAAGTCGGACTGCCGCCGCTCCCTTGCGCTAGGCGGCCGGCTGGAACTGCGTGGCCATTTTCGCCAGCACTTCGGGCGGCCACGGGGCCGACGTATTGGCCACGTAATCCATCCACACCAGTACGTTGCGGCCGCGGGCGTATGGGCCGCCATCATCGCCGACCTTCTCGAGCAGCAGCTCGAATTCGGCGCTGGAACGGCCGATACGCGTCACCTTGTGCGTCACGCGCACGGTCGCCGGATAGGTCAACGGGCGCAGGAAATCGCAGGATGCGTGGGCCAGGATGGCGCCGTCGTCGGCCGGCAATTCGAAGCCTGCGTCATACAGGATCTGCATGCGCGCCTCTTCCATGAGGCGGAAATACAGCGTGTTGTTGAGATGGTTCAAGGCGTCGGAATCGCCCCAACGCAAAGGCAAATCCACCTGGTGGGTATCGCCCACCGTCAGAATCCGCGCAGACAGTGTGTCCGGGTTCACCAAATACTCCTGATGGCTGAAAGAAATGCGAAGACGTGCAAGGTCTCCGCCTGCAATACAATCGCCGATAATACTTCCAGCCATATATGGAATACATACGGGGAGCTTTGCAATGTCTGAACGCGAGTCGATGGAATATGACGTGGTCGTGGTTGGCGGGGGTCCTGCCGGCCTGGCCACCGCTATCCGTCTGAAGCAGCTGGCCGCTGAAAAGAACCAGGAAATCGGCGTCTGCGTCCTGGAAAAAGGCGCCGAGCTGGGCGCCCACATCCTTTCCGGGGCGGTGATGGACCCGCTGGCGCTGACCGAACTGATTCCCGACTGGAAAGACAAGGGCGCCCCGCTCAATGTGCCCGTGACGCAGGACAAGTTCCTGTTCCTGTCCGAGAACGGCGCGCGCGCCACGCCCAACTGGCTGCTGCCGCCCTGTTTCCACAATGAAGGCAACTACATCGTCCGCCTGGGCGACGTGGTCAAGTGGCTGGGCGAACAGGCCGAGGCGCTGGGCGTCGAGATCTTCCCGGGCTTTGCCGCGGTCGAGGTGCTGTACGACGAGAACGGCGCCGTGCGCGGCGTGGCCACCGGCGACATGGGCGTGGCCCGCGACGGCAGCCACACCGCCCACTACCAGCCCGGCATGGAACTGCACGCGCGCTATACGGTGTTCGCCGAAGGCGCGCGCGGCCAGCTCGGCCGCCAGTTGATCGAACGCTACAAGCTCGACGACGGCCGCGACCCGCAGGCCTACGGCATCGGCATCAAGGAAATGTGGGAGGTCGACCCGGCCCAGTCCAAGCCCGGCCTGGTGATCCACACCGCCGGCTGGCCGCTGGACGCCGACACTTACGGCGGCTCGTTCCTCTACCACCTGGACAACAATCTGGTCGCGGTCGGCATGATCGTCGGCCTGGACTACGCCAACCCCTGGCTGTCGCCGTTCGACGAATTCCAGCGCTACAAGACCCACCCCGCCATCCGCGGCACGTTCGAAGGCGGCAAGCGCATTGCCTACGGCGCGCGCGCCATCACCGCCGGCGGCCTGCTGTCGCTGCCCAAGCTGACCTTCCCCGGCGGCGTGCTGGTCGGCTGTGAGGCCGGCTTCCTGAACGCCTCGCGCATCAAAGGCAGCCACGCCGCCATCAAGTCCGGCAAGCTGGCCGCCGAAGCCGCGTTCGACGCGCTGGTGGCCGACCGCCGCCATGACGAACTGGCCGCCTATCCGGAAGCCTTCAAGAATTCCTGGCTGCATGCCGAACTGAACAAGGCCCGCAACTTCAAGCAGTGGTTCAAGAAGGGCCGCACCGTGGCCACGCTGATGACCGGCATCGAGCAACTGGTGTTCAAAGGCAAGATGCCCTGGACGCTGCGCCACAGCAAGCCGGATCACGCCTGCCTGCAGCCGGCCTCGCAGTGTGCCCGCATCGACTATCCCAAGCCCGACGGCAAGCTGACCTTCGACAAGCTCAGCTCGGTGTTCATCTCCAACACCAACCATGACGAGAACGAACCCGTCCACCTGACGCTGAAGGATCCCTCGGTGCCGGTGCAGGTCAACCTGGCCAAGTACGGCGGCCCGGAATCGCGCTACTGTCCGGCCGGCGTCTACGAGTTCGTCAAGGACGATCACGGCGACGATCGCCTGCAGATCAACGCGCAGAACTGCGTGCACTGCAAGACCTGCGACATCAAGGACCCGACCCAGAACATCGTCTGGGTGGCGCCGCAAGGCGGCGAAGGGCCGGTCTACAGCGGCATGTAGCAGGCGCCCGGCCATGGCGGAACGCGTGCTGTTCATCGGTTGCGGCGACCTCGGCCAACGCGCCGCGCGCCGCCTGCTGGCGCGCGGCGACGCGGTCTACGCGCTGCGCCGCCATCCACCGGCGCACGACAGCAGCGGCATCCACTGGCTGCAAGGCGACATCACCCGCCCCGACGGCCTGCCGGCCTTGCCGGCGGGCATCACCCGCGTGATCCATGTAGCCACCGCCGGCGCGCGCGATCCGGCCGCCTATCGCGGCGTGTTCGTCGACGGACTGAACCACGTGCTGGATGCGCTCGACACGAACCAGGTCGAGCGCATCGTGTTCGTGTCATCCAGCGCGGTGTATGGCGAACATCACGGCGACTGGGTCGACGAAGACACCCCGACCGCGCCCCAGGGCTTCAACGGCCGCATCCTGCTCGAGGCCGAAGCGACGCTTGCCGCGCGCGCGATCCCGCACACTACCTTGCGGTTTGCGGGCCTCTATGGTCCCGGCCGCCTGCAGTTGATCGAGCGGTTGCGCGCGGGCAAGGCCAGCGCGCCGGTCGAGCCGCCGCACTGGGCCAATCGCATCCACATCGACGACGCCGCGGCCGCCATCGCGCACGTGGCGTTGCTGCCGGAGGCATCGCCGGTCTACATCGGCTGCGACGACACCCCCCTGCCGCTGCATGAACTCTATGCCGAACTGGCGCGGATGATCGGCGCGCCTTTGCCAGCCGACGGCCCGGCGCCCGCGGGCGTGGGCAGCAAGAAGCTCAGCAACGCCCGCCTGCGCGCCAGCGGGCTGGCGCTGCAATGGCCGGACTCGCGCGCCGGCTACGCCGCGCTGCTGGCCGACAGCATGCAGGCATAGTTCGGCCGCGGCCGAATCGTCGAGGGCGCGACGCGGCGATACTGGCCTGCCCTCCACCCGCCGCGCCGCCCATGTCCACGCCTTTCCCGACCGACCCGCTGCAGGCGGTCACGCACGCCGATCCCTATCCCTATTACGCCGCCCTGGCCCGTGACCGGCCGCTGTACCGGGACGCCCGGCTGGGCCTGTGGGTGGCCAGCGCCCCGGGGACGATCCGCGACATCATGCGTCATCCCGCCGCCCGCGTGCGGCCCATGGCCGAGCCGGTGCCCAGGGGCATCGCCGCGGGACCGGCGGGCCTGCTGTTCGGCCGCTTCCTGCGGATGAACGATGGTCCGCGCCAGGCCCGTCTCAAGGCGTTGTTCCGCGCGTTCCTGGCGCGGCAGGCGCCGCTGGCGCCCGCGCCCGACTGGCCGCGGCTGGAGATGGACACCGGATCGGCCGGCGCCATCGACCGCTACCTGCATGCCGCGCCCGTTTTTGCGCAAGCCTGTGCCCTCGGACTGCCCGGCGCCGTGGCCGCAGAGTGCGCGCGCGAGGTCGGCGCGTTCCTCGCCGCCCTGCCGCCGGCCGCGCCTGAAGACCGGGTCGCCGCAGGGCACACGGCCGCCGAGCGCCTCCTGGCACGGTTGGGCGCCCACCTGGACGATCGCGCCGCCAGCCCGGCCTTGCGCGAGCTGCGCGGCCGGGGCGCCGATGCCGGCCTGGAGCCGGCGCTGCTGGCCGCCAATCTGGCGGGCCTGCTGTTCCAGTCCTGTGAAGCCGGCGCCGGCCTGCTGGGCAATGCGCTGCTGCGGGCAGGCCGCCAGCGCGCCGGCGCCGCCCTGACGCTGGCGCAGGCATGGGAACTGGTCGACGCGACGCTGCGGCACGATCCTCCCATTCACAACACCCGTCGCTTCCTGGCCGGCCCCATCGAACTGGAGGGCCAGCTCATGCAGGCCGGCGAGACCGTGCTGCTGGCGCTGGCCGCGGCGGCCATGGCGCAGCCCGAGGCGCACTGGACCTTCGGCGCCCAGAGCCATGCATGCCCCGGGCGCGACGCGGCGCGACGCGATGCGGCCGGCGCGCTGGTCCACCTGCTGCGGGCCGGCGTCGACGGCGCAGCCCTGGCGGCGCGCTTTCGCTACCGCCCCCTGCCCAATGCCCGCATTCCCCAATTTGATTTCACCGAGGAGCCCACCCCATGATCGCCGTGATATTCGAAGTCGAACCCGCCGCCGGCGACCCCGCGCCCTATCTGAACATCGCCGCGGGCCTGATCGACGAACTGAAGACGATCGACGGTTTCATCTCGGTCGAACGCTTCCAGAGCCTGGCCACGCCGGGCAAGCTGCTGTCGCTGTCGTTCTGGCGCGACGAAGATGCGGTCAAGCGCTGGCGCACGCTGGAATCCCACCGCCGCGCCCAGGAGGCAGGACGGGGCGGCGTGTTCGCCAACTATCGCCTGCGCGTCGCCCAGGTGCTGCGCGACTACGGCATGCAGGAACGCGACCAGGCGCCGGGCGACAGCCGCGCCCGCCATGGCTGACGGCGCGCCGGTCCGTTACCATTGCTGCATCATCGCTGCCACGCCCGTCCATGCCTCCTGCCGCTCCCGCCCGCCCCACTGCGCTTCAAGTCGATCTGGCGCGCCTGATCGCGCAGGACATCGTGGCGCGGCGCCACGCCCCCGGCGCCCACCTGTCCGAGGAAGCGTTGGCGGCAGGCTACGAGGTCTCGCGCACGCCGGTGCGCGGCGCGCTCAGGCTGCTGGCCGCGCAGGGATTGATCACGCACCGCCCCAACAGCGGCTACACCGTGGCCGAAAACGCCGCCTTGGCCTCGCCCGCGATCAGCGGTACGGGTCCGACCCAGGATGAACTCTACCGCCGCCTGATCGCCGACCGCGCCACGCGCGCATTGCCCGAGCAGTTCACGGAACGCGAGCTGCTGCAGCGCTATCCCGCGCCGCGCAGTGTGCTGGCCAAGGCCCTGCTGCAATTGTCGGCCGACGGCCTGCTTGAAAAGCGCAAGGGCCACGGCTGGCAGTTCGCGCCATCGCTGGAAAACCGCGAAGCGCTCGACGAAAGCTACCGCTACCGCATGATCATCGAATGCGCCGGCCTGCTGGAGCCGACCTTCAAGCTCGACCGCGACGCCCTGGCGCGCATGCGCGCGGCCCACGAAGCGCTGGTCCAGCGCGGCGATGGCGAGATCTCGGCCACCGAATTCTTCGGCCTGAATGCCTCGTTCCACGAAACGCTGGCGCGCTGCTCCGGCAACCGCTACATCCTGCAGGCGGTGCAGCAGCAGAACCAGCTGCGCCGGCTGGAAGAACACGCCGCGTTCCACCGCGATGCGCGCTTTCTCGATTCCAGCAACGAGCACCTGCGCATCATCGCCGCGCTGGAGGCCGGCGACCAGGAAGGCGCCTCGCAACTCATGCGCGAACACCTGAAGACCTCGCTGCGGCGATCCTGATCCCCCGCTCGCGGGCCATCGCTCCGTCTTTTCCGTTCCACCTTCTTCGTCTACGCATTTGCCAGCGGGCGCCCCTCCGCGGGGAATCCGGTGACGACGGTCGCGCCAGATTCGGCCTCGCACTCCATAAATTGTATTTTTCTTTTTATTAATACAAAATAGGCACACCTGAACTCCCTTGAAGCAGGAAGCCCATGTCCTCGTCCGCGCCTCTTTCGTCGTCTCCCCTCAATACCGACGCCTATTGGATGCCCTTCACCGCCAACCGGCGCTACAAGCGCGATCCGGTGCTGTTCAGCGCGGCCGAGGGCATGCACTACATCCGCCCCGACGGCCGCCGCGTGCTGGACGGCATCGCCGGCCTGTGGTGCGTCAACGCTGGCCATCGGCGCCCGGAGATCATCGAGGCCATCGCGCGCACCGCCCACGACCTGGACTATGCGCCGTCGTTCCAGATGAGCCATCCCCTGGCATTCGAACTGGCCGAAAGGCTGTGCCAGCAAGCGCCGGCCGGCTACTCGCAAGTGTTCTTTTCGAACTCCGGTTCCGAGGCGGTCGACACCGCCCTCAAGATCGCGCTGGGCTATCACCGCGCGCGCGGCGAAGGCCAGCGCGTGCGCCTGATCGGCCGCGAACGTTCGTATCACGGGGTGGGCTTCGGCGGCCTGTCAGTGTCGGGCATCGGCGGGCATCGCAAGCCCTTCGGCAACCTGCTGCCCTATGTCGACCACCTGCCGCATACCTATGACCGCGAACAGATGGCCTACAGCCGCGGCCAACCGGACTGGGGCGCACACCTGGCCGATGCGCTCGAACGCATCGTCGCGCTGCATGACGCCTCGACCATCGCCGCCGTCATCGTCGAGCCGGTGGCGGGTTCCACCGGCGTGCTGGTGCCGCCGCGCGGCTACCTGCAGAAGCTGCGCGAGATCTGCGACCGGCACGGCATCCTGTTGATCTTCGATGAAGTGATCAGCGCCTTCGGGCGCGTCGACGGCGCCTTCGCCGCGGCCCATTTCGGCGTCACGCCGGACCTCATCACCAGCGCCAAGGGCCTGACCAACGGCGCCATCCCGATGGGCGCCACGCTGGTGCGCCAGCACGTCCACGACGCCTTCATGCAAGGCCCAGACAACGCCATCGAACTGGCCCATGGCTACACCTACTCGGGCCATCCGGTGGCGTGCGCGGCCGCCCTGGCCACGCTCGACATCTGCCATCGCGAAGGCTTGTTCCAGCGCAGCCGCGAACTCGGACGCTATTGGGAAGACGCGGCCCACAGCCTCAAGGGCCTGCCGCACGTGGTGGATATCCGCAACATCGGCCTGCTGGCCGCGATCGAACTGGCGCCCGAGGCCGGCAAGCCCGGTCAGCGCGGCTATGCGGCGCACCAGGCCTGCCTGGAACGCGGCTGCCTGATCCGCGCCGCCGGCGACACCATGCTGCTGTCGCCCCCGCTCATCATCGAGCGCGCGCAGATCGACGAGTTGTTCTCGGTATTGGCCGACGTGCTGCGCGCGGGCGCCTGACGCCAGCCCTCGTGGCCGCGCGGCCGGCCACGGCGGCATCAAGCCAGGTGACGCGCCACGGCCTCGATCACCCGGCGCACGTCGTCGCTGGACAGGTCCAGGTGCGTCACCATGCGCGTCGGGCCGCCATAGACGGCGCGCATCAGGATGCCGTCGGCCGCCAGCGCGGCGGTCAAGGCATCGCACCGCGCCGGCTCGAACTCCGCGAACACCATGTTGGTGTCCTGGCTCAGCACCCGCACGCCGGCGATGCCGCGCAGTCCTTCGGCCAGCAGGCGCGCGTTGGCGTGGTCTTCGGCCAGGCGCTCGACATTGTGTTCCAGCGCATACAGGCAGGCTGCCGCCAGCACCCCCGATTGGCGCAGGCCGCCGCCCAGCACCTTGCGCCAGCGGCGGGCGCGGGCGATCAGTTCGGCGCTGCCCGCCAGCACGGAGCCGACCGGCGCGCCCAGCCCCTTGGAAAAGCAGATCGACACCGAATCGAACGGCGCGCACATCTCGGCCAGCGGCTTGCCGCTGGCCACCGCCGCGTTGAACACGCGCGCGCCGTCCAGGTGCGTGGCCAGGCCATGGGCGCGGGCCCAGTCGGTGGCGGCACGCACGTAGTCGGCGGGAATCAGCTTGCCGTGGAACGTGTTTTCCAGCGCCAGCAGGCGGGTGCGGGCAAAGTGGGGATCGCCTTCGGGCTTGAGAGCGGCCGCCAGCTTTTCCAACGGCAGCGTACCGTCCTCGGCGTGTTCGATGGGTTGGGGCTGGATGCTGCCCAGCACCGCCGCGCCGCCGCCTTCGTACTTGTAGGTATGCGCCTGCTGGCCCACAAGATACTCATCGCCCCGCTCGCAATGCGCCATCAGCGCCGCCAGATTGCTCTGCGTGCCCGACGGGAAGAACAGCCCGGCGGCCTTGCCCGCGCGTTCGGCCACGGCTTGCTGCAGCTGGATGACGGTGGGGTCATCGCCCATCACGTCATCGCCCAGCGGCGCGCTGACCATGGCCTGCAACATGGCCGGGGACGGCCGGGTGACGGTATCACTGCGCAAATCGATCATGAAGCTTCCTTGAGGGAAAACGGAATCCGGTAAACGGGCCGGTCAGCCCGCGCGCGCGGCGGGCGCCGCTCGGCTCACGACAAAAATGCCGGCGAGAATCAAGGCCATGCCGCCCAACTCGACCGGCGACGGACGCTCGGACAGCATCGCCCACGCCATCAGCATCGCCACCACCGGCACGCCCAGGCTGGACAGGCCGGCGATCGAAGCCGGCACGCGCCGCACCACCTGCAGCCACAACAGCCAGCCGGCGGCCGTGGCGATCAGCACGATATAGACCATGCCGGTCCACAGTTGCCAGCCCCACTGCGCCGGGATCTGCGGCACCAGCCACGCCACCGGCGTCATCACCAGCCCGCCGAACAGCATCTGCCAGGCGGTGAAGGTCATCACGTCGGGCGCATGGCGATCGAACATGCGCTTGGACAGCACCGTGCCCACGCCCCAGCACAGGCCGCTGCCCAGTCCCAGCAGCACCGGCCGCAACTCGCCCACGCCGTGCCACGGTTCGATGAACAGCACCAGGCCGATCGCGGCCAGGCCGATGCCGACGCCGTGGCGGGCCGTCGGCCGCTCGCCCAGCAGGCCCCACGCGAACAGCACCACCCAGAACGGCATGGTATAGGCCATCAACGACACCTTGCCGACGCCGCCGGACACCAGCGCGGTCTGCACGAAGCCCTGGAAGCCGGCGGTCTGGGTCAGGCCGATCAGCAAGGTCAGCTTCCAGGAGGGCAAGCCGAGCGGCCGCCGAGTGGCGGCGGCCAGCGCGAACAGCACCAGCGCGCCGGTCACGTAGCGCAGCGCCACGAAATCGAAGGGGCCGATGTAGGGCACGATCAGCTTCATCGCGATCCAGCTACCCGCCCACACGAGGATGGTGCTGAACATCAGGGCAAGCCCTGCGCGATCGAAACTGCTGCGGCTCACGGCGGCGTCTCCGGTGGAAGATTGAACGGGAAAACTTGAATGGAAAAAACGACGATGCCCATGCCGGCAAACCGGCATGGGCACCTCACATTATGCTCCCGTCGAGGCGGGAACCGTCCACGCCGTCCGCATGACGGACGGCGCGCCCCGCATTACAGCGGCTTGGACAGCTGTTCCAGGATGGCGGGATTTTCCAGCGTCGACACGTCCTGCGTCACTTCCTCGCCCTTGGCCACCACGCGCAGCAGACGGCGCATGATCTTGCCGGAGCGGGTCTTGGGCAGGTTGTCGCCGAAGCGGATGTCCTTGGGCTTGGCGATCGGGCCGATTTCCTTGGCCACCCAGTCGCGCAGCGTCTTGGCGATGGCCTGGGCGTCGGCGCCTTCGGGACGAGCGCTCTTGAGCACCACGAATGCCACCACGGCCTCGCCGGTGGTGTCGTCGGGACGGCCGACCACGGCGGCCTCGGCCACCAGTTCATGCGCGACCAGCGCCGACTCCACCTCCATCGTGCCCAGGCGGTGGCCCGACACGTTCAGCACGTCGTCGATGCGGCCCATGATCCAGAAGTAGCCGTCCGCGTCGCGCTGCGCGCCGTCGCCGGCCAGGTAATAACCGCGCAGTTCCGACGGGAAGTAGCTCTTCTTGAAGCGCTCCGGGTCGCCCCAGATGTTGCGGATCATCGCCGGCCACGGGCGCTTGATCACCAGGAAGCCGCCATTGCCCTGGTCGACGTCGCCGCCGGTCTCATCGACGATGGCGGCGGCGATGCCCGGCAGCGGCAGCGTGCACGAGCCCGGCTTGGTCGGGGTGGCGCCCGGCAGCGGCGTGATCATGTGGCCGCCGGTCTCGGTCTGCCACCAGGTGTCGACGATGGGGCAGCGCTCGCGGCCGACGTTCTTGTGATACCAGATCCAGGCCTCGGGGTTGATGGGTTCGCCCACCGTGCCGATGATGCGCAGGCTGTCCAGGTCGTACTTGGACGGATGGGTGTCGGGCGCCGCTTCGGCGGCCTTGATCAGCGAGCGGATCGCGGTGGGCGCGGTGTAGAAGGTGGTGACCTTGTGGCGCGCGATCATGTCCCAGAAGCGGCCGGCGTTGGGGAACGTCGGCACGCCTTCGAACACCACCTGCGTCAGGCCCGCGGCCAGCGGGCCGTAGGTGATGTAGGTGTGGCCGGTGACCCAGCCCACGTCGGCCGTGCACCAGTAGACGTCGTCCTTGCGGGCGTCGAAGGTCCACTTGACGGTCAGCAGCGCCCACAGCAGGTAGCCGGCGGACGAATGCTGCACGCCCTTGGGCTTGCCGGTGGAGCCGGACGTGTACAGGATGAACAGCGGATGCTCGGCGTTGACCGGCACCGGTTCGCAGGTGTCGGACTGGCCGGCCTCGACGTCGTGCATCCACAGGTCGCGGCTTTCGTTCCAGGCGACCTTGCCGCCGGTGCGGCGGTAGACGATGACGCGCGTGACGGCGTCGCAGCCGCCCATGGCGATGGCTTCCTCCACCGCCGGCTTGAGCGGGATGGTCTTGCCGCCGCGCACCTGTTCGTCGGCGGTGATGACCAGCGAGGCGCCGACGTCGACGATACGCTCCTGCAGGCTCTTGGCCGAGAAGCCGCCGAACACCACCGAATGCGTCACGCCCAGGCGGGCGCAGGCCTGCATGGCCACCACGGCCTCGATCGACATGGGCATGTAGATGATGGCGCGGTCGCCCTTCTTGTAGCCCAGCTTGGCGATGCCGTTGGCGAAGCGGCACACGCGCGCCAGCAGTTCGCGGTAGCTGACCTTGGTGACCTTGCCGTCATCGGTCTCGAAGATGATGGCGGTCTTGTCGGCGTTGCCGTTGGTCAGGTGCACGTCCAGGCAGTTGGCCGAGACGTTCAGTTCGCCGTCGCCGAACCAGCGGTAGAACGGCGCGTTGGACTCGTCCAGCACCTCGGTGAACGGCTTGGTCCATTGCAGGTTGTCGCGGGCCTGGCCGGCCCAGAAACCGTCGAAATCCTTCTCGACCTGCGCGCACAGCGCGTTGTACGCGTCCATGCTGGGAATCGCGGCGCCCTGCGCCGCGCGCTCGGGCGGCGGGAACACCCGGGTTTCCACCAGTACGGACTCAATAGCATTCGACATGATCTTGTCTCCAATCTGTGATTCTGTTGTTGATGCCGCTTTTATCTGACTGCCACTCGCAACCGTATCGCCGCGCTCTTACGGGCACCTTACGCAAAATACGGGCCATAAGCCCGTATTCCGCAGGAACGCGCGCCAATCGTGACGGCAACGGCATCGACAACCGACAACGCAATACGCAACCCGCCGGATGCCGCCGCGCCGCGAGGCGCCGCGGCGGCATCCGGGACTTCATAAGAATATCAGTTGCGGCGACCGCACGCGCCCTTACGCGGCGCGGCGCGCCAGGCCGCGCGCCATGTCCACGCGCGACAGCAGGACCAGGCCGCCGACGAAGAACAGTCCGGTCACCAGGATCGCCAGGCGGTGGTTGCCATGCGTGCCCCAGGTCACCAGACCGTAGGTCAGCGGTCCGATGACCGCGGCCAGTTGCACCGCGAACGTCCACAGCGAGAAGAACTCCGCCAGGCGCCCCGCCGGCGCCAGCGCGCCGGTCATGGCGCGGCCCGCGCTCTGGGTCGTGCCCATGCACAAGCCAGCCAGCGTCGCGGCCACCCAGAACACAGGCGCCGTCACCGCGGCGTAGGCCACCAGCACCATCAGGATCCAGCCGCACAGCGTGATCGCCAGCGCCGGCTTGTGGCCGATGCGATCCTGCACATAGCCGAACGAGAACGCGCCGGCCGCCGCGCCGATGTTCACGGTGAACACCAGCAGCATGATCTGCGGCGTGGTGAACCCCATGACCTCGGAGGCATACACCGCCGCCAGCGTGATCACGACCGAGATGCCGGCCTGATAACAGGCGATGCACATCAGCAGCCGGCGGAACTCGGGAAAATGCTGGCCTGTCTCGCGCCAGGCGTAGGCCAGCCGCTTGAGCATGGCCAGCGCCGCCTGCGGCTCGCCGGATGGCCGCGCGCGTTCGCGCAGCAGGAAGAACGAGGGCAGCGCCGCCAGCGCGAACACCGCGCAGGTCACCAGGATGACGCGCGGCACGAAGTGCTCGGCGTCGAGCCCGTCGGCCTCGGCCAGTTTCACCACCACCAGCGACAGGCCCAGGGTCAGCATGCCGCCGCAGTAGCCGAAGCTCCAGCCCCAGCCCGACACCCGCCCCAGCGCCGACGGCTTGGCCAGTTCGGGCAGGAACGCCGCCACCACGGACTCGCCGACGCAGTAGCAATAGTTGGAGACAACGATGGCGGCCAGCGCCAGCCAGACGTCGCCCGGCCCGGCCTGGGTCAGCACCAGCGTGGCCGCCACGCAACCGATGGTGCTGCTGTAGAGCAGCCGCCGCTTGCCGGCGCGGGCGTCGGCGCGCGCGCCCAGCGTGGGCATCGTCAACATGATGAGCAGGTAGGACAGCGACAGCGCCGCGGTCCAGGCCAGCGTGGCCCACGGCGCGCGGCCGCCGACCACACCGACGAAATACGTGCTGAACACCGCCGTGAGGATCACGGTGGTGTAGCCGGAATTGGCGAAGTCGTACATGGCCCAGGCCCAGACCTCGCGCTTGGCCACGCCGGGGTTCAGCGGACTGCCGTCCGCCTCCCCGCCGGCGGACGCGGCGGCGCCGGCGGGCGCCTGCCGCGGCGTTTCCTGGCTCACAGGCCCAGCGCGGCGATGCCAGCCTGGGCGATCTGGGCGTCTTCGGTCGACTTCACGCCCGACACGCCGACCGCGCCCACCACCTGGCCATTGGCCACGATCGGCACACCGCCTTCCAGCATGCCTTCGATCAGCGGGGCCGACAGGAAGGAATAGCGGCCGTTGTTGATGATCTCTTCGTAGACGCGCGATTCACGGCGGCCCAGGGCCGCGGTCTTGGCCTTGGCCGGGGCGATGTGCGAGGAAATGGGCGCGGCGTCGTCCAGTCGCAGCATGCCCAGCAGGTGGCCGCCGTCGTCCGACACGGCGATGGTGACTGCCCACTTGTTCTGCAGGGCGTGTGCCTCGGCCGCGGCCAGGATCTTCTTGACGTCTTCGGCGGTCAGCACGGGTTTGGTGTTCATTGCAGCGACTCCTTGATCTGTTCTAGGGCGGTGGGATCTTCGATCGTGGTCAGGTCGCCGGGATCACGGCCTTCGCATACCGCGACGATCGCGCGGCGCAGCACCTTGCCCGAGCGGGTCTTGGGCAACGCGCCCACGAACCGGATGCGGGCGGGCCGCGCCACGGCTCCCAGCTGATCTTCCACCAGCCGCATGATATCCGCTTCCAGCTGCTTTGCGCCCTCCGGCGTTTCGGCCGCGGCGGGATTCTTCAGCACCGCGAACGCCATCGCCGCCTGCCCCTTGAGCGCGTCGGCCACGCCCACCACCGCGCATTCGGCAATACCGCTGTGGCTGTTGACGGATTCCTCGATCTCGCGCGTGCCGAGCCGATGGCCGGCCACATTGATCACGTCGTCGGTGCGGCCCAGGATGAACCAGTAGCCATCCGCGTCGACCAGGCCCCAGTCGAAGGTGGAATACACCTGGCGCCCCGGGATCGACGTGAAATAGGTCTGGACGAAACGCTCGTCGTCGCCCCAGATGGTCGACATGGCGCCCGGCGGCAACGGCGGCACAATGGCGACCACGCCCTTCTGGTCGGGTCCCAGGTCCTCGCCGCTGGATTCGCTGACGATGCGCGCATCGAAGCCATAGACCGGGAACGACGGGCTGCCGAAGCGCGTCGGCACCTTTTCCACGCCCGGCTGCGCCGACAGGATCGGCCAGCCGGACTCGGTCTGCCAATAGTTGTCGATGATGGGCTTGCCCAGGCCTTCGGAAATCCACTGCGCGGTGGGTTCATCGAGCGGCTCGCCGGCCAGGTACACCGCGCGCAGCGAAGACAGGTCGTGCTTGCGCAGCAAGGCCGGGTCCTGGCGCTTGAGCACCCGCACCGCCGTCGGCGCCGAAAACAGCGTGTTGACGCCGAACTGCTCCACCAGCTTCCACAGGATGGCGCCGTCCGGGCGCACCGGCGTGCCTTCGTACAGCACCGTCGCCTGCCCGCCGATCAGCGGGCCATACACAATATAGGAATGCCCCACCACCCAGCCGATGTCGCTGGTGCAGAAGAACGTGTCGCCCGCCTTGCCGTTGAACAGGTATTCCATCGACGACGCCAGCGCCACGGCGTAGCCGCCGGTGTCGCGCTGCACGCCCTTGGGCTTGCCGGTGGTGCCGGACGTGTACAGGATGTAGCTGGGCTCGGACGACTCCAGCCATGCCACCGGCACGCGGGCGCCGCGCTGGGCGGCGCGCAGGGTGGCATAGTCCAGATCGCGGCCGGCCACCGGTTCGAACGGCGCCAGGCCGCGGTCGAACACCACCACCGAAGCCGGCGGCGTCTTGCACAGGGCCAGCGCCCGGTCCAGCAGCGGCTTGTAGGGCACCACCTTGCCGCCGCGCGAGCCGCCGTCCGTGCACACCACCACCTTGGGCGCGGCATCGTCGATGCGCTGCGCCAGGTTGACCGAGGCAAATCCGCCGAACACCACCGAGTGCACCGCGCCGATGCGGGCGCAGGCCAGCATGGTGAAGACCGCCTCGGGCACCATCGGCATGTAGAGCAGCACCCGATCGCCCCGCCCCACGCCCAGGTCCTGCAGCATGGCGGCTGCCGCGTTCACCTCTTCATAGACATCCTGGCGGGTGTAGACCCGTTCGCGCTCGACCTCGGTGGAGACCCAGATCAACGCCGGTTTGTCGGCCTGGGTCGGCAGCCAGCGGTCGACGGCGTTGTAACAGAGGTTGGTCGTTCCGCCCACGAACCACTTGGCGAATGGGGGCCGCGAAAAATCCAGGACGGATTCGAACGGCGTTTCCCAGTGCACCCGATCGGCCTGCTCGCGCCAGAAGGCATCGCGATCGTGCACCGAGCGGTAATGGAAATCCCTGGTTTTTTGCATTTTTGTCTCCTGTTATTGTGCATACGCCTTATGGCTGATTGCTTTCTTTTTGAATCCTTCGGTCATTTTGGTCGGCAAACCTTGCACCAGGCTTGCCGCAGGTCAAAAAATTCTGCCACGCGTCTACGCCGCACGGGCGCCGGGCTGGTTACAGTAACGAACCAGTCTTAAAAGTTTGGTAGAATCCCCGCGAAGTTGTACACAACATATCTGTTGGTTGGCTGCTTGATTTCAGCTATTCAGGTGTTTTTTAGCGTTTTTGACGCTTTATTACCCCGAAAAATGCGAAACAGGCGGCAACCTTCCCCAGGCGAATGCATCGACACTCCAAAAGCGCGCGACTGAATTCATCCTCTGGCCAGGCGAACCGCGGTCTGCGTTTGCTGGCGCTGGTGGCGTGCGTCGCGGGTCTGGCGGGTTGTGCAAGCACCAATCAAAAGTCCACCGGCTATACGTCCGAGATCGATCCCTACGAGACGGAATGGGTTGCCACCGCCGATGATCCCATTGGCATGCTGGTGGTGCAGAAATTCAAGCGCGAGCGCCAACGCAGCCACAGCGGTGTCAGCAGCGACAACGCCATGGTCAGCGAAGCCCTGAACTACCTGGGCATCCGCTACCGCTTCGGCGGCAGTTCCCCCGATACGGGCTTCGACTGCAGCGGCCTGGTGGCCTACACCGCCGAGCGCTCGCTGGGCCTGAAACTGCCCCGCAACGCCGCCGAGATCGCGCAGCAAGGCGTTTCCATCGCCAAGAACGAGCTCAAGGCCGGTGACCTGGTCTTCTTCAACACCATGGGCCGCCGCTATTCCCACGTCGGCATCTACCTGGGCGACGACCGCTTCGTGCATTCGCCCAGCTCCGGCGGCGTGGTGCGCGTCGAGAACATGACCATGGCGTATTGGTCCAAGCGTTACAACGGCGCCCGCCGCATCGACAACAGCCTGCTCGCCACGGCTCGCGCCGCCAACTGAACCCAAGCCCGCGCAAGCATTCTTGCGCCCTCGCGCGCTGCCCGCAATCCTCCATACGGCAAAACGCCGCCGGACCATTCCAGTCCGGCGGCGTTTTACATTCCTCTTCGCGACCTTTGGGGCCGCAGGCCGTTTCGGCCTCCCCAGTAATCGGTGTGTACGGCGGTCCGTACGACGGTCAGGCGCGGTATCAGTGAACCGCGGCTCCGGCAGCACCCGCGCACAGGCCGCATTGCTGCAGGGCCTGCTGCATGCTGCACACCGAACGGCGACAAGCCACGACACGGATGCCACCGCGCTGCGCCGCGTTGCGGAAGGTCTTCATGACGTTGTGGCCCAGGAAGTCGGTCAGCAGGATGACCAGCTGGGTGCCTGAGGGCAATTGCAACGTCTTCTTCTGATGCGAAGGATCACGGCCACTGATGTGGTGGGTGATCGAAATATTGTGTCCTTTGAGCAGATCCGGGATGTTGCCGAGCCTGTCGGCGCCCACTACCACTGCACTCAATCCTGCCGTCATGTTGAACCTCACTGGGTCGTTGAGACTGGATGTAATGATAATGATTCCTATTTTTTAGTCAACTCAAATGAGATCAGTTCTTATTTAATAATTTTTATGAGTTCGTGGAAAGGGATAGCGAGCCCCCCTCTCCGGCCGCCCGCCACGCCCCTGCCACGGGCGCGCGGGCAAAAAAAACGGCTCCCCGGAAGGGGCGCCGCCTTTCGTCCGACTGCTCCGGCGCGCGGCCGGGCAGCCCTATTTCGGCGTGCCCTGCACCGCTTCCGTGACGACAGCGCGGGTCAGCGACGGCGCCAGCATTTCCAGGAACGTATAGACATAGTCCCGCAGGAACACCCCGGCCTTCACGCCGACGCGGGTGGTGTGCGTGCCGAACAGGTGCCCCACCGGCAAGCCCACCAGGCTGGAATCCCGACGCGGGTCATAGGCCACGCCCGCGATGATGCCGATGCCCAGGCCCACGTCGACGTAAGTCTTGATCACGTCCGCGTCGATCGCTTCCAGGACGATGTCCGGGTGGATGCCCTGGTTGGCAAAGACCTCGTCGATCGTGCTGCGGCCGGTGAAGGCGCGGTCGTAGGTCACGATGGGGTATTCGGCCAATTGCGCCAGCGACAGGCGCTTGGCGGCGCTGGAGGTCAGCTCGGCCAGCGGATGGTCGGGCCGCACCACCACGGTGTGCTCCCAGGCGTAGACCGGCAGGGTGGCCAGGCCGGGCGTCAGCGCCAGCGATTCGGTCGCCAGCGCCAGGTCGGCCTGCTCGTGCAGCACCATTTCGGCCAGTTGCGCCGGGCTGCCTTCGGCCAGCGACAGATGCACCTTGGGAAATTGCTTGCGGAATGCCGGGATCACGCGCGGCAGCAGATAACGCGCCTGGGTGTGGGTGCAGGCGATCACCAGGCCACCCTCGTCGCGGCGCGCGAACTCGTCGCTGACCTTCTTGAGGTTGTCGACCTCGCGCATGATGCGGTCGATGACCTGCGAAACCGCCAGGCCGGGCTTGGTCAGCCCTTTGATGCGCTTGCCGTGGCGCTCGAAGATCTTGATACCGAGCTCGTCCTCGAACTCGATGATGGCCTTGGACACCCCCGGCTGGGAGGTATAGAGCATCCGGGCGGCTTCGGTCAGGTTGAAGTCGCGCCGGATGGTCTCGCGCACGAAACGAAATTGCTGCAGGTTCATGAATTGGCCCCTGATAGACGGGCCAATTATAAGTAATAAGGACGCCTTGTTATATGACTTATTTATATAAGCTTAGGACAAGGCGTCCCTGTTTCAGCGCATCGAGATCGTGGTGTTCACGGTCTTGGCATGGGCGGACCAGCGCGCCGTGACGGTCTTGGTCTGGGTCCAGAACTGCACCGCCTGCTTGCCGTTGGGACCCAGGTCGCCCAGCTTGGAACCGCGCGAACCGGTGAAGCTGAACCATGCCACCGGCACCGGGATCGGCACGTTGATGCCGACCTGGCCGACGTCGATGTTGTTCTGGAAGTAACGCGCCGCGCCGCCATCCTGCGTGAACAGGGCCACGCCGTTGCCGTTGGGGTTGCGGTTGATGAATTCCACCGCTTCTTCCAGCGTTTCCGCGCCGACAACGCACAGCACCGGGCCGAAGATCTCCTCGGTGTAGATGGTCATGTTCTCGGTGACGCCCTCGAACACGGTCGGGCCCACGAAGTTGCCCTGCTCGAAACCGGCGACCTTCAGATTGCGGCCGTCCAGCAGCAGTTTGGCGCCTTCGTCCACGCCCTTCTGGATCAGGTTTTCGACGCGCTTCTTGGCGTTCGGCGACACCAGCGGGCCCAGGTCGGCGGCGCGGTCCATGCCGGAATTGACCTTGAGCTTCTTGGCGCGCTCGACGAAATCAGGCAGCCAGTTGCGGGCCTCGCCCACCAGCACGGCCACCGACGAGGCCATGCAGCGCTGGCCTGCGGCGCCGAACGCGGCGCCCAGCAATTGGTTCAGCGCGACTTCCGGATCGGCGTCCGGCAGGATCACGCAGTGGTTCTTGGCGCCCATCATCGACTGGCAGCGCTTGCCGGCGGCCGAGGCGCGGTTGTAGATCTCGGTGCCGACGCGGGTCGAACCGATGAACGACACCGCCTTGATGTCGGGATGCTCGCACAGGCCGTTGGCCGTTTCCGGACCGCCATGCACCACGTTCAGCACGCCCGGCGGCAGGCCGGCTTCCAGCGCCAGCTGGGCCAGGAACAGCGACGAGGTCGGATCCTGCTCGGATGGCTTGAGCACGAAGGTATTGCCGCAGGCCACCGCGATGGGAAACATGAAGCACGGCAGCATCACCGGGAAGTTGAACGCGGTGATGCCCGCGCACACGCCCAGCGGCTGGATCAGGGTGTAGACGTCGATGCCGGAGGCGGCGTTCTCGGCGTACTCGCCCAGCTGCAGGTTGGCGATCGAGCAGGCGTGCTCGACCACTTCCAGGCCGCGTCCGACTTCGCCCTCGGCGTCCGGCAGGGTCTTGCCGTGCTCGCGGGTGATCATCTCGGCCAGCTTGGCGGTATTGGCGCGCAGCAGTTCCTGGAACTTCAGCATGACGCGCATGCGCAGGCCCTGGCCGCTGTTGCGCCAGGTCTTGAAGGCTTCCTTGGAATTGGCGATGGCCTCGTCCAGTTCGGCGCGCGTGGCGAACGGCACCTTGGCCACGACTTCCTGGGTGGCGGGGTTGATCACGTCGCGCCATTCGGTGGTCTTGGACTGCACGAGCTTGCCGCCGATCAATAGCGGAACGCGGGGGACTTCACTCATTTGATGCTCCTCACAACTGCATAGTCGATGCGGATGGAATCCGCGTTCTTGGATCTCGCGCGGGCGCCGCCAGGTCTGCCGGCGGCGCGCCGCGCCTTACTTCTGCACCAGCGGGCAGGCCGAATCGGCCAGCGGCTGGAAGGCCTCGGCCGCCGGGATGGTGGCCACCAGCTTGGAATAATCCCAACCGCCCTTGGATTCGGACGGCTTTTTCACCTCATACAGGTACATGTCGTGGATCACGCGGCCGTCGGGCCGGATCGAAGCATTGCGCATGATCGGATCCTTGATCGGCAGCTCGCGCATCTTGTCGGCCACCACCTTGCCGTCGGTGCTGCCCGAGGCCGCCACCGAACGCAGGTAGTGCAGCACGCTGGAATACACGCCGGCCTGCGTCATGGTCGGCTTCAGGCCGCGGAAGGCCTTCTCGAAGCGCGTCGACCACTGGCGCGTGGCGTCGTCGTAATCCCAGTAGAAGCCGTCCACGTACGACAGCCCCTGGGCGCTTTCCAGCCCCAGCGCGCGCAGGTCGGACAGGAAGATCAGCAGCGACACCAGGCGCTGGCCCCCGGCCACGATGCCGAATTCGCGCGCCTGCTTGACCGCGTTGACGGTGTCCTGGCCGCCGTTGGCCAGCGCCACCACCTGCGCCTTGGAGCTTTGCGCCTGCAGCAGGTACGAAGCGAAGTCCGGCGCGTTCAACGGATGCCGCACGCTGCCGGCGACGGTACCGCCCAGCGCCTTGACGGCCTTGGCCGTATCGGCCTCCAGCGAATGGCCGAAGGCGTAGTCGACGGTGATGAAGTACCAGGACTTGCCGCCCGCCCTGACCGTGGCCTTGGCGCCGCCGGCGGACTGCGAATAGGTGTCGAACATCCAGTGGAACCCGACCGGCGAGCATTCCTTGTTGGTCAGCGCCGTGGTGGCCGGGCCGGAGAACATCACGACCTTGTTCTTTTCGCGCGCGATGCCCTGCACCGCCAGCGCCACGGCCGAGTTGGTCAGGTCGGCGATGGCAGTGACGCCGTCGCGGTCGAACCACTCGCGCGCCTTGGCCGCGCCCACGTCGGCCTTGTTCTGGTTGTCGGCCGACACCAGTTCGATCTTCATGCCCTTGCATTCCGCGGCCAGGCAATCGTCGATGGCCAACTGCGCCGCCGCCACCGAACCCGGCCCGCCCATGCCGGCGTAGGTGCCCGACATGTCGGTCAGGATGCCGATCTTCACGGGCGGTTTATCCGCCGCGTACGCCTGACTCAACAGGGCAGCGCCCAGACACAAGCCTGCGGCCAGCCCGCGTGCGTGCAATTCCATGGATTTGTCTCCTGAGTTTTATGCGTTATGGCGCCGTCTTTGCGGCCTGCGGCTCCTGGCGGTTGTCCCCCAGGGCTGCCGACCCAGTGTAGATGTGTGAAAATCAACAAGCAACACCAGAAATGCACATTCCTTGTGCATCAATGCACAAGCTTGTCAGGAGCGAAAAACGTGCTGGATTGGGACAGTCTGCGGTATTTCCTGGAGGTCGCCCGTACCCAGCGCGTCAGCGCCGCGGCGCGCAGGCTCGGGGTCGAGCACACCACGGTATCGCGCCGCATCCGCGCGCTGGAAACCGAGCTGGACACGCTGCTGTTCGAGAAGTCGCGCAGCGCCGGCTTCGTGCTGACCGAGGACGGCCAGCGCCTGTTCGTGCACGCCGAGCAGATGGAAAGCACGGTGCACAGCGCCCGCGAAACCCTGTCGGGGATCGGGCAGGCGCTGTCCGGCCACCTGCGCATCGGCGCCACCGAGGGCTTCGGCAGCTACGTACTGACGCCGCTCGCCGCCGACTTCCAGCGGCGCTATCCGCACATCACGCTGGACATCCTGCCGGTGCCGCGCTTTGTCAGCCTGTCCAAGCGCGAGGCCGACCTGGCGATCACCATCGAGCGCCCCCAGCGCGGCCCGTACGTCTGCAGCAAGCTGTGCGATTACACCTTGCGCCTGTACGGCACGCCCGAGTACCTGGCCCGTCATCCACCGATCCGGGGCCGCGCCGACCTGGCCGGGCACAGCTTCATCGGCTACGTCGACGAACTGCTGTTCAGCGAACGCCTGCGCTACCTGGAAGATCTGCTACCCGCCAGCCGCGTGGTGTTGCGCAGCACCAGCGTGGTGGCGCAATACCACGCGGCGCTGCAGGGCCAGTCGCTGGCCATCCTGCCCTGCTTCATCGCGGCGCAGGATCCGCGGCTCAAGCCGGTGCTGGAAAAGGAAGTGGAGATCACGCGATCGTTCTGGATGTACTGCCACGAGGACCTGCGCAAGCTCAAGCGCGTGACGGTGCTGTGGGAATTCATCCGCAAGTCGGTGCTACGGAACGCCGACCTGCTGGCCGGCAAGCGCGGCACCATGAAATACCTGCCCTGAGCAGGCCTGGCAATCCGGGACCGGTGCAGCCGCGCCGCAAGCGCGGCGGCCACCCTCGGCCGGCCGCCATGATTGCGTGGCGGGGCCGCGCTTTCCGCCCCTAGCTGTTCTTGGGCGCCTTGACCCGCAGGCGGCGCATCAGCAGGAATGCCGTGAACATGGCCACGACGACGTGGATCGCCACCGTGCCCACGCCGAAGCTGAGCTTGCCATTGGAAATCCAGGCGCGCGACAGGTTGATCAGGTTCATGTAGAGCAGGCCCACCAGGCCGGCGATGAGCAGGTCGCCGGAACGACCCAGGCGCGGATTCACCGCCCCCAGCGGGATCGCCAGCAACGCCAGGTTGAGCGCGGCCAGCGGCAGCGAAATGCGCCACATCACCTGCGACCAGCTGCTGCTGGTGTTGTCGGCCATCAGCTGCGGCGTGGTGCGGGCCTTGGACGAGCGTTCGGCGGCCGCGCGGGCCTCGGCGACCGGGTCATCGCCGCCCTTGCTCTCCAGGCGCAGGCCGTATTTCTCGAAGTGCACCAGGCGGATCTCGGGCGTGCCCGGCTTGAGGTCATAGCGGTGCCCTTCCCCCAGCACCAGGAAGCGGTCGCCATTGGGCAGGGTTTCGCTATGGGCGCTGCTGGCGGTCAGGACGCTCAGCCATTCGGGGCCGGTTTCGCGCGCGAACACATTGCCCAGTTCGTCGGTAGGCTTGGCCGGGTCCTCGGCGAAGAACACGCGATTGCCGCCAGCCGACTCCGCGAACTGGCCCGCGGTCACCTTGGACAGGTCGGAGCGTTGCTCGAAGCGTTCATGGTATTCGCCGATCTGGCGATAAGCCCACGGCGCGGCCACCAGCGTCAGGCCCGCGACCGCGATGGCCACGGGAACGGCGACGCGCAGCACCGGCTTGAGCCAGTCTGCCAGCGACAGGCCGCTGGCGAACCACACCACCATCTCGGATTCCCGGTAGTTGCGCGTGACCGTGGTGAGCACCGCGATGAAGACCGACACCGCCAGGATGGTCGGCAAGGCCGTGATGGTGGACAGCGCGGCCAGCACGAGCACGACGTCCGCCCCGATGTTGCCGCCCGCCGCCTCACCGAGCAGGCGCACCAGCAGCACGCTGAGCCATACGATGAGCAACGTGGAAAAGACAACGCCAGCGTGACTGGTGATCTCGCTGACGACAGAGCGTTTGAATAGAGACATGGGAGAATATGCGGGATAATCGACCGCATCATACAGACGCACACGGGAAACCCTCATGGAATTTAGCACACAGACCACCGCTTCCCTGCACCAGATCAAAACCGCCGCGCTGGCGGTCGGGATCTACGCCGACGGCGTGTTGAGCCCCGCCGCCGACCTGATCGACCGCGCCTCCAACGGCGCCGTGCGCGCCGTCGCCAAGAGCGAGTTCCGCGGCCGTGCCGGCTCGACCCTGGTGCTGCGTTCCCTGCCGGGCGTGTCGGCCCAGCGCGTGGTCCTGGTCGGCCTGGGCAAGCAGGACGAATACTCGGCCCGCGCCCACGCCTCCGCCGAACAGGCCTTCGCCGCCGCCTGCGTCGCCGCGCAACTGACCGAAGGCGTGTCGACCCTGGCCGCCAACCCCATCGCCGACGTGGCCCTCATCGCCCGCGCCCGCAGCGCGGCCATCGCCGCCGGCAGCGCCACCTATCACTACGACGCCAGCTTCGGCAAGCCCGACCGCGACGCCCGTCCCAAGCTCAAGAAGATCGTGCAGATCGTCGAGCGCGCCGACGCCAGCCAGGCGCAGAAGGGCCTGCGCGAAGGCGCCGCCATCGCCAACGGCATGGAACTGACCCGCACCCTGGGCAACCTGCCGGGCAATATCTGCACCCCCACCTACCTGGGCGACACCGCCAAGCGCCTGGCGCGCGAATTCAAGTCGCTCAAGGTCGAGGTCATGGACCGCAAGCAGGTCGAGGCCCTGGGCATGGGCTCGTTCCTGTCGGTGGCGCGCGGCTCCGAGGAAGCGCTGCGCTTCATCGTCCTGCGCCACGCCGGCAAACCCGCCAAGAAGGGCGCCAAGGCGTCCGACGGCCCCATCGTGCTGGTCGGCAAGGGCATCACCTTCGACGCTGGCGGCATCTCGCTCAAGCCCGCCGCCACCATGGACGAAATGAAGTACGACATGTGCGGCGCCGCCAGCGTGCTCGGCTCGTTCCGCGCGCTGGCCGAACTGGAACTGCCGCTGGACGTGATCGGCCTGATCCCGGCCTGCGAAAACCTGCCCAGCGGCAAGGCCAACAAGCCAGGCGACGTGGTCACCAGCATGGCCGGCCTGACCATCGAGATCCTCAATACCGACGCCGAGGGCCGCCTGGTGCTGTGCGACGCGCTGACCTACGCCGAGCGCTTCAAGCCGTCCACCGTCATCGACATCGCCACCCTGACCGGCGCCTGCGTCGTGGCCCTGGGTCATGTCAACACCGGCCTGTTCACCAAGGACGACGCGCTGGCCGAGGCCCTGTCCGCCGCCGGCCGCCAGTCCCTTGACACCGCCTGGCGCATGCCGATGGACGACGCCTACCAGGATCAGCTCAAGTCCAACTTCGCCGACCTGGCCAACATCGGCGGCCCCCCGGCCGGCGCGGTCACGGCCGCCTGCTTCCTGTCGCGCTTCACCAAGTCGTACCGCTGGGCCCACCTGGACATCGCCGGCACCGCCTGGAAGAGCGGCAAGGACAAGGGCGCCACGGGCCGTCCCGTGCCGCTGCTGATGCAGTTCCTGCTGGACCAGGCTTGAACCGCCGCGCACGGAAACCGGCATGACGCGCATCGATTTCGCCTTCGGCGCGCCCGACCGCCTGCGCATGGCCTGCCAGGTGGTGCGCAAGCGCTACCTGGCGGGTCAGCGGCTGGTGGTGTACTGTAAGGAAGGCTCGCGCCTGGCGGCCTTCGATCGCATGCTCTGGGCCTTCGACGACACCTCGTTCGTGCCGCACGTCCTGGCCAACGATCCGCTGGCGGCCGAAACGCCCGTCATCCTGACCGCCGGAGATCCCTGGCAGGCGGCCCAGGCCGCCGTCGCGGACGGCCAGCCCCAGCCCTGGCTGCTCAATCTCGACGATGCCTGCCCCCCGGGCTTCGACGCCTTCGAGCGCCTGCTCGAAATCGTCTCCGACGATCCCGACGACAAGCAGGCCGCGCGCCAGCGCTGGCGCGCCTACCAGGGCGCCGGCCATACGCCGCAGAGCCACGACCTGAGCCAGCGCCAGTCGGGCGCCTGAGCGCCCTTTACGCCCCTCGCGCCGCCCCGGGCGGCGCCATCTCGATCCTCGGGAGCCCCCATGCCCCACCACCCTTCCGATCCCGGCATCCCCACCCTGACCCAGCGGGCCGAACCGACGCTGTCGCCATCCGCGCCGCCGGTCGGCGCGGCGCACGGCGCCACCGATGCGTACCCCGATGACGCCTTTCCCCTGCTGACGGAAGTGGCCGACGCGGATGTCCCCGTGCTGACGGATCCGGCCGGCGGCGACGATTTCCCGCTGCTCACCGACCCCGTCGACGACCACGGCGTGCCGCTACTCACGGACGCCCCGGATGACGGCGCCGGCACGGCCATGCCGTCCGACACGCCCCCGCCCGCGATCCTGGCCGCCCGCCTGCAGGCGGAAGTCGAGCAGGCCATGCGCGCCGCCCTGGCCGACGCCATCACCCGGATCCAGGCGCACATGGACGAAGAACTGCCCCGCATCGTCGCCCGGGTGCTGCGGGACGTCAGGCCAGGTTGAAACCGGCGCAAGCGTCCCCATAATGGGGTCATACCGCAGGATCATGCGGGTCCGCCCGATGCGTTAATTCCTTCGAAAACTGGATTCTTCAGGGAACTGTAAGGTATCCTTGGCATCTAAGCCTTCTAGGCAAATCAATTTCTGCCGTACACAGGAGTCCTCCATGAACGAATATCGTCCGTCCCCCTTCAACCGTTCCGGCGCCCTCGCCGGCGCGCCGGGCGAGGTCGTGCGCAACAAAGTGCTGCGCAACACCTATTGGCTCCTGGCGCTCTCGCTGATCCCGACCGTGCTGGGCGCGGCCGTCGGCCTGTACACCGGCATCAACCGGGTCATGGGCGCCAGCCCGGGCCTGTCCGCCATCGTGTTCCTGGTGGGCGCCTTCGGCATGATGTTCGCCATCGAGAAGAACAAGAACAACTCGCTGGGCGTGGTGCTGCTGCTCGCCTTCACGTTCTTCATGGGCGTGATGCTGTCGCGCCTGCTCGGTTTCGTGATGGGCTTCAGCAACGGCTCGCAGCTGGTCATGACGGCCTTCGGCGGCACCGCGATCGTGTTCGGCACGATGGCCACGCTGGCCACCACCATCAAGCGCGACCTGTCCGGCCTGCAGAAATTCCTGTTCATCGGCGCCGTCGTGATCCTGGTGGCGGCCCTGGCCAACATCTTCCTGCAGCTGCCCGCGCTGATGCTGACCATCTCGGTGCTGGCCATCGTGATCTTCTCGGCGTTCATGCTGGTCGACCTGCAGCGCGTCGTGAACGGCGGTGAAACCAACTACGTGTCCGCCACGCTGGCCATCTACCTGGACGTCTACAACGTCTTCTCGAACCTGCTGATGCTGCTGGGCATCTTCGGCGGCAACCGCGAATAAGCGCGCCGCGCTACAGTCGCAAGGGCCTGCATGCAACATGCAGGCCCTTTTTCATTGGAGCGAGCCATGCCCGACCGCCGCCGATTCCTGCAAGCCGCCGCCTGCGCTTCCCTGCTGGCCCAGCCGTGGGCGGCACGGGCGCTGACCACGCGACAGCCGATGCTGGCCCGCCCCATCTGGTCGACCGGCGAGATGCTGCCTGTGGTCGGACTCGGCACGGCCGACACCTTCAACGTATCGCCGTCGGATGCGGCCGCGATGGCGCCGCTGGCCCAGGTGGTGGACGCGCTGCTGGACGGGCGCGGTTCGCTGATCGACACCGCCCCCAGCTATGGCCTGGCAGAGACCGTCACCGGCGCGCTGCTGGCGCGCGAGCCGGACCGGCGTCCGCAGGTATTCCTGGCCACCAAGATCAGCGTCCAGGGACACGATGCGGCCAGGCGCCAGATCGAACAGTCGCGGCGCGCGCTGCGCACCGACAAGCTCGACCTGATCCAGGTGCACAACCTCATCGACACCCGCAACCAACTGGCGTTGTTGCGCGACCTGAAGCGGCAAGGCCTGACGCGCTACATCGGCATCACCCACTACACCGACCACGCCCACGACGAACTCACCGAACTGGTCGAACGCGAGAAGCCCGACTTCCTGCAGATCAACCTGTCGGTCGGCGCCCGCAACGCCGAAAAGCGCCTGCTGCCGGCCTGCCAGGCCAATGGCGTCGCGGTGCTCATCAACCGGCCCTTCCAGGACGGCGCGCTGTTCCGCCAGGTCAAGGGCCGGCCGCTGCCAGAGCTGGCCGCCGAAATCGGCTGCACCTCGTGGGCCCAGTTGTTCCTGAAATTCATCATCGGCCACCCGGCCGTCACCGCAGTCATCCCCGCCACCTCCAAGCCGGCCAACATGGCGGACAACGCGCGGGCCGGTTTCGGGCCGCAACCGGACGCGGCGCTGCGCGAACGCATCGCCGCCCTGCTGGGCTGAAGCCATGCGCGCCGCCGGATCCTGGCGCCAGCGGGCGGCGCAAGCGCTGGGGATTCAACCCGACGAACTGCCTGCGGGCGCCTGCGGCTTCGCGTTTTTCTTTTGCCTGTTCTGCGGCTATTTCATGCTGCGCCCCATCCGCGAGACGCTGGGCATCCAGGCCGGCGTCGACCAGTTGCAGTGGCTCTTCACCGCCACCTTCCTTGCCATGCTGGCGGTGGTGCCGTTGTTCGGCTGGCTGTCGGCCCGGGTGGCGCGCGCCACGCTGGTGACGTGGGCCTACGCCGCCTTCGCCGTCACCATGGCCGGCTACGCTGCACTGTTCCACTGGCGGCCGGACAGCGTCTGGGCCGCGCGCAGCTTCTACGTCTGGCTGTCGGTCTTCAACCTGTTCGTGGTCTCGCTTGGCTGGAGCCTGATGGCCGACGTGTTCCGCATGGACTCGGCCAAGCGCCTGTTCGCCTTCATCGCCGCCGGCGCCAGCGCCGGCGGGCTGTGCGGCCCCTTGCTCGGCGGCCTGTTGGCCGGCGCGCTGGGTCCGGCGGGCCTGTTGCTGCTGTCGGCCCTGCTGCTGACGGCCACGCTGCCGCTCAAGCGTTGGCTGCTGCGCTGGCGCGCCGCCGTTCGCCCCGAGGCCGACACCGCCGAACTGGCGACGCCGATTGCGGGCGCGACGCTGGCCGGCCTGGCTCGGGTGTTCCAATCGCCCTTCCTGCTGGGCGTCGCCGTGCTGGTGCTGCTGCTGGCCACCCTCAACACCTTTCTCTACATGGAACAGGCGCGGCTGGTGGCCGGCGCCTTCACCGACACGGCGCAGCGCATCCGGGTCTTCGCCGCGCTGGACTTCACGGTCCAGGCGCTGTCGCTGTTGTCGCAACTGTTCCTCACCAGCCGCCTCGCCGCCCGGCTAGGGGTGCGCTTCCTGATGGCGGCGGTGCCGCTGGCCATGGCGCTAGCCTTCCTGGTACTGGCGATCCATCCGGTGTTCGCCGTGCTGGCGGGCGCGATGATCCTGCGTCGCGTGGGGGAATACGCCCTGGTCAAGCCGGGGCGCGAGATGCTGTTCACCGCGGTGCCGCCCGAAGACAAGTACAAGACCAAGAACGTCATTGACACCGTCGTCTACCGCGCCGGCGACGCGGCCAGCGGCTGGGTCAAGGCCGGCATCGACGCGCTCGGCCATGGCGTGGCGCTGATTGCCTTGCTGGGTGCGCTGTGCGCGCTGGCGGCCGCGGCGCTCGGCTATGGATTGGGCCGCCAGGCGGACCGGCGGGCGCCAGATAGCCATTAGATTTCTCCAAACATCCATCTGAGCAAGGCGAACGGATTTCCCTCGCGGCCGCCGCACAATAGCGCAGCCCATCCACGTTACGGGAATCGCCATGACACGCATTGCCAGCCTTGCCGCCCTGTTGCTCAGCCTGACCGCCGCGCCCGCGCTGGCCGATTACCCCGAACGTCCGATCACCTTGATCGTGCCCGCCGCCGCCGGCGGCAATGCCGACATCACCGCGCGCCTCATCGGCCAGGAGATGGCGCGCGTGCTGGGCCAGGCCGTGGTGGTGGAAAACCGCGTCGGCGCCGGGGGCCGCATCGGCACGCAGGCGCTGGTGCGCGCCCCGGCCGATGGATACACCATCGGCTACGCCCACGTCGGCACGCTGGTGCTGCATCGCTACCTCTTCAAGCAACAGCTGTACGACCTGGACCGCGATATCGCGCCGGTCGGATTGGTGGCAGAAACCCCCAACGTCATCGTCGTCAACGCAGCCTCGCCGTACCCCGATCTCAAGAGCTTCATCGACGCCAGCCGCGCCCAGCCCGACCGGCTGACCATGACCTCGGCCGACCCCGGCACCACCAGCGAGGTCGGCGTCAAGCTGTTCATCGCGCAGACGGGCGCCGCCGTGCGCCAGATTCCGTACAAGGCCACCGCCGCCCAGTTGGCCGACCTGCTGGGCGGCCACGTGGACTCGATGATGGAGAACCTGCCCCCCCTCATCGGCAACCTGAAGGATGGCCGCCTGCGCGCCCTGGCCGTAACCACCAAGCGCCGCGCCGCCTCCAATCCGGACGTGCCGACCGTGGCCGAGCAGGGCTACCCGGGCTACGAGCAATCGGCCTGGAGCGCGCTGGTGGCGCCGGCCGGCACCCCGCCCGCCGTCATCGCGCGGTTGAACGCCGCCATGAACACGGCGCTGCATTCGGAAGCCGTCGCCCGCGAACTGCGCAGCCGCTCGCAGGAACCGCTGGGCGGCACGCCCGCCGACGTCAAGACCCAGATTCAAAAGGAACTGCCCAAATGGGAAAACATCATCAAGGCAGCCGGCACCACGCTGGACTGATGACGGCCCGCCCCCACGCCGGAGACGCGCCATGGCCAAGGTAAGCCGAGAGGATTTCACCTGCGCCGCGGCCACCAATGCCTCGGCCTACCGGCGCATCACGGTGCCGGTGCTGAAGATCGAGGCCGGGCCCGGCCCCGCCGTGGCGCTGATGGCCGGTGTGCATGGCGACGAATGGGAAGGCCAGGCAGCCATCCTGCAGCTGTGGCAACTGCTGCCCGGCGTCCTGCAACGCGGCACGGTCTATCTGCTGCCCGCCGCCAACGCCGAGGCGTCGCTGGCCGGCACCCGCCTGTCGCCGTCGGATGACGGCAACCTCAATCGCGCCTTCCTGGGCGCCCCGGCGCGCGGCTATACCGAAAGCGTGGCGGCCGCGCTGGAAGCACGGCTGCTGCCGCGCATCCAGGCGCTGGTGGACGTGCACAGCGGCGGCGCCTCGCTGCGTTACCTGCCGTCGTCGGTGATCACCCGCTACGGCGACGATGCGCTCGATGAGCGCGTGCCTGCGCTGGCACGCGCCTTCGGCCTGCCGCATTGCGTGTTCTTTCGCGGCACCGAGAGCGGCTCCCTGCCGGCCGCCGCCAGTCGCCTGGGCGTGCTGCGGCTGAGCGCGGAGATCGGCGGCGGCAGCGAAACCACCCGCGCACTGGTCGAACGCTGCCGCGACGGCCTGCTCGGCTGCCTGGCGGAACTCGGCCTGCTGGCCGGCGCTTCCTCGCGCCAGGCCAGCCCCACACTGCACAACCTGGAGCCCCCCGCCGCCACCCTGCGTGCGCGCGAGAGTGGCGTCTTCATCCCCGCGGTCGACCTGGGCCAGACCGTGACGGCGGGCCAGACCATCGGCCAGTTGATCGAACCGGCGCGGCCCGACCTGCCCGCGCGCAACCTGGCCAGCCCGCAGGCCGGCACCGTCGTCTGCCTGCGCGCCATCGCCCGCAGCGACGACGGCGACTGCCTGCTGCAGGTGGCCCCCGCCCTTTCCCTGGACTCCCTAGCCTCGTTGTACTGACCCATGCAGATGAATCCCCGCTTGTCCGGCCTGCGCTGCCTGCGCTGCGAAGCCCTGCTGCCTCCCGCCGACTACCCCGAAGGCTGCCCCCACTGCCTTGAAGCCGGCCATCCCGCGTCGCTGGAATGCCGCTACGATGCAGCGCCCGGCGATGCCATGGACCTGCCTGTCTGGTTTCCGGCCACCCTTGGCGAGGGCGCCACGCCCTGCCTGGAGGCCGGGTCCCTGGCGCAGGCCGAAGGCGTCGGGCGGTTGTGGCTCAAGTGCGAAAGCGCCAATCCCACCGGCAGCCACAAGGACCGCATGGCGGCCCAGCTGGTGTCGCGCGCGCGCCTGGCCGGCGCCACACGCGTGGCGGCGGCCTCCAGCGGCAATGCCGGCGTGTCGCTGGCGGCCTACTGTGCCGCCGCCGGGCTGCAGGCCGACATTGCCATCACCCGCAATTGCCCGCCCCTGCAACGGGAGGCCATGCAGCGCTTCGGCGCCCGCCTCACGGCCTTCGACGACAGCCTGGCGCGCTGGCCGCACGTGGCGGACCTGTGCCGCAACCAAGGCGCCTTCGCCGGCACCAATTACCTGAATCCGCCGGTGGGCACGCATCCGTACGGGGTCGAGGGCTACAAACCCATTGCCCAGGAAATCCTCGATGCCTGCGGCCTGCCCACCGATATCGTGGTGCCGACCGCGCGCGGCGACCTGCTGTGGGGCATCCTGCTGGGTTGGCAGCACCTGCTGCGCGCCGGCCGCATCCCGCGGCTGCCGCGGCTGCACGCGGTCGAGCCCTATGCCCGCCTGTCGCGGGCGCGCAGCACCGGCGACGCGCGCGGCCTGTGGGAAGGCGCGACCGACCAGTACTCGATCGCCGGCGGCACCGTCACGCTGCAATCGCTGGAAGCGCTGAAGCGCTCGGGCGGCTCGCCGGTCGAAGTCTCCGACGCCGCCGCCGCCCAGGCGCAGCAGCGGTTGGAACGCATGGGGGTGGCCACCGAACTGTCGTCGGCGGCGGCGCTGGCGGCGGTCACGCGCTTGCGGCGCGCCGGCCAACTGGACGCCGAATCGTCGGTGGTGCTGATCCTGACGTCCGACGGCCGCCGCGGCTGACCGCCAAGGCCGGCGCGAGGCCCCGTCGCGCCGGATCGGCCGCCTCCCGGGCCTGCGATCGCTCTTCGGCCTCAGCCGCGCTTGAGCCCGTAGCGTTCCACCAAAGGCGCCAGGGCCGCGCGCAGGCAGGTCGCCCAGAACTTGCCGGCTTCCGACAATGGCCGGCTGCCATGCACGATCATGTGGCATTCGAAATGCACCGGCGCCGCCAGCGGCCGGTGGCACAGCCCCGCGGCCTCCAGGCCCACGGCCGTGGCGGGGTTGGCGATGCCGACGCCGTGTCCCGCCAGCGCCAGGTGGCACACGGTGCTCGAATACGGCGTCTCGATCGCGATCTTCAGCCCCAGGCCGGCCTGCAGCAACAGCGCGTCCAGGCGCTGGCGCGAGGCGTCCTCCGCATTGAGCGCAATCACATCGGCTTCGGCCAGTTGGGCCAGGCCGACCTGCTGCAGACGCGCCAGGGGATGCCCATCGGGAAATACCGCCACCGCCCGCAGGCTTGCCAGGCGATGGCCGCGCAGGCCTTCGAGTTCGGACTCATCGGCGACCGCGGCCAGGTCCAGCTCGCCCGATACCACCATGTCGCGCAAGGTATTCGAATCGCGGATCTGCAGGTACAGCGGCGTATCGGGATAGCGCTGGCGAAAACGCGTGATCGCGTCGCTGACGATCGCGCCGCTGTAGGCATGGATACAGCCGATGCGCAGGCGCGGCTGGGCCGCGCCGCGGATGGCGCGGATCTTGCGGCCCAGGGTTTCCAGGCCCACGTTCAGGCGGCGGATTTCCTCGTACAGCAGCGTGGCCTCGGGGGTGCGCTGCATGCGCTGGCGCACGCGTTCGAACAGGCGCAGTTCAATCGCGGCTTCGAGCGCGGCCAGGGTGGCGCTGACGGTGGCCGGCGACACATCCAGGCGCCGGGCCGCGGCGGTGACGCTCTCCGTTTCATAGACGGTGCGGAAAGTCTCGACCTGTTTGAGCGTGAAGGTCATGGCCGGGCGCGCCGCGGGTTCAGATGCGTTGCAGATCCATCAGCACCCGGCGCGTGGCCAGGGGCCGGCCCGCCAGGTTCTCGGCCAGCCGCTCGCGCAGATCGCGGCGCAGCGCCGGCTCGATGACGGGGTCGTCGAAGTCGGGCTCGGCCTCGTCCACGCCATAGCCGGTTTCGCGCAGCAGCGTCCATTCGAAGCGGCGCAAGGCGCCGGCCGCGCGCGTGCCGCCCGACAACTGCTGCAAGGCCATGTCGTAGGCGTCGAACAGCAGGGGATGGGCGTCTTCGCGCGGCAACAGCCGCAGCAACAGTTCATTCATGTACCAAGCCGACATCAGGGCGGTGCCGTTCAGGGCGCGCACGCCCATGATCTCGGCGCGGGTCAGGGTCTTGACCTCGCCGTTGCCGGTCCAGGACAGCAGCAGCGGCTGGAACGCCGACAGCACCGGACGCAGCACGGAATACGGGCGCTTGGCGCCCTTGGCGACCATGGCCACACAGCCGTGGTCGCGCGAGAAAGTCTGAACGATGAGGGACGTCTCGCGCCACGCCGTGGCGTGGAGCATGTATCCCGGGCGGTCCTGGACGCGAGGCGCCCGTCTACTCATAGCCCAGGTCGCGCAGCGCACTCTCGCGGTCGGACCAGCCCTTGCGCACCTTGATGTAGATCTCCAGGTGCACCGGCTTGTCCAGCAGCTTGGCGATGTCCTGCCGCGCCTCGGAGGCGATGCGTTTCATGTGCATGCCGCCGGTGCCCAGCAGGATGGGCTTGTGGCTGTCGCGCTCCACCACGACGCAGGCGGCGATGCGCGCGCCCTTGTCGGTCTCTTCCCATTGCTCGATCACGACCGTACAGCCGTAGGGCAGTTCGTCGCCCACCAGGCGGAAGATCTTCTCGCGCACCAATTCGGCCGCGATGAAGCGCATCGGCCGGTCGGTCAGGGTGTCTTCCTCGAACATCGGCTCGCCTTCCGGCAGGCGCGCGGCGATTTCCTGCAGCAGCTGGTCGAGCTGCTGGTTCTTGGTGGCGCTGACCGGCACCACGGCGCCGAACGGATGCAGCGCCATGATTTTCGAGACGAAGGCGAACAATTCATCGCGGTTCTTGAGCGCGTCGATCTTGCTGACGGCCAGGATGGTGCGCTCCGGCGCCGGCAGCAACGGCAGCAGCTTGGCGTCGCCCTCCGACCACTTGCCAGCCTCGACCACGTGCACCACCACGTCGACGTCGGCCAGCGCCTGCGTCACCACGCGGTTCATCATGCGGTTCATGGCGCCGCCATGACGCGTCTGGAAGCCCGGCGTATCGACGAACACGAACTGCTCGTGGTCGCGCGTCAGCACCCCGTGGATGCGGTGGCGCGTGGTCTGCGCCTTGCGCGACACGATGGAAATCTTGGAACCGATCAACGCGTTCGTCAGCGTGGACTTGCCCACGTTGGGGCGGCCCACGATGGCCACGAAACCGGTACGGAAAGGGGTATCGCTCATTTAGTCTCTTGGGACACTGCCACGGGCAGCGACAACTGCGCGGTCTTGCGCGCCTTGCCCGACTTGCGGGCGGCCTTGGACGCCGGGCTGATGGCCTGCGCCGCCTCCAGCGCCAGCTTGGCGGCCGACTGCTCGGCCGCGCGGCGGCTGGCGCCGGGCGCGTTCACCTTGATCTCGAGCGCCGGAATGGCGCATTCGACCTCGAACTGCTGGCTGTGGGCCGCGCCATGCGTGGCCACCACGGTGTACACGGGCAAGGCCAGCTTGCGGCCTTGCAGGAATTCCTGCAGCAAGGTCTTGGCGTCCTTGCCCAGGGTCTTGGGATCGACCGAGGCCAGCACCGGCTGGTACTGGCGCACGATCACGCGGCGGGCGGCATCGAAACCGGCGTCCAGGAACACGGCGCCGAACAGGGCCTCGACCGTGTCGGCCAGGATCGACGGACGACGGAAACCGCCGCTCTTCAATTCACCTTCGCCCAGGCGCAGGTATTGGGACAGTTCCAGGCGCTGGGCGATATCCGCCAACGAGGCCTGCTTGACCAGATTGGCGCGCAGGCGCGACAGGTCTCCCTCGTCGATTTTCGAATAACGCTCGAACAGCATCGCCGCGACGACGAAGTTGAGCACGGAATCCCCGAGGAACTCCAGGCGCTCGTTGTGGCGCGCACCGTGGCTGCGGTGGGTCAGCGCCTGTTCAAGCAGTGCTGGGTCACCGAAGTGGTGATCCAGCCGGTTTTCTAGCGTGGCTAGCGACATAATCAGTTGAACCGGCCGATGCGGCTGAGATCGCTGAAATTCATCCAGATGAAGAACGCCTTTCCGACGATATTGGATTCCGGCACGAAACCCCAGTATCGGCTGTCGGCGCTGTTGTCCCGATTATCGCCCATGGCGAAGTATTGCCCCTCCGGTACTTTGCAGCGTACCCCATCGCGGGAATATTGGCAGTTCCCGAGGTTGGGAAATTGGTATTGCGGGCGATATTCCTGCGGCCTGCCTTCATCAAGCAGGATATTGTGGCTAACTTCGCCTAATTTTTCTTTATATTGTGCGATATAAGAGACACGGTCGGGTTCGAAATAATCGCCATCCCGCACATGCGTCACCAATTGGCCGTTCACGTACAGCTTTTTGTCGATGTACGCCACTTCGTCGCCTGGCAGGCCCACCACGCGCTTGATGTAGTCGACGTCCGGGTCCACCGGGTAGCGGAACACGAACACGTCGCCGCGCTGCGGCTTGCCGATATCGACCACCTTCTTGTCGATGACCGGAAGGCGCAGGCCGTAGCTGAACTTGTTCACCAGGATCAGATCGCCGGATTGCAGCGTCGGCAGCATCGAACCCGACGGAATGCGGAACGGTTCCACCACGAACGATCGCAGCACGAACACGAACAGGATCACGGGGAAGAAGCTGACCGCGTATTCGATCCACCACGGCACGCGACGGGCCTTGTCGCCGGCCTCGCGCCGCAGGCGCTCGGCTTCTTGCGAATCGCCGATCAGCGCCGCGTCGTACTGCGCCATCGCCTCTTGCGCCCGGCGCTCGCGGCCGCGCCGCAATACGGCCAGATCGAGCGCCCAGATAATGCCGGTCAGCACCAGCAGAACAAACAGGATCAGGGCAAAGTTCCAACTCATCAGCTAACCGCCTTCTCGGGTTCTATTTGTCTTCCACCTGCAGGATGGCCAGGAAGGCCTCTTGCGGAATTTCCACGGTACCGACCTGCTTCATGCGCTTCTTGCCCGCCTTCTGCTTTTCCAGCAGCTTCTTCTTGCGCGAGATGTCGCCGCCATAGCACTTGGCCAGCACGTTCTTGCGCAGCGCCTTGACGTTCTCGCGGGCGATGATTTCGGCGCCGATGGCGGCCTGGATCACCACGTCGAACATCTGCCGCGGAATCAGGCCGCGCATGCGCGTCACCACGTCGCGCGCGCGGTGGCGGGCGTTGCTGCGGTGGACGATCACGGCCAGCGCGTCGACGCGGTCGTTGTTGATCAGCAGGTCCACCCGCACCACGTCGGCCGAGCGGTATTCGAGGAACTCATAGTCCATCGAGGCATAGCCGCGCGACACCGACTTGAGCTTGTCGAAGAAGTCCAGCACGATCTCGGCCAGCGGGATCTCGTACACCAGGTGCACCTGGCGGCCGTGATAGCTCATGTTGATCTGCACGCCGCGCTTGTTGTTGCATAGCGTCATCACGGGACCGACGTAGTCCTGCGGCATGAACAGCGTGACCTTCACGATCGGCTCGCGGATATCGGCGATCTTGCCGATTTCCGGCATGCGCGATGGGCTTTCGACGGTGATCACCGAACCATCGCGCTGCTCGACCTCGTACACCACCGACGGCGCGGTGGTGATGATGTCCATGTCGAACTCGCGCTCCAGGCGCTCCTGCACGATCTCCATGTGCAGCAGGCCGAGGAAGCCGCAGCGAAAGCCAAAGCCCAACGCCTGCGACACTTCGGGCTCGAACATCAGCGCGGCGTCGTTCAGCTTGAGCTTCTCGAGCGAATCGCGCAGCTGGTCGTATTCGGAGCTTTCGACCGGGTAGAGGCCGGCGAACACCTGCGGCTTGACTTCCTTGAAGCCGGGCAGCGGCGCGGCCGCAGGCTTGCTCGCGAGCGTCACGGTGTCGCCCACCTTGGCGTCCTCGAGTTGCTTGATGCCGGCGATGATGAAGCCCACCTCGCCTGCCGACAGGTGCGGACGCTGCTGCGACTTGGGCGTGAACACCCCGGTCTGCTCGCACAGGTGGGTGGCGCCGGAAGCCATCAGCAGGATCTTGTCCTTGGGCTTGAGCATGCCGTTGACGATGCGCACCAGCATCACCACGCCCACGTAGTTGTCGAACCACGAATCGATGATCAGCGCCTGCAGCGGCGCCTCGGGATCGCCCTGGGGAGCCGGCACGCGCGCCACGATGGCCTCGAGGATCTCGTCGATGCCCATGCCGGTCTTGGCGCTGGCCAGCACCGCCTGCGAGGCGTCAATGCCGATGACGTCCTCGACCTCCTGGCGCGCGCCGTCCGGATCGGCCTGCGGCAGGTCCATCTTGTTCAGCACCGGCAGCACTTCCACGCCCAGCTCGATGGCGGTGTAGCAGTTGGCCACGGTCTGCGCTTCGACGCCCTGCGAGGCGTCAACCACCAGCAGCGCGCCCTCGCAGGCGGAGAGCGAGCGGCTGACTTCGTACGAGAAGTCGACGTGCCCCGGGGTGTCGATCAGGTTCAGGTTGTAGATCTTGCCGTCCTGCGCCTTGTAGTGCAGGGCGGCCGTCTGGGCCTTGATGGTAATGCCGCGCTCACGCTCGATCTCCATGGAGTCGAGCACCTGGGCCGACATTTCGCGATCCGCCAATCCGCCGCAGCGCTGGATCAGGCGATCGGCCAGGGTCGATTTGCCGTGATCGATGTGGGCAATGATGGAGAAGTTGCGAATATGCTGCATGCTTGAGTTTAAAAGGGACGGAACATTCGGCAAACTGCCGGAAGACGCCGCCACCAGGGTAGGCACGGCTGACAGGGTTGCGGCTGGCGCGTCAAGGGCGGATGCCCGCGGTCGCGCCGCCCGGCCGCCCTGCCCGCCCGCGATCGACGGCGGCACGGGCAAAAACGAGGGGGCGCCAGGCGCCCCCTCTTGCGGCAACCAGCCATTTTAGCCGGTCTTGGGCCTTATTTGCTTGCGGGCACCGCCACCCACTGGGTCTGCTCGCCGCGGCGTACCAGCAGACCGACCGCGCGGCCCTTGTCCAGCTTGCCGACCAGCTCCGCGAACTGTTTGGCGCCGGTGACGTCGGTGTCGTTCAGAGCCAACACAATATCGCCTTCCTGCAGCCCGGCCTTGGCGGCCGCGCCTTCGGCGACCTTGACCTGCACGCCGCCCTTGATACGCAGCTTCTTCTGCACGTCGGCGGGCACGTCCACCACGCCAAGACCCAGCGCATTGGTGACTTCCGGCGCGGGCGTCGCGCCCTTCTTGCCCGGCACTGCCTTGTCCACGGGAATCTCGCCCACCTTGACCGACAGGGTCATCTTCTTGCCCTTGCGCCACACTTCCATGTCGGCGCGCGTGCCCGGCTTGGTTTCACCGACGATGCGGGGCAGATCGGTCCAGCGCTTGATCGGTTCCTTGTTGAAGGTCAGGATCACGTCGCCCGGCTGCACGCCGGCCTGTTCGGCCGGACCATCGACCTCGACACTGCTCACCAGGGCGCCTTCGGCCTTGGGCAGCCCGATGGCCTCGGCCACGTCCTTGCCCACTTCGCCGATCTGGACGCCCACGCGGCCGCGCGTGACCTTGCCGGTGGCGCGCAGCTGGTCCACCACCCGCATCGCCTCGTCGATCGGGATGGCCAGCGAAATACCCATGAAGCCGCCGCTGCGCGAGATGATCTGGGAGTTGATGCCCACCACCTCGCCCGCCAGGTTGATCAGCGGACCGCCCGAATTGCCCGGGTTGACCGCCACGTCCGTCTGGATGAACGGCAGGTATTCGCCCGTATCGCGGCCGATGGCGCTGACGATACCCGACGTGACGGTGGAATCCAGGCCGAACGGCGAGCCGATCGCCAGCACCCACTGGCCCTTCTTGAGCTTCTTGGGATCGCCGATCACCAGCGGCGTCATGTCCTTGGCTTCGATCTTGATCAGCGCCACGTCGGTGCGCTCGTCGGTGCCGATGACCTTGGCCTTGAACTCGCGGCCGTCGGTGAGGGTGACGTAGATGTCGGTTGCGTCGCTGACCACGTGGTTGTTGGTCATGATGTAGCCGTCATCCGAGATGAAGAAACCCGAGCCCACGCCACGCGGCACGGTACGCTCCTCGGGTTGCTGCGGCTGCGGACGCTGGCGCGGACCGGGCGCCTGGCCCGGCGGCTGGAAATCGGGGCCGAAGAACCAGCGGAACAGCTCGGCGGGATCATTGCCGCCCGGGCCCACTCCGCGGATCGGCACCGTCGCCGTGGTGCGGATGTTCACGACCGCCGGATCGGCCTTCTCGATGATGCTGGTGAAGTCAGGCAGCGCCACCGTCGGAGTCGGCGTGTCGGCCGCCGGGGCCTGCGCCAGGGAGACGGGCGCGAACGCGGCCGACATCAGGAGCCCCGCCGTCGCGGCCGCCAGGAAGCGGCGCAGACCGGGGTTCGACACCATCAATGCTTTCATATGTTGCTCCGAAATCACTTCTTGCCGCGGCGGCCGCGCTTCACTTGGAATCGGCCGCCGGAGCGTTCGTCACGGGTACGTATTCGGTCGCTTCCGCCAATTGTTCCAGCGTCGCCACGGGCACTTCGCCCACGGCCGTCAGCCAGTAGTCGGCGATGCGCGTGCCATACACGGTAATGGAACCGCGCTGCGCCGCGCCAGGCGGAGGATGATGGCCGCGCTGGCTGTCGTAAGGCTCGATGAACACCGAAATGGCCGCCAGTCCATCCGACAGCACCATCTGGTTGACCGTCGCGCCGCGCCCCATCGAGCGCGCCACCTGCATGACCACCACAAAGCCCTTGGGCGCCGGGATGCGCCAACCCTGGGCGCTCAGGTCCACGGACTTCATCGAAGGCTCGAGCACGCGCCAGTCGCGCGTGTTCCAGCGCGACGACAGCGATTGCGGGTCGACGTCGGCTCCCAGGCGCAGGGACGTGAACGACACCTGCTCGACCACGCCGCGGGCGGCATTGAGGGTCTGGGCCTTCAGCAGCAGATTGGTTTCGACATCGGCACAGAGGCGATAGCCATAGCGCAACTTGTCCAGCGGTTCGATAGTGATCAACCGGCATTCGCGCCCGGCGACGCGGTGCAGCGCCGACTCGGTGCGGATCTTGTAGTGTTCGGTCAGGTTGGCGGGATCGCCCAGCAGCAGCCCAGGGAAGCGATCGCCGCGGCGGCGTTCGAGCAACACCGTTTTGCGCTCGGGAATCAGGCACTGCACGTCTTCGTTGTGGCGCAGGTATTCGCGCGGCTGGCCATCGAGGATCTCGAGGCGCTCGCGCTCGCCGGTGCCGTCGACGACGTGCACCAGGCGCGACGACTGGATCGTCTCGCCCTGCTGATACATGAATACGCCGGCGTAGTCCTGCTTGCGCGCAGCCTGCTGGATGCGCGAGAGCAATTGGACCACGTCATCGCCCTGCTGGGCGGGAGCGGCGTCGGCGGCGCGCGCGGGGTCATGCGCGGCCAGAAAAGCGGTCAGAAGCGTAGCGGCGAACCAGCCGGCGCGGTGGGCCTGCCACGAGGCAGCCCTTCCCAGCACCGGCCAACGGGTCGGAAGCACAAGGGCCATCAGCGCCCCGCTCCGACATCGAACGACACCTGGCGCACCGCGCTGGGGCCGGCCATCTGGCGATGGGCCTCCAGGTAGTCGCTCAGGCCCGAAGTGTCGGTGGAGCTGCCCAGGCTGGCGTCGGCCAGCACGCGGGTTTCAGCGCCCGGATTGCCGCCCGCCAGGTAGGGCTGGGCCACCCAGGCCACCGTGGCGACCGCGGCCGCCACCGCCAGGCCGGACAGGCCCAGGCGCAGCGGCGAGCGGCGCCGCGGCGCGGCCACGATCGGCAGCTCGGCATCCAGCGCGCGCGACAGGCGGGCATGGAAACTGGCGCTGGGCGTCAGCGCCAGATCACTGTTGCGCAGGGCATCACCAATGAGGTGATAGGTATCCCAGGTCTGCCGCCCCTCGCGGGTCAACAGGCCGGGAAGAATATCGTCGGTTTCTTCTCCGTCCATCCAGGCGGAAACGGATTCCTCCCAGGAGGACTCCGAGGAAACGACGGACTTGGCTGCTGTAGTCTGCATGACTGCCACTCCTTACCAGCGACGCTCGGCATCGGTGCCTAGCAATGGGCGCAACTTGGTCGCGATGGCCTCTCGCGCACGGAAAATGCGGGAGCGCACCGTACCAATGGGGCAGTCCATGCTCTGGGCGATGTCTTCGTAACTCATACCTTCGATTTCACGCAGGACGATTGCGGTGCGCAGTTCCTCGGGCAATTCCTCGATGGCCGCGTTCACCGTCTCGGCGATCTCGCGGCTGGCAACCATCGACTCCGGCGTGCTTATATCGGTTAGGTTGTCGGTTTCGTTAAAAGTTTCACCGTCTTCCGTTTCTATCGCGTTGGGCGCGCTCGGCCGCCGCCCCTGCGAGGCGAGCCAATTTCGGGCCGTATTGATGGCGATACGATACAACCAGGTATAGAACGCGCTCTCGCCCCGGAACTGGGGCAGGGCCCGATAGGCCTTGATGAACGCTTCCTGGGCCACGTCCTCGATCTCGGCCGGATCGCGGATCATGCGAGCCAGCAGGCGCAGGATCTTGCGCTGGTATTTGAGCACCAGCAGATCGAACGCTTTCTTGTCGCCGCGCTGGACACGGGCGACAAGCTCGGCGTCGACTTCGCGCTCGCTCATGGAGCCTCCCGCAAGCGCACCGCCGCAGGCTCGCGCCGCGCCGCGCCAGCCAATAGGCACAGGCGCCGCCAGCCGTCGGCCGGCAAGGCCGTCTGCCAGACGGTAAAAGTTACTTGTTGGTCGTTAAAGGCCATACTCCCGGAGGGCAAGGGCTGCAGGGTGAGAGTGAGCCATGCCGGTCCGCGTCGCTGATCCACCAGCGACGCTTCCCGCCAGCCGCCCGGCAGGCGTACCTGCCAGCGGCCAGCCCCGGCTGCCGTGCGCAAAGCCGATACCGGGGACGGGCTGAAACGGATCGAGTGTAACAGCCCCGCCGCCAACAGCAATGCGGCCAGTGCGGCGCCGACCAGCCAGGCCGTGCCGTGCCAGAAAGCCGCGGTCACGATGCTGGCCACCGCGGCGGCCAGCCCCAGGACTGGCAACGCCGCGACGCCGCGCGGCCGCAGGACAGGCACGCCAAACGTCCAGCGCCCCTTGCCCGGGCCTTCCAAATCAGATCCGGCGAACGGCCATGGAGCCGTTGGTGCCGCCGAAGCCGAAGGAGTTGGACAGGCCGACATCGATCTTCATCTGCCGCGCCTCGTTGGCGCAGTAGTCCAGGTCGCATTCCGGATCCTGGTTGAAGATGTTGATGGTCGGAGGCGAGACCTGGTTGTAGACGGCCAGCGTCGTGAACACGGCCTCGATGCCGCCGGCGGCGCCGAGCAGGTGGCCGGTCATGGACTTGGTCGAGTTCACCACCAGCTTCTTGGCGTGGTCGCCGAAAGCCAGCTTCAGCGCATCGGTTTCGTTCTTGTCGCCCAGGGGCGTCGAGGTGCCGTGCGCGTTGACGTACTGGACGTCTTCCAGGTTCAGGCCGCCGTTGCGCAGCGCGTTGAGCACGCCGCGGCGCGGGCCGTCCTTGTCGGGAGCCGTGATGTGATGCGCATCGGAGCTCATGCCGTAGCCCGCGAACTCGCCATAGATGCGCGCGCCACGCTTCTTGGCGTGTTCGTATTCTTCCAGCACCAGCACGCCCGCGCCCTCGCCCAGCACGAAGCCGTCGCGGTCGCGGTCCCAGGGACGCGAGGCCGTCTGAGGATCATCGTTGCGCGTCGACAGCGCGCGCATCGCGGCGAAACCGCCGATGCCCAGCGGCGACACGGTCGATTCGGCGCCACCAGCCACCATGACGTCGGCATCGCCGTACTCGATCAGGCGGGCCGCGTCGCCGATGCAGTGCAGGCCCGTGGTGCAGGCCGATACGACGGCGTAGCTGGGGCCCTTCATGCCGTAGGCGATGGACAGATGGCCGGAGATCAGGTTGATCAGCGAACCCGGCACGAAGAACGGCGAGATGCGGCGCGGACCCTTGGCCATGTATTCGACCTGGGTTTCCTCGATGCGCGGCAGGCCGCCGATGCCCGAGCCGACGATCACGCCGATGCGTTCGGCGTTGGCTTCGGTGACTTCCAGGCCGCTGTCGCGCCAGGCCTGCATCCCGGCAGCCAGGCCGTAATGGATGAAGGTATCCATCTGGCGGGCTTCCTTGGCCGAGATATAGGCGCTGATGTCGAAGTCCTTGACTTCGCCGGCGATGTGGGTGGTGATGGCCGAGGGATCGAAACGGGTGATGCGGCTGATGCCAGAACGTCCGTTGACGATATTGTCCCAAGCGGTGGTCAGGTCGTTGCCGACAGGCGACACGATACCAAGGCCAGTGATGACGACTCGTCGCTTCACGGATGACTCCTCAAACAGACAAAAGAAAGGCGGTTTTCGGGATGCACTGCGCGTGCGGCACACGCAACAGCGGGTCGGGCGTCAATGCCCTTCCCGCGCGTGGACCACACGGCAAATTCCTGAAACCGCCCCGGTTCCCGGTTGGCGCCGAAATCGAATTCGGGGCAACCGGAAGGATATAGGCTGAGCTTACTGCTTACCGTTCGAATTGATGTAATCAATCGCTTGTTGCACGGTCGTGATCTTTTCGGCCTCTTCGTCGGGGATCTCGGTCTCGAATTCGTCTTCGAGCGCCATGACCAGTTCGACCATGTCGAGCGAATCGGCACCGAGGTCGTCAAGGAAGGAGGATTCGTTCTTGATCTCGGCTTCGTTCACGCCAAGTTGTTCAGCGACGATCTTCTTGACGCGCTGTTCGATGCTTTCCATGCAGATCTCCAAATGGGAAAAATCCCGCGAATTATAGCCAAGCGCAGAGTACTGCAAACGCCAGGCCGTGACAAAAATAACACCGCACACTTTGATCTGTCGCCCACGGGGCGCAGGAGTGCCGATATGCGGCGTTTCCGGATGAAGCGCGCGTTGCCCCGCGCCGGAAAGCCCGGCTGCGGCGCGGCGGCCTGGGCCGCCCACGCGCTTCGTGACTTATTGCATGTACATCCCGCCGTTGACGTGCAGGGTGGTGCCGGTAATGTAACCCGCCTGCGGCCCGGACAAAAAGGCCACCGCATGGGCGATATCCGTCGGCGAACCCAGGCGGCCCAGCGGAATCTGCTGCAGTAGCGCCGCCGTCTGGCTCTCGCCCAGGGCGCGCGTCATGTCGGTATCGATGAAGCCGGGCGCCACGCAATTGACGGTGATGTTGCGGCTGCCCAGCTCACGCGCCAGCGCGCGCGACATGCCCGCCACGCCGGCCTTGGCCGCGGCGTAGTTGGCCTGGCCGGGATTGCCGCTCGAGCCTACCACGGAGGTGACGTTGATGATGCGTCCCCAGCGGGCCTTCATCATGTTGCGCAGCACCGCGCGCGAGAGGCGGAAAACCGACGCCAGGTTGGTGTCGATGACGGCGGACCAATCGTCGTCTTTCATGCGCATTGCCAGCGTATCGCGGGTGATGCCTGCATTATTGACGAGGATATGGGGGCCACCGCCTTCTTTGCCGAGCGCGTCGATCAAGGCGTCGCAGGCTTCGGCATTGGTCACGTCCAGCACCACGCCACGGCCGCCGAACGGGGCCAGCGCCTCGGTGATGGCGGCAGCGCCGGATTCCGACGTGGCGGTGCCGATGACAACCGCGCCGCGCGCGGCCAGTTCCTGCGCAATGGCGCGGCCAATGCCGCGCGTGGCGCCCGTGACCAGGGCGATCTTGCCCTGCAGTTCGATCGAGGTGTTTTCCATGGTCTTAGTTTCCGTTGACCGCGGCCAGCGCGGCTTCGAGCGAGGCCGGATCCGTGATGGCCAGGCCGGTGAGCTCGGGGTCGATACGCTTGGTCAGGCCGGTCAGGACCTTGCCCGGACCGCACTCGATGACGTGGGTCACTCCCTGGGCCTTCATGGCGCGCAGCGTTTCGACCCAACGCACAGGATGCCACGCCTGGCGCACCAGCGCATCCCGGATTGCCCCGGGTTCGGTCGGGGCGGCGACATCGACGTTGTTGATGACGGGCATCTGCGGCGCCGCCACCGTCACCGCGGCCAGCGCGCCGGCCAGCACGTCGGCGGCGGGCTTGAGCAGGCTGGAATGGAACGGCGCCGACACCGGCAGCAGCAGCGCGCGCTTGGCGCCGGCGGCCTTGGCCAGCTCGCAGGCGCGCTCGACGGCGGCCTTGTGGCCGGCGATCACGACTTGCGCCGGCGCATTGAAGTTGACCGCTTCGACCACTTCACCCTGGGCCGCCGAGGCGCAGGCAGCGCGCACGGCGTCATCGTCCAGGCCGAGGATGGCGGCCATGGCGCCAGTGCCGACCGGCACGGCGGCCTGCATGGCGTCGGCGCGCACGCGCACCAGGCGCACGGCATCTTCGAGCGCCAGCGAGCCGGCGGCCGTCAGCGCGGCGTACTCGCCCAGACTGTGGCCAGCGACGACATCGGGGTTACGGCCGCCCGCCGCGCGCCAAGCCGCGAAGAACGCGGCACCGGCCGTCAGCATGGCGGGCTGGGTGTTGGTGGTCAGGTTGAGCTGTTCGGTGGGGCCCTGCGCGATCAGCGCGCCCAGGTCCTGGCCCAGCGCCTGCGAGGCGCGCGCCACGGTGTCGGTCACGGCAGCGACGTCGGCCCAGGCATCGAGCATGCCGACTGCTTGCGAACCCTGGCCGGGGAAGACAAAAGCGATTTTCATGATTGACCGTGTGGATTGATTCTGAGTCTGTGGAATGTCGAGCGTGCCATCCGGCAGGCGCGGCACTCCGCGCCATGCCGGACTCGCCCTTACATGCGGGCCAGTACCGAACCCCAGGTGAATCCGCCGCCCACGCCCTGCATCAGGACCAATTGGCCTGCCTTGACGCGGCCATCACGGCGCGCGGCGTCCAGCGCCAGCGGCACGCTGGCCGCGGAGGTGTTGGCGTGGCTGTCGACGGTGATGACAACCTTCTCGACCGGCACGGCAAGCTTGCGCGCCAGGAAATTCAGGATGCGGACGTTGGCCTGGTGCGGGATCAACCAATCGACATCGGCGATCTCGATCCCGGCTTCCGCGCAAGTATCACGGGCCGAGCGGTCCAGCACCGTGACGGCCTGCTTGAACACCGCCTGGCCGTCCATGCGCAGGAACGGATCGCCGGTGACGTCACCATAGGCCACGTTGCCCGCGGCGCTGAGGATCTTCATCTGGCTGCCATCGGCATGCAGCTGCGCGGCCATGATGCCGGGCTTGTCGGAAGCCTTGAGCACCACCGCGCCGGCGCCGTCGCCGAACAGCACGCAGGTGCTGCGGTCGTTCCAGTCGAGGATGCGCGAAAACACTTCGGCGCCGATCACCAGCGCGCAACGCGCGCGGCCGGCGCGGATGAAGCTGTCGGCGGTGGTCAGGGCGTAGACGAAACCGCTGCACACGGCCTGCACGTCGAAGGCCGCGGAGCCCTTGGCGCCCAGGTTGGCCTGCACCAGGCAGGCGGTGCTGGGGAACACGAAATCGGGCGTGGAGGTGGCCAGCACGATCAGATCGACCTCGGACGCGTCGACACCGGCATCGGCCAACGCGCGGCGCGCGGCCTCGGTGGCCAACTGGCTGGTGGTCACGCCGCGCTCGGCCAGGTGGCGCTGCCGGATGCCGGTGCGTTCGACGATCCACTCGTCGGACGTGGCGATATCGCGCGTCGCCAGTTCGGCCGCCAGGGCGTCATTCGAAACCACGCGTTCCGGCAGGAAGCTGCCGGTGCCCGCGATCGCGGAATATTTCATTGCGGTATCCATCAAGCGGTGTCCCCAGCCGCGCCCGGTTCGAGCGCCGAAACCCCCGAAGCCGACTGGACGCGCTGGTTGATCTGCGCCACCGTCTGAGCGGTGCGCTCCAGCAGTTTACTCACCACGGCCTCGCGGGCCCGTTGCAAGGCGAAGCCGAAAGCGTAGGCATCGGCCGAACCGTGGCTCTTGATGACCACGCCACGCAAGCCCAGCAGCGCCGCGCCGTTGTAGCGACGGTTATCGACGCGATTGCGCAGGCGGTTGAGCACCGGCTTGGCCAGGGCGCCGACCAGCAGCGTGATCAGGTTGCGTTTGAACTCTTCGCGGATGACGCTGGACAACATCTTGGCCAGGCCTTCCACGGACTTGAGCACGACGTTGCCGACGAAACCGTCGCAGACGACGACGTCGACCGTGCCCTTGAAAATGTCATTGCCTTCCACGTTGCCGTAGAAGTTCAGCGGGCTAGCGCGCAGGAGCTCGGCGGCTTCCTTGACGACCTCGTTGCCCTTGATGACTTCTTCGCCGATGTTGAGCAGCCCCACAGTGGGGCTGTCGCGATGGTCCACCGCCTGCGACAGCGCGGCGCCCATGATGGCGAATTGCAGCAGGTGCTCGGCCGTGCAGTCCACGTTCGCGCCCAGGTCCAGCACCGTGGTGGCGCGGCCCGTCTGGTTCGGAATGGACGTGGCGATCGCGGGGCGGTCTATGCCGTCCAGCGTCTTGAGCACATAGCGGGAAATGGCCATCCATGCGCCGGTGTTGCCGGCGGAAACGCAGGCGTCGGCGCGCCCGTCCTTGACGGACTGGGCGGCCAGGCGCATGGAGGAGTCTTTTTTGCGGCGCAGGGCGACCTCGACCGGGTCGTCCATGGTGACGACTTCGGAAGCCGCCACGATCTCGAAGCGATCACGCTCGACGCCGCGATGCTCGGAGAGCGCCGCTTCGATAGCGTCCGGAAGCCCGACCAGCAACAGCCGGGTGTCCGGAAATTGCCGGGCGAACTCGATCGCAGCCGGAATCGTGACGGGCAGACCGAAGTCTCCGCCCATACAGTCTATGGCGATGCGTATCACGGGTGCCAGGTATCAGCGCTCAGCCGAAATGGTCCGAGTACGAGTTCGGCCCGGGGGCCTTATTCGTCGGCCTTGGTCTTCAGGACCTTGCGGCCACGGTAGAAGCCGTTGGGGCTGATGTGGTGACGCAGGTGCGTTTCGCCCGTGGTGGGTTCGATCGCGGTCGACGGATTCACCAGAAAATCGTGCGAGCGGTGCATACCGCGCTTGGACGGGGACTTCTTGTTTTGTTGAACGGCCATGATGACTCCTAGAAACGGGGCGCATTGTACGCGATGCGGCCCGATGTTGATCTCAATCTTTGTGCTTCAGTTGTTCCAGCACCGCAAACGGCGACGGACGCTTGACAACGGGCTCTTGGGAAGCCTCGCTGTCCTTGGCCTGCGCGCCCGGGCATACATCATGCTTGGGCACATACGGAACGCTCAGAATGAGCTCATCCTCGATCTGGGCCAACAGATCGAAGTGATGCGAACCCACCACCTTTTCAGGCTGGTTGGACACAAAACCATTTCCTGCGTTTCCTGCCTCGCCGTCCTCGTCCTCGTCGTCGAAACCCGCGGCGTGATCGCCGGAGGCAAAGCCGTCGTCGAGGTCGGCTTCGGACTTGACCAGTTGCAGCAGGACCTCGCTGTCCACCGGATAGGCGAACGGCTCATTGCACCGCTGACACACCACGACCGGATTCGCCCGCACATGTATGCGCAGGAGCGGCTGACCTTGCAGCAGCCCGGCCTTGCCCATCTCGCCGCGCACGGACCACGTCACAAGGCCGGCCTCACCCGCCGGTTGCTCGGGAAGTCCGTCAACCGCGCGCGTCAACCGCACAAGAGGTATGGTGCCTTGCGCTTCCTTGCCCGAATGGGCGAATGCGAATGCGTCGATGGGCTTGATGTTCTGTCCTTTCGCACGAGGCCGCCGGAAATGCGCATTCGCGCACAACCCGCACATCCCGTGCATTCGCGGCCATCCCAGGGCGCCAAACCGATGACTGACGCGGGGTGCGCCCCGCCCAAAAGTCATGCTGCCCTGCAAAAATGCCGCAAAACGTTAGATAATACTGTGACTTACGTCCCAGCGTCAAATATCGAATGCCCTCACAACCCAGCCTGATCCTCGCCTCCAGCTCGCGCTACCGCAAAGAACTGCTCACCCGCCTGCGCCTGCCCTTCACCGCCATTTCGCCCGATGTGGACGAAACGCCACAGCAAGGCGAATCACCCGAAGCGCTGGCGCTGCGCCTGTCGGTGGCCAAGGCCATGGCGGTGGCCGGCGGGCACCCCGGCAGCGTCGTCATCGGGTCGGATCAGGTTGCCACGGTGGACGGCCAACCCATTGGCAAGCCTGGCGATTTTACGCGCGCCCAGGCGCAATTGCGCGCACTTTCCGGGCAGATCGTGGAATTTCACAGCGCGTTGGCGGTGACTGACGGCCTCCGAGTGGAAAAAGCCGATATCGTGACGCGGTGCAGATTCCGGCGCCTGAGCGACCAGGCCATCGACGCCTACCTACGCGCCGAGGAACCCTACGATACCGCAGGCAGCGCCAAGGCGGAAAGCCTGGGCATCGCCCTGATGGAGAGCATCCAGAGCGATGACCCCACCGCCATCATCGGCCTGCCGCTGATCGCCCTGACCCGGATGCTGGCCGGCTTCGGCCTGGACCCCCTGACCGCGCCCGGAGCGGCCGCATGAGTGGCTCGCTGCACCTGATTCCCGTGGGGCTGGGCGACGCCGCCCCCGAAAGCTGGCTGCCCGCCGACGCGCGCGAGCGGGCCGGCAGCCTGGACACCTATATCGCCGAAAACGCCAAGACGGCGCGGGCCTTCCTCAAGCAGGTCGGCACCACCCGGCCGCTGCAGGAAATCACCATCCATACCCTGAGCGACAAGACCGACGCCGCCCAGATCGGCGCCTGGCTCGAGCCGGTGCGCCGCGGCGCCGACATCGGCCTGGTATCCGAGGCCGGCTGCCCGGCGGTCGCCGACCCTGGCGCCAAGGTGGTGGACGCCGCCCACCGGCTCGGCATCACCGTCAAACCCTGGGTCGGCCCCTCCTCCATCCTGCTGGGCCTGATGGCCAGCGGGCTGGACGGCCAGCGCTTCGCCTTCCACGGCTACGCGCCGGTGGACGCCGGCGAGCGCGCCAGGCAGCTCAAGGCGTGGGAACAGCACTCCGCGCGGCACAACCAGACGCAACTGCTGATCGAGACCCCCTACCGCAACGCCGCCATGTTCGCCACATTGCTGGCCAGCCTGAAGGGCGACACCAAGCTGTGCGTGGCGCGCGCGCTGACCACCGCCGACGAATGGATCGTCACCCGCACCATCGCCGACTGGAAGAAGCAGCCCGCCCCGCAGCTGGACAAGATGCCCACCCTGTTCCTGTACCTGGCGCGCTGACGATGATCCGATCTGCAGCGGTATTGCTGGCCCTGGCGGCCCTGGCCGGTTGCGCCCAGCGCGGCCCCGCGGGCCTGGACCTGGACACCTCCATCACCGCGGCCAGCCAGAGCAGCCGGGTGCGCTTCGTGGTCCTGCACTACACCTCGACCGACGACGCGCTGTCGATGAAGCTGCTGTCGCAGGGCAAGGTCAGCGCCCATTACCTGATCGATACGCCCGGCCGCGCCTACCGGCTGGTCGATGAGTCCCGCGCCGCCTGGCACGCCGGCGAAAGCGCCTGGTACGGCCTGAACGCCATGAACAGCACGTCGGTCGGCATCGAGATCGTCAACCCCGGCTGGACCGACGGCGATGACGGCAAACCGCAATGGCATGCCTACGGCGACCGCCAGATCCGGGCGCTGACCATCCTGCTGCGCGACATCATCCAGCGCCACGGCATCGCGCCCCGGAACGTGGTCGGCCACAGCGATATCGCGCCCCAGCGCAAGGTCGATCCCGGCCCGCTGTTCCCCTGGAAGCAACTGGCCGCGGCGGGCATCGGCCGCTGGTACGACGAAGCCGGCGCCGCCGCGCACCTGGCACGGCTGCAGGCCCAGGGCACGCCCGACGTGGCCTGGTTCCAGCAGCAACTGCAACGCCTGGGCTACACCAGCCCGCAAACCGGCACCCTGGACCGCGCCACCATCAATGTGCTGGCGGCCTTCCAGATGCACTATCGGCCCGCCCTGCACGACGGCCAGCCCGACGCGGAGACCGCGGCGATCATGCTTGCCATGCTGTAGCCCGACGCCCCGGGCGGTGACCGCGAAAGACACGGCACGCCCGACGAGATGGGTTCACCCCGGGCGGCGGCGCCACCAGGCGACCAGCCGCCACCCCAGCAGCAGCGCCAGCACCGAGGCATAGAGGATCGGCTGCGACAGGTCGTTCTTGCCGGCCTTGTGCCACCAGTAATGCAACACCGCCAGCAGGCCGATGAGATAGATGGCGCGATGCAATTGCTGCCAGCGCCTGCCCAGCTTGCGCATGGCCCACTGGGTGGAGGTGGCCGCCAGCGCCGCCATCAGCACGAAAGCGGCGAAGCCCACCGTGATGAAGGGCCGCTCGCCAATATCCTGCAGCATGGCGACGGGATCGAGACCACGGTCCCACCAGACCCAGGCCATGAAGTGCATGGCGCCATAGAAGAAGGCGAACAGGCCGCACATGCGGCGCACGCGCACCAGCGCCGGCTGCCCGGTCAAGCGCCGCAAGGGCGTGATCGCCAGCGTCACGAGCAGGCACACCAGCGTCCAGGTGCCCGACGAACGGGTCAGGAATTCAACCGGGTTGGCGGTCAGGCCGTTGGAAAAACCCAGCCAGATCCAGCGCGCGAACGGCGCCAGGCCCAACAGGAACAGCCAGGGCTTGGCGCGCCCCACGGCCCGCGCCGACCATTGCGGCTTGCACGCCGCGGCCGCGGCCGCGCCATCGGCCACCGGCGGCTTCAATAGTTGGCCTTCAGGTCCATGCCCTGGTAGAGCGACGCGACCTGCTCGGCATAACCGTTGAACATCAAGGTCTTGCGCTTGGGCGAGAACAGGCCGTCCTCGCCGATGCGGCGCTCGGTGGCCTGGCTCCAGCGCGGATGCGGCACGGTCGGGTTGACGTTGGCATAGAAGCCGTATTCCTGCGGCGCGGCCTTGATCCACGACGATACCGGCTGCTTTTCCACCAAACGGATCTTGACCAGCGACTTGCCCGACTTGAAGCCGTATTTCCAGGGCACGGCCAGCCGCAGCGGCGCGCCGTTCTGGTTGGGCAGCATCTTGCCGTAGACGCCGAACACCAGCATGGCCAGCGGATGCATGGCCTCGTCGATGCGCAGCCCTTCGACGTAGGGCCAGTCGAGGATGGCGGCGCGCACGCCCGGCATGTTCTCGCGCTGCACGGCGGTCACGAATTCCACGTACTTGGCATTGCCGGTGGGCTCGACCTGCTTGAGCAGCGCCGACAGCGAATAGCCGACCCAGGGAATCACCATGGACCACCCCTCGACGCAGCGCAGCCGGTAGACGCGCTCTTCCATCGGCGCGAGCTTGAGCAGTTCGTCGATATCGAAGGTGCGCGGCTTGCCGACCTCGCCCTCGACGCTGACCGTCCAGGGCCGGGTCTGCAGCTTGCCGGCGTTGGCCGCGGGCTCGCCCTTGTCGACCCCGAATTCATAGTAGTTGTTGTATGACGTGATATCAGCGAAGGACGTCTGTTTGTCCATGACGCTGAACGCCGCATTGGCCTGGCCCGCCAGGACGCCGGCACCGGCGCCCTGGGCGAAGGCGCTGCGCGTCGCCCACCCCGGCAACCCCAGCCCCGCCGCCGTCACGCCGGCGCGCAGGATCAGGTCGCGGCGCGACCGCCAGACCGCTTCGGTCGTGATCTCGGACGGAACGATGTCATCGGGCTTGCGTATCAACATGGGAATCTCCTGGGGGCCGGCGCGGCGAGTCGCGTCGCTGCCGCCCCGCTCAAACCGTGGACGTTTCGCGACCCCATGATATTCCGCCGGCGTAGCCGGCGGCGATCGGTAATAGACCGCCCCGCTCTCCCGGCGTTCCCGCCGGGACGGGACGCCCGCGGCCGTCAGGCAGCGGCCGTCAGGGTCCGGCTGAGCAGCCAGTCGCGCACCAGCGGCACGCTCTCCAGCACCGCTTGCGGGCCACAACCCTCGAGTTCCTTCAGGGTGTGTGCGCCGTAGGTCACGCCCAGGCCGTGCACGCCGGCATTGGTGGCCATCTGCATGTCGTGGGAGGTGTCGCCCACCATCACCACGCGGGCCGGATCGACGTCCAGCTCGCTCATCAACTCGTGCAGCATGGCCGGATGCGGCTTGCTGAAGGTTTCGTCAGCCGTGCGGGTGGCGTCGAACATGGGACCCAGGCCGGTCGCGGCCAGGGCGCGCGTCAGGCCCACGCGGCTCTTGCCGGTGGCCACGGCCAGGCGCACGTCGCGCTCGGCCAGCGCGTTCAACAGCTCGGGAATGCCGTCGAAAAGGCGCAATTCAGGATCGCGCAGCAGGTAGTGGGTGCGGTAGCGCTCGAGAAAGCGCGGCAGCATCGCCTGCGTCAGCTGCGGCACGGCGCGGCGCAGCGCGCTTTCCAGCGACAGCCCGATCACCCAGCTGGCGTCGGAGGTCGACGGCACCGGCAGCTCCAGGTCGCGGCAGGCGCCCTGGATGGCGGCCACGATGCTGTGCGTGGAATCCATCAGGGTTCCGTCCCAGTCAAAAACGACCAGCGAATACGACATATCAGACCGACTCCAGTTGTTTCAGTATTTTCCGGCAGGCGGGCGGCAGTTCGGCCGTCAGCGTCATCGGCTCACCCGTCAGCGGATGGTTCAGGGTCAATTGGTGGGCATGCAGGAACATGCGGCCAAAGCCCATGCGCGAGAATTCGGCGCGAACCTCGTCGTGGCCGTACTTGTCGTCGCCCACGATGGGAAAGCCGCTGGCCGCCAGATGCACACGGATCTGGTGGGTGCGCCCGGTGCGCAGTTCCGCGTCCACCAGGCTGTAGCGGCCGAAGCGCTGCTTGAGCGTGATGATGGTGTGGGCGGTCTGGCCGTCGGGATCGACCTTGACGCGGCGCTCGCCCGACTGGGTGGTCCACTTGGACAGCGACAGCTTGATGTGCTGGCGGTCGTTGACCCAGTCGCCCTCGACCAGCGCGTAATAGTGCTTGTCGCTGCGCCCCTCGCGCAGCATGGCGTGCAGGGCCAGCAGCGCGCTGCGCTTCTTGGCGACCATCAGCAGGCCGGAGGTTTCGCGGTCGAGCCGGTGCACCAGTTCCAGGAACTTGGCCTCGGGGCGGGCGGCGCGCAGCTGCTCGATGACGCCAAAGGACACGCCGCTGCCGCCATGGACCGCCACGCCGGCGGGCTTGTCCACCACCAGCATCGCGTCGTCCTCGAACACCACCGGGAATTCTGCCGCCGGCACCGGCCTGGGCTTGCCAGGGTCGGGCAGGCGCAGCGGCGGAATACGGACCATATCGCCTTCCGCGACCCGATAGTCCACCGAGATGCGTCCCTTGTTTACCCGGACCTCGCCGCCGCGGATGGCCTTGTAGATGTGGGTTTTGGGGACGCCCTTGCACAGGCGCATCAGGTAATTATCCAGGCGCTGGCCGGCATGCTCGGCGCCCACTTCCACCATGCGGACGGAGGGGGTGGCCATAGGGGAGGAAGTTTCTTTGCGCATTGCGGAAAGCGACATATAATCGGGACAGCCTTAAGGGGCTGAATCAGCCGCTGGCGTAGAGATGCAACTCAAGTACGCAACTCCGTCGAGCGCGTGGGCCGCCATTGTACTGCCTGCTCATTCAACCCCTGGGTCATTTGGTCGCCGGCGCAACCGCGCCCTGCCGGATAGTGGTGTGGCATTCATTTTGCCCGCTGTCCCAGCAGGTCCGTTGCCTGCCGCAAGCGGCTTGAAGCACTGCAAGAATCGTCGCATATTTAAAGCACCAGCTGCGCGTCGGCAACCAATCCGGCCGCAACTGCCGTTCACAGCACATTTCCGTCAAACCACATTCAGTGAAGCTGACCCTCCTGCTGAAAGAACCCCGTGCCCCACGGCACGACGTGCCCGCCTGACCCGCGGCGGATACGCCTGGGCGCCGCCCAGGTACGGTCCGCATCTTCTTGCCCGCTTCAGCCGCAGCCCGAGTGGCCCGAGGTCACGCGCCGATATCGGCGCGTCATGACAACGGAGAAACCCTCTCATGAAGCGCATGCTGTTCAATGCGACGCACCAGGAAGAATTACGCGTCGCTATCGTCGATGGGCAAAAACTCATCGACCTCGACATCGAGACTGCCGGCCGCGAACAACGCAAAGGCAACATCTACAAAGGTGTCATCACCCGGATCGAACCCGGCCTTGAAGCTTGCTTCGTCAACTACGGCGAAGACCGCCATGGCTTTCTTCCCTTCAAGGAAGTGGCCCGCAGCTTCTTCAAGGAAGGCGTCGACGTCCGCACCGCCCGCATCCAGGACGCCCTGCGCGAAGGCCAGGAACTGATCGTCCAGGTCGAAAAGGAAGAGCGCGGCAACAAGGGCGCCGCCCTGACCACGTTCATCTCGCTGGCCGGCCGCTACCTGGTCCTGATGCCCAACAACCCCCGTGGCGGTGGCGTTTCGCGCCGCGTCGAGGGCGAGGACCGCCAGGAACTGCGCGACACGATGGAGCAGCTCGAGCTGCCCCAGGGCATGAGCATCATCGCCCGCACCGCCGGCATCGGCCGCAACGTCGAAGAACTGCAATGGGACTTGTCGTACCTGTTGCAGCTCTGGACCGCCATCGACGGCGCCGCGCGCGACAACTCCGCGCCCATCCTGATCTACCTGGAATCCAGCCTGGTCATCCGCGCCATCCGCGATTACTTCTCGCCCGAGATCGGCGAGATCCTGATCGACACGGACGAGATCGCCGACCAGGCCACCGCGTTCATGAGCGTGGTGATGCCGGACAACGTCCAGCGCGTGAAGCGCTACCGCGACGACATCCCGCTGTTCTCGCGCTTCCAGATCGAACACCAGATCGAAACGGCCTACTCGCGCACGGTGCAGCTGCCCTCGGGCGGCGCCATCGTCATCGACCACACCGAAGCGCTGGTGTCCGTGGACGTCAACTCGGCCCGCTCGACCCGCGGCGCCGACATCGAGGAAACCGCCCTGCGGACCAACTCGGAAGCCGCCGACGAAGTGGCCCGCCAGCTGCGCTTGCGCGACCTGGGCGGCCTGATCGTCATCGACTTCATCGACATGGAAGACAGCAAGAACCAGCGCGCCGTCGAACAGCGCCTGCGTGACGCCCTCCATTTCGACCGCGCCCGCGTCCAGATGGGCAAGATCTCGCGCTTCGGCCTGATGGAACTGTCGCGCCAGCGCCTGCGTCCGGCCCTGAACGAAGGCTCGCACATCACCTGCCCGCGCTGCAACGGCACCGGCGTGATCCGCGACGCCGAATCCAGCGCCCTGCACGTCCTGCGCCTGCTGCAGGAAGAAGCCATGAAGGAAAACACCGCGGCGGTCCACGCCCAGGTGCCGGTCGACGTGGCGACCTACCTGCTGAACGAAAAGCGCGCCGACATCACCAAGATGGAAGCCCGCCTGAAGGTCAACCTGGTGCTGATCCCCAACAAGCACCTGGAAACGCCGCATCACCACATCGAGCGCCTGCGCCACGACGATCCGCGCCTGGAAGAAGTGAAGACCAGCTTCGAACTGGTCGAGGCGCCGGCCACGGACGCTCCGTGGCAGCCGCGCGAAAGCGAGATCAAGGCCCGCCCCGAAGCGCTGGTCAAGGGCATCACGCCCTCGCAGCCGGCGCCCGTGTCGACCCCCGCCCCGGCGCCCGCTCCCGCGGCCGCCCCGGCGCAATCGGGCGGCGGCCTGCTCAAGCGCCTGTTCGGCTGGCTGACCGGCAATTCCGAGCCCGCCAAGACCGCGCCCGCCGCTGCCCAGGAAGAGACCGGCGCCAAGCGCGCCGCCTCGCCGGCACGTGGCAAGGGCCGTGGCGCCCATGACGGCCAGGAACGCCGCGGCGAACGCCATGGTTCCGACCGCAATCGCAACCGTCGCGGTGAATCGCGCACGGAAGGCGCCGAGGGCGGCGAAGGCGGCCGTCATCACATCCGTGGCAACCGCCGGCCCGAAGGCGAGCGCGGCGAACGCCAGGAACGCGGCGAGCGCAACAATCGCAACGAGCGTGGCGAACGCGACCAGGCAGTGCAGGCCGCACAGGCCTCGAACCGTCCCGATGTCGCGCCGGAAGCCGCTGGCGACGACGCCGGCGCCGGCCGCAACCGCCGCCGTGGCCGTGGCCGCAATCGCCGCGAGGAAGGCCAGGCCGATACGCCGATGAGCGAACAGGAAAGCATGGTCGCCGCGCTGGCCCAGTCGGTCGCGACCGCCCTGCCTGAAGCCAAGCAGCCTGCCGATGCCCAGGCCGAACCGGCGGAAGCCGTCGAACTGGCCGCCGAGGGCGTGCCCGCCACCGAAGGCGCCGAAGCCGGCGCCGATCCGGAACGCAAGCGTCGCCGCCGCCGCAGCCGTCGTGGCCGCCGCAGCGCGGACGAGGCCGGCGTGGCTGGCAGCGACGAGCAGCTGGAAGACGGCGCCGAAGACGACGCCGGCGAACAGGCCGAGAACCTGACCGCCTCCGCGCCGGCAGCAGCCGCCCCGGTGGCAGCGGCAGCCCCTGCGGCCGACGTCCCCGCGACGCCGGTTCAGGCTCCCGCGCAACAAGCCGAAGCCGTCCAGGCTGAAGCCGCGCCGGCGCCGGTCCAGGCCGAACAGGCGCCCGCCGCCACGATCGAGCCGCAGGCCGCGCAGCCCACCCAGACTGCCGCGCCCGAGGCGACCGCTCCGGTGGCCGTCGACCCCGCCAGCCAGGTTTCCGAGCCGGCCGCGCCCGTCGCGACGCCGGTGCAAGCCGCTGTGGTGGAACCGGTGGTCGAACCCGTCGTGACGACGGCGCCCGCCGCCCCGGCCGAACCCGAAGCCGCTGCGGCCCCGGTGGTCACGCCCGCCCCGGCCGCCGCGCCGGCGCAGGCCGCGCCCACCAGCGCCCAGCCCATCGTGGTGCCGGCGACGGCTCCCTCGGCCAAGGCCCAGACCCTGCATGAAGTGGTCAACGCCGCCGGCCTGCAGTGGGTGGAGACCGATCCCGAACGCCACGCGCAGACGCAACTGCGCATCGCCGCGGCGCACACGCCGGTCCGCCTGGGCCGCGAGCGCAAGCCGGTGGCGCCGGTCTCGAACGAACCCCTGGTTCAGGTCGAAACCCGCCACTGAGGCAAGCCGCAAGCAAAAGCCCCCATCGAATGATGGGGGCTTTTTTTATTGCCTGTCGCTTGCCGCGCAAGCGTCTGGCACGGCCTGGCGAGGCCGAAAAAAAAACCCTCGTTACCGAGGGCTTTTCATCAGGCCGGATCGCGCAGCGATCAGAACTGGTACGTGTAGGTCAGCTGCACCGTATCCAGGCCCGGGTTCGGGCGCTTGATGCTGGCGTTGGAAAAGTGCGAATAGCGCAGGCCGATGCGGTTGTTCGGCGTCAGCAGGAAGCCCAGGCCGACGTGGTCGCCGAACTGGAAGGCGGTGCTGATGTTCTCGTTGGCGAAGCGGGTGCGCGAGAACACGGTGGCACCGATACCGGCTTCGAGGTAGAAGCGCTCGCCAGTCCACCAGCGGAACATCGGGATGGCGTTCAGCTGCCACACGCTGCTGGGCGAACGGTCGCCATCGGCCCACCAATACGACACGCCCAGTTCAGGCGTGAGATCCAGACGCCCCCAATTGCCGCCGAACTGGTGGGTCCAGACCGACGGGGTTTCGTAGTTCAGCGTGAAGCGCTGGTAGTGGTCTCCCACGCCGTAGTGCAGGCTTACCCCGCCCTGGGTACCTTCGGACGACTGCGCGCTGGCGATGGTAGCGGCGCCAGCCAGGGCCAAACCGATGAGGCGGACCAGCATTTTCTTCTTCGTCGACTGCATTGGGAGCAACTCCGTATTTTTGTTGGGGCAAAAATCCCGGCATGATTCACGAGATTTTTCATCACTACGCAACATAGCAAAAACCAGACCAGAAGGCTTGCCCTGTGTCGCAATCTGGCAACACAAATCATGGAAAACACTGTTCCGCCCGGAGAACGAAAAATTCCATTTCCGGATCGGCTCGCATGTGGATGAAAAACGCCGCCGGCACGGTCGTGGCGGCGGCGTCTGGGTGCGGGCAGAAGGATCAGGCAGCCGTGACGACGTCGGCCGGCTGGTTGGTCAGCAGCGCGAGCAGGCGCGCGATTTCCTCGCGCAACTGGCGGCGGTCGACCACCATGTCGATGGCGCCCTTCTGCAGCAGAAACTCGGCGCGCTGGAAGCCTTCCGGCAGCTTCTCGCGCACGGTCTGCTCGATCACGCGCGGGCCGGCGAAGCCGATCAGGGCTTTAGGTTCGGCGATGACCACGTCGCCCATGAAGGCGAAGCTGGCGGACACGCCGCCCATGGTGGGGTCGGTCAGCACGCTGATGAACGGCAGGCCCGCGGCCGACAGGCGCGTGAGCATGGCGTTGGTCTTGGCCATCTGCATCAGCGACAGCAGGCTTTCCTGCATGCGCGCGCCACCGGAAGCGGCGACACAGATGAAGGGCGTCTTGTTGTCCAGGGCAGCCTGGGCGCCACGCGCGAAGCGCTCGCCGACCACCGAACCCATGGAGCCACCCATGAACTCGAACTCGAAGCACGCCAGCGTCGCCGGCACGCCGCGGATGGAGCCGCTGACCACCACCAGCGCGTCGGTTTCACCGGTCTGCTTGACGGCTTCGGCCAGGCGCTCGGGGTACTTGCGCGTGTCCTTGAATTTCAGCGTGTCCACCGACCGCGTCGACTGGCCGATCTCGACCCGGCCTTCGAGGTCGAGCAGCGAATCGATACGGGCGCGGGCGCCGATGCGCATGTGATGATCGCACTTGGGGCAGACGTGCAGGTTGGCCGCCAGGTCTTCGCTGTACAGCACCGTTTCACACGACGGGCATTTCACCCACAGGCCTTCGGGCACGCGGCGGGCGCCGCTGTCGCTGGTTTTGTTGATGCGAGGCGGCAGGAGTTTTTCGATCCAGCTCATTGTTTGTTCATCCCGTAAGGAGGTCGCGCCGGGCCGTTCAGGCCAACACGCTCGGTCGTTTCACTTGATCCAGCGCCTGCCGGATGGTGCGCAGCCAGCCGCTGGCGGCGGCGACTGCGGCGTCGGTTTGCTGGGCCGCGGGGACGTTCGCCACCGCCTGCTCCATGGTTTCAATCAGTTTGCTGCCGATGACGACCGCGTCGGCCACGCGCGCCACGCGCTGCGCGCTGTCGGCATCGCGGATGCCGAAGCCCACACCGACCGGGATATCGCGCACGTGGCGGCGGATCACCGCCACGCGTTCGGCCACGTCGTCGGTGTTGAGCGAGCCGGCGCCCGTCACGCCCTTGAGCGAGACATAGTAGACGTAGCCGCGGGCCACCCTGGCCACGGCCTGGATGCGTTCCTCGGTGGAGGTGGGCGCCAGCAGGAAGATCGGGGCGATGCCGTGGCGCCCGAGGGTGCCGGCGAACTCGACGACTTCTTCGGGCGGGTAGTCGACCACCAGGACGCCATCCACGCCGGCGGCTTCGGCACGGCGGGCGAATTCGGCCTGGCCCATGCGTTCGATCGGGTTGGCGTAGCCCATCAGCACGACCGGGGTGGCCGTGTCGCGCTGGCGGAACTCGGCCACCAGGTCGAGCACGCGGCCCAGGCCCATGCCCTGGGCGATGGCGCGCTCGGCGGCGCGCTGGATCACCGGGCCGTCGGCCATGGGATCGGAGAACGGCACGCCCAGTTCGATGACGTCGGCGCCGGCCTCGACCAAGGCGTGCATCAGCGGGACGGTGGTGGCGGGCGACGGATCACCGGCGGCGATGTAGGGAATGAGCGCCGCGGCGCGGCCGGATTCGGCGGTGCGCGCGAAGGCGGCGGCAATACGATCGGAGCGGGAAGTCGTCATGTTAGAGCTCGATACCGGCACGTTCGGCGACGGTATGCATGTCCTTGTCGCCACGGCCCGACAGATTGACCAGGATGACGGCGTCGCGCGGCAGCGTGGGGGCCATCTTCACGGCCTGGGCGATGGCGTGGGACGACTCCAGCGCCGGCATGATGCCTTCGATGCGGCAGCAATCGTGGAAGGCCTTGAGGGCTTCGTCGTCGGTGATGCCGGCGTACTCGGCGCGGCCGGAGTCCTTGAGCCAGGCGTGCTCGGGGCCGACGCCGGGGTAGTCCAGCCCGGCCGAGACCGAATGGGTTTCCTGGACCTGGCCGTCGGCGTCCTGCATGACGTAGGTGCGGTTGCCGTGCAGCACGCCGACCTGACCGGCGGCCAGCGACGCGGCATGCTTGCCGCTGTCCATGCCTTCGCCGGCGGCCTCGACGCCGATCAGGCGCACGTTTTCGTAGGGAATGTAGGGGTGGAAGATGCCCATGGCGTTGGAGCCGCCGCCGACCGCGGCCACGACGTAGTCGGGCTGGCGGCCGATGGCCTCGGGCATCTGCGTCAGGCATTCATTGCCGATGACGGTCTGGAAATCGCGCACCATGCGGGGATAGGGATCGGGGCCCGCCACCGTGCCGATGATGTAGAAGGTGTTCTCGATGTTGGTGACCCAGTCGCGCATGGCTTCGTTGAGCGCGTCCTTCAGGGTGCGCGAACCGGACGTGACGGGCACCACCGTGGCCCCCAGCAGCTTCATGCGGTAGACGTTGGAGGCCTGGCGGCGCACGTCTTCGCTGCCCATGTAGACCACGCATTCCATGCCGTAGCGGGCGGCCACCGTGGCCGTGGCGACGCCGTGCTGGCCGGCGCCGGTCTCGGCGATGACGCGCGGCTTGCCCATGCGCTTGGCCAGCAGGGCCTGGCCGATGCAGTTGTTGACCTTGTGCGCGCCGGTGTGGTTGAGGTCTTCGCGCTTGAACCAGATCTGGGCGCCGCCCAGTTGTTCGGACCAGCGGCGGGCGTGATAGACGGGGCTGGGACGGCCGACGAAATGCTTGAGCTCGTAGTTGAACTCTTCCAGGAAGGCGGGATCGACACGGTAACGGTCATAGGCGGCACGCAGCTCGTCGAGCGCGTGCATCAGCGTTTCCGCCACGAAAACACCGCCATAAGGGCCGAAATGGCCCTGGGCATCCGGAAAATCGTAAGGTTTCACCAAGCATCTCCCCCGGCATCACGGCCAGCCTCTGCGGCCCGTGAATCCGGTTTGCAACCCGTCATTTTACCTGACGCCGGTCGCGGGCGGGGGCCGCGCCCCCTGCCCCCTCACCGGGCGTCCCGGGGCCGGGCCTGCCCGGCCAGGCGCTTCAGAGCGATTGCCCCATGCGGCGCAGGAAGGTCTCGCAGGCGGCGAGCTGGTCGAGCGCGACGAACTCGTCGGGCTTGTGCGCCTGCTCGATGTGGCCGGGGCCGCAGACCACGGTGGGGATGCCGATGCCCTGGAACAGGCCGGCCTCGGTGCCGTAGGCCACCTTGCGGGTGGCGCGGTCTTCGGTCAGGGCGCGCACCAGCTGGGTGATGGCGGCTTCCTCGGAAGCTTCCAGGGCCGGCGCGGCGGCGCCGGTCTCGATCTCGATGCTGGCGCCGTCGAATTCGGCCTTCATGCGCGGCAGGAGCTCATCACGCACGTATTTTTCGACTTCGGCCTGGATCTGGTCGGGTTGCATGCCCGGCAGGTTGCGGAATTCGTAGGTGAATTCGCACAGTTCGGGAATGGTGTTGACCGCGATGCCGCCCCGGATCTGGTTGGTGGTCATGGTCGAGAACGGCACATCGTAGAACTGGTCGTACGGGCCGTTGGCCTTGAAGCTGTCGGCCAGGTCGCGGATGCGACAGATCAGGCGGGCGGCGTATTCGATGGCGTTGCAGCCGCGCGGCGTCAGCGACGAGTGCGCCGCCTTGCCGTGCACCTTGCAGCGGAACAGGTTGATGCCCTTGTGCGCCACCACCACCTGCATGCCGGTGGGTTCGCCCACCACGCAGCCTTCGGGACGAATGCCGCGCTCGTGCAGGTCGGCCAGCATGTACGGCGCGCCGGCGCAGCCGACCTCTTCGTCGTACGAGAACGCCAGGTGGATCGGCTTCTTGCGCGGCATGGCCAGGAATTCCGGCACCAGCGCCAGCGAGCCGGCAATGAAACCCTTCATGTCGCAGCTGCCGCGGCCGTACAGGAGGCCGTCTTTCTCGACCAGCTTGAACGGGTCCGTGCTCCAGTCCTGGCCGTCCACCGGCACCACGTCGGTGTGGCCCGACAGGACGATGCCGCCCTGCTGGTTGCCGTCCTGGGCCGGCAGGGTGGCGAAGAGGTTGGCCTTGGTGCGCTCGGGGTTGTGCGCCAGCCACGCATCGACGCCCTGGCCCTTGAGCCAGTCACGGACGGTTTCGATGAGGGCAAGATTGGAATTGCGGCTGGTGGTGTCGAAACCGACCAGCGTCTCCAGCCAGGTGCGCGCGTTCATGTAGCAACTCTCTTGGGGAAAAGGGAGAGTGTAAAGCCAGGACGCGTCCGCGTCGCGCGTCCGGGAACGGACCCGGGCCGCGCCTGGGCCTAGAATGACGGCCTTGAAACAGCACAAGCCCCCAAGGAGAAACCGTGCAGCACAAAGCAGTTCCCACGCGCAACATCGTGGCGGCAGTCATCGGCAACGCCCTCGAATGGTATGACTTCCTGGTGTTCGCGTTCATGACGCCGATCATCTCGAAGCTGTTCTTTCCGACCGATCCCAGCGTTCCCGGCAGCGAACTGAACGCCATCCTGATGACCACGGCGATCTTCGGCGTCGGCTTCTTCATGCGGCCGGTGGGCGGCATCATCCTGGGGCTGTATGGCGACAAGAAGGGCCGCAAGGCGGCCATGGTGCTGGTGACCTCGCTGATGGCGGTGTCCATCGCCCTGATCACCGTGGCGCCCACCTATCACGCGGCCGGCATCCTGGCCCCCATCTTCATCCTGATCGCGCGGCTGCTGCAGGGCTTCTCGGCCGGCGGCGAGTTCGGCACCTCGACCGCCCTGCTGATCGAGATGGCGCCCAATGGCAAGCGCGGCTTCTACGGTTCGTGGCAGATGGCCGGGCAGATGCTGGCGCTGCTGATCGGCGCGGCCTGCGGCACGCTGATCACCGAATTCTTCACGCAGGAGCAGATCGCGGCCTGGGCCTGGCGCCTGCCGTTCGCCTTCGGCCTGGTGATTGTGCCGATCGCCATCTATATCCGCCGCAACATCGACGAAACCGACGCCTTCAAGCAGATGAAGGAAGACGAGCGCCAGGCCGCCGCGCGCGGCGAAGTACAGCGCCTGAGCCTGGGCGAGATGGTCCGCACGCACACCCGCGAGACGCTGATCGGCGTGGGCCTGGTGGTGACGGCGACGGTGTCGATCTACATCACCTTCACGTACCTGGTGACCTACTCGACCCAGATCCTCAAGCTGCCGCTGAACCAGACCTTCCTGGTGCAGATGGCGGGCGCCGCGCTGATGGTGCTGCTGACGCCGTTCATGGGCGCCTGGTCCGACCGCGCCGGCCGCCGCCCCATCGTGATCGGCTCGCTGATCGGCTACCTGGTGGTCCTGTATCCGCTGTACTACTGGCTGTCGGACGCGCCGTCGATCGGCCGGCTGCTGACCGTGCAGATCGTGGTGTGCTTCTTCGTGTCGGCTTTCTTCGGCGTGTTCAGCACCGTCATGGCGGAACTGTTCCCGGCGCGGGTACGCTCGGTGGGCCTGTCGCTGGCCTATAACGTGGCGGTGATGATCTTTGGCGGTTTTGCCCAGTTCATCGTGACCTGGCTGATCAAGACCACGGGTTCTCCCATGGCGCCGGCCTACTACGTAATGTTCGGCGTGGCGCTGGGGCTGGTGGCGTCGTTCTTCATGCGCGAACGCGCCCACGAGAACCTGGATCACTGATATTCCCGGGCCGCGATGGCCCGGGCGATGGTCCATTACGGGGCGCCCCTGGCAACGGCCTTGCATGGGCGCCCTCTTCCGAGCCGCCCGTCCCCGGGGCGGCCCGTCTTGCGTCGCAGGCTAGCGGCGCACCGCCGACGACACGCCCGGCACTTCCGCCAGGGCATCCAGCGCGCGCGCCAGCGATTCGCCGCCGCGCACTTCCACCGTGAACACCATATGGGCCAGCGACTGCCGGCTCTGGGTGTTCACGCCCACCACGTTCAGGCGCAGCCGCGCGAACACTTCGGACAGGTCGCGCAGCAGGCCGGAGCGGTCGTGCGCGCGCACGCTGATGTCGACCGGATAGAACGTGTCCGCAGGGGTCTCGCCCCAGGCCACCTCGATCACGCGCTCGGGCTCGCGCGCGGCCAGCGCCAGATAGCTGTGGCAGTCGCTGCGGTGGATCGACACCCCGCGCCCGCGCGTCACGAAACCGGCGATGGCGTCGGGCGGCGCCGGGCGGCAGCAGCGCGCCAGCTGCGTCAGCAGCGAGCCCACGCCCACCACCAGCACCCCGCTCTTGCCGCTTTTCTCGGCGCTGCCGGCGCTGGCGTGGCGCAGGGCGGCCGGCTGCGGCTCGGCGGCGGGCGCCGGCTGCTGGAACACGGCGTCGATCTGGCGCAGGCTGAATTCTTCCTTGGCGGCGGCCACGTACAGGTCGTCGGCGCGGGCGAACCCGAGGTTCTGCGCCAGTTGTTCGAGATTGACCGCGGTCTTGCCCAGCCGTTGCAGTTCCTTTTCGACCAGCGCCTGGCCTTGCGTGATGCGCTGCTGCAGTTCGATGGCGTTGAACCACATGCGCACCTTGGCGCGGGCGCGCGGGCTGGCCAGGAACCCGAGCTGTGGATTGAGCCAGTCGCGCGACGGGCCGCCGGACTTGGCCGAGATGATCTCGACCGTCTGGCCGGTGGCCAGGCGTGTCTGCAGCGGCACCATCTGGCCGTCGACCCGCGCGCCGCGGCAGCGGTGGCCCAGGTCGGTATGCAGGTGATAGGCGAAGTCGACCGGCGTGGCGCCGGCCGGCAACTCGATCACCCGCGCCTGCGGCGTCAGCACGTAGATGCGCTCGTCCGTGGGAGCCGCCGTGACGGCGGCGTGGCGGCTCTTGCCCGGGCCGGACTTGGCGGCGGCGGGCTTGGCCGCATCGGACTTGTCGGCCGCGGCGCCATCGCCCGCCTCGACGTCCGTGTTCCAGGCCAGCAGTTGGCGCATCCAGGCCAGTTGCCGGTCGTACTCGCTGGAGGCCGCCACCTGCCCGCCCTTGGCGCCGGCTTCCTTGTAGCGCCAGTGCGCGGCCATGCCGTACTCGGCGAACTGGTGCATCTCGCGGGTGCGGATCTGCACCTCGAACGGACGGCCGTCGTCGTCCGCCACCACTGTGTGCAGCGAACGGTAGCCGTTCGGCTTGGGCCGCGAGATGTAGTCGTCGAATTCGTCGGACAGCGGCGTCCACATCTCGTGCACCATGCCCAGCGCCATGTAACAGGCGCGCACGTCGTCGACGATGATGCGCAGCGCGCGCAGGTCGTACATCTGCGAGAAATCCAGGCGCTTGACCCGCATCTTGTTCCAGATGCTGTAGATGTGCTTGGGCCGGCCGCTGACCTCGGCTTCGATGCCATGTTTGGCCAGCGCCGTCTGCAGGCGTTCGATGGCGCCGGCGATGAAGGCTTCGCGCTCGACCCGCTTTTCCTCGAGCAGGCGGGCGATCTGCTTGTAGCGGTCGGGCTCCAGGAAGCGAAACGCCAGGTCTTCCATTTCCCACTTGATCTGCCAGATGCCCAGGCGGTTGGCCAGCGGCGCGTACAGGTCCAGGGTTTCGCGGGCGAAGGCGGTCGAACAGGGCGTCTTGCTTTCGGCGTGCCAGCGCAGGGTGCGCAGGCGCGAGGCCAGGCGCATCAGCACGATGCGCAGATCGGCCGCCATGGCCAGCAGCATCTTGCGCTGCATTTCCTTCTGCGAGCCGGTTTCCGCTTCGGCGTCGCTGGCCTGGCGCGCGACCACGCCCAGCCGCAACAGGGCCCGGGTGCCCTGCACCAGGCGGGCGACCTCGGCGCCGAAGGCGGTGGCGACAGGGTCGTTGCGCAGCGCGGGAGCCGGCGCGGTCAGGTCGGTCGGCAAGGCGGCCAGCAGGGCCGCGGCGCGCGTGGCGGCGTCGGTGTGCAGGCCGGCCAGGATCCGCACCACGCCGGCGCCGTGCGAGGCCAGCGGTTCGCCAGTCAGGGCCTGCTGACCCTCGAAACGGGGAACCGACCAGGCCACCGCCTGGTCGATAAGCGCAAGGCCGTCGGCGTCGAGGCCCGCCCCCGCCTCCTGTCGCCAGGAAGCGTCGAAAGGCGAAGGCGCATCAGGAACGGGCGGGGCGGACATCGCGGGCGTATTGCGGTTACGGTAAACGAAGATTCCGACACTCTACACTAGGAATCAATGCTGAAAACCCCGGCCAACGCCGGGCACATATTCAAGGAACCCAAGCTTATGTTGCGCTGGCTCAAGGGCCGGGGTGCGCGCGCCGCCGAGGTGGCGCAGATGCAGGCCCGGATCGCGCCCGACCTCTGGCGGCAGGTGCTGCAGGCCCACCCCTTCCTGGCGGCGCTGGACGCCGACGAATCCGCGCAGTTGCTGGCGCGCTCGGCCTGGCTGCTGGCCAGCAAGACCATCAATGGCGCCCGCGGCCTGGAGATCACCGACTTCATGCGGCTGTCGATCGCCGCCCAGGCCAGCCTGCCTATCCTGAACCTGACGCCCACGCTGTACGAAGGCTGGGACGAAATCATCGTGTACCCCGCGGGCTTTCGCATCCCGCGCAAGCAGATGGACGAGGACGGCGTGATGCACGAATACCTGGAGGACGCCGCCGGCGAGGCGTGGGAAGGCGGCCCGCTGGTGCTGTCCTGGGAGGACACGCAACTGTCCGAGGGCGGCTTCAACGTGGTGATCCACGAGTTCGCGCACAAGCTCGACCTGCAAGCGGGCTTTGCCGACGGCATGCCGTCGCTGGCGGCGCACGGCGATATCAAGCCGCGCGACTGGCGCCGCGTCCTGGACGACAGCCTGGACCGCTTCATCGCCGCGGTGGACGCGGTGGAGGCCGCGATTCCGCATGACGTGGACCCGGAAAGCGCCGAGGCCGACGCCTGGTACGGCCAGTTGCCGCTGGATCCCTACGCCGCCACCGACGAGGCCGAGTTCTTCGCCGTCAGTTCCGAGCACTTCTTCGTCGATCCCCACCCCATGGCCGAGGCCCTGCCCGAATGGTTCGGCCTGCTGCGGGCCTACTACCGCCAGGACACCCTGGCGCGCTACCCATGAAACGGCTGCTGATCGTGTGGCATTCCCGCACCGGCGCGGCCCGCCAGATGGCCGAGGCCGCCGCCCGCGGCGCGGCCGCGGCGGCGGCGCAGCTGGAACAGCCGGACGACCTGGCGGTGACGCTGCGCCGCGCCGCGGACGCCGGCGTCGACGAGGTGCTGGCCAGCGACGGCTTCCTGTTCTGCGCGCCGGAAAACCTGGCCAGCCTGAGTGGCGAAATGAAGGAGTTCTTCGACCGCTGCTACTACGGCGTGCTCGATCGCATATCCGGCCGGCCCTACGCCTGCCTGGTCAGCGCCGGCAGCGACGGCGCCGGCGCGGCGCGCCAGGTGGAGCGCATCTGCACCGGCTGGCGGCTGCGGGCCGTGGCGCCGGCCCTGATCGTCAACCTGGGCGCCCAGACGCCGGAACAGATCGCCGCCCCCAAGACCGTGGCCCCGGCCGAGCTGGCGCGCTGCGAGCAAGCCGGCGGCCTGCTCGCTGGGCTGCTGCTGACGGCGGGTTGACGCGGGCCAGCCGCCGGTCAGCGCGGGCCGGCCGACCCGGCGCGCGTCTCCAGAGTCGGCAATTCTTCCCGGCGGTCACGGCGCCGTGACGCCACGCGACGGCCTGCGCAAACAAAAAAAGCCCTCCGGCCTGCCGGAGGGCTTTTCATCGCGCGGACGCGCCGATCAGGCGACGGCGGCGGTGACGACGATCTCGACCTTGAAGTCGGGATTGGCCAGGCGGGCCTCGACGGTGGCGCGCGGGGGCGAGTTGCCGTCGGCGACCCAGGCGTCCCAGGCCTTGTTCATGCCGTCGAATTCCTTCATGTTGGCCACGTAGATCTGGGCCATCAGGATCTTGGTCTTGTCCGTGCCGGCTTCGGCCAGCAGGCGGTCGATGGTGGCGAGCACTTGCTCGGTCTGGCCGGTGATGTCCAGCGTGGAATCGTCCGGCACCTGGCCCGCCAGGTATGCGACGCCGTTGTACACGGCCATGTCCGACAGGCGCTTGGCGACGTGGAAGCGCTTGATGCTGCTCATGAATATTCCCCTAATGACGAGTTGCGGGTTGAACAATGCGAAGAATGGCGAACTTTACCCTGACCGGGTTTCAGGCGGGCGGCAGCTGGAACACCTGGCGCAGATAGGCCAGGTAGGCCGGATCGTCGCACATGGTCTTCTCGGGCGCGTCGGACACCTTGGCCACCGGCTGGCCATTGCAACGCACCATCTTCATGACGATCTGCAGCGGTTCGTGGCCGAGGTCGTTGGTCAGGTTGGTGCCGATGCCGAATGACACCTTGCAGCGGCCGGCGAACTGGCGCGCCAGCTCGATGGCGCGCGGGAAGGTCAGCGAATCCGAGAACACCAGGGTCTTGGCGCGCGGGTCGACGCGGTTCTTGCGGTAGTGCTCGAGCAAGCGTTCGCCCCAGACGAAGGGATCGCCCGAATCGTGCCGCGCGCCGTCGAACAGCTTGCAGAAATACATGTCGAAGTCGCGCAGGAAGGCATCCATGCCATAGACGTCCGACAGCGCGATGCCCAGGTCGCCGCGGTATTCCTTGGCCCACACTTCCAGCGCGAACACCTGCGAATCACGCAGCCGCGGACCGAGCGCCTGGCAGGCCTGCAGGTATTCGTGGCCCATGGTGCCCAGCGGCAGGACTTCGTGCTGCTTGGCCAGCAGCACGTTGCTGGTGCCGGCGAAGTGCGGTCCCATCTGGGCCTTCATGGTCGACACGATCTCTTCATGCCAGACCTTGGAAAAGCGGCGGCGGGTGCCGTATTCGGCCACGCGGAAATCGGCCAGCGCCGGGTCGTCCAGCACCAGGTGCATCTTGGACTGCAGGCGCTTGCGGCCCTCGGCCCAGTCCGGGTTCTTGCGCGTGTTGCGGAAGTAGACCTCGTTGACGATGGCCAGCACCGGGATCTCGAACAGGATGGTGTGCAGCCAGGGGCCCTTGACCTCGATGCTGATCTCGCCCGGCCCCTCGCCCTCTTCGATGCTGATGCAGCGCTCGGGCAGGTGGAACAATTCGAGGAAATCGACGAAGTCGCTTTTGATGAAACGCAAGCCACCCAGATATTTAAGTTCGTCCTCGGTGAAGCGCAACTGGCACAGCTGGTGCACTTCTTCGCGAATTTCGTCCAGGTAGGGGCGCAGGTTGACCCCCGGAGTCCGGCATTTGTAACGGTACTCGACCTGGGCAGCGGGAAACTGATGCAGCACCACCTGCATCATGCTGAATTTATACAGGTCGGTGTCGAGCAGCGAGGTGATTATCATGATTGCGCGTATCGTTTCGCGACACCATAGCATAGCGGGCCCGGCCGAACCCCCATTGCGCCACGATGTCAACAGGGTATTGGCGGCGTATCGGCCCCGCATTGGGTAAAATTGGCGCAACAAGACACAAATGCCGCCAGCCCGGAGCTCCTGAGAATGACCCACGTAGTCACCGAAAACTGTATCAAGTGCAAGTACACCGATTGCGTCGACGTATGCCCGGTGGACTGTTTTCGTGAGGGTCCGAACTTCCTGGTGATCGACCCCGACGAATGCATCGACTGCGCCGTGTGCATCCCCGAATGCCCGGCCAACGCCATCTACGCCGAGGAAGACGTGCCGCAGGACCAGCTCAACTTCATCGCCCTGAACGCCGAACTCTCGCCCGAGTTCGCCAGCATCAGCCGAGCCAAGAAGCCGCTGCCCGACGCCGACGAATGGAACGGCAAGCAGGACAAGCTGCAATACCTGGAAAAATGATCCGCGAGCGCGCGGCCGCCAGCGGCCCGCGCCGCGCGATGCGCCGATGACCGACGATTCCAAATACACGCGCCAGACCGTCACCCACGTCCATACCTGGGTGCCCGACAAACTGTTCTCGGTGCGCGTCACGCGCGACGACGCGTATACCTTCCAGCCGGGCCAGTTCGCCCGCGTCGGTCTGCCGGGCGCGGACGACCCCGATGGCCTGCCGACGCTGTGGCGCGCCTATTCGATGGTCTCGGCGCCACACCAGCCCTGGCTGGAGTTCTATTCCATCGTGGTGCCCGAGGGCCTGTTCAGCCCGCGCATGGCGCGGCTACAGCCCGGCGACGCGCTGTATGTCGAGAAAGCGCCCTACGGCTTCCTGACGCTGGAGCGCTTCGCCCCCGGCGGCGACCTCTGGCTGCTGGCCTCCGGCACCGGCCTGTCGGCCTACCTGTCGATCCTGCGCGACCCGGCCGTGTGGCGTGCCTACCGCCGCATCGTCCTGGTGCACGGCGTGCGCACCGCGGCGGAGCTGGCCTACCGCGAGGAAATCGAAGGCTGGCGCAATGACCCGTCCCTGGCGGAGCTGTTCGCGGCCGAGCCGGACAAGCTGACTTACCTGCCGATCGCCACCCGCGAGACGCTGCCCGGCATGCCGCAGGCGCGCCTGACCGCCCTGATCGCCGACGGCGGACTGGAACGCCTGGCCGGCCTGCCGCTGGACCCGGAGCAAGCAAAGATCATGCTCTGCGGCAATCCGGACATGCTGGCCGACGCCCGCAAGCTGCTGGGCGAACGCGGCTTCAAGCCGGGCCGCCGCGGCATCCCCGGCAACCTCGCGGTGGAAAACTACTGGTGAGTCTTCGCCCGGTCCGGATCGGCCCCTCCTGGCCCGTCCGGCCTAGGGCGAAAATCCGCCGTTTTACCCTCCGATGCAACACGATTGCGCCCTAAACTGGTGCGCAAGGGATGACGGGTCGCATTTTTGCAACACAAAATCCGGTTTTCGGGCGCTTTCGTCAGACAAATTGGAAATACCGTTACTCCCCGGCGCAATAATCGGGGCACACGCACGACCCAGAAGGACTTCCCCAAATGCTGTACCAATTGCACGAAATGCAGCGCGCCTTCCTGACTCCGTTCGCTGCATTCACGGATGCCGGTTCCCAGCTGTTCTCCAGCCCTTACAGCCCCCTCGCCTACACCCCGATCTCGCGCCAGATGGCCGCGGGATACGAGCTGATGACGCGCATCGGCAAGGAATACCAGAAACCCGCCTGGAACCTGCCCGCCACGGAAATCAACGGCAAGCCGGTGCGGGTCACCGAAGCGGTCGTGCTGGACAAGCCCTTCTGCCGCCTGGTGCACTTCCACCGCGACGTGCGGCAGGCGCCGCAGGACGATCCCAAGGTGCTGCTGGTGGCGCCGCTGTCCGGCCACCATGCCACGCTGCTGCGCGATACCGTGCGCGCCCTGCTGCCTGGGCACGACGTCTACGTCACCGACTGGATCGACGCGCGCATGGTGCCGCTGTCGGCCGGCCCGTTCCACCTGAACGATTACGTGCGCTACGTGCAGGACTTCATCCGCCACCTGGGGCCGGACGTGCACGTGATTTCCGTCTGCCAGCCCACCGTGCCGGTGCTGGCCGCCGTGTCGCTGATGGCCTCGGCCAACGATCCCTGCCAACCACGCAGCATGGTCATGATGGGCGGTCCGATCGATCCGCGCCAGTCGCCCACGCAGGTGAACCGCCTGGCCACCACCAAGCCCTATTCGTGGTTCGAGAACCAGGTCATCCACCCGGTGCCGCCGCGCTACCCGGGGTCGGGCCGCAAGGTCTACCCAGGCTTCCTGCAGCATGCCGGGTTCATGGCCATGAATCCCGACCGCCACATGAAGTCGCACTACGACTTCTACCTGGACCTGCTGCGCGGCGACGACAGCGACGCCGAGGCCCACCGCCGCTTCTACGACGAATACAACGCCGTGCTGGACATGCCGGCCGAGTTCTACCTGGACACCATCCGCATGGTGTTCCAGGAATTCGCGCTGCCCAACGGCACCTGGGAAGTCGACGGCCAGCTGGTGCGCCCGGCCGACATCAAGAAGGTGGCGCTGTTCACCATCGAGGGCGAGCTGGACGACATCTCCGGCCAGGGCCAGACGCGCGCCGCCATCAAGCTGTGCAAGAACATCCCGGCCGACCGCAAGATGCACTACACCGCCCCCAACTGCGGCCACTACGGGATTTTCTCCGGCCGCCGCTGGCGCGAAATGATCTGTCCTAAAATCGCGGAATTCATCCGGCAATCGGCCTGAGGCCTTTCACCGTCCGTCCACGGGGGCCCTCGCGGGCCCCTTTGCTTTTCCCGTTGTCCGCCATGTCCTGTCGCTCACTCGCCGATCGCATCGACGCCCTGCTGCCCCAGACGCAATGCACCAAGTGCGGCTACGACGGCTGCCTGCCGTACGCCGAGGCCATCGCCGCCGGGGCCGCTCCGATCAACCGCTGCCCGCCGGGCGGCGACGAAGGCATCGCCGCCCTGGCGGCGCTGCTGGAGACCCCCGCCCTGCCGCTGGACGCCAGCCGCGGCGAGCCCGGTCCGCTGCTGGTGGCCCGCATCGACGAGGCGCACTGCATCGGCTGTACGCTGTGCATCCAGGCCTGTCCGGTCGACGCCATCGTCGGCGCCAACAAGCACATGCACACCGTGCTGCCCGACTGGTGCACCGGATGCGACCTGTGCGTGGCGCCGTGTCCGGTGGATTGCATCGAGATGGTCCCCGCCGGCCGCGCCTGGAGCGCCGCTGACGCCGCCGCCGGCCGCCAGCGCCATCGCCACCACCAGGCGCGCATGGAGCGGCTGGCGGCCGACAACGCCCGCCTGATGGCGCCCGAGCCCGCCGCCGCCGCGCCGGCGCCCGCCGCCCCTTCCGATGACGCGCAAGGCGAAGACCGCAAGCGCGCCGCCATTGAATCCGCGCTGGCCCGTGCCCGCGCCCGCCGCAACGCCCCGCGCCCATGAACGCCGCCAAACGCCGAGAGATCTTCGCCCGCCTGCAAGCCGCCAATCCGCAGCCCACCACCGAACTCGAATACGACACGCCCTTCCAGCTGCTGATCGCCGTGCTGCTGTCGGCGCAGGCCACCGATAAGTCGGTGAACATCGCCACGCGCAAGTTCTTCCCGCGTTACGGCACCCCGCAGGCGCTGCTGGCGCTGGGCGAGGAAGGCCTGTCCGATTACATCAAGACCATCGGCCTGTACCGCACCAAGGCCAAGAACGCCATCGCCACCTGCCGCATCCTGATCGAACAGCATGGCGGCGAAGTGCCGCAGACCCGTGAAGCGCTGGAAGCGCTGCCCGGCGTCGGTCGCAAGACCGCCAACGTGGTGCTGAACACGGCCTTCGGCCAGCCCACCATGGCGGTCGACACGCACATTTTCCGGGTCTCGAACCGCACCGGCCTGGCGCCCGGCAAGAACGTGCTGGAAGTCGAGTTGAAGCTGGAGAAATTCGTGCCGCGCGAGTATCTGCAGGACGCGCATCACTGGCTGATCCTGCACGGCCGTTATGTGTGCGTGGCGCGCAAGCCGAAATGCCCGCAATGCGGCATTTCGGATCTCTGTGAATTCAAAGCCAAAACTCCCGCCTGAGATCCGCGCCGCCCGCGCGGCGGATTCGCGCGGAAAGTTCGTTCGCGCATGGGCAAATCCGGGTTTTTCCCGATGATTGCAACGATGACGGATTGATGACGGTCAATACGGATTTGCTGCAACGCATTGCATGAGGATATAGGGTTTTCGCCCAGTAGCCATGCGAATTGTCCGCTATCCGACAATTCACCTTTCCGCACCGCAAAACCTATGACAAACCCTCATGGAATTTTGATTCGGAGGTGCGCATACTCGCCGGCAACTCTTATAGAAAACCGTGGCATCGCCATGATTTTCCTTACCCCGCGGGGGGCCCTGCGAATAACGCCGGGCAGGGTCCAAATAAATACAACGCCGGTGCAGCGGACATGGACGACACGATCCTGGAGACAAAAGGCCTCACCAAGGAATTCCGCGGTTTTGTCGCGGTCAATGGGGTCGATTTGCGTATCAAGCGAGGCGAGATTCATGCCTTGATCGGGCCGAACGGCGCGGGCAAGACCACATGCTTCAACCTGCTGACCAAGTTTCTCTCTCCCACCTCGGGAACCATCAAGTTCAATGGCATCGACATCACCGGTGAGCGCCCGGCGCAGATCGCGCGGCGCGGGGTGATCCGCTCGTTCCAGATTTCGGCGGTGTTCCCGCACCTGACCGTGCTCGAGAACGTGCGCATCGGCCTGCAGCGCAAGACCGGGCTGTCGTTCCATTTCTGGCAGAGCACCAGGCGCCTGGCCGCGCTGGACGAGCCGGCCCGCGCCCTGCTCGACCAGGTCGACCTCGGCGCCTTCGCCAACGAGACCACGGTGAACCTACCGTACGGCCGCAAGCGCGCGCTCGAGATCGCCACCACGCTGGCGATGGAACCGGAGCTGATGCTGCTGGACGAACCCACGCAGGGCATGGGCCACGAAGACGTGGACCGCGTCACGCAGCTGATCAAGCGCGTCAGCGCCGGCCGCACCATCCTGATGGTGGAACACAACATGAACGTGGTGTCCTCGATCGCCAACACCATCACCGTGCTGGCGCGCGGCGCGGTGCTGGCCGAGGGCAACTACGCCGAAGTGTCCCGCCATCCCGCCGTGATGCAGGCCTACATGGGCACCACCGACGGCGAACTCCAAGGAGCGCACGCATGAGTACCCCGGCACTGGAAATCTCGGGCCTGCAGGCCTGGTACGGGGAATCGCATATCCTGCACGGCGTGGATATGCGCGTGGGGCAAGGCGAGGTCGTCACGCTGCTGGGCCGCAACGGCGCCGGCCGTACCACCACGCTGCGGGCCATCCTGGGCCTGACCGGTTCCCGCAAGGGTTCCGTGCGCATCCACGGCACCGAGGCCATCGACCTGCCGACCTACAAGATCGCCCATCTGGGCGTGGGCTATTGCCCCGAGGAACGCGGCATCTTCGCCAGCCTGTCGTGCGAGGAGAACCTGCTGCTGCCGCCCGTGGTGGGCTCGCTCGGCGGCGGCATGTCGCTGGCCGAAATCTACGACATGTTCCCCAACCTGCAGGAACGCCGGCATTCGCCCGGCACGCGCCTGTCGGGCGGTGAACAACAGATGCTGGCGGTGGCGCGCATCCTGCGCACCGGCGCCAACCTGCTGCTGCTGGACGAGATCTCCGAAGGCCTGGCGCCGGTCATCGTGCAGGCGCTGGCCCGCATGATCACCGCGCTCAAGCAGCGTGGCTACACCATCGTCATGGTGGAACAGAATTTCCGCTTCGCGGCGCCGCTGGCCGATCGCTTCTACGTCATGGAGCATGGCCAGATCGTCGAGCATTTCGAAGCCGCCGAACTTTCAGAAAAACAGGACACGCTCAACGAATTGCTGGGCGTCTGAATAACCTGTCATCCGCCGGGTTCCCGGCATCCCATACACCAAAGGGAAGAGGAGTCATCCCATGAAGCTGCACACCATCACTGCTGCACTGGCCATGGCGGGCCTGGGATTCGCCGGGGCGACCGCCCAGGCACAAGGCATCTCCGACGATGTCATCCGCATCGGCTTCATCACCGACATGTCCGGCGTGTATTCCGACATCGATGGCAAGGCGGGCCTGGAAGCGGTCCGCATGGCGATCGAGGACTTCGGCGGCAACGTCAACGGCAAGAAGATCGAGGTGCTGTCGGCGGACCACCAGAACAAGGCCGACGTGGCCTCGGCCCGCGCGCGCGAATGGTTCGACCAGCAGAAGGTCGACGTCATCATCGCCGGCACCAACTCGGCCACCAGCCTGGCCATGGCGGCCGTGGCCGCCGAGAAGAAGAAACCCTTCATCGCCATCGGCGCGGGCGCTTCGGACCTGACCAATGCCCAATGTTCGCCGTACACCGTGCACTACGCCTATGACACGGTCGCGCTGGCGCGCGGCACCGGTTCGGCGGTGGTGAAGGATGGCGGCAAGAGCTGGTTCTTCCTGACCGCCGACTACGCCTTCGGCCACGCCCTCGAACGCGACACCATGGCCGTGGTCAAGGCCGCCGGCGGCGAGATCAAGGGCCAGGTGCGCGCTCCGCTGGGCGCCTCCGACTTCTCGTCGTTCCTGCTGCAGGCGCAGTCGTCCAAGGCGCAGATCCTGGGCATGGCCAATGCCGGTGGCGACACCATCAACACCATCAAGGCCGCCAACGAATTCGGCGTCACCAAGACCATGAAGATGGCCGGCCTGCTGGTGTTCATCAACGACGTGCACTCGCTGGGCCTGGAAGCCACCAAGGGCATGTACCTGACCGACGGCTGGTACTGGGATCAATCCGACGCCTCGCGCGCCTGGTCCAAGAAGTTCGAAGCCAAGGTCGGCCGCAAGCCGTCCATGCTGCAGGCGGGCGATTACTCGTCCGTCACGTTCTACCTGAACGGCGTGAAGGCCACCGGCACCGACGATGCCGACACCCTCATGAAGTGGATGAAGTCGAACAAGATCAACGACTTCTTCACCCAGGGTGGCTATGTGCGCGAAGACGGCCGCATGATCCACGACATGTACCTGATGCAGGTGAAGACGCCGGCCGAATCCAAGGGCCCGTGGGACTACTACAAGGTCGTGGCCACGCTGCCGGGTGACGAGGTCTACACCAAGCTGTCCGAGTCGACCTGCAAGCTGGTCAAGAAGTAATTCCCGTCGATGCGACCCATTGATGCGACCTGGCCCGCGCGGCCGGGTCGCATCCTGAATTTGCCCGCTTCCCTTCGTACGCGCAGGATTTTTACAAGATGACTGATATTTTCGGCATCCCCATACAGGCCTTGTTCGGCCAGTTGCTGCTGGGACTGGTCAACGGTTCGTTCTACGCCATGCTGTCGCTCGGCCTGGCGGTTATCTTCGGACTGCTGAACGTCATCAACTTCGCGCACGGCGCGCTCTACATGCTGGGCGCCTTCCTGGCCTGGATGGGGCTGTCGTACCTGGGGTTGAATTACTGGGTCATGCTGATCCTGGCGCCGCTGGTGGTCGGGTTGTTCGGCATCATCATCGAAAAGCTGTTGCTCAAGCACCTGTACAAGCTCGACCACCTCTACGGGCTGCTGCTGACCTTCGGTTTGACGCTGCTGATCGAAGGCCTGTTCCGCAGCTTCTACGGCGTGTCGGGCCAGCCCTACCCCACGCCCGACGCCCTGCGCGGCGCCACCAACCTGGGCTTCATGGTGCTGCCGAACTACCGCGGCTGGGTGGTGGCGGCATCGGTGGTTGTGTGCCTGGCGACCTGGTTCGTGATCGAACGCACGCGGCTTGGCGCCCTGCTGCGCGCCGGCACCGAGAACCCGCGCCTGGTCGAGGCCTTCGGCGTCAACGTGCCCCGCATGATCACGCTGACCTACGGCTTCGGCGTGGCGCTGGCCGGCTTCGCCGGCGTGCTGGCGGCGCCGGTGCTGCAGATCTCCCCGCTGATGGGGTCCAACCTCATCATCGTGGTGTTCGCGGTGGTCGTGATCGGCGGCATGGGGTCCATTATGGGCGCCATCGTCACCGGCCTGGGCCTGGGCGTGATCGAAGGCCTGACCAAGGTGTTCTGGCCCGAGGCGTCCAGCACGGTCGTCTTCATCATCATGGCCATTGTCCTGTTGCTCCGCCCGGCCGGGCTGTTCGGAAAAGAGAAATGAATCGTCAATTCCTGGGCTATGCGGTCCTGGCCGTCGTGGTGGCCATTCTTCCCTTCGTCGGGGTGTATCCGATCTTCGCCATGAAGATCATGTGCTACGCCCTGTTCGCCTGCGCCTTCAACCTGCTGCTGGGCTTTACCGGCCTGCTGTCGTTCGGCCACGCCGCCTTCCTGGGCAGCGCCGCCTACGCGGCCGGCCATGCGCTCAAGGTATGGGGCGTGCCGACCGAGATCGGCCTGCTGTTCGGCGTTGCCGTGGCCGCGCTGCTGGGCCTGGCGATGGGCGCGCTGGCGATCCGCCGCAGCGGCATCTACTTCGCCATGATCACGCTGGCGCTGGCGCAGATGGTGTTCTTCTTCTTCCTGCAGGCCAAGTTCACCGGCGGCGAGGACGGCCTGCAGAGCGTGCCGCGCGGCACGCTGCTGGGCATCATCGACCTGTCCAAGGACCTGAACCTGTACTACCTGGTGATGGGCGTGTTCATCATCGGCTACTTCATCATCTGGCGCACGGTGCATTCGCCGTTCGGCCAGGTGCTGCAGGCGCTGCGCGAGAACGAGCCGCGCGCGATCTCGCTGGGCTACGACGTCGATCGCTTCAAGCTGCTGGCCTTCGTGCTGTCGGCCGCCATCGCCGGCCTGGCGGGCGCCACCAAGACGCTGGTGTTCGTGTCCGCGACCTTGTCGGACGCGACCTGGCAGATGTCGGGCCTGGTGATCCTGATGACGCTGATCGGCGGGCTCGGCACGCTGACCGGACCGATTCTCGGCGCGTTCATCGTGGTGCTGCTGGAAAACAAGGTCGGCGACTTCGGCCAGATGATGGCCAGCCTGACCGGCGTGGACTGGTTCCTGCGCCTGGGCGAATCGGTCACCATCGTGATCGGCCTGATCTTCGTGATCTGCGTGCTGGCCTTCCGCCGCGGCATCGTCGGCGAGATCGGGGCGCTGATCGAGAAGCGGCGCGCCGCGCGCGCCTGATCCGCGCGGCCGCCGGCCGCATCGCCTGCCTGACCTTCGGGGCCGCTGCACGCGGCCCCGATTGCATGGCGCCTTTACAATGAACGGCACGCAATCAGAAAGGTGCTCCATCATGCGCATGAAGCCTTTGCTCGCCGGCGTCCTGGCCCTGTCCGCCGCCCTGCTCGCACCCGCCGCGGCCCACGCCGCCAAGCCGGTCTGCGAAGTCGACCGCCCGGTCCGCTTCAGCGGCCTGAACTGGGAATCCAACCTGGTGCTGGCCGGCATCGAACGCTACGTGATGGAACACGGCTACGGCTGCAAGACCAGCGTCGAGATCGGCGAGACGCTGCCGATGCTGGCCGCCCTGCAGCGCGGCGACGTCGACGTCACGCCCGAGGTGTGGCCGGGGCAGATCGAGGTGGCCTGGAAAAAGGCGCTGGCCAGCGGCCGGGTGCAGGGCCTGGGGCACGTCTACGACGCCGGCGAAGGCTGGTACGTGCCGCGCTACACCGTGCAGCGCCATCCCGACTTGAAATCGGCGGCGGACCTGGCGCGCTTCAAGCAGGTCTTCGCCGACCCGGAAGACCCGGGTCGCGGCCGCATCTACGGCTGCCCCGCCGGCTGGGCCTGTGGCACGCTGAACGACAACCTGTTGCGCGCGCTCGGCCTGGACCGCGACTACAGCCTGTTCGCGCCCGGTTCCGGCGCCGCGCAGAAAGCCGCCATCCTGTCGGCCTACAAGCGCAAGCGCGACATCGTCTTCTACTACTGGACGCCCACCGCGCTGGTCGGCGCGCTCGACCTGGTCAAGCTGGAACTGCCGCCCTTCGACCAGACTGCCTATACCTGCCTGACCGATCCCAAGTGCGTCAAGCCCGTGGCCACCGAATTCAAACCCAACCCCGTGGTCACCGGCGTCAACAGCGCCTTCGCCAAGGAGGCGCCGCAGCTGGCCGCGTTCCTGGCCAAGCTGACCATTCCCAGCGACGCCATCGACGCCACGCTCGGTTGGCTGGAGAACGAAGGCAAGGAGCCCGAAGAGGCGGCGCGCTATTTCCTCAAGCAGTATGGCCCGGTCTGGCGGCAGTGGATGCCGGCCGATGCGGCCGAACGGGTGCAGGCGGCGCTCGACAAGGAGTGAGGCGGTCCGCGCCTCATGTATCCTGACGTTTCGGCGCCGCTGACGCGCCCACCCGATACCCCCGAAGGAACCCCATCATGGACGCCCTGTTCTGGCACAACGGTCACTGGACCACCGAAAACCCCAAACTGCTCGGCCCCGCCGACCACGCCTTCTGGATGGCCAGCATGGTCTTCGACGGCGCGCGCGCGTTCCGCGGCCTGACGCCCGACCTGGACCTGCATTGCCAGCGCGTGGTGCGCTCGGCCGAAAAGATGCTGATGAAGCCGCAGATCAGCTGGCAGGAAATCCAGGCGCTGTGCCTGCAGGCGGTGGCCAAGTTCCCCGAAGGCAGCGAGCTCTACATCAAGCCGATGTTCTTCTGCGCCGACGGCTTCCTGCTGCCGGATGCCGACAAGACACTGTTCGTGCTGCACGTGTTCAAGGTGCCGATGCCGGGCGACCAGGGCTTTGCCGCCTGCTTCTCCAGCTTCGCGCGTTCCTGGCCCAACATGGCGCCGACCGACGCCAAGGCCTCGTGCCTTTACCCCAATGGCCAGCGCGCCATCCGCGAGGCGATGGACAAGGGCTTCGACAACGCCATCATGCTGGACGGCGCCGGCAACGTCGCCGAGTTCGCTTCCAGCAACCTGTGGATCGCCAAGGACGGCGTGGTTTCGACCCCGGTGGACAACGGCACCTTCCTGAACGGCATCACGCGTCGCCGCGTGCTGGCGCTGCTCAAGGCCGACGGCGTGGAAGTCCAGGAACGCAGCCTGACGCGCGCCGACATCGAGGCCGCCGACGAAGTGTTCTCGTCCGGCAACTACGGCAAGGTGGTGCACGTGAACCGCGTCGAAGACCGCAAGCTGGAATACGGCCCGCTGGCGCGCCGCGCCCACAAGCTGTACATGGACTACGCCGAAAGCACCCGCAAGCAGTAGGCGCCCCGCGGCGCCACGGAACGCGCCGCCCCGTCCGGGACGGCGCCGCATGACAAGGACACCCCGCAAGGACACCCCCCGCATGCAATCCCGACGCGAATTCCTGCGCGGCGGCGCCGCGATCGCCGGCGCCGGCAGCGCCCTGGCGCTGCTGCCCGCCTCCATCCGCCGCGCGCTGGCGATTCCCGCCAACCGCAGCAAGGGCACGATCGAGGACGTCGAGCACATCGTCATCTTCATGCAGGAAAACCGTTCGTTCGACCATTACTTCGGCGGCCTCGCCGGGGTGCGCGGGTTCGGCGACCGCTTTCCCATCCCGGTGCCCGCCAGTCCCGACTTCGAACGCCGCACGGTCTGGGCGCAGTACAACGGCCGTCCCGATGCCGGCGCGCCCCGCAGCGTGCTGCCGTTCCGGCTCGACACCGGCGCGGCCTACGAGGCCATGCGCGTGGCCAGCACGCCGCACACCTGGTCCAACGCCCAGGACGCCTGGGACGCCGGCCGCATGGGCCAATGGCCGGCCGCCAAGAAGAACCATTCGATGGCGTACTACACCGAGGCCGACATGCCGTTCCAGTACGCCATGGCGCGCGCCTTCACCGTGTGCGACGCCTACCACTGCTCGTTCACCGGCGGCACCAATACGAATCGGCTGTTCCTCTGGAGCGGCACCAACGACGGCCTGGGGCGCGGCCACGGGCCGGCGCTGGGCAACACCTACAACAAGCTGGGCGGCGGCGATCCAGCCGGCGCCTACACCTGGACCACCTATCCCGAACGCCTGGAGCGCGCCGGCATCCGCTGGCGCATCTACCAGGACATGGCGGACAACTACTCGCTCAACCCGACCGCGGGCTTCAAGGCCTACCGCGACGCTTACCACGGCGTGCCGGGCTCGCTGGCCGCGCTCAAGGACAAGGCGTTGACCACCCGCGGCCTGGACCAGCTGCGCCAGGACGTGCTCGATGGCACCTTGCCGCAGGTGTCGTGGATCTGCGCCACCAAGGCCGGCTCCGAGCATCCCAGCCCCTCCAGCCCGGCGCAGGGCGCGGACTACACGGCAAAGGTGCTGGACGCGCTGACCGCCAATCCCGAGGTCTGGAGCAAGACCGTCCTGTTGCTGATGTTCGACGAGAACGACGGCTTCTTCGACCACATGCCGCCGCCCGCCCCGCCCTCGCGCGGCCCGGACGGCCGGCTGGCGGGCGCGTCCACCGTGGACACCGCCGGCGAATACCACGAGATCGTCACCGGCGCCGAAAAGGACGATACGGCCGCCCACCTGCACGGCGTCTACGGCCTGGGGCCGCGCGTGCCGATGTACGTGCTGTCGCCCTGGACCAAGGGCGGCTGGGTCAACTCCGAAGTGTTCGACCACACCTCGGTGCTGCGCTTCGTCGAGCGCCGCTTCGGCGTCGCCGAGCCCAACATATCGCCGTGGCGCCGCGCCGTCTGCGGCGACCTGACGTCGATCTTCGATTTCGCCACGCCCGATGGCGCCAACCTGACGCGCGGCCTGCCGGCCACCGCCACGCGCGCGGCGCGGGCCGCCGCGCTGCCGGGCACCATCACCCCGCCCGCGCCCGAACGGCCGGCCCTGGCGCGGCAGGCGGCCGGCACGCGGCCGTCGCGGCCGCTGCCATATGCCTTGTCGGCGCGGGCCCGCGTGGCGGATGAACGCATCATGCTGCGTTTCGACAATACCGGCAGTGCCGGCGCCGTGCTGCACGTCTACGACCGCCAGCGGCTGGAAGACGGCCCACGCCGCTACACCGTCGAAGCCGGCAAGCACCTGGAGGATGGCTGGCAGGTGACGGGCGACGACGGCCGCTACGATCTGTGGATACTGGGCCCGAACGGCTTTCACCGCCACCTTGCCGGCCGGCTGCGCGCCGATCCCGCGCCCCTGGCGGTCGAAGCCGCCTGCGATGCCGCCGGCCCGACGCTGCGGCTGAAGATCCACAACCCCGGCGGGCTGGCGCGCGGTTTCCAGGTCGAGGCCAACGCCTATGGGCATGCCGGCCACCACGAACCGGCGCTGGCGCCCGGCGTCGGCGCCACCCTGGCCTGGAACCTGGCCGCCAGCGGCGGCTGGTACGACTTCAGCGTGCGCGCCGACGACGCGCCCGGCTTCATCCGCCGCTTCGCCGGACGCGTCGAGACCGGCGCCCCTTCCATCTCCGACCCCGCGATGGGCGAAGAATTGATCCTGCAATGGGCGCCACCCGCATGAAACCGCCCGCCCCCTACCAGGACGCCGTGACCTTCCAATTCGGCGACTCGCCCGAACTGGCCGACGAACTGCTGGCGTTGGTGTTGTCGGGCGCCAAGACCGCCACCTGCGGCGCGCTGCGCGACTTCAACGAGAAGGAGCCGGTGCCCGAGCCGGGCCGGCGCGACGTGGTGCTGGACGGCCGCGGCCGTCCGGCCTGCGCCATCGAGACGATCAGCATCGTGATCCAGCGTTTCGACGAGGTGGACGAGGCCTTCGCCCTGGCCGAGGGCGAAGGGCCCTACGACACCTGGCGATCCGGACACATCAATTACTTCGACCGCAATGGCGGCTACGCGCCGGACATGCTGCTGGTGTGCGAGCGCTTCCGCGTGGTCGAAGTGTTCAAGCGCGAGGCGGACTGAAGCGCCCGCCTCGCGGCGTGGATCAGGCTTCGGCCTGCTCCGCGCCCTTGCCCAGGCCGAGATAGCTCTCGATCACCTTGGGATCGCCAGCCAGCTCGCGCGCCGGACCGTGCAGGATGACTTCGCCGGTCTCGAGCACGTAGCCGTAGTCGGCCACCTGCAGCGCCGCGCGCGCATTCTGTTCCACCAGCAGGATCGCCACGCCGGTCTCGCGCAGGCGCGCGATGATGTGGAAGATCTCGCGCACGATGCGCGGCGCCAGGCCCAGGCTGGGTTCGTCCAGCATCAGCAGCGCCGGCTTGGCCATCAGCGCGCGGCCGACCGCCAGCATCTGGCGTTCGCCGCCCGAGAGCGTGCCGGCCTGCTGGGCGCGGCGTTCGCGCAGGCGCGGGAACAGGTCGAAGACTTCGTTGAGCGTGTCACGCCAGCCGCTTTCGCGGGCGCGGTAGCGGCGGAAACCGCCCAGCAGCAGGTTGTCTTCGACCGACATGCTGCCGAACAGCTCGCGCCGCTCGGGCACCAGCGACATGCCGGCGGCGACGCGGCGCTCGACCGGCCAGCTCGACACATCGGTGCCCGCGTACTGCACGGAGCCGGCCGCGTGGCCGGTCTGCGGCAGCGATCCCATCATGGCGTTCAGCATGGTCGACTTGCCGGCGCCGTTGGCGCCGATCACCGTGACGATGCTGCCGGCCGGAACCGTCAGCGTGGCGCCGGCCAGCGCGCCGACCTTGCCATAGCGGGCCGACAGATTGCTGACTTCGAGAACGGGCTTGGACGTCGTCATTGCACGCCTCCCGCGGACACCGGCTTGGCCTGGTCGGCTTCGGGCAGGTCATCGTCGATGCCGCCCAGGTAGGCTTCCAGCACCGCCGGGTTCTGTTGCACCTCGGCCGGCACGCCTTCGGCCAGCTTGGTGCCGAAATCCATCACCACCAGGTGGTTGGTCAGGCGCATCACAAAATCCATGTCGTGTTCCACCAGCAGAATGCTCATGCCCTCGGCGCGCAGCTGTTCCAGCACGCGCGCCAGGTCCTGCTTTTCCTTGTAGCGCAGGCCGGCGGCCGGCTCGTCCAGCAACAGCAGCACCGGATCGCTGGCCAGGGCCCGCGCGATTTCCAGGATGCGTTGCTGGCCCAGCGCCAGGTTGCCCGCTTGTTCGTACAGGTATTCGCCCAGGCCGACGCGCTTGATCTGCTCGGCGGCCTCATGCAGCAGTTGCGCTTCGCGCGCGCGGTCGGTGTGCAGGGCGCCCGCCCACACGCCCACGTCGGAACGCAGGTGCGCGCCCAGCGCGACGTTTTCCAGCACCGTCATGCCCGGCAGCAGCTGCACGTGCTGGAAGGTGCGGCCCACGCCCAGCTTGGCGATCTCGCGCGCCGAACGGCTGTCGATGCGCTCGCCCATGAAGGTGACCTTGCCGCGCGTCACCGGCAGCACGCCGCTGATCAGGTTGAAGGTGGTGCTCTTGCCGGCGCCATTGGGGCCGATCAGGCCCATGATCTCGCCGGAGCGGACCTTGAAGCTGATGTCGTTGACGGCGACCAGGCCGCCGAATTCCTTGCGGATGGCATCCACTTCCAGCACCACCTGCCCGGCCTGCGGCCGCGCGCGCAGCGGCAGCGCCGGCGCCGGCTTGGGCGGCGCCAGGTTGCGGCGCGAGCCGTCGGCGCCGGTGAGGCTGCCCCACCAGCCCGCCAGGATCGGCCAGAGGCCGTTGCGGGCGTATTGCAGCATCAGGATCAGCAGCACGCCGAAGACGATCATCTCGAAGTTGGCGTTGGTGTCCAGCAGCTTGGGCAGCAGGTTCTGCAGCTGATCCTTGAGCACCAGGATGACGCTGGAACCGAGCAGCGCGCCCCAGACGTAGCCGGCGCCGCCGACCACAGCCATGAACAGGTACTCGATGCCGTAGTTGATGCCGAACGGGCTGGGGCTGACGGCGCGCTGCATGTGCGCGTAGAGCCAGCCCGAGACGCAGGCCAGCAGCGCCGCCCAGACGAAGATCACGACCTTGTAGGCGGCCGTGTTCACGCCCATCGACTCGGCCATGCCGGCGCCGCTCTTGAGCGCGCGGATGGCGCGGCCCGGACGCGAGTTCAGCAGGTTGCGGGTGGCCCACAGCGCCAGCAGCACGAACGCCCAGATCAGGTAGTAGATGTGGCGGCCGCTGGCCAGCGACATGCCGAAGATGCTGATGGGCTCGATGCCGGCGATGCCGTCATGCTTGCCCAGCCAGTCGAGGTTGCCGAACAGGAAGTACAGCGACAGGCCCCAGGCGATGGTGCCCAGCGGCAGGTAGTGGCCCGACAGGCGCAGCGTGATCGCGCCCAGCAGGTACGCCACCACGGCGGTCAGGATCAGGCCAGCGGGCAGCGCCAGCCACGGCGACACATCGTATTGCGTGGTCAGGTAGGCGGTGGTGTACGCGCCCAGGCCGACGAACGCGGCCTGGCCGAACGAGGTCAGGCCGCCGACGCCGGTCAGCAGCACCAGCCCCAGCACCACCAGGCTGGCCAGCCCGATGTAGTTCAATTGCGTCACCCAGAACTCGGGCGTGACAGGCAAGAGCGGCAGCCCCGCCAGGACGACGATGAAGACGGCAAGCAGAATGCGGTTCATGGCGTTTACTCCTCTTCGTCCACGTGATGGGTGCTGAACGAACGCCAGACCAGAACCGGGATAATCAAGGTGAAGACGATCACTTCCTTGTAGGCGCTGGCCCAGAAGGACGAGAACGATTCCAGCACGCCCACCAGCAGCGAGCCGGCGGCCGCCACGGGGTAGCTGGCCAGGCCGCCGATGATGGCGCCAACGAAGCCCTTCAGGCCGATCAGGAAGCCCGTGTCGTAATAGACCGTGGTGATGGGCGCGATCAGCATGCCGGACATGGCGCCGATGGCGGTGGCCAGCGTGAAGGTCAGGCTGCCCGACATGGTGGTGCTGATGCCCACCAGGCGCGCCCCGCGGCGGTTGACGGCGGTGGCGCGCAGCGCGCGGCCGTACAGCGTCTTGCCGAAGAACAGCCACAGCGCGATGATCAGCAACGCGCAGGTCGCGACCACGAACAGGCTCTGCGCCGACCAGGTGGTGAAGCCCAGGTCGACCTGGCCGCTCACGAACGCGGGCGTGCGCCAGCCTTCGGCGCCGAAGAACACCAGGGCCAAGCCGGTCAACGCGAAGTGCACCGCGACCGACACGATCAGCAGCACCAGCACGGTGGCCTCGGCCAGCGGCTGGTAGACGATGCGATAGACCATCGGGCCCATCGGGATCACCAGCAGCAGCGTCAACAGCATGTTGAGCCACAGCGAATTGCCGGCGGCGGTATAGGTGGTCGTCAGCCACAGCAACGCGAGCGGCACGACGAGACAGGTCAACACGGCCTTGGGCAGGCCTGCCGCGCTGCGGGTCCGCAGCGCGCGCAGCAGTTCAAGCGCCAGGCATACCACGCCCAGCAGCGGCAGGAGATAGGCGGTGCCGGGCACCTTGCCGTCCACCAGCATCGCGAGCGTCAGGGCGCCGAACGCCACGAACTCGCCCTGGGGAATGAAAATGACGCGCGTAACGGCGAATACCAGCACCAGCGCCATGCCCAACAGGGCATAGATGGCGCCGTTGACGATACCGTCTTGCAGCAGAATCAGCGCAATTGAGGAATCCATCTAACAACCTTATTGATTCTTGGTGTTCCGACCCCGACCGGAACACTGATACGACACACCGGCCGGAGAGGCCGGTGCGAAGCATTGCTCGGGCGCCGGTGAAGGCGCCCGTGGATCGGGCAATCCGGGGGAATTACAGGCCGGGCTGGTAGACCCACTTGCCGCCTTCGACCTTGACGATGACGCGCGAACGCTCATCGAAACCGGCGTGGTCGGTCGGCGACATGTTGAACACGCCTTGCGACGCGGCCAGGTCCTTGACGTTTTCCAGGGCGTCGCGCATGGCGGCGCGGAATTCCGGCGTGCCGGGCTTGGCGCCGGTCTTCAGGGCCGCGGGCAGCGCGGCAACGACCAGTTGGCCGGCATCCCACATGTGGCCGCCGAAGGTGTTGGTCGAACCGGCGCCGTTTGCCTTCTCGTAGGTCTCGACGTAGGCCAGCGCCGACTTCTTGACCGGGTTGCTGTCGGGCAGCTGGGCCGCGACCAGCAGCGGGCCGGCGGGCAGGTACATGCCGTCGCAGTCCTTGCCGCAGACGCGCAGCACGTCGTTGTTGGCGGCGCCGTGGGTCTGGTAGATGGTGCCGCCGTAGTTGCGCGCCTTCAGTTCCTTTTGCGGCAGCGCGGACGGGGTGCCGGCGCCGGCGATCAGGATGGCGTCGGGCTTGGCGCCGATCAGCTTGAGCACCTGGCCCGTCACGCTGGTGTCGGTGCGGCTGTATTTTTCGATGGAGACGATCTCGATGCCCTTGGCCTTGGCGGCCTTCTGCATCACGTCCAGCCAGCCGTCGCCATAGGCGTCGGCAAAGCCGATGAAGCCCAGCGTCTTGACCTTGGACTTGGACATGGCGTCGGCCAGCGCGCCGGCCATCAGGGCGTCGTTCTGCGGGGTCTTGAAGACCCAGCGGCGCTTGTCGTCCACGGGTTCGACGATCTTGGCGCTGGCGGCCACGCTGATCATCGGCACCTTGGCTTCGGCGGCCACGTCCACCATGGCCAGCGAGCCCGGCGTGACCGACGTGCCGATCAGCACGTCGACCTTGTCGTCGGACGCCAGCTTGCGCGAGTTCTTGACGGCTTGCGTCGTGTCGGTGGCATCGTCCAGGACGATCCATTCGATCTTCTGGCCGGCCACTTCCTTGGGCAGCAGCGCAACCGTATTGCGCTCGGGGATGCCGAGCGACGCGGCGGGACCGGTGCTGGACACCGTAACGCCCACCTTGACCTGCGCGCTGGCCAGCAGCGGCAGGGTCAGGGCAACGGCGGCGGCGGCCGCGGACAAGCCGAAGTGCTTGCGCATGTTTTGTCTCCTGTGGTGGCTCTGTTATGCCCCGGTCGAGGCGGAAGCGAGCCTAGTTAAAGTTATACAGAAAAAAATATTATAGGGTTAAAACAGTATCAAATGACTTCGCGCAACTACGGTAAATCCCTGATGTGCTACGGAAACCATGTTTCAGCAAACGCATTCGTTAATGGCGAACTTGTACTTGAAAGCCAAACGGGCGTCAGTTGGGGGATTCCCTGGGGCCATGATCGCTGCGCCGCGCTCACCGGCCACGCATCGGCCAGACCCGCTCGACCCGCGTCGCCACCCACGCCGCCAGCGCGGCCTTGATCAGGTCGCCGGGCACGAACACCACCACCGCCGTCGCCGCCTTGGCCAGCCCCATCTTGGTGACCGTGGCCAGCCACGGCACGCCGAAGGCATAGACCACCGCGATGCCGCCGACCACGCAGGCGATGGCGCAGCCGGCCAGTTGGCCGCCGAACCCCGCCGCCCGCCCCGCCAGGCGCCGCGTCAACCAGCCGATGACGAAAGCGCCAGCCACCAGCCCCACCAGGAAACCACCCGTCGGCCCGAAGAACGCGCCCAGGCCCCCGCGCCCGCCCGGCAGCACCGGCAGGCCGATGGCCGCCAGCGCCAGGTACAACAGGCAAGCCAGCGCGCCGCGGCCCGGCCCCAGCATGGCGCCGGCCAGCATGGCGCCCAGCGTCTGCAGCGTGATCGGCACCGGTATGCCCGGCAGCGGGATCGGCGGAATCAGGCTCAGCACCACGATCAGCGCGGCGAACAGCGCCACCAGCACAGTGTTGTTGGATTTCATGGCAATGCCCTTTCTATCTAGTGGGACAGGGAATCAGGGATGGAGTTGGAATTTCACAGGCTGCGCGCGTCGATGGCCTCGGCCACTTCCTGCGCCCGCTTCAGCGTGAGCACCACCAGCGGCACGATCAGCGCCACCGGATTGGCGCCCAGTCCGCGCGCCGCCTGGGCTTCGCGAATCTCGTGAAAATTGCGCCAGATCTCCGGCACGAAGCGCAGGGCCAGCGCCAGCGCCAGCGACACCTTGCCCGCGTCCAGCAGGCCGATGCGCTGCAACGGCATCAACACCCGCTCGCATACGGCGATCAGGTCGGAACTGCGGGTCGACAGCGTCACCGCCAGCGCCAGCCCGACCATCGCGGCGATCCGCAAGAGTACTGCCAGCGCCTCGCGCCAGCCCTGGAACCAGGCCGTGAAGACGCCGACGGCCAGCAGCACCCAGACCAGGCCGCGCACCTGGCGCCAGACGCCGGCTGGCGTGGCGCCAGCGCGCCACAGCAGCAGGCCGGCGACCGCGCAGGCTCCCGCAAGGATGGCGGGATCGCGCAGCAGGAACAATCCGGCGCCGGCCGCGGCCAACGCCAGCAGCTTCAGGCCGGCGGGCAGCCGGTGCAGCGGCGAGTCGCCGGGAATATATAGGGGCTCGATCACGCGCAGCGGTCCCGGTACCAGCGCAGCGCGGCGGCCGGCGTGTCGTCGGCGGCGATGACGCCATCCTGGATCACCAGCACCCGCTCGAAATCTTCCAGCAGCGCCAGGTCGTGGCTGACCACGATGGCGTCCTGCGGCATGGCGGCGATGGCGTCGCGCACGCGGTTGCGGTTGCGCAGGTCCAGCTGGGTGGTGGGTTCGTCGAACACCACCAGCCCGGGCCGCATCACCAGCACCGCGGCCAGCGCCACCAGCTGGCGTTCGCCACCGGACAGGGTGTGGCTGGTGCGATCCGCCAGATGCGCCACGCCCAGGGCCGCCAGCTCCGCCTCGATGCGGGCCTCGCGTTGCGCCCGATCGGGTTCCAGTTGTTTCAGGCCGAACGCCAGGTCTTCGCGCACGATCGGGAAGACGATCTGGTTCTCGGGGTTCTGGAACACGAAGCCGACCTGGCGCCGCACTGCCTTCCATTCATGCCGGGTATCCAGGCCGCCGACCCGCACGCTGCCCGAGGATGGCAGCACCAGCCCGTTGACCAGACGCGCCAGGGTGCTCTTGCCGGCGCCGTTCGGACCGACGATGCCGATCCGGCGCCCGTCCAGCGCCGCGCTCACCCCGCGCAGCACTTCCGCCTGGGGCGTCGATACAATCGCCTGGTCAAACTCGATTAACATGGGGCGGGATTATGCCCGAACCATTTCGGGCATCGGGACTCCAAGAGCTGATATGGACAAAGTACGCAAAACCGACGCCGAATGGCGGGCCCAGCTGTCCCCGGAAGAATACGTCGTCACCCGTGAAAAGGGTACCGAACGCGCATTCACCGGGCGTTACTGGAACACCTTCACCCCGGGCATCTACCGCTGCGTGGGCTGTGGCACCGCGCTGTTCGCGTCGGACACCAAGTTCGACGCCGGCTGTGGCTGGCCCAGCTATTTCCAGGCGCTCGACCCGGAACTGGTGCGCGAGGAACGCGATACCTCCCACGGCATGGTGCGCACCGAGGTCCTGTGCAACGTCTGTGACGCGCACCTGGGCCACGTCTTCCCCGACGGCCCCGAGCCCACCGGCCTGCGCTACTGCATCAACTCCCTGTCGATGACGTTCGAACCCATAGAAGAATGAAGAAGTTCCTGTTCGACCTCTTTCCGCTGTTCCTGTTCTTCCTGGCCTACCGGTTCACCGACATCTTCGTGGCGACCGGAGTGGCCATGGCGGCGGCGGTGCTGCAGATCGTCTGGCTCAAGGCCACCGGCCGCGCCACCGAAGCCATGCACTGGATCAACCTGACCGTGATCCTGGTGTTCGGCGGCGCCACCATCTGGCTGCACAGCGACGTCTTCATCAAATGGAAACCGACGGTGCTGTACTGGCTGTTCGGCGGCGCCCTGGTCTTCGCCCGCCTGCTGTTCGGTCGCAACCTGATCCGGCGCCTGATGGAAAAGCAGATCCAGCTGCCGGACGCCGCCTGGGACAAGCTCAACCTGATCTGGGCCGGCTTCTTCCTGTTCGCCGGCGCCATCAACCTCTACGTGGCGTTCTCGGGGCATTTCACCGAATCCCAGTGGGTCAGCTTCAAGGCTTTCGGCCTGATGGGCCTGATGATCGTCTTCGTCATCGGCCAGTCCATCTGGCTGGGCAAGCACATCCAGGCCGACGACGGCGCCCCCCCCCCGCCCAAGGCCTGACGCATCCCGACCGGGCCTGGCGCCCTCCTCCCTCCCGTGGCGCGCCCCGCGCGCCGGAACTTTTACGATTGACGCCATGTCAGAGACCACCGACCGCATCACCCTGATCCGGGAGCGCCTGGCCGTCCTGGAACCGGTTTCCCTGGACATCCAGGACGATTCCCATTTACATGCCGGTCACGAAGGCAGTAAAAACGGCGCCGGCCATTATCGCGTCCACATCGTGGCGTCTTGCTTTGCGGGGCTCTCCGCCGTGGCGCGACATAGGCTGGTGTATCATCATCTGCAAGATTTGATCCCCTATCCGATTCATGCGCTTGCGCTCGACGCCCAGGCTCCCAAATAGAAAGTAAAAGGATATTCATGAAACGCATCGTCATGCTGGCCGCCGCCTGCGTCATCGCCGTGCCCGCTTTCGCCCAGAACGTCGCCACCGTGAATGGCAAGGCCATTCCGCAGAAGAGCCTGGATCAATTCGTCAAGCTGCTGGTCAGCCAGGGCGCCACCGATTCGCCCCAGCTGCGCGAACAGGTCAAGCAGGAAATGATCAACCGCCAGGTCTTCGTGCAGGCCGCCGAAGCCGGCGGCATCGCCAAGCAGGCCGACGTCCAGACCGAAATCGAACTGGCCCGCCAAGGCATCCTGGTCCGCGCCCTGATGGCCGACTACCTCGCCAAGCACCCGGTGTCGGACGCCAAGGTCACGGCTGAATACGAGAAGATCAAGAAAGAACAGGCCGGCAAGATGGAATACAAGGTCCGTCACATCCTTGTCGAAGACGAAAAGACCGCCAACGACCTGCTGGCCCAGTTGAAGAGCAACAAGGGCAAGTTCGACGACTTGGCCAAGAAGAACTCGAAGGACCCCGGCAGCGCCGAAAAGGGCGGCGACCTGGGTTGGGCGCCTCCCACCAACTACGTCCAGCCGTTCGCGCAGGCCGTGACCCAGCTCAAGAAGGGGCAACTGGTCGACAAGCCGGTCCAGACCCAGTTCGGCTGGCACATCATCATGGTCGACGACACCCGTCCGGTTGAATTCCCGCCGCTGGACCAGGTCCGCACCCAACTGGAAGAAATGCTGCGCCAGCAAACCCTGGCCGACTACCAGAAGGAACTGCGCGAGAAGGCCAAGATCCAGTAAACCTGGCGTCTTTCCGCAGAAACTGCCCGCCTTGCGCGGGCAGTTTTTTTTGTCCGCGCAGAACGTCTCGCGGGGCGGCCGCAAAAGCCCGATGGAACGGCCCCGAGCGTGGCGAAAATGGAAACAGGCCGCGCGCCAAGGGCGGGCGGCCTGTTCGACAGGGCCAGGCGCCGGGCCGGCAACGCGGCCCGGATTAATCAGGAGGAACCCAGCAATTCCTTGAGCCCGTCCTCGTCCAGCACCGTGACGCCCAGTTCCTGGGCCTTGGTGAGCTTGCTGCCGGCGTCTTCGCCGGCCACGAGATAGGCGGTCTTCTTGGACACCGAGCCGCTGACCTTGCCGCCCGCGGCCTGGATGCGCATGGAGGCTTCCTCGCGCGTCCAGTTGGGCAGCGTGCCAGTCAGCACGAAGGTCTTGCCCGCCAGCGTGGTGTCCTGCGGCACGGCCTCGGCCACCGCATGCACGCCCTGGGCCTTGAGCTGCCCGATCACGTCGCGATTGTGCTGTTCGGCGAAGAAGCGGCGGATCGACCCCGCCACCACCGGCCCCACGTCCGGCACGGAGGACAGCGCGTCCTCGTCTGCGTCCATGATGGCCTCGATGCTGCCAAAGTGCCGGGCCACGTCGCGCGCCGTGGTCTCGCCCACGTGGCGGATGCCCAGCGCGAACAGCAGGCGTCCCAACGCCGGCGCGCGCGCCTTGTCGATGGCCTCGACCAGGTTGTCGGCCGATTTTTGGCCCATGCGGTCCAGCCCGACCAGTTCGAGCGGGCGCAGGCTGAACAGGTCGGCCAGCGATTTGACGCGGCCGCTGTCCACCAATTGCTCCACCAGCTTCTCGCCCAGGCCCTCGATATCGAGCGCCTTGCGGCTGGCCGCGTGCCACAGCGTCTGTTTGCGCTGCGCGGCGCAGAACAGCCCGCCGGTGCAGCGGGCGATGGTTTCGTCTTCCAGGCGCTCGATCGCCGAGCCACAGACCGGGCAGGCCTTGGGCATGACGAACTCGCGCGCGTCGGCGGGACGCTTCTCGAGCACCGCGCCCACCACCTCCGGAATCACGTCGCCGGCGCGACGCACGATGACGGTGTCACCGATGCGCACGTCCTTGCGGCGGATCTCGTCTTCGTTGTGCAGCGTGGCGTTGGTGACGGTCACGCCGCCCACGAACACCGGCTTGAGCCGGGCGACCGGGGTGATGGCGCCGGTACGGCCGACCTGCACTTCGATGTCCAGCAGCGTGGTGGTGGCTTCCTCGGCCGGGAATTTGTGCGCCAGCGCAAAGCGGGGCGCGCGCGCCACGAAGCCCAGCAGTTTCTGTGCCGGCAGCGAATCCACCTTGTAGACCACGCCGTCGATGTCGTAGGGCAGTTCGGGCCGCAGGGCGCCGACCTTGGCGTAGAACGCCATCAGGCCCTCGGCGCCGGTGGCGCGGTGGTTGTGCTTCACATTGACCGGCAGGCCCAGCGACGCCAGCCAGTCGAGCATGGCGCCATGCGATTTCTCGGGCAGGGTCGAGGCATCCGCCGCGCCGGCCGACGCTTCGTCGAACAGGCCGCTCTGCGTGCCCGGCAGGCCCCGCACCTCGCCCCAGCCGTAGGCGAAAAAGCGCAACGGCCGCTTGGCGGTGATGCGCGGGTCGAGCTGGCGCAGGCTGCCGGCGGCGGCGTTGCGCGGGTTGACGAAGACCTTCTCGTCGCGCTTGGCTTGGGCCGCGTTGAGTTTCTCGAAATCGGCGCGGTTCATCAGCACTTCGCCGCGCACCTCCAGCACCTTGGGCGCCGGGCCGCTCAGCTGCAGCGGGATCGCCTTGATCGTGCGGATATTGGAGGTGACGTCCTCGCCCGTCTGGCCGTCGCCACGGGTGGCGGCCTGCACCAGCCGGCCGTCCTCGTAGCGCAGGCTGATCGCCAGGCCATCGAGCTTGAGTTCACAGAAGTATTCGGCCTGCTGCGCCGGGCCCAGCAGGCCGGCGCCGCGCAGCGTATCGGTGACGCGGCGGTCGAACGCCACCACATCTTCTTCGTCGAAGGCGTTGCCCAGCGACAGCATCGGCACCGCGTGGCGCACGCTGCCGAAGGCCGAGACCGGCGCCGCGCCGACCCGCTGCGTGGGCGATTCGGGCGTGACCAGTTCGGGATGCGCGGCTTCCAGGTCCTGCAGCTCGCGCATCAAGCGGTCGTATTCGGCATCCGAGATCGACGGGTCGTCGTAGACGTAATAGCGGACGTTGTGCTGCTCGATTTCCGCGCGCAGGCGCGCCGCGGTTTCCGCCGCGGGGGTCCCTCCGGCCTTGCTCATTATGCAAACACCCGCTGGGCGCGCTCGCTGCCGGCCGGCAGGCCGGCCTGCTCGAGCTGGCCGAACAACACTTGCAGGCGTTCGTCGATGACGCTTTCCGAACCGTCGGCCAGCGGCTTGCCCTGGTCGTCGACCAGGTCGGCGCGCAGGCGGGCGGCCAGTTCACGGCCCACGTCCACCATGCGGCCGAAGGCGCGGCTGTCGGCGGGGCTGCAGGGCACGTCCAGCAGCAGGTACAGGCGTTCGATGCCCCCCATGCCGGCGTCGAAGGCGGCGCCATCGGCGCGCGCCAGCGTGAAACGGGCCACGCCGTTCTCGGCAGGCCAGGCCAGGCGGTTGCCATCGGCGACGAAGCCGGCGTCGCGGGCCACGTTGAGCACCTCGGCGGCCGGCTGGGCGGTGCCCAGCAACAGGGTCAGGCCGACCTGGGTATCCAGCGCGGCGCAAGTGTCGTCCAGGCGCGCGGCCTGCTCCAGCACGGCCTGCTGGTCGGGGCCCTCGATGGTGGCATCGAAGCGTTCGGCCATGTCCTGGGCGCGGGCCCAGGCCTGCGACCATTCGATGGCGGTCAGCGGGCCGCTGCGATTGGCCAGCAGCACCGCCAGTTGCATCGAGGCATACGACTCGCCGGCATGGACACGGGCGCGATGGCGGCGCTGGTCGGTTTCGGCGAACACGCGCATGGGCTTGCGACCCACCTGGCGCAGGCTCTGCATGTAGGGCAGCAGGTCGGCGCCGCGCACCGGCTCGGCGAAGTTGATCTCGATGACCACTTCGCAGGCGGGATCGGGTTCCTCGGCATCGTCGGCATCGCTGCCCGGATCGACCGGCCTGGGCTGCTCCGGGTGCGCCTTGGGCGCGTCGCCCATACCGGGCTCGCGACGCACGGCCGCGGCGCCCGCGGCGGCGTTGGCGCCCGCCCCCAGCAGCGGATCCTGCTCGGAGGTGGGGAAATGGCTTTGCATCTTGCGGCGCACGCGCCGGTCCTGCCACCAGTTGAAGCCCAGCACCAGCAGTATCAGCAAGACGCCCAGGGCAATCAGCCCGATCTGCAAATCACTCATGTGTAAATCCCGCGCCAGGAAGCCGGCGCCATTCTGAATATTGGGTTTATGCCGCTTCGGAGGCCATCATCTGGACGGCCGAATCTATGTCTACCGCAACGATACGCGAAACCCCCTGCTCTTGCATGGTGACGCCGATCAGTTGCTTGGCCATCTGCATCGCGATCTTGTTGTGCGAGATGAACAGGAACTGGGTCTGCTCGCTCATGTTGGCGACCAGGTTGGCGTAGCGCTCGGTGTTGGCGTCGTCCAGCGGCGCGTCCACCTCGTCCAGCAGGCAGAACGGCGCAGGGTTCAGCTTGAACAGCGCGAACACCAGCGCGGTGGCGGTCAACGCCTTTTCGCCGCCCGACAGCAGGTGGATGGTGCTGTTGCGCTTGCCCGGCGGCTGCGCCATCACCTGAACGCCGGCATCGAGAATTTCCTCGCCGGTCATGGTCAGCTTGGCTTCGCCGCCCCCGAACAGCTTGGGGAACAGTTCGCCGAAGTGGCCGTTGACGACGTTGAAGGTCTCTTGCAGCAGGTCGCGGGTTTCGCGGTCGATCTTGCGGATCGCGTCTTCCAGGGTCTCGATGGCGGTCATCAGGTCCTGGTGCTGGTCGTCCAGGAAGCCCTTGCGCTCGCGCGACGTGTTCAGCTCGTCCAGCGCGGCCAGGTTGACCGAGCCAAGCGACTCGATCTGGCGCGAAATGCGGGTGACTTCCGATTGCAGCCAGCTGGCGCGGCGCCATTCGTCCGGCTGGTTGGCCAAGTCCTGGGCCAGGGCCTCGCGGTCGACCTCGCGGGCGTTGAGCTGCTCGGTGAATTGTTCCTCGGCCAGGCGCGCGGCCTGTTCCTGCAGCTGCAATTCGGTGATGCGGGCGCGGCGCGGCTCGAGCGTGCGTTCCTGTTGCAGCCGGTCTTCGTCGGCGCCACGCAGCAGCGCCGCCAGGTTTTCCATTTCCTGGCGGGCGCGCGACAGCGCCTCTTCGCGCTCGGCGCGCACTTCCAGGGCGTCCTGCAGGCCGGCCTGGGAGGCCGAGGCGTCCAGGTCGACCAGGTCAGCCAGCAATTGTTCGAGTTCGACGCTGCCGCGCTGGCTCTGGTCGGCCGCCAGTTGCTGGTTGCGTTGCAGGTCGGTGATGCGGACCTGGATGCCGCGCTCGGCGAACTCGGCTTCCTGGGCGGCGCGCTCGAGTTCGCGCAGGCGGGCGCGGGCGGCCTCGGCCTGGGCGGCCAGGGTTTCGCCATCCATTTCGGCGTCGGCGAAACGGGACTGGTGTTCGGCCAGCTCCTCGTCGAGCGCCTCGAAGCGGGCCTCGGCCTCTTCGCGGGTGGCGCGCAGGTCTTCTTCGTGGGCCGCGATCTCTTCGAGATCCTGGCGCAAGCGCGCGGCGTGCTGGCCGGACTGCTCGGCCTGCTGCTGCAGGCGCGAGTGTTCCAGCTGGATGTCGTGCACCCGGCGGGTCACTTCGGCGACCCGCTGGCGCGCCGGCGCGATCGCCTGGCTCACCTGTTGCCAGGCCACTTCGGCGCGGGCGACAGCGGCGCGGGCCTGGTCGGCGATCAGTTGTTGCGCCTTGATCTCGCGTTGCAGGTTTTCGATCTCCTGCTGGCGCGCCAGCAGGCCGGCCTGTTCGGAATCCGGGGCGTAGAAGCGCACGCTGTGCGCATCCACCAGGTGGCCGGCCTTGACCACGCAGGCGGCGCCGGCCGGCAGCGTGGCGCGGGTCGCCAGGGCCTGGGCCAGGTCGGTGGCGGTATAGATGCCGGCCAGCCAGTCATTGAGCAGCGTGCGCAGATCGGGATCGGTGATGCGCAGCAGGCTGGCCAGCGGCGTCAGGCCCGCGGGCGCCGCCGGGGCGGGCGCCGCGGGGGGCAATTGGTAGAAGGCCAGGCGGGCGGGCGGCGCGTCGTCGGAAAAGGCGCGGGCCCAGTCCAGGCTGCGCACTTCAAGGGAGGCCATGCGTTCACGCAGGGCGGCTTCCAGGGCGGTTTCCCAGCCCGGTTCGATGTGCAGCTTCTGCCACAGGCGCGACAGGCCGGCCAGCTCGTGCTTGGCCAGCCAGGGTTCCAGGGCGCCCTGCTTCTGCACGTCTTCCTGCAGCTTCACCAGGGCCGACAGGCGGGCTTCCAGGCGGGCCAGGTTCTGCGCATCGGTCTGGGCGGCGGCCTGGGCGCGGCTGCGCTCGGCGTCGGCGTCCGGCACCTTGCCTTCCAGGGTGGCCAGTTCCGCCTGGGCCTCCTCGAGCTGTTCCTCGCCGGCGACGCGATCGCCGGCCAGTTGCTCCAGGCGCACCGGGTCGGGGCTGTGCAATTCGCGCAGTTCCTGCTGCAGACGCTCGCGGCGCTGCTCCAGGGCCTGCATCTGGCGGTCGGCATCGCGCTGGGTCTGCGCCACCAGGGCCAGGTTCTGTTCCACGCGGGCCAGGGCGGCGCGCATCTCGTCGCGGCCGGAGGCGGCTTCGCGCACGCGCTGCTCGACCGACGGCAGCGCGGCCTGGGCGTCCTCGGCGGCGGCGCGCGCCTCTTCGGTGCGGGCGGCGCCGGCGGCCAGGTCTTCTTCGGCCTGGGCGATCTGCTCGGCGCAGTGCTCGCGCTGGCTGTTCCATTCGGCGATCTGCTGCTGCAGCTGGTCGCGCCGCGCCTGCAGGCGGTTGCGGGAATCCACCACGTGGCGGATCTCGGCCTCGAGGCGGCTGACCTGGGCGTTGGCCTCGTACAGCGCGCCCTGGGCAGTGTGGACCGCGTCGCTGGCGGCGTAATGGGCCTGGCGCCGGGATTCGAGCGCGGCCTCGCCGGCGCGCAGGCCGGCGATGGCGGCTTCCAGCTCGTTCTGGGCCTGGGCCATTTCCTGGGCTTTCTTGGCGCGCTCTTCGCGCGCGCCGGTTTCCTTCAGGAACCACAGCGCATGCTGTTTCTTTTCGCCGTCGGCCTGCAGTTCGCGGTAGCGGGTGGCGACCTCGGCCTGGGCTTCCAGCTTTTCCAGCTGGCTGTTCAGTTCGCGCAGGATGTCTTCGACGCGGGTCAGGTTCTCGCGCGTGTCGGACAGGCGGTTTTCGGTCTCGCGGCGGCGCTCCTTGTAGCGCGACACGCCGGCGGCTTCTTCCAGGAACACCCGCAGTTCCTCGGGGCGCGCCTCGATCAGGCGGTTGATCATGCCCTGGCCGATGATGGCGTAGCCGCGCGCGCCCAGGCCCGTGCCCAGGAAGATGTCGTGGATGTCGCGGCGGCGGACCTGCTGGTTGTTGACGAAGTAGCTGCTGGTGCCGTCGCGCGTCAGCACGCGGCGCACGGCGATTTCGGCGTAGGTGCTCCATTGCCCGGCGGCGCGGCCTTCGCTGTTGTCGAACACCATTTCGACCGAGGCCCGGGCCGCCGGCTTGCGGTTGCCCGAGCCGTTGAAGATGACGTCCTGCATGGACTCGCCGCGCAGTTCCGAGGCCTTGGCCTCGCCCAGCACCCAGCGCACCGCATCGATGATGTTCGATTTGCCGCAGCCATTGGGGCCCACCACGCCCACCAGCTGGCTGGGCACGGGAATCACGGTGGGATCGACGAAGGACTTGAAGCCGGCGAGTTTGAGCTGAGTAAGACGCACAGTACGATGACGACGGGGTGGGTTGAACGAAAGGCGTTAACGGACCTGCCGCACACATTGCAAACCGGCCCCTGGGGGGCCGGCTCGCGGATGGGTCGTATGATACCGCAGGCAGTCTGTCCCCAAACGTGAACAACGGTCAAGCCGGGGACTGCCCTCCCCCATGCCGCGCGCCGCCTGACCTGCCGCAACCCACGGGCAAACGCTGAATAGCCCTACCCGCGCCACGGGCTATACTCGCTGACACTTTTTCGCAAGACGCATAATTTTCACGCAGACCGACCGGGCTCAGGTCAAAGTACGGGGACATTCTTGAAACGAGGTTTCTATCTGGTCATGGCCGCGCAGGCCTTCTCGTCATTGGCGGACAACGCGCTATTCATTGCCGCGATCGCCCTGATACAGGAACTGCACGGCCCGGACTGGCTGGCCCCGATCATGAAATGGTCCTTCGCACTGGCCTATGTGGTGCTGGCAGCCTTCGTCGGCGCCATCGCCGACTCCTATCCGAAGGGCCGCGTGATGTTCTCCACCAACGCCCTGAAGGTGGCCGGCTGTCTGCTCATGTTCTCGTACGCCAGCATCGGCGTCGCCCCTGAATACCAGACCTACCTGGTCTGCGCCGCCTACGGTGTGGTGGGCATCGGCGCGGCGGCCTACTCCCCCGCCAAGTACGGCATCGTCACCGAAATGCTGCCCCCCACCATGCTGGTCAAGGGCAACAGCTGGATCGAAGGCCTTACCGTCTTCTCCATCATCCTGGGCACGGTACTGGGCGGCCTGCTGATCTCGACCACGGTATCGACCGCGCTGCTGCAACATTCCTTCATCGGCAAGCTGGTCCACACGCCGGCCGAGGCAGCCATCCTGGTCATCGCCTTCGTCTACCTGCTGGCGGCGCTGTGCAATTTGCTGATCCCGCCGACCCACGTGCGCTATCCGCCGCAGCAGAAGAACCCGGTCAAGCTGATGCGCACCTTCTGGGGCTACGTCCGCGTGCTCTGGAAGGACAAGCTGGGGCAGATTTCCCTGGCCGTCACCACCCTGTTCTGGGGCGCCGGCGCGACGCTGCAACTGATCGTCATCGAATGGGGCCGCAGCCACCTGGGCTACCAGCTGGACAAGGCCTCGATGCTGATGGGCGTGGCCGCCCTGGGCACGGTGGTGGGTTCGATCCTGGCCGGCCGCATTCCGCTGCGGCGCGCCCTGGCGGTGCTGCCGGTGGGCGCGGCCATGGGGCTGGTGGTGCTGCTGATGCCGTTGGTCTATTCGCCCTGGAGCGTCTACCTGCTGCTGCTGATCACCGGCGGACTGGCGGGCTTTTTCGTGGTGCCCATGAACGCCCTGCTGCAGCACCGCGGCCACGTGCTGCTGTCGGCCGGCCATTCGATCGCGGTGCAGAACTTCAACGAGCAGCTCAACATCCTGCTGATGGTGGCCATGTACACCCTGCTGCTGTGGCTGCAACTGCCGATCAACATCATCATCGTGATCTTCGGCACCGTGGTGGCCGTGCTGATGGTGGTGTTCATGCGCTGGAGCCGGCGCAACCTGGCGGCCAACCCCGAGCTGCATGACCAGATCGGCCAGGAAGGCCACGGCCACGCGCTCGACCCGCACGCGCGCTGATCATCATCGCGGCGGGCTGCCCTTGTGGCGCCCGCTCATTGGCGGTCTTGCCGGCCGGCCAGGCCCGGCCTAGAGTTGCCGGGCCGCCAGTTTCAGGTCTTGCCAGGCGCGCGCCTTCTCGGCCGGACTGCGCAGCAGATAGGCCGGGTGATAGCTCACGATCACCGGGATCTCGCGCCCCTCTTCCGTCTTCATCTGGTGCACGCGGCCGCGCAGGCTGCCGATGGTCGCGTCCGTGCCCAGCAGCGTCTGGGCCGCGAACCGGCCCAGCACCAGGATGCGCTCGGGCTTGAGCAGCGCGATCTGGCGCATCAGGTAAGGGCTGCAAGCCGCGATTTCCTCGGGCTTGGGATTGCGGTTGCCCGGGGGCCGGCACTTGATCACGTTGGCGATGAATACATCGCGCTCGCGGCTCATGCCCACCGCCGACAACATCGAGTCCAGCAATTGCCCGGAACGGCCGACGAAAGGCTGGCCTTGGCGGTCTTCCTGTTCGCCGGGCGCCTCGCCCACCACCAGCCAGCGCGTGGGCTGGCCGCCGTGGCCGAACACCGCATGGCGCCGCCCGCTGCACAGGCCGCAGGCGGTGCAGGCCACTACCTGTTCGCGCAATTCGTCCAGGTTGGCGTTCTTGACCGCTTCGGCCACCGGAATCGGCGCCGGGGCGGCGTCGGCCGCGACCTCGGGCTTGGGCGCCGGCTTGGGCGGCGGGCCATTGCGCAGGCCCGGGCCGGGCCCGGCGGGACGCGCGGCGACGGGCGATGCCACGGCCGTCGGCGCTGGCGCGGCGTCGCGGACCGGTGCCGGCGGCGCGCCGCCCGGCGTCGCCATTGCCGGCGAATCCTGTTTGGAAACAACGGCCTGGGCCTCGGACGCGACCGCGGGCCGCGGCGCCGGGCGCAGCCACAGGCGCTCCATGCCCAGCTCGCGCAGCCACAGGCGCTGCAGCGGATTGACGCGGGGCGCGGCCGCCGACTGCGTGGGGTTCGGGGCCGTCACGCCGTCGCTCCCTTGGGCCTGTCCAGGCGCTTCTGCATCACCAGGGCATCCTCGCGTCCGCCCTTTTCGGCCGGATAGTAGCCACGCCGCAGGCCGATCTGCAGGTAGCCGCGGGCCTTGTAGAACTCGACCGCCGCGGTATTGGATGGGCGCACTTCGAGCAGCACGCCGTCCAGGCTGCGCTCGCGCGCCTGCTGTTCGCACCAGTCGAGCAGGACGCTGCCCAGCCCCTGGCGGTGCAGGCTGCGCGCCACCGCGATCACCAGCAGATGGGCCACGTCGGGCGCAAACATCAGGATACAGAAACCGGCCACGCGGCCATCACGGCGCAATGTCCAGGCGCCATAGCCGGCCGCCAGCGCGTCGGCGAAATTGCCGCGGGTCCAGGGAAACGACTGGACATTGGCCTCCAGGGCCACCACCTCGTCCAGGTCGGCGTCGGTCAGCGGCTGGGGAGATGCCGGCGCCAGCGTGGATTGCGCCTTGGGGTTGCCGCCCTCGCCCCGCAGGCGTTCCGCGGTGGTGAAAGCCACTTTGTCTCGGACGTAGAGCGGCGCGGCCTGCTCCGGCGCGACGGCCTCGCCCCGCGACCAGGCCTGGCGCGCCAGGCGGGCGACGCTGGCGGCCTCGGGCCGCTGCGCCTCGCCGGCGCGCCGCCATCCGGCCGGTATCGACATGTCCGCGGCGTAGGCATCCCAGGCATCGCCCGCCAGCAGGGGCTGCAGCGCCCGGCCAGCGGCGCGGGACCACGCGGGCAGGTGGTGCGCCGTCCAGGGCACGACCTCGGCCGCCGCGATCAGCAAGGGGGCCTGCAGGGTTTCCCAGACGGACTCTCCATCGGCACCGGCAACCGGGCGATAGACCGCCAGGTAGACTTCATTCATGCGGGCGTCCAGCGCCACCACGATGGCGTCGTCCGGCACGCCGCCCGCCTGGGCGGCCACGGCCTGGTGCGACACCACCGGCAATACCGGGATTCCCAGCCCCATGGCCATGCCCTGGGCCACGCCGCAGGCCACGCGCAGCCCGGTAAAGCCGCCCGGCCCCTGGCCGAACGCCACCGCCTGCAGGGCGCCGGGCGCCAGGCCGGCCTCGGCCAGCAGTTCGTTGGCCATGGGCAAAAGGCGTTCCGCGTGCTCCTGGGAGCCCTCGTGTTCGCGAACGGCGACCTCCAGCCGCCCGTCGAAGGCGCGCAAAAGGGCCACGCCGCAGCGCGACGAAGAGGTTTCCAGAGCCAGCAGGTTTAGTTCCATAGATGCAGATTGTACGAAATACCGGGGGCTTGCCCCCGTATGTAAGGGGGATTTCAACCATGGTTCGCAATGTGTAATATCTTGTGAACGCCCACTAGCCGCTGGTTCTTGTCACTGTTACATTTCCGGCCATGAATACGCAAAACACCACCCCCACCCGAAAAATCCTCGTCGTCGACGATGATCCGCGCTTGCGCGATCTGCTGCGCCGGTATCTGTCCGAGCAGGGATTCAACGTTTTCGTTGCCGAAGACGCCAAAGAGATGGGCAAACTCTGGCAACGCGAGCACTTCGACCTGCTCGTGCTGGATCTGATGCTGCCCGGCGAGGATGGCCTGTCCATCTGTCGCCGGCTGCGCGGTGGCCACGACAACACCCCCATCATCATGCTGACGGCCAAGGCGGAAGAAATCGACCGCATCGTCGGCCTGGAGATGGGCGCGGACGACTACCTGTCCAAACCGTTCAACCCTCGCGAACTGCTGGCCCGGATCAACGCGATCCTGCGCCGCCGCGGCACCGAGGAACATCCCGGCGCTCCCAGCCAGGAAAACGAATCCATCGCCTTCGGCCCCTACGTGCTGAACCTGTCGACCCGCACGCTCACGCGCAACGGCGAACAGGTGCCCATCACCACCGGCGAATTCTCGGTGCTCAAGGTGTTTGCCCGCCACCCGAAGATTCCGCTGTCGCGCGACAAGCTCATGGAACTGGCCCGCGGCCGCGAATACGAAGCCTTCGACCGCAGCCTCGACGTGCAGATCTCGCGCCTGCGCAAGCTGATCGAGCCGAACCCGTCCAAGCCCGTATTCATCCAGACCGTCTGGGGTCTCGGATACGTGTTTGTGCCGGACGGTGGCAGTTGATCGACACGCCCGCCCCGGGCAGGAGCGCAGCCTCGTGCCCCGCTTGCGCAAAACCTTCAGGAACCTGACTTCACGTCTGCGGCTCGGCTTGTTCGGCCGCACGTTCCTGTTGCTGGCCGCGCTCATGCTGGTCAGCCTGGGGGCGTGGCTACAAGTCTTCTTCAGCATGGAGCTGGGACCGCGCGCCAATCAAATGGCGCAGCGGGTGATCACGGCCGTCAATATCACGCGCACCGCGCTGATCTATTCGCACAACGGCGAACGCAGCAAGCTCCTGCTCGACCTGGCCACCAATGAAGGCATCCAGGTCTATCCGCGCGAGGTCACCGACTTCGCCGAAGCCCTTCCCGACGACGATTACTGGCAGCGCGTGGCGCAGCACATCCGCACGCGCTTCGGCCCCGAGACCCAGATCGCCTGGGGCGTGAACCAGGTGCCGGGCTTCTGGGTCAGTTTCCAGATCGAGAAAGACCTATATTGGCTGGTGTTCGAACGCGAGCAAATCGGGCTGACGGGCGGCATCGAATGGCTGGGATGGGGCGCCACGGCGCTGTTGCTGTCCCTGGTGGGCGCGGCGGTCAGCGTCGGCTTCGTCAACCGGCCACTGTCGCGGCTGGCGCGCGCGGCGCAGGTGCTGTCGCGTGGCGAGACCCCGGCGCCCCTGCCCGAGCAGGGGCCGCTGGAAATCCGCGACCTGAACGCCTCGTTCAACCGCATGGCCAAGGACCTGCGGCAGGCCGAGGCCGACCGCGAGCTGATGCTGGCCGGCATTTCCCACGACCTGCGCACGCCGCTGGCGCGCATGCGCCTGGAAATCGAACTGAGCGGCGTGTCGGAAGACGCGCGCCAGGCCATCGACGAGGACCTGGGCCAGATCGACCACAGTATCGGCCAGCTGATGGAATACGCCCGTCCCGCCGGCACCCTGCCGCAACTGGCCACCGATATCTCGGCCGTGCTGGCCGAGCTGTACGAGCGTGAACGCAGCCACACGTCCTCGCTGGGCGGCGAACTGGACGCCACCCTCGAACCGGGCCTGCGCGCGCGCATCACCGCGCTGGACCTGAAACGCATCGTCAGCAACCTGATCGAGAACGCGCGCCGCTATGGCCGTTCGACCGACGGCATGGCCCATCTGGTCATGACACTGCAAGCTGAGGGCGGCATGATCGTCATCGAGGTGTCCGACCGCGGCCCCGGCATCGCCCCCGAAGACGTCGACCGCCTGCTGCGGCCGTTCTCGCGCGGCGAGGCCGCCCGCACCGGCGTCAGCGGCGCCGGCCTGGGCCTGGCCATCGTCGAACGCCTGCTCAAGCACGTGGGCGGCGCCCTGCGCATGCTGCCGCGCGAGGGTGGCGGCCTGACCGCCCGCATAGAGCTGCCCAAAGCGAAGTTTAGGAATTATCAATTAGACAACGATAATCCATAGCGTAGAATTTATGGTTTGAGGCACCGCCTTAATTCCACCAACAACTACTGGGAGTAAACATGAAAACTGTTGGCGACAAACTCGAGCCCTTCAAGGTTACCGGCGTCAAGCCCGGCTTCAACCAGCACGAAGAAAACGGCGTCTCGGCTTTCGAAGACATCACCGAAAGCTCGTTCCCCGGCAAGTGGAAGGTGATCTACTTCTACCCGAAGGACTTCACGTTCGTGTGCCCGACCGAAATCGTCGGCTTCAACAAGCTGGCCAAGGATTTCGAAGACCGCGACGCCGTCCTGCTGGGTGGCTCGAGCGACAACGAATTCGTCAAGCTGGCCTGGCGCCGTGAGCACCCGGACCTGAACAAGCTGGGTCACTACCAGTTCGGCGACACCACCGGCGCCCTGATCGACCAGCTGGGCGTGCGTGAAAAGGGTGCTGGCGTTGCCCTGCGCGCCACCTTCATCGTCGACCCGGACAACACGATCCAGCACGTTTCGGTGAACAACCTGAACGTCGGCCGTAACCCGGAAGAAGTGCTGCGTCTGCTCGACGGCCTGCAAACCGACGAGCTGTGCCCGTGCAACCGTACGGTTGGCGGCGCCACGTTGTAATTTCCAGCCCGGCCGGGACCTGCTCGCGGGTCCCTCGCCGGGCTTTAACTGCGCTAGATTATAGGTAAAAACTATGGAATTTCTGACGACCATTAAGGAACAGCTGCCGGATTGGGCCAAGGACATCCGCCTGAATCTGGACGCCGTGATCGCCCGCTCGACCCTGGCCCCGGAAGACGCCGTCGGCGCCGCCCTGTCGGCCGCCTACGCCGCGCGCAGCCCGGTGCTGATCGAAGCCTTCAAGAGCGGCCTGTCCGAAACCGACGCCAATGCCGCGCTGACCGCCTCGGCGCTCATGGGCATGAACAACACCTGGTACCCCTACGTCGAGATGAGCGGCGACGCCCAGCTCAAGAGCCTGCCGGCCCAGCTGCGCATGAATGCCTACGCCACCCATGGCGGCGTGGAAAAGAAGCGCTTCGAGCTGTTCGCGCTGGTGGCCTCCATCATCGGCAAGTGCCATTTCTGCGTCGGTTCGCACTACGAGAACCTGAAGCAGGACGGCCTGTCGACCGAGCAGTTGCGCGACGCCGGCCGCATCGCCGCGGTGGTCAACGCCGCCGCCCTGGCGCTGGCCGCGCAGGGCAAGTAAGCCCGCCTCCGCCACGCTGGCCCGCCCCGCCGCGCGCGGGCAATGAAAAGCCCGCCTGTTCGCACAGGCGGGCTTTCTTTATTTGCCGGAAGGCGCTTGCGCCGCCCCGCTGCCGCTATTGTCCCTGGGACTTGACGGGAGCCGTCGGCAGGCCGTTGGCGAGCCAGGCCTCCATGCCGCCGCGATACCAGTAGACCGGCCAACCCATCATGCCGGCGCGCAGCGCGGCGTTATAGGAGGAGCGGTCGTTCATGCCGGCGCCCACGATGATCAGCGGCACGTTGTGTTCTTTCTCGGTGCCCGTCTTCTTGTGCAGCCAGCCGTCAAAGGCTTCCTGCATCTGGTCCGTCACACTGCCGTCCGAACCCGCATCGCTCAGCGGGAAGGCGCCGGGAATGGTGTCGCGCAGGCCGCTGGTGTCGATCACCAGGAAGTTCTTGTTCTTTTCATCGGTCAACAGGGCCACCACGTCCTTGGTGGTGATCACCTTGGCGCGCGGATGGGAATTCGGCGTCGGGCCCTTGTAGGGCGCCGAGAACAGCAGGGTCGTCGGCGGCACGCCGCTATCCTGCAACTCGTCGAAACCGCCGTTGCCGGGCGCGCGCTGCGGCTGGCCGGCGGGCGGTTGCTGGCGCGGCTGCTGTTGCGGGGCCTGTTGCGGGGCTTGCTGCGGCGCCGCCCCGCCCTGCTTGGGCTCGCCACCGACCGTGCCCATCTCGATATCCGAGATCATCACCGCGATATTCTCGATCAGCTCGTAGCACATGGTGATGGAGCCTTCACGCGGGCTGTACCAGGCGTTGAGCTTGCCGCAATCCTTGAAGACCACGTTCACCGGCCGCGGCAACACGTAGGTCTGGCCCAGCAGCTTGATGTTGTTGGTGATGGCTTCGGACAAGTTGTTGGCGAACAGGTTGCCGATGCGGCGCGACGACGGCTCGAAGGTCACGTTCACCGGCGCGCCGGGGGCGTTCGCCGGCTGCTGGCCATCGGGCGACCACGTGCCGACGCGGGTATGCGGCGCCAGGATCCGGCGCCAGGCGCGGTTCTGCTTGGTGAATTCATCCGCGCAGCGCGCCTTGGTGCGGTCTTCGAAGCCGACCTGGTCGACCAGCGACGCGAACACGCCGGGGTTGCCGCCATACATGATGCACAGCATGTTGCGAAAGCGCTTGAGGTCGCCCGTGTGCTCGTCCTGCCAAGGCGAGTTGCCGGCGCCCTTGGCCTCGGCCAGCTTGCCGCTGTAGTACCACTGCAGGGCCGCGTACTTGGCCGCGCCCTGGGCCATGGCGTTGGTGTCCTTGTCGCTGGACGGGTACATGGTCGGCTCGACGATCTGCAGCGCCGAATAGATATCGACCGCGTCTTCCTCGGCGCCGGTCGAGGGCAGCTCCAGTTCGCCGATCAGCGCGTGGCCGAACTCATGCATGAAAATGCTGCGCATGATGCCGATGTACACCGCCACGATGCGCAGCGAGTCGCCGCCAAAGCGCGGATACGGGCCGGACCCCGGCAAGCCGCTGCTGGCGCCTGAATCCGGCGAGGCCTGCGGCGCGCGCGTCGGCTGCTGCTGCGGTTGCCCGCCGCCGCCCTGGCCGGTGTTGGCATTGACGTTCGTGTTGATGGCGAAGTCCGCGATCCCGAAGGTGCCGACCTCGTAAGCCATGATGCCGAGCTCGGAACCCAGCGCGGGTTCGTTCTCGATATCGCCGATCTTCTGGCCATTGACGATGAAGCGCGCCGCGCCCGGCACCTCGACCACCTTGATGCGATCGGAGCCGTCCAGCTTGGCCACATTGGGCACGTTGGCGATATCGCGGCGCTTGTCGCCGTCCAGACAGAACAGCAAGGTCTGCTTGGCGGCCGTGAGCTCGAGCAGGCACAGCCCCTTGCGCGAACGGTTGGTCAGCGCCAGGCCGATGGAAGCCTTGGGATTCTTCGAATTCAGGACCACGTTGACGTCGGTGATGCGGCCGCCTTCGGGCGGTTGCCCGACGTTCAGGTAGAGCGTCTGTTCGCTGCCGGCCGTGGCCTTGTTGCGCAGCGTGAACCAGCCATCCTCGACCCCTGCGGTCCAGCCTTGCAGCAACTGCGTGCGGACAGCGCCCGCGAGCGGGCCGAGCTGTTGCTCGAATTCTGCATGTGCAGGCGAACCAAAGGCGACGAGAGCCACGAATAAGGCAGCGCCACGTACATGCATCCTAGTGTCCCTATTATCCAGACGTTAAGTAGCGGCAGAATATTCCAGTTCAAATGCCCCGGCAAGACGAAAACACAGGGCGTTTTCGGCCTGAGCGCCCCAAACGACGCGGGATGCGCGCCAAACCGCAGCAGCCACGCGGTCCGCGCCCTTTTTTGCGGTTTGTTAATTTGTTGTGGACATGTATCCGTGCGAATAAAACAACGCCCGCGCACCGAGAAAATGGCGCGGTAAACACCGCGCCATCGATGCAAGCAGGGTATGGGACGGCGCTCAGGTCCGCGCCAGCAGCGCCACCACCGTCGCGGAGATGCCTTCCTTGCGCCCCAGGTATCCCAGGCCTTCGTTGGTCTTGGCCTTGATGTTGACCTCGGTTTCGGCCAGGCCGGTATCGGCGGCGATGTTGCCGACCATGGCGGGCGCATGCGGGCCGATCTTGGGCGCCTGGGCATGCACGGTGGCGTCGATGTTCACGGGCGTCCAGCCAGCCTGGCGCACGCGCGCCACGGCCTCGCGCAGCAACACGCGGCTATCCGCGCCCTTGAAGGCCGGATCGGTATCGGGGAAGTGGCGGCCGATGTCGCCCAGCCCGGCGGCGCCGAGCAGTGCGTCGGTGATGGCGTGCAGCAGCACGTCGGCATCGGAATGGCCCAGCAGGCCGTGGCTGTGCGGAATGGTCACGCCGCCGATGATCAGCGGGCGGCCTTCCACCAGCGCATGCACGTCAAACCCCTGGCCAACGCGGAAGGGAATACTCATAGCCATTTTTCCATCAGTTCGAAATCGTCCGGCCAGGTCACCTTGAAATTGCGCATGGCGCCGGGCACCAGCAGGGGCGCATAGCCCGCGGCCTCGATCGCCGAGGCCTCGTCGGTGACGGCAACGCCGTTCACCGCGGCCGCCGTCAGCGCATCGCGCAGCACGCCGGCGCGGAACATCTGCGGCGTCTGCGCCAGCCACAGGCCGTTGCGGTCCAGCGTGCGCTCGATCCGCTCGTGGCCGGCCTTGACGGTATCGGCCACGGGCAGCGCCAGCAGCCCGCCCACCGCATCCGCGAGGCAGGCGTCGATCAGGCGCGCCAGGGCCGGCGCCGGCAGGCCGGGGCGGGCCGCGTCATGCACCAGCACCCACGTGTCATCGGCCACGCCGCTCTCGGCCAGGGCGCCGGCCACCGTATCGGCGCGCGTCGCGCCGCCGCAGGCGCGCCAGACGGTGCGCGGCAGGCCAGCCAGCGCGTGGTCGACCCAGCCATCGCCGGGCGTCACCGCCACGCGCACCTGCGACACGCGCTCGTCGGCCAGCAGCGCCGCAACGGCATGGCGCAGCATGGGCTGTCCGGCCAACGGACGGTATTGCTTGGGCACGCTCTCGACGCCGGGGTGGCTGGCGCGGGCGCCGACGCCGGCGGCGGGAACGATTGCGATGATTGAGTCAGACATGGTGCGGTGATTTTATAATCTTCCGCTTGATGCCTGCTCCCAGCCTGATGCCCGCTCCCACCTCCTCCGCCACGGCAGCGCCGCCCGTCCCCGCGACCGCCCCCACTCTCGCCGCGCTCAAGCCCGGCACGCGCTATGCGCAACCCCGGCCTCCCGGCTCGGGCGATGCCTGGCTGCTGGCCGACCTGGCCCGGCAGGCCGGCGCGCCGCTGGTGGTGCTGACCGCGGAGCCGCTGGAAGCCCAGCGCCTGGCCGAGGAAATCGCGCTGTTCGCGCCCGGCCTGCGGGTGCGCCAGCTGCCCGACTGGGAAACCCTGCCGTACGACGCCTTCTCGCCGCACCAGGACCTGATCTCCGAGCGCCTGCATACCCTGCATTCGCTGATGATGAAGACGGTGGACGTGCTCACGGTGCCGGTCACCACCGCGCTGTACCGGCTGGCGCCGCCGTCCTTCCTGGCAGCCTACACCTTCTCTTTCAAGCAGAAGGACAAGCTCAACGAAGCAGCGCTGCGCGCGCAGCTGACGCTGGCCAACTACAACCACGTCACCCAGGTCACCGCGCCCGGCGAGTTCTGTCTGCGCGGCGGCCTGATCGACCTGTTCCCGATGGGATCGGCGCTGCCCTACCGGCTTGACCTGTTCGACGACGAGATCGAGACCATCCGCAGCTTCGACGTCGACACCCAGCGCAGCCTGTATCCGGTGCGCGAGGTGCAACTGCTGCCGGGGCGCGAATTTCCCATGGACGAGGAATCGCGCAACCGCTTCCGCGCGCGTTTCCGCGAAGTGTTCGAAGGCGATCCCTCGCGCGCCCTGCCCTACAAGGACATCGGCAACGGCATCCCCTTCGCCGGGGTCGAGTACTACCTGCCGCTGTTCTTCGACGAGACGGCCACGCTGTTCGACTACCTGGCCGAAGGCACGCTCACCGTCACGGTCGGCGACATCGACGACGCCATGATGCGCTTCAGCCAGGACACCGGCAGCCGCTATGGCTTCCTGAAAAGCGACCGCGAACGGCCGGTGCTGCCGCCGTCCGCGCTGTTCCTGGACGAGCAGGCGCTGTACGCCCGCCTGAAGGATTTCCGCCGCCTGGCGCTGGGCGCCGGCCAGCCGCATCCCGACTTCCGCGCCGCGCCCGACGTCAGCGTCGCGCGCCGCGCCGAAGATCCGATCGCCAAACTGCGCGCGCTGGTGGGGCGGCACGATGGCCGCGTGCTGCTGTGCGCCGATTCGGCGGGCCGGCGCGAGACGCTGGTGCAGATGCTGAACGAGTTCGGCGTCACGCCCGACGCGCAACCCGAGACCATCGAGGCTTTTCTCGCGTCCGACGCCCATTTCGGCATCGTCGCCGCGCCCCTGGCCACCGGCTTCGAGCTGCCGCAGGCCGGGCTGGCGTTCCTGACCGAAAACGACCTGTATCCCGGCGTCGCCGCCACCGGCCGGCGCGGCAAGCGCGACCAGGAACGCGCCAGCAACGTCGAAGCGATGGTGCGCGACCTGTCCGAACTGCGCGCCGGCGACCCGGTGGTGCACGCGCAGCACGGCATCGGCCGCTACCACGGCCTGGTCAACATGGACATGGGCGAAGGCGAGATGGAGTTCCTGCATCTCGAATACGCCAACGGCAGCACGCTGTACGTGCCGGTGTCGCAGTTGCACGTGATCGCCCGCTACAGCGGCGCCGATCCGGAAGCCGCGCCGCTGCACCAGCTCGGCTCGGGCCAGTGGGACAAGGCGCGCCGCAAGGCGGCCAAGCAGGTGCGCGACACCGCCGCCGAGCTGCTGGCGCTGTACGCCCAGCGCGCCGCGCGCGAGGGCTTCGCCTTCAACCTGCCGCTGAACGACTACCAGGCCTTCGCCGAAGGCTTCGGCTTCGAGGAAACGGCCGACCAGGCCGCCGCCATCGAGGCCGTGATCGCCGACATGACCTCGGGCCGGCCGATGGACCGCCTGGTGTGCGGCGACGTCGGCTTCGGCAAGACCGAGGTGGCGCTGCGCGCCGCGTTCCTGGCGGTGGCCAACGGCAAGCAGGTCGCCCTGCTCTGCCCCACCACCCTGCTGGCCGAACAGCACGCGCAGACCTTCTCCGACCGCTTCGCCGACTGGCCGGTGCGGGTGGTGGAGCTGTCGCGCTTCCGCTCGGCCAAGGAAGTATCGGCCGCCATCGAGGGCATCAACGACGGCCGCGTCGACATCGTCATCGGCACCCACAAGATCCTGTCCAAGGACGTGAAGTTCAAGCGCCTCGGGCTGGTCATCATCGACGAGGAACACCGCTTCGGCGTGCGCCAGAAGGAAGCGCTCAAGGCGCTGCGCGCCGAGGTCGACGTGCTCACCCTGACCGCCACGCCCATTCCGCGCACGCTCGGCATGTCGCTCGAAGGCATCCGCGACTTCTCGGTCATCGCCACCGCGCCGCAAAAGCGGCTGGCCATCAAGACCTTCGTGCGGCGCGAGGACGGCAGCACGCTGCGCGAGGCGCTGCTGCGCGAGCTCAAGCGCGGCGGCCAGTGCTACTTCCTGCACAACGAGGTCGAGACCATCCACAACCGCCGCGCGCGCCTCGAAGAGCTGGTGCCCGAAGCCCGCATCGCGGTGGCCCACGGCCAGATGCCCGAGCGCGACCTGGAACAGGTGATGAAGGGCTTCTACCAGCAGCGCTACAACGTGCTGCTGTGCACCACCATCATCGAGACCGGCATCGACGTGCCCAGCGCCAACACCATCGTGATCCACCGCGCCGACCGCTTCGGCCTGGCGCAGTTGCACCAGCTGCGCGGCCGCGTCGGCCGCTCGCACCACCAGGCCTACGCCTACCTGCTGACACCGGGCGAGGACGCCATCACCAGCAACGCCAAGAAGCGGCTGGAGGCGATCCAGGCCATGGAGGAACTGGGTTCGGGCTTCTACCTGGCCATGCACGACCTGGAGATCCGCGGCACCGGCGAAGTGCTGGGCGATTCGCAGTCGGGCAACATCCAGGAAGTCGGCTTCTCGATGTACAACGAGATGCTCAACGAAGCGGTGCGCGCCCTGCGCGCCGGCGAAGAGCCGGACCTGGACGCGCCCTTCAACCTGGCCTGCGAGGTCAACCTGCACGCGCCGGCGCTGCTGCCGTCCGACTACTGCGCCGACGTGCACGCGCGCCTGAGCGTCTACAAGCGCCTGGCCCACGCCGCCGACGAGGACGACCTGATCCAGATCCAGGAAGAACTGATCGACCGCTTCGGCAAGCTGCCCGAAGCGGCGCAGACGCTGCTGACCACGCACCGCCTGCGCCTGGCCGCGCAACCGCTGGGCATCGTCAAGATCGACGCCAGCGAAACCCAGGCGCTGCTGCAGTTCGGCCCCAAGACCAGCGTCGATCCGGCGAAAATCATCGAGCTGGTGCAGCGGCAACGCCACATCAAACTCGCCGGACAGGATAAATTGCGGGTTGAGATCAAGGCCGCGCAGATCCCGGCTCGCGCCGATGCCGTGCGCGCCGTGCTGCGCGCCTTGAAGTAACCCGCCCCGACCTTCGCATTTTTATGACTATCCATCACCTCGTCGTCCAATCCCCCGGCCTGACCGTCGAACACGCCGAACAGCTCGCCGCCCTGGCGCAGGCGCAAGGCGTGGCCCGCATCAGCGCCACGGCCGCGCGCCTGCTCGACGTGCAGCACGACGACGCCACCCGCGCCGACGTGGTGGCGTGGGCCGATCGCCATGGCATCGACACCGCCTTCGTGCCGGCCGGCCTGAAGCTGTCGCACTGCAAGGTGCTGGCGATGGACATGGACTCGACGCTCATCAACATCGAGTGCATCGACGAGATCGCCGGCGTGGCCGGCGTCAAGGACAAGGTCTCGGAAATCACCGAAGCCGCGATGCGCGGCGAGATCAAGGACTTCGCCGAAAGCCTGCGGCGCCGCGTGGCGCTGCTCAAGGACGTGCCGGCCGAAGCGCTGGAACAGGTCTACACCGAAAAGCTGCGCCTGAACCCGGGCGCAGAACGCCTGATCACCACCGCCCAGGCCGCCGGCATCAAGGTGCTGCTGGTGTCCGGCGGCTTCACCTTCTTCACCGACCGCCTGCGCGAACGCCTGAAGCTGGACAGCGCGCACGCCAACACGCTGGAAATCGACAACGGCGTGCTGACCGGCCGCGTGCTGGGCGATATCCTGGACGCCGACGCCAAGGCCGTCTACCTGCGCGAGTTCGCCCGCACCCACGGCGCCACCAGGGAGCAGGTCATCGCCATGGGCGACGGCGCCAACGACCTGAAGATGCTGGGCGCCGCCGGCTTCCCGGTGGCCTACCACGCCAAGCCGCTGGTGCGGCAGCAGACCCGCTACGCGCTGAACGTCTCGGGCCTGGACGGCGTGCTGAACTGGTTCGAAAGCTGATCTTGGCGGATCCGCAGAGAAGGGCGGCCACCGCAAGGTGGCCGCCCGGTCTGCATACCGCTCAATAGCGCAGTCTCACGGACAGCAGCGCCGCCCTGCCCGTGCCGAGCGCGGCGTGGTTCTTCGGCCTGGCCCGGGTGTAGAAAGTCTGGTCGAACACGTTCAGGACATTGAGCTGCAACGCCAGGTGGGAGCTGAACTTGTACTTGGCCATCGCATCGAAGCGCCAGTACGACGGCACCCAGCGCGCCTTGGGAGCGCCGCTGGCATCGACGCCCGCGTCGGCGTTGCCGTAGACCTTGTCGACATAGTAGGCGCCGCCGCCCAACGTCAGTTCAGGCAGCACCTTGTAGGTGGACCACAGGCTGAACGCATTGCGCGGCGTGTTCGGCAGATCCTGGCCCTCGGCGCCGATGTCCTTGCGTCCGCCCCGGATCAGCTTGCTGTCCAGGAAGGTATAGCCGCCATAGATGTTCCATGCCGGCGTGATGGCGCCGGAGAAGCCCAGTTCGATGCCGCGCACGCGGGTCTGGCCGGCCTGCTCGTATTCGTTCGGCAACACCTCGATGTTGGTGTTCCTGCGCGTATCCTGGAACACCGCGCCCGTGAGCGTCAGGCGTTCATCCAGGACCAGCCACTTGACGCCCGCCTCGACCGAACGGCTCTTTTCCGGCGCCGCCGCCTCGTCCGAGCTTTTCCTGAGGATGTCGGAAGCCGTGGCACCCGCCACCGCGGACGGCGTGGACGACGTGCCATAGGACGCATAGATCGTGCCTTGGGGCACGGGCTTGTAGGCCAGGCCCAACTGGTAGTTGAACAGATTGTCGGTGCGGCTATAGCCCTGCTTTTTCTTGTCGTGGCCGCTGGTGCGGTAATTGTCCCAGCGCAAGCCGACGCTGGCCTGCCATTGTTCGTCGAACTTGAGGGTGTCGAAGCCGTATAGCGCCAGGGTGTCGGTGGCGTAGGGAGCCGGCCAGCTGCGGGCGGTGCGGCAAGGGTAGGCCACGTTCGGATCGGGATTGCGCAGCGAGGTCTGCGTCAGATCGGCCGGGCATTTGGTGACACCATCCGAAGACAGGACCTGGTCGTTGGTATAGGCCATGGTCTGCTTCACGCTGGTGTACTCGAAGCCCAGGTCGAACCCGTGCTTGACGGCGCCGGTCAGGAACTCGCCGCTCAGGTCGGTCTGGTTGGCGAATGCCTTGGTGGTGTAGTACCTGCCGTAGGCCGGCCTGTCCACGATCCCCGCGGGCAGGTTTGCGAGCGTGAGGTCGGGCTGGGTGGCGAGGTAATCGGCGGTTTCGCGGCCATATCGAACCACGTTGCGCAACGTGAGCTTGTCGGAGAAATCGTGCTGGAAATCGACGGTGGCCATGCCATCGCGGGTCTTCATGAAGTCGCGTTCGGCCAGGCCGTAGAAGTTCTTGCGGCTGATCCCCAGGGTCTCCGTGACCGGCAGACCCACTCGCGGGTCGTAGGGGATGGAGTAGTCCGGCATGCTGTCGTTCTGGTAGTGGTAGTAGCTCAGCGTGATGCGGGTCGGCGTGCCCATGCCCAGCATCAGCGACGGCGCCACGCCCCAACGCTCGAAATTCACCGCCCTGTCGCGGCCCGGCACGTCACCCTTGGTGCCCATGACATTCAGGCGGAAGGCCGATTTTTCGCCCAGCCGCCAGTTGCTGTCGACGCTTCCCCGGTAGTTGCGATCGGTGCCGATCTGGCCCGTGACCTCGATGGCATCCTTGGCCTTGGGCGCCTTGCTGACCAGGTTGATGCTGCCGCCCGCACCGCCGCGGCCCGAATAGACCGAATCGGGCCCCTTGATGATCTCGACCTGTTCCAGGTTGAAGGTGTCGCGCGCCTGCATGCTGGCATCGCGCATTCCGTCCAGGAACAGGCTGCTGGCGGCATTCTGGCCGCGGATGACGGGCAGGTCGCCGCCGGCGCGCCCGCCTTCGCCAGCAGCGAAGGTGATACCCGGCGAGTTCTGCAGCACGTCCTGCAAGGAGCTGGCGGACTGGTCGGACATGACCTGCTTGGGCACCACCTGCACCGAACGCGGCGTGTCCAGCAGCGGCGCGGTCATCTTGGGCGATTGCGCGGCAACGGGCTGGTAGGGCGAATCCTCGCCCTCCACTTCCACCGGCGCCAGCTGCGTGACGCCATGGGCGCCGGACTGTGCCAGCGCATAGGGGCTGATGAACAGTGCGGGAACCGCCACCGCGGCAGCCAGCGAACTGGCCAGGGTATTCAATGCATACGAGTCTTCGTGCTTCACCATCAACCTCCAGAACATGAATGACAAGCATTCCTGTTTATGACAGGTTGCGATTCTGTATTGGAAAGCTGATCGAGTTCAGGCCGTGCCCGGAAATCGGACGCGGTAACGCGAGAGCGGCGCGGTGTGATGCCATTTCGCCACGAAAACGGCAATCGACGGCAACGCTGGCACGCATAAGCAAAACGCCCCTTGCGGGGCGTTTGGCAGGTACTGCGAAGGCGTGGCGAGCGGTTCAGGTCCGCAGGCGGGGATGGCGCTTGAAGAGATAGCGATACACGAATCCCGGATAAGCCAGCACCAGGTACAGGCTCAACGTGATGGCGTAGAACTCCCAGGTCTGCGCGAAGCGATTGCCCAGCACGGACTCGAACGTGAAGCCCAGGGCGCCCACGATCAGGTAGAACACCAGTACTTCGACCAGGCGCATCCAGAACGGCTTGACGGCCTCGGCTCCGCCCTGCTTCCACGGCAGCACGGCGAACACGCGCTCCGTCAGGAAAGGCAGGTTCGCGCTGACCAGGGCCAGCGCGATCAGGAGCCATACCGCCAGGGTCTGGTTCATGGCCCGTTCCGCTTACAGGCTGAGCGAACTGCGGATGGCCTGCACGCACAGGGCCATCAGGCCGCCGGGCAACAGGCCCAGCACCAGGATCAGCAGGCCGTTGACCGACAGCACGCCGCGTTGGCCGCAGGTGGCCGACATCGGGGCGGCATCGGCCGCCGGCTCGTCGAAGTACACGACCTTGACCACGCGCAGGTAGTAGAACGCGCCGATCAGCGAGAACAGCACCGCGATCACGGCCAGCGTGACGTGGCCGGCGCTGACCAGCGCCTGCAGCACCGCCAGCTTGGCGTAGAAGCCCACCAGCGGCGGGATGCCGGCCAGGGAGAACATCAGCAGCAGCACGATGGCGGCATGCCACGGGCTGCGGCGGTTCAGGCCCTTCAGGTCGTCGATGTGCTCGCACTCGAAACCCTGGCGCGACAGCAGCAGCACGATGCCGAAGCTGGCCAGCGTGGTCAGCACGTAGGTCAGCATGTAGAACAGCGACGCGCCGTAGGCGGCGGACGCCAGTTCCGGCTTGCCGGCCACCGAGCCCGACATCAGGCCCAGCAGCACGAAGCCCATGTGCGAGATGGTCGAGTAGGCCAGCATGCGCTTGAAGTTGGTCTGCGCGATGGCGGTCAGGTTGCCGATGGCCAGCGACAGCACCGCCAGGATCATCAGCATCGGCTGCCAGTCGGCCGCCAGGCCGTGCAGGCCGTCGACCAGCAGGCGCAGCGTGATGGCGAAGGCCGCCAGCTTGGGCGCGCCGCCCAGGATCAGCGTGACCGCGGTCGGCGAACCCTGGTAGACGTCCGGCACCCACATGTGGAACGGCACGGCGCCGAGCTTGAACGCCAGGCCCGAAACCAGGAACACGATGCCGAACACCAGGGCCAGCTTCTCGGCCTTGCCGGCGGCGATGACCTTGGAGACTTCGGCCAGGTCCAGGTGACCGGTGGCGCCGTAGACCATCGACATGCCGTACAGCAGGAAGCCCGAGGCCAGCGCGCCCAGCACGAAGTACTTCATGGCGGCTTCGGTGGCGACGACGTTGTCGCGACGCAGCGCGATCAGCGCGTACAGCGCCAGCGACATCAGCTCCAGGCCCAGGTAGATCGAGATCAGGTTGCCCGACGAGATCATCACCATTTGGCCCAGCAGGGCGAACAGCGTCAGCACGTACAGTTCGCCGCCGCGCATCATGTCGCGCAGCTGGGCGTAGACGCGGCCGTAGACCAGCGTGACCGCCACCGCGATGTACGAGGCGATCTTGAGCAGGTGCGACAGCTCGTCGGTGACGTACAGGCCGTTGAAGGTCGAACCCGTGACGCCGTTCTTCCACTGCAGCGCCGACACCACGGTCAGCACGCCCAGCGCCAGCATGGTCAGCAGGAACGTCGGCTTGCGCTCGGGGTGATTGCTGACCGCGTCGACGAGCAGGATAGCCAGGCCGAAAAGCAGCAGGAGGATTTCCGGTGTCGCCAGGGCGAAATCGATTTGGGATTGCATCATTGTCTTGTCTTACAGTTTCGAGACGGCAACGTGTTGCAGCAGGGCCTCGACCGACACGTGCATCACGTCGGTGAAGGGCTTGGGATAGATCCCCATGTACAGCACGGCGATCGCCATCACGCCAAGAATCACGAATTCGCGGCGGTTGATATCGGTCAGCTCGCGGACGTGGTCGTTGGCGACGTCGCCCAGGACCACGCGCTTGACCATCCACAGCGAATACGAAGCGCCCAGGATCAGCGCTGTGGCCGCCAGCAGGCCGATCCAGAAGTTGTGCTCGACCGCGCCCATGATCACCATGAACTCGCCGACGAAACCGCTGGTGGCCGGCAGGCCGCTGTTGGCCATCGAGAACAGGATGAAGAACGTGGCGAAGCGCGGCATCACGTTGACCACGCCGCCGTAGTCGGCGATGCGGCGCGAGTGCATGCGGTCATAGAGCACGCCGATACACATGAACATGGCGCCCGAAACGAAGCCGTGGGAGATCATCTGCACGATGGCGCCTTCGACGCCGGCCGTGTTGAAGATGAAGAAACCCAGGGTGACGAAGCCCATGTGGGCGACCGACGAATAGGCCACCAGCTTCTTCATGTCGTCCTGCACGATCGCCACCAGGCCGATGTAGATCACGGCGATCAGCGACAGCGTGATCATCAGGCCGGCCAGGCTGTGCGAGGCGTCGGGCGCGATCGGCAGCGAGAAGCGCAGGAAACCGTAGGCGCCCAGCTTCAGCATGATCGCGGCCAGCACGATGGAGCCGCCGGTGGGCGCCTCGACGTGGGCGTCCGGCAGCCAGGTGTGCACCGGCCACATCGGCACCTTGACGGCGAAGGCCGCCAGCAGCGCCACGAAGATCAGGATCTGCGGGGTGTAGCCCAGTTTGGTCTGCTGCCAGGTCAGGATGTCGAACGAACCGCCCGAGGCATTCCACAGGTAGATGAACGCCACCAGCGTCAGCAGCGAGCCCATCAGCGTGTAGAGGAAGAACTTGAAGGCCGCGTACACCCGGTTCGGTCCGCCCCAGACGCCGATGATGATGTACATCGGGATCAGCGTGGCTTCGAAGAACACGTAGAACAGCATGCCGTCCAGCGCGCAGAACACGCCCACCATCAGGCCCGACAGGATCAGGAAGGCGGCCATGTACTGGGACACGCGGCTGGTGATGACTTCCCAGCCGGCCAGCACCACGATAATGGTGATGAACGCGGTCAGAAGCACGAACCACAGCGAAATGCCGTCAACGCCCAGGTGGTAGTTGACGTTGAAGGCTTCGATCCAGGAGGTCTTCTCGACGAACTGCATGGCAGCCGTCTTGGAGTCGAACCCGGCGTACAGCGGGATCGTGACGAGGAAGCCGGCGATCGAGCCGATCAGCGACAGGCCGCGCGTCAGGCCGGGACGGTCGTCACGGCCCACCGCCAGCACCAGCAGGCCGAATACGATCGGGACAAAGATCGCAAGCGTGAGCCAGGGGAAAGTGTTGGATGCCATCTCGCTTGCCATCATTGGGGAATCAGCACAAAGAAAGTCACCAGCGCCATGATGCCGATGATCATCGCGAACGCGTAGTGATAGATGAAGCCGGACTGCAGGTGGCGGCTGATCGCCGACACCCAGCCCACCACGCGGGCGCTGCCGTTGATCAGCAGGCCGTCGATGATGCCGCGGTCGCCGGTCTGCCACAGGCCACGGCCCAGGCAGCGCAGGCCGCGGGCGATGATCTGCTCGTTGACCCAGTCGACGTAGTACTTGTTCTCAAGCACCTTGTTCACGCCCGACAGGCTCGACTTGATCGCGGCCGGGACCTTCGGGTTGATCAGGTAGCAGTACCAGGCGATGACCGCGCCGGCCACGACCAGCCAGAACGGCAGGGTCTGGAAGGCGTGCAGGCCGAAGGCGACCCAGCCGTGCCATTCTTCATGCAGTTCGTGCATGGCGGGATGCTGCGGCAGCACCGTGATCACGCCGTTGAAGAACTTGCCGAACAGCATCGGATCCACCGCCCAGGCGCCGATCAGCACCGACGGGATCGCCAGCAGGATCAACGGCAGGGTAACGACCCAGGGCGACTCGTGCGGCTTGCCGCCATGGTGGCCATGGTCGTCGTGGCCGTGGTCGTCATGGCCGTGCGCGTCATGGCCGTGCGCGTCGTGGCCGTGGCCATGACCGTGGTCGCTGGTGTCGAAGCGTTCCTTGCCGTGGAAGACGAGGAAGTACACGCGGAACGAGTACAGCGAGGTCACGAACACGCCGATCAGCGTGGCGTAGTAGGCGAAGCTGGCGCCCCAGACGTGGGCGGCGCCGGCCGCTTCGATGATGTGTTCCTTCGAGTAGAAACCCGAGAAGAACGGCGTGCCGACCAGGGCCAGCGTGCCCAAGAGGAAGGTGATCCAGGTGATGGGCATGTACTTGCGCAGGCCGCCCATGTTGCGGATGTCCTGGTCGTGGTGCATGCCGATGATGACCGAGCCCGCGCCCAGGAACAGCAGCGCCTTGAAGAACGCGTGCGTCATCAGGTGGAAGATCGCCACCGAGTAGGCCGAGGCGCCCAGCGCGACGGTCATGTAGCCCAGCTGCGACAGCGTCGAATACGCCACCACGCGCTTGATGTCGTTCTGGATGATGCCCAGGATGCCCAGGAACAGCGCGCCGATGGCGCCGATCACGATGATGAACGACAGCGCGGTGTCCGACAGCTCGAACAGCGGCGAGAAACGCGCGACCATGAAGATGCCGGCCGTCACCATGGTGGCGGCGTGGATCAGCGCGGAGATCGGGGTCGGGCCTTCCATCGAGTCGGGCAGCCAGGCATGCAGGGGCACCTGCGCCGACTTGCCCATGGCGCCGATGAACAGGCAGATGCAGGCCACGGTCAGCAGCATCCAGTCCGAACCGGGCAGCGTCAGCTTGGACAGCTTGTCGGCCTGGGCGAACACTTCACCGTAGTGCATGGTGCCGGCGTAGGCGAACAGCAGGCCGATGCCCAGCACGAAACCGAAGTCGCCGACGCGGTTGATCAGGAACGCCTTCATGTTGGCGAAGATCGCGGTCGGGCGGGTATACCAGAAACCGATCAGCAGGTACGACACCAGGCCCACCGCTTCCCAGCCGAAGAACAGCTGCACCATGTTGTTCGACATCACCAGCATCAGCATGGAGAACGTGAACAGCGAGATGTACGAGAAGAAGCGCTGGTAACCGGGATCGTCGGCCATGTAGCCGATGGTGTAGATGTGCACCATCAGCGACACCGAGGTCACCACGACCATCATCATGGCCGACAGCGGATCGATCAGGAAGCCGATTTCCAGCTTGGTCTGGCCGATCAGGCTCCAGGTGTAGACCGCGCCGTCAAAGCGCAGGCCGTTGAGCACGTCGCCCAGCACCACCACCGAACCGATGGCGGAGATGAGCACGCCCAGGATGGTGATGACGTGCGAGGCGCGGCGGCCGATCGGACGGCCCAGGAACCCGGTGCCGAAAAGGCCCGCGAGGATTGCTCCGGCCAGCGGCGCCAGCGCGATGAGCAGGTAGAGATTGGGTGAGCTAGACATTTTCTTCCAATACCCCGTCAGCCCTTCAGGCGATCGAGTTCGTCAACGTTGATCGTGTTCAGGTTGCGGAACAGCAGCACCAAAATGGCCAGGCCGATCGCCGCTTCGGCGGCGGCCACGGTCAGGATGAAGAACACGAACACCTGGCCGGCGGTGTCGCCGAACCAGCTGGAGAACGCCACGAAGTTCATGTTGACGGCCAGGAGCACCAGCTCGATGGACATCAGCAGGATGATCAGGTTGCGGCGGTTCAGGAAGATGCCGAAGATCCCGATGGCGAACAGGATCGCCCCCAGGATCAGGTAATGGGCCAGCGTCAGCGTCATTGTTTTTCTCCTTGGGGCGCGGCGGGCGCGGCGGTGCCGTTCTGGGCCTGGGCGCGCTCGCTCTGGGCGGGCATGCTCACCATGCGGAAGCGGTCCTTCGAGCGCACGCGGACGGCGGCGACCGGGTCGTTGTACTTGACGTCGCGGCGGCGGCGCAGGGTCAGCGCGATGGCGGCAACCATGCCGACCAGCAGCAGCGCGGCGCCGACTTCGATGGCGTAGATGTAGTGCGTGTACATCGCTTCACCGAGGGCGCGGGCGTTGTTGTAGTCGCCGGCGACCGGGGCCTGCGGGCCCGCGCCGTACCAGGTCGAACCCAGCACGAAGGCCATTTCCAGCACCATCACCAGGCCGATCACCAGGCCCAGCGGCAGGTAGGTCTTCATGCCCTGGCGCAGCGCATCCATGCGGATGTCGAGCATCATGACGACGAACAGGAACAGCACCATCACGGCGCCCACGTACACCAGCACCAGCAGCAGCGCGAGGAACTCGGCGCCCAGCAGCATCCACAGCATGGCCGCGTTGGCGAACGCCAGGATCAGGTGCAGGACGGCGGTGACCGGGCTGCGCGCGGTGATCACGCGGAACGCCGCGATCACCAGCACGGCGGCCAGTATGTAAAACAGGACAGTGGTAAAAGTCATGGATCAGGACCCTGGGCTCAACGGTAGGGAGCGTCTTCGGCCCGGCGGCGGGCGATTTCGGCTTCGTAGCGGTCGCCCACGGCGAGCAGCATGTCTTTGGTGAAATACAGGTCGCCGCGCTTTTCGCCGTGGTATTCGTGGATGTGCGTTTCCACGATCGAGTCCACGGGGCAGCTTTCCTCACAGAAGCCGCAGAAAATGCACTTGGTCAGGTCGATGTCGTAGCGCGTGGTGCGGCGGGTGCCGTCGTCACGCTGGTCCGACTCGATGGTGATGGCCAGCGCGGGGCACACGGCTTCACACAGTTTGCACGCGATGCAACGCTCTTCCCCATTGGGGTAGCGGCGCAGCGCGTGCAGGCCGCGGAAACGCGCCGAGGTCGGCGTCTTTTCCTGCGGGTAGCGCAAGGTCACCTTGCGCTTGAAGAAATACTTGCCCGTCAGGCGCATGCCCTTGAGCAGTTCGGCCAGCATCAAGCTGCCGAAGAAATCTTTGATCGCTTCCATATCCTGCCTCTGCCTGGCGGCTTAGCGCCAAATGTTCCAGGGCGTCTGCATCCAGATCGCCACAATGACCAGCCAAACACCGGTCAGCGGGATGAAGATCTTCCAACCCAAACGCATGATCTGGTCGTAGCGGTAACGCGGGAACGACGCGCGGAACCACACGAACAACGAAACCACGACGAACGTCTTGAGACCGAGCCAGATCCAACCCGGGATCCAGGTCAGCGGCGCGATGTCGATCGGCGAAGCCCAGCCCCCCAGGAACATGATCGAGGCCATGCACGACAGCAGGATCATGTTGGCGTATTCGCCCAGGAAGAACAGCGCGAAGGCCATGCCCGAGTATTCGACCATGTGGCCGGCCACGATTTCCGATTCGCCTTCCACCACGTCGAACGGGTGGCGGTTGGTTTCGGCCACGGCCGAGATCACGTAGATCACGAACAGCGGCAGCAGCGGCAGCCAGTTCCAGGACAGGAACGTCAGGCCCTTGTCGGCGAACCAGCCGCGGTTCTGCACATGCACGATCTCGGACATGTTCAGGCTGCCGGACACCAGCAGCACCGTCACCAGCACGAAGCCGATGGCCAGTTCGTACGAGAGCATCTGGGCCGAGGCGCGCAGCGCGCCCAGGAACGCGTACTTGGAGTTCGAGGCCCAGCCGGCGACGATCACACCGTACACGCCGATCGAGGTGATGGCCATGATGTACAGCAAGCCGGCGTTGACGTTGGCCAGGACCACGTCGGGGCCGAACGGCACCACCGCCCAGGCGGCCAGGGCCGGCATCAGCGTGACCACGGGGGCCACGACGAACAGCACCTTGTTGGCCTGGCTGGGGACCACGACTTCCTTGGTCAGCAGCTTGAACACGTCGGCGAACGGCTGCAGCAGCCCCTTGAAACCGACGCGGTTCGGGCCCATGCGCACGTGCATGGCGCCGATCATCTTGCGCTCCCAGTACGTCAGGTAGGCGACGCACAGGATGATGGGCACGGCGATGACCACGATCTTGATGATCGTCCAGAGAACCATCCAGACCGTCGGACCGAGCAATGCCGTTCCGTGGCTTTCAAGAACATTGAGCCATTCCATCAGGCACGCTCCACGCTGAGTTGACCAAATGCGCCACCCAGGGCTGCGGTATTTTCAAAGGCTGCGGCGATGCGCACGGCGCGATCGGCCACGGCGTCGTCCTGCACGGTTTCGAGCTCGACAGCGCCCTGCCCGCCCGTCACGCGCACCTTGACGCCGGCGGTCAGGCCGAGGCTGGTGAGCGTGTTGCCGTTCATGCGCGCGGCGGGCCTCTTCGAAGCCGGCGCGGCCTGCAGCGGTTCCGAGCGGCGCACCATGGCGTCGCTGCGGTAGATCGGCACGTCGGCGACGCGTTCCAGCCCGGTCAGGGGCTGGCCCAGGCCCAGCGGCGCCTTGATGTCGTTGGACAGGCGGCCTTCGACGCCACCGGCCAGCGCGGCATCGCGCACGGACTCGGAGGTTTCGTCATCGAAGCCGGCCAGGTGCAGGACGTTGCCCAGCACGCGCAGGACCTTCCAGGCCGGACGGGTCTGGCCGAACGGCGCGACCGTGCCCTTGAAGCTCTGGGCCAGGCCCTGGGCGTTGACGAACGTGCCCGAGGTCTCGGTGAACGGCGCCACCGGCAGCATGACGTCGGCCCATTCGGCGGCGGCCGAACGGTAAGGCGTCAGGGCCACGGCGAACTGCGCGCCGCGCAGCGCGGCGATGGCCTGCTGGCCGTTGTCGGCATCCAGCAGCGGCTCGGCGTGCAGCACCACGTAGGCCTTGAGCGGCTCGGCCAGCATGGCGGCAGCGTTCTTGCCGCCCTTGCCCGGGATGGCGCCGGCCAGGTAACCGCCGACGGTGTTGCCGCCGGAGGTCAGGAAGCCGAACTTGCCGCCGGCCAGGTCTGCCACGGCGCGGCCGTTGGCGGCCAGGGTCGAGGCCTGGGCGCTGGCCACGGCCAGGTTGCCCATCAGCACGGCCGTGTTGGAACCCGACGCCAGGCTGGCGGCGATGATCTTGGCGTTCTCGCCCGGCGTGACCGAGGCGAATTCGGCCGGCACCGCGGCTTGCTTGGCTTGCGCCAGGGCCACGGCCACTTCGGCCAGGGCGCGCGGCAGCTCGGACGGGGCCACGGTGAGGCGGCCGGCGACCGGCATCAGGGGATCGTCGGCGGCGCTGTCGACCATCAGGATCTGCGTGCCGCGCTTGGCGGCCTGGCGCAGGCGCTGGGCCATCAGCGGGTGGTCCTTGCGCAGGAACGAGCCAACCACCAGGACGCGGTCCAGGTTGTCGAGTTCGGCGATGGGCATGCCCAGCCACGGCGCGCCGGTCAGCGCGGCGTCGAACGCCGGGTCGGTCTGGCGCAGGCGGAAGTCGATGTTCTCGGAACCCAGCGCGCGGACCAGGCGGCCCAGCAACGCGTATTCCTCGGTGGTGGCGTATTCCGACGCCAGGGCGCCGATCTGGCCGGCGCCGAAGCTGTCACGCACGCGCGACAGGCCCTGGGCCACGGCAGCCAGGGCGTCAGCCCAAGAGGCTTCCTGCCACTTGCCGTCGGCGCCCTTGATCATCGGCGCGGCCAGGCGGTCTTCGCTGTTCAGGCCTTCATACGAGAAGCGGTCGCGGTCGCTGATCCAGCATTCGTTGATGGCTTCGTCTTCGAACGGCACCACGCGCATCACGCGGTCGCCCTTGACCTGGACCACCAGGTTGGCGCCCAGGCTGTCGTGCGGGCTGACCGAACGGCGACGGGCCAGTTCCCAGGTGCGGGCGCTGTAGCGGAAGGGCTTGGAGGTCAGCGCGCCCACCGGACAGATGTCGATCATGTTGCCCGAGAGCTCGGACTCGATCGAGCGGCCCACGAACGAGGTGATCTCGGAGTGCTCGCCACGGCCCAGCATGCCCAGTTCCATGACGCCGGCGATTTCCTGGCCGAAGCGCACGCAGCGGGTGCAGTGGATGCAGCGGCTCATTTCCTCGGCGGAAACCAGCGGGCCCAGGTCCTTGTGGAACACCACGCGCTTTTCTTCCTGGTAACGCGAGGAAGAGCCGCCGTAGCCCACGGCCAGGTCCTGCAGCTGGCATTCGCCGCCCTGATCGCAGATCGGGCAGTCGAGCGGGTGATTGATGAGCAAGAATTCCATCACCGACTTCTGAGCGGCACGAGCCTTCTCGGAGCAGGTGTGCACGACCATGCCGTTCGTCACGGGGGTGGCGCAGGCGGGCAGCGCCTTGGGCGCCTTTTCCACTTCGACCAGGCACATGCGGCAGTTGGCCGCGATGGACAGTTTCTTGTGGTAGCAGAAATGCGGCACGTAAAGCCCGACTTTCTGGGCCGCATGCATCACCATGCTGCCCTCGGGCACTTCTACCGTATTGCCGTCGACGGTTAGTTCAACCATTGCTGTTCCTGAGACCTACAGATATTGCGGAACCACACACGACTTGTGCTCGATGTGGTGCGCGAATTCGTCGCGAAAATGCTTGAGGAAGCCACGCACGGGCATGGCGGCGGCGTCACCCAGGGCGCAGATGGTGCGGCCCATGATGTTGCCGGCCACGTTGTCCAGCATGTCCAGATCTTCCGGACGGCCGTGGCCGTTTTCGATGCGGTGCACCATGCGGTACAGCCAGCCGGTGCCTTCGCGGCACGGCGTGCACTGGCCGCAGCTTTCCTCGAAATAGAAATACGACAGGCGCAGCAGCGACTTGACCATGCAGCGCGTCTCGTCCATGACGATCACGGCGCCCGAACCCAGCATGGAACCCGCCTTGGCGATGGCGTCGTAGTCCATCGTGGTTTCCATCATGATGTCGGCCGGCAGCACCGGGGCGCTCGAACCGCCCGGGATCACGGCCTTGAGCTTCTTGCCGCCGCGCATGCCGCCCGCCAGTTCCAGCAGGGTCGAGAACGGGGTGCCCAGCGGGATCTCGTAGTTGCCGGGACGCTCGACGTCGCCGGTGATCGAGAACAGCTTGGTGCCGCCGTTGTTGGGTTTGCCGACTTCGAGGTAGGCCTGGCCGCTGTTGCGGATGATCCAGGGCACCGCCGCGAAGGTTTCGGTGTTGTTGATGGTGGTGGGCTTGCCGTACAGGCCGAAGCTGGCCGGGAACGGCGGCTTGAAGCGCGGCTGGCCCTTCTTGCCTTCCAGCGATTCCAGCAGCGCGGTTTCCTCGCCACAGATGTAGGCGCCGTAGCCGTGGAACGCGTGCAGCTGGAAGTTGAATTCCGAACCCAGGATCCTGTCGCCCAGGAAACCGGCGGCGCGCGCTTCTTCCAGGGCCTCTTCGAAGCGCTCGTAGACTTCGAAGATTTCACCGTGGATGTAGTTGTAGCCGACGCTGATGCCCATCGCGTAGGCGGCGATCGCCATGCCTTCGATCACGATGTGCGGATTGAAGCGCAGGATGTCGCGATCCTTGAACGTGCCGGGTTCGCCTTCGTCCGAGTTGCAGACGAGGTATTTCTGGCCCGGGAAGGCGCGCGGCATGAAGCTCCACTTCAGGCCGGTCGGGAAGCCCGCGCCGCCACGGCCGCGCAGCCCCGACGCCTTGACTTCGGCGATCACGTCTTCCGGCTTCATTCCGGTGGTGAGGATCTTGCGCAGGGCTTCGTAGCCGCCGCGCTTGACGTAGTCGGCCAGGCGCCAGTTGGCGCCGTCGACGTCGGCCAGAATCTGCGGCTTGATGTGACGGCCGTGCAGGCACATCGAATTGGACAGGTCGTTCAGCGGGTTGGGCTCCAGGCCCTGCGCGAACTGCTTGTAGATGTCCGGCGCGTTCATGCCGACTCTCCTTGCGCCTTGAGGGCCGCGACCAGCGCGTCCAGCTTCTCTTCGGTCATGCGCACGCACATATGCTTGTTGTTCACGATCAGCACGGGGGAATCGCCGCAGGCGCCCATGCACTCGCCCTCGACCAGGGTGAACTGGCCGTCGGCGGTGGTTTCGCGGTAGTCCACGCCCAGCTTGCGCTTGAGGTAGTCGCCGGCGCGTTCGCCGTCGCGCAAGGCACAGGGCAGGTTGGTGCAGACCGCGATCTTGGTCTTGCCGACGGGCTTGACGTCGAACATGTTGTAGAAGGTGGCGACTTCCTGCACCGCGATGGGCGGGACGCCGATGTAGTTGGCCACATCTTCGATGATGTCGGTAGCCAACCAGCCCTTCTCTTCCTGCGCGATGGCAAGAGAGGCCATGATGGCGGACTGCCGCTGGTCGGCCGGGAACTTGGCGAGTTCTCGGTCGATTTTCTGGTAGGCCTGTTCGGAAAGCAGCATAGTTTGAATCCGGGTTATGCGGGCGTGCTCGTGACTGTCTGGCGGATCAGCGATCGATCTCGCCGAAAACGATGTCCTGCGTACCAATGATGGTGACGGCGTCGGCGATCATGTGACCGCGCGACATTTCGTCCAGCGATTGCAGGTGGGCGAAGCCGGGGGCCCGAATCTTCAGGCGGTACGGCTTGTTGGCGCCGTCCGACACCAGGTAGATGCCGAACTCGCCCTTGGGATGCTCCACCGAAGCAAACGCTTCGCCCGGGGGCACGTGGAAACCTTCGGTGAAGAGCTTGAAGTGGTGGATCAGCTCTTCCATGTTGGTCTTCATGGCGGTGCGCTTGGGCGGGGCGATCTTGTGGTTCTCGATCATGACCGGGCCCGGGTTGTTGCGCAGCCATTCCACGCACTGGCGGATGATGCGGTTGCTCTCGCGCATTTCGGCGATGCGGACCAGGTAGCGGTCGTAGCAGTCGCCATTGACGCCGACGGGAATGTCGAAATCGAGCAGGTCGTAGACTTCGTAGGGCTGCATCTTGCGCAGGTCCCAGGCCACGCCCGAGCCACGCAGCATCGGGCCGGTGAAGCCCAGCGCCTTGGCGCGATCGGGATCGACCACGCCGATGCCGACCAGACGCTGCTTCCAGATGCGGTTGTCGGTGAGCAGGGTTTCGTACTCGTCGACGCAGGCGGGGAAGCGGTTGGTGAAGTCTTCGATGAAATCCAGCAGCGAGCCCGAACGCGCGTCGTTCATGACGCGCACTTCCTTCTCGCCACGGTATTTGCTGGTCTCGCCGTACTGCGGCATGGTGTCCGGCAGGTCGCGGTAGACGCCGCCCGGACGATAGTAGGCCGCGTGCATGCGCGCGCCCGAGACCGCTTCGTAGCAGTCCATCAGGTCTTCGCGTTCACGGAAGGCGTACAGGAACACCGCCATGGCGCCCACGTCCAGCGCGTGCGAACCCAACGACATCAGGTGGTTCAAGAGGCGCGTGATCTCGTCGAACATGACGCGGATGTACTGCGCGCGCAGCGGGGCTTCGACGCCCAGCAGCTTCTCGATGGCCATGACGTAGGCGTGCTCGTTGCACATCATGGACACGTAGTCCAGGCGGTCCATGTAGGGCAGCGCCTGGATGTAGGTCTTGTGCTCGGCCAGCTTTTCAGTGGCGCGGTGCAGCAGGCCGATGTGCGGGTCGGCGCGCTGGATGACTTCGCCGTCCAGCTCGAGCACCAGGCGCAGCACGCCGTGGGCGGCCGGGTGCTGCGGGCCGAAGTTGAGCGTGTAGTTCTTGATTTCTGCCATGATTCAACGTCCCAAGCCGTAGGTGTCTTCGCGCACCACGCGCGGCGTGATCTCGCGCGGGTCGATCGTGACGGGCTGGTAAATGACGCGCTTCTGTTCCGGGTCGTAGCGCATTTCGACGGTGCCGGAGAGCGGGAAGTCCTTGCGGAACGGGTGGCCGATGAAGCCGTAGTCGGTCAGGATGCGGCGCAGGTCGGGGTGGCCTTCGAAGACGATGCCGTACAGGTCGAACGCCTCGCGCTCGAACCAGCCCACGGCCGGCCAGCATTCCATCAGCGAGGCGACCATCGGGAATTCGTCGTCCGGCGCCCAGGTGCGCACGCGCAGGCGCCAGTTGTTCTCGACCGAAAGCAGGTGCGCGACCACGGCGAAGCGCGCGCGGTGCACCTTGGCGTTGGCTTCCTCGGGCAGCTGGCGCGTGCCGTTGCCCCAGGTGAGGTAGTCAACGCCACAGAGGTCGATACAGATTTCGAAGCGCAGGCCGGCTTCGGTGCGCAGCTTGTTGCAGACGGAGAACCACTGCTCCGCGGGCACTTCGAGCGTCAGCTCGCCCAGCGCCTCGGTCAGCGCGATGTCCGCGCCGAGGGTGGTCTGCAAATTGTTTTTCAGGGTTTCGAGCCTGGTCATCATCTTGTACGCTTAGGTGAACCGATACGCTGTTTCGCGGGGTCCTGCGGCGGCGTTTGCGGCGGCCGCGGACCGGTGCGCAAACTCAGCGCGCAATCGTGTTGGTCAGGCGGATCTTGTTCTGCATCTGCAGCAAGCCGTAGACCAGCGCCTCGGCCGTGGGCGGGCAGCCCGGCACGTAGACGTCTACCGGTACGATGCGATCGCAGCCGCGCACCACGGAATACGAGTAGTGGTAGTAACCGCCACCATTGGCACAGGATCCCATCGACACCACCCAGCGCGGTTCGGGCATCTGGTCGTAGACCTTGCGCAGCGCCGGCGCCATCTTGTTGCACAGCGTGCCGGCCACGATCATCAGGTCGGACTGGCGCGGGCTGGGGCGGAAGATGATGCCGAACTGGTCCAGGTCGTAGCGGGCCGCGCCCGCGTGCATCATCTCGACCGCGCAACAGGCCAGGCCGAAGGTCATGGGCCACATGGAGCCGGTTTTCGCCCAGTTAAGGAACTTATCGGCGCTGGTTGTGATGAACCCTTGCTTGAGAATGCCGTCTATAGCCATATTCGTCTCTGATAGCGTGCGGTGATGAAATAACCCGAAGGGTCATTCCCAGTCCAGCGCGCCCTTTTTCCATTCGTAGATGAAGCCGACGGTCAACACGGCGAGGAAAACCATGACCGTCCAGAAGCCGACGATTCCAACCGTGCCCTGGGCGATGGCCCACGGGAACAGGAACGCGATTTCCAGGTCGAAAAGAATGAACAGGATCGCCACCAGGTAGTAGCGCACGTCAAACTTCATGCGCGCGTCTTCGAACGCTTCGAAGCCGCACTCATAGGGGGATAGCTTCTCGGCGTAGGGACGCCGCGGGCCAAGGAGGGAGCCGGCCGTCAGAAGCGCGAACCCGATAAGGGTGGCCACTACGATAAACAGCAGGACGGGGAAATACTGTTGCAGGTTCATTCAGGCGTCCGTCAAATGCGCAAACCTTAGGATTGTAGCATTCGCGCGGTTACTTCCGGCTGAACTCTGTAGCGTGAACAGCGGGTGAAAGACTGCATTTCTCCAGTGGAACAATCGCAGTCTTTGACGGGAAGCAAACAGCTTACCGCAATCGCTCCACGCCCGCGCCGCCAGCACCACAAAACGCCCGCACAGCGGCCACGCGCGACGCCATTCACAACCCCTTCACCGCCGATCGCGTACACGTCGCGACGACACACGACACCCGCCCGCACGCACCGCCATGCGCGCGGACCTGTCGCCTAAAAAGCAGACATTTCGGACATAAAAAAAGCCACCCCGGAGGGTGGCTTCATATGAACGGGCCGAAGCCCGCTCATGCACTACGAATCGAGGCAGGACTTGCGCCCTGCTTTCGATTAGAAGCGGTGACGCAGGCCGACGCCGACGGCGGTCGCCTTGACGCCATCGTTGAAGGCGTAGTTCTTCGAGTACGAACCGTAGGCGTACAGGTTGGTACGCTTGGACAGGTCGTAGGTGTAGCCGGCCGAGAACACGTTCATCGTGGCGTCGTCGCCAGTCAGCTTGTTGTTCGACGGATCGACACGCTGCCACGAACCGAACAGGCTCGAAGCACCGCCGATCGGGGCCGACAGACCCAGCAGGTACGAGTTGGCCTTGAAGCCATCAGCGAACTGGTTGGCACCGAAGCCGAGCTTACGCGACGTACCATCAACGGTAATCGTGCCCGAAGCGCCAGCCGGGTTGGACGTGGCGAACCAGCCGTCGGTGGTGCGAGCGTAGGCCAGGGCCAGCTTGACCACTTCGAAGTCATACGAACCGCCGATCATGTACGAACGGGGGGTGGCGTCAACTTCACCTTGAGCCTGGTTGTGCGAAGCGTTCAGCTGGTCGTACGTCAGGGCGACGTTCAGCGGGCCATTGACGTAGCGCAGACCGGTCGTGATGGCACGGACGTTGTCGGCGGTCTTGAAGCCAACGCGATCCGGATCAGCCTTGGTCGAACCGTCGGCATTGCCATCATCAGCGCTGAACGAGTAGCCAACGCCGAACTGGAAGCCGCTGAACGACGGGGTTTGGTACATGACCATGTTGTCGTAGCGTTGCGTGTTGGCAGCGCTCATGCCGGTACCGATGTTGGCGACGTTGAAGCCGGCGCCGAACGGATCGATCGAACCGAAGTACTTCGACGCGATGTTGGTTTGGCGACCGAAGTCCAGTTGACCCCAGCTGTCGCTGGCCAGACCGACGGTGGCTTGACGGCCGAACAGACGGCCGTTTTGGCCCGACTTGCCGTTACCCGAGTCGAAACCCGATTCCAGTTGGAAAACAGCGCGCAGGCCGTCACCCAGATCTTCCGAACCACGCAGACCCCAGCGCGAACCGTTCTGGACGCCGTTGATCATGCCGATCTTGCTGCCGTTCTTGGCATCGCCAGCACCGCTGATCTTGTTGTAGCCGATACCCGTGTCGATGATGCCGTACAGGGTGACAGACGTTTCTGCCTGGGCGACACCGGCGAAACCGGCGAGCAGGGCGGCAGCGAGCAGAGTCTTTTTCATTTAAGAAATCTCCGTTGATTTGAGTGACAAGAGCAGCAATCCAGCAAACCAGCCTGCCGCCCCCCTAACTCCGCGAAGGGAAGTTGACGCTATTGCATCAAAAATCAGGGGGGCTGGCTATGGTAGACACCAGAAAAGTGCAGGTTTGCGACAGCCTTGTTGGGATATTGCAACATCAGACCAATCCCGCTAGGGCTAACCCTGAATTTTGCAAACGATCACGTATCCACGCGACTTTCAGCCCTGACCCCAATAATTCGCTGATACCGCCCTTATTTCTTTTGAACGATTTTCCCCAGTCCGCCAGCGCCCGGTTGAGGCCCTGCCGTCCCGCCGGCCCGCGCCCTTGCGTGGCCGGTTGGCGATGTCTTTAATAACGTTGTTATTTAAATAAATCGTCGATATTATTTAACAACACCTCAATCCCCTGGCTGCCGATGCCCACCTCAACTCCGCGCGCTGACCGCAACGAACGCCTAAGCGCCCTGCGCCGCCAGATGATCCTGGACGCCGCGCAGCGCGTATTCGAGCGTGACGGCCTCGAAAAGACCACCATCCGCGCGATCGCCAAGGAAGCCGGTTGCACCACGGGCGCGATATATCCCTGGTTCGCCGGCAAGGAAATCCTGTACGGCGCCTTGCTGGACGAATCGTTGCAGCGCCTGCATGCGCATCTGCAGGCGGCGACCGCCGACTGCGCCCCCCCTGCCGCGGCGCGCCAGGCCATCCTGGCCTTCTTCGGCTACTACGCCGAGCGCCGCACCGATTTCTCACTCGGGCTGTACCTGTTCCAGGGCCTGGGGCCGCGCGGCCTGGGCCGCGAGATGGACGAGCAACTGAACGGCCGGCTGCGCCAATGCGTCGACGTGCTGGGCCAGGCGCTGGCCCGCACCAAGTCCTGGACCGCCGGCGCGGTCCAGGTCGAGCAGATGAACGTCTTCACCTACCTCATCGGGCTGTTGTTGCTGTTGCACACCCGCCGCCTGAAATCCCTGGGCCAGCAGGCCGACGTCCTGCTGGATCATTATTGCCACGCGCTGGAACAACGATGACCTCCACCACCCTGCCCTGCGCCCGGGCCGAGGCGCCACTGATCAGCCTGGCCGACTTCCAGCTGTTGCTGGCCGAACAGCATCCCTTTTCCCTGTTGCTGGGCATCGAGGTGCAACGGATCGGCCGCGGCACCGCCCTCGCCGTCCTGCCCGCGCGCGACAGCCACCAGCGCCTGGGCGGGATCGTCGCGGGCCCGATGCTCATGGGGCTGGCCGACCTGGCCATGTATGCCGCGGTGGTCGGCGCCACCGGACAGGCCCATGCCGTCACCGCCAGCCTGACCATCAACTTCCTGCGCAAGAGCCCGGCCGGGGCGGTCCACGCCGACGCCCGGCTGCTCAAGGTGGGCCGCCTGTCGGCGGGCGAGGTCATCCTGACCGCGGCCGGCGGCGGCGAACCGCTGGCCCATATCGTCAGCACCTGGTCGGTGCCCAAGCCATGAGCCTGCGCATCAGCATCGTGGGAATGGGGCGCACCGGCACCCGGGCGGCGCGGCGGCTGCTGGCGGCCGAGCCCGATATCGCCCTGACGGTCTATGACATCGACCCGGACCGCTGCGAGGACTTCCGCGGCAGCGCGACCCTGGCCACCTCGGCGCGTGAAGCCCTGGCCGAGTCGGACACCATCGTGCTGGCGCTGCCGCGCGAACGCGAGATCGACCGCACCCTGGAGCGCTTCAGCGACGGCGAAGTGACCGCGCCCGTGGCCGGCAAGCTGATCGTCGACCTGGAACCCCCGCCGCCAGACCGGGCGCGCCGGCTCGACCAGGCGATCGCCACCGCCGGCGGCCGCTATGCCTGCGCCGCGCTGGGATCGCGGGATATCCGCGGAACCGACGCGCGCCTACTGGATGCGCTGCTCCCGCCGCGCTGAAGCGCTCGCCCGTTCCGTCACGGCCACGCAGATGGCCAGCCAGGCGAAGCTGATGGCGAAACCCGCCGCCACGTCGCTGGCGAAGTGCACTTGCAACAGGACCCGGCTCAACCCGATCGCCATGATCAGCGCGGCGGCCAGCGCCACGCCAGGCAACCGCCAGGCAACCGGCGCGAGACGCCAGGCCAGGTAACACGCCGCGCCGTACACCGCCATGGCCGCCGAGGCATGCCCGCTGGGGAAACTCCAGCCCAACGCCGTCGCGAAACCGTGGTCATGTTCGGGGCGGACGCGCTCGAAGCCGTGCTTGAGCAGCCGGTTGAGCGCCCCGCCGCCGCCGGTGGCAATGGCGCAGAAAGCGGCCAGGCGCCACTGCCGGTGCCACAGCAACGCCACCGTCATCGCGATGGCCAAGACCGTCAACAGGCTGCGATCGCCCAGGGTGGTGAACCACGACAGCAGCCACAGCACGGAATCCGCCATCGACATGCTCAGGGCGCCTGCCAGGGCGCTGTCGAACTCGACCACCACGCCCGGTCGCGTCACGGCCGCGGCCAGCGACAAGAAGACGGCGCAGGCCAGGGCGACCGCACCGGCGAAGCCAGCCAGGCGGGCCGCGGGCGTGGCCCGGACATAGACCCGCGCCAGCAGCACCGCCACGAGCGCGATGCCCGCCGGCGCCAGCATGAACAGGAGCAGCGCGTGGGACGCCACCCAGGCCGCGCAGGAATCGGTCATCGCGCCCCCGGCGGCAGGCCGGCCGGGCCATCGCCGCCAGCCGTCGTGACCAGCGTCCTGTCGGCCGGCGCGAAAGCGTGGGCGCCAGCGGCGTAGTCCCAGCGCTCCACGTGGCAGACGCGCGTATCGCCCGCGGTTTCGCAGCTGATCAGGTTGACCGAATTGGGGATATTGCCCCGCACCCGGCGCGAGCATGCGGTGCCGGCCTGCACCACCCAGCCGGCGGCCACGGCCGGGTCGACGCTGGCCGGCAGCACGTAGGGCAGGTGGATATGCCCCCCCAGGATCAGGTCGATCCCGGCCTGGGCCCAGGCGGCCAGCGCACGTTGGCGGCCGATCAGCAGGTTGGAGTGATCGGATTCGACCTTGGCGCGCATCGGGTGATGCGCCACCACCACCCGCAACTGCCCCGGCCTGGCCTGGCGCAGGCGCTGCGCCACGCGCGCGATCTGCGCATCGGAAATCTCGCCGTCCTTGCGGCGGCGGGGCCGCGTGGTGTTGACGCCGATGGCCAGCAGCCCGTCGGATTCATAGACCGGCTCGAGCACGGCGCCGAGCGCGCGTTTGTAGTTGCCGTAAGGATTGAGCGCCCGCGCGAACAGGTTGAAGAGCGGAATGTCGTGATTGCCCGGCACCGCCAGCACCGGCAGCGACAGGCGCTCGATGAACTTGCGGGCGGCGGCGAACTGGCCGCGCCGCGCGCGCTGGGTGATGTCGCCGCTGATCACGACCAATTCGGGCGACAGTGATCGGGCCAGGTCCAGCGCGGCCTCGACCACCGGCTTGCGCTCGGTGCCGAAGTGGGTGTCGGAGAATTGCAGGATGCGCGTCATGGCCGCCCCTCTTCCGGGGCGGCGACCGGCACCACCAGCGGCAGAGGCGTGTCGGACACCTTGAATTCCAGCGGGGTGTCCATCCAGGATATTTCGCCGTCCATGGCGACCTTGACGCGGCGGCGCCCACGGATCGAGACCATCAGACGGTCGAAGGCGAAACTGACGACGTGCTCGGCCTCGCCCAGCCGGCTGAACAGGCCGCGCAGCAACAGGCCGTACAGCGCCAGCGTGCCGACTGGCCGCGCCGCCATGGCCACCAGATGGCCGCGGTCCAGTTCGGCGGGATCGATGCCGATATGCTCCAGTTGCAGGCGATTGTTGCCCACCACCAGCGTTGGCGAACGCAGGTCGCGCACGCGGCCTTCGTAGTCGAGCCGCAGGCTGAGCTGGCGCGGCGCGCGCATCAGCGTCACGAGCCCGGACCACAGCGCCACCAGGCGGCTGCGGCCGAAGCGCTGTTTGTAGGCTTCGCGGTCTTCGAGCAGTTGCGGATACAGGCCCAGGCTGGCATTGACCAGGAACAGGCGGCCGTTGAGCAGGCCCACCTGCACCGGCCGCAGCTCGCCGCCCAGCAGGCCGCGCAGCGCGGCTTCGGTGTCCTGCGAGATGCCGTAGCGGCGGCCGAAGTAATTGAAGGTGCCTTGCGGCAGGATGCCGAACGGCACGCCCTGCCCCAGCACCTGGCCGGCGACAGCGTTGAGCGTGCCGTCGCCGCCGGCCGCGACCACGATGCCGCCGGCCTCGCGCGCCCGGGCCACGGCCTCGCGCGCGGTGGCGACCAGGCGCGACGGATCGTCGACCGGCATCAGCTGGAAGCGGCGGCCGGCCTCGTCGAGCACGCGTCGGATGATGTCCTGCAGCGCTTGCGCGTCGCCGCGCCCGGAGCCGGTGTTCAGGACGATGAAGAGGGGTTCGTGTCCCGTCAGGGGAGGAGCCCCGCTCGCCGGGCTCTGCTGGATAGGCGTCATGGGCAAAAGATAGCCCATGGCGGCAAATCGCCGCAACCGTGCCGGCGCGCGCCGGGTAGGCGCGCCGGCATGAGGCTCAGCGGCCGACCGCGTAGGCCTGCATCAGGCGCGGCGTGGCGGCAGCGTGCAGCAGGCCGTCGGCGTCGCGCGAAGCGGCGGTCAGGCGGCCTACCGACCATTGCGGCACTTCCTCGATCTGGTGGCCGCGGGCGCGCAGCGCGGCAATGGTCTCGGCGCCGAAGCCGCTTTCCACCGCGAGGTGCCCCGGCTTGCGGTCGCGCGGGTAGAACGAGGTGGGGAAATGCATGGTGTGCGACATCGGCAGGTCGATGGCTTCCTGCAGGTTCAGGCCGTGGTGCGCGTGGCGCAGGAAGAACAGCAGTTGCCATTGCTCCTGCTGGTCGCCGCCCGGCGTGCCAAATGCGAGATAGGGCCGGCCCTCGCGCAGCGCCAGCGACGGCGTCAGCGTGGTGCGCGGGCGCTTGCCCGGCGCCAGCGTGCCCGGCAGCCCCTCCTCCAGCCAGAACATCTGGGCGCGGGTGTTCAGGCCGAAACCCAGTTCCGGGATCACCGGCGAGGACTGGAACCAGCCGCCCGACGGCGTGGCCGAGACCATGTTGCCCCAGCGGTCGATGACGTCGACGTGGGTGGTGTCGCCGCGCTTGACCGAGGCGCGCATGTCGGCCAGCGTCGGCTCGTTGGTCGCGCTGCCGGGGGCCGACACCTTGGACAGCCGCTGCAGGGTGTCCATCACCCGCGCCACCTGCGCCTCGAAACCGGGGATCTGTCCGGGCCGCAGGTCCTGCGAGGCCTGCTCGCCGATGAGGGCGCGGCGCGCGTCGTTGTAGTCGTCGGACAGCAGTTGCGCCAGCGGCACGTCGACGAAGGCGGGATCGCCGTAGTAGGCCTCGCGGTCGGCGAAGGCCAGCTTCATGGCTTCGGTGACGCGGTGCACGAACTCGGCGCTGGTCGGGCCGACGCCGGCCAGGTCCATCTCCTTGAGCAGCGCCAGGGTCTGCAGGAACACCGGCCCCTGGCTCCAGGCGCCCGCCTTGGCCACGGTGTAGCCGTGGTAGTCATAGGTGGCGGGCTGGTCGTAGTTGGCGGACCAGCCGGCCAGGTCGTCGGCGGTGATCACGCCGCGATGGCGCTGGCCGCTTTCGTCCATGACCTCGTGGCCGCGCGCGAACTTGTCGATGGCCTCGGCCACGAAGCCGCGGTAGAAAGCGTCGCGGGCGGCCTCGATCTGGCGCTCGCGGTCGGCGCCGGCCTGTTCCGCTTCCCGCAGCACGCGGGCCCAGGTGGCGGCCAGCGCCGGGTTGCGGAACAGCTTGCGGGCCTCGGGCACGTTGCCGCCGGGCAGGTAGACCTGCGCGGTGGTGGGCCAGTGGGCCTGGAAGAAGTCTTTCAGGCCGGCGATGGTGTTGGAGATGCGCGGCATCAGCGCGTGGCCGTGCTCGGCATAGTAGATGGCCGGTTCCAGCACGTCGCGCACGCGCATCGTGCCGTGGTCGCGCAACAGCTGCATCCAGGCGTCGAACGCGCCGGGGATCACGGTGGCCAGCAGGCCGTTGCCGGGGATCAGACCGAGGCCTTCGGCGCGGTAGCGCTCGAGCGTGGCGGCGGCGGGCGTGGTGCCCTGGCCGCACAGCACTTCGAGGCGGCCGGTGCGGGCGGAATAGAACACCGCCGGCACTTCGCCGGCCGGGCCGACCAGGTGGGGCTCGACCACCTGCAGCACGAAGGCCGAGGCGACACAGGCGTCGAAGGCGTTGCCGCCGCGCTCCAGCAGCGACATGCCGGCCGAGCTGGCCAGCCAATGGGTGGACGTCACGACACCGAAGGTGCCGAGGATTTCCGGGCGAGTCGTAAACATCATGATGCGATCCTGTTGCGGACGGCGCGAGGCCGGCGGCCGCGAGAGACAAGTAAAAACGGGACCCGCAACCGGGTCCCGTGTCTGGCTCGATGCTACTTCCCGGCCAGGGTGACGCCCTTCAGGCGAATCAGGCCATCGGGATACGGCACGAAGCCTTCCAGCTTCTTCTGCGTGCCGAAGGTCCACGGCAGGTAGAACAGATAGACGATGGGACGCTGGTCCTGCATCACCGACAGCACCTGGTCGTACAGGGCGCGGCGCTTGGCCGTGTCCGGCTCGGCGCGGGCCTCGTTGAGCAGCTTGTCGGCCTGCGGGTCGCAGAACTTGCCGTCGTTCAGGTTGCCCTTGCAGCTCAGGTACTGGTGGATGTTGCCGCTGGGATCGACGCGGCCGGACCAGCCGCTCTGCCCGACTTCGAAGTCGCCGCGGGCCAGCGACGATTGCAGCGAGGCGAACTCGACCGGACGCAGGGTGATGTCGAAGCCGGCCTCGGCGCCCATGGCCTGCACCAGCTCGAACACCTGCTGCATGGTGGTGTTGTTGCCGAAGGTGATCTCGAACTTGACGCGATCGAAGCCCGCTTCCTTGAGCAGGGCCTGGGCCTTCCTGGGATCGCGACCGGCGTGCTCGAACGACTTGTTGTAGGCGAAGCTGGCCGGCGGGAACGGCTGGTAGGCCGGCTGGTACTGGCCTTCGCCGATGACCTGGTTGAGCACGTCGCGGTCGATGGCCAGGTCGAGCGCCTGGCGCACGCGCTTGTCCTTGGCCAGGGGGTTGTTGGCGCGCGCGCCGTTGCCCAGGTTGACCGAAATCGACTGGAAGCCCAGGCCGGTGACCGGCGCCAGGCGCAGGTTGGCGTCGTCCTTGACCGCCTTGGCATCGCTGGGCGCCACGCGTTCGATGATGTCGAGGTCGCCGGCGCGCAGGTTGTTCAGGCGCACGGTGTTGTCGGGGATCGGCGTGAACACCACGCGGTCGAAGTGGTAGTTGGCGGCGTCCCAGTACTTGGGAAATTTCTCGAGCACGATGCGGTCGTTCTGCACCCGCTCCTTGAACTGGTACGGGCCGGAGCAAACCGGCTTGCCGCCGGGGTCCTTGTCGAACGAGGCGGGCGAGATCATCATGCCGGCCCGGTCGGACAGTTGCGACAGCAGCGAGGCGTCGGGTTCGGACAGGTGCAGCACCACGGTGCCGGCGTCGGGCGCGTCGACGCTGGCCACGGTGGCCAGTTCGCTCTTGCGGTTGCTGTCGGGCAGCGTGCGGGCGCGGTCCAGGTTGGCCTTGACGGCGGCGGCGTCGATCGGCGTGCCGTCATGGAACACGGCATCGGTGCGCAGCTTGAACGTCAGGGTCTTGTTGTCCGGGCTGGTGCTCCAGGACTGGGCCAGCTGCGGCACGAACTTCAGATCCGGCGTGATGTCGACCAGCTTGTCGCACAGCGAGGCGAACACGATGCGGCCGACAAAGGTGCGGGCGCGGGTCGGATCGAGCACGTCCGGGTCGTCCTGCAGGCCCACCCTCAGGGTCGATTGGGCGTGGGCCAGCCCGCTGGCCAGCATTCCCGCCATGGCCATGGCGAGGCAGAGTTTACGCATGAATGATCTCCGTCGATTCAGGCGGCCTGCTTCCCCCCGCGCCGGACGGCGCGCCGCCCGGCAATGAGGGAACAGACCCCGAGCCGTGCTGCATCGCCGGGCCCATCCCCCCGTTGCGCACGTTCTTGTTGGATTCTGCGCCAGGCGCGCGGCGATTGTATAGAGCGGCGGCCGCCAGGCGCCCGCCCCTGGTCCCGGACGACCGCCTTGCGGACGGAACGACGTCGATCCTTCAGGGCAACCGGCAGGGCGCCGAGAAATCCACCGCCTCCAGCACCGCTTCACGCAATCTGGCGACCAGCGGCCGGGCGTCGTCGCGCCGGTACTGGAATGAATACGGCAGCGCCGCCGGCGCCGGCTCGCAGTGCAGCACGCACAGGCTGCCTTCCGCCTGCAAGGCCTGCGCCCAGTGGCTGGGCAGCAGGCCGACGCCGGTGCCCTCGATCAGCAGGCCGGCAATGGCGCCCCAGTTGTTGCAGCACAGGCGCTCGCCGGCCACGTCGCGCCCGGCCAGCCAGTCGTCGATGATGCGGGTGGTGCCGGCGCCCGGCGGCAAGGTCACCAGCGGCAGCCGCGCCAGCAATGCCGGCGACATGCGGGTGTCGCCCTCGAGCATCGCGGGCGCGGCGACCCAGGCGAACGCGGCTTCGCCGATCGGCGCGGAAGCGATGTTGGGCCGCGAGGAACGCCCGGCGATGACGGCGAAGTCCAGTTCGCCGTCGGCGACCCGCTGCTCCAGCACCTGGCCGATGTCCACGTAGGGTTCCAGCACCAGTTCGGGATAGGCGGCGCGCACCACGCCGATCAGGCGCGGCAGCCAGGTGAGCGCGGTCAGTTCGCCCACGCCGAAGCGGCAGCGGCCGCGCAGGACCGGGGTTTCCGCCAGGGAGGCGCGAATCTGGTCAGCCGCTGCCAGCAGTTCGCGCGCCTGCGGCAGCAGCCGCTGGCCGGCGTCGGTCAGCACGGCCTTGTGGCCGCTGCGGTCGAACAGCGGCCGCCCCAATGCGTCCTCGAGTTCGGCGATGCGCTTGGACAGCGACGACACCGACAGGTGCAGGCGCTCGGCCGCCACGGCGAAACTGGCGCAGGTGGCGGCCCAGTAGAAGGCTTCGAGTTGCTTGAGGGTCATGGCCGGATTGTAGGGGCACGGCCTGGCGTGGCGGCGGCCGGCGCGGCATCGGGACGCGGGCTAACGGGTCGGCCGCGTCCAGGGGGTCAAGCGGCCTGCGGCGTCCGCAGTTGCGGCGACAGCCGCAGGGTGTCGATGGCGGCGCGGAGCATGCGCTCGACGCGCGGCCAGATATCACCCTTGAGGCGATCGGACCAGCAGATAGTGCCGAACACGCCCTCGATCAGGGAGTGCAGGTAGACATTGGACAGGCGCACGTCCAGCGCGCGCGGCAGGTCTTCGCGGCTGACCGCGGCGCGCAGCAGTTTTTCGGAGGTGCGCAGGGCGTGGCGTTCCCACAGGTCGCGCCGGCGCAGGAGCGGCGCGTTCTCGTCGCTGCGCTCGCATTTCAGGTACAGGATTTCCAGCACGCGCTGCACCGAGCCTTCCTCGGCGTAGATCTGCACGTACTGGCGCATCGAGGCATACAGCGATTCCAGCGCCTCGCCGTCGGTCGAGACCCGGGTCAGCGACACGGCTTCGCCCAGGGCCCGGTCGCACATGGCGATGCAGACGTCGATCTTGTTCTTGTAATGGCCGTAGACGGCGCCCCGGGAAACGCCCGCGAAATCGGCGATATCGCTCATGGTGGTACTGGCCACCCCCTTGGACAGGAACACGTGCTCGGCGGCGTCCAGGATGCGGTCGCGGGTGCGTTGGGATTCTTCTTTCGTCTTGCGGGCCATACAAAGATCTCCTTGTAAATGAATGGGTTGCGGGGAAAAACGGATTGACGTGAAAACGGCGGCCCCGTTTGCGGAGGCCGCCGTCTGCGCACTGTAAAGATGTATGCAGCCGCCAGCATACTTTTGAACAAAACAATTAATCAAGCATGATGGATTAAATGATAGACTGCGGACCCCACAGGGAAAACCCGCGCACTTTCCCTTCCTCGCCCGCCATGGGCAACCCACAATAACTTCTAAAAATGTCGCACCGAGTCCCTCTCAGAACGCTCGCATTCGTATCCGTACTGCTTCTTGTTTCCGCCTGCTCGAAGAAGGAAGCCCCCGAAGCCGCCAAGGCGCCCGCCGAAATCGGGGTCATCGTGGCCAAGGCCACGCCCACCTCGGTGGCCAGCGAACTGCCCGGCCGGCTGGAGCCCTATCGCGAGGCCGAAGTGCGCGCCCGCGTGGCCGGCATCGTCACCCGCCGCCTGTATGAAGAAGGCCAGGAAGTGGCGCGCGGCGCCCCGCTGTTCCAGATCGATCCGGCGCCGCTGCAGGCGGCCTACGATTCCGAGGCGGCCGCGCTGGCGCGCGCCCAGGCCAACCTGTCCGCCGCCGCCGACAAGCTGCGCCGCTACGCCGACCTGGTGTCGGACCGCGCCATCAGCGAACGCGACCACGCCGAGAGCGTGGCCGAGGAACGCCAGGCGCGCGCCGAAGTGGCGTTGGCCAAGGCCAACCTGCAGAGCGCCAGGCTGCGGCTGGAATACGCCCGCGTCACCTCGCCGATCGACGGCCGCGCGCGCCGCGCGCTGGTCACCGAGGGCGCGCTGGTGGGCGAAGGCCAGGCCACGCCGCTGACCGTGGTGCAGCAGCTCGACCCGATCTACGTCAACTTCTCGCAGCCCGCGGCCGAGGTCATGCAGTTGCAGAAGCAGATCCGCGCCGGCGCGCTTGAGGGGGTTGCGCCCGACAAGATGCGGGTACGCCTGCTGCTGCCCGACGGCTCCGAATACGGCCAGGGCGGCACGCTGTCGTTCGCCGACCTGGCGGTGGACCCGGGCACCGACAACGTGACCATGCGCGCGCTGTTCGACAACCCGGACCGCGTGCTGCTGCCCGGCATGTACGTGCGCGTGCGGCTGGAGCAGGCCGTCAACCGCGACACCTACCTGGTGCCGCGCGACGCCCTGCTGCGCAATGCCGACGGCGCGCACCTGCTGGTGGCGGGCGACGACGGCGAGCTGCGCAGCGTGGCGGTGGCCGCGCACCGCCTGCTGGGGCCGAACTGGGTCATCACCGAGGGGCTCGAGGGCGGCGAACGCGTGGTCGTGGAAAACGCCGCGCAGCTGGCCCCTGGCCAGAAAATCAAACCGGTCGAGCGGGCCGCGCCAAGCGCGCCCGTGGCGACCGCGGGAAATAACGAAAAAAGGTAAACCGCCATGGCGCGTTTCTTTATCGATCGCCCCGTCTTCGCGTGGGTGATCTCGCTGCTGATCGCGCTGGTCGGCCTGTTGTCGGTCCGCGCGCTGCCGGTGGCGCAGTATCCGGACATCGCTCCGCCGGTCGTCAACATCGGCGCCAGCTATCCCGGCGCCTCGGCCAAGGTGGTCGAGGAGGCCGTCACCGCCATCATCGAACGCGAGATGAATGGCGCCCCGGGGCTGATGTACACCTCGTCCAGCAGCGACTCGACCGGCTGGGCCAGCATCAACCTGACCTTCAAGCAAGGCACCAACCCCGATATCGCGGCGGTGGAAGTGCAGAACCGCCTGAAAGCAGTCGAACCGCGCCTGCCGGAATCCGTGCGGCGCGACGGCGTGCGCGTGGAGAAGGCCGCCGACAACATCCAGCTGGTGGTGTCGCTGAAGTCGGATGGCAGCCTGGACGACATGCAACTGGGCGAACTGGCCGCATCCAATGTGCTGCAGGCGCTGCGCCGGGTCGAAGGCGTGGGCAAGGTGCAATCGTTCGGCGCGGAAGCGGCCATGCGCATCTGGCCGGACCCGGCCAAGCTCACCGCCCTGTCGCTGACGCCGGGCGACATCGTCTCGGCCCTGCGCAGCCACAACGCGCGCGTCACCATCGGCGAACTGGGCAACCAGGCCGTGCCGAAGGACGCGCCGCTGAACGCCAGCATCGTGGCGGGGGAATCGCTGCATACGCCGGAACAATTCGCCAACATTCCGCTGCGGGCGCAGCCGGACGGCGCCACGCTGCGCCTGAAGGACGTGGCGCGGGTGGAGCTGGGCGGCACCGACTACATGTACCTGTCGCGCGTCAACGGCATGACGGGCACCGGCCTGGGCATCAAGCTGGCGCCGGGCTCGAACGCGGTCGAAACCACCCGCCGCATCCGCGAAACCATGCGCGAACTGGCGCAGTATTTCCCGCCGGGCGTGAGCTGGGACATCCCGTACGAGACCTCCACCTTCGTCGAGATCTCGATCCAGAAGGTGCTGATGACGCTGCTGGAGGCGGTGGCCCTGGTGTTCTGCGTGATGTACCTGTTCATGCAGAACCTGCGCGCCACGCTGATCCCGACGCTGGTGGTGCCGGTGGCGCTGCTGGGCACCCTGGGGGTGATGCTGGGGCTGGGCTATTCGATCAACGTGCTGACGATGTTCGGCATGGTGCTGGCCATCGGCATCCTGGTGGACGACGCCATCGTGGTGGTCGAGAACGTCGAGCGCATCATGGCCGAGGAAGGCCTGTCGCCGCATGACGCCACGGTCAAGGCCATGGGCCAGATCAGCGGCGCCATCGTCGGCATCACGGTGGTGCTGGTGTCGGTGTTCGTGCCGATGGCGTTCTTCGACGGCGCGGTCGGCAACATCTATCGCCAGTTCGCCGTGACGCTGGCGGTGTCGATCGCCTTCTCGGCCTTCCTGGCGCTGTCGCTGACGCCGGCGCTGTGCGCCAGCCTGTTGAAACCGATCCCGGCCGGCCACCACGAGAAGCGCGGCTTCTTCGGCTGGTTCAATCGCGCCTTCGCGCGCCTGACCACGCGCTATACGGCGCGCGTGGCCGGCGTGCTGGCGCGGCCGGTGCGCTTCGGGCTGGCCTACGCGCTGGTGATCGGCGTGGCGGCGCTGCTGTTCGCGCGGCTGCCGTCGTCGTTCCTGCCCGACGAGGACCAGGGCAGCTTCATGGCCATGGTGATTCTGCCTCAGGGTTCGCCGCAGGCCGAGACCATGGCCGTGGTCAAGGACGTCGAGCGCTACATGATGGAGCATGAGCCGGTTCAGTACGTGTATTCGGTCAACGGCTTCAGCCAGTACGGCAGCGGCCCGAACTCGGCCATGTTCTTCGTCACGCTCAAGGACTGGAAGGAGCGGCGCGATGCCTCGCTGCACGTCGATGCGGTGGTCAAACGCATCAACGAGGCCTTTGCCGACCGCAAGAACCTGATGGTGTTCGCGCTCAACTCGCCGCCGCTGCCGGACCTGGGCTCGACCTCGGGTTTCGACTTCCGGCTGCAGGACCGCGGCGGCCTGGGCTACGAGGCCTTGACGCAGGCACGGCAGAAACTGCTGGCGGCGGCGGCCGAGCATCCGGCGCTGACGGACGTGGTGTTCGCCGGCCAGGAAGAGGCGCCGCAGCTGCAGTTGCGCATCGACCGCGACAAGGCGCAGGCCATGGGCGTGCCGATCGACGAGATCAACACCGCGCTGGCGGTGATGTATGGCTCGGACTACATCGGCGACTTCATGCTCAATGGCCAGGTGCGGCGCGTGACCGTGCAGGCCGACGGCAAGCGCCGCGTGGACGTGGACGACATCTCGCGCCTGCACGTGCGTAACCTGCAGGGCCAGATGGTGCCGCTATCGGCGTTCGCCACGCTGAAGTGGTCGATGGGGCCGCCGCAGTTGAACCGCTACAACGGCTTCCCGTCGTTCACGATCAACGGCTCGGCGGCGCCGGGCCACAGCAGCGGCGAGGCCATGCGCGCCATGGAAACGCTGGCGGCCGAGCTGCCGCGCGGCATCGGCTTTGATTGGTCGGGCCAGTCGTACGAAGAGCGGCTGTCCGGCAACCAGGCGCCGGTGCTGTTCGCGCTGTCGGTGCTGATCGTGTTCCTGGCGCTGGCGGCCCTGTACGAAAGCTGGTCGATTCCGCTGGCGGTGATCCTGGTGGTGCCGCTTGGCGTGATCGGCGCGCTGCTGGGGGTGACCATGCGCGGCATGCCCAACGACATCTACTTCAAGGTCGGCCTGATCGCCACCATCGGCCTGTCGGCCAAGAATGCGATCCTGATCGTGGAAGTGGCCAAGGACCTGGTGCGCGATGGCCAGGGCATCCTGTCCGCCACGCTGGAAGCGGCGCGGCTGCGGCTGCGGCCGATCGTGATGACCTCGCTGGCCTTCGGCGTGGGCGTGCTGCCGCTGGCGCTGGCCAGCGGCGCCGCCTCGGGCGCGCAGGCCGCCATCGGTACCGGCGTGCTGGGCGGGATCATCACCGCGACCGTGCTGGCGGTGTTCCTGGTGCCGCTGTTCTTTCTTATCGTGGGGCGCATGGTCGGCATGCGCGCCCGCCCCGCGCGCCCCGAGGGCCGCGAACCGCTGGAGACGACGCCATGAAACCCGTGGCAATGACCCTGCTGGCGCTGGCACTGTCCGGCTGCTCGCTGGCGCCGACCTATGAGCGCCCCGCGGCGCCCGTGCCGGCGCAGTACGACACGCCGGCGCAGGCCGGCCAGGCCGCCGCGCCGCAGGACTGGCGCGCCTATTTCAATGACCCCGCGCTGCAGGCCTGGATCGCGGCCGCGCTGGTCAACAACCGCGACCTGCGGGTCGCGGCGCTGCGCATCGAAGAGGCGCGCGCGTTGTATGGCGTGCAGCAGTCCGAACGCCTGCCGGCCATCGATGCCAGCGGCGAATTCAGCCGCGGCCGCTTTACCGAGCCGGGCCAGTCCGGCACCGCGGTGTCCAGCCGTTATCGCGCGGCCGTCGGCATCACCGCCTTCGAGCTGGATTTTTTCGGCCGGGTGCGGAGCCTGTCGGAGGCCGCGCTGGCGCGCTACCTTGCGAGTGAAGAAGCGCATCGCGCCGCGACGCTGGCGCTGGTGGCGGAAACAGCCACGGCCTACTTCAACCAGCGCTCGCTGGCCGAGCAACTGCGCCTGACCGACAGCACGCTGGCGCTGCGCGAGGCCTCGCTCAAGCTGACCCAGCGCCGCTACGACGCCGGGCTGGAAACCGCCATCGGCCTGCGCACCGCGCAGATGCTGGTGGAAAGCTCGCGCGCCACGCGCGCCGAGCTGACCCGCGAAGCCAGCCTGGCACGGCACGCGCTGGGCCTGCTGGCGGGCGACTTCAGCCAACCGGTGGGCATCGACCCGACACCGCTGGAAAGCCAGAGCCTGACGCCGCTGGCGGCGGGCCTGCCGTCCGAGCTGCTGACGCGCCGTCCCGACCTGCGCCAGGCGGAACAGGCGCTGCTGGCCGCCAACGCCGATATCGGCGCGGCGCGCGCGGCGTTCTTCCCCTCGGTGCAGCTGACCACGGACATCGGCACCACCGCCGACCGCTTCTCGGACCTGTTCAGCGGCGGCACCGGCGGCTGGAGCTTCGCGCCGCGCCTGACGCTGCCGATTTTCAACGCCGGCCGCAACCGCGCCAACCTGTCGCTGGCCGAGACCCGCAAGCACATCGCCGTGGCGCAGTACGAGGGCAGCATCCAGGCGGCGTTCCGCGACGTGGCCGACGCCCTGTCGGCGCGCGACGCACTGCGCGACCAGATCGAGGCCCAGCGCAAGGTGCGCGACGCCGACCGCGAACGCCAGCGGCTGGCCGAGAGACGCTACACGCGCGGCGTGGCGAACTACCTGGAGATGCTGGAGGCCCAGCGCAGCCTGTTCGAATCGGAACAGGAATACATCCGGCTGCAGCAGCGCCGGCTGGTCAATGCGGTGGACCTTTACAAGGCGCTGGGCGGCTGGGACGACGGCAAGGCGCCGGCCTCGTGATGCCTGCCGTCAGGGGCGCGGGCTGATGCGGTAGGCGCAGCGGCGCGCGCCCAGCAGGATGTGCTCTTCGCGCTCGACGCGCACGTCCTCGCCCAGCACCTGGCGGAACAATTCCAGTTCGCTGCGGCAAAAGCCCATACAGGCCTGGGCGGCGGCGCAGATGGGACAGTGGTTTTCGATGAACAGGAAATCATCGCCATCACGGCGGGTTTCGGCCATGTAGCCTTCCGCCGAGCGCACCCGCATCAGGCTGTCGACGCGCTGCGCCAGGTCGCGCGCGCCTTGCAGCGCCTGGCGGTAATTGGCCAGCATGGCGGCCTCGCGCACCGAGATCAGCTTGTCGACGCCCTCGTCGCCGAACACCTGGCGCACGGCGTTGATCATCTGCACCGTCATGTCGGCGTGCGTATCGGGAAAACGGCGGTGGCCGGCGTCGGTCAGGAACCAGATCTGCGTTGGCCGGCCGCGCCCGGCGCTGCGGCTTTCCGAATCCACCAGGCCGTCCGCGTGCAGGCGCGCCATCTGCTGGCGCACCGCTTCCGCCGTGACGTCGAGCGCCTTCGCGATGACCGCGACAGACTGCGGGCCGCGTGTCTTGAGCGTCATGAGCACGCGGTCCGCAGGCTGGTGCGGCTGCCAGGAGAGGGGATGGGACAGGTTGTCGTCGGACATGGAAGATCGGAAAGGCGCCAAGCCCCTATGGTGCCACGGATTGCGCCTCCCAGCCGCCACCCAGCGCCTTGTAGAGGGCGACCAGGCTGGTATAGGAAGCCGTTTCGGCCACCGCCACCGCGTCCTGCGCCCGCAGCTGCGTGCGCTGCGCGTCCAGCACCGTCAGGTACGGCGCGCTGCCTTCGCGATAACGCAGGCGCGCCAGTTCCGCGGCGCGGCCGCTATGGGCGGCCGCCTGCGCCAGATTGCCAAGCCGCTGCTGGGTCTGGCCGTACTGCGTCAGCGCCCCCTCCAATTCCTCGACCGCCTGCAGCACGGTCTGTTCGTAACGCGCCACTTCGCCCTGCGAACGGGCCTGGGCGGCGCGCTTGCGGGCCAGCGCCGTCGGCAGGTGGAAGGCCGGCCAGTTCACGCCGGGCGCCACGCTGAAGGCGCGGCTGGACGCGCTGCCGAAATCGGCGCCGCGCAGGGCCACGAAGCCAAGGAAACCGCCCAGGTCGATGCGTGGGTACAGCTCGGCGGTGGCCACGCCCACGTCGGCGTTGGCGGCCGCCATGTTGCGCTCGGCCGCCTGCACGTCGGGGCGGCGCGCCAGCAGGGCGCCGACGTCGCCGATGGGCAGGCGCGCCGCCAGCGGCGCTTGCGGCGTGGCCGCATCCAGCTCGCCCAGTTCCGCCGGACGCAGGCCGGCCAGCACCGCCAGCCGGTACAGCGCCAGGCGCCGGGCGGTTTCCTGCAACGGCACGCTGGCCTGCACCGTCTCCAGTTCGGCGCGGGCGCTGGCCAGGTCGCCCTCGTCGCCGCGTCCGGCCGACACCATGGCCTGGATCACGCGCAGGCTGTCGCGCTGGCTCTCAAGATTGGCGCGCGCCACCGCCAGGCGTTGCTCCGCGCCGCGCAATTCGAAGTAGTTGCGCGCCACTTCGGCAGCCACCACGATGCGGGCCTGCGCCAGGTCGGCGGACTGGGCCTCGCTGCGCGCCGCGGCGCCCTCGGCCGCGCGGCGCAGGCGGCCGAACAGGTCGATCTCCCAAGTGGCGTCAAAGCCAGCGCGGTAGCTCTTGGCGAGATTGCGCTCGCCCGTCACGCCGGGGTTGGCTTGCGACAGGCTGCGCTCGAAGCGGCCGCCGAGCGTCACGGTGGGGAACTGGTCGAGTTCCTTTTCGTCCAGCACCGCGCGCGATTCGGCCAGGCGGGCCTGGGCAATGCGGATGTCGTGATTGCGTTGCAGCGCCAGGGTGATCAGGCGGTCCAGTTGCGGGTCCTGCAACTGCTTCCACCAATCCTGCTGCACCCGGTCGGTGGAGAACAGCGCCTGCTCGGGACTGACCAGCGCCACCGGCGCGGCCTGGGGTTTCTGGTAGTCGGGACCGACGGCGCAGCCGGCGGTGGCCAGCGCGGCCAGCAGCGCCAGGGTGCCGCGACGCAGGCGTTTGGACAGGTCGGGATGTTTCATGATCGGTTCCTCAATGCGATTCGGCCGGGCGCGACGTTGCCGCCGGCAGTCCGTCCTCGGCCTGCGCCCGGGCCAATTCACGGGCGCGGGGCGTGTCGTTGGCGGCGCGGTGGTCGCGCGCCAGCACGGTGTAGACGGTGGGCAGCACGAACAGCGTGAAGAGCGTGCCGACCAGCATGCCGACCACGATCACCAGCCCCAGGCTGTAGCGACTGTGGGCGCCGGCGCCGCTGGCGAACAGCAGCGGGATCAGGCCCACCACCATGGCGGCCGTGGTCATCAGGATCGGGCGCAGGCGGATGCGGGCGGCGTGCTCCATGGCGCTGCGCCGGTCCAGGCCGTGGCTGACCTGCATCTCGTTGGCGAATTCCACCATCAGGATGCCGTGCTTGCTGATGAGACCGATCAATGTCACCAGCCCGATCTGCGTGTAGATGTTGATGGTCGCCATGCCCAGCGCGAGCGGGATCAGCGCGCCGCAGATCGACAGCGGCACGCTCACCAGGATGATGAACGGGTCGCGCAGGCTTTCGTACTGCGCCGCCAGCACCAGGTAGATGACGATGATGGCGAAGATGAAGGTGATCATCAGCGCCGAGCCCTCCTGGCTGAACTGGCGCGCATCCGACTGCCAGTCGTAGCTGAAGCCGGCCGGCAGTTCCTGCGCCTGGCGCGTCAGGAACTGCACCGCGTCGCCCATGGTCACGCCCGGCATCGGGATGGCCTGGAAGGTGGCGGCGTTGAGCTGGTTGAACTGGGTCAGCTTGTTGGGCTCCACGCCCATCGACACCGACACGATGTTCGACAGCGGCACCTGCGCGCCGCTGGAGCTCTTGACGTAGTACCGCGCCAGCGATTCGGGCGAGATGCGCTGCTCGCGCAGGCTTTGCGGGATCACGTCGTACGAGCGGCCGTCCATGCCGAAACGGTTGACGTAGTTCTCGCCCACCAGCACCGCCAGCGTGTCGCCCACCGCCTTCATGGTGACGCCCAGGCTGTTGGCCTTGGCGCGATCCACCTTCAATTGCACCACCGGGTTGTTGTAGTCCAGGTCGCTGTCGACCACCATGAACAGGCCGCTGGCGCGGGCCGCCTGCTTCAGGTTTTCCATGGCCTCGTACACCACCGGATAGTCGGCCGCGCTCATGATGACCATCTGCACCGGCAGGCCGCCGGTCGAACCCGGCAGCGGCGGCAACTGGAAGGCGAAGATATTGCTGCCCTCGATCTGGTTGACCATCGACTGCATGTCGGCCTGGATCTGGTCGGCCGAGCGCTTGCGCTGCTGCCAGTCGACGAAGTCGACGCCGCCGATGCTGTTGGACACGCCGTCCGAGCCATTGATGAGCCAGCGGCCCTTCTGCTCGGGCAGCGTCGCCATCACGTCGTCCCACTTCTTGCCGAACTTCTCGACGTAGTCGATGTTGGCGTGCTGCGGCGACTTGATCGCGGTGAGCACGGTGGACTGGTCCTCGACCGGCGCCAATTCGCGCTGGGCGGCGTTGTACAGGAACGGCAGGCTGGCCATCACCGCCACCGCCACCAGGCCGGTGACCCAGCGGTGGTGCAGCGACACGTCCAGCAGCCGGCCGTAGGCCTGGCCCAGGCGATTGAAGAAGTGTTCGGCGCGGCGCGCCATCCAGCCCTCGGATACGTGGCTATTGAGCAGGAACGAGCTCATCACCGGCGACAGCGTCAGCGCGATCACGCCCGACACCACCACAGCCCCCGCCAGCGTGAAGGCGAATTCCTTGAACAGCGAACCGGTCAGGCCGCCCATCAGGCCGATCGGCGCGTACACCGCCGCCAGCGTGATGGTCATGGCGATGACCGGGCCGGCCACCTCGCGCGCGCCGATCAGCGCCGCGCGCACTGGCGACTTGCCTTCTTCGATATGGCGGTGCACGTTCTCGACCACCACGATGGCGTCGTCCACCACCAGGCCGATGGCCAGCACCATGGCCAGCAGCGTCAGCAGGTTCACGCTGAAGCCGAACAGCGCCATGATGGCCGCGCCCCCCAGCATCGACAGCGGGATGGTGACCACCGGGATCAGCACCGCGCGCAGCGAGCCCAGGCACAGGAAGATCACCGCCACCACGATGACGATGGCTTCCATCAGCGTGTGCACCACGCCGTCGATCGAGGCGCTGATGAAGCGCGCCAGCTCGAACGGCACCTGCACGCTGGTGCCCGGCGGCAGGTTCTGCTTGATGTTGGGCAGCAGTTCGTTCAGGCGCTTGACGATCACCAGCGGGTTGCCGACCGGCGTGGCGTTCAGGCCGAAGTACACGGCCGGCTCGCCGTCCATCAGGCCGCTGGAATCGGTCGAGGCCGCGCCCAGCTCCACGGTCGCCACGTCGCCCAGGCGCACGATGGCGTCGCCCTCGCGCTTGACCACCATGTCGCGGAATTCGGCCACGTTGACCAGGTCGGTGTTGACCTTGATGTTGGACACCACGTACAGGCCCTTGGCCTGGCCGGGCGCTGCCTGCACGTTGTTCTGGCGCAGGGCCTCGGCCAGTTCGCCGGCCGAGATGCCGCGCGCGGCCAGCCGGTCGGGATCGAGCCAGACCCGCATCGCCAGCTTCTGGCCGCCGTACAGTTCCACGCTGGCCACGCCGTCGATCGACGACAGTTGCGGCTGCACCACGCGCGACAGGTAGTCGGTCAGCGCCGGCAGCGACATGGTCGAGCTGGAAAACCCCACGTAGGCCACGGCCGTCGCCTCGCCGGCGGACTTGACCAGCACCGGGTCGTAGGCGTCCTGCGGCAGGCGGTATTTGACTTCGTTGACCTTGGCCATGACCTCGGTCATGGCCTTGTTGGAATCGGCGTTGAGCTTCATGCGCACCGTGATCACGCTGCGGCCCTGGGTCGAGGACGACGACAGGTAGTCGATGCCTTCGACGGTGGCGACCGATTGCGCGATGGGCTGGGTGACGAAGCCCTGCATCAGGTCGGGCGAGGCGCCCGGGTACTGCGTGGTGATGGTGATGGTGGTGCTTTCGGTCAGCGGGTACTGGCGGATCGGCAGGCCGCTCAGGGCGCGCAGCCCCATCAGCAGCAACAGCGTGCTGACCACCAGCGCCAGCACCGGCCGGCGCACGAACAGATCGGTGAACTTCATGATCGGCTCCGCGGGCTCAACGGGCTTGCGCCACGGATTGCGGCGCGGCGTCCAGCGCCACGGTGTCCTGGGCGCTGATCTCGACGGGCGCGCCGTTGTGCAGGCGCAACTGGCCCGAGGTCACCACCCGGTCCCCGGGTTTCACGCCCTTGGTCACCACCACCCGCCCGCGCACGCGCTCGGCGGTCTGCACGTAGGCCTGGGTCACTGTCGGCGGAGCCGACGTGTCGCCCGCCTTGGGCGGCGTCACCACATAGACCGAGTCGCCATAGGCGCTGTAGCTGATGGCGGTTTCCGGCACGGTGAGCACGCCGGGCCGCGCCGGCAGCATCACCTGCCCGTGGGCGAACATGCCGGCCGCCAGCGCGCCGTCGGCATTGGCCAGCGTGGCCTGCACCCGGACCGTGCGCGAGGCGGGATCCACCTGAGGCTCGATCGTGGTGACGGTGCCTTCGAATACCCGTCCGGCATGGGCATCCACGGTGATGCTGACCGGTTGGCCCATGCGCAGCGCGCCCAGCGCCTGTTCCGGCAAGGTGATGTTGGCGTAGACGCTGGCCGCGTCGGTCAGCGACACCAGCGGATCGCCGGCGCGCGCGAACTGGCCCAGGTGGACCCGGCGCACGCCGAGCACGCCGTCGAACGGGGCCTTGACGCGCTTTTGTTCGATCAGGGCCTGGATCCGCTTGATCTCGCCGGCGGCCTGGTCGTAGTCGGCCTGGGCCTGGTCCAGCTGTTCGCGGGTGGCGGCCTGCTGCGGCACCAGGCGGCGTGTGCGCTCCAGCAACGCCCGGGCATTCCTGGCCTGGGCCTGCAGGCGCGCCAGTTCGCCCTGCTCGGGCGCGTCGTTCAATTGCACCAGCAGTTGGCCGGCGCGCACCCGCTCACCGGGGGTGAACAGGATCTGCGCCACCCGGCCGTCGACTTCGGCCGGCACCAGCACCTGGCGCGTCGCTTCGAGCGAGGCGATGCCCGACAGCGCCACCGGGAAATCCGCCTGCAGCACGGGAGCCACCGCGACCTTGGCCGGCGCCATGGCCCACCCGCCCTTGTGCTGCGCCCCGCCGAATTTCCAATACAGCCCGCCGCCCGCGGCCACCGCCAGGACCAGCACCCCTGCCGCCCATGCGCCAGATTTCGCCTTCATGATTCTCTCGCTATTTATCAAAGGAATGGCTTGGATAATCCCTGAAAAATCAGACGAAGTCAAAAAACCTAAAGTAATGTTGAGGATTGAAGAATCCTATCGGCGAAAAATGCGCAAAAAAAACCGCCGGCAACGGCCGGCGGTCTGCGGGAAAAGGACGGGCGCCGGCGCGGGCCGGCGCGGATAGCCTCTAGGTACGGACCATGTGCAGGTAATGGCGATGGCGCTCGTACTGGTCGAGGATGTCGCCGATGACGGCGTCGCGGCTCCAGCCCATGATGTCGTAGTCCTGCCCGCCCTCGCGCAGGTGGACCTCGGCGCGGAAGTACTTGCGTTCCTCCTCGTCGGCGGCCTCCTCGGGCGTCAGGCTGGGCCGCACGAAGGCCTGCGGCTGCACCGAATAGAAGAAGTCCAGGTGCTCGCCGTGGTTCACTTCCAGCACCGCGCCGCCCTCGACGTCGCCTTCCTTGACCGCGACCGCGTAGCCCTGCTTGCGCAGTTCGTCGGCCACGTCCTCCAGCGCCGGCGTCACCACGTCCGCGATGAAGCGGAGCACGTGGGCGCGACGCGGCATCATGACCATGTTGCGCAGCCGCCGTTCCCACGACTGGCCGCCGCGCGCCGGACGCGACAAGGTCAACGACTGGAAGCGGATGCCGCGCTTGGTCGCATCCAGCTTGAGCGCCTTGAACAGCCCCCACAGCGAAAGCAGCAGAATCACCGAGAACGGCAAGGCGCTGGCGATGGTCGCCGTCTGCAGGGCGGTCAGGCCGTCCGCCAGCAGCAATGCAATGGCCACCGCGCCCATCAGCAACGACCAGAAGATGCGTTGCCACACCGGCGTGCGGTCGGAGCCGCCCGAGGCCAGCAGGTCAACCACCAATGCGCCGGAGTCGGCCGAGGTCACGAAGAACACGGCCACCATGGCGATCGCCACCAGCGAGACCACCCCACTCCAGGGCAATTGCTCAAAGAAGGCAAACAGGGCCAGCGAACTGTCCGCCTGCACCGTCTGGGCAAAATCCTTGACGCCATCGACCAGGATCAGGTGGATGGCGGTGTCGCCGAACACGGTCATCCAGAACAGCGTGAAGCCCGCCGGCACCAGCAGCACGCCGCTGACGAATTCGCGGATGGTGCGTCCGCGCGAAATGCGGGCGATGAACAACCCCACGAACGGCGACCACGCGATCCACCAGCCCCAGTAGAACAAGGTCCAGCCGCCGATCCAGTCGGTCGGCTCGTAGGCATAGAGATTGAAGGTCTTGTTGACGATGTCCGAGAGATAGGCGCCGGTGTTCTGCACGAAGGTCTGCAGCAGGAACACCGTGGGGCCCGCCACCAGCACGAACACCAGCAGCACCGCGGCCAGGATCAGATTGGTTTCGGACAGGATGCGGATGCCCTTGTCCAGCCCGCTGGCCACGGACAGCGTCGCCAGGCCGCATGTGACGATGATCAGGATGATCTGCGTCGGCACCCCCACCGGCACGCCGAACAGGTGGTTAAGGCCGCTGTTGATCTGCGCCACGCCCAGGCCCAGCGACGTGGCCACGCCCAGCACCGTCCCGAGGATCGCGAAGATGTCGACCGCATGCCCCACCGGCCCGTAGATACGGTTGCCGATCAGTGGATACAGCGCGGACCGCAGGGTCAGCGGCAGGCCGTGGCGATAACTGAAGAAGGCCAGTATCAGCGCCACGATGGCGTAGATCGCCCAGGCATGCAGGCCCCAGTGGAAAAAGGTGATCTTCATGGCTTCGCGCGCCGCGATGGCGTTGCCGCCCTCGCCGACCGGGGGCGCCATGAAATGCATGACCGGTTCGGCCACGCCGAAGAACATCAGGCCGATGCCCATGCCCGCCGAGAACAGCATGGCGAACCAGGTGAAATTGCGGTAGTCCGGTTCGCTGTGATCGGGGCCCAGCTTGATATCGCCGTAGCGGCTGACGGCCAGGAACACCACCGACAACAGGATGATGGCGACGACCAGGATGTAGAACCAGCTGGCGTTGCCCAGGATCCAGGCCTGGACCGCCTCGAACAGGCCCTGCGCGGCCTTGGGCGCGGAAATCGCGAAGCCCACCAGCAGCAGCGTGAATACCGCCGCCGTGAAAAACACTGGACGATTGATGGTGGATGGTCGGGTTTCTGAAGACATGCTGCCGCTCCTTTCGCCCGAGGGATGCCTGAGGCTGCGGCGCTGGCCCCCTCAGTCCAGCCGGCGCGCCGTTGTAATTACTATCACGCGAACGAGCACCCTGACAATGCCCGCGATGCGGCGATCGCCGCGGCCACGGCCCGATTGCCCGGCAATGGGGCCATGGCCGCGGGCGACAATGCTAGCCGCAGTCGCGCTCGCCGAACACCACGCGGCGGAAGAATCCCGCCAGCACCGATTCGGTCGTCTCGGCGCTGACGTTCTGCGGATCGAAGGCGAAGCTGAACTGCATGCCGTCGGACAGCGCCAAGAGGCCGATGGCCAGTTCGCGCGCGGGCAGCGGCAGCGGCGTGCCGACGCGCTCGGAAAACTGGCGGATGTACTCGGTGGTGGCGTCGCGCAGTTCGCCCATGCAGGCGATGAAGCCGATGCGGAACTCCGGGTCGCGCGCCGCCTGCAGCTTGGCTTCCATCCACAACAGGAAGCACTCGTTGTCGCGGAAATGGTTGCTGTAGTAGTGCAGCACGCTGTCCTCCATCTGCTGGCGGGTTTCCCCGGCCTCGAAGATGGCGCGCATGTCGCTCATGACGTTTTCGTGGTCGCGCTTGAGCAGCTGCAGGAACAGTTCGGACTTGCTGGCGAAATTGGAATAGAAAGCGCCGCGGGTATAGCCGGCCAGTTCGGCGATGTCCTCGACGCTGGCGGCGACGAAACCCTTGGTCAGGAAGATCGATTGCGCGGCATCGAGCAGGCGCTGGCGCGTCTGGTCACGGCTTTGCTCTCGGGTAAGGCGGACTTTTGACATGCGCAGATTCTATCATCTGGAACGATTTCAGATTCACACTTGTATTTGAATACATAGCCGCATTAGAATCCATCCCGTATCGGATTGCCAAGGCGCCGCGCCGGCCTGTAACGGCCGGCCGCCCCGCGTCCTGTTTCCCCCTCCTGCCCGCGTCGCGAGGTGTTTCGTGAATTCTCCAGGTTCTTGCGCGCCCGTCGTCGCGCGCAATCCCGCCGCCCGTGTCGCGGCGCGTTCCCGCTCTCCCCTGCGCCGCCGCCCCTGGCCCGCGCTCGCCCTGGCGCTGACGCTGACGCTGGCGCTGGCCGGCTGCGGCAGCAAGGAAGCCGAGGCGCCGCCGCCGCGCCCGGTGGTGGCCATGCCGGCCAAGGCCGACGCCGCGCTGCCGGCCTGGACCCTGCCGGGTGAGGTGCAGGCGCGCTACAGCACGCCGCTGTCGTTCCGCGTGGGCGGCAAGATCATTGAACGCAAGGTGCGCCTGGGCGACACGGTCAAGCCCGGCCAGGTGGTCGCCCGGCTCGATCCCGCCGACGCCACCAAGAATGCCGCCGCCGCCCGCGCCCAGTTGTCGGCCGCCCAGCACCAGTTGGACTATGCCAAGCAGCAACTGGGCCGCGACCGCGCCCAGGCCCGCGAAAACCTGATCGCCGCCAACCAGCTCGAACAGACCCGCAACGCCTACGCCTCGGCGCTGGCGCAACGCGACCAGGCGGCGCAACAGGCCGCGCTGTCGGCCGACCAGCTCAACTACACCACCCTCGTGGCCGACCATGCCGGCGTCATCACCGCCGAACAGGCCGACACCGGCCAGAACGTGGCGGCCGGCCAGGCGGTCTATAACCTGGCCTGGTCGGGCGACGTCGACGCGCTCTGCGACGTGCCCGAAAGCGTGTTGGCTGGCCTGGCCATCGGCCAGCGCGCCACCGTCACCCTGGCGCCGCTGCCCGGCAAGACCTTCAGCGCCGTGCTGCGCGAGATCGCGCCGGCGGCCGATCCGCAGAGCCGCACCTACCGCGCCAAGCTGACGCTGGAGTCGCCCTCGCCCGAAGTGCGGCTGGGCATGACCGCCAACATCAGCTTCGACAACCGCCAGGCCAACGGCGCCACCACCTACACGGTGCCGGCGACCGCGCTGTTCCATGACGGCACCGAGCCCGCCGTCTGGATCGTCAAGCCGCAGGAAGACACGCTGGAGCTGCGCCGCGTGCAGGTGCTGCGCTACGACGCGCGCAGCGTCACCCTGTCGCAGGGCGTGCAGGCCGGCGAGCGCGTGGTGTGGCAAGGCGTGCACGCCGTGTCGGCCGGCGAAAAGGTCCGCGCGGTGCCGCCGCTGCACCCCGAGGACTTCGCATCATGAGCGCGCCGGTTCCCGAGAATCAGAACGCCGCGCACCGCCACGAGGAAGGCAAGTTCAACCTGTCGGCCTGGGCCCTGCGCCACCAGCCGCTGGTGATCTTCCTGATCACGCTGGTGACGCTGTTCGGCGTGCTGTCGTATTCGCGCCTGGCGCAGTCGGAAGACCCGCCCTTCACCTTCCGCGTGATGGTCATCAAGACCCTGTGGCCCGGCGCCACCTCGCAACAGGTACAGGAACAGGTCACCGACCGCATCGCCAAGAAGCTGCAGGAAACGCCGTCCACCGACTTCCTGCGCAGCTACTCGCGCCCCGGCGAATCGCTGATCTTCTTCACCATGAAGGACTCGGCCCCGGCCAGCGAGGTGGCCAACGAGTGGTACCAGGTGCGCAAGAAGGTGGGCGACATCGGCGCCACCCTGCCGCAAGGCGTGCAGGGGCCATTCTTCAATGACGAGTTCGGCGACGTCTACACCAACATCTACACCCTGGCCGGCGACGGCTTCTCGCCGGCACAGCTGCGCGACTACGCCGACAATCTGCGCACGGTGCTGCTGCGCGTGCCGGGCGTGGCCAAGGTCGACTACTTCGGCGAACAGCCCGAGCACGTCTATATCGAGATCAGCAACACGCAGCTGACTCGGCTGGGCGTGTCGCCGCAGCAGATCGCCGAGGCCATCAACAGCCAGAACGCGGTGGCCAGCGCCGGCACCCTGACCACGGCCGACGATCGCGTGTTCGTGCGTCCCAGCGGCCAGTTCCAGGACACCCGGGCACTGGCCGAGACGCTGATCCGCGTCAACGGCAAGTCGATCCGGCTGGGCGACATCGCCACCATCCACCGCGGCTACGACGATCCCCCGGCCGAGCAGATGCGCACGCGCGGCGAGCCGGTGCTGGGCATCGGCATCACCATGCAGCCGGGCCAGGACGTGGTGCACCTGGGCAAGGCCCTGGAGGCCAAGTTCGGCAAGCTCAAGGCGCGCCTGCCCGCCGGCCTGACGCTGACCGAAGTGTCGAGCATGCCCAAGGCGGTGTCGTTCTCGGTGGACGAATTCCTGCGCTCGGTGGCCGAGGCCGTGGCCATCGTGCTGATCGTGAGCCTGGTGTCGCTGGGGCTGCGCACCGGCATGGTGGTGGTGATCTCTATCCCGGTGGTGCTGGCGGTGACCGCGCTGTTCATGGACATGTTCGGCATCGGCCTGCACAAGGTCTCGCTGGGCACGCTGGTGCTGGCGCTGGGCCTGCTGGTGGACGATGCCATCATCGCGGTCGAGATGATGGCGGTGAAGCTGGAACAGGGCTGGAGTCGCGCGCGCGCCGCCGCCTTCGCCTACACCAGCACCGCCTTCCCGATGCTGACCGGCACGCTGGTGACGGTGGCCGGCTTCCTGCCGATCGCGCTGGCCAAGTCCAGCACCGGCGAATACACCCGCTCGATCTTCCAGGTGTCGGCGATCGCCCTGATCACCTCCTGGTTCGCCGCGGTGGTGCTGATCCCGCTGCTGGGCTACCGCATGCTGCCCGAGCGCAAGCGCGAGGCGCACCTGCCCGACGACCACGAGCACGACATCTACAACACCCGCTTCTACCAGCGCCTGCGCGGCTGGGTGGCGTGGTGCGTGGACCGCCGCTGGCGCGTGCTGCTGGCAACGGTGCTGGTGTTCATCCTGTCGATGGCTGGCTTCGGCCTGGTGCCGCAGCAGTTCTTCCCCAGCTCGGACCGCACCGAGCTGCTGGTCGACGTGCGGCTGCAGGAAGGCGCCTCGTTCGCGGCCACGCTGCGCCAGGTCGAGCGGCTTGAAAAAGTGCTGGACGGCCGGCCCGAGATCGCCCATTCGGTGAGCTTCGTCGGCACCGGCGCGCCGCGCTTCTACCTGCCGCTGGACCAGCAGTTGGCCACGCCCAACTTCGCCCAGATCGTCATCACCGCCAATTCGGTGGAAGACCGCGAGAAGCTGGCGCACTGGCTGGAGCCGGTGCTGCGCGAGCAGTTCCCGGCGATCCGCAGCCGCCTGTCGCGGCTGGAGAACGGCCCGCCGGTGGGCTTCCAGGTGCAGTTCCGCGTCAGCGGCGACAAGATCCCCGAGGTGCGCCAGGTGGCCGAAAAGGTGGCCGCCGAAGTGCGCGCCGACAGCCGCTCGGTCAACGTGCAGTTCGACTGGGACGAGCCGTCCGAACGCTCGGTGCGCTTTGACATCGACCAGCAGAAGGCGCGCGAAGTCGGCGTAAGCTCCAACGACATCTCCAGCTTCCTGGCGATGACACTGTCGGGCTACACCGTGACGCAATACCGCGAGCGCGACAAGCTGATCAACGTCAGCCTGCGCGCGCCCGACAGCGAGCGCATCGACCCGGGCCGCCTGGCCACGCTCGCCATGCCCACGCCCAACGGCCCGGTGCCGCTGGGCAGCCTGGGCCAGGTGCGCTACGGCCTGGAATACGGCGTGATCTGGGAGCGCGACCGCCAGCCCACCATCACCGTGCAGGCCGACGTCACGGCCGGCGCCCAGGGCATCGACGTCACCCATGCCATCGACCGCAAGCTGGACGCGCTGCGCGCCGAACTGCCGGTGGGCTATCGCATCGAGGTCGGCGGCCCGGTCGAGGAAAGCGCCAAGGGCCAGTCGTCCATCAACGCGCAGATGCCCATCATGGTCGTGGCGGTGCTGACGCTGCTGATGGTGCAGTTGCAGAGCTTCGCCCGCGTGCTGATGGTGGTGTTGACTGCGCCGCTCGGCCTGATCGGCGTGGTGGCCGCGCTGCTGCTGTTCGGCAAGCCGTTCGGCTTTGTCGCCATGCTGGGCGTGATCGCGATGTTCGGCATCATCATGCGCAACTCGGTAATCCTGGTCGACCAGATCGAGCAGGACATCAGCGCCGGGCACAAGCGCGTGGACGCCATCGTCGGCGCCACGGTGCGGCGCTTCCGCCCCATCACCCTGACGGCGGCGGCCGCGGTGCTGGCGCTGATCCCGCTGCTGCGCAGCAACTTCTTCGGCCCCATGGCCACCGCGCTGATGGGCGGCATCACCAGCGCCACGGTGCTGACGCTGTTCTTCCTGCCCGCGCTGTACGCGGCCTGGTTCCGCGTGCGCCACGACGAGCGCGAAGAGCCCGAAGGCGTGCCGCCCGGCGCCCACGCCGGCGACAACGTAGAACGAGGAGCCTGACGATGTCCCTCCGTCTCCCGACCCCGGCCTGGCGCCTGGCCGCCCTGCCGCTGCTGCTGGCGCTGGGCGCCTGCGCCTTCGCCCCCGACAGCAGGCCGCCGGCCGTGGCGCAACCCGCGCAATACGGCGTCGAACCGCTGCCAGCCAGCGCCGCCGCCGCCCAGGGCGTGGCGCAACGCTATGCGCGCGACGCCCGTCCGGTGCCCGAATGGTGGAAGCGCTTTGGCTCGGACGCGCTCAATGCCATGGTGGAGGAAGGCCTGGCCAACAGCCCGGACCTGGCCGCGGCCGAGCGCAATCTGGCCGGCGCGCGCGAACAGTTGCGCGGACAGGTCAATTCGTCGCTGCTGCCCTCGGTGGATGCCGGCGCCGACGTTTCGCGCAAGCGCGCGCTGACCATGCCGAACCTGCCGCAACCCACGGCGCTCTACAACGTCTTCACCGGCCAGGTCCAGGCCAAGTACGACCTCGACCTGTTCGGCGCGGCGCGCTTCGAGAACGTGTCGCGCGCGGCCCAGGTGGAACAGCAGGCCTATCAGCTCGAATCGGCGCGCCGTTCCCTGGCCGGCAACATCGTCACCGGCGCCATCACCTCGGCCTCGCTGGCCGAGCGGGTGGCGTTGACCGAAAAGCAGGTGGTGCTGGCGCGCCAGGTGGCGCGCGACACCCAGCGCCGCTACGAACTGGGCTCGGCCTCGCAGAACGACGCGCTGCAGGCCGACCAGGACGCCGCCACGTTGGAAGCCTCGCTGCCGGGCCTGCGCGCGCAATGGCAGGCCACGCGCCACGCGCTGGCGGTGCTGATGGGCCGCAGCCCCGATCAGGCCCCGCCGGACCTGGCCTTCGCCATGATCGCCGTGCCCGAGGAGGTGCCGGTGCTGGTGCCGTCCGAACTGCTGGCGGCGCGGCCCGACATCCACGTCGCCGAGGCCGTGCTGCGCGCGGCGGCGGCCGACGTTGGCGTGGCCACGGCGCAGTTGTTCCCCAGCCTGTCGCTGTCGGCATCGATGGGCAAGGGCGGCTTTAGCTGGCCGACGGCGCTGTCGGGCGCGGGTTCGATCTGGGCGGTGGGCGCGTCGCTGACGCAGCCGATCTTCCACGGCGGCGCGCTGCTGGCCGAACGCAGCGCCGCCAAGGAGCGCTATGAGGCGGCGGTGCTGCAATACAAGCAGACCGTGCTGACCGCGTTCCGCGACGTTGCCGACACGCTGGCGCAACTGGAGGCGGACGGTCAGGCGCTGGCCTCGGCCGAGGCCTCGCGCCGGGCCGCGGAGCAGTCGCACCGCAACACCGCCAACCGCGTGCGTCTGGGCGCCCTGGCGCCCTACACCGCGTACGCCAGCGAACAGCATTACGTCGCGGCGCGGGTGCGGGAAGTGGAATACGCCAATGCCCGCCTGACCGAGACGGCGGCGCTGTTCCAGGCGATGGGTTCGCCGGTGCGCGCGCCACAGGCGTCGGCGCAACGGGCCACCGAAGATGCGGCGGCCAATCGGCAGACACTGCAGCAACAACATCAGTAGCCCTCGCCACCCAATCCAGGCGACTCCACAGGCCCCCGACGCCGACGGCGCGGGGGCCTGTTCCTTGATGCTGGCCGCCAGCGCCAGGGATTCGATGCGCCGCGCCGCGACGAGTCGCGCCCAGCCTTTGCCAGACCGCTATCTCCGGGCAAACCCTCGGTAATATTGGCGCCAAAATAAGCTAATATTTTTGCAACATTCTCCCCTTCCCCGACCTCACGGCGCCTCGCGCCGCTATCCGTCCATGACCCAGATCACCCAATTCCCGTTCGTATCGGTCTCCGGTACTCCCGAGGCCCGCGGCCGCGCCTATGGCCAGCAGGCCGCCGACCGCGTGCGCAAGAGCGCCGCCATGTACGGCCAGACGCTGGTCGACCTGGGTTACGACGCCATGGCGCGCACCCGCCTCATCGAGAGCTTCGCGCGCGAGATCGAGAACTTCGCGCCGCACTACCTCGAGGAAATGCGCGGCATCGCCGCCGGCGCCGACGTGCCGTTCGAAGACATCGTGATGGTCAACGCCCGCACCGAAGTCATCGCCAAGGCCCGCGCCGAAAAGAAGAAGGCCGCCGAACTCGAACCCGGTGACGGCTGCACCGGCGCCCTGATCCTGCCGACCCGCTCGGCCAACGGCCGCCTGATCCACGGCCAGAACTGGGACTGGCGCGCCGAATGCGCCGAAACCGCCATCGTGCTGCGCGTGCGCAACGACAACGGTCCCGACATCCTGACCTTCGTCGAAGCCGGCGGCCTGGCCCGCAGCGGCCTGAACAGCGCCGGCGTGTCGATCACCGCCAATTACCTGGAATCCGACCGCGACTTCCGCCAGTTGGGCGTGCCGCTGTCGCTGATCCGCCGCAAGGTGCTGGAACAGGAGCACTTCGCGCTGGCCATCAAGGCCGTCAGCACCACCCCGAAGTCGTGCTCCAACAACATCATGATCGGCATGGCCGCGGGCTTCGGCGTGGACTACGAATGCACCACCGATGAAGCCTTCCCGATCTACCCGGGCGCCGATGACCTGATCGTGCACGCCAACCATTGGGTCAGCGAAGTCGCCCTGGGCAAGCTGCGCGACACCGGCCGCGCCAGCACTCCGGAAAGCGCCTACCGCGACTGGCGCGTACGCCGCCTGCTGAACGAAAAGGACAAGCTGACGCGCGCGGACCTCAAGCGCGCGCTGTTCGACGACTTCGGCACGCCCTACTCGGTCTGCCGCCCGCCGCGCCCCGGCAGCCACGACAACCTGTCGGCCACGGTGGCCATGGTCGTCATGGAGCCGGCCGCCGGCCTGATGGAAGTGGCGCCGCTGCCGGCGCTGAATCGCACCTTCACCCGCTACAGCCTGGACGCCGAGCCGGAACTGCTGGCCGCGGCCTGAACGCTCCCGGCCCCTTGAACCGTTGGCGGCGGCCGGCCTGCCCGGCCGCCCATGCAACCCGTGGAAACGCATCGATGAAAACCAAACTCCTGAATACCGCGGTTGCCCTGGCGCTGGGCGCGCTGGCCGGGACCGCCTGCGCCCAGGCGCCGGCGCCGCTGCGCATCTCGTTCACCGCCGACATCCGCTCGACCGAGCCGGGCGTGAACCGCGACAGCAACAGCGACGCGGTGGTGCTGCACATCGTCGAGGGCCTTGTGGCCTACGGCGAGGATGCCGAAGTGCGCCCGCTGCTGGCCGAATCCATCGACATCAGCCCCGACGGCAAGACCTACACCTTCAAGCTGCGCCAGGGCGTCAAGTTCCACAACGGCGCGCCGCTGACCTCCGCCGACGTGCTCTGGACCTGGCGGCACTACACCGCCGCCAACTCCGGCTGGCGCTGCGCCAGCGAATTCGATGGCCGCGGCACCGTCAAGGTCACCGGCGTCGAGGCGCCCGACGCCCAGACCGTGGTCTACCACCTGGAAAAACCCAGCAGCCTGTTCCTGGCCTCGCTGGCGCGCGCCGACTGCGGCGGCACCGGCATCCTGCAGCAAGCCTCGGTCAAGGCCGACGGCTCCTGGGACAAGCCCATCGGCACCGGCCCCTTCGCCTTCGCCGAATGGAAGCGCGGCGAATACGTGCGCCTGACCCGGTTCGCCGACTACGCCAACCGCGACGGCAAGCGCGACGGCTACACCGGTTCCAAGCGCCCCCTGGTCGATGAAGTGCGCTTCGTCATCGTGCCCGACGACTCCACCGCCAAGGCCGCCCTGCAACGCGGCAACATCGACATCATCGAGGACGTCTCCAACAACGACGTGCCGGTGCTGCAAGGTACCCCCAACGTCAAGGTCGCCTACGCGCCCGTCATGAGCATGACCGCGCTGCTGCTGCAGACCCGGGACCCGCTGCTGTCCAATCCCAAGCTGCGCCAGGCCCTGGCCCACGCCATCGACTACGACCAGTTGGCCGCCGCCGTCACCGAAGGCCTGGCCAAACCCAACAACTCCATCGTCCCGCTGGTCTCGCCGTACAGCGATGCGACGCAGAAGGAAGGCTGGAAATACGACCCGGCGCTGGCCCAGAAGCTGCTCAAGGAAGCCGGCTACAAGGGCCAGGAGATCGAGCTCATCACCACCAAGCGCTATCCCCAGTCGTACAACTCCGCCGTCATCATCCAGGCCATGCTGCAGGCCGTCGGCATCAACGCCAAGCTGTCCGTGTCCGAATGGGCCACCCAGCTCGACCGCTACAACGCCGGCACCTACCAGATGATGACCTTCCCGTACTCCGCCCGCCTGGACGCGGCGCTGAACTACGAAATGGTCACCGGCGACAAGGCCAGGCAGCCGCGCAAGGTCTGGGACAACCCCGACGCCCAGAAACTCCTGGACGCCGCCTCGGTCGACACCGACCACGCCAAGCGCCAGGCCGCCTTCGACCAGCTGCACAAGCTGTTCCTGGCCGACGTCCCCAGCATCCCGCTCTACAACGGCCTGGACATCGGCGCCTTCCGCAGCGATATCAAGGGCTACACCCCCTGGGCCGTCAAGAAGCCGCGCGCCTGGGAAGTGGAACGCGTGGCGAAGTAGCCCGCGCAACGCCAAGCAAAGAGGCCGCGAAAAGCGGCCTCTTTGCATTGCAGCACATGATAGAAAAAAACCGCCCCGGCAACCGTCAAGCTTCAACGGTGGAGTCCGGGGCGGCGTTGGCCTGGCGTGAGCGGGGCGTGTAGATGCGCCCGAGGGAATCTGAAGGAACAGCCGAAGGCTATGACGAAGATGACAACGGGGCAGTCCGGAGCGAACGCTCCGGACCGCAATCGTAGCCCCGCGCACGCCAGGCCAACGCCGCCCCGGACGGCCCCAGAAAAAAGCCCCCCGAAAAAAGCGACTTACTTGCCAACGATCTTAGTCTCCCAGGCCCGCGGCTTCCCCTCCCAAACCGAAAACCCCTGCACCCGCTTATTGGTCGCCCAAGCATCCGCCCCGTTATAAAGCACCAACAGAGGCGTCTGCTCCAGCATCAACGCATGCAGCTGGTCAAACAACTTCTGCCGCTTCGCCGGATCCGACTCCAGGAAGCTCTCGTCGATCAGCTTCTGCGCCGCTGGATCATCCCAGACCTTGCGCGGCTGCTTGCTCTTGTCGCCCGCGAACTGCTCGAAGCTCAGCGCCGGATCGATGCGCGACGAGAACGTGAACGAACTGATCTGGTACTTGCCCGTGTTGTAGCGGTCCAGCTGCGTGGCCCATTCCAGCACCTCGATCTTGGCATTGATGCCCACCGCCTGCATCATCGCCTGCGCGATCACCGCCACCTGGTAGCTCGGCACGTGCGCGCGCTTGTTGGCGTAGATCACGATCGGCTCGCCCTTGTATCCCGCCTCCTTGAGCAATTGCTGCGCGCGCGCCGGATCGTATTTGTAGGTGCGCTTCTCGGCTTCCTGGTAATAGGCCGAGCCGGCATACACCGCCGAATTGTTCAGCTGCCCCAGGCCCTCGGAAGCCGCCGCCACCACCTGCGGAATGTCCAGCGCCGCCGCGATCGCCTGGCGCAGCTTGACGTTCTTGAGCACCGGATCCTGCGTCTGGAACAGCAGCGTGTGCTTGGTCGCGTCGTGCGGGCTCATCACCGACACCGCCGCGTTGTTCTTCAGCTCGGCCACGTCGGTAATGGTGATCTGGCTGGCGTCGATCGCGCCCGACACCAGGCCGGCCTTGGCCGTCGATGGGTCCGGCACCACCAGGAAGCGCACCTCGTCGGCCAGCGGACGCTTGGCGCCGACGTAACCGTCCGGCTTGTCGCCGGCGCCGGGCGACACGTAGTCCTTGAACGCGGTCAGCAGCACGTATTCGCCGCGCTTCCATTCCTTGAACTGGTACGGGCCGGTGCCGACCGGCTGCTTCCAGGAGCCATCGGCGTTGACCGAATCCTTGCTCAGGATCGCCGTCATGCCACAGTCGGTGCGCGCCAGCGAATCGAGAAACACCGCCGACTTGCGGTCGATCTTGATGACGACCGTTTGCGGGTCCGGCGCAGTCACGTCCGTGACCTTCAGGCCGTTGCGGCCGTCGAAGTCGCTGCGGCAGCGCCAGTCCGTCTTCGGATCCATGTAGCGCTGCCAGCTCCACAGCACGTCGGCCGACGTCAGCGGCGCGCCGTTGTGGAACTTGACGCCGTCGCGCAACTTGAAGGTGTAGGTCAGGCCGTCTTCGGACAGGTCGACCGACTTGGCCAGCAGCGGCGCCACCGTGCCATTCTCCCGGTAGCCAACCAGGCCCTCCACCATGTTCAGCACCACGCCGTCGGTGGTGTTGTCGCGGTTCACGCCCGGATTGGTCGAGCGGATGTCGGCCGGCTGGGCAATGGTCAGGGTAGCGGCCTGGGCCGCGCCCGCGGCGGCCAGGGCCAGGCTGAGCGCGAGCGCGCGGGAAACAGGATGGTGGTGCATTGCAGGAACTCCCCCGGGGGCATGCGACGCCGGATTCATAACTATATTGGCGCCAAAAATAGCTGCCCATTATGAAGGCTTGCGCCGGTCGCGGTATCCGGGGTATCCCTGAAAGCGGCCCGGAAACGAGCGCGGCGGCCTCCTTTGCAGGAAGGCCGCCGCGCGCGCCGGGCGTTGTCGGGTCAGGAAATGTCCTGGCCGACGTGCTGGGCGATGATTTTCTGCAGACGTTTGACGTCGCGCGCTTCCAGCGCCTCGACCATGTCGAAATGCTCGCGCGCCGAGATCTCGATGCGCGACCGCGTCACCCATTCCTTGGCCGGCGCCGCCGGGCCGCGCGCCCGGGTTTCCTGGATCAGGGCGGCCAGCTCACGGTTGGAACACATGTCGTACATGCCGGCATGGAAGGCCAGGTTGACCTCGTACTGTTCCAGCAGCGTGCCGTCCTGCAACAGCTTGGCGAAGCGCTCGGCCAGCGCGCGCAGGGCGCGCACCTTGGCGGCGGTGACATTCGGCATCAGGTCCGCCGCCGCGCCGGTTTCCAGCAGCACCCGGATATCGCGGATCTGCAGGTGCTGGTCCGGGTCCATCGTATAGACGTGATAGCCCCGGTTGGGGATGTGCGCGATCAGCCGCTTGGCCGTCAATTGGTCGAGCGCCCGCCGCACGTCCAGGCGCTTGGCGCCGTAGCGTTCCTGCAGGTCGATCTGTTTCAGCCATGCGCCAGGGCCGTATACCCCCGATTGAATATCCAGGGCAATACGGTCAACCAGGCCCGGCTGTGTCGCCGCCGCTTTCGGCATGGACCACTCCCGTGAATCTAATCCAAACCGCGTATTTTATGCGTAAGTCCGCGCCGCAACGGTAAGCCCGCGCGGCGCGGCCCCGTCCCGTCAGGCCATGGCCCGCGAGGGCTCCGGCTGGTCCAGGCGCCAGCGCAGGCGCACGCCGCCGGTTTCGGTCGATTCCAGGGCCGGAATCGCCGACAGCAGGCTGCGGGTGTATTCCTCGCGCGGCCGGTCGAACACCGTGTCGCGCGAGCCTTGTTCCACGATGCCGCCGTCGCGCATCACCACCACCCGGTCGGCCACCTGCTCCACCACGCCCAGGTCGTGGCTGATGAACAGGCACGAAAAGCCGTGGCGTTCCTGCAGGTCGGCGAACAGGTCCAGCACCTGCGCCCGCACCGTCACGTCCAGCGCCGACACCGGCTCGTCGGCAATCACGAAGGACGGCCGCCGCACCACCGCCCGGGCGATGGCCACGCGCTGGCGCTGGCCGCCGGACAGTTCGTGCGGAAAGCGCTTGGCGTATTCCGAACCCAGGCCGACTTCGGCCAGCACCTCGTCGACGCGACGGCGCTTGTCGGCCGCCGGCATGTCGACCAGCATACGCAGGCCTTCGCCCACCAGTTGGCCGATGGTCATGCGCGGGTCGAGCGACGAGTATGGGTCCTGGAACACCATCTGGCAGTTCAGGCGGTAGTCGCGCCAGGCCGGCGAGCGGCGGCTGACCGGCTGGTCGCGGAACAGGATCTGGCCTGATGTCGGCGCCAGCAGGCCGGCGATGGCGCGGCCCAGCGTGGTCTTGCCGGAACCCGAGCCGCCCACCACCGCCACCACTTCGCGCGGCTTGACGTGCAGGTCGATGCCGTTGAGCGCGCGCTTGGCGCCGGTGCGCGAGAACAGGCGCTGGTGGCCGGCGTAGTCCACCACCAGGTTCCGGACCTCGACAATGGGCGCTTCCTGGATCGGCGCGCGCGCCGGCAGGCGGCGCGGCATGGCGTCCAGCAGCTTGCGGGTGTAGGGATGTTGCGGCCGTTCGAGGATGCCGGCGGTGGTGCCGGTTTCCAGCACCTTGCCGTGCTGCATCACCACCATGCGCTCGGTGTAGCGCGCCACCATCGGCAGGTCGTGGCTGATCATCAGCACGGCTGTGTTGTGCTCGCGCGTCAGGTCGACCATCAGTTCCAGCACGTCGCGCTGCACCACCGCGTCGAGCGCGGTGGTGGGCTCGTCGGCGATCAGCAGCGCCGGCTCCAGCAGCATCACCGAGGCCAGCATCATGCGCTGGCGCATGCCGCCCGAGAACTCGTGCGGCCAGGCCTCGACGGCGGCCTTCGGGTCGCGGATGCCGACGCGGCGCAGCATCTCCAGGATGCGTTCACGGCGCTGCACGGTCGACAGGTCGCGGCGATGCAGCTTGAGGCCCTCGTCCAGCTGGCGCCCGATGGGCATGGACGGGTTGAGCGAGGTCATGGGTTCCTGGAACACCATGCCGATGCGCGCGCCGCGCAGCTTGCGCAGCGCGGCCGGGCGGGCCTGGGTGACTTCCACGCCTTCGAAGCGGATCGAGCCGCCGGCCACCACCAGCGGCGGCGGCGTCAGGCCCATGATGGCGCGCGCCGCCTGGGTCTTGCCGCTGCCGGACTCGCCGACGATGCCGACCATTTCGCCCGGCGCCACCTCGAAGGACACGCCGCTGACGATTTCGCGGCCGCCGCGGCCGACGGTCAGGGACAGGTTCGATACGGTTACCAGTGCGCTCATTGCACGCCCCTCATGCGGGGATCGAGACGGTCACGCACCGCATCGCCCAGCAGGTTGATCCCGAGCAGCGCGAGCGCGATGGCCAGGCCGGGAAGAATGGAAAGGTACGACGCCTGCGCCATGAACGGCCGGGCGGCGGCCAGCATGTTGCCCCAGGTGGGCGCCGGAGGCGGCACGCCCAGGCCCAGGAACGACAGCGCGCTTTCCGCCAGGATCACCCAGCCGAACATCGAGGTCGCCAGCACCGTCAACGGCGCGACGCAGTTGGGCAGCACGTGGCGCACCATGGTGTAGATCTCGGAGTTGCCCAGCACGCGCGAGGATTCGATGAACTCCTTCTCGCGCAGCGACAGCACCGTGCCGCGCACGATGCGCGTCACCGACGGCGTATAGGCCAGGCCCAGCGCCAGGATGATGCCGTACTTGTTGGCGCCGACCACGGCCAGCAGGCCCAGCGCCAGCAGCAGGCCGGGAAAGGCCAGCAGGGCGTTGTTGAAGGCCATGATGATGCGGTCGGTCCAGCCGCGCACGAAGCCGGTCAAGGTGCCGACAATGGTGCCGGCGATGATGGCGAAGCCCACCGTCAGCAGGCTGATCCAGACGCTGCTGGAGGCGCCGGCCAGCAGGCGCGACAGTTCATCGCGGCCGAACTCGTCGGTGCCCAGCAGGAAGTCGCCGCCGGGCGGCTTGAGCCGCGCCACGAAGTTGATCTTGAGCGGGTCGTGCGGCGTCCAGAAGGCGCCCATGATGGCCGCGACGAGCATCGCCGCCACGATCACGCCGCCTATCAGCGCGTTAGCTGCAATTCGCTTTTTCATTCGGCGGTCACTCTCGGGTCGAAGATGGGATAGCAGAGGTCGATCAGCAGGTTGACGATCACGTAGATCACGCCGACGAACAGCAGGCAGCCCTGGATCACGGGATAGTCGCGAGCGAAGATCGAATCCACCAGCAGCCGGCCCAGGCCGGGAATGGTGAATACGGTTTCGACCACGGCGATACCGCCGAGCAGGTTGCCCAGCACCAGGCCGATCAGGGTCCAGGTGGGACCGAAGGCGTTGCGGAAGGCGTGGCGCATCAGCACCGCGGATTCCGACAGGCCCTTGGCGCGGGCGTGGGTGATGTAGTCCAGCCGCAGCACTTCCAGGGTGCTGGCGCGCGCCATGCGCATCAGCACGCCGATCTCGTGCAGGAACAGCGTCAGGATCGGCATGGCCAGGTACAGCAGGCCGGCCTTCCAGTCTTCGCCGATCGACACGTAGCCCACCACCGGCAGCCATTGCAGTTTCAAGCCGAAGAAGATCAGCAGCAGCAGGCCGAGCCAGAAGGTGGGAATGGACACCAGCAGCGTGGCGGCGCTGACCAGAATCAGGTCGGGCGCCTTGTTCTGCTTCCAGGCGGCGATCATGCCGGCGGGCACGGCCACCAGGGCGGCGAACAGCACGGCAACCAGCACCACGCGGCCGCTGATCAGGAAACGGTCCCACACCAGCGGCAGCACGGGTTGGCCGGTGTTGATGGACGAACCCAGGTCGCCATGCAACATGTTGCCGAACCAGATGCCGAACTGGGTCGGCCAGGTCTGGTCCAGGCCCAGCCGCGCGCGCAGGTCGGCCAGGGCCGCCGGCGTGGCCAGGTCGCCCAGCAGCAGCTGCGCGGGGTCGCCGGGAATCAGGCGGATCATGACGAACACCGCCACCGCCACGATCAGCAGTGTCGGAATGGCCATGACGATACGGGATAGCGCGAAACGCAGCATGGCCCTCTCCTATCGCGGCCGACAGGCGCTGACGCGCCGGCGGCCGGTCTGGTTGTCGACGTTATTCATTGCGCAGCTTGCGCAGTTCGGCGGCCAGGAAGTCCTGCACCTGGCCGACGCACTTCAGGCCGTCGTGCGGCACGTTGTCGACCACGTCCAGCACGGCCTTCACACCGGCGGCCTCGAACGAGCGGCGCAGCGATTCGAGGCGCTCGGGACGGGTGGCGCCAGCGGAGTTGGCGCCGGGCATGAAGAACTTGCCGCCTTCGCGGTGGGTGATCTCCCAGGTCTCCAGGTCGGCCTTGCCGACGATCATGTGCACCGCGACCTGGCGCAGGGCGTCGATGTCGACGCCCTTGCCGAAGCGGGCCTCGGCGTCGCGCACGCCGACCCACCAGTCCTGGGCGGGATCGAGCAGCGTGACCGAGCCGGGCGCGCCGATCGACACGGCCCACAGGGTTTCGGGATGCAGCAGGGCGTAGCGGTTGACGAACTGGCCGCCGCCCGAATAGCCGAACAGGGCGAAGCGGGTGAAGTCGCGGCCGAATTTCTCGCCGACTTCGGCGACCATGCCTTGCAGGATGTGGTCGTAGCGGATGTCGCCTTCGCGCAGTTGCTTGAAGCCGTCGCGGTTGCCGTCGCCGAGCGGGCTGACGGGAAACAGCGGGCACAGCACGATGCAGTCGTTCCAGCGGGCGAATTCGGCGAAGGCGTCGCGGTATTCGACGAAGGCGCGGCCGGTGCCGTGCATGATCACGACCAGCTCCATGGGGTGCTTGGCCTGGTCGATATGCGGGGGGACGTACATGCAGTACGAGAAGCGCGGGTCGGTGCGCGAGGCGAAGACGGTGCTGTGGCCGAGGTCGTAGATGGCGCGGGCGCGGGCGGCGTCGGGGGCCAGGGCGGGTGCTGCGGTGGACTGCATGGTTTCCTCGATTCCCGGGCGGGGGTGTGCCGGGGGGGTGTTGCGGGCGGGGATGGTTGACTAAATTGGCGCCAATTTTAGGAACCAGGTGTGGGTGGGGGCAAGCGGGGGGAATCCCTAACGGGTGGTTCGTGACGTTGCCCCGGGGGGATGGGTCGGGCGGCTCGGGCTGTGGTTCTTTTGACGCGTGGTGGCCGGGCCGGGCGCAGGGCGGGGCTACGATTGCGGTCCGGAGCCTTCGCTCCGGACTGCCCCTTCGTCATCTTCGTCGCAGCCTTCGGCTGCTCCTTCAGATTCCCTCGGGCGCATCTACACGCCCCGCCCTCCGCCCGGCCCGGCCACCACGCTGCGTCAGTGTCAAGCGAAGCGCCGCTGGGGAGTCTTGCGTGCTTGGGCTTCGCGGCGACGCTGGTTTGTTCGATGGAAGATCTTGCGGGGTCGCCCAAGGCGGCCGCGCGGGCGGCCTTTTTGGGCGTTCAGTGGTGCGGCGTCGACGTCCGGGTTTGCGGAGATGACGTAGGCGTCTTCAACAGGAGGGGCACAGACAAGAGCGGCGATTTTGCGCTCTGGGAGGGACGGTCGCAAGGATGGGCGGCAGGGCTCAATCGAGCTTGTAGCTTTTCAGGTGGATGCTGGTTTCCGTGGCGGAGATGGCCTTGATGAGGCGGACGCGGTCCAGGACGCGGGACATTTCCTCGATGTTGGCGACGCGCAGTTCGGCCAGCAGGTCCCAGCGGCCGTTGGTGTCGTGCAGGGCGACGACGGCGGGATCGCCCAGGAGGATGCTGACGACGCGGCGGGTTTCGTTGCCGTCGACGGCGATGTTCATCCAGGCGCCGATCTGGTCGGGTTGGGATTCGGGGCGCAGCCGGACGGTGTAGCCGACGATGATGCCCTCGTCTTCCATGCGGGCGATGCGGTTGTTGACGGTGCCCCTTGATACGTCGAGCTTCTTGGCCAGGGTCGCGACGGTTGCGCGAGCGTCGGCGCGCAACAGACCCAGCAATTGCTGATCGAGTGTGTCCATGATTGTTCCAGCCTGAAAATTGGCGCCAATTTCACATCTTATACGGATTCGATGCGGCGCTGGCGCGCGCTGTCCGGCACGCGGGCCTGGCGGGCCATGGCGTGTTTTTGCCACGGCCCCAATTTACCCCGTTTGGATTGGCGCCAATTTTTGATATATTTCGGGCCGGTCCGACAGCGCCCTACTCGGCTCATGCATCCACCTTGGCTGACGTCCGTGCCGGACTCGTAAAGATTCTCAATGTGATTGACGCTCGTATTAATGACGAGCGCCCTTCCCCGCTTCCTGGACTTCCGATGCCGATTCCTTTTCCCCCGCGACGCCTGGCGCTCGCGCTGGCCATGCTGACGCTGGCCGCCCACAGCCGGGCGCAGACCGCGGCAGACGCCGCGCCCGCCGACAACACCCTGGGCGCGATCAGCGTCGTGGGCGACTGGCTGGACAACCCCAATGAAGAAAAGGTGCTTGAACACGGCGGCGCGCGCACGATCATCGAGCGTTCGTCGTTCCAGGATACCGGCGCGACCAATGTGCGCGACGTCTTGCGCCGCGTGCCGGGCGTGCAGGTGCAGGAAAGCAATGGCACGGGCGGCAGCGATGTGTCGCTGAACGTGGGCGTGCGCGGGCTGACCTCGCGCCTGTCGCCGCGCTCGACCATTCTGATGGACGGCATTCCGCTGGCGGTGGCGCCCTATGGCCAGCCGCAGTTGTCGATGGCGCCCGTGTCGCTGGGCAACCTGTCGGCGGTGGACGTGGTGCGCGGCGCCGGCTCGGTGCGCTATGGCCCGCAGAACGTGGGCGGCATCATCAACTTCGTGACGCGCGCGATTCCGCGGGACTTCACCGCCGACGCCACGGTCGAGACCGACATGTACAGCCACGGCGGTGTGAAGACCTCGCCCAGCGCGTTCATCGGCGGCACCAATGAGCGGGGCCTGGGCGGCGCCCTGCTGTATTCAGGCACGCACGGCAACGGCTTTCGTGAAAGCAACGACCGCGTGGACATCGATGACGTGATGCTCAAGGGCACCTATCGCATCGGCGCCGACGACAGCGTGTCGGCCGCGCTGCATCACTACGAAGGCCGCGCCGGCATGCCCGGCGGGTTGACCACCAGGCAGTATTCCGAGGACCCCTTCCAGTCGACGCGGCCGTATGACAGTTTCACCGGCCGCCGCACCGACGCCTCGTTCCGCTACAACCACGACGACGGCATCAATAAGTTCGAGCTGCTGACGTACTACACCGACAGCTTCCGCGGCAGCAGCATCGAAACGGAGGGCACCGGCGCCAACGCCGGCAAGCGCCGCCTGACCTTCAACCCGCGCAACTATCACACCTTCGCGATCGAGCCGCGCTATTCGCGCCTGTTTCGCGGCGCCGACGTGACGCAGGAGATCAGCGTGGGCTACCGCTACCTGAAGGAAGCCAGCGACGAGCGCGCCTCGCGCACCGCGTTCTACGTGCCGGACGGCGGCTTCGATCCGCTCGATGCCCCGAATCCGCAGTACCAGTACCGCACCGGCGGCACCACGGCGCATGCGGTCTACATCGACGACACCATCAATGTCGGCAACTGGACCATCACGCCGGGTCTGCGCTATGAATTCATCGACTCGTTCCTGAACGACAAGACCAATCCCGCGGCCAGGACCCATACCAGCATCAAGTCCGAAGAACCCCTGCCCTCGCTGTCGGTGGTCTACCACGTCAGCGAACAATGGAGCGTGTTCGCCAACGCCGGCCAGTCATTCGGCCCGCTGCAGTACTTTCAGATCGCCTCGACCACCAACGGCCTGCATCCGGAAAAGGCCACCACCTATGAAGTCGGCACGCACTTCAATGGCGGCGGCTGGAAGGGCGAGCTGACGCTGTTCAACATCGACTTCGACGACGAACTGCAGTTGCGCGGCGGTACCAACGGCGGTTCGGACGCCTGGACCAACCTGGGCGCCACCCGCCACCGTGGCCTGGAAACCGGGCTGTCGTACGACCTGGGCGAACTGTCGGCGGCGCTGTCGGGCCTGTCGCTGTACGGCACCTATACCTACACCCAGGCCACCTACAAAGCCGGCGTGTTCGAGGGCCGCGACCTGCCCTTCTATTCGCGCAACGTGGCCTCGCTGGGCGCGCGCTACACGCGCAACCAGTGGACCTTCAATGTCGACACCTTCCTGCAGTCCAAGCAGCGGTCGCCCGGCGCGCCCGACCCTGGCGCCCGCTACCAGACCGAGGAAAGCGCCAACGGCGCCTACGGCGACATCCCGGGCTACGGCACGGTGCACGTGCGCGCCGCCTACGACTTCGGCAAGCAGATGCACAACCTGAACATCGCGCTGGGCGTGAAGAACCTGTTCGACAAGCGCTACTTCACGCGCTCCACCGACAACAACGCGGGCAAGTACGTGGGCATGCCGCGCACGGTGTACCTGCAAGCCTCGCTGGCGTACTGAGGCATCGCCCCCGGGTCGGGCGCCACGCCGACGGCGTGGCGCCCGACCTGACGGCTAGCCCAATGCCGCCACCAGCCTGCCGACCTCGGCGATGCAGCGGTCGCGCTCCTCCATCGGCACCGCGGTGGTTTCCAGATAGGCCGCGATGATGATCGGCGCCGCGCCGGGCGGTTGCGCGAAGCCGGCGTCGTTGCAGCCCACCTTCGAATAGGTGCCTGTCTTCTCGCCGATCTTCCAATCCGCCGGCATGCCGGCGCGCAGGCGCTTGCCGCCCGTCGTGTTGGCCAGCAGCCAGGATTGCAGTTGCTGCCGCGATTGCGGCTTGAGCGCGTCGCCGAACAGTAGCGTATCCAGCGTGCGCGCCATGGCCTGCGGGGTGGTGGTGTCCTGCGGTTCGCTCGGGTGCGGGCGGTTCAATTCGGGTTCGTAGCGATCGTGGCGCGTGACGGTATCGCCCAGGCTGCGCAGGTAGCGGGTCAGGGCTTGCGGGCCGCCATAGCTCTTGTGCATGAGGTTGACCGCCGCGTTGTCGCTGGTGGTGATCGTCGCTTCACAGAGTTCGGCCAGCGTCATTCCCCGCGGCCCGACATGCAGCCGCGTGACCGGCGAATACTCCCGGACATCGGCGTCGGTGATCGGGATGCGGCGCGACAGCTGGTCCTCGCCACGGTCGGCCCGCGCCAGCACGTAGGCCGCGGACAGCGTCTTGAAGGAGCTGAGCATCAGGAAGCGTTCGTCGGCGCGATAGCCGGCGGCTTGCCCACTGCCCACGTCCAGCAGGGCCACTCCCAGCCGTCCGCGGCTGGCGGCCTCCACTTGGGCAAGGCCTTGTTGGAACGCCGCGAGACTTTCGCGCGTCCATCGAGTTTTCTTATCCGTGCGGGCGTGTGCAAGGGCAGGAATCCAACCGGCCAGCACGGCCGAGGCAATGAAGGTTCTTCGGGTCAGCAACGCGTTCTCCTTGAAAAAACGCTTGCATGCTAGAGGCTGGACGGGGCGGCCAACAAACGGGAATAATTGTGGCCGTCCCATAGAAAAACTAATGCGTCGCCATGGACCTGCCGCTCAACGCCCTGAGAGCCTTTCAAGTGTCGGCGCGACATCTGAGCTTCACGCGCGCCGCGCAGGAACTGAACCTGACGCAGGCGGCCGTCAGCCAGCACGTCAAGAACCTGGAGGCGCGGCTCGGCGTGGCGTTGTTTCGCCGCGTGCCTCGCGGCCTGGTGCTTACGGACGAAGGCCTGGCGCTGATGCCGGTGTTGTCCGAATCCTTCGACCGCATCGCCGCCGTGCTGCAGGGCTATGGCGGCAAGGTGCGGCGCCAGGTGCTGTCGGTGGGAGTCGTCGGTACGTTTGCGGTGGGCTGGCTGCTGCCCCGCATGCGCGACTTTCAGACGCGCCATCCGCATGTGGACTTGCGCGTGTTCTCGAACAACAACCGCGTCGACCTGGCCGCCGAAGGCCTGGACCTGGCGATACGATTCGGGGATGGCAACTGGCATGGCATTGAGGCGTGGCCGCTGTTGTCGGCGCCCCTGTCACCGGTCTGCGCGCCCGCCGTGGCCCCCCGGTTGCGCGCCCCCCGCGATGTGCTGCACGAGTCCCTGCTGCGATCCTATCGGCCGGACGAATGGCCCGCCTGGTTTGCCACCGCCGGCCTGGAGCCGCCCTTGGTGCAGGGTTCAATGTTCGACTCATCGCTGGTATTGGCCGACGCGGCCGCGCAGGGCGCGGGGGTCGCCCTGCTGCCCACGCGCCTGTTCGAGCGTGAGTTCCTTTCGGGCCGGCTGGTGCGTCCGTTCGCGCTGGAAGTGGAAACTGGCCAGTACTGGCTGACCCGCATCGCCAGCCGCCGTCCGACGGCCGCGATGCAAGCGTTCAGCGCCTGGATGCAGGATGCGGTGGCCGCCTGGCCGCAAGCGGGCACGGCGGGCTGAACCCGCGCGTTCATCGCGGGATCTCGGCGCCGCTATTTGCCCAACAGGCGCTTGACGCCAGCGACCACGCCCAGCGTCACCGCCCCCGCGACGATGCCGAACAGGGCGCTGAGCAAGGTCGACACCAAGGGCGGCAGCAAGCCGCCGCCGCTGGCCGCCGCGACGTGTTCGATGGCCGCGCCCAGCGGCGCGATGCCGTGCGTCAGGATGCCGCCGCCGACCATGAACATGGCGGCGGTGCCCACCACCGACAAGGTCTTCATCAGGTAGGGCGCGGCCGCCACGATGCGCTTGCCGAACCAGGCGGCCAGCGCGGCGCGGCGGGCGCTCAGGTACAGGCCCAGGTCGTCGAGCTTGACGATGCCCGCCACCAGGCCGTAGACCCCCACCGTCATGACCAGGGCGATGCCGGCCAGCACCACCGTCTGGCGCAGCAGATCGGCGCCGGCCACCGCCCCCAGGGTGATGGCGATGATCTCCGCCGACAGGATGAAGTCGGTGCGCACCGCGCCCTTGATCTTGTCGCGCTCGAACGCCACCATGTCCACCGCGGCGTTCTGCAGGGCCTCGGCGCGGGCGGCGTGATTGCCCTCGGCGGTCTCGCCGTGCGGCAGGAACTTGTGGGCCAGCTTCTCGACGCCTTCGAAGCACAGGAACAGGCCGCCGGCCATCAGCAGCGGCGTCACCGCCCAGGACGCGAAGGCGCTGATCACCAGCGCCGACGGCACCAGGATGAGCTTGTTGATGAGCGAGCCCTTCGCCACCGCCCACACCACCGGCAGTTCGCGATTGACCGGCACGCCCGAGACCTGCTGCGCATTCAGCGCCAGGTCGTCGCCCAGCACCCCGGCGGTTTTCTTGGCCGCCACCTTGGTCATGACGGAGACGTCGTCCAGGATGGTGGCGATGTCGTCGAACAATGCGAAGAAGCTGCTGCCTGCCATGGCGGATTCCGCAAAGTGGAGATGCCCGAGTGTACAGGCGTCCGCGCGCCGGGAGCGGTCTGCCGGACGTGGCCGTTTCCGCCCGTTACCTGTCCGTGCGCGCGATGGGCTCGCCGCCGGGGCGCGGGTATGCTGGCGGACCGACCGTTCGGAAAGGACCGCCATGCTCGAATTGCGCCCCAGCTGTGAACATTGTGACGCCGACCTGCCGCCGGCCTCGACCGAGGCCCGCATCTGCAGCTTTGAATGCACCTTCTGCGCGCGCTGCGCCGACGAGGTGCTCGGCAACGTCTGCCCGAATTGCGGCGGCGGCTTTGCGCCGCGGCCTGTGCGCCCCGCCACCGACCGGCGCAATGGCAATTTCCTGGGCAGGTATCCGGCGGCGGCCGAGCGCAAGCACCGGCCGGCCGACCTGGCCGCCCACGCCGCGCTGCGGCAGGCGCTGCGCGGCATCCCGCCACAGGACCGCTGAAACCGCCGGGCCCACGCGCCGCGCATCCGTCGCCGCCACGGCGGGCCAGGGAGCCGGCGCGCATGTGTCCGCGCGCCGGCCGTGCTGGCGGCGCCGACTAGCCGCGCGGGCGGACCGCCTCGGCCTCGGCGTTCTCGAACAGGATGTTGTTTTCCAGGTGGATGTGGGCCATCAGGTCCTGCTTGAACGTGCCGATGCCCAGGTACAGCGCGCGCCAGGTGTTGCAGGCGGCGCGTGGCAGCGTCAGGTCATGCGTCAGGGCCATCAGGCGCTCCAGCGCCACGCCGTGGTCATCATGCTCCATGCGCATCATGGTGATGGGCATGACCGCCATGGCGCCATGGCCGCGCGCCAGCATCGGGAACAGCACCTGTTCCTCCTTCTGCATGTGGCTTTCCAGTTCCTGGTGCATATCGCGCAGGTGATCGGCCAGTCCGGTGGGGCAGTCGGGACTGTCCGCATGCACCTGTTCCACCTTCATCGCCAGCCGGATCAATTCGGGCAGCTGCTGCCGGTGCACCTCGTGATAGCGCGCCAGGATGTGATCGATCAGGTCGGCCGGGCTTGCCTGGCTCCAGTCGCGCTCGTCCGAGGCCGCGCCGGCCAGCGCCAACAGCCGCGCCTCGATCTGGCTCGCATCCAGTGACCGTTGCGCCGCGGCCTCGGCCAGGCTTTTCTTGCCGCCACAGCAAAAATCCAATTGATATTCGTGAAACACCTGGGTGGCGCCGGGAATGCTGCGGGCCAGCTGGCCCAGGGACTGTTCAACCATGCTCATCGCGTTTCTCCATGCTTCATGAGGGTGCCTGATCAGTAGCGAGATCCGTGCCAGGAAAAACTTGCGCCAAATCAATGATTTGAAAATTAAAGGGTAAAAACCACCCGGCGCGCTTGCGGTATTTATCACCCCCAAGGGTACGATTGACCCATGCAGAACCTGTTGCTTACCGACCTGGTCGTGGACCTGCCCGCCGCCGTCCGCCTGCAACGGCTGGCGGCCGGCCTGCGCGCCCATTTCCGCTGTGGCGCGGTCGCCCTGTTGCAACTGGAGGCCGACCACCTGCGGCCGGTCGCCGTCGATGGCCTGACCCAGGATGCGCTGGGCCGCCGCTTCGCGGTCCAGCAGCACCCGCGGCTGGCCGCCATCCTGGCGCGCCGCGGCGTCACCTGTTTCCATCACGACAGCACCCTGCCCGATCCCTACGACGGGCTGATCAACGGCATGGCCGGCGAACCGCTGCCGGTGCACGACTGCATGGGCACCAGCCTGCATATCGAAGGCCAGCCCTGGGGCGTACTGACGCTGGACGCGCTGGAGGTCGGCACCTTCGACGCCGAGGCGCAATCGGATCTGCGCGACATGATCGTGCTGGTCGAGGCCGCCCTGCGCGTGACGCGCCTGGAGGCCGAAACCCGCGCGCTGCGCGTGGCCCGCGGCGCGCTGCCGGCCGACAGCGCGCTGGCCGATGACAGCGAGATCCTCGGGCAGAGCGAGGCCATCGCCCGCCTGCTGCACGAGATCGAGGTGGTGGCGGACTCCGAACTGCCCATCCTGCTGCTGGGCGAAACCGGCGTCGGCAAGGAGTTGTTCGCGCATCGCGTGCATCGCCAATCGCGCCGCCGCGGCAAGCCGCTGGTGCACGTGAACTGTGCCGCCCTGCCCGAATCGCTGGCCGAAAGCGAACTGTTCGGCCATGCCAAGGGCGCATTCTCGGGAGCGCTGACCGAGCGGCCGGGCCGTTTCGAAGCCGCCAACGGCGGCACGCTGTTCCTGGACGAGGTCGGCGAATTGCCGCTGGCGGTGCAGGCCAAGCTGCTGCGCACCCTGCAGAACGGCGAAATCCAGCGGCTGGGCGACGACCGCCCGCGCACGGTCGACGTGCGCATCGTCGCGGCCACCAACCGCGACCTGCGCGATCGCGTGCGCCAGGGCGATTTCCGCGCCGACCTGTATCACCGGCTCTCGGTCTATCCGGTGCCCATTCCGCCGCTGCGCAAGCGCGGCCGCGACGTGCTGCTGCTGGCCGGCCGCTACCTGGAACTGAACCGCGCGCGGCTGGGGCTGCGCAGCCTGCGCCTGTCGCCCGAGGCCGAAGATATGCTCAGCCGCTATCGCTGGCCCGGCAACGTGCGCGAACTGGAACATGTCATCAGCCGCGCCGCCATCAAGGCCGTGAGCCACGGCGCCCATCGCAACGAAATCGTCACGCTGGGCCCCGGCCTGCTGGACCTGGACGATGTCGCCATGCCCGTGCCCCCGCCCGAAGCACCCGCCTTGCCGGCCGGTGCCGCCCAGCCCCTGCGAGTCGCGGTCGACGCCTGTCAGCGCCAGGCGATCCGGCGCGCGCTGCAAGCGCACCAGGGCAGTTGGGCCGGCGCCGCGCGGGCGCTCGACATCGATTCCAGCAACCTGCACAAGCTGGCGCGCCGTCTCGGCCTGAAGGACTGAGCCTGCATCAGGCCATGGCGCCGCCCCGCCCGGCGCCAGCTAAGAGCGCGGCATGCGCTCCAGGCAGGCGTTCACCACCGTCATCACCGGTCCGCCGCGCAACTCGGCCTCGGCATGGGCCGCCCCCGAAGCCAGCAACTGGTCATAACGCAGGAAATCCTCCAATGGCACTTTCGCCTGCAGTCCGTCCAGCACGCATTGGCAATAGTCCTTGGCCTTGGCGTCGACGTCGCGCGCGGCGGCCGGCGCCTTGGCCTTGAAACCCTGCATGCAGGAGTTGTAGGTGGTGCGTTGCACCTCGGGCGGATACTCCGTCTTTTTGTTGCAGCCGGCCAGCAGGGCCAAGGCCATGGCACCGGCGCCCAGGGCGCGGCAGGAGCGGATCGGCATGGTATTCCTCGGATCGGGAGGGAATGGGAAACGCCGATTTTGGCACGGCGCGGCATGGCCGCATGCGCGGGCCGGGCCGGGCCGGCGCGTCAGGAGGCCTGGGGCGCGACAGGCATCCGCAGCGTGAAGACAGTGCGATCCTCGCCCGACCTGACGTCGATGACGCCTTGATGGGCCGTGGCGATGCATCGGCATATATACAGGCCCAGGCCGATTCCCGCCGCCATGCCAGTCCTGCCCGTCGCGCTGCTGGCCCGCGTCAGCGGGTCGAACAGCGTGGGCAGGGCGCGTCGCGGAATCGGCGGGCCGTCGTTCGCCACTTCCAGCCACACCCAACCGGCCGGCTCGGCCATTGCCATCAACTCGATCTCGCCCGCGCCATAGCGAGCGGCATTGGACAGCAGATTGAACAACAGTTGGCCGATACGTCCGGGATCGCAGCGGACAATCAGGTTCTCCGGGCACTCGACGCGGATCACGGCCTCCGGGTAGAGCGCGCCGATCTCCTCAGCCGCCTGGCGGCATATCCGCGCCAGGTCCTGCTCGGAAAGCGCCACCGGCAGCCCGCTGCCCAGCCGCGTCCGCGCGAACACCAGCAGGTCATCGATCATCCACTTCATGCGCACCGCGCTGCGCTGCACGTACGAAGTGGCACGGATACTGGCCGGCGAGAGATTGCGGTCGCGCGACAGGATCTCCGCGGAATTGAGCAACACGCCCAGCGGCGATCGCAGGTCATGCGCCAGCACGCCGGCGAACAGGTCGCGGATGCGCTCGGTGCGGTCGGAAAACTGGCGGACCGACTCGGTCAAGCCCTGGTCGATCGCCTCATTGAAGCGGATCATTTCCTGAAAGGCCTGCGGGCCGGCGGGCGCGCTGTGTTCCCACCGGCGCAACACGCTGGCGCGCAGCGCCCGGTATTCCGCCAGCACTTCATTGATGCCGAACCCCTGTGACAGGCGGTCGTCGGCGTGCAACATGGAAACGGTGTCAAAGGCGCTGTCCTGCTCGCGCTTGGCGCCATGCGATTTTTGCCGCTGCTGCAGGGGAGTCTGCGCCTGGCGCATGTTGGCGGCCACCCTGGTCAACAGCTCGGCGCCTGAATTGCGCAGCTCGACGGCCGTAAGCCGGTGCTTGCCCTGGTTCAGCACCATGGCATATTCCGCCCAGTCGTCGATCAGGGCTTCCAGATTGGCTTCGATGAAATCCGCCAGGTCCATATCGGTCTCCATGGATGAAGCGTGCGCGCCGGACGCACTAGTGCGCGACCAACAGCCGCGTCAGGGCTTCGATCGAATAAGGCTTCTGCATGACCTCCAGCGCCCCGGCATCGCGCCCCGCCAACGCTTCACTGTAACCGGTTGCCAGCACCACCCGTATCGCCGGCCATTGCGCCTTGATCATTTCAGCCAACTGCACCCCATCCATGCCAGGCAACACGATGTCGAGGATGGCGATATCGAAACGCCCCTGCCTCTCTTGCAACATGCCCAACGCGCTCTCGGCATCGGTGGCCCAGGTCAGGTCCTGGCCCAGATCGGTCAGCAAGGTCGACACAACCTCGCCGACCATGCGGTTGTCCTCGACCAGCAGGACGGCCTTGCGCGTCGTGACCCGAGCGGCGACGTCCGCATCGACAGGGCCGGCCACCGCGCTGGCCGGCGTCGCGGCGGGCAGGTACAGCGTGAACGTCGTGCCCTGCCCGACTTTACTGCGGACCGCGACATCGCCGCCCGATTGCCGCACGAAGCCCTGGACCTGGCTCAGCCCCAAGCCCGAATTCTGGTGCTTGCTCTTGGTGGAAAAGAACGGCTCGAAGACATGCGCCACCACATCGTCGGCAATGCCGACCCCGGTGTCCTGTACCGATAGCGCCACCTGCGGCCCGGGTTGGCCGGGAGCGCCGTTCGCGGCGGGCCTGCCATCGACGTGCCGCACCGATATCGTCAGCTGCCCGCCCGCGGGCATCGCATCGCGCGCATTGATCACGAGATTGAGCAAGGCCGATTCCAGCTGGCCCGGGTCCGCGGAAATCGTGCAACTGCCCGGGTCGAGTTCATAGCTCAGGGCGATGCTCGACCCCAGCGACGCTTCGAACAACTGGCGCAACGACGCCAGGGTTTCGCGCACATCGAACACATGCGGCTGCAGCGGCTGCTTCCTGGCATACGCCAGCAGCTTGCGGGTCAGCTGCGCGGCGCGCTCGGTCGTATCGATGATGATTCCCAGGTAACGCGTGGCCGAGGCCGGCAGGTCCGGGGACCGCTTCATGAACTCGGCGGAAAACCGGATGGCGGTCAGGAAATTATTGAAGTCGTGCGCCACCCCGCCCGTCAGGCGGCCGATGGCCTCCATTCGCTGGGCCTGGTGCATGGCGTCGCGCGCGGCCTGGGATTCCTCGCGGCGCAGCGTTTGTTCGGTGATGTCCCGGGTGATCTTGGCAAAGCCCACCAGCCGACCCTGGCCGTCGTGGATCGGATCGATCACCGCGCTGCACCAGAAGCGGCTGCCATCCTTGCGCACCCGCCAGCCTTCGGTTTCGAACCGTCCAGCGCGCAATGCCGTTTCCAGGGCGCGCTCGGGCGCGCCGGCGGCGCGATCCTCTTCGGTGTAGAAGACGGAGAAGTGCTGCCCCAGGATTTCGTGCTCGGCGTAGCCCTTGAAGCGCTCGGCCCCGGGATTCCAGCTGCTCACCAGGCCGTTGGCGTCCAAGAGGTAGATGGCATAGTCCATCACCGCGTCCACCAACAGCCGGTAGCGCTCGTCGGAGGGAATTTGAGGGGCCATGTCTGCCTCGCGAAAGTCGAATTGATGCGATCCCGCCGCGCCAGCAAGAAACATGCCCCTTGCGCGGCAGACGCCGCCGCAAGCCCACGCTCCGGCTGCTCATCCCAGGCCGTGATACTTCCGGCCCATCTCCATGGTGGCGCGGTAGAAGCCCTCCTTGCTGCCGCAGTCGTAGCGTTGACCGTCGTACTGGTAGCCAAACACGCGGCCCCCATCGAGCAGGGCCGCGATGGCGTCGGTCAGCTGGATCTCGCCGCCGACACCCGGCCGGGTCGCCTGCAGCGCCGGGAAGATGGCGGGATCGAGGATGTAGCGTCCCACCACGCCCAGATCGGTCGGCGCGTCCTCTGGCCGCGGCTTCTCGACGATGCCGGTCAGGCGCAGCACTCCGTGCGAGGCCTGCGTGCCGGAGACGATCCCATACTGATCGGTGTTGGCCGGCGGCACCTTCTGCACCGCGATCACGCTGCCGTCGAACTCCCGCGCCACCTTCATCATCTCGCCGATGACGGGCGTTTCGGCGTCGATCATGTCGTCCGCCAGCAGTACGGCGAACGGCTCATTGCCCACGATCGAGGCGGCGCACAGCACGGCGTGGCCCAGCCCCAGGGCGGCGGGCTGGCGGGTATAGACGCACTTCACGGTTTCCGGAATGACATTGCGCACGCTGTCGAGCAGCACGGCCTTGTTCTTCAGCTCAAGGTCGCGCTCCAGTTCCGGCACGCGGTCGAAATGGTCTTCGATGGCGCGCTTGTTGCGGCCGGTCACGAAGATCAGCTCCGTAATGCCGGCGGCCACCGCCTCCTCGACGGCATATTGGATCAGCGGCCGGTCGACGATGGGCAGCATTTCTTTGGGCATGGCCTTGGTCGCGGGCAGAAAGCGCGTGCCGAGGCCAGCAACAGGGAAAACCGCTTTGCGTATGGGAAGCATGGTATGAACCTCAGTCGGGCGGCTCGCCGGAGCGGGAGCCGTGGCAGCGATTAGCAAATGCCGTGCCCAATTGCGAGCGGCGTCGCGGCGGAAGCACCCGATCTCCCGGCGGCGCCGAAAATGTAAGAGTTCATTACCCTGCCGGCGTCGGCGCGCCCACACACCCGGGAGTGACGCTACGTTCTGCCGCAGGCCGGTACATACGCACTGGTTTGCGGGCATCTCACCGGCCACGGGATGACGGCATAGGATGAAATTTAGTGAAACAAAGGTGAAGCATCCGTCCGACCACAGCAACTAAGCTGCCAGCAACAGGTTGAGGAGGACTCCATCCGTGACTATCCGCACGCCCAGACAGGATACGGCCGGCACCCTATCGCACAACCCGCAGCACGCGACCGGACAAGATGGCCCGCCGACACCCCCGCGGCCTTTGACCATCCTGCTCGCAGACGACAACCAGGACGCCGTCGAAACCCTGGCTGAAATCCTCAGGCTTGACCACCACCAGGTCCATACCGCGTTCGAAGGGCGCACGGCCCTCGCCCTGGCGCAGGCGCACCGGCCGGATATCGTCCTGCTCGACATCAGCATGCCGGAACTGGACGGCTACACCCTCTGCCAACGGCTGCGGCGCGAACCCTGGGCCGCGGGCCTGGTGATCGTCGCGCTCAGCGGCTACGGCAGCCCGCAAGACCTCGAGCGCGGGCGCATCGCCGGCTTCGACCGCTATTTCACCAAACCTGCCGATCCGGGCGAACTGCTGGACTATCTGAATCGCTGCGGGGGCCACGCTCATGCAGGCACGGGCCACAACGCTTCGCGCCCCACCTGAAGCAACTTGCGGTCAGCCAGGCGCAGGGCTGTCAATACGCCGCCGGATACGCACCCAGTGTCCAGGCACACCACGTCCGACCGCACCAGCAATCCCAGCGTTGCCCAATGCCCGAAGAGGACGGGAGCCGGCCCCGCCTGCCGCCCCGGCACGTCGAACCAGGGCAGCACGCCGGGCGGCCAGCGCCCCGGCGCGGCCCTGGCGTGCGGCGCCAATGTGCCGTCGGGGCGGCAGAGCCGCATCTGGGTGAACGCCCGGACAATGAACCTCAGCCTGGCCGCGCCCGACATCGTGTCGCGCCAGGACAGCGGCGACGGCCCCCGGATCCGCCGCAGGTGCTGGCGCCATCGCGGATGGCGCAGCAACGTCTCGACCTCCCGCGCGCGCGCCATCGCCGTGGCGCAATCCCAGCGCGGATAGACGCCGGCGTGCACCAGCAGATGGCCGGCTTCGGCGTGCAGCAACGGCTGCCGGCGCAGCCAGTCCAGCAGCGACGTGGCGTCGCGCGCGCGCAGCAGCTCGTCCAGCGTATCGCGGCGGCCCGGCCGCAGGCAGCCCGCCGCGACTGCCAGCGCCCGCAGGTCGTGATTGCCGAGCACGACGGTGGCGCGCTCGCCCAGCGCCCTGACCCGCCGCAACGTCGCGGCCGACGCCGGCCCGCGGTTGACCAGGTCGCCCACGAACCAGAACCGGCAGCGCGGGTCATCGGCGATCTCGGGACGCGCCAGCAAGGCATCCAGGGAGTCGCGGCAACCATGCACATCGCCGATCACCCAGATCGATTCCATGGCGTTCAGTCCTTCTGCACAGCGCCACGCGCAGGCGTGCGCGGACGTCGGGACGATGTCAGCAATTGGCGCGCCCGGCCCCATCGCAAGATCCGGATAGCCGGCTCGCCGCGGCTTGCCTATCGTCGCCAAGTCATTTACCTACAAGGATTCACCATGCATCAACTGACCGGCAAAGTCGCCATCATCACCGGCGCCAGCTCGGGCATCGGCTACGAAGCGGCAAAGCTGTTCGCCCGCGAGGGCGCCAGCCTCGTGGTGGTGGCGCGGCGCCAGGCCGAACTGGAACACCTGGTCGCGGCCATCGAAGCCGATGGCGGCCACGCCGTGCCGCTGGCCGGCGATGTGCGCGACGAGGCCGTCGCCGAGGCCGCCGTCACCCTCGCCGAGCGCCGCTTCGGCGGACTGGACATCGCCTTCAACAACGCCGGCATGACCGGCGACGCCCTGCCCCTGCACCAGGTTCCGCCCGACGCATGGCGCCAGATCCTGGACACCAACCTGAGCAGCGCCTTCCTCGGCGCGCGCCACCAGATCCCGGCGATGCTGCGGCGGGGCGGCGGCTCGCTGGTTTTCACGTCCACCTTCGTCGGCCACACGGCGGGCTTTCCCGGCATGGGCGCCTATGCCGCCAGCAAGGCCGGCCTGATCGGCCTGACCCAGGCGATCGCCGCCGAATATGGCGCCCAGGGCATCCGCGCCAACGCCCTGCTGCCAGGCGGCACCGACACGCCGATGGGCCGCGCCTCGATGGACTCGCCCGAGGCGCGCCGCTACATTGAGAGCCTGCACGCGCTCAAGCGCCTGGCCAGCCCCGCCGAGATCGCCCGCTCCGCCCTGTACCTGGCGTCGGACGCGTCCAGCTTCACCACCGGCACGGCATTGCTGGTGGATGGCGGGGTGTCGATCAATCGGGGGTGATGGCGCCCGTTCAGCTCATGTAGACGCCACCGTTGATCGCGTAGTTGGCGCCCGTCACGAACGCCGCCTGGTCCGACGCCAGCCAGGCGCACAGGCCGGCCAGGTCCTCGGCGGTGCCCAGGCGCCCCACCGGCACGCTTTCGATGATGCGGTCCAGCAGCACCGGCGGGAACGCCTTGACGGTGTCGTCGGCGATGAAGCCCGGCGACACCAGGTTGACGGTGACGCCGCGCGCCGCCACTTCCTGCGCCAGCGAGCGGGTGAAGCCGATGACGGCGCCCTTGGCGGTGGCGTAGTTGATCTGGCCGATCTGGCCCTTCTCGGCCGCCACCGAGCCGATGTTGATGATGCGGCCCCAGCCGCGCTCGGCCATGCCCTCGACCACCTGCTTGGTGCTGTTGAACAGCGTGTCCAGGTTGCTGCGCAGCACCGCCGACCAGTCGGCGTGGCTCATCTGGCGAAAGCGCATGTCGAGCATGGCGCCGGCGTTGTTGACCAGCACGTCGATCTCGCCGACCTCGCGCCGCACCTTGGCGAAGGCCGCCTCGGTCGAGGCCCAGTCGGTGGCGTCGCCTTCCGAAGCGATGAAGTCGTAGCCCAGCGACTTCTGTTCCTTCAGCCAGTGGTCCTTGCGCGACGAGCGCGGCCCGCAGCCGGCGATGACGCGGTGGCCCGCGTGGTGCAGCGCCTGGCAGATCGCGGTGCCGGTGTGGCCCATCCCGCTGGTGACGTAGGCAATGCGCAAAGCCATGAACGTTCTCCTTTCAGAAACGTGGGAAGGCGCCGCCGTCAGGCGACGGCGCCAACCAGGGGGAACAGACCGAACGCCAGCGCGGCCGCCAGCATCACCAGGCACACCATGGTGGCCCACTTGAGCGAGTAGCGCTGGTGGTCGCCGAACTCCACGCCCGCCAGGCCCACCAGCAGGTAGGTCGAGGGCACCAGCGGACTGAGCAGGTGCACCGGCTGGCCGATCAGCGAGGCGCGCGCCATTTCCACCGGCGAGATGCCGTAGCCCTGCGCGGCTTCGCTCAGGATCGGCAGCACGCCGAAGTAAAAGGCGTCGTTGGACATGAAGAAGGTGAACGGCAGGCTGACCAGCGCGGTGATGCCGGCCAGATACGGCCCGAGCGCGTCGGGGATCACCGCCAGCAGGCTGCGCGACATGGCTTCGACCATGCCCGTGCCCGACAGGATGCCGGTGAAGATGCCCGCCGCGAAGATCAGCGACACCACCGACAGCACGTTGCCGGCATGCTGCGCCACGCGGCGGCGCTGCTCGGCCAGGTTCGGGTAGTTGATGATCAGCGCGACCGCGAAGGCGATCATGAACAGCACCGGCAGCGGCAGCACGCCCATCACCAGGCTCACCATCAGCGCCAGCGTCAGGCCGGCGTTGACCCACAGCAGCTTGGGGCGGCGCAGGTCGTGGTCGACTTCGATCTCGGGCAGGTTCTTGGGGCCGTCCTCGTCGTAGCCGGCATGCAGCGCGGCGCCGTCGGGCAGCGACAGCACGCCCAGGCGGCGGCGTTCGCGCAGGCCCAGAAAAAAGGCCAGCAACAGGATCGCGACAATGGCCACGCCCATCACCGGCACCAGCGGCACGAAGATGTCGCCGGCGTCCACATGCAGCGCGCTGGCGGCGCGCGCGGTCGGTCCGCCCCACGGCGTCAGGTTCATGACGCCACTGGCCAGCATCGCCAGACAGGTCATGGACAGCGCGTTCATCTTCAGGCGGCGATACAGCGGCAGCATCGAGGCCACCACGATCATGTAGGTGGTGGAACCGTCGCCGTCCAGCGAGATGACCAGCGCCAGCACGGTGGTGCCGACCACGATCTTGAGCGGGTCGCCCTTCACCGCGCGCAGGATGCGGCCGACGATGGGGTCGAACAGGCCGGCATCGATCATGACGCCGAAGTAGAGGATGGCGAACATCAGCATGACGCCGGTGGGCGCGATCTTGCGGATGCCGTCGAGCATCATCTTGTCGATGCCGGCGCCGAAGCCGCCGAGCAGGGCGAAGATGATCGGAACAAGGATGAGCGCCACCAGGGGCGAGAGGCGCTTGGTCATGATCAGCGTCATGAACGTGATCACCATGCCGAAGCCAAGCAGGGTCAATAGCATGAGGGGGTATCTCCGGGCTCGTTGTTATTTGCGCTCGGGGCGCTGGGGCGGAAGACTAGGAAGAAAAGCTGTCTGGAACCTGTCGTTTTTTGGGGGGCCGGGGTCGGGGTGGGGGGGTGTTGAGCAAAGAAGGGATGTAGGCCGTCCGGGGCGGGGTGGGTGTCGCGGAGCGCGCCTGCGATTGCGGTCCGGAGCCTTCGCTCCGGACTGCCCCTGCCTCAACCTCGTGGCCGCCCTTCGGCGGCTGCCTTCGGTTTCCGTCGGGCGCATCTGACGGCGCGCTCCGCGACACCCACCCCGCCCCGGACTACCGGTTTCTTGGTTTGATGCGTTGCTGGACCTCGGCGGCATGGGGGAGTGGTGGTGGCCCGCCTTTTTGGGCCGCGCGGGCGGCCCAAACGGCATACGCGGCCAGGGATTGCGTGGCGGTGTGCGCTGCGCGCTGGTGGGGAGCGGGGCGCTATGACAGGGCGTTACAGGGGGACGGATGTGGCGGCGGGGGCCATGGGTGGTTGGGGACGCTATGCGACAATCCCGCGCATGCGGATTCTGGTGATCGAAGATGATGAGGACCTGGCCGACGCGCTCGTACGCCGGCTGCGTCGTCTTGGGCATGCCGTCGATTGCCAGAAGGATGGGTTGAGCGCGGATGGGGTGTTGCAGTACGAGACCTTCGATCTGGTGATCCTGGACATCGGCTTGCCACGCATGTCGGGGTTCGAGATCCTGCATCGGTTGCGGGATCGGGGCAGCAAGACGCCGGTGCTGGCGTTGACGGCGCGCATCGATATCGAGGATCGGGTGCATGCGCTGGATACGGGGGCCGATGATTACCTGGCCAAGCCGTTCGACTTTCGCGAGCTGGAGGCGCGTTGCCGGGCGTTGCTGCGGCGGCCCAGCGTGCAGGCGGCGGGGGTGTTGCGGTTTGGCGAGCTGGTGATCGACAGCGCGGCGCGACAAGTCAGCCTGGCGGGGCAGCGCATCGATCTGCCCAAGCGCGAGTACAGCTTGCTCGAGATCCTGCTGGCCGGCATGAACCGCGCGGTGAGCAAGGCCGAGATCGCCAACAAGCTGTTCGCGTTCGATGATGATGCCGCGCCCAATGCCATCGAGGTCTACATCGCGCGCTTGCGCAGGAAGCTGGAAGGCTCGCCGCTGCGCATCGAGACGCAGCGCGGCACCGGCTACCTGCTGAAGGCGGTCGAGGATGCCGACGCCGACGCGGCGCCGCGGGACTGAGCCGGTGCCGTCCCGCCGCATTTCCGTGCGCCGGCGCCTGCTGGCGATGCTGCTGGCGCTGTTCGTGGCGGGGCTGGGCGCGCTGTACCTGCTGGTGCGCGGCTATGCGCAGCAGACGGCCGACACCACCTACGACCAACTGCTGCGGGCCTCGGTGCTGTCGATGGCGGACAGCCTGCAGCTGGTGCAGGGCGAGTGGCAGATGGACATGCCGTACGCCGCCCTCGCGCTGTTGGAACAGGCGCCGCGCGACCGCATTTTCTACCGCGTGGCGGCGGCCGATGGCGCGCTGATTTCCGGCTACGCCGACCTGCCTGCCCCGCCTGCTCACGGCGCCGACGCCAACGCCGACACGCAACTGTTCACCGCCACCTACCAGGACCAGCCGGTGCGGGTGGCGTGGATGGAGCGCAAGATCGCCGGCCCGCGCGCCACCGAGACGGCGCTGATCCAGGTGGCGCAGACGCGCGAAGCGCGCAACGCGCTGGCCGCAAGCATCCTGTGGCAGGGCACACTGACGCTGATCGGTTTCACCGCCGCGGCGCTGGCGCTGGCCTACTGGGGCCTGCAGCGCTCGCTGTCGCCGATCCAGCGCATCGAGCGCGAACTGGCCGCGCGCAGCGCCGCCGACCTGCATCCGATCGCCGCGCCCGTGCCCGAGGAGCTGGACACGCTGGTGCATTCGCTCGACGGCTTCATGGCGCGGCTGTCCGAGAACCTCGACACCCTGCGCCTGTTCATCGCCGAGGCCGCGCACCAGCTGCGCACGCCGCTGGCGGCGCTGCACGCGCAGATGGAAGTGGCGCTGGACGAAGAAGACCCGGCCGAACAGCGCCGCAGCCTGCTGGCGGTGCTGCGCAATGCCGAGAAGCTGTCGCGGCTGGTGAACCAGCTGCTCAGCGACGCCAGCGTCATCCACCGCAGCAACGTGCGCAAGTTCGGTCCCGTGGACCTGGCCGAGCTGCTTTCGCAGGCCGTCTACGACACCGTGCCGCAGGCCGACCCGCAGCCCGATGTGCGGCTGCAACTGCCCGCCGCGCAAGAGGGCGCGCCGCCCCGCATCGCGGGCGACAGCCTGATGCTGCGCGAGGCCTTCAAGAACCTGATCGACAACGCCCTGCGCCATGGCGCCTCGGCGGATGGCCACATCGACGTGCGGCTCGAACGCGACGACGCCGGCTGGCGCATCACCGTGGCCGACCAGGGGCCCGGCATCCCGGCCGCGCTGGCGCAAAGCGCCTTCGAGCGTTTCTCGCGCGGCCCCAACCCGCGCACGCCCGGCGCGGGCCTGGGGCTGTCCATCATCAAGCGCGTGGTCGACATCCACCACGGTCGGCTCAGTCTCAGCAATCGCCCCGGCGGCGGCCTCGAAGCCGTCGTCCTCCTGCCCGCCAACGCCCATGACGCCTAGATTTCCCCTGCTCGCGCGCCTGGCCGCGGCTGGCGCCGCCCTGCTGCTGACCGCGGCCAGCCTTGCCGCCGAGACCAGCACCGACGGCCTGACGCTGGGCCCGGCCGACAGCAAACACGTGCTGGTGCTGCACGCCTCCAACAGCGTGCAGGTGTTTCGCGGCGTGCTGGAGGACTTCAGCCAGCTCAACCCCGACGTGCGCCTGGAATACACGGAGCTGTCGACCCAGGCCCTGTATGCCGAAGTCGCCACCCGCGCCGCGCAGGCGCCGCGCGAGAAGGCCGGCCCCGACCTGGTCATCAGCAGCGCCATGGACCTGCAGACCAAGCTGGTCAACGACGGCCATGCCCAGCCGCACGTTTCGCCGGATACCCGCGCCCTGCCCGCCTGGGCCAACTGGCGCGACGAGGTCTTCAGCATCGGCACCGACCCCATCGTCATGGTCTACGACACCCGCCGCCTGGACGCTGCGCGCGTGCCGCGCACGCGCCGTGAGTTGCTGGCGCTGTTGCAGGCGCCCGACCAGCCGCTGGCCGGCCGGATTTCGACCTACGACGTCGAAGGCAGCGGCATCGGCTACCTGGCCGCCACCCAGGACGCGCGCCTGGACAGCCTGGCCGGCGCGCTGCTGGCCGCCTTCGGCCGCAACGGCGTCGGCGTGCACGAGTCGACCGAACACGCGCTCGACAAGCTCGAACGCGGCGAAATCACGCTGGCCTACAACCTGCTGGAATCCTATACCCGCCACCGCATCGACCAGGGCGCGCCGCTGGCCATCATCTACCCGCAGGACTACACCCTGATGCTGTCGCGCTCGGCCATCATCCCGCGCCAGGCCCCGCGCCCCGACCTGGGCGCGCGCTTCCTCGACTACCTGCTGTCGCCGCGCGGCCAGGACATGATCGCGCGCCAATCCGGCATGCGGCCGGTCAGCGCCTCGGTCGTGCCGGCGGCCGGCGTGCGGCCGGTGGCGTTGGGCGTGGGGTTGCTGGTGTACCTGGATCCGCTCAAGAAACGGCATTTCCTCGAAGTATGGCGCGCGGCGGCGCAGCCGCCGCGCCAGGCGGACTGAAGCGGTCAGGCCAGGTAAACCGCCACCTCATCCGGCGTCAGATAGCGCACGAACGTCATCGACGGCTGCTGCGCATCATGGATCGCGCCGTTGAAACCCGACCAGTTGCGTTGCATGCCCTCTTCCGTCTCCAACGCGATCAGCACCCGCTTGCCATGCCGGGCCAGATTGTCGCGCAGCGCCGCTTCGCCCCAGGCAAAACGCATGTCGTTGACCAGCTTTCCCTGCGCATAGGCATCGGCCTGCAGCCACTGGAAATCGGCGCTGTCGCGTTCGGCGTCGGGTTCGCGCGCGGCGATCTCGCGGCGCACGCCCAGGGCCTGGACGCGGTCCCGCATCAGATTCTGCAACAGCGTGAAGGCGTGGAAATTGTTGTTGATGCCGTGCGCCCGCGCCACGAAGCCCGTGCCGGAAGTGGGCAACACCACCACGAGTTCTTCCTCGTAGCTGATGCGCGAGGCCAGCCACAGGAAATGCAGCTGCTCGAACGGCAGGTTGTCGTTGAGCGTGGTCATGGCGTACAGCAGGTCCATCAGTTCGGCGTCGGCGACGAAGGCCTGGTGATTGCGCTGGTCGCGCATCAGCATGGCCATCATCGGTAGCACCAGCGTGTCGATGGCGGCGACCTGCGCATCGAGTTCCCAGCGCCGGTCCTCGGGAATGGCTTCAAGCCGCGCCACCGCCTCTTTCCAGGCCAGGCGGTCGGCTTCCTCGACCTCGGCGTCGTCATCCTCGACCTCCAGCGCGCAATACGGCCTCAGGGTCTGCAACCACGGGCCCAGCAACGCCTGCAACGCGGGGAACAGCAGCACGGGATCGGCGCCATCCTCCACCAGCGAACCGCACATCAGCGCCAGCGCCGCCGCCCGGCTGGGGTACAGCGACGGCAGCAGTTCGGCGCAGAACCGCAGGCCGGCGCTGGTGTGTGCCGGATCCTGGGCTTGCTCGTAGAACGCGCGGACCTCGGGACGCTGGAAGAACGCGTCGAGGGTCTCCACGTCGTCGGCTGACGTGACCGGGGAACGGAGCGCGGCGGCAAGCGAGGCAAAAGAGGTCGGCATGGGCTGACAGGAATAGTGAATCGGGGGACACCACTATGGCACAAACGGGCCCCACCCAAAACCGCCAGTTGCCGGCCGCGCCGACCGGCGCGGATCAATACCGGTAGTTCACCCCCAGCATCGCGCTGAACGGCGCGCCGTAGTAGTTGCTGTAGATGTTGGTGCTGGCGTAGTACTTCTTGTCCAGCACGTTGTTCAGGTTCAGCGTGGCGGACCACTGGCGGTTGAACTGGTAGCGCGCCATCAGGTCCAGCAGGGCGTAGCCGCTCTGCGACGAGTCCAATTGCTGGCCGCCCGGGCCGCGGCTGGTGAAGCCGCTCTGGCTTTCCCAGCGCACCCCGCCGCCCACGGTCAGGGCGCTCCAGTCGCCCGGCAGGCGGTAGGTGGTGTACAGCTTGGCGATGTGGCGCGGCAGCCCGACCTGGGTCGAGAAGCCCGTCGGCAAGCGGCGATCGACGTAGGCGTACGACAGCTGCATCTGCCAACCGGGCGCGAGTTCGCCGCTGAGCTCGGCTTCGACGCCGCGCAGCACGGCGCCGTTGGCGGCGACGTAGGCGCTGTCGCCATTGGGCGCCAGCTTGTCGCCGTCGACCATGGCGTAGTTGTCCTGGCGGGTGCGGAACAGCGCCAGCGCGCCGTTCAGGCGGCCGTCCAGCCAGGCACTCTTCAGGCCGATTTCGTAGGTGTTGCCCTTGATCGGCGCAATGCCGCTGCCCGACACGGTCTGCGCCTGCTGCGGCAGGAAGATGCTGGTGTAGCTGGCATAGGCGGACAGCGTCGGCGTCAGGTCGTAGACCAGGCCAGCATATGGGGTGTACACACCTTGCTCGCGCATGTTGTCCGGATAGGCCGAGCCGTCGTTGTAGGTGTATGAGGCCTGCTGGTCCCACCAGGTGACGCGCGAGCCCAGGATCACCGACAGCGCGTCGGTCGGCCGCAGGCGCAATGCGCCATAGACCGCGTTCTGCTTCTCGGTGTAGTAGCGCTTGCCGGTCGCCTGCCATTGGGGTTGCGGCATGTCGCCATCCCAGGCGCGCACGTCCGGGATGACCGGGTCATAGCCGGGCGCGGTCCACAGCGGATAGGTGTCGTAGTCGCCCCGGGTGCGCGACAGGCTCACGCCCAGCACCAGGTCGTGGCGGCGGCCCAGCGCGTCGAACGCGCCGCTCAGGCTGGCGTCCAGCGCATTCTGGGTCTTGGGGATCGGCCATTTGGCGACCCAGACCGAGGCGCCCTGCCCGGTCTGCGGGTTGGCCCAGCCGTTGCTGCTGAACCAGCCATAGGTGCGGTCGTTGTCGTCGCCGGTGCGCGACAGCGTCAGCGACCCTTTCCATGATGACGAGAACTCGTGATCGAGCGTGGCGAAGACGTTGTAGCGCGTGCGTTCCTGGCGGCTCCAGTTGGTGGCGGAATTGAACCGTTGCCGAAAGTCGGTCTTGGAGCCATCGGCGTAGTACGCGGGAAAGCCGAAGTACGAGCACGCCGTGCACTTCTTGCGCTGGTATTCCGCCCCCAGGGTCAGCAAGGTGCGCTCGGTCAGGTCCGCCTCGACCACTCCATACAGCAGTTGCGAATCCTGCTTGACGCGGTCGATGAACGAGCCGCCCTCCTGCCAGGCGCCCACCAGCCGCCCGCGCAGCTTGCCCGACGCATCCAGCGGGCTGCCCAGGTCGAACTCGGTACGCCGGTAGTCCCACGATCCGACGCTGGCGCCGACGCCGGCCTCGAATTCGCGGGTCGGCCGCTTGCGCACCAGGTTGATGGAGGCGGCCGGGTTGCCTGCCCCGCTCAGCAGGCCGGTGGAGCCGCGCACCACTTCGATGCGGTCATACAGCGCCGTGTCCAGCCCCAGGGCATTGAAGTCCTTGTGGGTCGGCACGCCGTCGACCTGCATGTTGGTGATCTCCATGCCGCGCGCATACAGGCCCTTCTCGTTGTCGTCGGCCGAGCCCTTCTTCTTGAAGGTCAGCCCCGGGGTGTTGACGATGGCGTCTTCCAGCGTGTTCAGGCCCTGGTCGGTGAGCCGCTGGCGCGTCATCACCGAGACCGACTGCGGCGTCTCGCGCAACGTCATCGGCAGCCGGGTGGCGGTGTTCGATACGCCGACCGTATACGAATCGGTGCCTTCGCTCGGGGTGGGTTCGCGCGCGCCCAGCACTTCGACCGGCGCCAGCGTCTGCGCATTGGCGGCGCGCAGGCCATAGCGGTTGCCGCCCTGATTGACGGCCTCCAGCCCGGTGCCCGACAGCATCGCCGCCAGGCCCGCGGCCACGCCATAGTCGCCCTGCAGGCCGGCGCTCTGGCGGCCCTGGGTGAGCGTGGCATCGAACGACAGCACCACCCCGGCCTGGGCGGCGAACCGGCTCAGGGCCAGGCCCAGCGGGCCGGGCGGCACATCATAGTGGCGCGACGCCTGCGCGCTGGAAACGGCCTGTGCCTGCGCCGACGGCGTGGCGCCCAGGGCGCCCAGGGCGGTCAAGGCGATGGCAACGGCGCGCGCCAGGGGCGCGAGTTTGGCGGAGTGACGAAGCAAGGGTACAGAAGGCATGGACTCAGGTTTCCGTATGGCAGATCCGACGTAATCCCTGCTAAGTCGGACGAGCGCGGAAAAAGGACAATGCCGAGCGAAAAAAATCAGCGGCGGGCGACGATGCGGACGTAATAACGGGTAAAGCGCGCGATGTTCACGGGCAGCGCGCGCGTCACGGCGGCCAGCGCCTGGTCGGTGTCGTCAACAGGAAACGCCCCCGACAGGCGCAGCGCCGCCACGCCATCGTCGCATCGCAGCAGCCCGGGCCGATAACGGTCGAGCCGGGCAATGAAGTCGTCCAACCGCCAGTTGTCGACCACCAGCAGGCCCCGCGTCCAGGCGTCGGGCTCGCCGGTGATGGCGCCGGCCGCCTGCGCCCCCGCAGGCGCCAGCGTGCCCTGCTCGCCCGCCTTCAGGATCACTGGCGCGCCGCCCGTCGCGGGTTCCAGCGCCACCGCATGGCGCAGCACCGCCACCCGCGTCAGGTCGTCCTGCCGCGTGACGATGAAACGCGTGCCCAGGGGACGCACCGCGCCGTGCGCGGTGAGCACGCGCAAGGGCGGCAGGCCGGGACGGACGTTTTCGGTGTCGACCAGGATCTCGCCGGCATGCACGAAGATGCGCCGCTGGCCGGCGTCGACGGTCACGTCGACCGCGCTGGCGCTGTCCAGCCAGAGCAAGGTGCCATCCGCCAGCCGCAGTTCGCGGCGCTCGCCTGCTCCGGTGCGGTAGTCGGCCAGCATCCGCTCCATCGGCAGGTTGCGCCAGGCCGCCAGGCCACCGGCGCCCAGCAGCGCCACCGCGCCCAGTCCGTTGCGCAGCGCCGCGCGGCGGCGTGAGAAATGCTGGTCGGCACGATTGAGCGTGTCGGCAGCCAGGCGCGCCGGCGCGGCTCCCAGCGTGCCGCGCAACCGTTCCACCTGCCCCCAGATGCGCGCATGTTCGGGATCGGCCGCCAGCCAGCGCCCATGCGCCGCCAGGTCGGCCGCGCTGACGTCGTCCGCGCAGAGCCGCGCGTACCATTGCGCCGCCGCGGCGATGGTCTTGTCCGCCATGGCCGCCTACTGCCGGGCCAGCGCGTACACCAGGCAATGCTCGGTGGCGCGCGCCATGTACTTCTTGATGGAACTGACCGTCACGCCCAGGCGGGCGGCGATCTCGGCGTAGCTGGCCCCTTCCAGCTGGGACATCAGGAAGGCGCGCCGCACCTTGTCGCCCAGGCCGTGCAGCATGGCGTCGATCTCGCGGATGGTCTCGAGCAGGATGGCCTGCGTCTCGGGCGATATGGCGCTGGCCTCGGGCTGCTGCGCCAGGGTTTCGAGCCAGGCGCGTTCCAGCACCTGGCGGCGGATGTGGTCGACCAGCGTGCGCTGCGCCACCGTGGCCAGGAAGCTGCGCGGCTGCCGCACGCCCTGCAATTGCGCCATCGATGCCGGCGACGCCAGCAGGCGCAGGAAGGTGTCCTGGGCCAGGTCGGCGGCCTCGGCCGGCACGTTCAGGCGCCGCAGCAGCCAGCCGCGCAGCCAGCCGTGATGGTCGCGGTACAGCCTGCCAAGCTCGCGGTGTTCCAGGGATTCCGTGGACGACATGGCCGTCGCGTCAGCGCCTTGTGAATTTCGGGAATGGGAATTGTAATCATTATTGATGAAGGCGTTCAAATGCCCTTCCCATTACGGCCGACGCCGCCCGGTGTCTCACCACGTCACATAGAACATCGCCTTGGCCAGCACCACGATGCCGACCATGTGACAGAAAACGCTGATGTGAATGCGCCGCTGCACGGCCGGCGTCAGCCGCCGCTTGCGGGCCAGCGCCAGGGCCGTGACGACGTGCACCGCCACGCTCGCGGCCAGCGCGATCTTGATCGACAGCAGGATGCCCAGCGGCGAGCCGGCGGGATGCGCCAGCGCGTTGCCGTATTGCGATGCCAGGCCCAGGCCCGCCAGGTACAGCACCAGCACCGCCCACGGCACCGTGCCGCGCACGCGCGGGCCGAGCTGGGCGCCGAGCGCCTTGCGCACCTCGGGCGGCAGGCGCCGGTGCACCGGTTCCAGGAACAGCACCTCGAAGGTCACCGTGCCGACGAAGACGAAGGCGGCCAGCAGGTGCAGGGTCAACAGCAAGGGATAGGTGTTCATGGCGGTGCCTGGATAGGTCATCAGAACCGGTAGGCCACGCCCGCGCTGAACGCCCTGCCGTTGCCTGGCAGGAAGATCGGCATGGCCGCCGTCGCGCTGTTGCGGATGGCGTAGCTGCTGGCGTAGGTCTTGTCGGTGAGGTTGTCGGCCTGCACGTAGGCGCTCCAATGCGCATCATGCTCGTAAGCGATCTTGAAACCCAGCAGCGCATAGGCATTCTGCTGCGTGCCCGGCGCGTTGGCGTGGTTGGTCTCAGTGTCGCTCATCAGCCAGCGCAGGTTGGGCCCCGCGCGCCAACCGCCTTTGCGGTACATCAACTCGGCGCTCAGCAGGTGGCGCGGCACCCCGGCGATGCGGTTGCCCTGGAATTCCCCCTCGCGGAAACGGAAGTCGCTGAAGGTGTAGGCGACGCGGTAGTCCAGCAGGCCGTCGCCCGGCGCCGGCAGGCTGCCGGACAGGCCCGCTTCGATGCCCTGGTGGCGGGTACGGCCGCGGTAGTTGTAGGTGCCGGCCGGCGTGCCGTTGGCGTTGGTGACGGACATGAGTTCATCCTCCACCCGGCTGCGATAGAGCGACACGGTCCAGCGCAGGTCACGGCCGGCCACGGCGAAGGTGCCATCGCCGCCGAGTTCGACCGTCAGCGCGCGTTGCAGGTCGAGCTTGCTCATGGAAGTGACGGCGGTGGCCGGGTTCATGGGCGCGGGCACTTCGCCGTTGACGATTTCCCAGAAGGTCGGCGCCTCGTTGCTGCGGCTGACGTTGGCATACCAGCGCTGCGTCTGCGCCGGTTGCCAGACGATGCCCAGGCGCGGGGTGGCGTAGTTCCAGTCCTGGTCCAGCGTCTTGCCGCTGCCGCGCTCGCGCGCATCGCGCACCGCCTGGGTGTACTTCAGGTCACCGACCAGGCTGAGCTGCCCGGTGAGGTGCCAATCCAGGCCGATCAGCGCGCTGCGGTTCTCGGCCGTCAAGGCATAGTTGCCGAAGCGTTGCAGGCGGCGGCCATCGGCGGGACGGATGGCGTAGAAGTCGCGGTCCATATTGCTACGCTGCCAGTCGAGCGCCACGCGGTAATCGACACTGCCCGCCTTGCCGGCCAGCTGCCACGCCAGGCCGTAGGTATCGCCGTCCGTGACGTTGGCGACCTGCGGGTTGGTGAAGTCGTCATTGGTGCGCTGCCAATAAAGGCCGGCGGTCTGGTTCAAGTCGTCGCTGCCCCAGTAGCTGCGGTTGGCGATGCGGAACTGGCTGGTATCGCGGTGCGGATCACGGTTGTAGACGTTGTTGGCCAGGTCCTGCGGCGAATTGCCGTCGCCCAGCACGCCGCGCGGATCCGCATACATGCGGGCCTTGGGCACCGGCTGGGGAATGTCGAACCTGAGGTCGGTGTAGGACAGATAGGTACGGTTCTCGAACGTCCCGCGACGAAAGCCCAGATTGCCCTGGAAGCTGGAGCGTTCGGACGCCGAATGATGGCGATAGCCATCCGACTTGTCGTAGCCGAAGCTGAAGCGGCCATCCAGGCGCTCGTCCTCGAAGCCCTTGGACAAGGTGACCGAACGCGTACCGAAGCTGCCAGTGCCAAGCCGGATCTGGTCGCCCTGGGTGCCTGTGAGCGACCGGAAGTCGACTTCACCGCCCAGCGTCGTGGCGCCGGGCGCCAGCGCATTGGCCCCGCGCCGCACGGCGACCAGGCCCGCGTTGCGAGGCTCGAGCAGGCTGATGACGAACGAGCCGTCGGCATCGTTCAGCGGCAAGCCGTCCTGCATCAGCAGGATGCCGCGGCTGAGGGGATTGCTCTGGATGCCGGAACCGCGGATGTTCAGCCGGGGCTGGTCCAGTCCGCCGAAGAATTCCTGCACCACCACGCCCGGCTGGTAGTCGAGCGCATCACGCAGCGTGATCAGGCGCACCTCCTGCTGCGGCAGGATCAGGTTGGTGCCACCCGGCACGGCCTGTTGTTCGGCCTGGATCCGCCGGGGACCGGGATCGAGCCCGCGCGTGACGGACTCGCCGGACACGACCACCGGCGACAACGACGGCACGGCCTGGCCGGCCGCGGGAGGCTGCGGCTGGGCATGGGCCGCGGACAGACCAAGCACGCCCAGGGTGAGGCTGGACGCCAACTGGCGTAGGAGGGGGGATGTCATACGAGTACTTCCACGTAGCAAGGAAACAAAAGAGCGTTCATGGCGGAGCCGGCGAACGGGGAAATCGGAACGGCGGAAATCCCGGCAATGGCCGCGTCACGGCCCGGCGCCGGCCTCCAGCAACAGGGCGCGCAGGCGCACGGCCGACAAGGCGCCAGTGGCGTCCGGCTCGATGGCAATGACGCTCCCCTGCCGCACCAGCACGCAGCGGTCGACCAGGCCCAGCAATTCCTCGGGGTCGTGGCTGATGCACAGCAAGGCCGCGCCGCTGCGGACCAGTTCCTCGCGGCAATTGGCGACCAGCTGGCGGCGCAGCGCCGGATCGAGCGCGCTGAAGGGTTCGTCCAGCATCAGCAGGTCGGGTCCCAGCGCCAACGCGCGGGCCAGGGCGACACGCTGCGCCATGCCGCCCGACAACTCGCCCGGCCACGACTGCATCGCCGCGTCCAGCCCCACCCGGGCCAACCATTGCGCCGCCAGCGCCCGCGCCCTGGCGGGCGCATGGCCGACAGCACGCAGCGGCAACGCCACGTTGTCCAACGCGTGACGCCAGGGCAGCAGCCGCGGCTCCTGGAACATCAGCGCGGCGTGGCGAAAATCGTTGCGCAAGGAGCCGCCGCTGGGCCGCGCCAAGCCGGCGGCCAGGCGCAACAGGCTGCTCTTGCCGGCGCCGCTGGGGCCGATCAGCCCCAACCGCTCGCCCGGACGCAGGCGCAGGTCGACATCGCGCAACACGGATTGCGCGCCATAACGCAGGGACAGGCCGCGCAACTCAAGCATGGCTCGGCTCCATCCAGCGCCCCAGGCGCCGCTGCAGCGGTTGCAGGAAGGCGAATTCCAACAAGGCCACCAGGCCCAGGATCAGCAGCACCCAGGCATACAGCTCGGCCGTGTCGAAGGTGCTGCGGGCATTGGCCAGCGCGTAGCCCACGCCGTTCTCGGCGCCCAGCACCTCGGCCATGACCACCAGCCGCACGCCGCCGCAGGCGGCGATCAGAAGCGCCGCCAGCAGCGGCGCGCTGAGCGCGGGCAGGTACAGGTGCCGCAAGCGCAGCCAGGGGCCATAGCGGTAGACCTGCGTCATCTCGATCAGCTTGCGGTCCACGTGCAGCATGCCCTTGACGGTGTTGACATACATGCCGGGCGCCATCATCAGCGTGGTGATGAAGATCACCATCGACGAACCCAGGCCGAACCAAAGCATTGCCAGCACCACCACGACCACCGGCGGCATCGCCATCAGCAGCCAGCGCAGGGGCTCGATCAGGCCGCGCAGGCGGGCGCTGTGGCCGGCCAGCATGCCCAGCGCGAAACCCAGCAATGCGCCGGCCAGCACACCGACGCCGATGCGCATCAGGCTGACGCCAGCGTTGGCGAAGAATTGCGGGCCGCGCACCAGCGGGCCGATGGCGCGCAGCGCCTCCCAGGGCGTCGCCATGAGCAGCGGCCCGAGCCGGCGCGCGGCCAGGTGCCAGGCCAGCAACAGCAGCAGCACGCCGGCCGCGCTCCAGGCGCGCGAGGTGCGCAGGGCCGGCGCCCCCTGGCGCGAAAAACGCGGGCCGCTCATGGCCCGTAGAAGCCGACCGGCGGCAGGCCGCCGCCGATGGCCTGGGGATAGCGGTTGGCCAGCAACTGGTACAGGGCCTCGATGTCGGCACGCGCCTCGCGAGCGCTGCGGCTCCGCAGGCGCGTCTGGCGGATCGCGGCTTCGAGGGCGGCCTGCGGCATGTGCGGCAGATGCTCGCGCACCAACGCCGCACATTCGGCCGCATGATCCATGCACCAGCGCGCGGACGCGGCATAGGCCGTGTCGACCGCCTGGCACAGCGCCACGTCGTCGGCCATGCCCGCGGCGGCCATGATGCCCGCCTGCGGCAAGGCAGGCTGCGCGGGGAACGCGGCGCGCCAGGCCTGCTCCAGGCTCGGACCGCGGTGCAACGTGGGCGCGCCCGCCTGCTGCCGCGCGCGCCACAGCAGCAGCGACGCCATGGGTTCGACCAGCAGCGCCTGTTCAGCCTGGCCGTCCAGCATCAGCGCGATCGCGTCCTGGCCGTCGCGTGTGCGGCGCAGCCTGACGGGCGCCAGACCGCGCGCGGCCTGGGCCTCGAGCAGCGTATCCAGCAGCACCGCCGGCAGGTCGCGCTGGAATGGCACCGCCAGCTCGCGGCCGGCCAGGTCCTCGAACGACTGGATGGCGGGGTCGCGGCTGACCAGCCAGAGAATGCCCCACACCGAGATGTTCAGCAGCCGCACCGGCAGCCCGCGGTTGCGCAACAGCGCCGGCAGCGTGCTGGGCGCGGCGCTGAAGTCGACGTCGCCCTTCACCAGCAGCGTGCGCAGCTGGTCGGCGCTTTGCCACAGGCGAAAGCGCACCGCGTCCGCCTGCCCGGCCAGGGCGCCGGTCGCGGCCATGTGCATCAACGGATAGCTGACCACGGCGCCAGGCCCGGCCAGCGTGAGCGTGGCGCGTGGACGGGGGCCGGTCACGCCCCAGCGCGGCAGCAGCGCCGCGGCGCTGACCGCGGCGCAGAAACGGCGGCGCGTCGGGATGTTCTTCATGGAATATCAAATGGGAATTGTTATCGTTTAAAATTTTCCCATTCACGCGCAAAGACCCAGAATGACAAATATCAATCTGCCCGACCCGGTCGCGGCGGACCTGCTCGCCCGCCATCCGCTGCTGCGCAGCCTGCCGCCGCCGGCGGCCGCCGAAGTCGCCACGTACCTGGTGGGCGACGCCGTGCCGCTGCGCGCCGAGGCCGGACAGATCCTGTTCGGCGAAGGCGACGTCGCCCGCCACTACCTGTTGGTGGGCCACGGCCAGGCCGAGGTCATGCGCTATGGCTACAACGGCGACGAACGCGTCTTCCGCGTGTTCGAGCCGGGCACGCTGATGGCCCATGCCGCCATGTTCATGCCGCATGGCCGCTATCCGATGCAGGCGCGGGCGCGCACGGCTTTCCAGGGCTGGCGGCTGTGCCGTCGCCGGCTGCACGAGGCCTGCCGCCAGTGGCCGGACCTGGCGCTGGCGCTGCTGGCAGGGCTGAGCAAGAACCTCTACGACCAGGTCAACAGGGTCGACTGGATGACGTCCAGCTCCGCGCCGGAGCGGTTGGCCAACTATCTGATGGGACTGCGCGAGCGCCAGGGCGACACGGTGACGCTGCCGCTGAACCAGCGCCAGCTGGCCGCGCACCTCGGTATCCGCGCCGAAACCCTGAGCCGCCTGCTGAATGACTGGCAGACCCAGGGCCATGTCAGCGGCAAGCGCCGCGAATGGATACTGCACACGCCGGCCTACCTGGAAAAACTGGCGACGACGGCCAAACGGCCGTTCTGACGGCCGGCTGCCACGCCCGGCGCGCCGCGACGCCGGCCGTGATGCCGGGCCCGCCAATGACATTCGTCATCGGCGCCGCCCTCCCCTCCGGCCGACAATGGGACTGGTCTTGCCCCCTGCCCCATCATGCCGCCCGATTTCCCCGACCTTCCCGCCGCGCCGATCAGCGAGGATGACATCCGCCGCCTGGTCCACCGGTTCTATGCCCGCGTGCGCCAGGACGACACGCTGGCGCCTATCTTCGACGCGCGCGTGACCGACTGGGATGCGCACCTGGCCATGCTGTGTGATTTCTGGTCCGCGCTGCTGCTGGGCACGCGCCGCTTCAAGGGCGCGCCGATTCCGGCGCACGCCCGCATTCCAGACCTGTCATGGCCACTGTTCCAGCGCTGGCTGGCGCTGTTCCACCAGGTCACCGCGGAAGTCGGGCCGCCGCTGCTGCAGGCGCAGGCCGACGCCATGGCCGAACGCATCGCCGCCAAGCTGTGGCACGTCTGGCAGCAGCGGCACGCCATGCCCGGCCTGCCGGATACCCTGCCCGCGAACGTGCGTCCCTACCGCGACAGCCCCATGTTCACGCCCGACAACCTGCCCGCCGCATTGCGCGCCGCGCATACGACCAAGGCGGGAACCTGGGGATTGTTGACCGTGTACAGCGGCGTGCTGCGCTACACGCTGGACGATCCGCCGCACACCGAAGTGGTGCTGGCCGCCGGACAGCGCGTGCTGATCGCGCCGCAAGTGCGGCATCACGTCGCCTTCGAACTGCCTGGAAGCTTCCAGATCACGTTCTGCCGCGCGGATGGGGCCTCGCCGGCAGACGCCGAACGTTCGGCGTAGTCGCCCCGGGGCCCTGGGAGGCCGCGCCCGATCGGGCGCGGCAGGTGCTTACTTCTTCTTGCCCGAGGCGTCCTGCTCGACCACCATGTCCAGCACGTACACCTTCGACGGCGCGTCGGCCGGCGGGTTCTTCCAATCGTAGCGCTTGACCCGCAGCACGGTGCGCACGCCATCGCGGTGATCGTAGCCTTCGATCGACTGGTACAGCGGATGCCAGTCTTCCTGCGGCGGCAGCTGCACCCCGGCGTCGTTGTAGCGGCGCTCACGCACCATCAGGCACTGGTAGCGAGGAATCATGGGATGGCTGCAGTCGGCGCGCTTGGGCGCCACTTCCAGGAACATGATCTCGCCGGCGCTGCCGTACAGGGTCTCCGGCGTCGGTTCGCCGACGAACTTCAGCACGCTGCCGTCCCGCGCCACCAGCTCCAGCGCGGGCTCGGCCGGGTCGCCGCCGAGCGTGGCGCGCAGGTCGCCCTTCAGGCGCTGGCCGATCTCGGCGTCCAGCGTCATCAGGCTGGGCTCGCAGGCCTTCATGGTGGAAGCCAGATTGGCGACCTGCAGCACGCCGTTCTTGTAGGTATAGCCGCCGAACTGCGCATTGCAGCCGCCGCGCACGTTCAGGGCATCGGCCGTGAACGACAGGCGCAAGGGCTGTTCGACGCCCTTTTGCAGGGCGGGGATGGATTTGCCCGAGGCATCGGTGGCCGACACCAGGCGCCAGTAGTAAGCGGGCAGGCTCACCGCGTTCGCGGCGGGCGTCGCGGAAGAAGTGGACATGGAGGACGATCCTTCGCCAGGGGTGGTAACCGGTGCGCAAGCCTGCAGCAGCGCGGCGCAGACAGACGCCAGGAGAATTGTTTTTTTCATGGTGGGTTCCTATCAGCCGTGCGGCACTGGTGAAAACCCGGATTCTACGTCCGCGCCATGGACGAAATGGGCGGGTTCTGTCCTTGGACGTATCAAAATCTTGCCGCCTGACTGAACTCAGGCTGACACCTGCAAGCATCTCCGCCCGCGCCTTCCCCCTGCGGCGGCGCGGCCAATCCCGGTACGCGGCGCGGGCGGATCGCGGCCCGCCGCGCAATTACAGTCTGACACTCACGGGCCACGCCCCGGCGCAACACTCTGCGCAGTAATGCAGATCTTTGCGGGCGCCCACGCGTGACGGGGCGCCCGCCGCGCCTCAATCCACCCGCAGCATCCCGGCATCGTCGCGCACCCGGCCTTGCGCCTGCAGCGCCGACAACGCCAGTCCCAGCCGCGCCTCGGCATCCGCCAGCGTGCGCGACAGGCCCAGGAGGCGGCAGACCGACTTGATCACATCGGCCCGCGGCGCGTTGCCGGTCGTGGCCAGCACCCGCAGCACGCCGTTGGCCAGTTCTTCCAGGCAGACATCGTCGACGCGGCGGCGCGAGGCCTCGTCCTCGCCGGCGCCGCGAAAGTCCGCCCACGCCGCCGGCCGCGCACCGGCGGGCCAGAGGAACGTGACCTCGCCTTCGTGCGTGCGGCCGCTGTCGGCCGGCGTCAGCTGGCGCAGGCGCTCGACGATGCGCGCGCCGGTGCGTTCCAGGCCCCAGGCCCGCGCCACCCGCCGATGCAGCACGCTTTCGGGCAGGGGGCCCTCGGTCTCGATCACCTGGCGCAGCTCGGCGGTCAGTCGCGCATTGCTGGCGCGGTCGTAGAACGCCTGCGCGTCGCCCGGCGCCAGGTCGGTCACCTGGTAGGTCGTGATGGCGCCCGCCGCCGTGTTCGGCCGCGGCGGCGCCTGGCCCGGCATCGTGCCGGAGCCGGCCGCGTCCACGCCATCCTCGGTGGTGATGGTGAAAGCCACGTCGTCCGCCTGCGCCGCGTCGTCCTCGTCGGAACCAGACTGTGGGCCAGGCTGCGGGTCAGGCTCCGGTTCGGGCGCGGGCGCTTCCTCCTCGCGCGCCAGTTCCGCGTCCAGGCGGGCCAGCAGCTTGTCCACTTCGCGTTCGGGATTGATCCACCAGTCGGTCGACCAGATCCGGTGCAGGCGCCACCCCAGCCCTTCCAGCACCACCTGCCGCAGGCGATCGCGGTCGCGCGCGGTGGCCCCGGCATGATAGGCACGGCCATCGCATTCGATGCCCAGCAGGTAGCGCCCCGGCGCGCGCGGATCGACCACGCCCATGTCGATGCGATATCCCGAGCAGCCGACCTGCGGATGCACCACCCAGCCGCGCTCGCGCAGCACCTTGATCACCTGCGTCTCGAACGGGCTGTCGGGCTCGCGCCCCGTGGGCAGCGACTGCGCCACCAGCGCGCGCGGCCCCTTCAAGGCGAACTCCAGATAGTGCTTCAGGTCGCGCACGCCGGCGGCGCGCACGCGCGACAGGTCGATCTGCTGCGGCGCCAGCGTGCTGTAGATCACCACGCCTTCGCGGGCCCGCGAGATCGCCACGTTCAGGCGGCGGTGGCCGCCTTCGCCGTTGAGCGGGCCGAAGTTCATCGTCATCTTGCCGGCCGCATCCGGCCCATAGGTGATCGAGAAATGGATTACGTCGCGCTCGTCGCCCTGCACGTTCTCCAGGTTCTTGATGAAAAGCGGTTCGCGCGCCTGCGCCGCAATGGCCTTGTCGAGAGCGGCATTGGCGCGGCGGCGCGCATCCAGCAGCGTTTCGATGAGCGACTGCTGCGGCTGGTTGAAAGTCACCACGCCCAGGCTCTGGCGGCGCCGCGCCGGGTCGAGGTAATGGCGCTCGATGCCCTGCACGATGGCCTCGGCCTCGGCGCGGTTGGTGCGGCTGCCGCCGCGGTCGTAGACGCCGGCCACGCGCTCGAGCCGCACCGCCACGTCGTCGGTGACCGGCGACGGGAAGGTGATGAGCTGCGAATCGTAGTAGGTCACGTTGCTGAAGGTGATCAGGCTTTCGTGGCGGCTGCGGTAGTGCCATTGCAGGCGCAGGCGGTTCATGTCGGCGCCCAGGCATTCGTCCAGGATGCTCTCCAGGTCTTCCACCTGGCCATCGTCGCCGGCGCCGTCGTCGTCGTTGGCCGACTTGCTGAAGAAGCTGGTGGGCGGCAGCTGCTTGGTGTCGCCCACCACCACCAGCTGCTGGCCGCGCGCGATGGCGCCGATCGAATCCCACACCGGAATCTGCGAGGCTTCGTCGAACACCACCACATCGAACTGCGAATGACCGGCGTCCAGGTATTGCGCCACCGACAGCGGCGACATCAGCAGGCACGGCTTGAGGCGCGGCAGCAGCGACGGCAGGCGCTGCATCAGCTGGCGCACCGGCACGTGGCGCGCCTTCTTCTGCAATTCCCGGCGCAACAGGCCCAGTTCGCTGTCGGGACTGACCAGGACGGCATTGCTGGCCGGCACCTTGCCGGCCAGCAATGCCGCGATATGGGCCGACGTGAGTTGCTGGAAGCGGTCATCGGCCTGGCGAAACTCGCGGATCTTGCGATCGTGGTCGGCGCTGGAGAACGACCGCAGCAGCGGCGAATGGTCGATGACCTTCTTGACCCACCAGTTGCGATAGCTGAACTCGAAATGCGCCTCGACCCGGGCCAGCGGCACGCGGCCCCGCTCCAGCGTCGCAACCAGGCCCTGCAGCTGCATGCCGATGGCCTGGTCGCGCGCCTGGCGCCAGACGCACCACGGCATCAGGCTCTGCTTGTTCAGCCGCCATCCGGCCAGCACGGCCTGAATGCGTTCGAGCGCTCCGCCGTCGTGTTCCTGCCCCTGCAACGGCATGGTGGGATGCGCCAGGCCCTCCACCACGGCAAGCTGGTCGCGCAGCGCGCGCCAGGCATTGCGGGTGTCGAGCAGGCGCCCGCCAAGCGCGGCGCCCGGCTGCAGGAAGGCGCGATTCTCGCCCACCAGCGGTTGCAGGCGCGTGCGCAGCGCGCCGGCCGCGGCCGGATCGCCGGCCATCAGCGTGACCGCCTCGGCGAAGCGTTCGGCCCATTGTTCGTGGCGCCCGACCTGTTCCCAATCCGTGTCCAGGCCGGCGTAATCGTTCAACAACAGGCGTTCGGCATCGGCCTTCAGGGACGCCAGTTCCCGGTCTTCGGCATTGACCCGCGCCAGCGGCGCCAGCATCGCGTCGATGGCGGCATCGTCCGGACGGCGCGCGTCGACACGAAACGCCGCCAGCCGCTTGCGCAGGCGCCGCTTGGCGAAGGCCGACTTGGGCCACCAGGCGGCACGCGCGGCCTGCCATTCGGCCTGCAGCGCGGTGCTGTCCAGGTCCGCCAGGCGCGCCTGCCAGGACGCGCCGACCTCGGCCCAATGCGCATTGCGCGCCAGGCCGTGACGGGCCAGCGCCTGCACCCGCTGGCGCGCCGCGGGATCATGCGCCTGCGCGGCCAGGCCCGTGGGCACCCGCGGCGCCGCCAGCAATACGTCGATCAATGCATCCAGGCGCGCATAGGCCTCCAGGCCCAGGCCGGCGACCGGCACGCCCAGTTCGGCGCCGGCGACGTCCACGCAGGCCTTGAACGCGTCCGCCGCCCGGTCCAGGGCCTGCGCCGCCGCCAGCAGCTCGTCCTGCCAGCTGGGGCTCCACCCGGTCATGCCGATGTGGGCCAGGGCGTGGCCATGCAGCGCGCCCAGTTCGCCGGACAGCGTCGACATGCGCCGCGCCGCCTCGCGCAACTGCGCCAGCTCGTCCTCGCCATGCGCCTGGGCATCGGGCCAGGACAGCGGCGACGGTTCCTCGCCGCTGTGTTGGATGCAGGTGCCGATGGCGTCGTAGACCGTCAGGCCGTTGCCATGCCGCTGATGCAGGGCTTGGACCAGGCCGTTCAGTTCCTGGCGCAGCGCCGCCAGGCGCTCGGCTTCGCGGTTCCATTCATCGCTGCTGCGCTGGCCGCCCAGTTCCAGCGCCCGACCGAGCTGCTGCAGCACTTCGGACTTGCGCGCCTTGGACGAATGCAATTCCAGGCAGAACGGTCCCAGGCCGATATTGGCCAGGCGGCGATGCACCACCTCCAGCGCCGCCATTTTTTCCGAAACGAACAGCACCGTCTTGCCACGCGCCAGCAGGTGCGCGATCAGGTTGGTGATGGTCTGGCTCTTGCCGGTGCCGGGCGGGCCTTCGAGCACCAGGTCGCGGCCGGCATCGACCGCGCAGATCGCCTTCAACTGCGAGGAATCCGACAACAGCGGCGTCAGCAGGTCCTGCGGCCGGTAGCTTTCGTCCAGGCGCTCGAAGCGCGGATCCCAGGGTTCCTGCGCGAAAGCCTGGCCGGGGTGCTCGATCAGGTGCCGCACCACGCGGTTGGCCTTGAGCTGGCCGCTGCGGTCCTGCAGGTCCTTCCACATCAGGTATTTGGTGAACGAGAAAATCCCCAGGTGCACCTGCTCCAGCACTTCCCAGCCGGCGATCTCGCGCACCGCCAGGCGGAACGCCTGCAACACCCGCGCCACGTCCACGCCCTTATCGTCGGCCGGCAGCGCATCGAGGCCGGGGATGCGCAACTCGTAGTTGTTGCGCAGCATCTGCAGCAACGTGGGGTTGATGATGGTCTCGTCATCGTGGCGCACCAGCCGGAAACCGCTGCGCACCGACTGGCGCTGCAGCGACACCGGCACCAGGATCAGCGGCGCCAGGTGACTGCTCTCGGCGGCGGGATGCTCGGTCCAGCGCAGCATGCCCAGGGCCAGGTACAGCGTATTCGCGCCGCCTTCCTCCAGCCCGGTGCGCGCGGCGCCGAAGATGGTCAGCAGGTTGGCGTCCAGCGCCTCCTGCGCCACGCGGGCGATCAGTTCCTTGTTGCCCAGCGCCTCCAGCGCCATGTCGTCCAGCGGCGCGCGGCCGCCACGGTCGACGTGCACCTGCGCCACGCGCGGGTCGCTGCCCTCCATCAAGGCGGCGGGCAAGGGACGGATGCGGAACTCGCCGCCGTCGGCAATGGCGTCTTCCAGCCGTCCCAGGTCGGGCACCACCAGCGGCAGGGTCGACTTGGTGTTCTTGAAATTCAGCAGCCGGTTGCGCAGCGTCAGGTCCAGCAGGCGCGATTTCCACTTGGCCAGGCGGCCTTCGGGCGTGTCGTCGGCCGGCTCCAGGCTGATGACGAACTCCGGATCCAGCGGCGGCAGCTGGGGCGTGGGTTCGATGGCGGCGGGCGCCTCGGAGGCATCGGCTTCGCCCGGCGCCGTGGCGCCGGCACGCGACGGCAGCGGCTTGATCTGCAGCTCGCGCGCCCGGTACACGTCGATGGCGTAGCGGAACGTATCGTCTTCGCGCAGGTGCGCGGCGCCCTGTTCCAGCGCCAGCCGCAGCGACGGCCGGAAACTCGGATGCTGGGCGATGCCGGTGGTCTCGAAGGCCAGGAATTCGCCGCTGTCCACGCGCTTGCGCACGGCCTGCACGTCGTCGGTCAGCGGATCGGCGAAGCAGGCCGGATGCAGCCACACGCCTACCCAGGCGTGGCCTTCCTTCATCAGGATCACGGGGCGCAGCCCGGCCTGCTCCAGGCACGACGAAAACAACATCGCCAGGTCCAGGCAAGTGGCCACGCGGGCCTCCAGGATGCGGTCGGGCGTGCGGATCTTCTGGCCGTCGACGCCGAACGATGCGGGCGGCTCGGCGTAATGCAGCGTTTCGGCCGCCAGCGTGCTGTAGATGGCCGACACCTGCTTCCAGACCACGTCTCGGCTCTTGGACTGGTAGCCGTTCATGGTCAGGTCGCTGTGCTGTTCGCGCAGCAGCCGGGCGGCCTTGCCGATGAGCCCGTCAACGGCCGGGTTGTTGGGCATGGAAAACGCGGCCAGCAATTCCGGCAGCGCGCGGGTGCCGGCCCACTGGTCATAGGCCAGCACCGCCACGGGCTGCGCGGCGCGGCCCACTTCGCGCCCATCGGCCTGCGCCGTCACCTCGATGGCGGCGCGCTGCGCTTCCTGCAGATCGGCCAGGTAGCCATGGTCGGGCGCCAGGTCCAGCGGCGCGATGCGGCGGATTTCGCCGGGCACCAGCACATCGAAGCGCAGCCTCACCGGCTGCGCGAAGGCCGGATTGCAGCGGATCTGGACCTCGACGTTCTCGAAAGTCTCCTGCGAGCGGTTGACCAGGCGCAGCGATCGCAGGACCGGCACCGCATTCTGGATGGAGGCGTAGCCCAGCGTCGGATCGGCCTCGATCTCGATCATCACGCCATCCCGTGTCGCGACGTCCTGTCCGACCGGCTCCAGCGCCGCCATGCCGGCGCCATGCGCGGCGCCCTCCCGCATCGCCGGGGATTCCAGGTCCAGTCGCTTGTCCATCGATTTCTCTCTGCTCGGTTCTTCGCCCATTGGGCAGGGACTATAGACCGAAATCGATGGAATATTCGCGTCCGCCCCAACGTCCACAACAGGAGGGACCCACGCCGCGACGGCGCCGCGCCTCGTATCCCAACCCACCGGCCAAGCGCCTCGGCGCGCTGGCCGGCCCGCCGGAGAATCCCCGACATGAAATCGAATCGATCGACATTGCAACAGACACTGGCCGGCGCCCTGCTGGCGCTGGCCGCCGTGTCCGGCCCCGCCGCCTGGGCCGCGCAGGACCTGAACGTCTATGGCCCGGGCGGCCCGGCCCCGGCCATGAAGGAAGCGGCCGAGGCGTTCGGCAAGCAGCGCGGCATCGAGGTCAAGGTCACCGCCGGCCCCACGCCGGCCTGGGCCGAACAGGCCCGGCAGAATGCCGACGTGCTGTTCAGCGGCGCCGAGAACATGATGAGCGGCTTCGCCGCCACGCTGCCGGGCGTGTTCGACCTGCGCGATGCGCGCACGCTGTACCTGAGGCCATCCGCGATCCTGGTGCGGCCGGGCAACCCCAAGGGCATCCAGGGCTTCAAGGACCTGCTCAAGCCGGGCATCAAGGTCATGGCCGTCTCCGGCGCGGGCCAGACCGGACTGTGGGAAGACGTGGCCGGCCGCCTCGGCGACATCGAGACGGTGCGCGCCTTCCGCGCCAACCTGGTGCTGCCCGAAGCCGGCAACAGCGCCCAGGCGCGCAGCCAGTGGACCGAGGACAAGAGCATCGACGCGTGGCTGATCTGGAACATCTGGCAGGTGTCCAATCCGACGCTGGCCGACGTGGTGGCGGTGGAAGAGCCCTACCGCATCTACCGCGACGCCGGCGCGGTGGTGACGCGCCGCGGCAAGGCCAATCCGCAAGCGCAGGCCTTCGTCGAATTCCTCGCGTCCGCCGAGGGCCGCGCGATCTTCAAGAAGTGGGGCTGGAAAACGGACTGACGCCGACGGCTGCGCGTCAGCGGCATTCGGCGATAATCGGGCAACTCCATGACCGCCCGGCCGCCGCCGGGTCACGCCGATGCGTATCCGCGCCGCCCTGCTGCTCTGCCCGCTGGCCCTTGCCCTGCACGCCCCGATGACGCGCGCCGACACCCGGGTGCAATCCCTGGACCAGGTGCCGGGCGCCATCAAGACCCAGGACGCCCGCAAGATGTACGACAGCCAGATGAGCGGCGCGCCCCGACCCGACGGCCTGGGCGTGCAACTGCCGGCGGGCTTCAGCAATGCCTTCCTGTTGCAGCAACTGGCGCCCGGCCAGAATCCCGCGCGCCTGCTGCTGGCGGGCGCCAAGGCCTGGCCGCAGCGCCCCGGATCCTACGTGGCGCTGGTGTGCCTGGCGGCCAGCGCCGAACGGGCCGAGCGCCTCAAGCAGTTCGGCGGCGGCGACTGCGCCAACCTGTCGCGCGACCAGGACAGGAACGAGATATGGGTCGGCGTGTTCGAATCGACGCCAGGCGCCGCGCCGCGCCTGGTGGCGCGCACCGAGGCCCCGGTGACGGAACCGACCGACTGGAGCGACACCGACATCGACCCGCCCATGGACCTGGCCATGCAGGATGCCGGCGCGCCCATGCTGTCCACGCCCGACAGCTGGAAGCGCTTCGATCTGGCCGCCTACAGGATCGCCCCCGACACCACCGCCTTCGGCCTGCGCGCGGGCTGGAGCGAGGGTTATGCGGGCGGCGGCGCCGATTTCGAGGCCCTGTACCTGTTCCGCATCGACGGCGCGACCCTGAAGGTGGTGTTCGCCCGGCCCATGTCGTTCGTCAAGAGCATCGCGGGCGACTGGAACCCCGATGGCACGCGCGAACACGACGAATCCGACGCCAGCAATTCGCTGCTGGTGCTGCCGGGCAAGACCGGCGGCTACTTCGACATCCAGCTGCGCCAGCAGGGCGGCAAGTGGAAGCGCACGTTCAAGTGGTCGGCGGGCAAGCAGGCGTACGAATAGGCGCCGCGCCGCCGTTCAGGCCGCATCCACGTAATTCGGTTTGCCGCCCAGGAATTTCAACAGTTCCTCGGGCTGGCTGACCTGCGCCAGCGGAATGAAATACACCTCGTCCGCCACATCCGGACGCTGCACCGGAATGATCTGCAGATAATCCGGCGTCAGCGCGATCAACGAGATCTTGTCGTCTTCATAGCCGGATTCGAAATGGCTGCCGTTCTGGTCCAGCACGAAGCGGTCCGGGTAGAAGCGCGCCGATCCCTTCAGGCTGGCGGCGCCCTTGAAGATGGTCTTGCGGATCATGCGCCTGAGCACCCACTTGGGCGTGGGCTGGCCGTTGCCCAGGCCCTTGATGATGCGCCGCGTCTTGGCGGCGGCGATGAAGCTCAAGGCCATCAGCAGCATCACGCTGGCGAAGACCGCCGTGTGCGCGCCCACCTTGCCGGTGGTCAGCTTCTCGATGCCGACGATGACGATGGAAGCCAGGAAGGCACCATGCCGTATCCAGGTCCAGGTGCGCGTGGCGGCGTTGACCACGTCGGCGGCGCGCTGGCGCTGCGCCAGCAGATGGGCCTCCAGCGTTTCCAGGGGCAGGTCGTAGTCGGCTTGGCTGATCGGTACGGCGTCGGTCACGGCGGGGCCTTTCTCTTTCTATATGCGGGCGGAAAACCCCGGATTATGCCTGCACGCGCAGCGCGTCCCGCTGCCGATGGCCGCACACGCGGCGTCCCAGGGTCTGGCCGCCCGCTGTCGCCGGCCAGGGTTCAGCCAAAGAAAAACCCGCAGGTCCCGGAATCGGGACGTGCGGGTTTCGAGAGGGGCGGCCCGGCGCGGCGCGCCAGGCGCGCGCCGGTTCAGCCGACCACGCGGAAGCGCTCGGCGTCGTCCATGAAGGCCTTTTCGCCAAAGCCGTTTTCGTTCGAGCCGAACGGCATCTGCGCGCGCAGCTTCCAGCTGGCGGGCACATTCCATTCACGCGCCACGCCGGCGTCGATGAGCGGGTTGTAGTGCTGCAGGCTGGCGCCCACGCCGGCATTGGCCAGCGCGGTCCAGACCGACAGCTGGGCCATGCCGCCCGCCTGTTCCGACCACACCGGGAAGTTGTCGGCGTACAGCGCGAATTTTTCCTGCAGGCTGCGCACCACGTCCTGGTCTTCGAAGAACAGCACGGTGCCGACGCCGGCGGCGAAGCTCTTGAGCTTGGCTTCGGTCTGGGCGAAGCTTTCGGCCGGAGCGACCTTGCGCACTTCCTCGATGGCCAGGTTCCAGAGCTTGTCGCTTTCGGCGCCGAACAGGATCACGGCGCGCGAGCTTTGCGAGTTGAACGACGAGGGGCTGTGCTTGATCGCGTCCTGGATCAGGGTCGCCAGTTCCTCTTTCGAGGCGGACAGGTTGCGGCCCAGCGAATACTGCGTGCGGCGCTTCTTCAGTGCGTCGAGGTATGCGTTGCTCATGAGGATATTGCCTTTCGACTGGTAGATAGAGGGGTAGGGAGTGAACAAATTCTACTGGCCGGTGCCGCGGGCGACCACCGTTCAAGCGCGGTTTTTGCCGGAACAAACTGTTCCAGTTTTGTAGCGAATGCCGCCCGGTCTCACGCCGGCAGCAATCGCGCATTGCCCACGGGCGTGGCGCGCGCCTGCAAGGCACCGCCCGCCCTCACCCGGAACGCCGCGACGGCCTGCCGCAAGTCGGCCGCCTGCACCCGCAAGGCCTCGGCGCCGGCCGACGCCTCCTCGACCCGGCGCGCGTTCTTCTGGGTATCCTCGTCCAGTTGCGCGATGACCTGCGCGACGTGCTCGATGCGGCCGGTCTGCGCCACCGACGCCTGCACGATGCCATTCATGGTGGCCGTGGTCTGGGTGATCGCTTCCAGGATCAGGTCCATGGTCTGGCCGGCGGCGCCGACGCGGTCCACGCCCTGGCGCACCGTGTCGGCCGACTGCGAGATCAAGGCATTGATTTCCTTGGCCGCCGTGGCCGACCGCTGCGCCAGCGAGCGCACTTCGCTGGCCACCACCGCGAAGCCCTTGCCCTGCTCGCCCGCGCGCGCCGCCTCGACCGCCGCGTTCAACGCCAGGATATTGGTCTGGAAGGCGATGCCCTCGATCACCGAGGTGATGTCGGAGATCTGCGCCGACGCCCTGGACAGGTGTTCCATCGTGTCGATCACGGCGTGCATGGTCTGGCTGCCCTGCCGCGCCGCGTCCATCGCCTGGCCTGCCATGTCGCCCGCCTCCTGGGCATCACGGGCATTGCGCTTGACCGCGCCGGTCAGTTCCTCCATGGATTCGGCCGTCTGGCGCAGCGCGCGCGCCTCGTCGCTGGTACGCGCCGACAGGTCGGCATTGCCCTGCGCCAACTGCACGCTGACCACCGATACGGCGTCGGCGTGCTGGCGCACCCCGCCCACCACCGAAGCCAGGTTGCGCTGCATGCCGGCCAGGGTGGCAAGGATGCTGCTGTCGTCGCCCTGCCTGACCGCGATCGGGCTGGCCAGGTCACCGGCGCTGACGGTTTGCGCGATACGCTTGAGCGTCGCCGGTTCCGCCCCCAGGGCGCGCGTGATGCGGCGCGCGATCAACCAGGCCAGGCCGGCGCCCAGCAGGATTGCGGCGCCGGTCAGCGCCAGCATCAATTGCTGGAAATCGACGCCCACGCGCCGCGCCATATCGCTCTGGTCCTTCATCAGGCGTTCCTCCAGGTCGATCATGCGGTTGATCGCCGCCAGCCACTGCACGAACAGGGGCCGCGCCTGATCCAGCAGCGGCCGCGCCTGCGCGGCGTCGCCCCGCTCCAGCGCCGTCAACAGGCGCTGCACCACGGGCAGCGTGCGCGTCTCGATCGCCTTGATGCCCGCCAGCGTCTCGCGTTCCTGGGCCGACACGTCGGCGCCCTGGACGAACAGCGCGTCCATGGGCGCCGCGGCCTCGTCGTATTGGCGCTTGAGGCGGTCGATCTCGGCCACCAGCGTCCGCAGTTCGGCGGGAGCGGCCAGCACGGCGTCCCGCAAGGCGATGGAGCGGTCATGCACGCTGCCCCGGAAGGTGATGGCATAACGCTGCTTGACGCCGTGAACATCGTTGATGGCGGCGAGCGCGCCATTCATCCGGTTGACCTGGGTGATGCCGACCACCGTCAACAGCACCATCAGGCAGAGAACGACGGTGAAGCCGAGCATGATGGAACCGCCCGTGCTGCGCACCCCGCGCGAAGGGGAATGGGAATCCTGCATGAAACCTCCTGCGGCAGCCCGCCGGATGAGCCGGGCGGTGCCTATCGATTTAATTTAATAAAGCTATCAAATATAGTTTTTTAATTATATATAACTATCGTGACGAATACAGCCTTTTCGCCCCGTTCCGCGCGGGGGTTTCGCGCTGCATCGACGTGCCCAGGACATACCGAGAGCCCGGATCCGGTCGCGGTCCCGGCCGCGATGCGCGATCGGTAAACTAGGCGGCATCTTCCTCATCCGCTTACGTCGTTCCCCTGATCGCCACATGACGATGGCCAGAGCGCCGAGCCTGGTCGCCAACGCTGGAGCCCCGCCCATGCTGAAAGACCGCCGATTCCAGATCTGGCTGGCCGTGTTCGCGCTGGTCGCCATGCCGCTCGTGGCCCTGCTGTGGCCGCGCAGCCCGCAATACCCGTCCATCGGCGGCGGCGGCTACGACCTGTCCGGGTTCGTCTACACGCTCGCCCTGCTCGGCTTCAGCGGCGTGTGGTCCTTGGTCGCACTACTGGTGGCTTTCGGCCGTAACGAGGCCACGGCGGCCAGGCGGGCCTACGCACTGGCCGGCATCGGCGCCGCGACATTCGTGACGGCGGCCATCGCCTTCGGCCACCACCTGCACTAAGGAACGCATTACTTCAGGCTCGGGCGCGGATCCGAGCCGCAAAAAAAGGCCGGCACGCGAGGTGCCGGCCAGTCACGATCGCTTTGCCATGGCGGCGGCGGACGCCAGGTCCGCGACCATCGGCAGCATCGTCGTCAGGTGCCGACGGCGGTACCGTCCTGCTTCCAGATCACCACCGTGGCCGGGCGCGGCCGGCTGGCAGTGGCGTCGTCGGGCCACTTGGAGGCCATCAGGGGATTGTTCTGCGCATCCGTCACGCTCGGGCCTTCGCCCGGGTGCTGGATGTTGATGAACAGGTACTTCTGGTCGGGCGTCCAGGTCAGCCCGGTCACTTCGCAACCGATCGGGCCGGTCATGAAGCGGCGGATTTCCTTGGTGGCCGGATTGGCGACCAGCATCTGGTTGTTGCCCTGCCCGGCGTAGGGGCCGGTGTTGGAGTAGTTGCCGTCAGTCTCGATCCACAGCAGGCCGCGCTTGTCGAAGGCCAGGCCGTCGGGGCTGTTGAAAGTGTTGTCCGTGGTGACGTTGGCCGAGCCACTGCGCAGGTCGGTGCGCGGGTACAGCGTCGGGTTGCCCGCCAGCACGAAGATGTCCCATTCGAAAGTCAGCGACGCCGGATCGCCGTTCTTTTCGCGCCAACGCACGATCTGGCCATACTGGTTGGCGGTACGGGGGTTGGCGTCGTCGGCGCCCGGATGCTGCGGGCCGTTCGGATAGCGGGTGCCGCCGGTGCCGCGCGAGCTGTTGTTGGTCAGCGTGACGTAGGCTTCGCGGGTGGTCGGATGGGTGGTGATCCACTCGGGCCGGTCCATCGGCGTGGCGCCCACCGCGTCGGCGGCCTGGCGCGTCTTGACCAGCAGTTCACCCATGTCCTGGTTGAACATCGCGCCGAGCGTGCCGCCGGCCAGCGCCGGGGTATCGAGCTTGAGCGCAATCCACTCGCCCACGCCCATCGCGTCGCCCTGCGCGGCACCGTCCAGGAAGCGCGCGACGTACAGCGTGCCCTTGTCCAGCAGCAGGCGGTTCAGCGCCGGGCGCGCCGGGTCGTACTTGCCGTCGGATACGAACTTGTAGATGTACTCGCTGACCTGGTCGTCGCCCATGTAGACCACCACGCGCTTGTCGTCGGCCAGCGTCATCGCGGCGTTCTCGTGCTTGAAGCGGCCCAGCGCGGTCAGCTTCTTGGGCGTGGAGTTCGGGTCGAACGGGTCGATCTCGACCACCCAGCCGCAGCGGTTGTACTCATTGGGCTCCTGCGCCCAGTTGAAGCGGTTGTCGTAGTGGTCCCAGCGGTACGAGCTGCTGGAGGTCTTGCCCGAACCCTTGTAGCGTTCCATGTGGGCCTGGTACTCGGCATCGGGATAGTTCACCGTAGTCGGGTCGGCCGTGCCGACGCCGAAGTAGTCGGTGAAATTCTCTTCGCACGTCAGGTAGGTGTTCCACAACGTGTAGCCGTTGCCACAGTTGCCGAAGGTGCCGAAGCAGCGCGTGCCCGTCGGATCGGCGTTGGTGCGCACCAGGCGGTTGCCCGCCGCCGGCCCCACCAGTTGCATCGCGACGTTGGCGTTGACGCTGCGGTTGAAGGGCGAATCCAGCACCGGTTCCCACTTGCCGTTGGCCAGGCGCATATGACGCACCGAAACGCCATGGGCGTGCTGCGACTTGCGCACCCAGTCCAGGTTCCATTGCGCGTTGCCCGGCTGCACACCCACCGGATAGAAGTAGTCCGGCGTGGTGTATTCGTGGTTGGTGACCATCAGGCCTTCCACGCTGCTGCCGTTGACGCTGTCGGTGCCATCGATCGGGAAGAAATGCATGCCGTCGTGGTTGTACCCGAGCTGGCGGGCCTGGTCGTCGCCGCCGTTGCTGGCGTCGGCCTTGAAGGCCGGCGCGCCGGCAAAGAGCGGATCGCCCCAACGGTTGATCACGGCGAACTGGTAGCCCTCGGGGACCACCACGGTATCGGCGGTGCTGATCGGCACGGCCTTGAAATTGAGTTCCACGGGCTTGGCCGGCGTCTCGCCGCCCGGGTTCGTGCCCGGATTGGTGCCCGACGAATCGTCATCGTCGTCATCGCCGCCACAGGCCGTCAGGCCCGCGCCCATGAAGCCGACCGCGCCGGCGCCCAGGCCGGCCTTGAGAAAGCCGCGACGCGACACCGCGCGGCGCACCACTTCGTTGAAATGCACTGCCTGGGAGGGGTTGGACGGGATGTCGTCCTGGTCCGAAGAACTCATCAGTTTTCCTGTCATTGTCGGTGTTCTTGGCTGGCGCACCCGCGGGCCAGCCTCACGGCATGATGACTGTCAAAAATGACGGTGGAATAACAGATGAATGAAAGGTTTGCGTCTGTATGTGGTTTCAGCGGACAGGAGACAACAGCGCTGGCGCGCCAAACTCCACCAACTGAGCATTGCTGCGGGCAAAGTACTGCTCCCAGAACGTCCGCAGCTTGGCCATGGTCTTGGGGTCTCGATATACCCCCCGGTCTCTGCGCGCGGATCCGTCCCCTTGAACCAGGCCCGCACCCAGTACAAAGACCCGCGCCCCGCCAAAGTCGCCGAATTGCTGCGCGGCCTCCACCTTCTTTATCTCGACGGAAGGATCTATCGCGCGAACGTTATGGTTGGCATAGAAGCTGGAGATGCTGGAATTTTCCAGCATGTCCGATAACACGAACACAATCATGTCCCGCGCGCCGGACTGCCTGACCCGGCTGGACAACTCCTTGAGCGCGGACAAGATGTCGGACTTGGCCAGTTCGGCGCTGACGCCGGCGAACGCCGTCTTGAGCGCGGTGGCCGCCTTCAGCCGCCCGTAGTCGAGCTGGTCGCGCATGCACGCATCGAACGTCCGCAGGACCTTCATGCCGATGCTGTTTCGGAGGCTTTCGTCGATCGGCTGTTCCAGCGTACCGGCACTCAGGACCTGCATGTAGCGCCCCTGCCCGAACGAAGAAAAAGTCGCGACGACGTAGGCGGAACCCGGCTGGATCAGCCGTCCTGCATTCTCGTTGGCCAAGCCTTGCAGCATCGCATCGAAAGGCGTGGTCTGATCGACCAGGATGAACAGTTCGGTACGGGGCGCCGGTGCCGGCACGCCCACTTTGCTCGCCTCATAGCAACTGGGTACGTCGTTCTGCGCGCCAGCATATGCCGTCGTGCCCGTCACCAGCGCCAGCATGACGGCCGCTCCGATCGTAAATCGCTTCATGGCACTTTTCCCTTGGCGTCAAAACAAATCATCGGCCAGTGCGTCCTGTGCTTCCCGTTCACGCCGCTCCTTTCGCTCCTTGAGCCACGCACGCAAATCCGCATCGCCGCGGACCGCAGCGGGCAGGGCCACGAAATACGCCTTTTCCCGCTCCGGGTCGTTCAAACAGTCGATTTCGGTCTTGATATGGTGCAGATCGTAGCCCGGCTCAACCTGAGCCGGCATTTCCGGCCCGGGGACGGCCGCGGGCATTTTGGGAGGCGTCAGATGGTCCACGATATCGAGCGCCGCCGAATTCCGATTGGCTTCGCGCAGGTAATCGTCGAAGGTCTTGGACAACTTCATGCGATTGTTGGCGTTGGCCTCCAGGCGCTGCTGCAGGTCCTTGAGCCGGCCGTTGACCAGGTCTCGGATCGGCTGATAGTGACTTTTGTAGGCGCCGTAGTCGCTGAACCCCCCGGTGGAATCATAGGCGTTCTTCGACTCATTGCCCACAAACCCATATTTGTAGCCAATGAGCAAACCAATCGCCTGTGTCGCTACATAGATAAGGCCCAGCATCAGAAACGCCGTCATGCCCTCGATGGAGGTACCGCTATCGGCGTCGCTTTTTGCCTTGGCGTCCGCAGCACGCTGCGGGGCGCTTACGGCATCGGGCAAGGTGCTCGCGAACGGATTGAACGCCGCGCTGCCATTCATTTGCGCCGATTCCCGCGTCTGTTCATTGAGCATGTGCGTGTAGCGCAGGCCAGTGGACAGCACAGCGATGCCCACGATCAGGATGATGGCGGAGTAGACCCAACCGTAGCTGCCGCGGTCATAGGGATTCTTGGCGATTCGATTGAGGATCTGGTTGTAATAGGGCGCACGATCGTCGCGGCCGTGGTCGTTCAGGCCGACCTGCTCAACTTCGAGGTTCGCGCTACTGTCGCCCTCCTTGAACTGAGCGAAGCAGGCGCGCAGCAGTTTCGTCCGACGGTATTGGTGACCGGCCTGGTGCGTGATCATCACCATGATCACGCAAATGACGAACACCACGCAGACCGAAATGATGGCGACCATATTGCTGCTCGCCTCGCTGGCCATCCACGACGACAACATGTACGAGAACCCGATCCCTTCGGCGATCACCAGCACTACCAGCAGCGCCCAGATGAAAAGAGGCGCCGGCTTTTGGCCTTTGTCCGACGCCTTGCGCAGATAGTCGCTATAGTGCGCGAACTGGCCTTGCGACATGAAGTTGCAGAACGGCTTGTAGATAGCGCACAGGCTTTCCTCCGCGCGTAGCCAGCCCTCGTTCCCCTTGGTGCGATCCTTGGCGAGGCGAGCCAGGCTGCCGATGATGGGCAAAGATACCCACAGATCACGGAACCACAGATTGAACCGGAACAAAGCCACTGTTATCGCCAATAGGATCATGGCAATGACGAAGTAGATAAATGCCGTGTTTGCCGCGTAGAAATTATTCAGGGATTCAAGCATCCTGCGTCCTTTGTATGTATCAACCGATCCGAGGCTGGTGTCGCGTCACTTAGCCAAGCTGGGAGCGAAAGCGGTCTGGTAGGACTGCTTGTTCAACGTATAGACCAGATTCGAATCAGGGGCGTGGCGGGGATCCTTGTTCGGAATGACGATGTCCATGCACTGCAAGGAATCGCCTACGAACACCCGGTACAGGAGAGCATCCGAGCCTTGATAGGCATTGACTTCCGGCTTGCTGCGGAGGGTCGGTTCAGCCTTCTTATCGCCCGAATAATTGGTGTAGACAAGCAGTTCAGGACGGCGCGCCGGCGAGCCGCCATCGCGCAACACGGCGACATGCGTCAGTGCCACCAAGTGCCCATTTACCAAGCCCGCCCAGCTCGAGTCGTACACGCCAGGCAGATAGTCGTTGGTGGAGAACTTGGCCTCCCGATCGTTCTTGAGCGACTTGACGCCCTTCGAAATGCGGGGGCGATCATCCGCGCAACTGCCCACGATGGAAGGCTCGGCGGCGTGCGCGGTGCTCAGCAAGCTGAAAGTCGATTTCTGCGTCGAGAGCTTGCCGATGCTGACCTGTACATAGTCGCCGTGCACTGGCGTGCCACCGAAATCAATGTCTTGGGCGGCAGTGCTCACATGCGCCGAAGGCGTTGCATCCGTCGCCGACGGATCCGGGCTGGCAACTGACGGCCTGTCGTTCCGGTTCGCTTGGCCGACGGACGCCTTGCGGGAAGAGGTCGGCTGCGCCCCGCCTGCTGTTTCCTTACGCTGCCCCGAGGCTGCCGGCCCGGGCGTCCGGTAGTACGCCAGCACGGGCTTGCGGTTGGCCAGATAGCCCGCCATGGCCTCGTCTTCGCCCAGATCGACCACCTCGACCCTGCGGTTACGCGCGCGTCCCGCTGCACTGTGGTTGTCCGCAATCGGCAGCGTTTCGCCCGCGCCTTGATAGAAGATCTGATCTGCCCTGAAACCGCGGGACACGAAGATCTTGGCCACCGCGCGGGCGCGAGCTTCGGAGAGGTCGGCGTTGAGCTGGGAAGAACCCGTGTCATCGGTGTGTCCGACCAAAAGAATGCGCATCGCATTGTTCCGCGCATTGACGGCGTCTCGATCCTTGGCGCTGGCGGAGGCCGCCGCCACATCGCGGTAGGTGTCGGCCAGATCCGCCATGGCCTTCGCCGCCTGCGGCGTCAAAATCGCCGAGCCCGGCGCGAACTGTTCGCCCTTGTCGATGATGGACACGCTCAGGCCAGCGGTCGTCTTGGCAGCGTCCGCGGATCCGCCGCCTTGCGGCTTGGGCATGGCCAGCGGATCCACTTGGGTATCGGCCACCTTGATGTCGGAAACAACCAGGTCGAGGTTATTGGCCTGCGCCACCTTGAAGAGCGCGCATCTGCGCTCGTCAATGTTGTGACCGATCACACCGCCGACCAAGGCGCCTGCCGCCGCGCCGATGGCCCCGACAATCACCTTGTCCCTGGCGTTCTTCCCGCCCAGCAAAGCCCCGGCGACCGCGCCAAGGGCGCCGCCCACGGCAATCCCTGTATTGCGCGAACTATCGGAGCAAGGATCATTACTCGCGAACGTACTTTGCAGCGCGTTGCTGTCGCCGGGTAAGGTCTGGCACCCCGCCAAGCCGAGGGAGGCAAGACTGGCACAAAGCACGGTGGGAAGAATGCGAAGCGTCGTGACTCGCAGAACGGACGTGATTGTCGTGCCCACATCGAAACCAAAAGCCATCAACCCCTCACTACAATTACAAATATAAATTTATAAATGTGTATTTATCTGCGCCGTAGCCCGATATTGATTTAGATAAATTACATTTTGAAGGATTTGCATTGTAATAGATGCATTGTGATGCGCCAAATGCAATACAAATTATTTCAGATCGACAGAAGATGACGACCCATGGCGCCCCTCCCGTGCATTGGCATGGGGCTCAAATGGCGAATCGAAGGGGAATTGCAGAGCGGCCCCCGGACAGGGCAGGCGCAAAGAGACGAACGCAAAGACAAAAGGCCTGTAAGAATCCAGTTCTTACAGGCCTTTGCTGTCCGGATGTCCGGACAAATTCTTGGTGCCGACGGCGGGAAACGTACCATTAACGTTTATGCGGCTTTCGGCTAAATATGGGGCCATTTTGGGGCCTGCGCGTGGCGCTTTGACGGGGCCTCATGCAAGACCCGAACAGGAAATGCAGACGGCTGCACTGATTGAGAGATTGGGGTAGGCGTACGGATCCTATACTGAGGAACTCGATGGGAGCGTCTCATGTGTAGCCACTACCAGACCTTAAAGGATGCCGAGCTGCTGCTTTGCGCGAATTCTAGGCTTGATTACACTGTATGTCCATACAGGTGTTTTCTGCCATGCCGTTCAAAGACCCACTCACCACCGAGCAGCTGCGCGCCATCCGCGAGCGCCAGCCCTGGAACCCCGATGTGATCGACCTCCTCTGGGAGATCAAGCGCATGCGGTCGATGCTGCTGCGCCTCAACCAGCTGTCCGGCGACCTGAAGCGGCCCGCCAGCATAGTGGGCGAGATCTACGACGACCTGATGGCGGCGCTGGCCGTCGAGCCCTGTGTGGTCGAGTTCAAACAGACCACGGCCGAGCTGCTCGAGGAGCCGCGCAAACTCCGTAAGGGGATGGCACCGCGGTAATGAACGTCTCACAACGGAGCGGGCGCGGCGGCTCATCCTGGAGACATATCCGGAAACTACTGACACAGTTAGAATTGACGAATACCTTAACAAATAAATAGGGACGCCCGGCAATGCAGTCCACGCAGAAATCGGTATTCACCAGCGGCCAGGAAGGAGACCGCTATTTTTCCCGTAACGAGGGCGTCTATGCCGCGATGGTAGACGCGGATGAGCTGAGCATTCCCAATTCGGTTTATGCGAGCTACATCAGGGCGGGCGATGCTGTCTTGGAGATAGGTAGTTCAAGCGGGACGAACCTAGACGCCCTACGGCGCGCCACCGATTGTGCTGGGTATGGCATTGACCCTTCAGCGAAGGCCATTTCCAGCGGATCTGCTCTATACCCCGGTTTGAATCTGAGCGTGGGGACTGCCGACAAACTGGAATTCCCAGATCAATCTTTCGATTTCATTCTTTTCGGTTTCTGTCTATATCTCATCGATCGAGACCTGCTCAGCCGAGTTGTAGCTGAAGCGGATAGATGCCTGAAAGATGGCGGCTTTGTCGGCATTACTGACTTCGCGCCCGACGTTCCCACCAAGCGGCCATATGCGCACCGTAGCGGAATCTTTACGCACAAGTATCAGTACGAGCGGATGTTCACCGCTTTCCCTCACTTTTCCATAGTAGAGAACAGGCCGTTCAGCCATTCTGGGCCAGGCTTTCACCCAGATCCGCAAGAGCGCCTCATTGCGACCGTGATCCACAAGAACCTAGCGGGCGGCTATCAACTGCTCGCATAGTCATCTCGGCCATGCCTCAGTGATTGAATGGTGGCGTGCGGCACACTGACCATATTGCACCGCCAGAGCCATATAGCTGCGCGCGAAGTCGTCCCAACTATCGCTGGTCACTTCCGGCACCGGCGGGCACGGCTGGGCCAGGTTGGCCGGCAGTTGGGGCCGGCCTGCGCCCCACCCCGCCGCCTCGCCCTTCTTCAACGCTGAAGCCTGCGAGGGCCCAATCGGCACCGGCGAGTATTGGGCTAAGACCGCAGCAGCCCATTCTCGCGTTTCGCCACTGGAGCGATCCGACGTGAGCGCGGATATTGCGAGCTGCACATAATCCCGCCGGACCTCCTTGTCCTTCTCCGCCGCCTGAAACTGCCACCCGAAGAAGGCGACGAGGACAGGGATAGCAATCATCGAGAGAATCTGGGCAATATCTTTGCCCTTGGCCAGCCAATCTCGTTCCATCGTGAAGCCTCCGTAACAATGGCTGGATTCTATTCCGAACGCTGGAGGGCTTTGATATAGCCCTGCAGGCCGTTCACTTGGTCGGCCCATCCTGCGGCATCGGCAACCAGGTCTCCATATTCCGCGTAGCACGCTGCAAAACCTCCGATCCAGTCGGGGCCGGCCTCATCAGGTCGGCGGCTGGCTCGGGGATTCGCGGGATCACGGCCGTTGGCGCGGAGCACGCGGTCAAGCTCAGCACGGGCAGCAGCCAGGCCAGTTTTCGCAGCCTCGCGCGCCAGGACGGCACCACGGTATTGGGCATCAGCACGGTCTTTCTCCAGTTGGTAGGCCTCGGTGATGGCGCGCTGCGCCGCCTCGGCACGGGCGCGCTCCTTGGTGACGCCGGCGGCCTCCCGGTGCGCGCCGTACAGCACCACGCCGGCGCCCAGCACCATCACCACCGCCGCGCCGCCGATCCAGGGCAGCGCCATGCGCAGGAACGGGTTCACGGCTGCACCTGCGCGACGGCCTGGCGGTAGAGAACTGGCCAGGTCTGGGGATGCGGCCTGCCCGGGCGCCAGGTGCGCAGGTAGAGCGCCCAGCCGGCGTCAGCATCACCGACCGGCGGCAGCGGCTGGGGATCGGTCCACAGCAGGAGCCGCGCAACGCCGGCCGCCAGCACGTCGTCATACTCCAGCGCCGCATAGATCGCGTCCGGGTCGAATGCCACACTGCGGGCCTTGCACACCGCCGCCAGGCGGTCCTTGCTGGCCGCGTGCAGGTACACGCCCCACACGCCGCCGCGGCTCGCGCGGGTGCCCTTCTCGAACTGCCAGAATCCGCGGGCCGGGCCGCCGATCTGCCGCCGGTGAACGAAGCGGCTTTCCTGCAGGCCGATCGCCAGCAGTATGACGCGCGCCGTCGGCGTATCCATGCTGGCCGGCAGCAGCGCCAGCGCAGGGCTGACGCCGGCACCGACGATCGTCTTCAGATCCATGATCAGCCCTCCCCGCCCGACCGCGCGCCCAGCAACTTGGCCCGCACCTCGGCGACCCATTCCAAGAATCCCTTTTGCCGCATGCTCGCCATCCAGCGCATGTAAGCGCCCAATACCCACCAGGCAGGCAACCCTGCAAGCAACATGCTCGGCCCCAGTACATAGAACTTGGCCAGCAACGCGTCATCGCTGCCGGCGCCGTGCTGGGCAAGCCACGTCATGGCCTCCATCAACCCCGGCTTCCAGGCGATGACTGCCCCGGCGAGCGCAGGGCCGAACATGAAGGAACATGCGACCGTGCAGATGGTGCGTACCGTGAACTCGCGGCCGGTACGCGGGGGCATGATGAGTAGCCCCAGAATCGCCGCGATTGCCGCCGGCACACCGTAGGCCATGGCGACCTTCACCGCCGCCAGCCCTCCCAGACCTTCCAGACCCTTCAGGGCCGCCAAGCCGCCCAACCCCGTGGAACTCGGTTCCATAAATTCTCTGCTCCTGTTGATGGTGTGCATGATTGCCTCTCCCGTATGGACGAAAAAAAGCCCGCCGAAGCGGGCCTTTGATCAAGTGGACGTGTTCGCCAAGTCGAACGGTGGCAGCTCGGCCAGCAGCCCTGCCACCGTGGGCAGTTCGGCACCTCCATCTCTTATGTCGAACCACCGACCTCGAACCACGCTTCGCCATGCGCGAAACGCTCGCCCCTGCTCCTGGAACTTCGGCACGGCGGCCTCGTCGGCATATGAAATGGCATCATCAATTCCCTTGAATTCATAGCTTCGGGCAACGACGTTCAGATGCCGCTCGACCGCCGCGCTCAGCAACGCGATCTGCTCTTCACGGGTCGGCGCCGGAACTTGGCCCCATCGGGGCATACCGTCCGAGCCAGCTTCTCGCTGCTTTCCTTCTGGCGCAACTGCCAGCGCGAACTCGGCGAAGCATTCTTCGCTCACCTCAACAGGATCTTCAGGCCACGACCCAACCGCCTCGTAATCCGATCGCATGGCGGCAGGGTAAAAGGCATTCATCTTTGCGCTATAGAAGTACATATCCGAATCCTCAATGGCCGATGGCGAAGACGCGAGGCGCCGATCCTGACGGATTCGAGCCGATAGCGTCCAGCCGAACCGTCGCAGAGTTCTGGTTGAATGACATCACTTGGGCTACGCAGTCGCAATCCGTTGTCAGGGACGCCACTGCCTGCAAAGTGCGCGTCGGAAACGGGATCGGATAGCTGATCGTGCTGTCCTGTGCCGGGTTTGCCCCCGGGCCCAGCGCCCACTGGAAGATCAGGCCGCCAGGCAGCCGCTGATATCCGTTTGGCGCGAGCGACTGGTTGGCGGCTCCAAACGACTGTGCCAGCGAAGAGGGTGTCAATACCGTGGCCGCCTCCGACCAGGACTGCGCCTCAGCTGCCGTAGAGAACCGCGAGATGCCCGCTACCGCAGTCGATGCACTAGGCACGGAGGGAATCATTGACTGCACTTGGCCCAACGTCACCGCGTGCCTGGATTTTGTGGCGTCGGGGATCTGCAGCCGCCCTCCACTGGAAGACACCATTACCCAACTGTCGACCAACTGCGCATACACCACCTCGCAGACGCTACCCACAACAATCTCGCCGCCTTGCAATGGGCTACCCGCCAGCCCCACCAACGGCTTTGAAGGAAGGCTATTGGCCGCGAAGGAGCAGCCCCCCGTATTCGCGGACGTCGCGCGAAACCGCAAGACAGCCCCATCGACAAGGGCAGTGACCGCCGGCGTGTAATTAGCTCGGTAGCTATTCGTCGTACCGACGTCTATCGCATAGCGCCGATTGGCGGCCGCAGTCAACGTCTGAATCGCCTTGAGCAGTTGCCCATTATCTTGCTCGTCTGGATCCAGGTCGCCCGCCCTAATCACTGCCAGGACCTCATCGGTCAAGGCGTTACCCCATTTCGCCGGAATCAACGAGCCGGCGCGACCAGCAATGGGATCCTCGTCGATAAAGCGACCATCCACCAGGCCAACACCCGGCACACTCTTAGGAAAATCCATGCGTTACCTCACTGATACTCGAAAAGGACATGCGTATGCGCAGGCTGATAGCGGCGCACGATGCACTCGATAATGTTGTTTGGGTTGGCGCCGAAGCGCTCCCCCCATTGCGTGATTCCAAACCGGGCCCCGCCAGGTCGACGTGCGCCAAGGTGGAATTTCCATAGGAACTGTTGCCGCCGCGTACCGAATCGGGAAAGCCCGAAATGGGATCTGCCAAACCTTGGCGCCCTGTACTCCTCAATCCAAGCGTCCGGGTATCCCAACTTGCGCGCGATCTCGACAAAGTAGGCCGGATCCTGGCGCCCGACCTCACCGAAACGGCGCACCACCTCCGCCCGACGCTCCGCAAATGTCCCCTCACCTCCGAGGCATGGGTCGGGGAGCCCGAGGACTCGCTCCCAATCCGGGAGCAATTCGCGCACGCCAGACGGGACAAGTTCGGCGACGAGATCCTCGGCCCGAGCATCGATCCGGGCAAACTCCGGTGCCAGGCCGGCCAGAACGGCGCAGAACTCGGGCACCGCGTCCGGCTCCCACGCTGGCCCCGGAGGAAGCAGGGTCGCCATCTGCTGCCTATAATCCGCCTCCGACCTCACAACCATTCCACACCTCCAAACACCGGGAGCTCGCTGGCCTCGGGAATGACGTCAGAGGCGGGCGCCACGAGACGATGATCCTCCTCGCCAGCAGTCTCGCTGATCGCTTGACCGATATGCGTCCAGATGAGCCGAGCGCCTAGGTCGCCCTCACGGACAAAGAGTTCTCGCAGAGCAGCTTCAACCCTCGCGCGCAGCGCTGTGGTATCAGGCGTTACCGAAAGGCGGCACACCACAGGCAGCGGCACAGGCGCCATCGCGTAGACCTCCGCACATAGCGGACGCTTGCTATCCAGGTGAGCCTGCACTGCGGCGATAGCCGACGGACTCGGTATAGGGTCGGGGTCGTTGTCTCGCACGAAGAACACGCCGACCGTTCCCAGCCCGAGGAAATTACGGCGCGCCCATGCGCGCGTGACACCGGGCACCTCAGTAGCCCAGTCCACGTAATCCTCCTCATCCCCTCCATGGGGGATGCGCCGGAAACTCCGCACCACCCGCGACCGCCAAGCCTCCAGCGTTTCCTCGTCCGTGCCGGCCGTGAGGCCGCCCTCCCCCACTTCGGCCTGATCCTGCACACCCTGCACAGGAGATACCAGCGAAACACGCAGCCCGGGAGGCGCGTTACCTGCAGCTCCGGCCTGCACTGCGCGCACCGGAATCTCCTGACTGGGGACCGTCAGCGTGACAGCGCCGCTGGTCGCGTATTGCCTGCCGTCCTGCGTCTGCAGCAGCACGCCCTCGTCCACCACCACGCCGACGGCTCCCCGAATCACGACACTCCCGACGGCGCTTGTCGCGGGCGTCCGGGAAACCCCTCGCATCGCAGCCCATCGCGCGAGAATGTCTGCGTCGCAGCTGTCCGGCAAAACCTGCAGGGCAATCCACCCGAGGAATCCATAAAGTCCGTAGGCCGTCCCTCCATGCACGCGAGACAGTACCCGCTGGTCCGAGCGCCGCAGTACCGAATCGGCCTGTGCCGATAGGTCGCTTTCAGCGCGCGCGACCAGCGCCGGTAGCGTAGGGGTTTCAAAAGGCATTCTTGATCACCTGCCAAACGTCGTTGAACTCGGCCAGCCGCTCCTGCTGGCCGTCCGCCCGTATTCCGATAACACGCATTGCCAAGCGCTCGCGCCCCTGACGTTCCGCCTCCACTTCAAAGCCCACCACCAGCCCATCCTCGACCAGCCAGGCCAAAGCCTCGCGGGCGTAGGTGATCGCATCCCGAATGGTCGCCTCCACCAATGTGCGCCGGCGCAATAGCCAGAGCCGAGAGCCGATGCGGTCATCCGCGACCGAAGGAAAGGAGTCCCCCCACCAGCCCTGCAGATCTGCGTCGTCGACAGGATCACTGGGCAACGCGCGCCGCCAGGTGAAAAGGCTGATAACAATCGCCCGATCCAATGGCGTCGTTACTCCCGTGCTGTAGCGAATGTCCATCAGACCGGTCCCCCGCTAACCTCGTCGCCTCGCGTGACCTCCTTATGGCCGTGCGCCCTGAAGCTGATATTCCCGACGGTCACATCCCCTGCAACCGCGGCGCTTCCCGACACGTCCAGGGCGGGCGTCGTGAACTGCATCCCACCCGGCGCAACAACCTCATATCGATCCGCATTGACTCGATATGTCTGCGTCGTCACCTCGACGACGCGCCCGCGCTTAAAGACGATCGAATCACCTTCATCCGAATAGAGCGCAACCTCTCCAGGCTCCAGCGCCTTCAATCGAAACCTCCGATCGGACAGACAAATCACGGCGCCATGCGAACGGTCGCCGCCGAGGAAAACCACTATGCCCTCGGCCCCGGCCTTGGGGTGAGACGTAAAGCCATAGGGCTCAAAATGCTCGAGCCCACCCTTAACCTCGCTTGCGGTGATCCGCATCTGCACACTCTGCAGCTTGCGCCCCGCATCCACCAACATCAGCACACCGCGCGCGATCATCCCGCGCAGCGATTCCGCAATGGCCATCTCTAGTTCTCCCAGTCCTCGGGGAGCAAGTACTCGAAGGCGTCACCGCCTTTTCCCTTCTTGCGCTTGCGCCCTTTCTTATGCGTAGGCTCCGGCACGTAGCCGTCCGGCGGCGCTACCGTCACCGTTGTCAGCATGCCGCCGTCCCCCAGCTCATAAGAAACCTCGGTTATGAGCATGTCGCGGTCGAAGCCGATTAAGTCGTCCTGCACCCTTACGACGAGGTTTGGCCTCCATAACTCGCCGTTACTCTGCCGCCAACCTTGCACCTGGTAGGTAGTCTTCAGGGCGCGACTAATTCGGTAGTCGCGCTCCCATTCGGCCCGGCGCTGGGCGAGCGCGGGCGTCAGCTGCCCACTAGGGTTCACCTTAAGCATGCGCCGCCGCCCGACACGCGAGTCAGTCACGGCAGCGGCAACCTCGGAGGCCGATTCACCGAACTCGTCGTCGGTGCCGGACCGCTGCCCGATGCACCGATACTCCGAATACACCCGCGAAAAATCTAGCGGTGAATCGCCTGCCTTGATGTTCGCGCCAAGCTTGAGTGTGTCGACCGCCCGGCCTTCACTGCCAGGCCTGGCCATCACCAGCCGGCCCCGGCCATCATCCGTCGCAAACAACTCGGACAAGCTAAGCAGCCGATCAATGGACTCGAAAACCGTCTCCGTCGGCTCGATGCTGTGATCGGCCACTGATGCGCTGTCCTCTGCTTCGTCGACGACCTTGACGCCATAGGTGCCAGCCAGGGCGCGCACGATCGATGCCACCGTTTGGCCACGCCATTGCCCAGGCTTCTCGTCAACCGTGCAATCGATCAGATCCGAGGTAAGCGATCGACCGGACACCGAGACGGTCACCTCCGTCGCGGAGTAACGTATCGGCGACGCGTACACGTAGCCCGTCAATACCAGATCCCGTCCGATTCGCACCTCGCACCTGGCACCATGCTTAATGCGGATAGGCCTCTCCGTGCTACCCGGCCATTTCCAGGTCACCGCGAGCGTGAAGTCCCGCGCGAGCCGTTCTATGCCCGCACCGATAGAAATCTGCTTCCAGCCACGGTACTCATCACCATCGACCACCAGCGTTACCACGGTATCCGGATCCGGCTTAGCCACCACCTCACCCTCCTATCAATTTGAGTTCGCGGACCGGCAAGAACCCGGGATGCATGACACGGTTTCGCGTCACAATTTCTCCGGCGCGCGTGGCGTCGGCATATTCCTTGTAGGCAAGAACCAACCCGGGAAAAACTGCGGCAGGCGTATAGCTCTTAAGCCTCAGCCCCCCGGTGCCCACAGCGTCCAAATGCCGCCCGGCCGCTACCCTCGCCGAGGTGAGCGCCTCGTAATGGCCCGTATCCGCATTGAGCGCCAACGCCCACGCCGCCTGTCCCAACTGATCCCGCGCGTCTCGCACGTCCTCAACGACCGGCAGGTCGCGGCGCCCTCCACCGAGCAGCGCATCCGCCAAGTCGCGCCCATTTCCCCCGTCCACTCTTACAGGCACGTCCCTCAACGCGTCCACCGGCAGCACAGAGTCCGAACGGGCGGGGGGACTGGCCGTGGGCAACACCGCCACGTCGCGTACGGCATCAACCAGCGCAGCATCGCCGACGAGATCAACGACGGCCCCGACAATCGACGCGGACGTCGGATCAGCGAGCGGCGAGATAGAACGCACTCGCGACACGGCTGAGCTCTTGCCTGCCACGCCTGCGAGCGACACAACGCCATCGCCCCTCGAGGCGTCACCAAACCCCCGAAACTCTCGAATGACTTCGTCGACCAGGCCGAACACGCGCCCAGCGAATGCACCGGGCGCGGTCGTTATCTCCGCATACACCGCCTGGGCGTCGCGAAACAGCTCCTTAAAGGGCAAGGAGCCATCATCCAAGATCTGCGATATCTCGCGCAGCCGTCCCTGCACCAGGCCGACCTGCGCCTTGGCGCCGTTGACGGCCCCCATCGCCGCCGAGAACCTGCTCTGTGCAGACGTCTGCACAGACGATGCGGCGAGGCCTGCGCGCGTGCCGGTACTCGCCGACCCCACCGGAAAAGCTGAGCTCTCCCCTTTCGTGAACTCAAGATCAAAGCGAACGACACCGCCCTCGCTCTCCGAATGCGAGACCTCGACCATCGTAGCGACCACCATCTCGCGGCCATACCAGGGATGCACGAGCTCGCCAGCGCCCTCCTCCTCCAGCGCCTTGAGCAGCGCATCCCGCTGGCCGAAGCAATCCGCACCGGCGACCCAGGCGGAAAAGCTGAATGTCTGCGTGGCCAGGCCCATGTCCTCGATCATGGGCACATCACGTTTCGGGTACTCATGCAGTACCGTACGCCTGCCTCGCTTGCTGCGCTCCGAATCAACCAGAAACGGGACGCCGCGAAACGAGGCTTTTTCCTTTTCATCCTTCCATGCCATCTCAGCCCCCAACCGCAAGCGTCCGGTAGCCGACCGACGGCGTGACGCTCAGCCCTGACTGATTTGTCTGCGCCTGCTCGACGCGCATCCCGGGCGGCGCTCCCTCGAAGCGAATCCGAAGGTCGCCGTCGAGCTTTGCAGGTTGCTGCGCAGCTGCGCCGAGCGCCATTCCTGCAGCGCCGCCACCGGCCCGCGCAGCCTCATAAGACGCGACACTCTGCGCCGGCGCCGCGGCCGGCTTGTCTCCTCCTCCAAAGATGCCGCCGAACTTCTCCTTGAGCCATTGCAAGCCGCCAGTGATCGGCTCGATGTAACCTTTCACCCGCTCCCAAAGGCCTTTAAACCAGTCGACCAACGGCTCCCAATTCTTCATAACGAGGCCGAGCGGTGTCGCGTTTAGAAATACCCCTTTGAGCCCCTCCCACGCGCCTTCCGCGCCCGATACAAGCGAAGTCCAAAGACCGTCGAAAAAGCCGCTGACGGTCGACCAAACATCTTGGATTCCCTTCCATGCGGAGTCGCCCCAAGCCGAAATGTTGGTCCAAAGCTCGCGGAACCATGGGCCGACCGTCTCCCAGTTCGCAAGCAAAAAGCCGGCAGCCAGCGCCATACCTCGGACAACAAGACCGAGCGGGCTCATTCCCACGACAGCATTGAGCACTCGCATCGCAACAGAGGCGCCGACCATCGCTACTCGGATCGCGCCAAACGCCAGCGCAGCGCCCAGGATTCCTTTGATCAACCACGGATTGGCCCGGATAAGCGCTGCGATCTGGTCAACCATCGGCCCCACCGCACCAATGAATCCATTGATGGGCGGGAGAAGGATTGATCCGATCGCTTCGCCGGCCGCTACAACGCGGTTCTGCAACAACTGGATGTTGTTCGCAGTAGTCGCTGCACGCGCCTCGTACTCCTTGCTCATTGAGCCGGCATACTTGGTCTCGTCGCCAACGTTCGCAAAGTTCTTCTTGAGAAGATCCAGGTTGTTCAACATCGGCGCGATCGCGCCAATCGACTCGCGCCCGAACAGCGTTTGCAGCACGGAGGCCTGCTTGGTTTTGTCGACTTTGCTGATGGCCGTCAGGATGCGAACAATCGTCCCCTGAGCGTCCTTTTGCATGTCGACTGCAACCTTCTTGGCGTCCATACGCAACGCCTTGAAAACCTGCTGTTGCTGCTTGGTGGCAGACGCGCCCGCAGTCAGCGTCAACATGAAATTCTTCATGCCGGTGGCCGCCACCTCCTCTTGTACCCCCATGCCGGCGAGGGTGGCGCCCATGGCCGCGATCTGGCCTGACGCCAGGCCAGCCACCTCGCCCAGCGGTCCAATGCGCGTGACGATCGAGGCGATCTGCTTAGCCGATGCCGGGCCGTTGTTGCTCAGATAGTTGATCTTGTCGGCCAGGCCGACGACCTGATCCTGGGTCAAACGAAATGAGGTGCGCCACTTCGCCATCATCTCGCCGGACTCCTCCGCCGTGCTGTCAAAGGCAACACCCATCTTTACTGCGTCTTCGGCAAACCGGGTAAGCTCGCCTCGGGCTAGGCCCGCCTGCCCGCCGGCTGCGACGATCGCCGCGATGTCCTTCGCCGCCATCGGCAGCCGAGTCGACATACGGATCACGTCGTCGCCCATCTGCTTGAACTGGGCCGGGCTATCGAAATCGACGACCTTGCGGACGTCCGCCATGGCCGACTCGAATTCAATCGCGGCCTTCGCGCCAGCGATAAACGGCGCGGCGAAGGCCCCACCCTTTGCAAGGTCGCCGAGGCTAAAGCCCTTTGACAGGCTGCTCGACTCCAACGACTTGCGAAACGCCGCGACATTCTTCTTCGCGCCGCCCATAAGCGGCGACAGCTTATCAACGCCCGTTATGAGCGCTTTGAGCTGGAACTTCTCTCCCGCCATCCCTCAGCCCTCCTCGTTACGCTGCTCTCGGACGATCCGCTCGCACTCGCGAGCCTGCTCGAGCAATAGCTCGAGCGGGCGCTGCATTGCCACCTCGGGGTCTATACGCCAGAAGTAGGCAACGTCATAGACGAGCCGCCGGAGCTCGTCGTACGTTCGGGCTCCGACTTCAAGAAAAAACCGGCGACCATCCAAGCCAGGCCATTGAAGTCGGCCATGTCCAGCTGATCGATGGACGACATAGGGATGCCGGCCATCCTGACGATGTACTTCGCCGCGGCCTCGGGATCGATACGGACACTCTCGTCCGAGGCGATGAGGTACGGGAGCGCGCGGATCGCTCGGGCGTCAGCCGGCCCCAACTTGCGCAGCGCGAGGCTGGTGAGCTCCTCGCCGTGGGCGGTAATCGGACTGCTCAGAGGGAAGATCTGTTCGCTCATTGCCACACCCCGCGCACGCCGTCGAACTGCAACTGCACCTTGCCGTCGTCGCCGGTCGCGACAGGCTCGCCGACCTGGTACGCCTGCGACAGCACGTAGGTGCGCCCGTTCTTGAATTCGACAGTTACCGTCATGTCGATCGCATCCTGCAGCTTCTTGAGCGGAAACCCGGGCGTGAACAGGGCATCGACCTTCACATACGGAATACGGTCCGTCTCCGAGAAGTAGCCCGGGCGCAGGCTCTCCCGCGTGTAATCACTGGTCGGCACCTCGGCAGATCCGGTCACTTCCAGCTGCTGGCCGTCAACCTTGAAATAGACGGTTCCCGCTACTTTTTGCCCCATGGCAAAGCTCCTTCATCTGAAAAAGAAAGGGCCCGCAGCGTGCGGGCCCCACATACAACAACACGCGACCGACTAGGCGGACTGCGGATATTGCTGGCGGAACTGATTGAGCAGCGCCACCACACGCAGCTGATTCACGTAGTCCGGCGGGAACAGGATGTTCACCCGGTTCGGATTGGAGCTGTCACGCTCCACGATGAGATGCTCGCGAAACGCCTCCTCGTTTTCCACGATGCCCCTGCTCTCCAGCTCCATGTAGGCCGCGATGAGCTCGTTGCGGATGATGCTCGGCGTAACGATCGCCTGGCCGTCCCCGAACCGCGTGCCGTCGTTGGCCAGCTTGTGGCGCCCATACTTGCTCGTGATCCTGCCTTTCAAGAAGCGGATGATGTACGCCGATTGGTGCATCGTCTCGCTGTCGAGATACGAGTCGTCTGGTTGGCCCCACGCATTGCGCTGGTAGGTCGTGATGGCGCGCTCGATGCGCACCGCGTCGACCGAGCAATACGACGTCGCGATCCCGGACCACAGCAGCGACTGCCGCTCCAGCATGGTGAACTGCTTGCCAGCCGGTGGCGGCGAGATCCCGACCAGTTCCCCGGTCTGCGTCGGCCGCGCCGGGTCGGCAGAGATGAACACCGCTTGACGTGCGACATAGGCCGCGCCCACCTTCCAGCACGGTGCAGACGTCTGCATTTCGAATCCATGCACAGTGTGATGCTGATCGTTGCGGTCGCGGCCAGCCGTGACCAGCTCTCCCAGCGCACCCCGACGCGCGGCGTAGACATGGCCGTACAGCATCTTCGACCAGGCCCACCTGCCCGACACATCGTCCATCCACACCTTGAACGAGTCCAGCGAGGCAGGGTCGGTGAACGGGTGAAAGATGAACTCGAACTCAGCGTCGCCGACCTTGGACAGCAGCTCGTCAACGTCAGGCGCTCCAGCGCCCTGGGTCGGCTGCGTCAGCGTCAGCGCGAGACCCGCCGGCGTGCGCTCACCACCAGCCGCGCCTCGCAAGTTGACGCCGATCCGAATGTCATTGCCGAGCAGCCCCTTGAACTTGGCCGTCAGGGAGACCTCGACGACTTCGCCTGCCACAGCCGACTGCGCAGAGACGCAAAGACCCCTGGCATTGATCGCGGAGGCCAGAGCCGCGCCCACGGCGCTCGATGCCATGCCATTGACGATCGTCACCTGGATCCGGTCGTCCCCCACGTAGAAGCAAAGCACGCCCGGCTCGGTCGCGGCGCCCGTGATGGCCACCTTACCCACGGCTGCGGCCCCTTCCATTCGCACGGGCAGCACCCACACCTCGCCCATCGGATCGCCCTTGCGCCACTGCGCGTAGGCCTCCGCCAAGGGTGACCCGACGCCGGCGAGCGCGCGCACCTCGCTTTCCTGGGTGGCGATGACCAGATCCAGGCTACCCGTCGTGTCATCGTTCGCCGGCGCGATGATCAGGCGACGCAGCTGAGTCGATCCGCTATTCGCCTGGGACGGGTCCATCTCTGCATAGAACAGCGGTACGCGGTTGTCATTGGAGATTTGGTTGAACGAGATCATTTACTTCCGCTCCCCGCTTTACCCGTCCCTTGCTTGGCGACGGCCACGTCCTTATCCTCGATGCGGCGGATCCAGTACGGGTCCCGCACCACCAGACGGCCCTCCACCGGCAGCACATCGCCTCGCGCGGGATCCGGCACCGTCCGCCCCTCTTGGGGCACCACGTAGATTTCAATCTTTGCCATGCGGCAACTCCATTCTTGCTTCATGTTCAATCCGGCCGTCGGGGCCGGGCTTCTTGAGGTTGGGGTCCGCCATCGGATCAATCGCATCGACGCGCACTGTCATCCCCTCCAGCATCGCGAGGCGGTCAAGCTCGCGCTCTGGCCAGGTCTCGGCCGGCACCTCGCCCTTGACGCCCGCTCGCCCAAGCATGAATGCAGCCGAGAAGCTGAACCGATACGAACAGCGTGCCCGGTCGATCTTCGTCAGCGAGCCCCCGTCGTAGACCAGGCCGTCATATCCTTCGTCGGGCTCCCACCCCGCCAGCGCAACAAAGAGCTCCCGGCGAACCTCGTGCAGCATGTCGGCCACCAACACGCCTTGCTCGTCCTTGACTGGCATGACAACCAGTATGTCAATCGAGTCTCTGACCTCCTGTAAATATGATGTTTGCGACCCCAGGTCGCCGGCGTCATCCTCCGCCTGTATGACGTAGGCGGCAGGCGCAGGCTGTTTCGCCGATCCCAGGACCACATCAACATCCAATCCGCCGGCAACGCGCCCTTCAAATACGGGCGCGTGCGCCTTCAAATGCTCCGCAACCAAAGAGACACGCATTGCGTTACCTCACTTCAACGCAGCGGCGAACGCGCCCTGCAGCACGGAGCGGACGTTTCCGGTCTGCTCCTGCAGCGCGTCGACCATGTAGTTTCCTCGTGGTTTGATCCTCCATTTCCCGTTCTTCGGCTGCGCCCTCCCGTCTTTGCGCGCCGGGTTTCCCGTCACACCGTAAAACAGGTAAGCCGGGTAGAAATGTTTACCCATGGCCGGGGTCCTATTCGGCCCCACGCGGACGAGAAAGCCCGGGCGACTGACCTTGACCGATATGCTCCGCGCGAGCGCACCCGAGCGGCCGGCGGGGTAATCCTCCAGGGCAGCACCCTTTCTGATCTTGAAGCGGCTCGCCCGTTGCACCAGGCGGCCCCCGGCGCGCATTCCCTTGCGTATCGGGCCCTTGTTGAAATCCAAGCGGCGGAAGCTGTCCCAGCCCTCAACGTGCATGTACCCTGAAAGACCGCCCCTAGCTGCCATGGGTCAGTTGCTCCACCTCAAAGACCGTGAAATCCCGGCCGCCTTTAAGCGGCGCGGATCGCTCCACTCTGTACACCGTTGCGCGGTGGACTATCTCGAAATCATTTTCAACTCCCTCGAGATAGCGCACCAGTATGCGATGAGTGATCTTGCGATCCGTCTGCATCCCAGCCAGGTAAGAGGCCGTACCAACAGGGACTATCTTGGCCCATCGATCGAACTCCGACGGGAAACTTGCCTCAAGCCCGCCACCGGCCACAGGAAGGTGTTCGACCCGTCGAAATCGCACCCGCTTGTCCAGTTCTCCTGCCTCTGGGTAGTCCATCTAAACCCCCATGTTGATGCGATAAGGAGTGAGCAGCGCAAGTACAGCGCGACTGTTCACATCCGGCGAACTGCCTTTCGGCCCGTAAAGAGCTTCCACCTGCAAGAGGATCGCAGCAGCAACCGCATCGGGACATGTCTGGACCTCACGCCCTTGATCGTCGAGCTCGACCCACGGAACCGACCTCCCCAGCGTCCTCGCCACGCTGTCGACTGCCGCACCTAAAAGCCTGGTGAGAATGCGGTCCAACTCTGTCCCGTCGACACGCAGGTGCTCTTTGACTTCGTTGAGATCAGGAACCCCCGCCATTGCGCGTCCCTCCGCGGCCCTTGTTTTGCGGTTCGGGAGCCTTCTTGTCGGCATGATCCGGAGCGCGCTTCGGCAGCACCTGACCGGCCTCGAGCTTCTTGCGGCCGGGCCCCTCCTCGTCAACCAGGCCTGCGAGTTGAAGCGCCTTGAAGCGGCGGGAGTCGAGGTCCAGCAGCACCGTCCCCCGGCGTACCAAGCCCTCGGTTTCATTCTCGAACGTGCTGAGTGCAATTGCTTTCATCGTTGCTATGGCGGCGTTGCCGCCGCCCTCCATGTGTAGACGTTGACGGGGTTACTCGCCCGCCGGCGGCGCCACCGCCGTCGAGGGGAACGTCCCATGCACGAACGACGCCGGGCGATACACAGCCAGCGCCGCGCGCTCTTCGGCGCGAATCGTGAGCATGTTCTTGATGAAGTTGTCACGATCCTCGGCCGAGATTTCGACGGTCGCGTCTTCACGGTCGAACAGCTGCGCGCCTGCGTTGAATGCGCCGACCAGGAAATCGCCCGGAGCCATCGCCATCGACTCCACGACCGGATAGCCCCACAGGTTCTTTCCGTTGTAGAGCGTCGGATTCGACCAGATATAGTTCCCGTTCTTGTCCTTGGTCAGCTCGATCGCCTCCCACTCCTCCGGGTGCATGATGATGGCGCTGGGCCGATACAGGGACAGCCGCACCTGCAGCAACGCATGGCGCACCACGTCGATCATGGTGTCGCCATCCTTGTTGCGCGCCACCTGGTACGCCGCAGCTTGAGGGATGATCCCCAGCATATTGGCGCCCGTGCCGTCGCCCAGCAGGATCTGCTGTTCTTCCTTGAGCTGCAGGCCGTACAGCATGCGCATGTCGATATAGGACTGCAGTTGCGGCGCGTCATCGAGGATCTGCTTGCTGGCCGGGATCCAGTGAGCGATCGTTTTGACGCCGGCATTGGCGAGCTCGAACGTGATATCGCTTTCCGGCTTCTGCGCACCCTCGGCCACCGCTGCGGCGTTGTTGGTGAACACATCCTCACGCACATACTCGACCGAATTGCTGGTCGTACGACCGGGCAGGAGCAGGTCACGGACCACCAGCTCACGGAGCGGCGCCACGACAACGCCCGGCAGACGGTCAGCGGGTACCATGACGCCGGCAGACGTCGCGGCGCTGGTGACGGCCTTGACGGCGATGCGGCCGGAACGAGATGCACGGCCTTCCGCAACGCTCTTGTAGCCGTCCGATTCGGCGACCACCTCGCCCCAGGTCTTAACCCGAGGTTGGTCGGCCGCACCACGTCGGGCCATTTTCTGTTCCAGATCGAATAGGCGCTGCTGCACCTCGAGCCCTTCGCCGGCGATCTTCTCCAGGGCGGCTTTCGTTTCGGCCGAGATCTGGCCCAGCGACCTGATCTCCTCGCCGGCCTTTTCGGCGAACTTCTTGATCGTCTCGTCACGCTTGGCGAGATCCTCGAGCAGGCTCTTGATCTCGACGCGCTCGTCGCTGCCGGAGCCGCCACCGCTCTTGCGAGCCATTTCGCCCAGCGCACCGGCCACCGCGCCCATCAGCGCGCCTTGTTCAGACAGATTGGATTGCATAGTTTTCCCTTCAAAGTTGGGGGAGAGTGAAGTTGCGCAGGCGCTCGGCGAGCGGCTGCAGGTCGGTCACAAGCCCACCCTCGGACTCGCTCCGGAGCAGATGCTTGAACCCGTGGCTCGCAATGGCCACGGCTTGGGATTTGGAGAAGCCTGCCTCGCGCAGGAGCCGCTCAAATCCCGGAAGGTCGGGCAGTGTGCCCTGGCTGAGAGCAAACTTGACCGCGTCCACGCGCGATTCTTCATTCGCGGGAAACGTGACAAGGCTCACTTCGACCAGCTCGAGCTTCTTGAGCCGGCGCACGCCAGCCTTCTGGTCGAACGTGTCGTCACGCACGTAGTACCCGATCGAGAGACCAGAGACGGCGCCAGCTTGCAGCAAGGCGTACGCTTCCTTGGCCTGCTGCACGTCATCCTTCAGAAGGCGCCCCTCGACCCACAGGCCATGGCTGTCTTCTTTCATGCTCGTGTACACACCGATCGGCTGGCCGCTGCGGTGCTGCCACAGCACCGGCACCGCGCGCCCTTTCTCGGCGATGCTGGCAAGCGTCTCCGTGAAGGCGCCGCGCTCGACCACTTCGCCGTAGCTGTCGACCACGTCGAACACGCTGCCGTAGCCAGAAAAAAGGCCGTCATCGCTGACGGCCTTGATTTCGAGATTGAAGTCCCTGATCTTCAAGGACGCGTTTTTACGTTTCATCGTGAGTTTCCTGTTTGGGTCTCCCCAGCCAATCAAGCAGCGCCTCGCGCGCTTTGCCCTGCGTCGCATCCTCCTTCCCGATCTGGTCTACCGGCACCAGGTTCGCCTGCACGAAGTGCCGATCCCCCCCTTCGTACGGTTCTCCGTCCTCCAGCTCAATGATCTCGTTCGGACTGAGATAGGCGTTCTGCAAGCCGGACGCATAGAGCGCCGCCCGCCCCTTCGCATCCGCGCGCAGCAACCCTTGCAAACTGAACTTGACGTAGTACCGCTCCCGCTCGTTGGGAGGAAACAGGCCGTTGAGCGACTGCTCAATCTTGATAATCAGCGGGTTGAGCCCCGTGACTTTCCAGCCCATCAGCAGTTGCTCAACGCCCGAGCCCCACATCGTTTGACCCTGGGCGGCGTGCCCAATCAACACCGGCGGTACGTTGCACATCCACCGGCATAATTGCTCAATGGAGAAGCCCCTGCTCTGCAGGAGCTGCGCGTCCTCCGGATTCATCGCGACGGGCGCGTACTTCATGCCAGCCTCAAGCACGAGCGTTCGCCCCGACTCCGAACCGCTGGCGACCTGAGTGATTACGCTCTCGCGCACCTCTTCCCTGTTCCCCTTGGTGAGAATCTGGTCCGTGGTGACATAGCCGGATGGGCGCAAACCGTTCTTGAATATGGTGGCCGCCGTTTCCTCCTGCGCCATCGCCGCGCCCAGCGTATGACGCGCGTAAGAAATGGGCGACAGCCCCATCCGGCCATCAAGGGTGAAGCCCTTGAGGTGCAGGATCTCGGTCTCGCTGTATTCAAAGCGATGACCGTTCTCATCGACATACACGAACAGCATTGAGCCGTCGCGCTGCAGCTTCGGCGCCATGCGCTCCGGCCGCAGCGGCTCGAGGGCAATGATTTTTTCAGCACCATTGCGCACGATCAGCGCGTAGGCGTTTCCCCAAAGCAGAATGGAAGTCAGCAGCGATTCCCAGAAATCCGCCGCCGACATATCGGCATTCGGCGCGGCCGCAATAACCTTGTGAAGCCAATGCTCGCTGGCGCTCCGTCGTCGACCGTCCTTCTTTTCGTACACCGATAGGGGCAGGGTCGCCACCAGCTGCGATATCAGCTTCACACACGCCCAGACGACATCGAGCTGCAGCGCCGTCTGGGCCGAAACGCTTTTGCCTGAGTAGTTTGTCGTGGACGCGTAGTAACGCCAGAATCCGGGCTGGCGAAGGCTTATTACCCTCCCCAGCCAAGATGCGGCGGCTTTCATTGAGATTTTCATCAGAACACGATCGGGTTACGCAGGAAGTCCGATAGATCCTGCTGGTTGTGCGCACTCGCGCGCGTTAGAGCCATGACGACCGCGACGATCGGGTCTATTCGTCCCTTCGGCTTAGACCGCTTCTTGTCCGGCCTAAAGTTTCCGTTCGAGTCGTAGAGCAATGACACGTTGCCCGCGGCCCAGCGCAGCACAGGATTGCCGCCGTGAGCCAAACGTCCGCTATAGACAAGTTCCTCGAGCTTCTTTGAACCCGGGTACATGCCTTGCGTATTCTGAGGAACCTCGACTAGCGTTATCCCTTCGTCCGCCAGCTCGTTTGCTAGCTGTGTTGAGTTCCACTTGTCGTAAGCCAGTTCCTCAAGATCGAACAGCTGCGCAGCCTGGAGCACCTGTTCCTTCATCGGGCGATAGTCCACAACATCGCCATCGGTGACGTGTAGCGCGTCCGCCGCCTCCCATTTTCCATAGGGCGCGGCATCGGCCTTGGACTGCTCATCCACCTTGGACCGAGGGCAGTAGGTCCACACCAGCACATACCAGCGCGGATCATCGTCCGTAGGAGGAAACACGAGCGCGAAAGAAGTGAGATCTCGCGTCGCGGACAAGTCCATACCGCCGAAGCACTTTCGTCCGAGCAACTGCTCGATCTTTACCTCCGCTGCGCCTCGATCCCACTGCGTCAGATCCAGCCACCCCTCCGCATCGTTGCACCAAAGGTTCAAGTCCTTCGTCTTGAAGTTCGCCAGAGCGGAGGGCAGCGCCTGCGCCTTGCGGGCCATGTCCCGCATGTAGTCAACCGTCTTGGATCGGCCGAGGCCTGGATTTGCCTTGATCCAGACCTCCTCATCGAACGGGTCATCGTCCTTGTCCAGCGTGTAGACGTACCCGAAGAAACTATCGTCCTCGCGCTCTCGGCGCAGTAACGAGATCAGGTACGATCTAACCTCCGTGCAGATTCCATCGAGGATGAAGCCTGCCGTCGTGATCGCCGACAGTAGAGGCTGTTCCCGCGCGCCGAATCCAGATTCCAGCACGTCCCACTGCTCGCGCGACCGCTGAGCGTGCAACTCGTCATACAACACCGCCGACGGGTTGAAGCCGTCCTGGGCATCTGCGTTGCTGGCGATGGGCTTGAATACTGACGCGCCTGCCTCGATGCGCTCCTGGTTCTGGCCTTCAAATATGCGGAATGATCGGGCCACGCCACGCGACTTACGAGCCCATCGACGGAAGTTCTCGAACGCCGGCCGGAATACCGTCATGGCCTGCTCGCGAGTTGTGGCCACCGCGTAGACTTCCGCGCCTGGCTCCCCATCCATCATGAACAAGTACGCTCCCTGCGGAGCCTTCCACGTAGATTTCCCGTTCTTGCGCGCCACCTCCTCATAAGCACGCGTGAACCGCCTGAACCCGCTGCCGGCTTTACGCCAGCCATACAGCACGGCGGTCCAGAACTTCTGCCAAGGGTCCAGCAAGATCGGCTGTCCGGCGAGGCGACCTTTGACGTGGACAAAGTACTTTTCTATGTACTCGATCATGTGCCAGGCATGCGCCGGACTGAAATACAAGCCGCGCTGTGCAGACGTCTGCAAATCTCGGTAGTGCCGCTCGACTGCCAGCATCACCAGCTCGCCCACCAGGATCTCGCCGCGCAGGACCGGGACGCCATACTCGCGGTCCCAAACCTCCCAGGCGTCTTCCGGCGGAACGAGCTTTAGGCGGCGCTTGGGCGGCTTCGGCCGTGCTCGACGAGATCGCCGAACAGATCGTCCTGGCCGCTCTCGCCGACTTTGCTCTCCTTGAGCTTCGCCTCGACTTGAGACATCACCGTCATACATGCTTCAGGCAGATCCCGTTTAAGTTGCTCGGCGCCTTTGCGCTCGTTGTAGCTGTGCGGAAGCTCGTAGCGGTTGCCTTCCTTCGAGGTCGCGTACCGACCGTGCTTTTCGCAAAGAGCCCTGTCTTGGACCCAAGCCCGGATGCACTCCACTAGCAAGGTCAGCTGCATCGCGGCGGCGGTGATATCCCGCTTGCTGCTGAGAAGTTGATCGCACAGCCAGATATAGATGCGGCGCCATTCTTCGTCGACCTGGATCGACGGCGGTGGCATCGGCAGCTCGATGCCGAACTTTGCCGACCGCCAAGGGGTTACGCCTCCCCCGCCTTGGATGACCCCCAGCGGGGGCTTTATCTGGTCCATCGTGACTCCATTTCAGATTGAGGGGCCACGCGAGTCGAGTACTTAGATTTCGATGCGCTAGAGGGGCTGCTATTTCACCCCTCCCCCCCTTTTTCGAACCTTTCCCATAAAAATTCAGCTGGGCGCTCGGTCCCGACGCCGTTCGCCCCGACTTTCGACCCCCCTACCCGTCCCCGACCCGTCCCCGTATAGCGGGCGCCCCTGCGCGCCCCCTTCGCGCGCGGATCCGGTGCAGACGTCTGCATCGAGCCTCCAGCCATGGCCCGCCGGTTGCCGAACGCACCATCCTCTCTCGCGGTCTTGCGCGAGTGACACGCCCAGCACAGCGGTTGCCAGTTGCTCCGATCCCAAAAGAGAGAACGCGCCTCAACGATTCGCTCCGGCTCGCCGGACGCCAGCGCTTCCGCCAGCCGGTGCGGCACGATATGGTCAGTGACTTCGGCCGCAGTAACTCGCCCACGGTCAGCGCAATGGCGACACAATGGGTTGTTGCGTAGAAAGCCCTGGCTGGTCTTAGCCCAGCGATATCCGTACCCCCGGCTGGCGGCGCTGCCGCGCTCGCGATCTTTCTCGCGCGCACGTTCCTGCTGAGCGACGGCATGCCGCTCGCAGTAGCCGCCGTTTCGCACAAGCGCTGCACACCCCGGATGCAGGCATGGGCGAGGACGGGCTACTGGCATTTGAGACACCAAAAGAAAAGGCCCGGCGTGAGGGCCGGGCCTTGATGTGGTGGAGCGCTTTGACGCAAGCTCCGCAGGAATGTAGCGAATTATGCAGATTTGGGTTTACGTCATTTAATTCTGTTTGTTACCACACAGACGATAGCTCGCGCACTCACCTACTTTATTGTCAGCATAACTGGTGTCATCTGAGCGACAAAGGTATCGAAGAAGAACGCCTTAACAAACGGTTTGGAGCCTGCGTTCTCCCAGAGGTGCTTGGCGTCGCGCACAGCATCCGAGGTAGTCACATACTCCGGTTGGATCGCACGCATGAGCGCGATCGTGGCGCACATAATGTCCTGCAGTGCGGTGCTATCACGATCCGTCGCAGTTATCTCAATCCTCTGAATTCTGTTCCCTTCCGCAAGTATTCGAACATCAAGCTCAGACTTGTTTTTCCATTGATAGTACCAGCCGCCAGGGACCGCCACACCAGCGGCGAACTTGCCAGCAGCACACTGCGGCACTTCCTTAATGTAGGTCTGGAACCCATTCTCAAATTGGGATTTTGTGAGCTCCATTGCCTGAGCGCCAAACGCACTCAAGGCACTGCCCACCAAAGTCGCGCAAATGCATATTTTCCTCATTATTTCACCCTGGAAAGTCAAGATCAGGGGCGAGTATACAAACGCGGAAGCAAATCACGCTGCAGCCAGCTTCCGGGACGGCCCGCACGAGGGAACTCGGCGGCTACGAAGATCAAGCCATTCTGCGATCGCCTCATCTGCGGCGCGAAGGCGCCTGCATAAAGTCAATCTGGATATGCCGATCCTCTTCGCCGCCGCCTCGAGTGTTCCGTCATTCATATGCCATTCGGCTACCGCATGTTTCAGCTCCAATGGGAGCTTCGATACAGCGTCGTCAGTGATTGAGCATTCAATGGCGTCCACCGGCACCCACGGCCTATACCCATCGCTGACCCAGTCGAGCGACGCGAGAGGACTCGACCCACTACCCGTGGCTCCCGTCCTCAGCCATACAGCCCAGGAATCCAGTCGCTCGCGTATTTCGGGAATCCGAGCCGTGGTCATCGCCCACCCCCGAACCGATCTCGCTCCGCAATCGCTTGCTGGATGCGCGCACGGTACTGCTCGGAAGTTTCGCCAGGTCGAGCGGGACCCACGCCGACCTCGCGGCCCTTTTGGTCCATCGCCACATGAGACGTCCACCAGGCCGGACCCGCCGCCGCCCTTGGCTCGAATCGCGAATTCGGCATGACCACCTCATCTTTCCAGCGTTCGCCGTTGAGCCAAGTCGCAGGGTGCGGAATAAACTCGGTGGCCGTGCGCGCAGCCTTCCAAAAGGCGAGGTGATTGGGCAGGACGTGCAGCGCCGCGCGCCGATCCGCTGCACGCAACTTCGCCCACGCCTTTTCTGCAGCCTTCTTTGCAGTCTTGCGGGGCCACTGCGCCCAAAATGTGGAAAAGTCGGGCCCGGCGTGGCCTTTTTTAGGCGCGCCATGCGCGAAATTTTCTTGCATGCTCAGAATTAGGTCTGTCATGAAACACCTATGCGTATGTGGGGTTACGGCCTTGCTTCGTTGGTGAGATGGGTGCGAATGGGCAGAGCTCCCCCTAGCCCGTTACGGATAACAGGAGCAATGCCCACCCTTGCATTGCCTCGCCGGAGCCGACGGTATGCATCAGGGCGTCCTGGCGGATGTACGCCCCAGGACTTGGCCAGACTGTCAGCACCCGTACCGGCACTCCTACCCGCGCTCTAGCCTTTCGCACCCACGCTGCCCCTTGGGTTCGGTTTGGGGCATTGCGCCCAGGGATAACCGCGTATTTAGCCTCTTCGTCCCTGAGCATCACATGCCTACGGCGGCTGACTCTGCTTCTTGATGTGCATGACTTCTCCGTGACGCCAGAAAGGCGCGAGCGAAGGATCTCGGCGCCCGGCGGCGTCGAACCTTGATGGATGGTTTCGCGGCAGTGCGACCAGATAGGCCCGCGACCGCCCGTCAACGGTTTCCAACACCGCAATTAGGTCGTGGTCGGGCGTGTCAATGCAGGCCTGGTCAAAGTTGAGAAGGCGCAGCAGTTCCTCGCGACTGATCGAACGATTTCCAAGTACGAAGTACTCGGACGGCCCGGGCGGACCGCGTCCTAGAGGCGGCGGTTGCGGCGCCTGCCTCGCTGCGACCTGCCGCGAGCGATGATTTGCAGGCAATCGGCCAAAAAGATCCCTAGTCATCGCCAAACCTCGGCAAGGTCCACATAGGACCGGCCCGAATGTACGGATCGAGCCAGCGCATACACGGCCACAGGCCTCCGACAGCGATCGCTTTTCCTCGCACCTACGATCACGATCCGGCCGGAAACGCATAGGCGATAGCAGACACACCGCAGCTCAGCAACCGAAAGAGCGGTGCAATCCGAGAGAGCGGCCATCGACAGCGGCCCGCTCGTCAATGCGTGGAGCACGACGCGAGCCGAAGGGCCTATTGGGCGCGGCATCCTCGTCTCCATCGTCGGCCTACTTCGCAGCTAGGGACCATCACGCCCCTCAATTGACCTCAGCGTCGCGCGTTCGTCTGCCGCTCGCTCCACATTGCGCACAAGGCGTAGCAAGGTCTGAATCTCTGCGTACGCATGCTCACGAATGTCCTCGGCCTCTCGTTGAGAGATGCGGCGGTCTGCGATCGCCTTGCCAAGAAGGCCGGCAACTAGCCCGCCCTGTTCGGCTAGCCGAATTCCTTTTTCTAGGATCGCAGTTAGCTCACACGGCCACCTGCCACCAGGCGGAGGCGCATCGATCTCGATTGCGATCAGGCCGAAGCGCGCGCACAGCGCCTTTAACCAGTCCAGCGCGCAGTCTTTCGTGTGCACGTCTCTCAGGAGATACTCTGTGATTAGCTCGGCGTCCTCTATGGGCATTCGCTCCGGAGGAGCGGTTCCGTCAAGGCGCTTGTATAGCGTCTTGACGGCGATTCTCCTGTCGCGATTTCCCATCGCCCATACGCAGAAGCCCTGCACGCCGTCTGCGGAGCGCCGTAGAGCGTTATAGAGTGCACCGCGCCAATGTGTACTACTGTGCCGCTTTGTCATACCGCTCCCACCATTTGCACGAGGGCACAGCTGCAGCGCAGCTTCACCCGAAAATCAAACGCTTTTCTCATAGCTGCACGCGGACATGGGCGATACGATGACGCTGCCTTACCCAACCGGGAGACGTGGGAATGAACCGATTGAAGACTGATGGGCCGCGGATCAACGACGAGTTGCAAGAGACGCACGCCGAGTTGTGGCTTCGTCATCAACTGCGATTGGCAAAGCGCATCGCGTATGACGTGGCAGGAGAACTTGCGGACGGGCCTCTCGTCGCAGCAGTCTTCGAGCAACTTTGCTTTCGGAGCGCCAGTGACGAGGCGCGATGCCGCGAACTGCAATAGGCTGACGGTCAGCACAACCAATCGATTCGCGCCGTCAAGCATCCGGCGCTCCGATCGGAAGTAAGGCTTGCCGTGGCAACACCCTCTGACATTCCGCCTCGAACATCTGCGCGCAATCTGATGGGGAGACCTTGCCCTGGGTGAGCCTTTCGATTTGGATCGAATACGCCAACGACACCCTGGTTCTGCCTTGGCACCAATGGGAAACCGTTCCTTGAGTCACGGGCGGATCTAATTTTTCGCCAAACGCTGACTGGGTCATCTTGGCGGCGCGCAAGTACTGGTCAAGTCGCATAAGAGGCTGTGGATGAGGAAGCAGAGCCGACAAATAATAGTTGTTCTATTTATCGTAGAAGCAGCGTGGCTATTTGTCAATCAATACAGGGGCTATTACGGTATGCTCATGCCCACCAACACCCGTAAGCGCCAGCTCTCCGTAGAAGAAGCGGACGAGTGCCGCCGCCTCAAGCAATCCTGGGAACACTTCAAGGCTCGCAGTCATGACCGAGGTACGCCGGTTACCCAGGAAGCTCTAGCTGATAAGCTGGGATGGACTCAGGGCAACTTGGGCCATTACCTCAATGGCCGCATGGCTCTTAACCTAGACGCCCTGCTCAAGATCTGTGCTGAGATCAACGCAGATCCCAGCGAGATAAGCCCACGCTTGGTCTCCCTGGTCAAAGCGATTTGGCCGTCCCTGGACTCAAGTCGGGGCGGTTCCAGCATAGAAGGGTGGCCGTTTGCCGTGCCGTTTGAAGCCTACCTGGCTCTCGACGCTGCGCAAAAGCGGCGTCTTGGCGAAAAGGTCGAAGATTTCATAGACGGAGCCCAGGCATCCGTCAAAAGCGACGCCGCCTAAGCTCCAGGAAGGCCCGCCTATCACCTTGGTCTGGTCCAACGGGCGAGCCCTAGTACCCCCATTCAGCCTCTCTGTCCCAAGGGTGGGATAGCGTCTTGAAATTTAATAGCCAGTCTATTGACCATTAAAAATAGTCTGTCTATTATTCCGTTGAATTCAATGGCCTACTCAACGGAGCCCAACGTGAACCCCTTCAACGCACCCGACTTACCCACGACCGTGGAGGAGCTGGCCGAGGCCATCCTCGCCCGGATCCGCACCCTCCTCCTGCATGTCCGCAAGCACTGCCTGAAGTGCCGGCTGAATGGCTGGCTTCCCAGCCTCTACACCCGGGAGGCTATCTCTGCGTTCCTGTCCGGCCTGGTCGAACTGGCGGCCGACACGCTGCCCCGGTACGCGCTGCACGCCATCGAGTGCGAAGCCCTCGGGGTAATGCACGAAACCCGGTTCCTTATGCGTGGCACGCGAGACGCGTACGTCAACGCGCTCACGCCCACCCGGGAGGCCTGAGCCATGGGAGCCAAGTTCAAAGCCTCAATGTGCCTGCTGCTCGCCGCCATGGGCGTCGTCACAGGTGTCGCAGCCCTCTTTTCATGGGCGCAGCTGACCACCACGAACGACCAGCGTCTCCTCGCTGCGGACGATGCGCGCCGCGAGCGCATGATCGCCCGCGCTTGCGCTCCGCGCGGCAAGCTCTGGCGCGAGCCCAGCACGGGCGAATACGCGTGCATCTACACGAACCCGGACGGCGAGGCGCTGGTCCGAGCACTGCCGGATGCGCCCTACCTCGACGCCTGGGAGCCGGCCCCCGGCGCTCAGCTCGTAGCCGCCCGCAGGTGATTCCCATGCGATCGCAACCCAGCCGGGATGACCTGTTGCTCGCCCTCCGCGAAACGCGCTGCGTCTACGACCTGGAGACAGCCATGTCCATCCCCGCCCTTGCGATCGCGCTGACCAACACGGCGGAGGCGTTGGCCCGCCGCAGAGCAGCCCCGATCAAGGAGCAGCTCAAGCGCTACGTCGGCAGGGCCGACTGGCGCTCAATCGCCGCCAACGACGACTAGACCAGGATCGCACCATGTCAACCAGTTATTCCGATCATATCCTGCAGGCGCTCGCCAAGCACGGACGCCTCAATACCCCCCAGTTGGCCGCAAAGATCAGCTGCGACACGAAGAAAGCCACGCAGCTGGTGAGCTTCATGCGCATGAACAAGAAGATCAAGACCGACGGCCAGATCGACGGCAAAGCCGCATATAGCCTTACCGATCTCGGTCGGTCACTCGTCCCGGCCAGTGCCCGGGCAGCACATCCGAGCACGCCAACCTCGCTCGATGACCTGGCCGACTCTCAAATGCGGCCGGCCAAACGAGAAGCCGCTGAGCCCGAGCCCCGCGCAAAGTTGCTTGATGCCATACCGCACACCAGCCAGACGCGCCAAGCCGAACAAGGCGCGCCGGCGTTCGGGCTCCTCAACACCGGCGAGTTTCTCATCATCGCTGACGGCCACACGATCAAGATTCCGGCCGAGTACGTGCCCGTGATGCGCGCCCAGCTCGGCCGCGTCACCGCTGGAGCATTCCAATGACCGCCCGCCACAACGAGCTGCGCGGCCAGGCCAAGCGCCAGATCTCCGCCGCCCGCGCCTTTCTCACCTCGCTGCAGACGCTCGCGCTGCGCTCCGGCACCGCCGCCCATGACCGCGACGAGCTCGCCCAGCAGTTGCAGCGCCTCGAGGCCGAAACCGAAGGCCTCGCCCGCATCGTCTACGCCGGCGCCACGCCGGCCAACCCGCAAGCGTAGGACACACCATGACCACCGAAACCATGATCGCCGTCCCCGCCGAGGCGCCGCAACCCGCAGACTGGGAAGTCAGCGAGGAAACCCCTCGCGAGTATCGCGAGGCCCTGTATCCCCGCGACGACGTCATCCCGTCCAAGACCAACCCCCGCAAGCGCTTTGACCAGGAAGCCCTGCAGGAGCTCGCTGGTAGCCTCCGCAAGCACGGCATCCTGCAGCCCATCCTGTGCCGCGAACACCCCACCGAGGCGGGCAAGCTCGAGCTGATCGCCGGGGAGCGCCGGTGGCGCGCCGCAGGCATTGCCAAGCTGACGCATGTCCCGGTCCGCATCATCGCGGTCGACGACCTCGAAATGCTCGAGCTGCAGGTCATCGAGAACCTGCAGCGCCAGGATCTGCACCCGATCGAGGAAGCGGAAAGCTACGAGGCGCTGCTCGCGGCGAACAAGGACAACGCCGACTATGGCGTCAATGAAATGGCGGTGCGCCTCAAGAAGTCACGCGCCTACATCTACGCTCGCTTGAAGCTGTGCGACCTGGAGCCGGAGGCGCGCACGGCGTTCTACGAGGACAAGTTGACCGCATCCGTCGCGCTGCTGGTGGCGCGGATCCCCGTGCGTGAGCTGCAGCTCAAGGCACTCCACGAGGTCACCACGGGCGAGACGGAGGAATACTACTCGGACGAGGATGGCCCCATGTCCGCACGCCGAGCGGCCGAGCATATCCAGGAAAACTACATGCTCGAGCTGAAACGCGCGGTGTTTCCCATCGCCCAGGCCGACCTGGTCGCCACCGCCGGCCCCTGCACCAGCTGCATCAAGCGGACGGGCGCGCAGCCCGAGCTGTACTCGGATGTGGAGAGTGCAGACGTCTGCACGGACCCGACCTGCTTCGACCAAAAGAAAAAGGCGCACATCGCCAGGCTGGCAGAGGCTGCTGAAAAGACCGGGCAGAAGGTCATTCGTGGCGAGACGGCCGAGAAGATCTTTCCTTACGAGCACTCGTCTCCGCGCGGCTACATCAAGCCCGACTCCACCCCTTGGCAGCACATCACCAAGGCCAAGACGTATGCGGAAATTCTTGGCGACGATATGCCGCCGGCGGTGATGATCGAGAATCCGCACAGCGGTGAACTGATCTCGATGATCCCCGAGAAGGAGGTTTTCAAGGCATTGGCCGACAAGGGCATCAAGACGAGCCAGGACGAGCACCGGGAGCGTGTCAAGAAGGAAGAAGCCAAGAGCAAGCTCGAGCGCGACTCGCGCCGCGCCACCCTCGAGAGCATTCACGCAGCTGTATCGGAACGCATCAGCGCAGGCGAGACGCTCAAGCACGAAGACCTGCTGATGATCGCGCAGGCTTCCATGGCGCGGCTGTGGAACGACCACCGGCCGACGGTATGCCGCCTGTGGGGCTGGGACCACAAGAACCACGATGAGGTCCGAGCAGGCGTGGACGGGCTTTCCGCTGGCCAGCTGGCCCTGCTGCTCATGGAAATCGCCATTGCGCCCGAACTGGCCGTCAATTCCTACTCCACCAACGAGCCGACCTATCTCGTCGCGACGGCCGAACGCTACGGCGTCGACCCCGACGCCGCCAAGAAGGCGCTCCGCGCCGAGGCCCGAGAGAAGGCCAAACCCAAGGCGCAGAAGGCGAGTAAGGGCGCCGCTAAGAAGCCGACCGCGAAGGGCAAGGTCGACGAGGTCGGCGCGGCTGACTCGACGCCGGCCGCCGCTCCCGCGCCCAAGAAGTCCGCAGCCCGCACGAAGAAGGCGACGCCGGCGCCGGCGGCAGCAGACAACGCGGCGCACCAGGTCGACGGACAGGCGGACACCAGCGCCGCCACCGAGAACAAGGCAGCAGCCAAGCCGGCGAAGAAGCCAGCCAAGCGCGCGAGCAAGTCCGCCACGGCACCGCTACCGCCTGACGACACCGCCGCCGAGCCGCCGAGCGCTGCCTACGCTGACAGCGATTGGCCCTACCCGAACCCGCTGCCCGCTGGCAACTGAGGAGCCGACGATGCAAACCACTATTCAGGAGCGACCCGGCCTGGCCGGCCCCATGCAGCGGCTCAACGCGCTCGCCGCCGAGGCGCTTGCACAATACCACGCGGAAATCCACGCCGGCGGCGAGCCGGTGTATCCGGCCTGGGTCGACGACGTCGCCGCAGTCGCGGAGGAGCTCGCCCGCGCCCAAGCCGCCATGCACGCACCGCAGGAGCATTGACATGACCACCAGCAACAACACCACTCAAGCGGCCGACAAAGAGATCCACGAAGAATTTGAACGTCGCTATGCCATGGATGCGGATGACCCTGCGAGCGCGATCGAGCTGGGGCACTTCGCCAACGGCTGGCGCGCGGCAGTCACCAAGCTGCGCGCGCCTATAACCGACCTTCGGCCACACCTCGAATGGGCACTGCGACGCATACGCACCAGCCTGGATACGGGGGACAAATACGAAGCAGCACAGGCAGCGCTCGATGCAGCCGTGGCCGCGCCCGTGGCAAGCGCCCCTGTAGCCGGGAAGCCGTTCATGTACGGAATCATGGGGCCGGACGGCAAGGCGCACTTCGAAGAGTTTTGCGTGTCCGGCGACCGCAGCGAACTGCAAACCGAGGTGGTCGACCACTTGAACCGCGACAATCCCGAGGGCGGCACCTACTCAGTGGTAGCGCTGTTCCGGGATGCCGCGCCCCAGGCCAGCCCGCGCGATTTCGCCAAGTTGCAAAGCGCTTACACGGCCGCTTGCGATCGGATCGGGGAACTGTTGGCGAGTTCCTCCGCAGCCGGGCGGGCGCAGCACCCCGCCATCGCTCCGGCCGAGGATGGTGGACGCGACACAGTGGCCCTGCAACGCCTGTGCGACATACTGAGCAAGATCGTGCATAACATGGTCGTCGCCGAGCAGGCGGCCTGGATCGAATGGCAGCACGGCGAGGGCGCCGAGGCGGCAATGCACTGGATTGGCAACGGCCTCGCTGGACCGGGACACATTCCGAACGAGGCCGAACCCTATGGCAAGGATGCACAGGCCTGGTACGACGCCAACAAGGCCGACCCATTCCCCACCTGCTATTGCGGCCGTCCGTCCAACATCCTGCACATGGGCAAGGGCTATTGCTCGACAGAACACCACGACGCCGCCACGGCCTATGAGGGGATCAAAGGGGCCAGTCATGAATAACCCTGCCAGCATCGCCCAGCTCGGGCTAACCGACGACGAAATCGAAGCGCTCGCCCTCAAGCACATTGCCCCGGGATACGAAAGGCTACGCGCCGTCGTGCCCGCGTCCGCACCATACCAGAACAGCGAGCAGTTCCGCCGCGTCAAAGCGTTGCTGGCCGATGCGCTGCACCGGCCACGCGCCCCATTGGCCGATGAGCGGATAGCATTTGAAACTTGGGCTTTGGCGGAAGGCTTTCAGCCGGAGGAATTGCGGATCTGCGAAAAGGACGGCGACTACATCAGCGTTTTCACCAATGAGTCGTGGATTGCTTGGAAAGCCCGCGCCACCCTGGCAAGCGCCCCTGTAGCCGATGAGCGGGCGGCGGAGACGTTCGCCGAGCGCTTCGCGCTGGCCCTTAAGCCTGTCGCCTATACGACCAAGCGCGGCGCCGTCTATCGCGGAAAATCAACGCAGGTCGGCAGCGAAAACCTCTGCACCATCAGCCAGGCCGTCTACGAGTTTCGCGCCGCCCTGGCAAGCCTGCCCGCACCCGATGAGCGGCAGGCCGTGGCGTATCTCGACCTGGGCACTGGCGGCTATATGGACATGGGCACCGACCTGACCGACGAACAACTGGCTGCGCTGCCTAAAGGGCGGCACATGCTCGCCATCATCGGCTCTCACGGCGTGAACGGGTATAGCCCTTGCGCCCTGGAAAGCGCCCCTGTAGCCGATGAGCGGGCTGCCCAGGAGTACGGCAGTCCGGCGGATGTGGCCCAACGCATTGAACAGTATCTCGCCCAGGATGGGCGGATGAACTCGGGCACGCAACTTCTGTACGAAGCTATGAAGGCGCTGCGGGCCTCGCAAGGGAATCGAAATGACAGATAAAGCAGAATTTGAAAGGCTGCTGGACGTGTACGGGTTCCGTTGCGAACGCTTCGGACAAGACCTATCCACCCACGCCCGCGCTCAAGTGGTGGCGGCTTTCGCCGCCCTGGCAAGCGCCCCTGTAGCCGATGTGCCGTTGACTCATCGTTGCGCCAACTGCGGTGCGGTGTTCCAGGGTGCCGGGTGCCCGTCGTGCCGGCTCGCCGCACCCGTGGCAAGCGCCCCTGTAGCCGAGCCGGGCACGATGGAGGAAATCCACCGCCAGGAACGCGAGCGTTCACCGTGGGTGCTGCCGAAAGATCCGACGCTGCCTGATAGCGCCCCTGTAGCCGGGGAGGCGAAGAACTACCCAGGCGAAAACGTGGCCGAGCGGCTGGACAACATGGCCGACGACCAGCCGCCGGGGTCACAGGCGCAAAGTGATCTGTACGCGGCGGCCACGATCTGGCGCAAGCATATTGCTCATCGTGCCGCGCCCCAGGCCAGCGAGGCGGTGCGCACCCAGGTGCTGGCAGCGCTGGAGTCTGCGCAGCGATTCATCCGCAACGGCATCGAGTTTGGCTACATCCGCATGCCGGACGCTGACACGCCCGACCCTGCACACCGCACGCCAGGCCTGATCGACGCAGCTATCCGCTCACTCAAGAGCCAGGCGGACAAGGACGGCGGCCAGCAGCGCGCCGCCGAGGCAAGCGCCCCTGTAGCCGGGGAGGCGCTAAATGACCTGCAGGCGCTGCAATGGGCCGAGAAGTACGGCATTCAGTGGGCGCTCCATACCCCTGACGCCATTCGGGAGGTGATCGCTGATGCCCAGCGCCTTGCCGCGCCCCAGGCCAGCGCCGAGGACGTGCGCAATGCGGCGCTGGAGCAAGCGGCGAAGCTGATGGACCAGACGCTCCGCAGCAACGGGGCCGCCCTTATCCGTGGCCTCAAACGCTCCCAGGCGGACAAGGACGGCGGCCAGCAGCGCGCCGGGGATGTGGACGAACGCACGGCGTGGGCAGCAGATATGGTTGCGGCGGGCGCGAAGCACCTCGGTGAAGAGTGCTGGGAATGGGAGTCCGACGATTTTCTGTTCCACCTGTGGCAAGTCGCGACGGGACGCAAGCAGAACGCCGCCCTTTCTGCCACCCTGGCCGAACAAGGAGAGCGGGATGCCTGACCATATCCCCTACCCCACATCTTGCAAGGATGCCCAGGGCCGCGTATGGCACGCCTACTCGGTCAAGTTCTACAGCCCGGACGGCGCCTACGAGTGCCACATTTCAGCCATCAGCGACGACCACGCCCGGCTGCAACTCGAAGCGCTCAAGGAAACCGGGCGCATCACGGGACAGACACTGGAGGCCCACGATGCGTGAACGCCCTATCCTTTTCAAAGGCCCGATGGTGCGCGCGATCCTGGCCGGCAACAAGACGCAGACGCGGCGTATCGTCAAAGATCCGAACGGGCTGTATGCCCAGCTGGGGCAGAAGACCGTGCACCCGGCCGTCAGCGAGATTGTGTCTTGCGGGGACGGGATGTTCCGTCAGACTGCCCCCGAACACATCAAGCAGATGTACATCAGCACGTTCCCGTGCCATAGCCTGCGCACGCCCTATGGCCAGCCCGGCGACCGCCTTTGGGTGCGCGAAACGGTCCGTCCCATCTACCCTCAAGATCCAGCCTATAACGGCGGCCAGCCGATCGAGTATGACTACGCCGCCACATATCGCCACGGCAGCCGACTGGGCGACACGCTTGGCGTCAGGAGGAAATGGACGCCCAGCATCCATATGCCGCGCCGAGCCTGCCGCCTGGTGCTGGAGGTGGCCGGCGTACGCGTGGAGCGCCTGAACGCCATCAGCGAGGCGGATGCCATGGCCGAGGGCATCGTGCGCCAGCCTGATGACGGGTTCGGCCTGGCCGACTCCACGCACTACCATGCCACGGATCCCCGCGTCAGCTTCCTCGGCCTGTGGGAGGCGATCAACGGCGACGGCAGTGTCGCTGCCAATCCCTGGGTATGGGTGATTGAGTTCCGCGTCCTGGCCAGCGCGAACAATGAGACCGGAGGCGGCAATGGTCACGCTGCATGAGGCCCAGCTACGAGAATTGCTCGAAGAGGCGGCGCGACGTGGCGCGCATATCGCGTTTGAGGATCTGACGCTGTACCACCTCAAAGACGCATGCGCACGCCTGGGCATCAGCTACAACACGCTGCAGAAGCGCATCCTCGAGGGCAAGATCAACGTCGTCGATGGACGCATCACCGGCGCCGAGATCCGGCGCTATCTAAAACTCAATTAGTTAAGCAGGGCGGCGATGGTCGACGCGTGCGGGTTGTAGTAGACCATCGCCATTTTGGGATCCTTCCAACCAAACATCTTGCACAGATCCAGGATGTGCAATTTCTTGGCCAACATGGTCGCCGCGGTGTGGCGCGTATCGTGGAAGGTGAAGCCCTCGAGGCCCGCTCGAGCCCGGTACTTTCGGAACAGGGCATCAAGCGTAGCCGTGGTCAGTCCGAGCACCCGCTCGTCATCCCATCCCTTGGCCCTCTCAAGAAGCTCGAGCGCGCGCCGAGACAACGGCACATTGCGCGATCCCCCATTCTTGGTTAGCGGCAGGTGCGCGTGCGCCTCGTACACTCTCGACCAGGTCAAGTTGCAGATCTCGCCGGCACGCATTCCGGTGCGCAGCGCAGTCAACGTGGCAAGCGCCACGGCCTGGCTGACCGTCTCGATGCGCTGAGCCCGAGGACGATGCCCCATCTTGCGGAAGATTCGCCGTAGCTCCCACCAGAGAATCACGCGCTCACGGTGCTTGCCTTCGCGCGGTTTGCGAATGTCCTTGCATGGATTGTGCTTGGCCCATCCCCATTCCAGGCGCGCCGCCTCAAAAACTGACGACAGGACCGTAAGCTCTCGCAAGACGGAGGAGTCCTTAAGCTTCGCGCCACGAACATCCCGGAAATCGGCGACGTGCTGCGGCGTCACGTGGGCGATGGGCAGATCTAGGGGCAGCCCATAGCTGGGCTTCTCAAACGCAGCAAGGCGGATGACTTCCCAGTGCTCGCCCCGTTTGCTGGGGGAAACCTCCTCAGCATAGCGTCGCAGGGCCTCGCGGAGCGTATGAAGCTCGCCCGGATGCTTGGACTTGCCTTCCTTGATCTCGAGCTCACGGCGCGCGCCCCATTCGACGGCCTCGCGCCGCGTTGGGAATACCTGGCTGTCTCTGACGCCAAGAGTTTTGACCTGGGCCCGATAGCCTTTCGCTGTCTTCTGGATGCTTGCCATTTGTGGGGCATTGCCTGGGGCTTATATGGGGCCGTCGACTGCGAAAATTTGATTTTCAGCAGTCAACGGGTATCAGCCCATTCCCGCAACCCGTTGAAATTGAACGTTATTGATTATATGAGTTCAACGGATTTCAAATCATTGGTGCCGACGGCGAGACTCGAACTCGCACAGCTTTCGCCACTACCCCCTCAAGATAGCGTGTCTACCAATTTCACCACGTCGGCTAACTTCATCCAGAAAAGCCGTGGCTTCCTGGAAAGTCGAACATTCTATCACGTAATTGACGATTCGCGTGCATCCGCCCGCCGTGTCGCTCCAGACCCAGCCGCCCGGCGAGCCACGCCCGGGCAACAAGCCCTTACAAGCGCGACAGGCCATGGCATCAATCTGTCATGTCGCCGGGCAATACTGGCATCCTCATGCGCACACCCGGGATGTTCCCGGGGAATTTCCTCCGGATATTCATATAAAAGGGAATTCGTTGGCGCGCATGCCTGGCCGGCTTACGATGCCAGCCATACACAACAGGGCCTCAGGCCCGTAGAAAAGGCTCCACCATGCAACGTCTGATATCCCCCATCCTGGCCCGTCGCCCCACGCTGCTCGCCGGCCCGCGCAGCTCGCGCCGTTACGACGCCGTCGTGTCCCTGCGGGCCTACCGCGAAGCGCGCCAGTTGCGCGAATCCGCCGAACGCATCCTCGCGGTGTCGGCGCGCCACATGCTGCCGGGCGCCTGAACACGCCTTTCCCGCAAAGGGCGCCATTGCGGCGCCGCCATGAAAAAAGGCCGGCTATAGCCGGCCTTTCTCATTGGGGCGGGACGCTTACTTGGCAGGCGTCTCGGCCGGCTTGTCGCCCGCGGCGGCCGGCGCCGACGGCACCGAAGCGTCCGGCTTGGAAGCCGGGGCCGGGGCAGGAGCCGAGCCGGCGCCAGGCACCGACGAACCGGCGCCAGGGACGGACGAAGCGCCCGGCACCGACGAGGCACCTGCGCCCGGCTGGGCCGGCGCGGCGCCCGGCACCTGCGGCACCGAACGGTCGGCCGGGAAGTTCTGCATCACGCCGGAATCAACGGCCGGGCCGCTCGTGCCCTTGTGGCTGACGTAGGCCAGGCCGGCGGTGGACGCGAAGAAGACCACCGCGGCCCACTTGGTGGCGCGCGACAGGAAGTTGGCCGCGCCAGTGGCGCCGAACAGGCTGCCCGACGAGCCGCTGCCGAAAGCGGACCCCATGTCGGCGCCTTTGCCCTGCTGCAGCAGGACCAGCACGATGATAGCCAGCGCCGAGATCACTTGGACGGCCAGCAGAAGTTTGAGCATCAAGGGCATTACAGACTCCGGAACGGAAACTTAGATGGCGGCGATTCGCAAAAATTCTTCGGCCACGAGCGACGCGCCGCCGACCAGGGCTCCGTCGATATCAGTCATGGCGAACAAACTGGCGGCATTGGCAGCCTTGACGCTGCCGCCGTACAAAACCTGCACCTGGGCCGCGCCCAGCGCGGCCAGAGCGGCGCGGATGGCGCCGTGGACTTCCTGGGCCTGCTCGGGGCTGGCGGTGCGGCCGGTGCCGATGGCCCACACGGGTTCGTAGGCCAGCACCATGCGCGAGACGGCCTCGGCGCCCAGCGCCAGCACCGGCTTGAGCTGGCGTTCGATCACGGCCAGCATGTTGCCGGCTTCGCGATCGGCCAGCGACTCGCCCACGCACACCACCGGGGTCAGGCCGGCAGCCAGCGCGGCGCGAGCCTTGTCGGCGACCATCTGGTCGGTTTCACCGTGCAGCACGCGGCGCTCGGAGTGGCCGGCCAGCGCATAGCGGCAGCCGAATTCCTTGAGCATGGCGCCCGCGACTTCGCCCGTGTAGGCGCCCTTGTCGTGGGCGCTGACGTCCTGCGCGCCCCAGGACACGGCGCTGCCGGTCAGGGCCGAGGCGGCCTGCGCCAGGTACGGAAACGGCACGCAGACGCCGATTTCGCAGTGGCTGGCGGCATCCGCGGCGCGCAGTTCGGTCAGCAACGCGGCATTCTCGGCCAGGTTGCCGTGCATCTTCCAGTTGCCCAGCACGAGGCGGGCGCGGTGTTCGACTGAAGTCATGGCGCAAATGTCAGAGTGGGTGAACCCGGGGGAAAAACACCCGCCCACGGGCTGGCCTGGAAATAATTCCAGGCGAAACCCGTGATTGTATCCTGTTGCGCGGCGCCGCGCCGAACGCCGCGCGTTTCTTACACGGTCAGGATGATTTTGCCGATGTTCTCGCCGCTTTCCATCATGGCGTGGGCCTGGGCGGCCTGGGCCAGCGGGAAGGTGGCGTGCACGATCGGCTTGATGGCGCCCTGCTCCAGCAGCGGCCAGGCGCGCTCGCGCAGCGCCCGGGCGATGGCGCCCTTGAAGTCCACCGGGCGCGGACGCAGGGTCGAGCCGGTGATGGTCAGGCGGCGGCGCATGACCTGGCTGGTATCGACATTGGCCTGCGCGCCGCCCAGCTGGGCGATGATGACGATGCGGCCGTCGTCGGCCAGGCATTGCATGTCGCGGGCGATGTAGTCGCCGGCCACCATGTCCAGGATCACGTCGACGCCGCGGCCGCCGGTGGCGTCCTTCACTTCCTTGACGAAGTCCTGCGTCTTGTAATTGATGCCGCGCGCGGCGCCCAGGGCCTCGACCGCGCGAGCGCGGTCATCGCTGCCGACGGTGGCGTAGACCGGGTTGCCCATGGCGCGGGCCAGCTGGATGGCCGTGGTGCCGATGCCGCTGGCGCCGCCGTGCACCAGCAGGATCTCGCCGTCGGCCAGGCGGCCGCGGTCGAACACGTTGCTCCAGACGGTGAAATAGGTTTCCGGCAGGCCGGCCGCTTCGATATCGGACAGGCCCTTGGGAATCGGCAGGCACTGGGCCGCGGGCGCGACGCAGTATTCGGCATAGCCGCCGCCAGCGACCAGGGCGCACACCTTGTCGCCCAGCGCGAAGCCGCTGCCGGCCAGGTCGCCGCCGACGATTTCACCGGCCACTTCCAGGCCCGGCAGGTCGGACGCCCCGGGCGGCGGCGCGTAGTTGCCCTTGCGCTGGAACACGTCGGGACGGTTGACGCCCGCGGCGCTGACCTTGATCAGCACTTCACCCTTGCCGGCTTCGGGCGTGGGACGTTCGGCGGGAACCAGGACCTCGGGGCCGCCCGGGCGTGAGATTTCTACACAGTGCATCGCGTGCCTCCTTCGCGGCAAATGGATTATTATTGCGCCCTTTACGGCAAGTCGCGTTTTCGTCAGGTAGAGTGTTTGCCTGGCGGCCGGATTGCCGCCCCCGCAGTACAGTGCGGCACCAGGAAGCGTGGCAGAGTGGTCGATTGCACCGGTCTTGAAAACCGGCAACGGGCAACCGTTCGTGAGTTCGAATCTCACCGCTTCCGCCAGGAATCCGTCCGTCTCTCCCCCCTTTTTTTGCGACATTGCCCTGCCCATCGGCCGGCGGCAGGATCGACCGCGCTCGGCCCTGGCGAGCGCCGCCGCCCTTCTTCGGCCGCGCATTGCTTGGCACGCTTACCATTAACAGCTGAGCAAGCCCTGAACGGAAGCAATTTCGTCTACTATCTGGCGCATTCCGGGTAGCTGCCGTGGCGAACCCGGCAAAAGAATCGGCGACACAGCCAGGCGCAACCCAATGCCCAAACTCAAAGACGCAGTCAAGGCCGGCCTGTTCCGGCTATCTCCCGCCCTGGCGGCGCGCTGCGGGGTGAAATTCCCCTTGCGCGTGCCCAACCGACAGTTCCTGGAGCGGGACATCTTCGGCTATCTCAACAGCCAGGTAGACAATCCCGCAGCGCCGGGACGCTGCCTGTTCCTGGGAATGGGCGAATACACCTGGCACTACCCACGCTTGCTGAAGCTGGATTTCCACTCGCTCGACATGGATCCGGAACAGGCGCGCTATGGCGCGCCCGGCCGCCATCTGACAGGCAGCGCAACCGAGATGGCCGCGTTCTACGAGCCGGGCTTCTTCGACGTGGTGGTGGCCAACGGCCTGATCGGCTACGGCCTGAATGAACAATCCGGCTACGAACGCATGCTGGCGCAGTGCCACGCGGTGCTCAAGCCCGGCGGCCTGCTGGTGCTGGGCTACAACGATACGCCGGAACGGGCGCCGTTCCCGGTGCATATCGACGCGCTGGGCCTGTTCGAACCGTTCGTGCCTCCGATCGCCGGCGTGACCGCGGCGCGCCACCCGATCCGCGACAAATTCCACCACGTGTTCGTGTTCGCCCGGCGGCGCGAGTCCGCCGCGATCGCGGCGTAGCGGCGGACCGCGTCGCGCCTTGTGGCACGGCGCCCGTCATTTGTTGATCACGGCGCCATCACCGCGATGCTCGCGGCCACGCGCCGCGGGGGGTGCTGCATCGGGCGTTGGCGCGGCGGCCTCCGGCCGCTGGCGCTGGATCTGCTCCAGTTGCGCCGCCGCCTCGTCGCCCTTCAATTCGGCCACCCGGCCGCGCACGATCGCATCCATGTACTGGCGCGTGAACGTTTCGCCCACGCGCCAGGCATCGCCGTCGCGCAAGAAATCGAAATCGCCTTCGAGCACCTGCCAGTCGGCGCGACCGATGGCCGACAGCAGCCGGTCGCGATATTCGGCCTGCAGGCGGCACGACCATTTGCCGCCTCCCAGCTCCTTGCAGTCGCCCAGCGGCTGGACGTTGCGCACCGTACGCGTATCGGTTTCCGGCGGCAGGCCCACGCGCTGGCGTTGGCGCTCGTACGCCGCCTTGCGCGCTTCGCCCCGGGTGGTCTGGTCGAATGCCGCCACGCCCTGCTCGAACGCGGCTGCCAGCCGGACGGCGCCGGCCGGCTGGCCCACGTCGCGCGGCTTGCCGCTGGCATCGAGCTGGCCGTAGCGGACCCGCACCACGCGCGGGTCCGCGCCGGCGATCATCATTTCGCCCTTGGCATTGGGTCCGATGGTGTAGGCCAGGCTGGAGGTGGCCTCGCCCACCTTCAACGTGGCGGTGCAACCGCGCGAACGTTCCGGCTTGATGTAGCCGACCTCCTTCACGTCCGCAAATGTCGCCAGGTACAGGTCCGCGGGTGCCGCGCCCCCGGCCAGCGGGTTCCTGGACATCTGCTGGATGCGCGAGGTGAACATGCTGGCGCGCAGGGTCTTCTGCACATCGGCGTCATCGCATTGCGGCGGCGATGCCGGCGCAAACAGGTACCAGCCCGCCGCGGCCACCGCGATCACGCCGCCGCCCAGCCATGCCCAGCGCGGGCCGGGAAAAGCGCGCTTGAGCGCGACCTGGCGCACCTGCCGTTCGTATTCTTCAAGCTTGCGCTGCATCAGCGCGTCCATCTCGGCCAGCGCCTGGCGACGGGTGGCGTTGCCGGCGAAGGCGGCTTCGGTCACGGACAGCTCTCCGATGGCCGCCAGGTCCTCGTCGGAAACGATGTGCTCGTCCACCAGCCAGAACAACGCCTCGCCAAGCGACGTCCACGGTTCGGCGCCCCTCTCGCCCAGGCGCTGGCGCGCGGCGGCGTGGTGGTCCGGGCGAATGACGCCGTCGGCAAGCAGGCGGTCGAGAAGCGGGGTCGATGCAGGGACCATGGATGTACGGCGGGCTGCCAAGACGAGGATGGCACATGATACCGTCGCCGCATTCACGCGCCCGGCCGGCGCGGCCTCATACCGCGCCGGCCTCAGGCGGCGCAGGTCTCAAAGATGCACTGCCGGACCGGGGCCGCGTCCGGGCGCGTGGATGCGCACCCGCAATGCGATCAGCAGCGCCGCCAGCAGCATCAGGATGCCGGCCGCCACGAACACGCCGACAATGCCGTTGGCGCTGAACATCGCGCCACCGGCCGCCGCGCCCGCCGCGATCGACGACTGCACCGACGCCACCACCATGCCGCCCGCGCTTTCGGCCTGGTCGGGCACCGCGCTGGCCACCCAGTTCGACCACGCCACCGGCACCCCGCCGAACGCCATTCCCCATAGCGCCACCAGCAGCGCCTGTCCCGTCACGGACGCCGGCAGCAAGGCCAGCGCCAGGGCCGCCGTCCCCACCAGCGCAGGCATCAGCACCAGCGTGGCGCGGGCGCTGCGGCCCAGCAACCAGCCCGCCAGCAGGGTGCCGGCGAAATTCGCCACGCCAAAACCCAGCAGCATCAAGGCCAGTCCGTCGGCGCCGACGCCTGTCGTGGTTTCAAGGAACGGCCGGATGTAGGTGAACAGCGCGAAGTGGCCGGTGTGCACCAGCACGCATCCCAACATGCCCACGGCGATGCCGGGACGTAGCAATACCTCCAGCACCGTGCGCAACCGCGCGGTCCGGCCCGGCGCCAGCCGGGGCAGCGTGAGCCACTGGAACGCCAGCGTCGCCACGCCGACCACGGCCGCGGCGACGAAGGCGCTGCGCCAGCCATACCTGCCGCCCAGATAGCTGCCGAGCGGCACCGCCACCACGGTCCCCACGGCAATGCCACTGAAGATGATCGACAACGCGCGCGGCAGCAAGGCGGGCGGCACCAGGCGCATGGCCACCGCCGCCGCCATGCTCCAGAAACCGCCCAGGGCAACGCCGAGCAAAATACGCATCGCCAGCAGCACCGCCAGGCTGGAAGACATTGCCACCAACAGATTGGAGGCCACCATCAGGGTGCTGAAGGCCAGCAGCACCACGCGCCGGTCGAGCGCGCGCGTCAGACCCGGCACCAGCAGTCCGGCAAACAACGCCACCACCGCCGTCACCGTCACCGCCTGCCCGGCCAGCGCCTCGGAAACGCCCAGGTCGAGCGCCATCGGCGTCAGCAGGCTGGCCGGCAGGTACTCCGCGGTCAGCAAGCCGAACACCCCCATCGCCAGCGAAAACACCGCCATCCAGGCGGGCGGCGCATCCGCCGCGCGCGACATGCGGCCATCGCAGACCGCTTCACAGACACCATGACTCATCGCAGAACATCCTCAGGAAAACATCACAGCGGCCAGTCTAGGGATGGCGCCCAGGATGATCTATGATGAAGAATCTTCAATTTTTGATCCAAACACCTGAATGAATGCCACGGATGCCTTTGCGCTTTCGTCCGACCTGATCAGCGAACTGCTGACCGGCATGCGCCTGCGCGGCGTGCAATACCGCCGCATCCAGGTCGGCGCGCCGGTCGGCCTGGGTTTCCGCGCCCGCCCCGGCCACGCCTACTTCCACTACCTGGCGGTTGGCAACGCGGTGCTGCGCAGCGCCGACGGCGCGCTGCATCCGCTGTCCGCGGGCAACGCCGTGCTCATTCCCCAAGGCGATGCCCATCACTTGCTATCCGACCCGCGCGCCCCGGTGCGCGATATCGACGAGGTGGCCGCGGCGCCGCTGGGCGAGCAGGTCAGCGGCGTGGACACCTGCCCCAGCACGCATGACACGCCCAGCGCCGTGCTTTTCTATGGCTGCATGGCGTTCGACCTGGGCGGCATGCGGGGCCTCGGCCCCTTGATGCCTGGTCTGATGCTGGTGGACGCCGCCAGCGAACGCTACCCGGGCGCGCTGGCGCTGCTGGACGCCATGAAGCGCGAAATCTGCGCCGGACGCATCGGCTTTGCCGGCATCCTGGCGCGCCTGGCGGAAGTGGTGGCCGCCATGATCGTGCGCGGCTGGATCGAAAGCGGTTGCGATGATGCCGCCGGCCTGGTGGCCGCCCTGCGCGACCCGCGGCTGGCGCGCGCCATCCTGGCCCTGCATCGCCAGCCCGGCCGCGATTGGACCGTGGAAGAACTGGCGGCGCAATGCAATGTCTCGCGATCGGTCTTCGCGCAACGCTTCCAGGCCACCATCGGCACGCCGCCGCTGCGCTACGCCACCGAATTGCGCATGCGCCTGGCCAGCCAATGGCTATCCCACGAGCGCTTGCCGATCGACACCGTGGCCGAGCGCCTCGGCTATACCTCCCAAGCCGCCTTCAGCCGCGCCTATAAACGCGTCACCGGTCAATCACCGGGCGCCAGGCGCCGCGGCCCAACCGTAGCCCTGCAGCAGGCCCAGCAGGGATAGGCGTGCCACCGCCACGGCCTCATCGCGCAAGGCATCGGCGCGCCAGCCCATCTCGATGGCGTAGCCCGGCATGGCGACCGGGCACGGCAGCAGCCGCAGCCCCGCGACCGCCGCCAGGCCGCGCGCCGCGTGGGTCGGCAGGGTCGCCAGCGCGTCGCCGCCACGCAGCAGGAACGCCAGCGCCGCAAAGTGCGTGGTCGCGGCCAGCACCCGCCGCGTCAATCCCTGCGCGTGCAACACCTCGTCAACCACGCCGATGAATCCGCCCGACGACACCAGCACGTGCGCACGCCCGGTGAAATCCTCCACGGACAGCGCTTCCTGGCCCGGCGCCAGACTGGCCGGATCAACCAGGCAGGCATAGTCGCCCTGCCCCACGGTCACGCGCTGCAATGCGGGCGCGGTCAGTCCACCGGACGCGATCACCAGGTCGACGTCGCGCGCCATCAGCATGTCGGCGGCCAGGCGGCTGTGGGTCTGGCGAAAGATCAGACGTAGTCCCGGCGCAGCCTCGGCCAGCGCCGCGATGGCCTCGCGCCCCAGCGCGATTTCGAAGTCGTCCGACAGCCCCAGCGTGACCGAACGCCCGGCAAACCCGGCCGGCCCCGGCCGGGCCAGCGACAGGCTTTGCCGGCACTTGTCCAGCGCCTCGCCGATGATCGGCCGCAGCTCGCGGGCCCGCAGGCTGGGCGAAAGGCCGCGCCCGGTGCGCACGAACAGCGGATCCGCATACAGCGTGCGCAGCCGCGCCAGCGAAGCGCTGACGGCCGATTGCGTCACGCCCAGCCGCAGCGCCGCGCGGCCCGCGCCGCCTTCGTCGTAGATCGCCTCGAACACCTTGAGCAGGTTCAAGTCGGTGGACTCGATATCGATCTGGCTCATATCATTTATCGTCAAATGGGATTGATCGATTTTAGGCTGGCGCCGACACTGGCAGCTCCCGACACCCCGTCAGCCCCAGCCAAGGAACCCGCATGACCACCCAGACCGTTGCCGCGCTGCAGATCGGCGCCTCGCCCGAGGGCAAGGAAGCCACCCTGGAACGGATCCTGGCCTTCGAGGCCGAGATCACCGCCTCGGGCGCCGCGCTGGTGGTCATGCCCGAGGCCCTGCTCGGCGGCTATCCCAAGGGCGAGATCTTCGGCACGCGCCTCGGCTACCGCCTGCCCGAAGGGCGCGAAGCCTACGCCCGCTACTACCAGAACGCCATCGATGTGCCCGGTCCCGAGACCGACGCGCTGGCCGCGCTGTCACAGCGCACCGGCGCCAGTCTGGTGATCGGCGTCATCGAACGCGCCGGCAGCACGTTGTACTGCACAGCGCTGTACTTCGATCCGGCCACCGGCCTGACCGCCAAGCACCGCAAGCTGATGCCCACCGGCACCGAACGTCTCATCTGGGGCCAGGGCGACGGCTCGACCCTGCCCGTGCTGGAGACGGCCGCGGGCCGCGTCGGCGGCGCCATCTGCTGGGAAAACCACATGCCGCTGCTGCGCACCGCCATGTACGCCAAAGGCGTGCAGATCTGGTGCGCGCCCACCGTCGACGAACGCGACATCTGGCAATGCTCGATGCGCCACATCGCCCACGAAGGCCGCTGCTTCGTCATCAGCGCCTGCCAGGTGCAACCGTCGCCCGCCGAACTGGGCCTGGACGTGCCCGGCTGGGATCCGCAACGCCCGCTCATCAATGGCGGCTCGCTCATCGTCGGCCCGCTGGGCGACGTCCTGGCCGGCCCGCTGCACGGCCAGACCGGCCTGCTGACCGCAACCATCGACATCGAGGACCTGGTGCGCGCGCGCTACGACTTCGACGTGGTCGGCCATTACGCGCGTCCCGACGTTTTCACCCTGGACGTGGATGAACGCGTGCGCCAGAGCGTGCGTTTCACCGCCTGACTTCACCCGGCCGGCGTCCGTCAGGGCGGGAAGCCCCCGGCTCCAGTGGTATAGTCACGGCCGCTGGATACCCATGCCGCGCCCGCGCGGCTCACCCGGTATCCCGTTGCCGCCCCGTCCGCGGGGTCGGCGATGCCCGAGTGGTGAAATTGGTAGACACAAGGGACTTGAATCCATTTGAGCCCTCCGGAGGAAACTCCAGAGGTGTAGCCCGTCAAACTCGGCGAATGCCCTGGACCCGGTCCGAGCCAACGCCGAGCCAAGCCCGCTTCGAAAGAACCGGGAAGGTGTAGAGAGCAGACGGCGGGCACCTAAGGCCGCAAGGCTATGGTGAAGGCGTGCTCCAGACCACGAACGGCGCTTGACGCGCCGGCGGCGAAAGTCGAAGTGGTACGAAAATCCCTCGGCCGCAAGGCCGTACCGGTTCGATTCCGGTCTCGGGCACCACCCCTATGCCAGGCGCCGCCGCGCCTGCCTTGCCCGCGCGCCCGGACCGCCCGATCTTGACCGCTACACCCGCCGCCCCGCCCTTCATCGTCCTGGACGCCTGTGTCCTCATGTCCGGCATCCTGCGCCGCCTGCTGCTGCGCCTGGCCGACGCCGGCGTGTTCCAGCCGGTCTGGACCGAGCGCATCGGCGAGGAATGGCGCCGCAACGCCTGCCGCATCTGGGACATCCCGCCCGAGGTGATGGCCGAGTTCTGGGCCGAGATGAACGCCCGCTTCCCGCAGGCCATCGAGCACGACACCCAGGTCTACGAGGCGGCGCTGCGCTACAGCGACCCCAAGGACTTCCACGTCATCGCCGCCGGCCTGGCGCGCCGCGCCCGCTGCGGCCTGCCGCAGACGCCGGTGGTGCAGGTGCTGACCTGGAACCTGAAGGATTTCAACCGCTCGGAACTGCGGCGCCAGGGCCTGGACGTGTACAACCCCGACCGCATGCTGGCGCAATGGTGGCAGGACGGCGCCGGGCGCATGCGCGACGCCATCGCGCAGATCCCGGCCGACTACGTGGCGCTGGGGCGCGAGCCCGAGCCGCTGGCCGCGACCTTGCACCGCGAGCGGCTGTACCGGCTGAAGAACCAGGTGGGCCGGGATCCGGAGCTGGGCTGCCCCTGACTCAATGGTCGTGGTTGCTGGCCGCGAAACCGGCCGCGTTCAGGATGTCGATCACTTCCTGGATGTGCTCCGGCCCGCGCGTCTGCAGCACGAAATCCACTTCCACATTGCGCACCGGCAATGAGGTGAACGCGCGCTGGTGATGCACCTCGGTGATGTTGGCCTGGGCATCGGCGATCAGCTTGGTGGCGTGGGCCAGCGCGCCCGGCAGGTCGCGCAGATCGACGCGGATGCGGGCGAGGCGGCCGGCGCGCACCATGCCGCGCTCGATCAGCTCGCCCAGCATCAAGGGGTCGATGTTGCCGCCGGTCAGCACCAGGCCGATGCGCTTGCCCTTGAAGCGCTCGCTGCCCGCCTCCTGCGCGCGCAGCAGCGCCGCCAGGCCGGCCGCGCCGGCGCCTTCAACCACGGTCTTCTCGATTTCCAGCAGCACCACGATGGCGTGCTCGATGTCGGCCTCGCTGACCAGTTCGATGTCGTCGACCAGCCGGCTGACGATGGGCTGCGTCAGCCCGCCCGGCGATTTCACCGCGATGCCTTCGGCGATGGTGTACTGCCCCTGCGGCATCGACACGCCCTTGACGGCGGCATACATGGCGGGAAAGCGCTCGGTCTGCACCCCGATGATCTCGATGCCGGGCTTGAGCGCCTTGGCTGCCGTGGCGATGCCCGAGATCAGGCCGCCGCCGCCGATGGCGATCACCAACATGTCCAGCTGCGGCTGGTCTTCCAGCATTTCCAGCGCCACCGTGCCCTGCCCCGCGATCACCGCCTCGTCGTCGTAGGGGTGGATCATGATCAGCCCGCGCTGTTTGGCCAGCTCGTAGCCATGCGCCTTGGCGTCGTCGAAGGTATCGCCGGCCAGCACCACTTCGGCGCCGAAGCGGCGCGTGTTGGCGACCTTCACGGTCGGCGTGAAGCGCGGCATCACGATCACGGCCGGCACGCCCATGCGCTGCGCATGGTAGGCCACGCCCTGGGCATGGTTGCCGGCCGACACCGCGATCACGCCCGCGCGGCGCTCGTCTTCCGACAACGTCAGCATGCGGTTGAGCGCGCCGCGCTCCTTGAAGCTGGCGGTGAACTGCAGGTTCTCGAATTTCAGCCAGATCTCGGCGCCGAAGATGTCGGACAGCGTGCGCGACAGGGTGAACGGGGTCTTGAGCACCTGGCCGCGCAGGTTCTCGCGGGCGGTCTGGATGGAAGCGATGTCGATCACGGTGGAAAAATCCTGTTAGCGCACCGGCAGGAAATTGAACAGCAAAAGGCCTTGCGCATAGTTGATGCCGATGCGCCGCGAGTTCTCGCCCAGCAGATTGGCGATCAGGTCCAGCCGGCCGATGATGGCGCCGAACTCGCGTTCGAAACTGAGGTTGGTGGCCTGCGCCGACATCTCGTTGGCCAGCAGCAGCGGCTCGCCCTGGTTGTTGCGGCGCGACGCCAGCAGCCAGGCCGCCGCCTCGACGTTCCGTGCGGCATTGTAGACCCGCTGCCCGTCGAGCGCGTCGGTGGCGTACAAGCGGGTCTTGCCATTGTGGGCGGCGATGATGGTGTCGGCCAGGCCGTAGATGAAGGCCCCGACGCGGTCGCCGCTGTAGCTGGGATCGAGCGACACCGCCAGGATCTGAATGTCGTGCAGGCCGGCCAGGTCGGCCGGCGGGATCCGCACCTCGATCGCATGCTTGACCCGCGACACCGCGGTCGCGTGGTCGGGCGCGCCGGTCTTGCGCCATTCGCGCGGGTTGCGTCGGTAGAGCTTGTCCAGCAGGCTGTAGAGGCTGGCCAGGTTGTCGCGCACCTCCAGGGTGACGGTGCGGTTGAAGTCGGTCTGGACCAGTTGGTCGGCCGACATGCCTTCGCCCTTGGGCGAACCCTGGCCCGGCCCGGGCGCGGACATGCATCCGGCCAACAACGCTCCCAGCAGCATGGCCACCGCCGTGGCGGGTCCTCGCCATCGCGTCATGCTCGATCCATCCGTATCCCCCTCTGTCTGGCGCCCTGCCGGCTTGCGCCGCGCCGGCGCTCGTGTCACGCGCAAGACTTTACCGTAAGGCGCGCGAAGATGGGAGATGCGGGAGATTCGAAGACGAAAGAAGATGAATCCGCCTGCCACCAAAGCAAAGAAAAACGGCACCTCGCGGCGCCGTTCTTGAGCAGGGGAAAGGCAGGCCTTATTCGGCTTGCGGTTCCGCTTGCGGGGCGGCCTCGGCAGCGGCCTGCTGCTGCTCGATGCCGCCGATCGCCTTGATGGACAGGCGCAGGCGGCCCTTGTCGTCGGCCTCGATGACCTTGACGCGGACTTGCTGGCCGACCTTCAGCACATCGTTGATGTTGGCGATGCGGTAGTTGGCGATTTCCGAGATGTGCAGCAGGCCGTCGCGGCCCGGCAGCACTTGCACGATGGCGCCGAAGTCCAGCAGGCGCAGGACCGAGCCGTCGTAGACCTGGCCCACTTCGACGTCGGCGGTCAGCTCGACGATGCGGCGCTGGGCTTCCTTGGCCTGCGCTTCGTCGACGCTGGCGATCACGATCGTGCCGTCGTCGGAGATGTCGATCTGGGTGCCGGTTTCCTCGGTCAGCGCGCGGATGGTGGCGCCGCCCTTGCCGATCACGTCGCGGATCTTCTCGGGGTTGATCTTGATGGTCAGCATGCGCGGGGCGAAAGCCGACAGCTCGCCGCGCGAACCGTCCAGCGCTTCCTTCATCTTGCCCAGGATGTGCAGGCGGCCTTCGCGGGCTTGCGCCAGCGCCACTTGCATGATTTCCTTGGTGATGCCCTGGATCTTGATGTCCATCTGCAGCGCGGTGACGCCGTTTTCGGTGCCTGCGACCTTGAAGTCCATGTCGCCCAGGTGATCTTCGTCACCCAGGATGTCGGTCAGCACGGCGAACTTGCCGCCGTCCAGGATCAGGCCCATGGCCACGCCGGCCACGTGATCCTTGACCGGCACGCCGGCGTCCATCATGGCCAGCGAGCCGCCGCAGACCGAAGCCATCGACGACGAGCCGTTGGACTCGGTGATTTCCGAGACGATGCGGATGGTGTACTGGAAGTCTTCCGGGGCCGGCAGCAGCGGGATCAGCGCGCGCTTGGCCAGGCGGCCGTGGCCGATTTCGCGGCGCTTGGGCACGCCGATGCGACCGGTTTCGCCGGTGGCGAACGGAGGCATGTTGTAGTGCAGCATGAAGCGGTCGCGGTACTCGCCCATGAGCGCGTCGATGATCTGCTCGTCCTGCTTGGTGCCCAGCGTGGCCACGACCAGCGCCTGGGTTTCACCGCGGGTGAACAGGGCGCTGCCGTGCGCGCGCGGCAGCACGCCCAGGCGCACGCTGATGGGACGCACGGTGCGGGTGTCGCGGCCGTCGATACGCGGTTCGCCGTTCAGGATCTGGCCGCGGACGATGGCCGATTCCAGCGAGAACAGGATGTTGTCGACGGTGACGGCGTCCGGCGCCGGCTCGCCCTTTTCGGCGGCGGCGGCGTTCAGCTTGGCCGACACGTCGGCGTAGACTTCACGCAGCTTGGTGGTGCGGGCCTGCTTTTCGCGGATCTGGTAGGCGGCGTTCAGGCCTTCCTGGGCGGCCGACGTGACGGCGGCGATCAGGGCCTCGTCCTTGGCGGGCGGCTGCCAGTCCCAATCGGGCTTGCCAGCGTCCTTGACCAGTTCGTGGATGGCGTTGATGACGGCCTGCATCTGCTCGTGGCCGTAGACCACGCCGCCCAGCATGATTTCCTCGGACAGTTGGTCGGCTTCCGATTCCACCATCAGCACGGCGTTTTCGGTGCCGGCGACCACCAGGTCCAGCTTCGAGGACTTCAGCTGCGACGCGGTCGGGTTGATGGCGTACTGGCCATCGATGTAGCCCACGCGGGCGGCGCCGATCGGGCCGTTGAAGGGGATGCCGGAGATGGCCAGCGCGGCCGAGGCACCGATCATCGCGGGGATGTCGGGGTCGATTTCAGGATTGACCGACAGCGTGTGGATGACCACCTGGACTTCGTTGTAGAAGTCTTCGGGGAACAGCGGACGCAGGGGACGGTCGATCAGGCGCGAGGTCAGCGTTTCCTTCTCGGACGGCTTGCCTTCACGCTTGAAGAAGCCACCCGGGATGCGGCCGGCGGCGTAGGTCTTTTCGATGTAGTCGACGGTCAGCGGGAAGAACGTCTGGCCCGGCTTGGCCTTCTTGGAGGCCACGACAGTGGCCAGGACGACGGTGTCCTCGATCGACACCACCACGGCGCCGGAGGCCTGGCGAGCAATTTCGCCGGTTTCCAGGACGACCGTGTGCTGGCCGTACTGGAACGATTTAGTCACTTTATTGAACATGACGATTATTCCTTACAAATGAAAAACCGTGGCCGTCGCGACATGCGTCGCACCGACCACGGTTGCGTCATGGGGAGCCAGCCCCGTCGATCACTTGCGCAGACCGAGTTTTTCGATCAGTGCGCGGTACGAATCGGGATTGCGGCCCTTGAGATAGTCGAGCAGCTTGCGGCGACGGCTGACCATACGCAGCAGACCGCGGCGCGAGTGATGGTCCTTCATGTGTTCTTTGAAGTGACCGGTCAGTTCGTTGATACGGGCGGTGAGCAGAGCCACCTGGACTTCGGGGGAGCCGGTATCGCCTTGAGCGCGTTGGAACTGCGCAACGATATCGGATTTCTTGATGTCAGCTACAGACATTGATGACCTCTTCGGACATGCGACAGGGCCGAGGCGCCCTGACGTGGTTTGGAAAAAATCGCGGCCGGCGAAAAGCGTTATTGCGTTCTCACTGCTGCTTCAAGGCTAGCCTGGAAGTGCCGCAAGACAAGGCTTGGCGCCCCGTTTGCCGCATGTCCAGCCCAGCCCCGTTGCCGGCGCAAAGCATCTTGCAAAATCAATACACTTGATAAAGCCCGACGATTATAGCCGATTCGCTAGAATTACCCCAGTGAGACCGCCGGCCCGCCGCCGGGCGTCGCGCCGCCGCCCTCGCGGGAGGCACCAGGAGCCATAATATGTCAAATTATTACAAACTTGCCCGCACCACCCTGGCCGCTGCGGCCCTGGCCGGCCTGGCCGCCTGTGCCAATCTTGCCCAGGTCGCCCCCGGCACCCCGCTGGCCGACGTCCAGGCCCAGTTTGGCCGCCCCAACTTCGAATGCCCGCAGGCCAACGGCGGCCGCCGCGTGATCTGGACGCAGCAACCCATGGGCCAGTATGCCTGGGGCGCCAACGTCGGCGCCGACGGCCGCGTCGACCGCGTGGTGCCGCTGCTGACCGACGCCCATTTCAAGGTGCTGGAACAGGGCCAGTGGGGGCCTGACCGCGTGCGCTGCGAGTTCGGCCCGCCCGCCCGCATTGAGGAAGCCGGCCTGGGCGAAAAGCGCGAAGTCGTATGGTCGTATCGCTACAAGGAAAACGGCGTCTGGAATTCGCTGATGTACGTCTACATGGGCCGTGACGGCAATTCGCTGACCCACTTCCACCCCGGGCCGGACCCGATGTACGACGATGACCGCTTCATGTGGCGTTGATTCCCCCATGAAAAAACCCGCCTTCATCCAGGCGGGTTTTTCTTTTGCCGGGCGGCGGGCTCAGGACGACTGGCCGCGGCGCTCCTGCTGCAGCCGGCGGGCGCGGTTCCAGCGCCAGGCCCAGATGACCCAGCCCGAAAATCCGTACAGCACGAACAGGCCGAACAGCACCACCGGGGGATCGCTGGACACGAACACGAACACCGCCACCACCAGCAGGATGCCCCAGAACGGCACGCTGCGGCCCAGGGCGAAGCTCTTGCCACTGAAGAACGGCGCGTTCGACACCATGGTGATGCCGGCGTACATGGTCAGCGTGAACGCGACCCAGGCCATCACGCTGTCGTGGATCGGCAGCTTGTTGTCGACCGCCAGCCAGACGAAACCGGCCACCAATGCCGCCGCCGCCGGGCTCGGCAGCCCCTGGAAGTAACGCTTGTCGACCACCGCGATATTGGTGTTGAAGCGCGCCAGGCGCAGCGCGGCTCCCGCCACGTAGACGAACGCCGCCAGCCAGCCCCAGCGTCCCAGGTCGTTCAGGATCCATTCGTACATCACCAGCGCCGGCGCCACGCCGAACGAGGTCATGTCGGACAGCGAATCGTATTGCTCGCCGAAGGCGGACTGGGTGTTGGTCAGGCGGGCCACCCGGCCGTCCATGCCGTCCAGCACCATGGCCACGAAAATGGCGATGGCGGCGACCTCGAAGCGGTTGTTCATGGCCTGCACCACGGCATAGAACCCCGCGAACAACGCCGCGGTGGTGAATGCGTTGGGTAGCAGGTAGATGCTTCGGTGGCGGTTCTCGGAATCGCGCATGGAAAAATTGGGCATGGTCTCAATTACTTACGACAGACATTGAAAGGTTAACTCATCTGGCCCCACAACGGGCCGCAGCAAGGGCCGTGCCCGCGCCGATCCGGCCCCGCCGGCGCGAAAAGCCCCGCTCGCGCCCCGCTGACGCGCCTGCCTCGCGCATTCTCCGCGCAAAGAAAAACGGCATGCCCTCGCGAGGCATGCCGCTTGCCGTCGGCGCGCGCGGGGCGCAAACCCCGCGCGGAAACCGGGATCAGTTCTTGGACTTGTCCACCAGCTTGTTGGCGGCGATCCAGGGCATCATGGCGCGCAGCTTGCCGCCCACCACTTCGATCTGCAATTCCGCGTTGATGCGGCGGCGCGAGGTCAGCGTCGGGGCGCCGGCGGCGTTTTCCAGGATGAACTTCTTGGCGTATTCGCCGGTCTGGATGTCCGTCAGGCACTGGCGCATGGCCTTGCGGGTTTCGTCGGTGACGATCTTCGGGCCGGTCTCGTACTCGCCGAACTCGGCGTTGTTCGAGATCGAGTAGTTCATGTTGGCGATGCCGCCTTCGTAGATCAGGTCGACGATCAGCTTCAGTTCGTGCAGGCACTCGAAGTACGCCATTTCGGGCGCGTAGCCGGCTTCCACCAGCGTGTCGAAACCGGCCTTGATCAGTTCGACGGTGCCGCCGCACAGCACGGCCTGTTCGCCGAACAGGTCGGTTTCGGTTTCTTCACGGAAGTTGGTTTCGATGATGCCGGCACGGCCACCGCCGTTGGCGCTGGCGTACGACAGGGCCACGTCGCGCGCGGCGCCCGACTTGTCCTGGTACACGGCCACCAGGTGGGGCACGCCGCCACCCTGCTTGTAGGTGTTGCGCACCGTGTGGCCGGGGGCCTTCGGGGCGATCATGATGACGTCGATGTCTTCGCGCGGCACGACCTGGCCGTAGTGGACGTTGAAGCCGTGGGCGAACGCCAGGGCGGCGCCGGCCTTGATGTTGGCGTGCACTTCCTTGTTGTAGACCGAGGCGATGTTCTCGTCGGGCAGCAGCATCATGACGATGTCGGCGGCCTTGACGGCTTCCGCCACTTCCTTGACCTGCAGGCCGGCGTTGGCGGCCTTGTCCCACGAGGCGCCGCCCTTGCGCAGGCCGACGATGACCTTCACGCCCGAATCATTCAGGTTCTGGGCATGGGCGTGGCCTTGCGAGCCGTAGCCGATGATGGCAACGGTCTTGCCTTTGATGAGGGAGAGGTCGCAGTCTTTGTCGTAGAAAACTTTCATGGGGTGCTCCAGATATTTTTGGATATTCGTTGGTTCGGGATGTAAGGTGCGGCTTGGCCTGGAAGGCCGGTCAAAGCTTCAGGATCCGTTCACCGCGGCCGATGCCGGACACGCCGGTGCGCACGGTTTCCAGAATGGCACTGCGGTCCAGGGCCTCCAGGAAGGCCTGTACTTTTTCCTGCACCCCGGTCAGTTCGATGGTGTAGGACTTGTCGGTGACGTCGATGATGCGCCCGCGGAAGATGTCCGCCATGCGCTTCATTTCCTCGCGTTCCTTGCCGACCGCGCGCACCTTCACGAGCATCAGCTCGCGCTCGATGTGCGCGCCTTCGGTCAGGTCCACGACCTTGACCACGTCCACCAGGCGGTTCAGGTGCTTGGTGATCTGCTCGATGACTTCATCCGAACCGGTGGTGACGATGGTCATGCGCGACAGCGTGGCGTCCTCGGTCGGCGCCACGGTCAGGGTCTCGATGTTGTAGCCCCGCGCCGAAAACAGGCCGACCACGCGCGACAGCGCGCCGGGCTCGTTCTCGAGGAGGACGGAAATCACGTGCTTCATGGTGGCCTCCTTACAGGTCTTCAGAGCCGAGCAGCATTTCGGTCAGCCCGCGGCCGGCCTTGACCATCGGCCACACGTTTTCGGTGCGGTCGGTGATGAAGTCCAGGAAGACCAGGCGCTCCTTGTGTTTCTTGAACGCTTCGCGCAGCGCCGGCTCGACGTCGGCCGGGCGCTCGATGCGCAGGCCCACGTGGCCGTAGGCCTCGGCCACCTTGACGAAGTCGGGCAGCGAATCCATGTACGACTCGGAATAGCGCGAGCCGTAGTCGATCTGCTGCCACTGCCGCACCATGCCCAGGAAGCGGTTGTTCAGGCAGACGATCTTGGGCGTCAGGCGGTACTGGGCGCAGGTCGACAGTTCCTGGATGTTCATCTGGATCGAGGCCTCGCCGGTGATCACGGCGATGTCATGACCCGGATTGGCCATCTGCACGCCCATGGCGTACGGCAGGCCCACGCCCATGGTGCCCAGGCCGCCGGAATTGATCCAGCGGCGCGGCTTGTCGAACTTGTAGTACTGCGCGGCCCACATCTGGTGCTGGCCCACGTCGGAGGTGACGAAGGCGTCGCCGCCGGTCACTTCCCAGAGCTTTTCCACCACGAATTGCGGCTTGATGACTTCGTCCGAATTGGCGAACTTCAGGCATTCCTTGCCGCGCCAGGTCTCGACCTGCTCCCACCACTTGGCGATGGAAGCCGGCTTGTGCTCGGCCGAGGCGGCCTCGTACTGCGCGCTCAGGTCGGCCAGCACATCCTTGACGTTGCCGACGATCGGGACGTCCACGCGCACGCGCTTGGAGATCGACGACGGATCGATATCGATATGGATGATCTTGCGGGCGTTCTGGGCGAAGTGCTTGGGGTTGCCGATCACGCGGTCGTCGAAACGGGCGCCAATGGCCAGCAGCACGTCGCAGTGCTGCATCGCCATGTTGGCCTCGTAGGTGCCGTGCATGCCGGGCATGCCCACGAACTGGCCGCTGCTGGCCGGGAATCCGCCCAGGCCCATCAGGGTGCTGGTGCAGGGCGCGCCCAGTTGCGACACGAGCTTGTTCAGTTCGGGCGCGGCGTTCGACAGGATGACCCCGCCGCCGGTGTAGATCATCGGCCGCTCGGCGGCCAGCAGCATCTGCACGGCTTTCTTGATCTGCCCCTGGTGGCCCTTGTTGACGGGCGCGTAGGAACGCATCGAGATCTCGCCCTTGGGCGGGGTGTACTTGCACTGCGCGACGGTGATGTCCTTGGGGATGTCCACCAGCACCGGGCCGGGACGGCCGGTGCGCGCGATGTAGAACGCGCGGCGCATGGTTTCGGCCAGGTCCTTGACGTCACGCACCAGGAAGTTGTGCTTGACGCAGGGACGGGTGATGCCGACGGTGTCGCATTCCTGGAAGGCGTCCTCGCCGATGGCCGCAGTGGGCACCTGCCCGCTGATGATGACCATGGGGATGGAGTCCATGTAGGCGGTGGCGATGCCGGTGACGGCATTGGTCACGCCCGGACCGCTGGTCACGATGCAGACGCCGACCTTCTGCGACGAGCGCGAATAGGCATCGGCCGCGTGCACGGCGGCTTGCTCGTGACGAACCAGGATATGCTGGAATTTGTCCTGCTTGAAAATCGCGTCGTAGATGTAGAGCACCGCGCCGCCAGGGTAGCCGAAAACGTGTTCCACGCCTTCATCGGCCAGGCAGCGCACGACGATATCGGCGCCATTCATTTCCATGTTGTCATTCCTTTCAAAACCGGCCCTGCAACCCTGACTGCTGCGCGCCCGGATACGGCGGCAACTGAACCCATGCCGGCTACGGCAACATGATCCGGCGCTTAGCGGCTCACGGAGCCACGCCACCCGGACACCCTGCCGACCCGGCACACGTTCGACAGAACGCAGTGCAAACGCCCCTGGGGGACGCTGGAGGTCGAAATGGAAGCCTTGGCAACACACGCTTGTGGCGCGGCCAACGGCAAATGTATCTGCTGCGGGATGGCTGGGAGGTGACCCTGGCCATCCGCCTCATCGCGCCGGTTTCGGATAGGCAGACCGGCGCAAGTGGAGCAATTTACCGCGTTGCGTCAAAGCTAGCAAATCGAGGTTTCGCGGACGTTGCACGGAAGTCGCGCCCGGCCATGCGGGAAAGTCTGGTAACCATCTGGCCCCTAAAACGCGACCGCTCTCTCTATACTTGACGCGTCACCCGGATTCGAGCCCCGCCGTCCATGGATCTGCGCATTGCCAGCATTCGCCGCTTTCTCTACAGCCACTACTTCTTCGGAGGGGTGCGGCAGGGAGTCGGCATGCTGTTGCCGGTACTGGTGCTGGGCGGGCTGTTCGGCCACTACACCACCGGCCTGGTCGCCACCTTCGGCGCCCAGTGCCTGGCCATCATCGACCAGCCCGGGGGCCCGCAGCGGCACCGCACCAACGAGATGCTGGGCGGCGCCGCGCTGGGCACGCTGACCGTCATCATCACAGGCCTGGCCTCGACCAACCCGGTGCTGATCTGGCTGGTGGTCATCGCGCAGTGCTTCGTCTATTCCATGTTCACGGTGTTCGGCAAGCGCGGCGGCCTGATCGGCTTTGCCGGCCTGCTGCTGATGACGCTGACCATGCATTCGCCGCTGGAACCGCACGAGGTGCTGGCGCATGCCGCCGCGACGCTGGGCGGGGCGCTGTTCTACGTGGCATTCAGTCTGGGATTTTCACGGCTGTTCTGGCTGCGGGAAGAACAACAGGCGATGTCGGTGGCGCTGTTCGCCACCGCCGACTACGTCGCCGCGCGCGCCGCCTTCTACGACGAAACCGCCGACCTGGACGAGGCCTACCGCAACCTGATCCAGCGGCAGTCCGTCATGACCGAAAAGCACCAGGCCGCTCGCGACATGGTGCTGCGCGCCCTGCCCCGCGGCAAGGGCCTGGGCGACCGCCAGCGCGTGATGATCTGGAACATGTTCGTCGACATGCTGCAACTGCTGGATACGCTGGTGGCCACCCACACCGACTACGCCGCGCTGCGGCGCGCGCTGGCCGGCAACGACTGCCTGATGTTCATGCGCGACGCGCTGGTGAAGATGTCGCTGGAGCTGAACCGCATCGCGCTGGACGTGTCGCGCGGCCGCAAGGTGCAGTACCGCAGCAGCGCCAAGGCCGAACTGCGCGCCATCGAGTACGAGATCGAGCAACTCAAGCAGCAGGGCCTGGGCGAGCGCGAGCCCGAGATGCTGGCGCTGATCGTGCAGGTGCTGCGCCGGCTGCGCAACTCGGCCCGCATCGTCGACCGCCTGGCCGACCACACCGCCGCCTCGCCTCACGCCAAACCCACCGACGTGCTGCGCATCAACAAGTCGCTGACGCGCTTCATCTCGCGCCAGGAATTCCGCTTCGGCCTGCTGACCAGCAACCTGCGCCTGGATTCGCCGCACTTTCGCTATGCGCTGCGCGTGACCGCGGCGGCCGCCATCGCCATGACGCTGGCCAGCCGCTGGCTGTCGCCGGCGTTCTCGGCGCACAACTACTGGATCATGCTGACCATCGTCATCATCATGAAGCCGGGCTTCGCGCTGACCCGCCAGCGCAACGGCTGGCGCCTGATGGGCACGCTGATCGGCTGCCTCTGCGCGCTGCTGCTGTTCAACGTCACCGACCGCCCCGAGATCCTGTTCGCGGTGCTGCTGGGCGCCTGCGTCATGGGCAACAGCATGGTGCAGCTGAACTACATGGCCAGCGCCATCTTCAACACCCTGTTCGTGGTGCTGGTGTTCCACTTCGTCTCGCCCGGCACGGTGTCGATGGCGGTGATCGGCGAACGCGCCATCGATACGCTGATCGGCTGCACGCTGGCGCTGGTGTGCAGCTACATCCTGCCCTGGTGGGAAGCGCGCTACCTCAAGCCGCTGGCCGCCGCCGCCACGCGCGCCAATCGTGAATACCTGATGGCCGGCATGCGCTACGTGGAAGCGATGCAGGCACACGGCGCGCCGATGGGCGCGGCCGCCGACGCGACGCCCGCGGTCACCGACGCCGACATTGCCTGGCGCCTGGCGCGCAAGAACGTGCACATCGCCTTCAGCAATTTCGCCGAGGCCTTCTATCGCATGATGAGCGAGCCCAAGTCGCACCAGGTCAGCGTGCCCGAGCTGAACAACCTGCTGATCCAGAACCACGTGCTGGCCTCGCAGATCACCGCCGCCATTCCCATCCTGGCCGCCCTGCCCGCCACGCCCGAGGCGGTGCAGCGCGCGCTCACCGGCATGGTCGACCTGCTCGACGAGAACCGCGCGCAGGCCCCCGCCGACCTGCCCACCCAGTTCGACACCGAAGGCGAGCAGGCGGCGCTGGTCTATCCGGTCAAGCAGATGATCAAGGCCGCGCACATGATCCGCCAGGAACTGCTGGCGCTGGCCGATCCGCAGCACGCGCCGCCTGTCGCGGCACCGGCCTGAATCGAGCCGCCGCGCTCCGCGGGAACAAAAAAAACCGGCCCTTTCGGGGCCGGTTTTTCGCGCTACCCGCGTCCCGCTCAGAGCTTGCGGCGGAACACCAGCTTGTCCTCGGTCGAGGCCGAGGCGTCGTACTTGTAGCCTTCCAGGTCGAAGCCGTGCAGGCCTTCGGGCTTGGACACCTTGTGCAGGATGGCGTAGCGCGCCATCAGGCCGCGCGCGCGCTTGGCGTGGAAGCTGATGATCTTCCAGGCGCCGTTCTTCCAGTCCTGGAACACGCACTGCACCACACGCGCCTTGAGCGCCTTCAGGTCGACCGCCTTGAAATACTCTTCGGACGCCAGGTTGACGATGACCGGCGCCTTCTGCCCGGCCTGGCGTTCGTTCAGGTAGTCGGCGATGCCGCTGCCCCAGTATTCGTACAGGTTCTTGCCCTTGGACGTTTCCAGGCGCGTGCCCATTTCCAGGCGGTACGGCTGCATCAGGTCCAGCGGCCGCAGCACGCCGTACAGGCCGCTGAGGATGGCCACGTGTTCCTGGGCCCAGTCCAGCTGCTTGGCCGACAGCGTCGAGGCCTCCAGGCCTTCGTACACGTCGCCGTTGAAAGCCAGCACGGCCTGGCGCGAATTGGCCTGCGTGAAGGTGCGCTTCCAATGCGCATAGCGCTGCACATTGAGCTCGGACAGCGCCGGGCTCAGGCTCATCAGTTCGGATATATCGTCCGCGGTCTTGGTCTTGAGCACCTTGATCAGGGCGGCGGCCTGATCCACGAACAGCGGCTGGGTATGGGTCTCGACATGCACCGGCGAGTCGTAGTCCAGCTTCTTGGCGGGGGAAAGCAGAAACAGCATTCGAAGATTCCTTTGATCAGCGCGCCGTCCAGCCGCCATCGACGGAGACGGTGGTGCCGGTGATTTGCGCGGCGGCATCGGATGCCAGGAAAACGGCGGTGCCGCCCAGTTGTTCCGGCGTGACGAACTGCAGCGACGGCTGCTTTTCGCCGAGCAGTTCACGCGCGGCGGTTTCCTGGTCGACGCCGTTCTTTTCGGCCAGCGCCGAGATCTGCTTTTCGACCAGCGGAGTGCGCACCCAGCCCGGGCAGATGGCGTTGGCGGTGATGCCCTGGCCGGCGGTTTCCAGCGCGGTCACCTTGGTGAAGCCGACCACGCCGTGCTTGGCGGCGACGTAGGCCGACTTGTTGGCCGAAGCCACCAGGCCGTGCGCCGAGGCGATGTTGATGATGCGGCCGAAGCCCTGCTTCTTCATGTGCGGCAGCGCGGCGGCGGTGCCGTGGAACACGGCCGACAGGTTCAGCGCCAGGATTGCGTCCCATTTTTCGGTGGGGAAATCCTCGATCAGGGCGGTATGCTGGATGCCGGCGTTGTTGACCAGGATGTCGATGCGGCCCATCTGGCGCACCGCGTTGTCGACCAGGCCGCGCACGGCGTCGCCCTTGGACAGGTCGGCGCCGTCGTACAGCACCTTGACGCCATGCTGGGCTGCCAGGCCGGCGCGGACCTTTTCGATCTCGGCGGCGTCGCCGAAACCGTTCAGCATGATATCGGCGCCCTGCGCGGCCAGCGCGGTGGCGATACCCAGGCCGATCCCGCTGGTGGAACCGGTGACGACTGCGACTTTACCTTTGAGCATAGATGTTCTCCTGTGGCGGGGCGCGAAGGGCGGACGGCGGCCGGAACACACCGGCCGGCGCCGTGGGCGAAACACGGACTGAAAAACTGCGTCAAGTGTAGCTGCCCGGCAAGGCGCCCATGATGCCATGCCCCCACGGCGCACGGGGTCAAGCGCGCGGCCGGCCCGGCGCCGTATCCGTCGCTGTATCCGTCGCTGTATCCGTCGCTGTATCCGTCTCTGTATCCGCCACCGTATCCGACGCGGTTGGCGGCGCTACGCGCGGCGACGCATCCGGCCGCCCGCCGGCCGTCGCCGGGTCCGGGTCCGGGTCCGGCTCCGGCTCGGGCAGGTCCGCCATGCCGCCCAGGCGTTCGGGCACCCGTTCGAGCAGCTTGATCAGGATGGGCACCACCCCCATCGACACCGCCACCACCACCGCCAGCACGTCGCGCTGATCCAGGTCCATCAAGTGGTTGTCCCAGGCTTCGTTGAAGATCGCGAAGCTGAATTCGCCGCCCTGCGCCAGCACCATCGCGAACAACAGGCGGTGGTAGCGGGGCAGGCCGAGCACGCGCGCAAAGCCATACAGCACCGCCACCTTGACCGCCAGCAGCGCGCTCACCCCCGCCAGGATGAAGGCCCAGTGGTCCGCGACCACGCTCAGGTTCACGGACATGCCGATCGCGACGAAGAACAGGCCCAGCAGCAACCCCTTGAAGGGCTCGATGGCGGTTTCCAACTCGTCGCGGTAGCGCGATTCGGCCATCAGCACGCCGACCAGGAAACCGCCCAGGCCGGCCGACAAGCCCGCATAGTCGAACAGCTGGGCGGTGCCCACCACCATCAGCAGCGCCGCCGCCGTGAACAATTCCTTCAGCTGCGCCTTGGCTGCCCAGCCCAGGAGGCGCAAACGGTAGGCCACCGCTACCACCGCGACGGCGACCAGCGCTTCCTTGAAGGACGGCGCCGATGCGCCGCCCGCGCCCAACAGCCCCGCCGCCACCAGCATCGGGATTGCCGCCATGTCCTGGAACAACAGCACCCCCAGCGCCGACCTGCCCATGGGCGTGCGCGTCAGGCCGCGCTCCTCCAGCAGCCGCAGCGCTACCGCCGTCGACGACAGCGCCAACGACAGGCCGCACAGGACCGCCGCCTGCCATCCCATGCCTGCCATGTGCCGCAGGGCCGCGCCGAACACCAGGCCCAGCAGCAGGCCGCAGGCCAGCATCTGCATCGCGCCCAGCGCGAACACTTCGCGGCGCATGGCCCACAGGCGCTTGGGCGCCAACTCCAGGCCGATGACGAACAGCATCATCACCACGCCCCATTGCGAGACGTTGACCATATCGCTCACGTCCGTCACCAGCTTCAGGCAGGACGGCCCGACCAGCACGCCGGCCACCAGATAGCCCGGGATCGCGCCCAGCCCCAGCCGTTGGGTCAGGGGCACGCACAGGACGGCGGCCAGCAACAGGATGAGAATCAGGTTCATCGGCGCGAAACGGACGGGTCGGAACAACCCGATTCTGCGCAAGGATCGCCCAGCTGGGAAGCGGATGAAACCCGCTGTAGCCGCCGATCTCGACGGGCTTTACACAAAACTTTTTTTTGCTGTAGAATTGCGGGCTTCGCTGCTCCGACAACGCAGATTCTTCCGACCAGGGATCTGATCGTGGGAAACCAGGAACCGCCGATGGGCTCAAGCCCGGCGCCGGCCACTGGAATTTCACCGTTGCGGAACCCAGCCACGGAGAGGTGGCAGAGTGGTCGAATGTACCTGACTCGAAATCAGGCGTACGGTATCCCCGTACCGTGGGTTCGAATCCCACCCTCTCCGCCAGTTTTGGCTTGTGAGCCCCACCGCGGTCTCGCAGGCAAGCAAAAACACAGACGACCCGCATAAGCCCCGCTTGTGCGGGTTTTTTGTTGGCCGGGCGTGTCGACCATATCCGACCATATCCAGCCAGCGGGCCTGCGGGCAGGGGCGCCCATGCCTCAGCCCTGCGCCTGAGGCACCGCCCCGGCATCGAGCATGGCGAGCGCGCCCATGATCAGCGCATGCATGCCCTGCGCGAATTCCGCCTCCATCTCGGCCTCTTCCGCCGCGCGTTCGGCCTCGACCAGTGGCTCGCGGCCCGCCACCGAATACACCGTGTCCGCCACCGCGATGCAATGGAACGCCACCGTGGCCAGCAGCCAGCGCGCCTGCTCTTTCGGAATGCCGTAGATGCGCGCGATGCGGCTCTGGTGCTCATCGATCTTGACGAGCATGGGCGGCGTCGCGGCCAACCGGCGCAGCACGTAGGGTGTCAGTCCGAGATTCTGCTTGACCAATTGCTGGGCCGACGCCGAGAACGCGAGCAGGTATTCCTTCAACCCGCTGCGTCCGTCATCACAGGGCAGCGGGATTCGCCAGCGGCTGAAGATCTCCTCGGCCACCAGGTGCTTGAGCGCCTCCAGGCTGGGCACATGCTTGTAGAGCGCCATGTGGCTGACCCCCAGCGCCGCGGCAACGCCGACGAAGGTGATGTTCGGCAGGCCGATGGCGATGCCCGCGTCCGCGATCCGTTCTCGCGTGATGGAGGGTGGACGCCCGCGCGCCGCGGACCGGGGTGACGATTTCATATGGCAATTCCCGCTGATGGCGACGGACCCGTAATGACTTTGATCCGCCTGTCCATTTAGTTTAGTTGGATGCAAGTAACTCTTATTTAGTTTATAGTCATGCAACTAATTATTCAGACGCCTTATTCTTTGCATGAGCACGCGCGATACGGCTGCGGCCCCGCCCCAGAAATCCGGCCCGATCAGCCTGTTGTTGCGACCCATCCGCGCACGCCTGGCTCTCGCCGCCCTCTGCGCCGCCATCGGCACGATGCTGACGCTCGCGCCTTTGGCGGGCATCGCGCATATCGCGCAACTCGCCCTGGGCGAGCACGCCGCGGCGGCGTCGACGCGGGATGAAATCTGGCGGGTCGCCATCGCCAGCGCCGTATGCCTGCTGGCCGGCATGACGCTGGTCTTGGCCGGTGAGCTGCTCGCCCACCTGGCCGACAACCGGCTCACTGCCCAACTGCGCCTGGCTGTCACGCACCGGCTGGCGCGGGTTCCGCTGGGGTGGTTCAACAGCCGCGCCTCGGGCGAGGTCAAGCAGGCCATGCAGGACGACATCGCCACCCTGCACAGCCTGACCGCGCACTTCTACACCGCGGTGGGGCGCGCGGGCGGCGCGATCCTGATCTCCGTGCTCTACCTGTTCGCCATGGATTGGCGCCTTGCGATCGTCACGCTGTTGCCGTTTCCCGGCTTCTTCCTGTTCCTGCGCCGCGCCATGCGGGCCAGCGGCGCCAACATGCAGGCCTTCGTCACCCGCCTTGGACGGGTCAACAGCGCGACGATCGAATTCGTCAGCGGCATTCCGGTGGTCAAGGCATTCGGCGCAGACGGCCGCGCACATGACGGGTATCGCAAGGCCGTTGACGCCTTTGCCGAGGCATTCGCGGATTTCACCCGCCCGCTGGTAGTGGCCATGGCGCATGCCCATGCCATGATCGCGCCGGTGACCGTGCTGGGCCTGGTGCTGGCCTGCGGCGCATTGTTCGTGGGGCTGGGCTGGATGACGCCGCTCGAGCTGCTGCCGTTCGCCCTGGTGGCGCCGGGCATCTGCGCCCCGGTCCTGCTGCTCCACACGCTGCTGCACGACCTGGGCAATGCCGCTGGCGCCGCCCAGCGCGTCCAGGCGCTGCTGCGAACGCCGATGCTGGCGGCGCCCTCGCCCGATCGGCACAGCCCGCCGACGGGCCACGAGGTCCGTTTCGAAAACGTCAGCTACGCCTATGACGCCGAACAGCCGGCACTGACGAATCTCGGTTTCACCCTGGAACCGGGCTCGGTGACGGCGATCGTCGGTCCCTCCGGTTCGGGCAAATCGACATTGGCGCGATTGCTGCTGCGCTTTTTCGACCCGACCGATGGACGCATCACGCTCGGCGGCGTCGACCTGCGGCAGATCGAGACGTCGCGGCTGTACCGCCTTATCGGGTTCGTGCTGCAAGATGTGCGCCTGATCCACGCCAGTCTCCACGACAACATCGCCTTGGGACGGCCTTCGGCAAGCCGACGCGAAGTCGAGGACGCGGCGCGCGCGGCCAACATCCATGAACGTATCCTGGCCCTGCCACGAGGCTACGACTCGGTGGTGGGCGAGGATGCGCAGCTGTCCGGCGGCGAACGCCAGCGCGTGAGCATTGCCCGCGCAGTGTTGCTGGACGCACCGGTGCTGGTTCTGGACGAAGCCACCGCCGCCGCGGATGCCGGCAACGAGGTGGCGATCCAGGACGCGCTGTCGCGCTTCGCGCGCGGCCGCACCGTGCTGGTCATCGCCCATCGCCTCGATACCGTCATGCACGCCGATCGCATCCTGGTGCTCGACCGCGGCGTGATCGTCGAGCAAGGCACGCACCAACAACTGCTGGCTCGCCAGGGCCGCTATGCGCGCATGTGGCGGCTGGGCGGCCACGCGGGCGCCCCTTTGCAGGAGGCGTCATGCTGAAAACATTGCTGCAATTGCTGGGCCCGGATGCCGTCCTCTTGCGCCGCTATGCCTGCCAGGCCGTGGCCTACAGCCTGCTGTGCGGCCTGACCATCAGCGCGCAGGTACCCGTGCTCAGCCATCTGCTGGCGGGCGATGCGCGCGCGGCGCTGCCTTGGCTGGCGTTACTGCTGGCCGGGGTCGCGCTCTGCTGGATCGGCCGGCGCTATGTGGAACAGGCCGGTGTGCGCGTTGGCGTCTGCGTGCTGCAAGGCGGGCGCCAGCGACTGGGCGACCACGTCGCGCGTTTGCCCGTGGGCTGGTTCACTGCCGACAACACTGCCTGGTTGGGGCACCTGATCACCCAGGGCATGATGGCGGTGGCTCAATTGCCGGCGCATGTCTTCACGCCCGTGATCGGCGGTCTGGTGACGCCGGTGGTCATCGTGGCCGTCCTGCTCGCGCTGCACTGGCAACTGGGCCTGATCGCGCTGGCGGCCCTGCCCTTGCTGGCCGGCGTGCTCGCGCTGAGTGGACGGCTGTCGGGGCGCGCGGACCGGGCCTTCCATCGCCACTTCGCCGATACCAGCCAGCGCATGGTCGAGTTCGCGCAGGCCCAGTCGGTGCTGCGCGCCTTCAACGGCGACGGCGCCGGCGCCCGCTTCGTCGAGCAGGCCGTGGCGCGGCAACAGCGCTCCGGCACGCGGCTGATCCTGCTGTCATCCCTGTCCTCGGTTCTCAATGCCTGGGCCGTGCAGGCGGTGTTCGCCGCGCTGCTGGTCGCGGCGACGCTATGGCTCAATGTCCAACTGGCAAACCCGCTGGCCGCCGCCGAGATCGTCGCGCTTGTCGTCTCACTGCTGCTGGTGGGCCGCTACATCGACCCGCTGCTGGAAGTCGCCGCCTACGGCGAAGCGCTGCGCGGCGCGCGCGGCCAGCTCGACGCCATACGCGAACTGCTGGCGGTCCCGCCGTTGCCGGCGGCGCAAGCGCCGCGGCCGCCGCGGGACGCCGGCGTGGAACTACGCGACGTTTGCTTCCGCTACGCGCCCGGCCAGACCGATGTGCTGCGCGGCGTGAACCTGTGTGTCGCTCCCGGCAGCATGACGGCACTGATCGGCGCGTCCGGCTCGGGCAAGACCACGTTGGTACGCCTGATTGCGCGCTTCTTCGACGCCGACCAGGGCAGCGTGCGGGTCGGCGGGGTCGACGTACGCGACATGTCGCAGACGCAACTGGCGGGCCAGATCAGCCAGATTTTCCAGGACAGCTACCTGTTCACCGGCAGCATTGCCGACAACATCCGCCTCGGCCGGCCCGAAGCGAGCGACGCCGACCTCATGGAAGCCGCGCGCCTGGCCGGCGTGACCGAAATCATCGAGCGCCTGCCGCAAGGGCTGGAGACGCCGGTCGGCGAAGGCGGCGCGCGGTTGTCCGGCGGAGAACGGCAGCGCATCGCCATTGCGCGCGCCTTGATCAAGAATGCGCCCATCCTGCTGGTGGACGAAGCCACTGCCGCGCTCGACGCCGAGAACCAGGCGGCCATCGCCGACACGTTGGCGCGATTGCGTGGCCGGCGCACCCTCATCGTGATCGCGCACCAGCTATCCACCGTGTCCATGGCCGACCAGATCGTGGTACTGGAAGACGGCCTGATCGTCGAATCGGGAACGCCCGCGCAGTTGCGCGCAAGCGCAGGGCACTACGCCCGTTTCCTGGCCCAGCGCCAGGCCGCCAAGGGCTGGCGCATCGCGCCGGCGGCGCCCGGTCGGGAACGCTGATGCCCGCGCGCCTGTGCTGCCTGCTGGCCATGCTGTGCGGCGTCTCCCTGCTGGTCGGCTCCAGCCCGCTGACGTGGTCGCAGACGCTTGCCGGATCGGGGGACGCCTGGCTGACGCTGACGGCCAGCCGCCTGCCACGCCTGGCGGCCGTGGTGCTGACCGGCGTGGGCCTGTCGGTCTGCGGCGTCATCCTGCAGCACATCGTGCGCAATCGCTTCGTCGAGCCCGGCACTTCCGGTGGGCTGGATGCCGCCAAGCTCGGCATCCTGGTGTCGCTGACGCTGGCGCCGGCGGCCGGCACGACGAGCCGCATGCTGTTCGCGCTGGTGTTCTGCCTGGCCTCCAGCCTGCTGTACGTAGGCATCATTCGCCGCATTCGCTGGCGCAATACGGTACTGGTGCCGGTCGTCGGCCTGATGTACGGTAGCGTGCTCAGCGCCGTGGCCGAGTTCTACGCCTATCGCCACAACATCCTGCAAAGCATGCAGGGCTGGCTGCTGGGCGATTTCTCGCGCGTCGTTCAGGGCCATTACGAGATCATCTATCTGGTCCTGCCCATCGTCGCCCTGGCCTATCTGTACGCGCATCGCTTCACCGTGCTCGGCATGGGCGAGGACATGGCATCCAGCCTGGGGCTCGGCTATGCGGCTACCGCGGCGCTGGGCCTCGTGCTGGTCGCGGTGACGGTGTCCGTAACGGTCATCATCGTCGGGGCGATTCCATTCGTCGGACTGGTCGTGCCCAACCTGGTGGCACTGCGCTACGGCGAGAACCTCGGCCGCACGCTTCCCATCGTCGCGCTGGGCGGCGCATCGCTGCTGCTCGCCTGCGACATCATCGGCCGCCTGCTCATCCACCCGTTCGAAGTGCCCATTGGCCTGACGGCCGGCGGCGTGGGCGGCGTCATGTTCCTGGTCCTGATCCTGCGGGGGTTGCGGTGAAGCGCGCGCCCCGGTTCTGGATGTTCGGCCTGGCATTGGCCGCCCTGGCAATCGCCTTCGTATTCGCGGGCGCCGGGGGGGACTTCGGTTACGTGATTCCCAAGCGCCTGATCCGCCTGGCGGCCATCGTCGTCGGCGGCATCTGCGTCGCGCTTTCGGCCATCGTCTTTCAGACGCTTGCCGGCAACCGCATCCTGACGCCCGCCGTGATGGGCTACGAGGCGGTGTATCTGCTGTGGCAGTCGCTGCTGCTTCTGTTGATGGGCACGCACGGCATGGCGATGCTCGGCGTGGCCGGAAACTTCCTGGTTTCGGTGGGGCTGATGCTGGCCTATTCCTGGGTGGTGCATCGCTGGCTGCTGCGCGGCGGCAACGATGTGTACCGGATGCTGCTGCTCGGCCTGGTGCTGACGATGGTGATCACGACTTTCACGCAGTTCGTTCAGCTGCGCATCAGCCCGGGCGAATTCGCCGTGTTCCAGGGACTGGGCTACGCCTCGTTCAATCGAGCGACGACCGAAACCCTGCTCTACGCAACGGTGGCACTGGCGGCGGTGTGCTTCGCAGCTCGCGGCGGCCCGCCCGCGCTCGACGTGCTGGCGCTCGGCCGCGACCAGGCGATGTCGCTGGGCGTGCACCATGCCCGATATGTCCGCCGCTACCTGGCGCTGATCGCCATTCTGGTGGCGGTATCGACCAGCCTCATCGGGCCCACGGCCTTCATGGGCATCTTTGTCGCCAACATCGCCTACGCGGTGGCGGGCAGCAACCGGCACCGGATCACGCTGCCCCTGGGCTGCGGCGTCGCCATTGCCGTATTCATCGTCGCCCAGCTGCTGGTCGAACACGCCTTCAACTACAAGACCTCGGTCAGCATCCTCGTCAACCTGGTGTGCGGCGCGTACTTCCTTGCCCTGACGTTCCGAGGCCGAGCCACACGATGATCACCGTCCGCAATCTTCGCAAGACCTACGGCGCCAGAACCGTCCTGGACGGCATCGACGCCGAATTCCCGGCGCGGCGCGTGACCTCGCTGATCGGCCCCAACGGCGCCGGCAAATCCACGCTGCTGATGCTGATGGCGCGGCTGCTGGAACCCAGCGGCGGCGAGATCCTGCTCGATGGGCAGCCGGTGACGAACTTGCGGATCGCCGAGTACGCGCGGCGCGTCGCCACCCTGCGCCAGGCACCGGGGTTCGACCTGCGCCTGACGGTGCAGGAGCTGGTCGCCTTCGGCCGCTTCCCCTACAGCCGCGGCACGCTGACGGCCGCCGACCGCAGCGCGGTCGACTCGGCCATCGACTTCCTGAGCCTGACACCGCTGCGCGATGCCTATCTCGATGAACTCAGCGGCGGCCAGCGCCAGATGGCGTTCCTGGCGATGACGATCGCGCAGCAGACGGATGTGCTGCTGCTGGACGAACCGCTGAACAACCTCGACATGAAGCATGCCGTGCAGATCATGCGGGCGCTGCGTCGCCTGTGCGACGAGCAACGCCGCACCGTGATCCTGGTGATCCACGACATCAACTTCGCCGCCAACTATTCCGACCATATCGTCGCGCTCAAGGACGGCGCCCTGCATGGCAGCGGCCCGTCGGCGCAGGTGGTGACCGAGCCGCGCCTGCGCGCGCTGTACGAGCTGGATTTCGAGGTCTTGCGCAACGAACGCGGCTGTCTCTGCAACTACTTCAATCCATCCGGAGTTCCGATATGAGCTGGAAAAGCACCTGCCGCGCCCTGGGCCTGGCAATGATCGCGATGGTCGTCCTGCAGGCGTGCGGCGACAAGCCCGCCCAGCCGCCCCAGGCGGCGCAGGCCTCGCCGGCATTCGACTCGCCCATCAGCATCACCCACAAGCTGGGCACGACGACGATCACGCGCCCGCCCCGGCGCGTCGCGGTGCTGGACATGAACGAAGCCGATACGCTCGACCAGTTGGGCGTGCCGATCGTGGGCATGACCAAGGACTATGTGCCGCACTTTCTCGCGCGCTACAAGGAAGACGCCAGCGTGCTGGACCTGGGCGCCATCGTCCAGCCCAACCTGGAACGGGTGCACGCGCTCAAGCCCGACCTGATCCTGATCTCCCCGATCCAGGCCAACCATTACCGTGAGCTGACCGAAATCGCCCCGACGCTGCATTTCGATGTGGACTTCGGCAACAGCAAGGGCCAGCACCTCGCCGTCATCAAAGATCACCTGATGACGCTGGGACGTCTCTTCGGCAAAGAGGACGTGGCCCGCCGCAAGGCTGCCGAGCTCGATGCCAAAGTGGCAGCCGCCCGCCGCTTGACGGAAGGCCGTCCCGAGAAGGCCATGATCGTTATGTTCAACAACGGGGCCTTCAGCTCCTTCGGCGTGCAGTCGCGCTACGCCTTTGTCTTCGACGCGCTGGGCGTCAGACCCGCCAGCACACTCGTCGATTCCAGCCTGCACGGCCAGCCGATTTCCAGCGAGTTCATTCAGCAAGCCAATCCCGACATCCTGTACGTGGTCGACCGTACCGCGGTCATGGAACGGCGCCCCGTCATGGATGCCGAGCGCATGAGCAACCCGCTGCTGCGGCAGACCAATGCCTGGAAGAACGGCCGCGTGGTGTTCGTCGACGCCGACGCCTGGTACACCACCGCCGCCAGCGTGACTTCGTTGCAGCTGGTGATCGACGACGTCATCAAGGGCTACCAGGACTGAAACCCGGCCGTTTTTCCTGGCGGGTTCTTTCATAAACAATTCTCGATCTCACTCGTTTTCTTGTTTTCAAACCGAAGCAATTTTTCAACCTACATTGAAAGGAATCGGCATGAACGCACTGTGCCGTCAAAACCGTATCGCCCTCCCCGCGCCGCAGGCTATCCGCCGCACCACCGCCTTCGAGTTGAAGCGCACCGCGGCCGCCGTACAGGCGGCGATCTGGCTGGGCGTGATACTCGCCGCGGCGGCGGTTCCGTCCGCGCGGGCGCAGACTGCCGGCTTGGCCGCGGACGCCACTGAAACCCCGCGCGCGGCCGCCACGGCGGAGGGCGTGACCACCCTGCAGGCCGTCACCGTCCATGGGCAGGGCGAAACCGTGCAGCCCTACGCCGGCGGACAGGTGGCCACCGGCGGCCGTGTCGGCATGCTGGGCGACAAGGATTTCATGGAAACGCCCTTCAGCACCGTCAGCTACACCGACAAATTCGTCGCGGACCGGCAAGCGCGCGACATCACCGACGTGATTTCCGCCACCGATCCCTCGGTGTTCTCCACCGGCGTGCAAGGCACCATCGCCGAGAACTATTCGATCCGCGGCTTCAGTTCCAACATCAACGATGTCTCGTTCGGCGGGCTCTACGGCATCTCGCCCTACTACCGCGCCTCGCCCGAGATGTTCGAGCGCATCGAGGTCCTGAAAGGGCCCTCGGCCCTGCTCAACGGCATGCCGCCGGGCGGCTCGGTCGGCGGCGCCGTCAACCTCGTGCCCAAGCGGGCCGGCGACGTGCCGGTAGCGAGCCTGACCGCGACCTACATGTCGGACTCGCAGTTCGGCGGCCATATCGACCTGGGTCGGCGTTTCGGCGAGAACCAGCAGTTCGGCATCCGTTTCAATGGCGTCTACCGGGATGGCGGTACGGCGGTCAAGCAGCAGGACCAGAAGTCCCAGCTGGCCGCGCTGGGACTGGACCTGCGCGCCGACCGGGCCCGCATTTCCATCGACGTCTACAGCAGCCAGGACCGCGTGGACGGTCCAACCCGGGGCATCAACCTGGCGCGCGGCGTGAGCGTGCCCAAGCCGCCGAAGCCCGATACCCTGCTCAACCCGACCTGGGCCTTTTTCGACACCCGCGACGAAGGCTTGATGGCCCGTGGCGAGATCGACCTGAGCGACCAACTGACGGCCTACGCCGCGGTCGGCACCAGTGACACCAAGTACAAGACAACCAGCGTACAAACGGTGGAAGTCTTCAACAACGCCGGCGACTATCGCACCAACGTCAGCGACCTGCGCTTCGAAGTCGAGAAGCAGTCGGCCGAGGCCGGTTTGCGCGGCAAGTTCCGCACCGGCGCCGTCGCCCATGAATGGGCGCTGAACGCCACTTACTACGCTCACACCGACGAGCAATTCGGCCGGCGCAACGCGCTCGGACCCGATTGGATCACCAACATCTACCACCCGGTATGGGGTCCCGCGCCCGATACGTTCATCGCGCCGCAGATCACGAAGACCAAACTGCGCCTGAGCAGTTATGGACTGGCCGACACCTTGTCCTTCGCCGATGGCCGGGTGCAGCTGACGCTGGGCGCGCGGCACCAGCAGGTGGTGGCCGATTCGTACAACGTCGCGACCGGCGCGCGCACCTCGCGCTACGACGAAAGCGCCGTCACCCCCGCGGCCGCGATCTTGTTCAAGGCCACCGACTCGCTCTCGATTTACGCAAACTACATCGAAGGCCTGAGCCAGGGCGCCACGGCCCCGATCAGCGCGGCCAATGCGGGCGAGGTGTTCGCCCCCTACAAGAGCAAGCAGAAGGAAGTCGGCCTCAAGCTCGACCTGGGCGATTTCGCGCACACGCTGAGTCTGTATGAAATTACCCGACCCAGCAGCTACACCGACCCGGCGACCAACACCTTTTCCTTCGGCGGGGAACAGCGCAACCGCGGCATCGAATGGACCTTCTTCGGCTCGCCGCTGGAGGGCGTGCGCCTGATGGGCGGCATTGCCTACATGGATCCCAAGCTGACCAAGACGGCCGGCGGCATCAACCAGGGCAACACAGCGACCGGCGTTCCCAAGCTGCAAGGCAAACTGGGCGCGGAATGGGATGTTCCGCAGCTGCGCGGCCTGACGCTGACCGCCAACGCGACGTCGGCATCCAAGCAGTACATCGATACCTCCAATTCGCTGTCGGTGGCGGGACGCACGATCTACGATGTCGGCGCGCGCTATGCCACGAAGGTGGCGGGCCGACCGCTGACCTTGCGCGCCACCGTCCACAACCTGACCAACAAGGCCTATTGGTCGATGCCCCAATGGACCAGCCTGGCCATGGGCGCGCCGCGCACGGTCATGCTGTCGGCAACCGTGGATTTCTGATCCCGGCCGCCGATTTCAACCTTCCGCCACGATCTTCGCGTCCTGGATGGTCTTGGCGTATTTGCGCTGCTCGGCGCGCATGAAATCGGCGAACCGCTGCGCGCTGCCGCCGCCGTCTTCCGCGCCCACCTGCGCCAGCTTTTCCTGCACGTCGGTCATGGCCAGCACGCGGTCGATGTCCCGGTTCATGCGCGCTATCATGTCGGCCGGCATTCTGGCCGGGCCGACCATGCCGAACCAGATGCTGGCCTCGAAGCCCGGGTAGCCCTGCTCGGCCACCGTCGGCACATCGGGCTGGCTCCTGGAGCGCTGCTGCAGGGTCTGCGCAAGCGCCATCACCTTGCCGGACTGGATCAGCGGCGTGGCCGTGGTCATGCCCTCGAAGCAATATTGCACGTGGCCGCCCAGCAGATCGTTCATCAGCGGCGCCGAGCCCTTGTAGGGCACGTGCAGCACATCGATGCCGGCGCGGGCCTTGAAGATCTCCAGCGCCAGGTGCTGGGCCGATCCGCTGCCGGCCGAGCCGAAGATGATCTTGCCGGGTTGCGCGCGACACAACGCCACCAGGTCGGGCAGGGTCCTGGCGGGCTGCGCCGCGCCGCCGATCAGCAGCGTGGGCGTCTTGCCCACCAGCGCGATGGGCGAGAAATCGCGTTCGGCCGAATAGGTCAGCTTGGGCTGCAGGCCCGGCGCGATGCCGTGGCTGTTGACGTGCGCCATCAACAGGGTGTTGCCGTCGCCCGGCTGGCGCGCGACCTGTTCGGCGGCGATGATGCCGGCCGCGCCGGCGCGGTTCTCGACGATCACCGGGATGTTCCACATCACGCCCAGCTTCTGTCCCAGCAGCCGAGCCAGCACATCCGTGCCGCCCCCGGCCGGAAAGCCGACCACGATCTTGACCGGCCCCGGCGGCAGCTCCTGCGCCCGGGCTGACGGCAGGACGAGCGCCGCCCCCAGCGCCGCGGCGCCGGTAATGAAGTCCCTACGTTGCATGCGTGTCTCCTCGCGCGCCGGGTTCGTGCCCGGCGACTGTTGGTAAACCTTGCCCGCCCTCGCCTTCCATCGGCCACTCAAGGTGGCCGGCCGATGACGCGGCGTCCTGCGATGCGGCTCAGGCCGCGGGTACCGCCAGCCGCTGGGCCAGTTGCGCCGCCTGCGCGGCGGTCAGCTCCACCAGCGGCGGCCGCACCGTGGCCCAGACCGGATCATTGCGTCGTTGCGCGATGGCCGCCTTCATGGCCGGGATCATCGGATAGGCCTGGAAAATGGCGCGGGTGTCGTTCAGGGCGCGCTGCCGCGCTTCGGCGTCGGGTTCGCGCCAGGCGCGGTAGAGCGCGACGATGGGCGCGGCGTTGACGTTGCCGGTGGCGGTGATGCAGCCCGCGCCGCCAGCCCGCATGGTTTCGAGCAGGACGGTCTCGGTGCCGGCGAACACGTCGAAGCCGCGCGGCTGGAAGTCCCGCAGCATCGCCGCCGTGTTGTCCCAGTCGCCCGAACTGTCCTTGATGCCGGCGACGATACCGGGGAACTCGCCCAGCAGGCGGTCGATGAGACCCAGGCTGATGGGTACGCCCGACACCGGCGGGATGTGATACAGGTAGATCCGCAGGCGTTCGTCGGCGACCCGTTCGATCACGTGGGCATAGGCGCGGAACAGGCCCTCGTCGCTGACGCCCTTGTAATAGAACGGCGGCAGCATGAGCACCCCGCCGCAGCCCGCGCTGACGGCATGACGGGTCAGCTCCACGGCGTCCGGCAACGCGCAGGCGCCGGTGCCCGGCATCATGCGCGCGGCCGGCAGCCCGGCTTCCAGCAAGGCATCCAGCAATTGGCGCTTTTCGGCCACGCTGAGCGAATTGGCCTCGGAGTTGGTGCCGAAGATCGCCAGGCCCGCGCCCTGCTCCAGCAGGGCGCGGCAATGCCCGACGAAGCGCGGCACGCTGGGCGACAGGTCCGCGTTGAAGGGCGTGAGGACCGGCGAATAGACGCCTTGCGGCCGGTCCGCGGCGCGTGTGCTCATGAAGACTCTCCTGTCAGCGGCCGATGCGGGTCCACTTGCCGTAGCGCTCGACCATGCGTTCATCGAAACCGAATCCCAACCCCGGCTCCTGGTGCAGCACCACACGGCCCTGTTTGTGGCTCAGTTGGCGGTCCACCAGCTTGCGGAAATTCAGGACCTGGTCGTCCCAGAAAAATTCAACATAACGCGCATTGGGCGTGGCGGCCACCAGCGGCGCGTGCACGTCGTGGAACCAGTGCGGGCACACCACCACGCCATAGCTCGCCGCGGTCGCCGCGATGCGCTTCCATTCGGTGATGCCGCCGCACACCGCCGCGTCGGTCTGCAGGATGCCGGCCGCGCCCTTGTCCAGCAGCTCCTTGTGATACCAGCGGCCATAGCCGATCTCGGCGGTGGCGATGGGCAGGTGCGTCAGGCGCGCCAGCTTGGCGTGGCTGTCGATGTCATCGGGGCCGAACGGCTCCTCGATGAAGTATGGCTCGTACTGCTCGAAGCGGCGGATGTACTGCATGGCCTGGGTCACGTCCTGCCAGGCGTTGTTGCAGTCCATCATCAGCTCGACATCCGGCCCGACGGCCTCGCGCGCCGCCTTCAGCCGCGCCTCTTCCTCGCGCGGCGACAGGCGCCCGGTCTTCATCTTGACGGCGGAGAAGCCCTTGGCGACGTAGCTGGCCATTTCCTCGCCCAGGTGCTGCGGCGTCTTGCCATCCAGGTAGTAGCCGCCGCTGGCATAGGCCGGCACCGATTCCAGTTCGACCGCGCCGAGGAACTTGTGCAACGGCAGGGCGGCGGCCTTGGCATTCAGGTCCCACAGCGCGATGTCCAGCGCGCTGATCGCGCGCATCACCGTGCCCTGGCGCCCCTGCAACAGGGCCTCCTGGTACATCGCCTGCCACAGCCCCTCGACCGCGTGCGAATCCTTGCCCAGCAGCACCGGCGCCAGCAGGCTTTGCACCGCGGCCTCGAAGATCACGCCGCCGGCGCTGCCGACGTAGCAGAAGCCGATGCCTTCGATGCCGTCGGTGCTGCGGACCTTTACCAGTCCGTAGTGGCGGGTGGAGACGGTGCGGTTCGAAAACGAGGTGACCTTGTCCAAAGGCACGGCGGCTGCGCAAACGTCGATGGATTCAATGATGGGCACGGCTGGCTCCTGATGAGGGGAATATTGCGGGTTGCACGGCCGGCGCGCCTTGCGCCGGCGCAACGCTCAGACGCATTCTTGCCGCCATCAAAGAAACAAACAATTATCTTGAACCATATTTAGAATATGGAAAAAGCATCTTCCGAGAGCGCCCGACGATGGATTCGAGATTCCTGCAGACCTATGTGCACGTGGTGGAGCTGGGCTCCATCGCGCAGGCCGCGCGCCACCAGGGGCTGACGCCCGCCACGGTGCAGCAGCGGCTGCGCGCGCTCGAGGCGGACATGGGCAGCGCGTTGATCGCCCGCTCGGGCCGCACGGTCAAGCCGACCGCCGCCGGCACCCGCATCCTGGAACGAGCCCGCAACGTGCTGCGCGACCTGCGCGACCTGCGTTCGGCGGCCACCGAGTCCGACCTGCCCGCCGGCCCGCTGCGCCTGGGCGCCACGCCCACCGCGCTCACCGGCATCATGCCGCCGGTGCTGCGCACCTGGGCGGCGCGCCATCCCCACATCGAGATCTACATCGAGCCGGCCCCCACCACCCTGCTCTACGGCAAGGTGCTGTCGGGCGAGCTGGACGGCGCGCTGCTGGTGCATCCGCTGTTCGCCATTCCCAAGTCCTGCGTCTGGCGCGACCTGCGGCGCGAGCCGCTGGTGCTGGTGACCCCGGTCGACATGCCGGTGCGCGACCCGCTTGCGGTGATTGCGCGCGAACCCTATATCCGTTACGACCGCAGCGTGGTGGGCGGCCGCATGGCCGACGACTACCTGCGTGCCCGCGACCTGCGGCCGCAGGTGCGCTTCGAGCTGGACGGCATCGATTCGATCGCCAAGCTGGTCTCGGAGGGGCTGGGAGTGGCGCTGCTGCCCGACTGGGCCACCACGGGTGTGTCGGCGCCGGTCAAGCGCTGGCCGCTGCCGGCGCCCTGTCCGGTGCGCACGGTCGGCGCGATCTGGCCGCGCTCGGGGGTGCGCTCCGAATTGATGCGGGTATTCGTGGAACTGGCCGAGGATCAGGCGGCCGCGCGACGCTGACGGCCAGGCGGCGCCTACGCCGCCGCGCCATCCAGCAAGCGGCCATCGCGCGCCACCACCTTGCCGCCCGAGATCACCAGGCGGCGCGGCGCGCGTTGCGCCACGGCTTCGGCCACGCCGCTGGCCGCCACCAGCACCAGGTCGGCGCGCGCGCCGGGCTCAAGCCCGTAGTGCGCGAATCCGCAGGCGCGGGCCGCGGCGGTGCTGACGCAGTCGAAGACCCAGCCGATCTCGTCGTCGCGGCGCAGGTCGTTGCGCAGGCCGATCATCATGGCGCGCGCCAGCATGTCGGGGCTGCCATAGGGCGTCCAGGTATCGCGGATGCCGTCGTTGCCGCCGAACAGCGTCACGCCGGCGTCGCGACAGGCGCGCAGCGGCGGCACCGGCCGCGACGGCGGCGCGGTGGTCAGCAGCGCCACGTCCAGCGCCGCCAGGCGCTTGAGCAGGCCATCCAGCCGCCTGGCATCCACGCCGCCCAGGCAGAACGCATGGCTGATGACGACACGGCCGCGCATGTCCAGCGCGCGCACCCTGTCCAGAATCAGGTCGAGCGAAAACGCGCCCAGTTCACCCGGTTCGTGCAGGTGGATGTCCAGCGGTTTGCCATGCTTGTCGGCCAGGCCGAACAGCACGTCGAGCGATTGCGCCGGGTCGCGGTCGATGGCGCAAGGGTCGAGTCCGCCCAACACGTCCGCGCCCTCTGCCAGCGCCCGGTCCAGCAACGCCGCCGTGCCCGGCCGCACCAGCAGGCCCGATTGGGGAAACGCCACGGTCTGGATCTCCACCCGGCCGGCCAGCGCCGCGCGCGTGCGGTGCACGCCCTCCAGGTGACGCAGGCCGGCATCCGTATCGACGTCGACGTGGCTGCGGATGCGCGTGGTGCCTTCACGCAGGAAGGCCAGCGCCAGCGCGCGCGAATGACTGGCCGCGTCATGGCCGCTGGCGGCGCGCCAGGCGCGCTCATTGTCAATGCGGTCGGTCAGCGCCGGGCCCACCTGGTTCACGTACCACGGAGAATCCCAGGTGGTCTTGTCCAGGTGCGTGTGCCCTTCGACCAGTCCCGGCAACAGCAGCGCGCCCGCCCCCGGCTCGCGCGCCACGCCGGCGGGCGCCTGCAGGTTCGGCCCGATGCGTTCGATACGGCCGCGGGAAATCAATACGTCGACCGCCGCGCCATCGGGCAGTCGAACGTCGTTTAACAACATATCGGTCATGGGGACGTCCTTGGCCTCGCCTCTCGCCTGCATGCCCCGGGTATCCGGGCGGCGGCCGGATCAGGCTTGCTGCGGCGGTTCGATCCAGAAGAAGCGCTGGCCCTGGCGGAGCATGTCCGCGACGCCTTCGGCGCTGAGGCGATAGTCGGTGCCCATCAACGTGGCGCCGCCGTCGTCGTGAATATGGATGACGGCCAGCGGGTCGTTGGCCATGGTGTACCAGTAGTAACCGGGCTTGAGATCGTGCAGGTCAGTATTCATGCCCCGAGTATACAAACAACGCCGGGGCGTATTCAAAAAGACACACAAGTAACCCTTTGCCTGACACGACGATTGCGACGCGTCATACTGTTTCATGCGAGGTTTCGGAAAGCCCGCCATGTTGGCACGTGTCGACTCGGCCGCAGCACCATTGGTATGCAAGCGTCGGACGTGAGGGGAACAACACAGGTATGAAAAGGCAAGCACTCCAATTCAGCGAGCCACTCAAGCAAGCCATTCTCGATGGCTATAAAGTGCAAACCCGGCGCATCGTCAAACCGCAGCCCACCAAGCTGACCACCGCCTGGTATGCCGACGCGGCCGATTCCGGGAAGTGGGTCGCCATGGGTCCCGCGGAAGGCGAGGGCGAGTTGCGCAAGACTTCCCCCTGGATAAGTTGCCCTTATGGCAAATCCGGCGAAAGCATCACCCTCGAGGACGAATCCGGCAAACCCTTCGCCACCGCCGTCGTGGTCGGCGTGCGCATCCAGCGCCTGCAGAGACTGTCCGAAGCGGATGCGCGGGCCGAAGGCACGCAGGCGCTCTATCACTCCTCGGCGCTGTTGCCGGGCGTGCCGCTGCAGACCGCGTTCGCCCTGACCTGGTGCGAGCGCTATGGCGCGCATGCCTGGGCCGCCAATCCCTGGGTCTGGGTGGTCGAGTTCCGCTGCCAACAGCCTGACGAGCGCTAGGGCGAAGTCGGGAAAACGACCCTCCGGAGCGAGGCACGGCCCCGGGGCACCGCCTTGGCGCAGGCGTACCGGTGTTGCCGACAGGGGAATCCGCCCGCGCTGATGGTGACTACCTGTAACCCGTCCGCCCCGCCGAAGTCGGCGCCGCCTTATTTCAGTCGATTTCACCCCGGGGTTCGCCAGAGTGGAAGCGGGCTGACGCGCCGCAACATCGGCGCCGCCGGCACGGCGGCAACCGTTGCGGATTGTCGCTATTGAGGACGGGTCGCTTACCTTCGCCGCGCCGAAAAGGTCGAAAATAGCGTCAACGAATACTCAACTTTGCTGCGTCACGCAGTAGGCAGGTGCAACATGAAAAAATGGTTAATCGCAGGGGTCGGCGCCGCCGGCCTGCTGATCTCCAGCGTCGCATTGGCCCGGGTCGACGTCGGCATCTCGATTGGCGTGCCAGGGGTGGTCTACCCGGCCCCCGTCTACGCGGCCCCCGCCCCGGTCTATGTGGCCCCGGCGCCCGTCTACGCGCCGCCGCCCCCGGTCTACTATCGTCCGGCGCCCGTCTACGTCGCGCCGCCGGTCGTGTACCCCGCCCCGGTCTATATCCGCGGGGGCGGCTACTGGGGCGGCCATCGAGGCCATTGGCGTGGTCCCGATCGAGGCTACTACCACGGTCGCGGCGGCTGGCATCGTTGATCCCGCGACGGCACGAAAAACAAAGGCCACTCCCAGGAGTGGCCTTTTTTCCTGCGGGGCAATTTCCGGTGCCCGGCGGGACTCGTGTCAGGTCGTGGGGACCTGGACGGACTTGCCCGTCATGACGGCGGGCGGTTGCTGCGACGCCGGATTGGGCTTGGCAACGGCCCAACGCGGCGATTCCTGGACGAGATCGATCCAGCGGCGCGGCGCGCTCGACGCCCGCCACCAACCATTATGCGGACGCATGAGCAAACTCCGGTTCACCGTTGAAACGAACGCCGTTGATTTCTTCAAACAGTTGCCGGCTTTCCTGTTCCGCTTCGTCCAGGCTTGCGAACGGCGCCTGCCCCGGCACGGTCCAGCATTTTTCCGGTGCGGTTCCGCCTACCCGGCGGGTCCATATCTGCACGCGGTAGCCCTGCTCGTCATCCTGACTCACAGCGCATCTCACCCGAAAATCTCCAATCATTCTTGAAGTCATGGACAACTCCTTGTTATATGTGTGAATGAGGCGTGTAAAACGCAGATGTATTGTGCCGAACTATCCGGCCCTTTTATTGAAAATACACAATTGCTCACATCAAAATCAGGCAGTCACGCCGCCAACATAATCCACGGACGCGACAGAAATATGTCTCGATCATAAATAGGCCGGACTTTCCGCCCCATCCGCCGTGTGGTCGACTTGCATAATCAGCAAGTGGCGTGCCCGGTCCATGCGAACAATAAAAAAAGGAGCCCGCGGGCTCCGTTTTTTATTTGCGGATCGCTCCGGCCAGGGTCAAGGCTTCAATACCGTCAGGCCGCCCATGTAAGGTTGCAGCGCCTCGGGCACCAGGATGCTGCCATCGGCCTGTTGATGGTTTTCCAGCACCGCCACCAGCGCGCGGCCCACGGCCAGTCCCGAGCCGTTCAGGGTATGCACGTATTCGGGCTTGCCCTGGGCGTTGCGGAATCGCGCCTGCATGCGGCGCGCCTGGAAGGTTTCGCAGTTGGACACCGACGAAATCTCGCGCCAGGTGTTCTGCGCCGGCAGCCACACCTCCAGGTCGTAGGTCTTGGCCGAGCCGAACCCCATGTCACCGGTGCACAGCAGCATCACCCGGTACGGCAGCCCCAGCAATTGCAGCACGCGCTCGGCATGGCCGACCATGCCCTCCAGCGCCTCATAGGACTGGTCGGGCTGCGTAACCTGCACCATTTCGACCTTGTCGAACTGGTGCTGGCGGATCATGCCGCGGGTATCGCGCCCGCCGCTGCCGGCTTCGGAACGGAAGCACGGGGTGTGGGCGGTGAGCTTGAGCGGCAGGTCGGCGGCGGCCTGAATGGTGTCGCGCACCACACTGGTCAGGGTGATTTCCGACGTCGAGATCAGGTACTGGTCTTCGCGCACGAACGGCTTGCCGTGCTCGTCGACCTTGGGATCGTCGTCGCCGCCGCCCTTGGACACGGCGAACATGTCATCCTTGAACTTGGGCAGTTGGCCGGTGCCGTACAGCGTCGAGGCGTTGACGATGTACGGGGTGTAGCACTCGGTGTAGCCGTGCGTGCCGGTCTGCAGGTCGAGCATGAACTGCGCCAGCGCGCGGTGCAGGCGGGCAATGGGACCGCGCATGAACGAGAAGCGCGCGCCCGACAGCTTGGCGGCGGTATCGAAGTCCAGGCCCAGCGGTTCGCCCAGCGCGACGTGGTCGCGGGCCTCGAACGGCAGCGCGGGCGGGTTGCCATCGGCGCCCGCGGCGGCCGGCAGCCAGCGGCGCACTTCGACGTTATCGTCGGCGGACTCGCCCAGCGGCACGCTGGCGTGCGGCAGGTTCGGCACCGACATGAGCAACTCGTTGAGCGGTTGCTGCAGGGCGGCCAGCTCTTCTTCCAGCTGCTTCAGGCGCTCGGGCACGGCCTGCGATTCGGCCATGACGGCGCTGGCGTCCTCGCCCTTGGCCTTGAGTTGACCGATCTGCTTGGCCAGCGCGTTGCGGCGGGCTTGCAGGGATTCGGTTTCGGTCTGGACCGCCTTGCGGCGAGACTCCAGCTCGTTGAACCGTTCCGTGTCGAAGGACACGCCACGGCTCTTGAGGCGGTCTACGACGGTTTGCAGGTCTTTGCGCAGCAGTATCGGGTCTAGCATGGTGATGTCGGTGAGATTGCGGGAAGCAACGGGCGGCGCCCGTTACCGTTTCTTGGCGCGTTCCTGCGCGTCCAGCTCGCGTAGGAATGCCAATTTCTGCTGGATTTTAGCCTCCAGGCCGCGATCGGTCGGCCGGTAGAAGGAAGGCTTGAGCCCATCGGGGAAATATTGCTCGTCCGCGGCGTAGCCGTGCGGCTCGTCGTGGGCATAGCGGTAGGCCTTGCCATGGCCCAATTGTTTCATCAACTTGGTGGGCGCATTGCGCAGATGGATTGGCACCGGCGCGCTGCCATGTTCCGCGGCGAACTTGCGCGCCTGGTTGTAGGCGTTGTAGACGGCGTTGGACTTGGCCGCGCAGGCCATGTAGACCACCGCCTGGGCCAGCGCCAGCTCGCCTTCGGGCGAGCCCAGCCGTTCGTAGATGTCGGCGCCGTTGACCGCCAGGTCGGTGGCGCGCGGGTCGGCCAGGCCGATGTCCTCGACCGCCATGCGCACCAGCCGGCGCGCCAGGTACTTGGGATCGGCGCCGCCATCGATCATGCGGCAGAACCAGTACAGCGCGGCGTCGGGATTGGAGCCGCGCACCGACTTGTGCAGCGCGCTGATCTGGTCATAGAAGGCGTCGCCGCCCTTGTCGAAGCGTCGCAGGTTCTGCGACAGCGAGATCTCCAGCCAGGCCGCGTCGACCGTGTCGCGGCCGGCGGCCTGCGCCGATTCGGCCACCACCTCGACCGCGCTGATCAGCCGGCGCGCGTCACCGTCGGCCCAGGCCGCCAGCTGTTCGCGCGCGTCGGCGTCGATGTGGATGCGCGCGCCCTCTTCGTGGCCGTCGTTGAACGCCGTGATGGCGCGGTCGACCAGTTGCTGCAGTTCCTCGGGCGTGAGCGATTGCAGCACGTAGACGCGGGCGCGCGACAGCAGCGCCGAGTTGACCTCGAACGAGGGGTTCTCGGTGGTGGCGCCGATGAAGGTGAACAGGCCGCTTTCGACGTAAGGCAGGAACGCGTCCTGCTGCGCCTTGTTGAAGCGGTGCACCTCGTCGACGAACAGGATGGTGCGGCGGCCCTGGCCCTGCGCCACCTGCGCCACGGTGACGGCGTCGCGGATGTCCTTGACGCCGCCCAGCACGGCGGAAATGGCGATGAACTGGGCATCGAAACCGTCGGCCATCAGGCGCGCCAGCGTGGTCTTGCCCACGCCCGGCGGGCCCCAGAAGATCATGGAGTGCGGGCGGCCCGACTCGAAGGCCACGCGCAGCGGCTTGTCCGGCCCCAGCAGGTGCGACTGGCCGACGACGTCGGCCAGCGTTCGCGGGCGCAGGCGTTCGGCCAGGGGCACGTAAGGCCGATGGGCGGGATCGGCCGCGAAGAGATCGTTGCTCATTGGCAGCAGATGGGGGAAGACGGCAAGGAAATCAAGCCAGTATTACAACATGTCCGGCTGCCCTCCGCCCCGGGCGGCCCGGCCGGGAGCCCGCGTGCGGCGGCCCACCCGGCAGCCCCGCGAGAAACCGTCGCTTCAGGCCAGTTCCGGGGTCCCGAAGCGGCGGTTGGCCAGCACCGGCAGCACCTTGCGGGCGTGCGCCAGGCGCTCGGGATCGATGTCGGCGAACACCAGCGCCGGGGCCTCGCCGGCCTGGGCGGTGACCACGCCCAGCGGATCCACCACCATGCTGCAGCCGATATTGCGTTCGCCGCACTCGCCGGTGGCGGCGACGTAGCAGGTGTTTTCCAGCGCGCGCGCCGTCACCAGCACTTCCCAGTGCTTTTCCTTCAACGGGCCGCGCACCCAGGCCGCCGGCAGCGCCAGCAGGTCGGCGCCGTCCAGCGCCAGGCGCCGGGCCAGTTCCGGGAAGCGCACGTCGTAGCAGGTCATGAGGCCGACCTTCAGCCCACCGATCTCCAGCAGCGGCGGAATGTCGTTGCCGGGCGTGACGTTGGTCGATTCCTTCATGGTGAAGGCGTCGTACAGGTGCAGCTTGCGATACTGCGACACGATGCGGCCGTCCTGCAGCGTGACCAGCGTGTTCCAGACCCGGCCGTCGCCGGTCGGGACGTGCACGCACATCATGGTGGCCAGCGAGGAGCCGCGGCTGGCCTCGAGCAGCCGCGTCATGAAGGGGCCATCCAGCGGCTGGGCGGCCTTCAGCACGATCTGCGGATCGGTGATGTCACGCGCCAGGATGCCCTCGGGAAGCACCAGCAGGCCGGCCCCGCCATCCCGGGCGCGCGCCATGAGATCGACGCACACCTGGGCGTTTTCTTCCCAGACGCGGCTGACGGCGAACTGGCCCAAAGCGACTTTCAGCATGAATCTTCCTTGTGTGGGGCGGCAAACAGGCATCGCCGCGGATTGCCTATTGTCGCGCCAATGGCCGCGAGAGTGCAGCCGCCTGTCGGTTCGCCTGGCCGGCGCCTGCCGGCGTCTGCCATGGCGGTCGCCGACTACGGGTAACTCCCAACTGCCGCTTGTAAATTTCTTTCAGGATAATTAAAAAAAACGAATTTGCCGTAAATATTTTCCAGAGACGAACCGCCGCCATGCCCCACTCCTCCATCACCGCAGCCCCCCTGGACGCCAACGGCAAGGGCCTGGGCGCCTTTCCCGCCGCCTGTACCAACGCCGGCGTGGCGGCGCTGAACTGGAACCTGCTGGCCGAGGACGTCAGCCTGCCGGTGGCGGTGCTGTACGAGGCCCGCGTGCGGCACAACCTGCAATGGATGCAGCGCTTCATGGAAGCCTACCGCGTCAAGCTGGCGCCGCACGGCAAGACCACCATGAGCCCCGCGCTGTTCCAGCGCCAGGTCGACAACGGCGCCTGGGGCATCACCCTGGCGACCGCGCCGCAGGTGGTGGCGGCCTACAACCATGGCATCCGCCGGGTACTGATGGCCAACCAACTGGTCGGCCGCGCCAACATGGCGCTGATCGCCAAGCTGCTGCGCGACCCGGCGTTCACCTACTTCTGCATTGTCGATTCCGTCGCCAACGCCGCCCAGCTGGGCCGTTACTTTGGCGAGCAGGGCCTGGTGCTGCCCGTGCTGATCGAGCTGGGCCCGGCCGGCGGCCGCACCGGCGTGCGCGACGACGCGCAACTGCAGGCTGTGGCCGAAGAAATCGGCCGCTGGCCCGGGCTGGCGCTGGCCGGCATCGAAGTCTACGAAGGCGTGCTGCAGGAGGAAACCGCGATCCGCGCCTTCCTGCGCCGCGCCACCGACGCCCTGCGCGGGCTGGCCAGCACCGGCCGGCTGCGCAAGAACGGCCCCGCCTTGATCTCCGGCGCCGGTTCGGCGTGGTTCGACGTGGTGGCCGAGGAATTCTCGCAACTGGACATCGGCGCGCCGCTGGAGATCGTGCTGCGCCCCGGCTGCTACCTGTCGCACGACGTCGGCGTCTACCGCTCGGCCGCCGAGCGCATCAATGCCAACAATCCCGTCGCCCACAAGATGGAGCCGGGATTGCAGCCGGCGCTGCAGGTCTGGGCCTACGTGCAGTCGCTGCCCGAGCCTGGCCGCGCCATCGTGGCCATGGGCAAGCGCGACGCCGCCTTCGACGCCGGCCTGCCGACGCCTTCGCTGCATTTCCGTCCCGGGCAAAGCGCGCCCGGCGCCGCGCCGTCCCAATGGAAGCTCACCGCCATGATGGACCAGCACGCGTTCATGCAGATCGGCGAGCACGACGACATCCAGGTTGGCGACATGATCGCCTTCGACATCTCCCATCCCTGCCTGACGTTCGACAAGTGGCGCCAGGTCCTGCTGGTGGACGAGCAGTACCGCGTCATCGACGTCGCGGACACCTTTTTCTGAGCCTTTGCGCGCGGCGCGGCCGCGCGCTCCGTTGCGCTACCGACAAGCCCCGCGCCCGGGGGCAAGAACGAACTCGGGCATCCGGCGCCTTACCGGCCTTTCACTGAATCACGCGACAACCTGTTTTTGACCCTCTGGAGAGAGAATCATGAACTTCCGCACCTCCCGGCAAGGCGGTGGGCTGAAAAGCCTGCTCGTGGCCGGCGCAATTGGCTTGACCGCATTGTCGTCCCCCGCCCTCTGTGCCACGCCGGTCAAGGGAGGCACGATTTCCGTCGCCACCATCGGCGAGCCGCCCACGCTGGACCCGATGAGCAGCACCGCCGACCTGGTCGGCATCCTGACGCAGCACTTCTTCGAAACGCTGTACACCTTCGACGCCAAGTGGAACCTGACGCCGCTGCTGGCCGACAAGATGCCCGAGGTGACGCCGGACGGCCTGGTCTACACCATCGCGCTGCGCCAGGGCATCACCTTCCATGACGGCTCCAAGATGGATTCGTCGGACGTGCTGGCCTCGCTCAAGCGCTGGACCGAGACCGCCACGCGCGGCAAGATGGCCGCCAAGGTCATCGCCAACATCGAGGCGCCCGACGCCAACACCATCCGCATCACGCTCAAGCAGCCCTACGCCCCCTTGACCGCGCTGCTGGCCATGAACAACGCCGCCGCCGTGATCATGCCCAAGGGCAAGATCGCCCCGGTGCTGACCGAGATCGTCGGCACCGGCCCCTACCAGCTCAAGGCGCGCGTGCCGGACCAGTACATCCAACTGACCCGCTTCGAGGGCTACAAGCAGCGCGAAGGCGAACCCGACGGCTACGGCGGCGCCCGCAAGCAATACCTGGACGAGATCCGCTTCGTGCCGGTCGCCAACGCCAACACCCGTTCCGAAGCCGCCGCCGCGGGCCAGTTCGACTACGTCGACTCGCTGCCGGTGGAAGCGCTGGACAAGCTCAAGGGCGGCCGTTCCGACCCGGTCATGCTCAAGCCCTTCGGCTGGCCGCGCCTGGTGCTCAATACCAAGCAGGGCATCATGTCCAACCTGGCCGTGCGCCAGGCGGTGCAACTGGCGCTGAACGAAGAAGACATGCTGTTCGCCGCCTTCGGCAACAAGGACTTCTACAAACTCAACGGCGATCTGTATCCGGAAGGCTACCCGTGGGCCACGTCGCTGGGCGGCAAGGTCTACAACAAGGGCGACGCCGCCGCGGCCAAGAAGCTGCTGGACAGCGCCAACGTGGCCGACAAGAAGATCCGCATCCTGACCAGCCAGCAGTACGAGTTCCACTACAAGATGGCGCTGGTGGCGGCGGAATACCTCAAGGCCGCCGGCTTCACGGTGGACATGCAGGTGGTCGACTGGGCCACGCTGACGCAGCGCCGCCAGGATCCGGCCGTGTGGGACATCTTCATCACCCACAGCGTGTTCCTGCCGGAACCCGCGCTGATCGACTTCCCGTCCAAGGACGCGCCGGGCTGGTGGGACACGCCGCGCCGCGCGCAGGTGATGGATGCCTTCAACCAGGCCCGCACCCAGGAAGAACGCGTCAAGCGCTGGGCCGACGTGCAGCAGGCCGTGTATGACGAAGTGCCGTTCGTGAAGGTCGGCGACTTCAACGCCCAGGCGGCCCGTTCGCCGTCGCTGCAAGGCGTCAAGCCGGCGCCGTGGCCGTTCTTCTGGAACGCCTGGAAAGCGCAGAAGTAAACCAGGCCGCGGGGCGGTCCGCTCAGGGCCCGCCCCGCCTGAACCACAGCGCCGGCATCGGCGCGCCGATCCTTAGGATGCCACTGTGTTGCGTTATCTCTTGAACCGGCTGGTCGGGCTGGTGGCCGTGATGTTCATCGTCGCGACCATCGTGTTCGTCATCATCCGCGTCACGCCCGGCAACCCCGCCGCCGTGATGCTCGGGCCCCAGGCCAGCCAGGCCGACATCGCCGCGCTCGAACACCAGCTGGGCCTGGACCAGCCCCTGCCGGTGCAGTACGTCTCCTGGCTGGGCAAGCTGGTCCAGGGCGACCTGGGCCAATCCATCTTCATGAACAAGCCGGTGCTGGCGGCGCTGGCCGACCGCGCCGAACCGACCCTGCTGCTGACGCTGATGTCGCTGTGCATCGCCACGCTGATCGCATTGCCGGTGGGCATCCTGTCGGCGGTCAAGCGCGGCACCACGCTGGACCAGTCGGTGCTGTCGTTCTCGATGTTCACCTCCAGCGTGCCGAGCTTCTGGCTGGGCCTGCTGCTGATGCAGGTGTTCTCGGTCAAGCTGGGCTGGCTGCCGGTGTCGGGCTATGGCGGGCCGGACGCCTCGTTCGCCACGCGCGTGTCGCACCTGATACTGCCGGCGGTGGTGCTGGGACTGGTGAACTCGGCGCTGATCACCCGCTTCATCCGCGCCAGCATGCTGGACGTGCTGCGTGACGACTACGTGCGCACCGCCCGCGCCAAGGGCCTGCCGGAAAGCCGCGTGATCCTCAAGCACGCCGTGCGCAATGCGTTGATCCCGATCCTGACGGTGCTGGGCCTGACCACGGCCCTGCTGATCAGCGGCGCCGTGGTCACCGAGACCGTGTTCGGCCTGCCCGGCGTGGGCAGCCTGGTGGTGTCGGCCGTGCTGCGCCGCGACTATCCCGTCATTCAGGGCGCGCTGCTGATCATCGCGGCCATCTACGTGCTCATCAACCTGTTCATCGATCTGCTGTACCTGCTGGTCGATCCGCGCGTCCGTTATTGATGATGAATTGCGAACGAAACGACCGAAATGACTAATCCGACTACCGTTAACGCCGGCACGGACCGCTGGCAGGTGCTGCGCCTGCTGGTGGCCCGCAAGACCGTGCTCATCAGCCTGATCGTGCTGATCGTGCTGGTGGCCGCGGCGCTGCTGGCGCCGTGGGTCAGCCCCTACGACCCGTTCAAGCTGTCCATCATGAACCGCCTCAAGGCGCCCGGCGCCGTGCACTGGTTCGGCACCGACGACTTCGGTCGCGACGTGTTCAGCCGCGTCATCTACGGCGGCCGCCTGTCGCTGATGGTGGGCTTTTCGGTGGTGATCGTGTCCAGCGTGCTGGGCATCGCGCTGGGCCTGATCGCCGGCTTCTTCCGCTCGGCCGACAAGTTCGTGTCGCGCCTGATCGACGCGATGATGGCGTTTCCCGACATCCTGCTGGCGATCTCGCTGGTGGCCGCGCTGGGACCGTCGCTGGTGAACGTGGTGATCGCGCTGGGCATCGTCTACACGCCGCGCCTGGCCCGCATCGTGCGCGCCTCGACCCTGGTAATCCGCGAACTGCCGTTCGTCGAGGCCGCCCGCGCGCTGGGCGTGTCGACCTGGCGCATCGTCACGGTGCACGTGCTGCGCAACCTGCTGTCGCCCATTCTGGTGCAAGGCACCTTCATCTTCGCCTACGCGATCCTGGCCGAAGCCGGCCTGTCGTTCCTGGGCGTGGGCGTCTCGCCCGACATCCCCACCTGGGGCACCATGATCAACGCCGGCCAGCAGTACATGGGCTCGGCCGACTGGATCATGATCTTCCCCGGCATCGCCATCGTCCTGTCGGTGCTGTCGCTGCAACTGGTCGGCGACGGCCTGCGCGACGTGCTCGACCCGCGCCTGCGCAAGGAGCTGTAATCATGACCGCAAGCACCCGAGACATCGTGCTGTCGGTGGAAGGCCTGAAGACCTGGTTCCACAGCCGCGACGGCGTCGCCAAATCGGTGGACGGCGTCACCTTCGACCTGGCCCGCGGCGAAACGCTGGCCATCGTCGGCGAATCCGGCTCCGGCAAGTCCGTCACCAGCCTGTCCATCATGGGCCTGCTGCCCAAGCCGGCCGGCCGCATCGAAGCGGGCAAGATCCGCTTTCGCGACCGCCGCGGCCAGGAACACGACCTGGCCCACGCCTCGCCGGCCACCCTGCGGCGCATCCGCGGCGCCGAGATCGCCATGATCTTCCAGGAGCCGATGACCAGCCTGAACCCGCTGTACACGGTGGGCGACCAGATCGCCGAAGCCGTGCTGCAGCACGAGGGCGGATCGCGCGCGGCGGCCATGAAGCGCGCCCGCGACATGCTCGACCGCGTCGAGATCCCGGCGGCCGACCGGCGCGTCAACGAGTATCCGCACCAGATGTCCGGCGGCATGCGCCAACGCGTCATGATCGCCCTGGCGCTGGCCTGCAACCCCGCCGTGCTGATCGCCGACGAACCCACCACCGCGCTGGACGTGACGGTGCAGGCCCAGATCCTGGACCTGCTGCGCCGGCTGCAGGCCGAGATGAACATGAGCATTCTGTTCATCACCCACAACCTCGGTGTGGTGGCCGAGATCGCGCATCGCGTGGCGGTGATGTACGCCGGCCGCGTGGTCGAGGACGCCGGCGTCTACGACCTGTTCGAAAAGCCCACCCATCCGTACACGCGAGGCCTGCTGTCCTGTCTGCCGACCGCCGCGCTGCTGGCCTCGGGCGAGCGCCTGCGCGCCATCCCGGGCAACGTGCCGAGCGTGCTGTCGCTGCCGGCCGGCTGCACTTTCGCGCCGCGCTGCGCGCTGGCCGACGACAACTGCCGGCGCGACGTGCCCGAACTGGTGCCGGTGCAGGCCCAGCACCACGCCCGCTGCATCAAGGTGACCCCGCTATGACCGCAAGCCCCCAACCCGCGCGCGCCGCCGAACCGCTGGTGCGCATCGAAGACCTGAAGGTCCACTTCCCCACCTCGCAGGCGCGCAACGCGCCGGTGGTGCGGGCGGTGGACGGCGTCAGCTTCGACGTGCCGCGCAACACCATCGTCGGCCTGGTGGGCGAGTCCGGCTCGGGCAAGACCACCACCGGCCGCGCCCTGCTGCGCCTGTTCGCGCCCACCGCCGGCCGCCTGCTGTTCGACGGCCAGGACATCACCAAACTGTCCGAGAAAGAAATGCTGCCGTGGCGCCGCCGCATGCAGATCGTGTTCCAGGACCCCTACGCCAGCCTCAACCCGCGCATGACCGTGGCCGAGATCCTGGGCGAGGCGCTCGACACCCATAAGTTGGCGCAGCATCGCCGCGAGGCCCGCATCGGCGAACTGCTCGAACGCGTCGGCCTGAACGCCGATCACCGCCGCCGCTATCCGCACGAATTCTCCGGCGGCCAGCGCCAGCGCATCGGCATCGCCCGCGCCCTGGCGGTGGAGCCCGACTTCATCGTGGCCGACGAACCAGTCTCGGCGCTGGACGTGTCGGTGCAGGCGCAGGTGCTGAACCTGCTGCAGGACCTGCAGCGCGACCTGGGCCTGACCATGCTGTTCGTGGCGCACGACCTGGCCGTGGTCGACTACCTGTGCGACGAGGTGGTGGTGATGTACCTGGGCCGCGTCATGGAACGCGGCCCGACCAGCGAGGTCTACGCGCGGCCGCGCCATCCCTATACCCGCGCCCTGCTGTCGGCCGCGCCGGTGCCGGATCCGCGCGCGCCGCGTTCGCGTATCCTGCTCAAGGGCGACATCCCGAGCCCGGTCAACCCGCCTTCCGGCTGTGTCTTCCGCACCCGCTGCCCGCACGCCATCGACGCCTGCGCCACGATCGAAGCGCGCGACGTCAGCGTCGGGCCAGGCCACTTCGCGGCCTGTTCGCGCCTCGGCGATCCCGAACTGGCCGCGTAAGGGCCGCGCCCGCCATGCCCCAGGAACACCACATGAACATCATCCGCGACATCGTCTTCCAGATCCGCAGCCGCCGGGACGACCTGAGCGTGACCGAGCGCAAGGTCGCCGACGCCATCCTGGACAACATCATCTGGAGCGCCAGCGCCACCGTGGACCAGTTGGCGGCCAAGGCCGGCGTCAGCATCGCCACCATCTCGCGCTTTGCCCGCACCGTGGGCTGCGACGACACCCGCGACCTGAAGATGAAACTGGCGCAGGCCAGCACCGTGGGCAGCCGCTTCCTGGACCAGAGCACGCCGGCCGAGGAAAGCACGTTCTACGCGCGCATCTACGCCGACATCGAAAGCACGCTGCGCGCGCACCTGCCGACCTTCACCGAACCGCTGTTCGAGGCTGCCGCCGGCATCGTCGACGGCGCCCGCATGATCTACGTGTTCGGCGTCGGCGGGGCATCGGCCGTGCTGGCGCAGGAAGTGCAGTCGCGCCTGGTGCGCCTGGGCTACCCGATCGCGGTCTACAGCGACGCCGTGCTGCTGCGCATGGTGGCCGCCACGCTCGACGAGCGCGACGCCGTGGTGATCCTGTCGGCCTCCGGCCTGACGCCGGAAATCGTTGGCGCCGCGCGCATCGTCAAGCAGTACCGCGCCCGCATCGTCGCGGTCACCGACGCCACCTCGGAACTGGCCAAGCTGGCCGACGTAGTGCTGCCGATCCGCACCGACGAAACCGACTTCATCTACAAGCCCTCGGCCTCGCGCTACGCCATGATGCTGGCGATCGACCTGCTGTCGACCGAGCTGGCCATGCTGAACCAAGAAGAGAACCGCGAACGCCTGCGCCGCATCAAGCTGGCGCTGGACGAGCACCGCGGCGGCCCCAACCGGCTGCCGCTGGGCGATTGAAACTGGAACCCAAGATGTACGACACCCTCATCGGCAACGTCCGCGTGCTCGACGGCTCGGGCGGCGCCGAATACACCGCCGACGTGGCGCTGGCCCATGGCCGCATCGCCGCCATCGGCAACCTGTCCGGCCAGTCGGCGGGTCGGATCATCAACGGCGCCGGCCTGGCGCTCGCGCCCGGCTTCATCGACGTCCATACCCACGACGACACCAACGTCATCCGCACCCCCGGCATGTTGCCCAAGCTGTCTCAGGGCGTGACCACCGTGGTGGTGGGCAACTGCGGCATCAGCGCCTCGCCGGTCTCGCTGCGTGGCGAGCCGCCCGACCCGATGAACCTGCTGGGCCAGCGCGACGACTTCGCCTACCCGACCTTCGCCGACTACACCCGCGCCATCGAAGCCGCGCAGCCCGCCGTGAACGTCGCCGCGCTGGTCGGCCACACGGCCCTGCGCAACAACCACATGGACCGCCTCGACCGCAGCGCCACGCGCGACGAGGTGATGGCCATGCGCGATCAATTACGCGAAGCGCTGGCCCACGGCGCCATCGGCCTGAGCACCGGCCTGGCCTACGGCTCGGCGATCGAGGCCGACACCGCCGAGGTCAAGCTGCTGGCCGAGGTCCTGGACGAATTCGGCGCGCTCTACACCACCCACCTGCGCTCGGAATTCGCCGCCATCCTGGAAGCCATGCAGGAAGCCTTCGACATCGCCCTGCACGCCCGCGTGCCGGTGGTGGTGTCGCACCTGAAATGCGCCGGCGCCGGCAACTGGGGCCGCACCAAGGAAGTGCTGTTCAAGCTGGAGAACGCCGGCCGCATGCAGCACGTGGGCTGCGACTGCTATCCGTATTCGGCCAGCTCGTCCACGCTCGACCTCAAGCAGGTCACCGACGAATTCGACATCGACATCACCTGGTCGGTGCCGCACCCCGAGCAGGCCCGCCGCAAACTGTCCGCCATCGCCGCCGACTGGAACGTGACGCTGCTGGAGGCGGCGAAGCGCCTGCAACCGGCCGGCGCCGTCTACCACAACATGCACGAGGACGACGTGCGCCGCGTGCTGTCGAACCGGCTCACCATGGTCGGCTCCGACGGCCTGCCCAACGACCCCATGCCGCATCCGCGCCTGTGGGGCGCCTTCCCGCGCGTGCTGGGCCACTACAGCCGCGACGTCGGCCTGTTCCCGCTGGCCGAAGCCGTGCATAAGATGACCGGCCTGTCCGCCGCCCGCTTCGGCCTGGCCGAACGCGGACTGGTGCGCGAAGGCTTCCACGCCGACCTGGTGCTGTTCGACCCCGCCACCATCATCGACCGCGCCACCTTCGCCGCCCCCGTCCAGACCGCCGCCGGCATCGAGGCCGTCTGGGTCAACGGCGTCCTGTCCTACCGCCAAGGCCAGCCCACCGGCGACCGCGCCGGCCGTTGGCTGCCCCGCAACGGCGACCTGCGCGCCAGCTTCGCCGCCTCAACCCCCGCCCTTCAGGAGCCCTGACATGAGCAGCACCACCCCCACCCCCGACAACAACGGCATCACCCGCTACGGCGTCGCCGGCGGCACCGGCCAAGGCGGCTCCCACATGCCCTTCGCCCGCGCCGTCGCCGCCGACGGCTGGCTCTACGTCTCGGGCCAGGTCCCGATGGAAAACGGCGAAGTCATCGAAGGCGGCACCGTCGCCCAGTCGCACAAGGCCATCCAGCAGGTCCTCGCCATCCTCAAGGAAGCCGGCTACGGCCCCGAACACGTCGTGCGCTGCGGCGTCTGGCTCGACGACGCCCGCGACTTCCCCTCGTTCAACAAGGTCTTCAAGGAATACTTCGGCAACAATCCCCCCGCCCGCGCCTGCGTGCAGTCGCCGCTGATGGTGGATGCGAAAGTAGAAATTGATTGTGTGGCGTACAAACGCCCCCACGCCGCGCTCACTGCGTGAGCTAGCTGCCTCCCAAGGGGGCTGCCCGGCCTTCGGACGGCCGGGCGCGCCTCCTGGCCCAAGCCATCCGCTGCGCGCTTCAGGTACACCGCCCACCCCGCGCCGCAAGCGCGCAGCGACCCACATCACGACGCAAGACACCACGTATGAAAAAAACGGCCGCCCGCGCGGCCGTTTTTTGCGGGCAACGCAAACCTCCCCCATGCCCCCAGGGTCCAGCAGCGCGTCATTTCTCGAAACCGGTAGCCCGGCGCGGGGCGCGCAGGCGGTGAGCGCGCCGTCGATGCGCCCGCGGGAATCTGAAGGCAGTCGCCGCAGGCGACAACGAAGATGACAAAGGGGAAGTCCGGAGCGAACGCTCCGGACCGCAATCGTTGGCGCGCTCACCGCCTGCGCGCCCCGTGACGGGCGGCCTACAAAGCAAGCACCGCCCAACTTCAACTACATCTTGACCACATCCACGCCCTTGGGCGCCACAAACCGAAACTCCCCCTCCCCAAGCTTGGGATTGGGAACGATCCCGGAAAGATCCACCCGCGTCGTCTGCCCGAACGAATCCAGCAGCTCAACCCGCACCGGCAGATTGTCCTTCATCCCGATATCGACCCGGGAGAACCCCGCGTCCGCCGTGCGCGGCTTCGCCCGCAGCCAGTCGACCCCATCCTTGGAAGGCAGCGCCGACACATCGAACGACTGCTCCAGCGACCCCGACCCGAACAGGATCGCCGCCGGCGACGTCCCGATGGCGGCATCCACCTTGCGCTCGGTCACCTGCGCCAGGTCCGGATCGAACTGGAACACCTGCTTGCCGTCGGAAATCACCAATTGCTCATAGGGCTTCTGCACCGCCCACTTGAACTTGCCCGGCCGCTGGAACGAAAACACCCCCGTCTGCGCCGGCTGCGTGCGCCCTTGCGTGCTGACGGTGTATTGGGAAAACGTCCCCGTGGCCGCCGTCACCGTGCTCACGAACGCGCGCAACTGTTCCTGCGCCGTGGCGGCCACGGCCGCAGTCGGCGCCAACGCCGGGGCCATGCACAGGGCCAGGCCGGCGGCCAGGCCACGAAACGTCTTCATCATGCTTCCTCTCGAGCGGCGGCGGGCACCAGGATCTCCCGGTTGCCATTGGACTGCATCGCCGACACGATACCCGATTGCTCCATCTGTTCCAGTAACCGCGCCGCACGGTTGTAACCAATGCGCAGATGGCGCTGCACCAGCGAGATCGAGGCGCGGCGATGCTTGAGCACCACCTCGCAGGCCTGGTCGTACATCGGGTCCGACTCGGCGTCGCCGCCGATGCCGGTGACGCTGCTGGCGCCTTCGCCGCCGTCGCCGTCCAGCCCGCCTTCCAGCAGACCCTCGACATAGTTCGGCTCGCCCTGCGCCTTCAGGCTTTCGACCACGCGGTGCACTTCATCGTCACTGACGAAGGCGCCGTGCACGCGCACCGGCAGACCGGTGCCCGGCGGCATGTAGAGCATGTCGCCCTGGCCCAGCAGAGTCTCCGCGCCCATCTGGTCGAGAATGGTGCGCGAGTCGATCTTGGACGACACCTGGAACGCGATGCGGGTCGGGATGTTGGCCTTGATCAGGCCGGTGATGACGTCGACGCTGGGACGCTGCGTCGCCAGGATCAGGTGGATGCCGGCCGCGCGCGCCTTCTGCGCCAGGCGGGCGATGAGTTCTTCGATCTTCTTGCCCACCACCATCATCAGGTCGGCCAACTCGTCGATGACCACCACGATGGTGGGCAGCGGCGACAGCGGCTCCGGCTGGTCGGGCGTCAGCGAGAAAGGATTCGGGATCGGCTCCTCGCGCTTGATGGCGTCGCGGATCTTGGTGTTGTAGCCGGCCAGGTTGCGCACGCCCATCTTGCTCATCAGGCGGTAGCGCTTTTCCATCTCGCCCACGCACCAGTTCAGCGCGTTGGCGGCATGGCGCATGTCCGTGACCACCGGCGCCAGCAAATGCGGAATGCCTTCGTAGACGCTCATTTCGAGCATCTTCGGGTCGATCAGGATCAGGCGGGTATGCGAGGCGTCGGCCTTGTACAGCAGCGACAGGATCATGGCGTTGATCCCGACCGACTTGCCCGACCCGGTGGTGCCCGCCACCAACAGGTGCGGCATCTTGGCCAGGTCGGCCACCACCGGATTGCCGGCGATGTCCTTGCCCAGCGCCATGGTCACGACCGAATGGCTGGCGTGGTAGGTCTGCGACCCCAGGATCTCGGACAGCTTGACCACCTGGCGGCGCGGGTTGGGCAGCTCCAGGCCCATCAGGTTCTTGCCCGGAATGGTTTCCACCACCCGGATGCTGACCAGGCTGAGCGCGCGCGCCAGGTCTTTGGCCAGGTTGACGATCTGGCTGCCCTTGACGCCGGTGGCCGGCTCGATTTCGTAACGCGTGATGACCGGACCGGCCTGCGCCGCCACCACGGTGACGGACACGCCGAAGTCGGCCAGCTTCTTTTCGATCAGGCGCGAGGTGAATTCGATGGTCTCGGCCGACACGGTTTCCTGGTTGGCCAGCGGCGGATCCAGCAGGCTGATGGCCGGCAGGTCGCCCTCGCCGCCCGGCGGCGGCGCGAAGAACAGCGACTGCTGCTTTTCCTTTTCGACGCGTTCGGACTTGGGCACCACCGTGATCGCCGGCTCGATGCGCACCGGCTGCTCGTGCACCAGCTTTTCCTGCTTGGCCACCACCTGCTCGGTGCGCACGGCCTTGGCCACCTCGCCGACCTTGCGGTCTTCGCGCGCGGCGTAGGAATTGCGCACCCGGCGCACCAGGCCTTCGATCCAGGTGCCGACGCGCTCGGCCACGGTCAGCCACGAGAACGAGAAGAACAGGCTCAGGCCGATCGCCAGCATCACCAGGAAGGCCAGGGTGCTGCCGGTGAAGCCGATGCTGCGGCTCATCAGGTCGGCCAGGGTATGGCCGATGACGCCACCGGCGCCGCTGGCGCTTTCCGAGGCGCCCGGCAGATGCGTGCCGCGGCTGGCTAGGCGCAGGGCTTCCATGCCCAGCGAGCCGACCAGCAGCAGGAAGAAACCGATGCCCTCTTCCCAGTGGACCCGAGGCAACACCTCAGGCTGCTTACCATTGGTAACACGAAGATGACTGGCCAGGCGGCGGTAACCTGCCCGCACGCGGTGCAGCAGCAGGATCACCCACCACCAGGCGGAAAAACCGAACAGATAAAGCAGGATGTCCGCCAGGTAGGCGCCCAGGGTCCCGCCCTTGTTGTGGATGACGCCGGCGGGGACGGAATGGGACCAGCCCGGGTCGGCGGCGCTCCAGGTGGCCAGCACCAGGGTGAGCCAGGCCGCCAGGGCGGCGAAGAGGATCCAGCGGGCTTCGCGCAGCAACGCGGAGATACGCGTCTGCAGCGGCGAGGGCCCGTTGCGGGTGTTGCGCGAAGCGCGCGGAGAAGCAGTCGAGATACGCGGCATGCGGCTCATTATAATTGGGCGTTAACCTAAAGATACCCGCCCATGTCCACGCCTACGCACGCTAAAGTTTTGATACTCGGATCCGGCCCCGCCGGTTACACGGCGGCCGTCTATGCGGCACGCGCCAATCTGAGCCCTGTCCTTGTTACAGGTTTGGCCCAAGGCGGCCAGCTGATGACCACCACGGACGTCGACAACTGGCCGGCCGACGCCGAAGGCGTGCAAGGTCCGGACCTGATGCAGCGCTTCCAGAAGCACGCTGAGCGCTTCAACACCGAAATGCTGTTCGACCACATCGCCAAGGTCGACCTGTCCAAGCGACCGTTCACCCTGACCGGCGACACCGGCAAGGTCTACACCTGCGACGCCCTGATCATCGCCACCGGCGCCTCGGCCAAGTACCTGGGCCTGCCTTCCGAGGAGTCCTTCATGGGCCGCGGCGTGTCCGGCTGCGCCACCTGCGACGGCTTCTTCTACCGCAACCAGGACGTGGTCGTGGTCGGCGGCGGCAACACCGCCGTCGAAGAAGCCCTGTACCTGTCCAACATCTGCCGCAAGGTCACCCTGATCCACCGCCGCGACAAGTTCCGCGCCGAACCGATCCTGGTCGACAAGCTGATGAGCAAGGTCGAGAACGGCAACATGGAACTGAAGCTGTTCCACACGCTGGAAGAAGTGCTGGGCGACGACAGCGGCGTCACCGGCGTGCGCGTGCGCCACGTCGACACCGGCGCCACCGAAGACCTGAAAGCCACCGGCGCCTTCATCGCCATCGGCCACCAGCCCAACACCGGGATCTTCGAGGGCCAGCTCGAAATGAAGGACGGCTACATCGTCACCAAGAGCGGCCTGTCCGGCATGGCCACCATGACCTCGGTGCCGGGCGTGTTCGCCGCCGGCGACGTGCAGGACCACGTCTATCGCCAGGCCATCACCAGCGCCGGCACGGGCTGCATGGCCGCCCTGGACGCACAACGGTGGCTGGAGAATGCGGGGCAATAAGGTCGGCGCGGCCGACCTGAAACGCCTCAAGAAAGACCTGCAGGCCGAGCAGGAGCGCGCCGCCCTCGCCCAGCGCGTGGCGGCGCTGAAGAAAGCCGCGCCGGCGCCCGGCGCGGACACCGATCCGGCCGACGACATGGCCGCGTTCCGGCGCACCATGCAGTCGGTCAAGCCCATCAAGCAGGTCGCGCGCGCCGAACACAAGCCGGCGCCGCAACCGGCCCCGGCCCTGCGCCGCGCCAACGCGCTGGGCGAAACCGCCACGCGAGCCGACGCCGGCGTTTCGGATGGCGGCGAAATCACGCACCTGCTGTCCGAAGGCGGCACCGCCTTCGTGCGCGGCGACGCCGCCCCCGACACCGCGCGCAACCTGCGCCGCGGCCAGTGGCGCGCCGGCGCCGAACTCGACCTGCACGGCCTGCGCGTGGAACAGGCGCGCCACGCCATGCTGTCGTTCCTGGACGAGTGCCAGGAACACGGCATCCGCTGCGTGCGCATCGTGCATGGCAAGGGCTATGGCTCGCAGGGCCTGGAACCGGTGCTGAAAGACAAGGCCCGCACCTGGCTGGTGCAGAAGAACGAGGTGCTGGCGTTTTCCGAGGCGCCCGAGCGCGAAGGCGGCGCGGGCGCCCTGCTGGTGCTGCTGCGGCAATCGGAAGGGCCGCGCAAATGAAGTGGCTCTACCTGGGCATCGCCATCGTCGCCGAGATCTTCGCCACCAGCGCCCTGAAAAGCTCCGAGGGTTTTTCGCGCCTGGTGCCGTCGGTGGTGACGGTGTTCGGCTACATGATCTCGTTCTACTTCCTGTCGCTGACGCTGCGCGAGGTGCCGGTCGGCATCGCCTACGCCATCTGGTCGGGCGTGGGCATCGTGCTCATCTCCCTGATCGGCGCGCTATTCTTCAAGCAGCACCTGGACACCCCGGCGCTGGTCGGCATCGGCCTAATCATCGCCGGCGTGGTGGTCATGAACGTCTTCTCGAAGTCCGTGTCGCACTGAGCCGTTCCGGGCGCGAGCCCTGATCCGGCCCGCTCCCGGCATATATCCGAACCACCCGGCGCCTGCCTTCGTTTCAGACCGTGCCGTTCTCCGTTGGCGGCTTCGGCGCGCCCGGATGACGCAGGTAATCCACCAACGCCAACGTGGCGCGGTCCGGCGGCGGCGTCAGCAGCGACACCACGATGATCGTCAGGAATGCCACCGGCGCGCCGAACACGCCGGCCGCGATCGGCTGGATGCCCCACCACAGGTCCACCGGCTGGGTCCGCGAAATCCCCAGCACCCACTCGCGCAGCCACGGATGCGTATGCGTCATGTAGGCAAAGGTCACCAGCAGCCCCGCCGCCATGCCGAGCGTGGCGCCCCATTTGTTGGCGCGGCGCCAGAACACGCCCATCACCAGCGCCGGAAAGAACGACGAGGCCGCGAACGAGAACGCCGCCGACACCATGAACAGGATGTCGGCCGGCTTGCGCGCCGCCACCCAGGCCGCGCCGAACGCCACCACCAGCAGCAGGATCTTGGACACCATCACCCGCCGCGCCGCCGACATGCGCGGCGACACCATCCGGTACCACATGTCGTGCGACAGCGAATTGGACAGGGTCAGCAGCAGGCCATCGGCGGTGGACAGCGCCGCCGCCAGGCCGCCGGCCGCCACCAGCCCCGAGATCACATAGGGCAGCCCGCCGATCTCGGGCATCGCCAGCACCACCACGTCCGCGCCCATGCTGATTTCGCTGAGCTGGACCACGCCGTCACGATTGATGTCGGTGACGTCCAGCAGGTTGCTGTCGACCGCGCTCCAGGCATGCACCCAATTCGGCAGGCTGAGGAAATTCGACCCCACCACCTGCGTGTAGACCTCGTACTTGACCAGCAGCGCCAACGCCGGCGCCATGAAATACAGCAGCAGGATGAACAGCAGCGACCAGCACACCGAACGCCGCGCTTCCACCACCGACGAGGTGGTATATGAGCGCATCAGGATGTGCGGCATCCCCGCGGTGCCCAGCATCAGGCACAGCACCAGCGCCAGGAAATTGATGCGCATGTTGCGGCGCTCGTCCGGATCGCTGGACGGGAACGGTTCCGCATGCGGGGTAGGCGGCGCGGCGCGGGCCTCGAAAGTAGCCTTGGCCTGCGACCAGGCGATGCGCGCCTCTTCCACCGTCGGCGGAAATGCCGCCAGCTCGCGTTCGACCGAGCGGATCTCGACCATGGGCGCATCGCTGGCATTGAGCTGGGCCAGGCGACTGCGCAGCTTGTCCTTTTCCAGCGCCCAGGACTCGGGCAGGTCATGGACCCGTTGCGCCATCTCGTCGGCGCGCTCCTGCCACAGGCGGCGCGCCTCGATTTCGGCGGGGTCGTTGCGCAGGTAGACCTCTTTTTCCGTCACTTCCTGCAGCACCACACCGGCCGACAACTGCGGCACCGGCATGTCGGTGTGCTTGATCGACAGCCACACCACCGGCACCAGGTAGGCGATGACCAGAATGATGTACTGCCCCACCTGGGTCCAGGTGACGGCGCGCATGCCGCCCAGGAACGAACAGACCAGCATGCCGCCCAGCGCCACGAAAATGCCCAGTTCGAACGAGATGCCGGTCATGCGCGTGGTGATGATGCCCACGCCGTAGATCTGCGCCACCAGATAGGTGAACGAACAGAGGATGGCGCAGGCCACGCCCGCCAGCCGCGGCAGGTTGCCGCCATAGCGCGCGCCCATGAAGTCGGGAATGGTGTATTGGCCGAAGCGGCGCAGGTACGGCGCCAGCAGCATCGCCACCAGCACATAGCCGCCGGTCCATCCCATGATGTAGGCCAGGCCGCCGTAGCCCGTCAGGTAGAGCGTGCCGGCGACCCCGATGAACGAAGCCACCGACATCCAGTCGGCCGCAGTCGCCATGCCGTTGTAGATGGCCGGCACGCGCCGGCCGGCGACGTAGTATTCCACCTGATCCGAGGTGCGGCAGACGATGCCGATGCCGGCATACAGGCTCACGGTCACCAGCAGGAAGACGTAGCCGATCCAGTTGCGCGGCAGGCCCAGGATCTCGGCCAGCGCCATCAGCAGGATCATCAGCGCGAAGCCGGCCGTATACAGCACGTAGATGCGGCGCAGCCGGATCCTGAATTGCTGCGGGGTGTCTCCGCCGAACGGCATCAGCGGCTCTCCTTGGCCTCTTCCCCGCGTTGGTCGGCGCGGTTCATGATCCGGGCGTAGATGCAGATGATGATGAGGTACGCCAAGGGGGCGCCGTAGGCCGCCATCCAGAACGAAAATGGCCAGCCGATGAAATCGAACGACAGGCCTCGGGCAAAGTAGGAGGGGATGAACGTCAGCGCTGCCCAGACGAGCGCCAGCAGCGCGATCAGGCGCACATTGCGACGCCAATAGCGGGACGGGGTGGGTTCGGGGGAAACGCGGGATTCCGGCATAGCTGGCGTGAGCGAAACCTGAGGAATATCGCGAAACGCGGCGCTAGAAAACCCTGGCTGGACGAAATACGGGCTTTTTATGCGACAACGGCCGGCACTGCCTGGTGCCAGCCGTTGTGCGTTTTGCTTTTCTTGAGTACTGCTACTTTTTTATGTACCGGTGCCGCCGGTAATTGCCCATGCAGGGCTTTGTCTCCTCACCTGCATGGGAAGAGATTCTGCACCAGATGCGGGAATGCCACACTAGGGGAATGCCCTAATTCGGCGCATTCATTTACATATTCCATGCACCACATCAGTGCATTTTGGCGTCTCTGTTCTAAATATTGGGATTTTTCCCGACCAAAACCGCTTTCCGGAAGGGGGCGGCGCACCCGGTTTTGAGCCAGCCTCAACAACGCCCGCGCCGCCGCCCGGATCCGGGCACCCGCGTCGCGCCATCTCGGCGCATCCGTGACCGGGATTATGGCAGCGCGTCTTTACGTTCCGTTTACACCCCCCCGCCAAAGCTATACCCCGTTTTTACCCCCCGCTCCGTAACCTGCCGGTGTCCTGATTGGTCACTACGCCCGCGCGGTCCGCATCCCCTTTGCCGCGCCGGTTCGTCGTTCGAAGGGAGCCTGGCTCCCGGGAGGAAAAACGTGGATGCCATCTATATCGCGATCTTCGCCGTCATGGCGGGGCTGACCTACGCCCTGCTCCGATTCTGCGAAGCCTTGTCCTCGGGAGAGCAATCATGAGCTGGCTCTACTGGCTGAGCGGCCTCACGGCCGCGCTGCTGTTCGTGTACCTGCTGGTCGCCCTGTTCAAACCGGAGAAGTTCTGATGACTGCCGAATTCGTCGGACTGCTGGTCGTGTACCTGGCGGTCCTGCTCGCGATCGCGCCCTTTCTCGGGCGCTACATCCGCATCGCCATGGAAAACGGGCAATCCCGGCTGACCGCCTGGGGCCGCCCGCTGGAACGCGGCATCTATCGGCTGGCGGGCATCGACCCGCAGGCCGAAATGGGCTGGAAGCGCTACGCGCTGGCGGTGCTGGCCTTCAACATCCTGGGCATCGTGGCGGTCTATGCGCTGCAACGCCTGCAGGGCCTGCTGCCGCTGAACCCGGCCGGCATGGGCGCCGTCTCGCCCGACTCATCGCTCAACACCGCCATCAGCTTCGTGGCCAACACCAACTGGCAAGGCTACGGTGGCGAATCGACCATGAGCTACCTGACGCAGATGCTGGCGCTGACGGTGCAGAACTTCGTCTCGGCCGCCACCGGCATCGCGGTGCTGTTCGCGCTGATCCGCGGACTGGCGCGCCACTGTTCGGCCACGCTGGGCAACTTCTGGGCCGACATGGTGCGCTGCACGCTGTACGTGCTGCTGCCGCTGTCGCTGGTGCTGGCCCTGGCGCTGGTGAGCCAGGGCGTGCTGCAGAACTTCAACGACTACCAGGAAGTGCAGACGGTCGAAGCCCTGCACTATGACCAGCCGCGCGTCGACGCCCAGGGCCAGCCGGTGCTGGACGCCAAGGGCCAGCCCGTGACCGACCCGGCAATCACCCGCACGCAGACGCTGGCCATGGGCCCGGTCGCCTCGCAGGAGGCAATCAAGATGCTGGGCACCAATGGCGGCGGCTTCTTCAACGCCAACTCGGCCCATCCGTTCGAGAACCCGACCGCGCTGTCGAACTTCCTGGAAATGCTGGCGATCCTGGTGATCCCGGCGGCGCTGTGCTTCAGCTTCGGTGAAATGGTGGGCAGCCGTCGCCAAGGCATCGCCATCCTCGCGGCCATGACGCTGCTGTTCGCCGTGTTCGCGCTGAGCGCCGCCTATTTCGAACAACAGCCCAACCCGATGGCCGCGCAGGCCGGGGCCGACAGCGCCATGAGCGTGCTTTCGCCGGGCGGCAACATGGAAGGCAAGGAAACCCGCTTCGGCATCGCCGCCACCTCGCTGTTCGCCACCGTCACCACGGCGGCGTCGTGCGGAGCGGTCAACGGCATGCACGATTCGCTCAACGCCATGGGCGGCCTGACGCCGATGCTGCTGATGCAATTGGGCGAGGTGGTCTACGGCGGGGTCGGCTCCGGCCTGTACGGCATGCTGGCCTTCGCCATCCTCGGCGTCTTCATCGCCGGACTGATGATCGGCCGCACGCCGGAGTACCTGGGCAAGAAGATCGAGGCCTACGACATGAAGATGGTCTCGATCGTGATCCTGGCGACGCCGCTGCTGGTGCTGGGCGGCACCGCGCTGGCGGTCTCGGTGACGGCCGGCCAGGCTGGCGTGCTGAACCCCGGCATCCACGGCTTCTCCGAGGTCCTGTACGCCCTGTCCTCGGCCGCCAACAACAACGGCAGCGCCTTCGCCGGCCTCTCGGCCAACACGCCCTTCTACAACGTGCTGCTGGGAATCGCGATGTGGTTCGGCCGCTTCGCCGTCATCGTTGCCGTGCTGGCGATGGCCGGCTCGCTGGGGGCCAAGCGCCGCCTGCCCGCCGGGCCCGGCAGCATGCCCACCACCGGCCCCCTCTTTGTCGTGCTGCTGATCGGCGCGGTACTGCTGGTGGGCGCCCTGACTTATGTGCCCGCGCTGGCCCTGGGCCCGGTCGCGGAACACCTGCAACCCTGAATGCAACAGGCTAGGAAAGAAAATGGCCAAGATTGATATGCCAACCCAAGGCGCCGGCGGCGGCGCCGCCCGCGCGCCCTCGGCCGCGCCGCACGAACGCACGTTCGGCATGTGGTCCGGCGCGCTGGTCGGCCCCGCCGTGGTCGACAGCCTGCGCAAGCTCTCGCCCGCGGCGCAGCTCAAGAACCCCGTGATGTTCGTGGTCTACGTGGGCAGCATCCTGACCACCATCCTGTGGATCATGGCGCTGCGCGGCCAGGCCGAGGCGCCGGCGGGCTTCATCCTCGCGATCACGGTATGGTTGTGGTTCACGGTCCTGTTCGCCAATTTCGCCGAAGCGCTGGCCGAAGGCCGCGGCAAGCAGCAGGCCGCCACGCTGCGCGGCCTGCGCACCACCATCGACGCGCGCCTGCTCAAGGGCTTTCGCGACGAAGACGCGGCCACCGCCGACCCGGCGCGCTGGCGCGACCGGGCCGTCAAGCAGGCGTCCGGCCTGCTGCGCCGCAATGACGTGGTGCTGGTGCAAGCCGGTGAGACCATTCCCGGCGACGGCCAGGTCATCGCCGGCGTGGCCTCGGTGGACGAAAGCGCCATCACCGGCGAATCGGCGCCCGTCATCCGCGAATCCGGCGGCGACTTCTCCTCGGTCACCGGCGGCACGCGAGTGCTGTCCGACTGGATCTTCGTGCGCATCGCCGCCGATCCGGGCGAGAGCTTCCTGGACCGCATGATCGCCATGGTAGAAGGCGCCAAGCGCCAGAAGACCCCCAACGAGCTGGCGCTGACGATCCTGTTGGTTGGCCTGACGGTGGTGTTCCTGCTGGTGGTCGCAACGCTGATGCCGTTCTCGATCTACTCGGTCTCGGCCGCGGGCGGCGGCAGCGCCGTCACGGTCACGGTGCTGGTGGCGCTGCTGGTCTGCCTGATCCCCACAACCATCGGCGGCCTGCTGTCGGCCATCGGCGTGGCGGGCATGAGCCGCATGATGGGCGCCAACGTCATCGCCACCTCGGGCCGCGCGGTCGAGGCCGCCGGCGACGTCGACGTGCTGCTGCTGGACAAGACCGGCACCATCACCTTCGGCAACCGCCAAGCCTCGACCTTCCTGCCCGCGCCCGGCGTGTCGCCGCGCGAACTGGCGGATGCGGCGCGCCTGGCCTCGCTGGCCGACGAAACGCCGGAAGGCCGCAGCATCGTGGCGCTGGCCGACAAGGCCATCCACGCCCCGGCCGTGCGCGCCCCGGACGCGGAATACGTGCCCTTCACCGCGCAGACCCGCATGAGCGGCGTCAACCTGAAGGATCGCGTCATCCGCAAGGGCGCGGTCGACGCGGTACGCGCCTGGCTGGCCGCGCAGGATGCCACCGTGCCCGAGCAGGTGCTGCGCCTGGCCGAGGACGTGGCGCGCCGCGGCAGCACGCCGCTGATGGTCAGCGACGGCAACCGCGCGCTGGGCGTGGTCGAACTGAAGGACATCGTCAAGCCCGACATCCAGTCGCGCTTCGCCGAGCTGCGCCGCATGGGCATCAAGACGGTCATGATCACCGGCGACAACAAGCTCACCGCCGCGTCCATCGCCGCCGAAGCGGGCGTCGACGACTTCCTGGCCGAAGCCACCCCGGAAGCCAAGCTCAAGCTGATCCGCGCCTACCAGGGCGAAGGCCGCCTGGTGGCGATGACCGGCGACGGCACCAACGACGCGCCGGCGCTGGCGCAGGCCGACGTCGCGGTGGCGATGAACTCGGGCACCCAGGCCGCCAAGGAAGCCGGCAACATGGTGGACCTGGACTCCAACCCCACCAAGCTCATCGAGATCGTCGAGATCGGCAAGCAGATGCTGATGACGCGCGGCGCACTCACCACCTTCAGCATCGCCAACGACGTGGCGAAATACTTCGCCATCATCCCGGCCGCCTTCGCCACGGTGTATCCGCAGCTGAACCTGCTGAACATCATGGGCCTGGCCACGCCGGCCTCGGCCATCCTGTCGGCCGTCATCTTCAACGCGCTCATCATCATCGTGCTGATCCCGCTGGCGCTCAAGGGCGTGCGCTATCGCCCGCTGGGCGCCTCGGTCCTGCTGCGCCGCAATCTCCTCATCTACGGACTGGGCGGCCTGCTGGTGCCGTTCGTCGGCATCAAGCTGATCGACATGGTGCTGGCCGCCCTGGGCTGGGTCTGACCCGCGCCCGCCATTACGAAGGAACCCGTCATGAAACAAGCTCTTCCCCTGCCGCGCCAAGGCGGCATCCTGCGCCCCGCGCTGGTGGTCTTCGCCGCCCTGTCCCTGGTGACCGGCCTGGCCTACCCGTTCCTGACCACCGGCATCGCCGCCGCCGTGTTTCCCCACGAGGCCTCCGGCTCGCTGATCCGCCAGGGCGACAAGGTGGTCGGCTCGGAATGGATCGGCCAATCGTTCAGCGCGCCGCAGTACTTCTGGGGCCGGCCCTCGGCCACTTCGCCGATGCCGTACAACGGCGCCAACTCCGGCGGCTCGAACCTGGGCCCGCGCAATCCGGCGCTGGCCGAAGCGATCCAGGCGCGGATCGCCGCCCTCAAGGCGGCCGATCCCGACAACCCCACGCCGGTGCCGGTGGACCTGGTCACCGCCTCGGGCAGCGGCCTGGACCCGCACATCAGTCCAGCCGCCGCGGCCTACCAGGCCGCGCGCGTGGCCCGTGCCCGCCACCTGCCGCGGGAAAAAGTCGACGCCCTGATAGCAGCCCATACCAGCAAGCCCTGGCTGGGCGTGCTGGGCGACCCGGTCGTCAACGTGCTCAAGCTGAATCTGGCGCTGGACCAACTGGCGCCGGCGCAATGACGCGCCGGCGTATAGTATTGCCAGCCGTTTCCCTCCTTCACCTGCGCGTTCATGGCTGACAATGCTGGCGAGCGTCCCGATCCGGACGCGCTCTTGAAAGACCTCGACGATGCCGCGCGCCAGGCGGTGCGCGGCAAGTTGCGGGTTTACTTCGGCTCGTCCGCCGGCGTCGGCAAGACCTACGCCATGCTGGTGGCCGCGCGCGCCCAGGCGGCGCAAGGCGCCCGCGTGCTGGCCGGCATCGTCGAAACGCATGGCCGGCGCGAAACCGCCGCCCTGCTCGAGGGCGTGGCGACCCTGCCGCTCAAGGACGTCGTCTATCGCGGCCACACGCTCAAGGAATTCGACCTGGACGGCGCGCTCGATGCCCATCCCGACCTGGTGCTGGTCGACGAGCTGGCCCATTCCAACGCGCCCGGCTCGCGCCACGCCAAGCGCTGGCAGGACATCCAGGAACTGCTGGCGGCCGGCATCGACGTCTGGACCACGCTCAATGTGCAGCACCTGGACAGCCTCAACGAGGCCGTCGGCAGCATCACCGGCGTGCGGGTCTGGGAGACCGTGCCCGACGAGGTCTTCGATGCCGCCGACGAAGTCATCCTGGTCGATCTTTCCGCCGACGAACTGCTGCGCCGCCTGAAGGAAGGCAAGGTCTACCTGCCCGAGCAGGCGCGCCACGCCACCCGCAATTTCTTCCGCAAGGGCAACCTGATCGCGCTGCGCGAACTGGCGCTGCGCCGCACCGCCGACCACGTCGACGACGACGTCCAGGCCTATCGCCGCGACCGCGCCATCGAACCCGTCTGGCGCACCCGCGAAGCGGTGGTGGCCTGCATCGGCTCCGATGCCGACGCCGACTACGTGATCCGCAGCGCCCATCGGCTCAGCCAGCAGCTGGAATGCGACCTGCACGTCGTCACCATCGACGCGCCGCGCGCCGCGCCGCCGCCGCAGGCCGAGCAGGAACGGCTGCAACGCAGCCTGGCGCTGGCCGATTCGCTCGGCGCGCGCTGCGAAACCCTGGCTGGCGGCGACATGGTCGACGCGGTGGTGCGCTACGTGCGCCGCCACAACATCACCAAGGCCATCATCGGCCGCACCCGCGCCAGCGGCCTGCAGCGCCTGCGCCTGTCGCTGTCGGCGCTGCTGACGGCGGCCATCAGCCCGGGCTGGCTGTGGCGCCGCCACAGTTTTGCCGACATGCTGGCCGCGGGCTGCCCCGAGATCGACATCATCCGCCTGGGCGCGCCGCCCTTGCCCGCCAGCAGCGCGCCCGGCCGCGATCCGCTGACGCTGGGCCGCCGCGGCCGCCAGGCGGCCGACGAACGAGGCCCGCTGGCGCTGGCCGGCTACGCCTGGGCGCTGTGCTATTGCGCGGTGGCCACCGCGCTGTCGGCGCTGGCCTTTCCGGCGCTGCACCAGACCAACATCGTCATGCTGTTCCTGCTGGCGGTGGTGGCGGTGGCGTTGCGCCATGGGCGCGGTCCGGCCGCCCTGGCCTCCATTGTCAGCGTGGGATTGTTCGATTTCTTCTTCGTGCAGCCGCTGGCCTCGTTCGCGGTCTCGGACGTGCAGTACCTGCTGACCTTCGGCGTGCTGCTGGCCGTGGGCCTGCTGATCGGCCAGCTCACCGCCGGCCTGCGGCTGCAGGCGCAGGCCTCGGTCAAGCGCGAGGCCGACGCGCGCAGCCTGTATGAATTCGCGCGCGAGCTTTCCTCGGCGCTGCTGCCCGAGCAGATCGTCGCGTCCGCCGGCGCCTTCGTGCACGCCACCTTCGGCTCGCGCTGCGCGCTCTACATCCTGGGACTGGACGATCGCCTCAAGCTGGCCTCGCCCGCCGCCGCGGACATGCCGCCGCTGGAATCGGCGCTGGCCCAGTGGGTCTACGACCACGGCCAGCCGGCCGGCGCCGGCACCGCCACGCTGTCCAACAGCGACCTGCTGTACCTGCCGCTGAAGGCGCCGATGCGTACCCGTGGCGTGCTGGCGTTGGCGGCGCCGCGCCGCAGCCTGTTCTCGCAGCCCGACTCGCGCCGCCAGATCGAGGCCTACGCCACGCTCATCGCCATCGCCCTGGAACGACTGCACTACGTGGAAGTGGCGCAGCAGGCGCTGGTCAGCATGGAATCCGAAAAGCTGCGCAACTCGCTGCTGGCGGCGGTCTCGCACGACCTGCGCACCCCGCTCACCAGCCTGGTCGGCATGACCGACACGCTGATGCGGCGCCAGGACGCGCTGCCGGCCGACATCCAGGACACCATCCGCGCCATGCGCGACCAGGCGCAGCGCATGCACGCGCTGGTCGCCAACCTGCTGGACATGGCGCGGCTGCAGAGCCGCGAGACGCCGCTGCGGCTGGAGTGGCAGTCGATCGAGGAACTGGTCGGCGCCTCGCTGGCCGCCATGCGCGAGCCGCTGGCATCGCATCGGATCTCGGTCGACAGCCTTTCCGGCCTGCCGCTGGTCGAATGCGACGGCGTGCTGATCGAGCGAGTGCTGTGCAACCTGCTGGAGAACGCCGCCAAGTACACCCCGGCCGGCAGCGCCATCCGCCTGCATGCCACGGCACAGGACGGCGAGCTGCGCGTCGCGGTGTGCGACAACGGCCCTGGCGTGGCCCCCGGCGCCGAACGCCGCATCTTCGAGAAATTCACCCGCGGCGAACGCGAATCCGCCACGCCCGGCGTCGGCCTCGGCCTGGCCGTGTGCGAAGCCATCGTCAGCGCCCACCACGGCCGCATCTGGGTCGAACACGCGCCGGGCCAGTCCAGCGGCGCGCAGTTCGTCTTTACCCTGCCGTTGGGCACGCCGCCCCCGATCCAACCTGAAATCGCCTGAGCCCATCGCATGTTCGACTTTCAGCCCACCGTCCTCATCATCGAGGACGACGCCAATATCCGCCGCTTCGTGCGTCAGGCCCTCGAGAGCGAAGGCTGTGCCGTGTACGAAGCCGACACTGTCAAGCGCGGCCTGATCGAGGCCGGCACGCGCCAACCCGACGCCGTGGTGCTGGACCTGGGCCTGCCGGATGAAGACGGCATGACCCTGATCCGCGAACTGCGCGGCTGGACCGAAGTGCCGGTGCTGGTGCTGTCGGCGCGCACCGCCGAGGCCGACAAGGTGGCGGCGCTGGACGCCGGCGCCGACGACTACCTCACCAAGCCATTCGGCGTCAGCGAACTGCTGGCGCGGCTGCGCGTGCTGCTGCGGCGCCATGCCCGCGGCGGCGCCGGCAGCGCCGCCGAGATCAGCTTCGGCGACGTGCGCGTCGACTTCGCCAGGCGCGTGGTCGAGCGCGGCGGCCAGCACGTGCACCTGACCGCGATGGAATACCGCCTGCTGGCCGCGCTGCTGGCCCATCGTGGCAAGGTCATGACCCACCGCGAACTGCTGCGCGAGGTCTGGGGGCCTTCGCATGTGGAAAGCAATCACTACCTGCGCATCTACATGGGCCACCTGCGGCAGAAACTCGAAGCGGATCCGGCCCAGCCGGTCTATCTGCTGACCGAAATCGGCGTGGGCTACCGCTTCGCCGGCTAGGCGCGGGCGCGCTGAACTGAACCTGGCAGCGCCGTGCCAGGCGCGTGCGCGCACTACACCCATCATCATTGATGCGCCTTTTACGCCGGCCACGTAAGTCTTGTCTCGCCGTTTACGCCGCTTCTCCTATCTTGGCGGTCCCGTCCAACACAGGAGAATCCCATGTCCCGCAACACCCTGGCCGCGCTTGCGCTGGTGGCCCTGGCCGCCCCTGCGCATGCCGCCGACAGCGCCGCCGCCGACGCCCCCGAGTACACGCTGACCGCCAACGTCACCCTGGCCAGCCAGTACCGCTACCGCGGCCTGATGCAGACCAACAACAAGCCCGCCATCCAGGGCGGCTTCGATTTCACCCATGCCAGCGGCCTGTACCTGGGCAACTGGAACTCCAGCGTCAGCTGGCTCAATGACGGCAACAGCGATGTGTCGGCGCCAGTGGAAATGGACTTCTACGGCGGCTACAAGGGCAACCTGGCGCCGGACGTGCCGTTCGACCTGGGCGTGCTGCAGTATTACTACCCGGGCGACTACCCCTCCGGCTACACCAGCCCCGACACCACCGAACTGTACGCCGGCGTGGGTTACGGCCCGGTCATGTTCAAGTATTCCGTCGCCATGACCAACCTGTTCGGCTTCGCCGACAGCAAGTACAGCCAGTACTTCGACCTGAGCGGCAACTTCGACACCGGTTTCTGGGGCCTGACGGTCAATGCCCACGTCGGCCGCCAGACGGTCCGCAACCTCACCGACGGCGCCTACACCGACTGGAAGCTGGGCCTGACCAAGGACTTGGGCCAGGGCCTGGCCATCTCGGTCGCCTATATCGACACCAATGCCGACCGCGCGGTCTACACCAATAGCCGCGGCCGCTACATGGGCCGCGCCACCGGCCTGCTGTCGCTGACCAAGACGTTCTGACGCGCCCGGGCGTTGACGCGCTTTTTACGCTACGCGCCCGCATTTATCGGCAGGTTTTACGGCCCGCTTTCTATAGTGGAATCGTCATCAACCAACCGGATACGCGCCAGCCCGCACGGCCGCCGCCCCGCCCGACACCATGATTCCCCGCCAAGAACGCAGCACGCGCGCCTCGTTTGATCACCCCGCCCCGGCCCATGCGCCGCGGCCCGCGGAGATGGTTGCCCTGACCGTCAGGATCGACACCCTGGACGCCCTGAAGGTACGGCTGGCGCTGCACCGCGAACTGGGCGAGCGCATCGGCGTCTACGTGCTGTCGGTGGATCATGCGCACGGCCAGAGCATCCTGCAGCTGCAATGCGACCGCGGCCAGGTCGATGCCCTGATGCACGCGGTGATGTGTGGCCTGCCCCAGGCCGAGTTCGGTCCGCTGCGCCCGGCCGCCGCGATCACGGTGCAGTGAGCCATGGATACCTCGGTCCAAGCCACGTTCCCCGGCATCTGGCTGCCGATGGTCACGCCGATGCGCGGCGGTTACGTCGATTGCGAGGCCGCCCAGGCCCTGGCGCGCTACTACCGCAATGCCGGCATTGCCGGCCTGGTGCTGTTCGGCTCCACCGGCGAAGGCAACCTGCTGTCCATCCCCGAAAAGATCGAGATGATCGAGGCCATCCGCCGCGATCCGCACGCCCTGCCGCTGGTGTTCGGCGCCGGCGGCGTCGACACGCGCGGCGTGGCCGCCGCCATCCGCCGCCTGGACAAGTACGCCCCCGCCGGCTACCTGGTGCCGCCGCCCTACTACCTGGGCCCGTCGCAGCAGGGCATCCTGTGGCACTACCGGCAGATCGCCTGGGCCACCGAACGCCCCATCATCCTCTACAACATTCCCAAGCGCGCTGGCGTCTCCATGACCGTCGAAACCATGGAATCGCTGGCGCTGCTACCCAATCTGCGCGCGGTCAAGGAATGCAATCCGGCCGCGCTGATGGCGTTGAACGCGCGCGGCCGTCTCGAGGCGCTGTGCGGCGAAGACCTGGCGCTGCCCGACCATTTTCTGGCCGGCGGGCGCGGCGCCATCCCCGCCGCCGCCCATCTGTTCCCCGAGCGCTTCGTCGAGGTCATGCAGCTGGCGCGCGACGGCCACGCCGAGGCCGCGCGCGAGCTGTTCGAGCCGCTGCGCGGCCTGGTCCGCCTGCTGTTCGCCGAACCCAACCCGGCGCCGATCAAACGGGCTTTGGCGCTGCAGGGCCTGATCGCCGACGAACTGCGCCTGCCCATGACCAGCGCCAGCCGCGAACTGACGCCACGCCTGCAACGCGCGATGAGCGTGGTGCAGGGGTCGCCTAATAGGCTGCAGACAGCTTGAACACCGCCACCGCGCGCGCCAGGTCGTCGGCCTGATCGTGCAGCGTGGCGGCGGACGCGGCGAACTCCTCGACCAGCGCCGCATTCTGCTGCGTCACGCTGTCCAGGTGCGTCACCGCCTGGTTGATCTGTTCGATGCCCACGCTCTGCTCGGCCGACGCGGTGGCGATCTCGCCCATCAACGGCGCGCTGGTCGCGGCCGATTGCAGCACGCTGCCCATGGTGGCGCTGGCCTGTTCCACCCGCTGGCTGCCGCGCGCGACCGAATCCGACGACGCCTCGATCAGGGTCTTGATCTCCTTGGCGGCGGTGGCCGAGCGTTGCGCCAGCGCCCGCACTTCGCCTGCCACCACCGCGAACCCGCGGCCCTGCTCGCCGGCGCGCGCGGCCTCCACGGCGGCATTGAGCGCCAGGATATTGGTCTGGAAAGCAATTTCGTCGATCAGGCGGATGATCTCGTCGATCCGCTGCGAGCTTTGCGAGATCTCGTGCATCGCGTCGATCGCGTGCTGGGTTTCTTCGCTGCCCTGGCGCGCCAGCTGCGCCGATTCGCCCGCCAGCGCGCTCACCTGCTGCACGTGATCGGCGCTCTGCCTGGCGGTCGCGGTGATCTGTTCGACGCTGGCCGCGGTCTGCTCCAGTGCCGCAGCCTGCTTCTCGGTGCGGTCGTGCAAATCCATGCTGCCCGCGGCGATCTGGCGCGATGCGGCCGCGATCGAACCAGTGGAATGGACGATGCTGCGCACCGCCACGTCCAGCCGCTCCTGCATCAGCGCCATGGCATCGAACAGCCGGCCGATTTCGCCACGATGATGGCGCGAGACGATGCTCGACAGATCGCCGTGCGCCACGCGTTCACAGACCGTCACCGCTTCATCGAGCGGACGAATGATGTGCGACCGAAAGAACCGCAGCGCCGCCGCCAGCAGCACCACCAGCAGCAACAGCGTCACGCCGCCCTGGCGCCACAGTGTGGCGCTGAACGCCGCGTCGACGTCGTCCACATAAAGGCCCGTGAACATCAGCCAGCCCCATTCCGGGTCATAAGCGGCATAGCTGATCTTGGGCAGCGACGCTTCCGACCCCGGCCGCGGGAAGCGGTATTCGACAAAACCACCGCCCGCCCTGCCCCGCTCGTGGAGATTCTCGAAGATCGGCAGGCCATCGCTGTCCTTGACCGCGCGCACATTGGTGCCCGCGAGCTTCGCATCCGGATGCACCAGCAACGCATAGCCGTCATCGAACACGCCGACGTAGCCGTCCGCGCCATAGCGCAGCTGCGCGAGGCGCTGCGCCACATTGCGCTTGGCCTGTTCGACGGACAGCCCCTCCTCGACGGCGCGTTGCTTGCCATTGCGCACGATACTGGCCGCCAGGTCGAGCACGTGGCGCAATTCGGTCTTGCGCTCGGCCAGCATCTCGGCGCGTCGTTCCCAGGCATCCCAGCCACCCAGGGCCAGCACCGCGACCCCGATCGCCAGCACGAACCACAGCAACTCCCTGCGCAAGCTAGAATTCTTCATAGGCCCTCTTTCCTGATGTCCTTCCGCGCCCGCAACCAAAGACAGCGAAATGTGACGATTTATATGTTGCGTCTGATCAGAATACGGGGGAGCAGCAGGGTTTTCACCAACGAGGCCGGCCCGGCTTGATCTACGTCAAGCCCGGCGGGCATTTGCCGCGCAACGCGCGCGCAAAAAAAAAGCAAGGCCATACAAGCCTTGCTTTTCATGCGGACAAGCCGCCCGCGCCGGCGGCCGTTGGCGGCTAGCGCCGCGCCGCCAGGCGCTGCTGCGCCAACCCGGTGCGGGCCGACGTCAGCGCGTACAGCACCACCACCGTCAGCGCGTAGATCGGCACGCTGCGCATGTTGCGGAACATCATTTCCGACAGGCTGAAAACGAAGTATCCCAGGCAGAACAGCAAGCCGATCTGCGAACCGACATGCACCACCGGGTCGTCGCTGGCGGAACGGCGCCAGAAGATCGCCGCGGGAATCAGGTACAGGGCCAGAATGCTCAACACTCCCAGCAAACCGTAACCAGCCAATGCACCTAACATGTCGTTGTGTGGCTCGCCGTAGCCAATCGAGACTTCTTGAGTCACTACGCCCTGATGTTCCAGCTTGGACAACTCGGCACGAAAATTGGGCACGCCCACCCCCACCAGCGGGCGCTCCTGGAACATCAACCAGGAAGCTTTCCAGAGTTGAATCCGTATACCCACCGACGTGTCGCGATCATGCTGTTCATACCGGTTAAGATCCGACACCACATTCTTCCAACGACTGTCCTTGGACTGCCACGAAATCGCCGCAACGGCTGTCATGAGCAACACCAGTCCAGCCAGAAACAGCAGCTTGGTACGCCGCGTCCAGCGACGCTTGGTCAGCAAATACACCACGCCGAAAACCACCAGCAATGCCCAGCTGCTGCGCGTCTGCGACACCCACACCGCGTAGATGCTGAGCGGCACCGCGGCAAGTTTCAACGCGGCCTCCAGGCGCGGCCAGCGAGAGAGCGTCCAAGGCAAGGTCAAGAGCGACGCCAAGCCGAAGAAAATGGTCAGATCGGCGAAACCCACCGCGTTGTAGCGCCCGCCAAAATCCGATACCGCACCCCGCCCCAGGCTCGGCGACAGGACGATGAAGATCAGCATCAACGAGCCAGCGACAGCGCCGAACAACAAGCTCCATTGCACATGCCGCAACCAGTTGCGCGGCACCCGCATCAACATCCAGCAAACCGGAATCGCCAGCGCAAAGCGCAGCAGTTTCTCGAACTCGGAGGAACTCCAAATGCCCAGGCTGACGTTGTTGATGAACATCACCAGCAGCGGGACACCCAGGGCAATCGCCATCGGGACCAGCTCTTTCAGCGCAAACGGCTCCCAGCGGCGCGACAGGTTGACCGCCATGGTCGCCAGGGCAATCAGGGCCGTCAGATAGATGATCACCGGTCCGCCTACGGCGCTGGTCAACGCCAGGGCGGGAATCAACAGCGTCAGGACCGCAACGCTGCGTAAAAGAAGAATGGGCATAGTTGTTCAGCCTGGCCTTTGCGGCGACCAGTCGGCGCTTCGAGGAAAAGTGGGTGCCAGCCCGCGGGCATCGGCGGGGGCCGGCAATGGCTGCCGTCCCGCGGGCCTATATTATTTACGGTCGAGCGACTTTCGAAGCCATGATGGATTTCTTGTAGTCTCGCGTCAGGCCTTCGAACGCCGCCATGACGCTGCCCGGCCGCAACCACTCGCGCCACAGGCGGTCGCGCCAGCGGCCTCCAGGGATATAGGCAGGGTAGGCGATGCGGGACATCGACCATCCCGGCCGCCACGCCTTGGTGCGCGTTGGGCGCCCGGTCAAGGTCAGCGTCGGCACGCCCACGCTGGACGCCAGGTGGCCGACACCGGATTCATTGCCGATGAACCAGCCGCATTCGTGGATGAATGCCGCCACGTCCACCAGGGCGGGGGACTGCTGGATGGCCAGGCCGGCCTCGGTCAGGCAGGCCCAGTCGGCACGCTCGTGGGGAGCCAGGATGAACACCGGTTCATAGCCCTGGCGCTGCAACCGCAGGCCCAGCTCGACGAAATGCCGCGGTGCCCAGCAACGATCCGGGCCGGTGGACGACGGATGCACCGCCACCCGCTTCTCGAAGATGCGGTGGCGTCCCGCCACCGGCGGGCGCAGCCCGATGTCGGTGTCCGCCAGCGCCAGCCCGAGCTGGTCGCGGCAATAATCCCGGATTTGGTTGAGCTTGACGAAGCCCCTGCCGGTAATCACCACATGGGCGTCGTAATAGAAATAGGACGGAGCAAAAGCATGCAGGGCATAGGGCCACCCGACATGCATCTGCGCGGCGCAATCGTAGTCCTTCAGCACGGCGGCGGCCTGTTCCTCGGGCAGCGAAGGCCGGATGTCCATCCCTGGAAACCAATCGCGCAAGCCATAGGCGTAATCGCCAAAAATGGTCACGTCGCGCCCATGCGCGATCAGGTTGTGCGCCATGGTCATCATGAGCAGCGTGTCGCCCAATCGGGGCGCCATCAGCAGCGCGACCCGCTTGGCGTCACGCAGGCCTCGGACACTCGCCGAAGCGTCATAGGGCGGCATATTGGGGGCTGGTTGTGCCATGTCGAAGGAATATCCGCGGACTGAAAAGGATTACCGTATTGGAAACGCGGGAATTATAACGGCGTAATAATCACAATTTGATGCTTTTTGTCTCAGTGCGACGCACAAATCCACACAAATTCTTGCTGCTCGATGGAAACGGGCGTGGAATCGGCGCATCGCGCCCCAAAAAAACCCGCAGGCCTCGCGGCATGCGGGTTTTTGGGGCGAAGCGCAGAGACGCTCCCGATCACATGTTGTCGATCATGACCTGGCCGAAGCCCGAGCAGGACACCTGGGTCGCGCCTTCGAGCAAGCGCGCGAAGTCGTAAGTGACCTTCTTTGAGAGGATCGATTTTTCCATGCTGGAGATGATCAGGTCGGCCGCCTCGGTCCAGCCCATGTGGCGCAACATCATTTCCGCCGACAGGATCTCCGAACCCGGGTTGACGTAGTCCTTGCCCGCGTACTTCGGCGCCGTGCCGTGCGTGGCCTCGAACATGGCGACCGAATCCGACAGGTTGGCGCCCGGGGCGATGCCGATGCCGCCCACCTGCGCGGCCAGCGCGTCGGAGATGTAGTCGCCGTTCAGGTTCAGCGTGGCGATCACGTCGTATTCGGCCGGACGCAGCAGGATCTGCTGCAGGAACGCGTCGGCGATGACGTCCTTGACGATGATCTCGCGGCCGGTCTTGGGATTCTTGAACTTGCACCACGGGCCGCCGTCGATCAACTGCGCGCCGAATTCCTTCTGCAGCAGCGCGTAGCCCCAGTCACGGAACCCGCCTTCCGTGAATTTCATGATGTTGCCCTTGTGTACCAGGGTCAGCGAGGTACGGTCATTGTCGATGACGTACTGCGCCGCCTTGCGCACCAGGCGCTCGGTGCCTTCGCGCGACACCGGCTTGATGCCGATGGACGAGGTGTTGGGAAAGCGGATCTTCTTGACGCCGAGCTTGGTCTGCAGGAACTGGATCAGTTCCTTGGCCTGCTCGCTTTCGGCCATGTATTCGATGCCGGCGTAGATGTCCTCCGAGTTCTCACGGAAGATCACCATGTTCGTCTTTTCCGGTTCACGCACCGGCGACGGCACACCCTTGAAATACGCCACCGGACGCAGGCAGACGTACAAATCCAGCTGTTGGCGCAGCGCCACGTTCAGCGAGCGGATGCCGCCGCCGACCGGGGTGGTCAGCGGGCCCTTGATCGACACCACGTAGTCCTTGACGACCTCCAGGGTCTCGTCGGGCAGCCAAACGTCCGGGCCGTAGACCTTGGTGGCCTTCTCGCCGGCATAGACCTCCATCCAGTGGATCTTGCGCTTGCCGCCGTAGGCCTTTTGCACGGCGGCGTCGACGACCTTGATCATCACGGGGGTGATGTCCGCGCCCGTGCCATCGCCCTCGATATAGGGCACGATGGGCTGATCGGGCACGTTCAGCGAGAAATCAGCGTTGACCGTGATCTTCTGGCCCCCAGCGGGCACCTTGATATGTTGGTAGGACATGAATGCTCCATTTGCTCCGAGTGGTTTTTCTGCACGCGCGCCCATCGGCCGGCGTGTGGTCCGCAGGGCCGCGCGGCCCCGGCGAAACGCGCACTGGATGGCGGATAGCAACCAATTCTATATCGCATTGGGGCCGGCGGGCGGGCGGCGGACCCGCGGGCGGTAAAATAAAGCCATCTATAGCCCGCATGGCATCCTTCTACCGATGTTCAACCCCTCCCGCGACCAAGTCCGCGAATTCTTCATCGAAACCTGGCGCAAGCACCGCGCCAACCAGGTCCTGACCCCGCTGGAGGCCATGGCCCTGGACTGGATCATCGAACATCCGGAATACCATCCCGACCTCGAAAGCCCGGACGCCATGACCGCCGAGTACGCGGTCGAAAAAGGCCGCACCAATCCGTTCCTGCACCTGTCGATGCACCTTGCCATCGCCGAGCAGCTGTCGATCGACCATCCTTCCGGCATCCGCAGCGCCTACCAGCGGCTGGTGGCGCGCACCGACGCGCACCAGGCCGCGCACGAGATCATGGAATGCCTGGGCCGGGTGGTCTGGGAAGCGCAGCGCCTGGGCACGCCGCTGGACAGCGATACCTACATCGACCTGATCCGCCAGCGCGCCGAACGCTGAACCGCCCGCCCAACGAAAAACCCTCGGCATGCCGAGGGTTTTTTCACTTGCGCCAGATCGAACGCGGCCTTATTTGCGCACGCCCAGGTCGCTGGGCAACGACGACAGCCAGGCGGCCACGTTGCTGATGTCCTGGTCCGACAACTGGGTGGCGAAGGCGCCCATGATGGGGTTCTTGCGCACATTGGCCGTGGCCGCGCTGCCCGAAGCGCCCCGCCGGTAGGCCTTCAGCGCATGCACCAGGTAGTCGGCATGCTGGCCGGCCAGCGTCGGATAGGCCGGGTCCACCGCCGTCTTGGCGTCGGCGCCGTGGCACGACGCACACTGGAATTTCTCGAAGACGGCCTTGCCGGCCACCAGGTCCTGGGCCTGGGCGGCAGCGCCCGAAATGGCCAACGTCGCGCCCGCGAGGGCAAGCATGGTACGGTTCATGTGATTGCCCCCGGTTATTTGAGATTCGAGTAGTACGCGGCCAGATCGGCGATGTCCTGGTCGGACAGGCTGCCGGCAATGGCGTCCATCGTGGGATGGCTGCGCGCGCCTTTCTTGTACTCATTGAGGGCGGTTTCGATGTATTTCGCGTTCTGCCCAGCGATCATCGGCACATGGTAAAGCTCGGGAAACGTTGCCTTGTAGCCTTCGATGCCGTGACAACCGATGCACATGGACACCTTGTCGCGGGCGTTCTGGACATTGCCGACCGGGGCTGCATCTGCGGCGCTTGCCTGGCCGGCGATCGCACAGGATGCCAGCGCGGCCAGCAGGGAAACCGAGTACTTCCGAGAGAATCGCAACTTCATTGGGATGGCTCTTCTTGGTATGGCTTGAGGACTAGGGCCTGCTCACACGGAAAGGCCCCCGGCAAACACGTTGCGGGTCGAACCCAACTGCAAAACCGCCTGATTGTACGATAATTGCTCAGGATTAATACCTGAAAATGGCCTTGATCCCCATCAACCCTGAGAAGTCCGCTGATCCATGTCCGCTGCCCAGACCGCTCCTTCCGCACCGCAAGCACGCTTCGATGGCACCGATCGCTACGTCGCCACCGATGACCTGAAGCTCGCCGTAAACGCCGCCCTGACACTGCAGCGCCCGCTGCTGATCAAGGGCGAACCCGGCACCGGCAAGACCATGCTGGCCGAGGAAGTGGCGCGCGCGCTGGACCGCCCCTTGCTGCAGTGGCACATCAAGTCCACCACCAAGGCGCATCAGGGTCTTTACGAATACGACGCAGTGTCGCGCCTGCGCGACTCGCAGCTCGGCGACGAAAAAGTCCGCGACATCCGCAACTACATCGTGCAGGGCACGCTGTGGCAGGCCTTCGAGGCCGAGCAGCCGGTGGTGGTGCTGATCGACGAGATCGACAAGGCCGACATCGAATTCCCCAACGACCTGCTGCGCGAACTGGACCGCATGGAGTTCCATGTGTACGAAACGCGCCAGACCATCGCCGCGCGCCACCGCCCGCTGGTCATCATCACCTCCAACAACGAGAAGGACCTGCCCGACGCCTTCCTGCGCCGCTGCTTCTTCCACTACATCCGCTTCCCCGACCGCGAGACCATGCGCGACATCGTCGCGGTGCACTTCCCCGAACTCAAGCAGGACGTACTGCGCGCGGCGCTCGACACCTTCTTCAGCCTGCGCGACGCGCCGGGCCTGAAGAAGAAGCCGTCGACCTCCGAGTTGCTGGACTGGCTGCGCCTGCTGCTGGCCGAGGACGTCAGCGCGGCGCAGATCGACGCGCACACCGCCACCGCGGTGCCGCTGATGGCTGGCGCCCTGCTCAAGAACGAACAGGACGTGCACCTGCTGGAACGGCTCGCCGCCATGACCCGCGGCGCCCAGCGCCGCTGACGTTCCAATCACGGCGGCCGCCATGCTGATCGACTTCTTCTACCACCTGCGGGCCCACAAGCTGCCGGTCTCGGTGCAGGAATACCTGACGCTGGTGGACGCCTTGCGCCAGGACGTGATGACGCCCACGCTGGACGACTTCTACTTCCTGGCGCGCACCGCGCTGGTCAAGGACGAAGCGCTCTACGACCGCTACGACAAGGCCTTCGGCGCCTACTACAAGGGCATCGAGGCCGCGCTGCCGGCGGGCAAGGACATCCCGCTGGACTGGCTCATCAAGCAGTTCGAGAAGAGCCTGACGCCGGAAGAGAAGGCCGCCATCGAGAAGCACGGCTGGGACAAGCTGATGGAGCTCTTCAAGGAACGCATGGAAGAGCAAAAGGAACGCCACGCCGGCGGCAGCAAATGGATCGGCACCGGCGGCACCTCGCCCTTCGGCAACGGCGGCTACCACCCCGAAGGCATCCGCGTCGGCGGCCAGTCGGCCGGCAACCGCAGCGCGGTCAAGGTCTGGGACATGCGCCAGTTCAAGGACTACGACGACCAGGTCGAGCTGGGCACGCGCAACTTCAAGGTCGCGCTGCGCCGCCTGCGGCGCTTCGCGCGCGAAGGCGCCGAACTCGAACTGGACCTTGACGACACCATCGCCAGCACCGCGCGCAATGCCGGCCACCTGGACCTGCGCATGGTCCCGGAGCGCCACAACACGGTCAAGGTGCTGATGCTGCTGGACGTCGGCGGCAGCATGGACGACCACATCGGCCGCGTCGAGGAACTGTTCTCCGCGGCCCGCAGCGAGTTCCGCAACCTCGAGGTCTACTACTTCCACAACTGCCCCTACGAGAGCCTGTGGCAGAGCAACCGCCGGCGCCAGAACGAACGCTTCGACACCTGGGACGTGCTGCGCAAGTACAACCCCGACTGGCGCCTGATCATCGTCGGCGACGCCACCATGAGCCCCTACGAGATCCTGCAGCCGGGCGGCTCGGTCGAGCACTACAACAAGGAACCCGGCGCGCAGTGGATGCGCCGGCTGCTGGACGCCTGGCCCAAGTCCGTGTGGCTCAACCCCGAGCCCACCGCGTCGTGGCAGTACCGCCAGTCGATCGCGCTGATGCGCGACATCATGCAGGACCGCATGTACCCCGTGACGGTCGCGGGCCTGGAACAGGCGATGCGAGTGCTGTCGAAGTGACGCGCCGCCGCGCCTGGCGGCGCCGTCCCCGTGGCTCGCTTCAGCCGTCCACCGGCTGCACCGGCGTATCCAGGGTCAACTGGTAGAAAGCCAGGTCGAGCCAGCGACCGAACTTGAAGCCGGCCTCGCGGATGGTGCCGGCATGCACGAATCCCAGCTTCTCATGCAGCTTGATGCTGCCCTGGTTGGCCGCGTCGATGCCGCCGATCATCAGATGCACCTGGTTGGCGCGGGCGCGTTCGATCAGCACGCGCATCAGCGCCTCGCCCAAGCCCCGCCCGCGAAAGCGGCCGTCGACATACACGGAATGCTCGACCGAGTACTTGTAGGCCGGCCAGGCGCGGAACGTGCCGTAGCTGGCGAACGCCATCAGCTCGCCCGCCGCGTTCTCGAATCCCACCACCGGGAAGCCGCCGGCGGCCTTGGCCTGGAACCAGCCCAGCATCGCCTCGCGCGGCCGCGGCTTGTAGTCGTACAGCGCGGTGGAAGTGGCGATGGCTTCGTTGAAGATGGCCAGGATCTGGTCCGCATGGCGCTCGTGCGTGCAATCGACCAGGATGGCGCCGCCCGGGGCGCCGTTGTCAGCGTGCGTAGTCATGGCGCGGATTGTAGCGAGCCGCCTTGCCGATGGGACAAAAAAAACCGGCGATGGCGCCGGTTCAGTGACGGTACTGCCGCTTCTGGCCACTCTCAGGCGGCGCGGCTCTCCACAGATCGGTGCGCGCCTTCGGCCATGCTGCGCATCCCGGGGCATTGGCGCCAGGACAGCTCGTCGGCGTCCATATCCAGGTCGAACAGGTCATTGGCCGCGGGCCACGGATGCTGGCGCGCCTCGGCGCCCTCCATCTCGAGCACATGCCCCGCAAAGCCTCGCGGCGAGCCTCCGCATTCGGCGAAATAGCGCTGCGTGCGCAGGTCCACCACATAGGTGGTCATGTCATGGGTCAGTATGGCCACGAATTGGCCGTCATCACTGGCATAAGCGTACTGAAACTGTCCTTTGATGCGGTCGCCGCTCATGGGGCTGCCGGTCAATTGGGACAAGGCACGCGTGACGATCTCGGTCAGCATGGGTCGTTCCTCCGAAAGATGCGCCGGCAGGATGCCGGCGGCGAAGGCGCGAACAGCAAGCACCGTCGTCGCCCGCTAGGCGGGGGCGCGATCCGGCATGGGGCAGGTCTGCGACCCGGCGGGGCGGCGGCTGGCGTTGGACGGGAAACCTGTAGACGGCTGTCGCGCGTCCCGTCGACAACAGCAACTACGTTCTGCAAAGCTTACACCCGCGCCCGTCCCGACCTCAAATCGGCCTGGCCACGCCAGCGTGTTGCGTTGCACCAGCCCCGGTTGCCAAGGCTTGCCGGCCCTTATCGCCCCCCCCATCAGTCCTTATGCGGCCGCGACCGGCTCCGCGCCTGTTCCTGCGTCACCATTTTTCCGCGCCCGCCAGGCCTCGCGCGCCAGCCGATACAACACATGCGTCTTCAAGGGATGACCGTCCGGCACCGCCGGATGCGCGAAGCGCGCTGCTTCCTCGCGCATGCCCAGGCGCCGCATCACCGCGCGTGACGGCTCGTTCTCCGGAACCGTGAACGCCACGATCTCGGAAAGACCGACCTGCTCGAATCCCACCCGCAGCGCGGCCTGCGCGGCTTCGCTGGCATAGCCCCTGCCCCAATAGGGCGCGGCCAGGCGCCAGCCGATTTCCACGCCAGGCGCGAACGGCAGCGTCGGCGCCAGCGCCTTGATCCCGACGAATCCGATGAACGGCGCGACGCCCGGCGCTTCGACGGCCCAGAATCCCCAACCGTATTCGTCGATGCCCGCGGCCAACCGATCGGCCAACGCGTCGCTTTGCGCCGCGCTCATCGGCAGAAGGTAGCGGGTCACGCGCGCATCCGTATTCATGGCGGCGAACGGCTTGCGGTCGGCAGCCAGCCACTGTCGGAGCACCAGCCGGGGAGTCTCGATTTCAAGGGATAGCGACATGCGCGGTTTTCCAGACAGAATGACGGAGCGGCGTGCGAGGGCCCAAGGCCCTGAACCATTCACACCGTATACACTCCAACGGATTCTGCCATGCCAAAGGAATAGTCCGCCATGCGCCTGTCCATATCGAAGCTGCCGCGCCCCCTGGGCGCGCTGCTGTTTTCATCCTTCCTGGCCTTCCAGGCCGGAGCCGCCAGCCTGCCGGCCGGCGTCACGGAGACCGCCTCGATTGAAGGCATCACCGAGTACCGCCTCAGCAACGGCCTGCGCGTCCTGCTGGTTCCCGACGAATCCAAGCCCTCGACCACGGTCAACATGACCTACCTGGTCGGCTCACGCAACGAGAACTACGGCCAGACCGGCATGGCCCACCTGCTCGAACACATGCTGTTCAAGGGCACGTCCACCACCCGCAACGCCATGGGCGAATTCTCGCGCCGCGGCCTGCAGGCCAACGGTTCGACCTCCAGCGACCGCACCAACTATTTCGCCAGCTTCGCCGCCAACCCCGACACCCTCAAGTGGTACCTCGGCTGGCAGGCCGACGCCATGGTCAATTCCCTGATCGCCAAGGAAGACCTCGATTCCGAAATGACCGTGGTGCGCAACGAGATGGAAAGCGGCGAGAACAGCCCTTTCCGCATCCTCATGCAGAAGATGCAGGCGGCCGCCTTCCAGTGGCACAGCTACGGCAAGAACACCATCGGCGCCCGCTCCGACGTCGAGAACGTCGACATCGGCCAGCTGCGCGCCTTCTATCACCAGTACTACCAGCCCGACAACGCGGTGCTGATCGTGGCCGGCAAGTTCGATCCGCAGGCCACGCTGGCCGACATCGAATCCACGCTGGGCAAGCTGCCCAAGCCGGACCGCCAGCTGCCACCTGAATACACCGTCGAACCGGCCCAGGATGGCGAGCGCGCCGTCACCCTGCGCCGTACCGGCGGCACGCCGCTGGTCGCGGCGATGTACCACATCCCGGCCGCCGGCAGCGCCGACTTCGTGCCGTTCGACCTCGCCACCACCATCCTGGCCGATACGCCGTCCGGCCGCCTCTACCACGCGCTGGTGCCGACCAAGCTGGCTTCGGGCGTGTTCGGCTTCACCATGGAAAACCTGGATCCGGGCCTGGCAATGTTCGCCGCTCAACTGACCCCGGGCAAGAGCCAGGACGCGGCCATGAAGGCGCTCACCAGCACGCTCGAGACGCTGGGCAAGAAACCCTTCACCCAACAGGAACTCGACCGCGCGCGCAGCAAATGGCTGACCTCGTGGGAGCAGACCTACAGCGATCCCGAACAAGTCGGCGTAGCGCTGTCCGAAGCCATCGCCGCCGGCGACTGGCGCCTGTTCTTCCTGCAGCGTGACCGCGCCCGCAAGGCCACGCTGGCCGAGGTGCAGCAGGCGGCCACCACCTACCTGGTGCAAAGCAATCGCATCGAAGGCCGCTACATCCCGACCGACAAGCCGCTGCGCGCGCCGCAGACGCAACGGGTCGACCTGACCGCGGTGTTCAAGGACTACAAGGGCGACCCCGACTTCAAGGCGGCATCCGCGTTCGATCCCACTCCGCAAAACATCGACCGCCTGACCCAGCGCAAGACGCTGGACCTGCCCAACGGTCCGGTGCAGCTGGCGTTGCTGCCCAAGGCTACCCGCGGCAACCGCGTGCAGGCGCAGATGCTGATCCAGTTCGGCAACGAAAAAGACCTGCTCGGCCAGCGCGTGAACTCCAGCGCCGTGGCCGACCTGCTGGCCCGCGGCACGGCCAAGCTGTCGCGCCAGGACATCCAGGACCGCCTCGACAAACTGCAGGCCGAGCTGGGCTTCAGCGGCGGCGGCACCACGCTCAGGATCGCCATGTCGACCAAGCGTGAAAACCTGCCCGAACTGACCCGCCTCGCCCTGGACATCGTGCGCAACGCCAACTTCCCCAAGGAACAGCTCGAGGAATACCAGCGCCAGCTCGAAACCTCGATCCAGAACGCCATGACCGAGCCGCAGGCCCTGGCCGGACGTGCCCTGGCCCGCCAGGACAATCCGTGGCCCGCCAACGACCTGCGCTACGTGCCGACGTTCGAGGAATCCCTGGCCGGCGTGCGCGCACTGAACCGTGACGCACTGGTCAAGTTCCACGCCAAGTTCTACGGCGCCGGCAAGATCGAATATTCGGCCGTCGGCGACTTCGAGCCCGAAGCCGTCGAGAAGGCCGTCAAGGATGGCCTGGCGGGCTGGAAACGCGCCCCCGCCTACACCCGTGTCGGCAATCCGTACCGCGACATCCCGGCCAAGCAGTTCGACATCGAGACTCCGGACAAGGCCAATGCGTTCTATATCTCGCGCATGCCCCTGAAGCTGCAGGACAGCGACGCCGACTACCCGGCGCTGTACCTGGCCAACTACCTGTTCGGCGCTTCGGAGACCTCGCGCCTGTGGAACCGTGTGCGCGAGACCGAAGGCCTGTCCTACAACGTGCGCAGCTCGCTGTCGGTGTCCTCGTTCGAACCCAGCGCCAGCTGGACCATGTACGCCATCTACGCGCCGCAGAACCGCGAGCGCCTGGAAAAAGCCATCGGCGAGGAACTGGCCCGTGTGCTCAAGGACGGCTTCACCGACAAGGAAATCTCCGAAGGCATCACCGCCCTGCTGAACTACCGCAACCTGGCCCGCGCCCAGGACGATGTGCTGGCCGGCACCTGGCTCGACTACCTGCAACGCGGCCGCACCTTCGAATGGTCGGCCGAAATGGACAGGAAGATCACCGCCCTCACCCCTGACGTGGTCAACGCGGCGTTGCGCAAGTACCTGCGCCCGGACGGCTTCAGCACCGCCGTCGCCGGCGACTTCAAGAAAAAGGCGCCCTGACGCCACGCCTTCCGTCATCCCACGCCCCTGCTCCGGCAGGGGCTTTTTTTTGCCTATCCGCCACCCCGCTCCCCTCATGAGGGACGGGCTGGGCGCATGACCATGCCATAAACGGGGAAATTTCTTATCCAAATGTTTATTACCCATCCATTTGGAAAGATGTTTTCAAGATATACGGGTTTATCCCAAGTGGGATGACGCGCACAATTCAGTCATCGGGAACAAACAACGAACCACGACGGAGGGCCGCCGGATTCGGCCCCGTCTACAACATTGGAGGTCATTATGAAAACCCTGACGACTACCCTTCTGATTTCCCTAGCCTTGGCCGGCGCCGGCGCGCAAGCCGCCGGTGTCGAGCAAGCCAAGTCGAGCGCCCAGGTCGCGACCGAACTGCAACAAGCCAAGGTCAGCGGCCAATACACCTTCGGCGAGCTGGACTACCCGCCCGCCCTGCCCCAGGCCACCAGCCTGAGCTCGCAGGAAGTGCAGGCCCAGCTGCAACAAGCCAAGACCAGCGGCGAATACACCTTCGGCGAACTGCAATACCCGCCGGTCGTGGCAGCGCCCGCCGCCGGCAAGAGCCGTGCCGAAGTCCAGCAGGAACTCGCCCAGGCCAAGGCCAGCGGCCAATACACGTTCGGCGAGCTCGAATACCCGCCGATCACCCGGTGAGCTGCTTGCTGTAGCCCGACCGGCCTCGGACGGCATCATGGTTCGGGGTCGGTATTTTCCGGCAACGGCGGCAGAACTGTAGCAGTGGAAGTAGCAGGACCTGTAGTAGCAGTACGAAGTCTGTTTTGGAAGAGGCAGCAACTGTAGTTAGCAAGACCCGTAGTTAGCAGCACCCGTAGTCAGCAGTACGAAGTCTGAAGCAAGAAGTAGCAGTACCCGTAGTGAAACCGCGGCGCAAGCCGCGGTTTTTTTTCGCCCCGACGTCGTGCCGCCTGCCACAATGAAAGCGGCCCAGGGTCCGGATACCTCCAGACCCTGGGCCGCGGTCCGCCGCAATGGCGGGAGTCAGGTCAGGCGATTCAGCTGAAAAATTCCTTGACGCGATCGGTCCAGGACTTGCTTTGCGGCGAGTGGCGGTCGCCGCCGTCGTTCAGCGAGGCCTCGAATTGGCGCAGGATGTTCTTCTGGTCATCGCTCAGGCGCACCGGCGTCTCGACCACCACGTGGCAGTACAAGTCGCCCGGATAGCTGCCGCGCACGCCGCGGATGCCCTTGCCGCGCAGGCGGAAGGTCTTGCCGGATTGCGTGCCTTCGGGGATCGAGATCTCGGCCTTGCCGCCCAGCGTCGGCACCTGCAGTTCGCCGCCCAGCGCCGCCGTGGTGAACGGGATGGTCAGTTCGCAGTGCAGGTCGTCGCCATCGCGCTGAAAGATCTTGTGCTGCTTGATGTGGATTTCCACATACAGGTCGCCCGGAGGGCCGCCATTGATGCCCGGCTCGCCATTGCCGCTGGAGCGGATGCGCATGCCGTCGTCGATACCGGCCGGGATCTTGACCTGCAAGGTCTTGTTGCGGCGGATGCGGCCGACGCCATCGCAGGCCACGCACGGATCGGTGATTTCCTTGCCGTTGCCGTGGCAGGTCGGGCAGGTCTGCTGCACGCTGAAGAAGCCCTGCTGCATGCGGACAGCGCCAGAGCCGCCGCAGGTGCGGCAGGTCTTGGGCGAGGTGCCGGGCTTGGCGCCGGAACCGTGGCAGGTGTCGCAGTTTTCCCAGCTGGGCACGCGGATCTCGGTGTCGAAGCCGGCCGCGGCCTGCTCCAGCGTGATTTCCAGCGCGTACTTCAAGTCGGCGCCACGATACACCTGGGGACCGCCGCCGCGGCGGCCACCGCCGCCACCGCCGAAGATCTCGCCGAAGATGTCGCCAAAGGCGTCGGCGAAGCCACCGCCCATGCCGCCGCCGCCCATGCCCGCGGCGTTGGGGTCGACGCCCGCGTGGCCGTAGCGGTCGTACGCGGCGCGCTTCTGTTCATCGCCCAGGACCTCGTAGGCTTCCTTGGCTTCCTTGAACTTCTCTTCGGCTTCCTTGCTGTCCGGATTGCGGTCCGGATGGTATTTCATGGCCAGCTTTCGATAGGCCTTCTTGAGTTCGTCGTCCGAGGCATTTTTTGCCACGCCCAGGACGTCGTAATAGTCGCGTTTTGCCATGATCGGTGGGCTCGGGGGAGAGCCTTCTTTTCAGTGCTACAGAATGAGTTCGCCCGGTAGGCGGATTTCTCCGGCTACCGGGCGGCAGAGGCAGGTCAGCGCCCGGCCATTATTGGTCGCGCTTGACTTCCTTGAAGTCGGCGTCGACGACGTTGTCGTCCACCGGCTTCGCGTTGTCGGCGGCCTGCTGCTGGCCGGCCGCTTGCTGCGCCTGCATGTCGGCGTACATCTTTTCGCCGAGCTTCTGCGAGGCGGTCGACAGGGCTTCGACCTTGGCGTCGATGGCGGCCTTGTCGCCATCCTTCAGCGTGTCTTCCAGCGCCTTGATGGCCGCTTCGATGCTTTCCTTCTCGGACGCCTCGAGCTTGTCGCCGTATTCGGTCAGCGACTTGCGGGTGGCGTGCACCAGCGCATCGGCCTGGTTGCGGGCCTGGGCCAGTTCGGCGACGCGGTGATCTTCCTCGGCATTGGCCTCGGCATCCTTGACCATGCGCTGGATCTCGTCTTCCGACAGACCCGAGTTGGCCTTGATGGTGATCTTGTTTTCCTTGCCGGTGCCCTTGTCCTTGGCCGACACGTGCAGGATGCCGTTGGCGTCGATGTCGAACGTGACTTCGATCTGCGGCATGCCGCGCGGCGACGGCGGGATCCCTTCGAGGTTGAACTCGCCCAGGGCCTTGTTACCCGCGGCGATTTCGCGCTCGCCCTGGAACACCTTGATCGTCACGGCCGGCTGGTTGTCGTCGGCGGTCGAGAACGTCTGCGAGAACCGGGTCGGGATGGTCGTGTTCTTCTGGATCATCTTGGTCATCACGCCGCCCAGGGTTTCAATACCCAGGGACAGGGGGGTGACGTCCAGCAGCAGCACGTCCTTGCGGTCGCCCGACAGCACGGAACCCTGGATGGCGGCGCCGGCGGCGACGGCTTCGTCGGGGTTCACGTCCTTGCGCGGATCCTTGCCGAAGAATTCCTTCACCTTTTCCTGGACCTTGGGCATGCGGGTCATGCCGCCGACCAGGATCACGTCGTCGATGTCGGAAACCTTCACGCCGGCGTCCTTGATGGCCACGCGGCAGGGCTCGATGGTGCGTTCGATCAGTTCCTCGACCAGCGCTTCCAGCTTGGCGCGCGTGATCTTCAGGTTCAGGTGCTTCGGACCGGAGGCGTCGGCCGTGATGTACGGCAGGTTGATCTCGGTCTGCTGGCTGGAGGACAGCTCGATCTTGGCCTTTTCGGCGGCTTCCTTCAGGCGCTGCAGGGCCAGCACGTCCTTGGACAGATCGACGCCTTGTTCCTTCTTGAACTCGCCGATGATGTAGTCGATGATGCGCTGGTCGAAGTCTTCGCCGCCCAGGAAGGTGTCGCCGTTGGTCGACAGCACTTCGAACTGCTTTTCGCCATCGACGTCGGCGATTTCGATGATGGACACGTCGAACGTGCCGCCGCCCAGGTCATACACGGCGATCTTGCGGTCGCCCTTTTCGGTCTTGTCCAGGCCGAAGGCCAGCGCGGCCGCGGTCGGCTCGTTGATGATGCGCTTGACTTCCAGGCCGGCGATGCGGCCGGCGTCCTTGGTGGCCTGGCGCTGGCTGTCGTTGAAGTAGGCCGGCACCGTGATGACGGCCTCGGTCACTTCCTCGCCCAGGTAGTCCTCGGCGGTCTTCTTCATCTTGCGCAGCACGTCGGCCGACACTTGGGGAGGCGCCATCTTCTTGCCGCGCACTTCCACCCAGGCGTCGCCGTTGTCGGCCTTGACGATGGCATAGGGCATCAGGTTGATGTCCTTCTGCACCGCCTTTTCCTCGAACTTGCGGCCGATCAGGCGCTTCACCGCGTACAGGGTGTTCTTGGGGTTGGTCACTGCCTGGCGCTTGGCGGGCGCGCCCACCAGGGTTTCGCCGTCGTCCATGTAAGCGACGATCGAGGGGGTGGTGCGGGCGCCTTCGGCGTTTTCGATGATCTTGACCTGACCGCCGTCCATGACAGCCACGCAGCTGTTGGTCGTGCCCAGGTCGATGCCAATAATTTTGCTCATGGTCGGGTTACCTTGGATAAATCTGTGAAATTGGAGAGAAATTTCCTGTCCCCACATAACTGGGGCTGCCCGCAGGGTTTTTCAAGACGCCTGGCTGGAATTTTCCGCCGGGGTCTCCTGCAGGCGCCGGATCGCCGCCGTGAACTGGGGCAATCCGGGCCAACCGGTAATGCGGCCGAGCCGCTTTCCGGCCCGGTAAAGCACAAAAGTGGGGACGCCATGCAGGGAGAAGCGACGGCCCAGGGGTTCGTCGGCGTAGACGTCAGCCTCGAACCAGGTCAGGCCCAGGCCCAGCAGGGTTTCCTGGTGCAGCAATGCCGCCTGCTTGAAGAGATTGCAGTTATAGCAATCCTGGCCCCACAGGAACACGCAGCGCAGGTCCGATCCCGGCGCCTGGACCACGGCCGCGTCGAATCCCGCGGAGTCGACATGCCGCATGTCGAAGACCGCGAAGACCTGCGCCGGGTCGAAACGGGGATCGGTCATGGCGCGCCGCCCGCTCAGCCTTGGCCGGCGGACACCACTACCAGCGCCGGGCGCAGCGTGCGATCGGCGATGACGTAGCCTTTCTGCAGCAGTTGCACCACCGTGTTGGCGGGCTGCTCGGCGGGAATCGACGAAATAGCCTGGTGCAGGTGCGGATCGAACTTGTCGCCCTGGACCGGCGCGATTTCCTTGAGCAGGTTGCGCTCGAAGGCGGCGGCCAGCTGCTTGAGCGTCACTTCGACGCCTTCGCGCAGCGTGTCCACGGTCTGGTCGGCCTGGGCCAGCGCGGCCTCCAGGCTGTCCTTGACCGGCACCAGGCTTTCCGCGAACGACTCGATGCCGAACTTGCGCGCCTTGGACACTTCTTCCTGGGCGCGGCGGCGCACGTTCTCGGCTTCGGCGCGCACGCGCAGAAGCTGGTCCTGCTGCTCATTGACGGTAGCCTGGGCCGCGTCCAGCTGGGCGCGCAACTCGTTCAGCTCGGCCTGCGCGGCGTCCTGGGCGGCGGGGGCCGCATCGGCGTCATCGCCGAATCCGGGCGTCTGATCTACAGGCTCGTTGGGTGCCGTCATGGGGAATCCTCCAAAAAGAATGGCTTTCGCAGACATGAATGGGGGCCAATACCCCTATTTCAAGCCCGGGAAAGCAAATATTCCCCGTCGCGGACCACCCTTGGGACGGGGCGGAATCCACGGCAAGAAGCCCGCCGTTCTCCTGGAGCCCCTTCAGACGCCCAGGATCAGGGGGCAAAATGCCCGTCCGGCCCGGTCAACGACAGGTCATTTCTTGCCCGGCTGGGCCGGGGCCGGCGCGTCGCTGGCGGGAAAGGTGTCTTTCAGGGCCCGGTCGACGGCAGGGTCGTCGTCGGGTTCCGGGTTGATGGCGATCGGGTCGCTTGCGGGGAAGGTCTCGGCCAGCGCCTCGTCCAGCTCGTGTTCGACCTGATCCTCGTCCACCGGGGTGCTGACGTTCCCCTTTTTCACAATCTTGCCCGTCTTGGGATCATGGTGCATGCGCCCTCTCCTTCAAGTCCGTGAATGCGTGGGCCACCCCTGCAAGTGCCGTTCCACCAGAGTGGCCAACCCTGCGATCCAGGCCGGATCGTCGTTCAGCGCCGGAATGTAACGGAATTGCCTGCCGCCCGCGCCAAGAAAGGCGTCGCGGCACTCCAGGCTGATCTCTTCCAGGGTTTCCAGACAGTCTGCCACAAATCCCGGACACACCACATCCACCTCGGTCACGCCCGAGGCGGCCAGCGCCTTCAGGGTCGGTTCAGTATAGGGTTCGAGCCAGCGGGCGGTGCCGAAGCGGCTCTGGAAGGTCACTTCGATCTGCTCGCGCGGCAGCGAGAGACGCTGCGACAGCAGCCGCGCGGTTTCCATGCAGTCGCGGTAATACGGATCGCCCAGCTCGATGGAATAACGCGGCAATCCGTGGAAACTCATGACCAGTTTCTGCGGCTTGCCGTGCTCGCGCCAATGCGCCTCGATGCTGGCGGCCAGCGGATCCAGGTAGAGGGGTTCCTGGTGGAAGCGCTTGATGAAGCGCATTTCCGGCTGGTCGCGCAGCCGGGCCGCATGGCGCGTGACGGCATCGACCACGGTGGCGGTGGTGCTGGCGGCATACTGCGGGTACAGCGGCACGGTCAGGATGCGTTCGCATCCTTGCGCCCGCAAGCGCGAGATGGCGTCGGGGATCGAGGGATTGCCGTAGCGCATGCCCAGCTCGACCACCGCCTCGACGCCGGCGGCGCTCAAGGCCGCCTGCACGCCTTCGGCCTGGCGGCGGCTGTAGACCATCAGCGGCGAGCCGTCCTTGAGCCAGACGCCGGCATAGCGCGGCTCCAGTTTCTTGGGACGCAGCGTCAGCACCAGGCCGTGCAGGATCGGCTTCCAGAGATAGCGCGGGATCTCGATCACGCGGGGATCCGACAGGAATTCGCCCAGGTACTTGCGGATGTCCTTCTTGCCAGGGGTGTCCGGCGTGCCAAGGTTCACCAGCAGCACGCCGACCTTGCCTTCGACCCGCGGCGGCGGATCTTCGTTGAAGGGGTCTTCCTGCTCGGCTTCGGGCAGGTAGCGTTCAGGCCAGAGATACTTGAACAGGCGAAGAAACACAAAAACTCCCCTTCCTCCGCCAGGAGGATGTCGGTTCGGGTGGGACTACTGGTTGTGGCTGAGGGCGTTGGACAGCAGGCGGGCCGTAATGTCCACGATCGGGATGACACGCTCGTAGGCCATGCGGGTTGGGCCGATCACGCCGAGCGTGCCGACCACCTTGCCGTCCACGCCGTAGGGCGCGGTGATGACCGAGACCTCTTCCATCGGCACCAGCTGGGAATCGCCGCCGATGTAGATCTGCACCCCCTGCGCCCGGCTCGACACGTCGAGCAGCTGCAGCAGGTCGGTCTTTTTCTCGAACAGCGAGAACATCTTGCGCAGGCGGTCCATGTCGGACGCGATGTCAGTGACGTCGAGCAGCTTGCGCTCGCCCGAGATGACCACGGCGTCGCCATCCTCGGCCGCTTCGGCGCTGGCCTCGACCGCCGCCTGCATCAGCCGGGAGATGTCCTCGCGCAACTGCGCCAGTTCGGTCGAGAGGGTGCGCCGCACCGCGTCGAAGGACTTGCCGGCGAAATGGACGTTGAAGAAATTGCCCGCCTCCAGCAGTTCGGCCTCGGCGTAGTCGCGCTGCACGAACAGGATGCGGTTCTGCACGTCGCCGTCGGGCGTGACGATGATCAGCAGCACGCGCTTGTCGGACAGGCGGATGAATTCGATCTGGCGAAAGACCTGGGCCCGCTTGGGAGTCAGCACCACGCCGGCGAACTGGGTCAGGTTCGACAGCAGCGCCGCGGCGGCGTTGACCGCGCGGGTGGGTTCGGCCGCCGCCAGCATGTCGCCCATGTTGTGGGGTTCGAGCTGGTAGGACTGCACCGCCAGCAGCGAATCGACGAACATGCGGTAGCCACGGGGCGTGGGAATGCGCCCCGCGGAGGTGTGCGGACTGTGGATCAGGCCCAGTTCTTCCAGGTCCGCCATGACGTTGCGGATGGTGGCGGGCGACAGATCGAAAACCTTCGATAGCGTCCGCGAGCCGACTGGTTGCCCATCGGCGATGTAGCGTTCGATCAACGCTTTCAGTAATGCGCGTGCGCGGTCATCCATAGCGGGTATTTTAGGGAATCTTTTCCAATTAAGGCGATTTTTGTCCCGCAAGCCGATATGCGGCCCCATATAATCGGCTAACAGGCCCGATTCCGGACCGATTTCGTTTTTCTGATTCGCCTTGCCACCATGCACTTTCCTACCGTCGCGCTGATCGGCAGATACCAGGACACCGGCCTGGCCACTCCGCTAAGGGCGCTCGCGCACGCGCTCACGCAGGCCGGGCGGCAGGTGCTCGTCGATGCCGACACGGCCCGCAACACCGGCCTCACGGAATACCCGGTCGCCACTTACGAAGAGATCGGCAAGGATGCGTCGCTGGCGGTGGTCATGGGCGGCGACGGCACGGTGCTGGGCGCCGCGCGCCACCTCGCGCCCTACGGCGTGCCGGTGGTCGGCATCAACCACGGCCACCTGGGTTTCATCACCGACATTCCCGTGCAGGACGCGCACGGCGCGCTGACGCGCGTGCTGGAGGGCAACTTCCAGATCGAAGAGCGCATGCTGCTCGAAGGCAGCGCCTGGCGCGGCGACCAGCAGATGTACGCGGCCTCGGCCCTGAACGACGTGGTGCTGAACCGCGCCGGGCGCGGCGGCATGATCGAGGTGCGCGTCGAACTCGACGGCGCCTTCATGTACACGCAACGCGCCGACGGCCTGATCATCGCCACGCCGACCGGCTCGACCGCCTATGCACTGTCGGCCAACGGCCCGATCCTGCACCCCGGCATGAACGCCATGGTGCTGGTGCCGGTGGCGCCGCAGACCCTGTCCAACCGCCCCATCGTCATTCCCGACAGCGGCGTGCTGAACATGACGCTCACCGCCATGGGCCGCGTCGAGGTCGGCGCCAGCGTGCATTTCGACATGCAGACCTGGTCCGACCTGCAGCCCGGCGACCGCATCGTGGTGCAGCGCGCGCCCTACACCATCCGCTTCGTGCATCCGGAAGGCTACAGCTTCTTTTCCACCCTGCGCCGCAAGCTGCACTGGAACCTGATGCCGCAGGCCACCGACAACGTAGAGTAGTAAGCGCCCCGACATGCTGCGCACCCTGCACATCCGCGACTTCGTCATCGTCGAGCAGACCGAGATCCATTTCGGTCCCGGCTTCACCGTCTTCTCCGGCGAGACCGGCGCGGGCAAATCCATCCTCATCGACGCGCTGGCGCTGGCGCTGGGCGAGCGCGGCGACGTCAGCGTGCTGCGCGAAGGCGCCGCCCGCGCCGACATCACCGCCGTCTTCGACACGCCGCCGGCGCTGCGCGCCTGGCTGGCCGAACGCGAGATCGACGCCGACGACGAACTGGCGCTGCGCCGCGTGATCGACGCGCAGGGCCGCAGCCGCGCCTACATCAACGGCACGCCCGCCACGGTGGCGCAATTGCGCGAACTGGGCGACAGCCTGGTCGATATCCACGGCCAGCATGCGCACCAGAGCCTGATGCGCCCGGAAGCCCAGCGCGACCTGCTGGACGCGCACGGCGGCCACGGCGAGCTGCGCCAGGGGGTAGCCCAGGCCTGGAAGCAATGGCGCGCGCTGGCGCGGCAGCTGGAGCTGGCCGAAAAAGACGCCGCAGGCCTGGCGGCCGAACGCGAGCGCTTGCAGTGGCAGGTAGATGAGCTCGACCGTCTCGGCCTCGCGCCGGACGAATGGGACGCCCTGCAATCCGAGCACACCCGCCTGTCGCACTCGCAGTCGCTGCTGGACGGCGCCACGCAGATCCTGGACGCGCTCGATGGCGAAGGCGACTCCGCCCACCACCGGCTGACCGCGGCCAACCAGCGCATCCAGCAGATGCTACGCCACGACACCGGCCTGCAGGGCATCTACGACGAACTCGAATCGGCCCGCATCGCCATAAGCGAAGCCGTGTCCGACCTGAACAACTATGTCAGCCGCGTCGATCTCGATCCGCGCCGGCTGGCCGACGTCGAGGCGCGCCTGAGCGCGGTGTTCGAGACGGCGCGCAAGTTCCGCACCGAACCCGAGGCGCTATGCGCCTTGCGCGACAGCCTGCACGCCGAGCTCTCGGCCCTGCAGGCCGCCGCCGACATCGACGCGCTGCGCGCCCAGGCGCAGGCGGCGCAGGCGCAGTACGACGCCGCCGCCGCCAAGCTCACCACGGCGCGCCGCAAGGTCGCCAAGGATCTCGGCAAGCAGGTCACCCAGGCGATGCAGACCCTGGCCATGCAGGGCGGCAAGTTCGAACCCACGCTGGCCGCGGCCGCGCCGTCGGCCCATGGCAATGAACACGTCGAATTCCTGGTGGCCGGCCACGCCGGCACCACGCCGCGGCCGCTGGCCAAGGTCGCGTCCGGCGGAGAACTATCGCGCATCTCGCTGGCGCTGTCGGTCATCGCCAGCCGCGCCGCGCGCGTGCCCACGCTGATCTTCGACGAAGTCGACAGCGGCGTCGGCGGCGCCGTGGCGGAAGCCGTCGGCAAGCTGCTGCGCGAACTGGGCGAGCGCCACCAAGTGCTGTGCGTCACCCACCTGCCGCAAGTCGCGGCCTGCGGCAACAACCAGTTCCTGGTCAGCAAGACCGAATCGCGCGGCACCACCCGCTCGCGCATCGAGGAGCTGGACGACGGCGCCCGGGTCGAGGAAATCGCCCGCATGCTGGGCGGCATCAAGCTCACCGCCACCACCCGCGAGCACGCCCGCGAAATGCTCGCAGGCTTCGGCCGCGCGCCGGCCTGAGACTGTTCAGGCCCAGCGATCCCCATTCCCCAAAGCGGACTCGGTCCGGGAATAAAAAAAGCCCCTTCCTGGAGAAGGGGCTTTTGCTTTCACTGACTCGCGGCGAGCGCGGCCGCGGTCAGGTCCGACGCGAAAAAGCTCAGCGGCCTTTCAGGCAGCTGCCGCAGATGCCGTACAGCACCATGGCGTGGCTTTCCAGCGCGAAGCCATTGTCCTTGGCGATCTTCTGCTGGCGCTTTTCGATGTCCGGGTCGGAGAATTCAACCACCTTGCCGCAGTTGGTGCAGATCAGGTGGTCGTGGTGATCGCCGTCGTTCAGTTCGAACACGGCCTTGCCGCTGTCGAACTGGCTGCGGGCAAGGATGCCGGCCTGTTCGAACTGGGTCAGGACGCGATAGACGGTGGCCAGGCCGATTTCGACGTTTTCGCCGATCAGGGCACGGTAGACGTCCTCGGCGCTGAGGTGGCGCTGGTCCGACTTACGGAAGATATCAAGAATTTTCAGGCGCGGGAAAGTCGCCTTCAAACCCATGTTTTTCAGTTCGCTTTGGTCGCTCATGGTGTAATCGCTCTCCGTCCGCGTTGGCATGGGCAAGGATACTCGGTAACCGCGAGCCGGCTCCCCAGAATTCCTGCCGCCCCGCAGAACTATCCTTATGAAACCTTTATGATAACGGTTTTGTCTGCTTCCAAATAATAGGGGCGCGTAGTGTCCATGATTGCACGAATTCCTTCCCGCTCGCTCAAGACCGGTTTGGCCATCGCCGCCCTGGCCGTCGCCCTCGCCGGCTGCACGGGGGACAAGTGGGGCTTTCCCTACAAGGCCGGTGTCCAGCAAGGCAACTGGATCACCCAGGAACAGGTCGCGCTGTTGCAGCCGGGCATGACGCGCGAGCAGGTGCGCTTCGCGCTGGGCAGCCCCACGCTGACCAGCGTGCTGCACGCCAACCGCTGGGACTACCCCTACTACTACAAGCCCGGCTACGGTGAGGCCCAGGAACGCAAGTTCACGGTCTGGTTCGAGAATGACCGGCTGACCCGCTGGGAAGGCGACAAGCAGCCCGACCTGCAGCCCTACCAGATCAACACGCCCAGCACCGCCGCCGACGAAAAGGCCGACAAGCGCCTGAGCGAGGACGAGGCCCGGCTCAAGCAGGAAGAAGAACAGAAGAAGCGCGACGCCGCCGCCCCCACCAGCCCGATGAACCAGTACCCCGGCCAGCCCGGCAACGCGCCCGAGCCGCTGCGCTAACCCAAGGATTTTCTTCATGCGTATTGCTATCGCCGGCGCCAGCGGCCGTATGGGCCAGATGCTGATCGACGCCGTCCTGAAGGCCGACGGCCTGCAACTGGCGGTCGCGCTCGACCGCAAGGGCTCGCCCTCGCTGGGCCAGGACGCGGGCGCCCCGCTGGGCCAGCAGACCGGCGTCGCCATCACCGACGACCTGGGCGCGCTGGCCAACGCGGACTGCCTGATCGACTTCACCCGCCCCGAGGGCACGCTGGAACACCTGCAGGCCTGCGCCAGGCTGGGCGTGAAGGCCGTCATCGGCACCACCGGCTTCGACGACAACGGCCGCGCCGCCATCGAAGTGGCCGCGCAGAAAACCGCCATCGTGTTCGCGCCCAACATGAGCGTGGGCGTGAACGCCACGCTCAAGCTGCTGGACATGGCCGCCCGCATCCTGAATTCGGGCTATGACGTCGAGGTCTTCGAGGCCCACCACCGCAACAAAGTCGACGCCCCCTCGGGCACCGCGCTCAAGATGGGCGAGACCATCGCCTCGGCCTGGGACGTCGCCCTGCCCGACGTGGCCACGTGGAGCCGCCACGGCGACACCGGCGTGCGCAAACCGGGCACCATCGGTTTCTCGGTGCTGCGCGGCGGCGACATCGTCGGCGATCACACCGTGTCGTTCTGCGGCATCGGCGAACGCATCGAGATCACGCACCGTTCGGCCAGCCGCGCCACCTACGCCGAAGGCGCGCTGCGCGCGGCGCGTTTCCTGGAAGGCAAGCACAACGGCCTGTACGACATGCAGGCGGTGCTGGGGCTCTAAGCCCGGCCGCCACCATGAAAAAAAGGACCCGCGCGGGTCCTTTTTCATTTGTGTGCCGGCGGCTTTACACGACCACGGGTTCGGGTTCCAGCGCCACGCCATAGCGATCCATGACCGCGTCCTGGATCGCACGCGCCAGCGCCATGATGTCGGCCGCCGTGGCGCCGCCGCGATTCACCAGCACCAGCGCTTGCCGATCATGCACGCCGGCGGCGCCCAGCTGGCGTCCTTTCCAGCCGCATTGATCGATCAACCAGCCCGCGGCAAGCTTGAAACGCCCGTCCGGTTGCGCATAGGAAACCAGCCCTGGGAAACGCTCGAGCAGCGCATCACGCTGCGCGGCCGCGACGATGGGATTCTTGAAAAAGCTGCCGGCATTGCCGGTAACGGCGGGATCCGGCAACTTGGCGCGCCGGATCTCGCAGACCGCATGGAAGATGGCGCGCGCGGTCGATTCCCCCGCGGCCAGGCCCGGATGGCGCTGCAAGTCGGGATATGCCAGCACCGGACGCCACGGCCGTGGCAGGCGCAAGCGCACCGCCACGATGACCCAGCCGCCGGGCGGCTGATGCTTGAACACGCTGTCGCGATAGGCGAAGCGGCAATCGGCGGCGGTCATCTCCACGTAGCGGCCCGCGCGCACATCCCAGGCCGTCAAACTGTGGAAACGGTCGGCCAGCTCGACGCCATAGGCACCGATGTTCTGCACCGGCGCCGCGCCCACGGTGCCCGGGATCAGGGCCAGGTTTTCCAGACCGTCCCAGCCCTGCCGCACGCACTCGGCGACGAAGCCATGCCAGGTTTCACCGCCAGCGGCCTCCACCAGCCAGGCATCGGGCTGCGCCCGCAGCAGGCGCACACCCCGCAACGCCACCCGCGCCACCAGGCCGGGCACGGCCTCGGGCAGCACCAGATTGCTGCCGCCGCCCAGCACCAGCAACGAGGCATGGCCCGCGGCCAACTCGGACAAGGACGGCAATTGCGCGACATCATCCAGCGTCACGCAGGCCTGGGCCATGGACACCAGGCCGAGGGTATTGAGCCCGGAAAGGTCCTGCGGCGCCGCGGTCAACACGGGCGCCGTAGCGGAGGGATTTGACATGGATACTATTGGGTATGCTATATTTTCTGTCTTCGCTCATATTACTTGATTGAGCTTGGCAGCCGATTCAACCCCGGCGGCGTAAAGCTTAAAGCGCTTGAAGCGATCCGCTGGCCCTGGCAAACAAGCGATGAAACATGCGCCTGAAATTAGCGACGGCAAGCACGATCGAAAAAAATCATGTAGAATGCGCGCCTTCTGATCGATAACCAAGTTGATCAGGCAATCGCGAAAGCGGTTGGCAATAAGAAATGGTTTGCAGGCTGAAAGGCCGGCGGCGCCACTGAAAAGTGCGCCACGGCGCCAGACATGCAAGCCCATGCGGGAGTAGCTCAGTTGGTAGAGCGCAACCTTGCCAAGGTTGAGGTCGCGAGTTCGAGACTCGTCTCCCGCTCCAGATTTTTTGCGCAGCGTCTTCACACTGCGCATGATGAAAAAGGGCCTGCGGGCCCTTTTTTCATTTCCACGACCACCCTCACACTCTCTCTTCATCGCTGCCGCTCGATCGCGCGCGGACACCATCGGCTGGATCATCGGCCGCGCACCTGGCCGCGCTGCTGCCTGGAGGCGTCGACGACCTGCGCCCGTCGCCCCGGCGCGCGATTCATCATCGACGCCCCAAGGCCACGAAGACGTGTGGATGGAACCCTAGGCGGACAGCAGGTCGGTCCGGAACGGGGACGCCGCGAAATGCGCGGCGATATCCGCCTGGGCTCGCAAGCGGGCCGCCTCCAGGGCCTGCCCTCCCATCGCGGTGCCTTCCACCGAGAAGAATGTCAACCGCTTCAGGCCGATGGTGGCCAGCGCCGCCTTCAGGTAGGGCGTGAGGAAATCAGGCTGGCGCGCGTCGGACCCGGAAAACAGCCCTCCCGAGGACACCGCCACGAACACCGGCCTGTCCACGAGGATGCCGACCTTGCCTTCGCGCGTCACACTGAATGTGCTGCGCACCCGCACCACATGATCGATCCACACCTTCAATGCCGACGGCACGGTGTAGTTGTGCATCGGCGTGGCGATGACGACGTAGTCGGCATCGGCCAGGGACCGGATCAAGCGGTCGGACTGATGCAACGATCCCGATGGATCGCCGTCCGGATCGCGGGATGAGCCCAGCGCCCAGGCGTATTCGGCATCCACATGCGGCAACCGGTTGGCGTCGAGCTCGACCAGGTCATGGCCACGCTCGGCGTCGACCCGCGCCAGGCCATCGACAATGAACTGCGACAACCGATGGCTTTCGGAATCCGCGCCGCGCGGGCTGCAAGTCAAACGCAGGACGCTCATGCCGCTTGCCCCCCCAGGACCTTGCTGAAGCGCATCGCGCCGGTCAGCAGCCCCTGCCGGAAGTAGAAGCGCTGCGCCAATGCGTTGCCCAGGCCGGTATCCAGCACCAGCTTGGCACAACCGGCCTCGCGGGCCATGCGCTCCAGCGCTTGCAACAGACTGGCGCCATGGCGCGCCCCACGACTGCGCTCGGTGACGACCAGATCGTCCACATAGAGAAAGCTCCCGTAGATCAGGTTTTCCTGAAAGCGGTAGCCGGCCAGCGCCACGGGTACGCCCTCCTCCCACACCGCCAGCAAGGCGTAGTTCTCGCCGCGCATGCGCGCGACGCGATCGGCGAAATCGGCCTCGCCGGCCAGGTGCGGGCGCAACTCCCGCATCACCGGGAAGCAGGCGCGCAGCTCCCCGGTGGTTTCGATGTGACGGATTTCCTGATGACTCATGACGGTCCTGTCCTAAATGAAGCCTCCCGCCGCGACGGCGGGAACAGACACCATGCTAGGGAAGCCATGCCATAATTTGAAGAACCATAAATTGATCTTTCAACTAGGCCATGATGCCCCCGCCTCTTGCCAGCCTGCCGCCCGCGACCAGCGGCGAGCCGTTGTACCGCCAGGTCTATGAACGCTTCCGGGGCGCGATCACCCAGGGCACGCTCAAACCGGGCGACCGGATCCCCTCGGCACGCGCGCTCGCCAAGGACCTGGGAGTGGCGCGCGGCACGATCGAAATGGCCTACTCGCTGCTGCACGCGGAAGGCTACGTGCAGCCGCGCGGCCAGGCCGGCACCGTGGTCACCCCCGGCCTGCAGGCCCAACCGGCGGCCAGACCGTCGCCGCCGCCGGCACGGCCGGACCCCGACACCTGGCGCCAGCCGCCGGAGCCGCTGCCGTTCCAGATGGGACTGCCCGCGCTGGACGCCTTTCCGCGCAAGATCTGGGCGCGGCTCGGCGCCCGGCACCTGCGTGCCACGCAGGCGGCCGACCTGTCCTACCCGCCCGCCGACGGCTTGCCCGCATTGCGCACCGCCATCGCCGCCCACCTGCAGGTCGCGCGCGGCATCCATTGCACTCCGGACCAAGTATTCATCACATCGGGTTATCGCGAGAGCCTCAACCTGGTGATCCAGGCGCTGCTGCAACCAGGCGACCGGGTCTGGGTGGAAGACCCCGGCTATCCGCCCACGCGCGAACTGCTTAAGCACTCGGGCCTGACGTTCGCGCCCGTGGAGGTCGACAGCGAAGGCGTCATCGTGTCGCAAGGCATCGCCCAGGCTCCCCAGGCGCGCGCCGCGATCGTCACACCGGCGCACCAGAGCCCGCTGAGCGTAACGTTGTCCTTGACCCGGCGCCAGGCATTGCTGGATTGGGCCGAGCGCCACCAGCGCTGGATCGTGGAGGATGATTACGACGGCGAGTACCGCTATGTCAGCCGGCCGCTGCCGGCGCTCAAGAGCCTGGATCGCCACGGCCGCGTGCTTTACGCAGGCACTTTCAGCAAAGTGATGTTCCCCGGCATACGCCTGGCTTACCTGGTGGCGCCCGCAGCGCTCGTGCAGCGCTTCGAGATCGTCAACCGGGTGCTGGGCAACGGCATTCCCGGGCTGACCCAGGCGCTGGTCAGCGCATTCATGACGGAGGGACATTTTGCCCGCCACATCCAGCGCATGCGCAGGCTCTACGCGGAACGGCGCAATGCCACGGCGGCGGGCCTGGCCAAGGTTTTCGGCCCTGGCATGCCGATCGATCCACAGCCGGGCGGCATGCACCTGCTGGTTCGCATGAAGGGGCGCCATACCGACCGCGAACTGGCGCAGCGCATGCTCAGCAATGGCCTCTACGCGCACGCGCTGTCGCGCTGGGCTACCGCCGCGTCATGCGGTTCGGGCCTGCTGATGAGCTTCACCAACATCGAGTCGCAGGACCGCGCCGAGCAACTCGGCCGGCGCATACTCGAACTGATGTAGCGCGCCCGGCCTGCCGCCCCGGAAGGAGCGGCGCGGGCATTGCCGCGGGTTCAATCCAGGCCGGCCTTGTCCAGGCCGAAGGCGACATCCGCAGAGCCCGGTACGGTGCGGAAAGCGACATTCAAGCGGTTCCAGCCGTTGATGCCCACGACCAGGAAAGTCAGATCCGAGATTTCCTCTTCGGACAGTTGGGCACGCACTTGCTCGTACACCGCGTCGGACACGCCATGCGGGTGCAGCACCGTCAAGGCCTCGGTCCATTCCAGCGCCGCCCTTTCTCGCGCGCTGAACAGCGGGGATTCGCGCCAGATGGCGATATGGTGCAGGCGCAACTCGCGCTCGCCGGCTATCCTGGCCTGCTTGATGTGCATGTCCAGGCAGAAGCCGCAGCCGTTGATCTGCGAGGCGCGAATGGTCACCAGGTCGTTGAACTCCTTGATCACCGCCTTCTTTTTCAGCGAGGCGCTGAAGTCGAGGTAGTACTTGGACAGTTCGGCGGAAACCTGGAAGTAATTCAGACGCTGGCTCATTTCAGAAACACCTTGGTGGGATGACCTGCGGACGACATCGCCGCATGGCTGCATATTGCGGCCAGTCGCCAAGGCGAAGAAAGCGCCAAGAAACGTCATTCGGCCTGGGCCATGCGGCTGTCGGATCAGGCCCACCCCGGGCAGGGCGCTATCCGACGGCCGCGTCCCGCCTTCGTTGACCACATGTGAAAATCCTGTATACTCACGCCTCTTCAAAGCAGTGCCCGCGCGGGAGTAGCTCAGTTGGTAGAGCGCAACCTTGCCAAGGTTGAGGTCGCGAGTTCGAGACTCGTCTCCCGCTCCAAATTGTGATCCACAGACTTCTACTGGGGTCTGTAGGTCATTGAAAAAAGGAGCTTCGGCTCCTTTTTTCATTCCAGCGAGTGCCACGGAAATCCACCCACAGCTACCGTTTTTGAGTGACCAAATAAGGCACAAGAATACGGGTGGGTCGGCTACCGGATAGTTGCTGGGGCTGAGCGGGAACCATGACGAGCATAGGGCCTAAGTCATAACTTAGGAGCCTCGAAATGGCACTCTCTGATCTGACCGTCCGGCAGGCAAGGACTACCGGAAAGCGTTACACCATCTCTGACAACGACTGCCTGGGCCTGATGGTCTCTGCCGCAGGTGGCAAGTCGTGGATATTCCGCTACTACTGGCTGGGCAAGCAGAAGCGCATGTCCTTGGGCGGCTATCCCGCCCTCAGCCTGCGCGAGGCTCGCGCCGAGCGGGACAAGGCCCAAGCCCTGCTCGCAAGGGGGATCGACCCCCAGGTCGAACGCGACCAGAAACGTCACGCAGCCAAGCTGGCGGGCGAATACACCTTCAAGACCGTCTTCGACGCCTGGGTCGAACATCGCCGCAAGGAACTCAAGGAAGGCCGTCAGAGCACGCTTTCCCAGATCCTGCGCATCTTCAACAAGGACGTGCTGCCCACTCTGGGGAAGATGTCGATCTACGACATTCGCCGCCCTCAGCTCCTGGGCGTCCTGGCGGCGATCGAGAAGCGCAAGGCGTTCACTACTGCAGAAAAGGTCCGCACCTGGTTCAACCAGATGTTCCGTTATGCCCTGGTCATCGCCGAGGGGCTGGAAGTCAACCCGGCCGCAGACCTGGACGTCGTGGCCGAACCCAAGCCCCCGGTGGCCCACAATCCCTACCTGCGCCTACCCAAACTGCCCGAGTTTCTTCAGAAGCTCCGGCTCTACAACCCCCGTGGCTGGCAGACCCAGCTTGGCGTCCGGCTACTGTTCCTGACCGGGGTGCGCACCGGCGAACTGCGGTTGGCAGAACCTGAACAGTTCGACCTCGACAGGGGTTTGTGGATCATCCCGCCGCAGATCGTCAAGCAGCTCCAGGACGAAATGCGCAAGGCCGGGAAGCGGCCGCAGGACGTGCCTCCCTATATCGTGCCGCTGTCCCTGCAGGCCATCGAGATCGTCCGCTACCTCCTGAGCGCAATGCGGCCGGCGCAAAAATACCTGCTGTCGCACCGTAGCGAACTCAAGAAGCGCATCAGCGAGAACACCCTCAACAAAGCTTTGCAGCTCATGGGCTATGAGGGACGGCTGACCGGCCACGGCATCCGCGGCACCATTTCGACGGCACTCAACGAGATCGGCTACCCCAAGATTTGGGTGGATGCGCAGCTTTCGCACTCGGACCCGAATACGGTGAGTTCGGCCTACAACCACGCCAAGTACGTGGAGCCGCGTCGTCGGATGATGCAGGACTGGGCCGACCGCCTCGATCTGCTTGAACAGGGTGAAGTGGAGGCCGCGAGCACGCACCTGACCATCCGTATCGACGGGGTGCCGGCGATGGCGGAATTTGAGGGAGTGGTAGATGCGGCCCCAATGATGACCGAGCCTGCGTTCCCTGGCGTCCCGCCGGTGGTGGCCACGCCCATTGTCGTGACCCCGGACAACGGCGGGATCACCTTCCAGCGTCTGTCGCAGGTGCCGCCACCGCCGACGCATGCCCCTGAGCCGGAAGTCTCCGCAATCCAACGGGAACGCGAGGAAATGCTGGCCATGTACGAGTCGCCGAACAACCTGCCGGTCCCGCTGTTTGGCAAGCTGGCCGGAAAATCCAAGGACCAGATCAACCGCGAGCTGAAGGCGGGCAAGCTGCTGTCCATCAGCTTGGGCAACCGGGGACAACGCGTTCCTGACTGGCAACTGGTGCCGCTCAAACACAGGCTGGCTCAGGTGCTCATGAACCAGTGCCCACACGCGGATTCGTGGGATCTGTACCGCATGCTGACCCAGCCGCACCCTGACCTGGGGGACCGCGCGGCCATTGATGCGGTCACGCCGACCAACGTGCCGGCGATCATCCGGGTCATCATGGGCGACTACCAGCACCATGCGGATATGCCCGAGGCCATTGCCCCATACCCCATCCCCGAGGATGTGCGGCAAAGCGTTCGTCGGCTGGTGGATAGCGCAGTAGTTCTAGACGGAGCATAGGGCTCCCAAACCTTGCAGGGGCCTTGCGGCCCCTGCATTACGCTTGCACCGCCTCCACGAGTTCGCTCAGCGTGCGCGGTGCGGGAGCGAAGAACACGGCGCCGGTGTGCGCCGTCGAGAAATCGAGCAGGCGGTCGTGCATGCCTGGCGGATCGCCGAGGAACATGCGCTCCAGCATCTTCTGCGTCACCCACAGATGCCTGGAGTAGCCGATGAAGTAGGTGCCATATTCGCCCTGGCCGGGGCGGCCGAAGGGCATGTTGTCGCGCAGGATGTCGTGCTCGGTGCCGTCGTCGTCCACGATCGTGGCGAGGGTCTTATGCGATTTCTGGCCGCTCGTCGCGTCGGGCAATTCGACATTGCTGACGATCTCCCGGCCGATGATCCGCTCTTGCTCGTCCTTGGCGAGCCGAGCCCACGGCTGCATTTGGTGCAGATACTTCTGCACCACCAAGTAGCTGCCGCCGGCGAACGCTTGATCTTCACTGCCGACCAGCGTCGAGGCGCCGATGTCGTGCCCGGTCGGGTTGGCCGTGCCATCGACAAAGCCAAGCAGGTCGCGGGAGTCGAAGTAGCGAAAACCGACCACCTCGTCTGCCACCGTCACGCTGCTGCCCAGTTGGTCCAGCAGCAGGCGCTCGAATTCAAAACAGAGGTCCTCGCGTTCGGCACGGATGTGAAAGAACAGGTCGCCGGGCGTGGCAGGCGCGGTGTGCTTGGCACCCTCGATGGGCGCGAAGGGCCGCAGTTCCTTCGGGCGCTTCCCGGTCTGGAAACGGTCCCATAGCGCCGATCCCAGCGCAGTGATGCACGACAGCCGGCCGTTGAGATCGCGGAAGCCCACTGTTTTGATCAGGTCGTCCAGCCCGTCCAAGACGCCGGCGACCGCCTGAAGGGCCTCGTGGTCCTCGGCGACCGTCAACGTGAGAAACACCGCCGCGCGCGACAGCGGCGCATCGATGCTTTGCGAGTCAATTGGTACTCGGTCCCAACCACTTCCAACCATTCGTGCCTCCAAAGACCATGTTAATTCATCATATTGCCAGAGATGGAAGCGCTATCACTGGCGCGCTAACAGGCGCGTGCCGCTGTAATTACCCGCACGCAGCCTCGACGAGAGCGGGCTATGGGTTATTCGAGCAAGCCACCCTGTCCCTGGCAACCAGCATTGCCCTGTGCTCGAACCGCTCAGAAACAGCATTGGCTTGTCCGTGGGGCCGCTGCAGGTATGTCACGATCTCGTAGGGGCCGTCTGAAAGCGGTCGCATAGTGATCCCCCACGCATGGGCACGCTCAATGCGCGATTGCGCGGAGAGCCCTACTCCGTAGCCAGCGGCCACCCAGAGCGCCATCATCTCGAACGAAGTCACATGCTGAATGCTCTGCTGGCTCAACGGAAGAAACGACAGTCGTTGATCCAGCAGTAGGCAAGCCTCCGCCGGCCAGCGAAACACCGGATAGTCCAGAAGCTCGGCAAGCGTGATCTTCGCCTGGGCAACTAAGGGGGACCCCAGCGGCACTGCAATAGCCACGTTCTCTACCCAGAGCGGTTGGCTTTTCACGGCCGGAGCACCAACGTTCCGAAGCGACATGCCGGCGTCGTAGCGGCCTTCCTCAAGGCCCGTCAACAGATCATCGGCTGAGGTCTCAAAGAACGTGATGGTGACTTCTGGTTCCTCCGCGCGCTGTAGGGCAAGAAGCGTAGTGAGGCAAGAGGATGGCACTCCGGGCGCGATAGCAAGCCTGAAATGGGAAAACTGGCTGGTGGCGTCATGCATGAGGGCCCCCAATAAGCGATCTGTCCAGAAAGGCAAACCAGCGTTGCAGGAAAGAGTGAAGTTTAACGTCGTTATCTTTAACGTGGTTAATTGTGGCAGATTGTTTGACGCTTCTGCTAATGCAGAAATCAACAATTCAGCCAGGCCGTCCTTCTGGCACATCGACGTATGAATCCGAGTCGGCGTTAGCCTTCGGACAGGCCGTGCGCGCTGCGCGCGTCGCTCAAGGAGTCGCGCAAGACGAGTTCGCATCTCGGGCAAGCATTTCGCGCTCTCACATGGGTAAGATCGAGCGTGGTGAGCACGTGCCCACGCTTCCGCTCATACTGAAAATTTCTACGGCACTTGGCATAAGCGCGGCTGACCTGATGACGGCGACCGAACGCAATCTGCGTGCCGACACTGATCCCTGAGTGTCTAGCCTGCCAGCTCCGTCAACCGTCCGAAGAGTCGCGAAGGCGAACGATAAATCGCTCCACCGAAGCCGATAAATTGCCGCCGTCGGGCCGAAGCAGGTAGGTGGTGATCACGGCAGAATCCATCGCCAAGGGGCGGATCACCACATCCGGCCGTTGGGAGATGGGAATCTTGGTCGCCGTCATGAAGCCGATGCCGTAGCCGGCGCCGACCAACGTGAGCATCATGTCCAGCGAGGACACCTCCTCGACAACATTCAGCTTGTGCTCCAACGTGTTGAGCAGCCGCTTGAGTTCGCGGCAATAGCCCTCGCACACCTGCGGGTCGCACAGGACAAGTGGATGGCCTTGAAGTTCTTGAAGTGGCACCTCCTTGTAGGTGAGCAATGAGTGACGAGCTGGCACCGCAATCACCAGCGGGTCGTGCCAGATTGGTTCGGCGGCGATACCGTCGCCGACATCGGCCGTGTGCGCGAACCCGATCATGAAGTCGCCCGAACGCAAGCCACGCACTTGCTCTGCCAGAGGCACTTCTGACAGGCGTATTTCGATCTCCGGCTCCTCGGCGCGGCAACGAGCCAGAAATGCCGACAGCCGTGGATCGATAGCCCCATCTGATACAGCGATGCGCAGGCTACCGCGCAAGCCCGATGCCACAGCCTTGGCATTTTCACGAGCCTGTTCCAGCACTGTGAATAGACGGCGAACATCTTGCAAGAAGACCGCGCCCGCCGCCGTTAGAACTGTTCCTCGTCGGTTTCGGTCGAAGAGCACTACGCCCAACTCGTCCTCAAGTTCCTTGATGGCTCGTGATAGCGGTGGTTGTTCGATATGCAGGCGCTCAGCCGCCCGCGTGAAATGTAGCTCCTCAGCAAGAACTACGAAGCAGCGAAGATGGCGCAGCTCCATAGGCCACCCTCCCGTTCCGACTTATCCAACACTGTGCTATCTCCCTATAGAAGTGACTGCCATTCTGGCGGCGGCGAGTTCGGCCACGTCTTTGGAAACTTCTGGCTGAATGAGCCAGGGCTGGGTTGACCGTGCGATGGCCCGAGGCCGGCACAACACCAGGCGAGCCTGATCAAGTCCGTGGGGCGGTAAGGATCAGACGAAGGCTATCTCCAGCCACACACGTCAATGGATGCCGTGCATCGTCCCCGTCTGACCCTTGGCCGATTGCGAACCAAGCGCTCGAACACGCTTGCGGTTGATCATCACCTGCGGATTGCTGCGGCTCTGCTCCTGACCCGAGCCAAGGCAAGCACCCTGGGGCAGACGGCAAATGCCGGCGAAAATATTCGCCGGCTCTAGTTGCTGGCCGGAGGCTGGCGGGACCAGGATGCCTCTCACCAGAAAGTGTGAGGCATCCTGATGCTTAGCCCGCGCCGGATGCTTAATGCCGCACTGAACCATGCGGGTCGATGACGTACTTGTATGCAGAACCCGCGTCGAACTCTTTGTACGCGGCGGGCGCGTCTTCGAGCTTGATGAACTTGGTGTTCATCATCGGCGAAAGGTAAGGCATGCGATCGTTCAGTATCGCCCGCATTAACGCATGGTTGTAATTGGCCGTCGGAGATTGACCAGCCGACATTCGCGGCGACTTGATCCAGGCGTTGGACCATTCCAGGTCCATATGGCCTTTCTTGGCTTTCGGGTCTTTCGAGATCGGGTTTGCGCAGTACACGCCGACCGTGCTGGTCATTCCGCCGAAGCGGACATATTTGAGCATTGCGTTGGTAACAGCGCTCTCCACGATCTTGTCAGCTTCCGCACCAAACCCGCGGCAGTCCACACCAACATAGTCGATGACGCGGTCCACCTGCCTGTGCCCGGTAATTCGTTCGAGATGGTCCTCGATCGGCACGCCGTCGGAAAGGTTGATGGTTTCCACTCCGTGCGGCTTGAGAAGGTCCAGCCGCTCTTGAATGTAATCGGCAACGATAATGGCGCCTGCACCCAGAAGTCTGGCGCAGGCGGCACCCGCTCTGCCGACAGGCCCGGCACCGAAGATCAGGATGTTTTCGCCGACGACGTAGGCCGGTGCGGCTGGCCAGTCAGGACCAGCGAACCCATGGAAAGCTGTGGGTAGTACGTCAGAGAGAAGGGTCAGGTCGCGGATTTTTTCCATAGCGGCATCCTTGTCAGGGAAGCGCAGGAGATTGAAATCCGCATAAGGTACGAAGAGATAATCACCTTGGCCCCCCGTCCAGCCGCCGAGGTTGAACCCGTAGGCTCCGCAGTCGATTTCCGGGTTGGTGTTCTCGCATACATCAGACCGCATATGCTTACAGTTGTAGCAACGCCCACAACCCACATTGAAGGGAACGGAAACGATGTCGCCCTTCTTCACGACTTCGACGTCTGATCCCACTTCGATCACTTCGCCGGTCATTTCATGGCCCATGGTCATTCCCTTGGGAACAGCAAACGAACCGCGATAAATATGAAGGTCGCTGCCACAGATATTCGTGGTAACTATTTTGAGGATGGCGCCGTGGGGTGCGCTTTTCCCTTGAGGGGTTATCAGCTCTGGAAATTTGAAGGTGTTGACCTTCATTTCCAAGGGCTTCTCGAAAGTCACGATTCGGTTGCCGGTCGGAGTCATTTCGTCACCTCTGTGCGTTAATGTTTCCATCTTCTAAATCGAAGTGGGAAACGAGACTTACCGCTGTCAAGAAGAACGATGGTGGTACTGCCTAGCCGTTGGCCGCGTCTCCTTCTGCGGTCTTGACAGCATCGGATCAAGCTCAGAAGTGGTCAAACTGGAATAATCTATGTGCAGATAGGCACGATCTATCTACGCTGGCTCGTCGAGCCGTGTTCGTCTCCTCGCTGGGAGGGGACAACGATCATCAGTACATCGCGCCTCGTAGTCCGATCCAGGAACAGTCAGCTCGACTCAGCGAGACATGTGGAGGCCGCATACCGCAGGTCCTCCTGTTCCCCGTGTTGCCCCTGGCCCCCCTGGTGGCCTTCGATGGGTTGCTCAGCACGTGGCGCCTGTTAGCGGCGCACACGGCATGTCTGCAATCTTCGCCTGGTTGAAGCAATACAGGGTTGCTCTTCAAGACTCGCTATTTCAGGGGGCTTTGGGGTGAGTCTGCTTTGGGCTGGAACCGACGATGGATGGATATAACGGATTGAAGAGTGGCGGCCAGTTCGGGGGTGTGCACCATTTCGAGCAATGCGCGCGATGACGGTGCCTCGAATGCATTTTTCCCAGCAACGAATCCGACATTTGAGTGTGACATTGGTCCATTGATCGCAATTGCGTGGAGATTTGGAATGTGTGCGAGTCGGCCGGCCAGAGATTGCGGAAGAACTGCCGAATATTTTCCTGTCGCTACGTGTGCTGATAGCACGTCAATTGAATCAGTGCGAATAATCTGCGCGGTGCACTGCGTCAGCCTATCTTGAATGGGCTCAGGTACTGCCGAGTTCAGCAGGCAGAGTTGTTTATTAAGAACATGCTCCCATGTTGTGCTTCGGGGTTGCTGTGTTCTAGTGGCGTGAAAGAGGAAAATGCGTTCACGGTACAGAAGGTGAGTATCGAAGTCTTCCCCTGGGATACCCTCCAAATGCATGAGTGCCATATCCAAATTGTTTTCTCGAATCGCCTGCAGCAGGGAGGAAGCGCCGGAGACTAGAACTGATTGTTGAAGTAAAGGTGTTTTTTCAGCAAGGGCAATGCTTAATGTGGGCGCTACACCGGCAGTTCCTGGGAGTATCCCTAGCCGGAATTGCCCCTCTATACCTCGCCGTAGTGCGGAGAGTTCTCGCTCCAGCCCTTTGCAGTCGTCATACATCTGCTGGGCCCAGGACAGTACGCGCATCCCTTCAGAAGTAAGCCCGTCATAGCGCCGGCCATGACGCACGATCTCGACACCCATGTCTTCCTCCAGTTGCTTGATGCCCGCGGAGAGTGTCGGCTGAGAAACATTGCAGCTTTTGGCTGCGTTGCCAAAATGGCCTTCGCGGTGCAAAGCAAGCAAGTATTCAAAGTTCCTTACGATCATAAATTTTCTTCTGATAAAGTTAATGACATTTTATACTTTTGCGAAAAATCCGCTGCACGCTTCGACCCGCGTCCGATCCTGGTCACGTGGCTGGCACGCATGAGAAGCTGTTGCGCGCAGTGCCCATGCAATAGGCCCGATTCGTCATTGACGGTCAACACCACCACGCACGGGACGGCCAACAGCGCGAATAAAGGTGGTTCGCGCTGTTGGGCGATCATCCTCACTGTAGCTTAGCAGTTGGCGCGTTCTGGAAGGAACGAACGGGAGTAGTGAGGCCCGCAACCGCAAAAGGCGATGCTAAGCTCTTGAGCTGTGTCATTTTCAGAAGACGACTGCACCAGTTGATTGGGCGTAATGGCTGTTGTGCAGCCAGCTCCTGACAGTTCAATATCAGAAGTGATCTGCACCAATCTCGACTATGCTCAATACTCGTGTGCACCAAAGCGAGGTGAGCATGGCGACGGACACCCCACGGATTCCAGAACAAGGCGTGGCCACTCTGCCTGATGAGGCTTGGGAGCGTGCGCGCCGTCGTGCGGAGATCATCAGTCCGTTGGCGCAGTCGGAGACGGTCGGGCACGAAGCGGCCGATATGGCGGCTCAGGCGCTGGGCTTGTCTCGGCGCCAGGTATACGTTCTGATCCGGCGTGCCCGGCAAGGCAGCGGCCTCGTGACGGATCTGGTGCCCGGCCAGTCCGGTGGAGGTAAAGGTAAGGGGCGCTTGCCGGAACCGGTCGAGCGCGTCATCCACGAGCTACTGCAAAAGCGGTTCCTGACCAAGCAGAAGCGCAGCCTAGCGGCCTTTCACCGCGAAGTCACTCAGGTGTGCAAGGCTCAAAAACTGCGAGTGCCGGCGCGCAATACCGTGGCCTTACGGATCGCTAGCCTTGACCCGCGCAAGGTCATCCGCCGGCGGGAAGGCCAGGATGCCGCTCGTGACCTACAAGGTGTGGGCGGCGAGCCTCCTGCCGTGACCGCGCCGCTGGAGCAGGTGCAGATAGACCATACGGTCATCGACCTGATCGTGGTCGATGACCGCGACCGGCAACCTATTGGCCGCCCGTACCTGACCCTCGCCATCGACGTGTTCACCCGCTGCGTGCTCGGCATGGTCGTCACGCTGGAAGCGCCGTCTGCCGTTTCGGTTGGCCTGTGCCTCGTGCATGTCGCCTGCGACAAGCGCCCTTGGCTGGAAGGACTGAACGTGGAAATGGATTGGCAGATGAGCGGCAAGCCCTTGCTGCTCTACCTAGACAACGCGGCCGAGTTCAAGAGCGAGGCCCTGCGCCGGGGTTGCGAGCAGCATGGCATCCGGCTGGACTATCGCCCGCTGGGACAGCCGCACTATGGCGGCATCGTGGAACGGATCATCGGCACGGCGATGCAGATGATTCACGACGAACTGCCGGGAACGACCTTCTCCAACCCTGACCAGCGCGGCGACTACGATTCCGAAAACAAGGCCGCCCTGACGCTGCGCGAGCTAGAGCGCTGGCTCACATTGGCGGTCGGCACCTACCACGGTTCGGTGCACAACGGCCTGCTCCAACCGCCGGCCGCGCGCTGGGCCGAGGCCGTGGCGCGTGTCGGCGTACCGGCCGTCGTCACACGCGCTACTTCGTTCCTGGTCGATTTTCTGCCGATCCTCCGGCGCACGCTGACCCGCACCGGCTTTGTCATCGACCACATCCACTACTACGCCGATGCGCTCAAGCCGTGGATTGCGCGGCGTGAACGCTGGCCGTCCTTTCTGATCCGGCGCGATCCGCGCGACATCAGCCGTATCTGGGTCCTGGAACCGGAGGGACAGCATTACCTGGAAATTCCCTACCGTACCTTGTCGCATCCGGCTGTCACCCTCTGGGAACAACGGCAGGCGCTGGCGAAACTGCGGCAGCAAGGGCGCGAACAGGTGGATGAGTCGGCGCTGTTCCGCATGATCGGCCAGATGCGTGAGATTGTGACCAGCGCGCAGAAGGCCACACGCAAGGCGCGGCGTGACGCGGATCGCCGCCAGCACCTCAAGACATCAGCTCGGCCGGACAAGCCCGTTCCGCCGGATACGGATATTGCCGACCCGCAGGCAGACAACTTGCCACCCGCCAAACCGTTCGACCAGATTGAGGAGTGGTAGCCGTGGACGAATATCCCATCATCGACCTGTCCCACCTGCTGCCGGCGGCCCAGGGCTTGGCCCGTCTTCCGGCGGACGAGCGCATCCAGCGCCTTCGCGCCGACCGCTGGATCGGCTATCCGCGCGCAGTCGAGGCGCTGAACCGGCTGGAAGCCCTTTATGCGTGGCCAAACAAGCAACGCATGCCCAACCTGCTGCTGGTTGGCCCGACCAACAATGGCAAGTCGATGATCGTCGAGAAGTTCCGCCGCACCCACCCGGCCAGCTCCGACGCCGACCAGGAGCACATCCCGGTGTTGGTCGTGCAGATGCCGTCCGAGCCGTCCGTGATCCGCTTCTACGTCGCGCTGCTCGCCGCGATGGGCGCGCCGCTGCGCCCACGCCCACGGTTGCCGGAAATGGAGCAACTGGCTCTGGCACTGCTGCGCAAGGTCGGCGTGCGCATGCTGGTGATCGACGAGCTGCACAACGTGCTGGCCGGCAACAGCGTCAACCGCCGGGAATTCCTCAACCTGCTGCGCTTCCTCGGCAACGAACTGCGCATCCCGTTGGTTGGGGTAGGCACGCGCGACGCCTACCTAGCCATCCGCTCCGATGACCAGTTGGAAAATCGCTTCGAGCCGATGATGCTGCCGGTATGGGAGGCCAACGACGATTGCTGCTCACTGCTGGCCAGCTTCGCCGCTTCGCTCCCGCTGCGCCGGCCTTCCCCAATTGCCACGCTGGACATGGCTCGCTACCTGCTCACACGCAGCGAGGGCACCATAGGGGAACTGGCGCACTTGCTGATGGCGGCGGCCATCGTCGCCGTGGAGAGCGGCGAGGAAGCGATCAACCATCGCACACTCAGCATGGCCGTTTACACCGGACCCAGCGAGCGGCGGCGGCAATTCGAGCGGGAACTGATGTGAAGCCTGCGCCGCGCTGGCCGCTGCATCCCGCCCCGAAAGAAGGCGAGGCGCTGTCCTCATGGCTCAACCGCGTGGCCCTTTGCTATCACATGGAGGAGCCCGACCTGCTGGAGCACGATCTTGGTCACGGCCAGGTCGATGACCTGGACACCGCGCCACCACTCTCGCTGCTGGCGTTGCTTTCCCAGCGGAGCGGCATCGAGCTGGACCGGCTGCGCTGTATGAGTTTCGCCGGATGGGTGCCTTGGCTACTGGACAGCCTTGATGACCAGATTCCAGACGCCTTGGAAACCTATGCGTTTCAGCTCTCGGTGTTGCTGCCAAGACTCCGCCGTAAGACGCGATCCATCACGAGCTGGCGTGCCTGGCTGCCCAGCCAGCCGATAAACCGCGCCTGTCCGCTCTGCCTGAGCGATCCGGAGAACCAAGCCGTACTGCTCGCGTGGAAGCTGCCCCTGATGCTGAGCTGCCCGCTGCATGGCTGCTGGCTGGAATCCTATTGGGGCGTGCCAGGGCGGTTTCTCGGCTGGGAGAACGCCGACGCCGAACCGCGCACCGCCAGCGACGCGATTGCGGCGATGGACCAGCGTACCTGGCAGGCACTGACAACCGGTCACGTGGAGCTGCCGCGCCGACGCATCCACGCCGGATTGTGGTTTCGACTTCTTCGCACGCTGCTCGATGAGCTGAACACCCCGCTTTCCGCGTGCGGAACCTGCGCGGGGTATCCCCGCCAAGTCTGGGAAGGCTGCGGGCATCCGCTGCGTGCTGGGCAAAGTCTGTGGCGACCGTATGAAACCCTGAATCCGATAGTACGGTTACAGATGCTGGAGGCGGCGGCAACGGCAATCAGCTTGATTGAGGTGAGGGACATCAGCCCGCCAGGCGAGCAGGCAAAGCTATTCTGGTCCGAGCCCCAAACCGGGTTCACCAGTGGCCTGCCGACGAAAGCGCCGAAGCCCGAGCCCATCAATCACTGGCAGCGTGCAGTCCAGGCCATCGACGAGGCCATCATTGAAGCGCGACACAACCCCGAGACGGCACGCTCGCTGTTCGCGTTGGCTTCCTATGGTCGGCGCGATCCCGCTTCCTTGGAACGGTTGCGCGCCACCTTCGTGAAGGAAGGCATCCCGCCGGAATTTCTGTCACATTACCTGCCTGATGCACCCTTTGCATGTCTTAAACAAAATGACGGGTTAAGTGACAAATTTTGACGGATAGAGCTTTCCGGCTCACACTGTCACATAATCGAACGTATACGTGACGGGTGAAAAGGTGCTGATCGGCTACATGCGGGTATCGAAGGCGGACGGATCCCAGTCCACCAATTTGCAACGCGATGCGCTCATCGCCGCTGGTGTGAGCCTTGCGCACCTTTACGAGGATCTGGCCTCGGGCAGGCGCGATGATCGCCCAGGGTTGGCTGCTTGCCTGAAGGCGCTTCGTGAAGGGGACACGCTGATCGTGTGGAAGCTCGATCGGCTTGGCCGTGATCTGCGCCACCTGATCAACACCGTGCACGACCTAACTGCGCGTAGCGTGGGCCTGAAGGTCCTGACCGGTCACGGTGCGGCGGTCGACACGACGACTGCCGCCGGCAAGCTTGTGTTCGGTATTTTTGCCGCGCTGGCCGAGTTCGAGCGTGAGTTGATTTCCGAGCGAACAGTCGCTGGACTTATCTCGGCGCGCGCTCGCGGCAGGAAAGGGGGGCGCCCCTTCAAGATGACCGCCGCCAAGCTACGCCTGGCGATGGCCAGCATGGGGCAACCGGAAACCAAGGTGGGCGATCTCTGCGAAGAACTCGGGATTACCCGGCAGACGCTCTACCGGCACGTGTCGCCCAAGGGCGAACTGCGGCCAGACGGCGTAAAGCTGCTCTCCCTCGGTTCAGCCGCATAAATGGAGGCGACCTGGAACGGGGCGCTGTTCAGTGCGGCAACGATCCGATTACCGGTGTCGACCCAGAGCAGCCGTAGAGCTTTTGGGAAAGCTGTCGTTCAACGCCGAAACTCAGCCGCCGTTTTGCCGCAGCGAAGCGAAGGTAAAACGGTCGGCTGGAGTGCCCTGTTAGGCATCTTTTACCAGCCGAATGTCAACCTCACGCTCAACATATTCCCACTCCTTTGACGCGCGGAGTTGAACTAGCAATTTGTTGAAGGCAGGTGTGTGTTCGGGTGCGAACTCGAACCAAGTTAAAAAATCAAATGGCTCGCCGAGGTCACGGGAATGGTGTAGCTGCCTTGCAATTTGTGGCAGATAGGCCAGCCCAATTTCAGTATGGTGCGACTGAGCCTCAAAAATGGCTCGCCGCTCCTCTTGTGACATGGCCCACCACTCCGGTGTTTTCTTGATTGGAATGAGCGCGGCACACGATGAAGCGGGACGACCCAAACCTTCTTGTTTTGCGCGAAGTTGATTGATTTCGTGGCGCTCGGCATAGCGCACATTGCTTGTGAAGCCTTGAAGCACCCATGTGCCACGAAATGCCAGGGTATTTGATGGTGCATTCACAACATTCAGTCTTTGCACAGTGTCGAGAGACGCGCCAACGACCGCTTCGCAGCTTGTGACCTGCCAGATGCCTTCGGTGCCACCGATGAATGAGTAATGGTTGTTCATGAGACGAGTTGTTGTGAATGCCTAACTTTGTTTTAGGGCGACTGCCCTGCTGCGTAACATCGTTGCTGCTCCATAACATCAAACATCGACCCACGGCGTAACGCGCTTGCTGCTTGGATGCCCGAGGCATAGACTGTACAAAAAAACAGTCATAACAAGCCATGAAAACCGCCACTGCGCCGTTACCACCGCTGCGTTCGGTCAAGGTTCTGGACCAGTTGCGTGAGCGCATACGCTACTTGCATTATAGCTTACGAACCGAACAGGCTTATGTCCACTGGGTTCGTGCCTTCATCCGTTTCCACGGTGTGCGTCACCCGGCAACCTTGGGCAGCAGCGAAGTCGAGGCATTTCTGTCCTGGCTGGCGAACGAGCGCAAGGTTTCGGTCTCCACGCATCGTCAGGCATTGGCGGCCTTGCTGTTCTTCTACGGCAAGGTGCTGTGCACGGATCTGCCCTGGCTTCAGGAGATCGGAAGACCTCGGCCGTCGCGGCGCTTGCCGGTGGTGCTGACCCCGGATGAAGTGGTTCGCATCCTCGGTTTTCTGGAAGGCGAGCATCGTTTGTTCGCCCAGCTTCTGTATGGAACGGGCATGCGGATCAGTGAGGGTTTGCAACTGCGGGTCAAGGATCTGGATTTCGATCACGGCACGATCATCGTGCGGGAGGGCAAGGGCTCCAAGGATCGGGCCTTGATGTTACCCGAGAGCTTGGCACCCAGCCTGCGCGAGCAGCTGTCGCGTGCACGGGCATGGTGGCTGAAGGACCAGGCCGAGGGCCGCAGCGGCGTTGCGCTTCCCGACGCCCTTGAGCGGAAGTATCCGCGCGCCGGGCATTCCTGGCCGTGGTTCTGGGTTTTTGCGCAGCACACGCATTCGACCGATCCACGGAGCGGTGTCGTGCGTCGCCATCACATGTATGACCAGACCTTTCAGCGCGCCTTCAAACGTGCCGTAGAACAAGCAGGCATCACGAAGCCCGCCACACCGCACACCCTCCGCCACTCGTTCGCGACGGCCTTGCTCCGCAGCGGTTACGACATTCGAACCGTGCAGGATCTGCTCGGCCATTCCGACGTCTCTACGACGATGATTTACACGCATGTGCTGAAAGTTGGCGGTGCCGGAGTGCGCTCACCGCTTGATGCGCTGCCGCCCCTCACTAGTGAGAGGTAGGGCAGCGCAAGTCAATCCTGGCGGATTCACTACCCCTGCGCGAAGGCCATCGGTGCCGCATCGAACGGCCGGTTGCGGAAAGTCCTCCCTGCGTCCGCTGATGGCCGGCAGCAGCCCGTCGTTGCCTGATGGATCCAACCCCTCCGCTGCTATAGTGCAGTCGGCTTCTGACGTTCAGTGCAGCCGTCTTCTGAAAACGACAAGCTGTTCGGGTCGTGGTCGCGAGTGGTTGAAGCGGCAAGAGAATGGAGCCTGCTGGGCCCGCTGTGGAGTAGCCAGTACACCATGGCCCCAGCGTTTCCTTGGCTGCGATTGGTGGGCGTACCTGACGGTGTCTCAATAGCAGCCATTTATGGATAAAGGAACAAGGGGAATAAGGTAGATGAAAATATTCACGATTGGATTCACCAAGACCTCCGCACGATCCTTCTTCACCAAGTTGAGTGCTTCTGGTGCCGAGCGCCTTGTCGATGTACGCCTGAATAATGTTTCGCAATTGGCGGGTTTCGCAAAACGCGAGGATCTTCGGTATTTCTCCGAGGCATTGTGTGGGATGGAATATGAGCATCTGCCAGCACTTGCTCCAACCAAAGAAATGTTCGATGAATATAAAATAAAAGGTGGGGATTGGGATATCTACGCCAGTAAATTTTTGGATTTAATGTCGTCCCGAAAGATCGAGTCAATCGATAAAGAGAAGATTGATAACAGTTGCCTGCTTTGTAGCGAAGACAAGCCCCATCACTGCCATCGGAGGCTAGTGGCCGAGTACCTTGCAGGCAAATGGCCGAATGTCGAGATCGTGCATCTTTAGAGGGGCGACGTAGCTCCGCGCCTCCAGCACCTCGTCTTGAGGGCTGAGAGCGACAAAGGTCACGTATCGACGGGAGCCAGCGCTACACATTTGGCCTACAGGGCAAGCTCACCTGCCACGGCTCGATGTCGGTGCTCAACAAGGCAAGTGCTTCAGGTGCATTGGCAGACGGGCCGCTGGCTGGCGTCGTGGTGCTTGGCGGATATGTACCGGGAAGCCCCCCGTGTGTTGGGCTATCATGTTGGCGACGCCTACGCCCAGGTGGGGCGCGGCAGGATCGCCGTCATTTACACCCCAGTTTGGTACTGCTATAGGTCTTCTGAAATAGCCGATACATCAGGACAAATTGAAGTAGCTCAATTAGGAGATATCTAATGTCAACCGGTATGTTTATTCTGCACTCCAACTATACGCCGGCGGGGGACCAGCCAGAGGCGATAGCGCGCCTGCTGTCGGACATAGAAGAAGGTGCGACGCACCAGACGCTGAAAGGTATCACCGGCTCAGGTAAGACCTTCACCATGGCCAATGTGATTCATCGTCTGAAGCGGCCTACGTTGATCTTGGCTCCTAACAAGACGTTGACCGCGCAGCTTTATGGTGAAATGAAGCACTTCTTTCCTGAGAACGCGGTCGAGTACTTCGTTTCCTACTACGATTATTTTCAGCCCGAGATCTATATGCCGGGCACCGATCGTTTCATTCCAAAGGACTCGGCCATCAATGACCACCTTGAGCGCCTGCGCCTGTCCACGACCAAATCCTTGATTGAGCGTCGTGACGTGATCGTCGTCGCTTCGGTGTCTTCAATCTACGGCCTGGGTGATCCAGATGCGTACCGAGCGCTACAGATCGCTCTGTCCCCTGGGGTCAAACTAAACCAGAGAGAGCTAATTCGTCGCTTGGCTTTGCTGCAATATGATCGCACTGAGCGCACTCTCAAACGTGCAACGTTTCGGGTGCAAGGTGATGTGATCGATATCTTTCCTGCTGATTCCGAGCATAGGGCAGTTCGGGTGGAACTGCTGGATGACTCTGTTGCGTCTGTTCAATGGCTAGACCCTGTTACAGGTAAAACGCTGGGGGCAATTGACCATTACTTGGTTTCGCCAAAGACGCTTTTTGCACCGCCCACGAATAAAATAGATTCCGCGTCCAAGAAGATACTCGCTGATATGGAAGAGCGGGTTGCCGAGCTTAACAGAAATAATCGCTTGGTCGAGGCAAACAGGCTGTACGAGCGGATCACGCATGACGTGGAGATGATGCGCGAGGTAGGCTATTGTTCGGGGATGGAGAATTATTCCTGCTACTTCAGCGACCGGGACCCGGCCTCGCCTCCGATCACATTGCTGGATTACCTGCCGAAAGATGGGCTTCTGTTCGTCGATGAATCCCACGTCATGGTGCCACAGATATCCGCAATGTACCGGGGGGATCAGGCGCGCAAGGAGACGTTGATAGATTACGGGTTCCGCTTGCCTTCGTCTAAGAACAATCGCCCGTTGAACTTTGGTGAATTCGAGAAGGTCAAGCCACAGACCATCTTCGTTTCCGCGACGCCGGGTGACTACGAGTTGAAGGTGTCGAAAGACAGGGTTGTCGAACAGGTTATCAGGCCGACGGGACTGCTTGATCCCGAGGTTGAGGTGCGCAAATCGGATGGGTACATAGATGATCTGCTTGCTGAAATATCGAAGTGCGTGAAGAAGAAAAATCGCGTGCTCGTGACCACGCTGACGAAGGTCAGTGCAGAAGAGCTAACGGATTTCTTGACGGACCATGGGATTCGAGCGCGCTACATGCATTCGGACATAAAAGCGGAGGATCGTGTTGAGATCATCAATGGCCTTCGCGCTGGAGAGTTCGATGTTTTGATTGGGATTAGTCTTTTGCGCGAAGGGCTGGATATTCCAGAGGCATCATTGGTTGCCATTCTCGATGCAGACCGTGCAGGGTTCTTGCGTTCGGCCCATGCGCTCATTCAGATGATCGGTCGAGTCGCTCGGAATGAAAACGGCAAGGCGATCTTGTACGCCGACGCGGTGACGCCGGCGATGAAACAGGCGATCGATGAGACCAATAGGCGCAGGCAGCTTCAAATTGCCTTTAACGAGGAAAATGGGATTTCTCCGGCCTCGTCTGTGCGAAAACTAGCAGGAGAAGAGACGAATACGGAGGAACCCACCGTTCATTCCGAGGCTTTCTGCGAGAACTTGTCCGACCTTTGCGATCAGATCACTGCCAAGGAACATCAGCTACTCGAATTTACCGATACCGGTGACGAGCAGCGCGTCGAAGACATTCGTCGTCAGTTGGATGGGTTGTACCGGCAATTCATTTACATCTAATCGTTCGCCAGCATTGGATTGCATGGCCGGCCGATCTGCATCTGGCGCAAGCGGGCAGACGGTCGGCTCATCATTCAACCGGTGGGGGCGCCGAGGCTCAGTGCCCCGCATTCCAAGGCGTGTGCCCTACAGCGTCTTGCGACGTGTCAGCGCAAAGCTGGCAACGATCCAACGGCGACCAGCATTTCATCAAATACCGCTCGAACCCTTCCCGGAATGGGGCCACGCTGAGGCCGATAGACGTACAGGCCCCATGCCGGAGGTTCTTCGTTCTCCAGCACTCGCACGAGCTTCCCGCTGGCAATGTAGGGGGCGGCCATGTAGTCCGCCAGTTGCGCGAACGCGATCCCGGCCAGCGCCGCTCCCATTTCCATGTCGGCATTGTCGGCGACGAGAGTGGGTGCGGTAGGTGTCCACTGGCGTCCCGCCTTGAAGTGCCAAGGCCAGGGACGGCCGGTATTGATATCCAAGGCTACGGTAACTGGCAGGCTGCTTAGCGCATCGATGTTTTTAGGTACGCCCACTTTCTTGATCAGGCGCGGGGCGGCAACGATGGGGAGCCTCATGTCGGCTGCCTTGCGTGCGACGAAGCGGCTATCGCGCATGAATCCGACCCTGATCCCGACGTCAATCCCTTCGTCAACCGTATTGCTGATGCGATCGGACAGGCGCACATCCAGCGTGATGCCGGGATGACGCGCGGCCACGCGCTCCAGTGCCGGCAGCACCGCTCTGGTGCCCAAGCTGTGCGGTGCGGTGATGCGAACCGTACCGGACAGGGATGCCTGCTGGTCGGAGCCAGGCGTTCGCCACAGATCCTCGAACCGCTCCAATGCCGGGCGCACCTGGTCCAACAGCCCTTCGCCGAAGGCGGTGATGCGCACCTGGCGCGTGCTTCGATGAAACAACACCTCGCCGTAGTGTTGCTCCAGTTGCTGGACGGCGCGGGTGACGCCTTGCGGGGAAGTTCCCAGCCGGACGGCCGCATCGCGGAAGCTGCTGCTTTCGGCCGCCACCCGGAAGATGCGCAGCAGTTCCATTTCCTTGTTCATGACGCACGCCTCATGGCCGGTTTCGCTGCTCGTTAATTGTTCCAGATTCTGGAATTATAAAATCGCAACAATTCCATATACAAGGGAGGCGCGGTTGCCCAGACTGGCAACACCCCGGAATGCTCCGCTCCGAACAACACAACAAGGAACGCGAATGAACGCTGCGACTCTCATCACTGCCTACTACGACGCCTTCAACCGCGGCGACCGCGAGGCCATGCTGTCCATGTTGACCGATGACGTCGCGCACGACTTGAACCAGGGCGCTCGTGAGGTCGGTCGCGAAGCCTTCCGCGCCTTCCTGCAGCGCATGGACCGCTGCTATGGCGAGCAACTGCGCGGGATCGTGGTGATGGTCAGCGCCGACGGCCTGCGCGCAGGCGCGGAGTACGTGGTGCATGGCGAATACAAGGTGACGGACGACGGGCTGCCGGAAGCTCAGGGCCAGCGCTATGTGCTGCCGGGCGGCGCGTTCTTCGAGATCCGCGATGGCAAGATCGCTCGTGTCACCAACTACTACAACCTCGGCGACTGGATCGCACAGGTCGGAGGGGACGCCTGAAATGACCAGCAACGTGCAGGTGCTGGTTCGTCGTGGGCGGGACATTGCCGAATGGTTCGACACCGTGGCACATCTGCGGGCGAAGGTCTTCCGCAGCTTTCCATACCTGTACGAGGGCGACATCGAATACGAGAAGCACTACCTTTCCATGTACGCCCGTTCGGCAGACAGCCTGCTGGTGCTCGCGCTCGCTGATGACGTGGTCGTGGGTGCGTCCACGGGGTTGCCGCTCGGCGATGCGGAGCCGGCCTTCCAGGTGCCGTTCGCCGATCGAGGAATCCCGATGGAGGCAGTGTTTTACTGCGGCGAATCAGTGCTGCTCCCGGCCTTTCGGGGTCTTGGCCTGGGTCACCGCTTCTTTGACGAACGCGAAGCGCATGCCCGTTCGTTGGGCGGCATGCAGTGGACATCATTCGCGTCGGTGGATCGAGCAGACGACGATCCCCGACGTCCTTCCAACTACCGCAGTAATGATCCTTTCTGGACCCGTCGTGGCTACGTGCGGCAGCCGGACATGAAGGTTACGCTGCCCTGGAAGCAGGTGGGCGAACCGAGCGAAACCGAGCAGATGCTCACGATGTGGCTGCACGCCCTGGAGAACGCGAAATGAAAGTGGCAGTGGCGAAATACGCGGTGGGGCAGCCCACGGGCTTCGAGGCATTCGCAGCGCGGCAGCGGCGGGTTCTGGAGGAGGCGTGCCATGCCGGAGCGGAACTGGCCGTGTTGCCCGAATATCTGTCCCTCGAACTGGCTGCGATGTTCGAGCCTGGCATCCGGCAGGATTTCAACGCCTCGCTGGCCGCGCTGCAGGCCTTGCAGCCTGCGTGGCTGGCACTGTACGCCGACCTGTCGCGCGAGCTGCGCATGACCATTCAGGCCGGTACGTTCTTGACCCGGGTTGGACCTGATCGCTATCGCAACCGGGCGTGGTGGTTTGCGCCGGACGGCACGCGTGACTACCAGGACAAATTGCAGTTGACGGGGTTCGAGAAAGACACCGGCGTCATCGAGGGTGGCGACGAACTCAAGGTGTTCGACCTGAATGGCGTGCGTGCCGGCATCGCTGTCTGCTACGACAGCGAGTTTCCATTGCCCGTGCGAGCCCAGCGAGAGGCGGGAGTGCGCCTGCTGCTGGTCCCGAGCTGTACCGACACCCAAGCCGGTGCAACCCGCGTCCGTGTGGGCTGCATGGCGCGGGCACTGGAGAACCGAATGTTCATCGCGCAGGCCGTGACGACCGGAGCCGCCGACTGGAGTCCGGCGCTGGACACGAACACTGGCGAGGCAACGATCTACGCACCCATGGATCGCGGATTCCCTGAGGACGGCATTCTCGCGACGACGTGCGGCACGCAGGCATGGGCAATCACAGATCTTGACGTCGATGCGCTCGAACGAAACCAGGAACAGGCCCAGGTTGCCGTCGATCGCGACTGGGACGGCCAGATGTTGCCTGCACTGCGGAAGGCTCGGTACTCGGGTCGTCAGGTCGCCTAGCCGGTCTCATCTTGATAGCTTCAGCTCGATGAGTTGGTTTAGATAGGCCATATCTATCTGAGCATAGATTTTTCCAGTTTGACCAGTTTTGAACTTGCCCCGATGCTGTCGGTACATGCAAGAAATATTCATTGATTTGAATATTTTGCGCTTCTTGGGAACAAACCTGTACTAGCCTGTAAGAGTGCTCGAAGAGCACAGAATTTGTGGCGAAGTTCGGCCGCATATACTATGGGGGAGTATTGTATAATGCGGCGGTGTACCCAAGTTGAGAGGTGTTCGATGCCACATAGCCCGGAAGAAAAGAAGCAAGCCCTGACGCGCATCCGGCGCATCAAAGGTCAGGTCGCGACTCTTGAGCAAGCGCTCGATGCAGGTGCGGAATGCCCTGCAATTCTTCAGCAGCTTGCGGCCGTTCGTGGGGCAGTCAACGGATTGATGGCGACCGTTCTGGAGAGCTATCTGCGGGAAGAGTTTCCCAGTAGCGAAATCAGGAGCGATTCGCAGAACAAGTCCATTGACGAGACCATCTCTATCGTCCGCTCCTATCTGCGGTAGAGGCACCAGGGTGCCCTCGATGAGGGCAAATTTAGTTAGCTAGTAAAGGAAGCGACATCATGAAATCACGTGCAGCAGTTGCCTTCGGGCCAGGAAAGCCGCTGGAAATCGTCGAGATCGACGTCGAGCCGCCGCGCAAGGGCGAGGTGCTCATCAAGATCACGAACACCGGCGTTTGCCATACCGACGCCTTCACTCTGTCGGGCGACGACCCCGAAGGTCTCTTCCCGGTCGTGCTGGGGCATGAAGGTGCGGGCATCGTCGTGGAGGTGGGTGAAGGTGTGACCAGCGTGAAGCCTGGCGATCACGTCATTCCGCTCTATACCGCCGAGTGCGGCGAGTGCCTGTTCTGCAAGTCCGGCAAGACCAACCTGTGTGTCGCGGTTCGCGCAACCCAGGGTAAGGGGCTGATGCCCGATGGTACGACTCGCTTCTCGTACAACGGTCAGCCGCTTTACCACTACATGGGCTGCTCGACCTTCAGCGAATACACGGTCGTCGCCGAAGTCTCGCTGGCCAAGATCAATCCGGACGCCAATCCCGAACACGTCTGCCTGCTGGGCTGCGGCGTGACCACCGGCATCGGCGCCGTGCACAACACGGCCAAGGTACAGCCCGGCGACTCGGTGGCCATCTTCGGCCTCGGCGGCATCGGTCTCGCTGCGATTCAGGGTGCGCGCCAGGCCAAAGCGGGCCGCATCATCGCCATCGATACCAATCCGGCGAAGTTCGAGCTGGCTCGTACCTTCGGCGCGACCGAATGCCTCAACCCGAAGGACTTCGACAAGCCGATTCACGAGGTTCTGATCGAGATGACCGGCTGGGGTGTCGATCACACCTTCGAGTGCATCGGCAACGTCAACGTCATGCGTTCGGCTCTGGAAGCTGCCCACCGTGGCTGGGGCCAGTCGATCGTCATCGGGGTCGCCGGTGCCGGCAAGGAAATCTCGACCCGTCCGTTCCAGTTGGTCACCGGCCGGACTTGGAAGGGCTCTGCTTTCGGCGGGGTCAAGGGGCGTACCCAACTTCCGGGCATGGTGGAAGACGCAATGAAAGGCGAGATCGATCTCGCCCCGTTCGTCACCCACACCATGGGTCTCGACGAGATCAACCACGCCTTCGACCTGATGCATGAAGGCAAGTCGATTCGCACGGTGATCCACTACTGATCACCCACTATCCATTCAACACCAACCATCAAGGAAACTAACCATGTCCACTCCTGTCATTTCCGGCGACGGCATCTTCTCGCACGTCTTCATCGGCGCCGCCGACGTCCAGAAGTCGGCCGCGTTCTACGACGCCGCTCTGGGTGCTCTCGGCATCAAGAACCTCGGTCCTTTCGGCAACGGATGGGTGCTTTTCGGTCGCGAAAAGCCGGCTTTCATCATTGCCCGTCCGGGCAATGGTGAAGCGCCTTCGAGCAACGGCGTGACGGTCGGCTTTGCGGCCGCCACTCCCGCCGAAGTGGATGCCTTCCACGCCGCCGGCCTTGCCGCAGGCGGCACCGACGAGGGCCAGCCTGGCCCGCGTGGCCACCTGCCGGGTGCCTATGCGGCCTACCTGCGTGATCCGGCGGGCAACAAGGTTTGCTCGTACACCTTCGTCTGAAAGCTAGGAAGCTGAGGGCGTTCTGAAAGGGCCAGCACAAGCCTCTACACGGCGAGCCTATTAGACGGACCGTGTAGAGCGGTGCCTGCTCATGAAGATCGGCCCGCAGCCATGTGCGAAACGCATGGCTGCGGGCATTTGCTTTGAAGCGTGTTTTCCAACCAAGAAGAAATGAGGTCGTTATGAAAGAGCCGGCCAACATCAATACGACGACCGTACAACCCACCCCGACCGCCACCGTGTACGGCATGCCGGCCTATACCGATCGTGCTGCCGCCGTGGGTGAAGTGCATGCGCGCCCGCATCTGTTGATTCAGGCCCCCCGCGGCATATTGCAGCTCGCTTTCATGACCGAAGGCGACGTGGCCAAGGATCAGGTGGCGATGAGCGAGTTGTCTCATCGCTTCGGCGTTGCCGAACCCGACCATGCTACGCCGCTTCACGGCGTGACATGGGACGAAGGAGACCTGCACTGCGAAAAGCACACCGAGTTCTCGACGTATCTCTGGTGCGCTTCGCTGGATTCCGAGACGGGAGAGCCGTGCGGCGAAAATCCTTTCAAGCATGGATTTGTTCCTCCCGGCCCGGTCGTATCCGGCATCCGTTTGAGACTTCTTCCGTGGACGCCGGAAACGGAGAAGGAGGCCTATCGCTTCGATCCTGCCAGCCTGTGCTACTCGCTGGTGGAGAACGGCTCTGCCGCCATCCTGACCGACTTCCGACAGGATGAGGATGGCCTGACGCAGATCCTCGTCCTGGCCCGTGATTTGACCCCGGCGCGGGCCGGTGCGCTGGCTCAACGTCTGCTGGAGATCGAGACTTACCGCACCTTGGCGTTGCTGTCCCTGCCGTTGACACGATCGATGACGTCGGAGCTGCGACGCATGGAGTCGCGCCTTGCGGCGATCACCGACGAGATGTGTACGAGCTTGGTGGAACGGCGCGACAGCGACGTGCTGCTGTCCGAATTAACCGGCCTGGCTGCCGAGCTGGAAGCTGGCGTTGCGGCGAATCTCTATCGCTTCGGCGCCAGCCGTGCCTACTACGAGATCGTCGAGGAAAGGCTGGCAGCGCTTTCGGAAGAGGCCGTATCCGGGTACTGCACCTGGGCGGATTTCCTGCAGCGTCGCATCGCTCCCGCCATGCGGACATGCCAATCCGTAAAGGAGCGTCAGGCCAAGCTCTCCGACAAGCTGACCCGGGCCATCGCGTTGCTGCGTTCCTGGATCGACGTCGAGCTTGAACGCCAGAACCGCGATCTGCTTGCGTCGATGAACAACCGGGCCAAGATGCAGTTGCGCCTTCAGCAAACCGTCGAAGGCCTGTCGGTCGCGGCAATTTCTTATTACGTCGTGAGTCTTCTCGGCTATTTGCTCAAGGGCATTCCGATGGTTCACGACAGCGTGGCGCCGGTGATGGCGGTTCTGGTGCCTGCGGTGATGCTCACGATCTGGTGGATCGTGCGCAGGATCAGACACGCCCACGGCGACACGGCAGCGGAAGAAAAATCTTCCTGACGAGCTGCCGTCCTGGCGCGCGAGAGCTGCGCCGTTCCTTTGAACATAGGAGAACTACATGGAACGCATCGAACATCACGCCAGCTTTGATGGTTGGCAGGACGTTTATCAGCATGAATCCACGACGCTCGGTTGCACGATGAAAGTCGGCGTCTATCTGCCTCCGCAGGCACAACACGGCAAGGTGCCGGTGCTGTACTGGCTTTCAGGCCTCACCTGCACCGAGCAGAACTTCATCACCAAGTCCGCCGTCCAGCGCTACGCCGCCGAGCATGGCATTGCCGTCGTCGCGCCCGATAGCAGCGCTCGCGGCGAAGGCGTTGCCGACGATCCCGCCTATGACCTCGGACAGGGGGCGGGTTTCTACGTCAATGCAACACAGGAACCCTGGGCTGCGAATCATCGGATGTATGACTACGTCGTGCAGGAACTACCGGCGCTGATCGAGGCCCACTTTCCCGTGACAGCGGAGCGGAGCATCAGTGGCCATTCCATGGGGGGGCACGGTGCTCTGGTCATCGCCCTGCGCAACCCGGGCCGTTATCGAAGCGTCTCGGCCTTCTCGCCCATCGTCGCCCCCACCCAGGTTCCCTGGGGACACAAGGCCTTCGAGGCGTACCTGGGCAGCGACCGGGAGGCGTGGAAGCAGTACGACACCGTGGAGCTGATTCGCACCGTGCAGGAGCGTTTGCCGTTGCTGGTGGACCAGGGTTTGGGCGACGAGTTCCTGGAGAGTCAGCTTCAGCCCGATCTGCTGCGCAAGGCCTGCGACGAGACGGGGCACCCGCTCACGTTGAATCTGCGCCCAGGCTACGACCACAGCTACTACTTCATTGCCAGTTTCATTGGCGAGCATATGGCACACCACGCATCGGCGCTGAAACGCTGAGAGAGAGGAGATCAGGTCATGACAAAGACCTCCAAAAACCGACATCACGTCGTCATTATCGGAGCGGGCTTCGGCGGGATCGAGGTTGCCAACCAGCTTGCTGGTGCCGAGGTCGATGTGACGATCATCGATCGGCGCAATCATCACCTGTTCCAACCCTTGCTTTACCAGGTTGCAGGTGCGTCACTTTCGACATCCGAGATCGCCTGGCCTATTCGCTATCTATTCCGAAATCGCCCGGAAGTGAACACCTTGATGGCGGAAGTGGAAGGTATCGACCAGGACGCGCGTCAGGTCATTCTCAACAATGGCTCGCGCCAAACCTATGACACGCTCGTACTCGCGACAGGTGCTACCCATGCCTATTTCGGACACGACGAATGGGGGGCTTTCGCGCCGGGGTTGAAGACGCTGGAAGATGCTACGACCATTCGAGGCCGAATCCTCGCGGCTTTCGAGGAGGCCGAGCGCACGAGCGATCCTCAGCAGCGTGCCGCGCTGCAGACGTTCGTCATCATCGGTGGTGGTCCCACCGGGGTTGAATTGGCCGGGACCATCGCCGAGCTTGCACGAGACACGCTGGCGCGTGACTTCCGCTCGATCGACCCGAGCACGTCCCGGGTTGTACTGATCGAGGCGGGCCCGCGTCTGTTGTCCGTCTTTCCAGAGGATCTTTCGGCCTATACGCGCCAGGCACTCGAAAAGCTCGGGGTCGAGGTCGTGCTGGGTACGCCGGTCACCGAATGCTCGGCCGACGGCGTGGTGTATGGCGGCAAGCCTCTTTCGGCCAAGACCATCGTTTGGGCCGCCGGCGTCCAGGCGTCTCCCGCGGCTCGCTGGTTGGGTGCTGCGTCTGATCGTGCGGGTCGAGTGGTCGTTGGTCCCGACCTGACGGTGGCCGGTCGCCCGGAGGTCTTCGCCATCGGCGATACCGCCTCGTGCACCATGGCCGATGGGAAGCCCGTACCGGGCATCGCCCCCGCCGCCAAACAGCAAGGTAAGTACGTCGCCAACCTCATTGAACGGCGTTTGAAAGACAAGCCCGCTGACGGGCCTTTCAAATACCGGCATCAGGGGAACCTGGCCACCATCGGCCGCAGCCTGGCCGTAATTGACATGGGGCGGGTTAAGCTGCGTGGAGCCTTTGCGTGGTGGATCTGGAAGCTCGCGCATATCTACTTTCTGATCGGTACGCGAAATCGTCTCAGCGTCGCGTTGAGCTGGGTATGGAACCATAGCATCGGCTACCGTGGCTCTCGCATCATCATGCATGCGATTAGCGACAAAGAGCCCACGGCGTTGGATAAATCCGGCTCTCTGGATTGAGGTGCCCACCTTATCGGAACGTCAACTATCAGAAATGCCAGGGAGAGGAACTTGACCGATCTATTCACGACAAAGCCCAAGCCTCCCTTGGCCGAACTCCTGCGGCCCAAGACGCTGGATGAATTCGTCGGGCAACGGCACTTGCTCGGCCCCGGCAAGCCGCTTCGTCTCGCGTTCGAGGCGGGCAAGTTGCACTCGTTCATCCTCTGGGGGCCGCCAGGCGTGGGCAAGACCACCTTGGGGCGCCTGGCCGCCAGTGCGACCGACAGCCGATTCATCGCCATCTCGGCCGTGCTTGCCGGGGTGAAGGACATCCGGCAAGCCATCGACGAGGCCCAGGCAGAACTGGACAACCATGGTCGATCGACGGTGCTTTTCGTCGATGAGATCCATCGCTTCAACAAGGCGCAGCAGGATGCCCTGCTGCCCCATGTCGAGTCGGGGCTCCTGACCCTGGTGGGGGGGACGACCGAGCATCCGGGGCTGGCGGTCAATTCCGCTCTGCTCTCGCGCGCACAGGTCTATACCCTCGAACCGCTGTCCGGCGACGACCTGAACCAGCTCTACGAACGCGCACTGCCGCATCTCCAGGGCGTCGCGTTGGACGCGGACGCGCTGGATCTGCTCAAGGGCTTTGCCGATGGCGATGGCAGGCGCTTCCTCAATCTGCTTGAGCAGGTGACGAATGCTGCGTCGGGCGCTGGCAAGACCGTGGTCGATGGCGAGTTCGCCAGGCTGTCCACCAGTCCATCGCTGCGCAGGTTCGACAAGGGCGGCGACGAGTTCTACTGGCAGCTCTCAGCCTTCCACAAATCGCTACGGGGCTCCGACCCTGATGCGGCCCTGTATTGGCTGGCCCGCATCCTCGACGGTAGCGGCGACGTCAGCCAGGTGACCCGCCGCATGGTGGTAGTGGCCAGCGAAGACATCGGCAATGCCGACCCGCAGGCGCTGCAACTGGCGCTCAATGCCGCGCTGGCTTATGAGAGGCTGGGTTCCCCCGAAGGCGAAATACCGATTGCCCACGCGGCGACCTACCTTGCTGCCGCCCCCAAGTCGAACGCTGCCTATGCCGCCTGGAACAAGGCGAAGGCCTTCGTCAAGAACAGCGGCTCCCTGCCTGTGCCTCTCCATCTTCGCAATGCGCCGACGAAGCTGATGCAGCAGATGGGGTATCACGAAGGCTACCGCTACGCCCATGACGAGCCCAACGGCTATGCCGCTGGGCAAAGCTACTTTCCCGAGGGCGTGGCGCGGCCGGGCTGGTATCAGCCAACGGACAGAGGTGTTGAGCGCAGGCTGGGAGAAAGGCTTACTTGGCTGCGCTCGCTGGATGATGGGACGCTGCCAGAGGCGGACGCCTGACCGGTCGCCTCCGAAACCGGCTCATCGCGCCTTCACGAACTACAGGAACAGGATAAGAACATGTCAGCCACTTCTTTCGGTGCATCCTCGGCGAATATCAGCCGGGGACGCGTTGCCCGCTATCTGCGCACGGAGTCTGGTGCTGCGGTGCTGCTGGTGATCGTCACGGTCGTGGCGCTGGCGTGGGCGAACTCGCCGCTATCCGATGCCTATTTCGCGTTGTGGCACCTGGACGTCGGGTTTGACTTCGGGCCGCTGGGCCTGCACATGGATCTGCATCACTGGGTCAACGACGGCCTGATGGTGGTCTTCTTCTTCCTGATCGGCCTGGAGGTGCGTCAGGAGTTCGCCCACGGATCGCTCAGGGACCGCAGCCGTGCCCGTCTCGCTCTGATCGCGGGTGTCGCAGGTGTCGTGCTTCCCGCGCTGGTGTATGTCCTGATCGTGGGGCTGGCCGGAAGTGAGGGCCTGCACGGGTGGGGGGCGGTGGTCGGCACCGATACGGCATTCATGCTGGGCACCCTGGCGATCGTCGGCCCGCGGCTATCTGGTCAGTTGCGCGTGTTCCTGCTCACCCTGACCGTGGTCGATGACTTCCTCGCCGTGTCCATCATCGGCATCGTCTATAGCGAGGAGATTCGGATCGTCCCGTTGTTGATCGCCCTCGCCAGTCTCGTTGCGTTGTGGTGGCTAGGGCGCACCCGCCAGTGGCGGGCAATGCCGTATGTGCTGATCGTGATCGTGCTGTGGCTCGCAACCGTGTACTCCGGCATCCATGCCTCTCTCGCCGGGATGGCCGCGGGGCTGCTGATCCCCGCCTACGCGACGCAACGTCACAAGGTCGTCGCGGCAAAACAACTGTTCCGCGACTTCTGGCAGTCTCCGAGTGCCGCATCGGCCCGCGCGGTGGACTGCGGGCTGTCCCGGGGTATCTCGGTGAACGAGCGATTGCACGAGTTCCTGCGGCTGCCGACGGCGCTGCTGATCGTGCCGGTGTTCGCCTTGGCGAACGCCGGAGTGGACGTGCGTGGCGGGCTGCTCGCCGAGGCCTTCGGCTCGCCAGTCACGTGGGGCGTCATCGCAGGGCTCGTGCTCGGCAAGCTCCTGGGCATCGGGCTCATCACTCTCGTCGCCGTCCGTCTCGGCCTGGGCCGGCTGCCCGAGGGCGTCGGGGTGGGGAGCGTGTTCGGTGGTGCGGCACTGTCCGGGATCGGCTTCACCGTGTCGCTGCTGATCATCGGGCTCGCGTTCGGCACGACCTCCGACCTGGGCCGCCAGGCGACGGTCGGCGTGCTCGTGTCGATGGTGTTCGCCACGTTGCTCGGGTGGCTGATCTTCAAGGTCGCCGCCAAGCGGTGGGGTGAGAAGACCGCTGACCTGCCGATGGTGCTTGAGCCACCGGTCGATCCGGAGATCGATCACATCCGCGGGCCGGAGGACGCCCAGCTCACACTCGTCGAGTACGTGGACTTCGAGTGCGCGTACTGTGCGCACGCGACCGGTTCTTGGGACGATCTGCGTGCCCACTTCGGGGACGACCTGCGGTATGTGGTGCGCCATCTGCCGCACCACCCGCACGGGCCGATCGCCGCGCGGGCGTCCGAGGCAGCGGCGAACCAGGGGATGTTCTGGCCGTGGCTGGACTTCGTGTTCACCCGTCAGCATGCGCTGGAGCGCGAGCATCTGATCGGCTACGCCGCCGAGCTTGGGCTCGACGTCGAACGGTTCATCGCGGATCTCGACAGCACCGCGGTGATCGAGCGTGTCGAGCGCGACCTCGCCAGTGCGGTCGCCAGCGGTGCGCACGCCACGCCGACGTTCTTCGTCGAGGGTCGTCGTCTGCGCGGCAGCTACGACGCCCGCACTGTCACCGCGGCGCTCGAAGCCAGTCGCCGCGGCCCACGAACTCAGGAAGTCCCGTCCTGAGCGGGACGAACTACAGGATAAGAACATGCCAAAAAATTCTTTCGGTGAATCCTCTTGTACCGCTGCGGCCAGCGGCCTCGTGCAGGTGCGCGGGGCGCGCGAGAACAACCTCAAAGAGGTGGACGTTTCTATCCCGCGTAACGCGCTCGTGGTGTTCTCGGGAGTCTCCGGCTCCGGGAAGTCCTCGCTGGCCTTCGGCACCATCTATGCCGAGGCTCAGCGACGTTACTTCGAGTCGGTGGCCCCCTATGCGCGGCGATTGATCGACCAGGCCGGCGTGCCCGACGTCGATGCGATCGACGGCCTGCCGCCGGCGGTGGCGCTGCAGCAGCAGCGTGGCTCCAGCAACGCGCGTTCCTCCGTGGGCAGTGTGACCACCCTGTCCAGCCTGGTGCGGATGATGTATTCGCGCGCCGGCGCCTATCCGGCCAACCAGCCGATGCTGTACGCCGAGGATTTTTCGCCCAACACGCCGCAGGGAGCGTGCCCGACCTGCCACGGCCTGGGCCATGTGTACGAGGTGACCGAGGCCATCATGGTGCCCGATCCCTCCCTGAGCATCCGCGAGCGGGCGATCGCCTCCTGGCCACCCGCCTGGCAAGGCCAGAACCTGCGCGACATCCTGGTCAGCATGGGCTACGACGTTGACCGACCGTGGAAGGACCTGCCGAAGAAGGACCGCGACTGGATTCTGTTCACCGAGGAAACACCGACGGTGCCGGTGTACGCGGGCTTCACGCCGGCCGAAACCCGCGCCGCGCTCAAGCGCAAGATGGAGCCGAGCTACATGGGCACCTTCACCGGCGCCCGGCGATATGTGCTGCATACCTTCGCCAACACCCAGAGCGCGCTGATGAGAAAGCGCGTGTCCCGGTTCATGGAGGGCAAGCCGTGCCCAACCTGCCACGGCAAGCGGCTCAAGCCCGAGGCGCTGTCGGTCACCTTCGCCGGCGTGGACATCGGCGCGTTCATGCAGATGCCGCTGGACCAGTTGGCGGCCTTGCTCGAACCCATTGCCCAGGGCGATTTCCGCGCCCATGCAGCGGGGGCTGCTACGGACAAGGAAGCGACCCGGCGCGACCGTGCCGAACGCGCGGCCTCCGGCCGTGCCGTCCATGCGGTATCGCCCGACGTGCGCCGCACCTCAGCACTGTCGGAAGAAAAGCGCCTCGCCGCGCAGCGCCTGGCCGGTGGCGTGATGGCACGCCTGCGCCAACTGCGCGGGCTGGGCCTGGGCTACCTGACGCTGGATCGGGCCACGCCGACGCTGTCGGCCGGGGAGCTGCAGCGCCTGCGGCTGGCCACGCAATTGAGTTCCCTGCTGTTCGGCGTCGTGTATGTGCTCGACGAGCCCTCGGCGGGGCTGCACCCCTCCGACAGCCAGGCGCTGTACGACGCGCTCGACCGGCTGCGTGACGCCGGCAACTCGGTGTTCGTGGTCGAGCACGACCTGGACCTGATGCGCCGCGCGCAATGGCTGGTGGATGTGGGGCCGGATGCCGGGGAGCGTGGCGGCCGCGTGCTCTACAGCGGCGAGCCGGACGGCCTGCGCAAGATTGCCGAATCGCGCACCGCCCGCTATCTGTTCGACGAAATCGCCGCGCCGGGAAGCCGGGCACGCGAAGCGACCGGCTGGCTGGAGCTTCAGGGCATCCATCGTCACAACCTACATGGCGTGGACGCACGCATTCCGCTGGGCGTGCTGACGGCCGTCACCGGCATCTCCGGCTCGGGCAAGTCCAGCCTCGTCGCGCAGGCCCTGCCGGAACTGGTGCTGCTGCACCTGGGCCACGAGCCTGAAGACGATGCGGCCGAAAGCGCCACCAGCGAAGGGCCGGCAGTGATCGAAGCAACCGGCGGTCATCTGGCCGGCGACGTGGATGCCATACAGCGCCTGGTGCAGGTGGATCAGAAGCCGATCGGGCGCACGCCGCGGTCAAACCTGGCCACCTACACCGGCCTGTTCGACCATGTGCGCAAGCTGTTCGCCGCCACGCCCGATGCGCGACGCCGCCGCTATGACGCCGGACGGTTCTCGTTCAACGTCGCCAAGGGGCGCTGCGAGACTTGCGAGGGCGAGGGTTTCGTCAGCGTGGAACTGCTGTTCATGCCCAGCGTGTACGCGCCGTGCCCGACGTGCCATGGCGCACGCTACAACGAGGCCACGCTGAAGGTGCAGTGGAACGGGCGCAACATCGCCGAGGTGCTGCAGATGACCGTGGACGAGGCCAGCGAATTCTTCGCGGGTGAAGACGCTGTGGCAAGGCCTTTACAACTGCTGCGCGATATTGGACTGGGCTATCTGCGCCTGGGACAGCCGGCGACCGAGCTTTCTGGTGGCGAGGCGCAGCGCATCAAGCTGGCGACCGAACTTCAGCGCAGTCAGCGCGGACGCAGCCTGTACGTGCTCGACGAGCCGACCACCGGGCTGCATGCGTCGGATGCCGACCGGCTGCTGGTGCAGTTGCAGCGCCTGGTCGATGCCGGCAACACCGTGGTGATGATCGAGCACGACATGCGCGCGGTGGCTCAGGCCGACTGGGTGATCGACGTGGGGCCCGGCGCGGGCAATGCCGGCGGCAGCATCGTGGTGGCGGGTTCCCCTCAGCAGGTGGCCCGAACGTCTGGCAGCAGAACCGGTCCGTTCCTTGCCCAAGAGCTGGCGCGGGCCGAGTAGCTCAGTTCGCCAAATGTTGCCAGCTTTCGCGGGGTATTGATCGTCGCCAAACGACGGTGGCGATCAATGCCCGAATCGCGTCATCCTTCCTGAGTCAGAGCAAGATAGGGATTGTTGGGCGGTATTTCGGGGAACGCCAAGGACCCATCTTCAAGGAGGTAGCCATGCAGTCGGCGGGACTTCCTCGGGCCCGTGACTTCACAGGTCCAAATGTTCAGGCCATTGGGGTGCTTGCGATGTAGCTGCAGCTTCTCGAAGCGCTTCTGCACCCACTGCCAATCCTGTTGATTCTCCTGCTTGGCGAGCGCGGCCACTTCGGGATGCTCCTGCGCATAGCGTTGGAACACACCCGGGCTGACCAGGTAGGCCGTGTCATTCACCGTATGCACGAGCGCCTTCGCGTCGTTGATGATGAGCCGTCGTGAGGTGATTCCCTGCTTCAGCCAAACCATGAACTGTTCCGCGGATGGCTTCGTTGCCGATGACCCAGGCGTAGGCGCGGGTACAGGTGATGGAATGGACGTCGCGGCTGTTGCTGGCGCGGGAGGGTGGAGGAACTCTTCGGCATCCTGACCAACGCCGGCCGACTCACCCAAGCCCACCATCGCGAGCAAGTCCTCCATGACGTCGGGCACGGGCTGGGCCGCGGGCGGTGAAACGATGGTGGTGCTGTCGTCCTCCCAAATTGGAGGCTCTTGACCTCCCTGCGCTGGGTTCACCGAGACGGTTGGCGCGGGAGCCGACATGCTGGCGTCGTTTTCCGCCGGCGTCGCGTCGATCTCTACCGTGCCTGCGAAAGGTGCTGGTCGCTCGCCAGACTCCCAGATCAGCGCGGGAGCGAGACGCAACAGGGTGAACGAATGGGACCAGCCGGTCGTGCTGGTGACGGTCGCGCGCCAGACCGCTTTGCCGTCCGAGGTGGGCTGGAGCATGCCGTGGTCCTGCAGCACGTTGAACACGGCGGTGTTGTTCGCAGGAATGCCATCGATCCCCTGAGACAGGAGGTGTGCGCGCAGTTTGTCCGAGACTGTCTTGCTCACCAGCCACAAACCATCCTCGGTGAGCCAGCCATCGGAGGCTTCCGGCTGGTTCAGCTTCAACTGTTCCTTGAGCAGGTAGCGCAACCCGTCCAGCAGCTTGCGTTGCAGTGCGTGCTTGGGCGCGGCCATGGCGCGCGCCGGATCGCCGCCCAGCTCCTGGGCCACCGACGCCCGGTCTGCTTGCACGACGAGTTCCCCCAGTACACCGGCATGTTCGTACTGACCGGCCAGCACATAGAGCAGCGGTGCCCAGAGAGCCGGATAGTCGCTGAGCCAGTCCAGGACGTGGCGGTCGAGCAGTTGGCGATAGAGCAAGCCTGTTGCGGCGCTGTGCAGGCGGTATTCGCGGTCGTCACGGTAGCGAAATCGGTACGCCTGGTGCAGCGGGCCATGCCACGGATGCCAAGTACTGCCGTCGGCCAGTTCGACGTGTAGATCGACGGCGATCTTGCCAATATCGTGGAGCAGCGCAGCATAGGCGACGGCGGCGGTCCAGGCTTCGGACTGCGCCGCCTGGTCTTCGGGACTGGCACCGATGGGCAGCAGATGGGACTGCCGCAGTTTCAGGCTGTAGGCCACGATCTCCAGGCCGTGGTCGAGCATGCCGCCCGGATAGGCATGGTGATGCGCCTCGGAGGCCGGAAAGGCTTGGACCAGTTCGGCGTAGCGTTCCAGGGGCGTGCGGTACAGGGTGGCGAATTGCCGGTGTGAGAGCGACGTGCGCTGCCAGATGTGCTCCAGCAGCTTCTGCCGGCGTGGGGTGGCCAGCAGCGATGCGGCCGACTCAGGACGCAGCAGCCCTTTCGGGAGGTCGGTGACGGGTGGTGGCGTCGGTGCGGCAGCGACCGGGGGCCGTTTTCGCTGGAACAGGGAGAGCATGTGAGGTGTCCTAATGACGGGCCGACCGGGAGGCCTTTTGGCCTTTTCGAGGTAGGGCCTTTCCCCTTGCACCCCATTCCCTTGCCATTTCGACCCTTTGGCCTTTAACCGTTTCGGTATAGCGGGGCCTGGACTGCGGCTCCACCGTCAATGTGGAACCCGCTCGAATGCATTGGACGGCGACCAGGCGCTGGCCTCGGTCTATGCTGCGAAGGCGCTGCTTCCGCCGGGTAGGTTGCTCTCTAGGCGTCAAAGTTGACAAACGCGACAAAGGCGACTAGAGTGGAGCCTGTCTCAAACCTACTCGGGAGATGACCATGCCCACTGCCATTGAATTCATTGCCGACCGTCTGCCGCGCGTCACGGTGGAAGATGTACGCCGCTTCGCGGATACCGTCGAAATCCGGGATGCCACGGCTTTCGCGGCCGAGTTGCAGGCGTTCGTCCACGAGCGCGTGGAAGCGGTGACACTGCCCGCCAACTTGCAGGGGGAGACCGTTGGGCAGGCCCTTGCACGCAAGGCGGCCGCGCTGCGCGCCGACACGCGCTGGGCACCGAATGAAACCGACGTCCAGCGAGGCCGCGCCGTGCTGCTGGAAACCTTCAACCAGCCGCACAACCTGCCGCCCGCGGAGTTCGCCAAGCTGGCGGACAAGTCGCGCCAGCAGATCTACAAGGACATCCTCGCGCGTCGGCTGCTGGCGCTGAACGTGGGGCCGCGCGGTCAGAAGCTGCCCGACTGGCAGCTCGACCCGGTGAAACAGCAGTTGACCCAAACCGTGCTTCAGGAGGTCGAGGGTATCGATCACTGGACGATCTACCGCGCACTGTCCGAACCGCTCGAAGGCTTGGGCGGTCGCTCGCCGGTGGATGCGGTGACGCATGGCACGATCGACGACGTAGCCGAGGCCGTGTTCAACGTGCTGGGCGTTCAGGTGCATTGAAGCGAGACTGCCATGAGCCACGAGCTGCCTTCGTTCCTGATCGATGCCGGTGAACTGCTCCAGCATGTGAGCCGCGTCGTCTATCGGGGCAGCCCGCTGTACTATGGCCGCAGCAGCACCAATCGCTACGACGACCCTGCCCGGACCTACGGCGTGCTCTACCTGGGGCGCGACCTGCCCACGGCGCTGATGGAGTCGGTGTTTCACAAGCATCAGTGGCTTGATGACGCGAAGCGCTCGATCGCATTGAAAGAAGTCCAGGGCAGGATGGTGCGCGCCGTAGGGGTGATGGCCGACGTGCTTCTGGCCGATCTCACGGCACCAGGCGTCATGGCGGGCTACTTTGGCCTGAACCTGGAGCAGTTGGCCAGCCGTGGCTACACGCACACGCAGCAGGTGTCCGCTCATGTGCATGCGATGGTCGGCGACGACGGCCAACCTCTGTTTGACGGGGTACTCTATCCGTCGCGCAACAACTATCCCGCCAAGAGCATCGCCCTGTTCGAGCGTGCGGGAACGAAGGTCAGCGTCATCGAGGACATCGATCTGATTGACCATGTGGACTGGCCGCGTTTCGTTGCCACCTACCGCATCGGCGTGGAACCCGACCCCGGCCCGATAGAACCGGATGATGAAGCGTCCTGAAGCAGCGAGAAGACACATTGGAAGCCCGAAACGGAATGAAGTGGAGCACACTGGAATAGGCATTCCTCAGTAGCAGGAGACGACCATGAACACCACAACCCGCACCAGCACCGCAGAACGTATCGGCCGCGCCTTTGGCCGCGGATGGCGTGCCTATGCGCGTGGCGAACGGCGGGTATCGAATTGGTTGGTGGCCAAAGGGGTGCCTTCGGTTGGTGTCACAGTGCTGCTGTGGGCGGTCAAGCTGGCTGTGCTGGGCGCGCTGCTCTACGCCGCCTTCTGGTTCGCACTCGTGTTGCTGGGAGTCGTGGTGGCGGGATGGGCGGCGGCTGCCAATACCTCGGAAGAAGACGAGTGGCCGTTCACCGACCTCACCGAACTACGCAAGACACCCGGCTACGATCCCAATCTGTACAACGATACGTCGCACGAGTTGTACACCGACGACTGATCGGCACCGCGCTATTTCAGCTTACCTCCGGTAAGGGCCCCAGCGCCCTTACCGCCTGCTTGGCCGGCGCTCTTGCTGCCATCTGAAAGCCCCTGGATGACGTGCCCGGCCCGAATCCCAACCCAGGTAAGACTCGCAAGCCAAAAGCCCGGCAAGACCAGGAACATCGTGCCCATGACGAACATCAGGAGCAGGTCGCCAAAGGCATTGTTCAGCCCCACCAGTGGATCGAAGTTAGTGTGTGGCCGGTTCCAGCCGAAGCCCCACCCATAGAGTGCATCGAGGATGGTGCTGTCGATCCAGCGTGCGAGTTGGAACCAGAAATCGGTGAAGAACAGCGCGAACTGCACGACGCTGACGGTGACGACCGTCTTCAGGTCATAGGTGCCCACGACTAGCACCAGCGGGATGCAGATGACCAGTGCCATCTTGAGCAAGGCAAGCACCATGGGCAGCGCCTGGCGCACCACGTCCATGGCGGGAAATGCGGCAAGTGCCCCGACCGCCATTCCTACATCCCCCGTGGCCCGCGTCACGATGTTCGGCAGGGTCTTGTCGATCTGGCCGCCGTAGTCGGTATAGACCGAACCCTGGTTGAGCTTCTGCTGTCGCGGTGACGCGATGGTACGGACCACCGAATCGTCCACCTCGGTACGGCTCAGGAACCCGGCCCAGCCCGCCAAGCGATTCAACAAGCTGGGGTCCACCTGGCTCAGCAACCGTGCCCGCAGGCCGTTGCTGCCATCGGCCCACCACTGCCTGCAGGTCGGGTAACCGCCGCCACTGGCCACCTGCGCAAGCCCTGCGTCGCGGGTGTCGTCATAGGGCCATGACTCGCGTGCCGTGCCGGAACGGTAGCTGTCGTAGTAGCCGCCGGTGTCCGTGAAAAACCTCGAACCGATCCAGGTCACGTCGTTCATTTGAGCTTCGTCCAGCTCCGGCCGTGCCATGAACAATTTAGCGCGTGCAGGTCCGTAGCAGTCGTGTGTGAAATCGGCCACTTCCTGAGCCAGCACCGGGTCGTTGATGCGGGTAGCGTCGATCTCCATGCGCATCTGTCGCAGGTCTGTCCCGCACGGGATTGCCGCCACCGAGGCGCTGGTGACGGCGCGCGAGAGCGCGTGCATGAAGGCCCACCAGACCGGCACCTTGGCACTCTGGTTGTTGATGGTGCTGAAGGACTGGGACCAGCCGGTATCCGTGGGCTGCGGCACGCTGACCTGGCACTGGGCCGAGCGCGAGCTGTCGTACTGAATGGTGTTGAGGTCCACGTCGATGAAGGGGATGCCGGCGAACATCACCACTACGATGGCGACGAACACCCGGTTCTCGATGCGTGCGGCCGAGAGCACGCCCTTGTTGCCTTCGTCGGCACCCTCCGCACGGGCCTTGAGCCATTCCTGCACGATGATCGCCACGAAGGGCAGTGCGAATACCCCGCTGGATACCAGTACCGCCCAGATGCCGTTGTTGACGATCCAGGACACCAGGGTCAGGTAGTACTCCAGGTAGTCGGTCGTGAAAAGCGTCATGGCTCGGCCCTCCCCTCAACCCTGCATCAACAGGCTGGCTTCAAGCGCCACGATGGCAACGACGCCGGCGATTTCGCTGCGCACCAGGCGGCGCCGCGCTTGCGCGTCGTCCTCACGCGCAAGCAGCCGGCGACGCATCCAGACCCAGCCGTAGGCCGTCGCGCCATACAAGCACAGCCGCCAGACCAGGAAGTAGCCCGCTGCTGCCGCCAGCCAACGCTCCCAGCCCGCGACGCTTCCGACGAGGTAGATGCCAACGATGTTGGCGCTCACGGCGACGGCCGCGAGTACCACCGTCCACAGCAGCGCCTTCGCTGCGCGCCGGCTGAACAGCCAGCGCGGACGTAGCCAGGTCGCACGCATCAGGCTCATGGCCGGCCTCCCGGATTGCCCTTCTGCAACTGATCGAGGCGGTCAGGCACTGGATCGCCTTCGTAGATGCCACGCGAGCCCGCCGCGCGCGTGCCGTGGCGCTGGATGATCGCCATGGGCGAGTTGTTCGCCAGCTCCCGGCGCAGCTCCAGCTCGGTCTTGAGGTTGCGAATCTCGCGATCGAGCGTGTCGCTCTCGTGGTTCACCGCCTCCACGGCGAGCTGGTTGGCCGCCACGTTGGGCTCCTTCTTGCCGGTCAGCAGAGTGCGTTGCAGCAGTAGCGCCTTCTCCAGCACCGACGCCAGCGCAACCTCGGACGCCAGGCGCTGCGACAGCAGGTGCTGGTCCGGCTCGTCGCGCAGTGCCTCGACCACGCCGCGCGTGATGGGCAGTGACGCACTGCCGGCCTCCCGCAGGTTTTCGGGCGTCGTGTTCTTCGCCTTGGATACCAGGTCCTGGAGCGCCTGCAGCTTGGCGTCGTACTCCTCCTGGATCAGGGGCGTCAGCCCGACGCCGGGCACCGTCTCCGTCTTGGTGCAGGCGTCGCAGGTGCGCTGCTCCTTCTCGCCGAGCACCCGTGTTGCCCACTCGATGGCCGCCTGCGGCGTGGTCCAGGTTTGGCACGACAGGCTCGTGCAACTGGCCGGAGCGATTGCCGACGTGTCGGTCACCCCGCGGCCATTGACCAGGTTGTAGCCCGCGCGGGTGACGTCACCGACCACCTTGATCGCGGGCTGACCGGAGCCGCCGGCATTGCTTCCCCCGACCCAGGGCACGCCATCGTTGCCACGGCGCGTCTCGGCCTGCTCGATGGCCGAGACGGCATCCGTGCTCGACACTGCATCACGCAACGCCATGCCTTCGGCCATCTGGCTCCAGCCGAGTTGGCCGCCAGCCGTTTCGGCCATCTTTTCGGCCATGGCGCGGCACGTCAGCTTCGAGCGGTCGAAATCCAGCCGCGCTTGCAGAACGCCGTTGGTGAGCAGGTTGTAGAGGCCTGGATCTGCCCGCTGGATGATCAACGCCGGCAGGGACGCCACAGCACTCGTAGCACTCTGGATCACCGAGGACATGATCTGCTGAAAGCCATTGGTGACACCGTTGAGTTGATTCTTCAACGTGGTCTGGATGCTCATGTCGCCACAGATCAGATTGCTGTTCCAGCCGACACCCACGCCGAGCGAGCGCATGCCGGCTGCGCGGCCCATCGAAACGGCGCTGCCGCCGCCGATGGAGTACATGACGTCATCGCCGATGACGTTGCCGCTGGTCTGGTAGCCCAGTTGGCCCCAGGCCACGCCGCTTGCCAGAACCAACGCGCCGGTAAGCGCCAAACAGATCCTCTTGCCACGAGCCGGTGGGGAGAACTGCATAGAGTCGGAACGCTTCATCGCGACACCTCAAAGGAAATCAACGCTGCCAAGGAACACCTGTCCACGGCGTTCGCAGCAGGCATACGGCCGCCACAGCGCCCAGGCGTAGTCGCCTTGCTGGGCCTGGGTCAGGAAGCCGGTGCGTGGGAAAACCGTGCAGGACGAGGACAGGACGGGCGTGAGTTCCTGCCACTTTCCAGTCGAGGCATCACCCTCCATCAGCGCGCCGGCGGGCCAGTAGCCATCGCGGGCATTGGCAAGCAGCGCCTGGTACACGTGCAACTGCCCGCGGCGCGTGACGACATCGCCCGCACGCTGGGCCACCACGGCTCCCGATTTGTGGTCGTCGGTCTGGTGCAGGAAGCCGCCGCGGGGATACACGTTGCCCCAAAGGTTCATCGTGGTGCGTGCGCCGACCTCGCGCATGCCGGGAATCAATGCCTCCGGGTAGGCCATCTCGGGCACGTTGTAGCGCCAGGCAAGCGTGTCCAAGGTGCTGAGCAGATACGGCATGAATGCCGTTCCCGCGCCCTCGCAGAAGTAGCCCGAGGACGAAACAAACTGGTTGAACACCTCGACGCCAGGATGGCCGATCACGTCGGCGTTCTTGAATTTCGCGAGATTGTTTTCGTGATCCTCGTTCGTCGTTCCATCGCCGCCCGCTTGGGCGGACGGGTTGGCCGTACTCATCGCCCGGACTTCGACCCACGGGTTCTCGCCCGTGTTGCTGTAGCTGGAGACGACCGCATCGGGGATGTAGTGGCGCACCTTGACAGAGGTGCGCACCGTGCAGCCTCCCCAGGTGCAGTAGAGCCAGTAGCAGATACCCACCACCCGGTACTCCAAGCAATCGGGCGAGGCCACCGAGGCAACGATGGCGGTGGTGTTCAAGGCGTAGCTACCCGTGGCGCTGAGCAGCAGCAAGGAAGCCACGCCAGCCCGCATGCGGCGCATAAGGTCGAATGGCCGCGTCATGGCTGGGTCCTCCGACGCTGCTCAATGCGCGCGACGGCGCGCGCCACATCCGGCTCGCCATAGACGACGTAGCGCTGATCCACCACGACAGCCGGGATGCTGGTGATGCCCAGGCTCCATGCGTCGGTGACGCCTTGGTATGCGGAAGCGATGCGGCGCTGTAGGTCGGTGCCGCCCTGGTTCAGCCGACGCTTGACGGTGGCCGCCGCCTGTTCGGGGTCGGCGGGCAGTTCCGCAGAAAGCTCCGCTTCAATCCGGCGGGCTTCGTCCAGCTCGATCAGCCGCTCGCCGCCCATGGTCTTGACCGGGTGGTGGCTGTCGGTGACGACCAATACGTCGGCCGCGAAGATGACGGGGCTGAACACGGCCAGGGACGCCGGCAGCGCCACGACCAGGCCAAGGGTTCGCCAGCCCGACGCGAACGTGGAAAAGGATGCCGGCATGTCGCGTGTCCCGAAAGTTGATCAGGGCCATAGTCAAACGCGAACCTCATGCCACCCCAACAAACAATGCGCATCGCGGACTGCCCGCATACCTGCTTGCCCCGCACCAATGAAAAAACGGAGGCCGAAGCCTCCGCGAGGATCAATGAAGCAATGCGACCGTTACAGCAGGCCGGACTCCGCAAAGGAGAACGGGGAACCCTGGCCGACGATGATGTGGTCCAGTACCCGCACATCGATGAGCGCCAGCGCGGCCTGCAGTTGCTGGGTCAGCATGCGATCCGCGCTCGACGGTTCGGAGATGCCCGAGGGGTGCTGGTGGGCGAAGACCACCGCGGCGGCATTCAGCTCCAGCACACGCTGTACGACGACACGTGGATAAACAGAAGTCGAGTTGATCGTGCCCCTGAACAATGGCTCGTAGGCCAGCACTTGGTGCATGCTGTCCAGGAACACAGCGGCGAATATCTCGTTGGGTTCAGCGACCAGTTTCACGCGCAGATAGTCCCGCACGGCGGCCGGCCGGCTGAGGCACGGTCCAGCTTTGAAGATCCGTTTTTCCAGCAGCACGATGGCCTGCTGGATGATCCAGTCCTCGTGCTGGGCAGCTACGGCGGAAAGCGACTCCACACAGGAGTCATTGATGGCGAAAGACATGGCGAACCTCCAGACGGTGAGATCGGAGGGCGCGCGCCCCCGAGGGCAAGCCCTCCTGGGGATGAGAATGAAAAGGTGCATCCATCACCGCGATTGCGGTGACCGTTCGCGGCCAGGATGCAAGGCGAACGAGTCGCGGTCAGCGCAGAGGACTGCGCCGTAGCCTTGAAGACCGGGGCTACCTGGGCATGTCGCCGACGACGTCGGCAGGCATTTCGGATGTGGGTGTGTTGGTCGAACCGTCAGCCGCCAGCATGTCCATGGCTGACAGCAAGGCATCGCCCTCGATCGGCCCCTGCAGCAGGATGGCCTGGCCCGTCTGGCGATCGAGCAGGCGCAGTGATGGCGTGGCGGTTACGCCGCTCTTGGTGGCTTCCGCAGCCTGGGCGCGGATAGCCGCACTGGGTCTTTCGCTTGACATGCACTGCTCGATGGCTGGCGTCGATTCGGGGTAGCGCAAGCCATCCGGCAAGCCCTGGCCGTCGCTGCGCGTGTGGGCATAGACCCATTCGACCGCCTGCCAGAACGCGGCATGCCCGCCAGCTTCGGCTGCGCATTCGGCCAGACCTGCCTCGGCCGAGGCGGCCGGCTCGTGCGCGGCCAGCGGCTGGTGGTGCCATTGCAGCGCCACGTCGGCGTTGGAGCCCACCCACCGCTTGAGCTGCGGGAAATACTCCCGGCAGAACGGGCACTCCAGGTCAGCATAGAGCGTCAGCGTGAAACGGCCTTTGGGGTTGCCCATTAGCCAGGGCGGCCCGGCCACCGGTGCCATGCTGACCGGCGTGGGCGGCTGCGGCGGGGATTCGCCGGGCGACCTCGACACAAGCCAGATCAGCAGCAGCGCGATCAGCACAGCAGCCAATGCCCAGGGCCAGCGGGGCCGCCCGTTGCGGCGGCGGAACGCCTGGACCTGCATCGGAATGGAAGGACGTTTCTGTTCCATGGCGTTCTCCGTCTTACGACAGTTCCAGGGCCGGCGACTCGATGCCGCGCGCCTGGTCGATCTTCTCGGCCACCTTGAAGGCCGCTTCCAGTTCGGTGCAGCCGTAGTGCTGCATAAGTTGGTAGCGTTCGGCCTTCTCTTCGGGTTCGGTTTGCGCGAGCGCAAGGTAGAGACTTGGCGGCACGGCGCGGAACAGCACTTCCATGCTCTTGGAGAGGATGACGCCCTCGGTGAATTTCCCCGCCTCCTTGCGAGCAGAAAGCATCAGCGCTTTCTGCGCGGGTGAGAGTTCGCGGAAGCGTGCGATCTTCTCGACCTCATCGGGCGGCATCGACAGGCAGATCCACCACTCAATCATGTTGAGCATGGGCTCCGCGGCACGTGGCAGATCGTCGATGTTTTGGGTCGCCAGCCAGAACCAGGCCCCTAGCTTGCGCCACATTTTTGTGATTTTTACGACGTAGGGTGCAAGCAGCGGGTTCTTGGTGATGATGTGGCCCTCGTCGGTCACATTGATGATCGGACGGCCCAGGTATTGGTCGCGCTCGGCGATGTTGTTCACCGTGCTGATCAGGCTGATGTACGCGATGGAGAGTTGCGCGTTGTAGCCCTCGCGCGCATAGGTCGCGAGATCCACCAGGGTGATGTCGGCTTCGGGCCACGGCGTGCCGTCGCGGTCGAACATCTCACCGTCCGTGCCTTGACAGAACATGTCCATGGCGTCCGCCATCTCCAGCAGCCTCACACGCCGCATCTCGGGCAGCGTGGGGTCCTGGCCGCGCGTGCGCAGCGCGTTGCGCACGTCGCGCGTGAGCACCGTGCGTTTCTCGGCCACGCAGTGCTCGGCGGCATCGAGGATGCACTGGCGGATCAGCGAGCGATCAGCCCGCGTCATCCGGGCTTCTTCTTTGTCCTCGCCGCCTGTGATCATCAGCCGTGCCGTGATCTCCAGTTCACCCAGCACGTCGCGCTGCTCGTCCTCCTCCATGATCGAGGAATCGGCTGGCAATTCTTCATCCAGTGCATCGGCGTCAAGCGTCTGCACGTTGCTGGGCGTTTCGATCAGCCGGCGAGCGTCGGCGAACGGCGCCAGGCTGATGCCAGAGCCAGGAGCCAGCTTGACCCGGTTCACGGTCAGACCCAGGCGCTTTGCGAAGTCGCTGAACAAGCCGAAGCTGTTGCCGGCTTCCACGATGAACAGCCGCGGCCGGTAGATGGCCGTAACCTGGTTCAGGAGGTTGTTGAGCGTTGCGCTCTTGCCCGAGCCGGTGGGGCCGAACAGGAACAGATGGGCGTTCATCTGCCTGTCCAAGCGGTTCAGTGGATCAAACGTGATCGGCCCGCCGCCGCGGTTGAAGAACGTGTTGCCCGGATGACCCGTACCCTGGCTGCGACCCCACGCCGGCGAGAGATTCGCCACATGCTGGGCGAACATCAGTTGGGTGAACCAGTTCCGTCGATCTTGCGCAGGGTTGTAGCAGCACGGTAGCCAGCGCAGGTAGCTGTTGAGCGGCGCGACTTCATCGTCCTCGCGCACAGGCTGCAACCCCGCGTTGAGCATCACGTTGGCGAGGTCCAGGCCGCGCCTGTCAAGTTCGGCTTCATCGCGTCCGCGCAGATAGAACGCCAGCGTGCCGCGGTAGAGCTTGTGCGCGCTGCCGATGAGCGAGCGCGCCTCCTGCACATCCTTGAGCGTTTGTTCCGATGCCAGTGTTTCGCCGACAGCCTTCTTCGCCAGGTGGTTCAGGTGCGATTCGAGGATGTCCTGGGGCGTCGCCACCATGGTCAGACACATCGTGGTGTCTTCGGGCATCTGATCGAAAAGCGTGTTGATAGCGTCCCCCTTGCGGGTTTCGCCGGTCAGGTGCCCCGTACCGGGCGGCATGCGTAGCCGGTCGGTGACCAGTACGCGATGCGGCATGCCGTCGAAGTACCAGGTGCCGTGCTCGGCATCGGAGCGAGGCTGACCGAAGAACAGCCGTTGACTGAAATCCCGACCACTCGCCAGCTCGATCTCACCTTCCTCCACCTCGTCGGGATAGCGGGCCAGCGCATAGAAGCGCTCTCGCTCCTCAGCGCCGGGCCCGAGCATCGTGGGGCGTGGGTTGAACCAACGAAGCAGCCAGTCGTGAACATCGGCCGCGACCATGCGCCGGGCCTGGATGCCGGCGTTCGCCAGGCCGCCGCAGAGGCGATCGCAGACGATGTTCAGCATTTGCTCGGGTGTCTGGCCGCGGCGGTTCGCCTGCCCGGTGGCCCGGCGATAGACCACCATGCGCACGCGCCGCGTCTGGCCGCGCCAGCGCAACCGCGTGACCACCGTGTCCTCGAACAGTCCGCCCGGTTTGGCCACTGCGCGCAGGTGGTGGCCGAAGAAGCGGAGGTAGAACTCGGTGAAGGCGGTATCGCGGGCACGCGGCTGCACGTAGTCGCGCAGCGTCTGCATGTACTGGTCGAAGCTGGGCTCGTCCTGTGCATAGAGCTGGAGCACCCACGGGTTCTCATCCAGCTCATCGAACGAGTCCTGGAGCGCGTTTTCGAGCGCATCGCGGGCATGCGCGAGCCAGCCCGGCTCCCGACCTTCGGTGCCTAGCGGGACCAGTTCGTAGAAGGCCGCGACCGATTGCCCGTCCTCCAGCAGCATGGACTTCGACGGTGGCAGGAACTCCACCCACGGCAGCAGCTCCGCGAATGACTGCGCAACGTCGTACAACGCCTGCTCGTCCGCCACGGTCGCCGGCCTGCGGCCCTGGACCGTCGCTCCGGGTTCGGCAATGCCGGCCTGGCGCAACGCCTCGACGTGGCGCTGCCAGCCGTCCGGCTGCTCGTCATTGCCACCATCGGATGCAGCCAGCTTCGGCCAGGGAAGTTTCCAGCGCATCAGTAGTTCTCCACGCGCTCGCCCGGCATGGCGTACTGCACACGCTGGTACAGGGGGAAGACCGTCGTGTAGCCCGGAACCGGCACGGGATCGGTGCCCGCCAGGTGCGGGTACACATACATGACAAGATCGGGGTTCGGCAGGCGGTGGAACTGGCGATAGACCTCGTTGCGCGCCGTGCGCGTGTAGCGCATCTGCTCGGTGGGCGCGGCCTCCACGTCGGCCTCGGTCAGCGGCCGGCGCAGGCTCTGGCGTGCATCGAGCAATTGCCTGCGCGCCACCTGGCCGGCGCCACCACCCCCGTCACCGGCGTTCTGCTGCCAGATGTCCATCATCGTGCTGTCGCCGTGGGGGAGCAGCTTTTCCTTGCTGGTGGCACAGCCGCCGAGCACCGCGACGGCGAGGGCCAGCGCCAGGGCCTTATTCAAGTTCGAGAGCATGGCTTTCTCCTGCGCGGTGATCGACCTTGCGGCCTTCGGGATCGAAGTCGATGGCGAGAGGCTTTTCGAGGTGGACGGCGACCTTCGCGCCGGGCTGGACATAGATAGCGGCGAACGCCTGGCCATACAGCTTGTTCACCCAGTCGGCCATGTCGCGCACGCCACCGGCCAGGATGCGGCCCACGGCTTCATTGCCCGAGATACCGACGCTGCCGATGGAGCCGTCGGCGCCGACGTAGGACATCTGGCCGCTGTCGCTGTCGATCAGCGAGGCGACGCCGGCACCGGCGGCGGTAATCAGGGCTTGCGAGCCAAGGTACTGCTGGGCGTTGCTGCGCCGCTCCCCGCTGACGCAGGGAATGCCGTATGGGTCGCTGATCCAGCCCAGGCCTCCACTTTGAGAGTTCTGCTGCTGGTTGTTCTGCTGGTTGCCGTCGCGGTCTTCGGGGATGGTGCGGATCGTGCCGTCGTGGAAGACGAAGGTGATGCTGCGTACCTGGCCGCGCACGCACGAGAGCGTCCAGTCGCCCGATGCGGTGCCGCTGAACACGGCACCGGCCACGTCGGGAATGTCGATGCCATTGGCGGTCAGGTTGTCCGATCCGACCAACACCTTGAAGGGGTACGGATCGTTGACGGTTCCGTCGATCGGCACGCGGCCGATCAGCGCCGTCATCGCCACCGACCCCATCAGCGTCGAATTGGTCGGTACGGTATAGACCGCCTTGGCGCTCTTCACGCCTGCGGCGCGTGCGCCCGCGTTCGCCACGGTTTCCGCCGTGGCTTCCAACGTGCTCTGCGCGGGGCCGAAGCTCGTCGGGAAGCTCATGCCGCTACCCGTGCCACGACTGCTGTTGCGCCCCTCGACTTTCCTCGCATCGTCGGGTTCGACCCAGCGCACGCCGCCTTCCATGCTGGCCTCGTCGCCGTCACGCAGCCCCAGACCCACCGGCAGGTCGGCATGGCCGCCGCCACGTCCGCCGATACTGTCCAAGCGCCGTTGCAGGTCGGCAAGCAGCCCTTCGGTCTGCTGGCGCGCGCTGGCTGCCTGCTCTTGGTCGCGACGCAGGTTGGTGCGCTCGGAGTCGAGGGCCGAATTGATGCGCTGGTCAATGGAGTTCTCGCGCTGGCGCAGTCGCTGGTTTTCTTCGCGCTGGGATTTGTTGTCCGAGAGCGCGGTCTGAAGCTCGGTGCGCAACTGCTTCACTTGGGCAACGAGCGTCGCCACGGTGTCGCGCGGGGTATCGCCCTCAATGCCCAGCGCCTTCATTTCCGCTGGAGTGAGCTTGGCGCCGGCATCCGCGGTCGGTGGTGCCGAAGTGCTGCCACCCGAGAACAGCCGGATGGCGACGAACAGCACCAGCACGGCAACCGGGATCATCAGCCACTTCAGGAGTCCATTACTGCGCATGGCGGACCTCCTTGCGGTCGGTGCCATCCTGGGAACTGGCTTCCGGTTGCGGGAGATGCACGGCCGGGTCGAAGCGGTTGACCGCTGGTAGCAGCGATTGCGCCAGGCCACGCCCGCGCGTCACCAGGTACAGGACGGTCGTGTCCTCGGGCGTCCCGCGCGGGCCAAGCGCCTCGTGTTGGAAGGTGGCGGTGAGGAAATCGCCTTGCAGCACGCGCGGGTCCAGGGTAATCCAGCCGCTGCTGCTGTTGGTCAGGCGCACGGCGGTCACCCACTGGTCTTCCAGACGCCACGACGCGAGCGCGACCGCGCGCACGGGCAGCGTCGGCATCAGCGTGCCGAGGTCGAGGTCACGGCGCAGGTTTACCCGCATGACGCTCGGCAGCGGCTCCACTGTGCGTAGCGGCGCGTAGAGGTTCTGTGCGGCGAAGCGCGTCAGGACAACCGGCACCGGGGTCTCGCGTCGCGCCGCTCGCGCGCCGGCCTGGTCCTGGACGCGCGCCGGAGCTTCGTTGTCATCGCCGGGCTGATCGCCATAGCGCGCCGGGGTGCTGTTGCCCTCGACGATGCGCACTGGTTCCAGCTCGGCTTCCCCGTCCTTGGCTGGTTCCGCCGCAATGTCCAGCAGGATCAGCGCGCCCGTGTCGGCGTCCTGCAATTGCAGCCGCGTGGGTTCGATCGGCTCGCTGGCGCGCAGGTACACCGCACCGCCCGCGCTCTGCACCCGCAGGCGCTCGCCGACGCCCGCGGGCACGCCCACGCGGACGTTGCGGTCGATAAACACGATGCGCTCCTGGCCGACCTTCAGCGGCACCGCCAGCGGCATGCGTTCCCAGCGCAGGATCTCCACCGCCTGGACAGCGGGAGCCGCGGCCACTGCCAACAGCCCCAGCAAAGTGAGTACAGGATGCTTCATGGGATTTCTCCTTGAGGCGCTTGCGGAGACAGGCCGCCAGACGCCGGGCGCGTCGGCTCCGGCGTGCTGATGCGCTGGGGTGCGCCCTCATAGCAGTCGAGCGCCAGACCGAACGGGTTGCGGGCAGGATCGACGTCCACCCGCGTGACCTTCACGGGATAGCGCACCAGAGCGCGCTTGACTTGCTCGGCGCCGTAGTACTCGTCGGCGGTGATGTCCAGCGTCACTACCCAGTCGCGGTCGGAAACCACGCGCACGCGGGCCGTGGGGTCGTCGCCGTAGCCGCGGCCGGGGATTTCGTAGATGCCGCGCACGCGTTGGCGCAGCTCGCCCGTGCTGCGGCGGTAGTCGTAGTCCGCGCGCAGGAAGGCCTGGCAGGACGGGGTGAGGTACGGCGAGAGCGTGTGGAGGTTGCGCGCGTAGTCCTCTTCGCCATTCGTCGGCCAGCGGTTGAGCGTCTGGAACACGTAGAACGTGAACGCATAGACCGATTCGGGCGGCACTTCCCACCACTTTCTGGTACTGCCGGAGCGCAGGTCAGGCGGAACGTGGATGGTCAGATCGCGCGGAGCGCTCCACCAGCCGCCACCCATGACCAGGGCGACGATGACCAGGGCACCAGCCCCCAGGCGAAGCGTCTTGATGTGCGCCTGAAGGTGGGTGATCTCGTTCTTGAAGCGGCTCATCGCGCGCTCCTTCGGGTGGTCCAGAAGCCGGAACGCGAGATCAGCACATTTCCGCCCACCCAGCCCGCCATCAGTGGATGACGTGTCGCAATGCGCCATTGCAGTTGCCGATACAGCCAGGTGTCGGGACGCCCGCGCTTGAGGCGGCGAAGAATGCCGCCGCCGATGAACACGCCCAAGGCCACGCCCAGGACGACGAACGTGGGAGCTAGCGCGATCGTGCGGAACACCCACGACAGCGGCGCGCCGACCAGCAGGCCGGCGGCGCCGGACAAGCCGCAGCAGATCCACAGCTCGTCGGCGGTGAGGCCGCGCACGACAACGGGATGGCGGTTGAGCCGGTGCGGAAGGAACGTCACGGTCCCGTCCGCACGGACGTGCTGCTGCTCGGACATACCAGCCTCGCTTACAGGATGCCGGTGGCTTCGGTGAGCAGCCAGATGCCGATCACGAGCAGGACGGCGCCGATGGCGACCGTGAGGCCGAACTGGCCCCACGTCTTGCGGCCGGTGTGGATTTCCGCGTAGGTCCCGTAGGCGTGGTAGCAGACGCCGATGAACATCGACGCCACGACCAGGAGGGCAACGAGCATGATGATGTCGTAGCCGTAGTTCCTGATCGTTTCCATGATGCCGTTGCCCGTGCCGCGGGTCGGGTTCTCCAACTGCGGCAGACCCTGCGCGAACGACAGCGCAGGCAGCGCAGCGGCGCCCAGGGCCACGGCGGCGCGCTGGGCAAGACGGGAAGTGAGGATGCGGTTTTGCATGGTCATGCCTTTCAGGTCAGGAGAGGAGGAAGAAAGTCAGGACGAGGTACATCGCGACGAATCGGATGCAGACGCCGAGGAACTGGCGTTGGTTGAGGCGGCTCTCGGACCACCCCACGTAGGCCGTTCGCATGGCCCAGACGCCCCAGACGAGCAGGACCGCGAACACGACGCCGACCAGGACGGTCGCCATCGCTGAAGGTGCGATGCCGCTGTTGGCTTGAAATGCCGAGACCTGGGCGCCGTTCATGGCTTGCCCTCCGCGGTCGTCGGCGGTGATGGCGGGACGACCCGCTCCGTGCGGTAGTCGCCGGTCAATTCGGACGGGTCGCGCGGCTGGGCGCGCGACGGTGTGAGATGGGCCTGGATGCCGGCGCGCACGCGCGCCAGGTCAGCCAGCAGCCTCGGGTAGTCGAAGTGGTAGCGCTCGCCCGGCTGGATGGGGGCATGCGCGGCGCTGTCGGCGACCGTGCGCTCCAGCGCGTCGAGTTGGCGCAGCGCTGCGACCAGCTCCTGACGCTGCGCTGGGGACTCGGCCAACGCCATCGAGGACTGGCCCAACACAAGGACCGTCACGAGAAAAGTGGGCACGCCGCGATGCGCGGCGCGCAGCCAGATCGGAGCCAACATCGCGCCATTCCTGTGTGATCAGCAATGGCTAGATCGTGGAGATCAGCGCTGTTTCAGGCCGCAAACAATAGGAACCTGCGGATGACCGGATTGATCGGCTAGAGGTACTTCTTGAAGCTGCCCGCAGTCAGGCTCACGGCCAGTCCCAGCAAGGCGGCGCTCGGCAACAGGATCAGCAATGGATGCACCGAGATCGGCAGTGCCAGGTACGTGATCCACGGCAGCACGGCCAGGGGCATAAGGCTGGCTTTCGCGCGGTGGTAGATGAACCCGGATTCGCGGCCCGCGCCGAACCTGCGCACGTCGCGTCGCACCAGACCATCAATCAGACCGACGAAAGCGGCCGTGAAGATCAGCGGCAGCGTGAGCACCAGGACCAGCAGGCGCACTAGGAAGGTCAGCGTCGTGAAGGCCGCGGCGATCAGGTAGCTCTCGGCCCAGACATAGACTTGGCTGATGTAGTAGCGGAAGTTGCGCGCCTGCTCGTGGCTGGGCGCGCGGACGCGCTCGGCGGTCTGGCTCATGCGCGCCAGCAGCCCGGAGCGAACAAACACCCATTCGTAGCCTGTATCCACCAACTCGTGCGCTGTGCGCCCCGGCTCCTGCACGACCACGCTGCGCGTGAAGTGGCTGGACAGGTGTCCAAGCTCGTACTGCAACATCTGCTGGGAATGGCGCCAGCCCTGGTCCTTCCAGAACAGGTGCATGCCGACGCACTCCACCACGATCGAGAACAGCAGCGAGCCGATCAGCACTCCAAGCAAGCGAAACGGCAAGGTGACGGTGCCGACGATCAGGCCCTGGCGCTGGTTCTGCTCCCGCTGCGCGGTCGATGCGGCGTCCTTCATGGCGCGGCCTCGTCGGCATTGTGGTCGGTGGCGGTGGCCACCGCAGCAGACTCGGCTGGAGCCGCATCATCCAGCAGGTCATCGGGCAAGGCCGCATTCTGCAAGGTCGGGGAACTGGTGAACTCCCACCACTGCGTAGCCTCGCTGTAGCTCTGGCGCATGTACCCCGCCAGTTGTTGCAGGTCCGCCGGCATCACTTCATCCGGGTCTGGTATCGGCAGCGGCATGCGAACCTTCCAAAGCTGGCCGCCCTGCAGCAGCGCGAAGCACTGGCCTTTGGGCAGGCCGACTACGTGCGATGGCTCGATCATCGGCACGCTGGACATGCTGATGCGGTCCTGGGTGTTCGACGTGAAATCCGTCGCGCCGCGGATGTCCGAACTGTCGGTTGCCCCTGAGACGATGGTAGTGGTATAGACCTCGACCTTCGGCAACTGCCGCGTCAGCAGTTCGGCGGTGGCCGTCTCGCGCACGCGCAGCATGAACAGGTTGTTGAAGTTGCCGATCACCTGGCCAGCTTTCGCGCGGTTGCCGATGCGGGCCTCGATGTCCGAGAGGGTCTGCGTGTACGCGGTGACTTGCAGCCCGGCGCCGCCGCCTTTGTTGATAAGCGGCACGAATTCGTCACCCATGAGTTCATTGAATTCGTCCGCATGGACGTTGATCGGCACGCGCGCGCCAGCAGAGGCGTCCGGCAGGCCATCGTCGATCCCGTGCTTGTAGATATGGCCCGCCACCGAAACCAGGTCGGAGAACATGGAGTTCCCGACCGCTGCGGCAACCTCGGCGTCGGACAGCGCGTCCAGTCCCACATAGACGATGGCGCGCTTCCTGATGACTTGCATCCAATCGAAGATCGGGCGCGGGTCGGCCAGGTCGGAATAGTTCGGTGCCAGGAGCTGCGCGATCTTGCCGCTGGTGAGCTTTTCCAACAACGGCAGCAATGACGCGACGATCTTGTCGAAGTAGGTCTTGTCGTACCGAACTGCCGAGCGCAGTCCGTCGAGCACCGGGTCGTAGTTGCGCGCCTGGGAGAGATACTGCTCCAGCGCAACCACGCGCTTCTCGCGCCCGATCATGTTGCGCGGAATGTTCTTCTCGTTGAGCTTGGCCTCGATCTGGACGATCACCTCCCAGGCCTTGGGCTCAGTCTTGGCGAAGTAGTGCTGGGCGTACTCGATAAACAGCGCGTCGATGTTGATGACGTGCCGCTGGATCAGCATGTAGTCCGGGCGCTGTCCCAGTTCCACTAGGGCACGGGCAATGATGTTGACGAAGCGCCACGCGAACTCCCTGAAGGCCGCGCTATTGCCTTCACCGGAGAGTTGCCCTGCGATACGGGTGGCGACTTCCGAGATGCGACCGAATCGGCCCACCGCGTTGTAGCGGGCGCTGATCTCCGGCCAGCCCAAGTGGAAGATGTAAAACTCGCCTTCACGGCCCGCGCGCTTGGCCTCGACATACATGCGCTTCAAGAGGTCCGCATCCCCTTTGGGGTCGATGACGATCACGACTTCGTGCTCGCCGGCAGCGCTCTTGCGGCGGATGTCCTGGGTCACGAACAACTCGGCCAGTCGCGTCTTGCCCACGCGCGTGGTGCCCAGCACCAGCGAGTGCCCGACACGCTCGCCGAGCGGTAGGCTGACGTCCACCTCGTCCGGTTCGATGCCGTGCAGGCGTGGCAGGCCGCCCACAGGCGGAAGCGGACGCACCGGGTTGAAAGGCACATCCCAGCCCGTGAGCGCGGACAGCCGGGATAGCGGGAACGGCGCGAACTCCAGCCGCTCCTCCAGTCGCCGTGCCAGCCGGTAGGCAGGCGTCGACTCGACGTATCGGCGGAACTCCGGCCGGTACGTCTGCATCAGCCTATGGGTGTGTTTTTGTTCCCACAGGAACCCGCGCCCGATGAAAAGCCGCTGCTGGCTGACGGGCACGTCCTTGCTCGTCATCACGTAGCGCGACAGGCGGCGGATGTTGCGTCGGTAGCGAAGGATCACGCGGGCATCGCGGTAGCGGATCGCGCCATAGGCGCCGAACGCCAAGGCGCTGCCGACGCCCATGGCCGGGCTCAGCGCGAGCGACCATGGGGCCACCAGGGACAGAAACGCGGCGCCTGCACACGCTGCGACGGTGTATAGCTCCACCGCTGGGCGTAGCAGAACCTCGACCGGCTGTTTCCCCGACATGGCTTCATTGCTCGATGCCGGTGGCCGTGATCAGCGCCGGGTAGTGCCGCAGGCCCAGGCGATCGGCCAGGTCGTCTCCGGCTACGGGCGCGAGTGGCACGCCCGGCACCAGGGCACGCAGCCGTGCCAGGCCCTGCGCGGTCTCGACGTTGACCACCAAGCCGACCGCGCCGCGTTCGCGCAAAGCAACGCTTCGGCGCTGCAACCAGGCCCGGGAGGCGTCGTCGTCGCCGATGACCACGAACGGCCGCAGGCCGGGCGCTTCGATCACGCGCCGCGCGACGGTGCCGGGCGTGAGCTTGGCGCTGCGCACCGGCAGCATCGCTGCCTCGTCCGCGGGTGTGGCGGGAACCTGTGGTGTCGGAATGGGCGGCCGGGCCGGGACATCGGCGCGCGGCTGGAGGTTGAGGGCCTCGTAGTACGGCAGCGCCGACGTGCCACCGCGATCTTCGACCACGATCAGCGGACCGCCGGCACGCGATGCCAGCGGCAGACCTGCCAGCAGCACAAGCAGGCCCCGCAGGGCCAGATGGGATTTCGTCATGGGGAAGTCTCCTGGCGCGCGGCGAACACCGCGGCGTTTGGACGTGCGCCCTGCACACGCGCGAGATGGCGCGACACGCTGCGCCGGTAGCGGGCGGCGGGCTCGCCGCCCGCAGGACGGTGGTAGCGGCCGATCGCGAGCAGCCAGTCTTCGCCGGACGTGTGCTGCTCGTTCAGGATTTCAGCGGCGATGGCGAGGTTGCGATACGGGTCCAGCAGGTCACATGCGCTGGTGAAGCGGTGCTTGTGGTAGCCGAGGTTGATCTGGCCCAGGCCTGCATCGATGCGCGTGTGGGGCGTGGCGCGCATTGCCTGTTGCAAGCCCGAGCAGGCATCGGCGCGCGTGGCGAAGCGGCGCGACTGGCCGGCGACATTGAGGGACCACGGCCACGGGACGATGCGCCCGTTGCGTCGAACTCCGCTCTCCTGCAAGGCCACGGCGTAGAGCACGGTCGAGGGGATGCCCGCCCGCTGGGCGGCGAGCTGGTAGGCAGGTGGCGGAATCTCCTGGGCATGGACGGCGCAGGCGCACAGGCCGGTAGCGAGCACCAGTGCGCGCAAGAGCTGCGAGACGGAGGTGGCCGCTACGGCTGGCGCTGCCATTGGCCGTTCACCTCGCGCACAGCCGCGGGCAAGTCACCGGGCAGGCCCAGCGACAGCCAGCGGCCGCCGTCGTGGTTGAGGGTAATGCTGCCGCTGCGCACGCGCGCCGGGTCGATCTGCGCGCGCTTGGCCCAGTCGCGGATGCGTGCGTCGTCCTGGCGGCTGCCCACCATATACAGGTCGAACTCGGCACCCGAGGATTGCAGCCGCTGCACGAGCTGCCCACAGGCCGCGCAGCCGTCCTTGACGAACACCGCCACGCGACCGCTGCCGCGCGCGGTGCCGGTGCCCGGCCCGTCGTCGGGCAGGTTTACGCGCTGCATACCAGGGTTCAGGCGCTGCCAGGCTTCGTCGTAGGCACGTTGGTAGGCGAGCAGCTTCTCGACGCGGCGTGCCTCGACTTGCACCTGCAGCTCTGCATAGCGCCGCCGTTCTTCGTCGGTGCGTGCCTCGATGCCTAGGGCAGACAGCGGGTCCAGGTTGGGCGAGTAGATGCCCAGCGGCCCATCCATCAGCTCGCGGTAGCGCGCCCATTCCTGGGGTTGGAGGCCCCAGTTGCTTGCTACTCGGTCGTCCAGGACGCGGGCGGCCGTCGGGCGCTCCTGGCTCTGCGCATTGCGGGCGGGAGCTGTGGCTGGCTGCTGCGCCCACGCGGGCCACTGGACTGAAGCCAGCAGGAGTGCGGAAAGGATGATCGACGGCTTCATGTCGTGTGCTCCGATCAGGGAATCGCCACGCGACGGGTCTGGTCGCCGGCTTGGAACACCGCGGCGCTGCCATCGATTGCCTGCAAGCGCCATGGACCGACCGCATCACCGGGCAGCAGCACCTGAAGCTGGTCGGGCGTAAAGTTCCCACTGCTCGGCACGACGGACACGCTGAGCTGGCCGGCGCGCAGTTCGGCGCCGACGATGCGGAACGGCAGTGGCGGCGGTTCAGGCTTGGCGGCGGGCTTGCTCGATGTGCGCGGCTGGGTGGGTGTTGCTGCACGCGCAGCGGTCTGGCGCGTCTTGATCTGCTCGATCTCCGCGCGCAGCGCCTGAAGGTCGTCGGCGGCTGCGTAGCTGCTCAATGTTTTCTCAACCAGGGAAGCGCGTGCTTCCAGGATTTGGCGGATGTCTTTGAGGTCCGCCGCCGTTGCGACAGGCGGACGCTGCTGGATGGTTCCGATGGTCTCAGCCAGGGCCACCGTCTGCGCTTCGAGGCGTTGCAAACGGGAGTCGAGCCGTTTCTCGTCGGCCTGGTCGCTCATCGCCTGGTAGCCGAGGGCCACGATGACGCTGAGACCGAGCAGCCAGAGCCAGAGCAGGCTTTGCACCACCACGGCGACAGCCGGGCGCCGCGAAGATTGGGGAGTGTTCATGGCTGACCGCCTGGAATGGAGGGCATCAGTGGGAAGGTCTGCACCGCATCGGCGGCGGCCGGTTCGGGCATTGGTTCGATGGCCATGCTGTCGCCGGGCCGCTCGAAGCAAATCTGTCGTGCGCGGTCATCCGCGTGCAGTTCCCAGGCCGGACCAGCCAGGGTGAGCAGCGCGTCGCGCAGAGTCATGGGACCGAGATGCAGGTGCGCCGCCGGCAGCGGCAGCGCATACAACTCGATCACGGCATGTGCCGTTTGACACAGGCTGTAGCCGCTGCGTTTGAGCACATGCCGCAGCCCATCGCCGACCGTGACGCGGGCATCCGCCGGCATCGAAACATCGATGGTCTGCAACAGCAGGTCGCGCTGCGCCGCCGTGGGGGCCAGCTCGACCAACGTGTAGCGCCCGTAGCGCACAACGGGGATGTACTCGGGCGCTTCGGGTTCGGGCGCGGTCGAGACTTCCTCGAAGGCATCGGGTGCGTGCGGCGCAGTCGTTGTCGCGCAGCCGCCAGCCAGTACCGACCAAAGCAGGCCGAGAAATCCCGTCAGCAGGCGGCGTTCGGGATGGTGAAACCAGGGTGGAGAGGGGCACATGGCGCGTCGTCCTGAAACATCGAGCCCTCACCATCGCCGCTCGGGTCACGAGCAGCAGCAAACAATGCGAACCAGGCAGCGCCCGATTTCCCGACAGCCTCACTCCAAAGAAAAAGGCCCCCGAAGGGGCCAGTGAAAGCGCAGATCGGACCCTGCCGAATCAATCCAGAGCCAGTTTCAAGCCGGGATCGACCTGTGCCAGTTGGGCATGCGCCCAGCAGCGCACGAGCTGGCCGTTCTCGCCGAGCGGCCGGTCCGCTACCGTCGCCGAGTACTCGTCGGTGTCGCTGGTGTCGTAGCAGACGACCTTGATCTCGCCGGTGTCGCAGCGGATCGAGTGGATCTGGCCGTCGGTCATATCGACCACGACGACCTGCGGGACAAGGCCCAGTTCGCGGGCGGCCGACAGGATGGAGCCATATTCGGCAGCATCGAAGCAGATGAACGGCCCTTCGTACCGGGCTTCTTCGGCCAGATCCTTGGCTTTGTAGTAGTGGGCGCCCTGATCGTATTCCTCCTGGGTGGTTCTGACCTTGAAGACCGGTATGTCGGGGGTGCCGGAAGCATCGACGCAGGCGACAGCGACTTGCATCTCGATCTCGCCGCCGTCGGCGGGTTCGATCGAAGGGGTGTTGGTGTTCATGGAAATCTCCTTGAAATGAAAATGCGTAGCCATGCCCGCGAAGAACACGGGCATGGCTACGAGGTAGGAACAACAAAAAGCCGGCGGCACTAGGCCGGCGATGGCGTGGGGATCAGGCGGCGACCAGTTGCCGGGCCAGTGCGACCTCGACGGAATCACCGTCCTGGTTGAGCACATCCAGCCCCGATTCGGGCACGTCGCCCGAGGTGGACTGCGAGACCATGATCTTCTTGGCCATCAGCTCTAGGCAGGTCATCTGCGAGGAACCGGCGTAGCCGAGGTAGATCACGCGCACGGACAGCTTCTGCCCGATGCGCCAGGAGCGGCGTGCCGCCTGCTGCAGCGAGTACACGTTGTAGCCCGACTGCATGAACACGATCGTCGGAAACTCCAACAGGTCCAGTCCCGTTTTAACCAGCTCGGGGTTGGTGATGAGCACATCGATGCCACGGTCCAGTTGCTCGGCGATCCAGTCCTCGCGGCGGCTGGCATCCACGCTTGCGCGCAGCACCGCCACTTTGAAGCCTTCCTGCTCCAACAACACCTTCAGGCGCGACGTGGTGTCGCGCGTGCCGGTATAGACCGTATAGGCCAGGACCTTGCGGCCCTGCGCCTTCTCCTCTTTGCAGATGTCGATAAGCTCGCGCTCCTTGGGACTGATCTCGAACTCGTTGAACTGAGCCGGGACGAACGCCAAGGTGTTGCGCGTGCGCGGATGCACCACGGTCTCCGACCGGAAGCAGCAATCTGGCCAGGCCAGCAGCACGTTGAGCACCACACCCAGCAAAGTCGTATCGCGTCGTGCAAGAGCCTGTTTCAGCTCCGCGGTCAGCCGACCCGCCAGATCGCGGTAGGCCGCGGCTTGCGCCGTGTCCATCGCGACTTCTCGGAACTCCTCGTCATACGGCGGCAGGACGTTGCCGCCGATGTCCTTGAGCTTGAGGAAGATCGTGAACGGCAGGATGCAGCGCAAGACGCCCTTGGGGCCGAAGCCCGGGGCCTTGACCGTGCGCACCGATACCTTGGTGCCCTTGGCCGTCTTGTGCGCCGTGCCGGTGCTCTCGGAGTAGATGTCCTTCAAGACTCCGTGATCGCGCATGAACGCCATCGCGGCCGAGGTCATGCTGCCGCTCGTGGTCGGGCGGTAGCCGTCTTCGATCATCCGCCCCGGAAGGGCTCGGAACAGCAGGTAGAACAGGTCGTCCCCGTAGCCGCCCATCAGCGTGCCAGTCAGCAGCAAGGTCTTGCGAGCCTTCGCCGCCAGCACGCCCATGGCCTGGCCTTGGGCACTGCCGCCGTTCTTGTACTCGTGCGCCTCGTCGGCGATGAGCAGGTCGAACGTGCCTTGCGGCAGGTAGCGTTTGATGAACTCGGACGGCTGGTAGCCGCCTTCGCCAAAGCCGAACTCCATGTTGGCCATCGCCCGTTCCATGCGGGTGGCCTGACGGTCGGAAAACACCAGCTCGCCGTTGCCGTCCATGAGATTGATGAACTCATGGATGTTGTCGCCGAGCATCGAGGCCAGGAAGCCGTCTCCGAACTTCTGCATCAGCTTCTGCGCGGTGACTGCCCCGATGGTCGGGATGCGCTTCAAGGCTTTCAGCACGGCCGAGGACTGGTCGTTGCCGGACAGGCTGCGTGGGCGGATCAGCGTCCACAGGGGCGCTGCGCAATGGCTGCACTTCCTGCGGTACTCCTCGGCTTCGAGCGCGACCGGGTTGACCGGCTCGCCGTCGAGGTCGGTGATGACCGTGCCGCAGTCCGGGCAGGCCGCCACGTCGCCGTGGCGGGTGCGCCGCTGGGTGAAGACAGGCTTCCAGTGGAACCCCATCCGCATCCTGACGCGCCCCAGGACAAAGAACTCCTGGCCGGTCGGCTGCACACCCAACTGCTCGCGCAGCTTGATGAGCTTGACCAAGGTATCGGGGCCGTTGAGCACCCAGACCTTCGCGCCCGCTACTGTCTCCTGGATCTCGCGCCGCCACTTGTAAACAAGGTGCGGGGGCGAGAGAACCAAGGTCCGGCGGTAGCCTTCGGCGTTGAGCACAGCGGCCGTGGCGATGCCGACGGTCGTCTTGCCGCAGCCCATCTCGCCATTGACGATCGCGGCGCGCTCGCCACGGTCAATCAGCAGCTCGGCGGCGGCGTGGACGACTTCGGCCTGGGCCTGGAACAGCTTGCGCTTGAGGCTGGCGACGATGAGCTGGCGATGTGCTTGCGGTTGGCCGGTATAGACCGGCGGGTTGGCGCTGTTGAGGGCGTCGAGCAGTTCGTCGCCGAACTCGCCGACGAAATCCTGAAGGCTCAGGGTCAGAGGGGAAGATTCCGCGTCTAGCAGTTCGCCCTGTACGGGCGCGGCTTCAGCGGCATTGGTTTCGAGATCGAGGGACATGGTGATGCTCCAAAGAAAAAGGGGCATGCACCACCCCCAGCGGGGCAGTGGCATGCCCCGTGGTGGGAAGTAAATCGACGCGTGGCCGACGGTGGTTGAAGGTGCTGGCCTGGGTGGCCAGCGGCTGAACCGTGATCAGTCCTCGGACGGCAGAACGATGACGGTGGCGTGGCGCTCCGCGTCGGTAACGATGCGAATGGCCAGCCCCGGATGGATCACGTAGTGCGATGCCAGCGATGCGCCTGATTGAAGCGCGGTGCTGTTGGCCTGCCATTGCTGGACGTTGACGTCGCCCCAGTCGCCACGGGTGTGGCGCCTGAAGTACGGGATCGGGTCGAGGCGACCCGAGCGGACCAGGCGGTCAATGCCTTTGCTGAAGATAAGCGCCCCGATGGGGAACGCCAGGCTCTGACAGTAGGTTTCGATGCGATGTGATGCCATGGGCTCCTCCTTGATGAGTCATTGAGCCACGACACCCCTGTCGGAGTGAAGTGGCTCCGTCAGGAGAATGAGGATGACGATGTGGGGACGTCAGATCAGGTCCCGCTCTTCGGGAAGCTGGATCACCGTGGTCTCGTGGTCCTCGCTGGTCTTGACGATCAGCGCCAGATCCGGCGTGATCCTGAACTGCGAGATCATCAGGTTGTCCTGTTGGATCGCCACGTCGTTGGCTTGGCGTGTGGCCTCATCGATCTCGCCCCAGTCCCCGCGCACATGGCGCTGGACATAGGCTAAGGGGTCGATCAGGCCTCTTCGGGCCAGCCAATGCACCTTCTCGCTCAACTTCAACGTACTCGGTGCGAACAACGGTTGCTTGCGCGGCGCCGGCCGCTTGAACGGATTGGGGAACATGGTGTTTCTCCTTCGATGTGGTACAGCAGGACGGCAGCGCGTCCGGTGGATCAGCGGATGGTCAGCACCTCGCCCCGTGTCGCGGAGCCAGGCGTCATGTCCCATGCGCGGATGACGGGCACAAACTTGTCGGTGAGGATGCGGGTCTCGGCGATGGAGCCGTCTTCGCGTTCGGTGAATTCCCGCTGGAGCGTCTTGTCCTTGTGGGTGTCACCTTTGACGACGAGCACGCGGCCCGTCTGGGAGCGCACAACGCCGGAGATCGCGCCCGCGGCCAAGGCCAGGGCGAGATGCCAGTGGGACAAGGCCCGCGCCGGTGGACGCAGCGACTGCTGCGCGGCCCCCAGGTGCGTGTCCAGCGACGGCCAGAGGCCTTGCAGCCTGCCAACCTCGTCGGCGAACTGCTCGGGCTCCATCGTCACGCGGAAGAAATGCTCCGGCTCGGCCGGACTGGCGGGGACGATGTACGGCAGGAACGGCCAATCGCTCGGCAGCTCCTCGGCTTCGACTTCGCCAAGCCCAACCTGCAGCAGCAGATTGCGCACGGCCTTGACGCCATCGGGGGCCTGCTCGCGCTGGCGCACCCTTCGGCCAAAGATCACCACCTGCTTGAACTGCGTTTCCACCGCTCGGTAGATCCGCAGATCGGTGTAGTGGCGTGTCAGCCAACCAACCAGCTCCGCGTCGAGCACGTAGCCGGGGACGATGAAGACCAGCACGCCGCCGTACTGCAGCAGCGACAGCGAACGCTGATAGAACAGCTTTTCGAGGCGGGCACGTCCCTGACCTTGATAGCCGATGTTGCCGTTGACGTCCTTGGACAGGTCGCCATACGGCGGGTTGAGCCAGAGCAGCCCGAAGGACTGTTTGGAGACCATCGTGTCCATCAGATCCGCGTGCAGGCAGTGATCGACCAGACCTCGGGCATGGCGTGCCCGCTCCGCGTCGAACTCGACGGCGAACGCCTTGGCCTGCTCGCGCCCGAGGGCATGGGCGGCTTCGGCGATTGCCACGCCTTCGCCGGCGCAGGGATCGAGGATGCACATCGGCCCGTCGCTGGGCATTAGTGCGTTGAGGGCTCTTTCGAGCGTGGGTTCGTCGGTCGGGTAGTACCCGTTCTTGGCGAAATTGCGGGCGAGCCGCGGGAACATGAGGGCCATGGAAGTCTCCTTGTTGGCGGGGATGAAACACGGAAGCACGCCAAGGCGTGCCTCCGTGGGTGGGTCAGGCCGCTACCACTTCCGGCGTCCAGATCTTGGCCGGGTATGGATAGGCGGCGAGCACGTCACTGCGGATCAGGGAACCCAGCGCCAAGGTCAGCGCCGGCACGTCGATGGCGAGCCGATGGCCTTCCAGCGGCCCGAGGGCGAACGGAAGGCGGGCCAGCATCTCGCGGCTTTGCAGCAGTTCCAGCACGGTCTCGCGCCAGTGGTCGAGCAGCGGCAACGGGCAGGTGTCCCGCACCAGCATCCACAGGCGGTCAAGCCGGTGGGCACTGTCGCGTGGCAGCAATGCCAATGCGCTGGCGTTGGCCTTGTCGGGCTTGACGCAGCGCCGGTCGAACAGCCACACGTTGGACAGCGAACCGAACAGCGTTCGCCGGTAAGCGCGGGTCATGCGCTTTTCCAGGCGATCGACGTTGCCGACGAACACCGGGACGCTGCCGCCCTGGTCGGTGATGATGTGGAACTGGTCCAGTCCCTGCTCGTCGCGCCCGAGGGTCAGGCGAGCAAGGAACTGCTGGACGGCGGTGTCGCGCGCCCAGATGGACAGGAAGATCAGGTTGCCCTGGTCATCGCCGACACAGGCGTCGGCCATCACGTCCGGGCATTCGTCGATGCGGTACAGCGTGGAAGAAGTGTTTGCGGGCATGGTGGTGTCCTCGGATGAACGGGAACAGCACCGCCCCCTGGGGCAAGTACTGCCCCAGTGGGAAGAAAATCGCTCAGTCCGGCTCGAACTGCCGGGTGTGCGGGTTGAAGTGAAGCGCCTCGTCCACCGCCGTGATCGGCGTGAAGCCGTCCAGGTAGATGTTGTTGAGGTACTGGTCGCGGTAGGTCAGTGCCTGCCGTGCCTGTTCCTCGGTGAGGCCGTTGCTGATGAAGTACTCCAGCATCTCCTCGTCGGAGGACACTTCGTCGTTGGACAAACTTCCTTCAACGAGTGCCAGCAGCGAGGGTGAGAGCGCAGCCAGGATCGGGTCCATGTTGGTTCCTCCTGGCTCAGGCCATCAGCGTCGCGGCGGGAGCAGTGACAGCCGTGGGTGTGCGTCGCCGTGCGTGGTAGGCGCGAACGCCTGCACGCCAGTCGGCGGACTGCTCCGGTGCGAGGTTCAGATAGGACAGCGGGCACGAGTAGTAGTACGGGTGCATGGACTCTTCCAGCGGCTTGTAGCCCCACTGGTTGCCGCTGCGTTCCAGCAGATCGCAGCGGATGTAGCGCAGGGACTGGCCCGGCGCGAGATCACGATGCACACCCTCGACCTTGGCGGTCGTTTCGACCACGGACCACAGCACGTTGCCGCGCAGTGCGTGAGCGATGACCTTCGCGCTGACGCGCTCGGTCTGCTGCGGTGCGATCAGTTCCGCGATCAGTTCAGACCGCGATTGGGGAGAGAAATACCAGCCCATGAGAGGCCTCCTGGAAAAAGTAGAGTCGGAGGCCGCCCGCAGGGGGAGAACCCCCGACGGGTGGTGAAAAGCCGATCAAGCGGCGATTACGTGTGCCGGACCTCAGTAGTCCGAATCGCAACCGGCCGGGCAATAACCCAGTTCGATTCCGTGCGAGCAATAGCCGTGTTCAGCGTTCCAGTCCTGGGCTTCCTGCCTTTCGGCCGGTGTCGCGTAGTCCCATTCCTGTGCGATCTGCAGCGCTTGTGCGCGTTGGTCTTCGGGCAGTCGAGCAACTTGCTCGTCGATCGCCGAACTGAAGCGTTCGACGTAGTAGTCGTGAGACAGTCCGCACCCCTTGGTGGCTTGTGCGGCTTCCGTCTCGCAGAGAGCCCGCCAAGCGGGTTCATCCAGAGCGGAGCGAGGGGAATCGCAAGCGATGGTGGACATGATGGAGACCTCCAAAAAGGAGCCGAGGCCTCCCCCGCATGGGGAAGGAACCCCGGCGGGTGGATGAAGGACACCGCGGATGCGGCGCCCATGGTCACGCAGGTTGCAGTTCGGCCTGGCGGCTCCACTCCTGCGTCTTGAAGTCCAGCGCGTAGCCCAGTTCGCCCAGGCGGGCGATCTGCGCGCGCAGGGCGCGGCGGTCGATGGTCGAATCCAGCTTCACGGACTCGCCCAGCGGCCACAACAGGCCGAACAGTGCGGCGTCGCCATCCTCGGTGCTGCCGGGGGCAGCAGCCGTAGCAGGCGGCGGCGCGTCCACGCCGAAGGGCGTGGTATCGATCAGCGGGTCCGCGGAGGCCTGCACGGGTGCAGATTTGGCGAACCTGGATGCCTTGGCGGCCTTGACCGGCGTTGCCGCAGGCGGCGGCCCTTGCTCTTCATCGAGCGGATCGACTTCCTGCGGGGCGAAGCTATGTGCTTCGGCCTTGCTCAGCTTGTCGATGCCGAAAAGTGTCATGCCGTCCAGGTTGGCGCGCATCTCGAAACGCATGCTGCCGTCGCTGATCGGATAGCCTTTGAGGAAGATGTAGCGGAGGACGAATTCCCCTTGGTACTTGCCCTCGGGGTACTGCTCCAGTTCGGCATCTTTTATCGTGAACTTGCCGAGTTGGCATTCGAGCTTGCCAACGTTGAACTTTCCGTTGCGGCCGTGAATGGTGCGCAGCGCGAGCTGGCCCGGGACGATGATGGGCGTGGCCGATTTCTCGGGTGCCGATGTGACTGCCATGATGCTTCTCCTTGAGAAATAGGAAAAAGGCAAGGCCCCGTGAGGGGCCATGCCGGATCAGAACGAAGCAGCCAATGCCGGCTCCTGCTCCTCGACTTCACCTGCGGGCTCGCGCTCGGCGGACTCGGCAGGCTGCTCGGCAGCGGTGTCGGCAGCGTCCTCGGCTTCGGGCGCGGATGCGTCCTGGGCCTGCGGTGCCTCGGCTTGCGCCTGGCTCGTGGGATAGACCTGGGTGCCATCGATCTTGATCAGACCGATGTGGACCAGCGTCGATTCCAGACTCGCGGCCGGTTCCCCGGCGTGCTCGCCCTTGGTGCGGATGTACGGATCGATCTTCATGTCGTTCAGACGGAAGGCGACCAGCACTTTGCGATCCGCTTCGATGGCCTGCACGCACCGGCGAACCAGGTGCTCGGCTTCAGGGGTGGCGACGATCGTGTCGAAATACCGATACTCCGGTTCATCGACAGGGCCGGTCAGCGCTGCGATGCAGCACGACAGGAAGGGATCACCGTCTTTGGGAGTGACGTCCTTCGGGCGGCTGAGGTAGCCGATGCCGCGGGTGATCAGCTCGTGCTGCTTGATCGAGGCCAGTTCGGCCCGGTCAATCAGTTCGGTCTTGAGCAGCCGGGCCTTGAGAGACCCGCCTACTTCGCCCTTGCGTTCACCCTTGTCGCGGATGAAGGGATCGGCGCGCAGATCGCCAGTGCGGAAGCGCACCAGTGGGCGCTGCTTGGGATCGTCAACGCCGATGTAGCGCTGGACGAGCTTCTTGGCCTCGGCACCCGAGACTTTGACGTCGAAGTAGCGGTAGCTGGGGTCCCTGGCAGGGCCGACCAGCGCGGCGATGGTGCATGCCAGGAAAGGCTGCGCTCGGCGGCCGCCCCTGACGGGCACTTCACGGACACGCTGGATGTAGCCGATGCCCGAAGTGTGGAGGTCGAAATACGATTTCTCGTTTGAAGTGGTGTTCATGGTGAATCTCCATAGGGATGAAGCGGAGACACACCAGCCCACGCATGCGGGGAGAGGTGCGTAACCCCGCGGTGGGTTGATAAGGCGAAAGCATCCGCCACCAGAGACTGGTGGCCGCTCGCGAAGGGATGCTGTGCGAGCTGGCACGGTCACGCAGTGGGAACTGCGCTGCAACCTCGAAGACCGATGGTTGCCTGGCATGTCGCTGACGACGTCAGCAGGCATGGGGTCAGCATGGCCGGGCCTCGCGCGTGCGACAGCAATCAATCGGCATCCGGGCGCTTCCCATTTTTTCCAGGCTGCCCAGTTCCGCCCAAAAAGAAGCCCCCAAAATGGGGGCTTCAAAGGGTATGCGGACATTTTTGACTACGCCGATTCCACCGCCGCCAGTGACAGATGCGTAGCGGTGGCGGACAGCTCCAGATCATCTGAGCTTTGCAGAATGCGAGTGAAAACGCTGTCTTTCGGGTCGAAGAACTCGCCGAAGTCGTCGCCTCCAAGTTCGGCGCGTGCCAGTTCCCACCAGTCATCGAACGGGTCGGTATCCGGGTTGCAGCCGACGGCATAGGCCAGCAGCTTCACGCGGCCATCGGGGCGGCGCTCTCCGCGCTCGGCGAGGAAGTACACGCCCTGGTCCTTGGCCAGGGCGACGCGGCATTGGTTGGCGATGGCCTCGGCAAGCACGGGGCGCAGGTCGGAGCCTCTGAATCGCAGTGACATGGTTGAAATCTCCTGTATGGATGAAGAAAAAGCCCTCCACCCAAACGGATGGAAGGCTTGTGGGGCAGTCGCCGGTAGGCTATGGACTGGTCAGTCGTGCCGCTGGGCTTCCTGTCTGGCATGTCAGGCTGGAACCGCCTGACGTCGCCGAGGAGCTTTGGCGTCGATCACGCTGACGTCGATCAGGCGCCAGCTCCCGTCGTCGATGAGCCGCTCTAGCACGTCACCGAGCATGTCGAAATACACCTCGTCGTGCCGATCGATCAATTCACCGTCGCGATGCAGCTCCACCACGTAGGTGTCGCCGCCACGGTCGTAGAGGATCGTCACCTGACCCTCGAACTTGGTGGTTGAAACCGTGAAGCTGATCGCCGGCGGGGTCTCGATGATCTTGGAGGGCTTGGGATCGACCCAGACGAAGTCGCGGGCACCTGCATCGACCAGCATGTGGGTGATGCACCGGAACCCGTCGGGCGCGGGCATCTCCTCCAACTGCTCGATGAGTTGGCCCAGTTCCATGCACTGCGGCTCGGGAATGGGCAGCTTGGCGGGCGCTTTGCCGAGGATATGCCTCGTGATGGTGTAAGGCGTGCCATCCGAAGTCTTCTCGGTGACGACTTCCGGGGTGTCCGCGCGCAGGCCGTCGAAACGTCGCCGGGCGTAGGGTTGGACATGAACCTTGGCGCCCTCGCTCGGGACGGTGGTCACCAGGTTGGGGTCGAGCACCGCGAACTCGCTGGGCTTGAGCTTGACGACGATGGCATCGTCATTCGCCGCGACCACCTTGCCGTCGAAGGGTTGGGGATCGATGGCGAAGCCCAGCGTCGAGGATTGCGGCTGATCATCGAACACGCGGTACTTGAACGACCGCACGTTGCGGGGCACATGGCCTGCGACAAGCGAAGGCATCAGGGTCTTGATGAGAGAGCGATCCATGGGAATCTCCTTGAGAAAGAACAAGGGATTCCCCGTCCACAAGGGAGAGGTCCCTTGTGGGTGGATGGACGCTGTACGTCCGTAGGAAGAATCGACCAGCACGGTGTCCCGCACTTGCAGCCTTGAAGGCCTCGGCTGCCAGGGCATGTGTCGGCAACGCCGACGAACATGGAGCAAGGATGGCTCTGAAATGGGCGGCCTGCCCGCAAGAAATCGCACAGCGTCGCACCCGCTTTCCAGTGCTTCGGACAAGAAAAAGCCCCTCGAAAGGGGCTTGGTTGGGTCAGGCTTCGTACACGAAGTAGTGTTCTCGCTGACGTGGGAAGAAGACATGTTTCCATGTATCGCCGCTGGTGTTGCCACCGTCGAAGACGACCATTTCGTAGTCGTCAATGTCGGTGTCCACCAGTTCGGCGCTGGCGACATGGCGCATGTGCAGCGTGCCGCTCATGCGCTTGAATACCAGGATCTGGCCGATGGCGTCGTCCTGGCCCATGGCATTGACGCAGGAACCGAGCTGGTACTCGAAGTCGGACGTGCTAGGGATGAGGTCGGGTAACATGAGGTTGCTCCTATGAAAATGAACCAGCCCGGCTCCGGGAGGGAGACGGGCTGGTATGGGGAGAACAAAGAGGAAGGATGTTGTGTCGCGTGGCTGCTAGGACTCGGCCAACGGCAGGCCCAACAGCACGGGTGCGTCGGCGTCGAGAATCAGGATGCGCACATCGGCTTGGCCAGCCAGTTCAATGACGTTCGCCAGGTCATCCGGCATACCCTTGCTTCGGTGCTCCTGGCGAAGCTGCTCCGCACTGATCCCCTCGACGTGCTCCAGGTTCTTGTCCGTCCAGGGGGTGGAGATCAGCTTGATGCCGATCGCCGGGCTGTAAGGAACCCGAAACGCGATGAACAGGAATGCCTCCGGCGTGGCGAGGTCTGCCAGGTTGGCGAGGTATTGGCCGGTTTCCTCGCTTATGTGTGCACTGCTGATTTCCCAGCACCGGCTGTAGTAGCCGGTCTCGAAACTCAGGCGCTGCACGACTTCCCGTGCAGCTTCAGCCGAATAGGTGTCGCCGACGTGGACGGGGCGGCCGTCGAAGTCATCGCCATGGATGGCATAGACCACGGCGCCGATTACGCCTTCGCCGCTGACACCTTCACCGGCATCGCATTCGGCCAGCACCTCGGCACTCACGGGTTCGGGACCATTCCTGACCACGGCGAAATCGCTTGTGACGATGCACGAGGATGAAATCAGCTCCTCGTCGGAAAAGTGCTGTTGGCTGGCGTGGATGATTCGCCAGACATGCGGGCTTCCGTCGTCGTAGCCGATGCACAGCGTGCGGACGATTTTCAGATTCCAGTAGCCGCGGAGAAAGGGATTGGGTTTCAGGGACATGGGAACTCTCCAGAATTGAATAATGGAGCCAATCCCCGCCACCGGGAATTGGACCCGGTGGGTTGAAAGTGGAAAATGCGTCAGTCGGCGCTGATCGTTGGCGTCTGGGCCAGCCGTTCGGCGATGCGATGGCGCACATTCAGGCGGAAATGCTCGTCGGTGATGCCGGCAAGCAGGTTGGCGGCCTCCAGCGCGATCAATGCCGAGGCCTCTTCGATGTCGGTGGCCACGATGGTCTTGCGCAGTTGGTCGCCGAGTTGGAGTGCCTGCGAGGACGTTCTGAAGACCTGGGCCTCGCGGCTCAGGTAGCAGCCGTTGCCGCCGAACTCGAACAGCCTCGGTTTGCTGCAATGCCAGCAACCCTCGAACTGGATGGCGGTCAGGTGATGACCGTCATCGAGGCAGGAGGCGATCAGAAACAAGGCTTCCAGGTCGGCGCTGTCCTCGAACTGGTGGTGCTCGATGAGGTTCTCCAGCTCTCCGTCCTGGTCAGCACCGAAGTGCGCGGCCAGCCGTTCAAGCAGAGGTGGAATCGACAGTTCTTCGTCGTCGGGCATGGGGATGCCGAGTTGTGTGGCCAGGTCTTCCAGGCCATCCAGCACATCCGTCCAGCGCGGGTCATTGGTCTCGGCGATCTGGGCGATGTAAGCCTGCCCATTGCCGGGATGGTTTTCATCCAGCGCAAAGGCGCCGAACAGCGCCTTGATGACGGGAGTAACGCGGTCGAGCACGAGAACGCCCGTGCCTTCGTAGTAGTTGTTTGCCATGGTGGCTCCTTTCGGGGAAGTGAGCGGAGCCAGCCCGTGCGGACGATGGCATCCGCGGGAATAGCCCAAGGCCGTTGGCGCCGGGCGATGGGTAAGAAAAATTGAGGGACATGGCCTCATGGGCGCATGTCCCTCACGTGGGATCGAGAGGACAGTGGCGTGCCGGAGACCGGCTCACCAACCGCTGTAGTTCACCAGCAGGTCGGCGATGACCTTGCGGCGTTCCAGGTCGAGACCGTCGAAGTCCGACAGCCCGTCGAAGTGGCAGCGCTTGAGCATGGCGCCGCCCTCGCGCGCGTTGTAGAAGCTGACCATGGCGGACAGGAACATGCGTTCGCCGCTGCTCAGGACGCCGAGGGCATCGTTGAGCCGCAGCATGTCGGGACGCAGATCCCACTTGGTGTTGGCCTGGTTCAGACCTTCACGGGTGCCGTCGCCGAACCATTCGGGGCCAGCGATCTCGACACCGCGCTTCCAGGCCTCGAAGAAGGCTTGGGGCGCGGCAGCGAAATGCTGCTCTTCCCGCATGATCTGATCGACGACTTCCTGTGGCAGAAGTTGATTCATGACGTGATTCCTCCAGTTGGATCAGGGAATGGCGAGCTGGGACCAGCCGCCTCTTTCGAGGGCGCGTTGAGCCGCGGCATAGCTGCGGAAGTACTCGCGGGATTCCCGCGAAACAGGACCTTCGGTATCGCGCGTGCCGATGTAGTGGCCGGCGGCGCTTTGCAGGACTTCGAGCGGCAGGAACTTGCCGCAGTAGGTCGAGGCCAATTGGCCGAAATAGGCTTGCTGGGACATGGACGGGCTCCTTGGAAAAGCGGGGCCTTGTCCCTCACGGGATGGAAGCTCCCGCACGCGGTTGATAAAAAGCATCAGCGTCACAAGGACGCTCATCCGCAGAATTGATGCGATGCGGACTGGTGGGTGACGCGGGAGAGACCCGCGGCAGCCTGGAACCCTGGCTGCTGGCATGTGCTGACGAATCAGCGAACATGCCGGCAGCTTCCTGCGAGGGCCATGCAGCGTCAGTTGGAAAACGGCATCCGACCCAGCCCCGATTGATGTGCGCAGAAAAGAAAAGCCCCGCATCGAGTGCGGGGCTGTCAGGAGGGTGCGTTGACGCTGGCTCAGTTGGGCTTGTCGCCCAGGACATGCTGCTTCCACAGGACGAATGCCTCGTCCGGTTCCAGCTCGGCGAGGATGACGATGGGCTGGTCCTGCCGGGCGCGCAACGCAGCGAAATACGTCTTGCGGTCGGCGATGGCTTTGAGCTTGATGCCCTTGAGAAACTTCAGCTTGCCGTCCTTCACGAACAGCACCCTGTTGCCGACATCTCGATTGAACGCGGTTCGCACCTTACGCTCCGCGCGCATAACGGCGGCCAGCTCATCGACCAGGAAGTCGAGCGTCATGTCGATGTAATGGGGGTCTTCACCCTCTTGGCCGAGATCGAGAGGCGCAGGCGGCAGTTCCTTGGCGAAGGCTTCGGCCTGAGCCAGCAGCGTCGTCTTGCCGTTGAGCGCGCGGAGGAATGTCGAGCCGCCATGCCCGTCGTTGCGGGCCTCGGCGATGGGAGTGCCGTCGAACACGACGGTCGCGGTGAAGCACAGCGTTTCCTCGCTGGCGAAGTCGGCGACCTTGAGGTTCTTCAGCATGATGCGGTCTTGCTTGGTGATGGTGTCCATGGAAAGTCCTGAAATCGACCGGGTGGCGACATGCCCCTGACGGGACGTGGCGACCATCCCGTGGGTTGGAGAAAGGAGGCATCGATGCCCCGGTGGGCAGCGTTCGCCGGTGAGATGCCGAAGCGAACTGACGGGTGGCGTGGGCGGAACCCACGGCAGCCTTGACACCCTGGCTGCGGGCTGCTGCCGATACATCGGCAATGCAGAGACGAGAATGGCGCGGCGCGCAGGCTGCGTCGTCGATCAATCCGAAGCGGTCGAGCCCGTCTTGTGCAGGCACTGCACCAGCCGGTTGCCCAGCCAAGCCATGCATGGGACGGCCATGGAGTTGCCAATCGCCTTGTAGCGCGGAGCGTCAGCGGCAGGCTTGCCGCGATACGGGATCAGCGTGTAGTCGTCGGGCATGCCCTGCAGCCGCTCGCACTCCATCGGCATCAGCCGCCGCACCCGCCATTGCGACCAGTCCGCTGCACCGGGTTCATTCCAGTCGTAGCGGTAGTGCGCCTCGAAGTCGGGGGCCAGCACATGGGGCTTGTCAGCACCGCCGCCGCTGGTACGCAGCGCGGCCGCTACGCTGCCGCCCAGCTCGGCGGCAAGACCCTGCGGCCGTCCCCGGAGGGCAACGCAGGCCACCATCGGCACGCCGTAGCCAGGCTTGCCGTTGGACAGGACGGTGCAAGCTACCTGTCCATGGCCTGACTCGAAGCGTACTTCGCCGCGGTTGTTCTGCGCGAAGGCGATGGCGGGTACGACGCCGGCGTTTGCATGACTGTTGCGATGCCCGCCGGCACGCAGCGTTGGCGTCAGGTCGATCGTGGCATCCGCGCCGCTGCCCTGGGCGGTGAAGGCGATGATCGGCACGCCCTTGCCGGTGCCGTCCTCGCTGCTGCCCTTGCCGTTGTTGGCGGTGTCGAGGGTATGGGCGATGCTGCCGGCGATGGACTGCACCATGAACGTCTCGGTGCGGATGTCGTGCTTGGGACCCGCGGCCATCAGGCATGCAGCAACATCGACGGGGCCGGTGCCGCCGCTGAATCCGAACATCGTCGTGACCTTGCCGTAGGGCTGTGTCAGCCCGGCGAATCCTGCGTATCCGCCTGCTGCTGCAGCACTTGGTTCAGCAGCGCGGGCAGTTTCTTGCCACGGCGCGCGGCCCGCAGAAGAATCCCCGAGCAGGCCTGCGCGCTCAAAAAGTACTTCGGTGGGATCGAGACCATCTCCACCACTTGCCACAAGAAACACGCGCTTGCGGCGTTGGGCGACACCGAAATATTGAGCGTCGAGCACGCGCCAGGCGATGCGGCGGCGGGGTCCAGACACACAACCAGCGTGCGCCCATTTTTCCCCTGGTGGCTGGAGCGCACGGCCTTCTCCGGCCAGTGCCCCCAGGAAATGTCCGAATGCATTGCTGCGGTCGTTGAGGACGCCGGGGACGTTTTCCCAGACGAGCGTTGCCGGCGGGCGGCGGTCTTGGTGGCGGGTTTGGTCGATGGCATTTGCAAGCTCCACATAGGCAAGGGTCAAGGCGCCGCGCGGGTCATCCAGTCCCTGGCGGGCGCCGGCAACGCTGAACGACTGGCATGGCGTGCCGCCGACCAGGATGTCGGGCGCTGGCACGGTGCCGGCGCGCACCTGGCGGGCGATCGCGGTCATGTCGCCCAGGTTGGGCACATGGGGGTAACGGTGAGCGAGCACGGCGCTCGGGAACGGGTCGATCTCGGCGAACCACGCGGCTTCAAGGCCGAGGGGTTGCCAGGCGAGGCTCGCGGCCTCGATGCCGCTGCACACGCTGCCATACAGCAGTGGCGCGGCCTGGGGCGCACCGCGAAGGGTGCAAGGTTGCGGGTTCATGTCGGGTCTCCTGTTCGAGTGGCCCGGGGCGGGCCGGGACGTTGATAGGCAGGAGAAAGGCGCCGAAGGCCTTGCGGCCTTCGGCTCGGGAGGACAGAACCACCCGTGGGCTGGTACAGGCCCGGTCGTCGCTAGAACCGTCTGCTCATCAGCAATCACACCCGGCGCATGTCGTGGTTCGCGCCGGCATCTTCTGGCGCACATCCGCGCACAAAGGGAGCCCGTTTTTGCGCCGGCGGGCACCGGCACCGAATACCGCTGACCACGAAGGGTCTCCGGGTGGCTCGCGCAGCTTGGCAAGCCATCGGGGGACCCTTCGCAGAGGCGGGAGAAATACAGATCAGCAGAACGCGCGGGAGGCGGTTCGCGGAAAAGCTACCTTCAGGTCCCGCGGCCGGGGACGACCGGGCGGGACGCGCACACGGACAAGAAGGCGTTGCGCGCTGGGCGTCCCGCAGGGCGTGCGGGACACAGGCCGTGCCGCCAATGGCGGGCACGGTTCACGGGGAACGGGGGCGGTCAGGAGCCTTTGCGGCCGCCACTGCGCGGACGCGAGGCACTACGCTTGGACGTGCCGGATTCGACCGGCAGCGTGCCTTTGCAGTCGGGGTAGCGGCTGCACGACCAGAACGGGCCGCTCTTGCCGGTGCGCTGGCGCGTGGGCGCACCGCACTGCGGGCAAGCCGGCCCTTGGGGAATCTTGATGGACAGGGACGTGTTGCCGTACTGCGCGATCAACTGTGAGATCCATGCAGCCTGCTTGCTGATGAATACGTCCAGCGTGAGCTGCCCAGCTTCGATCATGTCCAGCGCCTGTTCCCAGACGGCGGTTGTCCCTGGGTCGGCAATCGCTGTGGGTACCGCGTCGATCAGGGTGAAGGCCGCATCCGAGGCACGGATGGCGCGGCCCTTCTTCACGAGGTAGCCCCGCGTCAGCAGGCCACTGATGATGTTGGCCCGCGTCGCTTCGGTGCCGATGCCGACCGTATCCTTGAGCTTCTGTTTCAGGCGCGGGTCCGAGACCAGTTTGGCGACGCCCTTCATGGACTTGACCAACTCGCCTTGCGTATAGGGCCGAGGGGGCAGCGTCTTGAGCGCCTTCAGATCGACGTCGGCCACCTGACATGCCAGCCCCTCGCGCAGCGCGGGCAGTACCTGGCTGCGCGCCGCAGGGTCGCCATCCTCCTCGGATTGCGGTTCGGCCAGCACCAGGCGCCAACCCTTGATGACGACCTGCTTGCCGGTGGCCGCCAGCGTCTGCTGGCCGCAGGAGAGGTTCGCCACGGTGCGGTCGAACTCGTGGTGAGGAAGGAATTGCGCCAGGTAGTGCGCTCGGATCAGCCGATACACTGCCAGTTCCTTCTCATTCATGGTCGAGAGGTTCGCCGGTTCGAGCGTCGGGATGATGCCGTGGTGCGCGGACACCTTTGCGTCGTTCCAGGCGCGTGAGTGTTGAGTGCGGTCGAGTTGGTCCATGATCGGTCGCAGCGAGGGATCGGTCTTGACCAGGCTGTCGAGAACCGTTGGTACCTCGGCGAACATGCTTTCTGGCAGGTATCCCGAATCGGAGCGCGGGTACGTCGTGGCCTTGTGCGTCTCGTACAGGGCCTGAGCAATGTCCAAGGTCTCCTGCACATCCAGCCCAAGCTGCTTGGAACACACCTCCTGCAAGGTCCCCAGGTCGAACGGCAGCGGCGGGCCTTCCCGCATGCGCTCAGTTTCGACCGACACCACCTGGGCGCTGTCCGCCGCGCGGATCTGCTGCGCGGCGTGCTGTGCGATGGGCTGCTGCAGGCAGCGGCCGGCGTCGTCGGTGCATGCTTTCGGGGGAACCCATTGCGCGGTGAAAGTCTGGCCACCAGCGGATAGGGACACGTCGATGGCCCAGTACGGCACGGACACGAAGGCGGCGATCTCGCGGTCGCGGTCCACGACCAGTTTGAGCGTGGGGGTCTGGACGCGGCCGACCGACAGCACGCCGTCATAGCCGGCCTGTCGTCCTAGCACCGTGAACAAGCGGCTGAGGTTCATGCCGACGAGCCAGTCCGCCCGAGAGCGTGCCAGCGCCGAGTAGTACATCGGCAGGGTCTCGGCTGATGGCCGGAGCTTGCCGAGTGCCGCGCGGATGGACGCATCGTTGAGCGCCGACAGCCACAGCCGCTCGATGGGACCGCGGTAGCCGCACAGATCGATGATCTCGCGGGCGATCAACTCGCCTTCGCGGTCGGCATCAGTGGCGATGACAAGCTGGGTCGCCTTCGCCAGAAGCGCCTTGACGACCTTGAACTGCGTGGCGGTTTTCGGTTTGACCTCGACCCGCCAGTGCTGAGGAATGATGGGCAACTGCTCCAGCGACCAGCGCTTGAGCGCCGCGTCATAGACCTCGGGGGCTGCCGCTTCGACGAGATGGCCGATGCACCAGGTGACGGTGACGCCGGAACCGTTGAGGCAGCCTTCACCGCGCTGCGTGGCACCGAGAATCCGGCCAATGTCTTTGCCCTGGGAGGGCTTCTCGCACAAGAACAGCCGCATGTCCGTCCATCCCGATTCCCGTTGTTTATGGAGTTGCTGGAATCGAGGATGCCGAGCGCCGTCTGGGGCAGCAGCAAACAAGCCGCATGCGGCGGCGACCGCTTTCACGGGATGGAATGGCTTGTGCGGGAGGCGCGCGTGGCCGCGGGTGTGCGGATCGGGAGCCGCGATTTGCGGGAGTGCGTGGAAGTCAGTGGACGCTGGTGGAGCTATCCCCTGGGGATAGCTCCACCAGCGCATGGAGGGCGGCGAAGACGTGCCACCGCCCTCCAAGCTGGTTCACTTCCTGCGTTTGGATTCTTTCGGCGCAGCCGGTTCCTGCGCGGCCTGGGGCTTGGACTCTGCCTCCTGCGGCTTTGGGCTGAGGGTCACGGATTCGATGCGGAACGGCAGGATGCCGACGCTGCGCGCATTGATCTGCCAGGTCTCGCGCGGTTGATCCTCGTTGTCCGTCCAGGGTTCGCGCTCCATGCGGCCGACGACCAGCACGCGCATGCCTTTCTGGTACAGGTCCTTCCAGTGCTCGGCGTCGCGGTGCCAGATTTCCACCGGCGCCCAGAAGCCGCCCCGATCCTCGAAGGTGCCATCCTTCTTGGGTACGGGGTTGTCGAAATAGACGTTCAGGCGCAGCAGGCGGCTGGGTTCGTCGTTGCCGTTGGGGAATTCGCGGTACTCCGGTGGCGAGCCGATGTTGCCTTCGCCGGAAAAATGCGTGCTCATGGTGTGATCTCCGTGGTGGTTGAATACCCGTGCCTCGTCGGCGTCGGGAGCGTGCTGGATGCCCGGCGCAATCACCGATCGCGCATTGCGGCGGGAATGGGCGTGAGTCGGCGCAGGTAGGCGTCGTCCGCCTGGGCCGCCTTGCTGGCGCATTCCTGCGCCTGCCTGCCCAGGGTGTGCAGCAGGCTGATCTGCATGTTCAACGTGATGCGCTGCAACTCGATCGCGTGCAGGTCGGCCAGCAGGTTGACGGGCGTGCTGGTGCTGGCGATCAGCTCCCGCCACAGCGCCACGCCCATGGCCGACCTGTCGTGCCTGCGCCAGCGCAAGAAGACGGTTCCTGCGCCGGTGGTCTGTTGGGCCAGTTCGATGGACAGCAGGTGGAAGGGGTGCCCGCATGCCTGCTCCAGTACCTGTCGCTGTGCCAGGGCAATCAACTCGTCGCGCATGGCGAAGCACTGGCTGGCCCAGGCCTCGAAGTCCCCTTTACCCTTAAAAGGCTTTAAAAGGCCTTTTAGAGAGGCTGCGTGTTCCAGCCGCATGAAGGCACCCTGTTGCAGGCCTCGGAAGTAGCGGGTCGGTTGGTTCGGGTCGCTCATGCCGGCTCGTCCTCGCCGGCTGACGCTTCGGGCGGCTCTGCGGTGGTGGCTTCATCTCCGGGCGGAGGTGCTTCGGCAGGACCGTCGCTGCGCTGCTGCAGGCCACGGCGCACGATGGGCGGCGCAAACTTCGAGCGACGAGTGCCTTCCAGCACGTCCTGCGGCAGTTCGCCGTACTTCTCCAGCGCGGCTCGCGCGGCGGCATTCTTCGACGCGAAATCATCGCGGGTGCAGCCCGAATAGCGGTACTGCTGGGCCAGCGAGAACAGGCTGCGCAGTGAATGTGCGCCCTCGTTGAGCCAGCGTTCCAAGGTGCTGCGGTCAATGAGCGCGGTGTGATGGGCGAGGATCAGCTTGCGGGCGATGTCGTCGTAGTCGGCCAGAAGATAGACCGCGGCAAAGCCGAGCTGCGCGTTGACGAAGAGCGGCAGCTTGACCGGCTGCACGTTGAGGTTTTCGCCCAGGCTAAGCGCTGGCGGCACGCTCGCCAGCGCCTGGTCCACCTGCTCGCGCAGCGATTGCAGCGTGGCCTTGGTCTGGTCGAGCTTGTCCTCGATGCGCAGCATCCAGAAGTCGCTGTACGGGTCGTCCTGCTCCGAGCCCCGCCGCATCTTGTTCATCTGGGCGATGTAGCCGTTCAGGCCGACGATGCCCGGTCGCCCCTCGGCGGCGGCGCGGCCGTGCCAGATGCGGGAAGCGTGGTGGGTGTGCAGGGTCAGCGACATCGCACTGCGCAGGGAGCCGAGATTCAGTTGCAGAGGTTCATTGGTTGCCATGGTGTCCGCTCGTTGTTGGAAAAGGAGCGGCCAGCTTCGGCAGGAAGCGGAAGGCAGTCAGTCAAGAATCCGAATCCCGGCCGGCCCCGGTTTAGGGCGTGGCGGTTGCATGCGGCATGAGCTATCCCCTGGGGATAGCTCCATGGAGCGCCAACGAACGCTGCACGCCGGGATCAGGGGGGACAACACCGATGCTGCGGCAGAGGGTCGATCCCAGGCCTGCGACAGCCTGGCGTTGTGCCCAGCAGCGGAACTATCCCCAGGGGATAGCTCTACTGGCGGCCATGGACATCTACTTTCACCGCCTTGCATGACGACTCACTTGCTGGCGAGCAGATTGCGTAGCCGCTCGATGTGCTGCTTGGCGACTTCCGGCGGCACTGGCTTACCCTGCGGCTGAGGTGGCGATGCTGGTGGTGGCCGCTCGTTTGGCGGGACGGATGCCGATGGCGCGTCTTTCTTGGCCCAGGCATTGAACTCGCCATGGATGGCGCGCTGGATGATGCCGAACAGATACCCCGCAGGATTGCGGATGCCATGATTGCTGCATCGCGTGGCCCATTCGTCCAGCACGGCCTGTCTCAGCGCGGCATCGACCTGCTGCAATGCCACCCTGGCACCTGTCTGCTGCTCTGCCTTCAGTTCCGTGAAGCGCTTGGGCCATTGCAGATCGCCCAGCGCGCGCGCCTGCGCGGTAGTACGTACTTCATTAATACGACTACTACGTACTGTACGGGCCTGCTTCGGATTCCGAAGAGAGGCGTCTGGCGCAGGTTTCGCCCCTGCTTCGGATTCCGAAGACGGGTCATCCGCATTCCGAAGAAGGCTCGATGCTCCTTCTTCGGATTCGTGGGCGGCATCCTCCTGTGGATAACTCTCGGCGGCCGTGATGCCTTGGCTGGCGAGGCGTTCTGCCAGGACCTGCAGCCGCGACGGCAGTGTGCGCCCGGAGAGCAGCGGATCTTCCGCGATCTCCTTGAGGGTGTTCAGGCCGACCATCTGGACGGCCTTGGCCGAATGGCCAAGGGACTGGCTGACCAGTGCCAGGTAGTCGGCGTCGAGCTGCATGGCCTCGAAGGGCGTCAGCGGTTCGTCGTGCAGAACATAGAGGTTGCCGAGGATGCGGCCGGTCTTGGGGTCACGCCGTCGCCGCACCAGGCTCAACCATCTGGTGAGGCGCAACAGCGTCAACGCTCGGGCCACGGTTTCATGCGAGGCCTGCCCGGCGCAGGGCATCGACGCCAGCCATGGTCGAAGCTGCTCATACGTCGGGAAGGCGGTCACGCCATCGTCGTTGAGCATCAGCCGGAACACCTGCCAGGCGTTGCGCTCCAGCGGCGTCAGGCGACGGTCGAGGAACAGCCGCCGCGGCACGGTCTCATGCCGGTTGCCGCTGAAGAGGAAGGCATCGCCGGACGTGGCGGGCGTCGGCGCAGGCATGGGTGCTGGCGCACTGGGGTTGGGCTTGGGCACGAGGTCTTTCAAGGCGGCGTCGAACAGGTCAGCAAGTGCGACGGGGCCACGGCGTGGTGCGGTGTCGTCCACGGCCATGGCTCAACCCAATCCCTGATCGACCCAGCTTTTGATCGAGGCCCAGACCACCGACAGAGGCAGCGACATGCCTTCGGCCAAGTCCATGGTGGCGTCGAGGATGGAGGTTTCGTCTTCGAGATCGACATTCCTGCTGCCGGTCACGGCCTTCCATTGCCGCCACAGCTCCGTGTCCTGTTTCTCGTCCAGCACGGGGTGGCGGCCCTTGCGCTTCGGCAGGCCGAGGATTTCGCGGCGAAGCGCCACCTCCTGGTGGGTCAGGCCATAGAACCGGCTGACCATCTCGGTGCTCGCGCCCAGCCTGAGCATGCGATCGACCGTGGCGATTTCCTTCTCCACATCCTGCGCCTGCTTGAGCAGTCGCCGGAGCACTTCGCGGTTGACCGTCACCGAGCACCAGGAGACGTTAGCGTTGGCGAGCACGCTGATCAGCGCGGGATGCTTGAGGGCGTCCAGTTCTTCCTCGCCAAACCCCATCAGTTTGCACCGGCGCAGTTGCCCATTGCGCAGGTCATAGAGGGCCTGGGCGATGACGGCCTGGTTGAGTGGGTGTGGTGCGGACATGCTGGCCTCCCTCGCTCACATTCCAAGGCCCGCAGCGCCGGCTTCAAGGTCGAGCAGGCGCCGGGCCAGCCGCAGCAGCCGGAACAGCTTGACCAGCGAGGTATCGCTCAATCGCTGGGCCGCATCACCCTGGCCGTGCAGCAGCGCCGGCAGTTCGATGACGATTTGCCCGTCGTGCAGGCCGACGTCGGCGGGCCGCTGACCGGCCAGGCACGCCAACAACGCGAGGACGGCACGGCCCAGTGGCGCTGGGTTCTGGGTGCCGGCCCGGCAGGCGAAACCGATACCCTCTGCACGGTCATCAATGCACTCGTCCAAATCTGCCTCGCCCGCGATTTCGCGGGCGAACTGTGCGATGTGGATGCGCAAGCGCTCGGCTGTGTCCAGGCCGGGATCGATGTACCAGACATCGGAGATCGGATAGAGCCCGCCAGCCTGTACGGGGATGGACTGCAAGACGCTCGCCGAGAAGTCGGGCGGCAGCGCATCACCCAACTGGTCGGCGACCATGCGCTGAATGGACTGGAGCCGTTCGGTCGTCGATGCCGGCGAGACGATGTGCTCCCGAAGCAGATCGCCACCCGCCGCAGGGTTGGCCGGACTTGCCTGGCTGGCATCCGTGCCGCTCTCGCGCGTCGAGGGCGTTGCCGCAGGTCGGCCTGCAGGCGGCGCTGCGGATGCAGCCCCTGCGATGGGTGGCGCAGTGTTTGCAGGTGGGCGCGCGCTGGTTCCCGGCTCCGGCAACGCGGGCGGCGTCGAGGGCGGCGTTGGGTCGCTGACCAAGGCGCGCTGCCGGCTCTCGGATTCGGTCATGTCCAGGGCGAGCACGTCGTAATCGACACCCAGCATCTCGGCCATGTGGCCGATCAGCTCGTCCTGTACACGCTGCGCGGAGAACTCGTCGGCCTGGACGTCGAATTGCGACAGCACTTCCTGGAAAAATTCGTCGAAGTCCTGAACCAGTGGGCGGCCCTTGGCGTAGCGCTCCCACGCGAGCATGCAGGCTTTGCGCATGACCGACAGGCGTTCGACCTGATGGCGACCGAGACCGCCATAGAGCACGGTGGGGATCGCGGGCAGGAGATACTGCACCGCGTCGTTCATGCGGCTGATATGCGACTGTTGTACCGGGAAGCCATCGGCGGCGAGGCGGCGGGCTAGCTCGGACTGGCTCAAGGCAGTGCCGCTTTCTTGCTCGTAGAACTCGCGTGCCTTCTCGACGCCGAGGGCGCGCTCGATGAACGTGAGGCCCCCGCGCAATTCGTTCTCGGCCAGGTGGCCGGTCAGCATGACGACTTCGCCGCGGCTGGGCCACGGCCGGAACAGGCACGATATACGGAAGAACTGCTCGTCCTTGGTCTCCGACCATAGTTCGCGCAGGATCGCCAGCCGCGTATTGCCGCCGTTGCGGATGATGTAGTGGTCCTCACCTGGTCGGCGAGTGATGGCCGGCGCCGCGTCCAGACCGCGCTCGCGGATGGATGCCTTGATTTCCTCGTAGGCCGGGTTGCGTTTTTTCCTGGGATCGTGGTCGTAAGGGCGCAACTGATCTAGGGTCACGACCATGGGTGTGTCGGCGATCGGGTCGCTCAAGGTCGAGGCTGACGGGCCGCTGCGCTCGAACCCGGCCGCGAGCAGCTTGCCAGCCATCTGCTGGGAGGTGATCTCAGCCATGGCCGCCTCCCTGCGCTTGGTATCGGGCCTCGCGCTCGGCGCGGCGGATTTGCGCACGGGCATTCAGGGTCGCCCGATGGTCGCTGGCCGTCGAGCTGGTGTAGATCGCGGCGCAGCCAGGCTTGGTGAACTTGAGGTGGCCGCCAGGCGTGCGTTTGACGTGCCAACCTTCGCCAACCGCGAACTCGATCAGGGCGCGAAGCCGCTTGTGGCCTCGGGCAAGCTCATGTGCGTTCGCCATGGGACCTCCCGGCATCAAGAGGGTGTGGCGGACGGCCGGACACCATGGCAAATCGGTGCCGCCATTGCGGAAATAGTTCGTCTGCGAGGCCGCGCATGGTGTCGAGCGCGGCGGGGGCGACTCTGCCCGGCGGCTGGCGGTATTCGACCCGATGCACCGGCAGTCCGCGCGTAGCTGCACGCGGATACGCCTCGATGGCCGGCACGTCGGTGGCCAGCACGCGGATGCCGGCGTGATCCTGGAAAAGATCGCGCAGGGCCTGCTGGATCAGCCGTGCATTGGCGGACACAGGATGGACGCGATTGATGAGCAGATGCAGAGGTGGAGGCTCGATGCCCAGGTGCCGATATGGCGCAATGTCTTCGAGCAACTGCATGGTGCCGCGCCGCAGCTCGCGCGCCGCAAGGATTTCCGGGGTCACGGGCGACAGCGCGAGGTTGGAGGCGAGCACCGCCATCTCCAGCAGCACCGAGCGCGCACCTTGGGTGTCGATCAGCACCAGGTCATAGAGGGGCGCCAGGACCGGCAAGAGATGGCGCAACCGCAAGCGCCCATCCGGCGCGTGCAGCAGCAAGGTGTTCAGCTCGCCTCGGTGGTCGTTGGAGAGCACCAAGTCCAGGCCCGCGATGATCGTGCGGGACACAAGCAGCCCGAGGTCGCGCTCGTTGAAGGCCAGCAACTCGTAGATGCCACCAGGTGCGCGGTGGCCTAGCTCGTAGTACGAGGACAGGGTGGGCTGCACGTCGAGGTCGAGCAGCAGCACACGCAGCCCCGCGTCCGCGGCAAGTCCGCCGAGGTTCGCGGCCGTGGTGGTCTTGCCGACGCCACCTTTAGTTGAAATGATGGATACGACCTGCATGGCGTTCTCCGTGTGAGGATGGGAAGTCCGCTGGAGAACGGGTCAGACCCGGTTGTTGACGCGCTCGGCGATCCACTGATCGATCTCGATGGAGTCCCAGCCGACCGCGCGCACGCCCAGGCGCAGCGCCTTCGGGAACAGGCCTTTGCGCATCAGGTTGTAGATGTGGGCGCGTTTGAAACCCGACTTGGTTTCGACTTCATCAAGCCGCAGGATGCGGCGCTCGCTTGCGGGCAGTGCAGGTGTTTGCGACATGGCGGTCACTCCTGAACGCTCAGTGGCGTTTGTTGGCGTGCCCTCCATTCAATAGACATGGATGCGAAAAGACATTGCAAATGCAATCTCCGCGATTGCACATACAAGGTGGAAAACCTCAGACTGCTGCGCTACGCAGCCGGCGTCTGGCCGTGGCGAACTTGCCGTTTAGCGTCCGCTCCGCGATCCCCATGGCGCCGCTGTGATGTGCGACCAACGCGCTGACCACCGCCTCCTGCGTCTTGAAGCTGGAGTACGGAACGCCGGAAGGCGACTGGCCGAGCATCAGGTCCAGCATGCTGCCGATGATGTTCAAGTAGGTGGCTTCGGCGCGATCACTGATCAGGCACTGTGCGCCAGCAGAGGGCGCCATCTGCTTGAGAAGCGCTCCGTGCTTTTCCTGCAACTCATGCAGTTGGCGTTTGTACTGGTCCAAGGTGGACTTCAGGGCCAGGCGCTCGACTAGCATCGCCTGCCCAGTTTCCATCGAGATGAAGGGATGGGCGATGCGCTCGCTCCGGGAGAAGAGGAAGCACGGTCGTTGCTCGGGATAGTGCTGGCGCATCCAGCGCTTCAGATCGACGTGGCGCACCGTCAGATCAGGGGAGTCGATCAGCGCGGAATCGCGCGTCGTGATGCCGTTCCGTCCGAAGGGCAGTTCTCCATTGAGGATGCCGTCGAAGATACGTTCGGTGCAAAGCCGCAGCTCGTCACAACGTGGACAGTCCAACGACTGCGGCAGGCGCCTTGGCGACGAAATCGAAGCCAGGATCACCTGCTCGTATCGCAGCAGCCCGGCCCAGCGGATGGACGCTTCGATCGGGCGATAGAACACCTTTGATGTTGGTGCATCATTCTTGTTCTCGTGCATGCTCCGTCTCCTTCCAGGAGAAGAACTACATGACCGACTCCTTTGTCGCCGACCTCATGGTCGGCCTGTCGCTTGTGTAGGAAGTGGGTCCCGAAGGCCGCTTCGTCATGTGGTTTGAATACTTCTCACCAGTTCGCGCAACTGGTAGTCGTCGTGTGTTCGATGTGCAAAAATCATCGATTAGAAGGTCGAGCATCGGGACGTAGGCTCGACAACGACGCTCACGCTATCAGGGTCGTGAGAAGTTACGGTTTCTGCAAAACCGTCTAGGTATGACCTGATATGCCAGCGGTCTCAGGAAGCGTGAGGGGGCCGCAATCGTCCTCGAATGTCCAGCCGGACGCAGCAAATCCGCACCTGTCATGCTTGCCCCGTCATCCTGATATATCGACAAAGAATCGTGTGCGGAAACGCGGTGACCAGCGTGCGCGTTCTTCCAAAGGAGCTTGGACAGAAGGTCGCCTGTGAGTTGTGGTGCTGGCGCTTCCAGGTGGCATCCGACTTGTGCCATCACCAGAACCATCTACCTGGGTTGTCTTCGCGATGATGGATGCGGGCAGACAACCGGGCGTGGGTGATGAGTTCGAGGCAGTCGCCTACGACGATGTACCGATCGTGGGTGTGGTGTGCTGAGTGCAGCTCTATGGACGTCCGTGGAACTCTTTGGACGAATTTGTTGCCGAGGACGAAAAACAAGGCTACAATTGAGGTCTTCGCTGGCCAGCCCAACGAAGAAAGTGTTTGGGAAACAACGACTTACTGTCCTAGTACACGTCTCGTTTCCCGCTCCAGTCGATGCGTCGTTGGCTGAATGCCACCGCATCATTGGACCCCACCGCCGGGATCGCCAAAGCCGCCTGGACCACAATCGGGTCCGCTCAGCAGCAGCCCCCCATTACAGTTCCCAACGCTCCCGCAGTGCTCCCGGGCAATGCCCCCAAAGCAACGCCCGCCGCAACATCGCGTCGTAGCGGCAACTCGTGGTCGCGCGCCTGCGGATTCGATATGCGCAAGGATCGAACCGCAATGGGTGGACCGCGATAGACGAGGCGAGCCACGAGCGGCAATGGGCGCGCCATGCGCGAGCGAGACCTGCTCGCTGGCAACGAGCGCGATGCCGCGGCGGTTTTTTCCGGTAGAGCAACGTCGAGCCCGCACAAGTCCTAAAAACTGTGTATAATCGCTGTCTTTGGTGGACACGAGCTCTTTCAGAACGTGTCGATGTGTCGGCAGCAATACTGGCAACACACCAGAACGCAGTGCCCCCGCGGGAGTAGCTCAGTTGGTAGAGCGCAACCTTGCCAAGGTTGAGGTCGCGAGTTCGAGACTCGTTTCCCGCTCCAAGTTATGATCTACAGACTTCTACTGACGTCTGTAAGTCGTTGAAAAGAGGGGCTTCGGCCCCTTTTTTCATTCCAGCGAGCGCCACGGAAATCCACCCACAGCCAGCCTTTTTTAGGCGCCAATTTAGGCACAGGAATACGGGTGAGGCGGCTTCCGTATAGTTGCTGGGGCTGAGCGGGAACCATGACGAGCATAAGGCCTAAGTCATCACTTAGGAGCCTCGAAATGGCACTCTCTGATCTGATCGTCCGGCAGGCCAAGACCACCGGCAAACGCTATACCCTCCACGACAACGACTGCCTGAGCCTGATGGTCTCTGCCGCAGGCGGCAAGTCATGGATCTTCCGCTATTCCTGGCTGGGCACGCAAAAGCGCATGTCCCTGGGCAGTTATCCCGCCCTCAGCCTGCGGGAGGCCCGTGCCGAGCGGGACAAGGCCCAAGCCCTGATCGCCAGGGGGATCGATCCCCGGATCGAGCGTGATCAGCGCCGGCACGCGGCCAGGCTGGCAGGCGAATACACCTTCAAGAACGTCTTCGATGCCTGGGTCGAGCATCGCCGCAAGGAACTCAAGGAAGGCCGTCAAAGCACGCTGTCGCAGATCCTGCGCATCTTCAACAAGGACGTGCTGCCTACCTTGGGAAAGATGTCGATCTACGACATTCGCCGGCCCCAGCTGGTGGGCGTGGTGGCGGCGATCGAGAAGCGCAAGGCGTTCACCACCGCCGAGAAGGTGCGTACCTGGTTCAACCAGATGTTTCGCTATGCCCTAGTCATCGCCGAGGGGCTGGAAGTCAACCCGGCTGCGGACCTGGACGTGGTGGCCGAACCTAAGCCCCCAGTGGCGCACAACCCCTACCTGCACCTGCCCGAGCTGCCCGAGTTCCTTCAGAAGCTCCGGCGCTACAACCCCCGCGGCTGGCAGACCCAGCTTGGCGTCCGGCTGCTGTTCCTGACGGGGGTGCGCACGGGCGAACTGCGGCTGGCCGAGCCTGAGCAATTCGACCTCGACCGCGGTTTGTGGATCATCCCGCCCCAGGTCGTCAAGCAGCTCCAGGACGAAATGCGCAAGGCCGGCAAGCGGCCGCAGGACGTGCCGCCTTACATCGTGCCCCTGTCCCTGCAGGCCATCGAGATCGTCCGCTATCTCCTGGGCGTGATGCGGCCGGCGCAGAAGTACCTGCTGTCGCACCGCAGCGAACTCAAGAAGCGCATCAGCGAGAACACCCTCAACAAGGCCGTGCAGCTCATGGGCTACGAGGGGCGCCTGACCGGCCACGGCATCCGCGGCACCATCTCGACCGCACTCAACGAGATCGGATACCCGAAGATTTGGGTGGACGCGCAGCTTTCGCACTCCGATCCAAACAAGGTCAGCTCGGCCTACAACCACGCCAAGTACGTGGAGCCGCGCCGCCGGATGATGCAGGACTGGGCCGATCGCCTGGACCTGCTCGAACAGGGCGAAGTGGAAGCTGCGAGCGCGCACCTGACCATTCGTATCGACGGGGTGCCGGTGATGGCAGAAGCGGAGGATGTGGTGAGTGCGGCCCCCACGGTGGCCGAGCCTGTTGCCTCCGGTGTCTCGCCCGTGGTGGCCACGCCCATCGTCGTGACCCCCAACAGCGGCGGAATCACGTTCCAGAGGCTGTCGCAGGTGCCGCCACCCCCGACGCATGCCCCGGAGCCGGAAGTCTCCGCCATTCAGCGCGAGCGCGAGGAAATGCTGGCGATGTACGAGTCGCCGAACAACCTGCCGGTCCCGCTGTTCGGCAAGCTGGCTGGGAAGTCCAAGGATCAGATCAATCGGGAGCTGAAAGCGGGCAAGCTGCTGTCCATCAGTCTGGGCAACCGGGGGCAGCGGGTTCCCGACTGGCAACTGGTGCCGCTCAAGCACAAGCTGGCCCAGGTGCTCATGAACCAGTGCCCTCGCGCGGATTCGTGGGAGCTATACCGCATGCTGACCCAGCCACACCCCGATCTGGGGGATCGCGCGGCCATCGATGCGGTCACGCCGACCAATGTGCCCACAATCATCCGGGTCATCATGGGCGACTACCAGCGCCATGCGGATGCGCCCGAGGCCGTTGCCATATGGCCCACCCCCGGCGATGTGCGGCAGAGCGTGCGTCGGCTGGTGGACAGCGCGGTAGTGTTTGAGGGGGCCTGATCCTGCGCGTCAGCTATGGCCGGGATGATGGCCCCGGCCGTAGGTGCCACTATGTGACGCCAGCCCCGGTGACTTGCAGCGCTCTGCGCTCGAACCGCTCCGAAGTGGAATTGGCATGCGCGTGGGGCCGCTGCAGGTATGTCGCGATCTCGTAGGGACCGCCGGCGAGCGGTCGCACGGTGATTCCCCATTCATGGGCACGCTCAATGCGCGATCGCGTAGATACCCCGACGCCATAGCCCGCTGCGACCCATAGCGCCATCATCTCGAAGGAAGTCACCCGTTGGAGGTTCTCCTGGTCCACTGGCATGAGGGAGGCCAGCCTCTCATCCAGCAGGGGGCAGGCTTCTGCCTGCCAGCGATAGACGGGATAGTCCCGAAGATCGGCGATGGCGAGCTTCGCCTCGTCGAATAAGTGGAACCGTGTCGGCATGGCGACAGCCATGGTCTCGGTCCATAAGAGCTGCGTTTTGAGAGCGGGGTCGCTATACCCCTGAAGCGACATCCCGACGTCATAGCGGCCTTCAAGAAGCCCCTCAAGCAGGACGTCACCTGCAACCTCGAAAACCGCGAGGGTGACGCCCGGCTCCTCTGCGCGTTGACGCGCGAGAAGCGCCGAGAGTTGAGATGACGATACGCCCGGTGCTACCGCAAGCCTAAGACGGGGGGACGGGCTGGTGGCATCGTGCATAAGAGCCCCCAAGAAGAGAATTGATCAAGAAACCAATCCGACATGATACCCATGAGTTAAATTTAACGTGGTTAAATTCTAGTGACTGCCTGACGCTTCTGCCGATGCAGAGGCGTACTGTTCAACGGGGGCGTCCCCCTGGCACAACCAGATATGAAGCCGAGCCAGCCCAGGCTTTTGGCAAGGCTGTGCGCGCGTTCCGCATGGACCAGGGCATCGCTCAGGAGGAACTGGCCGGGCTGGCTGGAATAGAGCGTTCCCACATGGGCAAGATCGAACGAGGGGAGCATTTGCCCTCCTTGGCCCTGATACTGAAAATCGCCACTGCGCTGAAGATGAGTGGGACCGATCTAATGGCCGCCACAGAGCGCAATATGGATTCCACTGTCGAATCTTGAGCCAGGTTAGTTACCCAGCCCTTCGCGCAGGCGCGCGATAAACCGCTCCAGAGAGGCCGAAGAGGCGCTATTGTCGGGCCGAAGCACGTAGGTCGTAATAATTGCGGATTCAACAGCCAACGGGCGTATTACGACATCAGGCCGCTGTGTGGCTGGAGTTCTGTTCGCGGCCATGAAGCCAACACCATAACCGGCACCGACCAGCGTGAGCATCATGTCCAAAGAGGTTACATGCTCAACGACGTTTTTCTGGTGTCCCAGAGGTCCTAGAAGGCGCGCCAGCTCGCGGCAGTAACCCTCGCAGACTTGCGGATCGCACAAGACAAGCGGGTGACCGCTAAGTTCATGAAGTGGCACTTCCTTGTGAGCGAGTAGCGCGTGCCGTGCCGGTACGGCAATTACCAGCGGGTCTCGCCATATTGGTTCGGCAACGATACCGTCGTTGACATCCGCGGTGTGTGCGAAGCCGATCATGAAATCGCCGGATCGAAGCCCCCGCATCTGTTCGGCCAAGGGTACTTCGGACAGGCGTATTTCGATCTCTGGTTCTTCGGCGCGGCAACGGGCCAGGAACGATGAAAGCCTAGGGTCGATTGCTCCATCAGACACCGCGATACGCAGGCTACCCCGCAAACCCGCCGCGACGGCCTTGACGTTCTCCCGGGCTTGTTCGAGAACGGTGAAAAGCCTGCGAGAGTCTTGCAGGAAGGCAACTCCTGCGGCGGTCAGCCGCGTTCCTCTGCGATCACGATCAAAGAGTACGACCCCTAGTTCGTCTTCCAGCTCTTTGATCGCCCGAGACAAGGGCGGTTGTTCGATATGCAGCCGCTCCGCGGCGTGCGTGAAATGCAGCTCGTCAGCCAAGACGACAAAGTAGCGAAGATGTCGCAGTTCCATGTCCCCAGCCCCTTCTGCCGCCTGGGCGGCCTGTTGCTATGATCTGATATAGACCCATCCTGTCCGCTGCATGCGCGCGATTTCGATCACGGCTGGGCCTGCCATCACCTGGAGCGGCGGCCGGTTCTCCCTGCCGATCCGGGTCAGCGTCGTCGGGCACACCCAGGTGTGGATGTCCACCTCGGCATGCGCTTGATCGAGTGCTGCCTTGACAGCCTCTGCATTGAGAATGATGCGCAGCTCGGCATCAGGCGCTTCGCGCAGGAGATTGACCGCATTCTTGCGTGCGCGCTCCAGTGCTGCGGGAGTTGGCGCATGCAGGATCACTTTCAATGCTTGGTTCTGGATGTTTTGGCTCATGATGGTTCGGGCGTGATGGCGGAAAGAAGGAGTCCGTTTACGGGTTGAGTTGCTGGGATGCCGACTTCAAGGCGCTCTGCAGCATCTCCTCGATGGATGGGTGGTAGAACGGCATCGTCAGCAGGTCATTGACGGTCTGCTTGGCCTGGATTGCCCAGGCGAGCAGGTGCGCCAGATGCTCGCCTTGCGTCAGCAACATGCTGGCCCCAAGCAACAAGCCAGTGCCGGGTTCGACGTAGATGCGCAGCAGGTTGTCCTGGGCACCGAGAATCTTCGAGCGCCCGTTGCCACTACCTTCCGCGATGCCGACCACGGCATCTTTCTTCATTGCGGCCTGGTAGGACATGCCGACAGCGCAGACGTCGGGATCGGTGAACAGGATGCTGATCGGCACCCGACGCGGCGCCCCCTGCCATTGTTCGCCACGCAGGCGCGTCAAGGCGGCCTGGGCCGCCATCTGGCCTTCGTCGGCGGCCTCGTGCATCAGCGGACGATCCGGCTGCACATCGCCCGCGAAGAAGATCGGTGCATCCGATGCCTGCATGGTGGAGGCGTCGATGTTCGGCCGGCCTGCCTTGTCCAATAGGATGCCTGCCGCTTGCAGATTGAGCGCTTCGGTATTGGGCTGGCGGCCAGTCACGACCAGCAAGCGATCCACGAGCGCTTCATGTTTGTCGGTGCGCATGCGCACCTTGTCGCCTGCCAGGGTAACTTCGACGGGTGCTCCCAGCCACATGGGAAACTCGCCGCCGAACCTCGAAAGCGCCCGATCCTGCACCTCGGGATCTTGAATACCGCCGATCGTGTCCTGTTGGTCGGCACCGATCACCTGCACGTCAAGCCGCGACAGGGCCAGGCCAAGTTCCAGGCCGATCGCTCCCAGTCCTAGAATCCCCAGGCGCTGCGGCAGTTCTTTCTGCTCGAAAAGGGTGTCGGTGGTGAGGATGTGGGAGGCCGCGCCGTCCAGCGACTTGGGCACCACCGGATGCGAGCCCGTGGCCACGATGAAAGCCTTCGCTTCGATACGCTGGTCGCCGACTTCCAAGGTGCCTGGCGCGACAAAGCGAGCCTCGGCCATGATCAGGTTTTCGCCGACGGCCTTGCGCGTGCGCTCCGCGGCAGCACCGGCCAGAGCATCCCGCGTCTGGCGGGTATGCCGCCACAAAGCCTGCGGCCCTTGTGCGGAGAGCGTGACGCCCGCGGGCAACTCCTTGGCCGTCGTCCAGCGCATCCCCGCATGCAAAGCGGCCTTCGACGGCATGCAGCCTACGCGCGCGCAGGTCGTCCCCAGCGGTCCACGATCGATCAGGACGACATCCTTTCCTGCCGCCTTGAGTGCATGAAATGCCGTGATGCCGGCGGTTCCAGCACCGATGATGGCGATATCTACTTTCCTTGCCTGCATTGGAAATCTCCGTCCAATCAATTAACCAAATAGCGAATCTCTAGCCCACGTTGCGCATGAGCATGAGAGCCGCCACGGACACGCAGGTGATCGAGAACACCCGCTGCAGCATCTTTGAAGGAATCCTTAGCGCCACAGCGCGACCACCCGCCATGCCCACCAGCGCGGTGAGTACGAATGCCCAAGTAGGCGCGGTAAGCAGCAGGCCATGACTCCATGCGATGAACACGGTCACGGCGGACAACAGCGCGATCACCATGAGCGAGGTCGCGACGATGCTGTGCATGCGCAGCTCGCTGAAATGCGCCAAGGCTGGGACGATAATGAAGCCGCCGCCTACGCCCAGCATGCCCGTGGCCAAGCCGGACACGACGCCGATACTCCCCAGCGTGGTCGCGGTTCGCAGGTTCCAGAGAAAGCGCCCCGTGTCTTTGGAGACCTTGCACGCCTTGGCCTGCTCGTCGCCCAAGTCGCTATCGGCTTGGGGGCTGCGCGAGGACAGGAACATCCGGTACGCGATGATGAGCATGATGGCCACGAAGACCATGTTCAGCCACCGCGGCGAAAGCCAGTGCGCGAGCTGAACACCCAGCGGGGCAGTCACGGTGCCGGCGGCCGCCAGCACCATCGCGGCCTTGTACCGGACAATACCCCGCCGCAGTCCCTGTACAGCGCCCAATGCCGCCGCCGCACCCACCGCAAGCAGCGCCACGGGTGCGGCACTACGTATGTCCATGCCCAAGCCGAAAACCAACGCCGGCACCGCGAAGATGCCGCCGCCGGCGCCGGTCAATCCCAGCACGGCTCCGATGATGAGGCCCAGCAGCCCACCTGTCAGTGAGAGCATAGTGAACGCCCCTTTCAGCTATTTTCCTTGTGCAGCCTCGGATGCAATCCGAGAGAAGCGAGCATCGAGTTCCTCCGCCTCCTGACGCAGCATTTTTGCGTCATCGCTGCTGCCAACGTCCTCGATATATGGCGCGAAAATATGACTGGGTTCGACCCACGACAGCGTTGCATGCCCGTCATCCCGCTCAGTCACATAAAACCGGATTGGTGCCTCGATCATCGCCGGCACACTGAGGCGCAAAATATCGACGGCAAACTTGTTGTTGAAGACCCCCACCACCCGGTTTCCCGGAATGTGGATGCCGCGCTTTGCAGCAGCCTCCGTCGGGCCAACATCAAAGACAACATTCAAGTCGTTCGCGGAGACCGCTTTCTTGAGATTGGCGAGCAATTCCGAATAGCTCTGGCTCGTCTCAATCACCCTCCAGCCATCCTTGGGCCAATCGACTCCTGCGGCCGACGGAGCGGCGACAAGCAGGCACACCAGGCCAAAAAACAAGCCAGCAATCAGGCGATGGTTAGTGGACATGATTCACCTCCTTGAATTGCAGTTGGTTAGCCCAGTAGGTGCAGCTCTGGCGCGCGATGCGGCACATATCGCATTCGCGCGCCAAAGGATGGGTCTCAGCGTGGTCCCAGCACCTCGGCCAACTGGGGCCCCTGAGGCATGCCGTTATATTTCTTGAGTACGCCATCGGGGCCACGAACGACGATGCCAGGAGTTCCGCGGAAGCCCATGCTCAACATCAGCATCTGGTTGTCATCGAGGGTCTTCCGTACATTTGCTGGAATGCTCTTGGCCGGTGTAATCCCGCCCTGGGAATACTTCCGCTCGTTTTCCAGCAACGCTGCCGAGGGATCAGCGGCACCCAGGATTGCCGCAGCTTTGGCGGGACTGTCTTCCCTGATGATTCCGACCATGATGTGCCGAATCTGGACCTTGCCAGCATCGACCCAAGGACGTGCGGCTTCCCAGAAGCGATGGCAATAGGGACAGTTGGCGTCGGAGAAGGCATACACGATGCGCGGGGCATTCGCTTGCCCGTCCCGGACAGAGGTTGCAGATTGGAGCTGCGCCCATTCCTTGTCGCTGAGCGGCTTGGCCGCCAGATTGTTCAGGGCTGCCTCATCGATCGGCTCTCCCTTGGCATTCAGGCGTGTTCCCACGATGGCATTGCCATCGCTCGTGATGTAAATGGCGACGGGCCTGTCACCGGCAACTGCCGCGAAAGCGCGCAGTCCGCCTCCGACCTTGAATTCCTGCATGACGGTCAGGCCCTGATCCTCCAGCGCCTTCAGGGCGGGCGGCTGGTTGGCGGTTTCCGCCTGGCTGCAGCCGGTGACCAACAGCAGGCTGGCGGCCAAAAAGAGGGAAATGCGAGAGCGTTTTGCAAACATGGTTATTCCTTTTCTGTCTTGATCTGTTGGGATTGCGCGAAACGGCGCGACACCGTGTTTTTGAGGCTGGCCATCGAGAGTTCGCCCAGGTGCGTATCCACCAGGCGTCCGTGCTCATTGAAGAACAACGTGGTGGGCAGGCCTCGCGAAGCAACCGCCTGCATGGTTTGGGAAGCCGGGTCGAGCAACACATCCTTGAGCTGCAGGCCTTGGGCTTCGAGAAAAGCACGCGCCTGCTGGGCGCTTTCACCCTGGTTGACCATGACGAAAGCGATCTCGGGATACTGCGCTTGCGCCTGCTCGAACACCGGCATTTCGCGACGGCATGGCGGACACCATGAAGCCCAGAGGTTGAGCACGACTGGCCGTCCGATATAGGAGTTCAGGACAACAGGCTTTTCGTCGAGCGTGGCGAGCGCCAAGGCTGGCAGCGGCGGTGCCGAGCGCTGCAACAGCTCAAGCACGCCACCTGCGGCAAACCACGCCAAAAGTCCGGCTGTAACACCTACCAGTACAGGGCGGCGCAATGCCCGGGTCGAACGGGTGCGCCACCAGATGAACACCAGCGTTGCCGCGACACCTATCCACCAGGTGAAGCCTTGGTCGCCGATGAAGAACATGGACATTGGCGACTGCGCGTACTCGTCCCACCACTGCGCGATATAGCCCAGGCGAGCTGCTACAAATCCCAGGAACACCGCGTCCATAAGCATTCCGCCGGCCGCCTTGTACGGCGAGTCGGGCAGTCGCTTGGCAACCATGCGAGCTACTGCCCAGGCCAGCAGCACGGCAGCGAAGACAGCCACGACCTGGACGGAGAAAGGCCCCACGCTGATCATCAGGAGCCCGCCTTGTCCAGATGATCCAGGAAGGTGCGAGCATCGATCTCACCCACCACGCGCAGATCCCGGCGTTCCTTGCCGTCCGGGCCAACCAGAATGAGTGTGGGCGGTCCCATGACGCCCCAGCGCTTGAGCAGAGCCTGGTCGGTTGCATCATTGCGCGTGACGTCCGGCCGCACCACCTGCATGCGCGCCAGCCGGGACGCGACAGCGGGGTCTCCGAATACGTTGCGCTCGATCACATGACAACTGACGCACCAGTCGGCGTAGAAGTCGATCAGGGTCCATTGGTCGCGCGAAGCCGCCTGGGCCAAATGCGCATCCACGTCCTCGACCGATTTCGCCTGGACGAAAGCGACACCAGCCTCAGCGGATGCGGCCGAAGTCGATCCACCGCGCAGATGCGCCAACGGCTGCAAAGCGGATTCGCCCCCGGATGCAGCGCCGACCAGCATCAGGACGGACCACAAGCCGGCGAAGACAGCACCGGACCGCAGCGTCCATGCCAGCCGATGCTTCGCCGCCACGGCCTGACCCCAGGCGATCAGGCCAATCGCCACGGACAAGACCCAGGCCCCCCAAAGCACCAGGCCCACGGTGCCGGGCAGGAAGCGCGTTAGCATCATCACGGCCATGCCGACCATGACGTAGCCGAATGCCACGCGCACGCGATCCATCCATGCGCCCGGGCGAGGTAGGACCCGGGCACCGAACACGGCGATGGCCAACAGGGGCAATCCCATGCCCAAACCCAGCGCGAACAATGCCATTCCGCCATAGACCGCGCTGCCGGTCTGTCCGATGTACAGCAATGCACCCGCCAATGGCGCGGTCATGCAGGGGCCGACCAGGAGCGCCGAGAGGAAGCCCAGTGCTGCAGCGCCGGGGATGCTGCCGCCCGAGCGGTCTCTGCCGGCAGACTCGACACGATTGACCAGGGCCGAAGGCATCTGCAGCTCGAACAGGCCGAACAACGAACTCGCCAGGACGAGGAACAGGGCCGCGAACGCTCCCAGCAGCCAAGGCGATTGCAGGGTGGCCTGCAGGTTGGCACCGGCCATGCCAGCGGCCACACCCACCACCGCGTAGGTGCCCGCCATTGCCACGACATAGGACAGCGAGAGGAAGAAGGCCCGTCGCGGCTTGGCTTGGCTGCCTACGACCATGGAGGAGACGATGGGGATCATCGGCAGCGAGCATGGCGTGAAGGCCAACAGCAACCCGAAGCCGAAGAACAGCAGCGTTCCCCATACGGGGCCGAGTGCGGCAAGCCGCTGCGCTGCCGCTTGATCCTCGGCGATCTCGGTCGCCCCCGCCACGCTGCCTTGGCTGGCGGGTGCCGCGGTTGGGCTCTCGTGTGTGGAGCCATTGCCTGCGGTAGATGTGCCTGCTGCCACTTCCGGCAGTGCCAGGTTCACGGTCTGCGGCGGATAGCAGATGCCTGCTTCGGCGCACCCTTGCCAATGGAGTGTCAGCGGGCCGGCGGCAGTGACGGGAAAGCGCAGATTGAGCGCATCACCCTTATAGATTTCCGTGTCGCCAAAGAACTCGTCGTGCTTGGCAGTTCCTGCTGGAAGGGTCAGGCTGATCTCATGGCCCCGCGCATCGACCAATTTGATGGCATGGCGGTAAACGTAGTAGCCATCGGCGATATGTCCTGCAATTAAGAACGAGTCGCCTTGTTGCTGCGCTGGGTCCAGCTTGAATACTTCGGCAACGTCCAAAAACTGCCGTTCGCTACTGCCCCAGGAGGGAAGAAGGCCATTCGCCCAGGCGCTGCCGACCATGCAACAACACAGTAGAAAGATCGCAACTATGCGCCGATAAAAAGCCAAATCCGAATCCTCCAAGCAAAGCTGCTTGAAGGATGCGCTCGCTCGATTAAGCGAAACTAAAGTGCCGTGAGGGCCTATCTTTTCGCTGACGTGAAAGGGATTTCTGTCCTACCATGAGCATTTGATCGAGGCAAGGTGAAGCGGAAATGCGGGTACTGCTGGTAGAGGATGACGAGTTGATCGGCAAGGGAATCGTCGCCGGTTTGCGAAAGCACGGCATTTCCGTCCAGCATGTCCTCACGGCACAGGACGCGGAAACCGTGCACGCAGAAGAAACCTTTCATGCCTTGGTACTCGATCTCGGTCTGCCCGACCGGGATGGCATGGAATTGCTGGCCAGCATGCGGGCGGTCGAACCGCAGTTGCCCGTCTTGATCCTCACCGCACGCGACGCCATCGAGCACAGGCTCAAGGGGCTGCATGACGGTGCCGACGACTACATGGTCAAGCCGTTCGACCTGCGGGAACTCGCGGCCCGGTTGCACGCGCTGGTCAGGCGCACGCAAGGTCGCGCTGCCCAGGTCATCTCGGCCGGCCCTTTGCGATTGGAGCCGGAGAGCGGGCTGGCCTGGTTCCAGGGCGAGGCCGTCACCTTGTCGCGCCGCGAAGTCGATTTGCTGGCCCATCTCGCCAACGCCGATGGCCGGTGGGTGCCCCCCGACATGCTTAACGAACGCCTGTACGGACTCGGGGAAGAAATCGGCAGCAATGCGCTCAACGTGCATATCCACAACATCCGCCGCAAGCTCGGGGCCGAGGCGATCGAGACGGTTCGCGGACTCGGTTATCGGCTGGGCTGGAGGCTTACGTCATGAGCCTGCGCCTTCGCGCCGTTCTGATCGCCGGCATTTCGCTGCTGGTTCTGTGGAGCGCTGCCGCGGGCTGGATGATGCGCGGCGTTCATTCCAATCTCGACCGAACGCTCGACGGTCGCCTTGCCATGTCGGCACGCATGGTGTCGGGGCTTCTTGAACGCGCGGCACTGGCCCCCAACTCGGCCTCCACCGACTTCACCGAGGCCGTGCGCGTCAGCGGCAAGGAAGGCATCGCATGCGAAATTCGATCCCTGCGTGGGGAGATCCTGGCACGCACGACCACTGGACCTCATTCGGAATTTGAGTCGCTGCCGACAGGCTTCAGTACGCGGGAGGTTCTGGGGCACCAGTGGCGGGTCTACGTTCTTCGTGCCGATGGCTATCAGATCACTACGGCCGATCGCGTGGATCAGCGGGACATGCTGATCAACGAATTGCTGAGCGTGGCTGGCGTACCGTTCGTGATCGCCTTCCTCGGCGGCTTGGCTGCGCTTTGGATCGGCATCGGCCGGGGGCTGTCCCCGCTGAAGGCGCTTTCACAGCAGTTGCGCGACAAGCATGCGGACGATACATCCCCGATCGCCGTCAACCACTCGCCCTCCGAACTGCGTCCGGTTCTGGATGCGATGAATGGGCTTCTCAGGCGCTTGGCACGGGCGCTCTCCAGCCAACGGGCATTCACCGATGCCGCGGCGCACGAACTGCGCACGCCGCTGACCGTAATCGACACGCACCTGCAGGTAGCCAGGATCAGCGAGGGCGACGAGGTGGCGTCCTCGCTTTCCAGTGCAGAGGAAGGGGTGAAGCGACTGCGGCGCACGCTGGACCAGATGATGACCCTGGCCCGTGCCGAGGCACCTGCCGATAAAGCGGACGGCTGCACCTGCGTGGCCGATTGTGTCCGTGGCGTGCTGGGGCAATGGAACGCCGACGAAGGCAAGCGCCTGTCGCTGACCGTCAACGGCGAAAGCATCGGAACTCCAGTGCCCAGGTCGATGCTGGAAACGGCGGTTCGCAACCTGGTTGACAATGCGATGCGCTATTCGCCCCAAGATGCCGTGATCGATGTCAGCGTGCTCTTGGAACAGGATGCGCCGCGGTGCTTGATCACTGTATCGGACCGTGGCCCTGGCCTCACTACCGAGCAGGCAGCGCAAATCGGCCAGCGCTTTTGGCGTGGCGACCAGGGCCGGAACAGCAAGGATGGGTCAGGCCTGGGCATTTCGATCGTGCGTGCGATTGCGGCGCGTTTCGGTGGCAGTCTTGAATTGAGGCCAAGGGATGGAGGCGGCCTGATCGCGGAGATTTCCCTGCCGGGAACAAACGCACCGAGGGACAGCACTTTCCCTGGATAGAGGCTCGATGCCTCGATGCAAGGGGTTGATCGCCTGCCTCTCCATCCGGCCATGGCGCGTTCCTTATCGGACAACGGCCGAGTCGAGGAATCGCTCCGCGTCCAGTGCCGCCATGCAGCCGAAGCCGGCCGAGGTAATGGCCTGACGGTAGTGCTGGTCGGCCACGTCGCCGGCGGCGAACACGCCTTCCACCGAGGTCTGGGTGGCGTTGCCGCCCAAGCCGGAACGGATTTCCAGGTAGCCGTTGTTCATCGCCAACTGGCCCTTGAACAGCTCGGTGTTCGGGCTGTGGCCGATAGCGACGAAGAAGCCGTGGGCGTCGATGTCGCGGGTGCTGCCGTCCAGGGTGGACTTCACCCGCACCCCGGTCACGCCCATGTCGTTGCCCAGCACCTCGTCCACCTCGTGGTGCCAGACGGTCTCGACCTTGCCGGCGGCGACCTTGGCGAACAGCTTGTCCTGCATGATCTTCTCCGCGCGCAGGGTGTCGCGGCGGTGCACCAGGTAGACCTTGCGGGCGATGTTGGACAGGTACAGGGCCTCCTCGACCGCGGTGTTGCCGCCGCCGACCACGATCACGTCCTGGTCCTTGTAGAAGAAGCCGTCGCAGGTGGCGCAGGCCGAGACGCCGCGGCCCTTGAACGCCTCCTCGGACGGAATGCCCAGGTACTTGGCGGTGGCGCCGGTGGCGATGATCAGCGCGTCGCAGGTGTACTGCGCGCTGTCGCCGGTCAGGGTGAACGGGCGCTTGGACAGATCGGCGGTGTGGATGTGGTCGAATACCACCTCGGTCTCGAAGCGCTCGGCATGGGCCTGCATGCGCGTCATCAGGTCCGGCCCCATCAGCCCATGGGCATCGCCCGGCCAGTTGTCCACCTCGGTGGTGGTCATGAGCTGGCCGCCCATTTGCAGGCCGGTGAGAACCAATGGCTTGAGGTTGGCACGGGCGGCGTAGACCGCGGCGGTCCAGCCGGCCGGCCCGGAGCCGAGAATGATGAGCTGATGGTGTGTTGCCATGGTCATGATGAGTGTCGGTTGATCAATTGGAAGGCGGGTCGGCATGCTCAGATCGCAAGGGCGACCAAGAAGCGGGACACCATGTTGTAGGCGGCGACCGTCGCGACCGCCTCTACCGTCTGCTGCTCTCCGAAGAAGGCCTTGAGCTTCTCGATGACGGCAGCATCGACTTCGACGTTGCGGGTGGACTGGTCCGTCAGTTCCAGCAGCGCTCGCTCCTTGCCGTCGAAAAGCGAAGCGATACCGTCGGCGCGCATCGCATCGCATTTTTCTGGCGTGCCCCCGGCCTGCAGGTAGGCGGGCTTGTGGACATTCCACTCGAATTCGGCCCGGTTGAGCACGGCAACGCGGCACATGATGAGTTCTCGGTATTCGAGGGGCAGCTCAAACTCTGCCCGCACGCGACCGAGCAAACCGTTCCAGCCGGTCGCCAGGGGAAAGCTCTTGAGCAAGACGCGATCGATACCGATCAGCTCGCCGTTCGGGCGACGGGCTTGCATGTTTTCCAGAAGCTCGGGGGGAGCGTTATCGCCGTCCTGCCAAGGTTTCACTTTTACATGGGTCATTGGTGTTGTTCTCTATGGGCGGTCGGGGGGCTGCAGGTGCGCTACGGCCGACGCGGTGATGCCGAGCGGTCGCACCGTCCGGTTCAATCGAGGTGGTTGTTGATGAAGCGAAGGACGTTGGGCTTGGGCGCTGCGCCGGTCATCCGGTCGATCACCTGGCCATCCTTGAACAGCACCACCGTTGGGATGCTCTGCACGCCGAAGCGGCCAGCCAATTCCGGGGCCTGGTCGATATCGACCTCGCCGAAGTGCGCGCGATCCTGCATGTCGCGGGCGACGTCCTTGAAGATCGGGGACATCACCCTGCACGGGCCGCACCATTCGGCCCAGAAGCGGACGGCATAGACGCCGGGCACCTGGCCGAGCGTCGTATCGAAATTGTCGTTGTTCAGCTCTTGAAGCATGGGGGGTCCTGAAGTTGGAAAGGAGTCACTGGCGCAGCCAGTGCGGATCGCTGCAAGCAGAGAGGCTTGGTTGAGCAGCGGATGGGAGGGATGGCTGCCGGTTGCGGCAGTCGTGCGCGGGCGGGGATATGCTTTGCAATATACGTTCAATTATTTGATTGAATGATAGTGCGATGGTATCGTGGCGTCAATGAACCCGCCCGCCCACATCGACGGCAGCAGCCGTCTGGACCCATTGGCCGAAGTCGCCAAGACCTTGGGGCATCCGCATCGCCTGGCGCTGCTGGAGCAGATCGTGCGAGGGGAAAGGTCGGTCGAGAAACTGGCCGAGTTGACCGGGATCACGGTGGCGAACGCCTCTCAGCACCTTCAGCACCTGAAGCGTGCTGGCTGCGTGCAGACGCGGCGCGATGGCAAGCACATGCTCTATCGCCTCGGGCCGGGACCGTTGGCCTCGGTGGTCGTGGCGCTGCATGACTACGTGGAGTTCCAGCATTCCCGCATCCGCGAGGCCATCGCCGATAGCCGTCAACGGCCCCAGGAGATGGAATCGGTCTCGATCGACGGCCTGCTTGATCGCATGGATGAAGGGGCCGTGGTGCTGCTGGACATTCGCGGCGATGAGGAGTTCGCGCAGGCTCATTTGCCGGGCGCGATCAATATCCCGCTGGAGCAACTGGCCGACAGGATCGGTGAACTGTCCCGGGATACGGAGGTCGTGGCCTACTGCCGCGGTCCGTACTGTGTGCTATCCATGCAGGCCGTGAGCATCTTGCAGGCTCACGGGATGCAGGCCACGCCACTGGCGGGGGGCGTGCCCGAATGGCGGGCGGCGGGCCTTGCGCTGCAAGGCAGCACCGGCCCCGTCTCCTGAGCAGTACCGGGCAATCCTCACGCCCGGCTTGCTTCCCGAATCAGGAAACTGGTTACCTGAAGCGCGCGCTCGGGGCTGCCGGCGGTTTCTCCGTCCGCGTACCAACGTCCGGCGATGCCTAGCGCCGGCACACCCGCCACCTTGAAATCACTGGTCGTCTGCGTTGCGCGTTTGGCTCTGGTCATGGTCGAGAACGAGTGATACGCCTCGGCGAACTTCTTGCCGTCCAGTCCAGGTTGCTTGTCGGCCCAAGCTAAGATGGCATCGTCGCCGAACAGGCGTTGGTGCTCTTGATGGATGGCCCGGAAGATCCTGGGTCGGAATTCGTCCTCTTTGCCCAGAGCCTGCAGTGCGTAGTACATGCGCTGTTTGGCTTCCACGTCACTGCCTACAAAGGGCACAGGAACGCGCCGGAAGGATGCGATGGAGGGAAGTTGCCTCGTCCAGATTTCGAGCTGCGGCTCGAAGGCAGCGCAGTGCGGACAGTTGTACGAGAAGAACTCAATGACCTCCACCTTGCCAGGCGGCGCATCGACCGGCACGGGTTTGTCCAGCTCCAGGAAATCCTTGCCCGCTTTGAAAGCCTCTTGGGCGGAAACGCTATTGGCCAGCGGCGCCAAGGGCACCATCGCAGCGGCAATCAGAAAATGACGTCGTTTCATGCGGGGGGTATCTCCAGGGTCGGGACTGCTCCGATACCACTGTCGGTCTGGTGAAAGGGCCATTCAGAAGCTGTAGCTTTCGCCATCATCGGGAACGAGGACTCGCTGAGGGTCGAGCGATTTCTCCTTGATGTAATCCTTCAGTTCCTGCCGGCTTTGCGTCGCATGGTTCAGGGATTCCAAGTGCACCGCCACGATATAAGCGCCAGGGGCGGCTTGATTCACTCGATATAGATCCTCTTTGCCCATGATGATGGCGCCATCGATATCGTTGAATCGCACATAGCCCGCGTTCAGGACGATGACGTCCGGGCGGTATGTGGCGAGAGCGTCCTGGACGTGGGTATTCCAGACGGTATCGCCAGCCACGTAGAGCGACTTGAAGCCTGGGCGCTGGAAGACCACGCCAGACACCGTGCCCAGAAGTTTCCCGCGGACGGCCATTGCAGCGTCGCTGCCATGCTGGCCGCTTGTCTTGATCAGGCGGACTCCCTTGAATTCGGTTGCCTCATTCAAGACGCGCACGTCCCGAAAGCCGGAGCCTCGGATCGTCCTGGCATCCTCATCGTTCTGCGCAAAGATCGGCATGTCTTTCGGGATGCGTTCTTTGGCCTCGTTGTCCCAATGATCGAAGTGCAGATGCGTGACGATTACCGCATCCACGTCGATCACTTTTTCAAGGGGTATGGGAAGGTCTACGGTAGGGTTGCGGATTTCGCTGTTGAAGCTTCCCGGTGCCGCGGGATATGAGCCTTTTTTCGCCAGCATCGGATCGACCAGAAACCTGACGTCGCCGTAGTCGATCTTGATCGTCGCGTTCCTTATCTGCTGCAGCACAAACGATTTCGTTCCAGCACTGGACGCTGGTGCCGATTCGGCGGACGCGCTGGCAGCAGCTCCTGCGGCGATAAAGCCCGCAATGAGCAGGCTTGCATATTTGCGTATCAGTTCTTTCATGGACATGGATAGGGTTCTCCTGAAGTAATGGCTTGGCGAAGTGAATTGCACAGCCGCGAGCCCGGATATTTGCCGGGCCCACCAAGCCGAAAAAGTGAACGAAAGCGGTTTCCCGGCAAACATCCGTGCCCAGTTCAATAGGAACTAGATGTGCAAGGTGTTGTATCCCTTGTCCTTAAGCTCAAGCAGATGGATGGTTCCGCTTCGGGTTGTGCTCAGTCTCTTGTCCAGTTGGTCCTTCGTGACCCCGAACACGGCCATCGCGTTCTCGCAGACAACGATCTTGGCACCGTAGTCCTCGCTTTTTGCAAACCACTCGGCCAGTGAATGGTCGTTTGCAAGATCCTTGACCACCGCGCCTACGGCCACGATTTCAAAGGTCAGTCCTTTCTTCTTCACGTCCATTTGCTTGGCGGTCAACACCGCGGCCTTGAAGTGCAGCACGTCCGAAACCATCAGCGCGAACTTGGTGGAGGTGCCTTCATAGGGAATTACGATGTCCGGCATCTTGTTGATGTCGGGCATCTGCGGGCCTTGGGCAAAGCCGTTCGTTGGGGAGGCGAAAAAAGCCAGTACTGCAAGAAGGAGGGAAAAGACTGTTGTTTTCATTTTTCGTTTCCTCGCGTGGTGAAAGAGAACTGGCCAAAAGCCGGATGCTGGGCTGGTCCGATTAAGCGAAAATAAAGCCGTGCCTGGGGGGCTGGACCGCCGGCCATCTTCATCGCTGTCCCCCGGTAGCCCGTTGCGGTGTGTCCTTGCTTGTAATGAGCAGGTGGACCGTCCGTATGACCAGGTAGCCGATGAACACGTTGGCGCCGACGAAAACCGGCACGGCCAGAACCTGTGCCGAATGGATGCCGGCCTGTGCCAGCTTCAGGCCGCTGACGGTTGCAGCGGCCACACCGAACGTATAGGCCCAGTAGGCGGGGATGAAGGGCTGCACGCCCAACCAAAGGCCAAGGCGCAGGCCAAGCAATAGCTGGAAAAGGCCATAGCCCCACAGCATGAGAAGCCAGTGGTCCGTGCTGCCGGGAGACAGGGCCAGCCAGGCCATGGCGCAAACGACGGGTGGCGCGAATTGAATACCAATCAGCGGACGTTGCGGCGCCGGTATCGATGTCGAGTGCCATAGGCGATGGATGACCAGGGATTCGAGGGCCAGCCACGAGAAGAATCCCGCGCCCAGGAAAATCCATCCCCAATCAGCGCTGCCTAGCGCGCCCAGCGCGGCCGCCGTGGTGAGATTTCCTGCGACCGTGGGCAGGTACAAGGTCGGAAGCATGTCCTCCGAGTTCCTCCCGCCTTGCCAGAGCGTGCCGGTGTGCCAAAGCGCGAAGCCGATATTCCAGGCAATGCCGCCGATCGTCAGGAGCCACGCAAGGGCCATGGAATACGGGATCACCGCGATGGCGATGAGCAAGGTGGAAACCGCGATCAGTGCGGGCGTTCCACCCTGGACCGGATGCAGGAACTCGGCCTTTGCCGCCTCGAAATTCCGAATCGACTGCCAGACGTAGCCGATGATGAGCGCAGCCCAGATCAGTCCGGCCATCGCGAGCAGGGCTTCGCCAATGGCAGAAGGCAAATGCCAGAGCTGCACAGCGGAGCGCCAGGCCTGTCCCAGGCCGGCGACTCCAAGGACGACCCCAAAATACGATGCCGGAATTTGCCTCCGCTTGATGCGATGGGCTTCCATCTCCAGACCCCTATCGTTCACAGGTGGTCTAGGCCCGCTGCGCAGCGCCGCCGAGGAGTCGGCGAGCCTGATGACGGTCAAGCGGTGTCACTTGCCGCCGCCGCAGCAGGTCTTCGCCGAAGCCGATGCGGCGGCGCGGTTTTGTTCGATCAGGACGGGGGTATAACCCGCATCGGCGATGGCGTCCTGGAGTTCCTTCGGATCAGCGCTACTCGATTCGATTTGCACCAGGCTCTGGCTTTGATCGATGGTGAACTTGGCATCCTGATCCGCTGCCTTCAGCGCCTTCGTGATCATGCTGACGCAGTGCCCGCAGGTCATGTCCTTGACTTCAAAACTGATCATGAGATTTCTCCAATGGAGTTACTGGTAGGGAACTGGCACTGTGGGCCTTGTCACGGTGGGAAGGTCAAGGGGTATTTTTTCTCGGTAATCCATGCCGCCAGATGCCGCGCGTCGCTGGTCCAGAAGTGACCTGCGGCACGATATGCAATGGTTTCGGATCATCCGATCCGCTGCTTGCGCACGGGGATCACGGTGGCAAGGCCAACGGCTGCCGAGAGAGCGAACATCGCAGTCTTCGGGATCGCGGGCGCAAGGACGTTGACGAGGATGGGCCAGAAGAATCCGCTGTATGCGAGCACGTAGAAGATGCCGGTGAGCAGCGAGCGGTCTTCAATTCGAGCGATGAGCGGGATTGCCCGCAGGCCAGCGGTGAGCAGGAACCCGTAGGCGCAACCCAGAAGCACAGCCGCGGGGAACAACAGAGGCGTGTACCGAGTAAATTCCATTCCCGCACCGGCGATCATGCCGAGGCACAGAAGCACCAGGCCGCCGACGAATGCGGTGCCGAGTCCCTGGCGTAGCGCCAGCCGCGAAGCGACCGGCTGCACCAGGACGCCGCTCAGCAAGGTCAAGGCGGCTACGGCCCCCGTTGCGGCAATGCCGGCCTCCCCGAGATCCGCGGTCTGCGGGAGCACGACAATGGCTGCGGCTATGCTTCCGAACACCCAGGGAGCGGTGGGAAGCACCAGGCGAAGAAATAGCGGGTTCCGAAGCGCCGCGCCGATTGTCGGCCGGTTCTTCGCCGACGTGCGCGGCGCGGTCTCCGGGGCGGACCAGACGATCGGAGCGACACAAAGCATCAGTCCGATATGGACGAGATACGGAAGCGCTGCAGGGAGGATCAGCCATTGAGCCAGTCCGCCCGACACCAGCGGCCCCAGTGCGAAGCCGCTGGTAAGCGCGACCGCCGTCAGGATGGGGGCCGACCGTCGGGAGCCGGAGCGGTCGTTCAACTCGCTGAGCCACACCGTTCCTGGACCAAAGGCAGCGCCGGCAGCAAGGCCGACGATCACTCTGCCGAGGGCGAGCAGCCCGAAGGAGCTGCCGGCGAATAGCAGCACGCCGGAGCCGACGATCGACACGAGGATCACCGCCCGCATCAGGTTGCGTCGCCCCCAACGGTCCGACAGCCGCGCACCGAAGAGCAAGGACGGAAAGAGCCCGAGCCAGTAGGCGGCGAACACCACGGCGATGGCGGTACCGCTGAGGACCTTCGCGTAGACGAGGAGCATCGGGGCGAACATGTTCGCTCCCCATCCGACGGCGAACATCGCAACGGCGGGACGGTACGGGCTCTTTGAGGTGATTTGCTGTTCTTGCATGCCGATCCTGGTGGTGCGACGCCACAGGTTCGGTTCAACGAACGGGAAGGATTTCGAGTGCGGGCGTGTCGAATCGACCCGTTCACCTCAATCGGCCGGATTTCGGCGATGCCTGGCGACGCCCTGCGATGGTCGGCCTTGCCATCGTTGGAATGTCAACGGGGGCGTGGAAACACGGTCATGCGTCACTGCGGCCAGGCGGGACATCGTCCCCGCCCAAACCGTGGTTTTCCTTGCATTGCTTCAATGCCGGTGACCGAACGCCGGGTGATCGTGGTCGTGGTCGTGGTCGTGCCGCCCCGGACTCTGGCGCAGATTGCAGGCGTTCTCGTCCACCTCCGAGTTCCAGTCGATCGCAACGGTGGCGTGCTGGATGTTGAACTGCTCGCGTAGTGCCTTGTTGACGAGCTTGACCACCGCCTTGGCTTCATCGTCGCTCTGCGGACGGATGTGCAGCGTTGCCATCGTCCGGCCGGAGGTGAGCTGCCACACATGGACATGGCTGACGGCCGCCAAGCCGGGCACGGCGCCCAGCAATCCACGCTCCACCTTCTCTGGAGAAGCGTCCTCGGGCGCGCCTTCCAGCAGGATGTGCAGCGACTTGGCCAACAGCTTCCAGGCACTGCGCAGGATCAGTGCTGCCACGGCCACCGAGAGGATGGGATCGATGGGCGTCCAGCCCGTGTAATAGACCACGATCGCAGCGACGATCGCGCCCACCGAGCCCAGCAGGTCGCCCATTACATGCAGGATGACCCCCTTGACGTTGACGTGGTCGGTCTCGCCGCGCGTCATGATCCACAACACCAGGAAATTGACCAGCAGGCCGACGATGGCCACGATCAGCATGGGGCCGGCCAGGATTTCAGGCGGCGCGAAGAAGCGCTGCCAGGCTTCGTATGCGATCCAGCCCACGATGGCGAACAGCGTCACGGCGTTCACGAATCCGGCGATCACCTCGAAGCGTAGATAGCCGAAGGTGCGCTTGCTGTCGGCAGCGCGCCGGCCGAACCGGAATGCGGCATAGGCCAGGGCCAACGCCGCCGCATCGGTCAGCATGTGGCCTGCATCGGCCATCAGGGCGAGGGAGCCAGAGAAGGCTCCGCCGAGCGCCTCCACCACCATGAAGGTGAAGATCAGGACGAAGGACAGCAGCACCTTGCGCTCGTTCGTGCTGGTGACGGTCGGCGCGTGCGAATGGTCGTGGTCATGACTGTGACCATGATGAGAGTGGGAGTGGGACATCGGGGGCCTCGGCCGCTTGGATTGACGATGCAAGAAAATATAACACATGAACATATGTTCATATGAACTATATGAATCAAGCTCGCTCGCAACGTGGCGGCGGTATCCGGGGCATAAGGCTTGGGGTTGGGCAACAGCGACCCTCGACGGGCCGCTGTTTGGCATGACCGACCTGGCGTCGCGCCCGGCTATTCGTCGCCGTGGTCTTCGGCGATGTGGATGGCCATATCCAGCAGCACGTGGCTCACGTGCTTGTCCGCCACTTCGTAGAAGATCTGCTTGGCTTGGCGCACGCCTTTGACCAGGCGAGCCCCGCGCAGCAGGCGCAGATGGTGGCTCACCAGCGATTGCGAGAGTTCGAGGCTTTCCGCGATGTCGCCCACCGCGGACGGCCCTTTCATGCAGAACAGCAGGATGCGCAGCCGCGACGGATCGCCCAGCAGCCGGAACGTCTCGGCCAGGATGGTCACGTCGTTGCCGGACAGCGATGCCAGATCGATGCTACTGCGGGGACTGTCGGTTGATTTCTTGCTTTTGGTCATTTCTCGGAGACTCCTATCCTTGGAAGGTCGTCCCTGCCTTCCCGGGACCGACGAAGCTGCGGCCATCGACAGGGAACGGTGCCCATCTGCAACATAGTGCTTTACCTTCCCACGATGGTAAGCCGCAAGCTATGCCCATGTCGAACTTCAACTGTGGAAAGTAAACCATGAGCATGCCAAGCATCTCAGATAGCCGGGCCGCGTTAGCCCCTATCAGTCTGCCCATCGAGGGCATGACCTGCGCGAGCTGTGTCGGCCGCGTGGAGGCTGCCCTGACCAAGGTCGAGGGCGTGGACAGCGTGTCCGTCAACCTTGCCACCGAGAAAGCGGAGATCCGCCTGGCCGGCCCGGTGGATCGCGCGGCGCTGATCCAGGCCGTGGAGAAGGTGGGCTACGAGGTGCCTGCCAGCGTCGTGGAGCTGGCGGTCGAGGGCATGACCTGCGCCTCGTGCGTGGGCCGTGTCGAAAAGGCACTTAAGGCGGTGCCCGGCGTTGCAGAGGCTGCCGTTAACCTTGCGACCGAGCGCGCCACCGTGCGCGGAACGGCCTCGATGGATGCCTTGGTGGCCGCGGTCCAGAAAGCCGGCTACGAAGCCAGGGCTGTCGATAACAGCGCCCAGGCCGACGACGAGGCTGCGGAGAAGAAAGACGCCGAACGGGCCGGACTCAAGCGCGACCTGATCCTGGCCGCCGTGCTGGCGCTGCCGGTGTTCGTGCTCGAAATGGGCTCGCACCTGGTCCCCGGGGTGCACCATTGGATCAAGTCCACCATCGGCATCCAGCAGAGCTGGTATCTGCAGTTCGTGCTGACGGCGCTGGTGCTGGCCTTCCCTGGACGGCGCTTCTACACGAAAGGCTTCCCGGCCCTGATGCGCCTGGGGCCGGACATGAATTCGCTGGTCGCGGTCGGCACGGCCGCGGCGTTCGGCTACTCGGTGGTGGCTACCTTCCTTCCCAACCTGCTGCCGGCGGGAACGGTCAACGTCTACTACGAAGCAGCCGCGGTCATCGTGGCGCTGATCCTGCTCGGGCGGTTCCTGGAGGCGCGCGCCAAAGGCCGCACCTCGGAGGCCATCAAGCGGCTGGTCAAGCTGCAGGCCAAGGAAGCGCACGTGCTGCGCGATGGCCGCGCGGTGGATATCCCGATCCAGGATGTGGCGTTGGGCGACATGGTGGAGGTGCGTCCTGGCGAACGGGTGCCGGTCGATGGCGAAGTGACCGACGGCCGCAGCTTCGTGGACGAGTCGATGATCACCGGCGAGCCGATCCCCGTCGAGAAGACGATCGGCAGCACGGTGGTCGGCGGCACCGTCAACCAGAAGGGGGCGCTGACGCTGCGCGCCACCGCCGTGGGTGGTCAGACGATGCTCGCGCAGATCATCCGCTTGGTCGAACAGGCGCAAAGCTCCAAGCTGCCGATCCAGGCCGTGGTGGACAAGGTGACACTGTGGTTCGTGCCGGCGGTGATGCTGGCAGCGACGCTGACCTTCTTGGCCTGGCTCATCTTCGGGCCGTCCCCGGCGCTGACCTTCGCACTGGTCAACGCGGTGGCCGTGCTGATCATTGCCTGCCCCTGCGCCATGGGGCTGGCCACGCCCACGTCAATCATGGTCGGCACCGGCCGGGGCGCGGAAATGGGCGTGCTGTTCCGCAAGGGCGAGGCGCTACAGTTGCTTCGGGACGCCAAGGTGGTCGCGGTGGACAAGACCGGCACGCTCACCGAAGGCCGCCCGGTGCTCACCGACCTGGAGATCGCGCCCGGCTTCGACCGCAGGCAGGTACTCATGCAGGTCGCTGCCGTGGAATCGCGTTCCGAGCACCCGATCGCCCGGGCCATCGTCGAATCTGCGACGGAGGGAGGCACCACGCTGCCGACCATGGCCGATTTCGATTCGGTCACCGGCATGGGGGTGCGCGCCACCGTGGATGGGGTTCGTGTCGAAGTGGGTGCCGATCGCTTCATGCGCGAATTGGGTTTGGACGTCGGCGGCTTCGCCGGAACGGCCGAGCGGCTGGGCAACGAAGGCAAGTCGCCTCTGTATGCCGCCATCGACGGCCGGCTGGCCGCCATCATCGCGGTTGCCGATCCGATCAAGTCCAGCACGCCCGCCGCCATCGCGGCCCTGCACCAGCTCGGCCTGAAGGTGGCGATGATCACCGGCGACAACGCGCGCACGGCGCAGGCCATCGCCAGGCAATTGGGCATCGACGAGGTGGTGGCCGAGGTGCTGCCCGAGGGCAAGGTCGAGGCGGTGCGCCGGCTGAAGGCCACCCACGGCCAGATCGCCTATGTGGGCGACGGCATCAACGATGCGCCTGCGCTGGCCGAGGCCGACGTGGGTCTGGCGATCGGCACCGGCACCGATGTGGCAGTGGAATCGGCCGACGTGGTGCTGATGTCCGGCAACCTGCAGGGCGTGCCCAATGCCATCGCGCTGTCCAAGGCCACCATCGGCAACATCCGCCAGAACCTGTTCTGGGCCTTCGCCTACAACACGGCGCTGATCCCCGTGGCCGCCGGGGCGTTGTACCCGGCCTGGGGCGTGCTGCTGTCGCCGGTATTCGCCGCTGCGGCCATGGGCATGTCGAGCGTGTTCGTGCTCGGCAACGCACTGCGCCTGCGCCGCTTCCAGCCGCCGCTGGATACGGCCTCCGCGGCTTCACACTGAGAAAGGAGGACGACCATGAACATCGGTGAAGCGTCCACGGCATCGAAGGTCTCGGCCAAGATGATCCGCTACTACGAGGAAATCGGCCTGATCCCGCCGGCGAACCGAACCGACGCGGGCTACCGCGCCTACACGCAGTCCGATGTGCACCGGCTGCATTTCATCCGGCGCGCGCGTGATCTCGGATTCTCGGTCGCCGAGATCAGGGACCTGCTGGGCCTTTGGAACAACAAGTCGCGCCAGAGCAGCGACGTCAAGCGCCTGGCCCAAGAGCACATCGAGGACCTTGAGCGACGCATCGAGAGCATGTTGCAGATGGCCGAGACGCTTAAGACGCTGATCAGTTGCTGCGCGGGCGATGACCGGCCTGACTGCCCCATCCTGCATACCCTTGAGCAGCCGGACGACAACGATGGAGAACCCGAGGCGCGCACGGGGGCAGTGCAACGCCGACGGCGCACTCCTGCATCAAAGAAGGGCTCACGAGCACGCTGAGGACGTCGGGCGGGACAGGAACTCTCCATCAGGATCAGTGAAATGTTCCTGCCGCTGAGCGACTAGAGCGTCCTTAGCCAGCGAGAGATACGGGTTTCCTCCTCAAGGCGACCGCCAGCGACAGCACGGCCAATGCCAGAGGAATGAAAGACACCCAGAGTACCGTGGTCCAGCCATAGGTACTGAGCAATCCACCGGACAAGAAGGAGCCTACGGCCATCAATCCAAAGACGATGAAATCGTTGAGGGATTGAACCCGTGTCTTTTCCTCGGGGCGGTGGCATTCCAGGACCATCGCGGATGCTCCCAGAAAGCCGAAGTTCCACCCCAGGCCCAGCAGGATCAGCGTTGCCCAGAAATGGGCGACGTCGATACCTGCAAGGCCCACGGCAGCGGAGAGCCCGGTCAGCAGCAGACCCACGGTTGCCACGCGGCCCGCGCCGAAGCGTTTGATCAGGCTTCCGGTAAAGAAGCTCGGCCCGTACATGGCGATGACGTGCCATTGAATTCCCTGGTTGGCCGATTCCTGCGAATGGCCGCACATGTGCATCGCCAGCGGCGCGGCCGTCATCAGGAAGTTCATCAGCATGTAGGTCACCGCGCCGGTGATGGCCGCCGCAACGAAGCGCGGTTGTCGCGCAATCACCGCCAGCGGCCTGCCTCCGGCCACCTCGGCCGCCGTGGGCATCGGCAACCGAACCCCCAGCAGGATGAGCGCCGACACCGCTGCGACAGCGCCTTGTGCGAGGAAGGTGGCCGCAAACATGTAGGGCGGCCACATGTTCATCGTGTAGTTCACGAGCTGCGGCCCCACGACTCCGGCCGCAACGCCGCCCGCCATGACGAGCGATAGCGCACGCGCACGCCGATCCGGTGCCACGCCGTCAGCCGCCGCGAATCGGAAGGTCAGCACTACGGCGGCGTAGCCGCCACCCAGGAAGGTTGCCAGGCAGAACAGCCAGAACGAGCCGATGATGACCGCGAGCATGCCCAGCAGCCCAGTCAGCACGCCGGCCCCGGTTCCCACGAGGAAGGCTGTGCGACGCCCGTGACGCCGGGCTATCGCTCCCGCAGGCAAGATGCACGCGGCCATGCCCACCACGAAGATCGAGATGGGCAAGGTAGCCAACACGGGAACCGGCGCGAGCATGTCGCCGACGATTGCCCCGGTGGCGTAAAGCACGGTCGAGTTGGCCCCCGCCAGCGCCTGCGCGATGGAAAGGCGCCAGATGTTTCCGCTCTGCACTTTCTCGGGCAGTTCGTCCGAAGCGCCTCCGATGGAGGCTGTACCGTTATCTGTCATAAGTTCTGGCTTTCGCTCGGAAGCCCTGCGCGCAGGGCTGGATTGGTCAAATTCAATCTGGGCGGTTCATGGTCAACACCATGCGGAACTTCACGTCGCCGGATTTCATCCGCTGATAGGCGTCGTAGGCCTTTTCCAGAGGCATGGTTTCGATCCAGGGTCGCACGTCTGCCAGGACGCTGAAGTTCAATGTCTTCTCGTTCTCGTAGGGCGTGCCGGTGATCGAGCCGAGGATGCTGCGCTGGCCGCCGACCAGCAGGCCGGCGGGCACTTGCAGGGGCTGCTTGCTCGGGTTGAGCACCACCAGTCGCCCCTCGGGTGCCAGACCGGCCAGTAGCCCCGATACCGTTTCGGCATGGTCGATCATGGTCACGATGGCCTGTGCGCCGCCCAGGCTCTTGAGCCGGGCGGTCGCGTCCTCCTCGTTGGTGTCGATGTAGAGGTGGGCACCCAGCTTCAGTGCATCTTGCGCGATGTCGCTGCCCCGGCCAATGGCGATGACCTTGAATCCCATGCGACGCGCGTACTGCAATGCCATGTGCCCCAGGCCGCCGATGCCCAGGACGGCCACCGTGTCGCCGGCCTGCGCGCCGCATTTCTTGAGCGCGTTGAAGGTCGCAATGCCGGCGCACAGAATCGGCGCGGCTTCCTCGGCATCGAGTTCGTCCGGGATCGATACCAGCCCGGTGGCCCGCGCCAGCATCATTTCGGCGTAGCCACCGTCGCGGCTCGCTCCTGTGATGGGCTGGTTCAGGCAAAGCTGGAAGCGTCCCTGCCGGCACTGCACGCATTCATTGCAGTGTCCTCCCATGCGGCCCACGCCCACGCGCTGTCCCACCTTCCAGATCGAGGGGGTGTGCTCGCCGAGCGCGGCAATGCGGCCGACCACCTCGTGTCCCGGTACGCGCGGAGGTTGCAGTGCGGGATCGGCTCGCTCGATGTCGCTGGCATCGGCACCGCAGATGCCGCAGGCTTCGACCTCGATCAGCACCTCGCCGATACCCGGCAGCGGTGCCGGGCGCTCCACCAGCTCAAGGAAGCCCGGCCGGGTGACTTGCATCGCGCGGTAGGTAGTCTTCATGGTCGCTCCAAAAATCGTTGAAATAGGCCAAGGGCGTCAGGGCAAGGCCGAGGCCAGGCGGCTCAATGCCTCATCGACCACGCTGCGCGGGCAAGCCAGGTTGATGCGCATGAAACCTTCGCCGGCCGCTCCGAACTTGTGCCCCGGGTCCAGCCAGAGCCGCGTGCGACGCAGCAGGAAGTCATGCAACTCGGCCGGCGGCATCCCGAGTGCGCGGAAGTCCACCCAGGCCAGGTAGAGCGCGTCGGTGGGCGTGACGGTCAGCGGTAGCCCCAAGGCCTCGACCTGCGCGGCGAAGTGCCGCTGGTTGCCGCGCACGTAGTCGAGCATGGCGTCCATCCATGGTTCGCCGTGCCGGTAAGCCGCTTCACAGGCCGCCGTGCCCATCGTGTTGACGAGGAACACGCCGTTGCGCTCGCACTGCGTCCAGTACCGCTGCCGATGGCGTTCATTGGGGATGAAGATGTTGGCGCAGGAAAGCCCGGCGATGTTGAAGGTCTTGCTCGGTGCCGTGCAGACGATGGTGTTCGATGCGATCTCTTCGTCGAGCATCGCCAGCGGAACATGACAGCGCCCCTCGCCGAACACCAGATCCTGGTGCACCTCGTCGGAGACGATCAGGATGCCGTGCCATTCGCAGATTGTGGCCATCGCCAGCAACTCTTCGGCCGTCCATACATTGCCGGTCGGGTTGTGCGGATTGCAGAGGATGAACAACCGGGTGCCCGGCTGGATGGCGGCCTCGAACGCCTCGGGATCGAAGCGGTAGCGGCCCGCATCCAGCGTCAGCGGTGCCAGGGCCAGGCGGCGGCCGTTGTTGACGACATCGTGCAGGAAATGGAAATAGACCGGCGTCTGCACCAGCACGTGGTCGCCTGGCTGGGAGAACGCCTGGACCGCCATGTTCAGCGCGCTGATGACGCCCGGCGACTGCACCAGCCATTCGGGCCGGGCCTGCCAGCCGAAGCGGCGCGCTTGCCAGTCCACCGCGGCTTCACGGTAGCTGTCCGGTGTGCCGCCGTAGCCGAGCACGCCCATCTCCACCTGTTTGCGCAGGGCGTCGAGGATCGGTGGAGCTACCCGGAAATCCATATCGGCCACCCACATCGGCAGCGGATCGGCCGCTTGTTGCTCGGGCGTCAGGAACGCTCGCCCATGTTCCCACTTCATGGAGTTGGTGGTGCGCCGGTCGATGAGGGTGTCGAAGTCGTACATCGCTGTTTCTTTCCTCTGTCAATGCAGGACGGACGCCGCCGTGTTGGGGGCGCACAACGCTTCGACCCCAAGGCGTGCTGCCTCGATAGCTCCGGCCACGTAGCCGGGGAAGTTGGGCGACCATTCGCTGGCGATCCCGACGATCCGGTTTCGCCAAGGGCCCTCGGTCGAACTCCTGGGCGGTGGAATCGGATGGTTGAGGTCCGGGTTGTCATCGCCGGCAACCGCGGTGTACGGGTCGGCGGCCCAGTCCTTCAAGAATTCCGCCTTCGGCCGCGCTGCCTTGTCTCCGAACAGCCGGACGAACTGGGCGCGACAGTGGGCAAGCAATACCGCGTCCGGTGTCTGGCGCCGCACCTGGGCGGGCACGCCCAGAAACCCGAACAGCGCGGCGTCGCCCTGGTTGGACGAGGCGTCGTGGATCTCGCCCATCGGCCCGACCGCGCTGCGCGCCTCGCCGGACAGGCCTTGCTCACGCCAGAACGGCGCGTCATAGACAGCGACGTACTTGGCATGGGGCGCCATCCAGGTTCCACATGCCTGCCATCGCCGCTGCAGCACGTCCGGCAGGGCCGGCGTAAACTCGATGGTGCTGGTGGCGAGCTTGGGCGGGACCGCCAGCAGGACATGCGCGACGTGGTAGGAGGCGGCTTGTCCGAGCGCGTTGTCGGTTTGCACCTCGATGCGATCGTCATGCTGCCGCAGACCCGTCACCTGGCGACCGTGCACGAGCCGGTCGGCAGGCAGGCGGGCGCGGATGGCGTCCACGAGCGCGCCCATGCCGCCAGCCAGGCGCAGCGCGGGCGGCGCGGAGGTAAAGCCATCGACACGGCTTGGCGCATGCGCCCTGGACCGCTCGATCAGCATCTGGCCGTCTTCATGCTGCTGGACGGTCTCCAGGCCGAGCTGTTGCACGAGCTGCTGCAGGGTCGGGTGCATTGCCGGCCAGTACCAGGTCGCACCCAGGTCGAAGCGCCCCATGATCGACCTCTCGGCCGTGCCATCGTCATGGTTTCTGGAAGCATCCGGCCAGGAAACGATCCGGCCGCCGAAGGTCCCTCGGGCCTCCAGCACCACGTAGTCGTGGATGCCGCGCTCCTCAAGCAGCGCAGCCGCGTACAGTCCGCTGAGGCCGCCACCGACGATGGCGATGCGTGCATGCTGCATGGCTATACCTCCACCGCCGCCGCGGCCAGATGGCCGGTCTTGAGATAGACCGTGGCACCGTGTTCACCGGCGCTGATCTGCGCACGATCACCCACGGGCAGGCGTATCCAGCTTCTGCTGTCGCAGCGCTGGTCATCCACCATCATCTCGCCGGACAGTACCAACAGCTCGGTGCCGCCGTCGGGATCTGCCGGCAGCACCTCATGCGCTGCCAACCGCTGCAAGCTGACCTGCTCAACAGCACTGGAGAACAGCCGGCAGACCTGGCGGCCATCCTGATGGGACCAGGCGGCCGGGTCCAGCGTATCGATGCGCACACTCTGCCGGTCGTCCGGCTGCATCTGCCAGAGCTTGACGAAGATCAGCGCGCCTTCGCCGCTAGAGGGCTGATGGCTGGAGCCAGGCGGGTTGCGCAAGTACCAACCTGCCGGGAAGTGGGCGTCACCTTCGGAGAAGGTCCCCGACAGCACGAGGATTTCCTCTCCACCCGGATGCGGGTGATGCGGGAACCAGGAATCCGGTGCGTAGCGCACGATGCTGGTAGCCCGGGCTTTCTCCGCACCCACGCGGTCCAGCATTACGCGCTCGACCCCTCCTTGGGGGGAAGCGACCCACTGATGCTGGCTGGGCGTCACGATGGCTCGGCGCGAGAAATCGGCGTTGATGCGCATTGGGAATATTCCTGTCGCAGCAGAAACGCGAATTGGCCCGGATCGCGGGCCAACCCGTCGTTGCCTGCATGGCTTACTTGCTGGGCAGTTGCGCGTGGGTATCGAGTACCCGCGCCGAATAGACGAGTGCTGCACCGGCATTCAGGGCAATGGCGACCCCAAGCGCTTCAGCGATCTCTTCCTTGGTGGCACCGTACTCCGCTGCCTTTTGCGTGTGCACGGAGATGCAGCCATCGCAGCGCGTGGTCACGGCGACGGCCAGGGCGATCAGCTCGTGAACCTTGGGGTCCAGGTGCCCGGGCTTGGCGACGAATTCACTGAACTTGGCCATGCCCTCCATCACGTCGGGGACCAACGCAGCGAAATCGCCCACACGCTCTTACAGCGCGCCTCGGTATGCGTTCCAGTCTTGCATCATGAGATCAACCTTTCTTTGTCAAAAAATGCCGGGTGGGCGGTGGGCACACCCGGCAACGATGAGCATCACGCAACCTGGTAGATGCGCACGTCGGGATCGGCTTCGAGCAGGGGCTTCAGACCCGCCACCACGTCGGCGGTGAACAGCTCGCTTTGCAGGTAGGCGCTTGCGTTCTCCTTGGTGTCGAACCCGTGCAGCACCTGCACGTCTTCGTCGCGCACGAGCAATTCCTTCGACTTCGCGCCGGCGATGGTGTCGAGGAACGGGCCCTTGTACTTCTGGTAGACACCGGCGGCGGCCGCGCGGTTGGCGTCGGCGATCTTGAGGGTGATTTGCAGATAGACCATGTGAATTTCTCCTAGATAGGGTGATGAAACAAACGCAGGTAGGGGCAAGCGCCAATGCTTACCCGTCGTGCCTCAACGGATATATTCAATCCACTGGGGTATATGAATTTTTCCTCGATTCCCATTCCTAGACAAATGAGATAAAGTTTTTCTGTGTAGAAGAAAAACTTTATTGCAATGAAATCACCCGTCCACCTGAATGCCTTGCGGGCGTTCGAGGCCAGCGCGCGCCACCAGAGCTTTTCCGCGGCAGCGGCCGAACTGAACGTGACGCCGGCAGCCGTTGGTCAGCTTGTGCGCACGCTGGAGGACGCGCTGGGGGCGCCGCTGTTCGAGCGGAGCAGCAGTGGGAAGGTGCGGCTGGTGCCGACCGAGGCGGCCGAGCGCGCGCTACCCGATATCCGGGCCGGGTTCAGTCGGTTGACGCTGGGTATGGAGCGATTGCGCGAGGGATCGACCAGCGGGGTGCTCACCGTGACGGTCAGCCCGGCGTTCGCCGCCAAGTGGCTGCTGCCGCGCATCGACCGATTCCAGGCCGCGTGCCCGGATACCGACGTGCGCCTGGACACCAATCACAAGTCGGTGGATTTCGTGGCCCAGCGGATCGATATCGGCGTGCGCTACGGCCTGGGGAACTGGCCGGGCCTGCAGGCCGACAAGCTCATGGATGAAGAAGTGTTCCCGGTGTGCTCCCCGGATCTGCTGCGCCAGCGCGGAAAGCTGCGTAAGCCGGGCGATCTGGCACGGCAGACCCTCATCCATGACCTGTCGATGGTCGGCCATGCGGGCTTCCCCACATGGGAGGCGTGGATGGAGAAAGCCGGAGTGGCAGATGCCGCGATGATCTGGCGCGGCTTGCAGATCAACAATTCAGCGGCCGTCCTGCAGGCGGCAATCGAGGGACACGGCATCGCGCTCGCGCGCAGCGTCATGGCGCGCGACGACCTGGCAAGTGGCCGCCTGGTGCGGCTCTTCCCCGACGTCAGCTTTGCTCTGGAGGTCGCCTACTACGTGGTTTATCGCCCCGAGTGCGCCAGCCTGCCAAGGCTGGTGGCTTTCAGGAACTGGCTGTTGGATGAGGCGGCGTCGCAGAACGAGCCATCCGCTATCTAGGCGATCCCTTCGCGTGGGCCGCCAGAACGCCGGGGCGGTGCCTTCGTATGTTCGCGTTTTCGGGACGATTGCCCCGTTCCAGATCGCCCGGCATGGAACGCTTGAGGCGAATCTGCCCGCCGTGGGACGATGGTGCCAATGTATTAGGCTGAATTGTTCAGAAGAGCATACGGAGGGATTCATGCAATCGAGCAAGATTCGCGGGCTGGCGCTTTCTTGGCGGGTGGCTGTAGCAGGACTGGCTCTGGGATTGACCATGACAGGTGGGGCCGCTGCCCAGGATGCAAGCCATCCCGTCATCGCTGGCTATGGCGCGATCATGCCTGCGAAGGATGTCGCCAATGCCCCAGACCCATCGCTGCGCTATCGGGTAGCGTTCGAGGTTACGCGGTCGGCAAGCGACAACAAAGAGGTCAACCCTGCGCTTGATCGGGTTGCCCGCTTCGTGAATTTGCTGGGAGCATCGGGAGTCCATCCCGCTCAGGGCGACATCGTGGTGGTGATTCACGGCCCGGCCACACCGTCGATTCTGACCGATGCCGCTTATCAAGCGCGGTTCCACACGGAAAATCCGAATGCCGCGCTGGTAGCGGCACTGCAACAGGCCGGCGTCAGCGTCCACGTGTGCAGCTACGCACTCGCCAATCAGAAGATTGAGAGGAGCGCCGTTGCCAAGGATGTAACCATCGACGTCGCAGCGATGACTACGCTTGCGACCCTTCAGTTGAAGGGCTGGGCGCTGATCTCCGGTTGACGATTCAAGCATTGGGCAGGCCCGTTCAAGAAACATCGCTGGACCGGGGTGCCGAGCCAAGGTGCTACGGCTGCACGGATAGGTAGGGGTTGTTCGGCGGGAGTTCGCCGAACAGTCCCGCAGGGTCTTGCAGCAGGTAGCCATGCAATCGGCGGGACTTCCTCGGGCCAGTGACTTCGCAGGTCCAGATGTTCAGGCCGTTGGCATGTTTACGGTGCAATTGCAGCCGCTCGAAGCGCTTTTGCACCCACTGCCAATCCTGCAGGTTCTCCTGCTTGGCCAGCGCGCCTACCTGCAGGTGCTCTTGCGCATACCGCTGGAACACGCCGGGACTGACCAGGTATCCGGTATCGCTCACGGTATGCACCAGCGCCTTCGCATCGTTGATGATGAGCCGGTGGGAGGCGATGCCCTGTTGCAGCCATGCCATGAAGTGCTCGCCAGACGGTTGCGTCGCCGAGGACGTGGGTACGGGTACAGGAGCCGGAACCGGCGCGGCTGTATTGGGTGGTGCGGCAGGCGCCTTGTCCAAGATGGCTTCCGCGTTCTGCGTGGCGTCGGGCGAATCGCCCATTCCCACCATCGCCAGCATGTCTTCCATCACGTCGGGCATGGCCGGGGCCTTGGCTTGGGGAGACGGCGCGATGCTGCCGCCTTCCCACGGCGGAGCCTCTTGGCTTTCCACGGTGGACGTCTTGCCGTCCACAGGAAGGGGAAGCGATGCCTCGGCCTCTTTGTCCGCGGGTGCCGTATCGATCGCTACCGTGCCTGCGAACGGAGGCGGCCGCTCGTCAGGCTCCCAAATCAGTGCCGGTGCGAGGCGCAACAGGGTGAACGAGTGGGACCAGCCGGTCGAACTGGTCACGGTCGCGCGCCAGATCGCCTTGCCTTCGGCCGTCGGCTGCAACATGCGGTGGTCCTGGAGCACATTGAACACGGCGGTGTTGTTCGCAGGGATGCCATCGACGCCCTGGGACAGTAGGTGTGCGCGGAGCTTGTCGGAAACGGTCTTGCTCACCAGCCATAGCGCATCCTCGGTGAGCCAGCCATCGGAGGCTTCGGGTTGGTTCAGTTTCAGCTCTTCCTTGAGCAGGTAGCGCAGCCCGTTGACCAGCTTGCGTTGGAGCGAGTGCTTGGGTGCGGCCATGGCGCGCGCGGGATCGCCGCCCAGCTCCTGGGCGACGGAGGCGCGGTCGGCTTGCACGACCAGCTCGCCCAGCACCCCGGCGTGCTCATATTGCCCAGCCAGCACGTAGAGCAGCGGTGCCCACAGGGACGGATAGCCGCTGAGCCAGTCGAGCAGATCTCGGTCGAGCAGTTGCCGGTAGAGCAAGCCCGTCGCGGCGCTGTGGAGCCGGTACTCGCGATCGTCGCGGTAGCGGAAGCGGTACGGCTGACGTAGGGGGCCGTGCCATGGGTGCCAGGTGCTGCCATCGGCCAGCTCGACGTGCAGATCGACCGCCACCTTGCCGATGTCGTGCAACAGTGCCGCGTAGGCGACGGCCGCAGTCCAGGCTTCGGCCTGCGCCGCCTGATCCTCGGGGCTGGCACCGACGGGTAGCAGATGGGACTGCCGCAGCTTCAGGCCGTAGGCGACGATTTCCAGGCCGTGGTCGAGCATGCCGCCCAGGTAGGCATGGTGATGTGCCTCGGAGGCCGGAAAGCCCTGGACCAGCTCGGCGTAACGCTCCAGCGGCGCACGGTACAAGGTGGCGAACTGTCTGCGCGAAAGAGAGGTGCGTTGCCAGATGTGCTCCAGCAACTTCTGCCGGCGCGGGGTGGCCAGCAGCGATGCGGCCGACTCCGGCCGCATCAACCCTTTCGGGAGGTCGATGGCGGGCGGTGGCGATGGAGCGGCGGCGACCGGGGGCCGTTTCCGCTGGAACAGGGAGAGCATGTCGATGTCCTCATGGCGGGCCGGCCAGGAGGCCTTTTGGCCTTTTCGAGGTAGGGCCTTTCCCCTTGCGCCCCATTCCCGTGCCGTTTCGGCCCTTTGGCCTTTCACCGTTTTGGTATAGCGGGGCTTGAGCTGCGGCTCCAGCGTCAATGCGGAACTCGCTTGAATGGATTGGACGGGGACCCAGCACCGCCCTCGGCCTATGCTCCGAGAGCGCTTTCACCAGGTAGGTCGTTGCCAAGGCGACAAAGTTGACAAAGGCGACAAAGGCGACTAGAGTGAATCCTGTCTCAAACCTACTTGGGAGATGACCATGCCCACTGCGATCGAATTCATTGCCGACCGTCTGCCGCGCGTCACCGTGGAGGATGTGCGCCGTTTCGCGGATACCGTCGAAATCCGCAATGCCCCGGCTTTCGCGGCCGAGTTGCAGGCGTTCATTCACGAGCGCGTGGAAGCGGTGAAGCTGCCCGCCAACCTCGAAGGCGAAACGGTGGCGCAGGCCTTGGAGCGCAAGGCGGCTGCGCTGCGCGCCGACACGCGCTGGGCACCGACTGAAACCGACGTCCAGCGAGGCCGCGCCGTGCTGCTCGAAGCCTTCAACCAGCCGCACAACCTGCCGCCCGCCGAGTTCGCCAAGCTGGCCGACAAGTCGCGCCAGCAGATCTACAAGGACATCCTCGCGCGCCGGTTGCTGGCGCTGAACGTGGGGCCGCGCGGCCAGAAGCTGCCCGACTGGCAGCTCGACCCGGTGAAGCAGCAATTGACCCAAACCGTGCTCCAGGAGATCGATGGTATCGACCACTGGACGATCTATCGCGCGCTGTCCGAACCGCTCGAAGGCTTGGGCGGCCGCTCGCCGGTGGATGCGGTGACGCATGGCACGATCGACGACGTGGCCGAGGCCGTGTTCAACGTGCTGGGCGTGCAGGTGCATTGAAGCGAGACCGTCATGAGCCACGAGCTGCCTTCGTTCCTGATCGATGCCGGTGAACTGCTCCAGCATGTGAGCCGCGTCGCCTATCGGGGCAGCCCCCTTTACTACGGCCGCAGCGGCACGAATCGCTACGATGACCCGGCACGGGCCTATGGCGTGCTCTATCTGGGGCGCGACCTGCCTACGGCGCTGATGGAGTCGGTGTTTCACAAGCACCAGTGGCTCGCGGACACGCAACGCTCGATCGCGCTGAAAGAAGTCCAGAGCCGGTTGGTGCGTGCCGTAGGCGTTCTGGAAGACGTGCGCCTGGCCGACCTCACGGCACCGGGCGTCATGGCGGGCTACTTCGGCCTGAACCTGGAGCAGTTGGCCAGCCGCGACTACACGTACACGCAGCAGGTGTCTGCCCAGGTGCATGCGATGTGCCGAGACGACCGCCAGCCTCTGTTCGACGGCGTGCTCTATCCGTCGCGCAACAACTATCCCGACAAGAGCATCGCACTGTTCGAGCGGACGGGATCGAAAGTCGGCGTTGTCGAGGACATCGACCTGGTTGACCATGTGGACTGGCCGCGTTTCGTTGCCACCTACCGCATCGGCGTGGAGCCCGATCCCGGTCCGGCTGGGCCATAGGACGAAGCGTCCTGAAGTAGCAAGAAGACACGTTGACGCCACGAACCGAATGAAGTGGAGCAAACTGGAATAGGTATTCCTCAGTAGTAGGAGACGACCATGAACACCACCACCACCCGCATCAGCACCGCAGAACGCCTCGGCCGCGCATTTGGCCGCGGATGGCGTGCGTATGCGCGAGGCGAACGGCGTGTGTCGAACTGGTTGGCATCCAAGGGGATGCCGCTGGCCGCCGCTGCCGTGCTGGTGTGGATGGTCAAGCTGGCCGCGCTGGGGGTATTGCTCTACACCGCCTTCTGGCTGGCTCTGTTGCTGTTGTTCGTCATGGTGGTTGCCTGGATGGCCCGCAACGCCGACTCGGGCGAAGCGTTGCCCGAGCCAGAGTGGCGAAACGGACCGGCAGGTTTCGGCCTTTACACCTACGATGGTTTCCGCATCGATCCTCATGTCGAGGATGACTAGCGGTGTTCACTTCTTCGCCACTGCATTGATCGCGATACTTCCGCCTTTCCCGCCGGCGGCCTTGGCATCAGCGGTCGCCCCGGCGAGGCCTTGCAGGACGTTGCCGGCGCGAACGCCCGCCCAAGCCAGCGCCATGATCCAGAACGTAGGCAGCACGATGAACATCGTGCCCATGACGAACATCATGAGCATGTCGCCGAAGGCGTTGTTCAGCCCCACCAGCGGATCGAAGTTGGTATGCGGCCGGTTCCACCCGAAGCCCCACCCATAGAGCGCATCGAGGATGGTGCTGTCGATCCAGCGGGCGAGTTGGAACCAGAAATCCGTGAAGAACAGCGCGAACTGCACGACGCTGACGGTAACGACTGTCTTGAGGTCGTAGGTGCCCACGAGCAGCACAAGCGGGATGCAGATGACCAGCGCCATCTTGAGCAGGGCGAGCACCATCGGTACGGCCTGGCGTACTACATCCATGGCGGGGAATGCGGCGATCGCCCCGACTGTCATCCCCACATCGCCCGCGGCACGGGTGACGATGTTCGGTAAGGACTTGTCGATCTGACCGCCGTAGTCCGTATAGACGCTGCCCTGGTTCAATTTCTGCTGCCGCGGTGACGCGATGGCGCGGATCACCGAATCGTCCACCTCGGCCCGGCTCAGGAACCCGGCCCAGCCCGCCAGGCGATTCAGCAGGCTCGGGTCCACTTGCCCCAGCAGCCGCGCGCGCAGGCCGTTGCTGCCGTCTGACCACCACTGCCTGCAAGTCGGGTAGCCGCCGCCATTGGCTACCTGCGCGAGCCCCGCATCGCGGGTGTCGTCATAGGGCCATGCTTCGCGCGCCGTGCTGGAGCGGTAACTGTCGTAGTAGCCACCCGTGTCCGTGAAAAAGCGCGAGCCGATCCAGGTCACGTCGTGCATCTGTTGCTCATCGAGATCCGGGCGCTGCATGAACAGCTTGGCGCGCGCCGGCCCGTAGCAGTCCCGCGAGAAATCCGCCACTTCCTGGGCCAGCACCGGGTCGTCGATACGGGTCGCGTCGATCTCCATCCGCATCTGCCGCAGGTCAGTGCCGCACGGGATCGCAGCCACCGAGGCGCTCGTGACGGCACGCGAAAGCGCGTGCATGAAGGCCCACCAGACCGGCACCTTCGCCGACTGGTTGTTGATGGTGCTGAAAGACTGCGACCAGCCGGTCTCCGCGGGCTGCGGCACGCTGACTTGGCACTGTGCCGAGCGTGAGCTGTCGTATTGGATGGTGCTGAGGTCCACGTCGATGAACGGAATGCCGGCGAACATCACCACCACGATGGCGACGAAGACCCGGTTCTCGATGCGCGCGGCCGAGAGCACACCCTTGTTACCTTCGTCAGCGCCTTCTGCGCGGGCCTTCAGCCATTCCTGCACGACGATGGCGACGAACGGCAGCGCGAACACACCGCTGGACACCAGTACGGCCCAGATGCCGTTGTTGACGATCCAGGACACGAGGGTGAGGTAGTACTCCAGGTAGTCGGTCGTGAAAAGCGTCATGGCCTTGATCTCCCTCAAGCGGCCTGGGTCAGCAGGCCGGCCTCCAGCGCGACGATGGCGGCGACGCCGGCGATCTCGGCGCGGATCAGCCTGCGCCGCGCCTGCCCATCTGTCCCGCTTTGGTCTTCGCGGGCCAGCACCCGGCGGCGCATCCAGAGCCATCCGTAGGCCGTTGCCCCATACACGCCCAGCCGCCAGATGAAGAAATACCCTGCCGAGGCCGCCAGCCACCGCTCCCAGGCCGAAACACTGCCGACCAGGTAGATGCCCGCGACGTTGACCCCCACAGCGGCGGCAACGGCCAGCACAAACCACAGCAGGGTTTTCGCCGCGCGCCGGCTGAACAGCCAGCGCAGGGGGCGCCAAGTCATGCGCGCCTGGTTCATGGCTGACTCCCCGGATTGCCCTTCTGGAGCTGGTCGAGACGATCAGGCACCGGGTCGCCCTCGTAGATGCCGCGCGAGCCAGTCGCGCGCGCGCCGTGGCGCTGGATGATCGCCATGGGCGAATTGTTCGCCAGCTCGCGCCGCAGCTCCAGTTCCGTCTTGAGGTTGCGGATTTCGCGGTCGAGTGTGTCGCTCTCCTTGTTTACGGCATCCACCGCAAGCTCGTTGGCCGCGACGTTGGGCTCCTTCTTCCCCGTGAGCAGCGTGCGCTGCAGCAGCAGCGCTTTCTCCAGCACGGACGACAGCGCGACCTCGGACGCCAGGCGCTGCGACAGCAGATGCTGGTCGGGCTCGTCGCGCAGTGCTTCGATCACGCCGCGCGTGATCGGCAGCGATGCACTGCCGGCCTCGCGCAGGTTCTCCGGCGTCGTGTTCTTCGCCTTGGAGACGAGACCCTGGAGCGCCTGCAGCTTCGCGTCGTACTCTTCCTGGATCAGCGGCGTCAGCCCGACGCCGGGCGTCGTCTCGGTCTTTGTGCAGGCATCGCAAGTGCGTTGTTCCTTCTCGCCGAGCACGCGCGTGGCCCACTCGACGGCCGCCTGCGGCGAGGCCCAGGTCTGGCACGAGAGGCTGCTGCAACTGGACGGCGCGATGGACGACGTATCGGTCACGCCGCGGCCGTTGACCAGGTTGTAGCCGGCGCGGGTGACATCGCCGACGACCTTGATTGCGGGCTGACCGGAGCCGCCCGCGTTGCTGCCCCCGATCCACGGCACGCCGTCATTGCCGCGGCGCGTCTCGGCCTGCTCGATGGCCGAGACCGCATCCGTACTCGACACAGCATCGCGCAGCGCCAAGCCTTCGGCCATCTGGCTCCAGCCGAGCTGGCCGCCTGCCGTGTCGGCCATCTTCTCGGCCATGGCACGGCACGTCAGCTTGGAGCGGTCGAAATCGAGACGTGCCTGCAGCACGCCATTGGTAAGCAGGTTGTAGAGGCCGGGATCGGCGCGCTGGATGATCAGCGCAGGCAAAGACGCCACCGCGCTGGTGGCGCTCTGGATCACTGACGACATGATTTGCTGGAAGCCGTTGGTGATGCCGTTGAGCTGGTTCTTCAACGTGGTCTGGATGCTCATGTCGCCGCAGATCAAGTTGCTGTTCCAGCCCACGCCCACCCCGAGGGAGCGCATGCCGGCCGCGCGTCCCATCGACACGGCACTGCCGCCGCCGATCGAGTACATGACGTCATCGCCGATGACGCTGCCGCTGGTCTGGTAGCCCAGTTGGCCCCAGGCCACGCCGCTGGCCAGCGCGAGCGTGCCGGCCAGCGCCAGGACGATCTTCGTGTGGCGTGCCTGGCGGGAGAGCGGATTGAGTGCGGTACGAATCTTCATGGTGCCACCTCAGTTGAAATCGACGCTGCCGAGGAAGACCTGGCCCTTGCGTTCGCAGCAGGCATAGGGCCGCCACAATGCCCAGGCGTAGTCGCCTTGCTGGGCCTGGGTCAGGAAATCGTTACGCGGGAAAACCGTGCAGGACGAGGACAGAACGGGCGTGAGTTCCTGCCACTTCCCGGTCGATGCGTCGCCCTCCACCAGCGCGCCGGCAGGCCAGTAGCCGGGCCGCGAATCGGCGAGCAGCGGCTGATAGACGTGGATCTGCCCGCGGCGCGTGACAACATCACCTGCACGTTGGGCCACCACGGCACCAGCTTTGTGGTCGTCGGTCTGGTGCAGGAAGCCGCCACGGGGATACACGTTGCCCCAGAGGTTCATCGTGGTGCGTGCGCCGACCTCGCGCATGCCTGGAACCAGCGCTTCCGGGTAGGCCATCTCGGGCACGTTGTAGCGCCAGGCCAGCGTATCCAGCGTGCTGAGCAAGTACGGCATGAACGCCGTACCCGCGCCCTCGCAGAAGTAGCCCGACGACGAGACGAACTGGTTGAACACCTCGACGCCAGGGTGGCCGATCACGTCGGCGTTCTTGAACTTGGCGAGGTCGTTCTCGTGGTCTTCGTTCGTGGTTCCGTCGCCGCCTGCTTGGGCGGATGGGTTGGGCGTGCTCATCGCCCGGACTTCGACCCAGGGGTTCTCGCCGGTATTGCTGTAGCTGGAGACGACGGCATCGGGGATGTAGTGGCGAACCTTGATAGACGTGCGCACGGTGCAGCCGGTCCAAGTGCAGTAGAGCCAGTAGCAGATGCCGACGACCCGGTATTCGAGGCAGTCGGGCGATGCCACCGAGCCGACGACGGTGGCGGTGTCGAGGGCGTAGCTTCCGGTGGCACTGAGTAGCAGCACGGACGCCACGCCAGCGCGCAGGCGCCTCAACAGGTCGAATGGTCGGGTCACGGCTGGTTCCTCCGGTACTGCTCGATGCGCGCGACGGCGCGAGCCACGTCCGGTTCGCCGTAGACCACGTAGCGTTGGTCTACGACGACGGCCGGGATGCCGGTGATGCCCAGGCTCCATGCGTCTGTGACGCCCTGGTATGCGGAAGCGATGTGTCGCTGGAGATCGGCACCGCCGCTGGAGAGCCGGCGCCTGACGATGACTGTTGCCTGTTCGGAGTCGGCGGACAGTCCCGCCGAAAGCTCCGCTTCAATCCGGTGGGCTTCGTCCAGTTCGATCAGCCGTTCGCCGCCCATGGTCTTGACCGGGTGGCGACTGTCGGTGACGACCACTACGTCGGCGGCGAAGGTGGCCGGGCTGAAAACGGCCAGGGCGGCCGGCAGCGCGACGGCCAGGCCGAGGGTTCGCCAGCCCGGCGCGAACCTGGAAAGAGATGCTGGCATGTCGCGTGCCCTTGAAGTTGATCAGGACAGTAGTCAAACGCGAAGCCGATGCGGCCCCAACAAACAATGCGCATCGCGGACTGCCCGCATACCTGCTTGTCTTCCACCCATGAAAAAGCGGAGGCCGAAGCCTCCGCATAGATCAAGGAGCCGATGTCATTGCTACAGCATGTCGGATTCCGCGAACGAGTACGGTGTACCCTGGCCGACGATGAGGTGATCCAGCACCCTCACATCGATCAGTGCCAAGGCAGTCTTCAATGTTTGCGTTATCGCGCAGTCTGCGCTTGATGGCTCCGTACAGCCAGAAGGATGTTGGTGCGAAAAAATGACGGCTGCGGCGTTCAGTTCCAGGGCACGCTGCATGATCGGGCGCGCATGTACCGTGGCCGAATGGATCGTGCCCTTGAACATCGGTTCGTAGGCGAGTACCTCGTGCTTGTTGTTGAGGAAAACGACAGCGAAGATTTCGTTCGGCTCGGCGACCAATTTCAGGCGCAGGTAATCCTTGACAGCGGTGGGCCCATCCAGGAATGGCCCCTTCTTGAAGATCCGCTGTTCCAGCAGCGCGATGGCTTGCCGGATGATCCGGTCATCAGATTGGGACGCTGGGGCAAAACGTGGCTCCACGCAGGAGCCATTGACGATGAGAGACATGGCGAACCTCCAGAATGTAGACGGAAGGCGCCACCCTGGGAGGGCAAGCCCTCCTGGGGATGGAAACAGCGGAGCAAGTTGCATCCACCACCGCGCAGCGGTGATTGTTCGCAGCCAGGATGCGAAGCGAACGGGTAGCGGTCAGCGCGGCAAGCCGAGCCGTAGCCTCCAAGACCGAGGGCTACCTGGGCACGTCGCCGACAACGTCGGCAGGCATTTCGGATGTGGGGGTGGTGACCACGGCCGCCGCATCGCTGGCCGGGTTATCGGCCGCCAGCATGTCCATCGCCGACAGCAAGGCGTCGCCCTCGATCGGCCCCTGCAGCAGGATGGCCTGTCCCGTCTGGCGATCGAGCAGGCGCAGCGACGGCGTTGCGGTTACGCCGCTCTTGGTGGCTTCCGCGGCTTGGGCGCGAATGGTCGCATCGGGATGTTCGCTTGCCATGCACTGCTCGACGGCCGGTGTGGATTCGGGGTAGCGCAGCCCATCCGGCAAGCCCTGGCCGTCGCTGCGCGTATGGGCATAGACCCATTCGACTGCCTGCCAGAACGCTGCATGCCCGCCTGCTTCGGCGGCGCACTCGGCCAGGCGGGCCTCGGCCGACGCGGCCGGCTCGTGCGCGGCCAGCGGCTGGTGGTGCCATTGCAGCGCCACGTCGGTGTTGTTGCCGACCCAGTGCTTGAGCTGGGGGAAGTACTCCCGGCAGAACGGGCATTCCAGGTCGGCATAGAGCGTCAGCGTGAAGCGACCCTCCGGGTTGCCCATCTGCCAGGGCGGGCCGGAGGGCTGCATGATGCTGGCCGGCGCGGGCGGCTGTGGCGAGGAATCACCGGGCGACCGGGACACCAGCCAGATCAGCAGCAGCGCGACCAGCGCAGCAGCCAATACCCAAGGCCAGCGGAGCCGCCGATTGCGACGGCGGAACGCCTGGACCTGCATCGGGATGGAGGGACGTTTCGGTTCCATGGCGTTCTCCGGCTTACGACAGTTCCAAGGCCGGCGACTCGATGCCGCGTGCTTGGTCGATCTTCTCGGCTACCTTGAAGGCCGCTTCCAGTTCGGTGCAGCCGTATTGCTGCATGAGCTGGTAGCGCTCGGCCTTCTCTTCGGGTTCGGTCTGCGCAAGCGCGAGGTACAGGCTTGGCGGCACGGCGCGGAACAGCACTTCCATGCTCTTGGAGAGGATGACTCCCTCGGTGAACTTGCCCGCCTCCTTGCGGGCCGACAGCATCAGCGCCTTCTGCGCGGGCGAGAGTTCGCGGAACCGCGCGATCTTCTCGACTTCATCGGGTGGCATGCTGAGGCAGATCCACCACTCGATCATGTTGAGCATTGGCTCCGCGGCGCGTGGCAGGTCGTCGATGTTCTGCGTCGCGAGCCAGAACCAGGCCCCCAATTTCCTCCACATCTTTGTAATTTTCACGACGTAGGGCGCGAGCAGCGGATTCTTCGTGATGATGTGTCCTTCGTCGGTCACATTGATGATCGGGCGCCCCAAATACTGGTCGCGTTCGGCGATGTTGTTCACCGTGCTGATCAGGCTGATATAGGCGATGGAGAGCTGTGCGTTGTAGCCCTCGCGGGCGTAGGTCGCCAGATCGACCAGGGTGATGTCGGCTTCCGGCCATGGTGTGCCGTCGCGGTCAAACATCTCGCCATCTGTGCCTTGGCAGAACATATCCATCGCATCCGCCATTTCCAGCAGTCGCACGCGGCGCATCTCGGGCAGCGTTGGGTCCTGGCCGCGGGTGCGCAGTGCATTGCGCACGTCGCGCGTGAGCACCGTGCGCTTCTCGGCCACGCAGTGCTCGGCGGCGTCGAGGATGCACTGGCGGATAAGCGAGCGATCGGCCCGCGTCATCCGGGCTTCTTCCTTGTCCTCGCCGCCGGTGATCATCAGCCGTGCCGTGATCTCCAGTTCGCCCAGCACGTCGCGCTGCTCGTCTGCCTCCATCGCCGCGACATCCGGTGGCAGGTCTTCGTCCAGCGCATCGGCATCGAGCGTCTGCACGTCGCTGGGCGTCTCGATCAGCCGGCGCGCGTCGGCGAAGGGGGCCAGGCTGATGCCCGAGCCGGGGGCCAGCTTGACCCGGTTCACGGTCAGGCCCAGGCGCTTGGCGAAGTCGCTGAACAGGCCGAAGCTGTTGCCGGCTTCCACGATGAACAGCCTTGGCCGGTAGATGGCCGTGACCTGATTCAATAGGTTGTTGAGCGTGGCGCTCTTGCCGGAGCCGGTGGGGCCGAACAGGAACAAGTGGGCGTTCATCTGTCGGTCTAGGCGGTTGAGCGGATCGAACGTGATCGGGCCGCCGCCGCGGTTGAACACGGTGATGCCGGGATGCCCGGTACCCTGGGCGCGGCCCCACACCGGCGATACGTTCGCGATGTGCTGCGCGAACATCAGTTGGGTGTACCACCTGCGCCGATCCTGGCCGGGGTTGTAGCAGCACGGCAGCCAGCGCAAGTAGCTGTTGAGTGGCGCCACCTCGTCGTCCTCGCGCACCGGCTGCAAGCCGGCGTTGAGCATCACGTTCGCCAGGTCCAGGCCGCGCCGGTCCAGTTCCGCCTCGTCGCGCCCGCGCAGGTAGAACGCCAGCGTTCCCCGGTAGAGCTTGTGCGCGCTGCCGATCAGGGACCGCGCCTCCTGCACGTCCTTGAGCGTCTGCTCCGACGCCAGCGTCTCGCCCACGGCCTTCTTCGCCAGGTGGTTCAAGTCCGCTTCCAGCACATCCTGCGGTGTGGCGACCATGGTGAGACACATCAAGGTGTCTTCCGGCATCTGGTCGAACAGGGTGTTGATCGCATCGCCCTTGCGGGTTTCGCCCGTCAGGTGACCCGTGGCGGGCGGCATGCGGAGCCGGTCGGTGATCAGCACACGGTGCGGCATGCCGTCGAAGTACCAGGTGCCGTGCTCCACGTCGGAGCGTGGCTGGCCGAAGAACAACCGCTGGCTGAAATCCCGCCCGCTCGCCAGCTCGATTTCGCCTTCCTCGGTCTCGTCGGGGTAGCGCGCCAGCGCGTAGAAGCGCTCCCGGTCCTCTGCACTCGGCCCGAGCATCGCGGGGCGCGGATTGAACCACCGCAGCAGCCAGTCGTGGACGTCGGCTGCGACCATGCGCCGTGCCTGGATGCCGGCGTTCGCCAAGCCGCCGCACAGGCGGTCGCAGACGATGTTCAGCATCTGCTCGGGTGTCTGGCCGCGGCGGCTTGCCTGCCCGGTGGCACGGCGATAGATCACCATGCGCACCCGCCGCGTCTGGCCGCGCCAGCGCAGCCGCGTGACTACCGTGTCCTCGAACAGGCCGCCCGGCTTGGCGACCGCGCGCAGATGGTGGCCGAAGAAGCGCAGGTAGAATTCGGTGAACGCGGTATCCCGGGCGCGCGGCTGCACATAGTCGCGCAGGGTCTGCATGTACTGGTCGAAGCTGGGCTCGTCCTGGGCGTAGAGCTGGAGCACCCAGGGGTTTTCGTCCAGCTCATCGAACGAGTCCTGGAGCGCGTTCTCCAAGGCATCGCGGGCATGCGCAAGCCAGCCGGGTTCCCGGCCCTCGGTGCCCAGCGGCACCAGCTCGTAGAAGGCAGCGACCGACTGCCCATCCTCCAGCAGCATGGACTTCGACTGCGGCAGGAACTCCACCCAAGGCAGCAGTTCCGCGAACGACGGTGCGACGTCGTACAGCGCCTGCTCGTCGGCTACCGTCGCCGGCCTGCGGCCCTGGACCGCTGCGCCAGGTTCGGGGATGCCGGCCTGGCGCAAGGCATCGACGTGGCGCTGCCAACCGTCCGGCTGCTCGTCGTCGCTGGCGCTGGATGCGGCCAGCTTCGGCCAGGGAAGTTTCCAGCGCATCAGTATTCCTCCACGCGCTCGCCCGGCATGGCGTACTGCACGCGCTGATAGAGGGGGAAGACCGTCGTGTAGCCCGGCACAGGTACAGGGTCCGAGCCCGCCAGGTGCGGATACACGTACATGACGAGATCGGGATTCGGCAGCCGGTGGAACTGGCGATAGACCTCGTTGCGCGCGGTGCGCGTGTAGCGCGTCTGCTCGGCGGGCGCGGCCTGCACGTCGGCCTCGGTCAGCGGCCGGCGCAGGCTCTGGCGGGCATCGAGCAACTGCCGGCGTGCCGCCTGGCCGGCGCTCCCGCCGCCGTCGCCGGCGTTCTGCTGCCAGATGTCCATCATCGTGCTGTCGCCGTGGGGCAGCAGCTTTTCCTTGCTGGTGGCGCAGCCGCCGAGCACCGCGACGGCGAGGGCCAGCGCCAGGCCCCTATTCAAGTTCGAGAGCATGGCTTTCTCCTGCGCGGTGATCGACCTTGCGGCCTTCGGGATCGAAGTCGATGGCGAGCGGCTTTTCGAGGTGGACGGCGACCTTCGCGCCGGGCTGGACATAGACGGCCGCGAACGCCTGCCCGTACAGCTTGTTCACCCAGTCCGCCATGTCGCGCACGCCACCGGCCAGGATGCGGCCCACGGCCTCGTTGCCCGAGATGCCGACGCTGCCGATGGAACCGTCGGCGCCGACGTAGGACATCTGGCCGCTGTCGCTGTCGATCAGCGAGGCCACGCCGGCACCGGCCGCGGTGATCAGGGCCTGCGAGCCGAGGTACTGCTGGGCGTTGCTGCGCCGCTCGCCGCTGACGCAAGGGATGCCATACGGATCGCTGATCCAGCCCAGGCCCCCGGTTTGAGAGTTCTGCTGCTGGTTGTTCTGCTGGTTGCCGTCGCGGTCTTCGGGGATGGTGCGGATCGTGCCGTCGTGGAAGACGAAGGTGATGCTGCGCACCTGACCGCGCACGCACGAAAGCGTCCAGTCGCCCGATGCGGTGCCGGAGAACACGGCGCCGGCCACGTCCGGGATGTCAATCCCGTTCGCGGTCAGGTTGTCTGGGCCGACCAGGATTTTGAACGGATACGGGTCGTTCACCGTCCCGTCGATCGGCACGCGGCCGATCAGCGCCGTCATCGCGACCGACCCCATCAGCGTCGAGTTGGTTGGCACGGTATAGACCGGCTTGGCGCTCTTGACGCCTGCCGCACGTGCGCCGGCGTTCGCCACGGTTTCCGCGGTCGTTTCCAGCGTGCTTTGCGCCGGGCCGAAGCTCGTCGGGAAGCTCATGCCGCTGCCCGCGCCACGACTGCCGTTGCGTCCCTCGGCCTTCTTCGCGTCGTCCGGTTCGACCCAGCGCATGCCGCCTTCCATGCCGGCCTCGTCGCCGTCGCGCAGCCCCAGGCCCACGGGCAGATCGGCATGGCCGCCGCCGCGCCCGCCGATGCTGTCCAGACGCCGCTGCAGGTCGGCGAGCAGCCCTTCGGTCTGCTGGCGCGCACTGGCCGCCTGTTCCTGGTCGCGGCGCAGGTTCGAGCGTTCGGATTCGAGGGCCGAATTGATGCGCTGATCGATGGAGTTCTCGCGCTGGCGCAGGCGCTGGTTTTCCTCGCGCTGCGACTTGTTGTCGGTCAGCGCGGTCTGAAGCTCGGTGCGCAACTGCTTCACCTGGGCGACGAGCGTTGCCACGGTATCGCGCGGGGTATCGCCTTCGATGCCCAACGCCTTCATTTCCTCGGGCGTGAGCTTGGAACCGGCATCCGCGGCGGGCGGTGCCGACGTGCTTCCGCCGGAGAACAGTCGGATGGCAACGAACAGCACCAGCAAGGCGACCGGGATCATCAGCCACTTGAGCAAGCCGTTACTGCGCATGGCGGGCCTCCTTGCCGTCCTCGGCTTCCGCTTCCGGCTGCGGCAGGTGCGCAGCCGGGTCGAAGCGGTGGATCGCCGGCAGCAGCGATTGCGCGAGGCCGCGTCCGCGTGTCACCAGGTACAGGACGGTCGTGTCCTCGGGCGTCCCGCGGGGGCCGAGCGCTTCGTGCTGGAAGGTGGCGGTGAGGAAATCGCCTTGCAGCACGCGCGGGTCGAGCGTGACCCAGCCGCTGCTGCTGTTGGTCAGACGCACGGCGGTGACCCACTGGTCTTCCAGACGCCACGACGCGAGAGCGACCGCGCGCACGGGCAGCGTCGGCATCAGCGTGCCAAGGTCGAGGCCACGGCGCAGGTTCACCCGCATGACGCCCGCCAGCGGCTCCACGGTGCGCAGGGGCGCGTAGAGGTTCTGCGCGGCGAAGCGCGTCAGGACGACCGGAACCGGCGTCTCGCGCCGCGCTGCCCGAGCGACTGACTGGTCCTGGGCGCGCGCCGGGTCCTCGTCGGCACCGCCTGCCTGATCGCCATAGCGCGCCGGGGTGCTGCTGCCCTCGACGATGCGCACCGGCTCCAGCTCGGCTTCGCCGTCCTTGGGCGGCTCGGCCGCGATGTCGAGCAGGATCAGCGCGCCGGTGTCGGCGTCCTGCAATTGCAGCCGCGTGGGCTCGATCGGCTCGCTGGCGCGCAGGTACACCGCGCCACCCGCGCTCTGCACGCGCAGGCGTTCGCCCACGCCTGCGGGCACGCCCACGCGGACGTTCCGGTCGATGAACACGATGCGCTCCTGGCCGACCTTCAGCGGCACCGCCAGCGGCATGCGCTCCCAGCGCAGGATTTCCACCGCCTGAGCGGGGGCCACGGCGACGGCCAGCAGCCCCAGCAGCGTGAGTACAGGATGCTTCATGGGGTGTTTTCTCCTTGGGGCGCTTGCGGAGACAGGCCGCCAGGCGCCGGGCGCGTCGGCTCCGGGGCGCTGATGCGCTGGGGCGCACCGTCGTAGCAGTCCAGCGCCAGGCCGAACGGGTTGCGGGCGGGATCGACGTCCACCCGCGTGACTTTCACCGGGTAGCGCACGAGAGCGCGCTTGACCTGCTCGGCGCCGTAGTACTCGTCGGCGGTGATGTCGAGCGTCACCACCCAGTCGCGGTCGGAGACCACGCGCACGCGCGCCGTGGGGTCGTCGCCGTAGCCGCGGCCGGGGATTTCGTAGATGCCGCGCACGCGCTGGCGCAGCTCGCCCGTGCTGCGGCGGTAGTCATAGTCCGCGCGCAGGAAGGCCTGGCAGGACGGGGTGAGGTACGGCGAGAGCGTATGGAGGTTGCGTGCGTAGTCCTCTTCGCCATTCGTCGGCCAGCGGTTCAGCGTCTGGAACACGTAGAACGTGAACGCATAGACCGATTCGGGCGGTACCTCCCACCATTTGCGGGTACTGCCGGAGCGCAGGTCGGGCGGGACGTGGATGGTCAGGTCGCGCGGGGCGCTCCACCAGCCGGCGCCCATGACCAGGGCGACGACGACCAGGGCCCCAGCGCCCAGGCGGAGCGTCTTGATGTGCGCCTGCAGGTGCGAAATTTCGTTCTTGAAACGGCTCATTGCGTGCTCCTGCGTGTGGTCCAGAAGCCCGAGCGCGAGATCAGCGCATGGCCGCCCACCCAGCCGGCCATCAGTGGATGGCGAGTGGCGATTCGCCATTGCAGTTGCCGATACAGCCAGGTGTCGGGACGTCCGCGCTTGAGCCGGCGCAGGATGCCGCCGCCGACGAAGATGCCCAGGGCCACACCCAGGACAACGAACGTCGGCGCGATGGCGATGGTGCGGAACACCCAGGACAACGGGGCACCGACCAGCAGGCCGGCGGCACCGGACAGGCCGCAGCAGATCCACAGCTCGTCGGCGGTGAGGCCGCGCACGACAACGGGATGACGGTTGAGCCGGTGCGGAAGGAACGTGACCGTCCCGTCCGCACGGACGTGCTGCTGCTCGGACATACCGGCCTCGCCTTACAGGATGCCGGTGGCTTCGGTGAGTAGCCAGATGCCGATTACGAGCAGCACGGCACCGATCGCGACGGTGAGGCCGAACTGGCCCCAGGTCTTGCGGCCGGTATGGATCTCCGCGTAGGTCCCGTAGGCGTGATAGCAGACGCCGATGAACATGGAGGCCACCACCAGCAGGGCCACCAGCATGATGATGTCGTAGCCGTAATTGCGGATGGTCTCCATGATGCCGTTGCCGGTGCCACGGGTCGGGTTCTCCAACTGCGGCAAGCCTTGCGGATACGACAGAACCGGAGGCGTGGCGAAGGCCAGCGCCACGGCGATGCGTTGGGCGATGCGGGAAGTGAGGATGGTTTGCATAGTCAGTCCCTTCAGGGTCAGGAGAGGAGGAAAAAAGTCAGCACGAGGTACATCGCCAGGAAGCGGACGACGACGCCGAGAAACTGGCGCTGGTTGAGTCGGTTCTCGGCCCAGCCGACATAGGCCGTGCGGATGGCCCAAACGCCCCACACGAGGAGCACCGCGAACACGACGCCGATCAGCACGGTCGCCATCGCGGAAGGCGCAATGCCGCTATTGGCTTGAAATGCCGAGATTTGGGCACCGTTCATGGCTTGCCTTCCGCAGTCGCCGTCGGCGATGGCGAAGCGGCCCGCTCGGCGCGGTAGTCGCCGGCCAGTTCGGAGGGATCGCGCGGCTGGGCACGCGACGGTGCGAGATGGGCCTGGATGCCGGCGCGCACGCGCGCCAGGTCAGCCAGCAGCCGCGGGTAGTCGAAGTGGTAGCGCTCGCCCGGCTGGACGGGGGCATGCGCGGCGCTGTCGGCGACGGAGCGCTCCAGCGCGCCGAGCTGGCGCAGCGCGGCGACCAGCTCCTGGCGCTGTGCGGGGGATTCGGCCAACGCCATCGGGGACTGACCCAGCAGGGCCGTCACGAGAAAGATGGGCACGCCGCGATGCGCGGCACGCTGCCAGATCGGAGCCAACATCGCGCCATTCCTGTGTGATCAGCAATGGCTTGATCGTGGGCAGCGAGGGGCTTTTAGGCCGCAAACAATAGGAACTCGCGCATGCCCGGATTGATGACCTAGAGGTACTTCTTGAAGCTCCCCGCGGTCAGGGAGACCGCCAGCCCCAGCAAGGCGGCGCTCGGCAGCAGGATCAGCAGCGGATGCACCGAGATCGGCAGCGCGAGGTACGTGACCCACGGCAGCACGGCCAGCGGCATCAGGCTCGCCTTCGCGCGGTGGTAGATGAAGCCGGATTCCCGGCCTGCGCCGAACCGGCGCACGTCCCGGCGCACCAGGCCGTCGATCAGGCCAACGAACGCGGCGGTGAAGATCAGCGGCAGCGTGAGCACCAGGATCAGAAGGCGCACCAGGAACGTGAGCGTCGTGAAAGCAGCGGCGATCAGGTAGCTCTCGGTCCAGACATAAACCTGGCTGATGTAGTAGCGGAAATTGTGCGTCTGTCCCTGGCTGGGAGCGCGGGCGCGTCCGGCGGTCTGGCTCATGCGTTCCAGCAGACCGGAGCGCACGAATACCCATTCGTAGCCGGTGTCCACCAGCTCGTGCGCCGTGCGCCCCGGCTCCTGCACGACCACGCTGCGCGTGAAGTGGCTGGACAGGTGCCCCAGTTCGTACTGCAACATCTCCTGCGAGTGCCGCCAGCCCTGGTCCTTCCAGAACAGGTGCATGCCGACGCACTCCACGACGATCGAGAACAGCAGCGAGCCGATCAGTACCCCGAGCAGCCGGAACGGCAAGGTGATGGTGCCGACGATCAGGCCCTGGCGCTGGTTCTGCTCCCTCTGCGCAGTCGAGGCGGCGTCCTTCATTGCGAGGCCTCGTTGCCGGCGCCATCGTCGCTGACGGTGGCCACCGCGGGAGGTTCGGCCGGAGCGGCGTCATCCAGCAGGTCGTCGGGCAGGCCTGTCTCCTGCAAGGCCGGGGAGCTGGTGAACTCCCACCACTGCGTCGCTTCGCTGTAGCTCTGGCGCATGTACCCGGCCAGTTGCTGCAAGTCTGCCGGCATCACCTCGTCCGGGTCCGGCGCCGGCAGCGGCATGCGCACTTTCCAAAGCTGGCCGCCCTGCAGCAGCGCGAAGCACTGGCCCTTGGGCAGGCCGACGACATGCGACGGCTCGATCATCGGCACGCTGGACATGCTGATGCGGTCCTGGGTGTTCGACGTGAAATCCGTCGCCCCGCGAATGTCCGAGCTGTCGGTCGCGCCGCTCACGATGGTGGTCGTATAGACCTCGACCTTCGGCAACTGCCTCGTTAGGAGTTCGGCCGTCGCGGTCTCCCTGACCCTCAGCATGAACAAATTGTTGAAATTTCCGATCACCTGACCGGCCTTGGCGCGGTTGCCGATGCGGGCCTCGATGTCCGAGAGGGTCTGCGTGTAGGCCGTGACTTGCAGGCCGGCACCGCCGCCTTTGTTGATGAGCGGGATGAACTCGTCGCCCATCAACTCGTTGAACTCGTCGGCATGGACATTGATCGGCACGCGCGCACCGGCCGATGCTCCCGGCAGGCCATCGTCGATCCCGTGCTTGTAGATGTGCCCGGCGACCGACACGAGATCGCTGAACATCGAGTTGCCCACCGCTGCGGCGACCTCGGCGTCGGACAGCGCGTCCAGGCCCACATAGACGATGGCCCTCTTACGGATGATCTGCATCCAGTCGAAGATCGGGCGCGGGTCGGTCAGGTCGGAATAGTTCGGGGCCAGGAGCTGGGCGATCTTGCCGCTTGTCAGCTTCTCCAGCAGCGGAAGCAGCGATGCGACGATCTTGTCGAAGTACGTCTTGTCGTAGCGAACCGCCGAGCGCAGGCCATCCAGCACCGGGTCGTAGTTGCGCGCCTGCGAGAGGTACTGCTCCAGCGCCACCACGCGCTTCTCGCGCCCGATCATGTTGCGCGGGATGTTCTTCTCGTTGAGCTTGGCCTCGATCTGGACGATCACCTCCCAGGCCTTGGGCTCCGTCTTGGCGAAGTAGTGCTGGGCGTACTCGATGAACAGCGCGTCGATGTTGATGACGTGCCGCTGGATCAGCATGTAGTCGGGCCGCTGTCCCAGCTCCACCAGGGCGCGGGCGATGATGTTGACGAATCGCCACGCAAACTCTCGGAAGGCGGCTGAGTTGCCTTCGCCGGAAAGCTGCCCCGCGACGCGGGTGGCCACCTCGCTGATGCGGCCGAAGCGGCCCACGGCGTTGTAGCGCGCGGAAATGTCCGGCCAGCCCAAATGGAAGACGTAGAACTCGCGCTCGCGGCCCGCTCGCTTGGCCTCGACGTACATCCGCTTGAGCAGGTCCGCGTCCCCCTTGGGATCGATGACGATCACGACCTCGTGCTCGTCCGCGGCGTTCTTGCGCCGGATGTCCTGGGTCACGAACAACTCGGCCAGTCGCGTCTTGCCTACGCGCGTAGTGCCCAGCACCAGCGAGTGCCCGACGCGCTCGCCCAGCGGCAGGCTGACGTCCACCTCGTCGGGTTCGATGCCGTGCAGGCGCGGCAGGCCGCCAACAGGCGGCAGCGGCCGCACCGGGTTGAAAGGCACGTCCCAGCCGGTGAGCGCAGGCAGCCGGGACAGCGGGAACGGGGCGAACTCCAGCCGTTCTTCCAGGCGACGCGCCAGCCGGTAGGCCGGTGTCGGCTCGGCGTAGCGGCGGAACTCCGGCCGGTACGTCTGCATGAGCCTATGGGTATGCTTCTGCTCCCACAAGAACCCACGCCCCACGAACAGCCGCTGCTGGCTGACCGGCACGTCCCTGCTGGTCATCACGTAGCGCGGCAGGCGGCGGATGTTGCGCCGGTAGCGCAGGATGACCCGGGCATCGCGGTAGCGGATGGCGCCGTAGGCCCCGAACGCCAGCGCGCTGCCGACGCCCATGGCGGGGCTCAGCGCGAGCGACCAGGGTGCCACCAGGGACAGAAACGCGGCGCCTGCACACGCCGCGACGGTATATAGCTCCACCGCTGGGCGAAGCAGTACCTCAACTGGCTGTTTCCCCGACATGGCTTCATTGCTCGATGCCGGTGGCCGTGATCAGCGCCGGGTAGTGCTGCAGGCCCAGGCGCTCGGCCAGGTCGTCGCCGGACACGGGTGCGAGCGGCACGCCGGGCACCAGGGCGCGCAACCGCGCCAAGGCCTGCACGGTCTCGATGTTGACCACCAGGCCGACCGCGCCGCGCTCGCGCAGCGCAACCGCACGGCGACGCAGCCAGGCCCGGGAAGTTTCGTCGTCGCCGACGACCACGAAAGGCCGCAGACCCGGAGCCTCGATGACCCGCTGCGCGACGGTGCCGGGTGTGAGCTTGGCGCTGCGTACCGGCAGCATCGCGGCCTCGTCTGCCGGCGTGGAGGGAACCTGGGGCATCGGGATCGGCGGCCGGGCCGGCGCTCCGGCGCGCGGCTGGAGGTTCAGGGCTTCGTAGTACGGCAGCGCCGCCGCGCCGCCCCGGTCTTCGACCACGATCAGCGGCTCGCCGGCACGCGAGGCCAGCGGCAGGCCCGCCAGCAGTACGAGCAGACCCCGAAAGGCCAGATGGGATGTCGTCATGGGGATGTCTCCTGGCGCGCGGCGAGGGCCGCGGCGGCTGGGCGCGCGCCCTGCACACGGGCAAGGTGGCGGGACACGCTACGGCGATAGCGGGCAGCGGGTTCACCGCCCGCGGGGCGGTGGTAGCGGCCGATCGCCAGCAACCAGTCCTCGCCGGGGGCGTGCTGTTCCTTCAGGATCTCGGCAGCGGTGGCGAGGTTGCGGTACGGGTCGAGCAAGTCGCACGCATTGGCGTAGCGCCGCTGGTGATAGCCGAGGTTGATCTGGCCCAGGCCCGCGTCGATGCGCGTGTGCGGCGTGGAGCGCATCGCCTGCTGGAGACCTGCGCAGGCATCGGCGCGCGTGGCAAAGCGGCGCGACTGGCCGGCGACGTTGAGGGACCACGGCCACGGGACGGTGCGACCGTTGCGGCGGATGCCGCTCTCCTGCAAGGCCACGGCGTAGAGCACCGTCGAAGGGATGCCTGCTCGCTGGGCGGCAAGCTGGTAGGCCGGTGGCGGAACCTCCTGGGCCTGGGCTACGCAGGCGCACAAGCCAGCGACGAGCATCAGTGCGCGCAGGGGGACGGCTACGGCTGGCGCTGCCATTGGCCGTTCACCTCGCGCACGACCGCGGGCAAGTCGCCGGGCAGGCCCAGCGACAGCCAGCGGCCGCCGTCATGGTTCAGCGTGATGGTGCCGCCGCGCACGCGCGCAGGATCGACGTTCGCGCGCTTGGCCCAATCGCGGATGCGCCCGTCGTCCTGGCGGCTACCCACCATGTACAGGTCGAACTCGGTGCCCGCCGATTGCAGACGCTGCACGAGCTGGTCGCAGGCCGCGCAACCGTCCTTCACGAACACCGCCGTGCGACCCGAGCCGCGCGTGGCTCCGGCCGCTGGCTTGTCGTCAGGCAGGTTTACCCGTTGCATGCCGGGGTTCAAGCGCTGCCAGGCCTCGTCGTAGGCACGCTGATAGGCGAGCAGCTTCTCCACGCGGCGCGCTTCGACTTGCACTTGCAGTTCGGCATAGCGCCGCCGTTCTTCATCGGTGCGGGCCTCGATGCCCAGGGCCGACAGCGGGTCCAGATTGGGCGAGTAGATGCCCAAGGGCCCGTCCATCAGTTCGCGGTAGCGCGCCCATTCCTGTGGTTGCAGCCCCCAGTCGCTTGCCACCCGGTCGTCCAGGGCGCGGGTGGCCAGCGGGCGCTCCTGGCTCTGCGCATTGCGGGCGGGAGCGGAGGTGGGCTGCTGGGCCCAGGCGGGCCACTGGGCCGAGGCCAGCAGGAACGCGGAGAGGATGATCGACGGCTTCATGGTGTGCTCCGATCAGGGAATCGCCACGCGGCGGATTTGGGCGCCGGCCTGGAACACCGCGGTGCTGCCCTCGACGGTCTGCAAGCGCCACGGGCCGACCGCATCGCCGGGCAGCAGCACCTGGAGCTGGTCGGGCGTGAAGTCCCCGCCGCTCGGCGCGACGGACACGCTGCGCTGGCCGGCGCGCAGTTCGGCACTGACGATGCGGAACGGGAACGGCGGTGGTTCGGATTTGGCGGCGGGCTTGCTCGGTGCGCGAGCCGCGCGCGCAGCGGTCTGGCGCGTCTTGATCTGCTCGACCTCGGCGCGCAGTGCCTGAAGATCGTCGGCAGCGGCGTAGCCGCTGAGCGATTTCTCGACCTGGGCCGCGCGTGCTTCCAGGATTTGGCGGGTGTCTTTGAGGTCTGCCGCCGTGGCGACGGCCGGACGCTGCTGGATGGCCTCGACGGCCTCGGCCAGGCCTGTTGCCTGCGCTTCCAAGCGTTGCAGGCGGGAATCGAGGCGATCTTGGTCGGCCTGGTCGTTCATGGCCTGGTAGCCCAGGGCCACCAGAACACTGAGGCCGATCAGCCAGAGCCACATCAGGCTCTGCACCACCACGGCGGCCGTTGAACGGTGGGCGGGCTGCGGGGCGTTCATGGCTGACCTTCCGATGCCTCGGGCACCAGCGGGAACGTCTGCACCGCCTCGGTGGCGGGCGGCGCGGGTACGTTGTCGGCGGTCATGCTGTCGCCGGGCCGCTCGAAGCAGATTTGCCGCGCGCGGTCATCCGCGTGCAGTTCCCAGGCCGGACCAGCCAGGGTGAGCAGCGCATCGCGCAGGGTCATGGGGCCGAGGTGCAGGTGCGCCGCCGGCAGCGGCAGGGTGTACAGCTCGATCACCGCGTGCGCCGTCCGGCACAAGCCGTAACCGCTGCGCTTGAGCACATGCCGTAGCCCGTCGCCGACCGTGGCGCGTGCATCCTCGGGCATCGACACGTCGATGGTCTGCAACAGCAGGTCGCGCTGCGCTGCTGTTGGTGCCAGTTCCACGAGGGTGTAGCGGTCGTAGCGCACGACGGGGATGTACTCGGGCGCCTCGGGTACGGGCGCGGCCGAGACTTCCTCGATGGTGTCGGGCGCGACCGGCGCGCTCGCCGTCGCGCAGCCGCCAGCCAGCACCGACCAAAGCAGGCCGAGAAAACCCGCCAGCAGGCGGCGTTCGGGATGGTGAAACCAGGGGGGAGAGGGGCACATGGCTCGGCGTCCTGAAACATCGAGCCCTCACCATCGCCGCTCAAGCGGTGCGCGGCAGCAAACAATACGATCTGCGGATTATCCGATTATCGGCATGCCGTTAGTGACGGCCGGGTCGCTCCCCTAGGACAGAAGCCATGTCGGGTGGATCAGAAGCCCTGCGCCAGCGGTGGGTCATGATCGTCTGTTCAGAATGCGAGTTGCGTCCACAAGCCTGCCTCGTGACTCTCTATCCGCACGTTCGCCATCTCCTGCAGCACGCGCTTGCCTACTGCTGCCAGACGCAGGTGACGATTGGGTTTCCACTCCACACCGATCACGTGGTAACGCTCCTGCATGCGTGGGTCGATGTCCAGGCTCATGCGAGTCATGTCGTGGCGGGTGAACAGCGCATACCGAGGGGTGATCTGGTGGCTCGCCCATGCCGACCATCCACGCTGGTCATCGTCACCGGGCTTGGTGACCCGGGTCCAATTGTCGGCGTGGAAATACTGCCCGCCGATGCGTCCACGTTCGCCGACCCAACTGGCCATGGCATTCCAGCGCCGCGCGGTGTGCTCGCGCGGTTTGTGACCGGCATCCTGGGCGCGGGTGCCGCGGTAACCGCCCACTGCCAGCTCTAGGCGTTTGCCTGGCGTCCAGCCGAGCCTCATCTCAACATCGGCCCGCTTGCCCAGGCGAGGTCGCTGGAAGCCCGCGCCGGTCACGATCGATGCGGCATAGGTGAAATCCCCACGCACATACTGGACGTGCGCTCCGTAGTCTGCCGGTGCGCCCATCTTGGTACGTGCGATCAGGCCGGCATCGATGTAGCGGTAGCCTTCACGCATTGACTCCTGTTGAATCCATGCCGTCGGCGCATTACCCAGACGCAGCCAGCGGCCCTTGCCGAAGCTGCGCTGCAGGTAGGCATGGCGCAGCCACACGTCGCTCGGATCGTCGTTGCGCAGCCACTGCACGTCGGTCGTTACCTGCGCTGACCAATTCTGGTTGAAGCGATGGTCAAGGGTAATAAAAGTGCGCTTCAGATCCAGCGCCGGGTCTTCGTCGGCGCTGGTCACGTCGCCTCGGTCGAGCTGGCTGGCGTTGATGAATATTTGCGCCGACACGTCGGTGGCAGGTGCCACATTCACTGCCAGCGCCGGTGCGCAGGACAACATCAGTACCACCGGCAGTGTTTTCCAAGGAATGAGCCGGACTGATTCTCCCCTGGTCTCGGTTGCTGCGCGTGGCATGCCTTCGACTGCATGCGACCCATAGGGTGCGTGCAGCCCCATATGTCTATCAACACCCTTAATAGCGCGCATCAGCGGGCTTCTTATCGTTGGGCCAGTCCTTACCCTTGGGCGCAAAATCCGGGCGATCCATGTGGGTGAAATATTCGGCCACGTCCACGGCCTCTTGGTCAGTGAGCCCTCCTTGGCCGAGTGGGAAATGGGTGCCAAATGCGATGGGCATGTTCCGCTTGACGAAGGCCGCCGCTGTGTAGGTGCGGGCCATGCCGGCGCCGATGTTGAAGGACTCGCCGCCCCACAGCGGTGGATAGACCATCTCGCCCTTGGCGTTCCTGACACCTTCCCCGTTCGCGCCGTGGCACAGCGCGCACTGGGCGGCATAGATGCGCTTGCCGTTCTCGGTGTTGGGGATGAGCGTTTGATCGACCTTGCCCACGCCGCGGCCTTCCACCTTGTCTTCGGGCTTGGTTTCTCGCTTCATCCAGTCGAAGTAGGCGACCATCGCCTTCATCTCGTCGCTGGTGATGGGCAATGGCTTGCCGTGCATCGAGCGCTGGAAGCATCCGTTGATGCGCTCTTCCAGCGTGATGACGCGACCTGCGCGCGAGGCGTAGCTGGGGAAGAACGCGGAGACCCCGACATAGGGCGAGCCGTCGGCCACCGTGCCGGCATTCAGGTGGCAACTGGCGCAGTTGAGCTTGTTGCCCACATTGCTCGGCAGCATGCGCGCCGTGTCGATGTTCAGGCGTGCCCCCAACACCAGTTGCTCCGCGTTCTTTTCCTTGAGCATCTCTGCCAGGCGCGGTGTCTCGAACGGACGGTGATTGTCGGCGGTGGCGTCAAGGTGCTTGCGGGCGCGGCTTACTTCGCTGGCTCTGATTTCATGAGCGTCGGCCCGTCCCCAGGCGCGGCGTGTGAAGTTCAGGATTTCGGCGATCTCCTGGTCGCTCAACTGCGCGAACGAAGGCATCGTCAGTGGCCGTGCATGACTTTGCGTGACCGGCGCCTGCCAGCCCGTCAGCATGATGTGGATCAGCGTGGCCGGGTCCTGCGATTGCAGGGTGTTGTTGCCGGCCAGCGACGGGAACGCATTGGGTACACCATCGCCGTTGGAGCGGTGGCAGTCGGCACAGAATTGCAGGTAGCCAAGGCCACCGCGCGTAGTGAAGATGTCACCGGGCACTTCGCCGGGTTTGGCCATGCCACCAGTCCGGTACGGTGGGATGCCAGACTCCGGGCCCTGGGCGAGCTGCATGGGTAGGTCGTCCTCGCCGGGCGGCAACGATTTCAGAAAGATGCCGATGGCCATCAGGTCGTCGTCGGTCATGTACTGGGTGCTGTGCTGCACCACATCCACCATGTTGCCGGAGACGGTGCCGTGCTTGTTGCGTCCGGTCTTGAGCATCTCGGCGGTTTCCTCCGGGGTCCAGAGGTTGCGCAGGCTCAGAGCACGCCAGCCTTCGACGGTTTCACCGGCCAGGAACAGGTGGCCGGCGGAGCCCTCGCTGGTCATGGTCTTCTCCTGGAAGCCAACGCCGCGAGGCGTGTGACAGGCACCGCAATGGCCTAGCCCCTGCACGAGGTACGCCCCTCGGTTCCACACCTCGTTCTTGTCCTGCACAGGCTGGAAGGGTTCGTCTTCCAGGAACACCGCGTTCCAAAGCGCCAGCCCCCAGCGCTGGTTGAACGGAAAGCCCATATCCGAAGGCCGATTCGCTTGTTCGACGGGCGTGACGCCGTGCATCAAGTAGGCATAAAGCGCCTTCATGTCGTCCGGCGTCATCTTCGCGTAGGACGGGTACGGCATGGCCGGATACAGGTTGTGACCATCGGCCGCCACCCCAAGGCGCATGACGCGGTCAAACTGCTCCAGGCTGTAACCGCCGATGCCCGTGGCCTTGTCCGGCGTGATATTGGTGGAATAGAGCTTGCCGAAAGGCGTTTCCAGCGCAAGGCCACCTGCCATGGGCTTGGAAGGCTCAGACGTATGGCAGGCAACGCAATCGCCCAAGCGCGCGACGTAGCGGCCCTGTTCAACCAGCTGGTGCTGCTGCGGGGTCAACTCGGTCGCGCCGCTGACCGGGAGACCATCATCATTCACTGCGACACGGGAAGTGCGCGTGTTGAACACGGCCACCGCCAGCCATATCAAAAATACCGCTCCCACCAATGCGACCGAAAGCATCAATAGGCGGCGCTTCCTGCCGGAAGGATGTGTGGATTCGAGAAGGTGCCTCTTGGCCATTGCGAGCATCCATTGACGTCCAATGACTGAAGTATGGGTGCTGGCCGAATTTGTTTGATTGATCTAAATCAATCGGTAAGTTTATGATTTATATTGAAAAATAAATCCCTGATAGATTATTTCATATGTCGATTAGTTGAAAATTAAGACTCGTTCTTTATCGGGCGGAGTCAATAATCAAGTGCAACACCCCTGATCTGCCTTGTACCCGACCCTGCCGCCGACCCATGGGAACCCGCTACCAGCACTTGAGCGCCGAAGAGCGCGCCACCATCATGATCATGCTGCAGCAGGGCTGCTCGGCTCGCAGCATTGCCCGCACGCTGCAACGCTCGCCGTCGACGATCACGCGCGAGATCCGGCGAGCGCTGGACTGGCCGCAGCGCGCGGCCTTCGTGCCGGCAGGCAGCAGCACTTATGACGCGCGGGCAGCCGGGGCGCGTGCCCATGTGATGCGGCTCAAGCGCCGACGCAGCCGCAAGCTCTCCGAAGACGGTGTGCTCTTCGGCGTGGTGCACCACTTCCTGCTGGAGGGCTGGTCGCCGTCTCAGATTGCCGGCACACTCAAGCGCATGTGGCCCGACGATCCGGATCGCCGCGTCTCGCACGAGACCATCTACAACTGCATCTACGCGATGCCGCGCGGTGAGCTGCGCAAGGAACTCATCGCCTGTCTGAGGCGTGCGCAAGCCAAGCGCATGCCGCGCTCGCGAGGCCAGGACCGGCGTGGCCAGCTGCCCGAGGCGGTCAGCATCCACCTGCGTCCGCCCGAGGCCAACGAGCGGGCTTTCCCGGGGCACTGGGAAGGCGATCTGCTCAAGGGGGCGGCCAACCGCTCGGCCGTTGGGGTGTTGGTCGAGCGCAGCTCGCGTCTGGTGATGCTGGCCAAGCTCAAGGATGCCACGGCAGCCTCGGCCCTGGAGGGCTTCACCGCCAAGCTGCGCAGCATTGCTGAGCCGATGCGCAAGACCCTGACCTACGACCGCGGCAAGGAAATGGCGCGCCACCCGGAGCTGACTGAGGCCACCGGCATCCGGGTCTACTTCTGCGACCCGCGCAGTCCGTGGCAGCGGGGCAGTTGCGAGAACATCAACGGTCTGCTGCGCCAGTACCTGCCCAAGGGCACGGACCTGTCGGTCTACAGCCAGGAAGAGCTCGATGCGATCGCCGACCGGCTCAACAACCGCCCGCGCGCCATCCACGGCTTCTACCCTCCGATCGCCGTCTACCAGGCCATGCTGGAAAAGCTCACCCAAGCCAGCCACTCCCTTCAGTGATTCCGCTGTTGCACTTGGTGCTTGACACCGCCTCGTTTTAATGGCTCGGTGGAAATAAAGGCGGCGACTGGTTGTTTTCTTTTCCGATGCGTCGATGGGTGATTGAAATATCTTCTGGTTTGCTGCGGGACGTAACTCCTGGTCTGCGTCCGCGTGTCAAAAAAACAGGCCCCGAAGGGCCTGTGAAAACGCACATCGAACTTGCCGATCAAATCTGAGCCGGCTTCAGGCCGGGATCGACCTGCGCCAGTTGGGCGTGCGACCAGCAGCGCACGAGCTGCCCGTTCTCGCCGAGGGGCCGATTCGCCACGGCCGCCGAATGCTCGTCGGTGTCGCTGGTGTCGTAGCAGACAACCTTGATCTCGCCGCTGTCGCAGCGAATGGAGTGGATCTGGCCGTCGGTCATATCGACTACGACGACCTGCGGGACAAGGCCCAGTTCGCGCGCTGCCGACACGATGGCTTCCTGTTCGGCCATATCAAAGCAAACGAACGGTCCTTCATACCCGGATTCCTCGGCCAGTGCTTCGGCCTTGTCGTAGTGGACACCTAGGTCGTATTCCTCCTGGGTGGCGCTGACGATGAATACCGGCATGTCGGGCATGCCCGAAGCGTTGACGCAGGCGACCATGACTGGCGTGCCGAAGTCACTACGATGCGTGACCGCGGTCGATACGGTGGCCGCAGCCTCGTCGCCGTCATCCAAGCCCATGCGCTCCCGCATTTCGGAGACGAACGTCTCGGGAGGCATAAGACCGTAGCGCGCCAAGCGTGCCGGGACATCTTCTGCGCACAGGTTTCCGTCTTCGATGCGCTGTCGCAGGAAATCAGCGATCTCGGCTTCCAGTTTCAGGCGGGCGCTGACGGTTTCGGAAGATTGGGTGTTGGTGCTCATGGAAATCTCCTTGGGATAAAGAGCGCAGCCACGTACACGGAGACCGTGAACGTGGCTGCTAGGTGGGAACAACGGAAAGCCGGCGGCGCTAGGCCGGCGTTGGCGTGGGGATCAGGCGGCGACCAGTTGCCGGGCCAATGCGACCTCGACGGAATCACCGTCCTGGTTGAGCACATCCAGGCCCGATTCGGGTACGTCGCCCGAGGTGGACTGCGAGACCATGATCTTCTTGGCCATCAGCTCCAGGCAGGTCATCTGCGAGGAACCGGCGTAGCCGAGGTAGATCACGCGCACCGGCTGTTTCTGTCCGATGCGCCAGGAGCGGCGTGCCGCCTGCTGGAGCGAGTACACGTTGTAGCCCGACTGCATGAAAACGATCGTCGGGAAGTCCAACAGGTCCAAGCCCGTCTTGACCAGCTCGGGGTTGGTGATGAGCACGTCGATGCCACGGTCCAGTTGCTCGGCGATCCAGTCCTCGCGGCGGCTGGCGTCCACGCTTGCGCGCAGCACCGCCACCCGAAAACCTTCTTGTTCCAGCAGCACCTTCAAGCGCGATGTGGTGTCGCGCGTGCCGGTATAGACCGTGTACGCCAAGACCTTGCGGCCCTGCGCCTTCTCTTCCTTGCAGATGTCGATCAGCTCGCGCTCTTTCGGCGTCACCTCGAACTCGTTGAACTGAGCCGGGACGAACGCCAAGGTGTTGCGCGTGCGCGGATGCACCACGGTTTCCGACCGGAAGCAACAGTCCGGCCAGGCAAGCAGCACGTTGAGCACCACGCCCAGCAGCGTCGTATCGCGTCGCGCCAGAGCCTGTTTCAGCTCCGCGGTCAGCCGACCCGCCAGGTCGCGGTAGGCCGCGGCTTGCGCCGTGTCCATTGCGACTTCACGGAACTCCTCGTCATACGGCGGCAGGACGTTGCCACCGATGTCCTTGAGCTTGAGGAAAATCGTGAACGGCAGGATGCACCGCAAGACCCCTTTCGGCCCGAAGCCGGGAGCCTTGACCGTGCGCACCGATACCTTGGTGCCCTTGGCCGTCTTGTGCGCCGTGCCGGCGCTCTCGGAGTAGATGTCCTTCAGGACGCCGTGATCGCGCATGAACGCCATCGCGGCCGAAGTCATGCTCCCACTCGTGCTCGGGCGGTAGCCGTCTTCGATCATCCGTCCAGGCAGTGCCCGGAACAGCAGGTGGAACAGGTCGTCGCCGTAGCCGCCCATCAACGTGCCGGTCAGCAGCAAGGTCTTGCGAGCCTTCGCCGCCAGCACGCCCATGGCCTGGCCTTGGGCGCTGCCACCGTTCTTGTACTCGTGCGCCTCGTCGGCGATGAGCAGGTCGAACGTGCCCTGTGGCAGGTAGCGCTTGATGAACTCGGACGGCTGGTAGCCGCCTTCGCCGAAGCCGAACTCCATGTTGGCCATCGCTCTTTCCATGCGATGCGCCTGGCGGTCAGAGAAGACCAGTTCGCCGTTGCCATCCATCAAGTTGATGAACTCGTGGATGTTGTCGCCCAGCATCGACGCCAGGAACCCGTCGCCGAACTTCTGCATCAGCTTCTGCGCGGTGACTTCCCCGATCGTCGGGATGCGCTTCAAGGCTTTCAGCACGGCCGAGGACTGGTCGCTGCCGGACAGGCTGCGCGGGCGGATCAGCGTCCACAGGGGCGCGGCGCAATGGCTGCACTTCCTGCGGTATTCCTCGGCTTGGAGCGCGACCGGATTGACCGGCTCGCCATCGAGGTCGGTGATGACCGTGCCGCAGTCCGGGCACGCAGCCACGTGGCCGTGGCGGGTACGCCGCTGGGTGAAGACGGGCTTCCAGTGGAACCCCATCCGCATCCGCACGCGCCCCAGGATGAAGAACTCCTGGCCCGTGGGGTGTACACCCAACTGCTCGCGCAGCTTGATGAGTTTGACCAGCGTATCCGGTCCGTTGAGCACCCAGACCTTGGCACCTGCTACGGTTTCCTGGATCTCACGCCGCCACTTGTAAACAAGGTGCGGTGGCGAGAGAACTAGGGTGCGGCGGTAGCCTTCGGCGTTGAGCACCGCGGCCGTGGCGATGCCGACGGTCGTCTTGCCGCAGCCCATCTCGCCGTTGACGATCGCAGCGCGTTCGCCACGGTCGATCAGCAATTCGGCAGCGGCGTGGACAACTTCGGCCTGGGCCGGGAACAGCTTGCGCTTGAGGCCGGCGACGATGAGTTGCCGGCGCGTCTGTGGCTGGCCGTTATAGACCGGCGGGTTTGCGCTGTTGAGGGCGTCGAGCAGTTCGTCGCCGAATTCGCCGACGAAATCCTGAAGGCTCAGGGTCAGAGGGGAAGATTCCGCATCGAGCAGTTCGCCCTGTACGGGCGTGGCTTCAGCGGCGGTGGTTTCGAGATCGAGGGACATGGTGATGCTCCAAAGAAAAATGGGGCATGCACCACCCCCAGCGGGGCAATGGCATGCCCCGCAGTGGGAAGGAAATCGGCACTTGGCCGAGGTGGTCGAAGTTGCCGGCCGTGGCGGCCTGCTGGTGAATCGTGCTCAGTCTTCGGACGACAGCACGATGGCGGTGACGTTACGGCCTCCATCTGTGATGATGCGGATGGCGAGCCCTGGGTGGATCTCGTAGTGCGATTCCAGCGGCGCACCCGATTGAAGTGCAGTGGTATTGGCTTGCCATTGCTGAACGCTGACATCACCCCAGTCGCCACGAGCGTGCCGTCTGAAGTACGGAATCGGGTCCAGATAACCCGCTTGCATGAGGCGATTAACGCTTCTACTGAATATGAGAGCACCGATTGTGAACGCCAGCCTTTGGCTATAGGTTTCGATGCGATGTGATGCCATGGCTTCCTCCTTGATGAGTCATTGAGCCACGACACTCCTGACGGAGTGAAGTAGCTCCGTCAGATGGATGAAGTTGACGAGGCAGCTCCTTCAGAGCATGTCGCGTTCTTCGGGAAGCTGGATCACCGTGGTCTGGTGGTCCTCGCTGGTCTTGACGATCAACACCAGTTCGGGCGTGATCCTGAAGTGGGAGATCATCAGATCGTCCCCACGGATTGCGACGTCGTTGGCTTGGCGGGTGGCCTCGTCGGTCTCGCCCCAGTCACCGCGCACATGGCGCTGGACATAGGCCAAGGGATCGATCAGGCCTTTGCGGGCCAGCCAATGCACCTTCTCGCTCAACTGCAACGTACCTGGTGCGAACAACGGTTGTTTCTGCGGCGCGGGCCGCTTGAACAGGCTTGAGAACATGGGTGTTTCTCCTTCGATGTGGTACAGCAGGACGGCAGGGCGTCCGGTGGATTAACGGATGGTCAGGACCTCGCCCCGTGTAGCGGAGTCGGGTGTCATGTCCCACGCGCGGATGACAGGCACGAACTTGTCGGTGAGGATGCGGGTCTCGGCGACGGAACCGTCTTCGCGTTCGGTGAATTCGCGTTGAAGCGTCTTGTCCTTGTGGGTGTCACCTTTGACGACGAGTACGCGCCCGGTCTTGGAGCGCACAACCCCCGAGATCGCGCCTGCGGCCAGGGCCAGGGCGAGATGCCAGTGGGACAAGGCACGCGCCGGTGGACGCAGCGACTGCTGCGCGGCCCCCAGGTGCGTGTCCTGCGATGGCCAGAGACCTTGCAGCCGGCCGACTTCATCGGCGAACTGCTCCGGCTCCATCGTCACGCGGAAGAAGTGCTCCGGTTCGGCCGGACTGGCGGGGACGATGTACGGCAGGAACGGCCATTCGCTCGGCAGTTCCTCGGCTTCGACTTCGCCAAGCCCAACCTGCAGCAGCAGATTGCGCACGGCCTTGAGACCATCGGGTGCCAGCTCGCGCTGACGCACCCTGCGGCCGAAGATCACCACCTGCTTGAACTGCGTCTCCACCGCTCGGTAGATCCGCAGGTCCGTGTAGTGGCGTGTCAGCCAGCCGACCAGCTCCGCATCGAGCACGTAGCCGGGGACGATGAAGACCAGCACGCCGCCATACTGCAGCAGCGACAGGCTGCGCTGGTAGAACAGTTTCTCGAAGCGGGGACGGCCCTGGCCTTGATAGCCGATGTTGCCGTTGACGTCCTTGGACAGATCGCCATACGGCGGGTTGAGCCAGAGCAGCCCGAAGGACTGCTTGGAGATCATTGTGTCCATCAGGTCCGCGTGCAGGCAGTGATCGACCAGGCCGCGGGCATGGCGCGCCCGTTCCGCGTCGAACTCGACGGCGAACGCCTTGGCCTGCTCGCGCCCGAGGGCATGAGCGGCTTCGGCGATCGCCACGCCTTCGCCGGCGCAGGGATCGAGGATGCACATCGGGCCATCGCTGGGCATCAGTGCGTTGAGGGCTCTTTCGAGCGTGGGTTCGTCGGTCGGGTAATACCCGTTCTTGGCGAAATTGCGGGCGAGCCGCGGGAACATGAGGGCCATGGAAGTCTCCTGGTTGGCGGGGATGAAGTGCGAGAGCACGCCTTGGCGTGCTCTCGCGGGTGGGTCAAGCCGCTACCGCTTCCGGCGTCCAAATCTTGGCCGGATAGGGATAGGCGGTGAGCACGTCACTGTGGATCAGGGAGCCCAGCGCCAGGGTCAGCGCCGGCACGTCGATGGCGAGCCGATGGCCTTCCAGCGGCCCGAGGGCGAACGGAAGACGGGCCAGCATCTCGCGGGTCTGTAGCAGCTCCAGCACGGTTTCGCGCCAGTGGTCGAGCAGCGGCAGTGGGCAGGTGTCCCGTACCAGCATCCACAGGCGGTCAAGCCGGTGGGCGCTGCCCTTGGGCAGCAATGCCAGTGCGCTGGCGTTGGCCTTGTCGGGCTTGACGCAGCGGCGGTCGAACAGCCACACGTTGGACAGCGAACCGAACAGCGTTCGCCGGTAGGCGCGGGTCATGCGCTTTTCCAGGCGATCGACGTTGCTGACGAACACCGGGACGCTGCCGCCCTGGTCGGTGATGACGTGGAACTGGTCCAGGCCCTGTTCGTCGCGCCCGAGGGTCAGACGAGCGAGGAACTGCTGGACGGCGGTGTCGCGCGCCCAGATCGACAGGAAGATCAGATTGCCCTGGTCATCGCCGACGCAAGCGTCGGCCATCACGTCGGAGCATTCGTCGATGCGATACAGCGTGGTGGAAGAAGTGTGTGCGGGCATGGTGGTGTCCTCGGATCAACGGGAACAGCACCGCCCGCTGGGGCAAGTACTGCCCCAGGGGGTGGAAGAAAGCCGCTCAGTCCGGCTCGAACTGCCGGGTGTGCGGGTTGAAGTGCAGCGCCTCATCTACCGAAGTGATTGGCGTGAAGCCCTCCAGGTAGATGTTGTTGAGGTACTGGTCGCGGTAGGTCAGTGCCTGCCGTGCCTGTTCCTCAGTGAGGCCGTTACTGATGAAGTACTCCAGCATTTCCTCGTCGGACGAAACTTCGTCGTTGGACAGACTCCCTTCAACGAGCTTCAACAGCGAGGGCGGAAGCGCAGCCAGGATCGGGTCCATGTCGGTTCCTCCTGGCTCAGGCCATCAGCGCTGCGGTGGGTGCCGCAGGTGCCGTGGGTGTGCGCCGCCGCGCGTGGTAGGCGCGAACGCCTGCGCGCCAGTCGGCGGACTGCTCCGGTGCGAGATCCAGATAGGACAGCGGGCACGAGTAGTAGTACGGGTGCATGGACTCGTCCAGCGGCTTGTAGCCCCACTGGCCGCCGTTGCGTTCGAGCAGATCGCAACGGATGTAGCGCAGGGATTGACCCGGCTCCAGATGACGATGCACGCCTTCGACTTTGGCCGTCACTTCCGCGACGGACCACAGGACGTTGCCGCGCAGAGCGTGGGCGATGACCTTGACGCTGGCGCGCTCGGTCTCTTGCGGTGCGATCAGTTCCGCGATCAGTTCAGACCGCGATTGGGGGGAGAAATACCAGCCCATGAAAGGCCTCCTGAAGAATCGAGCCGGAGGCCTCCCCGTGGGGGAGAGCCCCCAGCGGGTGATGGAGTGCCGCGCGTGCGGCGATGGAGTCCGGTGCGGACTAGGAACCGCAACCGGCTGGGCAGTAGCCCAGTTCGATGCCATGGGAGCAGTAGCCGTTTGCAGCGTTCCACTCCTGCGTTTCCTGCCGTTCGGCAGGCGTTGCGTAGTCCCATTCCTGGGTCGCGATTTCCAGGGCCTGAGCCCGCTGGTTTTCCGGCAACCGACTGGCTTGCGCGTCGATCTCCGAACTGAAAAGCGTGACCCAGTGATCCCAGGACAGGCCGCAACCACGCTGGGCGTGCTCGGCGGCCGTCTTGCAGACAGCGCGCCACGCGGGTTCGTCCAGCGTGGAATGAGGTGCATCGCAAGCGATGGTGGACATGATGGAGACCTCCAGAAGAAAGCCGGAGCCTCCCCCGCATGGGGAAGGAACCCCGGCGGGTGGATGAAGAACACCGCGGATGCGGCGTCTGCGATCACGCAGGTTGCAGTTCGGCCTGGCGGCTCCACTCCTGCGTCTTGAAGTCCAGCGCGTAGCCCAGTTCACCCAGGCGGGCGATCTGCGCGCGCAGGGTGCGACGGTCGATGGTCGAATCCAGTTTCACGGACTCACCCAGCGGCCAGAGCAGCCCGAACAGTGCGGCGTCGCCATCTTCGGTGCTGCCGGGGGCAGCCGCCGCAGCGGGCGTCGGCGCATCCACGCCGAAAGGCGTGGTATCGACCATCGGGTCCGCGGACGCCTGCACGGATGCGGGCTTGGCGGGTCTGGATGCCTTGGTGGACTTGGCCGGCGTTGCCGCAGGCTGCGCCCCCAGTTCTTCATCGAGCGGATCGATGTCCTGGGTGGAAAAGCTGCGAATATCGTCGCGGCTCAGTTTGTCAACGCCGAAGAGCGTCATGCCATCCAGGTTGCAACGAATCTCGAACTTGATGCCGCCCCGCATGGGGATCGGGTTCGGAAAGATGTAGCGGATCACGAACTCCCCGTCGTACTTGCCTTCGGGGTATTGCTCCAGCTCCGCGTCCTTCACCGCGAAGTTTCCGATAGGAGTGACGAGGTAGCCGACGCAGAACGGACCATTGCGGCCGTGGATTGTGCGAATCGAAAGCTGGCCTGATACGACGATGGGCAGTGCCGATCTTGTGGATGCCGATGTGGCTGCCATGATGGTTCTCCTTGGGGAATAGGAAAAAGGCAAGGCCCCGTGAGGGGCCATGCCGGATCAGAACGAAGCAGCCAATGCCGGCTCCTGCTCCTCGACTTCACCTGCGGGCTCGCGCTCGGCGGGCTCGACAGGCTGGTCGGCAGCGGTTTCGGCGGCAACCTCGGCTTCGGGCGCGGGTGCGTCCTCGGCTTGCGGCGCCTCGGCTTGCGTCTGGCTCGTCGGATAGACCTGGGTGCCGTCGATCTTGATGAGACCGATGTGGACCAGCGTCGATTCCAGGCTCGCTCCCGGTTCCCCGGCGCGCTCGCCCTTGGTGCGGATGTACGGATCGATCTTCATGTCGTTCAGACGGAAGGCGATCAGCACCTTGCGGTCCCCTTCGATGGCCTGCACGCACCGGCGAACCAGGTGCTCGGCTTCAGGGGTGGCGACGATGGTGTCGAAGTACCGATATTCCGGTTCACCGACAGGTCCGGCCAGCGCCGCGACGCAGCACGACAGGAACGGATCGCCATCCTTGGGGGAGACGTCCTTCGGACGGCTGAGGTAGCCGATGCCGCGGGTGATCAGCTCGTGCTGCTTGATCGAAGCCAGTTCGGCCCGGTCAAGCGGCTCGGCCTTCAGCAGTCGCGCCTTCAGAGACGCGGCGGCCTGGCCTTTGTGCTCACCCTTGTCGCGGATGTACGCATCGCCCCAGAGGTCGCCGAGGCGAAAGCGCACCAGCGGCCGCTGCTTGGGATCGTCAACGCCGATGTAGCGCTCGACCAGTTTCTTGGCCTCGGCACCCGAGACCTTGACGTCGAAGTAGCGGTAGCTGGGGTCCTTGGCGGAACCGACCAGCGCGGCGATGGTGCATGCCAGGAAGGGCTGCGCACGGCGGCCGCCCCGGACGGGAACCTCGCGAGCACGCTGGATGTAGCCGATGCCCGAGGTGTGGAGGTCGAAATACGATTTCTCGTTGGACGTGGTGCTCATGGTGAATCTCCATAGGGATGAAGCGGAGACACACCGGCCCCACGCATGCGGGGAAAGGTGCGTAACCCCGCGGTGGGTTGATAAGGCGAAAGCATCCGCCACCAGGACTGGTGGCCGCTCGCGGATGGATGCGGTGCGAGCTGGCTCGGTCACGCAGTGGGAACTGCGCGGCAACCTCGAAGACCGATGGTTGCCTGGCATGTCGCTGACAACGTCAGCAGGCATGGGGTCAGCATGGCCGGGCCTCGCGCGCGCGGCAGCAATCAATCGGCATCCGGGCGTTTCCTTTTTTCCGGGTTGCCTGGTTCCGCCCAAAAGAAAGCCCCCAAACTGGGGGCTTCAAGGGGGACGGGGACATTTCTGGGCTACGCCCATTCCACCGCCGCCAGTGACAGATACGTCGAGGTGACGGTCAGCTCCAGATCGTCCGAGCTTTGCAGAATGCGGGTGAAAACGCGGTCCGTCGGGTCGAAGAACTCGCCGAAGTCGTCGCCACCCAGCTCGGCGCGCGCCAGTTCCCACCAGTCATCGAACGGGTCGGTATCCGGGTTGCAGCCGACGGCATAGGCCAGCAGCTTCACGCGGCCATCGGGGCGGCGCTCCCCGTGCTCGGCGAGGAAGTACACGCCTTGGTCCTTGGCGAGGACAATGCGGCATTGGTTGGCAATGGCCTCGGTCAGCACGGGGCGCATGTCGGAGCCTTTGAATCGCAGTGACATGGTTGATCTCCTGAAGAAAAAGGCCTTCCACCCGAATGGATGGAAGGCCTGTGGGACAAGTCGCCGGTGGGCTGCGGATTCAGCCGTAGTGCCGCAGGGCTTCCTGCCACGGAACGAAGCGCGCATCGCCACCAGTCGAGAACGGAAGGCGCAAGCGCCCGGTCTCTTCCGTCGAGAAGCGCGTCGCCTGGTCGAACGGAACCCAGCCGAACTCGTTGGACCAGAAGCCGGCACCATCGTTGCTGATGGCTGACTCGTTGGGCGAATGCACCACCCAGCAGTTGCTTGTCTCGCACGTCATGCCGCAACCGCCTGGCGTCGCCGGGTGGCCTTGGCGTCGATCACGCTCACGTCGATCAGGCGCCAGCGCCCGTCATCGATGAGCCGCTCCAGCACTTCGCCGAGCATGTCGAAATAGACCTCGTCATGCCGATCGACCAGTGCGCCGTCCCGATGCAGTTCCACCACGTAGGTGTCGCCGCCGCGGTCGTAGAGGATCGTCACTTGGCCCTCGAACTTCGCGGTCGAGACCGTGAAGCTGATCGCCGGAGGCGTCTCGATGATCTTGGACGGCTTGGGATCGACCCAGGTGAAGTCGCGGGCGCCCGCGTCGACCAGCATGTGGGTGATGCGCCGGAACCCGTCGGGCGCCGGCATTTCCTCCAACTGCTGGATGAGCTGGCCCAGTTCCATGCACTGCGGCTCGGGGATGGGAAGCTTGGCCGGCGCGGAGCCGAGGATGTGCGTCTTGATGGTGTAGGGTCTGCCATCTGACGTGTACTCGGTGCGCTCTTCCGGCGTGTCCGCGCGCAGGCCGTCGAAACGGCGCCGTGCGTAGGGCTGGACATGCACCTTGGCACCCTCGCTGGGAACGGTGGTGACCAGGTTGGGATCGAGCACCGCGAACTCGCTGGGCTTGAGCTTGACGACGATGGCGTCGTCGTTGGCCGCGACCACCTTGCCGTCGAAGGGCTGGGGATCGATGGCGAAGCCCAGCGTCGAGGACTGCGGCTGATCATCGAACACGCGGTACTTGAACGACCGCACGTTGCGGGGCACATGGCCTGCGACAAGCGAAGGCATCATGGATTTGATGAGGGAACGGTCCATGGGAATCTCCTTGAGGAAGAACAAGGGATTCCCCGCCCGCAAGGGAGAGGTCCCTTGTGGGTGGATGGACGCGGAGCGTCCGTAGGAAGAAACGACCAGCACGGTTTCCCGCGCTTGCAGCCTCGAAGGTCTCGGCTGCCTGGGCATGTGTCGGCAACGCCGACGAACATGGCGCAAGGATGGCCCTGGGCCGGGCTACTCGCCTGCATGAAATGGCATTTCGCCGCACCCGGTTTCCTGTGCTGCGGGCAAGAAAAAGCCCCTCGAAAGGGGCTGGTCGGGTCAGGCTTCGTACACGAAGTAGTGCTCGCGCTGACGCGGGAAGAAGACATGCTTCCACGTGTCGCCGTTGGTGTTGCCACCGTCGAAGACGACCATTTCGTAGTCGTCAATGTCGGTATCTACCAAGTCGGCGCTGGCGATATGGCGCATGTGCAGCGTGCCACGCATGCGCTCGAATACCAGGATCTGGCCGATGGCGTCGTCCTGGCTCATGGCATTGACGCAGGCTCCGAGTTGGTGCTCGAAGTCGGGTACGCGCGAGGTGAGTTCAGGGAACATGAGGGTGCTCCTATGAAAATGGACCAGCCCGGCTCCTGGCGAGGAGTCGGGCCGGCTTGGGGGAGACAAAGAGGAAGGCCGGTGCGTGGCGAGGCTGCTAGGACTCGACTAGCGGCAGGCCCAGCAGCACGGGAGCGTCGGCGTCGAGGATCAGGATGCGAACATCGGCCTGGCCAGCCAGTTCAAGGATGTTCGCCAAGTCGTCCGGCATGCCCTTGTTCCGGTGCTCTTGTCGAAGCTGCTCTGCGCTGATGCCCACGGCGTGCTCCAGGTTATGGTCCGTCCAGGGCGTGGAGATCAGCTTGACGCCGATCGCCGGGCTGTACGGAACCCGGAACGCGATGAACAGAAAGGCCTCCGGCGTGGCGAGGTCAGCCAGGTTGGCGAGGTACTGGCCGGTTTCCTGGCTGATGTGTGCGGTGCTGATTTCCCAGCAACGGCTGTAATAGCCGGTCTCGAAACTCAGGCGCTGCACGGCTTCCCGCGCGGCCTCTGCCGAATAGGTGTCACCGACGTGAACCGGGCGACCGTCGAAGTCCTCGCCATGGATGGCATAGACCACGGCACCGATCACGCCCTCGCCGCCGACGCCTTCACCGGCATCGCACTCGGCCAGCGCTTCGGCACCCAGGGGTTCGGGGCTGTTGCTGACCACCGCGACATCGCTGCTGACGATGCAGGAGGATGAAACCAGTTCCTCGTCGGAGAAGTGCTGTTGGCTCGGGTGGATGTTTCGCCAGACATGCGGGCTTCCGTCCTCGTAGCTGATGGACAGCGTGCGGACGATTTTCAGATTCCAGTAGCCGCGGAGAAAGGGATTAGGTTTCTGGGACATGGGAACTCTCCAGATTGAATAATGGAGCCAATTCCCGCCACCGGAAATTGGACCCGGTGGGTTGAAAATGGAAAATGCGTCAGGCGGCGCTGATCGTTGGCATCTGGGCCAGTCGGTCGGCGACGCGACGGCGCACATTCAGGCGGAACTGCTCGTCGTTGATGCCTGCGAGCAGGTTGGCGGCCTCCAGCGCGATCAACGCCGAGGCCTCTTCGATGTCGGCGGCCAGGATGGTCTTGCGTAGTTGGTCGCCGAGTTGGAGCGCTTGCGAGGACGTTCTGAAGACCTGCACCTCGCGGCTCAGGTAGCAGCCGTTGCCGCCGAACTCGAACAGCCTCGGCTTGCTGCAGTACCAACAACCCTCGAACTGGATAGCGGTCAGGCGATGGCCGTCATCGAAGCAGGAGGCGATCAGAAGCAAGGCATCCAGGTCGGCGCTGTCCTCGAACTGGTGGTGTTCGATCAGGTTCTCCAGCTCCGCGTCCTGCTCGGCACCGAAGTGAGAGGCCAGTCGTTCGAGCAGAGACGGAATCGACAACTCTTCGTCGTCGGGCATGGGGATGCCGAGTTGTACGGCCAGGTCTTCAAGACCGTCCAGCACATCCGTCCATTGCGGATCATTGTTCTCGGCGATTTGGGCGATATAGGCCGCCCCATTGCCGGGGTAGGTTTCGTCCAGCGCGAACGCGCTGAACAGCGCCTTGATGACGGGGGTAACACGCTCCAGAACGAGAACGCCCGTGCCTTCGTAGTAGTTGTTCGCCATGGTGGCTCCTTTCGAGAAAGCGGAGCCAGCCCATGCGGACGATGGCATCCGCAGGGTGATGAAGAAGAAATTGAGGGACATGGCCTTGTGGGCGCATGTCCCTCTCGGGGGGGGGGAACGAAAAGCAGTGGTGCGCCGGGGACCGGCTCACCAGCCGTTGTAGTTCACCAGCAGGTCAGCGATGACCTTGCGGCGTTGCAGATCGAGACCGTCGAAGTCCGACAGTCCGTTGAAGTGGCAGCGCTTGAGCATGGCACCGCCCTCGCGCGCGTTGTAGAAGCTGACCATGGCGGACAGGAACATGCGTTCCCCGCTGCTCAGGACGCCTAGGGCGTCGTTGAGCTGCAGCATGTTGGGACGCAGATCCCACTTGCTCTTGGCCTGGTTCAGACCTTCGCGGGTGCCGTCGCCGAACCATTCGGGGCCAGCGATCTCGACACCGCGCTTCCAGGCCTCGAAAAAAGCTTGGGGCGCGGCCGCGAAATGCTGTTCTTCCCGCATGATCTGATCGACGACTTCCCGTGGTAGAAGCTGGTTCATGACGTGATTCCTCCAGTTGGATCAGGGAATGGCGAGCTGGGACCAGCCGCCTCTTTCGAGGGCACGCTGGGCCGCGGCATAGCTGCGGAAGTACTCGCGGGATTCCCGCGAAACCGGGCCTTCGGTGTCGCGCGTGCCGATGTAGTGGCCGGCGGCGCTTTGCAGGACTTCAAGCGGCAGGAACTTGCCGCAGTAGGTCAGGGCCAGTTGGCCGAAAGAGGCTTGCTGGGACATGGACGGGCTCCTTGGAAAAGCGGGGCCTCGTCCCTCACGGGATGGCAGCTCCCGCACGCGGTTGATAAAAAGCATCGACGTCACGGGGACGCGCGTCCGCAGACCTGATGCGATGCGGACTGGTGGGCAACGCGGGAGAGACCCGCGGCAGCCTGGAACCCTGGCTGCTGGCATGTGCTGACGAATCAGCGAACATGCGGGCAGCTTCGTGTGCGGGCCGCTCTGCGTCAGTTGGAAAACGGTATCCGGCCCAGCCCCGATTGATGGGCACCGAAAAAAAAAGAAACCCCGCATCGAGTGCGGGGCTGTCAGGAGAGTGCGTCGGTGCTGTGTCAGTCGGGCTTGTCGCCCAGGACATGCTGCTTCCACAGCTCGAATGCCTGCTCGGGTGCAAGCTCGGCGAGGATGACGATGGGCTGGGCCTGCCGAGCGCGCAGCGAAGCGAAGTACGCCTTGCGGTCGGCGATGGCCTTGAGCTTGATGCCCTTGATGAACAGCAATTTGCCGTCCTTGATGAACAGCACCTTGTTGCCGATGTCGCGGTTGAACGCGGCTCGCATCTTGCGTTCCGCGTGCATGGCGTCAGCCAGTTCATCGACCAGGAAGTCGAGCGTCATGTCGATGTAGTGAGGGTCTTCGCCCTCCTGGCCGAGGTCGAGCGGCGCAGGCGGCAGGCCCTTGGCGAAGGCTTCGGCCTGCGCCAGCAGCGGTGCCTTGCCGTTGAGCGCGTGGAGGAAAGTCGAGCCGCCGTGGCCGTCGTTGCGGGCCTCGGCGATGGGAGTGCCGTCGAACACGACGGTGGCGCTGAAGCACATCGTTTCTTCGCTGGCGAAGTCGGCCACTTTGAGGTTCTTCAGCGTGATGCGGTCTTGCTTGGTGATGTTGTCCATGGGAAGTCCTGAAATCGACCGGGTGGCGACATGCCCCCGACGGGACGTGGCGGCCATCCCGTGGGTTGGAGAAAAGAGGCATCGATGCCCCGGTGGGCAGCGTTCGCCGGTGAGATGCCGAGGCGAACTGGTGGGTGGCGCGGGTGGAACCCGCGGCAGCCTTGACACCCTGGCTGCGGGCTGCTGCCGAACCATCGGCAATGCAGGAGGGAGAATGGCGCGGCCCGCAGGCTGCGTCGCCGATCAATCCGAAGCGGTTGAGCCCGTCTTGTGCAGGTACTGCACCAGGCGCTGGCCCAGCCATGCCATGCACGGGACAGCCATGGAGTTGCCGATCGCCTTGTAGCGTGGAGCGTCGGCGGCGGGCTTGCCGCGGTACGGGATCAGCGTGTAGTCGTCGGGCATACCTTGCAGCCGCTCGCACTCCACGGGCATCAACCGCCGCACACGCCAGTGCGACCAGTCGCCGGGGCCAGGGTCGTTCCAGTCGTAGCGGAAATGCGCCTCGAAGTCGGGAGCCAGGACATAGGGCTTGTCCGCACCGCCGCCGCTGGTGCGCAGTGCGCCCGCTACGGTGCCGCCCAGCTCGGCGGCAAGACCCTGCTCGCGGCCGCGCAGAGACACGCAGGCCACCATAGGCACGCCGTAGCCCGGCTTGCCGTTGGACAGCACGGTGCAAGCGACCTGGCCATGGCCCGACTCGAAGCGCACTTCACCGCGGTTGTTCTGCGCGAACGCGATGGCGGGCACGACCCCGGCGTTCGCATGGCTGTTGCGATGGCCGCCAGCGCGCAGCGTCGGCGTCAGGTCGAGCGTGGCATCCGCGCCGCTGCCCTGGGCGGTGAAGGCGATGATCGGAACGCCCTTGCCGGTGCCGTCCTCGCTGCTGCCCTTGCCGTTGTTGGCGGTGTCGAGGGTGTGGGCGATGCTGCCGGCGACCGACTGCACCATGAACGTCTCGGTGCGGATGTCGTGCTTGGGGCCAGCGGCCATCAGGCATGCCGCCACATCGACAGGGCCAATGCCGCCGCTGAATCCGAACGTCGTCGTGATCTTGCCGTAGGGCTGCTTCAGTCCTGCGAATCCTGCAAGTCCTGCGCATGCGCCTGCTGCTTCAGCACCCGGTCCAGCATCGTGGGCAGCTTCTTGCCACGGCGCGCGGCCCGCACAAGAATCCCCGAGCAGGCCTGCGCGCTCAAAAAGTACTTCTGCGGGATCGAGGTCATTTCCACCACTTGCCACAAGAAACACGCGCTTGCGGCGTTGGGCGACACCGAAATATTGAGCGTCGAGCACGCGCCAGGCGATGCGGCGGCGGGGTCCAGACACACAACCAGCGTGCGCCCACCGACCCCCTGGCGGCTGGAGCGCACGGCTTTCTCCGGCCAGTGCAGCGAGGAATTGACCGAAGGCATTGCAGCGGTCATTGAGCACGCCGGGGACGTTTTCCCAGACGAGTGTGGCCGCGGGGCGGCGGTCTTGGTGGCGGATTTGGTCGATGGCATTGGCAAGCTCCACATAGGCAAGGGAAAGGGCTCCGCGCGGGTCATCCAGCCCGCGACGGCTACCTGCAACGCTGAACGACTGGCACGGCGTGCCGCCGACCAGGATGTCGGGCGCCGGCACGGTGCCGGCGCGCACCTGGCGGGCGATCGCGGTCATGTCGCCCAGGTTGGGCACGCGGGGGTAACGGTGGGCGAGCACGGCGCTCGGGAACGGCTCGATCTCGGCGAACCACGCGGCTTCGAGGCCGATGGGCTGCCAGGCGAGGCTCACGGCCTCGATGCCGCTGCACACGCTGCCGTACAGCAGTGGCGCGGCCTGGGGCGCACCGCGTGGGGTGCGAGGTTGCGGGTTCATGGCGGGTCTCCTGTTCGTGTGGCCCTGGACCGTGTGGCCTGGCCGGACGTTGATTGGCAGGAGAAAGGCGCCGAAGGCCTTGCGGCCTTCGGCTCGGGAGGACGGAACCACCCGTGGGCTGTTGCAGGCCGGTCGTCGCTAGAACCGTCTGCTGTCAGCAATCGCACCCGGCGCATATCGTGGTTGGCGCCGGCATCTTCTGGCGCACATCCGCGCACAAAAGGAGCCCAGTTTTTCGCCGTTGGGCACGGCATCGAATACCGCTGACCACGAAGGGTCTCCGGGTGGCTCGCAGCCTGGCAAGCCATCGGGGGACCCTTCGCAGAGGCGGAAAAATGCAGATCAGCAGAACACGCCGGGAAACCCCGGACACGGTTCGCGGAGAAGCTACCTTCAGGCCCCGCGGCCGGGGGCGGCCGAGCGGGACGCGCACACGGACAAGAGAAGGCGTTGCGCGCTGGGCGTCCCGCAGGGCGTGCGGGACATGGGCCACGCCGCCGATGGCGGGCACGGCTCTCGGGGAGCGGGGTCGGTCAGGAGCCCTTGCGGCCGCTACTGCGCGGGCGCGAGGCACCGCGCTTGGACGTGCCGGAATCGACCGGCAGCGTGCCTTTGCAGTCGGGGTAGCGACTGCACGACCAGAAGGGGCCGGTCTTGCCGGTGCGCTGGCGCGTCGGTGCGCCGCACTGCGGGCAAGCGGGACCCTGGGGAACCTTGATGGACAGCGAGGTGCTGCCGTACTGCACGATCAGTTGCGAAATCCATGCGGCCTGCTTGCCGATGAACACATCCAGGGTGAGCTGTCCGGCCTCGATCATGTCGAGCGCCTGCTCCCACACGGCGGTGGTTCCGGGGTCGGCAATCGCCGCGGGCACAGCGTCGATCAGCGTGAATGCCGCATCCGATGCGCGAATGGAGCGTCCTTTCTTCACGAGATAGCCCCGCGTCAGCAGGCCGGTGATGATGTTGGCGCGCGTGGCTTCGGTGCCAATGCCCGTCGTGTCCTTCAACTTCTGCTTCAGGCGCGGGTCGGTCACGAAGCGCGCCACGCCTTTCATCGACTTGACCAGTTCGCCCTGCGTGTAGGGCTTCGGAGGCAGCGTCTTGAGCGCCTTGACTTCGGCCTCGGCCACTTGGCATGCCAGGCCCTCGCGCAGCGCGGGGAGTACCTGGCTGCGCGCGGTGGTTTCCCCGTCCTCGTCCGCTTGCGGCTCGGCCAGCACCAGGTGCCAACCCTGGGCGGCCACCTGCTTTCCGGTGGCCACCAGCTTCTGCTGGCCGCAGGACAGCTCGGCGATCGTGCGGTCGAACTCGTGGTGAGGGAGGAACTGCGCCAGGTAATGCGCGCGGATCAGCCAGTACACCGCCAGTTCCTTCTCGCTCATAGCCGAGAGGTTCGCGGGTTCCAAGGTGGGAATGATGCCGTGGTGCGCCGTCACTTTGCCGTCGTTCCAGGCGCGCGAGCGCTGGGAGCGGTCGAGCTGGCCCATGATCGGGCGCAGCGAGGGGTCGGTCTTGAGCAGGCTGTCCAGAACAGTCGGCACCTCGGCGAACATGCTTTCGGGCAGGTAGCCCGAATCGGAACGCGGGTACGTGGTGGCTTTATGGGTCTCATACAGGGCCTGGGCGATCTCCAGCGTCTCCTGCACATCCAGCCCAAGCTGCTTGGAACAAACCTCCTGAAGCGTTCCCAGGTCGAACAGCAGCGGTGGCCCTTCGCGCACGCGCTCGGTCTCGACTGACACGACCTGGGCGCTGCTCGCAGCGCGGATCTGCTGCGCGGCCTGCTGGGCGATAGGCTGCTGCAGGCAGCGGCCGGCATCGTCGGTGCAGCCATCGGGCGGAACCCACTGCGCGCTGAAAGCCTGTCCACCTGCGGACAGGGACACGTCGATGGCCCAGAACGGCACCGACTTGAAGGCCGCGATCTCGCGGTCGCGGTCCACGACGAGCTTCAAGGTCGGCGTCTGGACGCGACCGACGGACAGCACGCCGTCGTAGCCGGCCTGACGCCCGAGCACCGTGAACAACCGGCTGAGGTTCATGCCCACGAGCCAGTCGGCGCGTGAGCGCGCAAGCGCCGAGTAGTACATCGGCAGCGTGTCGGATGAGGGCCGCAACTTGCCGAGCGCGGTGCGGATCGACGCATCGTTGAGCGCCGACAACCATAGCCGCTCGATGGGGCCGCGGTAGCCGCACAGGTCGATGATCTCGCGGGCGATCAGCTCGCCCTCACGGTCGGCATCGGTGGCGATGACCAGATGGGTCGCCTTCGCCAGAAGCGCCTTGACGACCTTGAATTGCGTGGCGGTCTTCGGTTTGACCTCGACCCGCCACTGCTGCGGAACAATGGGCAACTGCTCCAGCGACCAGCGCTTGAGCGCCGCGTCATAGACCTCGGGAGCTGCCGCTTCTACGAGATGGCCGATGCACCAGGTAACGGTGACGCCAGAGCCGCTGAGACAGCCTTCACCGCGCTGCGTCGCGCCGAGAATCCGGCCAATGTCTTTGCCCTGGGAGGGCTTCTCGCACAAGAACAGCCGCATGTCCGTCCATCCGATTTCCGTGGTTCATTGAGTTGCTGGAATCGAGGATGCCGAGCACCACCAGGGGCAGCAGCAAACAAGCCGCATGCGGTGGCGACCACTTTCACGGGATGGAATGGCGGGGACGGGAGTGGCGTGCGGCCTGGGGTGTGCGGTTCGGGAGCCGCGGTTTTCGGGAGCGCGTGGAAGCCGGTGGACGTTGATGGAGCTATCCCCTGGGGATAGCTCGCGAGGGCGTGGGACGACGGACGACTGCCGCCGCCCCATGCTGCATCACTTCCTGCGCTTCGGCTCCTTCGGCGCGGCCGGTTCCTGGGCGGCTTGGGGATTCGGCTGCGTGTCCTGCGTGGTCTCCTGCTGCCTGGGGCTGAGGGTCACGGACTCGATGCGGAACGGCAGGATGCCGACGCTGCGCGCGTTGATCTGCCAAGTCTCGCGCGGCTGATCCTCGTTGTCCGTCCAGGGTTCGCGCTCCATGCGGCCGACGACCAGCACGCGCATGCCTTTCTGGTACAGGTCCTTCCAGTGCGCGGCATCGCGGTGCCAGATTTCCACCGGCGCCCAGAAGCCGCCGCGATCCTCGAAGTCGCCGCCCTTGGTGGGGACGGGGTTGTCGAAATACACGTTCAGCCGCAGCAGGCGCCGCGGTTCGTCGTTGCCGTTGGGGAACTCCCGGTACTCGGGGGGCGAACCGATGTTGCCCTCGCCAGAAAAATGCGTGCTCATGTTGCAATCTCCGTGGTGGTTGAAATACCCGCACCTGGTCGGCGACGGGCGCGTGCTGGGGTGCCCGGCGCGATCACCGATCGCGCAGTGCGGGTGGGGTGGACTTGAGCCGGCGCAGGTAGGCGTCTTCCGCCTCGGCGGCCTTGCTGGCGCACTCCTGGGCCTGCCTGCCCAAGGTGTGCAACAGGCTGATCTGCATGTTCAGCGTGATGCGTTGAAGCTCGATCGCGTGCAGGTCGGCCAGCAGGTTGACCGGCGTGCTGATGCTCGCCATCAGCTCCTGCCACAGGGCCACGCCCATGGCCGAGCGGTCGTGCCTGCGCCAGCGAAGGAACGTCGTTCCCGCGCCAGTTGCCTGCTGGGCCAGCTCCACGGGCAGCAGATGGAAGGGATGCCCGGCTGCCTGTTGCAGCACCTGTCGCTGCGCCAAGCCAATCAATTCGTCGCGCATGGCGAAGCACTGGCTGGCCCAGGCCTCCAAGTCCCCTTTACCTTTAAAGGGTTTTAAAAGGCCTTTTTGAGAGCCTGCGTGTTCCAGCCTCATGAAGGCGGTCTGTTGCAGGGGACGGAAGTAGCGGGTTTCGCGATTCGGGTCGCTCATGCCTGCTCGTCCTCGCCGGCTGTCGCTTCGGAGGCCTCGGTGGCGGCGGCTTCGTCACTGGCGGATGGTGCTGCGGCAGGACCGTCACCGCGCTGCTGCAGGCCACGGCGCACGATGGGCGGCGCGAACTTCGAGCGGCGCGTGCCTTCCAGCACGTCCTGCGGCAACTCGCCGAATTTCTCCAGCGCCGCCCGGGCTGCGGCGTTCTTCGCGGCGAAGTCGTCGCGGGTGCAGCCCGAGTAGCGGTACTGCTGGGCCAGCGAGAACAGGCTGCGCAGTGCATGGGCGCCTTCGTTGAGCCAGCGTTCGAGCGTCGAGCGATCGATCAGCGCAGTGTGGTGCGCGAGGATCAGCTTGCGGGCGATGTCGTCGTAGTCGGCGAGCAGATAAACGGCGGCAAAGCCGAGCTGCGCATTGACGAACAGCGGCAGCTTGACGGGCTGTACGTTGAGGTTCTCGCCCAGGGTGAGTGCCGGCGGCACGCTCGCGAGAGCCTGGTCCACCTGCTCGCGCAGCGATTGCAGCGTGGCCTTGGTCTGGTCGAGCTTGTCCTCGATGCGCAGCATCCAGAAGTCGCTGTACGGGTCGTCCTGCTCCGAGCCGCGCCGCATCTTGTTCATCTGGGCGATGTAGCCGTTCAGGCCGACGATGCCCGGTCGTCCCTCGGCGGCGGCGCGGCCGTGCCAGATGCGCGAGGCGTGGTGCGTGTGCAGCGTCAGCGACATCGCGCTGCGCAAGGAGCCGAGATTCAGTTGCAGGGGTTCGTTGGTGGTTGCCATGGTGTCCGCTCGTTGTTGGAAAAGAGCGGCCAGCTTCGGCAGGAAGCGGAAGGCAGTCAGTCAACAAACCGAAACCCGCCCGTCCCCGGTTCAGGGCGCGGCAGGTGCATGCGGCGCGAGCTATCCCCAGGGGATAGCTCCATGGAACGCCAAGGAACGCTGCAAACCCGGATCAGTGCGGACAAGGACGATCCCGCGGCAGGCGATCGGGGCTTGGCGTGCAGCGGTTCGACGTCGTAGCTGTCAGTGGAACTATCCCCTGGGGATAGTTCCACTGACAGCCACCGGCATCCACTTCACCGCCTTGCACGCCTGATTACTTGCTGGCGAGCAGATTGCGCAGTCGCTCGATGTGCAGCTTGGCGACTTCTGGCGGCACAGGCTTGCCCTGCGGCTGGGATGGTGGCGGTGCTGGTGGTGGCCGCTCATTGGGTGGAGCAGGTGCCGACGGCGCGTCTTTCTTGGCCCAGGCGTTGAACTCACCATGGATGGCCCGCTGGATGATGCCGAACAGATACCCCGCAGGATTGCGGATGCCGTGGCTGCTGCATCGCGTGGCCCATTCGTCCAGCACGGCCTGCCTCAGCGAGGCATCGACCTGCTGCAATGCCACCCTGGCGCCTGTCTGCTGCTCTGCCTTCAGTTCCGCGAAGCGCTTGGGCCATTGCAGATCGCCCAGCGCGCGCGCTTGCGCGGTAGTACGTACTTCATCAATACGACTACTACGTACTGTACGGGCCTGCTTCGGATTCCGAAGAGAGGCGTCTGGCGCGGGTTTCGGCCCTGCTTCGGATTCCGAAGTGGGGTCATCGGGATTCCGAAGAAGGCTCGTCGGCCCTTCTTCGGAATCGTGAGTGGCATCCTCATGTGGATAACTTTCGGTCGCCGTGATGCCTTGGCTGGCGAGGCGTTCGGCCAGGACCTGCAGCCGTGACGGCAGCGTGCGGCCGGACAGCAGCGGGTCTTCCGCGATTTCCTTGAGCGTGTTCAGGCCGACCATCTGGACGGCCTTGGCCGAGTGGCCGAGGGAATGGCTGACCAGCGCCAGGTAATCGGCGTCGAGCTGCATCGCTTCAAAGGGCGTCAGCGGCTCGTCGTGCAGGACATAGAGGTTGCCGAGGATGCGGCCGGTCTTGGGATCGCGGCGGCGCCGCACCAGGCTCAACCATCGGGTGAGGCGCAGCAGCGTCAGCGCTCGCGCCACGGTTTCGTGCGAGGCTTGCCCGGCGCACGGCATCGACGCCAGCCAGGGCCGAAGCTGTTCATACGTCGGGAACGCCGTCACGCCATCGTCGTTGAGCATCAGCCGGAAGACCTGCCAGGCGTTGCGCTCCAGCGGCGTCAGGCGACGGTCGAGGAACAGCCGTCGCGGTACGGTCTCGTGCCGGTTGCCGCTGAACAGGAAGGCATCGCCAGACGCCGGGCCCGTGGGCATCGCGACAGGCGTGGGTGTGGGCGGGGGCGCATCGGCGTTGGGCTTGGGCACAAGGTCTTTCAGCGCAGCGTCGAACAGGTCTGCGAGTGCGATGGGGCCACGACGTGGTGCGGTGTCGTCCACGGCCATGGTCAACCCAATCCCTGATCGACCCAGCTCTTGATCGAGGCCCAGACCACCGACAGAGGCAGCGACATGCCTTCGGCCAAGTCCATGGCGGCATCGAGGATGGAGGTCTCGTCTTCGAGATCGACGTTCCTGCTGCTGGTCACGGCCTTCCATTGCCGCCACAGCTCCGTGTCCTGCTTCTCGTCCAGCACGGGATGGCGACCCTTGCGCTTGGGCAGGCCGAGGATTTCGCGGCGAAGCGCCACTTCCTGGTGGGTCAGGCCGTAGAAGCGGCTGACCATTTCGGTGCTCGCGCCGAGGCGCAGCATGCGATCGACCGTGGCGATCTCCTTCTCCACGTCCTGCGCCTGCCTGAGCAGACGCAGGAGCACTTCGCGGTTGACCGTCACCGAGCACCACGAGACGTTGGCATTGGCCAGCACGCTGATCAGCGCGGGATGCTTGAGGGCGTCCAGCTCTTCCTCGCCAAACCCCATCAGCTTGCAGCGGCGCAGTTGCCCATTGCGCAGGTCATAGAGGGCCTGGGCGATGACGGCCTGGTTGAGTGGGTGTGGTGCGGACATGCTGGCCTCCCTCGCTTACGTTCCAGCGTCCGCAGCGCCGGCGTCCAGGTCGAGCAGACGGCGGGCCAGCCGCAGCAGCCGGAACAACTTGACCAGTGCGGTGTCGCTCAGTCGCCGGGTTGCGTCGCCTTGTCCGTGCAGCAGCGCCGACAGGTCGATGACGAATTGCCCGTTGTCCAGGCGGACGTCGGCGGGCTGCTGACCGGACAGGCATGCCAGCAGCGCCAGAACGGCACGACCCAGCGGCCCCGGGTCCTGGGCGTAGGCACGGCAGGCGAAACCGATGCCGTCTGGACGGTCATCGATGCACTCGTCCAGGCGGGCCTCGTCCGCGATCTCGCGGGCGAACTGCGCGACGTGGATGCGCAGGCGCTCGGGCGTGTCCAGGCTCGCGTCGATGTACCAGACATCAGAGATCGGATAGAGCCCGCCGGCCTGTACGGGGATGGACTGCAAGACGTTCGCCGAGAAGTCAGGCGGCAGCGCATCGCCCAACTGGTCGGCGACCATGCGCTGGATGGACTGAAGCCGTTCGGTCGTTGGCGCCGGTGAGACGATGTGCTTCTGAAGCAGGTGGTCGTCCGCTGTCGGACTGGCCGTGCCCGCCTCGTTGGCATCTGCGTCGCTCTCGCGCGTTGAGGTGGGAGACGCAGGGCTTGCAGGCTGCGCTGTCGGTGCTGGCCCTGTGGTGGGCGGCGAGGCGTTGGCAGGTGGGCGCGCGATAACCCCAGGCTCCGGCAAGGCGGGCGGCGTCGAGGATGGCGTCGGATCGCTGACCAGAGCGCGCTGGCGGCTCTCGGATTCGGTCATGTCCAGCGCGAGCACGTCGTAATCGACGCCCAGCAGCTCGGCCATCTGACCGATCAGCTCGTCCTGTACGCGCTGCGCGGAGAACTCGTCGGCCTGCACATCAAACTGCGACAAGACTTCCTGGAAGAACTCGTCGAAGTCCTGAACCAGCGTGCGGCCCTTGGCGTAGCGCTCCCACGCGAACATGCAGGCCTTGCGCATGACCGACAGGCGTTCGACCTGGTGGCGGCCGAGGCCGCCATAGAGCACGGCGGGGATCGCCGGCAGGAGGTAGCGCACCGCGTCGTTCATGCGGCTGATGTGCGACTGCTGGACCGGGAAGCCATCGGCGGCCAGGCGGCGGGCTAGTTCGGACTGGCTCAGGGCGGCGCCGCTTTCCTGCTCGTAGAACTCGCGCGCCTTCTCGACGCCGAGGGCGCGCTCGATGAAGGTGAGGCCGCCGCGCAGTTCGTTCTCGGCCAGGTGGCCGGTCAGCATGACGACTTCGCCGCGGCTGGGCCACGGCCGGAACAGGCACGATATGCGGAAAAACTGCTCGTCCTTGGTCTCCGACCACAGTTCGCGCAGGATCGCCAGCCGCGTGTTGCCGCCGTTGCGGATGATGTAGTGGTCCTCGCCAGGCCGTCGGGTGATGGCCGGTGCCGCATCCAAGCCGCGCTCGCGGATGGATGCCTTGATTTCCTCATAGGCCGGATTGCGCTTCTTGCGCGGGTCATGGTCGTAGGGGCGTAACTGGTCCAGGGTCACGACCATGGGTGTGTCGGCGATCGGATCGCTCAAGGCCGACGCGGCCGGGCCGCTGCGCTCGAACCCGGCCGCGAGCAGCTTGCCGGCCATCTGCTGGGAGGTGATCTCAGCCATGGCTGCCTCCCTGCGCCTGGGATCGGGCCTCGCGCTCGGCGCGGCGGATCTGCGCACGGGCGTTGAGGGCGGCCCGGTGGTCGCTGGCCGTCGAACTGGTGTAGATCGCGGCACAGCCTGTCTTGGTGAATTTGAGGTGGCCGCCCGGCGTGCGTTTGACGTGCCAGCCTTCACCGACAGCGAACTCGATCAGGGCGCGCAGCCGCTTGTGGCCTCGGGCCAGTTCATGTGCATTCGCCATGGGGCCTCCTGCCATCAAGAGGGACTGGCGAACGGCCGGACACCGCGGCAAATCGGTGTTGCCACTGCGGGAACAGCTCGCCAGCGAGGCCGCGCATGGTTTCGAGCGCGGCGGGGGCGACTCTGCCCGGTGGCTGGCGGTATTCGACCCGATGGACTGGCAGGCCGCGCGTCGCGGCGCGCGGATAGGCTTCGATGGCCGGCACGTCGGTGGTCAGCACGCGGATGCCGGCGTGGTCCTGGAACAGGTCGCGCAAGGCCTGCTGGATCAGCCGGGCGTTCGCCGACACGGGGTGGACGCGGTTGATAAGCAGGTGCAGCGGTGGCGGCTCGATGCCGAGGTGCCGGTACGGCGCGATGTCTTCGAGCAACTGCATGGTGCCGCGCCGCAGCTCGCGCGCCGCGAGGATTTCCGGGGTCACGGGCGACAGCGCAACGTCGGAGGCGAGCACCGCCATCTCCAGCAGCACCGAGCGCGCGCCCTGGGTGTCGATCAGCACCAGGTCATAGAGGGGAGCCAGGACCGGCAGCAGGTGCCGTAGCCGCAGGCGCCCATCCGGCGCGTGCAGCAGCAAGGTGTTCAACTCGCCCCGGTGGTCGTTGGACAGCACCAGGTCCAAGCCCGAAATGATTGTGCGGGACACGAGCTGGCCGAGGTCGCGCTCGTTGAAGGCCAGCAATTCATAGATACCGCCGGGCGCGCGGTGGGCCAGCTCGTAGTACGAGGACAAGGTGGGCTGCACGTCGAGATCGAGCAGCAGCACGCGCAGCCCCGCGTCGGCGACGAGCCCGCCCAGGTTCGCGGCCGTGGTGGTCTTGCCGACGCCACCTTTCGTTGAAATGATGGATACAACCTGCATGGCGTTCTCCGTGTGAGGATGGAAGGTCCGCGGGAGAACGGGTCAGGCCCGGTTGTTGACGCGCTCGGCGATCCACTGATCGATTTCGATGGAATCCCAGCCGACGGCGCGCACACCCAGGCGCAGCGCCTGCGGGAACTGGCGCTTCTTCATCAGGTTGTAGATGTGGGCACGCTTGAAGCCGGACTTCGCTTCGACTTCTTCCAGACGCAGAATGCGGCGCTCGTTGGGTGGCAGTACAGGTGTTTGCGACATGGCGGTCACTCCTGAACGCTCAGTGGCGTTTGTTGGCGTGACCTCTATTCAATAGACACGGCTGCGGAAAGACATTGCAAATGCAATCTCCGCGACTGCACATACAAGCTGGCAATCCTCAGAGTGAATCACACCGGCTTCCGTGGAGGCTCAACTCCTGTGAGGATTGAGTCATGAACACTAAAGCTGCTCGTTTTAGCCCTGAGGTACGTGAACGTGCCGTACGTTTGGTGCAGGAATGCCAAGCGGATTACGCATCGCTGTGGGGCGCATGTGAATCGATAGCCCCCAAGATTGGCTGCTCTGTCAGCACCTTGCATGGATGGGTTCAGCGCAAAGAAATAGATGCAGGCCAACGCCCAGGATTGACCACGGATGAACGTGAGCGGCTCAAGCAACTGGAGCGAGAGAACAAGGAACTGCGCCGAGCCAATGACATCCTCAAGGCTGCGAGCGCTTTTTTTGCGCAGGCGGAGCTGGACCGTCGCATCAAGAGTTAATTGACTTTGTAGACCAGTATCGTGATGCCTATGGGGTCGAGCCAATTTGTAGGTTGCTGCAAATTGCCCCATCGGGCTACAGGCGCAGGGTTCAACAAAGAAACTGCCCTTGGCTGCGCTGCAAGCGCAGCCAATCAGATGAAGAACGTTGCAGTCATATTCAACGGGTGTGGCATGCCAATTGGCAGGTGTATGGCAGCGTCAAAGTCTGGAAGCAGATGCACCGAGAGGGTTTGCCGATTGCCCGCTGCACAGTGCAACGCCTGATGCGCAAGCTGGGCCTTGAAGGTGCAAGGCGAGGCAAGAAGGTACGTACGACACGCCCAGATGTGGCACGGCCAAGCCCGCTAGACCTGGTCAACCGCCAGTTCACAGCCCAGCGCCCTGACCAGCTTTGGGTTGCAGACTTCACCTATATATCAACATGGCAAGGGCAAATGTTTGTGGCCTTTGTGATTGATGTCTATGCCCGCCGCATAGTGGGCTGGCGGGTCAGCAGCCACATGCGTACGGACTTTGTGGTGGATGCGCTGGAGCAGGCGCTGTATGCCAGACAACCTTCAAGCGATACGAAACTGATTCACCACTCCGATAGGGGGAGCCAGTATGTGTCTATTTGCTACACAGAGCGTTTGGAGGAAGCTGGCCTGATGCCTTCGGTGGGCAGTACCGGCGATTCCTATGACAACGCCTTGGCCGAAACCATCAATGGTCTTTACAAAACGGAGGTCATCTACAAGCGAGGACCGTGGAAAACACGGGAATCACTGGAGCTGGCAACACTGCAATGGGTGCACTGGTTCAACCACGGCAGATTGCTGGAGTCCATAGGGCATATACCGCCAGCGGAAGCTGAGGCAAACTACTGGCGGCAAGTTGCCAATACCGTGCAGGCTAGCGCCTGCACTTCAACAAACTAGCCTCCACCAAACCCGGTGCGATTCAGAGCGTGGCGCTATGCAGCCGGCGCCTGGCCGTGGCGAACTTGCCGTTCAGCGTCCGCTCGGCGATCCCCATGACGCCGTGGTGATGGGCGACCAGTGCGCTGACCACAGCCTCCTGCGTCTTGAAGCTGGAGTACGGCGTGCCCGAGGGCGACTGGCCGAGCATCAGCTCCAGCATGCCCCCGATGATGTTCAGGTAGGTGGCCTCGGCCCGATCGCTGATCGGGCACTGCGCGCAGGCGGGAATCACCGTGGACTGCTTGAGCAGCGCGTCGTGCTTGTCCTGCAGCTCGCGAAGTTGGCGCTTGGACTGTTCCAGGGCGGATTTCAGGGCGAGCTGCTCAACCAGCATGGCTTGCCCAGTCTCCAGCGAGATGAAGGGATGGGCGATGCGCTCGCTGCGGGAGAAGAGAAAGCCTGGTCGCTGTTCGGGGTAGTGCTGGCGCATCCAGCGCTTCAGATCGACATGGCGGACGGTGAGGTCGGGAGAGTCGATCAGCTCGGTGTCGTGCATCGTGATGCCGTCCCGCCCGAAGGGCAGCTCCCCATTGAGGATGCCGTCATAGATGCGTTCGGTGTACAGCCGCAGTTCGCCCCAGCGTGGGCAGTCCAGCGAAAGTGGCAGGTTCCGGGGCGACGAAATCGAGGCCAGGATCACCTGCTCGTACCGCAGCAGCCCGGCCCAGCGGATGGACGCTTCGATCGGGAGGTAGAACACCTTTGATGTTGGTGCATCATTCTTGTTCTCGTACATGCTCGGTCTCCTTCCAGGAGAAGAACTACATGGCCGACTCCTTTGCCGCCGACATCATGGTCGGCCTGTTACCTGTGCAGGAAACGAGTCCCGAGGCTCGCTTCGTCATGGGGCTTGAGTACTTCTCACCAGTTCGCGCCGCTGGTAGCCGTCGTATGCTCGGTGTGCAAAAATCCATTGATCGCTAGAAGGTCAATCGCCGGAAGGTGGGTTCGACAGCGACGCGCACGCTATCAGGGTCGTAAGAAATTGCGGCCCCTGCAAAACCCACTAGGTATGACTAGATATGCCAGCGGTTTCACGAGGTGCGAGGGGGCGGCAGTGGCCGCCGAACGTCCGGCCGGACGTAGTAAACCCGCGCCTGTGATGCTTGTTTCCGCATCCTGATATATCGACAAAGGCAACGTGCGGTGCGTGCCGCTCCTTGACAGCATCCGAACTAGGTCAGCACCGGAACATCGGCCTAGCCCTCATCGCCGTGGGATGCGGAAGCAGAGAGTGAGAGGTAGGAGGCCAGTTCGAGACCACCGCCGCCGACGTAGCGCCGAGTGTGGGTCGGGTGTGCTGCGTGCAGGTCTATAGAGGTCAGTGGAATTCTTTGGAAGATCTTGTTGGCGAGGATGAAAAATTAGGCTACAATTTAGGTCTTCGCTGGCCACCTCGGCGAAGAAAGGGTTTGGGAAACAACGACTTATGCGCCTAGTGCAAGTCTCGTTTCCCGCTCCAAATACAAAAAGGAAGCACCGGCCTATACCGAGCTTCCTTTTTTCTTGCAGTACTGGCGCAATGGCAGAGTGGTTATGCAGCGGATTGCAAATCCGTGTACGTCGGTTCGATTCCGGCTTGCGCCTCCAGTACCTTTCCTGCAATCCCCCCTGCATCTCGTTACCCATCCCTACGCCCGGTCAATCGATTGATTGCTATGGTGACGCCGTTTTCATTTGACGACGATCCCATGCTCAACAATCAAAAATCCCGCCGCCCCTCCCCTACGTTGTTGGCATTGTCCACCGCCGCCTTGATGACGCTGGCGCCGCTGGCCGCCGAAGCGGATTCCGATCGCCATCACCATCGCCATGGACATGGGCATGGCCGCGGCGAGTATAAAGAGAAGTATTGGGATGGCGCCTGCGAAGTCGAGCGCAAATGGAAACGCAACGGCGACTATCGCGAAAAGCGTAAATGCCGCGACGACTACCGCTATGGCTACGCGCCCCAGCCGGTTCTGGTGCCGGCGATGCCGGCGCCCGCCATCGTCATCAACCCGCCCCCCATCATCATTCGCCCCTGACCATGGACCCCTTGGTGAAAGACGCCATTGCCCGCTGGCCCGACGTGCCGGCGGTATTCGGCTGGCTGTCGCTGGACGCGCGCGGCCGCTGGCGTCTGCATCCCCTGGGACAGGCCGCGCAAGGCGGCGCGGGCGAATCGATCACCAACCCGCAGATCCTGGGATTCATCAACCGCAATTACGAACGCGACAACGATGGCCGCTGGTATTTCCAGAACGGGCCGCAACGCGTGTTCGTGCGGCTGGACGCGGCGCCATACGTGCTGCGCCTGGGCGATGATGGCGGCAGCCTGGTCACGCATACCGACGCACCGGTCGATACCATCACCGCCTGGTGGCTCGATGACGCCGGACAGTTGTATGCCATGGCGCCGCAAGGGCCCGGCATCGTGCTGGACCGCGATCTGCCCGCGCTGATGGACCGTTTGACCACGTCCGACGGCGTGCCATTGCTGGACGCCGTGGAATCGCTGGCGGGCTCGCATCCCTTGCCCGTCACGCTGCCCGGCGCCTATCCCGCCGCGCCATTGCGGCAGGTCGAGCGCGCCGACGTGCCGCTGGTGCTCGGCTTCCAGGCAAATCCCACCGCCTGAATCTCACCCCCCACTGCGGCCGCGCGCCGCGCCGCATGCCGTTCAGAACATGCCATTGCCATTGGCGGACTGCTCGGGGATCGGCTGGACCGCGTCCCAGTGCTCGACGATCCTGCCCTTTTCGAGACGGAAGATGTCGATGATGGCGTTGCCGCGCGTGCCCGGCTCGCGCACCGCGTGCACGTGCAGGATCACGTAGTCGCCATCGGTGAAGACACGCTTGATCTCGCTTCTGGACTGCGGGTACTTGTCGCGCAAGAAGGCGACGAACTTGCGGAATCCCTCGGGCCCGTCGGCGGCGTTGGGGTTGTGCTGCACGTAGCGGTCGCCCAGATAGCGCAAGGCGGCATCCGCGTCCTTCTGGTTCAGGCCCTTCTCGTAGAAGGCCAGCACGGCCGCCTTGTTGGCGGCTTCCTGCTCGGGCGAGGCCTGGGCGGTGGACGACAGGGCGGCCGCGAACAGGACGGCAGCAAGGACTCGCATAACGGGTGACATGGGATCTCCAGGTAAGCCAAGGCGGCCGGCCCATTCTAGGGCCGGCCGCGCCGGGAACGATGCCCAATCCAGTAGACAGTTTGATGCGCGGGGCGATCAGCCGCGGCCGCTCTTGAGCAACGCGAACTTGCCGTCGCCCAGCAGCGCCAGCACCGCGGCAGCCACGGCCAGGAACACCGGATATTCCCAGCCGCCGCCCGGGTTGCCGAAACCCCAGCCGTTGCCGAAGTGGACGCTGGACGCGACAAACAACTGCACCGCCGCGATCACGGCGATCCAGCGCGGCCACACGCCGAGGATCAACAGCACGCCAGCGCCGATTTCAAAGAAGGTCACGGGATAGGCCAGCCAACCGGCGAACCCGATCTTGGCGAAGAACTGCGCGGTGCCCGGCAGCGTGAACACCAGCAGCTTGGTCAAGCCGTGGGCCAGGAACATCACGCCCAGCGCGATGCGGAGCAAAAGCGCGGCATACGGCGCGGTACGGGTATCGATCATTGCATTCTCCGGGAGCGAATCGCCCAGGACGGGAAGATTCTTGATGGCCGCTATTCTTGCGATTCCAAAAACAAAGATAAACATGCAAAATCGCAACTTATTGTTCCCCATTAGGAAACAATCATGGACACCCATACCGCCATGCAGACCTATGTCCGGGTCGTCGAACTGGGCTCCTTCGCGGCGGCCGCCGACAAGATGGGCCAGGCGCGCTCGGTGGTGACCCGGCAGATCGCCTTCCTGGAAGAGAAGTACGGCGTGCGCCTGCTCAATCGCACCACCCGCAAGCTCAGCATGACCGACGCCGGCCGCGCCTTCTACGAGCGCGTGCGGCCGATATTGGCCGAAGTGACCGACCTGGAGTTGTCGCTGCAGGCCGAAGGCCAGGCTCCGAGCGGCCGCCTGCGCATCAGCGCCCCGGTATCGTTCGGCATCCTGCACCTGGGCCCCGCCATCGCGGAATATCTGCTGCGCTATCCGGACGTGGTGATCGACCTGGACCTGAACGACCGCGTGGTCGATCTGGTCGAGGACGGCTATGACGTCGCGGTGCGCATCGGCCCGCTGCAGGATTCATCCCTGGTGGCGCGGCCGCTGGCCCCGCAGCAACTGTTGGTGTGCGCCGCGCCGGCCTACCTGGAAAGCCATGGCGTGCCCCTCGTCCCCGAAGACCTGAAACAGCACCGCTGCCTGCACTATGCCTACGCCAGCACCGGCAACGAATGGCATTTCGAGAAGGACGGCGTCAGCCACCTGGTGCGGGTCAACGCGGCCTTGCGCGCCAACAACGGCGACGTGCTGCGCACCGCGGCGCTGGCCGGGCACGGCGTGATCCTGCAACCGGAATTCCTGGTGGGCGATGACGTGCGCGCCGGCCGCCTCGTCGCCCTGCTGCAGGACTATGTCCACACCCCGATTTCCATGTACGCGGCCTATCCCCATCGCCGCTTCCTGTCGCCCAAGGTGCGTTCCTTCGTCGAACACCTGGAAACGCGCTTCGGTGGCAACGCGCCGACTCCGCCCGCGCGGCGCGCCAGCCGGCGCCGCAGCCGTTAGAATCGTATCCATGACCGCCAAATCGCCCCTCGAATATTTCCCCGCGCCGCGCCGTGCGAATTTCTGCAGCCAATGCGGCTCGCCCGTGAACCGCCGGGTGCCCGAGGGCGACAACCGCGAACGTGACATCTGCGACCACTGTGGCGCCATCCACTACCAGAATCCGCGCCTGGTGGTCGGCACGGTGCCTGTGCTGGACAACCGCGTGCTGCTGTGCCGCCGCGCGATCGAGCCGCGCTACAACACCTGGACGCTGCCGGCCGGCTTCATGGAACTGGGCGAAAGCACCGCGCAGGGCGCCGGCCGCGAAACGCTGGAGGAATCCGGCGCCCGTATCCGCCTGGGCGACATCTACACCATCATCGACGTGCCGCAGATCGAACAGGTGCACGTCTTCTACCTGGCCGAAGTCCTCGGCCCCGAGCTGGATCCCGGCCCCGAGAGCCTGGAAGCCCGCTTCTACGACGAGGCCGACATTCCCTGGGACGACCTGGCGTTCCGCACCGTGGCGACCACGCTGCAACGCTACTTCGAGGACCGCAAGCGCGGCACGTTCGGCCCTCACCACTACACCTTAGAATCGCACCGTTGAAGCTGCCCTGGCTCGCCGCAGACACGCCGTTCCCGCCAGCCGAATTCGCCCTGACGGATCCGGACGGGCTGCTGGCGGCTGGCGCGGACCTGTCCATCGATCGCCTCGTCCAGGCCTATTCCAACGGCATTTTCCCGTGGTATTCCGAGGGCGAGCCGATCCTCTGGTGGAGCCCCGACCCGCGCATGGTGCTGGCCTGCCAGGACTTCGCCCCCTCGCACTCGCTGCGCAAGCTGCTGCGCCAGGTCGCCAGCCACGAACACGAGGCCGCGCCGCGCATCGAGGTACGGGTGGACACCGCCTTCGCCACCGTCATGGCCGAATGCGCCGCGCCCCGCGAGGGCCAGCCGGGCACCTGGATCACCGCCGCCATGCGCCAGGCATACCGCGCCTGGCACGAAGCCGGCTACGTCCATAGCGTCGAAACCTGGATCGACGGCGAACTGGCGGGCGGCTTGTACGGCATCAGCCTGGGGCGCATGTTCTTCGGCGAATCGATGTTCACGCGCGCGCCCAACGCCTCCAAGATCGCGCTGGCCTACCTGGTGCGCTATGTCAGCGCCCAGGGGGTGCAGTGGATCGACTGCCAGCAGCAGACACGGCACCTGGCCAGCCTGGGCGCCCGGCCGATCCCGCGCTCGCGCTTCCTGGCGCACATCCGCGCGGCGACCTCGCGGCCCGCCATCGCCTGGGCGCCCGGCAGGCTGGACAGCACCGGGCGGCTGATTCCGTTCGCGGCCTCGGCAGGCTAGCCGCGGCACGACGGGCGCCGCCATGGCCGCGGCGTTCATGCGTCCCCTGGCCACATCGGATCGCGGGTTAGGCGTTACTATGTAGTCGTCCCCGTCACGGACTTGGCGCCGGACACCGGGATTCCAAATGAGCCAGCTAAAAGAATTACCTTTCTCCACGCTGCAGTTCTACGCGACCGCGCCCTACCCTTGCAGCTACCTGCCAGGACGCCAGGCCCGGTCGCAGGTCGCCGCGCCCGGCCACCTGATCAATGCCGGCACTTATTCGCAACTGGTCGAGCAGGGCTTTCGCCGCAGCGGCCTGTTCACCTATCGCCCGCATTGCGACAACTGTCACGCCTGTGTGCCGGTGCGGGTCGATACCGCCGGCTTCGCGCCAAACCGGAGCCAGCGCCGGGCCTGGCGCGACCACCGCGACCTGCAGTCGTTCGTGGCGGAGCTGGCCTGGTCGCCCGAACACTACCGTCTCTATACCCGCTACCAGCAAGGCCGCCACCCAGGCGGCGGCATGGACGAGGACAGTCGCACCCAGTACGCGCAGTTCCTGCTGACCAGCCGCGTCAATACCCGCCTGGTCGAATTCCGTGACCCGGGCGGCGTGCTGATGATGGTGTCGATCATCGACGTGCTGGACGACGGCCTGTCGTCCGTCTACACCTTCTACGACCCCGACGTGCCTGGCAGCCTGGGCACCTACAGCATCCTGTGGCAGATCGAGCAGTGCCGCACCCTCAACCTGCCCTGGCTCTACCTGGGCTACTGGATCGAGGACAGCCGCAAGATGTCCTACAAGGCAAGCTTCCATCCCGCCCAGTACCTGATCGACGGCGCCTGGGGCGAGCCTCCGGCGCCGGCCGGCGGCGCCGACGATCGCGCCGCCTGACCCGGGGCGGCGGGCGCGCCCAAAGACGTTCTACAATCCCGCTCCATGTCGATCCTCTTCCACGCCTATCCCCTGGCCCGCCCGGCGCTGTTCGCCATGGACGCGGAAACCGCCCACGAAGTCACCCTGTCGGGGCTGCAACGGGCCTATGAATGCGGCGCCACGCGCAAGCTCCTGCATGCGCAGCCCAAGGCGCCATGCACGCTGATGGGCATGCATCTGGCCAACCCCATCGGACTGGCGGCCGGCCTGGACAAGAATGGCGCGTATATCGACGCCCTGGGCAACCTGGGGTTCGGTTTCATCGAAGTGGGCACCGTGACCCCGCGCGCGCAACCCGGCAATCCCAAGCCGCGCATGTTCCGGCTGCCACGCGCCAATGCGCTGATCAATCGCCTGGGGTTCAACAACCAGGGCCTGGACGCATTCCTGGCCAACGTGCAGCGCAGCCAATGGCGCAAGCAGGGCGGCATCCTCGGCCTGAACATCGGCAAGAACGCCGACACGCCGATCGAGCGCGCGGCAGACGACTACCTGATCGGGCTGGCGGGCGTGTACCCGCATGCCGATTACGTGACGGTGAACATTTCGTCGCCCAACACCAAGAACCTGCGGGCACTGCAAGGCGGGGACGAACTCTCGGCATTGCTGGGGCAATTGGCGGACAAGCGCCGCGCGCTTGAAGACCAACACCAGCGGCGCGTGCCGATGGCGGTGAAAATCGCCCCCGACCTGACGGTCGAGCAGATCGACGCCATTGCCGACACCCTGCCCCGCCACGGCATCGATGGCGTCATCGCCACCAACACCACGCTGTCGCGCGACGCGGTCAATGGCATGGCGCACGCCGAGGAAGCGGGCGGGCTGTCCGGCGCGCCGGTGCATGAACTGTCGCTGGCGGTGATCCGGCGCCTGAAGGAGCGCCTGGGCGACAGCCTGGCGATCATCGGCGTGGGCGGGGTGCTGTCGGGGCAGCAGGCACGCGAGAAAATGCAGGCCGGCGCCGATGCCGTGCAGCTCTATACGGGACTGATCTATCGCGGCCCCGCCCTGGTGGGCGAGTGCGTGCGGGCCGTCCGCCGCTGAACGGCAGCCTTGCGCGCCAACTACGGCAAGCGGACGACAGGCAAAAAAAGAGGCCACCCCGAGGGGTGGCCCTAATTCCAGCTCTGCTCTGTCACTCAACAGTACTACATAACTGCAATTTGCGCAGCACCGCTGCGCCAAATACTTAGGCGCTGCGGCGGCTGCGGCTGGCGACCTTGGTGGCGGCGTCGGCGGCGTCCGTCGCGGCCTTGAAGGTCGCGTTGGCGGCGGCGTTCAGGTTCGACTCGGCGACTTCGGCGGCCTGCTTGGCGGCCTTGGTCAGCGAATCGTAGGCGCTGTTGGCGGTGGCCAGCGAGGACTTGATCAGGGCGACGGCGCTTTCCGAACCCGTGGGGGCGTTCTTGGAGAACTGCTCGACGGCGTCGGTCAGCTGCTGCTGGCCTTCGGCGATCTGTTCTTCGGTCAGCTTGACCAGGTTGCCCTGCACGCCAGCGACGATGTCATACACGTGCTTGGTGTAGGCCAGGGCCTTTTCGGCGCCCGGTTGCAGCAGGCCCGAGGCGAACGCCGCGGCTTCCTGCGGGTCCTTGACGTCGGCGGCTTGCTGCGACTTCTGGGCGACTTCGTCCAGGGTGGCGCGCACGACCTTCAGGTTCAGTTCGACCAGCTTTTCGAAGCCGGCGAACACGGCCGACTGGGCGGCCACGAAAGTGTTGATGCTGGCTTTTTGACGGTCCAGGACTTGTTGCGGGATAGCGCTCATAGAATTGCTCCTTTTAGGGTAGCCGGAGGCTGTCCGGCAGGTAAGGATGGTGTCTGCGACGAAATAAGGAACGTGCGCGGAAACTGGTACTACAAGCTACCGCCGGCCCGTTTGATGCACTGCACAATTGACATTCTACGGGCCAAAAAAACCTTGTCAAGCAATATTGGTGCAACGCAACAACTATTTGCACATTAACAGTGCAGGCGCCGGTGCCGATTTGATCCAGCACAAGGATTTCCCATGATTCGGGAAATACCGGACATGACGGCGTATCAATTCTTTTCTACACTGCTTGCACGCTGATGACAGACAAACACAAACGATAAGTCAGCGGTCAAAAACACATCGCAGCAAGCAAAACCCTGCAATTGGAGACTTCATGACCCTCATCCCCCGCACGCTTTCGGCCCTGCTCGCGGCCAGCGCCATGCTCGCGGCCGGCGCCGCCCACGCGGAATATCCGGAACGCCCCATCAACATGGTGGTGCCTTTCGCCGCAGGCGGCCCGACGGACAACGTCGCGCGTTCGCTGGCTGAAGCCATGCGGCAATCCCTGGGCCAGACTGTCGTGGTCGAAAACAAGGGTGGCGCGGGTGGCACGATCGGCACCACGCAGGTCGCCCGCTCGCAGCCGGACGGCTATTCCGTGCTGCTGATGCACGCCGGCTTCTCGACCGCGCCCTCGCTGTACAAGAATCCGGGGTACGACCCCTACAAGAGCTTCGAGCCCATCGGCCTGGTGGTCGACGTGCCGATGACCATCATCGCGCGCTCGGACTTCCCGCCCAACACCATCCAGGAACTGGCCGACTACGTCAAAAAGAACAAGGACAAGGTCTCGCTGGCCAATGCCGGCATCGGCGCCGCCAGCCACCTGTGCGGCACCATGCTGGTCGAGGCCCTGGGCGTGCAACTGCTGACCATCCCGTACAAGGGCACGGCGCCGGCCATGAACGACCTGCTGGGCAAGCAGGTGGACCTGCTGTGCGACCAGACCACCAACACCACGCAGCAGATCGACGGCGGCAAGGTCAAAGCCTACGCCGTCACCAGCCTGCAGCGCGTGCCCACCCTGCCCAAGCTGCCCACCATGGACGAGTCCGGCTTCAAGGGCTTCGAAGTGGGTATCTGGCATGGCATGTGGGTGCCGAAGGGCACGCCCAAGCCGGTGGTCGACAAGCTCGTCAAGAGCCTGCAGGCCGGCCTGGCCGACCCCAAGTTCCAGGAGCGCATGAAGCAACTGGGCGCGACGGTGCTGACCAAGGAAGCCAACCCGCAGGCGCTGGAGGCCAAGGTCAAGCAGCAGGTCCCGCAATGGGCCGAGCTGTTCAAGAAGGCCGGCGTCGAACAGCAGTAAGCCAGGAGCCCCGCCAGGCGGGGCCTGCGCTGCCTATCACGCCTGGTGGACATCCTGTCCCCGGCAGTGAAAAAGCCCCTCGGTTGCTGAAACCGCGGGGCTTTTTCGTTGGGGGATGCGGCAGGCGTATCAGGTGCGCATCGCCTCGGCCGCCATGCCCAGGCCATTGAAGCCGCTGGACACCGAGGGCTCGTAGCCCAGCGCCTCGGAAATGCTGGCGGCGGTATCGACCAGCGCCTTGATCCAGTCGTCCTGCAGCCGTTCGGCCGGCGCCGAGATCGACAGCCCGGCCACCAGCTTGCCGGTGTCATCGAAAATGCCCGCGGCGATGCAACGCACGCCCAGTTCCAGTTCCTCGTTGTCGCGCGCATAGCCATGGCGGCGCACCAGCGCCAGCTCGCGTTCGAGGCGCTCCAGGTCGGTCAGGCTATTGCGGGTGTGGCCGGCCAGGCCGGTACGGAGCGCATAGGCGCGCACCTGGCGGGTGTCGGCGGTGGACAGGAACAGCTTGCCGGTGGAGGTCAGGTGCAGCGGCGCCCGCCCGCCAATGGCGCGCACCACCTGCATGCCGGAACGCTCGCTCCAGGCGCGGTCGATATAGACGATCTCGTCGCCCTGCTGCACCGACAGGTTGACGGTCTGCCCGGTCAGCTTGTGCAGCGACCGCATGGCGGCGATGGCCGCCTCGCGCACGTTGAGTCGTCCCTTGACCAGCGAGCCCAGTTCAAGCAAACGCATGCCCAGCTGATACAGGCCGTTGTCCACCCGCTCGACGTAGCGCCCCACCACCAGGTCGTTCAGGATGCGGTGCGCGGTGGAGGCGTGCAGGCCGGTGGTCGCGGACAGTTCCTTGAGCGTGACGGGATCGGGCTGCGCGGCCAGCGCGTCGAGCAGGCGCATGGCGCGCTCGATGACCTGGATGGCGATGGGACTGCCCGAGGCGCCGTCGGTTTCGGCATCCAGGGCGTTGCGAGTGGAGGAAGGGCGGGACATAGGCGGGGAAAGGGCTCGCGCCGCGCCACCGGAAGAGCAAACTTGCGGCAACGCAGCAAACAGTTCTTTCCCGTATTGTGAAATTTACGGAGCCATTTGGCAACCGTTTTTTGGCCGGCCTATTGGGGACACTCCCCGATTCGGCCGGCATCTGTCCTCAGGCCGCGGGCGGCGCCAGCTTGCCGCCCAGGCGCAACACTTCGGCTCGCAGAAACGCCAATGCCTCGGCGGCCGCCTCGGGCTCGCCCTTCACGCCCAGGTCGATGTGCGGCGTGCCGCCGGCTTCGCCGACGCTGGGCAGACTGAAGGCGCGCACGCCGGGCCAGCGTGTTTCCACCGTCTGCATGGCCGGCGTGATGCGGGATTCCGGCATGCTGAACACCAGGAAGGAATGCTCGGCGTGGCGGCGCGTATGTTGCAACGCACGATAGCGCGTGTCGAGCGTCCATTCCAGCATCGGCCACGCCATCACCGGGAAGCCCGGCACGAAGGTGTGGTCACGGATGAAAAAGCCCGGAATGCGGTTGTAGGGGTTGGGCACGATCTCGCAGCCCTCCGGGAACACGCCCATCTGCAGCCGCTGCTGGTTCTCGGGCGCGCTCATGTCGGCCGTGCCCTGCCCCTTGGCCGCCATTTCAGCGGTGCGCAGCGCGATGGCCTGTTCGGCCTCGGGATGCAGGGCCAGTGGCAGATCGAGCGCGGCGGCGGCGGCCTGGCGGGTATGGTCGTCGGGCGTCCCGCCGATGCCGCCGCACGAGAACACCACATCCCCGGTGGCGAAGCTGCGGCGATAGGCCGCCACCAGGGTATCGCGGTCGTCCGGCAGGAATTCCGCCCAGCCCAACTGCATGCCGCGCGCGCCGAGCAGTTCCACGACCTTGGAAAAGTGTTTGTCCTGCCGGCGGCCCGAAAGGATTTCGTCACCGACGATGATGAGGCCGATGCGGCGGGAGGCGGGTTCTGCTGCCATGTCCGGTTCCAGAGAGTGGCGGTTGAGGGAGGCGGGACGACGCCGCGTCAGGCGATGTCGATGGTGCGATCCTGACGCAGCCGTTGCACCGCGTCCAGTCCGTAGTGGGCATAGACCAGCGCCGAGAACACCGGCAGGATGATCCAGGCCGGCGGCAGCAGGTTGAGCAGCGCGCAGATCAACCCGATGATCCAGAAGCCGCCATTGTTGCGTTCGAGGATGAGTTTGCGCTCGGCCGGGCTGGCATGCTCGACGATGGCGTCGACCCGCATCATGCGCGAGAAGGCGAAGGTCCACCAGAAGACCGGCAGCACCAGGGCCATCGGCGGCACCAGCCACAACGGCATGGTGAACAGCCAGCCGAGCACGAACGCGCCCGACACCCATACCGCGTTCCAGACGCTGACGGTGGTGGCCAGCTTGCCCTGCCGGCTGAGACCGGCGTATTCGCGCTGGCTGACGTGGCGCAGCACCAGCGGCATGACGAACACCGCGGCGATCGCCAGGCCCAGCACGCCCGACAGCGGCAGCAGGATCGACACGGCGACCAGCGGCACCAGATAGAGCTTGAGCGAGAACAGCCCCATCGCCAGCAGCCATTCGTCGGTGCGGTTGATGAAGTCCCAGTGCGAGGCCTGGGCGGCGAGCCAGTCGGTCAGGGGCGTCCAGAACAGCCAGAACAACAGCAGCGCGCCGACCAGCGCGATCAGGAAGGGCAGCAGCAGCGCGAACAGCATGGTCGGGTGGCACTGCGACACCAGCGCGCGCTTGAAGGCCTGTGCCACACCCGCCATGCTGCGGGTGTAGCGGCTGGCGCCGGGCATCTCGGTATCAGGGCGCAGGACAGGCATGGCGGGAACAATGGAAGGTGATCATCCCGGGTATGATAGTCAAACACGCTTTCCCGCGCTCGTATGACATTACTGGTTCCCGGCTCCGATCTCACCGCCCTGCGCGCCCAACTGGCGGCCTCGCCCAAGGCCTGGCTGGTGGCGTGCTTCTGCGCCGCCTGGTGCGACACCTGCGAAGAATACAAACCCAAGCTGCGGGCCCTGTCCAGTACCCTGCCGCACCACGTCTTCGCCTGGATCGACATCGAAGACCACGCCGAACTGCTGGGCGAGGTCGACGTCGAGAACTTCCCCACCCTGCTGGTCCAGGTCGGCGGGCGCGTGGTCTTCTACGGCCCCATGCTGCCCCATATCGGCCATCTCGAGCGGCTGCTGGAAAGCCTGGACGAACACAGCGCGCCGGTCACCGCACCGTTGCCCGACCTGCCACGGCTGCTCGCCGCCTGAATCCGCACATATGAAAAAAGCGCCCTGCCAGGGCGCTTTTCCGTTGGGCGCGCAGCGCGGCCGCGACGCCGGGGCGGCGATCGTCGCCCTACTTGCGGCTGCCACCCAGCAACACGGCAAGCTGGCGCTTGGGCGCGGACGAATTGCCATTCTGGCGCGGCGCCTGTTCCTCGGCCGGCGCCGACGGAGCCGACGGTTCGTAGGGCTTGAGGAAGAAGTCGTCCACCGGCTGGCGCGAAGCGCCGCCGCCCGAGCGGCGCTCGGAAGAGCGGCTACGTTCACGGCCGCCTTCGCGCGACGATGAACCGCGTTCCTCGCGGCGGCCATGGCTGCGCGCGACCAGTTCGGCCGGCACGTCGAGCGTGCCGCGCGGCACTTCGCGCTTGATCAACTTTTCGATGTCGAGCAGGAAGCGTTCTTCGTCGGCGGTGAACAGGGCGATGGCTTCGCCCGTGGCGCCGGCGCGGCCAGTACGGCCGATGCGGTGCACGTAGTCTTCGGCGTTGTACGGCAGGTCGTAGTTGATGACGCAAGGCACGCCGGCGACGTCGAGGCCGCGCGCGGCCACGTCGGTGGCCACCAGCACTTCGAGTTCGCCGGCCTTGAAGGCCTCGAGCGCCTTCATGCGGTCGGCCTGGGTCTTGTCGCCGTGGATAGATTCGGCCTTGACGCCGTCGCGCTCGAGTTCGCGCGCCAGGCGCGCCGTGCCGATCTTGGTGTTCGAGAACACGATGACCTGCTTGAGGCCCCGCGACTTCACCAGGTGCACCACCGCGGCGCGTTTCTGGTCGCCGCTCATCTTGTAGGCGATCTGCGTGATGGTGTTGGCCGTGGCATTGCGCGCCGCGACTTCGATTTCCACCGGGTGATTCAGGTAGGAACGGCCCAGCTTGCGGATCTCGTTGCTGAAGGTGGCCGAGAACAGCAGGCCCTGGCGCTGCGCGGGCAGCAGCCGGATGATGCGTTCGAGATCGGGCAGGAAGCCCATGTCCAGCATGCGGTCGGCTTCGTCCAGCACCAGGATGCCGACCTGGCTCAGATTGACGTTCTTCTGCTCGACGTGGTCGAGCAGGCGGCCGGGCGTGGCCACCAGCACTTCGCAACCACGGCGCAGCGCTTCCTTCTGCGGCCCGATGTCGACGCCGCCGAACACCACGGCGGAACGCAGCGGCGTCTGCTTGCTGTAGCGCTTGACGCTTTCGTAGACCTGGTCGGCCAGCTCGCGCGTCGGCGTCAGGATCAGCGCGCGCACCGGATGGCGCGCGGGCGAGGCGCTGGTATTGGCCAGCGGCATCAGGCGGTGCAGGATCGGCAGCGTGAACGCCGCGGTCTTGCCGGTGCCGGTCTGGGCCGCGCCCATGACATCACGCCCTTCGACCACGACGGGAATGGCTTGCGCCTGGATCGGGGTGGGCGTGGTATAGCCGGTTTCGGCGATCGATTGCAACAGCAGGGGATGCAGCCCGAAATCGGAAAACGTGGGCGTCGGCGCGGGCGCGGCGGCGGGTGCTGCGGATTGAGTGGATTCAGTCATCAGGGTTTGGCAGATACCGGGACCAGTAAAAAAAGAACAAAACGAGAGTGCTGCGAGCACTGCACTGCATATGCATCAGGACAACCAGAACGCGCGCCACGCTCGCGCGGCCACGTGCGAACCACCGCGAGGCGCAAGCGCATCGCAGGCAATCAGCACCCTGCCTTGCAGGCCAGGTGGCGCATTCTGGTTTCGATACTTATGAGGGCAGTACCAGGCCCGGATTGCTGTGGATAACTTGATTTTAGCGCAGCCGGGCGCCGGGGCGGTCAAGCCAGTGCCGGGGGGCGACTCCTTTGGCCTGGCGAAAGCTCTTGCTGAAATGGCTCAGGTTGGCGAATCCGGTGGCCAACGCGGCGTCGGTGACCCGGTATCCGGCCTCCAGCATGGACGCCGCGGCCTCCAGCCGGACCGACTTCAGGTAGGCGTGGACCGAGCGGCCGGCCACCTGGCGAAAGCCCGCTTTGAGCTTTTTCTCGCTCAGGCCGACCTCGCGCGCCAGCCGCGGCACCGTCCATTCCTCGCCATAGCGGACTTCGATCAGACGCCGGGCCTGGGCCAACTGGCGCCGTTCGCGGGCCGCCACCGGCGGTTCGCCGGCCGCGCCGCTCATGGTTTCCAGCACGATGGCCAGGGCTTCGAGCGCCTTGGCGCGCATGTAGAGGCGACGCGCGGTGGCGTCTTCGTGGCGGCAGTCCAGCACGTCGGCGGCCAGCCGTAACAGGCCCGGCGGGGCCGGGAATCCCGCCATCAGCGAGCCGGCCGTCGGCACGCTGTGATCCAGCACGAACGCGCCACGCAAGGCCGCGAGCGGCCTGCCCCCGGCACGCAGCAGCCCGGCGGGCGAATAACGAATGTCCACCAGACGGACGAGCTGCCCGCCCGACATCTGGAAACGGCCGCGCGCCCCGCGTTCGCCCGTCTGCACCACCGCCATGCCGGGACCGGCGCGCAGCGGCACCCCGCCGTCGATCGACATGCAGGCCTGGCCCTCAAGGAAGACCGCGATGCAGAACATGGGCGGCCCTTCGGCGGCGACATCCAGGTCAACGCCCGGCGCCCCGCTCCAGACCGACATGGTCAGGTCTTCGTCGAACGCTTCCAGGCGGGACAGCGCCTCCCAGGCGGCCGGGATGACCGCGGCCGGCAGGAGCGGATGGCCGCAATGGTGCCCGGGTCCGTGGGCGGTTTGCACGCGCGTGCCAGTGGCGAAATCCAAATTTAGACCCCGAATTGAATAGTGGCGGCACCGAAAGCGTTAGTCCGCGCCCGAACAAATAACAATAATTCTCATTAATGATTCTACTGAAAACCCGCTTCGACGACATGACACTTTCGCTCCCTTTCCGCCACACCGCGCTGACGGCCGCGCTCTGCGCACTGACACTTCCCGCCGTCGCGCAGCCCCAATCCGTCAGCGAGCTCGCTCCCATCACCGTCACCGCCAGCAAACAGGAACAAGCGCTGCGGGATATCAACGGCGCCGCCATCGTGGTGCCGGCCGAAACCCTGCGCGCCGCGCAGGTGGACAACACCCTGCAGTTGTCGCGCGTGCTGCCGGGCGTGCAGATGTCGGGCAGCGGATCGTTCCTGTTCCCCGTCATTTCCGTGCGCGGCATCACCTCGGCGCAGGATTTCTACAACCCCGCGCTTACGGTGTATGTGGACGGCGTGCCGCAATTGCCCACGTTCGCCTCCCAATTGCTGACCGACGTCGATCGCGTGGAACTGCTCAAAGGCCCGCAGGGCACGCTGTACGGCAAAAGCGCCATGGGCGGCGTGCTCAATATCGTGTCGCGACAGCCGGACGACACGCCTTATTTCCGCGCGACCGCGGGTGTCGCCAGCCGCGATGGCTACCTGTTCAAGGCCAGCGGCGGCGGGCCGCTGCTCGACAATCTGCTGTATGGCTCGGTGGCCGCCGCGGTCAACGACGCCCCCGGCCGGCTCGACAGCCCGGTCACCGGCGCCAGCCATATCGGCGGCACCTCGGCCAACGCGGGAACGGCGCGCCTGCGGCTGGCGCCAGCCGGCAGCCCCTGGGAGTTGGGATTGGCCGTCAGCGGCGAATGCACCCGCGGCAGCCAGGATGTCTACGTGCCCTTCGATACCCCTGGCAGCGGACAAGCGGCGATTTCCCCGAACATGCCCGCAACGCTGGCCGATCCCTACCAGAAGCGCTGCAGCGCAAGCCAGGCACTGACGGGCCGCTACGATTTCGACGGCTGGCGACTGGATGCGGTGGCCGCCTGGCAACGCCTGCACTACGACCGCCACTTCTCGCTCGGCTCGACCTTTACCAGCCAACCCGAGCGCTGGCGCCAGCAGGTGCAGGAGCTGCGCCTGTCCACCACCGGCACGCGTGCGGTCGACGGCGTCCTGGGCCTGTACCGCCAGCGGGTCACGCAGTCACGTTCCGCACTCAGCCAGATGCAGATGCCCGGGATGCAGCTCGACGCGTTCTCGGCCGGTTCCCGCAACACCAGCGAGTCAACCGCCGTCTACGGCGACGCCACCTGGCATGCCACCCGCGCGCTCGACCTGTCGGCCGGCCTGCGCTATTCCCGCGACAAGGCGTCCACCCGCTACGACGGCTCGACGCTCAATGGCATGACCTACGGTCAGGCCCCCTTCGGCGGCGCGGGCACGGCCTCCGGCAACACGGTGCTCGGCAAGCTGTCCGCCGGCTACCGCCTGTCGCCCGAATGGCGCGCATACGTCAACGCGGCGCAAGCTTACAAACCCGGCGGCTACAACCTGGCCCCGTCCAACCCCGCCGATGCGCGCCCCTTCGGCAAGGAACGTGGCGTGAGCTACGAAGCCGGCGCGCGCTTTGACGGCGATGCGTTGCGCGCGGGCGCCGCCCTTTACCGCACCGACATCCGCGACGCGCAGCTCTATGTCAGCGACCAGATCGGCTATCAGCACATCGAGAACGTCGGCAACACGCGCTCCACCGGCGTCGAATTCGACCTGAGCTGGGACGTGACCTCGCAATGGACGCTGGGGCTGGATGGCTTTCTCAACCACACCACGTTCCGCAGCTTCCACAGCCGCGCCGTCTGCCCCGGCTGCGATGGCAACCGCGTGCCGTTTTCGCCGGGCTATGGCCTGAACGCCAGCGCCCGCGGCCATTTCGACCCGGGTGTCGGGCGACTCTCGCCGGCCCTGATCGTGCGCCGGATCGGCGCGCAGTTCTTCGACATCGGCAACAGCCTGCGCCAGGACGCCTACACACTGGTCGATCTCAGCCTGGCGTGGCGCATTCGGCCACAGGTCGAGGCCACGCTGTACGTCAACAACCTGACCGATCGGCGCTATCGCACCTACGCCTTCGGCGGCGGCGCGCGCGGCAGCTACGCGCAGGTCGATCCCGGCCGCACGGTGGGCCTGAACGTCGCCTTCGAATACTGACCCGGGACCCAACGCGATGCCGAACGCCTCCCTCGCGCGCCTGCCCACCGCGCGGGTCATCGCCGCCATTGGCGGCATCTGCATGGTCCAGAGCCTGGTCAGCGGCATCGCCTTCCAGGGCGTGCCGACGCTGCTGCGCGACAGCGGCACGCCGCTGGACCAGGTTGGCCTGGCCTACCTGGCCTTCCTGCCCTGGGCCCTGAAATTCCTGTGGGCGCCATGGATCGAGCGCTATCGGCTGCCCCACGGGCAGGCGGGGCGCCGCACCCGCCGCATCGTGCTGCCCGGCCAGTGGCTGCTGGCCGCCCTGCTGTTCCTGCTGGCGGTCCTGGGGCAACCGACGCTGCCCGCGCTGCTGGCCGTGCTCGGCCTGATCTCGCTTACCGCGGCCACCGTCGATATTGCCGGCGACGCCTTCGCGGTCGAGCAATTGGCGGCGCGCCGGCGCGGCTGGGGCAATGCCACCCAGGTCGGCTCCAGCTACGTGGGCATGTTCCTCGGGGCCGGCCTGTTCGTGGTGCTGGCGGGCAGCCATGGCTGGCGCGTGGCGGCCGCCGCCATGGGCCTGCTGGTCCTGCTGCTGACCCTGCCGTTCGCCGGCTTGCGCGAACCGGCCCGCGCCACCGATACGCCACCGCATCGGCCCAGCCTGCCGCACGCGCTGGGTCGGTCCGGCGTGCGGCTGGGCCTGCTCATCACCGTGGTGTTCCAGATCGGTTCGCGGCTCGGCGCCGGCATGACCTCGCCACTGTTGCTGGACCGCGGCGTGCCGCTGGCCTCGGTGGGCTGGATCAACGGCGCCGGCGCGGTCGTCGCGGGCCTGGCGGGCACATTGCTGGGGGCGCTGGCGCTGCAACGCTGGCGCGCGCCGCGCGCGGTGGTCGCGGCCATGGCCCTGCAGGCGGCCGCGCTGATCCTGTTCGTGGCCGGCGTCGCCGCGCCCGGGCTGGGGCTGCCGGCCGCCAGCCCCGGCTGGCTGGTGGCGCTGACGCTGTTCAAGGCAGCCACCGCCGCCACGGGTTTCGTCACGCTGTACGCCTTTCTCATGGGCCTGGCGTCGCCGGCCCAGGCCGGCGTCGATTTCACGCTGTTCCAGTGCGCCGATGCGCTGGTCGCCATGGTTGGCGGCGTGGCCGCCGGTTGGCTGGCGCAGCACCTGGGCTACGGCGCCTGCTTCGGCATCGCCGCCGCACTGGGCGCGGCCGGCCTGCCTGTCCTTTCCGTCCTGATGCGGCGCGCCGCGCCGCTTTCATCTTCTGGAGAATGAACATGTCTGAACGCACCGTGGTCATCGCGGGCGCCGGCGTCGCCGGACTGGCCTGCGCCTGGTGGCTGGCCCGGCAGGGCTGGCGCGCCATGATCGCCGAACGCGCCCCGCACCTGCGTGACGGCGGCTACATGATGGGCCTGTCCGGCCCCGGCCTGCTGACCGCCCGCCGCATGGAGCTGGTGCCCGCCCTGCGCGCCGTGGAGCGCGAAATCGGCGAGAACGTCTACCGCGACCGCCGGGGCCGCGAAGTCATGCGGATCCGCTATCGCGAGCTGCTGCGGGAACTGGACTGGATCACCCTGCGCCGCACCGATCTCGTGCAGGTGCTGCATGCCGCCATCCGGGACCACGCCGAAATCCGGCTGGCCACCACCGTGGCGGGCTGTAGCCAGAACGCGGGAGGCGTGGACGTGACATTGTCGGACGGTACTTCGCTGCGCGCCGACCTGTTGATCGGTGCCGATGGCGTACGCTCGGCGCTGCGCGCGCAGGTCTTCGGTGCCGACGCGGCATCACCGACGCCGCTGGGATACCGCTACGCCGCCTATGACACCGAAGACGACACCGGCATGTCGCGCGACTTCGTCTCCTATGCCGCGCCGGGCCACCAGGTCGAGTACCACGGCCTGGACAGCGGCCGCAAGGCTGCCCTGCACGTTTGGCGCAGCCACGACACCGGTTGGGTGGAGCCGCCACGCCGCCTGGGCCTGTTGCGGGATCTGGCGCGCGGCTGCCATGCCGAGGTGGGACGGCAGTTGGACAGGCTGACCGCCGCCGCGCCCATCGTCATGGATGACCTGGCTTTGGTCGAGATGCCCCGTTGGCACCGAGGCCGCGTCCTGCTGGTCGGCGATGCCGCGCACAGCCTGTCCCTTATTTCTGGGCAAGGAGCGGGAATGGCCTTGGCCAGCGCCTACGTACTGGCCCAGGAACTGGGCAGGCTGCCGATTGAACAGGCCTTGGCGGCCCATGACCGACGGCTGCGTCCCGTGATCGACAGCCTGCAGCAGCGCAGCCGCAGGCTTGCGCCCGTCTACGTGCCCGCCTCGGCATTCGCCTTCGGCCTGCGCAACACGGCCCTGCGGTTACTGCCCAGGTTGATCCTGAAGCGCTACTTCCTCAGCGGGCTGAAATCCGAAATGGAGGCTGCCGCCGCGCTTGGCTGACCGGCCTCAGCCCGCCAGCCAGCGCAGCCCCCACAGCACCAGCATGCCGACCACGATGACCAGCACGGCGCTGCGGGTGCGCAGAAACACCAGGATGGCGATGATGCCTGCCACCAGCTTGTAGTCGAAGATGGGGCCCAGCCCGGCCTTCCAGGGCAGCAGGTCGGGCACCACGATGGCGGTGAGCGCGGCGGCCGGCGCGTAGCGCAGGGCACGGCGCACGCCGTCGGGCAGAGGAATGTAGTCGCCGAACAGCATGAAGCCGGCGCGCGTCAGCACACTGCACAGCGCCAGCAGCAGGATCGCAGAATAGACGTAGATTTCCGAAGGCCAGAGAGTCATGCGCGCGCCTTGAAGAAGCGTTCGGCCCACATCCCGGCCACCACGCCGGCGATGACCGCGGCAGCCAGGCCCAGGCGCAGCGGCAGCACCTGGCCGGTCCAGGCGACCACGCCCGCGGCCAGCATCGACACCAGCATGGGCTTGGAATTGGCCAGCGGCACGGTGATGGCCAGCAATGCCAACACCGCCGCAAAATCCAGCGACCACGCGGCCGGCACCATGGTGCCCAGGTAGATGCCGACGATCGACGAGGTCTGCCACACGAACCAGCCCGGGGCGATGGTGCCGATGAAATACCAGAGCTGTTCACGGGTGCCGCGCTCGGCCGCATCGCCGAAACGCGGCATGAACAGCACGAAGCCCATGTCGGTGGTGAAATAGCCCAGTCCCAGCCGCTTGGGCCACGACAGGTGGCGGAAATAGGGTTGCAATGCCGCGCCGAAGATCAGGAAGCGCAGGTTGACCACGCAGCCGGCGGCGAAGATCAGCCACAGGGGCGCGCCGGTGGCGATCAGGGGCAGCGAAGTAAGCTGGGCCGAACCGGCGTACAGCAGCAGCGTCATGGCCAGGGCCATGGATTCGGTGAGGCCGGACTTGACCATGGCCACGCCGGTCACCAGCCCCCAGGTGGCGGTGGCGATGAGCGCGGGCACGATGGCATGCACGCCGGCACGGAAAGCGGCGACACGCTCCTGGCGGACCGCCCGTGGGTCTTCGGTTTCGGGAAACGCGGACTCAGAGGACAACGGCAAGCCCCTGGGGAATCGGACAGGACGACATGGAAACTCTGTTGGAAGGAAACTCACGACAACCTGCTCGCCCGCCGGGGCCGCGGGCGCCGCAAGGCACCGCGCCGGTGCGCGAATAGGCCGCTATTGTAACCTCGCCGCTTGATACAATACGGCCCTCGGGTTTAGAGAGGGAGACAGGCCATGTCGATGGCTGACCGCGATGGCTTCATCTGGTATGACGGCAAGCTCGTGCCCTGGCGCGACGCGACCACGCACGTCCTGACCCACTCCCTGCACTATGGCCTGTCGGTATTCGAGGGCGTGCGCGCCTACCGTTCCGAGATCGGCACGGCGATTTTCCGTCTCGAAGACCACACCAACCGCCTGTTCAACTCGGCGCACATCTACCAGATCCCCATGCCGTTCGATCGCGACACGATCAACGAGGCGCAGCGGACGGTGGTGCGCGAGAACCAGCTCGAATCCTGCTACCTGCGGCCGCTGGTGTTCTACGGTCCTGAAAAGATGGGCGTGTCGCCCAAGGGCGCCAAGGTGCACGTGGCGATCGCCGCCTGGCCCTGGGGCGCCTATCTGGGCGAGGAAGCCCTGTCGCAGGGCATCCGGGTCAAGGTCTCGTCGTTCGCGCGCCAGCACGTCAACGTGACGATGCCGCGCGCCAAGGTCGCCACCACCTACGCCAACTCGATCCTGGCCAACACCGAGGCGCTGCAGGACGGCTACGACGAGGCCCTGTTGCTGGACACCGAAGGCTTCGTGGCCGAGGGCTCCGGCGAGAACCTGTTCCTGGTCAAGGACGGCGTGCTGTGCGAACCCGAGATCGCCTCGGCCCTGACCGGCATCACCCGTTCCACCATCCATGCGCTGGCCGCCGATTTCGGCCTGCGCGTGGTGACCAAGCGCCTGACGCGCGACGACGTCTACATTGCCGATGAAGCCTTCTTCACGGGCACCGCCGCCGAAGTGACGCCGATCCGCGAGGTCGACAACCGCCAGATCGGCTCGGGCCGGCGCGGCCCCATCACCGAGAAGCTGCAGAAAGCCTTTTTTGACATGGTGAATGGCCGCAACCCGAAGTACCATCACTGGCTGAGCAAAGTCTGATTCGCGCCGTCCTGCCTGGCGGGACGGCATTACTGCCCCAACCTACCGTCCTACCGGTATTTTTTATTCAGGAAATTCCATGACCGCCGCTGCCCCGGCCGCCGCCCCCCACGAAGTCATCGAAGTCGGCGCCGAAGACCTGCCTGTGTTCTGTCCGGGCCCCAAGGCTCCGCTGTGGAGCATGCACCCGCGCGTCTTCCTGGACGTCGCCCACACCGGCTCGGCGCGCTGCGCCTACTGCGGCGCCGAGTACAAGCTCAAGCCCGGCACCGTGCTGCACGGCCACCACTGAGAATCGCCGCTCAACAGCCATCCGCCCCGCCATCATGTTCGCCACGCCCGAAGAAGCAGAACACGCGTTCTACGAAGCCCTTGAGCAGGGGGACGCCGTCCGCCTGATGCAAGTGTGGGCGGACGACGAGGAAGTCGTCTGCATCCATCCGGGAGGCCTGCGCATCGTCGGCCACTCGGCCGTGCACGAATCCTGGCAACACGTGCTGGCGAACGGCCCGCTGCACATCCGGCCGCTGCGCCCGCTGGTCATGCTGAGCATGATGTGCGCGGTGCACGTGCTGGTCGAGCAGGTGGCGGTGCGCACGCGGGAAGGCACGCAGTTCGCCAACTGCTACGCCACCAACATCTATCACAAGGGCCCCACGGGCTGGCGCATGGTCATGCACCACGCCTCCTCGGCGCCCACCGAAGCCGGGGTGCTCGACTTGCACGACGTGCCCGACATGCTGCACTGATCGGGTCGATTTTGGCTGCTGCTCGTTTCGATACCACGCCCTGCCCCGTTCCCTCCTGGCTCCCCGGAGGCGATGCCCAGACGGTCTACGCCGCGCTGTTCGCGCAATACCACCGCATCGCTTTCGTGCGCGACCGGGTCGAAACGCCCGACACCGACTTCGTCGACTTCGACTGGACCGGGCCGGGGCTGTTTCCGCACAAGGCCGCCGACGGCGCGCCGGTCAGCGGGCAGCAACCCGTGGCCAACGGCAAGACCGCGGCCGCGCGCTGGATGACCGAGGCCGACTGGAAATCCTTGCCGCAGACGGCCGACACGCCGGCGCTGCTGCTGTTCCACGGCCTGGAGGGCGGCAGCAACAGCCGCTATGCGCAATCCATCGCGCACCACTTCCGGGCGCGCGGCTGGATCGTGGTCATCGCGCACTTCCGCGGCTGCTCGGGCGTGCCCAACCGCCTGGCGCGGGCCTATTATTCGGGCGATTCGGCCGAAGTCGGCTTCCTGCTGAACACGGTGCGCAACCGCATCCCGCACGCGCGCTGGCACGCCGTGGGCGTGTCGCTGGGCGGCAATGCGCTGCTGAAATACCTGGGCGAACACCAGGAGGACACCGGCTGGCTGACCGCCTGCGCGGGCGTCTCGGTGCCGCTGGACCTGGTGGCCTGCGGCAAGACCCTGTCGACCGGATTCTTCAACCGCAAGGTCTACACCAACCACTTCCTCAAGACCCTCAAGCACAAGGTGCTGGAGAAAGCCCATCGCTACCCCGGGGCCATCGACGTGATGCGCATCGCCCACGCGCGCGACCTGCGCGACTTCGACGATGCCTACACCGCGCCCATGCACGGCTTTCGCAATGCCCTCGATTACTGGACGCGCGCCTCCAGCAAGCCCTGGCTGCCGCGCATCTCGGTGCCGACGCTGGTGCTGAACGCGCTGAACGATCCCTTCATTCCCGCCAGCGCGCTGCCCAAGCCCGACGAATGCTCGTCCAGCATCCTGCTGCACCAGCCCACCGATGGCGGCCACGCGGGCTTTCCGACCGGCGCCTTTCCCGCCCACCTGGGCTGGCTGCCGCAGCGCCTGGGCCGCTTTTTCGAAACCGGGCTGTAAACGGCCGCCGTCGGGCGGCTCCCCACGGCGCATCCGGCGAGCGTCAGCCTGACTTGAAGCGCTCCAGCAGCTGGCGCTCTTCGGCCAGCTTGTCCTTGACTTCCTTGATCTGCACGTCGATCTGCGATTGCTCGTAGAAGTCGCTGGACATGCCGCGTGCCTGCTGCAGTTGCGATTCCGCCGCGGCGAAGGCGCCTGTCATCACGTAGTAGCGCGCCAGGTCGCGCCGCGCCTGCACCGGCTTGCCGGTGCGTTCCTCGCTCTGCGCCAGCATCTGGTAGAGGCTGGGCTCATCCGAGCCCCATTGCTTGATCTTGGCGCGCAGGTAGTCCTGCGCTTCGGCGTGGCGGCCGTTGGCCTGCAAGGCCGTGGCGTAGGCGATGCCCAGGGCCCGCTGCTCGGGCCAGCGTCGGGTGGCGGCCTGGGCCAGGTCCTGCGCGCGCCGGTTGTCCTTGCGGGCCAGCGCGATGTCGACGGCAAGCCTGGCCATCTGCGGCGAATCGCGGCCATCGGCCTGGGCCTGCGCGAGCTGGCGCTCGGCCTCGTCCAGGCTGTTGCGCTGGAAGGCCTGCAAGGCCAGTCCGTAGTAGGCCGCCGAGCGGCGCACGCCGGACAGGGCCTGGGCCTCGTCTTGCAGCTGCTGGCCGGCCGTGCGCAGGCTGACCGCGTCGCGGCCCTGCACCACGCGCATCTTGGCGCGGATGTACCAGAAGTCGTCGCTGTCGACATGGCGCGACACGGGCAGCGATCGCACGCGGTTCTGCACGTCGGACATCCGCTCGATCGACAGCGGGTGGGTGCTGGCCCAGGAACCGCCGCCCGCCCCTTCGTTCAGGCGCGAGGCGTTCATCAGGCGCGAGAACATCTGCGCCATGCCTTGGGCATCGTAGCCGGCCTTGGTCAGCATGGTGAAACCGGCCCGGTCGGCCTCGCGTTCGGCGTCGCGCGAGAAGCCGAGCTGGCGGTTGATGGCGGCGGCCTGACCGAACGCGGCCACGCCCATCGCCAGGTTGCCGCCACCGCCGGCCAGGGCCGCCAGCAGCGCGCCCGCCAGGCTCGCCAGCATGACCATGCTGTTCTGGCTCTGCTGCGTCATGCCGCGCGCGATATGGCGCTGCACCACGTGGCCGATTTCGTGCGCCAGCACCGCCGCCAGTTCCGATTCGCTGCCCGAGGAGACGATCAGCCCGGTGTTCACGCCGATGAAGCCGCCCGGCATGGCGAAGGCGTTGATCTCGGGATCGCGCACGCCGAACATCTCGACATCGGGCACCGCCCCGGGCGAGAACGCCGCCAGCTTGCGCCCCATGGTGGTCAGGTACTGGCTGAGTTCGGGATCGTCGACATAGGTCGGATCGCGGCGCCCCTGCGACATGATGGCTTCGCCTAGGCTGCGCTCCAGCGCGGGCGAGAGATCCGCGGAGGATGCGGCGCCCATCGAGGGCAACCCCACCGGCTGGGCCCAGGCCGTCGCCGGCAGGGCCGGGACGGCCAGCGCGGCACAGATTCCGAAGATCGCGCCCCGCTGCGCAATCGAGCAAATGGATGGCATTTTCCTGCGGTTCATGAGCCTATGATAGCGATGCGCTTAAAATGTTTCATCGATACCCCCAACGAGGTTTCAATGCGTCCCGTCCGTAAAGCCGTTTTCCCCGTCGCCGGCATGGGCACGCGCTTCCTGCCCGCCACCAAGGCGATGCCCAAGGAAATGCTGCCCGTCGTCGACAAGCCGTTGATCCAGTACGCCGTCGAAGAAGCCGTGGCCGCCGGCATCACCGACCTGATTTTCGTCACCGGTCGCAACAAGCGGGCCATCGAAGACCATTTCGACTCCGCGCCCGAACTCGAATCCGACCTCGAAAGCAAGGGCAAGCACGAGCTTCTCGCCATGGTGCGGGGCATTCTACCCGCCCACGTCAATTGCCTCTATATCCGTCAATCGGCGCCGCTGGGGCTGGGCCATGCCGTGCTGTCGGCCGCGCCGGCCGTGGGCGACGAGCCGTTCGCCGTGCTGCTGGCCGATGACCTGATCGACGCCGACACGCCGGCCATGAAGCAGCTGGTCGATATCGCCATGGCCCAGAACGCCAGCGTGCTGGGGGTACAGGACGTGCCGCGCGAAGACACGCGCAAGTACGGCATCGTCGCCACCCGTGATGGCGAAGGCGATGGCCGCACCGAACGCGTCACCCACATCGTTGAAAAGCCCGATCCCGACGCCGCCCCCTCGACCCTTGCGGTGGTGGGACGCTACGTGCTGGAAGCCGCCATCTTCGATCACCTGCGTTCGACCAAGATGGGCGCCGGCAATGAGATCCAGCTGACCGACGGCATCGCCTCGATGATGCGCGAACGCGCTGTCTATGCGCACCGCTACGACGGCACGCGCTACGACTGCGGCAACAAGGCCGGGATGTTCCAGGCCACCGTGGCGCTGGGCAGGAAGTACCACGGCCTGCTGCCGGAATGACGACGAGGCGGCCGCACGGGCCGCCTGATCAATCGCTTGCGTGGGCGCGGCCAATCGGCCGCGCATGACGCGCCCGCGCCAGGGCGTCGCGATCGGCCTTGCGCAGGCGGCCCTTGGCCGACAAACGCATCAGCGTCCCCAGGGCCACCATCAACCCGATCACCTCGACCAGCGCCGCGGGAATCCACATGGTCAGGCCGCCGATGGTCTGGTCGGTCTGCGCCGACATGGCGATGGCCCGGCCGCACAGCTCGAACAAGGGATAGATATCGCTTTCGGTGAAGGCGATGACGGCGCCCGCCACCATCTGCGGCAACATGGTCAGGATCGGCGAAATCACCCGGCCGCCCGGGGTCATCGCGGCCGGCGGGGCGGGCCGGCGGTCCAGGATCAGGTTCCAGTACATGAAGCCGCTGATCACCACCGACCAGTTCATCAGGCGGTAGAGCCGCCAGTCGAGCATCGAATAGAACTGCACTGACGGGATCAGCCAGACCAGCACCAGGAACACAAACAGCGTCGGCACGAAGATCTTGTTGGTCAGCACCGCCACGGTCAGGCGGCCGGCGCCGGTGCGCAGGAAGTCACGCAGCCGGATGCGCCACGCCATCGGCAGGCCGGCGCGCATGACCTGCCCGGGAAATGCCGCCATCACCAGCAACGGCCCCAGGTGGTGCAGCACCAGATGCTGGATGCGGTGGATGAAGAACATGCGTTCGGCGTAGTAGTCCAGCCGGGTGTGCATGGACAGGTACAGCAGCACCATGCCCGTCCAGAACAGCACGCGGCGCGCGCCCGTGACGTGATGCACACGCTGGCCGCGCACGAACAGCACGATGGCCACCAGGAAGGAGGCCACCAGCGTGGGAGAGAACTCCCAGGGTATGAGCCATTCGAGACTGTCCATGCGGGTCATCCGGAAAATGCCGACGGGGGCGTGGCGGGTTCGGGCCGGAACACGCAGCCGGGTCGATTGTAGTAGACCCGGCCGCCCCCGTACGGCTCAGAACCGGTGCGAAATGCCCGTACCGAAGCGCGAGGTGTGGGAATGGCCAGGGTCGAACTGGTTGTCCAGGGTGTAATTGGACGCGTAACCGGCGAACGCGTAGAGCGTGGTGCGCGGCGACAGGTCATACGTATACCCCAATGTCACCAATTGCGCATTGCGCGCCGTCGAACCGTCCTCCCATTTCCAGTCGGGCCGCGCCAGCGACCACTGCGCCACCACGGCGCCGTGGCCCACTGGCACGCTGGCGCCCAGCAGCCAGGCGTTGACGCTGCCGCCGCGCGCAAAGGCCGCCGGCCCCAGGTTCTGCCCCAGGCTGTCCGGATCGCCACCATCCAGCCCGACGTAGCCATTGCGCTGGCGCGACCAGGCGACCGACACCTTGACGACTTCGAAATCGTAGGACGCCCCAAGCTGCACCGCCCGCGGCCGCCCCGCCTGGCCCGCCGGCGGCTCGGCCAGACGCAACTGGTCCCAGGTGGCGACCGCCAGCAAGGGACCGTCCTCGTACTTCAGGCCCAGGCTCAGCGCGCGGTTGTTGGCCGCGGTCTTGAAGCGGTCGCGGCCGTCGGCGTCGAAGGAATAGCCGATGCCCGCCTGCAAGCCCTGCCAGGTGGGCGTGTAATAGTTGACCAGGTTGCTGAACTGGTAGTTGTCGGAGGCCTTGAAGGTGGCGCCCATGCCCATTTCCTTCCATGACGCCAGCTCCAGCGCGTTGCCGTAGGTCTTGCCGACCGTGTACTGGCGCCCCAGGCGCAGGTCGCCGTAGCGATCATGGGCCAGACCGACCCAGGCGCCGTAGTTGAACAGGCGGTCGTCGTCGGCGCGCTTGCCGGTGGACGGATCGAAACCGCTTTCGAGCTGGAAACGGCTGCTCCAGCCGTCGCCCAGGTCGTCGGAACCGCGCAGGCCCCACAGGGAGTCGGTCAGGCCGCCGTTGAGCAGGCCGTTGTGCGTGCCCTGGCCGGAGGTATGGGTGGTGGCCACGCCCGCGTCGACCACGCCGTAAAGCGCTACGCCCGACGCCCCGCCGGCCGCACAGGTGGCCAACGGCCAGCTGGCCGCGCCCGCCACCAGGGTGGTGGCAACAGTCGAGATTTTCATGCACATCTCCTGAACCCGGCGGCGGGCCCTCCGCCGCCGGACATATCGAATTGACTATTGCCAGCCGTAGCGACGCACCCAGATACCCTTGAGCATTTGGGTCAATACGCAGTAGCTCAGCAGGATCCCGGCCAGCCAGGGGAAATAGCTCCACGGCAACGCCTGCAGCTGGAAGTAGCCGGCCAGGGGCGAGAACGGCAGGAACAGCCCCAGCCCGACCACCATCACCGTCATCGCCATCAGCGGCCAGGCGGCGCGGCTCTGCAGGAACGGAATCTTGCGTGTGCGGATCATATGCACGATGAGCGTCTGCGACAACAGGCCTTCGACGAACCAGCCGGACTGAAACAGGGTCTGGTGCTCGGGGGCGTTGGCCTGGAACACGTACCACATGAGCGCGTAGGTGGCGATGTCGAAGATGGAGCTGATCGGGCCGAAGAACACCATGAAGCGCCCGAGTCCGGCCGGATCCCACTGCTGCGGCTTCTTGAGCAATTCCTCGTCGACATTGTCGAAGGGAATCGCGGTCTGCGAGATGTCGTACATCAGGTTCTGCAGCAGCAGGTGGATCGGCAACATCGGCAGGAACGGCAGGAAGGCGCTGGCCACCAGCACCGAGAAGACGTTGCCGAAATTGGAGCTGGCGGTCATCTTCAGGTACTTGAGCATGTTGCAGAAGGTCTTGCGGCCTTCGATCACGCCATCCTCCAGCACCATCAGGCTCTTTTCCAGCAGGATGATGTCGGCGGCCTCCTTGGAGATATCGACGGCCGAGTCCACCGAGATGCCCACATCCGCGGCGCGCAGGGCCGGCGCGTCGTTGATGCCGTCGCCCATGAAGCCGACGGTGTTGCCCTGGGCGCGCAGCATGCGCACGATGCGCTCCTTGTGCGCCGGGGTCAGGCGGGCGAACACATTGGCCTCGCGCACCGCCGCGGCCAGCCTGACGTCGTCCATGGCCTCGATCTCGGCGCCCAGGTACACCTTGCGGACTTCGAACCCGACTTCGCGGCATACCTTCTGGGTCACCAGTTCAACGTCCCCGGTCAGGACCTTGACCTCGATCCCGGAATCGCGCAGCGCGGCCAGGGCCGGGCCAGTGGATTCCTTGGGAGGGTCGAGGAAGGCGATGTATCCGACCAACACCAGGTCGGCCTCGTCCGCCACGCCATAGGCCTGCTGGGTGGGTGGCAGCTCGCGCACGCCCACCGCGATCACGCGCAAGCCGTCGCGGTTCAGTTCGGCCGTCACGCGACGGATATCGGCACGCCGTGCCTCGGTCAGCAGATGCACCTCGCTGCCGACCCGCAGGCGGGTGCAGACGGACAGCATTTCCTCCAGCGCGCCCTTGCAGATAAGTTCGTGGTGCTCACGCCCGTTTTCGGTTTCGCTGACCACCACCGACATGCGGCGGCGCGAAAAATCGAACGGAATCTCGTCGATCTTGCGGTAGCGGGCGGCCAGGTCCAGCTTGCGTTCGACCTCGGCGTGGCGCAGCACGGCCACGTCGAGCAGGTTCTTCAGGCCGGTCTGGTAGTAACTGTTGAGATAGGCGTAGGCCAGCACGTCGTCGCTGGTGGCGCCGTACACATCGGTGTGGCGCTCGAGCGCGATGCGGTCCTGCGTCAGCGTGCCGGTCTTGTCGGTGCACAGCACGTTCATCGCGCCCAGGTTCTGGATCGCGTCGAGCCGCTTGACCACGACCTTGCGCCGGGACATCCTCACCGCGCCTTTGGCCAGCGTGGCGGTGACGATCATCGGCAGCATCTCCGGCGTCAGGCCGACGGCGATGGCCAGCGCGAACAGCAGCGCCTCGAGCCAGTCGCCCTTGGTGAAGCCATTGATCAGCAGCACGATCGGCGCCATCACCAGCATGAAACGGATCAGCACCCAGCTCACCCGGTTGATGCCCTGCTGGAACTGCGTCGGCACGCGCGAAGCCTGGGTCACGCGCCCGGCCAGTTGGCCGAAGTAGGTGCCGGAGCCGGTCGCCACCACCAGGGCGCTGCCGGAGCCGCTGACCACGTTGGTTCCCATGAAGGCCATGTTCTCCAACTCCAGGGCGTTGCCCGTCGCGGTGCGCTGCACTGCGTACTTTTCCACCGGCAGCGACTCGCCGGTCAGGGCCGCCTGGGCCACGAACAGGTCCTTGGCGCCCAGGATGCGGCAATCGGCCGGGATCATGTCGCCGGCGGAAAGCAGCACCACATCGCCGGGCACCAGTTCCGCCAGCGGCACCTCGATCTGGCGCGACCCGGAGGCGTGCAGCGTGGCGCCGAAGAAGCGGCGGGCATCGCCCTCGGCCATGCCCGCGGGGTCGCTGCGCAGCACGGTGGCGGTGTTCTGCACCATGGCCTTGAGCGCTTCCGCGGCGCGGTTGGAACGGCGTTCCTGCACGAAACGCAGCAGCGTCGAAATCGCCACCATCGTGCCGATGATGATGACGCCCTTCCACGACTGGTCCTCGGGCTCGGCCATGTACACGTCCGTGACCCAGGACAGCGAAGCCAGGCCGGTCAGCAGCAGGTTGAAGGGATTGCGGAACGATTGCCAGAGATGGGCATACCAGGTCAGCGGCTTTTCGTGGTCGACCTCATTGGCGCCGTAGCGCGCGCGGGCCTCTTCGGCCTGGACCTGGGAAAGGCCGCCGCGGCCGCTGCGGAACAGGGCGAACAGCGCGTCGAAATCCTGTTGCGCCACATCCAGCATGCGGCGGTTGGCGCGGCGCGCTGCATCGGAAGTGTCGGCCGCGGCCTGCCCGCCGCCCTGCTCCAGCATGGGCGAACGCCGGAAGTGCCGGCCAGAGCGCCGCAGCCCGGCCGCGGACGAGAAAAAAGTCTTGAGGAATTTGAACATCGTAGTGTTCCCGTTATTGGTGTTGTTATGGAAGACACGGACGACAGGCGCCAGGCGCCGCGCGCGGGCAGCACGGGGCCGCGACCCGCCCGGGCGGGTCGTGGTCGCCCCGTACGGGCGTGCGCAGGCACCGGGGCGATGTTGCCGGTGTCCGGATCGCGTCGAGGCGCGCCGGGTGCGTGAAAACGGAACGGGAAACTAGCGGGAGAACCGGGGCCGGCGGCAGTGGCGCGCGAGGAGCGGGCCTGGCCGGAGGTTCGGGGCTGCGGATTCCGTACTAGACCGGGTGACTATCCGGCCAGTCGGCTCGCAAGGGAGAAGACGGGTCAGACAGGCATGCCGGCGCCGCGCACGTGGCGCAATCGAGGCTCGGGGTCTAAGGCACTGGGCATGGTCTCTCCTGGGGGTGACGGGCGGCTTCAGGCCGCCAGCGGTTGCGCGCCGAAATGCACGTGGCGCACGGCGGGGTTGGCGCTGAGCCGACGGGCTTGCGACATCAGTTCGCCACGCAGTTCGGGCGGGCAATTGACGGTGATGCAGGCCGAAGCCATGCCGGGGTCGCGCCCCTGGTCGATCTGCACTTGCGACACATCGAGCCCGGCGGCGCTGAAGTCCAGGCAGATCTGCTTGCGCAGGGCGCCCAGTTCATCGCGCGGGCAGATGACCGTCAGGCGCGACGTGCCGCGGCGGCGGCCCATGGCGGTGGCACGATCGACGCCGGCGCGGCGCAGGAACAAGTCGAAGAAACGCATAGCGACCTCCATTGCGTAATGGGAGCGGCTTTCGCGCATACGCGCGCACGCGAGGCACACGGCGCCAAGCGAACGGGCACGGAAAGACGTGCGCGCGCGTTGACGCTGCGACTAGCGGCGGTTCTGGCGTTTATGTTGGGAAGAATCCCCGCAAGCCGTGGGCTTGCGCTGCTGCCCGGAACGAAACCCGGGCCGAGGGATACAACCGCAACCTGTTCAACAGGCTGCGGCAGACGGAGTTCTGCGTGGACCTGTCAAACAGCGGCGTCGATGCAAGATCGACTACTTTCGCCGGAATCGGTATTCACGAAGACTGCTCCTGGGATGGATAACGGGCAGAATTTTACGCGGGTTTCCACTGATGGACAAGGTTTGCCGGCATAAAAATTGCTTTTGTGCGCAAAAAAAGCGCGAGGCCGCGGCGCCTCGCGCCCTTGCCCGATCACGCGTAGAAATGCCAGCCCAGATAGGCCGCGAACAGGGCGTAGAAGCCGCCCACCGCCGACAAGGCCGGCACGCTCATGCCGGCGCGACGGAAACGCAGCCACAGCAGGCTGATGGACAGCATGGTGAACAGGCCGGCGGCCAGCAGCGGGCCATCGAGCAGCCAGGGCGTCAGGAAGATGCCGAGCGCGCTGGGAATGGTGGCCTGGATCATCATGGCGCCCGAGATGTTGGCCAGCGCCAGGCGTTCCTTGCCCTGGCGCACCCAGATCAGCGCGTTCATGATTTCCGGCAGTTCGGTGGCCACCGGCGCCAGCAGCAACGCGGCCACATGCGGCGAGGCGCCCATGGCGATGCCCAGCAGTTCGATCTGGTTGACGAACACGTGCGAGGCGCCGGCGATCACGACCAGGGCCAGCAGCGTCTGGGTCGCGGCCCAGAACATCGACGGATTGTCGTCGCGCGGGCGCAGCTTGAGCGGTTCCAGGTCCTCGCAATCGATGCAGTCCTCGTCGTTGCTCAGTTCGCGCTTGATGTACAGGCCGTAGGTGGCCAGGAACAGGATGCCGAGCCAGGGTTTCCAGGCGAAGGCCAGCAGGCCCAGGCCGACCTTGAAGACGAAGATGCCCATGAACCAGGCCTGGTCGCGGGCCAGCCGGCGCTGGTCCGCGTTGATACAGTTGGCTTGCGCGGGCTGGCCGCGGCGCGCGCGCCACAAGGCCAGGCCGACCACGGCATAGGCCAGCGTCGCCAGCACCAGCGGGCCGCCCATGGCCGCGCCGACGCCGATGTCCTTCTGTTCGGGCGTGTCGCCGAACACCACGGCCATGAAGGTCACGGCGCTTTCCGGCAAGGCGGTGCCGAAGGCGGCCAGCACCGTGCCGGTCGCGGTGGCGCCGAGCTGGAAGCGATGTCCGACCCATTCAACGCCATTGACGAAGAATTCGCAGGCGAGATAGATCACTGCCGCGGACAGGAAAAACAGGAACAGGGTGAGCAACATATAGGCGAGCCGGACGAGCAGAAACCAATTGGCGCGACGCAGCGGCTCGCCCGGCCAGGGTGAACGCTACGCGGCCAAAGGTCTCGCCTGGCTGATCCATGCGCGGGCGGACCGCGGCATGGAGACCGTTAGCGCCATGGAGTCCTGGAAACCGCGGTGCGGCACCGAACCACCAAGTCTGTTGACGCTAACTCCTTTGGGGACAAAGGATGGCTACTCCCCAATGACAGAGCCGCGATTGTAGCAGTCCGCCCGTGACAGTCCAGTGAATCCGCGCGCCGCGCGCGGGAATGGCGCCGGACTGTCGCATCGGCGGCACGACGGGTAAAGTAAGTGGCACCACAGCTTCCCGCCGGGCCTTGCGCCCCTTTGCCCATGAGCCTGCCTCCCACCGATATCGCCCCCTTCGCCGCCCGCCGCCAGCGCTTGATGGACCGGATGCGCGCCGATGGCGGCGGCATCGCGATCCTGGCCACCGCGCCCGAAGCGATCCGCAACCGCGACGCCGAATACCCGTACCGGCACGACAGCGACTTTTTCTACCTGACCGGCTTCACCGAGCCCGGCGCCTGGCTGGTGCTGATCGCCGGCGCCACCGACCGCGCCCTGCTGTTCTGCCGCCCGCGCCACATCGAACACGAGATCTGGGAGGGCCGGCGCTTCGGCCCGGAAGCCGCGGCCGAGCATTTCGGCTTCGACGACGCGCACGCGCTGGACGCCCTGGACGAACTGGTGCCGCAGCTGCTGCAGGACCAGCCGACCCTGTATGCGCCGCTGGCGGGCGACAAGCGCGGCGACGGCCGCCTGCACCGCTGGCTGGCGGCCGCGCGCGAAGCCAGCCGCGGCGGCCACCAGCCGCCCGCGCGCCAGCAGGACATCCGGCCAATCCTGGCCGAGATGCGGCTGGTCAAGGACGCCAGCGAAATCGCCGCGATGCGGCGGGCCGCCAAGATCTCCGCCGGTGCCCATGCGCGCGCCATGCGGGCCACGCGCGCCGGCATGCGCGAATACGAACTGGAAGCGGAACTGCTGTACGAGTTCCGCCGGCATGGCGCCCAGGCGGTGGCCTACAACAGCATCGTGGCGGCCGGCGCCAATGCCTGCGTGCTGCACTACCCCGCCGGCGAAGCGGTGCTGCGCGACGGCGACCTGGTGCTGATCGACGCCGGCTGCGAGGTCGACAGCTATGCCAGCGACATCACCCGCACCTTTCCGGTCAACGGCCGCTACAGCGGCCCGCAGCGCGCCCTGTACGATCTGACGGTGGCGGCCCAGGAAGCGGCGGCCCAGGCCACCGCGCCCGGCCGCGGCTGGAACGACGGCCACGAAGCCGCCGTCCGCGTGCTGGCGCAGGGCATGCTGGACCTGAAACTGCTCAAGGGTTCGCTGGACGGGGTGATCGAGTCGGGCGACTACAGCCGCTTCTACATGCACCGCACCGGCCATTGGCTGGGGCTGGACGTGCACGACGTGGGCGACTACCGCCAACCGGGCGCGGCGCCCGGCGCCGAACGTCCGTGGCGCACGCTGGAGACCGGCATGATGCTGACGATCGAGCCCGGCATCTATGTGCGCCCGGCCGACGACGTGCCCGAGGCCTACTGGAATATCGGCATCCGCACCGAGGACGACGCGCTGGTGACGGACGAAGGCTGCGAGCTGATCACGCGCGGCGTGCCGGTGCAGGCCGGCGAGATCGAGGCGCTGATGCGCGAATGATGGCGCGGGCGGGGCGCCGCGCCAGGCCCGCCCGCGGGGGACCGGGGGGGGGGGATCTGCCTACAGGTGTCTACAGGGTCAGGCCGTCCAGCCAGCCCATCGCCACCCAGACGTAGACCACCACCATCGCGATGGCGAACATGGACACGGTGGCGCCGACCAGGCAGGCCAGGATGGCGACCAGCACCGGCCCCCAGCCGGTCTTGCGGGATGGCGGCAGCCCGGAGTTGTAGAGGCGGTCGAACTTCTCGTCGGGCATCAGCGAGAACACCGCGCTCTCGATGAAACCGTCGATCATGGGAATGAACAGCAGGAAGAAGGCCGGGTTGTCGTACCAGACCGGGAAATAGCGGAACGCACAGAACAGGCTGAGCAGCGCCAGCACGGTCACCAGCCAGGCATGGCGCCGGCCCAGGTACCACCAGTGCGCCCCGAGCCAGCCGAACAGGCAGGCCAGCAGGCCGACGGCGACCTTGCCGCGCGGACGGCGCGGGATTGCGGCGGACAGCGAAGATGAAGCCTGGAGCTGCGTCATGTCAATCAACCTGTGCAGGGGGGGCGCACGCCAAGCCGCGCCGGCAGACCCGGATTGTAGTGGACGGGTAAAATCCCGGCATGACTATCTCCGCCTTCGACATTGCGATTCTCGGCGCCGGCCCCGTGGGGCGTGTCCTGGCGTTGATGCTGGCGCGCGCGGCGCCGGACCCGTCCCGCATCGCCCTGCTGCAGGGCGCGTCGCCGGCGCCCGTCACGCCGGCCGCCGCCGTGCCCGCGGCCGATCCGCGCGTGCTGGCCATGAACCACGGCAGCCGCGTGCTGCTGGAATCGCTGCACGCCTGGCCCGCCAAGGCGGCGGACATCCTCAACATCCACGTCTCGCAGCGCGGCCGGCTCGGCCGCAGCGTGATCCGCAATACCGATTTCGACGTGCCGCAGCTGGGCTGCGTGGTCGCCTACTCGGCGCTGCACGCCCGCCTCGAAGAATGCGTGGCCGCCAGCGGCGTCACGCTGCTGTCCGGGCCGCCGGCCGTGGTGGACGGCCAGGATGCCGACGGCGTGCGCATCAGCCAGGGCGATGCCGCGCTGAGCTGCCGCATCGCCGTGCAGTCCGACGGCGCCGGGGGCAGCGACGTGCGCCGCGAATACGGCCAGCACGCCCTGCTGACCACCGCCCACGCCAGCCTGCCGCGCCGCGGCTGGGCCTGGGAGCGCTTCACCACCGAAGGACCGCTGGCGTTGCTGCCGCACCCGCAGACGCCGGACGCCTATTCGGTGGTCTGGTGCAGCGCGCCCGAGCGCGCGGCCGAGCTGGCGGCGCTGGACAACACCGCCTTCTCGCAGGCGCTGAGCACGGCCTTTGGCGACCGCCTGGGTCGTCTGAGCTGCCAGGCGCCGCGCCATGTCTTCCCGCTGGCGCTGAGCGCGCGCCGCGCCCTGGTGCAGGGCCGCGTGGCCGTGATCGGCAATGCGGCGCAGACCCTGCACCCCGTGGCGGGACAGGGGCTCAACCTGGGGCTGCGGGACGCCGCCAGGCTGGCCCAGTCCCTGGGCGGCTGGCTGGCCCAGCCAAACGCCACCCCCCACCCCGCGCTGCACGACTTCGCCCGCGCGCGCCAAGTCGACCGGGTCATCACCGCCGGGGTCACCGACCTGATGCCGCGCATCTTCGCCACCGGCCTGGCGCCGGTCGAACACGCCTGTGGCCTGGCATTGCTGGGCCTGGACCTGGCCGCGCCCCTGCGCGCGCCGCTGGCGCGCCATCTGCTGCAGGGTTTCCGGGCCTGATCTCGCCCTTTTTTTGCCCGCCTGTTACCAAGCGGTTGCGGAGCAAAAAATGGGGGTTCGATCGAGCCGGTTAAAATGTGACCATGCGCATCGGCCCGTGGACTCTTCCCAACAACGTTCTGGTCGCGCCCATGGCGGGCGTGACGGATCGTCCTTTCCGACAGCTCTGCAAGAAATTGGGGGCCGGTTACGCCGTGTCGGAAATGGCCGCCAGCAACCCCAAGCTGTGGGACAGCGTCAAGACCTCGCGCCGCCTGAACCACGACGGCGAGATCGCGCCCATTTCAGTGCAGATCGCCGGCGCCGACCCGGCCATGATGGCCGAAGCGGCCGTGTTCAATGCCAACAAGGGCGCGCGCATCATCGACATCAACATGGGCTGCCCCGTGAAGAAGGTCTGCAATGTGGCCTCGGGTTCGGCCCTGCTGCGCCACGAAGACCTGATCGCCCGCATCCTGGACGCCGTGGTCGAGGCCTGCGCGCCGCTGGGGGTCCCCGTGACCCTCAAGACCCGCACCGGCTGGGACCGCGACAGCCGCAACGCGCTGCGGGTGGCCAGGCTGGCCGAAAATGCCGGCATCGCCGCCCTGACGCTGCACGGGCGCACCCGCGCCGACCTCTATACGGGCGAGGCGGAATATGACACTATCCGCGCCGTCCGCGCCGAGCTGAAAATCCCGCTGATCGCCAATGGCGATATCGACTCGCCCGAAAAAGCCAAACGCGTCCTGGATTACACTGGCGCCGATGCGGTCATGATCGGCCGGGCGGCCCAGGGCCGTCCCTGGATTTTCCGCGAAGTCGACCACTACCTGCGCACGGGCGAAACACTGGCCCCTCCCGGCTATGGGGAAATGCGCGAACTGCTGCTCGAACATCTCGACGACCACTACCGCTTCTATGGCGAACACACCGGCGTACGCACGGCGCGCAAGCACATAGGGTGGTATCTGGACGGCCTGCCGGACGCGGACTCGTTCCGCGACCGCATGAACCTGATCGACAACACCCGCGACCAGTGGCGGGCGGTGTCGGATTGGTTCCTCAATCTTTCCCGCGACGGCAACCCCAACCCGGCGCCTGTCGCGAAAGCCCTGCTGGCGGCATGACCGCCTCAACACCAACATAAAAATATCTGTACTCCGATGAGCAAGAAAGATGTCCTGGAAGAATGCGTGCGCGCCAGCCTGGAGCGCTATTTCGAAGACTTGGGCGAATCCGAGCCCCACGACATGTGGGACATGGTGATGCGCTGCGTGGAGCGCCCGGTCCTCGAAGTGGCGTTGGAACGGTCCGGCGGCAACCAGTCGCGGGCGTCCGAAATGCTGGGCATCACGCGCAACACCCTGCGCAAGAAGCTGCTGGCCCACAACATCCAGGTATAGCGCATTGCCGCGCGGGCGGGCCGGCTGGCGCGCCCCGCATGACAGATTTCCCATCCCGACCTGAAGCGAGACAGGCGCACGCGCCCCACTCCCGTCCCTCACCATGAAAATCGAAACCGCCCTGCTTTCGGTGTCCGACAAGACCGGCATCGTTGAATTTGCCCGCGCCCTGGCCGCGCGCGGCGTGCGCCTGCTGTCGACCGGCGGCACCGCCAAGCTGCTGGCCGAATCCGGCCTGACCGTCACCGAAGTGGCCGCCCACACCGGCTCGCCCGAGATCCTGGACGGCCGCGTCAAGACGCTGCACCCCAAGATCCACGGCGGCCTGCTGGCCCGTCGCGACAGCGCCGAGCACATGGACACCATCAAGGCGGCCGGCATCGATCGCATCGACATGCTGGTGGTCAACCTGTACCCGTTCCGCGAAACCGTGGCCAAGCCGGATTGCACCTTCGCCGACGCGGTCGAGAACATCGACATCGGCGGCCCGGCCATGCTGCGCGCCGCCGCCAAGAACCACGGCACCGAAGCCGGCGGCGTGACCGTGGTGATCGACCCGGTCGACTACTCGCGCGTGCTGTCCGAGATGGACCAGGGCGGCGCCACTTCCTACGGCCTGCGCCTGGCGCTGGCCGCCAAGGTCTATGCCCACACCGCGGCCTACGACGGCGCCATCGCCGCCTACCTGACCAGCCTGACCGAAGCCGAACCGGCGCAGGACGCCGTGCCGGCCCGCCAGGAATGGCCCGGCACCCTGACCCTGCAGGTCAGACAGGAACAGGCCCTGCGCTACGGCGAGAACCCGCACCAGACCGCCGCGTTCTACGTCGACGCGCAGCGTCCGGCCGGCCTGCTGGGCAACTACCGCCAGCTGCAGGGCAAGGAACTGTCGTACAACAACATCGCCGACGCCGATGCCGCCTGGGAATGCGCGCGCAGCTTCGAGGCGCCCGCCTGCGTCATCGTCAAGCACGCCAACCCCTGCGGCGTGGCGGTCGCGGCCGACACGCTGGGCGCGTACCAGCAGGCCTTCAAGACCGACCCGACCTCGGCCTTCGGCGGCATCATCGCCTTCAACCGCCCGGTCGACGCCGCCACCGCCGAAGCCGTCAGCGCCCAGTTCCTGGAAGTGCTGCTGGCCCCGGCCTATGACGGCGCCGCGCTGGCCATCCTGGCCGCCAAGAAGAACGTGCGCGTACTGGAAGTGCCGATGGGCACGGGCCAGAACGCCTTCGACGTCAAGCGCGTCGGCGGCGGCTGGCTGGTGCAAAGTCCGGACGCCTACAACGTGCCGCGCGACGCCCTGAAGGTCGTCACCAAGCGCCAGCCCACCGAGCAGGAAATGAACGACCTGGCGTTCGCCTGGAAGGTCGCCAAGTACGTCAAGTCCAACGCCATCGTGTTCGTCGGCGGCGGCATGACGCTGGGCGTCGGCGCCGGCCAGATGAGCCGCATCGACTCGGCCCGCATCGCCTCGATCAAGGCCGAAAACGCCGGCCTGACGCTGAAGGGCTCGGCGGTGGCGTCGGATGCCTTCTTCCCGTTCCGCGACGGCCTGGACGTGGTGGTGGCCGCGGGCGCGACCTGCGTGATCCAGCCCGGCGGCAGCGTGCGCGATGACGAAGTCATCGCCGCGGCCGACGAGCATGGCATCGCCATGGTGCTGACCGGCACCCGCCACTTCCGCCACTGATGCGCGTCCTCGGCATCGATCCCGGCCTGCGCCGCACCGGCTTCGGTGTGATCGATGCCGACGGCCCGCGCCTGCGTTATGTCGCCAGCGGCACCATCGTGGTGCCGCCGGCGCTGACGCTATCCGAACGCCTCAAGGTCATCCTGGACAACCTGCGCCAGGTGGCGCGCGACACGCAACCCGACGTGGCCGCGCTGGAAATCGTCTTCCTGAACACCAATCCGGCCTCGACCCTGCTGCTGGGCCAGGCCCGCGGCGCGGCGCTGTGCGCGCTGGCCGACAGTTCGCTGGCGGTGCACGAGTACACCGCGCTGCAGATCAAGAAAGCGGTGGTGGGCACCGGCCGCGCGGCCAAGGAACAGGTCCAGATGATGGTGCAGCACCTCCTGGCGCTGGACGGCACCCCCGCGCCCGACTCGGCCGACGCGCTGGCCTGCGCCATCTGCCACGCCCACGTCGGGCCCTTGCAGGATCGGCTGACGGAATTGGGCACGCGCCTGAGCCTGAGCGGCAAGACCCGCATCCGCAACGGCCGCCTGCTGGGCTGAAAACGCCGCGGCCCGCGCCACGCGGCGCGCGGACCCGTATAGAATCCCCGCATTCGCCGCGACTGACGCGGCCTCTTCTTCTGCCAGGCCACTGCCACCATGATCGGACGCATCACCGGAACCCTGATCGAGAAACTGCCGCCCACCGTCTGCGTGGACGTCAACGGTCTGGGCTATGACATCGACGTGCCCATGAGCACGCTGTACTCGCTGCCGGAAACCGGCGCCCGCGTCACGCTGTACACGCACCTGACCGTGCGCGAAGACGCCCACATCCTCTACGGTTTCGCCACCGCCGGCGAACGCAGCGCCTTCCGCGAACTGATCAAGGTCAGCGGCATCGGCGCGCGCACCGCCCTGTCGGTGCTGTCGGGCCTGTCGGTGGCCGACCTGGCGCAGGCCATCACGCTGCAGGAATCAGGCCGCCTGACGCGGGTGCCCGGCATCGGCAAGAAAACCGCCGAACGCCTGCTGCTGGAAATGCGCGGCAAGCTGGGCGCGGACATCGGCGCCACCGCGCACGCGGTGCACGACAACCAGTCCGACATCCTGAACGCGTTGCTGGCGCTGGGATACTCCGAGAAGGAATCGCTGTCGGCCCTGAAGACGTTGCCCGAGGGAGTGGGCGTCTCCGACGGCATCAAGCAGGCATTGAAAGCCCTGGTGCGCTGAAGGGGCGCCACCTGGGCCGCGCCGCCCGCAGATCATTGCGACCAGGGCTGGTCGCGGCAACAGGCGCGATACGCCCCAGGGCTGCCCCCGTCGACGCAGGCTTCGCGCACTAGCGCGCCGGCGCCAGGTACTAGCGCGCCGGCGCCAGGTAGCCGGGCGCCACCGCCTCCAGGCCGGTCGGCACCACATTCAGTTCGGGGGCCATCGGCGCCCCGCAGATGTTGTCGCTGCGCAGGGAATCGAGGTTGTCGCGCGACATCAGCGGCCGCCCCGGCAAGCATTCGAACAGCAACGCCTGCATCCGGCCCACGCCCATCGGCACGCTCATCACCGGACGCGGATGGCCGCTCCAGCCCGCGCACAGGCGCGCGATCTCGCCCAGGGTGTAGACCTGCGGTCCGCCCAGCTCGTAGGTCTTGCCGCAGGCATGCGTGTTGGCCAACGCCGACAGCATCGCCGACACCACGTCGCCCACGTACACCGGCTGCATGCGCGCGTGCGCGCCGGCCAGCGGCAGCACCGGCAGCCAGCGCGCCAGGCGCGCGAACATGTTGGTGAAATTGTCGTCCGGCCCGAACACCACCGAGGGGCGGAACATCGTCCACCCCCCTTCGCGCCAATCGGCCAGCTCCTGCCGGATGGCGGCCTCGCCATCGCCCTTGGAACGCTGGTACATGCTGCCGCCATTGGAATCCGCCCCCAGCGCGCTGACATGCAGCAACCGGCGCACGCCCTGGCGGCGGCAGGCCCGGGCGATGCGTTGCGGCAGGTGCACGTGCGCCTGCGCGAAATCGGAGCCATAGGGGCGGCCCGCATTGCCGTGCAGGATGCCGACGAGATTGACGACCACGTCGCAGTCGCGCGCCAGGCGGTCGAGTGCGTCGTCGTCGTGCACGTCGCTGGCGAGCAGGGTGACGGTGGGCAGGATCTGGAGTTCTCGTCCCTGGCCGTAGCGGCGGGTGGGCACCAGGATCTGGTGCTGTCCACCCGAAAGCCGGGCGATGAGATGACGGCCGATGAAGCCAGTGCCGCCGATGACAAGGATACGCATGGAGCAGCCCCTGTTCTTCAGGATTCAGGCCCGATTCTGCCCTGCACGGGCCGCATCCGCAAGCGCGCGGCCAAAGCGCCGGACGATATCCCGCCGACGCCCGGCGCCGACCCTCAGCTTGCCAGCAACTTGCCGTAGGCCGGAAGGTCGACGTTGCCGCCGCTGATGATCACGCCCACGCGCGCGCCGCGCACCGGCACCACGCCCTGCAGCACGGCCGCGGACGACAGGCAGCCGGTCGGTTCCACCACCATCTTCATGCGCTCGGCGAAGAACTTCATGGTCGAGACCAGCTGGTCATCCGTCACGGTGACGATGTCGCGCACGTGCTTCTGGATGAGCGGGAAGGTCAGGTGGCCCAGGTGGGTGGTGGCGGCGCCGTCGGCCAGGGTCTTGGGCGCGGGGATGCGAACGACTTCGCCCTTGCGCAGCGATTGCTGGCCGTCGTTGCCGGCCTCGGGCTCGACGCCGTAGACCAGGCAGCGCGGGCTGAGCGCGTACGCCGACAGCGCCGACCCCGACAGCAGGCCGCCGCCGCCCAGGCACACGAACAGGTAATCCAATTCGCCGACGTCCTCGAACAGTTCCTTGGCCGCGGTGCCCTGCCCCGCGATCACGTCCTCGTGGTCGTAGGGCGGGATCAGCGTGGCGCCGGTCTCGGCCTGAATGCGGCGCGCGATCTCTTCGCGATCTTCGGTGTAGCGGTCGTAGGTGACGATCTGGCCGCCATAGCCTTCGGTGGCGGCGCGCTTGGCCGCCGGCGCGTCCAGCGGCATGATGATGGTGGCCTTCACGCCCTGCAGCTTGGAGGCCAGCGCGATCGCCTGCGCATGGTTGCCCGACGAGAACGTGACCACGCCGGCGGCGCGCTGCTCGGGCGTCAGGCGCGCGATGGCGTTGAAGCCGCCGCGGAACTTGAACGCCCCCATGCGCTGGAAGTTCTCGCACTTGAAGAACAGCGAGGCGCCGGCGATGGCGTCGGCCGTGGTCGAGGTCAGCACCGGCGTGCGGTGCGCGTGGCCGGCCAGGCGCTCGCTGGCGCGCGCGACATCGTCGAAAGTGGGCAGTTCGGGCAACATGGAAACAGTCCTTTGAACGCGGAAAGAGTCGGAAGCGAAACCTCCGGATCATAAACCCGTGGCGGCGTTCCCGCCGCCGCCACGCCCGGACGGTTTACTTGCCGAACAGCTCGCCGCTGGTGCTGGCGGCGCCGGCGGGCGGCGTCAGGCCCAGGTGGCGCCAGGTGGTCAGGGTGGCCGTGCGGCCACGCGGCGTGCGCTGCAGGTAGCCGTGCTGGATCAGGTAGGGCTCGATCACGTCCTCGATGGTGTCGCGCTCTTCGCCAATGGCCGCGGCCAGGCTGTCGACGCCGACCGGGCCGCCGTCGAACTTGTGGATGATGGCTTCGAGCAGCTTGCGGTCCATCAGGTCCAGGCCTTGCGGATCGACTTCCAGCATGGCCAGCGCGCGGCCGGCGACATCGGCGTCGATGGTGCCGCCGGCCTTGACCTCGGCGTAATCGCGCACGCGCCGCAGCAGGCGGTTGGCGATACGCGGCGTGCCGCGGGCGCGGCGCGCCACTTCGGCGGCGCCATCCGGCGTGATGACCGCATTGAGCAGGCCGGCGCTGCGGGTGACGATGCGGCCGAGGTCGTCGGCGTTGTAGAACTCCAGCCGCGACACGATGCCGAAGCGGTCGCGCAGCGGGTTGGTCAGCATGCCGGCGCGGGTGGTGGCGCCGACCAGCGTGAACGGTTGCAGGTCGAGCTTGACGCTGCGCGCGGCCGGACCTTCGCCGATCAGGATGTCGATCTGGAAGTCCTCCAGCGCCGGGTAGAGGATTTCCTCGACCACGGGCGACAGGCGGTGGATTTCGTCGATGAACAGGACGTCGTTCTTTTCCAGGTTGGTCAGCAGCGCCGCCAGGTCGCCCGGGCGTTCCAGGACGGGGCCGGAAGTCTGGCGCAATTGCACGCCCATTTCGTGGGCGATGATGTGGGCCAGGGTGGTCTTGCCCAATCCGGGCGGACCGAACAGCAGCACGTGGTCGAGCGCTTCGCCGCGCTTGCGGGCGGCGGCGATGAAGATCTCGAGTTGTTCACGGGCGCGCTGCTGGCCGACATATTCCTCCAGCGCCTTGGGGCGCAGGGCGCGTTCGATCGACTCCTCGTTGGGCGACGCCGGCTGGGGCGCCACGATGCGAGGCGCGTCGGGACGGGAGGAAAGCGAATCGGACTGGATGGCCATGGTGCGGAAAACGACTGGATACTGAGCGGGATGCTGCATCGTACCGTAACCACCGCCCCCCGGGACCGGATTCCGCCCCGCCACGCCCTGGCGGGGGCGGGGTCAGGCGCCTTCCGCCACCGGCAGCTTGACCCGCACGCACAGGCCACCGGACTCGGCCTGCAACAATTCCAGCGAGCCGCCATGGGCGCGGGCGATGGCTTCGGCCAGCGCCAGCCCCAGGCCGACGCTGCCGGTACGGGTCCGAGCATCGTCCAGGCGGCTGAACGGACGCAGCGCTTCCTGGCGGCGTTCCGGCACAATGCCGGGGCCGTGGTCCGCCACGTCCAGCACCGCCTGGCGGCCTTCGCGCCGCAGGCTGACGTCAACCGGCGGCGCGCCGTGGTTGAGGGCATTGCCGATCAAGTTGTCGAGCAGGCGGCCCAGCGCGACGGCATCGCCCTGCACCACCAGGGCGTCGTCGCTGTCGGCCGTCTTGAGGTGGATGTCGGTGCCCGCGCCGCGCCAGGCGTTGACGCGCTCGGTGAGCCAATCGGGCAGCACCATCGACGCGTAGCGGTAGGCCGCGGGATCGGTGCCGCGCACGAAGCCGATGAACTGGTCGACCATGTGCTGCATGTCCTGCAGGTCGGTGCGCAGGCCCTCCTTCAGGGCCGAATCGTCGGCCAGCTCAATGCGCAGCCACATGCGCGATAGCGGCCCCTTCAGGTCGTGCGGCAGGCCCGACAGCAGCGTGCGGCGCACCGAGTCGGATTCGGCCAGCGCATCCAGCATGGCGTTGAAGCGCTCGCCCAGCACACGGGTTTCGTGCGGACCTGAAGGTTCGACCCGTTGCGGCTGGCCGGCGGCCAGGCGGTCGGCGGCGTCGGCCAGGCGGGTGATGGGACGCGTGATGTGCCAGGAGAACCCCACCGCCAGCAACAGCAGCAGCCCCAGCCCGCCCAGCCAGGCGGCGATCAGTGGCGTGGCCACCGGCGGGTCGAGGCGGTCCAGCGGAATTACCAGCCATTCGCGCAGGCGCGGCGCGTCCTCGCTGGCCGGATTGGGCGCCAGCGAGATGAAGATCTCGGGCGTGGGGCCGCGCGACAGCGCCACCCGGGTGCCGTCGTTCAGGCGTTCGTTCAGCTGCTGCACCAGCCCCTTCAGATCGCGCCGGATATCGTCGGGTTCGGGCTTGTAGCGGCGCATGTGTTCTTCATGCTCGCGCTGGCGTTCGCGCTCGGCCCGCTCCTGTTCGACTTCGTGTTCGTCGCGCATCTCCGGCGGCAGTGGCGGGCCCTGGATCTGCGCGCTCGGCGGTGGCGGCGGCGGCGGCGGTGGCCGTTGCGCGCCGCGCGGCGGCGGGCGGCGGCCGTTGAAACGCTGCAGCTTGGCTTCGGCCGGCAGCACCCGCGACCACAGGCGCCATTGGTTCTGCGAGGCCGCGCGCACGAAATCGGCGCGGTCTTCGGCGGGGACCTGCGACACGGCGGCGCGCAGGGTGCGGATGGTGGTGGTGATGTAGCCGATGGCCACGTCTTCCATGAACTTGTGGCGGAAGTACGAAACCGTGACCAGCGTGGCCGCCTGCGTCAGCAGCACCGACCCGAGGATCAGCAGGATCAGCCGCGCCCGCAGCGAGCGCGGCACCAGGGAACTGGCGGAGAAGCGCATCAGGGCGAGAACCGGTAGCCGATGCCCCAGACGGTCTGGATCCAGCGGGGTTGCTTGGGATCGTCCTCGATGACGCGGCGCAGGCGCAGGATGGCGATGTCGATGGCGCGGTCGTTGCGTTCGCCGGCGTCATCGTCGCGCGCCAGCGCCAGCAGGCGTTCACGCGACAGCGGCTTGCCGGCGTTGCGCACCAGCGCTTCGAGCAGGTTGATTTCGCCGCCCGTGAGCTTGACCACCGTGCCGTCGCGCGACAACTGGCGGGTGGAGGGGTCGAAGAGGAACGGGCCGAACGCGACCGGCGCGTCCTTGGTGAGGGCCGAGGGGCCGCGCTTGCGGCGCAGCACGGCTTCGATGCGGGCCAGCAGCTCGCGGGGATCGAAGGGCTTGCCGACGTAGTCGTCGGCGCCGGCCTCCAGGCCGATGATGCGGTCGACGGCCTCGTCGCGGGCGGTCAGCAGGATGACGGGGATGTCCTCGCCCTGCTCGCGCAGGCGGCGACAGGCATCGGCGCCGTCCCCGCCCGGCAGCATGCGGTCCAGCACCAGCAGGTCGGGCGCGTAGCGGGTGATGCGCGACGGCAGGTCGCTGGCGTCGGGCGCCAGCAGCGTGTCATAGCCGTGACGGTTCAGGTAGTCGGCCAGCAACTGGCGCAAGGCCGGATCGTCGTCGACGACCAGCAGCTTGGTGTGGTGATTGTCCATGGATGCCATAGTGGAGCCGTCCGCCCGCGGCGGCAAGAGCCGGGAAATCATCTGAAATATACCTGTTGCACGATGTTTGCCGGCGATGCCCGCCCGTTGGCGCCAGCGTCACCCGCCGGACAGGACTGGCCCTAAAATATCGCCATTGCCTCGCATACGCTGGTGCGGTTTGCTAAAGATCGTTTACAGCAGGGGCAACGCCCCCTTTTTACACTGTCGGTTATGGTCGCCCCTGCATCCTGGCGCAGGCGGCTGCTGCACTCGGCATTGACGGCTGGCCTGGCCTGCCCGTTGATGCCGGCGTTTGGCGGCACGCCCGCTGCGCCCTCTCCCTCCCCGTCGGCTCCGGCCTACGTCGCGCGCGGTATCGGCGTGCTGGCGCCGGTGCAGCCGATACCGGTGCGGCCGGCGCCGTCGATGGCGTCACGGGCGGTGCCGCTGGATCCGACGCCCTGCGACCTGCAGACCAGCGAACCGGCCATGGACACCAGCGTGGCCGGAGGCGGCGCCGAAGCAATACCGGGGACGGGCTCGACCCTGTCCGGAGACGCCCCCGCGAGCCCGCTGGGTTGCGACGACACGCAGGCCGCCACGGCGCCGACCGACGCCCCCAGCTACTCGTTTGACCTGGAAAGCGGAGACATACCAAGAGTGCCGGTGGTGGTGATCTCCGGCGTTTCGCGGCCAAGCCGCCCCTGGTTCGCCTCGGTCAGCGGCCAGGACGGCCTGCGCTATGGCGGCGACCGCAACTGGATCTACCGCAATACCGGCGGTCCGTCGTTCGCGGTGGGCAACATCAACGCCAATGCCCCCACCTGGGGCAGCAGCGCGCCGGTGGGCGGGTTGCAGATATCCAATCTGCAGAGCACCACGGCGCCGCTGGCGGAAGGCACTTTTGGCTATTCGTCGTCGCTCGGACGACTCAACCGCATGGACCCGTCCGCCACTTCCGGCGCGGTCGACTACGGCGCCTCGGTCGGCAACAGCACCGTGCGCTACGGGCTGACGCCGGTGCTGACGCTGGAGGGCCAGATGCAGAGCGCGCCCTCCCTGACCACCCGGGGCATGGGCACCACCTACACCGCAGGCGAGTACGGCACTTTCCAGGCGGGAGCCACCCAGAGCTCGTTCGATGCGGCCAGCGCCTGGCGCTACCGCTTCGGCTACAGCGTGGACGTGGCCGACGCGGTCAACCTGGGCTACACCAACGAACAGATCGGCGCCGGCTTCGGCGACCTGTCCACCTATTCCGGTGGCGTGGCCGCCGCACCGCAGACCCGCAACACCCTGACCGCCGGCGTACCGATCACCGGCTGGGGCACGCTCAGCGGCACCTATTCCGGCCTGCATGAAGGATCGGCGCTGGCCGAGCAGCGGCTCGGCCTGTCGCACAGCATGTTCGTGGCGCCCAAGGTCAAGCTGGCGGTAGGAGCCGACCGCGACATCATCTCCGGCAATTACGAATGGCGCGCCAATCTCAGCATGCCGGTCGACACCTTCATGCGCGGCACCTGGCTGAGCTGGTGAGCCGGCCCGCCCGCGGACGGAAATGTCCGCCCGCGCCCGGGCGGTCCGATTTGCGGCTTAAAATCCCTGCCATGATGCTCACCGCCTATCCCCATGTCTGACGCGCGCGCCCTCGGAGTCCTGCAGCGCGTTTTCGGTTACGAATCCTTCCGCGGCGACCAGCAAGCCATCGTCCAGCAGGTCATCGACGGCGGCGACGCGCTGGTCCTGATGCCCACCGGCGGCGGCAAGTCGCTCTGCTACCAGATCCCGTCGCTGGTGCGCGAAGGCACCGGCATCGTCGTTTCGCCCCTGATCGCGCTGATGCAGGACCAGGTCGACGCGCTGACCGAACTGGGCGTGCGCGCCGCCTTCCTGAATTCGACCCAGGACTGGCGCGTGGCGCGCGACGTCGAACAGGCCTTCCTGGCCGGCGAGCTCGACCTGCTCTACGTCGCGCCCGAGCGCCTGCTGACCGACCGCTGCCTGCAACTGCTGGAGCGCGGCAACATTGCCCTGTTCGCCATCGATGAAGCCCACTGCGTCTCGCAATGGGGCCATGACTTCCGGCCGGAGTACCTCGGCCTGTCGATGCTGCACGAGCGCTGGCCGGACGTGCCGCGCATCGCGCTGACCGCCACCGCCACCGCCGAAACCCGCAACGAGATCGCCCAGCGCCTGTCGCTGACCGACGCGCACCACTTCGTCTCCAGTTTCGATCGCCCCAACATCCGCTACCGCATCGTCGAAAAGAACGAGGTGCGCAAGCAGTTGCTGGACATGATCCGCACCGAACACGAAGGCGAATCCGGCGTGGTCTACGCGCTGTCGCGGGCGCGCGTCGAGGAAACCGCCGAATTCCTCTGCAACCAGGGCATCGACGCCATGCCGTACCACGCCGGGCTCAGCCCGCAGGTGCGCGCCGCCAACCAGGCGCGCTTCCTGCGCGAGGACGGCGTGGTCATGGTCGCCACCATCGCCTTCGGCATGGGCATCGACAAGCCCGACGTGCGCTTCGTGGCGCACATCGACCTGCCCAAGTCGGTCGAGGGCTATTACCAGGAAACCGGCCGCGCCGGCCGCGACGGCCTGCCCGCCACCGCCTGGCTGGCCTACGGCCTGCAGGACGTGGTGCAACAGCGCCGCATGATCGACGAATCCCCGGGCGACGACGCCTACCGCCGCCGCCTCGGCCAGCAGCTGGATGCGATGCTGGGCCTGTGCGAAACCGTGGAATGTCGCCGCGTGCGCCTACTGGCGTATTTCGGCCAGCAGATCAGCGCCTGCGGCAATTGCGACGTCTGTCTCGATCCGCCCCAGGCCTGGGACGGCACCGTGGCGGCGCAGAAGGTGCTGTCGGCCGTGTACCGGCTGTGGAAGGAACGCGGCCAGCGCTATGGCGCCGGTCACATCATCGACATCCTGCGCGGCAAGGTCACCGACCGCACCAAACAGCACGGCCACGAAACCCTGAGCGTGTTCGGCGTGGGCGAAGACCTCAGCGACACGGCCTGGCGCGGCGTGCTGCGCCAGTTGCTGGCGCAGGGCCTGCTCACCGTCGACAACGAAGGCTACGGCACGCTGGCCCTGACCGAAGGCAGCCGCGCCGTGCTCAAGGGCGAGCGCCAGCTGATGCTGCGGCGCGAATCCGAAAAGAAGGCCCGCTCCGGCAAGAGCGGCGGCAGCCGCGCCAAGGCCGCGGCGATCGACCTGCCCGCCGAACTGCAACCGGTATTCGAGGCGCTGCGCGCCTGGCGCGGCGAAGTGGCCAAGAGCCACGGCGTGCCGGCCTACGTGATCTTCCACGACGCCACGCTGCGCGAGATCGCGCTGGCCCAGCCCGAGTCGATGGACGCGCTCAGCCACATCAGCGGGGTCGGCGCGCGCAAGCTGGAAGCCTACGGCGAGGAAATCCTGCAAAGGGTGGCGCGGCCGGTGCTGTAACGCCGGCCCCCCGCTCCCGGGAGCCGCGACCGGAGCGGCCGGGGTGGCCGACCAGGGCGGCCCGGCACGGCGGATGACATGGCCATCCGCCGGCGCCTGCCGCCTCGGACCTCAGGGCGACGGCGGCGGCAACAGCGGCAAGGGCGCGCGCTCCTTGCCGAACACCGAGCGGTAGGCCAGGATGTTGAACACCAGCACCACCGGTATCCCCACCACCGCTCCGGCCATCACCAGCCGCATCGAGCCCAGCGCGCCGGCGCCGTCCCAGAGCGTCATGTCGTCCAGGATCAGGAAGGGGAACAGGCTGTAGGCCAGCCCGCTCAGCATCAGCAGGAACAGCGCCACGCACAGCACGAACGGCAGCCAGCTGAAGCGGTCGGCGCGCCCCGGCAGTCGCGCCAGCAGCATTTCGGCGGCCACGAAGCCCGCCAGCATCAGCACCCATACCGTGGCCGCCAGGCTCAGGTGGGCGATGTTGCTCCACTTGTAGAAGATGCCGGCGTTGGCCAGGCCCAGCGTGACGGCAATGGCCACCATGCCGACCGCGGTCCAGCGGATCGCATGGCGCGCCCAGTTGGCGGCGCGGCGCTGCAGGTCGCCGTCGACCCGCATCACCAGCCAGGACGCGCCCAGCAGCACATAGGCGGCCACGGCGCACAGGCCGACGAACAGCGCGAACCAGCCATAGCCGGCGTCGGATTGGTAGCCGGTGGCGATGCGACCGAGCAGCATGCCCTGGCCGAAAGCGGTCATCAGCGACCCGGCCCAGAAGGCGAAGATCCAGCGCGGCTTGGCCTCGTTGCGGGCACGGATGCGGAACTCGAAGGCCACGCTGCGCAACACCACGCCCAGCACCATGAAGGTGAGCGGCCCGTACAGCTTGCCCAGGACCGCGCCCCAGGCGAACGGAAACGCGGAAGCGAACAGGCCCATGCCCAGCAGCAGCCAGAACTCGTTGGCGTCGCGCCAGGGACTCAGCAGGCTCATCATGCGGCCGCGCTCCTGCTCGGGCGCCAGCTGCAGCAGGATGCCCACGCCCAGGTCGAAGCCGTCCAGCACCACGCCGGCGGCGATGACGACGAACAGCAGGCCCATGAACGCCAGCGGCATCCAGAAGGAAGGATCATCGGGGCTCAACCCCTGCGAAGCGGCCAGCATGGCGATCATGGCGTGCCTCCGCCCAGTTTGCGCACCGGCACCACGCCGTAGCGGGCCGCGTGGAACAGCATGCCGGCAAACGCCGCCAGCAGCAGCGCGTACAACAGGCCATAGCCGACCAGCCCATACAGCACGGTGCTGGAGGACATGGTGCCCAGCACCTCGGTCTGGGTGACAGTGCCGTTGACGACGAAGGGCTGCAGGCCGATCACCGAGACCCACCAGCTGGCCACGACGGCGATACCGCCCGAGAACATCATGCCGCAGAGCACGCGCTGCCACCATTGCGGCAGCACCGAGACGTCCAGGCCGCGGCGCCAGGTCCAGAGGAAGGTGATCCAGGAGACGGCCAGCATCAACAGGCCCAGCCCGGCCGCGACCCGCAGCGACCAGAAAGTCAGCGCCACCGGCGGCAGCATGCCCGAATACTTGTCCAGGCCGAGATAGGTGCCGTCGTCATTGCGATGCAGCCACATGCCGCCGGCGTTGTTCCAGGTCCAGTCGGCCACGTTGGCATGGGCGCGGGCGTCCGGCCAGCCGAACAGAACCAGGCGCGGTTCGCTGCCGCTTTCCCAATAGCCCGCGGCGGCGGCGGCCTTGGCGGGCTGGTACTTGGCCACCATCTGGCCGGCGCCGGTCGCCACCGGCACCTGCAGCACCGCGGCCAGGGCGGCAATCACCAGGCCGGTCTTGAAGGTGGTGCGTTCGCCATCGCCCAGCGGGCGGCGTAATGCCTGCAGCGCGGTCACGCCCATCATCAGGAAGGCGGCGGCGAGGGCCGATCCCACCACCACCACGGCCATGCGCCAGCCGACGGAGGGGTTCAATACCACTGCGGTCCAGTCGTAGACCTGGTAGCGGCCATCGACCAGCACCGCGCCATCAGGCGTCTGCATCCAGGATTGCAGCGCCAGCACCCAGAACAGCGCCACCAGTTGCCCCACCGCCACCATCAGCACCGCCAGGGTATGGGCGCCGTCGGACACGCGGCGCTGGCCGAACAGCATGACGCCCAGGAAGCACGACTTGAGGATGAAGACCGACAGGATGCCGTAGCCCAGCAGCGGGCCGGCGACGTTGCCAATCTTGTCCATCAGGCCGGACCACAGACTGCCAAGCTGGATCAGCACCGGTACACAGGCGGCCAGGGTCAGCACGAAGGACAGGGCGAAGATGCGGACCCAGAAGCGGTAGGCGGCGGTCCAGCCGCCCAGGCCCGAGAACCGGGCCCGGAGTTTGAAGAACAGCAGGACCCACGCAAGCGCCAGGGCCACGGCGAGAAACAACGCCAGGAAGCTCAGGCTGGCCACGAATTGCGCGCGGGCCAGGGAAAGGGTGGAAATATCCATGATGGCCCGTAGTGTAGAGCCAGTTACACGACAATGGGGGCCGGTTTGAAACCGCTTGCAGCGAGCCAAAAATGGCTTGTCCCGGGAACGTGGCAAAATTGACGCTTTGTCGCTGCTTTTTCCTATTCTTTCAAGAATGACCTCCGCCACGACGCCGACCCCTGCCGCATCCAATTTCCTGCTCAACATCGTCGAGGACGACCTGCAAGCCAACCGCTTCCAGGGCAAGCGTTGGGCCGGCAAGCCTGGCCCGGCCGCCGTGCAGCAGCAGGGCGAGCCCGACCCGGCGAAGATCCGCACCCGTTTTCCGCCGGAGCCCAACGGCTACCTGCACATCGGTCATGCCAAGAGCATTTGCGTGAACTTCGGCCTGGCGCGCGACTTCGGCGGCGTCTGTCACCTGCGCTTCGACGACACCAACCCCGAGAAGGAAGACCAGGAATACGTCGACGCCATCATCGAGGCCGTGCACTGGCTGGGCTTCGACTGGAAGGCCGACGGCCGCGACAACCTGTATTTCGCCAGCGACTACTTCGGCTATATGTATGAGTTCGCCGAGGCGCTGGTCGAGGCCGGCCATGCCTACGTCGACGAACAGAGCCCCGACGAGATCCGCGCCAACCGCGGCACCCTGACCGAACCCGGCACCGACTCGCCCTGGCGCAACCGCCCGGCCGCGGAGTCCATCGCGCTGCTGCGCGAGATGCGCGACGGCAAGCATCCGGATGGCAGCCTGGTGCTGCGCGCCAAGATCAACATGGCGTCGCCCAACATCAACCTGCGCGACCCGGTCATGTACCGCGTGCGCCACGCCACCCACCACCGCACCGGCAACCAGTGGTGCATCTACCCGATGTACAGCTGGGCGCACCCGGTGGAAGACGCGCTGGAAGGCATCACCCACAGCGTCTGCACGCTGGAGTTCGAAGACCAGCGGCCGTTCTACGACTGGATCCTGGAACGCCTGGCGGAACTGGGCAAGCTGGCCCGGCCGCTGCCGCACCAATACGAGTTTTCGCGCCTGAACGTGAGCTACGTGGTCACCAGCAAGCGCAAGCTGCTGCAACTGGTGCGCGAAGGCCACGTGGATGGCTGGGACGATCCGCGCATGCCGACCATTTTCGGCCTGCGCCGCCGCGGCTACACGCCGGCCTCGATCCGCCTGTTCTGCGACCGCACGGCGGTGTCGAAGTCGGATTCGCGCATCGACTACAGCCTGCTGGAACAGGCCGTGCGCGACGACCTGGACCCGATCGCGCCGCGTTCGGTGGCGGTGCTGGACCCGCTCAAGCTGGTCATCACCAACTATCCGGAAGGCCAGACCGAAATCTGCACGGCGCCGCGCAATCCGCACGATCCGGAGGCCGGCTTGCGCGAGTTCCCGCTGTCGCGCGAGCTGTGGATCGAGCGTGACGATTTCCGCGAGGAAGCCCCCAAGAAGTACTTCCGCCTGTTCCCGGGCAACCTGGTGCGCCTGAAATACGGCTACGTGGTGCGTTGCACCGGCTTCACCAAGAACGAGGCCGGCGAAGTGGTCGAGGTGCAGGCCGAATACCTGCCGGAAACGCGCAGTGGCACGCCGGGCGCGGACAGCGTCAAGGTCAAGGGCAATATCACCTGGGTCAGCGCGGCGCATGCGGTGCCGGCGCAGATCCATCTGTACGACCGCCTGTTCGCGGATCCGCGGCCCGATGGCGGCGACAAGGATTTCCTGGCCTGCCTGAATCCGAATTCGAAGGAGACCGTGATGGCCTGGCTGGAACCGGGCACGGTGGCGACGCCGGGCGCGACCTGGCAGTTCGAGCGGCTGGGGTACTTCACGGCCGACATCAAGGAATCGACGGCGGAAAAGCCGGTGCTGAACCGCATCGTGACCTTGCGCGACTCCTGGGTGCAGGGCTGATCGTCGGCGGGACCGGCTGCCAGGGCCGGGACCCGCATGAAAGACCCGCCGGATGGCGCCGCGTCCGGCGGCGCCTGCGCCATCCGCCGCGATTCCGGGTTTTTTCCCCTTGCCGAATCGATTGAACGGGCCCGGGGCGGGTTATCATGCCCGACATTCCGCAGCCGGTTGCGCGCGCCCCTTCCAGGCGCCCGGAACCGCCAGCCCCCGATCAAGATGAACACTGAATCCCTAGCCCTGGACTTCAAGAGCGCCACCCTGTATGCCATCCGGGTGGTCCTGCACAGTGCCGATCCCGAACGCCTGAACGCCGCGCTGGCCAAGCGCATGGCGGACGCGGGCAGCTTCTTCGAGAACGAGCCCGTGGTGATCGACGCCAGCCGTGTCGAGGAAACCATCGACTGGCCCGCCCTGGTCGCGGCCTTGCGCGGGCACAACCTGCCCCCCATCGGCGTCGTGGCCGAGGGCGCCAATCTGGCCGCGGCCCGCGCCGTCGGCCTGACGCCGGTGGAGCTGTCCACCCCCGCAGCCCGGCCGGCGCAGGTCATCGATACGGCGCCGCCCAACGATGTCGCCACGCCGGTGCCGTCGGTGCCGGCCGCCGCCGTCGAGATCGCCCCCGCCCCCACCCCCGCCGCTGAAGCGCAGGTCGACAAGGCTGCCGACAAGACCACCGATAAATCCGCGGACAAGGCCACCGACAAGCCCGCCGACAAGGCGGCCGCCGAGCCGCTGCCCGAGCGCGCCGCCGCCAGCACCACGTCGGCGCCCAGCCCCACGCCGGCCGCGCCGCAATCGTCATCGGCCCTGGTCATCACCAAGCCGCTGCGTTCGGGCCAGCGCGTCTACGCGCGCCATACCGACCTGGTCGTGATCGGCATGGTCAGCCAGGGCGCCGAGGTCATCGCCGACGGCAACGTGCACGTGTACGGTCCGCTGCGCGGCAAGGCCATGGCCGGCGCGCGCGGCGACACGTCGGCGCGCATCTTCACCACCCACCTGGACGCGGAGCTGCTGGCCGTGGCCGGCGTGTACCGCGTGGTCGAAGACAAGCTTGACCGCTCTCTGCAGAACCAGCCTGCGTTGGTACGCCTGGACGGCGACACGCTGCGCATCGAGGCCCTGAAAGCCTGAAATGCCCCGCCCGCGATCCATGCCAGCCAGGCTGGCGCGAGCCGGCGCCGGACGCGGAATGGTCCTGCAACGCAATACTCTGTCAGTCTCGAACGGGCCGTGCCCGTTCAACACATTCTGTAAGAAGCCTTACACGGGCTTTTTGCTTTACGATAACGCGATTTATTCGAACATAAGGGTTTGATCGTCATGACACGCATTGTTGTGGTGACTTCCGGCAAAGGCGGCGTGGGCAAGACCACGACGAGCGCCAGTTTTTCCGCGGGCCTCGCGATGCGGGGCCACAAGACCGCTGTCATCGACTTCGATGTCGGCCTGCGCAACCTCGACCTCATCATGGGTTGCGAGCGGCGCGTGGTGTACGACTTCGTCAATGTGATCCAGGGCGAAGCCACGCTGAACCAGGCGCTGATCAAGGACAAGCAGCTTGAAAACCTGTTCATCCTGCCCGCCTCGCAGACGCGCGACAAGGACGCGCTGACGCAGGAAGGCGTGGAAAAGGTCATCAACGACCTGAAGGAAATGGGCTTCGACTACATCGTCTGCGACTCGCCCGCCGGCATCGAGACGGGCGCGCTGATGGCGGCCTATTTCGCCGACGACGCGCTGGTCGTGACCAACCCGGAAGTCTCGTCGGTGCGCGATTCCGACCGCATCCTGGGCATCCTGGCCGCCAAGTCCAAACGCGCCGTCGAAGGCGGCGAGCCGGTCAAGGAATTCCTGCTGCTGACGCGCTACAACCCCAAGCGCGTGGTCGACGGCGAAATGCTGTCGCTGGGCGACATCGAGGACATCCTGCGCATCAAGCTGATCGGCGTCATTCCCGAGTCCGAAGCCGTGCTGCAAGCCTCCAACCAGGGCCTGCCCGCCATCCACCTGAAAGATACCGACGTCTCCGAGGCCTACAAGGACGTCGTGGCCCGCTACCTGGGCGAAGACAAGGCCCTGCGCTTTACCGACTACGAAAAGCCGGGTTTCCTGAAACGCCTGTTCGGAGGCAAGTAAGCAATGTCCTTCCTGTCGTTTCTGCTTGGTCAAAAGAAAACCTCCGCTTCCGTCGCCAAGGAACGGTTGCAGATCATCCTGGCCCACGAGCGGGGCCGTGGCGATTCGCCCGACTACCTGCCGCAATTGCAGCAGGAACTGATCGCGGTAATCTCGAAGTACGTGAAGATCAATCCCGAGGACATCAAGGTGCACCTGGAACGCCAGGACACGCTCGAAGTGCTCGAGGTCAAGATCGAGATGCCGCAAAGCGAAACCTGATGTCCGCGCGCGCCGCCCGCCGGCGCGCGCCTCGTTCTGCGCCACCAAGCAAAAACGCCCGGCAATGCCGGGCGTTTTTGCGTTTGGCACGGTACGCCAGCGCATGCTGGCGACTGCCTGGTTCGCGGCTTAGTGCTTGCCCACCTGATCACCGATGACGCCGCCGATCGCCGCGCCGCCCACCGTGCCGAGGATGCCGCCGTTGGTGATGACGGCACCCGCCACACCGCCGAGCGCCGCACCGCCCACCGTGCTTTTCTGGCGGTGGCTCATGCTGTCCCACGACGAGCAACCGGCCATGGCGGCGGCCATGGCGACAGCGACACAGATTTTGGAAAGAGATGCGATTTTCATGATGAGGCTCCTATTCTTGTACCCGGGGCCGCACCTAGATCCAGACGCGAGCGCACGATACCCCTTATGGGTTTAGAGCCTTCAGGATCGCAAAATATCCCGTCCTGCGGTGTTAGGTTTGCCCAGGAATTGTGTCAAAGGGCGAGGGAATCTTTGCGACTCCCAGGGACGATGTTGCAGGCGCGGCCGGCTATTTGACCAGACGTAACACGTCGCGGAAGCGCGGGTGCTCGCAGGTCTCCATCCACTCGAAAATGGCCATTTCCGTGGTGACGATCTCGGCGCCGTGGGCGCGCGCGCGGCGCAACGCGGCATGGTGGTCGGACGATTTGCGCGAACCGGCCGCATCGGCCACCAGCACCGCCTTGTAACCCAGCCCGGTCAAACCGATGACGGTCTGCAACACGCAGATGTGGGCTTCGCAGCCGGTCACCAGCACCGTTTTTCGCGCCGCCGGCAGCCAGGCATCGAAGCCGTGTTCGCGCGCGGCCGAAAAGTGCATCTTCTGGAAAGTGGACTGCACCAGTTCGGCGATCGGCGCCACGGTGACGCCCAGCATCTTGCTGTGATGCTCGGTGGCGACCACGGGGACATCCAGCAGCCGCGCGGCCCGCGCCAGCTTGGCGTTGGCCGCCACCACCGCGTCGCCGTCGTGGATCGCAGGCATCAGGCGGCCCTGCATGTCGACGATGAGCAGCGTGGAATCGGAGGCTTGCAGCAGCATGGGAGGTCTCCTGAGGTTGAAGGCGGTATCGACGATACGGTATGACCATCACGCCAAACCGCTTCATTCAATGATATCTCGGGGGATCAACCGCCAGGCTCAAGGTGTTGGCGAGTGCCCGCAGCCGTTTGTCCCTGGTCCATAGCGCAGCGCCAGGCGTCAGTCGCGTGGACGCCAACAAGTGTAAATCCACATAACCAATGCCCTTTCCAAACAATCTCTCGCTATGAAGAAAGTGCATGACTTCGTCATGACTCGCACGCACGACTTGAGGCAATAGCGACATCGCACCCAATACGACATCACGTCGGCCCAACGAACCCAGCGCCAATTCACCCGCGATGAACGGGTGCATCAATACACTTTCTTCCTCCAGCAAGCGCACCAGATATGGCTCGCCGTCGGATAAATGATCTATCCAGATGGAAGTGTCAACCAGGATCATTGCAGGTTTCCGTCTGCCGCCGCGGGATAGGCTTCAACTTGGGCGAACTACCACCAAGCTTGGCCAACCGCTTTGCGGCCTCTTTCTGCACGAGCTGGGTCAACGCTCGCGTTACGAGCGCCGATGTCTCCTGGACGCCTGTATAGGTACGGGCCAATTCGAGCAGGTCGTCATCGAGCGTCACAGTCGTACGCACACTGGCCTCCTTGAAATGATTGGAGCAAAAATTCGCATCAAATGATGAACTTTTTGATTCTATCATCCGAAAAAAATCCCGGCGCGCAATGGCCGGGATTTTCGCACCGCCTGGCAGGCCGGCTTACTTCAGCGCCTTGTAGCGCAGGCGCTTGGGCTTGGCGCCCTCTTCGCCCAGGCGGCGCTTCTTGTCGGCTTCGTACTCCTGGTAGTTGCCGTCGAAGAACACCACCTGCGAATCGCCCTCGAAAGCCAGGATGTGCGTGGCGATACGGTCCAGGAACCAGCGGTCGTGGCTGATGACCATGACGCTGCCGGGGAACTCCAGCAGCGCGTCTTCCAGCGCGCGCAGCGTTTCGACGTCGAGGTCGTTGGACGGTTCGTCCAGCAGCAGCACGTTGCCGCCGGCGATCAGCGTCTTGGCCATGTGCAGGCGGCCGCGTTCACCGCCCGACAGCTGGCCGACCACCTTGTTCTGGTCGCCGCCCTTGAAGTTGAAGCGGCCCAGGTAGGCGCGCGAGGACATTTCGAACTTGCCCACGGTGAGCAGGTCGGCGCCGTCGGCGACCGCGTCGAACACGGTCTTCTTGTCTTCGAGCGCGTCGCGCGACTGGTCGACGTAGGCCAGCTTGACGGTCTGGCCGATCTTCACTTCGCCCGAATCCGGCTGCTCGCGGCCCGCGATCATGCGGAACAGCGTCGATTTACCGGCGCCGTTGGCGCCGATGATGCCGACGATGGCGCCGGCCGGAATCTTGAAGCTGAGGTTGTCGATCAGCAGGCGGTCGCCGTAGGCCTTGCTGACGTTGTTGAATTCGATGACCTCGTTGCCCAGGCGCTCACCCACCGGAATGAAGATTTCCTGGGTCTCGTTGCGCTTCTGGTATTCGTAGGACGACAGTTCCTCGAAGCGGGCCAGGCGCGCCTTGGCCTTGGCCTGGCGGCCCTTCGGGTTCTGGCGCACCCACTCCAGTTCCTTCTTGATGGTCTTCTGGCGGGCCGATTCGGACGCCTCTTCCTGCTTGAGGCGATCTTCCTTCTGCTCCAGCCAGGAGCTGTAGTTGCCCTTCCAGGGAATGCCGTAGCCGCGGTCCAGTTCGAGGATCCATTCGGCGGCGTTGTCCAGGAAGTAGCGATCGTGGGTCACGCCGACGACGGTGCCCGGGAACTTGTGCAGGAACTGTTCCAGCCATTCGACGCTTTCGGCATCCAGGTGGTTGGTGGGTTCGTCCAGCAGCAGCATGTCGGGCTTGGACAGCAGCAGGCGGCACAGCGCCACGCGGCGCTTTTCACCGCCGGACAGGTTGCCGACGATGGCATCCCAGGGCGGCAGGCGCAGCGCGTCGGCGGCAATTTCCATCTGGTGTTCGATGTCGTCGGCGCCGCTGGAGGCGGCGGCCGCGATGATCGCTTCCAGCTCGGCCTGCTCGGCGGCCAGCGCGTCGAAGTCGGCGTCCGGCTCGGCGTAGGCGGCGTAGACCTCGTCCAGGCGCTTCTTGGCGGTGACCACCGCGCCCAGGCCTTCCTCAACCGCCTGGCGCACCGTGTGCTCGGGGTTGAGCTGCGGTTCCTGCGGCAGGTAGCCGATGTTCAGGCCCGGCATGGGGATGGCTTCGCCTTCGATCTCGCGATCCACGCCCGCCATGATCTTCAGCAGCGTCGACTTGCCCGAGCCGTTCAGGCCCAGCACGCCGATCTTGGCGCCAGGAAAAAACGAAAGCGAGATGTCACGCAGGATCTGCCGCTTGGGCGGCACGATCTTGCCGACGCGGTTCATGGTGTAGACGTATTGGGCCATGGGCTCGTATAGGGAAAGAAAGCTGATGAATCGCTGATTGTAGGCCGGAACCCGGACAGGCGTGCGGGCGGCGTCCGCGCGCTGGCGGCAAGGCTATATTTACGGCTTGTGTCCCTTCCGTGACGCCCGCGTGGCGCCCCGTTCGTTCCCATGACCGAAGCCGATTTGCTGGCCCGCACCCCGTTTCCCGCCACCCGCGACAGCCTGGCCGCGCAATTGCGCGAGGCCGGCCTGAGGCCCGGCGCCACGGTGCTGGTCCACACCTCGCTGCGCGCCCTGGGCTGGATCGCGGGCGGCCCGGTGGCGCTGATCCAGGCCTTGCTGGATTGCGTCGGCGACGCTGGCCTGGTGGCGATGCCGGCGCACTCCTCCAACCTGACCGATCCCGCGCAGTGGCAGGCGCCGCCGGTGCCGGCCGCCTGGCTCGACACGCTGTACGAGCACATGCCGGCCTACGATCCCGCCATCACGCCCACGCGTGGCATGGGCGCGGTGGCCGAGCTGTTCCGCACCTGGCCCGGCGCCGTGCGCAGCCTGCATCCCACCTGTTCGTTCGCGGCCGTCGGCGCCGGCGCCGACGCGCTGACCGCCAACCACCGGCTGGACGACCCGCTGGGCGAAACCTCGCCGCTGGCAAAGCTGCTGCGCGCCGACGCCGAGATCCTGCTGCTGGGCGTCGGCTTTGACGTCTGCACCATGCTGCACCTGGCCGAACAACGCGCCTGGCCGACACGGCCGCGCCAGCCCGAGGCCTCGCCCATCATCGAGCACGGCCGGCGTGTCTGGAAGCGTTATGACCAGCCCGCGCTGCTCGACTCCGACCATTTCCTGCCGGTCGGCCAGTCGTTGATCGACGCCGGACTGGCGCGGCGCTTCGCGCTGGGCGCGGGCCACGGCCTGCGCGTGCCGGCCAAGGTGGCGGTGGAACACGCCCTGCGGTACTGGCACGGCAAGCCCGTGCCCGACTGAGGCGCGTGGCGCCCTACGAGGCTGCCCGCGCGCGGCGGGCCCCGGCGAAGGGCGCCCGCATCTGCGCCAGCATCACGCCGGCCAGCGCCATCGCGCCGCCGACAATGTGGAACAGGTGCGGTTTCTCGTCCAGGAACAGCGCCGCGATCGCCACCGTGGCCACCGGCATCAGGTTCAGGAACACGCTGGCGCGGGCCGGCCCCAGGTGGCGCACGCCCTGCATCCACAGGAACGGCGCGAACAGCGACGGGAACAGGCCGGCATACAGCACCAGCGGCAGATTATCGCCATTGAGCGGCGAGGCCGGCGCCATCAGAAAGGCGGGCAACTGGAACAGCACGCCGAACGCCACCTGCACATACAGCGACACCCATGGCCCGGCCGGCAAACCCCAGCGCCGCAGCAGCACGCCGTACAGCGCATAGGCCAACGCCGCCACGCCCATCAGCACATCGCCATGGTTCGCGCCCACCGACAACAGGCGCGCCGGATCGCCTTCGCCGATCAGCAACGCCAGCCCCGCCAGCGACAGCAGGCCGCCCAGCAGCGCCATCAGGGAGGGACGCTCGCGCAACACCACGGCGCCGACCGCGATGGTCAGCAACGGAATCATCGCGGTGATGATGCCCATGTTGGTGGCGGTGGTGCTGCCGGCCGCGACGTAGGCCAGGCCCTGGTACAACGCCATGCCCAGGCCGCCCAGCACGGCGAACTTGGGCAGGTACGGCCACAGCGCGCGCCGCTGGCGCCAGGCGGCCGGCAGCGCGAACGGCGTCAGCAGCAGCCCGGCCAGCGCCCAGCGGTAAAAGCCGATGGCGGCCGGCGCGATCACGCCGGCCGCCATCTTGGTCACGATCATGTTGACCGACCAGATCAAAGCCGCCAGCAGCGGGAACAACAAATAGCGAGCCGGGGTGGGCGAAGCATCTGCGCGCGTCATGGAACAACTGCCAAAACAGGATTACGGCTGGCCAGTGTAGGATTTGTCCGACTTGATGTATATAATGAAAAACCGACAAACGCCAGTGAACTTCGGACATGGACCTCGCCGTATCGCCGCCCAGCCTTGGCCCGGGCCGGCCCTATCCGCTGGCCTGCCGTATCCTGCACTTCCTGCCGCACTCGCGCGTCCAGCGCCACAGCTCGCCCTGGGGCGAACTGAATTTCGCCCTGTCCGGCATCATGGAAATCGGCATCGAGGACAGCACCTACCTGTCGCCGCCCCAATACGCCATCTGGATACCGCCGCGCGTCTCGCACTGCTGCCAGAACCAGGGGGAAGTGCACTACGCCTGCATCGACATTCCGGCCGCCGCCTGCGCCGACCTGCCCGCCAGGCCTTGCACGCTGGAGATCAGTCCCGTCATGCGCGCCATTCTGGCCGACTTCGAACGGCGCGGCATCGCCTATCCAGATACGCCGGAAGACCGGCGCCTGGCGCAAGTGGTCATCGACCAGATCCGCGTCGCCCCCGCCTACGCCAGCTACCTGCCGTCCGCGACCGAACCCGTGCTGGCCCCCATCCTGACCGCCCTGCAACGCCAGCCTGGCGACAAGCGCGGCGCCGCCTACTGGGCCGCCACCGCCGGCATCACCGAACGCACCCTGCTGCGCCACTGCCAGCAACACCTGGGCATGTCGTTCAACGAATGGCGCCAACGCTTGCGCGTGGTCAGTGCGCTGGAAATGCTCGACGCCGGCCAACCGGTACAGGCCGTATCGCGCGAACTCGGCTACAGCACGCCGTCCGCCTTCATCGCCATGTTCCAGCGCCTGACCGGCCAGTCACCCGACAGCGCCCGCAAGCGCGCCCCGGCGGCCGCCTGAAGGCCGCGTAATCCAAGCGCCCGATGCAAGCCGCGCGCGATCGCGAGACAATAGCGTCTGCATTTTTTTCGTAACGCCGTCCCCGCGGCATCATCGCGCCAGGAACCCTCATGTCCGCCTCCGCCACGCCCCCGCCCTCCCTGACCCACTTCAGCGCGACCGAGCTGGACATGCTCGCCAAGACCGCCGACGCCCTCAGCGCCTACCTGGGCAAGCCCGTCCTGGCCGAAGTCGTGTTGGGTGAAGAAGGCACCGAATGGGTCACCTATGGCGTGCCCATTGACGAAAACGCCGAGCCCGACGAAGACCAGACCCACGTCCAGCTCGGCGGCCCCGGCGCCCGCCTGCTCGGCAACCGTGGCGGCCTGCCCCCGACCGGCGACGACACCTACGACTGCCTCTACCTCTGGGCCATCCAGATCTCGCTGAACGAAGGCGAACGCTTCATCAAGCTCGACCACGACGGCGAGGAATCCGCCTGGTCCGACAACCTGGAAGATGTCCTGCCCTTCGCCCTGACCGAGGAACCCCTGCCCGACCCGGATGAGGAAGACGAGGAAGACGACGACGAGGACGAGGACGACGCCCACGACCACGCTCACGACCACAACGACCCCGGCCACCGTCACTGAACCAGCAGGCAGGCGGCAAGACACAATAAGCCGCCGCCAACAAGCAAAAGGGCTTCTAGAAAGAAGCCCTTTGCCAAAATCACGCCCCCGCGACACCGCCCCGCCAAAAAACCGGCAAGCGGGCAAACCAGCACCGCCTCGACGCCCCGCCACCCAGACGCTGCAACGGGCCGCCCGCGCGGCCCCGCTGCAGCAGCCCCGCAAGACGCTCCCCCCCCCCCACGACAGTGCCTGCAAAAACGCCAAGCACACCTGTCGCCCCAGCACCCGTCATGAGCCGCTGACGCAAGTCTGTCGCGGCGGTCGGCGGCGGGCGCGGGGCGTGTAGATGCGCCCGACGGAATCCGAAGGCAGCCGCCGCAGGCGGCAACGAGGATGAGGATGGGGCAGTCCGGAGCGAACGCTCCGGACCGCAATCGTAGCCCCGCGCCCGCCGCCGACCGCCGCGACAGACGCCTCAAGAACTCAACAAACTGCCCACACTGGAATCACCCCGCAATCCGCCCCTCCTCCACCGCATGGCAAGCCACCACCGCCCCCCCCGCCATCCGCCCCACCGGCGCCTCCCCCCTGCACCGCTCATTCGCATGCGGACACCGAGGATGAAACGTGCACCCCGACGGCGGATTCAACGGATTCGGCACTTCCCCCGCCACCGCCGTGCGCGGCTTGCCGGCCCCATCGATATCCGGAATCGCCGCCAGCAGCATCCGCGTATAAGGATGCCGGGGCCGCGCGAACAGCTCGTCGCGCGGCGCCACCTCCACCATCCGCCCCAGGTACATCACCCCGACCCGATCGGCCACGTGATGCACCACCGCCAGATTGTGCGAGATGAACAGATAGGTCAGCCCCAGCTCGCGCTGCAGGTCCTTCATCAGGTTCAGCACCTGCGCCTGCACCGACACATCCAGCGCCGAGGTCGGCTCATCGCACACCAGGAACTCCGGATTCACCGCCAACGCCCGCGCGATCGAAATGCGCTGGCGCTGCCCGCCCGAGAACTGGTGCGGATAGCGGCTCTGGTCGGCCGGATCCAGCCCCACCTGCCTGAGCAGCTCGCCGACCCGCGCCGTGCGCTCGGCCGGCGTCATTTTCGTATGCGTCAGCATCGGCTCGGCAATGATGCGGCCGACGCGCCAGCGCGGGTTCAGGCTCGCGTACGGATCCTGGAAAATCATCTGCAGCCGCTTGCGCAGCTCGCGCCCGCCCGGCTCCGACATGCGCGACAGCGGCTGGCCGTCGAAACGGATGTCGCCGCGCGTCAGCCCATACAGCCCCACCAGCATGCGCGCCACCGTCGACTTGCCGCAGCCCGACTCGCCCACCAGCGCCAGGGTCTCGCCGCGATTGATCTCGAACGACACGCCGTCCACTGCGCGCAGCATCACCCGCGGCTTGCCCGCCAGCTTGCGCTCCAGCCAGGGCGGCGACACATCGAACCAGCGCGCCGCGTCCTTCACTTGCACCAACGGCGTGCTCATGGCGTCACCTCGACTTCGCTCTCATGCAACCAACAAGCCGCTCGGGACGTGCCCGCCGGCATCAATTCAGGCCGATCCTGGCCGCAGCGCGGCAAGCGCCGCCCGCAACGCGGATTGAAGGCACAGCCCGGCGGAATCGCGTTCAGCCGCGGCATGCTGCCGTCGATCTGCACCAGCCGCTCGGCATGTCCTTGCAGCGACGGGATCGACCCCATCAGCCCCATCGTGTACGGATGGCGCGGCTGGTGGATGACGTCGCGCACGGGGCCGATCTCGGCCACGCGTCCCGCGTACATCACCGCCACCCGGTCCGCCGTTTCCGCGATCACGCCCATGTCGTGCGTGATCAGCATCACCGCCGTGCCCTGCTCGCGGCACAGGCGCTTGAGCAGCTCGATGATCTGCGCCTGGATCGACACGTCCAGCGCCGTGGTCGGCTCGTCCGCCACCACCAATTTCGGCTCGGCCGCCAGCGCCAGCGCGATCACCACACGCTGCCGCATGCCGCCCGAGAACTGGTGCGGGTAATGATCGATACGCTCGCGCGCCGCCGGGATGCCGGTGGCCGCCAGCAGCTCGACCGCGCGGTTGCGCGCCTGCGACCAGCTCATGTCCAGATGCGTCACGATGGTCTCGGCCAGTTGCCGGCCCACCGTGTACAGCGGATTCAGGGAGGTCAGCGGATCCTGGAACACCGCGCCGATCTCGCGGCCGCGCACGCGGCGCATCTGCTCGTCGGGCAGGTTGTCGATACGCCGGCCCGCCAGCAGGATCTCGCCGGCCGCGATGCGGCCAGGCGGTTCCAGCAGGCCGATGATCGACGCGCCGGTCAGCGACTTGCCGGCGCCCGATTCCCCCACCACGCCCAGGACTTCGCCCGCCTGGATCGAAAAGGACACGTCGTCCAGGGCCAGCAGCGTGCCGCGACGCGTGGGGAACTCCACGCGCAGGTTGCGGACTTCAAGTAATGCGCTCATAGGTATTTCTCAAATTCGTGTTCCACGTACAGCGCCCCCGAGGCCGATGAAATGCCGACGGGGCCATCGGGATGCCGCGGAGCCGGCTTCGCCGGTCCGCCAGCATGCCCCCTTGAGGGGGAAGCGCGCAGCGCTTCGGGGGTGGGCCATCACCCTAAGCGCGGGTTGAGTGCGTCGCGCAGCCAGTCGCCCAGCAGGTTGACCGACAGCACCAGCAGCACCAGCGCCGCGCCCGGGAAGATGGTGATCCACCATTCGCCGGAAAACAGGAAATCGTTGCCGATGCGGATCAGCGTGCCCAGCGACGGCGCGGTCGGCGGCACCCCCACGCCCAGGAACGACAGCGTCGCCTCGGTGATGATGGCCGTCGCCAGGTGCACGGTGGCCAGCACCAGCACCGGCCCCAGCACGTTGGGCAGCACGTGGCGGAACATGATGACGGGCGAAGCCACGCCGATCACGCGCGCCGCCTGCACGTATTCGCGGTTCTTTTCCACCAGGGTCGAACCGCGCACCGTGCGCGCGTACTGCGGCCAGCCGGCCAGCGCGATGGCGCCGATCAGCACCGGGAACGCGATGATCTCGTGCAGCTCGCGCGGCACCGCCGCGCGCGCCACGCCATCGATCAGCAGCGCGATCAGGATCGCCGGGAACGACAGTTGCACGTCGGCGATGCGCATGATGAAGGCATCGATGCGTCCGCCCGCGTAGCCCGAGATCAGCCCCAGCACGATGCCGATCAGCATCGACAGCAGCACCGAGGCCAGGCCGATCAGCAGCGACACGCGGGTGCCGTACAGGATCGCCGAATACAGGTCGCGGCCCTGGCTGTCGGTGCCCAGCAGATAGGTCGACTGGCCGTTGGGCGACCAGGCCGGCGGCAGCAGCGCGTCCAGCAGCTCGACCTTGGTCAGGTCGAACGGATTGTGCGGCGCCACCCAGCCGGCGCCGAACGAGCCGATCAGCAGCAGCGCCAGCATGACGGTGGCCACGATGGCCACGGGCGCCCGGCGCCAGGCCCAGGCAATGTCGCTGTCCCACCAGCGTTTCAGTACGGCACGCATCAGTGGCCACCTCCGCCGCGGGTCAGCCCGGAGCGCAGGCGCGGGTCCACGACAAAATACAGAAGATCGACGATCAGGTTGATCACCACGAACACCAGCGCGATCAGGCACAGGTACGCGGCCATCACCGGCACGTCGGCGAATTGCACCGCCTGGATGAACAGCAGCCCCATGCCGGGCCACTGGAACACCGTCTCGGTCACGATGGCGAAGGCGATGATGCCGCCCAGCTGCAGGCCGGTGATGGTGATGACGGGCACCATGGTGTTCTTGAGCGCGTGGCCGAAATGGATGGCGCGCCGCTTCAGGCCGCGGGCGCGGGCGAACTTGATGTAGTCCGAACGCAGCACCTCCAGCATTTCGGAGCGCACCAGCCGCAGCACCAGCGTCATCTGGAACAGCGACAGCGTGATCGACGGCAGGATCAGGTGCTTCCAGCCATTGGCGGTGAACAGGCCGGAGGTCCACCAGCCCAGCGCCACGGTGTCGCCACGGCCGTAACTGGGCAGCCAGCCCAGTTGCACCGAGAACACCAGGATCAGCAGGATGCCGATCAGGAAGGTCGGCAACGACACGCCCAGCAGCGAACCGGCCAGCAGCAGCTGCGACAGCAGGCTGTTGCGCTTGAGCGCGGTGTACACGCCCAGCGGCACGCCCACCACCAGCGCCAGCAGGGCCGCCACCAGGGACAGCTCCAGCGTGGCCGGCAGGCGCGACTTGAGCAGGCTCGAGACCGGTTCGCTCTGGCGCAGGGAAATGCCGAAATTGCCCTGCGCGGCGTTGGCCACGAAATGGCCGAACTGGACGATGGCGGGCTCGTTCAGCCCCAGGCGCTCACGCAACTCGATGCGCTCGGCATCGGTGGCGTCCTGCCCCAGCATGATGGTGACAGGGTCGCCGACGTATTGGAAAAGCACGAAGGCCAGTAGCGCGACGGTGAGCATCACCGCTACGGCCTGCAACAGGCGACGCAGTATGAAAGCAAACATAGGCGGGAAAGGCAAAACGGCGAAGCCCCACGGGGCTTCGCTGTCTGGTTAGCCGGGGCGGGGTCAGTCGACCTTGACCCAGTCGGCAACGAGGCGGTTGTCCGCGCGGTGGATCACCGACACGTTCTTGCGCATGGCCCAGGGAATGACCTGGTCGTGCAGCGGGATGTGGCCGAATTCCTTGGCATGCACTTCCAGCACCTTGTGGATGTCGGCGTCGCGCCTGGCCGCGTCGGTTTCGGTCTTGATGCGGTCGATGATCGCATCCAGTTCCTTGTTGCTGTAGTTGCCCAGGTTGTACATGCCGTCCGCGCCCTCGCCCTTGGTGCGGATCAGGTTCTGCAGCGTGTACATGGCGTCGAACGTGGGCACGCCCCAGCCGAACAGGTAGGCGCTGGTGTCGGAGCTCTGCACCTTGGGGAAGTAGGTCGAACGCGGCATGGCGTTCATGGTCGCCTTCACGCCCACCTTGGCCCACATGCCGACCACGGCCTGGCAGATGGCTTCGTCGTTGATGTAGCGGTTGTTGGGACAGTCGAGCGTGAAGTTCAGGGTGCCGTCGTAGCCGGCTTCCTTGAGCAGGGCGCGAGCCTTTTCGGGATCGTAGGGCACGCGCTTGTGCAGCGACTCGGTCCAGCCGTGGACCTGCGGCGCGATCATGGTGCCGGTGGGCGCCGACAGGCCGCGCATCACGGCGCGCTTGATGGCGTCGACGTCGATGGCGCGGTACAGCGCCTCGCGCACGCGGATGTCCTGGAACGGGTTCTTGCCCTTGATGTTGGAATACTGCAGCTCGGGACGCTTCTGGTCCAGGCCCAGGTAGATGGTGCGGTACTCGTTGCCCTCGACCACCTTGGCCGACTGGCGCAGGCGGTCCAGATCCTGCGCGGCCGGGTCGAGCACGAAGTCGATCTCGCCGGACAGCAGCGCCGCGGTGCGCGTGGCGTTCTGCTTGATCGGCGTGAACACCACTTCGGTCACGTTGCCGACCTTGCCGGCCTTGTTCCACCAGTCCTTGTTTTCTTCGAACACGGTGCGCACGTCGACTTCGCGCGACTTCAGCTTGTACGGGCCGGTGCCGTTGGTGTTGCGCGCGCCGTAGGTCTCTTCCTTGTTGACGAAGTCCTGCGGCTTGGCGATGTTGTTCTTCTCCGACCAGGCCTTGTTCATGATGAACACGTTGGGCAGCTGGCGCAGCAGCACCGGGTTGGGCGCCGTGGTCTCGATCTCGACCGTCAGGTCGTCGATCTTGCGCGCTTCCTTGATGCCGGTGGTGTAGGCCTTGTAGTTCGAGGTCGGCGCCATGGCGCGATGCACCGAGAACACCACGTCGTCGGCCGTGAAGGCGGCGCCGTCGTGGAACTTGACACCGGGACGCAGCTTGAAGCGGTACAGCGTGGGCGAAACCTGCTGCCATTCGGTTGCCAGGCGCGGCACCACCTTGAAGTCCTTGTCGTAGTCCACCAGCGGTTCATAGACATAGCTGTTGGCGGCGATCGTCATGCCTTCATTCTGCGAGTGCGGATCGAAGGTGAGGATGTCGCCCTGGGCGGCCCAACGGAAGGTCTTGGCCTGCCCGATCGAGGGCACGGCCACGGCGGCGGCGATCGCGATGGCAATCAAAGTGCGGCGCATGGTTCAACTCCTGACTGTAGTCTGAATACCGGCGCGATATTGCCTAGCGCCGAGACCCGCGTCAATTAAGGGTTTATGCGTACCGGAGGGGGTTTTCCCAGGGAGAACCTATTTAGGGACGTATAAAAATATGACAAAAAAATCGCTGTTCTCTTGATGTAAACGGTGTTCACCCGACCGCAACGCGCCTCATCAAGGGCTGAGTCCCCTGGCGGCCCGGTGCCGCCCTACTCGTCGGCGTCCAGCGGCAGGTCGAGCGGCACATGCTCGGTCATCAGCACCCGCAGCATGTCAATCAGCAGGGCGGCCTTTTCTTCGCCGAAAGGGGCCAGCACCGCCTTCTGGTGCTGCTTCGCCTGCTCGCACAGCGCGGCAATGAGGTTGCGGCCCTTGGTGGTGATGCAGACCCGGGTCTGGCGCCGGTCGGCCCGCACCCCGTTGCGCGCCACCAGCCCTTCGGCCTCCATGCGCTGCACCACCTTGCTCAGCGTCGGCTGCTTGGTGATGGCCAACACCGCCAGGTCGCCGATGGTCTCGCCGGCGCTGCCTTCCAGGCTGGCCAGCACCCGCCATTCGGTGACCGACAGGCCGGCCGCCTTCACCTGCTGGTGGAACTCCGCCGAAATGCGCTGGCTGGCCTGCGCCAGCAGGTAGGCCAGGTAGTCGTCGACGAACCGCGCGCCGCCGGCCAGGGTATCGCCGTGCTTGTCCGACCGCATGTTGTTCTGCTCCCACGCATCAATATTGAATAGGCGACCCGAGGCCGGCAGGCGCATTGCACCACGTTGGCGCCGGCCTGCGCCATGACGCGGCGCAATGCTGTTGCGCAGCACAGGGTATACCCCGAATCGCAACCCGTTTTTGCACCATCAAAGCGCCTTTTCCCGGTCCTTCGGATAGAGAACAACCAGTATATACACCCTTGTTTTAGCGTGATATTTTTTTGATTCCATGAAATTTCATCTTTTTTGTTGACAGCTAAAACGTTGACTCCTAAAGTATTTTTCAGAGCGAAATTTCGTGACATGGGCGTGCTGCGCAGCAGCATGGCTTCGGGACCCGGATGCCGGTCCGCGTGGAGGAGTTCGAGATGGCTGAAAGGTCTTTCAAGAAAGAAGTCCAGCAGTTGCGCATCGGCGCGGGCGAAGAGTTCCGCGGCGAGGGCATCCTCGCGGTCACCAAGGCGCTGCTGCAATCCGGGGTGGGCTACGTCGCGGGCTACCAGGGCTCGCCCATCTCGCACCTGATGGACGTGCTGGCCGACGCCAACGACATCCTGCAGGAACTCGGCGTGCACTTCGAGGCCAGCGCCTCCGAGGCCACCGCCGCCGCCACGCTGGCCGCCTCGGTCATGTACCCGATCCGCGGCGCGGTCACCTGGAAATCCACCGTCGGCACCAACGTCGCCTCCGACGCGCTGGCCAACCTGGCATCGGGCGGCGTCACCGGCGGCGCGCTGGTCATCGTCGGCGAGGACTACGGCGAAGGCTCGTCCATCATGCAGGAACGCTCGCACGCGTTCGCCATGAAGTCGCAGATCTGGCTGCTCGATCCGCGTCCCAACCTGGAAAGCATGGTCAAGGCGGTGGAAGACGGCTTCGCGCTGTCGGAAGCCAGCAAAACGCCAGTGATGCTGCAACTGCGCATCCGCGGCTGCCACGTGCACGGCCGCTTCATCGCCAAGGACAACCAGCGGCCGGCGTTCTCGCTGGCCCAGGCGCTGGAAAGCCCGGCGCGCGACACCAGCCGCATCGTGCTGCCGCCGGCCTCGTTCCTGCACGAGCAGGAAAAGATCAAGGAACGCTGGCCCGCCGCCATCCGCTATATCAAGGAACACAAGCTCAACGAGCACTTCGACGGCGACCAGGACGACATCGGCCTGATCCTGCAGGGCGGCCTGTACAACGGCGTGATCCGCGCCCTGCAACTGCTGGGCCTGGCGGACCACTTCGGCAACAGCCGCATTCCGCTGTATGTGATGAACGTGGCCTACCCTGTCATCGAAGACGAGGTCATCGACTTTTGCCGCGGCAAGCGCGCCGTGCTGCTGCTCGAGGAAGGCCAGCCCGATTACCTGGAACAGGCCCTGCACGCGGTGCTGCGCAAGGCCGGCGTCGATACGAAGCTGTCCGGCAAGGACGTGCTGCCGATGGCCGGCGAATACACCACCCAGGTGATGCGCGACGGCCTGCGTGAATTCCTCAAGCGCGAACGCCCCGAATCGCTGCAGACCCATCCGGCCGTGGCCGCCGACGCCGCCGCCGAAGCCACATTGCAGGTCACCGAGATCACGCGGCCCAAGCCCGCGCCGCGGCCGGCCGAGCAGCCCATCACCTTCCACAAGCACGTCGCCGAACTGGCCGCGGTGGTGCCGCCGCGCCCGGCCGGCTTCTGTACCGGCTGTCCGGAACGGCCGATCTTCTCGGCCCTGACGCTGGCGCAGGAAACGCTGGGCCAGCACCACATTTCCTGCGACATCGGCTGCCACCTGTTCTCGATTTTGCCGCCGTTCAACCTGGGCGCGACCACCATGGGCTACGGCCTGGGCGCATCGAGCGCCGCGGCCTTCAACGTGCCGGCGGCCAAGCGGCCCATCTCGATCATGGGCGACGGCGGCTTCTGGCACAACGGCCTGGCCTCGGGCATCGGCAACGCGGTGTTCAACAAGTACGACGGCGTCATCGTCATCGTCGACAACTTCTACGCCTCGGCCACCGGCGGCCAGGACATCCTGTCCTCGCGCGCCGAGAATCCGGACCGCTCCACCAACAATCCCATCGACCAGGCCGTGCGCGGCGTGGGCGTGAAGTGGGTGCGCACGCTGGACCGCACCTATGACGTCGCCAAGGTGCGCGCCACCATCGAGGAAGCGCTGACCACCGACGTCAAGGGCCCCAAGGTCATCATCGCCCAGTCGGAATGCATGCTGAACAAGCAGCGCCGCATCAAGCCGCTGTTCAACCAGGCGGTCAAGGCGGGCAAGCGCGTGATCAAGGAACGCTTCGGCGTCGACCCCGACGTCTGTACCGGCGACCATGCCTGTATCCGGCTGTCCGGCTGCCCGTCGCTGACGGTCAAGGACAGCGGCGATCCGCTCAAGGAAGATCCGGTGGCCCACGTCGAGAGCAGCTGCGTCGGCTGCGGCAACTGCGGCGAAGTGGCGCACGCCGCCGTGCTGTGCCCGTCGTTCTACCGCGCCGACATCGTCCACAACCCCAGCGGCCGCGACCGTTTCCTGGCGCGCCTGCGCCAGGGCGTGATCGGCTACCTGCAGCGCCGCCGCGAAGCGCGCCTGGCCAAATTCGCCCTGTGAGGACCCGCCCCATGAACCCGGTGGCATTGCAGCAAGGCACTCCCATCAAGATCGCCATCCTGGCCATGGGCGGCCAGGGCGGCGGCGTGCTGGCCGACTGGATCGTCGACATGGCCGAGCACGCCGGCTGGTGGGCCCAGACCACTTCGGTGCCAGGCGTGGCGCAACGCACCGGCGCCACCATCTATTACCTGGAACTGCTGCCCGAATCCGACGTAACCCGCGCCGGCCGCCCGCCGGCGCTGGCGCTGATGCCCACCCCGGGCGACGTCGACCTGGTGGTGGCGGCCGAGCTGATGGAAGGCGGCCGCGCCATCCAGCGCGGGCTGGTGACGCCCGACCGCAGCGTGCTGATCGCCTCGTCGCACCGCAGCTACGCGGTCAGCGAAAAATCGGCTCCCGGCAACGGCATCGCCGATCCCAACAAGGTGCTGGAGGCCGGCCGCGCGGCGGCCCGCCGCTTCCTCTGCTTCGACCTGCAGGACCTGGCCGACCGCGCCGGCAGCGTCATCAGCGCCAGCCTGTTCGGCGCCGTCGCCGGCAGCGGCGCGCTGCCGTTCTCGCGCGACGACTTCGAGGCCACCGTGCGCCGCGCCGGCGTCGGCGTGGACGCCAGCCTGCGCGCCTTCGCGCTCGGCTTCGAGGCCGCCGACCAGGCGCCCGCGCAGCCGGCCGCGATCGATCTGGCGCGCCCGGTCCCTGTCGTGCCCGAGCGCGCCGCCAGCCCGAGAGCGCAAGCCTTGCTCGACCGCATCACCCGCGACTTTCCCGCCTGTGCGCAGCCGATGCTGACGGCCGGCGCGCGCCGCCAGATCGAATTCCAGGACCTGGCATACGCCGAGGACTACCTGGCCCGCATGGCCGCGATCCGCGAACTGGACGCGCGCCACGGTGGCGAATCGAAACACTGGGCGCTGACCTGTGCCGCCGCGCGCTACCTGGCCACCGCCATGGCCTATGACGACGTGATCCGCGTGGCCGACCTGAAGACGCGCGGCAGCCGCTTCGAGCGGGTGCGCGCCGAGATCGGCGCCAAGCCGGACCAGCTGGTCTACACCACCGAATTCATGCATCCGCGGCTGGAGGAAATCTGCGGCACGCTGCCGGCCGGGCTGGGCCGCTGGCTGGAGCGGTCGAAGGCCTTCGGCGGTTTCGTCGAACGCCGCCTGGGCAAGGGCCGCCGCATGCAGAGCGGCACGCTGGGCGGCTTCCTGATGCTGTACACGCTGGCCGGCATGCGCCGCTTCCGCCGCCGCACGCTGCGCCACCAGATCGAATCCGAGGGTCTGACCCAATGGCTCGACCTGATCGCCAGCCTGGCGCCGCGCGACTACGACCTGGCGGTCGAAACCGTCAACTGCCGCCGCCTGGTCAAGGGCTACAGCGACACCCACGCGCGCGGCGGCGGCAAGTACCGCCAACTGATCGCGGCCGCCGCCCAACTGGCGGGCCGGCCCGATGCCGCGGCTTCGCTGCGCGCCTTGCGCCAGGCCGCGCTGGCCGACGAGAAATGCGGCCCCATGGAACGCCAACTGGCCGAGAAACTGGCCGCCTGACATCGATATAGAGACGACGCCGTGCAAACCCTGAAACTCATCGTCCGTGAAGTCCGGCAGGAATCGCCGTTGATCCGCTCGCTGCGCCTGGCGCGCGAGGACGGCGGCGCCCTGCCCGCCTTCGGCCCCGGCGCCCACCTGAAGGTCAGCGTGCCGGGCTTGCGCGAGCCGCGCTGCTACTCGCTGGTGCAGCTGGCGCCCGAGGCCGGCCGCTTCGCCGAACCCGTCGAATACCGCCTGGGCGTGCGGCTGGAAGAAGCCAGCGCGGGCGGATCGCGCCACATGCACGGGCTGGCGGTGGGGGACACGCTCAGCGTCGAAGGGCCGCGCAACGACTTCCCGCTGCACGAAGCCCCCGCCGGCGACGAGCCGGTGGTGCTGATCGCTGGCGGCATCGGCATCACGCCGGTGGCGTCGATGGCGGCGGCGCTCAAGTCCGCCAACCGCGCCTTTGAACTGCACTACAGCGGCCGCAGCCGCGACCAACTGGCCTTCCTGCCGGAACTGCAGGCGCTGGCCGGCGACGCGCTGGTGCTGCACGCCGACGATGATGCCTCCTGCCGCTTCGATCTGAAGGCGCTGCTGGACGCCGCCAGTCCACGCCAGCATCTGTACGTCTGCGGTCCCAAGGGCCTGATCGACGCCGTGATCCAGGAAGCGCGCGCGCGCCACTGGCCCGACGCCCACATCCATTTCGAACTGTTCACCAGCGCCGCGCCGCAGGCCGGCGACCAGCCCTTCGAGGTCGAGCTGCGCCAGTCCGGCCGGGTGCTGACCATTCCCGCCGACAAGACCATCGTCGAGGTGATGGAAGAAGAAGGCTGCGACCCGATGTACGACTGCAAGCGCGGCGAATGCGGCGTTTGCCAGGCCACCGTGCTGGAAGGCGAGCCGGACCACCGCGACTACTACCTGTCGGACACCGAGAAAGCCAGCGGCAAGATCATCCAGATCTGTATCTCGCGCGCCAAGTCGGCGCGCCTGGTGCTGGACCTGTAGGCCGGGCGCGAGAAGAGGAGACCACGATGGCCAAATACCGCGACAACCCCGATGCCATCCGCGCCTTGCTGCGCGAGACCGAGGTGCACAAGGACCTGTTCATCGACGATGAACTGTTCGACCTGGAGATGGAACGGCTGTACGCCAACACCTGGGTCTACGTCGGCCACGACAGCCAGGTGCCCAACCCCGGCGACTACATCACCACCACCGTCGGCAACCAGCCGGTGGTGATGGTGCGCCACAGCGACCGCTCGGTGCGCGTGCTGCACAACCGCTGTCCGCACAAGGGCACCATGGTGGCGGGCGACGCCTGCGGCAACACCGGCAAGTTCTTCCGCTGTCCCTATCACGCCTGGACCTTCAAGACCGACGGCAGCCTGCTGTCGATCCCGCTGAAAAAGGGCTACGAGAACACCGGCCTGGAGCAGTGCGAGGCCAGCCAGGGCATGGCGGCGGTGAAAGACGTGCGCAACCACCGCGGCTTCGTGTTCTGCCGCCTGAATCCCGTCGGCCAGTCGTTCGAGGATTTCTTCGGCGACGCCCTATCGACGCTGGACAACATGGTCGACCGCTCGCCCGAGGGCCGGCTGGAAGTGGCCGGCGGCGTGCTGCGCTACATGCACCGCTGCAACTGGAAGATGCTGGTCGACAACCAGACCGACACCTGCCACCCGATGGTGGCGCACGAATCATCGGCCGGCACCGCGGTCAAGGTCTGGGAACAGGCCCCGGCCGGCACGCCCAAGCCGATGGCGGTGGAACTGTTCGCGCCGTTCATCTCGCCGTATGAGTTCTTCGAGAACATGGGCATCCGCGTCTGGGAAAACGGCCACGGCCATACCGGCGTGTCCGACTCGATCCATGCCGCGTATTCCGGCATTCCCGGCTACTGGGAGTCCATGGTCGCGGCCTACGGCGAGGAGCGCGCCCGCCAGATCCTGGGCGACGTGCGCCACAACACCGTGTACTTCCCCAACATCATGGTCAAGGGCCCGATCCAGACCCTGCGCGTGTTCAAGCCGATCGCCGCCGACCGCACCCTGGTGGAGTCGTGGACCTTCCGCCTGGTCGGCGCGCCCGACCTGCTGCTGGAACGCACCCTCATGTACAACCGCCTGATCAACGCGCCCACCTCGGTGGTCGGCCACGACGACCTGGAGATGTACGAGCGCGCCCAGGACGGCCTGCAATCGCGCGCCCGCGACTGGGTCAACGTCGGCCGCCTGTACGACCCGGCCGAGCTCGGCCAGAAGAACGTCACCACCAACGGCACCAACGAATGGCAGATGCGCAACCAGTACCGCGCATGGGGCCGCTACATGACGGAGCAGGCATGAGCTTGAGCGACCGCGACCTGATCGATTTCGTCTACGCCGAGGCGCGCCTGCTCGACGAGCTGCGCTTCGAGGACTGGCTGGATCTGTACACCGAGGACGGCCACTACTGGATGCCGCTGGCCCACGGCCAGACCGACGCCCGCCTGCACGCCTCGCTGATGTACGAGGACAAGCTGCTGCTGCGCGTGCGGGTCGAGCGCCTGGCGGGCCAGCGCACCTTCTCGCAGCAACCCAAGAGCCGTTGCCATCACCTGCTACAGGCGCCCACGGTAGAACGCGACCATCCCGACTCGGCGCCCGGGCAGGGGCGCCATGTGGTGCGCACTGCCTTCCACTACGTCGAAACGCGCCAGGACGCGCAGACCCTGTACGCCGGCTGGGCCACGCATCATCTGGTCGAGCAGGACGGCGCGCTGCGCATCCGCCTCAAGCGCGTCGACCTGGTGAACTGCGACGCCGCATTCGGCAACATCCAATTGTTCATGTAGGAGCGGCTTGTGAGCCCCACCGTCCACCAGGCTTTTCTGGACACCGCGGCCCGGCATGGCGCCCGGCCCTTCCTGTGCATCCTGCCGGAAACCGCCGGCATCTATGGCATCGGCGCCGGCGAGCTGACCTACGCCCAGGCGGCCAGCGCCATCGAGACGCTGCGCGCGGCCTATGCCCGCGCCGGCTACGGCCACGGCCACCGCGCCGGCCTGCTGCTGGAAAACCGTCCCGCCTTCTTCCTGCACTGGTTCGCGCTCAACGCGCTGGGCGTGTCGGTGGTGCCGATCAATCCCGACCTGCGCGCGGCCGAACTGGAGTATCTGACCGGCCATTCCGAAATCGCGCTGGCCGTCGCCCTGCCCGAGCGCCACGCCGACCTGTTGTCCGCCGCCGAGCGCGCCGGCCGGCCGCTGCGCGTGATGGGGCCGGACGACGCCCCGCCCGCCGCGCCCTTCCCCGCGCCGCTGGCGGGCGAGCCGGATGAACTGACCGAGTGCGCGCTGCTGTACACGTCCGGCACCACCGGCCGTCCCAAGGGCTGCATCCTGCCGAACCGCTATTCTCTGCACGCGGGCGGCTGGTACGCCCGCATCGGCGGCCTGGCCGCGCTGCGCCCCGGCGAGGAACGCATGCTGACGCCGCTGCCGCTGGTGCACATGAACGCCATGGCCTATTCCGCCATGGCCATGGTGTTGACCGGCGGCTGCCTGATTCCGCTGGACCGCTTCCATCCCAAGACCTGGTGGGACAGCGTGCGCGACTCGGGCGCCACCGTGCTGCACTACCTGGGCGTGATGCCGGCGATCCTGATGAAGGCCGAACCCTCGGCCCGGGACAGGCAGCCGGCCATCCGATTCGGTTTCGGCGCGGGCGTCGACCGCAAGCTGCACCAGCCCTTTGAGGAACGCTTTGGTTTTCCGCTGCTGGAAGCCTGGGCCATGACCGAAACCGGCGCCGGGGCCGTCATCATCGCCAACCAGGAGCCGCGCCACATCGGCAGCAGTTGCTTCGGCCGCGAAGAGGACGACGTAGAGGTGCGCATCGTCGCCGACCACGGCGGCGAGGCCGCGGCCGGCGAGCCGGGCGAGCTGCTGGTGCGCCATGCTGGCGATGACCCGCGCTACGGCTTCTTCGCCGGGTACCTGAAGGACGCCGAGGCCACTTCGCAGGCCTGGGAGGACGGCTGGTTCCACACCGGCGACATCGTGCGCCGCGAGGCCGACGGCGCGCTGCGCTTCGTCGACCGCAAGAAGAACGTGATCCGCCGCAGCGGCGAGAACATCTCGGCCGTGGAAGTCGAAAGCGTGCTGCTGCAGCATCCCCTGGTCAAGGCCGTGGCGGTGGCCGCCGTGCCCGACCCGGTGCGCGGCGACGAGGTGCTGGCCTGCGTGGTGGCGGAAACCGCGCCCGCCGACGCCGCCGCCCGCGCCGACGCGGCCCGCGACATCGTCCAGTGGAGCCTGCAACAGCTGGCCTATTACAAGGCGCCCGGCTACGTCGCCTTCGTCGACAGCCTGCCGCTCACCACCACCAACAAGATCCAGCGCGGCGAAATGAAGGCGCTGGCGCCGACCCTGCCAGGCACGGCCAGCTGCGTCGACACCACCGCCATGAAGAAGCGCCAGGAGTCCGCCCGATGAGTACGCCGCGCGCCCGCTACGACGGCGTGGTGGCGGCCCTGCCCGTCAGCATTCCGTATGAGCGCTACTCCACCCATGCCGCGCATTGGTGGCTGGGCCGCGCGCTGGGCGCGCTGATCCGCCAGGCCGGCATCGCCAAGACCGACGTCGACGGCCTGTGCGTGTCCAGCTTCACGCTGGCGCCGGACACCGCCGTGGGTCTGACGCAGCACCTGGGCATGAGCCCGCGCTGGCTCGACCACATCCCCATGGGCGGCGCCAGCGGCGTGGCCGCGCTGCGCCGCGCCGCCCGCGCGGTGCAGGCGGGCGACGCCGGCATCGTCGCCTGCATCGCGGGCGATACCAACCAGGTCGACTCGTTCCGCAACACCGTCAGCCAGTTCTCGCGCTTCGCTCAGGATGCCGTCTACCCCTATGGCGCCGGCGGCCCCAACGCCAGCTTCGCGCTGCTGACCGCGCACTACATGCGCAGCACCGGCGCCACCCGCGAGGACTTCGGCAAGGTCTGCGTGGCGCAGCGCGACAACGCCCTGCGCTATCCGCACGCGCTGATGAAAAAGCCGCTGACCCTCAAGCAATACCTGGACGCGCGCGTCATCACCGACCCGATCCACCTGTTCGACTGCGTCATGCCCTGCGCTGGCGCCGACGGCTTCCTGGTGATGAGCGAAGACCGGGCCCGGGCGCTGAACCTGCCCTACGCCCGCATCCTGTCCACCATCGAGCGCCACAACGCCTGGATCGAAGATCCGATCCAGACCCGCGGCGGCTGGACCATGGACATCGACGAACTCTACGGCATGGCGGACGCGGCCCCGGCCGACATGGACTTTCTGCAAGCCTACGACGACTACCCGGTCATCAACCTGATGCAGATGGAAGACCTGGGCTTCTGCGCCAAGGGCGAGGCGCCGCAATTCGTGCGCGCCAACACCTTCACCGTCGACGGCAGCTTCCCGTTCAACACCAACGGCGGCCAGCTGTCGGTGGGCCAGGCCGGCGCCGCCGGCGGCTACCTCGGCATGGTCGAGGCGCTGCGCCAGCTGACCGGCACGGCCGGCGGCACCCAGGTGGCCGACGCGCGCCTGGGCCTGGTCAGCGGCTTCGGCATGATCAACTACGACCGTGGGCTGTGCACCGCCGCGGCCATCCTGGCCAGGAGCGACGCATGACCGAGCCGCTAGCCAAGCCGCCGCGCAAGAATCCCGTGGCGCGCACGCGCCAGCCGACCCTGCCGCCGGGCGCCCGCAGCCGCGCCGCCCTGGGCCTGACGGCCGCGGCCGCCGAAGGCCGCTTCGAACTGCAGACCTGCGCCGATTGCGGCGCGGTGCAGTACCCGCCGCGCGAAGTCTGCGGCCATTGCCTGTCGGAACGCCTGCCGTGGCGGCCGGTGGACCCGCATGGGGAACTGCTGGTCAGCACCACCCTGCACCACAGCAACGACCTCTATTTCCGTGAACGCCTGCCGTGGCGGGTGGGCACGGTGCGCATGGACGCCGGCCCGTCGGTGGTGGCGCACGTGCACCAGGATTGCGCCGACGGCGCCCGCGTGCGGCTGGCGCTCAAGCTCGACCGCGGCGGCCAGGCCGTGATGATCGCCCTGCCCGAAAGGAATACGCCCCATATGGAAGACGACAAGACCCTGCGCGAGACCTCGTGCGATCCGAAATTCCGCCGGGCGCTGGTCACCGACGGCAAGTCGGCGGTGGGCCAGGCGGTGGCGCGCGCCCTGCTCGACGCCGGCTGCCCGACCGTGTTCCTGGGCGACCCGCAGGCCTGGCGCCGCGACGCCGCCTTCGACGCGCTGGCGGCCGATCCGCGGGTGCAGGCGCTGGCGCTGGACGTGACCGACAGCGACTCGGTCGAGCGCGCCGCGGCGTCGATCGGCGGCAAGGTCGAGATCCTGGTCAACACCGCCGACCTGGAACGCGAAGGCGGCCTGCTCGGCCGCAAGGACGTCAACACCGCGCGCGACGCCCTGGACGTCAACGTGCTGGGCCTGATGCGGCTGGCGCAGGGCTTCGGCCCGGCGCTGTGCGGCCGCGCCGCCGACGGCGTCAACAACGCCACGGCCTGGGTCAACGTGCTGTCGATCTACGCCCACCTCAACCTGCCGGCGCGCGGCATGTGGTCGGCCTCCAAGGCCGCCGCGCTGTCGCTGGCGCAATGCCTGCGCGCCGAAATGCGGCCGTCCGGCGTGCGGGTGGTGAACGTGTTCCCCGGCCCAGTCGACCACGAATGGGAGCAGCGCACGCCGCCCCCGCGCGTGGCGCCCGCGGCCATCGCGAGCGCCATCGTGCGTGCGCTGAAGGATGGCGTCGAGGACGTGTACGTCGGCGACGTGGCACAGGAATTCCGCGCGCGGCTGGCGGAGAACCCCAAGGGACTGGAACGGGAACTGGGCGCCTGACGCCCCGACACGAAAACCAAAGGAGCAACAGATGAGCCAACCCATACTTGCCCAATTCATGACCGAACTGGTGTCGGGCCGCATCCGCCTGGTGGACCTGACCGAGACGCTGACGCCCGAATTCCCCACCATCGTGCTGCCGCCGGAATTCGGCCAGGCCTGGCCGTTCCGCATCGAGGAAATCTCGCGCTATGACGAGCGCGGCCCAGCCTGGTACTGGAACAATTTCTCGTGCTCCGAGCACACCGGCACCCACTTCGATGCGCCGGTGCACTGGGTCACCGGCAAGGACCAGCCCGACAACACCGTCGACACCATCCCGGTGGAGGCCTTCATCGCCGGCGCCTGCGTCATCGACTGTTCGGCCGAGGCGCGCGACAACCCCGACTTCCTGCTGACCATCGACTTCGTCAAGAAGTGGGAGGAACAGCATGGCCGCATCCCGGCCCGTTCCTGGGTGCTGATGCGCACCGACTGGTCCAAGCGCGCCAAGCCGGCCGAATACCTGAACATGCGGGAAGACGGCGCCCACTCGCCCGGCCCCGACGCCGAGGTGGTGCCATGGCTGATCAAGGAACGCGACGTGCACGGCTTCGGCACCGAGTCGGTAGGCACCGACGCCGGCCAGGCCCATCACCTGAATCCGCCCTACCCCTGCCATTACTTCATGCACGGCAACAACCGCTACGGCCTGCAGTGCCTGACCAACCTGGACCAGTTGCCGCCGACCGGCGCGGTGATCTTCTCGGCGCCGCTCAAGATCCGCAGCGGCTCGGGCAGCCCGCTGCGGGTGCTGGCGCTGGCGCCGCGCGCCTGAGCGGCCGCCAAGAACAACAGAACACAGGGGGATTCACCATGACGCAAACCAACGTCGCCATCGTCACCGGCGGCAGCGCCGGCATCGGCGCCGAAATCTGTCGCAGCATGCTCGACGCGGGCTACGAGGTGATCTCGATGGCGCGCCGCGCCGCCGACTTCAGCCACCCGCGCCTGCACAACGTGCAGGTGGACCTGCTGGACGCCGACGCCACCGCCCAGGCGGGCGCCGAGATCGCGGCGCGCTTTCCGGTCAGCCACGTCATCCACAACGCCGGCGTCATCTGGCCCAACCTGCTGCCGCAGGTGACCCAGGAGGAACTGCACGGCCTGACCCAGATCCACCTGGGCGCGGCCATCAGCCTGGTGCAGGCGGCCTTGCCCGGCATGCAGGAACGCCATTTCGGCCGCATCGTCATGATGTCCTCGCGCGGCGCGCTGGGCCTGCCCACCCGCACCGCCTATTCGGCCACCAAGGCCGGCATGGTCGGCATGGCGCGCACCTGGTCGCTGGAACTGGCCCCCTTTGGCATCACCGTCAACGTGGTGGCGCCCGGCCCGATCCAGACCGACATGTTCTACGAAGTGATCGAACCCGGCAGCGAACGCGAAAAGCAGCTTGCCAACGGCATCCCGGTCAAGCGCCTGGGACGCTCGGACGACGTGGCGCGGGCGGTGATGTTCTTCGCCGACCCCGCCAACAGCTTCGTCACCGGCCAGACGCTGTTCGTCTGCGGCGGCGCCAGCGTCAGTTCCATCACCATCTGACCGGCGTCCCACGCATCCGCTTCGGGTTTTGACGGATAGGTAAGCACGCAGACCGCGTCTACAGTGCAGTGCCAGAAAGTTGAAACCAAAAGCAATTTCCGCGGTATCCGTTTTCTCCGTTTTCCAGCCGCACCCACTCTGCCCCCTATCCGGAGGTTTTGCCATGCTGTCGAAGAAACTCCCCCTGGCCGCCGCCGTGCTGGCCACGCTGGTCTCCCTGCCCGTCCTGGCCCAGGTCAAGGTCGGCGTGGTCACCTCATCCACCGGCCCCACCGCGCTGGTCGGCATCCCGCAAAAGAACACCGTGCCGCTGCTGCCCAAGAAGATCGGCGACCTGACCGTGGAATACATCTCGCTGGACGACGCCAGCGATTCCACCAACTCGGTCACGGCCTTCAAGAAGCTCATCACCGAACAGAACGTGGACGCCCTGATCGGGCCGTCGGGCTCGCCCAACGCCATGGGCGTGATCCAGTTCGCCGCCGAGGCCGGCGTGCCGATGCTGGCGCCGGTGGGCACCGCCGCCGTGGTGCTGCCGATGAACGAGCAGAAGAAGTGGGTCTTCAAGACCACCCAGAACGATGACATCATCGCCCGCGCGCTGGTCGACCACATGGCCAAGAGCGGCATCGAGACGGTCGGCTTCATCGGCCTGAACGATCCGTATGGCGAGAACTGGTACAAGGTGTTCTCCGGCCTGGCGGCCGAAAAGGGCATCAAGATCACCGCCAACGAACGCTACCTGCGCTTTGACAGCTCGGTCACCGGCCAGGCGCTGAAGATCCTGGCGGCCAAGCCCGACGCCGTGCTGGTGGCCGCCCCCGGCGCCGCCAGCGTGCTGCCGCAGGCGACGCTGTTCGACCAGGGCTACAAGGGCAAGTTCTACCAGACCCACGGCGCCGCGCTGCCCGACTTCCTCAAGCTCGGCGGCAAGAAGGTCGAAGGCACCGTGCTGGCCGCCAGCCTGATGCTGGTGCTGCCGGAAATGCCCGACAGCAACCCGTCCAAGAAGGTCGCCAGCGACTACATCGCCGCCTACGAAAAGCTCAACGGCTCCAAGCCCGCCACCTTCGGCGCCAACGTCTACGACGCCGGCCTGCTGCTGGAGAAGGCCATTCCGCTGGCCGAAAAGGCCGGCAAGCCGGGCACCAAGGAGTTCCGCAGCGCGCTGCGCGACGCGCTGGAACAGACCCGCGAGCTGGTCGGCACCCAGGGCGTCTACAACATGAGCGCCGCCGACCACAGCGGCTTCGACGACCGCGGCCGCGAACTCATCACCGTCAAAGACGGAAACTGGACGCTAGTGAAGTAAAGCCTCCTCTTGAACGCAGCCCCATCGAGATGCCGCGGCGCCGGCTTTGCCGGTCCGCAGGCATGCCCCCTGGGGGGAGGCGCGCAGCGCTTCGGGGGGTGATATTTGTCCGTTATCCGGAAGTACCGATGAATGCTCAGATCGCCCTGATACTCGGGCAGGATGGCATCACCAACGGCGCCATTTACGCGCTGCTGGCCTTGTCCATCCTGCTGGTCTTTACCGTTACCCGCGTGCTGTTCATCCCCCAGGGCGAGTTCGTCGCCTTCGGCGCGCTCACCATGGCCGCGCTGCAGGCCGGCAAGCCGGTGCTGCTGGTGTGGCTGCTGCTGGCGTTCGCGCTGGCCGAGGCCGTGGCCGACCTGATGGCGCGCGCCAGGCGGCCGGGACGCCGCGCGCCGCTGTGGCGCATCATCGCCAAGGTGGCGTATCCGCTGCTGCTGGCCGCGCTGTTCTACCGCCTGCCGCTGGCGCAGCTGCCGATGGCCGTGCAGGCGCTGCTGACGCTGCTGCTGGTAGTGCCGATGGGCCCGCAGCTGTACCGCCTGTTCTACCAGCCGATCGCCTCGGCCTCGACGCTGGTGCTGCTGATCGTGTCGATCGCCGTACACCTGGCGCTGGTCGGCCTGGGCCTGCTGGCCTTCGGCGCCGAAGGCGCGCGCACCGCGCCGTTCAGCGACGCCAGCCTGGCGTTGGGCCCGGTCAACGTCAACAGCCAGGCGCTGTGGGTGGTGGCCGTGTCGGCGCTGCTGATCGTGGTGCTGTACCAGTTCTTCGAGCGCTCGATGTACGGCAAGGCCTTGCGCGCGGCCGCCTTCAACCGGCTCGGCGCGCGCCTGATGGGCATTTCGCCGGTGTTCGCCGGCAAGGCCACGTTTTTCCTGGCGGCGCTGATCGGCACCGTCTCGGGCATCCTGATCGCGCCCATCACCACCATGTATTTCGATTCCGGCTTCATGGTCAGCCTGAAGGGCTTCGTCGGCGCCATCATCGGCGGCCTGGTGAGCTACCCGCTGGCCGCCGCCGGTGCCGTGCTGGTCGGCCTGATCGAGGCCTTCTCCTCGTTCTGGGCCAGCGCCTACAAGGAGATCATCGTCTTCACGCTGATCATCCCCGTGCTGCTCTGGCGTTCCCTGAAAAGCCACCACGTCGAGGAAGAAGAAGAATGACCCCGCGCCACCTCGTCCTCGTGTTCCTGGCGCTGCTGGCGGCCGCGCCGCTGGCGTTGCCGCCGTTCTACGTCACCCTGCTGAACTACATCGGCCTGTATGCCATGGTGGCGCTGGGGCTGGTGCTGCTGACCGGCGTGGGCGGCCTGACCAGCTTCGGCCAGGCGGCCTTCGTCGGCGTCGGCGCCTACACCACCGCGTTGCTCACCACCCGCGCCGACGCCCTGCCCGCCTGGCTGGCGTGGTTGGGCGCCTCGCCCTGGCTGACGCTGCTGGCAGGCCTGCTGCTGACGCTGGTGGTGGCCTACCTGCTGGGCGCCATCACGCTCAAGCTGTCCGGCCACTTCCTGCCGCTGGGCACCATCGCCTGGGGCCTGTCGCTGTACTTCGCCTTCGGCTCGGTCGAGGGCCTGGGCGGCCACACCGGCATCCCCGACGTGCCCGCCATCAACCTGTTCGGCTGGTCGCTGACGCAGGGCGATGAGATCTACTACCTGATCTGGGCCTTCCTGCTGGTGGCCATGTGGTCGACCAGCAACCTGCTCGACTCGCGCGAGGGCCGCGCCATCCGCGCCCTCAAGGGCGGCCGCGTCATGGCCGAATCGATGGGCGTGGACACGGCGCGCTCGCGCATGGTGATCTTCATCATCGCCGCGCTGCAGGCCTGCGCCTCGGGCTGGCTGTACGCGCACATGCAGCGCTTCGTCAATCCGAATCCGTTCGGCCTGCAGATGGGCATCGAGTACCTGTTCATGACCGTCATCGGCGGCGCCGGCCAGGTGTGGGGCGCGCTGGTCGGGGCCGGCGTGTTCACGGTGCTCAAGCAGTGGCTGCAGGACTGGCTGCCCAAGCTGCTGGGCCAGACCGGCAACTTCGAGGTGATCGTGTTCGGCTTCGGCATGGTGCTGTTGCTGCACCGCTTCCGCGGCGGCCTGTGGCCGGTGCTGGCGCGCTGCGTGCCGGTGCGCAGGCGCCAGCGCCAGATCGACAGCCAGGCCGAGCCGCTACCGCGCAAGCCCATGCCGCCGCGCGGCGAAGTGGTGCTGAAGGCGGTCGACGTGACCCGCAAGTTCGGCGGCCTGGTCGCCAACAACGCCATGAACCTGGAGATCCGCGCCGGCGAGATCCTGGCGTTGATCGGCCCCAACGGCGCCGGCAAGAGCACCATGTTCAACCAGATCTCGGGCGTGGACACACCCACATCGGGCCAGGTCACGCTGCTGGGCCAGCCAGTGGCCGGCGCCGGCGCGCGCCGCATCGCCCGCCTGGGCCTGTCGCGCACCTTCCAGCACGTGCGGCTGCTGGGCCGCATGAGCGTGCTGGAGAACGTCGCCATCGGCGCCCACCTGCGCGGCCATCGCGGCGTGCTGCCGGCGGCCTGGCGCCTGGACCGCGCCGAGGAGGCCCGCCTGCTGGCCGAGGCCGCGCGCCAGGTCGAGCGCGTCGGCCTGGGCAAACACCTGCACGACGAGGCCGGCTCACTGGCGCTGGGCCAGCAGCGCATCCTGGAGATCGCGCGGGCGCTGGCGTCGGATCCCTGCATTCTGCTGCTGGACGAACCGGCCGCCGGCCTGCGCTACCAGGAAAAATGCGAACTGGCCGAGCTGCTGAAAAAGCTGCGCGCCGAGGGCATGGCGATCCTGCTGGTGGAACACGACATGGATTTCGTGATGGGCCTGGTGGATCGCGTGGTGGTGATGGACTTCGGCGAAAAGATCGCCGAGGGCCTGCCGGCGGAGATCCAGCACAACCCCGCGGTGCTGGAAGCCTATCTGGGCGGAGTGGAATGATGAGCGCGAAACTGCTGGAAGTGCGCGACCTGCGCGTGGCCTACGACAAGGTCGAGGCCGTCTCGGGCGTCAGCCTGTCGGTGGACGAAGGCAAGATCGTGACCGTGATCGGCCCCAACGGCGCCGGCAAGACCACGCTGCTGTCGGCCATCATGGGCGTGCTGCCCTCGCACGGCGAGATCGTGTTCGGCGGCAAGCGCCAGGAACACGCCGAGATCGAGGAAATGGTGGCGGCCGGCATGAACCTGGTGCCGGAAAAACGCGAGCTGTTCGCCGAGATGTCGGTGGAAGACAACCTGATGCTGGGCGGCTTCGACCGCTTCCGCCGCGGCCTGCGCGACCAGGACCAGACGCTGGCCGAGGTCTACGACCTGTTCCCGCGCCTGCGCGAACGCCGCGCGCAGTTGTCGGGCACGCTGTCCGGCGGCGAACGCCAGATGCTGGCGGTGGGCCGCGCGCTGATGGCCAAGCCGCGCCTGCTGATGCTGGACGAGCCCAGCCTGGGCCTGGCGCCGCGCATCGTGCGCGAGGTGTTCCGCATCGTCGAGCAGTTGCGCGGCATGGGCGTGTCGATCCTGCTGATCGAACAGAACGCGCGCGCCGCGCTGCAGGTGGCCGATTACGCCTACGTGCTGGAGACCGGCGCGGTCACCCTCGAAGGCCCGGCCGCGCAGGTGGCGGAGGACCCGCGCGTGGTCGAGGTGTACCTGGGGTTGGGGCACGCCACGGCGGCGTCGGCGTAGCCGCGGCCAAGCGGACGGGCGCGGGCCCGCCCCGCGCCGGCATTTCCCGGGTGCTCAGGCAACGCCGCGCCGCCGGTCGCGGCGGTACAGTGCATAGCCCAGCGGCCACATCACGCCCACCATCAACCGCGCCCACGGGTTTGTCAGGCGGTAGGCCTGCAACGCCGTCGGCACGCCCGAGTGCTTCAGGTGCAGCCGGAAGCGCGTGTAGCGCGCGGCGGCCATGATGAATTCGCGTGGCCGGAAGCGGAAGAATTCCAGGTGGTGCTGCAGCATGTCCCAGGCCAGCAGGTACAGGCCCTGGGCGTTGTTGTGCACCGAGACCGCCCCCTGGCTGAGCCCGCCCGGGGTGTCGTGGTAAGTGCGCACGACCTGGTTGATGAAGCGGCTGAGATAGCCGGCCCGCGCGATCGCCCACCACACCAGGCTCTCGGGCACGAACCCGGCCACGTCTTCGGGGAACGGAAACTTGCGCAGGATGTCGGTGCGCATACAGCCGAACTTCTCGCCCTTGATGCGATAGCGGAAATACACGTCGACCGCGGTGCTGTCGAACACGTCCTGCGGATAGCGGTCGCCGACGATGCTGCCGTCCGGCCGCGCGCACAGGCCGGTGATGGCCACGTACGAATCGCGCCGCGCCGGCGGAATGGCGTCCCAGGCGGCCTTGAACGTGGCCAGCGCCTCGGGAGGCATTTCGTCGTCGCTGTCCAGCGCCACGACCAGTTCCCCGCGCGCCTCGCGCACGCCGCGATTGAAGGCGGTTTTCTTGTGCTGGTTGTTCTGCCAGACGTAACGGATGGGGAAGGCGGCGCGCTGCTGCCAGTCGAGCACGGCTTCGTGGGTGTTGTCGGTGGAACCGTCGTCCACGATCACCCACTCGAAATCCCGGTAGGTCTGGCGGGAAAGCGATTCATACACCCGATGCAGCGTGCCCGCCCGGTTGTAAGTGGGGGTGAGGACGGTGAAGAACGTCGGCGTAGCGGTCATGCGAACTGTGCCCCTTTGCGATTTCCGGCAAACCGCTGCGGTCTTGGTCTGTGTGTTGTTTTCGCCTGAAGTTTAGGGGATATGCCTGTGCCAACTGATGCCATGGCATGCAAATTTGCAATCAAATCTGACAATGTGCGGATTTCCAGACGCTTCCTAGCTTCCGCTCCGGCCGTTGGGCACCTGGCCGGAGTGGCGTAAACTCGGGCGGCCCACACCGGAACGCCTATGGAAGCTTCGACCGTTCAGCTCAATGACATCGCCTTGTTCGTAGAGGTTGCCAAGCGCAAGAGCTTCAGCCTGGCCGCCCGGGCCCTGAACATGCCCACATCGACGTTGTCACGCCGTATCAACGAGCTGGAACGGGCGATCGGGCTGCGCCTGATCAACCGCAATACCCGCCGGCTGGACCTGACCGAGGCGGGCGCGGCCTACATGAGCCGCTGCCAGGGCCTGATCGACGAGGCGCGCCTGGCGCACGAGCAATTGCAGGCGTTGTCGGGCGGCCCGTCCGGCAATCTGCGGGTGTCGATGCCCTATAGCCTGGCGATCTGGCTGCTGCCGGAGACGATCAAGGATTTCACCGACCGCTATCCGGAGGTGGAGTGCGAGTTCGACCTGAGCATGATGACGGCATCGGACGCGCAGGGTACGCCGTTCGACATCGTGCTGCGCTTCGGGCGCGACGGCGACTATCCTTCGGCCGCCGCGGACAACGGCAATGGCGTCGCGCCGGTGCCGCGCAGCGATGGCGCGGTGGTGCAGGAGCTGGTGTCGCTGGACAATTACCTGTATGCATCGGACCGCTATCTGGAGCGCTTTGGCGAGCCCAAAACGCCGAGCGACCTGATGCAGCACCAGTGCCTGCGCACCACCATCGACGACGCCCATTCCTATTGGACGCTGCACAACGGCAAGGTGACCGAGCAGGTGCCGGTGAGCGGCCATCTGGCCGCGAACAACATGAGCATCGCGGGGACTTTCGCGGGGCTGGATCTGGCGATCACGCGCATGCCGCACTGCCAGGCGCTGGATCCGATCATCAAGCGCAATTCGCTGCGGCGGGTGTTGCCCGGGTGGTCGGTGGATCCCATTTCGATCTACGTGGTGTATCCGTCGAGTATTCAGCCGGCCAAGACGCGGGCGTTCATGGATTTCATTCGGCCTAAGTTGGGGCCGGCTGAATAGTCTTTGTTTTTGGGCGATGCGGGGTTCTTGAGCCGCGCGTGGCGGGATCGGCGGGGGATGGCGGGGCTACGATTGCGGTCCGGAGCCTTCGCTCCGGACTACCCCCTGCCTCAACCTCGTACGCCTTCGGCTCCCTTCGGTTTCCGTCGGGCGCATCTACACGCCCCGCCATCCCCCGCCGATCCCGCCACGCGCTCACGATGAAACTTGGCGTCGGGCGTTGGGGCGGTCGGCTTGCTTGGCGTGCAGGTGACTATCAGGAGTGGAGCGGAGGATCTTGCGGGGCCCGCCTCAAACCGGCCGCGCGGGCGGCCTTTTGAGGCTTACGCGGTGTCTTGCGTCGGGATGATGGCGCTCTCGCGTGTGCGAAGGGGCCAATCAGCTGGCCTGTTGATGCATGTCCTGCACACGGAGCGGACCGAAAGAGGGCTTACCAAGCCAAATACGTCCCTATTTTTTGGCGTTCCCGGCTCTCCAGGCAAGCCCCCAAATTGGCACCCTCGCCACTTTCAGGCTAGAATGCCGAGTTACCCAATTTCCCCGCCAGCCCAGTTTCCGGTTGTGCGGCCGGGTCGAAGACACCCGCAAGCCAAGCTTGAAGGCGGCTTCGCCCCGCTAATTCGATTTCCGCAAATTCAACAGGAGAATCAACATGGCTGAACGCAAACGCGTGCGTCGCAACACCCTGGAACGCCGTTGCCTGGGCAAGGCCTTCAAGCGCTTGTTCGTCAAGTCGCCCAAGGGTGTGTTCAAGATGCTGGAAAAGATCAAGCGCGTCTAAATGACACGCGGGCCGCGCCAGGTTCCTGGTGTGCCGCCTGATCGAAAAAAAATCCCCGCTGGTGCGAACCGGCGGGGATTTTTGTTTGGGCCGGCGGTTGGGGCCGGCTGTCGGGACGCCCCTGCCTCAGGTCCGCAGCCTGGCCAGCACCTGCTCCGCCCGCGGCAGGGGGTCGACGGCGCCATAGCCCAGCGTCGACAGCGCCGCCGCCACGTTGGCGTAGCGCACCGCGTCGGCCCAGCCGTCGCCCTGGCAGCGGCGCGCCAGCAGGCTGCCGGCGAAGCAGTCGCCGGCGCCGGTGGCGTCCACCGCATCCACGCGCAATGCCGCGACCGGCGTGCGGGTCTTGCCGTCGTCGATGATGGAGCCGTCCTTGCCCAGTTTCAGCACCACCACGCCGGTCGCGCCGGCGTCGCGGATCCAGTCGAGGGTGCGCTCGGGGTCGTCGTTGCCGGTCAGGTGCTGCATGTCGTCCATGCTTGGCAGGAACAGGTCTGCGTGGCGCAGCGCCTCGCGCAGTACGGCGCGGGCCCGGTCCAGCGGCCACAGGCGCAGCCGCAGGTTCGAATCCAGGCTGACCTGCACGCCGGCGGCGCGGGCGCGGGCGATGGCGGCGAAGACCGTGTCGCAGGCGCTGGTGCTGATCGCCAGGCTGATGCCGGAGACGTGCAGGAAGCGGGCGCGTTCGATCAGGCCGCCGTCGAGGCTGGCGGGAGTCATGAGGCTGGCGGCCGAGCCACGTCGCAGGTAGCTGAAGGCGTGGCCGTCGGGGCCGTGCTGCACGAAGTACAGGCCGGTGTGCGCAGTGGCGTCGACCTCGACGCCCGAGGTGTCCACGCCCTCGTCGCGCCACAGCGCCAGGAACTGCGCGCCGAAGGCGTCGTCGCCCACGCGGGTCAGGTAGGCGCAGCGCGCGCCCTGGCGGGCCGCGGCGATGACGGCGTTGGAGGTGTCGCCGCCGAAGCCTTGCAGGTATTGGCGCTGGTCCTGGCTGGTCTGGTTCAGTTCGACCAGCGGCTCGCCCAGCGCGACGATGTCGAAATCAGCCATGGGCGGCCTCGCGGGTGCGGGTGATCTGGGCCACCAGCGCGGCGGTGTCGCGCGCGGCGAAGGCGGCCTTGTCGTAAAGGTTGCTGCCGATGCCGACCAGGCCGGCGCCAGCGGCGAAATAGGAAGCCATGTTCTCGGCGGTGACGCCGCCGGTGGGGCAGAACACCGTGTCCGGGTAGACCGACTTCAACGCCGCCAGGTGCTTGGGGCCGCCCGTGTCGGCGGGGAACACCTTGACCACGTCGACGCCGGCGCGGCGCGCGGCCAGCACTTCGGTGGGCGTGAAGGCGCCCAACAGGCACAGGGCGTCGGCGGCGTGCGCCAGATCGACGATCTCGCTGGCCAGGGCCGGCGACACCAGGAAATCGGCGCCGGCCACCAGCGCCTCGCGCGCCTGGGTTTCATCCAGCACCGTGCCCACCCCCAGCAGCAGCGCGGAGCCATGCTTGTCGCGCAGCGCGCGCACCAGATCGGTCACGCCGGGAATGGTCCAGGTCAGTTCGAGGGTGGTGCAGCCGGCGGCCACGGCCACCTCGGCGGCATAGGCCGCGGTGGCGGCGTCCTGGTAGCGCAGCACAGGCACCACCCGCGCGGCGAGCAAGGCGTCGAGTTTCGAGGCAAGGGGAGCAGCGGTCATGGCATTCCTTTCGGGGCGGATCGTTCAGGCGCCGCCGGACGGCAGCACGGCAAGTTTGGCCGTGGCCGCATCACGCAGCCGCAGCAGGGGTTCGATATAGGCGGACTGCGGATCGTCGCGGCGCCGGAACAGCAAGGTGCTGATGCTGACGCAGGCCACCGGGTGGCCCGCGGCATCGCGCAGCGCCACGCCATAGCAGACGATGCCGGGCTCGTTTTCCTCGTTGTCCATGGCGTAGCCGCGCGCCGCCGTTTCGGCCAGCGCCGCGCGCAATGCGGGCAGGCTCGCCAGCGTGCCGGGCATGCGCGATTCCAAGGGCAGATCGCGCAGCAGGGGTTCGCGCGCGGCGTCGCCCAGCGCCGCCAGATAGGCCTTGCCCACCGCGCTCGAATGCAGCGCCACCGCCGCGCCCACGCGCGAGGCCATGCGCACCGGGCCGGGGCTTTCGAGCTTGTCGATATAGACCATTTCCGTGCCGGCCGGCACCGCCAGGTGCACGGTTTCGCCGGTGGCGTCGCGCAGCGCCCGCAGGTCGGCCGCCAGCGTGGCGCGCAGGTCGAACTGCGACCAGGCGCGGCTGGCCAGCGACAGCAGGCGGGGTCCGAGGCGGTAAACGCCGTCGGTCTCGGCCACCATGCCCTGCTCGGCCAGCGCCGCCACGATGCGGTAGACCGTGGGCCGCGGATAACCGCAGCCGCGCGCCAGCGCCGCCGCCGTGGGCGGACTGGGCGCATCCGCCACCGCCTGCAGCACCGTCATGAATTTGGCGAACGCCGCGGCGCCCGCCACCTTGGATTCCGACACCATCACCCCCATCTCGGGAAGATGCCCAGCGTTAACAATGCCCGTGCAGAATGCGGGCCGCTCGAAGCAAATCGCGCTAATTTCAGACGAATCTGCGATACTGTTTATTTGTACAGCAGCGGAGCGCATGATTGACCACATTGTGGACACATGCCTCACGATATAGGCAATTATTCCACATCGCCGCGCCCGGAACCAGCCACAGGCCGCCGTCCGGGGCCGCCTCCTCCCTCAGGCTACGATACCGTCCATGAGCTCCCAAATCCGCATCGTTGGCGCCCGCCAGAACAATCTCAAGAACCTGGACCTGACCATCGCCACCGGCGAACTGGTGGTCGTGACCGGCGTGTCGGGGTCCGGCAAAAGTTCGCTGGCCTTCGACACCCTCTACGCCGAGGGCCAGCGCCGCTACGTGGAAACCTTCTCGCCCTATGCGCGCCAGTTCCTGGACCGCATGGACAAGCCGCAGGTGGACCGCATCGAAGGCATCCTGCCTGCCATCGCCATCGACCAGACCAATCCGGTGCGCAGTTCGCGCAGCACGGTCGGCACGATGACCGAGCTCAATGACCACATCAAGCTGCTGTTCGCGCGCGGCGCGCGCCTGCACTGCCGCGGCTGTGGCAAGGTGGTGCAGCGTGACACGCCGGAATCGATCCACCGCTCGCTGGCCGAACGCTCGGCCGCGGCCGGCGATCCGCGGCTGGTGGTGACCTTCCCCATCGCCGTGCCGGCCAACTTCACCGAAGACGAAGTGCGCGGCTTCCTCGAACAGCAGGGCTATACCCGCGTGCACGCCGAGGAAACCGCCGTGCCGAACGCCACCGCGCCGGCCAAGGGCGCCAAGAAGGAAAAGGGCAAGGCCAAGGCCGCCACCGAGGAACGCCGCATCCTGCACGTCATCCAGGATCGCTTCCGCTTCGCCGGCACCGAACGCGAACGCGTGATGGAAGCGCTGGATACGGCATTGCGCATGGGCGCCGGCCACCTGGCCGTGTACGTCATGGACGCCGAGGGCGCCGACGCGCACATCTGGAAGTACAGCGACCGCCTGCACTGCGCCGACTGCAACATCGAATACACCGACCCGCTGCCCAGCAGCTTCTCGTTCAACTCGCCGCTGGGCGCCTGCGAGGCCTGCCGCGGCTTCGGCCGCGTGATCGGCATCGACTTCGGCCTGGTCATCCCCGACGAAAACAAGACCCTGCTGGAAGGCGCCATCAAGCCCTGGACCACGCCCTCGTACAAGGAATGCCAGGACGATCTGCAGAAGTACGCGCCGCGCGCCGGCATCCCGCTGGGCGTGCCGTGGAAGAGCATGAGCGAGGAGCACAAGCGCTGGGTGCTGTACGGCACGCCCGACTGGAAGGGCGGCAACGACGCCTGGAAGCACCAGTGGTACGGCGTGCAGCGTTTCTTCGACTGGCTCGAGACCAAGTCGTACAAGATGCACGTGCGCGTGCTGCTGTCCAAGTACCGCAGCTACACCCCCTGCCCCACCTGCAACGGCGCGCGCCTCAAGCCCGATGCGCTGCTGTGGCGCCTGGGCACCAAGGCCGAGGCCGACAGCGTGCTGCCGCCGGAAGACGGCCGCTACAAGCGCTTCATGCCGGTCGGCGCCAACTGGAGCCGCGAGCAGCTCGACAAGCTGGACGGCCTGTCGATCCATGACGTGATGCTGCTGCCCATCGAACGGGTGCGCGCGTTCTTCGACAAGCTGTCGTTCGAAGGCGCGCTCGACGCCGCCACCGACCTGCTCATGACCGAGGTGCGCGCGCGCCTGAAATTCCTGTGCGACGTCGGCCTGGGCTACCTGACGCTGGACCGCCAGAGCCGCACGCTGTCCGGCGGCGAGGTGCAGCGCATCAACCTGACCACCGCGCTCGGCACCTCGCTGGTGAACACGCTGTTCGTGCTGGACGAGCCGTCCATCGGCCTGCACCCGCGCGACATGCACCGCGTGGTCGAGGTCATGCACCGGCTGCGCAACGCCGGCAATACGCTGGTGGTGGTGGAGCACGACCCGCAGGTCATGGTGGCCGCCGACCGCATCATCGACATCGGCCCCGGCCCCGGCGAACGCGGCGGCCAGATCGTGTTCGACGGCACGCCGGCGCAGTTGCGCGCCGCCCGCACGCTGACCGGGGACTATCTCGGCGGACGCCAGCGCGTCGAAGCGCCGCGCCCCATGCCGGTGGCGGCCAACACGCCGCGCCTGCTGCTCGAAGGCGTCAGCGCGCACAACCTCAAGAATGTCTCGGTCGAACTGCCGCTGGGCCGCCTGGTGTGCGTCACCGGCGTGTCCGGCTCGGGCAAGTCGACGCTGGTGCAGGACGTGCTGTTCCCCGCCCTGCTCAAGCAGAAGGGCAAGCCGTCGGAAGCGCCGGGCGCCTTCGAGCGCCTGCTGGGCGCCGAGCAGATCGCCGACGTCGTCATGGTCGACCAGACCCCGATCGGCAAGACCGCGCGTTCCAACCCGGCCAGCTACGTGGGCGCGTTCGACGCGATCCGCAAGCTGTTCGCGCAGGCGCCGCTGGCGCGGGAACGCGCCTACACCGCCGGCACCTTCAGCTTCAACGGCGGCGACGGCCGCTGCCCAACCTGCGGCGGCACCGGCTTCGAACACGTCGAGATGCAGTTCCTGTCCGACGTCTACCTGCGCTGCCCCGATTGCGACGGCAAGCGCTTCCGCCCTGAAGTGCTGGAAGTGCGCGTCGAGCACCTGGGCAAGAGCGCCTCGATCGACGAGGTGCTGGAAATGACCGTGAGCGAGGCGCTGGAGTTCTTCAAGGGTCTGCGCGACGTGCAGACGGGCCTGGCGCCGCTGGCCGACGTCGGCCTGGAATACGTGCGGCTGGGCCAGCCGGTGCCGACCCTGTCGGGCGGCGAGGCGCAGCGCCTGAAGCTGGCCGGTCACCTGGCCGAAGCGGCGCGCAGCGGCATCTCCACCGCCAAAGTCGCCAAGAAGGGCAGCCTGTTCCTGTTCGACGAACCCACCACCGGCCTGCACTTCGATGACGTCGCGCGCCTGATGCGCGCCTTCCGCAAGCTGCTGGCCGCGGGCCACACGCTGCTGGTCATCGAGCACAACCTGGACGTGATCCGCGCGGCCGACTGGCTGATCGACCTGGGCCCCGAAGGCGGCGACGCCGGCGGCCTGGTGATCGGCGTCGGCACGCCGCAGGACCTGATGGCCAACCCCGCCTCGCACACCGGCGCGGCGCTGCGCGACTACGAAGTCAGCATCCTGCCCGCCGACGTGGTGGTCAGCAGCGACATCGACGCGCAGGAAGCCGAGCAGGCCGGCCTGACGGCCCGCATCGCCGAGCCGACCGCCGCCTATGGCGCCGGCGAAGGCACGCCGCTGCAATCCGTCATGCGCAAGCGCCGCCAGGACAACATGGCGATCGAGATCCGCAACGCGCGCGAACACAACCTGAAGAACGTCAGCGTCGAGATCCCGCGCGACAAGTTCACGGTGATCACCGGCGTGTCCGGCTCGGGCAAGTCGACCCTGGCCTTCGACATCCTGTTCAACGAAGGCCAGCGCCGCTATCTCGAATCGCTCAACGCCTACGCCCGCGCCATCGTGCAGCCTGCCGGCAAGCCGGATGTGGACGCCATCTTCGGCATCCCGCCCACCGTGGCCATCGAGCAGCGCACCAGCCGCGGCGGCCGCAAGTCGACCGTGGCCACGATGACCGAGATCCACCACTTCCTGCGGCTGCTGTACGTGAAGCTGGGCACGCAGTACTGCCCGGACTGCAACGTCGCGGTCGAACCGCAGAACACCGACCAGATCGTGGCGCGCCTGCTGCGCGAGCGCAAGGGCGAGCACATCGGCCTGCTGGCGCCGCTGGTCACCGCGCGCAAGGGCTACTACACCGACCTGGCCAAGTGGGCCGGCTCCAAGGGCCACACGCACCTGCGGGTCGACGGCGAATTCATCCCGGTGGCGCCGTGGCCGCGCCTGGACCGCTACAAGGAACACACCATCGAACTGCCCGTGGCCGACGTGGTGGTCGACCCGGCCAACGAGGCCGACCTGCGCGCCGCGGTCAAGAGCGCGCTGGAAAACGGCCAGGGCGTGATGTCGGTGGTGTGGCCGGTGGACAAGCTGCACGAGGCGCTGAACAGCGAACTGCAGCAGCAGCACTTCTCGGTCAAGCGCGCCTGCCCCTCGTGCGGCACCAGCTTTCCCGAGCCCGATCCGCGCCTGTTCTCGTACAACTCCAAGCATGGCTGGTGCACCGGCTGCTTCGGCACCGGCCTGCAACTGCAGGGCTTCGACGAAGAACAGACCGGCGAGGAAACCGCCTGGAACGCCTGGTACGAAGGCGAGGCCAAGGTCTGCACGCAGTGCGACGGCCAACGCCTGAACCGAGTCGCGCGCGCCGTGCGCTGGCGCGACAAGTCGATCGCCGAGCTGGCCTCGCTTCCGGTGTCGGACGCGCACACCTTCTTCACCGGGTTGGTGGCGCGCGGCCGCGAAGGCGAGATCGCCCGCGACATCCTCACCGAGATCCGCGGGCGCCTGAACTTCATGCAGGAAGTCGGCCTGAACTACCTGGCGCTGGACCGCGCCGCCCCCACCCTGTCGGGCGGCGAGGCGCAGCGCATCCGCCTGGCGGCGCAGTTGGGTTCGAACCTGCAGGGCGTCTGCTACGTGCTGGACGAGCCCACCATCGGCCTGCACCCGCGCGACAACCGCATCCTGCTGGACGCGCTGGCGCGCCTGGAAGGCAACGGCAACACGCTGGTGGTGGTCGAGCATGACGACGACACCATCCGCCGCGCCTCGCACATCATCGACATCGGCCCCGGCGCCGGCATCCGCGGCGGCCGCGTGGTGGCGCAGGGCAGCGCGCAGGACCTGATCGACGCGCCCGAATCCGTCACCGGCCGCTACCTGGCCAAGCCGCTGCAGCACCCGCTGCAAGGCCGCCGTCCGGTCGAGGCCGACACCCCCATGATCGAGATCAAGGGCGCGCGCCTGCACAACCTGCGCAGCGTCGACGCCAAGATCCCGGTCGGCCGCCTGAGCGTGGTCACCGGCGTGTCCGGTTCCGGCAAATCGACGCTGGCGCGCGAAGTGCTGCTGGACAACCTGATGCAGGCCGTCTCGCAGGGCAAGGCGCCCGGCTGGGCCGGCTGCGAAAGCATCAAGGGCTGGGAAGCGATCGACCGCGTGCTGGAAGTGGACCAGACCCCGATCGGCAAGACGCCGCGCTCGTGCCCGGCCACCTACGTCGGTTTCTGGGACGACGTGCGCAAGCAGTTCGCCGACACCCGCGAAGCGCGCATGCGCGGCTGGACCTCGGCGCGCTTCTCCTTCAACACCGGCGACGGCCGCTGCCCGATCTGCGAAGGCCAGGGCATGCGCACCATCGAAATGAACTTCCTGCCCGACGTCAAGGTGCCGTGCGACGCCTGCAACGGCGCGCGCTTCAACAGCGACACGCTGAGCGTGCAGATGCGCGGCAAGAACGCCGGCGAGCTGCTGGCCATGGAAGTCGATGACGCCATCGAATACTTCGCCGCCCATCCCAAGATCCATCGCCCGCTGCAACTGATGCAGGACGTCGGCCTGGGCTACCTGACGCTGGGCCAGCCGTCGCCGACGCTATCCGGCGGCGAGGCGCAGCGCATCAAGCTGGTGACCGAGCTGTCCAAGGCCCGCCTGACCGACGGCCTGATCAAGACCGGCCGCGCCTCGCGCATCCCGCACACGCTGTACGTGCTGGACGAGCCGACCGTGGGCCTGTCGATGGCCGACGTGGAAAAGCTGATCCACGTGCTGCACCGCCTGGTGGAAGCCGGCAATACGGTGGTGGTGATCGAGCATAATCTCGACGTCATCGCCGAGGCCGACTGGCTGCTGGACCTGGGCCCCGAGGGCGGCACCGGCGGCGGCAAGCTGGTGGCGCAGGGGTCGCCGGAACACGTCATGACCTTGCGCGATCACTCCCACACGGGCCGGGTGCTGACGGAGTTCCTGGCACAACAGTAAAGAGCGTCATGCATTGTCGTTTTGAAGACCGGCTGGCCGGCCGCGCCCTGCGACTGGACGGCTTCCTGGCCCGCATCGAGGCGCGCACGGCGGCCGAGGTCGGCCCCGCGCTGGCCGCCATCGACGCGGCGCGCCAGCGCGGACACTGGGTCGCCCTGCTGCTGGACTACGAACTGGGCGAATGGCTGCTGCCGGAAGCCACCCTGCCCGCGCCCGCCGGGCCCTGGACGCCGCCGCGCGACGACGGCCGGGCGCGCCTGACGGCCCTGGTATTCGAACGCAAGATCGACGAAGCCCCGTGGGACGCGCCAGCGGCCGACAGCGCGCCGGGCGCCCTCAGCATCCCCGCGCCGCGCATGACCGAGGCCGGCTACGTGCGCCAGATCGACGCCATCCGCGAACTGATCGGCGCCGGCGAGCTGTACCAGGTCAACTACACCCAGCCGCTCGACGTGCAGTACCAGGGCAACGCCGCCACGCTGTACCGCCGCATCGCCGCCCGCAATCCGGTGGCGCACGGCGCCTATATCGAGGACGGCGCGCGCACGGTGCTGTCGTTCTCGCCCGAACTGTTCGTGACCCGCCGCGGCGCGCAACTGACCACCCGGCCGATGAAGGGCACGGCGCCGCGCCACCCCGACCCGGCCGAGGACCAGCGCCTGGGCCAGGCGCTGCTGGCCAGCGACAAGAACCGCGCCGAGAACCTGATGATCGTCGACCTGCTGCGCAACGACCTGGGCCGGCTGGCCGAGCCCGGTTCGGTCAAGGTCGAGGCGCTGTTCTCGCTGGAGCGCTATCCCACCGTCTGGACCATGACCTCGACCGTGTCGGCGCAGGCGCCGCGCGCCACGCTCGAAGACGTGCTGCGCGCGCTGTTCCCGTGCGGCTCCATCACCGGCGCGCCCAAGGTCGCCGCCATGCGCCGCATCCGGCAAATGGAGGCCGCGCCGCGCGGTCTGTATTGCGGCAGCATCGGCTGGCTGGCGCCGGACGGCGACTTCTCGCTCAACGTGGCGATCCGCACGCTGGTGCTGGATGCGGCCGGCCATGGCGTCTACAGCGTCGGCGGCGGCATCGTGCACGACTCCGATCCGGCCGAGGAATGGCAGGAATGCCACTGGAAGGCCCGCATCCTGCGCGCCTGAGTGCGCAATCCGTGGCCGCGGGGTAGGATAGACCCCGGCCCCGCCCTCCTTCGCCCGCCGTTTACCAGGAGCCCGCATGCAACCCGAACTGATCGAGACCATCCTGGTCGACGCCGAGCGCCGCGTGCCGCTGCTGGCGCGCCACCTGCATCGCCTGGAGCATTCCTGCAAGGCGCTGGGCTACACCTGGGGCGGCAACGCGGTGCAAAGCGACATCATGATCGCCGCGCTCAGCCTGAACACCCCGGGCGCGCACCGCCTGCGCCTGTTGGTGGCGCGCGACGGCAGCCGCCACATCCAGACCGCCGTGCTGCCGCCGTTGCCGGCGGCGCAGGAAATCATGCTGGCGCCCGAGGCGCTGCGCTCGTCCGAGCCGCTGCTGCGCTACAAGACCACCTACCGGCCCTGGTACACCAAGACCATCGAATGGCTGCCGGCCCATCCGCACATCTTCGACCTGGTCTACCTGAACGAACGCGGCGAGCTGTGCGAAGGCAGCCGCAGCAACGTCTACCTGCGCCTGGATGGCGACTGGTACACGCCGCCGGTCGACAGCGGCTGCCTGCCCGGCGTGCAGCGCGCCGAACTGCTCGATACCGGCAACGTCAGCGAACGCGTGCTGACCCTGGCCGACCTGCACGCCGCCGACGAGATCCGGCTGTCCAACGCCCTGCGCGGCTGGTTCAAGGTCACGCTGCGCGAAACCTGAATCCCGCCGCGCCGGGCGGTGAGTACGCGGTCCCCTAATCCGCGAACTGCTCCACCACCACCTGCCGCAGCCACTGGTTGGCGGGCTCCCGGTGGTTGCGGGCGTGCCAGAACACGTTGATGACGGACTCGGGGATCTTCACCGGACAGGGCGCGGTGGCCAGGCCGAAGGGCTTGCAGGCGCAATCGGCGAAGCGCCTCGGCACCACCGCGATCATGTCGGTGGCCTGCAGCACCGGCCCCACCGCCATGAAGTGCGGCACCGTCAGGCGCAGACGCCGGCGGATGCCGGCCTGCTCGATCACCTGGTCCACCACCCCGTGGCCGGTGCCCTCCGACACGATGGCGACATGCTCGGCGGCGCGGAACTGCCGCGCCGACACGCCGGTGCGCGCCAGCGGATGATCCTCGCGAAAGATGCACACGTAGGGCTGGCGGAACAGCCGGCGCTGGAAGAAACCGTGCTTCAGGCCCGGCAGGAAACCCATCGCCAGGTCGATGCGGCCGCGCTCCATCTCATCCTTCACGTCGATCGAGGTGGTGCGCACCGTGCGGATGGTGACGCCGGGCGCGGCATCATCCAGCGCCCGCATCAGGCGCGGCAGGAAGTAGGTCTCGCCGACGTCGTTGACGCCGATGACGAAGGCGCGCTCGCTGCGCGCAGGATCGAAGCTGGCGCGCGCATTGAGCGTGCCGTGCAGCGCCGCCAGCGCGTCGGCGATCGGCTGCGCCAGCGCCTCGGCATAGGGCGTGGGCACCATGCCGCGCGAGGTGCGCAGGAACAGCTCGTCGCCCAGCAGTTTGCGCAACCGCCCCAGCGCGTTGCTGACCCCCGGCTGCGAAATGCCCAGGTTCTGCGCCACCGCCGACACCCGGCCGTGCTTGCACAGCTCGTTGAACACGACCAGCAGGTTCAAGTCCATGTCTTGGAGGTTCATGCTTGTCTCCACCAATATTTATTTTGGTGATTGTTGTCATCATCCAGATTCTATTTATTTATTTCACACCCTGGCCGATGATGCAACAAACGCCCGCGCCGATGTCGCGCAGGCCCCGATGGATGAAGGAGACAACCATGCGCCATCCTCCCGTCACGCCCTGTAGGCGCGGCCGCCTCGCCGGAGGCCGCCGATGAACGCTCCCCTGGATAGCGCGCCGGACTCGATCGCCGGCGCCGCCGCCAACTCTGCCTGCCCCGCCAGCGCCGCCCGCGAACAGCCGCTGTCGTTCGTGCCGCCCTGGCAGGGCGACGGCAGCCACCGCATTCCCTTCGGCGTCTACACAGACGCCGCCCTGCACCAGCGCGAGCTTGAGCGTTTCTTCTATCGCGGCCACTGGAGCTACGTCGGCCTGGAAGCGGAAATCCCCAATCCCGGCGACTTCAAGCGCACCGCCGTGGGCGAGCGTTCCGTCATCCTGCTGCGCGACAACGACGGACAGGTGCGCGTGGTGGAGAACGTCTGCGCCCATCGCGGCGTGCAGTTCTGCCGCGAACGCTCCGGCAACCGCAGCGAGTTCGTCTGCCCCTACCACCAGTGGAACTACGACCTGCAGGGCAATCTGATCGGCGTGCCATTCCGCCGCGGCGTCAAGCAGGACGGCCGCGTCAACGGCGGCATGCCGCCCGACTTCAAGCCGGAAGAGCACGGCCTGACCAAGCTGGCCGTGGCCTGCCGCAACGGCGTGGTGTTCGCCTCGTTCGACCACGACGTCGAGCCGCTGGAAGACTACCTGGGCCCGGACATCCTTCACTACTTCGACCGCGTCTTCGACGGCCGCCAACTGGTCATCCACGGCTACAGCCGCCAGCGCATCCCGGGCAACTGGAAGCTGATGCAGGAGAACATCAAGGACCCGTACCACCCCGGCCTGCTTCACACCTGGTTCGTCACCTTCGGCCTGTGGCGCGCCGACAACCGCTCGGAACTGAAGATGGACCGCCATTTCCGCCACGCGGCCATGATCTCGACCCGCGGCCAGGGCGGCAAGGGCAGCGTCACCAGCGGCGTGTCCAGCTTCAAGGAACAGATGACGCTGAACGATGACCGCTTCCTGGACATCGTGCCGGAACCCTGGTGGAACGGCCCCACCGCCGTGCTGATGACGCTGTTCCCCAGCGTCATCATCCAGCAGCAGGTCAACTCGCTGTCCACGCGCCACATCCAGCCGGTCGGCCACGACGCCTTCGACTTCGTCTGGACCCACTTCGGCTTCGCCGACGACACCCCCGAGATGACACAGCGCCGCCTGCGCCAGGCAAACCTGTTCGGCCCGGCCGGCTTCGTCTCGGCGGACGATGGCGAGGTCATCGAATTCTCGCAATCGGGCTTCGCGCAGAAGCCCTGGCACCGCAGCGTGGCCGAACTGGGCGGCAAGACCGCCGAGAACACCGACCACATGGTGACCGAAACCCTGATCCGCGGGATGTACGCCTACTGGCGCCGCGTGATGGAAGCGGAGGCGTGAACATGCTGGACTTCCCCCTCTACTACCAGCTGACCCGGCTGTACGCCGACTACGCCGCCGCGCTCGACGCCGAACAGTGGGAGCAATGGCCCGACTTCTTCCTGGAGGACTGCGTCTACAAGGTGCTGCCGCGCGAGAACCACGAGCGCGGCTACCCGCTGGCGACCATGTCGTTCGAGAGCCGCGGCATGCTCAAGGACCGCATCTACGGCGCCACCGACACCATCTTCCACGACCCCTACTACCAGCGCCACGTGGTCGGCGCGCCGCGCGTGCTGTCGGTGCAGGGCGACCGCATCGAATCGGAAGCCAACTACGCGGTGTTCCGCACCAAGCCGAACCAGCTGACCACGGTCTACAACGTCGGCCGCTACCTGGACGTGATCCGGCAGACGCCCGGCGGGCTGAAGTTCGAGTCGCGGCTGTGCATCTTCGACAGCGAGCTGATCCCGAATTCGCTGATCTACCCCATCTGACCAGGACACCAAGACATGAGTACGAACTGGATCAAGGCCATCGCGCTGGCCGACGTGCCGGACGAAGACGTGATCGCCGTGCAGGCGGGCGACCGCGAGATCGCGCTGTACGGCGTGGAAGGCAACGTCTACGCCACCGACAACCTCTGTACGCACGGCAATGCGCGCCTGTGCGACGGCTTCCTGACGGGCCACGAGATCGAGTGCCCGCTGCACCAGGGCCGCTTCGACGTGCGCGACGGCCGCGCGCTCTGTTCGCCGCTGCGCGACAACCTGGCGACCTATCCGGTCAGGATCGAGGACGGCGTGGTGTTCGTGGCGCTGTGACCCGGGCGCGGCGGCGTTCCGTGACGGGCCGTCGCCGCCCAGCTAGCCTTGCAACGCCAGCCGCAAGGCCTCGTTGGCGGCCGCCATGCCCATGGCCGCGGTCACGGTGACCACCGAGCCATAGCCGGCGCAGGACAACCCCTGCGGCGCCACGGCCTGCGCCGAAACGCCCATATCGTCCTCGGCTTCGGCCTGCCGCGTCCATTCATCGGGCAGGATGGCAGGCTGGTCGAACCACAGCGCGTGGATGCCCATTTTTGGAATGCGCTTAAGCGCCTTGCCATTCTTGTCCGATGCGCGCGGCAACCCGTGTTCGCGCCGCAGCTTGTTGCGCAGCTTGGACAGCAAGGCGTCATTGACCGCGGCCGACAGGTCGCCGGCGCGCAACGCCAGCGGATCGGTCTTGCCGCCGGCGCCGCCGCACAGCAGCATCGGAATCCCCAGCGCCCGCGCATGCAGGATCATGGCGATCTTGGCCGCGGCCTGGTCGGTGCAGTCGATGATGGCGCTGTAGGGGCCGGGCAGCACTTGCGCGACGTTTTCCGGAGAAACGAAATCGTCCACACGGGTCAGGCGACATTCGGGATTGATGGCCAGGATACGTTCGGCCATGGCATCCACCTTGGACTGCCCCAGGGTTTCCGTGAGCGCATGGATCTGCCGGTTGACGTTGGATTCGGCGATGTGGTCCAGGTCGATCAGCGTCAGGGCGCCGACGCCGCAGCGGGCCAGCGCTTCCACCGTCCACGAGCCTACGCCACCCAGGCCGGCGACGGCGATGTGGGCGTTCTGGAGGCGGGCGGGAGCGTCGGGGCCGTAGAGGCGGGACAGGCTGCCGAAGCGGCGGGCGATGTCGGCTTTTTCTTCTGGAGCGGTCATGGGGGTATTTTATATGGGCGCGCGTCGGGCGATCCCCCCGTGTCTTTTCAGGGCGAAGGTTGCCATTCATCCCGGACATGACCCGGTGCAAGGCCCGTCACGACCACCCCGTCCGGCGTGGCCGGCCCGGCCGAGACCACGACCGACCGCTCGGGGGAGCTTGCCGATTCGCGAAACCGGACAAGGCTCTTTCCCGCGTCAGTACGAATCGCCGTGGCCGGCACCACCATCGCCTGCTCATCATGAAATATCACGATCGAGGCGCTCGCCGTCATTCCCAGCCGCACCACCGCCTGTTGCGCCGCCGTCAGCGGCGGCAATGCAATCACTACCGGATACATCGTGCCCGCCTGCGAGTCTCCTTCGAGTCCCTGCACCCCGATCGATTTCAATTCGCCGGAAAGCGCCAGGTCCCTGAATCCTTCGCCACGTATTTCCACCGGCTGGCCTGGACGCAGCTGATTCAGATCCGTCTCGTCGACCTTGGCCACGACATGGACCCGCGCGACGTTGGCGATGGCCAAGAGCCCCTGGCCCTGCCCTACCTTCGTACCCGCCTGCAATGGCGCTCCCGCGGCATCCTGCCTGCCATCGACGTTGCCCGGAACTCGGACCACAACGCCGGAAAACGGCGCCACCACCCCGCCCGAGGCCTCATCGGCCAGCGCATTGAGCCTGGCCGTGGCATTGGCCAGTTCCATTTCCGCGAGTTGCCGCGCTTGCCCCTTGCCGCGTTCCCGGGCGTTGGCGAGTTCCGCCTCTGCCGAGGCCACCGACAGGGATTGCATCTTTTCCTGCTGGATCAAAGCATCCAGCTCCATGCGGGGCACGATTCCGCGCTCATAGAGCTGCCTGGTCTCAACCAGCTTCTGATGCGTGTCGCTCACGCTGAGACGCGCGCTCGACAGGGTTTGACGAGCGCGGGCGACGTCAGGGCCCGACTCCCAGTGATCGATGTCGCTCAGGACCTTGCGCGCCTTGATCTGTTCGCTCAGCGCCTGGCGTCGCTGTATGTCGAGTTGGGTCACATCCATCTCGAGCAGGCGCTGGCCCGCCTCCACCCGCTGCCCTTCCGACACCTCAAGCGACTTGATATTGCCATCGAAAGGCGCCGTGATTGTGACGATCTGCGCCGAAACGATCTTTCCCGCCACGCCCAGACGAATCTCGACCGGCCGAGGAGAAACCAATGTCCAGAGCGAGGGTTTATCTTGCGCCCTGCCGCCAGACGGCCGATGCCATGCAAAGGCGATCGCCGCGACGGCAAGCAGGGCCACGCCCGCCGCCATCAGGCCGGATTTATAGGCAGAGAGCTTAGTCATTCAGCGAGATACCCCAACTTTGCAATGTCATGCCAAGCTTCAGGTCCAGCTGCGCCTGTGCATCCAGATAGCCGATCAAGGCATTGAGTCGGGCGTTCTCCGCCCCGCGTAGATCGGTTTCAAAGGCCAGCACCTGAAAATTGCTCGATCGTCCTGCCTGCAGTTTCTGGTGTTCGATCTCGAGCTTCTTGCGTGAAAGATCGCGGACGCGCCCCGCGATTTCGTACTGGCGCCATCGCGAGGCCAGTTCCCGCACCGCGTTGTTCACGTCCAGCGCCAACTGCTGTTCGGCGTCTTCGAGCAGCAGCGCCTGGTTGTCCGCGTCGGCTTTTGCATGGACTTCAGCCTGTCGTGCGCTCAGGTCCCCGATCGGTATCTGGACCTGGACACCCACATACCCGTCCCAATGGCGATCGGACACCGCGTCCGCACGGCTCGACCGCCTCGTTCGCCCCTGGCTGGCGCCGCCCATCAGGGAAACATCCCACAGGCGGTTGTCGCGCGCGACCACAAGATTGATATCGGCCTGTTCCCGGGCGATCACCTGCTGCAAATAGCGCGGTTGGTGCGTCAACGCGATGCGCTGCGCATCCTGCACGCCGAGCGTCGAGGGCTTTTTCCCGGGCGTGTCGCTGGCCCGGATCCGGCTGCGCAGATCCAGGGCCAGCAGTTGCAGCAACACCAATCGGCTGGCGTTGAGATCGTTATCGGCATTCTCGACATTGAATTCCTGGGCGGCCACATCGGCCTCCGTCTGCACCAGGTCGACCCGCGCCATGCGTCCGGCGGCGATCAGCGCCTGGTTGATCTCCAGAAGCGCTTGGGAACGCTGCAACGCCGCCTTGGCGAGGGTGACTTGCTCTTGCGCCCGCATCAATTGCCAGTAGGCCTGGACGATCTGCGTGACGGTCTGGGAAACCGAATCCTGCAAGGCCAGCCGATTGCTTTGCTCGATCAAGCGCGCCATGCGCAAGGGCGCGGTTGCCACCTCGCGGCCCGCGCCGCGCAGCAAGGGTTGGATGATCGCGAGCGTGACGCCGTCGTCCCGGAACCCGCCCGCCCGGTTGGCCTTGCTCAATTGGCTGGTCCAACCCAGGCTGAAACGCGTGCCGAATTCCCCCACCATCGTTGCCGCGGGCGAAAGCACCCCCTGCCGCGAACGATCGTCCTGATTGCGGTTGCCGGTGATCTGCCCGGTAACGAGAAGCTTGGGCGAAAAGAAATCCTCGGCCACGCGCAGGTCGAACTTCTGCGCCACGCGGGTCAGGTAGGCGCTCCGTATGCCGCGATTGGCGCGCAACCCGAGAAAGACGGCATCGGTCAAGGTCAGATCGACGACGCCTTCGCCCAACACGGCCGGCGCCTGATACGGCATGGTCGGGCGAGACGGCAACGGCTCATCACCCGCGCGTGCCACGGGTGACAGCGCCGCCAACCCAAGCGCCACGATGAGCATCCGCGCCGCACTACGCATCGCGCAAGGCCTGGACAGGCTCCAGCCGCGAAGCCGCGACGGCCGGATACCAACCGAAGAACAAGCCCGTCAGCAGCGCCGTGCCCATCCCCAAGGGCAAGGACGCGGGCGCCAGCACGAAATCCCAACCGGAGAAACGCGCAAAAGCGTAGGCCGCGCCAACGCCGCACACTGCGCCCAGCGCCGCGCCCACCATGGCCAACAGACCCGCCTCGGCGAGGAACAACAGGCGGATGTCGCGCCGGGTCGCCCCGAGCGCCAGGCGAACGCCGATCTCGCGCCGCCTTTCGGAGACACTCATCAGCATCACGTTCATCACGCCCACGCCGCCCACCAGCAATGAGATCGCGCCCAGCCCCGCGAGCAGATATGAAAAGGTTCGGGATTGGCGCTCGAGACCGTCGATCAACTGCCGGGGAATATCCACCTGGACCTCCCTGCCGGGCACCTGCGTGCCGACATACTCGCGCAGCGCGCTGGCCGTTTCCACAAGGTCGGCCATAGGCGTCGCCTTGGCCAGGATGGCGCCGAGTTCAGGCTTGGGAAACAATCGGTGCAGCCCTTCAATGGGAACGATCACCGATCGGTCCGCATCGACCGGAATCAGCGGATTCCCCTTCATGCTGCGCGCGACGCCGATGACCTGATAGAAGTAGCCGCCAATTTGCAGCGAGGCACCCAGGGCGAGCGGATGCGCCGGACTGCCCAGTTCACGCGCGATTTCCGCACCCACGACGGCAAACGTGGCATGACGATCGAACGGCGACAGGAAACGGCCGCGATCCATGCGCAGATTCATCGCGGCGGCAAGATCCGGCGTCGTGCCTACGATCCTGGGAACCATCGTACGCCCCGGGAAACGCAGCGGCACGTTGTAGACCGACAGGGGCGCCGCATGGCGGATGCCCGGCACGGCTTGCGCCAACGCGCCGGCATCCAGCGTGCGGGGCAGCGCGCGCGGCTTGGCGCCCGTCACCGGGAAAGTCACCACCAGGACGTCCGTACCCATGTCCTTGAACATGCGCATCACCTGTTCGGCGGCGCTATGCCCGATGTTCAGGAGCGCGATGATGGCGGTGCTGCCGACCACGATGCCGAGCAAAGCCAACAAGGCCCTGCGACCCATCTGGCGCAGGCTGTCAGCCGCTTGCAGCGCAGTTTGCGTCAGCGATGGACCGCCCATGCACTGGAACACCGGAAATCAACGCCTTTCATCGCAGTGGCAGGGTTCATGCAATACACCGTCGCGCACATGAAGCTGGCGCGAGAAGCGGCCAGCCAGGTTGGCATCATGCGTCACCATCACGATCGTGACCGCCCGCTCGCGATTCAGCCCCATGAGCAAGGCCATGATGCTCTCGGCTGAAGCTTGATCCAGATTACCGGTCGGTTCGTCCGCAAGAATGACGGAGGGATTGCCGACCAAGGCGCGGGCAATGGCGACCCGCTGGCGCTGCCCGCCGGAGAGATCGGCAGGGAGATGCCCGCCGCGATCGGCCAATCCAACTTGACGAAGCCAATCCATGGCCGTGGCCCGCGCCGGCGCTCGCGGGATACCACGATAGAACAGTGGCAAGGCAACGTTATCGAGGGCGTTCATACGGGGCAACAGGTTGAAGGACTGAAAAACAAACCCGATCTCTCGATTGCGAACCCAGGCGCGGGCGTTCTCGTCCATAGCCAGCATGTCGCTTCCGCGAAACAGGAACTGGCCGGCCGACGGCCGGTCGAGCAAGCCCAGGATATTGAGCAAGGTGCTCTTGCCGGAACCGGACGCCCCAAGCAGCGCGCAGGTTTCGCCAGGATGGATCCCGAGCGTCACGTCCCGTAGCACGGATACGGATTGGCTGCTCATGCGATAGGCATGGCTGACATGTGTGACGTGAATGAGCGGATGGTGCAGCATCTTGCAAGCCGCATCAGTCAAAAGGTCCAAATCGATTCAAATGTATTCGATAGCAGGTTATAGCCAAACCGGCAATGACCCACTATCGATCGGAACTTGCTTAGTCGTTGTAATACACCACCATCGAGGAAATTATGTACCTGGGGTACGGCCCGGCACCCGTACCGGTATATTTGACATAGAACGTATTATCGGCAGGACTGCCAACAAAATATTGGTAAATCCTCCCATCGTAGGATATCGGAAGGCAATTAACTGTATTACCGTAGCAAACCTGCATCGATACATCCGCCTGGGCGCTATCTCGAAGCTGCACTTGCACACCCTTTATTTTTTTACCCGAGGGTGAGACGAGAAAATTAGCCGGCCGATACATAACAATTGTTGTCGCCCCCTTCCTTGACACGGAGTCGCTACCATTATCAGCGGACCAAACATAATCCCCGGCGAATGCGCTGCCGGAGAACAGCAGCGAAGCAGCCATCAACGCATTCAGCAATCCATTCTTCATAAAATCTCTTCCAAAAAAAAGTGAACTTCGTATCGATCATCGGCTGATGCTGAACTTCCCCGGCTTTTGCTGGCGAGGCCCGATCAACATACAGGACGACAGGTTGATAACCTGCAACTCAATTTGAGCACCACAATGGGATTGCATATTGTTATTTTTGGAACACGCGCGACCGAATTGGTCAGACCATGAAAAATCCCATCATTGCTTAGCGGACCGTCGCTACATCAAAGAGAAAAATCAGATTGAGTCACGATCATAAAAAAACCCGACGGAACGCATCGGGTTTTTTTCGGAAAGGCACATAAGAGCGTGCCACTCTGAAATTAATAATCTATACCGAGCGATTGGATGCCTTCGACGTATGACCCAATTTTCCATAAAGCAAATCCATCAGCAGGTATTGCCTGTCCCGTTCCATAGCATGCACTTTGTGCTGCAACACGCTTCGGGAAATTTCATCCTTTGTCTGCGTAGGCGTCCCAGCGTCTGATTCATCTGGTGGGACATACGTGATGGACGTAATACCATTAACGAACGGATTCCCGTGACCTCCCCACGGATCCATTGACTCTACCGCTTCACGATACTTGACACTCAATCCGAATCTGTAGGCGAAATCGTTCGGCTGAGACAAAATCACATGCCCCATTTTTTTATAGATATCCATTGCTGAACTGCCCTTTGCCTTCTCGGCGGCATACATGGCTTTCAATTCGGCATTGCACGCATCGGCTTGTCGTTTATCGATCATTTTACTTTCAGGAGTGATCGGAATTCTCGTAGTCGCGTAGTAATCCGGCCCCCCATAAATTGCGTCGCTGCAGTCACATGCGGCCCCATCGCCGAAGAAAGCCCAAGTCTCGAGCCGTTGATACCGTTCCTCCTCGGTATAGTTGTTAGCAAAGCGAGCCAACTCTTCAGGTGTCCAGGCCGTCAACAAGCTGAGGTCTGCATCCTTATCTTCCGACTCCTTATTTGACAGCGCCACCGCCTTATCAGACAGGGTCACGGCCTTCGATGCGGGGGGGCTTTCGATATATTTTTGCTTCGCAGAACCCATGACTTCGGTGAAGCGGGCCTCCCCATTCGCGTCCGTAGTGAACCGCGTGGACGAATAGTTGAATCCGAGCGGGCCGCTCGGACCTGACAGCGTTGAATTGGATACTTGCACAAGTAGCTCCTGATTGATTCAAGCCATTGATGCCATTGGCTGTTCTCCAAATGGGCGCAAGGGCAAGGAATTGGATCTTTCAATCTAGAACGGCGAGTGGCCCTTGACGTTGCCTTATAAGAAACGCGCCAGACCGAAAAGGTAACGTACGGGCACCCCACCCGAAGGCGGTACTCACTGCACACATGGGAGCAATTCGCCCGGCAATGGCTAGTCAACCTGATGAGGTTTTTCTGTTGCCGGGAGTTGCCCCCTAGCGGGGTTTCCCAGGTAGGAACCGGTCCGCCGAAAGCCGGTCGAGCAAGCCCAGGATATTGAGCAAGGTGCTCTTGCCGGAACCGGACGCTCCAAGCAGCGTGCAGGTTTCGCCAGGATGGATTTCGAGCGTCGCGTCCCGTAGCACGGATACGGATTGGCTGCTCATGCGATAGGCATGGCTGACATGTGTGATTTGAACGAGCGGATGGCCCGACGACGCCTCTTTGCTCTGCATCGGTCACGATGTCCAGAATCAGCTTATATATTTCGGATGGCAATTTATTTTCAAATCGAAAACAAATCGCCATCCATTGCTGTTTTCTCAGTCGTTGTAATAAACCACCATCGTGGCAAGGATATAGCGAGGATATGGCCCAAGCCCTGTTCCAGTATATTTCACATGGAAAGGCTTATCGGCGAGTTTGCCATTAAAATACTGCGATATCTGCCCGTTGTTGGATAAAGGAATGCAATCAAACGGACCGTTATAGCAAACCTGCATAGATACGCTTGCCTGGCTACTATCCTGAAGCTGAACTTGCACACCCTTGATTGTTTTCCCCACCGGCGAAACAAGGAAATTGCTGGGTTGATACACAACCGTGGCGGTTCCTCCTCTTCTCGACACATAGTCGCCACTCTTATAGGTGGACCACACATAATCACCGGCAAACGCGCTGCCGGAGAAAAAAAGCGAAGTAATAACCAATGCACGCAGCAATGGGGTTTTCATGACATCTCTCCAGGGCTAGGTATGAAACTACGCATCAATCAGCGATTGATGCCCCCCCTTAGATGACTTGCTTTCAGCTTGACAACATACGGGGTGGACAGGTTGACAACCTGCACATCAATTTGAACGCAGCAACGGCGTCGTTTATTGCTATTTTGGGAACACGCGTTACCGTATCGGTCAGAAAAATATGGTTTTGCCCCTAGCCATAAAAAGCTATGGTCAGCCCGATCCCCACGAAGCGCTACGCCTAGCGGGGTTCTGTCTGACCATCTTTATTAGGCCCGGCGAATCCAATATGCCGACGCCTTTCCGAAAATGCGACATGCGCATTTTTCGGAGAAACCTGATTTACGCCTGGCGACCTGTGGGTTTCGACTTATGGTTCACTTTCCCATACAACAGGTCCATCAACTGATGCTGCCTGTCTCGCTCCATATCATGTACTTTCTGTTGCAGCGTGTTGTGCGAAAACCCATCTTTCATTTTTTTCAACATCGCGACATTCGATTCGTCTGAAGCGGCGTGACTAAGGGTAGAAAAATCACCGCGCTGCCGTTCGACCGGGTTAGCACGTCCCCCCAATTGCATGGACTCCACCCTCTCGCGAAACGTGACACTGAATCCGAACCTATAAGCAAAATCATCCGGTTGGGACAGAATCAATTTTCCGATCTTCTTGTAGATATCCAGCGCTGAGCTGCCTTTGTTCCTTTCGGCCTTATACATCGATTTCAACTGCGCAACGAACGTATCTGACTGCCGCCTGTCGACAATTTCACTTTCTGGGGTAACCGGAATCTTCGTGGTCGCATAGTAAATCTGACCACCATCTTCAGTGAGCTCACTGCAATCGCACCCCGGTGAATATTGACTGTTAAAAACCATAATATCCAGTTCCTCGAGCCGCTCGCTTTCCGTATAGTTCCTGGTGAACCGCGCCAGCTCAGCCGGTGTCCAGCACGCCAACAAGCTGAGATCTGCATCCTCATCTTCGGTCTCCTGGCTTGACAGCGCCACCGCCTTATCAGACAGGGTCACGGCCTTCGATGCGGGGAGGCTTTCGATATATTTTTGCTTCGCAGAACCCATGACTTCGGTGAAGCGGGCTTCCCCATTCGCGTCCGTAGTGAACCGCGTCGACGAATAGTTGAAACCGAGCGGGCCGCTCGGACCTGACAGCGTTGAATTGGATACTTGCACAAGCAGCTCCTGATTGATTCCAGCAATTGACACCCCTGACTTCTTTTCCAAAAGCGCCACAAAGACAGGGAATTGGATCTTTCAATCTAGAACGGCGAAAGGCCTATCACGTTGCCTTATGGGCAACGTGATAGGCCCAAAAGGTAACGTGGGGATGTGATCGAGCCGGGCTCACGCGCCGATAGTGGCCGTTTACCGCGCGCGGGAAGGTGGAGAGGTGTCTTCGCGCATGGCAATCACCCGCTCAACGAAGCGCGTCACGCTCTGGCGCGCGACACGGGTTGAGCGCAGGAGCCAAGTCGTCAACGCCGCCGGCTCGGCCAGCGGGCGGCTGAGGATGCCGAGTTCCCAGTTTGAAAGGGCCTGGGAAGCGCCCACCAGTGCGAGGCCGACGCCAGCGGCCACCATCGAAAGCATGAGATAGGTCGACTGCACCTGCGCCGCCACGAGAGGTTGGGCCGAACCCTTACTGATCAAGCGGTCGATTTGCTGGCGGCATCCCTCGCAATACTTGGGATCGCCAAGTACCAGGGGATGCCTGAGAACCTCGCTCAAGGGAATCACTTCCATCGCCAGCAGCGGGTGGCCGGTGGGGAGGACCACATGGATCGGGTCTTGCCAGGCTCGTTCAGCCACGATGCCGCGGCCCACGTGGTCGGATGGCGCGAAACCCAGGTCGTAAAGGCCTTGGTCCAGGCCTGCGAGCTGCTGGGCGAACGGCACCTCCGAAAAATGGATGACCACGCGCGGCTCGTCCGCGCGGCAACCGGCCATCAACGTGGCCAGTCGCGTCGGGTTCATTCCTTCTGACAGGGCAATATGTAGCGCGCCGCGATTGCCAACGGCCACGCCTAGGACGCTGTCGCGTGCATGGCCGATTGCACTGAATATGGCCGGGATGTGTTCCCGTAGCGCCTCCCCCTCCGGCGTGAGCAGGGTGCCCCGGTTGGACCGCACAAAAAGAGACACTCCCAAGGTGGTTTCCAGCGATTGAATCGCCCGAGATAACGGCGAGATTTCAATATGCAGCCGTTCGGCGGCGCGGCGATAGTTCAACTCGTCGGCCAACACAGCGAAGTACTTCAGCAGTCGCAAGTTCATTCTGAGTATTTCGGTGACGGTGATCGTACGTTGCGGTGAACGTGATCAGTCTGGCGGGGTATTGCGCGGTCAATAGATTGTAGCGACGGCCTTCATGATTCAGCGTCGGCTGACGCTGCTTTCCGTCTTCTATTGCATCAGGTGAAACCGTCCGAATCTGACGGCATAGGCGACGATTCGGGAACAGGCCGAAGCGCTGCGGGTCAGCTTGCGAACTGTCCGAGCCAATATCGAAGTTGACGCTGCCCGGAGGGTCGAACGCGATCGGATTTCAGCGCTGGCGCCGGCGATATCGCGCGCCGACGCCGGGGCTTTTTCAACGCGCTATGGGCGCGATCCGCTCATCGGCCGTCCACCGCGCCAGCAGCACCGGCCATGACGACGGCATCGTCCCCTCCCAGCGCCTGATAGACCTTCACCTGATTCACCAACCGATTCAGGGCATTCTCGTCCCGCGCGATCTCGGCTGCGCGCCGTTTCTCTTGCGCATCCAGCCAGAACCGCAACGAGACCGAACCGGCTCGGTAGCGCACCTCGTACAGGCGCTCCGCCTCGCGCGCCGCCTTCAGCGAGGCGTCCAACTGCTCCGCCTGCAGGCGCAACTGCGTCCGGTTCGACAACGCGTTTTCCACATCCGCCATCGCCTGGTACAAGGCCTGCCGGAAGCTCACCACCCGTTCGTCGAAATCCGCGCGCGAGACCTTCAGGTTCAGGTTCAGGCGGTTGAATTGCAGGAACGGCAGCGTCAGCGCCCCCGTCAGCGTGCCCACGGGGTTCTGCAGCACATTCGACAGCGTCGGGCTGGAGCTGCCCAGCGCGCCGGTCAGGTTCAGCGTCGGGTAGAAACTGGCGCGGGCCGCGTCGATGTTCGACAGCGACTCCCGCAGGCGCAGTTCGGCGGCGCGCAGGTCGGGACGGCGGCCCAGCAGTTCGGCCGGCACGCCTTCGCGCGCCTGCGGCAGCGGGTACTGCGGCAGGCGTTGCGGGTCGGCCATGACGCGGTCGGGCGGACCGTCGAACAGGATCGCCAGCGCGTTCACGTATTCCACGCGCTGCTGCACCAGCAGCGCATGCGCCGCCTGCTGGCTGGCCACGGTCTGCTCGGCCTCGGCCACTTCCAGCGCCGAGGCGCCGCCGGCGGCATATTGCGCGCGCACCAGTTCCTGCGTCTTGCGGGCGTAGGCGATGCTCTCCAGGCTGCTGGCGATGCGCTGGTTGATGAAGGCCGTCTGCCAATACAGCGTGGCGGTGGTGCCCACCAGCGACAGCGCGGAGCTTTGGCGGTCCTGCTCGCTGGCGAGCGCTTCCCACTCGGCGGCGTCGAGCTGGCGCGACAGCTTGCCCCACAGGTCGACCTCGTAGCCGATCGACAGTTCGGCGCTGTTGGTGCGCGTGATTTCGCGTTCGCCGCGCAGGTTGCGCGCGCGCGTCACGTTGCCGGTGCCGGACAGTTGCGGGATCAGTTGGTCCTGCGCCAGCCCGGCCTGCAATTGCGCGCGGCGCACGCGGATGGCGGCGGCGGCCAGGTCGTTGTTGCGCGCCAGCGCGCCATCGACCAGGCCGTCCAGCACCGGGTCGTTGAAATTGCGCCACCAGGCGCCGCCAGCGGCCAGCGCGTTGGCGGGCGCGTCGGCGCCCGCGCCGTGGCGCCAGGCGGCCGGAGACTGCGTCCGCGGCGTTTCGTATTCGCTCTTGAGCAGGCCGCCGCAGCCGGTCAGGGCCAGCGCCAGGGCCAGGGCGGCGGGTTTGCGGATCAGGGAAACAGCTTTCATCGTTCTCATTCCCGGGCCAGGGCCTCGACGGGATCCAGGCGCGCCGCGTTGCGCGCCGGGAGATAACCAAACAGCACACCGATCAGGGTCGAGCAGGTGAATGCCGCCACCATCGACGCGGTGGAATAGATCATGCGGAAGGAGCCGCCGGTCGCTTTCGAGACCAGCACGCCCAGGCCCAGCGACAGCGCGATGCCCACGGCGCCGCCGATCAGGCAGACCAGCACGGCTTCGATCAGGAACTGCTGCATGATGTCGCTGCGCCGCGCGCCCACCGCCATGCGCACGCCGATCTCACGGGTACGCTCGGTCACCGACACCAGCATGATGTTCATGACGCCGATACCGCCCACCATCAGCGAGATCAGCGCGATCAGCGATACCAGCAGCGTCATGGTGGCCGTGGTGCGCTCGATGGTCTTGCGGATCGCGTCGGTGTTGAACACGAAGAAATCCTTCACCACGTGGCGCCGCAGCAGCACCTTGGTGATGGCCTGCTCGGCCGCCGCCGGCGGCGCGGCGTCGTTGACGCGCACGGTGATGCTTTTGAGGTGCTGCTGCCCCAGCACGCGCGACAGCGCCGTGGTGTAGGGAATCCACACGTTCAAGGTTTCGTTGTTGCCGAACACCGTGTCGTTCTTCTTGGTGACGCCGATCACCCGCGCCGGCATCGACCCCAGGAACACCACCTGACCGATCGGGTCGGTGTGCGAACCGAACAGGGTCTTGCGGGTGCTCTCGTCGATCACCACTTCCTGGGCGCGCCGCGCCACGCTGGTGGCGTCGAAGAACTTGCCTTGCGCCAGCTTGACCGCGCGCACCCGGAAGTACTGCTCGCCCACGCCCTGGATCGAGCCATTCACCGCCACGTTGCGATAGCGCAGCGTGTTGCTGGTGGAAACCTCGGGCGTGACGCTGTCCACGTAGGACTCGCGTGACAGGGCCTCGGCATCGGCCGGCACCAGGGTGCGGATGGTCAGGGCCTTTTCGTCGCCGAAGTCCTTGCCGGGAAACACTTCGACGGTATTGGTGCCGATCTCGCTGATGTCTTCCAGGATCTTCTGGCGCGAGCCCTCGCCCAGCGCCACCACCGACACCACGGCGGCGATGCCGATGATGATGCCCAGCATGGTCAGCGAGGTGCGCAGGCGGTGCGCGTTCATGGCCAGCAGCGCCATGCGCAACGCCTCGCCGCAGCGGTCCAGGTAGGCCTGCCAGGCCGGCCGCGGCGGCAGCGGCGCCGCCTCCTCGCGCACGACCTCGATGCGCGGCGCGTCGGGGTTGCGCCGGTCCGAGACGATCTCGCCGTCGCTGATCTCGATGATGCGCTGCGCGTGCCGCGCCACGTTCATGTCGTGGGTGACCAGGATGATGGTGTGGCCGGCGGCGTTCAGTTCCTCCAGGATGCGCAGCACTTCCTGGCCGGTGTGCGTGTCCAGCGCGCCGGTCGGCTCGTCGGCCAGGATGATGTCGCCGCCATTCATCAGCGCGCGGGCGATGCTCACGCGCTGCTGCTGGCCGCCGGACAGTTGGCCCGGGCGGTGGCCGGTGCGTTCGCCCAGCCCCAGGCGCTCGAGCAGGTCGGCGGCGCGTTCCAGCCGGGCCTCGCGGCGCTTGCCGGCGTAGACGGCCGGCACTTCGACGTTGCCCTGCGCCGTCAGGTCGGACAGCAGGTGGTAGCGCTGGAAGATGAAGCCGAAATGCTCGCGCCGCAATTCGGCCAGTTCGTCCGGATCCAGTTCGCCCGTGCTGCGGCCGCTGACGCGGTAGTCGCCGCTGGTGGCGCGGTCCAGGCAGCCCAGGATGTTCATCAGGGTCGACTTGCCCGAACCGGACGCGCCGACGATGGCCACCATTTCCCCGGCCTCGATGGTCAGGTTGATGTCCTTGAGAACGGCGATGGTCTGCTCGCCAGCGGGGAATTCGCGCCGGACGCCGGACAGCGAAATCAACGGTTCGGCCATATCAGCGTCCCGCCGCGGCGGCCACCGGCGCGGCGTCGGCCGACACCACGCGCTCGCCCACCTCCAGGCCTTCCAGCACCTGCGCCTGCACGTTGTTGTTCATGCCGATCTTGACCTTGCGGGTCTCGGTCTGGTTGTCCTTGCCGACCACCCGCACCTCGTAGCGCCCGTCCTCGCCGCGCTTGCCCAAGGCCGAGGCCGGCACCACCACGGCGTCGCGCGCCTCGCCCAGCACGATGGAAACCTGCGCGGTCATGGAGATGCGCAGCTTCTCGTCCGGGTTGGGCACGTCGAACAGCCCGTTGTAATAGACGGCCGCGCTGGTGGATGTGGAGCTGGACGAGGTCAGCGACGTGGCGGCGTCGTCCTTCTGGATCGAATCCGGCGCCGGCTCCACCGCGCGCAGCGTGGCGTGATAGCGGTGGTCCGGCTCGCCCAGGATGGTGAAGTACACGGGCAGGCCCGGCTTGACGCGGGTCACGTCGGCCTCGGAGATTTGCGCCTTGATGGTCATGGTGGCCACCTGGGCCACCTTGATGATGGTGGGCGCACTCTGGATCGCGTTGACGGTCTGGCCTTCCTTGGTCACCACCGCCACCACCACGCCGTCGATCGGCGACACGATACGGGTGTAGCCCAGGTTGACCTTGGCCTTGTCGACCTCGATTTCGGCCTGGACGATCTGGGCGTCGAGCGCGGCGATATCGGCCCGGGTCACGCCCAGCGTGGCCTCGGCCGATTCAAAGGCCTCGCGCGAACTGGCATCGGCCGCCAGCATCTGGCGCTGCCGGCGGAAAGCCAGCTCGGCCTGCTTCAGGGTGGCGACCTTGGCGGCGCGCTCGGCGCGGCGTGTCTGCAGGGCGGCCTGGGTATTGCGCAGTTCGTTCTGCTGCGTCAGGTCGTCGATCTCGGCGACCAGTTGGCCGCGCGTCACGCGGTCACCCAACGCCACCTTCAGCGACTTCAACTGACCGGTGGCCTGCGCGCCGACACTGACGCGCTCGATGGCGTCCATGGTGCCGCTGGCCAGCACACTGTCTTCGAGATTGCCGCGAACGACCTCGGCCACGGCGAAGGTGGGCGGCGGCGGCGATGAGAAAAAGGCGGCGCGGACGCCAAAGGCGATGATCAGGAGAACGACGGCGATCAGGACGTAACGCTGGACTTTGCTACGAGGCTTTTTCATTGAACCAGTTCGGAGGAGGCGGCGGAGGCATCGTCCACCACTCGAATAACTCGATACGGATCGGGCCGGCTGTACGTACCCATACTGCCCGCTCATCCTAAACGGGGGGCTGCGTCAAAGCATGGCCAATCTGTGGCGAAAGGGTGAAAAACGGTAAAGCACCCGGCATTGGGTCGTGGGCAGGCAATATTGTTCCGTTGCACGAACGATACATCTGTTGCGGCGCATTAGCGTTTCCATTCTATGGAACCTTGCCGGCAACGTGATGCCATCTTGCCGCATCCCCATCTCAGTTGGACCATAGATGGCGCCTATCTTGTCACCATTGGCAATCGAGAATTGCGGCGGCGCAAAAAATCCACGTCTCGACATAGGGCGACGATAGGGACAGAATGAATGCAGTTAAGCCGTATCCGTGTCCAATTCGCCCCCTCCCCCCTCTTCACACAGCGCCGCCCCGGAGTTTTCCGGGGCGGCGCTGTTGTGCCTGCTGGCCATGTTGAACCATGTGGCGCTGACAGGGGGACGGATCACCGTATCCCTGACGGCGCTGCAAATGGGGCTGTCGACCTTCAAGGTGGGCACCCTGGTGGCGGTGTTCGCGGTTTTGCCGATGCTGTTCTCGGTGCGCGCCGGACGCTGGGTGGACCGCGTCGGCATCGTCCGGCCGCTGGTCACCGGCACCACGCTGGTGGCGGTTGGCACGGCCTTGCCGTTCCTGTCGCAGACCCAGTTCGCGCTGCTGGTGGCGTCCTGTTGCATCGGCATCGGCTTCATGCTGCACCAAGTGGCCACGCAGGACCTGTTGGGCCACGCCGAGCCGGCCCAGCGGCTGCGCAATTTCTCGCTGATGTCGCTGGCGCTGGCGGGCTCGGGCTTCTCGGGACCGCTGATCGCCGGCCTGGCGATCGACCATCTGGGCACCCGGCTGGCCTTCGGCCTGCTGACGCTCGGTCCGCTACTGTCGGCCGGCGGCCTGTATGCGCTGCGGCACCAATTGAAGGCGGTGGATTCGCAGCTGGCCGGCACCAAGGAAGCGCAGCGCCGCCGCGTGACGGAACTGCTGGCGGTGCCGGCGCTGCGCCGCATCCTGATGGTCAACACCATCCTGTCGGGCGCCTGGGACACGCACTTGTTCGTGGTGCCGATCTTCGGTGTCGCCATCGGCCTGTCCGCCACCACCATCGGCGTCATTCTCGCGTCCTTCGCGGCGGCAACGTTCATCATCCGCCTGGTACTGCCCCTGATCCAGCGCCGGGTGCGGTCCTGGACACTGGTGCGGGTGGCCATGGCCACCGCCGCCATCGATTTCATGCTTTATCCGCTGTTCACCGACGTTGGCGTCCTGATCGTGCTGTCCTTCATCCTGGGGCTTGCGCTGGGTTGCTGCCAACCGAGTATGCTTTCATTGCTGCACCAGCATTCGCCGCCGGGCCGCGCCGCCGAAGCCGTGGGGTTGCGGATGGCGCTGATCAACGGCTCCCAGGTTTCCCTGCCGCTGACCTTCGGCGCGCTGGGCGCGGTCATTGGCGTCGCCCCGCTGTTCTGGGCCTATTCCGTGGCCCTGATGGCTGGCGGCTGGGCCAATCGCAACCCCCCGCTCGAATCTGACCGGAAACCGTAGTCGTGAACATGCAGTCTTCTCCTCCCGTGGCCGGCGCCAGCCTGCCTTTTCGCCTGTGGACCCCCGAAGAGCGGCAGGCATCGCTGCAGGCGGCCTTGCAGCATTGGCGGGACGGGGAAGACGTCTGGGTATATGGGTACGGATCACTGATCTGGCGCCCCGACTTCGACTTCGAGGAACGCCGCCTGGCCACCCTGCGCGGCCATCACCGCGCGCTGTGCCTGTGGTCGCGGGTCAACCGCGGCACGCCGGAATGCCCCGGCCTGGTGTTTGGGCTGGACCGTGGCGGCTCCTGCCGCGGCGTGGTCTACCGCCTGGCCGGCAACCAGGTGCCGACCTATTTCCCCGCCCTGTGGGACCGCGAGATGTCCACCGGCGCCTACCTGCCCCGCTGGATCAATTGCAGCACCGAGGCCGGCCCGGTCCGCGCCCTGGTCTTCATCATGAACCGGGACAACCCGGCCTACATCCGCGCCCTGCCCGAGGCCGAGCTGCTGGCCATCGTGCGCCGCGCCGCCGGCCGCTATGGCCCCTGCACCGACTACGTGGTGCAGACCGCCCAGGCCCTGCGCGCCGCCGGCATCCACGATGCCCGCCTGGACGCCATCGCCCGGCGCCTGGAACAGGACAGCCACGCGCTGCCCGAAGGCGCCTGAGGCGCCCCCGGCGCAAAAACTTGCCCGGGCCCTGCGCGGGGTCAATGAGGGGAGCGTTTCTTCGGCGGTATAAACTGCTTGTTATCAACGCTGAATCAAACGTCCCATGTCTGTCTCCGATCTGCGTCAAAGCTACGAAAAGAACGTGCTGCTGGAAAGCGACGCCGCCGCGTCCCCGTTCGAGCAGTTCACCCGCTGGTTCGACGAGGCCCTGGCCGCCAAGGTGCCCGAGCCCAACGCCATGACCCTGGCCACGGTCGACGCCAACGGCCAGCCCAGTGCCCGCATCGTCCTGATCAAGGGCTTCGACGAGCAGGGTTTCACGTTCTTCACCAATTACGAGTCGCGCAAGGGCACCGACCTGCTGGCCGAGCCGCGCGCTTGCCTGCTGTTCTTCTGGCAGCCGCTCGAGCGCCAGGTGCGCATCGAGGGCGTGGTGGAAAAAGTGCCGGCCGAAGAGTCGGACGCCTACTACCACAGCCGCCCGGCCGGTTCGCGCATCGGCGCCTGGGCCTCGCGCCAGAGCCAGCCCATCACCCGCGCCGAACTCGAAGCCCGCGAGCAGGAGTTCCGCGCCCGCTACGGCGACCAGCCGCCGCGCCCGCCGCACTGGGGCGGCTACCGCCTCAAGCCCACCGCGATGGAATTCTGGCAAGGCCGGCCCTCGCGCCTGCACGACCGCCTGCGCTACGTCGCCGACGGCCAGGGCTGGAAGATCGAACGCCTGTCGCCCTGACGCCGCCGGGCGCCGCTCCCGCGGCGCCCGCCCCATCTATCAATTGCATGCCAGCCTCCTCCCCTGATTTCGACGCAGCCTTCTTCCGCACCGCACTCGGCCGCTACGCCACCGGCGTCACGGTCGTGACCACCGCCGACCTCGATGGCGCCCCCATCGGCCTGACGGTCAGCTCGTTCAACTCGGTGTCCCTGAATCCGCCGCTGGTGCTGTGGAGCCTGTCGCGCAATTCCTCGTCGCTGGCCGCCTTCGAGCAGTGCCAGCGCTACGTGGTCAATGTATTGAGCGCCGACCAGATCGCGCTGGCGCGGCGCTTCGCCACCGGCAAAACGCCGGACCGCTATGCCGGCCTGACCGTGCACCACGCGCCCGGCGGCACGCCGATGCTGGACGGCCATTGCGCCGCCTGGTTCGAATGCCACAACCGCAGCCGCTATGTCGAGGGAGATCACGTCATCATGGTGGGAGAAGTCGAACGATGCGGACATAGCGGCGAGCCGCCGCTGGTCTTCCACGCCGGCGGTTTCGACCTGACGCCCGCCGGCGCCCGTGCAGAGGGCAGGAAGTCATGAGCGCCGACATCGATTGCGTCGTCATCGGCGCAGGCGTGGTCGGCCTGGCCATCGCCCGCGCCCTGGCCCAGTCGGGCCGCGAGGTGCTGGTGGCCGAGGCCACCGAGGCCATCGGCACCGGCACCAGCTCGCGCAATTCCGAAGTGATCCACGCCGGCATCTATTACCCCGCGGGCAGCCTCAAGGCCCGCCTGTGCGTGCGCGGCAAGCACCTGCTGTACGCCTATTGCGCCGAACGCGGCATTCCGCACAAGCGGCTGGGCAAGCTGATCGTGGCCACCAGCACCGAGCAGGCCGCGCAGCTCGAAGGCATCGCGCAGCGCGCCCGCGCCAACGGCGTGGACGATCTGCAGTTCATTTCCGGCGAAGACGCCATGCGGCTGGAACCGGCGCTGCGCTGCACGGCGGCGCTGGTGTCGCCGTCCACCGGCATCGTCGACAGCCACGCGTTGATGCTGGCCTACCAGGGCGATGCCGAGAACGCTGGCGCCCAGTGCGTGTTCCACACCCCGCTGGTGTCCGGCCGGGTGCGCCCCGAAGGCGGCTTCGACCTGCAGTTCGGCGGCGACGAGGCCATGAGCCTGAGCTGCAACGTGCTGATCAATTCCGCCGGCCTGCAGGCCCCGGCGCTGGCGCGCCGCATCGAAGGCGTGCCGGCCGCCAGCATCCCCACCGACTACCTGTGCAAGGGCAGCTATTTCACGCTGTCCGGCCGCGCGCCGTTCTCGCGCCTGATCTACCCCGTGCCGCAACACGCCGGCCTGGGCGTGCACCTGACGCTCGACATGGGCGGCCAGGCCAAGTTCGGCCCCGACACCGAATGGGTCGGCACCGAGGACTACACCATCGACCCGGCCCGCGCCGAGGTCTTCTACGCCGCCGTGCGCAGCTACTGGCCGGCCCTGCCGGACGACGCCCTGGCGCCTGGCTATACCGGCATCCGCCCCAAGATCTCCGGTCCGCACGAGCCGGCCGCCGATTTCGTCATCGCCGGCCCGGCCACGCATGGCGTGTCCGGCCTGGTGAACCTGTTTGGCATAGAATCGCCCGGACTGACTTCCAGCCTGGCGCTGGCGGAAGAAACCCTGGCGCGCCTGGCCGACGACGCTTCCTCTCCTTCCTTTCCCTGAACAATGCAGCACAACGACTACATCCTGACCCTGTCCTGCCCCGACCGCACCGGCATCGTCTTCCGCGTCAGCGGCCTGTTGTTCGAATCGGGTTGCAACATCCTCGATTCGCAGCAGTTTGGCGACGAGGAGACCGGCCGCTTCTTCCTGCGGGTGCACTTCGACCTGCCGGCCGGCGCGGCTCCGGACGCGCTGCGCGCCCGCCTGGACGAGATGGCGGCCGAGTACGGCATGGAGTTGCAGCTGCATGACGCCCGCCGCAAGGAACGCCTGCTGATCATGGTCAGCAAGCAGGGCCATTGCCTGAACGACCTGCTGTTCCGCGTGCACAGCGGCCAGCTGCATGCCGAAGTGGCCGCCATCGTCTCGAACCACAACGACTACGCCAGCCTGGCCGCGTCCTATGGCATCCCGTTCCACCACCTGCCCGTCACGCCCGACACCAAGGCCGAACAGGAACGCCAGGTGCTGGCGCTGGTGGACCGCTACGAGATCGACCTGGTGGTGCTGGCGCGCTACATGCAGATCCTGTCGGCCGACATGTGCCGCGCGCTGAACGGCCGCGCCATCAACATCCACCACAGCTTCCTGCCCAGCTTCAAGGGCGCCCGCCCGTACCACCAGGCGCATGCGCGCGGCGTGAAGATCATCGGCGCCACCGCCCACTTCGTCACCTCGGACCTGGACGAAGGCCCGATCATCGACCAGGACATCGAGCGCGTCGACCACACCATGACGGCGCAGGACCTGACCCAGGTCGGCAGCGACATCGAATCGCTGGTGCTGTCGCGCGCCGTGCGCAGCCACGTCGAGCACCGCATCCTGCTGAACCGCAACAAGACCGTGGTGTTCCGCTAGGACAGCACCGGCATCCGCTGGCGCGCGCTCAGCGCTTCCAGTCGGCGTCCTTGAACCAGTTGCGCAGGTGTTCCACGACCAGCCTGACCTTGTCGGGCTGGTTGCGGCGGGTCTGCACGACCGCATGGATGTCCAGCCCCTGCGGCTCGTAGCCCGGCAGCAGCACTTCCAGCGCGCCATCGGCAATGTCCTGTTCGACCATGTAGCGCGGGTGCATCGACACCCCGCCGCCGCGCTTGGTCATGTTCATCAGCGCTTCCCCCAGGTTCGAATTGAACGAGCCCGCCACCCGCACCACGTGGGTGTTCGACTGGGCGTCGGTGAAGCTCCATTGCCCGGTGGGCGCCTTCAGGTTGTGCACCAGGCAGTTGTGCCGTTCCAGGTCCTGCGGCTTCCCGGGCCGACCGTGGCGGGCCAGATAGTCGCGCGTCGCCACCACCACTTGCGGCACCAGCGTGATCTTGTAGGCGATCTGGTTGGAATCCTTCAACCTCGGCGCGATGCGCACGGACAGGTCCAGATTTTCGGCGATCAGGTCGCCACGGCCGTCATCGATCAGCAGCGACACCTTGATCGCGGGATAGCGCGCCAGGAAGTCCTGGATCGCCGGCACCATGTGCACGGTGCCGAACGACGGCGGCGTGCCGATGCGGATGCGGCCGCTGGCGGTCAGCACCGGCCCCTGCACCAGCTCCTTCAGGTTCATCAGGCTCAGCGCCAGCGTATCGGCGTTTTCCAGCAGCAGGCGGCCGCTCTCGGTCAGGCTGACGTGCTTGGTATTGCGGTTGAGCAGTTGCACTTCGAAGTGCGCTTCGAGCCAGGCGATCTTCTTGGTGACCGCCGAGCGGCTCGACGCCAGGCTTTCCGCCGCCTTGGAGAAACTCAGGCTCTTGCCGACTTCGACGAAGACTTCCAGGCAATCGATGACGTTCATTTCCAACTCGTGTGTTTCCAAAAAGGAAAAAACGATTTCCTTTTTTGGTGATTTTTCAGGGCGATCGGTCTCTCTATACTGGCCGCATGAGCCAAGAACGTCCCCCCACTGCCGCCGCCAGCGCCGCCGCTTTCGACTACCACCTGTTCGGCACCCATGTGTGTTTCGGTGATGGCGTATCGGCCTTGATATTAAAGGAACTGGACGCGCTAGGCTGTTTCCGGCCGGCGATTCTGGCACAGGAGGCGATGGCGCGATCCGCCGCTTTCGAGACCCTGTCCGCCTGTTGGAGCGGACTCGATCACCTGCGGCTTCCGGCAGTCCCGCGGCACTCCAGTGTCGATTTTGTGGAAACAATGGCCGAAAAAGTGCGGACATTCGGCGCGGACAGCCTGATCGCCATCGGCGGCGGCAGCGTGGCCGACAGCGCCAAGGCCCTGGCGCTGCTGCTGGCCGAAGGCGGCCGGCTGGCCGACCACGTCACCACCTTCGAACCGCCCGCCACGGTGCGCATTCCGCGCCGTGTCCGACCGCAGCTGCCGATCATCGGCATCCCCACGACCGCCTCGGGCGCGGAAACCACGTCGTCGTTCGGCGTGCGCCGGCAAGACGGCCACAAGCTGATGTTCTGGAACCGCAGGGTGGCCGCGGCGACCCTGCTGATCGATCCGCGCCTGAGCGCGGGCCAACCCGTCGCGCTGCTGCGCGACAGCGCCATGAACGGCATCGCCCACGCGCTGGAGGCCCTGTATTCGCGGGGACGATCGCCCGTGTCCGATTGCATCGCCGTGCAGGCGCTCCGGCTGTTCGACAGCGCCCTCGACGGCGACAGCCTCGCCGCTGGCGACGCGCGCGGCGCGATCCTGCAAGCGGCGCATCTGGCCGGGCTGGCCCTGTCGATGGCGCGCAGCTGCCTGCATCACGCCATCTGCCATGTCGTGGCGTCGCGCCAGCGGTTGTCGCACGGCGCGGTCAACAGCGTGATCCTGCCGCATGCGCTGGCGTTCAACGAAGCGGCAGCGGCCGACGCGCTGCGGCCGGCGCTCGACGCAATCAACCAGCGGGCGCGCCGGCCGCACGTCACGCTGTCGGCCTGGGTGCGGGACATCCAGCGGCGCCACGCCATGCCCGCGCGGCTGTCGGAACTTGGCGTGGCACGCGAGGCGCTCGGCGCCATGGCCCGCGACGTCCTGACCGAACGAGGGCTGGCGCTCAATCCCCGGCCGGTATCCGAAGCCGAGGCCTCAGGAATTCTGCAGGCCGCTTTCTAGCCCTGGCATCCCCGCAAGGCCGTCCCTGGCCTTGCCCATCCCGAAAACGGAGAGATCATGAAAATCGTTGCTGGCGAAGGCCCGTTGGGCGCCCGCATCCTGGATATCGACCTGGCCCGCCCCCTGGCCGACGCCGACTATCGCGCCATCGAGGCGGCGCTGGGCCGGCATGGCGTGGTCAGCTTCCCGAAACAGGCGCTGGAGGCGCGGCACCTGAAGGCGTTCGCCGAGCGCTTCGGCACGCTGGAAGTGAACGTCGCCAACATGTACTTCGAGCCCGGCCTGCCGGAAGTGATGATCCTGTCGAACATGGTGGAGAACGGCAAGCCGGTGGGCCTGAGCGACGCCGGCCAGGACTGGCACACCGACATGTCCTACAGCCGAACCATCGCCTTCAGCAACGTGTTGTACGGCATCCGCATCCCGATGCGCGACGGCAAGTCGCTGGGCAACACCGAGTTCTGCAACATGCACGCCGCCTATGACGACCTGCCGCAGGCATTGAAGGACGAGCTGGACGGCATGACCATCACCCACGACTTCAACAAGTTCTGGGAAATGATGCGGCGGGAAAAAGGCAGCACCCGGCCCCCGTTGACCGAGGAGCAGAAGCGCCGCAAGCCACCGGTGTCGCACCCCGTTTTCCTGACGCATCCGATCACGGGCCGCAAGGTGCTGTACGCCAACCCCGGCTATTCCGTCAGGATCAACGAATTGCCCGAGGCGCGCAGCGCCGAGGTGCTGGACTTCCTGTTCAGGCACCAGCTGCAGGAGAAGTACCGCTATCGCCACCAGTGGCAGGAAGGCGATGTGCTGATGTGGGACAACATGGGGACCATCCATAACGCCGTGGCCGACTACCGGCCGGACGAGCCGCGCCTGATCAAGCGCTGCCAGGTCATGGCGGACCGGTACTTCCCCGACCAATACTGATACCAACACAAGGAGGAGACATCATGAACACAAAAAAATGGACCAAGCTGCTGTGCGCCGCGCTGATCGGCGCGGGCGTTGCCGCGCCCGCCCGGGCCGACGACTACCCGTCGCGGCCGATCCGCATGGAAGTCGGCTACGCCGCCGGCGGGCCGACCGACGTGATCGCGCGCATTCTCGCCAAGCGCATGTCCGAGAGCCTGAATACCTCGATCGTGGTGGAGAACAAGCCGGGGGCCAGCGCGTCCATCGCCGCCAACGACGTGATGCGCGCCGAACCCGACGGCTACAAGGTGCTGGTGACCTCGCTCACGCTGAACGTGAATCCGTTGCTGTACCCCGAGCGCTACAACTATGACGCGGTCAAGGATTTCACGCCCGTCGGCAACTTCGCCAAGCTGCCCATGGTGGTGGTGACCAGCTATGGCTCGCCCTACAAGACCATGCAGGAGCTGGTGGCCGCGGCCAAGGCCAGTCCGGACAAGCTCACCTTCGGCTCGTCGGGCATCGGCGGGTCGGCGCACCTGACGGCCGAGATGCTGGCCAACATGACCGGCGCGCGCATGATGCACGTGCCCTTCAAGGGCAACGGTCCGGCCCTGCAGGAAATGCTGGCGGGCCGCATTTCGTTCATGTTCTATCCCAGCGTCGGCATCGCCAACTACGTGGCGCAGAAGCAATTGCGCGTGCTGGCCATCGGCACGCGCGAGCCGCAGCCCGACTTCCCCGGCGTGCCGACGCTCGAAAGCCTGGGCTATCCCGGCTTCGACGAAGCCGCCACCTGGGTGGGCATGCTGGCGCCGCCCGCCACGCCCAAGGCCATCGTCGACAAGCTGAACCGGGCCGCCAACGAGGCCCTGGCCGATCCGGCGGTGCGGCAACAGCTCGCCTCGCTCGGCGCCCTGGCCGACGGCGGCACGCCGCAACAGTTCAGCCAATTCCTGGTGCAGGACCGCAAGCGCTGGGCCGACGTGATCAAGAAAGGCAATGTCAAAGGCGAATGATGGTCCATCGGAGCAGCATGCAATGACCGCCCGGCTGGACGATTGCTATTCCATCGAGCGCCTGCGGCTCGCGGCCCGGGCGCGCCTGCCGCGGCCGGTGTTCGACTTCTTCGACGGCGGCGCCGAGGACGAGATCACGCTGCGCGAGAACGCCGGCGCGTTCCAGCGCCTGCGACTGGCGCCGCGGGTGCTGCGCGATGTCTCGCGGGTGGATGCCACGGCGATGCTTGTCGGCGCCCCCGCCGCCCTGCCCTGCGCCATCGCGCCCACCGGCGCGGTGGGCTTCGGCTGGCGCGGCGGCGACGTGGCGCTGGCGCGCGCCGCCGCCCAGGCCGGCATTCCCTACACCCTGTCCACGTCCGCCACCGCGTCGATCGAGGAGATCGCCGACCGGGCGCCCGGACGGCTCTGGTTCCAGGCCTACATCCTGCAGGACAAGGCCCGGCTCGCCGACCTGATCCGGCGCGCCGGGGCCGCCGGCTACGAGGCGCTGATGATCACGGTGGATCTGCCAGTGGGCGGCAAGCGCGAACGCGACCTGGCGCACGGCCTGGCGTTTCCCATGAAGATCAACCCGCGCAACTTCTTCCAGTTCGCGCGCAAGCCCGCCTGGTCGCTGGACATGCTGCTGCGGCGGCCGCCGGCCATGCCCAGCCTGGCGGGGCTGGCGCGGGTCGCCACGGACCGCAAGGCCATGAAATCCGTCGCCGGCCGCAACTACGATCCGGCGTTCAAGCTCGACGACCTGGCGCGGCTGCGCGAAGACTGGCAGGGCAAGCTCATCGTCAAGGGCGTGGTCAATGCCCTGGACGTGGACGCCATCGTCGCTATCGGCGCCGACGCGCTGGTCGTCTCCAACCACGGCGGGCGGCAGCTCGACACCGGCATCGCGACGCTGGCCGCCTTGCCGGAAGTGATCGCCGCCGCACGCGGCCGGGTGCCGGTGCTGCTGGACGGCGGCGTGCGGCGCGGCAGCGACATCTTCAAGGCGCTGGCGCTGGGCGCGGCCGGTGTGTTGACCGGCCGCGCCACGCTCTACGGCGTGCTGGCGGGCGGTCACCCCGGCGCCTGCAAGGCGCTGGAGATATTGCGCGACGAGCTGGCGCGCACCATGCAACTGTGCGGCGCGGAGACGCTGGCCGCCATCGATGAAACCATGCTGAGGATGACATCCCCATGAGCGACACCCTGTCCCTCTGCCACAACCAGGTCATGGCGTTCTTTCGCGACCTGGATGAAAGCCGCTACGACGACCTGGTGCGGCGCCTCGCTCCCGACGGCGTCTGGCTGCGCCAGGGCCAGACGCTGGCGGGCCGCGACGCCGTGCTGGCGGCGCTGGCGCGCCGCTCCGCGACCCAGCGCATCCATCACCTGATCTGCAACCTGGCGGCGCATGCCTGGAGCGCGGACCACTGCGCGCTGCGCGGCTACATGCTGGTGGTGCGGCATGACAGCGGCAGCCCGCTGTCCGGCCCGGCGCCGCTGGCGGGCGTGGACACCATCCGCACCCTGCGCGTCGAACTGGCGCGCCGCGACGGCGAATGGCTCATCGCCCGCATGACCAATGACGAACCCAGTTTTTCCGCCCAGGCGGCCTGAAGGAACCCACCATGAAATGGATACGCTGCACCCACGACGGCGAAACGTTCTACGGCATCCTCGATGACGACCGCATCACGCCGGTGCGCGGCGACCCGTTCAACGGCCATGAAAAGCGCAACGAATCGCTGCGCCTGGCCGACGTGCGGATCGAAGTGCCGGTGATCCCGCCGACCTTCTATTGCGTCGGCCTGAACTATGTCCAGCACATCGGCACCGAGGGCAAGAACATTCCCACCCAGCCCGACGTCGGCTACCGCGCCAACAACGCGCTGCTGGCGCATGGACAGGACGTGCTGATGCCGGCCGACGCCAACCGCGTGCACTACGAGGGCGAACTGGTGGTGGTGATCGGCAAGCGCATGAAGCACGTGCGGCCCGACGAGGTGCGCGCCGGCATCCTCGGCTACACCATCGGCAACGACGTCAGCGCGCGCGATTGGCAGGCCTCCGACCGCACTTTCTGGCGCTCCAAGAACACCGACACCTTCAAGCCGATGGGGCCCTGGATCGAGACCGACCCGGACCTGGCGCGCATGGAGACGGTGGTCAGCGTCAACGGCCGCGAGAGCACCCGCTTCGGCACCGGCGACATGCTGTTCGGCGTGGATACCTTCATCAGCACGATGAGCCGCTACCTCACCTTGCAGCCCGGCGACATCCTGTGGATGGGCACCGACGGCCATTCGCCCGACCTGCGCGACGGCGACGTAGTCGACGTGACGCTGACGGGTTTGGGCACGCTCACCAACCGCTTCGCTCGGCTGCCGGACTGATTTCAGGCGGGCCGGTCAGGTGACAACACCCGGACGCCCGTTCAGCCCGCGGGGAACTGGCGCTCGACCAGCGCCAGCGCCTTTTCCTGCAGCGGCGACCGGCCCTCTTGCGGCCAGATCACCTGGCTGACCGAGCGCGCCTGGTGCTCGAACGCGATGAACCGGGTGCCCGCCAGGCCGCTGCGCGACAGGCACGACGGCACGATCGACACGCCCAGGCCCTGCGACACCAGCGAAGCCACGCTGAGCCAGTGGCGCACCTCGTGGCGGACCACGGGCATGAAGCCCGCCCCCACGCACAGCGACAGCACAGTCTCGTAATAGCTCGGCGAGGCGGCGCGGGCGAAGAACACGAAATCATCGCCGGCCAGGTCCGCCAACGCCAACGAACGCCGCCCGGCCAGCGCATGGCTTTGCGGCAGGCACACCACGAAGGGTTCGGCCAACAGATCGCGCGCCGCCACGCCGGCCGGCACCGGGTTGGCATGGATGAAGCCCAGGTCCTGTTCGCCGCGCCGCACCGCCTCGATCTGGTCGTGCGAATTCAATTCGGTCAGCACGTGCTCGACGTCCGGCAGTTCGGCCCGCATGGACTCCAGCAGCGCCGGCAGGCCGCGGTACAGCATCGACCCCACGAAGCCGATGCGCAAGCGGCCGCGCAGGCCGGCGTCGACCCGCTGCACCAGCATGCGCACGTCCTCGGCCTGGCGCAGCAGCGTCAGGGCCTCGCGGTACAGCACCTGGCCGGCGGCGGTCAGTTCGACGTGGCGGCTGGTGCGCGCCAGCAGGCGCGCGCCGACGTTGTCCTCGAGCTGGCGGATGGCGTAGCTCAAGGGCGGCTGGGAAATGTGCAGGCGCGCGGCGGCGCGGCTGAAATGGCGTTCTTCGGCCACGGCGATGAAATAGCGCAACAAGCGCGGATCCAGGTCCATCGGTCTCCTCCCGGGGCGCGCCTGCCGGCGGCACCCGAGATTCATATTTTTATTGGATAGGTCTACACAAAAACGGTATTTGTATAGATTAATCCATCATCGCACCATGCCGGAAACTCCCCTTTTGCGCAGGATGCCGCCATGGATACCCCCGCCCAGCCCCCCGTCGCCCCCACCCGCGCCACCGCCACGCCCGTCCCGGACGCGCGCGGCCTGAACCTGTTCCGCGCCGATCCGTACGCCGCGCCCCTGGCCCGGCGCTATCTGCCCGCGGCGCTGCACGCGCACCTGCTGCCGCACCTGGACCGCCTGGGCGAACTGGCGGGCGGCGTGATGGACGAACTGGCGGCCACCGCCGACAAGCATCCGCCCACCCTGTCGGTGCGCAGCCGCGCCGGCGCCGACGAGTCACGCATCGACAAGCATCCCGCCTATGTCGAGCTGGAACGCCTGGCCTACAGCGAATTCGGCCTGGCGGCGCTGTCGCATCGCGGCGGCGTGCTGGGCTGGCCCGAGCCGATGCCCGCCGCCGCCAAGTACGCGCTCAGCCACCTGTTCGTACAGGCTGAATTCGGCCTGTGCTGCCCGGTCAGCATGACCGACTCGCTGGCGCGCACGCTGCGCAAGTTCGGCGACCCGGCGCTGGTCGAACGGGTGCTGCCGCAGGTCACCAGCCAGGATTTCGATGCCCTGCGCCAGGGCGCCATGTTCATGACCGAACAGGGCGCCGGCTCGGACGTCAGCGCCACCGAGGTCACGGCCACGCGCCAGGACGACGGCAGCTGGCGCATCCACGGCGACAAGTGGTTCTGCTCCAACCCCGACGCCGGCTTCGCCATGGTGCTGGCGCGCAGCGAAAGCGAGCCCGGCCTGAAGGGCGTGTCGCTGTTCCTGCTGCCGCGCGACCTGGCCGACGGCACGCACAACCACTACCGCATCCTGCGCCTGAAGGACAAGCTCGGCACCCGTTCCATGGCCAGCGGCGAAATCCGCCTGGAAGGCGCGGTGGCGTGGCTGGTGGGCGAGCGCGGCAAGGGCTTCAAGCACATGGCCGACATGATCAACAACTCGCGCCTGTCCAACGGCATGCGGGCGGCCGGCCTGATGCGCCGCGCCGTCACCGAGGCCACCTACGTCTCGCAACACCGCCGCGCGTTCGGCAAGCGCCTGATCGACATGCCGCTGATGCAGCGCCAGCTGGTGAAGATGACGGTATGGGCCGAACAAGCCCGCAGCGTCATGTTCCAGACCGCCCGCGCCCTGGCCGACGCCGACCAGGGCCGGGGCGATCCGGCGCTGGCGCGCATCCTGACGCCGCTGATCAAGTTCCGCGCCTGCCGCGATGCGCGCAAGGTCACCGGCGACGCCATGGAAGTGCGCGGCGGCTGCGGCTACATCGAGGAATGGACCGAGCCGCGCCTGGTGCGCGACGCGCACCTGGGCTCGATCTGGGAAGGCACCAGCAACATCGTGGCGCTGGACGTGCTGCGCGCCATCAGGAAAGAGGGCTCGCTGCCCGCGCTGCGCCGGCATGTCGACCAGTTGCTGGCCGAAGGCCTGCCCTGCCCGCCGGCGCTCGCCGCCACCCAGGCCGACGCGCTGGAACGGACCTATGCGCTGGCCGAACATGCCGCGCAGGGCGACCACGCCGAACTGGCGCGGCAGGCCGCCTCGCTGCTGTACCACGCGGTATCGATGGCGGCGCTGCGCTGGGAAGCCGCCGGCGACGGCCTGGCCAGCCGCGCCCTGCTGGCCGACCAGGTGCTGCAACATCGCCTGGCCCCGCGCGACCCGTACGCGATTCCCGCCGACGAAAGCGCCGCCTGCCGCGGCATCCTGCAACACGCGCTGTAGCCTGGCGCACCACGACGCCGGCGGCACAGCCGGCGCGTCCACCACTGGAGACAACCATGAAACGCCTGTTCACCCCTTTGCTGCTGGCGGTCGCCGCCATCGCCGCCGCGCCCGCCGCGCTGGCCGCCGACGCCTATCCGTCGCGGCCGGTCACGCTGGTGGTGCCGTTCCCGCCCGGCGGCCCGACCGACGCCCTGGCGCGCCGCCTGGCCGAAAAGCTCAAGCAGCCGCTGGGCCAGACCGTCATCGTCGAGAACCGCGCCGGCGCCGGCGGCAACATCGGCTCCGAATACGTGGCCACGGCCAAGCCGGACGGCTACACCATCCTGTTCGGCACCTCCGGGCCGCTGGCCATCAACGTCAGCCTGTACAAGAACCAGGGCTACAACCCCGAGACCAGCTTCGCCCCCATCATCCGCATCGGCCACCTGCCCAACATCCTGGTAGTGAACCCCTCGGTGCCGGCCACCAACGCGCAGGAACTGATCGCCTACGCCAAAAAGAACCCGGACAAGCTCAGCTACGCCTCGTCCGGCAACGGCGCGTCGTCGCACCTGGCCGGCATCCTGTTCAACCAGATGGCCGGCACGCGCATCATGCACATTCCCTACAAGGGCACCGGGCCGGCGCTCAACGACCTGCTGGGCGGCCAGGTGTCGATGTCGTTCACCGACATCCTGACGGCGCTGCCGTACATCAAGGCCGGCAAGCTGCGCGCCATCGGCCTGGCCAGCGCGCAGCGCTCCGAGGCCCTGCCCGACCTGCCGACGCTGTCCGAACAAGGGCTGTCCGGCTACGACGTCAGCGTGTTCTTCGGCATCGTCGCGCCCAAGGCCACGCCGGCCGAGACCGTGGCCAGGCTGAACCAGGCATTCCAGGCCGCGCTTTCCGATCCCGCGATCGAACAGACCCTGCGCAACCAGGGCATCGTGCGCGCCCAGGACCAGACGCCGCAGGGGCTGTCCCGCTTCATCACGACCGAAGTGCCCAAGTGGCGCACGCTCATCAAGAGCGCCAACGTTTCCATCGACTGACCGCAGAGGCTTCATGGCTCCCAAGCTCCCCGACGCCGGCGCCCTGGCCGGCTGCAAAGTGATCGACCTGTCGCGCGTGCTGGGCGGTCCTTACTGCACCCAGATCCTGGCCGACCACGGCGCCGACGTGCTCAAGATCGAACCGCCGGGCGGCGACGAAACGCGCGGCTGGGGTCCGCCGTTCCTGGGCGATACCGCGTCGTACTTCGTCGGCGTCAACCGCAACAAGCGCGGCATGACGCTGGACCTGTCGCAGGCGGCCGGCCAGGAGCTGCTGCGCCACCTGCTGGCCGATGCCGACGTGCTGGTCGAGAACTTCAAGCCCGGCACGCTGGAGAAGTGGGGGCTGGGCTACGACACCTTGAAAGAACGCTTCCCGAAACTGATCCACTGCCGCGTCAGCGGCTTCGGCGCCGACGGCCCGCTGGGCGGCCTGCCCGGCTATGACGCCTGCGCGCAGGCCATGTGCGGGCTGATGAGCGTGAACGGCGAAGCCGACGGCGACGCCACCCGCGTCGGCCTGCCGGTGGTGGACATGGTGACGGGCCTGAACGCGGCGGTGGCGATCCTGCTGGCGCTGAACGAGCGCGCGCGCAGCGGGCTGGGCCAGTTCCTCGACATCACGCTGTACGACTGCGCGCTGTCGCTGCTGCATCCGCACGCGCCCAATTACTTCTACAGCGGCAAGACGCCGGGCCGCAGCGGCAACGCGCATCCCAACATCGCGCCCTACGAGACCCTGCCCACCGCCAGCGGCCCGATCTTCCTGGCGGTCGGCAACAACCGCCAGTTCGCGCAGCTGGCGCAAGTGCTGGAAGCGCCAGCGCTGGCCGCGGACCCGCGCTATGCCGCCAACGCCGACCGGCTGGCGCATCGCCAGGCCCTGCGCGACGACCTCTCCGCCCTGCTCGCGCATCACGAGGCGGCGGCCCTGGCCGACCGCCTGCTGCGCGCCGGCGTGCCGGCCGCGGCCGTGCAGACGGTGGACCAGGCGCTGGCGCATCCGCACACGCGCCATCGCGGCATGGTGCTGGAACAGGGCGACTATCGCGGCGTCGGCTCGCCCATCAAACTGTCGCGCACGCCCGCCACGCTGCGCCGCCTGCCGCCCGATCTGGAGCCGCCCCAGCCATAGCGGCCGCGGCATCAGCGCTCGCTCCATGCGCCGCCCTGCCCGCCTTGCGCGGGCCTTTTCATGCCTGCCTAACCAGGAGCCGCGCCGGCGATTGCCGCCATTCCCTACACCCGCTTGCATGTCTTGCATGCACAGACAATTCGTTGCATGACTGTTGCATTGCCCGCCTCCCGGCCGATTTAGACTTTTCCCATCACACCGGCCCGCCCTTCATGGCGGGCACCGAGGGAGCGATGCGCGGCGATACCCGCGCTGCATGCCCGCTCCCTCGACGTTGCCCTGGCGCGACTCCCCATCGAACGAGAACAAGGAGAAAGACTATGGCTACGAACGCCCCCAGCGGCGATCCGCAACAGAACGCCGCGCTCAAGCGGGTGATGGGCCCCAAGCTGCTGCTGCTCTTCATCGTCGGCGACATCCTGGGCACCGGGGTCTACGCCCTGACCGGACAGGTCGCCAAGGAAGTCGGCGGCGCGGCCTGGCTGCCGTTCCTGGTGGCCTTCGGCGTGGCGCTGCTGACCGCGCTGTCCTACCTGGAACTGGTGACCAAGTATCCGAAAGCGGCGGGCGCCGCGCTCTACGTGCACAAGGCGTTCGGCCTGCACTTCCTGACCTTTATCGTCTGCTTCACGGTGATGTGCTCGGGCCTGACGTCGGCCGCGACCGCGTCGCAGGCCTTCGCGGCCAATCTGTTCGCCGCCTTCGGCATCGAGGCCAGCAAGACCTGGATCACCATGGGCGCGCTGGGATTCATGGCGCTGGTGATGCTGGTGAACCTGCGCGGCGCGTCCGAAAGCGTGCGCGCCAACGTGGTGCTGACGCTGATCGAACTGTCCGGCCTGCTGATGGTGATCCTGCTGGGCTTTTACGCCATGTCGGAAGGCCAGGCCGACTTCTCGCGCGTCATCGCCTTCGATACGCCGGAAGACAAGAGCGTGTTCCTGGCCGTCACCTCGGCCACCGCGTTGGCTTTCTTTGCCATGGTCGGCTTCGAGGACTCCGTCAACATGGCCGAGGAAACCCACAACCCCAGCCGCATCTTTCCCAAGGTGATGCTGACCGGCCTGGGGCTGACGGCGGTGATCTACGTGCTGGTGTCGATCTGCGCGGTGGCGCTGGTGCCGGTGGGCGAACTGGCCGGCAGCAGCACGCCGCTGGTGCTGGTGGTCAAGCGCGCCGCGCCCGGCCTGCCAGTGGAATACATCATGCCGGTGATCTCTATGTTCGCCGTCGCCAACTCGGCGCTCATCAACATGATGATGGCCAGCCGCCTGCTGTACGGCATGTCGCGCCAGGGCGTGCTGCCGGCCTTCCTGGCCCACGTGCATCGCCGTAACCAGACGCCGTGGACCGCCATCCTGTTCACCACCGCGCTGGCGTTCGGCCTGATCATCCTGGTGGCGCTGGCCGACTCCGAGGCCATTCGCGCGCTGGGCGGCACCACCGCCCTGCTGCTGCTGGGCGTGTTCGCCTTCGTCAACGTGGCGGTGCTGGTGCTGCGCCGCGACCAGGTCAAGCACGAGCATTTCCGCATCAACCGCATCGTGCCGTGGCTGGGCGCGGCCGCCTGCCTGTTCCTGGTGACGCCGCTGACCGGCCGCGACGTGATCCAGTACCAGGTGGCCGGCTGGCTGCTGCTGCTGGGCGTGGTGATGTGGGGCGTCACCTACCTGGCACGCAGCCGCGAGGAAAAGATGCGGCTGGATCCGTCGGCGCTGGAATAGGAAGGCGCGCCAGGCCCTGCCTGGCGCGGGGCCTGCCCCGGCCCATGCGGGAACGGCGGATGGCGCGCCGGGAATCCTCCTCAGCCGCCTTGCGCCAAACCCTCGCGGCGCGGATCGACCCCGCCCTGCAGGCCGTCGGCGTCGATCACGATGCCATGGATGCCGCTGGGGAAATCGGTGACCTTGACCGGATGCCCCATGCGCTCCAGGGCCGGCGCCAGCGCCTCCAGCGCGGTGCCCTTTTCCAGTTCGGTCTCCTTGTTGCGGCTGCCCAGGTTCGGCAAGGCCGCGGCGGCCTGGATGTCGAGCTTCCAGTCGAGCACCGCCACGATGGTCTTGGCGACGTAGTTGATGATGGCGCTGCCGCCCGGGGATCCCACCAGCAGGTAGGGCTTGCCGTCGCGTAGCACGATCATCGGCGCCATCGCGCTGCGCGGGCGCTTGCCAGGTTCGACGCGATTGGCCACCAGCCGCCCTTCGGGATCCTTGAACGAGGACGAAAAGTCCGTCATCTCGTTGTTCAGCAGGAAGCCGCGCACGAAGATCTTGCTGCCGAATTCGTTCTCGATGGTGGTGGTCATCGACAGCGCATTGCCGTCGGCGTCCACCGCCACCAGATGGCTGGTCGAAGGTTGCTCCAGGGCGTTGTCGCGGCCCAGCGACAGCAGCTTGCCTTCGGGGTCGCCGGGCAGCGCCACCTTCATGCTGCGGTCGGGCCGGATCAGCGCGCCGCGCGCGCGCAAGTACGCCGGATCCAGCATCGCGCGCACCCGCACGCGGACGAAATCCGGGTCGGCCACGTAGAAGTCGCGGTCGGCAAACGCCAGCCGGCCGGCCTCGGCGAAATAATGCACCGCTTCGACGCTGCCAGGCGCGAAATCGCCGATCGGATATTGCTCCAGTTCGCCCAGCATCTGCAGCACCGCGATCGGGCCGCTGCTGGGCGGCCCCATGCCGCACAGCTCGTAGCCGCGATAGGCGCCGCACACCGGTTCACGCTGGCGCGCCTGGTAGCCCGCCAGGTCGGCCAGCGTCAGGTCGCCCGGCTTGGGATGCGCATGCACCGCGGCCACGATGTCGCGGGCGATATCGCCCTGGTAGAAAGCGTCCGCGCCGCCCTGCGCCACGGCCCGCAGCGTGGCCGCGAAGGCGGGATTCTTCAGCACGTGGCCGACGGGCCAGGCGCTACCATCGGGCGCGTAGAAATAGGCCGCGGCGGCCGGCTGGCGCGGCAATTCCTTGTTGCCCGCCAGCAGCTTGTGCAAGCGCGGCGACACGGCGAAACCCTGCTCGGCCAGCCGGATCGCGGGCTGGAACAGGTCGGCCCACGGCAGCTTTCCCTGGCGCTGGTGCGCCATTTCCAGGCCGCGCAGCAGGCCCGGGACGCCCACCGCCATGCCGTTGTTGACCGCCTGCGCGAACGGCAGCGGCTTGCCGTCGGCATCCAGGAAGCGGTCGGGACGCGCCGCGGCGGGCGCCGTCTCGCGGCTATCGTAGGTCACGATGGCGCGATCCTTGGCCGAATACACCACCATGAAGGCGCCGCCGCCGATGCCCGACGATTGCGGTTCGACCAGATTGAGCACCAGCTGAGTGGCGATGGCGGCATCCACCACGCTGCCGCCGCGCCGCAGCATCTCGTCGCCGGCGGCGGTGGCCAGGGGGTTGGCCGCGACCATCATGAAATGCGGAGCGCGCACCAGCTTGCGGGCCTGGCTGCCGGTGGCGGCCTCGGGATTCAGGTCGTCGGCGGCCACCGGCGAACGGGCCCAGGCGGACGGCGCCGCGGCCAGCGCGGCGGCGAGCAAAAGAGCGGCGGTGGAACGGCACACGCGCATGGAAAGGGCTCCAGGATGGCGCCGGATGGCCGGCATGGACGTCCATGATAGACAAGACCCGCGCCGCTGTCGCAGTGCCCCGTCGCGCCGTAGAATGCGGGATTGCGCCGACCCACCCTTCGCATCATGCGCCTGCGCCACATCGAGATCTTCGAAGCGATCCGCCGCACCGGCTCCCTGACCCAGGCCGCGGCGGCGCTGCACATCACCCAGCCGGCCGCCAGCAAGCTGCTGGCCAGCGCCGAGTCGCAACTGGGCTTCAAGCTGTTCGAGCGCGTCAAGGGCCGTCTGGTGGCCACGCGCGAAGCCGACATCCTCACGCCCGAAGTGGCGCGCCTGAACCAGGACCTGGACAGCGTGCGCAGGCTGGCCGCCAGCCTGCGCGATCGGCCCCACGCGCACCTGCGGCTGGGCTGCGCGCCGGCGCTGGGCCTGGGCCTGCTGCCCGGCGTGGTGCGCGACAGCCGCGAGGCGCAGCCCGGCCTGACCTTCGATATCCACACCTACCACAGCAGCGAGCTGGTGCGCGGCATGCTGACGCGCGAGCTGGACTTGGCGGTGACCTTCGACACCAGCGAGACGCCCGGCCTGACGCGCACCGAACTGGGCCAGACCGAACTGGTGCACCTGGGCCGCGGCCCCGCCGGCGGCCCGCTTGCGCTCGCCGACGTCGCAGGCGACAACCTGATCCTGCTGGACGCCAGCGACGCCGCCGGCGCCCTGCTCCAAATGGCGCTGGACGCGCAGGGCGTGGACCCGCACGCCGCGATCCGGGTGCAGACCCACTACGTCGCCTGCGCGCTGGCGCAGGCCGGGGCCGGCGACGCCATCGTCGACGCCATCACGGCCCAGGCCATGCTGCGACCCGACATGCGCCTGCGGCGGCTGTCGCCCACGCTGGGCGTGCCGATCAGCGTGTTGACGCGCAGCCAGGATCCGCTGACGGCCGTGCATCGAGACCTGATCGACCGGTTGCGCGCGGCCTGCGACGCAAGCCAGGCGGCGCTGGAACGCTGACGCCCCTTGGGCGCGGGCCCCGCGCGCAAAGAAAAAAAAGCGCCCCGCGGGGCGCCTTCTCTGCCAGGCCGGCGGCGGGCCGGAGCCCGCGCCGTCAGGCCATCAATCCAGCTTGATGTTCTGCTTCTTCACGACGTCCTTCGCCCAGTCGTACTGTTCCTTGATTTCCTTGGCGAACTCTTCCGGCGTGTTGCCCGAGGGCGCCGAGCCCTGGTCGTCCAGCGCCTTGATGACCTTGGGGTCCTTCAGGGCCACGACGGCGGCGTCGCGCAGCTTGTTCACGACTTCCATCGGGGTGCCCTTGGGCGCCAGCAGGCCGTACCAGACCGGCTGGTTCAGCACGGGGAAGCCGGCTTGCTTGAAGTTCGGCACGCCCTTGAGCGAAGCGATGTCTTCCGGCCAGGCGATCGCCATGGCGTTCAACTTGCCCGCCTGGATCTGCGGCATCGAGGACGGCAGGTTGTCGAAGATGATTTCGATCTGGCCGCCGACGGCGTCGGCCACGGCCGGGCCCGAGCCCTTGTAGGGCACGTGCACGATGTCGGTGCCGGTGGCCATCTTGAACGATTCGCCCATCAGGTGCAGCACGCCGCAAGTGCCCGAGCTGCCGTACGAGTACTTGCCCGGGTTCTTCTTCAGTTCCTCGACGAAGCCCTTGAAGTCCTTGGCCGGGAACTTCGGATTCACGGCGACCACGTTGGCGGTGTTGGCGAAGTTGGTGACCGGCTGGAAGTCCTTGATCGGATCGTAGGGCAGGTCGTTGGGGCGGCACGCAGGGTTGACGGCCATGGTCGAGACCGTGGCGATCGACAGCGTGTAGCCGTCCGGCGCGGCGCGCGCGGCTTCGGCCGCGCCGATGGCCCCGCCGGCGCCGCCCTTGTTCTCGACGACCATGGGCTGGCCCAGTTCCTGGCTCATGCGCTGCGTCACCAGGCGCGCGATGATGTCGGTGGAGCCGCCGGGCGCGAACGGGACGATGACGCGGATCGGCTTGTCGGGATACTTGTCGGCGGCATGGGCAACCGAGGCGCCGACCGTGCCGGCAGCCAGCGCGATGGCGATGGCCAGGGAGCGAACTTTAATCATTGGTGTGTTTCCTCCGAATATGCGAGCCCGGGTGTGAACGGACCGTCTTGTGGCGCACTCGTCTGTGGACGAGTCAGCAGTTAGCGTTGGCGGGGCATCGCTTGTTGTGCAGGGCTGAAAGCCGTGCTGTTATGGGTTGCTTGTGGCACACGCGCCCGCCAGAATGACGGAGAATAGCAGCAAATGCTTACAGTCGCATAGCGAGCCGATCCCCCGCGCCCGCGCCAGAAAAAATAGCTTATCCATGTCGGTTGCACTGCTCGTTTTCCCTGATTTCATGCTGGTCGCGCTGGGTTGGGCGCTGCGCCACAAACTCAATTTCTCGCGCGAGTTTTTCGCCGGCACCGAGCGCCTGGTGTACTTCGTGCTGTTCCCCGCCCTGTTGTTCCAATCCATCCTGCGCACGCCGATCAGCGCCGGCAACGCCGCAATACTGTTGCAGGCGACGGCGGCGGTGATCGTCTCGGGGGTGGCCTTGTCGTGGCTGGCGGGGCTGGCGCTCAGGCCCACGTCGCTGGGGCTGGCGTCATCGGCGCAATGCGGCTTCCGCTTCAACACCTATATCGGACTGGCTTTATCCGCCAGCCTGGGCGGCGCGCAGGGCCAGACGGTGATGGCGCTGATCATCGGTTTCGCCGTGCCGATGGCGAACGTGGCGGCGGTGTACGGCCTGGCGCGCCACAACGGCGGCAATCTGCTGCGCGAGCTGGCGCGCAATCCGCTGGTGGTGTCGACGCTGGCGGGGTTGGCGTGCAACCTCGCGGGACTGCACCTGCCGGGGCCGGTGGACACGGTGCTGGCCCGCCTGGGCGCGGCGGCGATCGCGTTGGGGATCCTGTGCGTGGGCGCCAGCCTGGCGTGGGAAGGCGGCAAGGGCTATGGCGGGTTGATCGCGTGGATGCTGGCGGTGAAGCTGGTGGCATTGCCGCTGGTGGCGCTCGGCGTGGCCAGGTTGCTGGGGCTGGCGCCGCTGGAGGCGCGCATGCTGCTGCTGTTCGCGGCGTTGCCCACGGCTTCGGCGGCTTATGTGTTGGCGATGCGGATGGGGGGCGATGGGAGGATGGTGGCGGTGCTCATTTCCCTGGGGACGTTGTTTTCTGCCTTGACGATTCCGGGGTGGTTACTGTTGACGGGGAACGCTTAGCGAGGTTTCTGTCCGCGGGTATTGCACGGGTTTGTTTTTCTTCGTAGGTCGCCTGTCGCGGCGGGTTTTGAAGCATGTTGCGCTGCTGGACCTGAAAAAAAAGCCGCCCTACTGGGCGGCTTCGTGTTTGGCGACGGCAGCGTTACTTGCCGGCGTTGGTCATGCTGCCGGGCACGACCCATTCGGCGAACTGGGCTTCGGTGACGTAGCCCAGGGCCAGGGCCGATTCCTTCAGCGACAGGCCTTCCTTGTGCGCCTTCTTGGCGATCTGGGCGGCCTTGTCGTAGCCGATGTGCGGGTTCAGGGCGGTGACCAGCATCAGCGAGCGGTCGACCAGTTCGGCGATGCGCTCGCGGTTGGGCTGGATGCCGGCGGCGCAGTGCTGGTCGAAGCTGGCCATGCCGTCGGTCAGCAGGCGCACCGACTGCAGGAAGTTGTGGATCACCAGGGGCTTGTAGACGTTCAGCTCGAAGTTGCCGCTGGCGCCGCCGATGTTGATGGCGACGTCGTTGCCCATGACCTGGGCGGCCAGCATGGTGATGGCTTCGCACTGGGTCGGGTTGACCTTGCCCGGCATGATGGAGCTGCCGGGTTCGTTTTCGGGGATGCTGATTTCACCCAGGCCGGAACGCGGGCCGCTGGACAGCCAGCGCACGTCGTTGGCGATCTTCATGAGGCCGGCGGCGAGCGACTTGAGGGCGCCGTGGGCGAACAGCAGGGCTTCGTGCGAGGCCAGGGCCTGGAACTTGTTGGGCGCGGAGACGAAGGCGGTTTCGGTGGCGTGGGCCAGTTCGGCCGAGACCTTGGCGGAAAATTGCGGATGGGCGTTCAGGCCGGTGCCGACGGCGGTGCCGCCGATGGCCAGCTGGTGCAGGCCCGGCAGCGTGGCGCGGATCTGCTGTTCGGCCAGGTCGAGCTGGGCGACGTAGCCGGACAGTTCCTGGCCCAGCGTCAGCGGGGTCGCGTCCTGCAAGTGGGTGCGGCCGATCTTGACGATATCGTAGAACTCGGCGCTCTTGGCGGCGAAGGTGGCGCGCAGGGTCTTCAGGGCCGGCAGCAGGTGGTGCTCGACCTGCACGGCGGCAGCCACGTGCATGGCGGTGGGGAAGGTATCGTTGGACGACTGGCCGCGGTTGACGTGGTCGTTGGGGTGCACCTTGCGTTCTTCGCCGCGCACGCCGCCCAGCAATTCGGAGGCGCGGTTGGCCAGCACCTCGTTCATGTTCATGTTGCTCTGCGTGCCCGAGCCGGTCTGCCACACGGACAGCGGGAATTCGTTGGGCCACTTGCCGGCGATGACTTCATCGGCGGCGCGGATGATGCCATCGGCGATCTTGGGATCGAGCTCACCCAGGTCGGCGTTGACCTTGGCGGCCGCACGCTTCAGGCGCGCCATCGCGATGACCAGCGGCTCGGGCATCTTTTCGGTGGAGATCGCGAAAAAATGCAGCGAACGCTGCGTCTGCGCGCCCCAGAGATGATCCTCCGGGACTTCGATGGGGCCAAAGGTGTCTTTTTCGATGCGGGTCTTCATGGCGCTTACTGCTCCGTGGCGGCGTCCGTCGCGGCCGGCGGATTCCGCCTGGCCGGACTTATTTGAGAATAGCAATCACTTATAAGATTAGCAGAAACCCGAATTCCTATAATTGCGTTCGATCCGTGTTCCCATCCAGACCTTTTACCACTCGCCCCCGACCCGCGCCATGTCCGCTCCCCTCAGCAGCCTGACCCTGCACCTGCCCGATGAAGCCGCCACGGAAGCGCTGGCACGCCAGCTCGCGCCTCTTGTCTCGGGTCGTGAAACCGGGCTGGCAGGCGCATGTATCCACCTTCAAGGGGACCTGGGGGCAGGAAAAACGGCCTTCTCCAGGGCATTGTTGCGGGAATGCGGCATCACAGGCCGAATCAAGAGTCCGAGCTACGCGCTGCTTGAATCCTATAAAGTTTCTAACTTATACTTCTATCACCTTGATTTTTATAGATTTAGTGATTCGCGCGAATGGTTGGACGCCGGATTCCGGGATTTGCTGCGTGAGGATGCGGTCGTTTTGATTGAATGGCCGGAACGGGCCGAGGGCCTTTTGCCCCCTCCCGACCTGCAGATTTCCCTGGCATACGCCGGCCAAGGACGCGATGTCACGCTGACCGCGCACACCGCTCGAGGACAAACATGGTTGAACGCGATTGTCCCCCCGCCCGACACGGCGCCCTCCCAGCGGCAGGCGCCACCCGACGTCGCCTGATCAGCGTCGCCGCCACCCTGCTCGTCCTGCCGGTGGTGCCGCGGCTGGCGCAGGCCGCCACCATCCTGGCCGTGCGCACCTGGCCGGCCGACGAATACACCCGCGTCACGCTGGAACTGGACAGCGAGCTCAAGGCCGAACAGTTCACCCTGGAAAATCCGCACCGCCTGGTGGTGGATATCGAGGGACTGACCCTGAGCGCGGCGCTCAACGACCTGGTGTCCAAGGTCCGCCCCGACGATCCCTACATCCAGAGCCTGCGCGTGGCGCAGAACCGTCCCAACGTGGTACGGCTGGTGTTCGACCTGAAGCAGGCCGTGGCGCCGCAGGTATTCACGCTCAAGCCGGTGGCCGACTACCAGTACCGTTTGGTGCTGGACCTGTATCCCAAGATCGCGCAGGATCCGCTGGTCGCCATCCTCAACAAGACCGGTCCCGACGCCGACGATCCGCTGGCGCGCATCCTCGAAGACATCCAGCGCAACCCGGCCACTCGCGCCGACCCGCCTGAACCGCCGCGCGTGCGCGGCCAGCAGCCCGCCGCGCCGCTGCCGGTGCCGAAGTCGCCGCCCGCCTCCGCCGGCCGTGGCAAGCAACGCATGCTGACCATCGCGCTGGATCCCGGCCACGGCGGCGAGGACCCCGGCGCCATCGGCGGCAGCGGCCTGCGTGAAAAAGACGTGGTGCTGCGCATCGCGCGGCGCCTGAAGGCGCTGATCGACGCCCAACCCTACATGCGCGCCTACCTGACGCGCGACGACGACTTCTTCGTGCCGCTGCATGTGCGCGTGCAGAAGGCGCGCCGGGTGCACGCCGACCTGTTCGTGTCGATCCACGCCGACGCCTGGATCAAGCCGTCGGCCAACGGCTCGTCGGTGTTCGCGCTGTCGCAGCGCGGCGCCAGCAGCGCCCAGGCACGCTGGATGGCCGACAAGGAAAACGCGGCCGACCTGATCGGCGGCGTCAACCTGGGCAGCCACGACCGTCAGGTGGCCAAGGTGCTGCTGGACCTGTCCACCACCGCGCAGATCAACGACTCGCTCAAGGTCGGCAATGCCTTCCTGGACGAGATCAAGAAGATCAACCGGCTGCACAAGAACAGCGTCGAACAGGCCGGCTTTGCCGTGCTGAAGGCGCCGGACATCCCGTCGGTGCTGGTGGAAACCGCCTTCATCAGCAACCCGCAGGAAGAGGCGCTGCTCAAGACCTCGGCGCACCAGGAGAAACTGGCGCAGGCCATGCTGACCGGCATCCAGCGCTACTTCACCGCCAACCCGCCGCTGGCGCGGCTCGGCGACGTCAGCTGAGACTACGCCGGATACGAATAGGGCCATGCCTGCGCATGGCCCTTTTCTTTTGCGCCCGCGCCATCAATGCCTTCGGACGATCCGGCTGCGGCTTGAATACGGTGCGGCTATCACAAGCGCCGGGTTACACCATCCTATATACCGGCAGGTGCGAGACTTGTCTCCGGATTTTCAGACGGATCCATACAGATACCGAAAGGCGACCCCGGTAGATTAGCGGCCATCTTTTGGAAAGATCCATGGCCGTCCGCCTGCTATCCGCTCCGCCTTGCGTTCCAGCGCAATCCTGTATTCATCATGCAGGGATTCTGGAACATGAAACGCACGAAAATATCGCTGGCGGCAGCCCTCCTGTTGTCCACAACCTCTTATGGCCAGACCGTCCCGAACGAGGCCACGCCCGGCGAGGCCAGGCACGACGCTCGTGATGGGTTGAAGATTTTTTCGCCGATCACTGTTAGCGCAACCATCAAGCCGGAAGATGTCACCACGCAATCCATTTCCGCCGATGAGCTGAAAAGGACGGGTGGCAACAACTTTGGCACCATCATGCGCTACCAACCGCTGATCAGCGCATCGGGCGTGAACAGCGGGTCCCGCAACGGCAAATCGGGTTTTGACCGTGGCGGTTACAGCAGCTACAACATTCGCGGCCTGGACGGCAACCGGGTGGCGCTGGATGTCAACGGCATCCCCTTGCCGGACGCCACCGGGCGCAGTTACGCGGTCTCCAGCGGTGAAGATACTTTTGGCATTGGCCGCGATTACATCGATCCCTATCTGTACGGCCAGGTGAACATCGCTTCCGGATCACGCCAGAACACGGTCAAGAACGTGGTCGGCGGCTCCGTGTCATTCGTCAGCAAATCACCGGATGCCTATCTCACGGACGGTAAACGCAGCTACCTGGAATACACCGGCGAGTTCGACACGACCGATCATGGCTGGCACAACGGCGTGACCACCGCGTTCGGCAATGACAGCGCCCGGGCATTGTTCGCCTACAGCCGCCGTGATGGCAGGCAGACGCAAAACAACAGCGGCTACCTGGATACTTATCCGATGCGCTGGCATTCTGATGCGGCGCTGATCAATGGCGTGATCGATACCGGCGGCAGCGGCCGGATCATAGGCACCCTGGATTTCTACCGTAAATCCAGCAGGGAGAGCGCGCCCATGTATAAAAAGCTGAACAGCAGCGCCGCCCGCGAGAGCATCGTGGGCTCACACGGGCAGAAGAACTCCACGCAACGCGACTCAATCAGCCTGGCGCACGTATTCACGCCACGAAACAACACCCTGATAGACACGATGGAAAGCAAGGTCTTCTATCAGCGCACGCGCGTTGGCGACGACACGGTGTCAGCACAGGATATCGTCACTTCCTCCAGGTGGAGGTCGACCGGCATGGAGACGGAGAACCCCTTGGAGAATGTTTCGACCTTCTCCAACATGAACACCAAGACTTATGGCCTGCAAAGCGAAATCACCAAGGACTATGGCGCCCAGGCATTGAATTACGGCGTGAATTTCTCGATAACGGATTTTTCCCGGCCGTTTGAACAGGTCGGCGCGGACCATCCCACCTTGCAGCCACAGGGCAACAACAGGACCTATGACACGAATGTGTGGCTGAGCGACACCATCACCATCGGCGCGCTTTCGGTAATGCCGGGCCTGAAATACTCGTGGCACAAAATCAACCCGCAGGGCTTTGAGGCGCCGTCCGACGACAAGGCGCTGGGCGCATTGACGCTGGCGGAAATCAACGAGATACATGGCAAGACGTTTACGGACTGGAAGCTATTGCCTTCGTTGACCGTCATGTATGCGTCCAAGCAGGGGTTCAATACCTACCTGCAGTACAAACGCGGGGTCTCCTACCCCACCAGCAGCCAGATAGCGGGAATCTGGCTGCACCCCAGGATCGGGCGCGCCTCGCCCGCCATGGTGGGCAATTCCGACCTCAAGTCCGAAACCAGCAACCAGTTTGAATTAGGGGTGGTTGGCAAGGCAGCCCGTGGCCTTACGGTGCGCGGCAATGTCTTCTACAACAGCTACGACAATTTCATCTATAACCGGAAATACGCCTTGAGGGACTACCAGACAGGCGCGCCGAAACCGGGCGTGCAAAGCCTGCTGGCCAGGCTTCCGGCCTCGATCTCCAGCCTCACCATCGCGGAGAACCGCGACAAGGCATACATCTATGGCGCCGAGGTCGTCACCCGGATCGATTATGGCGCGCTGTTCGGCGCCGGCCACGGACTGAGCAGCACTTTTGCCGTGGGTTACAACCAGGGCAAATCGAAATCATCGTATTCGGGTGATGGCTGGGTGGAGCTGGACAGCGTGTTGCCTGTCAAGGCCATTGCATCATTGGCGTGGGATGATCCTCAGAACCGCTACGGCGCGAGCCTTACCGCCACCTTCGTCAAGGGCAAGCAAGCCGTCGATCCTGTCCGCCAGAATTTCCCGAACAATGGCAGCCTCTCATTCGAAGAATATTCCGGGAAGTACGAAAAGAACTACCTGCGCGTCCCCGGATACAGCATTTTCGATCTGACGGCCTACTACAACGTGAAGAAACACCTGACAGTGGCGATGGGAGTCTACAACCTCACCAACCGCAGATACTGGGAATACGCCAGCAATAGAAAAATGACGACGACCTCGGAGCAGGATCTGCGTGATATCGCCCTGGGCGCCGCGCCCGGCAGGACCTACCAGCTAAGCCTCACCGCGATGTTCTGATTCCGTCGTTATCCCATTTCCGGGGTGGCCAGGCTCGCATTGCCGCGGTCAGCCGCCCCGGCGCGCGCGCAGCAGCTTGAACAACGCCGCGCCCACCACCGGCACGATGGCCGCGGCCAGGCCGATCAGCACGATGGTGTTCAGGTGTTCCTTCACCAGCGGGATGTTGCCGAAGAAATAACCCGCCGCCACCAGGCTCACCACCCACAGCAGGGCTCCCAGGATATTGAACAGCTGGAAGCGCGACAACGGCATGTCGGCCACGCCGGCCACGAACGGCGCGAACGTGCGCACCACGGGGATGAAACGCGACATGACGATGGTCTTGCCGCCGTGCTTTTCGTAGAACGCGTGCGTGCGCATCAGGGCGCCGCGATCCAGGAAGCGCAGGTTCATCGAGAACACGCGCGGCCCGATGTAGCGGCCGATGGCGTAGTTCACGCTGTTGCCGGTGATGGCGGCCACGATCAGCAGCGCCCCCAGCAGCACCGGATCCAGGCTGCCGGTGGCGCCGAAGGCGCCGGCGATGAACAGCAGCGAATCGCCCGGCAGGAACGGCAGCACCACCAGCCCGGTTTCCGCGAAAACGATCAGGAACAGCACCAGATAGACCCACACGCCATACTGCTGGACCCAGACGCCGAGGGTCTGGTCGATGTGGAGCACCATTTGGAAAAAATCGAGCATCAATACGTCCCTGGAAGCGGAAGGGGAATAAGGCCACGACTATAGCCCAGCCCATCCAGAGGCTAAAATCCTCCCTATGGCTATACCGGAACACCCCATGACAGAACGCCGCTCCATTCTTGCGCTGCCCGATCTGCTGATCAGCCAGATCGCCGCGGGCGAAGTGATCGAGAGACCCGCCTCGGTGCTCAAGGAAATCCTCGAGAACGCCATCGACGCCGGCGGGCGCGCGATCGAGGTGCGCCTGGAGGGCGGCGGCATCCGCCGCATCGCCGTGACCGACGATGGCGGCGGCATTCCCCCCGAGGAACTGCCGCTGGCGCTGGCGCGCCACGCCACCAGCAAGATCCGCAACCTGCACGAACTGGAATCGGTCGCGTCCATGGGGTTCCGCGGCGAGGCCCTGGCCTCGATCGCCTCGGTGGCGCAGGTGTCCATCATTTCGCGCACCCGTGACGGCGAGCATGCCTGGCAGATCCAGGCCGGCAACATGCAGGTCACCCCCGCCTCGGGTCCGCCGGGCACCACCGTGGACGTGCGCCAGCTGTTCGACGCGGTGCCGGCGCGGCGCAAGTTCCTGCGCTCGGAAGCCACCGAGTTCGGCCACTGCGTCGACGCCATGGAGCGCATCGCGCTGGCCCATCCGCAGATCGCCTTCCGCCTGTTCCACCACGACCGCGCGCAACGCCAATGGCTGCCGGCCGAACCGCCGCAGCGCATCCGCGACGTGCTGGGCGCGGAGTTCGCCGAGCACGGCCTGCTGCTGTCGCACAGCGTCGGCACGGTCAGCCTGGCCGGCATGATCACCCGCCCCACCGCGGCCCGCGCCCGCGCCGACCGCCAGTACCTGTACGTCAACGGCCGCTACGTACGCGACCGCACCGTCAGCCACGCGCTGCGCGCCGCCTACGCCGACGTGCTGCATGGCGACCGCCAGCCGGCCTATGTGCTGTTCCTGGACATCGACCCGGCCGCGGTCGACGTCAACGTGCATCCGGCCAAGCACGAGGTGCGCTTTCGCGACAGCGGCGCGGTGCACCGCTTCGTCAACCACGCGGTCAGCCAGACGCTGGCGCAGACCGGCGGATCGTCGGCGGTGGCGCCGGCCGCGGCGACGCGCGATGACGATGATGGATTCGAGACCGTGGCGCCGTCAGCGCCCGCGGCAGCCGACGGCTTGCCCGCCTCCACGCCGGCCGACACGCCTCGCCCCGGCTATACCGGCGCCAGCCCGGGCGCCGCGCCCGCCTACGGCCTGCGGCCCACGCCGGCGCCGCAGCGCCCGCATACACAGGTGCCGTTCCGCCTGCACGCCGAGCCGGCCGGGATTCCCGCCGCCGACTGGCAATCGCTGTATCGCCCGCTGACCGAAGACACCGCCGCGCGCGTCGAGCCGCTGCGCGACGTGGCGGCGCTGGCGCCGCAGGCCGCGCCCGCGCCGACGCTGCCGGCCGACGAGGAACACCCGCTCGGCATGGCGCTGGGCCAGTTGCACGGCATCTACATCCTGGCGCAGAACCGCCGCGGCATGGTGCTGGTGGACATGCACGCCGCCCATGAACGGGTGGTCTACGAACAGCTCAAGCAGGCGCTGGACGCGCGCAGCCTGCCGCGCCAGGACCTGCTGGTGCCGGTGGTGTTCCACGCCCAGGAAAAGGATGTGGCGGTGGTCGAGGAATTCGAGGAACAGCTGGAAGACCTCGGCTTCCAGATGCGACCGTCCGGCCCCACCTCGATCGCGGTGCGCTCGGTGCCGGCGATCCTGGCGCGCGGCGACATCGAGACGCTGGCGCGCGCCGTGCTGCGCGACCTGGCCGGCGTGGGCGTGTCGCGCCTGCTGACCGAACAGCGCAACGAACTGCTCTCGACCATGGCCTGCCACGGTTCGGTGCGCGCCAACCGCAAGCTCACGATCGAAGAGATGAACGGCCTGCTGCGGCAGATGGAAGCCACCGAGCGCGCCGACCAGTGCAACCACGGCCGGCCCACCTGGGTGCAGTGGTCGGTGTCCGACCTGGACAAGCTGTTCCTGCGCGGGCAATAGGTCTTGCCCGTGTCCGCCCCTCCCCTCGTCATCTGCCTGGCCGGCCCCACCGCGGCCGGCAAGAGCGCCTCCACCCTGGCGCTGGCCGAACGCTGGCCGCTGGAGATCGTCAACGTCGATTCGGCCACCATCTACCGCGGCATGGACATCGGCACCGCCAAGCCGTCGCCGGCCGAACAAGCGCAGGTGCCCCAGCATCTGCTGGATATCCGGGACCCGGCGCAGTCGTATTCGGCTGCCGAATTCCGCGCCGACGCGCTGCGCCTGATCGACGAGATCCGCGCGCGCGGCCGCATTCCGCTTCTGGCCGGCGGCACCATGATGTACTACAAGGCGCTGCGCGACGGCCTGGACGACCTGCCGCAGGCCGACCCCGCGCTGCGCGCAGAACTGGAAGCGCGCGCCGCCCGCGACGGCTGGCCGGCGCTGCACGCCGAGCTGGCGCGGCTCGACCCCGTCACCGCCGCGCGCCTGGCGCCCAACGACAGCCAGCGGATCCAGCGCGCGCTGGAGATCTGCCAGTTATCGGGCCAGCCCATGTCGGCGCTGCTCGGCCGCCAGCGCGCCGCCGCCGGCGACGACGACAACCGCTACCTGACCATCAGCCTGGAACCCTCGGAGCGCGCTGCGCTGCACGCGCGCATCGAACAGCGCTTCGACGCGATGCTGGCCAGCGGCCTGTTGGAAGAAGTGCGCGGCCTGCATGCGCGCGCCGACCTGCACCCGGGCCTGCCGTCGGTGCGCTGCGTGGGCTACCGCCAGATGTGGGCCCATCTCGACGGCGAGATCAGCCTGGAGGAAGCCCGCGAACAGGGCATCGCCGCCACCCGCCAGCTGGCCAAGCGCCAGATCACCTGGCTGCGGGCCCAGCCCGAGCGCGTGATCGTCGACTGCCTGGCGGCCGACGCGGTGGCGCAGACCATCGACGCGGTGGCCGCGGCACTGGCCGACGCATCCTGACGCAAGAGGCTGCCTGCTTTCGCGCCTGACCTTTTCGCCGCAGCCGGCCCTTGCGGCAGCGCCTGACCACGGGATATCGAACGGATGGAAATCAACGAAGCGAACCAGTCTTTTGCCGCCGGACTGCGCAAGCAGGGCCAGGCCCTGATCAGTGAAATCCAGCGGTTGCTGCGGGAACGTCCGTTCACGCTGGAGGAGGGAGTTTCCAGGGAAACCGTGGACGCCATCCACTTCGAGTACGACTGGGAGTCGTTCACTCCCGTCGCGATTCCCCTGAACACACGCTCCGGCTACTGTGGACGGGGCCTGCGGCTGGCATTGCAGTACCCGTTGATTGCGCCCGATGTCGACGCCGCGTTGACCGAAGCCATGGACAACGAGGACGACGATTTCGGCGACGAACTGCGCGAAATAATGACGGAGACCTACCTCGCCTGGTTCCAGGCGGCCTGGCGCGACGCGCGGGACGCCAACCGGGAGGTGCGTGGCTTTCTGTCCGTTCACGACACCATCTGGCGCACGGACCTGGATACGGGAGAAGCATTCCGCGAGGACGCGGGCCGGGTCAAGTTCTTCTAGCCGGACTGCGAAAGAAAAACCCGCCACCAGGGCGGGTTGTTGATTGCGAGGCCAGCCGGCTCAGACCACCACGGTCTGGGGCATGCCTTCGGTCTGCGCGACGATCTCGCCCAGCTTGCTGACGGTTTCGCCCTGCTCGCGCAGCGTGGCGGCGATGGCGTCGGCCTGGGCCGGATCCACCACCAGCACCATGCCGATGCCGCAGTTGAAGACGCGGTACATCTCGGTGTCCTCGACGCCGCCCTGCTCCTGCAGCCACTGGAACAGCTTGGGCATTTCCCAACTGTCGCGCCGCAGGCGGGCCGACAGGCCGTCCTGCAGGATGCGCGGCACGTTGTCGAGCAGGCCGCCGCCGGTGATGTGGGCCAGGCCCTTGATGGCGGCGCCGTGCTTGGCCAGCGCGGCCAGCACCTGCTTGACGTAGATGCGGGTGGGGGCCATGACCACGTCGACCAGCGGCTGGCCGTGGAAGTCGTCGTCGGGCTTGGCGCCGGCGCGCTCCAGGATCTTGCGCAGCAGCGAATAGCCGTTCGAGTGCGCGCCGCTGGACGCCAGGCCCAGCACCACGTCGCCGACCTTGATCGACTTGCCGTCGATGATGGCCGACTTCTCGACCGCGCCCACCGCGAACCCAGCCAGGTCGTATTCGCCGTCGGGGTACATACCCGGCATTTCGGCGGTTTCGCCGCCGATCAGGGCGCAGCCCGACAGTTCGCAGCCCTTGGCGATGCCGCCCACCACCGACGCCGCCGTGTCCACCGAAAGCTTGCCGCAACCGAAGTAATCCAGGAAGAACAGCGGCTCGGCGCCCTGCACCAGGATGTCGTTGACGCTCATCGCCACCAGGTCGATGCCGACGGTGTCGTGGCGGTTCCAGTCGAACGCCAGGCGCAGCTTGGTACCGACGCCGTCGGTGCCCGAGACCAGCACGGGCTCCTTGTAGTTCTTGGGCACTTCGAACAGGCCGCCAAAGCCGCCGATACCGGCCAGCACCCCGGGGCGCATGGTGCGCGCCGCAAGCGGTTTGATACGGTCGACCAGGGCGTCGCCCGCGTCGATGTCGACACCGGCGTCACGGTAGGTCAGGGGAGCTTTGGGTTGATTCGTCATGAGAAATGCCGTGGGATATGTAACAATTGCTGGGAATTGGGGTGGAACGCCCTGCATTTTACGATGTTGCGGCCCGGTCCTGGCCAGCGCCCGGCGAAAGCCGCCAGCGGCGGGCGGGACGGCTCCGGCCCGGCGCGGCGCCATTTTGGCGCAAACCCAAGCCAGGCAAAGGGCTTGGACGCGACACCGGCGCCCCGGGTGGTTTAAAGTGTAGGGTTGGCCGATAGCGATTTTGCCAGTTTCTGGCGGGCAACGCCGCCGCCGGCCATGGGCTCACCCCGGAGCCTGGCTCTACCCGCCTGATCGATAACCTCTCATGAACCGCCAGCTGCTGCTCGACGTTCTTCCCGCGCCAGCGCCCTCGCTGAACAATTTCATCGCCGGTCCCAACGGAGAGGCGCTGGCGGCCGTGCGCACGCTCGCTCCCGGCCGCGCGCTGTACATCTGGGGCTCGGCCGGCTGTGGCCGCAGCCATCTGCTGCGCGCGCTGACCGCGCGCCCCGACGCCGTCTACATCGAAGCGGCCAACAGCGCCAACATCCTGCGCGTGCTGGCCGAGGCCGATTCCAAGTCGCCCATGCCCAAGTTCGTGGCGGTGGACGACGTGCACCTCATGGACGAGCACCGCCAGGCAGGCCTCTTTGCCCTGTACAACCGCTGGCGCGAATCGGCCGCCACCGGCCGCGCCTTCGCGCTGGCCGTGGCCGGCGACCGCTCGACGCTGTCGATGCCGCTGCGCGAAGACCTGCGCACCCGGCTGGGCTGGGACCTGGTGTTCCGCCTCGATCCCCTTTCCGACGCCGACAAGCTGGCGGCGCTGGCGGCCCAGGCGGCCGAACGCGGCCTGCACCTGGCGCCCGAAATCATCAACTGGATGTTGACGCACCACGAGCGCGACATCCGCAAGCTGGCGGCGTTGCTGGACGCGCTGGACCGCTACTCCCTGGCCACCGGCCGTCCCATCACCCTGCCCCTGCTGCGCGCCATGCTCGCAGACCCCGATTCGCAACGCACATGACCTCCCGACGTCTCGCCCTGTTCGACCTGGATCACACCCTGCTGCCGCTGGACAGCGACTACCAATGGGCCGACTACCTGGCGCGCACCGGCCGCGCCGGCGATCCCGCCGAGGCCCGCCGCCAGAACGACGACCTGATGGACCGCTACAACCGCGGCGAGCTCACCGCCGAGCAGGCAGCCGAGTTCATGCTGGGGCTGCTGGCGGCGCACGCGCCGTTCGAGCTGGCCGCCTGGCACGAGGATTTCATGACCGAGGTCATCCGCCCGTCGATCACGCCCGCCGCGCGCGCGCTGGTCGAATCGCACCTGATGGCGGGTGATCTGTGCGCCGTGGTCACCGCCACCAACAGTTTCGTCACCGCCCCCATCGCCCGCGCCTTCGGCATCCCCCACCTGGTGGCCACCGACGCCGAAGTCCAGCGCGGCCGCTACACCGGCCGCATCCTCGGCACCCCCAGCTTCAAGGAAGGCAAGGTCGTGCGCGTCAACGACTGGCTGGCGGCCATGGGCCTGGGGCTTGCGGATTTCCCCGAATCGTTTTTCTATAGTGATTCGGTCAACGATGTCCCGCTGCTCGAAAAGGTGACCCGCCCGATCGCCGCCAACCCCAGCCCCGCCCTGCGCGCCATCGCGCAGGAACGCGGCTGGCAAGTGATCGATCTGTTCGACCACGTCATGGATGCCAAGTCCTAAATGATCACCGAAACCATAAAAAAATTCGTCGGCCGACTGTTCGCGCCGGCAGCCCGGGGGCCTTTGCGCATCGGACGCGACAAGCACGGCATCGACCGCCGCAACGTCTCGCGCCACGCCATCAAGGTATGCGAGGTGCTGCGCCAGCATGGCTATGAAGCCTATATCGTCGGCGGCGCGGTGCGCGACCTGATCGTCGGCCTGGAACCCAAGGACTTCGACGTCGCCACCAACGCCACGCCCGAGCAGATCCGCCCGCTGTTCCGCCGCGCCCGCATCATCGGCCGCCGCTTCCAGCTGGTGCACGTGGTGTTCGGCCAGGAAATCATCGAGACCTCCACCTTCCGCGCGCCCGCCTCGGAAGACCAGGAAACCGACGCGCACGGCCGCATCCTGCGCGACAACGTGTTCGGCACGCACGAGGAAGACGCGGCGCGCCGCGACTTCACCATGAACGCGCTGTACTACGACCCGCACAACGAGGAAGTCATCGACTTCCACAACGGCGTGGCCGACCTGAAAAAGCGCCAGATCCGCATGATCGGCGACCCGGCCAAGCGCTACCGCGAAGATCCGGTGCGCATGCTGCGCGCGGTGCGTTTCGCCGCCAAGCTGAACGGCACGATCGACCCGGCCACGCGCCAGCCGATCCGCACCATGGCCGACCTGATCGAGAACGTGCCGGCTTCGCGCCTGTTCGACGAGATGCTCAAGCTGCTGACCTGCGGCCACGCCATGGACTGCCTGCGCCAGCTGCGCGCCGACGGCCTGCACAACGGCCTGCTGCCGCTGCTGGACGTGGTGCTGGAACAGCCGGGCGGCGAGCACTTCGTGGAACTGGCGCTGGAACGCACCGACGCCCGCGTGCGCGCCGGCAAGACCATCAGCCCCAGCTTCCTGTTCGCCGCGCTGCTGTGGCAACAGGTGGAGGTGCGCTGGAAGCAGCTGCGCGCCCAGGGCGAACACACCATCCCGGCGCTGTCGCAGGCCGCCGACTCGGTGCTCGACGAGCAGACCGAGAAGCTCGCGATCCAGCGCCGCTTCTCGTCGGACATGCGCGAGATCTGGTTCATGCAGCCGCGCTTCGAGCGCCGCATGGGCAAGACCATCTTCCGCATGATCGAGCAGCCGCGCTTCCGCGCCGCCTGCGACTTCCTGCAACTGCGGGCCGCCGCCGGCGAGTTCGACAGCGTGCTGGCGCAGTGGTGGATGGACCTGGCCAACGCCGACGACGCCACTCGCGCCGACATGATCGAGGAAGTCTCGCGCCTACCGCGCGACGCCAGCGACGGCCCGGCGCCATCGGCGCGCAAGCGCCGGCCGCGCCGCCGTTCGTCCTCGCGTGGCGCGGGCAGCGCCGCGGGCAGTGCCGGCGGCGCCGAATAAAGCCATGGCCGCCCCCGTGCGCGCCTACATCGGGCTGGGCGCCAACCTGGGCGACAGCGCGGCAACGTTGCGCAGCGTGCTGGCCGAGCTGGCCGCCACCGACGGCATCATCGCGGTGACGGCCTCGCCGTTCTACCGCACGGCGCCGGTGGACGCCACCGGCCCGGACTTCGTCAACGCGGTCGCCGCGCTCGACACCACGCTGGCGCCTCTCGACCTGCTGGATCTGCTGCAGGCGCTGGAATTGCGCCATGGCCGTGAGCGGCCCTATCGCAACGCGCCGCGTACCCTCGACCTGGACCTGCTGCTGCATGGCGACGCCGCCATGGCGCATGAGCGCCTGGTCCTGCCTCACCCGCGCATGCAGTTGCGCGCTTTCGTGCTGCGTCCGCTGCGCGACCTGGCGCCGACGCTGACGCTGGCCGGCCGCGGCCTCGACGCCTGGCTCGGCGACATCACCGACCAGCCGATCGAACGGCTGGACTGAACAGCGCCTGGCGGCACGGTTGCCGCCGCCTTCCTGATTACCTTGAAGATCGGCCCTGCGGCCGCGTCACGCCTTGGGCGCGAACGCCAGCATGGCGCGTTCGACGTCGTCCACGCCGGGCAGTCCGGCCTCGTTGCCCAGGTGCTGGATCTTGTGCGCCGAGGCGGCGCGGGCGAAGGTGAAGTGTTCCTGCCAGGCCAGCTCGGGCCGGTTGACGTACGACCAGACATAGGCGCCGTGGAACACGTCGCCCGCGCCGGAGGTATCGATGATGCGGTCGGCCGGCACGTCCAGCGACGGCAGCGTGTCGACCGCGCCGGTTTCGTCGTACCAGAGCATGCCGCGCTCGCCCAGCGTCACCGCCCCGATGCGGCATCCTCGCTGTTTCAGCAGGTCCAGCAAGCCATGCGGCGACAGGTCCAGCTGCTCGCACATGCGTTCGGCGCAGACGGCCACGTCGATATGGCGCAGCAGTTCGTCGGTGTTCTCTCGCACGCCGCCGCCATCGAGCGAGGTCAGGATGCCGGCCTGGCGGCAGGCGCGCGCATAGTGCAGCGCGGCGTCGGGCTGGTGGCCGTCCAGGTGCAGCGCGCGGTAGCCGCTGACGTCCAGGCGCGGGAAATCGTTCAGGTAGTCGGCATCGCGCGCCCGCACGATGGCGCGCTTGCCATGGTTGGGCATGATGAACGACAGCGACGAGCGCCGCACCTGGCGCCCGTGCAGCGTGACGCCGTGCGCGGCCGCCATGTCGGTGTACATGTGGCCGAGCCAGTCCGGCGCCAGCGAGCAGATAAGGTCGGGCTTCGTGCCCAGCCTGCCGCAGGCGAACGCCGCGGTGACGGCATTGCCGCCGAACGACACGGCGTAGTCGCGCGCCACGCTTTTCTCGTCGCCGGTGGGCCATTCGTCGGCCAGCACGGTGACGTCGATGTAGGTATGCCCGATGAAAAGCGCTGCACTCATGAGACCGTCCGCGGAAAGGGTTGCCGGATTGTAGGCCGGACAACGCCGGACGGGATCAACCGGCGCTGGCTTCGCCGGCCTGCGCCAGCACGCGGCGGGCGCGGGTGATGACGGGCGCGTCCACCATCTTGCCGTCGAGCATGAAGGTGCCGGCGGCCTTGTCGCGATGCGCGTCGACCACGCGGCGGGCCCAGGCCAGCTCGGCCGGATCGGGCGCGAAGGCGGCGTGGATCACCGGCACCTGCGCGGGATGGATGCACAGCATGCCGCCGAATCCCATCTGCAGCGCGCGCGCGGCGGCGGCGGACAGGCCGTCCTGGTCCTCCACGCCCGGGAACACGCCGTCCAGCGCCGGCGCCAGGCCGGCGGACCGGGTATGCAGCAGCACCTGCACGCGGGCCTGGTCCAGCACGGTCTCGGCGCCGGCCGTGTCCGGCGCCACGCCCAGGTCCAGGCCATAGTCGAGGCTGCCGAACGCCAGCCGCGCCACGCCGGGCGTGCCCGCGACCTCGGCGGCGTTGAGGATGCCGCGCGCGGTTTCCAGGATGGGAATGACCGGCAGCCCGGTCTGCGCCACGTGGCGCACCTGCGCCAGGCTTTCGGCCTTGGGCAGCAGGATGCCGGCCACCGCGGGCTTGCCGCGGCAGGCCTTCAGGTCGTCGTCGTGCCACGAGGTGGAGGCGTCGTTGATGCGCACCCAGACCCGCGCCTGCGGCTGGGTGCCCAGGAAGTCACAGAGCGCTTCGCGCGCCGAGGCCTTGGCCAGGTGCTCGACCGCGTCTTCCAGGTCGACGATGACGGCGTCGGCGCCGCTGGCCAGGGCCTTGGGGATGCGTTCGGCACGGGAGGCCGGCACGAACAGCGCGGTACGAACGACGGAATGCATCACACCACCTCCGAAGCATGGAATCGCGCCACCTGTTCGGGCGCGTATCCCAATGATGCTAGCACCGCATCCGTGTTCTCGCCCACGGCGGGCACCGCCGCCATGCGCGGCGCGAAGGCGTTGCTGCTGGCCGGCGGCAGCAGCGCCGGCAGCGTGCCTGCCGGGCTGTCGACCTGGCTCCAGCGATCGCGCGCCCGCAATTGCGGGTGGGCCCAGACCCCGGCCATGTCGTTGACGCGGGCGTTGGCGATCTGCGCGTCCTCCAGCCGGTCGGTGACCTGCTGCACGCTGAGGTCGGCGAAGGCCGCCACGATCAGCGCGCGCAGGGCCTCGCGGTTGGCGGTGCGCAGCGAATTGGTGGCGAAGCGCGGGTCCTCGGCCAGTTCGGCCTGGCGCAGCACCTGGGCGCAGAACACGCGCCATTCGCGTTCGTTCTGCAAGCCCAGCATGATGGTGTTGCCGTCGCCGGTGGGGAACGGGCCGTACGGGTAGATCGAGGCGTGGGCCGCGCCGGCGCGCACCGGCGGCTTGGCGCCCTCGAACGCGTAGTACATCGGGAAGCCCATCCACTCGACCATGCTTTCGAGCATGGAGACGTCCAGGCGGCTGCCCAGGCCGGTCTTCTGGCGCAGCAGCAGCGCGTTGAGGATGGCGGAATAGGCGTACATGCCGGCCGAGATGTCGGCGATGGAACAGCCGGCCTTGACCGGGTCGTCGGCGGTGCCGGTGACCGACAGGAAGCCGCTTTCGCTCTGGATCAGCAGGTCGTAGGCCTTCTTGTCCTGGTAGGGACCGCCTTCGCCATAGCCGGAGATGTCGCAGACGATCAGGCGCGGATACTTGGCGTGCAGCGCCTCGAACGACAACCCCAGGCGCGCCGCGGCGCCGGGGGCCAGGTTCTGCACCAGCACGTCGGCCTGTTGCAGCAGGCGTTCCATGATGTCGCTGGCTTCGTCGCGCTTGAGGTCCAGCGTCAGGCTTTCCTTGGAACGGTTGGTCCAGACGAAGTGCGACGACAGGCCGCGCACGCGCTCGTCGTAGCCGCGGGCGAAGTCGCCCGCGCCGGGGCGTTCGATCTTGATGACGCGCGCGCCCATGTCCGCCAGCTGGCGGGTGCAGAACGGCGCGGCGATGGCGTGCTCGAGGCTGACGACGGTGATGCCGTCCAGTGGGCGGGGGGCTGGCGTGCTCATGCGGTGAACCTCAGTTCGGCCTGGTGGGCCAGCGTGCCGTCCTGCTCGGCCCAGAGCCGGGCCAGGCCCGGTTCCTCGACCCGGCCGGCCACCTGGAAAGGCGTGGGTGAAATCAGCGGCCGCAGGCCGCGGTACGACAGGTGCGAGGGACGCGCGCCGGGGTGGGCGCGCAGGAAGGCGGCGACCATCTCGGTGGCGATCAACGGGCCGTGCACCACCAGCCCCGGATAGCCTTCGGTGCCGGTGACGTAGGGATGGTCGTAGTGGATGCGGTGGCCGTTGAAGGTCACGGCGGAATAGCGGAACAGCAGCACCGAGGTGGGTTCGATGGTGTCGCGCCACTGGGCCTGCGGCGCCGGCTCGGTGCCGGTGAGCTTGGGCGGCGTGGGTTGGCGGTAGACGATGTCCTGCTCTTCCAGGATGGCCACCTCGCCGTCCTGGCGGTATTCGTGGCGCACCGTCACGAACAGCAGCGCGCCGGTGCGGCCGGCCTTTTCCTTGACGTCGGCCACCACCGAGACCCGTTCGGCCGGCACGCCCACCCGAAGCGGCTGGCGGAATTCGACGCGGCCGCCGGCCCACATGCGGTTGCGGTCCTGCGCCGGCGGCAGGAAGCCGCCGCGAGCCGGGTGCCCATCCGTCCCCAATCCGTCGGCCGCGACCGTGCTGATGAAGAACGCCCACTGCCACAAGGGGGGCAAGGGATCGCCCACGGCGGGCGCGGGGCCGCCCAGCGTGGCGGCGATGCGCGCCGCATGGCCGGGGTCCAGCGCGTCCGCCTGGCGCTCGCCGCTGCCGATCCAGCCGGCCGGGTCTGTCGATGTCATGCCGATATTCCTTTGATAAATGTCCTGGCGGCTAGCATCCCGCATGCCGCGGGCGCTGTGAATTCATTTTTACTCAAGGCCGGGTTTGGGGCGCCTGAATCGTGCGCCCGGCGCCGGCCGCCGTAATATAGGCGCCATGCACTTCGATCTCGCCGACCTCCGCCTGTTCATCCACATCGCCGAATCCCCCAGCCTGACGCAGGCCGCCAAGCGGGCGCACCTGTCGCTGGCCGCCGTCAGCGTGCGGATCAAGGCGCTGGAGAACCAGCTCAATACCCGCCTGTTGTACCGCGACAGCCGCGGCGTGGAAATCACCCCGGCCGGCCAGCGGCTGTTGCAGCACGCGCGGGTCATCATGCGCCAGGTCGATCACCTGAAGCACGACTTCCAGGAGCAGGCCGACGGCGATGCCGGCCACATCCGCATCTTCGCCAACACCACGGCGGTGACGGAATTCATGCCCGACATCCTGGCGCGCTTCCTGGCGGGCCACCCCGGCGTCACGGTCGACCTGCAGGAACGCCTGACCCGCGACATCGTGCGCGGCGTGCTGGACGGCACCACCGACCTGGGCATCGTCGCCGGCCCGGTCGACGCCCCTGAATTGCAGACCATCCACTTCAGCACCGACCGGCTGGTGCTGGTGGTGCCCAACGGCCACCCCCTGCAGGAGCAGGACAAGGTCAAGCTGGCCGACGCGGTGCGCTATCCATTCATCACCATGCACGAAGGCTCGACGCTGGTGGCGTTCCTGCGCGACCAGCTCGAGCGCATCGGCCAGCGCCTGCCGCAGCGCATCCAGCTGTACAGCTTCGACTCGATCTGCCGCATGGTGCAGGCGGGCGTCGGCGTCGGCGTGATCCCGGATTCGGCGGCGCGCCGCTATGGCGCGGAAATGAAGCTGCGGGTGGTGGAACTGGACGAGCCATGGGTGGTGCGCGAGCGCAAGCTGCTGGTGCGCGATATCGATGCCTTGCCCGGCTGCGCCCGCGAACTGATCGAACAGATCCGGCAGCCGGCGGCCGCGTGACGCGCTGGCGGCGGCAGGCGCCCCAGCCGTCCCGCGCGCCGCGATGCCACGCCCAGCAGGCTGTTCACACGACAAGGAGCCTCGCGCCGCGGGCCCTAGCGCCCGGTGAACGCTGGCGCGCGCTTCTGCGCGAAGGCGCGCATGCCTTCCAGGTAATCGTCGGTGTAGCCCAGTTCGCGCTGCAAGGCGCATTCCAGATCGAACTGCTGCGCCAGCGTGTTGCCGCTGGAGGCATGCAGGGCGGCCTTGGTGGCGGCATAGGCGCGGGTGGGTCCGGCCGCCAGCGTGGCGCGCACGTCGGCCAGGGTTGCCGCCAGCGCCGCGTCCGGCACGACGCGCCAGATCAGCCCCCACGCCTCGGCCTGGCGCGCGCTGACGGCCTCGCCGAACAGGGCCGCGCCCATGGCCCGCGCCGTACCCACCAGGCGCGGCAGGAACCAGGTGCCGCCCGCGTCCGGCAACAGACCGATCTTGCTGAAGGCCTGGATGAAGCGCGCCGACTCCACCGCGAACACCACGTCGCACGCCAGCACCAGGCTGGCGCCAGCGCCGGCCGCCACGCCGTTCATGACGCACACCACTGGCGCCGGCAGCGCGCGCAACCGCAGGATGAGCGGCTTGTACAGTTTTTCCAGGTTCTCGCTCAGGTCGCGGCGCGAGCCGTCCTCGGCCGGCTTGCGCTCGCCCAGGTCCTGGCCGGCGCAGAAGCCGCGGCCGGCGCCGGTCAGGATCACGCCGCGCAATCCGGCGTGCGCTTCCAGTGCGTCCAGCGCCCGCGCCAGTTCGGCGTGCATGACCGCAGTGAAGCTGTTCAGACGCTCGGGGCGGTTGAGCGTGATGACGCCCACGCCCCGCTCCAGGGTGAACGTGATCTGGGTATAGTCGGCGGCGCTCATGCCAGTTCCTCCAGCACCGCCAGTTGCTCGGCGCTGTCGCCCAGCAGCAGGTCCGCGACCGTCAGGCGCTTGAAGTAATCGCCGACCTCCAGTTCGTCCGTCATGCCCATGCCGCCGTGCAGCTGCACCGCCATCTGCGCCACCAGCCGGCCGGCGCGCGCGGTTTCGAGCTTGGCCGAGGCCAGCATGCGGCGGCGCTGCGCCAGGTCCGCTTCGGTCAGCGCGGCCACGGCCACATAGGCCATGGACAGCGCCAGTTCCTTGGCCACCAGCATCTCGGCCAGGCGATGCTGCAGCGCCTGGAACGAGGCCAGCGGCTGGCCGAACTGCTTGCGCGTCTTGAGATAGTCGACGGTGATCTCAAGCAACCGTTCCATCGCGCCCGCCGCATGGGCGCACAGCGCCGCCGTGCCCCATTGCAACGCCTGCGCCAAGGCCGCGTCGGCCGCCTCGCCTTGCGCCAGCAGGGCGTCGGCGCCAAGCGATACGGCATCGAAATCGAGCCGGGCGCAGCGCGCGCCGTCCAGCGTTGGCGTATCGGTGACGCGCACCCCGGCGGCCTGCGCCGGCACCGCCAGCAGCAGCGTGACGCCGTCTTCCCCGCGCGCGCTCACCAGCCAGGCCTGGGCCGCCGCGCCGTGCCACACCAGGTGCTTGGCGCCATCCAGCCGCCAGCCGTCGCCGCTGCGCGTCGCGCGGCAGCCCTCGGGATCGGCCTGGTAGCGGCGTCCGGGTTCCTGGTAGGCCACGCTGACCACCTTGTCCCCCGACGCGATGTGCGGCAGCCAGCGGGCGCGCGCCGCGTCGCCGCAGGCGCCGATCAATGCCGCGCCCATCACCGCGCTGGGAATCACCGGCTCGGCCACCAGTCCGCGCCCCAGCTCCAGGTGCACCGGCAGCAGGCTGGCCGGCACTTCGCCAAAGCCGCCCGCTTCCTGCGGAATGTTCAGCCCCAGCACGCCCAGCTCGGCCAGCGCGCTCCAGGCCGCCGGATCGAGCCGGCCCGCGGCCTCGCGGGCGCGGCGCTGCGGGCGGGTCCATGCCTGGTCCACCAGGCGGCGCAGGCTGTCGGCCAGCATGCGCTGTTCTTCGGTATAGAGGAAATCCATGCGTCGTTCCTTGCGGATGCGGGCCGGGCCTACAGGCCCAGCACCAGGCGGGCGATGATGCCCTTCTGCACTTCGGTGGTGCCGCCGTAGATCGAGGTCTTGCGCATGTCGGCATAGCCCGCGCCCGACGCCGCCGCCATCTCCGGGCCGGGGCCGTGATAGGCGGCATCGGCCAGCATCCATTCGGGGTCGTAGGGCCAGGCGTCGGGACCGGCGATTTCCATCTGCAGCATGGCCAGGTCCTGCTGGATCTCGGAACCCCGGATCTTGAGCACCGAGGCCTCCGGGCCGGGCGTGCCGCCGTTGCTGGCGGCCACGCGCAGCAGCAGCATTTCCAGCGCCATGATGTCGACCTCGATGCGCGAGATGCGGTCGCGCATGCGGCTGTCGGCCAGCAGCGGCCGGCCGCGCGAAGTGGCGCGCGCAGCCATGTCCTTGAGGATGCCGAGTTCGCGATGGCAATGGCCCAGGCCGGCGATGCCGGTGCGCTCGTGGCCCAGCAGGTACTTGGCGTACGTCCAGCCCTGGTTCTCCTCGCCCACCAGGTTGGCCACGGGCACCCGCACGTTCTCCAGCCACACTTCGTTGACATCGTGACCGCCGTCGAGCGTGCGGATCGGGCGAACGGTCACGCCCGGCGCGCGCATGTCCAGCAGCAGCATCGAGATGCCGCGCTGGGCGCGCGCGTCGGGATCGGTGCGCGCCAGGCAGAACATCCAGTCGGCGTACTGCGCCAGCGTGGTCCAGGTCTTCTGGCCGTTGACCACGTATTCATCCCCATCGCGCTCCGCGCGGGTCTTGAGCGAGGCCAGGTCCGACCCCGAGCCGGGCTCGGAATAGCCCTGGCACCACCAGTCCTGCACCCGCGGCATGCGCGGCAGGAAGCGCGCCTGCTGCTCGGCGCTGCCGTACTTCATCAGCACCGGGCCGATCATGGACAGGCCAAACGGCAGCAGGCGCGGCGCGCCGGCCTTGAAGCATTCCACTTCGAAGATCAGCCGTTCCAGCGCGTTCCAGCCGGTGCCGCCATGTTCGACCGGCCAGTTCGGCGCGCCCCAGCCCTGGTCGGCCAGGATGTTGTGCCAACGCACGTAGTCGTCGCGTTCCAGCCGCTGATGCCGGCGCACCTTGTCGCGGATGTCCCGCGGCAGCCGGTCGGCGGCGAACGCGCGCACCATTTCGCGGAACCGGATCTCCTCCGGCGTCCAGGTCAGATTCATGGCCTACCTCCTTTGGCGGCTATCTAGCCATGCCGACCCGGCGCCGGACAATCTGCGGTTGCGGAAGACCGCCTTTTGCCTCGGTGTAGGGCACGGGCACTACGGGCCGGCAAAAGGCCTGCTTCAGCAATGAAGAATGGCACCGGCCGGCGCCAGCCCCGACACTGGCGGCTCGTCCATCCGGAACCCATGCAATGACCGCAACCGACCCACGCGCCGCCGAAGGCGCCGAGGCGCAATACCGCCAGGCGCTCGACCAGGGACGCTTCCAGATCCAGCACTGCGACGCCTGCGACCGCGCCGTGTTCTATCCCCGCATGATCTGCCCGCATTGCGGCGCGGACCAGTTGTCCTGGCGCACGCCGGACGGGCGCGGCACGGTCTATTCCACCACCATCGTGCGGCGCAAGCCCGAGGCGGGCGGCGACTACAACGTGGCGCTGGTCGACCTGGCCGAGGGCGTGCGCCTGATGAGCCGGGTCGAGGGCGTGGCGCCCGATGCCGTGCGCATCGGCATGGCGGTGCGGGCCCAGGTGGCCGTGACGGAAGGCCGCGGCCTGCTGGTCTTTGTTCCCAACAAGGAGGCGCAATGACGCTGAACGATCTGCGCGGCGCCGTCGCGGTGGCGGGCGTCGGCCATGCCGGCCTGGGCCAGGCCAACGGCTACACCGAAATGGAAATCCTGGTGCAGGCGGCACAGCGCGCCGTGGCCGACGCCGGCCTGTCAATGCGCGACATCGACGGCATCTGCACCGCCAGCGTGGCCGCGCCGATGTGGGCGATGCCGGTCATCGAGCACCTGGGCATCCGCCCCAGCTTCATCGACAGCACCATGCTGGGCGGTTCCAGCTTCGTGGCGCACCTGCTGCCGGCGCTGCACGCGCTGGCCTCGGGCCAATGCAACGCGGTGCTGGTCTGCTATGGCAGCACCCAGCGCACCTCGACGCTGAGCCGCGCCGAGATCGGCCGCGTGCGCAAGCAGTTCGATCCGCAGCCCTACGAGACGCCGTACGAACCGTTGAGCCCGCTGTCGTCGTATGCGCTGGCCGCGGCGCGCCACATGCACCAGTACGGCACCCGCCGCGAACACCTGGCGCAGGTCGCGCTGGCCGCCAACCAGTGGGCCCAGCTCAATCCCGAGGCGCAGTTGCGCGAGCCGGCCACGCTGGAGCAGATCCTGGCCGCGCGCATGGTGTCCGATCCCTTGAGCGTGCGCGATTGCTGCCTGGTCACCGACGGCGCCGGCGCCTACGTGCTGGTGCGCGCCGACCGCGCCCGCGACCTGCCGCGCCCGCCGGTCTACGTGCTGGGCAACGCCACCGCCGTCTGGAACCGGCAGATCTCGTCGATGGAAGACCTGACCGTCACCGCCGCCAGCGTATCGGGCCGCCGCGCCTATGCCATGGCGGGCGTCTCGGCCCAGGACATCGACGTGGTCGAGCTGTACGACGCCTTCACCATCAACACCCTGCTGTTCCTGGAGGACCTGGGCTTCTGCGCCAAGGGCGAGAGCAAGGACTTCATCGCCGGCGGCGCCATCGCGCCCGACGGGCGGCTGCCGGTCAACACCAACGGCGGCGGCCTGTGCTGCGTGCATCCGGGCATGTACGGCGTCTTCATCATGATCGAGGCCGTGCGGCAGCTGCGTGGCGAGGCCGGCGCGCGCCAGGTGGCCAACGCCGAACTGGCGCTGGTGCACGGCAACGGCGGCACGCTGTCCAGCCAGGCCACCGCCATCCTCGGCACCGCCGCCACGCTTTGATTCCGACCGCAGCAACCATGTCGCACGCCGAACCGCTCACCCGCATCCACCAACTGCTGGCCCGCCAGGCCGGCAGCCAGCCCGACGCCATCTGCCTGTACGAGGAAGGCGGCGGCATCCTGACCTATGCGCAACTGTGGCAGCGCGCCCGCGATGCGGCCGACTGGCTGGCAGCGGCGGGCGTACGGCCGGGGCATCGCGTGCTGATGGTCGGCGAGAACTGCGCCGCCATGATCGCCGCGTTGTTCGGCTGCGGCATCATCGGGGCCTGGCCGGTTGGCGTGAACGCGCGCTTGTCGGCGCGGGAAATCGCCGCGATCAGCGCCCACGCCCAACCCGAGATCACGCTCTACACCAGCGGGGTTTCCGGCGCCGCCGCCGCCCATGCCGACGCGGCCGGAGCGCAACCCGCCGATGCCGCCGCCTGGGGGCCTGGCGTACGGGCACGGCGCGCGGATTCTCCGACCCAACCCGAAACCGGCGCCCCGGCCGCCGAGGTCGCCACCCTGATCTACACATCCGGCACCACCGGCGCGCCCAAGGGCGTCATGGTGCCGCACCGCGGCCTGCTGCACTTCGCCGGCGTCTCCGCGGCGTCGCGCCGCCTGACGCCCCGGGACATCGGCTACGCCGCCCTGCCGCTGTCGCACATCTTCGGCATCGCCACCGTGCTGATGGCGACGCTGCACGCCGGCGCCAGCCTGGTGCTGCGCAGCCGTTTCGATCCCGAGGATGCCTTCAAGGCGCTGGCCCACCCCGGCGTCAGCATCCTGCAGGGCGTGCCGACCATGTTCAACCGCATGCTGGCGGCCGCGCCGCCTCGCGCTGAATTTCGCGCCCCGGCGCTGCGCTATCTCTACACCGGCGGCGCGGCGCTCGACCCCACGCTCAAGCGCGACGCCGAACGCTACTTCGGTATCGCCATGCACCACGGCTACGGCATCACCGAGTACGCCGGCTCCATGTTCATCACCGACATCGATGCGCCGCCGACCGATTGCAGCGCCGGCTACGCGGTGGACGGCGTGCAATTGCGCATCGGCCGTCCCGACGCCGACGCGCCGCGCCCGGGCGAACGCGGCGACATCCTGATCCGCGGCCCCGGCGTGATGCTGGGCTACTACCGCGACCCGGCGCAGACCGCGCAGGCGCTGCTGCCTGGCGGCTGGCTCAACACCGGCGACATCGGCTACCTGGACGACCGCGGCGCGCTCTACATCGCCGGCCGCTCCAAGGACCTGATCATCCGTTCCGGCTTCAACGTCTACCCGATCGAGGTGGAGGCGGTCATCAACGCCTTTCCCGGCGTGCGCCTGTCGGCGGTGGTGGGCCGCCCCACCGAGGACCACAACGAGGAAGTCATCGCCTTCGTCGAACCCCTGGCCGGCGCGCGCCTGGACACCCATCTGCTGATGCTGCACCTGCGCGCCCAGCTGGCGCCGTACAAGCGGCCGGCGCAGATCCACTGCATCGACACGATTCCCACCACCGTCAGCGGCAAGATCCTCAAGCAGCCGCTGAAAGAAAGGCTGGCGTAGGCGCGGCCCCGCTGTTCCGCTCCGCGACCGGCTCATTCCACAAGGAGACATGAGCGTGAACATCAAGACCCTGCTCGCCGCGGCCGCCGCCGTGGCGGCCATGGCGACCGGCGCCAGCGCCGCCGCCGACAGCGCCTACCCCGACCGTCCCATCCGCCTGCTGGTGGGCTACGCCCCCGGCGGCCCCGTGGACACCACCGCGCGCGTCTTCGCCAAATACCTGGGCGACAAGCTGGGCCAGGCGGTCGTGGTCGAGAACCGCGCCGGCGCCAGCGGCATGATCGCTTCCGACGCCACCGCCAAGGCGCCGCCCGACGGCTACCTGCTGGGCTTTGCCGCCAGCCCCACGCTGACCATGTCGCCACTGGTCCAGCGCAGCACCCTGTTCGATCCACGCAAGGATTTCTCGCTGATCGGCCTGGTGGTCGACTACGCCAACGTTCTGCTGATCGGCCCGCAGGCCCCGGCCAAGAGCGTGGGCGAGCTGGTCGACTACGCCCGCGCCCATCCCGATGCCGTGTCGTTCGGCTCGGCCGGCATCGGGGCGTCGAACCACCTTTCGGCCGAACTGCTGAAGAAGCAGGCCGGCGTGCCGATGCTGCACGTGCCCTATCGCGGCAACTCGCCGGCGATGATGGACGTGGTCAGCGGCAAGATCACCTTCATGTTCGACATCACCAGCACCGCGATTCCGTTCATCAAGAGCGGCAAGGCGCGCGCGCTGGCGGTCACCTCGCGCACCCGCAACCCCGAGCTGCCCGACGTGCCCACCATGATCGAGGCCGGCATGAAGGACTACGAGGTGGTCGGCTGGTATGCGCTGGTCGGCCCGCGCAAGCTGCCCGACGCGGTGCAGGCGCGCCTGAAACGCGCGCTATCCGAGGTATCGAAGGACCCCGCCTTCCGCCGCGCCATGACCGACGGCGGCTACACCATCAACAGCGGCGACGCCGCCGCCCTGCAACAGCGCATCGACCGCGAATATGCCCTGTGGGCCGATGTGATCAAGAGCGCCAACATCCAGGCCAACTGACCCCGACCGGAACCCGCCCATGAAGCCATCCGCACTGCGCGCGCAGACCCGACTGCCCATCATCGGCGCTCCCATGTTCCTGGTCTCCGGCCCGGACCTGGTGGCGGCGCAATGCGGCGCCGGCATCATCGGCACCTTCCCCTCGCTCAACGCCAGGCCGCAGGAACAATTGCACGACTGGATCAACCGCATCGAAGAACGCCTGGCCGCCGCCCGCCGCGCGGATCCGCGCGCGCGGGTGGCGCCCTACGGCGTCAACCTCATCGTCCACCCCAGCAACGCCCGCTGGCAGGGCGACCTGGCCGTCTGCGCCGAGCGCCGCGTGCCCCTGGTGATCACCTCGCTGCATCCGCCCGAAGCCGTGGTGCGCGCCGTCCATGCCTACGGCGGCCAGGTCTACCACGACGTCACCACGGTACGCCACGCCCGCCGCGCCCTGGATGCCGGCGTCGACGGCCTGATCCTGGTCTCCGCCGGCGCCGGCGGCCATGCCGGCCGGCTCAACCCGATCGCCCTCGTCAACGAAATCCGTGCCTTTTACGACGGCCCCCTGGCCCTGTCCGGCTGCATCAGCCACGGCAAGGACGTCCTCGCAGCCCAGGCCCTGGGCTGCGACTTCGCCTACATGGGCACCCGCTTCATCGCCACCCGCGAATCCCTGGCCAACGACGCCTACCGCGAAATGATCCTGCGCGCCCAGGCCGCCGACGTCACCTACACCCCGTACTTCTCGGGCGTGCCCGCCAACTACCTGAGCGAGAGCATCCGCGCCACGGGCCTCGACCCCGCCCGACTTCCCGATTACGATGCCCCCCCGCCCAACCTCGACAAGAACACCCGGCCCAAAGCCTGGAAAGACGTCTGGAGCGCCGGCCAAGGCGTGGGCGCCGCGCAGGAAGTCCTGTCGGTGGCCGAACTAGTGAACCAATTGGAAACGGAATACCAGGAAGCCAAGACCGCGCTGCTGCGCTGACGCGCTGACGCGCACTCACCCCCAGCGCGCAGCGTCATCCCAAACCGCAAGACACCACGTAGGCCTCAAAAGGCCGCCCGCGCGGCCGCCTTGAGGCGGGCCCCGCAAGCTACTCCAACCCCACGCCGAAGATGGCCAAAATGCCAAGAACACCCCCCTCCCCAACCCGCGCCGCTGAGTCACATCGCGAGCGTGTGCGGGGGCAGGCGGGGGACGGCGGGGCGTGTAGATGCGCCCGGCGGAAACCGTAGGGAGCCGAAGGCGTACGAGGTTGAGCCCGGGGCAGTCCGGAGCGAACGCTCCGGACCGCAATCGTAGCCCCGCCGTCCCCCGCCTGCCCCCGCACACGCGTCTAAAGAACCCAAAAGCCCTACTCCAATTTGACCCCCGCCTTCTTGATCACATCCCGCCACTTGGCCACCTCGCCGCGCACGAACGCCCCAAACGCCTCCGGGCTGCCGGGCTTGGGTTCCGCCCCCGCCGCCACCATCGCCTTGGCCGTCGCGGGATCCGACAACACCTTCACCATGTCCGCATTGACCCGCGCCACGATGTCGGCGGGCGTCCCCTTCGGCGCCAGTACCCCGCTCCACGAGTACGCCTCGTAGCCTGGCAACCCAGACTCGGCGATCGTAGGCACGTCCGGCAACATGCTCGACCGCGTCGGATTCCCTACCCCCAACGCGCGCACCTTGCCCGTCTTCAGATGCGGCACCGCCGACGGCCCGTCCGCGAACATCACCTGCACCTGCCCTCCCAGCAGATCCTGCATCGCCGGCGCGCTGCCCCGGTAAGGAATGTGCTGGATCTTCACGCCCGCCATCGCATTGAACAGCTCGCCCGCCAGATGCGTGCCGCCGCCCGTTCCGGAGGAACTGAACGACAGCTTGCCCGGATTCGCCTTGGCATAGGCGATCAGTTCGCTCACCGAAGTCACCGGCAACGACGGGTTCACCACCAGCACGATCGGAAACACCGCCGCCATGCCCACCGGCACGAAATCACGGTTGATGTCGTAGGTCAGGTTGTCCCGCAGGCTCGGCAGCACCGCGTGATGGATGGAGGCGAAGAAGAAGTTGTAGCCGTCCGGCTCGGCCTTGGCGGCGAACTGCGCGCCAACGATGCCGCCGGCGCCCGAGCGGTTGTCCACCACAGTAGGCACCGACCACAGGTGGCCCAGCGGCTGCGCGGTGAACCGCGCGGTGGTGTCGACCGGACCGCCGGCCGGAAACGGCACGATGAAGGTGACGGCGTGGCCAGGCCAGGCAGCGGCGCGGGCGAAAGTGGGCAGCAGAGTCGTGGCGCACGCAGCGCCCAGCCCCGCGATGACGCGGCGGCGTTGGGGATTTAGCAAGGCAGTCTCCTGAGTCGTTCTTGTCGGTGGCGCGGCCGCAAACCACACCGGAACAACGCGGTGCTTGCCGCCTGCCGGCCCCATTTTTCTACTGTCCGCGCATCAGGCGCGGCCGGGGCTTTTTTTATTATTTGCCGCGCGGCCGCTTTTGCCGCTACATATTTTCAAAAGCCCCTCTTTCGCCGCGATGCCGTGTTCGCTGATCGGACACTATCGCAGGTCCGATGTGGCGCCACGGCGACGGCCATGCGGACCGTCAAGCCGTCAGGACGGGCGGAACACCGCGTTCGCCGCGGCATGACACCGCGCCCGCCGCGGCTACTGTCCCCGCGCCGCGCGCTGCACGTGCTCGATGAAGCACTCGGCGAAGCTCGGCAGGTCGCGGCCGCGCTGGCGGCACAGCAGGCGGTCGCGCAGGGCCCAGGGATCTTCCAGTTTCAACACGTGCAAGGCATCGGGCCGGCTGTAGCGCGCCGCGCAGGCGCGCGGCACCACGGCGATGCCGGCGCCGGCCTCGACCATGCGGCACACGGCCTCGAAACTGCCCACGTGCACGCGCTGGCAGATGCGCTTGCCCAGGCCGCTGGCGATGTCCTCCAGGAAGGTCTGGATGGCGCTGTCGGGATGGATGCCGACGAACTGGTAGGCATCGATCAGGTCGGCGAAATGGGCCGACTTCGACGCCGCCAGCGGATGGTCCAGCGCCGTGACCACGGTGAGCTCATCGCGGAACAGCGGCGTCACATCCAGGCCCTCGACGTCGATGTTGCCGGCCACCAGCCCCAGGTCGCCGGCGCCCGCGCGGATCGCGATGACGATGTCGCCCGAGATCTTCTCTTCCAGCTCGACGTCCACGTCGGGGTTCTCGGCCAGGAAGGTCGACAGCGCGTCCGCCAGGAAGGAATTGGTGGCGGTGGTGTTGGCCAGCAGGCGCAGCCGCCCCTTCAGGCCGCTGGCGTAGGGCTGCAGGTCGGCGTTCAGGCATTCGAGCTGGCGGAACACCGCGTTGGCGTGCTTGAGCAGCACCTCGCCGGCCGGGGTCAGCGCCACGCCCGTGGCCATGCGCACCAGCAGCCGCGCCTTGAAGGCCTCTTCCATGTGCTTGACGCGCGCGCTGGCGGCGGGCAGCGACAGGAAGGTGCGTTCGGCCGCGCGGGTCAGATTGAGCGTTTCCCCCACGTTCACGAATAGCCGCAGGTCAGTCAGATCATGTCTCATGTTCCACCACACAGAAGGGGGGCATTTCTAATTTTGAATTCTTCGAATGCCGTGACGACCATACCATGGGGCAACCCCGTAAACCATACGGTTTGACGCGGAACTGTTTCCCACGCGGCGCGCGCCGCGGCATCTGGAGTAAGCCCCAATGAGCGGTATTGTTTCCGGCAAGGTAGTGGTCGTTACAGGCGCGGGCGGCGGCATCGGCCGCGGCATCGCGCAGGCCATGGCGCAGGCGGGCGCCAAGGTGGTGGTCAACGACATCGGCGTCTCGCTCACCGGCGAGGGCGGCGGCGAAGGCCCCGCGCAGGCCGTGGTGCGCGAGATCGTGGCGGCGGGCGGGCAGGCCGTCGCCAACACCGACAGCGTGGCAGCCTACGACAGCGCCAGCCGCGTCGTCCAGACCGCCATCGACGCCTTCGGTCGCATCGACGCGGTGGTCAACAACGCCGGCAACCTGCGCGACCGCGTGTTCCACAAGATGAGCGAGGAGGAATGGCGCCAGGTCATCGACGTGCACCTGAACGGCTCGTTCTTCATGAGCCGCGCCGCCGCGCCGTATTTCCGTGAACAGGAGTCGGGCGCCTTCGTGCACATGACTTCCACGTCCGGCCTGATCGGCAATTTCGGCCAGGCCAACTACGCCGCCGCCAAGCTCGGCATCGTGGCGCTGTCCAAGTCGATCGCGCTGGACATGGCGCGCTACAACGTGCGCTCGAACTGCATCGCGCCGTTCGCCTGGAGCCGCATGACCAGCTCCATTCCCGCCGAGACCGACGAAGAGAAGGCGCGCGTCGAGAAGCTCAAGAAGATGGAGGCCAACAAGGTCGCGCCGATGGCCGTGTACCTGGCCAGCGACGCGGCCAGCGCCATCACCGCGCAGGTGTTCGCGGTGCGCGCCAACGAGATCATGCTGATGAGCCAGCCGCGGCCGCTACGCACCGTGCACTACAGCGAGGGCTGGACGCCCGAACTGATCGGCGAGATCGCCGTGCCCGCCATGCGCAAGCATTTCTACGCGCTGGAGCGTTCGCCCGACGTAATCGACTGGGACCCCATCTGAGACCGCCATGCCGCTCGACTACGCAACCGTGAAGCACTGGCGCTTCGACGACGTGCGCCAGCACTACGACGACAAGGACACCATGCTGTATGCCCTGGGCATCGGCCTGGGACAGGATCCCGAGGACACCCGGCAACTGCGCTACGTGTACGAAAAGGACCTGCGCGCCTTTCCCACCATGAGCGTGGTGCTGGGCTATCCGGGATTCTGGATGAGCGATCCGCGCGCCGGCATCGACTGGGTCCGGCTGGTGCATGGCGAACAGCGACTGGCGGTACACGCGCCGCTGCCCACGTCCGGCACCGTGATCGGCAGGAGCCGCGTTACCCACGTGATAGACAAGGGCGCGGACAAGGGCGCCATCGTGGTCACCGAACGCACGCTGCACGACAGCGCCGGCACGCACCTGGCCACCTTGCGGCAAAGCACCTTCTGCCGTGGCGACGGCGGCTTCGGCCAGGGCGACGCCAGCCCCGAGCCGCTGCCCGCCGCGCCGCAGGGCGAGCCGGAGCGCCGCTGCGAACTGCGCATTCCGCCGCAGGCGGCGCTGCTGTACCGCCTGAACGCCGACCGCAATCCGCTGCACGCCGACCCCGAGGTCGCGCACCAGGCCGGCTATCCCAAGCCGATCCTGCATGGACTGTGTTCCTACGGCGTGGCCGCGCACGCGCTGGTGAAGACCTGGTGCGACTACGACGCCTCCCGCCTGACCCGGCTGGATGCGCGATTCTCCGCGCCGGTCTACCCGGGCGAAACCTTGCAATGCGATATGTGGCGCATGCCGGACGGCCAGATCCGCTTCATCGCCCGCGCCGTCGAACGCGACATCATCGTGATGAGCCATGGCGCCGCCGAGGTGCAATCATGACGCGCCCGCCCGCATTGGACGGCATCCGCGTGCTGGACCTGTCGCGCATCCTGGCAGGCCCGTGGTGCACGCAGAACCTGGCCGACCTGGGCGCCGACGTCATCAAGATCGAGCGCCCCGGCGTCGGCGACGACACCCGCGCCTGGGGCCCGCCCTTCCTGAAGGACGGCAATGGCGTCGACACCAACGAATCCGCCTATTACCTCAGCGCCAACCGCAACAAGCGCTCGGTCGAGGCCGACATGGCCACGCCGCATGGCGCGGCGCTGATCCGCGAACTGGCGGCGGTCAGCGATATCCTAGTCGAGAACTTCAAGGTCGGCGGGCTGGCCAAGTACGGCCTGGACTATGCCAGCCTGAAGGCCATCAATCCGCGCCTGATCTACTGCTCGGTCACCGGCTTCGGCCAGGACGGGCCGTTCGCGCGCCGCCCCGGCTACGACTTCATGATCCAGGGCATGGGCGGCCTGATGAGCATCACCGGCGAACGCGACGACCTGCCCGGCGGCGGACCGCAGAAAGCCGGCGTGGCGGTGACCGACATCGTCACCGGCATGTACGCCACCGTGGCGATCCTGGCGGCCTTGCAGGAACGCCACCGCAGCGGCCTCGGCCAGCACCTGGACATCGCGCTGCTCGACAGCCACGTGGCGCTGCTGGCCAACCAGAATTCCAACTACTTCAATTCCGGCGTGGCGCCGACGCGCGCCGGCAACGCGCACCAGAACGTGGTGCCCTACCAGGTCTTCGCCGCCAGCGACGGCCACTTGATCGTGGCCACCGGCAATGAATCGCAGTACCGCGCCTATTGCGCGGCGATCGGCGCGCCGGAGCTGGGCGACGATCCGCGCTTTGCCACCAACCGGCTGCGCGTGACCAACCGCGACGAGCTGGTGGGGATGCTGGCCGCCATCATGCGCCAGGGCCGGCGCGACGACTGGATCGCCAAGCTGGAAGCCGTGGGCGTGCCCTGCGGCCCGATCAACAACATCGCCCAGGCTTTCGCTCACCCACAGGCGCAGGCGCGGCAGCTGCGCCGCGACCTGCCGCATCCGGGCGGCGGCGTGGCGCCGGTGACGGCCAGTCCGTTGCGCTTTTCGGATTCGCCGGTGGTGTACCGGCGCGCGCCGCCGCTGCTGGGGCAGCATACGGAGGAAGTGCTGCGCGAGGTGCTGGGGAAGTCGCCGCAGGCGATTGCCGAGTTCAAGGCGAGCGCCGTTTAGCGGTCTGATTTGTTTCGCACCCGCGGTGTTATTTCGCGGTGCTCGCCTATATTTCCATATCAACAATAAAGACCGCCGCATGCCATTACCGACTTGGTCTTATTAGTCGCCAACGGGTGATAAAACGTCCGTGCGCCATACCTACACTAACCGCCACGCAATTCAAGTGATCGGTAAATGTTGGCTATGACCACGCAAACGTTCAGAAAGAACCTTTTTCCCGCCACCGTTACCCTGCTCGTGTTGAGCGTCCCGTTGAGCGTCCCGGGTGTGGCTCGTGCCGACGCGGGAACGCGGGGCGGCGGCCAGGGGGGGGCAGGTGTACACGACAGCAAGCCCAACAGGGCATGGATGGGGGGCGAAGGTGGCGGCCTGGCAGTGATTGATCCGGGCGGCGTTGCTGGTGCCGGCGGCATGGCGCCGCAAACCTCCGGCACAGGTGGCGCCCCGGGGTTGACGTTCTCCGGTTACACGACCGTTCTGAGCAATGTCACCGGGATGAACGGAATATGCAAGGCGCCTTGCGGTCCCAATGCTGTAGGAGCCGAGCGCCGCTCGGGTGGGGGTGGCGGCGTTGGCGTCATCGGGGGAGCGGATTCCGCTTTGACAGTCATGCCCGGGATAACCGTGAGCGGTGGAGCGGGTGCTGGCGGAAACATTGGAACGGTATACCCGGATGGCACAGTCGCCGATAACGGCGGTGGTGGTGGCGGCGGCGCAGGTATTGCCGTCCAGTCCGGTAGCTTGTTTCTGTATGGCAACGTCGCCGGAGGTGCGGGAGGAAGCTCCAACAGCTATCCGGGGGGCGGTGGCGATGGTGTGGTGCTTGGAACCGGCGGAGGCATAATTATCGACAAAGGCGCCTTCATCGACGGCGGCAAGGGCGGTGTGCGCAGGCGTGGAAGTGTCTCCCCGGTCTCGGCCAGCGGGGACGGCGGTACTGGCATATCGATCGGCACGGGGGATGTCACCAATAATGGCACCGTGCGCGGTGGCCAACGCGGCGACAGAGAGTCTCCCACGGGTTCCACCTTCGGCCGGACTGGCGATGCCCTGCGCGCGAACCACGATACTGCGGTCATCAACAGAGGGCTCATGAGCGGCCTTAACGCAGTCCTGTTCGAAGCCGACCACAACTCCCTTATCATGTGGGAGGGATCCCGCTTCGTTGGCGATGTCAAGTTCGCGGGCGCGGACAACAGGCTGACGTTCGGCAGCGGTTCTGGTCCTTCTTCTGATGACACTCCGATCAATAGAGCCATCCAGGTAGAAGGCTCGATTGATTTTGGCACCAATGGCAAGTACGTAGTGCGGGTCTCCCCCACGACGGCGGACCGGGTGGATGTCACGGGTACCGCCAGACTCAACGGTGCAAACGTCTCGATCATCGGCCTTCCCTTAGGCGCGGAGTTATATGACGAGAACCACGATTACACGATTCTGCATGCCGGGAAAGGGTTCAATGGGGATACGCGTTTCGGGGACGTGTCAATCAATCTCGCCTATCTCACTCCCTCGCTCAAGTACACCACAGATGCCATGGCTGGCAGCAGCGACGTCATTCTGACGCTGGCGCGCAAATCGGTGCCGGTTGTGCCGCCGGCACCTTCCTTACCGACTCCACCCGCGGATTCCGATCCGACTCCGCCCGCGGCTTCCGATCCGGCTCCACCCGTGGCTTCAGAGCCAGTCCCGCCGGTGGCTGCCGACCCGATGCCACCGGTGGCATCCGAGCCTGCGCCACCCGTACAGGGCGGTGCGGACCAGCGGCCGATCCGCTTCGCGGACCTCATCACCGGCCGCAATGCCATGGCCGTGAGCGACGCCATCGAGAGCCTGCCGCGCACACATGAGATCTATCGCCGGGCCTTGAGCCTGCCTGAGGACGCCCCGCAAGCGTACTTCTCGGCACTGACGGGAGAGGCGCATGCCAGCACACGCAACGCGCTGGCCGGTCTTAGCCGTCCGGCCAGCGCGCTGCCGTTGTCACACCTGCGCGCGAACCTGGCCGCCGGCCTGCAGCCCGGCGCGCCGATGGCGGCGGCGGGCGCCTCCGACATGCCGCCCGCTGCGTCGGCCCTGCCCGCCAGCGCCGCCCGTCCCATATGGGCGCAGCTCGTCGGCAACTGGCAGCGCCAGTCCGCAAGCAACGACAACGCCGCCGTGCGCCTGCATACCGCTGGCATTTTCGTGGGTACCGACCATGCCATTGGCGACGGTTGGCGCCTGGGCGTCGCGCTTGGGTATACCGACAGCCGCTCGCGTATCGACGACGCGGATGACAGGAGCAGCATCGCCAGCTACAGCGCCAGCATCTATGGCGGCAAAGCCTTCGCCCGGGGGACAGGTACGTTCAACCTGATGCTGGGCGCGTCCCACACCTGGCACGACGTCAACACGCGGCGGCGCATCGCCGTGGGCGGGCTGGATCAGACGCTGCGCGCCGATTATCGCGCCGGTACGACCCAGCTCTTTGGGGAATTGGGTTATGCCATGCCGATGAACCAGACCCTCACGCTCGAACCCTACGCCGGTCTGGCATGGGCCGGCCAGCGCAACCGGGCGTTCCAGGAAAAGGGCGGCAGCGCCGCGCTTTCAGGCGACAGCCAGTGCCTCCGCACCGCGACTACGACTCTGGGCATGCGCCTGCGGCAGGCTCTGAGCGCGGGCGCGTTCCAGGGCACGCTCACTGCCGGGGCGGGATGGCGCCGCGCCTTCGGCAATCTGCACCCGGTCTCGACGCTGGCATTCGATGCCGGCGAGGCGTTCACCGTGACCGGCGCCCCTATCGCCCGCAACGCCGCGCTGCTCGAAACCGGCTTGCAGGCGCGAGCCGGCCGCAACGCGACGGTCGGCCTGAACTACGCAGGACAGTTCGGCTCGGGCAATCGCGACCACAGCGCCATGCTGAATTGGCGCTGGACATTCTGACCGCACCTTTCCCGACAGATAGAGGGCCGAGGTGGCCCTTTATCAGACGGCATAACAGGACCAGAACGGCGATCGGGCGCCTTGCAAACCTTATGATTCGGCTCACCCATCAAGAAGGCTCCTGATAACCGATGGCGGCGTCCCTTCCAAAACGGCGCGTGGCCTTGCCCCCCATCGGGCGGCACGGCATTTTTCGTTCGAGTTCAACATGCATTGGTTTCCCTTCAAGCGCCTGTTCCGTCGCAAGCGAGACACACGGAATGCGGATCTGTACGGCCAGATCGCGGCCATCCACAAGGCGCAGGCGGTCATCGAGTTCGACCTGGACGGCCATGTGCTCATGGCCAACCAGAATTTCCTCGATGCCATGGGCTACACGCTCGACGAACTGCTGGGGCAGCACCACCGCATCTTCGTGGCGCCCGACCGGCGCGGCTCTCCTGAATACCAGGCGTTCTGGGACAAGCTCAAGCGCGGCGAGTACGACGCGGGCCGCTATCGCCGCATCCACAAGGACGGCAGCGACGTCTGGCTGCAGGCCAGCTACAACCCGATCCTCGACGAGTCCGGCCGGCCCTTCAAGGTGGTCAAGTACGCCACCGACGTCACCGAGCAGCAGCGCCGCCAGGCCGACACCGAGGGCCAGCTTGCCGCCATCTCCAAGGTGCAGGGCATCATCGAGTTCGAACTGGACGGCACCATCATTCGCGCCAACGACCTGTTCCTGGACGCCATGGGCTACCGCGAAGACGAACTGCGCGGCCGCCACCACAGCATGCTGGTGCTGCCCGAGGAAGTCCGCAGCCCCGCCTACAAGGAATTCTGGCGCAAGCTGCGCGGCGGCGAATACGACACCGGCCAATACCTGCGCATCGGCAAGAACGGGCGCCGCGTCTGGATCGAGGCCAGCTACAACCCGATCTTCGATGCCGAGGGCCGGCCCTTCAAGGTGGTGAAGTTCGCCACCGACATCACCCGCCGTTTCACCGCCGCGCAGACGCTGCGGGTGGCGGTGCAGGGCCTGACCGAGAACGCCGAGCGCGCCAGCCAGGCCAACACGCTGGCGCGCGACGCCTGCCAGGTGGCCGAGGAAGGCGGCAAGACCGTGGCCGGCGTGGTGGCCACCATGGGCACCATCACCGAAAGCTCGCGGCGCATCTCGGAGATCATCGGCGTGATGGATGGCATCGCGTTCCAGACAAACATCCTGGCGCTCAATGCCGCGGTCGAGGCGGCGCGCGCCGGCCCGCACGGCAAAGGCTTCGCGGTGGTGGCGGCCGAGGTGCGCAGCCTGGCCCAGAACAGCGCATCCGCGGCCAAGGAGATCAAGGACCTGATCACCACCTCGGTCCAGCAGATCGGCAGCGGCGCCGAGCAGGTGCAATCCGCCGGCGCCACCATGGAGAACATCGTCACTTCGTCGCGCCGGGTCACGGAGATCATGGGCGAGGTGGTCGAAGTGTCGCTGGCGCAGTCGGCCAAGCTGGGCGAGGTCACCGAGGACATCACCCAGATGACGGCCGAGGCGGCGCACGAACTGCAGAGCGCCTATGAGGCCCAGGACCGCCCCGAGGCGGCGCGGGAGACAGCATCGGCGCGAGCCGTGGCGCCCCGCGCGCCGGCGTCCTCGCAATCGGCGCTGGAGTACGTGCGCTACTGAGCGGCCCTGATCGGGCGGCCACGGGCGCCCGTGCCGACGGCAGGCCGCCAATCGTCCCAGGGATAAAAAAAGGGCGCCGTCACCGGCGCCCTTCTCGCGTTCATGTCGCCCGTTTACGCGGTGGCGACCGGGATCTTGCCGATCCTGGCCTGCCATTCCTTCGGGCCGGTGGTGTGGACCGAAGTGCCCTGGGCGTCAACCGCCACGGTCACCGGCATGTCCTTCACGTCGAACTCGTAGATGGCTTCCATGCCCAGGTCGGCGAAACCCAGCACCTTGGCGCCGCGGATCGCCTTGGACACCAGGTAGGCCGCGCCGCCCACGGCCATCAGGTAGGCCGAGCCGTGCTTCTTGATCGACTCGATCGCGACCGGGCCGCGCTCGGACTTGCCGATCATGGCGATCAGGCCGGTCTGCTCCAGCATCATGTCGGTGAACTTGTCCATGCGGGTGGCGGTGGTCGGACCAGCCGGGCCCACCACTTCGTCGCGCACCGGATCGACCGGGCCGACGTAGTAGATGACGCGGTTGGTGAAGTCCACGGGCAGCGGCTCGCCCTTGGCCAGCATGTCCTGGATGCGCTTGTGCGCGGCGTCGCGGCCGGTCAGCATCTTGCCCGACAGCAGCAGGGTCTGGCCCGGCTTCCAGCTGGCGACTTCTTCCTTGGTCAGCGTGTTCAGGTCGACCTGCTTGGACTTGTTGTAGTCCGGCGCCCAGTGCACTTCCGGCCATTCCGACAGCGACGGCGGGTCCAGGCGCGCCGGGCCCGAGCCGTCCAGCTCGAAGTGGGCATGGCGGGTGGCCGCGCAGTTCGGGATCATGGCGACGGGCTTGGAGGCCGCGTGCGTCGGGAAGGTGTTGATCTTGACGTCCAGCACGGTGGTCAGGCCGCCCAGGCCCTGGGCGCCGATGCCCAGCGCGTTGACCTTTTCGTACAGCTCGATGCGCAGTTCTTCGAGCTTGTTCTGCGGGCCGCGGGCCAGCAGTTCGTACATGTCGATGTCTTCCATCAGCGACTGCTTGGCCATCAGCATGGCCTTTTCGGCGGTGCCGCCGACGCCGATGCCCAGCATGCCCGGCGGACACCAGCCGGCGCCCATGGTCGGGACCGTCTTGAGCACCCAGTCCACCAGCGAATCGCTGGGGTTGAGCATGGCGAACTTGGACTTGTTTTCCGAACCGCCGCCCTTCGAAGCCAGCTGCACGTCGACCTTGTCACCCGGGACAAGCTCGACGTGCAGGATACAGGGCGTGTTGTCGCGGGTGTTCTTGCGGGCGAACAGCGGATCGTCCAGCACCGAGGCGCGCAGGGGATTGTCCGGGTTCAGGTAGCCGCGGCGCACGCCTTCGTCGCACAGTTCCTGCAGGGTGCGCTTGGTGTCGAAACGCACGCCCATGCCGACCTTCAGGAACACGTTGACGATGCCGGTGTCCTGGCACAGCGGGCGCTTGCCCTCGGCGCACATGCGCGAGTTGGTCAGGATCTGCGCCATCGCGTCGCGCGCGGCCGGGCTTTCCTCGCGCTCGTAGGCGCGGGCCAGGTGGCGGATGTAGTCGACGGGGTGGTAATAGCTGATGAACTGGATGCCATCGGCTATCGACTGGATGAAGTCTTCTTCTTTGATGAGGACGGACATGGCGATATGCGATTAACGAAGGGAACGTGAAAACGCGGCCGACCTACCGGCCAGCCGCGCTGGTGAAAGGAATACTTTTGCCGCCGGGCCGCCCCAAGGCAAAAGGGCCCCCGCGGGGGGCAGCTAGCTCGCATGGCGAGCGTGGCGTGGGGGTTATTCCCCCGCCGGGCCGCCCCAAGGCAAAAGAGCCCCCGCGGGGGGCAGCTAGCTCGCATGGCGAGCGCGGCGTGGGGGCATCCATTTATTTGCCTTGCCAGACCGGTTTGCGCTTTTCGGCGAAAGCCGTGGCGCCTTCCTTGGCGTCGGCCGACGAGAAGATGTGGGCGATCAGCGGACGCTGGCGGTTGAACATCTCTTCCTGGGTCCAGTCGCCGGACTGCGCCACGATGCTCTTGGCGGTCTGCACCGACAGCGGGCCGTTCTCGACGATGGCGCGGGCCAGTTCCAGCGCGCCGGCCAGGGCGCCGCCCGGCTCGGTCAGGCGGTTCACCAGGCCGAAGCCGTAGGCGCGCTCAGCGCCCAGCATGTCGCCGGTCAGGATCACTTCCATGGCGATGTGGTACGGCAGGCGGCGCGGCAGGCGCAGCATGCCGCCGGCGCCGGCCACCAGGCCGCGCTTGACTTCGGGCAGGCCGAACTTTGCGTTGCTGGCGGCCACGATCAGGTCGGACGCCAGGGCCATCTCGCAACCGCCGGCCAGCGCATAACCTTCGACCGCGGCGATCAGCGGCTTTTTCGGCGGCGCTTCGTTCAGGCCGGCGAAACCGCGGCCTTCCACGTACGGACGCTGGCCCGACTTGGCGAAGGCCTTCAGGTCCATGCCCGACGAGAACGTGCCGCCCGCGCCCGTCAGGATGCCGATGCGCACGTCGTCGCGGCTGTCCAGCTGGTCCAGCGCGGCGGCCATGGCCTGGGCGGTTTCCAGGTTGATGGCGTTCTTGGCCTCGGGACGGTTGATGGTGATGATCTGGATGCCGTCGGCGACTTCCACCTTGATCAGGTCAGACATGCGGATGCTCCTTCCGGGGTTTTGGATATTGGTTTTATATAAGACTGGTCAACCTGGAATGATACGACCAATGCCCGGCCGCCGCAGGGCGCCGGCGGAGCAACGTCCGCCTGGAGCACGCCCCGCCCGATATGTAACCGCGAGGATGTAACCGCCTGGATGCGACCCCCATCCCGGGGTCCCGCCCCGGGGCCGCCCCGGGCCAGTTAAAATGCCCGGTTTCCCACGCCCACGGCAGACGTCGCCCGGCGACCGAATTCCAAGAATCCTATGCTCACCTTTCAGCAAATCATCCTTACGCTCCAGGAATACTGGGACAAGCAGGGTTGCGCCCTGCTGCAGCCCTACGACATGGAAGTCGGCGCCGGCACCTCGCACACCGCCACTTTCCTGCGGGCGATCGGCCCGGAGCCCTGGCGCGCGGCCTACGTGCAGCCCTCGCGCCGCCCCAAGGATGGCCGCTACGGCGAGAACCCCAACCGCCTGCAGCACTACTACCAGTACCAGGTGGTGCTGAAACCCGCGCCCCCGGAAATCCTGGACCTGTACATCGGCTCGCTCAAGGCGCTGGGCATCGACCCCACGCAGCACGACATCCGCTTCGTCGAGGACGACTGGGAAAACCCGACGCTGGGCGCCTGGGGCCTGGGCTGGGAAGTGTGGCTGAACGGCATGGAAGTGACCCAGTTCACCTACTTCCAGCAGGTCGGCGGCCTGGATTGCACCCCGACCACGGGCGAGATCACCTACGGCCTGGAACGCCTGGCCATGTACCTGCAGGACGTGCAGAGCGTGTACGACCTGGTCTGGACCGAAGGCGCCAACGGCCGCCGCGTGCTGTACCGCGACGTGTTCCACCAGAACGAAGTGGAACAGTCCACCTACAACTTCGAATATTCGTCGGCCGAGATGCTGTTCGCGCACTTCAACGACTACGAAGCCGAGGCCAAGCGCCTGATGGACGTGCCGCTGGCCCTGCCGGCCTATGAAGCCACGCTCAAGGCCGCACACACCTTCAACATGCTGGACGCGCGCGGCGCGATCAGCGTCACCGAGCGCGCCGCCTACATCGGCCGCATCCGCAACCTGTCGCGCGCCGTCGCGCAGGCCTACTACGATTCCCGCGAACGACTGGGCTTTCCCATGCTGGGCCGCGACAAGGCCGCCGGGGAGGCTGCATAAATGACGACGAACATCCGCCCCCTGCTGGTCGAGCTGCTGACCGAAGAACTCCCGCCCAAGGCCCTGCAGAAGCTGGGCCAGGCTTTCGCCGAAGGCGTGCGCGCCACGCTGGCGCGCCACGGCCTGCTGGCCGATGGCTGCGCCGTCGAGCCGTACGCCACGCCGCGCCGCCTGGCGGTGCGCCTGTCGGCCGTGCTGGCGCAGGCGCCCGATCAGGCCTACGCCGAAAAGCTGATGCCGGTGAAGATCGGCCTGACCGAAGACGGCAAGGCCACCCCGGCGCTGCAGAAGAAGCTGGCCGCCAAGGGCCTGGAAAACATCGACCTGGCCACCCTGGAACGTGAATCCGACGGCAAGCAGGATTACCTGGTCGCCCGCGGCACCGCCCCCGGCGCCGCGCTGGCCGTCGGCCTGCAGGAAGGCATCGACGCGGCCATCGACGGCCTGCCGATCCCCAAGGTCATGCGCTACCAGCTGGCCGACGGCGAGACCACCGTCAAGTTCGTGCGCCCGGCGCACGGCCTGATCGCGCTGTTCGGCGCCGACGTGGTTCCCGTCAGCGCCCTCGGCCTGACCGCCGGCCGCGACACGCTGGGCCACCGCTACATGAGCAGCGGCGCCATCGCCATCGCCGATGCCGACGCCTACGCCGCCACCCTGGCCGAGAAGGGCCGCGTGGTGGCCTCGTTCGAAGGCCGCCGCGACGAGATCCAGCGCCAGTTGCTGGACCACGCCGGCCGTCTGTCGGCCACGCTGGGCGACGACCCCGAAGTGGCCGCCCTGCTCGATGAAGTCACCGCCCTGGTCGAACACCCCACCGTCTACGTCGGCGAGTTCGAGGAACAGTTCCTGCAAGTGCCGCAGGAATGCCTGATCCTGACGATGCGCCTGAACCAGAAGTACTTCCCGCTGTTCGACCCGGCCAGCGGACGCCTGACGCACCGCTTCCTGATCGTGAGCAACATGCGCACGGACAACCCGGTGAACATCGTCGAAGGCAATCAGCGCGTGGTGCGTCCGCGCCTGGCCGACGCCCAGTTCTTCTTCGAGACCGACCGCAAGACGCCGCTGGCCGCGCGCGTCGAGCAACTGGGCTCGATCGTCTACCACAACAAGCTGGGCACCCAGCTCGAACGCGTCGAGCGCGTGCGCGCCATCGCCCGCGACGTGGCTGGCAAGCTGGGCGGCGATGTCGCCGCCGCCGACCGCGCCGCGCTGCTGGCCAAGGCCGACCTGGGCTCGAACATGGTGGGCGAGTTCCCCGAGCTGCAAGGCATCATGGGCGCCTACTACGCCGCCGGCGACGGCGAGCCGGACAGCGTCGTGCAGGCGCTGCGCACCCAGTACCGCAACCGTTACGACACGCCGGTTTCGCAGGACGACCTGACCGCCGCCACGCTGTTCATCGCCGAACGCGCCGAGACGCTGGTCGGCATCTGGGCCATCGGCCTGGCGCCCACCGGCGAACGCGACCCCTTCGGCCTGCGCCGCGCCGCGCTGGGCCTGATCAGCGCCTTCGAGCAACTGGCCGCCGGCGGCTGGCTCAAGCTCAACCAGGACGGCCCGCTGTCGCTGGACGGCCTGCTGGCCGCCACCGCCGCCACCTTCCCGGCCGGCAAGATCCCCGCCGACACGCTGGCGGAAGTGCGCGCCTTCATCTACGAACGCTACCGCAACCAGCTGATCAACGAACACGACCGCAACGCGGTCGAGGCCGTCATCGCCCTGGCGCCGCCGCTGCACCAGGTGGCCGAGCGCGTGCGCGCCGCCGCCGCCTTCGCGCAGATGCCCGAGGCCGCCAGCCTGGCGGCCGCCAACAAGCGCATCGGCAACCTGCTCAAGAAGGCCGAAGGCGAGATCGGCGCGGTCAATGACGCCGCGCTGGTCGAGCCCGCCGAAAAGGCGCTGGCCGCCGCCATCGCCGCGCTGCGCCCGCAGGCCGAGGCGCAACTGGCCGCCGGCGACTTCGCCGCCAACCTGCGCACGCTGGCCCAGGCCCGCGAACCGGTGGACGCCTTCTTCGCCGACGTCATGGTCATGGCCGAGGACCCGGCGGTGCGCGCCAACCGGCTGGCGCTGCTGGGCCAGCTGCACACCCTGATGAACCAGGTCGCTGACATTTCCAGGCTGGCACAGTGAAGCTCATCATCCTCGACCGCGACGGCGTCATCAACCAGGACAGCGATGCGTTCGTCAAGAATCCCGACGAATGGATCGCCCTGCCCGGCAGCCTGCAGGCCATCGCCCGCCTGACGCAGGCGGACTGGACGGTGGTGGTCGCCACCAACCAGTCCGGCCTGGCGCGCGGCCTGTTCGACATGGACACGCTGACCGCCATCCACGCCAAGATGCGGCGCGAGCTGGCCGCCGCCGGCGGCAGCGTGGACGCCGTCTTCATGTGCCCGCACGGCCCGGACGACGACTGCACCTGCCGCAAGCCGCGTCCCGGCATGTTCGAGCAGATCGGCCATCGCTACGACGTCAACCTGGCCGGCGTGCCGGCCGTGGGCGACTCGCTGCGCGACCTGCAGGCCTCCAGCGCCGCGGGCTGCTCGCCCTGGCTGGTGCTGACCGGCAACGGCAAGAAGACGCTGGCCAAGGGCGGCCTGCCCGAGAACACCCGGGTCTGCGACGACCTGTCGGCCGTGGCCGACGCCCTGCTGCAGGACAACTGATGGCCCGGCTGCGCTCGCTCCTGTATTTCCTGTTCCTGGCCATCACGGTCATCCCCTATGCCTTCGCTTGCGTGCTGTGGGCGCCGCTGCCGCTGCACCTGCGCTACAAGCTCACGGTGGGCTGGCCGCGCCTGGCCATCTGGGGCGCCAAGGTGTTCTGCGGCATCCGCTGGCAGGTCAAGGGCTGGGAAAACCTGCCCGACGGCCCGGCGGTGCTGCTGTCCAAGCACCAGTCGGCCTGGGAAACGCTGTTCTTCCCGGCCTACATGCCGCGCGAAGTCTGCTTCGTCTACAAAAAGGAACTGCACATGGTGCCGTTCTTCGGCTGGGGCCTGGCGTTGCTGCGCATGATCGCCATCGACCGCTCCAAGGGCCGCGACGCCTTCGAGCAGGTGGTCAAGCAGGGACAGGTCCGGCTGGACGAAGGCCGCTGGCCGCTGCTGTTCCCGGAAGGCACCCGCGTGCCGCCCGGCAAGACCGCGCGCTTCAAGATGGGCGGCGCGTTGCTGGCCTCGCGCACCGGCGCGGTGGTCATCCCGGTGGCGCACAACGCCGGCGAATGCTGGCGCCGCAATGCCTTCGTCAAATATCCAGGCCTGGTTACGCTGTCCATCGGTCCCGCGATAGAATCGAAGGGAATCTCCCCCGAGGAACTGAACCAGAAAGTGCAGGACTGGATCGAAGGGGAAATGCGGCGTCTCAATCCAGAAAGGTATGCCCAGCACTGACCAGCTCGAACTCCTGTTCGACGTGCAAGACTCCGACGCGTCCACGGACGCGTCGCCGCTGACCGCGTCCCCCGCGGCGCGCCCGGCACCCGTGGCCACGCCGCCCGCCCCGCTGTTCCCTCCCCCCGCGCCATCCGCGCCCAAGCCGGCCGGCGAACCCCTGCTGACGCTGTCGCCCAATGCAGCGGCGCGCGTGCCCACCCCCTGCCCCGATCCGCTGCCACCCGGCGCGCGCTGGCGCGAGGTGGACACCGATCCGCAGCCCATCGGCTTCGTGCTGCTGCGCTCGCGCCGCCGCAGCATCGGCTTCGTCATCACCGACGACGGCCTGCGCGTCACGGCGCCCAACTGGGTCACGCTGGCACAGATCGACGACGCGGTGCGCGAGAAATCCCGCTGGATCGTCGCCAAGCTGCGCGAATGGCACACCCGCAAGCAGCAGCTGGCCATGGCGCACACGCGTTGGCAGGCCGGCGGCGAGCTGCCTTACCTGGGCAGGCGCATCGTCCTGGGCGTGGGCGGCGACAGCCGCCAGACCCGCCTGTCCGGCGATGCCGAAGCCCCGGCCGACGGCGACACGCTGTGGCTGGCGCTGCCGGCCGACGCCGACCAGGGCCGCATCCGCGACGCCGCCCAGGCCTGGCTGCAGCAGCGCGCCGGCGCCTGGTTCGGCGCCCGGCTGGCGCACTTCCTGCAGATCAGCGGCCTGAAGATCCGCCGCTGGCGCCTGTCGTCCGCCGCCACGCGCTGGGGCTCGTGCACCAGCGACGGCAACATCATGCTGAACTGGCGCCTGATCCATTTCGCGCCGGCCATCATCGACTACGTCATCGCGCACGAACTGGCGCACCTGCGCGAAATGAACCACAGCCAGGATTTCTGGCGCGAGGTCGGCCAGATCCTGCCCGATTTCGAGGAAGCCAAGAACGTGCTGCGGCGCCACGACCCGGCCTCGCTGCCGCAATTCTAGGGTCGGTGCGAGACGCTCCCGCAATCGGCCCAGCCCCACGGAGACGACCCCATGCTTCTGCTGATTCCCGGCCCGGTCACGACCGATGCGCGGGTCAAGGCCGCCATGGCGCAGGACTACGCGCCCTGGGACAACGAATTCCGCGCGCTGTACCGCCAGGTCTGCGCCGACGTGCTGCGCGTGGCCGAGGCCGATGCGAATGAGCACGTGGCACTGGCGCTGCCGGGCTGCGGCCATTTCGCGGTGGAAGCCGCCATCCGCACCCTGGTGCCGCCCGGCGGCCGCCTGCTGGTGCCCTCCACCGGCGCCTACGCCGGCCGCCTGCAGAAACTGGCCGCCGAGGCCGGCCGCGTCGCCGTGCCGCTGTACGTGGGCGCGCGCGACCGCGTCGATCCCCTGGCCGTGGCGCAGGCGCTGGAGCAGGACCCGAGCCTGACGCACGTGGCGCTGGTCTACAGCGAGACCGGCAGCGGCATCTGCCATGACGTGCCGGAACTGGCCCGCATCGCCCATTCTCTGGGCCGCCGCGTCATCGTTGACGCGGTCTCGGCGTTCGGCGCATTGCCGCTCGACATGCGCGCCCTGCCCGCCGTGGACGCCGTGGTGCTGACCGCCAACAAATGCCTGGAGGGCTTGCCCGGCGCCGCCTTCGTGGTGGGCCGCCGCGACAGCCTGGAAGCGGCGCGCGGCAACGCCGGCAGCTGGTCGCTGGACCTGGCCGACATCTACCAGCACACCCTGGCGCCCAACGCCGGCCCGCGCTTCACGCCGCCGGCGCCGACACTGGCGGCGCTGGCCGTGGCGCTGGAGCTGTATCATCGGGAAGGCCGCGAAGCCCGCCTGGCGCGCTACACCGCCAACATGCGCGCCCTCTACGACGGCGTGGCCGGCCTGGGGCTCAGCCCCTACCTGCCGCCCGCGCTGCAAGGCCCCATCGTCGTCAACGTGCACGCGCCCGACGCACCGACCTGGAACCTGCAGCTGTTCGTGGACGCGGTCAAGCAGCGTGGCTTCGTGCTCAGCAATTTCACCAACACCGAACCGCCCACTTTCCGGGTCGGTTGCATCGGCGCCTTCGGGCCCGACCAGATGCGGCTTGCGGTCGACGCCATGGGCGGCGCGCTGCAAGACCTCGGCATAACCGGGGAACCCCACGTCCAGGGTTTCCCGCCACCTCTCATCGCTTAAGGAATTCCACCATGCGTATGCTCCACACCATGCTGCGAGTCGGCAATCTCGACAAGTCCATCGACTTCTACACCAACGTGCTCGGCATGCGCGTCCTGCGCCGCAACGACTACCCCGATGGCAAGTTCACGCTGGCGTTCGTCGGCTACCAGGATGAATCCGAAGGCGCCGTGATCGAGCTGACCCACAACTGGGACACCGACAAGTACGACCTGGGCACCGGCTACGGCCACATCGCCCTGGAAGTCGACAACGCCTACGAAGCCTGTGACAAGGTCAAGGAACGCGGCGGCAAGGTCACCCGCGAGGCCGGCCCGATGAAACACGGCACCACCGTGATCGCCTTCGTGGAAGATCCGGACGGCTACAAGATCGAATTCATCCAGAAAAAAGGACGAGTAGATTGAGGCCCCCACGCCGCGCCCACTACGTGGGCTAGCTGCCCCCCGAGGGGGCTCTTTCCCCTTGGGGCGGCCCGGCGGGGAAAGGCCCCTTCTAACGACCGACCACTTTTTCCACCATCGCCATGATCCACTCCATCCTCAAAATGGGCGATCCCCGACTGCTGCGCGTCGCGCCGCCGGTCGAGCGCTTCGATACCCCCGAACTGCACGCCCTGATCGAAGACATGTTCGAGACCATGGCGGCGGCGCAAGGGGTGGGCCTGGCCGCGCCGCAGATCGGCGTCGACCTGCAACTGGTCATCTTCGGCTTTGACCGCAACGAGCGCTATCCCGACGCGCCGGCGGTGCCGCAGACCATCCTGTGCAACCCGGTCATCACGCCGCTGTCCGACGACATGGAAGACGGCTGGGAGGGCTGCCTGTCGGTGCCGGGGCTGCGCGGCCTGGTGCCGCGCTACCGCCGCATCCGCTACCAGGGCAAGGATCCCTACGGCCGTGACATCGACCGCGAGGCCGAGGGCTTCCACGCCCGCGTGGTGCAGCACGAATGCGACCACCTGATCGGCCGGCTCTATCCTTCCCGGATCCAGGATTTCTCGAAATTCGGCTTCACCGAAATCCTGTTCCCCGGCATGGACCCGAATCAGGACGACTGATCGTCCTTCGGGGCGGGAGCCGGGCTCGGCTCCTGCCCCGGAGCCAGTTCCTCCGGCGCGAAATCGTCCACCTGCAGCACCCGCGAGACGATCGCCTCGGCCTCCTCCAACTGCGCCGCCTGCGTCGCCGTGATGGCGCCGTGCCGGTCCGCCTCGCGCCAATCGCGCACGCCCGACTGCCGCAGCCGGTCACGGATCGGCTGCACCGCATCGACCACGGCGAAGGCGCGGGTCAACAGCGCCAGCGGATCGTCATCGCCCTGGCCACCGCCCGCTGAACGTTGCAGGTCGGCCGCCAGCCGCGCATGGGTGGGCGACGGCTTGAGCAGCAGTTCCGCGCATTCGCGGGTCAGCGCATCGCCCGGCCCCCGCGCCAGTCGCAGCGGCAGGATGGCCGCGCGCAGCGCCCAGGCCAACGGTCGGCCAGGCAGGTTCGACAACACCTGGTCCATGCGTTTTTCGATCTCGGCGTAGCCCTGCTCCATGCACCAGCGCACCAGCGGCAGGTCGTCGTGCTTGCGCCCTTCGTCCTCCCAGCGCTTGAGCACGGCCGACAGCAGGTACAGTTCGGCCAGGATGTCGCCCAACCGAGCCGAGAGCAGCTCGCGGCGCTTGAGACCGCCGCCCAGCCGCGCCAGCGCGGCGTCGGCCAGCAGCGCGAAGCCGGCCGCATAGCGTCCCAGCCGGCGGTAGTGGCCGGCGGTGGGGCCGGACACCGGCGACGGCGCCAGCACGCCACCGCTCCAGGCGCGGCCGATGGCGCGCAGCGTGTTCATGCCGGTGTGGCGCAGGTGGCGCCAGAACACGTCGTGGAACACCTCCATGCCGCGCTCTTCGTCGGGATTGCCCAGCGCCAGGATCTCCGGCATCAGGTAGGGGTGGGCGCGGATCGCGCCCTGGCCGAAGATGATCAGGTTGCGCGTCAGGATGTTGGCGCCCTCGACCGTGATGGCGATGGGCACCGCCCGGTACAGCGCGCCCAGGTAGTTGCTGGGCCCGTCGATCACGGCGCGGCCGGCATGCACATCCATGGCGTCGTTGACCGATATCCGCATGCGCTCGGTGGCGTGGTATTTCATGATGCCGGACACCACCGCCGGCTTCACGCCCTGGTTCAGCGCCGCGCAGGTCAGGCGCCGGGCCGCTTCCACCAGGTACGCGTTGCCCGCCAGGCTGGCGAGCTTTTCCTGCACGCCCTCGAACTTGCCGACCGGGATGCCGAACTGTTCCCGCACCCGCGCGTACATGCCGGTGGCGTGCGCGCTCATCACGCACGCCGCCGCCGACAGCGACGGCAAGGAAATGCCACGCCCCGCCGCCAGCGCGCTCATCAGCATCTGCCAGCCGTGCCCGGCGCGCTCGACGCCGCCGATCAGCGCGTCCAGCGGCACGAATACGTCGCGGCCGCGGTTGGGGCCGTTCTGGAACACCTGCATCGCCGGCAGGTGGCGGCGGCCGATCTCGACGCCGGGCGCGTCGGTCGGCACCAGCGCCACCGAAATGCCGATGTCGCGCGGACCGCCGCCCAGGATGCCGTCGGGATCCGACATCTTGAACGCCAACCCCAGCACCGTGGCCACCGGCCCCAGCGTGATGTAGCGCTTGTGCCAGTTCAAGCGCACGCCGATCAGCTCGCGGCCGTCCACCACCTGGCGGCAGACCACGCCGGTATCGACCATGGAGGCAGCGTCGGAGCCGGCCTCGGGGCTGGTCAGGCCGAAGCACGGCACCTCGCGGCCGTCGGCCAGGCGCGGCAGCCAGTAGTCGCGCTGGGCTTGCGTGCCGAACTGCATCAACAGCTCGCCCGGCCCGAGCGAGTTGGGCACCATGACCGTGACGCCGGCGGTGATCGAATAGGCGGAGATGCGCCGCACCACCTCGGAATGGGCGTAGGGCGAGAAGCCCAGGCCGCCGTGGCGCTTGGGGATGATCATCCCGAAGAAGCGCTGCGCCTTCAGGAAACTCCAGACTTCCCGCGGCAGGTCGCGCCGGTGCCAGGTGATATCCCATTCGTCCAGCATGGCGCACAGCTGCGCCACCGGGCCGTCGATGAAGCGTTGCTCATCCGGCGTCAGGGCCGCGGCGGGCACGTCCAGCAGCTTGCGCCAATCGGGGTTGCCGGTGAACAGGTCGGCCTCCCACCAGGTGTCGCCGGCCTCGATGGCCTCGCGTTCGGTGGCCGACAGCGGCGGCATCGCGTTGCGGGCCCAACGGTACGCGGGTTCGGAGATGCGGCGCCGGCGCCATGCGTTGAAATCCATGTGACCCCCTGTCGTTCGATGCCACTGGGCATATCGGGGCAAAGTACCAGAATTGCGCCATCGGGGCCAAACCGCGATGGTCCGACTCTGCGACAATGGGCCTCCCCGCGCTGGTGCGCAATCCAATCGCTATCCGGGCACACACCGCATGCTGAACAAACTCTGGCTGGGCTTCTTCCTGACCGCCGCCGCGGCCGCGCTGTACCGCTGGCTCGCCATCGGCGACCCGGACGTGTTCCGCGCCATGGTCGCCAGCCTGTTCGACATGGCGCGCGTATCCGTCGAGGTGATGGTGCTGCTGTTCGGCACGCTGACGCTGTGGCTGGGGTTCCTGCGCATCGCCGAGGGCGCCGGGCTGGTGGAAAAACTGGCGCGGCTGCTGGGGCCGCTGTTCGCGCGCCTGATGCCCGAGGTGCCGCGCAATCACCCCGCGATCGGCTTGATCACGCTCAACTTCGCCGCCAACGGCCTGGGACTGGACAACGCCGCCACGCCCATCGGCCTGCGCGCCATGCGCGAACTGCAATCGCTCAATCCCAAACCCGACACCGCCAGCAATGCCCAGATCCTGTTCCTGGTGCTCAACGCCTCGTCGCTGACGCTGCTGCCGGTGACGCTGTTCATGTTCCGCGCGCAGCAGGGCGCGCCCGATCCCACTCTGGTGTTCCTGCCGATCCTGCTGGCCACCAGCGCGTCGACGCTGGCGGGTTTCCTGGCGGTGGCGGCGTGCCAGCGCCTGCGGCTGGTCGATCCCGTCGTGATGCTGTGGCTGGGCGGCGCGGCGCTGCTGCTGGGCGGCTTCATGGCGCTGCTGGCCAGCATGTCGGCCAGCGCCATCGCCGCGCTGTCGTCGCTGATGGGCAACCTGGCGCTGTTCGGCATCCTGCTGGCCTTTCTCATCGTCGGCGCCTGCAAGAAGGTGCCGGTGTACGAGGCCTTCATCGAAGGCGCCAAGGAAGGCTTCGACATCGCCAGGAGCCTGCTGCCGTACCTGGTGGCAATGCTGTGCGCGGTCGGCGTGCTGCGGGCCTCGGGCGCGCTGGATTTCCTGCTCGACGGCATCCGCTGGCTGGCCGCCAATGCCGGCTGGGACACGCGCTTCGTCGACGCGCTGCCCACCGCGCTGGTCAAGCCGTTCTCGGGCAGCGCGGCCCGCGCCATGATGCTCGAAACCATGACGCACTTCGGCGTCGATAGCTTCCCCGCGCTGCTGGCGGCGGTGGTGCAAGGCAGCACCGAGACCACCTTCTACGTGCTGGCGGTGTATTTCGGCTCGGTCGGCATCCTGCGCGCGCGCCATGCGGTGGGTTGCGCGCTGGTCGCCGACCTGGCCGGGGTGCTGGCGGCCATCGGCGTGTGCTACTGGTTCTTCGGTTGAACGGCGCCGGCCGCCAGCCACGCTGCCTCGACGGCGCGCCAGGCCTGCCTACAGGCACCGCGCGCCGCGAGACCGATCAATCCACCAGCAGGATCTTCATGCCGTTGGTGCCGCCGCTGTCGCGGTAGAAGTCGCCCTTGGTCAGGATGACCCAGTCGCCCTCTTTCACCAGATTGCGCTTCTTCAGCTCGTCGATGGCGGCGTTGCTCAGATCAGCCGGCTCGTAGTCCGACGGCGCGAACGGGATGGTGTAGACGCCGCGGAACATGGTCACGCGGTTCTGCGTGACGCTGTGCGGGCTGTAGCAGTAGATCGGCACGCCCGAGCGGATGCGCGACATGATCAGCGGCGTGTGGCCGCTTTCGGTCAGCGCGATGATGGCCTTGACGCCGGGGAAGTGGTTGGCCGCGTACATGGCCGCGAGCGCGATGGTTTCGTCGCAGCGCGTGAAGGTCTCGCCCAGGCGGTGATGCGACTGCGTGCTGGTGGGATGCTTTTCCGCGCCCAGGCAGACGCGCGCCATGGCCTGCACCGTCTCGACCGGATACGAACCCGAGGCGCTCTCGGCCGACAACATTACCGCGTCGGTGTAGTCCAGCACCGCGTTGGCCACGTCCGAGACTTCGGCCCGGGTGGGCATCGGGCTGGAGATCATCGACTCCATCATCTGGGTCGCGGTGATCACCACCTTGTTCAGGGTTCGGGCATGCTGGATGATGCGCTTCTGGATGCCGACCAGTTCGGCGTCGCCCACTTCCACGCCCAGGTCGCCGCGCGCCACCATCACGCCGTCGCTGGCGCGGATCAGCGCGTCCAGCGCCTCGTCGTCGGCCACGGCCTCGGCGCGTTCGATCTTGGCGATGATCCAGGCCTCGCTGCCGGCGGCGCGCAGCAGTTCGCGCGCCTCGTCGATATCGCTGCCGTAGCGCGGGAACGACACCGCCACGTAGTCCAGCTGCATTTCGGCGGCCAGCTTGATGTCGACGCGGTCCTTGTCGGTCAGGCTCGGCGCCGACAGGCCGCCGCCGCGGCGGTTGATGCCCTTGTTGTTGGACAGCGGGCCGCCCACCGTGACGGTGGTGTGGACCTCGTCGCCCTCGACGCTGTCGACCACCAGCACCACGCGGCCGTCATCGAGCAGCAGCTCGTCGCCGACGCGGCAGTCCGTCACCAGTTCGGGATAGTCGATGCCGACGATGCTGGCCGTGCCGGCGTCCTTCGGATGCACCCGCGACAGCGTGAACGGCTGCCCGACCTGCAGCTGCACCAGCTTGTCGGTGAAGCGCGCGATGCGGATCTTGGGGCCCTGCAGGTCGCCCATGATGGCGACGAAGCGGCCCTGCCGCGCGGCGCTCTCGCGCACCAGGCGGGCGCGTTCGCGGTGGTCGTCGGCGCTGCCGTGCGAGAAGTTCAGCCGCGCCACGTCCAGGCCGGCCTTGATCATGGCGTCGATGCGTTCCGGCGTCGACGTCGAGGGGCCCAGGGTGGCGACAATTTTGGTGCGGCGCAATACAGGCATGGCGATCCACTCTCACATGAACAACGAAAGCGCTATGGTACGACGGCGGCGGACACGCGGGTATCATGATCGACATCCCGTCCCTCAACGCACCGTGGCCGACCTCGTGAAAATCGTCATCGCACCCGACTCCTTCAAGGAAAGCGTCTCCGCCCCCGACGCGGCCGCGGCCATCGCGCGCGGCGTCAAGGCCGCCTGTCCCGGCGCGCACACGGTCTGCATCCCGATGGCTGACGGCGGCGAAGGCACGGTCGAGGCGGTGCTCGCGGCGGCGGGAGGCCAGGCGCGCCAACGCACGGTCAACGATGCGCTGGGCCACAAGGTCGATGCCATGTGGGGTTTGCTGGAAGATGGCACCGCCGTCATCGAAATGGCGGCGGCCGCCGGCCTGGAACTGATCGCGCCGTCCAGGCGCGACCCGCTGCGCGCCAGCAGTCACGGCGTGGGCGAATTGATCCTGGCGGCGCTGGACGCCGGCGCCGTGCGCATCATCCTCGGCCTGGGCGGCTCCGCCACCAACGACGGCGGCGCCGGCATGCTGACCGCGCTGGGCCTGCGCCTGCTCGACAAGGACGGCCGCAGCCTGCCGCCCGGCGGCGGCGCGCTGGGCCAGTTGGCCAGCATCGACCCACGCGGCCTCGACTCCCGGTTGGCGAACACGCGCATCATCATCGCATCCGACGTCGACAATCCACTGTGCGGCCCGCAAGGCGCCTCGCATGTCTTTGGCCCGCAGAAGGGGGCCACGCCCGAACAGGTGCAGACGCTGGACGCCATGCTCGGCCACTTTGCCGACATCTGCGCGCGCCAGCTGGGCAGCGACCGCCGCCATGACGCTGGCGCGGGCGCGGCCGGCGGCCTGGGTTTCGCCGCCAAGACCTTCCTGAACGCCGACTTCCGGCCCGGTGTCGAGATCGTCGCCGAGCTGGGCGGGCTGGCCCAGGCCATGGAAGGCGCCACGCTGGCCTTCACCGGCGAGGGCCGCATGGACGCGCAGACCCTGCGCGGCAAGACGCCCGCGGGCGTGGCCCGCATCGCGCAACGAGCCGGCGTGCCGGTGGTGGCGCTGGCCGGCTCGCTGGGCGAGGGCTACGAGGCCCTGCATGCAGGCGGCATCAGCGCCGCCTTCAGCCTGGCGCCCGGTCCGATCACCCTGCAACAGGCCCTGGCCGATGCCGAACGCCTGCTGCATGACCGCGCGCGCGACGTCATGCAATTGTGGATGGCGGCGCAGAAGCGCATGCTGTAGTGGTCACCGCGTCATTGACGAAAAAAAGCCCGCTGATCGCGGGCTTTTGCTTGCCTGTGGCGGCGCGGCATCAACCGCCCTGCAACACGCCGGCCTCGACCAGCGCATCCGACAGGTGGATGTAGCGGTCCACCGAGATATCCTCGGCGCGCGCGGTGGGCGCGATGTCCAGCGCCTCCCAGGGCACCTGCGGCGCCCAGTCGGCCAGCACCCGGCGCAGCATCTTGCGGCGCTGCGAGAAGGCGCGCGCCACCACGGTCTCGAACGCGCGCGCGCTGACCGGGCGCAGGCGCTCGGCCGGCAGCGGCACCATGCGCACGATGGCCGACACCACCTTGGGCGGCGGATCGAACGCCTCCGGCGGCACGTCGAACAGCTTGTGCATGCGATAGCGCGATTGCAGCATCACGGACAGGCGGCTGAAATCGCCGCTGCCGGGCTGCGCGACCATGCGGTCGATCACTTCCCGCTGCAACATGAAATGCTGGTCGCGCACGTGATCGGCCCAGGCCATCAGGTGGAACAGCAGCGGGCTGGAGATGTTGTAAGGCAGGTTGCCGACCACCCGCAGGCCCGCGCCGAACTGCGAGAAATCCACCGTCAGCGCGTCGGCCTCGACCACCGTCAGGCGGCCTTCCTCGAACTGCTTGCGCAGGCGCGCCGCCAGGTCGCGGTCGATCTCGACCGCGGTCAGGTGATCGAGCCGCTCGAGCAAGGGCCGCGTCAGCGCCAACAGGCCGGGGCCGATCTCGACCACGGTATCGCCGCGGGCGGGATTGACCGCCCGCACGATCGACTCGACCACGCTTTCGTCGGTCAGGAAGTTCTGGCCAAAGCGCTTGCGCGCCTGGTGTTGAGACATGAAAAACCCGGGCTGCGATCAGCGGTTGTTCTGGTTGATACGGTCCTGCTTTTCAAGCCGGTTGTCGATGTACGCCTGGGCGCGCAACTGATCCAGCCAGTCTTCGAAAGCGGGTTGGGCGCGGCGCTCGAACAAGGTCTGGCGCGCCTTCATGCGGGCCAGGTCGTCGGTGGCGTCGTGCTGGCGGCGCTCTTCGACCTGGATCAGGTGCCAGCCAAACGGCGTCTGGATGGGCTGGCTGATCTCGCCGGGCTTGAGCGCGTTCATGGCAGCCTCGAAGGGCGGCACGGTCTCGCCGGGGTTGAGCCAGCCCAGGTCGCCGCCCTGCGGCGCGGTCGCGTCCTGCGAATACTGGCGCGCCATGTCGTCGAACTTGGCATCGCCGGCCACCAGGCGCTGGCGCACTTGCTCCAGGCGTTGGCGCGCCTGCTCGTCGCTCATGACCGTCGAGGTCTTGATCAGGATGTGACGCGCATGCGTCTGCATCACTTCCACCGGGCCTTGCGGCGCCTGGGCCTGCGGCTGCGGACGGGGTTGCGGCGCCGGCGTGGGAACCGGGGCGCGGGCGGTGCGGCTGGGCGCCGGCTGGGCCGTGCCACGATCCATCACCTTGAGGATATGGAAGCCGTTGCCGCTCTGGAGCAGGCCGCTGACCTGGCCCTTCTGCAGATTGGCGATGGCCTTGGCGAACAGGTCGGGCCAACCGTCCAGCGGGCGCACGCCCATGACGCCGCCCTGCAGCGCTTCGGGACCGTCCGAACTGGCGGCGGCCAGGCTGGCGAAGTCGTCGCCGCGCTTGACGCGCGCCAGCAGGTCTTCGGCCTTCTTGCGCAGCGCGGCCAGTTGCTCCGGCGACGAGCCTTCCGGCACCCGCACCAGGATCTGGGCCACGGCATAGAGCATCGGGCCGGCCGGCGCGGCGGCCTGCTCGGGCGCGGCTTCCGGTTGCGGCTGCGGCTGGGCCTGCTGCGGCGCGGCCGCGAAGGCCGGATTGCGGCGCTGGTCCTTCAGGAAGGCGTCGACCTCGGCATCGGAAATGACGATATTCGAATCCACCGCGCGCTGGCGCAACCGATCCGAACGGATTTCGTCCTTCAGCGACTTGCGGTAGCTATCCCAGTTGACGCCGGATTTCTCGATTTCCTGGCGCAGCTGCGCCACGGTGATCTTGTTGCGTCCGGCGATCGTGGCGATGGCCTGGTCAACCTGGGCGTCATCGACACGGATGCCGAGGCGGTCGGCCTCGTGGCGCTGCACGCGCTCCATGATGAGGCGCTGCAGCACCTGGTGCTGCAGGGTCTTGTCGTCGGGCACCTGGATGCCGCGGGCCTTCAGTTCGCCGGCGATGCGCTGGGAAGCGTCGCGCAGTTCGCGCAGGGTGATCACGTCCTTGTCGACCACGGCGGCGATACCGTCGACGAATTGCTCTCCGGCCGCGGGCGGCGCGCTTTTCTGTGCCGCGGGCGCGTTCCTGGCGCCCTTGCCATTCGGCTCCACCGCATGCGCGGCGGAGAAGGCGGCGCAAACAGCCAGCAACAGCGCATTGCCGGAGAAGCGGCGCAAAGAGTGCAACCTACGCATCATTCATACCTTTCAAATGTGGTCCCGGTCGGCGCGGGCGGGGTGATGCGCGAGTAACCGGGGATACTTCTGTTCAGCAGGTTCATCGGATCGGTTCCCAGGGAACCCAGGCCGGTCAACTCGAGCTGGAAGAACAGTGCCGTATTGGCGTCGGTGGCCGACACGGCGTAGCGCTGGAAGACCATGCGGCCGACCCAGCAGCAGTCGCCCTTGTATTCGAGGCCGGCGATGGCCTGCGTGACACGGGGCGAATCGGTGGTGCCATTGACCGTGCTGGACGGGCCGTCGCGCAAGGAATAGTCGACCCGGCCCACACCGTACCAACGCTTGGTGAACGGCCATTGCACCGCCAGACTGATCTGGTTCTGCCCTTGCGGCTGGTAGAGCACGCCGGGCTGCGGATCGCGCTGATAACGATAGGCCAGCGCCACCGTCGTCAAGCGCTGCGGCGACCAGCGGGCGCTAAGCAGCCCGCGCGACCATTGGTTGTCATAGGGGTTGTACTGCGCGGCCACGTCGGTGGTGAGGGTATCGGTCAACGCCGCGCTGGCGCCCACGAGGAAGTCCGACCGGACATTCTCGCGCGGCGTTTCTCCCGGCAAGGTGACCTTCTGGTCGGCGAAGTACAGGCGCTGCGCCACGGCCACCGAGGCGCGCTCGAAACCGGTCGACGCATCGAGCCAGCGCGTGGTCAGCGCAGCAGTGAGCTGATTGGCGTTGGAAATACGGTCCCAGCCACCGGTATAGATGTTCTCGTCGAAGGCTTGCGAAAAGCTGAAATCGGACAGCGACGTGTCGTAGACCGGAATCTTGGATTGGTCGCGGTACGGCACGCGCAGGTAGTACAGCCGCGGCTCCAGGGTCTGGATCGAATCCTTGCCGAACAGCGTGGTGTCGCGCTCGAAGATCAGGCCGGCATCCAGCGACATGATGGGCACCGTGCGCGACTGCGAGCGCGGATAGCCGAACGAGGTGCCGGAGTTGGCCGTGCCCGAGTTCAAACCGAGCCAGTCGCCGTTATACCAATCGGTCTGGTATTGGGTGTAATTGACCCCGGCCTTGGGAATCACGAACCAGCCCGGACGGACGATCGGATACGACACCGTCGGGTAAGTCTGCAGGCGGTCGCCGTTGGGGCCGTTGCGATTGCCCAGGAACAGCGGCTTGCTGAAACGCACCGCGGTCGAGGTCCAGTCCACATCGAAGCCGCCCCAATCGTAGCGGGCGCCGCGCAGGTACAGTTCGGGCTGCTTGTCATAGGGCGGCGTCAACAGCGCATCCGGATCCTGCAGGGTCTGGTACTTGTAGACCTGCGCATAGGCGCTCCAGTACGTCGAGGACCAGCCCACCCGCGCGCGCTGCGGCAGGTAGGTGGTGGATGCCTGGTTCAAACCCAGCTGGGAAATGTCGCGGAAGTAATCGTCGTCCGAGACCTTGGCCACGTCCCAGTCGGCGTAGAAGCCGTTGCCGAGCAATTGCTGGTGACGCCACCAGTACATCCAGCGGTCTTCGCCACTGACGTTGTCATGCGGCAGATAGGCGCCGTAGACACTGCCGGCGTAGCTCGCCCCCAGGTAACGGAATTCCCCCCCCAGTTGCAACCCGCGCTTGGAGAAGTAGCGCGGCTGGAGGGTTGCGTCGTAATTCGGCGCGATGTTCAGGTAATACGGCAGCGAGAAGTCGAAACCGCCTTTGCTGGTGGTGCCGTAGGTCGGCATCAGGAAACCCGACTTGCGCTCCTTCTTGACCGGGAAGGTCATGTAGGGCGAAGCCAGGATCGGCACGTCCTTGAAGTACAGCACGCCATTGCGCGCCACGCCTTCGTTTTCGTCGAAGTCGATGTCGACCATGTTGGCCTTGATGTACCACGACGGCGTCTCGCACGAGCAGCCGCTGTAGGTCACCGTGTGCAGCCGCATCTGCGACTTGCTGAAGATGTCGGCTTTGTCGGCCACGGCGAAGCCGCCGGTGGCGCCCAGCCAGAAATTCGGCTTTTCGACTTCGCCCGAATACTTGTCGACGTTGAACTTGGCGTTGGGCCCGGTGACCAGCGTGCCATCGCGCATCATGCGCGCGTTGCCCTGCACGTCGACCTCGCCGGTGTCCTTGCGGTAGTTGATGCGGTCGCCCTTGATCACGCCGTCGATGCGGCGCACCTGCGCCGCGCCGGTCAGGGTCAGGTCGGAGTCCGGATCACCCTCGATGGTGTCCGCTTCCATGTAGGCGGGGATGTTGCCGTCCGGCAGGCGGTGCATCCGCAGTCCGGGGGACGTGCGCAGCTCGGGAGCCGCGGTGATCGACGTCGCCGAGGAAGCCGAACCTTGGCTGCCCTGGGCCTGAACGGCCCCGGCGACGCTGATAGCAGATAGGATCAACCACCGAACCTTGCGCACGAGTGAAAACAGCCCTTTTTTACGATGGGGGAACCAGGCAAAGGCGCCCGGGAAGGGCCAATGCTAACGGAAACGAGCCGGTATTATAGAGAAGCCGCGCCAGACGCCCAGCCTTATGTGCGCGCAACCCATTTTTCCGCAATATTGCACTTCTGACACGGATCTTCCTTGAAAAACGATCATGACCCCCGCCTGGAGCAGATCCGCGCCTGGCTGCAGGGCCTGCCCGCCGCGTTGGGACTGGCGGTGGATACCCTGCGCCCCGCCTCCGCCGACGCCAGCTTCCGCCGCTATTTCCGCCTGGACGCCGCCGGTCGTACCCTGATTGTGATGGACGCCCCGCCCCAGCATGAAGATTGCCGCCCCTTCCTGCATGTGGACCAGCTTCTGAGCGACGCCGGCCTGAACGTGCCCGCCGTCATCGAGCAGGACCTCAGCCAGGGACTGCTGCTGTTGTCCGACCTGGGCGAGCAGACCTATTACCAGCGCATCCAGGACGGCGTGGACGACGCCAGCCTGCAATCGATGTACCGCGACGCCCTGGCGGCGCTGGTGCGCCTGCAGCAGGCCAGGACCACCGGCCTGGCCCACTACGACAGCGCGCGGCTGGCCGAAGAACTCAAGCTGTTTCCCGAGTGGTACGTACAGAAGCACCACGGCGCCACGCTCGACGACAAGACCGCCCAGGCGCTGGAAAAGATCTTCGCCCTGCTCTCGGCCAGCAATGGCAACCAGCCCACGGTGCTGGTGCATCGCGACTACCATTCGCCCAACCTGATGGTCTGCGACCAGCCGCAATACGGCCCCAACCCCGGCGTCATCGACTTCCAGGACGCCCTTGCCGGCCCCATCACCTATGACCTGGCGTCGCTGGTGACGGATGCCCGGACCACCTGGGAAGAGCCCCAGCAGCTCGACTGGGCCATCCGCTACTGGGAAATGGCGCGCGCGGCCGGGCTGCCGGTCGACGCCGATTTCGCCGAGTTCCACCGCGCCTACGAATGGATGGGCCTGCAGCGCAACCTGCGCATCCTGGGCGTGTTCGCGCGCCTGAACCACCGCGACGGCAAGGCCCACTACCTGGCCCATATGCCGCGGGTGAACGGCTACGTGCGCCAAGTGGCGCAGCGCTACGGCGTCTTCACGCCCCTGCTGCGCCTGCTGGACAGGCTCGACGACCGCCAGGTCAGCGTCGGATACACCTTCTGATGCGCGCCATGATCCTCGCCGCGGGCCGCGGCGAACGCATGCGTCCGCTGACCGACCGGCTGCCCAAGCCGCTGCTGCCGGTCGGCGGCAAGCCGCTGATCGCCTGGCACCTGGAACGGCTGGCCGCGGCCGGCTTCCGGGACGTTGTCATCAACCACGCCTGGCTCGGCCACGAGATCGAGCGCGCCCTGGCCGACGGCGCCGCCTTCGGCCTGCGGATCCGTTATTCCCCCGAGGCCGCCGCCCTGGAAACCGCCGGCGGCATTGCCCAGGCGCTGCCGCTGCTGGGACCGGATCCGTTCCTCGTCATCAACGGCGACATCTGGTGCGACTGGAACCCGGCCGCCGCCCCCGCCCTGGCAACCGCGCTGCCCACGGGCGGCGCCTGGCTGCTGATGGTCGACAATCCGCCGCAACATCCCCTCGGCGATTTCGCGCTGGACCGCGACGGCCGCGTCCGCGCTGACGGCGAACCCCGTTTGACCTTCTCCGGCATCGGCGTCTACCATCCCATGCTATTCGCGGGCGTGGCCCGCGGCACGGCCGCGCGGCTCGCACCGCTGCTGCGGCAGGCCATGGAGCATGATCACGTCCGCGGCGCGCGCCACACCGGCCGCTGGGTCGACGTCGGCACCCCCCAACGACTGGCAGACCTCGATGCCGAGCTCGGTTCCAGTCCGGCCTGAGGTCCGCTCGATGCCCACATATTTCACAATATCAAGGTGCGCAACCAGGCTTGTCCGCGTACCCATCGCGCCCGGTTAACCGGGTATTCTCTGACGCTTTGGCCAGTGCGCGCGGCGCGCGGCCAGGCACAACACACAGGACGTTTTCTAGGAATGGGGATGTTTGGAAGATCGCAACGGGCCGTATTCAAGCCCTCCGTATACCAACCCGGCCAACGCACGCGCCGCATGCCGCGCTGGCTGGTCCTGCTGCTGGTGGGCATCGCCCTCGGCGCGGGCGGCGTGCTCTTCCTGCAGACCAACTACGGCCCGCAGCGGCTGACCGTCGAGCAATCCGAACAACTGCACACCGAACTCAGCGCCTCCAAGCTGGAAAACCAGCGCCTGCAAAGCCAGCTCGAAGAAGCCACGCAGCAGCGCGACGCCAACAAATCCGGTCATGAAAAGCTCACCGCGGACCTGGCCGACGCCCGCGCCAAGCTGGACACGCTGAACAAGGAACTGGTGCTGTTCCAGGACGCCATGCCGCCCGATCCGCGCGGCGGCAACCTGGGCATCCGCTCGGCCACCTTCAAGCGCCAGCCCGGCCTGCTCGACTACCAGGTGCTGGTGATGCGCGAAGAGCGCACCGGCGCGCCCTTCAAGGGCACGCTCACCTTCTCGATCGATGGCAGCTACTCCAATGGCCGCGCCGCCACCGTCACGCCGGAAGGCCCCGCCCTCAACGTCGACCGTTACGACTACGCCCTGGGCCAGTTGAAGTTGCCGGACGGCTTCACGCCCAAGGTCGTGGTGCTGCGCGTCATGGACGGCAACCAGAAACAGCAGGCGATGCGCATCTATTACGTGCGCAACTGAAGTGCGCAACTGAACGCCATCGCGCCACACGGAACCCGCCCTCGCCGGCGGGTTTTTTTTGGTCCAGTCGAAATGGTTGCGCACTCAACCATTTCGATCATATAGTTGCGCAAACAACCAACTATCGGAGACCTCATGACACTGCCTGCCCACGTGCCCGTCCTGATCGTCGGCGGCGGTCCGGTGGGGCTCACCCTGGCCGCCCTGCTCGCGCACTACGGCATCGCCTCGCTCACGCTGGAAGCCGACGACGGCTATTGCGACGGCAGCCGCGCCATCTGCATCTCGCGCCGCTCGCAGGAAATACTCGGCTGGATCGGCGCCGACGCGGCGCTCAATGCCACCGGACTGCCGTGGACCGGCGGCCGCAGCTACTACCGCGACCGCGAAGTGCTGCACTTCGAAATGCCGCACGACCCGCTGCAGCGCTTCGCGCCCATGGTCAACATCCAGCAGTACTTCGTCGAGGAATACGCCCATCAGGCCTTGCAACGCCAGCCAGGCCCGGCGGCACTGCATTGGTCCGCCCGCGCCGTCGGCGTGCGCTCGACGGCGGACGGCGTGCAGGTCGATGTGGACATCGCCGGACACCGCCATGCCTTGCGGGCCGACTGGCTGGTGGCCTGCGATGGCGGGCGCAGCAGCGTGCGGGAAGCGCTCGGCCTGAAGCTGGAGGGCATGCAATACGAAGGCCGCTACGTCATCGTCGATATCGAACAGGCGTCCCACCGGCCGGTGGAACGCCTGGCCTGGTTCGATCCGCCCTCCAATCCCGGCTCGACGCTGTTGATGCACCGCCAACCCGGCAATGTCTGGCGGGTGGACTACCAGATCCGCGACGACGAAGACGCGGCCGACGCCGTCGCCCCCGGCAACGTGCTGCCCCGCGTGCAGAGCCATCTGGACATGATTGGCGAAACAGCGCCATGGAAGCCGCTCTGGATCTCGCTCTACAACGCCAAATGCCTGACGCTGGAGCGCTACCGCCATGGCCGCGTGCTGTTCGCGGGCGACGCCGCCCACCTGGTGCCGATCTTCGGCGTGCGCGGCCTGAATTCGGGCCTGGACGATGCCGGCAACCTGGCCTGGAAGCTGGCCTGGAAGCTGGCCTGGGTCCTGCGCGGCCAGGCGCCCGACAGCCTGCTCGACAGCTACAGCGACGAACGCGTCCACGCCACCCGCCAGAACCTGGCCTACGGCGCCAAGAGCACCGAATTCATGGCGCCCCCCGACTTCGGCTTTCGGCTGATGCGCGAGGCCGCGCTGCGGCTGGCCTTGAGCGACGAGCGAGTGCGGCCGCTGATCAATCCGCGCCAGTCCGCCCCCCTCTCCTACGAGGGCTCGCCGCTGAACCTGGCGGACGATGCCGCCGCGCAGCCCCTGGCCGCCGCGCCCGGCCAGCCGGCTCCCGACCTGCTGCTGGCCGATGCCGACGCCGTTCCGCGCTACCTCAGCGCTTGTTTCGGCCAGGGCTTCGTGCTGCTGGCCTGCGCGCCGGATGCGGCGATGGCCGCTGGCCTGCAAAGGCTGGCCGCCGCCACCCGCCAGGCGCCCGACCCGCTGGTCACGATCGTGGTGGGCGGGCCCGCGCCGGGCGCCTGGAGCGATCCGCACGGGCATCTGCACGAGCGGTTTGGCGCGCAACCCGGCACGGCCTGGCTGCTGCGCCCGGACGGCTACGTGATGGGCCGCTGGGCCATGCCCGACGCAACGGCCCTGCGCGCCGCACTGGCGCCCTACTACCCCATGCTCGAATCGTCCCGCCAGGAGACACAACCATGAACGACGACCAACTGGACCAGGTCTACACCCGGATGGCGCAGGCCCTGACACGGGTGGGCGAAGCGCGGGCGCCGCTGTTCCTGTCGATCCTGGGCCTGTCGGCGCTGGCGCGCCTGCCCGACGCCCAGGCGGCCTGCGCCTTGCTGGCGCAGGCCGAGGCCGCCTGCGCCGCCCCTGTGGCAAACTATCCCGCCGCCACCGCCGACAGCCCGACGTGACCACGCCCGCCCTCGAACGATTCCTGACCTATCGCCTCCACGTGATCAACAAGATCACCGACCGGGACACGAATCGCGCCTACCTGGAAGATTGCGGCATCCCGCTGGGGGAAGCGCGCTGCCTGGCGGCCATCGGCCGCTACGCGCCGCTATCGGTCAACGACCTGGCCCGGGCCGCCAACCTGAACAAGGGCCAGGCCAGCCGTTCGGCCCAGGCCCTGGCCGGGCGCGGGCTGATCGAGAAAAAGGATTCGGCCGCGGATGGCCGCGGCGTCGTGCTGTCCCTGACCCCCACCGGCCAGGCGCAGTATCGGCGCATCATCGACCTGATCGCGCGCCGCAACCAGGATATCTTCGGCTGCCTGAGCGCCGAAGAGCAGCGCCAATTGGGCGACATGCTCGACCGCCTGATCGCGCACCAGCGCGAACGCCCCGAGGCGCCGCAAGACTGAGCGCCGCCGGCTCGTCCGCCCGCCGGTGGGCGGGCGGACTGCCTTCCCGCCGCCTCCTAGAGGCCCGCTTTCGGCGCGGTCGCGCCCATCTGCGCGGCGGCCTCGTCCATGAATTGCGCCATGCGCACATCCAGCTCGGTCACGCCGCCCGCGTCATGCGTGGTCAACATGACGTCCACCCGGTTGTAGACGTTGGTCCATTCGGGGTGGTGATTGAGCTTCTCGGCGAACATGGCCACGCGCGCCATGAAGCCGAAAGCGGCGTTGAAATTGGGGAACCGGAAGCGCTTTTCGATGGCGTCGCGCATCGCGACCGCCTGCCAACCGGACAGGGCGGCGACCGCGGTGTCGGTGCCAATGCGGGCTGGAGGAAACATGCTCATGGTGAACTCCGCTACGACTTGACCGCGTACAGATAGACTTCGACCCGGCGATTCAGCGCCCGGCCTTCGGCGGTGGCATTGTCGCCGATCGGATCGCTGGGTCCGCGTCCCTCGACCGAAAGCCGTGTCGCCGCCACGCCCTGGCGCGACAGATAATCCGTCACGCTGCGCGCCCGGTTCACCGACAGGGTCTGGTTGTGCGCCAACGCGCCCGTGCTGTCGGTATGGCCCACCACCTTGGCGCGCAACTCGGGATGCTGGTTGAGCGAACGCGCCACGCTGTCCAGCACCGGCAGCAACGCCGGCTTGAGATCGGTCTTGTCGGTGTCGAAGGACACATTGCTGGGAATATTGACCTTCAGGCTGCCATCCGGCATTTCGACCACGTCGATGCCCAGCGAAGTCGCGCCCGACCGCTGCACATCGTCCTTCACCACCTTCCAGTTGTAGCCGATCAGGCCGCCGGCCACCGCGCCGATGCCGGCGCCCACGGCCGCGCCGGTGCCATGGCCGATCAGGGCGCCGATGCCGGCCCCCACGGCGGCGCCGGCCCCGGTCCCCACGGCGGTATTGGTTTGCTGCTGGGTGGCGCAACCCGCCAGCAGGGCGCCCGATGCCGCGACTACAGCGATACGCTTGAGCATTGTTCTTGAGTACATGACAACCTCCACGATCCTGTCGGTGCGCCGGCACCATGCCGGCAGGATCATGTTAAGCCCAGGTCCGTCCCCCGTGTCAGCCGGCTACGCGCAACAGTTTGTACCGTCGCGGCCGGCCCCGCCGAACCGGGCCAGCCACGGCAACGCATCTTCCAGTCGCGCCGACTGCGCGGCGGGCGCCGGCGCGCCCGCCGGCAATGCCAGGCCGACACGATTGTGCCAGTAGGTGGCCAGCCCCACCTTGCTGGTGCCGAACAGGTCATATCCGGAACCCGCCACGAACGCCGCCTGCGATGCCGGCGTTTCCAGGCGCGCCAGCGCCAGCTGGTAGGGCCGCGGGTCCGGCTTGTAGTAGCCCGCCTCTTCCGAAGTCACCACCACGTCCCAATCCACGTCCAGCAGGTCCGCCGCGCGGTGTCCCAGGCGCCTCGAACAATTGGTCACCACGCCCAGCCGGCAGTGCGGCCGCAAGGCAGCCAGCAACTCCCGCGCTCCATCCCACGCCGCAAGCTGATCCCAACCCGCCTCCAACGCCGCCGGCGCGCTGGCCGGCAATCCGACCGCCAAGGCCGCCGCCTCGACCAGTTGCTCATACGGCTGGTAGGCGCCGCAGCCATAGGTCAGGCGCAGATATTCCGCGCGCCAGGCCCGGCCTCGCGCCTCGGACCCCGCGGCGGCATTCCACACCGTCCAGGAATCCAGCAACGCGGTCAACAGATCGAACAGCACGACACGGGGATAGGCGGCGGGCGCGGCAACGGCGGACATGGCAATACTCCTTGGAATTCGATGGCACCACTATAGAGACATGGCCGCTGGCCGTGATTTAGCCTGAATGCAAGCACCTTTAAGTTGAACCTTAATGCTGGCAGGCCTGCGCGAAGTGGGCACGGCAGGCGTGCGCGGCGCGATCCAGGGCAGTGCGGGCGATCGCCACGATCACGAAAACGTGCCGTCCGGCGGCGCGCGAACGCGCGGAGCGGCCGGGCTTGCAATTGAATCGGGTCACGATAAAATTGCCTTCGAAACAATTGCAATTGCAATTATCTTGCCCGGCGTGGCGTGATTGGCCGCGGCCAGCCCTTCCCGCCCTTCTCCGGATCACGCAGCATGCGTCTCTTGAACATCGAATCCTCCCCGCGCGGCCCCCGCTCCGCGTCGATCTCCATCGCCAACGCCTTCATCGATGCCTACGGCAAGGCCTGCCCCGCGCTGCAGGTCGATACGCTGAATGTCTGGGAGGAAGACCTGCCGGAATTCGACGGCAAGGCGATAGGCGCCAAGTACAAAGGCGTGTCGAAAGAACCGCTGGACCCTGCCGAAGCGTCGATCTGGACACGCATCGGCGCGCTCGCGCGGCGCTTCCAGCAAGCGGACCGGATCGTCCTGGGGGTGCCGATGTGGAATTTCGACTACCCCTACAAGCTCAAGCAGCTGATCGACCTGGTCAGCCAGCGCGGAATGTTGTTCGGCTTCGACGGCAAAGCCTACGAACCGCTGCTCGGCATCCCGCGCGCCTTGGTCATCCACGTGCGCGGACAGAGCCACGATCCATCCACGTACGCGGCCAGCCCCGGCTTCGCGCATCAGGCCGACTATCTCGACTTCTGGCTCCGCTTCATCGGCGTCAAGGAGATCCGGCGCCTGATGGTGGAACACACCTGGGATGGCAGGGCGACGGAGACCATTGCGCGCGGCCGGGCTGACGCCGCGACGATGGCGGCGGATTTCTAGCCCCGCCGGCTACCCGCGGAATCCGTGTCCGCCGGGTCCGACAGGCACGAGAATACGCCTTACCGGGCGAGGATCCACCCGGTAAGGCCGTGGCTGGAGCCTGGCCCTCTAGTTGAATGCCTTGTTGAAAAACAGATAGGCCGCATTGGGCGCCAGCGAATTGCGCGTGAACACGGAAAATTGAGCTTTGAACTTGACGCTGCACTTGCAGTCGGGAATGTTGTACGACACCACCGGTCCCACCGCCGCGCCGGCGAACCGGTTCCCCGACCTGCGCTCTCCATTGACTTTGTCGTCGGTCAACTGCCGTGCGTAGTAGCCCGCCACGCCCAACTGCCACCGGCCGACCACTTCGCTGACCGCGACATCGACGTCCGCGACCAGACCGTTCTTGTAGCCGTTCGCGGAGTTCTTGCCAGCGATGTCCAGAAAGTAGCTCATGCTGAACTCCGTGCCATCGCCCAGGAAGTTGGGGCCGGTCAGATAGGTGAACGCGCCGTTCGGGATGTAGTAGTAGGTATGGCGCCCTGGTGAATACAGATCGGCGGAATCGTATTTGCCGGTGGGCAGCACCATCGAGTATCCCAACTTCATCGTCAGCCCTCGCGGCCTGCCCCCCTCGATAGTCCCCAGGTGCTTGCTCCACATGAGGACGTCGGTATAGATGTCGTTCATGCCCTGGAAATTCTGGCGCTTGCCATTGACGGTAATGCTGCCCCAGGAATACCCGGAGGCGACGGAACTGGCCAAGGTGCCGCCGAACAGTTTTTGGGGATAGACGTAGAGCAGGCCGAACTCGGCGATCCCGCCTGGCAGACGCACCGAGGTGGTCGGACTCATTCCGGCGTTGTCATAGAACCTGTCTCCATATGCGCCCACGGCGATGAGCGAGCCGTAGAACCCGGCCTCAGGCGGCAGGTAGGCGCTTTGTATGTCGGTGCCGCCGACCGGACCGCCAAATGTCACGCCCTGCGCGGCCATCACGCCGCGCGACAGCGCCAGGGCCAGCATGCCTGGAATGATGAGTCGCCTCATGGTTTGTCTCCCTTGTTCGTGTTTTCTGTTTTTGCAATCCGCCCGGCATGGCCGGGTCCTGCCAGCGTCCTGCATGGACCCTGATCACTGCGCCTGCAAAGGCCCGTCCCGCATCAGCGCGGGCCCGCGCCTGCCGCCGTCGTTTTTGACGCCAGGTCCCTGGCCAGCCCGAAACGAGAGGAACCGAACTCACCTGCCAGGCGTCTCATGAAGTCTTCGAATCCGAACCATGCCCGGTTGCCTGATGTGAACGGATGCACCACCAGCACCCAGGGCTCCTGCGGCCGGGAGGTCTCGTGGGCCACCGCCAATTGATAGAACTTGTCGTAGGCGGCGGCGTCATCGAGCGCGCCGAAGATCCCGCCAAAGCGCGGATGGATCATGGCGCCATCGATCAGCGCGGGCTCGGTGGGCAGAACGTCGAGCCGGCTCACGACCGTCGACGCGCGGCCGGATGCGCCGCCGTCGGTCGCAGGAAGTGCCTGCGACACATATCGGATGCCATGCGCTTGCAGCACATCGTCGGTCCAGCCATTGATGGCCAGCCCCGGCGGCCGAAACCCCACCGGCGCCTCGCCGGTCAGAGTACGGATGCTCGTCACCGCGCGTTCAATCAGGCGGTTTTCCTCCTCACGCGAAGCAATGTCCAGCCACGATTCATGCCGCCAGCCATGAACCGCGATCTCGTGGCCCGCGCCATGCCAGCGCTTCATCTCTTCCGGATACCGCTCGGCCGCATACCCTTCCGCGAAATAGGTACAACGGATTTTCAGATCCGCCAGCAGCTTGAGAATGCGCGGATGGCCCAGTTCAAGCCCAAGCCTGTTGTAGGCATCCCACTCCGCCGACGGCACGTCCGCGGGGCACCCCCATGGCAGCTGTTCACCCGCCGCGCTGCCGAAATTGTCAAAGGTGATACACAGCATGATCTGTCGCTCAATTTGAAATGGATGTTGATGGCCGTCCCGCTGGAGGGCACCGATCTTGCGGCGAAACGGGTCAGGCGCGAACCGCGCCCGCGGCCACCACCCGGTTCTCGATTTCTCCGATGTTTTCGATCTGCATGCGCACGACGTCTCCAGGCGCGAGGAAAATGGGAGGCTGGCGCGCGGCTCCGATACCGGCCGGCGTACCCGTGGCCAGCACGTCGCCGGGCTCCAGCGTCATGGCGTGGCTCAGTTCTTCAATCTGCTCGAAGATGTTGAAACGCATGTCCGCCGTGCTGCCGTCTTGCCGCAAGTCGCCATTGACCCAAGTGCGGATCCGCAGCGCATGCGGGTCCGGAATCTCATCGACCGTCGTCATCCAGGGCCCCAACGGCCCCAGCGAATCGAATGACTTGGCCAGCGTCATGGTCGGGCTGCGGCCATGCCGTTCACGGACGCTGGCATCGTTGCAGACCGTATAGCCGGCGATGTAGTCGACGGCATGCCGCGCCGGAACATTGCGGCAGCGGCGACCGATGATCACCGCCAGTTCCACCTCGTAGTCGAGCGTCGACATGCCGGCCGGGATGACGAGGTCATCGAACGGCCCGGAAATACAGGAGACCTGCTTGTTGAACCAGACCTGGTGCTCGCCGACCTGTATCTTCAAACGGGCGATTTCGCGCAGATGGGATTCGTAGTTGCCGCCAATCGCCAGAAACGTCGACGGACGCCGGATCGGCGGCAACAACCGGACCGAGGACAAGGGCAAGCGCGTCTTCGATTCCCGCGCCAGCAGCGCCAGCACTTGCCAGGAAGTGGCCAGGCCGGGCAGCCAGTCGAAGAGATCCGGCGACAGCGACGGCAAACCGGCGGTCACGTCGACAATCGTGTCTGCTTCGACCACGCCGATGCGGTCCTTGCCGCCTTCGCGGAACATGGCTAGTTTCATCTTCTTTCCTGAAGGGTGGATGAGGGTGCTTCCGAACGGAGATTCCAGGCAGCGCCAGGCCGTTTCACAGATCCAGCGTGAGCACGGCCGATCTCGCGCGCGATACGCAAGGCAGGATGACGTCGTTGGCCGCGCGCTCCGCATCGGAGAGCACGTCGTCGCGATGGTCCGGGATGCCGTCGAGCACCCGCGTCAGGCACATGCCGCAGACGCCCTGTTCACAGGACAGCGGCACCTCGACACCTGCCCGGTTCAGCGCGGTAACTATCGAGCAACCCGCGGGCACTTCGATGCGCCTTCCGCTGCGCGCCGTGCACACCTCGAAGCCAGTATCCACGGCTGCGCCTGTCGAATCCGACGGGCTTGCGCCGAAACGCTCATAGTGCAGGCGATGGGACAGGGCGTAGCGCTCACGCAGCGTCAAGGCCTCGGCAAGCATGGCGTTGGGGCCGCACAGATAGACGTGCTGGTCTGCGCTCAGGCCGCCGAAGAGCGCGTCGAGGTCCAGCTTCTGGTGCGCGGGATCATCGTCGAAGTGATAGCGGACCCGATCACGGTAGGCGCTGGCATCGATACGATCCACGAACGCTGCGGCGGCGTAGCTGCGCGCGCAGTAGTGCATCTCGAAGTCCAGCCCCTGCGATGCCAGATGCTGCGCCATCGAGATGATGGGCGTGATGCCGATACCTCCCGCAACCAGCACGATGCGCCGGTGCTGGGGCGACAGGGAAAAGAAATTGCCAGGCCCTCTCACCTGCAGCGTGTCGCCCACGTCGCAGGTGTCGCACAGATAATGCGCGCCACCGTGCAACGACGAATGGTGGATGCCCAGCAAGTAGTGGTCGCGCTCGCCGGGGGCATTGCACAAGGAGTACGCCCGGGTGCCTCCCGGCACCCGCACCTCGACATGATCGCCAGGCGCGATTTCGGAGAGCGACGCGCCATGTTCGTCCACGAGTTTGAGCGCGAATATCCGTTCGGCCAGGCGATAGCGGTCCGCCAGGCGCATGGGCCGCCATTCGCTCATCGCGCGGCGTCGGGTCTGGTCGTCCATGCTATGCCCACGCGTCGTCGCCGGAGCGAAAAAAGAAGATCGCCTGCGTCGGGCACTCGCTCGCCGCCCGCGCGATCTGCTCGGCATGGACATCGAGCTGCGCATCGGGCACCAATTGTGCGCGATTCGTCTCATAGTCGAGCCTGAACACTTGAGGACAAAGGCCTGCGCAGTTGCCAAACCCGCAACACATGCCGCCCTGTATCTGTACGATGACCTGGTTCATGATCGCTCAACCTTCGGAGCCGCGCAGATCGACCGTCATGCGCAACAACATCGGGAAGGTCAGGTCCGGCACGCGATCGAGTCGGGTCTCCGTCAGGCGCATCCGGGGAAAGCGCTGGAAGATCGTTCGCAGCAGGACATCGCCCTCAAGGCGGGAAAGCTGCGACCCCAGACAGAAGTGCCCTCCCCCCGCGAAAGCCAGATGACGGTTGTCGGAACGGTCGATCACGAATCGGTCGGCATGGGGAAAGCGGGCCTCGTCGCGGCTCGCCGCATGAAGCCCCAGCAAGAGGCGCTGGCCCTTTTTGACTTCGCTGCCACCGACCACAAACGCTTCCGATGCGTAGCGGTGCACGAAATGCACGGGAGCGTCGTAGCGCAACGATTCTTCCCAAGCCGCGCGGGCGAGATCCGGCTGCGCGACCAGGCGGGCCCTCTCGTCGTCATGGTTCAGGAAGGCCAGCACCGCATTGCTCATCGCCACCTTGGTCGTGTGATAACTGGCGACAAGAAAACCGATCAGGGTCGTGACCAGCTCGGATCGGGTCAGGCCGTTGTCCGCGTCTTCGGCCGCCATCAACGCACCGACGAAATCATCTTCCGGCAGTTTTCCCTTGAGCGCATCCAGCACATCATCCATGTACTCGTAGTAGAAGGCGGCGGACGCATCCGCTTCGGCCAGGCGCTCCGGCGTGATGTCAGCCACGCTCAGCACCGCGTTCAGGCCATGCTGCCGCGCGAACAGTTCGGCGGCATCCGAAACCGGCACATGCAGCAGCCGGCACGCGATCTCTGCCGGCACTGGATCCGCGAACGCCGAGACGAAATCGATCTCGCCGGCGCCGGCGAGCCTGTCCAGATGGTCCACGATGACCTTCTCCACCCAGCCGCGCATGTTGGCCACGGTCTTTGGATTGAACGCGGGCGTGACGATGCGTCGGATACGCGTATGGTCCGGCGCGTCGATATTCGGCAGCGATTCACGGTAAAAGCGCGACGCGGCGCCCTTGCCGATCCGTTCGGGGAATTCGCCAGGCGCCTGCTGCACCGTGGCCAAGGGGTTGCGCAGCACCTCGTCGACGTCGCGGTACCGCGTCAGGACTTTGCAACTTTCCCCGTTGATCTCGATATCGAAAAGCGGGAAATCCTTCTGCAGCCTGCGATAGGTGGGATAGCGGTCGGCGAGAAAGTCGGCCGATTTCAGATCGGGGGTGTCGAGAGATTGCATCGTTCTTTTGAAAATAGGTCGGCAATCCGTCGTGCTTGCCGCGCCCCGCCCTGGTGTCTCCGGTATGCGAGGCGCTTGCACGTCGGTCTGGCGCTAGTATGGTTTTCTCCAGCATCGCGAGGGACTCGTTTCCTTTCGCAAGAGAGCCGTTCGGGTATGAGCAGGGTCTGAACCACGCTAGGGGATCCACGGATTGCGCGCGGCGGCCCGCGGTGCTTCCCTTATGCCCTGGAGTCGGGAATGACAACCGGCGCCGGAGGAATTGCCGGGCAGGATCGATGGAATACGGAAAATGGACCCGATAACCGCTGCGCTTGATACGTGCCGCTTCGCCGAGATCGAAGCAGGCCAGGCACAATCGAGCAATCCATGGGCCGTACATATGCCGGGCGGCGTATGGCCAGTCTCGATGTATGTCTTCACCGGCGCGGCCTGCAGTCTGTTCATGACGCGGTCCGGACAACGCAAAACCCTGCGCGACAAAAGCGTGTGCCTGATCCTGCGTGCGCAGGAACACCTCGTCCAGGATTCGCTGCTCACCCGGCCCAATCAGCCCGTCGATCTGCGCAACCCCGCCAAGGCCGACCGCTTCCAGACGATCGCGTTCGGGGAATCCCCCGAAACGGGCGTGACATCGACGTTTTTCGTGGGAATGGCGCCGGCAAGGGGTGCGAACACGTCGCTGTTCGACGCGCTGCCGGACGTATTGCTGCTGGATTTCGACGAACTGCCGGCGTGGTTGAGCCAGGCAACGGATGCCATTCGCGACGAGCTGACCTGGCAGCGCCCGGGATTTCGAGCGGTGGCGTTGCGCCAGGCCGAGTTGGCCGTGCTCAACCTGATCCGCCATTACATCGCCTCGCATACGCCCACGCTGCCCGCGTGGATATCGCTGCCGGATCACTCCCGAGTGGCGGCGGCCTTGCGCGAGTTCCATCGCGATATCTCCCGGCCCTGGACGCTGGAAATGCTCGCCGACGTGGCGGGAACATCGCGCTCGCGTTTGATCGCCGCGGCGCAGCGCGAACTGCGTGAAGGTCTCTTCAGCTACGTCACGCGCATCAGAATGCAGGAAGCATCAAGGCTGTTGGCCGATACCTCGGCATCGGTCGGCCAGATCGCCTGGCAGGTGGGATATCGATCCGAAGCCGCGTTCTCGATCGCGTTCAAGCGATACAGCGGCGTGCAGCCGCGTCAGTTTCGCGGTGGCGCCGGGGGCGCCGGCACCGGCACTCCCGGCGCCGACACGCCGTCCAAGCACTGACTCCACAAAACAAAAAGCCCACCGCAAAGGGTGGACGCTTGCTTGAATCCTGGTGCGCTGTGACTGTGACTGTGACTGTGACTGTGACTGGCTCGTGGCCCTACCAGGGCATGCTCGCCTCTGGATGATCGGACCTGCGGAACCGCCGCCAGGCATCGCTACCGCACCGCGCTCCCCGAGCTGAGGGGACCAGCCCAGGTGGCTCAACCGGGCAATGAAAAACGCCCTGGTTGCCAGGCAACCAGGGCGTAGATTTCATTAGGAATTCTGGTGGGCTGTGAGTGGCTCGAACACTCGACCTACGGATTAAGAGTCCGCTGCTCTACCAACTGAGCTAACAGCCCTGCATGCTCATCCACATCTGCTTGGGACCCGGCGCTTTCGCGTCGTTGCCGCTGCGTTTCGTTGTGTTTGAACTGCGAAGAAGCGAGATTATAGGGAGCTTTTTTTAAATGTGCAAGTCGGTTGTCGATCCGCCGCAAAAAGTTGCCAGCCGGGGACAACCGAAGCGCCGCGATCAGGCCGCGTAGCCGCCATCCACCGCCAGGCTGGCTCCCGTCACGTAGCGCCCGTCCGGCCCGGCCAGGAAGGCGACCATGCCCGCGATGTCGCGCGTCTCACCGTAATGTGGCAGTGACAGCACCGCCACCAGGTCGCCGGCGCGTTCGCCGTCGGCCGGGTTCATGTCGGTGTCGATGGGCCCCGGGTGCACCACGTTGGCGGTGATGCCGCGCGCGCCAAGGTCGCGCGCCAGTCCACGCGTCATTCCCAGCAACGCCGACTTGCTGGCCGAGTACAGCGTCACGCCCGCGCGGCCCGAGCGTTCCGCCAGGCAACTGCCGATATTGATGATGCGCCCGCCGTCCGGCATCGACGCCTGCGCCGCCTGGATGGCCACGAATGGCGCGCGCACGTTGATGTTCATGGTGCGCTCGTAGTCGTCCAGCGTGACCTCGTCCAGCGGGCCGGCGAGGAAGATGCCCGCGTTGTTCACCAGCACGTCCACGGGCCCCAGTTCGTCGATGGCCTGCTCCACCGCCTGGCGCACCTGCGCCGGATCGGCCGAATCCGCCTGGATGGCCCGCGCGCGGCGGCCGCCGGCTTCCAGCTCGCGTGCCAGCGCGGCGGCGCTGTCGCGCGACGACGCGCTGACATAGGTGAAGGCGACATCGGCGCCATCCGCCGCCAGGCGCCGCACGATCGCCGCGCCGATGCCGCGGCTGCCGCCGGTTACGAAAGCCACTTTTCCGTTCAGATTCTGCATGGTTCAACCTTAATTTGTAGTGATCAGTACAAATATGATCCGACGCCCACGAACGGACGTCAATGATTTTTTTATCGATCAACACAAAATATCTGTCCCGAGTAAAATCATGCGCATATGGCAGAACGTGGGCGCCCCCGGAACTTCGACCGAGCCCAGGCCTTGCGCAAGGCCATGGAAGTCTTCTGGTCGAAGGGATACGAAGGAGCATCGCTAACCGATCTGACGGCCGCGATGGGCATCAACTCGCCCAGCCTCTACGGCGCATTCGGCTCAAAAGAAGGACTATTTCGCGAGGCCGTGCAGCTTTATCGCGACACCGATGGCGCCGCTTCGCGCCGCGCGCTGGCCGCGGGCGCCACCGCCCGCGAAGGGGTCTGCGGCATGCTGCTGGCGGCGGCCGAGCGCTTCACCGCCCCTGGCGCCCCGCCCGGTTGCCTGATCGTGCTGGGCGCGCCGTCCGGCGCGGAAAGCCACGACGGCGTGGGCGTCTTCCTGGGCGACAACCGCCGCGAAATGCAAAGCCGCATCCTCGCCCGCCTGACCGCTGCCGCCAGCGCCGGCGAGCTGCCCGCGGGGGCCGACCTGAAAGGCCTCGCGGCGTTCTACACCACGATCCTTCACGGAATGTCGATCCAGGCGCGCGACGGCGCCAGCCGCAAGACCCTGCAAGCCGTGGCGCGCCAGGCAATGTGCGCCTGGGATGCGCTCACGGGCAGCGCGCCCCAATCCGACCCGCCCTCCGGCCGGGCTCACGCCTGACGCCCCCTTCCATGCTCCGCATCGACCTACGGCGCCTCATCCTCTGGATCAGCCTGCTGTCGATCTTCCTGGTACTGGCGGCGGGCCTGCATGCCAGCTACCTGGTGCAGCGCGACCTGCTGCTGCATAACGCGCTCGAGAGCAACCGGGTCTACGCGGCCAAGCTGGCGGCCACCACCGAATATTTCCTGGGCGACCTGCGCCGGCACCTGGCCTATAGCGCCGATGTGCTGGCGGACATGGAGACCCATCCCGGACTCATGGCGTCGGAAACCCGCCGCCAGGAAGAGCAGCTGGGCCATTTCAACTCCAGCTTCGTGGTATCGGCGCAAGGCGAGGTGCTGGCGGTGTCGACCTCGTATCCGCAGCTGCGGGGCCAGCACATGACCAGCGACGCCGCCAAGACGGCGCTGACCACGCGGCGGCCGTTCATCAGCGAACCGTTTCGCGCCAGCAACGGGCGCTGGCTGATCCTGTACACCCATCCCATCTTCTCGCGCGACTACCGCTATCTCGGCTATATCGCCGGCACGCTCTACCTGCACGAGGACAACGTGCTGGACCGCCTGCTGGGCCAGCATTTCAACCGCGACGATTCCCTGTTGTACGTGCTGTCGCGCGATGGCACCCTGATCTACCATCCGGACCGCAGCCGCCTCGGCCAGGCGTCCGCCGACAAGGCCGCGCTGGCCGCGGCGTTGCGCGGCGAGACCGGCGAAATCCGTTTCACCGACGCCTCCCGCAACGCGATCCTGGCAGGCTATGCGCCCGTGCCCAGCACCGGCTGGACCATCATCGCGCAACGGCCGGTCGCCAGCACCTTGCTGCCGCTGAACGATCTGCTGATGGCGACGGCGCGCAACACCCTGCCGTTGCTGGTGATGTCGATCGTGCTGATCTGGTTGCTGTCGCGCTGGATCGCCCGCCCGCTCGGCGAGCTGGCCGGCATTGCCAAGCGCATGCAGGACCCCGATTCCGCCGAGCGCATCCGCAAGGTGCGCTCCTGGTATTTCGAGGCCTCGCAGCTCAAGCGCGCGCTGTTGATGGGACTGACGTCGATCCAGCACAAGATCCGCGACCTGCGCCGCGCGTCCACCACCGACACCCTGACCAGCCTGCTGAACCGGCGTGGCCTGAACGAGGCCATGGCGTTGCTGCAGGCGGCCGAGACGCCGCTGGCCATCGTGGCGCTGGACATCGATCACTTCAAGAACATCAACGACCGCTACGGCCACGCCGCCGGCGACCGCGCCCTGCAGATTCTGGCGGCGTTGCTGACCGAAGGTTCACGCGGCGGCGACACCGTCGCCCGCAGCGGCGGCGAGGAATTCGTGATGCTGATGCCCGGCGCGTCGCTGGCGGCCGCGGTGGGCGCCGCCGAGCGCCTGCGCCTGAAACTCGAACGGCTGGGGACCGACACGGGCCTGCCCGCCCCCATCACCCTGTCGGCCGGCGTGGCCTGCTACCCCGCCCATGGCGCGACGCTGGACGAAGTCATGCAACGCGCCGACCGCGCCCTCTACTACGCCAAGAACCACGGCCGCAACGCGGTCTGCGTGGCGGACAACCATGCCGCGGACGGCGCGCGCATGGCGCTGCCGCGCTGACCGCGCCTACTTGCCCTTGGGCGCGGGCGCCTTGGGCGGTGTCCGCATCTGCTTGAGCAGCGTGCCGCAAGAATTGTCGTCGGTCGTGCTGGGCGCGATCAGGGCCAGCAGGCCGGCGGCGGGCGTCAGGATCACGCCCAACGCCACCATGCCCGCGCCGCGCGCCGCCAGCGGTCCCACGTGCACGCCCACGTCCGGCGATCCGAAGGTGCCGCGCACGTACAGCGGCGAACGCAGCGAGAAGATGCGAAAACCCTTGCTGTCCGGCGTGATGTCCAGATCCAGTTTCTCGTTCTTGAAATCGGTGGTGCCTGTGATGTTGATCAGCGCGTTCTCGGTGTCGAACACGAATACGCGCGGTGTCATCACGCCGTTCTTCATCGACAGATCGGCGGCGCCGCAGTTGATCTTCACCTCGTCGTCACCGAACAGTTTGGAGACCACATAATTGCCGACATTGAGTCCGGCGATCTCCATCAGGCTGCGACTGATCACGCCATCGTTGACCAGCATCTTCACATCACCGCTGGCCGATCCCAGCAGCGCGGCCACCGAATTGCCGGTGCCGGACAACGCCAGGTCGCCATTGAGTTCGCCCAGCGTCTTCTGCATGGCCTGCGCGGAGGGAAACAACTGCTTCAGGCGCAGCCGCCGCGCATGCATGTCGACGCGTCCCGTAAGCGTCTGCTGGGAACCGTCCAGCCGCACCGTCGCGGCCATGCTGCCGCCCGCCATGCCGAAGCGCAGCGGGTCCAGCGTCAGCTGGCCGTCCTGCAGCACCAGATGGACCGACAGATCGGACAGGGGCAACTTGGCGTCATGCACGATGCGGCCGGCCTCCAGCGCCACGTCGGCGTCCATGTCGCGCCAGCGATCGGTACGAAACGCCTGGGTCGGCAGGACCTTGCCGCCGGCCCGCTTGGCCGGCGCATCCTTGGGCTTGTCCTGGGCCGGCGCCTGCTTGCCCGAGGGCACGCCGATCAGCGGCCCCAGGTCTTCCATGCGCAACTGCCTGGACGTCAGCTTGCCGGTCAGCTTGGGACGCGGCGCGCTCAACGCGAACGACACGTCGCCGTGCAGGTCGCTGCCGCCGACCCGGCCGTTGAAGTCGCGGTAATCGAAGACGGCGCCGCCGGCGTTGCGCAGCTTGGCCACCAGATGGCCGTCGGTCGAATACGGCGGCGTGTCCGGCAGGGTCACGCCGGTCAGCGGATACAGTTGCGCCATCGACCCCCCGGAGAGTTTCAGCCGCAGGTCCAGCGCGCCCAGGTTCACCGGGTCGGTCAGCGTGCCGGCGACCGCTGCCTTGGTGCCGCCGATTGTCACATCGGCCTGCACCGGGAAGGGCTGCCTGGGGTCCTGCAAGGCGAGCATGCCGCCCACCTTGCCTTCGCCCTTGGTCGCCAGGCCCTTGTATTTGCCCTCGGCCTTCCAGCCGAAAACGTAGTCGCGCGGCGCCGTGGCGGCCGCATCCTCCGGCACGAAGGAAGCGCCCGCGACATCGGCGAAAGGCACCGGTTTGCCCAAGGGGTCGACCACCACGGTCAGGTCGGCCTGCAGGATCGCGTCCGACAGGCCGACCCGCCCCTTGTCGAAGCCGATTTCATTGATATCCAGCACCCAGGGCGACGGCTCGCCCGACTCGGGCAGCGTGAAAACCCAATTGGCGCGGCCATCCGCCAGCCGCTCCAGGTCGGCGGCGGGCTCGGTCAGCTGGATCCGGCGTATCACCACCCGCTGGCTCAGCAACGGCAGCGGCGACAGGCTGAACTCGCCGCGTTTCAGGGTGGCGAACTGCGGCGCCTTGCCCCATTCGGTGTTGGCGACGCTGATGTCATTGGCCACGACGCGCGGCCATGGCACCCAGGCACGCCAGCCGCCTTCGTCCGATTCCCGCGACCATTCCACGCTGAGATCGCCATTGATGGCGAAGGGACGGCCGATGGCCGCGCTGACCCGCTCGTTGATCATCGGCCGGGCACGGTTCCAGTCGAAGGTCGCGACCACCACCACCAGCACCGCCACCAGGAGGACAATGCCCCCCACGATTCCGCCCGCTATTTTTGTTTTGCGTGTCATCGTTATGATCCTTGCCGTTGCCGCCGGAACGCCGATACCGGCCCTATTTACCCTCAAGGGTAGCGCGCCCGGCCAGGCGGGTTAAGCTTGCCGGCCCCATAATGTGTACGGATTTTTCCATGTCATAGAGAGCCCGGTCGGCAAAAGTTACAAAGCGGCCGGGCGAAAGCGGAGGTTTCGCTGGCATGGCAGGAATAATCCATACCGAATTTTTGACGCCGGCCCTGTTCAAATGCGCGGGGCGATCGACCCGCCGCGCGTTCGGCGCGGAACCGCGGCACTACCTGGAGGCCCGATGCGGCATTCAAGCTTGATTTTCGTGGTGGCGGCCTTTGCGCTGCTCACCCTCAGCCGCCTGGCCCTGGCCGCATGGCAATGGCAGCGCGTACGCAACGCGGGCGGCCTGCTGCCGCTGCTGCTGGGCGGCCTGCGCATCGACGCCCACCAGATCGGCGTCATGGCGGCGCTGCCGGCGGTGTTGTCGCCATGGTTCGGGCATTTGCCATTTGCCGCCACGGCCGCCGGCATCTGGTATCTGGTGGCTTTCATCCTGATGGCGTTCCTCGAGGTGGCCACGCCGCCTTTCATCCTGGAATACGACACCCGTCCCAACCGGCTGTTCGTCGAATACCTGAAGCACCCGCGCGAAGTCTCCGGCATGCTGTGGCGTGGCTACAAGGGTGCGCTGCTGGGCGGCTTCGGCGCCCTGGGGTTGATCGGCTGGGGCGCGTATGAGCTGTTCGGCCACGCCGTGCCCGATGCGCCACTGGCCTGGTGGCAGATGCCGCTGGCCAGCCTGGCGATCCTGGCCGTGGTGATCCTGGCGATCCGCGGCACGCTGGGCCACCGTCCCATCAATCCGTCATCGGTCGCCTACAGTTCGGACGGCATGCTCAACACCCTGGCGCTGAACTCGCTGTACAACGTGTTCTACGCCGTCTACAGCATGAAGAACGAGAAGTCGGCCTCGGCCGTGTATGGCGGCATGGACGACGACGACATGCATCGCCGCGTGCTGACGCAAGCCGGCCTGCCTTACCCGCCGGCCAACGCCGACCACCCCAGCCTGCATCGCCAGCCCGCCAGCCGTAAAACCGCCCGCCCCCTCAACCTGGTCATCATCCTGGAAGAGAGCCTGGGCGCCCAATACAGCGCCGGCCTGGGCGGCATGGACCTGACGCCCGAACTGGACGCGCTGGCGCGCCAGGCCTGGACCTTCACCCGCGCCTACGCCACCGGCACGCGCTCCGTGCGCGGCCTGGAGGCCGTGGTGACGGGTTTCCTGCCGACTCCGGCGCAGGCGGTGCTGAAGCTGCCGCGATCGCAGCGCGGCTTCTTCTCGCTGGCCGACCTGCTGGGCCGCCACGGCTACCACTCGCGCTTCATCTACGGCGGCGAATCGCACTTCGACAACATGAAAGGCTTCTTCCTGGGCAACGGTTTCAAGCAGATCGTCGACCGCGAGGACTTCGTCGATCCCGCCTTCGTCGGCACCTGGGGCGCGTCGGACGAGGACATGTTCAACCAGCTCGACCGCCTGCTGCGCGAAGATGGCGACCAGCCCACCTTCACCCTGGCCTTCAGCGTGTCGAACCATTCGCCGTGGGAATATCCGGCGGGCCGCATCCAGACCGACGGCAATCCGGCCACGGTGGAAAACACCGTGCGCTATGCCGACTGGGCGCTGGGCCGCTTCTTCGAGCGCGCCAAGGACGCGCCGTATTGGGAAAACACCGTATTCCTGATTGCCGCCGACCATGACTCGCGCGTGTTCGGCGCCAGCCTGGTGCCGGTGCGCCATTTCCATATACCGGCGGTGATCCTGGGCGCGGGTATCGAAGCGCGGCGCGACGATCGCCTGATCAGCCAGATCGACCTGGCGCCGACGCTGTTGTCGCTGATCGGCGTCGACACCGAGCACCCCATGCTGGGCCACGACCTGACCCGCAGCACCCCGGGCCGCGCCATCATGCAGTACGACAACACCTATGGCTACCTGAAGGAAAACGACCTGCTGGTGATGGCGCCGAACAAGACGCCCGTGCAATACCGCTACACCGCGCCCGAAGACTACGCGCCGGTGGCGCTGGACCCGGAACTGGCCGAGGAAGCGCTGGCACACGCGCTGTGGCCCAGCTGGGCCTACCGCGAAGGCCGCTACTGCATCCCCGCCGCGGCCGCGCCCGCGCAAACCGCGTCCGCGCCGCTGACGGCCACGCGCTGAGCCACGCGGCGGCCGATCACGGGCCGGCGGCCCCGCCCTTGTGCGCGGCAGCCTGGGCCGGCCGCCGGAACGCCTTGCGGGCCCGCTCACTCGGAGCGTGGCAATGGCAGTCGGGATGGTGGTCGTTGACCATGCCCACCGACTGCATGAACGCATAGACGGTGGTCGGCCCCACGAACTTCCAGCCCAGCTTCTTGAGCGCCTTGGACAAAGCCTCGGATTGCGCCGAGGTCGATGCGCCGCGCGTGGACGCGGCCCCGGCCGGGGCCTCGAAGCGCCACAGGAACGCCCCCAGCGAGCCCTCGCGCTCGATCATTTCGAGCGCGCGTTGCGCGTTGTTGATGACGGCCTCGATCTTGCCGCGATGGCGCACGATGCCGGCATCGGCCAGCAGCGCCTGGATCTGCGCTTCGCCGAAGCGCGCGACCTTGGCCGGATCGAAGCCGGCAAAGCCGCGGCGGAACGCCTCGCGCTTGCTCAGGATGGTGCGCCAGCTCAGGCCCGACTGGAAGCCTTCTAGGCACAATTGCTCGAACAGGGCGCGGTCGTCGCCTTGCGGGAAGCCCCATTCGGTATCGTGGTACGCCATGTATTCGGCGGATGTGTCGACCCAGCCGCAGCGGGCAAGGCCGTCGGAGAAGTCGGAATTGGCGTTCATGGAAGCGTCCTGGCGGCTGTCGGGTTTCCGATGCTACCGCAGCAACGTCCCCGAAAAAAGTCGTAGCGGCCGCAAGCCGAATCCAGCTACTATTTCCCCACCCTGATCCCGCGCCGGCCGTGTCCGCGCGCCGTCCCGGATCGGCCTGGCGGGCTTGCGGCATGCAAGCCCGTTTTGCGTCCATGCCGGGGCCCGGACGGGGCTTTCGGATCCTCCGCCATGTCCCTGCTCGAGACAGCCGCCCTGACCCTGATGTCGCCCGCCCTGCTGGCCGGCGACAACAACCCCGCCACCAATCCCTGCCTGGACTGCGGCGCCTGTTGCTCGCATTTCCGGGTGTCGTTCTATATCGGCGAACTGGCCGGTGAAAATGGCGGCCAGGTGCCGCTGGATCTGGTCACCCAGATGAGCCCGCTGCGCGCCTGCATGAAAGGCACCGAAATGGGCGGCGGCCGCTGCATCTCGCTGCGCGGCGAACTGGGCCGGCCGGGCATCCATTGCGCCATCTACGAAAACCGCCCGACACCCTGCCGCGAATTCGACATCTGGCAGCCCGACGGCTCGCCCAACCCCGATTGCCAGCGCCTGAGGCTGGCCCTGGGCCTGCCGGCAGTGCCGCCGCGCCCCGATGCCGAAAACGACCCGCAGGGCCCTTCGCATCCCAATCAGCCCGACCAGCCCGCGGCCGCCTGAGCCCCCGCGCAAGGCGTCCCGGCCCTGCGCAGACAAGCGCCGCTAGCGGGCGGCCACCAGCAGGCCTTGCGCCTCGTCCGGCGCGGTTGCGCCGCGGGTTCGCCGCGATTCTGCGGCGCGCCGCCGCACACGCACGATGCCCGGATCCTTGCCCAGGAATGCCAGCACGTTCTGCATCACGCGCTCGCGCTCGTGATCCACGCAGATCATGTGGTAACTGTCCTGCAGCAACACCACCGACGCGCCGGGAATCCGCGCGCCCAGCAGGCGCGCCGAACGCGGGCTGGTCAGCTCGTCCTCGACCGCGTGCATCACCAGCGTCGGGCAGCGCATCTGCTCCAGCCCGCGCTTGACCATGCCGCGCAACCGGTCGACCTGGCGCACGCAGGCCAGCGGCACCCATTGGTAATGGAAGCCGTCGCCCCGCGCGAAGCCGGCCTTGATGAAGGCCCGCACCAGTTCGCTCTTGACGCCGTAGGGGTCTTCTTCCTCGACCCGGATGCGGCGCGGCACCCCCGGCACGTGGTAAAGCAGGTAGCGCAGGCCGCGATACCACGGCGTGCTCCAGCCATCCAGGAACACGGGCGCGGACAGCGACACCAGCGCGCCCCGGGTATGCGATTCGCGTTTGCACAGCTCCACGGCCAGCAGCGCGCCCAGGCACATGCCGATGACGTGCACGACTTCGTACTGCTCGCACAACTCGCGGTAGCGGCGCGTCACCACGTCCATCCAGTCCTCGACCCGCACGTCCAGCAGGTCCTCGGGCCGGCCGGCGTGGCCGGGCAACGTCACGCCATGGGTTTCCACTCCCGCGCGCGCCAGCACCTTGTGCAGCGAGCCCATGTCGAATTCGGTGCCGCCCAGGCCATGGATCAGCAGCGCTCCGGTGCGAGGCGTCGTCACGGCGCGCTCCCGGCCACGGCGTCGAGCTGCCAGGCGTTGCGCGTGGCGGCCAGCAGGCGCGCCAGGACGTGGGCGAAGGCGATAACCGGGGCCGGCGCCGCGGCGCCGCCGGCGCTCCCGGCCGGCGGGAAAGCGAAGATTGGTTGGCAAGTCATGGAACACCCTTGATGCATGGAGGGCGGGACGAGAAGACCTGTCCTACCCTGGCGCCATGGTAGGCAAGGGGCGCGCGGGAAGATCCGCAAATCTGTCGGGAAAAAGTGAAGATGCGTAAAGGCTGGACGGCCACCGCGTCCGGGCGTGGCCGGGGCAACCGGCTCGGCGGCCGGACGCGGCCGGCGGGAAATGCAGGCGGCCTATTCCCGGCCGGCCAGGTAGCGCGTGGGCGTCATGCCAAAAGCGCTGCGGAAACTGCCGATGAAGGCGCTGGTGCTTTCGTAGCCCACAGACAGCGCCGCCTCGGTCACCGACCCGCCGCGGCAGAGCATTTCCAGCGCGCGCAACAGCCGCGCCTGCTGGCGCCATTGGCCCAGCGTGACGCCGGTCTCCTGGCGGAAACGGCGCATCAGGGTGCGCGACGACATGTTCAACCGTTGCGCCCATTCGTCGATGCCGGAGGTGTCGTCGGGCGTGCCCAGCAGGGAATTGGCCAGGTCCTGCAGGCGCGGATCATGCGGCATCGGCAGCAACACCGGCGCGTGCTCGCGTTGCGTGATCTCGGCCAGCAGCACGTCGAACAGCTGCTCCAGGTAGACGTCGGACAGCTCGCCCGACTGGCTGGTGGTGAAGCGCTCGATCAACGCGTCGATCAGCCGCGACGACGGCCAGGAGCGGCAATGATCCGGCAGCCGGGCGCAGGCGTCGGCCCGCACGTACAGGAACGAACCACGCGCCTCGCCGAACCAGCGCGCGGCATGCTGCACCCCGGGTGGAATCCAGCCGAGGCTGCCGGGCAGCACCGTCCAGACCTGGGTGCCGACCTGCACCAGCACCAGACCCGCATGCACGAGCACCAGCATGCCCTCGTTGTGGGAATGGTCGGGCACGGAGATGCCCTTGGACGCCCGGGGGTGCTGGATGCTGAAGGGCGTCAACAAGACATCGGGGATGGCGTGGTGGACCACGACCAGGTCGGACATGGTTGGCAGATTTGAGCTACAGGTTGACGGGTTCCCGTTAGCGGGACTTTTTGAAAATGTACATCATTCTCATCATTCGGGCAGCAGCCCCGGAATGGAGAATCATCATGGACCATACCCGCCTGCGGGTGGCCGGCATCAAAGCCACCTTCCCGCGCCTGAAGATCCTGGACATCTTCCACCAGCACGCGGACCAGCACCTGAGCGCGGCGGACATCTACCGCAGCCTCATCTCGGAACACAGCAGCATCGGCCTGGCCACGGTTTATCGCGTCATCACGCAACTCGAGGACGCCGGACTGCTCAAACGTACTCAGCTCGACTCGCACTCCACCGTGTACGAGTTGAATGACAAGGGACACCACGACCACCTGGTCTGCCGCCATTGCGGCCGGATCCAGGAGTCCAGCGACAGCGCAATGACGCAACTGGTGCGCAAGATCGCCAGGCAAAGCGGCTTCGCGCTGGACTCCTACAGCCTGGTGCTTTACGGCGGCTGCGGCTGCCACAAGGGCGGTCCCGCCCTTTCCATCGGAGAATTCGAATGAACCGCGACCAGTTTTTCTTCCACGACCTATCCCAGTTCCCCATCGTCACCGCCAAGCACGGCAGCGCCCCGGCGGGCTATTCCGCCAGCTGGATCCGCGAGATGGAGATGCTGGTGAACAACCCGCAGACCTTCGTCATGGTGGTGCCCGACATGCGCAACGAAGCCAGCCACGACGATCGCAAGGCCATGATCGAATGGCAGACCAGCAACATGTCGCGGCTGAAGGCGCGCTGCCGCGCCTTCATCGCCGTCGAACGCGACGCCGGCGCGCTGGACAAGATCCGCAAACGCGGCGAGAAAATGGCGCGCGCCTTCGGCATGCCGTTCCTGGCCGTGGCGACGGCCCACGAGGCGGTGCAATGCGCCCGTGAACTGCTGGGCCAGGCCGGCCCCGGCGGCTTCGTGCTGGACTGATCCTCCCTCCGCCACGGTCCACTTTGCAGGCGCGCCCTCCGGCGCGCTTTTTTTCGTCTTCCGCCCGCGCCCGGCCGCAACTCCAGCCACAGCGTCTTATTGCCGAAATTAGAATGCAATATTGATAAATTTGCGATTGTGGCAAAAGGTGTTGCTGGAATAAATTCCACCTCTGGCCCAATCGCCTGTCCCGCAGGCCCCGGGACTGGCATCCCCGCGCACCGGGCTCCCCGGACGGCGCATCCGTCCCGCCGGCCGCGCAACCCGCCATCGCTTCCGTGGTCCGACGCCGTTGGCCGCGGCGTTCACAAGACGCCACGGCGCGCGGCCGCCCCCGACGGGTATCGGTACGCTTTGCTTACCGGTATGCCAGGGGGCCACCGTCTCGCGCGCTGCTTTTACGGTTGCCAGCCGCCCGGACTCGACACTGCGATTTACGGCACTCATATCAATGAAGCGATTCCAATTCGACAGCACCGCGCTTCGTTACTTTCTCGCCGTCGTCGACACAGGATCCGTCAATGGCGCCGCCGCGCGGCTCAATGTCGTCAGTTCGGCGGTCAGCCGCCAGATCGCCGGCCTGGAACAACGCCTGCACAACCAGTTGTTCGAACGCCATCCCAAGGGCATGCGGGTGACCGAAGCCGGCCGCATCCTGGCGGATCATGCGCGCCGGGTGGAAGCCGACGCCGCCCGCACCTATGCGGAGATCGACGGCCAGAACGGCCGCTATACCCAGACCGTGAAAGTCGCCGGCGCTCCCGGCTTTGCCACCTATGCGCTGCCACGCAAATTCGCCGCTTTCCAGGCCGAGCACCCCTCGGTCCGCTTCAACCTGCATATCCTGGACGCCGGCCAGGTCTCCGAGAGCGTCCGCTCGGCACAGGCCGACATTGGCGTCACCTATAGCCACATCGCGGAAAAGGACATTGCCGTCTTCTACGCGCATCCGGCGGAGATCGTCGCCGTGATGCGGCCCGACCACCCGCTGGCCGCCTGCGAATCCCTGCATCTCACCCAGCTGTCCGCGTATCCGCTGGCATTGCCCGACGGAGGCAGCGCCCTGCGCCAGATCCTGGACACGGCCTGCAGCCTGTACAACATCACGCTGTCGGCGGCATTCACCTCCAATCTGCCGGAAGCGGCCTATCACTATGTCCTGACGGGCGACGCGATCACCCTGTGCGCCCGCCTGACGGCCGCCGATCACCTGGCAAGCGGCCGGCTCATCTGCCGCCCGCTCAACGATGCCCTGCTCAACGCCGGCCAGCTGCAGTTCCAGACGCATGCCTCGCGTCCCTTGTCCGATGCCGCGCACCGGTTCCTGCGCTTCATCCGCAACGACACGCACCGGTTTTTCTAGCCGGCCGGCTGGCATTGCCGAAACCAGAATGCCCCGATGAAAAATGATCAATTGTTAAATATGTAATTCAAATTTACAGTCAATCCGGATTTTTCCGACACCGCGCTTTGACGGGTCAGCACCAAGACATACATAGGAGCCTGCGAGCATGCTGAAGAACCTGAAGATACGCACCGGCCTGCTGGCCGTCCTGGCCATCTTCGTCCTGGCGCTGGCGGTCGCCACCGGCATGGGCTGGCTGTATGCGCTCGACGCCGACACGGCGGTGGACGACCTGAACTCAGTCGCCACCGAGCAGACCCGCCCGCTCTATGACACCCAGACGTTGCTGCTGCGCAGCCGGCTGACGCTGGTGGCCGCCTACCTGGACATCGTGTCCGGCAAGGGCAGCCAGGCGCAAGGCAGCATCGACCAGGCCACGCAATACCTGCGCGAGGCGCGCAAGCGCTTCGCCGTCTACCAGCAGGTGCCCAAGAACACCGAGGCCGGCGCCAGGCTTGCCAGCGAACTGGACAGCGTCTTCAACGGCTACGTGCGCAGCATCGAAACCCTGGAGCAGGCGCTGCAGAAGCAGTCGGCGGAAGGCTACGCGGCCGCGGTCGCCGACACGCGCGGCGCCGACGCCCGCTTCGTCGAGCGGGTCAATGGCTTCCTGGAGCACACCGAACGCCGCAGTGCCGCCATCAACACGGCTTCCGACCAGCGTTACGACCGGGCGGAACTGTCCACCATCATCATGTTGGCCCTGGCCGCCGTCCTGGCGCTGGGCTGCTGGCGCTTCATCAGCCGCCAGGTGCTGCAACCGCTGAAAGACGCCGCCCTGCATTTCGACCGCATCGCGTCGGGCGACCTGACCCAGCGCGTCGCGGTGAACTCGGACAACGAAATCGGCGTCCTGTTCACGGCGCTCAAGCGCATGCAGGAGAGCCTGACCCGTACTGTCGCCGAGGTGCGCCGCAGCGTCACCGAAATCAATACCGGCGCCGCCGAGATCGCCTCGGGCAACACCAATCTGTCGTCCCGCACCGAGGAACAGGCCGCCTCGCTGGAGGAAACCGCCGCCTCCATGGAAGAGCTCGCCACCGCGGTCAAGCAGAACACCGAGCATGCGCACCAGGCCAACGGTCTCGCGGCCGAAAGCCGCGGGGTCGCGCTGCGCGGCGGAGTAGCGGTCGGCCAGGTGGTGGAAACCATGGCCCGGATCTCGGAAAGCTCGCGCCGCATCGCCGAGATCGTCTCGGTGATCGACGGCATCGCCTTCCAGACCAATATCCTGGCCTTGAACGCCGCGGTCGAGGCGGCCCGCGCCGGCGAGCAGGGCAAGGGTTTCGCCGTGGTCGCCGGCGAAGTGCGCACGCTGGCCCAGCGCAGCGCCCAGGCCGCCCGGGAAGTGAAAGACCTGATCGAGCAATCCTCCAGCAATGTCGACAACGGCGCGCAGCAAGTGCGCGTGGCGGGCGACACCATGCAGGAAATCGTCGCCTCGGTGCAGCGCGTCACCCACATCATGGCGGAGATCACCGAAGCCTCGACCGAACAGTCCCTCGGCATCGACCAGATCAACCGCGCCGTCACCCAGATGGACGACGTCACCCAGCAGAATGCGGCGCTGGTCGAGGAAGCCGCGGCCGCGGCCGCATCGCTGGAAGAGCAGGCCAAGCGCCTGGCGGCCACCGCGGCGTTCTTCAAGCTGCCGGCCGAGACCGTCATCGACGTGACGCCGCAGGCCATTGCCGCGCCGCTGCGCGCGGCCTACGTCGCCTGAAACACGCCTGGGAAGACGGCGATTTAAGACTTCGCCGGATCGGCCGTTGTCCTGTAGGTCAGGCCCGCCGCAGCCGTTGCCGCGGCGGGCCTCCACCCGACCACGAGCCCCGACGCATGAACCGCGCCCTCGCCTGCCATTTCTGCCTATCGACGCTGGCCCAAGGCGCGCCGCTGCTGGAAAGAAATGGCTCGTCCATCTGCAAATCCTGTGTCGACGCCTTCTCCGCCGAATTCGCCGAGCGGGCCTGGGCCATGGCGTCGTCGCTGGACGAGCAGCTCGACGTACTGCTGATCGAAAGCAAACGGGCGCTGGAACAAAGCGCCACCCTGGCCGAACGCGCGCGCGGCTGCGGCCTGAGCCTGGCCGACCTGTCGGCAATGCCGCCCCGCACCCTGTCCTGATCCTTGGGGCCCGCCGACGATTGCGGGCGATCGCTTGACCTCAACCGCGGTTGAGGTTCGATACTCCGGCTTCGCCAATACGGTTGTTCCCGGAGTTCCGCATGTCGCCCCGCATCACCCCCGCCTTGTCCTCGCTCGCCTTCATCAACCCGCCGGGCCTGTACGACCCCCGCCCCAATGGCTACTCGCATGTGGCCGTGGCCGACACGCCCGCCCGGCTGGTGTTCGCGGCCGGCCAGGGTGGCGAAAACAGCCGGGGCGAACTATCCCCTGACTTCCTCGTCCAGGTGCGCCAGGCGCTGGACAACGTGCAGACCGCCCTGCACGCGGCCGGCGCCACCCTGTTCGATGTGGCCAAGCTGACGGTGCTGGTGGTCGACCACACCCAGGAACGCCTGGCGCTGTTCTCCAACGAGATCAAGTCGCGCTGGGGCATCCACCTGGCGCCCGCCTGCACCCTGATCCCGGTGCCGCGGCTGGCGCTCGACGGCATGCTGGTCGAGATCGAGGCGACGGCGCTGCTGCCGCTCTGATCCCCCTGCCTCAGAAAGTGTATTTGGCGGTCAGCAGGAACGACCGCGGCGCGCCGAAATGGTTGTTGTCCTGGGTGCTGCCGATCGCCTGGTAGTAGTACTTGTCGAAGATGTTGTACACGTTCAGGCGCAGATCCAGGTTGCGGCTCGCCTGGTACGACACGACCGTATCGACAATGCCATAGCCCGCCTGCCGCACGTTGTAGCGCGGCAGGCTGATCGGACTTTGCAGGCGGACCGCGCCGCCCACGCGCCATGCGTTCAGCGCGCCGGGCAGCGTGACCATGGTGGACAGCTTGAACAGGTGGCGCGGCGTCTGCGTGTCATAGCGCGTGCCGGCCGGACCGTTCTCCGAATCCTTGAGGTACGTGGACTGGTTGTAGGTGTAGCCGGCCATGACCTGCCAACCCGGCGTCAAGGTGCCGCCCAGTTCCAGCTCCACCCCCCGGCTCCGCACCTCGCCCGCTTGCGAATAGCACGACTGGGTCGGATTCGCGCAAGTGGACTGCAACTGCGTGATCGGCAGGTTGCGCTGGTTGATCTGGAAAATCGCGGCGCTGGCATTGAGCCTGCCATCGAAGTACTCACCCTTGACCCCGGCCTCCAGATTGGTGCCCGTCACCGGATCCAGCAACGCGCCCGTCGCCGTCTGGTAGTTCTGTGGCTGGAAAATCGAGGTCCAGCTGGCATACACCGAGTGGTGGGCGTCCAGGTCGTAGACCAGCCCGGCGTAGGGCGTGATCTCATTGCTCACCTTGTAGCCGGCCGGATCGACGTAGTCGCCGGACTTCAGCGTCATGCGGTATTCATACGAATCGACCCGCGCCCCCAGCATCAGCGTCAGGGGATCAGCCAGGCTGAGCCGGGTGGTGGCGTACGCGCTGGACAAGCGCTGGTGGCCCTTGCGCGACCACGGGTAGGTGAACGCGGGCTTGGGCACCGCGCTGGAATCCCAGTTCATGGGATCGACGATCACGTTGTAATCCGTGGGCCAGCCGCCCGGGCCGTCATCGTCCTTGTTGCGGCGAAAGCTGCCGCCCAGCACCAGTTCGTGGGTGCGGCCCAGCAGCTGGAACGGACCGCTCAGGTAGCCGTCGATGCTGTGCTGCGTCTTGTCGTAGGCGTATTGGCCCGCGCCCTGGCCGAAGTCCTCGGAATCCTCCAGGGGATAGAGATATGTGCCCAGCATGTCCAGCTTCGAGCGCAGCACGCGGGCCGTCACCCGGCCTTTCCAGCCGTTCGCGAAACCGTGGTCCAGCTCGGCGAACAGGCTGGAGTTCTCCTTGTTCCAGTAGGCCCAGTCGGGGGTCAGGCGGGTCGACCGATTGAAGTCATAGAACGAGCCATCACGCCGCGTCGGCAGGCCGTTCCAGTCGGCGCCCGGGTTGTCCTCGCGGTTGTAGTAGCCGCCCACGCTCAGCGTGGTGTTCGCGCCCAGGTCGGCCTCGATCGTGCCGTAGTACAGCTGCCGCTGATGCTCGTACGCCTTCTTGAAGGTGCGCGAATCCTGGTAGGCGACCACGCCACGCGCGCGCACGCTGCCGCTGGCGTTCAGGGGCCCCGACCCATCGACCTCGCCACGGTAGTTGTCCCAGCTGCCCGCGCTGGTCGTCACCGAGAATTGCGGCGTGGAGGTCGGCCGCTTGCGCACCAGATTGATCGTGCCCGACGGATTGCCCACGCCGGTCATCAGCCCGGAGGCGCCTCGCAGCACCTCCACGTGGTCATACATCGCCAGGGTGGCGACGCCCTGCGTGTCGTAGTCATAGGCCAGCGGCACGCCATCGGCCAGGAAGGAGCTGATCTCGAACCCGCGCGAGAAGAACTGGGTCCGCTCGCCGCCGCCGATCTGGCGCGTGGTCAGGCCCGTGGTATCGCGCGCCACCTCATCCAATGACTGGAAGCCCCGGTCATCCATCTGCTGCCGCGTCACCACGCTGATCGACTGCGGCGTCTCGCGCTGGGACAACTGGAACTTGGTCGCGGTGCTCATCGAACCGATCGTGTACGCGCCGGAGCCCTCGGTGACCGGCCCCAGCGTGGCGCCCTCGACATTCACCGGCGCCAGCGTGGCAACGCCTGTCGCGCTACGCCGCAGCGTCAAAGTGCCGTCCACCGCCGTGGACAGCTCCAGGCCCGAGTCGGCCAGCGCGCGCCCGGCGGCCTGCCGCAGCGTCAGGTCGCCAGTGACCGCCGGCGCCATCTTGCCGGCCACCAATTCGGGCGAATACGAGATCACCGCGCCCGCGGTCCGCGCGATCTGGGTCAGCGCGACGTCGAGCGGGCCGGCCGCGATGCGATACGACCGGACCTCCTGGGCGACTTGCGCCTGGACCGGGACGGCGCTGGCGAAGGCGAGCGCGGCCAGCGCGCGGGAAGCCGGGGACCTGAAGCAGAACATGGAGCACTCCGTGATTGCGTGAAGACGCGTTCCATGTATGTGCAATGGCATCGCCAAAAAAACACCCGGCGCGGAAAATTTTCCATGGCGCGGCAAGCGCGCCTCAGGCCTGCCGCGCAGCGACGTCGATCATCACCAGCCAGGCGCCGAAGCGGCGCAGGGTGATCGGCTGCGTGTGGCGCAGGGCCTCGAGGGCGCGCTCGGTATCGTCCAGCGGGAACAGGCCGGACACCCGCAGGCGGCTGGCGGCGGCGGACACCCGGATCCAGCCGGGGCGATAGCGCGCCAGCGCATCGACCACCCGTTGCAGCGGCTCGTCGTGGACCTCGATCCGCCCTTCCTGCCAGGCGGCCGCATGGGTCTGCGCCGCCTGGACCGGGTCGATCCTGTGCGCGTCGAACCACGCGCCCTCCCCCTCGGCCAGCAGGCGCTGCTGGCCGCCCACGGTGACGATCCCGGCCTGTCCGGTCAGCGCCACGCACTGGCTGCGATCCTCGGCGCATTGCACCAGGACGCTGCCGCTGCGCGGCAGCACCGCGCCTTGCGCGGTCTGGATGCGCAACGGTGGCGCCCCGCCAACCGCGCCGGCGCCGTCGGCCAACTTCAAGACAATGGCGCCCGCCTCCAGTCGCACCCGCCGCCGCCCGCCCGAAAAATCGACGCTGGCCGCGCTGCGCGCGTCCAGTTCCATGACGGCGCCATCGGGCAAGGCCACGGTGCGGCGCTGTCCGGTGGCGGTCAGGTAGTCCGCCGCCACGTGGGTCAGCGGCAGGAACCGGTCCAGGCAGACGGCGCCGCCGACCAGTCCGCCAGCGGTCAGGAGCAGCTTGTTCAGCCGACGCCGCTGGGCCTCCTGCGGCCGCAGCAAGGAGCGCCGCAACGCGCCGGAAGCGCTCAATAGACGGGGATCGATGGCGTGCAGCGCACTGCCAAGCGCGGCCTCCAGGTGCTGCCAGGCCGCCTGGTGCAAAGGGCTGGCGGCCAACCAGGCCTCGAATGCGCGCTGGTCGGCCTCCGTGGCCGCGCCCCCGGACAGACAGAGCCGCCAGGCAATGGCGGCTTCGCGCGCCGCGGCGGCGGAAGTGGCGCTCATGCGTCGAACACCGCGCAGCAGCGCTGCAAGGCCTGGGCGATGTACTTGCGCACCATCGTGGGAGACACATCCAGGCGGCCGGCGATATCGACGTGCGTCATGCCGTCGAGCTGGCTGTAGAGAAACGCCATGCGGGCCTTGGAGGACAAGCCATCGAGCACGGCATCCAGGGCCTGCAATGCCTGCAAGGTCTGGTAGCGGCTCTCCGCCGAGGGTTCCACCAGTTCGGGCTGGATGCGCAGCATGTCGAGCCAGGCCCGCTCCAGTTCACGCCTGCGCCAGAGCCGCCAGGTGATGCGCCGCGCGATCGTGACCAGCATCGCGCGCGGCTCGTGCAACTGGTGCAGCGCCGGCGCCTGCAGCAGCTGGGTGAAGGTCTCGCTGGCGACGTCCTGCGCATCTTCCCGGTTGCGCAGGCCATCGCGCAGGCGCCGCTCGAGCCACGGATGATCGTCTTTGTAGATGCTGGCGAAGCGGGCGTTTCTGGCCAGATGGGAGTCCACGGCGCACAAAATAGGGAAATAGGAATCGTTATTGATTATGACACGATTCCCCCGCCGGGATGCGATGCTGGCCCTGCCAGAAGAAAACCGCGGCAAGGCCTGCGTCGCAAAAAAAAACGCCGCTATGAAAGCGGCGTCTTTTCGATGCGGCAGCGCCAGAGGCAATCTGGCCGCCAGGAACAAAGACCTGAACAACCTCGCAGGCACTTGGCTCCAACAAATTTGGGTGGTGGGCTGAGCGAGACTCGAACTCGCGACCAACGGATTAAAAGTCCGCTGCTCTACCGACTGAGCTATCAGCCCGACCGAAGCCAGAAATTATGGCTGATTTCGCAGACCTTGTCAAAAAATAGAGACGAGGCGCCTCAGTGACGCAACATCCGTTCGCGCCCCGCCCAACGCGCCAGTGCACACGCCCCCTCGGTCGCCCCGGTGGGACCATGAAAAATGGCCGGCCCGCGCGCGCCAACGAAAAACGGCCGCTTGCGCGGCCGTTCTGCATCGGAGAGGCGATCCTGGCTTACCAGGCGGCGACCACCGCGCCCTTGAACTTGGTCTCGATGAACTGCTTCACGGCCGGGCTGTGGTAGATGCTCACCAGCTTGGCGAACTCGGGACGGTCCTTGTCCTTTTCACGCACCACCAGCACGTTGGCGTACGGCGAGTTGGGCGATTCCTGGGCGATGGCGTCGGTGGCCGGGTTCAGGCCCGCTTCCAACGCGAAGTTGGTATTCACGGCGGAGGCGTCGGTGTCGTCCAGCGAACGCGGCAGCTGGGCGGCGTCCAGTTCGATGAAGCGCAGCTTCTTCGGGTTCTCGATGACGTCGATCGGGGTGGCCTTCAGGCCCGCTTCCGGACGCAGCTTGATCAGGCCATTGGCCTGCAGCAGCAACAGGGCGCGGCCGCCGTTGGTCGGGTCGTTCGGCAGCGCGATGCGGGCGCCGTCCTTCAGCTCGGACAGCGACTTGATCTTCTTACTGTAGATGCCGATCGGGAAGATCACGGTCTTGGCGATGCTGACCAGCTTGTAGCCGCGATCGGCGTTGGCGTTGTCCAGGTACGGCTGGTGCTGGTAGCTGTTCAGATCCAGGTCGCCCGAGGCCAGCGCGACGTTCGGCTGCACGTAGTCGGTGAACTCGATCACCTGGATGTTCAAGCCCTGCTTGGCGGCTTCCTGCTTGACCACGTCGAAGATCTGGGCGTGCGGGCCGGCCGTGACGCCGACCTTCAGCGGCTTGTCCTGGGCCAGCGCGGGCTGGGCGAATACGGCGGCGCCGAGGGCGAACGCGGCCAGCGACTTCAAAACCTTGATGCTCATGTTGCGAATATCCCGAATGTCGGAAGGAGGAGAAGAATGTTCGGTGTGCTCAACGGTGCGAGATGCGGCGCACGTAGCGATCGCCCAGGCTCTGGATCAGTTGCACCAGCACGATCAGCACGATGACCACGGCGGCCATCACGTCGGACTGGAAGCGCTGGTAGCCGTAGCGGATCGCCAGGTCGCCGAGGCCACCGCCGCCGATGGCGCCGGCCATGGCCGAGTAGCCGATCAGGCTGACCACGGTGACGATGGTGGCGGCGATCAGGCCGGGCAGCGCCTCGGGCAACAGCACCTTCATGATGATCTGCATCGGCGAGGCGCCCATGGCGCGCGCGGCGGTGATCAGGCCCGGATCGACTTCGCGCATGGCGTTTTCGGCGATGCGCGCCATGAACGGGATCGCGGCCACCGACAGCGGCACGATGGCGGCGGTGGTACCGATCGAGGTCTGCGCCACCAGGCGCGTGAACGGGATGATGGCGACCATCAGGATCACGAACGGCACCGAGCGGGTGGCGTTGATGACCGCGCCCAGCGCGTGGTTGACGGCCTGGTTCTCCAGCATGTTGCCGCGCGCGGTGACGGTCAGGATCACGCCCAGCGGAATGCCGACCAGCACCGCGATGGCGCTGGCCACGCCCACCATCAGCAGGGTGTCAAGCAGCGACGTAATAAGCAGGTCGATCAGTTGCGGACTCATGGGCAATTTCTTCAACGGTGATGTCACGGGCGGTCAACGCGGCGATGGCGTCCTTGACCGCGGCGGGCGCGCCTTGGGCCAGCACGAACATCGTGCCGACGGCCACGCCCTGGATGTCTTCGACGCGCGCCTGCACCAGGCCCACGTCCAGCGAATACTGCGTCGACAGGTCGGACAGGAACGAGCCCGACGCGTCGGTGCCGGTCAGCGACAGGCGCAGCAGGCGCACGGCCTGGCCCGGCTTGGCGGCGGCCAGCGTCTCGATGCGCTGCTTGACGGCAGCCAGCGTGGCGTCGGTCAGGTCCGACGCGGTCGCGGCCGACACCATGGCGCGGGTCACTTCGTGGCGCGGCTGCGCGAACACTTCGCGCGTGCTGCCCATCTCGACCACTTCGCCCTGCGACAGCACGGCCACGCGGTCGCAGACCTCGCGCACCACTTCCATCTGGTGCGTGATCATGACCACGGTGACACCGGTCTTGCGATTGATGTCGCGCAGCAGCGCCAGGATGTTGTGCGTGGTCTCGGGGTCGAGCGCGGAGGTGGCTTCGTCGCTGAGCAGCACGTCCGGATTGTTGGCCAGGGCGCGCGCGATGCCGACACGCTGCTTCTGGCCGCCGCTGATCTGGCTGGGATAACGGTCGCGCAGGTGCTCCAGGCCCACCAGCGCCAAGAGGCGCTCGACGCGGGCCGGGATCTCGCTCTTGGCGACGCCGGCGATTTCCAGCGGCAACGCCACGTTGCCATACACCGTGCGGCGCGACAGCAGGTTGAAGCCCTGGAACACCATGCCGATACGGCGGCGCTGGGCGCGCAACTGCGCCTCGCTCAGCCCGGTCAGGGCCTGGCCGCCGATGGCGATGGAACCTTCGTTCGGGCGCTCCAGCAGGTTGATGCACTGGACCAGCGTGCTTTTACCGGCCCCGCTGGGGCCGATGATGCCGAAGACCTCGCCCTGCTGGATATGCAGGTTGATGCCACGCAGCGCCTGGAACTGGCCGTGCGGTGTGGCGTAGGTCTTGGATAGGTTCTCGATCTGAATCATGGCAAGCGATTTTGTATCTTTTCTCTTCTAAAGAGAACGACCGTTTTTTCCATTTTTAATAACTAACAGTAATATAAAAGACGTCCGCGCAAAGACGTAAAGGGCAGTCGGGAAGGAAAGCCTTCCTGACTGCCCTTTTTTTATCGGCGGCCGGCGCGCCGGCCTCGCCTGGCTTCAGCGAGCGCGCGAGATGCGGACTTCCGCGCCGCGGCGCTTGACCTCCAGCCCCTCGGACGGCGAAATGCGCAGGCCTTCCAGCCCCTTGATGTAGCTGGAGCCCTGCATCTGCATGACGCGGATCTTGTTGCGCATGACTACCGGGTTGTGCACCGGCATGCCGAACATCCAGACTTCGTCCAGGATGCGGGCCGAATTGAATTCGCCGGTATGCTGCGCCGCCGGGCCGAGACAGAGCATGTGCCCTTCGCGCCCGAACACCGGGTATTGTCCCGGCTCGCAGTCGATGGTCCAGGTGGTGCCGCCTTCATAGCGATGGCCGGTGTTCAGGTCCCACCACGCTTCGCCCTTGGGCAGATACACCCGCACCTGCTTGCCCGGCGCGGTGATCGGCGCCACCAGCAAGGCCGGCCCCAGCAGGTATTGCAGGTCCCATTCGTGGGCATGCGGATCATTCGGGAACGACAGCGCCATGGAACGCTGCACCGGCAGGCCGGTGCGCGCGGCATCCTCGATGGCGCCCAGCACGTAGGGCACCAGGCGGTAACGCCACTGCATCCAGGTCTTGACGTGGGCCAGGGTCTCGTCACCGAAGTCCCACGGCAGCAGGCCGGCCACGCCCTGGAACGAGAAATTCGCCGAGAACACGCCGGCGGTCAGCCAGCGCAGGTACAACTCGGGCGTCATGTCGGCGGTGCCGCGCCCGCCCGTGCCGATGCCGTGCACCTGGACCGGCAGGCCCGAGGCGCCGATCGACAGCGCGGTACGCAGGGTGTGGCGCAGGCCTTCCCAGGTGTTGTCGACCTGCGGCCCCACCTGCCACGGCAGGCGCTGCGCGGCCGGGAACAGGTCGGTGCTGGGCACCACGCCTTCGGGCGGCACCTTCAGGCCGGCGACGGCGTCGAACAGCGCGCGGCGCACCAGCAGCGGATACATGCTGCGCAGCGCCGGGCCGGTCTCGCCATTGCGGGCGGATACGCCGTCGGGGATGGCGATCTGGGCGTCGCAGGCCGGCGCGTCCAGGCCGTCCTCGACCAGTTGGCGATGGCGCTCGACCCACAGGTTGTAGATGTCGCGATAGGTCAGGTCCAGCAGGCCATAGGGCTGGCCCGAGGTGGCGGCATTGCCGTCGAACACCTGTGCCGAACCGTCTTCGCGCGTCAGCAGCCAGCCACGGTCCTCGAGTTCCTCGAACAGCGGACTGGTCTTGATGACACCCGGGAAACCCGAGGCCGCCACGTGCACGTTGTGCTTGTGGAACAGCGCCAGCATCTGCTTGGCGTCGGGGAAGCGCTGGGCGTCCCATTCGAACACGGTCTTGTCGGCCTGGAAGCCCCAGGCCGCCGGCTGCGCCAGCGTCACGGCGTCGACCGGGATCTGGTTCTCGCGCATGCGGCCCAGCAGCGCCACGGTCTGCGTCGGCATTTCGCCGCTGGCCTGCTGCAGCCAGGCGCCCATGGCCCACAGCACCGGCTGGCCGGCGCGGCCGGTCAGCGCGGTGTACTGGTTCAGGATTTCGGCGGGTTCGCCGGCGAACAGGAACACGTCCAGCACCACGTCGTCGACACTGACGACATAGGCAGAATCGGCCGGCGCCACGCCGACCGAGTGTTCGACCCGGCGCATCGTGTTGACGTACAGGCCCCAGCCGCGCGGACTCCATGCCAGCGGCAGGGCGCGATGCTCGGGGTCGTCGGACACGACGGATTCTTCGCGGCGATTCAGGTCGCCCGGGGTTTCGCCCAGGCCGTAGACGCGTTCGTCCGGCAGCAGGGTGAAACCGGCGGTCCAGGCTGCGGCGTCGGCCTGGTCCAGCGCGTTGTGCCCGAATGCGGGCGTATGCGCGGAAACCTCGGACTCGAACACCCGCTCTTCGTTGCGGTAGAGCGCGAAGCGGACGGGATTGGATTGGATTTCCAGGGCCACGTCGCCCTGGGTGATGCGCCAACCGTCGCCGCCGTCGCGCGGGGCGATGGCGGCCTCGCCCACCGCCTCCTGGCGCGCGAGCAACATCTCGGCCACGGCGCGCGCGCGCGCGCCGGGTTTGTCATCGGTAAGGTGGTTCGCCTCGCCGCAGCGCAGGCGGAACACACCAGGCGCATGCGCCTCGACTACCAGGTGCAACCCATCGCCCGCGTCGAAATCGATGCGACTGGGGCGGGACGTCAGCAGCTCGATGTTGTCGAGCTGGGTAGTATGGGCAAAGTCGAACTTGGGCGGCACAGAGCATCCCCCGGCTTAAGCCAAAAACCATCAAAAGACGCTATTTTGACGGATTTGAGCTTTGAAATAAACTCGGTCCCTCTTTTGGACGGCGATATCATCCAAAAAAGGGGTCACAAAGCCCCGGCGGGCCGGCATCCAGAGCGTTGCCGACGCGCCGCCGAAACGCCTGGTTTGTCCGCAACGCGAACCCATTTGGCGCCAAATCCTGGCATTTGCCACAATTCTACGCTAGCGGACGCAGCGCCCCGCGCCAGCCCGAAGTTTTTTTCAGCGGGGCGCGATCAGGCCAGCCAGATCCGTTTCAAGAGGTGACGGCTCGCCGCAGAGGCGGGCCGCGATCAGGTCGCCCATCAGCGCCGACCACGACAGGCCGCGCGAGGCATAGCCGACGGCCAGCCACAGGCCTGGCGCATGCGGCAATTCGCCCACCGCCGGCAGGCGCCCCGGCAACACCGCGCGCCACCCCGCCCAGCCCGGCAGGCTGCCCGGCGCCAGGGCATGGAAGGCGGCAAAACCTTCGCCCAGCAGGCCGGCCGCCTTATCCAAGGTAACGCGCTGGCCCTCGGCGCCGATGCGCGCCTCGCTGGCGCCATGCACGTAGGTGCTGCCCGCCACACAGCCGCGACCGGTGTCCGGCAGCAGATAGCCTTCGCCTCCCACCACGCAACGCGGGCCGCCGCCCAGCGCGGCCGCCGGCACCAGCGTGACTTCACCCGCCAGCGCATGCATCTGCGCCACCCGCGGCAAGGGCGCCAGCAGATTGCTGGCGGCCAGCACCTGTTGCGCGCCAAAAGCGTTGGCGAGGATCACATGATCGGCCCGCGCCAGCGTCGCCCCCGCCGCATCCAGCGCGCGCCAGCCGTCGGCGCCGCGCTCCACCCGGGCCACACTGCCCGGCACCGCCCGCACGCCCGGCGTTGCCAGCAAGGCCGGAATCAATTCGCTGGGCTGCACCAACATGCCCTGCCCAAAAAAAACGCCGCCGCGCGCCAGCGGCAGGCCCGCCAGCGCACTGGCTTCGTCGCGGCTCACCGCGCGCGCCCAGTCGGCGGGGAAGGCCAGGGTTGCCAAGGTGTCCGCCAGTGCCGCCGCGCGGCCCGCATCACGCTCGAGCTGGACCGTGCCGCAGACCCGCGGCGCCGCGCCACCCGGCAGGCCGGCCCAACGCGCCAGGGCGCGGCCGCTGCCGGCGCGCGACAATCGCGCCCGGGCATTGTCGTCACGCGCCAGCACCGGCGTCAGCGCCGCCGCCACATGGCCGGCATGGGCCGGCACGCCCCGCGCCAAGCCGGCGTCCAGCACGGTCACGCCCCAGCCGCGCAGGGCCAGCGCTTGCGCGATGCCCGCGCCGGCCAATCCGCCGCCCACCACCAGCGCATGCCGGGCGTTTTCGCCGACCGCGGCCGGCGCGGCGTCCGCGCCCGCAGTCGCCGTGCCCGCCGTCATGTGCCATTTGCCGCCGTAGCCCGGCGCGCGCCGCACCGCGAAACCCGCCTCCTGCAAGGCCCGCCGCAGCTCTCCAGTGCAGGCCCAGGTGGCGACCGTGGCGTCCGGCGCAGCCAGCCGCGCCAGGTCTTTGAGCAAGGGCGCTTCCCACATGCGCGGGTTGCGCTCGGGCGCAAAGCCGTCCAGGAAATACGCGTCCACGCGCGCTGACAGCCGCGGCGCCAGCGCCTGCGCGTCGCCGAACCCGAGCGTCAGCGTCACCGCGCCCCCCTCGAATTCGAGCCGGTGCAGCCCGGGCAGCAAGGGCGGCCATTGCGCCGCCAGCTGCGCCGCCAGCGGCGCCAGGGCCTCGGGCGCATGCCGCGCCAGCAGGGCTGCCAGGTCTTCACCGCCGAAAGGATGCGCCTCCAGCGATACGACGTGCAGGCGACGCGCGCGTTGCGGGTCGTCGCGCCACGCGCGCCACAGCGCCAGGAAGTTCAGGCCCAGGCCAAAGCCGGTTTCGCACACCGTGAACGCATCGCGCCCGCGCCATCGCTCCGGCAGGCCGTTACCGCGCAGGAATACATGCTCGGCCTGCCCCAGGGCGCCGGACGGCGAATGGTAGACATCGCCATACGCGGGACTGTAGAGCCGGCCCTGCTCGTCGAATCCGGCAACGGCGGGGGTCAGGGGCACATAGGACGAAGACATGGGACGGCGGCTCAAGTAAAAATCGGGAATATCGGCAAGGCGGGATTATCGGACGACGCGGCCGCGTGCGTTGGATGCACACCACGCGCGGCGCGGCTTTTGCCCCGCCGCAACGGTCCTGACGCATACCTGGGCTTACACTGGTTTCATGGAAACCTACGACACGCCCCGCTCGCTGACCTCGCCCATCGACCTGTGCGCGGCACTGGACGCCGCGGTCACAGCGGCCCATGCCGGCGCGGCCATCCTGCAATCCTACGCGCATCACCGCGCCGACCTCGTGATCGATCGCAAGGCGCGCAACGATCTCGTCTCGCAAGCCGATCGCGAGGCCGAGGCGGCCATCATCGACGAACTGCGGGCCCGCACGCCCCGGTTCGGCATCGTCGCCGAGGAAACCGGCGGCCAGGCGCAGGGCGCCGCCACCTGGTACATCGACCCGCTCGACGGCACCACCAACTTCCTGCACGACATTCCCCACTACGCGGTCTCGATTGCCCTGATCGCGCACGCCGGCACCGCCATCTCGGCCAATGAACGCCTGGCGCAGGACATGCCGGTGGCCGGCGTGGTCTACGATCCCAGCCGCGAGGAACTCTTCACCGCGGTGTATGGCCTGGGCGCCTGGCTCAATGGCCGCCGCATCAGCTGCTCGCGCACCCGCACGATCGAAGACTCGGTGCTGGCCACGGGCTTCCCTTTCCGCGATTTCTCCTTCGCCAGCCAGTACATGCCCATGCTGCACGACGCCATCAACCGCGCCCGCGGCGTGCGGCGCATGGGCGCGGCGGCGCTCGACCTGGCCTGGACCGCCTGCGGCCGCTACGACGGCTATTGGGAAATGGGCCTGGCGCCGTGGGACGTGGCCGCCGGCACCCTGATCGTGCGCGAGGCGGGCGGCGCCTGCAGCGATATGCACCAGCGGGATTCCTGGCCCATCGGCGGACGCGTCGTGGCCGGCAACCCTGACATCGAACGCGCCCTGCACGCGATGATCGCCCCGCACCTGGACCAGCCGGACTGACGCCCGGCAGCCCACAGGGTCAAGCCGCCTGGCCCTGTCCGGCAGCGGCTTCGGCATCCGGACGCAACTCGCGCCGCAGGATCTTGCCGACATTGCTCTTGGGCAGCTCGTCACGGAACTCCACGAAGCGCGGCCGCTTGTAGCCGGTCAGCTTGTCCTTGCACCACTGCTGCACCTGGGCCTCGGTCAGCGCGGGATCCTTCTTCACCACGAACACCTTGACCGCCTCGCCCGAGTGCTCGTCCGGCACGCCGATGGCCGCGCATTCGAGCACGCCGGGCATCTGCGACACCGCCGCCTCCACCTCGTTCGGATAGACCTTGAAGCCCGACACGGTGATCATGTCCTTCTTGCGATCGACGATGCGCGTGTAGCCCTTGTCGTCCATGATGCCGATATCGCCGGTGCGGAAATAGCCGTCCGCCGTCATGACATGACGGGTCTCTTCGGGCTTCTGCCAGTAGCCGGCCATGACCTGCGGCCCGCGGATGCAGACTTCGCCGCGCTCGCCCAGCGGCACCTCGTTGCCCGCATCGTCCAGGATGGCGACATAGGTGGACGGCAACGGCAGGCCGATGGAACCCGAATACGCCGTGGCATCGCAGGGATTGACCGTGGCCACCGGCGAGGTTTCCGACAGGCCATAGCCTTCGATCAGGGGCCGCCCGGTGATCTTCAGCCAGCGTTCGGCCACCGCCTGCTGCACCGCCATGCCGCCCCCCAGCGCCAGGCGCAATCCCGAAAAATCCAGCCTGGCGAAATCCTCGTTGTGCACCAGCGCGTTGAACAGCGTATTGACGCCGGGGAACACGTTGATGGGCGTCTTGCGCCAGGCGTTGATCAGCGACGGCTGGTCGCGCGGATTGATGATGAGCACGTTGCGCATGCCCGCGTACATGCCATACAGGCCGCAGACCGTCATGGCGAACACGTGGTAAAGCGGCAGCGCGCTCAGCACGGTGATCTGCCGATCCGCCATGTCGCGCAGCGCCGGCGCCGCCACCGCCTCCATCTGCTTCACGTTGGCGGTCAGGTTGCGATGCGTCAGCATGGCGCCCTTGGGCACCCCGGTGGTGCCGCCGGTATATTGCAGCACCGCCAGGTCGTCCATCGAGATGGTCGGCGCGGTGAACGGCAGGCCGGCTCCCTTGGCCAGCACCTTCGGCAGCGTCAGCGCGCCATCGATCCGCCAGGGCGGCACCATCTTCTTGATGTAGCGCGCCGCCAGGTTCACCAGCGGCGCCTTCAGCCCGCCCAGCAGATCGCCCGGTCCGGTCACCACGATGTGCCTGAGCTGGCCGCGGTCGGCCACGCTCTGCAGCGTGTGGGCGAAATTCTCGAGAATGACGATGACCGCCGCGCCGCTGTCGAGCAACTGCCGCTGCAATTCGTCGGCCGTGTACAGCGGGTTGACGTTGACCACCGCATGACCGGTGCGCAAGGTGCCCAGCAGGGCCACCAGGTAGGCCGGCACGTTGGGCATCATCAGCGCGACCCGCGACCCCTTCGGCAGCCCCAGGCCCTGCAACCAGCCGGCGAATCCGCGGGCGTGCGCATCCAGCTGCGCATAGGTGATGTCGCTGCCCATGGCGGTGCAGGCGACGCGTCCCGCGTACTGCTTGCAGGCCCGGTCCAGCAGGTCGGTCAGCGATGCATAGCCGTCGATGGAGATGTCGGCGGGAACCCCTTGCGGGTAATGGGCAAGCCACGGGCGAGTCATGGTGTTTGTCTCCATTAAATTGGTTTTTGAATGATGATAACCTTGTTGCGTTCCCAAATTCCGCCTGGTTCTTCCCATGAAACTGCTCGATCCCATCGTTGCCTGGCGCGACGATATCTCCCAGATCCGGCGCGACATCCACGCGCATCCCGAATTGGCGTTCGAGGAATTCCGCACCGCCGACGTGGTGGCGGCCAAGCTCGAGGAATGGGGCATTGAAATCCATCGCGGCCTCGGCGGCACCGGCGTGGTCGGCATCATCCGCGGCGACCGTCCCGGCGAGCGCGCCGTCGGCCTGCGCGCCGACATGGACGCCCTGCCCATGCAGGAAGCCAACACCTTCGCCCACGCCAGCAAGCACGCCGGCAAGATGCACGCCTGCGGCCACGACGGCCACACCGCCATGCTGCTGGCCGCCGCGCGCTACCTGGCGCAGCACCGCGACTTCGCCGGCACGGTCTACGTCATCTTCCAACCCGCCGAGGAAGGCGGCGGCGGCGCCAAGCGCATGATCGACGACGGCCTGTTCACGCGCTTCCCCATGGAAGCGGTGTTCGGCATGCACAACTGGCCCGGCATGGCGCCCGGCCAGTTCGGCGTGACCGCCGGCCCCATCATGGCTTCCAGCAACGAGTTCTCCATCGTCATCAAGGGCAAGGGCACCCACGCCGGCATGCCCAACCTGGGCATCGACCCGGTCATGGCGGCGGTGCAGCTGGCGCAATCGCTGCAGACCATCATCACGCGCAACCGCAACCCGCTCGACGCGGCGGTGCTGAGCATCACGCAGATCCACGCCGGCAGCGCCGACAACGTGGTGCCCAACCACGCCGAACTGCGCGGCACGGTGCGCACCTTCACGCTGGAGGTGCTGGACCTGATCGAACGCCGTATGGAAGAGATCGCGCGCCATACCTGCGCGGCGATGGACTGCGAAGTGGAATTCACCTTCCAGCGCAACTACCCGCCCACCATCAACCATCCGGAAGAAGCGGCTTTCTGTGCCGAAGTCATGCGCGACATCGTCGGCGACGACAAGGTCAACGACCACGTGCAGCCCACCATGGGCGCCGAGGACTTCGCCTTCATGCTGCAGGAATTGCCGGGCTGCTACGTCTGGATCGGCAACGGCGTTGGCGATCACCGCGCCGCCGGCCATGGCCTGGGCCCGTGCATGCTGCACAACGGCAGCTATGACTTCAACGACGAACTGCTGCCACTGGGCGGCACCTACTGGGTACAGCTGGCGCTCAAGCGCCTGGCCAAGGCCTGACGCGGCGCCGGGAAAGGCGCCTGCCTCACGAAGAAGGCAACGGCTTCCCCGCGCTAGATGACTCCCTGCCCCGCCCGCACTGCCTGGCACATCGCCAGGAAGCGCTGGGCGGCGCGCGCGGCCGCGTCGGCATGCGGCACCAGGATGCTCAAGGTGCGCGTCAATGGCCGCGGCAACAGCCGCAGCGCCGCCAGCGCGCCATCCTCGTGCCGCATCGACATGGCCGACACGAACCCCACGCCGAGGCCGGCGCGCACGGCCTGCTTCACGCCTTCCACCCCGGCCAGCTCCAAGCCGACCGAGGGCGCCAGGCCGGCATCGGTGAAAGCGCGCTCGACCAGCCGCCGCACGCCCGAACCGGGTTCGCGCATCACCAGCGGCGAAGCCGCCAGATCCCGCAGCGTGACCGCGCCCTTGCCCGCCAGGGCATGGTCGGCGCGCACGATGGCCACCACCTCGTCCTGCCGCCAGGCATGCACGGCGGTCTCGGCCGGCAGGCCCGCGGGCACGTCGCCTTCGATGAAGGCCAGGTCCAGCGCCGGCAGGCGTTCGACGATTTCCCGGGTGTTGCCATCGGACAGGTGCAAGCTGACGGCCGGAAAGGCATGGCGGAAATCGGCCACCAGGCCGGGTAGCAGGTAGCTGGCCGGCGTGGTGCTGGCCCCCAGCCGCAGCACGCCGGTTTCCAGGCCGCGCCACGATTCGCGCACGGCCTGCGCCTGGCGGTACACCTGGCGCAGCTGGCGCGCCTGCTCGGCCAGGCGCTCGCCCGCCTCGGTCAAGGCGATGCCGTGGCCGCTGCGGCGATACAGCGGTTCGCCGAACCATTCCTGCAAGGCCCGCAACTGGCCCGAAACCGCCGGCTGCGACAGATGCAGCTGCTGGGCGGCGCGGCTGATATTGCCGGCGTCGGCCACGGTGGCGAAGGTGAGCAATTGATCGGGAGTCATGAGTTCCTGGCGAGCCGGCGGCCATGGCGGCATTGATATCAGAATTCCTGATATTTCATATCAAAAATGAAAATTTTCCAAATAACAGCGCCGAAATTAATATTTCGCCTAGTTATTTAGATATGCAGAAAGGCCCGCCATGAGCACCGCCACCACGACCGCCCCGCCACCCGCCGCCGCGCCTGCCGCAACTCCCGGCGCCTCGGCCGCCACCGCCACGCCCTGGCGCGACAAGCTCAACGGCGTCCTGTTCGTCGGCCTCATGTCGGCCGCGGTCATGCAGCTGGCGGACTTCCCCGCCATCCGCCAGCTGGGCTTTTCGCCGCTGGTGGTCGGCATCGTCTGCGGCATGCTGTACGGCAACTTCCTGCGCGGCACCATGCCGGTCGACTGGGGCGTGGGCGTCAACTTCACCGCGCGCCGCCTGCTGCGCATCGCGGTGGCCTTCTACGGCCTGAACATCAGCATCCAGCAGATCGCCGCCGTCGGCCTGCCCGGCCTGGCGGTGTCGGTGGCGGTGGTGGTGGGCACGCTGCTGCTGGGCACCTGGGTCGGCCAGCGCATGCTGGGGCTGGACCGCGACACCGCCATGCTGACCGCCGCCGGCAGCGCCATCTGCGGCGCGGCGGCCGTGCTGGCCTTCGAGCCGACCCTGCGCGCGCAGCCGCACAAGAGCGCCGTGGCGGTGGCCACCGTGGTGCTGTTCGGCACGCTGTCGATGTTCCTGTATCCGGTGCTTTACCACGCCGGCTGGCTGCCTTTCGACACCCAGGCGCTGGGCATCTACATCGGCGGCACCATCCACGAAGTGGCGCAGGTGGTCGGCGCGGCCAGCAACATCGACCCCGCCACCACGGAAGTGGCCACCATCGTCAAGATGACCCGCGTCGCCCTGCTGGTGCCGGTGCTGCTGATCCTCGGCCTGTACCTGCGCAGCGCCGCCAGCCACGCCGGCGGCAACGCCAAGGGCGCCAAGCTGCCGATCCCCTGGTTCGCGGTCGGCTTCCTGGTCCTGGCCATCGTCAACTCGCTCAACATCATCCCGGCCGACGTCGTCGCCGCCATCCGCCGCCTGGACGTCTTCGCCCTGACCATGGCCATGACGGCGCTGGGCATCGAGACCCGCTTCGCCAACATCCGCAAGGCCGGTCCGCGCGTGATGGCGCTGGGCCTGATCCTGTACGCCTGGCTGCTGGTCGGCGGCTACGGCATCGTCAAGCTTGCGTCCTGATCCGCGCCGGCTTCGATAAAGCGCCTCGGCGGGGCGCCGGCCCGCGCCGGCGCCCCGTTTTTCCTGCATAATCGGCTGGTTGCCTTGCATTGGAGCCGGCCGCATGACCTCCAGCACCAAAACTCCCTTCACGACCTTGCCCGCCAATCGCGACGCCGTATTGCGCGTCATGCCGATGCCGGCGGATGCCAACATCCACGGGGACGTTTTCGGCGGCTGGATCATGTCCCAGGTCGACATCGCCGGGTCCATCCCCGCCGCGCGCCGCGCGGCGGGCCGCGTGGCCACCGTCGCCGTCAACGCCTTCCAGTTCAAGCAACCCGTGTTCGTGGGCGACCTGCTCAGTTTCTACGCGTCCATCGTCAAGACCGGCAAGACCTCCATCACCGTGTCGGTCGAGGTCTACGCGGAACGCCAGCGCCTGGACGCCGAAGTCGTCAAGGTCACCGAGGCCACGCTGACCTACGTCGCCACCGACGAAGCGCGGCGCAGCCGCCCTCTTCCCATTCTTTGAGTCGTAACGCATGACGCAGTCCGCCGCCGCGCAGAAACCGCCCGCGACGCCCCGCCGCCTCGACCCGGAAGACGCGCAGCACGCCCTGGCCGAAGTCCAGGAACGCCTGCGCCGCCAGCAACTGGTCGCCGACCTGGTGCATCGCCAGGAAGAAGGCGACGCCAAGGCCAACCTGGTCGAGGACCTGGTGCACCGCCAGCACGAGGCGGAACTCAAGACCCTGCTGGACGGCCTGCATCCCGCGGATATCGCGTTCATCCTGGAGTCGCTGCCCAAGGACGAACGCCAGTCCATCTGGAAGCTGGTCAGCCCCGAGCACGACGCCGACGTGCTGCTCGAGGTCGAGGACTGGGTCCGTGAATCGCTGATCGAAGCGATGGACCGCCAGGACCTGGTGGCCGCCACCGGCAACATGGATGCCGACGAGCTGGCCGACCTGGCGCCCGACCTGCCGCCGGACGTGGTGGCCGAGGTGCAGAAGGGCCTGACCGAGGAAGAACGGGCCCAGTTGCTGGAAGCCATGGGCTATCCGGAAGACAGCGTCGGCGCCATCATGGACTTCGAAATGGTCCGGGTGCGCGAGGATGTCACGCTCGAAGTGGTGCTGCGCTACCTGCGCCGCCTGCACGAACTGCCCGACCACACCGACCAGATCTTCGTGGTCGACCGCCAGGACAAGCTGCAAGGCATCCTGCCGCTGTCGCGCCTGCTGGTCAGCGAACCCGAGACCGAAGTGCGCGCGGTCATGAACTCGGACTTCCTGACGCTCAACCCGCTCGACTCCGACGCCGACGCCGCCGGCGCATTCGAGCGCTACGACCTGGTTTCGGCCCCCGTGATGGACGACCAGGGCCGCCTGATCGGCCGCGTCACCATCGCCGACGTGGTCGACGTGATGCGCGAAGACTCCCAGGAACAGGCGCTGTCGCGCGCCGGCCTGCAGGAAGAGGACATCTTCGCTCCGGTCAGCACGGCGCTGCGCAACCGCGCGCCCTGGCTGCTGTTCAACCTCTGTACCGCCGCCACGGCCTCGTTCGTGGCCTCGCAATTCGAGGGCACGGTCAGCCAGATCGTGATCCTGGCGTTCCTGATGTCCATCGTCGCCGGCATCGGCGGCAATTCGGGCAACCAGACCATGACGCTGATCATCCGCGCCCTGGCCATGGGCCGCATCACCGGCCGCAACCTGTGGCAGTTGGTCAAGCGCGAACTGTTCGTGACCCTGATGGTGGGCCTGTGCGGCAGCCTGGTGGCGGCCTTGTTCGCCTGGGCGATCTCGCACTCGATCTCGATCGCGCTGGTGATGATGGCCGCCATGGTCTGCAACATGCTGGTGGGCGCCTCGGTCGGCGTGCTGGTGCCGATGGTGCGGGCCCGCTTCGGCAAGGATCCCGCCATGGGTTCGTCGGTGCTGTTGACCTTCGCCACGGACTCGCTGGGCTTTTTCATCTTCCTGGGACTGGCCACCATTTTCCTGCTGTAGCGCGTCCACAACGGACCTGCACGTGATTGTTTCACGGCATGTCCCAGGCCCGCATTTGACAGCTGCGTGACAGTAAAGATGACAGGCGCTCCGTTACAGTAACGGGGTTGTCATCATCTTTCGTGTTTCCGCAATGACCGCCAGACTCCGGGCAGTGCTTTTTTGCCTGCTGCTCTCGACCTTCAGCGCCGCCGCGCATGCCTGCGAAAACCTGCCCTCGTGGGCCCAATCCGCCTGCAACCGCCTGGACCAGATCTGGACGGAAGGCGGCAATGACCTCTATTTCAGCGGCTACGCCTGGCACAACCGCGCCATGTACAGCCGCGACAAGATCAACAGCTTCAACGAACTGGCGTGGGGCGGCGGCTACGGACGCAGCATCTACGACGAAGACGGCGACTGGCAGGGCCTGTACGCCATGGCGTTCCTGGATTCGCACAGCAAGGTCGAACCGATCGCCGGCTACGGCTTCCTGAAGATCGGACGGGTCAGCGAGAATTTCCGGCTCGGCGCCGGCTACACCGTGTTCCTGACGGCACGCCACGACATCATGAGCTACGTGCCGTTCCCCGGCGTGCTGCCACTGGTCTCGGCCGGCTACAAGGACACCATGCTGTACGCCACCTACATCCCCGGCTCGCGTGGCGCCGGCAACGTGCTGTTCATGTTCGGCCGCTGGTCCTTCTGACGGCCAGGCACCGCCGCGCCGGCGGCGGTCCGCGCGTTCAGCAGGGCTGCATGCCCAGGCGGCGCACCAGCTCGCCCAGGCGCCAATCGTCGATGCCGTGGGCGCGCAGCGCCTTCTCGGTCTCCACCACGTAGTCCAGGCACGGACCCGAATGTCCCACCGCATTGCGCACCGACGCCAGCAGGCGGTCATCGGTGAGGTCGGCGGCGTATTCCTGGCAGGCGCGATTGAGCAGGAACACCAGCCCGCGCACTGGCGCCTGGTCGGTATGGCAGGTCAGCCAGCGCGGCGTGTAGGCGCCGGTCACCATCTCGCGGCGCCACAGCGCCGCGAACACCGTGGGGACATCGCTGGCCGCGATCTGGAAGGCCACGCCGCGGCAGCAGCCGCCGCGGTCCAGCCCGAACACCAGTCCGGGATTGTCGGGCGAGCCGCGATGGTCGTGCGACCACAGGCAGAGCGAACGATGGTAGCCACGCACGGTGGCCAGGCGGCGTTCGCGCCACGCGAAGCCGGGATGCCAGATCAGGGAACCATAGGCGAACACCCACAGGTCGTCGGCGCCATTCCATCCAACCAAAAGATCTTCCACCGACGCGGGTAGCGTCTTCGCCAGTCCGGCGCAGCCGGCGGGTACTGCCAACGACATAGGGTCCTCTGATATCCCGGGTTCATTCCCATGGCGGGAACGATGGATATGCTACGCCGCCTGCCGCGCAAAAGAATTGCGAGATGGGGCGCCTGCAACACGCGGAAAGAAATTTGTATTCGCGGCGGCCCCGCGCCGGAGAAAAAAATTGCGTCCGGACGCCAGGCCGTCGCCACGACCGCGCGCGGCGGCGCGGCGCGGGCACATGCCGCCCGCGCGCCGGCAGCCGGTCAGAGCGCGTCCAGCGGTAGCTCGGTGGTGCTCTTGATCACTTCCATGGAAAAGCTGGCACTCACGTCCAGCAGGTCCACGGCGGCGATCAGGCGGCGGTAGAAGCGGTCATAGGCCGCCATGTCCTCGACCACCACCTTGAGCAGGTAATCGATATCCCCGGCCATGCGATGGAATTCAACCACGTTGGGCAGCGCCATGACGGCATTGATCAGGCTCTGGGTCCACTTCTCGTTGTGCTGGCTGGTCTTGATGGACACGAACACGGTCAGGTTCAGGCCCAGCGCGCGGGGATCCAGCAGGATCGCATTGCGCGCAATGACCCCGTCGTCCTTGAGTTTCTGGATGCGGCGCCAGCACGGCGTGACGGACAGGTTGACCTGCTCGGCGATTTCGGCGACCGAACAGGTGGCATCCTTCTGCAACAACGCCAGGATCTTGATGTCGGTCTGGTCCATGGAGGCTCCTCAAGCGGTATCGGCGCATCTTGCCTTGGCGCCTGCGCGCCGTCCACCCGAGGAACACCCTAGGCGGCCCTTGGCGCGGCGTCAGTACGTGCCCGGGTAGCCGCCGCCATCGAGCAGGATGTTCTGCGCTGTCATGTAGCCGGCCTGCGCCGAACAGACGTAGGCGCACAGCGCGCCCAGCTCCTCGGGCTGGCCATAGCGGCCGGCCGGGCTGGCGCGGCCGCGCTCGTCCCACAGCTGCTCGAAGGTCTTGCCGCCCTCTTCCAGCATGCCGCGGATGTGGCGAGCCTGCGCATCGGTGGCGAAGGCGCCGGGCAACAAGTTGTTGATGGTGACGTTGTGCCTGACGGTCTGCCGCGCCAGGCCGCTGACAAAGCCGATCAGCCCCGCCCGCGCGCCATTGGACAGCCCCAGTTCGGCATGCGGCGCCTTGACGCTGCGCGACACGATGTTGACGATGCGGCCGAAGCGCCGCTCGATCATGCCGTCGACCACGCGGCGGATCATGTCGATCGGGCCCAGCATCATCGCGTCCAGCGCCGCGATCCAGTCGTCGTGCGACCAATCGCGGAAATCGCCCGGCATGGGACCGTCGGCGTTGTTCACCAGGATGTCCGGACGCGGGCAGGCGGCCAACGCGGCATCGCGCCCTTCGGGACGGGTCAGGTCGGCCGAGACCCAGCCCACGCCGATGCCCGCCACGCGCGAGATCTCGGCCGCCGCCTGCTCCAGCGTCTGCGGATTGCGGGCGGCGATCGTCACCGCCACGCCCTCGCGCGCCAATTGCAGGGCGCAGGCGCGGCCCATGCCGCGGCTGCCGCCGAATACCAGTGCCGTCTTGCCGCTGATCCCGAGATCCATGCCAACCCCCTCCAGAGTGGTACCAAGAAGCGAACCAGTATAGGAGCCGGGGCGGCGCGCGGGGGTGGAATTTTTTTCTAAACATCGGTTCGACACGGGCCAATTTGGCAAAGGCATTCCAACCCGAATCCCTAAGATGAAGGCTTGTCCTTCAGGCGTGCCACCATGCCCAACCTTCCACTCGCCACCGCCGACCTGCGTACGCTGTGTGAATCGGTGCAGGCCGCCCAGATGAGCGCGGCGCGCGCCTTCCTGCGCGAGCTTGCCGCCAGCGTCGCCAATGCGGGCGACATGCTGCGCGCGCTGCCACCAGACCTGCGCGACGGCCGGCCCGAGCACTACACCCGCCACATCGCCTATGCCGATCCGCATGGCGCCTTCACCGTCGCCTACCTGATCTGGCGCCCGGGGCAATTCAGCCCGGTGCACGGCCACAAGACCTGGTGCACCTACCAGGTGCTGCAAGGCGAGCTGGTCGAAACCCATTACCGCTGGGATCCGGCGGCGGGCGCGGCCCGGCCCTGCGGCCAGGTCAGCCGCCGCCCGGGCGACATCGTCACCGCCACCCAGGGCCTGCATCAGATCCACCGCCTCGGCAACGCCGGCCCGGGCGTCGCCGTGTCGCTGCACATCTACGGAGTCGACCAGGCCGACCTCTGCACCGGCGTCAACCATCTGGTGCCCACGCCGGCGCCCCACTGAACGCGCGCCACGGCGCCCGTCCCACGGCATCGAGCCCATGAAAAAAGCGGGGCCAACCCTGGCCCCGCTTCGCATTCCCTGCCTGGCCTTCAGCCCATCCACTGGCTGACCGGCGCCGCCGCATCCTGCAACGGCTGCGCCACCACGTCGATCAACGCCGGGCCGTCATGCTCCATGGCCGCCTTGATCGCCGCGTCCAGCTTGGCCGGGTCCTCGACCCGCCAGGCCTTCACGCCATAGGCCTCGGCGATGCGGGCGTGGTCGGTGCGGTCGAAGTCCACGCTGTAATAGCGCTTGTCGTAGCCGGCCTTCTGGCTGGCCTTGATCCAGCCATAGACCGAGTTCGAAAACACCACCATCAGCAGCGGCGCCTTGTGGCGCACGATGGTCTCGAGCTCGCCGACCGTGAAGCCGAAGCTGCCGTCGCCCATCACCGACACGCACTTGGCATTCGGCCGCCCGACCCAGGCGCCCAGCGCCGCCGACATCGAGAACCCCAATGCGCCATGGGCGCGGTTGGTGATGAAATGGCGGCCGGGCCGCGACACATCGTAGTAGGCCGAGAAGTACGGGCATGGCGTGCCGGGGTCGGCGCACACCACCGCGTCGTCGGGCAGCAGGCGATTGAGCGATTGCACCACGCGTTCCGGACGGATCGGCGCGTCCAGGCTGCTCGCCAGCGGCTCCAGCTGCGCGCGCCGCGCGGCCTTGGCGCGGCCCGCCAGCACCGCGCCATCGGTCGCGTCGGATGGCCGGTGCGCGAGGCGCTCGCGCACCTCGGCGCCCAGCGCCTGCAAGGCCAGCCTGGCATCGCCCACCATGCCGACCTCGGTCAGGTAGTTGGCGCCGATCACCATCGGGTCGATATCGATGTGCAGGATCGGCACGTCGCGGTTCGGGAAGCGCCAGTGCTCGGTCGAGGTCGAACCCGCGCGGCAACCGACGAACAGCACCACGTCGGCGGCGGCCACCACGTCGCGCGTGGCCATCACGCCTCCGTTCGACCCCACCACGCCCGCGTTCAGCGGATGCGTGTCGGCCAGGCTGCCCTGGCCGCTGACGGTCACGCACACCGCCGCCTTCAGGCTCTCGGCCAGTTCCTGCAGCGCGCCGCTGGCGCCGGCGATCACCACGCCGCCGCCGCAGATGATGACAGGCGAACGCGCGCCCACCAGGCGCTGCGCCGCGCGCGCCACGTCCGCCGGATCCGGCGCGTAGCGCAGCGACGGGAATTGCGCGTGTTCCGGTTGGGCCCAGACGTCGGCGGCATCGACCTGCTGCTTCATCACGTCATAGGGAAAGCACAGGTGCGCCGAGCCGGGCTTGCCGGTGGTCATGGCGCGGAACGCGGCGCGCACCATGCCGGGAATCTGATCGGCGCGATCGATGGTGCGGTTCCATTTGGTCAGCGGTCGGTACAACGCCTCCTGGTCCAGCTCGGTCAGCGGGTACTTGCCGCGCGAGCCCACCGCCACATCGGACGTAATGCCCAGCACCGGAATGGACGACTCGTTGGCCTCCACCAGCCCCGGCAGCAGATAGGTCGCGCCGCCGCCGCTCGGCCCTTCGCACACGCCGACCTTGCCGGTCACGCGAGCGTAGGCGTCGGCCATGTAGCCGGCGCTGCGTTCGTCGCGGGTCAGAATGTGCTGCATGCCGTGATCGAGCCGGTAGAGCGCGTCGTAGAACGGCAGGCTGGTATCGCCGCACAGGCCGAAAATATGTTTGACGCCGTTGTGTTGCAGCATCCGCACCATTGCTTCGGCGCCGGTCAATGTATCCATGTCTTCTCCACGCGATGCGCGGACCGGGCGGCGCGCCATCGCGCCCCGCCCCGGCCGCTCAGTTATCCAGATTGATGTTGCTGCTCTTGATGAACTTGCTCCAGCGGTCGTACTCCGCCTTCACGTAGGCATCCAGCGCCGGGCCGTTCGACGCCACGATCTCGAAGCCCGCCTCTTCCAGCTTCTTCTTGACGTCCGCATCGGCCAACACCGTGTTGAATGCCTGCGTCAGCTTCTTGATGGTCGCCTCGGGCGTGCCCTTGGGCGCGAACATGCCGCTCCACGAATAGGCCACGAACCCTGGGAAGCCAGACTCGGCCACCGTCGGCACGTTGGGCAGGTCCGGCAGGCGCTTTTCGCCGGCCACCGCCAGCGGCTTGATCTTGCCGGCCTGGATCTGGCCGCGCAGCGCGGCAAAGCTCAGCCAGGTCATGTTGGCCTGGCCGCCCACCACGGCCTGGATGGCCGGCCCGCCGCCGCCATACGGCACGTGCAGCAGCTCCACCTTGGACAGGCGCTTGAGTTCTTCGGGCGCCAGGTGGTTCAGCGACCCCACGCCGGTGGAGGCATAGTTGAACTTGTTGGGCGGCTGCTTGGCCGCGGCCGCCAGGAATTCCTTCAGGTTGTCGCCCGGCACGCCCGGATTGGCGCCCAGCACCAGCGGAAAGCGCACGGTCTGGGTGATGGCGACGAAGTCCTTGAAGGTGTCGTACGGCAGCTTGGGTTTCACCGCCGGATTGATGCCGTGGTTGTCGAAGCTGACCAGCAGCGTGCTGCCGTCAGGCTCGGCCCGCGCCACGAAGGCGGTGGCGATCTGGCTGGCCGCGCCCGGGCGGTTTTCCACCACCACGGCGCGGCCGCCCAGCTCCTTGGACAGCCGTGGCTGCAGGATGCGCGCCAGGATGTCGGTGCTGCCGCCCGGCGGATACGGCACCACCAGGATCAGCGGCTTTTCTTCCGCCCGGGCGGGCGCGGCGGCCAGGCCCCCCCCCAGCGCGGCGAGCGCGCAGACGGCCGCCAAGGCGCGCCGCAAGGTTGTGTAGGTCATGTGTTTTCCCCTGCTGTTGTGGTGTTGGCCGGCGCTGCGATAGCGGGTTCGGCCTGGTCCCGCATGTAAATCGTGGAAAAGCCGGTGCGGATGACATCGGTGATCTGGTCCAGCCGCCGGCCGATGTGGCTGCGCATCATGTCCGGCAAGGCGTCGCCGTCGCGTCGCTCCAGCGCCTGGACGATGCGCATGTGTTCGGCCTGGGTATGGCTGCGGCGCCCCTGCTGCATGTCGATCCAGCGCACGAAATGGATGCGGGCATTGACGCTTTCCAGCGCCCGCACGAATTCGTCGTTGCGCGAGTAGCGCGCCAGGGTCAGGTGAAACGCCTCGTCCAGTTCCAGCAGGCGGGTCGCATCGCTGTCTTCGGGCACGTCGCGGGACCGTTCGACAAAGGCGCGCAAGGCTGCCAGTTCCTCGTCGGTGGCGCGCTCGCAGGCAGCGCGCACGATGCCGGCTTCGAGCACCGCGCGGTATTCATAGAGACTGTGAATCTGCTTGGCATCCAGCAGGCGGGCGATGAACCCCCGGTTAACCGAGCGGGTCAGGAACCCCTCCACCATCAACTGGTTGAGCACCTCGCGCAGGGGCGTGCGGCTCACGTTGAGCCGCCGGGCCAGTTCGACTTCGTTGATGCGTTCGCCCGGCTTGAACTCGAAACTCACCGCCATCGCCTTGACGGCGTTGTACAGCTCGGCCTGGCCGGCCATGGTGCGGGCTGCGGGTCGGGATGAGGTCATGAGCGTGCGGGCCGCCAGGGCGCTCCGGGGTGGGGATGAAGTGCATACTAAAGTGCATACACTTCGCCTCACAACCCGGGTTTGCCCGCAACGCGCACGGCCACGATCCGTCCCCCAAGAAGGGTGAGCGGGAAGATTTCAGGAAGGGGAAGGCGCCCGCCCGGCGATCGCGGGCGGGACAGGATCAGACGCCGGTATCGAGCGTGTAATGGGCGCCGTCGCGATTTTCCAGCGTCAGCGTGGACAACACCGGCGTCGCCGCCATGGCGTCTTCCCGCACGTGGATGCGCAGGTTGGCCAGCGGCACGTCCCAGCCGCCCGCGACGGCCTCGGCCGTCACGCCTGCCACCAGGGCCAGCCGCTCGGCCACCTGGCGCGGCTGCGCGGCGCGGGCGTCGATGCGAAGCAGACTACGGGCGCCGTTGGGATGCGCCATCAGTTCGGGCGACCAGACGCACTCGGGCGTCAGGTGGCGGCAGAAATACATGCGGATGCCGGGCAGCGGCTGCTCGGCGAAACGCACGGTATGGAAACGGGCCTCGACTTCCTGGCCGTCCAGCATCGCCGGACGGGACAGTTCCTGCATCGGATTGACGGCGAAACCGGCCGCGAGCAGGCGCTCGCGGGTGGCCTCGGCGTCGTAGGTGCGGAACACCAGCGCTTCGAGCCCGAAGGGCGAATCGGCGATTTCCTTGCGCGCCGGCGGCGCGCCGGGCGGCCAGCCCAGCAGTTCGACGTAGGTGCCTTCGAGCACGATCAGGCGGTTGCACGAACCCAGGTTGTGCACCGCCTTTTCGCTCAGGTGAAAGCCCTGGCGCTCGAAGTGCGGCGCCAGCGCATCCAGCCGGTCGCGCACCATGACCACGGCGTGGTCGAACTCGGTCTGGCCGACGGCATGCAGCATGGCGTTATCCGCTCAGACCAGCTTGCCGTGGCACTGCTTGTACTTCTTGCCGCTGCCGCACGGGCACGGATCGTTGCGGCCCACCTTGGGCAGCGCGTTGCGCACCGGCTGGGCGCCCGTGTCGTCGGCCGACTGGGCCAGCGCCTCGTCGTAGTCGGAGTGGTGGTACTGCACGTTCTGCACGTGCGACTGGGCCGCTTCGGCCTCGGCCTGCTCGACCTGCTCGGACGACTGCACGCGCACCGTCATCAGCACGCGCACCACGTCGTCGCGGATGCGGTCCAGCATGCCCGAAAACAGTTCGAAGGCCTCGCGCTTGTATTCCTGCTTGGGGTTCTTCTGCGCATAGCCGCGCAGATGGATGCCCTGGCGCAGGTAGTCCAGCGCCGACAGGTGCTCGCGCCAGTGCGTGTCAATCGCCTGCAGCATGATCGAACGCTCGAACTGCGACCACGATTCGGTGCCGACCTGGTCGACCTTGGCCTGGTAGACATCGCGGGCCGCGGCGACCACGCGTTCGCGCAGGTCTTCGTCGGTCAGGGAAGCTTCCTTCTCGAGCATCTCGGTCAACGGCAGATGGATCTGCCAGTCGGCCTCCAGCGCCTTCTGCAGCGCCGGGATGTCCCACTGCTCTTCCACCGATTCCGGCGGCACGTAGGTATTGAACAGGTCGACCACGGCGGCATCGCGCAGGTTCTCGACCATTGCGCCGACGCTGGCCGCTTCCAGCACTTCATTGCGCTGCGAGTACAGCACCTTGCGCTGGTCGTTGGCGACGTCGTCGTATTCCAGCAGCTGCTTGCGGATGTCGAAGTTGCGGCCCTCGACCTTGCGCTGCGCGGTCTCGATGGAGCGCGTCACCATGCCGGCCTCGATCGGCTCGCCCTCGGGCAGCTTGAGGCGTTCCATGATGGCGCGCACGCGGTCGCCCGCGAAGATGCGCATCAGCGAATCTTCCAGCGACAGGTAGAAGCGCGACGAACCCGGGTCGCCCTGGCGGCCGGCGCGGCCGCGCAGCTGGTTGTCGATACGGCGCGATTCGTGGCGTTCGGTGCCGATGATGCGCAGGCCGCCGGCGGCCTTGACCTGCTCGTTCTGCGGCTTCCAGTCGGCGCGCACCTTTTCGATGCGGGCGGTCTTTTCGGCTTCGGACAGCGATTCGTCGGCGCGGATCAGGTCGACCTGCTTGTCGACGCTGCCGCCCAGCACGATGTCGGTGCCGCGGCCCGCCATGTTGGTGGCGATGGTGATGTGGCCCGGCTTGCCGGCTTCGGCGACGATCTCGGCTTCACGCGCGTGCTGCTTGGCGTTCAGCACTTCGTGGGGCAGCTTGGCCTTTTTCAGCAGGCCCGACAGCAGCTCGGAGTTCTCGATGCTGGTGGTGCCCACCAGCACCGGCTGGCCGCGCTCGTGGCAATCGCGGATGTCTTCGAGAATGGCGTTGTACTTTTCCGTGTCCGTCTTGAAGACCTGGTCGTTCTGGTCCTTGCGGATCATGGGCTTGTTGGTCGGGATGATGACCGTCTCGAGCCCGTAGATTTCCTGGAATTCGTACGCTTCCGTGTCGGCCGTGCCGGTCATGCCGGACAGCTTCTCGTACATGCGGAAGTAGTTCTGGAAGGTGATCGAGGCCAGCGTCTGGTTCTCGTGCTGGATCTTCACCCCTTCCTTGGCCTCGACCGCCTGGTGCAGGCCGTCGGACCAGCGGCGGCCCACCATCAGGCGGCCCGTGAATTCGTCGACGATGATGACTTCGCCGTCCTGCACCACGTACTGCTGGTCGCGGAAGAACAGCGTGTTGGCGCGCAGCGCCACCATCAGGTGGTGCATCAGCGCGATGTGGCGCGGGTCGTACAGCGATTCGCCTTCGGGCAGGATGCCCAGGCGCGCCAGGATGCCTTCGGCGTGGACGTGGCCGGCTTCCGACAGGTAGACCTGCTGGCTCTTTTCGTCGACCCAGTAGTCGCCCTCGGGTTCCGGCTCCTGCGGCTTGGGCTCGCTGGCCATGCGGGTCAGCAGCGGCGGCACCGCGTTCATGCGGATGTAGAGTTCGGTGTGGTCTTCGGCCTGGCCGGAGATGATCAGCGGCGTGCGCGCCTCGTCGATCAGGATCGAGTCCACTTCGTCGACGATCGCATAGAACAGCGCACGCTGGCGCCGGTCCTCAACACGGTATTCCATGTTGTCGCGCAGGTAGTCGAAACCGAATTCGTTATTGGTGCCGTAAGTGATGTCGGCGGCGTAGGCGGCCTTCTTTTCCTCGTTCGGCTGCTGCGGCACCACCACGCCCGTGGTCAGGCCCAGGAACTGGTACAGGCGCCCCATCCACTCGGCGTCGCGGCGGGCCAGGTAGTCGTTCACCGTGACCACGTGCACGCCCTTGCCCGCGATCGCGTTCAGGTAGACCGGCAGCGTCGCCATCAGCGTCTTGCCTTCACCGGTGCGCATTTCGGCGATCTTGCCGCTGTGCAGGGCAATGCCGCCCAGCAGCTGCGCATCGAAGTGGCGCATGCCGAACACCCGCTTGCCCGCCTCGCGCACGACGGCGAAGGCTTCGGGCAGCAGGTCGTCGAGCGACGTGCCCTGGGCATGACGGGAGCGGAACTCCTCGGTCTTGGCCGCCAGCTCCGCATCGGAGAGCGCGGAGATCTTGGGCTCCAGCCCATTGATCTGGGTTACCAGCTTGCGATACTGCTTAAGCAGCCGGTCGTTGCGGCTGCCTATGAGTTTTTTGAGCAGAGAAACCATGCGTATGTCGGCCGCACGAGCCCCGCCGCGCCCGCGATGGGCAGAGGGCGGCGTCGCCCGTGACTTGATGTTATTGGTTGAGCGGGGGTCCGCTGGGAAACGAACCAGTTTAACGCACCTGGCGCGTAATAGCCTGGCACTATGGCCAGGCAGGCACTGTAGCCCGGATCGGGATTCAGCGCGCGGCCGTGCCGGCGCCGGCCTGGGCCACCGTCGGCGGCGCGTTCTGCTGCGGCCCCAGGAACAGGCGCGGATCCAGCGGCTGCCCCGCCAGCCGGACCTCGAAATGCAGGTGCGGCCCGGTGGAACGGCCCGAGGATCCGACGCGCGCCACTTGCTGGCCGCGCTCGACCAACTGGCCCTGCTTGACCATCAGCGACGAGGCGTGGGCGTAACGCGTAATCAGACCATCGCCATGGTCGATTTCGACCATATTGCCGTAGCCGGGATGGAATTTGGCTTCCAGCACCACCCCTCCCGAGGCGGCCAGGATGGGCGTGCCCGGCGGCGCGGCGAAATCCAGCCCTTCATGCATGGCGGAACGTCCGGTCACCGGATTGCGGCGCCAACCGTAGGAAGAACTCAGGTAGGGATAGTCGGTGATCGGCATCGCCGTCGGCATGCGGGCCTGATCGGCCGAGCGCCGGGTCAGCGCCGCATCCAGCAGCTTGAGGTTGTCGGTCTGCAGGGCCAGCCGTTCCTGGATCTCGTCCAGCTGGCGTCCCAGCTCCTCGGCCGAAGCCGCGGAAGGCGGCGTGCCCTCGGTGAAAAGATCATCCATGACCTGGGTGGCTTCGGGCGCATGGGGCGCCTCGGCTGGCGCGGAGGCCAGTTGCTTGGCCACTTCAGGATCGGTGTAGGCCACCCCGGCGACCTGGGCCACCCGCTGGCCCAGCCCGTCGATGCTGGCCAGCTTGGCCTGCAGCGCGCCCACCTTGGCGGCCAGCAGGTTCATGTTGCCGCGCAGGAAATCGGCGTCGCGCCCCGGCTGTTCGGACAAAGGCCATCCCACCGTATGTACGGCGGGCAGGATGGGAGTAATGTAGCGCTGTAGCGCGGCGCCGAAGATGGCGGCCGTCACCAGGGCGCCCCCCAGAAACAACGCCAAGCGCGCGCCTCCCAGGGTGAAATGCCCGTCCTGCCCGTCGCGGGCGTGCATAATCACGATTTTCAAGGTTTGCTTCCTAATTCTCAGAGCCGGGATGAATAGACCCACTTCATACCGTCAACGTTCCAGTTCCAGCCGGCGAGGGGAAAATACCGCCCTGGGATGGCTGGGTCATGACATGCGGGGCGCCGGGGTACTGGCGACCGCCCGCAAGCACTTGCAAATCCAATATGCGGTGGCGGCGATCCTGCCCGCCCCGTTGGGCTCCGTCTGCCAGGTAGGCAAGCTGGAAAACCAGCGCCTTCAACTGGTGGTGCCCAGTGCCGCGCACGCGGCGAAGATGCGTCAATTGGCCCCGCGCATCGCGCAGGCCCTGGCCGACCAAGGCTGGAACCTTAACGAAATTGCCGTGAAGGTACAAGCCGGCCTGCCCAAGCCCGGCGCCCGCAAGCCGCTGCCTCCCAAAGAGGCGCAACCGCTGGGAGACGCGGCGCTGGGCGCCTTTGAAACCCTGCATGACAACCTGCGTCCCGGTCCGCTGGCCGACGCGGTCGCCAGGCTATTGAAGCACCACAAGAGTAGCTGAGATAGCCGGGCTTGTCCGGATGCCAGCCTTTCGGATGGCCGCAATGGCCGGATGGCGCGACAGGATGAACCCGCGGCCTGCCCCCGCAAGGCGTTGGCGCGACGGTCGGATGGCAACCATCGGCGCCATCCAAATGAAAATGGCCGGTAGTCAGCCGGGGACGGCCCCCGGCGCACCGACCATCAGCGGCAAGCCGGCCTCAGGCCAGCTGCCATTCGTGCCGGAACGCCTGGGGCGCCTCGGCCTGCGATTCGTAGCTCACCAGTTCCCAGGCATCGCGCTGCGCCAGCAGCGCGCGCGCCAGCTGGTTGTTCAGGCCGTGGCCCGACTTGCAGGCCACGTAGCGCGCCACCAGGGGCTTGCCCAGCAGATACAGGTCGCCGATGGCGTCCAGGATCTTGTGCTTGACGAATTCGTCGTCGTAGCGCAGCCCATCGCTGTTCAGCACCCGGTACTCGTCCATCACGATGGCGTTGTCCAGGCTGCCGCCGCGGGCCAGGCCCATGGAGCGCAGCGCCTCGACTTCGTTGACGAAGCCGAAGGTGCGGGCGCGCGCGATCTCGCGCACGTACGAATGGGTGGCGAAGTCGATTTCGGCGAAATTGGCGGTTGAGTCGATGGCGGGGTGGCGGAAGTCGATCGAGAACGCCAGCGCGTACCCTTCATGGGGTTCGAGCCGGGCCCACTTCTCGTTGCGGCCTTCGCCCTCGCGCACTTCCACCGTTTTCAACACACGGATGAACTGCTTCGGCGCGTTCTGCTCGACGATACCCGCCGAGCGCAACAGGTACACGAAGGTTGCCGCACTGCCGTCCATGATGGGGACTTCTTCGGCAGTGAGGTCGATATGCAGGTTGTCGATGCCCAGGCCGGCCAGCGCCGACATGAGATGTTCCACCGTGGACACGCGCACGTTGCCCTGCTGCAGCACCGAGGCCATGCGCGTATCGCCCACGCCAGTGGCCTGCGCGGGCAGGTCGACGACTTCGGGCAGATCGACGCGGTGGAACACGATGCCCGTATTGGGCGCCGCCGGACGCAGAGTGAGCTCGACCCGCCGTCCGGAGTGGACGCCGACGCCTGTCGTGCGGACGAGATTCTGAATGCTGCGCTGTCGGAACATGAGACTAAGGTATTTTGAGCCAGGAAGCCGGCAAGATGACAAGAGATTGCCGGCGTAACTGACGTATTGTAACTCTGTCCGGTTCTCAACGCCATCAAAGCGTCAGGACCGACCGATAAAACCGTCCCCGATTCAAATCATACAAACGAAAAACGGACCGCTCCGCCTCCGGCCTGCCCGCGGGGACAGGCAGGCCGGAGATGAGGGAGTGCATAGGAGCCTGAAACCAGGCTCCAGGTTCAATCCGCCTGCTTGCGCAGGAATGCCGGGATGTCGAAATGATCCATGCCCGAGCTTTCCAGCGCGCGCACCTGGGCCGACGCCTGGCTGCGCGGGTTGCGCATGACAGACGGCATGTCCAGATTGCGGTAGTCGCCCTGACCGGCGGCCGGCATCGTGCCCATGGGCAGGTTGTCGGTGCCGGTGCGCAGCGCCTCGGCGGTGTTCTGCACCAGTTGCGGACGCGCCTGCGCACGGCCCAGGCCGGTCGCAACCACGGTCACGCGCAGGTTTTCACCCATCGATTCGTCGTAGGCGGTGCCGAAGATCACGGTGGCGTCGTCCGAAGCGTAGCTGCGGATCGTTTCCATGATTTCGCGCGTTTCGCGCATCTTCAGCGAGCGGCTGGCGGTGATGTTGACCAGCACGCCGCGCGCGCCGTTCAGGTCCACGCCTTCCAGCAGCGGGCAGGCGATGGCGTGCTCGGCGGCGACGCGGGCGCGGTCAGCGCCCGAAGCCGATGCCGTGCCCATCATGGCCTGGCCCTGCTCGCCCATGATCGTCTTGACGTCTTCGAAGTCGACGTTGACGTTGCCTTCGACGTTGATGATTTCGGCGATACCCGCGCAGGCGTTGTGCAGGATGTCGTCGGCCGAACGGAAGCAGTCTTCCTGCGTCGCGTCCTCGTCCATCAGTTCATACAGGTTCTCGTTGAGCACCACGATGAGCGAATGCACGTGCTTGGCCAGTTCGGCGATGCCGTCCTCGGCCATCTTCAGGCGCTTGTTGCCTTCGAACGAGAAGGGCTTGGTGACCACGCCCACCGTCAGAATGCCCAGCTCCTTGGCGACTTCGGCCACGACCGGGCCTGCGCCCGTGCCGGTGCCGCCGCCCATGCCCGCGGTGATGAAGACCATGTGCGCGCCGTTCAGGGCGGCACGGATCTCTTCACGCGCGGTTTCGGCCGACGCGCGGCCTTGCTCGGGCTTGGCGCCCGCGCCCAGGCCGGTGCGGCCCAGGCGGATCTGCACCGGGGCGTTGGTCGCCGCCAGCGCCTGCGCATCGGTGTTGGCGCAGATGAAGTCCACGCCGTGCACGCCGCTGCGAATCATGTGCGCGACGGCATTGCCGCCCGCACCGCCCACACCAACGACCTTGATTACGGTCCCTTTGGTGTTGTTCTCAAGCATCTCAAAGTTCATCATGATGACTCCCTCACAAGTCCGATTTTGCAAATCACAAAAATTCCCCAACAACCTATATTTTGTGAATCGCCTCAAAGCCGAAGCCGACTGCTTTGGTCCGCAACGGGTTTGAGACGCCTCCCCTTTCTGGCCCGGCCCGCCCTACCGCCGCGGATCGTGCCAAGGAGCAGGCCCCAACCTGCCCCCCTCTTCAATTCATGAACCATTCCTTCATGCGCGCCAGCAGGCTCTTGAAATTGCCGGTCTGCGCGGCCACCTTGCGGCCACGCACGCGCTGCATGCGCGCCTCCTGCAACAGCCCCATCACGGTCGAGAAGCGCGGATTGCGCATCACGTCGGCCAGGCTGCCTTCGTATTCGGGCACCGCCACGCGCACCGGCTTGAGGAACACGTCCTCGGCCAGTTCGATCATGCCGGGCAATTGCGCCGAGCCGCCGGTCAGCACCACGCCGGAAGCCAGCAGGTCCTCGTAGCCGGAGTCGCGCACCACCTGCTGCACCAGCGTGAACAGTTCTTCCACGCGCGGCTCGATCACGGCGCCCAGCGCCTGGCGCTTGACCTGGCGCGGGCCGCGGTCGCCCAGGCCCGGCACTTCCACGGACTCGTCCGGGCTCGCCAGCACCTGCTTGGCCACGCCGTAGCGCAGCTTGATTTCCTCGGCATCGGGCGTCGGCGTGCGCAGCATGGCCGCGATGTCGTTGGTGATCTGGTCGCCGGCGATCGGCAGCACGGCGGTGTGGCGGATCGCGCCGCCGGTGAAGATCGCGACGTCGGTGGTGCCGCCGCCGATATCCACCAGGACGACGCCCAGTTCCTTTTCGTCGGCGGTCAGCACGGCCAGGCTGGAGGCCAGCGGCTGCAGGATCAGGTCCTGCACTTCCAGGCCGCAGCGGCGCACGCACTTGACGATGTTCTGCGCGGCGCTGACGGCGCCGGTCACGATGTGCACGCGCACTTCCAGGCGCAGGCCGCTCATGCCGATCGGCTCGCGGATGTCTTCCTGGCCGTCGACGATGAACTCCTGCGTCAGCACGTGCAGCACCTGCTGATCGGTCGGGATGTTCACCGCCTTGGCGGTCTCGATGACGCGGGCGACGTCGGTGGCGGTGACTTCCTTGTCCTTGACGGCGACCATGCCGCTGGAATTGAAGCTGCGGATATGGCTGCCGGCGATGCCGGTGTAGACGTCTCGGATCTTGCAATCTGCCATCAGCTCGGCTTCTTCAAGCGCGCGCTGAATCGAATTCACAGTGGTCTCGATATTGACGACCACGCCCTTGCGCATGCCGCGCGACTCGTGCTGGCCCAGGCCGAGCACTTCGAATCGCCCTTCGGGCAGGATTTCAGCCACCACAGCCACCACCTTGCTGGTGCCGATATCGAGGGCGACGATGAGGTCCTTGATGTCACGGGTCATGGCGTTAGCGTTTCTTGGGAGGTTTCGGTGTGGATTTGGGTTTGTTTGCCGACGCGGGCAACGGGGCCAGCGCCAGGGCGAAACCATTGGGATAGCGCAGGTCGGCCTGCGTGATGGTGCGCCCTTCCAGGCGCCCCGCCACGGCGGGCCAGGCCTGCACAAAACGTTGAATGCGCGCCGCGAAAGGCAGCGCGCCGGGCAGGCCGTGCGGGTCCGGCGCATCGGCGCCCGGATCGCGGCCCAGGTCCAGCAGCATGCCGTTGGACAGCACCACGCGCCAGGCGTAGCGCGGACTCAGCTCCAGCTGCTTGACGTGCATATCGAGCGGCGCGAACCAGCGCGCCAGCTCGGCGTAGCGTTGCACCACCAGCGACTCGGTGCCCTCGGGCCCGGAGAACTGCGGCAGCACCGTCTCGTCGTCCACTTCGCCCGTGTTGGCCGTGAACGCCTCGCCCCAGGTGTTGATCATCTGGTTCTCGTTCCACAGCGCCAGCGGCTGCTGCTCCTCGATGCGCACGCGCAGCACATTGGGCCAGATCCGCCGCACCGTGGCGTGGCGCACCCATGGCACCGACTCGAAGATCTCGCGCGCGTCGTCCAGGTCCACCGTGAAGAAGTTGCCCTTGAAGCGCCCCGCGATCGCCGCGCGCACCGCGCCCGGCGAGACATAGTGCAGCTCGGTGTCCGGCGTGGACTCCAGCTCGATGGCCGACAGCGTGAAGTACGGACGCTGCGCCACCCACACCACACCCGCCAGGAGCATGGCGCAGACCGCCAGCACGGCAAGCGTGTTGGCGATCAGGTTGGTCGTGCGAGCGTCGTTCCACACAGAATGTCCGGGTCAAGTATTGCGAGCGGCGCTGTGCAACTTGCACGAGGCGTCGGCCAGGATCGCCACGCACAGCTCGGCATAGCTCATGCCGGTGGCGCGGGCCGCCATCGGCACCAGCGAATGGCTGGTCATGCCGGGCGAGGTATTCATTTCGAGCAGCCAGGGGCGGTTGTCGGCGTCCAGCATGAAGTCGGCGCGGCCCCAGCCTTCACAACCCAGCGCGCGATAGGCGCGCACCGCGATGTCGGCGACTTCGTCGGCAACGGCAGGCGGCAGCGCCGCCGGGCAGAAGTACTGCGTGTCGTCGGAGAAGTACTTGTGTTCGTAGTCGTAGTTGCCGCCGGGCGCGGCGATCTCGATCACCGGCAGCGCGCGCGCGGCCTTGCCGCCGCCCAGGATCGCCACGGTCAGCTCGCGGCCCTGGATGAACTGCTCGGCCAGCACCTCGGCGTCGAACTTGGCGGCCAGGGCATAGGCTTCCTTCATGTCGGAATAGCCCACCACCTTGGTGATGCCCACGGTCGAACCTTCGTGCGGCGGCTTGATGATCAGCGGCAGGCTCAGGCGGTCCGGCACCAGGCGCAGTTCGGTGTCGGCATCCAGCAACTCGAATTCCGGCGTGGGCAGGCCATGCTGCAGCCACACGCGCTTGGTCATGGTCTTGTCCATGGCCAGGGCCGAGGCCAGCGGGCCGCTGCCGGTATAGGGGATGCCCAGCAGTTCCAGCGCGCCCTGGATCGAGCCGTCCTCGCCGAAGCGGCCATGCAGCGCGATGAACACGCGCTCGAAGCCCTCGGCGGCCAGTTCAGCCAGGCTGCGTTCACCGGTGTCGAACAGGTGCGCGTCGACGCCGGCGCTCAGCAGCGCCTGGTGCACGCCGGCCCCGGACATCAGCGACACCTCGCGTTCGGCGGAACGGCCGCCGTACAACACACCTACTTTGCCGAATTTCGCGCTCATGCCAATTCTCCAACTTGGGCCGGGACCTTGCTGATCGAGCCCGCCCCCATGACGATCACCACGTCGCCATCGCGCACGAAATCGACCACCGCCTGCGGCAGGTCGGCCACGTCCTCGACGAACACCGGCTCGACCTTGCCGGCCACGCGCAGGGCGCGCGACAGGGCGCGGCCGTCGGCGGCCACCAGCGGCGGCTCGCCGGCGGCATAGACCTCGGTCAGCAGCACCGCGTCGGCCGTGCCCAGCACGCGCACGAAATCCTCGAAGCAGTCGCGGGTACGCGTGTAGCGGTGCGGCTGGAACGCCAGCACGATGCGGCGGTCGGGCCAGGCGCCGCGGGCCGCGGCCAGCGTGGCGGCCATTTCCACCGGGTGGTGGCCGTAGTCGTCGATCACCGTGAAGGTGCCGCCGCCATGCGTGGCCGGCACCGAGAATTCGCCCGTCTGCGTAAAGCGGCGGCCCACGCCCTTGAACGACGCCAGCGCGTCGCGAATGGCTTCATCGGCCACGCCCAGCTCGGTCGCCACGGCGATCGCCGCCAGCGCGTTGCGCACGTTGTGCAGGCCCGGCAGGTTCAGCTCCACCTGCAGCGGCGGCAGCAGCGTGTCGCGGTGGCTGCGCTGCACGTTGAAGCGCATGCGCGTGCCGTCCGCCTGCACTTCGTAGCCGCGCACCATCGCGTCTTCGTTCAGGCCATACGAGGTAATGGGGCGCGACACGAACGGCATAATCTCGCGCACGTTGGCGTCATCGGTGCACAGCACCGCGCTGCCGTAGAACGGCAGGCGCTGGGTGAATTCGATGAACGCGCTCTTGAGGCGGGCCACGTCGTGGCCATAGGTGTCCATGTGATCCGCGTCGATGTTGGTCACGATGGCCATCACCGGCAGCAGGTTCAGGAACGAAGCGTCGGATTCGTCGGCCTCGACCACGATGTAGTCGCCCTGTCCCAGCCGCGCATTGGCGCCGGCGGAATTCAGGCGTCCGCCGATCACGAAGGTCGGGTCCAGGTCGCCGGCGGCCAGGATGCTGGCCACCAGGCTGGTGGTGGTGGTCTTGCCGTGCGTGCCCGCCACCGCGATGCCGCGCTTCAGGCGCATCAGCTCGGCCAGCATGATGGCGCGCGGCACCACCGGAATGCGCGCGGCGCGGGCCGCGATGACCTCGGGGTTATCGCCCGCCACCGCGGTCGACGTGACGATGGCGTCGGCGCCGGTGACATTGCTGGCGACGTGGCCGATGGCGATGTTCACGCCCAGCGCGGCCAGGCGGCGCGTCACGGCCGACTCGTTCAGGTCGGAGCCGCTGACGGTGTAGCCCAGGTTGAGCAACACCTCGGCAATGCCGCTCATGCCGGAGCCGCCGATGCCTACGAAATGGATATGTTGGATTCTGTGTTTCATGATGAACGCCCCGCTGCTTGTTCACAGACGTCGGCGATATGCGCCGCCGCTTGCGGGTGCGCATGCGCGCGGGCCCGTTCTGCGACGGCTTGCAGTTCTTGTCGATTGCGCAGACCCAGCCAGTCCGCCAGCCACTCGGGGCTCAAGGCGTTCTGCGGCTGCAGCCAGGCGGCCTGCGCGTCGCTCAGGAAGCGCGCGTTGGCGGTCTGGTGATCGTCGATGGCATGGGGGAACGGCACGAACAGCGCCGCCACGCCCGCCGCGGCCACTTCGGACACCGTCATGGCGCCCGCGCGGCAGATCAGCAGGTCGGCGTCGCCCATGGCGCCGGCCATGTCGTCGATGAAGGCGCGGCAGTCGGCCGCCACGCCCGCCTGGGCGTAGGCCTGCTGCAGCGCCGGCAGATGTTGTTCGCCGGCCTGGTGCACCACCACCGGACGACGCTCCTGCGGCAGCCGCGCCAGCGCCTGCGGCACGGCGGTGTTCAGCGCCTGGGCGCCCAGGCTGCCGCCCACCACCAGCAGCCGCAGCGGGCCGCCGCGGCCGGCATAGCGCTGCGCCGGATCGGGCAAGGCGCACAGGTCGGCGCGCACGGGATTACCCATGGCCTCGCCCTTGGGCAGCACGCCGGGAAAACCACTCAAGACGCGACGGGCCATGCGCGCCAGCCACTTGTTGGCGGTGCCGGCCACTGCGTTCTGTTCGTGCACCACCAGCGGCGTGCCGCGTAGCGCCGCGATGACGCCGCCGGGGAAGGCGACATAGCCGCCCATGCCCAGCACCACGTCCGGCCGCACCGCCGACAACCGCGACCAGGCCTGCGCAAAGGCGCGCACCAGCAGGAACGGCAGCTTCAGCAAGGCAGCCGCGCCCTTGCCGCGCACGCCGGCGAAACGCAGCGGCACCAGCTCGATGCCGCGCGGCGGCACCAGCTTGCCTTCCATCTTGTCGGGATTGCCCAGCCACAGCACGCGCCAGCCGCGCTGGCGCAGCACATCGGCCACGGCCAGGCCGGGCATGATGTGCCCGCCGGTGCCGCCGGCCATGATGAGGATGGTGCGCGACGACGCGGTCATACCCGTCCCCCGCGCATCATGATGCGGTTTTCCACATCCACCCGTATCAGCATGGCCAGGGCGCACAGGTTCATCACCACGCCCGAACCGCCATAGCTCATCAGCGGCAGCGTGAGGCCCTTGGTCGGCAGCAGCCCCAGGCACACGCCCATGTTGATGAAGGCCTGCACGCCGAACCACATCGCCACGCCATGCGCCACCAGGCCCGCGAAAGTGCGTTCCATGGCGATGGCCTGGCGGCCGATGTCGAAGCCGCGGTAGACGATGATGGCGAACAGCGAGATCACCAGCATCACGCCGGCGAAGCCGAGTTCCTCGCCCACCACCGCCATCAGGAAGTCGGTATGGGCTTCCGGCAGGTAGTGCAATTTCTCGACGCTGGCGCCCAGGCCCACGCCCAGCCACTCCCCGCGCCCCAGGGCGATGAGCGAATGCGACAGCTGGTAGGCGCTGCCGTAGGCGTTGTCTTCGTTCCAGGGATCCAGATAGGCGAACAGGCGCGCGCGGCGCCACGGCGACAGCCAGATCAGCATCAGGAAAGTGCCCACCAGCACCGCCAGCAGGCTGCTGAAATACTTGCCGTTGATGCCTCCCAGGAACAGGATGCCGATGGCGATCGCCACGATCACCATGAACGCGCCCAGGTCGGGCTCGAGCAGCAGCAGCATGCCGACGCCGGCCAGCGCGAACGCCATGGGCAGGAAGCCGCGGGCGAAGGCCTGCATGTGTTCCTGCTTGCGCACGGTGTAGTCGGCGGCATAGAGCAGCGCGGCCAGCTTCATCAGTTCCGACGGCTGGAAATTCAGCGGGCCCAGCGGAATCCAGCGATGCGCGCCATTAACCTCGCGGCCGATGCCCGGAATCAGCACGGCCACCAGCAGCACCATCGCCACCACGAACAGCGGCACCGCCAGGCGCTGCCAGACACGGATCGGCACCGCCAGCACGACCGCGGCCGCCACCAGGCCGGCGCTGATGAACAGGCCGTGGCGGATCACGAAGTAGTAGCGGCCATAGGAGGCATAGCGCGGACCGTCAGCCAGCGCGATCGATGCCGAATACACCATCAGCAGGCCGAGCAGCAGCAAGGTCGACGCCGCAATCGCGAGCGGCATGTCGAAATTGCGCATGCGGGTACGGCCGGGCCGTACGGCATTGACGCTGGCGGTGAGATCGGCGATCAGGCTCATGCCACCTCTCCCCGGTCGCGGGCCAGGTCTTCGACCTCTTCCACGAACACTTGCCCGCGGTGCGGGTAATTGCGGAACATGTCCAGGCTGGCGCAGGCGGGCGAGAGCAGCACCACGTCGCCGGCCTGGGCCAGTTCGGCGGCGCGGCGCACGGCGTCGCGCAGCGATTCCACGGCGATGCAGTCGACGCCGGTGGCAGCCAGCACGCGGCCAATCTCGGGACCATCCTGGCCGATCAGCAGCACGGCGCGCGCATGGCGCGACACGACGGGGATCAGCGGCGAGAAGTCCTGGCCCTTGCCCTGGCCGCCGGCGATCAGCACCACCGGCTGGCCCATGCCTTCGAGCGCGGCCACGGTGGCGCCGACGTTGGTGCCCTTGCTGTCGTTGATGTAGTCCACGCCGCCGATACTGCGCACGAAGGCGGCGCGATGCGGCTCGCCCGCGTATTCGCGCAGGGCGCGCAGCATGGGGCCCCAACCGAGGTCGAGGCAGCGCGCCAGCTGCAATGCGGCCAGCGCGTTCAAGGCATTGTGGATGCCGCGGATGCGCAAGGCATCGACCGGCATCAGGCGGCTCATGCGGCCCTTGGCGCGAGTCGGCTCCGGCGCGTCCTTCTTGCGGCGCACCGGCGCCACCGGTTCGTCGAAATCGAGCGGCTCGGCCGCCACCAGCCAGGCCACGCCCTGGCCCAATTCCAGGCCCATGTCGCCGACCAGCTCGGGCACTTCGCGGCCAAAGCTGCGCACCGGCATGGCGGCCAGCGACGGCACCATGTCGACGGTATACGGATCGTCGCGGTTGACGATGGCGATGCGCGTCATCTTCAGCAGGCGCGCCTTGGTCCGCGCGTAGGCGTCCATGCCGCCGTGCCAGTCCAGGTGATCCTGCGTCACGTTGAGCACGACGGCCGCGTCGGCCATCAGCGTGTGCGTGGTCTCGAGCTGGAAGCTCGACAGTTCCAGCACCCACACCTGCGGCAGGTCGTCGGCATCCAGGGCCTGCATCAAGGCGGTCAGCGCGGCCGGGCTGATGTTGCCGGCGGCCAGCACCGACAGGCCGCTGGCTGCCACCAGGTCGCGCGTCAGCGCGGTGACGGTGGTCTTGCCATTGGTGCCGGTCACGGCCAGCACGCGCGGGCGGTACTCGCGGGTCTCGGCCAGTTCGGCCAGCGCCCGCGCAAACAGTTCGATCTCGCCGATGACCTCGATGCCGCGGGCCTTGGCCTCGCGCAGCAGGTCGCCGGCCGGCACGCCGTCCGGAGCGAGCCCCGGGCTGACGACGACCTGGCTCACGCCGTCCAGCAACGCGACATCGAAAGACGTATCGCAACCCAGGCGGTATTCGACCTCGGCCTGCGCCAGCGCGTCGCGCAACGCGGACAGCCCACCCGGCTCCGCGCGCGTGTCGGCCACGCGCAGGCGGGCGCCCTGGCGGGCGCTCCAGCGTGCGGCGGCCACGCCCGACTCGCCCAATCCGAGGATCAGGACGAGCGGCGCATCGGCGCGGGAGGTTTCCATCGTGTTCATCGCAACTTCAGGGTAGAGAGGCCAATCAGCACCAGCATCATGCTGATGATCCAGAAACGCACGACCACCTGGGTTTCCTTCCAGCCGCCAACTTCGAAGTGATGATGCAGCGGAGCCATGCGGAATATGCGTCTACCTGTTCCATAACGTCGCTTGGTGTACTTGAACCACGTCACCTGGATCATCACCGACAGGGTCTCGACCACGAACACGCCGCCCATGATGAACAGCACGATCTCCTGGCGCACGATGACCGCGATGGTGCCCAGCGCGCCACCCAGCGCCAGCGCGCCGACGTCACCCATGAAGACCTGCGCCGGATACGCGTTGAACCACAAAAATGCCAGGCCCGCGCCGCCGATCGCCGCGCACAGCACCATCAATTCCGATGCCCCGGGGATGTACGGGAACAGCAGGTACTTCGAATAGTCGACACGGCCGACCACGTAGGCGAAGATGCCGAGCGCGCTGCCGACCATCACGGTGGGCATGATCGCCAGGCCATCCAGGCCGTCGGTCAGGTTGACGGCGTTGCTGGTGCCGACGATCACGGCCCACGTCAACGCCACGAAACCAAGCACGCCCAGCGGGTAGCTGACGGTCTTGAAGAACGGCACGATCAGGTCGGCGCGCGTCGGCAGCGACATCGTGAAGCCGCTGCCCACCCAGGCCTTGAACAGCGGCCACAGCTCGGTGTTGGCGGGCGCCGACACGGCGAACGCCAAATAGACCGCGGCCACCAGGCCGATGGACGCCTGCCAGAAGAACTTCTGGCGCGCCGGCATGCCTTCCGGATCGCGATAGACCACCTTGCGGTAATCGTCCATCCAGCCGATCCAGCCAAAGCCGAACGTCACCAGCAGCACCACCCACACGAAGCGGTTGGTCCAGTCGGCCCACAGCAGCGTGCTGATGGCGATGGAAATCAGGATCAGCACGCCGCCCATGGTCGGGGTGCCGGTCTTGACCAGGTGGCTTTCCGGGCCATACGAACGCACGGCCTGGCCGATCTTCATCTCGGTCAGCTTGCGGATCACGCGCGGGCCGGCCACCAGGCCGATCAGCAGCGCGGTGGCGCACGCCAGCACCGCGCGCAGCGTGATGTACTCGAACACGCCCAAGGCGCGCACATCATCGGAAAGCAGGCGGGCGATCTCAAGCAGCATGGTTGTCCCCCTGCCCCTTGGACGCCTGTCCGTCATTCGAAGTAAAAGCCGTCACTACCCGCTCCATGCGCATAAAGCGCGATCCCTTTATCAATACGCAGGACGCGCGCAGGCCGCGCAATGCGGCAACGACTTCGTCTACCGATGCGCAGGCGTGCGCGCCCGTGCCGAACGCGGCCGCGGCCGCCCGGCTGGCATCGCCTAGCGTGATGAGCGCGTCGAGGCCAAGCTCGCGCGCGTAATTGCCCACCTCTTCATGCATGGCGGGGCCGTTGTCCCCGACCTCGCCCATGTCGCCCAGTACCAGGACGCGGGTTCCGGCGATACGCGCCAGCACGTCGATGGCCGCGCGAACCGAGTCGGGGTTGGCATTGTAGGTGTCATCGATGAGCAACGTTCCGTCACTCAATTTCTTGTATTGCATGCGGCCCGCCACGGGGCTGAAACCGGCCAGCGCCCGTACCGCCACGTCCAACGGCGCCTCCGCGGCGATGGCACTGGCGATCGCCGCCAGCGCATTGCGCAGGTTGTGCACGCCGGGCACCGGCAGCGTCAGGTCGGCGCTGCCCACCGGCGTCACCACGCGGCAGCGCGTCGAATCGACGTCCGCCAGGATCTGCTCGGCGTAGACATCCAGGCCGGGCTGCAGGCCGAAACGCAGCGCGCGGCGCGGCGCGGCCAGCCTGTCCCAGATGGCCGCATAAGGCTCGTCGCCCGGATAGACCGCCACGCCGTCCGCCGGCAGCGCCGCGATGGCGGCGCCATTTTCCAGCGCCACCGCTTCCACGGTGTGCATGAACTCCTGATGCTCGCGCTGGGCATTGGTCACCAGCGCCACGCTCGGTGCCGCGATGGCCGCCAACTGGGCGATCTCGCCCGGATGATTCATGCCCAGCTCGAAAACGGCGGCGCGATGTTCCGGGCGCAGGCGCAGCACGGTCAACGGCACGCCGATGTCGTTGTTCAGGTTGCCGGCCGTGGCCAGGCGGCCGGCCTCGCCGCGCCAGCCGGCCAACATGGCCGAGATCATTTCCTTGGTGGTGGTCTTGCCGTTGCTGCCCGTCACCGCCACCACCGGCAGCTTGAAACGGGCGCGCCAGGCCGCGCCGATGCGCATCAGCGCCACGCGCGTATCGCCCAGCACCAGCTGCGGCAGGCTCGATTCCGGCACCGCGTGCGCCACCACCGCGGCGCAGGCGCCGCGCTCTGCGGCCTGATCCAGGTAGTTGTGCGCGTCGAAGTTCTCGCCCACCAGCGCCACGAACAACTCGCCGGCGCCAATGCGTCGCGTATCCGTGGAGACGCCCTTGACCAGCGGCAGCAGTAGCGCCAGACGCGCCCACTCGCGATCGTCGAAGGGCAGCTTCTCGCCGGCGATTTCCTGATAGGTCTCGTGGCCCTTGCCTGCCAGCAGCACCACGTCCTCGGGCGCGCTGGCCCAGATGGCCTGCATGATGGCGCGGGCGCGGTCGACCTGCACTTCGACCGCCACCGACGCCGGAATGCCGGCCAGGATCTGCGCCACGATGGCGTCGGGCGACTCGCTGCGCGGGTTGTCGCTGGACACCACCACGTGATCCGCCAATTCGGCGGCGATGCGGCCCATCTCCGGGCGCTTGCCGGCATCGCGATCACCGCCGCAACCGAACACGCACACCAGGCGGCCCGCCCGCGCGTGGGCCACGGGGCGCAATGCCATCAGCGCGCGCGCCAGCGAATCGGGGGTATGGGAGTAGTCCACCACCACCAGCGCGCCCCGGCCCGCATGGGCCTGCGTGCTGGCGGCAACCGGCTCCACGGTCTGCAGGCGGCCGTCGACCGGATCGGTCGCGGCCAGTTCGCGCGCGATCTGCGCGAACGGCAGGCCCAGTTTGTACAGCACGCCCGCCACCAGCAACAGGTTGGAGACGTTGTGCGCCCCCAGCAGGCGCGTCACGATCTGGGCCTCGCCATGCGGCGACACCAGCGTGAAGATCTGGCCTTGCGCGGTGGCCTGCAAGTCGCGCGCGCGCATCGCCGCGGGAATCGCGGGATCCGCGCTCAGGCTGTAGCCCATCACCGACAGGTCCGCCGGCAGCGAAGCGATCAGGCGGCGCCCGGCTTCGTCATCGGCATTGACCACCGCAGCGCTCAGGCCGGGCCAGCGGAACAGGCTGGCCTTGGCCGCCTCGTAGCGTTCCATGGTGCCGTGATAGTCGAGGTGATCGCGGGTCAGGTTGGTGTAGGCAGCCAGCGCCACCCGCACGCCGTCCATGCGCCCCTGCTCGATGCCGATCGACGATGCCTCCATCGCCACCGCCTTGGCGCCGGCATCGCGCATGGCGGCCAGCAGGCGATGCACGGTCAGCACATCCGGGGTCGTAAGATGGCCGCCCAGCGTCTGCCCGTCGGGCAGCACGGCGCCCAGGGTGCCGATGGTGCCGCAGGGCTTGTCGTTGCGGCCCAGCGCGTGGGCGATCCATTGCACCGACGAGGTCTTGCCGTTGGTGCCGGTCACGGCCACCACGGCCAGCGTGGACGACGGCCGGCCGTACCAGGTGTCGCCCAGCTCGCCCAGCAGGGCGCGCAGGCCGGTCACCGGCAGCATCGGCGTATCGCCGGCGGCGGCCGCGGCCTCGATGGCCGCGGTCGCGGGCGCTTCGAACAGCACCGCGCTGGCGCCCAGCGCCAGCGCCTTCTCTATATATAGACGGCCGTCGCTGGACAAGCCCGGGCAGGCGACGAACACGTCGCCCGGCTCGATCTCGCGCGAGTCCAGCTTCAGGTGCGCGGTCAACGACACGCGCGAATGCAACCACGCCACGGCTTGTTCGACCGTGGCGGCGGGGGATGAGAGGAAGCCCTTGGCGCTCATCTGCCTGGCTCCTTGATACCAGCAACAATTGTCGATTCGAAGGGCGCGTCCGGCCGCACCCCCATCAACCGCAGACTCCCACCGACGATATGGGAGAACACGGGCGCGGCGATCGCGCCGCCGTAATAACCGCCGACCGTGGGCTCATCGATCGAGACGGCCACCACGATCTTGGGGTCGGACACCGGCGCAAAGCCGACATACGAGCTGCGATAGCGCTGCATGCTGTACTTGCCGTCGACGATCTTGCGCGCGGTGCCGCTCTTGCCGGCCACGCGGTAGCCCTGGACCTGGGCGGCCTTGGTGCCTTCCGGGCCGGCGGCCGCTTCCAGCATGCCGCGCACCAGCGCGGTGGTCTTGGGCGTGTAGATCTTGACGCTGGTCGGATCGCTGTCGCGCTTGACCAGGGTCAGCGACACCATGTCGCCGTTGCGGGCGAACACCGTGTAGGCGCGCGCCACCTGCAGCAGCGACACCGACAGGCCGTAGCCGTAGGCCATGGTGGCCTTCTCGATCAGGCGCCAGCGATCCCACGGACGCAGGCGGCCGGGCGCCGCGCCCGGGAATCCCACCTGGGGCGCCTGGCCCAGCCCCAATTCGGTGAAGCGATCCCACATTTCACGGGATTCCAGCTTCTCGGAGATCATCGTCATGCCGATGTTGCTGGACTTGCGCAGCACGCCGGCCACGTCCAGCGTGCCATTGCGGCTGACGTCACTGATGGTGCTGCCCTGGTAGGTGAAGCGGCCGTTGCCGGTCTCGAACAGGGTCGAGGTGGTGATGCGGCCCAGGTCCAGCGCCAGCGCGGCGGTGAACGGCTTCATGATCGAACCGGGCTCGAACGTGTCGGTGATGGCCTGGTTGCGCAGGTTGGCGCCGTGAAAGGTCTCGCGCTTGTTCGGATCGAAGGTCGGCACGTTGGCCAGCGCCAGGATCTCGCCGGTATGCACGTCGACGACCACGGCGGTGGCGCCCTTGGCCTGGTGCTTGTCCATGGCGTCCTTCAGTTCCTTGAACACCAGGTACTGAAGACGAGTATCGATCGACAGGCGCAGGTCGCGGCCGTCCACCGGCAGCGTCACGGCCTGCACGTCCTCGATGACGCGGCCCAACCGGTCCTTGATGACGCGGCGGCTGCCCGGCCGGCCCGACAGCTGCTGGTTGAAGGTCAGCTCGACGCCTTCCTGTCCCTGGTCCTCGACGCTGTTGAAACCCACCACGTGGGCCATCACGTCGCCGTCCGGGTAATAGCGGCGGGTCTCGGGCTGCTGGTGCACGCCCGGCAGGCCGAGCTGCTTGATCTTGTCGGCCACGTCCATCGCCACCTGACGCTTCAGGTAGACGAAATTCTTGTCTTCTTCCACCCGGCGGCGCAGGTCGGCCACCGGGGTTTCCAGCAGTTTGGCCAACGTATCCAGTTGAGCGGGCGTGGCCTGCTTGAGGTCTTCCGGGATCGCCCAGATGGCTCGCGCCGGCACGCTGGAAGCCAGCACGGCGCCGTTGCGATCCATGATCTTGCCGCGCGTCGCGGCCAGCGTCAGCGTGCGCTCGTAGCGGCGCTCGCCCTGCTGCTGCAGGAATTCCGTGGACAACCCTTGCAGGAACAGCGCGCGGCCGGCCAGCACGGTGAATCCGCCGAACAGCAGGATCAGCACCAGGCGCGCGCGCCAGGTTGGCAGCTGTCCGCGCAGCACCGGATTGTCGAAGAACGGAACGCGCTTCATTGGGCACCTCCGCTGGCCGGGACCGGCGCCTGATTCAGATACAGCGTGCGGTCAGGCACGATGGGAATCATCTTCAGGTTGTCGCGGGCGATCACGTCGACCCGGGCGTTGCGCGCCAGTTCGGCGCGTTCCAGCTGCAACCGCCGCCAGTTGGTTTCCAGGTCGCGCTCCTGCGCCTGATCGCGGCCCAGCTCCACGAAAAGCTGGCGCGACTGATACCGGCTGGTGACCAGGGAAATGGCCGACAGCATCAGCAAAGCCGCAACGATCAGGTTGACGCGACCCATCAGCGGCGCCCTCCCTTGCCGCCGCGGCGCGGCGGCGGAGCCAGGTCGCTGCCGGGCAGCGCACCGATTTTCACGAAGGCCATGCCGCCCTCGGCGGGCAAGGGCGTGGCGGTGCGTTCGGCAACGCGCAGCACCGCCGAGCGGGCGCGCGCATTGGCCGAAACCTCTTCGTCCTCGGCCAGCACGCGTCCCAGGGAACGCAGCACCGGCTGGGGCATTTCGCTTTCGCGCAGGGGCAGGCGCGCATGCGCGGCAGCCGGACGAGCCGCCGCCGCGATGCACTGCTTGACCATGCGGTCTTCAAGCGAATGAAAGCTGATCACCGCCAACCTCCCCCCCGGGGCGAGCAGGTCTAGAGCTGACGCGAGGGTGCGCGCGAGCTCTTCGAGTTCCCGATTGATGTAAATCCGTAGAGCTTGAAAGGTGCGTGTGGCCGGATGCTGCCCCTTTTCGCGCGTGCGGACGGCGCTGGCGACGCACTCGGCAAGCTCGAGCGTGGTGCGCAGCGGCCTTGTTGCGCGGCGAGCAGCAATCGCCTTTGCAACCTGAAAAGCAAACCGTTCTTCGCCATAATCCGCTATGACCTCCCGCATCTCATCCACACTGGCTTGCGCCAGCCAATCCGCCACCGTGGGTCCACGAGTGGTGTCCATCCGCATGTCGAGCGGGCCATCCCGCATGAACGAGAAACCGCGCTCGGCGTCATCGATCTGAGGCGACGACACGCCCAGATCCAGCATCACGCCATCGACCTTGTCGATGCCGAGCTGCCGCAACTCTTCGGCCATGGTGGCAAAGCCGCCATGCACCACCGTCACCCGGGAATCCGCCGCCGCCAACGCATTGGCCACCGCGATCGCCTCGGGATCCTTGTCGAACACCACCAGGCGGGCCGTCGGTCCCAGGCGGCCGAGCAGCTCGCGGCTGTGGCCGCCGCGACCGAAGGTGCCGTCGACGAAGACACCCCGTTCCGCTCGCGTAGCCGCAGCCGGCTCGTCGCCGGGCTGCGACCGTGCCGCGCCCTTGCCGCCGAAATCGGCCAGCAACAGCGCGTCCACCGTCGGCTCCAGCAGGACGGGCCGATGTTCGAATTCCATAACTCTTTCAGAACGAAAACTGATTCAACACATCCGGCATACCCTTGGCCAGGTCCTCAGCCTCGCGGCTCGCCAGGGTAGCGGCATCCCACAGCTCGAAATGAGCGCCCAGACCGAGCAGCATCACATCGCGCGTCATACCGGAAGCGTTGCGCAGTTCAGGCGCGATCAGGACGCGGCCGGAGCCGTCCAGTTCCACGTCCTGAGCGTTGCCCAGCAACAGCCGCTGCAACGCGCGCGCCGTCATGGGAAAGGCGGCAATCTGCTCGCGCTTCTTTTCCCACTCGGGCCGCGGGTACACCAGCAGGCAGCCGTCTGGATGGCGGGTCAGGGTCAGGCGGCCTTCGGCCTGCGCCATCAGCGCGTCACGATGCCGGGTCGGAATCGAGATCCGTCCCTTGGCATCCAGCGTGAGCGCGCTGCTTCCCTGAAACACCACTTTTACCCCACTTAATTGCACAATTTCCTACTATTTCCCACTCTACGGTATGGCAATGGGGCGGTCAAGCGCGCGGTTGCAATTTTTTCAATCACAACAAGGACTTAGAGCAACTTGTAAATACGCAAAAAGAAAAACCTCCCAATAAATCAGGAGGTTGCGTCACTATCTAAAAGTGCTTCTTAAGAAGTGGCGGCTAACAATGCCTTTGCATTGTTTTACCCAGCCCGCTTGCCGAAGACTGGCGGGCGTTGCGCGCCAGGTGGCGGATGTCGGGGCGAAAAAAAGCCCCCGTGGCGCCGCGCGCCGGTTGAAATCCAATGCAGGACGGATCTATAGGCCGGATTCTGTACACCAGGTTTCCCTGGCGGACGATCATTCCTCTGCGCGGATCATTACTGAGCCGCTGTAGCCACCTACCCGCATGCTCGGACGGAGCCGCCCTTCGCGGCCCGAAAGCCGCACGCATGCCTATTTGATGTTGCTCCGGGTAGAGGTTGCCGCGTTTCACCCTGCGATGCCGCCGACCGTTACCGGCCGGCGCGATACGGAGATGGCCGTATCTGTGCGCGACTGGCGCGCCCGCCCCGCAGACTCGTCTCTGTGGCCCTATTCCTCGGCCGCGTCCGAAGACGCGACCGGACGGCCGTTAGCCGCTACCCTGCCCTGTGGAGTCCGGACCTTCCTCGATGGACTTGCATCCACCGCGATCGCCCGATCCGCCCTGCGGTGCGTATTCTAGTACAGCTCGCTGCTCCGTCCCCGAACACCATCCCGGGTTCCTGCGACAATACGGCCTGATCCGCTTATCCGCCGCAAGAACGACCTCACTACATGGCCCTCGCAACGCTCATCACCCTGACCGACATCCAGCTGGCCTATGGCCACCATCCACTGCTGGACCACGCCGACTTCGCCATCCAGGCCGGCGAGCGCATCGGCCTCATCGGCCGCAACGGCGCAGGCAAGTCCTCGCTGCTGCGGCTGCTGGACGGCCGCACCGTTCCCGACGACGGCGACATCGCCCGCAGTTCGGGCCTGCGCGTGGCCACGGTCGAACAGGAGCCGGAGCTGGACGAAAACGCCACTGTCTTCGACGTGGTCTGCAACGTCGAAGGCGACCACGAAGACTGGCAACGCCCGTCGCGCGTGCGCGCCATGCTGGAAAAGCTCGGCCTGCCCGCGGACGCCCAGATCGCCGGCCTGTCGGGCGGTACGCGCAAGCGCGTCGCGCTGGCCCGCGCCCTGGTCGAGGAGCCCGACCTGCTGCTGCTCGACGAGCCCACCAACCACCTCGACTTCGACGGCATTGCCTGGCTCGAAGAAATGCTGCGCGCCTGGAAGGGCGCCGCGGTCATCATCACCCACGACCGCCGCTTCCTCGATTCGGTGGCCACTCGCATCGTTGAACTCGACCGCGGCCGGCTGCTCAGCTTCCCCGGCAACTTCTCGCAATGGCAGGAACGCAAAGCCCAATGGCTGGAATCCGAGCGCCTCGAACAGGCGCGCTTCGACAAGCTGCTGGCCCAGGAAGAAGTCTGGATCCGCAAGGGTGTGGAAGCCCGCCGCACCCGCAACGAAGGCCGCGTGCGGCGCCTGGAACGCCTGCGGGTGGAACGCGCCGAGCGCCGCGAACGCGTCGGCGACGTATCGCTGGCCTTGGCCGAAGGCCAGCGCTCCGGCAAGCTGGTGGCCGAACTGGAACACGTCGGCAAACGCTTCGGCGACAAAGTCGTGGTCGAGGACTACTCCACCACCATCCTGCGCGGCGACCGCATCGGCATCATCGGCCCCAACGGCGCCGGCAAAACCACATTGCTCAAGCTGATCCTGGGCGAAATGCAGCCCGACAGCGGCAAGACCCGCACCGGCACCAACGTGTCGGTGGCCTATTTCGACCAGATGCGCGCCCAACTCGATGAGAACGCAACGCTGGTCGACATCATCAGCCCGGGCAGCGAATGGGTCGAGATCGGCGGCACCCGCAAGCACGTCATGAGCTATCTGGGCGACTTCCTGTTCTCGCCCGCCCGCGCCGGCTCTCCGGTGCGCAGCCTGTCTGGCGGCGAGCGCGCCCGCCTGCTGTTGGCCCGCCTGTTCGCGCGTCCCGCCAACGTGCTGGTGCTGGACGAGCCCACCAACGACCTCGATATCGAAACGCTGGAACTGCTCGAGGAACTGCTGCAGGAATATTCGGGCACCGTCCTGCTGGTCAGCCACGATCGCGCATTCCTGAACAACGTCGTCACCCAGACCATCGCCTGCGAAGGCAACGGCCACTGGCGCGACTATGTCGGCGGATACGACGAATGGGTTGCCCAGCGCCCCGCCCCGGCGCCCGCCTCCAGCGCGGACGACGATGCCGCCAAGGCGGCGCGCGCGGCGGACGAAGCCGCGGCCCGCGCCAAGGCCGCCAAGCCGAAACCGGCGCGCGCGGCGAAGATGAATTCGTGGGAATTGCGCGAACTCGAAGGCCTGCCCGATGCCATCGCCGCACTTGAGGCGCAGCAGGCCGAACTGGCCGGCAAACTGGCGGACGGCGGCCTGTACCGCGATGCGCCCGCCGAAGTCGAACGCATCAACGCCGAGCTGTCCAAGCTGGAAAGCGAACTCGAGGAAAGATTCGCGCGCTGGGAATTGCTCGAGGCGCGCCGCGAAGGCGCCCTCTGAGATGACTCGGCCGCCCTCTTATATATAGAGGGCGGCGGCTGGCGCGATCAGATGGCCGCGCGCCAGGTCAGCGTCCCGCCCGCCGCCAAGGGCACCAGCGCGGTATTGCCGAACGGCAGCTCTTCGGGAATCTGGAAGCTTTCGCGCACCAGCGTCAGGGTTCCGGTATTGCGCGGCAGGCCGTAGAAATCCGGACCATGGAAGCTGGCGAAACCCTCCAGCTTGTCGAGCTTGCCGACGGCGTCGAACGCCGTGGCGTAAAGTTCCATCGCGTGCAGCGCGGTATAGCAGCCCGCACAGCCGCATGCATGCTCCTTCAGGCCGCGCGCATGCGGCGCGCTGTCCGTGCCCAGGAAGAAGCGCGGACTGCCGCTGGTCGCCGCTTCCACCAGCGCCAGCCGATGGGTTTCGCGCTTGAGGATCGGCAGGCAATACCAATGGGGCCGCACGCCGCCCTGGAAAATCGCGTTGCGGTTGTACAGCATGTGCTGCGGCGTGATCGTGGCCGCGATCGGGCCTTCGGCATCGCGCACGTACTCGGCGCCTTCCTTGGTGGTGATGTGTTCGAACACCACCTTCAGGGCCGGGAACGCACGGCGCAGCGGCTTCATCACGCGCTCGACGAAGATCGCTTCGCGGTCGAACACATCGATCGACGGGTCAGTCACTTCGCCATGGACCAGCAGCGGCATGCCGCATTTTTCCAGCGCTTCCAGGGCCTTGGCGCACTTGCCCAGCAGGTCGGTCACGCCGGCGTCGGAGTTGGTGGTGGCGCCGGCCGGATACAGCTTGACCGCATAGACCTGGCCCGATTCGTGCGCACGAAAGATTTCTTCGGCCGAGGTATTGTCCGTCAGGTACAGCGTCATCAGCGGCGTGAAGGCGTCGACCTTGCCACCGGCCTTGGCCAGCGCCGCCAGGATGCGGCCGCGGTAGGCCAGCGCCTGCTCGGTGGTGGTCACCGGCGGCTTCAGGTTGGGCATGATGATGGCGCGCGCGAATTGCCGCGCCGTATCCGCCACCACCGCTTCCAGCGCCGCGCCGTCGCGCAGGTGCAGGTGCCAGTCGTCGGGGCGGGTAATCGTCAGTTGGGTCGTGTTTTGCGTAGACATATGGAAGCTTCTTAATCTGCCAGCGGCATGCCCCGTTCGGCCAGCGCGCAGAACATCGCGCTCCCCAGGGGAATGACGGCATCGTTGAAATCGAAATGCGAGTTGTGCAGTACGCAGCCGGACTCGGCTCCGCCCTGGCCCAGCCGGAAGTAGGCGCCAGGCTTGCTTTGCAGCATGAAGGAAAAATCCTCCGATCCCATCGAAGGCACCAGATCGCGCACCACGTTTTCCTTGCCGATCATCTCGGTCGCGATATCCGCGACCAGATTGGCATGCTGCGGCGTATTCAGCGTGGCGGGATAGATGCGTTCGTAGGTGAGTTCGGCGGTGCCGCCGAACGCGCCGGCGATGGCCGTGACCAACTCGCGCATGCGTGTCTCGACCATCTCCTGCACCGACTTGCGGAAAGTGCGTACCGTGCCCACCAGGCGGGCCTCGCGCGGGATCACGCTCATCGCGCCCGGGTGCCCGGCCTGCAGCGATCCGATGGACACCACCGCGGAATCCAGCGGATTGACGTTGCGCGACACGATCGTCTGCAATGCCGTGATGACCTGGCCGGCGATGGTGACCGGGTCAATGGTCTGATAAGGATGCGCGCCGTGTCCGCCGCGACCGGTGATCAGGATCTCGAACCGGTCGGCCGCCGCCATCATGGGGCCTGGATTGATGCCGATGGTGCCGGGCCGCAGGCCCGGCCAATTGTGCAACGCATAGATCGCGTCACAGGGGAAGGTATCGAATAACCCGTCCTCCATCATGGCTTTCGCCCCGCCTCGACCTTCCTCGGCCGGCTGGAAGATGAGCACGGCTGTCCCATCGAAATTGCGGGTCTGCGCTAGGTACTTGGCCGCGCCGATCAGGACCGCCGTGTGGCCGTCATGACCACAGCCATGCATCAGACCCGGCTTGGTCGACTTGTGGCCGAACTCGTTGTCTTCGGTCATCGGCAAGGCATCCATGTCGGCACGCAGGCCGATCATGCGCCCGCTATCACAGCGTCTGCCGCGGATCACGCCTACCACGCCGGTCTTGCCAATGCCCCGGTGCACCTCGATTCCCAGCGCTTCCAGCGCTCCCGCGACGATCCCGGAGGTCCGGACTTCTTCGAAGCCCAATTCAGGATGGGCATGCAAGTCGCGCCTCAGCGCCGTCAATTCGTCATGAAACAGGCGAATTGATTCCAAAGGAGAACGTGCGTACATAGGAGGTTACAGAATGACGTGGGAAGGGGGACGGTTGGGATATTTTAGTTGCTACAGAGGATAAATGCCTTTGTCTTTACGGGAGAGACACGTTATGCTCCGGCCGCAGGACAATTTTTCCAACAGCCAGAGAAGGAGCGCCGCATTATGGCCACAACCTCCAAACCCGCGACCGCGCGCAAGCCGAACGCTGCATTCATGAAGCCCCTGACTCCCAGCGCCGAACTGGCTGCTGTGATCGGTTCGGAAGCCGTGCCGCGCACCGAGGTCACCAAGAAGATCTGGGAATACATCAAGAAGCACAACCTGCAAGATGCGAGCAACAAGCGCAACATCAACGCCGATGCCAAGCTGCGCCCGATCTTCGGCAAGGATCAGGTCACGATGTTCGAACTGACCAAGCTGGTCAACGCACATCTGAAGTAAGCAGGCAAAGGGCGTACCCCGTACGTCCCTGCCTCGATACTGTCGCGACGCCCTGGCTTGAACGCCGGGCGGAACCGACTTCCTGTGGCACCTCCACGCCACAGCCAGGCAAGCATCCCCGCTTTGCCGCGCCAGTGCCATACACGCAATGGGTACATGGCCAAACTCCCCAACTTTTCCGCCCACCACGCATCATCATGCGTAATTGCAGCGCGCGAGCCGTGTCATCAGTGCGCCATTGCACACCCGCAATGACTTCGCCACGCTCCGCAAGCAATCGCACGAATTGCCGCAAAGCCGCGCCACGCCTGGCTCATGCAACTTTCCCTGGATGTGGCGGCAAACGCGCTTGCTGCGCCTCTTGCAGCAACCAGTTCCGGAATGCCATGGCTTGCGGCCGTTGCAAGGCCGCGCGCGGATAGACCAGCCAGTAGCTGTAGTCATTGGCCAGCACCGTGTCGAACAACTGGACCAGGCGGCCCGCGCGCAGATCGTCGGCAGCCAGCAGCAGGCGTCCCAGCGCCACGCCTGCGCCATCGGCGGCGGCCTGCAACACCAGCGCGGCATCGCTGAATTGCACTCCCTGCTCCAGATCGAGCGACACGCCAGCCAGTTCGCACCATAGACGCCAGGCTGCACGCGGTTCGTCATGCAGCAGCATGACCTTCGCAAGATCGGCCGGTTCGGTCAAAGCAGGCGGTCCTTGCGCCAGGTCCGGATGACATACCGGACTGAGATATTCCCGTGCGACCAAATCGGCTTTCAAACCTGGCCAGCGCCCCAGGCCGGACCGTATCCCCAGATCGAATTCATCGTTGCCCTCCCACAATCGCGTCGCACTGGAAACACGGAATTCAATCTCGGGGTGACGTTCGCGAAACGCCGGCAACCGCGGCAGCAACCAGCGCGACGCAAAAGATGGCAACACCGTGATCCGCAAAGGCCCGTCACGGCGCTCCCGCACCCGCTCGGTCGCCGCCGCCATCCGATCAAACGCGAGCGATAGCTCATCCAGGTAGGTCTCGCCCTTGCGGGTCAGTGCCAATACATGGCCACGCCTTTCGAACAGCGGCCTGCCCAGCCATTGTTCGAGCTGTCGGACCTGGTGGCTGATGGCGGCCTGGGTCACGCAGAGTTCCATTGCCGCGCGCGTGAAACTCAGGTGCCGCGCAGCGGCTTCAAAAGCGCGTAACGCACCCAACGGAGGCAGGCGTCGCATGGTCGATTAGCTGGAGTTATCGAAGGCATGAGAATAGATCGTTTGGCCACGCCGGATAAGCCTCTTCTAATAACGGCTCCGCCGGCAATCGAATCCCCGCGTGCCGGCTCATACACGAAAAAGGAGCGGCAATGGCGGGTTGGGAAACATGGGCGGCATTCCTGGGTTACGCGGTACCCATGATCATCAGCCCGGGACCCGGCAATACCTTGCTGGCCACTGCGGGAGGCCGCCACGGCGTCGGCGGCTCGGTGCCATTCTGGGCTGGTTTCGAGGCAGCCAACCTGGCGTTGTGCCTGATTTACGGCCTGGGCCTGGGTGGCGCCCTGCATGAGCATCCGGAGATACACGCGGCCCTGAAATGGGCCGGCATCGTCTACCTTCTCTACCTGGCGTGGGGGTTCTTCCGCGCCTCCGCCAAACCGTCCAGCCAGACAGCCGGCGGCAAGCGGCTCGGCTTCATCGACGGCTTCATCTGCGTGATCTTCAACCCGAAGATCCATTCGATGATCGCGGTCATGTTCGCGCAGTTCCTGGCGCCCGACGCCAACCTGTCATCGCAGGTCGGCCAGCTCAGCGCCGCTTTCGTCGTACTGGGCCTGTTCTGCCATTTCCCGTGGATCTACGGCGGCAAGGTGATACTTGGACGCTTTGAATCGCCCCGTGCATTACGGATTCAGGCTGCGGTGTTTGGCACCTCCATGCTGCTGGTGGCGCTGTATGTCGTCTTGAACTGAGCCAGGCGTTCCTGCCGGGACGGCGGGCGACATGCCCTGGCTTGCGCAAACACGATTCCCCGGGCTCGCTGTAAATGAAAAGGCCGACGGTGACGTCGGCCTTTCTAACGGAAATCGCCCGGGATCAGGCGTAGCTGGTCGGCGCGGTACCTTCCAGCAGGGCCAGCCAACCCTTGATCAGGCGATACAGGCCCCAGACCACCGTCGCGACCACGCCGATCCATCCAATATAGATGACCAGGGCCAGGCCGCTGATGGCGAGCCACAACAGCGCCCACCAGAAAGTGCGCAGCAGCCAGTCGAAATGGGCGGCGTAGACGGTGCCGGCGGCATCCGAGCGCTTCAGATACATCAGCACGACGGCCGCCAGCGTGGCAATGCCCAGGAAACCACTGGTCAGAAAGCCCAGGGCAAACAAGCCATAGGCCACATGGGTCAGCGTGCGCAGGTCTAATGCCGTACCGGGCGCGGGGGTCTGGGTATCACTCACGATTACGCTCCAACAATTGACTCGGTCAATCTTACCGCACAAAGCCAGCCGGCCCACGAGCGTTGTTATTTAGGCACATTCAATGCTGGCGCGGCTTGCAGGCTTGCTGGAGGAGATTTTGGCTGTCCATTTTCAGCGCCGGGAAGATCGCCGGAACGTCGATTGCGCGAGCTGTCGGGCCGCCTTGAAGGGAGCATCGCCGAGGTGAAACCGGCTCCGCAAGTCATCGCCCCAACAAACAAGAACCCCCATGCGGCGCCAGCCGCACGGGGGTTCTTGTTTCACACGCCACAAAAACAAAACCCCACAGGCGCGAGCCTATGGGGTTTTGAGCAATAAAAGCCTGACGATGACCTACTTTCACAGACGTCCGTCCACTATCATCGGCGCAAAGGCGTTTCACTGTCCTGTTCGGGATGGGAAGGAGTGGTACCACCTTGCTATGGTCGTCAGGCGTAACGGGTTGAGAGATTGTCTTTGAGGGACAACCGCTCCAATCTTGGAAGAAGCGCAACGTGTGGGGATCAGAGAGTGTCTCGATGATCCCGCACAGTGGGTGTAATTGGTGTTGGCTGGCTGCTGACGGGGCAGCCAGATTTTGTATTGAACGACACTTGGAACGCTATATCACCAGGTCATAACCATCAGTGTTATAGGATCAAGCCTCACGAGCAATTAGTATCGGTTAGCTTAACGCATTACTGCGCTTCCACACCCGACCTATCAACGTCCTGGTCTCGAACGACTCTTCAGGGGGATCAAGTCCCCGGGATACCTAATCTTCAGACGAGTTTCCCGCTTAGATGCCTTCAGCGGTTATCTCTTCCGTACTTAGCTACCCGGCAATGCCATTGGCATGACAACCGGTACACCAGAGGTACGTCCACTCCGGTCCTCTCGTACTAGGAGCAGGCTCCGTCAAGTATCCAACGCCCACGGCAGATAGGGACCAAACTGTCTCACGACGTTTTAAACCCAGCTCACGTACCTCTTTAAATGGCGAACAGCCATACCCTTGGGACCGGCTACAGCCCCAGGATGAGATGAGCCGACATCGAGGTGCCAAACACCGCCGTCGATATGAACTCTTGGGCGGTATCAGCCTGTTATCCCCAGAGTACCTTTTATCCGTTGAGCGATGGCCCTTCCATTCAGAACCACCGGATCACTATGTCCTGCTTTCGCACCTGTTCGACTTGTCAGTCTCACAGTCAAGCACGCTTATGCCATTGCACTATCAGCACGATTTCCGACCGTACCTAGCGTACCTTCGAACTCCTCCGTTACACTTTGGGAGGAGACCGCCCCAGTCAAACTGCCCACCATGCACTGTCCCCGATCCGGATAACGGACCAAGGTTAGAACCGCAAACAAACCAGGGTGGTATTTCAAGGATGGCTCCACGTGATCTAGCGACCACGCTTCAAAGCCTCCCACCTATCCTACACAGGCCGGTTCACAGTCCAATGCAAAGCTACAGTAAAGGTTCATGGGGTCTTTCCGTCTAGCCGCGGGTAGATTGCATCATCACAAACACTTCAACTTCGCTGAGTCTCAGGAGGAGACAGTGTGGCCATCGTTACGCCATTCGTGCAGGTCGGAACTTACCCGACAAGGAATTTCGCTACCTTAGGACCGTTATAGTTACGGCCGCCGTTTACCGGGGCTTCGATCAAGAGCTTGCACCCCATCACTTAACCTTCCGGCACCGGGCAGGCGTCACACCCTATACGTCGACTTTCGTCTTTGCAGAGTGCTGTGTTTTTAATAAACAGTCGCAGCCACCGATTCTCTGCGACCCCATCATGCTAAGCGCGCAGGCGCTTCACACTACCGGGGTATACCTTCTCCCGAAGTTACGGTATCAATTTGCCGAGTTCCTTCTCCTGAGTTCTCTCAAGCGCCTTGGAATATTCATCCCGTCCACCTGTGTCGGTTTGCGGTACGGTCTCGTACAGCTGAAGCTTAGAGGCTTTTCTTGGAACCACTTCCAATCACTTCGCAAGCAATGCTCGCTCGTGCCGTACCCTTGATTTACGCGCCCGGATTTGCCTAAGCGCCATCTTCGATACGTCAACAGGGACATCCAACACCCTGATGATCTTCCGCGATCCGTCCCCCCATCGCACTGTACGACGGTGCTGGAATATTAACCAGCTTCCCATCAGCTACGCATCTCTGCCTCGCCTTAGGGGCCGACTCACCCTGCGCCGATGAACGTTGCGCAGGAAACCTTGGACTTACGGCGAGGGGGCTTTTCACCCCCTTTATCGCTACTCATGTCAGCATTCGCACTTCTGATACCTCCAGCAGCCTTTACAAGCCACCTTCGCAGGCTTACAGAACGCTCTCCTACCGCGTGTACAAAGTACACACCCGCAGCTTCGGTTTATCGCTTAGCCCCGTTACATCTTCCGCGCAGGACGACTCGATCAGTGAGCTATTACGCTTTCTTTAAAGGATGGCTGCTTCTAAGCCAACCTCCTGACTGTCTATGCCTTCCCACTTCGTTTCCCACTTAGCGATAATTTGGGACCTTAGCTGGCGGTCTGGGTTGTTTCCCTCTTGAGTCCGGACGTTAGCACCCGGTGCTCTGTCTCCCAAGCTGTACTTGCGGGTATTCGGAGTTTGCCATAGTTTGGTAAGTCGCCATGACCCCCTAGCTATAACAGTGCTCTACCCCCCGCAGTAATACTTGAGGCACTACCTAAATAGTTTTCGGAGAGAACCAGCTATTTCCAGATTTGTTTAGCCTTTCACCCCTATCCACAGCTCATCCCCTAATTTTTCAACATTAGTGGGTTCGGTCCTCCAGCACGTGTTACCGTGCCTTCAACCTGGCCATGGATAGATCATCTGGTTTCGGGTCTACACCCAGCGACTGAATCGCCCTATTCGGACTCGCTTTCGCTACGGCTTCCCTATTCGGTTAACCTTGCCACTGAATGTAAGTCGCTGACCCATTATACAAAAGGTACGCAGTCACCCCACAAGGAGGCTCCTACTGTTTGTATGCATACGGTTTCAGGATCTATTTCACTCCCCTTCCGGGGTTCTTTTCGCCTTTCCCTCACGGTACTGGTTCACTATCGGTCGATCACGAGTATTTAGCCTTGGAGGATGGTCCCCCCATCTTCAAACAGGATTTCACGTGTCCCGCCCTACTTTTCTCACGCTTAGTTCCACACACAAAATTTCGTCTACAGGGCTATCACCTGCTACGGCCGGACTTTCCATTCCGTTCGACTATCTTGCATGCTAAAACGTGAAGGCTCTTCCGATTTCGCTCGCCACTACTTTCGGAATCTCGGTTGATTTCTTTTCCTCGAGCTACTGAGATGTTTCAGTTCACCCGGTTCGCTTCCACTGACCTATGTATTCAGTCAGGGATACTGCTTGCGCAGTGGGTTTCCCCATTCGGATATCTGCGGATCAAAGCTTGTTTGCCAGCTCCCCGCAGCTTTTCGCAGGCTACTACGTCCTTCATCGCCTGTGATCGCCAAGGCATCCACCATATGCACTTAGTCGCTTGATCCTATAACGCTGTAGGCTATAGGACCTGAGTATTAGCGTTTGTGCCGTTCATAAGTTTCAAAGCAGTCTGAGGTTATTCACCCCAGTCTTGAGAACTTGGAACAAAATTAATGCAATCACAACCCGTACCCATCTTCATCAGCAAGCTGACTACTCGATGAGCACATTTCGTTGTGCTTCTTCCAGATTGTTAAAGAACAAATATAGCTGTTGAGTAAAACCCAACTCATAAGACCGGGCAGATACTATCCGCACGACGCTATGAGTTAGCCTCTACATCCCACCAGGCACAGGTCTTGGTGGAGGTGAACGGGATCGAACCGATGACATCCTGCTTGCAAAGCAGGCGCTCTCCCAGCTGAGCTACACCCCCATATTCACGGCATCTCTACCTGCGAATACTTGGTGGGTCTGGTTGGATTCGAACCAACGACCCCCGCCTTATCAAGACGGTGCTCTAACCGACTGAGCTACAGACCCAAAACCTTCCCGGATCAGTAGTCAGAAGTCATGGACACAGGGAGGAGTCCCTCTACCCAAGCCCACAACCGATCCCAGCTATATCAAACAACCGATAAGAGTGGACGCTTAACACGAGCACTAAGCTCTGAAAGGAGGTGATCCAGCCGCACCTTCCGATACGGCTACCTTGTTACGACTTCACCCCAGTCATGAATCCTACCGTGGTAATCGCCCCCCTTGCGGTTAGGCTAACTACTTCTGGTAAAACCCACTCCCATGGTGTGACGGGCGGTGTGTACAAGACCCGGGAACGTATTCACCGCGACATGCTGATCCGCGATTACTAGCGATTCCGACTTCACGCAGTCGAGTTGCAGACTGCGATCCGGACTACGATCGGGTTTCTGGGATTGGCTCCCCCTCGCGGGTTGGCGACCCTCTGTCCCGACCATTGTATGACGTGTGAAGCCCTACCCATAAGGGCCATGAGGACTTGACGTCATCCCCACCTTCCTCCGGTTTGTCACCGGCAGTCTCATTAGAGTGCCCTTTCGTAGCAACTAATGACAAGGGTTGCGCTCGTTGCGGGACTTAACCCAACATCTCACGACACGAGCTGACGACAGCCATGCAGCACCTGTGTTCCGGTTCTCTTGCGAGCACTGCCAAATCTCTTCGGCATTCCAGACATGTCAAGGGTAGGTAAGGTTTTTCGCGTTGCATCGAATTAATCCACATCATCCACCGCTTGTGCGGGTCCCCGTCAATTCCTTTGAGTTTTAATCTTGCGACCGTACTCCCCAGGCGGTCAACTTCACGCGTTAGCTGCGCTACCAAGGCCCGAAGGCCCCAACAGCTAGTTGACATCGTTTAGGGCGTGGACTACCAGGGTATCTAATCCTGTTTGCTCCCCACGCTTTCGTGCATGAGCGTCAGTGTTATCCCAGGAGGCTGCCTTCGCCATCGGTGTTCCTCCGCATATCTACGCATTTCACTGCTACACGCGGAATTCCACCTCCCTCTGACACACTCTAGCCCGGTAGTTAAAAATGCAGTTCCAAAGTTAAGCTCTGGGATTTCACATCTTTCTTTCCGAACCGCCTGCGCACGCTTTACGCCCAGTAATTCCGATTAACGCTTGCACCCTACGTATTACCGCGGCTGCTGGCACGTAGTTAGCCGGTGCTTATTCTGCAGGTACCGTCAGTTTCGCGGGGTATTAACCCGCGACGTTTCTTTCCTGCCAAAAGTGCTTTACAACCCGAAGGCCTTCATCGCACACGCGGGATGGCTGGATCAGGGTTTCCCCCATTGTCCAAAATTCCCCACTGCTGCCTCCCGTAGGAGTCTGGGCCGTGTCTCAGTCCCAGTGTGGCTGGTCGTCCTCTCAAACCAGCTACGGATCGTCGCCTTGGTGAGCCGTTACCCCACCAACTAGCTAATCCGATATCGGCCGCTCCAATAGTGCAAGGTCTTGCGATCCCCTGCTTTCCCCCGTAGGGCGTATGCGGTATTAGCTACGCTTTCGCGTAGTTATCCCCCGCTACTGGGCACGTTCCGATACATTACTCACCCGTTCGCCACTCGCCACCAGACCGAAGTCCGTGCTGCCGTTCGACTTGCATGTGTAAGGCATCCCGCTAGCGTTCAATCTGAGCCAGGATCAAACTCTTCAGTTTAATCTCTGTATTTGTTTCGTATTTCTTAGTTCCGAAGAACCGAGTCATACGTCGCTACTCAAAGGAAGTGAGGTATGTGCTTAGACTTGACATCTAAGGTACTTCACTTCTAGTGAGCACTTGATTTCATTGTGCTTGTGAAGGGGCTTAAAACCCAGTCACTGTGCACCCGCATCAAGCGCCCACACTTATCGGTTGTTTAATTGTTAAAGAGCGGTACTGCCAAATTCTGTACTACCAAACTACTTACTGCATCTTCTGCTTTCTTCGGCGATTTCGCTTTCGCGTCGATCGCTGTGTCAGCAGCAGAGAAACGAGATTATGAAGAAGTTTTTATCGTTTGTCAAGTCAGCGTCGCTTGCTTCACTTCGCTGCCTTGCCTACGACCTCTTCAGGCCTCACCAGGCTCGCACCCGGCTTTCTCTTTAGCAGCTATCGAAATATCAGGGTTAACCCTAAGTTTTCGGTAACCGCCAAGCCTGAAACTATAACACAACTTTTGCAGATTATGCAACCGGCTTTTGCCTAACTTGCATCCTATCTTGCAACCCCGCCGCTTCGTGAATCGCTTCACTTCGCAGCAGCCCCAAATCGCTTCGGAGGTTGGTTACCGCCCCAGCTGGCTTGCAACGTTGACCAGACCACCCTACCCTACCCTACCCTACCCTACCCTACCCTACCGGGTAAACCCTGATTCGCTGTCACCAACCAAGCCCAAGACTATAGCACAATTTTTGCAGATCGTGCAACTGGCTTCTGCCTGATTTGCACCGACTTACGCAAAACTCGCCGACCGCCGGTTCGAGAGGATCATCGCTGACTCACCGCCTTGCTGCCCTGCGTCAGATCCACTTGCCGTAGCACTCGGATCCGTTGCACTTGCCTGGCCTCGCCGCTCAACAAAACTGCTTGAACTGCGAAGGAGCGAGACTATAGCACAGAATTTTGGCTTGTCATGCCGGCGTGACAACCATTTTGCAGAAAGATGATGTTTTCCGGGGACGCACCCCGCATTTGCCATGGGAAAGTCATCCGTTCTGCGCCATTCGCTCTATATAGAGTACGTATCCATATGGCTGCTCCCTCTGGATTGCCCCTTGGCTGAAGGCCCCCACAGCGCGCCGAGATGGATATACGTCCCTATATAGATAGTAGATAGGCGTTCCCGTTTTCGGCCCCACTTATGTTTCGGTGGAAATCCACCGAGCCCCCCCCTCTTCCTGATGACACCCTATATATATACAGAGCATCACGGACGGGAAGCATCCAGCCCACCGCGGCGCTCTCCGATCTCTATATAGACACCTATATGGAAGACCAGACAGGTAGGGGCTCATCCCGCTCGCTACAGCCGCAGCTCCGTCGTTTCCTTGATCTGCTGGAGTGCGAAGAATGACCGCATGTCGACCACGGCGGGATGGCGCATGAGGGTGTCCATGGCGAACTTGGAGAAATGCGCCAGGTCCGCGACCTGGATGCGCAGCAGGTAGTCCATGTCGCCGGACATGGCATAGCACTCGACCACCTCGGGCCAGAGCTGGACGTCGCGGGCGAAGTCGCTCATGGGCGCGTGGCTGGAACCGCTGTGCTTGTTCAGGCGAATGTTGACGTAGGCCAGCAGGCCCAGCCCGACCTTGTCGGCATCGATCAGCGCCACGTACTTCTTGATGAAGCCCTTCTCTTCCAGCCGCCGCACCCGGCGCAGGCAGGGACTGGGCGACAGCGATACGCGGTCCGCCAGCTCCTGGTTGCTGAGGCGGCCGTCCCGTTGCAATTCGGCCAGGATCCTTATATCTGTCCTATCCAGCTCCATGTCAGACATTTTCAGCCCCATATTTTTTATCGTGGGCAATATTATTGCTCAACCTTGCCACTTTCGCGACATGTTTGCAATTGTCTGCCTGCCTTTCCTCCCTACAATCTTCATCCTAGACTTGAACGACAAGTCGCCTCTACAACGACTCAAGGGAGCAGACTCATGAGCAGCGCTTTCCAACCCTGGGACAACCCGATGGGCACCGCCGGGTTCGAATTCATCGAATATGCCGCGCCGGACCCCGCCGCGCTGCGCAAGGTGTTCGAACTGCTGGGCTTCAAGGCAATCGCCAAGCACCGCCACAAGGACGTGACGCTGTACCGCCAGGGCGGCGTGAATTTCCTGATCAACGCCGAACCCGATTCCTTCGCCCAACGTTTCGCCCGCCTGCACGGCCCGTCGATCTGTGCGATCGGTTTCCGTGTCCAGGATGCGGCCGCCGCGTACAAGCGCGCGCTGGAGCTGGGCGCCTGGGGCTTCGACTCGCACAGCGGCCCGATGGAACTGAACATTCCCGCCATCAAGGGCATCGGCGATTCGCTGATCTACCTGGTGGACCGCTGGAACGGCAAGGAAGGCCACGGCGGCATCGGCGACATCAGCATCTATGACGTCGACTTCGTGCCGGTGGATCCGCAGAACGCGCAGGCCGACCTGAACCACCGCGGCGCCGGGCTGACGCTGGTAGACCACCTGACGCACAACGTGCACAAGGGCCGCATGGCCGAGTGGTCGGAGTTCTACGAGCGCCTGTTCAACTTCCGCGAAGTGCGTTACTTCGACATCGAAGGCAAGGTGACCGGCGTGAAGTCCAAGGCGATGACCTCGCCCTGCGGCAACATCCGCATTCCGATCAACGAGGAAGGCACCGAGGAGAAGGGCCAGATCCAGGAATACCTGGACCTGTACCGTGGCGAAGGCATCCAGCACATCGCCATGGCTACCGAGGACATCTACGGCACCATCGAGGCGCTGCGCGCCAACGGCGTGGTATTCCTGGATACGCCGGAAACCTACTACGAACTGCTGGACCGCCGCCTGCCCAACCATGGCGAAGACGTGCCGCGCCTGCAGAAGAACCGTATCCTGCTGGACGGCGCCCCCGATGGCGGCCTGCTGCTGCAGATCTTCACCGAGAACCAGATCGGCCCGATCTTCTTCGAGATCATCCAGCGCAAGGGCAACGACGGTTTCGGCGAAGGCAATTTCAAGGCGCTGTTCGAATCCATCGAACTGGACCAGATGCGCCGCGGCGTGGTGAAGGCCGTCGACTGACCGCTTCCCCCTCCAGCGCCGGTACCCATGTGCCCGGCGCTGGCCTTGAAACCTCGCCTTGCGCGAGGTTTTTTTTCGTCCCGCCTATTTCTTCAGGCGATCCTGGAACTGCTTGCGGAACTTGGCGACCTTGGGCGCGATCACGAACTGGCAATAGCCCTGCTCGGGATGCAGCGCGAAATAATCGCGGTGATAGTCTTCGGCCGGCCAGAATCGCGCGGGCGCCAGGAGCTTGGTCACGATGGGCGCGTCGTAGACCTTCTGCGCCTCGACCTCGGCGATCACGGCCTCGGCCTGCTCGCGCTGGGTTTCGTTCTGCCAGAAGATGGCCGATTCATACTGCGGGCCGATGTCGTTGCCCTGGCGGCCCGGGGTGGTCGGGTCGTGGGTAGCGAAGAACACGCGCAGCAGGTCGCTGTAGGACAGTTCGGCGGGATCGAACTCGACGCGCGCGACCTCGATATGCCCGGTGTCCTTGCCGCAGACCTGCTCGTAGCTGGGATTGTCGACGTGTCCGCCGCTGTAGCCGGGCAGCACGCTCTTGACGCCGCGCAGGTCGGTGAAGACCGCCTCGACGCACCAGAAACAGCCGCCGCCGAGAACGGCGACCTCATTGCCCGGGGAGGGTAGTTCTGCCATGACGATTCCTTTGCTGAAACTATCCAGAAACGATACGACTACTTCTTGGCCGGCGCCAGTGACAGGATCCATTCGGCCAGCAGGCGGGCGTCTTCCGGGCTGACATGGGTTTGCGCCGGCATGGGCACGGCGCCCCAGGCGCCACGGCCACCGCTGCGGATCTTGCCGGCCAGGTAATCCACCATGGCGTCGCCCTGCCCGGCGTAGCGTTCGGCCACGCTGGCCAGCGGCGGCCCGACGCGCTTGACGTCGACCTGGTGACAGGCCATGCAGGCCTTGCTCTTGGCCAGATCCAGGCCGGTGGTTTGCCCTTGGGCCGCGCCGGCGACCAGCAGGCCGGCGGCGACCGCCAACAGACTACGTATCAAATGCATCGGTTACTGCCCCACGGCTCGCGGTGCTGGCGAGCTTGCCGAACTTGGCAAGCACACCGCGTGTATAACGCGGCTTGGGCTGGACCCAGGCCTGGCGACGAGCCGCCATCTCTTCGTCGCTGATATTGAGCTGCAACAGCAGCTTGTGGGCATCGATGGTAACCGAATCGCCCTCGCGGATCAGCGCGATCGGGCCGCCGACGAAGGCCTCGGGCGCCACGTGGCCCACCACCATGCCCCACGTGCCTCCCGAAAAGCGGCCGTCGGTGATGAGGCCGACGGTTTCTCCCAGGCCCTGCCCCACCAGCGCGGAAGTCGGCGCCAGCATTTCACGCATGCCGGGTCCGCCCTTCGGCCCTTCGTAGCGGATCACCACCACGTCGCCATCGCGGATCTGACGCGCCATGATGGCGGCCATGGCGTCGTCTTCGGAGTCGAAGACCCGCGCCGGGCCCGTGATCACCGGATTCTTCAGGCCGGTGATCTTGGCCACGCAGCCTTCCGGCGACAGATTGCCCTTGAGAATGGCCAGATGGCCCTGGGGGTAGAGGGCGCGGTCCAGCGGCATGATCACGTCCTGGTCGGCGCGCGGCGTATCAGGCACGTCGGCCAACGATTGCGCCACGGTTTGGCCGGTGATGGTGATGCAATCGCCATGCAGCAGGCCCGCGTTGAGCAACAGCTTCATGACCTGCGGAATGCCGCCGGCCCGGTGCAGGTCGGTCGCCACGTATTTGCCGGAAGGCTTGAGATCGCACAGCACCGGCACGCGCTGGCGGATGCGTTCGAAATCGTCGATGGTCCAGGGCACTTCGGCGGCGTGGGCGATGGCCAGGAAATGCAGCACGGCGTTGGTCGAACCGCCCGTCGCCATGATGACCGACACCGCGTTCTCGATGGATTCGCGCGTAATGATGTCGCGCGGCCGCAGGCCGCGCCTGACCGCATCCACGAGCACCCGGGCCGATTCCGCGGCCGAGGCGACTTTCTCGTCGTCTTCGTTGGCCATCGTGCTGGAATAGGGCAGGCTCATGCCCATGGCCTCGAAGGCCGAACTCATGGTGTTGGCGGTATACATGCCGCCACAGGAACCCGAGCCGGGAATGGCGCATTTTTCGATCTGCTTGAAATCGGCCTCGTCCATGCGGCCCATGGTGTATTCGCCGACGGCCTCGAACACCGACACGATGGTCAGGTCCTTGCCCTGGTAATGGCCCGGCTTGATGGTGCCGCCATAGACGTAGATGCCCGGCACATTGGTGCGCGCCAGCGCGATCATGCCGCCCGGCATGTTCTTGTCGCAGCCGCCGATGACCACCACGCCGTCCATCCACTGGCCCTGCGCCGCGGTCTCGATACAGTCGGCGATGACCTCGCGCGACACCAGGGAGTACTTCATGCCCTCGGTGCCCATGGACATGCCGTCGGAAATGGTGGGCGTGCCGAACACCTGCGGATTGGCCCTGGCGCCCCGGATGGCCTCGATGGCGGCATCGGCCAGGCGCTGCAGGCCGCTGTTGCACGGCGTGATGGTCGAATGGCCGTTGGCCACGCCGATCATGGGGTTCTCGAAGTCGGCTTCCTGGTAGCCGAGCGCGTAATACATGGCGCGATTGGGCGCGCGGGCGACGCCGTGGGTGATGTGGCGGGAACGTTCGTTGTGCGACATGGTCTGTTGTCTCCTGTCGGCCGTCAGGGCGCGGACATGGCGATCGCGCCCGGGAGGGTGCCAGCTCGCTCGCGGGCGAGTCTCGGGATACATCGGCATTCGAGGGCAACCGCCTGGCATGTCGATCTACCGCAGGGCTCGCCGGTTATTATCATTCAACTTCATTGTGTCGGGCGGAACATGCTGCAATATCCAAAATTCGACCCCGTTGCCCTGCAGATCGGGCCGCTGTCCATCCATTGGTACGGGCTGATGTACCTGGTGGGCTTTGCGCTGGTCTATCTGCTGGGCCGGCGCCGCATCACCAGCGGCCACACCACGTCCCTGAACGTGCGCGACCTGGAAGACCTGATCTTCTATAGCGTGCTGGGGGTGGTGCTGGGCGGGCGGCTGGGCTACGTGCTGTTCTACAAGCCGAACTACTACCTGGCCCATCCGCTGGAAGTGGCCTACCTGTGGGAAGGCGGCATGTCGTTCCACGGCGGGCTGATCGGCGTGATCGTGGTGATGCTGCTGTTCGCGCGCAAGAAAGGCCTGCCCTTCTTCGCCGTCAGCGACTTCATCGCGCCGCTGATTCCCCTGGGGCTGGGCTTCGGCCGCCTGGGCAATTTCATCAACGGCGAACTGTGGGGCCGCCCGACCGACGTGCCGTGGGCGATGGTGTTCCCGAGCAGCGGCGACGGCATCGCGCGCCACCCGTCCCAGTTGTATGAACTGGGGCTGGAAGGCATCGTGCTGTTCGCGCTGATGTGGTGGTTCTCTAGCAAGCCGCGCCCGCTGGGGCAGGTGAGCGCGGTCTTCCTGATGGGTTACGGAACGTTCCGTTTCCTGGTGGAGTTCACCCGCGAGCCGGACAACTTCCTGGGCCTGCTCGCGGGCGGACTGAGCATGGGACAGTGGCTGTCCCTGCCGATGGTCGCCCTGGGCGCCATCATGTTCGCGCTTACTGCAAAACGATCGTCCCGTTGACGGCGACGCTGACCGTGACGTCTCCCGCTTCCAGGGGGACGTCCGCGCTGAAGCCCGCGCCACCCGAGGCGTCCTTGGCCATGGCGCCCATCATGCGCGGCATCGGCGTGACGCCGCCGGAGCCGCCCAGTTCGAGCTTGCTCAGGCGGTAGCCCGAAAAGCCGAAGGCGTTGGCGGCAGCCAGCGCGCGATCCTTGAAGGCCTGCGCGGCTTCCTTGAGCAGCTTGCGTTCCTCGGCCTCGCGCACGGCGCGCGACAGCGAGAAGCTGATGTTGGAAATGGCGGTCTTGTCGGACAGCTTGGACGCGAGCGCGGCGGCGGCCGCGAAATCCTTGGATTCGAGGATGATCTCGCCCTGGCCGCGCCAGGTGGTGCTGGTCTTGCCTTTGCTGCTGCTGGTGGAATTGGGCCAGACGTTGAAGCTGCCCGTGCGCACCTCGACACCCTTGGTGTCACGCGCGCGCTTGGCCACGTCGTCCAGCATCTCCGTCAGCTTCTTGCCGGCGGTGGGCTGGTCGGCGGCCTCGGTCTCGGCCGACAGCGAGATGCGCACCGTGTCCTGCTTGACCTCGGACGACGCGGTGGCTTGCAGGGTCAGCTCCGGCGACCGGTTGGCCGTGGCTTCCGCCGTGGCGGGAGCCGGCGCCTGGGCCTGCGCGAAGACGGGCTGCGCCATGGACAAAGCGGCCACGGCTGCGCACGCCGCGCCAAGTTTGGTCAGCGAAAAAACGGGGGATTTCGACATGGACTGGTCCTATGAGGGACGACGATGGGGAGGCGCCCGACGCGGACCTGCGCTCGTGGCAGGCCCGCTGGGATAGATGCCCCGCCTGTGCCGTCAAGGCCGGCATCTCGAACCCTGAGGTTCAAGGTGGTCGCGTTCCGAAGAGCGTCGGGTTCGTCTACGAGAGACAATCGCTCCAGCTCTGCACTCCCGCAACCAATATGCCATAAGACATAGGTTCAGAGAATGTATGGCCAGGTCACGGACACGGCAGGGACAAACTGAAAATACTGAAAAACCTTGGTGAAAACCGCGTATGAACGTCAGAGCAGCTTTTCTTGCCCTGACAGGGCGTCGTCCAGGACTGCGTTCATGTCCTCGATTCTACGCTTGAAGTCGCCGACCGCCAAACCACCCAACGGACCATCCGGCGCTTTCATGGCGAGCAGCTCGCCAGCCACCTGCAGCGCGGCCATCACGGCGATGCGCTCGTTGCTGGAGACCTTGCCGGTGCCCTGGATGCGCAGCATGAGCTGGTCGACGTGGCGCACCGCGGCCAGCAGCGTGGGCTTTTCCTCGGCCGAGCACGCCAGCGAGTAGTCGCGCCCGAGTATCGTTACATCTACGCGTTCCATCAGTGTTGCTCTCCGGACGGCGCACCCGGCAGACGGGCCAGGACGGCGTCGATGCGCTCGCGGGCGGCGGCGGCCGCCACGCGCAGGCGCTGTAGTTCGGTGTCGCTGCGTTGCAGGTTGCCCTGCAGTTCGGTTTCCCGGGCGGAGAAACGCGTCTCGAGCGACTGGCGCTCGGCGGTTTCGCGTGCGAGCTGTTCGCGCAAGGCGGCTTCGGCCTGTTGCGCCTGCTCAAGCATCGCGGTGACGGCGCCGTCGTTGTCCTGCAATTTGGCCTGCAGCGCGGCGATGTCGGCATCACGCTCGGCGGCGCGTTGCTTGAGCATACGCTGCTCGGTTTCGGAGTCGTTCAGGCGCGCGCGCAGCGCGTCACGCTCGGCGTGGAGTTGCCGGGTGCGTTGCACCAGTTGCCCGATACGGGCGGCGAGTTGGTCTAGGTCTTGCAGCATGGGCGCTATCGTAAACCATCCAGTGGGGAATCGGGCCTCTTCACGCAAGGTGAGAAACACGGCAATATTCAGTAGGAAATGCGGCGGTCATGCCGGCGGCGGGCAACATAACCGATCGAGCCCGACTAGAAAAGTCCCCCGCGCGGCAGGAACGCGACGATCACACCACGACCGCTTTCGCATTTCTTTCTATCAACTTTCACTTAGCTTTCAAAAAACCCTCAATTGGCCCGTCCCGTTACAACTGGGGATCGGGAGTTCCCCAATTTTAGGGAAAACCCCAGGCTTTCACCTAGCTTACAGGGTTTGCATCGCCGCGGGCGTCCATTACCATTCGCCCTTTCAAGAAGCCTCGCCGACGCTTTCAGAAGAACCCAAGGGCACCCCAGACGTGCCTTTTTTGTGCCTGTCACTCGCCTTTCGGGCGGCGTGGCGGACCACAAGCCCTTTTTATCTACATGCTGTAAACAGGAGCCAACCAATCATGCAGCTACGCAATCGACAGGACTTCTGGTCGGGGGTGATGTTCATCGCCCTTGGACTGGGATTCGCCTGGCAAGCCAGCAGCTACCAAATGGGTACTGCCGCCCGGATGGGCCCCGGGTATTTTCCTTTCTGGCTGGGCATTGTTCTCGCATTGCTGGGTGCCATCGTGCTGCTTGGCTCGCTGTCCAAGAAGGCCCATGAAACCCACGTCGACAAGTTCGACTGGCGCATCGTGTTCCTGGTGGTGGGGTCCGTGGTTTTCTATGGCCTGGTCCTGAAACTGCTGGGTATCTATATCTCGGTGTTCCTGCTGGTGGTGCTCAGCAGCCTGGCCAGCCACGAGTTCAGCCTCAAGGTCGCCGTCGCCAACGGCATCTTCCTGGTGGTGTTCTCGTATCTGGCGTTCGTCAAGGGGCTGGGGCTGATTTTCCCGCTGTGGCCGTCGTTTCTGGGCATGAATTAAGGAGCAAGCGGCCATGGAATTGATTGATCACCTGATGTTGGGTTTCTCGGTGGCGTTCACGCCCGAGAACCTGCTGTACGCCCTGCTGGGCTGCATTCTGGGCACCCTGATCGGCGTGCTGCCGGGTATCGGCCCGGTCCCGACCATCGCGATGCTGCTGCCGATCACGTACGTGCTGCCCCCGGTGGCCGGCCTGATCATGCTGGCGGGTATCTATTACGGCGCCCAGTACGGCGGCTCGACCACGGCCATTCTGGTGGCGCTGCCCGGTGAGACGTCCGCGGTGGTGACCGTGCTCGACGGTCACCAGATGGCGCGCAATGGCCGTGCCGGCGCCGCCCTGGCGATCGCCGCGCTGGGCTCGTTCTTCGCGGGCTGCGTGGCCACGCTGCTGCTGGCCGCCTTCGCGCCCCCGCTGGCTGAAGTCGCGTTCAAGTTCGGCCCCGCCGAGTACTTCTCGCTGATGTGCCTGGGCCTGGTCGGCGCCGTGGTGCTGGCCTCGGGCTCGCTGCCCAAGGCGATCGCGATGATCATCCTGGGCCTGTTGCTGGGCATGGTCGGCACCGACGTCAACTCGGGCGTGGCCCGCTTCGACTTCGGCATCCCCGAACTGCAGGACGGCATCGACTTCGCCATCGTGGCCATGGGCGTGTTCGGCTTCGCCGAAATCATGACCAACCTGGAGCAGAAGGAAAACCGCGTCGACATCACCGACAAGATCGGTACCCTGTACCCGAACAAGCAGGAGTTCAAGGAATCCGCTCCCGCCGTGCTGCGCGGCACGGCCCTGGGTTCGGCCCTGGGCATCCTGCCGGGTGGCGGCGCGGTGCTGTCGTCGTTCGCGTCGTACACGCTGGAAAAGAAGATCTCGAAGAATCCGGAACGCTTCGGCAAGGGCCACCCGGCCGGCCTGGCGGGCCCGGAATCGGCCAACAACGCGGCCGCGCAGACCTCGTTCATCCCGCTGCTGACCCTGGGCATCCCGGGCAACGCCGTGATGGCGCTGATGGTCGGCGCGATGACGATCCACAACATCCAGCCCGGCCCGCAAGTGATGACGAGCCACCCCGAGCTGTTCTGGGGCCTGATCGCCTCGATGTGGATCGGCAACCTGATGCTGGTGGTGCTGAACCTGCCGCTGATCGGCCTGTGGGTCAAGCTGCTCAAGGTGCCCTACCGCATCCTGTTCCCGGCGATCCTGGTGTTCTGCACGATCGGGGTGTATTCGTTGAACTACAACACGTTCGACATCTTCACCACCGCCATCTTCGGCATCATCGGCTACGTCTGGTCGAAGCTGAAGTGCGAAGGCGCCCCGCTGCTGCTGGGCCTGGTGCTCGGCCCCATGATGGAAGAGAACTTCCGTCGCGCCCTGCTGCTGTCGCGCGGCGACTTCAGCACCTTCGTGACGCGCCCCCTGTCGGCCTCGCTGCTGGCCGTGGCGCTGTTCCTGGTGGTGCTGGTGGCCCTGCCGGCGATCCGCAAGAAGCGCGAAGAGACCTTCGTCGAAGAAGATTGAGGACAATGCCGCCGCGCGCGGCGGCATCGCGTCCCCTACCGACCCCCGGCTTGCCGGGGGTTTTTCTTTGCGCGCGCGGCTTGGCGGGCCGGCGCCGGCGCGAGCCGGCATACGAAACAAACCACTACAACCCAATACAAGGTGTGCTCGCAAACACCGGCATCTACGTTAAGCTACGGGTTTACCCCACGCGATGATTCGACATGAATTTCGACTGGAACAACCCCTACCCCACGACGCGCACGCCGGTCTTCGCCCGCAATATCGTCGCCACCTCGCAGCCATTGGCGGCGCAGGCGGGGCTACGCGTATTGGCCAGCGGCGGCAACGCGGTGGACGCGGCCATCGCCGCGGCGGCGACGCTGACGCTGACCGAGCCGGTCAGCAACGGCCTGGGATCGGATTGCTTCGCCATCGTCTGGGACGGCTCGAAACTGCACGGCCTGAACGCATCGGGTCCCGCGCCCATGGCCTGGAACCCGGATTATTTCCGCCGCAGGCATCAGGGCGCGATACCGACCCGAGGCTGGGACAGCGTCACGGTGCCGGGCTGCGTCGCGGGCTGGGCGGCGCTGCATGAAAAACTGGGCCGGCTGTCGTTCGCCGACGTCCTCGCGCCCGCCATCGATTACGCCGAGCGCGGCTTCGCCGTCAGTCCGATGGTGCATCGGAAATGGGCGGCGCAGGCCGACGTGCTGCAACCGCAGCCTGGCTTTTCGGAACACTTCCTGCCGCGTGGACGGGCTCCGCTGATCGGCGAGCACTTCATCCTGAAAGGCGCCGCGGCAACGCTCAAGCGCATCGCCGCAAGCGGCGGCCGTGATTTCTACGAGGGCGAAACCGCCCACAAGCTGGTGGCCCACGCACAGGCCCATGAGGCCGCCATGACGCTGGCCGACCTGCGCGATTTCGCGCCGGAATGGGTGACGCCGATCAGCCAGTCGTACCGCGGCCACACCCTGCACCAGATTCCGCCGAACGGCCAGGGCATCGCCGCCCTGATCGCGCTGGGCATCCTGCAGAACTTCGACCTGGCCGCACGGCCCATCGACCATCCCGACACGCAGCACCTGCTGCTCGAGGCCATGAAGCTGGCCTTTGCCGACGTCTATGCCCACGTCGCCGACGCCCGCCACATGCGCCTGGCGCCCGAGCAGATGCTGCGCGCCGACTACCTGGCCGAACGCGCCCGGCTGATCGATCCCAACGTCGCCCAGGCATTCGCCTGCGGCCACGCCCCGCAGGGCGGCACGGTCTACCTGACCGCGGCCGACCGCAGCGGCATGATGGTCAGCTTCATCCAGTCGAACTACATGGGCTTCGGTTCGGGCGTGGTGGTGCCGGGCACCGGCGTCAGCCTGCAAAACCGCGGCCACTGCTTCAGCAACCAGGCCGATCATCCCAATGCGGTGGCCGGCGGCAAGCGCCCGTTCCACACCATCATTCCCGGTTTCCTGATGCGCGACGGCGCGCCGGTGATGAGCTTTGGCGTGATGGGCGGCAACATGCAACCGCAGGGCCAGGTGCAGACGCTGGTGCGCATGCTCGACTACGGCCAGCAGCCCCAGGCGGCCTGCGACGCCCCGCGCTGGAAGTGGAACCAGGGGCTGGCGGTCGACGTGGAGACCTCGATGCCCGCCGCCGTGACGCAGGGCCTGCGCGCGCGCGGCCACGTGCTTGAAGGCATCGACGACCCGTACATGGATTTCGGCTCCGGCCAGTTCATCTGGCGCCTGGGCGATCCCGCCGTCGACGGCTACGTCAGCGCCAGCGACAGCCGTCGCGATGGACTCGCCGCCGGCTATTGATTGCGTTAAGGTTACTGCCTCAGGTTTTCCTTTCCACAGCGGAGTCCCCTGCATGGCATCGATCGGTACCAAGAGCTACGACGCGGTCGTGGCCCAGAAAGTCGCATTCCTCGGCCTGGGCGTGATGGGCCTGCCCATGGCCGGCCACCTGGCCCGCGCCGGGCACGACGTCACCGTCTACAACCGCACGTCTTCCAAGGCCCAGGCCTGGGCCGCTGAATTCGGCGGCCGCAGCGCCATGACGCCGCGCGAGGCGGTCGCGGGCGCGCAGATCGTGTTCGCCTGCGTCGGCAACGACGATGACCTGCGCAGCGTCACCCTGGGACCCGACGGCGCCTTCGCCGGCATGGCCCCGGGCGCGGTGTTCGTCGACCACACCACCGCCTCGGCGGACGTGGCGCGCGAACTTTACGCGCAAGCCAAGGATCTTGGCCTGAACTTCATCGACGCCCCCGTGTCAGGCGGCCAGGCCGGCGCGGTCAACGGCGTTCTCACCATCATGTGCGGCGGAGAACAGGCCGTGTTCGACGCCATCAAGCCGGTGGCTCAGGCCTTTGGCCGCGCCGTGACGCGCGTGGGTCCGCCCGGAGCCGGCCAACTGGCCAAGATGGTCAACCAGATCTGTATCGCCGGCATCGTGCAGGGCCTGTCCGAGGCCGTGGCGTTCGGCCAGGCCGCCGACCTGGACATGAAGCTGGTGCTGGACGTGATCAGCAAGGGCGCGGCGCAGAGCTGGCAGATGGAAAACCGCGGCGGCACCATGGTCGACGACAAGTTCGACTTCGGCTTCGCGGTGGACTGGATGCGCAAAGATCTCGGCCTGGTGCTGGCCGAGGCCCGCCACAATGGCGCGCGTCTGCCGCTGACGGCGCTGGTGGACCAGTTCTACGGCGACGTGCAGAAAATGGGCGGCGGCCGCTGGGATACTTCCAGCCTGATCAAGCGCCTGCGGGATTGAACGCCCGCCGACATGAAAAAAGCGGACCAGCCGGGTCCGCTTTTTCGTTGCGTCAGGCGGCCTGCCGCGAGACTTGCGACGGCGCCAGGTCGAGCGCGTCGATGCGCTGGCGCGCCAGTGCCACGCCTTCGAGCGCCGCGACTTCGCCCATCGCCATGCCTTCGGCGGCGATGAACGTGACTTCATCCATGCCCAGGAAGCCCAGCATCTGCCGCAGGTACGGCGTCATGGTATCGGCGGGCGTGCCTTCCGCCTTGCCGCCGCGCGCGGTCAGCACGAACACCTGCTTACCCTTCACCAGGCCCTCGGCCACGCCTTCCGGCGTATAACGGAACGTGACGCCGGCACGGGCCACGTGGTCCAGGTAGCTCTTGAATTGGGCGGGCAGGTTGAAGTTGTAGACCGGCACCGCGAACACGATGCGATCGGCCTGCAGCAGTTCCGCAACCAGCGCGTCGCTGCGTTCGACGATGCGTTGCTGCTCCAGCGTACGCGCATCGGCGGGCGTGAACAGGGCGCCGGCGGTCGCGCCGTCGAAGTACGGCAAGGGCTCGGCGCCGATGTCGCGGGTGGTGATGACGGCAGCGGGATTGGCCTGCTTGATGCGGGCCACCATGTGATCGGCCAGCTCCTTGCTGTGCGAGCGGTTGCCGAGAATCGAGGAAAGGATGACGAGGGTCTTCATGACGTGATCTCCAGTGCGGACCGCGAAGGGCGCGGGTCCTGAATGCATGGCGTCACTGTAGACCGCTTAATTGATCACATAAACCCGGGTATGATGAACTATTCGTTCCAGGTATAGAACAATCATGCAAGATCTAAACGACCTCTACTATTTTTCCCAAGTCGTCGAACAAGGCGGTTTCAGCGCGGCGGCGCGAGCCCTGGACATTCCCAAATCACGCCTGTCGCGCCGCATCTCGCACCTGGAAGAAAGCCTGGGCGTGCGGCTCCTGCAACGCACCACCCGCCGCCTGCGCCTGACGGCCGCCGGCGAACGCTATCTGCATTACTGCCGTGAAATGGCCGCCTCGGCGCGCGCGGCCGACGACGCCATGCGCCAGTTGCAGTCAGAACCCACCGGCCCGGTGGTGGTCAGCTGCCCGGTCTCTATCGCGCAGGACGTGCTGGCGCCGCTATTGCCGGAATTCCTGGACGCCTGGCCGGCCATTTCGGTGCAGTTGCTGGTGACCAATCGCCGCGTGGACCTGATCCGCGAAGGGGTGGACCTGGCACTGCGGGTGCGCACCAAGCTCGATACCGACGCGGAACTGGTGGTGCGGCACCTGGGCACGGCGCGCGGCACGCTGGTGGCCAGCCCGGGCTACCTGCAGCGCCACGGCGCGCCCGACACGCCCCAGGACCTGGCCTCGCACACCACCCTGAGCTTCAGCGATCCGCAGAACGAGGTGCGCTGGCCGCTGCGCAACGACAAGGGCGAAGAGGTGCACATCGAACTCAAGCCGCAGCTCTCGTGCAACGACTTCATCGTGCTGGTGGAAGCCGCCGTGCGCGGCCGCGGCATCGCGTTGCTGCCCTCGATCGCGACCCAGGAAGAACTGCGCCGCGGCCAACTGGTGCCGGTGCTGCCGCAGTGGCAATCGCCGGAAGGCATCGTCCACTGCATCTATCCGTCGCGGCGCGGCATGATGCCGGCGGTGCGCACGCTGCTGGATTTCCTGTCGCAGCGCCTGCCCCCCACCTATCAGCGGCTGGAGAAGCAAGGCGCCACGGCGCCCGCCGCTCAGTAGCCGCGCTCGCGCTCGACCACGCCGGTGAGGGGTTCGCCGCGCATCAGCCGGGCGACCTTGCCGGCGATCTGCTCGATGCTTTCGTCGCGCAGCGTGCGGGCGGCGATGTGCGGCGTGACATGCACGCGCGGATCGCGCCAGAACGGATGATCCTTGGGCAACGGTTCGGTGTGGAACACGTCGAGCGTGGCGCCGGCGATTTCGCCCTCTTCCAGCATCTGCACCAGGTCTTCCTCGACCAGGTGTTCACCACGGCCGACGTTGACCAGGTGCGCCCCGGGCAGCAGTTGGCCGAGCGTGCCGCGGTTGAGGATGCCACGGGTGTCGGGCGTGAGCGGCAGCACGTTCACCAGGAAGCGGGTGCGCGCCAGGAAGGCCGGCAAGGCGTCCTGCCCGGAGAAGGACTCCACGCCGGGAATCTCGCGCGGCGTGCGCGACCAGCCCGCCACCGGATAACCGAACTCGGCCAGCGTCTGCGCCACGCGCGCGCCGACCTGGCCCAGGCCCAGAACGCCCACCGGCCAATCGGCCTGGCGCGTGCCTTCGCGGGTATCCCAGTGCTGGCGCGCCTGCGATTCGTCGAAGGCCTGGAAATCGCGCGACACGCGCAGCAGCGCGTAAAGCGCGTACTCGGCCATCTGCACCGACATGCCGGCGTCCTCCAGCCGCACGATGCGCACGTGCGGCGGAATCTCCTTCATCTTGAGCAAGGCGTCCACGCCCGCTCCCAGGTTGAACAGCGTCTCGATGCCGGTCTCGTGCTGGAACAGCTCGACCGGCGGCTTCCATACCAGGGCGACCTCGGCGCCGGATGGCGGGCCGTCGGGATTCCAGACGGAAATGCGACAGCCGGGCATGGCGGCTTGCAGGCGCGGGACCCAGACGTCGGGGTCGTGCAGGGGGCAGGCGAAGAGGATATGCATGGCGTAGATCCGGACGGGCTCGGGAAATCGCAAGCATGGGGGAAGACGGCGCACAAATCAAACGGCCCGGCGTGAAGGCCGGGCCGTTTGCGCTGCGGACAATGCCGGGTGTCAGGCCGCTTGCGGCACCTGCGGCTTGTTCTTGCCGCGGCTGCGGCGCGCGAAGGCCCACAACTGCAGCAGGATCAGCAAGGCGCTGGCGGCAATGAACCAGGCGCTGATCGGGCGTTGCACGAACACCGCCAGGTCACCGCGCGACAATAGCAAGGCGCGGCGGAAGTTTTCTTCGACCATGGGGCCCAGCACAAAGCCGAGCAGGATGGGCGCGACCGAGAATTCCAGCGTCATGAGGATGGCGCCGATCACACCGAAGGCCAGCACTTCCCAGATCTGGAAGAGGCTGTTCTGGGTACTGAACACGCCCACCGCGATGAAGAACAGCGCCGACGGGAACAGGTAGCGGTATGGCACCTGCAGCAGCTTGACCCAGACGCCGATCAGCGGCACGTTGAGCACCATCAGCAGCACGTTGCCGACCCAGAAGCTGGCGATCAGGCCCCAGAAGATGTCCGGATGCTCGGTGATCAGCTGCGGGCCGGGCTGGATGCCCTGGATCAGCAGCGCGCCCAGGATCAGCGCCATCACCGCGTCGCCGGGGATGCCCAGGCTCATCGTGGGGATGAAGTCGACCTGCGTCTTGGAGTGCGACGAGGCTTCGGGCGAGGCCACGCCCGCGATCATGCCGGTGCCGAACTGCTCGGGCGTCTTGGAGATCTTGCGTTCCAGCGCGTAGGCCACGAAGGTGGTGATGGTGGGACCGGTGCCGGGCATGGCGCCAAACAGCGTGCCCACCGCGGTGCCGCGCACCATCGGCCAGAAGGCCGTCTTCATTTCCTGCTTGCTGGGGCGCATGTCGCGCAGGCGCAGCTTGGCGCCGCTGCCGATGATGGTCATGCGGTTGACGCTCATCAGGAAGTCGGCAACGCCGAACAGGCCCATCGAGATCGCCACCAGTTCCAGGCCATCGGACAGGTCCAGCAGGCCGAACGAGAAGCGGATGGTGCCGGTGTTCACGTCGGTGCCGACCACGCCGCACATCAGGCCGAACAGCGTCATGGCCACGCCCTTGAGCGGCGAGCCGCGCGACATCGTGGCGCCGGCCAGCAGGCCCAGCAGCATGATCGAGAAGATCTCGGTCGGGCCGAACTTGAAGGCCACCTCGACCAGCAGCGGCGAGGCGAAGATCATGACGATGATGCCGACCGAGGCCGCGAAGAACGAGCAGATCATCGTGATGCCGAGCGCCGTCCCTCCCTTGCCCTGTTTGGTCAGTGGATACCCGTCAAGACACGTCACTGCGTGCGGCGGATGCGAAGGCAGGTTGAGCAGGATCGCGCCGATGGCGCCGCCGTACTGCGAGCCGTAGAAGATGCCGGCCAGCATCAGGATGGCGGGCACCGGCTGCATCACGTAGGTCAGCGGCAGCAGGATCGAGATGGCCGACAGCGCGCCCATGCCGGGCAGCACGCCGATGAGGTTGCCCACCAGCACGCCGAAGAACGACCACATCAGGTTATGGAGCTGGAACGCGACGCCGAAGCCGTACCAGAGATCGGTCAAAGCTTGAGAAATCATGGCGTATCAACCCCAGCGAAACAGCGGCAGCTGCAGTTGCAGCGCCCACCAGAAAACCACCACCGCGATCACGGACATGCCGATCGACAGCACGAATGCCTGCTTGACCGTGTTCTTGCGGTCGCCCAGGGCGGAGATGAACACGATGGCGAACGTGGCGGGCAGCAGGCCGCCGTAGTGGCCCAACAGCAGGAACGCCAGCGTCCCGAGCAGGATGCAGACGCTGCCGCGCAGGTCCGGCAGGCCGTGCGCGTGGCCATCGCCCGGCGCGGGCGGCGTGGATTCGCCGGAGCGCGCCGAGATCGCGATCAGGATCCCCGTCAGCGCCAGCAGGCCGCCCAGTGCCGCGGGGAAGAACCCCGGCCCCATGTGACTGAGCGTTCCGATGTGATAGTCCGTACCACCGTAGATCGCCCCCAACCCGACAAGGACCATCAGCGCGCCGCCGTAGTAGTCCTTTCTATTAATTGTTTTTTGCACTTCCATCCTCCTGGAGCAGGGCCGTGCGGGCCCTCGGGATGGCGCCAAGAGCGTGCGCCATCCGGCTCTTTACAACAAGCCGGCTGGCAGATTACGGAAGGAAGCTGCTAATCCGCTTTCTATGCGCTGTCGCGATCCTGAATCCGGGGGTTATCCCTGATGGAGAAAGATGCGTCGCGCCACGCGGCTCGGGGCGATGGAATGAAAGCTTGGCGGAATTATTGTTCGCCGGTGAACTCGACGTCGGCGGGACGCGGATACTGCGAAACGGTCGTCGCCAGCGGCAGCCACAGCACGGAGGCCAGGCCGACCCCGCCCTGCGCGTTGGGCTCGCCGTCGCGCAATTCGATGTCGCCATCGTTGCGGCGGGCATAGGCCCGGGCGATGGCCAGTCCCAGGCCCGAGCCGGAGGATGCCACCGGTTTGTCGGTCCCGACACGCTCGAAGCGGGCGAAGGCGCGGGCCCGCAGGAGCGGCTGCAGGCCGGGGCCGTTGTCGGACACGGCCACCTCGGCGCGGTTTTCGACCCGGCTGACCGATACCGTGATGCGCGCCCCGACGGGCGCGTAATGGATGGCGTTGTGGACCAGGTTGGACAAGGCCTCATGCAATTCGGCTTCGCTGCCGGACACGGGCGCGCCGATTTCCTGGCCCTGCGCGTTGACGGCCTGCACCCAGCCCAGATCCTGTTGTTTTTCATGCGCCAGCGGCAGGTACTGCAACACCACCTCGCGCGAGACGGCGTTCATGTCGAGCAGTTGGCGCGGCAACTGGTCCGCCTGGTTGGCGTGCGCCAGCGACAGCAATTGCTCGGTCAGGCGGCGGGTGCGGCCCAGTTGGTCGACGATGGCGCGCAAGCCTTCCTGGGCCCGCGCCGGATCGCGTTCGCGCAAGGCGTATTGCGCCTGCGTCAGCATGATGGCCAACGGCGTGCGCAACTGGTGCGAGGCGTCGGCCAGGAAATGCGACTGCTCTTCCAGCACGCGGCGGTAACGGGCGATGTGGTGATTGACGGCGTCGACCAGCGGCGCAACTTCGCTGGGCACGCGAGAGGCATCGAGCGGGGTCAGGTCGTCGGGCCTGCGGTTGCGGATGTCGGCGCGCAGGCGGCGCAGCGGCTTCAAGGCCCAGGACACCCCCCACCAGACCAGCAGCACCACGAGCGCCAGCATGCGCGCGTCGCGCAGGATTTCCTGGCGCCGGGCGCTGTTCTCGGCCTCGATGCGCTTGCCCGTGCTTTCGGCCACCAGCACCAACACCTGGCGATGCACGCCCTGGTAATACAGGTCGCGCACCAGCGATACCACCCGCACCGGGTCGTTGCGGTAGACCCCGTCGTAGAACACCGGCGGCCCGTTGGAGCGCGGCCAGCTTGGCGGGCGCGGCAGTTCGGGCATGCCCAGCAGCGTCTTGCCCTGTTCCAGGGGCACCGGCGCGCCGTCCGGCAAGGGCGGATCAATCTGTTCGATGCGGAAATACTTGCGCAGCCCGGCGCGCGATTCCAGCATGACCTGGGCGTACAGTGGCGTCGCCACCTGGAGCGAGCCGTCGGGCGTGAATTCCAGGCTGCTTTCGAGGACCCGGGCAGGCTCGACCAGCGCGCTGTCGTAGGCCTCGTTGGTGATCTCGGACAGGGTGCGGTAGTCGTTCAGGCTGTCGATGACCAGCAGCGCCACCACGCCGGGCAGCAACAGGATGATCAGCAGCGCGCGGATGCCGACCCGCGGCAACCCAGGGATCCGGAGGCTCACGAGGGCGTCAGGAGTCGGCGGCTTCGCTGGCGACGCTTTCCAGCATGTAGCCGAGCCCGCGCACCGTGACGATGCGCACGTCGCTGCCGGCCAGCTTCTTGCGCAGGCGGTGCAGCACCACCTCGATGGCGTCCGGATTGGCCTCGCTGTCGTGGGTGAAGACCTTGCCGAACAGTTGCGACTTGTCCACCGGGTAGCCGCTGCGCGTCAGCAGCGCCGCCAGGGCGGCATGCTCGCGCGGGGTCAGGAACAGCAGGGAGCCGTCGAGCGTGAAGGCGCGGCTTTCACTGTCGTACGACAGCGATCCGCACTGCAGGCGCGGATGCTGGCGGCCGCGGCTGCGGCGCACCAGCGCGGTCAGGCGGGCTTCCAGTTCTTCCAGGGCGAACGGCTTGGTCAGGAAATCGTCAGCGCCCAGGTTCAGGCCGCGGACCCGGTCCTGCAGGGCGCCCTGGGCGGTCAGCAGCAGCACCGGGGTGCGGTCATCGCGGTTGCGCATCTCACGCAGCACCACCAGGCCGTGCTTGTCGGGCAGGCGCAGGTCCATGACGATGGCGTCGTACTCGGTGCCCGCCATGAAGGCCTCGGCCGTGCGGGCGTCGGCCGCGTGGTCCGGCACGAAGCCGCTTTGCGCGAGCGCGCGCATCAGCCAGGACGCCATGTCCCGTTCATCTTCAACCAACAATATGCGCATGACCGTCCGTTCCTTCGGGCAAGTTCTCCGCCGCCCGCTGCCCATGCACGCGCTGACGCAGGTAGCGGGTTTCGTGATGACGCCGAAAGAGGATTGCCGACAACTCGTTCAACGCCTGGGTATAGACGTCCCGCTTGAACTCGATCACGGCATCCAGCGGCACCCAGTACTGGCTCCAGCGCCAGGCGTCGAATTCCGGATGCTGCGTCGCGCGCAGGCATACGTCGCTGTCACGTCCCACCAGGCGCAACAAGAACCAAATCTGCTTTTGTCCTTTATAGTGGCCACGCCACTCACGCCGGACGAAGTGATCGGGCACGTTATAACGTAACCAATCGCGTGTACGCCCCAAAATACGGACATGCTCGGGCTTCAGGCCCACCTCTTCATGGAGCTCGCGATACATGGCCTGCACCGGGCTTTCGCCGTACTTGATGCCGCCCTGCGGGAACTGCCAGGCATGTTCCCTGATACGCTTGCCCCAAAAGACCTCGTTTCTGCTATTGACGAGAATGATGCCGACATTGGGGCGGTAGCCTTCGCGGTCAAGCATGGGCCACCCCCACCGAATTCAATACAATTACAGTCGATTATACGTATCTGCTGCCACCTTTAAACATGCGCGCATCCAACTACCATATCAACACCCTGAAAGAAGCCCCTTCCGAAGCCGAAGTCGCCAGCCACCAGCTGATGACCCGGGCCGGCATGATCCGCAAGCTCGCGGGCGGGATCTACACCTACATGCCGCTGGGCCTGAAGATCATCCGCAAGGTCGAGGCCATCGTCCGCGAGGAAATGAACGCCTCGGGCGCGATCGAACTGCTGATGCCGGTAGTCCAGCCGGCCGAACTCTGGATGGAATCGGGCCGCTGGGAGCAGTACGGCGCCGAGCTGCTGCGCATCAAGGACCGGCACCAGCGCGATTTCGTGCTGCAGCCGACCTCGGAAGAGGTGATCACCGACATCGCCCGCAACGAGATCCACAGCTATCGCCAGCTGCCGCTGAATTTCTATCACATCCAGACCAAGTTCCGGGACGAGCGCCGCCCCCGCTTCGGCCTGATGCGCGGCCGTGAATTCACCATGAAGGACGCCTACTCCTTCGACCGCGACGAAGCCGGCGCCCAGAAGAGCTACGACAACATGTACGCCGCGTACATGCGCATCTTTGGCCGCCTGGGCCTGGAGTTCCGCGCCGTCGCGGCCGACACCGGCTCCATCGGCGGCACTCGCAGCCATGAATTCCAGGTGATCGCCGACACCGGCGAAGACCTGCTGGTCTACAACGCCGATTCCGACTACGCCGCCAACATCGAGCTGGCCGAGGCGCCCGGCCTGTACGCCGAGCGCGGCGCGCCCACCCAGCCCATGGCCGACGTGGCCACCCCGGGCGCCGCCAAGTGCGAAGACGTGGCCCGCCTGCTGGACCTGCCGCTGGAGCGCACGGTGAAGTCCATCGTCCTGGCCACCGATGGCGACAAGGGCAAGGTCGAGATCTGGCTGCTGCTGCTGCGCGGCGACCACGAACTGAACGAGATCAAGGCCAGCAAGCTGCCCGGCCTGGCCGGCTTCCGTTTCGCCACCGAAAGCGAAATCGTCGAGCATTTCGGCTGCAAGCCCGGCTACCTGGGCCCGGTGCGCACCGCGCGCCCGGTGCACGTCATCGCCGACCGCACCGTGGCCAACATGGCCGATTTCGTCTGCGGCGCCAACCGCGAAGACTTCCACATCCAGGGAGTGAACTGGGGCCGTGACCTGCCCGAACCCGAACAGGTGGCCGACTTGCGCAACGTGGTCGCCGGCGACCCTTCGCCGGACGGCAAGGGCACGCTGTCGATCCAGCGCGGCATCGAGGTCGGACACGTTTTCTACCTGGGTAAAAAGTACTCCGAAGCCCTCAAGGCCACCTTCCTGGACGAAACCGGCAAGCCGGCCGTGCTGGAAATGGGCTGCTACGGCATCGGCATCACCCGTATCGTCGGCGCCGCCATCGAGCAGAACCACGACGACCGCGGCATCATCTGGCCGCGCGCCATCGCGCCGTTCGAAGTCGTCATCTGCCCGGTGGGCTGGGGCAAAAGCGAAACCGTGCGTAACACCTCCCTGAAGCTGTACGAATCGCTGCTGGCGCGCGGCGTGGACGTCATCCTGGACGACCGCGACGCCCGCCCCGGCGTCATGTTTGCCGAATGGGAATTGATCGGCGCGCCGCTCCGTGTAACAGTTGGAGAACGCGGATTGAACGACGGTGTGGTGGAATTGCAGGCCCGTCGGGAAACCGAAGCGGCCAAGATTCCGGTAGAGTCCGCGCTTGAAACCGTGCTGACGAAACTCGACACGCTGTAAACCTTAAAGTAACTACGGACTTTTCGCGTCCCGACCCGCATCATCGAATCTCCCATCGTGACCGATCCGAAGTCCACCGAATCCCTCCTGCAGGTCCGTGTCTACTACGAAGACACGGACGCGGGCGGGGTGGTTTTCTACGCCAACTATTTGAAATTCCTGGAGCGCGCCCGCACCGAATGGCTGCGCGACCTGGGAGTCAATCAATCCGACCTGGCCGTCGGCGAGCAGCGCCTGTTCGTTGTCCGCGCCCTGGACATGTCTTATCGCAAACCGGCCAAGCTGGACGATTTGCTTACGATACGCAGCCGGGTCACACGACTGGGCCGCGCTTCGATACACTTCGCGCAGCGCGCAGAACGGGACGGGGAACTGCTTGCCGAAGGCAATATCCAAGTCTGCTGCGTCGATGCCGTCAACATGCGGCCGGTGGAACTACCGGCCGACGTCCGCGCCAAACTGGAATCAATTCAGGAATAACCATGCAAGCCACCAACGACATGTCGTTGCTTTCGTTGATTTCGCACGCCAGCGTGCCGGTCCAGCTGATCATGCTGATGCTCCTGGGCATCTCGATCATGTCCTGGACGTACATCTTCGCCAAGCGGCTGGCCATCAAGCGCGCCCACGCCCAGACCCGCCGTTTCGAAGACGATTTCTGGTCGGGCGGCGACCTGTCGATGCTGCAACAGGCGGTGGCCTCGCGCCGCGACGAGCAAGGTGCGCTGGCCCGCATCTTCGATGCCGGCATGACCGAGTTCCTGAAGGCCCGCCGCGGCAACGCCAGCAATGACGCCACCGCCGTGCTCGACGGCCCGCGCCGCGCCATGCGCGCCGCCTACCAGCGCGAAATGGACGCGCTGGAATCCCACTTGAACTTCCTGGCCTCGGCCGGCTCGGTTTCGCCCTACATCGGCCTGCTCGGCACGGTCTGGGGCATCATGCACGCCTTCATCGGTCTGTCGAACATGCAGCAGGCCACGCTGGCCTCGGTGGCCCCGGGTATCGCCGAAGCGCTGATCGCCACCGCCATCGGCCTGTTCGCCGCCATCCCCGCGGTGGTCGCGTACAACCGCTTCACCAACGACATCGATCGCATCTCGATCCGTTTCGACAGCTTCGTCGATGAATTCCTGAACATTCTGCAACGGCAGGTGCGCTAATGCCCTCGGTAAGCTCGCGCGGCAGGTCCGGCCGCCGCATGAAGGCCGACATCAACGTGGTGCCCTACATCGACGTGATGCTGGTGCTGCTGGTCATCTTCATGGTGACCGCACCGCTGATCACGCCGGGCCTGATCCAGCTGCCCTCGGTGGGCGCCGCGTCCGACGTTCCCGTCAAGCCGCTGGAAGTCCAGATTTCGGAAGACGGCAAGATCGCGCTGCGCATGCGCGAACCCGGCGCCACCATGCAGGACATTGCCCGTCCCGAACTGGTGGCGCAGGTGCGTTCGCGCATCACGGCGGAAACGCCGGTGGTGATCGCGGCCGACGGCAAGGTGCCCTACGAGACGGTCGTGAAGGTCATGGACGAACTGCGTACCAATGGCATCACCCGCCTGGGCCTGCTGGTGGACCAGTCCGCCGGCGGCAACCAGCCCGCCCCCGCGAAAAAACGCTAACGCGACGTCCTCCGCCGGCGCCGCCGGCCTGCAACGCTCATGACGCCACCCATCATTCGACACCACAGCGGCCCCCCGGCCACGCCGCCCAACAACGACAACCGGATCGCGCTGGTCCTGGCGTTGCTGGTGCACGCGCTGCTGCTGGCCGTGTTGATCTTCAACCTGAACTGGCGCACTGAAAACCCGGGACCGGTGGAAGTGCAGCTGTGGGCCGACGGCAATTCGCCGGTCTCGCCCCCGCCCCAACCGCAACCCGAACCGCCCAAGCCCCAGCCCAAGCCGCAACCCGAGCCCGAGCCGGAAAAGCAGCCCGAGCCCCCGCCGCCGCCGCCCCCGCCCAAGCCGGAGCCCCAGGCCCAGCCCAAGGCCGACGAGGTCGATCCCGAGATCGCGCTGCAGGAAGCCAAGAAGAAGAAAGAGAAGGAAGAACAGGCCCGCCAGGCCGCCGAGGCCGCCAAGGAAAAGGCGCGCCTGGAGGAAGAGCGCAAGCAGGCCGAGCTGAAGGAAAAGAAGCGCCTCGAACAGGAACGCCAGGCGGCCGAGAAGGCCGCCGCCGACAAGGCTGCGGCGGAGAAGGCGGCTGCGGACAAGGCCGCTGCCGAAAAGAAGGCCAAGGAAGACGCCGCCAAGAAGGCAGCGGCTGAAAAGGCGGCTGCCGAGAAGGCCGCGGCTGAAAAGGCCGCGGCCGACAAAGCCGCCGCTGAAAAAGCCGCCGCCGAAAAGAAGGCCAAGGAAGAAGCCGCCAAGAAGGCCGCGGCCGACAAGGCCCTGAAGGATGCGTTCCGCAACGACGCCCTGGGCGCGGCCGGCATTCCCGGCGGCACCGCCGACCGCAACCAGGCCGGTGGCGGGCGCGACAGCGGCTATGGCGCCAAGGTGCGCGCCTGCGTGCAACCCGGCGTGGCCTACCCGCCGCCGCCGCGCAGCGGCTCGGACAATCCGACGGCCCAATACCGGGTACAGTTAGGTTCTGACGGGAAGGTTAACGGGGTCACGTTGACCAGTTCCTCCGGCAACGCGGGCTTCGACCGCGCGGTCGAGACCGGCATCCGCCGCTGCAACCCCTTCCCCAAGCCTTCGACCGGCCGCTACGAGCCCATCATTGACGTTGTGTACAGAATGTATGATTGACAGGAGATTGCTGATTATGACTCCCGCCCATAGCCGACGAGCTTCCCCCCTCGTTCTCTGGCGATCGTATGGATTCGGCCTGTTGCTGCTGGCGCTGGCCTGCCTGATGGCCCTCAAGCCCGCCCAGGCCCAGCTGCGTGTCGACATTTCCGGCACCGGCGCCACCCAATACCCCGTTGCCATCGCCGATTTCGCGGTGGACGACGCCCATGGCCGCGCCCTGGCCGAAGTGATTCGCGCCGACCTGACCCGCACCGGCCAGTTCCGCCTGATCAGCGCCGCCGGTTCGGGCCTGAACGTCGATTCGCCCATCGCCCATGACGACTGGCGCGCCAAGGGCGCCGACTTCATCGCCTACGGCAGCATCGTGCGCGGCAACGACGGCCGCTACGACGTGCGCTACCGCCTGGCCGACACGGTCAAGAAGGGCCAGCTGGATGGCGTCGCGTTCTCCGGCACCGAGCAGGAACTGCGCCGCGTCGCCCACCAGATCGCCGACCGCATCTATGAAAAGATCACCGGCGTGCGCGGCGTGTTCTCGACCCGCATCGCCTACGTGCTCAAGCAAGGCGCCACCTACGAACTGCAGGTGGCTGACGCCGACGGCCAGAATCCGCAGGTCGCCCTGCGTTCGCGTGAGCCGATCATCTCGCCGTCCTGGTCGCCCGATGGTTCCAAGCTGGCGTACGTGAGCTTCGAATCCGGCAAGCCGGTGGTGTACGTGCACACCCTGGCCACCAGCGCCCGCGTGCCGGTCGCCAACTTCAAGGGCAACAACAGCGCCCCCGGCTGGTCGCCCGATGGCACCCAGCTTGCCGTGGCCCTGACGCGTGATGGTCTGTCGCAAATTTACATCGTTAGCGCGGCCGGCGGCTCGAATATGAAGCGAGTTACGCGTTCTCCCGGGATTGACACCGAGCCGAGCTTTACGCCGGACGGCCGTTCCATTATCTTTACCAGTGACCGCAGCGGCGGGCCGCAAATTTACCAAACCGGCCTGGACGGTGGCGATGCTCGCCGCCTCACGTTTAATGGTGGTTACAACATCTCACCCCGAATTTCCCCCGATGGATCGACGCTGCTGTACGTTGCCAGACGCGACGGCGCGTTTCGAATCGCATCGTTGAACCTGTCCTCCGGCTCGGAGAACTTGTTGACCGATGGTCGTGACGATCAGTCGCCAAGCTTCGCGCCGAACGGCATGCAAGTCCTCTACGCCGCGATCCAAAACGGACGTAGCGTGCTTGCAGGTGTTTCGAGCGATGGTCGCGTACGGCAGACGCTTTCGGTACTGAACGGGGAAATACGTGAACCGACTTGGGGCCCATTTACCCGATAACACGTGTGACTCTCTTTGCAAAGGAACTATCATGAAGTCGCGCATTGCCAAAAGCCTAACCATCGCCGCTCTGGCCGCCACCCTGGCAGCTTGCAGCTCCGTCCCTCTCGACGATAAAGCGGGTCAGGGCGGAGGCGCTGGCCAAGGATCCTCGGCCTCCGGCCAGATCCTTGATCCCTTCAACCCCCAAAGCATCCTGGCGCAACAGCGCTCGGTATACTTTGACTTCGACAGCTACACGGTGTCCGACCAGTACCGCGGCTTGGTGGAAACCCACGCCCGTTACCTGGCTTCGCACCAGCAGCAGAAAATCAAGATCGAAGGCAACACCGACGAACGCGGCGGCGCCGAATACAACCTGGCCCTGGGCCAGCGCCGTGCCGACGCCGTGCGTCGCATGATGACCCTGCTGGGCGTCAGCGACAACCAGATCGAAACCATCAGCTTCGGTAAAGAAAAGCCGAAGGCGACTGGCTCGTCGGAAGCCGACTTTGCGGAAAACCGCCGCGCCGATATCGTTTATCAGCGCTAAGCTTTTCGTATAGTTAAGTGCCCCACCACGCGTCGGGACGGTCAGCCGGCCGTCCCGACGTTTGTTTTTATCCCCGGGAATTTTCATGCGCGATTACGTTCTGTCCCTGCGTCCCTTGATGGCGGCCACTGGCCTGGTGCTGGCGGCCCTGGCGGCCCCCGCCCACGCTTTCTCCGATGACGAGGCCCGCAAGGCCATCCTGGATTTGCGCCAGCAGGTGCAGCAGCAGAACGAGCAGAGCCAACGGGCCAAGCTGCAATTGGCCGATCAGATCCAGGCCCTGCAGCAGGAAGTCGCCCAGTTGCGCGACCAGCTCGAGCTGGTGTCGCGCCAACAGCCCAGCGCCAACAAGCCGGGCGGCGCCGCCGGCGGCGCCAACCCGCCGGGCGCGACGGCCGGCGATCCGCAGGAGCAGGCCGCCTACGACGGCGCCATCGACCTGTTCCGCAAGGGCCAGTACAAGGAAGCGTCCGAATCGCTGGCCGCCTTCACCGCGCTCTACCCCGCCAGCCAGCTCGCGCCCAGCGCCCAGTTCTACCTGGGCAGCAGCCGCTACGCGCTGAAGGACTTCAAGGGCGCCATCGAACAACTGAACGCCATGGTGCAGAAGGCGCCCGACAACGCCCGCGCCCCTGACGCCCTGCTGGTCATCGCCGGCAGCCAGATCGAGATGAACAACCGCGCCGGCGCCAAGACCACGTTGCAGCGCATCGTCCGCGACTACCCGACCACGCCGGCCGCCAACACGGCCAAGAGCCGCCTGCAACTGCTGCAGTAATGGCGGAAGCCGCAACCGCGGTCGCCGCCTACCGGCACATCCTGCGCCGCCGGGCAGGGCTCATCGCCCTGCTGCTGGCGGCGATTTGCATTGGGCTGCTGCTCGATTTCACGCTCGGTCCCTCGGGCCTGGGCTGGGGCGAGTTGTGGCGCACGCTGAGCGCGCCGGCGTCGGCCGATCCGACGCTGCGCGTCATCGTCTGGGATATCCGGCTACCTTACGCCCTCATGGCCGCGCTGGTCGGCATGGCGCTGGGCCTGGCGGGCGCGGAAATGCAGACCATCCTGAACAATCCCCTGGCCAGCCCATTCACGTTGGGCGTGTCGTCGGCGGCCGCCTTCGGCGCGTCGCTGGCCATCGTGCTGCACCTGGGCGTGCCCGGCATCCCCGACGGCTGGCTGATCGCCGGCAATGCCTTCCTGTTCGCCCTGCTTGCCGCCCTGATGCTGGACGGCGTGGCGCGGCGCGGCGGCATGAACACGTCGGGCGTGGTGCTGTTCGGCATCGCCATGGTGTTCACTTTCAACGCGCTGGTGTCGCTGGTGCAGTTCACCGCCAGCGCCGAGGCGCTGCAAAACCTGGTGTTCTGGACCATGGGCAGCCTGGCGCGCTCGAGCTGGACCACCGTGGCCACGCTTGGACTGGCCTTCGCCGTGGCATTGCCGTTGGCGTTGCGCCAGTCCTGGAAGCTGACCGCCCTGCGGCTGGGCGAGGAACGCGCCGCCAGCTTCGGCGTGGACGTGCGCCGCGTGCGCGTGACGGCGCTGGCGCGCGTCAGCCTGCTGTCGGCGCTGGCGGTGGCGTTCGTCGGCACCATCGGCTTCATCGGCCTGATCGCGCCGCACATCGCCCGCCGCCTGGTGGGCGAGGATCATCGCTTCTTCCTGCCGGGCAGCGCGCTGGTCGGCGGCGTGATCCTGTCGCTGGCCTCGGTCGCCTCCAAGAACCTGGCGCCAGGCGTGATCGTGCCAGTGGGCATCGTCACTTCGCTGATCGGCATCCCGTTCTTCGTGGCGGTAGTGCTGCGCCGGAGGCTGCCATGACGGCCGCCCCGCAGCCGGCGCTGGCGATCGAAGGCATCACCGCCGGCTATGGCGGCACGGACGTGCTGCACGATCTGTCGCTGCCCCGGCTGGACGCGGGCGAAGTCACGGCCCTGCTGGGTCCCAACGGTAGCGGCAAATCGACGCTGCTCAAGGCGCTGGCGGGCCTGGTGAAGGCGCGCGCCGGCCAGGCGCGGCTGGACCACCTCGATCTGACGCGGATGGATTTCGCGACCCGCGCGCGCCATCTTGTCTACCTGCCGCAAAGCCTGCCTGCCGCCGTGCACCTGCGGGTGTTCGAATCGGTGCTGGTGGCCGCCCGCGCCAGCCAGGCCGAAGGACCGCCGGCGGATCTGCACGGGATCGACCGGCTGCTGGAGCGGCTGGGCATCGCTCACCTGGCGCTGTGCTACCTGGACGCCCTGTCGGGCGGACAGAAGCAGCTGGTGGGGCTGGCGCAGGCGCTGGTGCGCCGTCCGCGCGTGCTGCTGTTGGACGAGCCGCTGTCGGCGCTGGACCTGAACTACCAGTTCCACGTGATGCGGCTGCTGCGGCAGGAAACCGCGCAGCACGGGCTGATCACGGTGATCGTGCTGCACGACCTGAACGTGGCCCTGCAGCATGCCGACCGCGCGGTGATGATCCATGGCGGCAGGCTGGCCGCCGCCGGCGCGCCTGCCGAGGTGATCACGCCAGCGTCGCTGGCGGCTGTATATGGAGTGCAGGGCCGGGTCGAAGCCTGCTCGCGCGGACGGCTCCAGGTGCTGATCGACGACCTGGAAGCGCGTCCGCACTGACCGCTACGTCCCGCGCGGGACCCTGAGGCCGGCGGTCCGGCGGCCAGGCAACGCTAGGCGCGCTGCGCGACGTCCGCAACCGGCGCGCCGGTCATGGCGGCCAACTGCTGCGGCGTCAGGTTGAACACGGCGTGCGGGTGCCCCGCCGCCGCCCACAGGCTGTCGTACTGGAACAGGTCCTGGTCGAGCAGCATGACCGGCTTGACCGCGTGGCCGATGGGGCAGACGCCGCCGATGGCGTAGCCGGTCATGTCGCGCACGAACTTGGCGTCGGCCTTGGCCAGGGCGCCGACCTGCTGCGCGACCTTGGCCTCATCGACGCGATTGACGCCGCTGGCGATGACCAGCACCGGCGCATCGTCCGCGGCCCGGCGGAAGATGATCGACTTGGCGATCTGGGCCACTTCGCAGCCCAGCCCCGCGGCCGCTTCCGCCGAGGTCTTGCCGGTCTGCGGTAGCACCACCACCGGCTTGTCATGACCCATTTCGGCGAGCAGTCGGGCGACGCGTTGGGCGGACTCGGGAAGATCGGCGGGGGTGGCGGGGGACATCTGGCGAACTCCGTTCAAGGGAAAAAAGATCGGGAAACGAGTTTATCAGCCCCCGCCAATGCCCCCGCCGCGGGCGCGGGCGTGCCGTGGGCGGGGGAGCGAACCGGCTAGAATGCCCGCCTGGCTTTCCCAACCCGATCCGATGCGTTCAGAACCCGTCCTGCCCCTGCAAACCGCCGACATCGGCGGCTATGCCATGTCCTACACCGAATACGGCGAGGGCGAGCCCCTGGTGCTGGTGCACGGCTCGCTGTCGGACTGTCGCTACTGGAAGTCGCAGATGGCGCCGCTGGGCCGCTCGTTCCGGGTGCTGGCGGTGTGCCTGCGGCGCTACTGGCCCGAAACCTGGGATGGCGAAGGCGAGGGGTTTTCGGTGGCGCAGCATGGCGCCGACGTGCTGGCCTTCATCGACCAGGTCGCGGGCCAGCCGGCCCACCTGGTAGGCCATTCTCGCGGCGGCCGCGTGGCGCTGGAGGCGGCGCTGGCGCGCCCCGACGCGCTGCGCAGCCTGACGCTGGCCGACCCGGGCCTGCCGCTGCCCGGAGACAACGATCTGCGCGGCGGCTTCCGTCAGCGCGCGCTGGAATTGATCCGCGACGGCGCGCTCGAAGAGGGCCTGGCGCTGTTCGTCGACACCGTGACAGGGCCGGACACCTGGCAGCGCATGGTGCCCTGGTTCAAGGAGATGGTGCGCGACAACGCCGGCACGCTGTTCGGCCAGGCCCGCGAAACGCCCGCCACCCTGAGCCCGGAACAGATCGGTTCGCTGGCCCTGCCGACGCTGCTGATCGGCGGCGCGCTCAGCCCCGCGCCCTACCCCGCGGTACTCGACGCGCTGGCGCACTGGCTACCCCAGGCGCGGCGCGTCGACATCGCCGGCTCGTCGCACGGCATGAACCTGGGCAACCCGCGCGCCTTCAATGGCGCCATCGAATCGTTCCTGCGCGGCTGACCCCGCGCGCCGTCAGGGTTCGACCGACGGCGTGTGCTTCAGGCGCTTGAGCACGAAGGTCGAGCGGCTGTGGCGCACGCCGGGCAGCTTGTAGAGCCGCTTGCGCAGGAATTCCTCATAGCCTTCGGTGCCCGCCACCGCGACCTTGATCAGGTAGTCGTATTCGCCCGTCACCAGGAACGCCTCCACTACCTGCGGCAGGCGCGTGATCGCCTCGCCGAAGCGCGCCAGCGTGTCGTCGTCGTGGTGTTCGAGCGTGACCTCGATCATCACCGTGTCGGGCAGGCCCAGCGCCTTCTGGTTCAACAGCGCCGCGTAGCCCTCGATCACGCCCGCGTCCTCCAGGGCCTTGACCCGGTTCCAGCAGGGCGTGGGCGACAGGCCCACCTGCTCGGCCAGTTTCAGGTTGGTGAGGCGGCCATCGGTGCGCAGCGCGCGCAGGATCTTGCGGTCGGTTTCGTCGATTTTGGGCGGGGTGGACACGGCTGAGAATTCGCAGAAGAGAATATCCCTGTAAAACTTAATTTTATAGGATATATATTCCTCTACCTCTGCGGAAATGGCGGGAAACAGGAAACCTATTTTCCCGACCCGGTCGTAGACTTTCCAGCAAGACGGGCATTACCCCGCCCGTCGGATCCAGCGCCTGCGCCGCGGCACAACCCGGCCTTGGCGCCGGTGTAGTCCACCGCAGTTGCCGCGCGCCGATCCGCGCGGCGGGAAATCATGTCTCACGCAGCAGCAGTACCCGCAAGAACCGGCCTGGGCCTGTCCGGCACCGCCATGCTCCTGGCCGCGCCGGCGCTATTCGCCTCCAACATGGTGGCCGCCCGCTGGGCCCACGACGCCGCCCTCCCCCCCGTTTTCCTGGCCTTCGGCCGCTGGCTGATCGCCTTCCTGATCCTGTTGCCGCTGGCCGCGCCGGCCTTGCTGCGGCATCGCCAGGCGCTGTGGCGCGGCCTGCCCACGCTGCTGCCGCTGGCGGTGTTGGGCATGGGCGTGGCGGTGGCGCCGCAGTACATCGGCGCCCAGAGCACCAGCGCCACCAACATCGCCCTGATCTTCTCGTGCAGCCCGATCCTGGTGGCGCTGCTGGAAGCGATCATCTGGCGCAAGCCTCTCTCGCCGCTGCGCGCCGCCGGGCTGGCGCTGGCGCTGGGCGGCGTGCTGGTGGTGCTGACGCGCGGCGACGCCTGGGCGCTGGCGCGGCTGGCGTTCGGCCAGGGCGACCTGTGGGTGCTGCTGGCCGCCACCGGCTGGGCGTTCTATACGGTGCTGCAGAAGCGCCTGACGCTGCCGGCCGTGCCGGACGGCGCGCGGCTGGCGGCGATGATGCTGGGCGGCGCGATCGCGCTGGCGCCCTTCGCCGGGATCGAGGCCGCCGCCGGCGCCACTCCCCCCTGGAGCGATCCGCGCCTGGCGGCGGTGCTGCTGTTCCTGGCGGTCGTGCCGAGCCTGGGCGCGTACTACGTCTACGGCCGGCTGATCAGCCGCGCCGGCCCCGCCACCGCGGGCCTGTCGATGTTCCTGGTGCCGGTGTATGCGGCGTTGCTGGCCTGGCCGCTGCTGGGCGAGGCGCCGCAGCTATTCCATGCCTATGGCTTCGTGATGATCCTGTCGGGCGTGAAACTGGCGTCCTTGCGCATGCGGACGACGACGGCCGGCGCCGCCGCGCCGGCCTGAGGCGCGAGAAAGAAAAAAGGGCCACCCGCGCGGGTGGCCCTCGTTACGGGCAGCTCCGGATTCAGCGGCCCGTGCCCTGGGCCGCGATCACTTCCTGCGCCACCTGGCGCGGCGCTTCGGCGTAGTGCTTGAACTCCATCGTGTAGGTGGCGCGGCCCTGCGTCAGCGAGCGCAGCGAGGTGGAGTAGCCGAACATCTCGGCCAGCGGCACCTCGGCGCGCACCACCTTGCCGCCGCCCCCGGCGATGTCTTCCATGCCCTGCACCATGCCGCGGCGTGACGACAGATCGCCCATGACGTTGCCGGTGAAGTCCTCGGGCGTTTCCACCTCGACCTGCATCATCGGCTCCAGCAGCACCGGATCGGCGCGCCGCATGCCTTCCTTGAAGGCCATCGAACCGGCCATCTTGAAGGCGTTCTCGTTCGAATCCACGTCGTGGTACGAGCCGAAGAACAGTGTCGCCTTGACGTCGACCACCGGGTAGCCCGCCAGCACACCGGCGTTGAGCGCCTCGCGGATGCCCTTGTCGACCGCCGGGATGAACTCGCGCGGCACCACGCCGCCCTTGATGGCGTCGACGAATTCGTAGCCCTTGCCCGGCTCCTGCGGCTCGAGCTTGAGCACCACGTGGCCGTACTGGCCGCGGCCGCCCGACTGCTTGACGAACTTGCCTTCGACCTCGTCACAGGTCTTGCGGATGGTCTCGCGATAGGCCACCTGCGGCTTGCCCACCGTGGCCTCGACGCCGAACTCGCGCTTCATGCGGTCGACCAGGATTTCCAGGTGCAGCTCGCCCATGCCGGAAATGATGGTCTGGCCGGACTCCTCGTCGGTGCGCACGCGGAACGAGGGATCTTCCTGCGCCAGCCGGCCCAGGGCGATGCCCATCTTTTCCTGGTCGGCCTTGGTCTTGGGCTCGACCGCCTGCGAGATGACCGGCTCGGGGAACACCATGCGCTCCAGCACGATGACGTGCGCCGGGTCGGTCAGCGTGTCGCCCGTGGTGACGTCCTTGACGCCCACCGCGGCGGCGATGTCGCCGGCGTAGACCTCGGTGATTTCGCGCCGCTCGTTGGCATGCATCTGCAGGATGCGGCCCAGGCGTTCCTTCTTTTCCTTGACCGGGTTGTAGACCGAGTCGCCGGACTTGACCACCCCGGAGTAGACGCGGAAGAACACCAGCTGACCCACGAACGGGTCGGTCATGATCTTGAAGGCCAGCGCCGAGAACGGTTCCTTGTCGGTGGGATGGCGCTCGATCTCGTGGTCGCGCTCGTCGTGGCCCTTGATGGCGGGCACGTCGACCGGCGACGGCAGGTAGTCGATGACCGCGTCCAGCATGGCCTGCACGCCCTTGTTCTTGAAGGCGCTGCCGCACAGCATCGGCACGATCTCGTTGGCGACCGTGCGCTGGCGCAGGCCCTGCTTGATCTCGGCTTCGGTCAGCGCCTCGCCGCCCAGGTATTTCTCCAGCAGCGCCTCGTTGGCCTCGGCGGCCTTCTCGACCATCTTGTCGTGCCACTCCTGCGCCTGCGCCTGCAGCGCCGCCGGAATGTCGCGATACTCGAAGCGCACGCCCTGGCTGGCGTCGTCCCAGATGATGGCCTTCATCTTGACCAGGTCGATCACGCCCTCGAAGCCGTCTTCGGCGCCCACCGGCAACTGCACCGGCACGGCGTCGCCCTTGAGGCGTTCGCTGATCTGGCGCTGCACGCGCAGGAAGTCCGCGCCGACGCGGTCCATCTTGTTGACGAAGGCCAGCCGCGGCACGCGGTACTTGTTGGCCTGGCGCCAGACGGTCTCGGATTGCGGCTGCACGCCGCCGACCGCGTCATAGACCATGACCGCGCCATCCAGCACGCGCATGGAGCGCTCGACCTCGATGGTGAAGTCGACGTGGCCCGGCGTGTCGATGATGTTGATGCGGTGTTCGGGATAGTTGCCGGCCATGCCTTTCCAGAAGGCGGTGGTGGCGGCGGACGTGATCGTAATGCCACGTTCCTGTTCCTGTTCCATCCAGTCCATCACGGCGGCGCCATTGTGCACTTCGCCGATCTTGTGGGTGATACCGGTATAGAAGAGGATGCGCTCGGTGGTCGTCGTCTTGCCCGCGTCGATGTGGGCGCTGATGCCGATGTTCCGGTATAGCTCGATAGGCGTCTTGCGAGTCATGGCCTCGTTCCTTGCAGTAATCACCAGGAATGGGCGGCAGGTCCGACCGGATACTGCCGCGGCGGGCGCCATGCCGCGTTGAGAGGTGTGCTCGGGGATTGCGAAACCGCGCCCGCACTATCCGTGAATATTACGCGCCGCGAGCCGGTTTACAAGCTTTAGCCATAAGCGCCATAGGGAATGGCGCGGACAAGAAAAAGCCCCTCGGCGGGAGGGGCCTGGCATGCGTCGGCGCCGGCGGGCCTGACAGCGGCCTGACACCGGCGGCGGGCAGCGGTGTTACTTCTTTTCTTCCTTGACGCGGTACACCAGCACGGCGGTGCTGGCCAGCGACAGCACCTTGGCGGTGACGCTGCCCAGCAGCAGGCGCGACAGGCCGCTGCGGCCGTGGCTGCCAATGAAGATCAGGTCGCAACCGGCGTCGGCGGCGGCCTGGACGATGCCGTCGGCCACGTTGAAGTTGGACACGGCGCGCGCCTCGGACTTCACCCCGGCGGTGTCGGCGCGATCGGTGATCTGCTTGAGGTACTTGTCGGCCTGTTCGGCCGAGGCTTTCTCGTAGTCTTCGTCGGTGATGGCGTAGGCCGCGGCCATGCCGTCGAAACCGATGGTGGCGGCGAACGGCTGCGTCACGTAGAGGGCGACGACGTCAGCGCCCACCGAGCGCGCGAAGGAAATGCCGGCGTTGGCGGCTTGGGCCGACAGCGGCGAGCCGTCGGTGGGAATCAGGATCTTCTTGAACATCTTGCCTGCTCCTGTTTGAGAGGAAGTTCCATGCTACCGGAAACCCGCCAGGTTCACATCAAGCGAACCCGGGGTCCTTGATGCGCGTCAACCCAGTTGCTGGGCGGCAGCGAACAGGTTGGTGCAACGCGTCCCGGTGCGGCAGTACGCCAGCACCGGGCCCGGCAGCGTGCGCAGCAGTTCGGCGAAGCGGACCACGTCCGCGGCGGTCATGGCGCTGCCGACGACCGGCTGGTATTCGATTTTCAGACCGGCGGCAGCGGCGGCCTTGGACACATCGGCGGCGGTCGGCTGGTCGGGGCCGCCCTCGAAATCGGGACGGTTGATGATGACGCTCTTGTAGCCGGCGGCCGCCACGTCGGCCATGTCGTCGGGCCCCAGTTGCGGGGCGACGGCGAAATTGTCGGTCAGGGGCTTGATCGGTGCGGACATGGCGATTCCTTGATGGCGAGGTAGAGAGGGCTGGATCCTATTATTGCAGGTGCCGTTTCAGCCGAACAGTTTTTCCAATACGCTCCAGGCCCCGCGTTCGTCCGCCATCGACACCGAAAAACGCAACATGGTGGATGGCGCCTGCGATGGCGAGAACAGCGTGCCCGGCGCCAGCAGCATGCCGCGGTCGGCGGCGGCGCGGGCCAGCACCTCGCTGTCGCGGCCGCAGTCGGCCCAGACGAACATGCCTGCCTGCGGCTCGTGAGGGACCGTCAGGCCCAGCTTCAACAGGCCTTTCAGGCAGCGCTGGCGGGCTTCGTCCACCCGCTGGCGCACACGCTCGATATGACGCCGGTACTGGCCTTCCATCAGCACCCGGTGCACCACCCGTTCGCCCAGTTCGGGCGAGGTCAGGCCCGCCAGCATTTTCAGGTCGGCCAGTTTCTGCAGGATGTCGGGATTGGCGGCCAGGTAGCCGACCCGCAGGCTGGCGGCCAGCATCTTTGAATAGCCGCTGACCAGGATCACGCGGTTCAGGCGATCGAGCACCGCCAGCTTCATGGCGCCGCCGGGGTGCAGATCGCCATACGTGTCGTCTTCCACCACCATGAAATCGTGGCGCTCGGCGATGCGCAGGATGTCGTAGGCGGCGCCGGCCGACAGGGTATGGCCGGTGGGGTTGTGCACCGCGCTGTTGACGATGAAGAGCCTGGGCTTGTGCTGCGCCGCCAGTTGCTCCAGCTGCGCGATGTCGGGACCATCGGGACCGCGCGGCACGCCGATCAGCCGAGCGCCGAACGCGGCCAGCCGGCCGAAGATGACGAACCACGCCGGATCCTCGACCAGCACGGTGTCGCCGGGCTGCACCAGCAGGCGGGCAATCAGGTCCAGGCCGTGCGTGACGCCGTTGGTGGTGAGCAGGTTGCGATCGGGATGGGCCGGCACGCCTTCGCTCTGCAGCGACGCCGCGATCTGCTGGCGCAGCGGCGAAAATCCCTGCGGATGCCCGTAGGACACCAGATGGCCGCGCACCGAGCGCCCGACGGCGCGCACCGCGCTCGCCACCATGTCCGGATCCAGCCAGTCGGCCGGCAACAGGCCGGCGCCGCCCGGCATGCCCGGGCCGCCACCTTCACGGAACATGCTGCGCAAGAGCCAGGCGATATCCACCCGCGCGGGCGGCGTGAAACCCTGGCTTTCGGGAACCGCGGCGGCCGCGGCCAGCGGGCCGTTGCGGGCCCGCACGAAGAAACCGGCGCCGCGGCGCGACTGCACCAGGCCGCGCGCCACCAGCCGGTCGTAAGCCTCCACCACCGTAAATCGGCTGACGCCGGATTGCTCGGCCATCTTGCGGATGGAGGGCAGGCGGGTGCCGGGACGCAGGCCCTGCTCGTCGATACGGCGGGCCAGGCCGTCGGCCAGTTGCGCCACCAAGGTGGCGTCGGCCTGGCGCACCGGCTGCCAGGGCATGGAGGGGGAGGCAACTGTCATGGGGATTTCACCAGGCCAGTGGTTAAAGTGACATGCAAAAGTGTACCGGTACTGTACCGATGACTATGCGTAGAGTGACAGCAATGGCGCCAACCCGCAAGCCCTGTGGACCGCCCCTTCTTCCGGATGTCCACCGATGAGCCGTTCCGTGCTGTATCCCTCGCCCCAGGTCGCTCCCGCCGCGTCCGCGGCCTCCTCCTGGGAAGGCTATGGCTACGGCCTGCTGGGGGTGGTGGTGTTCTCGCTGACTCTGCCGATGACCCGCGTCGCCGTCGCCGAGCTGCCGCCGTTGCTGGTGGGCCTGGGCCGGGCCCTGCTGGCGGCCGTGCCGGCCCTGGCGCTGTTGTGGCTGACACGCAGCCGGCGGCCCGATCGCCGCGAATGGCCCGGCGTCATCCTGGCCGCGATCGGCATCGTGGTGGGCTGGCCGCTGGCGTCGTCGCTGGCGATGCAGACCGTGGCGTCTTCGCACGGCGCGGTGTTCAACGGCCTGCTGCCCCTGTCCACGGCGGTTTTCGCGGCCTGGCGCAGCGGCGAACGGCCCTCGCCGGCGTTCTGGGGCTGGGCCATGGTGGGCGCCGCGCTGGTATGCGCATTTGCGCTGCGCGAGGGCCAGGGCAGCCTGGTGATGGGCGATTTCTGGCTGTTGCTGGCCGTGCTGCTGGGCGGCATGGGTTATGCCGAAGGCGCGCGCGCCTCGCGCACGCTGGGCGGCTGGCGCACCATCTGCTGGGCGCTGGTGATCAGCGCCCCGGTGCTGGTCGCACCGGTGGGCTGGATGGCTGCGCAACAGGCGGCCTGGCCAGCGGCCGACGTCATCTGGGCCAGCGCCTACCTGGCATTTGGCTCGATGTTCCTGGGGTTTTTCGCCTGGTATCGCGGCCTGGCCGCGGGTGGCATTGCCCGTGTCGGGCAGATTCAGCTGTTGCAACCGTTCCTGACGGTACTGGCCGCCACCCTGTTCTTTGGCGAATCGGCGGACATGATCACCTTCCTGTTTGCCGCCGCCGTTATCGTTGTGATCGCCGGTGGACGCCGCGCGATCGTTGGAGTCAAGAAATGACGCTGTTCCCTTCCAGCCTGGCCGATGTGCCGCTCGCTTCCCTGTCCCTGCTGGGGCCCCTGGCGCTGTTCGCGCTGGTCAGCTCGATCACGCCCGGGCCGAACAACGTCATGCTGGCCGCCTCCGGGCTGAACTTCGGCTTCCGCCGCAGCATGCCGCACCTGCTTGGCGTGAACCTGGGATTCACGCTGATGATCTTCCTGGTGGGCATCGGGCTCGGCTCGGTTTTCCAGCAGGCGCCGGTGCTGTACACCGTGCTGAAGTACGTGGGCGCCGCCTACCTGCTGTACCTGGCCTGGAAGATCGCCAACTCCGGCGGCGTGGAGGAGGGTGAAGCGCGCGGCAAGCCGATGACCTTCCTGCAGGCAGCGGCCTTCCAGTGGGTCAACCCCAAGGCCTGGGTGATGGCGGTGGGCATCATCGCCACCTACACGCCGCAGGCCGGCTTCTTCGCCAACCTGGTGATCGCCACACTGGTCTGCGGCCTCGTCAACCTGCCCAGCATCGGCATCTGGGTCACCTTCGGCACGGCGCTGCGCCGGGTGCTGCACAAACCCTGGGCGATCCGGGCCTTCAACATCACCATGGCCCTGCTGCTGGTGGCCTCGCTGTATCCGGTGGCGCTGGAAGCGCTGCACTGACATGGCCGGGGGCCGGCGCGCCGCGCTGTTCGTGACGCACTGACCCTGGCCTCAGGCCAGCAGGGCGACCACCACGACGGGCGTGACGAGCACGTTGAACAGGCCCGCCATCACCATCACCAGGCCCGCCACCGCGCCCTCTTCGGCCGCCAGCTCGCGCGCCTTGGCGGTGCCGGCGCCATGCGCGCCCATGCCGAACAGCGCGCCGCGCGCCAGGGCCGAGCGTAGCGGCAGCCAGCGTCGCATGAACTGGCCGATGGCCGCGCCGAACACCCCCGTGACAATGACGAACACCGCCGTCAGGTCGGGCACGCCGCCGACGTGCGACGACACCGCCACCGCGAACGGCGTGGCCACCGAACGCGGCAACAGGCTCAACCGCAGGCCCGGCGGCAGGTCCAGCAGACTGCCCAGCAGCCAGGCGCTGGCGCCCGCGATGGCGCTGCCCACCGCCACGCCGGCCAACAGCACCGGCCAATAGCGCCGGATCAGCGCGCGCTGCTCGTACAGCGGCAACGCGAACGCAACGATGATCGGCCCCAGCATCGTCATCAGCCAGTGGGAGCCGGACATGTAGTCGCGATAGCCGGTATGCAGCAGCAACGCCAGCATCAGCAGCAAGGCTGGCGCCACCACCAGCGTGGACGTCCACCAATAGGCATAGCGGCGATAGAACAGGCGCGCGCAGACATAGGCCAGCACCGTGGCCAGCGGCCAGAACAGCAGATTGAATTCAGCCCGCATGGCGGTTCATCCAGCGGTAGCAAAGGTCGATCGTCAGCGCGGTGCCGACCATGACCAGGGCCGTGCCCAGCAGGATCACGGCCAGCAGTTTCGCGCCCAGCACGCCGAGGAATTCGCGATGGTCCAGCAGCGACATCACCGCGGGCACGAAGAACAGCAGCATCTCGCCCAGCAGCCAGCTGGCGCCTCGGTGCACATTGCGCACCCGCAACAGGCCGGCGGCCAGCAGGGCCAGCACCAGCACCATGCCGATGACGCCGCCCGGTATGGGCAGGCCGGCGGCGTTGGCCAGTACCTGGCCGAGCAGGGAAAACAGGATCAGCAGGACGATCTGCAGCACGCGGCTGCGGCGCAGCAGGCTGCGCAGGACGATGGGATAGCGAGGGCGAGACATGGAATTTCCAGCGGACAGGAAACGTTTTACGCTCGGCGCGGCCATAGATAAAATGAATTTGTCGAATTCATCCCATTCCAAACAGGCATACCCCTATGGATCTGCGCCCCTTGCGCGCGCTGGTGGAAGTGGTCCGCCAGGGCGGATTCTCCCAGGCCGCGAAAGCGGTTTTCGCCACCCAGCCCACGGTCAGCAAGGCCGTGCGCCAGCTGGAAGACGAGATCGGCATGCCGTTGCTCGACCGCCAGGCGCAGCCGCCCCGGCTGACCGAGGCCGGTGAAATCGTCTACCGGCGCGCCGTGAAAATGTTGGCCGAGCGCGACGATCTGTACGCCGAACTGGACGAGCTGCGCGGCCTCAAGCGCGGCGTGCTGCGGCTGGGCCTGCCGCCGCTGGGCAGCAGCACGCTGTTCGCGCCGATGTTCGCGCGCTTTCGGAGCCGCTATCCGCACATCGAGATCAGCCTGCTGGAACACGGCGGCCACCGGCTCGAAGAAATGGTGATGGCCGGCGGGATCGAGCTGGCGGCGTCGCTGCGGCCGGACTCCGACAATTTCGACTGGCAACCGGTGGCGCGCGAGCCGCTGGTGGCGTTGCTGCCGGCCGATCACCCGCACGCCCGGGCCGCCACCGTCGGCCTCGACCAATTGCGCGACTCCCCCTTCATCCTGTTCGAGACCGGCTTCGCCCTGAACCGCATCATCCAGGAGGCTTGCCGGCGCGCCGGCTTTGCGCCGGCCATCGCCGCGAGGAGCGGCCAGATCGACTTCATCGTGGCGCTGGTCAGCGCCGGGCTGGGCGTGGCCTTCCTGCCGCGCGTCAAGGCGGAGGAAGAACGGCACGCGGGCGTGGCGCTGGTGCCGTTGCGCGATGCCCATACGGATTGGGAGATGGGACTGGTGTGGCGGCGTGGCGGTTACCTGTCGCCCGCGGCGCAGGCCTGGCTGGCGCTGGCGCGCGAGATGCATCCGGACACGGCTTGAAGCGATGCGCCAACAATCCGCGTTGTATGCTGGCGGCGCGACCGCGCCCGTCGGCGCGGGTTTCATTGATCATGCCCGCCCTGCCCCGCTTCACCGTCCGCCGCCTGTTCGGCGCCGCCGTGCTCGCCGCCGCCAGCGTGGTCGGCTGTTCGCAGCTTGACTCCTGGCAGCGCCAGACCATTTTTTCGCCGCAATCCGAACCTCAGACCTGGTGGCGCGAGCCGGCCAAGGGCACGCAGGTCTACGACCTGGCGCTGGCCAATGGCGACAAGGTGCGGGCCTGGTACTGGCAAAGCCCGCAACCCAACGCGCCCACAGTCCTGTACCTGCATGGCGCGCGCTGGAACCTGAACGGCAGCGCCTTCCGCATCGACGGCTGGACCCGCAAGGGCTATTCGGTGCTGGCCATCGACTATCGCGGGTTCGGCGCGTCGACACCGCGCCTGCCGTCCGAGGCCAGCGCGCTGGAGGACGCCATGGCGGGCTTGAAGGAGTTGGCCCGCCTGCAACCGGACCCGGCGCGCCGCTTCGTCTACGGACACAGCCTGGGCGGCGCCATCGCCATCAACCTGGCGGCGCGCCCGGAGCAACCGGACTTCGCCGGGCTGATCGTCGAATCCAGTTTCACCAGCATCAGCGCGATGCTGTCCACCATGAAGTGGGGCCGCGTGCCCGGCGCCAGCCTGCTGGTCACGCAACCGTTCGACTCGGTGCAGACGCTGGCGCAGCTCCACACGCCGATGCTGTTCATGCATGGCACCGCCGATCGCGTAGTGCCGCACACCATGAGCGACGAACTCTACGCCGCCGCCCGGGGGGTGGCGCCCGAACTGAAGCGGCTGGTCAAGATCGAGGGCGCGACGCATTCGGGCGCGTTCCGCAGCGGCGAACAGTACGACGACGCCGTGAAGACCTTCATGCGCGACGCCAGTCGCGCCTATCAACGCAAGGCCGGCTGACCCTCGCGCCCCGCGACCAGGGGCGGGGCCATCCGTCGAATCCTTCCCGGATCGGGCATGCGTGCCCGGCGTTCGCCGGTTCCCTTTCCGGCCCGCTCCCCCTGCGCCCGATAAGGCGCCCGCACCGTTCTCCCCGGGGAAACCCGCTCTCGGGAAACTCCCATATCAAAATATCTTCTAAATATATTTAACGGATATTAGACTTTCTCCCACCCGCCGCCCTTCCTTCGCGGCGCCGGCCATCCGAGGAGAATCCAGTTGAGTAACGTGCGTTGGCAGGGCGTCTTTCCTGCCGTAACCAGTAAGTTCCATGCCGACGAAACCCTCGACTTCGAAGCGATGCGCAAGCACTTCGGCTTCCTGATCGACAACGGCGTGCATGGCCTCGTCACCTGCGGTTCGCTGGGTGAAGCCAGCACCCTGACGCTGGAGGAAAAGCTGGCGGTGACGCGTTGCGCCGTGGAAGTCAGCGGCGGCCGCATCCCGGTGCTGGCCAACGTGTCGGAGACCAGCACCCGCGAGGCGCTGCGCTTCATCAAGGCCGCGGTCGAGCTGGGCGTGGACGGCTTCATGCTGATGCCGTCGCTCATCTACGTGGCCGATGCGCGCGAGGCGATGCAGAGCATCCGCACCATGGCCGAGGCCGCCGCCAAGCCCTGCATGATCTACAACAACCCGGTCGCCTACCGCGTCGACCTCAAGCCCGAGCACATGGCCGAGCTGGCCGATTGCCCCTGGCTGGTGGCGATCAAGGAAAGCAGCGACGACATCCGCCGCGTGACCGACCTGCGCAACAAGCTGGGCGACCGCTACCAGCTGTTCATCGGCGTCGACGACCTGTCGTTCGAAGCCCTGGCGCTGGGCGCCGACGGCCTGCTGGCCGGCCTGGTGACCGCCTTCCCGCGCGAGACCGTGGCGCTTTACGACCTGATGAAGGCCGGCAAGTGGCAGGAAGCGCTGGCGCTGTACCAGTGGTTCACGCCGCTGCTGCACCTGGATGTGTCGACCAAGCTGGTGCAGAACATCAAGCTGGCCGAGACCCTCGCCGGCGTCGGCAACGAGCACGTGCGTCGTCCGCGCCTGCCGCTGGTGGGCGCCGAGCGCGAGCGCTGCGCCGGCATCATCGAAGCGGCGCTGGCCAAGCGGCCGCGGCAATACCAGTCGAAGTAAACGACCCAGCCCGAAGCAGGACAGGCGCGCCCGCAGGGCCGGGGCGCGCCATCCTCCCGCCAGCCTCTTGGACACCATGCACAGCGACATCATCCTTCAGACCCGGGGCCTCACCAAGGAATTCCGCGGCTTCGTGGCGGTCAACGACGTCAACCTGAGCGTCAGGCGCGGCGCGATCCATGCGCTGATCGGTCCCAACGGGGCCGGCAAGACCACGGTCTTCAACCTGCTCACCAAGTTCCACATCCCGACCCGCGGCGAGATCGTCTACGACGGCGTCGACATCACCGGCGAACGGCCGGCGCAGACGGCGCGGCGCGGCATCGTGCGCTCGTTCCAGATTTCGGCGGTGTTCCCGCAGCTGTCGGTGCGCGAGAACGTGCGCGTGGCCTTGCAGCGCAAGCTGGGCGTGGACTATTGCTTCTGGCGTTCGGAGCGCTCGCTGGAGCGCCTGCATGCACGGGTCGAGGAACTGCTCGACCAGGTCGGCCTGCGCGCGCAGCTGGACGTGGCTGCCGGCGACCTGCCCTACGGCCGCAAGCGCACGCTGGAGATCGCCACCACGCTGGCGCTGGAGCCCGAACTGCTGTTGCTGGATGAGCCGACGCAAGGCATGGGCCACGAGGACGTGGACCGCGTCAAGCACCTGATCAAGCAGGTCTCGGCCGGCCGCAGCATCCTGATGGTGGAACACAACATGAAGGTGGTGGCCGACATCTGCGACACCATCACCGTCCTGCAACGCGGCGAGATCCTGGCCGAGGGTCCGTACGCCGAGGTGTCCGCGAACCCCGCGGTGCGCGAAGCGTACATGGGAGCGGAAGATGAATGACAAGACCCCGGCGCGGTCCATGCTGGAGATCCGCGATCTGCACGCCTGGTATGGCGAATCGCACATCCTGCACGGCATCGACCTGGACGTGAAGGCGGGCGAGTGCATCACGCTGCTGGGCCGCAATGGCGCGGGCCGCAGCTCGACCCTGAAGTCGGTGCTGGGCCTGGTGGGCCGGCGCAGCGGCTCCATCAAGGTGCAAGGCCAGGAAACCATCGGCCTGCCGCCGCACAAGATCGCGCGCCGGGGCATCGGCTATTGCCCCGAAGAGCGCGGCATCTACGCCTCGCTGACCGCCGAGGAGAACCTCATGCTGCTGCCCTCGGTGGGGCCGGACGGCATGTCGGTGGAAGAGATCTACACGATGTTCCCCAACCTGAAGGAACGCGCCCACAGCCCCGGAACGCGGCTGTCGGGCGGCGAGCAGCAGATGCTGGCGATGGCGCGCATCCTGCGCACCGGCGCCCGCCTGCTGCTGCTCGATGAAATCACCGAAGGCCTGGCGCCCGTCATCGTGCAGGCGCTGGGCCGGGTGATCCGGCAATTGCAGGAGCGCGGCTACACCACCGTGCTGGTCGAGCAGAACTTCCGCTTCGCCCGGCACCTGGCGGACCGCCATTACGTCATCGAACATGGCCAGGTGGCCGCCGTGATCGAGCGGGCCGAGGTCGAGCGGTCGCAGGACCGGCTCAACGCCCTGCTCGGCATCTGAAGGCCGTCGCGCGCAGTTCCCCGTCATTGCAGTTCCCGTGTTGCTTCCGACCGCAGTCCCCCCATTCCCCTACGGAGCGTAGTCAGATGAAATTGAATCGAATCGCAGCGGCGCTGTGCGCCATCGGCCTGGCGGGCGCCGCCCACGCCGAGGCCGGCATCAGCGACGGCATCGTCAAGGTCGGGGTACTGACCGACCTGTCCGGCGTCTATTCCGACCTGGCCGGCAACGGCTCGGTGATCGCGGCGCGCATGGCGGCCGAGGAGATGGGCAACAAGGTGCTGGGCAAGCCGGTCGAAGTAGTGGCCGCCGACCATCAGAACAAGCCCGACGTCGCCGCCAACCTGGCGCGCGAATGGTTCGACCAGGGCAAGGTCGACATGATCACCGACTTTCCCACCGCGTCGACCGCGCTGGCCGTGATGGAGATCGCGCGCCAGAAGAACCGCGTGACCATGCCGTCCGCGGGCCTGTCGACCGCGATCCTGGGCGAGAAGTGCTCGCCGCTGAACGCGCAATGGACCACCAACACCTACGCGCTGGCGGCCGGCACGGCGCGCGCGCTGGTCAAGGAGGGCAAGAAGAGCTGGTACTTCATCACCGCCGACTACACCTTCGGCCATTCGCTGGAGAAGGACGCCACCGAAGTCATCCAGGAGAACGGTGGCAGCGTCGTCGGCGTCTCGCGCCACCCCTTCCCCGGCAACGACTTCTCGTCGTTCCTGCTGAAGGCGCAGGCCTCCAAGGCCGACGTGATCGCCCTGGCCAACGCCGGCAACGACACCGTCAACGCGGTCAAGCAGGCCAATGAGTTCGGCATCACCAAGAAGCAGATCGTGGCGCCGCTGCTGACCTACATTTCGGACGTGCACAGCATGGGCCTGGCCAAGGCGCAGGGCATGTACCTGACCGAAGCGTTCTACTGGGACTACGACGACGCCTCGCGCGCCTGGGCCAGGAAGTTCTTCGAGAAGACCAAAAAGATGCCGACGGCATCGCAGGCCGGCGTCTACTCGGCCACGCTGTCGTACCTGAAGGCGATCGAGGCGGCCGGCACCGACGAGGCGCCGGTGGTCATGGCCAAGCTGCGCGAGATGACCATCAACGACGCCGTGATCCGCAACGGCAAGCTGCGCGCGGACGGCGCGCTGGTGCACGACATGCTGCTGTTGCAGGTGAAGGCGCCGGCCGAGTCCAAGGCGCCTTGGGACTACTACCACGTGAAGTCGGTGCTCAAGGGCGACGAGGTCTTCCCCAAGCCGCAGGCCGCCTGCGCGTTGAACAAGTCCTGACGCCCGCTGGCGCCGGGCGGCTTGCGCCCGGCGCTGGTTCGATCCGCCCGCGGCGCGCGGCAACGCGCGCTTCCCGCAAACCGACGCGTCCCGTGTCCGATCGCCGCCCACTATGTTCGACATCTCGCTTCCCGCCCTGCTCGCCCAACTGCTGGTGGGGCTGATCAACGGCTGCTTCTACGCCATCCTCAGCATGGGGCTGGCCATCATCTTCGGCCTGCTCAACATCGTCAATTTCACTCACGGCGCCCAGTTCATGATGGCGGCGTTCCTGGCGTGGATCGGCTTCACCCAGCTGCCGCAACTGCTGGGCCCGGGCGCGCAGATCAACTTCTGGGCGGCCCTGGTGCTGGCGCCGCTAATTGTCGGCGCGGTCGGAGTGGTCATCGAGAAGACGCTGCTCAAGCGGCTCTACCACCTGGACCACCTGTACGGCCTGCTGCTGACCTTTGGCATCGCGCTGATGATGGAAGGCGGCTTTCGCTACTTCTACGGCATATCCGGCGTGGGCTACGAGCCGCCCGAGATCCTGCAGGGCGGCTTCGACCTGGGCTTCATGTTCCTGCCGGCGTACCGCGCCTTCGTGGTGGTGGCGTCGCTGCTGCTGTGCCTGCTGACCTGGTACCTGTTCGAGCGCACCCGCCTGGGCGCGCTGCTGCGCGCCGGCACCGAGAACGCCCGGCTGCTGCAGGCCTTCGGCGTCAACGTGCCGGTGATGATCACGCTGACCTACGGCTTCGGCGTGGCGCTGGCCGGCGTGGCCGGCGTGCTGGCCGCGCCCGTCATGCAGATCAATCCGCTGATGGGCTCCAACCTGCTCAATATCGTGTTCGCGGTGGTGGTGATCGGCGGCCTCGGCTCGATCATGGGCGCCATCGTCACCGGCCTGGCGCTGGGCCTGCTGGAAGGTCTGGCCAAGGTGTTCTACCCCGAAGCGTCCACCGTGGTCGTATTCATCGTGATGGCGGTGGTGCTGCTGACGCGCCCCGCGGGCCTGTTCGGCAAGGAGAAATAAGGTGTCGCGCTTTCCTCTTTCCATCCGCATCCTGGCGCTGCTGCTGGTGCCGGCGCTGCTGGTTCCGTGGTTCCCGCAGATTGTCTATCCGGTCTTCGTCATGAAGGTGCTGTGCTTCGCGCTGTTCGCGCTGGCCTTCAACCTGCTGACCGGCTTCACCGGCCTGGTGTCGTTCGGCCATGCGGCCTTCTTCGGCTGGGCCGGCTATGCCGCGGGCGAGATGATGATCCTGTACGGCGCGGCCGGCCTGCCGCCGGAACTGGCCATGCTGTGCGGCGTGGCCATGGCCGCCGCCATCGGTTACGCGATTGGCTGGCTGGCGATCCGCCGCACCGGCATCTATTTCGCCATGATCACGCTGGCGCTGTCGCAGGTGGCCTACTTCATGGCGGTGCAGGTCCGCTGGACGCGCGGCGAGGACGGCATGCAGGGCATTCCGCGCGGCAAGTTCCTGGGCCTGGTCGACCTGAGCGCCGACACCAACATGTATTACTTCACGCTGGGCGTGTTCGTGCTGGGGTTCCTGTTCGTCTACCGGGTCATCCATTCGCCCTTCGGCCAGGTGCTCAAGACCATCCGCGACAACGCGCCGCGGGCGATTTCGCTGGGGTACGATACGGATCGGTGCAAGCTGCTGGCGTTCGTGCTGTCGGCCTCGGTGGCCGGCCTGGCCGGTTCGCTCAAGGCGCTGGTGCTGCAGCTGGTGGCGCTGAACGACGTGTCGCTGGCCACCTCCACCGAAGTCCTGCTGATGACGCTGCTGGGCGGGATCGGCACCGTGTGGGGTCCCGTGGTGGGCGCCACGCTGGTCGTCAGCCTGCAGAACTACCTGGCCACCCTGGGCGATGTCGTCACCATCGTCATCGGGTTGATTTTCGTGTTGTGCGTGTCGTTCTTCCGGCGCGGGTTCGTCGGCGAATGGCTGGCCTACACGCAGTGGCGCAAAACGAAGGAAAACAACCGTTGATGGCAGGAGCAGAACCCAAAAGGCGCGCGGCAGACGTCGCCTATGACCAGATCGAAAGCATGATCGCCACCCTGCAATTGCAGCCGGGCAGCGCGGTGGTGGAAGCCGATCTGGTCGAAAAGACCGGCCTGGGCCGCACCCCGCTGCGCGAAGCCCTGCTGCGCATGGTGGCGGCCGGGCTGATCCGCCAGGAGCCGCGGCGCGGCCTGCGGGTGTCGATGATCCAGCTGGCCGACCACATGGACCTGATCCAGACCCGCCGGGCGCTGGAGCAGTTGATCGCCGCCAGCGCCGCGCGCCGCGCCACGCCGGCGCAACGCGCCCAGATCGTCGAATGCGCGACGCAGATGGTGCGCGCGGCCGAGGGCGGCAACCTGGACGACTACATGCAGGCCGACCAGTTGCTCGACCACGTCTGCCACAGCGCCTGCCGCAACGTGTCGGCGGTGAACGCGGTGGAACCGCTGATCATCCAGTGCCGGCGCTTCTGGTACGCCTACCAGCACGAAGGCGACATCGCCGAGGGCGCGCGCCGCCACATGGCCATGGCCGCCGGCATCGCCACGGGCGACGAAGCGGCGGCCATCCGGGGCGCGGATTCTCTGATGGACTACCTGGAGATGTTTACGCGCAAGGTGATTGACGCGTAACGCTCGCGGCCGGGGCGGCGGCGTCCTTGGCGCCGCGCGCCAGCCACGCCATGACGCGCGGGCGGGCGCGGTCGTAGCCCAGGTTGTAGAAGAAGGCGTACGGCAGGTAGAACAGCACCAGCGCGATGTCCAGCACGAAGGCCTGCCACAGGCTGATGTTCAGCCACCAGGCGGCCAGCGGGATCACGATCAGGATCAGCCCGAGCTCGAAGCCAAACGCGTGGATCACGCGCACGCGCAGGTTGCGGGTGATGCCCAGGCGGTTCTCCAGGCGGTCGAAGCCGGCGTTGTAGATCATGTTCCAGACCAGCGCGATCCAGGCGATCACGGCGGTCAGCACGCCCATTTCGAACAGCGACTTGCCCATGGCCCAGGCGGCCACCGGCGCGCACAGGCCGATGGCGAGGATTTCGAACAGGAAAGCGTGGATGAAGCGCTCTTTGATGGTTTTCTTGGCTTGCGTCATGACCCACCTCTGAGGTCGTTTGTTTCAGTGACCGGGGGATTTTCGACGATATTTCCGGTACGATAAAGATCGTATCCATCGGAAAAACCGATAATGAAAACGCCCGCCGCCATGCGCCACTCCCTCGAGTCCCTGGCCACCTTCGCCCAGGTGGCCGCCGAGGGCACGTTTTCGGCGGCGGCCCGCAAGCTGGGCAAGAGCCAGTCCACTGTCAGCGAGACCATCGCCAATTTGGAGGTCGACCTTAACGTGACGCTGTTCGACCGCAGCCAGCGCCAGCCGGCCTTGACCGAGGCCGGCCAGGTGCTGCTGGGCCAGGCCCTGCAGGTGCTGGCGGCCAACGACCGCCTGAACCGCAGCGCCAGCCAGCTGTCGGCGGGGCTGGAACCGCGCCTGACCGTGGTGCTGTCGGATACGTTTCAGTCCGAAACCTTTGAGAACATGCTCAGCCAGATCGACCAGCGCTATCCGGCGCTGCGCTTCGAATGCCTGATCGCCGAATACGAGGACGTGGTGGCGCTGGTGCAGCAGGGCCGCGCCCACCTGGGGTTGATGGCGGCCCAGGAAGACTACCCGCCCGACATGGCTCACGCGACGCTGCGCGAGGCCTCGGAAATCGTGCTGTGCGTGGGCCGCGGCCATCCACTGGCGACCTTGTCCGGGGTGACCAAGGACCACCTGAAGACCGAACGTGAATTGCGCCTGAGCACCTACGAGCTGGACGACAAGGCCCCCGCGCCATCGCAGTCCACCTGGTCGGCGCCGGGCTATCTGATGTTGCTGGAAATGGCCACGCTGGGATTCGGCTGGGCGGAGTTGCCGCGCTGGATGCTGCACCGTTTCGGGCGCGGACAGCTGGTGGAACTGGCGGTGCCGGGCTGGCCGCGCCAGATCCGCGTCGACGCGGTGTGGTCGACGCGCCGTCCGCTGGGGCCGGCCGGCGCGTGGCTGCTGCAAAGCCTCACGCGGGCCTAGGGCCTGTTTACGCTGAAAGGCGCCTCGCAGGCGCAGCCAACTACCCGGGCGCTAGCGCGCCCCCGAGGGCAGGCGCGAGATACGCACGCCGTTGGCGAGCATCCAGTCGCCCAGCTTGGGGCAGGCCAGCACGTCGTATTCGGCACGGCGCTGGCGCGCCATGGCGCCGCCGCCCCGGGCATCCTTGGCCGGGTGGCACATCAACAGGTCGCCATCGCGCGCGTTGAACAGCCAGTTCTGCAGCAGGTCGGCATAGCGCCGGCGGCCTCCGTCGAAGCCATACACTCCCAGCAACCGGCGGTTGGTGCGCAGCCCCTCGCGGTCAGCCCGGCGGCCCAGTTCCGCCGCGCCCAGCGCGCCGATGATGCGAGCCTTGATCGATTCCTTGAGGGGAATGCCGCAAAGCATGCCCGGCGCGGTCTGGCGCAGCCAGGGCCGGTGCGCGCCATAGCGCTGCTTGAGCGCCAGCAGCAGGCGATCACGCACCACCGGCAACTGGTGCACGTGCTGATGCCCGTCCACGTAATCCGGCGCGCGTCCGAATGCGGCCTCGAAGGCGTCGAACTGGCGCGCCAGGTGCCGGTCGACCCAGGCGGCGTCCAGCCGGCCGGTGTAGGCCCGCAGGATCAGCCGGGACAAAGACGGCAGGTCCGCATCGCCATCGCCCAGGCGTTCGGTCAGATTCACATGCAGGCCGAGATCGGCGTCCATCAACGCCAGCCGCGGCGCGTTGGCCACGAAGGTCGGGCCCAACGACAGGCAGCTGATGGCGCTCAGCCGACGCATGCCCGCCAACGCGATCATGCCTTCATCGATATCGGCATTCATGCCAAAATCATCACCGCAAACCACGATGCGCTTGGTCAAGTTCTCACCTCGCTTTCTTTCTTCGACACGCCCCACATGCGCGCCCTGCTTCAACAAGTCAGCCTGTTCATCGCCGTCGGATGCGCAGCGGCCGCCACCCACTGGGGCGTCGCGGTCGCCTGCGTCGAAGGCCTGGGCGCCGCTCCGCTCCTGGCCAACCTGCTCGGCTGGCTGGTGGCGTTCGTCGTTTCCTTCAGCGGACACTACCGGCTTACGTTCAGACATTCGAAAACACCCTGGACCATAGCAGTACGCCGTTTCTTCTTCATTTCAGCCGTCGGCTTCATCATCAATGAATCCGCTTACGCCTGGTTGCTGCGGGTAACGTCGGTTCCCTATGACGTGCTGCTGGCCCTGATCCTGATTGCGCTGGCGGTGGCCACCTTCATCACGAGCCGGCTGTGGGCGTTCCGCCACAAACCCGCTGCTTAAAGGCGGCATCCGACACGACCTGCCAGATCACGTATTTCACGTTGTTCGCGGCCGGTTCCAGGCCCGCCAACGCCCGATAGGCGCCCGCGTCCGACCGGGTGCCCCAGACCCAGTAGCGCGCGCCTTCGGGCGCCGCGCACAGGCGGGACTGGAATTCCTGCGGGCTGATCAACACTTGCCTGCCCACCTCGGGCTCGAACCTGGCCGCGTCGTAGAGTTCCTTGCGCCAGTTGTCGCGCACCGGCACTTCCGGATTGAGCCAGTCGTCCACCACCCAGGTTGGCCTGGGCGCCTGGGCGTACAGCGCCAGGTCGAACGGATAAGTGTGCAGCGACACATAGGTATCGCCAGGCTTGGCCAGCGGACGGACCATCGCGGCCAGCGGGCCCGCGCTGCCGCGGGCTGAATGGGCCGCAATGCCGATGGCCAACACGCAGATCGCGGCGCCAACCCCGGCGCAGACGCGCACCAGGCGCGGCGCCAGGGAGTCGGCCTTGTCGCGGCTCGCGGCCACGATCACTTCGACCAGCAGGAAGGCCAGCGGCGGCACCGCCGGCAACACATAGCCCACCAGCTTGGAATTCGGCAGTGAAAAGAACCCCACCACCACCACGAACCATACCAGCGCCAGGCGCCGCAGATCGCGCTGCGGCCCCGCCGCCCAGAACGCCTTGCGCAGGATGCCGCCGCCCCACAGCGACCAGGGCAGGCTCAGTCCCACCACCACCGGCAGGTAAAACCAGAACGGCTGGACGTTGTTGAAACCGGTGGCGGCGAAGCGCTGAAAATGCTGGTAGACGAAGAAATAGTCGTAGAAGCCCGGATAGCGGACCTGCATCAGGACGAACCACGGCACGGCGACCGCCGCGAACACCAGCAGCGCGGGCGGCCACAACAGCGCCCCGAGCGCGCGCCAGCGGCGCCCCCAGACCAGCCAGATGAAAAGGATGGCGCCGGGCAGAACCAGGCCGATCAGCCCCTTGGCCAGCACCGCCAGGGCCGCCAGCGCGGCGGCGGCGAGCGACATCCACCGATAGGCCTGGCCGCGCTCCAGGCGCAGCACGGTGTCGGCCGCGGCCAGCACGCACAGGGTGATCATGCCGGCCACCAGCATGTCGAGATTGGCGAACTGCGCGCCGCCGTAGAAGAAAGGCAGGGTCGCCAGCGCCAGCACGGTCAGCGTCGCGGTGGCGGCATCGCGATAGCGCCGCAGGAAACCATACAGCGCGGCGGCGGCGGCCCATGCCGCCAGCAGCGACGGCAGGCGCGCGGCCCAGGGATGCACGCCGAACACCGTGAACGACAGTTCGGTCAACCAGTAATACAGCGGTGGTTTGTGGAAATAAGGCATGCCATCGAGCAACGGCACGGCGTGCGAACCGCTGCGCAGCATGTCCCAGGCGACACCGGCATAGCGGCCTTCGTCAGGCAGCGTCAGCGGCCGCACCCAGGCCAGGAACGCCAGCCAGACGCCGACCGCGAGCAGGAACCATCCCGCCGGCGGGATCCAATCGGAACGCGCCGGCCGTTGCATTGCGGCGGCCATCAGGATGCGACCTTGTCAGAATGGGAGGCTCGCCCCTGGCGGCGGCGCACCACGAACAACGGCCGTCCCTTGACCTCGTCGAAGATGCGCGACACGTACTCGCCCACCACGCCAAGCGAGATCAGGTTGACGCCGGCGAAGAACAGCACGGCCGTCACGATGGTGGTCCAGCCCGACACGGCATTGCCGGAGACCAGGTAATCGATCACGAGATAGCTCGCATAGGCCATTGCCAGCACCGCGAACAGCACGCCCACCAGGCTGACCAGGCGCAGCGGCCAGGTCGTGAACGCCGTCAATCCATCCAGCGCGAGGCGTGCCAGGCGCATGCCCCCGAAACGGCTGTCGCCATGCATGCGCTCGTCGGGCGTATAGGGCAGCGCTTCACCCTTGAAACCGACCCAGGCGTACAGGCCTTTCATGAAACGGGTGCGCTCGGGCAGCGCGTTCAGCGCGTCCACCACGTTGCGGCTCATGAGACGGAAGTCGCCGGCGTGGGCCGGCACCTCGACGCCGCGGGCGCCGCTGAGCAGCTTGTAGAACCAGCGGGCGCCGGTGCGCTTGAGCCAGGACTCGTCGGCGCGGGTCTCGCGCACGGCATAGACCATTTCGGCGCCGGCGGCCCAGCGCGCCAGCATCTGCTCGATCAGGGCCGGCGGATGCTGCATGTCGGCGTCCAGGCAGATGATGGCGTCACCCGTGGCGCTTTCCAGGCCGGCGCTGAGCGCGGCCTCCTTGCCGAAATTGCGCGACAGCTGCACGTAGCGGAAGCCGTCGTATTGGGTCCATTCAGCCATCAGGGCCTCGGTGCCGTCGGTGCTGCCGTCGTCGGCCACGATGATTTCCCAGCCGGTGCACAGGGCCGCCAGCCGGCTGCGGAGCAACGGCAACAGCACGCGCAGGTTTTCGCATTCATTCAGGCAGGGAATGACGCAGGTGACGCAGGCGTCGTAAGGCACGTTGGCAGCGGCCGTGCGCCAGATCGCTTCCACGGGAAGCGCTTTGGCCAGGACTTGCTGCCCCATGGGCTCGGACCGGAATTGAATGTGCATAAGGCTCTGGAACTGGAATGCGGGACGTTATGCCCGGCAGTATGCGCAAGCCCTCGTCGAATTTTCATGAAATGCTTTCGGTATCGGACTCGTCGCAATCGAGGCGATTCTAGGCAGGCATGCGGCCAAATGTATGAAGCGCCGTTTAGGCTCCGTAAACCTCTGTCCCCGATTTGTGAAAGGGCGTAAAGCGGCCCCGGCCCCGGCATCGGTAAAATGCGCGAAGCTCTTGTTTTCAAAGGTGGTTATGCAATATCGAGTCCGCCCCATGCTGGCCGGCGACATGGACGGCATCCTGGCAATCCAGGCCGGCGCCTATCCGGGTTTCCTGCTGGAGAGCGCTGATTTCTTCCTGAACCGGCTGACGCTGGCGCCAGCCCATTGCTGGGTGGCGCAGGCCGACGCGGTGCCGGATTCCGGGCAGCTGCTCGGCTATCTGGTGTCGTACCCGTGGGACGCCGGCCTGCCGCCCACGCTGGACGCTCCGCTTGCCGCCCTGCCCGAGCGTCCGGACCACTGGTTCCTGCACGATTGCGCGGTGGCGCCCTCGGCCCAGGGGCTGGGCGTGGGACAGGCGCTGTTGCGCACGGCCGCCGGCCATGCCGCGCAAACCGGGTTGCAACGCGCCAGCCTGGTGTCGCTGGGTTCGGCGGTCGGTTATTGGACGCGGCATGGCTACGCGCCCGTCGCGGCCGGCGGCCGGGAACTGGCCGACAAACTCGAGGGCTACGGGCCCCAGGCCAGCTACATGGCGCGCGCCTTTCCGCTCTGACTGGCGCGGCACGCCCCCGCCCCTGCTCGTTGCCGCACGCATGCCGCGCCGCCGGCGTCCCGTTAAGATGGGAACGCAATCCCGGAAAGACATGGCGGCAACGGTTTCCACAGCCTGACTTCGCTGCGCCCGCGGGCGCGAAGGTTTCCATGATTTCACTCTCGCCCGTCCAATCCCTGCTGGCCTGCTGCCTGGTGCTGGCCATCGGCCGCGTCCTGACCACCCGGATCGGCGTGCTGGCGCGCTACAGCATTCCGGACCCGATCGTCGGCGGCCTGCTGTTCGCGATCGGCGCCTATGCGCTGTCGACCTGGGGCGGCCATGCCGTTTCCCTGGAAACCAGCATCAAACCGACCCTGCTGCTGCTGTTCTTCGGTTGCATCGGCCTGACGGCGAACCTGAAACTGCTGGCCAAGGGCGGCCCGCGGCTGATCGCCTTCCTGCTGGCGCTGATCCCGTTCCTGGTGCTGCAGAACGCGGTCGGGCTGGGCATGGCCTGGCTGTTGGACATGCATCCGCTGATGGGGCTGCTGGGCGGCACCATCACGCTGGTCGGCGGCCACGGCACGGGCGCGGCCTACGCCACCCGCTTTGCGGACGTCAACAATATCCAGGACGTGATGGCGCTGGCCATGACCGCGGCGACGATAGGATTGGTGCTGGGCGGCGTGGTCGGCGGCCCCGTGGCGGAATGGCTGATGCGCCGCCACAAGCTGGCCGGCAGCCTGGATCGCCAATCGGCGGCGGGCCACGAGGCGCCGGACCTGAGCGAAGCGCAGGCGCCGTCGACGGCCGCCTCGTTCATCACCTCGATGACCGCCGCCTTCGTCTGCCTGGTGGCGGGCGGCTACCTGGCCACGCTGGTGGAAGGCGCGCCGGTAAGCCTGCCCAACTTCCTCTGGTGCCTGGCGACCGGCGTGCTGATCCGCAATGGCGGCGAACGCCTGGGCCTGAAACTGGACGACCGCGCCACCGAGATCATCGGCACCATCACCCTGTCGCTGTTCCTGGCCATGACCATGATGACGCTGGACCTGACCAGCGTGGCGCGCCTGGCCGGGCCCCTGGCGCTGATCCTGGCGGTGCAGACGCTGTTCTGCGCGCTGTATTCGGCCTGGGTGGTGTTCCGCCTGCTCAAGAGCGACTACGAGGCCGCCATCATGTCGGCCGCCTTCTGCGGTTTCTCGCTGGGCGCCACCGCCACCGCCATCGCCAACATGCAGGCGCTGACGCGGCGCCATGGCCCCGCGCCGCAAGCCTTCATCGTGGTGCCGGTGACCGGCGCATTCCTGGTGGACATCCTCAACGTGATCGTGCTGACCTCGTTGATCTCGCTGCCGTTCGTGGGAGGAATGTGACCATGCTCAAGCGCATCCTCCTTATGGCCCTGTGCCTGCTCGTGGCCGCCTGCGGCCGCGCGCCCGATACCGACGCGCTGCGCGCCGACGTCGAACGCGGCCTGGCCGCCACCTACGGCGCGGGCCTGTTCCGCATCGACCAGCTCAAGAGAATGGGCTCCGCCACCGACAGCAGCGCTCCGGCAGGCGAAACCCGCCGCGTGGTCTATTACGACCTGCGGCTGGAAGTGACCCGCGACATCGCGCTCGGCGCCTGGGACCAACCCGGCGCCGCCGCCCTGGTAACGCTGCTGGGCGCGGGCCCGCGCAGCATCAGCGGCGTGAAATCCAGCGGCAACCAGGCCGGCGACCAGATCGTGGCGCATGCCAGCGCCATCTACCGCAAGGAAGGCGAAGGCTGGACGCTGGTGACCCCCGCCGGCTTCAAGGCCGCCGAGGCGCCCTCATTGGACACCGGCGCGCCGCCGCCCGTGACGCAGCGGCTGCTGGACACGCTCGACCAGATCACCCATTCGGTTGCCTACAGCGCCTCCAGCACCGCGCAGCACGTGGTGCAACAGGAACTGGAACGCTCGGTCGCCCGCATCAATGGCCGGCTGGCGCGCATGCAGCAGGGCTATCCGCTGGCCGGCGGGCCGGACCGCGGCGAGTACGTCACCTTCGCGCGCGCGCTGGGCGCGGTGGGCCAGGCGCGCCAGATCCGCGTCACGCCGCTGATCACCGGCGGCGGCGCCGAGAACATCGCCCTGCTGCGCAGCGGCGACGCCGTGGTCGGGCTGGCCCAGGGCGATACCGCCAAGCTGGCGTACGAGGGCCGCGGTCCGTTCGCGTCGCAAGGGCCGTTCGCCGGCCTGCGGGCGCTGGGCAGCCTCTATCCCGAAATGGTGCATATCGTCGTGCGCGACGACGCCAAGCTGCGCGGCGTGCGCGACCTCAAGGGCAAGAAGATCGCGCTCGGCGCGCAGGGTTCGGCGGTGCGGGCCACGCTGGAAGCGGTGCTGGCGGCGCATGGGCTGCAGCCTGGGCGCGACTACGAGGCGGTTCCCACGCCCTTCACGGCTTCGCTGCCGGCGCTCAATGCCGGCCTGATCGACGCCGCGGCGCAGGTGATCGGCATTCCCGCCACGCCCCTGCGCGACGCCCTGACGCAGGCCCACCTGAAACTGCTGCCGCTCGATCCGGCCGCGGTCAAGACGCTGGCCGCCCAGGACAACGCGCTGATGCCCCTGGAAATCGCGGCGGGCACCTATCCGAACCAATCGGAACCGGTCGCCACCATCGGCACCGCGGCGCTGCTGCTGACCACGTCCGACCTGACACGCGATGAGGCCCTGCAGGTGGTGCGGGCGGTCTACCAGACCGGCCAGGACCTGCTGGCCGCCGGCTCGGCCCAGGGCGCCCAGGTCAACATCGCCAACGCCCGGCGTGGCCTGACCGTGCCGTTGCACGACGGCGCCGAGGAAGGCCTGGCCGCGCTGGAGAACGCCAAACCCCGCTGACCGCGCTTGCGCTTATGATGGCGCTCCCAATCAGGAATATTCATGAACAAATTCGATCTGCAGAAGAACCAGGCGCTGAAACTGGCCGGCCAACTCAAGCAAGCCGGCACGCCCGACCGCTTCGGCGCCGCCTCGCAAGTGCCCGACCGCCGCGAGCAGCGCAAGCTCGACCAGGCCGCCGGCCTGGTGCCGTTTCCGCTGAAGCTGTCGCAGGCGCAGGCGGACCAGCTGCGCGCGGCCGCCGCCGAACGCGGCCTGAGCACCAACGACATCATCGCCGAAGCCTTGCAGAAGGCCCTGGGCTGATGCATATCTGGGTCGACGCCGACGCCTGCCCCGGGGTCATCAAGGACATCCTGTTCCGCGCCGCGCAGCGCTGGCAGGTGCCGGTGACCCTGGTGGCGAATCAGGCGCTGCATACGCCGCCTTCGCCACTGATCCGGGCGGTGCAGGTGCCGCGCGGCTTCGACGTGGCCGACGCTCACATCGCCGAACGCGCGGTGGCCGGCGACCTGGTGATCACCGGCGACATCCCGCTGGCGGCGCAGGTGCTGGAAAAAGGCGCCATGGCGCTGAACCCGCGCGGCGAACGCTATTCGCCCGAGACCATCCGTGAACGGCTGGCGCTGCGGGACATGATGGAGGAATTGCGCGCGAGCGGCGTGGACACGGGCGGACCGTCTTCGTTCAGCCAATCCGACCGCAAGGCCTTCGCCAACCAGCTCGACACCCTGCTGGCGCGCGCGGCGCGGCTGGCCGCGCCCAAGGCCTGAACGACGCGGGCAATGCGCCCGGCCGCGTCAATAGAACGTGATGTACGCCTTGTAGATGATGGTGCCGATGGCCGTGATAAGGCCGATGCCCATCAGCCCCATGCCGATGTTGCGATCCCGCAGCCCAAACCCGAGCAGCATGAGCGCCACGCCCGTGACGATGATGATCAACATGGTGTTGGTGCTGGGGTGCATGAAGGTCTCCCGGTAAACGACGCGTTTCGCGTCTCAGTCTGCGTTTGCCTTTGCTCTTGCTTTTGCATCCACATCCGGTTGCCGCGGCCCGGCCACGCGCTTTGGGTCGAGCTTAGGGTCGAGCTTTGGACCGAGCTTTGGGCCGAAATTGCGACTTCAGATTTCATCATAGACAACCCGGGGCACGATGGCGCGCAAATCCGGCGGTCGCGCTTGCGGCATATCAAGGCCACGCGCAAAACAAAAAAGCCAACCGGCTAAGGTTGGCTTCATTGTCGCTCGGGTTTGCGTCTTTGCTTGCGCAAAGCGCTTGCACCGGTCTCGAGTCGCGACTGCCGGCTTTTCAGCCTGACGGCGCTCTTCGAGGGTCTTTGGTGGGTAGTACTGGGTTCGAACCAGTGACCCCTGCCGTGTGAAGGCAGTGCTCTACCACTGAGCTAACCACCCCGAAAGAGGCGAAATATTAGCACGCTTTTTTGAAAGTGTGCAAGTCGCCTCGAAAAAACTTCAAGCGGCCGCCACCGGCGCGTCCAGCTTGCGCCACACGCATTCGCCGCCAACCGACTTGTCCAGCGCCGCCAGGTAGGTTTCGTGCTCGGCCAGTTCGGCTTCGCTGGCCTTCACCACCGGCAGGCCGGAGGCGTCGAACCTGGCCAGCACCACGCCGCCGCCCGCGCCCGAGTCGTTGTCGTCGACATCGATCAGCAGCGCATCCTGGCCGCGGGTCATGGCCAGCCAGACTTCCGCCAGCAGTTGCGAGTCGAGCAACGCGCCGTGCAGCGTGCGGTGCGCGTTGGAGATGCCGAAGCGGTCGCACAGCGCGTCCAGCGAGTTGCGCTTGCCCGGGAACAGCGAACGCGCGTGCAACAGCGAATCGGTGACCGTCGCGCAGTATTCGGTGATCGGGCCGCGGCCGGTCTTGGCCAGCTCGGCGTTGAAGAACTTCACGTCGAACGCCGCGTTGTGCGCGATCAGTTCGGCGCCCTGGATGAACTTGACGAACTCGTCGGCCACTTCCGCAAAGCGCGGCTTGTCGGACAGGAACTCGGTGGTCAGGCCGTGCACCGCCAGCGCCTCGGGGTCGCTGTCGCGGTCCGGGTTCAGGTAGATGTGCAGGTTGTTGCCGGTGGCCATCCGGTTGACCAGTTCGACGCAGCCGATTTCGACGATGCGGTGTCCCTGGGCGGGATCCAGCCCGGTGGTTTCAGTGTCAAAGATGATCTGGCGCATAAAGCTATTCCGACGCTTGGGCCGCTGGCGCCGACGGCGCCTGGCCATCCGCCGGGCCGGCCGGGGGATGCGCTGCGCTGCCGGCCGGGCCGGGTTTCCTGCGTGCGGTGGCGATCAGGGTGTAGGCCACCGGCACGACGAACAAGGTCAATAGTGTACCCAGCATCAGCCCGCCCACCAGGACCCAGCCGATCTGCTGGCGCGATTCGGCGCCCGCGCCCGACGACAGCGCCAGCGGCACGGTGCCCAGCACCATGGCGCCGGTGGTCATCAGGATCGGCCGCAGGCGCAGCACACTGGCCTCGGTGACGGCCTCGAACAGGGCCTTGCCCTCGTCGCGCAGCTGGTTGGTGAATTCGACGATCAGGATGCCGTGCTTGGTGATCAGGCCCACCAGCGTGATAAGGCCGATCTGGCTGTAGATCGACAGCGTGCCGCCCGTCAGCCACAGCGCCAGCAGCGCGCCGGTCATCGACAGCGGCACCGACAGCATGATGATGAAGGGGTTGCGCCAGCTTTCGAACTGGGCCGCCAGCACCAGGTAGATGAAGGCCAGCGCCATGGCGAACACCAGGTAGATGCTGCCTGACGAATCGCGGAACTCGCGCGACTGGCCGTCCAGGTCCGTCACCACCGTATTGGGCAGCACGTCACGCGCCACCTGGTGCATGTGGGTCAGCACCTCGCCCAACGCATAGCCCGGCGCCACGGCGGCGTCGATCTTGACCGCGCGCAGGCGGTTGAAGTGGTTCAGCGACTGCGGCGACACGCCTTCGTGCACGGCCACCAGGTTGTCCAGTTGCACCATGCTGCCGTCACGCGCCCGCACGTGGATGCCGGAAATGTCGGTGGGGGTGGCGCGGTCGCGCGGCGTGACCTGCACGATCACGTCGTACTGCTCGCCCTGGTCCTTGTAGCGGGTCACCTGGCGCCCGCCCAGCATCGATTCGAGGGTGCGGCCCACGGTGTCGACGTTGGTGCCGACGTCGGCCATCTTGTCGCGGTCCACCCGCACCCGCAACTCGGGCGTGTTCAGGCGCAGGTCGGTGTCCAAGTTGAGCAGGCCGGGATACTTGCGCAGTTCCGTCAGGAACACCTCGGTCAGGCGCGCCAGTTCCTCATAGGAGGCCTGGCTCATGATGATGAATTCCACCGGCTTGGAACGCGCCGACTGGCCCAGCGACGGCGGATTGGTCGGGAACGCCCGCACCCCCGGCAGCGACGAGAACAACGGTTGCAGTTCCTGGGTGATGGCCTGCTGGCGGCGGCCGCGCTCCTCCCAGGGCTTGAGGCGCAGGATCGCGGTGCCGTCGGTGACCGTGGGAAAACCGACGGTGACCTGGCTGCCGCTGGCCTCGGGAATGGCGGCGTAGAACTTCTCGATGCCGAGCATGCTGTCGAGCGTGTAGTTCAGCGTCGCGCCTTCCGGCGAACTGACGATGCCGAACACGACGCCGCGGTCCTCGACCGGCGCCAGCTCGCTCTTGACCACCTTGAACAGCACGCCGCTGGCCGCCGCCACCGCGATGCCGATCGCCACCACCAGCCAGCGATGGCGCAGCGCCAGCGCCAGTGTCCGCCGGTAGCCATTGCTCATGGCGTCGAGCCAGCCTTCGATCAGGTTGTACCAGCGGCTGTGGCTGCTCTGGTGGCGCAGCAGCACCGAGCACATCATGGGCGTCAGCGTCAGCGCCACGAAGCCGGACACCAGCACCGCGCCGGCCAGCGCCAGCGCGAACTCGATGAACAGCCGCCCGGTGCGGCCGGTGGCAAAGGCCAGCGGCGCGTACACCGTCACCAGGGTCATGGTCATGGCCACCACGGCGAAGCCGATCTCGCGCGAGCCGCGCAGCGCCGCTTCCTTGCGCGGCATGCCGTCCTCGATGTGGCGGAAGATGTTCTCCAGCACCACGATGGCATCGTCCACCACCAAACCGATGGCCAGCACCATGGCCAGCAGCGTCAGCGTGTTGATCGAGAAGCCGAACAGGTACATCAGCGCGCAGGCGCCCACCAGCGACACCGGGATGGTGACGATGGGAATGATGCTGGCGCGCAGGTTGCGCAGGAAGAAGAAGATCACCAGCACCACCAGGACGATGGCTTCGCCGATGGTGTGGAACACCGAGTCGATGGAGCGCTCGATGAACACCGACGAGTCGTAGGCGATGGTCAGCTTCATGCCCGCGGGCAGGTTCTCGTTCAGCCGCGCCACTTCCTCGCGCGCCGCCTTGGACAGCTCCAGCGGGTTGGCGGTGGACTGGCGCGTGACCCCGATGTTGATGGCCGGCTTGCCGTTGAAGCGCGACAGGATGCGGTCGTTGGCGGCCCCGATCTCCACCTTGGACACGTCCCGCAGCCGCACCGGATAACCCTTCACGTTGGCGACGATGACGTTCTCGAACTGCGCCGGGGTCTGCAGGTCGGTGGACGACACCACCGAAAACTCGCGCGCCCGCGACTCGATGCGGCCGGCCGGGATCTCCACGTTCTGGCTGCGCAGCGCCGACTCGACGTCCTGCACCGTGAGGCCGTAGGCCGCGAGCTTGTCGCGGTCGACGTAGATGCGCATGGACGGCAGCCGTTCGCCGAACACGCGCACCTCGGCCGCGCCGGGCAGCACCGACAGGCGGGTCTTGATGTAGCGGTTGATGTAGTCGGAAGTCTGGATGGCCGAATACGAACCGGACTCGACCGCGATGTAGATGATGGGCTGCGAATCCGCCTCGACCTTGCCGATGATGGGCTCGTCGATCTCGTCGGGCAGGAAACGGCGCGCACGCGAGACCTTGTCGCGCACTTCGGCCGCCGCCGCGTCCGGATTGCGCGACAGGTTGAACTTGATGTTGATCAGGCTGCGCTCGGAGCGGCTGCGCGAGGTCATCACGTCCACGCCCTCGATGCCGGCCAGCTGGTCTTCCAGCGGCTTGGTCACCTGCGACTCGATCACCTCGGGCGAGGCGCCCTTGTAGGTCGTGTCCACCGACACGATGGGCTCGTCGATCTTGGGATATTCCCGCACCGTCAGGCGCGAATACGAGATCAGGCCGATCAGCACGATGACCAGTGACAGCACCGATGCGAACACCGGCCGCTGGATACAGGTTTCCGAAATGCGCATGAAGGCCGCCGCTCGCTGGGATAGTGGCGTCAGGCGCCGTTGTTGACGACCTGCACCGGGCCGCCGTCGGTGACGCGCTGCAGTCCGGAGACCACCAGTTGGTCGCCCGCAGCCACGCCCGTCAGGATCTCGACCTTGCCTTCACGGCGCTCGCCGATGGTGACTTCGCGGCGCTCGGCCACGCCGTCCTTGACGCGGTATACGTACTGCGTCTCGCCGGACGGCGACAGCGCCGCCTCGGGCGCGACCAGCGCCTTGTCCTGGTTGAACAGCAACTGCACGCGCGCGAACATGCCCGGGCGTAGCAGCGAATCGGCGTTGGCCACGGTGGCGCGCAGCAGGATGGAGCGCCCGCCCGCATCGACCAGCGGGCTGACCGCGTACACCAGGCCGGGGCGTTCCTGGCCTGGCAAGGCATCCAGGCGCAGCGTCAGCTGCTGCCCCACGCCGACCTTGCTGAGATACATCTCGGGCACGCGGAAATCCACCTTGAGCGGGTCGATCGCTTCCAGCGGCGCCAGGTCCTGGCCCTGGTTGACGTAGTCGCCCACCGACACGCTGCGCAGGCCGGCGAAACCGGCGAACGGCGCGCTGATGGTCATCTTGTCCAGGCGCGCCTGCGCCAGCGCCACCGCGGCCTCCTGCACCTTGAGCGTGCTGGCCGACTCGTCGCGCGCCTGCTGGCTGACGAAGCCCTTGGCCTGCAGCGCCACGGCGCGGCGATAGTGGCTCTGCGCCAGCGCCAGGTTGGCACGGGCCTGCGCCAGTTCGGCGCGCGGCACGGAATCATCCAGGCGGATCAGCGCCTGGCCACGCTTGACCGGCTGGCCTTCCTTGAATTCGATCGACTGGATCCGGCCGGCCACTTCGGGCCGCAGCATCACGGCCTCATCCGAGCGCAGGCTGCCCACCGCCGACAGGCCGCGGGCGAACGGAATTTCCGTGACGGCGGAGACTTCGACCCGCACTGGAGCCGCCTTGGAGACGGGTTGGGCGGGCGCGGCGGCGCTGGCCGCCTGCGTGGCGACCGGCGCGAGCCAGCGCGGCACGAATACGCCCAGAGCGGCCCCCGCGGCCACTCCCGCCGCGATAGCGGCCAGCAATGCTGCTTTTTTCATGCGAATGTGGCGGTATCGCGGCGCGTGCCAGGCATCCCCCGCTGGGACGGCGCCGCAGGAACAGGATCAAGGGTTGGCACTTTAGCACCGGATTTACAACCTGGAACAATCCTGAAGCGCACTGAAAGCACTAAACCGGCCGACCCAGGGTATTTCCCGATGCGGCAGGCCGCCGCAGCGCGCCCGCATCGGTGAAAACACAGAGCCGTTGGCGGACGCCGCGGCGCCCCGGCGGGTCGTTCAGCCGCGTCGGACCGACTCGACGCCCTGGTTGGCCAATTGGTCGGCGCGCTCGTTGCCGGGATCGCCGGCATGGCCACGCACCCAGCGCCACGACACGGTGTGACGGCGCACCTGCTCATCCAGGGACTGCCACAGCTCGGCATTCTTGACCGGCTTCTTGTCGGCCGTCATCCAGCCGCGCCGCTTCCAGTTGGCCAGCCATTCGGTCATGCCTTTCATGACGTACTGGGAGTCGGTGTGGATGGTGACCGCGCAGGGACGCTTGAGCGCGCGCAGCCCCTCGATCACGGCCAGCAGTTCCATGCGGTTGTTGGTGGTCTGGGCCTCGCCGCCGTGCATGGTCTTTTCGTGCACGCCGGCGCGCATCAGCACCCCCCAGCCGCCCGGACCGGGATTGCCCTTGCAGGCGCCGTCGGTCCACATTTCCACTTTCTGGTCGTTCGCGTTGTTGTCCTGCATGGTGCTGCTTGTATGTCCTTGTACTCTCGATGTGAATGCGGCGGGCCGCTCAGGAGCGGTCGAAGCCGTCGTCGGCCTGGCGGTTGACCACCACCGACGCGGCGCGGGCCCGCTTGGGCTTGGTCTTCCAGGCCGGGCCGATGATACGCATGCCGGCCACGCGCTTGACCGCCGACACCAGGTAGACCGCGCCGCCCACGCTCCACCAACGCGCGCCGGCCGATTCGAGGAAGCCCCAGCGCTGCAGCCATTTTTCGCTGCGGCAAGCCGGCGCGTAGCAGCCAAAGTGGCTTTGCTCGACCTCGAGCGACAGCAGCTTGAACCAGTCTTTCAGGCGCGGCAGCGACACCTGCGACGACGGCGGTTGCGGCAGCCAGGGCTCCATGCCCGGCATGCGGGTGCGCGCGCCCCACATGCTCCAGGGATTGAAGCCGGAGATCACCACGCGCCCTTCCGGCACCAGCACGCGCTCGACCTCGCGCAGCACGTTGTGCGGCTCGCTGGTGCATTCGAAGGCGTGCGGCAGGATCAGCAGGTCCACGCTCTGCGATTCGAACGGCAGCGCCTCGGGCTGCGCCAGCACCACCCGCGACTGCCAACCGGCGATGCTTTCGGCGGTCGGGGTTTCGGTGCCGACATACCCCTTGAAGGGCATGCGGTTGGCGCGCAGCAGGTTCAGGTCGGCCAGGCCGACCTGCCAGGCGTAATATCCAAAGACGTCCGCCACCGCCGCGTCGAACTGCGCGCGCTCCCAGGCCAGGGCGTATTGCCCTGGCGGAGTCTGGAACCATTCGGCCAGTTCTACAATCGGCGGAGTCTCTTCTGCCACGTCTTATTCCTTCGAATCCCATGCAAGCCTTGACCGCCCCCGCAGGCGGCCGCGAACGCAATGCCGCGGTCTTGCCCCTGCCCGCCTTCACCGACAACTATATCTGGGCCATCGTCCGCGACGGCCAGGCCGCCGTGGTCGACCCGGGCGAAGCCGGCCCGGTGCTGCAATGGCTGGCCCGCGAAGGCCTGCGACTGCGCGCCATTCTACTCACGCACCATCATGGCGACCATGTGGGCGGTGTTCTCGAATTGTCCCGCATCGGCGACATCACGGTGTACGGCCCGGCGCGCGAAAAATTGCCGCGCTGCGACGTGCCGCTGGTCGAAGGCGACCGCGTGGTGCTGCCCGAACTGGACCTGGACCTGGCCGTGCTGGACGTGCCGGGACATACCGCCGGCCACATCGCCTACACCGGGCGGGCGGCGGGAAAACAGCCTGTGCTGTTCTGTGGCGACACCCTGTTTGCCGGGGGCTGTGGCCGGCTTTTCGAGGGCACTCCCGCGCAAATGTCTGATTCTTTGGAAAAATTTTCTGTTTTACCGCCAGATACACAGGTTTTTTGCGCACACGAGTACACTCTAGCGAACTTGCGCTGGGCCATGGCGGTCGAACCCGCCAACCGCACCCTGCAACAGTGGTATCAGCGGGCCCGGCAATTACGCGCAGAAGGTCTCCCCACGCTTCCGTCGACCATCGGCCAGGAACGCGCGACCAATCCGTTTTTGCGTACGCAGCAAGCTGACGTCGTCCGCGCCGCAGACAACTGGGCCGGCCACGACCACCCGACGCCGGTAGAGGTTTTTGCCTCCCTTCGTGAATGGAAGAACGATTTCAAGTGACCGCCCGATGAATTTCTCCCGACTCCTTCTGCCACTTCTGCTGGCAGTCCTCGCCGGTTGCGCAGGAACCAAATCCCACGACAGCAAGAACCTCACCACCAATTCCCAAGGGCGCTACATCGCCCGCGACACGTCCCGCACGGTCGACCTGACCAATCCGCCGGTCGACGCCTGGGACCGCATCCGCCGCGGCTTCGCCATCCCCAACCTGAACACCGACCTCTCGCAGCAGTGGACCGACTACTACGCGTCCCACCCCGAGGCGGTGCAGCGCATGGCCGAGCGCGCCGGCAAGTACCTGTATTTCATCGTCGACGAGATCAACCGGCGCGGCCTGCCGACCGAGCTGGCGCTGCTGCCTTTCGTCGAAAGCGCCTACAACCCCACCGCGCTGTCGCGCGCCCAGGCCTCGGGCCTGTGGCAGTTCGTGCCGGCCACCGGCCAGCACTTCAACCTGAAGCAGGACTGGTGGCGCGACGAGCGCCGCGACCCCATCGCCTCGACCAACGCGGCGCTGGACTACCTTGAAAAGCTGTTCGAGATGCAGGGCGACTGGTACCTGGCGCTGGCCTCGTACAACTGGGGCGAAGGCTCGGTGCAGCGCGCCATGGCCAAGAACGAGGCCGCCGGCCAGCCCACGGACTACCTGTCCCTGAACATGCCGGACGAGACCCGCAACTACGTGCCCAAGCTGCAGGCCATCAAGAACATCATCGCCGACCCGCAGCGCTACGCGGTGGCGCTGCCGCCGGTCGGCAACACGCCCTACTTCGTGACGGTGCAGAAGAACAGCGACATCGATCTGGAAATCGCCGCCAAGCTGGCCGAGATGCCGCTGGACGAATTCAAGGCGTTGAACCCGTCGTTCAACCGCCCGGTGATCCGCGGCGACCACGCCCCCACCCTGCTGCTGCCGGCCGACCGCGTCGAGATCTTCAACGCCAACCTGACCAACTACAAGGGCGACCTGAGCGCCTGGAAGGTCTACCACTCGCGCCGCGGCGAATCCTACGCCTCGATCGCCAAGCGTTTTGGCGTGACCGAAGCCAAGCTGCGCGAAACCAACGACATAGGCTCGCGCCAGAAGGTAGCGTCGGGCCAGTCGCTGCTGGTGCCGGGCGACCCGGGCACCGGCGGCGTGCAGCTGGCCTCGCTGGCCGCGCCGGTGGGCGCGCTGGATTCGGCTCCCGTCAGCACCGGCAAGACGCCGGCGCCGCGCGGCAAGGCCGCCGCGCCCGCCGCCCGCGGGGCCAATGCCCGTCCCAACGTGCGCACCCACAAGGTGCGCCAGGGCGACACGCTGTTCTCGCTGGCCAAGCAATACGGCACCTCGGTGGACGCGCTGCGCGCCCTGAACAACCTCAAGGGCAGCGCGCTCAAGATCGGCACCCAGCTGCGCGTGCCGGGCACCAACGCCCGCGGCTGACCCCGCGATCGATACGCTTCATGCAGCGGCGCCCGCAAGGGCGCCGCTCTGTTTTGTCCGCGAAACCGCCAAACTCCTTAAAATAGGCGGTCTCCAGCAGGAAAAAATCAAAGGAATCACACACATGGGCTTTCTCGCCGGCAAACGCATCCTGGTCACCGGGGTGCTTTCCAACCGCTCCATCGCCTACGGCATCGCGCGCGCCTGCCATCAGCAGGGCGCCGAACTGGCCTTCACCTACGTCGGCGACCGCTTCAAGGACCGCGTGGCCGAATTCGCCGCCGAGTTCGGCAGCGACATCGTGCTGCCCTGCGACGTCGCCGAAGACAGCCAGATCGAAGCCACCTTCACCGAGCTGGCCAAGCGCTGGGACGGCCTGGACGGCCTGGTGCACTCGATCGGTTTCGCGCCGCGCGAAGCCATCGCCGGCAATTTCCTGGATGGCCTGTCGCGCGAAGGCTTCCGCATCGCCCATGACATTTCCGCCTACAGCTTCGCCGCGATGGCCAAGGCCGCGCTGCCGCTGATGGAAGGCCGCAACGGCTCTGTGCTGACGCTGACCTACCTGGGCGCCGAACGCGTGGTGCCCAACTACAACACCATGGGCCTGGCCAAGGCCTCGCTCGAAGCCAGCGTGCGCTACCTGGCCACGGCGCTGGGTCCGCGCGGCATCCGCGCCAACGGCATTTCGGCCGGCCCGATCAAGACGCTGGCCGCCAGCGGCATCAAGGACTTCTCGGCCATCCTGAAGTTCGTCGAGGCCCAGGCGCCGCTGCGCCGCAACGTCACCATCGATGACGTCGGCAACGTCGCCGCGTTCATGCTGTCGGACCTGGCCGCCGGCGTCACCGGCGAAATCACCCACGTGGACGCCGGTTTCTCGACCATCGTCCCGGGCATGGAAGAGTAATTCCGTTGGCGGGCCGGGCGCGCCGCCCGGCCGTTGCGCCCCGGGCGGGTCTTCCGCCCGGGCTGCCGGCGCCTCAGGCCGGCCGCACCACCAGCGTGGACACCTGCACGTCCACCGCGGTCATCAGTTTGTGGATCGGGCATTTCTCGGCCACCGCCAGCAATTCGTCGATCTGCGCGTCCGACAGTTCGCCATGCAAGGTGAGCTTGGCGGTCAGGCGATAGACGCCCTTGCGTTCCTCGCTGGCATCGCGCACCACGTCAACGCCCACCGACTCCAGCGGCAGCCCCTTGCGCTGCGCGTAGACCATCAGCGTCATGGCCTTGCAGCCGCCCAGCGCCGTATCGAAGTAATCGTGGGGATCGGGGCCCGCGCCTTGCGGCTGCGGCATGTCCAGCGGCAGGTCGTGGCCTTCGGCCGTGGCGGTGAACTGCAGGGTCTTGGGCGCGTTCTGGCGCACGTGGATGGTCATGGGCGGGGTTCCTCGCGTTGCGGGCGGCACGACGGGCCGCTCCTGCCCCGTTTGTAGCATCCGCGGCCGGCTATCGGGCTTCCGCAACACTCATTTCTGACTGTAAGCTGAACTTCCAGCCTCGGCGCTGGTCGGATATTGCTGTCCGCAAGATCGTTTGCATTCAACAGGAAGACCGCATGAGCGCCAGACAACTTCTAGACCAATTACTGCAATCCGGCCAGGGCCTGCTGGCCGACGCCGGTTCCAAGGTGCAGGGAGCCACGGGCGGCAAAGGATCGTCCTTCCTGACCGGGTTGGGCGGCGGCGCCCTGGGCGCCGGGGCGCTGGGCCTGCTGCTGGGCAGCAAGAAGGCCCGCAAGATCGGCGGCAAGGTCGCCATGTACGGCGGCATGGCCGCGCTTGGCGCCCTGGCCTACCGCGCCTATGGCGACTGGCAGCGCAAGCAGGCCGGGGCGCCCGCCGCCCCGCCGCAGACGCTGGACCGCCTGCCCGCGCCCGAGGCCGAACAGCACAGCACGGCGGTGCTGACCGCGATGATCGGGGCGGCCAAGGCCGACGGTCATATCGGGCCTGAAGAACGCGCCCTGCTGGAAACCGAGTTGGCCAAACTGTCCAGCGATGCGCAGGACCGTCGCTGGCTCGAAACCGAGTTGTCGCGCCCGCTCGATCCCGCCGTGATCGCGCAGTCGGCCAAGACACCGGAAATGGCCGCCGAAATGTACCTGGCCAGCCTGCTGGTGGTCGACGAGGAAAGCTACATGGAGCGCGCCTACCTGGACGAACTGGCGCGCCAGCTCAAGCTGCAACCGGGGCTGAAGGAACAGCTGGAACAGCACGCGCGCGCGGCAGGCTGACGGCGGGCGCGTCGCGCCAGCCCGCAGCGGCGGGGCCAGCGGCACAACCGCCGGCCCCGCCGTTTTCATGTCCTGTCAATCGGCATGCAGGCCGATTGCGGCAGTCAGCGCCGTGTAGCGGTCGATATCGGCGTTGATCATGTCCTGGAACGCGCCTGGCGAGCTCGTCGTCGGCGTGAAGCCCTGCTCGCGCAATGCCGCCTGCACGTCGGGCCGCAGCATGATGCGCGCCAGCGTGGCGTTCAGCCTCGCCACGACCGCCGGCGGCGTGGCGGCCGGAGCCAGCAGGCCGTGCCATTGGTCCAGCGCGTAGCCGCTGATGCCTTGCTCGGCCACGGTCGGCACGGCCGGCAGCAAGGGCGAACGCTGCGGCGACGTCACCGCCAGCGCGCGCAGGCGGCCCGCCGCGATCAAGGGCGCGGCGCTGGACGCCGTGACCACGCCCATGCCGACCTGGCCGGACATCACATCGGTCAGGGCCGGACCGCAGCCCTTGTAGGGCACCTGCTGCAAGGGCGCGCCCGTGGCCCGCGCCAGCATTTCACCCGCCAGGTGCTGCGGCGTGCCGTTGCCGCAGGAGGCAAACGGCAGCGAACGCTCGGGTCGGGCCGCGTTGAGCGCGTCATCCAGCGTGCGCAACGGCGAGGCCGCCGGCACCACGAACACGGATGGCACGAACGCCACATTCATCACCGCCGTGAAGTCGCGCCTGGGCGCAAATCCCAGGCTGCGGTACACACCGGGGTTGATCGCGAACGAACTGTTGACCATCAACAAGGTGTAGCCGTCGGGCGGCGATTCGGCGACCACGCGGGCGCCGATGTTGCCGCTGGCGCCCGGCCTGTTCTCGACCACCACCGGCTGGCCGAACTGTTCCTGCAGGTCGGCGCCCAGCCGCCGCGCCAACAGGTCGGTGCCGCCGCCAGGCGGGAAGGTCACCACGATGGTGATGGGGCGGGTCGGATAGGTCGCGTCCGCGACGGGATCGCCGGATGGCGGATTGCCGCAGGCACCCAGCGCCAGGGCCAGCGGCAGCAAGCAAAATCGAAGGGCGCGTTTCATGATGCGTATCCCTGGCAAAAGGCCGGACTCAGGCGTCCAGTCCGATATCGAGCACCTTGGCGCTGTGCGTCACCCAACCGACGGCGATCTGGTCGACACCGGTGGCGGCCACCGCGGCGGCGGTGTCGGGCGTGATGCGGCCGGAGGCTTCGGTAATGGCGCGGCCGCGCGCCATGGCAACCGCCTGGCGCAATTCGTCCAGGCTCATGTTGTCCAGCAGCACCACGTCCACGCCCAGCGCCAGCGCGGTTTCCAGCTGCGCCAGCGTGTCCACTTCCAGCTCGATCTTGACCATGTGGCCGACGCTGGCGCGGGCCCGCTGCACCGCGGTCTCGACGCTGCCGGCCAACGCGATGTGGTTGTCCTTGATCAGCACGGCGTCGTCCAGGCCGTAGCGGTGGTTGCTGCCGCCGCCCACCCGCACCGCGTACTTCTGCACCGCGCGCAGGCCCGGCATGGTCTTGCGGGTGCAGGTGACGCGGGCGCCGTGGCCGGCGATGGCGCGGGCGATCGAAGCCGTTGCGGTGGCCACGCCGCTCAGGTGGCACAGGAAGTTCAGCGCCACCCGCTCGGCGCTGAGCATGGCGCGGGCGTTGCCACGGATGGTCGCGATTTCGGTGCCGGGCGCCAGCTCGGCGCCATCGCGTTGCGCCACGCGAAACTCCATGGCGGGGTCCAATGCGCGAAACGCCAGGCGCGCCAGGTCAAGACCGGCCAGCACGCCATCCTGGCGCGCCACCAAGCGCGTCTGCGCCACGGCATCGGCCGGCACGATGGCGTCGGTGGTCAGGTCTCCGGCCCGTCCCAGGTCTTCGAGCAGGGCCGCGCGCACCAGCGGCTCCAGCATGACATCCGGCAGGGAGGGAATGGTCAATCGGGCGAACGGGGCTTCAGCATTAATGCTCATTTTGAGTATTTGTTGGTTAAAAAAAGGCGCGCTCCAATTGCGCATGCACTTATGCTAAAGATGAGTATATGCGTTTGTCAAGCGTCAGAGGGCGCGCGACAAGGGCAACTTGCTGCCGGCGATGGCGCGCTCGAGCAGCACGTCGCGGCGGAAGCGGAACAGTTTGGCCGGACGACCGGCCGTGCCGGTTGCCATTTCGCCGGTCTCTTCCACCAGCGCCTGCTGCTCGATCAGGCGCCGGAAGTTCTGCTTGTGCAGGCCGCGTCCGGCCAGGGCCTCGACGGCCTGCTGCAACTGCAGCAGCGTGAACTGCGCCGGCATGAGTTCGAACACCACCGGCCGGTACTTGATCTTGGCGCGCAGCCGCGCGATCCCAGTGGCCAGGATGCGGCGGTGGTCATGGCGCATCGGCTCGCCCGGCAGCGCCGCGGCCTGTCCCGCCGCCTGACGTCGCGCCGCCTCGGGCACCAGGCCGGCCTCGAACAGCAGCTCGTAGCGTTGCAGCACCATGTCTTCGTTCCAGGCAGCGCCATCGAGGCCGAAGGTGATGGCAACGCGCTGGCTGCAGCGGTTGCGCATGGCGGTGTCGGAAGCGCCTTCACACCACGCCCGCAGGCGTGGCACGATCAGTTCGTCCAGCACCGAGGGCGTGCCCGCGCGCCGGTCTTCCCACGGGAAATAGCGGTACCAGTCCTGCCAACCGACCTGCGCCACGCCGGTCTCGCCCGCCTCGCGAGTCAGGCCGAGATAACTGACGGACATGACCCGCGCACCCGACTCGTCGGAACGATCGCCGTCGGCGAAGGTATAGAGCTGCTCGACGTAGCCCAGGGGATGATGCGTCTGCGCCTCCACCCACGCCCGCAAGCCCGCTTGCAGCGAACGGTGCGAGAGTTCGAAAGGCCCCGCCGGCAAGGCGCGCGCGTCATCGGTGGTCAGGACGCGCGGCTCGCCGTTGGTGACGGCGACCAGGACGGCGACGAGTTCGGCATGGACGGAGCGTTCGACGGATTCGGTCAAGGTGGATGGCTGGAAATGAAGGAAACCGGGCGCTGTGGAGGGAGGTCGCGAGGCCAGGACATTCGTGGTCTGGCAACGTCGCAACGCGCTCGGCATTATAAGGGCCAGGACGCTGCAACAGCCCCTTGCAAACGTGACAACGCAAATGGCGCCGCGGGCCGATGGCGGCCCTAAGATGAAGGGAAATCCCCGGCGCGTCGCCATCCTGGGACGCCCACAACCGGAGACGTCATCATGCTGAAAACCGTCATCGATTCTTCCGCCGCCGCGACCAAACCGGAACCGGCCAAGGACAAGGCTGCCACCGTCGACCCCCGCAAGGGCACCGGCGTGCTGCCGATGCCCGACCAGAGTCCCACGGTCGCCGGCATGCCACGGCAGGGCCGCGCCATCGAGCCACCCGGAGATCCCGGCATCATCACGCCGGAGGACGATCTGCTCGATACCTCGTACGAAAACCGCAAGCCCTGAGGCTGCGCGCCCCCCCCCGGCCGGGGCGCCGCGCGCGGGCCGTCAGCCGACCTTGGCCACCGCTTCCTGGCGCGTGTCGACCACCGTCAGGATGGCCAGGAACCCGCTGATGTCGAACACCTCGCGCACGTGCGGCTGCATCGCGCACAGCGCCAGCGCGCCGGCGCTCTGCTTCAGGCGCTTGGCCAGCACCAGCACCACGCGCAGCCCGGCGCTGGAGATGTAGTTCAGGTTCGACATGTCGAGCACGAAGCGGTGCTCGCCCTTTTCCACGTGCGACAACAGGTCCGCTTCGATGCCCGCGGCGTTGCCGCTGTTGATCTGCCCTTCGGGCGAGACAACCAGCACTTCCCCGACTTTCTCGATTGCGAGATTCATAGTGGTTCCCGGAAATTGACCGGCGCCCCGATCCCGGCGCTTGCGGGCGGCGGCGCGATGCCGAGATGATACGCGAGGCGCCCGCGCAGCCAAACGCAAACTTCAAAACGCGCGCGCCATAGCCTGCCGGTACGCCGTCGGCGCGCATTCGGGCATACTTCCACCTGCACGTGTACCACTGAACGCAAGGCGACCATGCCCTCTCAGCCCGATACGCTTGACCTCGTCCCCGACGCCCGCGCCGTCGCTTCCGCCATCGAATGGCTGGAGGCCATCGCCGAGCGCGACGGCTGGTCACCCAAGCTGAGCTTCGGTCTGTCCTTGAGCCTGGACGAAGCGCTGACGAACATCGTTTCGTATGCTTTCGACGATCCCCTGCTCGCGCCCGATCCTGCCCGCGTCAACCTGGCCTGCCGCCAGGATGACGGATGGATATCGCTGGAGATAATCGACAATGGCCGACCGTACGATCCCACCAAGACAGCGCCTCCCCCATTGGCCGCTACGCTCGACGACGCCGAGATCGGCGGCCATGGCGTGCGGCTGATGCAGCACTATCTGCACGACCTGCGCTACACGCGCGACGGCGGCCGCAATCGCCTGACCCTCGTGATGCGCGCCGCGTGACTCACCGGCGCGTCCCATCAAGACGCGCTATCGACAACTTGCAATGCATAGACAGAAAGTACCGAACGAAACCCGGTGATCTGTCACTCATGCATAGACTGCGCGCCGGTTGCGCGTGGCCCCCGCTCAGATGCCGCCCGTGAACGCTCCCTATCGTCCAGAAGGATTGCTTGCCCGCCCCCTGCATGCCCGCGTCGACGCGAGCGCCGTGGCCCACAACCTCGCGCGCTTGCGCGCCGCGTTGCCGGACAGCGACGCGCCACGGCTGTGGGCCACGGTGAAAGCCGATGCCTACGGCCACGGCCTGGCGCGCGTGCTGCCGGCCCTGCGCGACGCCGACGGCCTGGCCGTGCTGCACCTGGACGAAGCCCGCGCCTGCCGGCAACTCGGATGGAACGGACCGGTGCTGGTCTATGGCGGCCTGTACTCTCCCGCCGACACCTTGTTGCTGGACACGCCGGACCTGCACCTGGTCATCACCCACGCCGCGCAGCTGCAATGGCTGGCGCAATCGCCGGCGCGCGAGCGGCCGGCGATCTGGCTGCGTTTCGCCGGAGACATCCATCACACCGGCTTCTGCGCGGACGACTATCGCGCCGCCTTCGAACAGGCCCGGCAGCTGGCCGCGCGCGGCCTGGTCGGCGAAATCGGCCACTTGAACCACTACGCCCGCGCCGATGAAGCCGACGGCGTCGACCAGGCCGACGCGCACTTCCGCGAGGTGGTCCGCGGATTGCCGGGCCCGGTGTCCACCAGCAATTCCGCCGCCGTGCTGGGGCACGCCGGCCTGGCCGCCGGCACGCAATGGGTGCGCCCCGGCCTGGCACTGTATGGCGCCAGTCCCTTCGCCGACCGCAGCGCGGCACAGTTGGCATTGCGGCCCGCAATGTCGCTGCACTCGCAGGTGGTCGGCATCCAGCGCGTGCGGGCCGGCGCCGGCGTCGGCTACAGCGGCGCCTTCGTGGCGCCGGCGACCATGGCCGTCGGCATCGTTACCTGCGGCTATGCCGACGGCTATCCGCGCCATGCGCCCACCGGCACGCCGGTGATGGTGGCCGGCGTGCGCACCCGCCTGCTTGGACGCGTGTCCATGGACATGATGGCGGTGGACCTGGATCCCATCCCGCAAGCCGCCATCGGTTCCCCCGTGACGCTGTGGGGCGCGGACGGCCCGCCGGTCGAAGAAGTGGCGATGGCCGCGGGCACCATCGCCGCGCAATTGCTGACTGGCTTGAGCGCGCGCGTGCCGGTGGCGCTGGCCGGCGCCACGCGCTGAATGACGGCGCCCAGGACACGCGGCGCCTCCCCGACGCAAGCCGCGGCGCGGCGCGCCACGGCGGTTCCGTCGCCGGCGTCAGGCCGTTTCTTCGCGCGGCCTGGCCGGCGCGAACAACAGGAACACCAGCGTCGCGCCCAGGTAGATCACGCCGGTCGCGGCCAGGCCCGCGCCCATGCCGGCGGCGCCGAACATCGCGCCGACCACCAGCGGACCGGCCATCTGGCCCAGCTTGTCGGCAGCCCGCATGACGCTGGTGGCGCCCGCGGCGCCGTAGCGCTGCACATCCGGCAGGGCCAGCATGTAGGGCGATTGCGACGCACCGGCGAAGCAGCTCGCCAGCGCCAGCAGCAGCACCGCGGCGGCGGCGGCCAGCAGGCCACTGTTGAAGTACAGGCCCAGCATGCCGGCGCTGCCCACCAGGCCGCCCAGCACGATCCAGCTTTTCTTGATGCTGCTGCGATCCACCACCCGCCCCATCAGCGGCCCGACGTAGATGACGCACAGGCCATAGATCATCAGCACCCGGCCGATGCTGGACGCGGCCACGCCTTCGGCTTCGAGATAGAGCGGCAAGGCGAAGGACAGCAGGCCGACCTGGGCGATCGAGAACGGAATCACGCTGCCCAGCAGCAACAGGCCGAAGTCGCACGTGCAAAGCAGGCGCAAGGTATCGGTGAAATGCGCGTGGACGCGTCCCGCCGCCTGGGCGGCCAGCTTGCGCCCGCGGTCCATGTAGGGGCGCATCAGCACCAACACGCCCGCCAGCGGCATCGCCAGCATCACCGCGCCCACCGCGAAGACGGCGCGAAAGCCCACCTGCTCCATCAGCATCGCGCCCACCGCGGCGCCAGACAGGTGCCCGGCGAACAGGCCGGCGATCACGCCGGTCATGTTGCGGCCACGATACTGCGGCGGGCTGCGTGTCACGATGAAGCCCTGCAGCCCCATCCACGTCAGGCCGTAGCCCAGGCCCACCAGGCCGCGCGCGGCGCTGAACATCAGCAGATTGGCGGCGGCGGCGCAGGCCAGCATGCCCGCGGCGGACACGCCCAGGCCCGCCAGCACCGGCACCTGCCAGCCCCTGCGGTCGGTCAGCCGGCCGGCCAGCAGCGAGGTCAGCAGGCCACAGCCCATTTCCACCGAGATCGGCAGGGCCAGCAACAGATTGGCCGGCAGGTCCAGGCCGCCGGCCGGCAGGCTGCGCGCATACAACGGCAGGAAGCCCAGCGGCAACGCCCACGCGAACAGGAAGCCGAACATCACCGGCCGCGCGATGCGTCCCACTTCGGATTCATCGTCGGGACCGACGCGGCTGCCGTCGGCCAGGGTGGCGCGCGCGGCGAAGGCGCGGTTCATCAGCAGCGCCAGCAGCAACAGCATCTCGATCGCGGCCACCAGCGCCACCGCCACCACCGTCACGGCATCCAGCGCACGACTGCGCACGCCCGCGGCGATGACATCGCCGGACAGGCGCAGCACCAGGTCGCCATGCGCCTTGGGATCGGCCAGTGCCGCGCCAAGGGGCAGCACCAGCGTCAGGTCGTCGGCCTGCGGCCGGCTCACGGGCAACTGCGACACGTCCAGCGCCCCGCGCGCATCGGCGCCGTAGAGGACGCGGCCGTTGCGGTCGGCCAGTTCGATCTGCGCCACCGCCGGGAAAGTGCCGGCCAGGCGGCTGAACGGCGCCTCGACGCCACGCAGCCGGTCCACTTCCAGCCCATAGCCGAGCACCCGGTTCAGGTCGCGCTGCAGGCCCTCGGCCAACAGGCCGACGTTATTGCGCGTCACGTCGAGCCAGCCGCTGCGGAAAGTGGAAATGGTGTAGGCCGCGTACACGCCCTGTGCCAGCACCAGCGCCAGCAACGGCACCACGAAACGGGCCCGGCCGCCGGCGGCCAGCGAGGTCAGCGGCACAACGTATTTGAAGACCGCCGCCAATCCCAATCCGACCAGCACCGTAACCAGCAACAGCACCTGCAGGTTGTCGATGATGAGCCGGCGGCTGGCCTCGCCGTCCTTGGCGGCGGACAGCACCACGGCACCCACCACCTTGCCGCCCGCGGCGCTCAGCGGCACGGCCACCGTCACCCCGTCGTCGGCAACGCCGACCAGGGCGCCGGAGCCACGGCGCGCCAGGCCCGCCGCGAGCGGGCCGCCCGCATCCAGCGTGCGCGCCAACCGCGCGGCGCCTTCGGGCAGCTCGCCCTGCGTGGCCAGTGCCTGGCCATCGGCCAGCAGCACCGCGGCGCCCTGCACGCCGCGCGAGCCCGCGGCCCCATCGCGCAACGCGTCGCGCAGACCGAAGTACTGTTCAAGCGGCTTGCCAAGGCGCAGGCCGTTTTCGATATTGCCGGCGACGCGGCGCGCCACCACCTCGACGCGGTCGGCGGTGGTATCCACCACCAGCCGGTTCAGCGCGGACAGGCTGAGCGCGCCGATCAATGCCTGCGCCAGCAGCAGCACGGCCAGACAGGCCAACGTGACTTCAAGCACGGGGCGACGACGCAACCCATCGAGCACTATTTGTATTGGTTCGCTACGCATGGGGCCCCGCCGCCGCAAAGTATTTACACACGGGCACCAATGGTATTTACAATTAATGCAAATTGCATCTTATTTCACGCCTTCACCTCATCCGCCGCCTATCGCCCCCATGTCGTTGCGCTCGCTCCGTAGCAAGATTTTTCTACTGGTCGTAGCGCTGCTCCTGGCGGTCGCGGCATTCGTGATGCTGACCACCCAGCGCAATGTCACGCGCACGGTGGTCAACAGCGAGCGCCACGCCGTCAGCAACGTGATGGAACTGGTGCTGCGGGATGCCGAGGCGCGCTGGGGCGCCCTGCTGGCGGACAAGATTTCCACGGTGCGCAGCGGCCGGCGGCAGTTGATGCAGAGCGGCACGGTGGTGGCCGCGGCCCTGAACGCCTATGCCGACATGGCCGAGCGCGGCATCATGACGCCCGGCGCGGCCAAGGGCATGGCGCGCGCCTGGATCAATCGCCTGAAACTCGACGACCGCCGCTACGCCTTCGTCTATGACGCCGACTTCCAGGTGCTGGCCAGCGGCAACCCGGACATGATCGACCGCGATCTGTCGTCGCTGTCCGACTTCAAGAACCGGCCGCTGGCCCAGGCCCTGCTCGAGGAAAGCCGCAGCTCGGGCTATGGCTTTGCCATCTACCGCTGGCCGCCGTCGGCCCAGCGTGGCGATGGCGAAACGCGCTACGCCTATTTCGGCTACTTCCGTCCCTGGAACTGGGTCTTCGCCATCTCCGACAGCGCCCAGGATGTGATCGAGCAGATCGAGACGCGCCGCGCGCAATTGGAAAACTCGGTGCGCGACACGCTGTCGAAACTGACGCTGGCGCAATCGGGCTTCATCTTCATCGCGGCCGATGACGGCCGCATGGTCGTGGCGCCTCCCGAGGCGCGCGCCGGCCTGCTCGACGCCAAGGATGGCCAGGGCGAAACGCTGCGCGCGCTGCTGGCGCGCCAGGACCGCGGCGGCACGCTGCAAAGCCTGCGCTTCGAGGGCGGCGACGGGCCCTGGCAAATCGACAGCGCCCGCTTCGCGCCGCTGGGCTGGACCGTGGTGGCGGTGGTTCCCGAAAGCGACCTGACGGCGCCGGCGCGCGAGCTGCTGAATCGGCAGGCGCTGATCTTCGTCGGCATGATGCTGGTGGCGCTGGTATGCGCCTGGCTGGTGGCGGCGCGCATCGTGCGCCCGCTGGAAACGCTGACCCACTATGCCCGCCTGCTGCCCGAGCAGGACCTGACCGCGGCATCCAGCGTGCCCGCCTACATCGCCGCGCTGCCGGACAGGCACAAGGATGAGGTCGGCCGGCTGGCGGCCTCGTTCCTGTTCATGGACCGCAAGCTGCGCGAGAACATCTCCCGGCTGATGCGCGAGACCACGGCCCGCGAACGCTTCGAAAGCGAGCTCAATATCGCGCGCGCCATCCAGCTCGGCCTGTTACCGGTGCCGCTGTCGCCGCTTACGCGGGAGCAGATCGACCTGAATGCCGTGATGCTGCCGGCCAAGGAAGTCGGCGGCGACCTGTACGACTACTTCACCCTGCCCGACGGCCGGCTGTGCCTGGCCATCGGCGACGTTTCGGACAAGGGGGTGCCGGCGGCACTCTTCATGGCGGTGACGCGCACCTTGATCCGCGCCACCGCCGAGGACGAGACCGACCCGGCGTTGATGATGCAGAAGATCAACAATCGCCTGTCCGAAAACAATCCCAACATGATGTTCGTCACGCTGCTGGTCGGTGTGCTGGACATGACCACCGGCGAACTCAAATGGGCCAACGCCGGCCACCTGCCGCCGGCGGTGGTGGGCGCGGACGGCGTGGTGCGGTTGCTGGAAGGCCGCAGCGGCCCCGCCTGCGGCGTCCAGGAGAACCTGGAGTACCGCTGCCTGTCGACCGTGCTGGGGCCCGGCGAGATGTTCGTGGGCTACACCGACGGCATCACCGAGGCCGTCAATCCGCAGAATGCGCAGTACGGCGACCCGCGCCTGCTGGCCGTGCTGTCCAATCCCCCCGTGCCGGCGGCCAGCCTGGCCAAGCGTCTGCTGGAAGACGTGCAGGCCTTCGCCGACGGCGCGGAGCAATCCGATGACATCACATTGATCGTGATCCGCCGCCCATGAAGACATCGCTGTGCACCCTATTGCTGAGCCTGGCCCTGCTGGCGCCCGCCGCGAGCCTGGCCCAGGCCGCGGCGGCGGCCCCCACCGCCGGTCCTGCCGCGGCCGCGCCGCCCGCCGCCACGCCACAGGTGTTCCCCACCAAGCCGGTGATGCGCCCCGACGGCAGGAAATGGCGCATCGGCTATTTCGAGAGCGGCGACTACAGCGAATATCCGCGCACGCTGCGCGTCACCGTCGATGGCCTGCAGAAGCTGGGCTGGATCACCGTTCCCGCCATCCCCGACGGCCTCAATGGCAGGCAGATGTGGGAATACCTGGCCGACAACGTCCGCAGCGACACGCTGGAATTCGTGCGCGACGCCTGGTGGCAGCCGGGCAACTTCGACGCCGCGCAGCGGCCCGCCGTGCGCGAATCGATCAAGCAGCGCCTGGAGGGCAGGAAGGACATCGACCTGATCATCGCCATGGGCACCTGGGCCGGCCAGGACATGGCGGGCCTGGGCGCGCCGGTGCCTACGATCGTGGCCTCGACCAGCGATGCGGTCGGCGCCCGCATCACCCGCTCGGCGCAGGACAGCGGCCTGGACAATCTGCACGCGCGCGTCCAGCCTGAGCGCTATCAGCGGCAAGTGCGCCTGTTCCATGAGATCGTGCCGTTCAAGCGGCTCGGCCTGGTATACGAGGATAGCCCCGAAGGCCGCACTTACAGCGCGGTCGAGGCGGTCGAGCAGGTGGCGCGCGAACAGGGTTTCAAGGTGCTGACCTGCAACGCGCCCTCCAACGGCATCGCGCCCGAAGTGGCCACCCGCAATGCGCTGGAATGCTATGCCAGGCTGGCGCCGCAGATCGACGCGGCCTACGTCACGGTGCATCGCGGCGTTACCCCGACGTCGATCGACACGGTGGCCGAGATCCTGCGGCAGGCGCGGGTGCCCAGCTTCTCGATGCTGGGTTCCGAAGAGGTCAAGCATGGCCTGTTGCTGAGCCTGGCGCAGGCCGACTATTCGTACGTCGGCCTGTTCTATGCCGAGACCATGGCGCGCATCTTCAACGGCGCCAAGGCGCGCGAATTGAGCCAGGTCTGGATCGATCCGGCCAAGATCGCCTTGAATCTGCAGACCGCCCGCGTGATCGGCTTCGATCCGCCCGTGGATATCCTGCTGGCGGCCGACGAAGTCTACGAGGCGCGGTAACCCCCTGTATCCGGCGCCGGCCTGAAATCGCGCAATCGCATAAAATCCGCATACGTGTCGTGGCAACGGAACTAAAACGCCACCCGGGTTACTCAATCACAGGGGCTGTTGAATCTCCTCTGGGCCCGATCTCGGACACGCCGGATTTATTGGCTGCATGACAATTTCATCGGTTACCCCATCATCGCCGTTCGTCTCTCTCGATGCCTTCGCCCAGGCGGCGCAGAGCGGCGAGGACGTCTACGTCGACATCGCGGGCGAAACGCTGCGGGTTCTCGGCGTGGGCAGCACGCCCGGCGGCCGCAGCGTGGCATGGGTGGCGCCCAATGTCGACACGACCGGCATGTTCGCCCAGGCGTTGGCCCGCAGCTACGGCCAGGGCATCGCCAGCGCGGTGTCGCGCGAACTGGGACTTGAACCGAATCCGGGCAAGCCGCTGTCGGCGCGCACCGTCACGCTCGCGCTCGACATGGCGCAAACCTCGCGCGACGCCCTGTCGGGCGTTGATTTCATGACACGCCTGGCGCTGTCCGCCACCAACGACGCGCCGGCCTTCCAGCAGGCCTGTCGCGACGCCGGCGTGGCGCCCTCCGGCCTGGACGCCGGGCGCCGCGGCGCGCTCGACCAGGCCATGCAGGCGCGCTTCGACCAGGCGGCCGAATCCGGCCACAGCCCGGTTTCCCTGGCCACCGCGGCGGGCTGGCTGCGCGAGCTGCTCAAGTCCGCCTGAAGCGCATGCCGGCAGAGGATTCCGCTCCCCGGAATATCCTCGCGCGCGGTTTACTTGTTTTTACATATCTGACTTAAAAAACGCTACTTTTGCCTCAATATTTCGATTTTCGAAATATTGTGACAGAGGTAAGCTGCGATAATTCGCGCCATGCCGGTAGTAACTTGTAGCTTAATACACGTTTCTTTTCCCAACCCATGACCAATCCGAGCGATTGCACAACCGCTTCCCCGGAAGCGGATTTGCCTCCCATTCGCCCTGACGGCGAAGGGCAGGGATGGGACACGGGCGAGGAATACCTGCTGCGCGACCTGGTGCGGGAACACGCCACCCGGCTGCAACGCTTCATCGTCAAGCACATCGGCAACAGCAGCGAGGCCGAAGACCTGGCCCAGCAGGCCTTCGTCGAAGCGGCCCGTTCGTACCGCAGCTTCCGCGGCGAATCGCAACTGTCCTCCTGGCTGTACGGCATCGCGCTCAACCTGGTGCGCAACCACCTCTCGCGCGCGCCGGAGCGGCGCCACGACTTCGTCAGCGACAGCGTGCTGGCCGACCATGCCGCTGACGACCTGTCTCCGGACCGCGTGGCGGAACAGAACCAGACCCTGGCCCTGCTGCAGGAGTCGCTGGAAGAACTCCCGGAAAACATGCGCGACATCCTGCTGATGGTGGGCATCGACGAAATCTCGTACGAGGACGCGGCCGCCCTGCTGACGGTGCCGGTGGGTACCGTGCGCAGCCGCCTGTCGCGCGCACGCGCCGCGCTGCGCGACAAGCTGGCACAGAAGGGCTTGCGGCTCGACGCCTGAGCCGCGGCGGCCCAGGCCGCCCCCTTCGCGGCTTGTCCGCTAATGTGCCGTGCCGTATCTGCGGGACAGCACACTAGGGCGCCCTGCCCGTCCCCGGCGCCGCCACCGGCTCGACCTGGATCACCGGCCCCTGCTGCGCGTTGGACTTGCCTTCCAGCACCGGCGCGGCGCTAGGCGTGCCATCGAGCCATTCGGAGGCCCGCACCGGGCCGCTGCTGCGACGCAACTCCACATTCGGTCCGAAGACGATGCGCGTGCGCTGGCTTTGCGCCAGGTCGAGATACTGCCCCGCCGTCATGCGCCCGTCTCCTCCCCATGTGGCGTTGAGCATGGGGCCGGTGCCCGCGGCGCCGGGCGTGGCGACCACTTCGCCGTTGATCGCGACCACCTTCGGCCGGATCAGGAACAGGCGTTCGCGCCGCTGCACGGTCTTGGACTTGTTGGAGAACAGCAATCCCAGGCCCGGAATGTCGCCCAGGATCGGCACCTTGTCGACCTGCTCCGAATTCTGGCTGCTGTTGTAGCCGCCGATCAGCAGGGTCTGGTCGTTGCCGACGATGGCCAGGGTGCTGATGTTGCTCTTTCGGACGGTAGGCAGATTGTCGATCTGGCGCTCTTCCTGGATGCGGCCGTCTTCGATGTCGACCGTCAGCTCGACCCGCGCGCCGTTCTTCGATTCGATATGGCGCGGCGTCACGCGCAATGAGGTGCCCACGGTCACCGGTGTCACGGTCGCCACGCGCTCGCCGCGCGTCTGGATATAGAAGGTGTCGGACAGGTCGATCATGGCGCCGAGATTGTCGGCGGTCAGGATCGACGGCTGCGACAGGATGTTGGCCTGTCCCTTAGTCTGCAGCGCGCGCAGGCGCGCCGCCAGGGTGTTGCCGACGCTCACGCCGATGGTGCCGGGCGACAGGGCGGCGCCGCTTTCCAGCGGCAGGCCGCCGCTGGGGCCGAGGCCCAGGTTGCCATAGCCGAAGGTGGTGGAGCCGGCGCGCGCGCCCCAGGTCACGCCCAGTTCGCTGACCAGGTCGGAGTTGACGTCCACGATCATGGCCTCGATCTCGACCAGCGTGCTGGGCAGGTCGAGCTGCTCGATCAGGCTGCGGTAGATGGGAATGCGGTCCGGGATATCCTGCACGATGATGGCGTTCAGGCGCGCATCGGCCTGCACCGTGGGCTCGCGCAGGCGCAGGCCCGACTTGCCCGTGCTGGCAGGCGCGGCAGGCTGATTGCCCGCCGGCCCGGCCGGCGCCGCGGCGCCGTCGCCAGCCACCTGCGGGAACGCCGGCGGATTGTCGCGCAACGGCGCCGCGATCGCGGCCAGGGTTTCGTTATTGGCGCCGCCCCCGCCGCCGGTGATCAGGTTGCGCAGCACGGTCGACAGGCCGGGCGTCACCACCTTCTGGTCGCGGTAGCTGATGGTGCGGTCGTTGACCGAAGCATGCTTGAGCCGGAACACCGCCACCTGCTGGCCGCCGGCGCCCATCGGCAGCGCGGCCACGGTGCGTTCCACCAGGTCCACGTAGCCCGGAGGGCCCGACACCAGTGCAATGCCCTGGTCGGGCAATTCGCCCCAGCCAAAGCGCGGGTCCAGCACACCCAGCTGCTGCAAGGCCTGGCGCAAGGCGCTGATGGAACTGCCCATGGCGCTGACCGAGCGCGTTTTCATGTCGTTGGTGCGGCTGACGAACAACGTGCCCGCGTAGACAAACCAGTTGAAGCCGTACACCCCGCCCAGCCGGTCCATGAACTCGGTCGGCGTATTGGCGTTGAATTTGCCATTGACCGTGCCCGTGACATTGGGGCCGATCTGCAGCGACAGGCTGAAGCCCCCGGCGAATTCACGCAGCAACGTCTGCAGGTTCTCGTCGCGGGCATAGTAGCTGTAGGGCACGTTGGGCCAGTTCGGCGCGGCTTGCGCGCCGGCCGCCAGGCCCAGCGACAACGCGGTCGCCAGAATCATCCGCTTCAACACTCTTTCTCCTCGGGCGGAATGCCCGTCACGCGTGTTCATGCCAGCCGCCGCGCGGCGCCGGCCCAAAAGGAAAGCGCATTGGCGAACGCGCCCATGGCTTCGTCCAGCGCCAGCTCCCCGCTGCCCGGCTGCAAGGACTGCTGCAGCCACAGCGCCCGCCCCTGCGGATCCACCACGCAGGTGGCCGCATGCCTTGCCAGCATGCCCGCGGCCAGCTTGCCGATTTCCGTCACCAGCCGGTCACGGTCGGCGTCGCCGGCCGGCAAGGCGCAAAGGCGGGCGGACATGGCCAGCCAGCCGTCACGCGCCGGCTGCAGGTGGACGCGGTAGGTGTCGTCGATCACCACGGTGATGCGGCCGTCGGCGCGTGTCGACGGCGCCAGGCCATGGCGCGCCGCATAGGCGGCAATCAGGGGATGCTGGGGTGCGTTCATGTCGGATCGTCCGCATTGCCGGCCAGCTTCCTGACGAGGCGCAGGACTTCGGCGACCGGCTCGATCAGTTCACTGGGAATGTATTGGTCTGGCAGCGCGGACGCCATCAACGCGCGCGCCAGGGGAATGTTCTGCATCACCGGCACACCGGCTTCGCGCGCCGCCCGCATCATCTGCTCGGCCAGCGCGCCCTCGCCCTTGGCCAGCACCACCGGCAGCGGCGTCTCGTCGGGCTCGTAGTAGATGGCCACCGCCAGGTGGGTGGGGTTGGTCACCAGCACCGAGGCCTTGCGCGTGCTGGCAACCGCGCCGTGCATCACCATTTCCTGGTGCAGGTGCTTGCGCTTGTGCTTGATGTGGGGATCGCCCTCCATCTCCTTGAATTCCTGCTTGATGTCTTCCTTGCTCATCATCAGCCCCTTGCGGTACTGCATGCGCTGCCAGACGAAATCGGCCAGGGAAATCACCACATAGGCCACGGCGATGTTCACGATCAGCGCGCGCATCATGCCGCCCACGCCCGCTTCCAGGCCGGCCAGGCCGCTGTGCGGCACCGCCATCAATTCCGGCAGCGCGTCACGCACCACCAGCGTCACCAGCACCGACAGGAAGGCGATCTTGATGATGGACTTGAGCAGTTCCACGAGGTTCTTCTTCGAGAAGATGTTCTTCAGGTTGCTCATCACGTTGAGCTTCTTGGCCGACGGCTTCAGCTTCTCGAACGCCAGCACCACGCCCACCTGCAGGAATTCGGAGAACATGCCCACCACCAGCACGATCAGCACGAACGGCAGCACCAGGTAGACCGCTTCGCGCAGGGCCGCGTCCAGCGCGATTGGCAGCGCTTGTTCGAAAGACTGTCCCACCAGCGTGGACGGGATCAGGACCAGCCGCCCCAGCGCCTCGACGATGCCATGGGCGTTGCCCAGCAGGTAGCCGAACAACGCCAGCACCAGCAGTGTCTGGGTGAAGTCCTTGCTGTGCGCGACATCGCCTTTCTGGCGCGCGTCGCGCAGTTTCTTTTGGGTGGGCTGTTCGGTCTTTTCGCCGCTCATGGCGCCCGCCATTGGTTGTCCAGGAACGGCAGGGCCGAACCGATCTGGCCCGTGGCCTCGGCGGCATACTCGAACAGCGTGCTCATGTAGAGCACCATCACCAGCAACGCCAGCGCGCTCTTGATCGGCATCGCCAGGAAGAACACCTGCAACTGCGGCGCGAAGCGGCTGACCAGCGCCAGCCCCACTTCGGCCAGGAACATGGAGATGATGGCCGGCGCGGCGAACAGCAGCGTCAGCCGCAGGAAGCGGCCCAGCTGGTCCAGCATCAGCGGCACGCTTTCGCGGCGCAGCGTGGGCGCCCAGTCCCACAGGTCCCACAGGCGGAAGCTGTCGTACAGCATCGTCAGCATCAGCATGAAGCCGCCGCCCACCAGGAAGAACACCATGAAGGCCTGGTTGAACAGGATCCCGAGCGGCGACGAGTCGTTGCCCGTGGCCGGGTTGATGGTGGCGCCCAGGCTGGCGCCGCGCTGGTTGTCGACCACGAAGCCCACCGCCTCGAAGATCCAGAACGGGATCGCCACGAGAAAGCCCATCACCAGGCCGATGAAGACTTCCTTGGCCACCAGCAGCACCAGCTCGACCGCGTCCAGGTCGATCACGGCGTAGCGCGGCGCCAAGGCTGGCACCAGCACCAGGCCGATGGCCGCGCACAGGGCGTAGCGCAGCATGCCGGGCAGCAGCTGGCGGTTGAACAGGGGCAACATCGCGCACAACGCCAGGATCCGCGGCTGCGTCAGCGCCAGCGTGCCCAGGAAGACTTTCGCTTCGACGAAGTTGATGCCCGAGGTCATGGTTGCGCGCCGCTCCTAGTGGATCTTGTAGAAGAGGTCGAACACGGAGATCGTGAAGTTGTACAGCTCGGCGCTGAGCCAGCGCGCCGTCAGCATGATGGTGGCGAACACCGCGATCAGCTTGACGGCGAACGACAGCGTCTGTTCCTGGATCTGCGTCAGCGCCTGGAACAGCGAGAACAGTGTGCCCACGATCGCCGCCACGGCGATCGGCGGCAGGGACAGCCACAGCACCAGGTAGAGCGCCTGCGTCATGTACGAAACGAGGTCGACGGTTCCCATGGCGGCCTCAGGTATAGGACAGCACCAGACCCTGGATCAGCCGCGTCCAGCCGTCGACCATGACGAACAGGAACAGCTTCAGGGGCATGGAAATCGTGACTGGCGACACCATCATCATGCCCATCGCCAGCAGGATGTTGGAGACGATCAGGTCGATGATGACGAACGGCAGGTAGAGCAGGAAGCCAATCTGGAAAGCGGCGGTCAGTTCCGACAGCAGGAACGACGGAATCAGCACCAGCAGGTCGTCTTCCTTCAGGTTGCGGGCCTGCTGCTCGCCCCACAGTCCGCGCGCGGTGCGCAGGAAGAAATCGCGCTGCTCCGCGCGGCTGTTCTTGAGCATGAAGGCGCGCATCGGCTCGGCGCCGCGCGCCACCGCCTCGAGAATGCCTTCGAGCCGGTCCGGCTCGGGCGTGCCAGGCGCCACCACGGCCGGCGGCGCGCGCAGCTCATCACCGATCTGCATCACCACGGGCCCCATGACATACGCGGACAGGATCAGCGCCAACCCGTACAGCGCCATGTTGGGCGGCACCTGCTGCACGCCCAGGGCGTTGCGCACCAGCGTCAGCACCACCGCGATCTTCAGGAACGAGGTGGTCATGACGGCGGCCAGCGGCACCAGCGCCAGCAGCGCCAGGACAACCGCCAGGCTGATCGGATCCGCGCCGTTCATGCGCCCGCCTTGCCCAGGCGATGCAGCGTGACGCCGATGCGGCCGTCGATCTCGACCAATTCACCGCTGCCGACCAGCGCGCCGTTGGCGCGCACCAGCACCGGCCCCTCGGCCAGCGGCCGCGCCAGATCGAAGGTCTCGCCGGGCTGCAGTTGGCGCAGCTCTCCCAGGGTGATCTGGCGCTCGCCCAGTTCGAAAGTCAGTCGGACGGGGATGGCGTCGATATCGAGCGGCGTCTGGGCGCCCGCGTCGGCATCCTGCGGCGATTGCGGCGTCTCGGTCATGAGGGAAGTCCAGCCTTGGGTAACGAGGTATGAAGAATCCTGGCGGCGCACGCGCAGCCCCTGGGCGCCGGCGCCCAGCCACAGTTCGCCCTCGGGCGACACCAGGCAGTGATCGAGGAACACCGTGTCGCGGGGCGCCAGGCTGCGCAGTTGCGCCGCGTCCAGCTCGGTCCAGCCCAGGCAGGCGGCGATGCGCACCGGCACGGCGTCGGCATCGATTTCGTTGGCTGCCGGCGCGGCGCGGCCGATCAAACCCGCCAACAGCATCAGGCCAAGGCCGTCCGCGGCCAACGTGGCGTAAATCGTCTCGCCGCTGGCAGGGTGGCGCGCGGCGAGCGTCCAGGCATGCGCCAGCGCCGCCGCCGGCGCGTCGCGGGCGACCACCCGCAGCGGGCCGCCTGGGGAAGTTTCGCCCAGGGCAGCGACCACCTCGGCCAGCAGCGTTTCGATGGCGGCCGACACCAGGGCGGGAGGCAGCTCGCCCGCATCCAGGTCGGGCCAGCGAGCCGCCAGCCAGGCCTGGGCCGCGCCGGCCGGCAGGCCCAGGCGCAGCCGCGCGCCGGCCCATTCCAGGTCGGCCGACAGCGTGGCCGAGCGCTGCACGGCGTCGGGCGCCCCGGGCGTGAAGCCCAGGCGCCAGCGCGCGGGTTCGGCGTCACTGCCGGCCAGTGGCGCCAGCGTGACCGTCAGGTCGGCGCCATGGCGCGCGATCAGCGAACGGGCGCGGGCCTCGTTGCCGGACAGGCGCGGCAGCGGGAGCGAGGACGAGGGGGAAAGCGTACTTGCGGTCATGGGTTCCAGGGATCAACGGAGCGGCGCATCGGCGTCGGTCTCCGTCAGGCAGGGGTCTTCCGGGTCATCGGTGCCGACGCGCACGCGCGTCGGCCGGCCCAGGTTCTCGGCCAGCTGCTCGGCCAGCGGCCGCGCCAGAGTGGCCAGGCGTTCACGCGAGGTCTCGTTGGCGCAGACGAAATCGGCGACGACGCGTCCTTCCGCTTCGTAGACCGACACGCTCACGCCCGGCAACACCTCGTCTTTCAACTCCACGCGCACCTGGCGCCGGCCCTGGCTGCCGTCGGCCACCAGCAACTGCTCGGCGCCGCCCAGCAGGGCCTCGGCCAGTGCCCGGGACGGCGCGTCGGCGGGCACAACGGCCTGCGCGCCGGCGGCCCCGAACAGCGAAAACGGCGTGGGCGCCGCGGACGGCGCCGGGCTCGATTCGTCGCCGCCTTGCGCCATGGCCTGCTCGAATGCGCGCCGATCGGCGTCGCTGGCCTGGCGTCCGGACGTCTGGGCATCCGACTGGGCCAGGCCCGAGCCGTGGGTGATCGCGGTATCCAGGCCGATGCGGCGGTCGATGCTCATGCCGGCTCGTACTCCTCGTGCTGTTCCCAATCCTCGCGATCGCGGGACAGCGACGCGGCCTCTTCCATTTCCATGTCTTCCTTGTGCTCCAGCGCCTTCAGGTGCTCGGCCAGATGGAGGCTGGCCAGCTCCACGAACTTGCCCGTCAGGCGCACCGCCTGCTGGTGCTGATCGCGCCGCTCGGCCAGCGCCCGGGCCTCGTCGCCCAGGCGCTGCGCCGCCTGCTCCAAGGCCTGTTCTCGCTGGCGTTCGCCTTCGCGCAGGCCGGCCACGCCCTGCAGCACGTTCTCGATCTCCCGCACCCGCACCACGCGGCTGCACAGGTCGCGGTACATGGCGCGCTCGCGCCGCTCGGATTCGTCGCGGAAATCGGCCAGCGCCTGCTCCGACGCCAGGCGCGCGGCATCGGCCTCGGCGTGCCGCAGGCGCTGGCGCGACACCGCGATCTCGGCCTGGCCTTCGCGAAAGCGCTTGATCGCGAGCAGCTCGTCGAACACGCTCATGCCGCCCCCACGATGCCGGTCATCTGCGCCAGCGCCTCGGGCAGCGTGGCGCGTTCGTCGGTGCGCTGCCGCAGGAACTGGTTGATCGCGCCGATCTTGTCGATGGCCTCGTCGGTGACCGCGTCGCCGCCGCGCTTGTACTCGCCGATCTTGACCAGCAATTCGACTTCCTGGTACTTGGCCATCAGCTCGCGCAGCCGGCCGGCGGCGCGCTTGTGCTCCGGCGTGATGACCGCGTTCATGACGCGGCTGGCGGAGGCCAGCACGTCGATCGCCGGATAGTGATTGGCCGCGCCCAGCTTGCGCGACAGCACGATGTGGCCGTCGAGGATGGAGCGGGTCTCGTCGGCGATGGGCTCGGTCATGTCGTCGCCCTCCACCAGCACCGTGTACAGCGCGGTGATGGAGCCATGCTCGTTCATGCCGGCGCGCTCCATCAGCTTGGGCAGCGTGGCGAACACCGACGGCGGATAACCCCGCCGGGTCGGCGGCTCGCCGGCTGCCAGGCCGATTTCGCGTTGCGCCCGGGCGAACCGGGTCACGGAATCCATCAGGAACAGCACACGCTTGCCCTGGTCGCGGAAGTATTCGGCAATGGCGGTGGCTACATAAGCAGCCTTGGCCCGCTCCATCGACGACTTGTCGCTGGTGGCGCAGACGATCACGCTCTTGCGCCGGCCCTCGCGGCCCAGTTCGTGTTCCAGGAATTCCCGCACCTCGCGGCCGCGTTCGCCGATCAGGGCGACCACGGTCACGTCCACCGCCGCGCCCTTGACCAGCATGCCCATCAGCGTCGATTTGCCGCCGCCGGCGGCCGCGAAAATGCCCATGCGCTGGCCTTCGCCGCAGGTCAGCACGCTGTCCAGGGCGCGTACCCCCAGTTCCAGCGGCTGTGAAATGATGCGGCGCTTGAGCGGGTCCGGCGCCTCCGCGAACACGGGATAGAACTTGCTGGCCTCCAGCGGCCCGCGCTCGGCTTCGTCCAGCGGCCGGCCCAGCCCGTCCAGCACCCGGCCCAGCAGGCCCGGGCCGACGGGCACCATGTGGGCACGGCCGGTGGGGATGACTTCGGTGGCGGTGGAGATGCCATACATGTCGCCGATCGGCGTGAGCAGCGCCGCGTCGCGCGCGAATCCCACCACCTCGCCCTTCATCTCGAAATTCTCGCCCGGGTTGCGCAGGATGCAGACCTCGCCCACCTTCACCGACGGCACCACGGCCTTGATGATGGTGCCGATCACCTGCGTGACACGGCCCTTGATACGCAGCGTCGGCGTGTCCTGGAGCGCCAGCGCCATCATCTCGGAGATGTAGTCGAACTGACGCATGGCTATACGCGGCTGCCCAGGGTGCGCTGAAAGGCCTGGCGCAAGGCCTGGATCTGCCCTTCCAGACTGGCTTCGACCATGCCGATCTCGCTTTCCAGGATGCAGGAGCCACGCGCCAGCCGGCCATCGGCCAGGATGTCGAGATAGCCCACGCCGGGATAGGCCGCCAGCAGGTCGTTGATCTGTTCGCGCACCGTATCGACTTCCGCCGGATTCAGGCGCAGCGTCATCTGCTTCTGGTTGCGCACGACGGCCAGGGCATTGCGCACCACCACCATCACCTTCTCTCGATCGTCAAAGCCGTCGACCACCTTGCGCACCGCCGACATCACCAGCTCGACCATCTCGTTTTCGACGCCAGCGAAATAATCCACCGTGCGACCCACGGTCTCGATCATTTTCTCGGCCTGGTCCAGCAGCGCCGCCTCGTGGCCCTCATCGTAGCCGCGCTGGCGTTCCGCCTCGAAGGCCGCCTGGGTGCCGCTGATGATCGCGTCCGCCTGCGCCCGCGCATGCGCCAACAGCCGCTCCGCGTCGGCCCAGGCCAGCAGCTCGGCCGCCCGCAGCACGCGCGCGGCCGGATCGATGCGGCCCGCGGCGTCGGTGTCCGCGCTGCGCGGCGTCAGCGGATCGCGGGGAATGAGGAAAGCCATGTGGGATCCGTTTGCTTCAGGAGCGACAAGCCCAGCGTCAGGGCCTGCGGCGCCGGCAGGGGTGGCGCAGGCGTGGCCACGTCGGGCAGTTTCAATTCGGCGCGGCGCGCCAGTTCGGGGCCGGCGCCGCTCCAGGCGGCGCGCAGCGCACCCAGTCCCAGCGAGTCGATCGCGGCGGTGGTGTCGGCCACGGTCCAGGCGACGCTGTCGGCCAGGCCGCCATGCAGGCTGGCGGCGGTGCGGCGCGAGAACGCGAGCAGGTCCCCGCCCAGGTCGGCGATGAGCGCGCGCACCTCGTCGCCGGCGATGGCGCGGCGCAGGCGCGGGCCGCACAGCACCGCCCCCAACTGGCGCGCGCATCGCATCATCGCGTCCGGCGCCAGCAAGGCCAGCGCCAGCTCCGGATGGTCCGGATCGGTCACGGGGCGCTGCCGCAAGCCCAGCGTCTCGAGGATCTCGCGCGACCAGTGCCGGTGCCACGCCGGCGCCAGGGCGGGCGCGGCGGCCACCAGCGCCAATGCCGGGCGCGGCGCATACGCGGCGTGCCGGCTGGGATGCAGGGTGCGACTGGGCAGTTGGTTGAACTCGACCAACCTGCGATCCAGCAGCGTCGATGCCGCGACCATCGCTAGCGCGCCTCGGTCACGGGTTCGCGGCGCTCGGGCCGGACGCGGCCCGGCATGCCGTGGCGCCACAGCAGGTAGCCCAGGGCGCCAGCCAGGCACAGCACCAGCAGGACCAGCGCCGTCATCCAGGCTATCAGCGTGGCCGACGATCCCTCGCCGACCTCGATGCCCAGGACGTGACGGCTACCGCCGGCGACAGCCGATGCCGCCGCGGCCGGCTGCGCCGACACCAGGGCGATCGAGACCCGGTCTTCCGTCAGCCCCGGAATCGCGTGGGTGACCAGCTTGCGGATCTGCGGCTGCAACGCATCCAGGTTGTAGCCGGTCTGGTGCTTGATGAACACCGCGGCGGTGGACGGCGTGGTGTTCTCGCCCACGCCGCCACGCTCCGGCAAGACCACATGCACCCTGGCGGCCAGCACGCCATCCATCTGCGACAGCGTGTTGGTCAGCTCCTGCGACAGCGCATAAATGTAGCGGGCGCGTTCCTCCAGGGGCGACGACACCAGTCCTTCCTTGCGGAAAATCTGTCCCATGCCGTCGAAGCGTTCCCGCGGCAGGCCGCGGGAACGCAGGATGTCGAGCGCGCGGGCCACCTGCTGCCCGTCGACCGACACCGCCACGCCGGTCTTGGTGGTGGCCTTCTGCGCCGCTATCCCGGCATCCAGCAGCACCGACAGCACCTCGTTGGCCTCGCTCTCGTTGGCGGCGGAAAACAGCTCCACGCGGGCGCCGCAGGCGGCCAGGAGCAATGCCAGGCCCAGCAGCAGCCAGCGCAGGCGCGACAGCGGTCCGGCATGGGCGCGGCCATCGACGGCGAAAGAAGACGGCATTGGAACAGCTTGCATTAGGACATCCTGACGAGCGAATCGATGTTCTGGGTGGTGCGCGAGACGGCCTTTCCGACCAGTTCGTACTGCACCGACACCTGCACCAGGTCGGCCTGCAGCCGCAGCATGTCGGCGATGGCCGGCGCGGACGACATCGCGTCCAGGCGGCCCGAGATGTTCTGCCACTTCTCCGAATACTCCGTCGTGGTGCTGCGCAGGCTGGCCAGGATCTGGTTGCCGAGCGTGGCCGGGGCTGCGTCTACAGCGGGCGCGAAGGCGGTTTGCAGCGCGGCCTGCAGGCCGGTAAGCGCGGGCGTTCCGGCTTCGGGCGCAGCCATCAATTGGGCAAAGCGTTCCGTGACCAGTTCGGACGGCGTGGTCTTGACCGTGTCCAGCACGGGCGCCATTACGGCGGAAAGCGCGGTGATCTCCATGGTTCCCCTACCTAGATCTGTCGTCATTCAATTCGTTCTGCAATCCCAGCAGCGAACGCGCCAGTGCGGCGCCCTCGTCGCCCTCTCCGCCTTGCGCGCAGGCCCGCAACAGGCGCGTGCTTTCGGCTTTGCGGCCAGCCAGTTGCAGGGCCAGGCCGCGCCAGGCCGTCAACAGTGCGCGCTCGCCGGGCGCGCTGACCTCGCCCTGCTCAAGCAGCCGTACCGCCTCGTCCGCGCTATCCGCATTCAGCCGCGCCACAGCCAATCCCAGCCAGGGGTAAGCTCGGCCCGGCCGCAAGGCGCGCAACGCCAGGAAGATGGAATCGGCATGCGCCACGTCGCCGCGGCCGGCGGCCAGAAACCCTACTTCGGCCAGGATGCGGGCATCGTCCGCATCAAGCACAAAAGCCGTCTCATCCGAGACGGCCGTTGCGGTGCCTGCACCCCCCCTATCGATCATGGCGTTTGCGTCTCACGAGGAGACTCCTTTTCCGGTCAGTGCCAGCAGGCTTGCCGCCCGCGCCCCCAATTGGGCATAGCTGTCGTCACCCTGAGCGACGGCCATCACGAGCTGCAACGATTCTCGTGCTTCCTCGGCCTGCTCCAGAGCCAACTGGCACTCCGCCACGCGCAGCGTCGCCTCCGGCGCCAGCGGATACAGAACGCCGATCAATGAATGGATCCGGATCGCTTCTTCGTAGCGCGCCTGCATCTGCAGGCACAGGGCCAGGCCGGCCAGGTAATGCTTGCGGGTGGGGCCGTACTGCGACAGAAAGGCGAACAGCGGCAATGCCTGGGCATACTGGGCCTGCGCCACGTGCGCATAGGCCATGGCGTAGATCACTTCGAGTTGGTCGGCGGTGAGCCGCTGGCTGCCCGGCAATGCCGCCAAACCGTCATAAAGTTGCTGCCCGAAGGGGCTGCGCGACGCCGCGGATGAGAATTGGGACACTTGGTTTTCTCCGATATTGACGCCAGTCAGACCATGGCGCGCTTGCCGATATTGGCGGTGACCTGGCTCATGCTCTCGGCCGCCGCATTGATCATCTTGCTGACCATCTGCATCGACTCGTCCATGGCCTGCATCACACTCTTGATCTTCTCGCGGTCTTCCTCCATTGAGGCCTGCAGCTTGACCAACAGCGCCTCGAGCGCCTTCTTGTCGGCCAGCACCTTGTCGGCCGCCTCCTGCGCCTGCGCCGACTTGATGGTTTCGGCGCCGGTAATGACTTGACCCGCGCCCTTGGCCACCGCTGCCGCGCCCGAGGCCACCTGGCCGGCAGTCTTGACGCTGTCGGCCACGGTGCGCGCCGTTTGCGAGCCGACATTGGCGGCCGCGTTGGCCCCGGCCGATATCGCCCCGGCGCCGAACGAGGCCACCGCCATCACCACCCCGACCGTGATCGTCGCGGCAAGGCCGACCGCCATCGCGATATAGCCCGCGGTCTGCGGATCGGCCCCAGCGACCACCGCGATGGCGCCGGCCATCTTGCCCAGCGCGCCGGGTTCGATAAGGATTGCGCCAGTCATCAGCATCGAGGCGCCGGCGACGATATTGCCGATCTTCTCCGCCAGATCCGGCTCCACGCCAAAAGCCTGCAGCAACTTGCTCACAGCCTGGGTGATCAGATTGCTGATGCTGATTTCGGGGCCGCCACATTCTGCCGATATCTGATTGGCCAGCAGGCTGACCGCACCCGCCACCGCGATGGCCGCCAGCGTCACCATGACCGGACCCGCCGCACCGCCCGTGACGGCCGTGGCCGCCACCGCCGCCACCACCATCAGCGCCGCGGCGATTGCGGCCACGATGGCGCCGATCCAGCCGAAGATCTTGCCCAGGATGCCACCCTTTTCAGCTTCCTTGCTCTTCTGGATCCATTCGTCGACCTTGCGCGCCTGCTCCTCGTTGTTCTTGGCCTGCTCGATGCGGTTGTTTTCGATGTTTTCCTTGGCGCTGCGCAACTGCGCATCCTGTGTCTTGCCCTGCAGGGCCCGCAACAAGTCCACCATTTCGGCGGCCGAGAACTCGCGGCTCGGTGGTGTGATGGCAGGCTTGCCGTTGGCGTTGGTCACGCCGTCGCCGCCGCTGCGAGCTTGCGCGACGCTGGATGCCCACTGCGATGCCAGTGCGGCCAGGTCCAAGCCGCTGGCCGCACGCAGCACAGCCTCGGCCGCCGCGCCGGCGGCTCCAGCGCCGGACGCATCCGGCGTCGGCGTCAATCCGGCGTTGCCGGTCGAAGGGCGGATGTCCATGGTGTCGGCTCCTCTTGTGGCGGACTCAGAGGTTGCGGGCGATGCCGCGATTGGTCTCGCTACGGCTCTGCTCGATCGCACCGAGCTTTTCGCGGATGTCGCGGATGATGTCCATCATCTGCTGCATCATGTCATTGGCATGCTGCGCCCCCGACTCGGCCACCTTGGCCTGGGCCTCCAGCTGGGCCCTGACCGCGTCGGCCTCGCCCGCCTTGCGGTCGTAGGCCGCCTGGACGATGCCGCCGATTCCACCGGCCATGCCGCTCAAGCCCTGGCCGATGCCGGAGGAATTACTGGCAAAGCCATCCAGGCGCGCTTGCGTCACGGTTTGCTGCGCGGTCAGCGGGCTGGAGGTGGTGGTCATGCGGGCCGAGGCGCCCATGGCGGCCACGCCACCGGCACCGACGCCGGCCTGCATCACGCCGCCGACGATCTGGCTGATGCCCTGCGCGAGAGCGCCCTTGAAACGCTCCTCGGCCGCTTCCTTGATCTTGTCGGCCGCGGCCAGCAACGACTGCGTCTGCGCGTCCAACGACGCGGCGCGATCGGCACGGGCGGCATTGCGCTGTTCCTGCGAGATCTTCTGCAGCAACGCCATCACGGCGTACATATCGGTGTCGGCATTGCTCATCAGTTTGTTCAGTGCATCGGTGGCGCCGGCAAAGGCCCCGCTCACGGGTGGCGGCAGGCCCAGCGCGGCCAGCTTGTCGGCCCCGCCCCCCTTGCCAACGAACTGAGCGGCGTCCAGTGCGGTGTAACCGGGAACCGCCGACTTGGCGCCTTCGACGCCGGCCAGCGGATCGAGCAGCGTCGGGTTGATGGCGCCCGGGGTGTTAACGTTGATCATCTCAATTCTCCTTGGCGCCACGCGCCGCCAGCAGATCACGCAAGCCGCGCGCACGCTCGGCCAGCGCGGCGTGGCGATCCGGTTTGCACATGGCCAACGCCAGGTCGCACGATTGCAGGGCCGCGGCGGGTTGGCCCATTTCCAGCAGGCATTGCGCCGCATGGAACACGGGCGCCGGTTCTAGCGGATCGAGCAGCGTCGCGGCCATGTACTGCTGCAGCGCGTCGGCATGCTTGCCCATGGCCTGCGCGGTGGCGCCCAGAGCCATCAGATAGCGATGCTCCGTGTGGTCCAAAGTCACCAGATAGGCCAGCACCTTGAGGGCATCGGCGTAGCGCCCCTTTTCATACAAGCCGTAGCCCAGCGCGTAGAGCGCCTCGCATTCGTCGGCGGTCATACTCTTGAGCTGCCGCAGACTGCCGCCCCGGGCCATCTGATCGACGATCTGGTCGTGCAACGCTGCATACTCCGCGCCGGTCATCGGCGCCTGGGTGGCGGTATTCATGGCGGGCTCCCTGGCGTCAGGATCAGACCATCGTGCGCGGACGCTTGACAGGCGCGCCCGAGGCGCGCGGCGTGCTGCGCTGGCGGGCGTAGGCGGCTTCCTGCTCGACTTCGCGGTCGACCGCCTCCATGTCCTGACGGAACAGCGCCTCGGCCTGCTGGCGCTGGCGCTCGTCCATCGGCTGCGCCAGCAACGTGGCGCGCACCTTGTCCGGATCCAACCCGAACTTGCGCAGGTTGTCGTCGGATGATTCGAGGGACCGCTGGGCCTCGCGCACGGCGGCTTCGGCGCGTTCGATGAGGTCCTGAATGTTCTGATATTGGGTGTCGGCCATTGCCGTTCTCCGGATTGCGGGCAGGTGGGAGGGGCTCAGCGCATGTTGCCGATGATCGACGAACGGCTGTCCTGCATCTTCTTGATGAAGTTGGTCATAGTGTCGAAGGCTTCATTGCGCTTGTTCGACAGGCTCTGCAAGCGCAGCATGTCCATCTGCTGGCTATTGCTGGCGGAATCGAGCTTGCTCTTGAGATCCGGGATCGCCTTCTCCAGACCTTCGCGGGTCGGCATGCCGGTCACATTGGCGCCAACGACGTTACCCGCGGCATCCTTGATCGGGGTGGCCGTCACAGGCGCCGGATCCATGCCCAGCTTGAACGCCTGCGTGGCGTATTCGGTGGCCAGCGTCTTGTTGGTGGGCGTGCCAGCGCCTTCGCTTACCTTGTCCCCCGGCTTGGCGTCCTTGGACTCCAGCGTGGCCTTCATGCCGTTCAGCTTGGCCTGCATGTCGTTCAGCGCGCCGGTCAGCTCGTTGCGCTTCTGCACTTCCTCGATCTGACTTTTGAGCTGGCTGTCCAGCAGCTTGGTGCGCTCGCTCTGTACCATAATCAGGGCAGTCTCGATATCCATGCCGGAGATATCGGTTATGTTGATGGCGCCAACGCCGGCGGGGTTCATGTTCACGCTCATGAGAGAGACTCCTGGTCCGGGCGGATCGCCTGGTTTCGATGTTGCGGTTGACCGACTATGCAGCGTAAGTAACGGAATCCGGCGTCAGGTTCCACGAATCTTTTCGGAAATCGCCATCCGGCTGTCCTGCATCTTCCTGATGTAATTGGTCAGCATGTCGGCGGACTCGTTGCGGCGATTCATCAGTGCCTGCAACCGCAGCATCTGGTCCTGCTGCAGATTCGAAGCCTCATCGATCGCGCCCTGGACCCGGGTCACGGCCTTGCGCAATTCACCGTATTCCGAGTCGTAGCGAATGCCGCCAGGGCAGCGGTTAAGGGTTTGCCCGGGGTAGTCGGGCGCCATGAAGCCATCACGGCCGGCCATCCGGTCAACCAGTTGCGCGGCCAGCAACTGGCCCCGCAGGTCGCCCTTGTCGCGCCACTGTGCCAGCAGGTCGGCCTGCCCGGAGGGCAAATAGGCGCGGGCAAAGTCCTTCATGTCGCCCATGTGGCCGAACAGGCGCCAGGTATTGCTGTCGGCGGCGAAGCCCAGGTTGATGCCCGCCTCGGCCGCCGCCCGATTGATGCGGTCAGCCAAGCGGAAACTCCAGCCACCACTGGCGTCATCCCATTCCTTGTCGTACTTGGCGCTCGCATTGAACTGCGCCTGTACCGCTTTCAGGCCGGCCTGCACGATGTTGAGCAGCTCCAGGCGCCGGTTAAGCGCCCGCAATTCCCGGATCTGCGTCTCGATCTGCTTGTCGAGCAGGCGCCCACGCTCGCCCTGCACACTGAGCATCGCGGTGTCCTGGTCGGCGCCCACCAGGTCGGCGCCACGAACGCCACTGGAACTTTCCAGGCCCACGCCTCCCAGGCTGGGCTGACTGCCGTTGACCGGTCTGGCCATAATCCGCCCCCGTTTATTTCATCAGCGCATGTTGCCTATGATCGACGACCTGCTCTCCTGCATCTTCTTGATGAAGTTGGTCATCACGTCGAAGGCCTCGTTGCGCTTGCCGGTCAGCCCTTGCAGCCGCAACATTTCCATCTGCTGGGTATTGCTCAGGTTGTCGAGCGAGCTCTTGATCTCGTTGACCGCCTGTCTATTGGCATCGATGGCCTTGGCGTTGTTGGCGACCTGGGCCTCGAGCGCCGAAATCTTGGCGCCGAGCTGATCGACGAAACCCTGCACCACCCGTCCCTTCGCATCCATGGTCCCGTTGCGATCAACATCACGGGGCGCGTCGTCGCCAGTCGGGATCGTCAGTCCTGCCGCCTTGATCTGGTCCAGCGTGGCGTGCGAAAGCGCCTTGTCGTCACCCTGCCCCCAGGACAATCCGTACCATCCCTCGGGGTTGGGACACTTGCTGGCCGACAGCCGCCCCTGCAGGTCCTTGAGCTGATCGATCTGGCCCTGCAGCGTCACGTTGGACGATTCCAGCTTCAGGCTTTCAGCGTTCTTGGCGTTCATGGCCTCGTTCAGGCCGGCCATCTGCGCATTGCGCCCATTGACCGAATCGAGCTGCTGGCGCAAGGCGTCCTCCAGCATCTGCGAGCGCTGGGTCTGCACCGCCATCAGCGCGGTCTCCAGATCCATGCTGGCCAGATCCATGCTGGCCAGATCCATGCCCGCAACACCCCCTACTCCCATTCCGGAAACCGTAGACATTCCTTTCTCCTTGATCGCCCCTCCCGGTCACCACGCGGCAATCGGACGGCACGGGTTAACCCTGAAATTTCTCGCGGCTCATCCGGATTCCGGGGAATCCGCGGCCTGCCCTTGTACGTAACGGCCGCCGGACCTTGGTTCCATGCAAAGTAGATGGAACTTTTCCAGCCCAACCGTTACTACCCCTGACTGTGCGCGGCCTCCGGCCGCCTTTCCTCGCGCCCCCATGAACCGTATCGACGCCGGCCTGCCCGCCTCCGCCTTCTCATCCACGAGCTCGCATGCCGACGTCCAGCACGGCCAGCAGCAGGTCGGCACGATGCTGGGCCAGGCCGTCGTGACGGTGGAGGGCGAGATCTCGCTGGCGGATTCGGCCGAGGAACTCAGCCTGCACATGGCCGAGAAGACCGAGGACAAGCATCACGCCGAACGCAGGATTGGCCGGGACCCCGCGCAGCAGCTGCTCGGCGCCGAGGCGATCATGGCCTACCTGGCCGAATCGCATGACGCCGACGCCCAGGAAAAACTGGTGGAACTGGCCCGCCACCTGCTGACCGGCCAGACCGATCCGCGCCAGGGCGCCGCCCGGGCGTTCGGCGATGCGGCCCGCCAGTACCTGGGCCTGCAATACGCGCTGCGGCAAGGTGAACAGCAGGGCGCATCCGAAGAAATCCTGGACAGACTGCGCGAAGCCCTGGCCGATCTCGAACTGGAAAGCGGCCCGCAGATACGCGCCAGCCTGAACACCGTCGGGGCGGCGGCCGGCTATGCCGACGACGCGCGCGGCGTGGCTGATTTCCAGCGCACCTACCAGGATGTGGTGCTGGGGGAGGCCTCGCTGGCCAGAACCCTGTCGCTGGCGCTGGAACAATTCGGCGGCAAGGACGTGGGCCGCGGCCTGCAGCAACTGATCCAGGCCCTGGGCCAGGACCTGGCCGCCGCCCGCCCGTCCACCAGCCCCGACCGGCTGCAGGCCCTCATGCAGGACCTGTACCAGCTCGGCGTGGCGGTCACGGTGCTGGACGGCTGCGGCGAACTGGGCGAAAAAATGGCGCATGAACACGGCAAGCCGCTGGCGGCCGACCGCCTGATGCAGGATCTGGTCAATATCAGCAACGAGAAGTGGATTTCCGAATCCCGCTTCGCGGCGCTGGCCGCGAGCCACGGCGTCGACAGCGTGGCGGCGCGCATCGCATTCCTGGGCGGGGTGCGCGCCGTGCTCAAGGACCTGCCCGTGCCGATGTACCCGGACGCCGACGCGCGCCAATCCGTCCTGGGCGCGGCGCAACTGGCCCTGGATGCGGCCATCGACGAGGAATACGAATGAATGGCCTGGATGGCGCCCTGGGGGCATTCGGTGAAAGCATCGGCCTGGAGCGGCTGGAGCTGGGCGCGCGCGGCAACCTGGCCCTGCAACTGGATTCGGGACGCCGCCTTGCCATCGAGCCCATCGGCGACGAAGTGCTGGTCTATGTCTCGGAACCGGTGCCTTACGACGCCGCGCAGCGCCTGCAGCGCGCCTGGCGGCGGGCCCACCATTCGCGCCTGGAGGGCCTGGCGGTGCAGGCTGCCCTGCGCGACCAGGACGGTATCCCGCGGCTGCTGGCGCTGGCCCGGTTGCCCGCGGCACAGGCCGACGCGCCGGCGCTGCGGCGTACGGTGGAGCAGCTTGCGCGCTGGCTCGACGACACGCGCACCGACTGACCCACGACGGAGACCCCGAATCATGTCCGACATGCGCATCAACAGCTTTGCCTTCGACCGCGGCCTGGACGGCATCTCCTACGCCGGCCGCGAGGCGGCGGGCCAGCACCTGCCGGAACGCCAGGAACTGGCGCCTCCCGCGGACGGCGTCAAGGCGCAGCTGGCCCAGTTGCTCGACACGCCCAACATCGACCGCTACCTCGACAACCAGTTGCGCCCCACTGTGTCCAACCGCGACCTGCTGCTGCCGGGCAAGTTCGCGCAGGCCCTGCAATCGACGCTGGAAGGCCTGAGCGCCGCGGCCGAACAGGGCCCGGAGCGCAGCGCCGACGACGCCCGCGCGCTCAACCGCGCGGTGCGCCTGCTCAAGGACGAAGCTGGCCTGCGCGAACTGGTCGCCATGTATCGCAGCGCGCTGTACCAGGGATGAACACCTCCATGTCCTTGACGCCCGACGCCCGCGAACTGCTCAGCCTGCTCGCCTATGTCTATCTGGAAAACAACCGCCCGGAAAAGAGCGCGGTGCTGTTGAATGCGCTGCGCACACTGGGCCTGGCCGACAACCGCCAGCTCGCCACCCTGGCGCTGGCCCAACTGCGCGCCGGCAAATCCGAAGCCGCCCTGGCTACCCTCGACCTGTTGGCCATGCAGGGCGGCATCGACGCCTCGTTCCACCTGATCCGCTCGCAGGCCCTGCTGGCCCTGGAGCGGCGCGACGAGGCCGCCGCGGCCATGCGCGCCTACGTTGCCCTGCGCCCCGCCCCGGCGGCCGCGCCCACCGAAGCAGAAACGACTTGAGCCGCCCCATGCAAGCCCTGAACCGCGTCGTCGCCGCCGCCACCAGCCGCAACGATATCGTCCTGGCGGTCCTGATCGTCTCGATCATCTTCATGATGATCCTGCCGCTGCCCACGACGCTGGTCGACGTGCTGATCGGCGCCAACATGACGCTGTCGGCCATCCTGCTGATGGTGGCCATGTACCTGCCATCGCCGCTGGCGTTCTCGTCGTTCCCGTCGGTGCTGCTGGTCACCACGCTGTTCCGCCTGGGCATCTCGATCGCCACCACCCGCCTGATCCTGCTGCAGGGCGATGCCGGCCACATCATCGAGACCTTCGGCAACTTCGTGGTGGGCGGCAATCTCATTGTCGGCCTGGTGGTGTTCCTGATCCTCACCATCGTGCAATTCGTGGTCATCACCAAGGGCGCCGAGCGCGTGGCCGAAGTGGCGGCGCGCTTCTCTCTGGACGCCATGCCCGGCAAGCAGATGTCGATCGACGCCGACCTGCGCGCCGGCACCATCGACATGGACGAGGCGCGCAAGCGCCGCTCGGTGGTGGAAAAGGAAAGCCAGCTGTACGGCGCCATGGACGGCGCCATGAAATTCGTCAAGGGCGACGCCATCGCCGGACTCATCATCGTCGCGGTCAACCTGCTGGGCGGCATCCTCATCGGCACCATGCAGCGCGGCCTGTCCGCCGGCGAGGCGGTGCAGGTGTACTCGATCCTGACCATCGGCGACGGCCTGATCGCGCAAATCCCGGCGCTGTTCATCGCCATCTGCGCCGGCATCATCGTGACCCGGGTGCAGACCGGCGACGGCCCCTCCAACGTCGGCAAGGACATCGGCGCCCAGGTGCTGGCGCAACCGCGCGCGCTCTTGATCGCCGCCGCCATCGCGATCGGCATGGGCCTGATCCCGGGCATGCCGACCCTGACCTTCCTGGCGCTGGCCGCGGTGGTCGGCACCATCGGCTTCGTGCTGCTGCGCGGCACGCGCAAGGTGGTGGACGAGAAGACCGGCGAGATCACCGAAATCCCCGCCCTGGCGGCCGATGGCCAGAAGCCCCAGGCCAGGCCGCGCGCCGACGGCAGCGCCGAGTTCGCGCCCACCCTGCCGCTGATGATCGACGTGGCCGCCGCGCTGCAACGCAGCTTCGACGCCGACGAGCTCAACGAAGAACTGCTGAAGATCCGTCGCGCGCTCTATTTCGACCTGGGCGTGCCGTTCCCCGGCATCCAGCTGCGCTTCAACGACGCGCTGCCGGCGGACAGCTACAACATCCTGCTGTCCGAAGTGCCGGTCTCCCAGGGCAAGCTGCGGCCGGGCGCGGTGCTGGTGCGCGACACGGAACAGAACCTGCAGGCGCTGCAGGTGCCCTACGAAACCGACAAGCGCTTCCTGCCCAACGTCCCGACGCTCTGGGTCGACGCCGGCCTGGCGCCCACCTTGACGGCCGCCGGCATCCCGTTCCTGGACCCGCACCAGGTGCTGACCTGGCACCTGGCCTTCGTGCTGAAGAAATACTCGTCGGACTTCATCGGCATCCAGGAAACGCGCTTCCTGTTGACGGCCATGGAAGACCGCTTCCCCGACCTGGTCAAGGAAGCGCTGCGGGTGATGCCGGTGCAGAAGATCGCCGAGATCCTGCAGCGGCTGGTGTCCGAGGACATCTCGGTTCGCAACCTGCGCGCGGTGCTGGAAGCGCTGATCGAATGGGGCCAGAAGGAAAAGGACTCGGTGCTGCTGACCGAATACGTGCGCGTCTCTCTCAAGCGCCACATCAGCTACAAGTACTCCAGCGGCCAGAACATCCTGCCGGCCTACCTGCTGGCGCCCAACGTCGAAGAAACCGTGCGCGGCGCCATCCGCCAGACCTCGGCCGGCAGCTACCTGGCGCTCGACCCCAATGCCTCCAGGAAGCTGGTGGACAACATCAAGCGCGCCGCCGGCGATCTGGCCGCGGCCGCGCAAAAGCCAGTGCTGCTGACCTCGATGGACATCCGTCGCTACCTGCGCAAGATGATCGAGCAGGACCTGTACGAGTTGCCGGTGCTGTCCTACCAGGAGCTGACCCAGGAAATCAACGTGCAGCCGCTGGCCCGGGTGGATCTGTGAAGACACCCGCAACCGGAGCCCCCTCATGAGCGAAGCACTGGAACTGCGCGTGCTGTCCGGCCTGCATCGCGACGCCCGCTGCCTGGCCGCCGATGGCGCGGTGCTGGGCGCCGACCCGGCCTGCGACATCGTGCTGGCCGACGACGGCATGGGTCCGCGCGCCGCCCGCCTGCGCATCGGCGAGACCGGCTGGGACCTGGCGACCGATGACGGCGCGCCGGCCGATCCGGCCGGCGGCCAGCCGCGCACGCCATTCAACCGTCCCGTGCCGCTGGGTCCGGTCTGGATCACCGTCGCCCGCCGCGGCGACCCCTGGGCCCATCCGCCCGACGCCGCCAACGATGCGCTGGCCGGCGGCGCAGTGGTGGTGGCGGCCGCCGACGATGCGGCCGCGCCGTCCGTCGCTCCCGCGGCGGCGGCGCCCAACCCGGACGAAGAACGTCTGCTGGAGCGACGCCTGCCGCTGCCGCCGATACAAGGCCGACGTCGCAAACGCGACTCCTGGCCGGTGCTGCTCGGGCTGGCGGCCGTGGTGCTGACCGTCGTCGTCGCCATTTTCCTGGCATGGATGCCGCAGTCCACCGCCAGCCGCGCGCCGCAGGTCGATCCGCGCCTGGCCGCGGCGGAAAAATCCGTGGGGCAGATATCCGCGGTCTTCGAACGCATGGGGCTGGCCTCGCGGCTGCATGTCTCGATGGCGCGCGACGGCGTGGTGACGGTATCGGGCTGGGTGCGCAACGCCGCCGAGCAGCACGCCGTGGCGGCGGCGCTGTCGCAGATCTGGCCGATGCCGGCCATGCGCATCAGCAACGAGGACGCCGCGGTGCGCACCGCGAGCACGGCGCTGCGCGCCTTCAACGTGCGCTATGAGCCGCGCTACGAGGGCGACGGCCGCCTCATTGTGGCCGGCATCGCCAGCAGCGCGCGCGAGCGCGCCTCGGCGCTGGACGCGCTGCGGGCGCAGCTGCCCGGCATGACCGTGCTGGGCAACGATATCGCGCTGGCCCAGCAGGTGAGCGACACGCTCTCCAGCAGGCTGGTGGATGCCGGCCTTTCCGGCGTCACCCTGACCTGGAAACCCGATCACCTCGAAATCGCCGCCGGCGCGCTCGACGACGATCAACAGGCGCGCCTGCAGGAGGCGCTCGACGACTTCAACAAAAGCCATCTCGGCGTGGCCAGGCTGGCCGCCGCCAGCGCCACCGCGGCGGCCGACAGCGTGCCCTTCGTGATCCGCAGCGTGGTGGGCGGCGCCCAACCCTTTGTCGTGCTCGAAGACGGCAGCAAGCTGCTGGTGGGCGGCGTCTACCGCAAGTACCGTCTGGTGGCCGTGGAAAACACCCGCATCATCTTCGAAGGCCCGCGCACGGCCATCGTGACGCGCTGACCCCCTGAACCGCCCATTTCGCAACCATGAACGCACCGACCGCCCTGACCGAACTGGAACAACGCCTTGCCGCGCCCGGCGGCGCCGAGCTGCGCGCCACGTTGTCGCAACGGCTCGCCACGCTCGAACAGGCCGCCCGCGAGCGTCTGGACTCGGGCCTGGTGCCCGTCGCTTTCCAGCAATGCCAGGCGGTGGCGCAGGCCGCCGCCGCGGCGCGCGAGGTGCTGGCCGGCATGACGCTTGATTCAACGGCGCGCACCGCCGCGCCGCCTTCCCCCTTCTCTCGCTCGACCCGCTAGGAGACGCACCATGGCACTGAACGGATTGACCGGCTCGTCCGGCCTGAATTTCAACAGCGTGAACAACACGATCTACGACAGCATCCGCTCGCAGGAAAGCAACCTGCAGACGACCTTGTCGACCATGCGCACCAACGCCGACGGCAGCGTGTCCCAGGCGGACATGCTGAAGATGCAGCAGCAAGTGCAGCAATGGACCATGCTGATCGAAATCCAGAGCACGATCACCAAGCAGATCGCCGACTCGCTCAAGGGCGTGATCCAGAAAGCCAGCTGACCCGTCCGGCCGGCGCATGCCGGCCGCCGGCGCTATACCGACTGCCGCATGAATGTGGGGGTGCGCCGCGGCGCGTCCGGTTCGGCGCGCGCGCCGCGTTTTTCCCAGGCCTCGACCTGGTTGAGCAGCGCATCGATCGCCGCCAGCAGCGCCTGGGCGTTGCATTGTTCGCGCGGCACGCCCAGCTGCAGATGCATGCGGCCGTCCGGCGCCGCGCACGCCACCACGCCGCCGCCCGCCTGCAGGAAGTTGCCCTGCGCGGCCAACAGCGCCTGCGCCCCGTCCATCTTGCCGCCGCCCACCGCGCATGACAGCAGAATCTGGCCGCGCGCGCCGTGCGCCAGCAGTTGCACCAGGTGGCGGCCATCGAACGCCAGCTGGCACAGCCCGCCCTCGGCCGGCGCCAAGGCGGGAATGCCCAGCGCCTGGCCAAGTTCGGAAAGCGCCTGGGCGAAGTGGGAGTCTGACACGATGATGGAGGGCGATACCGGCGTCGTCTTGCGCGGCTGGCCGTAGGCACGAAATTGAAGAGCCGCCATTATGGCACCCGCATCGCGCGAATCCCAGCCCCGACTGGGAACCCGGAGAGGGTCCGCGGTTACTCAGGGAGTGATTTCCACTCGGCGAGCTCTTCATGGCGCAAAACTCCCTCTTCGACATCGCGCAAGCGGCCGCGCAATACACGCACGCGCATTTCCATTCCAACGACACGCAACAGCCCGCGCAGTGGGCCGCGCCGGTGGACGACCACCATCAGGTGGGCATGGCCCGCAATGCCTATGACGGCAGCGTAGTCCTCACGGCCTGGCGCCACGCCTTCAACGACGCCCCCGGCTTTGACGATCCGCAAGGCGAAGCGCTGCTGCGTCGCGGCTTCGATACACGGCTGGGCGCAGGCCTGATCGGCGGCATTTCCCCTGAACTCGGCCCGAGTCTCAGCATTGCGCTGTATTCGCCTTGCGATGCCCAGGCGCTGCATGACACCGCCGATGCGCTGCTGCGCGAACTCGATCGCCTCGAGCGACCGCTCGCGCACGACACATACTCCGCATCGGCGCTGCCGCGCGGGCCGCAAGGCGATGCGCGCCAGGCCGAGCACGACCTGGCGCGCCTGGCCCGGGCTTGCGGACTGGACGCCCTGCCCATCGGCGCGCGCCAGTTCGATCTGCTGTTCGACGACCTGCCCGGCCGCATCACGCTGCACCCATCCAACCGGTTGCTGCTGGCCGACTTCTTCCTGCACGACGCCGCCGCCCTGCAAGGCGCCCTGCGCCGCGCGGTCATCAAGAGCGCGCTGCTGATCAACCAGAACGCGTTGCGCGGCCACGCCTACGTGGTCGGCCTGGACAGCCGCCAGTTCATCACCGCGACCGGCCGTGTCGCGCTGACAAGCCTGGACGACGACACGTGGCCGCGCTGGCTGCAATACCAGGTGGCACAGGCGAGCGACACGCGCGCCCTGCTCCGCAACCTGGCGCTGGAAGACGCGCAGATCGCGTATGGCACGGCGGCCGCCGTGGCCGGCACGACCACACCGGGAGCCCTGGCATGAACGGAATTTCCAGCGCCATCCAGAACAGCGCCGCCGCCTCCGTCTGGCAGCCGCCCGCGCAACAACCCGCATCACTGCTGGGCCAGCTGAAAGGCCTGTTCGTCACCCCCGACAGCAACGCCGCGCATGTGGACTCGGCCAGGCAGTCCTTCGAGCAGTACTTCCTGCGCGAGACCAGCGCGCTTGCCGACATGATGGGCGCCAAGGGTATCGAGGGCTTTGCCAGCGACGTGCAGACCCGTTTCGATTCCATCGTCCAGCGCACCTTCGATGCCCTTGCGCGCAAGGACGACGGCTCCGTCGCCGGCAAGGATTTCGCCAACGCCATGAAGTCCGCCGGCAAGCAGGCCGTCATGGCCCTGGACCGGCTCAAGGTCGACGCCGCCCGCGCCGAACTGCTGTCCAATCTGGGCCCGGTCGATACCCGCCCGCAGATCATTCCACGCGGCGACAAGTTCGTGGTCATCCGTCCCGCGCCCCAGCTGGAGAACATGGTGCTGCGAGGCGGCGGCGCCAAGGGGATCGGCTACAGCGCCGGGCTGGACCAGCTGGAGAAAGCCGGCATGCTGGCGGGTATCAAGCACCTGGCGGGCTCCTCGGCGGGCGCGCTGACTGCCACCTGCCTGGCGGCCGGCCTGAGCGCGGCGCAATTCGAGAAAGGCCCGGCCGACGCATTGTTTCGCCCCGGCATGCTGGATGCGCTCAAGGGTGGCGCCGACGCCGCGCGCATCTATCCCGGCGTGCGGATGGAAGGCGGCCTGGCGCCCGCCTTCGCGTCGCTGAAGGTGATCGATCAGACCACGGCCCAAAGCGTGCGCAGCTATCTGACGGAACACTGGAACACCCCGGCATTCCAGGACAGATTGGTGGCCCTGGCGGACCAGGGGCGGCTGGACGACCGGCAACTCGCCCGTCTTTCCCTTTTGCAGCAAACGCCCGATTTCGATCAGCCGCACGAGGACAACATGGTCACGTTCGGCGACCTGAAATTGCTGAACCAGCTGGCGCCTGAAAAATTCAAACAGTTGACGCTGACCGGCTGGGGCAAGACCCCGCCCGGCGAAACGTACTTCGACGCCGACACCCATCCGGACATGCCGGTGGCGTATGCCGCGCGCATCTCGATGGCGTTCCCGATCGCATTCAAGGCCGTGTCGATCGAAACCGCGGAGGGCGGCAGGAAGGTCTATGCCGATGGCGGCATCGGCAGCAACATGCCTTCCGAGGTGTTCACCCGGCCCGTCAACGCCCACGGCGTTCGGGTCCCGCTGGCCGGCCCGGAGATGGCGCAGGCCCGCGCCCGTACCCTGCTGCTGACCTTCGACGAGAACGGCAAGGCCTACCAGATCATGCACGGCGGACCGCCGCAGCGGCCGGCGCCGGGCGCGCTGGGCAAGATCACCTCGTTTTTCGTCAACCTGGTCACCGGCCATCCCAACCAGGCGGACGCGGATCTCGCCGACCAGCGCAAGGTGTGGGCGGCCGGTCCTAATGCGCTGCCGGTGTTCCATGGCGGCATCGGCACGCTGACCTCGAACATCAGCGACCAGACCCAGCACCAGGCCCATATGCTGTCGGCCTGGAAATCGCTGGAGCAGATCGACGCCCGCACCCAGCAAGCCTACTCGATGGAATGCGGCAGCCTGGAGGAACTGGCGGGGCTGTTGACCGACGATGAAAAGCAGGCGTTGCGCACGGGCGCCGCACCGGATGGCTTGCAGCGTCAGTTGCTGGCGCTGCTGGACCGGACGCCGGGACTGGACCCCATGCTGCTGCGCGTCTGAAGCGCGCCGTCCGCAAGCAGCGGGCGGCCCGTGCAAGGCCTGCCCGCCGTCTGCCGCTTACAGCGGCACCACGGCCCGCGCGCGGCAGATCGCCGCCAACCGGTTGGGGTCGCCTTCCAGCTCGCGCCACAGGCGCAGCATGCGGTCGGCGCCGGTGCTGCACGCGTCCACCGCATAGCGGGCATAGGCCAGCCAAGGGCGCTCGTGCCGCGCCAACCCGCCCTCGGCCACCGCCAGCACCTCGCCCGCCAAGGCCCGCACGGCGGGATCGTGCAGCGCGTCGCGCATGGCATCGGCGCGCATCGCGCGCAATCGCAACCAACCCCACGAACGCAGCAAGTCTTCCGCCTGCGACAGGTTGCGCATCAGGCCCAGCTGCAACGCGGAGGGCGCCATCACCAGCGTGGCCGCCACCGACGCCCCCGCCTCCCGCAGCAACTGCGCGTCGGCAAACCCGGCGCCCGGCGCCCGGCCTTCGATATAACCGATGGCGCCCAGGCCCGCGTACAGGTCCTCGATACCGCCCGGCCGCCGCCAGGCCTCGCGCAGCGCTTCCAGCGGCGGCGGCGTTGCCAGCCGGTAGCGCCAGCGCGCATCCAGGAAATGCGCGAACTGCGAATACTCGAAATGGCCGCCCTGTGGCGTCATGGTCACCGTTTCACCGGTGTCCGAACGCCGGCCCGGCCAGCCATCCGACGCCAGGAAGGCCGACAGCGACGGCGCGCCGTGCAGATACACACCAGCGGCGGACTTGTAGCCCTCGTCCACGGCCAAGGGCAGGCAACGGCTCGCCGTGCCGGGCGCGAACATCCAGCGGAAGTAATCACCCAGGTCCACGAACGGCCTTTCGGGCAGCCGCTGCAGGTAGTAATCACCGGCATAGCGCGAATGGCGGAACATGCGGTCCCAAACGGTCAGCCGGTTTTCCTTCAGGCCGGTCACGCGCCCCTGCGCGAGCGGACTGTTGGCGAAGATCGCGATGCTGGCCGGCGCCAGCGCCAGCACCACGTTCAGCGCGCGCGCCGCCTGCGACACGTCCACCGAGGTGCAGGGACTGTTCTGGGCCTTGGCGTCGATGCCCACGCGGTGCAGCCATTCGCGGTGGCCGACCAGTTCGTGATAGATCGGCCGCGGCACGTGCACCGCCGCGTACCACTGCGGATCCAGCGTGCAATCCGGATGTTCCGACACATTCAACAGCACCGCGCCTTCCGCTTGCAGCGCGGCGCAGGCATCGCGCAGCTCGCGCGTGATGCGCCGCGCCAGTTCGGCCAATCCGCCTTCCTGCTCGGACACCGGGGCGAACGCGGTTTCCAGCAGGTTGAAGCCGTTGTCCAGCCCGCTCTCGCCCGCCGCCACCGACACGCCCACCGCCCGCTCGCCAATGCGCGACAGGTCCGGCGCTTCGCCGCGCGCGGCCTTGATCGCGGCGAGCGCTTCGAAGTAGCCGGCCACCGGGTGGCTGGCGCCGGTATCGTGCCGCGCCACCGCCATTTCCATCTCCAACCCCAGCGTGCGTCCGGCGAGCGGCGTCATCGCGCCGCTCCGCCCGGGCGGATGGCGGCGGGGCGATGCCGGACTCGAGGGATGGCGGCGGACATGGGGCGAATTCTCCAGGGACAATGGACGCAGTGCAGACTTAGTAACACGAATTGCGCGGACGTTCCGCCAGGCCCCGGATCAGGCGACGTCTGCCATGGCCCGGAAGCGTTGCGTCAGGATGTCGACAAAGGCTTCCGTCACCACCGACGGCGCCGTCTGCGCGGGATAAGCCATGCAGACGCGCACCGGCAGGCTCGGCGTGAACGGCCTTATCGCCAGTTGCTGCGCGAACACGTCGGCAATGTACGGATTGACGATGCCCAGGCCGGTGCCGGCAGCGGCCAGCGCGCAGATCGTCGAGGAATAGGTGGTCTCGATTTCGGACACCGGCTGCACCTGGTGCGCCAGCATGGCGCCGCGCAGCTGCAGGTAGACGTCGTCGTCCGCGTTCAACACCAGCAACCGGCGCTCGTTCAGGTCGGCGATGCCGATGGCGGGCAGCGCGGCCAACGGATGGTCGGGCCGCATCACGCAGACCGCCGCGCTCTCGTGCAGGCTGTGCAGCGCCAGGTGCGCGCCGTCCAGCGGCACCGTCGTCACCACCACATCGTAGGTGCCATGCAGCAGGCCTTCGCGCAGGTACTGGCTGCCAACGGTCTGCATGTTGATGTGCACGTCGGGATAGCGCTGCGCGAATTCCTCGACCGCGCCCGGCAACATGCCCAGGCCCAGCGCCGGCGTGCAGGCCAGCCGCAGCACGCCGCTGCCGCTGCGGCGCATGGCGGCCACGCGATCCTCGATGCGCTCCAGGCCCACGAAGTGCCGCTTGACGGTGTCGAACAGGTCCTTGGCCTCGCGTGTCGGACGCAGGCGGCCACGCTCCATGTCGAACAGCTTCAGGCCGCTGGCCTGCTGCGCCTGCGCCAGCAGGCGGCTGATCGACGGCTGGGTGGTGCGCAGCATCTGCGCGGCACCCGTGGTGGTGCCGGCCAGCATTACCGCGTGGAAGGCTTCGATCTGACGGAAATTCAGCGGTCGGCTCATGGCGTCACAGGGTATTGCAAACCTGCATAGCCTATGCCGAAAAAAGAATTTTTTCAAATACCCTCGCCACTCCTACACTCGTGGCTCCCAGGGTGTGGTCACTCGCGCCCCTCTTGAAATCCAACTGCTGTGGGGAATTACCATGTTTTCATGCCGTCCCTGGCGCCGCCGCGTCCTGCAAGCCCTTTGCCTGACCCTCGCCGGCGCGGCCCTGCCGTTCACCGTGCAGGCCCAAGCCAATTATCCCGACCGACCGTTACGGATCATCGTACCGTTCACGGCCGGCGGCAGTTCGGACATCCAGGGGCGCCTGCTCGCCGAACACCTGGGCAAGCTCTATGGCCAGTCCGTCGTGGTCGAGAACCGGCCCGGCGCCGGCGGCCATATCGGCGGCAAATACGTGGCCGATTCCGGGCCCGATGGCTACACCCTGCTGCTCGGCTCCATCGGCCTGCACGCCACCTATGGCGTCTACAAGACCTTGAACTACCGCCCCGCCGACGACCTGAAGCTCATCACCATCGTCGCCGAGATGCCGCACGTCGTGGTAGCCAATCCAGCGCTGGAGGCCACCACCCTTGCCGAGCTTACCGCGCAGGCCAAGGCCAAGCCGGAAACGCTGCACTTCGGCTCGGCCGGCGTGGGCTCTTCGGTACACATGGTAGGCGAACTCTACAAGACCGCCTCCCAGGCCCCGATCGTACACATACCGTACCGCGGCAGCTCCGCCGCCCTCAACGACCTGCTCGGCGGCCAGATCCAGCTGCTGTTCGAGAACGTGCCCACCACCATCGGCTACATCCAGTCCGGCAAGCTCAAGGCGCTGGCCATCACCGGCGCCACGCGTTCGGCCGCGCTGCCCGACGTTCCCACCGCCGCCGAGGCCGGCCTGCCAGGCCTGACGGTCACCTCCTGGACCACGCTGGCCGCCGGCAAGGACGTGCCCGACGCGCTGATCGAGAAGATCAGCGCCGACCTGCGCCGCGTCTACGCCGACCCCGCGTTCCGCGCCGGGCTCGAACGCCTGGGCATGACCCCGGTGGGCAACACCCCGGCCGAGGCGCGCGCCTTCGTCGAACGCGAACGCGCCCGCTGGAACAAGGTCATCGAGGCCGAACACATCAGCGCCGGTTGAACCTTTTTTCCCGACCCATGACTCGCATGACCACACCCATCGCCTGCCGCCGCCTGGGCGCCGCGCCGCATCATCATTTCTTCGGCTACTACAACAAGACCGTCTGGCACCGTGACGGCCGCTATCTGCTGGCCAATCGCACCGCGTTCAAGGATGCGGTGCTCACCCCGCAACTGCAGGCCGAAGTGGGCTACTTCGACCTGCGCGACGGCGGACGCTACCACGCCGTCGGCGCCACCACCGCCTGGAACTGGCAGATGGGCTGCCAACTGCAATGGCTGGACGGCAAGGCCGAACCGCAGCTGATCTACAACTGCCGCCGCGACGACGAAAGCGGTTTCTATCCCGGCCTGCGCTCGGCGGTGCACGATCTCGCCACCGGCGAAACCCGCTACCTGCCGCTGCCGATCTACGTCGCCGCGCCCAACAGCCGCTACGCGCTGTGCGTGGACTACCGGCGGCTCTACATCACGCACCAGACCATCGGCTACAGCGAACACGCGCCGGGCCCGGTGGCCAACGCCCCGGCGGACGACGGCATCCACGCCCTGGACCTGGACAGCGGCGACCACCGCCTGCTGGTCAGCTATGCCGAACTGCGCAACTTCCACCCGCGCGCCTCGATGGAGCGCGCCATCCACTGGGTCAGCCACATCGAGGTCAACCCGTCATCGACCCGCGTCCTGTTCCTGCATCGCTGGACCGAACGGGTCGAGGACGAAACCTGCTTCCTGCACCGCCTCATCACGATGAATCCGGACGGCAGCGACATGCGCCTGCTGGAATGCTCCGACCATCCCTTGCCGCAGCTGGCCGCCGACTTCGATCCGAACGCGGTCGGCACCTTCGACTACGAGAAGTCGGAATACCAGATCTCGCACCCGCTGTGGCGCGACGACCGCTCGATCATCGTGTGGGGGCCGCACGCCGGCAGCATCCACTACCACCTGTACGAGGATGCCGACGGCGGCCAGGTGCAAGTGGTCGGCGACGGCATCCTCACCGAAAACGGCCACATGACTTTTTCGCCGGTGGACACCCGCTGGCTGCTGAGCGATACCTATCCCGATCCCGTCACGCACGAACGCATCCTGTTCCTGTACGACATGCGCACGGGACAACGCCACGATCTCGGCAGTTTCTACGCCGATCCCGCGCTGTCCAAGGAAAACCGCTGCGACCTGCATCCGCGCTGGAGCCGCGACGGCACCCAGGTCTGCATCGATTCCGTGCACGAAGGCGAGCGGCAGATGTACGTGCTGGACGTGGGCCCGATCGTGCGGGCTTGAAGGCGGTCGACGGAATGCGGCGGCCGGGCTGCCCGCAAGGGCGCCGCCTCAGCCCTCGCGCGCCACCTGGCGCAGCGCCTGTTCGAACACGTCGGCCGGCTGGCCGCCGGACACCAGGTACTTGCCGTTGAGGATCACCGACGGCACGGACGTGATGCCCCGGTCGCGCCAGTCGGCCTCTTCCTTACGCACCTCGTCGGCATAGCGCCCGGACGCCAGCACCTCGCGCGCCTGCGCTTCATCCAGTCCGGCGTCGGCCGCGGCCCGCGCCAGCACCTGGGCATCGCTGGTGTCGTGGTTCTCGTAGTGATAGACCTCCAGCAGGCGCTTCTTCAGCGCGGTCTGGCCGGCCTGGCCCTGCAATCCGGCCCAATGCAACAGGCGATGGGCATCGAAGGTATTGAACGAGCGGTTGTCATCCTCCATGCGCATGCGCATGCCGACGGCTGCCGCGCGTTCGCTGATCACCTTGCGATTGGCCTGCACCTGCTCGCGGCTGTAGCCGTATTTCGCCATCAGCCGTTCGATGGTGTTCTGCCCGCCCTTGGGCATGTCGGGATTGAGTTCGAACGGCCGGAAATGCAGTTCGACGTCGGCCTCGCCCGCCACCCGCTCCATCGCGGCCAGCAGGCCGCCCAGGCCCACCGCGCACCAGGGGCAGGCAACATCGGACACGAAATCGATAGTGATCTTGGGCATGGCGATCTCCGGGAACAGGCGATTAGCGTAGAACATTGCCGCGCGCCGCCATGCAAAAGCCCTGGGCCTGCCAGGGATTCAGGGCAAATCCGGCTGCCGGCGCCAGGCGGACAGGCAGGTCGAATGCCTGCTGGACCACATCATCTATGCCGTGGCCTGACGCGCCCTTTCATTCGAACAGGATCCGCTCGATCGCGCGCACCCGGTCCCGCCGGCGCCTGACCGCGCGGACCGGCCTGCCGAACACGCGCTTGCGTTGCGTGGCTTCCCGGCTGGCCTGCAGATGCTCGACGTAGATCTCGTCGCACGGCGCATTGTCGGTCTTGTCGAAGATCCAGCAATAGGCAACGGGCAACCGCACCAGCCGATAGCGCGGTTCGGCGCGGGCGGCGTCGCTGTCAAGCAGCCGCTCGAGCACCAATTGATCCCATTCATCCGGATTCTCCGCGCAAGCCTGCGCCCAGGCTTGCAACAACGCGGTGGCGGCCGGCGTATGGTTGATGAACAGCGTGCCGCTCAGCAGATGCCCCTGCGGCTCGTAGTAGGCGGCGATATCGCAGTCCATCGCGGCCAGCGCCGGCCACGGGTCGCGGTGAAACACCGCGTCCACGTCGACGTATAACATGGGGCCCGCGTGCTTGCGGCGCATGGCAACCAGCACCGACGGCTTCATGGACGCATTGCGCACCCAGGACCCGGTGGATTCGATCGGCTCGGCGTCGACGGCCAGTCCCAGTCTTTGCGCCGATCGCAGCAGACGGTTCTTTTCCGTCTCGTAGATGCTGTCGCGCGTGAAGAACGCGACCACCACGCCGGAGGCGTCACCGCCACGCCGGTCCGGCGCTCCCGTATCCCGCGGAAAGCTCGGCACCACGCGCGTCTGCTCCGCGGACCACCCGAACCACTTGCGTCGAAACCAATCGAACATGCTGCGCCACGCTTTTCAAGATGAGGTAAAGCGGGCGTACCGGCAACGTCGGATCGACAGCGCGGCGGCAGGCTCGCACAACGCGGCATCCCGCCGCCGCGCGGCGCGTTTGCCGGGCCGCGCAAGCGGGCGCGGGATGACGCGCAGGCGGAGTGTATGAATCGCCGCATTTGGCGTCCATGCATTTGCAATCAGTCGAAATGCAAAGCGCCATGCTGAAACACGCGCCCTGCGGACTTCCCTGGGAAACCCGGCCACCGGGTCAACACAACTTTCAACTGGCTTTCCAGATTACGGCCTGCCGCAGGCCAGGTCAGGCGTATTGCGCCAGGCCGCGTCCCAGCGACCAGTTTTCTTTCACGACCTCGACGAGACTGACGAACACGTCCTCGGACCGGATGCCGGGATTGTCGCCGAGCAATGCCGCGATCCGCTGGAACAACGCCTTCTTCTGCTCCACGCCGCGCGTGTTGTTCGCGGTGATCTGAATGAACACGAGATCGTCGCTGCGGGCGACATCGAGGTAAGTCGCACCGTAGCGAAAGTTCGCGGCCTCGTGCTCGGTCAGGAACATGAACTGGTCGTCTTCGGGAACATCGAATGTCTCGCGCATCGCGCGATAAACGCCATCGAAGATCGCCTGCCTGTAAGCCTCCGTCTTTCCGGTACGCAACGAGATATGAGCGAGCGGCATCGTGGATTCCTCCATGGTTGTCAGCCTTCATGTTATCTATTCTGATAACGTATTGATCTTTATTTCAACGATAAATTATTGAAATGACTGAGCGCGCCCTCGACCTGGAAGCCGTCCGAGCCTTCATCCGCATTGCGGAACTCGGGAGTTTCACCCGCGCCGCCGAAGCCTTGCAGACCACGCAGGCGGCGGTCAGCCTGCGGCTCAAGCGGCTCGAAGACAGGCTGGGATTCAGGCTTGTCGAACGCACGCCTCGCAGCGTGGAACTTTCTGCACAGGGCGCGACCTTTCTCGAACATGCGCGCGAACTCATGCAGGCCCATGACCGGGCGGTCTCGGTTGTCGCGCAAACGCGGCGGCGTCTCGCCATCGGCATCAGCGACCATGTCGCCGGCCCGGAACTGCCCGCCTTGATTGCCCGCATGAACGCGCAGGACCCGCAACTGCTGATCGAAATCCGGATCGGATCGTCAGCGGAGCTGCTTCAGAGTTTCGACCGCAGGGAACTCGACACGGTGATCGTCCGCTTCCACGCGGGCCGCGGCGATGGAGACCTCCTCGCCGAAGAGAAGTTTGGCTGGTTCGCCATGCCGGGCTGGCAACATCGCGCGGGAACGCCCCTGCCGCTGGCCACGATGGCCGAACCCTGCGGCGTGCGCGCCATGGCTGGACAGCTGCTCGACGAGGCAGGCATACCCTGGACGGAAGTATTCGTGGGCGGCGGCGTGATGGCGGTCGCGGCCGCCGTGATGGCCGGGCTCGGCGTTGCCGCGCTCTCCGCGCGCATGGTGCCGTTCGGGGCGGTCGACGTCGGGCCCAGGCTGGGGTTGCCGGAATTGCCGCGCCTGCCCATTCTGCTTCATACCAGGGTCAGGGAGAGCCGGGCGCGCGACGCGCTTGCCGCGCTCTCGGCCGCCTTTCGCAGCGTGGCGCGAAACTGAGGCAGGCAAACAACGGCGGGCAACAAAAAACCCGCAGAACCAATGTTCATGCGGGTTTGTGACATTGCCGGCAAGGCCGGGCAAGGGCTTGGGGAAATCTTGGCGGACAGAGGGGCCGCCAACATTAATTCCGAGACAATCCAGGAAGTACTAAATTTCCCTTTAAAAACAACAATCTTTCGGAAAATACTGTCCGCCAGATTCTAATGAATTCCTATCAAATCCGTTATAATTTTGATAGTCAATTTGTGAGTTGAATAAATGGCGCGATCAATCAACAGGCTCACGGCCATTGGAGCAGCCCGCCTGGAAAAGCCGGGGCTGTATAGCGATGGCGGCGGCCTCTATTTGCAGATTACAGCGGCTGGCGTGAAGTCCTGGCTACTGCGCTATATGCGCAACGGACGCGCCCGAGGGATGGGCCTTGGGCCTCTTCATACGATCAGCCTCGCCGAGGCCCGCTCCAAGGCGCTCGCCTGCCGTCAGCAACTGCTTGAGGGGATCGATCCCCTGGAGGCCAAGAGCGCCGCCAAGATAGCGGAAAAGCTCTCTGCGGCCAAGTCGATCACGTTCGATCAATGCGCCGACGCATACATCGCCGCCCACCAGGCGGGCTGGCGGAATGCCAAGCATGTCGATCAGTGGACAAACACTCTCAGGACATATGCGAGCCCGGTCTTCGGCGCGGCAACTGTTTCCCTTGTCGATACCCCGCTCGTGCTCAAGGTACTTGAGCCGATCTGGCAAACGAAGACAGAAACCGCCACGCGGGTACGCGGCCGAATCGAATCCATCCTAGACTGGGCGACCGTTCGCGGCTATCGGACTGGCGAGAATCCCGCACGCTGGAAGGGACACCTTGATCATCTGCTGCCCAAGCGATCCAAAGTGCAACGCGTCAAACATCATCCCGCATTGCCGTACAAGGATGCCCCTGCGTTCTTTCAAACGCTGCGCGCCCAATCCAGCAACTCGCGAAAGGCTTTGGCCTTCCTCATCCTGACCGCGACCCGCACCAACGAAACGATTGGGGCTCGATGGAAGGAGATCGACCTGTCGGCTGGCACTTGGACAATCCCTGCCGAGCGCATGAAAGCGGGCAAGGAGCATCGCGTACCTCTGTCCAAAGCTGCGCTTGAGCTTCTGCATGAAACGCGAACGGAGCATGCGGCCGGCGATGACTATGTGTTCGTCGGGCAGCGGGTGGGGCGCCCTCTTTCAAATATGGCGTTCCTCCAACTGTTGAAACGGATGAACCGCGGCGATATCACTGCACATGGATTCCGCTCTACCTTTCGAGACTGGGTGGGAGAAACCACTGCTCACGCCCGAGAAATCGCCGAGGCTGCGTTGGCGCACACCATTAAAGATAAGTCCGAGGCCGCCTACGCTCGTGGTGATCTATTCATGAAGCGTATGGCCCTCATGGACGATTGGGCCACCTTCCTCTTGACCCAATAAGCTTCAAATCGAACTCACTTTTTATACCTTTATTCGTATACATACCAAGACATGAACACATTTCCAAGGAATCCTAGGTGAACGAAGTCATTGCTCCCAAAAAGCAAAAGCCCTCGAAACGGAAGCCAAGGGGAACATGGTCTGTCGTTCCCTCCCCTCATTCTGAGCTTCCAAACGGGAGGGAGCTGACAGACTACGCTGGTTACGAAACATGGGAAGTCAATCGCTGGGCTTGGGAATTTCTACGCAGGAATAAAGAATTCCAGAAGGCTTGTGATAGCTTGCCTCAAGAAAGGGAAGATCGCATTCTCAAGCTGAAAAAATTAATCAGGAAGTACGGGCTAACTCAATTCAAACACTGGAAAGAGGAATATGGTGCTCTACGAGATAACCAACCGATCTTCGATGGAGTTCGTATTCGAGCCAACCTAAAAGAAGACACCATGGATCTTTCTGACATACCCCCGCTGGAGAAAGGACAAGCTCTAATTCTTTTAGAAATCCTTCCATGCCTCGACGATCTCGAATTACTTCAAAAGCGAATGGCCTTTGCCTACAAGCAACTAGAGGAGAGACTGAAAAAATATGCCGAAAGAAACAACCTAGAAAAACCGGTTTCCCGCAAACCGAAGATAAACAAGTCTGAAGACCTCATTGCGCACCTCCGGATACTAGACTTAAGGGGGCAAGCAAAGGAGGACAGGCTGAGCCCTGCTGAACGCTTCAAAACGGTTTACCCAAACGAGGATAAGAAACTGGATGCGCATACCAAAGTGCAGAGAGAGAAAGATCGCTTTAAGACAGCACGAAGACTTTCCAGCAAGGACTATTTGACTCTCGCCCTTATCTGAGAAGAACAACATTCAAGCAATGAAATGACGCAAGGGGGCCCACATTGACCCGCAACGTGGTCCCCTCGAAAATCTGACGCGCACATAAGGGGGAGCACGTCAGTACCGTAATGTGCCAATCTGTACGAAGCGTTTTGGTCTCCTTATAGTAGTCGTGCGCTTTCCAACCACGACTCTAAGGAACATAAATGTCGCTCCCTTCGAACCAAGTGTCTCCCGACTTAACGCGCTTTCCCGCTGACGCAGAGGCCGGGACGATATTTTTGCGGCGACAATCTGTCGAACAGATGACCGGCCTCAGTCGCTCGTCGATCTACAGCTTCATGGCGCGCGATCGATTCCCCAAACCGATTCCGATCGGGCCGAAAGCCGTCCGCTGGTCCAGCCGCGAAATTCTGTCATGGATGTCTGAGCGCACCGCCCAGCGCGGATAGGCCTATTCAGGCCATAAAACACACTCCACACAGCTACTAACGCCGTTCGTCACTCCCAGCATCGCTACTTTTCACGGCATCTCGTAGCACCGCAAGACGCATCACCGATTAGAACGCAAGAAAACTGCGCGCCGCCGATTTGTCGGCGTGCGGGCCTCGCTCAGCCTAACGCTTTGCGAGGTAGTCATTACCTTATATAGATACACATTCTGTCGTACCCCTGACGACCCAATGGCCAAAGTCACGACAGAACCATCCAAGGAATCCTGAATTGAAGCTCCAGATTTCATCTCCCGAAGCGATAGGCATTGATACTGTCATCTTACGCGTTCCCTACCACGGCGAAAGGCTGCGTACTCAGTACACGCAGCGACTTACGCCTGATGGCGAAATAATACAGATGGGTAGTTATGCCGTTTGCATAAAGGGCAAAGCTGGACAACACACGGTCAAAATTCGACACGACCAACAACGCAATGAGCTTCAGATTGAGGGCTCAGCATATGGCTTTCTGTATGGACAAAATGTCTTCACGGGAATCAACCTCCCATGGATCACACGTCATCTTTTGAAGAAGGTTGCCGAAAAACTGTCGCTTCCCGAAACGCAACTCGCCCAATGGAGTGCGGATCAGGTAGTAGTGGATCGGCTTGATCTTGCAATGAATCTGAACTTGGGGAGCGACGAGGATGCCAATTCGGCACTTGTTCAACTTGGCCAGCAATTCGCTTCCCGTCAACGCTCCATGTTCATGCAGGCAACAACCCTGTACTGGAATCCACGCCTCGGCAAGGACTACGTCATCGCGTTGTATGCGAAAGGGCCTGAACTGCAAGCAAAGCATGACCGCCGCAAGGACGACAATCCAATCCTCAAACGTATGCTCGAAGAAACTGTGGGCATGCTCCGAGTAGAGCTTCGGTTTCGCCGTCCAGAGCTCCAAAAGCTCTGTATGACTCGGGTGACCGACTGGACACGCCAAAGTATGACGAACGCCTTTTGCCGTTACTTCGCACGCATGCCGATCTGGAACGTAACCTCCGGGCCCCTTACCGCCGAGGAGCTCGAAGGTCTATCACCGGCAGAAAAACGCTACCTCGCTTTTCACAAACTCGGTGCGCCGATGCGATTGTTGTTTACGGAGCGATCAACTCAGCGTTTCCGCAAGAGCTTTCGAGAAAAGCGCCACCTTGACCTGCGCTGCCCCAATCGTGAGCAACGAACCATGAGATTGGTAGATCTTATGTCTGACCCTGACCGCGTCGTGAAAACGCCTCAGTGGCTCATTGAGGCCGGCTGGGCGCCTGGCCGAAGAAAACTCGGTTCTTCACAAGACGTGGATGCTCAATCAAGAAAACCATAAGTAAACGCTTAGAACCACGGGAGGCGGGGCTACGCAGGCCCTGCCGAATACAGCGCGTTCCGAAGTCGTGTCTGTTCCCCGCATCGCCCCATGCGGCTACCCACGTCGCCGCCCCACGACAGACACGCTAGACCCCGACCACCCTAGGCCGCATCTTCGGTCTCCCTGTCCCCCGTTGTCGATGTGCGCCTGACCGCCCTCAGATAGTGACAAAGCTGCGCACCGCCCTCCCCCCTAGCTCGTGTGCTTGATAGACAATCGTGACATCTGCATCCGTGACAAGCCCCTAAATATGGCTTTTTCGCTCTCAAGTTACACAAATTTATGTGTTTTCATCATAAAATCCTGTGCAACTGTGCTTGTTGCTGACGTAGCCCATGAACTATGACGTATTCCTCGCTGAGTTAGGAAAGGCCGGCCTAAGCGTCCGAGCTTTCGCACACCTGAATGGCATGAATCCCAATTCAGTGTCGAACTACGCCAAGGCAGCAGAAGTACCGCGTCATCTGGCACTCATCGCTGCACTACTTGCAGAAATGAATGTTCATGGAATCGATTTTCAGCTTGCTGTTGAGAGAATTAGCACTGATCGAAAGAAGCCTCGCGGTCGAGGACGGCCGGGACAATTTGGTGGCGACAAGCAAAATCGGCTGGAATTGTAGACTTGAGATGCTTGTGCGCATGATCTCGGAAGAACTGACGTTGAAGGCAAAATAATGGCAAAATCTCGTAAAAAACCAGAAACCCAAGAAAATGAAAAGCGAATCAATTCTTTTTTTGCGGGGATTGGTGGATTTGATCTTGCATTCGAGAAGCATGGATTTTTGCCGACATTTTATTGCGAAAATAATGATTTTTGCCGCAGCATATTGAAACGACATTGGCCTGAGGTCGCCAATGCAGCAGACATACGACAGCTCGATGCCGCCGATATTCCAGCGGCAAGCGTATGGACTGCCGGCTTCCCCTGCCAAGATCTGTCCTTAGCGCGCACGCCGCACGGAACCCGTCATGGTTTGAAAGGAACACGATCGGGCCTTTTCTATACATTCCTCGATCTCCTGGCAGTGCATAAGCCAACGGTAGTGTTATTAGAGAATGTTGCTGGCTTGTTGAATTCGCACAAAGGTGCGGACTTCAATGCCCTCCTTTTATCGCTCACTAAGCTTGGTTATGCAGTAGCATGGCGGGTTCTTAACGCACGATACTTTGGTGCCCCGCAATCACGCCCCAGAGTTTTCATATGCGCTTGGCAAGGATCTCCCGACAAGGCGTTAAAAACCTTATTTGAAGACAATATTGCACCAAAGCCGAAGCACGAGCGACAAGGCTTCATAACACCATCTACGTGCCAAGAATCGGGAATATCTGTCCCTCAGGTTTCTTTTTGTGTATCTGCCACTTCAGGCAGACATACAGGTCTAGATTGGGCTAGATCATACGTCACCTATCCGGCGTCAGTTCGCCGGTTGACTCCGCTAGAGTGCGAGCGGCTCCAGGGTCTGCCGGAAAATTGGACCTTACCGGCCAGCGATTACGTGATTCCAATCCGAGGCATAGAAACCAATAGATATCACGCGATTGGTAATGCTGTCTGCGTCCCTGTCGTTCAGTGGGTAGCAGGGCGCATTTCGCAGATACTGCAGTACCCTGACGCTCAGATGACGAGCACAAAAAAAACTGCATGCGAGGAACATCTTCAAAACTTGGCAAGATCGTTTCTTTCTTCCAAGTGTGAACTACAAACTTTCCTCACTGAGCCAGGCGCCTCGAAATGGCAGTCGGGTGGTCTTGCGTATAAGGATTGTTTTTTTACTACAACGGTATCTTCCAGCCCTGTTGTTGCAGTGCCATCAAAGCTCATCGATGTAATTGAGAAAGAAGGCGTGCACGAGCGCTACTTTCTGAGCGCCAATGCGGTGCAGGGCATTTTGCGTCGAGTGGACAAATTGGGACGCCATTTATTCCCTCCGCTCGATGCGGTGCTAAGAAAGATCGCTAGCCCCGACTTGAAGCAAGACAAAGAAGTGCCTCCAATGCAGCCTAACGCCCAAGACATAAAACTTGTGGCTCTATAGAACCTGTACTGTGACTGATTATTTTATTATTCGGCTCGGCGCTGATAGCGAACATGAAATCAGGAAGATCGATGCATTCGACTCCTACACCACTGATTCTTTCGCTATCAACGTCAATTGTAGACAAGTACCTAAGGACGTATCGCACGGCGATATGGCGCTCATTTGGCTCGGAACCAATAACAACAAGGGCGGCAAGACACCCTGGATTCAAGGGCTCCGAGCTATCGGTCAAATTGATGGCGTCAGCGGCAATGGTGATTATGGGTCTACCAAGACCGTTCACGTCTCCATTGGAGTGGTACTTCCAAAATCTGTGACCAAAATGGATATCGTGACCAAACAAAGTGCACGCTATTCAGAAATTGCCGCCATGCCAGTTCTCGGCGTCAACAACTACAGTAGCCAAGTTGTCCAGCGGATAGATCCCACTGAACCCGGACAGGATCTGTCCGCGCTATTCAGCGCACTCGAAAGTATCCTCCCTGGCTTAGAAGCAGCGACCTCACTAGCCTATCCGGATTTACTCCCTTTGTTCGAGGCAAACAGCCATCTTTTAGCGCCTCCAGAGCATCCATTGCTGCGAATCCCCCCCCCCTATTTCAGAAGGGGCGACATCCTCCGAGTCGACAGTCAATATCCTCGACGAGGATGAAGACGGCTTCGAGCCGGAAGATAATCGCGGCCTAGAGATTGAAGTCCCCTTCGATCCAACGAAGATCGATATCATCGCGAAGCCGATGACCATTAGTTCGCTTGAAGATCGCCTAAAAAACTGTGAACTGGATCTGACGCCAGACTTTCAGCGTCAAGCGAATGTGTGGGATCCAAAACGGAAGGCGCGTCTAATCGAGTCGATTCTGCTTAAGATTCCATTGCCCTCCTTCTATTTCAGCGAAGACATGGATGGTGGATATGCTGTCGTTGATGGGCTTCAGCGCCTATGCGCCGTATTTCATTTCAAAAATACCTCGCTTCTCAATTCGGCAACGGGCGCAGGGCTTGCCCCCCTGCAGCTGAAAGGCTTGCAGTATTTGAAAGAATTGGAGGGAAAATCCTTCACAGACCTAGATCGAAAGTTTCAGCGTAGAATTTCTGAGCTTGAAATTACTGCAAATATCATTCGGGCCAACACTCCATCCGCAGTAAAGTTCAACGTCTTTGCGCGCTTAAATCAGGGTGGAATGCCGCTCAATGCACAAGAAATCCGGAATGCAATCTTTCCTGGCGAATGGCGCAATGAACTCCGGCGGCTAGCTGAGAGCGACACATTTATTAGAGCTACAGATGGGAAGATTCGAACCAATCGCCAACAGGATATGGAACTGGTGTTGCGCTACATTGCGCTATGGCAGCTTGGTGCGCCCTATCGACGACCGGCTAACCAAACACTCGATGAATTCCTAAACTTGACCGTTGAGCACGTGTTGAGCCGATGGGACACGGGCAAATGGAAGGAAGCCGGAGAAGCATTTTTCCACGCTATAAACACCACTTGCCAAATCCGTGGAAAGCATGCATTTCGGAAAAGCGCTGGGACACAGCAGAGGAAGCCAATTAATCGCGGCCTTTTCGAAGCTGAGTTGGTAGTCTTCGGTGCGTTGGATCCCGATACCTCTCTTCGAATAATCGCCCAGAAGCAGACGTTCGAAGCGGTATTTGAAAGTGCGCTAGCCAACGACGGGGAGTTTATCCAGTCGTTGTCTTATGGGACGGGATCTGCTGAGTCGTCCAACGCACGTATCGCTACGTTGAACGGAATCATCGAAGAGGTGACACGTGCTTGAGAGCATTGAGCTTCACAATTTCAAATCTGCGCGAGACCTTAAAGTCAAACTCGGGCAACTTACCGTTCTCACAGGCCTGAATGGCTCAGGAAAGAGCACGGTCTTGCAAGCGCTTGCCCTGCTGAAGCAGAGCCTCAAAGCCGGAGATGGCAAGAAGGAGCTTGCCCTACGCGGGGCACTGGTCCGTCTGGGCCGGAGTGAGGACGTTCGATTCGAAAACGCGACTGACGACGAGATCGGCTTTGTCATTCAAACCTCTAAGGGTCGGACTAGCATGTTCGCATTAGCGGAGCCAGGTGCTGATACCCTATCCCTTCGCTGGGACGGGGATATACAGGACGTCGTTGATGAACTAGGGCATGGATTCCAATTCATACAGGCGGACAGAATCACTCCAGCGGTTCAATATCAGCAGGCCAGCACGCCGGAACGGGCATCAGGCTGGCTTGGATGTGGCGGGGAGTTTACGGTCGATTTTCTGCTCCAGCATGAGAGCATGAAAGTGTCACCAGGGCGACTTTTCCCACCAGAGCACCCCACTCTATCGACCGAACTGTTGACCCAAGTAGCGCCTACAGAAAGCCTCATAGATCAAACCTCCGGGTGGTTGCAGCATCTCAGTCCCGGAGTGCGACCCCGAGCAATAGCAGTAGAACTTGCCGACGCTGCCTCCCTAAGCTTCTCGTACACAGGGACTTCAGTTGACTCAGGGAGCCGAGAATATCGGCCGTCTAATGTTGGCTTCGGACTGACCTATTGCCTTCCCGTCATAGTGGCTTGTTTGGCTGCTCCGAAGGGCGCCCTATTGCTCTTGGAAAATCCAGAGGCCCACCTACACCCCCGAGGCCAGTCCGCACTTGGGCAACTGCTCGCACGTTGTGCAGCGGATGGCATACAAATCGTGGTCGAAACTCACAGTGATCACGTACTTAATGGCATCCGCGTGGCGGCAAAGCGTTCTGAGATTGCGAATCAGGATGTCGCTGTACATTTCTTCTCACGTAACGTCGAAAATTTCGAGTCTTCTATTTCGTCGCCGGTTTTACATGCCAACGGCCGCTTCAGCGACTGGCCCGAAGGTTTTTTCGACGAATGGAGTAAGGCACTTGATGAACTACTCGACATCTGACCAATGACAACACCAGTTCTGTTTCTCGATGACGCATCGAGCCATCCTGATGTCATCGACCGTGCGCGTGCAGAACAAACGGCAAAAACGCTTCTCTCCACTCTCAAACGTCTTAAAAAGATCAACAACAGAATCGCGCTGAATACAGCCCAACCGATTTCCCAGTATCAGATTGCCGAGGATTGGACTCTGCAGGCGGTTCTCGGAGGGAATGCCTATAGAGAGGAATGGGACTTCATTCGAAGCCTGAGCGATCGATCTCCTTTCTCTGCAGGGTTGGCAGATGGAATACGGCACGAGATCGGCAGGATGGAATTCCGCACCAAACCAACGCGGACTCCCTCTGGCGCATTGGCATGGGCGACACTTCTGGAATCCGCAACCGTCAGCTTTGACGCCCGTCCTGACTGGTCTCTTGCTTGGGTTGAAACGGTCTACTGCGAACTTGATGACGACGGAAATCTGCTCGAAGCGGAAGGGCGTGTAAAGAACGCTAGCCAGCCTGCACACGCGGATGAACACCTTGCATGGCTGAAACAGCTCAGCCTATCTGACACTCCTTCTGCCAGCCAAATTTGGAGCGAAAGGACAGAACGTTTTCCAGGGCTTCGTTTTTTACCGCGAGTGGAAGGGGATCTCGGTGCGCTAGACGGGAGCGGAGCCCCATTCCTTCAGGCGGTAGCATCACTTGAAGCACTTGCACGCGACGTCACTAATTGGGAGCAGAATGCAGGTTGGCCGCAATTTTCCAGTCGGCCAAGCCCGGAAGGAGAACAACGCAGGAGACTTTGTTGGGTCCTTGACGAGGGCACAGGAAAGAAGGAACTATTTGACTGGCATGTTCGCTTCACAGGCAGCTTTCCCGGGCGCGTCCATTTCCGCGTCGACGGAAATGAGAGATCAATTGTCGTGGCATATGTTGGCTACAAGTTAACCAGGGAGATCTCGAGCTAGCCAAATGACTCGAAAATCGTTCAAGCACGGCGCCGAGCCTACCGCAGCTAACTCTTCGTCCCTGGCGCTCCTAGAACAAAACCAACCCCAAGGCTAATGTGCCGTCGGTCAATTCTGCAGCTTCGTACCTGTAGATGCCGGTTTGCTCGACGCAACAGAATGCGGCCTGTGGTTGGCTCACGATGAAGTGAGTCAACGAACGCGGACTCGCAAAGGTCCGGTTGATCGGTGCTGGCACCCGAGCCATGCGATCGCCACGAGTAGTAGCCCAGGCGAGGCGAGGACATACATGACAGGCGTGGAGCCTAGGCTAGTACGTATTCCGGCATCTCACCACTGACTTCTCGCTGGCTTCCATGTTCGAGACTTGGCCAAGCGGGCGCCCGAAGCGGCGGTAAGAATTTTCTTCTTGACAGTAGGAGACGAGGAGCACATCTGGCCGATCCAGGCAGCACGACCATCTATTCCGACGCCGCCGGAGTCTAACTGCCATGCTCATTGCGCTCCCAAGAATTGAAGTAATTCAGCACGTCCACCTTTTCGATAACGAAAGCCCAGCGGCGGCGAGCCATTCTGAGGGATCACGTACCCAACACCAAGAGTCGCATCGTTCTTTTTGTCCCCAAAGCAGCCGTAGGGGAACCTGTACTCGTCTACGTGTACCGTTCCCCCCGACGTCTGCAACGAAAAGCGCGGCGGTGACTCTACAGTGCATCCAGCCGATGCAGCGACCGGAAGCATAATCCCAGGATTGAAATCGGCATCTAATACGAAATCCTTACCTCGTCCCGAGCGTATGGTCCCCACAGGTGCAGCCCGGACTGGTGGGGCTTTTTTGTTTGGATCTTCTGCAGTCTGGATAGCATTTATCACATCTAGCCAACGGGCCATCTGATCATCCGTCTCAACAGCAAACGCGGGCGCGTCGGAATAGACGACATCTGAGAAAATGCCCGACGTTGGCGCAACGCAAGAAAGATTCGCGAGCGTTCTATCCTGCTTAGATACCAGCACTCCGGCGCGCTGCCATCCCTTCCCCTCACCTTCATAGACGGTATAGGCGTATTCACCGTTAGCTACCCGTATGTGTGTGTCTACCCATGCCGGCCCACGCATCACGCCTAGTCGGCTGAACGTCGTGGGGTGCTGTGGTTGAGCGGGGATCTTGAGCTCAATCTTCCCTAAAGCGCCGAAGCGGTATTGCGCCGTTCCTGATGCAGGGCCAAGGGTATTGCTCGCGCAGATCGACACAACCTTCTTGCCTACGTTGCACGAGAAGATCACCTGCTCTTCCGACTTGCAGTGCGTAGGCGTTGCCGCCTGGGCGAGTGCCGGCATTGCGCAGAGTAGTAGAACAACTATGCTGGGCTTTCGTGCACCTGCGCATCTGAACGACGTCATTTCAACCCCTTCGGAATTTCCGTAAGCACTTTTTTGAACGCAGCAGCCTTGTCAGCTTGGTGATCGAACAGAACGCACATGGCCTGACCATGAATCTCAGGGCAGCGAATCCGATCAAACCATGCAAAAGCTGCCACCAATCCAGCTATTACGACAATGCCTTGGGCAATCAGCACATGAGATGACTTCATAAAGACTCCATTGGTTGAAATACACACTTTACGTTTGGTTTTGCCGTGAATTTACACTAAACCAAACTTAAAGTGTGTGGAAATGGGCGAGCCTGTCGGAAACACTGCCGGCATGGTCAACCCAACGAATAAGTGTGGGGCGCAACAACTGTTCGCCGCCAACATGCGACGCATCCGCTTGCTGCAGAAGCTCACCCAGGAAAAGGTGGCTGAAGCAGCGGAACTACATGTGAACTACATAAGCTCGGTAGAACGCGGTGAACGCAATATCTCCATCTGCAACATCGAGCGGATCGCCATTGCATTGAACGTCTCTATGGGTGAACTACTTGCGCCGCTTGATAGCAGCAAGTGAGTCAAGAGACCGCATATTCGAACGACACTGCGGTGGCAATTCTTACCTCGGCCCGATGAGAAGATGGAACGCGGTAGATCCATGTCGGATGCTGAACCCTCGTACCACGCCGTGACCGCGGCATCATCGTCAGCCACGCGTTGTAATGGCCGGACTTCGGGGCCTCGGCGCTTGAATCCATGAGCAAGATCCGTGTAGGACTAGTGTCAGGCATTGCGCCAATCATCGCGATGCCAATACCCAGGCTCCAATGATTCATAGCGGTGCCCCTCGTGCTCACCAACTGAATCATCGTCAGCCTGCCCTCTAGCAGTTGTTCCAACGCGAACGCTGACGGGCAATTCGGCGGGCCAGCCTCGAACGAGCTACGCAGTTGAAGAGGAAGGTCCAACTCCGAGCACGCCGCTATCAGTTCTTTCGCGCCAAGGCCTGTAAAGAACGAGCCTCCCAGGGCCCGCCACATTCTCGCGGGTAGCCCACGAGTTCGATAGGCCATGTCACGTAACGAGCACGGCGGCACAAGACCATGCAATGCAAGCACAGAGCTCAGGCAGCAGATCCCGCATGATCCTGCATAGACGCCTTGGGGAAAATGAGCTTGCCCGAAATATTCTTCGTCGAACCACCATGCTGAATCGGAGCGCAAAGCACAAAAGCTTAGGGTCTTTTGCAGCCTTTCATCTGTTCGATCTCTTGCAGCCGTCGCCCTGCTCCGCTTTGCTGAAGTCTTGGGCATCTGTTCAGTACTCCTCAGGCAAGAGAAGCGTTGTCGCGCTTCGATCAGCCTCGGTGATGACCCAAATCCGATCCTGTGGCGACAGTCGATATGCAGACAGTAGGCGCTCCCCACTTCTGATTGCTTGGCTATTCGCCTGCAAGTCTTCGATGCAGAGGTCGCCCCAGTCTTCCGCAGCATGACGCCGAAGTAGATCCAAAGGCGAGACGGAATAATTCTGGCAAGCGGCGAGCGCGCTTTTGGTCGCGACGATGCGGCCAAGACAGAACGATGAACGGCTCTGGCGATTCATAGGATGATTCCTTGTATGGACGAGCGAACGCGCGCCATGGCGACGCCGATCGATCAGGCTCGGGGAAATTTCTTGGGGAAGGGAGAACGGGCGCGAGAGGCCGTTGAGGCGGGCTGAGGACGTAACGACGTCAGCCTTGCAAGAGTCAGGGCAAAGAACTTGCACAGACTCTATGATGCGTCCCTATTTTATTCTAATTTTTCAGAGAAATCCAGGAAGTTCCAGAGCTAACCGCCGAATTTTTGATAGTCGTTTTGTAAGCGGCAAACAAAAAGCCCCCGATTTCTCAACGAAATCAGGGGCTTAGATGCATTCTTGGCGGACAGAGGGGGATTCGAACCCCCGATACGCTTTTGACGTATACACGCTTTCCAGGCGTGCGCCTTCAACCACTCGGCCACCTGTCCTGATCTGGATACGCATTCCTGAAAATGCGAATCCGCGATTCTAGCAGATCGGCAGGAAAGCTGCATTGGCGGAACGGGGTAAAGAAAAAGGGGACGTTATTGCGTCCCCTTTTGCCGCAGGCTCCGCTGCGTGCCCCGCGGCCGCCATCCCGCGCTCGTCCGGGGCGGCCATGCTCACTCAGGCGTTCGGCGGATCCTGTTCGCGATACGAGCTGACCGTGCCGTCCGGCTCGGTTTCCTCCAGCCGCACCCGGAAGCCCCACAGCCGCGCCAGGTGCTTCATGACCTGCTCCGCGTCCTCGGCCGCCAGCGGCCGGCCGCGGCTCCTCAGGTGCCGCAGCACCAGCGAGCGATCGGTGTCGCGGTTGAAGCGCGTGACCTGGATGTCCGGCACCTGGTTGTCGCGGTTGTGCTGCGCGGCCAGCAGGCGGCGGATGTCGCGGTAGCCTTCGTCGTCGTGGATCGCGGCCACTTCCAGCTTGGGATTGGCCTGGTGGTCCGAGATCGCGAAGAAGCGGAACTCGCGGATCAGGCGCGGCGACAGGTATTGCGAGATGAACGACTCGTCCTTGAAGTTGCGCATGGCGAAGTCCAGCGTCTTGAGCCAGTCGCCGCCGGCGATGTCGGGGAACCAGCGGCGGTCCTCGTCGGTGGGCTTTTCGCAGATGCGGCGAATATCCGACATCATCGCAAAGCCCAGCGCGTACGGGTTGATGCCGCCGTAGCCGCGCTCGTCGAAGCCGCGCTGGCTGACCACGTTGGTGTGGCTCTGCAGGAACTCCATCATGAAGCCGTCATTGACGAGCCCTTTCTCGTGCAGCCGGTTCAGGATGGTGTAGTGCCAGAACGTGGCCCAGCCCTCGTTCATGACCTTGGTCTGGGTCTGCGGATAGAAATACTGGGCGATCTTGCGCACGATGCGCACCAGCTCCTTCTGCCACGGCGCCAGCTTGGGCGAATACTTCTCGATGAAGTACAGCAGGTTCTCTTCCGGCTCGGGCGGGAACACCGACGCGGCGACCCGCTCGTCCTTGTCGGCCTCCAGCCGCGGCAGCGTGCGCCACAGGTCGTTGTATTGCAGGCGCGCGTGTTCCTGGCGTTCGGCCTGGCGCGCGGCCTCTTCCTTGTACGAGATCGGCGTCGGCCGCTTGTAGCGGTCCACGCCATGGTGCGACAGCGCATGGCAGGAATCCAGCAGCGCCTCCACCGCATCGATGCCGTAGCGGTCCTCGCAATCCATCACGTACTTGCGGGCGAACACCAGGTAGTCCAGCACGCCGTCGGCGTCGGTCCACTGGCGGAACAGGTAGTTGCCCTTGAAGAAGGAGTTGTGGCCATAGCAGGCGTGCGCGATCACCAGCGCCTGCATGGTCATGGAGTTCTCTTCCATGAGATACGCGATGCAGGGGTTGGAATTGATCACGATCTCGTAGGCCAGGCCCTGCATGCCGCGCCGGTAGAACTGCTCGTTGCGGATGAACTCCTTGCCGTACGACCAGTGCGGATAACCGATGGGCAGGCCCGCCGACGCATACGCGTCCAGCATCTGCTCCGAGGTGATGACCTCGATCTGGTTCGGATAGGTGTCCAGCCCGTACTCGCGCGCGACCCGCGAGATCGCTTCGTCATAGGACTGGATCAGTTCGAACGTCCATTCGGAACCTTGCGACAACGGCCGGGGGCTGTCGGCCGATTCCGGCTCCACCAGTGCGCCCAGGATGGCATTCATGCGGTTTCCTTCTTGAACAGGTCATGGAACACGGGATAGATCTCCCCGCGCTCGCAAATCCGCCGCATCACGAAATGCGGCTCCAGCTTCTGTTCATACTCCGCCCACAGGCTGCTCTTGCGCGCCTCCTGCGAGTCGGGAACCTCGATATAGGCAAAGTAGCGCGTGGCTGGCAACAGGTGCTCGGCCAGGAAGCGCGCGCTCTTGCCGGCGTCGGCGCCGAACGAGTCGCCGTCGCTGGCCTGCGCCGCGTACACATTCCAGGCGGTGGGCGGATAGCGCTTCTCGACGATCTCGCGCATCAGTTCCAGCGCCGACAGCACGATGGTGCCGCCGCTCTTGGGATCGTAGAAAAACGTCTGCTCGTCCACTTCCTCGGCGTTGTCGGTGTGGCGGATGAAGACCAGGTCCACGTGCTCGTACTTGCGCGACAGGAACAGATACAGCAGCGTGAAAAAGCGCTTGGCCAGGTCCTTCTTGCCCTCGTCCATCGAGCCGGACACGTCCATCAGGCAGAACATGACCGCGCGCGCCATCGGGATCGATACCGACACGCGATTGCGGTAGCGCAGGTCCAGGTCGTCCAGGAACGGCACGCGGGCCAGGCGCTCGCGGCAGTCCTCGACATCCTGTTCCAGGGCCTTGATCTGGTCCGCGGGCGCGCCCGCCGCCTTGGCCTTGGCCAGGCGCTCCTCCGCGTCCTCGAGGTCGGCCCGCGCCTTCACGCTCAACGCCACCCGCCGCGCCAGCGACGACTTCAGCGTGCGGCTGATGCTGAGCATGCTGGGCGAGCCGGTGGTGGTGTAGCCGGCGCGTTGCCATTTCTTCTGGCTGACCTCGCCGAGCGTGTTGCGGGCCAGGTGAGGCAGTTCCAGGTCTTCGAAGAACAGGTTGAGGAATTCCGCCCGCGACAGGCTGAAGGTGAACTGATCGACCGACTCGCCTTCGCCGGGCTCGGAACCGCCCTGGCCTTCTCCTCCCTGGGGCCGGTCGAACGTATCGCCCTTGGCGAACTCGCGGTTGCCCGGATGCACCATTTCCCGGTCGCCGCCCGCGCCGTGCCGGAACGTCGGCTCGGAAATATCGCGGGCGGGCAGGTTGATCTCGCCGCCCTGATCCATGTCCTGGATCGAGCGGTCGCGGATCATCCCGTGGACCGCCTTGCGGATCTGGTCCTTGTAACGCCGCAGAAAGCGCTCCCGGTTAACGGCGCTCTTGTTGCGCCCGTTAAGACGGCGATCGATCAGTGAATTCATGATTCACCTCGCTCAGGAAGACTTCCTCACACGGAGATACCACTCGCACAGCAGCCTGACCTGCTTTTCCGTGTAGCCCTTCTCCACCATCCGGTCGACGAAGCTCTGGTGCTTGGTCTTGTCCTCGGCCGACGCCTTGGCGTTGAACGAGATCACCGGCAGCAGGTCTTCCGTGTTCGAGAACATCTTCTTCTCGATCACTTCGCGCAGCTTTTCATAGCTGGTCCAGGTCGGGTTGCGGCCGTTGTTGTTGGCGCGCGCCCGCAGCACGAAGTTCACGATCTCGTTGCGGAAGTCCTTCGGATTGGCGATGCCGGCCGGCTTCTCGATCTTCTCCAGTTCGTCGTTCAGGGCGCTGCGGTCGAAGCTCTCGCCGGTTTCCGGGTCGCGGAATTCCTCGTCCTGGATCCAGCAGTCGGCGAACGTGACGTAGCGATCGAAGATGTTCTGCCCATACTCCGAGTACGACTCGAGGTACGCCGTCTGGATCTCCTTGCCGATGAACTCGGCATAGCGCGGCGCCAGGAAGCCCTTGATGAACTCCAGGTAGCGCCGGCGGATTTCCTCCGGATAGTCCTCGCGCCCGATGCGCTGTTCGAGCACGTACATCAGGTGCACCGGATTGGCCGCCACCTCGGTCTGGTCGTAATTGAAGACGCTGGACAGGATCTTGTACGCGAAGCGCGTCGAGACCCCGTTCATGCCTTCGTCGGTGCCGGCGTAGTCCTTGTACTCCTGCAGCGCCTTGGCCTTCGGGTCGACGTCCTTCAGGCTTTCGCCGTCATAGACGCGCAGCTTCGAGTAGATGCTGGAATTCTCCGGCTCCTTCAGCCGCGTCAGCACCGAGAACTGCGCCATCATGTCCAGCGTCCCCGGCGCGCACGGCGCCGTCGACAGCGAGCTGTGATGCAGCAGCTTTTCGTAGATGCGGACTTCTTCCGACACCTGCAGGCAGTAAGGCACCTTGACGATATAGATACGGTCGAGGAACGCCTCGTTGTGCTTGTTGTTGCGGAAGGTCTGCCACTCCGATTCGTTCGAGTGCGCCAGGATGCAACCGTTGAACGGGATCGCCGAGAAACCCTCGGTGCCCTTGAAGTTGCCTTCCTGCGTCGCCGTCAAGAGCGGATGCAGCATCTTGATCGGCGCCTTGAACATTTCCACGAACTCGAGCAGGCCCTGGTTGGCCAGGCACAAGCCGCCGGAATAGCTGTAGGCGTCCGGGTCGTCCTGCGAATGGCGGTCGAGCTTGCGGATGTCGACCTTGCCGACCAGCGATGAGATGTCCTGGTTGTTCTCGTCACCCGGCTCGGTCTTGGCGATCGCCACCTGGCGCAGCACCGACGGGTTCAGGCGCACCACGCGGAATTGCGAGATGTCGCCGTCGAACTCCTTCAGGCGCTTGACCGCCCACGGCGACATGATGCCCGTGAGATAGCGGCGCGGAATGCCGTATTCCTTTTCGAGCGTGTCGCCGAAGCGTTCCGGATGGAACAGGCCGAGCGGCGACTCGTTCACCGGCGAGCCCTTGAGCGCGTAGATGGGGTGGACTTCCATCAGCACCTTCAGGCGTTCGGCGATGGACGACTTGCCGCCGCCCACCGGCCCGAGCAGATAGAGGATTTGCTTGCGCTCTTCCAGTCCCTGCGCGGCGTGCTTGAAGAACGCCACGATCTGCCCGATGACGTCCTCCATGCCGTAGAACTCCTGGAACGCCGGATAGCGTCGGATGGTCCGGTTGGAAAACAAACGGGAAAGACGTGGGTCGTTGCGCGTATCCACGATTTCAGGTTCGCCAATCGCCGCCAGCATGCGCTCAGCGGGGCTGGCATATGCCATCGGGTCACGCTTGGCGAGGTTCAGATATTCCTCGAGGGAAAGTTCCGACTCCTGCTCTCTTGCATACTGCGACTTGAAGCCTTCGACGATGTTTTGCACGGAAACCTCCTACAACACGCGAAAAAGCCATGACGTCCCTACGTGTCCCCATTGTGTGCCTCAGTGCTTCAGCGTGACTAGGGTCAACGCGCTATAAGCAATTTCGGCACGGTTGTATGTTGCTTTCGCCACACATCAACCAAGAGCACGATCGGGCCCTTTCCGTTTAGGCTGCACCGTTCGGACACAAGTTCCGTCAGGGATTGCAACCAACGTGAATAAGTTCACTCGTACGCCTTCAGCATATTGCTGTAGAACGGGCGCAGGATGCAGCCACGCATGAAATGGTCAGCAATGATTTGAAGGGATGAGATATCCCGGTGGATTCTTATGATCCGGACAACAGGTCCGGTGCGTTCGCTATGCGATGGCAGCGAACGGTCTGAACGGCGCAAAGCGACTACGTTCAGCAAGTATCGGTCCGGTGTGTGAAAGCGCCGGTACGCGACACTGGAATCCGTGGTGACGAGGGCGCGTGGCGGGTTATGGATCGGGCCATGAGCGCGTAGCGCCAAGTCATGGCCTAGCTTAAGCCCAATTGACGGTTTTGTGGCAATTCATTTGGGGCGTCACGGTAAAAAAATACCAATCGACAACCCTTGGAGCGGCGTCGGGGAATCGCTCTCAAACTTGCTGCGATCACGCCGCAAGCCGCGCGGGCAAACGCTATCGACCCGATCGCGCTGCGCTATCGCGGCATCGATTGGCAGCCAAGACATGAGAGTGCTAATACCCCTGGCGGCGTCAAGGATAGAATCACGCAACCGCCGCAGCCGCCGCGCGCCGCTTTTTCAAACACCGTCCGCACATCATGTTGCCACGCCCGCGCCCTGTCCCGGACCGGCCGCGCATCGCCCGCGCGTCGATGCGCTGTTGGCGTCTGGCGGTTCTGTGCGGACTGCTGCTGCTGGCAGCCTGCGAATGCAGCGCCCCTCCCTTGCCCAACGATGCCTACGTCTGGCAGCGGCGCTGGACGCCCGCGCTGAACCACGCACTGGCTGACAGCGCCGACATGCTGCGCGCGTGGCGCGTGCTGGCGGCCGAACTGCGCGCCGACGGCGCCTGGTTCGAGGCAACGCCCGACCTGGCCGCGCTGGCGGCAACCGGGCGTCCCGTCGTGCTGGTACTGCGGCTCGACGGTCGCGTCGGCGCCCTGAGCGAAGCCGACATCGACGCGCGCGCGGCCGCCTTGCTCTCGGCCTGGCGCGGCGCCGGCATCGCGCTGACCGGCCTGGAGATCGACTACGACTGCCCCACGGCGCGATTGCCGGCCTACAGCGCGCTGCTGGCCAAGCTCAAGGCCCGCCTGCCGCAGGACTTGCGGCTGTCCATCACCGCTCTGCCCACCTGGCTGGAAAGCGCCGCGCTGACCGAGCTGCTGGCGGTGCCGGACGAAACCGTGCTGCAGGTCCACGCCGTATTGAATCCGGCGCAAGGGTCGCTGTTCGACGCCAGGCGCGCGCGCGCCTGGCTCGCTGCCTACGCCGACCGCACCGCAAAGCCCTGGCGGGTGGCGCTGCCGGCCTACGGCAGCCGCGTCGCGTGGGACGAACAAGGCCAGATCGTCGCCGTCGAAAGCGAACGGCCTGCGTTGATACCGGGCGGCCGTTCGGCGGAACTGCTGGTCGCGCCCGACACCATCGCGGCCTTTGTCGCCACGCTCGACCGCGATCGGCCGGCCGGGCTGGCGGGCATCGCCTGGTTCCGCCTGCCGACCCAGACGGACACGCGCGCCTGGAGCCTGCCGACCTGGCGCGCGGTGCTGGCGCGCCACCCCCTGACGCCGGCGCTCGCGGTCGCGGCCGCTGCGCCAGGGCCGGGCGGGGCGCGCGACGTGTTGCTGTCCAACCGTGGCAGCACCGATGCGCCGCTGCCCTTCATCGTCAGGCTGGACGCCCGCTGCCGCGCCGCCGACGGCATCAACGGCTATACCCTTGAATATGATCGGCAGGGCGGGTATCTTCGGCGCGCGCGGGATGGCCTGCTGCGCGCCGGCGCCGAACGCGCCATAGGATGGATCCGCTGTGACGCCGCAACCCCGAGCTTCCATGTACAACCGTAAATCGCTGATCGCCGCCTTGCTGCTGGCCGGCGCGGGCATCGTCATTGCCTGCGGTCCCGACTTCCCGCCACAGCTGCTGGACGACCGCGCCGGCACGCTGCAGGGCACGCCCGCCAATTCGTTCGCCTACGAGGCGATGCGCCTGGTCCCCGCCACGGACTCGCTGCGCGCCAATGAATCACCACTGCTGCCGGACGGCAGCTACCGCTCCGACGCCATCCCGGAAGCCTACGACCCCGCGCTCACGCCGGCACAGCTCGACCAGCTGCGGTTGATGCGCACCCGTCCGGACGGCGAGCAGGCGTACGCCGCGGGCGCCGGCCTGCCTGAAGCGGTCCGCCTCTATGCCGCGGCCGCGGTCGACTACCACACAGCGCCGCAGGCCCCGCACGAGCAGCGCTGGGAACGGGCGCGCCAGCGCCTGCGGGCAATCCTGGCGCTGCCTGCCGAGCAGGCGGCGACGCGCAGCGTCTGGGCCGCCTACATGCTGGCCGAAACCGGGAACCCGGGCACGGCGGCGCAGGACTATGCGCGCGTGCGCGAGATGGCGCTGCAAGGCGCCCCCGATCCGCTCGGCCTGGCCGTTGCCAGCTACGGCCAGCAGGCGCGGCTGTCGCTGACCGGCAGCCTGGGACAATGCGCGTATGAAGACGTGGTCAATGCAACGCCCTGCCTGGACGCCATCGCCCCGGCCAACCTGCATCAGGCGGTGCGCCTGTACGCCGCCCAGGCCGCCCGCGACTCGATCAGCGGGCGCGAATCGCTGCGCCTGATCGCCGACTGGGCGCTGGCCTCGGCGGCGCGAGCCGGCCGCCTGATCGACGACCCGGTGGGCCAACGCCTGCTGGTGGCGTATGGCCTGGCCCGTATCGGCGATATCGTCGACGGCAAGCCAGACAGCGCCCGCGACCCGTTCGCCAACTTCGAACAGACCGGCCGCCTGAGCCTGGCCGATGCCGCCGGCGGCGCGCCCAACGTCGTGCCCAACCCGGCGCTGCAATCGCTCGTGGCCGCGTTGCAGACCCAGGACCCGCAACGCATCGCCGATGCCGATCGGGTCGCGGCGCTGGCCTATCGCGTGGGCCGCTACGATCTCGCCCAGACCCTGGCCGAGCGGCTCGACACGGCATTGGCCTGGTGGGTGCGCGCCAAACTGGCCATCCGCCGCGGTGACAACGAACTCGCCGCCCAGGCCTATGCCCGCGCGATCGCGGCATTCCCGCGGGCCGATGGCAGTCTCGAACCTGGATCGGCCTCCCTGCTCAAGGCCGAACAAGGCGTGCTGTCGCTGTCGCGCGGCCAGTACGTGGAAGCGCTGGACCAGCTGTACCGCGCCGCCGCGACCCGCCACGGCGCCAGCCCGGCCGATGAAGGCTGGCCCCTGTCGCCCTACTGGAACGATGCCGCCTACGTGGCCGAACGCGTGCTCACGACCGAGGAGCTCAAGGCCTATGTCGACCGCCTGCCGCCGCCCGCGCCGGCGCCTGCGCGTCCGGCCGGCTTCAGCCGCTATACGCCCGAACAGTTCTATCAATGGAGCCGCCTGAATCCGCCGCCCGCGCATGACCGCCTGCGCCAGCTGCTAGCGCGGCGCCTGGTGCGCGAGGGCCGCGTGGCCGAGGCCCTGCCCTACTTTCCGGCCGATTCCGATCCGCGCTTTGCCAGCGGGGGCTACGACGACGGCGCATGGAAGATCCAGGAGTCCGACGTGCGCCAGCGCGCCGCCCGGTACGGCGACGCCCTGCGAGCGGCAGGCAGCGCCTGGGGCCGCACCGCCCGTGCCCAGGCCTGGTACCAGGCGGCGACGCTGGCGCGCCGCGACGGCATCCGCATCATGGGCTATGAACAGGGCCCGGACTACGCCGTCTATGACGGCAACTATTCAACCGGCGCGGGTCGCGACGCCAACCCGTGGTGGCGCGAAGCCCGCGCCGACACCGGCATGCCGCTGGATACCCCGCTGCAGCGCGCCGAGGCCGACCTGCCGGGCCCTTATGTGACACAGGAAGAACGCAAGCGCTATGCCGCCAGCGAGGCGCGCCCCAACGTGCGCTACCACTACCGCCAGATCGCCGCCGACTACGCCATGAAGGCGGCCGACGAACTGCCCAGCCGCTCGCAGGCCTTCGCCGCCGTGCTGTGCCGCGGCGCGCGGTACGTCATCGACGACACGCCGGAACGCGCCTCCGCCATCTATCTGCGCTACGTGGACCAGGGCGCCCGGGTGCCCTTCAGCGACACCTTCGGCCGCGAATGCCCTGAACCGGACTTCCAGTCGGCCGCGCGCTTTCACTACATCCAGGCATGGAAAGCCTGGGAGCGCGCGCGCCAGCAACATCCCGGCCTGCTGTTGGCCGGCGGCCTGCTTGCGCTGGCGGCGCTCGGCGCCGCGCTGTGGGCCTGGCGCAGCGCCACCCCGGCGGCTCGCGGCGGCAAGCGCTAGGGCGTCTGGACGGCCGGCAATTCGACCCGCCGCAACAGTCCGCGCCAATGCTCCGGCACCCGGGCGCGCACGCGCAGGTCTGCCGCCACCCGCTGCGCCTCGATGAATTCGTAGCGCGGGGCGGCGTCCAGCCGCTCCAGCAGCGGCAGCCTGACCACGCCGGCGGCGTCGCCCAGCAACATCGGCGCCATATATATCAGCAGTTCGTCGACGCAGCCGGCCGCCACCAGCGCGCCGCTCAAACCGGCGCCGGCCTCGACGTGGACTTCGTTGAACTGCTGCGCGGCCAGCCAGCGCATCATCGCCGGCAGGTCCACGCGGTCGGGCTCGGCGGCGGGCATCGACACCACGCGGACGTTCCTGGCTTCCAGCCGCGCCTGCTTGGCGGCGTCGACCCGCGCCGTGAACACGATGACCTCGCCGCCGTCGAACAGGCGCGCGTCCTCGGGAATCTCGAAGCGCCCGTCGACCACCGCCCGGCGCGGCTGGCGCGGCGTCTGCACGCTGCGCACGGTCAGTTGCGGATCGTCCTTGAGCACGGTGCCGATGCCGGTCAGCACCACGCAACTGCGCGCGCGCCACAGATGCCCGTCGGCGCGCGCCTCGGGGCCGGTGATCCATTGCGACAGGCCGTTATGCAGGGCGCTGCGGCCATCCAGCGATGTCGCCATCTTGAGCCAGGTCCACGGCAGCCCGCGGCTCATGCGCGAAATGAAACCGGCGTTCAGGGCCAGCGCCTCTTCGCGGCAAATGCCGGTGGTGACGGCGATACCGGCCTGGCGCAGGCGCGCCAACCCCTTGCCATTGACCAGCGGGTTGGGATCGCCGATCGCCACCACCACCCGCGCCGGCGCGGCCGCCAGCAAGGCGTCCACGCAGGGCGGCGTGCGGCCGAAATGGCTGCACGGCTCCAGCGTGACGTAGACGGTGGCGCCCGCCACCGATTCGCCGCGCGCCTGCGCGTCACGCAGCGCGCACACTTCGGCATGCGGGCCGCCGGGAGGCTGGGTGGCGCCCTCGCCCAGCACGCGGCCATCGCGCACGATGACGCAGCCCACCCGGGGGTTGGGCGCCGTCGAGTACATGACGGTCTGCGCCAGGGCCAGGGCGCGCCGCATCCAGGACAGGTCGTCGGATTCGCTGGGGTTCTTCATCATGCACGGATTGTATGTCCGCGGCGGATCGCCGGCACGCCGCGCTTGCCGTTCCGCGCCGGCGCGCTATGATCGTTCAAGCGGCCCGGCAGTCATGTCCGTTTTGGGCCGATGCTGGTCTCGGGACGGCCTCGCCCCGCCGCCGGGGCAGGCCCACAATACGCCACGTATCTCTCGAAATCCCAAGGCACGGAGCCCGCCGCCATGAAACAAGCATTGATCGTCATCGACGTCCAGGATTCCTTCCGCCAGCGTCCGTTTTGGGACGAGTCGGAATATCCGGCATTCGTCTCGCAACTCCAGGGCCTGATCGACGCCGCCCGTGCCCGCGACATCCCGGTGCTGCAGGTGTTTCACACCAGCGTCGCCAACGATCCAGCCAACCCATTCTCGCTGGCCTCCGGCCATGTCAGGACATTGAAGGAACTGCGCATCGAGCCCGACGCCGTGTTCCACAAGACCGTGCATTCCTCCCTCTACGCCAAGGACGCCGACGGCGCCACGCTGCGGGACTGGCTGCGCAAGCACGGCATAGAGGGCGTCATCGTCAGCGGCATCCGCACCGAACAGTGCTGCGAGACCACCACCCGCCATGCCAGCGACGACGGCTTCAAGGTGGTGTTCCCGACCGACGCCACGCTGACTTTCGCCATGCAGAGTCCGTCGGGCAAGCACTACACGCCGGCCGAGATCCGCGACGCCACCGAACTGGTGCTGCAGGGCCGCTTTGCCCGCATCGCCCGCGCCACCGACGTCTTCGCCGACGCGCAATAGGGACGCGCCGCCATGATTCCCGTGTACTTCGTGTTGCCGCGGGGAATCGTGCTGCTCGACGTGGCCGGGCCGGCCGAGGCGTTCCGGGTTGCCAACAAGCTGTGCCCGGACGCCTTCGCGCAGCATTTCTGCGGCCCCTCGACCGAAGTGGAAAGCGGCATTCCCGGCCTGCACCTGGCGCGGATCCAGCCCCTGCCCCAGAAGCTGCCGCCCGAGGCGCTGGTGATCGTGTCCGGGGTGGTGGGCAAGCACATCCGCCTGGACGAGCCCGAGGCCCGCGTCATCATCGACTGGCTGGCGGCGCGCCATCCGGTCGACGGCTTCACGCTGATGACCGTCTGCGCCGGCGCCCTGTTCGCCGCCGCGGCCGGCCTGACGCGCCAGCGCGAATGCACCACGCACCACAGCTGCCTGGCGCAATTGGCCGACATGGATCCGTCCGCCCGGCTGCACGACAACCGCATCTTCGTCGAAGACGGCAACCTGGTCAGCAGCGCCGGCATCACCGCCGGCATCGACCTGGCGCTGCACATGGTGTCGCGCCACTGCGGCCCACGCGTGGCCAGTGAAGTGGCGCGCGACATGGTGGTCTACCAGCGCCGCGCCGGCACCGACTCGGCCCTGTCGCCCTGGCTGGAACACCGCAACCACATGCATCCCGGTGTGCACCGGGTCCAGGACGCGGTGGTGCGCAACCCGGCGGCGCCGTGGTCGGCGCAGTCGCTGGCCGAGCAGGCCCACACCAGTTCGCGCCACCTGACGCGGCTGTTCCGCGAGCACGCCGGCTGCACGCCGATGGACTACCTGTATCAGATACGCGTGGCGCTGGCGCGCGACATGCTGCGTGAAACCCGCCTGAACCTGGAGATGGTGGCGGAGAAATCCGGATTCGGCTCGGCCCAGCACCTGCGCCGCGTGTGGCGCCGATTCCAGCCGCAGACGCCCAGCATGGCGCGGACACCCGCGCTGTAGCGCGCCTTGCGAGTCAATCCGCGCCCCTCAGGCGCCGCGCGGCGCCCTCATTCCTTGCGCAGCTTGGCGGGCAGCACCGGCCCCTGCATCTCGCGGATCGCCTCGACGAATTCGCCGATGTCCTCGAAGCTCTTGTACACCGACGCAAAGCGCACGTAGGCCACCTTGTCGAGCTTGCGCAGCTCGTTCATGACCAGTTCGCCGATATGCCCGGAAGCCACTTCGCGCAGCCCGCTGGCCAGGAGTTGTTCCTCGATGCGGGCGACGGCGGCGTCCACGTCCTCGGTGCTGACCGGGCGCTTGCGCAGCGCCAGGCTCAGGCTGGCGCGCAGCTTGGCGGGATCGTAGTCGCTGCGGCTGCCGTTGCGCTTGACCACGGACGGCATCGCCAGCTCCACCCGCTCGTAGGTGGTGAAGCGCTTGTCACAGGACTGGCAGCGGCGCCGGCGACGGATGGCGTCGCCCTCTTCCGAGACACGGCTGTCGACGACCTGCGTTTCGGAGTTGCCGCAAAATGGACACCGCATGTGTGATCCCTGAAAACACGGAAAGCAATAATTCGCCCACATTGTAACGAGGCGACAGTCGATCCGTGGCGACTATGACAAATTCGTCCCTATTATTTTTGCCACGATGACCGCTGGCGCGCAAGCGCCATTGGCCCGAAAACAAAAGGACGGCCCCTTGCGGAGCCGTCCTCGTCATGTGCCGGCGGGAAAGATCCGCCGCCGCATCACTTCTTGCCGTACACCGGCAGGCGCGAGGTCAGCTCATTGACCTTGGCGCGCACGGCGGCGATGTTGGCTTCGTCACGCGGGTTGTCCAGCACGTCGGCGATCAGGTTGGCGGTCAGCTCGGCCTCGGCTTCGGTGAAGCCGCGGGTGGTCATGGCCGGCGTGCCCAGGCGGATGCCGCTGGTCACGAAGGGCTTTTCCGGATCGTTCGGGATGGCGTTCTTGTTGACGGTGATATGAGCCTGGCCCAGCACGGCTTCGGCTTCCTTGCCCGTGATGCCCTTGGCACGCAGGTCCACCAGCATGACGTGGCTTTCGGTTCGGCCCGAAACGATGCGCAGGCCGCGCTTGACCAGCGTGTCGGCCAGCACCTTGGCGTTCTTGACCACTTGTTGCGCGTAGGTCTTGAATTCGGGTTCCAGCGCTTCCTTGAAGGCCACGGCCTTGCCGGCGATGACGTGCATCAGCGGACCGCCCTGGATGCCCGGGAAGATGGCCGAGTTGATGATCTTCTCGTATTCGGCCTTCATCATGATGACGCCGCCGCGCGGGCCGCGCAGCGACTTGTGCGTGGTCGAGGTGACGAAGTCGGCGTGCGGCACCGGGTTGGGGTACGCGCCGCCGGCGACCAGGCCGGCGTAGTGGGCGATGTCGACCATGAACAGCGCGCCGTTGTCGTGGGCGATGCGGGCCATGCGCTCGAAGTCGATGTGCAGGGCGTAGGCCGAGGCGCCGGCGACGATCAGCTTGGGCTTGTGTTCCTTGGCGAGCTGCTCGACCTGGGCGTAGTTCAGGACTTCGTTTTCGTCCAGGCCGTACGAGATGAAGTTGTACAGCTTGCCCGAGGCGTTGACCGACGCGCCGTGCGTCAGGTGGCCACCTTCGGCCAGGCTCATGCCCAGCACCGTGTCGCCCGGCTTCAGGACGGCCATGTACACGCCCTGGTTGGCCTGCGAACCCGAGTTGGGCTGCACGTTGGCGGCTTCGGCGCCGAAGATCTGCTTCAGGCGGTCGATGGCCAGCTGCTCGACCACGTCGACGTATTCGCAACCGCCGTAGTAGCGCTTGCCCGGGTAGCCTTCGGCGTACTTGTTCGTGAGCTGCGTGCCCTGGGCTTCCATGACGGCCGGGCTGGCGTAGTTCTCCGAAGCGATCAGCTCGATGTGCTGTTCCTGGCGAACGTCTTCCTTCTGGACGGCGGCCCAGACGTCCGGGTCAGCCTTGGAGAGGGTGAGGTTGCGGTCAAACATGACGGGGGGTTCCTGAGGCGGTAAGAGAGGAGAAAACTGCGCCCGGGTGGGTAAACCCGGATAATGACGAATAGTTTACCGCGTACCGCCGCTTTCCCTGTCGCCAAAATGCCCCGAACAGAGGTAAAAGTCCCGGCAAGGACGGGAAAGTTCCTCCCATCCGCCGTAACCGGAAAACGCGCTCAATCCGGCTTGAAAAACTTTCATGCAATGCGTGGACGCCACCCCGCCCGCGGCGCAAACAAAAAGGGCCGCAACAAACGCGGCCCTTTCGGCTGGCGGATCGACAACGGCGATCAGGACGCCGAGGTCGCCCCGATCTGCTTGGGCGCCAGCTTCGGGTTGAGCGTGTAGGTGCCGGTCAGCGACGCCTGCGCCAGCACGTGCTTCTGGATGGCGCGCAGCGCGTCCTCGCCGGTGAACGAACCCTGCAGGTTCAGCGTATGGACGTCCAGCGCATACAGCGTGAACACGTAGCGGTGCACCAGTGCGTCGTTCCAGGGCGGGCACGGGCCGTCATAGCCGAAATAGTCGCCGCTCATGTCGTGGTCGTTGGCGAACCAGGACGAGTACGAGTTGATGCCCTGGCGGGCATCCAGCGGCGCCAGCGGGCCGCCCTTGCCACGCGGCGTGATACCGCTGGAAAAAGCGCCTTCGTCGATTTCACGCATGTCGGCCGCCAGGTCGACCAGCACCCAATGGAAGAAATCCACCCGCGGCAGGTCGGCCGGCACTTCACGGCCCTCCTGGTTGACGTCGTCGGGCTTGGAGGGAACGTCCGGGTCGTGGCAGATCAAGGCGAACGACTGCGTACCCGCCGGGACATCGTCCCAGGAAAACTGCGGGTTGTAGTTGTCAGCCAGCGCGACGTGCGATTGCGCATCGATCTTGCCGAAGGCGTAGCGCTCCGGAATCGACTCGTTATCGGAAAAAGACAAACTCGAAAGTTTCATGTCGTGCTCCTTGAAGTGCTGCGAAGGCATCCCAGCCTTGAACGTCCCCCCAGCGTATCAAAATCTTCGCGATTATGGGTTCAACTTAACACGCGCGAACTTGCGCTTGCCCACCTGGACCACGTAAGTCCCCGCAGGCAGTTGCAACGATTTGTCTTCGACCCGGTCGCCATTGACGCGCACCCCGCCCTGCTCGACGTTGCGCTGCGCCTCGGAACCCGAAGCCACCAGGCCAGCCTCGCGCAACAGTTTGAGGATGCCGACCGGCGCGCGGCCGATGCTGACCTCGGGCATGTCCTCCGGAATCGCGCCGTCGCGGAAACGCGCCTCGAACGCGGCCAGGGCGTCCTCGGCGGCCTTGGCCGAATGGAAACGGGTGATGATTTCCTGCGCCAGCATGACCTTGGCGTCGCGCGGATTGCGGCCGCCGTCGATCTCCTGGCGCAGCGCGGCGATGTCTTCCAGCGAACGGAACGACAGCAGCTCGAAGTAGCGCCACATCAGCGTGTCGGAAATCGACATCAGCTTGCCGAACATCGAATCCGGCGACTCCGAAATGCCGATGTAGTTGCCCTTGGACTTGGACATCTTCTCGACACCGTCGGTGCCGACCAGCAGCGGCATCGTCAGGATGCACTGCGGCTCCTGTCCATACTCCTTCTGCAGCTCGCGGCCGACCAGCAGGTTGAACTTCTGATCGGTGCCCCCCAGCTCCAGATCGGACTTCAGCGCCACCGAGTCGTAACCCTGCATCAGCGGGTACAGGAATTCATGCACCGAGATCGGGATGCCGCCCTTGAAGCGCTTGGTGAAATCTTCGCGTTCCATCATGCGCGCCACGGTATAGCGCGACGCCAGCTGGATCATGCCGCGCGCGCCCAGCGGGTCGCACCACTCCGAGTTGTAACGGATCTCGGTGCGAGCCGGATCCAGTACCAGGCTGGCCTGCGCGTAGTAGGTCTTGGCGTTGGCCTCGATCTGCTCGCGCGTGAGCGGCGGGCGGGTGCTGTTGCGGCCGCTGGGATCGCCGATGGTCGAGGTGAAGTCGCCGATCAGGAAGATGACCTCATGGCCCAGGTCCTGCAACTGGCGCATCTTGTTGAGCACCACCGTGTGGCCCAGGTGGATGTCCGGCGCGGTCGGGTCCAGCCCCAGCTTGATGCGCAGCGGCACGCCGGTGGCGCGGCTGCGGGCCAGCTTGCGGGCGAATTCGGCTTCGACCAGCAACTCATCGCATCCGCGCTTGGCAATACGCAGATCGGCTTCGACTTCGGGGGTGATGGGGGCTTCGGAGGGTGACATTTTTGGGGGGCCGCAACGGCTTCAGCCGATAAAAAGGTGTAAAAAGTGACGAAAACTATCGAAAATTCTAGCCGAATCAGCTAGGATACCGCCCTAATCATACGCAACTGTCATATATACGCAGTTGTGCTCCGGTTACCACCCGTTGTTCACAAGATGCGCCCCGCGCCAGCCCTTGCCCCGGAAAACGTGGCGCGCGGGGGCCGTTCGTGTCACGCACCCTGCGAGCTCATGCCACCTGAGAGGGTATCTTCACGATGAATCGTGGCCTCCACGACCTGGCGAGTAGCATCAAACGCAAAGTTGCCGCCGTATTTGCGCCCGTCGAGCCCAAGCCGCATCGCTCGGGACTTTTCCGCCGCACTCTCCTCGTCACCGCCATGGGTCTGTTTGCCGGCGCCGCCGCCTTGGGCATGGTGCAGCAACCCGACCGCAGCGAACTCCCCCCGTCCCGCGTCATCCAGAGCATCCTGCCGCTGACCACCGAACAGGTCGAAGTCAGCACCCCCAGCGCCGCGCCCTACATCAGCGAAACCCGCATCCGCGCGGGCGACACGCTGGCCGCCGTGCTGCAGCGCCTGGAGCTGGACTCCCCGGACCTGCAGACCTTCCTGACCCACGACGCCAGCGCGCGCAGCATCTACAAGCTGTACCCGGGCCGGTCGGTGCAGGCCGCGACCGACGCCGAAGGCAACCTGATCTGGCTGCGCTACATCCACACGCCGGGCAACGAGGCCGACGGCCAGGTCGTCACTCGCATGCTGCACGTGGCGCGCACCGACGACGGCTACAAGGCCGAGGAAATCACCGAAAGCACCGATCGCCAGACCCGCGTCGCCGTGGGCACGATCCGGTCCTCGCTGTTCGGCGCCACCGATGCCGCCGGCATCCCCGATTCGGTCACCATGCAGATGGCCGACATCCTCAGCGCCAAGATCGACTTCCTGCGCGACCTGCGCCAGGGCGACCAGTTCCGCGTGGTCTACGAAGTGCGCTCGCACGATGGCCGCTACGCCGGCGCCGGCCGCGTGCTGGCCCTGGAATTCATCAACGGCGGCAAGACCTACTCCGCCGTCTGGTTCAGCGCCGACAACAAGACCGGCTCGTACTACGACTTCGACGGCACCAGCCTGCGCGGCGCGTTCCTGCGCACCGCCCTGAAGTTCAGCCGCATCAGCTCGACGTTCGGCATGCGCATGCACCCCATCCACAAGACCTGGACGGGGCACAAGGGCGTGGACTATGCCGCGCCGTCAGGCACGCCGATCCACTCCACGGCCGACGGCACGGTGGAATTCGCCGGCTGGCAGAACGGCTACGGCAACGTGGTCATCGTCAAGCACCACGGCAAGTACTCGACGCTCTACGCGCACCAGAGCCGCATCGCCGAAGGCATCACCAAGGGCAGCAAGATCTCGCAAGGGCAACTGATCGGCTACGTCGGCGCCACCGGCTGGGCCACCGGTCCGCACCTGCACTACGAGTTCCGCGTCGACAACCAGCCGATCGACCCGTTGTCGGTCGACCTGCCCGTCGCCCGCGCCCTGGAACCGGCCGAAATCCGCGCCTTCAATCAGGCCGTGGCGCCGTACAAGCAGCAGATCCAGCTGCTCACCGAATTCCAGCAGACCCTGCCCGACGCGCTGACCAACGTGGCCAGCCGCTGAGCCGGACCTGCATCACGCATCCGCAAGGCGGCCCGCGCATCTCGATGCCGGGCCGCTTTTTTACAGGCGGCTTTTGACATGACGACACCCCAGCATTTCATCGGCCTGATGTCCGGCACCAGCGTGGACGGCGTCGACGGTGTCCTGGCGCGACTGCGCGACGGCCAGCCGCCGCAGGTGCTGGCCAGCGCCAGCCTGTCAATGCCCGCCGCGCTGCGGGCCGAGTTCCTGGCCCTGAACCTTGCCGGCGACGACGAATTGGCCCGCGCCGCGCTCGCCGCCAACGAACTGGCCCGCCTGTATGCGCAGGTGGTGGCGGACCTGCTGGCCGGCGCCAAGCTGCAAGCGCGGGACGTTGCCGCCATCGGCGCCCATGGCCAGACGGTACGCCACCGCCCCGACAGCGGCTATACCGTGCAATTGAACGCGCCCGCCCTGCTGGCGGAGCTGACCGGCATCGACGTGGTGGCGGACTTCCGCAGCCGCGACGTGGCCGCCGGCGGCCAGGGCGCGCCGCTGGTGCCGCCCTTCCACGCGGCCGTGTTCGGCGCGCCGCAAGGCCGCGCGGTGCTGAACCTGGGCGGCATCGCCAACGTCACGCTGCTGGCGCCGGACCAGCCGCCACGCGGCTTCGACACGGGCCCGGCCAATGTCTTCCTGGATGGCTGGTGCCAGCGGCACCTGGGCCAGTCCTATGACGCCGACGGCCGCTGGGCCGCCAGCGGCCAGGTGCTGGCGCCGCTGCTGGAACAACTGATCGCGAGCGAACCGTGGTTCGCGCTGCCGCCGCCCAAATCGACCGGCCGCGACCTGTTCAACATGCGCTGGCTGGACGACCGGCTGGCCGCCTACGATGGTCCCAGGCCGGCGCCGCAGGACGTGCAGGCCACCCTGCAACGCCTGACGGCCCGCACAGTCGCCAACGCCATCGACGCCGCCGGCACGGACGTGCGCGAGCTCTATGTCTGCGGCGGCGGCGCCTGCAACCCCGGACTGATGCGTGAGTTGGCGTATTGCCTGCAGCGCCCGGTGCATGCCACCGACGCGCTGGGCGTCCCGGCGCAACAGGTGGAGGCGCTGGCGTTCGCCTGGCTGGCCCAGGCCTTCCTGGCGCGCCGCCCCGCCGGCCTGCCCGGCGTCACCGGTGCGCGTGGCGCGCGCATCCTGGGCGCCTTGTATCCCGCCTGACGCGCGCCGCCCGCACGACAAAAAGCCCCTCGGAAAACCGAAGGGCTTTTTTTGTGGCCGAGCGGGCGTGGCCCGCCGCCATCGCGGCGCAACGCCGCTACCGGCTTACACCGAGAACGACGAGCCGCAGCCGCAGGTGGTGCTGGCGTTGGGATTGCGGATGACGAACTGGGCGCCTTCCAGGTCTTCCTTGTAGTCGATCTCGGCGCCAACCAGGTACTGGAAGCTCATGGGGTCGACCAGCAGTTGCACGCCGGCCTTGTCCAGCACGGTGTCGTCTTCGTTGACGACTTCGTCGAACGTGAAACCGTACTGGAAACCCGAACAGCCGCCGCCCTGCACGAACACGCGCAGCTTCAGCTCGGGGTTGCCTTCCTCGGCCAGCAGGTCCTTGACCTTGGCGGCAGCCGAGTCGGTGAACACCAGGGGAGCAGGCGGGGCGGCCTGCAGGTCGACAGTTTCGGTCACTGCATTCATGATTCACTCCTGGCCGCTGGGGCCGTATTCCGATGAGCGGCTGCGCCGCTCGCATGTAGTCACTATAGCGCAGCGCCGCCCGGACTCAAAGTTCGAGCTTGACGCTGCGGGAGGCGCGGACCACATCGCCCTCCAGGACACTGATGGTGACGCTTTCGGGGACAAATCCCTCGGGCACGGCCAGGACGCCCTGGCTGCGCTGGTACTGGTCGAACTGCAAGGCCAGCGACGCCGCGGTGGTGGTTTCGCCGGTGGCGGGCACGGGACCGCTTTCGGCCTTGACCTGCATCGGCGCCAGGTCCACGGTGACGGTTTCGCCCTTGAGCGTGCCGACGGCCTGGAACCGCAGCGTGCCGGCGAACGGGGCGGCACCATTGCGGCCGCTGCGCATCAGCAGCACCTTGTAGCGCAGCCCGCCGCCTTCGCGGTCGATCTGGGCGCCGCGGATGTCCACGGTGCCTTCGGGCCCCGGGGGCAGCAGTTGTTCATAGAACGCCAGCTGGTCGCGCACGCGGCCGATCTCGGCCTGCGCGGCGTGCAGCTGGGTTTCGAGTTCCTGGCGCGCCGAGCGCTCGATCACCAGCTCGCCGTCGGCGGTATCGAGCTGGCCGCGCAGGTAGCGCAATTGCACCGCCTGCTGGCGCATGGCTTCGTCGCGCGTCTCGACCTGCGCCGCGCTGAGCACGACGGCGTCCTTGGGTTGGTAGACGCCGCGCGCGTAGTAATAGCCCGCCGCCGCGCCCGCCAGCACACCGGCCAGCACGCCGGCGGCGACCCGCAGGCCGAGGCCGGCACGGGAAGTTCGAGGCGTCGCGGAGGAATCGTTGGACATGGGGAGCGGGCCGGCGGCAAACCGCCAGCCCGGCCGGACATCAAGGCAGGATCGCGACCTGGTCCAGGCCGACGGTCTCGGGCAAGCCGAACATCAGGTTCATGTTTTGCACGGCCTGGCCGGCCGCGCCCTTCACCAGGTTGTCCTGCACCACCATGATGATGAGCTGGTCGCCGCCGCCCGGGCGCGACAGTGCGATGCGCAGGTTGTTGGAAGCGCGCACCGAGCGCGTCTCGGGCAGGCTGCCGGCGGGCATGACGTCGACGAACGCTTCGTCGGCGTAGCGCTGCTCGAACAGGGCCTGGAAGTCGGTGTCGCGCGCCTCGGGCTTGATGCGGGCGTAGATGGTCGAGTACATGCCACGGATCATCGGCACCAGGTGCGGCACGAAGGTCAGGCCGACCTTGCCCCCGGCGATCTTCTCGAGCTGGGCGACGATTTCGGGATGGTGACGGTGGCCGGCCACGCCGTAGGCCTTGAAGTTGTCGGATGCCTCGGAGAACAGCGAGCCGACTTCGGCCTTGCGGCCGGCCCCGGAAACACCCGACTTGCAGTCGGCGATCAGGGTCTGCGCATCGACCAGTTGCTTGCCGCCTTCGAGCAGCGGGGCCAGGCCCAGCAGCACGGTGGTCGGGTAGCAGCCCGGGTTGCCGATGACGCGCGCCTTGGCGATGGCTTCGCGGTTCAGCTCGACCAGGCCGTACTGGGATTCAGCCAGGATGTCCGGGCAGGTATGGGGAATCTTGTACCAGCGTTCGAAGGTGGGCACGTCCTGCAGGCGGAAGTCCGCGGCCAGGTCGATGACCTTGGTGCCGGCGGCGATCAGTTCCTGGGCTTGGGCCATGGCCACGCCGTGGGGCGTGGCGAAGAACACCACGTCGCAGTCGGTCAGCGTGGCCTTTTCCGGCGCGGAGAAGGCGATCTGCACGCGGCCGCGCAGGTTCGGGTACATGTCGGCCACCGGCAGCCCGTCTTCCTTGCGGGACGTGATGGCGGTCAATTCCACATGGGGATGCTGCGACAGCAAGCGCAGCAGTTCGACGCCGGTGTAACCGGTGCCGCCGACGATACCAACCTTGATACGGGAGTTCGATGCTTGGGCCATGATGTGTGCTCTTCGTAGAACGAGGCTCGATTGTATCGCTCGGACAACCGGCCTTGCCGCCACGCCGGAAACCGCGCGGCAACCGCTGTCCGACCGGACGAAGCCCGCGGAGTTCCGCGGGCCTGGACGGGGCCTGGGCCCCCGGGATGTAAAAAAAAGCCCGCACGAGGCGGGCTTTTTTCGCAGCGATTAACGCTTGCTGAACTGCTTGCGACGGCGCGCCTTGCGGAAGCCGACCTTCTTGCGTTCGACTTCGCGGGCATCGCGGGTCACGAAACCAGCTTGCGACAGCGCGGGCTTCAGGGTCGCGTCGTAGTCGATCAGGGCACGCGTGATGCCGTGACGGACTGCGCCGGCCTGGCCGGTTTCACCGCCGCCGTGCACGTTGACCTTGATGTCGAACGATTCCAGGTGGCCGGTCAGTTCCAGCGGCTGGCGCACGACCATGCGGCCGGTTTCACGGGCGAAGAATTCGTCGACGGGCTTGCCGTTGACGACGATCTTGCCGGTGCCCTTCTTGATGAAAACGCGAGCCACCGAAGTTTTGCGACGGCCGGTTCCGTAGTTCCAGTTACCGATCATGGCGTTTCCTTAGATATCCAGCGTCTTGGGCTGCTGGGCGGTGTGCGGGTGCTCGGCACCGGCATAGACCTTCAGCTTCTTGATCATGGCGTAGCCCAGAGGACCCTTGGGCAGCATGCCCTTGACGGCCTTCTGAATGGCGCGACCGGGAAAACGCTCTTGCATCTTCTCGAAGTTCGTTTCGCGGATACCGCCCGGGTACGTGGTGTGGCGGAAGTACTTCTTGTCCTTCGCCTTGGTACCGGTAACGACGATATCGGAAGCGTTGATGATGACGATGTAATCGCCGGTATCAACGTGCGGCGTGAATTCAGGTTTGTGCTTGCCACGCAGACGACGTGCGACTTCGCTGGCCACACGACCGAGGACTTTGCCCTTGGCGTCGATCACAAACCAGTCACGTTGGACTTCATGCGGCTTGGCCACAAAGGTCTTCATGATGGTTCCTAGATATGAAAAATGGTCTCTGACTGGACGATCCAGCCAGGCTTTTTCCCCCAACTAGACAATGGAGCCGGCATCTTTCCAGCAACTGGGTTTCAGTGCCGGGTTTCAGCCAACCCACGGTCCCTATCGACGTCCCGCCTAAGCGTTATTACCCGCCCGTGCAATGGTCAAAATGAGGGAAAGCCTGAAATTCTACCACGGATGCTCAAAAAATGGGCAGCCGCGATCGAATCCGGGTGGATGGACAGCCGTTCCGAGGGAAACGACTGTCGCATTTTTAAAGGGGACGCAAGTGCACGCCGCCGGGAACCCCGCCAGCGCGCTCCGGCGCCCCTTGCCCGTTCCGCCGCGCGGATCATGCGCCCAGATAGGCTTCCAGCACCCGCGGGTGGCCCAGCAGCCCGCGACCGGTGCCCGACAGCGCCATGGCGCCGTTCTCCAGCACATAGCCGTGCTGGGCGATCTTGAGCGCCTGGCGCACGTTCTGCTCGACCAGGAACAGGGTCAGGCCGTCGGCGTTGATGGCCCGCAGCGAGCGGAAGATTTCCTGCACCACGATCGGCGCCAGGCCCATCGACGGTTCGTCCAGCAGCAACAGGCGCGGCTTGGCCATCAGGGCGCGGCCGATCGCCAGCATCTGCTGTTCGCCGCCGGAGAGATTGCCGGCGATGCCGGTGATCCGCTCTTTCAGGCGCGGGAACAGGTTGAAGACGTATTCCAGGTCCGAGTCGATGTTCTTCAGGCCGCGGCGGTAGGCGCCCAGCTCGAGGTTCTCCAGCACGGTCATGGTGGTGAGGATGGCCCGGCCTTCCGGCACCTGGACGATGCCGCGCGCCACCAGCTGGTGCGGCGCCAGGTTGGTGACGTCCTCGCCTTCGAACAGGATCTTGCCGCGCGCCTTGGGCAGCAGGCCCGACAGCGCCAGCAGCGTGGTCGATTTGCCGGCGCCGTTGGCGCCGACCAGGGCGGTGATTTCCTTGGCTTCCAGGTCCAGGTCGATGCCGCGGACGGCTTCGATGTGGCCGTAGTTGACCTCGAGTCCGCGGACTTCCAGCATTGCGCTGCTCATTGTGCGGCCTCCGCGTTGTCGGTGTCGTCGTCGTCCTCGCGGCCCAGGTAGGCCTCGATGACCTGCTCGTTGTTGCGGATCTCTTCAGGCCCGCCGCAAGCGATGATCTTGCCGAAGTTCAACACCGCGATGCGTTCGCACAGCCCCATCACGAAGCGCATGTCGTGCTCGATCATGAGGATGGTGTAGCCGCGGTCGCGGATCGCCAGGATCTCGCGCATCAGCTCGGCGCGCTCGCCGGTGTTCATGCCGGCGACCGGCTCGTCCAGCAGCAGCAGCTTGGGCTCGGTGGCCAGCGCGCGCGCCAGCTCCAGGCGGCGCTGCTCGCCGTACGACAGGTTGTCGGCCAGGTCGTTGGCCTTGTGGTCCAGGCGCATCCACGTCAGCAGCTCGTGGGCGCGCTCGCGGGCGCGCTTTTCGTGCTCGCGGTAGCCCGGCAGGCCCAGCAAGAGACTGGGAAAGCCGTAGTTCATGTGGCGGTAGGCGCCCACCACCACGTTTTCCAGCAGCGTCATCTCCTTGAAGAGACGGATGTTCTGGAAGGTGCGGGCGATGCCCATGCGGGTGATGGCGTGCGGCTTGCGACGCAGCAGGCTCTCGCCATTGAAGGCGATGCCGCCGCCGCTGGGCGGCAGCAGCCCGGTGATCAGGTTGAACACCGTGGTCTTGCCGGCGCCGTTGGGTCCGATCAGGCCGAAGATCGCGCCTTCGGGCACCGACAGGCTGACGTCATGCAGCACGTGCAGGCCGCCGAAGCTCTTGGAAACGGAGGTCAGCTCAAGCATGGCGCTTGCCTCCTTGACGCATCCAGCGCTTGAAGCGCGCCGGATCCCAGATGCCTTGCGGCAGGAACAGCACAATCACCACCAGGATCACTCCGTTGATGACCAGGCGGAAATCCGCGAAGCCGCGCAGCAACTCCGGCAGCACGGTGATGATGAAGCTGCCCAGCACGGGGCCGGCCAGGCCGCCGATACCGCCCAGGATGGCCATCGTCAGGATTTCCACGCCACGGTCGAAGCCGTATTCGTTGGGGCCGATGAAGAAGGTCAGGTGCGCATTGAGCGCGCCGGCCAGGCCGGCGATCATGGCGCCCGCCACGAAGGCCAGCATCTTGTTGGCGCGCACGTCGATGCCCATCAGGCCGGCCGCGGTCTCGTCGCCGCGGATGGCCTCGAAGGCGCGTCCGATCTTGGAGGCGCGCACTCGCCACAGCACGAACAGCACGATGACGACCGCCAGGATGACGTGCCACCACTGCGTCAGCTGCGGAATGCCGTTCAGGCCCAGCGCGCCGCCGGTGATCGACTCGGTGTTCAGCACCGTCACCCGCACCACTTCGCCAAAGCCCAGCGTGGCCATGGCGAGGTAGACCCCTGACAGCCGCAAGGTCGGCAAGCCGATCAACGCCGCCACCAGGGCCGGCGCCGCCATGCCGCCGGCCAGCGCGACCGGGAACGAGACGTCGTAGTTCATGGTGAGCAACGCCGCCGCGTAGGCGCCGATGCCCATGAAGGCCGCATTGGCCATGGCCAGCATGCCGCAGGCAAGCGTCAGCCAGATGGAGAGGGCCAGCAGGGCGTTGGTGCCGAGCGTCAGCACCAGGTTGCCATAGATGGCCCAGAAGTTTTCGAATCCGCTCATACTCAAGCCTTGCGTTGAACCACTTTGCCGAACAGACCTTGCGGGCGCACCAGCAGGATCAGGAACAGCAGGCCGAATGCCACCGCGTCGCGCATGGTGGAGCCGATGTAGGCCACCGACAGCACTTCCGCGAAGCCCAGGAACAGCCCGCCCAGCATGGCGCCACGAATGTCGCCCATGCCGCCCAGGATGATGACCGCGATGCCCTTGTGCAGCATCGGCTGGCCCATCAGCGGGAACAGCGCGTTCGAGTACAGGCCGATCAGCACGCCCGCGACACCGCCCAAAGCGGCGGCGGCGAACGAGGTGGTGATGAAGAGCTTTTCGACGTTGATGCCCAGCAGCCAGGCGGCCTTGGGCGATTCGGCAATGGCGCGCAGGGCGCGACCGAACTGCGTGCGACGCATCACGAACATCAGCAGGGCCATCAGCGCGAACGACAGGAAGATGATGCCCAGTTCGATCACGGTCAGGTGCAGGCCGGCGATCTCGATGACTTCCTCGGGCACGGTGCCGTGCGGGAAGCGCAGGTTGCTGGCGCCGAAGATGCCTTGCGCGCCATTGTTCAGGATGATGCCCACGCCGATCGTGGCGATCATGGGGATCAGGTGGGGAGCATTACGCTTGCGCAGCGGCTTGAGCACCAGGTAGTCGATGATGACCCCGGTGAAGCCGGCGACGAAAAATGCCACCATCAGCGCCGCCCACAGGGGCAGGCCGAAATGCTGCACCACGGAGAGCGCCGCGTAGGCCCCCACCATGAAGACGGCGCCATGCGCGAGGTTGATCACCCCGAGCACGCCGAATACCAGCGTGAAGCCCAGCGCGAACAGTGCGTACACACAGCCCAGCGACAAGGCGTTAACGAATTGTTGTTCCAACATGATGGGACATATTCCAAATCAAAAAAGAGCCCCCACGCCGCGCCCCCTGCGTGGACTTGCCGCTCGCCAGGCTCGGCTTCGGGACCCGGGGCAGGCCTGTGTAAGGCCTTCCACGCCGCGCATTGCGTGGACCTGCCGCCCTGAGAGAGCCGTTCTATTCCTGGGGAGTCCTACGATAAAAAGCGCCTTGCGGACCGCGGCCAGCCGCGGTCCGCAAGGCGCATCCCCCCGCGCGGGGATGCGGATTGCTTACTTCTCGATGACGTACTTGCCGTCCTTGGTCACGCTGACGATCGGCGCCTGGTCGGCGTCGTAGCCGGCGGGCTTGCCGGCGCGGTCGGTGGCCTGGCGGAACTTGAAGGCGCCGGTGGCGCCGGTCCATTGCACCGAGGGCAGCGCGTCACGCAGGGCGGCGCGGTCCTTGGCCAGTTCGCCGGTGATCTTGGTGTTCTTCAGGGCCTGGGCGACGATGTACATGGCGTCGTACGACTGCGCGGCGAACTGGTCGGGCGCGCCGTTGAACTTGGCCTTGTAGGCGTCGATGAACTTGACATTCTCGGGGGCCTTGTTCTCGATCGACCACGGGCTGCCGATCCACAGGTTGTTCGACGCGCCGCCGGGGGCCAGGTCGAAGATCTTGACCGAGTTCATGCCGTTGCCGCCGATGACGGGCACGTTGATGCCCAGTTGGCGGGCCTGCACCATGATCGGGGCGCCTTCGGCCAGCAGCGCCGACAGCACGATGGCGTCGGGGTTGGTGCCCTTGATCTTGGTCAGTTGGGCCTTGAAGTCGACGTCGCCCTTGGCGAACGTTTCGGTCGTGGTGACCGGGATCTTCTGGTCTTCCAGGGCCTTCTTGAAGTTGTCGTAGCCGCTCTTGGTGAAGACGTCGTCGTTGCCGTACAGCACGGCCACGTTCTTCAGGCCGGTCTTGGCCTTGACGGTGGAGATGGTGGCGGGCAGCACGTCGGCTTCGGTGACCGAGTTGCGGAACACGTAGTTGCCGATGGAAGTGATGCCGTCGGCGGTGTTGGAGGTGCCGAAGGCGACCGTCTTGGCGGCCTGGGCGATCGGGTCGGCGGCCTGGGCCGAGTTCGACAGCGTCGGGCCGAATACCATCAGGACGTTGTCCTTGAAGATCAGCTTCTTGAAGACGTTGATGGCTTCTTCTTTCTTGCCCTGCTCGTCCTCGACCACCAGCACGATCTTGTTGCCATTGATCCCGCCCGCGGCGTTGATCTCGTCGGCCGCGAGCTGGAAGCCGTTGCGGATCGACGCGCCGTACTGGGCGGCGCCGCCGGACAGGGCTTCAGCCACGCCCAGCTTGAGGTCGGCCGCATGGGCAGCCGGGACGATGCCGGCGGCGATCAGCGCGGCCAGCAGCTTCTTGGTCTTGGATTGCATGGTTGATACCACCTTAAAGTCTGTCTCGGAATGTTGGTTATCCAGGCCAGGATGTTCCCGCCGGATTGACGTCCAATGGCGCCTGAAGGCGTCACGTTTGCGCGTCAAGACCCGGGATATTACTCCTTTGTATCAGGCCGAAACTCGAATGCCGTTCAACAAAAGGCGTAAAACCGCCCATTTTTTTGTAAAAAACACGGGGTTATCAGCGAAAACCCCACCTCCTACCGAATGCCATTCGGCACACGGACCTGCCATCAACTGCGGGCCGACAGCGCCACGCCCAGGTATTGGTCGTAGGCGCCCTCCGTCAAGCGGAGCCAGGGCATCGCGTTGTCGCGAAACCCCATGTAGTTGTCATGGATCGCCTTGAACTTCGGGTCTTTCTCGCCCAGGTCCTTGTAGACCTGCTGGGTCGCCTCGAACGCGGCGTCCATGACCGAGCGCGGCAAGGCGCGCACCTGCGCGCCGGCCGCGACCAGTTGGGCCAGTGCGGCGGGATTGCGGGCGGCATAGGCCGCCGTGGTGCGCGCATGCGCGGCCAGGGCGGCGGCTTCGACCACCGCCTGGTAGTGCTTGGGCAGCTTGGCCCAGGCCTCTTCATTGATATAGAGCGACAACTGTTCGCTGGCGGCCCACCAGCTGGGGCCGTAATAGAACCTGGCAGCCTTGTTCAGGCCCAGTTTGCCGTCGTCGTAGGCGCCGGCGCCGGCCACGGCGTCCGGGCCCGCCTTGGCGGCGGCCTCGGCGGGCTTGGCGGCGTCGGCGGACTTGGCGGCCTCGGTCGGCTTGCTGCCCTCCGCCGGCTTGGCGTCCTTGGGATCCTTGGCGGCTTCTGCCGGCTTGGCATCCTGGGCGGCCTCGGCGCCCTTCCCGTCATTGGCCTGCGCGGCCGCGCCGGTCTGCTGCGGCAGCACGCCCAGATGCGCCAGCACCTGCGCCGCCAGGCCGTCGACGCGCATCCTCAAGTCTTTCAAATCGGTCGCGCGCTTGATCTCGCGGTTGGACCACAGGCCCATCTGCGAACCGGTGTTGCCGAGCGGAAAGTTGATGATCTTCTGCGCCTTGAACAGTTCGCGCATCAGGCGCAGGCCGTCGCCTTCGAGCATCCAGGCATTCATCTGGCCCGCGTCCAGCCCGAACGGCACCGCCGAATCGAAGCAGAAGGCGGGGTTTTTGGCGAAGTAGATGCCTGATGACACGTGGGCGCATTCGACCGTGGCGGCGCCGACCGCGTCCATCAGTTGCGCCGCGGGCGCGACCTCGCCTTCGGCCAGTTGCTTGATGCTGAACTTGCCGCCGGTGGCATCGGAGACGAATTTGCGGAAAATCTCGCCAGCGCCGAAGCGCAGGTCCAGCGCCGCCGGAAAGCCGGACGCCAGGCGCCAGCTGATCGAGGGGGAATCCTGCGCCAGGGCGGGAGCGCTGACCGCCGCCCCCGCCGCCACGGCGCCCAGGCCGGCCTGCTTCAAGAATGAACGTCGTTGCATCTCTTTGCTCCTCTACAGCGATACCAGTTTGAGCAATACCCGCCGGATATTACACGTTGCCATCGCCGCTGACGGCTAGAGGAATTCCCGAGCGGTCAAGGATTGCAAAGAGCGTTGTGACGCGGTTGCCGGGTCAGGTGCCGGCGATCGCCATCTGTTCGATCAGGATCGAACCGGTGGTCTTGGTGCCGCGCGAGATGGTGTCGGCGCCCACCGCGACGATCTGGCGGAACATGTCCGACAGGTTGCCGGCGATGGTGACTTCCTGCACCGCGTGCTGAATCTGGCCGTTCTCGACCCAATAGCCGAACGCGCCGCGCGAATAGTCGCCGGTGACGTAGTTCACGCCCTGTCCGATCAGCTCGGTGACCAGGAAGCCCGTGCCCATCTTCTTGAGCATCGCCTCGAAATCGTCGCCACGGCGCGTCAGCGTGGAGCTGAAGACCAGGTTGTGCGAACCGCCCGCGTTGCCGGTGGTCTGCATGCCGAGCTTGCGCGCGGTGTAGGAGGACAGGAAATAGCCTTCCAGCACGCCGGCCGAGACCACGTTGCGCTTGCGGGTGCGCACGCCTTCGTCGTCGAACGGCGAACTGCCCATGGCGCCGCGGATGTGCGGGTCTTCGGTCAGGTTGATGTGTTCGGGGAAGATCGGCTTGCCCAGGGCGTCGAGCAGGAAGCTGGCCTTGCGGTACAGCGCGCCGCCGTTGGCGGCCTGCGTCAGGGCGCCGACCAGGCCGAGCGCCAGCGGCGCCTCGAACAGCACCGGGAACTTGCCGGTGCGGATGCGGCGCGCCGACAGGCGCGACAGCGTGCGCTCGGCGGCATAGCGGCCGACGGCCTCGGGCGTGGCCAGCTTGGCCGGATCGCGCTCGGAGGTGTACCAGTAGTCGCGCTGCATGCCGTTGCCGCGGCCGGCGATGGGCGCCACCGACAGGCTGTGGCGCGAATACGGGTAGCCGCCCAGGAAGCCACGGGTGTTGCCCATGACGAACTGGCCTTCGTAGGTGCCGACCGCGGCGCCGTCGGTATTGGTGATGCGGGCATCGACCTCGCGCGCGGCGCGCTCGGCGCGCAGGGCCAGTTCGGCGGCTTCCTCGGTGGAAACCGTCCAGGCGCGGTGCAGGTCGAGGTCGGGGAATTCGGTGGCCAACTGGTCGGCGTCGGGAAGGCCGGCGGCCGGATCGGCGGCGGTGTGGCGGGCGATGTGCCAGGCGGCCTCGACCGTCTGGCGCAGCGCGGCTTCGGAGAAGTCGGAGGTCGAGGCGGAACCGCGGCTCTGGCCGGCGTAGACCGTCAGGTCGAGCGAGCGGTCACGGGTCTGTTCGACGGTCTCGATGTCGTTCTTGCGCACCGATACCGACAGGCCCAGGCTTTCGGAGACTTCGGCCGCGGCGTCCGAGGCGCCGATCTGGCGCGCGTAAGCCAGGGTTTGCTCGACGAGTTCGGAAAAACGCGCGTGATTGGCCGCCAGCGGCAAGGAGGAGGAGGATTTGACCATTGCTGTCCAATTTGCAGAGACGGTTATCATAGCCAAGTCTGTCATTGCGCAGTTTTCCATGAATTCCCACATCGAAGAAGAATCCTCCGACGGCTACGACGAGAACGGCTACGATCGTCCCAGCAAGTCCCAGGTCAAGCGTGAAATGCACGCGCTGCTGGACCTGGGCAAGCAACTGATCGAACTGTCCCCCGAACGCCTCAAGCAGTTGCCCCTGGCCGAACGCCTCTACGAGGCGATCCGCGAGGCGCAGCGCACCACCAGCCGCGAAGGCCGCCGCCGCCAGACCCACTTCGTGGGCAAGCTGATGCGCGACGCCCCCGCCGACGAGATCCGCGCCCAGCTCGACGTATGGGAAAACGGCTCGCGCGAGGAAACCGCGGCCATGCACCGCCTGGAAACCCTGCGCGACCGCCTGCTCGACGACGACGACGCGCTGACCAAGCTGCTGAACGACAATCCGCAGGCGGATGTGCAGCAGCTACGCGCGGTGATTCGCGCCGCGCGCAAGGAAAAGCTGGCCAACGCCTCGCTGCTGCAAGGCCAGGAACCGCAGAAGAAGCACTATCGCGCCCTGTTCCAGGCCCTCAAGACCCTCACCCACTGATTGCGCCCGCCGTCCATGAACGCCCCCACCGACCTGCTCGATTGCATCGAGATCGAAACCGCCTCCAATCCCACGCACGCCGTGATCTGGCTGCACGGCCTGGGCGCCGACGGCAACGACTTCGCGCCAATCGTGCCGGAACTGGACCTGCCGGCCGGCCTGGGCGTGCGCTTCGTATTCCCCAACGCTCCCGTGCAGCGCGTCACCATCAACAACGGCATGGCGATGCGCTCCTGGTACGACATCCTGGTGATGGACCTGGTGCGGGTGGAAGACGCCAAGGGCATCCGCGCCTCGGAAGCCGCGATCCACAAACTGATCGCGCGCGAGAACGCCCGCGGCATCCCGACCTCGAACATCGTGCTGGCGGGCTTCTCGCAGGGCTGCGCGATGACCCTGCACACGGGCCTGCGCCTGCGGGACAAGCTGGCCGGCATGATGGGCCTGTCGGGCTACCTGCCGCTGCTGGACAGCGCCGAGGCCGAGCGCGACCCGGCCAACCAGCGCACTCCGATCTTCCTGGCCCACGGCCTGTATGACCCGGTGGTGTCGCTGCCGCGCGCCGAGGCCTCGCGGGCCGAGCTGGAACGGCTGGGCTACGACGTGCGCTGGCACACCTACCCCATGCCGCACTCAGTCTGCGCCGAGGAAGTGGCGGACATCTCGCGCTTTCTGAACCAGGTGCTGGTGTAACTCGGGCGGCGCGCGCCGCGCCGCCGCCCTCCCCCGGGTCCGGATTCTCCGGGCCGTTCGAACGGGGATTCCCTTCTTTGTATACCAAGTGGTATTCCAGCCTCGAATTTTCCGAGGCGCGACGTCGCTCGTCCATAGAGAAAAACGCCAATATCAAAACGCTTGTCGCTTGCGAATGTTGAATATAGTATTCAATCCAAGCCGTATCGGCCCGATCGCAATCGCCTCGGGCTTCCCTGTTGTTGCAGTCGATCCATCCCATTGGCCGTGTCGCGCCGGGTTTCGGCGAGGCATTCAGACGCAGGAGAAAGTCCCGTGAAGCCCTTGTCATTGCCTCGCCTGGCGGCGGCGCTGCTTGCCGCCACGTTCGCCCCGTTCGCCAGCCACGGCGAAGCCCTCAATCCCCCGGTAAAGGTGCGCTACGAAGAGGTGGTGCGCTCGATTCTGTACGTGCCCAAGTACGTCGCGCTGTCGCAGGGCTACTTCAAGGATGCCGGGCTGGACGTGTCCATGAAGACCTCGCAGGGCACCGACAAGGGCATGACCGCCCTGCTCTCGGGCAGCGCCGACATCGTGCTGATCGGCCCCGAAGCCTCGATTTACGTGCAGAACAGCGAATCGCCGGTCAAGCCGAAGATCTTCGCCGGCCTGACCGCCACCGACGGCTTCTTCCTGCTGGCGCGCAAGCCGGTCGAGAAGTTCGACTGGAGCATGCTCAAGGGCAAGGAGGTGATCGGCTTTCGGCCCGGTTCCAACCCCATCGTGTTCCTGGAGACCGCGCTGCGCAAGCACGGCCTCGACCCGCAGAAGGACGTCAAGCTGCTCAACAACATCGGCATCCCCGCCCGCGCCGGCGCCTGGATGGCGGGCCAGGGCGAATACGGCATCTTCCTGGAGCCCGAGGCCGGCGAACTGGTGCGCAACGGCAAGGGCTACATCGTGGCCTCGGTCGGCCATGAGGTCGGCCAGGTGGACTACACGGTCTTCACCGCCACCGACAAGTACATCCGCGACAACCCAAAGGTGATCCAGGCCTGGACCAACGTGGTGGCGCGCGCGGAAAAGTACGTCAAGGACACGCCCGCGGCCACGCTGGCGCCGCAGATCATGAGCTACTTCCCCGGCATGGACGCTGCCGCGGTGACCGACGCGATCGAGCGCTACAAGCAGTACCAGATCTGGAAGACCACGCCGCTGGTGACGGCCGAGGCCATGAACCGGCTGCAGGACATGCTGGTCGCCAGCGCGGTAATGAAGGACGGCGCCCGGGTCAAGTACGAGGATGTGGTGGTGGCGGACTTCGCCAGGAAGGTGCCGTGATGAGCGCCGTCGTCCACAACCTCAAGCCGGACCCGGCCACCGCCAAGATCGAACTGCGCGATGTCTGCCTGAGCTACTTCACGCCGGAAGGCGAGACCGAAGCGCTGTCGCAGGTGTCGTTCGCGCTGGCGCCCGGCGAATTCGTCAGCCTGATCGGCCAGAGCGGCTGTGGCAAGAGCACGCTGCTGTCGCTGATCGCCGGCCTGCACGCGCCGACCTCGGGCACGGTGATGATCGACGGCCAGGCGGTCACCGAACCCAATCCGCGCATCGGCTACATGCTGCAGCAGGATTATCTTTTCGAGTGGCGCACCATTCTCGACAACGTCATGCTGGGCGCCGAGATCCAGGGCCGGCGCGATGCGCGCAGCGAGGCGCGGGCCGTGCACCTGCTGGAAAAGTGCGGACTGGGCGCGTTCCTGTCACATACGCCACGCCAGTTGTCGGGCGGCATGCGCCAGCGCGCCGCGCTGGCGCGCACGCTGGTGACCGAGCCCGACGTGATCCTGCTGGACGAGCCATTCTCGGCGCTCGATTCGCAGACCCGGCTGGCGATCTCCGACGAGGTCGTCGACATCCTGCGTCGCGAGGGCAAGACGGTGGTGCTGGTGACCCACGACATCGGCGAGGCCATCGCCATGACCGACCGCGTCATCGTGCTGTCGCGCCGGCCCGGACGGCTCAAGAGCCAGTACCGCATCCATTATGGCGACGGCGCGCGGCCGACGCCGTTCCAGGCCCGTTCCCGGCCGGAATTCAATGCCTACTTCAAGCAACTCTGGGACGAGCTGGACGTCCATGTGGAGGGTTGAGCCGTGAACGCACCGATCGCCAACACCGTGCCGCTGCGCGCCGTGCCCGCGCCCAGCCAGAAGTACCTGGACTACCTGCGGCACGACCGCGCCCGCCGCCGCAACATCCGCATCGCCCAGGCGCTGCTGCTGGTGGTGTTCCTGTGCGCCTGGGAGATCCTGCCGCGCATGCACATCCTGAACCCGCTGCTGACCAGCTATCCGAGCGCGCTGTGGCCGACCTTCCTGGAACTGTGGAACCAGGGCAACCTGGCGCACCACATCGCCACCACGCTGTCGGCCACGCTGGTCGGCTTCACGCTCAGCATGGTGATCGGCATCATCGTCGCCGCCGCGCTGTGGTGGTCGGACTTCCTGTACAAGGTGCTGGATCCGTTCCTGGTGGTGGCCAACGCCATGCCCAAGATCGCCTTCGTGCCGATCTTCTACCTGTGGCTGGGCTCGGACTACGCGGTCTACGGCATGGCCGTGGCGATCGCGGTGTTCGTGACCATCATGGTGGTGTATGCGGGCTTTCGCGCCATCGACCTGAACAAGGTCAAGCTGGCCCGCACCTTCGGGGCCAGCCGCTGGCAGGTGCTGACCAAGGTGGTGCTGCCCGGCAGCGTGCCGACCCTGATCGCCGCGGTGAAGATGAACATCGGCCTGGCGCTGGTGGGCGTCATCGTCGGCGAATTCCAGTCGGCCGACTCGGGCCTGGGCTTTCTCATCATGAACGGCAGCCAGGTCTTCAAGCTGAACATCGTCATGACCGCCATCGCCATGCTGGCGCTGATCTCCAGCGTCATGTACCTGGTGGTGTACCGCATCGAAGCCGCCGTGGCGCGGCGCTACGGATAAGGAGCCGCCATGCAGATTCCGCAATGGGTGCAGGACCGCGTCATCGCCCGCCAGGGCTGCCTGCATCCCTACGACAGCCTGCCCGGCGCCCGCACCGCGGTGGTGGTGATCGACATGCAGCAGTACTTCACGCTGCCCGGCTACCAAGGCGAATGCGCGGCGGCGCGCGGCATCATCGCGCCGGTCAACCGCCTGTGCGACGCGGTGCGCGCGGCCGGCGGCACGGTGGTCTGGGTGCAGACCGCCTCCGACAATGCCGATGCCTTCTGGTCGCACCACCATGGCGTGATGCTGACGCCCGAGCGCAGCGCCCGGCGCCTGGAGACCCTGCGCCGCGACTCACCGGGCTTCGCCCTGCATCCGGACCTGCGGCCGGCCGACGGCGACCTGCGCGTCACCAAGCGCTTCTACAGCGCCATGGCCACGGGCTCGTCGGAACTGGAGCCGCTGCTGCGCGGACGCGGCGTGGACACGCTGCTGATCGCCGGCACGGTCACCAACGTCTGCTGCGAATCGACCGCGCGCGACGCCATGATGCGCGACTTCCGCACCATCATGGTGGACGACGCGCTGGCGGCGGTCACGCCGGCCGAACACGAAAACGCCCTGCACGGCTGGCTGCTGTTCTTCGGCGACGTGCTGTCGGTGGACGAGGTGTCGACGCGGCTGCGGCCAGCGCAGGCCGCGCGCAAGACGGCCTGAAGCCGGCATGGCCGCGGCCGGGCGCCGGCACGCGCCGGCCGCGGCGCTCAGCGCAGGTTGAGCCAGACCCGCCGCATGGTCGGGTCTTCCGGATCCGGATCGTTGGTGAACCCCAGGCTGGTCATCAGCGCCAGCATCGGCCGGTTGGTCGACAGCACCAGGCCGTCGATGTATTCCAGCCCCTGCTCGCGCGCCGCGTCGATCAGCGCCGTCATCAGCTGGCGGCCCAGGCCGCGCCGCTGCCAGTCGTCGCCGATCACCAGTGCGTATTCCGCGCCGCGCCCGTCGGGGTTGCGCAGGTAGTGCGCAAAGCCGACCAGCACTTCGTGCGGATGGCCGCGGTTGGCCGGGTTGGGCACCTGGGTGGCGGCCACCAGCGCCAGCTCGCGGTGGTAGTCCACCTGGGTGTAGCGCGACACCATGCGCGGCGTCAGCTCGCGCATCATCGACACGAAACGCATGTAGCGCGAGCGTTCCGACAGGCCGCGGATGAAATCCTGCAGCGGCTGGCCGTCCTCGGGGCGGATCGGCCGCAGCACCCACGGAATGCCATCGGCGAAGCGGCGCACCTGCACTAGGCGCGCCGGGTACGGGTGAATCGCCATGTGCGGATAGCCGGCGGTCTGGGGCGTTTCGCAGCCCGGCTTCTCGGCCAGCGTCATGCGCAGGCCGCCGGCGCGCAGATGGGTGTCGCCGGCATACAGTGGGTCGATGTCGAGCGTTTCGATGTCCGGCAGCTCCGACACCATCTCCGAGACCAGCACCAGCGCCTGCTGCAAGGCCTCGGCGGCCAGGTGGCCGACACGCGGCGCCAGCACCCGGCGCCACAGCCGGCTGCGCTCGATCATCTGGCGCGCCAGGAAGCCGTTGAGCGGCGGCAGGTCGATGCCGCGGTCCGATTGCGACAGCACCGCGTCCGGGCCGCCGGCGCCGAAGCGGATGACCGGCCCGAACTGCGGATCGCGCCGTACGCGGATCGCCATGGGGCGGGATTCCGGTTCGGCCGCCGCCACGTCCAGCGGCATGTCGCGCAAGGGGACATAGAACAGGGACAGCAGCGCGCGGACCTCGGAGGTATTCAGTTCGCGCCGGCAATCGGCCCGCACCCGCGCCAGGATCTCGCGCGCGGCGGCCAGGTCGGGCACATGGGTGGCCGGCTCGGGCGGCTGGGTCTGCAACAGCAGTTGCTGGTTGTAGTGGTGCGTGGCCAGCACGCCGAAGGCGTCGGCAGCGGACTCGGGCGTGCGGAACGCCGAGGTGCCGGCGTCGTCCAGCATGCGCCGCAACGGCCGCATGCCGGCGTCGCCCATGAAGCAGGTGACCACGGGCTTTCTGGCCTTGGGCGCGATCTGCGCCAGCTCGCGCGCCACCGCCGGCATGTCGGCCAGCGCGTCGGGCGCCAGCAGCACCAGCACGCCGTCCACGCCGGCGTCGTCCAGCACCACGTCGAGGATGGCGCGGATGCGTTCCGGCGTCAGCGGCACGTAGGTGATGACAGGATTGGCGCTGGCCGCGTCCGGCTCCAGCATTGCCGCCAGCGCGCGCTGCGTGGCCGGCGCCAGCTCGGCGCGCAGCACCGCCGCGTCCGGGCCGATCAGGTCCATGGCCAGCTGCGGAGGCCCGCTGCCGTTGGAGATCAGCGCCACCCGCCGCCCCTTGGGCCGGCGCGTGTAGCCCAGCACCTTGACCGCCGAGAACAGCTGCACGAAGTAGCGCACCCGCACCGCGCCGGCGCGCCGCAGCGCGGCGTCGAAGATGGCGTCGGCGCTGTCGGTGTCGGCGCGGCCGGCCTTGAGCACGATGACCGGCTTGACGCTGGCCGCGGCCCGCAGCGTGCTCATGAACTCGCGCGCCGGCCCGACGTCTTCCAGGTACAGCACGATGCTGTCGGTGCGAGGATCGCTGGCCAGGTAGTCCAGCACCTTGGACAGGCCCACCACCGCCTCGTCGCCCAGCGACACGGCGGTGGAAAAGCCGATATGCACGTCCTCGGCCCAGTCCATGACGGCGGCCATGATGGAGCGCGACTGCGCCAGCAGCGCCACGCGGCCGGCGCGCGCCAGCACCGGATGCTGGCTCAGGTTCAGGCCGGCATGCGGGCGCTGGGCGCCGAACGAGCGCGGCCCCAGCAATTCGCAGCGGTTTTCCTCGGCCCAGGCGCGGCACAACGCCAGCGTGCCGCGCGGGTAAGGGTCGGGCAGCTCGTGCGGCAACAGGATGACCGAGCGCGGGGCCAGCGGGGACAGCCGGCGCAGGGTCTCGGGCAGCACGGCCGGCGAAACGCAAACCAGGGCCAGATCGGGCCGCTCGCCAGCGGCCAAGCCCTGGAGCGTCTCCGGCAGGTCGGGCGCGGCGCCAGGGTCGCAGGCCACCACCGTGGTTTTCGCCTTGAGCGCGGGTGGCAGCGACGTCGCCGCCGGCAGCGGCCGATCGGCGACGATCACCAGCGAACCGGGTTCGAACATCGGGGCAAGAGCGTGTCGCAGCATGGCGGGAACAGGCACTAATCTAAAATAGCGTCCATCGTAACAAGACAACCCCGCCGTCCGCTTGATCCGGGCCAGTCCGACGCCGCATTCGCGGCGCCGCAGCCGCTATCATTGCCACCTATGACTTCCAACGCCTCCTCCCCCATCCGTACCCGCTTCGCGCCTTCGCCCACGGGCTTCCTGCACCTGGGCGGCGCCCGCACCGCGCTGTTCTCCTGGGCCTTCGCGCGCCACCACAAGGGCACCTTCGTGCTGCGCATCGAAGACACGGACGTCGAACGCTCCACGCCGGAAGCGGTGCAGGCCATCCTGGACAGCATGGACTGGCTCGGCATGCAGCCGGACGAAGGCCCGTTCTACCAGATGCAGCGCATGGAACGCTACCGTGAAGTGGTGGCGCAGATGCTGGCCGCCGGCACCGCCTACCACTGCTACAGCTCGCCCGAGGAAGTCGAGGCCATGCGCGAGGCCGCCCGCGCCCGCGGCGACAAGCCGCGCTACGACGGCACCTGGCGCCCCGAGCCCGGCAAGACCCTGCCGCCGGTGCCCGAAGGCCGCAAGCCGGTGGTGCGCTTCAAGAATCCCCAGGACGGCGCCACCGCCTGGAACGACATGGTCAAGGGCCCCATCAGCTTCGACAACACCGAGCTGGACGACCTGATCATCGCGCGCCCGGACGGCACCCCCACCTACAACTTCTGCGTGGTGGTGGACGACTGGGACATGGGCATCACCCACGTGCTGCGGGGCGATGACCACGTCAACAACACCCCGCGCCAGATCAACATCCTGCGCGCGCTGGGCGCCACCCTGCCCGAATACGGCCACGTGCCCATGATCCTCGGCCCGGACGGCGAAAAGCTGTCCAAGCGCCACGGCGCGGTCAATGTCATGGAGTACGACAACGAGGGCTACCTGCCCGAGGCCATGATCAACTACCTGGCGCGCCTGGGCTGGAGCCACGGCGACGACGAACTCTTCAGCCGCGACCAGCTGGTGGAATGGTTCGACACCCGCCACCTGTCCAAGTCGGCCTCGCAGTGGGACCCGAAGAAGCTGAACTGGGTCAACGCCCACTACATCAAGCAGATGGACAACGCCGAACTGGCCGAACGCGTGGCGCCGCGCGTCGCCCATCGCGGCGGCCATCCGGAAAAGATCGACCTGCCGGGGGTGATGGGCCTGCTCAAGGACCGCGCCGAGACCCTGGAACAGCTGGCCGACGGCGCCATGCTGTTCTGCGGCGCCTTCAAGCCGGCCGCGCCTGAACTGGTCGAGCAGCACCTGACCGCCGCCGCGCGCGAGGCGCTGGCCGATTTCGCCCAGCGCGCCCAGGGCACCGACTGGACCCGCGAGGCCATTTCGGCGCTGATCAAGGCCGTGCTGGCCGATCGCGGCCTGAAGATGCCGCAACTGGCAATCCCGCTGCGCGTGGCCGTCACCGGCCAGACCCAGACGCCCGCAGTGGACGCGGTGCTGGCCCTGTTGGGCAAGGATGCCGTGCTCCAGCGCCTGGCCGCGATCTGAGCGGGCATCCGCCCACGAAAAAGCCCCGTCCGGCCTGGCCGTTCGGGGCTTTTTTCATCGGGCAGAGGATGTATCAGGCGGCCTTGGGACGCGCCTTCAAGGCGCGCGAGAAGAACGCGCCCAGCAGCGGCAGCAACACGGCCGAGCCGCCGAACAGCACCGCGGCGCCGGCCTCGTCCACCACCGAACCGGCCAGCGCCACACCGGCCGCCTGCCCCATGAAGAGGCAGGACGCGAACCAGGCCACCGCCGTGCCGCGCGCCGACGGCACCATCTGGGTGGCGTTGGTCTGCAGCGTCGCGTGCAGCAGGTAGTAGCCGAAGCCCGCCAGCACGCTGGCCAGCAGGCTCCACAACCACACCGGCCCCAGCAGGTACGACAGGAACGCCACGCCCAGCACCAGCCCGCCCGCGACCGCCAGGCCACGTTCGCCCAGGCGCTTGAGGACGCGGCCCGCCACCACCGTGTACAGCAGCCCGCCCACGGCGTACACCGCCACCAGGGCGCCGGCCGCGGTCAGCGAGATATCGAAGCGTTCGTGCAGGTACGACGGCGCGAACGCCAGGGCGCCGAACACCAGCAGGCCCTCGATGAACACCGTGGCCAGCACCACCCGCGCCCAGGGCGTGCCCAGCACCAGCCGCGCCTGCGCCACGAAGCCCTGGCGCGGCGCGTTGGGGTCGACCACGCCCAATCCCAGCGCGCGCTGGCGCCGCACTTCCAGCTGCAGCAGCGTGCCCACCACGAGGTAGCCGACCACCAGCGCCGCGAAGGCCCAACGCCAGCCCAGGGTGTCGGCGAACAGGCCGCCGGCCAGTTGTCCGGCCGCCATGCCCAGGATGGTCCCGGTCAGGAAGCGCGCCAGCGTCGCCTGGCGCCTTTCGTACGGCACGGTGTCGCCGATCCAGGCCATCGACAGCGGCACGATGCCGGCCCCCGCCGCGCCCGACAGGGCGCGGCAGAACACCAGCACGTCCAGCGACTCGGCCACGAACGCGCCGGCGCTGCCCAGCGCGCAGGCAAACGTCGCCACGCTGACCACGCGATACTTGCCGTAGCGGTCGCCCACCGGGCCGAAGAACATCTGCAATACGCCGTAGGCCACGGCGAACGCGGTCACCGCGCGCGCGGCCTGGCCAGTGGTGGCGCCGAACTCGGCGGCCAACTGCGGCAACATGGGATCACAGATACGAAAGGCGCTGGCGCTGACGAAAGCGGCCAGGGCGAGCAGCGCGATGGCGCGCGCTTCGGAAGAGAGGGCGGGCATGGAAGGCCGGCGGGGATGGAGGACGAAGTCCGCACCTTACCGCAGGCGCGCCCGCTTGGCGACGCCGGCCGGCGGATTCCGTCCGTCCGGCGCAACGTCGGGTTGCCGGCCGGGCCGGCCGGACCGGGATCAATACGGCAGGCGGTAGCCCTGCGGCATGCGGCGCGCGGTAACGACCTGGCCGCCGCTCTTGAGTTCCCGCAGCGTCAGCTTGGCCTGCTCGACTTTCTCGACACGGTAGCGGTTGACGTAGATAGGATCGGCGGCGTCGACGATCTCGCCGTTCGATTGCGTGGTCTGCATCGTGTAGACGCCGTCCACCACGCTCCAGCAACCGGTCTCGCGCAGCGCCGGGCGCGTCTTGCGGCCGATCTTCAGCTGGGTTTCGTAGGCCATGCGGCCGTCGGCGTACAGCACCGTGAGCGCCTGGAAGTCACCGCTGACGCCCTTCGGCCTGGAGTTCGAATACCAGGTGCCTATCATGGGATCGCCGCTTTTCGCCGGTACGCACGCGGCCGGCTTGGGCGGCCCCTCCGGCTGGGCCTCGGTGATGGAGGCGGGTTTCCGGGCGGCGCAGCCGGCCAGGATCAGAACGGCGCAGGCCACGCCCGCCGAACGCAAATACACACTGCTCATGACTTCCTCAACACGTCTGTCGACGCGCCGCGCCGCTCAAACCGGCACGCCCCCGCGCAGCAAACATCACGCACTCTAAAGATGCGCTGGTGAAGAATCAACGACGATCGGTGGCGTGTGCAATTGCGCAACAGTCCTTGCCGAAAACCTCGTGTTTTAAGGCCTCAACGCGCAAAAATGCGTTGGTTTCAAGCGACACTGCGACCACCGCGCGCGGCCTTGGCGCGCAGCATTTCCTCCATGCGCGCAGCGGCCGGCGACAGGTGGCGGCCAGCCAGCCGGGTGATGCCCAGCTCGCGTTCGATGCGCGGCCGGGCCAGCGGCACGAAAACCAGACCAGGCGAATCCGGCGGCACCCCCAACCGCGCCAGCACCGTCACGCCCACGCCGCGCTCCAGCATCGCCAACAGCGACATCATGTTCGACACGAACACCTGGCGCTCCATCATGAATGCGGCCTGCGGATAGTCCGCCAACTGGCGATGGGCCACCGTGCCCACCAGCGGCAGCCCGGCGATCTCGCGCCAGGTCACGGACTTGCGCCCCGCCAGGGGATGGCCGCGATGGCAGACCAGCCCGAATGCGTCGCGCAGCAGCGGCTCGAACGCCAGCCGCCGGTCGCGCAGCACCGGGCTGCACACCCCCAGTTCCACCTCGCCCGCCAGCACCATGCGTTCCACGCCCTCCGAGTTGTCGTCGAACAGGCGCAGCGCCACCCCCGGATAGCGCTCGCGATAGGCCGCCACCAGCTCGGGCAACCAGTGCATCGCGACCGTCGCCACCGAGGCCATGGTCAGGGTGCCGGCCTCGTTGCCGGCCAGCCCCGCCAACGTGCCGGCCACGCGATCGTGGTGCTCGACCAGCTCGCGCGCCAGCGGCAGGCAGTCCTGGCCGAAACGCGTCAGCGCGTTGCCATTGCCGCGCTCGAACAGCGGCTGGCCCAGGCGTTGCTCCATTTCGCGGATCGACAGCGACAGCGCCGGCTGCGAGCGGAACGCGCGCGCGGCGGCGGCGCGAAAGCTGCGCAATTCCGCCACCAGCAGGAAGTGGCGGTAGTGCGCAATCGAGAGTTCGGGCAAGGCGGGCATCGCGGCAGTCGATTTGATGAACTTATCAAACCATAGGAAAAATAAAGTTTTCTCATCATAGGGCGGCACTTAACATGGCCGCAATGACTACCGCGACTCTCTCCCCCGCCCGCGCCCAGGCCGTCGATCCGCTCGACTTCAGCCTCGCCGACCGGCTGCCCGCCTGCGTTGCCGGCCAGGGCCGGCTGCTGACCGCCGCCGCGCCCAACGGCAGGCCCGGCCTGCTGCTCGTGCCCGGCGCCTATCACGGCGCCTGGTGCTACGCGCACTACCTGGACCATTTCGCCCGCGCCGGCCTGGCCTGCGCCGCCATCGACCTGCGCGGCCACGGCCCCTTACCGCAGCCGCCCGGCTTCGTCGACACGGGCATCGCGGACCTGGCCGCCGACGTCGTCAGCGCGCTCGACCTGCTGGACGCGCCCACCGTCGTGGTGGGCCACAGCATGGGCGCCCTGCCCGCGCTGCTGGCCGCCAGCCAACGCCGCGTTGCCGGCGTGGTGCTGATGGCGCCGTCGCCGCCCGCCAACCTGCCCGGCGCGCTGGGCCTGCCGCCGGTACCCGCCGACGCCGTGCGCGCCACGCCCGCCGCCAGCGAGATCCGCGCCCGCTTCCTGGCCACCACGCCTACACGCGACGTCAGCGCCGTCACCCAGCGCCTGAATCCCGAAAGCCCGCGCGTGCTCAACGACCGCTACCTGCTGCGCGTGCCCGTCGACCCCGCCGCCATTGCCGCTCCCGGACTGTGCCTGGAGGCCGGCCTGGACACCCACGACCGCCATCCCCCCGGCCAGGACCACGCGATCGCGCGCCTGTTCGGCTTTTCCCACGCCGTCCTCGCCGGACAGCCCCATTGCATGATGTACGGCGACCAATGGCAGGTTGGCGCGGACGCGATCCTCGACTGGTATCGCCAGCAGTTCGGCTGACCCGCGACGCCCGCCCACGCCGGACACCCTCGACATCCCGCCAACGAACCCCAAGCAGATCCACCTGGCCCGCGCTCAGCGTGCCATGACACACACCGCAAGCCATAGAACATGACGGCGCCAGCGCCGCCCCAGGAGACAAGCATGACCCTCACCGCCTTCGCGCCCCACGCCTTCCTGCGCCCTGCGCTCGCCGCCGCCAGCCTGCTGCTGGCCGCCACCACGCACGCCGCCGGCTGGCCCGAGAAACCCATCACGCTGATCGTCCCATCCGCCGCCGGCGGCGCCGCCGACCTCACCGCCCGCACCTTCGCCCAGTTCCTGGGCAAGCAGACCGGCCAGACCGTCATCGTCGAAGACCGCCCCGGCGCCGGCGGCATCGTCGGCACCAACGCCGCCAGGAACGCCGCCGCCGACGGCTACACCTTCCTCCTGTCCACCAACTCCACCCACGCCGCCAACCAGTTCCTCTACAAGCGCCTGCCCTACGACGCGCAAAAGGACTTCGCGCAGGTCGGCATGCTCGGCACCTTCGGCACCGTCGGCATCGTCGCCCCCGACAGCCCCTATCGCACCGTGCCGGAACTGGTGGAGTACGCCAGGAAGCATCCCGGCGAAGTCTTCTTCGGCTACTACAGCTCGTCCTCGCAAGTGCCGTCCGAACTGTTCAAGCAACGCGCAGGCATCAACATCGGCGCCGCCGGCTACAAGAACATCACCCAGATCATCACCGACCTGCGCGGCAAGCAGATCGGCTTCGCCTTCGTCGACTACCTGACCGCCATGGGCCAGATCGACGGCAAGGGCCTCGCCCCCCTCGCCGTCACGGCCGCCCAGCGCCACCCCGCCTGGCCCGACGTCCCCACCATGTCGACCTACTACCCCGACTTCGTCGTCGCCGGCTGGCTCGGCATCTCCGCCCCCGCCGGCACCCCGCCCGACATCGTCGCCAAGATGAACGCCGCCACCCAGGCCGCCGTCAACGACCCCGCCACCGCCGACAAACTCCGCGCCCTCGGCCTGACCCCCGAAGCCATGGACACCGCCCGCTTCGACACCTTCGTCAAGGAAGACACCGCCCGCTGGAAGGAATGGATCAAGATCTCCGGCATCCAGCCGCAGTAACCGCCCACAGCAAATAAAGAAACGCCCTCTATATATAGAGGGCGTCGCAATATAGAGACCATCAAAAGTAGAGACCATCAAAAGATCGCGCCCATCGAATCAAGCGCGATGACGCAGGATTCACCAGCCCCTCCCATCACGATCGCGCCGCGCCATTGCCCCCTCGAGCAACGCCTCTCTCCAGCAGCGCGCAGCGTCCGCCGCCACGACGCAAGACACCCAAATGCCAAAAGGCGGCCGCCCGCGCGGCCACTTTTTGGCGACCCCGCAAGATCCTCCCTCCACCCCAGATTGACGGCAAAAACGCCAAGCACACAACTCGCCCCAAAGCCCGGCCGTTAAGTCTCATCAAAAGCGGGAGCCGGGGCAGGCGGGGGATGGCGGGGCGTGTAGATGCGCCCGGCGGAAACCGTAGGGAGCCGAAGGCGGACGAGGTTGAGCCCGGGGCAGTCCGGAGCGAAGGCTCCGGACCGCAATCGTAGCCCCGCCATCCCCCGCCTGCCCCGGCTCCCGCGACTAAAGAACCCCACCCCCCGCAAGCAAATAAAGAAGCCCCCTACAAAGGCAACTTCAACTCATGCTTGATCTCCCGCAACGCCACAATCGTCCGCGTCTGCCGAATCCCAGGCATATTGAACAAGAACCGATGCAAGAACCGGTCATAAGCCTCCGGACTCTCCACAAGAATCTTGAGCAGAAAATCCGAATCCCCCGTCACCGCATAGCATTCGAGAATCTCCGGCGCATCCCGCACCGACCGCTCGAAGTTCTCCACCGTATTCGCCGAATGCCGCTCCAGGCTGATCTGCGCAAACATGCAACCCAGCCCCACCTTGCTGCGATCCACCTGCGCGCTGTAACCCTGGATCACGCCGCTGGCCTCCAGCGCCTTCACCCGCCGCCACACCGGCGCCGCCGATAGCCCCACCTTGTCCGACAGCTGCTGTGCCGAGGCCCGGCCATCCTCCTGCAGGGCCTTGAGGATGCCGATATCGGTCTTGTCCATCGTCTTGTCTCCTTTTTGGGTCGAAATTCCGCGAACACGAAATATTCATTGCGAATTATAGGGATAGCACGATCCGAAAACGCAATAAACCCGATGCCTCGCGAACCTATCATGGTGCCGACTACAGGAGCATTCATGATGGACGGCACCCCCGCCCCCGAGCCCGCGCTGGACCTCGACTACCAGCTCGCCGACAACCTCACCCGCCAGACCGGCCGCATCTTCCTGACCGGCACCCAGGCCCTGGTGCGCATCATGCTGACCCAGCGCCGCGTCGATCGCGAGCGCGGGCTGAACACCGCCGGCTTCGTCTCCGGCTACCGCGGCTCGCCCCTGGGCGGCGTCGACATGGCGATGTGGAAGGCGCAGAAGGCGCTGGACGCCAACCAGATCTCGTTCCTGCCCGGCATCAACGAAGACATGGCCGCCACCGCCGTCATGGGCACGCAGCAGGCCGGCATGCGCGCCGACCGCAATGTCGATGGCGTCTTCGCCATGTGGTACGGCAAGGGCCCCGGCGTGGATCGCGCCGGCGATGCCCTGCACCACGGCAACGCCGCCGGCGCCTCGCGCCATGGCGGCGTGCTGGTGGTGGTGGGCGACGACCACACCGCCGTCTCCTCATCGATCCCGCACGCCAGCGAGGCCTCGCTGATCGGCTGGCAGATGCCCATCGTGCACCCGGCCTCGATCGACGAATACGAAACCTTCGCCCTGTGGGGCTGGGCCCTGTCGCGCCACTCCGGCACCTGGGTCGCCTTCAAGGCCGTGTCCGAGACCATCGAGAGCGGCCACTCCTTCACGCCCGCGCCGGTGCGCAGCTACGACATGCCGGCCGATCCGGACCTGCCGCCGGAAGCGCTGGAATACTCCGCCCGCGACTTCCTGTCGCTGGCGGTCGAAACCCGCATGAACCTGCGCATGAAGGCGGTGGCCGCCTTCGCCCGCCGCCACAGCATCGACCGCCTCACCTGTCCGGCACCCAAGGCCACCGTCGGCATCGTCACCGTCGGCAAGGCCCACCTGGACGCCATGGAAGCGCTGGCGCGCCTGGGCGTGGACACCGTCACCGCCAACGCGCCGGTGCGCATCTACAAGCCCGGCCTGACCTGGCCGCTGGACGCCGAACGCATGCTCGAGTTCGCGCGCGGCCTGTCGCACATCCTCGTGATCGAGGAAAAAGGCGCCGTGGTCGAGACCCAGCTCAAGGACCTGCTGTTCAACCTGCCCGAGCGCGCCACCGTGGTCGGCAAGAAGGGTTTCGACGGCGAGACGCTGGTGCCGTCCGCCGGCCAGCTGCGCCCGTCGCTGCTGGCGCGGCCGCTGGCCCAATGGCTGTCGCGCAGCGCCGGCCTGCAGCCCGGCGTCGACCTGGCCACCTTCGACTGCCAGGACATGCTGTCCAACGACGCCGACGGCATGCGCCGCCGGCCCTACTTCTGTTCCGGCTGTCCGCACAGCACCTCGACCAAGGTGCCCGAAGGCAGCCAGGCGCTGTCGGGCGTGGGCTGCCACTACATGGCCGCCTGGATGGACCGCGACACCGGCGGCCTGACCCAGATGGGCGGCGAAGGGGTCGACTGGATCGGCCTGTCGCGCTACACCAAGATGCCGCACATCTTCCAGAACATGGGGGAAGGCACCTATTACCACTCCGGCTACCTGGCGATCCGCCAGGCCGTGGCCGCCAAGGCCAACATCACCTACAAGATCCTGTTCAACGACGCCGTCGCCATGACCGGCGGCCAGCCGGTGGATGGGCCGATCTCGGTGCCGCAGATCTGCCAGCAACTGCGCGGCGAGAACGTCGCCCGCATCGTCGTCACCAGCGACGAACCCGAGAAATACCAGGGCGTGGACCTGGGCGCCGGCATCAAGGTGCACCACCGCCGCGACCTCGACGCGCTGCAACGCGAGCTGCGCGAGATCCCCGGCGTCACCGTGCTGATCCACGACCAGACCTGCGCCGCCGAAAAGCGCCGCCGCAGGAAGAAGAACCAGTTCCCCGACCCGGCCCGCCGCATGCTGATCAACAGCGCCGTGTGCGAAGGCTGCGGCGACTGCGGCGTGAAATCGAACTGCCTGTCGGTAGTGCCGCTGGAAACGCCCTACGGCCGCAAGCGCGCCATCGACCAGTCCAGCTGCAACAAGGACTACTCCTGCGCCGAAGGCTTCTGCCCCAGCTTCGTCTCGGTCATGGGCGGCAAGCCCAGAAAGAGCGCGGCGCCCAAGGCCGACCAGGAACGCCTGCAGCACCTGATCCAGCAACTGCCGCTGCCGCAGCCGCCGGCGCTGGAGCGCCCTTACCGCCTGCTGGTGGCGGGCATGGGCGGCACCGGCGTCATCACCATCGGCGCCATCGTCTCGATGGCCGCTCACCTGGAAGGCCTGTCGGCCGCGGTGCTGGACCTGACCGGCCTGGCGCAGAAGGGCGGCACGGTCGTCAGCCACATCCGCCTGGCGCCCGCGGGCGCGGCCGCCGGCCCGGTGCGCCTGGACTGGCAGCAGGCCGACGCCGCCATCCTGTGCGATCCGGTCGCCGCCGTGGCGCCCGACTCGCTGGGCGCCCTGCGCCGCGGCCACACGCAGGTCACCGTCAACACCTACGTCGCCCCGGTGTCCGATTTCACCCGCAACCCGGACGCCGCCATGCGGCCGGAAGCGCTGCTGGCCAAGATCCGCCACGCCGCCGGCGACGAGCACACCGCCGCCATCGATGCGCACGAGGCCGCGCTGGCGCTGTTCGGCGACAGCATCCTGTCGAACATGTTCATGCTGGGCTACGCCTGGCAGCGCGGCGGCGTGCCGCTGTCGCAGGCCGCCATCAACCGCGCCATCGAACTGAATGGCGTCGCCGTGGCCGCCAACCGCGCGGCCTTCGACAGCGGCCGCCTGGCCGCGCACCAACCCGAAGCGCTGGAAGGCGCGCTGCGCCCGCGCGCCCAGGTGGTGCAACTGCATGTGCCGGAAACCTTCGAGCGCGCCGTGGCGCGCCGCGTCGAAGACCTGACCGCTTACCAGGACGCCGCCTACGCGCAGGCCTACCGCGAGGTGGTCGAACGCGTCGCCGCGCGCGAGCGCGAGCTGGCGCCCGACGCCAGGACGCCGCGCCTGGCCATGGCGGTGGCGCGCGGACTGTTCAAGCTGATGGCCTACAAGGACGAATACGAAGTCGCCCGCCTCTATACGGGCGAGGCCTTCCAGGCCCAGCTCAAGGGCCAGTTCGAGGGCGACTACAGCCTGCGCTTCCACATGGCGCCGCCGATCTTCGCGCGCAAGGACCCGCGCACCGGTGTGCCGCGCAAGGTGACGCTGGGCCCGCGCACCATGACCGCGCTCAAGCTGCTGACCCGCTTCAAGCGCCTGCGCGGCACCTGGTTCGATCCGTTCGGCCACACCGCCGAACGCAAGATGGAGCGCGCGCTGGTGGGCGAGTACCGCCAGACCATAGACCAGTTGCTCGCAGGGTTGAACCGCGACAACCTGGCGCAAGCGGCTACAATCGCCGCCCTTGCAGAAACCATCCGCGGCTTCGGCCACGTGAAGGCTGCGAACGTCGAGAAGTACAGGACGGAGCTGGCCCGCTTGATGCAAAGCTATACGGCGCCTGCCCCGCGCGATGTACCCCTGCGGAAAACCGCATAAACACTCGCGCTGAGCGGCATTCTCCTGGGCGCGCCTTGCTAGGCGCGCCCAGTGCATTTAGTAACAATGTTTTGGGAACCTGATCCTATCTTCTTCTTGTAGCTGTCGTACTCGATCACTAGAATTAGTGTCCAACGAGGGGTGCTACACTACATCTTGTGGTCGCCTAACCGCTGATACTCGTCGGCCACGCCATGCGGATTCGTCCGTCCAAGCGTTGCGACCCCCTCAATAAGATCCAATTTCGTACCTGACATGACGTCGTCATGTCGCTATCTACGCGCTTTTCGCACAGGAGCTTCCATGCAGACTACGATCGCCTCTGTGACCCGGCCCTCGGCCGTGCCGCCCTCGCAAACCGATTCCCCTGCCGACGCCAACGGCGGGCAATGGGCCAGCTACAACATCATCCGCCGCAATGGCTCGGTGGTCGGGTTCGAACCCGGCAAGATCGCCATCGCCATGACCAAGGCCTTCCTGGCCGTCAACGGCGGCCAGGGCGCGGCCTCGGCCCGCGTGCGCGAGCTGGTTGAACAACTGACGACCCAGGCCGTCAACGCGCTGGTGCGCAACCGCCCCGGTGGCGGCACCTTCCATATCGAAGACATCCAGGACCAGGTCGAACTGGCCCTGATGCGCTCGGGCCAGCACGACGTCGCCCGCGCCTACGTGCTCTACCGCGAGAAGCGCACCCAGGAACGCGCCGCCGCCGCGGCCGCCGAAGGCCAGCAGAAGGTCGACGCCGTGCCGCAGGAAAACGTGCTGCACGTCACGGATGCGGGTGTCCGCCGTCCGCTGGACATCGCCGAACTGCGCGCCACCATCGTCGCCGCCGGTGAAGGCCTGGCCGAATTCATCGACTCCGAAGCCATCCTGAAGGAAACGGTCAAGAACCTGTACGACGGCATCCCCGTCGACGAAGTGTTCAAGTCCGCCATCCTGTCGGCGCGCGCGCTGGTCGAGAAGGACCCGGCCTACAGCCAGGTCACCGCCCGCCTGCTGCTGCACACGATCCGCAAGGAAGTGCTGGGCGAGGAAGTCTCGCAGGACGGCATGGCCGCCCGCTACGCCGAGTACTTCCCCACCTTCATCGCCCGCGGCATCGAAGGCGGCCTGCTGTCGCCCGACCTGGCCGGCTACGACCTGACCAAGCTGGGCAAGGCGCTGAACGCCAAGCGCGACCTGCAGTTCGGCTACCTCGGCCTGCAGACCCTGTACGACCGCTACTTCCTGCACATCCGCGGCACCCGCATCGAACTGCCGCAGGTGTTCTTCATGCGCGTGGCCATGGGCCTGGCGCTGCGCGAGACCGATCGCGAAGCCCGCGCCATCGAGTTCTACGAGATCCTGTCGTCGTTCGACTTCATGAGCTCGACCCCGACGCTGTTCAACTCGGGCACCCTGCACTCGCAGCTGTCGTCGTGCTACCTGACCACCGTCTCCGACGACCTGGAAGGCATCTACGACGCCATCAAGGAAAACGCTCTGCTGGCCAAGTACGCCGGCGGCCTGGGCAACGACTGGACCCCGGTGCGCGCGCTGCGCAGCCACATCAAGGGCACCAACGGCGAAAGCCAGGGCGTGGTCCCGTTCCTGAAGGTCGTCAACGACACCGCCGTGGCGGTGAACCAGGGCGGCAAGCGCAAGGGCGCGGTCTGCACCTACCTGGAATCGTGGCACCTGGACATCGAGGAATTCCTCGAACTGCGCAAGAACACCGGCGACGAGCGTCGTCGCACCCACGACATGAACACGGCGAACTGGATTCCCGACCTGTTCATGAAGCGCGTCATGGAAGGCGGCGAATGGACCCTGTTCTCGCCGTCCGACTGCCCCGACCTGCACGACAAGTACGGCAAGGCCTTCGAAGAAGCCTACGTCGGCTATGAAGCGCGCGTCGCCAGCGGCGACCTGAAGCTGTTCAAGAAGATGCCGGCGCTGACCCTGTGGCGCAAGATGCTGTCGATGCTGTTCGAAACCGGCCACCCGTGGATCACGTTCAAGGATCCGTGCAACATCCGTTCGCCGCAGCAGCACGTCGGTGTGGTCCACAGCTCGAACCTGTGCACCGAGATCACGCTGAACACCAACGAATCGGAAATCGCGGTTTGCAACCTGGGGTCGGTGAACCTGGTCGCGCACATGAAGCCGGCCGCTGGCGGCGGTTTCGAACTCGACCACGAGAAGATCAAGCGCACCGTCAGCATCGCCATGCGCATGCTCGACAACGTCATCGACATCAACTATTACGCCGTCGACAAGGCCCGCAACTCCAACGCGCGCCATCGTCCGGTGGGCATGGGCATCATGGGCTTCCAGGACTGCCTGCAGATGATGCGCGTGCCGTACGCGTCGCAAGCCGCCGTTGAATTCGCCGACCGCTCGATGGAAGCGGTGTGCTATCACGCCTACTGGGCCTCGAGCCTGCTGGCCGAAGAACGTGGCCGCTATCAATCGTACGAAGGCTCGCTGTGGTCGCGTGGCATCCTGCCGCAAGACACGTTGAAGATGCTGCGTGACGAACGCGGTGGTCATGTCGAGGTCGATGAATCGAGCACCCTCGATTGGGATGCGTTGCGCGCGCGCATCAAACAACATGGCATGCGCAACTCCAATTGCATCGCAATCGCCCCAACCGCGACTATTTCCAATATCATTGGTGTATCTGCGTGCATCGAACCCACTTTCCAGAACTTGTACGTCAAATCGAATCTCTCCGGCGAGTTCACGGTCGTTAACGATTACCTCGTGCGTGACCTGAAGAAACTCGGTCTCTGGGACGAAGTCATGGTCGCCGACCTCAAGTACTTCGACGGCAGCCTGTCCCGCATCGATCGCGTACCTTCCGAACTCCGCGAACTCTACGCCACCGCGTTCGAAGTCGAACCGAGCTGGCTGGTGGAATGCGCCTCGCGTCGCCAGAAGTGGATCGATCAAGCCCAGTCGCTGAACATCTACATGGCCGGCGCCTCCGGCAAGAAGCTGGACGACACCTACAAGCTGGCCTGGAAGCGTGGCCTGAAGACGACCTATTACCTGCGTACCCTTGGCGCCACCAGCGCCGAGAAGTCGACGGGACGCGGCGGCGAACTGAACGCCGTCAGCGCCGGTGGCACTTCCGCCGCCGCCCCCGTGTCCGCTGCACCTGTTTTGCCGGAACCCGAAGTTCTCGGGGCGGTTTGCACCATGCGGCCGGGCGACCCCGGCTTCGAAGAGTGCGAAGCCTGCCAATAACCGCCTCCGGAGAATGAATCATGATTAATTGGGAAGACGACACCCTCGCCACGCAACCTGCACAAGCCCCCGCGCCCGCGGCGGGCGGGCAGGCTGCGCCCGAAGTCCGGGCGGCGACCGGCGTGTTCGGCGACACCGCCATGCCGACCCCGGCCGCGCCGCAGCATGCGGCCGGCCTGACGGCCAGCGGCAACGCCACCTCGCAACGCGTGAAGGTCGCCGACAAGCGCATCATCAACGGCCAGACCGACGTCAACCAGCTGGTGCCGTTCAAGTACAAGTGGGCATGGGAGAAATACCTGGCCACGTGCGCGAACCACTGGATGCCGCAAGAAATCAACATGTCGCGCGACATCGCCCTCTGGAAGAACCCGAACGGGCTCACCGAGGACGAACGCCGCATCGTCAAGCGCAACCTGGGTTTCTTCGTCACGGCCGACTCGCTGGCCGCGAACAACATCGTGCTGGGCACCTACCGCCACATCACGGCCCCCGAATGCCGCCAGTTCCTGCTGCGCCAGGCCTTCGAAGAAGCCATCCACACGCACGCCTATCAATACATCGTCGAAAGCCTGGACCTGGACGAAGCGGAGATCTTCAACGCTTACAACGAAGTGCCGTCCATCCGCGCCAAGGACGAGTTCCTGATTCCGTTCATCGACGCGATCGCGGACCCCAACTTCAAGACGGGCACGCCCGAAGCCGACCAGACGCTGCTGAAGTCGCTGATCGTCTTCGCTTGCCTGATGGAAGGCCTGTTCTTCTACGTTGGCTTCACGCAGATCCTGGCGCTGGGTCGCCAGAACAAGATGACCGGCGCGGCCGAGCAGTACATGTACATCCTGCGCGATGAATCCATGCACTGCAATTTCGGCATCGACCTGATCAACACCGTCAAACTGGAAAATCCGCATCTGTGGACGCCGGAATTCCGCGAAGAAATTCGAGAACTCTTCCGCAAAGCGGTCGAACTCGAATACGCTTACGCCGAAGACACGATGCCGCGCGGTGTGTTGGGCTTGAACGCTCCCATGTTCAAATCCTACCTGCGCTTCATCGCCAACCGTCGTTGCCAGCAAATCGGTATCGAACCGCTGTACCCGCAGGAAGAGAATCCCTTCCCGTGGATGGCGGAAATGATCGACCTTAAGAAGGAACGCAACTTTTTTGAAACTCGCGTGATCGAATACCAAACCGGTGGCACGCTGAGCTGGGAGTAACGCAGTTCGCCTTCGGGCCCGGCGCGGGCACGCTCTTGCAAGAGCGTCGCGTTCGCGCCAGGCCTTGAGGGCGATCTCCCAGGTCAGGGTGTTTTCGAACACGTAGAACAAGCGGTAGGCGGTCTGTGATCAGGCTGCCCACCGGCGCCATTTGAAATGGCTCGCGCCAAAGGAGCGGGGGCCATATCAAATGGCTGTGCCGAATTCATTAGCGCAAACCGTAGTAGCTGTTGCTCGCACAGAACAGCGGCATGCGCCGATGAATAGCCCGGGCACGGTTCGCCTTGTTGGCGGATCGGGGCACGGGTTTAAGTTCTGGGACCCCTGAACCTAAGGAGCATGACCATGGCAACAGCCAAGAAAGCCGTAAAGAAAGCGGTGAAGAAGCCCGCCGCCAAGAAGGCAGTAGCTAAGAAGGCCGCTCCGGCCAAGAAAGCTGCCGTCAAGAAGGTAGCCGTCAAGAAGGTCGCCGCCAAGAAGCCGGCGGTGAAGAAGGTTGCCGCCAAGAAGCCGGCCGCCAAGAAGGTCGCGAAGAAAGCGGTAGCCAAGAAGGCCGTCGCCAAGAAAGTCGCGGCCAAGAAGCCGGTAGCCAAGAAGGCAGCGGCCAAGAAGGTCGTCGCCAAGAAGGCGGTTGCCAAGAAGGCCGTCGCCAAGAAAGCGGTAGCCAAGAAGGCCCCCGCCAAGAAAGCGGTTGCCAAGAAGGTCGTCGCCAAGAAAGCGGTAGCCAAGAAGGCCGTCGCCAAGAAGGCGGTTGCCAAGAAGGCCCCCGCCAAGAAGGCGGTTGCCAAGAAAGTCGTAGCCAAGAAGGCCCCGGCCGCCAAGAAGCCCGCTGCCAAGCCGGCTGCGAAGCCCGCCGCTGCCAAGAAGCCGGCTGCGAAGAAAGCCGCTCCGAAGAAGCCCGTCACGCCGCCGTCCACGGCAGCCGCTCCGGGCGCGAAGACCGCGCTGAACCCCGCCGCGTCGTGGCCGTTCCCGACGGGTGGCCGTCCGTAATCGGACCGGTCACAACGGCAGCAGTGCCTCAAACCGCCTGGCCTTGGCCAGGCGGTTTTTATTTCGGGCCGCCTGGCGCGCCTACCGCTAGAAAGAACGCCCGCTCGAGGGGCAGGACGCCACCGTTGCCGCATTGCCGTGAGACAATAAAAGCCGTCTTCATTAGGTAGATAGCGTCCATGCTCGGTGAAATCCTCCGCTTCCTGCTCGAAATCGCATTCACGCTGTTCGGCGCGGCCCTGATCGCCCGCGCCTGGATGCACGCGATACGGCTGCATCCCTTCAACCCGCTGGCGCGCGTCATTTACCAGGCCACCAATTGGCTGGTGCTGCCTCTGCGCAAGATCATCCCCGCGGGCAACAAGATAGACTGGACCAGCCTGGTGGCAACCTGGCTGTCGGCGCTGGTCTATCTGGTGTTGATCTGGCTGGTCGCCATCGGCGCGCTGATCCCGGCCGTATTGCTGCCTTCGGCCATGCTGTCGGCGCTGCTCATGGCGCTCAAGTGGGCCTTGAACCTGATCGTGTGGCTGACCCTGATCCAGGCAGTGCTCTCGTGGGTCAACCCGATGGCGCCCATGATGCCGCTGCTGCAGGCGCTGACCGCGCCGATGCTGGATCCCATCCGCCGGCTGCTGCCGCGCACCTCGATCGACTTTTCGCCCTTGGTACTGCTGATCGTGGCGCAGGTCCTCCTGATGGTCCTGGCGCGCCTGAGCTACGGCCTGATGGGCGTCTGAAAAAACGGAAACGGCCCGGCAATACCGCCCGGGCCATTTTCCGCCATGCGCCGCAACCGGCGCGCTACGCCGGAATCGCGGCGTAGATATCGATCAGCTTCTTGCGGTCGATCTTGTGGTTGTTCGACATGGGCAGCACCACGCAGGCCACCAGCTCGGACGGAACCATATAGGGCGGCAGGCGCTGCGCCAGTCGCTCCTTCCAACCCGACAGCGCATCCTGCTCAAGCAGGCAGGCATCATCCCGCCCCGCGGCCGTGCCGGCGACGAATCCAATCAGGCGCACCGCCGTGCCATCGGGCCGGCGCAGCACCGCGCAGGCGCCGCCCGCCACGCCCGGCAGACCATGCAAGGCCTCGTCGATCTCGGCCAGCTCGATGCGATAGCCGTTCAACTTGATCTGGTCATCCATGCGGCCACGGCAGAACAGCAGCCCGTCCGCGCCCAACTCACCCAGGTCACCGGTGCGAAAACCGCGGCGGCCATCCTCGGCCACGAACAGCTTGGTCTCGTTCAGGTCCTGGCGGTTCAGGTAGCCGCGCATGACGTGGTCGCCGATGATGCAGATCTCGCCGTCCTGGATGCGCAGCTCGCAATCCGGCTTGGCGTGGCCGACCGGCAACGGGTCGTGCATCGCCAGCACGGCATCGGTGATGGCGATCCAGGTGGTGGCAACGGTGGCCTCGGTCGGGCCATAGGTATTCAGGATGACCGCGTCCGGGAAACGCTGGCGCAGCTTCTTCGCCAGCGCGGCCGGCAGCGGCTCGCCGCAGAACAGGAAGGTGCGCAGCGTCGGCAGCGTGGCCGGCGAGAAGTCGCGGTTGGCCAGTTGCTGGTGCGCGAACGACGGCGTCGACACCCACACGCTTACGCCGTTCTGCGCCAGCCGGCCCATCCAGGTGGCGGCCGCGCCGATCTGCTCGCGGGAGTTCAGCACGCAAGTGCCGCCGGCGGCGAGCGTGGCGAATACCTCGTACATCGACAGGTCGAAGCTGAACGGCGCCTGGTTCATGAACACCGGCGCCTCGCCCAAGCCGAAGCTGCCCAGCATCCAGTCACCCAGCAGGCCGACGCTCTCGCGGCCGATCTGCACGCCCTTGGGGTCGCCGGTGCTACCGGACGTGAACATGACGTAGGCCAGGCCGCGCTCGGCCAGCTCGGCGCCCTCGCCCGGCTCGAAGCCCTGGGCCGCGGCGTCGTAGACGGCGGCGGCGCGCACGATCTCGACGATGCGGCGCAGGCGTTCCGGCGGGTAGATGGTATCGACCGGCACGAATGGCGCGCCGATCAGCAGCGCGCCAACCATGGCAACGAAGAACGACGCTTCCTTGTGGCCATAGATGGCCACCGGCACGTCCGGCGCGGCGCCATGTTCGCGCGCCTGGGCGGCCCAGGCCTCGGCCTCCTCGCGCAGTTGCGCCCAGGTCAGGCTGCGGTCGGCGCCGACCACCGCGAGCGCGTCGGGCGCGCGCGCGGAGTCAACGAACTGGAATGTCTTCAGGTCGAAACGCATGCCGAAACTCCCGGCGTCAGATGGGGCTGCGGCCGCTGAACACGTAGAGCGCCAGGGCAGCCAGGATCAGGGTGAGCACGCGTCCGAGGAAACGCATGACGGGCCGCGCCAGCGTGGCCTGCAGCGCCGGCCGGGTGCGGGCGGCGTTGATCAGCAGGTTGTGACCGACCGAATAGGCGCCGAACATCAGGCCGCTGACGATGTAGTGCACCGACAACCCGTTCCACACACCCATGGCCAGCAGCGTGGCGAAGATGCCGATGTTCTGCGCCGCCAGACGGTGGCGCGAGAAGAACGAGGTCTTGCTCAGCGCCTTGTAGATCGGCATGAACACGACGTCGCGCAGCCATTCGGACAGGCTGATGTGCCAGCGGCGCCAGAAGTCCTGCGGATTCAGCGTCGCCAGCGGGTTGCGGAAGTTGATCGGCAAGGTGAAGCCGAACAGCATGCCGATGCCGATGGCCATGGTGGAATAGCCGGCGAAATCGAAGAACAGGTAGGCGCTGTAGAGCGAGGCGTTCAGCGCCACGCCGGTGAACGAATAATCGTGGGCGTCCAGGGTCGACAGGCCGTAGCGCCAGATCAGCTCGGCCAGGCCGAACTTCTGGATCACGCCCAGCATGATCAGTTCCAGGCCGGTCAGCCAGGTGTTCAGGTTGACGCCTTCATAGCCGCGCTTGAGGTCGGCCTGGAAATTGCGCCAGCGGTACATCGGGCCGGCCAGCAGCGTCAGGGGGAAGAACAGGTAGATGAAGTAGTCCAGCGGCGACACCCGCTCGTTGCGCGGCGCGAACAGCAGCACGTCGATGGCGCGGAAGGTGGCGAACGACAGGCCCAGCATCGCGCCCAGGTGCGACACGCCGGTCTTGACCAGCAGCAGCGGCGTCATGGTGATGACAACGGCCAGCCAGGTCGGGATGTAGTTGCGGCGCATGGCCCACAGCGCGCTGCCCGAGATGGCCAGCAGCGCGATGGGCTGGTAGGGACGCGCCCAGAACACCGCCATCCACACGCCCAGGCAGATCACGCCGATGATATGGCGATAACCAATGCGCAGCGGCATGCCGACCGAACGGTAGGCCAACAGGCCCAGCCCGCCGAACAAGGCGCCGCCGAAAAAACTCAAACTTGCGAACAATTCCATGCTGCGGTCAGAACTGTTGATATTGGAATTCGACCTTGATAGGTCCGCCGCTGCCCGTGGTGGGCTGCGCCTGCAGCACGAACACCAGGATCACCCCGATATACAGGCACAGGTGCCAGAAGAAGCGCCGCCCCCAGGCCTTGGCCGCCTTGCGGGCGTCCTGCTTCTGGCCGGCTTCGCCTTGCGCCGCATCGGCGCCTGGAATGAGATTCATCGGGAAAAGTACTCCGCAATGCCCTGGTCCGCCATCGCCCAACCGAGTTCGGCCAGATGCATGTCATCGCGCACCATGCCCGGCTCGAAGGGAATGCTGTACATATCCAGGCAACCCATCTGGTAGCGCTGGCACATGCCGGTAATGGCGGCCACCACCGGATCGAAGCGTTCGACGTCGAGGATGAGCTTGGGATTGAACGGCTGGATCACGAAGTAGGCCTTGACCTTGCGCCGTTGCAACAGGGCCATGACACGCGACAGGTCGCCCAGCTCGGTGCGCGTGAGCGGATCGACGTCGGCGAACTCGTTTCGCGCCGGCGAATACAAGGGCGCCAGGTATTGCTTGTAGTAGTCGTCGCGCACGTCGTAGGGGTTGTTGCCGCCCAGCTGGTGTTCGACTTCGCGCGCTTCGTGCGTAAGGCGCGACCATTGGCCCGGGTTGAGCCGCGCTGACGAGGGCCATGTCACGAAGCGATGCGCGGGCACCGACAGCTTGCTGCGCGGACGATCTGGCGCGGGTTCCTTGCGCGCGTTCCACCACAGCGACAGCTTGTCCTTGAGCTCGGCAACCTGGCCGTTGGCGATCAGCCAGAGCAAGCCCCAGTTGGCGTTGTCGCTGATCCAGTTCTGCATCTGTTCGCGCGTGCTGGGCTTGTCCCAGAGACGATCCCAGACCGGGCCGGTGACGTGTTCGGCGAACGCGCTGCGAGGCAGCTGGCCGCCCGAGGCGAACCAGGCCGGCGACACCATGATCACCAGGCGCGTGTTGGGGGTCAGTGAATCCGCGACGGATTCGAGCACGCTGACGATGCCGTAGGACTGGAACATCGCGTGCCCATAGGCCAGCGTCGGTACCTTCAATTCTTCGGGGAAGAAACGGTAGGGAACGAAGCGCAAGTCGTGGCTGGACAGCTCGGACGAACCCAGCACCACCAGCGTGCCGTCGCTGAGCGCATTGCCCAGGCGATTCAGGTTGACGTGCTGCGTGCCCCAATCCGGCCCCAGGTTGGGCAGATAGTTGTTCTTGTCCGACGCCACCGTGGAAACGGGGCGGACAATCCGGGACAGTACGTCGTCCGCGCCGCAAAAGGCCCCGTACGCCAGCGCGGCCGCCGTAATGGCGGCCGCGGCGTGGGACAGCAGGCGGGGATTACGAAAGATTGGCAGCGACATAGCCGGCGAGCGTGCGTACCGACTGCAGATGTTCGGCGATCTCGGGAGCCGGGATGCTGCAGCCGTACTCCGCCTCGACCGCCAGCGTGATATCCACGGCGGCGAGCGAATCGACCAGGCCGGTGGCAATCAGTTGCGTATCGGGAGTGACTTTCTTCATGACGATCGACTCGACGATCGCGCCGATCTTGGTGTGGAGTTCTTGCTCGGTGTGCATAGCTAGTACGGCGTTACATTGCCTCGTTGGCAAAATCATCCCCGCCCCGAGTTTCTGGACGGCGAGTATATAGAAATCAGCTGAAAGTCGTCTGACAGATTTCAGCCTTCCGGAAGGAGTCGCCGATGCACTTGGTTACATCAAATTCACGCGGCGACTTCGTTCACGGGTGCCATCATGGCACTTCAAACGTTGAATCGCCATGAAACTTACAGACCAAATCGCTATAAATGGCTCGAAAAGGTAACGTCTTGGGGTAAATCCCGGGTGTTGCGTTGCAGCGGTGCTACAGAATCCCCTCCTCGCCTCGCTGACTGCCCTGTCCCCAGCCACCAAGGCGATTGTCCAGCCGCCCGCCGGAACGAAAAAAAGCCCGCATGCGCGGGCTTCGGGTGGTGGCTGGCGCCAGAAGGATTACATCGGCGTGACGCGGGTCGGACCGGCGCCGCTGATGACCTGCACACGCTGGCCGACGCTGATCGGCACATCGGCTTCCTGGGCCACGACGCGGGTTTCGCCGTTATCCAGACGCACCGTGATTTCGTAGCCGGAATTCTTGCCAACCTGGTTTTCCACGGCGTTGCCGGCCAGTGCGCCCAGGATGGCGCCGCCGACCGTGGCGATGGTACGGCCCGTGCCGCCACCGATGGCGTTACCTGCCACGCCACCCAGCGCGCCGCCAGCCAGCATGCCGACGCCGCTGGACTTGTCGTTCTGGATGACGATGGGGCGCACGCCCGTCACCGTGCCCGTGCGGACGATCTGTTCGCGCTGGGCTTGATCATAGCTATACACACCGCTGGAGGCGCTGCGATTGGCGCAACCGCCCAGGACTGCCATCGAGGTCACGACGGCAGCCACGGCCAGCCACCGGCCGGTACGCGGCGTCAACAAGGAAAAGGTTTTGCTTTGGTTCATTTGGACTCCTCGATCGGGCACAGCCGACGATCTGATAATACTCCGCCCTACGGGGGCGGCAGCCTAACGTGCAACACACTGAAACGCACCGCCACGGGCGGAAAACCAGCTTGCGAACCGGCCGCGGCGCCAAACCCCCACGGCCTGTTTTTGCCGGCTATTCGACCGGTGCGGCACGCCCGGGTTCCCGATGCGTCCGTATTGCCAATCCGACGCCGGCTCAGGCCGGCAGGTGGATGCCGTAGGTGGCGTGCAGCACGGCGTCGATCTCGGCGCGCGACGGAGCATGGTTCTGCGGACCGCGCGAGGCGATCTTGATGGCGCCCATGACGTTGCCCAGGCGGCAGCTGTCTTCCCAATTCCAGCCGCTGGTCAAGCCGTAGAGCAGGCCGCCCCGCTGGGCGTCGCCGCAGCCGGTGGGATCGACCACCTGGGTGGCGCGCACCGGATCGATCTGGAAGCTCTTGCCTTCGGTCAGCAGCGTGGCGCCTTCGGCGCCGCGGGTAACGACCACCGCCTGCAAGCCGGTGGCGATGTCCGCCATGCTGCGGCCCGTGCGCTGCTCGACCACGCCGGCCTCGTAATCGTTGACGGTCAGGGCCTGGGCCAGGCCGAGCATGCGTTCCAGGTCGGCGCCGTCGAACAGCGGCATGGCCTGGCCCAGGTCGAAGATGAAGGGGATGCCGCTGCGGTGCAGGCGTTCGGCGTGGGCGAACATGCCTTCCTTGGCATCCGGGGCGACGATGCCCCAGCTCGCCTTGGCATCGCTCAGGTCATTGCTGGCCGAGAACGACATGGCGCCCGGGTGGAACGCGGTGATCTGGTTGTCGTCCAGGTCCGTGGTGATGAAGCATTGCGCGGTGAACGTGCCCGGCACCACCTTGACGCGGCTCACGTCGATGCCCAGGCCGGTCAGGCGCTCGAGGTATTCACCGGCGTCCTCGCCCACGGTGGCCACCGGCACCGGCTTGCCGCCCAGCAGATTCATGTTGTAGGCAATGTTGCCGGAGCAACCGCCGTATTCCTTGCGCATGCTGGGCACCAGGAACGACACGCTCAGGGATTGGATGCGGTCGGCCAGAATGTGCTCTTTGAAGCGGCCTTCGAACACCGCGATGGTGTCGAACGCCATCGAACCGCAGACCAGAACGGGGGTCGCCATGAATGTCATCCTTCAAGGAAAGAACTTGTCGAGTTGATAGCCGTTGACTTGAACACCGGTCACTTCAATCGGCACGGAAATCTTCAGTTCGCCCGCCGGCCCGAAGGGGCCGCGCAGTTGTTCGGGCGTCAGGTAATTCTCGGGCATCAGCACGCGGCGCACCACCACCGTGTCCGACAAATCAGTCAGGTCCAGCACCAGCGCCGGCCAATGTTGTGGCTTGTCGTAGCGATTGCGCAGCACCAGGTTCAGCACCAGCCGCGTGCGGCCGTCATCGATGGCGGCCGCGCCCGTGGGCGGCTGTAACGACGACGAAGAGATGGCGATGCGCTCCAGGCGGCGCGCGTAACCGACCGTGCAGCCCAGCGGCTTGCAGGCGGCTTCGAGCGCCGGCCGCAGCACCGGCACGGAATTGGCGATGTCGATGCGGTACACGTACAGCAGCTGCAAGCCCAGCGCGAGCAGGCCGATCAGGCAGGCGTAGCCCCACAGCTTGCGCAGCAGGCCATGGCGCTCCTGGCGATCCTGGTCCAGAAATTCGGGCGGCGCGCGACCGACGTCGGTGGCGCTGGAATAGCGCGTGCGCGTGTCTCCCAGGATCGGCTCGGCGGCGCCGTCGAGGTCGCGCCTGTCATCGGCGTCCTGATCATCGTCATCGGGATGACGCAGGCCGATCTCATCGTCATCGCCGGGCGGCGTGGGCCGCGCGTCGTCACGCACCACGAATACCGGTTCGGCGGGCCGGGCATGGCGCGGCGCCTCGTGGTTCGCGCTGTCGCGCACCGCCACGATGGGCTCGTCGCGCGGCGCGGCCGGCGCCGGCCAGCGCGGCGGCGCATGGCTCAGGCGCGGTTCGTCGTCGTAGCGATCCAGGTCTTCATTTTCGTCTTCGTCATCGTCGCCCTCTTCCGCCAGCGCGGCGTCGGGTTCGATGCGGCGGCGGATGTCGTCGCGGCCGCGCAGCACGGCGGGCGGCACGGCGGACGCGAGAGGCCGGGGGGCCGGTTCCTCGGTCGGCGCGACTGACGGGGCGGCGGCCGGGGACGCGCCGCTGGCTCCCGGATGAATGCCCGGCGAGGCGGGCTCATCGGGCAGGTCGTCCCAGGGCGCGACCTCGCGCGGTTCGACAGACGGACGCCGCACCGGCGGCGTCACCAGGACCGGCGCGGCGATCGCCTGCGGCGCGGCGGGCGCAGGCGGCGCGATTGGCGTGTTCGAGGCGGGAATGGCCGCGGCCGGCATGCCCGCGCCCGTCTCGGGCAGCAGGCAGGCGCGGCCGTCGAACACGGTGGCGCAGGCGCCGCAGCGCACCAGGCCGTTGCGGACCCGAAGCTGGTCGGGCACCACCTTGAACGATGTACCGCATTGCGGGCAGCGGGTGGTCAGAGCCATGGCGCGGGATCCTGCGGAACCGGGCTCAGGCCTTCTGGCCGTGCAGGCAGACCCAGCCGTCGCGGGCGCGCCAGACCGACATGGCGATCCAGGGCGCGTAGGCGGCGGCCACTTCCTCGGCCTGCCGTTCCAGCACGCCGGACAGCACCAGGTGGCCGCCGGCGGCCACGCGGCCGGCCAGCATGGGCGCCAGCACCTTGAGCGGGTTGGACAGGATGTTGGCCACCACGACCTCGAAGGTGCCGTCGGCCAGGCCGTCGGGCAGCATGGCCTGCAGCTCGACGTGGTTGACCTCGGCGTTGAAGACCGTGCTCTGCACCGCCTGGGCGTCGATATCGACGGCCTGGGTCGGGCCGGCGCCCAGCTTGCGCGCGGCAATCGCCAGGATGCCCGAGCCGCAGCCGTAGTCCAGCAGGGTCGCGCCCTTGGGCAGTTCGGCTTCCAGCCAGGCCAGGCACAGGTGCGTGGTCGGATGGCTGCCGGTGCCGAAGGCCAGGCCCGGATCGAGTTCGATGTGGATGGCGCCGTCCTCGGCGGCGGGCGTTTCCAGGCCCGGCACGTCCGGGCTGTCGCGGTGCCAGCTGGGTACGATCCAGAGGCGTTCGGCGATGTGGATGGGGCCGAACTGCGATTGCGTCAGGCGCACCCAGTCGGCGTCGGGCACGTCGCGCAGGCTCCAGCCGGCAAACAGCGCGGGATCGAGTTCGCCCGCCGCGGCGGCTTCCTCCATGATCTGCGCGGGATCGGCGCCGTCCGGCAGCAGGGCCACGACGCGGTTGCGTTCCCAGGCCTGCACGTCGGGTTCGGTGCCCGGCTCGCCGAACAGCGGACGCTCATCATCGGTGCCCAGGTCGGCATCCTCGACGGACACCGACAGCACGCCCGCCTCCAGCAACGCATCGGACAGGGCTTCGGCTTGCGCCTCCTGGCAGTGGAGCACGAGTTCACGCATGATGATTCTTCCATCTGGCCAACGGGCCGCGGCAAACGCCGCGGCCCGGTCAGCCGGTTAAGGCAGTAAAAGGGGGGCCTGAGCCCCCCTGCTATCGGCTGGTCAGGGACGCTGGGCCAGCTTGTTTTCCAGATAGTGGATGCTGGTGCCGCCTTCGACGAAGCGGGCATCCTGCAGCAGTTCGCGATGCAGCGGGATGTTGGTGGAAATGCCTTCCACCACCATTTCCGACAGCGCGGTGCGCATGCGCGCCAGCGCCTGGTCGCGCGTGTCGCCGTAGGTGATGACCTTGGCGATCATCGAATCATAGTTCGGCGGCACGAAATAGCCGTTGAACGCGTGCGAATCGATGCGCACGCCCGGGCCGCCCGGCGTGTGCCAGTTGGTGATGCGGCCAGGGCTGGGCACGAAGCGGAACGGATCCTCGGCGTTGATGCGGCACTCGATCGCGTGGCCCTTGAAGGTGATGTCGCGCTGGCGCAGCGTGAACTTCTCGCCGGCGGCGATCAGGATCTGCTGCTGCACCAGGTCGACGCCGGTGATCAGCTCGGTGACCGGGTGTTCGACCTGGATGCGGGTGTTCATTTCGATGAAATAGAACTCGCCGTTTTCATACAGGAACTCGAACGTGCCGGCGCCACGGTAGCCCATCTTGCGGCAGGCGTCGGCGCAGCGGTCGCCGATGCGCTCGATCAGGCGGCGCGCGATGCCGGGGGCCGGCGCTTCCTCGATGACCTTCTGGTGGCGGCGTTGCATGGAGCAGTCGCGTTCGCCCAGCCACACGGCGTTGCGACCGCCGTCGGCCAGCACCTGGATTTCCACATGGCGCGGGTTCTCGAGGAACTTCTCCATATAGACTTCCGGGTTGTTGAACGCGGCGCCCGCTTCCGAACGCGTCATGGTGACGGCATTCAGCAGCGCGGCCTCGGTGTACACCACGCGCATGCCACGGCCACCGCCGCCGCCGGCGGCCTTGATGATGACCGGATAACCGACTTCGCGCGCAACGCGGATGATTTCCTGCGGATCGTCGGGCAACGCGCCTTCGGAACCCGGCACCACCGGCACGCCGGCTTCGATCATGGCGCGCTTGGCGCTGACCTTGTCGCCCATCAGGCGGATCGTGTCGGGACGCGGGCCGATGAAGACGAAGCCGCTTTTCTCGACGCGATCGGCGAAGTCGGCATTTTCGGACAAGAACCCGTAACCCGGGTGGATTGCCTCGGAATCCGTGACCTCGGCCGCCGAAATGATGGCCGGCATGTTGAGGTAGCTTTCACGAGACGGCGCGGGCCCGATGCACACGGATTCATCGGCCAGGCGCACGTACTTGGCTTCGCGGTCGGCCTCGGAGTGCACCACCACGGTCTTGATGCCCAGCTCGCGGCAGGCGCGCTGAATGCGCAGGGCGATTTCGCCCCGGTTGGCGATCAGGATTTTTTCGAACATTTTCAGCTATCAGCCAATGACGAACAGGGGTTGACCGTACTCGACGGGCTCGCCGTTTTCGACCAGGATTTCTTTGATGACGCCGGACTTGTCGGCTTCGATTTCATTGAGCAGCTTCATGGCTTCAATGATGCACAGCGGATCGCCTTCCTTGACCGACTGGCCCACGTCGATGAACGGCGCGGCGCCCGGGTTCGGCGAGCGGTAGAAGGTGCCGACCATCGGCGCCTTGACCACGTGGCCCTGGATCACCGGAGCGGCTTCGGCCGCGGCGGCGGCGGGCGCGGCCGGGGCGGCGGGCGCAACCGGGGCGACGGCGACGCCGGCTTCCGGCTGGTGGTAGGCCACCGGCTGCAGGGTCTGCGAGAATTTGACGATGCGAACCTTGCCTTCGCCTTCGGTGATTTCCAGCTCGGCGATGCCCGATTCAGCCACCAGGTCGATCAGGGTTTTGAGTTTTCGAAGGTCCATAGAAGCTGCTTCCCGAGATAGTGTCGGCAACGTCCCGGTCGTCGGGTCCGCGCCATATAAGATGTAAAAGCTGAGAGTTGGTGCGAGATCAATGCCGCACTGCGTAACGCAGAGCCGCTTCGTAACCGTCCGCGCCCAGGCCGCTGATGAGGCCTACCGCCAAGTCGGACAGGTATGAGTGATGCCTGAAGGGCTCTCGCTTATACAGGTTGGACAAATGTACTTCAATAAATGGGATCGCGACCCCGGCCAGCGCATCGCGGATCGCGACGCTGGTGTGCGTATATGCCGCCGCGTTGATGATGATGAAATCGGTGCCGTCTTGCCGGGCCGCCTGAATGCGGTCAACCAGCGCGCCTTCGTGATTGCCTTGCCACGCGCTCAGCGTGGCGCCCAAATCACCGGCCAGCCGCTCCAGGCCCTCATTGATCTGGGACAGCGTGAGGCTGCCGTAGATGTGAGGTTCCCGGGTGCCGAGCAGGTTCAGATTCGGGCCATGCAATACCAGTATGTTTTGCGCCATGCGCTTGCCAATGAGTGGATTGCCAATTGTTGGCAAAACAGCCGATAAACCAGCTTTTTACGCCAATTCCTACTATTTGTCCAACAGACTTACGCCTTCAAACCAGCGAGCGTCCGATCGAGATCATCAGGCTGGATTTCACCCAATATCTTCCGGTTAATGCTGCCATCTGCATTGAAAACGATGGTAAACGGCAGGCCGCCGCTCGGATTCCCCAGCTTGCGCAAGGTATCGATGGCGCCGGCGCCGATGACCCACAACGGATAGGAAACCTGTACTTTCTCGACAAATTTTTGCATGTTGGCGGCAGAATCCACGCCGATGCCGACAAACTTGATTTGCGGATATTTTTTCTGCAACGCGTCGAGTTCGGGCATTTCCTTGACGCAAGGCGCGCACCAGGTTGCCCAGAAATTGACCACGATGGGCTGGCCCTTCCAGGCGGCCAGCGACTGGGTCGCGCCGTTCAGGTCGGGCAATTGCAACTGCATCAGGGCGGCGACGGGATCCTCGGCGGCGGGCGCCGCGGGCTGGGGCTTGTTGCGGCCCAGCAGGGTGTAGCCACCCGCGACCGTGGCGGCCACGGCCACGGCGGCGGAAAGGAGTAGGCGTCGATTCATGGCGCGATCATAACCGTTGCGGCCGGTTTGCGCCGCCGCGGCCTGGACGGCGCTTGACCGCTGCCTATATATACAATGCAGGCAGGAGATTTTTCAATGCATCTGCATATTCTTGGCATCTGCGGTACGTTCATGGGCGGCCTGGCGCTGATCGCGCGCGCCGCCGGCCACAAGGTCACGGGTTGCGACGCGGGCGTTTATCCGCCCATGAGCACCCAGTTGTCCGAACAGGGCATCGAGCTGATCGAGGGCTTCGGCCCCGAACAGATGGCCCTCAAGCCGGATCTGTACGTGATCGGCAACGTGGTCAGCCGCGGCAATCCGCTGATGGAAGCCATCCTGGAATCCGGCGCCCGCTACGTATCGGGCCCGCAATGGCTGGGCGACAACATCCTGCCCGGCGCCCATGTGCTGGCGGTGGCCGGCACCCACGGCAAGACCACCACCAGTTCGATGCTGGCCTGGATCCTGGAAGCCGCGGGGCTCGCCCCCAACTTCCTGATCGGCGGCGTCGCGCCAGACCTGCACGTATCGGCGCGCTACGACCCCGCGCGCCGCCCCTTCGTGATCGAGGCGGATGAATACGACACGGCTTTCTTCGACAAGCGTTCGAAGTTCGTCCACTACCGCCCGCGCACCGCCGTCCTGAACAACCTGGAATACGATCACGCGGACATCTTCCCGGATCTGGCGGCCATCGAAACCCAATTCCACCACCTGGTACGCACCATCCCGGCTTCCGGCCGCATCATCCGCCCCGCCCACTCCGACGCGCTGGACCGGGTGATTGCGCGCGGATGCTGGTCCGAAACCGTCACGTTCGGCGCCGACGGCGCCTGGCAGGCCGACGCGCCCGATGCCGACGGCGCCTTCGAGGTGCGCTGCAATGGCGCCGCCGTGGGAACCGTGCGCTGGGCCCTGGGCGGCGAGCACAATCGCATGAACGCCCTGGCCGCGCTGGCCGCCGCCGAACACGCCGGCGTGCCGGCGGCCGAAGGCGTGGCGGCCCTGAGCCGTTTCGGCGGCGTGAAACGCCGCATGGAACTGCGCGGCACGGTCAACGGCGTCAAGGTCTACGACGACTTCGCCCACCACCCCACCGCCATCGCCACCACGGTGCAAGGCCTGCGTCGCCAGGTCGGCCCGGCCCGTATCCTGGCCGTGCTGGAACCGCGTTCCAACACCATGAAGCTGGGCGCCATGGCGGCCCGGCTGCCCGATTCCCTGCGCGACGCCGACCTGGTGTTCTGCTTCGGCGCCCGCGCCGGCAAGCACGCGCTGGGCTGGAACCCGGCCGAAGTGCTGGCGCCGCTGGGCGACCGCGCCTCCAGTTACGATGACATCGACGCCCTGGTGGCGGCCGTCGTGCAGGCCGCCCGGCCTGGCGACCAGGTGCTGGTGATGAGCAACGGCGGCTTCGGCGGCATCCACGGCAAGCTGTTGACAGCCCTGGAGGCGCGCGGCTGAAGGGCCGCGACCCGCCGCGCAACAGGCAGATCCCTCGGAAAGGCACGAAATGATCCTTTACCTGCACGGCTTTCGTTCCTCGCCGACGTCGTTCAAGGCCCGCATGATGGCCGACGCCATGGCCGCGCGCGGGCGGGAAGGCGATTGGGCCTGCCCGCAATTGCCGGCCAGCCCGCGCGAGGCCATCGATCTGGCGCTGGGCATCGCCCGCCAGCAACTGGCGCGTGCCACCGAGCCGCGCGCGCTGACCGTGGTCGGCTCGTCGCTGGGCGGTTTCTACGCGACCTGGCTGGCCGAGCAACTGGGTTGCAAGGCGGTGCTGCTCAACCCGGCGGTCGAGGCGGCGCGGGACCTGGCGACCCAGGTGGGCGAACACCGCATGTATCATTCCGACGCGCCATTCCGGTTCCTGCCCGAATACGTGGAGGAACTGGCCGCCCTGCACGTCAGCCGGATCAGCCAGCCGGACCGGTATTTCCTGGTGGCGGCGACCGGCGACGAGGTGCTGGACTGGCGCGAAATGCGTGACCGCTACGCGGGCTGCCGGCAGCGTATCGTGGCCGGTAGCGACCATGGCCTGTCGGATTTCGCCGACTGGATGCCCGAGGTGCTCGAATTCGCCCTTGGCTGCGCTCCAACCGGCCCCAGATAACTCTCAACACTCTTTATATTGCTGCGCAAGGCGGCGCGTGCGCGCCGCCCAGGACGACCCTCACCATGTATGTGTTTTACGAAGACGACGGCAGCTTCAAGGCCGGCCATATCCTGTCCGAAACCGACGCCAGCCTCCAGGTGGAGTCGGAGTCGGGCAAGCGCAGCAAGATCAAGCGCGCCAATACGCTGTTCAATTTCGCCGCGCCCGAACCCGCCGCGCTGATGGCCCAGGCGGCCGCGCTGGCCGAAACCCTGGACCTGCAATTCCTGTGGGAATGCGCGCCCCAGGAGGAATTCGAGTCCCCGGCCCTGGCGGCCGACTATTTCGGCCACGCCCCCACCCCGGTCGAGCAGGCCGCCCTGCTGATGCGCCTGCATGGCGCGCCAGCCTATTTCCACCGCCGCGGCAAGGGCAGTTACCGCCCTGCCCCGCCCGACATCCTGGCCGCCGCACTGGCCGCGCTGGAAAAGAAACAGCGCCAGGCCGAACAGCAGCAGGAATGGGTGGACGAGATGGCCGCCGGCCGCCTGCCCGAGCCCATCGCCCAGGTCGCCGAATCGCTGTTGATCCGGCCCGACAAGAATTCGCAGCAATGGAAGGCGCTGGACGCCGCCTGCGCCAGGCTCGGCAAGAGCCCCGACCGCCTGTTGCTGGAACTGGGCGCCTGGCCGCACGCCCTGGCGCTGCACAAGCGCCGCTTCCTGGCGGTGAACTTTCCCCGGGGCCTGGCCTTTCCCGAGCTGGAACTGCCGCCGATCGACCGCGAACTGCCGCTGTCGGACGCCGAGATCTATTCGGTCGACGACGTCACCACCACCGAGATCGACGACGCCCTGTCGGTTTCCACCCTGCCCGACGGCAACCTGCGCGTCGGCATCCACGTGGCCGCGCCCGGCCTGACGGTGACGCGCGACAGCGAATTCGACAAGCTGGCGCGCGCGCGTCTGTCCACGGTCTACATGCCGGGCGACAAGATCCCGATGCAGCCCGACAACGTCATCAAGGCCTTCTCGCTGGACGCGGGCCGCGAAGTGCCGGTGCTGTCGCTGTACGTGGTGGCCAACCCGGAAACCGGCGAGATCATCGAATCCGACACGCGCCTGGAGCGCGTGGTGGTGCGCGAGAACCTGCGCCACAACATGCTGGACGCCCAGGTCACCGAAGACAGCCTGAACGACACCTCCACTGAGCTGCCCTACGGCCACTGGCTGCGCCCGCTGTGGAAACTGGCGCAGGCCTTGTCGGCGCAGCGCGAGAACGTGCGCGGCAAGCCCGAGAACAATTCGCGGGTGGAGTACAGCTTCTACCTGGACGGCGACCCCGACGATCCCGACACCCCGGTGCGCCTGGTGCCGCGCCAGCGCAACGCGCCGCTGGACCGGATGGTTGCCGAGTACATGATCCTGGCCAATAACCTGTGGGGCGGCCTGCTGAACCAGCATGGCGTGCCGGGCATCTACCGCTCGCAACAGGCCGGCCGTGTGCGCATGAGCACCCAGGCGCTGCCGCACGAGGCCATCGGCGTGCCGCAGTACGCCTGGAGCACGTCGCCGCTGCGCCGCTACGTGGACCTGGTGAACCAATGGCAGCTGATCGCCGCCGTCGAGCACGGCGTCTCGGCGCGCCTGGTGGCTCCCTTCAAGCCGCGCGACGCGGACCTGTTCGCGATCATCGGCGCGTTCGACGCGCAGTACGCGGCCTGGGCCGAGTTCCAGAGCGCGATGGAGCGCTACTGGTGCCTGCGCTGGCTCAAGCAGCACAACATCACCCGCACGGTCGCCCACGTGCTGCGCGAAGACCTGGTGCGCTTCGCCAACTGCCCGCTCGTCACCCGGATCGGGGGGATGCCCGAGCTGGAGCGCGGGACGGCGGTGGAGGTGGAGATTCTGGGGATGGATGAGTTGTCGCTGGAGCTGGATTGCCGGTATGTGGGGCAGGTGGGGCCGGCGGCTGAAGAGGCTGCTGCTTAGGGCGGCGGTTGGCTTGTCGCTGGGTTGTTTCTGCTGGCGGCGGGGGGCTTTCTTAGGCCGCCCGTCTGGCAGGCGGCCCAGGCGGCGGGCGCCCACGATTGCGGTCCGGAGCGTTCGCTCCGGACTGGCCTCGGCGGCCCCCCCTGCCTCATCCTCGTTGCCGCCTGCCGGCGGCTGCCTTCGGATTCCGTCGGGCGCATCGAGGTTGCCCGCCGCCTGGGCCGCCTGCCAGACGAGCTACGTTTTTCTTGGCCTGTGGCGCTGCAAGAGCGAGGAAACTTCACGAGATTGCTGATGCCCGTTGCGGGTGGCCGCGCGGGCGCCCCCCCCGCAACTTACGCGGTGTCCTGGTTTGGCGCGTTGGCGCTGCGCGCGGGTGGCGGGTTGCTTGCTTGGGGTGCCGTCCAGCCAGTCGGAGGGAAGAGAGTGGGCGGCGCGCGATGGGGGCTGGCGTGCGCGTGACGGGCTTGGCGCGCGCCTGATCTGAGGAAGAACGGCTGACGGGGAAGATGCCTGCGATGCGTCGCTGATCCTTTCACGGGGAGAATGCCCGATGCATCCCGGATTCCTCCAAGCGGAACACCTCTGGCATTGCCTCACCGATTCCTCCGCATCTCGCCCGACCTCCCCCTAAATGCCAAAACCGGCCGCGCGGGCGGCCGGTTTTGGCGGCCCCGCAAAATCTTCCGTCCCGACTAGATCTTCCACCAAAACGCCAAGCACACGATTCGCCCCCACGCCGGTGAAGTGATCACGCTGTAGCCCGTGGCGTCGGCGGCCGGTGGGGCGCGGGGCGTGTAGATGCGCCCGAGGGAATCCGAAGGCAGCCGCCGGCAGGCGGCAACGAGGATGACGAAGGGGCAGTCCGGAGCGAACGCTCCGGACCGCAATCGTAGCCCCGCGCCCCACCGGCCGCCGACGCCACGGGCGGCCAAAAGAACACCACTTCCCCCCCGACAGCGACAGCACCAAAGCCTCCCGTTAAACTCCCGAAAAAATCACAATCGATATCGGAGGACGGACATGCGCATTCTGCTGGTCGAGGACAACCTCGACCTGGGCGATGCCGTGGAGAGCAAACTGCGTTCGGCGGGCCATAGCGTACAGTGGGTGCGCGACGGCGTCGCCGCGCTGCGCTGGGGGCTGGACGAAACATGGGATGCGCTGGTGCTGGACATCAACCTGCCCGGCAAGGACGGCTTCAGCGTCATCCGCGAGTTGCGCGCCGCCGGGCTGGAAGCGCCCGTGCTGGTCATGACCGCACGTTCCGAAATCGAAGACAAGATCGACATGCTCGACCTGGGCGCCGACGACTATCTCGTCAAGCCCTTCGACCTGCGCGAACTCGAAGCGCGGCTGCGCGCCCTGCTGCGGCGCCCGGCCGGGCAGACCAGCAGCGTCACCGCCTACGGCAACCTGAGCCTGGACCTGGCCAATCGCCACGTCACGCTGGCCGGCGCGCCGCTGGAACTGGGCCGGCGCGAGTTCCGGCTGCTGGAGATCCTGCTGGGCAAGCTGGGCCAGACCGTGGCCAAGGAACGGCTCATGAACCAGCTGTTCGACCTGGACGACGGTTCCCTCAACGCGCTGGAACTGCTGATCTCGCGCCTGCGCAAGAAACTGGCCGGCGCCTCCATCGATATCGTCACCGTGCGCGGCGTCGGCTACCAGGCCCGCAGCCATGACCCTGCCTGACAGCTTCTCGATCCGCCGCCGCGTCTTCACGCTGGGCGCGGCATTGCTCGCCTGCGCGCTCATCGGGCTGGTGTTCTTCCTGCGCGACTATGCCCAACGCGCCGCCGAACAGGCCTTCGACCGGCTGCTGGCGGCGTCGGCGTTGACGATTGCCGGCTCCGTGCAGATCGAGGACAACGGCGTCACGGTCGAACCGCCGGTCTCGTCGCTGGCCATGCTGTCGGGCAGCGAACGGGTGTTCTACGAAGCCCGCGCGTCCAACGGCCGGCTCATCACCGGCTATGCCGACCTGGCGCCCGGCCTGCCGCTGGCGCAGTCGGCCACGCCGGTGTTCGCCTATCTGCGCTATCACGATGAGCCGGTGCGCGTGGCCACGGTGGGACGGCTGGTGTCGGCCAGCCAGCACGCCGGCTGGGTCACCGTGCGCGTGGCCGAGACACTGGGCTCGCGCGAGGAGCTGGCCGACGAGATCCTGGGCCGCAGCGTGCTGCCGCTGATCGTGGTGTCGCTGGTCGCGCTGGGCCTGCTGTGGTTCGGCGTGCAGCGCGCCTTCGCGCCGCTGGCCGTGGTCGAAAGCGAATTGCGGCACCGGGCGCCGGACGACCTGGCGCCGCTGGTCACGCCGGTGCCGACCGAGGTGCGGCGCCTGGTCGAGGCCCTGAACGCCTTCATGCAACGCCTGTCCGGCATCATGGACACCCTCAACACCCTGGTTGCCGATGCCGCGCACCAGGTGCGCACGCCGCTGGCCTCGCTGCGCGCCCAGGCCGAAGTGGCGCTGGACGAAACCGACTCCAAGCGCCTGCACGAGCGCCTGGGCCGCATCCACCAGAATGCCACCCACGCCAGCCAGCTCATCAACCAGCTGCTGATGGACGCCACCATCACGCACCGGCTGGGCAAGGGCGCGCGCGCGCCGGTGGGCGTGGCCGAGACCATCAACGAAACCCGGCGCCGCATCGGGCCGCTGGAGGCGCAGCGCCTGCGCATCGAGATCGCCCCCGAGGTGCGCCGTGCCCGCATCGCGGGCGATCGCGTGGCGCTGCGCGAGATGCTGCGCAACCTGGTGGACAACGCCCTGCGTTATGCGCCGCAGGGCAACGTCGACATCCAGGCGACGCCGGTGGCGGGGTATCGCGTGGCGCTGACGGTGTCCGACCGCGGCCCAGGCATCGCCGACGATGAAAAGGAAGCCGTGCAGCAACGCTTCACGCGCGGGCGCACCGGTGAATCGCAGCCCGGCTCGGGTCTCGGGCTGGCCATCGTGCGATCGGTCGCGGTAGCGCACGGCGGCTCGCTGTGGCTGCAGGATCGGTCCGGCGGCGGCCTGTCGGCGCGCGTCATCCTGCCGCTGGCGCGCCCGCGGACGGGACGCGGGCTGGCGGGATGGATAGGCGTAGTCGGCGCGGCGTTCCTGCTGCTGTCCGCCGCGCCGGCAGACGTGCGCGCCGCCGAGGTCCCTGAGATCGTCACCCGCTATCCCGCGCCGCAGCCGTCATCGCGCGTGCTGACCATTGCCGGCCCCACCGACACACCGGTGGTGGCGCCGCTGATCCTCGGCTTCCAGGCGCAGCGGCCCGACGTCACCGTGGTCTATCGCGAGATGGGCAGCCGCGAACTGTACGAAGCGGCGATCGAGGACCGCCTCAAGGACGTGGACGTGCTGATGAGTTCGGCCTCGGACCTGCAGATCCGCCTGGCCAACGACGGCTACGCGCAGCGCTACACCTCTCCCTATGCCGCGCGGCTGCCATCGTGGGCGGTGTGGCGCAACGAGGTCTACGGCTTCACTTTCGAGCCGGCGGTGATCGTCTACAACCCCAAGCGCTACAGCGAAGCCACCGTGCCGCGCTCGCGCCAGGACCTGCTGCGCACGCTGGAGCAGGACCGCGCGCGCCTGCATGGCCGCGTCGGCACCTACGATATCTCGCGCAGCAGCGTGGGCTACCTGATGGCCGAGCAGGACGAGCTGGTGTCGTCGAACTTCTGGGGCCTGGCCAACGCCTTCGGCCAGGTCGGCGTGCGGCTGTCGGCCACCACCGCCGAACTGCTGGACGCCATCGAGAACGACGAGATGGACCTGGGCTACAACATCCTCGGGTCGTACGCCCTGTCGCGCCAGGCGGCGGGCGCGAAAATCGGCGTGGTGTTCCCGCAGGACTACGTGCTGGTGCTGGCGCGCTCGGTGCTGATCGCGCGGCGCGCGCCCAACCCCGACCTGGGGCGCGCGCTGGTCGACTGGCTGCTGTCGCCTGCCGGCCAGCAGGTGGCGTCCAGCCACGCGGCGCTCGGCTCGATCATGGAGGACACGCCCGGCCGCTGGACCTCCGAGGCGGTGCTGGCGCGCTCGCAGGGCATCGTGCAGCCGGTGGTGCTGTCGCCGGCGTTGCTGGTGGGGCTGGACCAGCGGCGCCATTCGCGCTTCGTGCAGAACTGGATCCGGCTGGTCACCGACACGCCCGAACGGCCGTAGGGCGCGGCTGCCCCGGACTCGCGCGCGGCAAGGCAGGCGAACGGCCGCCCCCAAAAGATCGGCCCCTTGCGCGAACACCGGGATTACCCCTATCCCGGCTGTCGCCCCATGACAGGACGACGACAGACGCCGAATCCTAAGATGGGCGCCAACAGGTCCATGCGCCTGTCGATACCAATTCCAAACGGAGACAAGACATGCTTGCCAAGTCCAGACTGGCGGCCGCCTGCGCCGCAGCATTCGCCATCGCCGCCGGCAGCGCCTACGCCCAGCAAGTGCCCGCGGGCTACCCGGCCGACTACCAGAAGATCCTCGACGGCGCCAAGAAGGAAGGCAAGGTCGTGATCTACTCGACCACCGACACCAAGGCGGCCGGCCCCATCATCAAGGGCTTCGAAGCGCTGTATCCCGGCGTCAAGGTCGAATACAACGACATGAACAGCACCGAGCTGTACAACCGCTACATCAGCGAGCAGGCGGCGGGCGGCAGCAGCGGCGACATCGTCTGGAGCTCGTCGATGGACTCGGCGCTCAAGCTGGCCACCGACTACGCGCTGCAGTACAAGTCGCCCGAGATCGGCAAGCTGCCGGCCTGGGCGGTGTGGAAGGATTCGGCCTACGGCACCACCTACGAACCGGCGGTGTTCATCTACAACAAGCGCCTGATCCCGGCCAACGAAGTGCCGACCACGCACGGCGCCCTGGCCAAGCTGATCGCCAGCCAGCCGGACAAGTTCAAGAACAAGGTCACCACCTACGACATCGAGAAGTCGGCCGTGGGCTTCATGCTGGCGGTGCAGGACAAGGCCAACGATCCCAAGTACTTCGAGACGCTCAAGGACATCGCCAAGGGCGGCCTGATCGTGCAGTCGTCCACCGGCACCATGATGGAACGCGTCTCGTCGGGCGAGAACCTGGTCGGCTACAACATCCTGGGCTCGTACGCCGAGACCCGCGCCAAGACCGATCCGTCGCTGGGCGTGGCCTACCCGACCGACTACGCGCTGGTGCTGTCGCGCGTGGCGTTCATCAGCAAGAAAGCCAAGAACCGCAACGCCGCCAAGCTGTGGATGGACTACCTGCTGTCGCAGAAGGGCCAGGAAATCATGGCCAACCAGGCCGACCTGGCGTCGGTCCGCGACGACATCGAAGGCGACAACGACGTTGACGGCATGACCAAGAAGCTGGGCGCCTCGCTCAAGCCGATCCCGGTCAACGAGACCCTGCTCGACTACCTGGAGCAGAACAAGCGCCTGCAGTTCATCAAGGACTGGCGCGCCGCCGCAGGCAAGTAAGGCTGTCGCCGGTACAGCCGGGGGCCGCGCGCCCCCGGCCGCAAGCACGCGGGCGGGCGCAGCACCGCCGCCCGCCAGGCCGCCCGCAGGCCGGGTGTTCATGGCCCACGGGCGCGGCCCGCGTCTATCGAGATAACAGGATTTCCCCATGCAGTCATTGCGCAGAAAATGGCAGTCCCTGCCACGCGGCGTGGTGGTGCTGATCACAGCCTTGGCCATCTACGTGCCGCTGTCGTTCATCATCATCCAGAGCTTTCTATCCGCGCCCTTCTTCACGCCGTCCAAGGTCTTCAGCCTGGATGCGTTCCGCTTCATCTTCGCGGACCCCGATTTCTACAAGGCGCTGAAAAGCGGCTTCATCCTGGCGTTCGGGCTGGCCATCATCGCCATTCCGCTGGGCGGCATGCTGGCGTTCCTGATGATCCGCACCGACCTGCCGGGCCGGCGCTGGATCGAACCGCTGATCCTGGTGCCGATCTTCGTGTCGCCAATGGTGCTGGGCTTCGGCTACGTGGTGGCGGCGGGCCCGGTCGGCTTCTTCTCGACCTGGGCGCAGAACATCCTGGGCTTCGTGCCCTGGAACGTCTATTCGCTGACCAGCATCGTCATCATCGCCGGCCTGACGCACGTGCCGCACGCCTACCTGTACATTTCGTCGGCGCTGCGCAGCATGGGCTCGGACGTCGAGGAGGCGGCGCGCGTCAGCGGCGCCTCGCCGCTGCGCGTGATGGTGTCGGTGAGCCTGCCGATGGTGCGGCCGGCCATGCTGTACGCCACCGTGCTGCTGTTCTTCCTGGGCCTGGAAGTGTTCGGCCTGGTGCTGGTGCTGGGTGACCCCGAAGGCAACCTGGTGCTGGCCACCTACCTGTACAAGTTGACCAACAAGCTCGGCATCCCCTCGTACCACCTGATGGCCGCGGTGGCCGTGGTGCTGATCTGCATGACGATTCCGCTGGTCATGCTGCAGCGCCGCCTGATGCGCACCGCCAACCGCTTCGTCACCGTCAAGGGCAAGGCCTCGCGCGCCCGTCCGCTGCCGCTGGGCAAGTGGCGCTGGGTGGCCGGCGGCGTGGTGGCGTTCTGGCTGCTGGTCACCATCGTGGTGCCGCTGCTGGGCGTGTTGCTGCGCGCCTTCGTGTCCAACTGGGGCATGGGCGTGTCGCTGTTCGACGTGCTGTCGCTGGACGCGTTCCGCACCGTGTTCTCGCAACCCAACCTGATGCGCGCGATCGTCAACTCGGTGGCCATCGGCGTGTTCGGCGGCGCGCTGGCGGTGATCTGCTACACCTTCGTCGGCCTGGCCATGCACCGCAAGCCGGACAACGTCACGCGCTTCATGGACTACAGCGTGCTGGTGCCGCGCGCCGTGCCCGGCCTGCTGGCGGGCCTGGCCTTCCTGTGGGTGTTCCTGTTCGTGCCGATGTGGCTGGACAACGCGCTGGACGCCGACCTGGGCGGCTGGCTGTCGGGACTGCCGTTCGCCGAGTGGGCGCGCGAGAACTTCGTCGAATGGCTGCGTTCCATGCGCAGCACCATCTTCAGCGTGTGGCTGGCCTACACGGTGGTGTGGATGGCCTATGGGCTGCGGCTGATCTCGTCGACGCTGCTGCAGGTCGGCCCCGAACTGGAAGAAGCCGCCCGCAGCGCCGGCGCCCGCCGCGGCCAGGTCACGCGCCACGTCACCGTGCCGCTGGCCAAGTACGGCCTGATCGGTTCATGGCTGCTGATGTTCCTGATCTTCGAGCGTGAATACTCCACCGGCGTCTACCTGCTGTCGCCAGGCACCGAGACCATCGGCTCCATGCTGGTGTCGCTGTGGGCCTCGGGCGCCATCGACATCGTGGCCGCGCTTTCCTTCATCAATATCGTTCTGGTCGTGATCGGCCTGGGCATCGCCCTGCGATTCGGAGTCAAACTTCATGATTGAGCTTTCTGTAGAAGACCTGCACCTGGACTACGGCGACAACCCGGTGCTCAAGGGCGTGTCGATGCAGCTGCGCCAGGGCGAGGTGGTGTCGCTGCTGGGCCCCTCGGGCAGCGGCAAGACCACCCTGCTGCGCGCCGTGGCCGGCCTGGAAGGCCCCAAGCGCGGCCGCATCACCATCGGCGATCGCACCGTCTACGACGGCGCCGCGCGCCAGGAGATCCCGGCCGAGGAGCGCAATCTCGGCCTGGTGTTCCAGTCGTATGCCCTGTGGCCGCACAAGACCGTGTTCGACAACGTCGCCTACCCGCTCAAGCTGCGCAAGGTGCCGTCGGGCGAAGTGCGCGAACGCGTGCAGGCGGTGCTGGACCAGCTCGGCCTGGGCAAGCTGGGCCAGCGCCATCCGCACGCGCTGTCCGGCGGCCAGCAGCAGCGCGTGGCCATCGGCCGCGCCCTGGTTTACAGCCCGCCCGTGATCCTGCTGGACGAGCCGCTGTCCAACCTGGACGCCAAGCTGCGCGAGGAGGCCCGCGCCTTCCTGCGCGAGCTGATCATCCGCCTGGGCCTGTCGGCGTTGATGGTGACGCATGACCAGAGCGAAGCCATGGCCATTTCCGACCGCATCCTGCTGCTGAACAACGGCAAGATCGAACAGCAGGGCACGCCGCAGGAGATGTACGGCGCGCCCAAGACCTTGTTCACCGCCGAGTTCATGGGCAGCAACAACCGCCTGGACGGCAAGGTCACCGAAGTGCGCGATGGCCGCGCCCGCATCGAGGGCCGCGGCTGGGCGCTGTGGGGCCAGGCCGGCGAAGGCGTGGCCGCGGGCCAGGACGCCACCGCCGTGATCCGGGTCGAACAGGTCCGCCTGGCGGACGACCCCGACGGCAACCACATCGACATGCCGCTGCTGACCAGCATGTACCTGGGCGACCGCTGGGAATACCTGTTCCGCACCCCCGACGCGGATCCGGCCAATACCCTGGCGCTGCGCGCCTACGGCCCCGAGGGCCGCGAACCCGGCCCCTGCCGCCTGGCGCTGCCGGCCGGCAAGGTGTGGGTGTTCCCGCGCCCGGCCAAGTAGGGTGACGGCGGCGGGCGGAGTGGCTCTACAATGCGTGCGTGCAACGCCTCGCTGACTCCCCCTCCCCGCTGAGCCGGCCGCTGCGGTGGCTGGGCGCGCCCGCCCAGCACTACCTGCGCATCGGCATCGCGATTTCGCTGTTGGTGCACGCCGGCGCGCTGGCGTGGCGCTTCGGCGCGCCCGCCCTGTCGCGCCCGCCGGCCACCAGCCTGGAAATCGTGCTGCTCAATGCGCGCAGCGAAACCCCGCCCGACACACCGCGCGCCCAGGCGCAGAACCAGATGAGCGGCGGCGGCAACGCCGAACGCGGCCTGGCCACCACCCCGCTGCCCCAGACCGGCACCTCGGCCGAGACCATCGTGCTCGAGGCCATGCGCAAGCGCCAGGTCCAGCTGGAGGCCGAACAGACCCGCCTGATGACCCAGCTGCGGGCCGCCGACAAGGCCGGCGCCGAGCGCCAGGCCGTCAACCCCTGGCCAGACGGCAACGAGCGGGGCAAGGACGCCGAGGACCAAGCCAGCGTCATCCAGAACGCCCAGGTCGCCGCCCTGGCGGCCAAGGTCCAGCAATACAACGCCGAACCGCGCAAGCAGTTCGTGGCGCCCTCCGCCCAGGCCTCGCGCTACGCCGCCTACCTGGACGCCTGGCGCGCGCGCATCGAGGCGGTCGGCACCCGGCACTATCCCGACGAAGCCCGCGGCCGCATCTACGGTTCGCTGCGCATCACCGTATCGGTGCGGGCCGACGGCAGCATCGCCAATGTCGAGATCGACCAGCCGTCGCCGCACGCGGTGCTGAACCAGGCCGCCCGCCGCATCGTGCAACTGGCCGCGCCGTTTCCGCCGTTCCCGCCCGACATCGCGCGCGACACCGATGTGCTGGTCATCACCCGCACCTGGCATTTCGTCAACGACACCCTGGAAACCGAAGCCCCATGACCGAGGCGCCCCCTCTTGCCCGCTATGCCGTGATCGGCAACCCCATCGCGCACAGCCGTTCGCCCCAGATCCACGCCCTGTTTTCCCGCCAGACCGGCAAGCCGCTGCGCTATGAGCGCCTGCTGGCGCCGGTGGACGGCTTCACGGCGGCCGTGGCCGGGTTCGCCGCCGAGGGCGGCCTGGGGCTGAATGTAACGGTGCCGTTCAAGCAGGAAGCCTATGCCTTGGCATCGGGGCATCTGTCCAGCCGCGCGCGGCTGGCGGGCGCGGTCAATACCCTGTCCTGGCGCGACGGCGCCTGGCACGGGTGCAACACCGACGGCGTCGGCCTGGTTTCCGACCTGCTGCGCCTGGGCGTGCGCCTGAGCGGCGCCTCGGTGCTGCTGGTGGGCGCGGGCGGGGCCGCCCGCGGCGTGCTGCAACCGCTGGCGCAATCCGGTTGCGCCCGCATCCATATCGTCAACCGTACGGCTGCCCGCGCCCTGGAGCTGGCCGAAAGCTGGCGCGAGACGGGCGCCGAGCCGCAGACCCGCGTTACCGCCGGCGGCCTGCCCGATGCCGCCCTGCCCGGCGGCTGGAACCTGGTCGTCAACGCCACCGCCAGCGGGCTGCAGGACGCCGCCCCCGAGCTGCCCGCCGGCCTGTACGCCGAAGGCGCCGCCGCCTACGACATGATGTACGGCGCCCAGCCGACGGCGTTCATGCGCCAGGCGCGCCAGGATGGCGCCGCGCTGACGGCCGACGGCCTCGGCATGCTGGTCGGCCAGGCGGCCGAGAGTTTCTTCATCTGGCACGGGGTGCGGCCCGACCCCGCCCCGGTGCTGACGGCGCTGCGCGAGGCGCTCATGGCCGGGACCTGAGGGCATGGCCGCCCGCGGCAAGAGCGGCAAGCGCCGCTCCTGGTTCCGTATCATCACCGGCACGCTGATGGCGCTGGTGTGCGCGGTGCTGCTCTACCAGTTCTGGCTGTTCGGACTGGTGGTTTGGTACAACTACCAGAACCCCGGCAGCAGCGCCATCATGCGCGAGGAACTGGCGCGCCTGCGCGACGGCAACCCCGATTTCCAGCTGAAGTACGAGTGGGTGCCCTATGACAAGATCAACCGCAACCTGAAGCGGGCGGTGGTGGCGTCCGAGGATTCCAACTTCACGGAACACGACGGCGTCGAATGGGATGCCATCCGCAAGGCCTGGGAATACAACCAGAAACAGGAAGCGGCCGGACGCAGCAAGATGCGCGGCGGCTCGACCATCACCCAGCAGCTGGCCAAGAACCTGTTCCTGTCCAGCTCCCGCAGCTACCTGCGCAAGGGCCAGGAACTGGTGCTGACCTACATGATCGAACACGTCATGACCAAGGAACGCATCCTGGAGCTGTACCTGAATGTGGCGGAATGGGGCACCGGCGTGTTCGGCGCCCAGGCGGCCGCCAGGCATTATTTCAACGTGCCGGCGGCCAACCTGGGAGCCAGCCAGTCGGCCCGTCTGGCGGCCATGCTGCCCAATCCGCGCTTCTATGACAGCCACCGCAATTCCAACTACCTGAACTCGCGCGTGTACACCCTGACCCGGCGGATGCAGATGGTCGACATCCCCTGATACGGAAACCCGCCATCCGGACCGATTCCCGCCCACCTTGGGCGGCCGGATTTGTTAAGCTTTCACGTTTACGCGCTCCTTCGTCCCTTACATGCGTACCGCCCGTCGCTACCTGGCCCGCGAGATCTATCGCTCTTGCGCAGTGGTCCTTATGGCCCTGCTGGGTCTTTTCACGTTCTTCGCACTGGTGGACGACCTGGACAACGTGGGTGACAAGTTCTCCATGATGGCCCTGCTGTACATGCAGGCGCTGGCCATCCCGACCCGACTTTACGACCTGCTGCCCATCGGCCTGCTGATCGGCGCCATCCTGGCCCTGGCCGGCCTGGCCCAGCGCAACGAGCTGGTGATCCTGCGGGTCTCGGGCGTCAGCGGCATGCGCCTGCTGCGCATGCTCTGGATCGTCACCATCCCGCTGATGATCGGGGCCGCCCTGCTGTCCGAGTACGTCACCCCCTGGGCCGAGATGAAATCCGGCGAGGCCAACCTGATGTTCCGCGGCAAGGCCGGCGGCGACCGCCTGAACAGCGGCTACTGGTTCAAGGAACCCACGGCCAACGGCGGCACCCGCATCATCAACATCGCCGCGCTGCAGGGCGACGGCCAGGTCACCGGCGTCACCCTCTACGAATTCAAGAAGGACCTGACGCTGTCGGTGCTGTCGACCGCGCCCAATGGCCTGTTCGCCCACGGCGACCTGGTCCTCAAGGACGTCTCGGAAACCCGCCTGGACGACAACGCCGCCGAGACGCTGGCCGACGCCCGTCCGCCCAAGAATCCCCCGGCGGTGGTGGTCAAGGTGCCCGAGCGCACGGTCGACACCACCCTGAGCGCGGAACGCCTGCTGGCGCGGGTCCTGACCCCCGAGCGCATGTCGATCGTGACGCTGCTGGACTATGTGGATTATTTGCGCAACAACCAGCTGCAATATGGTCGACAGGTGGTCGCCTTGTGGCGCAAACTGGCGTATCCGTTCACGTTGCTGGTGATGATCACCATCGCCGCCCCCATCGGCCTGATGCAGACGCGCCGTGGCGGCGTGGGCGCCAAGGTGTTCATCGGCATCCTGCTGGGCGTGGGCTTCTTCATGCTCAACCAGCTGGCGCTGAACGTAGGCATGCTGGGCAAATGGCCGCCCTGGCTCACCGCCCTGGGGCCGAACATCGGCGCCATGGCCCTGGCGCTGGGCGCCATGAGCTACATGGAGTACCGCCACACCATCACCCGTATCGTCCAACAACGTTGGCCCTGGAGCAAGAGTCCCGCATGAACGGCAGTATCTGGATGATCGGCGACGTGCAAGGTTGCTGCTCGCCGCTGGATCGCTTGCTGTCCCACCCCGAACTGGTCGGCGATCCGAAGTCGCGCTTCTGGTTCGCCGGAGACCTGGTCAACCGTGGCCCGCAATCGCTGGCGACCCTGCGCCGCATCATCGACCTGGGTGACCGCGCCACGGTGGTGCTGGGCAACCATGACCTGCACCTGCTGGCGGCCGCCGCGGGCGTGCGCAAGCCGTCCAAGTCGGACACGCTGGACGAGATCCTGCGGGCGCCGGATTCGGCCGACCTGATCGACTGGCTGCGCTCGCGGCCGCTGGCGCATTTCGAGCAGGACCACCTGATGGTGCACGCGGGCACGCTGGCCAAGTGGGACGTGGCCAAGACGCTGTCGCTGGCGGCCGAGGTGCAGGATGCGCTGCGCGGCCCGAACTGGCAGAAGGCGCTGCAGAAGATGTACGGCAACGAGCCGGCCACGTGGAAGGAAGACCACAAGGGCGGCAAGCGGATGCGGGTGATCATCAATGCGCTGACGCGCATCCGCCTGTGCACGCCGAATGGCCATATGGAGTTCGCGACCAAGGTGACGCCGGGCGCCTGGCCGGCGGGCCTGGTGCCGTGGTTCGACGTGCCGAACCGCGCGACGCGCAACGTGACGACGGTGTTCGGCCATTGGTCGACGCTGGGGCTGATGGTGCGGCCGGATGTGATCTGCCTGGATACGGGATGCGTATGGGGCGGGGCGTTGACGGCGTTGCGGTTGCAGGATCGGAAGCTGGTGCAGGTTAAGTGTTCGCAGTTTCAGGATCCGTTGGCTGAGTGATTGTGCTTGGTGGCGGGTTTTTTCTGCTGCTGCTTTTGGGGTTTGGTGTTTTTTTGGCGTCGTCGTTGATCTTCGTAGGTCGCCCCTCGGGCGGGCGGACCCGATGGCGGGCGCCCACGATTGCGGTCCGGAGCGTTCGCTCCGGACTGCCCCATCCTCATCCTCGTCCTCGCCTTCGGCGACTCCTTCGGATTCCGTCGGGCGCATCGAGGTTGCCCGCCATCGGGTCCGCCCGCCCGAGGGGCTACGCGTATCTAGGCTTGTCGCGCTGCTAGACCTGTGTGCAGGGAATGGAATCTGCGGGGCTGCCAGTTGCGGCCGCGCGGGCGGCCACAACTGGCGTCTGTGCATTTGACTGTGTTGCGGGTGCGCTGCGCGCTGGCGGTGGGCGGTTTTCTAATGGTTCCGCACGTCAGGGGGAGGGGCGGTGGTGGTCGGCGCGACATAAGGCATGTTGCGCGGGACGACCTCTCGCGCCGACCACAAACCGTCGTGATGCCAACGGGCTTTCACTAGCAAACGATTTGGTCTCTCCCACACGCGAGAGCGCCATCATCCCGACGCAAAACGCCGCGTAAGCCGCAAAAGGCCGCCCGCGCGGCCGGCTTGCGGCGGGCCCCGCAAGACCCTCCTCTCCAGCTCCGATGTGCGCCAAAACGCCAAGCACACCGCTCGTCCCAGAGACCGCCATTACGTCTCATCGCGAACGCGTGGCGGGGTCGGTGGGGGATGGCGGGGCGTGTAGATGCGCCCGGCGGAAACCGTAGGGAGCCGAAGGCGTACGAGGTTGAGCCCGGGGCAGTCCGGAGCGAACGCTCCGGACCGCAATCGTAGCCCCGCCATCCCCCACCGACCCCGCCACGCGCGCCTCAAGAACCCAACCCCAAACGCAACACCCCGTTCACCTCCGAATCTCAGCCAGAAACTTCCGCGCCCGCTCCGTCTCCGGCCGACCGAAAAACGCCTCCGGTCCAGCCACCTCCACGATCCGCCCCGCATCCATGAACCAGACCGTATCGGCCACCTCCCGCGCAAACCCCATCTCGTGCGTCACGCACACCATGGTCATGCCGTCGCGAGCCAGGCCCTTCATCACCTGCAGCACCTCGCCCACCATCTCGGGATCCAGCGCGCTGGTCGGCTCGTCGAACAGCATCACCGGCGGATTCATCGCCAGCGCCCGCGCGATCGCCACGCGTTGCTGCTGGCCGCCGGACAACTGCGCCGGATAGGCCTCGGCCTTGTGCGCCAGGCCAACGCGGTCGAGCAATTGCATCGCCCGTTCGCGCGCCTCTGGACGGCGGGCGCGTTTCAGTTGCAGCGGCGCCAGCATCAGGTTCTCCAGCACCGACAGGTGCGGAAACAGGTTGAACTGCTGGAATACGAAACCGATGTGGCTGCGCAGCGTGTCCAGGTGCACCTTGCCGCCGTAGATGTCCTGACCATCGACCTCGATCACGCCCTTCTGGATGGGCTCCAATCGGTTCACGGTGCGAATCAGTGTCGACTTGCCCGATCCGGACGGGCCGCACACCACCACCACCTCGCCGCGGCGCACCTGCGCGGTCACATCGGCCAGCGCCTGATAGTCGCCGTACCACTTCTGCACTTCGGAAAATCGGATCATGTCGGGACCACCTTGGGAACGGGTGCGCGGCCGGCGCGGCGGCTGCCGATGCGCTTTTCGGTCAGGTGCACCAGGGCGCTCAGGCCGAAATTCAGGATGAAATAAGTCAGCGCCAGCAACGCGAACACTTCGAACGGTTTGGTCAGCAGCACGCTGTTGATCTGGTTGGCGGCGTACGTCAGTTCCTGCACGCTGATCACGTAGGCCAGCGAGGTTTCCTTCACGGTCGAGACGAACTGGCTCAGCATGCTGGGCAGCATGTTGTAGAGCGCCTGCGGCAGGATCACCCGGCGCATGGTCTGCATGTACGACAGGCCGAGCGCGCGGCCGGCCTCCTGCTGGCCGGGGGGCAGCGCCTGGATGCCGGCGCGGATGATCTCGGCCAGGTAGGCGCTTTCGTAGCACACCAGCGCCACCACCATCGTCGTGGTGCCCGCCACCGGCCGGCCGATGATGAGCGGCACGAAGAAGTAGGCCCAGAAGATGAACATCAGCAGCGGCAGGCCGCGCACCAGGTACACCATGGCCGAGGCCGGCCAGCGCAGCGCCCGGTATGGGCTGATGCGGCCCAGCGCCAGCAGCACGCCGCAAGGCAGGGCCAGCGCCAGGCTGACGGCGGCCAGGCCCAGCGTCGCGGCCAGGCCGCCGATCGGGCCATGCGGATACTGGCCGATGAGCAGCAGCAGCCAGTTGTCTTTGAGGATATCCCACATTCAATGGCCTCCCAGCGGACGGTAGCGCCGCTGCAGCAGCGCGCCGCCGCCCATGATCAGGAACGACAGCAGCAGGTAGATCGCAGTCACCACCGCGTAGGCCTCGAAGGTGCGGAACGTGTAGTTCTCGATCTCGCGGCCGGCGGCGGTCAGCTCGGCCACGCCGATGGCCATGGCCAGGCTGGTGTTCTTGACCAGCAACAGCGTCTGGTTCAAGAGCGGCGGGATGGCGATGCGGAAGGCCTGCGGCAGCACCACGCAGCGCATGGTGCGCAGAAAACCGAGGCCCAGCGCGCGCGCCGCCTCGACCTGGCCCGGCGGGATGCCGCGCACCGCGCTGCGCAGGTCTTCGCAGACATAGGCCGACATCACCAGGCCGATGGCGATGCACGACAGGATGAACTCGCTGCCATGCGTGTTGAGCCAGTCGGTGGCGACCTGTGGCAGCAGGGCCGGCACGCCGAAATACCAGAACAGGATGTGCACCAGCATCGGCACGTTGCGATGGAAGGCCACGTAAAGCGCGATCAACGCGTTGGCCACGGGCGAGCCCGTCAGGCGGATGACCGCCAGCAGGCTGCCCACCAGGAACGCCAGGATCCAGGCCAGTCCGGCCAGCGCCAGGGTGGTGACGAGCCCCCTGAGCAGCCAGGCCGGGTACTCCCCCTGGAAGATGGCGGAGAAGTCGAAGACATAATGCATCGGCGAAGGCTCCGGCGCGCGCGGCGCGTCAACCCTTGATCGCTTCGATGCGGAAGTCGCGCTTCATGTTGAACTGGGTGCCGGCGCCGAACCACTTGTCGAAGATCTGGGTCGCCTTGCCCGAGGCTTCCAGGCCGTCCAGCACCTTATTCACCTGGTTCAGCATCGCGGTATCGCCGCGGCGCACGCCCATGCCCCACGGCTCCACGAACAGCGCGGGTTCGAGGATCTTGGCCGGCACTGCGCTGGTCGCGGCCTGCTGTTTGAGCTTGACCAGCATCAGCTCGGAGCCGACAAAGCCGCTGACCTTGCCCTGCTGCAACGCCAGGAAGGCGCCGCTGGGGTCCTTGAAGGTCACCGGCTCGACGTTGGGGATGAACTTGCGCGCGCCTTGTTCCGACGAGGAGCCGCGCACCGCGCTGACGCGCTTGCCGGCCAGGTCGGCGGGCGCCTTCAGGTCCTTGTCCGATTCACGCGCCAGCACCTTCTGCAGGCTCACGAAATGCTGATGCGAATAGTCGATCTGCTGCGCCCGCTCGGGGCTCCAGCCCAGGTTGGCCGCGACCACGTCGACGCGGCCGGCGATCAGTTCGGGAATGCGGGCCTCGACCGCGATCAGCTTGAGTTCCAGCGGCACGCCCAGGCTGTCGGCCACCGCCTGGCACATGTCGACCTCGTAGCCGACGATGGCGCGGGTCTTGGGGTCCTGGAAGCTGAACGGTTCGGCCGTGCCCATGGTGCCGCAGATGAATTTGCCGCGCGCCTTGATGTCCTGCAGCGTGTCCGCGTGGGCCGCGGGCGCCAGGGTGGCGGCCAGGCCGATGGCGGCCGCGCAGGTGATGATCCAGTGCTTCATGTCGATTCCCTTGAAATATAGGTATGGGTACTGCCAACAATGGCGGCCCCTGCGCGGGGCCGTCGGATTCAGGTCAGCCGGCCGCAGGCCTGGGCGATGCGGCGACAGCCTTCCTCGATGTTGTCCATCGAAGTGGCGAAGCTCAGGCGCAGGTAGGGCGACAGGCCGTAGGCCGTGCCGTCCAGCACCGCGACGCCGGCCTCGTCCAGCAGGAACATGACCACGTCCAGGTCGGTGCGCATCAACGCGCCGGCCGGCGTGCGTCGTCCCAACAGGCCTTCGACGTTGGGGTAGACGTAGAACGCGCCCTGCGGCCGCGGACAGCGGATGCCCGGCACCGCGTCCAGCAGCGTCACGATGCGGTCGCGGCGCGCGTGGAACACGGCGGCTGCCTCGCCGACGCAGGCCTGGTCGGCGCTCAATGCCACGCGCGCGGCGGCCTGGCTGATGGCGCTGACGCAGCTGGTGCTTTGCGAGATCAGCGTGGCCATGGCCTTGACCAGCGTCTTGGGGCCGCCGGCATAGCCCAGGCGCCAGCCGGTCATCGCGTAGGCCTTGGAAACGCCGTTGATCGTCAGCGTGCGGCTTGCCAGTTCCGGCGCGACGGCGGCCGGCGAGGCGTGGCGCTCGTCGCCATAGGCCAGATGCTCGTAGATCTCGTCGGTCATCAGCCAGACCTGGGGATGGCGCGCCAGCACGTCGGCCAGCGCGCGCAGTTCCGCCGCGCTGTACATCGCGCCGGTCGGATTGGATGGCGTGTTCAACAGCAGCCACTTGGTGCGCGGCGTGATGGCGCGTTCCAGCGCCTCGGGCGTGAGCTTGAAGCCGTCGGCCTCCGGGCACGCCACCACCACCGGCGTGCCGTCATTGACCAGCACCATGTCGGGATACGAGACCCAGTACGGCGCGGGAATGATGACCTCGTCGCCGGCCTGCACGGTGGCGGCCAGCGCGGTGTATAGCAGTTGCTTGGCGCCCACGCCGACGATCAACTCATCGATCGCATAATCCAGCCCGTTCTCGCGCTGGAACTTGGCGCGCGCCGCTTCCAGCAGCGGCCGCGAGCCGGCCGACGCGGTGTAGCGGATGTCGCCGCTGTTCAGCGCATCGATGCCGGCCTGCACGATGTGCGCCGGCGTCGGCAGGTCGGGCTCGCCCACGGTGAAGTCGATGATGTCGCGCCCCTGCGCCCGCAATTGATCCACCCGGGTCTTGGCAGCCATGCTGGGCGAAGGCTTGATGGCGCGGGCGCGCGCCGCCAGCAGCAAGGTATCGGCGCCGCTCATGCCAGCCCCTTGGCGGCGAAGGCAGCCTGCATCCAGCTTTGCGTACGCGCGCCGGCGTCGATCTCGGCCATGATGCGCGCCTCCTTGTCGGCATGCGCGCGCGCCGCCGCGATCAGCGCAGGCGCCTCGTCGGCCGCGAAACTCACCAGGCCGTCCTCGTCGCCCACGACGATGTCGCCGGGGTGGATCACCTGGCCGCCGATGGACACGGGCACGTTGACCTCGCCCGGGCCGTCCTTGTAGGGGCCGCGGTGGATGTGGCCGCGCGCATAGCAGGGAAACGCGTCGGCCTCGAACGCACCGACGTCGCGAATGGCGCCGTCCACCACCACGCCGGCGCAGCCGTGCGCCTGCAGGTAGCGTTTCATGATCTCGCCCAGCACGGCGTTGGACAGGTCGCCGCCGGCGTCCACCACCAGCACGTGGCCGGGCTGCACCTGCATCATGGCCTTGTAGATCATCAGGTTATCGCCGGGCCGGGTCTTGACGGTGAGGGCGGTGCCGACCAGCTTGCCGGCGCGGTTGTAGCGATGCAGCCCGGCGATGCCTTCGCGGCGCGCCAGGTTGTCGCTGAGATGCGGCGTGACGATGCCGGCCAGCGCCTGCAGGATGGAATCGGGGGCAACGGGAGCGGCCGGCAATATGCGCGTGCCGGTGATGAGGGTGGCCATGGCGGTCTGCGTAGTCCTGAATCGAATGAGTCAGACCGAATGGTCGGCGCTTTCGGCAATCCGAAAAAGGGATTAAATTTCCACGAACTTCATCCCTTTTAGGAATATAGGGGTTAGCCCTTATCGGAAATTTCGGAATGAATCAGACTGTCTCGCGGAACCCCGCATGCTGACCTTCAAACAGATCGAGGCGCTCTACTGGACCGTGCGCCTGGGCACGTTCTCGGCGTCGGCGCAGAAGCTGCACACCACCCAGTCGGCCATCACCAAGCGCATCCAGGAGCTGGAGGCGGACTTCGACGTGGCCCTGTTCGACCGCTCCGGGCACCGCGCCGAACTGACCGCGCGCGGCCACGAGGTCTATGCGCTGGCCGAGGAAATGCTGGGCCACCGCGACCGGCTGCTGGTGCGCCTGAAGGGCCAGCACACGCTGACCGGCACGTTCCGCTTCGGCATCACCGAGATCACCGCGATGACCTGGCTGCCGGCCCTGATCCGCCTGCTGCGCGCGCACTATCCGCGCATCACGCTGGAGCCGCATATCGACCTGGGCGCGGACCTGCAGAAGCGATTGCAGGCCGGACAATTGGACATGGCATTCCTGCACGGCGAATTCGCCGAGCCCGGGCTGCAGGTCGTGGCGTTGCAGCGGCTGGAGTTCGCCTGGATGGGCAGCCCCGACATGATCGACCCGAGCCGTGTCTACACCCCCGCCGACATCGCCGCCCTGCCGCTGTTGCGGCAAAGCCGCGAGTCGGGCCTGAACATGATCTACGACGGCTGGCTCAAGCCCCATACGCCGGCCAGCAACATGTTCACCATCAACAGCCTGATCGCCATGGCGGGCCTGACCGCGGCCGGCTTCGGGGTGAGCTGCCTGCCGCGGGATTATTTCGCGGAGATGGTGAGCGCCAGGCAACTGGTGATAGCGCGGACCAGCACCGCGGCGCCGCAATCGGTGTACTGCGCGATGTACCGGAAGGGGGCTGATGACGCGTTTTGTGAGAGTGTGGCGGAGGTGGCGCGTAGTTGTTGTGATTTTTCTTCTAATGGGCGGCATTGAGGCGGGTTTTTTTTGTGTCGCGGGGTTGGGTTCTTGAGGCGCGCGTGGCGGGGTCGGTGGGGGATGGCGGGGCTACGATTGCGGTCCGGAGCGTTCGCTCCGGACTGCCCCGGGCTCAACCTCGTCCGCCTTCGGCTCCCTACGGTTTCCGCCGGGCGCATCTACACGCCCCGCCATCCCCCACCGACCCCGCCACGCGCTCGCGATGAGGCTTAGCCTCGGGCTTTGGGGCGGACGGTGTGCTTGGCGTTTTGGCGCACATCGGGGCTGGAGGGAGGGCCTTGCGGGGCCCGCCGCAAGCCGGCCGCGCGGGCGGCCTTTTGCGGCTTACGCGGCGTCTTGCGTCGGGGTGGTGACGCTCTCGCGTGTGGGCGCGGCGGAATAGTTTGCTATTGAAAGTCTGCTGGCACCACGCCTGTTTGTGGTCGGCGCGAGAGGTCGTCACGCGCAACATGTCTGATGCCGCGCCGACCACCACCGCCCCTCCCCCCTGACGTGCGGAATCATTAGAAAACCGCTCGCCGCCAGCGCGCAGCGCACCCGCAACACTTTCAAATGAACAGACGCCAGTTGTGGCCGCCCGCGCGGCCGCAACTGGCAGCCCCGCAGATTCCATTCCCCGCACACAGGTCTAGCAGCGCGACAAGCCTAGACACACGTAGCCCCTCGGGCGGGCGGACCCGGTGGCGGGCAACCTCGATGCGCCCGAGGGAATCCGAAGCCCAATAGTCGTCATTCACGACGCCCGTGACGAAGAAACTGTCTTCGTGGCTGCACCTGTGGCAAGGTGGAATGCCGCTCAGGTAAAGACCGACCTTCCAATGGTGCGTGTTTGCCCACGCCCGTACTGAAGCATGGCCCCGGGTGACGTCACCGACATTGGTGAGCACACGCTTAGCGCGTGCATCCCGTTTGAGAGAGTGAGTACAACGACGTACCCATGCCTGGCGGCATTCCGTTAGCGATGATGGAGCAAGCCATGTCACCTCGCAAGTCCGATGCAACCCTAAGCCTGGCCCATCCCGATGCCGCGGGCATCGACATCGGGTCGGCCAGCCACTTCGTCGCCGTGCCTCATGACCGCGACGACCAACCTGTCCGCGAGTTCAAGAGCTTTACGGCCGATTTGTATCGCCTAGCGCAATGGCTCAAGGACTGCGGCGTTACCGCCGTGGCCATGGAGTCCACCGGCGTTTACTGGATCCCGCTTTACGAGCTGCTCGATAGCCAGGGTTTCAACGTTTACCTGGTCAACGCCCGTCACGTGAAGAACGTCTCGGGCCGCAAGTCCGATGTCCTGGACTGCCAGTGGCTGCAACAGCTCATGAGCTATGGCCTGTTGGCCGGCGCCTTCCGTCCCTCTGACGAGATTTGCGTCTTGCGCGAGTTCTCGCGCCAGCGCGAGATGCTGCTTGCCTCGCAGGTGCGCCACGTGCAGCACATGCAGAAGGCACTTGCCCAGATGAACATTCAGCTCACGCAAGTGCTGTCCGACATCGTCGGGGTCACCGGTCAGGCCATCATCCGCGCCATCGTCGGCGGCGAGCGCGACCCGCATGCACTGGCCCGCCTGAAGAAGCGCCAGGTCAAAGCCAGCGAGGACGATATCGCTGCCGCGCTGCAAGGCAACTGGCGTCACGAGCACTTGTTCGCGCTGCGGCAAGCGCTGGCCCTGTACGACACCTATCAACAACTGCTCAACGATTGCGATCAGCACATCCAAGCCGAACTGCACAAACTGCACCGCCATGACGGCGATCCGGGCAAGTCGCAGCGCCGCTGGCCCAAAAAGGCCATGGCCTTCGATCTGCGCACGCATCTATTTGCCATGTGCGGCGTGGACCTGACCCGCATCAACGGCATCGACGAGATGACTGCCTTTACCGTCCTGGCCGAGGTCGGTCCGGACATGAACCGCTTCCCTTCGGCCAAGCACTTCGCTTCGTGGTTAGGCTTGTGCCCGGGCACACGCATCTCCGGAGGCAAGGTTCTGAACGGCGCCACCAAACGCTCACCCAACCGCGCCGCACAGGCCCTGCGTCTGGCGGCAATGGCGCTACGCCACAGCCAGTCCGCTTTGGGCGCCTACTACCGAAGGCTGTGCGCTCGCCTGGACAAGCGGCGCGCCATCACCGCAGCCGCGCACAAACTGGCTCGACTGATTTACACCCTACTGACCAAAGGGTCCGAATACGTGGACCAAGGTGAGCTGTACTACAAAGAACGCCACCGCCAACGCGTCCTGCATCACCTGACAAAACGTGCAGAGACCATGGGCTACAGCTTGGTTCCGTTAACCGCCTCAGGAGAAACCAACGAGGTATCAATGACTTAAGTGGAGTTTCTTGAGAGGCAGCCGCCGCCAGGCGGCAACGAGGATGACGAAGGGGGGGGGCCGCCTAGGCAAGTCCGGAGCGAACGCTCCGGACCGCAATCGTGGGCGCCCGCCACCGGGTCCGCCCGACCGAGGGGCGACCTACGAAGCACAACGCCGACGCCAAAAAAACACACAACCCGCCACAAGCAAGAATCCCCCCCCAAGCCCGCAGCAACAAAAACCTCAAAGCACCGCCTGAATAGCATCCCGAGCCTGATGCGACAGCTCCAACCGCGTCGGCAACGTCCCATCGGCATGCTTCGTTGCCAATACCGGCAAGAACACCACCTCCACCGACAGCCCCGTCGTCCCCATCACCCGCCACAGATTCGCCACCAGCGTTTCCTCCCCCACGAACGCCGCGAAACCGCTGCGTTCGCCGTGTTGCAGGAAGCGCAGCGCCACCGGCTGGATCTCGACCGCCGCCGCGCGAGCCGGTTCGAACAGGCTGGCGTGGAACGGACGCAGCGTGAAGCCCTCGCTGGTCGTGCCTTCCGGGAACAGGCCCACCGCGTCGCCCAGCTTGAAGCGCGCCTGCATCGACTCGCCCATCGCGTGCACCGCGTGGCGTTGGCCGCGTTCGATGAACAGCGTGCCCGCGCCCGCCACCAGCCAGCCGATCACCGGCCAGCTGCGGATCTCGCTCTTGGCCACGAACGACGTCGCCCGCGCCGAATTCAGCACGAAGATGTCGATCCAGGAAACGTGGTTCGCCACCAGCAGTACTGGACCCGTCATGCGCGGCTCGCCCTTGAAGACGACCCGCAGGCCACAGGCCGCCATCAGGCAGCGCGACCAGGTTCGATTGAGCCAGGCCCGCGACTTCGGGCGCAGTAGCGGATACACCAGGCCCACGCACAGCAGGCCGAAGACGATCAACGGCACCACCAGCATCAGGCGAAGGACAAAGCGCAGCAGCTTCAAGCAGGGGTCTCCCAGGCCGGGTTGCCACCCACCAGGGTGGCGCGGACACGGCCGGGCAGCATCATACCCGCGAACGGCGTATGGCGGCTTTGGCTTTGCAGGGCGCCGGGCGCCACCAGCCATTCGGTTTCCAGGTCCACCAGGCACAGATCCGCGGGCGCGCCCACGCCCAGCTCGCCCAGGCCGGACAAGGCCGGTGACAGGCCGCGCAGCAGCGCCGCCGGCCCCGCGGTCACCCGGGCCAGCGCCTGCGTCAGCGGCAGGCGGCTGTCGCGGGCCCATTTCAGCGTCAGCGACAACAGCAATTCCAGGCCCGTGGCGCCGGGTTGCGAATAGGGAAACGGCAGGGCCTTGCCCGCGTCGTCCACCAGCGCGTGATCCGAGCACAGCGCCTCCACCAGCCCCTCGCGCAACGCCGCCTGGATCGCATCGCGGTCGCGCTGGCCGCGCAGCGGCGGGCGCAGGTGGAAATCGGTATTGAAATAACCGATGTCCACATCGGTCAGGTGCAGGCTGTTGGCCGAAACGTCCGCGCTGACCGGCAGTCCCTCGCGGCGCGCGGCGCGCAACAGTTCCAAGCCGCCGGCGGTCGACAGGCGCGACAGATGGACACGCGCGCCCGTGGCGCGTTGCAGCTCGAAAATCGTTTGCAGGGCCAGCGCCTCGGCCTGCGGCGGCAGGCCCGGCAGGCCGAGACGGTCGGCGTAGGCGCCGGCGGCGACCACGGCGCCCTGCGCCAGCCATGGGTCCTGCGGCCGCAGCCACAATGCCAGGCCCAGCCCCGCGGCGTAGCGCATGGCGCCCCACAGCACCCGCGTATCGGCGATGCCGCACTCGCCCGGCGAGAACGCCGGGCAGCCCGCCTGCGCCAGCAGGCCCATTTCCGCCAGGGTTTCGCCGCGCAGGCCGACTGTCAACGCGCCGATCGGCAGCACCCTGCCGTGGCCGGACGGCGCTTCGCGCAGCAGCGCCTCGACCTTGGCCGGCTCGTCCAGCGGCGCGTCGGCATCCGGGGGCATGGCCAGCGTGGTTACGCCACCAGCCAGGGCTGCGCGCAACTCGGCGCTGGACAGGCGCGAGTCCGCCGGCGCGCCGCTGTCCTGGCGCAGCAGGCGCGCCGACAGGTCCACCAGGCCTGGCAACACGGCCAGGCCGGCCGCGTCGATGCGCCGGTCGGCCTGGAAGCCGTCCGGCGCCTGGCCGCTCGCGACCACGCGGCCGTGGGCAATGAACAGGTCTTGCTGGCCGTCGCGGCCGTGGGCCGGATCGATCAGGCGGCCGTTGGCGATGTGCAGCCTCATGCGGCGCCTCCTGCCAGCACGCTCAGGGCGGCCAGGCGCAGATCGCGTTCGGATCGCGCCAGGCTGGCCTCGGTGTCGGGCAGGCCGGCGCCGATGTCGCCGTCGATCTCGATGCCGGGCGTCAAGCGGCCGGCGGGCAACAGCAGGAAGTCGGCTTTCGCCACGGCCAGGCGGGCCGGCGTCACTCCGCAGGCGGCCGCGTAGTCCCTGGCCGACGGCAGCAGCGCGCCGCTCATGCGTTCGGCGCGCAGCGGCAGCACGATCACGACATCGGCGTCGGCCAGGCATTCGCGCAGCGTGCCGCAGGCCCGTACGCCCAGTTGCGGCAGGCCATCGGGCAGCAGGGTGCGCGGCGCGGTGGCGCGCACTTCCGGCACGCCCAGCGTGGTCATGGCATGGATCAGGCTGCGAGCCACGGCGCTATGGCGAATGTCGCCCACCAGCGCCACGGCCAGGTTGGTCAGATCGCGTTTGGCGCGCAGCATCGCCTGCACCCGGGCAAGGGCCGGCAGCGGGTCGGCATGGGCGCCGTCGCCAGCGTTGATGATGCGCAGGCCGGGCGCCTGGGCGCCGGCGGCACAGACGGCCGCGCCGCTGGCGGGATGCCGCAGCACCAGGATGCCGGCCGGCAGGCCGGCGGCAACGGCGGCGGGCGACGGCGCGGCGGGAGCATGCGTCGAGGGTGGAGCCCCGGCGCCCACGCCATGGCCTTGATCCACGCCCGCATCGACGCCCGCGCTGCCCGCGAGCGGCACCGGCCGCAGGCCCAACTGGCCCGCGGCGGCCTCGAAACCCTGGCGCAGGTCGATGTCGCCGGCCGGCAGGCTCAGGAACAATGGCAAGTCGGCGGCGGGCGCGGCGGGCTGCGAGCCATCGGCAAAACGCGCCGCCATGTCGAGCAGCCGCTCGACATGGCGGCGCGGCAACCCTTCCGTGGTCAGCAGATGAATCAGTTCGCCACGGCGGTCGAGTTGCGGATTGAGCATGGGCGGGCCGGCGTCGGCGTCAAGGCGCCGGCGGCTTGTCCAGGTAGCGTTGCAGGATGACGGCCGCGGCCATGGCGTCGTCGGCCGCGTGCGTGCCGAGCAGGCGTTGCGCCTCCATGCTGGAGCCGCGCTCGTCGACCAGTTCCACCGCGACGCCGAAGCGGCCGTGCAGCTGATTGGCGAAGCGGCGGCAGCGCGCGGTGGCGGGCTGCTCGCCGCCATCGGCATCGAGCGCCAGGCCGACCACCACGCGATGCGGTTGCCATTCCCGCAGCAGCGCCTCGATGCGCGCGAAACGCACATCACGCACTTCGCTGAAGATGATTTCCAGCGGCCGCGCGTGGCGCGTCAGCGTATTGCCGATGGCCACGCCGATCTTCTTCTCGCCGAAGTCGAACGCCAGCAGGGTTTCTTCAGGCATGGCCCGCGTCGCCGGCCAGCATCACGGGATCGATGCCCAGCAGCTTGAGCGCGGCGGGGTAGCGATCCTCGGGCGGCACGTCGAAGATGATGTGGTCGTCGGCGCCGACCGACAGCCAGGCGTTCTGGCCCATCTCGCTTTCGAGCTGGCCGGCGCCCCAGCCGGCGTACCCCAGCGTGACCAGCATGCGGGCCGGGCCGTTGCCGTCGGCCACGGCCTGCAGCACGTCGCGCGAAGTGGTCAGGGCCATGGCGCCCAGCTTGATGCTGGAGCTGTAGTCGCCGGCCGGCGCGTGCAGCACGAAGCCGCGGTCGGTCTGCACCGGGCCGCCGAAGAACACCAGCGTGTCCTTGACCGGGCCGATTTCCAGCGCCAGGTCGATGCGCTCGAACAGCGTGCCGAGCGTCAGGTCCGTGGGCCGGTTGATGACCAGGCCCAACGCGCCGCGTTCGGAGTGTTCGCAGATATAGATGACCGAGCCGGCCAGGCTGCCCTCGACCATGCCGGGCATGGCGATCAGGAACTGGTTGGCGAAGTTGGCGGCCTGCGTGGTGGTTTCTTCGTGGTGTTTTTCCGTCATGGCAACCCCTCTGTGGGTAGTCTGATAGAACCGGGGGCCCGCCGCACTGGCGTGGCCCGTCGGGAGCGCGGGGTGGACATGGCCTCGCCTCGTTGCAAGCCTTGGCGGAATACGTCGGCGCTGCGGATCAGATTTCCATCAGTTCGAAGTCCTCTTTGCGGGCGCCGCATTCAGGACAGACCCAGTTCGGCGGCACATCTTCCCAGCGGGTGCCGGGCGCGATGCCTTCGTCGGGCAGGCCTGCCTCTTCGTCGTAAACCCAGCCACAAATCAGACACATCCAAGTACGCATAGTTCTCTCTTACATCAAATCCCTGCCGTCGTCCCCGCTACGGGGCAAAGGCGGGAGGCATCCATTAGAATGGGGACAATCTTACCGAAACCCAATAGGGGTTCCCCTGATTCTTCGCAATTGAGTCCGGGCACCCTTACTCTAGCGCTGTCCACGTGGCCCCCGTTACTCCCCCTCTCGTTTTGGTCTTCGGCCCGCTCGATCCTTCGGGCGCCGACGGCTTGCCCGCGGATGCCGTCACCTGCGCCCGCCTGGGCTGTCATGGCTTGGCGGCCGTCACGGCGCTGACCGTGCAGGATACCGCCGGCATCGAAGAAATCCATCCCGTGTCGCCCGACCTGCTCGACGACCAGGCTCGCTGCCTGCTCGAAGACATGTCGGTGCAGGCGATCAAGGTGGGCGGACTATACACCGCCGAAACGGCAAGCGTGGCCGCACAGGTAGCGGCCGATTACAGCCAGGTGCCGCTGGTGCTGCACCTGGGCCAGCGCGCCCAGGTGCCGGCCGACGCCGCCGACGAGGACGAGGCCGACGATCTGCTGGCAGCCGTTCTTGAACTGGTGCTGCCGCAGACCGATTTGCTGATCGTCGAACACCTGCGCCTGGCGCAATGGCATGCCGACGGCGACATCGATATCGGGGACGCACCGTCGCCGATGCACGCCCTGGTGGCGGCCGGCGCCGAATGGGTGCTGGTGCTGGGCAGCCCGCAACGGCCCGGCCACCATGCCAACGTGCTGCTCGGCCCCAACGGCCAGACCACCACCCTGCCGTGGCAGACGCCGCCCGACCGCAACGGCGATGCGGGCGGCCTGGCGGCCACCGCCATCACCGCCCTGCTGGCGCGCGGCCTGGAAATGCCCGAGGCGGTGCGCCAGGGCCTGGCCCACGCCGACGCGGCGGTCGCCGCCAGCTTCCTGCCGGGCATGGGCCGGCGCATTCCCAACCGGATCCAACCGCAATGAAAGCCCTGCGTTTTCCCGCCGGCCTGTACGGCGTCACCCCCGAATGGGACGACACCGAGCGCCTGATGCGCGCGGTGCGCCAGGCCGCCGAGGGCGGCATGCGGGCGCTGCAACTGCGCCGCAAGGACGTGCCCGACGCGGTGCGCGCCGAGCAGGCGCGCGCCCTGGCGCCGCTGTGCCGCGAGCTGGGCGTGGTGTTCCTCATCAATGACGACTGGCGCCTGGCGCTGGAGGTCGGGGCCGACGGCGCCCACGTCGGCCGCGACGACGACAGCCTGGCCCGCATCCGCGCCGAGGCCGGCCCCGACCTGATCCTGGGCGGCTCCAGCTACGACGACCTGGACCGCGCCCGCGAGCTGCTGGACGCCGGCGCCGACTACATCGCGTTCGGCGCCATGTTCGCCTCGCGCGTCAAGCCGGACACCGTGCGCGCGCCGCTGTCGGTCCTGACCGAGGCCCGCGCGCTGGTCGAGCAACGCGACGCGCCGCGCCCCGCGGTGGTCGCCATCGGCGGCATCACGCCCGAGAACGCGGCGCAGGTGGCCGCGGCCGGCGCCGACTCGATCGCCGTCATCACCGGCCTGTTCGAGGCGCCCGCCATCCGCGCCGCCGCCGCGGCCTGCGCCGCGCCGTACTCCATCAACCGCAACCTGAAGCCTTGATCGCCATGTCACGTAACGCCCAGCTTTTCGAACGCGCCAGCCGCAGCATCCCCGGTGGCGTCAACTCGCCCGTGCGCGCCTTCCGCTCCGTGGGCGGCACGCCGCGCTTCATCAAGCGCGCGCAAGGCCCGTACGTGTGGGACGCGGAAGACAAGCAGTACATCGACTACGTCGGCTCGTGGGGCCCGGCCATCCTGGGCCATTCGCACCCGGACGTGGTGCGCGCGGTGCAGGAAGCGGCCGTCAATGGCCTGTCGTTCGGCGCCCCCACCGAGGCCGAGATCGAGCTGGCCGAAGTGCTGATCGCGCGCCTGCCGTCGCTGGAACAGGTGCGCCTGGTCAGCTCCGGCACCGAGGCCACCATGACGGCCATCCGCCTGGCGCGCGGCGCCACCGGCCGCAACAAGATCGTCAAGTTCGAGGGCTGCTACCACGGCCACTCCGACAGCCTGCTGGTCAAGGCCGGCTCGGGCCTGCTGACCTTCGGCAACCCCAGCTCGGCCGGCGTGCCGCCCGAGTTCGTCTCGCACACGCTGACCCTGGAATACAACAACCTGGACGCGGTGCGCGAGGCCTTCGCCCAGCACGGCGCCGACATCGCCTGCATCATCGTCGAGCCGATCGCCGGCAACATGAACCTGATCAAGCCGGCCGCCGGCTTCCTGGAAGGGCTGCGCGAGGTCTGCACGCAGCACGGCGCGCTGCTGATCTTCGACGAAGTCATGACCGGTTTCCGCGTCGGCCCGCAGGGCGTGCAGGGCCTGTCGGGCGTCAAGCCCGACCTGACCACGCTGGCCAAGGTGATCGGCGGCGGCATGCCGGTGGGCGCCTTCGGCGGCAGCGCCGAGATCATGAAACACATCGCGCCGCTGGGCGGCGTCTACCAGGCGGGCACGCTGTCGGGCAACCCGGTGGCCGTGGCCGCCGGCCTGGCCACGCTGCGCCTGATCGCCGCGCCCGGCTTCTACGACAAGCTGGCGGCGCAGACCGCCAAGCTGGCCCGGGGACTGCAGGAACGCGCCCGCGCCGCCGGCCTGGCGTTTTCGGCCGATTCGGTCGGCGGCATGTTCGGCATCTACTTCAGCGACAAGGTGCCGGCCACGTTCGCCGAGGTCTCGGCCTGCGATACGGCGCGCTTCAACCGCTTTTTCCACGCCATGCTGGACCACGGCGTGCATTTCGCGCCGTCGGCGTTCGAGGCCGGCTTCGTCTCGGCCACCCACGACGACGCCGTCATCCAGGCCACCCTGGATATCGCCGAGAAGGTCTTCGCGACGGTCTGAGCGCGGCGCGAGGCGCGCCGGCGGGTCCCCAGCCTGCCGGACGCGCTGCAACACGCCCTGGCGGCCCTGGAAGGGCTTGCGGGGCGTTTTTGTATCCAGCCCTAGGGTGTCTTGTATTGCTGGTACAGCGCCGTGACGTTGCGCACGTACTGCTGGGTCTCGGCATAGGGCGGCACCGCGTCGTACTTGCGCACCGCGCCCTCGCCCGCGTTGTAGGCCGCCAGCGCCAGGTCCAGGCGGTTGGGATACTGGTCGATCAGGCGCCGCAGCAGGCTTGAACCCGCCTTCACGTTGGTGGCCGGATCCACCAGCGCCCGCTCGATGTCGTCCGACACCAGCAGGGTCGCCGCCGTCGCCGGCATCAGTTGCATCAGGCCCAGCGCCCCCTTGGGCGAGCGCGCATCGCTGCGGAACCCGGATTCCACCGCGATGACGGCGGTCAGCAAAGCCCGGTCCACGCCTGAATCCCTGGCTGCCTGCGCGATCAGTTCGTCATGCGCGGTGGACGGCGGCGCCGCCCGCCAACGGGCGGCGCGATCGCCCAGGGTCAGCAGGCTCGCGCCGTCACCCGCACGCGGTTCGCAGTCCAGGCAGACTTTGAGGCGGGCGCCGCGCAGCGCGGTGCGGACCTGGGCGCGCTTGTAATACTTGGCATAGCCATTGGGCACCTTCATGGCGCGCCAGACGCCGAACGGATCTTTATAACGATAAATTTCTGCGGCACTGGCGCCGCTGGCGGGCGCCAGCGCCGCCACCCCGGCCACCAGGGCCGCGATCACCAGGCCGGCCACGCGCCCACGACAGCGGCGCGGCCTGGCCGACGGGAAGGAAAAGGGGGATGACATGGCATCGAGGCTCCGGCGGCGTCCGGGGACGCGGGATCGAACGCCTATGCTGAGCCGCTGCGCGCGCTTTGTCGCTCCTGCCTATGGACTAGGACGCGCTGGCGTTGCGGTTCGAGCGCGCCCCGCGCCGCCCCCAGCGGCTGGGGTGGCAATCCGTCTGAAATAAGGGCCGGACCTACATCTTTTTATGCGCTCCAGCCCCCTTCTACTGCGCAGTAGCCCCGGATTCATGGGTTAACATGTCGCAATATTTCGTTTAATTACTAAATGAATGGAACCCGGCGCAGACCGCCGGGCGGGAGGCGGAGATGGGCGCAGACAACACGCTCCAGCTGGTGCTGGATGCCACTACCAACGTCCTGACGGCGATCTACACGCCGCCATCCGCCCCGGAGGGCGCCAACGCGCCCCCGGCCGCGCCGTCCGAAGGCGAATCGGCCGAAGCCTCGGACACCGTCATCGCCGCTCCGCTGGCCGCCACCCTGCCCAGCTGGGATACCCTGGCCGCCCTGGCCACTGCCCAGGGCTGGTCGACGGAGGCGCTGGACAACCACGCCGTCATCGCCTTCATCGACCTGTGCCGCCACGCCGCCGAACCGGTCCAGGTGCCGGTGGGCAAGCTGATCGACGGTTCGTTCGACCTGGAAGTGGACGCGACCTGCATGTCCGCCCTGGTCACCCTGCATCCGCCCAAGGGCGGCAAGCCGGTGGCCCTGGCCGTGCTGCGCCAGGCCATCGCCGACCAGGGCATCGTCCACGGCGTGCTGGAAAAGGAACTGGCCGAAGCCGTCGAGCGCGGCGGCGCGCAGACCGTGCTGATCGCGCAAGGCACGCCGCCCACGCGCGGCACCCCGACCCGCTTCGAGAGCCTGCTGGACCGCCTGAAGCCGCGCGCGCAGGAAATCGACGAACTGGCCCAGATCGACTACCGCGACCTCGGCAGCCTGTTGCTGGTGACCCCGGGCATGCCGCTGATGCGCCGCATTCCGCCGCTGCCCGGCATCGACGGCTGCAACGTGCTGGGCCAGCCGGTGCTGCCGGATGAACTGCCCGACACGCCGTTCAATGCCGAGATGTCCGGCGTCGAGATCGATCCGGAAGACCCCAACCTGCTGCGCGCCGCCATCGCCGGCTCGCCCAAGCTGATCCACCAGGGCGCGCAGGTCAATCCGGTGGTCGAGGTCGACGCGGTCGACCTGTCCACCGGCAACATCAACTTCCAGGGTTCGCTGCAGGTGCGCGGCGACATCAGCGCCACCATGGAAGTGCGGGTGACCGGCGACGTGGTCGTCAACGGCACCATGGAGGCCGCGCTGGTCGAGGCCGGCGGCAACGTCACGGTCAAGGGCGGCATCATCGGCATGGCCGAGGCCGTGGCGGACGGCGCCGGTGGCGGGGCCGCCAACACCGCCGCGCGCACTGCCCACATCGTCTGTGGCGGCGAAGTGCGGGCCCGCTTCATCACCAACGCCATCATCAGCGCCGGCCAGAACGTGGAAGTGGAACGCGAGATCCGCCAGAGCAGCATCGCCGCCGGCGGCAGCGTCAACGTCGGCCCGCCCAATACCCAGCAGACCGCCATCACCGGCGGTCAGACCCGCGCCCTGCAATCGGTGCGCGCCGGCACCATCGGTTCGCCGGCGGGCGTACCCACGCTGGTGCAGGCCGGCCTGGATCCGCATGCCGACATCAAGCGTTCGGCGCTGACGCGCAAGCGCCTGAAGATGAACGAGGAAAAGGCCAAGCTCGAGCAGCTGCTGCTGTTCCTGCACGCCAACCCCGGACGCGCCGCCGGCGACGTGGTCGAGCGCGCCCGCAACACCCACACCAAGCTGGGCCGCGACCTGATCGAACTGGACGAGGAAGAAGCCCAGCTGATCCGCGACCTGCAGCCGCTGCATACGGCCACCATCATCGCCGCGCGGCGCTTTTGCGGCGGCACCAAGATCCAGGTGGGCAACCGCATGCAGGAATTCCTGGAAGACCAGGTGGGAGGCAAGGCCGCCCTGGAAGAAGGCGAGATCGTCATCCGCTGACGCGCGCCCCGCGGCCTGGCCGGCCCCCGGCATCACGCCCCGGCGCCGCCCGGCCCGCGCCGGGATCGCGGCGCGATGCCGGCCATGCCCGCGCGGTCCGATCCCGCGTCCCTCCGGCCGGCAGCCCGCCTCAGGGCGCCAACTGCTTGAACCAGGCGCGCGGCGAAATGCCGCGGTCCGGCCCCAGGATCGAGAAACCGCCGTCCACGGGGATATCCACGCCCGTCATCCACGAGGCCGCGTCGGAGCAGGCGAAACACACCGCCGCCGCGATCTCCTCGCCCGAGCCGACCCGGCCCAGCGGATGGAAGTGCGCGCCGACCGCGTCGGCGGCTTCGCGCGAGCCGCCGGCCAGTTGTTCAACCGACGGCGACCAGGTCCACGCCGGCGACACCGCCAGCACGCGGATGCCGGCCGGCGCCAGTTCCACGGCGAAGTTCTTGGTGATCTGCAGCAAGGCCGCCTTGGAGGCCGGATACAGCGCGCGCCCGGCCGCGCCGAACTTGCCGCCGGTGCTGCCCAGGTTGACCACCACGCCGCCGCGCGGCAGCAGCGGCGCCGCCATCTGCGTGAAGATCGCGGCCGACACCAGGTTGGTGTCGAGCGTGGCGTGCCATTCCTCGCGGCTGGAGGCCAGCCCGCGATCGTTGTACTGGCAAGCGTTGTTCACCAGGATGTCGACCCGCCCGAAGCGCGCCAGCGCGGCATTCAGGCAGTGGCGGATCTGGTCGTCCTGGCCGATGTCGGTCTCGTGGAACAGCGCGCGGTCGCCGAGGGCGGCGGCCAACGCCTGCCCCGCCTGCGCGTTGCGCCCCACCAGCACCACGTTGGCGCTGGCCGCCGCCAGCCCGCGCGCGATGTCCGCGCCCAGCCCCTGGGTGCTACCGGTGACGATTGCGGTCTTGCCGGCCAGGCCGGGAAAGCCGGAAAAATCCATGATGTGTCCTTCGTTCAGTGCGCGGTGGCCGCCCAGCGCACCGCCTGCGCCACCGAGCCGGTCTGCGCGATCAGGCGCATGCTGGCCAGCGAAGCGTCATGCACCGCCGGATCGGCCGAAGCGCAGGCGTCTTCGGCCACCATGACATTGAAACCGATATCCGCCGCGTGCCGCACGGTGCCCTCGACCACCGAGTGGGTGGCCACGCCCGCCACCACCAGCCGGCGCGCGCCCAGCAGCCGCAGCGTCTCTTCCAGCGGCGTGCCGTAGAAGGCGCTGATGCGAGTGTGCTTAACGACAAACTCGCGCGGGCTGCCGGCCAGCGGTTGCAGGCCGTCGTAGAAGGCGCTGCCCCATTGCCCCTCGGCCACGGCGCCGATGCTGGCGACGTTGCGGAAGATGTCGCAGTTGGGCAGCAGGTCGGCATAGTCGGGCCTGAAGGCGATGCGCACGTGCACGATCGGCAGGCCATGGCTACGGGCGCCGTCGAGCAGGTCGGCGGCGCCGCGCAGCAGGCGCTGGCGCTCCGCGCCATCGGCGTCCAGCCCGACGCGGATCTTGCCTTCGGGATGCAGCACGTCGTTCTGGTAGTGCAGCGCCAGCACCGCGGCGTCGATCGCGCTCACACGAACACCTCGAACACGTCGTGCGCGTCGTCGCAGTTCACCAGGTCCACGCGCTTCATGCGGATGCGCCAGCCGTCGCCATCGGCGGCCAGCTTGTGGGTGTAGCGGCCGGCCAGCTGGCGCGGCTGGCGCTTGCGCCATTCGGTCATCTGGAACGCCGAGTGCACCACCAGGTTGCCGCCGGCATCCACGCCCTCGACCTGCACCGCGCCCACCAGCCGCGCGCTGCGCGTGGGCGGCTGCTGCGACCAGTTGCGCGGGTGTTGCAGCCGGCGGATGCGCACGTCGCGCAGCATGCGGTCTTCCCAGAACAGCGAGATATGGTCGTAGGGGCTGGCCTGGCCCGGCTCGCGCGGCATCCAGTACATGCCGTCGTCGGTCCACAGCGACTGCCAGTCGTCGTAGCGGCGCTCGTCCAGCAGCCGCGCCTCGCGGTACAGGAACTGGGCGATGCGGTGATAGGCCTCGGCCGGCACGTCGGCCGGCGCCAGGTTGGCGGTGGATACGTCGAATTCCAGGTCTAGCAGCATGCGCCTTCTCCTTGGCCGTGGGCGGGCGCCACGGGACCGGCCTCCATGTAGTTTTTCCAGGCGCGGAACTGGTTGCGCATCGGCAGCTCGCTGGTGCCGTTGACCGACACCATGCCGTCGGCGTCGCTGCGGTCGGTGCCATGGTAGCGGTGCATGCTGACCCACTCGCCGCCACGGGTGGCGTTGCCTTCCTGGCAGCGGTTGTAGAGCTCGATGTCGTCCGGCATGACGTTGGACGACGGCGAATTGATGACGTTGGCGTACAGCATGGCGCGTTTGAACACGCCGTCCGGCGCGCCCTTGCAGCGGAACGTCTGGATCTCGATCAGGGTGCGGTCGACAGCGATCGGCCGGATCACGCGGAACTGCTGGAACACCGTGTGCGGCGAGCCGCTGCCGTAGATGACGGTGTTGTGGCGGTTCATGCCGAGGATCTCGCGGGCGCGGTCGGCGCCGTAGGCCGCGGTCAGCGCCTCGAAATGGGCGCGCGACACCGGGTCGCGTTCAGCCGCGCCCGGGTTGAAGATGCCTTCCATGTAGCCGTGGCCGTTGTCGTAGGCGCGCAGCTCCAGCTTTTCCCAGAACTCGTAGGGCTCGCCGTTGCCGTCCATGATGTGCAGCTCGAACGGCATCTCGCCGATCTCCTTGGCTTCGTCGCGGGCGGCGGCAAAGGACGATTCGTGCGTCACGCGGGCGTGCATGGTGTCGTGCAGGTTCTCGTAGAACACCTTCCAGTTCGAGCGCTGCATCACGCGGAAGATGCCGCCGGCCACTTCCACTTCGCCCACCGGCGAGCGGTCGCACAGGTTGTCGATCGACGAACGCACGCCGCCCAGGAATTCCGCCAGGCCCTGGCCGTCACGCGCCTGGCTGGCGAAGACGAAGCCGCGATAGCTTTCCACGCGCGGCAGGCGCCGCATGGAGAAGCTGGGGTCGGTGGGATCGTAGGCGGTGCCTTCCAGCCCCTGCTTGAGCGGCACGCCGAGATGGCTGCCGTCGAGCTTGAAGGTCCAGGCGTGGTACGGGCAGCGGAAGAACTTGCCAACGCAGCCGTCGCCGTCGGCCACCACCTTGGCGCCCTTGTGCGGGCAGCGGTTGTACAGGGCGTGCACGCGGCCGTCGCTGGCGCGCACCATCAGCACGTCCTGGTCGCCCAGGCGCGTGGTGTGATAGTCGCCCGTCTTGGGCACCTGGCTCTCGTGGCCGACGTAGACCCAGGCGCGGCCGTAGATGCGTTGCATCTCCAGCTCGAAGATCGCCGGGTCGGTGTACAGGGCGCGGTGCACGCTGTCGCCGCGCACCATCTCGCCCAACTGTTGATCGCTATACGGCATGGCGGTCTCCTACTTGTTCTCGCTGTCTTTCCAGCGCGCCATCAGGGTGTTGGAAGGCAGGGTCTCGTCCAGCAGCTTCTGCGCGGTCTCGCGGCCGGCCACCGGCAGGCCCTTGGGGTCGAGCACGCCGATCTGCACCAGCACGCTGGCCTGGTCCCAGTAGATGTGTTCGTGGCAGAGCTTGTCGCCGCGGAACTTGACGATGGCCACCAGCGGAATCTCGACGTATTTGCCGGTGGGCGCGACGCCGGGCAGCAGCCAGTCGATCTCGGTGGTGTGAGTGAAGCAGAACAGCAGTTCGTCGACGATCTGCGTCGCGCCCACGGTGCGCGACAACGGCACCAGTCTGGTGTCGGGCGGATTGCTGTTGACGAAGTGGTGCTGGTAAAAGCGCGACAGCTCGCGGTAGCCCACGCCGCCGGTCATGGTGGGGATGTGGTTGACGTACGGCTCGGCCACCATGGTGGCCATGGTAGCGGCCACGTCACGGGTGCCGAACTCGTATTCGCAGTGCTTGTCCCACAGATACGAATAATCGAACTGCGGTCCGATCACGCGCTGCAGCGCGGCCATGCTGCGCTGGTGCGCCATCAGCGCCGACGGCTTGTCATAGTGCGCGCCGCCGGTGCGGGCAAAAGCGTGGTCCATGCCGGGGTACACGTACAGCTCGACGTTCGGCTTGCCGCCCAGCGCCTCCAGGATGCGCTGGCGCGCGGGCGGCGGACAGAAGCCGTCCTTTTCGGCGATGTGCAGCACCAGCCGGCCGCGCAGGTTGGCGGCTTCTTCCAGGCTGTCCTCGATGCCCACGCCGTAGTAGCCGATGGCTACGTCGGCATCGGTGCGGCAGGCGGCCAGGTAGGCCAGCTTGCCGCCCAGGCAATAGCCCAGCACGCCGGCGCCGCCCTGCTGCTCGGGCAGGGCGCGCAGCGCCGCCAGGGTCGCGGCAATGTCCTTGACGCCCAGCTCAACGTCGAAACGCTGATACAGCTCGAAGGCGCGCGGCATGTCGGCCGGGCCGTCGGTCAGCTGGATGCCGGGCTGCTGGCGCCAGAACAGGTCCGGCGCCAGCACCACGTAGCCCTCCTCGGCCAGCGACTGCGCGGTGCGGCGCATGAAGTCGTTGATGCCGAATATCTCCTGGCACAGCACCAGCCCGGGTCCGTGGCCCGAGGCCGGGACGGCCAGGTAGGCGCTGAATGATTTGCCGTCGTGCGAGGCGATGGTCACCTCGCGCGTCGTGATGGTTGCGGTCATGCGTCTCTCCTTGATGCGTGCTGATGCATGCGTCGCCTGCCTCACTTCATCTGGCAGGCGGCGGCGAACGGGTCGTGATACTGCGTCAGCACCGTGCCCGACAGCTTGTTGGCCAGCTTGCCGTCCGCGCCCTTGACGATGGTGCGCAGGTAGTAGTTCTGGATCGGGTACTGGTTGCGGTTGAACTTGAATTCGCCGCGCACCGACTTGAAATCGGCGCGGCGCAGGGCCGGGCGCAGCCCATCGGCGCCCAGCTTGCCGCCGGTCTGCCTGACCGCGCTGTCCAGCAGCATGGCGGCGTCGTAGCCCTGCGAGGCGTACAGCGTGGGGGTGCGGTTGTAGGTTTTCCTGAAGTCCTCGACGAACTTGCGGTTGGCCGGGTTGTCCAGGTCGGCCGCCCATTGCGACGAGTTATGCAGGCCTTCGATCGGCGCGCCCACCGCCGCGATCGTATCCTCGTCGCCCGAGAAGCCCGGCGCCAGCAGCGCGATCTCCTTGCCCAGGCCGGCGCCGTTGAACTGCTTGATGAAATTCACGCCCATGCCGCCGGGCAGAAAGAAAAACACGGCATCCGGCTTGCTGGCGCGCAGCCGCGTGATCTCGACGCCGTAGTCGAGCTGGCCGAGCTGGGTATAGATCTCTTCCGACAGACCGCCCTTGTACAGGCGCTTGAAGCCATTGAGCGACTCACGCCCGCCCGGATAATCCGGCGCGATCAGCGCCACCCGCTTGAAGCCCTGGTCGGCGGCGTACTTGCCCATGGCTGCCGGGATGTCCTCGTTCTGCCAGGCCACCGCGAAGAAATTCGGATTGCAACCCGCGCCGGCATAGTTCTCGGGCCCGGTGTTGGTGCTGAGGTAGATCGTGCCCGACTGCAGGATGGCCGGCATCACCGGCAGCAGCACGTTGGAAAACACGATCCCCGTCATGACGTCGACCTTGTCGCGCTTGAGCAGCCGCTCGACCGCCTGGCGCCCGGCATCGGCCTTCTGCTGGTCATCGGCCACCACCACCTCGGCCGGCAGGCCGCCCAGCTTGCCGCTGGTATGCTGCAGCGCAAGATTGAAGCCGTCGCGGATCTCATTGCCCAGCGCCGCGCCCGGCCCCGACAACGTGGTCAGCAGGCCGACCTTGATCTTGCCCGCCGCCGACGCGCCGCCGGCCGCCGTCATACAGCCCACCGCGACCAGCGCCGCCAGCGCGCGCCGGCGCCATAGTTTTCCGTTCATGAGCCACCCCGCAGGTATCCGCCGGCGCCGCCGGCGCAATGCTGACAGAATCCGTCTGCCGTCGGTACACCCAGCCACCGATGAGAACTGCCAGCTTACGCGCCACGGCGCCGCCTTCCAACAACCCCCAGCTTAGGACGGCCGGGCGCGCGGCTCTATCCGAATCGGCGCACGCCTATCCGGGATTCACTTAATTCCAAACGCTTGACGATTGCATTACGCTCGACGGCGATACGGGAGCGTTCCCGTCCCGGAGGCATCCATGCACGGCTGGTCCCGCATCGAGCTGGCGCCATTGCTCAAACGACGCGTCTTCAGTTCCACCCAGCCCGCCGAAACGCGCGAACGCGTCTCCGAAGCGCTCAAGGAACACCGCCTGACCTGGAAAGGCGGCCGTGTCGACGCCGAACTGAACCGCGCCCGCTTCGGCGCCCTGAGCGTCTGTACGCTGCGCTACGGCGCCGAAGTCCACATCGAACCCGACCGCTTGCAGGACTTCATGCTGGTGCAGGTGCCGCTGCGCGGCCGCGCCCGCATCGAATGCGGCACCGACTGCGTCGACGCCCACCCCGACTGCGCCGCCGTCATCGCCCCCAACCGCGCCCTGAAACTGCACTGGGAAGCCGGCTGCGAACAACTGCTGCTGAAGATCCCGCGCGGCAAGCTCGAAGCCATCGGCCACCGCATCTTCGGCGACGCCGCCGCCCGCCCCCTGGACTTCAGCCCCGCGCTACGCCTGGACACCCCCGTCGGCGCCGCCTGGCGCAGCATGATGACCAGCCTGATCCACCTGCTCCCCACCCTGGACGACGGCGCCCCAAGGCCCCCCGCCGCCTGGCTCGAACACCTGGAAGACACGCTCGTCCTGCACCTGCTCTACAACCAGCCCAACACCTGGCAACGCCACGCCGGACTGGCCCCCGCCCTGCCCCGCCGCGTCGCCCAGGCCGAAGCCTACATGCGCGCCCACCTGGCCGCCCCCCTGACCCTCACCGACATCGCCCGCGGCGCCGGCGCCAGCCCCAGCGCCCTCACCCGCCTGTTCCAGCAACACCGCGAGACCACCCCCATGCAGGCGCTACGCGTCCTGCGCCTGGACGCCGCACGCGAAAAACTGCAACAAGGCGCCTGTGAAAGCGTGACCGAGGTGGCGGTATCCGTAGGCATCAGCCACCTGGGCAGATTCTCCGAGTACTACCGCGACCGCTTCGGCGAACTCCCCCGCGAAACTTTCCAGGCCGGCAAATAGCCAGCCACCTGGCGCCATGCGCCAACCCCGCAGCCAAGGGCACAGAATCACTAACGTAGTAAAACCACTACATATGTGATAAACCACCCCGCAAGCGCGCAGCGTCATCCGCCCCCGCAAGACACCAAGTAAGCTTCAAAAGGCCGCCCGCGCGGCCGCCTTGAAGCGGGCCCCGCAAATCGCTCTGAACAAGAATTACCGCCGCTAAGATCGCCAAGAAACGCGTCCTCCCCGGCATCCGCCATTAATTCTTATCGTGAGCGGGTGACGGGGCAGGCGGGGGATGGCGGGGCGTGTAGATGCGCCCGACGGAATCTGAAGGAACAGCCGAAGGCTGTGACGAAGATGAGGAAGGGGCAGTCCGGAGCGAAGGCTCCGGACCGCAATCGTAGCCCCGCCATCCCCCGCCTGCCCCGTCACCCGTGGCTAAAGAACCCAACCCAGCGCATCACACGCCAGGCCGGCCCATACTCAAGCCGGCACAACAGCCGTAACTTCAATCTCCACCTTGGCCCGATCCTCCACCAGATCCGCCACCTCCACCGCCGTCATCGCCGGGAAATGCCTCCCGATCAATTCACGATAGTGCTTCCCGATCTCCGGATAAGCCGCCACATACGCATCCTTGTCCGTCACATACCACGTCATCCGCACGATATGCTCCGGCCTGGCCCCGCCCTCGGCGAGAATCGCCACGATGTTGGCCAACGTCTGCCGCACCTGATCGGCCAGATCATCCGACTCGAACTGCTGCTGCCCGTTCCAGCCCACCTGCCCGCCCACGAACACCAGCTTGCTCCCCACCGTCATCTCGGTCAGGATCCCATTCGAATAGCCCCGCGGCGCCATCCAATCCGGCGGTTGCAGAATCTTCATAACGTCTCATCCTATTTTCAAAAAACAAACACCAGGGCGGCCCCCGCCGAACTCACTCGGCGGCAACCAGATAATCCTGCATGCGCTCGCGCAGATCCGCCGGCAGCGGCATCGACTTCATCGTGCGCAGATCCACCGTCACAATCGTCAGCGTCGCCGACAGCCGCGACTGCCCGTCCGGCCCCTCGAACCGAACCAGCGCCTTGAACGACGCGCCGCCGATGCGCTGCACCTGCAGCGTCTGCCGCAGCTTCTCGTGCCAGCGGCTCGGCGCGCTGAAATCGCACGTCACCGACGCCATCGGCGTGCCGATATGGCGCTCCACGTGCAGCGCGTGGAATGGCAAGCCCATGCCCTTGTCGAACCACTCCTCGACAAAATCATTGATCATCTCGAAATAGCGCGGGTAGAAAACGATGCCCGCCGGATCGCAATGACGGAAGCGGACTTCAACCTGGCTGACGAACGGAGCTGCCATGGAATTTCCTTGATGCGGAATCAGGCCATCTTGCGCAGCGCGAAACGCTGCAGCTTGCCCGTCTCGGTGCGCGGCAGCGCGGAGACGAACTCGATGGCACGGGGATACTTGTAGGGCGCGATGTTGGCCTTGACGAACTGCTGCAGCGCCGCCACCAGCGCCTCGCTCGGCTCGAAGCCGGGCTTGAGCACCACGAACGCCTTGACCAGCTGGCCGCGCTCGTCGTCGGGCGCGCCCACCACGCCGCATTCGGCCACCGCTTCGTGGCGCAGCAGCGCGTCCTCGACCTCCGGCCCGGCGATGTTGTAGCCGGCCGAGACAATCATGTCGTCGTTGCGCGCCTGGTAGAACAGATAGCCGTCATCGTCCTGCACGAACGTATCGCCCGGCAGGTTCCAACCCTTCTGCACGAAACGCCGCTGGCGCTCGTCGGCCAGGTAGCGGCAGCCGGTCGGCCCCTTGATCGCCAGGCGCCCCACCGTGCCATTGGGCACCGGGTTCATGTCGTCATCCACGATCTGCGCGATATAACCGGGCACCACGCGGCCGATGGCGCCGCGGCGCACCGACTCGGGCGGGCTGGACACGAACACGTGGATCATCTCGGTGCCGCCGATGCCGTCGATCATCTCGATGCCGCTGGCCTCCTTCCACAACTGGCGCGTCGCGTCGGGCAGGGCCTCGCCGGCCGACACGCTCTTCTTGAGCGAGGACAGGTCGAACTTGCCCACCAGCGCCGCCATCTGGCGGTAGAACGTCGGAGCGGTGAAGACGATGGTGGCGCGGAAGTCCTGGATCAGTTGCAGCAGGCTTTCCGGCGTCAGGCGCTCGGCCAGCACGGTGCTGGCGCCGACCCGCAGCGGGAAGCACAGCAACCCGCCCAGGCCGAAGGTGAACGCCAGCGGCGGCGTGCCGCAGAAAATGTCGTCCGGGCCCGGCTTGATGACATGCTTGGGAAACAGGTCGCACATCGCCAGCACATCGCGATGGAAATGCATGCAGCCCTTGGGCGCGCCCGTGGTGCCGCTGGTGAAGGCGATCAGGCAGACGTCGTCGGCGGCGGTATCGCAGGCCGTGAAATCATCCGGCTTGGCCGCTGCCAGCGTGTCCAGCGCCTCGGGCGCCGTGTCGTTGAAATACACGATCTGCGCCAGCCCCGGGCAATGGTGTTCGTGATCCGGCTGGGCGCAGAACTGCGCCTCGTCCTTCAGGCGCACGTCGCACAGCACCGCCTGGATCTGCGCCTTGTCGATGATCTGCTTGAGTTCCTTGGCGCGCAGCAGCGGCATGGTCGGCACCGTCACCAGGCCCGCCTTGATGGCGGCCAGCCAGGACGCCGCCATCATCGGGTTGTTGGGACCGCGCAGCAGCAGGCGGTTGCCCGGCACCAGCTTCATGTCCTCGACCAGCACGCGGGCGATGCGGTTGGTCAGCGCCGCCAGTTCGCGATAGGTCATGGTGGCCGGCTTGCCGTCCTGCGCCCAGCGCAGCGCGACGCGCTCGCCGTGGCCACGGTCGACCATGGCATCCACCAGCTCAACCGCGCAATTGAAGCGCTTGGGATAGGCCACGTCGGGGCCGTCCAGCAGGAACTCGGGCCATTGTTCGCCCGGGGGCAGATTGTCCCGGGCAAAAGTGTCGATGTGGGCGGATACTTCCATGAAATTCCCCTTGCTGATGCGGTGTAGTTGACTGCCGAAAGCGGAAACTCGATGGTTTCTTCAGGCCTTCAGCAGTTCCCGGGCGATGATCAACTTCTGCACTTCGGTGGCGCCTTCGTAGATACGCAGCGCTCTGATTTCCCTGTAAAGCTTCTCCACCGGCATCCCCGACACCACGCCCGCGCCGCCGAACATCTGCAGCGCGCGGTCGATCACGGTCTGCGCCGATTCGGTGGCCGTCATCTTGGCCATGGCCGCTTCGCGCGTGGTGCGTTGTTTCTGCACGTCGCGCATCCACGCGGCGCGATAGGTCAGCAGCGCCGAGGCGTCGATGGCCGTGGCCATGTCGCCCAGCGCGGCCTGCGTCAGTTGCAGGTCGGCCAGGGTCTGGCCGAACATGCGGCGCGACCTGGCGCGCGCCAGGCCTTCGTCCAGCGCGCGGCGCGCAAAGCCCAGCGCGGCGGCCGCCACCGAGGCGCGGAAGATGTCCAGCGTCATCATCGCCAGCTTGAAGCCCTGCCCCGCCTCGCCCAGCCGCTGCGACACCGGGATGCGGCAGTTGTCGAAGGTGATGGTGGCCAGCGGGTGCGGCGCGATCAGCTCGATGCGCTCCGAGATCTCGAAGCCCGGGGTGTCGGCATCCACCACGAAGGCGCTGATGCCGCGCGCGCCCGGCGCCTCGCCGGTGCGGGCGAACACGCAGTAGAAGTCGGCGATGCCGCCATTGGAAATCCAGGTCTTGGCGCCGTTGAGCACGTAGTGATCGCCCTCCAGCCGGGCCTCGCAGGCCAGCGCGGCCACGTCCGAGCCGGCATCCGGTTCGGACAGCGCGAAGGCGGCGATCGCCTCGCCGCGGGCCACGCGCGGCAGGTAGCGCTGGCGCAGCGCGTCCGAACCCATCAGCGAGATCGCGCCGCTGCCCAGGCCCTGCATGGCGAAGGCGAAGTCCGCCAGGCCCTCGTGGCGCGCGAAGGTCTCGCGCAGGATGCAGACCGAACGCGAATCGACCTCGGGCAGCGCGCCGCCCCAGGCGCCGCCGGGGCCGCCGGCGACCGCGTAGCGCAGCCAGCCGGCCTGGCCCATGGCCTTGACCAGCTTGCGGCAGGCGGCGTCGGCGTCGTGGTGGTCGACGTCTCCCAGGGCGCTTTCGCACCAGCCGTCGACCTCATGCGCCAGCTTGCGGTGGGCGTCGTCGAAAAAGGGCCAGTCCAGCCAGCTTGCGTCGCGCATCATCAGTTCCCCTCGAAGACCGGCTTCTGTTTGGCAACGAAGGCCTCGTAGGCGCGATGGAAATCGCGCGTCTGCATGCAGATGGCCTGGGCCTCGGCTTCGGCCTCGATGGCCTCGTCCACGCCCATGTTCCATTCCTGGTGCAGCAGTTTCTTGGTCACGCCGTGGGCGAAGGTGGGGCCCGCGGCCAGTTGCGCGGCCAGCCTGGCGGCGGCCTCCATCAGCGCGTCGGACTCGTGCAGGGCGTTGAAGAAGCCCCAGCTGGCGCCTTCCTCGGCCGTCATGGCGCGGCCGGTGTACAGCAGTTCGGAGGCGCGGCCCTGGCCGATCATGCGCGGCAGCAGCGTGCAGGCGCCCATATCGGCGCCCGCCAGGCCCACCCGGGTGAACAGGAAGGCGGTGCGCGCGGCCGGCGTGCCCAGGCGCATGTCGGAGGCCAGCGCCACCATCGCGCCAGCGCCAGCGCAGACGCCGTCCACCGCCGCCACGATCGGCTGCGGGCAGGCGCGCATGGCCTTGACCAGGTCGCCCGTCATGCGGGTGAAGTCCAGCAGCTCGGGCATGCTCATCTTGGTCAGCGGCCCGATGATTTCATGCACGTCGCCGCCGGAGCAGAAGTTGCCGCCGGCGCCCGTCACCACCACTACCTTGATGTCGGTTGCGTACACCAGCGCGCGGAACAGGTCGCGCAGCTCGGCGTAGGAATCGAAGGTCAGCGGGTTCTTGCGCTCGGGCCGGTTGAGCGTGATGGTGGCGACCTTGCCGTCGGCCGACACCTGCCACAGGAACGTCCGGGCCTGGTAGCCGGCCAGCGGGCGCTTGTGGTGCTTCATGGTGTGCTCTTCGGGCTGCGTGCTCATGGTGTCTCCGTTCTGGAATCGTAGGGGTGGGCGGCGGCTCAGCCGGTCATCACTTCGCCGCCGTCGACGGCGATGGCCTGGCCGTTGATGGACGACGAGGCCGGCAGCGCCAGCCAGGCGACCGTCTCGGCCACTTCGTCGGGCTGCACCAGGCGGCCCTGCGGGTTGCGCTCGGCCAGCTTGGCGCGGGCGGCTTCCGGCGTCATGCCGGTCTTCTCGACGATATTGGCGACCGCGCCGCGCACGATGTCGGTCTCGGTATAGCCGGGGCAGACGGCGTTGACAGTGACGCCCTTCTGCGCCGTCTCCAGCGCCAGCGAGCGGGTCAGGCCGATCACGCCGTGCTTGGCCGCGCAGTAGGCGCTGACGTAGGCGTAGCCGATCAGGCCGGCGGTGCTGGCCACGTTGATGACGCGGCCCCACTTGGCGGCCAGCATGCCGGGCAAGGCCGCCTGGATGCAGTGGAAGGTGCCAGTCAGGTTGACTGCCAGCATCGACTGCCACAGCGCCGCGTCGGTGCGGTCGAAGCGCTGGCTGACGGCCTGGCCGGCGTTATTGACCAGCACCAGCACCGGACCCAGTTCGGCCTCGGCCTGGACAAAGGCCTGGCGCACCGAGGCCTCGTCGGCGATGTCGGCGCTGACCGCCTGCACCTGGCCCAGGCTGGCCAGACTGTCGACGGCCGCCTCCAGCGCGCCGCCGTCGCGGCCCAGCAGCGTGACGCGGGCGCCGCGCGCCAGCAGCGCGCGGGCGCTGGCCAGGCCGATGCCGCGGGCGCCGCCCGTCACCAGCGCGTGGCGTCCGGCCAAGGGAAGGGAGGACGTGCTCATTTGATGTCCAGTTGCGCCATGGCGGCGGCGCGTTCGAAATTGGTTTCCAGCTGGCGCTTGCCGGCGAAGTACTGGCTCGGCCAGCTCACGTCACGATAGCCCACGCGGGCCGATTCGCGCAGCGTCCAGGAGGCGTCGGCCAGATGGGGACGGGCCAGCGCGCAGAGGTCGGCGCGGCCCGAGGCGATGATGCCGTTGGCGTGGTCGGCCTCGAAGATGGCGCCCACCGCGATGGTGGGGATGCCGGCCTCGTTGCGCACGCGGTCGGCGAACGGCGTCTGGAACATGCGACCGTAGACCGGCTTTTCTTCCTTGCTGACCTGGCCCGACGAGCAGTCGATCATGTCGGCGCCAGCGGCCTTGAAGTGACGCGCGATCTCGACGGCGTCATCGGGCGTGATGCCGCCCTCGACCCAGTCGCTGGCCGAGATCCGCACCGACATCGGCTTGTCCTCGGGCCACACGGCGCGCACCGCGCGGAACACTTCCAGCGGGAAGCGCAGGCGGTTTTCCAGGCCGCCGCCGTATTCGTCGTCGCGCCGGTTGGTCAGCGGCGAGATGAAGCTGGACAGCAGATAGCCGTGGGCGCAGTGCAGTTCGAGCCAGTCGAAGCCGGCGGCCTGGGCGCGGCGCGCGGCGGCCACGAAGTTGTCGCGCACGTCGTCCATGTCGGCGCGCGTCATGGCGCGCGGCGTCTGCGACACGCCTTCGATGTACGGCAGGGCCGAGGCCGACAGCAGCGGCCAGTTGCCTTCGGCGAGCGGATGGTCGATCTTCTGCCAGCCCAACTGCGTCGAGCCCTTGCGGCCGGCATGGCCCAACTGCACGCCGATGCGGGCGTCGCTGTTGCCGTGGACGAAGCCGACGATGCGGGCGAATGCCTGCTGCTGCTCGTCGTTCCACAGGCCCGGGCATCCCGGGGTGATGCGGCCGTCGGGCGAGACGCAGGTCATTTCCACCATCACCAGCCCGGCGCCGCCCATGGCGCGGGCGCCCAGGTGCACCAGGTGGAAGTCGCCCGGCACGCCGTCGGTGCAGGAATACATGGCCATCGGCGACACCAGGATGCGGTTCTTGAGCTTGACGCCGCGCGCCTGGTACGGCGTCAGCATGGGCAGTGGCGGCCGCTGGCCGGCCGGCGCCTGGGCGCCGGCATGCTCGGCGATCCAGCGCTCGAAGCCTTCCAGCCAGGCCGGATCGCGCAGCCGCAGGTTTTCGTGCGAGATGCGCTGCGAACGGGTCAGCAGCGAATAGGCGAATTGTTCGGGTTCGAGTTCGGCGTAGCGCGCCACGTTCTCGAACCACTCGGTGGAGTTGCGGGCGGCGTTCTGGATCTTCAACACTTCGACGCTGCGCACTTCCTCGTAATGCTTCAGGCCGCGCTCGACGCTGCCTTCGGCGCCGCTCAGGCAGCGCGCCAGTTCGATGGCGTCTTCCAGCGCCAGCTTGGTGCCCGAACCGATGGAGAAGTGCGCGGTGTGCGCCGCGTCGCCCATCAGCACCACCGGCACGGCGCGCTTGCCGCGGCGGGTTTCCAGCTGGTTCCAGTGGACCCAGGTGTTGCAGATGACGCGCGGGAAGCGGATCCAGATGGCCGAGCCGCGCAGATGCGAGGCGTTGCTGACCAGGGGATTGCCGTCCAGCCAGGGCGCAAACAGTTTTTCGCAGTAGGCGATGCCTTCTTCCTGGCTCATCTGCTCGATGCCGGCGGCCTGCCAGGTTTCCTCGGGCGTTTCGACGATGAAGGTCGACATGCCGTCTTCGTAGCGGTAGGCGTGCGCCTGGAACCAGCCGTGCTCGGTCTGCACGAAGGCGAAGGTGAAGGCATCGAACACCTTCTTGGTGCCGAGCCAGACGAAGCGGCAGCGGCGCTGGTCGATATCGGGATGGAAGGTGTCGGCGTAGCGGGTGCGGACCTGGCTGTTGATGCCATCGGAGGCGATGACGAGGTCGGCGTCGTATTCGCGGGCGATGGCCTGGTCGTCCTGGACGAAGTTCTCGAACACCAGTTTGACGCCAACGTCTTCGCAGCGCGCCTGCAGGATGTTGAGCAGCTTCTTGCGGCCGATGCCGATGAAGCCATGGCCGCCGCTGCGGATACTGCGGCCTTTGAAATGGATGTCGATGTCGTCCCAGTGGTTGAAGGCGTCACCGATGGTCTGGGCCGAAACCGGATCGGCTTCGCGCAGGTTCTGCATGGTGGCATCCGAGAACACCACGCCCCAGCCGAAGGTGTCATAGGGCCGGTTGCGCTCGATCACGGTGACTTCGTTGGCCGGGTCTTGCAGCTTCATGAGCAGACCGAAGTACAGGCCGGCGGGACCACCACCAATGCATACGATTTTCATTGCCGTAACGCTCCAAGAAGTGCGGCCCGGAAGCTTGGGGCGGGTCGCTGCTATTTTTAGGCCTTGATAGTTTAGGCTTGAAATATATACCTGGAATGGGAGGATCGCAAATGGGGGAAACGTGGGGGTGGATTTTGGGGACGGGTTTGGGGTGCTGGGGGGATTGGCAGTGGGGGTGGGCGTCGGTTGATCTTCGTAGGTCGCCCCTCGGGCGGGCGGACCCGATGGCGGGCGCCCACGATTGCGGTCCGGAGCGTTCGCTCCGGACTACCCCATCGTCATCCTCGTACGCCTTCGGCTCCCTACGGATTCCCTCGGGCGCATCGAGGTTGCCCGCCATCGGGTCCGCCCGCCCGAGGGGCTACGTGCGTCTAGGCTTGTCGCGCTGCTGGATCTGTGTGCGGGGAATGGGATCTGCGGGGCTGCCAGTTGCGGCCGCGCGGGCGGCCACAACTGGCGTCTGTGCATTTGAACGTGTTGCGGGTGCGCTGCGCGCTGGCGGTGGGCGGTTTTCTAATGGTTCCGCACGTCAGGGGGAGGGGCGGTGGTGGTCGGCGCGGCGTAAAGCGTTCTGCGTGGGACGACCTCTCGCGCCGACCACAAACAGGCGTGGTGCGGGCGGTGTTTCATTGGCGCATGATTGCGATGTGCCCACGCCGCCAGGCTGCTCGTGCTGACTCGGCGGCATGTTACGCATGACGCGCCCTCCCGCCGACCACAAGCCGTCGGGATGCCAACAGACTATCAATAGCAAACGGTTCCGCCGTCCCCACACGCGAGAGCGTCATCATTCCGACGCAAGACATCGCGTAAGCCGCAAAAGGCCGCCCGCGCGGCCGGCTTGCGGCGGGCCCCGCAAGACCCTCCCTCCAGCCCCGATGTGCGCCAAAACGCCAAGCACACCGTCCGCCCCAAAGCCCGAGGCTAAGCCTCATCGCGAGCGCGTGGCGGGGTCGGTGGGGGATGGCGGGGCGTGTAGATGCGCCCGGCGGAAACCGTAGGGAGCCGAAGGCGGACGAGGTTGAGCCCGGGGCAGTCCGGAGCGAACGCTCCGGACCGCAATCGTAGCCCCGCCATCCCCCACCGACCCCGACACGCGCGCCTTAAGAACCCCCCCGCGAAAAAAATGCAAACCGCTCACCCCCTAGCCCGCAGCCACTCCTCAAGATCCCCCGCCGGCAACGGCGGCGAAAACAGAAACCCCTGCCCCGCCGCGCACCCCTGCTCGATCAGGAAGCGCCGCTGCTCCTCATTCTCGATCCCCTCTGCCACCACCGGCAGGCTGAGGCTCTCCCCGATCCGGATCACCGCGCTCGTCAGCGCCCGGGCCGCGTCATCGCTCTCCAGCCCCTGGACGAAACTGCGGTCCAGCTTCAGTTCGTCCACGATCAAGCGCCGCAAATGCCCCAGGCTGGAATAGCCCGTGCCGAAATCGTCCATCGACAGGCGCACCCCCAGGCGGTGCAGCTCCGCGATCGTGCGCAGCGTGCCCGCCGTGGCGTCGAGCACCACGCCCTCGGTGATCTCCAGCATCAGGTCCGACGCCGCCAGCCCGAACTCGGCCAGCGTCGCCGCAATCATCCGCGGCAGGTTCAGGTTGTGGAAATTGGTCGCCGACAGGTTCACCGACACCGATGGCACCCGCAACCCGTTGTTGCGCCAGATCGACAGCTGCGAGCAGGCCTCGCGCACCGCCCAGTCGCCCAGGTCGCCGATCAGCCCGCACTCCTCGGCCAGCGGCACGAACCGGGCCGGCGAAATATCGCCCAGCGTCGGATGGCGCCAGCGGGCCAGCGCCTCCACGCCATACAGGCTGCCATTCTTCAGCCCCACCTGCGGCTGGTAGTGCAGCCGCAACGCGCGGCCCTCGAGCGCATCGCGCAATGCCGCTTCCAGCGCCAGGCGTTCCTGGGCCTGGCGGTTCATCTCGGCGCTGAAGAACGAAATGCGGTTGCGCCCGGCTGTCTTGGCCTGGTACATCGCCATGTCGGCGTGGCGCAGCAGCGTGTCCATGTCGCGGCCGTTCTCCGGGAACACGCTGATGCCGATGCTCACCGACGGATTGAGCGTGATGCCGCCCGCCACGAAGGGATGCGACAGCGACACCAGGATGTGCTCGGCGGCGGCCGTCAGGCGGCCATGCTCGAAATCGGGCATCAGCATCACGAACTCGTCGCCCGACAGGCGGCCGACAATATCCGTGGCGCGCGCCAGGCGGCGCAGGCGCTGGGCGATGTCGCGCAGCAGCGCGTCGCCGATGGGATGGCCGAGCGTGTCGTTGACCTGCTTGAAGCGGTCCAGGTCCAGGAACAGCACCGCCACGCGCTTGCGCTCGGGCTCGGCGCGGGCGATGGCCTGTTCGGCCTGGGCCAGCAGCAGGTTGCGGTTCGGCAGGCCGGTCAGTTCGTCGTAGAACGCCAGCTGGCGGATGCGGGCGCGGGCCTCTTCGCGCTCCAGCGCCAGCGCGCACAGGTACACGCATACGTCGACCAGGCGATGATGGAAATCGTCCGGCAGGCGGCGTTCGCGGAAGTAGAAGCCGAACGTGCCGATCACGCGACCGTCGCTCGACTTGATCGGCGAGGACCAGCAGGCCTTGATGTCCTCCGGCAGCGGCAAGTGGCGGTAGTTGTCCCACAGCGGGTCGGTGGCGATGTCGGGCACGATCACCGGGCGCCCCAGGAAGGCCGACGTGCCGCAGGCGCCCGCCTGCGGCCCGATGGCCTCGCCGTCCAGGGCGTCGGCGTAGGCGGGCGGCATGCTGGGCGCGGCCAGCGGGCGCAGCTTGCCGGCCTCGTCGACCCGCAGCACCGTGGCCGCGACCTCGGGCGCCAGGCGCTCGACCTCGCGACAGACCATGTTCATCACTTCCACCACCGAGGCCTCGTTGACCATGGCCTGCAGCACCCGCCGTTGCAGCACCTCGTGCACCTTGGTGGGCGTGATGTCGGTCAACACGTCGACGATGTTGACCAGCGATCCGCGTTCGTCGAACACGGAATTGGCCATGACCGACACCCATAGCGGCTTGCCGCCCCGGTCATACACCAGCACATCCTTGTGATAGCCCTCGCGGCAGGCGATGCGGCGGTCCAGTTCCTCGCGCGTGCCGCCGTCGGGCCGGCCGCCGGCCAGCAGTTCGCCCAGCTCCTGCTCCAGCGCGTCGGCGCGCGAGAAGCCCAGCATGCGCTGGAAGCCGTCGTTGACGTAGACAATGCGGCCATCGCGGCCCGACACGGCCACGGCGTTGCCGGTTTCGTTGATGCCCAGCAGCAGCAGGCGGATTTCCTCCTGGCGCTCGGCGTCGGCGATGGACTTGCGCGAGATGACCGCGATGCGGCGGACCTCGCCGCTTTCGTCGCGCATCGGCAGATAGGTGGCCTCGATCCACACCGAGGTGCCGCTGCGCTTGCGATAGCGGCAGGTGCCCGAGAAGAACTCGCCACGACGCAGCCGCGCCCAGATCTGCTCGGCGCTGGCGATGCCCTTGCCTTCGTCCATGCTGTCGCACAGCAGGTCGTGGCGCAATCCGGCCACATCGGCGCGGGAATAGTCGAGCGCGGCCAGGAAGTTGTCGTTCGCGTTCAGGAGGGAGCCGGCGGCATCGAAGTCGAACAGCAGCAGTGCCCGGTCCATCGTCGCCAGATAGTTGCCCACCTGCCACGCGGCGCCCTGCGGGGCCGCGCTCGAACCGCCTGGATGAGAATCAAGCATAAGGGGCTCCATACCGGAAGACAGCGGCTCCGGGTTCATTCAGCGCCGGGGGAATCCAAGTGCGACGCGGTCGCGTCCGTCCTGCTTGGCCAGGTACAAGGCCTGGTCCGCCCGGCTGAGCGTTTCTGAAAAGGTTTCTCCGAGCTGGTGATAGGCCATGCCGATGCTGACCGTCAGGCGCAGCACGTCGGCGCCGACGTCGATGGCCAGGGCGCGCACCGCGCCGACCAGCCGGTCCATCACGCCCTGCGCCGTTTCCGGCGGCGTGGCCGGCAGCAGCACCAGGAATTCCTCGCCGCCCCAACGGCCGCACAGGTCGTATTCACGCACGCTGTGGCGCATCGCGCCGGCCAGCTCGACCAGGGCGCGGTCGCCGACTTCGTGGCCGTAGCGGTCGTTGACCGCCTTGAAGTGGTCGACGTCGAGCATGGCGACCACGAAAGCCTGGCCGCCGCGGGCCGCGCGCTGCACTTCCTGCTTGATCAGCTCCATCAGGGCGCGGCGGTTCAGCAATCCGGTCAGCGGATCGCGGCGCGACGTTTCTTCCAGCGTCGCGTTCAGGTCGCGCATCATGTTCTGGTAGTGGTCGGAGATGCGCGCAATGCGCGCCAGCCGCCGTAGCTGGCGGTCGAACTGCTCGCACAGCCCCATTTCACGCTGGTGCGCCATGGACTGGTAGGCGTCCGACAGGTGCGTGATGCGTTCGATCCGCGACATCTGCTCGGCGGTGTGGCGCCACAGGTCCTGCAAGGCCTCGCGCAACGGATGCCCGGCGTAGGCCGGATCCGCCAGCAAGGCGGCGATGCGTTCGTCCAGCTCGGCGTTGCCGGGCTTCATTGGCGGCCGACGACCGAGAATGGGAAGGTGCAGTCTTCCTTGAACTCCTCGGCCAGTTCGCCGACGCGCTCGTTGCGCATGTCGTAGAACCAGGTCACGCTGACGCCGCGGCCCTTGGCGTGAGCGGCTTCCAGCAGATCGAAGATGTCCATCACGGACTTGATGCTGCTGGTGTTCAGGTACAGCAGCTCCAGTTCCAGGTTGAGCGGCGCCGTGCCGTTGAGCAGGTAGGCTTCCACCCACTCGATGACGGGGCCGAACAGTTCGAAGGAATTCTCCGGGTAGGAGTCGCCGCGCATCGCCAGCACGCCGGCGGCGGCGTCGGCGGTGATGGCGGGCGTGGACTGGGTCCCGGGAATGTTCAGGTCTTTCATCAATAACTCCGAAAAGGGTCTATGGCTCGCGGGCGCGGTCAGATCACGACGCTCAGGCTGAAGAAGGCCCGGCCCTCGCCCGCCGCGGGCGTCAGGCTGGCTTCCAGCGGCGCGCCGGCGCGGCGGGCGATATCGATCAGGCCCAGTCCCGCGCCCGAGGCCACGCCGGGCGTGCGCGGCTTGTGCAGCTGGGCCTTGTATTCGGCCTTCAGGGCGGCCTTGTCCAGCGCGGCCAGCTGCTGGATGCGGGCCACCAGGTTGTGGCCGTCCTCGGCCTTGACCAGGTTGCCGGCGGAGACCACGTAGCGGCTCTCGTCGCGGCGGCCGATGACCACGGTGGCGGCGGCGTCGGCGTCGCCGTTCTGCGCGGCGTACTGGCGGATGTTCTGGATCATCTCGATGTACACCGAGAACACGTCCATGGCTTCGGCCGGCCGCGCATGCTCGGCGTTCAGGTAGTTCTTCAGCGCATTGCCGATTTCCTCGATCAGGCTGCGGGAGATCGGCCCGTTGAAGCACAACAGCGTGCGATTCTGGTCGAACCGCTCGCCCAATGCGTAGAGATCGGAGGCATTCATGGGAGTTACCGCCCTGATAACGATTATTCGAAACGGAAAGACAGCAAGGTAATGTCGTCGCGCTGCGGCATCTCGCCCTGGTACCGGGCCAGGGCCTCGGTAAAGGCCGCCGCCTGGTCGGTTAACGGCTGCCGCGCGTGTCTCTTGAGCATTTCGGCGAAACGCGTGTTGCCGAAGCCGAAGCCATGCTCGCCGCCGGCCTGGTCCAGGAAGCCGTCGGTCGCCAGGTAATAGGTCCAACCCGGCTCCATGCGCAATTCGATGTTCTGGTAAGTCCCGATCCGCTTGTCGCCCAGCGCGCGCTTGCCCCCGGGCACTTCGCGCAGGGTCTCGCCGTCGCTGGCGTACAGGCTGATCTTGGCGCCGGCATACCGCAAGCTGCCGGATTGGCGGTCAATATATACCAGCCCCGCGTCCGTGTTGGTGGCCAGCGCCCGCGGCAGCTGGGCGTCGGCCAGCATGGCGCGGATGGCGCTGTCGGTGCGCGTCAGGATGCCGGCCGGATCGGCCGGGCCGGCCTCGGTGATCGCCAAGTCGATGGCGGCGCGCGCCAGCATGGTCATCAGCGCGCCCGGCACGCCGTGGCCGGCGCAGTCCATGATGCCCAGCAGGCAGTTGGCGCCGTCCGAGCGGAACACGTAGAAGTCGCCGCCGACCACGTCGCGCGGCTTCCACAGCACGAAGTGGTGGGCGCCAAGCGACTGCGTCAGCTGGCGGTCGGGCAGGATGGCGCGCTGGATCAGGCTGGCGTAGTCGATGGAATCGCCGATCTTCTTGTGCGCGGCGGCCATGGCGCGGTTGGCATCCTCCAGCTCGGAGGTGCGCTCGCGCACCTTGCTTTCGAGCTCGGCGGTGTGCTGGCGCACCTTGTCGGCCATGACGCCGAAGGCGCGGCTCAGGTCGCCGATCTCGTCCTGTCCGCCCGGCGGCAGGCGCACGTCGTAGCTGCCGTTGGCGATGGCGCGGGCCGATTGCTGCAGGCGGCGCAGCGGCCGCAGCATCAGGCGCTCGATGGCATAGCCGAAGCACAGCAGCAGGGCCGCGAACAGCAGCACCAGGCCGATGGCGGCCGGCCACAGCCAATCGGTGTCCAGCACCCGGGCCGCGCCCAGGTCGACCACCGTCAGCACGTGCCAGTGCAGCTCGGGCATGTAGGCCACCGACACCAGCTGGCGCACGCCGTCGATCGAGACCCAGGCCGACTGCACCGATTGCGGGTCCGCCTGGGCCGCATGCAATGCCGAGCGCAGTTCGTCGCGGCCGCTGCCGGGGTCGAGCAGGTTGAACACCATGCCGCGGCCGCTGGCCCCTTGCGTGCCGCTGGCGCCCGAGTTGTAGGCGATCAGCGTCGGATCCATGTGCGCCTGGATCGCGCCATCCTCGTCGACGATGATGGGCGTCACGCCGGGCTGGCCGCTGTTGACGAAGTCGCGCAGGAAGCCGCCCACGTCCAGGCCCGCGCCGGTCAGGCCGATGACCTTGTCGCCGTCGCGCACCTGTACGTTGATCCAGACCCGCGTGGTCTTGAGCTTGAGGTCCGGATTGACGTTGATGTTGTAGCGCGCGCCCGCCTTGAGCGAGTTGTAGAACCAGCCGTCGTCGGCCGCCTGGCGGCTGAGCGTGTAGCGCGGCGCTTCCGACAGCGGCTGGTCGTCGTTGAAGTAGTAATGGCCGGTGGCGGCGCTGGCGATGAAATAGGCGCGGCCCAGCAGGTCGCGGCGGTAGCCGTCGGCCTCGCGGAAGAACAGTTCGCGCGCGGCCGGGTCGCTTTCATTGCGCAGCCAGCGGCGCGTGACCTCGCTGTCGGCCAGCCGCTGCGACAGCGCCAGCTCGCGCGACACCGGGGCCAGGATGCGCTGGCGGTTCAGCTGCGTGAAGTTGTCGGCGAAGGCGCGGCCGAAGTGATCGCGCACGCCGTCCAGCACCTGCCAGCCGATCAGCGCGGCCGGCGCCAGCGCGACCAGGCAGGCCAGCAACAGCGCCATCAATGATTTTTTGCGCAAACCCCATTTCGCCATGCGAAGTCTTCCCTGACAGCTTGTTAAGACGTGACGCATCCACGCGGTACGCACGGCGCGCTAAGTGTAGAGAACCACGGGATGAATGGAAACAGGCGTAAACACGCGGATTTGCCAAAGGTCAGCCTATTTACTGCCGATCCGGACAAACCTCGCGTTTATTGCGTTTTATATCGAAAGAAACACCGCGGCCCGCGCCGCATTTGCGGCTTTCGCGCTACACGCCCAGGTAGCGTTCCCACAGGCCGCGGTCGGCATCGAGCGCCGCGGAGTCGCCCGTCCAGACCACCTTGCCGCGTTCCAGGATGACGTGGCGGTCGGCCAGGCTCAACAGGCGCTCGACGTACTTGTCAATCACCAGGATGGTCTGGCCGGCCTGGCGCAAGCGCGCCAGGCAGTTCCAGATCTCTTCGCGGATCTTGGGCGCCAGGCCCTCGGTGGCCTCGTCCAGGATCAAGAGGCGCGGGTTGGTGACCAGCGCGCGGCCGATGGCCAGCATCTGCTGCTCGCCGCCCGAGAGCTGGTTGCCCATGTTGCGGGCGCGCTCGCCCAGTCGCGGGAACAGTTCGAACACGCGCTCGGGCGTCCACGGCTCGCCGATGGCGGGATTGCGCGCGGCCACGAAGGCCGTCAGGTGCTCGCGCACCGTCAGGTTGGGAAAGCACTGGCGCCCCTCGGGCACGATGGCCATGCCGGTGCGGGCGATGCGGTCCGGGCTCCAGCCGCTGATGTCCTGGTCGGCGAAATGGATCCTGCCACCGCGCAGCGGCAGCTGGCCGAACAGCGTGCGCAACAGCGTGGTCTTGCCCATGCCGTTGCGGCCCAGCAGCGTCACCACCTGGCCCGCGCCGATCTGCAGGTCCACGCCGAACAACACCTGGCTGGCGCCGTAGCCGCTCTGGGCCGATTCAATGCTGAGCATCAGGCAGTCTCCTGGCGCGCGGGCGCCGTCTCGTCGTCACCCAGATAGGCCTGGCGCACGTCCGGGTTGGCGCGGATCTCGTCCGGCGTGCCGGTGGCGATCACACGGCCGTAGACCAGCACCGAGATGCGGTCGGCCAGCCGGAACACCGCCTGCATGTCGTGCTCGACCAGCAGCATGGCGGCGCGGCCGCGCAGGGATTCGATCAGGTCGGTCAGGCGCAGGGTCTCGTCGGGCCCCATGCCGGCCATGGGTTCGTCCAGCAGCAGCACGCGCGGCCGCGCGGCCAGGGCCAGCGCGAACTCCACCTTGCGCTGTTCGCCGTGCGGCAGGGTGCCGGCGGCGCGGCCCAGCAGGCTGGCGTCGATGGCGCATTCGCGCGCCAGTTCGCGGGCCTGCTCGTACAGGGCCGACTCGGCGGCGCGCGGCTTCCAGAAGCGGAAACTGCTGCCGGCATGGGCCTGCACCGCCAGCACCAGGTTGTCCAGCACGCTGGACTGCTTGAAGATGTTGGTGATCTGGTACGAGCGCGACAGGCCCGCCGCCACGCGCTGGTGCGCGTTCATGGCGGTGACGTCGCGGCCGTCCACGGCCAGCGAACCGGAATCGGCCGCCAGCGTGCCGGACAGCAGGTGGATCAGGGTCGACTTGCCGGCGCCATTGGGGCCGATCAGGGCGTGGATCTCGCCCGGGTTCAACGAAATCGAGACGTTGTCGGTGGCCACCAGCGCGCCGAAGCGGCGCACCAGGTTGCTGGCCTGCAGGGCGGGCGCCTGCGTGGGAGTATGCGTCTGGTTCATGATCCCGCCTTGCCGGTTTGCGTGGCGGCGCGACCGCCGAACAGCGGGCCGAGCAGGCCCACCAGGCCGCGCGGCGCGCCGAACACCACGCACAGCAGCAGCACGCCCAGGGGCAGGTGCCAGTATTCGGTCCACTGGCGCAGCACTTCCTCCAGCACCAGCATCACCACCGCGCCGGCCACGCCGCCGTAGCGCAGGCCGATGCCGCCCACCAGCACCATGATCAGCAGGTTGGCCGACTGGGTCCAGTGCATCAGGCTGGGCGAGATGAACAGGTTGTGGTTGGCCAGCAGCGCGCCGGCCAGCCCGGCCACCGCGCCGCTGAGCGTGAAGGCCGTGAGCTTGATGCGGTAGACCGGATAGCCCATGGATTCCATGCGCGACTCGTTTTCACGGATGCCCTGCAGCGCGGTGCCGAAGCGCGAGAGCGTCACCCGCCCGAACAGCCACATCATCACGGCGAAGATCACCAGCACCAGGTAGTAGAACGCCACGTCGTTGGCCAAGTCGATGCCCGGCAGCGACGAGTAACCCGGCAGGTTCAGGCCGTCCTCGCCGCCGTACTGGCGCAGCGAGATGAAGATGTAGAACAGCATCTGCGCGAACGCCAGCGTGATCATGATGAAGTACACGCCGCGCGTGCGCAGCGAGATCGCGCCCGTGACGAAGGCCAGCAGCGCCGCCAGCAGCATCGCCACCGGCCACGACACCAGCGCCGAGGTCACGCCCGACATCGCCAGGATGCCGACCGCGTAGGCGCCGGCGCCGAAGAAAGCCGCGTGGCCCAGCGCCACCATGCCGCCGTAGCCCAGGATCAGGTTCAGGCTGGTGGCGGCCAGCGCGTAGATCAGCACGCGCCGCACGAAGGAGATATAGAAATCCAGGCCCAGGGCCGGCGCCACCAGCGGGAACGCCGCCAGCGCGGCCAGCAGGGCCAGGGTCCAGAGGATCGAAGCAGTCCGCATCATCAGCCTCGCGCCGGAAACAGGCCGGAAGGCCGGAACACCAGGACCGCCGCCATCAGCACGTAGATGGCGATGGCCGCCAGCGTCGGGCCGACGCTGGAAGCGACCGCGGGCGAGAACACCTGGCGCAGCAGCATCGGCAGGAAAGCGCGCCCGGCGGTGTCGACCATGCCCACCAGCAGCGCGCCGACGAAGGCGCCGCGGATCGAGCCGATGCCGCCGATGACGATGCACACCAGCACCAGGATCAGGATTTCCTCGCCCATGCCGACCTGCACCGAGGTGATCGGGCCCAGCAGCGCGCCGGCCACGGCCGCCAGCATGGCGCCCAGCACGAACACGCCCAGGAACAGCAGCGGCACGCGCACGCCCATCAGGGTGGCCATCTGCCGGTTCGAGGCGCCGGCCCGCACCAGCACGCCGGCGCGGGTGCGCGTCACGAACCAGTAGAGCCCCACGGCCGAGGCCACGCCGAACACAATGATCATCAGGCGGTAGGCGGGATACAGCAGGTCTGGCAGCAGGCGCACCGGCCCGGACAGCAGCGCCGGCATGTTCAGCATGACCGGGGCCGGGCCCCAGATCATCTTGACCAGGTCATTGGCGATGAGGATGACGGCGTAGGTGCCCAGCACCTGCGCCAGGTGGTCGCGCAGCGCCAGGCGGCGGATCAGCGTCAGTTCCAGCGCCACCCCGACCAGGCCGGTGGCGACGGCGGCCACCAGGACGGCGGCGGTGAAGGACCCCGTGCGCTGCATGGTTTCGGCGGCGACATAGGCGCCTGCCATATAGAGCGAGCCGTGCGCCAGATTCATGATGTCCATGATGCCGAACACCAGGGTCAGCCCGGCCGCGATCAGAAACAACATCAACCCAAACTGCAGACCGTTCAGCAATTGCTCGACGATGAGCGTGAACGTCATGAAAAATCCCCTCTGCTGTAGACCCGCCCCCGCAGCGCTGCGCGCTTGCCCCTCAAGGGGCGTCGCGACGGACCGGCGAAGCCGGATCCGCGCGACCCCGCGGGGTCGGGCTACATCGTGTAGCCGCGACGCTTTACGCGTCCCGCCGCCTTTTATAGTTTGCAGTCGCCGACGTAGACGTCCTGGTACTTGTCGAACACCTTGCCCACCAGCTTGTTGGTGATGCGGCCGCTGGCGTCCTTGTCGACCACGCGCAGGTAGTAGGCCTGGATCGGGTAGTGGTTCTTGCCGTAGGTGTAGCTGCCGCGCACCGAAGGGTAGTCGGCCTTGGCCAGCGCCTTGACGATGGCGTCGCGGTCGGAGGCCTTGCCGCCGGCCTGCTTGACGGCGGCGTCCATGGCCATGATGACGTCATACGCCTGGGCGGCGTACACCGACGGGTAGCGGCCGTTGTATTCCTTGCGGAAGGCCTCGACGAAGGCCTTGTTCTGCGGCACGTCCAGGTCATGCGCCCACTGCGCCGTGTTGTACATGCCCAGCATCGGCTCGCCCACGGCCTGGATCACGTCCTCGTCGGCCGAGAAGCCCGGGCCGATCAGCTTGACGCTCTGCGACAGGCCGGCCGACACGAACTGCTTGACGAAGTTGATGCCCATGCCGCCCGGCAGGAAGATATAGACCGCGTCCGGCTTGGCGGCGCGGATCTGGGCGATTTCGGCGGCGTAGTCGATCTGGCCGAGCTTGGTGTAGACCTCGTCGCCCGGGGCGGTCTTGTAGCCGCGCTTGAAGCCGGCCAGCGCGTCCTTGCCGGCCGGGTAGTCCGGGGCCATGATGAACATCTTCTTGAAGCCGCGGTCGGCCGCGACCTTGCCGGCGGCTTCGTGGAAGGCGTCGTTCTGGTAGGACGAACCGAACCAGTAGTTATTGCATTGGGCGCCGGCGAACTGGCTGGGGCCCGGGTTGTTCGACAGGTACGGCACCTTGGCGGCGAACAGCGCCGGGCCGACGGCCAGCGCCACGTTCGAGCCGATCGGGCCGGTGAAGAAATCGACCTTGTCGCGCTGGATGTAGCGCGTCACCAGTTGGCGGGCCTGGTCCGGGTTGCCGCCCATGTCGGTCTGCAGGAACTCGGCGGGCTGGCCGCCCAGCTTGCTGCCCAGTTGCTTGATGGCCAGGTTGAAGCCGTCGCGGGCTTCGGCGCCCAGGGCCGAGAACGGGCCGGAAATGTCATTCGCGATGCCGACCTTGACCGGGTCGGCGTGCGCCAGTGCCGGAACCAACGCGGCGGCGGCAACGAGGGAAGTGATGAAACGCATGGTGGTGTGCTCCGTGCGCGAGCCGCGCAGAGGGTGTTTTTCTGGGATTGCGATTCGAAGGACTTCTATGCCCGGCCTGCCGACCCGTTCAGGCGGCGCGTCAGACCGGCGCCCGCAGCAGCCGATCCCGTGGTGCGGCAAGGGGAGAACTGGCGTGGTTCATAGTTTAGGTTTAAAGTATCCGGCAAAACAAGTCTAGGGTTTTTACCAGTGACTCACGAATACAGACCTCTCCACGCATTCCCGGTAACCTCCCGACCATGACAGACGCCCCCGACCTGGAATCCCGCGCCGCCCCCGACGATCACCATGCGCTGCGCCTGTGGCTGCGCATGCTGACCTGCGCCAATCTCATCGAAGGCGAGATCCGCAGCCGGCTGCGCAACGAATTCGACACCACCCTGCCCCGTTTCGACCTGATGGCGCAATTGCAGCGCGCCCCCAAGGGCATGAAGATGGGCGAATTGTCGCGCCACATGATGGTCACCAACGGCAATATTACCGGTATCACCGACCAACTCGAAAAAGAAGGCCTGGTGGTGCGCACCAAGGTCGAGTCCGATCGCCGCAGTTCGCTCATCAAGCTGACGCCGCAGGGCAGGAAGAGCTTCGCCAGGATGGCCCGGGCGCATGAGTCGTGGGTCAAGTCCATGTTCGGCGAACTGCCCGAAGGCAGCCGCAACGCGCTGTTCCAGGCGCTTGGCGAACTGAAGCTGCAGGTCATCGCCACCCGCTCGGCCAACGCCAAGGACTGAGCGGGTCCGAGCCGCGCCCGGCGCCGCCCGCCGACCGACGGCGCACCGGCGTCGCCCGGACGCGGCGCCAGCCTCAAAAAACGGCAACGCTTTGGCGCATAATTGCCGCCATGATTCCGGTATCTCTCCCTGGCGGTAATTATTACGTGCTGATGGCGGTCTCGCTGGCCTGCCTGTCCACGCTGCTGACCTGGCTGGCCGTCCTGGCCACCAGCCGCGGCGCCCGCCTCTGGCTGGGCGACCATCGCCGCGGCGGCACGATCCTGATGGCGCTGCTGGCCCTGGTCGGCGGCATCTTTCCCTACCAGCAACTGGGCCAGTGGCTGGCCGCCCAGCGCGACGCGCGCCTGGGCGCCAGCCTGAACCTGGTGCTGGCCCAGCCCACCCGGCTGGCCGGCGTCGACATGCCGACCGGCACGGCGCTGCGGCTGGCCACGCCCGGCGACCCGGCCTCGTTCGACCGCGCCACCTTCCCGGATGGCCAGCCGGCGACCGTGCAGGGCGTGCGCGCCACCCGCCTGTTCCATTACCCGGCCACCAGCCGCCAGCCCGAGAGCCTGTCCGTCGAGATCGACCGCGACCAGGCCCTGGACGGCTGGCTCTGCGCCCACGGCCACCGGGTCGAATTCGTCATGCAGGGCGGCCAGCCGCGCTTTTCCAGCTGCCACCTGGCCATCGGCAACAACTTGAACCAGCAGCCGGTTCCGCCCGGCGCCTGGCTCAAGGTCGACGAGGCGGCGCGCGGCAGCGCCCCCGATCCCGCCAGCCCCGCGCCCCGCTGGCTGCTGCGCGCCGAAGGCAGCGAACCGCTGACGGTGGCCGGCATGCCGCTATTGAAAGTCGACATGACACTGGATGCCCAGCGCCGCCTGCTGGCGTTCGAGGGGCTGCTGGGCCGCGAAAGCGCGCTGGGCGGCATCACCTACCCCACCGGCACCCGCATGCTGACCGCCGGCCCGCGGGTGCCCGGCGTGCAGCCCGGCGACCTGCTGTTCTCGCCCTCGCGCGGGCGCTCGGCCCGTCAGGCCGACGGCAAGGAAATCGCGGCCGGCATGTCGGTGCTGCAGGCGCCGGACGGCCGCGTGCGGGCCATCCTGTCCAACCGCGAGGCCGGCGTGCTGGACGTGGCCGCCATGCGCACCGCCCCCTGACAGCCGGCTTTCGGGCGGCCGCCGCCGGCTGTCGCAAAGCAGTGGGATAATACGAAGCTTTCCCCCGCGCGCCGCCGTGCCCTGGCGGCGATTTCCGTCCTGCTCATTCATGAGACGAAGTCATGGCCGTTAACCTGCAGATCCCCTCCGAGTCCGAAATTTTCCCTGTTGCCGGCGTTGAAATCGGCGTCACCGAGGCCGGCATCCGCAAAGCCAACCGACGCGACCTGACCGTATTCCGCCTGGCCGAAGGCAGCAGCGTGGCCGGCGTGTTCACCCGCAACCGCTTCTGCGCCGCCCCCGTGCAGGTCTGCCAGGCCCACCTGGCCGACGGCGGCCCGATCCGCGCGCTGGTCATCAACACCGGCAACGCCAACGCCGGCACCGGCGCCGAAGGCCTGAAGAAGGCCCAGGACACCTGCGCCGAGCTCGGCCGCCTGCTCGGCGTGCCCGCCGCCCAGGTGCTGCCGTTCTCGACCGGCGTGATCCTGGAGCCGCTGCCACTGGACCGCCTGTTCGCCGGCCTGCCGGGCGCCATCGCCAACCTCGGCGCCGACCATTGGTCCAGCGCCGCGCACGGCATCATGACCACCGACACGCTGCCCAAGATCTCGTCGCGCCGCGTCCAGATCGGCGGCAAGACCGTCACATTCACCGGCATCAGCAAGGGCGCCGGCATGATTCGCCCCAACATGGCGACCATGCTGAGCTTCCTGGCTACCGACGCCGGCATCGCCCAGCCGCTCTTGCGCAAGCTGGCGGTCGAGATCGCCGACGCCTCGTTCAACCGCATCACCGTGGACGGCGACACCTCCACCAATGACTCGTTCATCATCGTCGCCACCGGCAAGTCCGGGGTCGAGGTCAACGCCGAGTCCGACGCCGCCTACGCCGCCGTGCGCCAGGCCCTGACCGCCGCCGCGCTGGAACTGGCGCAGAAAATCGTGCGCGACGCCGAAGGCGCCACCAAGTTCATGACCATCCGCGTGGAAGAGGCCGGCACCACCGAGGAAGCCCTCAAGGTGGCCTACGCCGTGGCCCACTCGCCGCTGGTCAAGACCGCCTTCTTCGCCTCGGACCCCAACCTGGGCCGCATCCTGGCCGCGGTCGGCTATGCCGGCATCGACGACCTGGACGTGTCGAAGATCCGCCTGTGGCTCGACGACGTGCTGGTGGCCAAGGACGGCGGCCGCAACCCGGCCTACCAGGAGGCCGATGGCCAGCGCGTGATGAAGCAGGCCGAGATCACCGTGCGCATCGCGCTGGGCCGCGGCCAGGTCAGCGACACCGTCTACACCTGCGATTTCTCGCACGAGTACGTGTCGATCAACGCCGACTACCGTTCCTGATCAAGACCCGCCATCCGCCCGGCTGACCCCGGGCGCGAAGCGACGGCGTTCAGTTGCGCGCCGGGCCTCGCGGGATGGCGGCAGCAATGAAATCCAGTGGCTGCGCCTTACCCATCGCCGGTCACTGCCCCCGGGGAATCCGTGGCACCACCGCGGTCCCCGGCAGGTGACAACCGTTGAGCGGCGCGCGTCCCCACGACGCCTTGCGGCGGGATACGCGCCCTCTTCTTCCGACGATGCCCGCGAATGCGACGCGGGCCCGGTGCCGGGCCCGCCCGTTCGCTCTTCCAGGATCACACCGTGACCGCGACCGAATTCACCACCCTCATCCAGCGCGCCGAGCGCGTCCTGGCCCAGCTCGAAGCCTGGCTGCCGCCCGCCCCTCCCGACATCGACTGGAACGCCCACGCGTTCCGCTGGCGCAAGCGCGGTTCGCGCGGCTGGCTCGACGCCGTGCGCCACGTGGCCCGCATCGAACTCGAAGACCTGCAGCACATCGAGCGCCAGAAGGGCATCATCGACCGCAACACCGTGCAGTTCATCGAGAAGAAGCCCGCCAACAACGTGCTCATGACCGGCGCCCGCGGCACCGGCAAGAGCTCGCTGGTCAAGGCCATGCTGGCGGCCTACGGCGACCGCGGCCTGCGCCTGATCGAGGTCGACAAGTCCGACCTGGGCGACCTGGCCGACATCGTCGAACTGGTGGCCGCGCGCCCCGAGCGCTTCATCGTGTTCTGCGACGACCTGTCGTTCGAGGAAGGCGAGGCCGGCTACAAGGCGCTCAAGTCCGTGCTGGACGGCTCGGTGGCCGCCTCGGGCGACAACGTGCTGATCTACGCCACCTCCAACCGGCGCCACCTGATGCCGGAATACATGAGCGAGAACCTGCAGGCCAAGCACCAGCCCGACGGCGAGATCCACCCCGGCGAAACCGTCGAGGAGAAGATCTCGCTGTCCGAGCGCTTCGGCCTGTGGCTGTCGTTCTATCCCTTCAAGCAGGACGACTACCTCGACATCGTCTACCACTGGCTGCGCGAACTGGGCTGCCCGGAAGACCAGATCGAACCGTCCCGCACCGAGGCGCTGCAATGGACCATCGAGCGCGGTTCGCGCTCGGGACGCGTCGCCTATCAATTCGCCCGTGACTGGGCTGCCCGCCATGTCTGACAAAATCATCGATGTCGCCGCCGGCCTGATCCTGCGTCCGGACGGCATGCTGTTGCTGGGGCAACGCCCCGAAGGCAAGCCCTGGTCGGGCTGGTGGGAGCTGCCCGGCGGCAAGCTCGAACCCGGCGAGACCGTGCTGCAGGCGCTGGCGCGCGAGCTGCAGGAAGAGATCGGCATCCGCGTGACGCAATCTCGCCCGTGGGTGACCTACGTGCACGCCTACCCGCACACCACGGTGCGCCTGGCGTTCTGCCACGTCACCGGCTGGGAAGGCGAGCCGCGCAGCCTGGAGAACCAGCGCCTGGAATGGGTCGACCCGGCCAACGCCGCGTCCGTCGGCGACCTGCTGCCCGCCACCCTGCCGCCGCTGCGCTGGCTGCAACTACCGACCGTCTATGGCATCAGTTCGATCGGCTCGCGCGCCGGCCTGTCGGCGTTCCTGGGCCGGCTGGACGCGGCGCTGGCGCGCGGCGTCAGGCTGGTGCAACTGCGTGAACCGCAGTGGCCCGACGGCCCGGCCTCGGCCTCGCTGCACGAGGCGCTGCAGCAGATCGTCAAGCGCTGCCGTGCCGCCGGCGCCCGCGTGCTGGTCAACAGCGCCCATCCGGCCGCCTGGTGGCGCGAGGCCGACGGCGTGCACCTGCGCAGCGCCGACGCCGCAAGGCTGACCTCGCGCCCCGAATTGCGGGCAGGCGCCCTGGTCGGCGTCTCGGTGCACGACAACGCCCAGGTGGTGCAAGCGCGCGAGCTGGGCGCGGACTTCGCCGTGCTCGGCCCGGTGCTGGACACGCCCTCGCACCCCGGCGCGCCGACGCTGGGCTGGGACGGCTTCGTCGCCGGCAACCGCGACGCCGGCATCCCGGTCTTCGCGCTCGGCGGCCAATCCACCCAGACGGTCTCGCAGGCCCTGCGCCACGGCGCGCACGGCATCGCCGGCATTCGCGGCCTGATCTGACGCGGGCGGCGCAGGCGGGATCGCCGGTCCGCCGCCCTGTCCATGACCGGCGCGCCGCGCCGGTTTTTTTTACGTCCTAGGGAAACTCCCCCCTTGCCGCGAAAGGTGGCCAGGTCCTATCTTCGCTACTGATGTGACCACATGGTCACTTCGGATGGCCAGCTCGCCGAACACGAGGCGGAGCAACCGGTTCAACACCCCGACGCCCGCCCGCTGGCGCCATCGCGCCGCCATCCCGCTTCATCGCTTTTGCTGCACCGTTTCTTTGTCGTCGATCCCACCACAAGGAAGTCCAGCATGCCCCAGCCCCTCCATCCCGATGGCCGCCCCAACCCGGTTCCGGCCGACGCCCAGCGTCGCGACTTCATCCTGCGCGGCGCCGCGGGCCTGGCCGGCGCGGCCGGGCTGGCGGCCGGCGGCTGGCCCCTTCAGGCGCTGGCACAGGCCGCCTCGCCGCTGACCTTCGCCTTCTGGCCCTGGGGCAGCGAGATCGTGCAACAGGGCGCCGCCCGCTTCACGCAGGAAAGCGGCGTGCCGGTGAATCTGTCGCCGATCCCCGGCGACTACGCCGCCGTGCTGGAAACCCAACTGGCCGCCAAGGCGCCGCTGGACATGTTCTATGCGCAGCGCGGCCAGGCCTCGCGCTGGTACGCGGCCGGCTGGATCCGCCCGATCGACGACATGCCCGGGCTGGCGGACATCCAGAAGCAGATGTTCCCCGGCATCGTCGAGGACGCCAAGGCCACCGACGGCCGCTACCTCGGCCTGACCTATTACAACGGCGGCCCCTACGCGCTGTTCCGCAACGAGAAGATGCTGGGCGAGGCGGGCTACGGGGGCACCGCCAACGCCGCCGACTACCCGCGGGACTGGGCCACGGTCGAAAAGCAGGCGCGCGAAATCAAGCAAAAAGGGTTGGCGCAGCACCCGATGCTGATGCCCTGGTACAACGCCTGGACCGGCCTGCCATGGGCCCTGATCGCGCAATGCTTCGCCGAGGGCGAGCGCTTCGTCGACGGCGAGCTGCGCGCGACCTTCGGCCCCGACACGCCGCTGACCAAGGTGCTGAGCGACTGGAAGCGCTGGTGGGACGACGAGCTGGTGCAGCGCGCCGTGCTGACGTGGTCGGGCACCGAGACCTCCAGCTCCTGGATGAAGGGCCAGCACGCCTTCCACCTGAACATCGATTACTACAGCTTCAACTACAACGATCCCGCCAAGAGCCAGATCGCCGAATACTCCAGCTACAACCCGGTGGTGCCGGGCGCCACCCACGACACCGTGCTGGTGGGGCATGCGCTGTTGTGCATGTCGACGCGCAAGCGCAGCGACGCCGAGCAGGCCGCGCTGTGGGAACTGGTGAAGTACTTCGGCTACCGCGACCGCGCCGGGCAACTGACCACGCACAAGAACTGGATCGCCAAGGCCAACCTGGAAGTGCCCTTTCCCGAGCTTTACCGCGATCCCGAAAGCCGCGCCGCCATCATGAAATGGATGTACCCGGCGCATCGGGAGCAGGTCTACCAATGGCTGTTCGAGGGGCGCGAGAAGGCCGTGGCCGCCAATATCCTGAAGGCCCCCTGGTACCAGGAATGGGATACCGGCATGCATGAGATGATCGCGCAGGACATGCTGATCAAGGGCACCCGCACGCCCGCGCAAGTGGCCACCGAGCTGCGCGCGCGCTGGGACGGCCTGTACAAGAAGTACGCCAAGATCCTCAAGCGGAGCTGATGACATGGCCAGCGTCTCCCTGCAAGGCATCGAGAAGTCATACACCCACTTCCAGGCGGTGCGCTCGCTCGACCTGGACATCCGCGACGGCGAGTTCGTGGTGCTGCTGGGGCCATCGGGCTGCGGCAAGACCACCACGCTGAACATGATCGCCGGCCTGGACACGCCCACCGGCGGCCAGATCCGCATCGACGACCGGCGCGTGGACCAGGTGCCGCCGCACCGGCGCAACGTGGCCATGGTGTTCCAGAGCATCGCGCTGTATCCGCACATGACGGTGCGCGAGAACATCGGCTTTCCGCTGCGCATGCAGAAGCTGCCGGCCGCCGAAGTGCGCGGCAAGGTCGAGCGGGCGGCCGCGCTGCTGCGGGTGGAATCGATGCTGGACCGCAAGCCCTACCAGCTGTCGGGCGGGCAGCGCCAGCGCGTGGCCATCGGCCGCGCGGTGGTGCGCGACCCCGACCTGTTCCTGTTCGACGAGCCGCTGTCCAGCCTGGACGCCAAGCTGCGCACCGACATGCGGGTCGAGCTCAAGCGCCTGCATCGCAGCCTGAACGCGACCTTCATCTACGTCACCCACGACCAGGTCGAGGCCATGACGCTGGCGGACCGCATCGCCGTCATGTCGGGCGGCAACCTGCTGCAGTTCGCCGATCCGGACACCATCTACCGTCGCCCCGCGACCATGGAAGTGGCGGACTTCATCGGCAACCCCGGCATGAACTTCCTGCGCGGCACGCTGGAAGCGCAAGACGGCGCGCCGGCGCTGCGCACCACGGGCGGCGCCTATCCGCTGCCCGCCGCGCTGGCGGCCGCCGCGCGCCGGCTGCCGGCGGGCAGCCAGGCGGCGATCGGCATCCGCCCCGAGGCCATGGCGCCGGCGCCGCTGGCCGGCGACGGCTTGCTGCTGCAAGGCCAGGTGTGGGCGGTGGAACCGGTCGGATCGGACCAGTTCGTCGACATCATCACCGCCGGCGAGGACGGCCCGCGCCTGCGCGCCCGCCTGTCGCCGGAACAGCGCTACGAAGTCGGCGCGCCGATCGCGCTGGCGCTGCCCGCGGCCCGCCTCTACCTGTTCGACGCCGCCGGCCTGCGGGTCCATGGCGGCGAGGAGCCGCGCGCATGAGCGCCGCCAGCCTGCCGCGCGCGTCCCTGCCGCTGCCCGCGCGCGGCGGCAAGGAGATGTCGGACCTGGGCTTCGCGCTCACGGTGATCATCGCGGTGTACGCGCTCAACACCCTCATCATCGGCGTGCCGCTGGGCTACTCGTTCTGGCTCAGCCTGCACGACACCAACGCGATCCTGCGGACCCAGGAATTCGTCGGCGCCGACCTGTATGCCGAGGTGCTGTCCGACAGCGCCGTCACCGACGCCATCTGGCGCAGCCTGGGCTTCGTGGCGATGTGCGTGGCCGGCTCGTTCGTGGCAGCGCTGGGCATCGCCCTGGTGCTGAACGAGGACATGCCGCTGCGCGGCCTGGTGCGCGGCCTGGCATTGCTGCCGTGGGCCATGTCGCAGGTGGTGACGGCGACGGTGTTCTCGTTCCTGCTCAACCCCAGCTTCGGCGCGCTCACGGGACTGCTGGCGCCGCTCGGGCTGGCCGGGCCGGGGACGGTGTGGCTGAGCAGCGACTGGGCCCTGTTCTGGGTGGCGCTGGCCTTCGTCTGGCACGTCGCGCCGCTGGGCAGCTTCTTCTACCTGGCGGCGCTGCAGACCATTCCGCGCGACCTGTACCGCGCCGCGCGGGTGGACGGCGCGGGTCCGCTGGCGCGCTTTCGCCACATCACGCTGCCGCACCTGCAACACACCACGCTGATCGTGCTGGTGGTAATGACGGTGGAGGCCGTGCGCCAATTCGACCTGCTGTTCTCGCTGACGCGCGGCGGACCCGGCACGTCGACGCAGATCCTGCCGCTGCTGATCTTCCGCTACAACTTCGAGTTCTCGAAGTACGGCCTGGCCTCGGCCGCCGCGTTCCTGCTGACGGTGCTGTCGCTGCTGCTGGCCACCGCCTACTTCATGCTGATCCGCAAGAAGCGCCCGCAAGGAGGCAACCATGCGCAATGACGCGGCCCGCGTGGCCGGCGAAGGCTGGCGCCCCTGGCTGGTGGGCGCGGGCGTGGCCCTGGTGGCGTTCTGGTGCCTGTTCCCGCTGTACTGGACGCTGAAGGCCTCGTTCATGGACGAGTCGGCCATCATCATGGGCGTGGCGCACCATGCGGGCGGCTACACCTTCGAGAACTACCTGCGGGTGCTGGGCCTGTCCAGTTCCGATTCGATCTTCGGCGGCCAGACCCGCGCCATCATGGCCGGCTTCGTCAACAGCGCGCTGGTGGCGCTGCCGGCCGCGGCCGCCGGCACCGCCATCGCCACGCTGGCCGGCTACGTGCTGGGGCGCTTCGAGTTCCCGTTCAAGGGACCGCTGCTGTACGTGCTGCTGGCCTCGCGCACGCTGCCGCCGATCGCGCTGTTGATTCCTTACTACGTGTTCTTCGCCGCCATCGGCCTGGCCGGCAGCCTGTTCGGGCTGTGGATCGTCTACCTGACCGCCGTGATCCCGCTGCTGTCGTGGGTGCTGATGGGCTATTTCGCCTCGCTGCCGGTCGAGATCGAACGGGCCGCGCGCATGGACGGCTGCACCCGCTGGCAGATGCTGCGGCACGTGACGCTGCCGATGGCGCTGCCGGGCATCGCGGCGGCCTTCATCATCGCCTTCCTGGTGGGCTGGAACGACCTGCTGTTCGCCATCGTGCTGACCGGCGGCACCTCGGCGCAGACGCTGTCGGCGGCGCTGCTGGGCCTGTCGCCGCTGATGCCGGGCTTTCGCGCCGACCTGGGGCTGTTCGCCGCCGCCAGCATGCTGGCCGCCCTGCCGCCGCTGGCGCTGGCCATGCTGTTCCAGCGCTTCATCACCAACCTGAACATCGTCGATCCCGTGACGAGCAATACGGACTAGGAACCAGGCATGACCATCGGCATCGCGGCTTACGGACCGAACGCCGGCGCGGCGGTACGCGCCGCCGCCCTGGGCGCCGAGCTGCTGGGGCACGGCGCCATCGGCGGCTTCGCCGTGTTCGCGGTGCTGGACGAGCAGGGCCGCGCGCGGCACGCGACCGTCCAGCGCGGCGGCGTGACCGCGCTGGACCTGCCGCCGGATTGGCTGCGGGCGCGCCATGCCGCCCTGATCGAAAGCGGCCCCGACCGCCCCGAACCGCTGGCGCAGTTCCTGCCCGGCGCCGACGGCGTCGGCCTGGTGACCGGCCACCGCCTGCCCAACCGCCCCGGCGCCGACGGCGTGCCGCTGAACCAGGCCGTGCTGCGGCGCCTGGCGGCGGGCGAGGCCGCGGGGGTCGCCGTGGCCGAAACGCTGCGGGCCCACCCGGAAGTCGACGCCGGCCTGATCGCGCTGTCCGCGTCGGGCCAACTGGCCTGGGGCAACACCGCCCGCGTGGCGCGCCGGCCCGACCAGGGACAGGCCTGGCGCGACGACGGCGCCTGCCGGCTGGCGGTCCTGCACAATTCGATCTTCCCCTGCCCGCCCCTGGCCGAGGCCATGGCCGATCTGGCCTGGCACCTGCTGACCGGCGGCGTCGGCGCCTACCGCGCCCTGAGCCTGCGCGCGCCCGTGGCCATCAGCGCCGGCCCGCGCGACCGGGTGCTGGTGGACGACCGCTTGCGCGTCACCGGCATCGAACAGGCCGATCCGTCGCTGCCGGCGACGCGGCGGCGCGCCAATGCCGTCTACCTGGGCAGCGAAGTCTGGCAAGATGGCAGGCATATCGGCCATACCGTCAGCGAACTGGTTGTGGACATGGCCGACGGTCGGGTATCCGGTCTGCCGGACCCCGCCCGCTCCCTCCTCATCATGAAGGAACCGGCCAATGTCCCGACGTGAGAATACCGAGCGCCAGATACTGCAGGCCCTGGAAGACCAGATCAAGGAAACCGGCATGGGCGGCGTGGGCATCAACGCCATCGCCAAGCGCGCCGGCGTCAGCAAGGAACTGATCTACCGCTATTTCGACGGCATGCCCGGCCTGATGCTGGCCTGGATGCAGGAACAGGATTTCTGGACCCGCAACCCGGGTCTGCTGGCGGCCGACGAATCCAGCCAGCGCAGCCCCGGCGAACTGGTGCTGTCGATGCTGCGCGCGCAGATCGACGCGCTGGCCGGCAACGAGACGCTGCGCGAGGTGCGGCGCTGGGAACTGATCGAACGCAACGAGGTGTCCGCGCCGCTGGCCGAACGCCGCGAACGCGCCGCGCGCGGCTTCATCGACCGCGTCGACGGCCTGACCGACGACATGGACGCGCCCGCCGTGGTCAGCGTGATGCTGGCGGGCGTGCTGTACCTGATGCTGCGCGCCAAGACTGAAAGCCACTTCCTGGGCGTGCCGCTGCGCACGCAGGAAGGCTGGGACCGCATCAATGGCGCGCTCGAACACCTGGTCAAGCACGGCTTTCCCGACACGCTCAACCAAGAATCCCTGGCCAACCTGGAAGCGCGCCGCAAGAAACCCCGGCCGCCCGCCGACACCGAGACCTGACACGCCCATGCCCGCGCAACCCGACCCGCAGGAATACGACCTCATCATCAGCGGCGGCCTGATCGCCGACGGCCTGGGCGGCCCCGCGCGCCGCGCCGACGTGGCGATCAACGGCGAACGCATCGCCGCCATCGGCGACGGCTCGGGCTGGCGGGCGCGGCGCCGCATCGACGCGAGCGGCCGGGTGGTGGCGCCGGGCTTCATCGACTGCCACACCCACGATGACCGCGCCCTGCTCGGCTCGCCGCTGATGCGGCCCAAGGTCAGCCAGGGCGTCACCACCGTGGTCACCGGCAACTGCGGCATCAGCCTGGCGCCGGTGCACGCGCCCGGCGATACGGTGCCGCCGCCATTGAACCTGCTGGCGCAGCACACCGGCGAACTGTACGCCCGCATGCAGGACTACGCCGCTGCCCTCGACGCCAGCCCGGCGGCGGTCAACAGCCTGGCGCTGGTGGGCCATTCCAGCCTGCGGGTGTCGGCCATGGAGCGCCTGGACCGGCCCGCCGACAAGCGCGAGATCGCCGCCATGCGCCATGCGCTGGACCAGGCCATGGCCGCCGGCGCGGCGGGCCTGTCCACCGGCCTGTACTACCCCACCGCGATGCACGCCAGCACCGAGGAGGTGATCGGGGTGGCCGAGCCGCTGTCGTCCTGGCAGGGCCTGTACACCACCCACCTGCGCGACGAGGCCGACCACGTCTGCGACGCCATGGAAGAAGCCTTCCTGATCGGCCGCGCCGCCGACGTGCCGGCGATCCTGTCGCACCACAAGGTCACCGGCAAGCACAACCACGGCCGCACCGCCGAAACGCTGGCGCTGTTCGATCGCGCCCGCGCCGACCAGCCGCTGGGCATGGACGTCTACCCCTACGCCGCCTCGTCCACCATCCTGGAGCCGCGCCGCGTGCCGGCCGGCGAAAAGATCATCGTCACCTGGTCGCAGACGCGGCCCGAGATCCAGGGCGTGGACCTGCGCGAACTGGCGGCGCGCGAGGGCAAGGATCCGCAGCGCCTGGCCGAGGAACTGTCGCCCGGCGGCGCCATCTACTTCTCGATGGACGAGGACGACGTCAAGCGCGTCATCGGCCATGGCAGCGTGATGATCGGCTCCGACGGCCTGCCCCACGACCAGCGGCCGCATCCGCGCCTGTGGGGCGCGTTCTCGCGGGTGCTGGGGCGCTACGTGCGCGAGATGCGGGTGCTGGGCATGGAAGAGGCGATCCGCCGCATGACCAGCCTGACGGCGGCCCAGTTCGGCCTGCGCGACCGCGGCGTGCTGCGCGCCGGCTGTTATGCCGACGTGGTGGTGTTCGACCCGGCCGTGGTGGCCGACCTGGCCACCTTCGCCGAACCGCTGCAACCGTCCGCCGGCATCCAGGCGGTGCTGGTCAACGGCCAATTGGTGGAAGAAGGCGGCGCGCCCACCGGCGCCCGGCCCGGCCGCCTGCTGCGCGGCGCAGAACGCGCCGCGCCCGGTTTCGAGACGCCCGCCTGGGCTGCCTGAACCCCGCCATCCGGCGTCGTCGGCGCACGCCGCCCCTCTTCCGGAGCATCATGCACACAATCGTCATCGGCGCGGGCGTGGTCGGCATGGCCACCGCCTACTACCTGCATCGCGAGGGCCATCGGGTCAGCGTGGTCGACGCCAGCCCGGGCCCGGGCCTGGCCACCAGCCGGGCCAACGGCGCCCAGCTCAGCTACAGCTTCGTCGCGCCGCTGGCCGACCCCGCCGTGCTGCCCAAGCTGCCGGCCTGGCTGCTGGGGCGCGACACGCCGCTGCGCTGGCGGCCGCGGCTGGATCCGGCGCAATGGCGCTGGTGCCTGGACTTCCTGCGCGCCTGCACCCGCGGCAAGAGCCGCGCCACCACGCGCGAACTGCTGGCGCTGGGCCTCTACAGCCGTCAGTGCGTGCACGAGCTGGTCGGCCGCGAGCGGCCCGATTTCGATTTCAGTTCGCGCGGCAAGCTGCTGGTGTACCAGGACGCCGCCGCCTATGGCCGCGCGCTGGCGCAGATGGACTACCAGGCCACGCTCGGTTGCGAGCAGCGCGCGCTGGACCGCCAGGCCTGCCTGGACCTGGAGCCGGCGCTGGCCGACATCGGCGCCAGCATCGCCGGCGCCATCTACACGCCGACCGAGGATGCCGGCGACTGCCTGCGCCTGTGCACGGAACTGGAGCGGCTGCTGCGCGCCACGCCCGGCCCGGTGGACTTTCACTTCGACACGCCAGTCACGGCGCTGCGCGGCGAGAACGGCCGCATCGTCGCGCTGGACACGCCGCGGGGCGAGCTGCGGGCCGACAACTACGTGCTGGCCGGCGGCATCGGCGCCCAGGCGCTGGCGCGCCGCATCGGACTGGACCTGCGCATCTATCCGCTCAAGGGCTACAGCCTGACGTACACCCTGACGCCCGACAGCGTCGCGCCGATGTCGAGCATCAGCGATATCGGCCGCAAGGTCGTCTATGCGCGGCTGGGGCAGCGGCTGCGGGTCGCGGGCATGGTCGATATCGGCGCCGCCGATGCGGCCATCGACCGGCTGCGCACCGGCAGCCTGGAGGCGGACGTGGCGCGCTTCTTCCCGCGCCTGAATCCCGCTGGCGCGCCGCAGCCCTGGGCCGGCCTGCGCCCCGCGCGTCCCGATGGCAAGCCGCTGATCGGCGCCACGCCGTGGCGCAATCTGTGGCTGAACGCCGGGCATGGCGGCCTGGGTTTCACGCTGGCAGCGGGCAGCGCTCGGATGCTGGTGGACCTGATGCGCGGGCGCCGCCCCGCCGTCGATCCGGCGGCATTCGCGCTGGCCGCCTGAAGGCCCGTCCCGGCCCCGCACCGCCGGCGCTTCAGGCCGGCGCTTGCGGAAGATCGCGGCCGGCCTGGCCGCCTCAGTCCGCCTTGATGCCGCGGCTCTGGATCAGCTTGCCCCACTTGTCACGCTCCTTCACCTCGAAGGCCGCCAGATCCGCGCCGAACAGGTTGCCCGGAGTGGCGCCGCCTTGCGCCAGCGACTGCTTCAGGGCCGGCGATTGCAGCGCCTGCTTCATCGCCGCGATCAGCTTGTCGACCACCGGCGCCGGCGTGCCGCGCGGCGCATACAGGCCCGACCATGCGGTGACTTCGAAACCGGGCAGGCCGGCTTCGGCCATGGTGGGCAGGTCGGGCGCGGCGGGGCTGCGCTCGGCCGACGTGACCGCGATGCCCCGCAGGCGGTCGCCCGACTTGAGCGCGGCCATCGAGCTGGGCAGGTTGTCCATCAGGATGTCGACCTGGCCGCCGATCACCGCGGGAATCGCCGCCGACGAGCCCTTGAATGGCACGTGCAGCATCTGCAGGCCGGCCATCGACTCGAAATAGGCGCCGGTCAGGTGCACCGACGAACCGATGCCGGGCGAGGCGTAGGAATACTTGCCCGGGTCTTTCTTCACCGCGGCCATGACGTCCTGCAGCGTGCGCCACGGCGAGCCGGCCGCGACCGCCATCACGTTGGGCGTGGACGCGATCATGCCCAGCGGCACCAGGTCGGTGGCGGGATTGAAGCCGATGTTGCTGTAGAGGAACTGGTTGACGCTCTGGGTGCCGACCGAACCCAGCACGATGGTGTAGCCGTCCGGCTGGGCGCGGGCCGCGGCGGCCACGCCCAGGTTGCCGGCGGCGCCCGGCTTGTTCTCGACCACGATGGACTGGCCCAGCGCCTGCCGCATGTGCTCGGCGATGGTGCGCGCGAAGATATCGGTGGTGCCGCCGGGCGGGAACGGCACGATCAGCGTAATGGGCCGCTGCGGCCACGTTGCCGCGGCCGCCGGCGCGGCCATGCCTGCCGCCATCGCGATCACGCCGGCGCACGCCGCGGCGGCGCCGGTCCCTGCACGAAACAACCTGCCCATCCTCTTTCCCCTTCGTGTGAAGTGTTCGATTGATCAAACGGAATCGGGTGCATCGGTACTTCGCGGTTCGACGCGGCCGGCCTCGCCATGGGCGGGGTGTCGCATCGTGGGCTGACGCCCGACGTGACCATACGGTCACTTTTTCCGCATTAGGAACCCGAGGCCCCGGCTTGTCAATCGGGAGAAGGAGGAGTCGGGCGTTATCCCTACTAAGGTTGGCTGGCCGGCTGCGCGCCGGCCGGCGCCACGCTCTGGCCCGCGCCCGGCCGATCGCCGGCCATCGGCGCGCCAGCGGCCTGGCCGCCGGCCGCGGCGCCGCCCTGCGCCGGCGCCAGCCCCTGCCAGCCTCCGCCCAGCGCGACGATCAGGTTGACGCTGGCAATCAGGCGGTTGCCATACAGGCTGAGCGCGCTGCGTTCATTGCTGAGCGCGGTGGCGTCGACCACCGCCACGCTCAGGTAATCGACCAGCCCGGCCTTGTACTGGTTCTGCATCAGCCGCAGCGATTCGCGCGCCGACTCCAATGCGCGGCGCTGCACCGTCTGTTCGTTTTCCATCACCCGCAGCTGGATCAGATAGTCCTCGACCTCGCGCAATCCTGTCAGCGCCGCCTGCCGGTACGCGGCCGCCTGCGCATCGTAGGATGCGCGCGCCTGCTCGACCTGCGCCTGGCGCGCGCCGCCATCGAAAATCGTCAACGCCAGCGCCGGCCCCAGCGACCAGAAGCGCGCCGGCGCGGTCAGCAGCTCGGCGAACTGGCCGTTGCGAAAGCCCCCGTCGGCGGACAGGGTCAGGTTGGGGAACCAGGCCGCCTGCGCCACGCCGATCTGCGCATTGGCGGCGGCGGCGCGGCGCTCGGCGGCGGCCACGTCGGGACGGCGCTCCAGCAGCTCGGACGGCAGGCCCACCGGAATCTGCGGCAGTTGCAGCGAAAACGGCGCCGGCGGCAGGCTGAAGCGCGACGGCGCCTGTCCCATCAGCACCGCGATGGCATGTTCGTACTGGCCGCGCTGCCAGTCCAGGTCGATCGACTGCGCGCGCGTGCTTTCGACCTGGGTGCGCGCCACCGCCACGTCCGACTGCCCCGCCACGCCGACGTTGTAACGGTTCTGCGTCAGCTGCAGCGACTTCTCGTAGGCCGCCACGGTGGCATCCAGCAGGCGCTTCTGCTCATCCAGCACGCGCAATTGCAGATAGGCCTGCACCAGGGCTGCCTGCGCGCTCAGGCGCGTGGCGGCCAGATCAGCCAGGCTGGCCGCGGCGCTGGCCTCGGAAGACTCGACGCTGCGGCGCACCCGCCCCCACACATCCAGTTCCCAACTGACGTTGCCGGTCAGCGAGTACTGGTTGGACACATTGCCGCCGCCGGCCGACGAGGACGACGAACCGTTGCCGCCGCCGCTGCCCGAGCGCGTCAGGCCGGCGCCCGCGCCCACCGTGGGGAAGAACCCGGCGCGCGCGCCACGCACCAGCCCCAACGCCTGCCGGTAGTTGGCCTCGGCCTGGGCGATGGTCTGGTTGGACGCATTCAGGTTGTCCACCAGTCCGTTGAGCGTGGCGTCATCGTAGACGCGCCACCATTGTCCGCGGTCGACGTCGTCGCGCGGTTCGGCCCGCTTCCAGCCTGGCACCTCGACCTGTCCTTCCTTGTAGGCCGCGCCCACGTCCAGCGCGGGGCGCTGGTAGTCGGGGCCGACGGCGCAGGCGGCCAGCGCCGCGCACAGCGCCAGCGTCAGGCCGGCGCGCGGCAGGAATGCGTGGGGAAAAAGCTTGGCGTTGCGGATCATGGTTGTTCTATCGAAGCGGCCCCGCCGCGCCGGGCGCGCCCGCGCGCGGCCCAGAGGCGGAAGCGGTCAAGGTAAAGATAGACCACGGGCGTGGTGTACAGCGTGAGAATCTGGCTCAGCACCAGCCCGCCCACGATGGTGATGCCCAGCGGCTGGCGCATCTCGACGCCGGCGCCGGTGGCCAGCACCAGCGGCAAGGCGCCGAATATGGCGGCCATGGTGGTCATCATGATGGGGCGGAACCGCGTCAGGCAGGCCTGGAAGATGGCTTCGCGCGGCGCCATGTGCTGGTTGCGCTCGGCCTCCAGCGCGAAGTCCACCATCATGATGGCGTTTTTCTTGACGATGCCGATCAGCAGGAACACCCCGATCAGCGCGATCAGCGTGAAATCGGTGCGCACCAGCAGCAGGGCCAGCAGCGCGCCCAGCCCGGCCGACGGCAGCGTCGACAGGATCGTCAGCGGATGCACGAAGCTCTCGTACAGGATGCCCAGCACGATGTACATCGTGACCAGCGCCGCCAGGATCAGCCAGGGCTGCTGCGCCAGGGTCTGCTGCAGCACCGCCGCCGTGCCCTGGAAACCAGCCTGGATCTGATCCGACGGCAGGCCGATGCGCGCCACCGCGGCATCGATAGCGGCGGTGGCCTGGCCCAGCGACACGCCCGGCGCCAGGCTGAACGACACCGTGTCGGCGACGAACAGGCCCTGATGCTGCACGCTCAGCGGCGCGTTGGCGTTCTCGAAGCGGGCGAAGGCCGCCATCGGCACCCGCGCGCCGGTCGAGGTGATGACCTCGACCTGCTTGAGCGACTCGATGTCCTGCGCGAACCTCTGGTCCACCCCCAACACCACGTGGTACTGGTTCAGCGGTCCGTACATCACCGACACCTGGCGCTGGCTGAAGGAATTGTTCAGCACCGTGGAAATGGTGGCCATGCTCACGCCCAGCCGCGTGGCGGCGTCGCGATCGATCACCAGGTTGATTTCGCGGCCCTTGTCCTCGACGTCGGTATCGACGTCGGTGATCTCGGGAACCTTCGCCATGGCCTGCTGCACCTTGGGCATCCAGGCGCGCAGCAATTGCAGGTCGCCGGACATCAGGGTGTAGTCATACGAGCCCTGGCTCTGGCGGCCGCCGACCCGGATGTCCTGCTGCGCCACCAGGAACATGCGCGCGCCCGGCATGTTCTGCAATCGCGCCCGCAGCCGGTTGATGACCTGGTCGGCCGATACCTTGCGTTCCCCCAGCGGCTTGAGCTGGATCTGCATGAAGCTGCTGTTGCTGCCGCCGCGCCCGCCCGCGTAGCCGGTCATGCTCTGCACCGCCGGATCGGCCAGCACCACCTTGCGCAGCGCTTCCAGCTTGGGCACCGTGGCCTGGAACGAGGTGCCCTGGTCCACCCGGAAAAAGCCCAGCAGCTGGCCGGTGTCCTGCTGCGGGAAGAAGCCCTTGGGCACGACGGTGTACAGGTACACGTTCAGGCCGACCGCCGCCGCCAGCACCAGCATCATCAGCCGGCCATGGGCCAGCGCCCACGCCAGGCTGCGGCGGTAGCCGTCCTGCATCCAGTCGAAGCCGCGTTCCGCCCAGCGCGCCAGCCGGCCGGGCGGCTTCGGTTCCTTGGGCTCGGCCTTGAGCAGGCGCGCGCACATCATCGGCGTCAGCGTCAGCGACACCACCAGCGACACCATGATGGATGCCGACAGCGTCACCGCGAATTCCCGGAACAGGCGCCCCGCCACCCCGCCCATCAGCAGGATCGGGATGAATACCGCCACCAGCGACAGGCTCATCGACAGCACCGTGAAGCCCACCTCGCGCGAGCCGCGCAGCGCCGCCCGCATCGGCGACATGCCGTTCTCGACGTGCCGCATGATGTTCTCCAGCACCACGATGGCGTCGTCCACCACGAAGCCGGTGGCCACGATCAGCGCCATCAGCGAAATGGTGTTGAGCGTGAACCCGCACAGATACATGATGCAGAAGGTACCGATCAGCGACACCGGCACCGCGACGCTGGGAATGATGGCCGCGCGCCAGCGCCTCAGGAACAGCAACACCACCAGCACCACCAGACCCACCGCGATGATCAGCGTCAGCTCGGCCTCGTGCAGCGAGGCGCGGATGCTGGGCGTGCGGTCCTGCGCCACGGTCAGCTGCACGTCGGCCGGCATCAGTGCCAGCAGCGTCGGCAATTGCGCGCGCACCGCGTCCACGGTCTCGATGATGTTGGCGTCGGCCTGGCGCCGCACGATCATCAGGATCGCGTTGCGCTGGTTGTAGAAACCGGTCTGGAACAGGTCCTCGACGGAGTCCTCGACCTTGGCCACGTCCGACACCCGCACCGGCGCGCCGTCGCGCCAGGCCACGATCAGCGGCCGGTATTGTTCGGCGCGGCTGAGCTGGTCGTTGACCATGATCTGCCAGTGGTACTGGTCGTTCTCCAGCACGCCCTTGGGCCGATTGGCGTTGGCATTGGCCAGCGCCGTGCGCACCTCGTCCAGCGACACGCCGCGATTGGCCAGCGCGCCCGGCAGCACGGTCACGCGCACCGCCGGCAGCGAACTGCCGCCCACCGTGACCTCGCCCACGCCATCGACCTGCGCCAGCTTCTGCGCCACGATGGTCGAGGCCAGGTCGTACATCTGGCCTTGGCTCAGGGTGTCGGACGTCATCGCCAGCGTCATGATGGGCGCGTCCGACGGATTGGACTTGTGGTACGTGGGGTTGCTGCGCAGGCTGGTGGGCAGCAGCGAGCGGGCGGCGTTGATGGCCGCCTGCACGTCGCGCGCGGCGCCGTTGATGTCGCGCGACAGGTCGAACTGCAGCGTCACGCGGGTCGAGCCCTGCGAGCTGCTGGAGGTCATCTCGGTCACGCCGGCGATGCTGCCCAGCGAGCGCTCCAGCGGCGTGGCGACGCTGGACGCCATGGTCTCCGGGCTGGCGCCCGGCAGGCTGGCCGACACCGAGATGGTGGGAATGTCCATCTGCGGCAGCGGCGCCACCGGCAACAGGAAGAACGACAGCATGCCCGCCAGCACGACCGCCAGCGACAACAGCGTGGTCGCCACCGGCCGGACGATGAAGGGCGCCGACAGGATCACGGCGCGCTCCCGGCGCGCGCCTCGCGCATGCCGCGCCAGCGCCGCGACACGCGGTCGAACATCAGATAAATCACCGGCGTGGTGAACAGCGTCAGCACCTGGCTCAGCAGCAGGCCGCCCACCATCACCAGGCCCAGCGGCTGGCGCAGCTCGGCGCCGGTGCCCGTGGACAGCATCAGCGGCAGCGCGCCGAACAGCGCCGCCAGCGTGGTCATCAGGATCGGCCGGAAACGCAGCAGCGCCGCCTCATGGATCGCCGCGCGCGGCGACAGGCCGCGCTTGCGCTCGGCGTCGAGCGCGAAGTCGATCATCATGATGGCGTTCTTCTTGACGATGCCGATCAGCAGGATGATGCCGATGATGCCGATCATGTCCAGCTCGGTGCCGCTGATCAGCAGCGCCAGCAGCGCCCCCACCCCGGCCGACGGCAGCGTCGACAGGATGGTGATCGGGTGGATATAGCTTTCGTACAGCACGCCCAGCACGATGTACATGGTGACGATGGCCGCCAGGATCAGCCACAGCGTGCTCGACAGCGAATTCTGGAACGCCAGCGCCGCCCCCTGGAAGCGCGTCTCGACGCTGGCCGGCATGCCGATCTCGGCCTCGGCCGCGGTGATTGCCTCGACCGCGGCCGACAGCGACGCGCCCGGCGCCAGGTTGAACGACACCGTCACCATCGGGAACTGGTCCAGCCGGTTCACCGCCAGCACCGTCTTGCCCTCGGTGATGCGGGCGATGGACGACAGCGGCACCTGCGCGCCGGTCGAGGTCGGCACGTGGATCTGCCCCAGCGCGGCCGGGTTCATCTGGAACTGCGGCTGCACCTCCAGCACCACGCGGTACTGGTTGGACTGGGTGAAGATGGTCGAAATCAGGCGCTGTCCGAAAGCGTCGTACAGCGCCTCGTCCACCACGGAGGCGGTGATGCCCAGGCGCGAGGCGGCGTCGCGGTCGATCTCGACCCAGGTCTGCAGGCCGTCGTCCTGCAGGTCATCGGTCACGTCCTTCAGGCCCGGCACCTGGCGCAGCCGGTCGATCAGCTTGGGCGTCCATTCGCTCAGCACCTTCAGGTCCGGATTGGACAGGGTCATCTGGTACTGGGTGCGGCTGACGCGGTCCTCGATGGTCAGGTCCTGCACCGGCTGCATGTAGACCGTCAGGCCGTCCTGCTTGCCGAAGGCTTGCTGCAGCCGCGCCATGACCGTGCGCAGGTCGCCGTTGCGCTCGGCCTGCGGCTTGAGCGCGATCTGCATGCGGCCGGCGCTGAGGGTGGCGTTGCTGCCGTCCACGCCGATGAACGACGACACCGCCTGCACGTCCGGATCCTCCAGCGCCAGCCGCGCCGCCGCCTGCTGGCGCTCGGCCATGGCGGTGAACGAAATGGACTGCGGCGCCTGCGTGATGGCCTGGATCAGCCCGGTGTCCTGCTGCGGGAAAAAGCCCTTGGGAACCAGGATGTACAGGAGCACCGTCAGCGCGAAGGTGGCCAGGGCCACCAGCAGCGTCAACGGCTGGTGCCGCAGCACCTTCTGCAGCATGCGGTCGTAGGCGGCAATGGTGCGGTCGATGAAGGCGCCGGTGACCTGGTGAAAGCGCCCGTGCTTCTGCTCGGATTCGGCACGCAGCAGGCGCGCGCACATCATCGGCGTCAGCGTCAGCGACACCACCAGCGAAATCAGGATCGACACCGCCAGCGTGATGGCGAACTCGCGGAACAGCCGCCCCACCACCTCGGTCATGAACAGCAGCGGGATCAGCACCGCGATCAGCGAGAAGGTCAGCGAGATCAGCGTGAAACCGATCTGCTGCGCGCCCTTGAGCGCGGCCTGCAGCGGCGTCTCGCCCTCTTCGATGTGGCGGGCGATGTTCTCGATCATGACGATGGCGTCGTCCACCACGAAGCCGGTGGCGATGGTCAGCGCCATCAGCGTCAGGTTGTTGATGGAGAAGCCGGCCAGGTACATGATGCCGAAGGTGCCCACCAGCGACAGCGGCACCACCACGCTGGGGATCAGCGTCGCGGTCAGGCTGCGCAGGAACACGAAGGTCACCATCACCACCAGTGCCACGGCCAGCAGCATCTCGAACTGCACGTCGGCCACCGAATCGCGGATGGTCTGGGTGCGGTCCGACACCACCGTCACGTCCAGCGTGGCCGGCAGCGCGGCGCGCAGCTGCGGCAGCAGCGCCTGGATGCGGTTGACCACGTCGATGACGTTGGCGCCGGGCTGGCGCTGGATGTTCAGCAGGATGGCCGGCTTGTCGCCGGCCCAGGCGGCCTGGCGCGTGTCCTCGGCGCCCTCGACCGCGCGCGCCACGTCCGACAGGCGCAGCGGCGCGTTGTTCTTGTAGGCGATGATCAGGTCGTTGTAGTCGGTCGGCGACTTGAGCTGGTCATTGGCGTTGATGGTGGTCGAGCGCAGCGGCCCGTCCAGGTTGCCCTTGGGCTGATTGACGTTGGCGCCCACCACGGCGGCGCGCAGGTCGGTCAGCCCCAGGCCATTGGCCGCCAGCGCCTGCGGATTGACCTGCACCCGCACGGCCGGGCGCTGCCCGCCCGCCACGCTCACCAGGCCCACGCCCGGAATCTGCGACAGCTTCTGCGCCACCCGCGTATCGACCAGATCGCGCACCTGCGGCAAGGGCATGGTGGGCGAGGTGATGGCCAGCGTCAGCACCGCCGCGTCGGCCGGATTGACCTTGTTGTAGGTCGGCGGCACCGGCAGGTCGCTGGGCAGCAGGTTGGATGCCGCGTTGATGGCGGCCTGCACCTGCTGCTCGGCCACGTCCAGCGGCAGCGTCAGGTTGAACTGCATGGTGATGACCGAGGCACCGCCCGAACTGGTCGACGACATCTGGTTCAGGCCCGGCATCTGGCCGAACTGCCGTTCCAGCGGCGAGGTCACCAGCGACGTCATCACGTCCGGGCTGGCGCCCGGATACAGCGTGGTCACCTGGATGGTGGGGTAGTCGACTTCGGGCAGCGCCGACACCGGCAGCATGCGGTAAGCGATGAAGCCCGCGATCAGGATGGCCACCATCGACAGCGTGGTGGCCACGGGCCGCAGGATGAACAGGCGCGACGGGCTCACGGGGCGGCCCCTCGATCAGCGCGTGGCGGGCGTGGTGCCCGCCGGCGCGCCCCCGCCCAGCGACTTGTCCTTGGCGGCGGGGATCACCTCGCCCCCGCCCACGACCTCGACCTTGGCGCCGGCGCGCAGGCGGTCGGTGCCCTCGGTGACGACGCGGTCGCCCGGCTGCAGGCCTTCGTTGACGGCCACCATGCCATTGTTGATGGCGCCCAGCTTGACCTGCCTGACCTGCACGGTATCGTCCGGCTGCACCAGGAACACGAAGGCCCCGGCCGAACCCTGCTGCACCGCCGCCGTCGGGATCGCGGTCACGCCCTTGCGCGTCAGGACGTGCAGGCGCACGTTGACGAACTGGTTGGGAAACAGGGCGTCATCCTGGTTGTCGAACCTGGCCTTGAGCTTGAGGGTGCCGGTGGTGACGTCGATCTGGTTGTCCAGCGTCTCCAGCGTGCCGGATGCGATGCGGCGGGTGTCGGCGCGGTCATAGGCCTCCACCGCCAGCGTGCGGCCCTGGGCCAGTTCGGCGCGCACTTCGGGCAATTGCGTCTCGGGCAGCGTGAACACCACCGAGATCGGCTGGGTCTGCGTGATCACCACCAGGCCGTTGGTGTCCGAACTGGACACCAGGTTGCCGCGGTCGACCTGGCGCAGGCCGAGGCGGCCGCTGATCGGCGCGGTGATGCGGGCGTAGTCCAGCTGCAGGCGGGCATTGTCGACATTGGCCTGGTCGCTCTTGATGGTGCCTTCGTATTGCCGCACCAGCGCGGCCTGGGTGTCGACCTGCTGCTTGGCGATCGAGTCCTGCTTGAACAGGGCCTGGTAGCGTTGCAGGTCGCGGCGCGCGTTTTCCAGCAGCGCCAGGTTCTGCATCTGGGTGCCGCGGGCCTGGTCCAGCGCCACCTGGAAGGCGCGCGGGTCGACCTGGGCAAGCAGGTCGCCGGCCTTGACCCGCTGCCCTTCCTGGAACGGCACGTCCACCAGTTCGCCGCTGACGCGGCTGCGCACCGTGACGGTGTTGTAGGCGGTGACGGTGCCGAGCGACTTGAGATAGATGTCGATGTCCTGCGTGACGGCGCTGGCCACCCGCACCGGCACCGCCATATTGGCCATCGCCGCGGCCATGTTGGGCCGCCCGCCCGCGCCCGGGCGTCCGCCGCCGGCATTGCCTGGCGCGGTCGCGGGCCGCAGCGCCCACCAGGCGATGCCGGCCGCCACCAGCAAAAGCACCGCCAGCCCGATGATTCTGCGGCGGGTCCAGCGGGAAGGCGACGAAACGGGGCGGCTATCGGACATGGGAAACGGTTCCGGCACTGACGGAGAAAGCCGTATTGTGACCTAGACGGCCGACATTTCCGTCATTGTCCGTTGCCGCTGAAATAGGCCGCAACAGGAATCGGGGCGGTATCGCCCCCCCTGGCATTGCGTCAGGGTCAGGAGTTGCAGAGGGTCATCTGGAACGGGATGCTGCGGGCCACCTGCTGGGGCTTGAACTCGCCGTCCTGGGTCGAAAAGCGGATCCAGATCATGTACTTGTTGGCGCTGATCTCAGGGAACACGCCCTGGTCGGGGTCGATCCAGACGCGCAGCAGCTGGTATTGCTTGCCGCCCAGCATCTGCTGGTAGGCGCCCTGCTCGGCCACGATGTCGGCCTTGCGGCCGGATTCGCGCAACAGGCGCAGGGCCAGGGTCAGGCCGTCGTGCAGGGCAATGAAGGGCGCCAGCCAGGCCTGCAGGTCGGCGCAGCGCGCCGCTTCCGGCTTGTGCTGCCAGGCGTAGTACGACGGCATGTCGACCTGGGTGGCGCCGCCCGGCACCGACAGGCGGCCCCGCAGGCTGGTGAGCCATTCGTTCTCGCGCAGCGACTGGCCGGTCTTGCCGGGCGCGGCCAGGGCCGCCACCACTTTCTCGAGTTCGCGCAGCATGCCTTCGAGCGCGTCCTGCGCCACCCCGGGATGATCGCGCAACCCCACCAGCGCCACGCGCTGGCGTTCGAGATCCTGCAGCACCGCGCCTTTCACGTCGGTGCGTTCGCACACGTCGAGCAGATCGAACAGCGAACTGACCGCGACCTGGTGCTGCCGTGAATCCCCCTCGCGGGCAAAGAAGAACAACCTGTCGAACAGGTATTCAAGCCGCAGGTAAGCGCGAATGCGCTCATTGAAGGGATATTCGAAAACGATCACGCTGGTAAACAGGCCCATCGGAGGTCGGCCCGCGGGCCGAGATTATTCAGGGGTGCCGGCCAAGCCCGGGGCTTGCCGGCCCGTCGTGGCCGCCAGCGCCAGCCAGCGGTCATGCAGGGTCTTCGCCTGCGCGCGCAATTGTTCGGGTGATGTCGCGCCGCCATTGTCGATGACGTCGTCCGCGACTTCGAGCCGACTCGCCCGCGCAGCCTGTGCCGCCATGATACGCCGGATGGCTGAGTCCGTCAGCCCGCTGCGCGAACGCACGCGCGCCACCTGCGTTTCCGGATCGCAGTCGACCACGCAGATGCGGTCGACCCGGTCGCGCCAACGCGCGATCGACTCCACCAGCAGCGGCACCACGAATACCAGGTAGTGCCCGTGGGCGGCCTCGGCCTGGCGCTCGGTTTCCTGGCCGATGACCGGGTGCAGCACGGCTTCGAGGCGCTGGCGCACCCGTGGATCGGCAAAGGCGCGTTCACGCATCCAGTCGCGGTCGAGCGCGCCGGCAGGCGTCAAGGCGCCGGGCCCGAACTCGCGCTCGATGGCCGGCATCGCGGCGCCGCCGGCCGCCGTCAGCGCGCGCGCAATCTCGTCGGTGTCGACGACCGCCGCGCCCCATTCGCCCAGCATGTCGGCCACGCGCGACTTGCCGGAGCCGATGCCGCCGGTCAAACCAATCTTGAACATAGTCTTCATCCCTCCGCGGCCCTGCCTCGGCCGGTTCCGCGCATCGCCTCCTGCCGGGCGGCGCTTCGCGCGCTCAGTGCAGCAACCATCCCAGGCCCTGCTCCCCGCCCAGCAGCAGCACGGCCACGCCCGCCAGCGCCAGATAGGGGCCGAACGGCAGCGCCTGTCCCCGGCTGGCGCGGCCACTGAGCGTCAATGCGCCGCCGACCACCACCCCCGCCACCGACGCGGCGAGCAGCAGCATCGGCAAGGCGCCGACGCCGAACCACGCGCCCAGCGCCGCCAGCAGCTTGAAATCGCCAAAGCCCATGCCCTCGCGTCCGGTCAGCAGGCGGAATGCATGAAAGATAACCCACAGGAACACGTAGCCAGCCACCGCGCCCACCACCGCCATCGACAACGGCGTGAACGCGTCGAACAGATTCACCAGCAGCCCGGCCCAGGCCAGCGGCAGGGTGATCGCGTCGGGCAGCAGGGTCGTCTCCAGGTCTATCCAGGCCAGCGCCACCAGCGCCGCCGACAAGCCCATGGCGCACAGCGCGATCGGCGTGGCGCCGAAGCGCCAGGCGCAGGCGGCGAACAGGATGCAGGTCATCGACTCGATGGCCGGATAGCGCCAGCCGATCGGCGCGTGGCAGGCGGCGCAACGGCCCCGCAGCGCCAGCCAGCCCAGCAGCGGCAGGCGCCGCCAACCGGTGACCGGCGCCTGGCAGGCGGGGCAGTGGGCCGCCGGCGCCAGCAGGCCGTAAGCGGCGGCGGACCGCGGCTTGCCGGCCGCCTCCTGGCATTGCGCCTGCCACTCGTGCTCCATCATGCGCGGCAGACGATGGGTCAGGCGCGTCAGCCAGCCCCCCGCGAACAGGCCGGCCAGCGCGGCCAGCGCGACGAACGGCGCCAGCGGCACGGGAAAGACGTGCCACAAAGTCGTCATAAGCGGTCCCTCGGCGGCCGTTGTCCGGTCTCGACGCCGGGGCGGCGGGCATGAGGCCCGGGGCCGTGTCGTAATTTGTGCATAAAGTGCCGGCAACGCCTTTCTGGGTGAGGGGGGATCGTATCGAATCTTCGCATAAGTGCGTAAAATCGGAGACAGACTCAACTTACGGATCAGCTGCCATGGCCGCGCGCGTCGAAATCCTTACCCGCCCCCGCAAACTCAGCATCATGGGGCTGCTGCTAGCGGGCACGGCGCTGGGGGCCGCGGGGTGTGCCCAGCAGCGCACCGAAGGCTATTACGATCCTCCCGTCGAAAGCACGGTCACGGACGCCCAGTACCAGGGGTCCGGCGCCGGCTACCGCACGGTGCTGCGGGCGCCGTCGCAGGTGCAGATCGCGCTCAAGCCCGACCAGAAGAAGACGCCGAGCCAGACGGCCGCCGCGGCCCAGGGCGCCGCCACCACCGAAGACGGCCAGGCCGTGCCGGAAGGCGCCGACAGCGGCTCGGTTTCCTCCGGCGCGGCGCCGGCCCCCGTGGCGCCGGCCTCTGCCCAGAGCGCCGCGGCCAACAGCCTGGTGCCGCAACCGCAGACCTACATGGGCACCCTGCCGTGTTTCTCCCCCGCCATGCAGTGCACGGCGCAGCGCGTCACGCTGACGCTGGCACCCAATGGCCGCTGGCGCGGTCGCACGGCCTACCTGGAAAACGACCCCAAGAAGGCCGCGCCGGTGGTCGAGCAAGGTTGCTGGGACGCCACCGACGAACGCCCGCCGCGCGTCATCCTGCTCGACGGCCAGGGCAACGTGCGGGTCGAATTCGTCGTCGCCGCCAATAACGTGCTGCGCGTGCGCTCCGTCGCCGGCCAGACGCCGAACCTGAACTACAACCTGACCCGCCAGCCGGACCTCGATCCCATCGACGAGCTGGCCAAGGCCAAGGCGCCCCAGTGCCCCTGAACCCGGCAGGCCGGATCCGCCCGGCCTGAACCGAAGACCTGCCACCACAGGGCCCGTCGGACACCCCGTCCGCCGGGCCCTGTGCTTTTCGGTTGGCAGGAACGCCGCGCATGCTCCAGTCGAATGTAAGCGTCTACTTACTCCAAAACCCTTTGTTTATGAGACTCGCCGAACAATCGGAGATGATCACATCGATCGGCGTGGCCGCCACCGCGTAGCCCGCGCCGGTTCGCGCCGGCTCCGCCGACGCCGCCGGCCCGGCCGGCGCCTGGCCCTCGCCCGGCGCGCCGCAGCCCGCCACCGGGGACAGGCCCTGCCGCGCGTAGGCGCACAGGCGGCACGCCAGCTGCATGGCGTTGCGCACCCCCAGCTTGGCGAAGATGCGGGCGCGATGGGCTTCGACGGTGCGCAATGAAATGGCCAGGTCGATCGCGATGACCTTGTTGGGCTGCCCGGCCGCGACGTAGGCGACGATCTCGCGCTCGCGCGGCGTCAGGGTGGCCAGGATGACAGGGAGATCGGGATGGGGGACGGGCATGGGACTCTATGTTCTGCAATGAAGACTTGCAGAGAGTCTGCCGTGCCGAGGCGGGCGGCGTAAGCTGGCAATTTTGCCAGGGGGCCGGGCGCGGCACGGCACGGCGTAGCCGGCCCGGCGCGGCCTCAGGCCGTGTAGGACAGCTCCAGGTTGTCGATCAGGCGCGTCGCGCCCAGCTTGGCGGCGGCCAGCACCACCACCGGCTCGCCGGCCTGCAGGTCGGCGGCTTCCGGGCGCTTGAGGTCGCGCTGGCGGCGCAGGGCGATATAGTCCACCTTCCAGCCGCGATCGGTCAGGTGCTGGGTGGCCTCGCGTTCCAGCTCGGCGGCGTCGCGCTCGCCGGCCGCCAGGCGCTGGCCCACGTTCCGCAGCGCGGCATAGAGAGCCGGGGCCTCGGCGCGCTCGGCGTCGCTCAGGTAGCGGTTGCGCGAGGACAGCGCCAGGCCGTCGTCGGCGCGCACGGTCTCGTGCGCCAGCACTTCCACCGGCAGCTGGAACTGGCGGCACATGTTGCGCACCACCATCAGCTGCTGGTAGTCCTTCTTGCCGAACACCGCCACCCGCGGCTGGACACAGGAGAACAGCTTGAGCACCACGGTGCTGACGCCGGCGAAGAAGCCGGGGCGGAACTCGCCTTCGAGGATGTCACCCAGGTCGTCCGGCGGCTGCACGCGGTAATTCTGCGGCTCGGGGTACATCTCGCGTTCGTTGGGCGCAAACAGCACGTAGACGTCGCGCTCGCGCTCGAGCTTCTCGATGTCGGCGGCCAGGGTGCGCGGGTATTGGTCGAAATCCTCGTTCGGCCCGAACTGCAGGCGGTTCACGAAAATACTGGCGACCACCGGATCGCCGTGCTGGCGCGCCAGCTTCATCAGCGCCAGGTGGCCTTCGTGCAGGTTGCCCATGGTGGGCACGAACGAGACACGGTTCTGGCCGCGCAGGTGGTCGCGCAGTTCCTGGATGGTGTGGACGACTTTCAAGGGGAATCTCCGGGGTTGGGCGCACAGCCCGGGGGGGGGAATCGGATCAGGCCGCGACCGCCGCGACGCTGGTGTAGGCCAGGCGCACGTAGATGGGCGCGTAGGGCTCGGCCTGGGTGATTTCCAGCAGCGACTCGCGCGCCAGTTCCAGCATGGCGATGAAGTGCACCACCACCACCGCGGCCGGCGCGCCTTCGCGCACCCGTTCCATGAACAGGTCGCCGAACTCCATGAAGCGCACGTCGTTCAGGCGCCGCAGGATGTGCGTCATGTGATCGCGCACCGACAGCTGTTCGCGGGTGATGTGATGGTGCTGGTTGAGCTTGGCCCGCTTCATGATGTCGGCCCACGCGGCGCGCAGGTCGTCCACGCTGACGTCGGGCAGCATGCGCTCGACGCTCAGGTCGGCGACCGCGTGGCTGCTGACGAAGTCGCGGCCCAGCTGCGGCATGGCGTCGAGCTTCTGCGCGGCCAGCTTCATCTGTTCGTACTCGAGCAGGCGGCGCACCAGCTCGGCGCGCGGATCCTCGGGCTCTTCGCCGGTGTCGGTCTTCTTGACCGGCAGCAGCATGCGCGACTTGATCTCGATCAGCATGGCCGCCATCAGCAGATACTCGGCGGCCAGTTCGAGGTTGTGGATGCGGATCTGCTCCACGTACGACAGGTACTGCCGCGTGACATCCGCCATGGGGATGTCCAGCACGTTGAAGTTCTGCTTGCGGATCAGGTACAGCAGCAGGTCCAGCGGCCCCTCGAAGGCCTCGAGGAACACCTCCAGCGCGTCCGGCGGGATGTACAGGTCCGTCGGCATCTGGAACAGCGGCTCGCCGTACAGGCGCGCGAAGGCGACGCTGTCAACGGTATCGGGCGTGCTGTCGACGGGCGGTTCCACTAGCGCGGCCAGGGCGTCGCCCGGGACGGAGGGGTTGTGGGCCATGGCTGCCGCAACGGTATCAGTCGGCCTGATACACGTACGGCTTTTGCGGCACGCGGGCCGCGCGGAAGCCTTCCAGCAATTCCGCGTCCTGCGGCTTGTCCCAGAGACGGGCGCGGCCTTCACGCTGGCGCTCTTCGGTGCCAGGATGCGACTGCTTGTAGTCTTTCAGGAACTTGGTGATCTCGGATTCGTAGTTGGTCGCCATGGCACCAATTTCAGTGGGTTTCGGATGCCGCCAGTTTACTGCACCCGGGGCCGAGACCCGGCGTTACAATCTTCCAGGTCCCTCCGCCCTCCTCCGCCATGTCCGCAGAATCAGCAGCCGCAGCCAATCCCGCTCCTCCCTCGACCCCGGACGCGGCACGCGCGGCGCGCATGATTCCCTTCATCGTCGGCTGCGCGCTGTTCATGCAGATGCTGGACGCAACCGTAGTGGCGACCGCCCTGCCGGCCATGGCCCGGGCCCTGGGATCAACCCCGGTGCGGCTGAACGTGGCCATCACCTCCTACCTGCTGTCGGTGGCCGTGTTCGTGCCCGTCAGCGGCTGGGCCGCCGACCGCTACGGCGCGCGCCGCGTCTTCATCGCCGCCATCGGCCTGTTCACCCTCAGCTCCGTGGCCTGCGCCCTGTCGCAGGACCTACCGCAGCTGGTCGTCTCCCGCGTGGTGCAGGGCATGGCCGGGGCCATGATGGTGCCGGTGGGCCGCATCATCCTGCTGCGCACCGTGCCCAAGCAGGACCTGCTCAAAGCCATGTCGTTCCTGTCGATCCCGGCGCTGCTGGGGCCGGTGATCGGGCCGCCGCTGGGCGGTTTCATGGTCACGTACATGTCGTGGCACTGGATCTTCCTGATCAACATCCCCATTGGCGTGCTCGGCATCGCGCTGGTGCTGCGCTACGTGGCCGAGATCAAGGAAGAATCGGCGCCGCGCCTGGACTGGCTCGGCTTCCTGCTCAGCGCGGTGTGCCTGGCCACGCTGGTCAGCGGCTTCGAGGCCATCGGCCGCGACGTCATGCCGCTACCGCTGCTGCTGGGCCTGATCGCGGTCGGCATCGCCTGCGGCCTGCTCTACGGCTGGCATGCGCGCCGCACCGAACACCCCATCATCGATCTGGCGCTGATGCGCATCCCGACCTTCGCCATCTCGACGCTGGGCGGCAACCTGTGCCGCTTCGCGGTCGGCGCCACGCCCTTCCTGCTGGCCATGCTGCTGCAGGTGGGCTTCGGCCTGTCGCCGTTCTCGGCCGGCCTGATCACCTTCGCCAGCGCCGCCGGCGCGCTGCTGATGAAATTCGTCGCCACGCCCATCGTCAGGCATTTCGGCTTTCGCCGCGTGCTGACGGTGAACGCGGTGCTGACCGGCGCCTTCATCGTGGTCTGCGCCACGTTCACGCCGTCCACCCCGGTCTGGCTGATGATCGCCATCCTGCTGATCGGCGGCTTCTTCCGCTCGCTGCAGTTCACCGGCGTAAATACGCTAACCTATGCCGACATACCCCCGGCCAGGATGAGCCGCGCCAGCAGCTTCGCCGCCATGGCGCAGCAACTGGGCATCAGCCTGGGCGTGGGCGTGGCCGCGGTGACCCTGAACATCAGCATGACCCTGCGCGGGGCCGAAACGCTGGCGGTCGGCGACGTGATCGCCGGCTTCATCGTCATCGGCCTGATGTGCGCGGCTTCGGCCTTCTCCTTTAGACGCCTCGACCCGCTGGCCGGGGCACACCTGAACGGCGCCAAGAACAGTGACGACGAATGAATTTATCCTGGCCCTGGACCAGGGCACGACCAGCTCCCGCGCCATCGTGTTCGATCGCGACGGCGTGGTGCGCGGCATCGGCCAACGTGAATTCCGCCAGCACTACCCGCGACCGGGCTGGGTCGAGCACGACCCCGGCGAAATCTGGCACAGCCAGCTGGACGTGGCGCGCGAGGCCTTGCGCAACGCCGCCGCCAGCGCCGCCGACGTAGCCGCCATCGGCATCACCAACCAGCGCGAAACCACCCTGATCTGGGAGCGCGCCAGCGGCCGCCCGCTGGCCCGCGCCATCGTCTGGCAGGACCGCCGCACCGCGCCCATGTGCGACCAGCTGCGCCAGGACGGCCACGCCGACTTCCTGCAATCGCGCACCGGGCTGGTGCTGGACGCCTATTTCTCGGGCACCAAGCTGGCCTGGCTGCTGGATCACGTGCCCGGCGCGCGCCAGAAGGCCGAGCGCGGCGAACTGGCCTTCGGCACCGTCGACACCTGGCTGATCTGGCAGTTGACCGGCGGCGCGGTGCACAGCACCGACCCCAGCAACGCCTCGCGCACCATGCTGTTCGACCTGCATACGCAGGACTGGAACGACGAGATCCTGGCGCTGCTCAACATTCCGCGCAGCGTGCTGCCATCCATCGCGCCCAGCAGCGCGGTGGTGGGCGAAGCCCTGCCCGAATGGCTGGGCGGCTCCATTCCCATCGCCGGCGTGGCCGGCGACCAGCAGGCCGCCACCTTCGGCCAGGCCTGCTTCAAGCCGGGCATGGCCAAGAACACCTACGGCACCGGCTGCTTCATGCTGATGAACGTGGGCGACAAACCGGTGCAGTCGCGCAACCACCTGCTGTCCACCGTCGGCTGGGGCATGCCCACCGCGGGCCAGGACGGCTGGCGTGCGGCCTACATGCTGGAAGGCGGCGTATTTGTCGCCGGCGCCGCGGTGCAATGGCTGCGCGACGGCCTGGGCATCATCCAGCGCTCCGAGGAAATCGAATCGCTGGCCGCCAGCGTGGCCGACACCGACGACGTCTTCATGGTGCCGGCCTTCGCCGGCCTGGGCGCGCCGCACTGGGACCCCTACGCCCGCGGCACATTGGTCGGCCTGACGCGCGGCACCACCCGCGCCCACATCGCCCGCGCCACGCTCGAATCCATCGCGCTGCAGAGCGCCGAACTGCTGACCTGCATGAACGGCGACAGCGGCATCGCGCTGACCGAGCTGCGGGTGGACGGCGGCGCCGCCCGCAACGACCTGCTGATGCAGATGCAGGCCGACCTGCTGGGCGTGCCGGTGGTGCGCCCGCGGGTGCCGGAATCGACCGCGCTGGGCGCGGCCGGGCTGGCCGGCCTGGCGGTCGGCTTCTGGTCGGGGCAGGACGAGTTCGCCTCCAAGTGGCAGGCCGAGCGCACCTTCGAACCGGCCTGGCCGGACTCGGTGCGCGAGGCCCGCATGCGGCGCTGGCGCCAGGCGGTGGAACTGTCCAAGGGCTGGTCCAACACGGCCAAGTGATGGCCGGCCGGGCGGTCCTCGCCTCGCCCGCGCCAACGGCGGCTCACGGCCGCCGCGCCTGCGCCTGCATCACCCGCAACGCCATGCGATAGCCGGCGAACAGATAGAACGCATTGCTGTTCATCAGCAGCCACGCGCCGGCGCCGCCCAGCAGCGCGACCACCGGGCCGACCGCGCGCATGTCGCCCTGCGACCAGGCGATCAGGCCCAGCGCGCCGGCAGTGGCCAACGCCAGCGCGGTGCGCTTGAGCAGCACCAGCCCCAGGCTGTAGCCGCCCATGAACGCCACCACGCCGATCGCCAGCGCCAAGGCCGTGACGGCGCAGGCCAGCACCAGCGCGAAGGCGGCCAGGGCCGGCCCGGCCGGCCGCAGCAGCAGGCTCAACAGGCCGATGCCGACACCGATGCCGCCGACCATCGTCAATACGGCCAGCGCCAGCGGCGACCACAGCCCCGGCGGCGCGGCGCGCGCATCCATCTCGGCGACGAAGCGGTGCATGGCCGCTGACGTGTCCGGCGCGCCCGCCTCGTCCCGCAGCGCCGCCTCCAGCCGGCGGCATTGCGCGATCAGCGCATTCAGTCCGGGCCCGGATGGCGCCATCAGAGCCTCGTCACGCCCGGCGCATGTTCCGCCACCGTGTTGCGCAGCGCGGCCATCGCCTCCTGCACGGCGGTCGGCCTGAATGCGTCCTCGCGCCAGTACATGGCCACCGAGCCGAAGCCCGACAGCCGCACCGGGATGATGCGCATCGCCTTCATCTGCGTGAAGCGCAGCGCGGCGCGATGCGAGGCCACGCCGATCATGTCGCTGTTGTTGATCAGGGTGAGGTTGATGGTGACCGAATTGGATTCGACATGATCGGCCGGCGGCGCCTGGCCGGCCGCCGCCAGCGCGGCGTCGACCGCGTTGCGGATCGGCGTGCCCTTGGGCCACAGGATCCAGCGGTACGACAGCAGTTCGGGCCAGCCCGGCTGCTCCAGCGCGAACAGGGGATGGCGCGGCCGCGCCACCAGATGGATCGGCTCCAGGTACAGGGCCTCGAAGCGGATGGCCGGATCATGATGCTCGGGCGCCGAGCGGCCCACCACGATGTCCAGGTCGCCCTGCGCCAGTTGCGCCAGCAGGCGGTCGGTGGTGCCCTCCACCAGCTTCACGCGGGCCTGCGGCATGCGTTCGAGCAGCTTCATCACCGCCAGCGGCACGGTGTCCGACGCGGACGCGCCCGAGGCGCCGATCACCACCCGTCCGCCGCCGCCCTCGCGCAGCGCGGCCATGTCGGCGCTGGCGCGGTCCAGCTGCGCCTCGACCCGCTGCGCGTGCGCGATCAGCACGTCGCCATGCGGCGTCGGCCGCAGGCCGCGCGCATGGCGCTCGAACAGCGGCAGGCCGATGTCGTCCTCCAGATCCTTCAGCCATTTCGACAACCCCGGCTGGGTCGTGTTGAGCATCGCGGCCGAGTGGCTGATGTTGCGGGTCTGGGCCAGGCTGAGGAGCATTTTCAGGTTGCGCAGGCGCAACCGGTGAGTCCAGTCCATGGAGTCCCCTTTGGTCTCTTATCCATATAGTTATTGGTATGGATAATAAGATAATTTCATTTCAAAACACATAGCTCGTTACGCATAATCGTCTCCATATCAGGCCCCGCCGCGCCCGCCGCGTCGGGCCCACAGAAGCCGGCCCCGACGCCGGCCCCAGGAGACAGACATGCCCGACGGTCACCCCCCCGGCGCGGATCGCGCCGCCTATTACGCGCGCATCGCCCAGAAGCACATGGCCCCGCTGTGGGAGTCGCTGCACAACCTGGTGCCGCGCCAGCCCGCGCCGCGCTGCGTGCCCGCCATCTGGAAATACGACGAGGTGCGCGACGACGTGCTGGCTTCCGGCTCGCTCATCAGCGCCGAGGAAGCCGTGCGGCGCGTGCTGATCCTGGAGAACCCGGGCCTGCCCGGCCAGGCCAGCATCACGCAGAGCCTGTACGCCGGCCTGCAACTGATCCTGCCGGGCGAGATCGCGCCCAGCCACCGCCACACCCAGTCGGCCCTGCGTTTCATCGTCGAAGGCCGCGGCGCCTACACCGCCGTCAATGGCGAGCGCACCACCATGCATCCGGGCGACTTCATCATCACGCCGTCCTGGACCTGGCACGACCACGGCAACGCCGAGACCGTCGACGGCGGCGAACCGGTGGTCTGGCTGGATGGCCTGGACATCCCGCTGCTGCGCTTCCTGGACGCCGGCTTCGCCGAGAACTATCCGTCCGCCACCCAGCCGGTCACGCGTCCCGAAGGCGACAGCATGGCGCGCTACGGCCACAACATGGCGCCGGTGCGCCACCGCGCCACCAGCGGCACCTCGCCGATCTTCAACTATCCCTACGAGCGCAGCCGCGAGGCGCTGGACGCGCTCTACCGCCATGGCGAGCTGGACCCCTGGGACGGCGTCAAGCTGCGCTACCTGAACCCGGCCACGGGCGGCTACCCCATGCCCACCATGGCCACCTTCATGCAGCTGCTGCCGGCCGGCTTCCAGGGCAAGGTCTATCGCAGCACCGATTCCACCGTCTACAGCGTGGTGGAAGGCCGCGGCATCGCCCGCGTCGGCGACGCCGAATTCCATTTCGGCCCGCGCGACGTGTTCGTGGCGCCGTCGTGGCAGCCGGTGCAGCTGGCGGCGCTGGAAGACGCCACCCTGTTCAGCTATTCCGACCGCCCGGTGCAGGACGCGCTGGGCCTGTGGCGCGAAGAACGCACCGCCTGACGCGGGCGGGCCGCGGCGCCCGCCCTCCCCCTTTCCGTTCCGCCTTCAAAGGTTGATTCATGTCTTACGTGTTTGCTCCCGCCGACCCCGTCGCCGTGCCCGTCGCCGGCAGCCCGGATCGCTTCCCCGTGCGCCGCGTCTATTGCGTCGGCCGCAACTACGCCGCCCACGCCCGCGAGATGGGCTTCGATCCCGACCGCGAACCGCCCTTCTTCTTCTGCAAGCCGGCCGACGCCGTGGTGCCGGTGGCGCGGGACGCCACGCTGACGCTGCCCTATCCGTCCGAGACCGCCAACTTCCACTATGAAATCGAACTGGTGGCGGCCATCGGCAAGGGCGGCGCCAACATCGCGGTCGACGCCGCGCTGGAACACGTGTGGGGCTACGCCGTCGGCCTGGACATGACGCGCCGCGACCTGCAGATGAAGATGCGCGAAGCCGGCCGCCCGTGGGAACTGGGCAAGGCCTTCGACCAGAGCGCGCCGATCGGCCCGCTGGTGCCCGCCGCGCAGGCCGGCGACATCCACCGCGCCGGCATCTGGCTGCAGGTCAACGGCGCCGACAAGCAGCGCAGCGACATCGGCAAGCTGATCTGGTCGGTGGCCGAGACCATCGCCTACCTGTCCCGGTACTTCCGCCTGGAAGCCGGCGATCTGATCTATACCGGCACGCCCGAAGGCGTGGGCCCGGTGGTGCGCGGCGACACGATGGTCGGCGGCGTCGACGGCCTGGGCACGCTAAGCGTGCGGATCGCCTGAGGAAGCCCGCCCATGCAACTGCACAGCTTCTTCAACAGTTCCACCTCGTATCGCGTGCGCATCGCGCTGGCGCTCAAGGGTCTGCCGGTCGACATCGTGCCGGTGAACCTGCGCAAACAGGAGCAGCGCGCCGCCGACTACGTGGCGCGGAACCCGTCGGCCGGCGTGCCGCTGCTCACGGAAGGCGATTTCCAGCTGTCGCAATCGCTCGCCATCATCGACTACCTGGACGCTACGCACCCCGAGCCGCGCCTGATCCCGGCCGCGCCGCGCGAACGCGCGCGGGTGCTGGAACTGGCCAACGCCATCGCCTGCGACATCCACCCGGTCAACAACATGCGCATCCTGCGCTACCTGCAGGAAGAACTGGGCGCCACCGAGGCGCAGAAGAACGCCTGGTACCACCACTGGATCCGCGAAGGCCTGACCGCGGTCGAGGCGCTGCTGGCGCGCCATGGCGGCGGCGCCTATTGCTTCGGCGACGCGCCGACGCTGGCGGACTGCTGCGTGGTGCCGCAGGTGGCAAATGCCCAGCGCATGGGCTGCGACCTGTCGGCCTATCCGCGCCTGCTCGGCGTGTACGACCACTGCCTTGCGCAGCCGGCCTTCCAGCAGGCCGCGCCCGGCAACCAACCGGACTACATCAAGTGACCTCGCAAGCATCCCCGGGCCAGGAGCCCGATACCCAGGGCGCGCCGCTGCGCGAATACACCGATCCGGACTACCGCCCGCTGTGCGCCAACCTGGCCGAAGTGCGCGCCAACATCGACCGCCTGGACGACCAGATCGTGCGCCTGATGGCCGAACGCGCCATGTACGTGAAGGATGCCGCGCGCTTCAAGCGCGACGCCTTCCAGGTCAGCGCGCCGGCGCGCCAGGCCGAAGTGTTCGAGAAAGTGCGGCGCCTGGCCGAGCGCCACAACCAGGGCTTCGAGAACCTGGACCAGGTGGTGGATGCGGCCTACCGCGCCATGGTGGCGGCCTTCATCGCCAATGAACAGACCTATTTCAACAATATGAAGATCGCGGGAGACAAGCATGCATAAGTCCTCAACCCTGGCGCGGGCGCGCACCGTCGCGGCGCGCGCGCTGGCGCTGGGGCTGATCGCGCTGGCGCCGTTGGGCGCGGCGCAGGGCGTCGACGCCTGGCCGTCGCAGCCGCTCAAGGCGCTGGTGCCGTTCGGTCCGGGATCCAGCCCCGACCAGGTGGCGCGCATCGTCGGCGAGAAGGCCGGCGCCATCCTCGGCCAGACCGTGGTGGTGGAGAACAAGCCGGGCGCCAGCGGCAACATCGGCACCTTCGCCATCGCCAACGCCAAGCCCGACGGCTACACCTTCGGCGTCTCGATCACCGGCCCGCTGGTGAACAACACGCTGCTGTTCGACAAGCTGCCCTACGCCCCCGCCACCGACCTGGCGCCGCTGACGCTGGCGGTGCACCAGCCCAACGTGCTGGTGGTGCCGGCCAACTCCGGCATCGACAACGTCGGCCAGTTGCTGGAGGCCCTGAAGAAGAACCCCGACAAGTACAACTTCCCCTCGCCCGGCGCCGGCACCGTTTCGCACCTGGCGGTGGAACTGCTGCTGCAGCGGATCGGCGCGCGCGCCACGCACGTGCCCTATCCGTCATCGCCGGCCGCGCTGACCTCGCTGCTGTCGGGCGACACGCAGTTCGCCGCGCTGCCGCCGATCGCGGTCATGAGCATGGTCAAGGACGGCCGCCTGAAGGCGCTGGCCGTGACCTCGTCCAGGCGTTCCACACTGCTGCCCGAGATCCCCACGCTGGCCGAAGTCGGCGTGCCCGGCATCGAGGGTTCGGCCTGGATCGGTTTCGTGATTTCGTCCAAGGTGCCCGCCGACATCCAGAAGAAGCTGTCGGACGCCTTGATCCAGGCGATCCGCGACCCCGAGGTGGTCAAGCGTCTGCAGGCGCAGTTCATGGACCCGGTCGGCGGCACGCCTGCCGAGTTCCGCGCCTACATGGACGATGAGCTCAAGCGCTGGGAGCCGCTGATCACCAAGCTCGGCATCAAGGGCCAGTAGGCCGGGACCGCAAGACGGGCCAGCCGGCCCGGCATTTCGCAACACAGCACGCAGTCAAGCAGGACAAGCAAGGAGACAAGGCATGACCCTCACCGAACCCGCCCGCCAGGTGCCGCTCTACGGCGAATACGACGTCGTCGTGCTGGGCGGCGGCCCCGCCGGCATCCTGGCGGCCGTCAGCGCCGCCCGCAACGGCGCCAGCGTGCTGCTGGTGGAACGCTATGGCTTTCTCGGCGGCATGGGCACGGCGGCGGGCGTCTCCAACTTCTGCGGCCTGCACGCCAACGTGCGCGGCGCCATCCGCCAGGTGGTGCACGGCATGACGGACGAGCTGCTGGACCGCATGCGCGCGCTGGACGGCCTGAACGACCCGCACCTGATCCTGGGCAAGATCCACGCCCAGGCCTACGACATCGCCGCCTTCAAGTGCGCGGCCGACGGCATGGTGCAGGACAGCGGCGCACAAATCCTGTTCCACGCATTGGCCACCGGCCTGGCGCGCGACGCCGCCGGCAATGTCGACGCGCTGTTCCTGGAGACCAAGTCCGGCCGCTGCGCGGTGCGCGGCAAGGTCTTCATCGACTGCTCGGGCGACGCCGACATCGCGCAATGGGGCGGCCTGCCGTTCGAAAAGGGCGACGCGCAGGGCCACATGCTCTACCCCACGCTGATGTTCAAGGTCGGCAACGTCGATGGCGCCCGCGCCCAGGAGGCCTGGAAGACCATCCCGCAGTTGATGGACCAGGCCGCCGCCAGCGGCGAATTCACCTTCCCGCGGCGCGGCGCCATCGTGCGGCCGCAAAAGCATGACTACGAGTGGCGCGTCAACGTCACCCAGCTGGCCAACGCCGACGGCAGCGCGGCCGACGGCACCGACGCCGCCTCGCTCTCGGCCGGCGAGCTCGAAGGCCGCCGCCAGATCACCGAATACCTGAAGTTCCTGCGCGCCAAGGTGCCGGGCTTCGAAAACGCCTATGTGCTCGACATCGCGCCGCAGCTCGGCATCCGCGAGACCCGCCGCATCGTCGGCGAGGCCATGCTGACCAAGGAAGACGTGCTGGGCTGCGCCGACTTCGAGGACAGCATCGGCGTGAACGGCTGGCCGCTGGAAATGCACACCGCCGGGGACGTGCAATGGCTGTGGCCGCCGATTCCCGAATCGCGCGGCTACAACCAGCTGCCGTTCCGCATGATGGTGCCGCGCCGCGGCCCGGGCGTGGCCGCCAACGTGCTGGTGGCCGGACGCTGCGCGTCGATGACGCACGAAGGCCAGTCGGCCGCGCGCGTCAGCGGCAGCTGCTTCGTCATGGGCGAGGCCGCCGGCACCGCGGCCGCCATGGCGCTGCGCGACGGCCACGCGCCTGCCGACGTGCCTGTGGCGGCGCTGCAGGCGCAACTGCAACGGCAAGGCGCTTTCCTCGGCCGCCAGGAATGAACACGCAAGGAACCACGCAATGAACGCAACCCCCGCAAAGAACCCGCCCCAATCCGTCATCGTCGTGGGCGGCGGCATTGGCGGCCTGGCCGCGGCGCTGGCGCTGACGCGCCAGGGCATCGCGGTGCAACTGCTGGAGCAGGCCGCGCACATCGGCGAGATCGGCGCCGGCATCCAGCTCGGCCCCAACGCCTTCGCCGCGCTCGACGCGCTGGGCGTAGGCGCCACGGCGCGCCAGCGCGCGGTCTTCACCGACCACATCATCATGATGGACGCGGTCGACGCGCGCGAAGTGGTGCGCATCGACACCGGCGCCGCCTTCCGCGAGCGTTTCGGCGGCCCCTACGCCGTGATCCACCGCGCCGACATCCATCTGTCCATCCTGGAAGCGGTGCAGCAGAACCCGCTGATCCGCTTTCGCACCTCGACGCAGATCGCCAGCGTCACGCAGGACGAAAAACGCGTCGAGGTCACCGACACCGAAGGCAACCGCTACCAGGCCGACGCGGTGATCGGCGCCGACGGCGTCAAGTCGGTGATCCGCGAGCACCTGATCGGCGATCCGCCGCGCGTGACCGGCCACGTGGTCTACCGCGCCGTGGTCGAGCGCGACAACATGCCCGAGGAACTGCGCATCAACGCGCCGGTGCTGTGGGCCGGCCCGCACTGCCACCTGGTGCACTACCCGTTGCGCGGCGGCCAGCAATACAACCTGGTGGTGACCTTCCACAGCCGCGAACAGGAACAATGGGGCGTGCGCGAAGGCAGCAAGGAAGAGGTGCTGTCGTACTTCCAGGGCATCCACCCGCGCCCGCACCAGATGCTGGACCGCCCCACCTCCTGGAAGCGCTGGGCCACCGCCGACCGCGAGCCGGTCGAACAGTGGGGCCAGGGGCGCGTCACGATCCTGGGCGACGCCGCCCATCCCATGACGCAGTACATGGCCCAGGGCGCCTGCATGGCGCTGGAAGACGCGGTGACGCTGGGCGAGGCCGTCAAGCGCTGCGACCACGACCTGCAAGCCGCCTTCCGCCTGTACGAATCGGTGCGCATCCCGCGCAGCGCGCGCGTGGTCTGGTCGACGCGCGAGATGGGCCGCCTTTATCACGCGCGGGGCGTCGAACGCACCGTGCGCAACATGCTGTGGACCGGCCGCGGCCAGTCCCAGTTCTATGACGCGTTGCAGTGGCTCTACGGCTGGAAGGTGGAGAACTGCCTCGCGGGCCCCATCCAGCCATAAGAAAACAGAAGGCACAGGAGACAACCATGACGACACGCATCACCCGCGGCGGCGCCGCGCTGCTGCTGGCACTGGCCGCCGGCGGCGTCCAGGCGCAGCAGAAACCCGTGGACATCGGCTTCATCGGCACGCTGTCCACCCCCGCTGGCTACATCGGCGAGGACGAACGCGACGCCTTCATGCTGGCGGTCAAGGAAGGCGGCGGCAAGCTGGGCGGGGTGCCGGTCAACGTGCGGGTCGAGGACGACGCGCTCAAGCCCGCCAACGCCAAGCAGATCGCCGACAAGATGGTGCAGGGCGGCGTGCGCCTCTTTACCGGCATCAATTTCTCCAACGTCATGGCCGCGGTCGGGCCGACCGTGCTCAACGCCGGCGGCTTCTACGTCAGCCTGAACGCCGGCCCCTCCAACTATGCCGGCAAGGCCTGCAACCCCAACTATTTCTCGGTGGCGTTCCAGAACGACTCGTACGCCGACACCGCCGGCATCGCCGCCAACGAACTGGGCGCCAAGCGCATCGTCGTGATGGCGCCCAACTACCAGGCCGGGCGCGACGCCGTGGCCGGCTTCAAGCGCACCTACAAGGGCGAGATCGCCGACGAGATCTACACCAAGCTCGAACAGGCAGACTTCTCGGTCGAGCTGGCGCGCATCCGCTCGCTCAACCCGGACGCCATCTTCCAGTTCCACCCGGGCGGCGCCGGCATCAACCTGACCAAGCAGTTCGCCAACTCCGGCCTGGCCGACAAGATCAAGATGATCACGCCCATCTACTCGATGGACGAACGCATGCTGGCCGCCACCGGCAACGCCGGCAAGGGCTTCTACCTGAGTTCGCTTTGGAGCGCCGACCTGGACAATCCGCAGAACAGGCACTTCGTCGAAGCCTTCACCAAGGCCTACAACCGCGCGCCCACCGCCTATGCGGCCCAGGCCTACGACACCGCCAACCTGATCGGCTCGGGCCTGAAGGCCGTGGGCGGCGATATCACCGGCAAGGCCGACGCCTTCCGCGAGGCGCTGCGCCGCGCCGATTTCCCCAGCGTGCGCGGCAAGTTCAAGTTCGGCCCCAACCAGCACCCGGTGCAGGACTGGTACCTGCTGCACATCGAATCCGGGCCCGATGGCAAGCTGGTCTACAAGAACCTCAAGGCGATCGCCCGCGACCATACCGACGTGCACGCCGCCGACTGCAAGATGTAGCCTCCGGAGCCCGCCATGCTGATGTTCCTGGAGCAAGTCCTGAACGGCCTGCAGTACAGCGCGCTGCTGTTCCTGTTGTCGGCCGGCCTGACGCTGGTGTTCGGCATCATGAACGTCATCAACCTGACGCACGGCTCGTTCTACATGGTGGGCGCGTTCTGCGCCGCCAGCGCGGCGGCAGCCACCGGCTCGTTCTTCGCGGCGGTGCTGGCGGCGCTGGCCGGCGCCGCGCTGTACGGGCTGGTGGTGGAGCTGCTGGTTATCCGCCATCTCTACCGCCGCGACCACCTGGACCAGGTGCTGGCCACGCTCGGGCTGACGCTGTTCACCAACGAGCTGGTCACGGTGCTGTTCGGCCGCAGCCCGCCGTTCATGGACATCCCGCCGTTCCTGGCCGGCTCGGTGGCGCTGCTGCCCGGCCTGAACTATCCGGTGATGCGGCTGGCCTTCATCGGCGCCGGCGTGCTGGTGGCGCTGGGCCTGTGGCTGCTGATCTCGCGCACCCGCGTCGGCATGCTGGTGCGCGCCGGCGCCGACGACGGCGAGATGGTGGACGCGCTAGGCGTGAACATCCAGCGCCTGTTCACCCTGATCTTCACGCTCGGCGCGCTGCTGTGCGGCTTCGCCGGCGTCATGGCGGCGCCGCTGCTGGCGGTGGAGATCGGCATGGGCGAACGCATCCTCATCACCACTTTCGTCGTCATCGTGGTCGGCGGCGTGGGCTCGGTGCGCGGCGCGCTGGCCGGCTCGCTGATGATCGGCATGACCGACGCGCTGGGCCGCGCCTACATCCCCTTCTGGATGTCGCGCCTGCTGCCGCCGCAGCTGTCGGACTCGGCCAGTTCCAGCCTGGTCTCGGCCAGCATCTACATCCTGATGGCCATCGTGCTGCTGTTCAAGCCGCGCGGCCTCGTGCCGGCGACTCGCTAGGAAACCCATGAGCCGAAAAACCCTCGTAAACCTGGCCGGGCTGGCGCTGTTCGCGCTGGTGCCGGCGCTGGCCTCGGCCACCGGCGAAGCCTTCCTGGTCAACCTGATGACCCGCTTCCTGATCTACGCCATCGCCGCCGTCAGCCTCGACCTGATCCTGGGCTACGGCGCCATGGTCAGCTTCGGCCACGCGGCCTTCTTCGGCCTGGGCGGCTACGTGATCGGCATCGCCGGCTACCACTTCGCGCAGGGCGATACGCTGTTCGGCTGGAGCGGCGGCCAGGCCGCGCTGGTCATGTGGCCGCTGGCCGTGGCCTGCGCCGCGCTGGCCGGGCTGGTGGTGGGCTTCCTGTCGCTGCGCACCGCGGGCGTGCAGTTCATCATGATCACGCTGGCCTTCGGCCAGATGCTGTACTTCATCCTGGTGGGGCTGGTGGTCTACGGCGGCGACGACGGCCTGTCGATCGACGCGCGCAACACGCTGCCCGGCCTGGACCTGAACGGACCGGTCACGTTCTACTACGTCTGCCTGGCGCTGCTGGCGGCATGGGTATTGCTGTGCCGGCGCATCGTCAACTCGCCCTTCGGCATGGCGCTGCAGAGCCTGCGGCAGAATCCGCGCCGCAGCACCGGGCTGGGTCTGGCGCCGCTGCGCTACCGCCTGACCGCCTTCGTGCTGTCGGCCGCCGGCGCCGGCCTGGCCGGCGCCCTGTGGGCCAACTACGCGCTGTTCGTCAGCCCCGACATGGCCGGCTGGCAGAAGTCCGGCGAGCTGATGGCCATGGTGATCCTGGGCGGCATGGGCTCGATCTTCGGGCCGGTGCTGGGCGTGGCCGTCTATCTGGGGCTGGAGCAACTGGCCACCGCCTGGACCGAGCACTGGATGCTGATCCTCGGCCCCGTGCTGGTGCTGGTGGTGCTGTTCGGCAAGCGCGGGGTCTATGGCTGGCTGACGGGAGGCGCGCACCATGACTGAACCGGCCAAGCTCGCCATCGAGGGCCTGCGCAAAGCCTTTGGCGCGGTCCGCGCCACCCAGGGCGTCGACCTGCAACTGCGGCCCGGCGAACTGCATGCACTGATCGGCCCCAACGGCGCCGGCAAGACCACGCTGCTGTCGCAGATCAGCGGCGAGATCCTGCCCGACGCCGGCCGCATCCTGCTCGACGGCCGCGACATCACCCGCCTGCCCGCGCACAAACGGCCGGCGGCCGGGCTGGCGCGCTCGTTCCAGATCAGCCAGCTGTACCCGCAGTTCACCGCCGAAGACAACGTCGCCATGGCGGTGCAGGCGCGCAGCCCCGGCGGCTTCAACCTGTGGCGCAATGCGCGCCGCATGGCGCGCCTGCGCGAGCCGGCGCGCGCGGCCTTGGCTCGCGTGGGCCTGGCCGACCGCGCCGGCGTGCGCGTGTCGGCCCTGGCCCATGGCGAAAAACGGCAGCTGGAACTGGCCATGGCGCTATCGCTGGACGCCTCCGTGCTGTTGCTGGACGAACCCATGGCGGGCATGGGCGCCGAGGAATCGCAGCGCATGACCGACCTGCTGCGCGAACTGAAAGGCCAGTACGCCATCCTGCTGGTCGAACACGACATGGACGCGGTGTTCGCGCTGGCCGACCGCATCACCGTGCTGGTCTACGGCAAGACCATCTTCACCGGCACGCCCGACGAGGTGCGCCGCCACCCCGACGTGCGCGCCGCCTATCTGGGCGAGGAGGAAGACTGATGCTGCAAGTCGCGCAACTGCAGGCCGGCTACGGCGCCAGCAAGGTGCTGTTCGGCGTCGACCTGGACATCGCGCCGCGCCAGGTGGTGTCGCTGATCGGCCGCAACGGCATGGGCAAGACCACCACCGTCAAGACGTTGATGGGCATGCTGCCGGCGCAGGGCGGCCAGGTGCTGCTGGACGGCCAGCCCATCACGGGCCTGGCGCCGCACCGCATCGCCCGGCTCGGCATCGGCCTGGTGCCCGAGGGCCGGCGCGTGTTCGGTTCGCTGTCGGTCGAGGAGAACCTGGTCGCCACCGCGCGCCAGGCCCGTCCCGGCTGGCACATCGATCGCGTGTTCGAGCTGTTTCCGCGCCTGAAGGAACGGCGCGGCCAGTCGGCCCGCACCCTGTCGGGCGGCGAACAGCAGATGCTGGCGGTGGGGCGCGCGCTGTTGATCAACCCACGCCTGCTGATCCTGGACGAAGCCACCGAGGGCCTGGCGCCGCTGATCCGCCACGAGATCTGGAACTGCCTGCGGCGCCTGAAGGACGAAGGCCAGACCATCCTGGTGATCGACAAGAATCTGAAGGAAATGGCCACGCTGGTCGACCGCCACCACGTGCTGGAAAAAGGCCGGGTGGCCTGGCAGGGCACGCCCGCCGAACTGGCCGCGCAACCCGAACTGGCCCAGCGCTACCTGGGCGTGTGAGGCGCGCGGCCCTGGCCGCGGGGTTGACGGGCTCAGTCGCTCGATTCGCAGAAGGTCAGGCGGTTGCCGAACGGGTCGGTCACCTTCAGCAGCCGGCCCCAGGGCGCGTCCTCGACGCCGGGCCGCGCGTAGCCGTATTGCTTGCCGATCAGCTCGGCCTGGTAATCGTCGACGCCGGTGGCGCGCACGAAGATGGCCGCGCCCGGCGTGGCATCGCCGTAGTGCTCGCTCAGGTGCAGCACCAGCTCGCCGCGATGCACCTGCGCGTACAGCGGCAGGCCCGGTTCGAAGCGGTGTTCCCAGTCCCACTCGAAGCCGAGGAAATCCAGGTAGAACTCGCGCGCCTTGTCGACCGAAAAGATGCGCAGGATGGGAATGGCGGGGGACAAATGCATGATTCTGGCCTTAGTATGCGAGGGGTCGCGCCCGCGGACTTCCGAGCGTGCGCGCATCCCGCCAGCATAGATCAAACCGGTTGCCATGCCCGACGCCCAAGCCGCATCCTGGAAACACCTGCCTGCGCCGAAGAAGCGCGCCGCGCTGCCCTTTGAGGCCACCTACACGGCCGACCAGTACGCCCGTCTGCGGCAGGGCCGCATCCCACGGGAAATGGAAGACAAGTGGTTCATCTATCTCGACGATAGCGTGCTGCGCTTTCATCGCAGCTGGACCGGCATCTGGATCTACGCGCTGCGGCTGGACGCCGCGGGCGACCAATGGCGCGCGCATGACGCCTGGGTCAACCGCGAGGCCGACCAGTACGGCTGCACCGACCTGGAAACCGACCGCAAGCTGCTGGCGCGGCTGGTGGACGGCCTGCTGGCCGCGCCGCGCGAATGATCGAACCGCGCGAATGAAGCGCGGATGCCGCCATCGCGCCGCCCAAAGGATACGCTGGGGGATGCGCCGCCCGACGGACAGGGGCGGCGCCAGGCCCGGCGCGTGCCCGACGGGACGCGCCAGGCGTACCGGCCTCAGTTCAGGCTGGCGCCGGAGATCTTCACGATCTCCTGGTACTTGGCCTTTTCGTTCTTGACGAACTCGGCGAAGGCTTCGGGCGTCATGGGAGGCGCTTCCGAACCCATCGTCAGCAGGCGCTGCTTGACGTCGGGCTGCTGCATCGCTTCCGAGTAGGCCTTGTTCAGCTTGGCCACCACCGGCGCCGGCGTGCCGCCGGTCGTGAAGACGCCGAACCAGGTGCCCAGGTCGAAGCCCTTGATGCCCGACTCTTCCACCGTCGGCACGTCGGCCAGCAGCGACGAACGCTTGGCGGTGGTCACGGCCAGCGCCTTGACCTTGCCGTCCTTGATCAGCGGCGCCGAGGCCGCCAGGTTGTCGAACATGAAGTCCGACTGGCCCGACAGCAGCGCCAATTGCGCCGGGGCCGCGCCCTGGTAGGGAATGTGCTCGACGTTGATGCCGGCGCGCGCCTTGAGCAGCTCGCCCGACAGGTGGCCAGCGCTGCCGTTGCCGCCCGAACCGTAGTTCAGCTTGCCCGGATTCTTCTTGGCGTACTCGATCAGGTCCGACAGCTTCTCGATCTTGTTCTTGGCGGCAAATTCGACGTTCATCACCAGCACGTTCGGCACCGACGCCACGATGGTGACCGGGGCGAAATCCTTCACCGGGTCATAGGGCAGGTTGGCGAACAGCCAGGGGTTGATGGCGTGGGTCGCGACGGCGCCCATCACCAGCGTGTAGCCGTCGGCCGGGGCCTTGGCCACCAGGTCGGCGCCAATGTTGCCGCCGGCGCCCGAGCGGTTTTCCACCACGACGGGTTGGCCGAGCGAGCCGCGCACCTTCTCGGCCAGCATGCGGGCCATGGTGTCGAGCGGGCCGCCGGGCGGGTAAGGCACCACGAAGCGCAGCGGCTTGGTGGGGAAATCGGTGGTCTGGGCCAGCGCGGGCGCGCCCAGGGTCAGCGTGGCGGCCAGGGCCGCGGCGCCGCCCAGCAGGACGCGGCGCATGGCGCCGCGGGGGGTCTGTTTCATCTGGTTTGCTCCTCTCATTGCATCGATGGCGGTCGGTAGCATACCGCAGCGGGGTGAACGGCGTAACAAAGGGATACCAGGAGAACCGAGCGCTTTTCCCGTGAACGGCGCGCCCCGGCCGACTGGAAACAACGTGCGCCGGCCACCCCGGCGTGCTCGGCGCCTTCCCTTTCGCGCCGCCTCGCCAACGGCCGGCGCCCAAAGAAAAGCCGCCTTCCAGGGAAGGCGGCTTCGGATCCGGGCACGGCGGGCCGGAGCCCGCCCAGCCTCAATGCAGGATCTGGCTCAGGAACAGCTTGGTGCGCTCGTTCTGCGGATTGTCGAAGAACTCGTCCGGGCTGTTCTGTTCGATGATCTCGCCGCGGTCCATGAAGATGACGCGGTTGGCGACCTTGCGCGCGAAGCCCATTTCATGGGTCACGCACAGCATCGTCATGCCGCTCTCCTGGGCCAGGTTGACCATCACGTCCAGCACTTCCTTGACCATTTCCGGGTCCAGCGCCGAGGTCGGCTCATCGAACAGCATGATCTTGGGGCTCATGCACAGCGAACGGGCGATGGCCACGCGCTGCTGCTGGCCGCCCGAGAGCTGGCCGGGGAATTTCTTGGCCTGGTCCGGGATGCGCACGCGCTCCAGGTATTTCATGGCCGTGGCCTCGGCTTCGGCGCGCGGCTTCTTCAAGACCCACATCGGGCCCAGCGTCAGGTTCTCCAGCACCGTCAGGTGCGGGAACAGGTTGAAGTGCTGGAACACCATGCCGACGTCCTTGCGGATGGTCTCGATGTGCTTGAGGTCGTTGGTGAGTTCCGTGCCGTCCACGATGATGTGGCCTTTCTGGTGCTCTTCGAGCCGGTTGATGCAGCGGATCATGGTGGACTTGCCGGAGCCCGACGGCCCGCACACCACGATGCGCTCACCCGGCGCCACGTCCAGGTTGATGTTGCGCAGCACGTGGAACTGGCCGTACCACTTGTTCACGTCCTGCAGTCGAATGATGGCATCAGACATGCCTGTACTCCCGTAAATATCGCATTGCGGGTCCGCCGGTGGCGGACCCGCGGCAAGGTTCTAGCGTGCGTGGCCCGTGGCCAGGCGTTTTTCCAGCGCCTGGCTGTATTTGGACATGGAGAAGCAGAAGACGAAGTAGATCAGCGAGATGAACAGATACGCCTCCACCCCGAATCCGCGCCATGCCGCGTCGGACAGGGCCGCCTTGGCCGCCAGCGTCAGATCGAAGATGCCGATGATCACCACCAGCGACGTGTCCTTGAACAGCGCGATGAAGATGCTGACCAGCGGCGGGATCACGATCTTGAGCGCCTGCGGCAGGATGATCTTGCGCATCTGCTGCCAGTAGTTCAGGCCGAGCGAGTCGGCGCCTTCGTACTGGCCCTTGGGGATCGCCTGCAGGCCGCCGCGCACCGTTTCGGCGATGTACGCGGCCGCGAACATGATGATCGCGATCTGCGCGCGCAGCAGCTTGTCGATGGAGAAACCCTCGGGCAGGAACAGCGGCAGCATCACCGACGACATGAACAGCAGGCTGATCAGCGGCACGCCGCGGATCAGCTCGATGTACACGACGCACAGCGCCTTGATGGCCGGCATCTTCGAGCGCCGGCCCAGGGCCAGCAGCACGCCGATCGGGAAGGCGAAGGCGATGCCGAACGTCGACAGGATCAGCGTCAGCGGCAGGCCGCCCCAGCGCGCGTTCTCGACGTAGGTCAGGCCCAGCACGCCGCCCCACATCAGGATCGCCACGGCGGTCAGGCCGACGGTCCAGATGATGGCGAGCTTCCAGTTCCAGAAACGGCGGATGCCGCTGCACACGATCACCGCGACCAGGATGATGGTCGCGATCAGCGGCCGCCATTGCTCGTCGTACGGATAGGTGCCGAACAGGATCAGCCGGTGCTTCTCGATGATGAAGGCCCAGCAGGCCCCGCCCACCGAGGCGCGGCATTCCTGCGCGTTGGCGGCGGTGAAGTTGGCCTTGATGAAGGCCCACTCGACCAGCGCCGGCACCGACATCAGCAGGAACCACGCCAGCAGCACCGTGATCAGGATGTTCAGCGGCGAGGAAAACAGGCGCGAGCGCAGCCACGCCCACGCGCCGACATGGGTCTTGGGCGGCGGCAGCCCTTCGCTGGGGGTATGCGTAGTGCTGCTCATATCAACGCTCCACCAGCGCAATGCGCTTGTTGTACCAGTTCATGAAGATCGAGATCGACAGGCTGACCGTGAGGTACGCGCCCATGATGATGAGAATGCCCTCGATGGCCTGCCCGGTCTGGTTCAGCGTGGTGTTGACCACCGACACGATGTCCGGGTAACCGATGGCCACGGCCAGCGAGCTGTTCTTGGTGAGGTTGAGGAACTGGCTGGTCATCGGCGGGATGATCACGCGCAGCGCCTGCGGCAGCACCACCAGGCGCAGCACCTGCTTGCGGCGCAGGCCCAGGGCCCCGGCGGCTTCCCATTGGCCATTGTTGACCGCCTGGATGCCCGAGCGCACCACTTCGGCGATGAAGGCCGAGGTGTAGATCACCAGGCCCGCCAGCAGCGCGGCGAACTCCGGCGACAGCGTCAGGCCTCCGCTGAAGTTGAAGCCCTTCAGTTCCGGCATGTCCAGCGTCAGCGAAGCGCCGCTGACCAGCCAACCGACGATCGGCAAGCCGATCAGCAGGCCGATGGCGGCGCGGCCCAGCGGGAACACGTGGCCGGTGGCTTCCTGGCGCTTCTTGCCCCAGTGGCCCAGGAACAGGATGGCGACGATGGCCAGGCCCAGGCCGGCCAGCATCCAGTCGAGCGAGTTGCCCTCCAGCGCCGGCACCTTCAGGCCCCGGTTGGAGATGAACACGCCCGGCAGCGGGTTGTGCGCCTGGCGCGGGCCGGGCATGTTCTCGGTGATCAGCGCATACCAGAAGAACAACTGCAGCAGCAGCGGCACGTTGCGCATCACTTCGACGTAGACCGAGGTGATCTTGGCGACGAGCCAGTTCTTGGACAGCCGGCCGACGCCGATCAGCGTGCCGAGGATGGTCGCCAGCACGATGCCGAGCACGGCCACGCGCAGCGTGTTGAGCAGGCCCACCCAGATGGCGCGGCCATACGTGTCGGCGGGGGTATAGGCGATGGGCGTTTCGCCGATGGCGAAGCCGGCCTCGCGTTGCAGGAAACCGAAGCCCGTGGCGATGTTGCGCACGGACAGGTTGTGAAGCGTGTTTGAAACCAGGAACCACACCGCCAGGGCGACGGCGGCCAGTGCGATCACTTGATAGACCACGGCGCGCACGCCGGGATCGTTCCAGTTCAGACGCCGGGGGGGTGCCGAAATCGGGGCGTTTTTATTTGAAGTCGTCATGAATGAATCTACAGAAGTCGGACACCGGGCAGCGGGGGCCTTGCGGCCCGCGCCGTCCACTCCTGCCGCCCGCTCGAAGGCGGGCTAGGCATGGCACGCGTCGCGCGCCATGCCGGGCAGCCGTGTGTTAGCGCACCGGCCAGCCGTACATCAAGCCACCTTGCTTGTAGCTGGCGTTCAGGCCGCGGTCCAGCTTCATCGCGCTGCTCTTGCCGAGCGTGGCTTCGAAGCTTTCGCCGTAGTTGCCGACCTGCTTGATGATGTTATAGCCCCACTTGTCGTCCACGCCCAGGTTCTTGCCCATGCCGGGGGTCACGCCCAGGATGCGCTGGATGTTGGGGTTGGTGCTCTTGGTCATTTCATCGACGTTCTTGGACGTGATGCCGTATTCCTCGGCTTCCAGCATCGCGTTCAGCGACCAGCGGACCACGTTGAACCACTGCTCGTCGCCCTGGCGCACCATGGGGCCCAGCGGCTCCTTGGAGAAGTCTTCCGGCAGGATGATGTACTTGTCCGGATTCTCCAGCGTGGTGCGGGTCGAGGCCAGCTGCGACTTGTCGGTCGTGAAGGCATCGCAACGGCCGGCCGAGAAGGCGCGGATGATTTCGTCGTACTTGTCGATCACGACGGGCTTGAATTCGATCTTCTGGCCACGGAACCAGTCGGCCAGGTTCAGCTCGGTGGTGGTGCCCGGCTGCACGCAGATGGTGGCGCCGTTCAGTTCCTTGGCGCTCTTGACGTTCAGGTCCTTGGAGACCATGACGCCCTGGCTGTCGTAGTAGTTCACGCCCACGCCGATCAGGCCCAGGGTGGTGTCGCGCGTCAGCGTGACGGTGGTGTTGCGGGTCAGCACGTCCACTTCGCCCGATTGCAGGGCGGTGAAGCGCTGCTGCGTGTTCAGCGGCGTGACCTTGAACTTGCTGGCGTCGCCGAACATGGTGGCGGCGATGGCGCGGCACAGGTCCACGTCCAGGCCCTTGTATTCACCCTTGCTGTCCGCGATCGAGAAGCCCGGAATACCGGTCGAAACGCCGCATTGGACAAACCCTTTTTTCTTGACGTTATCGAAGGTCGCACCCGCATTGGCAGCCGCGGATGCAGCGAACAGGGCGGCGCCAATGGCAGCGAGTTTCAGTACTTTCATCGTGATCTCCGTAGGGGTGTAGCGAAGCCGAACGCAAGGCCGGGTTGGGCTTTACGCATGGGGCGGATGGTAGCGTCCGCAAAGCGGCCTCCGCATCCGGGAATTCCCTTGAAATATAGGGACACTGGATGAAATCAAACGGGGTTTTGAGATAAAAACGGGGACACTATTCCTGCCCTATAAACGTGTCCGGGCGGTCACTTCGTCCGATTCATTTCCGTCACATCGGGACACTTTTTCCGTCGCCGGCGCCACGCCGTTTTAGGCCAGCTTACTGTCCCCGAGTTACTATTGCGGCTTCATCCGACAGCCGCCATGATCGAATTCCAGCACGTCTTCAAATCGTATGGCCGCGGCCGCAATATCCTGGCCGACATCAACTTCCGCGTGAGCGCGGGAGAGTTCGTTTTCGTGTCGGGGCCGTCCGGCGCCGGCAAGTCCACCCTGCTCAAGCTGATCGGCGGCCTCGAGCCCGCCAGCCGCGGTTCGATCCAGGTCAACGGCCAGCGGCTCGACAAGCTGCCCGCCCGCGCCCGGCCCTACCTGCGCCGCGCCGTCGGCGTGATCCTGCAGGACACCCACCTGCTGTTCGACCGCAGCGCCTTTGAAAACGTGATGCTGCCGCTGGCGGTCACCGGCCATCCCTGGAATTCGGCCGCCGCGCGCGCCCGCGCGGCGCTGGACAAGGTCGGCCTGTCGGGCAAGGAAGACCTCAATCCCATCGAATTGTCGGGCGGCGAGCAGCAGCGCCTGGCGATCGCGCGCGCCATCGTCAACCGGCCCGCCATCCTGATCGCCGACGAACCCACCGCCAACCTCGACCACGACAACGCGCAGCGCATCATGAACGTGTTCCGCGACTTCAACCGCGTCGGCGTCACCACGCTGATCGCCTCGCACGACCAGGAACTCATGGCGCGCTACGCCACCCGCACCCTGCGCATCGACCCGGGCCGGTTCGCCGACTCGCACGGCGCCGCCACGCCCCCGGCCGACGCCGGCCACGGCATCGCGGGAGAACCGGCATGAACGCCTGGCTGCGGCAGCATCGCTATGCCCTCATGGTCACCCTGCGCCGGCTGGTCAAGCAGCCGTTCTCGTCGCTCGCCAACCTGCTGGTGATGGCGCTGGCGCTGGCCCTGCCGCTGTTGGGCAGCGCCATCCTGGTGTCGGTGCAGCCGGTGGCGCGGCAGATGTCCGTCACCCCCGAGGTCACCGTCTTCATGCGGGTCGATGCGCCCGCCGGCGCCGCCGCCGACATCGCCAAGCGCATCCAGGGCGAATACGCCAGCGACGTGCGCGCGGTGCGCGTGGTCGGCCGCGACGACGCCCTGGCCGACCTGCGCGCCAATCCTGCCTGGCAACAGGCGCTGGCCGTGCTGCCCGGCAATCCGCTGCCCGACGCGGTGGTGGTGACGCTGGCCGACGGCGAAGACCTGGCCGGCCGCGCCGACAAGCTGGCGCAGGCCTGGAAACAATGGGATCAGGTCGACCTGGTGCAGCTGGACAGCGCCTGGGTCCAACGGCTCGAAGCCATCCTGCGCTTCGCCCGCATCGGCCTGGGCTTCCTGGCCGCCTGCGTGGCGGTGGTGGTGCTGGCCACGGTGTTCAACACGGTGCGCATGCAGGCCCTGTCGCAGCGCGAGGAAATCGCCGTGGCGCGCCTGGTGGGCGCCACCGAGTCGTTCGTGCGGCGGCCCTTCCTGTACCTGGGCGCGCTGTCCGGCGCCCTGGCCTCGCTGTTGGCCATCGGCGTGGCGGCGGTGGCGCTGTCGCCGCTGAACAACGCCCTGCTCGGCCTGGCGCGCAGCTACGGGGCGGAATTCGCGCTGCATCTGCCCGGCGCGCCGGTGCTGCTGGCGGCCATCGTCGCCTCGGCCGCCCTGGGCGCGCTGTCGGCGCGCTGGTCCGTGACGCGCAGCACGCGATTCTGAAAAGGGCACCGGTCTTCGTCCGATTTTCCTGAAGACCGGCCTGCCTAAAGCCACGTATAGCCCCCCTTCGTCCCCGTGATCCGGGGAACGGCCGCGCCCGCCATGGGTACGATGGCATCACCTGCTCTCCGCGGCCTTCTCTGGCCAGTGTTCGCATGGCGTCTGTCCCGTGTCACGGGCCGCCCTGCGGTCCCCGGGGGGCCGCGCCAGGAATGGCGCCGAAACGCCAGGCCGGCGGACAAACGGCCATATTTTTCAGGGACATAACAAAGTTGCGGTTACACAGGTTTTCCCCCCATTACAGGCCAGATGTGCAAGAATAAAGCGACATTTTTCTACATATTTTGAAACGTTTATTGTTCCACCGAGCCCTGTCTTCGTGTCCCAATCGTTGTTCCTGCCCTTGATTACGCCCCATGGTCGCCCGTCTTGAAGCCCGCGCGACGCGCCATTATTTCGATAGCGCGTTCCAGTCCCAGGCGGTGAAAGTACTCCCCAACGAGTACTACGTCACCGACGAAGACATCATGATCTCGACCGTGCTGGGGTCGTGTGTGGCCGCCTGCATCCACGACCCCGTCACCGGGGTCGGCGGCATGAACCATTTCATGCTGCCCGAAGGCGACATGCAGTCGCCGGCCTCGGCCACCATGCGCTACGGCGCCTTCGCCATGGAAGTGCTGATCAACGAACTGCTCAAGGCCGGCGCGGTGCGCGACCGCCTCGAAGCCAAGGTGTTCGGCGGCGGCGCGGTGCTGTCGGCCATGCAGCAGATGAACATCGGCGAGCGCAACGGCCAGTTCGTGCTGAACTACCTGCGCACCGAAGGCATCCCGGTCAAGGCGCAGGACCTGGGCGACGTGCATGCGCGCCGCATCAACTATTTCCCGCGCGACGGCCGCGTGATGGTGCGCAAGATGGCGCCGCACCACCAGCGCGCCGAAGAAATCATCGCCAAGCGCGAACAGGCCGCCGCCGAGAGCGTGCAGGCCAAGACCCACAGCCCGCCGCGCGTTGAACGCTTCGCGCGGCCCGGCGTCGAACGCTTCGACCGGCCCGCGGCGCGCCCGGGCGTGGAGCGTTTCGATCGTCCCGGCGTGGAGCGTTTCGATCGTCCCGCCGCGCGTCCCGGCGTGGAACGGTTCGACACCGGCGTCACCCGCCGCCGCAAGCCGGAAACCGCCGGCGGCTGAGGCCGCGCCGCCTCAGCCCGCGCCGCCCGGGCGGCCGAAGCTGGCGCGGTATTGGCTGGGCGACACGCCCAGCCGCCGCTGGAACACCTCGCGCAGGTGGCGGGCATCGCGAAAGCCGCAATGAAAGGCCACGGTCTTGAGCGGCGCGGACTCGCGCTCCAGCCGCGCGCGGGCCGCATCCAGCCGCGCGCTCTCGACGAACTCCGCCGGCGTGACGCCGGCATCGCGCAGGAACACCCGCGCGAAATTGCGGCGGCTCATGTTGGCCACCGCTGCCAGCGCCGCCACGCCCAGGTCGTCGGCCAGATGGCCCAGCACGTGCTGCTGCACCTGCGCCACCGCCGACGTCTCTTCGACGAACGGCGTGAGGAAGGGGCTGAACTGCGACTGGCCGCCGGCGCGCTGCATGAACACCACCAGCCGCTTGGCCACGTTCAGCGCCACGTCGGGCCCGTGGTCCTGCGCCACCAGGGACAGCGCCAGGTCGATGCCGGCGGTCACGCCCGCCGAGGTGTGCAGCCGGCCATCCCGCACGTAGAGCCGGTCGGGCTCGACCCGCAGCTCCGGATAGCGCGCCGCCAGCGCCTGCGCATCGTTCCAGTGCGTGGTCACGATGGCGCCGGCAGGCAGGCCTGCCCGAGCCAACAGGAAGATACCGTTGCAGATCGCGCCGTAACGGCCGGCGCGCGCACAGGCCGCGCGCAGCCAGGCCAGGCCTTCGTCCGGTTCGCGCGCCGCCGGCAGGTCCGGCCCGCCCGCGACCAGCAGCAGGTCGGGCGCCTCGTCGACCTCCGCGTAGTGACGCTGCGGGACCAGCAGCATGCCGTTGGAGCAGGGCACCGCGCCACGCGTCAGGCCGATCAGTTCCATCCGGTACTGGCTGGCGGGCAACAGGAAGCGGTTGGCCTCGGCGAACACGTCCAGCGGCCCGCTGACGTCCAGCGACTGCACGCCGGGAAAAACGAGAATGGCGACGGATTTCATGGGATCGGATAACCGGGAAGCCGACGCCGCGCGGCCGCGCGGCGCAGGCATGGCGACGGCGCGCCGCCAACACACGCTACCTTAGCGCAACGACAGCGGTGTCCACCGCGCTGTCCTTGCCTTGGCCGCAATCCGCGCCAGCGCGGCCGCCATCCGCCGCCACCGCCCGGGTTGGCCGCCGCGCGCGCCACCCTGGCCGCAATCCGCCCCATCCGCCGCTGGTCCGTGACCGCGGGCGCGCCCAGACTTTCCGTACCGCCCTTCCCGGGCTTGCCACGCAAGGAAACCGCCTCATGCACCCCCCTCATTCCGATCCCAGCGAACGCGTCGGCCCGGCCTTCTCGGTCGACGGCATGCTGCTGGCCCGCAACAAGACGCGCCAGGCCATCGAGGACATCGCCGCCCGCATCCGGCCCGGCATGATCGAGGAAGACGCCGTCGCCCTCGCCAAACAGACGTTGATCGACGCCGGAATGGCGCTCAGCTGGCATCCCACGCGCGTGCGCTTCGGCGCCAACACCATGAAGGCCATGCGCCAGGCCTCCACGCCCGGCGCGGTGCTGGGCGAACACGACATCTTCTTCCTCGACATCGCGCCGCGCCTGGACGCCTGGGAAGGCGATGGCGGCAAGAGCTATGTGGTGGGCGACGACGCGCGGCAGGCGCGCTGCGCCCGCGACGCCGAGGCGCTGTTCCATGACGTGCGCGGCGTCTGGCTGCGCCAGCGGCTGAGCGGCCAGGCGCTGTACGCCTACGCCGACCGCCAGGCGCGCGCCATGGGCTGGGAACTGAACTTCGACCTGCCCGGCCACCGCGTGTCCGACTTCCCGCACGCGGCGATCCACACCGGCTCGCTCGCCGACCTGGCCATCAGCCCGTCGGAGATGCGCTGGATCCTGGAAATCCACCTGCGCGATCCGCAGGGCCGCTATGGCGCATTCTTCGAGGACATGCTGCTGGACGACGCCCACTATCCCGCGTGAAGGCCGCGCGGGGCACCGGCGCGCATGCGCCCGGCACCCGCGCGGCGGGCCCGACCGGCCGTCATGCGCCGCGCCGGCCGCCGTCCCGCCCCCCCGCCGTCCCACCCCGTTACGCCGCCCGCGCGCCGCCGATCGACACCACGCTGGCGGTGAAATCCTTGAGCAGGGCCTCGCGCCGCGCCGCGGCCTTTTCCATCGCCGCCTCCTTCACGTGGCCATAGCCGCGGATCTCCTCCGGCACGCTGGCCAGCGCCACGGCGCGATCCAGGTTGCCGCGATTGAGCTTGGACAGGATGGCGCTCAACGTCTCGCGGTACTCGCGCGCCAGCTCGCGCTCGGCGCGGCGCTCGCGGGTGTAGCCGAACGGATCGAAACGCGTGCCGCGCAGGCGCTTCATGCGCGCCAGCAGGCGGAACACCCGCAGCATGCCGGGGCCATAGGCCTTCTTGACCAGGTGGCCGTCGGCGCCGCGACGCGCGAACAGCGGCGGCGCCAGATGGAAGCGCAGCTTCCAGTCGCCCTCGAACTGCTCGCCGATGCGCTTGAGGAATTCCCCGTCCGTGTACAGGCGCGCCACCTCGTATTCGTCCTTGTAGGCCAGCAGCTTGAAGTAGTAGCGCGCCACCGCCAGCGCCAGGCGCTGGGTGCCGGTGGCCTCGTGCTCGGCGTGCGCCACCTTGTCCACCAGGTCGGTGTACAGCCTGGCGTAGGCGGCGTCCTGGTACTGCGTCAGGAACGCGCGGCGCGCCTCGACCACGCGCTCCAGTTCGCCGGCCGGTTTCTTCAGTTCCACCACCGGACTGGCCGCGCGCGGACGGCGGATCTCGATGATGCCGTCCGGATGCGCCGGCACGCCGCCATTGGCCAGAAGACGCGTGACGCCGGCCAGGTCATGCGCGGCGCGGCGCCCCCAGGCGAAGGCGGCCAGGTTGTTGGGCACCTGCTGCCCGTTCAGCTCGATGGCGCGCAGCAACGACTCGCGCGACAGCGGCAGCCAGCCCTTCTGGTAGGCGTAGCCCATCATCAGGGGATTGGAATAGATGGCGTCGCCCAGCAGCCCCACCGCCAGCGCCGACGCATCCACCGTGTGCAGGTTGTCCTTGCCGCAGGCGGCCTGCAGGTCGGCCGTCAGGTTGGCGCCCGGCAGCGTCCAGTCGGGGTTGGTCACGAACGCCGCGGTAGGCGCGGTGTCGCTATTGAGCAGCGCGCGCGAGCGGCCCGGCCGCAGCCGCGCCATGGCGTCGGCGCTGGTGGCCACCACCAGGTCGCCGGCCAGCATCAGGTCGGCCTCGCCCATCGCCACGCGGGTGTTCATCAGGTGGTCCGGCGTCTGCGCCAGCACCACGTGCGAATACACCGCGCCGCCCTTCTGCGCCAGGCCGGCCATGTCCAGCACCGAACAGCCCTTGCCTTCCAGGTGCGCGGCCATGCCCAGCAACTGGCCGATGGTGACCACGCCGGTGCCGCCCACGCCGGCGATGAAGACGCCATAGGCCTGCGCCAGCGCCGGCAACGCCGGTTGCGGCACGTCGTCGTCGACCGCGCCTTCCGGCGCCAGCGCGCGCGGCTTGCGCAGCTTGCCGCCCTCCACCGTGACGAAGCTGGGGCAGAAGCCCTTCAGACAGGAGAAGTCCTTGTTGCAGCTGGACTGGTTGATGGCGCGCTTGCGCCCGAACTCGGTCTCCAGCGGCTCCACCGACAGGCAATGCGATTTCTGCGAACAATCGCCACAGCCTTCGCACACGCGTTCGTTGATGACCACGCGCCGCGCCGGGTCGGGATAGGCGCCGCGCTTGCGGCGGCGGCGCTTCTCGGTGGCACAGGTCTGGTCGTAGATCAGTACCGACACGCCGGGGTGTTCGCGCAGTTCGCGCATCACCGCGTCCAGCTCGTCGCGATGCCTGACCGGCACGCCCGGCGCCATGCCGGCCATGCCCTGGTATTTCTCCGGCTCGTCGGTCACCACCACGATCTTGTCGATGCCTTCGGCCGCCACCTGGCGGCTGATCATCGGCACGCTGATGGGGCCGTCGACCGGCTGCCCGCCGGTCATGGCCACCGCGTCGTTGAACAGGATCTTGTAGGTGATCGGCGCCTTGGCCGCCACCGCCGCGCGGATCGCCAGCAAGCCCGAATGGAAGTAGGTGCCGTCGCCGAGGTTGGCGAACACGTGCTTTTCCTCGGTGAACGGCGCCTGCCCCAGCCACGGCACGCCCTCTCCGCCCATCTGCGTGTACACCTGCGTGTTGCGGCCCATCCAGGTCACCATGTAGTGGCAGCCGATGCCGGCCATGCCGCGCGAGCCTTCCGGCACCCGCGTCGAGGTATTGTGCGGACAGCCCGAACAGAACCACGGCTTGCGGTCTTCCACCACGCGCGGGCGCGCCAGCGCCTGTTCGCGATCGGCGATGAAGGCCAGCCGCGCCTCGATGCCGGCGCGCACGTCGTCCGGCAATTCGAAGCGCAACAGGCGCGCGGCGATGGCCTTGGCCACCATCGCCGGCGAAAACTCGTAGTGCGCCGGCAGCAACCAGTTGCCCTGCGGCACCGCCCATTCGCCGCCATCCTTGTCGTCGAACTTGCCGACCACGCGCGGGATCTTCTTGCCGCTGCCGATCCAGCTGAACAGTTCCTCCTTCAACTGGTATTCGAGCACCTGGCGCTTTTCCTCGACCACCAGGATCTCGTCCAGGCCATCGGCGAAGCGCGCCATGCCGGTGGACTCCAGCGGCCACACCATGCCAACCTTGAACAGCCGCAGGCCGATGCGCTGGCACACCGCCTCGCTCAGCCCCAGGTCGGACAGCGCCTGGCGCGTATCCAGGTAGGCCTTGCCCGAGGTCATGATGCCGAAGCGCGCGTCGCGCGCCGGCACCTGCCACAGCTCGCGGTTCAGATTGTTGGCGCGGGCGTAGGCCAGCGCCGCGTACAGCTTGTAGTCCAGCAGCCGCGCCTCCTGCTGCAGGGGCGTGTCCGGGATGCGGATGTTAAGGCCGTCCGGCGGCAGCCGGAAATCCTCGGGCAGCACGATCTGCACGCGGTAGGGATCCACGTCCACCGAGGCCGACACCTCGACGATGTCGGTGATGCACTTCATGCCGACCCAGACGCCGGCATAGCGGCTCATGGCCCAGCCATGCAGGCCGTAGTCCAGCACCTCCTGCACGCTGGAGGGGAACAGCGCCGGGATCATGCAGGCCTTGAGAATGTGGTCGCTCTGGTGCGGCAGCGTCGACGACTTGGCCGGATGGTCGTCGCCGGCCACTACCAGCACGCCGCCGTGCGGCGAGGTGCCGGCGGCGTTGGCGTGCTTGAACACGTCGCCGCAGCGGTCCACGCCCGGCCCCTTGCCGTACCACATGCCGAACACACCGTCGTACTTGGCGCCGGGGAACAGGTTGACCTGCTGGGTGCCCCACACCGCGGTGGCCGCCAGGTCCTCGTTGATACCCGGCTGGAACTCGACATGGTGCGCCTTCAGGTACTTGGCCGCCTTCCACATGTTCTGGTCGACTCCGCCCAGCGGCGAGCCCCGGTAGCCCGACACGAACCCGGCCGTGTTCAGCCCCGCGCGCAGGTCGCGCAGCCGCTGCATCATCGGCAGGCGCACCAGGGCATGGATGCCGCTCATCCAGGCGCGGCCGCTTTCCAGGGTGTATTTGTCGTCCAGCTGGACGGATTCGAGCGCCGCGCGCAGCGCGGGCGTGAGGGGGCCATTCATGTCTACTCCGAGGGTCGTGGAACGCCCGCGGCGGCCAACGCACCACGCCCTCTTGAAGCGCATGCGGGCAAGCGGCGGGAGGTGAATTCCGGGCGCTCGATGCGCCTCTGTCCTACGGTTGTAACCGCTCGCCCCACCCCCGGCAATAGGGCGATGCGATAATTGCGGGCATGGACTTCGCCCCTCGCATCGTCGCCTGGCAGCGCCAGCACGGCCGCCACGATCTCCCCTGGCAGAACACCCGGGATCCCTACCGCATCTGGCTTTCCGAGATCATGCTGCAGCAGACGCAGGTGGCCACGGTGATCCCCTACTACGAACGCTTCCTGCAGCGCTTTCCCGACGTGGCCGCGCTGGCCGCCGCCGCCCAGGAAGACGTGATGCCCTACTGGGCCGGCCTGGGCTACTACGCCCGCGCCCGCAACCTGCACCGCTGCGCCCAGGAGATCGCGCGCGACTGGAACGGCCGCTTCCCGCCCAGCGCCGAAGCCATCGCCACCCTGCCCGGCATCGGCCGCTCCACCGCCGCCGCCATCGCCGCCTTCGCCTATGGCGAGCGCTCGCCCATCCTGGACGGCAACGTCAAGCGCGTCTTCACCCGTCACTTCGGCATCGCCGGCGACCCCGCCAGGCGCGAGATCGAGCAGCGCCTGTGGGCCCTGGCCGACGCCCAGGTCGAGGCCGCGCCCGGCCTGGACATGGCCGCCTACACGCAGGGCCTGATGGACCTGGGCGCCACCCTCTGTACGCGCGGCAAGCCGGCCTGCGAGCGCTGCCCGGTCGCCGATACCTGTGTTGCCCGGCGCGAAGGCCGCCAGGCCGAACTGCCCACGCCCAAGGCGCGCAAGGCGATTCCGGAACGCGAGACCGCGATGCTGGTGCTGCAGCACCAGGGCGCGTTCCTGCTGCAGCAACGCCCCGAACCCGGTATCTGGGGCGGCCTCTGGAGCCTGCCCGAATTCGACGCCGCCGGCGACCCCCTGGCCGCCTCCCGCGCCCTCGGCCTGGACCCCGAACAGCGCTTCGAACTCGCCGCCTTCGCCCACACCTTCACCCACTACCGCCTGCACATCCGCCCCTGGTACGTGCCCGTGCGCAGCGCCTCGCTGCGCCAACCCACGCAACCCGAACGCTGGGTCACCCAGGCCGAACTCCCCGACACCGCCCTGCCCGCCCCCGTCAAGAAACTCCTGCTGGGCCTGATCGAAGCCGGCCTCCCCGGCGACCTGCTGGCCAACAGCAAGTAGCGCCCTCCGACCGCCCCCCACGCGCAGCGTCACCGCCCCGACGCCAGACACCCAAACGCCAAAGAAGGCCGCCCGCGCGGCCGCCTTTGGCGACCCCGCAAACCCTTTCCGCCTCAAAGATTGCTGGCAAGAACGCCAAGCACACGGCCCGCCCCAACAACCGCCTGCCCCGTCACTCGCGCCTCAAGAACCCACTCGTCACGCATCCCCCAGCAGCATCACCAGCTTCAGGTCCAGGTGCGTCGCCAGGCGAAAGGTGATCTGCTGGAACGCCATCCGCCCCCGCCGCGGATGCGCGAATTCACGCAAGCCGCCCTCGCGCTCGACCACCGCGTGCCGGTTCCACCAATGCGCGAACACGGGACTCTGCCGGTTCAGGGCATCGATCAGCGCCAGCACCGCCGGCTCGTCCAGATGCGCGCCCGCGTCGGCCCGGAACTCAGCCACCACGCGCCGCGCGCGCTGCTCCCAGTCCACCACCAGTTCGCGCGCCGCCGGATCGAGAAAGATGTAGCGCAGCAGGTTCGGCTCCGGATCCCGGGTCGGCCAATCGTCGAACAGCTCGCGCAGCGGTTCATTACAGGCCAGCACGTTCCAGGCCCGGTCCAGCACGTAGGCCGGCGCGGTGATGGCGTCCACGCACTCGCGCAGCGAACCCGGCGCCCCCAGCGCGTCATCGCGCGCATGCTGCGGGTCGGCACAGTCGGCCAGGTCGAACAGATAGGCTCGCTCGGCCCGCGCCAGCTGCAGCACCCCCGCGATGCGCGACCAGACCGACGGCGATACCGACACCTCGCGCCCCTGCTCGATCCAGGTGTACCAGGTGACGCTGATGCCGCACAGCTGCGCCACCTCTTCGCGCCTCAGCCCGGGCGTGCGGCGACGCATGCCTTCGGGCAGGCCGGCCATCTGCGGCGTGATGCGCGAGCGGGCGCTGCGCACGAACTCGCCCAGCGCCTGGCGGCGCAGGCGGGAGCCTTCGTGGCCGGCGGCGCCGGCTTGGGGGGAAGTGTTCATACCAGGATAAGAGAGGCACTTGTACGTGTATAAGCTGCGCCTATCTTACGCCTGTCCGCAGCGATGGCGTTCCGCTGCGCCGATAGGCGACCATGGGTCGGACCGGCATATCGACGAACGGCCCGGGCCGCGCTACGGTCGACCCTGTACAGAACGGCATCGAACCGACGACACCGCATCAACACGAAGGAGACACCCCCCATGCCCGTCCCCCAGACGTCCCCGAGCTGCCCGACCGTGACCGAAGCCGCGGCGCTTTTTCGCGATGGCCTGGTCACCAGCGAAGCCCTCACCCGGGCCTGCCTGGACCGCATCGCGGCCCGCCAGGACCTCAATGCCTTCATCACGGTGGACGCGGACGGCGCGCTGGCGCAGGCGCGGGCCGCCGATGCCGCGCGCGCCGGCGGACACACCGCCCGGCCGCTGGAAGGCGTGCCCGTGGCGATCAAGGACAACATCCACGTCGCGGGGCTGCCCAACACCGCCGGCACCCCGGCCCTGCGTGACTTCATCCCGGCCGAGGACGCCCCGATCGTGCGGCGCCTGCGCGAAGCCGGCGCCATCATCGTCGGCAAGACCCACATGCATGAACTGGCGTTCGGCGTTTCCGGCTACAACTCGGCCTATCCCGGCCCGCGGGGCGCGGGTACGCGCAACGCCTATGACCCCGAACGCATCGCCGGGGGCTCGTCCTCGGGCAGCGGCGCGGCGGTGGGCGCGCGCCTGGTGCCGGCCGCGCTCGGCACCGACACGGGCGCCTCCGTTCGCCTGCCTGCCGCGCTCAATGGCGCCGTGGGCTTTCGGCCTTCGGTGGGCCGCTATGACGGTTCGGGCATCACGCCGATTTCGCATACCCGCGACACGCCCGGGCCCATCGCCAACGGCATGGCCGACATCGCGCTTCTGGATGCCGTGCTGACTGGCGACGACAGGCCGTTGCCAGCGCTGGACGCCGCCAGCCTGCGGCTGGGACTGCCCGGCTATTTCTGGCAGGACCTGGACCCGCAGGTGCAAGCCGTCGCCCAGGCCGCACTTGAGCGCCTGCGCGCGGCCGGCGTGACGCTGCTGCCGTTGGACATGCCCGGCCTGGAGGCCAGTAACGCCGCGACCGGCATGCCGCTGTGCCTGTACGAACAGAAGCCAGATCTCACCGCCTACCTGGCGCGCCACGAGGTCGGCGTCAGCTTCGAGGAATTGGTGGCGCGGATCTCCAGCCCCGACGTCAAGGCCATCTTCAACGACCTGGTCGTGCCGGGCGTGCTGCCCACGCCATCGGGCGAACTGCTGCCGCTGCAGCCACTGTACGACAGCGCCATCGCGGTCCATCGCGGCGCGCTCATCGACGTCTACCGCCGCGCGTTCGAGCAGCATGCGCTGCACGGGCTGCTGTTCCCCACGGTGCCGGTGCCGCCGCCGCTCGCCGCGCCCGAGGCCAGCAGCCTGGAGTCGTTCCTGCGGCTGGCGCGCAACGTCGACCCCGGCAGCAACGCGGGCCTGCCCGGCCTGAGCCTGCCCGCCGGCCTGTCGGACGACGGCCTGCCGATCGGATTGGAGGTGGATGGCCTGCCGGGCGAGGACCGCAAGATCCTCGCGGTCGGCGTGGCGCTGGAACCGTTGCTGGGCCGCCTGGCGCCGCCGCCAGCCTGATGCGCCTTTCGGCGCGGACGGCGGCCGCGTATCAGTCCTGGCCCGCGAGCATCGCGGCCAGGGTCGCCTCCAGCGCGCCGGCCACGCCCAGCGTGCGCAACGACTGCGCCGCCTGCGCCACCTCGCGCACGAAACGCTCGTCGCGGCCCAGGTCGCCGAACACGGCGGCCAGGGCTGTCATCTCGCGCGCCCAGGCCAGCGCGGCGGCCGGCCCCGGCGGCGCCTCGCGCGCCGCCTGCTCCGCCTGCGCCAACCGCTGCGCCAGCGTCTCGGCCAGCGGGTCATCGATGGGATAACGCCGTCCTGCCTGATCCACCCCGCGCAGGAAATGCAGCCAGCCGGCCAGCGCCAGCGCCAGCCCGGCGATCGGCCGGTCCGCCGCCAGCCGCGCCCGCACCGTGCCCAGCAGGCGCTGCGGCATCTTCTGCGACCCGTCCATGGCGATCTGCCGCGTCTGGTGCCTTAGCGCCGGATTGGCGTAGCGTTGCAACAGCCGCTCCTGGTAAGCCGCCAGGTCCAGGCCCGGCAGCACCGGCAGGGTCGGCGCGATTTCCATGCGCATCAGGTCCGCCAGATAGCGCCGCAGCGCCGGCTGCGCCACCGCCTGGTCCACCGTGCCCCACCCCGCCATCACCGACAGGTAGGCCAGCGCCGAATGCGCGCCGTTCACCATGCGCAGCTTGAGGGTCTCGAACGGCGCCGCCTCGTCGACAAAGCGCGCGCCGCCCACGGCCCAATCCGGCCGGCCGGCGGCAAAGCGATCTTCCACCACCCATTCCAGGAACGGTTCGGCCTGCACCGGCCAGGCGTCCATCATGCCCAGCGCCTGCACCACGGCCGCGCGGTCCTCGTCGGTGGTGCGCGGCACGATGCGGTCCACCATCGAGCAGGGAAAGGCGCAGGCCTGGTCGATCCATTCCGCCAGCCTCGCGTCCACCTGCGCGGCGAAGGCCAGCACCAGGCCGCGCAGCAGGTGACCGTTGCCGGGCAGGTTGTCCAGCGACAGCAGCGTCACCGGTCCCAGGCCCGCCGCGCGCCGGCGCTGCAGCCCCCACACCAGGAATCCGATGGTGCTGCGCGGCGCCAGCGGCTGCCCCAGGTCGTGCACGATGTCGGGATGCGCCAGGTTCAGCGCGCCGCTGGCCGGATCGTGGCAATAGCCTTTTTCGGTCACGGTCAGGCTGACGATGCGCGTATACGGACTGGCGATGCGCGCCAGCACCGCCTGCGGATCCTCGGGCGCCACCAGCGTTTCCAGCAGGCAGCCGATCACCGCCAACCGCGCTTGCGGCCGGCCCTCGGCGTCGGCGCTGCGCAGCGCCAGCGTGTACAGCCCGTCCTGGGGCGCCAGCGCGTCGCGGGTGTCGGCCTGCCGCAGCGACACGCCGCAGATGCCCCAGCGCGGGTCGCCGCTGGCATGCAGAGCCGCTTCATTCACCGCCGCCAGGTGGCCGCGCGCGAACGCGCCCAGCCCCAGGTGCACGATGCCGGCGCGCAGGGCGCCGCGGTCGTAGGCCGGCCGCGCCACGCCGGGCGGCAGCGCCTGCAGGCGCGCCGGATGCAGCCGGACGGCCGCCGGGGCTACCAGTTCCATAACGTGCCGTCCTGCTGCAGCCGGTTCACCGGCAGGTAAGCGCGCTTGTACGGATACTTGGCGGCCAGCTTCTCGTCGATGTCCACGCCGTGACCCGGCACATCGCCCGGATACAGCATGCCCTGCGAGAAGGTGTAGGCGTGCGGGAACACCGCGTCCGTCTCCTCGGTGTGGCGCATGTATTCCTGGATGCCGAAGTTCGGCACCCACAGGTCGAAATGCAGCGCCGCGCCCATGCACACCGGCGACAGGTCGGTGGCGCCATGGCAGCCGGTGCGCACCTGGTACAGCGAGGCCAGGTCGGCGATGCGGCGCAGGTGGGTGATGCCGCCGGCGTGCACCACGGTGGTCCGGATGTAGTCGATCAGCTGGTTCTGCACCAGGTCCTTGCAGTCCCAGATCGAGTTGAAGATCTCGCCCACCGCCAGCGGCGTGGTGGTGTGCTGGCGGATCAGGCGGAAGGCCTCCTGGTTCTCGGCCGGCGTGGCGTCCTCCATCCAGAACAGGTTGTACGGCTCCAGCGACTTGCCCAGGCGGCCGGCCTCGATCGGCGTCAGGCGGTGGTGCACGTCGTGCAGCAGGTGATGCTCGAAGCCGAGCTTTTCGCGGATGCGCTCGAACAGCTTGGGCGCATGTCGCAGGTACTTCTCGGTGGACCAGTCGTGCTCGCTGGGCAGATCGGCGTCGGCGGGTTCGTAGAACAGGTTGCCGCGGCCCACGCCGTAGACCTTGTCCAGCCCCGGCACGCCGCTCTGCGCGCGGATCGCGCGGTAGCCCATGTCGGCGTAGCGCAGCACCTCGTCGACGGTGTGCTCGATGTCGCTGCCGTTGGCGTGGCCGTAGACCATCACCCCGGTGCGGCTCTTGCCGCCCAGCAGCTGGTACAGCGGCAGGCCGGCGGCCTTGGCCTTCAGGTCCCACAGCGCGGTGTCGACCGCGGCGATGGCTGTCATGGTGACCGGGCCCCGGCGCCAGTAGGCGCCCTTGTACAGGTATTGCCAGATGTCCTCGATCTGGTGCGCGTCGCGGCCGATCAGGCAAGGCACCACGTGTTCGGTCAGGTAGGCCGCCACGGCCAGCTCGCGCCCGTTCAGGGTGGCATCGCCGATGCCGGTCAGGCCCTGGTCGGTCTCGATCTTCAGGGTCACGAAATTGCGGCCCGGCGAACAAACAATGACGCGTGCGTTCGTAATTTTCATCATGGATTCCGTGAAAACGGGAGGGTGTTCAGCCTTCCCAGCCGAGGTGGCTGAGGAAGTCGCGGGTACGGGCGACCTGCGGGTTGTCGAAAATCTGCGCGGGCGGGCCCTGTTCCAGGATGGCGCCGTTCTCGAACACCACCACCCAGTTGGCCACGCGCCGCGCGAAACTCATTTCATGCGTGACCACGATCATGGTCATGCCTTCCTGCGCCAGCTTCTTCATGACGTTCAGCACCTCGCCCACGGTCTCGGGATCGAGCGCCGAGGTCGGCTCGTCGAACAGCATCACTTCCGGCTCCATCGCCAGCGCGCGGGCGATCGCCACGCGCTGCTGCTGGCCGCCGGACAGGTTGGCGGGGAAGTTGCCGGCCTTGTTGGCCAGGCCCACCTTCTCCAGCAGCGCCATGGCGCGGGCCCGCGCCTGCTCCGGCGCCATGCCGAGCACGGTGATCGGCCCCATGGCGACGTTGTCCAGCGCCGACTTGTGCGGGAACAGCTCGAAGCTCTGGAACACCATGCCCATGCGCTGGCGCACCTTGCGCACCTCGGACTCGGCCTCCGGCACCGCCACGCCGTCCAGCAGCACGCGGCCGCCGTCGATCTTCTCCAATGCGTTGGTGCAGCGCAGGAGCGTGGACTTGCCCGAGCCGGACGGGCCGATCAGGCACATCACCTCGCCCTTGTTGACCTGCAGCGAGACGTCGTTCAACGCCACGAAGTCGCCAAAGACCTTGCGCACGTGCTCGTACACCAGCACCGGCGGCTGGTCGGCGCCCTTGCGGGTGGCGGCCGATGCCGCGGCAGCGGTCGCTGCGGCAGGCGTTGCTGCGGCGGCCACCGCCGCGCCGGCCGTGTCGGCCGTTTGTTCCAGGATCATCTCGTTCACTCCTTGACTCCGTATTTGCGGTGGATCCAGTCGACCAGCTTGGCCTGCGGATAGCCCATCAGCCAATAGATCACCGCCATCGCGGTCAGCATTTCCAGCACGCGGAAGCTCTGCGCGCGCACCTGCATCGAGGCATAGGCCAGCTCGCTGACGGCGATCACCGACACCAGCGAGGTGTCCTTGAACAGCGAGATCCAGGTGCTGGCCAGCACCGGCAGGATGCGCCGCGCCGCCTGCGGCACCAGCACCTTGAACATGGCCTGGCGGCGCGACATGCCCATCGCCAGCGCCGCCTCCATCTGGCCCTTGCGGATCGAATTGATGCCGGCGCGGAAGGTCTCGGAGTTGTAGGCCGACACGTTCAGCACCAGCGCCACCAGCGCCGTGGTCACCGCCGAGAACTGCACGTCCAGCGCCATCGGCATGACGTAGAACGCCCAATAGATCACCAGGATCAGCGGCAGGTTGCGGAAGAACTCGACGATCGCCACCGCGACGCCGTTGGCCACGCGGTTCGACGACAGCCGCATCAGTGCCAGCACCATGCCGCCGGGTACCGCCAGCGCCATCGTCACCACCGTCAGCATCACGGTCATGGCCGCGCCCTGCAGCAGCACCTGGCGCGAGTCCCAGATAATTCCCCAGTCCAGATTCATGAGCGCCCCAGGTGTGCGTAGCGTTGGTACAGCCGGTCCACGCCGCGCGTCACCGGAAACAGGATCACGAAGTACGCCACGATCACCGCGGTGAACACCTCGATCGGCCGGTAGCTCTGCCCGGCGATGGTCTCGGCCTTGTGCATCAGCTCGGGCACCGCGATCACCGTGGCGATGGCGGTGTCCTTGATCGCCACCGTCAGCACCGAGCCGAAGGCCGGCAGCATGCGGATGGTGGCCTGCGGCAGGATGATCTTGCGCAGCGCCTGGGCCCGCGACATGCCGAGCGCCAGGCCGGCGCGCATCTGCCCCGGCCGCACCGACTCGATGCCGGCGCGGATCACCTCGGCCGAATAGGCCGCGATGTGCAGCGTCAACGCCACCAGCGCCGCCCAGAACGGCGCGAAGGTCACCCCGGCCAGCAGCGGGAAGGCGAAGTAGATCCACACCAGCACCACCAGCACCGGGATGGCGCGCATGCTGTCGATGTAGAACACCAGCAGCACCCGCAGCCAGCGCGGCCCGTACAGGCGCAGCAGCGCGATCACCAGGCCCAGCAGGATGCTGGAGACGGCCGTGACGGCGCTCAGCGCCACCGTGATGCCCAGGCCGCTGGCGAAGAAGCGCCAGTTATCGACGATGGGGGAAAAATCGAAGTCCATGCAATCTCCGTGCGATTCGCGAGCGCCGGGCTCAGAACGTCACCATCACTTTCATGGCCTGGCGCCGGTCCGCCGCCAGCGCGAAGGCCTCGTGCGCCTGGCGCGCCGGCACGGCGGCCGTCAGCAGCGGCGCCACGTCCACCAGGCCGCGGCCCAGGTAGTCGACCGCCCAGGCGTATTCATCGACGAAGCGGAAGCTGCCGATGACGTTCAGGCTCTTGACCATGATCTGGTTGAACGGGCACTGCTCGCTGCTGCCATTGAGCGTGCCCACCGTGACGATGGTGCCGCGCGGCCGCGTGGCGCGGATGCAGTTGGCCAGCCCGGCGTAGTTGCCGGAGGCCTCGAAGCACACATCGACCGTGCCCTTGCCCGCCGCCAGTTCGTCCAGCGCGGCCGGCTCGGCGGCGGCGTTGATGGTGCGCGTGGCGCCGACCCTGGCGCAGGTCGCCAGGGTCTGGTCGACGATGTCGACCACGATGACCTGGCTGGCGCCGGCCAGGCGCGCCGCCATCAGCACCAGCGCGCCGATCGGCCCGGCGCCCACCACCATCACCGTCTTGCCCAGCAGCGTGCCGGCGCTGCGCACCGCGTGCAGCGCCACGGCCAGCGGCTCGCCGAAGGCGGCCAGCTCGAACGACAGGCTGTCCGGCACCGGCACGCACTGTTTTTCCTGCACCACCACCTGCTCGCGCATCGCGCCCTGCATGTGCGGATAGCGGCTGGCGCTGCCGAAGAAGAACACCGCCTCGCAGTGATTGGAATCGCCCTGGCGGCAGTAGCGGCACACGCCGCAGGTGCGCGCCGGATCCAGCGCCACGCGGTCGCCGGGCTTGACGGCGGTGACCGCCGAACCGACCTCCAGCACCTGGCCCGAGGCCTCGTGGCCCGGCGTCAGCGGTTCGCGGATGATGAAGTCGCCGACCCGGCCGTGGCGGTAGTAATGCAGGTCCGAACCGCAGATGCCGACCGCCTTGACGCCGACGCGCACCTGCGTCGGGCCCAGCGGTTCGGGCGCCTGCTCGACCAGCCGCAGGTCTTCGGCACCATGGATTGCGCAATTGAGCATGATGGGTTCGCCTTACTTCAGGGTCTGGGTCATGCGGCGCTCTTCGGCCACCAGTTCCGGATGCATGCGCGCTTCCACCTTGCGCAGCCACTCCAGGTACACCGGCTGGTTCTTGGCCACGCCCATGCCCGCGTCGATCGCGAAGATCTTGCTGTCCTGGCAGTCGTTTTCCTTGGGGAACACGGCCAGGCCCTTGACCTTCTTGCTGATGTTGGGCCACAGCATGCGGTTCAGCGGCGCCACGTCCGAGCGGCCCGCCAGCACTTCCTCGATCGGCGCCACCGAACCCGAGTTGGTCACGCCGCGCAGCTTGGCCTTGGGAAAGTTCTCCAGCACCAGCGGCTCTTCGCCCGCGCCCGAGAAGTAGGCCATGGTGATGCCGGGCTGGTTGAAGTCCTCGACCTTGGTGGCGCTCGTGAACTTGGGGTTGGACGCCAGGCCGAACATGCAGACGCTGGTGTTCGAGAAGGTGACAAAGTCGATGATCTTGGCGCGCTCGGCGTTCTGGTTCAGCGGCCCGATCATGATGTCCATCTGGTTGGCGATCAGCGCCGGCACCTTGGTTTCGTGGCTGACCTGCACCGGCACGATCTTCACGTCCAGCAGGCGCGCGAACTCCTTGCCCAGCAGCCACGACGAGCCCATCCAGGGTTCGCCCGAGCCGGTGGTGTTCTGCACCAGCCACGGCGGGTTGTTGACCACGCCCACGCGCAGCACGCCAGCCTTGCGGATGGCGTCGATGCGCGGGCTCTCGCCGGGCGCGGGCGGCGTCTGCGCCTGGGCGGTGGCGGCGCCGGCCAGCAGCAGAGCGGTGGCGGCGAAACGGGTGAGGAAGGACGGTTGCATTGCGGTCTCCTTGGAGGCAAGCCCGGCGGCGGACGCCGGATGCGGGCGCGCGAGGCCGCGGGCAGTCGCCCGGGCCGCGCGCCTTGCGCGGGTCGGTGAATCCAGTGGGGTGGGGAAAGGCCGGAGCGGCCTACGGGGTCTGTTCGATGATGCGCATTTCGTCGGCGTCCAGGCGCGTCTTCATGCCGGCGGCCACCTGCCGCAGCCAGGCCAGGTATTCGGGTTGGTTCTTGTCGATCGCCAGGCCCACCGGCGAGGCCTTTTCGGTGCTCTGCTGGCAGTTGGCCTCGGCGGGCAGCACGGCCAGGCCGCGCACCTTGCGGCTCAGGCCGACCCACGGCACGCGATTGATCGGCGCCGCGTCGGCGCGCTTGGCCATGATTTCCTCGATCGGCGCGGTGGCGCCCGAGTTGGCCACGGCGCGCAGCGTGGCGTTGGGAAAGCGCTGCTTGACCCAGGCTTCCTCGGCGCCGCCAGTGAAGTATGCGATGGTGACGCCGGGCCGGTTCAGGTCATCGACCGACCTGGCCGCGGCCAGTTTGGGATTGGAAGCCAGGCCGAACATGCAGACGCTGGTGGAGGAATACAGCACGAAGTCCACCACCTTCAAGCGTTCCGGCGTTTCGGCCAGCGGGCTGATGGTCATGTCGACCTGGTTGGCCGCCAGCACCGGCACCTTGGTTTCATGCGAGACCTGCACCGGCGTCAGCTTCACCCCCAGCAGGCGGGCGTATTCCTTGGCCAGCAGCCAGGCCGGGCCGCTCCAGCCCTCGCCGCCCTTGCCGGATACGTCCTGCAGCAGCCAGGGTGCGTTCTGCAGCACGCCGACGCGCAGCTCGCCGGCCTTGCGGATGGCATCGATACGCGCGCTCTGGCCCGCCGCGGGCGCTTCCTGCGCCATCGCCGGCGCCGCCAGCGCATAGGCCGCCAGCGCGCACGCCGACAGCATCGCCGCCGCCCTGTGCCAGGCGCGGCTCCCCTTGTTCCTTTGCTGCATCCTGTTGTCTCCTGATGTATGTCGCCCGGTTCCGGGGCGCGGTATCTTCCGCGCTCAGCCGGGGGCCGCCTGCCGGTATTACGTCACCGCCACCCCTGCGCGAACTCGCCGATCACGCGTTCGAGGTGATTGCGCATCGCCTGCCGCGCCCCATCCGCATCGCGCGCCACCAGCGCGCTGAAGATGCGCTGGTGATCTTCCTGCGAGGCCTGGCGCAATTCCTGCGTATGGAAATGCTGTTCGATCTTTTCCCAGATGGGGCCTTGCGCCTGGTCCCACATCGCCGTCACCGTGCCCAGCAGCACGCTGTTGCCGGTGGACTGCGCGATGTAGAGGTGGAAACGGCGGTCGGCCTCCTGGTTTTCTTCCTTGTGCATCATCTGCTCGCGCATGGTGGTCAGCGCCTCGAAGATGCGATCCAGGTCGGCATCGTTGCGGGTGCTGGCCGCCAGCGCGGCGATTTCCGATTCGACCAGGCAGCGCGCGCGCAGCAGTTCGAACGGCCCCGCGCCCGGCTCCTGCGCGGCCGGCAGCCGCGCCACGCCCGGACGCGGTTCACAGACATAGATGCCCGAGCCGCCGCGCACTTCCACCACGCCCTGCAGCTCCAGCGCGATGATGGCCTCGCGCAACGAAGTGCGGCTGACGTCGAAGCGCTCGGCCAGTGCGCGCTCGGCCGGCAGGCGCTTGCCCACCGCGAACTCGCCCTGCGCGACCAGGGCCTGGATCTGCGCGGCCAGCCGCAGGTAGGCGCGGTCGGCCACCGGCTTGCTGGCGGGTTCCTCGGGCTTGGGGATCAGTTGTAGTGTCATGGCGTTGAAAGTGGTTGGACCAAATATTATGTGGTTTACCAATTTGGCACATCATGGTTTACCACTATCCATTTGGTAAACCGTCCGAATAAAACAAAGCGCCGCGCCGGACGAGCCGGGGCGGCGCTGGGGTGGCGCTGGGATGCCGGGCGGGCCCGGCGCGGCGACGGAAACCGCCTCAGCCCAGGTTCGGCGCCAGCGTGCGCTTCAGATCCTCGATGCTGCGGCCGCTGCGCGCGGCGTAGTCCTGCAACTGGTCTTCGCCGATGATGCCGACGTTGAAGTACTGCGACTGCGGATGGCTGAAGTAGAAGCCCGACACGCTCGAGGCCGGGAACATGGCGTAGCTGTCGGTCAGCATCATGCCGATGTCGGCGCCGTCCAGCACGCGGAACATGTCGGTCTTGACCACGTGTTCCGGGCAGGCCGGATAGCCCGGCGCCGGGCGGATGCCGACGTACTTCTCGGCGATCATGTCGTCGTTGGACAGCGCCTCGTCCGGCGCGTAGCCCCACAGGTCCTGGCGCACGCGGGCGTGCAGGCATTCGGCGAAGGCCTCGGCCAGGCGGTCGGCCAGCGACTTGAGCATGATGCCGGAATAGTCGTCCAGCGCCTTCTCGAACTCGGCTTCCTTTTTCTCGATGCCGATGCCGGCCGTCACCGCGAACATGCCGATGTAGTCGAGCTTGCCGCTGGATTTGGGCGCGATGAAGTCCGACAGCGACTTGTTGCTGACGCCCTCGCGCTTGGCGCCCTGCTGGCGCAGGTTGCGGTAGGTGAACAGCACCTCGCTGCGGCTCTCGTCCTTGTAGACCTCGATGTCCTCGTCGTTGACGCTGTTGGCCGGGTAGAAACCGACCACGCCGTTCGCGGTCAGCCAGCGGCCCTCGACGATGCGCTTCATCATGGCCTGGCCGTCAGCGTAGACCTTGCGCGCCTGTTCGCCCACCACCTTGTCCTCCAGGATGGCCGGATACGGGCCGAACAGGCTCCAGGTCTGGAAGAACGGGCCCCAGTCCACGTACTTCGCGATCTCGGCCAGGTCGTAGCTCTTGAAGGTGCGGCGGCCGATGAACTTGGGGCGCGGCGGCGTGTAGCTGTCCCAGTCGATCCGCGGGCGCGAGGCGCGCGCCTCGGCCAGCGGCAGGATCGGCGTGGCCTTGCGGTTGGCGTGGCGGCGGCGCACGTCCTCGTATTCCTCGGCCAGCTCCGCCAGGTAGGCGTCCGCCTGGTCGGACATCAGGCTGGTGGCCACGCCCACCGAACGGCTGGCGTCCGGCACGTAGATCACCGGGCCTTCGTAGTTGGGCGCGATCTTCACGGCCGTGTGCACGCGGCTGGTGGTGGCGCCGCCGATCATCAGCGGCACCTTGCGGCTGCGGAAATACTCGTCGCGCTGCATTTCCGAGGCGACGTAGGCCATCTCTTCCAGGCTGGGCGTGATCAGGCCGGACAGGCCGACGATGTCGGCGTTCTCTTCCTTGGCTTTCTCCAGGATCTGGGCGCAGGGCACCATCACGCCCATGTTCACCACTTCGAAGTTGTTGCACTGCAGGACCACCGACACGATGTTCTTGCCGATGTCGTGCACGTCGCCCTTGACGGTGGCGATGACGATCTTGCCCTTGGCGCGCACGTCGCCGCCGGCGGCCGCGATCTGGCGCTTTTCCTCTTCGATGAAGGGGATCAGGTGGGCCACGGCCTGCTTCATCACGCGCGCCGACTTCACCACCTGCGGCAGGAACATCTTGCCGGCGCCGAACAGGTCGCCGACCACGTTCATGCCGTCCATCAGCGGGCCTTCGATCACCTCGATCGGACGGCCGCCGCGCGCGGCGATCTTCTGGCGCACCTCTTCGGTGTCCTCGACGATGAAGGCGGTAATGCCGTGCACCAGCGCGTGCGACAGGCGCGCCTCGACTTCGGCATTGCGCCAGGCCAGGTCTTCTTCCTTCTTGGCGCCCGAGCCTTTCACGCTGTCGGCGAACTGCACCAGGCGCTCGGTCGGCGTGCGTTCGTCGGCCGGGTCGGTCTTGCCGACCGGCTCGGCGCGATCCAGCACCACGTCCTCGACCAGGTCGCGCAGCTTGGGATCCAGGTCGGCGTACACGCCGAGCTGGCCGGCGTTGACGATGCCCATCGTCATGCCTTCCTTGACCGCGTAATACAGGAACACGGTGTGGATGGCCTCGCGCATCGGCTCGTTGCCGCGGAACGAGAAGCTCACGTTCGACACCCCGCCCGAAATGCGGGCGTGCGGCAGGTTCTCGCGGATCCAGCGCGTGCCTTCGATGAAATCGACGGCATAGTGGTTGTGCTCGTCGATGCCGGTGGCGACCGCGAACACGTTGGGATCGAAAATGATGTCTTCCGGCGGGAAGCCCTCTTCCTCGACCAGGATCTTGTAGGCGCGGCCGCAGATTTCCTTGCGGCGCTCCAGCGTGTCGGCCTGGCCCTGCTCGTCGAACGCCATCACCACCACCGCCGCGCCGTAGCGGCGGCACAGGCGGGCGTGGTGGCGGAACGGCTCCAGGCCTTCCTTCATGGAGATCGAGTTGACCACCGGCTTACCCTGCACGCACTTCAGGCCGGTCTCGATCACGTCCCACTTGGAGCTGTCGATCATCACCGGCACGCGCGCGATGTCGGGCTCGGAGGCGATCAGGTTCAGGAAGCGGTGCATGCACGCCACCGAATCCAGCATGGCCTCGTCCATGTTGATGTCGATGATCTGCGCGCCGTTCTCGACCTGCTGGCGGGCCACCGCCAGCGCCTCGTCGTATTTCTCTTCGCGGATCAGGCGCGCGAACATCTTGCTGCCGGTGACGTTGGTGCGTTCGCCCACGTTCACGAACAGCGTGTCCTCGTCGATGTTCAGCGGCTCCAGGCCCGACAGGCGGGTCTTGACCGGGATCTCCGGCACCACCCGCGGCGTCAGCGCCGCGACCTTGTCGGCGATGGCGCGGATGTGGTCGGGCGTGGTGCCGCAGCAGCCGCCCGACATGTTCACCAGCCCGGCGCGGGCGAATTCCTCCAGCAGCGCGGAAGTGTCGGCCGGGGTCTCGTCGAAGCCGGTCTCGGCCATCGGGTTGGGCAGGCCGGCGTTGGGGTAGACGCAGACGTAGGTGTCGCAGATCTTGGACAGCTCGGCCACGTACGGGCGCATCAGCGCCGCGCCCAGCGCGCAGTTCAGGCCGATGGTGACCGGGCGCGCGTGGCGCACCGAGTTCCAGAAGGCCTCGACGGTCTGGCCCGACAGGATGCGGCCGGAGGCGTCGGTGACCGTGCCCGATATCATCACCGGCAGGCGGATGCCGCGCTGCTCGAACACTTCCTCGGTGGCGAAGATCGCCGCCTTGGCGTTGAGCGTGTCGAAGATGGTCTCGATCAGGACGATGTCGATGCCGCCGTCCAGCAGGCCATTGAGCTGTTCAACGTAGGCCACGCGCAGCTCTTCGAAGGTGACGTTGCGCGCGCCCGGGTCGTTCACGTCGGGCGAGATAGACGCCGTCTTGGGCTGCGGGCCGAGCGCGCCGGCCACGAAGCGCGGTTTGTCCGGCGTGCTGTACTGGTCACAGGCCTCGCGCGCCAGTTGCGCGGACACCAGGTTCAGTTCGTAGGCCAGTTCCGGCAGGTCGTAGTCGCCCTGCGCGATCGAGGTGGCGCCGAAGGTGTTGGTCTCGATGACGTCGGCGCCGGCCTCCAGGTACTGGCGGTGGATCTCGGAGATCACCTCCGGCCGCACCAGCGACAGCAGCTCGTTGTCGCCCTTGAGGTCCTTGCCATGGCCGGCGAAGCGCTCGCCGCGGAAATCGGCCTCGCCCAGCTTGTAGCGCTGGATCATCGTGCCCATGGCGCCGTCCAGGATCAGGATGCGCTGACCCAGCTGGCGGGCGAATTCGCCGCCGCGGGTGAAGCTCTCGGGCGGGTAAGGCAGGCGGGGATACGACACGTTCAGGTCCGAAAGGAGGAGGTTGGGCAACGAAGGCGGCCGGGCAAATGTCGCTAAAAAGCGATAAAGGCCTAAAAATCAACCCCTGATCGTAACAAAACGGGCCCTGTCTCGCCCTCCGGTGATACAGTTTCGGCCCCGAACCGGTGCTTTCGGCGCATCGGGACAGGCAAGAACGCAACACTTGCCGGTCCGCGTGCGAAAGGTAAACGGGAAACAGGAAGACGCCCACCGCGCCGCCCACGAGGCTGGCCGGCCGGGGCATCCAGCCTGTGCTGCCCCCGCAACGGTCCCCATGCGCGCGATGCGCCCATGGCAGCCCGATACCGGCCAGTTCGATCGCCAGGACACCCGTCCGGCGCCCGCTCCCCAGGGACGCGGCGTGGCCCCGGGCATCCTCCCCATCGTGATTGACCTGCGGGGTCGCGGGTCGCATCGAGGTCTTGTAGATGAAATCCCGCTCCATCCGGCGCTACGCCGGCGCCCTGCTCTGCTCCGCCCCGGCCCTGTCGGCCGCCCAGCAAGCCGCCACCCCCGCTCCCGAACTCGACACCGTCACCGTCACCGCCCAGCGCGTGCCCAGCGACGGCCGCACCTTGCCGGTGTCGATCTCGGTCATCACCGCCGAAGACATCGCCGCCAGCAGCGCCCGCACCATGCAGGACCTGCTGTCGACGCAGGCCGGCATCCACCTGATCAACAGCTCCGGCTCGGCGGACGGCGCCATGGTCGACCTGCGCGGCTTCGGCGTGACCGGCGCCAGCAACACGCTGATCATGATCGACGGCGTCAAGCAGAACCCCAACGACCTGTCCGCCCCCAACCTGGGCGTGGTGCCGCTGGACCAGGTCGAGCGCGTCGAGATCGTGCGCGGCAGCGGTTCGGTGCAATACGGCGGCGGCACCACCGGCGGCGTGATCAACATCATCACCCGCAAGGACTTCGCCAAGGAGCCGGTCACGGCTCGCGCCACCGCCACCTTCGGCAGCTACGGCCTGCGCCAGTACGACGCCGCCGTGGCCCTGAACAACCAGAAGGTCGGCGTCGACGCCTACATGCAGTCGCTGCACAGCGATGGCTACCGCGACAACAACGCCGAAACCCGCGAGGGCGGCGGCGGCGGCATCACCTTCCGCCATGCCGACGGTTCGATCCGCCTGTACGGCAACACCACCACGCAGCGCCTGGAACTGCCCGGCCCGCGCCAGATCAATCCGCTCACCGGCCTGAACCAGTACCAGGACGACCGCCGCGGCTCCAAGAACGACGCCGACTTCATCAAGTCCACGTCCACCACCATCGGTCTGCAACTCGAACAGGCGCTGGGCGTCGGCACACTCTACGCCGACCTGGCCAGCCGCAACAAAAAGCTGCACGGCCTGACCTATGCCTCGCCGAGCATGTTCGACAGCGGCGGCGACACGCTGCGCGACCAGAAGCTGGTGGAAAACAGCGCCAGCCTGCGCTACCGCCTGCCGATCAGCGGCGGCCACAGCGTCGTCTTCGGCGCCGACGCGCTGGAGTCCCGGACCACGGTCACGCAGGACGCGTACTACGACCCGATCCAATCCAGGATGCAGTCGCGCCAGCATCAGTACGGACTGTTCGCCGAAGGCCAGATCCGCGCCACCGAGAGCACCAACGTCACCATGGGCGTGCGGCGCCAGTATGCCTCGGACAAGCTGGAAATCCTGGCCGGCTCGGGCGGCAACCCCTCGGACAGCGGCCACCACCTGACTGCCTGGCAGTTGGGCGTGCGCCAGGATCTGAGCGACGGCTTCGGCGTGTACGGCAAGGTCGGCCGCAGCTTCCGCCTGGCCAACAGCGACGAATTGCTGTGGGTGCAGAACCCGCTGGCGCCGCAGACCTCCACCGACAAGGAACTGGGCGTGACCTGGCAATCGGAGCGCAGCAGCGCCCGCCTGTCGTGGTTCCGCTATGACCTGACCAACGAAATCCAGTACAACCCGCTGGCCGACATGTTCGGCGCCAACGTCAACCTGGACCCGACCCGGCGCCAGGGCATCGAACTGGAAGGCCATCACGAAATCGTCCGCGGCGTGACGCTGGACGCCAACGTGACCTGGATGGAGGCGCAATTCCGCTCGGGCACCTACAACGGCGTCGACCTGGCCGGCAAGACCGTGCCGATGGCGCCGAAGTGGCTGGCCAATGCCGGTGTGACCTGGCGTCCCACCGATGCGTTCCTGTGGAACGTGGCCGCGCAATACGTCGGCAAGTCGCGCCTGGACAACGACCAGGCCAACGAGTTCGACAAACAGCTGGACGCCTACGTGCTGTTCAACACCAAGGTCGCGTACAAATTCACCCGCAATATCGAAGGCGCGGTGGGCGTGAACAACATCCTGGACCGCAAGTACGCCACCTACGGCATCCGCAGCGGCAGCATGGGCGAAACGGGTCCGTACAACCTGTACCCCGCGCCCGGCCGCAACTTCTACGCCTCCCTCACGCTGCGCTACTGAGCGGCGATCCGATATAGTCGGCGTTGTTCCACGCCGACCGTATCGATCCCTCGCATGACCTTCGTCCGCGCCCTTCCGTTCGCCGTCCTGGGGCTGCTGTCCGGCCCCGGTCCGGCGGCGGCCGACACCCCTGCCGGCCCCACTGCGGCGATCCACGCGCGCGACGATCGCGGCCGCGACCTGACCCTGGCGGCCCCGGCGCGGCGTGCGGTGACCCTCGCGCCGCACGCCACCGAGCTGGTCTACGCGGCCGGCGCCGGCGCCTACCTGGTCGCCACTATCCGGGGCAGCGACTATCCGCCCGCGGCTCGCGCCCTGCCGGTCATCGGCGACGGCACCCAGCCCGATCCCGAGCGCGTGGCCGCCGCCCGTCCCGACCTGGTCATCGCCTGGCAACCATCGGCCGCCGCGCCGCTGGCGCGCGTGATGGACAAGCTGGGCGTGCCGCTCTACTACAGCGACCCGCAGACGCTGGCGGCCATCCCCGACGCGGTCGAACGCCTGGGCGTGCTGTTCGGCACCGAGGCCCAGGCGGCGCCCGCCGCCCAGGCCCTGCGCGCGCGGCTCGACGCGCTGGCCGCGCGCTACGCCGGCCGCGCACCGGTGCGCGTCTTCGTGCAGGCGGGCCTGGACCCGATCTACACCCTGAACCACGCCAGCATCGTCAGCGACGCGCTGCGCCTGTGCGGTGGCGTCAACGTCTTCGAGCAGGCGCCGGTCGTGGCCCCGCAGGTCGGCCTGGAAAGCGTGTTGGCGGCGCGGCCCGACGCGGTGCTGGCCGGCGTCTCCGCGCCCGCGGACACCGCCCGCAACCTGGCGGCCTGGCGCGCCATGGGCCTGCCGGCGGCGCTGGCCGGCCACGTCTACGGCATCGACGCCGACGCGCTGTACCGCCCCGGCCCGCGCCTGATCGACGCGGCCGAGCAGTTGTGCGCGGACCTGGACGGCCTGCGGGCGCGCTAGGGCCGGCGGCGCGAAGCCCCCGCCCGGCGCGGGGCCGGCGGCATACCCCTGTCCGCGACCCGGTCATTCGCGCCCGCCCGTCGTGCGCGGCAAGCGCGATTTGTGGAACGCGCCAGCGTGGCCTTGGTCGCAGCCGCGCCGCGCCGTGCTTTATGATTCGCCTAACCGTGATCAACCCGTTGATCCCCGATGATCAGCCAGCCCCCGCGGGTCCCGCTGCGCGCGCCCGCTCTTTGAAGCACCGCCATGACCACTCAAGACACTCTCACCATCGCCGGCCGCGCCTATTCGTCGCGCCTGCTCGTCGGCACCGGCAAGTACAAGGATTTCGAACAGACCCGCGCGGCGCTGGACGCCAGCGGCACCGAGATCGTCACGGTCGCCATCCGCCGCACCAACATCGGCCAGAACCCGGGCGAGCCCAACCTGCTCGACTACGTGCCGATGTCCAGGTTCACGCTGCTGCCCAACACCGCCGGCTGCTACTCGGCCGACGACGCCGTGCGCACGCTGCGCCTGGCGCGCGAACTGCTGGACGGCCACGCCCTGGTCAAGCTGGAAGTGCTGGGCGACCCGCACACGCTGTTCCCCAACATGCCCGAGACCCTGAAGGCCACCAAGACCCTGGTCGACGAAGGCTTCCAGGTCATGGTCTATTGCACCGACGATCCCATCCAGTGCCGCATGCTCGAAGACATGGGCGCCGTGGCCGTGATGCCGCTGGCCTCGCTGATCGGCTCCGGCATGGGCATCCTGAATCCCTGGAACCTGCGCCTGATCATCGACCAGGCGCGCGTGCCGGTGGTGGTGGACGCCGGCGTGGGCACCGCCTCGGACGCCGCCATCGCCATGGAACTGGGTTGCGACGCCGTGCTGATGAACACCGCCATCGCCGCCGCGCGCGACCCGGTGCTGATGGCCAGCGCCATGAAGAAGGGCGTCGAGTCCGGCCGCGAGGCCTTCCTGGCCGGCCGCATGCCGAAAAAGCTCTACAGCGGCGCGCCCAGCTCGCCCACCGAGGGCCTGATCACCGCCGCGCCCGGCGCCGCCAAATGAGCAGCCGCCAGCCGGCCGCCAACGGCCGCCCGATCCCCAACGCGCTGACCATCGCCGGCGTCGACCCGTCCGGCGGCGCCGGCATCCTGGCCGACGTCAAGGCCATGAGCGCCCTGGGCGCCTATGGCTGCGCCGTCATCGCCGCGCTCACCGCGCAGAACACCCAGGGCGTCAGCGGCATCTCGCCGGTGCCGCCGGCCTTCGTCGGCCAGCAGATCGACACCCTGTTCGCCGACGTGCGCATCGACGCGGTCAAGATCGGCATGCTGGGCCAGCAGCCGGTGATCCAGGTGGTGGCCGAGAAGCTGGCCAAGTGGACCCCGGCGCATGTGGTGCTGGACCCGGTCATGGTGGCCAAGAGCGGCGACCTGCTGCTGGAACGCGACGCCGTCGGCGCCATGCGCGAAGCGCTGCTGCCGCAGGCCACGCTGCTCACCCCCAACCTGCCCGAGGCCGGCGTGCTGCTGGAAGAGCGCCCGGTGGAAACGGTCAAGGAAATGCGGCGGGTGGCCGAACGCCTGCGCAACAAGCTGGCGCATTCGGGCCAGCGCTGGGTCATGGTCAAGGGCGGCCACCTGCCCGGCAACGACACCATCGACCTGCTGCACGACGGCGACCGCATGATCGAGCTGCCCGGCCACCGCATCGAGACCGCCAACACCCATGGCACCGGCTGCACCCTGTCGGCCGCCCTGGCCGCGCTGCTGCCCCAGGTCGAGGACGTGCCCGAGGCCGCGCGCCGCGCCAAGGCCTACCTGACCGAAGCCATCCGCCACGCCGAGCGCCTGTCGGTCGGTTCCGGCCATGGCCCGGTGCACCACTTCCACGCCTGGTGGTGATACCGGCCGTCATTGCGTCCGAAAGCGCCGCCCCGGCTGACGGTTTCCCCTGTCTGTAACCAGGCCGCGGCCCCGGCGGCGTCACAGGACGCTACGAATCGGTACAATGGTCAGTTGATTCCTCTGTTTTTTCTGACCGTCATGAACGCTTCGACCCTGCCCGACGTAGAACAAGCCCGCTTCAACATGGTGGAACAGCAGATCCGCCCCTGGGAAGTCCTGGACGCCAACGTGCTGCAGGCGCTGTTCGATGTGCGCCGCGAACAGTTCGTTCCGCCGGCCCTGCGCGCCCTGGCGTTTTCCGACCTGGAACTGCCGCTGGAAATCAACGCGGTCAACACCCGCCAGACCATGCTCGCCCCCAAGGTCGAAGCCCGCCTGGCCCAGGAACTGCAACTGAGCAAATCCGACTGCGTGCTGGAAATCGGCACCGGCTCCGGCTACCAGGCCGCGCTGCTGGGCTACCTGGCGCAGCAGGTCACCTCGGTCGAGATCGACAGCCGCCTGGTCACGTTCGCGCAGCAGAACCTGCAAATGAACAACGTCACCAACGTCAAGGTCGAAACCGGCGACGGCCGCAACGGCTGGGGTTCCACCGAATACGACGCGATCCTGGTGACGGGTTCCGTGCCGGTCGTGCCGGACGCGCTCAAGTACCAGCTGCGCGTCGGCGGCCGCCTGGTCGTCGTCGTCGGCCAGGCCCCCGTCATGACGGCCTGTCGCATCACCCGCACCACCGCCGCCAGCTTCGAGACCGTCAATCTGTTCGAAACGGTCATCAAGCCCCTGCGCGGCGCCACGGTGTCGCAGTTCAAGTTCTGAGTTCCCAGGCGGGGCCGTTCGGCCCCGCCACGTCGGCCCGCCCGGCCACGGGCTCCCGCCCTGGATTCCCTGGAGCAGCACCCCTCCCCCTGACAGATCATGCGCGTCCGACTGCTTACGGCTTTACTGGTTTTTACCTCCGCCGCAAGTGTCGGCCCGTCTGTCGCGTGCGCGCAGAACCTGCTGCAGGTATGGCAATCCGCCCTGGGCAATGACCCGATCTACGCCGCGGCGCGCGCCAGCTACCGCGCCGGCCTCGAAAAAGAGCCGCAGGCGCGCGCCCTGCTGCTGCCCGAGGTCTCGGCCGGCGTCGGCGGCGCCTACCAGGAAACCCGCAGCACCCGCGGCCTGAGCATGGCCTATAGCGGCGGCCGCGGCGTCTGGGACCTGGCGCTGACCCAGCCGCTGTTCGACTGGGGCCGCTGGCAGAACTACGAACAGTCCAAGCTCATCGTCGCCGATGTCGAGGTGCAATTGCAGCAGGCCTACCAGGACCTGCTGCTGCGCGTGGCCGACGCCTATTTCAACGTGCTGTACGCGCAGGACGCCCTGACCGCGACCGAGGCCGAGAAAGCCGCCGTGGCCGGCCAACTGGAGTCGGCCAAGCGCAATTTCGAGCTGGGCAACGCCACCATCACCGACACCTACGAAGCGCAGGCGCGCTACGACCTGGTGGTGGCGCAGGAACTGCGCCTGCAGAACGACCTGGACGTGCGCCGCGAGGAACTGGCCAGGATCATCGGCACGGCCCCCGGCGCGCTGGCCGAACTGCCGCCCGGGGTGCAACTGCCCGCGCCGCAGCCGGCTCGCGTGGCGGACTGGAGCAACCAGGCTGAATCCTCCAGCCTGGAGGTGCTGCGGGCGCAACTGCTGACCCGCATCGCCGGACGCGAAGTCCAGATCGCCAGGAGCGGCCACTACCCCACCCTGAACCTGCGCGCCACCAGCGGCAGCGCCAGCGATGCGGTGATGCGCAACGCCGCGCCGGGCAAGCCGATCGACAGCACCATCGGCGTGGTGCTGTCGATTCCGCTGTATTCGGGGGGTGGCGTGTCCTCGCAGGTCACGGAGAAAGTGCAGCTGGAACAGAAGGCGCGCCACGATTTCGAGGCGGCGCGGCGCCAGGCGGTGCAGGCCGCGCGCCAGTACTACACCGGCGTCACCAGCGGCCTGGCGCGCATCCAGGCGCTGGAAGCTGGCGAAAAGTCCAGCCGCGCCGCGGTCGAGGCCAACCGCACCGGCTACGAGGTAGGCGTGCGCATCAACCTGGACGTGCTCAACGCCCAGCAGCAGCTCTATGCCACCCAGCGCGACCTGGCGCTGGCGCGCTACAGCACGGTGCTGTCGGGACTGCGCCTGAAGGCCACCAGCGGCATTCTGGCCGAGTCCGACCTGGAAGCCATCAACCGATTGCTGCGCGAACCGCGCTGAGCGCGTGGCGCCGCCTCAGGCGCCCTGGATCTTCCTGACCAGCGCCGTGGTGGACCGCTCGAACTCGAACGGAATGGCCACCGCGCGGCCGCCCCAGGACTTGACCAGGGCGGTTTCGGGCAGCTTTTCCATGTCGTAGTCGCCGCCCTTGACGATCAGGTCCGGCTTGAGCTGGCCGATCAGGGCCTCGGGCGTGTCCTCGTGGAACGAGGTCACTACGGTGACGAAGCCCAGCGCCGCCAGCAGCGCGGCGCGGTCTTCCATGCGGTTCAGCGGGCGCTCGGCGCCCTTGCCCAGGCGGCGCACCGATTCATCGGTATTGACCGCCACGACCAGCGTCGCGCCCAGCTGGGCGGCCTGGTCCAGGTAGGTGGCGTGGCCCCGGTGCAGGATGTCGAAGACGCCATTGGTAAACACCAGCGGCCGCGGCAGGCGGCCGGCGGCAACGGCGGCGACGCAGTCGTCGCGGGACAGGACTTTGGATTCGAAACGGGCGGCTGGCATGGCGCGATTGTACGACGGCGGCCGCGGCCGCCGTCATCGGTCATCGAACGCGCCCGGCCGGGGCCGGCGCGCGCCGCCGTGGCGTCCGATCAGGCGCCGGCCAGCACGATTTCCTTTTCCTTGGGCACCACCAGCGCCGTCATTTCCTTGCGATAGCGGTTCAGGTCCTTGACCGTCTCGAAACTGCGGTCCATCAGCTTGGACAGGATGTGCAGGATGCGGGTGGCGACCTTCTGCTCCCAGATGCCGTCGAAGCGGATCTGGCTGTCCAGCCAGTGCTCCAGCCAGCCCGGCTCGGGCAGGCGCGACTGCACCGTGTCGTTGGGGAACAGGTCCTTGTTGACGTGCAGATTGGTCGGGTGCAGCGCCTGCTGGGTGCGGCCGGCCGAGGCCATCAGCACGCCGATCTTGGAGAACGCCAGGCGCGCCTGGACGCTGGTGTCCTCGCCGCGGTTGTGCAGCGCGCGGCGCATGTACTGCAGGTAGGCGCCGGCATGGCGGGCCTCGTCCTGCGCCACGGTCTTGTAGATGGCCTTGATGACCGGCTCGGTGTGCCATTCGGCGGCGCGGCGGTACCAGTGGTTCAGGCGCACCTCGCCGCAGAAGTGCAGCATCAGCGTTTCCAGCTCGGGCGCGACGTCGAATTCGAAGCGCACGTTGTGCAGTTCTTCTTCCGTGGGCACCAGATCGGGACGGAAGCGGCGCAGGTATTCGATCAGCACCAGGGAATGCTTCTGCTCTTCGAAGAACCACACCGACATGAAGGCGCAGAAATCGCTGTCGCCGCGATTGTCGCGCAGGAACATCTCGGTGGCCGGCAGCGCGGCCCATTCGGTGATGGCGTTCATCTTGATCGTGTGCGCCTGCTCGTCCGAGAGCTTGCTGCGATCGAAGTCGCCCCAGGGAATATCGTGCGCCATGTTCCAGCGCACCGCTTCCATGGTCTTGAAGAGTTCAGGATAAAGCATGTTCTGCCCTTGTTTTCGTCCCGCCAGTGGGGCTATAGAAATTGATGAATGGCGCACGCACTTGCCGGCGTGACGCTGCACAAGTCTGCCCAGCGCTATTTTTCGCCGTCTCCCGCGAAGCTATGATGACAGTTTCATGAATGAAACATGACAGGGGATCGCACTTACACCATCGCGCCGCCTATCGGGTCAATGCCCACAACGCCACCCCGATCCCCAGGGCCAGCACGCCAACCAGCGCCGCGACCAGCCGGTTGCTCTGCTCCTGGGCCCGCCGCAACTGCGCCATCTCGGCCAGCAGGGCCGGCGAGAGATTCGGGCGGTTCAGGTGGTCGTGGACCAGCCTGGGAAGCGCGGGCAGCATCTGCGACCACTGCGCGGCTTCTTTCTCCAGGCTCTGCCGCAAGCCCTTGATTCCGACACGCTGGCGCATCCAGCGTTCCAGGTAGGGCTTGGCGGTCTTCCAGAGATCCAGGTTGGGGTCGAGCTGCCGCCCCAGGCCTTCGACGTTCAGCAACGTCTTCTGCAGCAGCACCAGCTGCGGCTGGATCTCCACATTGAACCGGCGCGAGGTCTGGAACAGGCGCAACAGCACCTGGCCCAGCGAAATCTCGGACAACGGCCGGTCAAAATAGGGTTCGCAGACGGCGCGCACCGCCCCCTCCAGTTCTTCCTCGCGCGTATCGGGCGGCACCCAGCCGGACTCGATGTGCAACTGCGCCACGCGGCGGTAGTCGCGGTGGAAGAAGGCCAGGAAGTTCTGCGCCAGGTAGTTCTTGTCGAATTCCGACAGCGAGCCGACGATGCCGAAGTCCAGGGCGATGTAGCTGCCCAGCGTCTCGGGCCGGTCAGACACGTAGATGTTGCCCGGGTGCATGTCGGCGTGGAAGAAGCCGTCGGTGAACACCTGGGTGAAGAAGATCTCGACGCCGGTGCGCGCCAGGGTCGGGATGTCGATGCCGGCGGCGCGCATGCGCTCGACCTGGCCCACCGGCACGCCGTACATGCGCTGCATGGTGAACACGGTGGACGCGGTGTATTCCCAGATCACCTCGGGCACCATCAGCATGTCGCCGCGGCCGGATTCCGGGCCGAAATTGCGGCGCAGCTGGCTGCAATTGGAGGCCTCGCGCACCAGGTCGAGTTCGTCGTGCAGGTACTTATCGAACTCGGCCACCACCTCGCGCGGCTTGAGCCGGCGGCCATCGGCGCCCAGGCGCTCGATGATGCGGGCCACGATCTTGAGCAGCGACAGGTCTTTCTCGATGATGCTGAGCATGCCCGGGCGCAGCACCTTGACCGCCACCTCGCGGCCGTCGTGCAGCACCGCGAAGTGCACCTGGGCGATGGAGGCCGACGCCACCGGGTCGACCTGGAACTGCGCGAACAGCTTTTCGGGCGGCGCGCCCAGCGCGGCCTCGATGCAGGCGGCGGCCTGGGCCGACGGGAACGGCGGCACGCGGTCCTGCAGCAGCGCCAGTTCGTTGGCGATGTCGGCCGGGATCAGGTCGCGGCGGGTCGACAGCACCTGGCCGAACTTCACGAAGATCGGCCCCAGCGATTCCAGCGCCAGGCGCAGCCGCAGGCCGCGCGGCTTGCGCGGCCGGGTGCCCAGGCGGATGACGCGCAGCAGGCAGGTGGCCAGCGGATGGTTCAGGCTGGAGAGCACCAGCTCGTCCAGGCCATAGCGCAGCGAAACCAGGATGATGCGGAACAGGCGCAGCAACGGGAACATGGGTCAGGCGCCCCGCTTGCCGGCGGCCGTGGCCAACCGCGATTGCAGGGCGGCGGCCGAGCGCGCCAGCGCGTCGGCGCGGGCGTTCAGCTCGGCCAGGTCCAGGCGCCATTGCTCCAGCGCCGGCCGGCCCAGCAACATGCCGTTTTCCTCGGCCAGGTATTCGGACACGTTCTCGGCCAGGCGCTGGCCGGCCTGGCGCGCGCCGCCGGCGGCCGCGCGCAGCCCGCCGGCGATGCGCAGCGCGGGAATGTCGCCCACCAGCCGGGCCAGGCTGTCTTCCGGGTCCCAGCGCAACTGCTTGGACAGGTCCGCCACCACCTGGGCCAGGGCGGCGTCGCCGGAAATGTGCGTGGCTTCGGCGAAATCGGGCGCCGCGCCGCCCGCGCCCAGGCGCGGCAGCGGCAGCTTCTCGGGCGCCACCGTCAGGGTCACGTCGGGCACCACGGCAGCATCGGCCTGGGCCGCCAGCCCCTCACTGTCGATGGTCAGGCCCAGCGTGAAGCCGCCCAGCGCGAAGCGCACTGTCTTGCCGGCGTGGCGGGCCAGGCGTTCGCGCGCCCAGTCCTCACGCTTCAACAGGGCGTTGAGCGCGCCGACGGCCAGCCGTGCAGGAGTGGGCAGAAACGAAAAGGGCAACATGACGGTCCGCGACCCCGCGCAACGGGGCTGACGAAGTTGATGGGTAAATCGGGAGTGTAACGGGTTGGATGGGGGTGTGTTCCGGACAGTCGGGACGCGGTTTGCGCCCGCGCATGGAAAAACCGGCCCTGAGGGGCCGGTTGTGGCGGACGGCCGCGAGGCCGCCGCGATAGCAGAAGGTTGGCGCCAGCCGGATCAGCTGGCGTATTCCACCGGGATCTGCTGGATGCCGGCCAGCAGCCAGCCGCCGTTGGCGGGCTTGAACAAGTTCCAGACTTCCTCGAAGCGGAAGGCTTCGGCGCCCGGGGTCTCGCGCAGCATGCCCGAGAAACGCACGCTGGCCAGGTGGCCGTCGGACACCGTTTCGATGCCCAGCAGCTCGGCGTTCAGCAGCACCACTTCGGTCTTGTTGGGCGCGGCGCCGCGCTCGGCCAACTGCGGCTTGAGCTCGGTGATCAGGTCGTCGGTCAGGTAGTCGCGCAGGCGATCGGTGCTGCCGCTGTCCCACACGGCCTGGATGCGCACGAACTGTTCCTTGGCCTGCTTCAGGAAGTTGGGCGTATCGAAGTCGCCGGGCACGAACCAGTTGTTGTCGTCGCCTGCCTTGGGCAGCACGGCGGCCGGGGCGGCAGCGGCGGCTGCGACCGGCGCCGCGGCCGGGGCGGTCGGCTTCAGCGCTTCACGCCACATGGGCTGTTGCTGCGGCTGGCCGGGCGCGTTGTTGGCGCCACCGAAGGCACCCTGGGTGGCCGGACGCGGCGCGGCGCCGCGCAGGCGGCGGATGATGAACATCACGGCAAACACGACCAGGGCGATCAGCAGCGCGGACGACAGGAATTCGGCGAAAGCGCCCGACAGGCCCATGCTCGACAGCAAGGCGGCGATGCCCAGGCCGGCGGCGATGCCGGCGATGGGGCCCAGCCAGCGCGATGCGCCGCTCTTGGCGGCGGCGCCCGCGGCACCGGCCGTGGCCGCGCCGGCGGCCGCCGGCGCCGCGGTGGCGCCCGCGGTGTTGCTGGCGGCGGTCGGCGGCGTGGTGGCCTGGCGCTGCTGGGTCACATTGGAGGATTGGCGGCCGACGCTGCTGCCGCCGCCGGCGCGGCGGGCTTCGGCGTCGAACGACGCCGTTACCAGCGCAGCGCCGGAAATGGCGATGAGCGCCGCGGCGACAAACCGCGAGAAACAGAATTTGGTCATGGATGTGCTCCCTCGTACCCGCGCCCCGCTGCCCCCGAGCAGCGGAAGGCCGCACGGATCGTGCGGTCCTTCAGCGCGACTTCCTTACAGTAATCTGAATGACGTAAGAATAACGGACAAGCCGCCGCCCCACAAGTTCCCCCGGGGCAACGGAAAGCCGAATCGGACCCAGCGCAATCAGGCCAGGCGCACGCCCTCGTGCAGGGCCGCGATGCCGGCCGTCAGGTTGAAGTACTGCACCCGCTCCAGGCCGGCGGTGCGCAGCATGTCGGCCAGGGTTTCCTGGTCGGGATGCATGCGGATGGATTCGGCCAGGTAGCGGTAGCTGGCCTCGTCCTTGGCCACCGTCTTGCCCAGCCAGGGCAGCACGTTGAAGGAATACCAGTCGTAGGCCGGCGCCAGCGGCTTGGCGATGCGGGAGAACTCCAGCACCAGCAGCTTGCCGCCCGGCTTGAGCACGCGGGTCATCTCGGCCAGGGCGCGATCCTTGTGGGTCATGTTGCGCAGCCCAAAAGCCACGCTGACGCGGTCGAAATAGCCCGTCGGGAACGGCAGGCGCTCGGCGTCACAGACGGCGGTGGGCACCAGCTGGCCGGCGTCGGCCAGGCGGTCGCGGCCGACGCGCAGCATGGAATCGTTGATATCGGTCAGCCAGACCTCGCCGGTGGGGCCGGCGCGCTTGGCGAAAGCCTTGGCCAGGTCGCCGGTGCCGCCCGCGATGTCCAGCACCTTCATGCCGGGGCGGATGGCGGCGCGGCCGATGGTGAAGGCCTTCCAGACGCGGTGCAGGCCGGCCGACATGAAATCGTTCATGATGTCGTAGCGCTGCGCCACCGAGTGGAAGACTTCGGCGACCTTGCGGGCTTTTTCGCTTTCCGGCACCGATTGGAAGCCGAAATGCGTCGATTGGGACGCGGAATCCGCGGAATGTTGCGATTCGGAGGGGTTTTGCATGGTGAATTCCCGATATATCGTCCAATGGTAGCCTATCGGGGCCCACCGGATGCCGCCCGCGGGCGCGGGAAGGCTCCGTGCGGTCACATACCTGAAATATTGCGGCCATACTATCGCAATGTTCGCGCCGCGCCGGCGCTCCGAAGCGTGCCCTATTCGCCATGTCCAGCACCATCCTCGTCGTCGAAGACGAACCCGCAATCCAGGAACTGATCGCCGTCAACCTGTCCTTCGCCGGCCACAAGGTGCTGCGCGCCTTCGACGCCGACCAGGCCCAGACCCTGATCCGCGCCGAACTGCCCGACCTGATCCTGCTGGACTGGATGCTGCCCGGCACCTCCGGCCTGGCCATGGCGCGCAAGCTGCGCAACGACGAGCGCACCCGCGCCGTCCCGGTCATCATGCTGACCGCCAAGGGTTCCGAGCAGGACAAGGTCGATGGCCTCGAAGCCGGGGCCGACGACTACATCACCAAGCCCTTCTCGCCCAAGGAGCTGATGGCCCGCATCAAGGCCGTGCTGCGCCGCCGCGCGCCGCAACTGACCGACGACGTGATCGACGTCGGCGGCCTCAAGCTCGATCCGGTGACGCACCGCCTGTCGGGCAACAGCCAGTCGCTGCAGATCGGCCCCACCGAATTCCGCCTGCTGCATTTCTTCATGACCCATCCGGAACGCGTGTTCTCGCGTTCGCAACTGCTGGACCAGGTCTGGGGCGATCACGTCTTCGTCGAGGAACGCACCGTCGACGTGCACATCCGCCGCCTGCGCAAGGCCCTGGAGCCCAGCGGCCACGACGCCCATGTGGAAACGGTGCGCGGCAGCGGCTACCGGTTTACGGCACAGGTCCCGGCGCGGTAAAACTCCCGCACGATGATCTGGCTGCGCACCCTTATCCTGGTCGCCCTGTGGGCGGCGATCGCGCTATTGGCGCAATGGCTCATTGGAGATCCCGCCGGCTGGGTGCTGTTCAGCGCCGCTCTGGTCGTCATGCTGCTGTGGCGCAGCTGGCGCCTGCACCTGGTGTCGCACTGGGCCAGGCATCCCGACACCTCGCCGCCCGCCTCGGTCGGCCCCTGGGACGATATCCTCGCCCCGTTGTACCGCTACACCCGGGCCCGGGCCCGCGAGCTGGCCGAAACCCGCGACACCATGCAGGGCATGCTGGCGGCGGCTCAGGCCCTGCCCGACGGCGCGGTCACGCTCAATGAAGACTTCCAGATCGACTGGTGCAACCGCATGGCGCGCCAGCACCTGGGCCTGCGCCTGCCGGCCGACCGCGGCCACAACTTGCTGAACCTGCTGCGCGCGCCGGAATTCGTCGAATACGCGCACCGCGCCTCCTGGCCCGATCCCATCCTGGTGCGCCTGGGCCAGAACGGCCAGGAGCGGCTGATGATGATGCAGCTGACGGCCTACGCCAGCAATCAGCGCCTGCTCATCACCCGCGACGTGACCCAGATCGAGCGCCTGGAAACCACGCGCCGCGATTTCGTCGCCAACGTCTCGCACGAACTGCGGACGCCGCTGACGGTGCTGGCGGGTTTCCTGGAAACGCTGCGCGACATGCCCGCCGACGCCCTGCCGCCCGAGCAGCGGGCGCAGTACCTGGACATGATGCACGAGCAGGCCCAGCGCATGCAGGCCATCGTCGAGGACCTGCTCACGCTGTCGACGCTGGAATCGTCGCCGGGCAGCGACCCGCGCGCGGTCAACATGGGCGCGCTGCTGCAAAAGGCGCGCCAGCAGATCGAGGCGCTGTCGGGCGGACGCCATGTGATCGAATGGCACATCGACGAAACCGTCGATGTGCTCGGCGCCGAGACCGAACTGACCTCGGCCCTGTCGAACCTGCTGACCAACGCCGTGCGCTACACGCCCGACGGCGGCACCATCACCGTGCGCTGGGAACGCGAGGCCGACGGCGGCGGGCGCTACAGCGTGCAGGACACCGGCATCGGCATCCCCGCGCGCCACATCCCGCGCCTGACCGAACGCTTCTACCGCGTCGACCGCGGCCGCTCGCGCGCGGTCGGCGGCACCGGCCTGGGCCTGGCCATCACCAAGCACATCGCCATGCGCCACGATGCCGAGCTGCTCATCAGCAGCGAGCCCGGCAAGGGCAGCCTGTTCGCGCTGCGCTTCCCGCCGGATCGCATCGCGGTCGACCCATCCGCCTGACGCGCCGGCGCGCCGCGCGCATGATCCGCGCCGCAACCGCGGCGCGGATGGTAAATTCCCGGCCATGCGCATCCTGGTCATCGAAGACGAACCCAAGCTGGCCGACTACCTCAAGAAAGGCCTGTCGGAGCAGAGCCATGTGGTCGACCTGGCGCGCGACGGCGTCAACGGCCTGCACCTGGCGCTGGAAGGCGCCTACGACCTGATCGTGCTGGACGTGATGCTGCCCGGCGTGGATGGCTTCGGCATCCTGGCCGCGGTGCGCGCCAACAAGGACACGCCGATCCTTATGCTGACCGCGCGCGATGCCGTCGAAGACCGCGTGCGCGGGCTGGAAGGCGGCGCCGACGATTACCTGATCAAGCCCTTCGCCTTCTCCGAGCTGCTGGCCCGCGTGCAGGCGCTGCTGCGGCGCGGCCGCTCGCAGGAACCCACCGTGTTCCGCCTGGCCGACCTGGAACTGGACCTGGCGCGGCGCAAGGTCGCGCGCGGCGGCCGCCGCCTGGACCTGACCGCCAAGGAATTCAACCTGCTGGCCCTGCTGCTGCGGCGCCAGGGCCAGGTGCTGTCGCGCACCACCCTGGCCGAACAGGTCTGGGACATGAATTTCGACAGCGACACCAACGTCATCGACGTGGCCGTGCGGCGCCTGCGCAGCAAGCTGGACGACCCGTTCGAGGCCAAGCTGCTGCACACCGTGCGCGGCATGGGCTACGTGCTCGAATCGCGGCCGGAGCCCGCGCGCGGATGAAGCCGCCGCGAGTGCGCTCGATGCAGGCGCGCCTGACCCTGCTGCTGGGCGCGATCGCGCTGCTGGTTTCCAGCCTGGCCGGCGCCACCCTGTTCTGGGCCCTCAAGCGCGAAGTCGAACGCCAGGAGATCACCGAGGTCAGCGGCAAGCTGGAACTGATCAACCACCTGATCGACATGCAGAACAACGCGCGCGGCCTGCACGACCTGGCCGCCACCTTCGACGACATGCGCGCCGGACAGAGTCAGCTCGGCATCTGGATCGTCGACGCGCAGGGCCATCCAGTCTATGGCGGCGCCATCCCCGAAACCCTGCAGGTCCTGCCGGACCGGCAGGTGCTGTTGCAGCAGGCCGACGGCAGCCGCCTGCGCGGCCTGCGCGTCGCGGTCGACGACCGCATCCTGCCAGGCGCGCAGTTGACGGTGGCGGTCAGCACCCGCACCAGTTCGCAGTTCCTTTACGCCTACGGCACCGCGCTGGCGCTGATCTGCGCGCTATGGGTGGGCGCCACCGTGGTGCTGGCGGCCTGGGCCGTGCGCCGCAGCATGGCGCCCACGCGGCGGCTGTCGGAACAGGCGGCCCGCATCCAGCCCGACAACCTGGCCGTGCGCCTGCCGCTGCGCGACACCGACCGCGAGCTGCATGAGCTGGTGCTGTCGTTCAACCGCACGCTGGAACGGCTGCAGGCCGCCTACCAGCAGATGGAAGGATTCAACGCCGACGTGGCGCACGAACTGCGCACGCCGCTGGCCACACTGATCAACGGCACCCAGGTGACCCTGTCCAGCGGCCGCGACGCGGCCGAGCTGCGCGACGCGCTCGAATCCAACCTGGAGACGCTGGAAGACCTGAAGACGCTGGTCAACGACATGCTGTTCCTGGCCCGCGCCGACCGCGGCGAGCGCGCCGCCGACCTGGCGCCGGTGTCGCTGGCCGCCGAGGCCCGGCGCGTCGCCGACTTCTACGAGGCGGCGCTGGAAGACCGCGGCGTCACGCTGCGCTGCGACGGCGACGCCATCGTCGCCGCCAACCCCGGACTGGTGCGCCGCGCGCTGGCGAACCTGATTTCCAACGCCATCAAGGCCACGCCGCGCGGTGGCGAGATCGTGCTGGCCTGCCAGCCTCGCCCGGCCGGCGCGCGGGTCGAAGTGCGCAACCCCGGCGCGCCGATCCCGGCGGCCGACCTGCCGCGCATCTTCGACCGCTTCTTCCGCTCCGCCCAGGCGCGCGCGCCGCGCAGCGAGGGCCACGGCCTGGGCCTGGCGATCGTGCGCGCCATCGCCCGCATGCATGGCGGCGAGGTCGACGCGGCCTCCGGCGCCGATGGCACGGTGGTCGGCATCACCCTGCGCGGGTCGGGTCCGGACACCGCCGGCGGCCACATTACAAAGAAGTAATCTTCGCGACAGAACCGGGTCACCCCGGTTTTCCTAAAGTGTCTCCCATGGTCAACCCCCATCAAGGGAACAGCATGAAAGGCACTTTGCTCCGCATCACCCAGATCACGGCCCTGGCCGCGCTGCTCGGCACCGGCACCGCCTTCGCCGCCGGCGCCCATGGCGAACACGCCGGCCACGCCATGCCGGCGGCCTCCGCCCCCATCGGCACGCCCGGCGACGCCGCCCGCGTCACCCGCAGCATCGACATCGACATGACCGACGCCATGCGCTTCACGCCGGCGCAGGTGCAGGTCAAGGCCGGCGAGACCGTGCGCTTCAACGTGCGCAACTCGGGCCGCATCCGCCATGAAATGGTGCTGGGCACCGACGCCGACCTGCAGGCCCACTACGCCATGATGATGAAGGACCCCGGCATGCGCCACGAAGAGGCCAACGCGATCTCGCTGGAGGGGGGCAAGAGCGGCCAGATCGTCTGGAAGTTCGACCGCGCCGGCACCGTTTCTTTCGGCTGCCTGGAACCCGGCCACTACACCGCCGGCATGAAGGGCGCGGTGTCGGTCCAATAACGCCGTCGCGGATCCCTCATGAAACCCATCCCTATTCCCACCCGCCGCCGCTTCGTGCAGGGGCTGGCCGCCGGTGGCGCGCTGGCGGCGCTGGGCGGCTGGCGCGCCGCCAGCGCGGGCCCGCGCGCGGCGCAGGCCGCGGCCGCGCCCGCCGAACTGCGCGGCACCGAATTCCACCTGGAGATCGGCGAAACCCCGGTCAACTACACCGGCGCCGCCCGCATCGCCACCACCGTCAATGGCCAGGTGCCAGCCCCGCTGCTGCGCTGGCACGAGGGCGACACGGTCACGCTGCACGTGACCAACCGCCTGCGCGAACAGACCTCGATCCACTGGCACGGCATCCTGCTGCCCACGGAAATGGACGGCGTGCCGGGCCTGAGTTTCCCGGGCATCGATCCCGGCCAGACCTTCACCTACCGCTTCGACGTGCGCCAGAGCGGCACCTACTGGTATCACAGCCACTCGGGGTTCCAGGAGCAGACCGGCCTGTACGGGGCCATCGTCATCGACCCGAAGCGGCCCGATCCCGTCGCCGCGGACCGTGACTACACCGTGCTGCTGTCGGACTGGACGGACGAAGACCCGATGCGGGTCTTCGACAAGCTCAAGGCCATGCCCGACTACTACAACCGCAACCAGCCCAGCGTCGAGAGCCTGATCCGCGAGGCCGGCGAGAAGGGGTGGCGGGCGGCGCTGTCCGAGCGCCTGATGTGGGAACAGATGCGCATGAACCCGTCCGACCTGGCGGACGTCTCCGGCGCCACGTACACCTTCCTGACCAACGGCGCGACGCCGGCCGGCAACTGGACCGGCCTGTTCAAGCCGGGCGAACGCGTGCGGCTGCGCTTCATCAACGGCTCGGCCATGACCTACTTCGACGTGCGCATCCCCGGCCTGAAGATGACGGTGGTGGCGGCCGACGGCCAGGACGTGCGGCCGGTCGACGTGGAAGAATTCCGCATCGCCGTGGCCGAGACCTACGACGTGATCGTCGAGCCCGCCGAAGACCGCCCCTACACCATCTTCTCGCAGGCCATGGACCGTTCCGGCTACGCCCGCGGCACCCTGGCGCCGCGCCCCGGCATGCAGGCCGAGGTGCCCGCGGTCGATCGGGTGCAGCTGCTCGGCATGATGGACATGGGCATGAAGCACGACATGGGCGGCATGGATCATGGCGCCGCGCCTGAGGCGACCGCCGGCGCGATGGCCGGCATGAACCATGGCGCCATGCCCGGCATGGACCACGGCAGCTCCCACGGCGGCGGCGCGGCCCAGGGCGGCATCGTCGAGGTCAGGCACCCCTATCCCGAGGAGCGCGGCCCGGGCAATTCGATGCTGCCCGACGTGGTCTCCACCCGCCTGGACGACCCCGGCATCGGCCTGCGCGACAACGGCCGCCGGGTGCTGACCTACGCCGACCTGCGCTCGATCCGCGAACCCGACGACAACCGCGCGCCGACCCGCGAGATCGAGCTGCACCTGACCGGCAACATGGAACGCTACATGTGGTCGTTCAACGGCGTGAAGTTCTCCGACGCCAAGCCCATCGTGCTGCGCTACGGCGAGCGCGTGCGCTTCGTGCTGGTCAACGACACCATGATGACCCACCCCATCCACCTGCACGGCCTGTGGAGCGACCTGGAATCGCCCGACGGCGCCTTCCAGGTCCGCAAGCACACCCTGTCGCTCAATCCGGCGCAGCGCCTGAGCTACCGCGTCAGCGCCGATGCCCGCGGCAACTGGGCCTACCACTGCCACCTGCTGTACCACATGGAGGCCGGCATGTTCAGGGCGGTCGTGGTGGAGTAGGCGATGAGAAACCGGAATATGCGCACTTCCTTTTCCCCGTTCCGCCACGCCGCGCTGGCCACCGTCCTGCTGGCGGCCCTGGCCGGCCAGCCGGCCCTCGGCCAGGCCATGAACGACCATTCCGGCATGGATCATGGTTCGATGCCGGGCATGAACCACGGCGCCGCCAAGCCACAGCCCGCGATGCCGCCCGCCATGGACCATTCCTCCATGCCCGGCATGAACCACGGCAGCGCCAAGCCAAAGCCAGCGATGCCGCCCGTCATGGATCATTCCTCCATGCCCGGCATTGACCACGGCGCGCCGGCCGTCGGCAGCCTGCCGTCCAGCGACGGCGCCGGCGAGCGTGGCTATGACAGCTACGGCCTGCACCCACACATGATGGACAGGGACGCCTCGTCGCGGCTGCTGTTCGACAAGTTCGGCTGGTCGCGCAACCGCGACGGCCAGAACGCGCTGGAATGGGACGGCCGCTTCTGGTGGGGCACCGCCACCGACCGGCTGGTGATCAAGAGCGAAGGCGAACGCGAAAGCGGCGGCGGTTCCGGCGCCAAGGTCGAAGCCCTCTGGAGCCACGCCATCTCGCCTTTCTGGGACCTGCAACTGGGCGCGCGGCGCGACTTCGGCACCGGTCCCAAGCGCAACTGGGCCGCGCTCGGCCTCGAGGGCGTGCTGCCCTACAACATCGAGTTCGAGACCACCGCCTACGCCGGCCCATCGGGCCGCACCGCGCTGGCCCTGAAGGCCGAGTACGATCTGCTGCTTACCCAGCGTCTGATTTTCACGCCGGAGATCGAGGCCAGCGCCTACGGCCGCAACGACCCGGAGCGCGGCATCGGCTCGGGCCTGTCCGACGCTTCGCTGTCGCTGCGCCTGCGCTACGAAATCACGCGCCAGTTCGCGCCCTACGTCGGGGTATCCTTCGAACGTAAGTTCGGCCGCACCGCGGACTATGCGTCCGCCGCCGGCCAAGGTCGCTCGCAGGCCGCCGTGCTGGCCGGCGTGAGCTTCTGGTTCTGATCTTTCTCGCGGAGACCCATGAAAACACCTCTCATCCCCGCCCGTCGCCTGCTGCTGGCGGCCGCGCTGTCCCTGCCCCTGTACGCCGCGCCGATCCTCGCGCAGGCCCAATTCGCCCCCAAGGTCCAGGTGTGGAAGACGCCCACCTGCGGCTGCTGCGAGGACTGGGTCACGCACATGCGCGACAACGGCTTCGAGGTCACCACCCACGACGTCCAGGACACCGGCCCGGTGCGCCGCAATGCCGGCATGGCCGACTATGGCTCGTGCCATACGGCCGTGGTGGACGGCTATGCCATCGAAGGCCACGTGCCGGCCAGCGACGTGCGCCGCCTGCTGCTCGAAAAGCCCGATGCCGCCGGCCTTGCCGCGCCTGGCATGCCGCTGGGTTCGCCCGGCATGGACGGCCCCGAATACGGGGGCCGCAAGACGCCACATGATGTCCTGCTGGTGGACAAGCGCGGCGGCGCCAAGGTGTTCCAGGCGTATCGTTAGGAGATGCCCCGGGGATGCTCCCGGCCGGGCGGCGCCCGGCCGTTCTGAAACAATTCATCCCCACCCGGGCAATGGGTACCTCTTGCACCGCAGCAAAAATGCGCCACAATAAATAAAACGCATTTCTCACCCGACCCCTGGCAGTCATGGCACACATCGTCCTGTTCGAGAACATCCACCCGAGCGCCCGCGCCGTCTTCGAAGCCGCCGGCTACACCGACATCGTCACGCACGCCGCGGCCCTGCCGCCGGCGCAGCTGCAGGACGCCCTGCGCGGCGCCCAGGTCGCGGGCATCCGTTCTCGTACCCACCTGGATGCCGCCCTGCTGTCCGGCAACCCCGACCTGCGCGTGGTCGGCTGCTTCTGCATCGGCACCAACCAGGTCGACCTCGACACCGCCATGCAGCGCGGCATCCCGGTGTTCAATGCGCCCTTCTCCAACACCCGCTCGGTCGCCGAGCTGGTGCTGGGCGAAGCCATCCTGCTGTTGCGCCGCATCCCCGAGAAGAACGCCCGCGTCCATCTCGGCCACTGGGACAAGAGCGCCGCCGGCGCCTTCGAGACCCGCGGCAAGACGCTCGGCATCGTCGGCTACGGCAACATCGGCTCGCAGATCAGCACCCTGGCCGAAGGCCTCGGCATGCGCGTCATCTACCACGACGTCGAAGCCAAGCTGCCGCTGGGCAACGCCCGCCCGGCCGGCTCGCTCAACGACCTGCTGGAGCAGGCCGACGTGGTCACCCTGCACGTGCCCGGCGGCAAGTCCACCGAGAACATCATGAATGCGGAGACCATTGCCCGCATGCGCCGCGGCGCCATCCTCATCAACGCCTCGCGCGGCACCGTGGTCGACATCGACGCCCTGCACGCCGCGCTCAAGTCCGGCCACCTGGCGGGCGCCGCGCTCGACGTGTTCCCCACCGAGCCCAAGGGCGCCGACGAACCGCTGGCCAGCCCGCTGATCGGCCTGCCCAACGTCATCCTCACCCCGCACATCGGCGGCAGCACGCAGGAATCGCAAGAGAACATCGGCCGCGAAGTGGCCGAGAAGCTGGTGCGCTTCCTGCAGGCCGGCACCACCAAGGGCGCGGTCAACTTCCCCGAACTGCCCTACCTGGAACAGGCCGGCGCCACCCGCATCCTGCACGTGCACCGCAACGCCCCCGGCGCGCTGGGCACGCTGGACAACCTGATGGCGCAGCACGGCCTGAACATCGTCAGCCAGACCCTGCAGACCAAGGGCCAGATCGGCTACGTGATCACCGACGTCGATGGCGAGGTCGATGATTTGGTCATGACGACGCTGCGCGATCATCCGATCACGGTTCGCTGCGACCGGCTGTAAAGGAAAGGCGCTCAAGAGAAAGGCCCGCTCGCGCGGGCCTTTTCCATGCGCGTGGCACGGGCGGATGCGGACGCAGGACGGCCGCGGCTGGACGGGAACGTGAGCCCCCAGACGCGGATCACATCATGCCCGGCCCGCGAAATGCGCCGCCACCCAGCGCTCACAGACGTCCCACAATTTCGGCGCCCCGCGCTGGATCACCGGCCCGTAGCGGGCCAGCACCTGCTCGCGCGACACGCCATTCTCGGTCCAGGTGCCGCCGCCCGTGAACACGTTGATGAGCAGCGGCTGGAAGCGGTCCAGCGCCTTGGCGAAACGCGCGTCCTCGCTCTCGGCCTGCTCGAATTCCCGCCACAGCGCCATGAACTCGTCGCCCTGCGGCGAGGGCAGCAAGCCGAACAGCCGCTGCGCCGCCTTGTCCTCCTGCTCGGCCTGCCAGGCCGCCGACGATCCGCCGTGGATCGGGAAATCGCCGACGTCGATCTCGACCACGTCGTGCAGCAGCAGCATCCGCATGACCCGCTGGGTATCCACCGGACCGCTGGCGTATTCGCTCAGCACCAGCGCGTACAGCGCCAGGTGCCAGGAATGCTCGGCGGAATTCTCCTTGCGGCTGCGGTCCAGCAGCGGCGATTGCCGGACGACGGTCTTGAGCCGGTCGATTTCGCGGAGGAATTGCAGCTGTTTTTCCAGTGAGGTCGATGCCATGGTGTCCTGCGTGGGTGGCGGTCTTGGCGCGAATGCCGATCGCTTCCCCGACACTGTACCGCCCTGGCTGGCTCAAGGCGCCAACGTGGCCCCCGCCGCCCGCGCCAGGCACTCGGCCATCTTGCCGCGGACGCTGCCGGCGTCGAACGGCAACCGCCCGATGAGGCCGATCTCGCGATGAAACGCCGCATCGCCCAGCGGCACCAGCCGCAGGCCATCCGTATCCAGGCCGCGCAAGCGCGGCAGCAGCGCCACGCCCAGTCCGTGGCGCACCATGTTGGCGATGGCCTCGATCTCGTCCAGCTCCACCGCCTCGTGCACCGTGATGCGCTGCTTCTTCAGGAACAGGTCCACCACGCGCCCGCCAAACGACGCGCGGTCGTAGCGGATGAAGGGCTGCGCCGCCAGCACCTCGCGCCACGGCGCCAACGCCATCGCGGCCGGCATGGCCAGCACCACTTCCTCGCGCAGCAACGGCTGCCAGCCCAATTCCGGCGGCAGCGCGAACGGCGGCCGGATCAGCAGCGCCATGTCGACCTCGCCGGCGTCCACCTGCCCCAGCAGCGACAGCGACACCCCCGGCACGATCCGCACCCGCACGTCGGGGTAGCCGGCGCGGAACTCGCCCAGCGCCCGCACCAGCAGGTCCTGCTGCACCGAGGCGATGGCGCCGATGCGCAGCGATCCGCTGACGTGGCCGGCGCCGGCCGTGGACGCCATGCGCTCGGCCATGGCCACCAGTTCCTCGGCCTGCGGCAGCATCTCGCGGCCATGGTCGTTGAGCACGGCGGCGCGCGCACTGCGGTCGAACAGCGCCACGCCCAGGTAGTCCTCCAGGCGCTTGATCTGCGCGCTGACGGCCGACTGGGTCAGGCCCAGCTGGGCGCCCGCCCCGGTGAAGGTGCCATCGCGCGCCACGGCGATGAAGGTCTTGAATTCTTTGATCACGATCAATATTTTCGATGCTAAGACACAAAAAATATCGTTTTTCAATCAAAAAAACAATTCATAAACTAGCAGCTCAGGACACGACCCGATGGCGATCGTCCGCATTCTGAATTACCTTTTCCGCCTCATCCGGAGCTTTTCATGACCGCTCAAACCAACCTGCCGCCGTTCCACCTGGCCTTCCCGGTCCGCGACCTGGCCGAAGCCCGCGCCTTCTACGGCGAAAAGCTGGGCTGTCCGGAGGGCCGCAGCTCGCCCGAATGGATCGACTTCAACTTCTACGGCCACCAGATCGTCGCCCACCTGGCCCCCAGCGAGTGCGGCCACAAGGCCACCAGCGCGGTCGATTCGCACAATGTGCCCGTGCGCCATTTCGGCGCGGTGCTTTCCATGGAACAATGGGAAGCCATGGCCAAGCGCCTGACCGATGCCGGCACCGAGTTCGTCATCGAGCCCTACATCCGCTTCAAGGGCGAAGTCGGCGAACAGGCCACCATGTTCTTCCTGGATCCGTCGGGCAACGCGCTGGAATTCAAGGCGTTCAAGAACCTGGATTCGTTGTTCGCCAAGTAATCCGTCTCTACAGGTTTCGTGCCGTTGAACGCAACATCAGACCCATCTTCTTCGGCCGAAGCCACCTGGCGCATCCAGCCCCAGGGTGACCGCTGCCTCATCGTTTCTTTCGGCGACCGGATCGACGCCGCCGTGGGCCGCACCTGTCTGGCGGCGGCGCGCAAGCTGCGCGACGCCGGCCTGCCGGGGGTGACCGACGTGGTGCCGTCGTTCGTGGCGGTGGCCGTGCATTACCGACCCGACGGCCTGGGCCACGGCCCCACCTACGCCGACCTGGCCGAGCGCATCGAAGCGCTGCTGGCCGACGGCATCGCGGCCGACAATGCCGCCGGCCGCGAGGTCGACGTGCCGGTCTGCTACGGCGGCGAGCACGGGCCCGACCTCGACGAGGTCGCCCGCGCCGCCGGCCTGACGCCCGACGAAGTCATCGCCCTGCACAGCGGACCGCGCAGCATGGTGTTCATGCTGGGCTTCGCCCCCGGCCACGCCTACCTGGGCGTGCACGACGAAAAACTGAACCTGCCGCGGCGCCCCTCGCCGCGCACCGCCGTGCCGGCCGGCGCGGTGGCCATCGCCAACCGCCAGACGGTGATCTACCCCAACCGCCTGCCCGGCGGCTGGCACATCATCGGCACCACGCCGCTGACCATGTTCGACCCCGCGCGCGAGCCGGCCGCCTACCTGCAGCCGGGCGACTCGGTGCGCTTCGTGCCGATCAGCGCCGACGAATTCGCGCGCCTGCGGGGGAACCGGCCGTGAGCATCACCATCATCAAGCCGGGCATGCTGTCCAGCTTCCAGGACCGCGGCCGCGAGGGCTACCAGCACCAGGGCATCCCGGCCGCCGGCGCCATGGACGAACGCGCCCACCGCCTGGCCAACGCGCTCGCCGGCAACAGCGGCGACCCCGCCACGCTCGAAATGACCCTGACCGGCCCGACGCTGCGCTTCGACGCGCCGGCCTGCTTCGCGGTGGCCGGGGCCGACCTGGGCGCCACGCTCAACGGCCAGGAGATCCCGCAGCACCGGCCGCTGGTGGCCCGCGCCGGCGACACGCTGGCCTTCGGCGCGCGGCCCGCCAACGGCGTGCGCGGCTACCTGGCGGTGCACGGCGGCTTCGCGCTGGCGCCGGTGATGGGCAGCGAAACCACCTACCTGCGCAGCGGCTTCGGCGGCTTCGAGGGCCGCGCGCTGGCCAAGGGCGACCAGGTCGGCTTGCGCCAGGCGCTCGATGGCCACGGCCTGGACGCGCTGCAAAAGGCCCTGTGGGACCTGCGCATCTACCTGCCCGGCACGCTCGGCCACAAGCGGCGCGACGCCATCCGCTTCCTGCCCGGCATGCAGTGGCAGGAATTCTCCGAAGCCAGCCGCCACGCCTTCGGCGGCTCGGAATTCCGCATCAGCCCGCAGTCCGACCGCATGGGCTACCGCCTGCAGGGTCCGGCGCTGTCCATGAGCCAGCCGCGCCAGATGCTGTCCGAGGCGGCCTGCTTCGGCACCGTGCAGGTGCCGTCGGGCGGCGAGGCCATCATCCTCATGGCCGACCGGCAGACCACCGGCGGCTATCCCAAGATCGCGCAGATCGCCAGCGTCGACCTGCCCTTGCTGGCGCAGTACGCGCCGGGACGCGCGCTGCGGTTCGCCATGATCGAACTCGACGAGGCGCAACGCCTGGACGGCGAGCGCGAACGCGCCTTCGCCCAGTTGCTGGACGCGCTGGCGCCGCTGCGCGCGCTGCTCGGGCCTGGCCACCCTTGAGGCCAGCTCGCAAGCGCCCCCGAATAACCGCCCGAACCTCCACAGGAACCCCATCATGAGCACAAGCATCGACCTGAACTGCGACATGGGCGAAAGCTACGGCGCCTGGAGCATGGGCAACGACGCCGCGGTGCTGGCCTTCGTCAGCTCGGCCAACATCGCCTGCGGTTTCCACGGCGGCGATCCCGCCACCATGCGCAAGACCGTGGCCGCCGCCCTCAAGCAGGGCGTGGCGCTGGGCGCGCATCCCAGCCTGCAGGACCTGGTGGGCTTCGGCCGCCGCGCGATTCCGATCACGCCGGACGAGGCGTACGACATCACGGTCTACCAGATCGGCGCGCTGGCCGGCGTGGCCGCCTCGCAAGGCGCGCGGCTGCATCACGTCAAGGCGCACGGCGCGCTCTACAACATGGCCGCCAGGGACGAAGGCCTGGCGCGCGCCATCTGCCAGGCGGTCAAGGATGTGGATGCCACTCTGCTGCTTTACGGGCTGGCGGGCAGCAAGCTGATCGACGCCGCGCGCGCCATCGGGCTGGCCGCGGCCAACGAGGTCTTCGCCGACCGCTCCTACCAGGACGACGGCTCGCTCACGCCACGCACCCGCGCCGGCGCCATGATCGAAGACGTCGACCAGGCCGTGGCGCAGGTGGTGCGCATGGTCCGCGAGGGCAAGGTGCGCTCGGTCGACGGCAAGGACGTGCCGGTGCAGGCCGACACGCTCTGTATCCACGGCGACCAGCCCAACGCGCTGGTGTTCGCGCGCGCCATCCGCGAGGCGCTGGAACGGGCCGGCATCGCCGTGCGCACGCCGTCCGCGCGCGCCTGACGCCACCATTCGCGGGCAACGAGCGGCACTGTTTCGATGACGCAGCAAGGACGCGCCGGCGCCTCGGGCGCCGGACGCGGTCCCGCGGTTACGCGCGGCCGTAGCGCGGCGCGGGTTCCTCGGCGTCCTGCAGCGAGGCCTCGTGGTAGGCCCGCAGGATACCCGGCAGCACATCCAGCACGTAGCCGCGGGTCAGTTCCGCGGCGCGGTCGAAATCGCGGCTGGCGAGCGCCTGCGTGATGCCCTGCGTATAGGTCTGCAGCCTGTTCGATTCCATGGTCTGCCGCGCCAGCAGGTAGCGCAGCGGCTCGACCTGTTCGTACAGCTTGGTCAGCACCTCGGCCAGCGGGGCGTTGCCGGTGAAGCGGGCGCCGGCCAGGTAGAACTCGCGCAGCGCCGCGATATAGGCGCGCACGTCGCGCTTGGCCATGGCGGCGGCGATCGCCTCGTCATAGGCGCGCAGTTCGGCCACCAGCGGCGAAATGTCGTCGATCTCGGCGACCTGGCGGATGCAATAGGCTTCCAGCTCCGCGCGCAGCTTGTACAGGTGGCGGATCTGGGTTTCGGAATACAGGGTGACCCGGAAGCCTTTGCGCTGGACATGCGTCACCAGGCCGCTCAGTTCCAGCAGACGCAGCGCTTCCCGGATGGGACTGCGGCTGGTGCCGAAACGCTGCTCCAGTTCCTGTTCCCGCAATGGCTGCCCGGGCCTGATAGTGCCATCCACTATCAACTCACGAATCTGTTCCTGTAGGAAGTACGGAATCGTGGCGGGCGCTTTGACGTCCAATCGGCTCCCCTTGTACTGCTGATGCAAGTATTGCGACAGCGACAAGATACTAGAAATTTATTGAAACACAAATAGGAAAATTGTTGCAGGAATGAGGTCCGGTGCGAACCTCAATGCCAGTCGTCGCGGTACACGAACTTCGGCATCTGCCAATTGAAGCGCAGGGCCAGCAGGCGCAGCGCCAAGCCGACCGCCAGCGCGATGGGCACGGCAGCGTTGGCCGGCAGCCCCAGGGCCTGCGCGCCCAGGTACAGCGCCCCGGTCACCACCGACACGCTGGCGTACAGCTCCTTGCGGAACAGCAGCGGCACCTCGTTGCAGAGCACGTCGCGCAGCACCCCGCCGGCGCAGCCGGTGATCATGCCGCTGATCAGCACCACCGTGATCGGCAGCTGCATCAGTTGCGCGACCTGGCAGCCGATGACCGTGAACGCCACCAGGCCGAGCGCGTCCGCCAGCAGGAAGACGCTGCGCAGGCGCCGCATGACAGGCGCGATCAGGGCGGTCAGCAGCGCCGCGCCCGCCGTCATCCACAGGTATTCGGGATGGACCACCCAGGTCAGCGGATAGTGCCCCAGCAGCACGTCGCGCAGCGAGCCGCCGCCCAGCGCGGTGACGCAGGCGATGATGCAGACGCCCATCCAGTCCATGTCGCGCCGGCCGGCCGACAGCGCCGCGGTCATGGCTTCGGCCACGATGGCGACCAGGTAGAGCGTGTGCAGCAGGGCGGGCGAAAGGTCGTAGAACATGGAACGGCAAGGGAGGGGGACGAAACCCGCGGACGCGACGGCTTCCCGGCACGGGCGACAGGCCCCATTGTATTGACACGGCATCGCCCCCCGCCATTGCCGCCGCCCCCCATCCTCCCTTACGCTGGAAGTGCGTTGATATCGGTCAAGCCCCTGTCCGCGCCCCGGCGGGACAATGGGGGTGTGCCCGCAAGGGCGATATCGGCCGGACGGCGGGCTAGCGGGAGCCACCGGCCCGGCCCCATCTCGGGAGAAACGTATGTCGCAACAACCTGGCCCCATCCTACTGGCCACGGATCTCAGCGCGCGCGGTGATCGCGCCCTGGATCGCGCGCTGCAACTGGCCAAGGAACTCGATACCAAGCTGGTCGTGCTGCACGTCATGGAAAACCACGGCGTGTCGGCGCGCCTGACCACGCCGGTCTGGCGCCGGCTGGCCGCCGACCACAAGGCGGTGGCCGAGCGCGAACTGGCCGAGGACCTGGCCAACGCCGGCGTGGCCACCGAAGTGGTGGTGGTCACGGGCGATCCCCTGGTCCGCATCATGGAAACCGCCGACAGCTTCGGCTGCTCGCTGATCATCGCCGGCATCGCGCGCGACGAGACGCTGGGCCGCCTGCTGCTGGGCACCACGGTGGAAAAACTGGTGCGCCAGGCGCGCCAGCCGGTGCTGGTGGTCAAGAACCGTCCGCGCAAGCCGTACCGCGACGTGCTGGTCGCCACCGACTTCTCGGCCGGTTCGCGCCAGGCGCTGCGCGCCGCGCTGCAACTGGTGCCCAACGCCGACCTGACGCTGTTCCATGCCTATGACGTGCCGTTCCAGGGCAAGAACGTGCCGGACGACGCCGTGACCCGCAGCTTCTACCACGCGGCCGAGCAGAGTTCGCGCGAGTTCATCGCCGAAACGCCGGAACTGGCCAACGTGGCGCCGCCCAAGGTCGTGATGGAATGCGGCCAGCCGGAAACGGTGCTGTCGGAATATTCCTTCAACCATCGTTCCGACCTGGTCGTCACCGGCACCCATGGCCGCACCGGCCTGTTGCGCACGGCCATCGGCAGCGTTGCCGAACGGCTGCTCGAAGCGCTGCCCAGCGACGTGCTGATCGTGCGCCTGGCCGGCGAGGAGTGACGCGCCGCGCTGACGCCGGGGCCCCCCGGGCCCCGGCGTCAGGCGTCGCCGTCCTGCATCATGGCTTCGATGCGGCCGCGCAGCAGGTGCAACAGCACCAGGCCCGGCAGCGCGATCACCACCGTCACCAGGAAGAACCCGGGCCACCCCAGGTGCTCGACCAGCGGCGGCGTCAAGGGTCCGGCCAGGTAGGTGCGACCCACCGCCGACAGCGCGGACAGCAGCGCGAACTGCGTGGCCGAGAAGCGCTGGCGGCACAGGGCCATCAAGAGCCCGACGAACGCCGCCGTGCCCAGGCCGCCGCACAGGTTTTCCAGCCCGACCGCGGCGCCCATGAGCCAGATGCTCTTGGGGCTGACCGCGATCACCCAGTAGCCCAGGTTGGACACCGCCTGCAGCAGCCCGAACACCATCAGCGACCGGTACAGCGTCCAGCGCGACATGACGAGGCCGCCGGCAAGGGCGCCGACGACGGTCGCGGCCATGCCCATGACCTTGTTGACCGCGCCCACCTCGGTAGGGGTATAGCCCGCGCCGCGGATCAGGAACGTGGTCGAAAGCGCGCCGGCAAAGGCGTCGCCCAGCTTGTACAGCACGATCAGCAGCAGCACCGCCAACGCGCCGCGCCGGGTGAAGAATTCCTGCAGGGGCGCCGACACGGCCTCGCCCAGGCTGCGCGGCGGCTTGGCCACGTGCTCCGGCTCGGGCGCCCACAGTGTCGCCAGCGCGCACAGCAGCATCAGGCCGCCCATCACCACATAGGTATTGCCCCAGCCGATCCACTGGTCGGCCAGGATCAGCGCCAGCCCGCCCGAGACGATCATCGCCACCCGGTAGCCCATGACCTTGATGGCCGCGCCCGCGCCGCGCTCTTCCTTGCGCAGCACGTCGGTGCAATAGGCATCGAAGGCGATGTCCTGGGTGGCCGACAGGAAGGCCACCAGCACCGCCAGCAGGGCCAGCGCCTGCAAGGCCGACGACGGCGACAGCGTGCCCATGACCATGATCGCCAGCCCCAGCAGCACCTGCGTCACCAGCATCCAGCCGCGGCGCCGGCCCAGCAGCGGCGGCGCATAGCGGTCCACCAGCGGCGCCCACAGGAACTTGAGCGTGTAGGCGGTGCCCACCAGGGTCAGGAAACCGATCTGCTGCAAGGGCACGCCGGCCACCGTGGCCCACGCCTGCAGGGTGCCGCTGGTCAGGGCCAGCGGCAATCCGCTGGCGAACCCCAGGACCAGCAGGGGCGCGACGCGGGGACTGGTGTAGACGTTGGATACAGCGGTAATGACGGTCTCCTGAAACGGGCCGGCCGGGCGCACGGACGGGCGCGGCGGGCTTGCGGCATTTTAGGCGCTGGCGCCCGGGCCGTCAGCCGGCGTTTCAGAATGTCAGGGCGAGGCGAAGCGGTACACCGCCAGGGTGCTGCGCCAGCTGGGGAAGGTCTTGATCTCGCGCCCTTCGTTGAAAGTGGCGCGCTCCAGGATGCGCAGGCCCAGCTCGCCGGCCAGCTGTTCGAAGTCGCGCAGCGTGCACAGGTGGATGTTGGGCGTGTTGTACCACTGGTAGGGCATCTGGCCCGTCACCGGCATGCGCCCGCGCAGGATGGCCCAGCCGTGCGGCCAGTAGCCGAAGTTGGGAAACGACACCACGCCATGGCGCGCCACCCGCGCCATCTCGCGCAGGATGTGCTCGGTGCGGTGCATGGACTGCAGCGTCTGCGACAGCACCACGGTGTCGAACTGCTTGTCGTCGAACAGGGCCAGGCCGTCTTCCAGGTTCTGCTGGATCACCTCGACGCCGCGCCGCACGCAGGCGATGACGCAGGTGTCGTCCAGCTCGACGCCCGCGCCGCGCACCTGGCGGTGATCGCGCAGGTGCGCCAGCAGCGCGCCGTCGCCGCAACCCAGGTCCAGCACCCGGCTGCCCGGTTCGATCCAGCTGGCGATGCGCGCCAGGTCGGGGCGCAGCGTGTTGACGGCGGGACGGGGAGTCACGGGATTCATGCGGAGCGTCCTTCGGTCTGAGCGGCGTCGGTCAGTCCCAATTCGCGGGCGATGCGCTCGTAATAGCCGCGTACCACGGCATGGTAGCGCGCGTCGTCCAGCAGGAAGGCATCGTGCCCGTGCGGCGCGTCGATCTCGGCGTAGGTGACGGGGCTGGAATTCTTGAGCAGGGCCCGCACGATCTCGCGCGAGCGTTCCGGCGGGAAGCGCCAGTCGGTGGTGAACGACACCAGCAGGAAATCCGCCTGGGCCGGCGCCAGCGCGCGCGCCAGGTCGCCGCCGGTCTTGCGCGCCGGATCGAAATAATCCAGCGCGCGGGTGATCAGCAGGTAGGTATTGGCGTCGAAATAGCGGGTGAACTTCTCGCCCTGGTAACGCAGGTACGACTCGACCTCGAACTCGACGTCGTAGCCGTAACGGTAGGCGCCGTTGGCGGCCGGTTCGCGCTGGGCGCGGCCGAATTTCTCGGCCATGTCGTCGTCGGACAGGTAGGTAATGTGGCCGATCATGCGCGCCACCGACAGGCCGCGGCGCGGCACGGTTTCCTGCGCGTAGTAGTCGCCGCCATGGAAATCCGGATCGGTGATGATGGCGCGCCGCGCCACTTCGTTGAAGCCGATGTTCTGCGCCGACAGGCGCGGCGTGCTGGCGATGACCACGCAGTGGGCCACGCGCTCGGGCAGCGTGATGGCCCAGCTCAGGGCCTGCATGCCGCCCAGCGACCCGCCCATCACGGCGGCGAAGCGCTCGATGCCGAAGTGGTCCGCGACCCGCGCCTGCGCCTGCACCCAGTCCTCCACCGTCAGCACCGGGAAGGCGGCGCCCCAGGGCTTGCCGGTCTCGGGGTTGATGCTGGCCGGGCCGGTCGAGCCGAAGCACGAGCCCAGGTTGTTGACGCCGATGACGAAGAACACGTTGGTGTCGACCGGCTTGCCGGGTCCCACCATGTTGTCCCACCAGCCGACGTCGCTGGGGCTGTCCGCGGCCTGGCCGGCCACGTGGTGCGAGGCGTTCAGGGCGTGGCAGATCAGCACCGCATTGCTGCGCGTGGCGTTGAGCGTGCCATAGGTCTCGACCGCCAGCTCGTAGCTGGCCAGCGACTGGCCGCTGAGCAACGGCAGCGGCTCGTCGAAACGCAGGAAGACGGGAGCAACCAGTCCGACGGAACCGGGATCAGCGGCATCGGACTGCGTGAGGGTGGCGGCGGGCAGGGTCGCGAGCGCGGCACTGGCCGAATCACCGGCCAAATGTTGGGCAGGAGTGGTCATACGGACCTCTTTAGCTGGATTTATTGGAAGGCGCCCGCAAGCGGATCAGGCAAATCGGCGCCGAAAATTGGATAGTGCGGCAGGAATTCTAGCACTGCTGGCGGCGGGGACGGCAAGCGCGCGGCTCGGCGGCCGTCGGCGCCCGATCACATGGAGGCCGGCGCCGGCATGCCAGCCCCTTGCCTGCCGCCTGGGCCGGCCCCGGAACGCGCTGGCCCTCAGGCCCCCGCCTCCCAGGGCTCATGGCCCAGGTATTCGTAGCGTTCGGTATTGACGCGCGAGATGCGCCATTCCACCGGCTGGCGGTTGTACGAATAAGCCACGCGGCGGATCTCCAGCAGCGCCGCGCCCTCGGCCACGCCCAGCCAGCGCGCATGGGCGCGGTCCGCCAGGCAGGTGCGCAGGCGTTCGTCGGTGGCGATGACGTTGACGCCGAACACGTCCTGGTACAGCGCATACAGCGTGCTGGCGCGCTCGCGCAGGTGCGCCTCGGTCATGCCCGGAAAGCGCGATTCCGGCAGGCAGATGTCGTCCACCATGACCACGTCGCCGTTCAGCGACAGCATGTTGAGGAACTCGAACACATGGGCGCCGGCCGGCAGCCCCAGCTTCTCGCGCGCCTCGGCCGAGGCCTTGACGCGGCGAAAGCGCAGCAGCTCGGTGGCCGGGTACGACTTGTGGCCGTCCTGGCGCAGGATGCGGAAGAACTTGAAGAAGTGGTGGTTGCGGGTGTGCACCGCGACGTAGGTGCCGCGGCCCTGGTGGCGCACCAGGATGTTTTCGGCCGCCAGTTCGTCGATCGCCTTGCGCAGCGTGCCGATCGACACGCCGAAGCGCTCGGCCAGGTGCTTTTCCGGCGGAATCGCCTCGCCCTGCTTCCATTCGCCTTGGGCCAGCGCGGCAAGCACGGCCTGCTTGACCTGCTCGTACAAGGGACTGCCCAAAGGCACAGTCGATGACAGGCTGGTGTTCATGGGTGCATCGCAATAAATCCGGGGCTCCAGTGTAGCGGCGCGAGGCGCTCCTCCTCAAGTCATACAATTCATATATATGATTTAGTTGACATGCTGAAAAACGAGCCATAAGATTTGCCGGACGTTGTGATCCGAAGCGCCCGCGGCACTCCGCCGTGGCGCTCACCCAGGAGGGAAAGACGATGATTCACGCCGTATTGCACGATGCCAAGGACACGGTGGCGGTCGCCGTGGTGGAAGGACTGACCGCCGGAACGGAGCTCAATGCCTGGATCATGGACGAGGACAAGATCATCCATGTGCGGGCCTCGCAGGACATCCCCATCGGCCATAAGGTCGCGATGAAGGACATGGCCGTGGGCGACACGGTCTACAAGTACGGCGTGGACATCGGCCGCGTGGTCGCGCCGATCCAGGCCGGCCAGCACGCCCACGTGCACAACATCAAGACCAAGCGCTGGTAAGCCGATCCTTCGCCCACACAGGAAACCATCATGTCCGTCATCAATGCTCAGACCACCTTCCAGGGCTACCGCCGCGACAACGGCCGGGTCGGCGTGCGCAACCACGTCATCGTGCTGCCCGTGGACGACATCTCCAACGCCGCGGCCGAGGCCGTCGCCAACAACATCAAGGGCACGCTGGCCCTGCCCCACCCCTACGGCCGCCTGCAATTCGGCGAAGACCTGGAACTGCACTTCCGCACCCTCATCGGCACCGGCTGCAACCCGAACGTGGCGGCGGTGGTGGTGATCGGCATCGAGGAAGGCTGGACCAAGCGCGTGGTCGACGGCATCGCCGCCACCGGCAAGCCGGTCATGGGCTTCAGCATCGAACTGCACGGCGACCACGACACCATCATGCGGGCCTCGCGCTGCGCCAAGGAATTCGTGCATTACGCCACCGCGCTCACCCGCAGCACGTGTCCCATCTCCGACCTGTGGGTCTCGACCAAGTGCGGCGAGTCCGACACCACCTCGGGCTGTGGCGCCAACCCCACCGTGGGCAACGCCTTCGACAAGCTCTACGCGCTGGGCTCGACGCTGGTGTTCGGCGAGACCTCGGAACTGACCGGCGGCGAGCACATCGTGGCCGAGCGCTGCGCCAACGACGCCGTGCGCGAACGCTTCATGTTCATGTTCGACCGCTACCAGGCCATGATCGACCGCTGGAAGACCAGCGACCTGTCCGAATCGCAGCCCACCAAGGGCAACATCGCCGGCGGCCTGACCACCATCGAGGAAAAGGCGCTGGGCAACATCCAGAAGATCGGCAAGCAGTGCCGGGTCGACGGCGTGATCGACAAGGCCGAGATCCCCGACGGCCCGGGCCTGTGGTTCATGGACTCGTCCTCGGCCGCGGCCGAGATGGTGACGCTGTGCGCGGCCTCGGGCTACGCGGTGCATTTCTTTCCTACCGGCCAGGGCAACGTCATCGGCAACCCGATCCTGCCGGTCATCAAGATCTGCGCCAACCCGCGCACGGTGCGGACCATGTCGGAACACATCGACGTCGACACCAGCGGCCTGCTGCAGCGCGAGATCGACCTGAACCAGGCCGGCGACAAGCTGCTCGAATGCATGCTGGCCACCGCCAACGGCCGCTGGACCGCGGCCGAGGCCCTGGGCCACCGCGAGTTCGTCCTGACCCGCATCTTCGAAAGCGCCTGACGGCGCTCCGATCCCGCGCGCGCCGGCCGTCCGCGCCATCGCGCGGGCGGGAGCGACACGGCGGCGGCCCTGTCGCCGCCGCGTCGCCGCCCCACCGCAAACCGCAGTCCTTGCAACACCTCGCTCTCGCGCAGCACCCGCAGTCCCTCGCAGCACACGCAAAAAATGCATGCAGACCCGGGCGCAAGCCGCCACGGCAGCACAGGCGCAAGCATTCCTACCCGGGCGCCAACCCCCAAGGAGGAAGACCGATGAACCGCGAGCAACACCCCCCCATCGACGACGCGCAACGCCGGCGCGTGCTCGGCGCGCTGGGCGCCGCCGGCCTCTGTGCGCTGGCGCCGTGGCAGCAGGCGCTGGCGCAGAAGGGCAACTGGCCCGATCGCCCCATCAACTACGTCGTGCCCTTCCCGCCCGGCGGCCTGACCGACGTGGCCGCCCGCCAGGTGGGCAAGGCGCTTGGCGACGCCGAACGCTGGAACGTGGTCGTGGAAAACAAGCCCGGCGGCAGCGCCAACATCGGCGCGGCGCATGTTTCGCACGCCGCGCCGGATGGCTACACGTGGCTGGCCATCACCCTGTCGCATGCCGCCAACGCCACCTTGTTCGCCGGCAAGGCCGGCTACGACCTGACCCGCGACCTGGCGCCGGTGGCCGGCCTGGCGTCCTCGCCCATCATGGTGGTGGTCAATGCCAAGAGTCCCATCAAGAGCATGGCCGACCTGGCCCGCGCGGCCGCCGCCAAGCCGCTGGCGGCCGGCTCCAGCGGCAACGGCACGCCGCCGCACCTGACGCTGGCGCTGTACCAGAAGCTGACCGGCACGCCGCTGATGCACGTGCCCTACAAGGGCGGCGCGCCGTCGCTGACCGACCTCATCGGCGGCCACCTGGACGTGGTGTTCTCGAACTACCCCGAATCGCTGTCGCACGTGAAGAACGGCTCATTGCGGGCGCTGGCCATCACGACCCGGGAACGCAGCCGGGACCTGCCCGACGTGCCCACCGTGGCGCAGGCCGGCCTGCCGGACCTGATCGTGGAGAATTTCACCGGCGTCATGGCGCCCGCCAACACGCCGCCGGAGCTGGTGCAGCGCATCGGCGATGCCATCGTCAAGCAGATTTCGCAGCCCGCCATGCAGCAGGCCCTGCAACAACTGGGCTTCGTGCCGCAGCCGCGCGGGCCGGCGGAATTCGGCAGCTATCTGCGATCCGAGGTCGACCGCTGGGCCAGGATCATCCGCGACGCCAACATCCAGATCGCCTGACGCCGGAGCCGCCATGCACGTGCTTATCTCGGAATTCATGGACGCGCCCGCGGTCGACGCGCTGCGCCAGCGCTTCGACGTGCGCTACGCCCCCGACCTGGTGGAGCAGCGCGACGCCCTGCTGCAGGCGGCCGGCCAGGCCGACGCCCTCATCGTGCGCAACCGCAGCCAGGTGGACGCGGCGCTGCTGGCGGCCGCGCCGCGGCTGCGGGCGGTCGGTCGGCTGGGCGTGGGGCTGGACAACATCGACCTGCCCGGCTGCGCGGCGCGCGGCATCCAGGTGGTGCCGGCCACCGGCGCCAATGCGCGCGCGGTGGCCGAATACGTCATCGGCACGCTGCTGGCGCTGCTGCGCGGCGCCTATGCCGCCAGCGCCGAGGTGGCGGGCGGACAGTGGCCGCGCGCGGCCTTGTCGCAAGGCCTGGAGGCGCATGGCCGCACCCTGGGCGTGGTCGGCTTCGGCGGCATCGGCCAGTTGACCGCGCGGCTCGCGGCCGGGCTGGGCATGCGCGTCGTGGCGTGCGACGCCGCCTTGCCGGCAGATCATCCCGCCTGGGCCGAAACCGGCGCCACGCGGTTGGAACTGGACGACCTGCTGGCCCAGGCCGACGCCGTCACCCTGCACGTGCCGCTGACCTCCGGTACCCGCCACCTGCTGGACGCCGCCCGCATCGCCCGCATGCGGCCGGGCGCGGTGCTGATCAACACGTCGCGCGGCGGCATCGTCGACGAAACCGCGCTGGCGGTGGCGTTGCGTGGCGGCCACCTGGGCGGCGCGGCGCTGGACGTGTTCGAACAGGAACCGCTGCCCGCCGGCGGCCCGCTGGCCGGCGCGCCCAACCTGATCCTGACCCCGCACATCGCCGGCCTGACGCGGGAAGCCAACACCCGCGTTTCCGACATGGTGGCCGCCGGTGTGACAATAGCGCTTACCGGCGGTGCCCGATGAAGCGCGGCGCGCCTCCCTGACAGGAAGGATATGGCTCACATCTATCTGGACGAACTCCAACACCTGGCCGCGGCCAGCCTGGCCGCCGCGGGCGCCAACCCTGCCATGGCCGACAGCACCGCCCGCGCGCTGGTCTTCGCCGAAAGCCAGGGACTCAGTTCCCACGGCCTGTCGCGCGTGCCGTTCTACGCCGGCCACCTGCGCACCGGCCGCGCCCTCGGCGCCGCCGTGCCGCGCATCCTGCACGAGCGCGGCGGCGCGGCGCTGATCGATGCCGGTTCGGGCCTGGCATTTCCCGCCTGCGCGCTGGCGGTCGAGGAAGCCACCCGCCGCGCCCGTGAACATGGCGTGGCCTTTATCGGCGTGGCCAACAGCCACCACTTCGGCGAGGCCGGCTATCACCTGGAAGCCCTGGCCGACGCCGGCCTGGTGGCCCTGGCGCTGAGCAACTCGCCGGCCGCCATGCCGGCCTGGGGCGGCAAGCGCCCCTTGTTCGGCACCAACCCCATCGCCGCCGTGTTCCCGCGCCGCGGCGGCGGCCGCATCGTCATCGACCTGTCCTTGTCGCAGGTGGCGCGCGGCAAGCTCATGATCGCCGCGCGCGACAACCAGCCGATCCCGCTGGGCTGGGCGCTGGATGCCGACGGCCAGCCCACCACCGATCCCAAGGCCGGCCTGGCCGGCAGCATGCTGCCGGCAGGCGGCGTCAAGGGCGCGATGCTGGCGCTGATCATCGAACTGCTGGCCTGCGCCCTGACCGGTTCGCACTTCGGCTTCGAGACCGAATCGTTCTTCGTCGACGAGGGCGGCCCGGCGCGCCTGGGCCAGGCCTTCATGGCGATAGACCCGGGCGCGCTGGCGGGCAACGAGGCCTATCTGGAGCGCGTCGAAACGCTGGTGGAGGCCATGCTGGAAGACGACGGCGTGCGCCTGCCCGGCGACCGCCGCCGCAAACTGCGCGACGAAGCGCTCAAGCACGGCGTGGAGATCCCCGAGGCGCTGATGGCGCAGTTGCGCGCCATGTCGGGCGTGGCCTGAATCCGCCGCGCCTTGCCCGCTCAACCACCGAAACCCACCGCGCCCGCCCCGACGACGGGCGCGCGCCCCGATCACATGAACCACGACGAGCTGGCCGGCCTCTATGCCGGCGGCGCCACCCGCCTGGCGCCCGACACATTGGCCGGCGCCGGGCTGGACGCCCACGCCTGCGCCTGGCTGCTCGACCCCGGTCTGCCGATGCGTCCCGACCCCGCCGCGGCATTGGTCGAGTTCGTGCCGCCGGCCATACACCGCTCGCCGGGCGGCGCGATGCTGGTGTTCGCGCGCGAACCCTGGGCCGATGCGCTATGGCTTGCAATCGCGGCCGATGGCCGGGTGGTGACGGCTGGCGAGGATGCGGCCCCGCTGCTCGTCAACACGCGAGTCGAACACTTCCTGCATTTCCTCGCGGCCCTGCAACGGTTCCAGGCCGAGGCGAGCCGCCACCATGCCGGCCCGCGCGTCTACAGCCAGTCCGAAATGCAGGCCCGGCTCGACGCCCTGCGACGCGGTGAATTCGTGCGACGGCATCAGCCTGCGGCGGGATCCGAGCCGCCGTCGTTCGATCGCCCCGCCGCGCTGCGCCAGCTCGATCGGACCTGGCAGCAGCACGATGCCAAGGCGCTGCGGCGCGGCGGCTGGTGGTGCCGGATCCGCGAACAACTGCGCGACGGTCTGCTGTAGCGCCGGACGCCGGCCCGCCCGCTACGTCCCCGCGTGGCTGAACCACAGCATCAACGGCGCCAGCAGCAGGAACACCACGGTCGACACCAGCACCGCGCCGGCGGCGGTATCGCCCATGTCGGTATAGCGCTTGGCATACATGTAGCTGACCACCGCGCAGGGCATGGCCATCTGCAATGTCAGCGCGCCGGCCAGCACCGGCTCCAGGTCGAGCGCCCAGACGATCGCCAGGCCCGCGGCCAGGCCGGTCGCCAGGCGCATCGCCGCCACCTTGGCGCCATCGCGCAGGCCGTTGGCCGGGATCAGCGCCAGCGCGTGGCCCAGGCTCAGCAGCATCAGCGGCACCGTCACGGCGCCCAGCATGCGGGTGGTCTCGATCAGCCAGGCCGGCACCGGAACGTTCAGCAGCCGCATCGCGACGGCCAGCACCGAAGCCAGCAGGATGGGGCTTTTCCAGCTGCCCCGGGTGTTGACGCCCGGCAGCAGCCGCACCGCGATGGTGTGCATGACAAAGGAATTGACGGCGAAGAACGCCACCGCCACCGACAGCCCGGCATCGCCGAAGGCCAGCTGCGAAATCGGCAGGCCGAGGTTGCCGGCGTTGGGCAGGAAGGCGGTCGGCAGCAGCGTGCGCACCGGCAGCCGGCCCAGCTTGAGCAGCAAGGCGCAGGCCAGCGCGCACAGCAGCAGCGCCAGCAGCGTGGCGGCGGCCACGTCGGCCAGCGCCCGATCGTCCAGGCGGGTGGTGACGAAGGTGTGGAACACCAGCGCGGGGGTGGTCACCGAGGTGACCAGGGTGGTGATGAAGGCGCCGCCGAACGGCAGGTCGCGCTTGCCCCAGAAGATGCCGATGCCCACGCACGACAACAGGGGCAACATCAGCACGATGGCCGACAAATAGAACTGCGCGATGGCCAGCATGCGTTTATTCCGTCAGAGATTCAAAGTGAGATACGTGGCGGCATCGCCGCTTGTCCGGTGGCCATCGGGGGTCGGAGCATGGGTTGTCTTTTTCCAGGCTATCAGCGCCCTATCCGTCATGTCCGCCAAACCCGCTTCCGCCATCCCGCGGGCGCCCGCCCCCGTCCGGCTTTCGCCTCGAGAATCCGCCTCGCTGCACTGGAGCGCCATCGGCAAGACCAGCTGGGAAACCGCCCGCATCCTCGACATCAGCGAAAGCACCGTCAATTTCCATCTGCGCAACGCCTGCCGCAAGCTGCAGGTGCGCGGCCGGCGCGCCGCGGTGGCCACGGCCATCCGGCGCGGACTGCTGAACACGGTCACGGCTTGACCACGACCGACCTCAGGAATTCGCGCGCCCGCTCCTCGGGCAGGCTGGCTTCGGTGCCCGCCGCCACGGCCTCGATCAGCATGGTGTCGGTCACCCACACCCGCGCGCGCAGCCAGCCGGGCTTGCCCATGGCCTTGCCCTGCACGTCGATGTCCTGCCCATAGGGCGGCCACTCGGTGGGCGGCGGCGCCTGCATGTTGACATACAGCGAGCGCATCAGCGCCATGCCCAGCGCCTGCCGCGCCACGGGATCGGCCGCGATCTCCCGCGGCAGCGGCGCCGAGCCGATGGCGAACACCGCCTCGCCCACGGTGGCGCTGGCCAGCGTGAAATCCAGCGTATGGGTATCGAGCCGCAACTGGCGGGTCTCGGTCTGCACGCGGTTCGGGAAAGCCGCCCGCACGCGGCCATCGGCCACGTCGACCTCGCGCCAGTTGTAACGGGGCGAGCAGGCGCTGGCCAGCAGGGCCACCACAAGAATCAGGCCGGCTTTCTTGAACATGAAACGAAACAGCGATGAAATCGTCATTACCGTAAAGACCCCACGGTCTTTTCATTTCGAGGACAGCCCCAAATTGTCGCCGATTTCCATGACCCCAGCGCCCGACGGCACGCTCCTGGCCAATCATGCCTGGCCCGCCGCCCCGAATGTGCCTTCGCCGATCGTCGGCCCGGGCACGCCCAGCATCTATCTGCTGCATGGGCTGAGCGAGCACGCCGGGCGCTATGACCGGCTGGCGCGCTGGCTGGCGGCCCGCGGCTGGACGGTGGGCGCCCATGACCACCGCGGCCATGGCCGCTCGGGAGGACGCCCCGCCACCCTGGCGCACCAGCAAGACCTGGTGACCGATGCCGTGGCCCGCCTGGCCGACTGGACCGCCGCCCAGGGCCGCCCGCCGATCCTGCTGGGCCACAGCCTGGGCGCCCTGGTGGCGGTGCGGATCGCACTGCAACGGCTGGCGCCGATCGACGCCCTGGTGCTCAGTTCGCCGCCCTTCGTGGTCAACGTCCCGCTGTGGGTGCGCCGCACCCTGACCTGGATGTCGCTGCACGCGCCCGACCTGCGGGTGCCCCATGGGCTGGCGCCGGCGCGGATCTCGCACGACCGGGCGGTGGTCAAGGCCTATCGGTCCGACCCGCTGGTGCGGCGCAGCATGACCGGCCGGCTGGCGCGCTTCGTCGATGACGGCGGACGCGATTCGCTGCGCGAAGCCCATCTGCTGCCATGCCGCACCCTGCTGATGGTGGCGGGCGACGACTCCATCGTGGCCGCCGAGGGCAGCCGCCAGTTCGCCCAGCGGGCGCCCGCCGAGCTGCTGACCTTGCGCTGGTACGACAGCGCCTGGCACGAGATTTTCAACGAAACCGCCCCCATCGCCGACCCGGTCTATGCCGACCTGGACGAGTGGCTGGCGCGCACCGCCGCGCAATTGTCCCTGTCCCCGGTATTGACTCCCTCGGCAGAGGAGGCCAGCACCCCGTAAAATCCGGCGACAGACCCCACCGAGAAGATTCCGTGACTGATACCGCCGCCCAACGCCTCTCCCGCCTGGAAGCCAACCGCTCGCTACTGGCCCAGACCCTGCGAGGCATCGAAAAAGAAGGCCTGCGCGTCGACGAGCAGGGCATCCTGGCCCGCACGCCGCACCCGGCCGGGCTCGGCTCCGCGCTGACCAACGAACACGTCACCACCGACTATTCGGAATCGCTGCTCGAACTGATCACCGGCACCCACGCCAATGTCGACGCCCTGCTGGCCGAGCTGACCGCCACGCACCGCCACGTCTACAGCGTGCTGGATCATGAGCTGATCTGGAACCAGTCGATGCCGGCCACCCTGCCCGCCGAGGCCGACATTCCCATCGCCTGGTACGGCACGTCCAATACCGGCATGCTCAAGCACGTCTACCGCCGTGGCCTGGCCGAGCGCTACGGCAAGACCATGCAGTGCATCGCCGGCGTCCACTACAACTTCTCGCTGCCCGAAGCGCTGTGGTCGGTGCTCGACACCCAGCCCGGCACCGACCAGGACCGGCGTTCGCGCGGCTACATCGGCCTGATCCGCAACTTCACGCGCTATTCCTGGCTGCTGATGTACCTGTTCGGCGCCGCGCCGGCGCTGGCGCGTGATTTCCTGCGCGATGGCGAGCACGGCCTGCAGCGCCTGGGCGACCATACCCTGTACCTGCCCTACGCCACCAGCCTGCGCATGAGCGACCTGGGCTACCAGAACAAGGCGCAGTCGCAGCTCAAGCTCTGCTACAACGATCTCGACACCTTCCTCGGCCGCCTGTACGACGCGGTCACCCAGCCCTGGCCCGACTACCAGAAGCTCGGCACGCATCGCAACGGCGAATGGATCCAGCTCAACACCAACGTGCTGCAGATCGAAAACGAGTACTACTCCAGCATCCGCCCCAAGCGCGCCACCGGCCGCTGCGAACGTCCCATCACCGCGCTCGCCGAACGCGGCGTGCAGTACGTGGAAGTGCGCTGCCTGGACATCAACCCCGAATCGCCGGTGGGCATCGACGCCGACACCAGCCGTTTCGTGGATGCCTTCCTGCTGTTCTGCGCTGCCTCCGACAGCCCGTTCTTCCCCGCCAATGGCTACTGTCAGCGCAGCGCCGACAACTTTTCCACCGTGGTCAAGGAAGGCCGCAAGCCCGGCCTGCAGCTGGACCGTGAAGGCAAGGCGGTCGAGCTGGCGCAGTGGGGCCGGGAACTGCTGGACCAGATCGCGCCCTACGCCGCGCTGTACGACGCCGCGCTGGGCGGCAGCGCCTACGCCGACAGCCTGGCCGCGCAACGGGCCAAGCTGGGCCGCCCTGACGACACGCCCTCCGCGCGCCTGCTCGCGGCGCTCACCGACAGCGGCGAATCGTTCCACGACTATTCCCTGCGCCAGAGCCGCGAACATGCCCAGGCCCTGCGCGCCGAGCCCCTGCCGGCGGACCTCGCCGCCGAATACCGCCAGGCCGCGCTCGACTCCAGCGCCGAACAGCGCCGTATCGAGCAATCCGATGACGTCGATTTCGACACCTACGTCGCCCGCTACCACGCCGCGCTGAAAGCGCCTCGCAAATAAGGCGTATCGTTAAGGTTTTGGATCAGGAGGCTTGCCCCATGCGCCGCATTGCAACATTACTGCTGGCCCTGGCCGCCAGCGCGGCCGGGATCTCCTACGCCGCGCCGCCGCCCATGCAGACCGTGGAATCGGTTGACCTCAAGCGCTATGCCGGCATGTGGTACGAGATCGCCAATTTCCCGATGTTCTTCCAGCGCAACTGCGTTGGCGACACCACCGCGGAGTACACGCTGCACCCCGACGGCACCGTCGGCGTCAACAACCGCTGCCGCACCAAGGACGGCGACATCGACTCGGCCTCGGGCACCGCCACGGTGGTCGAAGGCAGCAACAACGCCAAGCTCGAGGTCTCGTTCTTCAAGCCGATCAAGGGCGACTACTGGGTCATCGGGCTGGACCCGGACTACCGCTGGGCCGTGGTCGGCACGCCCGACCGCAAGTACCTGTGGATCCTGTCGCGCTCGCCGCAACTGCCCAAGGAAGACCTGGACCGCGCGCTGGCGGCCGCCACGGCGCAGGGCTACCAGCTCGACGAACTGCGCTACACGCCGCAGAAGTAACGGCGGCCTGGACCGCCCCGGGGCGTGACGCCTCGCGCGCCATGGCCCTGGGGCGGAGGGCGGACGCGGCGCGCGCGCCACGTCCGCCCTCCTCGTCATTCGACCGCCGTCATCGCGCCGGAGCCATTCAATCCGCGTAATCGCGCGCCAATCGCACCACCGTCACGCCCGGCTTGAGCTGGCGCAGCGACGGCATCACCAGCGTGCAGCGGTCATAGGGCGACACGATCGCGCGACCGTCGGCCCAGCCGATCACCGATCCCGCCTTCTCCAGTGTCTCCAGGCCCTGCCAGGGCTGCGCGAAGCTCACGTCCATCGACGGCGCCACCACCGCGTCGGTCACTTCCAGCACGCGCTGCGCCACGGCATCCGGTTGCAGCCAGCCGGCCGGGATGTCAGCCGCGTCCATCACCTCCGACGCAACCAGCATGCGCGCCACCATGTCGCGCGCAACATCGCGCGCCGCCGGGTCGCCGTGAAAGCCGCACTCGATCAGCAGCGCGCAGGCCGTGTCGCGCGCTGGATCGCCGAGCTGCGCGAAGTCGCGCATGCGCACGCCGTCCTTGTGGCCGGCATCCACGATGACATGCTGCGGCGCCTTCAAGCGTCGCGCCAGCGCGATATTGCGCGGCAGCACGCCTGTCAGCAGCAGCGGCGCGCCCGGCTCGTGCATCGAATGCAGGTCCAGCAGCCAGTCGGCGCGCTCGACCCACGGCCGCAACTGGGCGGCGCGCCGGCGGTCGCTGCTGATGGGATTGTCCAGGCGCTCGGCACTCCAGACCCGGTTCATGTCCTCGTCGACGAAACGCGAGGCGTCGTGCCGCGCCAGGTCGAAACGGTCGAAGGCCGGCAGGTTGCAGAACGCCAGCGTCAGGCTGCCGCGGCGCGGCCGCAGGCCCGCCGCCAGCAGATCCTTCAGCGCCCAGGCGCCGCACAGTTCGTTGCCGTGCACCAGCGCGGACAGCATGAGGGCCCGGCCGGGCACGCCCGAGTCGAAATGCCAGACGCCCGGCGTATCGGTATTGCCCAGGCGCTCGGCGGCGAGGTCGGGAACGGGAAGGGTGAAATCCATGAAATAGCCTGCGTTGATGCGGTGTGGGGATCTGGATGCGCCGACGGCCGCGCTGGGCGGCCGCCGGCATGGAAACGGGTCGCGCTTATTGCGCCTCGATCTTGGCCGCCTTGACCAGCTCGCCATACTTGCGCGTCTCGGCCGCCTGCGAGGCCACCGGATCCACGCCCGGCTGCGCCAGCACGCCGCCGGCTTCCAGCATCTTGGCGCGGAACTGTTCCGACTTGAGCGTATCGGCCAGCGCCTCGCGCAGCTTGGCGGCCACCGGCTCGGGCAGGCCGGCCGGGCCGTACAGCGAGAACGTGATGCCGAGGTCGACCGCCTCGAATCCCGGCGTCTCGGCCAGCGCGGGAATCTCCGGCGCCACCGGCGAGCGCTTGGGCTGCGTCACCCCCAGCGCCACGATCTTGTCGGCGCGGACCTGCGGCAGGCCCGAGGACAGCACCAGAATGCCGAAATCCAGCTGGCCGCTCATCAGGTCGGTCACCAGCGGCGAGACGCCGCGATACGGCACGTGCTCGGCGCGCGTCTTGGTCTCCTGGTTGATCATCTCGCCGGCCAGGTGCAGCGTGGTGCCGACGCCCGACGAGCCGTAGTTGAAACTGCCTGGCGCGGTGGCGCGCAGCTTCTGCAGGTATTCGGAAGCGGTCTTCACGCCGGAATTCTTGCTGGCCGCCAGCACCATGGGCTGCGAGGCGATCACGCCGAGCGCGGTGAAGTCCTTGGCGCCGTCGTACTTGACGGCGCTGTTGATCATGCGGGCGACCACCATTTCGTTGGTCGAGCCCAGCAGCAGCGTGTAGCCGTCCGGCGTGGCGCGGGCCACGCGTTGCGCGCCGATGGTGCCGCCGGCCCCGCCCGCATTCTCGACCACCACGCTCTGGCCGATGCGCTTGGCCAGCTCCTCGCCGAACAGGCGCGCGGTCAGGTCGACGCTGCCGCCGGCGGGATAGCCGACGACCAGCGAAATGGGATGATCGGGGTAGCCGGCGGCAATGGCCGGGGCGGCCACGGCCAGCGTGGACGCGGCACAGAGCGCGGCCAGCGCGCCGCGCAGCGGATGCGTGATCGAAATCATGGGTTTCTCCCTGGGGTGCTGTGGTGGACGGCGGCGCCGCCTCGTTTGGAATATCGGGAGACATTCTGCTGCGCGCATCGCGCCCACTTCGTGCCAAATCAGCACATTTACGTGCTGATTTGGTTGCAAGCGGCCGGCTCGCCGGTGCCGGGCACCCTTGGCGGGCGATGCCCCCTAGGCCTTGCGATTCGCCGTGGCTTCCCAGGCGGCCTCGGCCAGGTCCGCCAGGCGCGCGCGGGAGCGGTACAGCCGCACTTCGAATGCGATCTCGTCGCTGCGCCCGCCCAGCGACACCAACGTGCCGCGGCGGCAATCGGCCGCCACCATCGACCACGGCAGCCAGGCCACGCCCAGGCCCTTGAGCGCGGCCCCATGCGCGGCATCGAGCGAATCGATGCGCACGAACGGCGTCAGCGCGTAGGGCGTGGCTTCGAGCCGGTCGCCAAGGATGCGCTCCATCGACAGGCCGCCGGCATAGGTGATAAGCGGCGCCGCCTGGCCGCCTTCACTCAACGCGTAGCGGGCGCGGCCGCGGCCGTCGGCCTGGCTGACCGGCACCAGCTTGTCGGTGCCCAGCGTCATGTAGCGATAGCGCACCGGATTCAGTTGCATCGACAGCGCCGGATGTTCGTAGCAGCACAGCAGGTCGACCTTGCCCTGCTCCAGCCGCATCGCCATGTCTTCCATCTTGCCGGTGGAGATTTCCAGCTGCGTGCCTTCGACCAGGACCTTTGGCGCGCGGTGGCGCAGCCGCGCGATCCAGTCGCCCACCACGGTGCGCGACAGGCTGCGGCCGGTGGCGATGCGCAGCACCGCCTCGCCGCCCGCGCCCGAACTGCGGATGCGATGGCGCACCAGGCCCATCTGCTCGACCACCTGGGTGGCGGTCTTGAGCAGCGCCTCGCCCTCGGCGGTCAACGTCACGGGCACGCGCTGGCGCTCCACCAGCGGCGCGCCGGCCCAGGCCTCGAGCGCGCGGATGCGGCGCCCGAAGGCGGGATGCGTGACGTGCCGCGCCTCGGCGGCGCGCACGAAACTGCCGCTCTGCGCCAGCGCGATCAGGTCTTCGAGCAGTTTCAGGTCGGCCATCGCGCGCCCGTCTCCGTCAACCCGCTCAGGCTTGCGCCAGGCCCATCATCGCCAGGGTGGCGCGGGTCAACTCGCTGGCCGGGTTTTCCAGCTCGTTCACCAGGTCGAAGTGGTTGCAATGGACCGTGGGGATGCGCGTGGCCTGCAGGCCCGCGCCGGTCCAGGCGCGCTCGAAGGCTTCGGTCTGGTTCTTGAAACCCTGCGTTTCCAGGCCGCCGACGGCCAGCAACATGGGGCCGGCGCGCTCGGGCAGGTTGAAGATCGGGCTGTGGCGCGCCGCCTGCTCCGGCGTCAGTTGCAGCCAGGTATTGGGCAGGACGTCGCACAGCGGCCGCAGGTCGAACAGGCCGCTCAGCGCCAGCGTGCCCTTGATCACGTCGTCCGGCACGCCGTAGCGCGCCGGCCAGGCGGGCGCGGCCAGCATCGCCGCCAGATGCCCCCCGGCCGAACTGCCTCCGACGTAGATACGCTCGGGATCGACACCGTACGTCGCCGCGTTGTGGTACAGCCAGGCCAGCGCCGAGCGCATCTCGCGCACGATTTCCGGCAGCGTCGCTTCGGGCGCCAGGGTGTATTCCGGCACCGCCACCGCCGCGCCGGCCGCGTTGAAGGCCTCGGCCATCACCGGCGCGTCTTCCTTGCGCTGCGCGCGCCAGTAGCCGCCGTGGATGAACACGAACAGCGGCGCCGGGCCGTGGTTCGCCGCCGGCAGGAACAGGTCCAGCCGCTCGTCCTGACCCATGCCGTAACGCAGGTTCAGCAGACCGGGGCGGCGCGACTTCACCGCCGCGGCCGATTCGGCATAGCGGCGCACGCAGGCGTCGAAGTCGGCCACCGATTCACGGGCGTTGTATTGCACCTCGCGCTCGGCGATGGTGGGGAAAAAGAGATCGATGTCCGCGTCACGCATGAATGGCCTGCCTGTCTTCCTGGGAAATGATGTGTTCGATGAATTGCGCCGTCTTGCGGTAATGCGCCGCCAGCATCGCCACCGACCGCTCGACGTCGCGCGACAGCGCCGCCTCCAGCAGCTGGCGGTGTTCGTCGTCGACATTGCGTTCGGGGCCGTAAGCGGTGGCGCCGGCGCGCGCCGGGCGCCGGTAGCGCTCGGTCTGCGCGTACAGTTGCGTGGACAGGTCCAGCAGCCAGTGCGAGCGGCAGGCGCCGATCAGCGCATGGTGGAAGTCCAGATGGCGCGCCTCGAGCGATTCCTCCAGTTCCTGGCTGGGCGGCACGGCCTCGCCGGCGCGCTGCGCGGCCAGCGTCAGCGCGTGGTAGGCGCCGACCAGGCGCGCCTCCCAGGCGTCGTCGGCATTGGCCAGCGAGCGCCGCAGCGCGTCGCAGTCGATCAGGATGCGGGTTTCGCAGGCGTCCCACATTTCCTCGACCGACAGCGGCGCGATGCGAAAGCCGCGCGAGGTGGTGGTGATCACCATGCGTTCGCTGCGCAGCCGGTTCAGGGCCTCGCGAATCGGGGAAAAGCTGCTGCCGTAGCGTTGCTTGAGCAATTCCAGGCGCAGCGACTGGCCCGGCGCGAACGCGCCGCTCATGATGTCGCGCCGGAGCAGGCGGTAGACCTGCTCGGACAGCGTGATTTCCTCTACCTCGGCGCTCCCGTCGGCGCCGGGCTCGTCCTGGCGGGACGCTTTGATTCTTGGCTTCAACGTGCTCTCCAGATGTCAGCTGGCGTTCGGCGGCGCGGCCGGTGGGCGCTCAGGCGGCCCATTCTACCCGCGGCGCGGCCGCCCTCACCCCCGTGCCTCGCGCGGCGAGTCGGGCAGCGGTTCGAAGTCGCCATCCAGGTCGGCGGCGCCCGCTTCGGCCAGGTCGTCGTAGCGCGCCGCCTGCAGCGGGCGCCGGTTCACCCGCAGGTCGAACACGTCGAAACGGTTGTAGTGACCCACGATGTCGTGCATCTGGCGCGGCTGGATGCAGCGCGACAGGTCGATATCGGCGTAGACAATGCCTTCGTCGTCGATCAGCGGCTCGCCGATCACGCGCCCGTCCGGCCCCAATATTCCCGAAAAGGCGCTGTTGCGACGCGCCAGCATCTCGCGCGCCTCCGGATGGCTGGCGCTGATGGCGTCCTGGATCTCGGTGGAAATGGTCGAGCACGACACCACCGTGAACACCTTGCCCTCGAACGAATGCGCCGCCGCCCGCAGCCGGATGGCCTCGGCCATGTCGTAATCGGGCGGCGCCACCGGCAGCGAGATATAGCTGGCGACGTGCACCATCTCGCCCTGCGCCAGCAGCGAGAAGCGCGCCAGCGTGTTGGTGTTCTCGCCGCAGGCCAGGCCGCCGAGCTTGCCGACGGACGTGTCATACACGCGCAGCGATTCGCCATCGCCATGGGCCCAGGTCAGCTTTTCGGCCCAGGTCGGCACCAGCTTGCGATGGCGGCCCAGGATGCGGCCTTCGTCGTTGATGAAGACCATGGTGTTGTAGATCGTGCCGACGCCGTGGCGGCTGCGCTCGTTCACGCCCACCACCACATTGACGCGGTGCTGGCGCGCGGCCTGCGCAATACGGCGGATCTCGGGGCCGGGCAGTTCGATCGCGCTCTTGCACAGCTTTTCGAACCACGGGCTGCCCTGCACCGGGTTCATCACCCAGCTCCAGTAGGGATAGGCCGAGACGAACACTTCGGGAAAGGCCACCAGGCTGGCGCCGTTGCCGGCGGCCTCGGCGATCAGCGCGCAGGTCTTGTCGACGGTGGCGTCGGTGTCCAGGAACACCGGGGCGGCCTGGACGGCGGCGGCCTTGAAAACGGGCAGGTTCAACATGCGTGTGCTCCTATTGCGGTCAGATGCCGAGATAACGTTGCGCCAGTTCGGGCTGCGCGGACAGTTCCGCGGGCGCGCCCGACCAGGCCACGCGGCCCTTGTCGACGATGTAGTGACGGTCCACCAGCGTCGCCATCTCGGGCAGGTTCTTGTCGATCACCAGGATGGTCTGGCCTTCGGCCTTCAGCGCCCGCAGGCAACGCCAGATTTCCTGGCGGATCAGCGGCGCCAGCCCTTCGGTGGCTTCGTCCAGGATCAGCAGCTTGGGATTGGTCATGAGCGCGCGGCCGACCACCAGCATCTGCTGCTCGCCGCCCGACAGCGTGCGCGACGATTGCGCGCGGCGCTCCTTCAGGCGCGGGAACAGCGCGTAGACGCGCGCCAGGTCCCAGCCACCTGGCGCGGCGCGCGAGGTCGCCACCAGGTTTTCTTCCACCGTCAGCGAGCCGAACACGCGCCGCCCTTCCGGCACCAGCCCCACGCCCAGCCGCGCCACCGCGCTGGGCGCGGGCCGCGCCAGCGTCTGGCCGCGGAACTGGACCTGCCCGCCGGTGGCCGGCAGCATGCCCATCAGCGTCTTGATGGTGGTGGTCTTGCCCATGCCGTTGCGGCCGATCAACGAGATCACCTCGCCCTCGGCGGCCTCGAAGGCCATGCCGAACAGCACCTTGCTCGACCCGTAGCCGCCGGTCAGGCCCTCAACCTTCAACATGTTCTTCTCCCAGGTAGGCGGCGCGCACTTCCGGATGGCGCCGCACCTCGTCGGGCGCGCCGCTGAACACCACCTTGCCGTAGACCAGCACGCTGATGCGGTCGGCCAGCGCGAACACGGCGTCCATGTCGTGCTCCACCAGCAGGATGCCGTAGTCGCCCTTCATGCCCAGCAGCAGGCGCGTCATGCGCGCGGATTCTTCCGGCCCCATGCCGGCCATGGGCTCGTCCAGCAGCAACAGGCGCGGCGAACGCGCCAGCGCCACCGCCAGTTCGAGCTGGCGCTTCTCGCCGTGCGCCAGGTCGGCGGTGCGCACGTGGCGCCGCTCCGCCAGGCCGACGTGGGTCAGCCATTGCATCGCCTGCGCCTTCAGGCCGGCATCGCGGCGCGGATCGGACCATGCGCCAAAGGCGCGGCCGCCCTTGAGCATGCTGGACAGGATGACGTTTTCCAGCGCGGTGTATTCCTGGCACAGCTCGGTGATCTGGAACGAGCGGCCCAGTCCCAGGCGGGCCCGCTCGAAGGCGCGCAGCGCCGTCACGTCGCGTCCGTCCAGCTCGATGGTGCCCGAGTCCGGCCGGATCTCGCCGCAGATCTGCGCGATCAGCGTCGACTTGCCGGCGCCGTTCGGGCCGATGATGGCGTGGATTTCGCCGGCGCGCACGTCCAGGTCCACGCCGTTGGTGGCGACGACCGCGTCGAAGGCCTTGCGCAGCCCGGATAGCCGCAACAGTGTCTGCATGTTCGATGCCTCATCGGGATGCCACGGAGCCGGCTCCGCCGGGCCGTCGGCATGCCCCCTTGAGGGGGGAGCGCGCAGCGCTTCGGGGGTGGGTTCAATCCGCATGGCGCGTCTCCAGCAAGCGACCGAACAGCCCTTTCTGCCCCCACAGCACGACCAGCACCAGCACCGGCCCCATGTACAGCAGCCAATGCTCGGTCAGCGACGACAGCATCTGCTCCAGTCCCAGGAACACCGCCGCGCCCGCGATCGGACCCAGCAGCGTGCCCACGCCGCCGAGGATGACGATGGCCATCAGCTCGCCCGACTTGGTCCAGGCCGCCATGTCCGGCGTCACCAGCCCGGCATAGTTGGCCCACAGCACGCCCGCCAGCCCCGTGCCCACCGCCGACAGCACGAAGGCGCTCAGGCGATACGGCGTGGGCGCCACGCCCAGGTTGATGGCGCGCCGCTCGCTCTGGCGCAGCGCCTGCAGCACCATGCCGAAGCGCGAGTTGGTGACGCGGATGCACAGCAGCGTCCACACCGTCAGCAGCGCCAGGCAGACGTAGTAGAACGTCAGCGGATTCTCCAGGTTCAGGCCCGGCAGCACATTGCGCTGCGAGATCATCAGCCCGTCGTCGCCGCCATAGAACTGCAGCGACACCAGGATGAAATACACCATCTGCCCGAACGCCAGCGTGATCATGATGAACTGCACGCCGCGCGTGCGCAGCGCCAGGTAGCCGAACAGCCAGCCCGCCAGCGCGCACACCGCCAGCGCGATCGGCCACACCACCAGCGCGGCGTTGCTGCCGGCCCAGCCGAACAGCGGTCCGGCTTCGGTGGTGTGGAAGGCGATGATGCCCACCGCATAGCCGCCCAGCCCGAAGAACATCGCGTGGCCGAAGCTGACCATGGCGCCGTAGCCGATCACCAGGTCCAGGCTGACCGCGGCCAGGCCGTAGATCAGGAAGCGCGTCACCACGCCGATCAGGAACGGCGTGTCGGTGGCCGCCGCCGCGCCCGGCAACGCCAGCAGCAGGATCAGCCCGGCCAGCCCCCAGCGCGCGCGATTCGAAAGTGTCTTTGCCATCATCATCCTCGCGCCGGGAACAGCCCGCCCGGCTTGGCGATCAGCACGATCGCCATCAACACATAGATACTGGCCGACGCCAGGCCCGCGGCCAGCGGATCCGCCGTGGCCGGCGAGAACACCGCGCCCAGCAGCTGCGGCAGGAAGGCCCGCCCCATGCTGTCGACCATGCCGACCAGCAGCGCCCCCGCCAGCGCGCCGCGCACCGAGCCCACGCCACCGATCACGATGACCACGAAGGTAGTGATGAGGATGCGCTCGCCCATGCCGATCTCCACCGCCAGCAGCGGCGCCGCCATCACGCCCGCCAGCCCGCACAGCAGCGCGCCCAAACCAAACACCAGGGTGTAGAGCTTCTTGATGTCGATCCCCAGCGCGTCGACCATTTCGCGGTCATCGGCGCCGGCGCGGATCAGCATGCCGATGCGGGTGCGGTTCACCAGCCACCACAGCCCCACCGCCACCAGCGCGCCGACGGCGATGAACGACAGCCGGATCAGTGGATACTGGAACCCCGGCGCCAGCGTCACCGCGCCTTCCAGGAAGGACGGAATGCCCACCAGCGGCGGGCGCCGGCCGAAGATCAGGCTGACGGCCTCGTTCGAGAACAGCAGCAGGCCGAAGGTGGCCAGCACCTGGTAGAGGTGGTCGCGCTTGTACAGCTTGCGGATCACCACCACCTCGACCGACAGCCCGTACAGCCCCGCCCCCAGCAGCGCCGCCAGCACGCCCGCCAGGAACGAGCCGGTGCTGCCGATGGCGTAGGCCGCGCAGTACGCGCCCACCATGTAGAACGAGCCGTGGGTCAGGTTCACCACGCCCATGATCCCGAAGATCAGGGTCAGTCCGGCGGCCAGCAGGAACAGCATCGCGCCGAACTGCAGCCCGTTGAGCAACTGTTCGAAGAGCAAGGTCATGACGGCATCTTGCAGAATTGGGCGTAGGCGTCCTTGTCATCGGACACCAGCTTGCGCACCAGGTGCGGCGACAGGCCGCCGTCGGCGTCCTTGTCGATGCGCATCAGGTACAGGTCCTGCACCGGATGCTGGTTGGTGTTCATGCTGAACTTGCCGCGCAGCGAGGCAAACTCCGGCTTGCGCAGCGCGGCGCGGAACTCGGCCTGGCGCGACAGGTCGCCGCCGGTGGCCTTCAGGCCCGCGCCGATCAGCTGCGCCGTGTCGTAGGCCTGCATGGCATAGTCGGTGGGCACGCGGCCGTAGGCCTCCTTGAAGGCCTGCACGAAGGCCTTGGACTGCGGGTTGTCGAAATCCTGCGACCAGATGCCGGTGGTGTACGCGCCCAGCGCCGCGTCGCCGGTGGCCTTGATCATGCGCGCGTCCATCGAGAAGCTCGGCATCAGCATCGGTACGGTCTTGTTCAGGCCCGCCGCGGCGTACTGCTTGACGAAGTTGATGCCCGTGCCGCCCGGATGGAACTGGTAGACGGCGTCGGGCGCCAGCGACCGCACCCGCGCCAGTTCGACCGAGAAGTCCGACTGGTCCAGCTTGGTGTAGATCTCGGCGACCACTTCGCCCTTGTAGGTGCGCTTGAAGCCCTCGATGGCGTCGCGCCCGGCCTGGTAGTTGGGTGCCAGCAGCGCCACGCGCTTGTAGCCCAGTTCATTGGCGGCCACGCCGCCCGCCGTATGGAAGGCGTCGTTCTGGTACGAGGCGACGAAATAATTCTGGTCGCACTTCTCGCCGGCGAAGCTCGACGGGCCCGGGTTCAGGCTGACGTAGAACGCGCCCGACTTGACCACGCCCGGCGCCACCGCCGCCAGCACATTCGAAAAGTTCACGCCGGTGAACAGCTTGATGCCCGACTGCAGCATCCGGTCGGCCGCCTGCTTGGCGTTGGCCGGTTTCAGGCCATCGTCCTCGATCACCAGTTGCACCGGCACCCCGCCCAGCTTGCCGCCGCCCAGCTTGATCGCCAGGTTGAACGCGTCGCGCTCATCCTCGCCGATGTAGCCGGCCGGCGTCGACAGCGTGGCGATGAAGCCGATCTTGACCGGCTCGGCCGCATGCGCCACGCCACCCAGCGTCCAGGCCAGGCCCGCCGCCAACATTGTTTGCTTGATCATTGTTTTCCCCTTGGAGACCGCCGCGCGCGCCGCCCCGCGACGCGCGCCGGAATTTCACCTAGACCGCCACCACCGGATGGCGCAGCGTGCCGATGCCTTCCACGCACGCCACCACCACGTCGCCCGGCCACAGCCACTCCTGCGGCTTGCGGCCCGCGCCCACGCCCTCGGGCGTGCCGGTGGCGATGATGTCGCCCGGCTCCAGCGTGATGCCGGCGCTGATGTCCGAAATCAGGAACGGCACCTTGAACAGCATGTGGCGCGTGTTCGAGCCCTGCTTCTTCTCGCCGTTGACCGTCAGCCACAGGTCCAGCACCTGCGGATCGGGGATCTCGTCGGCCGTGACGATGCAGGGGCCGAACGGCGCGTAGGTGTCCTGGCCCTTGGAATAGATCCACTGGCCGGCGCGGCGGCAGTCGCGCGCGCTCATGTCCAGCATCACGCTGTAGCCGAACACGTACGACAGCGCGTCGGCCTCGGCCACGCGCGTGGCGCGGCGGCCCATGATCACCGCCAGTTCGACTTCCCAGTCCAGTTGCTGGGTGATCTTGGCGTTGTGCTCGATGGCGTCGCCCGGACCGATCACGGTGGTGGGCGGCTTGGAGAAGATCACCGGCTGCTTGGGCAGGTCGGCCGAGGTATCGAGCGTGCGGCTCGATTCGGCAACGTGCTCGACGTAGTTCAGGCCGATACCGAAGATGTTCTTGCGCGGACGCGGAATCGGCGCCAGCAGCTTGACGTTCTCCTGCGGCAGCGCGGTGCCCACGGGCCAGGCGCCGCGGTACGACTCCATCAGCTTCGAGGCCTGCGCCACGGCTACCGGGCCCAGGTCGATGAAGGCCAGCATGTCGTCCGGCAGCGCGACGCCGCCGGCTTGCCCCAGCAGGGCCAGGTCGATCACATAGCCTTCGGCCAGCGCGCCCAGGCGGGCGGCGGCGGTGGGATGGGCGCGAAAAGTTACCAAGCGCATAGGAACTCCAGGAAATTCAAGACGAGTTGAGACAGGCGCCCGGCTTGCGCCGGGCGGCGGATGAAAATTCAGTGGGGTTGGCGCAGCCGCTAGATCAGTTTCTGGTGGCCGTCGTTGTCCTTGACCGCTTCCTCGCGGTACAGCGCCAGCGCGCGCATCACCGGCAGGTCGTTGAAGCAGAACAGGCACGCGTCGTCGTTGGACGACAGGTTGGCGTGCTCGTGCACGGCCCACGACGGCACACAGAAGATGTCGCGCTCGGTCCAGTCGTAGCGCTTGCCGTCGATGACCGAAAAGCCGCTGCCCTTGGCCACCTGGTAAAGGAAGCTGCCGGTGTGGCGGTGGGCCTTGGTGTGCTCGCCCGGACGCAGCAGCTGCATGCTGGCGCCGATGGTCGGCATGACCGGACCGCCGGTGGCCGGGTTGGTGTATTCCATCAGGATGCCGTCGTAGGGGCTGCCCGCCGATACCCGCGCGTGGCGGCGCAGCGCTTCGTAGGTGGGCTCCCATTCGTACTTGAAGAGCGGCGAATACGGCTTGGTCCAGCCCGCCGTCTGCGGCCGCAGCGCCGCGCTGCCCCACAGCGCGCTGGTGTCGTCCACCGGGTGCGTCACGGTCTGGTTCAGGTCGGGATGCACGGCGTAGAAGCCGGCCTCGAACGCGTTGACCAGCGGGATGTCCAGGCCGTCCTGCCAGATGCAGGTGGTGCCGTCCTCGGCCACGCCGTGCTCGTGCCAGGTGCCGTTGGGCGTGAGCACGAAGTCGTTCGCGCCCAGCGTCATCTTGTGGCCGTCCACCACCGTGAAGGCGCCCTTGCCTTCCATGATGAAGCGCAGCGCCGAATGCGAATGCTTGTGCGCCGATGCCAGTTCGCCCGGCCGCATCACCTGCAGGCCCGAATACAGCCAGCCGACCGCAGCGGCAACGTCGCGCCGGCCCGGGTTGTTCAGGTAGATCACGCGGCGGCCGGCCTCTTCCGGAGAAACCAGCTCGGCCGAGCGCAGCACGTGGCCGCGCAGTTCCTGGTAGCGCCAGACCACCGGCACCGACGCCGAGCGCGGCGCCCACGGCTCGATCTTGTTGGCCACCGTCCAGAGCGCGCCGGTCTCGAGTCGCGCCAGGTCCTGGTAATAGGCGATGCGCTCCGGCGAGTCCGCCACGTTGGCGCGGCCGGCGGTGTCTTCCCGATAGGCGTCGTACCTGTTCGCTTCCATCCCTTGCCTCTTTTTTATAAAAATCAAAAGATTTTCGAAAATATTAGATGCAGCAAAGGAATCGGGCAATGATTGCGCGCTAGGGGTTTTCCTGGGGCCATTGCCCGCCTCAAAAAAAACGGCGACGAATCCGAAAATACTGTACAAAAACACAGTGCGACGTGCTACATTGCGCTCGCCCGAAAAACGTCTTCCAGGAGACTCCTGTGTCCGAAGCCGCTCAAATCGCCCAGACTCACGTCGTCCAGTACATCGTCGTTCCCTACCGCACCGCCGCCAATGGCGTGGCCCCCGGCGAAATCCGGCCCGCCAGCAGCGAGTTCGGCGCCATCCGCATCGCCAACTCCATGGCCGGCAAGTTCGCCGGCGTCGCCGCCTACGAGGTCATGATCGACAAGGAAACCGGCGACATGGAATCGCCGCGCATCCTGGCGCAGATCGGCACCGTGCCGTCGCTCGACGACTGACCTGGCCGCAACCGCCGCGCCAATGCAAACGCCGCCGGCGCCGCATCGCGGTGCCGGCGGCGCATGGACCGCTGAGCATGTGCCCATCCCGCCGAAGTTGGGGTGAGCGGACTGAGAGTGGAGCTAGGGAGGTGGCCGCTTTTTTCGCGTCTGTGGCCGGGTAAGACGCCCAGTCCGCTCAATGCAACCGCGGCGTCCGGCGACGCGCAACCCGCGCGCGCAGCCGGATCGCTGGCCGCCGCTTAGAAGCGGTGACGCACGCCCACCATGCCGACGGTGCTCTTGAGGCCGTCGATGAACGCGAAGTTCGTGGCATACGAACCCAGCGCGTACAGGTTGGTGCGCTTGGACAGGTTGTAGGTGTAGCCCAGGCTGTAGATGTTCATCGTGTCGTCGCCGCCGGTCAACGAGGTGTTGTTGGCGTCGGCGCGCTGCCACGAGAACAGGACATTGCCGGCGCCGCCAACCGGGGCCGACAGGCCGACCAGGTACGAGTTCGACTTGAAGTCCTTGGCCACGGCGTTGCTGCTCAGGCTCTTGCCTTCGGGGCTGCCGCTGCCGAAGGCGTTGAGCGACTGGCCGGTGAACCAGCCGTCACGCGTCTGGCCGTAGGCCAGCGCCAGCTTGATCACTTCGAAGTCGTACGAACCGCCGATGATCCACTGCTTCGGCTTCTCGTCGGTGCCGAGCTGGTTGGCCATGTTCAGCTGGTCGTACGTCAGGGCCACGTTCAGCGGGCCGTTGACGTAGCGCAGGCCCGCGGTGATGGCGCGGGTGTTCTCCGCGGTGCGGAAGCCAACTTGGCTGGTCGTCGGGCGACCCGTGCTCTGATTGATACGACCGTCCTTGGTGTCATCGGCGCTGAACGAGTAGCCCAGGCCGAACTGGAAGCCGCTGAACGACGGGGTCTGGTACATGACCATGTTGTCGTGGCGGACCGTGTTGGCGGCGCCGAAGGCGGCGCCAACGTTGGCCTGGCCGTAGCTGGCGCCGAACGGATCGATCGCGCCGATGTACTTCGAGGCGATGTTGGTCTGGCGGCCAAATTCCAGCAGGCCCCACGAATCGCCCTTCAGGCCGACGGTGGCCTGGCGGCCGAACAGGCGACCGCTCTGGCCCGACTGGCCGTTGGCCGAGTTGAAGCCGCTTTCCAGCGTGAACACGGCGCTCAGGCCGTCGCCCAGGTCTTCGGCGCCGCGCAGGCCCCAGCGCGAACCGCTGGACACGCCGTTGGACATGCCGACCTTCGATTCCTTGTAGCCGTCGTTGCCCTTGATGCGCTGGAAGCCCACGCCGGTGTCGATCAGGCCGTACAGGGTCACCGAGGTTTCAGCATGCGCCACGCCGGACAGCGCGGCGAACAGAGCGGTGACGAACAGAGTCTTTTTCATTACAGATTCCCGTTGATTGAACAGACATGCGCATGCGGGTCGGCACGCAACACGAGCGGCGATTCCGCGCATGACCGGAACGAATTCTAGGAACGCTGTATGTCAGTTTTTGGGACCTCGGCACACGCGGATCATCATCGATGAAAATCGGACGAATTTGTGGCGCGAGCCCGACACCCAAGCCACATCGGGGCTTGCGCTCCGGTGTGTCACAACGGTGTGCTATTTGAAGAGCAGCGCCGGCGCGGTCAGTAGTCCCGTCAGTAGTCCCATATGACCGGCACCCAGCGAAAGGCCTCGCCATCGATCGCCACCCGGCCGACGGAGGGGAACGGCAGATGGGCGGCCACCAGCAGCCCGCGGTTCTGCGCCAGTTCCTGGAAAAGACGGAGCCGCACGCGGGCGGATTCCTCAGGGTCGTGCTCGAAGCCGTTGTGCCAGTCGGGATGATCGAAGCCCACGGGGAATATCGCGTCGCCGGCAAAGGTCAGCCGCTCATCGCCGCCGATCAGGTCGACCACGCTGTGTCCCGGGGTATGTCCGCCGGTGATGCGCACGACCACGCCGGGCGCCACTTCGTGCCGGTCCTGGAAGATCCGCAGCCGGTCGCGGTATTCGTTGTAGAAACTGGTCGCGGTCGACCTGAGCACGGCAGGCACCGGCTTGGGCATGACCGTATGGGAGAAGTCCGGCGACGTCCAGAACGCGACCTCGGTCGCGGACACGTGGATGCGCACGTCGGGCCGCAGGCGTTCCTTCACGCCATCGACCAGCAGGCCGCCGACATGGTCCATGTGCATGTGCGTGATGATCACGTCCGTCACCGACTCCAGCGCGATGCCGGCGTCCTCCAGGCGCTGGGGCAATTGGCCGGCGCGCGGAAAGCCCGGGAACTGCCCGCCGAGGCCGGCGTCGATCAGGATCGTCTGGTCGCCGCTGCGGGCCACCATCACGTTCAGCGGCCAATCGAAGGCGTCCGGCGGCATGAACATGTATTGCAGCCACCGCGCCAGATCGGCGGGATCGGCATTGGTGGCCATGGTCGCGGTGGGCAACGGCAGCACGCCATCGCTGATCACCAGCGCATCGATCTCGCCCACCCGCAGCGCATAACGCGAGGGCACCAGATCGTGGGGAGGCCGGACGCCCGGATCGGACAGGCTGCTGAACGGCAGGGTTTGGGTTGCGGATGGCATGACGGGATCTCCAGAGAGGCGGTTGGATCAGGCTCGCGACAGCGCGGGCAGGTCGGCATTGACGCGATCCTGCGGGGTGGCGGCAAGGCCTTGCGGCGTGCCGGAAAGGCGATGGAGGCATCCTAGGGGTGGCGCGTCCCTGGCGGTAGGCTCGCGGCGGGAAGCATGCTGTTGTGCGCGACGCACCACTGCGCATCGCCAGGCGTTCGCATCGGCGTTTTCCGCTTGTCGCGGCGCGTCTCGCTGCGGCAAAATAGCCGCCTGCCACATCCCCTTCCCTTCGCGTCCACCCCTGCCATGACCGATTCGGTGACCCTGTTCGACAGTCATCGCCCGCGCCTGTATGCGATCGCGTACCGCATGCTGGGCGAAGTGGCCGAGGCCGAAGACGTGGTGCAGGACGCATGGCTGCGTTGGCATGGCGCCGACCGCGGCGCCATCGAAAATCCCGAAGCATGGCTGGTCACCGTCGCCACCCGCCTGTCCATCGACCGCCTGCGCCTGGCCAAGGCCGAGCGCGCCCATTACGTGGGCGTCTGGCTGCCCGAACCCATGTTGATGGCCGCGCCGTCCACGCCGGAGCAGCTGCACGAACTGGCCGACAACGTGTCGGTGGCGTTTCTGTTCATGCTGGAGCGCCTGTCGCCGGACGCCCGCGCGGCCTTCCTGATGCGCGACGTGTTCGACGCCGACTATGAAGACATCGCGCAGACGCTAGACAAGAGCCAGGCGGCGGTGCGCCAGCTCGTCCGAAGGGCGCGGCAGCAGTTGCGCCAGGGCACCCCGCGCGAAGCCGTGCCAAGGGCGACGCTGCAGCGCCTGCTGCAAGCCTTCGCCGACGCGATGCAGCGCAGCGATTTCCATGGCCTGCATGCGCTGCTCAGCGACGATGCCGAACTCATTGGCGACGGCGGCGGCAAGGTCGGCAGCTTTGCCAGCCTGGTGGGAGGCAAGCGCCTGGCACAGCTGTTCTACGCGGGCAAGCGCCGGTTCCGCGATGCGTTGCGCACCGAGGTGGTCCTGGTGAACGGGCAATGGGCCCTGCTGCGCTTCATCGATGGCCAACTGGAATCCGTGCAGTCCTATGAGACCGATGGCGAACGCCTGACGCGGGTGCTGGTGCAACGCAACCCGGACAAGCTGGCGCGCATCGCGGCGGCGCTGGCCCGGGGCTGACCACTGCCCGCCGCCCGCCGCCCGCGTTGGTGCGCCGCGGGCAACACGGTGATCCCCTGCGCGGACCTACCGCCGGGCCTGCCGCACTTCTACGATCGACCTGTCACCTTTCAACCAAGGACAGGCCATGTCGAGAATCGCGAAGTTCGCACTCCCCCTTATTGCCGCCGGCGCATTGCTGGCCTCGCCGGCCCACGCCGCCTCCCACCACGCAGCCACCGCCGGGCCGGCCAATCCGGTGGTCACGGAATTGATGGCCAGGAACCTGCCGGACATTCCCGGCAGGGACGCCCTGATGCTGCTCGTCGACTACCCTCCTGGCGGCGCCGACCCGGTCCATCGCCACGACGCCCATGCTTTCGTCTATGTGCTCGAGGGCAGCATCGTCATGCAGGTCAAGGGCGGCAGGGAAGTGACGCTGACCGCCGGCCAGACGTTCTACGAAGGGCCGGACGACATTCACACCGTAGGCCGCAACGCCAGCCAGACCAGGCCGGCCAGGTTCCTGGTGGTCCTGATCAAGAAGCAGGGCGCCCCCGCCCTGACACCCGTCGAATAGGCGGTCGGCGGTTCGGAGGCGGCCCGGAGCGGGCCCACGCGCACGCGGGCCTTGCCTCTAGGGAAAGCCCGTACTTTTTGCGGACGATGTCACAAAGTTGCCCGGTGTGCCGTCTTGAGGGGTAGGACCCACCCACTCACCGAGCCACCACCATGTCGACACTCTCATCCGCCTCGTCGGCCGCGCCCCGCTCCACCGCGCCGGACTCCCTGGCCGACAGCTTTGCAACCAGCTACGCGGGCGTCGTGGCCTTCATCGCCGTCGCCGCGGAAGGCAACTTCGCCAAGGCCGGCGACCGCCTGGGCATCGGTCGCTCGGCGGTCAGCCGCAGCGTGCAAAAACTGGAAGACCAGTTGGGCACCCGCCTGTTCGTCCGCACCACGCGCAGCACCTCGCTGACCCTCGAGGGCGAGCGCTTCTACGAACAATGCCATCCCGGTGTGGAACGCATCGTCCAGGCCCTGGACGACATGCGGGAACTGCGCGAGGGCCCGCCCGCGGGTCAATTGCGCGTGTGTTCCACCGTGGGTTTCGGCCGCAAGGTCGTCGCGCCGCTGCTGCAAGGGTTCCGCCACGCCAATCCTGATATTTCGGTGGAACTGTTGCTGGACGACGGCCCCACCGACTTCACCACCGACCGCGTCGACCTCTCGTTCCGCAACGGCCGCATGGAAGACAGCCAGGTAATCGCCAAGAAAGTGATACCCATGCAGATGATGCTGTGCGCCGCCCCCGCCTACGTCGCCCGCCATGGCCTGCCGGACAGCGTCGACGACATCGCCGGCCACCGCTGCGTCAACTTCCGGCTCGCCTCCGGACGCGTATATGAGTGGGAATTCAAGGTCGGCGGCCAGCTGCGCAAAGTCGCTCCGCCCGCCATGCTCACCTTCAATGACGCCGACCTGGTATTGCAAGCGGTGCTGGACGGCCATGGCATCGCGCAGATGGCCGGCTATCAGGTCTGTGATCACCTGCGCGCCGGCACGCTGGTGGCGTGCCTGCCGCAATACGCGCCCGACGACCGCGGACACTACCTGTGTTTCCTGAGCCGCCAACACCTGCCGGCGCGCATGCGGGTCTTCATCGACTACATGACCGAGCGCATCCGCGCGCTGGACCTGCAGATTCTCGACAGCCTGCTGTCGGCGCCGGCCTGAATCGCTATTGCGTCAACGCCACCACGCATTCGATACCGCCCTGCGCCATCTTGGCGTAAGGACACAGGCGTTCCGTATTGCGCACCAGCTCCTCGGCCACCGCCCTGGCCACGCCAGGCAGGTGGATGTTGATGTCCGCTGACAGCGCGAACAGGCCATCGACGGGATCGCGGCCAAAGGCGATGATGGCCGTCACCGAGACATCGGCAATGGCCAGGCCGGCGCGCTCGGCCAGCATGCTGAGCGCACCGTGAAAACAAGCCGCATAGCCCGCGGCGAACAGTTGCTCGGGGTTGGTTCCTCCGCCCGGGCCGCCCAGTTCGACAGGCAGGCGCAGCTCGACCTGCAACGCGCCGTCATCCGACATGGCGATGCCGGAGGCGCGGCCATGCGCGGCCTCGCCGCCCCGCACCGTCACGCTGGTGGCGTACAGGGGTTGGAAATCACCGCCCCGGTACTTGTCCAGGAGCGCCTGCGCAGGCGGCCGCGGTCTGCTCATGGAAGTCTCCGCGCGCGCCGCTACTTGCCCGAACCCGAACGGCTGAACCACGTTTCGAAATCGATCGCGCCCAGGCGCGGGCCGGGGCCGGGCACCAGTGTCGTATCGTCGAGCAGCGCCCCGAAATAGCGCGCGCCCGCGTCCGCCCGCAGCGTGCGTGAGTCGCCGATCCTGTCCATGTAGCGCCGCGCCAGTTCGGCCAGGCGCAGGCGCTCTGGCCCGGCGATTTCCACGATGCCGTTCACCGGCGGCGCCAGCGTGGCGTCGGCCATGGCCAGCGCCACGTCGTCGGACGCGATCGGCTGGACGTAGGCGGGCGACAGGCGCACTTCGCCATCCTGGGTGCCCGACTGCACGATGCCGCCCAGGAATTCGAAGAACTGCGTGCTGTGAACGATGGTGTAGGGAATGCCGGCCGCCCGGATCAATTGTTCCTGCGCGATCTTGCCGCGGAAGTAACCGCTTTCGGCCAGCCGGTGCGTGCCCACCACCGACAGCGCGACATGGTGGCGCACGCCGGCGCGAGCCTCGGCGGCCAGCAGGTTGCGCCCCGAGGTCTGGAAGAATTCCAGCACGGCCCTGTCTTCGAACGACGGCGAGTTGGCCACGTCGACCACGGTCTCGACCCCGACCAGCGCCGCGTCCAGGCCTGCGCCGGTGATCGTGTCGACGCCGGTCGCGGGCGACGCGGCGACAGCGTCATGGCCCCGTTCGATGAGCAATTTGACGAGCTTGGAGCCGATCAGGCCCGTGCCGCCGATGACCAGGATTTTCATGGCGCGCTCCTCAGTTGAACTTGGCCTTGTCCAGGCCATAGGCCTTGTCGGCCGAGCCGGGCACGGTCCGGAAGCCGACGTTCAGGCGATTCCAGCCGTTGATGGACATGATGGCGAAGCTGAGGTCGCTGATCTCCTTTTCGGACAGTTGCGTGCGCACGCGCTCGTAGACCTCGTCGGGCACGCCCTGCGCGCCCAGCGTGGTCAGCGCCTCGGTCCAGGCCAGGCAGGCGCGCTCCCGCGGCGAGAACTCGGTGGATTCGCGCCAGATCGTCACATGGTGCAGGCGCAGCTCGCGCTCGCCACGGATCTTGGCTTCCTTCACGTGCATGTCCAGGCAGAAGCCGCAGCCATTGAGCTGCGATGCCCGGATCTCCACCAGCGACAGGATGGACTGCTCGATCGCGCCGGACTTCAAGAGCATGCCGAACTCGACGAATTTCTTGAACAGTTCGGGCGATTGGGCGAAAGCGTTCAGGCGTTGACTCATGGTGACTCCTTCAGGGGGTTGGGCAGGTCCAGGCAGCGTGGCGCGGGACGGTGCGCGCGCTGGAACGACACCCGGATCGTAGGTCGGCCTGAACCGCGGCAGAAGGCCCGGCCAGGGGATCATGGTGTTGCCTCGGCGACAACAATCAGCGGATGGACGCCATGGCCTCGCTTGGTCGGTTGAACGCGCACAACCAAGCCGGTATCATGACGTCGGTTGTCTGATCCCCGGATCAGCGCTGCTTGTTGTCCAGCCCCCCGCGGCTGTTCCCCCGCCTCGCGCACTCCGACGCCCCGCCTCCTCGCGGCATTCCCCAGCGTCGCCACTTTTCCCCGTTTTTCCCCCGTTTTCTTTCCATTTACCTCCACTCGCATCTGCACGGGAGAAGGCATGTCCTGTTCCAGAACCATTGCCGACGTCGGCAACGGACGCCACTTGCTGTCCGCACTTTCCCTGTCCGTGTTTTTCGTCGGCGCGAGCGAGTTCATGCTCGCGCCGATGTTGAACCCGTTGGCCGACGCCTTTCGCGCCAGTCCGGCCCAGGCCGCGTGGCTGATTTCCAGCTACGCGTTCGCCTACGCCATCGCGGCGCCGATCCTTGGCCACCTATCGGATCGCGTCGATCGGCGCCGGCTGTTGCTGGCCGGCCTGCTGTCATTCGCGATCGACGGCGTCGGCGTCGCGTTGGCGCCAACCCTGGAGGTCGCGCTGGCGCTGCGGATTTTCGGCGGCCTCGCCTCCGCCGTCATCATTCCGAACGCGTTCGCGCTGGTCGCCGAAAGCATGCCGCGCGACCGCCAGGCCGCGGCCATGGGCGTCGTCATGCTGGGCATGACGGCGGGCATCGCGATGGGGCCCGCGCTGGCCGGCCTGCTGACCGACTGGATCGGCTGGCGCGCACCGTTCCTGCTGACGTCGGCGGGCTGCCTTGTCGCCTGCGTTGTCAGCGGCATGTCGATACCGCGTGGGCACGCCGCGCGCGCGCCGCGCCAGCGCAGCGCAGTACATTGGCTGCGCGCGCGGGCCATCGTGCGTCCGCTGTTGGCCAAAGGGCTCTGGAACGGCGCGGGCGTGGCCGCCTTTCTGCTTTCGGGGGAAATCCTGCGCGCGCGCTATCAGTTGGACGTGGCTCAGGTCGGCCTGAGCGCAACGGCGTTCGGCATCGGGCTGGGGGTCGGCAACCTTTCCACCGGTGCGCTGCGCCGGCTGGGCTGCGGAGAAGAAGGCGCTTTGGTCATCACCACCACGCTGCTCGGTGGCTGCGTTGCGGCGTTCTATCTTCTGCCATTGCCACTGCCCGGCGCGCTGGCCTGCCTGGCGGCGTGGGGCGCCGCGCTGGGCGCGGGCGCGCCGCTATCCACGGCCGTATTGGCGAAACGATCGGATCGGGACAAGGGCGCGGTGCTGGCCGCGGCGGAGACGCTGAACAACGTGTCCATTCTGTCGCTGGTGCCGCTGGCGGCGCCGTTGCTTGCGTCTGGAACAGCCAATCAGGCCGCCGGCGTGCTGTTGGCCGGCCTGGGCATCGGCATCGCATTGACCATCCGCGACGCCGTTGCGGCAACGTGATGATGGGCCATCGAATTGGTCGATGGCGCGCCCGACAGGAATCGAACCTGTATCAAGAGCTTCGGAAACTCTCATTCTATCCATTGAACTACGGGCGCAGCGCAAGGAGGCGGTATTGTACCCAGTTTTGCGCAATCTGCATGAAGTGGATCAATTCGCCGGGCAAACTGCGTGAAAACCCCGTCCGGACGTTGGACGCGTGTCCGTGACACCGTTATATAATCCAGCGTTTGCTTGCAAGGCGGTCTGCTTTTGCCGCCCTTTGTGCAGTACTGATTTTCTGTTGCCGCCGCCAGGCGCCCCGGTACCCGTTAGCAGGATTTGGTCATGAGCAACGAGCAGGAACACATAGAAGAGCACTCCTCCCCCATCAAGACCCCGAAGCAACTGATCGTCACGGTCATACTGGCCTTCGTGGTGCCTATCGCCATCATCATCCTACTGGTGAACATGGTCGCCTCGGGCTCCAAGGTCGGCGCCGGCTCGGATACGCTATCCACCGAAGCCGTCACCAAACGCATTGCCCCCGTCGCCGGGTTCGCGCTGGTCGACGCCAACGCGCCCAAGGTCTTCAAGACCGGCGAACAAGTCTTCCAAGCCGTCTGTACGGCCTGTCATACCGCCGGCGTGGCCGGCGCTCCCAAGGTGGGCGACAACGCCGCCTGGGCGCCCTTCATCAAGTCCGGTTTCGACGCAATGATGAACGTCGCGCTGCATGGCAAGGGTGGCATGCCCGCCAAGGGCGGCAACCCGACGCTGTCCGACTTCGAGGTCGCGCGCGCCGTGGTCTACATGGCCAACAAGTCGGGCGGTTCGCTGCCGGAACCGGCCGCGCCGGCTGAGGAAGGCGCCAAGAAGGAAGGCGACGCCGCGCCGGCCGCTGCGGCTCCGGCTGCCGCGCCCGCCCCGGCCGCCGCCGCCCCCGCTGCTGCTGCCCCGGCCCCCGCTGCTGCCGCGCCTGCCGCCGCACCGGCACCGGCCGCCGCGCCGCAACAGGCCGCCACGGTCAATCCCGCTGGTGAAAAGCTCTATAAGAGCGTCTGTTTCGCCTGTCACGCCACCGGCGTGGCCAACGCCCCCAAGTTCGGCGACAAGGCCGCCTGGGAGCCCTACATCAAGACCGGCATGGACGCCATGGTCAAGGTCGCGATGCAGGGCAAGCCGCCCATGCCGCCCAAGGGCGGCGCGGCCAACGCTTCGGAAGACGACATCCGCGCGGCGGTCCAGTACATGGTGGATGCGGCCAAGTAAGCGCTACCCTTCGCGCCGCGCGACCGCGAGTCCCGCGGGCCCGAAAAAAAGCCCCTCGATGCATCGAGGGGCTTTTTTGTTTCCGGCGGCGCTTCGCGTCAGTCGGCGGCCGAGGTCTTGAGCAGCGACATGCCCAACTGCACGCGGCGCTGCAGCCACAGGCTGGGACGGTAGCGCGGGTCGCCCGTGACGCGCTGCATGCTCTTGAGGATCTCGAGGATGCGTTCGGCGCCCAGCGCATCGCCCAGGGCCAGCGGGCCCACCGGATATCCCAGGCCCAGGGTCACGGCGCGGTCGATGTCTTCCGGCGTGGCGATCTGCTGTTGCGCGATATCGGCGGCGATGTTGACGATCATGGCCACGATGCGCTGCGCGACGAAGCCCGGCGAATCCTCGACCACCGACACCGGCACGCCGTCGCCGGCCAGCAGCGCGTGCGCGGCATCGCGCCATTTAGCCTCGGTTGCCGGCGACACCATCAGGGTGCGGCGCTTGGCCTTGTCGAACGCGTGCAGGGTATCGAGGCCGACGCAGCGCGCCGGATCCAGCCCTTGCGCCGACGCCGTGGTGGACACGTCTTCACCGAACGGCGTGACGATGATGAGCGCATCGGCCGCCGGCGTGGAACCGGACACCAGCGGCGCGCCCAGCTTTTCCAGCAGCGCGGTGGCGCGCGCGTAACCTTCCGCGTGGCGCGGGCTGACCCAGACCTTCAGGCCTTGCGGCAGCGCCGGCACGGGCGGCTCGGCGGGCACTTGCTTCTGGCCGTCGACATACTTGTAGAAGCCCTCGCCGGCCTTGCGGCCGATCAGGCCGCCGGCCAGACGCACGGTGGTGATGGGCGACGGGCGAAAGCGCGGCTCGTCGAAGAACTGGCGGTAGATGGATTCCATCACCGGATGCGAAACGTCCAGCGCGGTCAGGTCCAGCAGCTCGAACGGCCCCATGCGGAAACCGGCCTGCTCGCGCATGATGGCATCCACCTGCGCGAAGCTTGCCACCGATTCCTGCGCCACGCGCAGGCCTTCGGTATTCATGCCGCGACCGGCGTGGTTGACGATGAAGCCGGGCATGTCCTTGGCGCGCACCGGCGTGTGGCCCATGCGGCGCGCCAGTTCGGCCAGCGCGTCGCCGGTCTCGGGCGCGCTGCGCAGGCCGTCGATGACCTCGACCACCTTCATCAGCGCCACCGGGTTGAAGAAGTGATAGCCGGCGACGCGCTGCGGCAGCTTGCAGGCGGCGGCGATGGCGGTGATCGACAGCGACGAGGTGTTGGAGGCCAGGATGCAGTCATCGGCCACCACGCCTTCGAGCGCCGCGAACAGGTCGCGCTTGACGTCCAGGCGCTCGACGATGGCTTCGACCACCAGCTGGCATTGCGACATGTCGGTCAGCGCGGTGGCGGACTCGACCCGCTCCAGCGCGGCCTGCGCGTCGGCGGCGGTCAGCTTGCCCTTCTGGGCCAGCTTGTCCCAGGTCTGGCGCAGCGACTCGCGCGCGGCGGCCACGGCGTCGGCGCTGGTGTCGTACAAGCGCACCCGCAAGCCGGCCTGCGCCGCGATCTGGGCGATGCCACGCCCCATGGCCCCGGCGCCCACGACGCCGATGGTTTGAATCTCCGTCATCAACTTCTCCTGCCTGTCATTGGAATGGTGTGTGCGCCGCGCGCCGCGGGGATCAGGACGGGCTTTGCGCCAGCGCCCGGATCTCCGCGTCCGACAGCCCGAGCTTTTCGGCCAGCACCTGCGCGGTGTGTTCGCCCAGCATGGGCGGGGCGCGACGGTATTCGACCGGGCTGCCCGAGAACTTCAGCGGACTTGCCGCCATGGGCACGGTGCCCGCGGTGGGATGCGGCAGTTCGCGCTTCATGCCGCGCGCCAGCACCTGCGGGTCTTCGTAGACCTGGTCGAGCGTATTGATCGGGCCGGCCGGCACGCCCACGGCCTCGAGCGAGGCGAGCCAGTGGTCGCGCGCGCCGGTGGCCATGCGTTCGGCCAGCAGCGGCACCAGCGCCTCGCGGTTCTTGACGCGCTGCGGGTTGGTGGAGAAACGCGGGTCGGCCGAGAGTTCGGGCAGGCCGATGGCGCCGCAATAGTTGCGGAACTGGCTGTCGTTGCCCACGGCGACGATCAGGTGGCCGTCGCTGGCGGCGAAGACCTGGTACGGCACCAGGTTCTGGTGCGCGTTGCCGGCGCGGCGCGGGGCGTTGCCGGAGGTCATGAAGTTCAGGTTCTGGTTCGCCAGCATGGCGACCTGGCAATCCAGCAGCGCCATGTCGATGTGCTGGCCCAGGCCGCTGACCGAGCGCTCGTGCAGCGCGGCCAGGATGCCGACGGTGGAGTACATGCCGGTCATCAGGTCGGCCACGGCCACGCCCGCTTTCTGCGGGCCGCCGCCGGGCAGGTCGTCGCGCTCGCCGGTGATGCTCATCAGGCCGCCCATGCCCTGGATCATGAAGTCGTAGCCGGGGCGGCTGGCGTAGGGGCCGGTCTGGCCGAAGCCGGTGATGGAGCAGTAGATCAGGCGCGGGTTCGCTTCCTTGAGGCTGGCGTAGTCCAGACCGTACTTGGCCAGGCCGCCGACCTTGAAGTTCTCGACCAGGATGTCGCTCTGCAAGGCCAGTTCACGCACCAGTTCGGCGCCGCGCGGCGAGGCGATATCGAGGGCGACGGAGAATTTGTTGCGGTTGGCCGAGAGGTAGTAGGCGGCCTCGGTGGTGTCGTTGCCGGCCGCGTCCTTCAGGTACGGGGGGCCCCAGGCGCGGGTGTCGTCACCGGCGCCGGGGCGCTCGATCTTGATGACTTCGGCGCCGAGGTCGGCCAGGTTCTGGGTGCACCAGGGGCCGGCGAGAACGCGGGTCAGGTCCAGGACGCGGATGCCTGTCAGGGGAGCGGGACGTTGCGACATCTTTTATCTTTTCGCCAGAGAGGATTGGGTCAGTGGGGATATTAGCCGGTGGGGGCTTGGGTGTGTTGGGGTGGTCGTTTTGGGTGGACGCGATTGGGTTCTTTAGACGCCCTTTGCTGTGGGGCGCGGGGTGCGGGGGGCTACGATTGCGGTCCGGAGCGTTCGCTCCGGACTGCCCCTTACTCATCCTCGTCCTCGCCTGCGGCGACTCCTTCGGATTCCGTCGGGCGCATCTACACGCCCCCCGCACCCCGCGCCCCACAGCAAAGGGCTGCACTGAAGGCTCATGACGGGCGCTGGGATGGGCGGTGTGCTTGGCATTCTGGTGACGACCATCGGGGGGGTGGAGGACCTTCACGATGCATGGCGACCTGCCCTATTGCTCCAGTGTTGAGGTGTCGGCATCGGGGGGTGGCGGGTGGATGCCCGCCACGCCTTCGCACGGCTTAGCTATTGGCCTTGATGACCTCGCGGGCGATGACCAGTTGCTGGATTTGCGAGGTGCCTTCGAAGATGCGGAAGAGGCGCACGTCGCGGTAGAAGCGTTCCACGGCGTATTCGGACATGTAGCCGGCGCCGCCGTGGATCTGGACGGCGCGGTCGGCGACGCGGCCGACCATTTCGGTGGCGTAGAGCTTGCAGCAGGCGGCCTGCATGGTGGTGTTCTCGCCGCGGTCGCGCAGGCGGGCGGCGTCCAGCACCATGCAGCGGGCGGCGTAGAGTTCGGCCTGGCTGTCGGCGATCATGGCCTGGATCAGCTGGAACTCGGCGATGGGCTGGCCGAACTGCTTGCGTTCGGTGGCGTATTTGACGGCGTCGCGCAGCAGGCGGTCGGCGATGCCGACGCACAGGGCCGAGATGTGCAGGCGGCCCTTGTCCAGCACGCGCATCGAGGTGCGGAAACCGTTGCCTTCCTCGCCGCCCAGCAGGGCCGAGGCGGGGACGCGGCAGTTGTCGAAGACCACGTCGCTGGTGAGCGCGCCGGCCTGGCCCATTTTCTTGTCGGGCTTGCCGATGATGAGGCCAGGCGTGCCGGCTTCGACCAGGAAGCACGAAATGGAATTGGCGCGGCGTTCGGGCGCGGTGCGCGCCATCACCGAGAACAGGCCGGCGATGGGCGCGTTGGTGATGTAGCGCTTGGTGCCGTTGAGCACGTAGTGGTCGCCGTCGCGTTCGGCCGACAGGCGCAGCGCCATGGCGTCGGAGCCGGCGTCGGGTTCGGTCAGCGCGAACGAGCCGATCAGTTCGCCGCTGGCCAGGCGCGGCAGGTAACGGGCGCGCTGTTCGTCGGTGCCGGCCAGCACGATGGCCTGCGAGCCGATGCCGATGTTGGTGCCGGCCAGCGAACGGAACGCGGGCGAGGTCTGGCCCAGTTCGAACACCACCTTCACTTCTTCTTCCATCGTCAGGCCCAGGCCGCCGTGGTCGGGCGAGATCGACAGGCCGAACAGGCCCAGCTCGCGCATTTCGGCGACGATGTCCGGCGGCACCTGGCCGCTGGCGGCCAGTTCGTCCTCGGCGGGAATCAGGCGTTCGTGCACGAAGCGGCGCACGGCGTCCAGCAACAGGGTCAGGGTTTCGGTGTCCAGGGCCATGATGTCAGTCTCTCGGGAGTGCGGGGCGGCGGCGCTCAGGGGCGCATGCCGCCAACCAGTAAATCGAAATAGCCGGCGGCGATGGTCTCGGCGCTGTCGCCCTGGCCGGGCTTGTACCAGCGCACCATCCAGTTCAGCATCGACAGCACGGCGCGGCCGGTGGCGGGCACGTCCAGCGGCCGGAACGCGCCTTCGGCCACGCCCTGCGCGATCAGGTCGCGCAGGCGCTTCTCGTAGCCGTCGCGCAGCCGGGCGGCGTCCTCGCGCTCGGGCAGCGCCATGCCGGAATAGCCGATCAGCATGGTGACGAACTCGGCGTGGTGCTGCTCGAAATAGCGGGCGTGGCCGACCATGAAGGCGCGCAGGCGGGCGGCGCCGCCCTCGGCGCGCGCCACGTCCTGGCCGACGCTCTGGTTCAGGCCGCTCAACACCGCCAGGATGATGGCGTCGTAGATGTCCTGCTTGGTGGTGAAGTAGTGATAGATGGCGGCCTTGGACACGCCAATGGCGGCGGCCAGGTCCGACACCGAACTGCCGTCGTAGCCGCTGCGCGCGAACAGCTTGGCGGCTTCGGCCAGGATGCGTTCGCGCGGCGCCGCCAGGGTCGGCGGGCGGCCGGCGCGGGCGCGTTTGGTGGCGGGGGCTGCGGAAGTCGCCATGAGGGAACCTGGTGAGGCGGCGTCGAGGCAGGCAATGCCGGACCGCGGGCGGTCCCGTTCCATTGACAGCGGTTCGGCGCTTGCCGTTAAATAAAGATTAATTAATTACCGGACGGTCGGTAGGTAATTGTAGGCACATCCCTTTCCGCCATGCAAGCGCGGCTTGGGCGCTCAACCCGAAACCACACGTGACGCCGTTATGCCCCACTCCCTCGTGACAGATCTGTATGGCCAGATGTCCCTGCCGGTCATCAGCGCCCCCATGTTCATCGTGTCCAACCCGAAGCTGGTCGTCGCCCAATGCACGAGCGGCATCGTCGGTTCGTTTCCGGCGCTCAACGCGCGTCCGCAGAGCCTGCTGACCGACTGGCTGGACGAGATCCAGGCGGGGCTGGCCTCGTACCGCGAGGCCAATCCGGGCGCCGCCGTCGCGCCCTACGCCGTCAACCAGATCATCCACCAGTCCAACGACCGGCTCGAACAGGATCTGGCGGTGTGCGCCAGCCACCGCGTGCCGCTGATCATCACCAGCCTGCGCGCGCCCGGCGACCTGGTCAAAGGCATCCACGACTGGGGCGGCAAGGTGTTCCACGACGTCACCACCATCCGCCACGCCGAAAAGGCGCTGGAAGCGGGCGTGGACGGGCTGATCCTGGTGTGCGCGGGCGCGGGCGGCCATGCCGGCACGCTCAGCCCGTTCGCGCTGGTGTCCGAAGTGCGCCGCTTCTACGACGGCCCGCTGATCCTGTCGGGCGCCATCACCTCGGGCGCCCAGGTGCTGGCCGCGCTCGCCATGGGCGTGGACTTCGCCTACATGGGCACGCGCTTCATCGCCAGCGAGGAAGCCAACGCCAGCGAAGGCTACAAGTCCGCCATCGTCGAGGCCAGCGCGGCCGACATCCTCTACACCCCGTTCTTCACCGGCATCCCCGGCAACTACCTGAAGGCCAGCATCAGCGCCGCCGGTCTCGATCCGGCCAACCTGCCGCAGCCGGACAGCGGCGCCTCCAACTTCGGCTCCAGCCGCGTCAAGCCGTGGAAGGACATCTGGGGCGCGGGCCAGGGCGTGGGCAACATCGGCAGCGTGCAGCCGACGCGCCAGATCGTCGACACGCTGCGCCGCGAGTACGCCGAGGCCAAGACCCAGCTGGCCGCCAGGACCTTCGCATGAGCGCCGGGCTGCGGGTCACGCGCGACGGCGCGGTGCTGACGCTGGTGATCGACCGCCAGGACCGCCGCAACGCGCTCGACACGGCCACCTACGCCGCGCTGACCGAACAGCTCGCGCTGGCCAGCGCCGACACCGGCGTGTCGGCGGTGATCCTGGCCGGCGCCGGCGAACACTTCACCGCCGGCAATGACCTGCGCGACTTCCAGGCCGAGCGCGGCGCCGGCGACAGCGCCGGCCTGACCTTCCTGCGCGCGTTGACGCAGGCCGACGTGCCGGTCATCGCCGCCGTCGAGGGCTATGCCATCGGCATCGGCGTGACGCTGCTGCAGCATTGCGACTTCGTCTACATCGGCGAAGGCGCCACGCTGCGCATGCCGTTCGTGGCGCTGGGCCTGTGCCCCGAGGGCGCGTCCAGCCTGCTGATGCCGCGCCTGGCCGGCGCCCGCCGCGCCGCCGAATGGCTGTTGCAGGGCAAGGCGTTCTCGGCGCGGGAAGCCTGCGAGGCCGGCCTGGCCACCGCGGTCACCGCCAAGGGCGGCGCCCTGGCTGCCGCGCAGGCCACCGCCGCCAGCCTGGCCAAGCAACCGCCGGCCGCCTTGCGGCTGACCAAGGCCATGCTCAAGCGCCCGGAGCGGCAGGCGATCCAGGACACGCTCGATTACGAGGCGCAGCAGTTCCGCGCCCGCCTGCAGACGGAAGAGGCGCAGGCCGCCTTCGCGGCGTTCTTCAAGAAGTGAATCCGGCACGGCCGGGCGCCTTGCGCGCCCGCCGCGCCGCATGCGACGCCTGGGCCGGGACGCTTGGCCAGATCCCGCCCGGCGCGGGGCCGGACGCGGCCGGCAACCGCCCTTGTCAGAACGGCGAGTCGGGCCGGAAGTTCGGCGCCCGCCGCTCGCGCAGCGACTGCACGCCTTCGCGCACGTCCGGGCCGCCGAATCCCATGAATTCCAGCGCCAGCGACGTATCGAAGGTCGGGCCGGCCATGCGCAGCCAGTTGTTCAGCGAATACTTGGTCCAGCGGATGGCGGTCTGCGAGCCGGCCGCCAGACGGTTGGCGACCTCGAAGGCGCGGCCGATCAACTCGGCCTCGTCCACGCACAGCGACACCAGGCCAATACGCTCGGCCTCTTCGCCGCTCACGGTTTCGCACAGCATCAGGTAGTACTTGGCGCGCGCCATGCCGCACAGCAGCGGCCAGACGATGGCGGCATGGTCACCGGCGGTAACGCCCAGGCGGGTGTGGCCGTCGATGATACGGGCATCGCGCGCGGCGATCGAGATGTCGGCCAGCAGGCCGGCCACCAGCCCCGCGCCCACGGCGGCGCCGTGCATCGCCGAGACGATCGGCTTGCTGCAGTTGATGATGTTGTAGACCAGGTCGCGCGCCTCGCGCCAGACGCGGGTGCGCACGTCGAAGTCCTCGGCCATCTGCTGCACCAGGTCCAGGTCGCCGCCGCCCGAGAAACCCTTGCCCTCGCCGCGGATCACCACCACCCGGGTGTCCGGGTCGGTATCGATATCGCGCCAGATGTCGGCCAGCTCGCGGTGCATGCGGTCGTCGGCGGTGGACAGCTTGCCCGGCTTGCCGTCCTTGGAGCCCATGATCAGCTCCAGCACGCCGTTGGGATGGCGGCGCAGCTTGAGGGACTCGTAGGCGGAATAGTGTTCCAGCGTGATATCGGTCATCGTCGTCTCCGGTGGCGCGGGCGGAAGGCCGCGCGTTTTGGGGCACTATAGTGGATAGCCCCTGCCCCGACGATCCCGGAGCCTCAGCCCATGAACACCCCCGATTCCTTCTTTGCCGGCGAGATCCGCCGCGACGATCTGCCCGCCCTGTTCGCCGCGCGCGGCCCGGACACGCACAAAGGCAGTTTCGGCACCGTTGGCGTCGTGGGCGGCGGGCGCGGCATGGAAGGCGCGGCGCTGCTGGCCGCGCGCGCCGCGCTCAAGACCGGCGCCGGCAAGGTGCTGGTGGGCTTCGCCCAGGACGCGGCGCCGCTGCCCTGCGACCCGCTGCAACCGGAACTGATGCTGCGCGACGCGCGCTCGCTGCTCGACACGGACTGGGGCGTGACCGCCTGGGTTGCCGGGTGCGGCATCGGCACCGGCCCGAGCGCGGCCAACGCCCTGTCCGAGCTGTTCGTTCTGCGCCATGGCGCGCCGCTGGTGCTGGATGCCGACGGCCTGAACCTGCTGGCCAACGGCGGCATCCGGCCCAACTGGGGCGACGGACCGGTGGTGCTGACCCCGCATCCGGCCGAGGCGGGCCGACTGCTCGGCCTGGACACCGCCCGCATCCAGGCCGACCGCCCGGCCGCCGCCCAGGCGCTGGCGCGGCGCTTCGGCGCCTGGGTGGTCCTGAAGGGGGCCGGCACGCTGGTCTGCGCCCCCGACGGCACCTGGCACCGCAACACCAGCGGCAACCCGGGGCTGGCCACGGCCGGAACCGGGGACGTACTGGCCGGCATGCTGGGCTCGTTATTGGCTCAGCGCCTGCCCCTCGAGCAGGCCGTGGCCGGCGCGGTCTGGCTGCATGGCGCGGCCGCCGACGCTCTGGTGGCCCGGGGCATCGGGCCGATCGGGCTGACCGCGGGCGAGCTGGCGGATGCCGCCCGGGGCCTGCGCAACGGTGGACCGATAGCCTAAGTCCCCGGCGGCAAATACATTTTTACAACATACTAGGGTTTTCCCCTAAAAACGCGTTGCTTTTGATTTAGGGTTATCCCTATAATGGTTTACCCCAAGACGAAACGGACTGGAGAAAACCATGAGCGAACTGACCCTGAACCACACTGCCCGCCTGACCGACGCGCTGGAGCGCGACCTGCTCCGCGGCGCCCTCGAGAACCAACCGAATTCCCACCCGCTGACCAACCTGAAGAAGGCTGGCAAGGCGATCGCCGCCGCTGTCGCCGCCGTATTCGCCTTCATCGACGAAGTGAACGAGTCGATGAACAAGGCCCGCGCCGCCAGCTCGCGCTTCTCCGGTTCGCAGTGGTAAGAACAGCCGTGCCGGACTGAGTCGCGACCGATCTCCCGCGATTCAGCCTGGCGCGCTGCCGCTGTGACGCCCGCCGCCGATGCGGCGCCCGTTGCATCGGACCCGGCGTCCGGGGCCTTTGGCCTTTCCCCTCTCCGGGCGCCATCGCGCCGCGCCGGCCCCACTTGCGGGGCCTCCGCGTCGCCCTCCACGACGCAATTCCCCTGTCGCCCCAGTGCGAAGCCGTCCCGAAGCGGGACCGCCTCGAACTGGGGCGATTGGCATTTTTCGCGCGGCTTCGCCCGCTATTCCCCCTCTCGGCGTTTACCCTGACGTCGGCCCGGCGCGCATTGACAGCGCGCGAAGCCCCTACCGATAATCGGCCCCTTGCCGTCGTGCCTGGCGCCAAAAACACCGCAAGCCCCCCGGCCGACGTTGCGTTTCCCCGGTAGGCCCGCCCCTGTTCCGCGCCGCCAGCACGATCCGGTTCGTTCCCCATCCGGAGTTGTCACCATGAAGTTGCGCACCACCCTGGCCCTCGTGGCCGCCGCCATTCCCTTGGCCGCTGCCCAGGCCCAGACGCTGAAGATCGGCCTGTCCGCCGAACCCACCTCGGCCGACCCCCACTACCACAAGATGACGCAGAACGACGCGTTCTCCGCGCACGTCTACAGTTCGCTGGTGGGCCGCAGTGCCGACATGAAGCTGGTGCCCGCGCTGGCCACATCCTGGAAGAATCTGGACGACCTGACCTGGGAATTCAAGCTGCGCGACGACGTCAAGTTCTCCAACGGCAAGCCGTTCACGTCCGAAGACGTGCTGTTCACGATCTGCCGCACGCTGAACAACGAGACCAACGTGTCGCAGTCCTACATGGACACGACCAAGCTGATCACCGACGTGCAGACGCCGGACGCCCACACCGTCATCATCAAGACCGGCGCCCCCTTCCCGCTGATGCCCGCCGAAATGGCGCGCTCGCTGCCGATCATCTGGAACGGCATCGTCGAGCACGGCAAGCTGACCTTCGACCCGAAGAAGGGTTGCGGCGTGACCGGCCCGTGGCCCACGGTGGCCGACTTCAACAACGGCAAGGACGCCATCGGCACCGGCCCGTACACCCTGAAGTCGTACGTCAAGGGCACCGGCATCGAACTGGTGCGCAACGAGAACTACTGGGGCCCGAAGCCCTACTGGAAGGAAGTGAAGTTCGTGCCCGTGCCGGCCGCCGGCCCGCGCCTGACCGGCCTGCTGTCGGGCGACTTCGACATGATCGAGAACCCCGCCGCGCGCGACCTGCAGCGCCTGAAGGACAACCCCAAGTTCGGTTTCGTGGCCACGCCCTCGACCCGCCTGGTGTTCTTCCAGCCCGACGTGGCGCGCAACCCGAGCCCGTTCGTCAAGAGCGCCGACGGCAAGAACCCGCTGCAGGATCTGCGCGTGCGCAAGGCGATTTCGATGGCCATCGATCGCAAGACCATCACCGCCCGCATCATGGACGGCATGGCCACCCCGGCCTACCAGTTCATGCCCGACGGCATGTTCGGCGCGCTGCCCAAGGCCCCGGAAATCAAGTACGACCCGGAAGGCGCCAAGAAGCTGCTGGCCGAAGCCGGCTACCCCAACGGCTTCGAGCTGACCCTCTCGTCCACCAACGACCGCTACGTCAATGACGGCCAGGTGGCGCAGGCCGTGGCCCAGTACCTGGCCCGCGTCGGCATCAAGACCAACGTCGACGCCATGACCGCCTCGATCTACTTCCCCAAGCGCGCCAAGCGCGAGTTCAGCTTCTCGATGGGCGGCTGGCCGGCGGAAACGGGCGAAGCCTCGGCGCTGTTCCAGCTGTGGGTCGCCTCGCTCGACTCGCCCAAGAGCCTGGGCACCAGCAACTACGGCGGCTTCACCAACGCCGATTTCGACAAGGTCTACAAGCAGGCCATCGTCACGGTCGACGCGCCCAAGCGCGAGAAGCTGCTGCAGGAAGCCACCCAGATCGCGCTGGACAACGTGCCGCTGATCCCGCTGCACTTCGAAAGCAGCATCTGGGCCTTCCGCAAGGGCATCTCCTACGAAGGCCGCCGCGATCAGTTCACGCTGGCCACCTCGGTCAAGCCCGACGCCAAGTAATCCGGCGCGGGACATGAAAACGGCTGCCCCAGGGCAGCCGTTTTTGTTTTGCCAGAGTGCGCACGTCTTGCCTCAGGCGCCCGGGCCGTCCTCCAGCAGCACGTCCAGCTCGCGCGACAGCAGGGCAATGAAGGCCTCCGTCTTGGACGGCAGCTGGCGGCCCTGCATGACGTGCAGTTGCAAGGTGCGCGACTGCAACTGCGCGTTGGAGATCGGCACCGCCACCAGTTCGTCGCGCTTCAGGCTCCAGGCCACCGAGATATAGCCGCTGAGCATGATGGCGTCGGACCCGAACACGAAGCCGTGCAGCGGCGACGAGTCGTTGCAGGTGAAGGTCGGTTCAAGCTGCACCGACTCCAGCAGGCAGCCCATCTCGAACAGATGCCGGGTGGTGGTGCCCGGGCCGGTCAGCGCCAGCGGGTAGCGGCCCAGTTCCTGCAGGCTGACGCTTTTGCGGCCGGCCAGCGGATGGCCCGCGGCCATGACAGCGTGTACCGGCGCGCGCCGCGAATAACGCACGCTGACGCCGCTGAGCCGCTCGACGTTGAAGGTCATGCCCAGCTCGACGCTGCCCTCGGCAACGCGGCGCGCGACGTCGGCCGGCGTGCCCACGTGCAGGTCGAAACGCACATCGGGCCAATCACGGCGGAACCGCGCCATGGCCGACGGCAGGAAAATGCGCGCCACGCCCTCCACCGCCGCCATGCGGATCTCGTTGCGCGCCATGCCCTTGAGCGCGGCGATCTCCTGCAGCACCGAGTCCGATTCAAGCAATGTGCGGCGCGCGTGGGCCAGCAGCAGCCGGCCGGCCTCGCTCAGCACCATGCCGCGCGCGGCGCGCTCGAACAAGGCCGCGCCCGCCTCTTCCTCCAGCTTGGCGATCTGCCGGCTGATGGCCGACACCGCCACGTGCAGGCGTTCGGACGCGCCGCTCAGGCTGCCCGCCTGGGCCACTTCGACAAAGTACCGCAGGGCGATGCCGTGCATGTTCGCGCCTCGTTGGGGGTGAATCCATGAAGGAGGAAGCTTTGCCTTTTTTGCAAGGCTTCCGATAAATATTCTAATTGTAGAGAAAGCTTCCCTGATCCTAGAATTTGCGCAACGATCCAGCCGGACGCCCCCTGACGCGTCCGGCCAGAAAAGGGGAAGTCCGTGTCAGCAGCAATCCCGAGCGCCAGCCGCGCCGCGGCCGTCGGCCGCGCGACCGCCTATGCCGAGAGCGGCGCCTTGCAGCGCGACCTGGCAACGCTGGTCGCCCATCGCACCGAAAGCCAGAACCCCGACCAGCGCGAGGCGCTGTACGACTACCTGCGCGCGGCGATCGCGCCGCGCCTGGAAGCGCTGGGCTGTGTCTGGCGCGTCGAGGACAACCCCGTCGCCGGCGGTCCGCCGTTCCTGCTGGCCGAGCGCATCGAGGACCCGGCCCTGCCCACCGTGCTGATGTACGCCCACGGCGACGTGGTGCGCGGCTACGACGAACAGTGGCGCGCCGGTCTGGCGCCGTGGCGCCTGACGGCCGAGGGCGATCGCTGGTACGGCCGCGGCACCGCCGACAACAAAGGACAGTACTGCGTCAACATGACCGCGCTGGAACAGGTGCGGGCCGAACGCGGCGGGCGCCTGGGCTTCAACCTGCGCATGCTGGTGGAATGCGGCGAGGAAGTCGGCTCGCCCGGCCTGCACCAGGCCTGCGCCGCCTGGCGCGAAGCGCTGGCGGCGGACGTCTTCATCGCCTCCGACGGACCGCGGCTGGCGGCAGACCTGCCGACGCTGTTCCTGGGGTCGCGCGGCACGCTGCTGTTCGACCTGACGGTGGACCTGCGCGGCCACGCCCACCACTCTGGCAACTGGGGCGGCGTGCTGCCCAATCCCGGCACCATCCTGGCGCACGCGCTGGCCAGCCTGGTGGATGCGCGCGGCCGCTTGCTGGTTGATGGCCTGCGCCCCCCGGCCATTCCGGCCGCGGTGCGCCAGGCGCTGGCGGACATCCAGGTGGGCCAGGACGACGACGCGCCCGACGTCGACCCGGACTGGGGCGAGCCCGGCCTGTCGCTGGCCGAACGCCTGTTCGGCTGGAACACGCTGGAAGTGCTGGCCTACAAGACCGGCAACCCCGACAACCCGGTGGGCGCGATCCCGCCACGCGCCAGCGCCACCTGCAACCTGCGCTTCGTGGTCGGCACCGACTGGCGCCAGGCCGAGGGCATCCTGCGGCGGCACCTGGACGCGCGGGGCTTGCAGCAGGTCAATGTCCGCGTGCGGCGCGGCACGCCGGCCACCCGGCTGGACCCGGACGATCCGTGGGCGCGCTGGGCCGTGGCCTCGCTGGCCGCCACCACCGGCAAAACCCCGGCGCTGCTGCCCAACCTGGGCGGCACGGTGCCCAACGACGCTTTCTCGGAAGTGCTGGGGCTGCCCACCATCTGGGTGCCGCATTCCTATCCCGCCTGTTGCCAGCACGGCCCCGACGAACACCTGCTCGCCTCCGTGGCGCGCGAAGGCGCGGCGGTGATGGCCGGCCTGTTCTGGGACCTGGGCGAACAGGGCGCGGCCGTGGCCGCGCAACGCGAGCGCCTGACCGCCACCTGACCGCCTTCGGGCGCCATCCCTTATACAATCCCCCTCGCTTGATCGGAGTTCCCATGTCCTCGTCCCCTACCGCGTCCCGTCCGCGTCCCTTTTTGCTCGCCTGTCCGGATCTGGCGGCCGAGCGCGTGGGCAACACGGACACCCCCGGCGTCTGGCATTTCGACTCCGGCGTGCCGGGCAAGCGCGTGATGCTCAGCGCCCTGGTCCACGGCAACGAGCTGTGCGGCGCCTGGGCCCTGAAGGACGCGCTGGGCGCCGGCCTGCGCCCGCGCCGTGGTTCGCTGACGCTGGCGTTCTGCAACCTGGCCGCGTTCGACCGCTTCGATCCGGCCAACTACGCGCCGGCGCGCTTCGTCGACGAAGACATGAACCGGGTCTGGAGCGACGACAAGCTGGCCCAGCCCATCAGCCAGGAACGCCGCCGCGCCGCCGCCCTGCGCCCGTGGGTGGCGCAGGCCGACTGGCTGCTGGACTTCCACTCGATGAGCAATTCCGACGTGCCGCTGCAACTGACCGGCATGGAACAGCGCAACATCGATCTGGCCCTGTCGCTGGGCAACCCCGCCACCATCATCGCCGACGCCGGCCATGCCGCCGGCGTGCGCATGCGCGACTACGGCCGTTTCGGCGAGGCCGGCGACAACGGCACCCGCTCGCTGCTGATCGAATGCGGCTTCCATGGCGCGCCCGAGGCGCGCGGCGTGGCGCTCGACCAGATGGCGCGTTTCCTGGTGGCGGCCGGCACGGTGGACGAGGCCGACCTGCCCGCCGCCTGGTTCGCCCCCCAGGCCAGCGCCCAGCGCGCGCTGCGCGTGACCCACGCGATCGCCGCCAAGAGCGCCGACTTCCGTTTCGCCGAGCCCTGGAAGGGCCTGGAGACGCTGGCGCGCGCCGGCAGCGTAATCGGCTGGTCCGAGGGCGAGGCCGTGACCACGCCCTACGATGACTGCGTGCTGATCATGCCGTCGACCGCCAACCTGCGGGCCGGCGTCACCGTGGTCCGGCTGGCCCAGCCCATCGTCTGATGCATCGCGCGGCGCGCCCTCGATGGCGCGGCGCCTCATATAAAAAACCACCAAGGGAAGCAGCATGTCCGCAAACGTTTTCATTCGCAGCGCGTTATCGACCTGTACGCTGGCGGCCGCCCTGGCCGCTGGCGCCATGGCCCAGGCCCAATCGGCCCCGCAGACGCTGCGCATCGGCCTGTCGTCCGAACCCACGGCGATGGACCCGCACTACCACCAGGTCACGCCGAACGACGCGATGACCTCGCACATATTCGAGACCCTGGTCGGCCAGGACGCCAAGATGAACCTGGTGCCGCGGCTGGCGACCGCCTGGAAGGCGGTGGACGACACCACCTGGGAATTCACCCTGCGCGACGGCGTGAAGTTCTCCAACGGCCAGCCGTTCACGCCCGATGACGTGATCTTCACGCTGTGCCGCGCGCTGCACAACGAACAATCGATCGGCGGCTCGTATGCCAGCGTGGTGCAGAAGCTGGCCAGCATCGACGTGCGCGACCGCAACGTGCTGGTCATCAAGACCCACCTGCCCTACCCGCTGCTGCCCAACGACCTGACCCGCAACGCCATGCTGTGGAGCGGTATCGTCGAGCATGGCCCGATCCGCTTCGATCCCAAGAATGGTTGCGGCGTGACCGGCCCCTGGCCCACCATCAGCGACTTCAACAGCGGCAAGTCCGCCATCGGCACCGGCCCGTACACGCTCAAGTCCTACGTCAAGGGCAGCGCCATCGAGCTGGCGCGCAACGACGCCTACTGGGGCGACAAGCCGGCCTGGCCGAACGTGCGGCTGATTCCGGTGCCGGCCGCCGGCCCGCGCCTGACCGGCCTCCTGGCCGGCGACTTCGACCTGATCGAGAACCCCGCCGCGCGCGACGTCAAGCGCATCTCGGAAACGCCGGGCTTCGGCTACGTCATCACGCCGTCGGTGCGGGTGGTGTACTTCCAGTTCGACGTGGCGCGCAGCCCCAGTCCGATGGTGCGCGCCGCCGACGGCAAGAACCCGCTGCAGGACGTGCGCGTGCGCCGCGCCATTTCGATGGCGATCGACCGCAAGGCCATCGCCGCCCGCATCATGGACGGCGCCGCCACGCCGGCCAACCAGTTCCTGCCCGACGGCATGTTCGGCACGCTGCAGCCGCCGCCAGAACTGAAGTACGATCCGGCCGCCGCCAAGAAGCTGCTGGCCGAGGCCGGCTACCCGGACGGCTTCGAGCTGACCATCTCGTCCACCAACGACCGCTACATCAACGACGCGCAGATCTCGCAGGCCGTGGCCCAGTACCTGTCGCGCGTGGGCATCAAGACGACCGTGGACGCCATGACGCGCTCGGTCTACTTCCCCAAGCGCGCCAAGCGCGAGTTCAGCTTCGCCATGGGCGGCTGGTCGTCGGAAACCGGCGAAGCCTCGTCGTTCCTGCAGTACTGGGTCAGCGCCTTCGACAAGGAACACGGCCTGGGCACCAGCAACTACGGCGGCTATGACAATCCGGCCTTCGACAAGGTCTTCAAGCGCGCGCTGACCACCGTCGATCCGGCGGTGCGTGAGAAGCTGCTGCAGGAATCCCTGACGCTGGCGCTGGCCGACCTGCCCAGCATTCCGCTGCATTTCGAAAGCAGCATCTGGGCATTCCGCAAGGGCCTGACGTACGAAGGCCGCGCCGACCAATACACCCTGGCCATGTCGGCCAAGCCCGCCAATTAAGATCGCCGTTTGCGGCGCCTGCAACCCCGAGCCCACCAAGGAAATATCACGTGGCCCTTTTCATCCTACGCAGACTGATCCAGAGTCTGTTCGTGCTGCTGGCCGTCTCGGTCGTGGTCTTCTTCGCGGTGTATGCCGTGGGCGACCCGATCGAGCTGCTGGTCAGCCCCGAAGCCAGCCAGGCGGCGCGCGAGGCGATGATCGCCCGCCTCGGCCTGGACCTGCCCGTGTGGCAGCAATACACAGGGTTCCTGTGGCGCGCGCTGCACGGCGACCTGGGCACCTCGTTCGTGCACGGCATTCCGGCAATCGAGCTGATCGTGCAGCGCATCCCCGCCACCTTCGAACTGGTGATCGTGGCCATCGGCCTGACCTGTGTGATCGGCATTCCGCTGGGCCTGGTGGCCGGCCTGTACCGCGATGAGCCCCTGGGCCGCGGCATCATGGCCTCGTCGGTGCTGGGCTTCTCGCTGCCCAACTTCTGGCAGGGCATGATGCTGATCCTGCTGTTCGCGGTGTGGCTCGGCTGGCTGCCCGCCACCGGCCGCGGCGACACCGTGACGGTGCTGGGCGTGCGCCTGTCGATCCTGACGGCCGACGGCTGGTCGCACCTGATCATGCCGGCCATCAACCTGGCGCTGGCCAACATCGCGCTGGTGCTGCGCCTGACCGCCTCAGGCGTGGTCGAGGCCCGCAGCCAGGACTACGTGAAGTTCGCGCGCGCCAAGGGCATCAAGCCCGGCCGCATCGTGCGCCGCCACATCCTGCGCAACATCCTGATCCCGGTGGTCACCGTCATCGGCATGGAATTCGGCAGCCTGATCGCCTATTCCACCATCACCGAAACCGTGTTCGCGTGGCCCGGCATGGGCAAGCTGCTCATCGACAGCGTCTACCAGCTCGACCGGCCCGTGGTGGTCGCGTACGTGATGCTGGTCACCCTGATCTTCGTGGTCATCAACCTGGTTGTGGACATCCTGTACGCCGCGCTCGATCCGCGCGTGCAGCTCGTGACCCCCGCTCAATAATCGCCATGGCTCAATCTCCCAATACCGGCCGCACCCGTACCGTCCAGCCCCTGGCCGATACGCCCAAGCGCGCCTCGATCCTGAAGAAACTGCGGGCCCGCCCGACCGTGCGCGGCTCGGTCATCGCGCTGGCCATCCTGGTGCTGCTGGTGGTGTTCGCGCCCTACTTCGCGCCGCAGAACCCCTATGACCTGGCCAACCTGTCGCTGATGGACGGCCGCCTGGCGCCGCGCCAGGCGCTGATGGACGGCAGCATCGCCTGGCTCGGCACCGACGACCAGGGCCGCGACATGCTCAGCGCCATCCTGTACGGCCTGCGCATCAGCCTGATGGTGGGCCTGTCGGCCGTGATGCTGGCCACCGCCGTGGGCGGCGCGGTAGGCCTGGTGGCTGCCTACGTCGGCGGCCTGGTCGACACCGTGCTGATGCGCATCGTCGACTTCATCCTGGGTTTCCCGACCATCCTGGTGGCGCTGGTGCTGCTGGTGGTGCTGGGGCGCGGAGTCGACAAGGTGATCCTGGCGCTGGTGCTGGTGCAGTGGGGCCACTATGCCCGCATCATGCGCAGCCGCGCGCTGCAGGAACGGCGCAAGGAATACGTCGAGGCCGCCGCCAACCTGGGCTTCCCGGCCTGGCGCATCATGGTGTTCCACCTGCTGCCCAACTGCCTGGGCCCCGTCATGGTGTTCGCGACCATCCAGATCGCCACCGCCATCGCGCTGGAAGCGACGCTGTCGTTCCTGGGCGTCGGCGTGCCGATCACCGAACCCTCGCTGGGCCTGCTGATCTCCAACGGCTTCCAGTACCTGCTGTCGGGCGACTATTGGATCAGCCTGTTCCCGGGCATTGCGCTGCTGTTGCTCATTCTTTCAATCAATATCGTCGGCGACCGCCTGCGCGAAAGCCTGGATCCGAGGAAATGACCCACCCCCGAAGCGCTTCGCGCTCCCCCCTCAAGGGGGCATGCCAGCGGACCGGCGGAGCCGGCTCCGCGGCATCCCGATTGGGCAAGGCCTCTCGCCTGCTTGGCGGCTGGCGCAATGGACAAATGATATGAATGACACGCTTCTAGAAGTGCGCGGCCTGCGCACCGCATTCCATACCGAGGCCGGCGCCTGGCTGGCGGTCGACGGCGTCGACCTGACCGTGCGCCGCGGCGAGATCGTGGGCCTGGTCGGCGAGTCCGGCTCGGGCAAGTCGGTCACCGGCTTCTCGCTGCTGGGGCTGATCGATCCGCCCGGGGAAGTCGTCGACGGCGAAGTGAAGTTCAAGGGCAACGACCTGCGCAAGCTCTCCGAAGAGCAGATGCGCCAGTTGCGCGGCAACCGCATCGCCATGATCTTCCAGGACCCGCTGATGACGCTCAACCCGGTGCTGCGCATCGGCGAGCAGATGATGGAGGCCATCCTGACGCACGAGGACGTGCCGCGCGCCGAAGCGCTGGAGCGCTGCCGCGAGGCGCTGGCCATGGTCGGCATTCCGTCGCCGGAAAAGCGCCTGAAGAGCTACCCGCACGAATTCTCGGGCGGCATGCGCCAGCGCGTGGCGATCGCCATCGCCATGCTCAACAAGCCCGACCTGATCATCTGCGACGAGCCGACCACGGCGCTGGACGTGACCATCCAGGGCCAGATCCTGTACCGCATGCAGGAGATCTGCCGCGAGCACAACACGGCGCTGATCTGGATCACCCACGACCTGGGCGTGGTGGCCGAGCTGGCCGACCGCGTCGCGGTCATGTACGCCGGCCGCATCGTCGAGAGCGGCCCGGTCGAACAGGTGCTGGACGCGCCGCGCCATCCTTATACCCGCGGCCTGCTGGACTCGATGCCCGGCGCCACCACGCCGGGCGCGCGCCTGCACCAGATCAACGGCATGGCGCCCAGCCTGGCCGGCCGCCCGTCGGGCTGTGCCTTCCGGCCGCGCTGCACGCACGCGGTCACGCGCTGCACCGAGCAAGCCCCCACCGTTACCACCGAAGGTTCGCGCAGCTATCGCTGTTACGTCCCGATCGCCCGCGAGGCCGAGCAAGCATGAGTCAAGCCGATACCCCCGTCATCGAGCTCAGGAACGTCCACAAGCGCTTCGAACAGCGTCCCGACCTGGCCCAGCGCATCCTGGCCCTGGGCGGCCGCCCGATCGACCGCCGCACCGTGTATGCCGTCAACGGCGTCGACCTGCGCATCGGCCGCGGCGAAGTCGTCGGCCTGGTGGGCGAGTCCGGCTGCGGCAAGTCCACCCTGGGCCGCGTCGTCGCCGGCCTGCACCGCCAGACCGAAGGCGACCTGCTCTACCAGGGCCAGGACGCCCGCCGCCTGCGCGGCGCCGACAAGCTGGCCTACACGCTGGGCGTGCAGATGATCTTCCAGGATCCGCAGGCCTCGCTCAATCCGCGCCAGCGCCTGCGCCAGATCCTGGGCGAATCGCTCAAGGTGCACAAGCTGGCGCCGCCGGCCGAGATTCCCGCGCGCATCGACCAGGCCCTGAAGGAAGTGGGCCTGGACACGGAATACCGCGATCGCTTCCCGCACCAGATTTCGGGCGGCCAGCGCCAGCGCATCGGCATCGCCCGCGCGCTGATGGTGGCGCCCAAGTTCCTGGTGTGCGACGAACCGGTGGCGGCGCTGGACGTGTCGATCCAGGCGCAGGTGATCAACCTGTTCATGGACCTGCGCGAGCAGCACGGTTTCACGTACCTCTTCATCAGCCACGACCTGGGCGTGGTGCGCCACATCTCGGATCGCGTGGCTATCATGTACCTGGGCAAGATCGTCGAGATCTCGACCTCGGCCGAGATCTTCGCGCGCGCCAACCATCCGTACACCCAGGCCCTGATGGCCGAGGTGCCGGACGTGGCGCGCCGCGGCCGCAAGTTCACGCCGATCAAGGGCGAGATCCCGTCGCCGCTGAATCCGCCGTCGGGCTGTACCTTCAACCCGCGCTGCCCGCACGCCATGCCGCGCTGCCGCGAGCAGGCGCCGACGCTGAAGGAAATCTCTCCGGGCCACTGGTCGGCCTGCCACCTGAACGAAGCCACCGCCTGAACGCCATGAAACCCTCTGACATGTCCAACGTGGACCGCATCGCCATCGAAATGGGCCATGCCGGCCGCAACGCCATCACCTATATCGACGAGGATCGCAATTCCGATCGCCCGTTCAAGCTGCAGACCTATCGCCCCTACGGCTACACGCCGGACCGCCCGGTGGTGATCGTGCAGCACGGCGTGCTGCGCAACGGCGACGAATACCGCGACTTCTGGGTCGAGGCCGCCGACAAGCACAAGCTGCTGATCGTGGCGCTGACCTTCTCCAACGAGATCTGGCCGGGCGTGGAAAGCTACAACAACGGCCGCGTGTTCTCGGCCGGCGGCAACCCGCGCCACATCGACGGCTGGACCTATGCGCTGGTCGGCAACGTGATCCGCGACATGATCGCGGCCGAGATCACCGATGGCGAGAACGTCTACCTGTTCGGCCACTCGGCCGGCGGCCAGTTCGTGCACCGCCTGATGAGCAGCCAGTCGCACGCGCCGTTCAAGGCGGTGACCGCGGGCAACCCCGGCTGGTACACCCTGCCGACATTCGACTACCCCTTCCCCGAAGGCATGGACGGCGTCGGCCTGACCGAAGACCACCTGGTCAAGCTGCTGGCCTATCCGATGACCATCCTGGCCGGCGACCAGGACATCGCCACCGACGACCCCAACCTGCCGTCGGAACCGGCCGCCATGCGCCAGGGCCCGCACCGCTTCGCCCGCGCCCACAACTACTTCGAGGCCGGCCGCAAGGAAGCCGAGCGCCGCGGCGTGCCGTTCAACTGGACGCTGCAGGTGGTGCCCGGCATCGGCCACGACGGCCGCGCCATGTCCGCGGTCTGCGCCAGCCTGTGGTTCGAGGGCGGCATGCCGAGCGACGCCGAGCTGGCGCGCCTGGCCGGCCAGCAGGTTGCTTGAACGTTCCCTTTCATTCCCGCTAGCAGAATCGCCATGTCCTCCACTTCCCGCACTGAACAACTCGTCGCCGGCATCCAGAGCTGGCTGCAATGCGAATCGCCCTCGAACTTCCCCGACGGCATCGCCGCCATGGCCCGCATCATCGCCGACTACGCCGCCGCGGCCGGCCTGACGGTGGAACTGTCGTCGCTCGGCCCCGCCACCGGCCCGCTGCTGTACGCCACCAACCGCGCCGCTGGCGACACCCGCCCCGGCATCCTGATCCTGGCGCACATGGACACGGTGCACCCGGTCGGCACGCTGCTGGAGAACCCGGTGCGCATCGACGGCGACCGCCTCTACGGCCCCGGCAGCTATGACATGAAGGCCGGCATCTACCTGGCGCTGACCGCCCTGGCCGGGGTCGCCCGCCCCGGCGCGACGCAACTGCCGGTGGACTTCCTGGTGGTGCCCGACGAGGAAACTGGCAGCCACGCATCGCGCGCGCACATCGAACGTTTCGCCGCCAACGCCAAGTACGCGCTGGTGTGCGAACCGGCCCGCCCGAACGGCGGCAAGTGCGTCACCGCGCGCAAGGGCACCGGCATGCTGAACCTGAACGTCAAGGGCCGCCCGGCCCACGCCGGCATGCAGCACGAGAAAGGCCGCAGCGCGATCCGCGAAATGGCGCACCAGGTGCTGGCGCTGGAAGCGATGACGGACTACGAGCGCGGCATCACCGTGAGCGTGGGCACCATCGCCGGCGGCACCGTGACCAACACCGTGCCGGCGCTGTGCCGCTGCGTGGTGGACTTCCGCGTGCCCGACATGGGCGCGGCCGAAGACGTGCTGCGCCGCATGCGCGAGCTGTGCGCGGTGGGCCCGGACGTGGAACTGGACATCGACGTGGAACTGAATCGCCCACCGATGGTGAAGACCGAGGAAGCCGCCGCGCTGCTGGCGCTGGTGCAGGGCTACGCGGAACGCGCCGGCTTCCTGCTGGAAGACGCGCCGATGACCGGCGGCGGCAGCGACGCCAACTTCACTTCGGCCATGGGGATTCCGACGCTGGACGGGCTGGGCGCCGATGGCGACGGCGCGCACACGCTGAACGAGTACATCCTGGTGTCGACGCTGGAACAGCGCCTGAAGTTCTGGGAGCTGCTGCTGAAGGAACTGGCGTAACACCGGTCCGATGAAGCGGCGGGCCGTGGCCACGGCCCGCCCGCATCACGCGCCCGCGCGGTGCGCAGCGCGGGCAGCGCCCGCCTAGTACTTCTCCGGCACGAACATTTCTTCGGGCACCGGATGGCGCAGGTAGTCCTCGTGATGGACGCGTTCGGGGAGCACCACGTCCGCGCGCGACACCGACTGGTAGGGCACCTGTTCCAGCAGGTGGCAGATGCAGTTCAGCCGCGCCTTCTTCTTGTCGTCGGCGCGCACCACCCACCAGGGGGATTCCGGAATGTGCGAGCGCTCCAGCATGACTTCCTTGGCCTGCGTGTAGGCCTCCCAGCGGCGCCGGCTTTCCAGGTCCATCGGGCTGAGCTTCCATTGCTTGAGCGGATCGTCGATGCGGCTCTGGAAGCGCGATTCCTGTTCATTGTCCGACACCGAGAACCAGTACTTGATGATCTGGATCCCGCTGCGCACCAGCATCTTCTCGAATTCGGGCACCGAACGGAAGAATTCCTCGTACTCGGCATCGCTGCAGAACCCCATCACGCGCTCCACCCCGGCCCGGTTGTACCAGCTGCGGTCGAACAGGACGATCTCGCCGGCGGCGGGCAGGTGCGCGGCATAGCGCTGGAAATACCATTGCGTGCGTTCGCGCGAGGTCGGCGCGGGCAGCGCGGCGACCCGACACACCCGGGGGTTCAGGCGCTGCGTGATGCGCTTGATGACGCCGCCCTTGCCGGCCGCGTCGCGCCCTTCGAACAGCACCACCAGGCGGTGGCCGCCATGCATCACCCAATCCTGCAGCTTGACCAACTCGCCCTGCAGCCGCAACAGCTCGCGAAAGTACAGCCGCCGCTGCGCGTGCCAGCTGTCGCCGCCGGCGGCGCCATTGCCCACCCGCCAGTCGTCCAGCTCCATCTCCAGCTCTTCGTCCAGGCTGTCGATCAGGTCTTCCTGCAGGCGCATATGTCGCTGCAACGCATCCGTATCGCGTTCGAGCCCATTCTCCATGGCGGCCTCCCATTGTCGTTTCAGTCGTCGGCGCACGCGCCGTGCGCCCGGATCTGCGCTAGGGTGGCTGGCGAATGTGACAGGCGATCAAGGCCCCTGCCCGCGGTCAACTGGCCCTAAAATGTTCGCCGAGAGAGGCCCAGCAGAAAAACACGCCATGCAAGAAAACCCCGCAAGCAGCGCCATCGCCTACGGCCTGGCCACGATCGCCGCCGACGGCGCCATCCTGGACACCTGGTATCCCCGCCCGTCCCTGGCCGACCACACGCCGGCGGGCGGAACCCGGCACCTGACGCCGGAGGAAGCCCGCGCCGCGCTGGGCGAGTACGTGCCCACCTCGCTCGGGCGCGACACGCGGCGCAAGGTCGACATCGTCGCCGTGCGCACCGCCATCGCCTCGCTCGACGCCCCGCCCGCCGACGCGCATGACGCCTACCTGCGGCTGCACCTGCTCAGCCATCGGCTGGTCCGGCCGCATGGCGTCAACCTGGACGGGCTGTTCAACGTGCTCGCCAACGTCGCGTGGACTTCGGCCGGGCCGTGCGCCGTCGACCAGGTCGAGGCGCTGCGCTGGCAACTGCGCGCCACCGGGCAGGTCCTGGAAATCCGCGGCGTCGACAAGATCCCGCGCATGACCGACTACGTCGTGCCCGCCGGCGTGCGCATCGCCGACACCGCCCGCGTGCGGCTCGGCGCGCATCTGGCTGCCGGCACCACCGTGCTGCACGAAGGCTTCTGCAACTTCAACGCCGGCACCCTGGGCGCGTCGATGGTCGAGGGCCGCATCAGCGCCGGCGTCATCGTCGACGACGGCACCGACATCGGCGGCGGCGCCTCCATCATGGGCACCATGTCCGGTGGCGGCAAACAGGTGGTGGCGATCGGCAAGCGCTGCCTGCTGGGCGCCAACTCCGGCATCGGCATTTCGCTGGGCGACGACTGCGTGGTTGAAGCCGGCTGCTACATCACCGCCGGCACGCGCGTGCTGACGCCGGAAGGCGCGGTGGTGAAGGCCGTGGAGCTGGCCGGCCAGCACGGGCTGCTGTTCCGCCGCAACTCGCAGACCGGCGCGGTCGAGACGCTGGTGCGCACGGCGGCCTGGGGCACCTTGAACCCGGCGTTGCACACGGGGCACTGACTGGCCTCGCGCCCGCGCCGGCGCCCCGCACTCAGGCGTGCAACAGCCGTCGCATCGCCTGCGGCGATTGGCCGAACGCGCGCAGGAACGCCTTACGCATGCGATCGCGGTCGCCAAAGCCGGTTTCACGCGCCACCACCTCCGTGGCATGGCGGCCGGACTGCATCATGTCCTGCGCCGCTTCCAGCCGCAGGTGTTCCACCGCCTTGGCCGGAGACTGGCCCGTTTCCTGGCGGAACACGCGGCTGAACTGGCGCGGGCTCAAATGCGCGGCGCGGGCCAGTTCCTCCACCGACAATTCCGCCTTCAGGTTGGCCTTGGCGTAGGCCAGCGCCGTCTGCACCCGGTCGGACTTGGCATCCAGCTCCAGCAACGCCGAATACTGCGACTGCCCGCCCGCGCGGCGTTGCGTCAGCACCAGCTTGCGCGCCACGGCGCGCGCCATTTCCGCCCCCAGGTCCGCTTCCACCATGGCCAGCGCCAGGTCGATGCCCGCGCTCATGCCCGCTGACGTCCAGATCGGGCCGTCGGCCACGAAGATGCGGTCCTCGTCCACCTTGACGCGCGGATACTCGCGTTGCAGGCGGCGCGCATAGAACCAGTGGGTGGTGGCGCGACGGCCGTCGAGCAGGCCGGCCTGCGCCAGCACGAATGCGCCGGTGCACATCGAGGCGCAGCGGCGCACCCGCCGGCTGGCGCCGCGCAGCGCGCGCAACAGGCTGTCGGAAGCGCCTTCGGCAGTGTTGTCGCCTGCGACGATCAAGGTGTCGAAGGTGCGTCGCCCCAGCCCGATGGTGTCATGCGCGAACCCCAGCGAACTGGCCACGGGGCCGCCATGCTCGGACACCAGGACGACCTGATAGGCCGGCTCGCCGGTCTGCCGGTTGGCCATCTCGAAGACGGCGCTGGCCGCCAGGCTCATGAGCTGGAACCCAGGGTGCAACAGGATCGCGATGGTTTTCATGGCTGCGCCGTCCGTTCTTGCCGTATGTCCGAAAAAGACGTTTCTATGTCATTGAGGATATTCCATCCCGACTCTACTCTGCAAGCGTACCGGCACAACCCGCCGTCCCTCTTTTCGGAGCACATCTCATGAGCAACACCCCGCTTGGCAACATTCCCGGCCGCGCCCTGGTCACTGGCGCCTCATCCGGCATCGGCGCGCGCTACGCCCATCATCTGGCCCTGCGCGGCCACGACCTGACGCTGGTGGCGCGCAACGTCGAACGCCTGGAAACCCTGGCCGCGCGCCTGCGCGCCGAGACCGGCCGCGACGTGCGCGTGCTGCCGGCCGACCTGTCCCGGGCCGACGGCGTGCAACGCGTGGCGCAGGCGCTGCGCGAGGACGACACGCTCACCCTGCTGGTGAACAACGCCGGCATCGGCGCGGTGGCGCCGCTGCTGCAATCCGAGCCCGGCCAGATGCAGGCCATGATCGACCTGAACATCAGCGCCCTCACTCACCTGACCATGGCCGCGGCGCCCGCCTTCGTGGCGCGCGGTGGCGGCACCATCATCAACATTGCGTCGATCGTCGGTCTGCACCCCGAGCTGCTGAACGGCGTCTACGGCGCCAGCAAGGCCTATGTGCTGGCCTACTCGCAGTCGCTGCGCCACGAACTGGCGGACAAGGGCCTGCGCGTCCAGGCGGTGCTGCCCGGCGCCACCGGCACCGAGTTCTGGGACCTGGCAGGCAGGCCGGCCAGCGAGTTGCCGGCCGCCATCGTGATGAGCGCGGACGACATGGTGCGCAGCGCCCTGGCGGGCCTGGACCAAGGTGAGTTCATCACCATTCCTTCGCTGACCGATCCGACCCTGCTGGAACGCCTGGAAGCCGCGCGCCAGGCCCTGGGACCGGAGCTGTCACGCAACACGCCAGCGCCGCGCTACGGGCTTCAGGCGCCCGGCGGCACCGGCACGAACGGATAGTGATCCACCCGGCCGCGGCCGGCGATGATGGCGGTGGATTCGGGCACCTCTTCCCAGGCGCCCGGCATTTCGCTCAGCGGCTCGGACAGCAGCAGGAAGGCGTCGTCGTCCAGCGCCGCGACCTTCGGGTCGTCGGGATAAAGCTCGCGCAGGTGCCGCACGCAGGTGTTGTGGAACAGCGTGCGCGAATCGCGCTCGCTGGAATAGCGCACCGCGATCAGGCGCTCGCCGTCCAGGGCGCAGACCGTCATGTTGATCGGCCGCGCCACGCCGTGGCGCCGGCCGGTTTCCTCGACCGCCCCCACCATGCGCGCCAGCGCCGGCAGCGGATCTTCTTCCAGGCCGAAGGTCAGCGCCAGCAGGAACATCACCTCGGAATCGGTCGACCCCTCCAATGAACCGAAATACGCGGGCGCGATCATCAGCATCAGATCGCGCCGCAGCAGCGGATAGTCGCGGATCACGCCGTTGTGCACGAACAGCCAGTTGCCATGGCGGAACGGATGGCAATTGGTTTCCTGCGCCGGCGTGTCGGTGGCGGCGCGGATGTGGGCCACGAACAGCGGCGAATGGATGGCGCGCGCGGCCTCGCGCAGATTACGGTCGTTCCAGGCCGGGTGCACGCTGCGGTAGCGGAACGGCGGTTCGGGCGGCCGGCCGTACCAGCCCAGGCCGAAACCGTCGCCGTTGGTGGTGGTGGCGCCCATGCGCGCATGCAGGCTCTGGTCGATCAGCGAGTGCGTGGCCTTGAACAGCACGCTCTCCATTTGCAGGGGACTCCCGGTATAAGCCAGCCAGCGGCACATGATGCGCTCCTTGAAAACCGGCCCGGCGCGGGCTCGCCGGGTCCGCCCCAGTGTAGGAGCGAGGCGCAATTTTCTACAAGCCCGGCCCGGCGCCGGCGGGCATAGTGAGGACCTGCCTGTCTTCACCGGAGCCCCGTATTGGACACCCCCGCCGCCTCGCCCCAACAGGGTTTCGCCAGCGACAACACCGCCGGCGCCAGCCCCCAGATCCTGGCCGCGCTGCTGCGCGCCAATGAGGGACAGGCCCCCGCCTACGGCGCCGACGACATCACCCTGCGCGTTGAACGCCGCCTGGCCGAGATCTTCGAGCACGAGGTCGACGTGCTGCTGGTGCCCACCGGCACCGCCGCCAATTCGCTGTCGCTGGCGGCGCTGACGCCGCCCTGGGGCAGCGTGCTGTGCCATGCGCACAGCCACATCGCCAACGACGAATGCGGCGCGCCCCAGTTCTACAGCGGCGGCGCGCGCCTGGCGCTGCTCGATGGCGCCGCCTCCAAGCTCGACCCCGGGCAGCTGGCGCATGAAGCGCACCGCAAGGCCGGCGACGTGCATTCGATGCCGCCCGCCTGCGTCAGCATCACCCAGGCGACCGAGACAGGCAGCGTCTACTCGCTGGACGAGATCCAGGCCATCGGCGCCATCTGCCGCGACGCCGGGCTGCCCCTGCACATGGATGGCGCGCGCTTCGCCAATGCGCTGGTCAGCCTGGGCTGCACGCCCGCGGAAATGACCTGGAAGGCAGGCGTCGCGGCGCTGTCGTTCGGCGCCACCAAGAACGGCGTGCTGGGCGCCGAGGCCATCGTGCTGTTCGAGCCGGGGCGCGCCACGGAACTGGCCTACCGGCGCAAGCGCGGCGGCCACCTGTTCTCGAAGATGCGGCTGCTGTCGGCGCAGATGGAAGCCTATCTGGCGGACGACCTGTGGCTGGACAATGCGCGCCAGGCCAACGCCATGGCGGCGCGGTTGGCGGCCGGCATGGACGGCCTGCCCGGCGTGGCCTTGCAGGGACCTGTCCAGGCCAACATCCTGTTCTGCCAGCTGCCCGCCGCGGCCATCGACGGCCTGCTGGCGCAGGGCTTTCGCTTCTACCATGACCGCTGGGGCCCGGGCGTGGCGCGGCTGGTCACCTCGTTCAGCACCCGCGAGCAGGATGTCGATCATTTCCTGGCGGCATTGCGGGCGCTGGCGCGGTAGGAATGCCCCGGGGCTGTGCCCCGCTCAAGCCGCGCGCCGGTAGGCCGAGGGAGGCACCCCATAGGCGGCGCGGAAGGCCCGATTGAAATGGCTTTGGTCGTAGAAGCCGACATCGGCCGCGACCTGCGCGATCGTGGCTGGCGCGCGCGCCAGCGCGGCGCAGGCCCGTTCCAGGCGCAACCTCGTCAGCCAGGCGTGCGGCGTCAGGCCCACCGACAGCGCGAAGCGGCGCAGGAACTGGTAGCGGCTCAGCCCGCACAGCCGGGCCAGGTCTTCCAGCCCGATCTTGTCGCCCAGATGGCCCTGGCAGTAGTCCAGCACCATCCGCTGGTGCGCGAGCGACAGGCCGCCGCGCACCGCCTGCGGCGCCACCGTGCCGGTGCGCGCGAACAGCGCGCCCATCAATGCCAGCGACGCGGCCTCGTGCGCCAGCGGGCCGGCGGCCGCGTGCGCCATCCAGGATGCATGCAGCGCCACGAAGCGGGCCGCCAGCGCGCGATCCTCGATCAGGGTGCCCAGGAAGCGTTCGTCCGGCGCGCCGCCCGATACCTCGGCGATGAAATCGCGCATCAGCTCGGGCGCGATGCGGAAGGTCTTCAGGGTGTACGACTGGCCATAGTCGGCCACACCGGCACCGTCATGCACCTCGCCGGGAGGCATCAGGGCGATACCACCCGGCCCGAGCAGCGTGCTGCGGCCACGGAAGGTCTGGCGCTGCACGCCCTGGGTCACCAGGCCGACGTGGTAGTCGACGTGGTAGTGCCGGTCGAACTGGAAGTCGACCAGGCGCGCCACGCCCAGCACCAGACCGGGCGTGCCGGACACCGCTTGGTAACGCACATCGTCCTTCATCGTTGGCGCCATGATGCAAAGCGGCAGGTATAGGTCCTGGACGCGCCTCCCGTCATGTAATTTATTGCGGCGCTATTTCTTCAGCAAGGCCTTGAGCATGGCCATGCGCTCCTTGGGATTCATGGCCGCGGTGGCCTCGTCTTCCTGGATGCCCGGGGCGTCCAGGCCCATTTCCTCGATGAAACGCGACGGCTCGCGCACCAGGTCCTCGCGCGCGCGGCGGCGGCGCTTGCACCAGCTCAGGTTGAGGCTGCGCTGGGCGCGGGTGATCCCCACGTACATCAGCCGCCGTTCTTCCTGGATGCGGGTGGCCAGGTTCTCGGCGGCGCGCGCCGGGTCGCCGACTTCGTCGTCCTTGCCCAGGTGCGGCAGCAGGCCTTCTTCGACGCCCGCCAGGTACACGTGCGGATACTCCAGGCCCTTGGAGGCATGCAGCGTCGACATCTTGACCGCGTCCGGTTCCTCTTCCTCGCCCCGCTCGAGCATGGTCACCAGCGCCACGTGCTGCACCAGCTCGAACAGCGACATGTTGTCCTCTTCGGCCTTGCGCTTGAGCCAGCCGGTCAGTTCCAGCACGTTCTGCCAGCGGGTCTGCGCCGGGCGTTCGTCGAACAGCTCGAACAGATGGCGTTCGTACTGGATCGCCTGCACCAGGTCGTCCAGGATCACGCCGGCGGGTTCGGCCGGCGCGCCATCGGCGCCGGCGGTGGCGCCACGGCCTGCGCGCCACTGCATGCGGCGGATGAATTCGGTGAAGGTGCGCAGCGGTTCGAGCTGGCGCGGCGCCAGCAGGCTTTCCAGCCCGGTCTCGTCGACCGCCGCCAGCAGCGACAGCTCGCGGCTGGCGGCATACTGGCCCAGCGTCTGCAGCGTGGCCTGGCCGATGCCGCGCTTGGGCGTGGTGGCGGCGCGGATGAAGGCCGGATCGTCCTCGTCGTTGGCCAGCAGCCGCAGATAGGCCAGGATGTCGCGCACCTCGGCCTTGTCGAAAAAGCTCTGGCCGCCCGCGATCGTGTACGGGATCTTCAGGTTGCGCAGCGCCTGCTCCAGGATGCGCGACTGGTGGTTGCCGCGATACAGGATGGCGAAGTCCTTCCACTGCGCCTGGCGCTCGAAGCGCGAGGCCGAGATTTTCATGGCGATGGACTCGGCCTCGTGCTCCTCGCCGTCCATCGCCGAAACGACGATCGGCTCGCCCACGCCCAGGTCCGACCACAGCTTCTTCTCGAACAGCTTGGGGTTCTTCTCGATCACCTGGTTGGCCGCAGCCAGGATGCGCTGCACCGACCGGTAGTTCTGCTCCAGCTTGATGAGCTTGAGATTGGGGTAGTCGGTGGTGAGCTTGGCCAGGTTCTCGATGGTGGCGCCGCGCCAGGCGTAGATGGCCTGGTCATCGTCTCCCACCGCGGTGAACATGGCGCGCGGACCGGTCAACAGCTGCACCAGGCGGTACTGGCAGACGTTGGTGTCCTGGTACTCGTCGACCAGCAGGTAGCGCACGCGGTTCTGCCAGCGCGTGCGCACCTCTTCGTTGTTGGCCAGCAGGATGGCCGGGATGCGGATCAGGTCGTCGAAGTCCACCGCCTGGTAGGCGGCCAGCGTGGCGGCGTAGCTGCGGTAGACGTTGGCCGCCTCGACGTCGCCCGGCGTGATGGCTTCGCGCGCGGCATCGTCGGGCTCCATCAGCGCGTTCTTCCACAGCGAGATGATGCCCTGCACATGGCGCAGGCGGCCCTTGTCGGTGGTGGCCAGCAATTCCTGGATGATCGCCATGGCGTCATCGGCGTCGAGGATCGAGAACGTCGGCTTGAGACCCGCGTTGCGCGCCTCTTCGCGCAAGAGCTTCACGCCCAGCGAGTGGAAGGTGCTGATGGTCAGGCCCTTGCCCAGCTTGCGGTCCACCAGCGTCCTGACGCGCTCGTCCATTTCGCGCGCTGCCTTGTTGGTGAAGGTCAGCGCCACCACGTTGCGGCCCATGTAGCCGCATTCGCGCAGCAGGTAGGCGATCTTCTGCGTGATGACGCGCGTCTTGCCGCTGCCGGCGCCGGCCAGCACCAGGCAGGGACCGTCCAGGTACAGCACCGCCTCTTTCTGCGCGGGGTTCAGGCCGTGGCCGATGGGTTCGTGTGCGGACATGGGATTCGGGGAAAGGGGAACGACATAGAGTAATCGGACGGGCGCGACGCGCGGGTCAGATTTCCAGCGGGTCGACCTCCAGCTGCCAGCGCACCCGGGCCTCGTTGGCCAGGTACGGCAGGTGGTGCGACCACGACGCCAGGAAGGCCTGCAACGCCGGGCGGCTGGCGCTTTCCACCAGCAGCTGGGCGCGTTCGATATTGGCCACCCGCACCACGCGCAACGGCACCGGGTCGTACAGCATGATCGCGTCCAGCCCCGGGAAATCGGCGGCCCACTCGCCTTCGGGCAGGGCGCGCGCCTGTTGCAGGAAAGCCTGCGCCACCGCCAGCTCGCGCGCCTCGGCCGTGAGCAGGGCCTGGTAGGCGAACGGCGGCAGGCCGGTGCTTTCGCGCTCTTGCAGCGCATGGCGCGCAAAGCCCGCGTAGTCGTGGCGCAGCAGCGCCTGGTACACCGGCTGCTCGGGATAACCGGTCTGGATGATGACCTGGCCGTTGCCCTGGTGGCGGCCGGCGCGGCCCGCCACCTGCATCAACTGGGCGAACAGGCGTTCGGGCGCGCGGAAGTCGTGCGCGAACAATGCCGAATCGGGGTTGAGCACGCCGACCAGCCCGAGCCGCGCGAAGTCGTGGCCCTTGGACACCATCTGCGTGCCGACCAGGATGTCGACCTCGCCCGCATGCACCGATGCGAACAACGCCTCGGCGCTGCCCTTCTTGCGGGTGCTGTCGGCGTCGATGCGCAGGATGCGCGCCGCGGGGAACAGTTCGGCCAAGTGTTCCTCGACCCGCTGCGTGCCGCGCCCCATCGGCGCCAGGTCCTGGTCGCCGCATTCGGGGCAGGCATGCGGCACCGGCGCCTGGTAGCCGCAGTGGTGGCATTGCAGGCGGTGGCCGCGGCCGGCGGCGCGGTGCAGCACCGTGAAGGCGGTGCAGCGCGGGCAATTGCTGACCCAGCCGCAGGACTGGCAATGCAGCACCGGCGCGTAACCGCGGCGGTTCAGGAAGATCAGCGACTGTTCCTTGCGCGCCAGCCGTTCGCCCAGGGCCTCCAGCAACTGCGGCGACATGCCGTGCTTCATCTGCAGGCGGCGGGTGTCGACCAGCTTCATGGCCGGCAGCGAACTGGCGCGGGCGCGCGCCGGCAGCGCCAGCCGCAGGTAGCGGCCGCGCTCGGCATGCTGCCAGGTTTCCAGCGACGGCGTGGCCGAGCCCAGCACCACCGGAATGTCGAGATCATGGGCGCGCCACACCGCCAGGTCGCGCGCGGAATAGCGCAGGCCGTCCTGCTGCTTGTACGAGGCGTCGTGCTCTTCGTCGACCACGATCAGGCCCAGCTCGCTCATGGGCGCGAAGATCGCCATGCGCGTGCCCAGCAGCATGCGCGCCTGGCCACGCTGCGCGCGCGCCCAGGCCTGCAGCCGTTCGCCATCGGACAGGCCGCTGTGCAGCACCGCCAGGCCGTCCGGTCCCAGCAGGCCTTCCAGCCGGGCGCGCAACGCGCCTTCCAGCTGCGGCGTCAGGTTGATTTCCGGCACCAGCAGCAGCACCTGGCGGCCCGTGGCCAGCACTTTTTCGGCGGCGCGCAGGTAGACCTCGGTCTTGCCGCTGCCAGTCACGCCATACAACAGCACGGGCTTGAACCTGGCGAGCCCCGCGATGGTGTCCACCGCTTGGCGCTGCGCATCGTTCAGTTCGGGCGGCTGGTCGGCCGTGGCCGGGGCGCGGACCGCCTTGCGCTTGCGTCCGTCCAGCCGCGCCACCGGGCCGCCGGCCGAGCGCTTGCCCTGGTAGGCGGTCGGCTTGCGCAGCGGCGGCGGCAGCGTCGGCAGCATCACCTCGCCCAGCGGCCGCTGGTAGTACTCGGCGGCAAAGCGCGCCAGGCGCAGCCAGCCTTCGTCAAAGGGCGGCAGGTCGCGCAGCACTTCCTCGATCGGCTTGATCTGCCTGGGCTCGTAGGACGGCTCGGCCGGGTTGTCCACCACCACGCCGATCAGCTTGCGGCGGCCGAACGGCACGATCACCCGCAGGCCGGCGGCGATCGGCTCGTGGTGGCGGTAATCGAATGGGCCGGGCAAGGGCACGTCCAGCGCGACGCGCACCCAGCAGACCGCCGCGGGCGCGGCCGGCGTGGATTCGACCAGCGCGAAGACTTCAGACATGGAGGAGAAAACGGAACATGGACGGTGCGGGCCCGCAAGTCGGGAAAACGGTGTCGGGAAAATGGGCCGGGCCGGCCAGAGGGGATTGTCGCCTCAACCCCTTCCAGAACGCCAGGGGAAGCCTGTGGATAACTTTGGGGAAAAGGCCGGGGCAACGTTAAATATTGGAATAAGGCAAGATTGCATCAAGTCTTGCAATCCTGTTGAAAACTTATTTTATTCCATTAAAAACAACGACTTGTACAAACTTCCAAGATTGTAAAATAGCTTATAAAGGGTTTTCCCCGAGCGCAATCTTGCTGTGCACAACTGCGCTCGGGAGGCCTCGATGCCCGGCCCTGCGGGCCGAAGCGTTCACTCACTTACCCTCTGAGCGAACGGCTGTGACGGTGGACTTCATCCACCAATTCCGCTACCGCGTCTGGGGGAGTGAAGCGCGAAATGCCATGCCCCAGGTTGAACACATGCCCACCTTTGCCCACCGGCCCGAAAGCGTCCAGCACGCGGCGAGCCTCGGCGCGGATGGCGTCGGCGCCGCCGAACAGGGCCATCGGGTCGAGGTTGCCCTGGAACGCGACGCAGTCGCCGGTGCGGCGCCGCGCCGCCGCCAGGTCGACGGTCCAGTCCAGGCCCACGGCGTCGCAGCCGCAGGCGGCGATGTCTTCCAGCCACTGGCCGCCGCCCTTGGTGAAGACAATGGCCGGCACGCGGCGGCCTTCGTGTTCGCGCGTCAGGCCGGCCACCACCTTGCGGGTGTAGGCCAGCGAAAACTGCTGGAACAGACCGTCGGCCAGCACACCGCCCCAGCTGTCGAACAGCATGACGGCCTGCGCGCCCGCCGCGATCTGGGCGTTCAGGTATTGCAGCGTGGCTTCGGCGTTGATTTCCAGGATGCGGTGCAGCAGGTCCGGACGCGAATACAGCATGGTCTTGATCAGCCGGTAATCGTCGCTGCCCTGCCCTTCGACCATGTAGCAGGCGATGGTCCAGGGACTGCCGGCAAAGCCGATCAGCGGCACCTTGCCGTCCAGGTCGCGGCGGATGGTGCCGACGGCATCGAACACATAGCGCAGCTTGTCCATGTCGGGCACCGCCAGGCGCGCCACGTCGTCCTCGGTACGCACCGGACGGGCAAAGCGCGGCCCCTCGCCTTCGGCGAAGTCCAGGCCCAGGCCCATGGCGTGCGGCACGGTCAGGATGTCGGAAAACAGGATGGCCGCGTCCAGGTCGAAACGCTCCAGCGGCTGCAGCGTGACTTCCGAGGCGTAGTCCGGATTCTGAGCCAGGCCCATGAAGGAACCGGCCCGGGCCCGCGTCTCGCGGTATTCGGGCAGGTAGCGGCCCGCCTGGCGCATCAGCCAGATCGGGGTGTAGGGCACGGGCTCGCGCAGCAGCGCGCGCAAGAACACATCGTTCTTCAAGACGGAAGCGGACACGACTATCCTCGATGATCGGAAGCCGTGATTTTACTGCCCCAAGCTGACAGGGTGCGGCGCGCACGCGATCCGGGCTTGCCGTGACGCAAGCCGCCGCGCTTTCGTCACGGGTTGGCGACACGCGGCGCCGCAACCGCCGCGCAACCGCTGCCGGGCAAGGCCGCCGGCGCTAGTCTCGCGCCTGCTCGGCCTGCCTGCGGTAGGGTCCGGCATCGATGCCATGCTTGCGCATCAGCGCCCAGAAAGCCCGCCGATGCTTGCTGGAGGCGCGCGCGGCGCGCGCCACGTTGCCCTGGTGGCGGGACAGCGCCAGGCGGATATAGTCGGATTCGAAACCATCGACCACGCGCGCCTTGGCCTGCCGGAAGGGTTCCTGGGCTTCGCGGCCCGGCTGGTAGCGCATCCCCGCCAGCCCCTGTTGCAACACCTGCCGAGGCACCCGCGGCCGGACGTCGGCCGCGCCAACGGCGCGTGGCGCGGCGGCGGCGTATATCACGCCGGGTTCTTCCACCAGGCCGCCCGGCAAGGGCGCGCGCCGCGCCAGCCGGCCGAGCCGCACGCGCAGGCTTTCCAGGCAGTACGGCGACGCGATGAAATCGGCGGCGCCCAGGCGCAGCAGGTCTTCGATGGCGGGCGCGGTCATGTCGTGCACCAGCAGCAGGATGGGCGTGGCAAGCGTGCCGCGGGCCTGCTGCAAGGACATGCGGGTCCACGCCAGCGAAGCCGGCGCGACCGGCAGGACGCAGTGATCGTAGCGGCGCAACCCCACCGCCAGCCCCGCCAGCGCGTGCGTATCCGGACCGCCCGGACCGCTGCCCGGCAGCCGCAGGTGCACCAGATGCAAACGCACCCGCGCCAGCCGCGGCTGGTCGCGCGCGACCCAGTCGCCCATGGCGGTTTCGTGGCCGGGCGCCAGCAGCACTCCGCAATCCATGGTTTCTCGCACGCCACCCTCCAGCTTCGAATTGCAATGCCTGAAGGCTACCGGCGCGCCAGCCGGGCCGCCATTCGTAGCGAACGCAAGCCGGCCTGCGGTTGACCGAGGGATCGCGCAGCAGGGGCCGCGCAAATGAAAAAAGCGGCCCATGGCCGCTTTTTCCGGATCCGGGGCGAACCCCGGCAGGTCGTGCGCTCAGTGCGAGCGGCCGCCTTGGCGCAGCTTGCGCGCCGCGACGGCTTGCGCCGCCAGCATGGCCAGCTCGGCTTCGACAACCGCGATGTCGGCCTTGTCCTTGGCATTGGCCAGGGCCTCTTCGGCGCGCTTGCGCGCTTCCAGGGCACGGGCCTCGTCCAGGTCGGCGGCGCGGATGGCCGTGTCGGCCAGGACCGTCACGCTGCCCGGCTGCACTTCCAGAATGCCCCCGGCGACGAAGATGTTCTCCTCGCCTTGGTCGGCACGGACGATCTTGACCGTCCCGGGGCGTACGCGCGAGATCAGCGGGGTGTGGCCGGGCAGGATGCCCAGCTCACCCGCCTCGCCAGGCAGCACCACGAACTTCGCCTCACCGGAGAAGATCGCTTCCTCTGCGCTGACGACATCCACATGCAGGGTAGCCATATCGGTTCCTTATTGCAGTTTCTTGGCCTTCTCGAAGGCCTCGTCGATCGAGCCGACCATGTAGAAGGCCTGTTCCGGCAGCGCATCGCACTCGCCGTTCACGATCATCTTGAAACCACGGATGGTTTCGGCCAGCGGCACGTACTTGCCGGGCGAACCGGTGAACACTTCGGCCACGTGGAACGGCTGCGACAGGAAACGCTGGATCTTGCGGGCGCGGGCCACGGCCTGCTTGTCTTCCGGCGACAGTTCGTCCATGCCCAGAATCGCGATGATGTCGCGCAGTTCCTTGTAGCGCTGCAGCGTCTGCTGCACGCCACGGGCCACGGCGTAGTGCTCTTCGCCGACGACTTGCGGGTCGAGCTGGCGGCTGGACGAATCCAGCGGGTCCACGGCCGGGTAGATACCCAGGGCGGCGATGTCACGCGACAGCACGACGGTCGAGTCCAAGTGCTGGAAGGTGGTGGCGGGCGACGGGTCGGTCAAGTCGTCAGCGGGCACGTACACGGCCTGGATCGAGGTGATCGAGCCGGTCTTGGTGGACGTGATGCGCTCTTGCAGCTTGCCCATTTCCTCGGCCAGCGTGGGCTGGTAGCCCACCGCCGACGGCATACGGCCCAGCAGTGCCGACACTTCGGTACCGGCCAGGGTGTAGCGGTAGATGTTGTCCACGAAGAACAGGATGTCGCGGCCTTCGTCGCGGAACTTCTCGGCCATGGTCAGGCCGGTCAGCGCCACGCGCAGACGGTTGCCCGGGGGTTCGTTCATCTGACCGAACACCATGGCGACCTTGTCCAGAACGTTCGACTCTTCCATTTCGTGGTAGAAGTCGTTGCCTTCACGGGTACGCTCACCCACGCCGGCGAACACCGACAAGCCGCTGTGCTGCTTGGCGATGTTGTTGATCAGTTCCATCATGTTGACGGTCTTGCCCACGCCGGCGCCGCCGAACAGGCCGACCTTGCCGCCCTTGGCGAACGGGCACACCAGGTCGATAACCTTGATGCCGGTTTCCAGCAGTTCCACCGACGGCGAGAGCTCGTCGAAACGGGGAGCCGGCTGGTGGATGCCACGCTTTTCGTCGTGCTGGATTTCGCCAGCTTCGTCGATCGGGCGGCCCAGCACGTCCATGATGCGGCCGAGCGTGCCGGTGCCGACCGGCACCGAGATCGGGGCGCCGGTGCCGGCGACCTTCATGCCGCGGCGCAGGCCGTCGCTGGAGCCCAGGGCGATGGTACGCACCACGCCGTCACCCAGCTGTTGCTGCACTTCCAGCGTCAGACCCTTTTCGGCGAACGAGGAACCCTCGTCGACCAGAGTAAGCGCTTCGTAGATCTTGGGCATTTGATCGCGGGGGAACTGAATATCCACCACGGCGCCGATGCACTGAACGATGGTTCCGTTGCTCATGTCGATTCCTTGCTTGATAGCTTTTGACGGGATGCTGCCTGCCTCAGACGGCGGCAGCGCCCCCTACGATTTCCGAAATTTCCTTGGTGATCGCGGCCTGGCGGGTCTTGTTGTAGACCAGCTGCAGATCGCCGATGACCTTCTTGGCGTTGTCCGACGCCGCCTTCATGGCGACCATCCGGGCCGACTGCTCCGAAGCCATGTTCTCGGCCACGGCTTGGTACAGCAGGCCTTCCACGTAACGCTGCAGCAGGTCGTCGATCACGCTACGAGCGTCGGGTTCGTAGATGTAATCCCAGCTGTAATCCGATTTCACTTCCGAAGTCTTGGCCAGGCTTTCGGCGCCCGTCTGGTACGGATCTTCCAAACCGCTGGCCAGGGGCAGCAGACGCAGGAACAGCGGCTCCTGCTTCATCGTGTTGACGAAGCGGGTCGAAGCCACGTACAGCGCGTCGATGCGGCCTTCCAGGTAGGCGTCCAGCTGCACCTTGATCGCGCCCAGCAGGCGATCCAGTTGCGGCTTGTCGCCCAGTTGCACTTCCTGGGAAACCAGCTTGGCGCCGATACGGGACAGCACGCCCACGCCCTTGTTACCGAAAGCGGTCGCTTGAACGGCGATGCCGTTTTTCTCGAACTCTTTCAGCTTCGACAGCACCACGCGGGTGATGTTGGTGTTCAAGCCGCCGCACAGACCCTTGTCCGTCGTCACCATGACCACGCCGACCGCCTTGACTTCGCGCTCGACCAGGTACGGGTGGCTGTACTCGGGGTTGGCCTGCATCAGGTGCGCGGCGATCTCGCGCACCTTGGTGGCGTACGGACGGCCCGCGCGCATCCGCTCCTGCGCCTTGCGCATCTTGGATGCGGCGACCATTTCCATCGCCTTGGTGATCTTGCGCGTGTTTTGCACGCTCTTGATCTTGGTTCGGATTTCCTTAATTCCGGGCATTGCGCTTTCCTGTGAAGACTGGCCGATGGGTTGGCGCTTGCGCCTCAACCATCCGATAAGGATGGGTGAGGCGCAGCTGACGCCTAACCCATCACTTTCTTAAAAAGCACCGTGCTTCTTGAATTCCTGGATGGCGGCGGCGAGTTCGCCTTCGTCGTCCTTGGACAGTTCCTTGGTGTCTTCGACGCGCTGGATCAGGGCGGCGTGCTTGGCCTTGAGCTGGTCCTTGAGCGCCTTTTCGAACGACAGCACCTGGGCCACGTCCACATCATCCAGGTAGCCGTTGTTGACCGTGTACAGCGTGACGGCCAGTTCCCACACCTGCAGCGGCTGGTATTGCGGCTGCTTGAGCAGTTCGACCACGCGCTTGCCGCGCTCGAGCTGGCGACGGGTGGCGTCGTCCAGGTCCGAGGCGAACTGCGCGAAGGCGGCCAGTTCACGGTACTGCGCCAGGTCGGTACGGATACCGCCGGACAGCTTCTTGACGACCTTGGTCTGGGCGGCGCCGCCCACGCGCGACACCGAGATACCGGCGTTGATGGCGGGACGCACACCAGCGTTGAACAGGTCGGTTTCCAGGAAGATCTGACCGTCGGTGATCGAGATCACGTTGGTCGGAACGAAGGCCGACACGTCGCCCGCCTGGGTTTCGATGATCGGCAGCGCGGTCAGCGAGCCGGTCTTGCCCTTGACGGCGCCATCGGTGAACTTCTCGACGTAGTCTTCGTTCACGCGGGCGGCACGTTCCAGCAGGCGCGAGTGCAGGTAGAACACGTCGCCCGGGTAGGCTTCGCGGCCCGGCGGACGGCGCAGCAGCAGCGAGACCTGGCGGTAGGCCCAGGCTTGCTTGGTCAGGTCGTCATAGACGATCAGGGCGTCTTCGCCACGATCGCGGAAGTATTCGCCCATCGTGCAGCCGGCGTAGGCGGCCAGGTACTGCATGGCGGCGGAGTCCGAAGCCGAGGCGGCCACGACGATGGTGTATTCCATCGCGCCGTGCTCTTCCAGCTTGCGCACCACGTTGTTGATCGTCGAAGCCTTCTGGCCGATGGCGACGTACACGCAGGTGACGCCCTTGCCCTTCTGGCTGATGATGGTGTCGACGGCCACGGCGGTCTTGCCGGTCTGGCGGTCGCCAATGATCAGTTCGCGCTGGCCGCGGCCGATGGGAACCATCGAGTCGATAGCCTTGATGCCGGTTTGCAGCGGCTGCGACACCGAGCGGCGGGCGATAACGCCGGGGGCCACTTTTTCGATGATGTCGGTGGCCTTGGCGTTCACGGGGCCCTTGCCGTCGATCGGCTCGCCCAGCGTGTTGACCACGCGGCCTTTCAGCTCGGGGCCGACCGGCACTTCCAGAATGCGGCCGGTCGTCTTGACCGCGTCGCCTTCGGACACGCCGGTGTAGTCACCGAGAATAACGGCGCCGACGGAATCACGCTCGAGGTTGAGCGCCAGACCGAAGACGTTGTTGGGGAATTCGAGCATTTCGCCCTGCATCACGTCGGACAGGCCGTGGATGCGGGTAATACCGTCGGTCACGGACACGACGGTGCCCTGAGTACGGACATCAGCCGAAGCGCCCAGGCCCTCGATGCGGCTCTTGAGCAGTTCGCTGATCTCGGAGGGATTGAGTTGCATATTGACTCCTGGAATCCTGTTAGTGCTGCCTTTAAGCGGCGAGCGTATCGCGCATGCGGGCCAATTGGGCTTGTACGGAAGTATCGAGCACCTGGTCCCCGACGGCCACGCGCACGCCGCCGATCAACGACTGGTCGACGGTGACGACGGGCTTGAGCTTCAGGCCGAATTTCTTCTCGAGGGCGGCGACCAGTTCTTGGACCTGGGCGTCGCTCAGCTCGAACGCGCTGGTGATTTCCGCCTGCGCCGTGCCGTCGTGACGGTTCCGCAGCACCACGAATTGCGTGGCGATCTCGGGCAGCAGCAGCAACCGGTCGTTTTCGACCAGCAGCTCGATGAAATTGCGGGCGGCCTGGGGCAGTTCGGCCTTCACCAGGCCGGTGAACAGCTCGACGCGCTGCTTGTCACCCAGACGCGGATCGGCCATGGCCTCGCGCACGTCGGGGTTGGAGGCGACCTGCGACAGCTCGCTGACCAGGTCGGCCCAAGCCTGCAGGCCCGCCTTGTCGTCGCGCGCGGCGGCGAACAGGGCTTCGGCGTACGGCCTGGCAACAGTGGAAAGTTCAGCCATGACGGTCCCGGATTAAAGCTGCGCGCGAAGCTGGTTCAGCAGCTCGGCGTGGGCGCGGGCGTCAACCTCGCGCTTGAGGATCTGCTCAGCACCCTTGACGGCCAGCGCGGCGACGTCGTCGCGCAGCGAATCACGGGCGCGCTGGACTTCCTGCGCGGCATCCTGTGCAGCTTGCGCCACGATGCGGGCACGCTCGGCTTCCGCTTCACGGCGGGCCTGCTCGATCAGGGAGGCGGCTTGCTTCTCGGCCTCGATGATGCGGGCGTGGTTTTCGGACTTGGCAGAAGCCTCGATCAGACTGACACGCGCCTGGGCCTGGGCCAGATCGGCCTTGCCCTTCTCCGCGGCGGCAAGGCCGTCGGCGATTTTTTGGCGGCGCTCGTCCATCGCCTTCGTCAGAGGAGGCCACACGAATTTCATCGTGAACCAGCCCAGAACGAAGAACACGAGCATCTGGAAAATGATCGTCGCGTTCAGATTCACGGTCGTTCCTTTAACACCTTGCGGCTCCGACGGCGCCCGGGACGGGCAACGCGGAGCACTCGATACTTTGCCGGCCGGCGACGGGGCTCAAGCCCGCATCGCCGCCAGCGTCATGACCCGCCTTTTCGCCGGCGGGCGTGCCTTAGCCGACGAACGGGTTGGCGAAGGCGAACAGCATGGCGATACCCACGCCGATCAGGAATGCCGCGTCGATCAGGCCAGCCAGCAGGAACATCTTGGTTTGCAGAGCGTTCATCAGTTCAGGCTGACGAGCCGAAGCTTCCAGGTATTTGCCGCCCATCAGTGCGATGCCGATGCAAGCGCCGATAGCGCCCAGACCGATGATAAGACCGCAAGCGAGAGCAACGAAAGCGACGTTGGTCATGACAACTCCTTGGTTAGAAATCTGAAGTCAAAAAATAAAAAGATTGGGGTACTGCTCAATGCAAGATGATCTTGCTATCCAGCGCCGGCCGGGTGGCCGGCGCCGGAAATTCGGGGGATCAGTGGCCTTCGTGCGCCTGGCCGAGGTACACCAGGGTCAGCATCATGAAGATGAAGGCCTGGAGCAACACGATCAGGATGTGGAAGATGGCCCAGATCGAGCCGGCCAGCACGTGGCCGATTCCCAAGCCGATGCTGGCGCCGTTGAAACCGGTCCAGGCACCGCCCAGCAGGGCGATCAGCATGAAAATCAATTCGCCGGCGAACATGTTGCCGAACAACCGCATGCCCAGCGACACGGACTTGGCGGCGTATTCGATCAGGTTCAGCAGCAGGTTGAACGGAGCCAGGACGAGCGCGCCCAGGCCATGCGCATGGAACGGCGCGGTGAACAGTTCCTTGACGAAGCCGCCCGGGTGCTTGATCTTGATGCCGTAGTAGAACATCAGCAGCAGCACGCCCAGCGACATGCCCATCGGCACGTTCAGGTCGGCCGTCGGCAGCACGCGGTGGTAGTAGAGGGGGTCGCCGTGGTGCGCGCCCAGGCCGGTCAGGCGCCAGATCGACGGCATCAGGTCGACGGGCAGCAGGTCCAGCGCGTTCATCAGGATGATCCAGAGGAACACGGTGAGGGCGAGCGGAGCGATGAAGAGGCGGCTCTTGGCATTGTGGACGATGCCCTTGGCCTGGTCGTCGACCATGTCGACGATCATTTCCACGAAGGCCTGGAAGCGGCCCGGAACGCCGGCGGTCGCGCGGCGGGCGGCGCGCCACAGGAAGAAGATGACGATCAGGCCCGTCAGGCCGGACCAGAACAACGAGTCGTAGTTGATGATGTCAAACTGAGCAATTGCAGTCTGTTTTTCGCCCGTATTGTTCAGGTGCACCAGGTGGTGCTGAATATAAGCGGACTGAGGCGACACGTCGCTGGCAGCAGCCATTTGAATCCTACCCTATTTGCTATATGCCCGAGCCCTTGCGAGCCGGACGATTCCACGATTCCGTTTGCCGTAACCTACCCGGCAGCGCTATGACAACTTGCGGAACATCAAAAGCAGGAGATATCCCTTCAGGGTGAGTATCAGACCCAGCAGCGCGGCGGGCCAGACGAGGCTGCCCTGCGCCACACGCGAAAGCAGCCACAACAGCAAGGCCGTTGCGAACAGCTTGATCAACTCACCAGAGAGAAAGGTAAAGGGACTGGCTTTACCGGCCCGAACACTGACAGCCAGGCGCAATGCGAACAACGCATTGGGTATGAAATACGCTCCTGCCCCCGCCAGCGCCGACCAACCTGCCGCCGCCCCTCCGACAACCCCCGCTATTACTGCTGCTGCGAGCCCCATGGCGCCTTGCGCCGCCAGTGCCAACAGGAGACCGCGGCCCGCCTGAGCATTCAGCGCCGCGCGATCCGCGTCACTGAGAACCAGCACCCGGTCCACCGGATCCTGACCCGCCAGAACCTGGCGTGCCTCGCCCTGTTGCGCAACGGGCTGGTTCATTCCACAGGACTCGTCCCGGGCCTTTCCACCCCAACCGCGCGCAGGTTCGTGCCGCACTGTGTTCTGCTGCATCAAACTTCCCCGCCTAAAGCCGTCGTACTAAAAGCCGTCTCAGTAGCCACGATCACTAGCAGCCACGCATGCATTACCAGCCGCGCACACTAGCCGTCCTACAGCCTTCATACGAGCCTTGCCCCTGTCAGAACCGGCGAAATCATCGCCCTGTGTTCTTATCCCGCAAGCGTCAAACCCGCAGAGTATAGCGTGTTTTTTTTTACCCGAGCAAATGAACTTTAGGGGGTTTGTAAGGCGACAACAGGCCCGGCCGGACCGCGCGTCGCGACGGAAATTGGGGACGTGAATGACGCCGGCCAACGCGCCAAAGCGCGGGCGCTCGGGACAAGAAAAAGCGGCTCCCGCAGGAGCCGCGCGGAGCTGCCCGGCCGGTGGCGCCCACACGCCGCCCGGCCGCGCGCAGCGCGTCAGTCTTCCTTGACCGGCGGCGGCGCCCACAGCCCGTCCAGCGCCACGTCCTGCGGCCAGTACAGGCGCATGCTGAGCAGGAACGGGCCATCGGCGGCCGGCGTGGCCAGCCAGTTGGAACGCTTGCGCTCGCCCGGATCGCGGCGCTGGATGTAGATGTCGAGCGAACCGTCGGCGTTGTACTTCAGGTCGTCGGTACTGCGCAGCGCGTAGCGATTGGCGGGGTTGTCCGGGAAGCCGTGCTTGTCGTTATAGACATGCAGCGACCAGAAGGCATTGGCCGGCGGCAGCTGGCCCTTCTCGAAGTGCAGCACGTAGTCTTCGTTCGAGTTGAGCGCGCGGCCCTTGTTGTCGGCCACCGTGACCGGATAGAGCACGTCTTCCGGCGTCGGCGCGCCCAGGCCGGCGTAGGCGATGGCGGCGCGGCGCGTGTAGTCGGTGCCGTAGGTGCCGATGCCGGTGAGCACGGTGTTCCAGCCATTGATCGGCGTGGCCAGGCGCGACACGCCGTCGGCGATGCGGCGGCCGGCCAGCGGCTGCGCGTCGGCCAGGGCCTGCTGCACGGTGGGGCTCAGGCGCCCATACGAAAACGGCTGGCGGCTATCCAGGCCGATGCGGCGCATGCGATCGAGCATGGGCGTGTCATTGGCATGCGGCGGGTTGTTGCGCAGCACGTCGAAGAACAAGGTGAAGAACGACGCGGCGTCCATGCTGGCGGCCTGCTCGGCCGGCGTACCTTCTGGCAGGTTCACCGGCATCGGCATGGGCACGTCGCTGCCGATCGGGGCCGAGCCGACGCCCGGGCCGGTCTGCGGATAAGGCGAGGCGCTGCCGGCGCCACGATGACGGCCGGGCGCCGCCGCCGCCACCATCGGACTGGCCGTCATGTTGGCCTGGATCTGGTTGACCCCGGCGTAGTCCTGCGGACCGCTGGTCTGGGTCCAGCCGATCAGCCAGCCGGTCGAGGTCGGGCTGTGGATCACGTCCATGCCCGGCGGCAGCGCGCCCTGCCAGTTCGGGCCGACGATGGCGAACGACTGGGCGCCGGGGCCGTTGGTGCGCGTGCCACGCGAGGCGAACACGTCGCTCCACATGTCCAGCGCCGACAGCACCGTGTAGCGCTTGCCGGTATCCGGCAAGCGCACGATCAGCGGCGCGCGCGACACGTCGAACCACAGGCTGGAATACAGCGCGTCGGCGCTGGGCCACGGCGTATCGGCGGCGCGCGGGTCGGGGAACGCGGCCTTGTGGCCGAACTGGTTCATCGGCGCCTTGCCATCCAGGGGCGACTGCACGGCGGTGGCCTTGCGGCGCGCCAGTTCCATCAGCACCATGGGATAGGCGTAGACGTACGCATCGATCGCGGTGTCGCGCAATTCCTGCGCGCTCATCTGCGGCGCGGGCGCGGCGGCGGCGGGATACGGCGTTTCGGACACCAGCCGCAGCGTCGACCGCGGCGCTTGGGCTTGCGTAGCGGTCACGAAGCAGACGCTCAGCGCGCCCGCGAGCGCGGCGGCGGACCACCGGCGATTGAAGGGGGAAGTACGCATGCAAGGCTCCTTGTTGCTATTGTTTGCAGACGAGCCGCCGCGCATGAGGCTTACCAGTTCGGGCAAGCCTCTCTGGCGCGGCACCTCGTTTTCAGAGTGACGCCTTTTCAGGATAGGGCCGATCCCTGCAACAAGGTGCTGTCCAAAAGTTTCAAGGCGCAACGCCCGCGCGGAATCGCGCAGCCATGAAAAACGCGCCCGGGGTGGGCGCGTGTCGGAAACAGGGCGTCGAACGCGGATGCCCTGAACCTGGCATGCCCGGCCCGGGGGGCCGGAACGGGCGTAACAGGAATTAACGGTGTTTGAAGTCGGGTTTGCGTTTTTCGGTGAAGGCGGCCATGCCCTCCTTCTGGTCCTCGGTGGCGAACAGGGAATGGAACACGCGGCGCTCGAACAGCAGGCCTTCGTTGAGCGAACCCTCGAAGGCGCGGTTGACGCATTCCTTGGCCATCATGACCGACGGCAGCGACATCGACGCGATCACGGTGGCCGCGTCCATGGCTTCTTCCATCAGCTTGTCGGCCGCAACGACGCGCGACACCAGGCCGGCGCGCTCGGCTTCCTCGGCGCCCATCATGCGGGCGGTCAGGGCCAGGTCCATGGCCTTGGCCTTGCCCACCGCGCGCGGCAGGCGCTGCGTGCCGCCGGCGCCGGGGATGACGCCCAGCTTGATTTCCGGCTGGCCGAACTTGGCGGTGTCGGCGGCGATGATGATGTCGCACATCATGGCCAGTTCGCAGCCGCCGCCCAGGGCGTAGCCGGCGACCGCGGCGATCACGGGCTTGCGGATGCGCTTGAGGGTTTCCCAGTTGCGGGTGATGTATTCGCTGCCGTACACGTCCATGTACGACCAGTCTTTCATGGCGCCGATGTCGGCGCCCGCGGCAAAGGCCTTTTCACTGCCGGTGATGACCACGGCGCCGATGTCCGCGTCCGCCTCGAAAGCCAGCAGCGCCGCCCCGAGTTCGTTCATCAGTTGATCGTTGAGCGCGTTGAGCGCCTTGGGGCGGTTCAGCGTCAGCAGACCGACGCGGCCGCGGGTTTCGACCAGCACAAACGACTCGCTCATTACCTGTCTCCAGAGGATGGGATGAAATAAGATATACGCATGGAAAAAACCGATGCTTTCCCCATACTTTACCGCCTCGCGCCCCACGACCCCGCGGGGCACCGCTACCGGATAACCCTAACCGTCCAGGCGCCCTCGCCGGACGGCCAGCGCCTGTCGCTGCCGGCCTGGATTCCGGGCAGCTACCTGATCCGCGATTTTTCGCGCCAGATCGAGTCGCTGACGGCCCATGCGGGCAGCCGCCGCGTGCCTGTCGACAAAATAGACAATCACACCTGGCAGGCCGCGCCTTGCGACGGCCCGTTGCGGGTGGAGTACACGGTGTATGCCTGGGACCTGTCGGTGCGCGGCGCGCACCTGGACGAAACCCACGGCTTCTTCAACGGCACCAGCGTGTTCCTGCGGGTGCATGGGCAGGACCACCTGCCCTGCCTGGTGGACCTGGCGCCGCCGCGCGGCATCGATGGCTGGAAGGTCTACACCAGCCTGCCCGAGGCCCGCGGCCACAAGGGCGCGGCGCGCCGCCATGGCTTCGGCCTGTACCTGGCGCCGGACTACGACGCGCTGATCGATCATCCCGTTGAAATGGGCACGCCGCAGGTGGCGAGCTTCACGGCGCATGGCGCCGAGCATGAACTGGTGTTCACGGGCGTGGCGCCCAACCTGGACCTGGCCCGCATCACCGACGACGTGCGCAGGATCTGCGAAACGCAGATCGCCTTCTTCGAACCGCGCGGCAGGCGCGCGCCGTTCCTGGACAGCAGCGATCGCTATGTCTTCATGACCATGGTGACGGGCGACGGCTACGGCGGCCTGGAGCACCGCGCCAGCACGGCGCTGATGACGGCGCGCAAGGACCTGCCGGTGCTGGGCCAGCAGGGCCAGGGCGAAGGCTATCGCGGTTTCCTGGGACTGGTCAGCCACGAGTATTTCCACACCTGGAACGTCAAGCGCATCAAGCCGCAGGCGTTCGTTCCCTACGACCTGGCGCAGCCGGACCTGACGCGGCTGTTGTGGGTGTTCGAGGGGTTCACGTCCTACTACGACGATCTGCTGCTGCTGCGTTCCAACGTGATCACGCAGAACGATTACCTGCGCCTGCTGGCCAAGACCATCACCAGCGTGGCGCGCACGCCGGGTCGCCACAAGCAGTCGGTGGCGGAAAGTTCGTTCGACGCGTGGACGCGCTATTACAAGCAGGACGAGAATTCGCCCAATGCGCTGGTCAGCTATTACACCAAGGGCGCGCTGGTGGCGCTGGGGCTGGACCTGCTGATCCGCCAGGAGTCGGCGGGCGCGCATTCGCTGGACGATGTGATGCGGCTGTTGTGGCAGCGGTATGGGCGCGATTTCTATCGCGGCAAGGCGCAGGGGTTGGCGGAGGATGGCCTGCCGGCGCTGATCAAGGAGGCGACCGGGGTGGATGCGCGGCGCTTCATCGCGCGGCATGCCTATGGGACGGCGGATGTGCCGCTGGCGGAGCTGCTGGCCGCTCAAGGCGTCAAGCTGCAATGGAAAGCCTCGGTCAATATTCCTTCGCTGGATGTGCGCACGCGCAAGCAGGGGGATTCACTGGTGCTGGCGACCGTGCTGGAAGGCGGCGCCGGGCACAGGGGCGGGCTGTCGGCCGGGGATGTGCTGGTGGCGATCGATGGCTTGAAGGTCGAAGGGGCCTCCGGTGTGGAGGTGCTGCTGGGACAGTACCGGGCGGGGGATCGCGTGAGCGTGCATGTGTTCAGGCGGGATGAATTGCGGGTGTTTCAGGTTCGATTGAGTGGGCCTGAGGCGTTGGATTGTGTGTTGTCGGTTGGGTGAGTATTTTTTTTAGGGCCTTCTTTATTGGAAGGCCCTTTTTGCATTGGGGCGGTGGGGTTCTTTAGGCGCGTTGAGACTTAACTGCCGTTGCTGGGGTGGGCTGTTTGCTTGGCGTTTTTGCCGTCTAGGTGTGGGGTGGGGAGGGTCTTGCGGGGCCCGCCGCAAGGCGGCCGCGCGGGCGGCCTTTTGCGGCTTACGCGGTGTCTTGCGATTTGTGATGACGCTCTCGCGTGTGCGTCAGTTCAACTTCGCGCCGGAGACTTCGACGGCTTGTTTCCAGGTGCCGAGTTCCTTGTTGATGTGGTCGGCGAAGGCGGCGGGGGTGGAGCCTACGGTTTCGTAGCCGTAGCTATTCAGTTGGGCCTTCAGGTCGGGGGTGTTGATGGCGGCGGCGATGGCGGTGCTGAGGGTATCGAGGATGGCGGACGGCGTGTTGGCGGGGGCCAGGATGCCGTACCAGCCGTTGACGACGAAGCCGGGGACGGCTTCGGCGACGGTGGGGACGTTGGGCAGCAAGGGGGAGCGGTGTTCGCCGGTGACGGCCAGGGCCTTGAGCTTGCCGGACTGCACTTGGGGGAGCGAGGTGGAGATGCTGTCGAACATCAGCGAGACCTCGCCGCCCAGCAACGCGACGACAGCAGGGCCGCTGCCTTTGTAGGGAACGTGCAGCATGTCGGTGCCGGTGCGGTGCTTGAACATTTCGGCGGCCAGGTGGCTGGTGTTGCCGTTGCCGGCGGAGGCGAAGCTGAGCTTGCCGGGGTGCTGCCTGGCGTAGGCGATGAGTTCGGAGATGCTGTTCGCCGGCGTGGACAGCGGCGCCGAGACCAGCATGGGCAGGGTCGCGACCAGCGAGACCGGGGCGAAGTCGCGCCGGGTGTCGTAGGGCAGCGAGGGATAGAGGCTGGGGTTGATGGTGTGGGCGGCCAGGACCATCAGCAGGGTGTAGCCGTCGGGCCTGGCGCGGGCCAACTGGGCCGAGGCGATGGCGCCGCCGGCGCCCGGCTTGTACTCCAGCACCACGGGCTGGTTCCACTTCTTTTGCAAGGCCGCGCCCAGCGGGCGGGCCAGCATGTCGGCGCTGCCGCCGGGCGGGTACGGGATCAGCAGCGTAATCGGCTTGTCGGGATAGGCGCCGGCGGGTGCTGCCGCCGCGGGCTGTGCGCGGACGGTGGTCGCCGCGGCAAACAACAGGCTGGCGGTTGCCAGGACGGCTAGGACGGGGCGGTGCATGGCGGACTCCGGGATGGCTCGGACAGGGCGGGTTGCCTCAGCCCCTGACGTAGCGCGGCGCGCCGGCGGCATCGAGCGCGATGACCGATGGCGTGTCGGTAAACCGCAGGGGCGCTTCGGTGGCGGCCTGCAGCGCCTCGGCGCTGACGCCTTGCAGCATGGCGTGCACGCGCAGGCCGGCGGACGTGACGTCGATCACGGCCAGGTCGGTGTAGATGCGCGTGACCACGCCGGCGCCGGTAAGCGGGTAGCGGCATTGGCGCAGGATCTTGGGCGCGCCGTCGCGGCCGCGGTGTTCCATCATGGCCAGCACCTGGCGCGCGCCGACGGCCAGGTCCATGGCGCCGCCCACGGCGGGAATGGCGTCGGCGGCATCGGTTTTCCAGTTGGCCAGGTCGCCGCGTTCCGACACCTGGAAGGCGCCGAGCACGGCGTAGTCCAGGTGGCCGCCGCGCATCATGGCGAACGACACGGTGTGTTCGGTGATGGACGCGCCCGGCAGCAGGGTGATGGGTTGGCGGCTGGCGTTGATGAGGTCCGGATCGACGGCGTCGCCGGCCGCGGCGGGCCCCATGCCGGTGATGCCGTTCTCGCTGTGCAAGAGGATGTCTTTGTCGGGCGGCAGGTAGTCGCCGACCAGGGTCGGCATGCCGATGCCGAGGTTGACCACCGAGCCATCCGGGATGTCGCCGGCCAGCAATTGCGCGACCTGCTGGCGGGTCATGGGCGTGATCGTCGGCATTTCAGGTCTCCACCCGCACCACGGTTTTCACGAACAGGCCGGGCGTCATGATGTGCTCGGGCGCGAAGGCGCCCAGCGGCACGACCTCGTCGACCTGGGCGATGGCATGGCCGGCGGCCATGCACATCACGGGGTTGAAATTGCGCGCGGCGTGGCGGTACATCAGGTTGCCCCAGCGGTCGCCCTGATGCGCGCGGATCAGCGCGTAATCGCCGCGCAGCGGCTGTTCCAGCACGTAGCCGACGCCGTCGATCACTTCCTGGCGGCGTCCTTGCGCCAGCTCGGTGCCGTAGCCGGTGGGCGTGTAGAACGGCCCCAGGCCCGCGCCGGCCGCGCGCAGGCGTTCGGCCAGGGTGCCTTGCGGCACGCATTCCAGTTCCACCTCGCCGGCGCGGAAGGCGCGGGCGAAGGCCTCGGAATTGGGCGGGCGCGGATGCGAGCAGATGATCTTGCGCACCTGGCGGCGATCGAGCAGCGCGGCGATGCCGCGGTCAAAGGTGCCGGCGTTGTTGGCAATGATGGTCAGGTCGCGCCGGCCCAGTTCCGCCAGGCAGTGCAGCAGCTCGCATGGCACGCCGGCTTCGCCGAAGCCGCCCACCAGCACGCTGGCGCCATCGGGAATGATGGCCACGGCGTCCATCATGCAGGCCTGAATCTTGTCGATCACTTATTGCTCCTGGACGAGGCCGGCGGCGTCCACGATCCGCTTCCAGCGGACGCGTTCCTGGTCGATGAAGGCGGCGAACTCGGCCGGCGTGTCGCCGCCGGCCTGCCCGCCCATGGCGCGAAAACGCTCGGCGACGTCGGGGCTGCGCACCACATCGCGGGTGGCGGCATAAAGCGCGTCGATGACGGCGGCGGGCGTGCCGGCCGGCGCCACCAGGCCGAACCAGGCGGTGACCACCATGTCGGGCACGCCAGCTTCGGCCATGGTGGGCACGTCGGACAATTCCGCCAGGCGCCGGTCGCTGGTGACGGCCAATGCGCGCAGCTTGCCCGACTGGATGTAGGGCATGGAGCTGGGCAGGTTGTCGATCATGAAAGTGAACTGCTGCCCAAGCAGCGCGGCCACCGCGGGGCCCGCGCCCTTGTAGGGCACGTGAGTGCCGCCGATGCCGGCGCGCTGCTTGAACAGTTCCGCCGACAGGTGCGGCGACTGGCCGCTGCCCGAGCTGCCGAACGACACCTGGCCCGGATCCTTCTTCGCCAGCGCCAGCAGGTCGGCCACGCTGCGCGCGGGCGAGGCTTCGTTGACCACCAGCACGTTGGGCACGGAAATCACCCGCGTCACCGGCGCGAAGTCGGCCGGCTTGTAGGGCAAGGTCTTGTAGAGCGCGTAGTTGATGGCATTGGGGCCGATGTTGCCCATCAGCAGCGTGTAGCCGTCGGGCCTGGCGCGCGCCAGGGTCTGCGCGCCGATGATGCCGGCGGCGCCGGCGCGGTTCTCGACGATGACCTGCTGGCCCAGCTTCGCGGCCAGCTTGTCGGCGATCAGGCGCGCCGCGATGTCGGTGGTGCCGCCGGGAGATGCCGGCACGATGAGGGTGAGAGGCCGTTCGGGCCACGCCGCCACGGCGGGCCCCGCCATGGCGAACAACAGCGCGCCGGCGGCCAGCCAGCGTTGCGGGTGCGGCATGCTTGTCTCCCTGCGAGATCCTGGTGCGGATCGACTTGTGCGAAGGAGTGTGGCCGCGATGCCGCGAAATGCCTATTCCGGAATCTGGAGGAGCGGCTTCGCCTGCGCAAAAGAGCGCGCCGCGCCCGCCGTGTCAGCGGGCCGCCATCTGCGCCGCCGTGCGCAGGAACGCCCGCAGCGCGCGGTTGCCGTCGTCGCGCCGCGTGACCGCGTAGACCGTGCCGCTGCCCACCGCGGCCGGCAGCGCGCACACCGCGATGCGCGCGCCGAAGTGACCGCAGGTCGACTGCGGCACCAGCGCCACGCCCAGCCCTGCCGCCACCAGCGCCAGTTGCGCCGGCACTTCGGCCACGCGCTGCGCCACCGACTGCGCCAGGCCAGCGCGGGCGCAGGTGTCGGCCAGCTCGCGGGCGAACGCCGAGGTGTCGGTGCGCAGCATCACGAATGCGTCGCGCGCCAGGTCGGCCAGGGCCAGGCGCTTGCGTCTCGCCAGGCGATGACCGGCGGGCAGCGCCGCCACCACCGGATCGGACCACAGCGCCAACGATTGCAGTTCGTCGTCGTCGACCGCTGTGCGCGAGATGCTGACGTCGATGCGGTGGCCGCGCAGCGCCTCCAGCTGCGCCGCCGGGTTCATCTCGTTGAGCAGCACCGAGACCTGTGGATGGCTGGCGGCATGGCGCGCGATCAGCGCCGGCACCGGCCCCATGAAATGCGAACCGGACAGGCCGATCTCGACCCGCCCCGCCCTGCCCTGGTCCACCGCGCGCACCCGCACCGTGGCGTCCTTCAGGCCCGCGAGCGTGGCGCGCACGTCATTCAGGAACGCCGCGCCGGCCTCGGTCAAGGCCACCCGGCGGTTGGTGCGGTCGAACAGCTTGACCTCCAGCTCGCGTTCGAGCTGGGCGATCTGCAGGCTCAGCGGCGGCTGCGAAATATGCAGCCGGGCGGCAGCGCGGGTGAAGTTGAGTTCTTCGGCCAGCACGGCGAAATAACGGAGTTGGCGGATTTCCATGGCGGCCAATGATTTGCGAAATATATGAAACCAGACAAAAACTATATTGGAAACTATCGTTCGCGGCGAGCAGAATCGGCTTCTCGCGCCCTCCCGGGCGCAGACAACGCCTACCGGAGACCCGCCATGACCCAGTCGCCCCGCGTCCTGCGCATCGGCCAGATCGTTCCCAGTTCCAACACCACCATGGAAACGGAGATCCCCGCCATGCTGCGCCGGCGCGAGACCATCGCGCCCGAACGCTTCACCTTCCACTCCAGCCGCATGCGCATGAAGCAGGTGACGGCGGCCGAGCTGGCCTCGATGGACCGCGAATCCGACCGCTGCGCGCAGGAACTGTCGGACGCCCGCGTCGACGTGCTGGGCTATGCCTGCCTGGTGGCCATCATGGCGCAGGGCCTGGGCTACCACCGCGCCTCGCAGGAACGGCTGCATCAGGCCACCGTGGACAACGGCGCGCCCGCGCCCATCGTCTCCAGCGCCGGCGCGCTGGTCGAAGGCCTGCATGCCATCGGCGCGCGCAAGGTCGCCATCCTGACGCCCTACATGAAGCCGCTGACCAAGCTGGTGGTGGACTACATCGAGCACGAAGGCATCGAAGTGCACGACAGCCTGTCGCTGGAGATCGCCGACAACCTGAAGGTGGGCGCGCAGGATCCGATGGCGCCCGCCAGCCATGTCGAGCGCCTGGATACGCGCGGCGTCGACGCCGTGGTGCTGTCGGCCTGCGTGCAGATGCCGTCGCTGGCTTCGATCCAGCCGGTGCAGGACCGCCTGGGTCTGCCGGTGGTGACGGCCGCCGCGGCCACGGTCTACCGCATGCTCAAGGTGCTGGACCTGGAGACGCGCGTGCCCGACGCCGGCGAACTGCTGACCGGCAAGTACTGAACGGTGCGGCCGCTCCCTGTGTAGCGGGCAGGGCAAGCGGCTTTCGGATGCGGGATCAGGGCTTGCGCTTTTTTGCCGGCGACACGGCCTGGCGGATGGCGGGCGCGTGCGCGCGCAACGTGTCCCACAGGCGCGTCATGACCGGCCCCTGCGGCCGGTCGGCGCGGCGCGCGGCCGCCAACGTCTCGGTGCTGCCCGGCAGGTGACGATTCGCCAGCGACCACAGCCGGCCGTCTCTCAATTCGTCTTCCACCAGGAAGCGCGGCATGTGCCCCCATGCCAGTCCTTGCAGGATGATTTCTTTCTTCATCACCTGGTCCGCGACCGTGCACTGGCGCGCCCCCTCGATCATGAAGAAGTCGCGCGCCGGCGCATGGCGCGCGGTGTCGCGCATCACGCACTGGGTGTAGTCGCGCAGGTCCTCGGGCCGCATGGCGCGCCTGGCCGGCGCCAGGTAGCCGGGCGCGGCAACGGGCACGAACGGCACCCTGCCCAGGTCAAGCCATTCGACGCGCGCGTCTCCCGTTTCCATACGATGCAGAATCAGGTCAACATCGCCTTCCAGCAATCGTTCCCAAGGCCCGGTCACGGCTTCGAAATGCAGGTTCAGTCGCGTGGCCGGCCACTGCGCAAAGAACTTTCCCAACAGGCCCAGCAGCAGCGGGCGCGGGCAGAAGTCGCCGATCACCACGTTCAGTTCGCTTTCCTGGCCCATGGACAACTGCTCGGCATGCGCGCGCAGGCCGGCCAGTTCGCGCAGCAAGGCCTGGGCGCGCCGATGAAACGATTGGCCCGCCGGGGTGGGCTTCACCCTGTAGCCGCCCCGGTCGAGCAGTTGCAGGTCGAGCTGCCGCTCCAGCTTGGCGACCGCCGCGAAGACCGCGGGATGCGAGCGATGCAGTGTTTCCGCCGCCGCCTGGAAGCCGCCCTCGCGCACCACCGCGTCAAAGCACTGCAGGTCGTGCAAGGTAAATTCGCTCATGTCGGAAATTCCTACAATGTCTGTGCGAACTTTGTAATTTCTTTGGCGCCTGGCCGCAACTACGATCCCGTTCACGTTGTTCCAACGTAGCCGGCCCGGCAGATGAGCGCGACATCCGCCCCGAGGCCCTCTCCCTCACACAGGACGCTCATCATGCAAGACAACATTCCCTTCATCACCACGGGCGACGGCGCCCGCATCGCCTACCGCTGGGACGGCGACGCCGGTCTGCCGGTGCTGGCCTTGTCCAATTCCATCGGCACCACGCTGCACATGTGGGACGACCTGGTGCCGGCGCTCGCGCGCCACTTCCGCGTACTGCGCTTTGACACCCGCGGCCACGGCGCTTCCAGCGTGCCGGCAGGCCCCTACTCGCTGGACCGACTCGGCCGCGACGTGCTCGAACTGTTCGACGCGCTGGGCGTGGCGCGGGCCCACTTCCTCGGCCTGTCGCTGGGCGGCATCATGGGCCAGTGGCTGGGCGTGCATGCGCCAGAACGCATCGACCGCCTGATCCTGGCCAACACGTCGCCCTATCTCGGCCCCGCGCCGCAATGGGACGAGCGTATCGCCACCACGCTGCGGGCGCCGGACATGAAGGACACCGCCGAGACGTTTCTGGCCAACTGGTTCCCGGCCGAGATGCTGCGCGCCGGCGGGCCGGTGATCGACGCCTTCCGCGACATGCTGCTCAATACCGACCGGCACGGCCTGGCGGGCGCATTCGCGGCCGTGCGCGACACCGACCTGCGCCGGACCATTGCGCTGATCCCGCGACCGACACTGGTGATCGCGGGCCGCGACGACACCGTCACCGCCGCCAGCCATGGCGAGCAGATCGCCGCGACCGTGCCGGGCGCGCAATGGCTGCTGCTGGACGCGGTGCACCTGTCCAACATCGAGCGGCCCGATGAATTCCGCGAGGCGGTGCTGGGCTTCCTGCTGTCGCGCTGAAAAAAAGACAGATCGGTGCCGGGGACGAAACGCGCCGGGGACCGAGGGCTGGCCTGCAAGGGCCGGGGGAACGCGAAGCTACTCCCCCGCCCGTTCCCAGCGCCGCTGGATCGCCTTGGCCGCCACCACGCCATCGGCCATCGACGTGACCACGCAGGGATGCATGCGATGGGCCACCTCGCCGATGGCGTAGATGTCCGGCACGCTGGTCTCGGCGGTGGCGAAATCGGTGCGGATGTAGCCGCGCTCGTCGCGCGCCAGTTGCAGGCCGTCGGCAAACGCGGCCTGCGGCTCCCAGCCGTAGAACACCAGGATCAGGTCGTAGCGCTGGCCGTCGACGCTGCGGGTGGCCGGATCCACCTGGTACGGGCCGATGCGCACGCCTTCCTTGCCGGCGCGCAGCACCCATTGCTGCTGCGCCCGCACGCTGCGGGCGTACAGGTGCACGGCGCGGGCGCCGCGGTTGCGCACGTAGACGTAGTTTTCGAAGGCGTTGTCGCCCCCACCCAGCACCGCCACCGACAGGCCGGAGTAATCCTGCGCCACGATGGGCGAACCCGGCCCGATCAACACGCCGGGCCAGCTGGCGCCCGGCGGATGTTCCGGAAAGCCCTTGGCGCGCACGCCCGAGGCGATCACCAGGGTGCGACCGCGCGCCAGCGATACGTCCCCATTGGCGTCGGAAAGGGTCGCCTCGATGCCGCCCTTGCAGGGCCGCACCGCCGTCACGCGGGTGTCCAGGCGCAGCGGCACGCCGGCGGCGCGCACGCTGGTATCGATATTGGCGGCCACCTGCTGGCCGGTCATGCCGGGCAACACCGCGATCCAGTCGTCGGCGAAGGGGTTGTCCACGCTCAGGCCGCCCAGGCGGCCGCTGGCCTCGACCAGCAGCGGCGCCAGGCCCAGACGGGCCAGCCAGAGGGCGCAGGAGGCGCCGGCCGGGCCGCCGCCTACAATGACCGCATCGTGCATCTGTTGCATTTCATCCCTTGTTTGCCGTCGCCGCCCCCGCGCGGGCGCCCGGCCATGGCCGGATTGTAGCCAGCGCGCCGGCCCGGTCCGCCGCCGCCTTACAATTCCGGGATTCCACCCAGGTTTTCATCATGCCCACACGCCGCATCATCCTTTCCGGGCTCGCGCTCGACGCCCGCATCGGCATCCTCGAACACGAACGCCGCGCCACCCAGCCGCTGCACGTCGACGCCGAGTTCGACGTCGACATCCAGCGCGCGGTCGACGACCACGATATCCACAGCGTGCTGGACTATCGCCGCCTGCGCGAGGCCATCGTCGAGGAATGCACCCAGGCGCACGTGAACCTGATCGAAACCCTGGTGGAACAAGTCGCCGCGCGCCTGTTGGCCGACTTCCATGAAATCCGCTCGCTGCGCCTGCGCATCAGCAAGCCCATGGCCTTCTCCGACTGTGCGGCGGTGGGCGTGGAAATCCAGATCTCGCGTTGACCATGAACGATATCGCCTCCCCCGACATCCGCGCCGTGGCGGACTCCACTGATGCGGTGGCGCCGACCGGCGCCGTCTCCGTGACCCGGCCCGACGACAAGAAGGCCCGCCACGAAGGCAACAAGCTCACCAAGCGCCTGGCGCGCGAGACCACCCGCGCCATTTCCGACTACAACATGATCGAGTCGGGCGACCGCGTCATGGTGTGCCTGTCGGGCGGCAAGGACTCGTACGCCATGCTGGACATTCTGCTCCAGCTGCAAAAGCGCGCGCCGTTCCCGTTCGAGCTGGTCGCGGTCAACCTCGACCAGAAGCAGCCCGGCTTCCCGGCCGACATCCTGCCGCGCTACCTGACCGAACTGGGCGTGCCGTTCCACATCGAGACGCAGGATACCTATTCCATCGTCACGCGCGTGCTCGAAGAGGGCAAGACGATGTGCTCGCTCTGTTCGCGCCTGCGCCGCGGCATCCTGTACCGCGTGGCCTCGGAGCTGGGCGCCACCAAGATCGCGCTCGGCCACCACCGCGACGACATCCTGGGCACCTTCTTCCTGAACCTGTTCTACGGCGGCAAGGCCAAGGGCATGCCGCCCAAGCTGGTGTCCGACGACGGCCGCCACACGGTCATCCGCCCGCTCGCCTACGTGCCGGAAACCGACCTGATCGCCTACGCCGAACTCAAGCAGTTCCCGATCATTCCCTGCAACCTGTGCGGCTCCCAGGAAAACCTGAAGCGCAAGGAAGTAGGCCGCATGATCAAGGAATGGGACAGGCAGCACCCGGGCCGCTCGTGGAACGTCTTCAACGCCCTGTCGCGCGTGGTGCCGTCGCACCTGATGGACCGCGACCTGTTCGACTTCGTCGGCCTCAAGCCGACCGGCGTGCCGGACGCCAACGGCGACACCGCCTTTGACGCGGTCGATCCGTCGGATGACGCGGACGAGGCCTGTGGCGACACGCCGGCCACGCCCGACCCGGCCGGCATCGTCGAGAAGAAAGTGACCTTCACGCGCGGCTGAGCGCCGCCCCGTCCGCGCGCGGCGTGGGGGCCCTTTTCATCGCCGAGCCGCCTCAAGATGAAAACGCCCCCTTGGGGGGCAGCAAGCCGAAGGCGCGGCGTGGGGGCCTCCCCCCTGGCGCTCAGCCGTTCAGCACCCGCACCGGCTGGCCATCGCGCCAGGCCTTCACGGCCTCCAGCGCGTTGCGGTAGAAGGCCTCGAAATTCTCGCGGCTGACGTAGCCCAGGTGCGGCGTCAGGATGACGTTGTCCAGGTCGCGCACGCTGTCGGTGGGCGACAGCGGCTCGTCCGGATACACGTCCAGGCCGGCGCCGGCGATGCGGAACTTCACCAGCGCGTCCATCAGCGCCGCCTGGTCCACCAGGCCGGCGCGCGACGTGTTCACCAGGTAGGCCGTCGGCTTCATCGCGGCCAGCGCCGCGGCGTCGACGATGTGGCGGCTGCGATCGGACAGGATCAGGTGCAGGCTGACGACGTCGGACGTCCCGAACAACTCGTGCTTGTCGACCCGCGTGACGCCCGCCTCGGCGGCGCGCTCGTCGGTCAGGTTGGGGCTCCAGGCCACCACGTCCATGCCGAACGCCAGCCCGACCTTGGCCACCGCCGCACCCAGCTTGCCCAGTCCCAGCACGCCCAGCCGCTTGCCGGCCAGGGGCTCGGGCATGCCGGTCTGCCACATGCCCCGACGCATGGCGGCGTCTTCGGCGGGCAGGTGCTTGAACAGCCCCAGGATGTGGGCCCAGGCCAGTTCGGCGGTGGCGGTGTTGGCATCGGCGCTGCCGGGCGCGCCGCTGACCACGATGCCCTGCGCGGCGCAGGCCTGCATGTCGATGGCGTTGTTGCGCATGCCGGTGGTGACCAGCAGGCGCAGGTTCGGCAGCGCGCGGATGCGCTCGGCGGGAAACGGCGTGCGTTCGCGCATGGCCACGATCACCTCGAACGGTGCGAGCGTGGCCTCGACCTGCTCGTCGGGAATGAAGTTGTTGAAGATCCGCACTTCGGCGTCGCCGCCGAGGGATCCCCAGTCCGCGTAGCGCTTGGCGACGTCGTGGTAATCGTCGAGTATTGCGATTTTCAAGTTAGTCTCCGGGTGGCGTGGCGCTCGCTGCGCCAGCCGCCCGGCCGGCGCGACCCGCGCCGGTCAGTTCAGTCGTGCCTTGAGTTGGTCCAGCGGCAACGCGCCGCTGGTGCGCGAGCCGTCGGCAAAGAACATCGTGGGCGTGCCGCGCACCATCAGTTGCTTGCCCAGCGCCAGCAACTTGTCCTCGGGCACGCTGCAATTGGCGGTGGCCGGCTTCTGGCCGCGCAGCATCCAGTCATCCCACGCCTTGCCCGGGTCCGCCGAGCACCAGACGTCACGCACCTTGACGTTGGAGTCGGGCGACAGGATCGGGTACAGGAAGGTGTAGACGGTGATGTTGTCGACGTCTTCGAGCGTCTTGCGCAACTGCTTGCAGTAACCGCAGTTGGGGTCCTCGAAGATCGCGACCTTGCGCGAGCCGTCGCCCTTGACCTGCTTGATGGCCAGGTCCAGCGGCAACTGGTCGAACGGGATGGAACCGAGCTTTTCCTGCGCCTCGCGGGTGACGTCGCGGCGCGTCATGGCGTCGATCAGCGGGCCTTCCATCACCCAGGTCACCTTTTCATCGGTGTAGATCAGGTCCATGCCCAATTGCACCTCGAACAGCCCGTAGGGCGTGCGGCGCACGGCGGTCACGTCCATGCCGGTGAAGCGCTGCCTGAAACGTTCCTTGACCGCATCCGCCACGGGATCGGCGGGCGCCACCTGGGTGGTGGAATAGCTCTTGCTGCCCTTGCCCGCCTGGCCGACCGTGCTGGTGGAAACGGCCTTGTCGCCCGTTGCCTGCGCTTGAGCGCTGGCGGACAGGCCCAGGCCCGCAGCCATGAAGCAGGCGGCCAGCGTGGCGGAAAAACGGAAATTCATGGGGACTCCTGTATTTAGCGTGACGTATCGCCCTCGTTGGCCGAAAGCGTAACCGATCCGACGAAAGGGACTGGCTGGGGGCTTGCCGGAATCAGACCCCCCGGCGCCCTGCGGGTTCCGTGCCGGGCCGGCGGCGTCAGTGCATCGACCGGCGCGGGCCGATGCGATTCAATTCGTAGAGGCCCCGGCGATCAGGCGCCGCTTGACCAGCGGGACCCGCTCGACCCAATGCATGCCGGCATTGCGCAACCACACCAGCGGCGTGGCATGCGAACCGAACAGCTTGTGCAGCCCGTCGGTGGCCAGCCGCAAGGCCAGCACCGGCTCGGCGCGGGCGCGCTGGTAGCGATGCAGCACCCGCAGGTCGCCCGCCTGGCGGTAGGGTTCGCGTCCGGCCACGGTGCGGGCCAGCGCCTCGACGTCGCCCAGCCCCAGGTTCAGGCCCTGCCCGGCCAGCGGGTGCAGCCGGTGGGCGGCGTCGCCGGCCAGCGCAATGCCGGGCGCCACCATCTGGGCACGCTCCAGCGTCAGCGGAAAGCCATGCAGCTTGCTGCGCACCTTCAGGCGTCCCAGGCGGCCCTGGGCCGCATGTTCCAACAGCGATTCCAGGCGGGCCGCCTGCGCATCCGCGGGCAAGGCCAGCAATTCCCGCGCCTGCGCGTCGCGCATCGACCAGACCATCGATACCTGCGGGCCGTCGGCCGTGTCCGGCAGCGGCAGCAGCGCCAGCACGCCGTCGTCGCGGAACCACTGGAAGGCGGTGCCCTGGTGGGCGCGCTCGGCGTCCAGGTTCACCACCAGCCCGGTGTCGTGGTAGGACACGGCGTCGTGCTTGAGGCCGGCGGCGGTGCGCAACGGCGAAGCGGCGCCATCGGCGCCGACGAACAGCTCGGCCTGGATGCGGGCGCCGCTCTCGGTTTCGATGGCGCCGGCCTGGTAGCCGGTGCAGCGGTCTTCCAACCAGGGGATGCCGAACATGCGCACCGCCTGGATCAGCACCCGCTCGATCTCGCCGGACTCGACGATCCAGGCCAGTTGCGGCAGGGCCGCCTGCCAGGCGTTCAGGTGTACCAGGCCATCGGCGTCGCCATGGATCTCCATGGCCTGCACCGGCGTCAAGCGGGCCGACGGCAGCGCGTCCCACACGCCCAGCTCGGCCAGGAAACGCTGGCTGGCGGGCGAGATGGCGTAGACGCGCGCGTGGTAATGGTTGGGATCCGCCGGTGGCACGGTCGTGCGCGGCGCCAACAGGGCCACGCGCTGGCCGCGGCGGGCCAGCGCCAGGGCCGAGGACAGGCCGACGATGCCGGCCCCGCAAACCACGATCTGGTGTGTCATCTTGCGCTCGGCTCCCCGGCCTGCTTCGGCCACAGCAGCCACATCTGGCCGCGTTGCTTCATGCGTCCGGCCTGCTGGCCGGCCTCGTCGCCGTAGCCCCAGTAGAAGTCGGCGCGCGCCGCGCCGCGGATGGCGGTGCCCGTGTCCTGGGCGAACACCAGGCGTTGCAACGGCCGGTCGGAGGCCGGGAAGGTGGTGGCCAGGAACACCGGCGTGCCCAGCGGCACGAAACCGGCATCCACCGCGATCGCCCGCCGCGGGGCCAGGTTGACGCCATAGGCGCCCTTGGGGCCGAGCTCGGGATCGATCACCGGCTCTTCGCGGAAGAACACCACGGCCGGGTTGGCGTTGAGCATCTCGGGCACGCGCTTGGGATTGCGCTGCGCCCAGGCGCGGATGTTCTGCATCGAGGCCTGGTCGGCCGACAGCTCGCCGCGGTCCGCCAGCCAGCGGCCGATGGACACGTAGGGCTGCCCGTTGTGGTCGGCATAGGCCACGCGGATGGTCTTGCCGCTGTCGGGGCCGTCGGTCAGCAGCACGCGGCCCGAGCCCTGCACCTGCAGGAAGAAGTTGTCGACCGGGTCGTCGACCCACACCACCACCGGCGGGCGGCGGCCGGTCGACTCGATGGCCGCGCGGGTGTCATAGGGCACCACGCGCTTGCCGTCGAGCTTGCCGCGCACGCGCTTGCCGGCCAGTTCCGGATAGACCGAGCCCAGGTCGATGGTCAGCAGGTCGGCCGGCACCGCGTACAGCGGCCATTGGTAGTTGCCGCCCTGGCGGCGCGAACCGCGCACCAGCGGCTCGTAATAGCCGGTGACGGTATTGGCGGCCGGCTTGCCGTCGGCCGCGTTCAGGCGCCAGGGTTGCAGGTAGGTCTGCAGGAAGCGGCGCACGCCCTCGGCGTCGTTGGCGGCGGGCGCCCGGGCCGGATCGGCCGCGGCGGCACAGACCGGCTGCCAGGCGCGCGGGGTGGCGCGGGCGGGAGCGGCCAGGTTGCCGCTGGTCGGGCGCATCAGCCCCTTGCAGTTGCGCAGGAACAGGGGCCAGAACTGGGCCAGGTCATCGCTGCTCCAGCCCGGCATCTCGGCCCATGTGCCGGCCTTGTATTTGCCGGCCAGGGCGCGCGGCGGCGTATCGGGCAGGGCCGACAGCGCCGGCACCACCAGCGGACCGTCGACGGCCGCGGGGCGGGCACCGGAAACGCCGGGTTCACCGGATTCGGGCGGGATCTCTGAGGTGGTGGTACATGCCGCCAGCAGGGCCGACAGCACGGACAGGCTAAGAATGCGCTTCATGAGCAGATGGAAAACCGTACAACGTATGGCCGCGCCCCGCGTCAGTGCAGGGTGCGCGGCATGGCCAGGACGAATTCGGATATCGGCACTTCGAACGGAATGCCGTTCTCGCCGACGCAATGATAGGTGCCGCGCATCGTGCCGACCGGCGTGGGCAGGGGGCAGCCGCTGGTGTATTCGAAGGTCTCGCCGGGCGCCAGCAGGGGCTGCTGGCCCACGACGCCCAGCCCGCGCACTTCCTGCACGCGCTGGTTGCCATCGGTGATAATCCAGTGGCGGCTGATCACCTGGGCCGGATGCTCCCCGGTATTGGTGATGCGCACGGTATAGGCGAACACGTATTGCTGTTCGCCGGGATCGGACTGTTCAGGCACGAAGCGCGGAGTGACAGAGACGCTCAGGTCGTAGGGTTTCACAGTCCTTTCCTGTGTGGCACGAGCAAGCTGCAATAATGGCACATTATGCCTTCACCCACCCCGAACGCCATGTCTACCACCACCCGCATCACCCCCAGCATCCTGTCCGCCGACTTCGCCCGCCTGGGCGAGGAAGTGCGTGACGTCGTCGCCGCCGGCGCCGACTGGATCCATTTCGATGTGATGGACAACCACTACGTGCCCAACCTGACTATCGGCCCGATGGTCTGCGCGGCGATCCGTCCCCATGTTTCCGTGCCGATCGACGTGCACCTGATGGTGGAGCCGGTGGACGCCCTGGTGCCGATGTTCGCCAAGGCCGGCGCCAACTACATCAGCTTCCACCCCGAAGCCAGCCGCCACGTCGACCGCACCCTGTCGCTGATCCGCGAGAACGGCTGTAAGGCCGGCCTGGTGTTCAACCCCGCCACGCCCCTGTCGTACCTGGACCACGTCATGGACAAGGTCGACCTGGTGCTGATCATGTCGGTCAACCCCGGCTTCGGCGGCCAGAGCTTCATCCCCGGCGCGCTGGCCAAGCTGCGCGAGGCCCGCGCCCGCATCGACGCCTGGACCCAGGCCGGCGGCCACGAAATCGTGCTGCAGGTGGACGGCGGCGTGAAGATCGACAACATCGCCGAAATCCGCCGCGCCGGCGCCGACACCTTCGTGGCCGGCTCGGCCATCTTCGGCAAGCCCGACTACCCCGGCATCATCAAGTCCATGCGCGAGCAGATCGCCATCGGCGAAACCACCGCCGTCTGAGGAACCCCGCCATGACTCCCTTTCGCGCCGCGCTGCTGGACCTGGACGGCACCCTGCTCGACTCCATCCCCGACCTGGCCTTCGCGGCCAACGCCATGCGCGTGGAACTCGGCATGATCGCGCTGCGCGAGGATGTCGTGGCCACCTTCGTCGGCAAGGGGGTGGACAACCTGGTGCGCCGCAGCCTGGCTGGCAGCCTGGACGCCGCCGACCCGTCGCCCGAGGACTTTGCCCGGGCGCGCGAGGCCTTCTACCGCCACTACCACCTGGTCAACGGCGAACGCGCCCAGGTCTACCCGGGCGTCATCGAGGGCCTTAAGCACATGCGCGAGCAGGGCCTGAAACTGGCCGTGGTCACCAACAAGCCCACCGAATTCACCCTGCCGCTGCTGCAACGCACCGGCCTGGCCGGGTTTTTCGACGCGGTGGTGTGCGGCGACACCTGCGCCCGCCGCAAACCCGACCCCGACCAGGTGCTGCACGCCTGCGAACTGCTGGGCGTGACGGTGGCCGAGGCCGTCACCATCGGCGATTCCATCAACGACGCCCAGGCCGGCCGCAGCGCCGGCACCCAGGTGCTGGTGGTGCCGTATGGTTACAACGAAGGCCGTGACGTGCGCGAGCTCGATGTCGATGGTATAGTGGACACGCTCGTCAACGCCGCCCAGTGGGTGGAGCTCTGGAATCAAAACCAGAACGCCGCGAAAGCCCAGGCCTGAAGCCGGGGTCCGCGCCCTTGACGGCACACTTGAACATCGAACCGCTATCACCTGATGAACGTTTCCATCCAGAACCAAATGCTCGGCGCCTCGTGGCGCTGGTGGCGTTTGTCTTCCGGGTGGCGATGATTCCCTTCCCGGCCCTGGACGCGTCCCCGCCTCCCAGCGCCGATACTGTGTAGAACACAGAGCCAAGCCCGGAACCAGTAACCTGGACCGGGCTTTTTGTTGTGTGCCCGGTCCCCAGCAGATACCCATCGCCCCGAGACCGACATGACCGAAATCGAATTCAAAGCCCTCGCCGCCCAAGGCTACAACCGCATCCCGCTGGTGGCCGAGACCTACGCCGACCTGGACACCCCGCTGGGCATCTACCTGAAGCTGGCCCATGCCGGCCCGCAGGCCGGCCGCATGACCTGCCTGATGGAATCGGTGGTGGGCGGCGAGCGCTTCGGCCGCTATTCCTTCATCGGCCTGCCGGCCCGTACCGTGATCCGCGCCAGCGGCACCCGCACCGAGGTGCTGCACGACGGCAAGGTGGTGGAAACCCACGACGGCGACCCGCTGGCCTTCATCGAGCAGTACCAGGCCCGTTTCAAGGTGGCCCTGCGCCCCGGCATGCCGCGCTTCTGCGGCGGCCTGGCCGGCTACTTCGGCTACGACACCGTGCGCCACATCGAACCGTGCCTGGGCCCCGCCGTCAAGCCGTTCCCCGCCGGCATGGAAGGCGGCACGCCCGACCTGATGCTGATGCACGTGGACGAACTGGTCATCGTCGACAACCTGGCAGGCCGCATCTACCTGATGGTCTACGCCGATCCGGGCCAGCCCGAAAGCTACAGCCGCGCCCAGCAGCGCCTGCACGACCTGCGCGCGCGCCTGCGACGCCCGGTGGAAATCCCCTACAGCCACGCCAGCATGCAGACCGAAGAGCGGCGTGACTTCAAGAAGGAAGACTACCTGGCGGCCGTGCACCGCGCCAAGGAACACATCGCCGCCGGCGACCTGATGCAGGTGCAGATCGGCCAGGTCATCGCCAAGCCCTTCCGCGACTCCCCCCTCTCCCTCTACCGCGCCCTGCGGTCGCTCAATCCCTCCCCCTACATGTACTTCTGGAACTTCGGTGACTTCCAGGTGGTGGGCGCCTCGCCCGAGATCCTGGTGCGCCAGGAGCGCGTGGTGGTGGACGGGGCGCCCAAGTCGCAGGTCACCATCCGCCCGCTGGCCGGCACCCGCAAGCGCGGCGCCACGCCCGAGGAGGACGCCGCCCTGGCCGCCGAGCTCAAGGCCGACCCCAAGGAAGTGGCCGAGCACGTGATGCTGATCGACCTGGCCCGCAACGACGTCGGCCGCGTCGCCGAGGTGGGGTCGGTCAAGGTCAGCGACACCATGGTGATCGAGCGCTATTCGCACGTCATGCACCTGGTGTCCAACGTCACCGGCAACCTCAACCCGGGCATGAGCAGCATGGACGTGCTGCGCGCCTCGTTCCCGGCCGGCACACTGACCGGCGCGCCCAAGGTCGAGGCCATGAAGATCATCGACGAGCTCGAGCCCGTGCGCCGCGGCATCTACGGCGGCGCGGCCGGCTACCTCAGCTACGGCGGCGAAATGGACGTGGCCATCGCCATCCGCACCGGCGTCATCAAGGACGGCACGCTGTACGTGCAGGCCGCCGCCGGCATCGTCGCCGACTCCAACCCCGAAGCCGAATGGGCCGAGACCGAGGCCAAGGCCCGCGCCGTGCTGCGCGCCGCCGAGCAGGTCCAGCACGGCCTGGACGAGCCCATCTGAGACGCCCGCCGCCCCCCATGACCGCCCCGGGCCGCGAATCGGCCCGCCTGGAGAAAAAAATGCTGTTGATGATCGACAACTACGACTCGTTTACCTACAACCTGGTCCAGTACTTCGGTGAACTGGGCGAGGATGTGCGCGTGGCGCGCAACGACCAGATCACCCTGGAAGAGATCGCCGCGCTCAACCCCGACCGCATCTGCGTGTCGCCCGGCCCGTGCTCGCCGGCCGAGGCCGGCATCTCGGTGCCCGTCATCCAGGCCTTCGCCGGCAAGAAGCCGATCCTGGGCGTGTGCCTGGGCCACCAGGCCATCGGCGCCGCCTATGGCGGCAACATCGTCCGCGCCCAGCAGATCATGCACGGCAAGACCGTGCGCATCTCGCATACCGGGACGGACATCTTCACCGGCCTGCCGACGCCGTACACTGTCATCCGCTACAACTCGCTGACCATCGACCCGGCGACGCTGCCCGAGTGCCTGGCCGTGACCGCCACGGCGCCGGACGGCGACATCATGGGCGTGCGCCACAAGACGCTGCCCCTGTACGGAGTACAGTTCCACCCCGAATCCGTGCTCAGCGAACACGGCCACGCCCTGCTGCGCAATTTCCTGAACCTCGCCTAAGAAGGACGCACCGTGACGATCTCCCCCTCCGAAGCGCTGACGCGCTGTATCGAACACCGCGAAATTTTCCACGACGAAATGCTGCATCTGATGCGCATGCTGATGCGCGGCGAAATGTCGCCGCAGATCGCAAGCGCCTTGCTGATGGGCCTGCGCGTGAAAAAGGAAACGGTGGGTGAAATCACCGCGGCCGCGCAGGTCATGCGCGAATTCGCCACGCCGGTGGTCACCCCCAACCCCGAAGACCTGCTGGACATGTGCGGCACCGGCGGCGACGGCAGCCACACCTTCAACATCTCCACCACCGCCATGTTCGTGGCGGCGGCGGCCGGCGTGCCGATCGCCAAGCACGGCAACCGCAGCGCGTCCTCGTCGAGCGGCAGCGCCGACGTGCTGGAAGCGCTGGGCGCCAACCTGGTGCTGACCCCCGAACAGGTGGCGGAATGCATCCAGGCCACCGGCATCGGCTTCATGTTCGCGCCGGCGCACCACGGCGCCATGAAGAACGTGGCCGCGGTGCGCAAGGAACTGGCGGTGCGCACCATCTTCAACATCCTCGGCCCGCTGACCAACCCGGCCGGCGCCGCCAACCAGTTGATGGGCGTGTTCCACCCCGACTTGGTCGGCATCCAGGTGCGCGTGCTGGAACGCCTGGGCTCGCGCCACGTGCTGGTGGTGCATGGCAAGGACGGCATGGACGAAGCCTCGCTGGGCGGCGCCACCATGGTGGGCGAGCTCAAGGACGGCAAGGTCAGCGAGTACGAAATCCACCCCGAGGACTACGGGCTATCCATGATGTCCAACCGCGGCATCAAGGTGTCCAATCGCGAACAGTCGCGCGAGCTTGTCATAGAGGCGCTGGACAATGTCGAGGGCACCGCCCGCGACATCGTCGCGCTCAATGCGGGCCTCGCCATCTACGCCGGCAATAAAGCCGATTCCATTCCCGCAGCGTTAGCGCTAGCATTTGAACTGATTTCCACCGGCGCGGCGCGAGCCAAGCTGGAAGATTTCTGCGCATATACCCGGAAATTCCAGAAATGAACGATATTCTCGCGAAAATCCTCGCCGTCAAGGTCGAGGAAGTCGCCGCCGCGCGCCAGATGCGCAGCGAAGCCGAAGTCCTGCGCGAAGCGCAGGCGCGCCAGGACGTGCGCGGCTTCGCCCAGGCCATCGAAGACAAGATCTCGCAGGGCAAGGCCGGCGTGATCGCCGAAATCAAGAAAGCCTCGCCGTCCAAGGGCGTGTTGCGCGAGACCTTTCAGCCCGCTGAAATCGCCTCCACGTATGCCGTGCATGGCGCGGCCTGCCTGTCGGTGCTGACCGACGTACAGTTCTTTCAGGGCTCGCACGACCACCTGCGCCAGGCGCGCGCCGCGTGCTCGCTGCCGGTGCTGCGCAAGGACTTCGTGATCGATCCCTACCAGATCATCGCCGCCCGCGCGATGGGCGCCGACTGCGTGCTGCTGATCGTGGCCGCGTTGACGCCGACGCAATTGCGCGAGATGGAAACGCTGGCGATGGAACTCGGCATGGACGTGCTGGTGGAAGTGCATGACGCCCAGGAACTGGACGTGGCGCTGACGCTCAAGACGCCGCTGCTGGGCATCAACAACCGCAACCTGCGCACCTTCGAGACCAGCCTGCAGAACACGCTGGACCTGTTGCCGCGCATCCCAGCCGGCAAGCGCGTCGTCACCGAAAGCGGCATCCTCACGCCGCAGGACGTCCGGCGCATGCGCGAACACAAGGTCGATGCCTTCCTGGTGGGCGAGGCCTTCATGCGCGCCCCGGACCCGGGCGCCGAACTGGCGCGCCTGGTCGGCTGAGCCGCACCGCCGCGCGGCGTGTTCAGTGTGGACGCGCCAGCCCCAGCGCCGCCGCGCGCCGGTACAAGGTGCTGCGATGCACGCCGAGCGCGCGCGCCGCGGCGCTGACATTGCCCCCGTGCGCGGCCAGCGCCGCGCGGATCGCGTCGTCGGCCATCGCCTGCAGGCTGGCCACCGGCGGCGCGGACGGCTGTGCGGGTGCGCCACGGATGTCCGCCGGCAGCATGTCGTGTTCGACCACGCCTGACGCGCCCGCCAGCACATGCAAGGTGCGCAGCACCGCCGCCAGCTGCCGATAGTTGCCCGGCCAGGCATAGCGCACCAGCGTTTCCTCGATCCCGGCCGGCAACACCGGGCCCGGGCCCTGCGCGGCCCATTGCGCGCGCAGCAATTCGCGCAGGTCGGCGCGTTGGCGCAGCGGCGCCAGGGTCACGGTGTATTCGGCAATGCGGAAATACAGGTCGGCGCGTACCGGGGCATCCACGCCTTCATGCGCCAGCGGCCGATGGGTGGCGCACACCAAGGTGAAATCCACCGGCACCGGCCGGGCCGCGCCCAGCGGCGACACCTCGCGCGATTGCAGCACGCGCAGCAGGCGCGACTGCAGCGCCAGCGGCATGTCGCCGATCTCGTCCAGGAACAGCACGCCGCCGTGCGCCTGCCGCAGCAGGCCCTTGCTGCCCTGGCGGCGCGCGCCGGTGAAGGCGCCGTCCTCGTAGCCGAACAATTCCGATTCGATCAGGCTTTCGGGCAGCGCGGCGCAATTGACCGCCACGAACGGGCCGGCGGCGCGGCGGCTGCGCGCATGCAGCTGGCGCGCGAAGACCTCCTTGCCGGCGCCGGTCTCGCCCTGCAACAGGATCGACACGCCCGCATCCGACAGGTGCACCGCCCGCGCCAGCGCGCCCAAGGTGGCGGCGTCGAAGCTGGCGGTATCACCGCGCGCGATCGGCGCCGGTAACGCCGACGGGGCCGGCAGGCGCAGCGACGGCGGCGGCGCGACCGGCGCGCGAGAACGGGGCAGGCGCAGCCGGGCGTGGTAGGCGGCGCCGCCACGGGCATGCACGCGCCCGGCCGCGTCGGGCGCATGGTCCAGGTCGCCGTCGAACAGGTCGGCGTAGCGATAGACGCCCAGCGCCGTGGCCGCCAGGCCCAACGCCTGCATGGCGCGACGGTTGGCGCCCACCAGCAGGTCGCCATGAAAGGCCAGCAGGGCTTCGGCCGGCGTGCCCAGCCCGGACCGGTCGGGGTGCAGGCGCAGCACGGCGCAGGGCTCATGGGCGGCATCGAACAGCTGGTGTTCGATCAGGTCGACCGCCGCGCGCACCAGCGCCAGCACGTCCGGCCGCACTTCGCGCGCGGGGCTGGACAGATCCAGCACGCCCAGCATGCGGCCTTCGCTGTCGGTGATGGGCACCGCGGCGCAGGTCAGGATGCGATTCGGCTCGAAGTAGTGTTCGGCGCCGTCGACGATGATGGGCCGGCCTTCCACCAGCGCGGTGCCGATGGCGTTGGTGCCGGCGGCCGCCTCGTCCCACGGCGCGCCGGGCATCAGGGCGACCCGCGAGGCGCGCTGCGCGAAATCGATGTCGCCGTCGCTGTCCAGCACCAGGCCTTGCGCATCCGACAGGATCACCAGCCCGTCGCTGCCGCCTTCGCGGCGCAGCAAGGACATGGCCGGCTCGGACATCCGCCGCAAGGCTTCATTGCGCTGGCGCGCCTCGCGCAATTCGGCGGCGGTCATGGGTTCCGCGCGGCGCGCGCCGCGCATGTCGATACCCAGGTCGGCGCAGCGACGCCAGGAGCGCAGGATGGGCTCGGCGACCAGCCCGCCAGGCACGACGCCTTGCTGGTTGAACAGCTGGCGCGCGTGCGTCAGCGACTGCCAACGGGATTGAGTGGCCATGCGTGTCTCCTTGGACGGTGTTCTGCGACACCTGTTCCGCGACAGTGTCGCGAAACGCGACACCCGGTAGCGGCGAACCGCCGCCCACGCCCCTTGCCGGCGCGTGGAAAGGTACTTTCGCACGCGGCAAGCGCGCTTGTCCAGCCGCGTCCCCACACATGGCACGCGGTTTGCTTGATCTGGAACAGGCACCCGACTGCCGTTACACCGACCTATACGGAGACAAGCATGGACATCGCGACCCGCGTCACCCCCGAATCCTATGGCACGCGCCTGGACCTCAGGACGCAGTACGACAACTTCATCGACGGCAAATGGCAGGCGCCCGCCGACGGCGAATACTTCGACAACGTCACGCCGGTCACCGGCCAGGTGCTGACCCGCAACGCCCGCTCGAAAGAGCGCGACATCGAGCTGGCGCTGGACGCCGCGCACCGCGCCGCGCCCAAATGGGGAGCGACCCCCGCCGCCGAACGCGCGCAGATCCTGATGCGCATCGCCGACGTGATGGAAGCCAATCTCGAACGCCTGGCCACCGCGGAAACCTGGGACAACGGCAAACCGATCCGCGAGGCCCGCGCCGCCGACATCCCGCTGGCGATCGACCACTTCCGCTACTTCGCCTCGTGCATCCGCAGCCAGGAAGGCGGGCTGTCGGAGATCGACCACGACACCGTGGCGTATCACTTCAATGAACCGCTGGGCGTGGTCGGCCAGATCATCCCGTGGAACTTCCCCATCCTGATGGCGGCATGGAAACTGGCGCCGGCGCTGGCCGCGGGCAACTGCGTGGTGCTCAAGCCGGCCGAGCAGACGCCGCTGGGCATCCTGCTGCTGATGGAACTGATCGGCGACCTGCTGCCGCCGGGCGTGGTCAACGTGGTCACCGGCTTCGGCCTGGAAGCGGGCAAGCCGCTGGCCTCCAGCAAGCGCATCGCCAAGATCGCCTTCACCGGCGAGACCACCACCGGCCGCCTGATCATGCAGTACGCCTCGCAGAACATCATCCCGGTGACGCTGGAACTGGGCGGCAAGTCGCCCAACATCTTCTTTGCCGACGTGGCGGCGCAGGACGACGACTTCCTCGACAAGGCCATCGAGGGCTTCGTCATGTTCGCGCTGAACCAGGGCGAGGTCTGCACCTGCCCCAGCCGCGCGCTGATCCAGGAATCGCTCTACGACAGGTTCATGGAACGCGCGCTCAAGCGCGTGGCCGAGATCAAGCAGGGCAACCCGCTGGACGGCGACACCATGCTGGGCGCGCAGGCGTCCACCGAGCAGTTGGAAAAGATCCTGTCGTACCTGGACATCGGCAAGCAGGAGGGCGCGGCGGTGCTGGCCGGCGGCGCGCGCGCGCAGTTGCCGGGCGCGCTCGAAGGCGGCTATTACGTGCAGCCCACCGTCTTCAAGGGCCACAACAAGATGCGCGTGTTCCAGGAAGAGATCTTCGGCCCGGTGGTGGCGGTGACCACGTTCAAGGACGCCGACGACGCGCTGGCGCTGGCCAACGACACGCTCTATGGCCTGGGCGCGGGCGTCTGGTCGCGCGACGCCAACACCTGCTATCGCATGGGCCGCGCCATCAAGGCCGGCCGGGTCTGGACCAACTGCTACCACGCCTATCCCGCGCATGCGGCGTTCGGCGGCTACAAGCAGTCGGGCATCGGCCGCGAGAACCACAAGATGATGCTCAACCACTACCAGCAGACCAAGAACCTGCTGGTGAGCTACTCGCCCAAGAAACTGGGTTTCTTCTGACCCACGGGCGGCGCCCGCCGGTCCGTGTCGCGCCGGCCCATACCGGGCCGGCCCGTCGCGGGCCAGGGTGGCGTCGCGGGAGCTGCATCATGCCAGGACCCACCCCGCGCGTGGTCGCCACCGACGCGGCGCGCGCGCTGATCGACACCCTGCGCGCCAAGCATGGCCCGCTGATGTTCCACCAGTCGGGCGGCTGCTGCGACGGCAGTTCGCCCATGTGCTACGCGCAGGGCGAGTTCATGGTCGGCGGCTCGGACGTGCTGCTGGGCGAACTGGAGGGCTGCCCGTTCTACATGGGCGAAGACCAGTTCGCGTATTGGGAGCACACCCAGCTCATCATCGACGCCGTGCCCGGACGCGGCGGCGCGTTCTCGCTCGACAGCGCCGAGGGCAAGCGCTTCCTGCTGCGCTCGCGGCTGTATTCGGACGAGGAATGGGCCGCCGTGGCGCCGGTCACGCGCGGTTGAGACCGGCGCTTCGCGCGGCCTGCCGCGGGCGGGGCGTCAGGAACGCCGCGGCCCGCCGCCCTTGGCGGCCGGCTCGGCGCCAGCGGTCTCCTGTTGTCGCCACTGAAACGACACGCGGCGGATGCGCGCGGCGCGGAATTGCGTGAACGATCGGCCACCCGGCATGGGCGCGCCGCGTAGCGGGCTGCTGCTGTTTTTCATTGCGGGAAAAGCGTTGGCGGAAAAAACTCTGCGTTGCCGGCGCGCGGCGCCGGCAACCATGATCGAAAAGTGGGCGCCAGGTTCAGCCGGCCGCGGCGGCCCAGGCGCCGACAGGGGCGCGGCGGGTCCAGTCCAGGGCGTCCTCGAGGCGGTCGTTGCCCCAGAACATTTCGCCGTCCACCAGGAAGGTCGGGGCGCCGAACAGCCCCAGGTGGCGGGCCTCGTCGACCCGGCGCCGCAGCGCCTCCTTGGCGGCTTCCGACTTGCCGCGCGCGATCAGCGCGTCGGCGTCGAGCGACAGGTCGGTCAGCAGCGTGTGCACCACGTCCTCGGCCTGGATGTCCTGGTCGTGCTGGAAATTGGCGCGGAACACCGACAGGCAGAAATCACGGCCCCAGGGCTCGTCCTGCCCCAGCAGCGCGATCCGGGCGGGCAGCACGCTCATGCGCGGAAACAGGCGCGGCCGGTTGTAGGGCACGCCGTATTTTTCGGCCAGGCGGGCGATGTCGCGCATCATGTAGGCGCCCTTGCCGGGGAACAGGCGGAACGGCGTGTCGTTCCAGCCCTGGGCCTGGAAGATGGGGCCGAGCAGGAACGGCCGCAGGTCGACCCGCACGTCCGCCTGCGCCGCCAGGGCGCCGATGCGCTCGATCGCCAGGTAGCTGTAGGGGCTGGCGAAATCGAACCACATCTCGAGGCGGGGCGTGGCGGGCAGGGACGCATTCATGACAAAAGCTCCAACGGCTGGGGAACCTGGGAAACCAGGGCGACCTGCGCATCCGGCAGGCCGCTGAGGACGACGTCGCGATCGCTGCCCACGATGATGGACTGGCCGGCTTGCAATACGCTGTCGTCCGGCCGGCGGTACTCGGACAGCCAGAGCGCGCCGGCGTGGCACTCGATGCGCAGGCCGGAGGCCCGTCTGAGCAGCATAGTCGAACCCCGGGCCAGGCGAAATGACATTCCCGCAGTGCAACATAACCGGATCATGGCGCATCCCCCCGCCGCAACGGCGGCCATCGTGGCGGGCGTGGGCGGCTGGCCACCGCATCACCCGTCGCCTGAGTCATATTGGACGCCGCAGGCGTTATATTGCACAAGCGACATTTCCGCCGCACACGCATGAGTTTTACGAATGTCATACCCGCTGGCCAAACTTCCCCCGCTTGATCTGGTCCGAGGCTTCGTCGCCGTGGGCCGCCGCATGAGCATCACGCTGGCGGCGCAGGACCTGCACGTGACGCAGTCGGCGGTCAGCCGCCAGATCCGGGCGCTGGAGGCCCACCTGGGGGTGCCGCTGCTGGTGCGCGGTTTTCGCAGCGTGTCGTTCACGTCGGAAGGCGCGCAGCTGTTCCGCATGGCCGACACCTGGCTGAGCCAGTTGGGCGACCTGACCGAGCAATTGCGCGCCCCGGAACGCCGCACGCCAGTCACCGTCACCACCACCATCGGCGTGGCCTCGCTGTGGCTGCTGCCGCGCCTGGGCGACTTCCAGGCCGCCCATCCGCACATCGACGTGCGGGTGGCGGCCGACAACCGGGTCATCGACATCGACCGCGAAAGCGTCGACATCGCCATCCGCTACAGCCTGCGCGACACCGTGCCGGACGGAGCCGTCTGGCTGTTCGGCGAGTCGGTGGTGCCGGTGGCCCATCCCTCGCTGCAGGCGCGCGCCCTGGATGCGCGTGAACTGCAGCGCCATGTGCTGCTGGAGTTCGACGACCCCACCCGGCCCTGGCTGCAATGGTCGGAGTGGCTCAACGCGCGCGGCCTGGGGCGAGTGCGGCCCAAGGGCATGCTGCGCTTCAACCAGTACGACCAGATCGTGCACGCGGCGCTGGCCGGCCATGGCATCGCGCTGGGGCGGCTGGCGCTGATCGCGCCCATGCTGGCGGACAAGCGCCTGGCGACGGTCGGCGGCCAGCCGGCGGACGCCACCGAGCACGCCTACTGGCTGGTGCGCAACGCGCGCCGCAGCACCCCCGACGCCGAGATCGTGACGCGCTGGCTGGTGCAGCAGGCCGCCACCACGGCGCGCCTGCTGGCTCCGGAATAAGGTCTGCAAATGCCGCACACCGGCGAGCCTGGCGGCATTTTCAGACCAAAGCCCTGGCCGATGGGCTGGGCGGCACGCTACAAGTTCTATACAAACCTTCATAGATTCGCGCTTGCCTTCCTGTAGATTGCGGCCTGCATCCCCGCACGGCTCCGAGCTCCCCTGCGAATGAACCCCATGCCCGCCGTCTCGACGGCGAGCACGGCCCGTTGCCGCCATTTTTCCGGCACCCGCACTCCTTTCATGACGCAGATGAAGCGCTTCCGTTCCGCGGACGCCTGGCAAGCCTGGTTCCTCAACTTCCAGCGTTCCTTCCTGATCCTGCTGGCGCCCTGGCTGGTGTCGGTGCTGGCGCAAGGCGCCGGACGCGCCTACCTGCTGGCGACGTATGCGCCGCCGGGGACCTATGCGGCGCTACCGCAGGACATCACCCGCACCTTGACGATCGGCCTGCTGTTCGACATGAAGGTTGCTGCCATCGCGTTTTCGGCGCCGCTGCTGGCCGCCTTGCTGCTGGCCGCGCGGCCGGCGGCGCAGGCGCTGTGGCTGCGGTGCCTGCCCTACCTGGGCGCCGTGCTGGCGACACTGTTCGCCGCCAGCACTGTGGTGAGCGTGTGCTACTTCGCCACTTTCTCGCGTTCGATCGACATCTTCGTGTTCGGCCTGATGGACGACGACACCCGCGCCATCCTGGCAACGCTGTGGCACGGCTATCCGGTGTTGCGCGCGCTGACGCTGCTGGCCGCGGTGCTGGGCGCCACCAGCTGGCTGGCGTGCCGCTGGCGCGCCCGGGTGCTGCGCGCGCGGCTGGCGCGGCGGCCGCTGGCGCCCAGCACATTGCGGATGGCGCTGATCCTGAGCGTGACCGTGCTGGCCTGCCGCGGTTCGCTGGGCACCTTCCCCTTGAACAAGGACGACACCGGCATTTCTTCGCTGCGATTGCTCAACGACATTGCGCCCAACGGCATTTCGGCGTTCTTCTGGGCATTGTCCGAGCGTGACAACGACAAGCGCTTCGCGGCCGTCACCGACGACGAGGGCGCCCGGCTTTACCAGCGATTCCTGGGACACCCCGGGCATGGCTTGCGGCCCTTCATGGCCAGCACGGGCGCCAATCCGCAGGCCGACGCCCGGCCGCCGCACGTAGTGCTGCAGGTGATGGAGAGCATGGGACATCACATGAATACGTTCGACCGGTCCGGCCGCGACTTGCTGGGCGCGCTGCGTCCGCACTGGCGCGAGGACTGGCGCTTCGATCGCTTCCTGTCCGAAGGCAACGGCACCATCGATTCGCTCAGCCGCCTGCTGGTGCGCAGCCCGGTGCTGGCCACCAGTCAGTCTTCGGCGGCCACTGCCACGTTCGCCAGCAACGCCTTCGCACCCTTCCTCGCCCGTGGCTATCGGGTGGTGTTCGTCACCTCGGGCACTGCCACCTGGCGTAACCTGGGCCGTTTCGCCAGCCACCTGGGCGCGCACGAATTCATCGACCAGCTGGGACTACGGCAGCACTACCCCGAGGCGCAGCCGGGCGTCTGGGGCGTGCCGGACGAATACATGTTCCGCTACATCGGCGAACGGCTGGCGCAGGCCGACCGCGCCGGCGAGCGCCTGTTCATCATGGCCCTGTCCACTACCCACCATCCGCCATTCTTGGTGCCCGAGGGCGGTCAGCGCGGCGGCCTCGATCTGCGCGACATCGAGCGCCTGCCTTACTACGCCAGCTGGACCGGCCTGGAGGACGCCTTCGACACGCTGCGCTACGCCAACGACCAACTGGGCCGCTTCCTGACCCGCCTGAAAGCCTCGCCCAACGGCGCCAACACCATCGTCGCCGTCACCGGCGACCACAATATCCTGGGCGTCGACTACGCGCTCGACAGCGATGCCGTGCTGGCGCGCGCCGTGCCGTTCTACCTGTACGTGCCGCGCGATTACCGCGGGCAGTCGACCTACGACTCCATGCGCCCCGGCAGCCACAAGGATATCCTGCCGACGCTGTATCACCTGAGTCTGGCGGATACGCCCTATTTTCGCAGCGGCTGCGATCTGCTGGCCGCGCGACCCGATCCGCAATGGTGCTTCGGCTTCAACAATCCGCGCCTGCTGATCACGCGTGACGGCGCCTACCGGCGCGACCGTCCGGGCCGCATCCAGCCATGGGCCGGCAGCGCCGGCCTGGCGCTGGCGGCCGAACGCGAAGCCACGCCGGCCGAGGCGGCCGAGCAGGCCCGGCTCGACGCCTATGCCCCGCTGCTGCAATGGCAGATCAATTACCAGGTGCAGCACCAGTTGCCACCGCGCCCGGAGCGGCCCTGAGCCGCGCCGCCGGACCTGGCCGCAACACCGCGCTGCGCGCTAGTCGACGCGCACCAGCGCGTCGCCCGCGACCATGTCGCCGACCACCGCGGCGTCCGCGAAACCCTGCTCGCGGAACAGTTCCAGCACCGCCTGGGCCGCCTGGGGATCGCAGGCGACCAACAGGCCGCCAGCGGTCTGCGGGTCGGTCAGCAAGGCCCGTTCGACATCGGATACGTCCGCGCCCAGCCGCACCGATTCGCCATACGACGCCCAGTTGCGGCCCGACGCGCCGGTGACCACGCCTTCGGCGGCGAAGGCCTGCACGCCTGGCAGCCAGGGCAAGGCCTCGCGCCGCAGCCTGGCGGTCAGCCCCGCGCCGCGAGCCATCTCCAGCGTATGTCCCAGCAGGCCGAAACCGGTGACGTCGGTGATCGCATGGACCCCGTCCATCGCGGCCAGCGCCGCCCCGGGGCGGTTCAGGCGGGTGGTGGTGTCGATCATCACCCGGTACCCGTCGGCGTCCAGCCGGTTCTTCTTCAGCGCCGCCGACAGGATGCCCACGCCCAGCCCCTTGCCCAGCACCAGCACGTCGCCGGCACGCGCATCGGCGTTGCGCTTGATGCGGTCCGGATGCACCAGTCCCATGGCCGCCAGGCCGTAGATCGGTTCGACCGAGTCGATGCTGTGGCCGCCCGCCACCGGAATGCCGGCCTCCTTGCAGACCGACTCGCCGCCGCGCAGGATGTCGGCGATGACGCCGTGCGGCAGCACGTTGATCGGCATGCCGACGATGGCCAGCGCCATGATCGGCGTGCCGCCCATGGCGTACACATCCGACAGCGCATTGGTGGCCGCGATGCGGCCGAAGTCGTAGGGATCGTCGACGATCGGCATGAAGAAGTCGGTGGTCGCGATCAGCGCCTGCTCGTCGTTGAGCCGGTAGACGGCGGCATCGTCGGCCGTCTCGGTGCCCACCAGCAGGTTGGGGTAGCTGGCGGCCGGCCCGAAGCGCGCCAGCAGCTGCGACAGCACGCCGGGCGCGATCTTGCAGCCACAGCCGCCGCCGTGCGACAGCGAGGTCAAGCGCGGCACCGCCGCGGACGCTGCATCCTGGGTCATGTGAATCTCTCCGTAGGTGATGGGGAAAAGGATAGCATCGCGCCCCCGAATGGTCCTATGATGATCCGGCAGCAGGCAGCAACGGACGGCCGCCCGCCACCGGGCGCACCGACAGCCAAACTTCACCGTGCGTGAGGGCTATATGGATCGCCGACACTTCCTCCGTTTCTCGGGCGCCCTGTGCGCCACCCAGGCCGCGGCCCTGCCCCTGGCCGCGCGCGCCGGCCAGGCGCCCGTCAGCGCCGACTGGCGCAGCTTCGAACTGACCACCCACATCCAGGTCCGCGACCCCGGCGCCCAGGCGCGCCTCTGGATCCCCCTGCCCTACGCCGCCGACACCGGGTATCAGCGCGGCGCGCAGAGCGCCTGGCTGGTCAGCGGCGGCGGCAGCGCGCGGCTGGCGCAGGCGCCCGGCTACGACGTGCGCATGCTGGCGGTGCAATGGCCCGACGCCCAGGCGCCGCGCGAAGTCACCGTGACCAGCCGCTTCCAGACCCGCAACCGCCGCGTCGACCTGACTCAGCCGCCGGCCCCCAGCGCCTCGCGCGAAAGCGCCGCCACCCTGCGCGAATACCTCCAGCCCACCGAGCTTTTGCCCACCGACGGCATCGTCAAGACCACCGCGGACCGCATCACCCGCGGCCACCAGGGCACGCTGGCGCGGGCCCGGGCCCTCTACGACTGGGTGGTCGACAACACCTGCCGCACCGCCTCGACCCGCGGCTGCGGCACCGGCGACGTGCGCTACATGCTTGCCGCCAACGACCTGAACGGCAAATGCGCCGACATCAACGCGCTGTTCGTCGCCCTGGCGCGCGCCGCCGGCATTCCCGCCCGCGACGCCTACGGGCTGCGCGTGGCCGATTCGCAGCTCGGCTTCAAGAGCCTTGGCAAGGCCGGCGACGTCACCCGCGCGCAGCATTGCCGCGCCGAGTTCTACGCCGACGGCTACGGCTGGGTCCCGGTCGACCCCGCCGACGTGCGCAAGGTCATGCTGGAGGAGCCGCCCGGCGACCTGCCCGCCGCCGACGCCCGCGTGCGCAGCGCCCGTGTCATGCTGTTCGGCGCGTGGGAAATGAACTGGGTTGCCTACAACCATGGCCACGACGTCGTCCTGCCCGGCTCCGCCCACGGCGCCGTGCCGTTCCTGATGTACCCCAACGGCGAAACCGCCGACGGCCGCCTGGACAGCCTCGACCCCGACAGTTTCCGCTACACCCTGACCGCCCGTTCGCTGTCCACCTGAACCAGCGCGCCCATGGTCAGCCGCCGCCACCTGCTGCAATCCACGCTGTCGCTGGTGGCGCTGCCGGGCTGGGCCCGCGCCGCCGCCAGTGACAGCGCCCTCAAGGCCGCCACGGGTCCCGACTGGGCCGCCTGGACCGCTGGGACGCCGCCGCTGGTCCTGCCCGACCTTGCGGGCCGCGAGCAGAAACTTGCCGCCTGGCGCGGCAGCGTGGTCATCGTCAGCTTCTGGGCCACCTGGTGCGACCCCTGCCGCGACGAATTCCCGCTTATGTCCGCCATGGCCAGGCGCCACCGCGAAGAAGGCCTGCGCCTGGTCGCCGTGAACGTCGGCGAAGCGCTGGGCAAGATCACCACCTTCCTGGCCAAGTGGCCGGTCGCCGGCACCGTCCTGCATGATCGCAACAGCAGCGCCGCCAGGCAATGGGATGCCGTCGGCCTGCCCGCCAATTACCTGGTCGACCGCGGCGGCCGCATCCGCCACTGGCACCTGGGCGCGCTGGACTGGCAGGCCGCGAACGTCAACGGCGTCGTCACCAGGATGCTGCGGGCGTGATTGTGCGTGCGGCGCTGCTACCGCGTGACGGCCATGTCCGGCGTGAAAGCGCCCTTGCCTCGCGCCATTCGTCTCAGGCGCCGGTATGCCTTGAACACCCGCCGCAGGTCGGTGACGCCGCGCGCATGGCGGACCAGCCGCGGCCAGGCGCGCAGGTCGAGCATCGACCGCGCCAGTTGGGCGCGCGCTTGCGGGTTTTCGACGTCCTTGCGAAGCAGGTCGACAAAGCACAGGAGTTCATGCAGGACGTGACGCACGATCGAGACGCGGGTTCTCTGGCCGAGGTCCTGCCGCCTGGACAGCGCCAGCAGCGCCTCGATGATGTGAACGTAGCTGACGCCGCGCCACTGGCGTATCCGGGCTGACGGCGAAAGGGTTATCGAGTCGGGGTTGCGCCGATAGCCGTACACCGGCTCGGACGCGAAGCCCATGCGCCTGGCGACCAGCGCGAGTCGGGTGGTCCACAGGATGTCCTCGTGAAATATCGAGGGATCGAACGCCAGGCCGTGTCGGGTGATGAGTTCGCGCTTGACCAATTGCAGGCAAACATAGTGCGGCCATTCACCGATGGCGACGCAGTGCGCGATCCAATCCTCGCCCGTCATGGTGCCGGCAGTCGGTTGCCGGGTGAGGACGGGGGACCGGGGCAAGGGAGCAGGCGCGTGCGTGAACCGGTACGCGTTTCCGATCAGCAGCTCCAGCCCCTGCGAAACGGCCTGTTCGTGCCACCGGGCGAGTCCGGCCGAGGGCAGGAGATCGTCGGCGTCGGCGAAGGCGACCCAGGCGCCGCGCGCGGCCCGCAGGCCCGCATTGCGCGCGGCGCCGAGTCCCTGATGGGGTTGCCTGAGGATGCGAAGGCGCGCGTCCGTGGCGCCACGCGCCTGCAGGATCGCCACGCTGCCATCGGTGGACCCGTCATCGACCGCGATCACTTCCAGGCTCAAGGCGGCGTCGGCCAATAGCGCGTCCAGTTGGTCGGACAGATACCGTTCGCAGTTGTATACCGGCACGATCAGGCTGACCTGCGGCGCAGTGGGTTCGACGTGGCTCATGTTCTGTTCAGGCGTGGGCTTTACGGGAGCGCCGCGCCTTGAACCCCATGCGGTGGCATGGGTTTACGAGCAGGGATGTCTTGTCCGATGGGCGCGGGCGGATCGGTAAGCTACGCCGGATTCAGCGGGCCGGGGAACAAGACGGACAAATGCAGGACCGATCCGGATACTTGCGATCCGGCAGCCACGAATTGGCGGAAGGCAGCAGGAGTCGAACCTACCTGGGAACGTCTGACGTCCCCAACCGGGTTTGAAGCCCGGCCGTGCCACCGGGCACGGATGCCTTCCAGAGAAAACCGCCGATGAAAGACCGCCTATGATACCGCCTGGCCCGCCCCGAGATACGCGCTGTCGTTGCGCAGCACGTGGGTATCGCGCAGCCGCCGCGTCAAGCCGGTCCGATCGAAGAACTCCAGGATCTGGATCGCGCGCTTGCGGCCCAGCCCCGTCGCATCCCTGAAGGCCGCCGCGTTCAATCCTTCGGGCCTTGCCGCGAGATCGATCGCCAGCGCCACCAGCTCGGCCACCCGCTCGCGGTGGTAGAACAGATCCTTCACCACCTGCGCCACCTCGCCGCGCCGCAGCAGCTTGCGCAGCACCTGCCGCACCCGCTCCTCCGGCTCGCCCTGCGCGCGCGCCAGGTCGCGCACCCAGGGGGGATCGTAGGCCCCGGCGGCCAGCAGCGGCAGCAGGCGCAGCGCGAGTTGGGCCTCGGCCTCGGCCAGCGCCGCGGTGTGGCCTGGCAGATGCAGCCAGGGTCCGTTGCGCAGCACCCGGCCCTGCTGCCGCAGATCTTCCAGCAACCCCTGCCACAGCGCCTCGGAGGCGGCCGGCAAGGCCATGCGGCGCAGGCGGGAGCCGTCGGGGCCCGGTTCGTCCGGCGCGCCCTGGTGGAAGGTCGCCAGCGCCTGCTCCACCCGTGTCCGCAGCGCTTCCCAGTGCGTGGCCAGGATCAGCGTGCGCGCGCCCTGCGGCGTGCGCGGCTCGATCCAGATCGCCCCCTCGGGCGCCGTCAGGTCGCGCACCGGCCTGCCTGCCAGGCGTTGCAGCGCCGTTTCGTCCAGGCCCAGCGCGGCCTGCGCCAGCAGCGGTTGCAGCCCGCCGCCATCCAGCATGTCCGCCACGCCTTGCAGCCACTGCATCCGCGCCGGCGCGCGGCGCTTGCGGTCCGGCGCGTTCGGATCGAGCACCCGGCCGCCGCCCACGGTGCGCGTGGCCTGGGCGTTGCGCACGATGTATCGGTCGCCCGGCATCGCGCACACCGGCTCATCGAACACCAGCTGCACCCAGCCCGACTGGCCCGGGGCCAGCGCGTCGGCCGACAGCGGCACCACGTGCGCCACCTGCCGCGCCGCGCCGATGTGCACGTGCAGCGGCGTCCAGGCCCGCAGCGGCGCATCGGCCGAAGGCAGCAGCGTCAAGGCCACATCGACGTGGCGCGACGGCAGGAAGCAGCGCGCATCGGCGATCCAGTCGCCGCGCGTGATCGCGCTCTTGTCGATCCCCGCCAGGTTCAGGGCGCAGCGCTGGCCGGCCGCGCCGGTCTCGCTGGGCTGGTTCTGCGCGTGGATGCCGCGCACCCGCACCCGCGTGCCCGCCGGCATCAGGCGCAGGTCGGCATCGTCGTCGCCGGCGCGCGCGCGGCCGCCATGCGCGGTGCCGGTCACCACGGTGCCGTGGCCGGCCAGCGTGAAGACTCGGTCCACCGCCAGCCGGAACAGGCCGGCGCCATCGCGCGCGCCCAGCGCCTGCGCGGCCTCGTCCAGATGCTGCTTGAGCCGCGCCACGCCTGCGTCGCCGGCGCGCGCCGCGCATACCTCGAACAGGGGCGCGTCCTGCAGAAACGTCGCCGCCGCCAGTGCCGCGATCTCGCCGCGCACCGCCGCCAGCCGGGCGGCGTCGGCGCGATCGGCCTTGGTCAACGCCACCGCCCCGCGCGCCACGCCCAGCAGCGTCAGGATCGCCAGGTGTTCGCGGGTCTGTGGCATGACGCCGTCATCGGCCGCCACCACCAGCAGGCCGAAGTCGATGCCGCTGGCGCCTGCCGCCATCGTGTGCACCAGCTTTTCGTGGCCCGGCACGTCGATGAAGCCCAGCACGTCGCCGTTGGGCAGGGGCGTATAGGCGTAGCCCAGCTCGATCGAGATGCCGCGCGCCTTTTCTTCCTTGAGGCGGTCGGTATCGACGCCCGTCAGCGCCCGCACCAGCGTGGTCTTGCCATGGTCGATATGGCCGGCGGTGCCGACGATCATGCCCGCGGCTCCGTGGATTGCGCCGCGAGTCCGGTGAGCTGCTCGGTGAAGGCGGCCTCGTCGCGCGCCTCCAGGCAGCGCAGGTCGAGCCACAGCGCGTCATCGGCGATGCGGCCGATCACCGGCACCGGCAGGTTGCGCAAGCGCGCCTCCAGGCGATCCAGATGGCGCCCGGGGCGGCCCTTGCCGCGATATCGCACCGCCAGCCCGTGGCTGGGCAACTGGTCCACCGGCAACGCGCCGCTGCCGATCTGGCTGAACATCGGCACCGCCTCGACCTCGTAGTCGGCGCCCGCCGCGTACGCCAGCACGCCGCGCACGCGCTCGGCCATGGGCTGGATCTCGCGCTGCGGCCGGGTCAGCAGGCGCAGCGTGGTCAGGCGCTGCGCCAGGAATTCCGGCGCGCGGTACAGCTGCAATACCGGTTCCAGGGCCGCCAGCGTCAGCTTGCCCACGCGCAGGGCGCGCTTGAGCGGGTTCTTCTTGATCTTGCGGATCAGGTCGGCGCGCCCCACCAGCAGGCCGGCCTGTGGGCCGCCCAGCAGCTTGTCGCCGCTGAAGGTGACCAGGTCGGCGCCGGCGGCGATGGTCTCGCGCACCGTGTCCTCGCGCGGCAGGCCGAACTGGGTCAGGTCCACCAGCGTGCCGCTGCCCAGGTCCACCGTGGCCGGCAGGCCGCGCGCATGCGCCAGCGCCGCCACCTCGGCCACGCCGACGCTCTTGGTGAAGCCGGTGACGGCGTAGTTGCTGCAATGGACCTTCATCAGCATCGCGGTGCGCGGGCCGATGGCGTTCTCGTAGTCGGCGGCATGGGTGCGGTTGGTGGTGCCCACCTCGACCAGCCTGGCGCCGGCGCGCTTCATGATGTCGGGGATGCGGAAGGCGCCGCCGATCTCGACCAGTTCGCCACGCGACACCACCACCTCGCGGCGATCGGCCAGCGCGTTCAGCATCAGCAGCACGGCGGCGGCGTTGTTGTTGACCACGGTGGCGGCCTCGGCCCCGGTCAACTCGCACAGCAGGTCGTCGATCAGGTCGTCGCGGTCGCCGCGGCCGCCGCTGTCCAGGTCGAACTCCAAATTGGCCGGCGTGGTCAATGCGCGCAGCACCGAGGCCACCGCCTCGTCGGGCAGCAGCGCGCGGCCGAGGTTGGTGTGCAGCACGGTGCCGGTCAGGTTGTAGACGGCGCGCAGGCGCGGCGCGGCGGCGCGCGCCAGGGCGCCGTCGACGGCGGCGGCCACGGCGGCTTGCGCCAGTTCCGCGCGCGGCAGTTCACCCGCCAGGGCGCGCTGGCGCAGGGCATCCAGGTGCCGGCGCAGCGCCGCCACCACCTGCGTGCGGCCATGCGTGTCCAGCGCCGCGGCCAGCGCCGGCGCGTTCAGCAGCCGGTCGAGCGCGGGGATGTCGGCGGCGGCGGCAAGCCCGGTCATGGCTATTCCTCCTCGGCGCCGTGCCACAGCAGCGGGTTTCCGCTGGCGCGCGAATAGCCGGCCTCGCCCACCAGCACGTCCAGCATCAGGCTGGCGAGGTCGTCGGCCACCGGCTCCACGTGCAGGTCCTTGTCCTGATAGAAGATCTTGCGGTAGGTGTGGCAGCGGTCGCAGGTCTCGGCCTTGATGGCGGGCGCGCGGCCCTCGATGGCCTGGTAGGCCACGGATTCGACGTCCTCGCAGTGCGAGCACTTGACCCGCACCATGTGCCACTGGGTCGCGCACAGGCTGCAGCACAGGTAGCGGTAGCCTTCGAACTGTCCGCCCACCCGCACCACGCTGGCCACCGGCAGGCTGGCGCAGACCGGGCAGACGCCGAACGGCGAGGCCACCGGCAGCTGCTTTTCGTCGAAGCGGCTGGCCAGGTCGGTCCAATACACCTGCAAGGCGGCCATGACGAACGGCGCGGCGGCGCCGTCGACGCCGCGATGCTGTTCCGACAGCACCGCCTCGGCCAGGTCTTCGAGCGATTCGGTGTCTTCGTCGAGCGCGCGGCGCAGCGCCGAGCAGACTTCCAGCGCCTCGGCCGGCACGTCCTGGCCGCCGGCGACCTCGTCGACCAGCTGGCGCAGGATGTCGCGCCACAGCGGGTCGCGCGGCCAGCCCACCGCCTGCAGCGGCGGCATGCCATGGGCCTGCGCCAGGGCGATGCGGTCTTCCGAGGCCGGCGGCGCGTTGCAGCCGCGCAGGGCGTTCTGCTGGGCGTCGACCAGCCGCGCCATCAGCAGCAGGTAGTCGGCCACCGGGCTATCCACGGCCAGTTGCCGCAGCCGCGCCGCGCGCGTCGCGAAAACCGAATCGCGCGCCGGCAGCTGGATGCGGGGGATGGTGTTGTGGTCTAGCGCTTCGATCTCGCCGCGCGGAAGAATTCGCTGCAATTGCGTCTCCAGATAAACAAACACGGCTGCCGCCCCGACAGGGGGAGGCAGCCGTGCGGTGGGATCGGGCGGGATCCACCCGGCGGCGCCGCCACCGCGAGGTGGCGCCCGCCGCGCGGGGCCCGCTTACTTCGTCGTGGACTGCTTGCCGATTTGTTCCCGGAACCAGGCGCGGTGGTGCTTCCATGCCCAGCCCGCGGTCACGTAGCCACGCAGCATCGCCGTGAGCGAGCCCTTGACCCAGATCGCCGCATAAATATGCACAATGATCGCGCAAATCAGCACCAATGCACAAACGGCATGCAGCACCGAGGCGGCGCGCACCACCCAGATCGGGAAGTAGAAGGCGAAGAACTCGCGCCAGATCACGATGCCGCTGACGAACAGCCCCAGCATGCACAGGATCAGCACGTAGAACAGCAGCTTCTGGCCGGCGTTGTACTTGCCGACCTCGGGCAGCTTGTCCTCGCGGTTCTCGACCACGTCGTTGAGCTGGCTCAGCCACTGGCGGTCGGCCTTGGTCATCAGGTTGTGGCGCCACATGTGGCCGGCGAACACCACGAAGCAGAAGAACATCACCAGTCCGATGAACGGATGCAGGATGCGGGTCCAGGGACCGCCGCCGAACAGGTTGGTGAGCCAGAACATCGACGGGTGGAACAGCGCCAGCCCGGACAGCGCCAGCAGGATGAAGGTGAAGGCGATGATCCAGTGGTTGGTGCGCTCGCCGGGCGAATAGCGCTTGATCCGGCGGTGATGGCGGTCGTCACTCATGGCGGATCTCCTGTTCGGCACGGCGTTCGTCTTCCTCGTCGACCTCGTTGCGGCCGACTCGGGCGTAGTGGAAGAAGCCGGCCAGCGCCGTCAGCGCCATGGCGGCCACCCCCAGCGGCTTGGCGATGCCCTTCCACAGCGATACCATCGGGCTGATCTGCGGCTCCTTGGGCAGCCCGTGGTACAGCCCGGGCTGGTCGGCGTGATGCAGCACGTACATCACATGGGTGCCGCCCACGCCTTGCGGGTCATACAGGCCCGCCTGCTCGAAACCGCGCGACTTCAGGTCCTCGATGCGCTCGGCGGCGTGCTGCTTCATGTCGTCCTTGGTGCCGAACACGATGGCGCCGGTGGGACAGGCCTTGACGCAGGCCGGCTCCTGGCCGACGGCCACGCGATCGGAACACAGGGTGCACTTGTACGCCTTGTGGTCCTTCTTGCTGATGCGCGGCACGTTGAACGGGCAGCCGGTGATGCAGTAGCCGCAACCGATGCAGTTCTCTTCGTGGAAATCGACGATGCCGTTGTTGTACTGGATGATGGCGCCCGGCGAGGGACAGGCCTTCAGGCAGCCCGGATCCTCGCAGTGCATACAGCCGTCCTTGCGGATCAGCCACTCCAGGTCGCCTTGCGGGTTCTCGTACTCCGAGAAGCGCATGACGGTCCAGGAATGCTCCGTCAGGTCGGCCGGGTTGTCGTAGACGCCGACGTTGGTGCCGATCTCGTCGCGCAGGTCGTTCCACTCCATGCACGCGCTCTGGCAGGCCTTGCAGCCGATGCACTTGGAGACGTCGATCAGCTTGGCCACGGACCCGGTGACGGGCTCGCGGATGCCGGGCGGCGGCGTGGTGGTGGCCGAGCGCCGTTTGATGTCGAGGGATTGCATAGACATGAGCGCTCTCCTAGATCTTCTCGACCTGCACCAGGAACGACTTGAATTCCGGTGTCTGCGAATTGCCGTCGCCCACGAACGGGGTCAGGGTGTTGGTCAGGAAGCCCGGTTTGGCAATGCCGACGAAGCCCCAGTGGATCGGGATGCCGACGTGATAGACGGTCTTGCCCTCGATGGTCAGCGGCCGCAGGCGCTTGGTGACCAGCGCCACCGCCTTGATGTAGCCGCGGTTGGACGACACCTTCACGCGCGAACCGTTGGCGATGCCCAGTTCCTTGGCCATGACTTCGCTGATCTCGACGAACTGCTCGGGTTGCAGGATCGCGTTGATGCGGACGTTCTTGGTCCAGTAGTGGAAGTGCTCGGTGAGGCGGTAGGTGGTGGCCACGTAGGGGAACTTGTCCACCGTGCCCATCGCCGCCAGGTCGTCCTTGAACACGCGCGCCGCCGGATTGCTGGTGACGCCCTTGGCCTTCGGATACAGCGGGTTGTAGCCCAGCGGCGTCTCGAACGGCTCGTAGTGTTCCGGGAACGGCCCTTCGGCCATGCCGGCGCGCGCGAAGAAGCGCGCCACGCCCTCGGGGTTCATGATGAACGGGCCCATGCCGCCGTCGGGGTTTTCATCGCCCTTGAAGTCGGGGATGTCGGCGCCGACCCACGCCTTGCCGTTCCACGAGATCAGGCTGCGGCGCGGGTTGAAGGGCTTGCCCGCGACGTCACAGGAGGCGCGGTTGTACAGGATGCGGCGGTTGGCCGGCCACGCCCAGGCCCAGTTCAGGGTCTGGCCGATGCCGGTCGGGTCGCTGTTGTCGCGGCGCGCCATCAGGTTGCCGCCGGGCCCCCAGGCGCCGGCGAAGATCCAGCAGCCACTGGCGGTGGAACCGTCGTCGCGCAGTTCGGCAAAGCCGGCCAACTGCTCGCCGCCCTTGCGCATGACCTTGGTCGGGTCCTTGGGGTCGACCAGGTCCACCAGCGCCTTGCCCGAGTATTCCTTGGCCAGTTCTTCCGCGGTCGGACTCTGCGGGTTGGAATACGGCCAGGACAGGTTGACGATGGGGTCGGGGTACTTGCCGCCCTCTTCCTGGTACATCTTGCGCAGGCGCGTGAAGATCAGCGACATGATCTCGATGTCGCTCTTGGCCTCGCCCGGAGGCTCGGCGCCCTTCCAGTGCCATTGCAGCCAGCGCCCGGAGTTCACCAGCGCGCCATCTTCCTCGGCAAAGCAGGTGGTGGGCAGGCGGAACACCTCGGTCTGGATCTGCTTGGGATCGACGTCATTGGCCTCGCCGGCGTTGCGCCAGAATTCCGAGGTCTCGGTGACCAGCGGGTCCATGATGACCAGGAACTTGAGCTTGGCGAAGCCCGCGTTCAGCTTGGCCTTGTTGGGCGCGGCCGCCAGCGGGTTGAAGCCCTGCGCCAGGTAGCCGTTCATCTTGCCCTGGTTCATCAGCTCGTAGACCTGCAGCATGTCGTAGAGCTTGTCCAGCTTGGGCAGGTAGTCGAACGCCCAGTTGTTCTCGGCGGTCGCGGCCTTGCCCCACCAGGCCTTCATCAGGCTCACGTGGAACTTGCCGTAGTTCTGCCAGTAGCTGAGCTGGTTGGGCCGCAGCGGCTTGAGCGCGCGCGTGGCGATGTACTTGCCGTAGTCCTGCTCGGGCTCGTTGGGCAGCGTCATGTAGCCGGGCAGCAGGTTCGACATCAGGCCCAGGTCGGTCAGGCCCTGGATGTTCGAGTGCCCGCGCAGCGCGTTCATGCCGCCGCCGGCGATGCCGATATTGCCCAGCAGCAGCTGCACCATGGCGCCGGTGCGGATGATCTGCGAACCGATCGAGTGCTGCGTCCAGCCCAGCGCGTACAGGATGGTCGCGGCCCGGTCGGTGGTGGCGGTGGACGCCAGCATCTCGCAGACCTTCAGGAACTTGTCGCGCGGCGTGCCGCAGACGCGTTCGACCATCTCTTCGGTATAGCGCGAGTAGTGCTTCTTGAGCAGCTGGTAGACCGAACGCGGATGCGCCAGCGTCGGGTCGGTCTTGACGTAGCCGTCATCGCCGCGCTCGTAGTCCCAACTGGCCTTGTCGTAGGTCCGCTTCTCGGCGTTGTAGCCGGAGTACAGGCCCGCGTCGAACGCGAAGTCCTCGCGCACGATGTAGGAAAAGTCGGTGTAGTTGCGCACGTACTCGTGCTGGATCTTGTCGTGATCCAACAGGTACTTGATGACGCCACCCAGGAAGATGATGTCGGTGCCGGTGCGTATGGGCGCGTAGAAGTCCGCCACGGATGCCGAGCGCGTGAAGCGCGGATCCACGACGATCAGCTTCGCCTTGTTATGGGCTTTCGCTTCCGTGACCCATTTGAACCCGCACGGGTGGGCCTCGGCGGCATTGCCGCCCATGATCAGTACTACGTCCGCGTTCTTGATGTCGACCCAATGGTTCGTCATCGCTCCACGGCCAAACGTCGGGGCAAGACCTGCCACCGTCGGGCCATGTCAGACACGGGCTTGGTTGTCGAACGCCAGCATCCCCATGCTGCGCACGGTCTTGTGCGTGATGTAGCCGACCTCGTTGCTGCTTGCCGAGGCGGCCAGCATGCCGGTGGTCAGCCACCGGTTGACCGTCTTGCCGTCTTCGGTCTTTTCGACGAAGTTGGCGTCACGGTCGGCCTTCATGAGCTTGGTGATGCGCGTGAGCGCGTCGTCCCAGGAAATACGTTCCCACTTGTCCGAACCGGGCGCCCGGTATTCCGGGTACTTCAGGCGGTTGGGACTGTGGATGAAGTCGATCAGGGCCGCGCCCTTGGGACAGAGCGTGCCGCGGTTGACCGGGTGGTCGGGGTCGCCCTCGATGTGCATGATGCTGGCGCGGGCATTCTTGGCGCCATCGCCCAGGCCATACATCAGCAGACCACAGGCGACCGAACAGTAGGGACAGGTGTTGCGCGTTTCCGTCATGCGCGCAAGCTTGTACTGGCGCACTTCGGCCATGGCCGTGCCGGGGGGCTGCCCCCAGCAATGCCAGGCTCGAGCCAGCCAGCGTGGTACCGGTCACCTTGAAGAACTGGCGGCGGTTCATGTTGACCATGAAGCACTCCTCTCCGGGTGAATAAGGGGAAAGCGCGGGCCGGTCCGGGGAAAAGCCCTACGAATTCCAAGGATTTGCAAGCAAGTATAGGCGCAGCGCGGGCGAGTTGCCATGCCTTGCGTCCCCCGAACGCGAAACCCGGCAATGAGAACGATTTACGGCCAGGATCGGGCTTTTTCGTGGATTTTGGATCATCGCGAGGCTGCTACCATTGCCGGCGGCGGGTTCCGACCCGTTTTTCCGCCCGTCCCGCATGCCTGTTGGAGCGCCGATGCGCCGTTTTGCCCCCCTGGCCCTGTCCCTGTCGCTGGCCGCGCCCGGCCTGGCGCCGGCGCCGGCCATCGCCGCGCCGGCGCTGACCCCGGCGGCGGCGGCCACCGAGTCCGCCCGCGAAGCGGCAATGGAAGGCTACCTGTACTTCTACCCGCTGCTCACGCTGGACCTGACCCGGCGCCAGTCCACGCATCCGTCGCAAAGCGAGCGGGGCGCGCCCGTCAATGCCTTCCTGCACACCCGCGGCCTGCCCCGCCCCGGGTCGGCCACGCCCTGGGCCAATCCCGACATGCTGCGCAGCAGCGCCTGGCTCGACCTGAGCGCCGGCCCGGTGGTGCTGTCGGTGCCGGACAGCCAGGGACGCCTGTATACACTGACCCTGCTGGACCTGTGGAACGAGGCCTTCGCCACGATCGGCAAGCGCAGTACCGGCACCGCCCGCGGCAATACCGCGATCGTGCCGCCGGGCTGGACCGGCACCTTGCCCTCGGGCATGCCGCGCATCGACGCCCCCACGGCGTACGTCTGGGCCCGCGCCCTGATCCAGGCCGACGGTGCGGCCGACTATCCGGCGGTGCACGCCCTGCAGGACGGCTTCACCCTGACGCCGCTGGCGCAGTGGAACCTGCCGGCGCAGTCGCAACGGGTCAAGGCCGACCCCTCGCTGGACCTGAAGACGCCGGTGCGCGAACAGGTCGAGTCGATGCCGACCGACGCCTTCTTCACCTACGCCGCCGAGCTGCTGCGCCGCAACCCGCCTCACGCCACCGACCAACCGGTGCTGGCCAAGCTGCGCCGGGTCGGGCTGATCCCCGGCCGCCCGTTCGACTTCGACAAGCTCGACCATCCGGTCAAGCAGGGCCTGCGGCGCGGCCTGCGCGAAGCGCGCGAACGCATGCAGGCCGCCGCCGGCGTCAGCCTGAGCAGCGTCAATGGCTGGCAGCGGGAGACAGCCAGCGTCGGCGTCTACGGCAACGCCTACCTGCGGCGCGCGCTGTCCGCCCAGGCCCAGCCGGGCGCGGGGCTGCCCGAGGACCTGTCGGCGCTGCTGCTGGCCGCCGACAGCCAGGGCCGGCCGCTGGATGGCGCCCACCGCTATACGCTGCATTTCGACGGCGGCCAGTTGCCGCCGGCCGGCGCGCTGTGGTCGCTGGCCGCCTACGACGCGCAGGGCCTGCCAGTGGCCAACCCGATCGAGCGCTACACGCTGGGCGAGCGCGATCCGCTGCAATACAACGCCGACGGCTCGCTCGACCTGCTGATCAGCCACACCGCCCCCGAGCCCGGCGCCCAGGCCAACTGGCTGCCGGTGGCGGCCGGCGGGCCGGTGTACGTGCTGCTGCGCGTCTACGCCCCGGGCCCGGCCTTGCTGGACGGGCTGTGGACGCCGCCGCCCGCGGTGCGCGACGACCCGCAGCCCGAGCCGGAACCCGCGCCCGAGCCGGAACCCCGGGCGCAGGCCGCGACGGCGCCCGCCGCAACGCCCCCCGCCAAGGCGCCTTCCGGCGCTCCGGCCACGGCCCCAGGCCCCGCGAAGAAACCCTGACAAAGACGCCGGCGACGGCGCCATGACAGGGTTTCGCCACTACCATAGGCGTTTTGTCGCCGAGTAGAACGCCCGCCATGGACGAAGCCTTTAGCCACCAACTGTCGATGACCATCCTGATGACGCCCGATATGGCGAACTTTTCAGGCAATGTGCACGGCGGAACCATCCTCAAGTACCTGGACCAGGTCGCCTACGCCTGTGCCAGCCGCTACGCCGGCCAGTACGTCGTGACCCTGTCGGTCGACCAGGTCGTGTTCCGCGAACCGATCCACGTCGGCGAGCTGGTGACCTTCCTGGCGGCGGTGAACTACACCGGCCGCACCTCGATGGAAATCGGCATCAAGGTGGTCACCGAGGACATCCGCAGGAAGCTGGTGCGCCACACCAACAGCTGTTATTTCACGATGGTGGCGGTGGATGACAACGGCGCGCCCACCGCCGTGCCGCCGCTGGCGCCGCGCAACCTCGAGGAAACGCAGCGCTTCGAGGCCGCCCGCCTGCGCCGCGAGCTGCGCCAGGAAATGGAACGTCGCCACGACGAAATCAAGCGCGAAACCACCCATGAAGGGTGAGGAGCCCCCACGCCGCGCGCGCTTCGCGCGCTAGCTGCCCCCCGAGGGGGGCTGCCCGCCCTTGGGGCGGCCCGGCGGGCGGTAGGAAAGGACCCCCACGCCGCGCGCGCTTCGCGCGCTAGCTGCCCCCCGAGGGGGCTGCCCGCCCTTGGGGCGGCCCGGCGGGCGGTAGGAAAGGACCCCCACGCCGCGCGCGCTTCGCGCGCTAGCTGCCCCCCAAGGGGGCTGCCCGCCCTTGGGGCGGCCCGGCGGGCGGAAGGAACGGACCCCCACGCCGCGCGCGCTTCGCGCGCTAGCTGCCCCCCAAGGGGGGCTGCCCGCCCTTGGGACGGCCCGGCGGGCGGAAGGAAAGGGCCCCCACGCCGCGCGCGCTTCGCGCGCTAGCTGCCCCCCAAGGGGGCTGCCCGCCCTTGGGGCGGCCCGGCGGGCGGGCGGCTATTCTTGCGACGAACGGCGTCCAGGTCACAGGTGACCGGACATGAAAACCGGGCCTTGAGGCCCGGTTCTTTTTGGCGACGGCGCAACGCTGCGCGTCACGCGCCTTCGGCCGCGCCCGGCGGGCGCGATGGCGGCGCCGTCACGGCCGGTTCGCGGTCGCGGCCGACCATGCGCTTGAGGCCCAGCCACTGTTGCGACCAGAAGCCCTGGCCGTAGTCGCGGCCGCCCAGTTCCGGCTGCTGGTCATGGATGCCGGTGGGGCCATAGCCGACGCCGAAGCGCGCCGAGCGGAACAGCACGTCCCAGACCGGGAACAGCGCGGCGAAGTTGTAGCCGCCGGCCGGGCCCGGCGTCGAGGCGTCATAGGCGATGGAATGGTGATGGCGGTGAAAGCGCGGGCTGACCAGCAGGCGTTCGCCGATGGCGCCGAAGTGCATGCGCAGGTTGGCGTGCGAGAAGCTCTGCGCCAGCTGCGTGATGGCCACGATCGCCACGAACTGCGCGGGCGGCACGCCCACCAGTTGCGACACGAACACCACCACGACGTCGCGCAGCATGTCGTCCAGCAGGTGGTTGCGGTCGTCGCTCCACATGGTCATCTGGCGCTGGCTGTGGTGCACCGCGTGCAGCGCCCAGAGCCAGGCGAAACGGTGCTGGGCGCGGTGGTACAGGTAGTCCACCAGGTCGAACAGCAGCAGGTAGATGATCAGGCTGACCCAGGCCTGGTCGGTGACGCCGGGCCAGTACTGGTCGAGCTGGAACGGCGCGAACCCCCAGATGTGCAACTGCCCGAAGACGCTGTCCCAGAACGGGTCGATGGTGAAGAACAGCGCCAGGCGGAACACGCCCAGGCGGTGGATCAGCGTGTAGAGCACGTCGATGCCGATCTGGCGGCGGTCGGTGACCGGCTCGACCGGGCGCAGGCGCTGCAGCGGGCCGAACACCAGCAGCAGCACGGCCACCTGCAACAGGCCGACCAGCAGCCACATGGTGGCGTCGTAGCCGTCCTCGATGAAATTGCTCAGGCCCAGGTGGAACAGCGCCGGCTGCACCAGGGTTTCGAACAGCCATTGCTGGCAGTTCCCGAACCATTGACTAAGCGTATCCATGATCAGTGATGCGTGGCGATCCAGTCGCGGTAGGCGGGATGCGTATCCAAGGTAGCAAAACAATAGCCCTTGCGCTGCAGGCCTTCAATCAGCGGCTCCAGCACGGCGGGGGCCCAGGGGTCCTGGCGCGACCAGATGCCCAGGTGCGCCAGCAGGATGTCGCCGGGCTTGATGGTGCGCAGCGCCTGGTCCAGCAGCTTGGCGTTGGGGTACTTGTCGCTGGGCAGTTCGTCGCCCAGGAAGCCGGCCGGCGCCCAGCCCACGTGCTCGAAGCCGCAGGCCTTGGCCGCGCGCAGCAGGGCCGGCGAGGTCTTGCCGCCCGGCGCGCGGTACAGCGGCAGCATCGGCTTGCCGGTCATCTGCGTGAAGCGGGTGGCGGAACGCTTGATCTCGGCGCAGTACTGCTCGGCGGTCCAGGTCTGGCGCTTGCCCGTGTCGGGGCCGGCGCTGGGCTTGACGCGGAACTTGCCGTCCGGCAGGTCGCCCTGCCAATAGACGTGGTCGTAGGTGTGCGAGCCGAACACGTGGCCCTCGGCGGCGCGCGCCTTCCACCACGGCGCCCACTGGTCGTCCAGGCTGCTGCCGTCGGTCAGGGTGCGCTCGTTGGCCAGGAAGAACGTGACCTTGACGTGGTGGCGCGCCAGCACGTCGGCGATCAGCGGCGCCACGCCCATGTGGCCGGTGTCGAAGGTCAGGTAGACCGGCTTGTCACAGGTCGCCGGGGCCGCGCCGGCGGCCTGCGCCGCCAGCGCCAGGCAGATGGCGGCGGCCAGTTGCCGTTTAGCGGGTCGACGCATGGTTCAGCGTCCAGACGCCGTGCGGCGACTTGCCGACGGTCACCTGCTTGACGACTTTCTTCTGCTCCAGGTCCACCACGGTGAGCTTGCGGGCCCAGCGCGAGGTGACCAGCAGCGTCTTGCCGTCGGCCAGCACGTCCATGCAGTCGGGGCCGCCCGGCACCGGGAAGGTGTCGACCACGGCCAGCGTCTGCAGGTCGATGCGGCTGATGGAGTTGGCGGTGCGGTTGCTGACGAACAGGTGGCGCTGGTCGCCCTGGGCGCGGAAGGCGTGCGCGCCGGCGGCGGTCTTGATGCGCGAGATCAGCTTGGCCGGGCCCTTGCTGACGTCATAGGCCTCGACGTAGGAATCGCCGGTCAGCGCCACCAGCAGCGTTTTCTGGTCGGGCGTGAGGAACACGTCGGCCGGGGTCTTGCCGACCGAGACGGTCCACTTGGGCGTCTGCGTGGCCAGGTCGATGGCGATGAGCTGGTCGCTGTCCTGCAGCGTGACGTACGCCGTGGTGCTCTTGGCGTCGATCATGATGTGGCTGGGCGTCTTGCCGGCCGGGATGCGCTTGACCAGCGTCAGGTCAAAGCCCTTTTCCAGCGGCTTCCAGGCGTAGATGTCGATGTGGTCCAGGCGGTTGGCGGCCGTGACGAACCACTTCATGTCCGGCGAGAACTGCAACTGGTAGGGATCGACGATGCCGGTCAGGGTGCGCTGCACCTCGCCGGTCTTGGGATCCATCAGCGTGATCGAGTCGCCCGTGGCGTTGGCCACCATCAGCGACTTCTTGTCAGGCGTGAGGTACAGGTGGTGCGGTTCCTTGCCCGTGGGGACGCGCCGCAGTTCCGTGTACGTGGCGGGATCGACGATGCTGACGTTGGCGTCCAGGGAGTTCAGGACGAAGATCGGGGCCGACGCCGCGGCGGCGCTGAGCGCCATCCCTGCGCCCAGGAGGGCGCAGCGGACAAAATGCAAGGGATTCAATTTCCAGGTCCGACAAAAGGGGATCGGGCACCGATCCCAGCGCTCGCCATTTTGGCATAGCCGCCTGTCAAAAAACCGTAAATCCGACCGTCCGGGCCATGCGACAGCCAGGTTGCGGCACGGCTACAACGCTCGCGCCGCCACAGCTGCAACAATCGTAAAAAATCATTTGGCGCCAATGGGTTGCGGCGTGATGTTGTTCCAGGTTCCGAACGACACATCGGTGCCCTGGAGCGTGGCCGCGCGGCGCGCCGTGGCCGGCCCCAGGTCAGCCTCGCGCAGCTCGCCACGCGCGTCGATGACGAAGCTGCCGATGCCGGTATGGCCGTAGCGGGCCGGCCAGGCCAGGATCCAGTAGCCGTCGCCGCCGCGCGCCGGCAGCACCTTGTAACGGTAGCCGTAATAGGCATCCGCCACCGGCACCTCCGGCCCCATTGCCAGCGCGTCCGGGCCATAGGCCTGCGCCGGGTAACCGGGCAGTTCGGGCCAGTACAGTCCGTCCAGCGCGCCGGGCCGGCTCACCAGCCGGTCGGCGTAGCGGCCCTGGCCCACCCCGTCGCGGTAGCGGATCTGGGCCGCGTGCAGTTCGCGCAGGGTATCGATGGCGTTGAGCTCGTTGCGCCCGATGGCGCGGCGCGCGATTTCCGCCTTGCCGGCGGCCGGGTCGAACCGCCAGCCCTGCGCCACGCGCACGATCGGCACCGGCATGGTCCAGCCGGAATCGCCCACGCTCAGCCAGGCGCGGCGTTCGCCGTCGGCCAGCACCTCGTGCTTGCGGGACCAAGCCGCCAGGAAACGATAGACATCGTCCTGCCCGACCCCGCCCGGCACGATCTGGCGATGGTCCGGCCCCAGCACCTTGGCCAGGGCCACGGGGTCGCTGGTGGCCAGCGCCTCGCCAAAGGCATCGGCCGCGGCCTCGGGCGTGGGATAGACGCTTTGCGCCGCGGCGGGCATGGCCAGCAGCGCCAACGCCAGCCAAGCGACGCTGGCGGCCCGGCGCGACCACCGGCCGGGGGCACGGACGAGCGCATTCATCATCGAGACTCCGCTGATCATGGTGCCTACCTCCGTCCGCCGAAATGTCCGCCACCGCCGCCGATATGGCCGCCGCCTCCGCCATGCCAGCCTCCGCCCCCGCCGCGTGGCGCGACCCGGGACTCGCCGCCGCGCTGCACCTGTTGCCGCACGCGTTCGCCATTGCCGGCGTCGCGCAGGGCGCTGCCGCCGTTGTTGGCGCGGGCGCGGTCGCGGGCGGCGGCCGCGTCGGCGCGCTGCCGCTGCGCCGCCGCCTGCCGGTCCTGCGCCGAAAGGTGGCCTGGCCCCTGGGCCCGCGTGCCCGCGCCGCCCTGCCCCAGGTTGCCGCCGCGCGGTCCGGTGTGTCCTTCGATGGACTGGCCGGTGCGGCCCTGGAAGGATTGCGCGGCGCGCTCGCGGGCCGCGTCGCGCGAGCCCGGCGCGGGCGGGGTCCGCCCTTGCGCCCGGTTCTGCAACCCGGCCTGGCGCTGGCCGTCGAATTTCTGCCGGCTGGCCGCATGGGCATAGGGCGCGTTGCCGCGGTTGGCCGGGTTGTGCTGCCAGGCGACGTGGTTGCCGTTGATGTTGGCGGCGTTGATGCGCTGGTTGACGTTGATGTTGTTGTAGCGGTTGACGTTGATGTCCACGTCGTTGTGGCCCCAGTTGAAGCCACCCCACATGGAATCGACCGCGGCCACGCCCAGGCCGAAGCCGATGCCGGCCACCAGCGAGGTGGCGAACACCGAGCCCGGCGGCGGCGGGTAATAGGCGGGGGGATAGGCGGGATAGGGCCAGGCGCCGTAGACCACGGCGGGGTTGTAGCTGGGCACGTAGACCACCTGCGGATCGGCCGGCTCGATCACCACCACGGTCTTGCCGCCAGCGTCGGTCGAGGTGACCTTCTGCTGTGGCGTGCTCTTGAGGTTGCCGGCCTGCTTGGCCTGCGCCCGCAGCCGCTGCACCGAGTCCATGACGGCATCGGGCTGCGCCAGGAAGGCGTCGCCCACCGATTTCACCCACGCGGGCTGGCGCCCCATCATGTCCATGACCGATGGAAAGGCCACCAGGGACTTGACGCTGGGATCCCAGGATTCGCTCTCGACGGCCTTGACGGCGGCGTCGCCCGACTGGCCGGCATGCGCGGCCGACCATTGCGCCGCGGCGGCAATGTCGTCGGGATAGGTGGCCCCCATGAGGACCTGTGACAGAAGGGAGTCGGGGTAGAGCGCCACCGGCGCCAGCAGCTGGTCCAGCTGCCCCTTGTCCAGCTTGGCCTGCGCCGCGGCGGGCAGGCAGATCGCCAACCCGAGGCACAGGCAGCCGAGGAACCACGCTTGCAGTCGACGCATTTCCCGTTCTCCGTGATCGCAACGCAAAAGCCACAAACCTGGAGTGAACCGCCGGATACCGCGCAGACAATATATACCGAAACCGGCGCCGGACAAGCGCCGGTTTCGGGCGACGGACGCCTAGAGCTTGGCGACCGAGACCTCGGTGGCCTTGACGAAGGCCAGCACCTCGGTGCCCACCTGCAGGTCCAGCTCCTTGACCGAGCGGGTGGTGATGACCGACGTGACGATGCCGGCGGGCGTGTCCACGTCGACTTCCGAGACCACCGGGCCCAGGATGATTTCCTTGATCTTGCCGCGGAACTGGTTGCGGGCGTTGATGGATTGAATGCTCATGGTCCTGCTCCTGAAAAAAGAAAGGATTTCCGTTGGATCCCGCTCGCGCCGGGATGGCACTTGCCGGGAAAACCGCACCGGCGGCCGCGGCCTAGACCGCGAGCCGCAGGTGCCGTATCTGTATGACCGGCGCCAGGGGCCTGTCCGCCGCCGCTGGCGCCTCCTGCTTCATCACCACCCGCAGCACCCGCGCCTCCAGCGCGGCGAAGGCCGCCGAGCCGCGCGCGCGCGGCCGCGCCAGTTCTACACGCTCATCCAGCACCACGCGGCCCTCGTCGATCACCAGGATGCGGTCGGCCAGCGCGACAGCCTCGCTGACGTCGTGCGTCACCAGCACCGCGGTGAAGCCGTCGCGGCGCCAGATGTCCTCGATCAGCTGCTGCATGCCGATGCGGGTCAGCGCGTCCAGCGCGCCCAGCGGCTCGTCCAGCAACAGCAGGCCCGGCCGGTGCACCAGCGCCCGGGCCAGCGCCACGCGCTGACGCTGGCCGCCCGACAGGCGCGCCGGCCAGTCGCCACCACGGTCGCCCAGGCCCACCTGCCGCAGCACTTCGGCCGCCTGCGCCCGCGCCTGGCCGGGCAGGCCCAGGGCCACGTTCTGCACCACGCTTTTCCACGGCAGCAGGCGCGCGTCCTGGAACATCATCCGCACCCGGCTGTCGGCCGACCATTGCGGAAAATTGTCGAACAGCACCGGCGAACGCGCCGGCGCGCCGCCCTGCGCGCCGCTCGGCGTCTCCAGCCCGGCCAGCAGGCGCAGCAGCGTGCTCTTGCCGCAGCCGCTCTGCCCCACCACCGCCACGAACTCGCCGGGCGCGATGTCCAGGTCCAGCCCCTTGAGCACCAGGCGCTCGCCATAGCGCTTGGACAACTGGCGCAGGGTCACGCGCAGCGCCGCCCGGGCCGGCACCGCCTCGTCGGCGGCCGGTTCACGATCGGCGCGCCCGGGCACGTCCAGGTGCTGCAACAGCTCGAACTCGTTGGGGTTGATGAACATGGCGTGGCCTCCGCGCGCCGCGTCCTCAGCGGGACGCCGCCAGCTTCTGCTGATAGTCGGTCTTGACGAAGCCGGCGAACGATTTCTCGGTCACCGCCAGGAACTCGGGCGAGGCATAGGCCGCGGCGATATCCTTGACGAAGGGCTTGTCCAGGTCTGCCGTGCGCACCGCCACCAGGTTCTGGTAGGTGGGCGTGGTCTTCTCCAGCGCCAGCGCCTCGGTCAGCTTCAGGCCCGAGGCCAGCGCGAAATTGCCGTTCACGAACGAGTAGTCGGTGTCCTCCAGCGAGCGCGGCAACTGCGCCGCCTCCAGCGGGATAAGCTTGATCTTCTTCGCGTTCACGGCCACGTCCTTCTCCGATACCCGCAACGGGTCGTAGCCTTCTCGCAGCTTGATCCAGCCCAGCTCCTGCAGCACCACCAGCGCGCGCGCCTGGTTGGTCGGATCGTTGGGCACCGCCACGCTCACGCCCTCGGGCGCGGCGTCCACGCTCTTGTACTTGCGGCTGTAGATGGCGATGGGCGCGGTCGGCACCTTGACCAGTTCCGACAGTTCGAGCTTGTTCTTGGCGGCGAAGTTCTGCAGGTACACGATGTGCTGGAACGCATTGGCGTCCAGCGCGCCTTGCGCCAGGGCGAAGTTCGGCTGCACGTAGTCATTGAATTCGACGATGCGCACGGTGTAGCCCTGTTTTTCCAGGATCGGCTTGATGCCGAGCTTGATCTGGTCGCTGTAGGGGCCGGCGGTGGCGCCGAAGACGATTTCCTTCTTGGCCGGATCGGCCGCCAGCGCGGCGCCGGACAGCGACAGGAGAGTGGCGGCCAGCGCCAGGCTCAGGAGATTGCGTTTGACGGACATGGGATTCCTCTCGGGATCAGCGTTTGTCGATGCGTCGCGCGACGGTATTGCCGGCGAACTGGATGATCTGCACCAGCACCACGAGCAGCGCCACGGTCAGCACCATCACGTCGGTCTGGAAGCGGTAATAGCCATAGCGGATGGCCAGGTCGCCGATGCCGCCGCCGCCCACCACGCCGGCCACCGCGGAATACGACAGGAAGCTCACCGCCAGCACGGTCAGGGCCAGCACCAGCCCGGACCGCGCCTCCACCAGCAGCACCCGGCGCACGATCTGCAGTTCGGATGCGCCGGCGGCGTGCGCGGCCTCGATGACGCCGCGCGGCACTTCGCGCAGGCACTGCTCGACCAGCCGCGCGAAATACGGGATGGCCGCGAACGACAGCGGCACCGCCGCCGCCACCGGGCCGATCGAGGTGCCGGCGATGACGCGGGTGAACGGCACCAGCGCCACCAGCAGGATGATGAAGGGGAATGAGCGCACGGTATTGACCGTCCAGCTCAGCAACCGGTGCGCCAGCGGACGGTCCAGCGACTGGCCCGGACCGGTCAGGAACACCAGCACGCCGAGCGGCCCGCCCAGCAGGATCGACGCGGCCAGCGCGATGCCCAGCATCAGGAAGGTCTGGCCGACCGCCACGCCCAGTTCGGGCAGCAATTGCACAAAGGTGTCCAGCATCAGGCGACCTCTTCATAGGGATGGGTGGCTTCGCGGATCAGCTCGCGGCCGAGCGCGGAGGTCAGGTGCACGCCGGCGCCGGAAATCTCGGCCTGCTCCAGCACCTGGCCGTTTTCCATCACCGCCACGTGGCGGCACAGCGCCCGCACCACCGCCAATTCGTGCGTGACGATGACGATGGTCACGCCCAGGCGTTTGTTGATGTCGCGCAGCACGCTCAGCACCGAGCGCGTGGTCTCGGGGTCGAGCGCCGAGGTCGGCTCGTCGCACAGCAGCACCGCCGGCTCGCTGGCCAGGGCGCGCGCGATCGCCACGCGCTGCTTCTGGCCGCCGGACAACTGCGCCGGATGGCTGGCGGTCTTGTCGGTCAGGCCGACGATCTCCAGGCATTCACGCACCCGCGCCGCGATCTGCTCGCGGCCGCGGCCGCCATGCACGCGCAGCGGGAAGGCCACGTTCTCGAACACGGTCTCGTTCTGCAGCAGGTTGAACTGCTGGAAGATCATGCCGATGTTCTGGCGCGCGGCGCGCAGCGCGGGCTTGCCGAGCGCGGTCAGCTCGGTGCCGCCGACCCGCACCGTGCCTTCGTCGGGACGTTCGAGCAGGTTGATCAGGCGCAGCAGGGTCGATTTTCCCGCGCCGCTCTTGCCGATGATGCCGAAGGTGTCGCCGGCGCGGATCGACAGCGACACGTTGCGCACCGCGTCGAAGCGGCCGGCGCGCGTGGCGAACGACTTGCTCACCGCGTCCAGCCGGATCAGCGGCTGCGGCAGCGAGGCCAGGTCGGGAAGGGAAGAAAGATCGGTCATCGGCGAATCTAGGTGAAGGTCATGCGCATCAGGAATACGCGGTGGGTTCGGGAATCTGGTCCAGCAGCGCGTAGCGGCCCAGGTCGCGGATCTTGTAGGCCACGGGGTCGTGCAGCGTGTGCACGCGCGCGTTGCGCCAGTAGCGGTCGTAGCCGTAGCGCGCCGCGGTGGACGAGGCACCGGTGACGTCGAACAGGCCGTTGCCCACCTCCAGCGCGGCGCGGTGCGCCAGCACCTTGGCCTGGGCGCCGGCCACCGCCACCTCGCCACGTTCGTCGGCGGTCAACGACGGGCCGCGCGCCAGCGCCGCGTCGAGCCGCTGGCCCGCCAGGTCGGCCAGCGCCTGCGCCGCCTGCACCCGCAGCCAGAACTCGCCGAAGCGCTCCTGCACGTAGGGATCGTCGGCATGGCGCTGCACGCCCGACGCGAACCAGGGCCGGGCGTCCTCGCGCACATAGCGGCGCGCTTCCTGGAAGGCGCCGCGGGCGATGCCCAGGTACAGGTTGGTCATGATCAGCTGCGCCACCTGAGAGCGCAGCGTGGCGCGCGGCGTGGGCGCGACGCCAGGCGCCTGCAGCACCTGCACCGGCTCCAGCCACACGTGATCGAAGCGCACCGTGCCGCTGTCGGTCTGGCGCTGGCCGAAGGCATCCCAGTCGGGATTGACGGTGATGCCATCGGCGCGCGTGGGCAGCGCGGCGATCAGCGCCGTGCCCGAAGGCTTGTGCCAGGCGGAGAAGGTCAGCAGGTCGGATCCGACCGAGCCGGAGCTGAAGTTCTTGACGCCGTCGATGCGGTAGCCGTCCAATTCGGCGCGCGCCACCACCCGGCGGTCGAGCGGATTGAGCGCATTGCCCCAGAACAGATTGCGTTCGACCGTGGGCGTCAGGAAATACGCGTGCTGTTCAGGCGTGCCATAGAGCAGCACGCCCGCCACTTGCAGATGATGGAAGCCGAACACGTGCGCCAGCGCGCTGTCGGCCTCGGCCAGCGTGCGCACCGCCGCCAGCACGGTCGACCAGTTCGCGCCCGCGCCGCCGTATTGGGTCGGCACCGACAGGCGCAGCAGGCCGCTGGCGCGGATCTGTTCGCGCTCGGCCGCGGCGTGGCCGCCCCGGCGGTCGCGCTCGACGGCGGTGGCGGCCAGTTGATCGGCCAGGGCCTGGACGGCGCGCGGGATGTCGTCGGCCGCGCGCGCCGGCGCGGCGCCGGCGGCAGGCGCGCGTGCGGTATCGGGGTCGGTCTGGATCTTGGCCATGGAATCCCTTCGTCGGTAAGGCGGGTCAGGCCGGCCGGTAGGCCGGGTTCCAGCGCAGCAGGCGGCGCTCCAGCAACCGCGCCAGGGTGTCGGCGGCCTTGCCCAGCAGCGCATACAGCAGGATGCCCAGCAGCACCACGTCGGTCTGCAGGAACTCACGCGCGTTCATGGTCATGTAGCCGATGCCGGATTGCGCCGAGATGGTCTCGGTCACGATCAGGATCACCCACACCAGCCCCAGCGCGAAGCGCAGGCCGACCAGGATCGACGGCAACGCGCCCGGCAGGATCACATCGCGGTACAGGCGCCAGCCCGTCAGGCCGTAGGAGCGCCCCATTTCGATCAGCGCCGGATCGACCGAACGGATGCCGTGGAAGGTATTCAGGTAGACCGGGAAGAACACGCCCAGCGACAGCAGCGCCAGCTTGGCGGTCTCTTCGATGCCGAACCACAGGATGACCAGCGGGATCAGCGCCAGCACCGGGATGTTGCGGATCATCTGCAAGGTGGTGTCCAGCAGGGTCTCGGCGGTGCGCGAGGAACCGTTCAGCAAGCCCAGCACCAGGCCCAGCCCGCCGCCCAGCAGCAGGCCCCACAAGGCCCGCAGGGCGCTGATGCGCACGTGCTGCCAAAGCTCGCCCGACACCGCCAGCGACCAGGCTGCCGCCGCCACCGCCGACGGCGCCGGCAGGATGCGCGACGACAGCCAGCCGGCCTGCGCGGCCAGTTGCCACAGGCCCAGGATCAGGGCCGGGACCAGCCAGGGCGCCAGCGCCGCGCGCCAGCCGGGCTTGCGGACGGCATCCATCAGCTGGCCGCTTCCTTGGGCACCAGTTCGGTGGCCATGACTTCGCCGAAGGGTCCCGTCAGCACGGTGTTGCCGACCTGCCTGCCGCCCTTGCCGGGCAGCAGCGGGAACACCAGCTCGGCAAAGCGGTACGACTCCTCCAGGTGCGGATAGCCGGAGAAGATGAAGGTCTCGATGCCCAGGTCGGCATATTCCTGGATGCGCGCGGCCACGGTCTCGGGGTCGCCCACCAGGGCGGTGCCGGCGCCGCCGCGCACCAGGCCCACGCCGGCCCACAGGTTGGGCGAGATCTCCAGGTGCTTGCGGCCACCGTGCTCGTCGTTGAGCTTGCCGCCGTGCAAGGCCGCCATGCGGCGCTGGCCTTCGGAATCCATTTTCGAGAACGCCGTCTGCGCGGCGCGCACGGCGTCCTCGCTCAGGTGGCTGATAAGGGCGTCGGCGGCGGCCCAGGCGGCCGCTTCGGTCTCGCGCACGATGACATGCAGGCGGATGCCGAAGCGCACCGTGCGGCCATGCCGCGCGGCGCGCGCCTTGATGTCGGCGATCTTCTTCGCCACGGCCTCGGGTGGTTCGCCCCAGGTCAGGTACACGTCGAGCTGTTCGGCGGCCAGTTCGTGCGCGGCCTCCGACGAACCGCCGAAATACAGCGGCGGATACGGCTTCTGCACCGGCGGGTAGATCACCTTGCCGCCCTTGGACACCAGTTGCTCGCCCTCGAAGCTGTAGCCCTCGGCCTCATGGCTGTTTGCCAGGATGCCGCGCCAGATGCGCAGGTAGTCGGCGGTGATGGCGTAGCGTTCGTCGTGGCTGACGAAGACGCCATCGCCCTCCAGCTCGCCGGGGTCGCCGCCGGTCACCACGTTGACCAGCAGCCGCCCTTCGGACAGGCGGTCGAAAGTGGCGGCCATGCGCGCCGAGAATTGCGGCGAGCTGACGCCGGGGCGGATCGCCACCAGGAACTTGAGCCGGCGCGTGGCGCCGATCAGGCTGGAGGCCACCACCCACGCATCCTCGCAGGAGCGCCCGGTGGGCAGCAGCACGCCGTCGTAGCCCAGCGTGTCGGCGGCCACCGCCACCTGGCGGAAGTAGTCATAGCCCGCCGCGCGCGCGCCGCGGCTGGTGCCGAGATAACGCGAATCGCCGTGGGTGGGAATGAACCAGAAGACGTCCATGGAATGCCTGCCCTTGTCTATTTCAGGCCCGACGGCGCGGCGTCGAACACGTTGAGGGGTTTGGGAATCAGCTTGAGCGCGTGGAATGCATCGGCCACCTGCTGCTGTTCCAGCAGCACTTCCCGGGTGATCGGCTGCACGCCGTAGGCCAGCCGCTCGGCCGCCAGTTCGACCACCGCCTTGTCCAGTCCCAGCACCGGCTGCAGCAGCGCCACGGCCTCGGCGCGATGATCGCGCGCCCACAGGTCGCCCTTGCGGATCTCTTCCAGCACGGTCTGGATCACTTCGGGATGCGCTTGCTGGTACGGCCGCGCGGCCAGGAAGAACTGGTAGTTCTTGACCACGCCGGTGCCATCGGCCAGCACGCGCGCGCCCAATTGCTTCTCGGCCGCGGCCTGGAACGGATCCCAGATCACCCAGGCGTCGACCGATCCGCGCTCGAAGGCGGCGCGGGCGTCGGCCGGTGTCAGGTAGGCAACGTTCACGTCGGCATAGGGCACGCCGGCGCGCTCGAGCTGCTTGACCAGCAGGTAGTGCACGTTGGAGCCCTTGTTCAACGCGACCTTCTTGCCCTTCAGGTCGGCCACGCGCTTGATCGGCGAATCCTTGGGCACCAGGATCGCCTCGCTGGTGGGCGACGGCGGTTCGTTGCCGACGTACACCAACGCAGCGCCGGCGGCCTGCGCGAACACCGGCGGCGCCTCGCCCACCGTGCCGAAGTCGATCGAGCCGACGTTCAGTCCTTCCAGCAGCTGCGGGCCGGCGGGAAACTCGGTCCATTTCACCGTGATGCCCTGCGCCGCCAGGCGCTTGTCCAGGTCGCCCAGGGCGCGCACGATGGTCAGCGTGCCGTACTTCTGGAAGCCGATGCGCAACGTCTTGGCGTCCTGCGCCTGCGCGGCGGGCCACAGCAACGCCGCGCACAGCAGCGCCGCCAGCCAGCGGAAGACGGAAAGACGCGATATCCAGATGATGCTGCGCATGGAAACCCCTTTTTGGTTCAGACGCTGAAGCCGCCCGCGAGCGCGAGCCGGCCGAGATCGAAGGCTTCATTGACGACCACCCCGCGCGGCCGCAGCTGCTCGGCCAGGCGCTCCACCGAGTCCTCCAGCCGCGTGCGCACGTCGTCATCGATATGGCTGGCGCCGTCATCATCGACGCGCACCTGCTTGTCCGTGGCGTAGACGCCGGCCAGGATGTGGCGCGCGCCCAGCGCCGACAGCACCGGCTTGAGCCCGTACTCCAGCGCCAGCAGATGGGCCGGGCTGCCGCCGGTGGCGATGGGCAGCACCACCTTGCCCGCCAGCGCCTTTTCATCCAGCAGGTCCAGCACCGCCTTCAAGCCTCCGGAAAACGACGCCTTGTAGACCGGCGTCGAGATCAGCACCGCGTCGACCGCCGCCACGCGGGCCCGCAGGGCGTTCGCGGCCGGACCGGCGTAATGACCTTCGATCAGGTCTTCGGCGGGCAGGTCGCGCAGTCCCAGTTCGGCGATGGCCAGCCCGCGCGCGCGCAACAGGTGCGCGGCATGGCGCAGCAAGGCGGAGGAACGGGAACGCTGCGACGGGCTGCCCGCCAGGGTAAGGATGCTCATGTTGGATGCCGGTGTTGCGTTGGAGAGTCTTGCGCGGCGCCTGCGCGGATCAGAAGGCGGGAATCAGCGAACCCTTGAATTCGCTTTCGATGAAGCTGCGCACTTCGGGCGATTGATAGGCGGCGACCAGCTTCCTGACCCAGGGCTGGTCGCGGTCCTTGGTGCGCACCGCGATCACGTTGGCATACGGGCCGTCGGCGGCCTCGCGGCCGATGGCGTCGCGCGCCGGCACCAGGCCGGCCTGGGTGGCGTAGTCGTTGTTGATCGACGCCGCCGTCAGGTCGTCGAGCGAACGCGGCAGCTGCGCGGCGTCCAGCGCCACCAGCTTGAGCTTGCGCGGGTTGGACACCACATCCAGCGGAGTGGCGTTGTTCTTCTGCTCGGCCTCCGGCTTGAGGGTGATGAGCTTGTAGGCGGCCAGCAGGCGCAGGGCACGGTTGCCGTTGGACGGATCGTTCTGGATGCCGACCGACGCGCCTTCGGGCAGGTCGTTGAGCGACTTGATCTTGCGCGAGTAGAAGCCCAGCGGCGCGGTGACGGTCAGGCCGACGGGAACGATGTCGAAGCCGCGCGCCTTGATCTGGTTGTCGAGGAACGGCTTGTGCTGGAAGGCATTGGCGTCGAGGTCGCCGGCGTTGAGGGCGGCATTCGGAAGTTGGTAGTCGTTGAACTTGACCAGCTTGATCTCCAGGCCTTCACGGGCGGCGACCTGCTTGACGACGTCGAAGATCTTTTCGGTGGTGCCGACGGAGATGCCGACGGTGATGGTCTTTTTCTCTTGCGCGTCGGCGTGGGCCGTACTGGTCAGGGCCAGGGCGAGGGTGGCGGCGGTGAGCAGGTGGCGGGTGAAGGACATCGTGTTTTTCCGACGGGATTCGAATGGGATGACTGGATTCTGTCATTGCGAAATCCTTGGGAAAAATACTTAGTGGGTATGAGGATATGTGTTGTGGGTTGATGGTTGGGGTTGTTTTGTCGTTTTGGAAATATGACGTTATTGCTGGGGGTTTTGGTTTTTTGGGGAGCGGGGGGATTTGAGTTCTTAAGGCGCGCGGTGTGCTTGGCGTTTTGGCGCACATCGGGGCTGGAGAGGAGGGTCTTGCGGGGCCCGCCGCAAGCCGGCCGCGCGGGCGGCCTTTTGCGGCTTACGCGGCGTCTTGCGTCGGGGTGATGGCGCTCTCGCGTGTGGGAGAGACCAAATCGTTTGCTAGTGAAAGCCCGTTGGCATCACGACGGTTTGTGGTCGGCGCGAGAGGTCGTCCCGCGCAACATGCCTTATGCCGCGCCGACCACCACCGCCCTTCCCCCCTGACGTGCGGAACCATTAGAAAACCGCCCACCGCCAGCGCGCAGCGCACCCGCAGCACGCTCAAATGCACAGACGCCCATCGTGGCCGCCCGCGCGGCCGCGATGGGCAGCCCTGTAGATTCCCTTCCCCGCACACAGGTCTAACAGCGCGACAAGCCTAGACGCTCGCAGCCCCTCGGGCGGGCGGACCCGATGGCGGGCAACCTCGATGCGCCCGACGGAATCCGAAGGAGTCGCCGAAGGCGAGGACGAGGATGAGGATGGGGCAGTCCGGAGCGAACGCTCCGGACCGCAATCGTGGGCGCCCGCCATCGGGTCCGCCCGACCGAGGGGCGACCTACGAAGCACAAACTCACCCGCCAACAAAAAAAACCTACGCCACCACCCGCCGATACTCCCCAGCAGCATGCCCCCCCGCCAGCAACGCCCGCCCCGCCCCGAACAACTTCTCCCGCAACGTCCCCTCCGCATAAGCCGTCTTGTACACGCCTCGCTCCTGCAACTCCGGCACCACCAGATCCACGAAATCCGCATAGCACTCCGGCGTCACCGTCCTCGCCAGGTTGAAACCATCGATGTCCGTCTCTTCGACCCACGATGCCAGCTCATCGGCCACCTGCGACGCGCTGCCCACCAGCGCCGGATAGCGTCCGCCCAGCGCCATGTCGGCCAACAGATCCCGCACCGTGCGGTCGGTGCGCGCCACCGTCAGGTTCTTTACCGCTGACTCGATCGCGTTGTTCTTCACGTAGCGGATTGGCTCGTCCGCCGCATAGCGCGAGAAGTCGATGCCGGTGGAGCTGGCGTAGTGGGCCAGGCCCGCTTCCGGATTGGCGTAGCGCAGGTACTCCGCGTGCTTCTCGCGCGCCTCGGCCTCCGTGCGTCCCACCACCGCCGTCACGCCCATGAAGAACTTGATGTCGCGCGGGTCCCGGCCCTCGCGCGCCACCGACTCGCGCACGCCCGCCACCAGTTTGCGCAGGCCTTCCTTGGTCTGGCTCGACACGAACACGCATTCGGCGTGGCGGGCCGCGAAGGCCTGGCCGCGGCCCGAGGAGCCCGCCTGGTACAGCACCGGCGTGCGCTGGCGCGACGGCTCCGAAAGATGGTAGCCCTGGACCTTGTAGTACTTGCCTTCGTGATCGATGCGCCGCACGGCGGCCGGGTCCGCGTAGACACGCGCGCGCCGGTCGGCGCGCACCGCGTCGTCGTCCCAACTACCTTCCCACAGCTTGTAGGCCACCTCCAGGAACTCGTCGGCGCGGTCGTAGCGTTCGTCGTGCGCGATCTGTTCCGACAACCCCATGGCGCGCGCCGCGCTTTCCAGGTAGCCGGTGACGATGTTCCAGCCGATGCGGCCGTCGGTCAGGTGGTCCAGCGTCGAGAAGCGGCGCGCCAGCAGGTAGGGCGACTCGTAGGTCAGGTTCACCGTCACGCCGAAGCCCAGGTGGCGGGTCGCGGCGGCCATGGCGGATACGGTCAGCAGCGGGTCGTTGACCGGCAGCTGGATCGACTCGCGCAGCGTCAGGTCGGCCGAGTCCTGGTATACGTCGTAGACGCCGACGATATCGGCCAGGAACAGGCCGTCGAACAGGCCGCGCTCCAGCAGGCGCGCCAGGTCGGTCCAGTAGTCCAGCGTCTTGTACTGCGTCGAGGTATCGCGCGGGTGGGTCCACAGGCCGTGGTTGATGTGGCCGACGCAGTTCATGTTGAACGCGTTCAGGAGGATCTGCTTCTTCGCCATGGCGTGCCGTTCCGAGGGAATCAGGTGGTGCCGACGCGACCGGGCGCGGCGTCGTTCAGGTAGTAGTTGCCGACCGCGTGGCGCTTCCAGCGCACCGGATCGTGCAGCGTGTGGGTGCGCGCATTGCGCCAGTGGCGGTCCAGGTTCAGCTGATCGAGCGTGGCTTGCGTGCCGGCCAGTTCGAACAGCTTGGTGCCGGCGGCCAGCGCCGATTCGGTGGTCAGGGCGCGGGCCTCGGCCACGGCGATGGCGGCGGCGGCCACCAGGTGAGGTTGCGGGTCGGCGGTGGCGGCGTCGAGGATGCGGCCGGCGCGCGCCACCAGCGCGCGGGCCGCGTCCAGGCGGATCGACAAGCGGCCGAACTCGCTGATGGTCAAGGGATCATCGGCGGCGCGCTCGACCCCGGCGTCGATCCACGGCCGCGAGCGGTTGCGCACGAAATCCAGCGCGTCCGCCAGCGCGGCCTGGCCGATGCCCAGGTCGATGGCGGCGTGGATGATCTGCGCCAGCGGCTTGATGGTGTTCGGCGGCGCGGCCGGATCGACCAGCACCATCACGTCCTCGGCCGGCACGGCCACGTCCTGGAACAGCACGGTGCCGCTGCCGGTCACGCGCTGGCCGAACCCCGACCAGTCGTCGATCACCTCCACGCCGGGGCTGTCGCGGCGCACGAAGGCCAGCCGCTGCAGGCCGTCCTCGCCCACGGTCGCGGTGGGAATCCATTGCGCATAGAGCGCGCCGGTGCAATAGAACTTGCTGCCGTTGATGCGCCAGCCGCCGCCGTCGGCCGACAGGCGGGTGCGGCGTTCGGCCGCCGTGCGCGTGCCGATTTCGGCCAGCGCATTGCCGAAGCGTTCACCGGCCAGGGCGCGGGCGTAGAAGCGGCGCTGCTGGTCGGCGTTGCCGTTCACCCGCAGCACTTCCAGCGCGTAGTAATGGTTCTGCGGGATCTGCCCGAGCGAGCCGTCGGCGCCGGAGATGATGGCCGTCACTTCGGCCAGCGTCACGCGCGACACGCCGGCGCCGCCGTGCTCGCGCGGCACGGTGATGCCCCACAGACCCGATTGCGAATAGCGCTCCAGCTCCGGCAGCGGCAGGCGGCGCTCGCGGTCGCGCTGCGCGGCTTCGCGGGCGAAGTCGGCGGCAAGCTCGCGCGCCACCGCGATTGCCTCGCCGTCGCTGCCGATGATGGCGGCGCGTCGCGGCGCCAGGGTGGAAATGGCTGTGTCGGTCATCGCTCAGACCCAGGAATGACGGTTGGGACGGCGGCCGTTCAGCAGATAGTCGCCGACCGCGTGGTACTTCCAGCGCACCGGATCGTGCAGGGTATGCGTGCGGGCGTTGCGCCAATGGCGGTCCAGGTTGAACTCCGCCAACGACGCGCGGGCGCCGGACAGCTCGAACAGCGTTTCGCTGGCCGCCAGCGCGATCTCGGTGGTCAGCGCCTTGGCCCGCGCCACCGCGATCGAGGCGGCGGCGACGTCGTCGGCACCGAGCGCGCGCGGCGTGGCTTCATCCAGGTGCGCCGCGGCCTCGGCCAGCACCGCCTGCGCCGCGTGCAGGTCGATGAACAGCCGGCCGACGTCGCCGATCACATAGGGGTCCTGCGTGGCGCGTTCGACGCCGGCCTCGGCCCAGGGACGGGCACGCTCGCGCAGGAATTTCACAGTGTCGTTCAGGGCCGCTTCGGCGATGCCGGCGTCGATGGCGGCCTGCATCAGTTGCGCGAACGGCCCCTGCAAGGCGGGAGTCTCCTGCAGTTTCCAGGCCGGCAACACACTGTCCGCCTCGACCCGCACGTTGTCCAGCAGCACGGTGCCGCTGGCGGTGGTGCGCTGGCCGAAGCTGGACCAGTCGTCCACCACCGTCAGGCCGGCGGCGCCGCGTTCCAGCAGCACCGTCACCAGCCGGTCCTCGGTATCCAGCGCCTTGGTCGGGATCCAGTGCGCATACAGCGCGCCAGTGGAATAGAACTTGCGCCCGGACAGGCGATAGCCGTCGCCATCGGCCACCAGCCGCGCCTGCACATCGCGCGCATGACGCGTGTGGCGTTCGGGCCCGGCGTTGCCCAGCCTGCGGCCGGCCAGCACGCCCTCGTAGTAGCGCCGCTTCTGCGCCGGCGTGCCGACCTGCCGCAGCAGGTTGAGCGAACCGAAGTGGTTCTGCGGGATCTGGCCCAGCGACGGGTCGGCCGCGCTGAGGATGCGGAACACGTCCGCCAGTGTCACATGGGATACCTGGGCGCCGCCGTACTCGCGCGGCACGGTGATGCCGCCCAAGCCACTGGCCGAATAGCGCTCGATCTCGCGCCACGGCAGGCTGCGCGTCTGGTCGCGGTGCGCCGCGCCCTGGGCGAAATCCGCCGCCAACGCCTGCGCGGCTTCGATAGCCTCGCCGTCGCTGCGGATGCGGGCGGCGGGCACCACGCGCGGAGCCTCGTCGTCATCGATCGGGAGGGAGAAACTCGCGGCTTGCGGCATGGGAGGATGCGGACAGTTGGGAAAGAAGCAGCCTATCGGCCCGCCACGCCGCGCGGAAGGACGGATTTCTCATGCGGATATTTGGAATCGGTATATGCGCCGCGCCCCCTTCGTCCCTACTGTTAGCAGCCCCGGCGCCGGCATATCCAAATCACGAAAGAGTGTTTGCGGCGCGCTTTGGCGCTTGCTTAGAGTCGAGCTTTTCCGTGACTACCCGCGCCGCCTTCATGCCCGTACTGGATCTGCCCATTGCCCTGGATTACGACGGCGCGCTGGAAACGCGCCTGTTCGACGACATCCGCCTTGCGGTCGCGCCGCACATTCCCGCCGCGCGCCTCGATCCGCCTCGCGACCTGGCCGCCGCCGCCGAGCGCCAGGCGGCCGGCGAATACGCGATCTGGAACACCGTGCACGATCTGTTCATCACCCAGGTGGCGGCACATGCCATCGCCGGCCTGTTCCGCGACGACACCGATTTCCAGTTCGCGCTGGCGCGCCAACTGGGCGATGACGCGGCCCACGCCGAATTCTCGCTGGCGCGCGCCAGCCTGCTGCTGGAGCGCGATGCCAGGCCCGAGGTCGAGCAGGGCGTGCGCGACGCCTGGGACCTGGTTGGCGGCTTCGCCCTGCGCAACTGGCAGAACTTCCTGGCCTGGCAGTTCCACTACGAGCACTACATCCTGGCACGGCTGTTCGTGAATCGCCGCACCGCGAAGGTGCTGGACTTCGGCCACCGCGAGTTCGGCGAAAACCGCATCCTGCCCGACGAGGAAGCCCACCGCATCCGCATCACGCAATGGTGGCTGCGCAAGCTGGCCGGCGCCGACGAAAGCGAGCGCCACGAATGGACCCAGGGCCTGGTCCAGGCCGACGAGGACGTACAGCGCCTGCTCGGCCCCTACCTGCGCGACTCCTGGCAACTGAACCTGCGCGCCACCGGCCTGGACACGCGCAACCACGTGGCGCTGTACGACGCCTGGCGGCGCGAACTGCTCGCCACCCTGCTGCGCGTGGCGCCCGACGACCTGCCTTCCCTGACCAGCCTGGCCTCCTGACGCGGCCGCTCCCCCTTACGACCGAAGGAATCCGCATGACCCAGCCCTTGCCCCCGGCGCACGAGACCGACGCGCCGCAGGATACCGTCAACCCCCTGCGCCGCTGGCTGATGGGCGCCGGCGCGCTGATGGGCGTCGGCGCCCTCTTTCCCAACGTGATCATGGCGCCCGCCCATGCCGACACGCAGAGCCTGCCGAACACGCTGGACGGCGCGGTCAAGGGCGGCGTGCTGAACGCGGTGGTGCACCCCGAGCCGCCCACGCTGGCTTTCTACCTGAACTCCTCCACCCCTACCGGCGCGGTCGCGAGCAAGATCTTCGACGGCCTGGTGGAATACGGCCCCGACCTGAAGCCGCGGCCGGTCCTGGCGGAAAGCTGGAGCGTGTCGGAAGACGGCAAGACCCTCACCTTCAAGCTGCGCCAGGGCGTGCTATGGCACGACGGCAAGCCCTTCACCGCCGCCGACGTGAAATGGTCGGCCGAAGAGGTCTGGCTCAAGCACGCGCCCAGCGCGCGCCGCGTGTTCCAGTACCTGCAGCGGATCGAGACGCCCGACGACCACACCGTGGTGCTGCACCTGTCGCAGCCCACGCCAGTGGCGCTGAACGCCATCGACTCGCTGGGCGCGCCGATCCTGCCGCGCCACCTGTTCGAAGGCACCGACATCCAGAACAATCCGTACAACAACAAACCGGTGGGAACCGGGCCGTTCGTCTTCAAGGAATGGAACCGCGGCAACTACATCGTGCTCGAACGCAATGAGCACTACTGGCAGCCCGAGCGCCCGTTCCTGGACCGCATCGTCTGGAAGATCGTGCCCGACGTCTCCGGTCGCGCCACCGCGCTGGAGACGGGCGCGGTCTCGTATGGCGAGCGTAATCCGGTCGCCTTCACCGACGCCACCCGGCTCGCCAAACTGCCCAAGCTGGCGGTGGACACCGCCGGCTACAACGGCTTTGCCGCCTGGCTGTGGCTGGAGACCAACCTGCGCGACCCGATCCTGTCGAACCTGAAGGTACGCCAGGCCATCGCCCACGCCGTCAACAAAGAGGCGCTGGTCAAGACTGTGTGGAACGGCTACGCCGAGCCCTTCGTCAGCCCGGTGCCGTCGCTGGTCAAGCCCTATCACAACCCCAACGTGCAGCAGTATCCCTACGACCCGGCGCTGGCCGAGAAACTGCTGGACGAAGCCGGCTACCCGCGCGGCGCCGGCGGCTGGCGCTTCGCGCTGACGCACGACTACATTCCGTTCGGCGACGACTACCGCCGCACCGGCGAGTTCGTGCGGCAGGCGCTGCGCAAGATCGGCATCGACGTGACGCTGCGCGGCCTGGACCTGGCCACCTGGACGCGCAACGTCTTCACCGACTACAACTTCCAGCTCATCAGTTCGTGGGGCACGGTGCTGATCGACCCGCAACTGGGCGTGGAGACGCGCTACTGGAGCAAGGCGGAAGCGCGTGGCACGCCCTGGTACAACGTGTCCGGCTACAACAATCCTGAAATGGACCGCGTCATCGAGGCGGCCCAGGTCGAGACCGATCCGCAGAAGCGCATCGAACACTACAACGAGCTGCAGCGGCTGGCGCAGCGCGACCTGCCGCTGATCGGCCTGTTCGAGTTCCGCTGGTTCGGCGTGTGGGACAAGCAGTTGCGCAACGTCACCGACGCTTCGTCGCACTCGCGCAACAACTTCGCCCACGTCTGGCTCGGCAAGGCCTGAGGGGCCGGCGATATGCTTGCGCGCCTGCCCCGTCCCGTCCGCTACCTGCTGCAGATCCTGTTCGTGGTGGCCGCCACGGGCGTCGCCAATTTCTTCCTGCTCAAGCTGGTGCCGGGCGACCTGGTGGACGTGATCGCCGCCGAGAACAGCGGCATCACTCCCGCCCACGTGGCCGAGCTGCGCCAGGCCTACGGCCTGGACCGGGGCCTGCTGGCGCAGCTCGGCTACTACCTCAAGAGCCTGGCTTCACTGGACCTGGGCTATTCGTTCCGCTATGGCGAACCGGTGGCCGACCTGATCTTCGGCCGTCTGCCGGCCACCCTGGCGCTGATCGGCACCGGTCTGGCTTTGTCGGTGGCATTGGGCGTGCTGCTGGGCGTGCTGGCGGCGCGGCGGCCGCACGGGCTGCTGGACACGCTGCTGTCCGGCCTGGCCACGGCGGGTTACTCGGCGCCGATGTTCTGGACGGCGTTGATGCTGATCGTCGGCTTTGGCGTGCACCTGGACTGGCTGCCGGTCGGCGGCATCCGCGACGTCGGCGCCGCCCATACCGGCGGCGCGCTGTGGCTGGACTACGCGCGGCACCTGGTGCTGCCGGTGGCCACGGTGGCGATCTATTACGTCGCCATCTACGCGCGGCTGTCGCGCGCGTCCATGATCGAGACGCTGCAGGAAGACTACATCCGCACCGCCCGCGCCCGCGGCAACAGGGAGGGCCGGGTGGTCTGGCGCCACGCGCTGCGCAACGCCATCCTGCCGGTGGTCACCATGCTCGGCCTGCAGAGCAGCGCGCTGCTGGGCGGCAGCATCGTGGTCGAGACCGTGTTCGCCTGGCCCGGCCTGGGGCAACTGTCGTTCGAGGCCATCGCCAGCCGCGACGTCAACCTGCTGCTGGGCATCCTGCTGATGAGCGCGGCGCTGGTGGCGGTGATGAACATCGCCGTGGATGCCTGCTATGGCCTGCTCGACCCGCGCGTGAGGAAAGCATGAAGCACGCCTTGAAGTTTCTGGCGCGCCTGTTGCGGGCGCCTTCCGCCGCCATCGGCGCGGCTGTGCTGGTGTTGCTGGTGGCCGCCGCCGCCACGGCCGGCTGGCTGTATCCGGGCGACCCGCTGGAAATGGTCGGCGCGCCCTTCACCTGGCCCGGCACCGACGCGGAATTTCCGGCCGGCACCGACCTGATGGGCCGCGACATCCTGGCCGGCCTGTTCCACGGCGCCCGAGTCTCGCTGCTGGTGGGCGGCGCCTCCGCCGCCATCGCGCTGGCGCTGGGGCTGCTGGTGGGCGCCATTGCCGGCTACGCCGGGCCGCGCGTGGACGCGGTGCTGATGCGCCTGACCGAACTGTTCCAGACGGTGCCGTCTTTCCTGCTGGCGATCGTGCTGGTGGCGATCCTGGGGCCGTCGCTGTCGACCATCATCTTCGCGCTGGGCGTGACCTCCTGGACCGGCATCGCGCGCCTGACCCGCGGCGAGTTCATCACCCTGCGCCAACGCGAATTCGTGCGCGCCGCGCAGGCGCTGGGCGCCGGCCACGCCCGCATCATCTTCCGCGAAATCCTGCCCAACGCCCTGCCGCCCATCATCGTGACCACCGCCGTTCTGGTGGCCAACGCCATCCTGTCCGAGGCCGGCCTGTCGTTTCTGGGGCTGGGCGACCCCAACGTGGTCAGCTGGGGCAGCATGGTCGGGGCCGGGCGCGAGGCGCTGCGCACCGCCTGGTACATGACCGCCCTACCGGGCCTGACCATCATGGCGGCCGTGCTTGCCCTGAACCTGTTGAGCGACGCCGTCAACGACGCGCTCAATCCCAAGCTGCGGCGGCGCGCCGCCGTGGCGCCCGCCGCCCCGCTACCGACCGCCTCCCCATGAGCACACTGATCGACATCCAAGGGCTGAACGTGGCCTTCCCCGGCCATCAGGCCGTCAGCGCGCTGGACCTGCGCATCGCCGCCGGCGAGACCCTGGCGCTGGTGGGCGAATCCGGTTGCGGCAAGTCCACCACCGCGTTGGCGCTGCTGGGCCTGCTGCCGCGCCACGCCCGCGCCAGCGGCCGCATCCTGTTCGAGGGCCGCGACCTGCTGGCGCTGTCCGAGCGCCAACGCTGCGCCCTGCGCGGCGACCGCATCGCCATGATCTTCCAGGAACCGATGACGAGCCTGAACCCGGTGCTGACGCTGGGCCAGCAGATCGGCGAAGCCCTGCGCCTGCATCGCGGCGCCTCGGCCCGGGCCGCGCGGCAACGCGCGATCGAACTGCTGGACCTGGTGCGCGTGCCCGAGCCGCAGCGGCGCGTCGACGACTACCCCCACCTGCTGTCGGGCGGCCAGCGCCAGCGCGCCATGATCGCCGCCGCCATCGCCTGCGAACCCGCGCTGCTGGTGGCCGACGAACCCACCACTGCCCTCGATGTGACGGTGCAGGCGCAGATATTGCGGCTGCTGGACGACCTGCGATCGGAACTCGGCATGGGCCTGCTGCTGATTACTCACGACCTGGCGGTGGTGGGCGACTGGGCCGACCGCGTGGCGGTGATGGTGGGCGGCGAGAAAGTCGAGGAAGGCGCTGCCGCCACGCTGCTGTCGCGACCGCGCCATCCCTACACCCGCGGCCTGCTGGGCGCCTCCCTGCGGCTGGACGACGCCACCCACTATCGCCAGCGACGCCTGCCGGAAATCCGCTCGCGGCTCGATCCCGCCTCGGGCCGGCCCATATTCGGCCTGGTGACGCCCCCGCGCGTGGCCGCGGCCAATGACCCGACCGCCGGCGATCCTCATCCCCTGCCCTTGATGCAGGTGCGCGACCTGCGTGTCGACTACGCCACGTCCCAGGGCGCCAAGCACGCGGTGGACGGCGTGTCGTTCCAGATCGCGCCTGGCGAAACGCTGGGCCTGGTGGGGGAATCGGGCTGTGGCAAATCCACCCTGTCACGCACCCTGGTGCGGCTGCTGACGCCCGCCGCCGGACAGATCCTGCTGCGCGGCCAGGACACGTCGCGCCTGGACCGGCGCGGCCTGGCCGCCTACCGCCAGAGCGTGCAGATGATCTTCCAGGACCCCTACGCCTCGCTCAACCCGCGCCACACGGTCAACGACATCCTGGAATCGGCGCTGCGCATCCACCGCGTGGCCGATCGCCAGGAACGGCGCCGCCGCATCGCCCACATGCTGGACGCGGTCGGCCTGCCGCAGAGCGCCCTGGCGCGCTACCCCAGCGAGTTCTCGGGCGGCCAGCGCCAGCGCATCGGCATCGCCCGCGCCCTGGTGCTGCGGCCGTCGCTGGTGATCTGCGATGAACCGGTGTCGGCGCTGGACGTATCGGTGCAGGCGCAGATCCTGAACCTGCTGGTCGACCTGAAGGCCGAGTTCAACCTGTCGTACCTGTTCATCTCGCACGACCTGTCGGTGGTGCACTACCTGGCCGACCGGGTGCTGGTGATGCACGCCGGCCGCATCGTCGAGGAAGGCCCCAACGCCACCCTGTGGCGCGAGGCCCGCCATCCCTACACGCGCAGTCTGATCGAAGCGCTGCCGCGCGGCCTGGACGGGGAAGGGGAAACCCTGCGTCGCCGCGCCTGACAGGGCGGGCGCGGGCGGCGCCGGACAGTCATCCGAACGCGGTACTGGATTGCGGGCAGGGGCGGGCCTATACTGGATTCGCCCTTGCTGGACGTTCCTTTTCTCAAAGGAGACGCAACATGTACAGGCATCTGCTCATCGCCGTGGACGGCTCCCTGCTGTCCGAGTCGGCCTTCAAAAAGGCGCTCGTTTTCGCCAAGGAAATGAACGCCGCCATCACCCTGCTGCGCGCCATTCCGGAAGACCACCTGACGGTCTACCAGGCGGAAATGCTGGGCGCCCACCAACCCCAGCACACCGACCAGGCGCGCAAGAACGCCACCGGCTACCTGGAAGGCCTGGAGACCGAGGCGCGCCACGCGTTGGTGCCTTGCGAGACGGCCGTGGTGGTCAACGACCACCCGCACGAAGCCATCGTCGACACGGCGCAGCAACGCGGCTGCGACCTGATCGTGATGGGGTCGCACGGCCGCCACGGCATGACGGGCTTCCTGCTGGGCAGCGAGACCCAGCGCGTGCTGGCGCGCACCAGGCTGCCGGTGTTGGTGTTCCGCTAGGGATCGCCGCGCGAGCCCGCCCTACGGCATCGCCGCCGTGGCCGGCGCGTGCTGGAAGGTGAAGCTGTCGGCGTAGACGTGATCGAGGCTGGCGCCACGCCCCGCCAGCAGCGTGGTCGCCTCGCTGACCATCGCCGGCGCGCCGCACAGGTAGAAGGCGTGTTCGGACAGGTCGCCGTGGTCCGCCAGCACAGCCTGTTGCACATGGCCGCGCCGGCCCTGCCAGTCGGCGCCCGCGCGCGACAGCACCGGCACGAAATTGAACTCGTACAGCCGGCCAGCCCAGCCTTCGATCTGCTCGCGCAGATACAGGTCGGCCTCGGTGCGCATGCCCCAGTAGAGCGTCACCGGCGGGCAGTCGTCATTGTCCAGCAGCGATTCCAGGATCGCCTTGATCGGCGCAATGCCGGTGCCCGTGGCCATCATGATCATCGGCCGCCAATCTTCCTCGTGATAGCTGAACACGCCCAGCGGCGCCTCGATCTCCAGCGCCGCGCCCGGCCGCGCCTGCCCCAGCCACTGGTCGGTGTAGCGGCCGCCCGGAATGCGGCGCACGTGGAAATCCACCAGGTTGCCGGCGGGCGCCGAGGCCATCGAGAAGCTGCGGGTGGCGCCGTCGGGCAACACCACGTTCATGTACTGGCCCGGCGCGTAGTCCAGCGGCGTGTCCGGCGGCAGCGCCAGCGTCAGGTGGATGACGTCGTCGCACAGCGCGGCGATGCGGTGCACGGTGGCGTCCAGGCGCCGCGGCTCGGCGAATTGGCGCGGGTTGGCGACGCTGATGCACAGATCGCTGCGCGGCCGCGCCTGGCAGGCCAGCGCATAGCCCTGGGCCGCCTCTTCCGGCGTCAGCGCCATGGGGAATTCTTCGTAGTCGACCGCCCCTTCGGCCAGCTTGATACGGCAGGTGCCGCAGCCTCCGAAGGTACATTCGTGCGGCAGCCGCACCGAGGCGCGCTCGGCCGCCTGCAATACGGATTCATCCGGCGCGACCATGAAAGCCTGCCCGGTCTCGAGGATCTGGACACGGTATGCCATGACGACAGCGCCTATTTCTTGATGTCCGCCTGCACCAGCACCTTCAGGCCGCGCGGCTCCAGCATTTCGGCCAGCGCCCCCAACGCGGCCAGGCCGGCCTGGGTGTCCTGCTCGCCGTTGCCGCCGCTCAGGCCGACGCCGCCGATGACCTCGTCGTTGACCACGATGGGAAAGCCGCCCACGAATGCGGCGAACTTGCCCTCGAAGCTCCACTGGATGCCGAAGGCCTCATTGCCGGGCAGCGCCGGCCCATTGGGCGGCGTGGTGAACAGGTGCGTCGAGCGCTTGTGTCCGGATGCGGTGAAGGCCTTGTTCCAGGCGATCTGCGGGCCGGTGATGCGGGCGCCGTCCATGCGCTCCAGCGCGATCGGATAGCCGCCGTCGTCGACGATGCACACCGATTCCAGCACGCCGATCTGCTCCGAGCGGGCGATGGCCGCGCGCACCATGGCGCGGGCTTCTTCCAGTTCCAGGCGATAAATCTGCTTCATGTCTGTTCTCCGAAGGCGCCGTCAGCCGGCGCGGTAGACGGTCTTGATCTGCGTGTAGAACTCCAGCCCGACCCGGCCCGATTCACGGAACGTCGACGTGCTGGAGCTTTTCAGGCCGCCGAACGGCGCGTTGATGAGATTGCCCGTGGTGGTGCGGTTGATCTTGACGGTGCCGGCCTGGATGTCGCGGGCGAAGCGGTGGGCGTAGCGCGCGTCGCTGGTGGCGATGGCCGCGGACAGGCCGTATTCGGTGTCGTTGGCGCAAGCGATGGCCTCGTCGTAGCCGTCCACCGCGATCAGCGCCAGCACGGGGCCGAAGATTTCCTCGCGCGCGATCCGCATCTGCTGCGTCACGTCCGTGAACAGGGCCGGCGTCACGTAATAGCCGCGCTCGAAGCCCGGACCGTCCAGGCGCTCGCCGCCGATCAGGTGGGTGGCTTCCTGCTTGCCCACCGCGATGTAGCTCAGCACCGTGTCGAGTTGTTTACGCGTGGCCAGCGGTCCCAGGTCGAAATTGCCCTCCAGGCCGTTGCCGATGGTCAGCTTGCGCATGCGCGCCAGCAGTTTGTCGGTGAACGCCGCCAGCACCTTGCGATCGACCAGCAGGCGGCTGGTGCCGGTGCAGGCCTGGCCGCTGAGCGAAAAGCCGCCCTTGACCGCCAGGTCCACCGCGCGATCCAGGTCGGCGTCGGCCAGCACGATCAGCGGGTTCTTGCCGCCCAGCTCCATCTGCGTGCGCGTGGTCAGGCCGGCGCCACGATGGATCTGCTCGCCGGCCGCGGTCGAGCCGGTGAAGGAAATGGCGCGCACCGCCGCCGCCGTGGTGATGGCCTGGCCCACCTTCGAGGCCGGCCCGGTCACGAAATTCAGCACGCCCGGCGGCAGGCCCGCCTCGACGAAGGCCTCGGTGAGCCGGTAGCCGGTCAGCGGCGCATCGGACGAGGGCTTGAACACCACCGTGTTGCCCGTGATCAGCGCCGGCGCGATCTTGCGGGCCGGGATCGAGATCGGGAAATTCCACGGCGAGATCACCGTCACCACCCCCAGCGGCTCGCGCTGGCTGTAGACCACCATGTCGGGATCGTCGTTGACGAAGGTCTCGCCGGTGAACGACTGGCCCTCCACCGCGTAGAAGCGGATGGTCTGGGCCGAACGCAGGACCTCGTCGCGCGCCAGCGCCAGGCCCTTGCCTTCCTCGCGGGTCAGCTCGCGCGCCACCTCGTCGGCGTGGTCTTCCAGGTGCTGGGCGGCACGGAACAGGATGGCGGCCCGCTTGGAGATCGGCGTGTCGCGCCAGGCGGCGAAGGCATCCGCGGCGGCCTTCACGGCGCGGGCGGCGTCGTCCGCGTCCGATTGCTGGAAGCGCCCCACCACGTCGGACGTGTCGGCCGGGTTCAGGTTGGGCGCCGTGACGCCCGAAGCGCAGGCCACCCATTCCCCGCCGATGTAGTTGAGAAAAACCTGCTGCGAGAGATCGTCCACGGAAGTCCTTCCTCTGCCGGGCTGGCCGGGATGCCCGGGAATCGGCCGTCTTAGGTAATTTCTGAACATTGTATACTTTAATCAATATAGCGCGATGCGCGTAAACCCCAAGCCGGGCTCACCGCCAGATCAGGACGGCGCAGATGGTGGAGACGAACAGCGCCAGCACCACCGGCAGCAGCAGCGCCCGCACCAACGACAGCACGTGCACCCGCGCGAACCCGGCCACCGCGATCAGCGAGGACCAGGCGATCAGCGTGCCGCCGCCGGTCCACACCGCGCCCATCTGGCCCACTGCCGCCAGCGTCGCCGGATCCACCCCCACCACCGGCCCCAGCGCGCCCGACAGCGTGCCGGTCAGCGGCAGGCCGGCGAAGCCCGAGCCGTCGATGCCGGTGATCATCCCCACCAGCAGCACGCCGAACGCCACCAGGAAGTGGTTCTCGGGGATCAGGTGCTGGCCCGCCGAGATCACTTCGAACAGCAGGCCCGGCGCCTGCGCCTGCGGCACGCCCAGGATCTGCGCCGCGGTCTCGTTGGCGCCGACGAAGAAGAAGCCGGCGATCGGCAGCACCGAACCCATTGCCTTGAAAGCGAACACGAAGCCGTCGGTCACGTGCTCGGGGCACACGTCCAGCATCCTGCGCGGCCCTTCGGCGGCCAGCGTCACCAGCATCATCACCACGAAGACCACGCCGCCCACCAGCGCGGCCGCGTCGCCGCCGCGCAGCGCGGGCAGCGCCGGGAACAGGCGCGGCAGCACCATCACCGCGATCACGCCCAGGAACGCCAGCGGCGTCACCACCGCGAACACCCGCGACCAGCGCACCCGGCGCCGCTCCTCCTCGTCCAGCCCCGGCCCGCGCGGCAGCGCCGGATTGGCGCCCATGGTGCCGCGCGCCAGCTCGGCCTTGTCGAACGAGCCGGAATGCTCGATCTCGGCCAGGCTGCCGTCCTGCGCCCGCGCCTGCCAGGCCGACAGCAGCGCCGCATCGGCCGGCACGATGTGCTTGCGGATCAGCAGGTAGGCGGCGGTCAGCGCCACAGCGCCGGTGATCAGCGACAGCACCAGCGCCCGGTCCGCCACCACCGCGGCGCTGACGGCGGCGCCGGCGGCCTTGGCGCTGATGCCCGGCGCCACGCCGATCACGTAATCCGAAGACAGCGCCATGCCCTGGCCGGCGATGGCGATCGCCATGGCGCCGGCCAGCGGCGGCAGTCCGGCCGCGATGGCCGCGGGCAGCAGGATCGCCGACACCAGCGGCACTGCCGGCGTTGGCCAGAAGAACAGCGAGATCACGTAGGTACAGAGGGCGATGATGAGAAACGACGAGTGCCCGCCGCGCATCACCCGCCGGAACGGCTGCACCATGCGCACGTCCGCCTGCAGCGTCTTGAGCGCGTTGAGCAGGGCCGTCATGAAGGTGATGACCAGGAAGATGTTGAAAAGCTCTTTGGCGGCCACGAAGCTGGCCGAGAAGATGCCGATCAGCGCGCTGATCGGGTTGCCGGTGATGGCCAGCACCACCAGGAAAGTGCCGATCACCGACGGCACCACCACGTTGGCGCGCAGGATCATCGTCAGGATGATCGCGGCGACGCTGATCAGGTACATCCAGTGAGCGGCGTTGAGCACGACGTCCGATTGCATGCGCTATTCCCCTTGTCGACGTGGCTGTTGGGTCGCCACTTCGGTATACTATATTTCGTTTGCTGCTATACCAACCGAAATATGCAGCGCCTAGGGAAAGCGATAATCCTGAAATTTCCATGAATATTCGAGAAAAATCAGTGCATTAAGTTGGGGCGCAAGCCCCGGTTTGGTGCATCGCCGATATTTCAATAGACTACCGTATACAAAAAAAGCGAATTCGGCATGATGGCTTCCCTACCCGATCTCTGGCATTACGCCGCCATGGCGGCGGTGGTGTTCGGCGCCGCGCTGGCGCAGGGCGTGGGCGGCATCGGCTTCGCCATGTTCGCCGCGCCGGTGGCGGCGCTGTGCTTTCCCCAGCTCGCCCCCGGCCCCCTGCTGACGCTGGGCGGCTTCATCTCGCTGCTGACCGCGCTGCGCGAACGCGCCGCCATCGACTGGCGGGCCGTCGCCTATGCGCTGACCGGGCGCGCCGCCGGCACCCTGATCGCCATCTACGCCATGGCCCGCTTCGCGCCGCAGACGCTGGGCCTGCTGTTCGCCGCGCTGATCCTGGCCGCGGTCGGGCTCAGCGCGGCCGGGCTGCGCTTTGCGGCCACGCCCGGCCGGGTCTCGGGCGCCGGCGTGGCGTCCGGCATCATGGGCACCATGACCTCGGTCGGCGCCCCGCCCATCGCCCTGGTGCTGCAACACGCCGAACCGCCGCGGCTACGCGCCACGCTGGGCATGGTGCTGTTCCTGGGGTCGCTCTTTTCGCTGGCCATGCTGGCCTGGGCGCGGCGCTACACCGGTTACCACGCCGGCCTGGCGCTCAGCCTGGCGCCGTTCCTGCTGGCCGGCTTCGCCGTGTCGGGCCGCCTGCGCCACCGGTTGCCGCCACGCGCGGTGCGCGCCGTGCTGCTGGGCGCCTGCGCCGCGGGCGCGCTGGGAGTGATCGGCAAGGCGCTGTGGGCCGGTTGAACCCGCTTGCGTCCGCCACCGCCCATCCCGGTAATACAATGCAGACTGTATCCATTCCGCCAGACCTGCTCGCCATGACCACCACGCCCGTCAGCTCGCAAGCCGTAGACACGCCGCAATCTGCCCCGCTGAAGATCGGCGAGCAGCATCCGCAGTTGTTCGCGGTCATCCGCGACAAGCTGCGCGAGCGCATCCTCAGCGGCGAATTCACGCCCGGCGATCGCCTGGTCGAAGGACGCCTGTCGGAAGAGATGGGCGTGTCGCGCATCCCGGTGCGCGAAGCGCTGCGGGCGCTGGCCGCCGAAGGCCTGGTCACCATCGAGCCGCGCCGCGGCGCCTCGGTGTCGGTGCTGTCGGACGCGGTCGCTTACGACATGGTCGAGGTACGCGCCACGCTGGAAGGCCTGAACGCCAAGCTGGCGGCGCAGCGGCGCGACGACAAGACCGTCGAGCGCCTGCAGGCCTTCCTGCGCGAAGGCACCGAGGCCGCGCGCGGCGAGCAGCTGGACAAGTTCCTGGCGCTGAATTCGCAGTTCCACGAAATGCTGGCCACCATCGGCGGCAACGTGGTGCTGACCGACCTGATGCGCTCGCTGCGCGACCGCACGGCGCTGCTGTTCGCGCCCAGCAACATGCACCGCGCCAAGCAGAACTGGGACGAGCACTCGCAGATCCTGAACGCCGTCATCGCCGGCAATGGCGACCTGGCCGCGCTGCTGGCGAGCCAGCACGTGCACAACGCCGCCAAGGCCTACACCGAGACGCGCCAGGCGCATTCGTCGGCCGCCTGAGCACGCCCCCCCCCGGCCGCAACCCGCTCAGGGCGCCACGGGCGTCGCCTGGCCGGCGTCGTCCACCACCACGCCCTTGCCGTCCCGCACCACCCACGACACCGCCACGTCGCCCAGCACGAAAGTCTGGCAGGCCATGCGGTAGCCGGCCTCGAAATCCTCTGGCCGCAGATGCTTGCGTTCCTTGGGCTTGATGGCGTCGGTGTTCTCCAGCCCCTGTTCGATGCGGCATTTGCAGGTGCCGCACAGGCCGCCGCCGCACTTGAACGGAATGCCGCCCTGTTCCTTCAGCGACACCCGCAGCAGATTGCTGTTCTCGGGCGCGCTGGCCACCTTGCCGCCATTCGATAGAAACGTGATGTTGACCATGCTGCTCAGTGCTCCGCGGCGACGGGGCCGGGACGCCGCGTCAGGGTGGTTTGCATGCTGCCGAAGCGGCTCAGGTGCGCCAGCTCGCGGCGCGCCGCCGCCAGCGAGGCGAACGACTCCAGGAACTTGGACGGCACGCGGTTGACGATGTAGGGCGGGGTTTCCTCGGTGACCAGCAGTCGCGCCGGCCCTCGCAGGCGGGCGATGCTGAACACCGCGCGGGTCCTGCCGTCGCAGGCGTAGTCGTAGGTCTCGACGATCTCGGCCTGCGCGTCCACCTCGGTGCGGTACACGCCGGGCTTGGACGTCAGGATCACGAACACGGCGTCATTCGCGTCGCGGGTCATGCGCGGTTCCTTTGCATCGGGTTGGGCGCCGGGGCCAGGGCGTGTCGGCGCCGCGGGACGCCCGGCGCGGGCGTCAGGGTTGCTCGAGCGCGGCCGCGGGCTCGCGCGCTGGCGCCACCTCGGCGTCCTGCGCCAGCTCGATATCGTGGCCGAGCCACAACTGGCAGGCCAGGCGGTAGCCGGCGTCGATGCGCTCGCCCAGCTGCTTCTTTTCCTTCCAGTTCACCGGCGGCAGGTGCTCGGCCCCCGCCAGCACGCGGCAGGCGCACTTGGCGCACTTGCCCATGCCGCACTCGTAGCGCAGGTGCGGGAACGGGAACTGCCGGATGCCGGCGCGCACCACCAGGTTGGCGTTGTCCGGCACCTCGCCGGTGTAGGTCTGGCCGCCTTTGTGAAATGTGACGGTAGGCATGTATCGGTCATCCAGTGAAGCGCCGCGGCAGCCGGCCCGCGCCATGCGCGGGTGGCGCCGCAAGCGCGGGCGCGGGCGCTCAGGCCGCCAGGCCCAGCTCGGGCAGCGCGATTTCCTGCTGCACGTAGTCGGTATAGAGCGCGGTGGTGTACAGCAGCCGCATCTGCGCGCCGATCTCGCAGATCTTCAGGCAGCGCTGCTGCAGCTCGACCGTGTTGGCGTGCTCCAGCACGATCTGGTAGCCGCGTTCGCCATGGATTTCGTCGGACACGATGTGTAGGTCGAAGAACTCGACCTCCTCGTCGGTGAAGCCGTATTTCTCGCGCAGGGTCGGGGTCTGCTTGCGATAGATCGACGGCACCTGCGATTCCAGGCCCACCACCAGGCCGGCCACCGCCACGATGGGGTCTTCGCGCATGGCCACCGCGTAGCACCAGCTTTGCAGGGCGCGGGTGGTGGGCGACATGTTGTCGGGGTTGGTGACCCGCTCGCGGGTGGTGCCGCAGGCCTCGGCGAAGCGGATCAGCAGGTCGGTATGGCGGTCGCCGCCGATCTCCTCTTCGTACATGTTGGCCAGCAGGAAGTCCTTGGCCTCGGTGTAGGTGTCGGGCGTGCGGGCGTACAGATAGCCCAGGTAGTCGGCGAACGGGCCGACGTAGTGATAGTGGTTCTCGGCCCAGCGCGACAGGTGCTCCCGGCTGAGCTTGCCTTCGGCCCAGGCAATGGAAAAAGGCGAGGCATTGGCGCTCTTGCCCTTGATCGCGTTTTCCAACGCGGTGCGGAATTCATCTCGGTTCATCAGTTCTGCCATGACGCGCTCCAGGTCTGTGAGGGAGGGGCCGGCCGAAAACCTCGACCGATGCAGAACATTGTATACCGTCTACCGTTTTCATCGACTAGGGTATTCCCGTTGCCGTCGAAACCAAAAGGGACTGTCCCTCTGATATCAACGACTTGGATCAACCCGGGCGGATTGGAGATCAGGGTTTACCCTGGTACAATGAATACACTTTCAATGCAATCCGGAAATACCATGAACACCCGCCACCCCCTGGGAGACGCCCCGATCGGCCAGCAGCTGCTGGCGCACTACGCCCGCCGCGATGCGGTGCGCCATGCCACCCCCTTGTTCCCTTCGTCATGGGCCGAATGCCTGGCCCCGTTCCGCAACGCGCGTCTGCGCCCGCAGGCCAAGCCCGCCGGGCAGGGCGGCGACAGTGCCCCGGTCGGCCAGGCTGGCTGAATCGGCATGCGCCGCGTTGCGGCGCGCCGTGCCGGGCGCGCGACAGAGCCGCGGCGCTCGCAATGATGGGCCGGGCGCCGCGCGTTTTCAGGTGTTTTGAATGGGGCCCGCGCCCGGGCTCCGCATGCGGCGCGCGCCGGCCAACAACAGCACCAGCAGGAAACCCAGCGTGTAGGCCAGCATGTCCCACCAGTCGGGCACGCTGCCCAGGATCACCCGCAGCACCGGTTGCTCCAGGCGCCAGCCGTAGTGGCGCGCCAGATACTGGCCGAGTTCGACCGCGTAGCCGGTCAACAACGCCGCAATGGCCAATGGCAGTACGCCGGCGCGGATGAAGCTGCGGTACACCAGATAGGCCCAGCCCACCGCCACCACGTCGCCCACGAAGCCGCGCAACAGCGGGTAAGGCTTGCCCAGGGTGGCGATCAGCGCCTCCACGGCGGTCACGGCCAGCAGCGCGGCGAAGGCCGGCCGGTTGAAAGTCAGTCTCATCGCGATGTCATGCGCCCGTGGCGCGGAAAACACGGTTATTGGAACGGTCGACGCAACTGTTAACGCATTTGTCAGGTCGACGGGCGTAGCCTGATTCGACCACGCGGCAAGCGAGGGTACTAGAAAACAAGAGGAGACAAGCATGAGCGCATTCGATCCGGATGGGCGCCGACGCTTCCTGCGCCAGGCCTGTACCCTGGGCGCGACCGGCACGCTGGCCGGCCACGCCCTCACCAGCCTGGCGGCCCCGGCCACCGTCACCCTGCCTTTCGCCAACGGCGAGCGCGACCTGATCGCCTATCCGCAGAAGCGCCCGCTGATCCGCCAGACCTCGCGGCCGCCGCAGCTGGAAACCCCGTTCGCGGTTTTCAACGAAGACCTGATCACGCCCAACGACGCCTTCTTCGTGCGCTACCACCTGGGCAACATCCCCACGGCCATCGACCCCGCCGCCTACCGGCTGCGCGTGGGCGGGCTGGTCTCCAAGCCGCTGGAATTGTCGCTGGCCGACCTGAAGCAGCAATTCGGCGCGCCGGTCGAACTGGTGGCGGTGACCCAATGTTCCGGCAACAGCCGCGGCTTCTTCGAGCCGCGGGTGGGCGGTGGCCAGCTGGGCAACGGCGCCATGGGCAACGCGCGCTGGCTCGGCATCCCGCTCAAGCGCGTGCTGGAAAAGGCCGGCATCCAGGCCGGCGCGCGCCAGGTGACGTTCGAGGGGCTGGACCGGCCGGTGCTGCAGGGCACGCCGGAGTTCGTCAAGGCGCTGGACGCGGCCCACGCGCTCGATGGCGAGGTGATGCTGGCGTACGCCATGAACGGCGCCGACCTGCCCATGCTCAACGGTTATCCGGTGCGGCTGGTGGTGCCCGGCTACTACGGCACCTACTGGGTCAAGCACCTGGCCGACATCAAGGTGCTGGACAAGGAGTTCGACGGCTTCTGGATGCAGAAGGCCTACCGCATTCCCGACAACGACTGCGCCTGCACGCCGGCGGGCAAGGCGCCGGAAAAGACCCGTCCGATCGGACGCTACAACGTGCGAAGCTTCATCACCAGCCTGGCCGACGGCGCCCGCGTGGCCAAGGGCCGGCGAGTGCAGGTGCGCGGCATCGCCTTCGATGGCGGCCGCGGCATCCGCGACGTGCAATTCTCGGCCGACGGCGGCAAGACCTGGCGTGCCGCCACGCTGGGCCGCGACCTGGGCCGCTATTCCTTCCGCGAATGGCACGCCGACTTCACCCCGGCGCAGGCCGGCGCCTATCAGTTGAAGGCGCGCGCCACCAACATGGCCGGCGACACCCAACCGCTGGAGGCGCAGTGGAATCCGGCCGGCTACATGCGCAACGTGGTCGAAACCGTGCGCATCGACGCCGCCTGAGGAGAGCGCCATGATCCGACTCGCCCGCCTCGTCCTGGCCCTGGCCGCCGCCGGCGCCTGCGTTCCCGCGCTGGCCCTGGACATCCAGCTGCCGCAGGAAACCGCCACCCTGCGCCCCGGCGCCGGTCCCGGCGCCCAGGGCGCCACGCTGTGCCTGATGTGCCACTCGGTCGACTATATTTCGTCGCAACCGCCCATGCCGCCGGGCTTCTGGGACGCCGAGGTCAAGAAGATGGTCGGCACCTACGGCGCGCCGATACCGGCCGAACAGGTGCCGCTGATCGTCGAGTACCTGAACCAGGCCTACCCGCCCCCGGCCCGGCCCAAGCCCTAGTTCCCGCCGCGGCGCGCAGGCCGCGCGCCGCGGCTGCCTCGTCCCGCGGCTGCCTCGTCTTAACCCGGACCCCTAATAGGCGTACCATTGGACGGCCCCCGCCCGCCATGTCCGGGTGATCACAGAGGCCTCCATGCTCCAGCCCGTTTCGGCCAACAACGATCTTCCCCCCACATCGCCGGGCACGCCCGCCGCGCCCCCTCAACCCGTCCTGCGGGTCAGCACGCTCTCCCCCTTCGCGTTCCCGGCGTTCCGCATCATCTGGATCGCCAACCTGTTCGCCAACCTCGGCACCTGGGCGCAATCGGTGGCCGCCGCCTGGGTCATCACCACCGAACAAAGCAGCCCGCTGATGGTCGCGATGATCCAGGTGGCCGCGGCCTTTCCGCTGGTGGCGCTGTCGATCCTGACCGGCGTGCTGGCGGACAACTACGACCGCCGCAAGGTCATGCTGGTCGGCATGCTGCTGGAACTGGCCGGCGGCATCTTCATCACGATACTGGCGTATATCGGCCTGCTGCATCCGATCACCCTGATCATCTCGGTCTTCTGCATCGCCATCGGCAGCGCCATCGTCACGCCCGCCTGGCAGGCGGCAGTGGGCGAGCAGGTGCCGCGCGAGCACATCGGCAGCGCGGTGCTGCTCAACAGCGTCAACTACAACGTGGCGCGCGCAGTCGGGCCGGCGATCGGCGGCCTGCTACTGGGCGCCGCCGGCGCACCCACCGTGTTCCTGCTGAACTGCGTCTGCTACGGCAGCCTGATCTGGGCCATCTGGCGCTGGCGCCGCGACGTGCCGGCGCGGCGGCTGCCGCCGGAGCGGCTGTTCGAGGGCGTGGTGGCGGCGCTGCGCTATACCCAGCACTCCACCGTGACGCGGGTGGTGATGCTGCGCGCCTTCGCCTTCGGCCTGTCGGCCAGCGCGCTGTGGGCGCTGCTGCCGCTGCTGGCCTACGCCCACGAACAGGGCGACGCGCTGCTGTACGGCTACATGCTGGGCGCGCTGGGCGTGGGCGCCATCCTGGGCAGCGCCGTGGTGCGGCGGCTGCAAGCAGCCTGGGGCGCCAGCGGCCTGGTGAGCGTCGCGGCCGGCCTGCTGGCCGCCTGCCTGCTGGTGCTGGGGCTGACCGACACGCTGTGGCTGGCGTTTCCGGCGCTGCTGCTGTCCGGCGCCTGCTGGATCGGCGTGCTGGCCACCTACAACACCACGGTGCAGATGCTGGTGCCCGACTGGGTCAAGGCGCGTTCGCTGGCGCTGTACCAGACCGCGATCTTCGGCGGCCTGGCGGCCGGCTCGTTCATGTGGGGCCATTTCGCCGGCACCATGGGCGTGTCCGGCGCGCTGTCGGCGGCCGGCGTGATGCTGGCCATCACCGTCGCGCTGCTGTACCGCTCACGCCTGCCCGAACAGGTCAACACCCAATCGCTGGCGCGCGCCGACGCCACCGAACCGGCGCTGTCGGCGGCCGGCTTCAACACCCAGCACGGCGCGGTGCTGGTGGCGGTGGAATACCTGATCCCCAAGGAAAAGCTGACCGCCCTGATCGATGCGGCGCGGCCATTGCGCCTGCTGCGGCTGCGCAATGGCGCGCAGCAATGGCAGCTGTTCCGCGACCTGGAGCGCGAGGGCGTCTGGCGCGAAGTCTTCCTGGTGGAAAGCTGGATGCAGTACCTGCGCATGATCGACCGCATGACCCTGGCCGACAAGATGGTGCTGGACGAATTGCGCGCCCTGCATGCCGGCGACAAACCGCCGGTGGTGTCGCGCAATGTCAGCTACCTGGCCATGAACGAAGCGCAGGGATTTTCGCTGCGCCGCGAACCGGAATCTTTGTAGCGGCCGGCACCGACGGCTGTCAGAATGTGATGGTGGCCGTGACGATGTCGGTGTATTTCCCCGGGCGCGGCCGATTATCAGCCAGGCGCGCAAGGCCACGCGTGACGGAAAATCCGTGCAGAGCTGGCTGACGAAGCGTTGAATCGACATGTCGCACTAGAATCGACGCTTCCCCACAGCCGGCGCCCCCCTTGCCCCGGCGCCAGGCCACGGCATCTCATGTTCTCCTTCTCACGCAACACCATCCACCCCGCAGGCCAGGGCCTGCCGGCCTCCGAACGCCTGGGCGCCTTGCTGGCCGTGATGCTGGCGGTCTGCATGGCCAGCCTGGACACCGCCATCGCCAACACCGCGCTGCCCACCATCGCGCGCGACCTGCGGGCCAGCGACGCGGGCTCGATCTGGGTCATCAGCGGCTACCAGCTGGCGATGGTCGCCGGCCTGCTGCCGGCAGCCGCGCTCGGCGAGATCCTCGGGCACCGCCGCGTCTACATGGTCGGCATCGTGGTGTTCACGCTGGCGTCGCTGGCCTGTGGACTGGCGCCCACCCTGCCTGTGCTGGTGGCCGCGCGCATCCTGCAGGGGCTGGGCGCGGCCGGCGTCATGAGCGTGAACGCGGCGCTGCTGCGCTTCATCTATCCCGCGCCGGTGCTGGGACGGGGCATGGGCCTGAACGCCATGGTGGTGGGACTGTCCTTCGCGGCCGGCCCGACGGCGGCCTCCACCATCCTGCTGCTGGGATCATGGCATTGGCTGTTCCTGGTCAACGTGCCTATCGGCCTGCTGGCCATGGTGCTGGGCCTGCGCGGCCTGCCCCCCACGACGCGCGCGCCGCACGGTTTCGACGGGCTGGCCGCCGCGCTGTGCGCGTTGACGCTGGGACTGTTCGTGCTGGGGTCGAACGAACTGGCGCACGGTGCGCCGTGGCAGCGCGTCACGCTGGAATGGGGCCTGGCGGCCGCCAGCCTGTGGCTGCTGATGCGGCGCCAGGCCGGCCATCCCGCGCCCATCCTGGCGGTGGACCTGTTGCGCCGGCCGCTGTTCGCGCTGTCGGCCGCCACCGCCGTATGCGCGTTCGCGGCGCAGGCGCTGGCCTTCGTGTCGCTGCCATTCCTGTTCCAGACCGTGCTCGGCTACACGCAGGTGCACACAGGCTTTCTCATCACGCCCTGGCCGGTCGTGGTGGCCTTCATGGCGCCCATCGCCGGCCGCCTGTCGGACCGCTATCCGGCCGGCATGCTGGGCGGCGTCGGCCTGGCCTTGCTGGCCCTGGGCATGGCATCGCTGGCCTTGCTGCCGGCCGCGCCATCCGCATGGGACATCTCGTGGCGCATGGCCTTGTGCGGCGCCGGCTTCGGGTTTTTCCAGTCGCCCAACCTGCGCGCCATCATGACCTCGGCGCCGCCATCGCGCGCGGGCGGCGCCAGCGGCATGATCGGAACGGTGCGCCTGCTGGGGCAGGCCAGCGGCGCCGCGCTGGTGGCCGCCTGCTTCAATGTCTCGAGCACCCATGGCGCGGTGATGGCGCTGTGGCTGGGCGGCCTGTGCGCCGCGCTGGCCAGCCTGGCCAGCTTCGCGCGGCTGCGTTTCGGCGCGGTCGAGTCCGCCGATGCGCCGGCGGCGCGTTGAAATCGCCGTTTTATTGCGTTTAATGTCGTTATATATCGGTGATCGCCAGACACATACGTAAGATGTGCAACACGCGCTAAATATTCGTTCAGGGCGGGCCGTTGTCCGGGTGTAGTCCCGTACCTCCCTGAATGACGCGTATGACACAGTTCCTGAAAGACATCACCATCCGCCGCATGATCCTGTGCACGCTGCTCACGATCAGTGTCCTGCTAGCCGGCCAGTCGGCCATCAGCGTAAAAGGGTTGCAAAGCTCCGGTGAAGCGCTCGCCGCCAGCTATGAACTCCTGAACGAAGTCTCATCCCTCTCCCGCGTCAACGACCAGATCATGCGCGCCCGCCTGCGGTTGGCGCGCCAGATGGAATACGTCCGCGACGGTCTGGCCGCCCCCGCCGCGGAAGAAGGCCGCGCGATCGACGCCGCGTTGGAGGCCGCCCGCAAGAATCAGGCCGCTTTCCTCGAATCGGCCAAGGACAGCGCGCCCGCCTCGATACTCGAACCGCTGCAGGGCGGCTTCAACGCCCTGGTCAATGATGGCATCGCGATCCAGCGCGGCTTCCTGGCGGCCGAGGACCTCGAAAAGGCCCGCGCGCACGCCGCCGGCCCGGTCATCGCCGCCAGCCGCGCCTTCGGCAAGGCCATCGAGAACTACGAAGCCTATGCGCAGGAACGCCAGGACGCCCTGCGCAACAGCGCGCAGCGGGAACGCCAGCAGGCCTACACGGGCATTGGCGTGCTGCTCGGCGTCTGCCTGCTGCTGCTGGTTCTGGGCGACCGCTACGTGGTGCGCTTCGTGCGCCAGCCGCTGGACCAGGTCAAGCGCCACTTCCAGCACATCGCCGCCGGCGACCTGACCGCGCCCATCGCGTCCTATGGCAGGAACTGCGTCGGCCAGCTGATTCCCTATCTGCAGGAAATGCAGGCCAGCCTGGTGCGCACGGTGCACGCGGTGCGCGACGGCGTGGCCGAGATCAACACCGGCTCCAGTGAAATCGCCGCCGGCAACCAGGACCTTTCCAGCCGCACAGAACAGCAGGCCGCCTCCCTCGAAGAGACCGCCGCCAGCATGGAGGAACTGCTGTCCACCGTCACCAGCAACGCCGACAACGCGCGCCAGGCCAACGCCATGGCCGCCGAGGCCTCGGAAGTGGCTCGTCGCGGCGGCGCGGCGGTGCAGAGCGCGGTCGCCACCATGCGCGAGATCGCCCAGGATTCGGGACGTATCGAGGATATCGTCGGCGTCATCGACGGAATCGCGTTCCAGACCAACATACTGGCGCTGAATGCCGCGGTCGAAGCCGCCCGCGCCGGCGAGCAGGGCAAGGGCTTCGCCGTGGTTGCCGGCGAAGTGCGTTCGCTGGCACAGCGCAGCGCCAGCGCCGCCAAGGAAATCAAACAGCTGCTCGGCGCGTCCGGCGCAACCGTGCAGGCCGGCGCGGCGCAGGTGGAAACCGCCGGCCGGACCATGCAAGAGATCCAGCTCGCCATCGAGCGCCTGACCGTGCTGGTGGGCGACATCGCCGCCGCCTCGCGTGAACAGGTCACCGGCATCGGGCAGGTCAATACCGCGGTCACGCAGATGGACCACGTCACGCAGCAGAACGCGGCGCTGGTCGAACAGGCCGCCGCCGCGGCCGCCTCGCTGGAATCACAGGCCCAGCGCCTGCAGCACTCGGTCAGCACCTTCCGCCTGCCCGCCGGCCAGCAGGACCCGGCGCCGCTGGCGTTGCCGGTGCGCGACACGCTGGCCCTGCCGGCCTGACCGGCCGCGGGCCGTTGATCTCCGGCGACCGCGCGGCCGCGCTATTGCAGCGTGGCCGCGTGGACGTCGACGCCGTGGCGGATGACCCGCTTGGGCAGGTCGCCGCCTATCCAATAGGCCAATTCGGCCGGATGGGCAACGTCCCAGGCGACGAAATCCGCCATCATGCCGGCGGCCAGCACGCCGTGCGTCGCCTGCAGGCCCAGGGCGCGGGCCGCATGCACGGTGGCGCCGGCCAGCGCCTCCTGCGGCGTCAGGCGGAACAATGTGCAGGCCATGCTCAGCATCAGCCGCAACGACAGCGCCGGCGAGGTGCCGGGGTTGAGATCGCTGGAAATCGCGATCGGCACCCCGTGGCGGCGCAACAGTTCGACCGGCGGCAATTGCGTTTCGCGCAGCGCGTAGAACGCGCCGGGCAGCAGCACCGCCACCGTGCCGGCTGCCGCCATGGCGCGCGCGTCGGCCTCGGTCAGGTATTCCAGGTGATCGGCCGACAGCGCGCCGTAGCGCGCGGCCAGGCTGGCGCCATGCAGCGACGACAACTGTTCTGCGTGCAGCTTCACCGGCAGGCCCAGCTGGACCGCGGCCTGGAATACGCGTTCGACTTGCGCGGGCGAGAATGCCAAGTGCTCGCAGAACGCATCGACCGCGTCCACCAACTCCTCGGCCGCCAGCACCGGCAGCATGCGGCGCGCGACCTCGTCGATGTAGTCGTCGGCGCGTCCGGCGAACTCCGGCGGCAGGGCATGCGCGGCCAGGCAGGTGGCGCGCACGGTCAACGGCAGCGTCTGTCCCAGGTGCCGCGCCACGCGCAGCATCTTGCGCTCGTTGGGTAGATCCAGGCCATAGCCCGACTTGATCTCCAGCGTGGTCACGCCATCGCGCAGCAGATGCAGCGCGCGGCGCCGCGCGCTGGCGTACAACTGCTGCTCCGAAGCGGCGCGGGTCGCCCGCACGGTGCTGGCGATGCCGCCGCCCTGCGCCGCGATCACGGCGTAGTCCACGCCCTGCAGGCGCTGCTCGAATTCCTGGCTGCGGTCGCCGCCGAACACCAGGTGGGTATGGCAATCGATCAGGCCGGGCGTCACCCAGGCGCCAGCCAGGTCGTGCACGGGCGCGTCCCCGTCCGGCGGCAGCGCCGCCTCGGGACCGATCCATTCGATACGATCGCCGCGGGTCACCAGCGCGGCCCGTTCGATCGTCGCGTATTCCCCGCCCGCCATGGTCGCGGCATGGCAATTGCGCCAGACCTGTTTCATCGCGTCACTCCCGTCATCGACATGGTCAAAGGCTGGGCAACAGGCCCGGCGGCATCAGCGCGTTCAGGTGGCGGTCCGCGATCAATTGGCTGGCCGCCTCGATGTCGGGCGCGAAGAAGCGGTCCTTCTCGTAGTGCGCCACCTTCCCGCGCAGCAGGCCGCGCGCGCGTTCCAGCTTGGGCGATGTCTTCAAGCCGGCGCGGAAATCCAGGCCCTGGCACGCGCCCAGCCATTCGATCGCCAGGATGTCGCGCACATTGTCGGCCATCGGCCAGAGCCGCTTGGCGGCGTTGGGCGCCATCGATACGTGGTCTTCCTGGTTGGCCGAGGTCGGCAGGCTGTCGACGCTGGCCGGATGGGCCAGGGCCTTGTTGTCGCTGGCCAGCGCGGCCGCGGTGACCTGCGCGATCATGAAGCCCGAGTTGACGCCGCCATTGCTCACCAGGAATGGCGGCAACTGCGACATGTGCTTGTCCATCATCAGCGAAATGCGGCGCTCGGACAGCGCCCCGATCTCGGCCAGCGCCAGGGCCAGGTTGTCGGCCACCAGCGCCACGGGCTCGGCATGGAAATTTCCGCCCGACAGCACGTCGCCCTGTTCGGCGAACACCAGGGGGTTGTCGGAGACGGCGTTGGCCTCGATCTGCAACACCTGCGCCACATGGCGGACCTGCGTCAGGCAGGCGCCCATCACCTGCGGTTGGCAACGCAGCGAATAGGGGTCCTGGACCTTGCCGCAATCGACGTGCGAATGGCCGACTTCGCTGTCTTCGGTCAGCAGGTCGCGGTATACCGCGGCCACGTCGATCTGGCCGGGCTGGCCGCGCGCTTCGTGGATGCGGGCGTCGAAGGGAACGCGCGAGCCGAGCATGGCCTCGACGCTGAGGCTGCCGCATACCAGGCCGGCCGCCAACAGGTCTTCGGCTTCGAACAGGCCGCGCAGCGCGTAGGCGGTCGACACCTGGGTGCCGTTCAGCAGCGCCAGGCCTTCCTTGGCCGCCAGCGTCAGGGGTTCCAGGCCGGCGCGCGCCAGCGCCGCCTTCGCGGGCAGCCATTCGCCGTCACAGCGCGCCCGGCTTTCGCCCAGCAGCAACAGCGACATGTGCGCCAGCGGCGCCAGATCGCCCGACGCCCCCACCGACCCCTTGAGCGGAATGTGCGGATAGACGCCCGCGTTGACCAGCGCGATCAGGCTGTCGATGACCTGGCGCCGGATGCCGGAACGGCCACGCGCCAGGCTGTTTATCTTGAGCACCATGATCAGCCGCACCATGTCGTCGCCCAGCGGCTCGCCCACGCCCGCCGCGTGCGACAGCACCAGCGAGCTTTGCAGCGCCTCCAGATCCTCGCGCGCGATCCGGGTGGAGGCCAGCAGGCCAAAGCCGGTGTTGATGCCATAGGCGGTGCGGCCGTCGGCAACGATGCGCTCGACGCAGGCGACGCTGGCGTCGATCGGCCCGTAGGCGGCCGGGTCCAGCGTCACGCGGCCCGGATGCTGGTAAACCTGGCGCAGTTGCGCCAGCGTCAGATGGCCGGGTTTGAGGTGCAGATCCATGTTGTTGTTCTCCAGGACGGGATGCGGTGTCAGGCGATATCGGCGCCACGCCGCGCCGGGGCCGGGCAGGGCGCGGGCCGGGGATCGCGGCGGGCGAAAACGTAATAGAGCAGCCCGGGCACGATCAGGCCGATGATCCACGAGATATCGACGCCGCCCAGGCGCGCGACCAGCGGACCCGTATAGAGCCTGGTCGAGATGAACGGCATCTGCACCAGCACGCCGAACACATACACCAGGATGCCGGGCCAGTTCCAGCGGCCGTAGCGGCCATCGGGATCGGACAGCGCCGCCACATCGTAGCGCTCGCGGTTGATGAAGTAATAGTCGACCAGGTTCACGGCGCTCCAGGGCGTGAAGAACGCCAGCAGGAACAGGATGAACGACTTGAAGGCATTCAGGAACGAATGCTGGCCCAGCCAGGCGACCAGCGTGGCCGCGCCCACGATCAACAGCACGAACACCAGCCGCTGGCGCCGCGAGATATCCACATGGCCCCGAAAGCCGCTGATGATGGTGGCGATGCACATGAAGCTGCCGTACGAGTTCAGCGTCGAGATGGTGACCTTGCCGAACGCGATGCTGAAGTACAGCGCCGCCGCGGTGGCGCCGGCGCCGCCCAGGCCGACGATGTAGGCCACCTCGCGGCCGGCGAACTGGCCCGCCGCCATGGCCGCCGCCAGCACCCCCAGCGTCATCGCGATCTGCGCACCCAGTACGGAACCCAGGCCGACCGCCAGGAAGGTCCCGAACGAAGAGGTCCGGCTGGGCAGATAGCGCGAGTAGTCCGCTACATACGGGCCATAGGCGATCTGCCAGGACGCCGCCAGCGACACCGCGAGCAGGAACGAGGCCCAGCTGAAATGACGGATCTGCAGCAATTGCCCCACGTCGCCCAGCGCGATCACGCGGCTGAACAGGTAGACGAAGGCGATCAGGCCCAGCACGCTGGCCACGCGGCCGATGATGTGGATCATGCGGTAGCCGAACACCGTCACCAGCACGATGACCGCGGCGAATATCAGAATGCCGGCGCTGTCGCTCACCCCCAGCAACTGGCCGATGGCCTGCCCCGACAGCACCGTGCCGGTGGCGGTGAAGCCCAGGTACATCAGGCACACCAGCACGATCGGGATGGCGGCGCCATAGACGCCGAACTGCACCCGGCTCGAGATCATCTGCGGCAGGCCCAGTTTGGGGCCCTGCGCCGCGTGCAGCGCCATCACCGCGCCGCCGAACACCTGGCCGACGAACAGGCCGACCAGCGACCAGAATACGTCGCCGCCCAGCACCACCGCCAAGGCGCCCGTGACGATGGCGGTGATCTGCAGATTGGCGCCCAGCCACAGCGTGAACTGGCTGTAGAGCCGCCCGTGGCGCTCCGTTTCCGGGATGAAGTCGATCGAGCGCCGCTCGACCAGCGTTCCCTTTGGCACCGCGCTGTCCTGCTCCATGCATTGTCTCCTTGCGGGCGCCGCCATGCGGCGCCCTGGTTCTTCTGGATGAGGCCGCCCGCGGGCGGTTCAGCGCGCGGCATCGACCATGGGCAGGTCCAGCCCTTGCTCGCGGGCGCAGTCGATGGCGATGTCGTAGCCGGCGTCGGCATGGCGCATCACGCCGGTGCCCGGGTCGTTGGTCAGCACCCGCGCGATGCGCTCGGCCGCCGCGTCGGTGCCGTCGCACACGATCACCATGCCCGCGTGCTGCGAGAAGCCCATGCCCACGCCGCCGCCGTGGTGCAGCGACACCCAGGTGGCGCCGCCGGCGGTATTCAAGAGCGCATTGAGCAGCGGCCAGTCGGACACCGCGTCGGAACCGTCGCGCATGGCCTCCGTCTCGCGGTTGGGGCTGGCCACCGAGCCGGAATCCAGGTGATCGCGGCCGATCACCACGGGCGCCGACAGTTCGCCGCTGCGCACCATCTCGTTGAACGCCAGCCCGAGGCGGGCACGCTGGCCCAGGCCAACCCAGCAGATCCGCGCCGGCAGGCCCTGGAAGCGGATGCGCTCGCGCGCCATGTCGAGCCAGCGATGCAGGTGCGCGTCGTCGGGAATCAGTTCCTTGACCTTGGCGTCGGTCTTGTAGATGTCCTGCGGATCGCCCGACAGCGCGGCCCAGCGGAACGGGCCCACGCCGCGGCAGAACAGCGGGCGGATGTAGGCCGGCACGAACCCCGGAAAATCGAAGGCATTGGCCACGCCCTCGTCCTTGGCCATCTGGCGGATGTTGTTGCCGTAGTCGAAGGTCGGTATGCCCTGCTTCTGGAACGCGAGCATGGCCTTGACGTGCACGGCCATGGACTGCTTGGCGGCCTTCACCACCGCGGCCGGTTCGCTGCGGGCGCGCTCGCGGTACTCGGCCCAGGTCCAGCCGGCGGGCAGATAGCCATTGAGCGGGTCATGGGCGCTGGTCTGGTCGGTGACCATGTCCGGACGCACCCCGCGGCGCACCAGCTCGGGCAGCACTTCGGCGGCGTTGCCGCACAACGCGATCGATACCGCGCGGCCTTCCCTGGTGTAGCGGGCGATGCGCGCCAGGGCGTCATCCAGGTCGGTGGCCTGCTCGTCCACATAGCGGGTGCGCAGGCGAAAGTCGATGCTGGCCTGCTGGCACTCGATGTTCAGCGAGCAGGCGCCGGCCAGCGTCGCGGCCAGCGGTTGCGCGCCGCCCATGCCGCCCAGGCCGGCGGTGAGCACCCAGCGGCCGCCGAGATCGCCGCCGTAGTGCTGGCGGCCGGCCTCGACGAAGGTCTCGTAGGTACCCTGCACGATGCCCTGGCTGCCAATGTAGATCCAGCTGCCGGCGGTCATCTGGCCATACATGGCCAGGCCCTTGGCGTCGAGTTCGTTGAAGTGTTCCCACGTGGCCCAGTGCGGCACCAGGTTGGAGTTGGCGATCAGCACGCGCGGCGCGTTGGCGTGGGTCTTGAACACACCCACCGGCTTGCCCGACTGCACCAGCAGGGTTTCGTCCGCTTCCAGGCGCTTGAGCGTCTCGACGATGCGGTCATAGCAGTCCCAGTCACGCGCGGCGCGGCCAATGCCGCCATACACCACCAATTCCTTCGGGTTCTCGGCCACCTCCGGGTCGAGATTGTTCATCAGCATGCGCAGCGGCGCCTCGGTCAGCCAGCTCTTGGCCGTCAGCTGGTTGCCGCGCGGAGCGCGGATCTCGACATCGCGGTATCGGTTCGATTTTTCCAAGGCAGTCTCCATGATCCGGGGCCTGGCGCGTCGTGCATTGACGCGCGGCCTGTTGCCGGAATCATAGGATGCCTATGCTTGTATATACAAGCTTGTAAGACCGTTTCACCGATCAGGGATTTCCCGCATTCCCGGCCGAAACCGGGCCGCAGCGTTCAGCCCCGGCGCGGCTGCAGTTCGATCAGGCAGGCGTCCAGCGCGGCGGGGGCTTCCAGCCGGAATTCGGCCAGGCCGTCGCGCTGCGCATCGAGCGCGGTACGCTCGATGTGCAGGCAGTCATAGCGCGCCGGCGCTGGCAGCGGCTGGCCGTCGCGCCACACCGTCAGCGGCCCGCCCGCGTTCAGCAGCAGCACGGTGCTGGCCGCGCTGTGGAAACGCCAGTGCCGCGTAGCGCCGATCCATTGCAGGCGGGCGCGGTAATGGCGCGGGGAGTAGATCAGGTTGAAATCGCGGATGGGGCCGTCCAGCAGCCGGCAATCGACGGCGGCATCGCCGGAAAAGGCGTAGGCCTCGCGCGGCCGCAGCGGCGGCTGCGCGCGGCCGTCGACGGTCAGCGCGATGCCGGCGCCTTCCAGTACCGTGATGATGCGCTGCAGGCCGCTGAACAGCGAAAAACCGCCGTCCTGCGCCACGTCGGCGATCGACAGGCGCCATTCGAACGCGCTCGTGCTGCCGCCATCGTTGCAGGCCACTTCCTGGGTGGTGCCGCCGCCATTGCGCCAGGGCATGCGGGGATAGTCTTGTGCCCGGTACAGGCGCACGTCATGCGAAATCATGTGGTGAATTTTCCTTCGAGGCGGTGGCGCGATCCGGGATGGATCAGGCGCGCCAGCGTGACCGCGCGCTCGCCCGACCAGGTGCGGCGGCGGATCAGCAGGCAGGGTTCGCTGCGGTCGATCTGCAGCAGCTGGCATTCGCGCGGCTTGGCGACGATGGCTTCCACCACGTGCTCGCCCTCGGTCAGCGGCGCCACCCGCGTCAGGTATTCATAGGGCGTGTGCTGGGTGAAGTCCTGCTTGAGATAGTCGGGCGCCAGCCGCACGTTGACGTAACGGTCTTCGAGCTGGATCGGCACATCGTCTTCGAAGTGCACGATGAGCGAATGGAACACCGGCTGGCCTTCGCGGATGTCGAGCGCCGCCGCCTGCTCGCTGCCCGCCGGCTCCTCGACCAGGCGCACCACGCGGCTGTGGTGCCGATGGCCGCGCGCCGTGATCTCGTCGGCGATATTGTTGACGGAGAACAGCGCCGACCGGGCCTTGGGCTGGGCCACGAACGTGCCCACGCCCTGCATCCGCACCAGCAGGCCTTCGGCCGTCAGCTCGCGCAACGCCCGGTTGACCGTCATGCGGGAATAACCCAGTTCCTGCACCAGCTCGCTTTCCGACGGCACGCGGTAATGCGCCGGCCACGCGCCGGTACGGATCTGCTGCGCGATCATCTGCTTGAGCTGCGCATAAAGTGGCGCCGGCAGGGCGCTGGCCTGGGGCGGCAAGCGGGGCGGGTGAGAGGCCACGTGTAATCCTGTGTCGTGCCGTTGGACGAATGGCGATTATAGGGCCCTAGACATGTACAGACAGGCGGCCCGCGCTGGACGCCCTGGCAATGTCTGCGTATACTCCCCCCCTGTATCGACCGGAGCCCGCCGTGCCCCATTCCCCCGCAGAGAAAAAACGCGTCACCACGCGCCTGCGCCGCATCCAGGGCCAGGCGCTGGCGCTGGAGCGCGCCGTCAACGAAGGCACGGAATGCGGCGCGCTGCTGCAACAGCTGGCCGCCCTGCGCGGCGCGGCCACGGGACTGATGGCCGAAGTGCTCGAAAGCCATCTGCGCGAAACCTTCCTGCAATCCGCCCAGGGCGGACGATCCGGCGCCACGCTCGAACCCGAAGCGGAAATCGACCAGGTCATGCGCATCGTCCGCTCTTACCTCAAATAACCCCATCCGACCTTCTGGAGCCTCCCATGAAATCACGCGCCGCCGTCGCATTCGGCCCTGGCAAGCCGCTGGAAATCGTTGAAATCGACGTCGCGCCGCCCCAACGCGGCGAAGTGCTGGTGCAGATCACCCACACCGGCGTCTGTCACACCGACGCCTTCACCCTGAGCGGCGACGACCCCGAAGGCCTGTTCCCCGCCGTGCTGGGCCATGAAGGCGCCGGCGTGGTGGTCGAGGTCGGCGAAGGCGTGACCTCGCTCAAGCCGGGCGATCACGTCATTCCGCTCTACACGGCCGAATGCCGCGAGTGCAAGTTCTGCCTGTCGGGCAAGACCAACCTGTGCCAGAAGGTGCGCGCCACCCAGGGCAAGGGCGTGATGCCCGACGGCACCTCGCGCTTCAGCTACGAGGGCAAGCCGCTCTACCACTACATGGGCTGCTCGACCTTCAGCGAATACACCGTGGTCAACGAGATCTCGCTGGCCAAGATCAACCCGGCCGCGCCGCACGAGAAGGTCTGCCTGCTGGGCTGCGGCGTCACCACCGGCCTGGGCGCGGTGCACAACACCGCCAAGGTCAAGAAAGGCGACACCGTGGCCGTGTTCGGCCTGGGCGGCATCGGCCTGGCGGTGATCCAGGGCGCGGTGCAGGCCAAGGCCGGCCGCATCATCGCGGTCGACACCAACCCCAACAAGTTCGTGCTGGCCAGCGCCATGGGCGCCACCGACTGCATCAACCCCAAGGACCACGACAAGCCGATCCAGGAGGTCATCGTCGAACTCACCGACGGCGGCGTGGACTTCTCGTTCGAATGCATCGGCAACGTGCACGTGATGCGCGCCGCGCTCGAATGCTGCCACAAGGGCTGGGGCGAGAGCATCATCATCGGCGTGGCCGGCGCCGGCCAGGAAATCAGCACGCGCCCCTTCCAGCTGGTCACCGGCCGCGTCTGGCGCGGTTCGGCCTTCGGCGGCGTCAAGGGCCGCACCCAGCTGCCCGGCATGGTCGAGGACGCGATGAGCGGCAAGATCGACCTGGACCCGTTCGTCACGCACACGCTGCCGCTGGACCGCATCAACGAGGCCTTCGACCTGATGCATGAAGGCAAGTCGATCCGTACCGTGATCCACTACTGACGCGCCGACCGACGTCCCCGCGGGCCCGGCCCGCTTCTTTTGCATGACAGATCCGCGACAGCCGCCACGATCGATGTGACAGGCCTGTCATTCATCTTCACGTCATCTCGGCCCGCGACCATGCGCCCTCCGAAGACAGAGGGATGCTCGCGAATGATCACGTGGAAGAGGACGGCCGGCGCGGCCGCATTGAGCCTGGTGGCGCTGCTGGCCGGTTGCGGGGGCAGCGACGATGACGACACGCCGGCCAGCCCGGCGCCGAATCCCGCGCCGGTCGCCAGCCGGCCGATGGAACTGACGATCCTGCACATCAACGATCATCATTCCAACCTGGACAGCAGGAAAAAAGACCTGAAGCTGCTGAACGCCGCGGGTTCGCGCGTCACGGTCAACGCCGAGATCGGCGGCTTCCCGCGCGTGACGGCCGCCTTCCAGGCGCTGTCCGCGCAGGCGCCCAATGTGCTCAAGCTGCATGCCGGCGACGCCACCACCGGCACGCTCTACTTCAATCGCGCCGGCGAACCGGGCGAGGCCGACGCCGCCCTGATGAACACGGTCTGCTTCGATGCCATGACGCTGGGCAACCATGAGTTCGACAAAGGCGACAGCGGCCTGAAGCGCTTCGTCGAACTGCTGCACGCCGGCACCTGCCAGACGCCGGTGCTCAGCGCCAACGTCACCTTCGGCGCCAACTCGGCCTTGAATCCGTCGCGCGCGCCCGGCATGGTCAAGCCATCCATCGTGCTGCAACGCGACGGCCAGCCCATCGGCCTGGTCGGCCTGACCATCGCCAACAAGACGCAGCAGTCGTCCAGCCCCGACCCCGGCACGCTGTTCTCCGACGAAACCGCCGCCGCGCAGCAGCAGATCGACGCCCTGCGCGCGCAAGGCGTCAACAAGATCGTGGTGATGAGCCACATCGGCTATGACTACGACAAACGGATCATTCCCAACCTGAGCGGCGTGGATGTGGTGGTCGGCGGCGACTCGCACACCCTGCTGGGCCCGGCCGCGCTGTCCACCTATGGCGTCGGCTCGCCCGCCGGCGCGTACCCCACCGAACTGCGCAACAAGGACGGCAAGCTCGTCTGCCTGGTGCAGGCCTGGGAATACTCGCAGGTGGTGGGCGAACTGAAAGTGAGCTTCGACGCGAATGGCGATGTGACCGCCTGCGCCGGCACGCCCCTCGTGCTGATGGGCGACACCTTCAAGATCGGTGGGGCCGCGCCCGCCTCGGCCGACCAGGCCGCCATCGTGGCCGACGTGGCCGCCAGCGGTTTCCTGCGCGTGCAGGCCCCGGACGCGCAGGCCACGGCCGTGCTGCAGCCTTTCAAGGCCAAGGTCGACGCGTTCAGCGCCAGCCTGGTGGCGACGGTGCCGCAGGAGCTGTGCTCGCGGCGCGTCCCCGGCGGCCCCGGCTCGCGCGACTACGGCCGCTCCAGCGTCGCCTGCAACACGCTCGGCAACGTCAGCCTGCACGGTGGCGACATCCAGCAGCTCGTCGCGCAGGCCTACCTGGAAGTGGCCAATGCCAACTATGGCGGCGCCGATATCTCGCTGCAAAGCGGCGGCGGGGTGCGCGTGCCGCTGCTGGGCAACGTGACCGCGGCCAACGTGATCGAGGTGGTTCCCTTCGGCAACATGCTGTGGCGCCTGGATGTCACCGGCGCCGAGGTCAAGAGCATGCTGGAAGACGGGATGCAGGCGGTCTACGGCCCCGGCGGCTCCACCGGCCCCTACCCGTACGCGGGCGGCCTGCGCTGGGATGTGAATGCCGCCCAGGCCCAGGGCAGCCGCGTGTCGAACATCGAGGTGCGCGACAACGCCAGCGGCAACTGGCTGCCGCTGGACCCGAACCGCACCTACAAGCTGTTCGTCCTGAGCTTCAACGCCACCGGCGGCGACGGCTACAAGACTCTCGCCAACGTGCCGGCGGCGCGGCGCCAGGACATCGGCGTGCTGGATGCCGACGTGCTGCAGGCCTACATCGAGAAGCAGGCCAAGGACCCCGTGTCCGGCCTGCCGGTGCTGAACCTGCTGCCGATCAGCCTGTACAGCACCAAGACCTACAGCGAATGAGCCCGCGGGCCTGGCCCCTCCAAGCGGGGGCCAGGCCCTGGCGCGGCGCGCGCGAATACCGACAGGGCCGGTTCGCGCTGAAAGGCGCCCGGGTCCTGTTCACGCTGAAAGAGGCGTCGCGCAAGCCCTAGCCCAGGCAGGTCGTGCCCTTCTGCATGGCCGTGCCGACGATCACTCCGGCCGACACCAGCTTGTGCCGCAGGCGCGGCAGCGCGGCGCGCCCGCTTTCTGCGTAGACCTGCTCGGTGCCGCGCACGAAGGTCTCCAGCGAGAAATCCCTGACCGCCTTGCGCCGCGCCGCCGCCGCCATCCAGTCCAGCAGAATCCGGTTTTCCAGGACATCGGCCAGTATCTCCGCCACGCGCGCCACCGCGCCGGCCGGAACGATCCAGCCGCTGCTGCCGTTGACGACATTCTCGGCCAGCCCGCCCGTGTCGCTGACGATGACGGGCTTGCCGGCCGCCATCATTTCGCGGCAGGCAAACGAGATCGTCTCCAGACTCGATGACAGCACGAAGCCCAGGTCCGTCGCCGCCAGCAGCGGCCGCACGTCCTGCAGCAAACCCGTGAAGACCACCGCGTCGCGCATGCCCATCTCGTCGACTCGCTGCTGGTCGGCCGCGCTGGGCGGCTGACCGGCAATCAAAATGGCGATCTGGCGCCGCTGCGCCTCGGGCAGCATTGCCACGGCGGCGACCATATCCAGCCAATTCTTGTAGGCGGCGGTGCCCGCCTGGCTTCCCACCACCAGCCGGTCCCTCAGCGCCGCCGGCAACAACTGCTCGCGCGCCAGGACCGCCTCATGCGGCGACGCGGGACGAAAGCGCCGGGTATCCACGCCGTTGCGCACCAGCCGCAGGTCCGCCGGCCGGAACGCCGAACGACGCATGCCGTCGAAGGTATGCTGGCTGACGCAGATGACCCGGTCGGTCGCCAGCCCGGCCCGCAGCCGCGTGCCAAGACTGCGCGGATGGCGGCCGTTGTGCTGGGTATAGACCATGAACGGACGCAACGGCCCCATGCCCATCGAAGCCAGCATGCACAGGCGGTGGTCCGCCGAACCATTGACGTGGACCACGTCGAATGCCTCGGCCCGCAACAGCGCGCGCAACTGCCGCAGCGCGCGCCATTGCCGGGCGGGCGCGCCCTTGAACTGCAGCGCGATCGCGCGCACGCCGGGCAGGGCGCCGGCTTCATCCAGCAGGCGGCTGCCGCATGGCGCGGCAATGGTGACGTCGGCCTTTCCGCTGAGCATGCGCGCCAGCGAAATGACGTAGGTCGTATGGCCGCCGCCGTCGCCCTGGTGGAAATTGGTATAGAGGATCTTCATCGATCGGATTCCGCAAACGTTCCCGTGGCCGTCCCGGGTGGCAGCAGGCAGCGCCAGTGCCGCTTCTCGAATACGTCCGGCCCCAGGCGGCTGGCCTCGGACAGGTTGTAGACCTTGACGCCGCGGGCCGCGAGCAGGGCGGCCGCGCGGCGAAATGCCGGCTCGATGTGCCCGTCGAATTGCCGGTCCAGCGCCGTCGCCAGCGCCGCGCCGCCATGCTCATAGAAGCGCGGCCCCGCCGCGCTCGTCAGGTCCAGGCCATGCAGATACACCGTGGGCGCGCCCAGCCAGGCAAGCAGCTGCAGCGCGGTGTACGCCACCGTGCCTCCGCCGAACAGCCCGCGCGGCGGGTCGAGGCTGAAGCCGTGCGCATGTTCCGGATGGTGGGCATCGAACAGCACCAACCCGGCATCGCCTTCCAGTTCACGCGCCAGCGCATCCGGGTCGGCGCGCGGTTGTTGGGCCCGCTGGTGCACCTCCTCGAAAAGCGCGATGGAACACCGTATCCGCCGCGCATCGAACAGGAACGCGATCCAGCGATAGACCTCGGGGGTGACGAACAACAGCAGGTCCTGCGACAGCACCTGCGCCACCAGGTCACGGCGGCGGCGCACGAATCCCGCATCCAGCATGGCGTAGTAGTCGAAGCGCAAGCCGGGGTGCCTCTGGCGCAGCGCAATCGAGCCATTCACGCCCATCACCGTCTCCAGCACGCATTGGTCGTAGTCGATGCGGGCCACCGACGGGCCGCTGAGGATCAGGTGCGCCGCGGCCGTGATGCGCCGCGCCACCATGGCCAGCGGCAACAGGCCCGGACCTGTCGCGCCCCGCAACGCGCAGCCCGACAGGCGGCCGGCCGGATCGCGTTGCACCCGCACAAAGGGCCACAGCACGGCGTTGTGGCGCTGGGCCGGTGGCCGCGTGTGGCGATAGAGCATCCGCAACCCCTTGGCCAGGGGCCGGCTCGACAACAGTCGCGATAGCAGCGGGCGCTTCATGGTCGGCGCGCGCCGTGACAAGGGCCGCGCTCACTCATTGCCCAGCTCCTGGCACAACGCCTGCGCGTAGGCCGGACCGTTTCGCATCCGCGCATAGGCCGCATAGTGCTGGCGATAGCGTTCGCTGTAGACGTCGGGCAACGGCCGCGCGCGAGACAGCTGCGCCATGCCGGACGCGCGCCACACCTCGACCTGCGCCCGCACCTGGGCGCGCGTGACCTCGCCCCGCGCCTGGCGCGCGGCGTATGCCTCGCGCGTCGAGTCCGGCAGTTCGCATTCGCCCGCCAGCGCCGTCGGCGCGCGCGGGCTGGCCGCTGGCTGCGCCGCCGCCACCGGCATCGCGACCGCCAGGCCGGCCACCAATATGGCGGCCCACGCCGCCCGATTCGATCGCTGCATGAGCGCTCCCAGGCGTCCACCCGGCGCCGCCAACCGGCGCGGCGGGGAACAGGAGCAGTCTAGGCAACGCGTTGCGACAGAATCCGCACGGGAAGATTAGTTTTCTGTAATGTTGCGGTCCGCGATCCAGAATCCGATGGTGATGACGCCACCCTCGGAACACGCGAACGGCCTGCCGCCATGCATGCGCGCGATGGCCGCAACGATGGCCAGGCCCAACCCATGGTGGTTGGCATCGAACACGCGCGCGGCTTCCATGCGATAGAAGCGGTAGAACAGCCGCGGCAGATGCTCCTGGCCGATGGGATCACCGTGATTGCGCACCGCGATGCGGATGCCTTCATCACCACGATCGATCAGCAGGTCGATGCGCGTGCCGCGGTGCGCATAGCGCACGGCGTTGCACACCAGGTTGGATACCGCCCGCTGCAGCAGCGGCCGGTCGACATGCGCCGCGGCTTCGCCCGATACCGCGAACGACAGATCGGCATCCATGGCCTCGGCCTCGTGGTAGTCCGCCACTTCCGACAGCACCTGCGCCAGGCTTGCCGTCCAGCTGCCGCGCGCCTGCGCGCCGCGGTCCGCCTGCGACAGGAACAGCATGTCGTTGACGATGCCCGACAGGCGCTGCAATTCCTCCAGGTTCGATCCCAGGATATCGCGCAGCACCGCCTCCGGCCGCTTGCCGCTGAGCGCCAGCTCGGTCTCGCCGATCAGCGTGGCCAGCGGCGTGCGCAATTCGTGCGCGACGTCGGCGTTGAACCCCTCCATCTGCACGTAGGCCCGCTCCAGCCGCTGCAGCACGGCGTTGAACTGGTGCACCAATGGCCGGATCTCTTCGGCCTGGTGGCTTTCGTCGAGCCGCTCGCCGATGCGGTCGGGCGAAAGGCGGGCAGCCTGCCGGCCCAGCTCGTCGATCGGCGCCAGTGCCCGCCGCACCAATCGCGTGCCAATCGCCGACACGACGATGGCGCCGGCCAACGCGCAGGCGAGCAGCGTCCACGCCAGGGCCGCGCGCAGATGCAGGTCCGACGTGATGTCCAGCACCAGTTCGGCATTCGTCGAACCGCCCGGCGATCCGGGCACCGGCAACGCGAAATTGATATGGCGGCCATGGCCGGCCTCGCCATCGCCCGGCCCGCCATAGACCACCCTGGCGCCATCGATCTCCAGCGCCAGCGAAAAATCGGGCCGGCCGTAGAAGAAATCCTCGAGCTTGTGGCGCAGCGAGGCCGAATCGCCCTTGGCCGCGTTCTCCTCGACCAGGTGCCTGATCACCTCCATCTTCTGCGCCAGCAGCGCTTCCTGGCGGATCGACAGGTTGCGGTTGGTGGCCCAATAGACCGCGACGCACACCAGCCCCAGGCCGGCGAACGTCAGGATCGCCAACCAGCGCGTGAGCCAGCGGCGCAATGATCTGGGGCGCGGCGCCGGCATCAGTCGTCCCGCGTTTCCAGCACGTAGCCCATGCCACGCACGGTGTGCAGCAGCTTCTTCTCGAAGGGGTCGTCGACCTTGCCGCGCAGGCGCCGCACCGCCACTTCCACCACATTGGTATTGCTGTTGAAATTGATGTCCCAGACCTGCTCGGCCAGTTCCAGCCGCGACAGCACTTCGCCCTGCTTGCGCATCAGCAGCGCCAGCAAGGTGAATTCCTTGGCCGTCAGGTCCAGCCGCGTGCCGGCGCGGTAGGCGCGCCGGCGCAGCAGGTCGAGTTCCAGGTCGCCGATGCGCAGCACGTTCTGGCCACCCGCCTCGGCCACGTTGTGGCCGCTGCGGCGTCCCAGCGCCAGCACCCGCGCCAGCAGTTCGGACAGGGCGAACGGCTTGGCCAGGTAATCGTCGGCGCCGTCACGCAGGCCCTTGACGCGGTCCTCCAGCTTGTCGCGCGCGGTCAGCATCAGCACCGGCACGCGGTCGGTCTTGCGCAGTTCGTGCAGGACGGAAAAGCCATCCATGCCCGGCAGCATCACGTCCAGCAGGATCAGGTCGTACTGGCTTTCGCGCGCCAGGTGCAGGCCGCTGACGCCGTCCATCGCCACATCGACCACATAGCTGTGTTCGGTCAGCGCGCGGCGCAGGTACTCAGCGAGTTTTTTTTCGTCTTCAATGACCAGTATTTTCATGGGGCCCCGAATGGAAAGAGGGACGAACCGCGACGCGTCGCCACCCTATTCTACGTGCGCGACGGCGGGCAACGGCGTCCGCCGTCCTGGCGCCAGGGCGCGGGACGGCGGGTCGCGGTCGGCGGTCGCCTGGCCGGCTCTGCCGCCGATGGCGGCAGGCAAGGGCAAGGGTCCGATCAACCCGGCGTGTAGATCGCGTCCAGGCGGGCGCGCTCGGCCGGCGTCATCGCCTCGACTTCCGCCAGCGCATCGGCGCGGGTGCGCGACGTGCCCTGCTTGGCCCAGCCCGGCTTGGCCAGGTTGTTGTAGGTCAGGAAGAACCACTGCCGCTTGTCGGCCTTGGCGGCGGCCAGTTCGTTGGCCACCTGTTCGCCGGTCTTGCCACCGGTGGCGTGATCCGGCGCGATGCTGTAGCCGATCTCGGTATTGGTCTGGTGCCAGGTGCTGTTGGCGCTGGCCAGGGCCGGCACGGCCAGGGCGCCGCACAGGGCGAGGGTAGTGACAATGCGTTGCTTCATGAGGGTCTCCCAGTTTCAGTGACTTGCCGGGGCGGCTGGAGCGCCGCGCCTGCACGCTTCTGTCAAGCGGTGAAGACACTTTAAGGACGCGACCGCGTCAATTCGCCAACACGCCGATTACGAATTCGTAAGGCGCGCGAACCTTACGGAAATGTCATTTTTCTGTCGAGGATCTGACGAGGACCGTTGGATAGAGTGCCCACCAATGCCTGCCTCAGCCCGAGTCCGTGGCGCTCTCCCTTGGTTGACCTCATGCGTTTATCCCCGATACCGCTCGCCCTGGCGGCGGCCCTGTGCCTCACGCCGGCCTGGGCCCAGCCCGGCCCCGCCAGTCCCACGCCTTCCCCGCGCGCCACACCAGCGGGCCAGGTGTTGACGCTGGAACAGGCGCTGGCGACCGCCTATGAACGCAGCCCGCTGCTGGCGGCCGCCCGCAACGAAGCCGCGTCCAGCGAAGGCCAGCTCACACAGGCCGGCGTCATTCCGAATCCCAGCATCGAGGTCGGCATCGACGACAACCGCCGCACCACGCGCACCACCACCACGACCTTGAGCATGCCGGTGGAACTGGGCGGCAAGCGCGCCGCGCGCGTCAAGGCCGCCGGCCTGGCGCGCGACATTGCCCAGCGCGACCTGTCGAGCGCGCGCGCCGACCTGCGCGCCGCCGTCATCGCCGCCTTCTTCGACGTGGCGGTGGCGCAGGAAACCGTGCGCGTGTCGCAGGGCACCGTGGAGATCGCGCAGAACGCCCTGCGCCTGGCCGAACGGCGCGTCGCGGCCGGCAAGGCGCCGCCGCTGGAAAGCAGCAAGGCCCGCGTCGAACTGGCCAACTCGCGCATCGAGGCGCGCGCGGCCGACAGCGCGCTGCAGGCCGCGCGCCGCAAGCTGGGGCAACTGTGGGGCGCGCCGCAGCCGGATTTCGCGCAGGTCGGCGCCGACCTGGGCACGCTGCCGCGGCGCGAGGCCATCGACGACCTGCGGGCCGCGCTGGCCACGTCGCCGCGCATGGAGGCAGGGCGCCTCTCGGTCGAAATGGGCCGGGCGCAGCTGGAGGTCGAGAAAAGCAAGCGCTATCCGGACATCACCCTGAGCGCCGGCGTCGCCCGCGACAACGAGCAGGGCCGCAACAAGGCGCAGTTCGGCGTGGCGATCCCGCTGCCGCTGTTCGACCGCAACCAGGGCAACGTCTACTCGGCCACGATGCAGTCGTACAAGGCGCAGGACATGTACCGCGAGCTGGAATCGCGCCTGACCGCCGACCTGCTGCAATCCGTATCGCAATTCGACCTGGCCGCCAACTCGGCGCGCGAGTACCGCGCCACCGTTCTGCCGGGCGCCGCCGAAGCCTACGACAGCGCCCGCAAAGGCTTCGAGGCCGGCAAGGTGAGCTTCCTGGAAGTGCTGGACGCGCAACGCACCCTGTCGCAAGGAAACATCGGCTACCTGAACGTCCTGGCCAGCGCCTATCAGGCTTCGGCGGACATCGATCGCATTCTCGGACGTTGAACCCTACCTTCCCCATGACCATGCATACCGCGCTTTCCGCCTTTACCCGTCCGGCGCTGGCCGTCGCCCTGTCCGCCGCCTGCCTGCTGGCGCTGGCCCTGCCAGGGCCGGCCCTGGCCGATGCCGGGCACGGCCAGGCCCCCGCCGGCTCCGATACGCGCGTTGCCGCCGACAGCACGGCCACGCCGCAAGACCATGATGAAGACAAGATCACGCTGAGTCCCGAGCAGATCCAGGCCGCCGATCTCGGGATCGAAACGGCCGGTCCCGCGCGCCTGGAGACGACGGCGCAATTTCCCGGCGAGATCAAGTTCAACGCCGACCGCACCGCGCATGTGGTGCCGCGGCTGGCCGGCGTGGTGCAGGAAGTGTCGGCGGACCTGGGCCAGCAGGTAAAGAAGGACGATCTGCTGGCGGCGCTGTCGAGCACCGCGCTGTCGGAACTGCGCAGCGAATGGCTGGCCGCCAGCAAGCGCCGCGACCTGGCCGCCGCCACGCACCAGCGCGAACTCAAGCTGTGGCGCGAAAAAGTGTCCGCCGAGCAGGACTACCAGCAGGCCCGCACCGCGCTGCAGGAGGCGCAGATCGCGGTGCAGAACGCCGCGCAGAAGCTGGCGGCCATTGGCGCGCCGCCGCAGTCCAAGGACCTGAGCCGGCTGGAGATCCGCGCGCCGTTCGATGGCGTGGTGGTCGAAAAACACATCGCCCTGGGCGAGGCGCTGGCCGACACCGCCAGCATCTTCACGCTGTCGGACCTGCGCACCGTCTGGGCCGAGTTCGTGATCGCGCCCAAGGACCTGCAGGACGTGCGCGTGGGCGAAGCCGCCAGCGTCGCCTCGGCGGCCTTCTCCGGCCAGGCCCGCGGCAAGGTGTCGTACATCGGCTCGCTGCTGGGCCAGCAGACCCGCACGGCCACGGCCCGGGTCACGCTCGACAACCCCGACATGGCCTGGCGTCCGGGGCTGTTCGTCTCCGTCAACGTGGTCACCAGCAGCGCCGACGTGCCGGTGGCGGTGGCGGCCGACGCGGTCCAGACGGTCGAGAACGAATCGGTGGTGTACGTCGAAGCGCCGGGCGGCTTCCTGGCGCAGCCGGTCAAGCTCGGCCGCGCCTCCGGCGAGCAGGTCGAAGTGCTGTCGGGCCTGGCCGCCGGCACCCGCTATGTCGCGCGCAACGCCTTCGTGCTGAAGGCCGAGCAGGGCAAGGCCAGCGCCAGCCACGCGCACTGAGCCGGAGCATCCAGACATGTTCGAACGCCTGATCCGCTTCGCCATCGAACAACGGTGGCTGGTCCTTTTCGTCACCCTGGGCGTTGCCGCCATCGGGGTCTACAACTACACCCGGCTGGCCATCGACGCCGTGCCGGACATCACCAATGTGCAGGTGCAGATCAACGTTGGCGCGCCCGGCTATTCGCCGCTCGAAACCGAACAGCGGATCACCTATCCGATCGAGACCGTCATGGCCGGCCTGCCCGGGTTGCAGCAGACACGCTCGCTGTCGCGCTACGGCCTGTCGCAGGTGACGGTGATCTTCAAGGACGGCACCGACATCTATTTCGCGCGCCAGCTGGTCAACCAGCGGCTGCAGGAGGCCAAGGAAAGCCTGCCCGAGGGCATCACGCCGACCATGGGCCCGATCTCCACCGGCCTGGGCGAGATCTACCTGTGGACAGTGGAGGCCGAGCCAGGCGCGAAGAAGGAGGACGGCAGCCCCTACACTCCCACGGACCTGCGCGAAATCCAGGACTGGGTCATCAAGCCGCAGCTGCGCAACATCACCGGCGTCACCGAGATCAACTCGATCGGCGGCTTCGCCAAGGAATACCAGGTGGCGCCCAACACCGAGCGGCTCGCGTCCTATGGCCTGTCGCTGACCGACATCATGGCGGCGCTGGACCGCAACAACGCCAACGTCGGCGCCGGCTATATCGAGCGCAAGGGCGAGCAGTACCTGATCCGCGCGCCGGGGCAGGTGCGCTCCATCGACGACATCCGCGACGTGGTGCTGACCGCCGTCGACGGCCAGGCCATCCGCATCCGCGACGTGGCCGACGTCAGCATCGGCCGCGAACTGCGCACCGGCGCCGCCACCGACAACGGCCAGGAAGTGGTGCTGGGCACGGTGTTCATGCTGATCGGCGAAAACAGCCGCTCGGTGTCGCAGGCGGTGTCGGCGCGCATCGACGCCATCAACAAGACCCTGCCGCCCGGCATCAAGGCCGTCACCGTGTACGACCGCAGCAACCTGATCGACAAGGCCATCGCCACGGTCAAGAAAAACCTGCTGGAAGGCGCGACCCTGGTGATCGTGATTCTGTTCCTGTTCCTGGGCAACATCCGCGCCGCGCTGATCACCGCCATGGTGATCCCGCTGTCGATGCTGTTCACCTTCACCGGCATGGTCACGTACAAGGTCAGCGCCAACCTGATGAGCCTGGGCGCGCTGGACTTCGGCATCATCGTCGACGGCGCCGTGGTGATCGTCGAGAACTGCGTGCGGCGCCTGAGCCACGCGCAGGAACACCAGGGCCGGCCCCTGAGCCGCAGCGAGCGCTTTCACGAGGTGTTCGCCGCCGCGCGCGAGGCTCGCCGGCCGCTGCTATTCGGCCAGCTCATCATCATGGTGGTGTACCTGCCGATCTTCGCGTTGACGGGGGTCGAAGGACGCATGTTCCACCCCATGGCGCTGACCGTGGTGCTGGCGCTGCTGGGCGCGATGATCCTGTCCGTCACCTTCGTGCCGGCGGCGGTGGCGCTGTTCATCGGCAAGAAGGTGTCGGAAAAGGAGAACCGCCTGATGCTGTGGGCCAAGCGCCGCTACGCGCCGCTGCTGGACCTGGCGCTGCGCCGCACGCCGCTGGTGCTGGCCGGCGCCACCCTGTTCGTGGCGCTGTGCGGCGTGATCGCCTCGCGCATGGGCAGCGAGTTCATCCCCAACCTGAACGAAGGCGACATCGCCATCCAGGCGCTGCGCATTCCCGGCACCAGCCTGAGCCAGTCGCTGGAGATGCAGAAGCAGCTGGAAACCCGGCTGAAGCAGAAATTCCCCGAGATCGAGCGCGTCTTCGCCCGCACCGGCACCGCCGAGATCGCCTCCGACCCGATGCCGCCCAACATCTCCGACGGCTACATCATGCTCAAGCCCAAGGATCAATGGCCCGCCCCGCGCAAGACCCAGGCCGAGCTGCTGCGCGCGATCCAGGAAGAAGCGGCGCAGATGCCGGGCAACAACTATGAGTTCTCGCAACCGATCCAGCTGCGCTTCAACGAATTGATCTCCGGCGTGCGCAGCGACGTGGCCGTCAAGATCTTCGGCGACGACAACGACGTGCTCAACCGCTCCGCCGCCGAGGTCGCGCAGGTACTGCAGGCCATTCCCGGCGCCTCCGAAGTCAAGATCGAGCAGACCACCGGCCTGCCGGTGCTGACGGTCAACATCGACCGCGCCCGCGCCGCCCGCTACGGCTTGAGCCTGGCCGACGTGCAGGACACCCTGGGCATTGCCATCGGCGGCCGCGAAGCCGGCACCTTCTTCCAGGGCGACCGCCGCTTCGACATCGTGGTGCGTCTGCCGGAAGCCGTGCGCGAGAGCATCCCGGCGCTGCGCAAACTGCCCATCGCCCTGCCCAGGAGCGAGGGACAGGCGCAGACCGCCTACATCCCGCTGTCCGAGGTGGCCAGCTTCGACCTGGCGCCCGGCCCCAACCAGATCTCGCGCGAGGACGGCAAGCGCCGCATCGTCGTCAGCGCCAACGTGCGCGGCCGCGACCTGGGCTCCTTCGTGGCCGACGCCGAGGCGGCGCTGGCCGAGAAGATCAAGGTCCCGGCCGGCTACTGGACCGCCTGGGGCGGCACCTTCGAACAGCTGCAGTCCGCGGCGCAGCGCCTGCGAATCGTGGTGCCGGCGGCGCTGCTGCTGGTGTTCGGCTTGCTGTTCGCCATGTTCGGCAACATCAAGGACGGCCTGATCGTGTTCACCGGCATTCCCTTCGCGCTGACCGGCGGCGTCATCTCGCTGTGGCTGCGCGGCATTCCGCTGTCGATCACCGCGGCGGTGGGCTTCATCGCGCTGTGCGGCGTGGCGGTGCTGAACGGCCTGGTGCTGCTGTCGTTCATCAGCTCGCTGCGCGAGTCTGGCAAGCCGCTCGACCAGGCGGTGCGCGAAGGCGCCCTGACGCGCCTGCGGCCGGTGCTGATGACCGCGCTGGTGGCCTCGCTCGGCTTCGTGCCCATGGCGATCGCCACCGGCACGGGCGCCGAGGTGCAGCGGCCGCTGGCCACGGTGGTCATCGGCGGCATCATCTCCTCGACCATCCTGACGCTGCTGGTGCTGCCGGCGCTGTACCGGCTGATGCACCGCAAGGATGCCGAGGAGGCGGAGCTGGCGGAAAGCGAAGCGCAACGCCAGGAACGGCCCGCCGCCGGATGAACCGACGGGGTCATGCCCACGGCCTCGACCCTTGCGCAAATGTAATGTCGCCGTCCGGAAGCTGTCGAAGACGGCCCAATAAAGTGGCGAAACGCCGGCGCTTCACGGCCGGCGTGGCCCGTCAGCTCCACCTGAAAGTACCCAGACAATGCGTCCCTATCCTGATCTGCCGACCTTGCCACGTACCCCGCCGCGTCCGGTGCAGGTCTCCATCATCATTCCCTTCCTGAACGAACGCGAGGTACTGCCCCTGTGCCACGCGCGGCTGCGGCAGGTGCTGGACGCCCTGGGCGAACCCTGGGAAATCGTGTTCGTCGACGACGGCAGCCAGGACGGCAGCGCCGAATACCTGGCGGGCCTCATGGCGCGCGAGCCCGGGCTGAAGCTGGTGCGCCTGAGCCGCAACTTCGGCAAAGAGGCCGCCATGACGGCGGGCCTGGAGCATGCCATGGGCGCGGCTGTTATCCTGCTGGACGCCGACCTGCAGGACCCGCCGGAACTGATCCCGGACATGGTGCGGGCCTGGCGCGAGGGCGCCGACGTGGTCTGCATGCGGCGCCGCAGCCGCGCGGGCGAAAGCTGGCTCAAGCGCGCCTCGGCCTATGCCTACTACCGGCTGCTCAGCCGCCTGAGCCGGGCCGCGATCCCGCCGGACACCGGCGATTTCCGCCTGATGAGCCGGCGCGCGGTCGACGCGCTGCTGCGGCTGCCCGAGAGATGCCGCTACATGAAGGGCCTGTACGCCTGGATCGGCATGCCCACCCGCGTCATCGACTACGACCGCGCTCCCCGCGCCGCCGGCGCCACCAAGTGGAACTATTTCGCGCTGCTGCGCCTGGCGATGGAAGGCATCACCTCGTTCTCCACCGCGCCGCTGCGCTGGGCCACGGCCGCCGGCGTGACGGCCGCCTTGCTCGGCGCGCTGTTTGGCCTGGCCATCATCTTCAAGACACTCATCTTCGGCGATCCCGTCGAGGGCTATCCCTCGCTGATGGCCATGATCACTTTCCTGAGCGGCATTCAGCTGATCACCATCGGCCTGCTGGGCGAATACATGGGCAAGACCTACATGGAAGCCAAGCAGCGGCCCGTCTACCTTGTGAGCGAGGTGCAGCACAGCGCCGCGGCGGTCCTGCCGCTGGCCGACACCGGCAAGGGTCCGCATGCGGTTAACTTCTAGGGGCCTGCTGCTGGGTCTGGGCCTCATCCTGGCGTTGCGGCTGCTGGCAATGACGCTGATGCCGCTGGCCGACACCTCCGAACCGCGCTATGCCGAAATCGCCCGGCTGATGGCGCAATCGGGCGACTGGATCACCCCGTGGTTCGAGCCGGGCGTGCCGTTCTGGGGCAAGCCGCCGCTCGCGTTCTGGGCGCCGGCGCTGTCGATCCGGCTGCTCGGCCTGTCGGAACTGGCGGTGCGCCTGCCATCGTGGCTGGCCATGCTGGGCGTGCTGGCGCTGGTGCATGCGTGCGGCCGCCGCCTGCACGGCGAACAGGCGGCGCGCTGGGCCACGCTGCTGTTCGCCACCATGCTGCTGCCGTTCGCCAGCGCCGGCGCGGTGCTGACCGACGCGTTCCTGGCGCTGGGCATCACGCTGTCGATGGTCTCCTTCCTGCTGGCGCCACGCGAGCCCCGCCCATGGTGGCGTTATGGATTCTTTGCAGGCCTGACGATCGGCCTGCTGTCCAAGGGGCCGCTGGCGGTGGTGCTGACGGCCGCCGCGATCGTGCCGTGGATGCTGTGGCACCGCAATGGACGCGCACAGCTGCAAGCCCTGCCCTGGGCCAGCGGCATCGCCCTGACGCTGATGCTGGCGCTGCCCTGGTACATCGCCGCCGAACTCAAGACGCCAGGGTTCCTGCGCTACTTCATCATCGGTGAACACTTCCTGCGCTTCGTCGATCCGGGCTGGCAGGGCGACCGCTACGGCTCGGCCCACCAACGGCCTTACGGCGCCATCTGGCTGGACTGGCTGCTGGCGACCCTGCCATGGGGCCTGGTCTGGCTTGGCCTGTTGCTTTGGCCGCGTCGCCAAGCGCCGCTACGCCAGCGCGTGCCGACGGCCTTGCGCGACCCAGCCACGACCTACCTGCTGGCCTGGGCGCTGGCCACGCCGGCCTTCTTCACGCTGTCGGGCAACATCCTGTGGACCTATGTGCTGCCGGCGCTGCCGCCGGTGGCGCTGGCGCTCGGCAACCAGGCCAGCCAGTGGCGCGCGGCGCGCCCGGGCAGGCTGCTGCTGGCGGGCATGGCGCTGGCGCCGGCCGCCGCGCTGGCGCTGGCGCTGCTGGCATGGGCCCGGCCGGTTCACTACAAGACGGAGAAGCAGCTGGTGCAACAGGCCGAAGCCGCCATGCGGGAAGGCGACAGGCTTTACTTCGTCGACAGCCGCCCGTTCTCGGCCCGCTACTATTCGCGCGATACCGCCGGTCTGATCGAGCCCGCCGACCTGGCCGCCGTGCTGCCGGAACCCGGCCAGCGGGTTTTCCTGGCGGTCCCCAAGGACGAGGCTGGCAGCTTGCTGGCGGGCTGGCACGGTACGGTAACGCCCCTGTACTCGAGCCGGCGCTACACCTTGCTGCGGGTGGCGGGCGCCACTGCGCGCTGAAGCGCCAGCGTCTCAGCGCGGGCCGCGCAGCCGCATCAGGCTGAGGATCTCGAACAGGATCTGCGCCCCCGCATGCGCCGTGTTGGCGGTGGCGTCATACGACGGCGCCACTTCCACCAGGTCGCCGCCAACGATGTCCAGGCCCGCCAGCCCCCGCAGCATGGCCTGGGCCTCGCGCACCGTCACGCCGCCAACCTCGGGCGTGCCGGTGCCGGGCGCGAAAGCGGGATCCAGGCAATCGATGTCGAATGACACATACACGGGCGCGTCGCCGACGATGGCTCGCGCCTGGGCGATGATAGCGTCCACCCCAAGCCGCGGAATGTCCTCCGCATGGATCACGGTCATGCCGGATTCATACGAGAACTCCCACAGGTATTCGGCCGATCCACGGATGCCGATCTGGATCGTGCGCGTCGGGTCGAGCACGCCTTCCAGCACCGCCTGGCGGAATGGCCCGCCGTGATGGAAGCGGCTGCCGTCGAAGGGACCGCCGGTGTCGCAATGCGCATCGAAATGCACCAGCGCCACAGGCTGCCGGGCGCCCAGCGCCCGCAGGATGGGCAGTGTCACGGAATGGTCGCCGCCCACCGAGAGCGGCGCGACACCGGCTGCCACGAGTTTCTCGTAGGCCGCGTGGATGTCCTCGTGCGACTGTTCCAGGCTGTAGCGGCTGCGCATCGGCACGTCGCCGATGTCGGCCACGCGCAGCTCGCGCACCGGCGCGCACTTGAGCGCATGGTTGTAGGGGCCGACCCGCTCGATGGCGCGCAATGCGCGCGGCCCGAAGCGACAGCCGCTGCGGTTGCTGGCGCCCAGGTCCATCGGCACGCCCAGCAGCGCCACCTGCAGGTCGCCGAAATCCGGTTGGGTCCAGTCGACCTGCCGCGCCGGCGCGTCGAGCAATGTCGGCATGCCGGCATAGGGCGCGCTGCGGGTGCCGCTGTCGTCGATGACGTTGGCCGCCACCGCGCGAAAGTGCGGATCGTGGATGACGGCTTCGTTGGCGCCGCCGAACCGGGCGCGCAACGCGGCCAGCTTCTCGGGGGTGAAACTCATGGGGTGCTCCTGGAAGATGAATCGCCGTGAACCGGCGCCGCCGCCTGTCCGATCAGGCTGACGATGATGAAACTGACGGCGCTGACGGCCAGGCTGGCGTAGATCGGCGTGTTGGCCGCCAGGCCGTCGCGGATCATGAAGCCGATCGCCGTGGCGCAGCCCAGCAGCATGCTGGCGATCGCGCCGGCGGTCGTTCCACGGCGCCACCAGATGGCGCCCAGGATCGGCACCAGCATGCCGCCGACCAGCAGGTTGTAGGCGCAGGTCAACGCGTCCAGCACGTCGTCGACCACCAGCGCGATGCCGAGCGTAGCCAGGCCGACCAGCAGCGTCATCAGGCGATGGCTGCGCACGTGGGTAAAGCCGCGGCCGCCGCGCAAGGCCGGCAGCAGGTCCTCGGCCAACACGGTGGAAGAGGCCAGCATCGCCGCGCTGGCGGTGGACATCATTGCCGCCAGCGCCGCCGCGATCACCAGGCCACGGATGCCCGCGGGCAACTCGGCCTGGACGATGGCGGCAAAGGCGTTGTTGACGTTGTCCAGGTCGGGCAGCAAGACCCTGGCGGTCATGCCGATCAGCGCGCCCACCAGGCCATAGACGATGCAATACAGCCCCGCCGCCGCCCCCGCCAGCCTCGCCACCCGCTCGCTGCGGGCGGTAAAGACGCGTTGCCAGATGTCCTGGCCGATCAGGATGCCGAAGAAATAGATCAGGAAGTACGTCACGATGGTGGGCCAGCCGATCGCGATCGGCTCGAAACTGGCCGCCGGCAACTTCGCCACCAACTGATCCCACCCGCCGACCCGCGACAGACAGATCGGCAGCAGCACGGCCATCAGGCCAACGGTCTTGATCAGGAACTGCACGATGTCGGTCAGGGTCAGCGACCACATGCCGCCCACCGCCGAATACACCACCACCACGCCGCCGCCCACCAGGATCGCCAGCCAGAATGGCATGTCGAACAGCACCTGCATCACCGTGCCGGTCGCGATCACCGAGGTCGCGGCCAGCATCAGCGCGTAGGCCATCATCACCAGCGCGCTGACATGCCGGGTGCGCGCGCTGTAGCGGAACTCCAGGATCTGCGTCACGGTGAAGATGCGCAGCTTCAGCAGCGGCCGGGCCAGGAACACGTTCAGCACGATGATGCCCAGGCCCAGCATGGCGCACAGCCAGAACCCCGAGATGCCATGCACATACCCCAGCCGCACCGTGCCGACGGTGCTGGCGCCGCCCAGCACCGTGGCCGCCATGGTGCCCATGTAGAAGGCCGGTCCGAGATTGCGCCCCGCCACCAGGAAATCCTCGTGCGTCCTGGCGCGCCGCATCCCATACCACCCCAGCAACAGCATCGCGGCCAGGTAGGCCACGACTACACCGATGTCCAGAACCATGTTCTTCCCCTTGTTTCGTCACGTGCGGCATGGGCCATCGAGCGCCGCCGGCAAAACAGCTATTGAAATAGAAGTGAATCTGGAAAAAGCATCCTTCCAGACCCCGGTTCGCGCGCTTGCCGGCGCCAGCGCCGGCCTTGCATCGAATCGACAACCCGGGTGGAATAATAGAAATCCGGGCTTTTTCCATCCATGCCTAGTTCGGAAAATTCACATCGATGCTCATCGATGTTTTGTCGGTGATTACCCTATGCTCTCGAACGTTTCCGACCTCGACCTGCGCCTGATCCGCGTCTTCCTCACCATCGTCGACGCCGGCGGCGTCTCCGCCGCGCAGGCGCTGCTGGGGGTGGGCCAGTCCACCATCAGCAGCCAACTGGCCACGCTGGAGACCCGCCTGGGTTTCACCCTGTGCGAACGCGGCCGCGGCGGCTTTCGCCTGAGCGCCAAGGGGCAGCGCTTCGACAAGCTGGCGCGGCGCGCGCTGGCCTCGCTGGACGACTTCAGCGCGCAGGCGCGCAACATGCACCGGCAACTGGTCGGCAACCTCACGCTTGGCCTGATCGGCAACGCCACCATGGCGCAGAACGCGCGCATCGGCCACGCCATCGAGAAATTCCGCCGGCGCGACGAAGCGGTGCGCCTGTCGGTGCTGATCCGCAGCCCGCGCGAACTGGAGGAACTGATCCTGAAAGACGAAATGCAGGTAGCCATCGGCTATTTCCTGCACCGCGTGCCGATGCTGGACTACACGCCGCTGTTCCAGGAAAGGCAGGTCGCCTACTGCGGCGCCAGCCATCCGCTGGCGGCGCGCGCCGGCCGCGTCACCGAAGCGGACATCGCCGACGCCGACTGGACCTGGCGCACCTATCCACTGCCGGAATCGTCGTTCGCCGGCCGCCCGCGCCACATCACCTCGGAAGCCGACAACATGGAGGCCGCGCTGATCCTGATCCTGTCGGGCGCGCACCTGGGCTACCTGCCCGAGCACTACGCCGCGCCCTACGTGACGGCCGGCCTGCTGCACGCGCTGGACGCCGACGCCTATCACTACGACGTCGAGATCAGCATGGTGGCCAAACGGCGCAGCCACCTGGATGACATCGCCGCGGCCTTCCTGGAAGACATGCGCGCGGCGCTGCTGGCAGCGCCGGACGCCACGCCGTGATATACCTGTGCCGCGCGCGGCGCCCGTCCACGGGCCTTGCGCGCCGCATACCAGGAGCCCGCATGTCCACTACCGCCACCCTGAATTCCGCCGCCGGCGCGCCGCGCCGCATGACCGCCCCGGCATTTCGCGCCCGCAAGCGCGCCGAACCCCTGGTCATGCTCACCGCCTACACCGCGCGCATGGCCGAACTGCTGGATCCGCACTGCGACGCGCTGCTGGTGGGCGACAGCCTGGCGCAGACCATCTACGGCCTGCCGTCCACCGTGCCCGTCACGCTGGACATGATGATCGCGCACGGCGCCGCGGTGGTGCGCGGCGCGCGCCAGGCCCTGGTGGTGGTCGACATGCCGTTCGGCAGCTACGAGGAAAGCCCGGAGCAGGCCTTCCGTTCGGCCGCCCGCGTCCTGAAGGAAACCGGCGCCAGCGCCGTCAAGCTGGAAGGCGGCCAGGCCATGGCGCCGGCGATCGCCTATCTGTCGGCGCGTGGCATTCCGGTCATGGCGCACATCGGCCTGACGCCGCAGGCGGTCAACATCCTTGGCGGCTATGGCGCCCGCGGCCGGGGCGATGCCGAATACGCCCGCATCGCCGCCGACGCCACGGCGGTTGCCGAGGCCGGCGCCTTCGCCGTGGTGATCGAAGGCGTGGTCGAGCCGCTGGCGCTGGCCATCACCGAGGCGATCGCCTGCCCCACGATCGGCATCGGCGCCTCCGCCGGCTGCGACGGCCAGGTGCTGGTGGTGGACGACATGCTCGGCATGTTCGAGCGCACCGCCCGCTTCGTCAAACGCTACGACACCCTGGCCGACCGCATCCAGGCGGCCGCGCGCGATTACGCCGCCGACGTGCGCGCGCGCCGCTTTCCCGAGTCGCAGCACCTGTACGGCTGAATCCGGCCCGCGCGCTTTTATCGCTAGAATCAAGCCATGCCTGTTTCCCGCGCCCGCCGCCTGCCATGAATCCGCCCCGCCACGACACGCCCCAATTGCAGGACGCCATCGCCGATGCGATCAGCACCGCCACGCGCGGCGCGGGACGCGTCAACATCCTGGTGGCCGGCAAGACCGGCGTGGGCAAGAGCACGCTCATCAACGCCGTGTTCCGCGGCGAGCTGGCCAAGACAGGCGCCGGCAAGCCGGTCACCCAGACCACGCAGGAATTCTCGCGGCCCGGCCACCCCCTGACCATCATCGACACCCGTGGCCTGGAAGTGGGCGACTACGCCCGCTCACGCCAGCAATTGGCCGACCTGATCCGCGAACGCTCCGCCGCGGATGACCAGGACCGGCACCTGCACGCCGCCTGGCTGTGCATCCAGGACAGCGGCCACCGCGTCGAAGACGCCGAAATCGAACTGAGCGCCCTGCTGGCCGACGCCGGCATCCCGGTTATCGTCGTGCTCACCAAGGCGCGCAAGAACAGTCCTTTCCTGGAACAGGCGCGCGCCCTGTTGCCGCGCGCGCGCCAGGTGGTGGCGGTACGCGCGCTGCCCGAACGCATCGAGGAACTGGACGCGGACCTGCCGCCGATGGGACTGGACGCGCTGATCGAAGCCACCGCCCAGTACATCCCCGAATCACAGCAGCGCGCTTATGCCAATGCGCTATCGACCCGCAACCAGAAAGCGCTGGAAGTAAAAAAAAAGCGGGCTGAAATAGAAGTGAACATCGCGGCCGGACTGGCCGCGTCCGCCGCCGCCGCGCCGATTCCGTTTTCCGATGCGGTGGCGCTGGTGCCGATCCAGGTCGGCATGATCGCCAAGATCGGCATCACCTTCGGCATGGAGCTGAACACCGCCGCCATCAGCACGCTCGTCACTTCCTCGCTGGGCGCGTCGGCGGCCACGCTGGTCGGGCGTTCGGTGGTATCGGGCCTGCTCAAGTTCATCCCCGGCGCCGGCAGCGCCGTGGGCGGCACCATCGCCGCCACCACCGCCGGTGCCATCACCAAACTGCTGGGCAACGCCTATGTCGCGGTGCTGTACGACTTCTGCCAGAAGCATCCGGGCCAGGATCTCGACATCCCGATGATCACCCAGGCCTTGAAGCAGCGCATGAAACCGTGACAGCCCGCGCGCGGCGCGCCACGTCCCGCGTCAGTCCCTGAGCAGCGCCTGCGTGTCGCGGACCACCCGGACGGTGGTCTGGCGGGCACGCACCAATCCGAACAGATCCTTCGGATCGGCCAGTTGCGGCGCCACTTCGACGCGCGTGCCGATGCCGTGCTTGAGCGCGCTGTCGCGCAGCCAGCGCAGCGCCGAAAAATCCTCCAGCGCAAAGCCGACCGAGTCGAACAGGGTGACGTCGCGGGCATCGCCACGCCCGGCGCACTGGCCCGTCAGCACGCGCCACAGTTCGGTCACGGCGAAGTCCGCCGGCATCTGCTGCAGATCGCCTTCGATGCGGGTCTGCGGCTCGTACTCGACGAACACCGGTCCAGCGCGCAGCACATCCGCGTGCAGCTCGGTCTTGCCGGGGCAGTCGCCACCCACCGCATTGATGTGCATGCCCGGCTCGATCATATCGGCCGTCAGGATGGTGGCGTAGGCCTTGTCGGCCGTGACGGTGGTCACGATATCGGTTCCCGCGACGGCCGCGGCAATGCTGTCGAAACGACGCAGGCGCAGCCCCGCCACGCCCGCCAGGTTGCGTGCCAGCTTGTCGGTGGCGGCGCCGTCAACGTCATACAGATGCAGGGTGTCGATACCCAGGATGTGATGGAATGCCAGGGCCTGGAACTCGCTTTGCGCGCCATTGCCGATCAAGGCCATGCGGCGCGATCCCGGACGCGCCAGGGCGCGCGCGGCCAGGGCGGAGGTGGCGGCGGTCCGCAGCGCGGTGGTCAACGTCAGTTCGCTGATCAGCAGCGGTTCGCCGGTGCTGACCCGCGCCAGCGCGCCAAAGGCCATCACCGTGCTCAGCCCGGCCAGCGGATTGCCCGGATGGCCGTTGACGTACTTGAAACTGTAGAGCTCGTGGTCGGCGGTGGGCATCAGTTCGATCACGCCGGCCGCCGAGTGGCTGGCGACGCGCGCGCTCTTGTCGAACTCCTGCCAGCGCAGGAAATCGGCCAGCAGATAATCCAGCAGGTCTTCGAATACCTTGCGCGGGCCCTGCGCGGCCACGATTTTCGCGACGTCGGTGGTGGTGAGCAGTGTCGTCATTATTTTCCCCTGATGTATCGGTAGGGAAATTCTGGCCGATGGGCCGGTCAATGCCTAGCGTCCACTTTCCACACAAAACGCGGCGAACTTGCCATTCTGGCAACGGCCGATGCCACTTGTCGCAATCCGGCCGCGGCGCCGCCGGATCCAGGCTGCCCGGATATAGAAATATGCATGGCGCTCATGCCTGCGCGTTATGCATGGCGGACGCGATTTCCTGCCGCAATGGGGCAAATACGTCGACATATCAAGCGCTTGGCGCGATGCCGCGGCACCCGCGAGCCGCTTCGCGGCCGCCGCCGCCGGGTTTGTCGTTTCCCGCCCGCACATGCATGCTTGAGCCTGCGGCGACGCGTCGGGACGGCTTCCGGCGCGCCCGCGCGCCCCATAACGCACACACCGCCCGCATGCAGCATGCCTTGAGCGGACCTGGAGATCGATATCGTGAGCAATGCATCCCCCGCCCGCAAGATGGGCCTGGCCGTCGCCCAGATGGGCGCCGTCAATCTTGCCGACAGCCGCCAGGCCGTGGTCAAGCGCCTGGTCGAGATGCTGCGGGAGGCCGCCGGCCGCAAGGCCGAATTCGTGGTGTTCCCCGAACTGGCGCTGACCACGTTCTTTCCGCGCTATTGGATGGACGACGCCGAGGCGGTCGAGCGTTTCTTCGAGAAATCCATGCCCAACGCCGACGTGCAGCCGCTGTTCGACACGGCCCGGGAACTGGGCGTGGGCTTTTACCTGGGCTATGCCGAACTCACCCCCGAAGGCCGCCAGTTCAACAGCGCCATCCTGGTCGACCGCAACGCCCGCATCATCGGCAAATACCGCAAGATCCACCTGCCAGGCCATTCCGACCACAAGCCCGACGCCCCCTTCCAGCATCTGGAGAAGAAATTCTTCGAAGTCGGCGACCTGGGATTCGGTGTCTGGGAAATGGACCGCACCCGGATCGGCATGTGCCTGTGCAACGACCGCCGCTGGCCCGAAACCTACCGCGTCATGTCGCTGCAGAGCGCCGAGCTGATCGTGCTGGGCTACAACACGCCGTCACTCAATATCCATTGGGACGAGCCCGCGCACCTGCGCACCACCACGCACGAAATCGTGCTGCAGGCCAGCGCTTACCAGAACGCGGTCTGGATCGGCGCCGCGGCCAAGTGCGGCCACGAGGACGGCCATCACATGATCGGCAGTTCCATGATCGTGGCGCCGTCCGGTGAAATCGTGGCGCGCGCCAGCAGCGAGGAAGACGAAGTCATTACCGCCCGCATCGACCTCGGCCTGGGCCAGGCCTTCCGCGACCACGTCTTCAATTTCGCCAAGCACCGCAGCCCGCAGCATTACCGGCTGATCGTCGAACGCACCGGCGCCGGCGATCCCCTGCCCACCGCCCGGCCGGATTGACCGCCGTGGCGGCCGGCCCTAATCCTGCCCGGTCCCGGACCGCAGTTCGGCCGGCAGGTATTCGCGCATGACCTCGATGAAGCGGCGCAGGCGGGCCGGCTGCAATCGCGAAGGCGCATAGATCAGGTAGACGGGCAGGGGCGCGGCGCGCCAGGCCGGCGCCAGTTGCACCAGCCGCCCGCTGGCCAGTTCATCCCGCAAGGCCCACGCCGACGCGATGCCCACGCCCAGGCCCAGCAGCGCCGCGCGGCGCAAGGCATACAGCCCATCGGTGGACAGGCGCGGCTGGATCTCGAAGCGGGACACCTCGCCGGTCTCCACGTGGGTCAGGCTCACCTCGTTGCGGTAGAACGTGCGCAGCGCCAGCCATGGCAGGCGCGCCAGTTCCGACGGATGCTCGGGCACGGGTCCGCCATCCAGCAATGACGGCGCCGCCATCACGCTGCGCGGCACCTCGCCCAGCTTGAGCGCGACCACGGAAGGGTCCTGCACCGCCCCGACCTTGATCGCGCAATCGATATTCTCCGCGATGAAATCCGGCACGCGGTCATGCAGCAGCCATTCGACCCGCATGCGGGGATACTGGCGCAGGTATTGCGCCAAGGGCTCGACGAACTGGTTCTGGCCGAACGCGTGCGGCGCCACCACCCGCAGCGTGCCCGCCAGTTCCTCGCCAGCCCCACGCACGTCATTCTCGAACGACTGCCAGGTCGCCAGCAGCTCCCGGGCACGCTCGTAGCAGCGCTGGCCATCCTCCGTCAGGCGGATGGCGTGGGTCGAGCGTTGCAACAGCCGCACCCCAAGGGTGCGCTCCAGCAGCTGCAACCGACGACTGACGGTCGGTTGCGTGCCGCCGAGCTGCAGCGCGGCGGCCGACAGACTGCCGGCCTCCACGATGCGCACGAAGGTTTCGATCAACAACATGCGGTCGGTGCCGGTCGCGACGGCAAGGGCAGGGGTGCTCATACGCGTATCGTATAACGGATCTACCCCCAAGCCGGCTACCCAAGGCGGCTCGGTGCGCTCAGAATCTGCGCCATACGCACATGACGGTGCGCCATTCTGAACGGATTCCCCCCATGACCTCCGATACCCGGGCGCACGCCGCCCCCGCTTTCCACGAGCTTTCCGCGCGGCTGGTGCTGCTGCTGGCGATAGGCGCCGGCCTCGCGGTCGCGTCCCTCTATTACAACCAGCCGATGCTTGGCATCCTCGGCGCGGACCTGCGCGCCGGCACCGGCGAACTGGGCTGGATTCCCACGCTGACTCAGCTCGGTTATGCGTTTGGCATATTGACGCTGGCGCCGCTTGGAGACCGCTATGACCGCAAGCGCATCGTCCTCATCAAGGCGGGCGCCCTCAGCACCGCCTTGCTGCTGGCCGCGCTGGCGCAGGACATCGGCGTACTGCTGGCCGCCAGCTTCGCCATCGGCCTGTCCGCCACCCTGGCGCAGGACATCGTCCCCGCGGCCGCCACGCTGGCGCCGGCCGCCCACCGCGGCCGCATCGTGGGCACGGTGATGACGGGACTGCTGCTGGGCATCCTGCTGTCGCGCGTCGTCAGCGGGTTCGTCGCCGAACAGTTCGGTTGGCGCGCAATGTTCCTGGTCGCGGCGCTCTCGATCCTGGCGCTGGGCGCGGCCTTGTGGCGCGGCCTGCCGACGTTCGCGCCGACCACCGCGCTGCCTTACGTCGAATTGCTGCGCTCGCTGCCCCGACTCTGGCGCCAGCATGGCGAACTGCGACGCGCCGCGCTCGCGCAGGGACTGCTGTCGCTCGGCTTCAGCGCCTTCTGGTCGACCCTGGCGGTGATGCTGCACGGCGCGCCGTTCCACCTGGGCGCCGCCGCCGCCGGAGCCTTTGGCCTGGCGGGCGCGGCGGGCGCATTGGCCGCGCCCCTGGCAGGCCGCTACGCCGACCGGCGCGGCCCCAACGCCGTCAGCCGCCTGGGCGCCGCGCTCACCGCGGTTTCGTTCGCGGCCATAGCACTGCTGCCGCTGCTGTCGACGCAAGCCGCGCTGTGGCTGATCGCCGCCAGCGCCATCGGCTTCGACCTCGGCATCCAGGTGGCGCTGATCGCGCACCAGAGCATCGTCTACGGCATCGATCCCGGCGCCCGCAGCCGGCTCAACGCGGTGCTGATGGTCAGCGTGTTCATCGGCATGGCCGCCGGCGGGGCGCTGGGCAGCCTGGCGCTGGCACACTGGGGCTGGATCGGTGTCACGGTGGTCGCCACGACCGCGGCGGTCGGCGCGTTGCTGCTACGCGTGTGGTCCGCCCGGCGCCCGCGCCGTGACCGCGCCGGTTGCCCGGCCTGAGGTTGCCGCTGCGCGGTGGGTCGTCCGGCCCGCCGCGCTCGCGCCCCCCGCCGTGCGAAGGCCGCCTCGGGAAAACACGGGTGAAAATCCTGGCGATCTGATTTATGCTCAAAAAAAACATAAGTCGCCTTTTTTTTAATCCATAAATGCTCATATTGAGCATTTATACGCTATGGACCTTCGCCATGACCGCCGATCCCACGCATTTCGTCGAATTCGACCTGCCCGGCGCCGGCCAGCCCGGCATCGTCGGCCAGGCCTGGACCCGGGTGCCCGCCCCCCTTTCCGCCGCCGAACGCGCCGAGGCGGCAAGCCGCATCGGTGCGCTGCTGGCCCGCGAGAACGCCGTGCTGGTGGCGCATTACTACGTCGATGCCGACATCCAGGAACTGGCCGAAGCCACCGGCGGCTGCGTCGGCGACTCGCTGGAAATGGCCCGTTTCGGCCGCGACCACCCCGCCGGGACGCTGGTCGTGGCGGGCGTGCGCTTCATGGGCGACACCGCCAAGATCCTCAGCCCCGGCAAGCGCGTGCTGATGCCGGATCTCGCGGCCAGTTGCTCGCTCGACCTGGGCTGTCCCGCGCCGGACTTCGCGGCCTGGTGCGACGCGCATCCCGACCGTACCGTGGTGGTCTACGCCAACACCAGCGCCGCGGTGAAAGCGCGCGCCGATTGGGTCGTCACCTCGTCGATCGCGCTGGACCTGGTCGCCGACCTGCATGCGCGCGGCGAGAAGATCCTGTGGGCGCCCGACAGGCACCTGGGCCACTATGTGCAGCAACAGACCGGCGCCGACATGTTGCTGTGGCAGGGCGCATGCCTGGTGCACGACGAATTCAAGGGCGCCGAGCTGGCGCTGATGCGCGCCCAGTACCCCGATGCGCGCGTGCTGGCGCATCCCGAATCGCCTTCCCCGGTATTGGCGCAGGCCGACGTGATCGGCTCCACCACCCAGCTGATCGAGGCCGCGCGGACACTGGATACGCGGCGCCTGATCGTCGCCACCGACCAGGGCATCCTGCACAAGATGCGCCAACGGGCGCCCGGCAAGCATTTCCTGGCGGCGCCCACCGCGGGAGACAGCGCCACCTGCAAGAGCTGCGCCCAGTGTCCCTGGATGGCGATGAACGGACTGGCCGGTGTCGCGAACGTCCTGGAGCACGGCATCAACGAGATCGAGCTGGACCCGGCGCTGGCCCGGCGCGCCAAAGCGCCGATCGATCGCATGCTGGACTTTGCCCAGGCGCGCAAGCGTGCGGTGCGGGCCAGCGGCGACCTGGCGCGCGATGGCGCGCTGTTCCAGCGGGTCGGCCCGGCCTGAAGCGCGTGGCCATCGGCTTTTCCTGCGAGGTCCCGTCATGCATTTCGACGTCATCATCATCGGCAGCGGTCTGGCCGGCATGGCCGCCGCGCTCGAACTGGCGCCGCACCGGCAGGTTGCGCTGGTCAGCAAGGGCGCGCTGCATGCCGGCGCCAGCCCGCACGCGCAGGGCGGCATTGCCGCGCCGCTGGGGCCGGGCGACAGCGTGGCCGCGCACCTGCGCGACACGCTGGATGCCGGTGCCGGCCTGTGCGACGCGGCGGCCGCGCGCGCCATCCTCGACCAGGCGCGCGCGGCCATCACCTGGTTGCAGGCGCAAGGCGTGGCGTTCACGACCGAGGGCCAGGCGCTGCACCTGACCCGCGAGGGCGGCCACGGCCAACGCCGCATCGCGCATGCGGCCGACGCCACCGGCCGCGCCATCATGACGGCGCTGGGCGAGCAGGTGACCCGGCTTGCCGCCATCACGGTGCTGGAGCGCCACTGCGCCGTCGATCTGCTGCTGGACCCGCCCGGCGGCCGCTGCCGCGGCGTGCGCCTGCTGGACCTGGACCGGCGCCTGCGCCGCGAGGTCTCCGCCGACCAGGTGGTAATCGCCAGCGGCGGCGCCGGCCAGGTCTACGCCACCACCACCGCGCCATCCGGCGCCACCGGCGACGGCATCGCCATCGCCGCGCGCGCCGGCGCCCGCACCGCCAACCTGGCGTTCATGCAGTTCCATCCCACCGGCCTGCATCACCCGCTCGCCGACGGCTTCCTGGTCTCCGAAGCCGTGCGCGGCGAGGGCGGACGGCTGTGCCTGCCAGACGGCAGCCGCTTCATGCCGGCCTACGATCCCCGCGCCGAACTGGCCCCGCGCGACATCGTCGCGCGCGCCATCCATGCCGAAATGCGGCGCCACGCGCTCGATTGCGTCTACCTGGATATCAGCCACCGCCCGCGCGCATTCCTGCTGGCGCACTTTCCCGCCATCCACGCGCATTGCCTGGCGTTGGGACTGGACATCGCCACCACGCCCATTCCCGTGGCGCCGACCGCCCACTACACCTGCGGCGGCATCGCCACCGACACCCGCGGCCGCAGCAGCGTGGCCGGCCTGTACGCGGTGGGCGAAGCGGCCTGCACCGGCCTGCACGGCGCCAATCGACTGGCCAGCAATTCACTGCTGGAATGCGTCGTCACGGGCCGCGCCGCGGCCCGCGACATCCTGGCGCGCCCCGCAAGGATACGGGTCGACACCCCGGCCTGCGCGGTGCCGGCCCGCGACACATCGGCGGCAGCCTTCGCCACCCCGCTGCGGCAATCGCTGCGCGCCTTGATGACCCTCGAAGCGGGGATCGTGCGCAGCGATGCCTCGCTGCGGCGCGCCGCCGACCACATCACCGCCTTGCGCCGCGCGCTCGATGCCCGCGACCATCTCGACGACAGCCTGGAAGGACTGGAACTGCGCAATCTGGCCCTGGTCGCCCATTTGACGGTGCGCGACGCGCGCGATCGCCGCGAAAGCCGCGGCGCGCATTTCAACCAGGACTGGCCTGACCGTTCGACCCCGCCGGCAAGCCGTGCCATGCCACGCCGCAACTATCGGCCATGATGATTGCGACACTGCCCTCGCGCCGTAGTCAACGGGGCGAGGGCAGCGTGGTCCGGCAAGCTCTGGTCAGGGTTGGGCGGCGTAGCGCGGCGAGCGAGGGCCGTACAGAATGCCGCCGGAAGTACCGGCACTGAGCAGCATGTTGTTCGTCATGCCGGCGACGCCATAGCTGCGATCGGAGAGCGTATTGACGACCTGATCCACCACCGCCTGCACCAGCATGCCGATCAGGCCGCCGCTGCTGTTGCTGGCTTGCACGACCTCCTTGCTGCCATCCCACAGCTTGGCGCCCGTGCGCAGGTCCACCAGCGCGGCGTCGATCGAAACCGTGATCGAGCTGGACAGGACCGCATAGCTCGATCCGTACTGTTTGACGGTCATGTACAAGGCGGCATCCGCGCCAAAGATCTCGCGCAGGCGCGCGGCCGGCAACTCGTGGATTTCGTCCGCGTTGGTCAGGCCATTCTGCTTGAAGGTCTCTTCCATGACGGCCACGGGCACGACGTAGTAGCCCGATTCCGCCAGCGGCATGGTCGCCTGCGCCAGCACCGCCGCGCCCGCCGCCACGTCCACGGACGTGTTCAGCGGCGGCAGCACCAGGATCGATGCCGGCTTGCTTTCGCGAAAGGCGGCATAGTCCACATTGCGCTGCGGCGCGGCGCAACCCGCCAACAGCGCGACCAGCGCCAACACGGCAATACGCATGATCGTGTTCATCTCAGGCTCCTTTCTTGGCCGGCTGTGCGTTGGCCGGCGTGGGCGGGGCGGCGGGCGCGGCGGGCGCCGCCGACGGTGCGGCCGACGCGGGCTCGGACGGCGCGGCCGACGCGGCGTTGTCCGCCATCTTGCTGGCATTGCGCAGCAGGAAATCCATGAACGGCTTGGATTCGGGGAAGGCCGCCTTCTCGCCTTCCAGCTGTTCCAGGCCCTTGGCGCCATCACCCAGCTTCAGGTACAGCATGCCCAGATGCGCGCGGAAGCCCGGCGGCAATTGCGCGTTGCTCGCCCGCGCGGTTTCGATGTTCTTTTCCATCGCCAGGCTCTGCGCCGCGTAGTCGGCGCCATCGTCCTTGAGATAGGCGTAGACCGAAGGTTGGTACGACTGCCAGCTGTACATGCTCTTGGGTTGCTGCGCGCACGCGCCCAGCAACCCCGCCACGGCAACCACCGCCATGGCGCGCCCCATGCGCGCGAGCGCCCGCGGGCGCGCCTTCGCCAGATTGTTCGACATTGGAATACCTATCAGGGTTGTACCGGTTGCCAGGCGCCTTGCTCGATGCCATCGACCAGACGATCCACGGCCTCGCGGATCGCCAGGTCCAGCACCTTGCCGTTCAGCGTGGAGTCATAGCCGGCGGTGCCGCCGAAGCCGATGACTTCGCGGTTGGACAGGCTGTATTCGCCCGCCCCCGACGCGGAATAGACCACCTCGGAGGTCGTCACGTCGACCACGTTGAGGTCGACCTTGGCGTAAGCCACCTGTTCCTTGCCTCGGCCGAGGATGCCGAACAGCTGATGGTCGCCCGTCACCTTGCGGCCGAACGCCGTCACGTCGCCCGTCACGACGTAACGCGCGCCCTTGATCTGGCTGGCCTTTTTGTTGAACGCCGCTTCCTGGGCGATTTCGGACAGGTTGTCGCGGTCCATCACCTGGAACCGGCCGCTGCGCTGCAGATGGCTGACCAGGATGGTCTTGGCCTGGCCGCCGAGGCGGTCTACGCCGTCGGAGAACACGCCACGCAGGTAGTTGGTGCGGTTGTCGAACTTGCCAACCGAGATCGGACTGCGCACGCCCTGGTAGGGCTTGCTGGCCGCGGCGACCGCGGGTACCGCGACCGACTGGGAACGTTCGGTGGCGCAACCGGCCACCAGCAGTGACAGGACCGTCACCGCGCCAAGCGTTACTGCCTTGCTCAACATGCCTTACTCCTGCAGACCCGGCACTCGATCCGTGGCGGGCGAAGCGTGAAATGATGGAATCGGGCAGTGAGTATATACAATTACATACAGTCGTAATAATTAGAATTGATATAGAAAAGCAGGTTATTTCGTCCTAAAAACCACCAACCTCGGCCATCTGCAACGCTCCGCGTACGGATGAGTCAGATTTTTCGGGCATTGGCACCGTGCCGGCCCTCTTTTTGCCGGGGCGCGCTCCCTCATGAGCGCCCCCTCTCGAACCGTTGCCCCAAGAGCCGGCCGGTACGTCCGTCAGTCGTCCTGGGCGTCGGCCGGCTTGTTGATCTGCGAGGCGTCGATGATCTCCGTCACCAGCACTGCCTGCGGGCCGTGCAGGAAATACTCGGCCTCCAGCGGTTCGCGCAGCCTCATGTAACGGTCCTCGCCGATCTGCATGGTGTGGCCGGCGGCCAGCTCGGCGCCGCTGTCGAGCACGTACGCCATGATGTTGTTGAACATGTTCGAATACTGCTCGCCCTGGTGATGGCCCTCGGCCAGCACGGCGAAGTCCGGCAGCCCGAAGCGGCCGGCGCCATAGGTGCGCATCCACACGCCTTGCACGCCTTCCACCTCGTACTTCACGAAGCCGCAGTACAGCATGTTCAAGGGCAGCGAACGCAGCAGTTCCAGGCTTTCGTCGCCCATCGACTCGCGCGAGAACACCCCCGCCGGCAGTGACGTATGGGCATCCTCGTTCAACACCGCGACGGCCTGCAATCCAGCCAGCGCCCCGGCCACCGCCGCCAGCGCCACGTACTGCTCCAGCGGGTCCGTCTCGAAGCCGGCGTAGTAGAGCAGCACATGGCTGACGTGGCCGCGCACCTGCTCCTTGACCTCGGCGGGATAGTGCGCCGGCGCCACGCACGCCTCCAGCGCATCCTGGGGGAAGGGCGCGTTGAAACCCACCAGGCGAACCACGTGCTTGCCCCAGCCGACCAGGGCCAGCAATTCCGGCATGTCCGGTTCGATCTCCGCGCGCGCCTCGCGCATCTCGGGGTGATAGGCGCGCAGCGCCGCCGCCAGCGCATCGGCCTGCGGCGCCAGCGGCGCGGCGAACACGACCTGCAGGCTCGGGCCATCCTTCATGTCGGGATTGGCCGTCAGGGCGACGGTGTCGGCGGACGATTCGGCGCGACCGAAAAAACGGGAGAAGATGCTCATGGAAAGGATCCTGGCGGTGCGGGAAAAGCGTGGATGCTAGCAAGGCGGCTACGGACGCAGGCTCGCCATGTGCAACAAACCCCCGCCGCGCGCTACCGGACGTTAGCGGACGCCGGAAAACCGCGCCGCGTCACTTCAGTTCGCGCGTCGCGCCGATGACGCGCAGGGTGGGCATCAACTGGCGCCAGGCGTCCTTGGGAATGACCGCCGGCCGCTTCAGGTCGGCCGCCGCCGGATCATCCAGCAGGTCGCCCTTGCAGGCGAACACGATGCTGTTGGTCATGTCATCGTCCACCACCTCGAACATGGCGCCGCCGAACGCGGCGCGCACCCGGTCCAGGTAGGCGTGGTGCAGCGGATGGTTCACATGGAAGTTGATCACCAGGATGCCGTTGTCGCGCAGGGCGCGATGGCAATCCGCGTAGAAGTCCGCCGAGCACAGGGCGGGAGGGATGCCGGCGTCGTCGAAGCCGTCCAGCAGCAGCACGTCGGCGGCGTCCCGCAGGCCGCGCAGATGGTCGGCCGCATCGGCCTGAACCACCCTGAAACGCTCGCCATCGGGCGGCACCATGAATGCATCGCGCAAGGCGATGACGCCCGCATCGATCTCGACCACCTCGATGCGCGAATGCGCCAGGTAGCGATGGCAGAACTTGGCCAGCGACCCGCCTCCCAGCCCCACCATCAGGATGTCCGCGGGCGCCGGCGCGAACAGCACGAAACCCATCATCATCCGCGTGTACTCGAGGTCGAGCGCATCGGGGCTGAGGGTCGACATGCGGCTTTGGATGACCTTGTCGGAAAAATGCAGGGTGCGCGTCGTGCCCGCCACGTGCACATAGGGTTGGGCCGCGGGCAGGGCGGCGCTGGCGGCATCCTGCGCCACCGGCGCGCTGGACAGGGACAGGGAGGAATCACGGACGGACATGGGGCAGAAGATACCACCGCCGCAGGGCAGCGCGGCAGTGTCAGACGGATTCCTGCCCGGCGCGGTTAAAGAATGCGCATCGACCTGCCGTACATGTCGTGTCACCTCGCCGTCGCAGCGCCGGCCATCGGCCGGCCGCGACGCCATGTGTCCCGCCTTACCGGAATCCTCCATGCAGTCCCTGCTCACCGACACCCTCCTTCCGACCACAGCCACCGCCAGCAACGACGCCCCTGCCGCCGCCAGGCGCGACGCGGATGCGGCGCGGGACCGGGACGCCGCGCAGCCCGCGGACAAACCGGTCTCAATCCGCGTGATCCTCAGCGACGACGCGCTCGAGCGCGCGGCCAAGGCGCGCAAGGCCGCCTTCCAGATGGCCACCGACGCGGCCCAGTCGCGCCACGACCTGGCACGCGCCCGCGTCGCGCAGATCAAGCAGCGCATCGACACGCTCAAGAAGATGCTGATGTTCCTGGGCAAGGCCGCGGCCAAGGCCATCCTGCGTGAACTGCGCCAGCTGGCCGGCGAACTCGGCCAGGCCGCCAGCGCCCTCAAGGACAGCGGCGGCGTGCAGGCGGCCGGCGCGTCGCCGGGCGCGGCGGCCGCGCCCGTGGTGCATGGCGCGAGCGGCGCCCCGGCCACGGGTGACGCCAACGGCACGCCGGCCGGCACGGCCGAAGGCGCCGATGCCACGGGCGCCGGCGCGTCCACGCCGACGACCGCCGCCTCCCGCGCCCTGGCGGCCTATGCCGCCGCCAGCGACACGGCGCTGGACAGCGACGCCGATACGGCCGACACACCCGCGGCCGACACCGCGGCGCAAGGCGCCGCCGCCGCGGCCCGGGCGGACGCCGCCAAGGCCGCATCCGCGTCCGTCGACACCGACACGGCCGGCGACCGGAACGACAAGGCCGGCGCCCCCACCGAATCCCGCCACGAGCCGCAGGCCGCCCAGCGCCGCCAGGACGACGCCCAGGCCGTGCGCGATGCCATCCGGGCCATGAAGGAACTGCTCGCCATGCTCAAGAGCAAGCTGCGGCAGCACGACAAGGAAGCCCAGAAGCAGGTCGCCGAAGTCCGCGACGCCCTGGCCGAGGCCGAAAAAACGGCCCAGGCCATCGACGGCGGCGGCGCGGCAGTTGGCGTCGGCGGCATGGAAGGCGGCGACGCCGCGACCGCCGCGGCCTGAACCAGGCGGCGGCGCGGGCATGCCGAGCGGCATCGCCCGCGCCCCTGCGCAGCCGGCTTATGATGGCCCCTTTCCTCCCAGCCGCCGCGCCGGATGACGCGGCTACCGCAATGCCTCGCCTTCACCCGCTCTGCTTCGCTTTTCTGCTGTTGCCGCTCCTGGCCACCGCGCAAACCCACGTCGACCCCGACGCCGAGCAAGCCCGGCAGACCTTGAAACAACGCGCCATCGAACCCGAGTGGATCGACGACTGCTTCGTGGCCGGCAACCCGTTTCGCTACTGCATCTACCTCGACAAAACGTATAGCTTTCGCGTGGTCGACCGGCATTTGCAGGAGCCTTACCAGGTCTACCTGTTCGACAACGGGCCCGACTACCCCCAGGAAGGCCGCTATCGCATCCGCCTGAACGGCAAGATCGGCTTTGCGGACGAGGAAACCGGCGCCATCGTCGTCGCCCCGGTCTATGACTGCGCCTTTCCCTACGAAGACGGCAAGGCCAGCGTCGGTTTCGGCTGCAAGGAAGAAAGCGACGGTGAACATCGCTGGTGGTCAGGCGGCAAGTGGCAGGACATCGACCGGCAGGGCAAGGTCATCGACTAGGGAACCGCGCGACCTGGCTCGCAGCATCTCCCGGCCAGCCCCAGGTTGCTCGCGAACGTGGTGCCGGCGTAGGCGCGCCGCGCCAATCCCATCGCCGCCAGCCGCGGCATCACGCCGTCCAGCAGCAGATCCAGCGACTGCATCGCCCCACCCGGCAGCGCAATGAACCCGTCCGCCGCGCCGGCCTCGGCCCGGCGCTGGATCTCGGCCACCGCGTCGTCGACCGTTCCCACCACGGTCCAATGCGCCGATGCCGCGGCCTCCGGCCGCGCCAGCAGCTCGCGCAGACAGGGTTGCTCGCGCTCGACCAGCCGACGCAGCAATTGCACGTGCGTGGGGCTGCGCATGTCGGGCCCGGGTTGCCCCAGCATGCGCACGGTGATGGGCTGGTCCGGATCAAGCCGTTCAAGATCCAGGCCCAGCGCCCTTCCCACGTACAGGCGCTGGCGTGCCCGGTCCTGGCCCGCGTGGGCCGCGCGATGCAAATCCCGGGCCTGGGCCCGCGACGCCGCCAGATACAGGCTCAACCCCGGCAGCACCCGTATGGCCGCGGGCTCGCGGCCATGGTCGAGCGCCCGCTGCCGCAGGTCCCGGCGCAACGCCACGCCGCATTCGATATCGGGCGTAGCGGCGAACACCGCATCCGCCACGCGGGCGGCGAAATCGCGCCCCCAATCGGACGCGCCCGCCTGGAACAGGGGAATGCGGCCGTGGGCGCGACCAGGCACATTCAAGGGTCCCTGGACGCTGAAATACTCGCCGCGATGCGCGATCGGCGCGATACGCGTGACATCCGCGTACTGCCCGGACTCGCGGTCCGCCAGCACCGCCTCCTGCGGATAACTGCGCCACAACGCGCGCACGACTTCGGTGAACTCGAGCGCCTTGCGATAGCGCTGCGCCGAAGGCGGCATTGGCGCATCGCCGAAATTCCGGCTGCCGTCCAACGCGGTGACGATGTTCCAACCCGCGCGTCCTTCGCTGATCCAGTCCAGCGATTGCAGCTGGCGCGCCACCACGTAGGGCGGATTGAACGAGGTCGCGGCTGTCGTCACCAGGCCGATATGCCGCGTATCCTGCGCCAGCGCCGCCATCAGCAGCGTCGGATCCAGGCTGCTGAAGCCCGGCCCGCGCGCCAGCGCCGGCACGTCCAGGAACAAGGCATCCGGCCGGAACACGAAGTCCAGGCACGCCTGCTCGGCGCGGCGTGCCACATCGCGGTAGAACGGCGCGCCGTGCAGTTGCTCGACCCGGCTGTCCGGGCGTCGCCAGCCGGAGGCGGACAACCATGTGGCGGCCAGCGACAGGCCGATGCACAAAGGGGAAGATGACATGAGGCTATATTCCTTGGAGTATCGGTTCAGTCGGTTTCGGCGCTGGAAACGGGCACCACCAGCGGCGTCCCGGACACGGGATCCGCCATCACGACGCAGCGGATGCCGAACAGGCGCCGCACCCGCTCCGGCGTGATGACCTCGGCCGGCGGGCCGCTGGCCTGCACCTTTCCGTCGCGCAGCGCCACGATGTGATCGGCATAGCGGGCGGCCTGGTTCAGGTCGTGCAGCACCATCACCAGGGTCTTGCCCTGCCGCTGGTTCAAACTGCGGCACAGATCCAGCACTTCCAGCTGGTGAGCGATATCCAGGTAGGTGGTGGGTTCGTCGAGCAGCATCACAGGCGCGTTCTGCGCCAGCGCGAATGCCAGCCAGGCGCGCTGGCGCTGGCCTCCGGACAAGGTGTCGACGGGCCGATCGGCCAGGGCCGTCAAGCGCGTCTGTTCCAGCGCGCGTTGTACCGCCTCGTCATCCTCCGCGCGCCACGGCTGCCAGAACGCCTGGTGCGGATAGCGGCCACGCGCCACCAGCTCCGCCACCCGTATGCCGTCGGGGGCTTGCGGCGCCTGCGGCAGGCAGCCCAGGCGAACGGCCAGCTCGCGCGCTCCAAAGCGCCGCAGGTCCTTGCCGTCGAGCAGCACCGTGCCGGCCTGCGGCGCCAACAGGCGCGCCAATCCCCGCAACAGCGTCGACTTGCCGCACCCATTCGGCCCGAGGATGACCGTAATGCGTCCGGCCGGAATATCGAGGTCCAACTGCTGGCACACCGCGCCCAGGTCATGCGCCAGTGTCAGCCCGCGCGCGCGCAGCGCCATCGCGCAAGGCGGGGATGCAGAGCAATCTTGCATGGGTAATCGTCCGCGAGAGGAAATCATCGGGCGCCCCGACGCAGCAGCAGCCAGATCAGGTACAGGCCGCCCAGCAAACCGGTCAGCTTGCCGATGGGCAGGTGCAACGGCCAGAACGTCTGCTGGCCGAGCAGGTCGGCCGCCACCACCAGACAGGCGCCCATGGCGGCCGCCCCGCCCACCGACGGTCCGGTGCTGCGCAGCAGGCGCCGGGCGAGCTGCGGCGCGGCCAACGCGATAAAGGCGATCGGCCCGGCCGCGCCGGTGGCCAGGGATGCCAGCATCACCGCGCAGAACAGCATCGCCAGCCGTACCCGGGTTACCGGCAGGCCCAGCTGCCCGGCGACGTCGTCGCCCATTTCCAGCAGCGCCAGGCGGCGCACCGACAACCAGACGGGCGGCAGGAACAGGATGACGGCCACGCCGGCAAGCCAGGCATGCGCCCATGCGCGCGCATTGAGCGAACCGGACAACCACAGGTTCGCCAGCAATGCGTGATCGAGATCGCCCTTGACCAGCAACAGGCCATTGACGGCGTGCAGGATCGCGCCCACGCCAACGCCGACCAACACCAGGCGCCGCGTGCCCATCGCGCCCTGGCGCCGCGCAAGCAGCCAGACGGCGACCGCGGTCAAGGCGCCGCCAGCGACCGCGCCCATTGCCGCGCCGACGGTGGACGGACCGTAAACCACGATATGCAACAGCGCGCCGGTGGCCGCGCCCGTCGTGAACCCGATCAGATCCGGCGAGCCCAGCGGATTGCGCGACAATGACTGGAATACGGCCCCCGACACCCCCAGCGCGGCCCCCACGGACAGGCCGGTCAGCACCCGCGGCAGGCGAAAGCCCAGGATCAGGCGCTCACCGGGCGTGGCGGAGGATCCTCCTATCGCGATGTCGAGAATGCGGCCCAGCGACAGTTCCGCGCTGCCGATCCCCAGGGCAATCAATGCCAGGATGACGGCGCACAGGGCGAGCGCCAGGCCACCGAGTAAAACCCGCCGCCGGGCCAGGAAGCCGAAGCGATGCACGTACCGCCGCGGCGGCATGGGAACGGAATCGCGCATGTCAGCAAGCACCGGCACGGCGCGCCAGCGCGACAAAAAGAGGTCCTCCGAGCAGCGCCGCCATGATTCCGGCGCTGATCTCGTCGGGCGGGACGATCATCCGGCCCAGCGTATCGGCAGCCAGCAGCAGGCAGGCTCCGACCAGCGCGGCGCAGGGGATCAGGCGCCGATGCGCGGACCCGCAGGCGTGGCGGGCCAGGTGCGGCGCGGCCAACCCGATGAAGGCGAGCGGCCCGGCGGCGGCGGTGGCCGCGCCGGCCAGCAACACGATAGCCGCCGCGGTGCCTGACCAGGCCAGGTACGGCCGCGTGCCCAGGGTCGTGCCAAGGTCACGCCCCAACGCCAATGCGTCCAGGGTTCGGCCCCATGCGAGCGCCAGGGCGACGCCCGTCACGGTTGCCGGCAGCACCACGGCCAGCACGGCGCCAGAGCGTCCTTGCAGCGAGCCGACCACCCAATGGCGGAATTGGTCGAAGACGCGATCGTCGCTGTTGACAGTGATGATCTGCGTAGCGGCAAACAGGATCGCCGACATGGCCGCGCCCGCCAGCACCAGCCGCAGGGGATCGCGCCCGCGATGCAGGCCGCCAATGGCATGGACCAGCGCGCCCGCCAGCGCCGCTCCGCCCAGGCCGGCCAGCAGTTGCGCGACCGGGCCGTGCACGACGCCCAGTGCCGTGGCCGCGGCGATGGCAAGCGCCGCGCCCGCATTGACGCCCAGCAGCCCTGGATCGGCCAGCGGGTTACGGGTCAAAGTCTGCATCAACGCCCCGGCGGCGCCCAGCGCCGCTCCGGCCGCCAGCGCCAGTAGCGTGCGCGGCAAGCGCAGGTGACGCACCATGAGGTGCGCGCTGTCGAGCGGATCGAAGGCGGCCAAGGCCTGCCTCACCGTCGTCAGCGACAGCGGACGCGCCCCCATCATCAGGCTCAGCGGCGCCAGCAAGGCAATCGCAAGGGCACAGGCCAGCAACAAGCACCAGGTATGGCGACGCGCAAGCGGCGTGCGCGCCCTTGGCATCGGCGTCATGTCCCGAACCGTTCGAGCAGCGCGTCGAGGATCTGGCCCGCGCTGTACGCATCTATGCGAAAAGCGTCCCGGCCCAGGCCATAGACCTGGCGCGCGCGTACCGAAGGCAGGTTGGCCAGCACCGGATCGCGCAACATCGCCTCGGCATCGTCGGCATCCGCGCGCAACACGAAGGTGGTTTGCGCGGTCAAGCGGGTCAGCGCTTCATACGGCGCCCAGACGAAGTCTCCGGGGCGGCCCAGCGCGACGTGCCAGGCCGGATCCGGCGCCTCGATCCGAAACCCCAGGGCCGCCAGCAGCCGCGCATGCGGGCTGGCCGGCGTGGCGATGGGATTGTTGGTGCCCGGGCCGTTATAGCTGATGATGTTCACCTTGCCCTGCGGTACGCGCAAGCGGGCACGCGCCGCGGCAACCCGGGCATCGAAACCGGCGACGGCGCGCGTCGCGGCGGCCTCCGTGCCCAGCGCCCGGCCCAGCTGCAGGGCCGGTTCCTGCCAGGTCTGGTGGCTGTAGTCCACCACGATGACCGGCGCGATCGCGCGCAAGGCGTCGAGTTGCTCGCGCGCCGAATCCGCGCCCGTGGCGGAAACAACGATCAGATCGGGCCGCGCCGCGTAGGCGGCCTCCAGGTCCACCTGCCCGGCCGGCCATGACGGCTTGAGACCGCGTGCGCGCGCCACTGCCGCCCATTGGTCGAAAAAACGGCCGTTGGCATTGCCGGCACTGGCGATCACCGGCGCTTCGATGGCCAGCAGCGTGCCGGTCACCGTGACCGACGTCGACAGGACGCGCCGCGGGGCGGCAGCCAGCATTGTCCGCGTGCCGTCGGCATTGTCGAAACGGCGCGGCCACCCATCATCGGCCAGCGCGGACGCCGGCAGGAAGACCGCCACCGTCAGCGACAACACCAGCAGCAGCCACGCAGTTATGGGCCAGCCCGCACTCACCACGTGAGCCTCGCGGTCGCCATGACCGTGCGGCCCGTGCCGTAATAGCACGAGGTGGCGGCCGAGCACGTGGCCACATACCGCTTGTCGGCCAGGTTGCTGCCATTGAGCGCCAGTTGCAGGTTCATGCCGCCGATCTTGCCGGCGTCATAGCGCAGCGCGGCGTCGAACAGCGTGTAGCCGGGAATATGCAGGTAGTTGGCCAGGTCGCCATAAGTCGGGCCGACGTAGCGCACGCCCGCGCCCATGCCCAGGCCGGCCAGCGGACCGCCATGGAAGGTGTAATCGACCCACATCGAGCCCATCCAGTCGGGCACGCGGATCATGCGGTTGCCGGTATTGCCATCGTTGCTGCGCACCACCTTGGAATCCATGCGGGTGACGGCGCCGATGAGGCTCAGCCCGCGCAGCGGCGTGACACGGCCTTCCAGCTCGATGCCGCGCACCCGCACCTTGCCGGTCTGCACCTGGTAGGCCTCGTCGGCTTCGTTGAGCGGGTCGGCCGTCAGCACGTTCTGCTGCGACAGCTCGTAGGCCGACAACGTGATCATGCCGTCAATGGCGCGCGGTTCGTACTTGATGCCCGCCTCCCACTGCTTGCCGGTGGTGGGCTTGAAGGCGCTGCCCGAACGCGTCGTTCCGCCGGTCGGCTGGAACGACTCCGAATAGCTGAAGTAGGGCGCCAGCCCATTGTCGAACAGATACGTGACGCCGGCGCGGCCGGTGAAGGCCTCGTCGCGGGTCACCTGGCGCGTCCCCGTCAGGCGATTGAGTGAATCCATGCGCGTCCAGTCCTGTCGGCCGCCCAGCGTGAAGCGCCAGCGGTCCAGCGCGATCTGGTCCTGCAGATACACGCCATACTGCGAATCGGTCTCGCGGGTGGACATCTGCGGCGCCAGTGTCGGTTCGAAATCGTAGTGGGTGTAGACGGGGTCGTACACATTGATGGCGATGGCAGCGGGCGACACCGCCGCCGCTTGGCGCAGGAAGGTCCACTGCGTCTTCTGCCAGTCGAAACCGGCGACCATGGTATGGGCGACCGGCCCGGTCGCGAACTTGCCCTCCACGCGTGTATCGATGGTCTGCGCATCGGAGTCGCCCTCGCCCTGGACCGCGCGACGATTCAGGATGCGGCCGCCGATGAGCGTGCTCAGGTTGGTAAGCGCGGCGCCGCGCACGCCATTGCCAACCGTGGCGCGGTACAACGAGTCCACATGCGTGTAGCGCGCGTTCTGGCTGACTTTCCAGGCGTCGTTGAACTGGTGTTCGAGCTGCCAGCCGGCGGTCCATATATTGCGGTCGTAAGTGTTCCAGTCGGGTTCGCCCAGGAACGTCGTGTTCTTGATGTAGCCCTCGGCGGCCGGCACGACGGTGCCCTCGTAGGGCAGGAACTGGAAGGTGCTGCCGCCGCGATCCTGTTGGTACATCCCCAGCAGCGTCAGGCGCGTGGCATGGTCATTGAAGTACATGGTGGCGCTGGGCGCGATGAACCACTGCTCGTGGTCGGTGTGCTTGATCTGGGTGGACCCATCGCCATACAGGCCCACCAGCCGCCACAGCACGTTTTCGTCCCCATTGGCCCCGCCCAGGTCGAACGCCGTCTGCGCGCGCCCATGACTATCCAGCTGCAACTGCACCACCTGATCCTGCTCCGGCGTCGGCAGCTTGCTGACCTGGTTCACCATGCCGCCAGGGGCCAGTTGGCCGTACAACACGCTGGACGGGCCTTTCAGCACCTCGACGCGCTCCAGGTTCCAGGTGTTGAAGGACGTCCGGTTCCAGCTCAGGCTGGTGTCCGACGGCGCGCGCAGGCCGTCCAGCATCACGTTCGCGCCAAAGCTGCCGGCATCGAAACCGCGGATGTAGAGATCATCCACGCGGTTGTCGATGCCCTGGCTCTCGGGCAGCACGCCCGCGGTGTAGCGCGTGGCTTCGTTGAGATTCCTCACGCCGCGCAGATCCATCTCGCGCCGCTCGATCACCGACACCGACTGCGGCACTTCACGCAACGGCGTATCGGTCTTGGTCGACCCTCCGATCGTCTCCGCCGGGCGGTAGGCATTCACCGTCACCGCTTCCAGGCTCATCGCATCGTCGGCCGCCAGCGCGGTTCCCGCCTGGACGAGCAGCGCCGCCAACAAGGGATAAGCCAAGCGCCCGGTCGGACGCGCGACACGGCGGGAATGAGGACGCATCGGGACGACGGCGGGCACGGGACTTCTCCTGAAAGCAAATAAGATTCGTTCTCAGAAAAGTAGAGCACGGGAGCGCGGCACACGTCGTTTGTGGAAACGGCGGAATCGTTCGCGCAAACGGCAATCGCCGCGGCCGCGCGGGGATTTACAGGCGGGCGCGCACCTGGTTCGGCGTCAGCCCGAAGTGGCGGCGGAATGCCGTGGAGAAACTGCCCGGATTGGCATAGCCGGCCATGGCCGCGGCCTGCGTCACGCTCACCCCCTCGGATTCCAGGGCGTGGCGGGCCAGGCGCAGGCGCTCGTGCTGCAGGAAGTCGAACACCGTGATCCCCAGCGCCTGCCGGAAATGGCGTTGCAGCGTGGTGGCCGTGGTATTCATGTGGCGCGCGATCTGGTCGATGCTCAAGGGCTGGTCGGCGTGGCGGCGCAGCCAATGCGTAAGATCGACCATACGACGATGAACCGCCGCGGGCAACGGCATGGGATCGGTGCCATGGCAATCGCCCGCCCTGCCATGCGACAGCGCCTCGATGACCAGTTCGATGGCACGGCATTCAAGGTAGAGGCTGCCCAGCTGTCGCGGCATAGGCGGAGGACTCAGCAACTGCTCGGCCAGCAGCCGGATCCGCGTGGATGCGCTCCAGCAGCGCGTCGCCAGATGCGGCGCAATCACCGCGGTCTCGCCGAGCGACTGTTCCAGCCACTGCCGGCTCACGCCGATGCTGACACGCCGCGACGATTCTCCCCCTCGCACCACACGCCGGCATTCCTCGGGTTCGCGCAGCATCACCAGACCCGCGTCGGCCCCCTGGCCACGAACCAGATTCAGCGCGGCCCGGCCGTAGCTGACGTCGATCCTGCCGTCGAGCACCAGTACGATCCGCAGGGAATCGTCCACAGTCGCCAACCCCGTCGACGACTCGCCACCGGCCTCGCAAGCAAGCTGCAAGCTCAGGCCGGGTCGCAGGCGATGGAATTTCCGCAAGGGCGGCGCGCTGGCCAAGCCAGGCGCACCGGACTGGGTGCTTGCCATAAAAAAAAGCGGCCGCCGTTCGGGACGAGGATGGCCACGACACGTTTATGAAAACGATTCTCATTATATTTTTTGCAGTCCTGTGTGGCAAGAACCAGTTTCAGCGTGAGAATGTTGTCGCTGTGCTGACCGCGATGGAAGCGCGCGGCCTGGCTCACGGCATCCCCGGCCAGCCCCAGGTTATGTTCTCAAGGTGCCCGATTCCGGCGCGGCTACGTGCCGGGGGCCCGACCCGGCGCCGCTCGACTGCCCAGCGCTATCCGCGATCGGAGCCTTGGCGCCCTGTACTTCCAGACATCATGATGTAGCACATCGCAATTGCAGCCAGTGCCGCCCCGGCCCATAACGGATACGACCCGCCCAGGCCAATCAGCTGGCCGCCTATCATTGTCCCGATAGCGATCCCGATATAGATTCCCGAAGAGTTCAGCGCAATGACCAGGTTGGCTTCCTGTGGAGCCAGGCTGATCAGCCTTTGCTGCTGTGCGGGTGACTGGGCCCAGCTGCTGCCCCCCCAGCACGCTATCAGGAAAGAAATCGGATAGATCGCTTCAAGTCCTTTCCCGCCGGACATGAGGCCCAGGCCGCCAAGGGCCAAGGTCATGACAAGGTATGCGCAGGCAAGCGTCATGATCGGCCCGTGCCTGTCCGTAGCCCACCCGGAAAGATAGTTGCCGCAAAAGGCGCCAAGCCCATACATGAACAGCATCATGGTGAAATTGGCGGGCGGGATCTGAAAGCCTTCCAGGATGGAGATGACGAAGGCGTACGCCGAGTAAGCCGCTGCCATCCCGAAAACCGTGAGCATCAGTATGCCCACGACACCTGGTCTTGCAAGCACCGACAATCGTTGCCGCAAACCGATGGCGGCGCCTCCGGGCATGGGTTTCATCACGAGAAAGACCGTTGCCGCCGCCGCGAACGCAAGAACGCCGACAAAAGCCAATGAGGCGCGCCAGTTCATGAACACGCTGATCGCATGGCCAAGCGGAACGCCCAATGCAGTGGCAACGGTGAGCCCTCCGATCACGACGGAAAGCGCTCGCGCCCGCTGACCGGGATGCACCATGGCGGCAGCCGTCGCCCCCGCGTTCGGGGTGTAGGCCGCTGCCGATGCGGCGGCGGCTATCCGCGTCAGTATGAGAAGCCCCAATGTCATACATGCCGCGGAAGCGATGTTGGCAAGGCCGAGCAAAAGCAGCGACGACACAAGCAGCCGGCGCCGGGCCACCGTGGAAGTCATCGTCGCGATGATCGGGGCAAGCAATGCATAGGCAAGGGCGAACGCAGTGACCGACCAGCCGGCCATCGATGCGCTCACAGACAAGTCTTCGGCCATCTCCGGCAGAAATGCGGAAACGATGAATGCATCCATACCGACCGCAAACGTACCCAGGGCCAAAACCAGGGTTGAGCCCAGGGAGCGCCTTGATTGTTCGACGTTTTCCATTTTCATATCAGGATATTTTATATCTAGATTAACGAACCAAAAAAAGAGGGAAACCCTCTTTTCCGACGGCTAGCTTGAATAGCCCGCATACCATTGCTTCATTCGCTGGCTCCCTGATGGCGGAGATGCCTTTATCAGATCGGCAATGGTCTGCGCGGCCAGTTCCTTTCTCCATGCGGTCTCGGCTCGCTGCATGGCGGCGGCGATTCCACAGGGACGCGCGAAGTCGTTTGGCTTGGCAAGACATCCCGCGCCACGCTGCCTGATTTCGGTGCACCGGAATGCCCACTCATCTCCCTCGATGGCCATCACGACATCCAACAGGGAGATCGCCTCGGGAGCCTTCGCGAGTTGAAAGCCCCCCTTGGCGCCCGCCGAAGAAGTGAAAATTCCGGCACGCACCAGACTCTGGAGAAACTTGTTCAGATAGTGCGAAGGCAGTTCGAATGCGGCGGCGAGCCTGGATGTCGGCACCGGCCCGTCATTGCCGACCCACGCCAGGGTCAGGCAACAGTGCAATGCCCATTCAACACCTTCGCTCATCTTCATGCTATTTACAATTTCCAGTGATCGATATGAAATTACGCAACGCATGCAGCGCTGTTGCCATCGATAGGCCAACATCCGCAACGACGGGCTGTTTCGCGCACCATCCGGCAGGTAGCTTCGCCGCTTTAATTTGGATAAATTATATCTAGATAAATTGCACCGTCAACCAACGACGCGGCACATCAATGAGGGTAGCGCAATGAAACCAGAGAAAGTGCACCTGACGCAGGAGAAGGAGACCCTGCTGATCACGCTGTTCGCGAAGGCCGGCGAATCCGAACTGGGCGACTCGCTCCTGAACGACCGCTATGCCGCGGAAGCGTTGAAGCGCATCGATTATGACTTCGCCAGGCTCAAGGTCGGCCGCGACATGATGATCGGTCTGGCGATGCGCGCCCACCATCTTGACGAATGGGCGCGCCGCTTCATCGAACGCCATCCTCGATGCGTCGTACTTCACCTGGGTTGCGGGCTGGATACGCGCTACTTCCGCATCGCCCCAGCGCCAGGCGTGCGCTGGTACGACGTCGACTACCCCGAGGTGGTCGACCTTCGGCGCCGGCTTTTCGCGATGCAGGAAGGCTATTTCCTGATCGCATCCGCTGTCCAGGATGTCGCGTGGCTTGAGCAGGTTCCCGCCGACCTGCCGGTGCTCGTAATCGCGGAGGGCCTGCTGATGTACCTGTCGCGAGACGACGTCAGGGCGCTACTCGGGGGTATCGTTTCCAGGTTTCAACACGGGGAATTCATCTGTGACGCGCTCAGTTCCCTGGGCGTTCGCTTCGTCCAGCGCATTCCGTCGGTGCGCGCCACCGGCGCGCAGTTGAAGTGGGGAATCGACGACCCGCGTGAGCTGGAGGCACTTGCGCCGCCGCTGAAACTGGCCGAAGAGGCCGACTGCTATCGCCGCGATGACGTCGCGCGGTTTTCCCTGCTGTCGAGAATATCCATCGGCATCATGCTCGCGATCCCCGTCCTCCGGCGCATGAACCATCTCCTTCGCTACACCATTCAACGCGATCCACGCCCGACGCCGCGGTAGCGGATGGAGGCAATGTAAGTGGCAATGGCCTGGCGGGAGTTGGCGTAGCGACCTCACTGGTTCCTTGCAGGCAACATTGAAGGGAATACATGACGTCACTGGATAGCGCGGGTCCCGGATATCTTACGTGCACTGGGCCGCGCCGTGCGGCTCTCTGGAACCAAGACAGAGGACATCACCATGCAGGCATATCGGATCACCGCCGGCCAGGGTATCGGCTCGTTGCAACGCGGGGCGCTGGCAGCGCGCGCACCCGGTCCCCATGAGGTGCGCGTGCGCGTCAAGGCCGTTTCGCTGAACTTCCGCGACCTGATGGTCGCGCGTGGCGGCTACCTGAAACCGGCGGACGCCCCCGTCATTCCAGCGTCCGACGCCGCTGGTGAAGTCGTGGACGTCGGCGCCGGGGTCACACGCTACCGGCCGGGCGACCGGGTGATGGGCGCCTTCTTTCCGGACTGGATCGATGGCGAGTCCGACCCCGTCAACACCGCGCGGGTGCCGGGCGCCGCCAGCGACGGCGTGCTGGCCAGCGAGGTCATTTTCTCCGAGCACTCCCTGGTCGCCATTCCCGATTCGCTCTCGGATGAACAGGCCGCGACCTTGCCATGCGCCGCCGTCACCGCCTGGAGCGCCCTGTTCGTCGCGGGACGCGCCAAAGCCGGCCAGACCGCCTTGCTGCTGGGCACCGGCGGGGTATCGATCTGGGGCCTGCAACTGGCCAAGGCAGCGGGCCTGCGCGCCATCATCACCTCGTCCAGCAACGAGAAACTGGCGCGGGCGCGCGAGTTGGGCGCGGACCACGTGATCAACTACCGCGACAACCCCGAATGGCAGGACGAAGTGCTGCGCGTCACCGGCGGCGAAGGCGCCCACGTGGTGCTGGAAGTCGGCGGCGAGGGCACGCTGGAACGCTCGGTCGCGGCGGTCCGGCACGGCGGCGCGGTCGGCATCATCGGCGGTGTCAGCGGTTTTGACTCGGTGCCAGTCTCGCCCTTGGCGTTGATCGCCGGCCACAAGCGCCTGGAGGGCATTCTGGTGGGCAGCCGCAAGATGCTGGAAGATGTGACGCGGCTGGTCGACAGCGCCGGCATCGCGCCGGTGATAGACCGGGTCTACGGTTTCGACGAGGCGCCGGCCGCGTTCGAGCGCCTGGCCTCGGGCCGTCACTTCGGCAAGATCGTGATCCGCGTCGACCGCTGAACGGCACAAAGAAAAAGGCCGCCTTGATGGCGGCCCAGGTGTCGAGAGACAACGCTCTTCAAATGCGGAAAGTCGCGTCGGGCGTTGTTGAGACACCGACCTTATTTCTCGTTTTCAACATCGGGGCCACGCCCCGAGGCATCACTCCACCGTCACGCTCTTGGCCAGATTGCGCGGCTTGTCCACGTCGGTGCCACGGGCGCAGGCCGTGTGGTACGACAGCAGCTGCAGCGGCACCGTGTGCAGGATCGGCGACAGCTTGCCGTAGTGCTCGGGCATGCGGATCACATGCATGCCTTCGGCGCTCTGGATCTTGCTGTCGGCGTCGGCGAACACGTACAGCTCGCCGCCGCGCGCGCGCACTTCCTGCATGTTGGACTTCAGCTTTTCCAGCAGCTCGTCCTTGGGCGCGATGGTGACCACGGGCATGTGCTCGGTCACCAGGGCCAGCGGGCCATGCTTGAGTTCGCCGGCCGGATAGGCTTCGGCGTGGATGTAGCTGATTTCCTTGAGCTTGAGCGCGCCTTCCAGCGCGATCGGGTAGTGCATGCCGCGGCCCAGGAACAGCGCGTTTTCCTTCGAGGCGAAACGGTCGGCCCAGGCCATGATCTGCGGTTCCAGCGCCAGCACCGAGCCGATGGCCACGGGCAGGTGGCGCAGCGCCTTCAGGTGCTCGGCCTCCTGCTCGTCTGTCAGGCGGCCGCGCACTTGCGCCAGCGCCAGCGTCAGCAGGAACAGCGCGGTCAGCTGCGTGGTGAAGGCCTTGGTCGAGGCCACGCCGATTTCGACGCCGGCGCGGGTGATGTACGACAGCTTGCATTCGCGCACCATGGCGCTGGTGGACACGTTGCAGATGGTCAGCGTGTTTTCCATGCCCAGCGAGCGGGCGTGCTTGAGCGCGGCCAGCGTGTCGGCGGTTTCGCCCGACTGCGAGATCGTGACGACCAGCGAGCGCGGGTTCGGCACGCTGTCGCGGTAGCGATATTCGCTGGCGATTTCGACCGCCACGGGGATCTTGGCGATCGATTCGATCCAGTACTTGGCGGTCAGGCCGGCGTAGTAGCTGGTGCCGCAGGCCAGGATCAGCAGCGAGTCGATGTCCTTGAAGATCTTGTAGGCGTCGTCGCCGAACAGTTCGGGCGTGATGGCCTCGATGTCCTGCAGCGTGTCGCCGACGGCGCGCGGCTGCTCGAAGATCTCCTTCTGCATGTAGTGGCGGTAGGGGCCGAGTTCAGCCGCGCCGGTGTGCACCTGCACGGTATGCACCTGGCGTTCCACATTCTTGCCGTTGGCGTCCACGATCCAGACGCGCGCCAACTGCAGGTCGACGACGTCGCCGTCTTCCAGGTAGATGATCTGGTCGGTGGTGCCGGCCAGCGCCAGCGCGTCCGAGGCCAGGAAGTTCTCGTTCTGGCCCACGCCCACCACCAGCGGCGAACCCTGGCGCGCGCCGACCACGCGGTGCGGCTCGTCGCGGCAGAACACGGCGATGGCGTAGGCGCCATGCAGGCGGCGCACGGCGTTCTGCACGGCCTCGAACAGGTCGCCGGCATACAGGTGGTTGACCAGGTGCGCGATCACTTCGGTGTCGGTCTGGCTTTCGAAGACGTAGCCCACGGCCTGCAGCTCGGCGCGCAGTTCGTCGTGGTTCTCGATGATGCCGTTGTGCACCAGCGCGATGCGCGGCTCGTCGTTGCCCAGGTGCGAGAAATGCGGGTGGGCATTGTGCGTGGCCGGCACGCCGTGCGTGGCCCAGCGGGTGTGGGCGATGCCGGTGAAACCTTGCACCTTGTCCTGCGCGACCTGTTCGGCCAGCTCGGCCACGCGCTGGGTGCTGCGCGTGCGGCGCAGGTGGCCGTCGGCGTAGACGGCGACGCCGCAGGAGTCATAGCCGCGGTATTCCAGCCGCTTCAGGCCTTCGACCAGGATCGGGGTGATGTCGCGCTGGGCGACGGCGCCAACAATGCCGCACATAGGAGAGACTCCTGAAAGTTCGAGTACGGAACGCATTGTGCGCGTCCCGCCAAGAAATTTGATTTCTTTATCTGGTCATATTTGACAGTTTATTCGCTTACATATTTGTGATTAAATAATATTTCACTAATCATGCATTCATGAATTAATCATGCAAAACCAGCCGGTCACCCTGCCTGAGTTGGACGATCTGGACCTGCGCATCCTGGAACAGTTGCAAGACGACAACTCGCTGACCAACCAGGAACTGGCCGCGCGCGTGCACGCCTCGCCGCCGACCTGCCTGCGACGGGTGCGGCGCCTGGTGGAAGAAGGCGTGATTGCGCGCCAGGTGGCCATCCTGGCGCCCGACAAGCTGGGCAGCACGCTGACGGCCATCGTCGAGATCACGCTGGACGTGCAGGCGGCCGAAAGCCTGGATGCCTTCGAACGGATCATGCTGGCCGAACCGGCGGTGCTGCAGTGCTACCGCGTGTCGCCGGGACCGGATTTCGTGGTGATCGCGCAGGTCAAGGACATGCCGGCCTATCACGCGCTGGCGCACCGCGCCTTCACCGCGCACGCCAACGTGCGCAACGTGCGCACGTTCTTCTCGGTGCACCGCGCCAAGTTCGAGACCCGCATCGACGTGCGCGGGTAAGCACCGCGGCCGGAGCGCACGACGCGGCTAGCGCGCCGCCAGCAGCCGCTCGAACTGCGCCAGATAACGATTGCCCATCTTCTGCACGTCGTGCTCGTCGCGCACGTACTGATACGCGCGCTCGGTGATCTCCTGGCGGAACGCGGCATCATCCAGGCAACGCGCCATGCCCTGGGCCATGGCATGGAAATCGGCCACCGCGCACAGCACGCCGCGCCCGTCGGCCAGGCTTTCCTTCAAGCCGCCAGCGTCGGTGGACACCACCGGCACGCGTTGCAGGAAGGCGTCCAGCACGCTGCTGCCCAGCGCCTCTTCCTCGGAGCTCATGACGAACACATCGAGGATGCTGTAGAAATCCTCGACGCCCTTGCGAAAGCCCGCGAAACGGTAGACGTCCTCGACCCCCAGCGCCCGCGCCTCGTCGCGCGCCTGCTGCTCGCGATCGCCGCCGGCGCCGAAGTGCAGGAAGACGAAATCGCGCCGCGTCTTCGCCAGTTCGGCCACCGCCCGCACCAGCGTCACCGGATCCTTGTCGCGGATCAGCGCGGCCGACGTGGCCATGACCTTCTTGCCTTCCAGGCCAAATTCGCGCACCAGCGCGGCGACGTTTTCCTGGTTGATCCGGTGCGGCTCGACCGCGCTGCGGATGATGACCGGATCCAGCCCCAGGCGGCGCGGTTCGCTCGCGGCCATGTCGCTGATGGCCACGAACAGGTCGGTGTGGCGCCACTTGTAGCCGGTCTTCCATTCCTCGTTGGGCTTGACCACGAACGAAGTGCGGCGCGAGAACGCCACCGGGCGGCGGTGCAGCCACTTGGTCAGCACCGCCCAGGTGATGGTGTTGGCGGTCTGGGCGTGGATGATGTCGTAGCCGCTGCCCGCGCGCGCCAGGAATGCCAGCTGCGCCGGCACGTTGCGGACGGGGTGCGCCACGAAACCTTCCTGGCGCACGCGTTCGGCCAGCGGGCCGCCCTCGCGGCACAGCACTTCGACCTGGTGGCCGGCATTGCGGAACGCGCGCATGCAGTACAGCGTCTGGCGTTCGCCGCCGCGCCACCCCTTCTCGAAGTTGAGCTGCAGGATCTTCATGCGCGGCCGATGCCCGAATACTCGAAGCCCTGGGCGCGCACGTCGGCCGGCGTGTAGAGATTGCGGCCGTCGATGATCAGCGGCGTCTTGAGCAAGGCCTTGACGCGGTCGAAGTCGGGCGCGCGGAAGACCTTCCATTCGGTGGCGATCAGCAGCGCGTCGGCGCCGTCGAGCGCATCGTACATGTCGGTGGCAAAACTCACGCCCGGCTTGCCATCCAGAATCCGGCCGGCCTCGTGCATGGCCACCGGATCGTAGGCGCGCACGGTGGCGCCGCGGCGCGTCAGCTCGTCGATCACGGTCAGGCTGGGGGCCTCGCGCATGTCGTCGGTATTGGGCTTGAACGACAGGCCCCACAGCGCGATCTTGCGGCCGCTAAGGTCCTCGCCGTAGCGCGCCACCAGCTTTTCCGACAGGCGGAACTTCTGCGCATGATTGGCGGCCTCGGCGGCCTCGATGACACGCATCGGCAGCGCATTCTCGGCGGCGGTGTTGACCAGCGCCTGCACGTCCTTGGGGAAGCACGAGCCGCCGTAGCCGGCGCCCGGATACAGGAAGTGGTAGCCGATGCGCGGATCGGCGCCGATGCCGCGGCGCACCTGCTCGATGTCGGCGCCCAGCGCTTCGGCCAGGTTGGCCATCTCGTTCATGAACGAGATGCGGGTCGCCAGCATGGCGTTGGCGGCGTATTTGGTCAGCTCGGCCGAGCGCACGTCCATCACCATCAGGCGGTCGTGGGTGCGCTGGAACGGCTCGTAGATGCGGCGCATGACGCCGATGGTGTAGTCGTCGTCGGCGCCGACGATGACGCGGTCCGGGCTCATGAAATCGTTGATCGCGGCGCCTTCCTTCAGGAATTCCGGATTCGAGGCGACGCTGAACGGCACCTCGACACCGCGCTTGGCCAATTCCTCGGCCACCGCGGCCCGCACCTTGTCGGCGGTGCCGACCGGGACGGTGGACTTGTCCACGATCAGCTTGCGGCTGGTCATATGCCGGGCAATGTTGCGGGCGGCGGCCAGCACGTATTTCAGGTCGGCCGAGCCGTCCTCGCCGGGCGGCGTGCCCACCGCGATGAACTGCACGTCGCCGAACGCCACGCTCTGGGCCACGTCGTCGGTGAAATGCAGGCGGCCGGCCTGCACGTTGCGCCGCACCAGGTCTTCCAGGCCCGGCTCGTAGATGGGGATACCCCCCTGGCGCAGCAGGGCGATCTTCGCCGCATCCACGTCCAGGCACATAACGTCGTTGCCCATGTCGGCCAGGCATGCCCCCGACACCAACCCTACGTAACCGGTACCCACGACCGTGATCTTCATGCCTGAACGCCTTAAAAATAGGTAATCGTCGCGCCCGGGCATCCTGCCCCAGCGCCGGTCGCCATTATAGAAGGGCCGCCAGCCCGCCCGGAACGCGGCGCCCGCGGCGATCGGCTGGCGCTAGGGCGCCCGCAGCTTGCTGAAGCGCACCGTGTTCACGACCACCGCCAGCGCCGCGCAGATCGTGCCCAGCACCAGGGCCAGCCCCGGTCCGTGCGCCGCGCTGACACTGAAAGCGATCGCCACCAGCGCCGTGCCGAAGCTCTGCCCGAACACCCGGGTGGTCGCCTGCAGGCCGCCGGCCGCGCCGCTGCGCACGCGCGGCGCGGCCGACAGCATGGCGCGGTTGTTCGGCGTCTGGAAGAAACCAAAGCCCACGCCCGCCACGAACATGCCGGCGATGATGGGCACGTTGCCGACGGAGGCGGGCAGCGCCGCCAGCCACAGCATGCCGATCACCATGGTCGCCGCGCCCACGCCGCTCAGGGTGGCGGCGGAGTAGCGGTCCGACAGGCGGCCGGCCAGCGGCGCGATCAACGCCGTGCCCACCGGCCAGGCGCCCATCAGCATGCCCACCTCGAGATACGGCCGTCCCAGCACCTGCTGGAAATAGAAAGGCAGCGACACATACGAGGCCATCTGCGCCGCAAAGGTGCAGGCCGACGCCCCCACCGCGAACGCCAGCGGCCGGATGCGCAGCAGGTCCACCGGCACCAGCGGCGCGGGCTGGCGGCTGGCGCGGCGCACCAGTACCAGGCCCGCCACGGCGGCAATCGCCACCAGGCCGATCCCGCGCAGCAGGTCCTCGCCCATCATGTCGATGCCGGAAATGAACACGCCCAGCGTCGCCATGCACAGCAGCGCGCTGATCCAGTCCAGCCGCACGTCGTTGCGCGGCACTTCCGGCAGGTGGCGCAGGCCGAACATGGCCAACACGCAGATGGGCAGGTTGACGGCGAAGATCCACGGCCAGGGCGCCACCGACAGGATCGCCGAGCCGATCGTCGGCCCCAGCACCGACATCACCGCCACCGTGGTGGCGTTGATGCTGATGCCGCGCCCCAGCATCTTGAGCGGATAGATGTTGCGCACCAGGCCGCCGAACAGGCACATCAGCGTCGCCGCGCCCACGCCCTGGAACACGCGCGCCGCCGTCAGTTGCGCCAGCGTGCCGGCCAGCGCGCAGCCCAGCGAGGCCAGGGTGAAAAGCACCAGCCCGAAGGTGAACATGCGCCGGAAACCGATGCGCTCGGCCAGGGCCGACAACGGCAGCAGCATCATCACCACCGCCAGGTTGTAGGCATTGACCACCCACACCGCCTGCGCCGGCGAGGCATTCAAGTCGGCCGCGATGGTCGGCAGCGCGACGTTGGCGATGGTGGTATCCAGCACCGACAGGCTGATGCCCGTCATCACGGTCGCCGCCGCCCAGTAGCGGCGCGGCGCCGGCAAACCGTCCGGCGCGGCAGGCTTGGACTTGCCCGCCGGCGCCGGGGACGCCGGCGCGGTCACGACTTCTTGACCGGCCGTTGCCAACCGTCGACGGTGACCTGCTTGCCGCGCGATACCGTCAGCTTGTCGGCCGGCGCATCACGGGTCAGGGTGGTGCCGGCGCCCAGCGTGGCGCCGCGACCGACGCGCACCGGCGCCACCAGTTGCGTGTCCGAGCCGATGAAGGCGTCGTCCTCGATGACGGTGCGGTGTTTGTTGACGCCGTCGTAGTTGCAGGTGATGGTGCCCGCGCCCACGTTCACGCGCGCGCCGATGTCGGCATCGCCGATGTAGGCCAGGTGGTTGGCCTTGCTGTCGGCGCCCAGCACGCTCTTCTTGATCTCGACGAAGTTGCCGACATGGGTGCGATCGCCGAGTTCGGCGCCCGGACGCAGGCGGGCGTACGGACCAATGCGCGCGTCGCCGCCGACCTGGGCCTGCTGCAGATGGCTGAAAGCCTCGATCTGCGTGCCCGCGCCGATGCTGACGTCGCGCAGCACGCAGTGCGGGCCCACGCGCACGCCGTCGGCCAGCGTCACCTGGCCCTCGAACACGCAGCCCACGTCGATGAACACATCACGGCCGCAAGTCAGCGTGCCGCGCACGTCGAAACGGGCGGGGTCGGCCAGCGTCACGCCGGCCTCGAGCTGGCGACGCGCCTGCTCGCCCTGATAGCGGCGCTCCAGTTCGGCCTGCTGCACGCGGCTGTTCACGCCCAGCGTCTCCCACGATGCGTCCGGCTGGGCCGCGCCCACCGGCACGCCGTCGGCCACGGCCAGCCCGACCACATCGGTCAGGTAGTACTCGCCCTGGGCGTTGTTGTTGTCGATGCGCGAGAGCCAGTCCTTGAGCTGCGCGGTGGGCGCGGCCAGGATGCCGGTGTTGACTTCCTTGATGGCGCGCTCGGCCTCGGAGGCATCCTTGTGCTCGACGATGCGGCAGACGTTGCCGGCGGCGTCACGCACGATGCGGCCGTAGCCGGTCGAGTCGGCCAGCACTTCGGTCAGCACCGCGGCGCCGTTGCCGCGCGCCTGCAGCAGGCGGCGCAGCGTCTCGGGCTGCACCAACGGCACGTCGCCGTACAGCACCAGGGTCACGTCGTCCTTGCCGTCGCCTTCGCGCAGCAGCGGCACGGCCTGCTGGACCGCGTGGCCGGTGCCTTGCTGCGGCTGCTGCAGCGCGAATTGCAGATCGTCCTGCCCCGCGAAAGCCTGCTTGACGCGGTCGGCGCCATGGCCGACCACCACGATGACGCGGGCCGGCTCGAGCTGGCGGGCGCTATCCAGCACGTGGGCCAGCATCGGTTTGCCGGCCAGGGTGTGCAGCACCTTGGGCAGGTCGGACTGCATGCGCTTGCCGAGTCCGGCGGCGAGAATCACTACATTGAGCATAAGTTCCGGTATTTGAATGCGCCCGCTACCGCCATGCGGCGGTCCGGGACGGGATTGAAAAAATCAGGGCTTGCCGTCGGCAGGCCCGCTGTTCTTGGTGGCCGCCTTGGCGGCCGGTTTGCGCGCGGTCTTGCGGGCGGGCTTGGCGACCGTCTTGGCAGCCTTGGCCGCCGGGGCGGCCGCGGCCTGCGGGCCGCCCGGCTTGGCCTTGGACTTGTCGGCCTCGGGCGCCGGCTGGCTGCCGGGCATCGATGCGGCCGTGGCCGCCGCGATCTGGTTGAATTGCTGTTGCAGCAGGTCCCACCAGGCCTTGGAGGCCGACTGCGCCGCCGCGCCCATCTGCTCGCTCATGGCGGGCTGGGCGCCGGCCGCGCCGCCGTCGGACTCGGGAGCCTTGGCCTCAGCCTTCGCGGCGCCCGCGGCCTCTTGCGACGCGCCTTGCGGCGCGCGCTTGGCGGCAGGGGCCGGCTTCAGGCCCAGCACCACTTCCAGCGGCGACGCCGCGCCGCTTTCGCGCACCGCGCCCAGGTCCAGGTTGGCGGCCGAATCGACAAAGGCGCGCAGCGTGCTGATGGTGGAGCGCTGCACTTCCATGCCCTGGATCGTGCTGGACAGCATCGACAGGTTCATGCGCAGCCAATTTTCCACCGAACGCAGTTCGGCGATACGGCGGTCCAGGTCTTCCAGGTTCATGGGCGGCGCCATCGGCAGGCTGCTCGCCAACCCGCCTGGGCCGGTCAGGCCAGCCCAGGCCTGGCGCATCATTTCCATGCTGGCCAGCAGGGGGTTGCCCGACAGGTCGGAATTCTGGCCCATGCCGGGCAGGACGAACGGGTTGCTGTGTTGGTCGCTCATTCCTGTCTTCCCATAGATCGCAAAACGCTGCCGGCCGGCGTGGTCATCCCGGCAGCAGCTGATTATTCTCCACCCGCACGTGGTCGCCGGACGCGAAGGCGAACGGCTGCGCGCTGCGGAATTGGCGCGAGCTGCCGTCGTTCATGCGTACCGTGAGCTCATAGTGCGTCACCGTTTGTTGCTGCCTGATATTACGCTCAACTTCACGGCCTGCCAAAGCGCCGCCCACCGCGCCCAGCACGGTCAGCGCGGTCTTGCCGCTGCCGCCGCCGAACTGGTTGCCGACCACGCCGCCGGCCACGCCGCCAGCAATGGTGCCGACCAGGTGGTCGCTATTGTCCTTGACCGGCACCTGCACCTGGCGGATCGATTCAACCACGCCGCAATTGCGGCAGGCCTGCGCCGCCGGGGCTGGGGCCGGCGCAGGGCGGCCTTGCGCCTGGGGCTGCTGGGCCTGCGCCTGGGCTGGCGGCCGCGCGGCCGGCGCTTGCGGCTGGCCAGGCGTCGCGGGCTGGGCCGGCGCCAGATTGGCGGCCTCGGGCCCGGGCTGGGCCAGCGCCGGGTCCTCGGCGTGCGGGGTGGCCGACGGCGTCGGCAGCCAGCCCATCACGGCGGCCACGCCGACCGAGCACATGACGATCACCGCGATGGCGGCGGCCGCGACCAGCGGATGCAGGCCGCGGCGGGGAGATTCGGTTGGGGCGGGATAATTCATGACGATGCTCCATCGTTACTAACCGGCAGTGGTATAGCACCCGGATGCGGTTTCGGCATGTTGCGATGGTGACGCTTCATTGCTGCGCCGAAGCGGTTGGACAGCCCGCGGCATTCGTGGAAAATAGGACCATGAATGCCATCACCTTGCCTCAGATCGAAGCGGCCATCAACTATTGGCGCAATGTCTCGCCGTCCACCGGCGACGAATCGCGCCTGTGCCCGGAGGCGGCCGCGCTGGCCACCCCCTATGCCCTGATGATCATGTCGCACCGCCGCGAACTGCCCATGGCGGATATCGGCGACAAGGCGCGCGATGCGCTGGCCCGCTGGCGGGCCGCGGGCGGCGAATGACGCCATAGGCCGCACACCCGATCGCGCGGCAGCGCCTGCCGATGCCTGCCCGGCTGGCCGACCGCGGCGGCGGCATCAACCCTTGAGCAGGGCCTGGATGTCGTGCACCAGGGCATCGACCCCGATGTTGTTGTTGGCCAGCACGCGCGATTCACCCTTGCCGTCGAGCAGGTAGAAGGCCGCGGTGTGGTCCATGGTGTAGTTGCCGTCCTTGGTCGGCGCCTTGGCGTAATAGGCCTTGAACGAGGCCGCCGCCTTCTTCACCTGGTCGGGCGTGCCGGTCAAACCCAGAAAACGCGGGTCGAACGCGGTTACGTATTGCTTGAGCACTTCCGGCGTGTCGCGCTCGGGATCCACCGTGATCAGCAGCACCTGGACGCGCTCGGCGTCCGGGCCCAGCTTTTTCATGACCTCCGTCAGCTCGGCCAGCGAGGTCGGGCAGACATCCGGGCACTGCGTGAAGCCGAAGAACACCACCACCGCCTTGCCAGCGAAGTCCTGCAGCGTGCGCGTCTTGCCGTTGTAGTCCGACAGCTCCAACCCGCGGCCCAGCTGGGTGCCGCTGATGTCGCTGCCCTTGAACTGCGGCGCGTTGTCGCCGCAGGCGGCCAGGGCGACGGTGAAAGCGGCGGCCGTGGCCAGGCGCAGGGCCAGGCGCCGACTGGCGGAAAATACGGACATCGACATCTCCAGGGGGTCAGATCAGCGCGACCCAGTGGTCCACCAGCAGGGCGCCGAACAACAGCGCCAGGTAGAGAATGGAAAAACGGAACATGCTGCGCGCCAGCTCGTCGCTGTAGTTGCGGTACAGGCGCCAGGCATACGACACGAACATGCCGCCCAGCACCAGCGCCGACGCCAGGTACAGCGCGCCGCTCATGCGGATCGCGGTGGGCAGCAGCGTGGTGGCGACCAGCGCGATGCTGTAGAGCAGGATCTGCAGACGCGTGAACTGCTGGCCGTGCGTCACCGGCAGCATGGGCAGGCCGGCCTTGACGTAGTCATGGTTGCGATACAGCGCCAGCGCCCAGAAATGCGGCGGCGTCCAGATGAAGATGATCAGCACCAGCAGCCAGGCCTCGGCCGGCACCGAATCGGCCACCGCCGCCCAGCCCAGCGCCGGCGGCATGGCGCCCGACAGGCCGCCGATGACGATATTCTGCGGCGTGCGCGGCTTGAGGATGACGGTGTAGATCACCGCGTAGCCGACGAAGGTGGCAAAGGTCAGCCACATGGTCAACGGGTTGACCAGCGTGTACAGCACGAACATGCCGGCCCCGCCCAGCAGGCCCGACAGGCCCAGCACCTGGTACGCGGAAATGGTGCCGCGCGCGGTGGCGCGCCGCGCCGTGCGCAGCATGCGGGCGTCGACTTCCTGCTCGATCAGGCAATTGATGGCGAAGGCGGCCGCGGCCAGCAACCAGATGCCCAGGGTGCCGAACAGCACGCGGCGCATGTCGGGTACGCCCGGCACGGCCAGGAACATGCCGATCACCGCGCAGAACACCGCCAACTGGGTGACGCGCGGCTTGGTGAGCACGAAATATTGGCGGAGCAATCCGGATTGGGGAGCGGCAAGACTGGTCATCATGCACCCTATTTTAAACGCGCACCGAATTGGGGCCGTAGCCCCCGGCCGGCGCGCCGCCCGCCGTGGACAGGCGCACCATGAGGACGACGGCGGCCAGCGTCAGGCCGGCCGCCCCGCCATTGTGCAGCACGGCGATCAATAATGGCCACTGGAAGAAAATGGTCGTCAGCCCGGTCAGCAGCTGGGCGCCCAGCAGCGCCAGCATCAGCGTGGCGGGGCCGCGCAGCCCCCGGTCGGCCCGCAGGCGCCAGGCCAGCACGCCCAGGTACGCGAACACGACGAAGGCGAAATTGCGGTGCACCCAGTGGATCGCCGTCAGCGCCGGTTGCGAGATCATTTCGCCGGACGGCAGCTCGCCCAGCGCGCGGATGATCGAATAGCCGCCATGGAAATCCATGTCAGGCACCCATTTGCCGTGGCACATGGGGAAATCCATGCAGGCAAGAGCCGCGTAATTGGTGCTGACCCAGCCGCCCAGCGTCACCTGGATCAGCAGCAGGATGAAGCCGCCGACCACCCAGGGCCTGAAACGCCGCGCCGCGGCGGCCACCGCATGGTGCGGGCGTTCACGCGCCGACAACCAGGTCATCAGCGCCAGCACCGACAGGCCGAACACCAGGTGCGCCGTGACCACGGCGGGCATCAGCTTGTGCGTCACGGTCCAGGCGCCGAACGCGCCCTGCACGCACACCGCCACCAGCGTGGTCACCGCCAGGGCCGGCGAGCGGCCCAGTTCGCGGCGGTAGCGCCAGGCCATGTAGACGATGCCGATGATCAGCATGCCCAGGATCGAGCCGACATAGCGGTGGATCATCTCGATCCAGGCCTTGGACAAGGTCACCGGGCCGAACGGCATGGCCTGCGAGGCCTCGTGGATGTCGCCCATCGCGCCCAGCGGCGTGACGCTGCCGTAGCAGCCGGGCCAGTCCGGGCAGCCCAGGCCCGAGTCCGTCAGGCGCACGAAGGCGCCGAACATGATCAGGTCCAGCGTCAGGAACCAGGTGAAGAAGACGAGTTTGCGATACCGCGCTTTGATGCGTTCCATGGAAACCAACTGAATACCGATTCAACCGATGCGCGAGTTATAGACCAGCTTGCTGATGTCCTTGCGCACCTTCACGCCGTCGGCGTCGGCGGGATACTGCATCATCAGGTTGCCCAGGGGATCGATCACCCAGATCGGCTGCGCCAGGCCGGGCTGGCCGGCCGCGGCCTCGCGCGCCAGCAGGAAGCGCGCCAACTGGTCCGGATCGGCGCGCAGCATGATCGTGCCCTGGTAGGCCTGCAGCACCTTGTCCGGCACCGGGCCGTCGTCGGTGATGAACCAGACGCGCGCCAGGCGGTCGACGTTCTTGCCCTGGCTGGCATGGGTGTTGCGGGTGATGTAGAGCTTGCGGGCGCAGCTTTCCGGGCAGGCCGCGCCGTCGGCCGCCACCAGCAGCCACTTGCCCTTCAGGCTCTGCAGGTCGAACGGCTTGCCATCCAGCGTGGTCAGCTTGAGCGCCTCCGGCGCGGGCATCGGCCGCTGCGGCTCGACCAACTGGCCATAGTTGCTGGCGTCCGCCGGCCACCACTGCGGATTCATGTAGACCACGAAGGCCGCCACGATCGGCGCCAGCGTGCACAGGAACACCAGCACCATCGGTGTCAGCGAGCGCCGTACGGGTTTGGAAGCAGTCATGTCGCGAGCCGCGTGGGTCATGGATTCTGTTGTCGGAAAGGGCGGTCAGGCCGCCGGGTCGTTGGCCGCGCGTTGGCGCATGCGCTTGATGGCGCCCCCCAGCACCACCAGCCACGCAATGGCGGCAAACAAGGCGAAGGAAAACCATTCGACGGCATAGACCGTGTTCTGCTGGAAATTCACCGACGGCTGCGGCCAGTCGTGCACCAGGCCGTCGTCCTCGCCGGTGCCGAACTGGCTCACCACGGCGGGCAGCAGCGTCAGTCCGGTGGCCTTTGCGTAGGCCTCCAGCGGCAGGTTCTGCACCTGTGGCACGGCGCCGCCGGCGAGCGGCAGGCGCTCCGGCAGGCTGGAGGCGTCCTGGCCCCCCAGCGACCACAGCTCGAACATGCGCGGCACGCGCGGTGACAGCTCGCCCTTGATGGTCTGCGCGCCGTCGGGCGTGGCCGGCAGCGCCGGCGCGCCCTGGCCCTGGATCACCCGCGGCAGCCAGCCGCGCAGCACCAGCACCGCGTGGCGGCTGCCGGCATCCAGCAGCAGCGGCGTGGCCAGCCAGTAGCCCGGCTTGCCTTCATGGTTGCGGTTGTCCAGCAGTACACTGAATTCGGGCAGCCAAGTGCCGCTGGCCTGCGCCACGCGCCACGGCTTCATGTCGGCCGGCGCGGTCGACGGCGCCAGCACCAGCGGCGCTTGCTTGCGGCCGGCCTCGATAGCCGCCAGAATGTCGCGTCGCTCGTCGGCCCGCCGCAATTGCCATTGGCCCAGCGACGCCAGGATCACCACGGCGATCCCCAGCAGGAGCAAGGCGGCTACCGTGTAGCGGGTTGAATGCGGTCGAGCCATCTGTATTGAATCAATCGATTTTGTCCGGAGACCATCATGCGCGTTTTCGTCGTTCTGGCCTTCATCGGTATCCTGGCCAGCCTGGCATCCGCCCTGGTCTACCTGATGCGGGACAAAGGCAGCACCAACCGCACGGTCAACGCGCTGACGGTGCGCATCGGCCTGTCGGTTGCCCTGTTCCTGTTCGTGCTGTTCGCCCATCACATGGGCTGGATCGAAAGCACCGGTTTTAGATAAACCCGCGTCCGGCCGGTTCCCCGGCCACGCGACCAGCCCTATTGGAACACGGACCGCCATCAAGCGAAGGGCGAGGCCGGCGGCGCCGGTTTCCCGGCGGCCCGCCAGCCTCGCCCCGTCCAGCCGATCGGCCCGGCAGCGCCGGGCCCACGCCTCAGAACCAGTAGACGAACAGGTACAGGCCCAGCCACACCACGTCCACGAAGTGCCAGTACCAGGCGGCGCCCTCGAAGCCGAAGTGGTGGTCGGGCCGGAAATGGCCGCGCATCAGGCGGATCAGGATGACCGTCAGCATGGTGGCGCCCAGGATCACGTGGAAGCCGTGAAAGCCCGTCAGCATGTAGAACAGCGAACCGTAGGCGCCCGAATTGAATTTGAGGTTCAGCTCGGTGTACGCGTGGTGGTATTCAGCGGCCTGGCAGGCCACGAAGATGAAACCCAGGATGACCGTGGCGGCCAGCCAGAACATGGTCTTGCCGCGATGGTTCTCGCGCAGCGCATGGTGGGCGATGGTCAGCGTCACGCCCGAGCTCAGCAGCAACGCGGTGTTGATGGTCGGCAGCCAGAAGGGGCCCACGGTCTGGAAGTGCTCGACCACGCCGGCCGGGCCGAAGTTGGGCCACACCGCCTGGAAGTCGGGCCACAGCATCAGGCGGTGGTCCATGTCGCCCAGCCACGGCGTGGTGATGGTGCGCACGTACCAGAGCGCGCCGAAGAACGCCGCGAAGAACATCACTTCCGAGAAGATGAACCAGCTCATGCCCCAACGGTACGACCCGTCGATGCGCTTGCTGTTCATGCCGGCCTCGGATTCCTGGATGGCGTCGCCGAACCAGTAGTACAGCACCACGATCAGCGCGATGAAGCCGATCAGCACCGACCACTTGGCCCAGCTCACGCCGTTGATCCAGCCCGCGGCGCCCAGGCCCATGAGCAGCAGCGCCACGGCCGTGCGCACGGGATGCCCCGAATCGGCGGGCACGTAGTAATAGGGTGCCTCTTTACCTTGAACCGAGTGGCTTGCACTCATGGCTTTCTCCCTGGTACTGATTTATAGAATTAAGTGATTCAAGTCAGGCTGGATACCGCCCAACGCACAATTAACACCAGCACGGCCACGAAGATCGCCGCCGCCAGCAGCCCCGCCACGATCACATGGACGGGATTGAGCCTGGCGCTGTCCTCGCGATAGCCCGCGCCCTTGCGGACGCCGAAAAATCCCCACGCCACCGCCTTCATCGTCTGGAAGAAGCTCAGCTTGCGCTGGGCGGATTCGCGCAGGTCGTCGCTCATCTCGTGGCCCGCTAGCCGCCGATGGCCTTGCCCGCCAGCAGCGCCGAACCGCGGAACACGGTCCAGGCGAACACGGCGATGACGAATACCAGCAGAACCAGTCCTGCGATCTTGTTGCGTCGGCGCTGCTCGGGGGTCATGGCCATGCTGCCTGTTGCGGGTTTCGGATCGGCGCTCACTTGACTTCGGGCGGCGTCTCGAAGGTGTGGAACGGGGCGGGCGACGGCACGGTCCATTCCAGGCCTTCGGCGCCTTCCCACGGCTTGGCCGCGGCCTGCTCGCCCTTGCCCATGTAGCAGCGCAGCACCGCCCACAGGAAGATCAGCTGCGACAGGCCGAACCAGAAGGCGCCGATGGTGGCGATCTGGTGGAACGTCGTGAACTGCGCGGCGTAGTCGGCATAGCGGCGCGGCATGCCGGCCAGGCCCAGGAAGTGCATCGGGAAGAAGGTCACGTTGAACGAGATCAGCGTCGACCAGAAGTGCAGCTTGCCCAGCTTTTCGCTGTACATGCGGCCGGTCCACTTGGGCAGCCAGTAGTAGGTGCCGGCGAACAGCGCGAACAGCGAGCCGGCCACCAGCACGTAGTGGAAGTGGGCCACCACGTAATACGTGTCATGCACCTGGATGTCGATCGGCGCCACCGACAGGATCAGGCCGGTGAAGCCGCCCATCGTGAACACGAAGATGAAGCCGATCGAGAACAGCATCGGCGTCTCGAACGTCATCGAGCCGCGCCACATGGTGGCGACCCAGTTGAACACCTTCACCCCGGTCGGGATGGAGATGAGCATGGTGGCGTACATGAAGTACAGCTGGCCGGTCACCGGCATGCCCGTGGTGAACATGTGGTGCGCCCACACGATGAACGACAGCACGGCGATCGAGGCGGTCGCGTACACCATCGAGGCGTAGCCGAACAGCTTCTTGCGGGCGAACGCGGGCACGATGGCCGACACGATACCGAACGCCGGCAGGATCATGATGTAGACCTCGGGGTGCCCGAAGAACCAGAACACGTGCTGGTACAGCACCGGGTCGCCGCCGGCGGCGGCGTTGAAGAAGCCGGTGCCGAAGTGGCGGTCGGTCAGCACCATGGTGATGGCGGCGGCCAGCACCGGCATCACGGCCAGCAGCAGGAACGCGGTGATCAGCCAGGTCCAGCAGAACAGCGGCATCTTCATCAGCGTCATGCCGGGCGCGCGCATGTTCAGCACGGTCACGATGATGTTGATGGCGCCCATGATCGAGGACGCGCCCATGATGTGCATCGCGAAGATGGCCAGGTCCATGCCCGGGCCCATCTGCAGCGACAGCGGCGCATACAGCGTCCAGCCGGCGGCGGTGGCGCCGCCCGGCACGAAGAACGAGGCCGTCAGCATGATCGCGGCCACCGGCAGCAGCCAGAAGCTGAAGTTGTTCATGCGGGCGAAGGCCATGTCGGACGCGCCGATCTGCATCGGGATCATCCAGTTCGCGAAACCCACGAACGCCGGCATGATGGCGCCGAACACCATGATCAGGCCGTGCATGGTGGTGAACTGGTTGAACAGTTCGGGGCGGAAGAACTGCAGGCCCGGCTCGAACAGCTCGGTACGCAGCAGCAGCGCCAGCGTGCCGCCTTCGAGCAGCATGACGAACGAGAAGATGAGATACATCGTCCCGATGTCTTTGTGGTTGGTGGCGAAAAGCCAGCGGCGCCAGCCGGTGGGGGTGGCGTGGTGGTGGTCATCGTGACCGTGGCCGTGGCCCGGCGACACGTGGTCTACAGTGACGCTGCTCATGATGGACTCCTTCCTGCTGAGTGCCGGCTCCGTTCCACGGAACCGGCAGGGTATCTCTGACTAAACGGAACCAGCTCTGCGATGGGAAAGCGGGGCGCGATCAACGCGCGGCCGCGACATCCTTCGGCATCACTGTCGGGTCCTGCCCCTTGCCGGCGTTGCTCCAGGCATGGCGCGTATAGCTGATGACCGCGGCGATCTCGACATCATTGAGCTGCGGGCCGAATGCCGCCATGGCGGTGTTCGGCTTGCCCTTGAGCACGGTGTTGATCTGTTCCGCTTTCGGGCCCAGAACAACCTTGTCTCCATCGAGGGCCGGGAAGCTGCCCGGGATGCCCTTGCCGTTGGCCTGATGACAGGCCACGCAATTGGCGGCGAAGACCTTCTCGCCACGGGCAACCAGTTCGGCTTCCGTCCACTCTTTATTGGGATCGTCGGCGTTTGCCGCCATCTTCTTCTTTTGGTCTTCAACCCACTTATCGTAGTCCGCTTGCGCCAGGACTTCCACGACGATGGGCATGAAGGCGTGGTCCTTGCCGCACAATTCGGCGCACTGGCCACGGTAGATACCGGGTTTTTCGGCGCGGAACCAGGCGTCGCGCAGGAAACCGGGGATCGCATCCTGCTTGACGCCGAAGTCGGGAATCATCCACGAGTGGATGACGTCGGCGGCGGTCAGGACGACGCGTACCTTCTTGTCCACGGGCACCACCATGTGGTTGTCCGTTTCCATCAGGTAGAACTGGCCCTTGGCCTCGCGGCCTTCGATCTGGGCGCGCGGGGTCGACAGGGTGGAGAGGAATTTGACGCCGGCGGCGGGGCCGTCGAGATACTCGTAGCCCCACTTCCATTGATAGCCGGTGACCTTGATGGTCAGGTCGGCGCTGGAAGTGTCTTTCATGGCCACGACCGTCTTGGTGGCCGGCAGCGCCATGGCGATGACGATGATGAAGGGGATGACCGTCCAGGCCACTTCCACGCCGAGGTGTTCGTGGAAGGTCGCGGCCTTGTGTCCGCGGGATTTCCGGTGCGCCCAGATGGAGTAGAACATCACTCCGAAGACGCCCACGAAAATCACAATACAGATCGTGAGCAGCAGCCAGTGCAGCCACATGACATCACGCGTGATCTGTGTGACGCCTTCATGCAGGTTCAGCTGATTGACCTTCGGGCCGCCGGGCATGTCTTGCACCTGAGCGATGGCCGCGCTGCCAATCAGCAGCGCACAAGCGCCCAGTATCCCTCTCCACTTCTTCATGCTTACCTCGAAACACGGCGCGAAGGCCCTTGTCGCCTAGTGGCACGGATGTCACTGCAACAGGACTACGCGCAATTATTAGATGGCAGGGCTAGGCAGGGGGAGATAGAGCGGCCCCCGCATTCCCACTCGAAATCACAAAGAAACTGGCGGATTATAGCGGACGCGCAAACAGATGTAAGTTTGTGCCCTTGAATTCATGCGGCCCGCCCCCATCTGCCCGCGCCCCCTTGACGCGCCGGATAAACCGGGTGGCATAAAATCCCGGCAGTCCAATCACAACGGCCTCCCAATGCCCAAGCAGCTGTCCGATCTGTATGCCGCCTTGCGCGCTCGCGCCCAGGAGCCCGCTCCCGCGGGCGCGCACGCTCTCTATATAGCGGGACGACGCTGCGGCTGGGCCACGCATGCCGCCTGCGACGCCCTCCAGGGAGCCGCACACATCGACGTGGATACCGACGCGCTGCGCATCGGCGCGGCGTTGCCCCCCGGCCCGGCGCTCGATGGCGTGCTCGAACAGACCGCGCGACTGTTGCGCCAAGCCAACTGCCTGAGGGGCTGGCGCGATGAATTGCTCGACGTCCTGGACAGCGACATTGCGCTGGGCGTGATCGAACGCGCGGCGGTGCGGCCACTGGGTCTGTTGACCAAGGCGGTGCACCTGAACGCCTGGACCCCGGACGGCCGCATCTGGATCGCCCGCCGCGCGCTCAGCAAGTCCACCGACCCCGGCATGTGGGACACCCTGGTTGGCGGCCTGGCCGGCAGCGGCGAACCGCTTGAATCGGCGCTGGTGCGCGAATGCGGCGAAGAAGCCGGGCTGGACGCGCCCGACCTGACGCGGCGCTCGCCGCTACGCACCATCCTGCGCATCCACCGCCGCCTGCCCGAGGGCTACCAGGTCGAGGACGTACTCACCAGCACCTGTGTGCTGGCGGCCGACGCCAGGCCCGCCAACCGTGACGGAGAAGTGATGGAGATTGCCGCGGCCGACGTCGACACGGTGGTCCGCCGCGTGGCGGAGGGCGAATTCACGTTGGAAGCCGCGCTGGTGATCATCGAAGACATCATGCAGCGCCGCGCCGCCGGCGAGATCTGAGCCGGCGACGCGGGCCGGGGGTCAGGCGCTGGCGCCGCCCGGCGCCGCGCCCGATTCACGCGCCTGGATTTCATCCGTTTCGACCGGCGGGTTTTCGACCCGGCGCGTCTCCACCTGTTGCGGCGCCACCGGCGTAGCCGTGGGCGCGGCCGGCGCGCCCGGCTCGGCCGCCCGCAGCGCCTGCACCGCGCGCGCGTCGAGTTCGTCGCCGGCAGCCACCCCGGCAGCTTCGGCGGCCGCCGCGGCCTGGGCCGGCGAAGGCACGGGCGCCTGCGCGGGCGCGGGAGCCGCCGTCGCGTTGGCCTGCGAGAACTGCTTCCAGACCTCGATGGCGCGCAGGCGTTGCTTGGCCACCACCTGGATGCGTTCACGCAGGTGCTCGTCGCGCGCCAGCAGGGCATGGAAATCGCGCGACGACAGCATCAGCAGCTTGCTGTAGCCCAGTGACGTCACCTCGGGCGCGATCTGCTGCTCACCCAGCAGGCCAAGTTCGCCGAAGAACTCGCCGCTGCCCAGTTCGATCATGGTGTTGTCCGGCAGGTGCACCGCCACCGCCCCCGACGCCACGAAGCACATCTCCTCGCCATGCCGGCCCTTGGTCAGCACCCGCTGGTCGGGCAGCGACAGGCGCGGCTTGAGCAGCTTGCTGATCGCGCGCAGCGAATCGGCCGACAGCCCCTCGAACAACGGCACGCGCTTGATCAGGTCGGCCGCGCTCATTTCGATGTCCAGCGGCGGGTGCGTATCGATGTGCGCCCAGCGGCTCTTCAATTGCGCCATCAGGTCGGCATAGACCTCGCCGCTGATCAGGAACTGCTCCAGCATGTCGCGATAGCGGATCCGTTCCAGCTCGCGCGCCACCCGGCCGAGGTAGCTCTCCTGCAGCCACTGCGCGTACGACGGATATTGCAGGTTCAGCGCCTGCATCGCGTTTTCGATCAGGTCCAGGCGGCGCTGGTGCAGCGCCACGATGCGCTGCGTGGCGGTCTCGCCCAGCAGCGGCGTGATCTGCTCGCGCGCGAACACGATCAGGCGCTGGGCCACCGATCGCTTGCTCATGAGATTGGCGAAACGCTGGCCCAGTTCGCGCGCCAGCCAGCCCTGGAAGCCGAACAGGTAGTGCAGCCGCAGGGCCAGCCGGAAACCGGTGGAATAGCGCACGTCGGCGATGATGGCGCGCTCGAAGCCCGGCACCCCGCCCATGCGGATCGCGTCCTCCAGCCGTTCGGCCCGCGCCAGCAGCGTTTCCGCCATGCGCCAGTCGACGATCTGCGCCTTGAGGATGTCGAAGAACATTTCCTCCTCGCGCTGCGCCACGATCGCCAGGCCCACCGCCACCCGCTGCTCGTCGCTCATCTGGCTGACCTGGCCGTCGTGCACGCTGGTCAGGCTGGCGTCGAACACGGCGCGGATGCGGTCGCGCACTTCCGTGCCGATATGCTCGGTCTTGGCAACCTCGTCGGTCTTGCCCTGCAGGTCCTCCAACGCCACCGCCAGCGCCTGGTTGCGGATGGTGCGCTCGACCGGCGACAGCTGGTTCAGCCCCAGCATGCGGATCAGCGGCCGCAGGCTGATGCCGTTGACGAACAGCGTCAACAGCACGAAACCGGTGGTGGCCACGGCGATGAACTGGCGCGCCTCCTCGGGCACGCCGGTCTGCTCGGTCACGGCCAGGGCCAGGGCCAGCGACACCGCGCCGCGCAGTCCGCCCCACAGCATCACCACCTTGTAGGGATTGCTGACCTTGGTGCCCAGTTTGGTCAGCCCCAGCAACGGCAGCAGGCCGAACACCACGATGGCCCGCGCCACCAGCGTCGCCACGAACACCACCGCCACCAGCACCAGTTCCTGCCAGTCGGCTGCCGCCATCAGCTTGGGAATCAGCATGGCGGCGAACAGGAAGATGAGGGAATTGGCCCAGAAGCCGAATTGTTCCCACGCGCTCGACAGGTATTCGAAGGTCGTCGGCGACATGCGGGTGCGACCGGTCGACCCCACCACCAGGCCGGCGATCACCGTGGCGACCACGCCCGACACGTTCAGGTAATGTTCGGAGATGAAGAAGGACAGGTAGGCCAGCGTCAGCGTCAGCGTGATCTCGGCCGTGGGAAAGCCGCGCAGCCAGGCAAACAGGAAACAGGCCAGGCGCCCCATGGCGAAACCGGCGATGCCGCCGCCGATGAAGTGCACGATGAAGTCATTGAAGATGCCGCTGGCGGTCAGCTCGCCGTGCCCGCCCAGCACGGCCAGCAGCACCGAGTACAAGGCAATGGACGCGGCGTCGTTGAACAGGCTTTCGCCTTCCACCAGCGTGGTCAGGCGCTTGGGCGCGCCCACTTCGCGAAAGATGCCCACCACCGCCACCGGGTCGGTGGTCGCCACGATGGCCCCCAGCAGCAGGCACACCACCAGGCCATAGGGCGAGATCGCGTCCAGCGTCACGCCCACCACCACGGTACACACCACCACCGCCACGATCGCCATCATCAGGATCGGGCCGATATCGTCCATCAGGCGCCGCACGTTCATCGACAGGGCGGTCTCGAACAGCAGCACCGGCAGGAACACCATCAGGAAAGTCTCGGAGGAAATCTCGAAGCGTTCCAGCGAATCCAGGAAGTCGCCGATCCAGCTCGGCGCCCAGCCATGGACGTGCACGATGATGCCCAGCAGGCAGCCGACGATCGCCAGCAGCACCGAATAGGGCAGCTTGAGGCGCCCGGCCAGCGGCGGCATGAAGCACACCAGGGTCAACAGCCCGGCCAGGCCGAATACGAGAAAACCTACATCCATGGATAGCGCCGCGTTCCGATCGTGAAGCTTGTGAGAAGTTTCACAAGAATAGCGGGTTTTCCTGTCGATTCCGGCGAACAGATCGTTCGGCCGCACGTTTCGTTACCCTGGCCGGCGCGGGCGATACGCGCCCGGGCGTGTTTTTTCGGTAAGGTAGGGGCCGTGCAGAAACTTCGCAGGAGCCGTACTTGGTACGCGTCCACTCCCTGGCACGGCGCAATGACGCGCCCGCCATGCTGGTCCAATTGACGGATTGCCATCTTTTCGGCGAGCCGGAAACCGTGATGCTTGGCGTCAATACCGACGCCAGCCTGCGCGCCGTGCTGCGGCAGATCGAGGCCGACGGCAAACGCCCCGACCTGCTGCTGGCCACCGGCGATTTGTCCCAGGACGGCGAGCCCGCCGCCTATCGACGCCTGGCCGCCATGCTCGGCGCCGCCCCGGCGCTGGATGGCGTCCGCATCCGTTGCCTGCCCGGCAACCACGACCTGCCATCCGCGCTGCGCCAGGAACTGCCCGAATGGTCGACGCCGGTGACCGACGTCGGCGCATGGCGCGTGATCTCGCTGGACACCACCGTGCCGGGCTCGAACGCCGGCCACTTGCCCGACAGCCAACTGGATCTGCTGGAGGCCGCGCTGGCCGAGGCGCCCGGGCGCCACACACTACTGGCCATGCACCACAACCCGATGCAGATCGACAGCCACTGGCACGACTCGATGATGATCGACAATCCCCAGGCGCTGTTCAAGTTGCTGACGCGCTGGCCGCAGGTGCGGGTACTGCTGTGGGGCCATGTGCATCACGAGTTCGACCGCCGCCGCCACAACCTGCGCATGCTGGCCACGCCTTCCACCTGCTTCCAGTTCAGCATCCGCGATGGCAAGCACGTGGTCGACAACCTCGCGCCCGGCTACCGCTGGATCAAGCTCTACCAGGACGGCTCCATGGCCACCGGCGTGCGGCGCGTGCAGGACGCGCTGTGGCACACGGGCGCCGAGCCCGGTCCGGACAGCGCGCGGGCGGCCTGAGAGCCGGCGGCCTGACAACCCCACAACGCTTTGGCAGCGCGGCCGCCTGCTACGTCACGCGTTTGGCGCGCGCAATAAAAAACGGGGCACCATATGCGTGGTGCCCCGCAAGCATCCGTCTCATAGGGGAGGGGAAAGAGGAGAAGCCGAGACGGATGACAAGACTGCCAACCAAAGTTCGCGGTCTACGTGAAGTTAGGCGGGGCGAGCTTCATTAAGTTTCTGAAATCGCCCGTTATTTCGCAGCGAATTTGTATCAATTTATTGGTGCGCCGCGACCATCGCCGCGGCACACCCCTCCCGCCGGCGCGCACGGCCGTCGGCGCAAAGCAAAAGGGCCGCGAATCGCGGCCCTTTGCATGGGTACGGCGGGGAAGCAGTCAGTAATCAGGCGGCCAGATTGCCGCGCATCTTCTTCAACGCCGCGGCCTCGATCTGGCGGATGCGTTCGGCCGACACGCCGAATTCCTGCGCCAGTTCGTGCAACGTGGCGCCGCCGTCGTCCTGCAGCCAGCGGGCTTCGACAATACGACGCGAACGCGGATCCAGCGCTTCCAGCGCGCTGGACAGCCCCGAGCTCTGCAACTGGTCGCGAGCGGCGCGTTCCAGCACACGGGTCGGCTCCTGGCGGCCTTCGTCGGACAGGTAGGCGATGGGCGCGTAGCTGTCGTCATCGTCGTCCTGGTTCTCGAGCGACATGTCGCGGCCCGACAGGCGCACTTCCATTTCGCTGACGTCCTCGCGGCGCACGTTCAGTTCGCGGGCGATGTGATCGACCTGCTCGGGATCCAGCGTCTGTCCGTCCGGGCGCATGCTGCGCAGGTTGAAGAACAGCTTGCGCTGGGCCTTGGTGGTGGCCACCTTTACCAGGCGCCAGTTGCGGATGATGTATTCGTGGATCTCGGCCTTGATCCAGTGCACGGCGAACGACACCAGGCGCACGCCGCGCTCGGGGTCGAAACGCTTGACGGCCTTCATCAGGCCGACATTGCCTTCCTGGATCAGGTCGGCGTGGGGCAAGCCATAACCCAGGTACTGGCGCGCCACCGACACCACCAGGCGCAGGTGCGACAGCACCAGCTCGCGCGCGGCGCCCAGGTCTTCGCTGTCGCGCAGGCGACGGCCGAGTTCGGTTTCGCGTTCGGCCGACAGGACCGGCAGGCGGTTCACGGCCGAGATGTAGGCATCGATCGTGCCGAGTGCGCCCGGATTGGCGATGGCCAACGCCAGGGCGTTGCCGGACGTGGCCAACGAGGTACTGGGTTGCTTCATTGCGGCAGTCTCCGGAATGCAAAGGGGTAAAGACATGGATTCGATGTTAGCACTCTAGTAAAGGGAGTGCTAATTCGACTATTGCGGCGCGTCAAAGTTTCCCTTTTATAGTGCGTCCCCAATTTTAAATTGCCGGCCCTCGATGGCAGCGTGCCTTGCGCCCTCAAGCCCGGCCGGCGGGTCGCGGCCGCAGAGTCGGACGCCTACCAGCCCAGGCGCTTCAAGCCGGCGGCGGTGGCCTCGCCGTCCGGCCGCACGAACAAGGCGCCGCGCGGATCCATGTAGACCTGGTAGGTCGCGCCGTCGAACAACGGCATGTAGGCCGCGCTGCCGAATTGGACATCGACGAAGGGAAACCAGTTCGGGAAGCTCTGCTTGAGCGAACCCAGGTCCGGCGCAGGCCAGTCGTCCAGGGCGTGGACCGAGCGGGTGGCCGAGGCCTCGCGCGCCGCATCGCTATATCGGCCGGACAGGCGTTCGAGGCGATACAACGGCGGCATGCCAGCCATCAGCGCCGGCAGTTTCCAGCGCACCACGCGGGCGTCGATCTGCCACTGGTCGCCATAGAGCACATACCGCTTGGCGCCCACGCCCGGCGCGGTGGCACTGACCTGGAACTGGCCCTCGGCCTGCTGGCGCACCTCGATGCGCGCCACCGGCTCGTCGGTGGTCAGGCGGAAGAACTGCACCAGCGACAGGGCCAGCAGCCCCGAGACGCCACCCAGCAACAGCAGCATCAGGCCAAACAGGCGGCGCACGGGCCGGAACTGGAAGGTGCGCCTGCCGCGCTCGTCGCGCGGACCGCCCCGGCCCAGCAGCATCGCCATACCCGGCAGGAAAAGGACCACCGCGGCCAGCAGGATCCAGACGAAGGGAGCGATTCCGTTGATCAAATCAGGCGATCCTATGCATAGAGCGCCGCGGCCGGGCGTCGGATGCCGGGCGCCCCGGGCCTGTCTCGGCAGGCCGCCCAGTATATAGAAGCGGGGCGTCAGGCCGCCGGTTTTCCAAGCCGCTCGACGTGAAACCGGATGTGATCCTCGATGAACGTGGAGATGAAGTAATAGCCGTGGTCGTAACCTTCCTGGCGGCGCAGTTCCAGCGGCTGGCCGGCGGTGGCGCAGGCGGCCTCGAATACCTCGGGATACAACTGCTCGGCCAGGAACTGGTCGGCCGTGCCCTGATCGATCAGGATGCCCGCGGGAAACGGCTGGCGCAAGCCGCGCATCAGCGCCGAGGCATCGTAGGCGGCCCAGTCGTCGGGATTCTCGCCCAAGTAGGCGCCGAATGCCTTCTTGCCCCAGGGGCACAAGCTGGGCGCCGCGATCGGGGCAAAGGCCGAGACCGAACGGAACTGGCCAGGGTTGTGCAGCGCCAGCACCAGGGCGCCATGGCCGCCCATCGAGTGCCCGAAGATGCCGACGCGCGCGGCGTCGCCGGGCAGCGCGCTGGTGACGATGGCGTGCAATTCACGCGTCAGGTAGCTGTCCATGCGGTAATGGGCGCGCCAGGGGCCGGTGGTGGCGTCCAGATAGAAGCCGGCGCCGGTGCCCAGGTCCCAGCTTTCGTCCTCGCCGGGCACGTTGGCGCCCCGCGGGCTGGTATCGGGCGCCACCAGCATCACGCCCAGCTCGGCGGCCAGGCGCTGGGCGCCGGCCTTGATCATGAAGGTTTCCTCGGTGCAGGTCAGGCCGGCCAGGTAGAACAGCACCGGCACCGGCCCCTGCTCGGCCTGGGGCGGGACGAACACGGAAAAACGCATCGGCAGGCCGATCTCGGCCGACTCATGGCGGTAATAGCGCTGCGAACCGCCAAAACAGCGATGCTGGGAAATGAGTTCCAGGGCGGCGGGCATGGCAGCGGTCTCCGGGTCTGAGGCTGAACAAAATTCGGGCGGGATTAGGGTATATCCACGGTACGACGATCCGTCGCCGAATGTTAACCTGCCCGAAACACGGAGTCCTTCCCACAAAAAGTATCGATTCCGTGCCCATATTGTGATCGCGGGACTTGACCAGCGACCACCGTGGCACTATTTATATACGTGAGAGAAGACAACCCGTTCTTCTGGAAGCGCAAGCCCTGACACTATGGCCCGTCTGCCCCGTCTGTACGCCCCTGGGCTGCCCCAACTGGTGCAGGCCAACTTCATTCAGCCATTGGCGGCGCCGTCCCAGCCCGCCCCGGCCGATATCCTCAACCAGCTTGCCGCGTGGCTGGGCGAATCCGCCCAGCGTCATCGTGTGTCGGTGCACGGCTGGCTGCTTGCCAACGATCGCATCCTGCTGCTGGCCACGCCCGCCGACGAGGAAGGCCTGCCGCGCCTGATGCAGACGCTGGGCCGCAACCTGGCCGCGCGCCTGCGCGGCGGCCGGGTGTTCGCCGGCCGCTACCGCTCGGCCCTGCTCGAGCCCGGCGCCTGGGTGCTGCCGGCGCTGGTGTGGCTGGAAACCTATCCGGTGCGCAGCGGCGCCTCGCAAGATCCCGATTCCTGGCCGTGGTCGTCGGCTTCCAGCCACACCGGCAACACCACCGCCGCCCCGGCGCAGTGGCAGTCCGATCATGCCGACTACTGGGCCTGCGGCAACACGCCGTTCGACCGCCAGGCCAATTACCGCAAACGTCTGCAGGACGGCCTGTCGCGCGAGGAAACCCAGCGCATCGACCAGGCGGTCTCCGGCCAATGGGCGCTGGGCGGCCCGAGTTTCATCGCCAGCCTGGCGCATACCGCCAGCCGCCGCGTGGCGCCAGGCCAGCGCGGACGCCCGCGCAAGAAGCCGGCCGCGCCGGCCGCCGTCGATGCCGACCCGGCCGCGTCCACGCCACCGGCCTCGCCGCCGACTGCCAACGGCCACGGACCGGGTTCCGGCAACGGCGGCGGTTCCACTTCCTGACACAGCGCCTTCGGGCGCTTTTTCATGGCCGTTTCGGGACGCACCGACCGACAGCGGCCTGCGCTTGCCGGCCGCCGGTTGGTGCGCGGCCAAAAAACATCACAATAAACGGGGACACACCATCACGAAAACAGGGGGTAATCCACCCTGGCGCCACCCCTTGCGAAAGGTGCACCCTGGGAAGCCTTGTCTGACGCGCCTGTTGATGCGTCACCATATTAATGCCCTACGGCGGTGCATTGCTTTAATTAGGGTCACACCCCTTATATTCTTATTGCACCCTACTACGCGCGGGGGTATTGTCCGTTCCTGCACTGCAACATTGGAACGCAGTCTTTACTGCGGAGCGCGCCATGCCCCACACCACCCCGAACGATTCCTGTCCCACCCCCAAGGCGACCCCGATCGATGCCAGCCGCATCGGTCTGCCGCCCGCCCAGGGCCTGTACCACCCCAAGAACGAACATGACGCCTGTGGCGTGGGCTTCGTGGCGCACATCAAGGGCAAGAAAAGCCACGCCATCATCCAGCAGGGCCTGAAGATCCTGGAGAACCTCGATCACCGCGGCGCGGTGGGCGCGGACAAGCTGATGGGCGACGGCGCCGGCATCCTGATCCAGATTCCCGACACGCTCTACCGCGACGAGTTCGCCCAGCATGGCATCACCCTGCCGCCGCCCGGCGAATACGGCGTGGCCATGGTGTTCCTGCCCAAGGAAACCGCCTCGCGCCTGGCCTGCGAACAGGAACTGGAGCGCTCGGTGCGCGCCGAAGGCCAGGTCGTGCTGGGCTGGCGCAACGTGCCCGTGGACGTCGACATGCCGATGTCGCCCACCGTGCGCGACTGCGAACCCGTGATCCGCCAGCTGTTCATCGGCCGCGGCGCCGACGTGATGGTGCCCGACGCGCTGGAACGCAAGCTGTACGTGATCCGCAAGACCGCCAGCCACGCCATCCAGAACATGCACCTGGCGCATGGCAAGGAATACTTCGTGCCCTCGGCCTCGGTGCGCACCGTGGTCTACAAGGGCCTGCTGCTGGCCGACCAGGTCGGCCGCTACTACCGCGATCTGGCCGACCCGCGCACCGTGTCGGCGCTGGCGCTGGTGCACCAACGCTTCTCGACCAACACCTTCCCGGCCTGGCCGCTGGCCCACCCGTACCGCATGATCGCCCACAACGGCGAAATCAACACGGTCAAGGGCAACTTCAACTGGCTGCGCGCCCGCGAAGGCATGATGCAGTCGGCCGTGCTGGGCGACGACCTGAAAAAGCTCTATCCCATCGTCTACGAAGGCCAGTCGGACACCGCCACGTTCGACAACTGCCTGGAACTGCTGGTGAACTCGGGCTACTCGCTGGCCCACGCCATGATGATGATGATCCCGGAAGCCTGGGAACAGCACACGCAGATGGACGAAAGCCGCCGCGCTTTCTATGAGTACCACGCCGCCATGATGGAGCCGTGGGACGGCCCCGCCGCGGTCGCCTTCACCGACGGCCGCCAGATCGGCGCCACGCTCGACCGCAACGGCCTGCGCCCGGCGCGCTACCTGGTGACCGACGACGATATGGTCATCCTGGCCTCGGAAGCCGGCACCCTGTCGATCCCCGAGAACCGCATCATCAAGAAGTGGCGCCTGCAGCCGGGCAAGATGTTCCTGATCGACCTGGAGCAAGGTCGCATCATCGACGACGCCGAGATCAAGCTGCAATTGGCCAACAGCCGTCCGTACCGCCAGTGGATCGAGCGGCTGCAGATCAAGCTGGAATCGCTGCCTGCCCCGCGCCAGGCCGGCGTGCCGGCGCAATCGTCGGTGTCGCTGCTGGATCGCCAGCAGGCCTTCGGCTGGACCCAGGAAGACTACAAGTTCATCCTCGAGCCCATGGCCTCGACCGGCGAGGAAGTGATCGGCTCGATGGGCAACGACGCCCCGCTGGCCGTGCTGTCCGACCGCGCCAAGCCGTTCTACAACTACTTCCGCCAGTTGTTCGCCCAGGTCACCAACCCGCCGATCGACCCGATCCGCGAGCAGATGGTGATGTCGCTGGTGTCGTTCATCGGCCCCAAGCCCAATCTGCTGGATATCAACAACGTCAATCCGCCGCTGCGCCTGGAAGTGTCGCAACCGGTGCTGGACTTCGCCGCCATGGCGCAGATCCGCGACATCGAGCAGGTCACCGGCAAGAAGTTCCGCAGCTTCGAGCTGGACATCACCTACCCGGCCGCCTGGGGTCCCGAGGGCATCGAAGCCCGCGTGGCCGCGCTGTGCGCGCGCGCCGTGGACGCGGTGCAGAGCGGCTACAACATCCTGATCGTGTCGGACCGCCTGGTCGACAGCGAGCGCGTGGCCATCCCCGCCCTGCTGGCCACCTCGGCGGTGCACCAGCACCTGATCCGCGCCGGCCTGCGCACCAACACCGGCCTGGTGGTGGAAACCGGCTCGGCCCGCGAAGTGCATCACTTCGCGCTGCTGGGCGGCTACGGCGCCGAAGCCATCCATCCCTACCTGGCGCTGGAATCGCTGGGCAAGATGAGCGACCCGGAAAAGGCCGTCAAGAACTTCATCAAGGCAATCGGCAAGGGCCTGAACAAGGTGATGTCCAAGATGGGCATCTCCACCTACATGTCCTATACCGGCGCCCAGATCTTCGAAGCCGTGGGCCTGCAGAGCAGCCTGGTGAACAAGTACTTCACCGGCACCGCCTCCAACATCGAAGGCATCGGCATCTTCCAGGTGGCCGAAGAGGCGCTGCGCCAGCACCGGGCCGCGTTCAGCACCGATCCGGTCCTGGCCAACGACCTCGACGCGGGCGGCGAGTACGCCTATCGCGTGCGCGGCGAAGAGCATATGTGGACGCCCGATTCCATCGCCAAGCTGCAGCACGCCTCGCGCGCCAACAACTACCGCACGTACAAGGAATACGCGCAGATCATCAACGACCAGAGCCGCCGCCACATGACGCTGCGCGGCCTGTTCGAGTTCCGCTTCGACCCGTCGCGCGCCATTCCGCTCGATGACGTCGAGCCGGCCAAGGAAATCGTCAAGCGCTTCGCCACCGGCGCCATGTCGCTGGGCTCGATCTCGACCGAGGCCCACTCGGTGCTGGCCGTGGCCATGAACCGCATCGGCGGCAAGTCCAACACCGGCGAAGGCGGCGAGGACGAGCTGCGCTATCGCGCCGAAATGCGCCAGGGCAAGAGCACCATCAAGGACGGCGACACGCTGGCCTCGCTGCTCGGCTCCGACCGCATCGAAGCCGACGTCGCGCTCAAGAAGGGCGATTCGCTGCGTTCGAAGATCAAGCAGGTCGCCTCCGGCCGCTTCGGCGTCACCGCCGAGTACCTGTCGTCGGCCGACCAGATCCAGATCAAGATGGCGCAGGGCGCCAAGCCCGGCGAAGGCGGCCAGCTGCCCGGCCACAAGGTGTCCGAGTACATCGCCAAGCTGCGCTACTCGGTGCCGGGCGTGGGCCTGATCTCGCCGCCGCCGCACCACGACATCTACTCGATCGAGGACCTGGCGCAGCTGATCCACGACCTGAAGAACGTCAACACCAAGGCCTCGATCTCGGTCAAGCTGGTGTCGGAAGTCGGCGTCGGCACGGTCGCCGCCGGCGTGGCCAAGGCCAAGGCCGACCACGTCGTGATCGCCGGCCATGACGGCGGCACGGGCGCCTCGCCGGTGTCGTCCATCAAGCACGTCGGCACGCCGTGGGAACTCGGCCTGGCCGAAACCCAGCAGACGCTGGTCCTGAATCGCCTGCGCAGCCGCATCCGCGTGCAGGCCGACGGCCAGATGAAGACCGGCCGCGACGTCGTCATCGGCGCGCTGCTGGGCGCCGATGAATTCGGCTTCGCCACGGCTCCGCTGGTCGTGGAAGGCTGCATCATGATGCGCAAGTGCCACCTGAACACCTGCCCGGTGGGCGTGGCCACGCAGGATCCGGAGCTGCGCAAGAAGTTCCAGGGCAAGCCCGAGCACGTCGTCAACTTCTTCTTCTTCATCGCCGAGGAAGTGCGCGAGATCATGGCCCAGCTGGGCATCCGCAAGTTCGACGACCTGATCGGCCGCGCCGACCTGCTGGACATGCGCTCGGGTGTCGAGCACTGGAAGGCGCAGGGCCTGGACTTCGCCCGCGTGTTCCACCAGACCCAATCCGACGCCGACGTGCGCCAGACCGAAGAGCAGGACCACGGCCTGGCCGGCGCGCTGGACCACCAGCTGATCGAGCGCAGCAAGCCCGCGCTGGAGCGCGGCGAGAAGGTCTCGTTCATCGTGCCGGTGCGCAACCGCAACCGCACCATCGGCGCCATGCTGTCCGGCGCGGTGGCGGCGCGCTACGGCCACGACGGCCTGCCGGACGACACCATCCACATCCAGTGCAACGGCACCGCCGGCCAGAGCTTCGGTGCGTTCCTGGCCCATGGCATCACCATGGACCTGGTGGGCGAAGGCAACGACTATGTCGGCAAGGGCCTGTCGGGCGGTCGCATCATCGTGCGCTCGCCCAATGACTTCCGCGGCTTCGGCCCCGACCACATCATCGCCGGCAACACCGTCCTGTACGGCGCGCTGGCCGGCGAAGCCTTCTTCAACGGCGTGGCCGGCGAACGCTTCGCGGTGCGCAACTCGGGCGCCGCCACGGTCGTGGAAGGCACCGGCGACCACGGCTGCGAATACATGACGGGCGGCACCGTGGTGGTGCTGGGCGCCACCGGCCGCAACTTCGCCGCCGGCATGTCGGGCGGCGTGGCGTACGTGTGGGATCCGGAGCGCACGCTCAAGCATCGCGCCAACCTGTCGATGGTCGAACTCGAAGCCGTGCTGCCGCATGCCGAGCAGCAGGCGCAGAACAACATCGACGTCTGGCACAGCGCGCAGCGCGGCGGCGAACGCGAAACGGATGAAGCCATCCTGCGCCGCCTGGTGGAAGACCACTTCCGCTACACCGGCAGCTTCCGCGCCCGCGAGATCCTGGGCGACTGGGAAGCCTCGCGCGGCAAATTCGTAAAGGTCATGCCGACGGACTACCGCCGCGCATTGGGTGAAATGTGGCGTGCAGCCAACCCGCAACAACTGGCTGCGTGAGGGATACCATGGGAAAGATTACCGGCTTTATGGAATACCAGCGCCTGCAGGAGGCCTCCGAGGCCCCGCAGAAGCGGCTGAAGAACTGGCGCGAATTCGTGCTGCACCTGACCGACGACCAGGCCAAGCAGCAGGCGGCGCGCTGCATGGACTGCGGCATCCCGTTCTGCAACAACGGCTGCCCGGTCAACAACATCATCCCCGACTGGAATGACCTGGTGTACAAGCAGGACTGGCGCCGCGCGCTGGATGTGCTGCATTCCACCAACAACTTCCCGGAATTCACCGGCCGCATCTGCCCGGCGCCGTGCGAGGCCGCCTGTACCTTGAACATCAACAGCGACGCCGTGGGCATCAAGTCCATCGAGCACGCCATCATCGACAAGGGCTGGGCCGAGGGCTGGGTCGCGCCGCAAGTGCCGGCGCGCAAGACCGGCAAGAAGGTCGCCGTGGTGGGCTCCGGCCCGGCCGGCCTGGCCTGCTCGCAGCAGTTGGCGCGCGCCGGCCACTCGGTCACGCTGTTCGAGAAGAGCGACCGCATCGGCGGCCTGCTGCGCTACGGCATTCCCGACTTCAAGCTGGAAAAGCACCAGATCGACCGCCGCATTTCCCAGATGGAAGCCGAAGGCGTGGAGTTCGCGCCCTCGACCTACATCGGCAACCCGTCCGACCCGGTGGCCGACGGCCTGACCGTGCGCACGCCGGAATCGCTGCTGGCCGAATTCGACGCCGTGGTGATGAGCGGCGGCTCGGAAACCCCGCGCGACCTGCCGGTGCCGGGCCGCGAGCTGTCGGGCGTGTACTTCGCCATGGACTTCCTGCGCCAGCAGAACAAGGCCGTGGCCGGCGACCGCCTAACCGACCAGACGCTGGCCAAGGGCAAGCACGTGGTGGTGATCGGCGGCGGCGACACCGGTTCCGACTGCGTCGGCACCAGCAACCGCCACGGCGCCGCCTCGGTCACGCAGTTCGAGCTGCTGCCGCAGCCGCCCGAGTCCGAGAACAAGGCCATGACCTGGCCCTATTGGCCGCTGAAGATGCGCACCTCGTCCTCGCACGAGGAAGGCTGCCAACGCGACTGGTCGGTGACCACCAAGCTGCTCAAGGGCAGCAACGGCAAGGTCGAAAAACTGGTCGGCTCGCGTGTCGAGTGGTTCAAGGACGAGTCGACGGGCCAGATGAAGATGCGTGAGGTCGAAGGCTCGGAATTCGAGATCAAGGCCGACCTGGTGCTGCTGGCCATGGGCTTCGTGTCGCCGGTGCAGACCGTGCTGGACGCCTTTGGCGTGGACCGCGACGCGCGCGGCAACGTGCGCGCCAACACCGACGACTACCGCACCAACGTTGAAAAGGTCTTCACCGCCGGCGACATGCGCCGCGGCCAGTCGCTGGTGGTCTGGGCCATCCGCGAAGGCCGCCAGTGCGCCCGCTCGGTCGATGCCTACCTGATGGGCAGTTCCGAACTGCCGCGCTGACCGGCGCCCGCCAGACGGCAATGGCCGGCTTCCTTGCGGGAGCCGGCCGTTTTGCTTCTTGTCGCGCCGGCCGCAGCGACCGCGCGGTCGCCGACGCCCCGGCGCGACACGCCTTTGAACGCGGTACGCCCTAGGCACCGCCGCGCTGCATGCGCGGGCCCGATACCGCCGCCTGCCCCAGCCAGTAGGCCGCGGCCGCCACCACGAAACTGGCCGGCGCGGCGAAGCTCGCGGCCAGGCCGCTCATGTGCATCAGCACCAGCCCGCTGGCCGCGCCCGCGAACCAGGCGCCCAGCCCGCGCCGGTTGTAGGCGCTGCCGCCGCCCGGCGCCGGCGCGGTCTCGCCCACCGCCAGGATGTGCACCAGCGCCACCGCGACCCACGCCACCACGAAGATGCCCTGGTAGGCCAGCGCCTGCAGCAGATAGGCGAACACGTCGAACAGCATCAGCGCGTACGACACCAGGCCCACCACCACCGCCCATGCCGCCTTCGGCCAGCGGCCCAGGCCGAAGCGCGCGAAGAAGGCCTGCATGTTGATGGTGGCCAGATAGTAATTGGCGGTGTTGATGCGGGTCTGCGTCACCCACACGAAGAACAGGCCGCCCAGGCCCATCAGCTTGAGCAGCGCCAGCACCACCGACACCTCGCTCAAGGCGCCGTCGCCGGGAATGATCGCAACCAGGTAGATGCCGGCCACGCCGTTGAGCAGGAAGGTGACCAGGTAGAACGGCATGCCGAAGTTGTAGCGGCCGTGGTAGCGCGCGTCCTCGCGGCGGCCGAAGCGCGCGTAGTCGAAGGTGAACATCATCAGGATCCACACGCCCATGTAGTACACGTAGGCGTCCCACCAGCCGCCCGCCACCGGCCCGCCGGCCGGGCCGAACGCCAGCCAGGCGTCGCTGTAGCCGTATTCGCGCGTGGCCAGCGCCACGGCCAGCAGCAGGCCGCCCAGGTAGAACGGCAACAGCACGCCGTTGAACTTGTCGAGCCAGCGCTGCACGCTGCCGAAGATCAGCAGCACGCTGTAGACGACCACCAGCAGCGCGAAGGCCCAATAGGGCACGGACGGGAACATGTGGTGCGCGGCGACCGCCATCACCGAACCCTCGAACACGGCGTAGTAGATGGCGGTGGCGAAGAAGATCAGGGTGGCCAGCGCCGCGCCCGAGGTGCCGAACACCGCGCGCGAGAACAGCGCCACCGATTGGCCGGTGCGGATGGCGTAGCGCGAGATCACGGCGTTGATCAGGCCATAGGAAATCACCGACAGCACCATGCCGATGATGGCGTTGCGGGCGCCGTAGTTGAGCGCCAGCGTGGCGCCGACCACGATATAGAAAATTGCGCTGCAAACGGCCCACCAGGCCATGGTGAGCGGGAATCGGCCCATGCGGTCGGCATCGGCCACGGTGGCGAGGGAAGTGTCCCGGTCTGAGGACGTGGAGCTGGAAGCAAGGTTGGCCATGGAGGCTCTCCTGACGTGCTGAAGAACCGCGGAATGCGGACGGGTACGGCGTGCAGCGTGTGAAACTCGAATGCACAGGCGCGAGCGCGCCCGTCCGGCCCGTCGGAACGGGCCGGAGGGAAAGCAGCAATCAAGGGGAAAGCGCGGCGCGGATCAGCCCAGGGCGGCGCGCAGCCGCTCGAGGCGGGCGCGGTAGTCCTTGCGGGCCTGCAAGGCCGTCTCCAGCGTGACCCGCTCGAAGCGGGCCTGCTGGTTGGGCTGCATCTGGCCGACCTTGTCGAGGTCGGCGCTGATCACGGTGCCGATCATGGCGTAGCCGCCGCCGGACACGGCGTCGCGGTGCAGGATGATGGGCTCGACCCCGGCCGGCACCTGGATCGATCCGATGGGATAGCAGGCGTCGACGATGTTGGACGGATCGGCGCCCGCGCCGAACGGTTGCTCGCGCGGCCGGAACTTCAGGGCGCGGCCTTTCTTGTAGCGGTAGCCGATGCGGTCGGCCTCCGAGGTCACGCTCCAGGCGTCCTCGTAGAACGAGGCGGCCGATTCCGGCATCAGGCGATGGTCGTACAGGCCCGGCACCACGCGCAGCACCTGTTCCTTGGGACACTCGCCGGCGAGCGCCGCCGGTAGCGCGCGGCCGACCCGCGTCCCGGGGCGCGGCGCGCCCACGCGCAGGCGGTCGCCGGCCTGCAGGCGGCGGCCCTCGAAGCCGCCGATGGCGCCCAGCGTGTAGGTCGAGCGGCTGCCCAGCACCTCGGGCACGTCGATGCCGCCGGCGATCGCCAGGCAGGCGCGCGCGCCGGCCTGCACGAAATCAAACGACAGCCTGGCGCCGGCCGGCACCGCCAGCGCGGTGTTGCAGGCCTGTGCCTGGCCATCGATCTTGGGCGTCATGGCGGCGCCGGTGACGGCGATCACCGCCGCGCGCGTGAAGCGCAGTTCGGGCCCCATCAGCGTGCATTCCAGCACCGCCGCGTCCTCGGGGTTGCCCACCAGCAGGTTGGCCGCGGCCAGCGCGTACTGGTCCAGCGCGCCCGAAGGCGGAATGCCCAGGTGGTAGTAGCTCTGGCGGCCACGATCCTGGACCGACGTCGCCAGCCCGGGCTTGATCACTTCGATGAGCGGTTCGTCATGCGACATGGAGCGTCTCCAGAAGGCGGGCGTTGTACTGTTCGGGCGCCGCCATGAATTCGGACAGCGAGAACGACACGGGACGGATGTCGAGCTGGAAGGTGCCGGCCTCGACCTCGGCCACCGCGGCGTCGTACTCGGCGCGGCTGATCGGCTTGAACTTGACGATGTCCCCGGGACGGAAGAACACCATCGAGTCGCGCAGGTGCGCCTGGCGCTGCGCGGGCTCGAAGATCGGCGCGGGCGTCACGCCGAACATCTGGTAGCCGCCCGCGCCGCGCACGGAATAGATGCAGGCGAAGCAACCGCCATGTCCCACCGTGTGCCTGGGCGTGTCGGTGCGCGGCCGCAGGTACTTGGGCACTTCGAGCTGGCGTTCGCGCTCGACCATCTGGAACATGAACGGCAGCCCGGCCACGAAGCCGACCATCGACACGAACCACGGCGCGCTGGAATGCGCGGCGATGAATGCATCGGTATCGGCAAAGCCGTTGATGCGCGCGGCGTATTCCAGGTCGGTCGATTCCGGGTCCTGGTGGCGCTCGCGAAAGCGCATCAGCGTCTCGTGGGTCCAGGGATCGTTGTAGAGCACCGGCACCTCGATGACGCGGGTGTCGAGCCGCAGGTTGTCCAGGTCGATGCCGGCCTCGATCTCGCGCAGGATGGCCAGCATGGATTCGGGCGCGACCTGCTCGGGGTCGTAGCGGATCTGGTACGAGGCGTTGGCCGGGCAGATCTCGGTGACGCCGGGCACGGCGCGTTCGCGCAGCGCGCGCGTGATCGCCATGCCCTTGAAGAACGCGGCCAGCGACATCGATTCGCTGATCTCGGCGAAGATGAATTCATCGCCGCCATGGGTGTAGCGCACCGTCATTGGGTCCCCTCCCGCTGCTGCATCCAGCTTTCCAGATAGTTGGTGTGATAGTCGCCTGCCAGCACGCCCGCATCGGCCACCAGGGCGCGATGCAGGGCCAGCGTCGACGGCACGCCTTCGAATTCGGTTTCGTCCAGCGCGCGCGCCATGCGCGCCAGCGCGGCGTCGCGGCTCTCGTCCCACACGATCAGCTTGGCCAGCAGCGAATCGTAGTAGGGGGGCACCACGCTGCCGGCATACACCATCGAGTCGATGCGCACGCCCGGCCCGGCCGGCCAGCGCACGTGCGACACGGTGCCGGGACCGGGCGCGAAGTTGCGCGCCGGATCTTCGGCGTTCAGGCGGCACTCGATCGCGGCGCCGCGCATGACGATGTCGGATTGCTTCAAGCGCAGCGGTTCGCCGTCGGCGATGCGCAGCATCTCGCGCACCAGGTCGATGCCGGTGATCGCCTCGGTGATCGGATGTTCGACCTGGATGCGCGTGTTCATCTCGATGAAGTAGAACTCGCCGCGGGTCTCGTCGTACAGGTATTCCAGCGTGCCGGCGCCGCGATAGCCCACCGATTCGGTCAGGCGCAGCGCGGATTCGCACAGCGCCTGGCGTAGCGCGGGGCTCAGCGCCGGTGACGGCGCTTCCTCGAACACCTTCTGGCGGCGGCGCTGCAGCGAGCACTCGCGCTCGAACAAATGCACCGCGCGTTCGCCGTCGCCCAATACCTGCACCTCGATATGGCGGGCGCGCGGCAGGTAGCGTTCCAGGTAGACGCCGCCGTCGCCGAATGCGGCGCGCGCCTCGGCCTGCGCCATCGGTATGGCCTCGCGCAACTGCGCCTCGTCGGCCGCCACGCGGATGCCGCGGCCGCCGCCACCGGCGGACGCCTTGATCATCAACGGATAGCCGATCTGCGCCGCGTGGCTCAGGACCTCGTCCAGCGACCCGACCACGCCCTCGCTGCCCGGCACGGTGGGCACGCCCGCCGCCTTGGCGCAGGCGCGCGCCGCGGCCTTGTCGCCCATGCTGCGGATGGTTTGGGCGTCGGGCCCGACGAACACCAGGCCGGCGTCGGTCACGGCCTGCGAGAAGTCGGCGTTCTCGGCCAGGAAGCCATAGCCGGGATGGATCGCGTGGGCGCCGCTGTCGCGCGCCGCCGCCAGCAGGGCGTCGGCATTGAGATAGCTGCGGGTGGCGTGGGCCGGACCGATATGCACCGCCGAGTCCGCCAGGCGCACCGCCAGGGCATCGCGATCGGCGTCGCTGTAGACCGCCACCGTGCGCATGCCCAGCTCGCGCGCGGCGCGGATCACGCGCAGCGCGATCTCGCCGCGGTTGGCGACCAGCAGGGTGTGGATGCGTCGCGGCCGGTAGAAGGAATGCACGCCCATGCCTCAGCCCTCGATCCGCAGCAGGGCCTGGCCGGGTTCGACCGGGTCGCCATCGGCCACCAGGATCTCGGCGACCACGCCGCCGACCTCGGCCTCGATCTGGTTGAACTGCTTCATCACCTCGACGATGCCGACCACGTCGCCGGGCTTGATGGTGGCGCCCACTTCGACGAACGGCGCCGCATCAGGACTGGGACGGCGGTAGAAGGTGCCGGGCAGGGGGCTCTGGATCTCTTGCTGCGACATGGGGTTTTCTCCTTGGAATGTATGGGAATGATGGGCGGATCAGGACAACTGCGGCGGCGCGATGCGGATGCCGTGCGCCTCCAGGCGGGCGCGGGTGGCCTGCACCAGGCCGAGCGCGCCGGGCGTATCGCTGTGGATGCAGACGGAATCGAAGCCGATCGGGATGTCGCGGCCGTCGACGGTGCGCACCTTGCCGTCGGTACACGCCCGCAGCACCTTGTCGGCCACCTGCTCCGGATCCAGGGCCTGGGTGTAGCGCGTGAACACGATCGAGCCGCTGGCGTCGTAGTCGCGGTCGGCATAGAACTCGCGCACCACCGGCAGGCCCAGCTCGCGCGCCACCTTGCACGTCAGCGAGTTCTCCATGCAGTACAGCATCAGCGTCGGCTCCAGGTCGCGCAGCGTCTGCACCAGCCGGCGCGACAGGGTTTCGTCGCGCGCGGCGCGCATGTACAGCGCGCCATGCGGCTTGACATGCTGCAGGCGCAGGCCATAGAGGCGGGCGAATTCGCGCAGCGCGCCGACCTGGTAGACGATGTCGTTGACCAGGCCTTCGGCGTTCTCGTTCAGGTCGCGGCGGCCGAAGCCGACCAGGTCGCGAAAGCCGGGATGGGCGCCGATGCCGATGCCGTGCTCGCGCGCCATGACCACGGTGCGGTTCATGATGTTGGGGTCGCCGGCATGAAAGCCGGTGGCGATGTTGGCCGAGCTGATCAGCGGCATGATGGCGTCGTCCACGTCATCGCCGATTTTCCAGGAACCAAAGCCTTCGCCCATGTCGGAGTTCAGGTCTATCGTCGCCTTGCTCATGAAACAGGATCTCCTTCCATTCGCGGGCCGGTGGCCCGCGCACTGCCTGCACAGTAGCGAAGCGTCCAAGGGATAAAAAGTTCTTTTTTTGGATCAATGGTTATCTGAATTTTTGATGCCCCGCATTGCGCACCAAATCAGGGCGGCTGCTGAATTCCCATGAAATTTCAGGGATTTCCCTGAGATTCCGCGCACCCCTATGGCGCGGATAAACAGATATTCTGGTGGCTTACTATCAATTAATCAGATATTGCCGCCATGTCGCTCACCCTCCGGCAGCTCAAATATTTCGTCGCGGCCGCCGAACTCGGACAGATCTCGCAGGCGGCGATCCAGTTGGCGATCTCGCAGTCGGCGGTCACCACCGCCATCCGTGAACTCGAAGAGATCGTCGGCTCGCCGCTGTTCCAGCGCAGCGCCAGCGGCGTGGCGCTGACCGAAACCGGACGCGGCTTTCTCAACCACGCCTACAACATCCTGTCGTCGGTCGACGAGGCGCTGCGCATGCCCAGCGCCGACGGGCGAGAGAGCGGCCGCCTGCTGCTGGCGGCGTCGTACACCGTGATCGGCTACTTCCTGCCCTACCACCTGCAGCGCCTGTCGCAGCTCTATCCCAACCTGGACATCCAGCTGCACGAGCTCAACCGCAACGCCATCGAGGAAGGCCTGATCGCGCACCGCTATGACATGGCGGTGCTGCTGACCTCGAACGTGGTGAACCCGGAACTGGCGGTCGAACACTTCTTCGGTTCGCCACGTCGGCTGTGGGTGCCGGCGCGGCATCCGCTGCTGGCGCGCGATACCGTCACGCTGGAAGACGTGGCGCACGAGCCGTTCATCATGCTCACGGTCGACGAGGCCGCGCACACCGCGCTGCGCTACTGGAGCGAAACGCCATTCCGTCCCGACGTGCGCCTGCGCACCTCGTCTGTGGAGGCGGTGCGCAGCATGGTGGCCAATGGCGGCGGCGTGGCGGTGCTGTCGGACATGGTCTATCGCCCGTGGTCGCTGGAAGGGCGCCGCATCGAGACCATCCAGCTGAAGGATCCGATCCCGCCGATGAACGTGGGACTGGCGTGGCGCAAGGGCGCGGACATCACGGGTCCGATGCGCGCGGTGCGCGACTATTTCCGCCACGCCTATGCGGTGCCGCGTGGCACCGATACCTTGCGTTGAGTCCGATTGACGCGTAACTGTGGCGCCGCAACCACGCGCCGTGTCGCGGCTTGATACACGTCAAGACCGGCTTTTCCCGCCTCTGCGAACCTGAATGCCTACATTCACGCAATACACGGAGAGAGGAAATGTTCGCGATGTATCGGCGCACCCGCGCTCTTGCCCTGGCCTCGGCCTGCGGCGCCACCCTGATGCTTGCCGCCCCCGCGCAGGCCCACGAAGCCGGCGACATCCTGTTCCGCGTCGGCGCGACGCAGGTTCGCCCCTCGTCCAACAACGGCTCCGTGCTCGATGGCAGCGTCAAGCTCGACGTCAACAACAACGTGCGTCCCAGCTTCACGCTGGCGTACATGGCCACGCGCAACATCGGCATCGAACTGCTGGGCGCCTGGCCCTTCGAGCACGACGTGCGCGGCAGCGGCCTGGGCAAGATCGGCTCCAGCAAGCAATTGCCGCCCACGCTCAGCCTGCAATGGCACATCCTGCCCGACAGCATGGTGCAGCCCTACATCGGCGTCGGCATCAACTACACCAAGTTCTTCGACACCAAGGCCGAGGGCGCGCTCAAGGGTTCCGACCTGAAGCTGGGCGATTCCTGGGGCGTGGCCGCGCAACTGGGCGCGGACATCAAGATCAGCGAACGCTGGTTCATGAACGCCGACATCCGCTACATCGACATCAAGTCCAAGGTGAAGCTGAACGGCGAACACATCGGCACCGCGCGCATCAATCCCTGGGTCGCCACGCTGGGCGTCGGCTACCGCTTCTGATCTTGCCGCGCCACCGGCTACTGGCGCCGCTGCGCCAGTAGCTGCTGCAACGCCTGCAATGCAGGCGTTTCGTCGTCCGCGCGCCAGACCAATCGCGTCTGCGCCCGGCCATGCTTGCCGGACAGCGGCGTCACGCGCAACGACGGCTCCGCCCCCAGCAGCGCCAGCACCGAACGCGGCACGATCGCCACGCCCGACCCCGCGGCCACGCACGCGACGATGGCGTGGTACGACGCGAATTCCATCACCTTGTCCGGGGCCACGCCTTCCTGGCCGAACCAGGCCTCCAGGATGCGGCGGTACGAGCAGCCCGCCGCGAACGCAATGACGCTGCGATCGCCGACGTCCTTGGGGCCGTGGATTTCCGGCCAGGCCAGCGGCGAGATCAGCGCCAGCTCTTCATCAAACGCCGGCTGCTGCGCCAGCCCCTGGGCCTCGAAAGGCTGCGCCACGAAAGCGGCCTCGATCTCATAGTTGCGCACCTTGGCGGCCAGCGCGCCGGACGTGCCCGTCACCAGTTCGATGCGCACCTGCGGCCAGGCCGCGTGATACGCCGCCAGGATCGGCGGCAGCCGCGCCGCGGCCGTGCTTTCCATGGTGCCGATACGCAGCAGGCCTTGCGGCGCGCCATCGCGCACGGCCGCCTGGGCCTCGGCCGACAGGCGCAGCAACCGGTCCGCATACGACAACAGCACGCGTCCCTGCTCGGACAGCACCAGGCGGCGGTTCTGGCGCCGGAACAACGGCGCCTCCAGCGTGGCTTCCAGCTGCTTCAGGCGCGTCGAGACATTGGACTGCACCCGGTTCAGGTGGGCCGCCGCGCGCGCCACGCCGCCATGGTCCGCCACCGCCTTGAAGATCTGCAGCGCATCGAGATCCAAGTTTCTCATTTCAAGAACTCGTATTCTTAATAATTCACTATTCAAGATATTAGTACAGCCGTAGAGTGGGAGCCATGTCAATAGCCACCCACCCCGATACCGCCCGTCCCCGCGGCGCCCTCGGCCTGGCCCTGCCGGCCGCGCTGGCGCTGGCCGCGGCGATGGGCATCGGCCGCTTCGCCTTCACGCCCGTGTGGCCGTTGATGGCGCAGGAGGCCGGGCTGTCGCTGGCGCAGGGCAGTTGGCTGGCCTCGGCCAATTACGCCGGCTACCTGCTGGGCGCGTTGGCCGCGGCCCTGCGGCCGCCGCGCCATCCGCGCGCCATGCTGGCCGTGAGCCTGCTCGCCGTGGCGCTGCTGACGCTGGCGATGCCGTGGTTCCACGACGTCCTGGCCTGGAGCCTGCTGCGGCTGGCGGCGGGGTACGGCAGCGCCAGCGCCTTCATCTGCGTGGCCGCTTCACGCGCCGTCGGACCGGGCGATCCCCGCGCGCCGGCGGTGTCGGCCATTACCTACGCGGGCGTCGGCGCCGGCATCGCGCTGACCGGGCTGGCGTGCCTGGTATTGATGGCCGCGGGCGCGGACGCCAATGCCAACTGGACCGCGCTGGGCGCGCTGACCCTGGCGCTGGCGGTACTGGCCTGGCCGGGGCTGAATCGCCCCCGGCCGGCCCGCCACCTGGCCTCGGCGCCCGCGCCCGCCCGCCTGCCGCCCGGCATCGGCCGGCTGGCGCTGCACTATGGCATTTTCGGTGCGGGCTACATCATCCCGGCCACGTTCCTGCCCGCCATGGCGCGCGAGATCATCCCCGATCCGGCGGTGTTCGGCTGGGCCTGGCCGCTATTCGGCCTGGCGGCGGCGCTGTCGTGCCTGCTGGCCCCGCGCGTGGCGCAGGCACGCGACGACAAGACGGTGTGGCGCGGCGCGCAGGCGCTGATGGCGCTGGGCATGCTGGCGGTGGCGCTGTGGCACGACATCGCCGCGGTCATCGTCGCCGCGCTGCTGGTCGGTGGCACGTTCATGGTCATCACGCAGTCGGGCATGCTGGTGGCGCAGCGGCTGGCCGGCAGTGCCGCGCCACGCGCCGCGGCCGTCATGACCTCGGCCTTCGCCGCCGGCCAGATCGTGGGGCCGCTGCTGGCTTCCGGCGCCGCGCGCTGGGGCGCGACGCTGCCGCAGGTGCTGGCGGCAGGCGCGGCGCTGCTGGCGCTGTCGGCCTGGCGCTTGGGAAAAATCAGCACCGCGGGCACGAACGCTGGGCATAATGCGATCGGTTCCCAGGAACCGTCACATCAAGAATGAGGAGTCACCCAGCATGAAATCGCTACGTCCCCTGGTCGCCGCCCTGGCCGCCTTTGCCGCCCTGGGCGGTACCGCCCACGCCCAGGCCACCGACTGGCCCGCCAAGCCCATCACCATGATCGTGCCCTACGCGCCGGGCGGCTTTGCCGATACCCGCGTGCGCCTGCTGGCGCGCAAGCTGGGCGAATCGCTGGGCCAGCCGATCGTGGTCGAGAACAAGGCGGGCGCGGGCGGCGTGGTCGGCACCAACCTGATCGCCAAGGCGGCGCCCGACGGCTACACCATCGGCACGGGCAACCTGGCGCCGATGGCGGTCAACCCGTCGCTGATGAAGGACATGCCGTACAACCCGCAGAAGGACCTGGCGCCGGTCATCCTGATCGAGAACAGCCCGCTGGTGCTGAGCGTGAACAACGAACTGCCGGTCAAGACCCTGGCCGACCTGATCGCCATGGCCAAGAAGCAGCCGGGCAAGCTGTCGTTCGGCTCGTCGGGCGTGGGCGGCGCGCACCACCTGTCCGGCGAGATGTTCCGCGAGCAGGCCAAAATCGACATCGTGCACGTGCCCTACAAGGGCGGCAGCCTGGCCGCGACCGACCTGATGGGCGGCCATATCTCGATGATGTTCGAGATGGGCTACTCGGCGCTGCCGGCCATCCAGGGCCAGAAGATCCACCCGATCGCGGTGACCTCCGCCCAGCGCCTCGCGGTGCTGCCGGACGTGCCGACCATGGCCGAATCCGGCCTGCCGGGCTTCGAGTCGTACAACTGGCAGGGCATCGTCGCCCCCGCCGGCACCCCCGCGCCCATCATCGCCAAGCTCAATGCCGAGTTCAACCGCATCCTGAAGGAACCCGACGTGCAGAAGGCCATTGCCGACACCGGCAGCCAGGCCGGCGGCGGCACGCCCGAGGAATTCGGCGCGTTCATCAAGAGCGAAACGGCCAAGTGGGCGCAAGTCATCAAGGCTGGAAACATCCAGCTCCAGTAAGCCAACCAGGAGTATTCCCATGACATCCCGCCTTCTCGACCTGCTCAAGCTCGACCACCCCATCATCCAGGCGCCCATGGCCGGCGGCGCGACGACGGTGGAGCTGGTGTCGGAGGCCTCGAAGGCGGGCGTCCTGGGGTCGCTCGGGGCGGCCTACCTGAGCCCGGAACAGATCGAGGCGGCCGCCGGCGCCATCCGCGAGCGCACCGACCGGCCATTCGCCATCAACCTGTTCGCCTCCGTGCCCGAGCAACCCTTCGATGGCGATGCCAGCCGCATGCTGGACCTGCTGGCGCGCTACCACGCCCAGCTGGGCCTGCCGGCGCCCGTGGCGCCCGGGCCGCAGCCCGATCCGCTGCCCGGCCAGATCGAGGCGGTGCTGCGCCTGCGGCCCGCGGTCTTCAGCTTCACCTTCGGCCGCATGCCGGCCGACGCCCTGGCGCGCTGCCGCGAACTGGGCATCCTGACGGTCGGCACCGCCACCACCGTGCGCGAGGCCGTGGCCCTGGAACAGGACGGGGTGGATGCCGTCGTGGCCCAGGGTGCCGAGGCGGGCGGGCACCGCGGCACCTTCCTGGACGATTTCGAGGATTCGCTGATCGGCACCATGGCGCTGGTGCCGCAGGTGGCCGACGCGGTGTCGATCCCCGTGATCGCCTCCGGCGGCATCATGGACGGGCGCGGCATCGCCGCCGCGCTGGCCCTGGGCGCCAGCGCCGCACAAATGGGGACAGCTTTCCTGACCACCGACGAAGCGGGGATCGGCGACGCCTACAAGGCGGTGCTGCCGGCCTCCCGGTCGGAACAGTCGCGCGTCACCCGGGCGTTTTCCGGACGGCCGGCGCGCGGCATCGTCAATTCTTTCATGCGCGACGCCGACGAACTATCGGACGACATCCTGCCGTACCCGTTGCAGAACGCGCTGACGCGTCCCATGCGCACGGCCGGCGGCAAGGCCGGCAATATCGCCGTGCTGTCGCTGTGGGCGGGCCAGGGCGCGCCCCTCGCCCGGCGCGAAAGCACGGCCGCGCTGGTGGCGCGGCTGGCGCGCGAGACCGCCGCCGCCCGCGGTCGCGGCTGACGCCATCCGAACGCCGGGCGCAAGCCGAGGACGCTCCAAGGCGTCCCCGGATTGTTCCCGTGGGCGAAAACACTGTTCCACGGACAGTCATATCCCACTGCGGTGACAATTCGTCGGGCTACAATGGCCCCTCGCCGCCGGGTGCGACCGGACTTTCCCCGTCCCCGGCATATGAGTAACAGGGCGCTTCCCGACGCAGCCCGCCTCGCTCGCGCCGGCCGGCTCCCCGCCCGCGCATGAGCGCGGCGGCAGGGCATCCGCCACCGAAACACCCGCTTGTTGCCCATGCCCGATCAAACCCGCAGCACCCCGGAATTCGCCCTGCGCCTGCAGGATGTGGCGCTAGGCTACGGTGATTTCACCGTCTTGCGCGGCATTTCCATGGAAGTGCGCTCGGGCCAGGTGGTCGCCATCATGGGCGGCTCCGGCTCCGGCAAGACCACGCTGCTGCGGGCGGCCACCGGCCAGCTCGTCGCGCAACAAGGCACCGTGCTGGCGTTCGGCCAGGACATCGCCCGGGCCACTCGGGCCGAACTGCAGTCGCTGCGCAAGCGCATGGGCGTGCTGTTCCAGCAGGGCGCGCTGTTCACCGACCTGAACGTGTTCGAGAACGTCGCCTTCCCGCTGCGCGAGCACACCCGGCTGGCCGAACCCGAGATCACCGCCCGCGTGCTGGACAAGCTCGACGCCGTCGGCCTGCGCGCCGCCGCCCACCTGAAGGTGGCCGAAATCTCCGGTGGCATGGCCCGCCGGGTGGCGCTGGCCCGCGCGGTGGTGCTGGAACCCGAACTGATCCTGTACGACGAACCCTTCGCCGGCCTCGACCCGATCTCGCTGGGCATCACCGCCCGCCTGATCCGCAGCCTGGCCGACCGCCTGGGCTGCGCCTCGGTGCTGATCACCCACGACGTGCACGAATCGTTCGCGATCGCCGACCAGGTGTACCTGGTCGGCCAGGGCCAGCTCAAGGCGGCCGGCAGCCCCGACAGCCTGTCGGCCTCGCCGGACCCCTACGTGCAGCAATTCCTGAAGGGCGAACCCGACGGCCCGGTCGCGTTCCAGTACCCCGAAACGCCGGCTTTCCAGAAGTGGCTTTCGCAACAACAAGGGCGCAAGGCATGAGCGGATCCAACAACGCCATCGGCGCGCTGGGCGGCTGGGTGCGCACCCGCATCGCCGGCATCGGCTACTTCACCCGTTTCTTCGGCGCCATGCTGGCGCGCAGCGGCATCGCGCTGTCGCGGCCGCGGCTGGTGTCGCAGCAAATTCATTTCATCGGCAACTACTCGCTGCTGATCATCGCCGTGTCCGGCATGTTCGTGGGCTTCGTGCTGGGCCTGCAGGGCTACTACACGCTGAACCGCTACGGCGCCGAGGAATCGCTCGGCCTGCTGGTGGCGCTGTCGCTGGTGCGTGAGCTGGGCCCGGTGGTGACCGCGCTGCTGTTCGCCGGCCGCGCCGGCACCTCGCTGACCGCCGAGATCGGCCTGATGAAGGCCGGCGAGCAACTGTCGGCCATGGAAGTGATGGCGGTCGACCCGATGCGCCGGGTGCTGGTGCCGCGCCTGTGGGGCGGCATCATCGCCATGCCGATCCTGGCCGCCGTGTTCTCCATGGTGGGCATCCTGGGCGGCTGGGTGGTCGGGGTGCTGATGATCGGCGTCGACGCCGGCGCCTTCTGGTCGCAGATGCAGGGCGGCGTGGACGTCTGGAACGACGTCGTCAACGGCGTCATCAAGAGCCTGGTATTCGGCGTCACGGTGACGCTGGTGGCGCTTTACGAAGGCTGGCAGGCCAAGCCCACCCCGGAAGGCGTCGCCCGCGCCACCACCCGCACGGTCGTGGTGGGGTCGCTGGCGGTGCTGGGGCTGGACTTCCTGCTGACCGCCTTGATGTTTGGAAACTGATTACGGATCGATCATGTCTCGCGAAAAAACCGATTTCTGGGTAGGCCTGTTCGTCTTGCTGGGCGCGGCCGCGCTGGCGTTCCTGGCGTTGCGCGCCGGCAACTTGAGCACCTTTTCTTTTGCCCCCACCTATACGCTGACGGCCAATTTCGATAACGTAGGCGGCCTCAAGGTGCGCGCCCCCGTGAAAAGCGCCGGTGTGGTGGTGGGCCGGGTCGCCGGAATCTCCTTTGACGACAAGACTTTCCAGGCCGTCGTGTCGATGAACCTGGAAACCGCCTACCAGTTCCCCAAGGACTCATCCGCGGCCATCCTGACGTCCGGCCTGCTGGGTGAACAGTACCTGGGCCTGACCCCGGGCAGCGAAGAGGACAACTTTGCCGATGGCGGCAAAATCCGCTATACCCAAAGCGCCGTCGTGCTGGAACAGCTGATCAGCAAGTTCCTGTACGGCACGGCCGAGAAGGAAGGCTCGAACGCGGGTGGCTCGCCGGAAGCGAAAGCCCCGAATTAAAGAGGATCCGTCACGCGCGGCCACATCCGCGCGCGGCGCACGCTGCAATAAGAATAGATATCTGTTGATAGGGATGCCCTGATCATGAACAAGAAAGCTCTTTCCCGAATCGCCACCATCGCCGCCGCCGGCGCACTGATGGCCGGTTGCGCCGCGCCGCAGCAGCCGGATCCGCGCGATCCCTGGGAAGGCTTCAACCGCGGCGTCTACAAGTTCAACGACACCGTCGACCGCGCCGTCTTCAAGCCGGTGGCGCAGGCCTACACCTACGTCACGCCGGAGCCGGTGCGCAGCTGCGTGCACAACATCTTCAGCAACGTCGGCGACCTCTGGTCGGGTACCAACAGCTTCCTGCAGGGCCGCGGCCACGACTTCGTCAACACGCTCGGCCGCTTCCTGTTCAACACCACCATGGGCGTGGGCGGCTGCTTCGACGTCGCCTCGGCCAACGGCGCGCGCAAGATCCCCAACGACTTCGGCACCACGCTGGGCGTGTGGGGCTTCGGCCAGGGTCCGTACCTGGTGCTGCCGTTCTTCGGTTCGGCCAGCGTGCGCGACGGCGTCGGCCTGGTCGGCGACTGGCAGGGCCGCATGCACGGCTACATGGGCGTGAGCGCCATCGACAACGTGGCGCTGCGCAATTCGCTGTGGGGCCTGGAAGTGGTCGATACCCGCGCCAGCCTGCTCAACGCCACCGACACCGTCGACCGCGTGGCGCTCGATCCGTACAGCTTCGTGCGCGACGCCTACCTGCAGCGGCGCGCCGCCATGGTGGCCGGCCAGCGCGTGGACGACGAATCCAGCCTGCCGAACTACGAAGACGACGAGGACGAAGGCGCCGCCAGCAAGGGCAAGGGCGCCGCGGCGCCAGCGCCGGTTCCCGCAACCAAGTAAGCTGTTGGATTGCGTTATCAGTACAGCAAGGAGTTTTCATGCGGTTTTCCTTTTTTTCCCTGCTCCGGCGCGTCGCCTTCTCCGGCCTGCTGGGCCTGGCGGCATCAGCCGCCGCCCAGGCGCAACCGGACGCGCACGGCGCGCCTGACCAGTTCGTGCTGGGCGCGGCCAACGAAGCGCTGGACGTCCTGAAGGCCGACGGCGCCGTCAAGGCCGGCAACACCGCGCGCATCAACCAGGTCGTCAACGAGCACATCCTGCCGTACGTCAACTTCCAGAAGACCACGCGCCTGGCCGCCGGCCGCTACTGGCGCCAGGCCACGGAGCAACAGAAGACCGCCCTGGCCGACGCCTTCCGCGGCACCCTGGTGCGCACCTACAGCGGCGCGCTGACCCGCGTCACGTCCGGCACCAAGGTCACGGCGCTGCCGTTCCGCGGCGACCCCAAGGCCGACGACGTGGTCGTGCGCACGCTCATCAGCCAGGCCAACGGCCAACCCACGGGTGTCGACTACCGCCTGGAAAAAACGCCCCAGGGCTGGAAGATCTACGACATGAACGTCGAAGGCATCTGGCTGATCGAGAACTACCGCAACCAGTTCGCCCAGCAGATCAACCAGAACGGCATCGACGGCCTGATCAAGGCGCTGAACCAGCGCAATCAGTAGGATTCCGTCCGATCCGCCTCGGCCCGGCGCGCCCTTGCGGCCCGCCGGGCCGATTGTTTTGGGGACAAATCGGGCCGCAGCGCCCCCACGCGCCCCGGGGCTATCGGCGCCTTGCGTAGCGGGGCGCTTATATAATGATCAATTCGCTCTTTTCCGGGCACCCCTCGCCGCCGTCATGTCTGCCGTCAGTCTTGAGAACGTCTCCAAAATCTACTCGCCGCGCCGCAGCGGCTGGAGCAAGCTCACCGGGCGCGCGTCCGGCGCCGGTTTCCAGGCGCTCAACGACGTCAGCCTGAATATCGAGCACGGCGAGTTCTTCGGCCTGCTCGGTCCCAATGGCGCCGGCAAGACCACCCTGATTTCCATCCTGGCCGGGCTGGCGCACGCCACCAGCGGCCGCGCCACCGTCTGTGGCTACGACGTCGTGGCCGACTACAAGTCGGCGCGGCGGGCGCTGGGCGTGGTGCCGCAGGAACTGGTCTACGACCCGTTCTTCACCGTGCGCGAAACGCTGCGCATCCAGTCCGGCTATTTCGGCCTGCGCAAGAACGACGACTGGATCGACGAGATCCTGTTCAACCTGGGCCTGGCCGACAAGGCCAACTCGAACATGCGCGCGCTGTCCGGCGGCATGAAGCGCCGGGTGCTGGTGGCGCAGGCGCTGGTGCACCGCCCGCCCGTGATCGTGCTGGACGAGCCCACCGCGGGCGTGGACGTGGACCTGCGCCGCACCCTGTGGGAGTTCATCTCGCGCCTGAACAAGGCCGGCCACACCATCATGCTGACCACCCACTACCTGGAAGAAGCGGAGGCCCTGTGCGGCCGCATCGCCATGCTCAAGGGCGGCCGCATCGTGGCGCTGGACACCACCCAGGCACTGTTGGCGCGCGTCGGCGGCGTTGACCTCGAAGACGCCTTCGTGCGCATCATGCACCAGGACGACGCCTTGCAACCCGAAGAGATTTCGCAATGACGCAGCCCGCCGCCAATGCCAGCCAGCCGCTGGTGCAGCCCCGCCTGGACGCGGGTTCGGGCTTTCCGACCCTGCTGCGCAAGGAATTGCTGCGCTTCTGGAAGGTCAGCTTCCAGACCATCGCCGCGCCGGTCATCACCGCGCTGCTGTACCTGCTGGTGTTCGCCCACGTGCTGGAAGGGCGCGTCATGGTCTACGGCAGCGTGCCGTACACCGCGTTCCTGATCCCCGGGCTCATGATGATGAGCATGCTGCAGAACGCCTTCGCCAACCCGTCGTCGTCGCTGATCCAGAGCCGCATCACCGGCAACCTGGTGTTCATGCTGCTGCCGCCGCTGTCGCACCGCGACATCTTCGCCGCCTACGTGCTGGCGGCCGTGGTGCGCGGCCTGGCCGTGGGCCTGTGCGTATGGGTGGTGGCGCTGTTCTTCGTCTCGCTGGTGCCGTCCAACCCGCTGTGGCTGCTGGTGTTCGCGGTGCTGGCCTGCGGCATCATGGGCACGCTGGGCCTGATCGCCGGTCTGTGGTCGGAGAAATTCGACCAGCTGGCGGCGTTCCAGAATTTCCTCATCATGCCGGCCACCTTCCTGTCCGGCGTGTTCTATTCCATCCATACGCTCCCGCCCTTCTGGCAGGGCGTGTCGCACTGGAACCCCATCTTCTACACCATCGACGGTTTCCGCTACGGCTTCTTCTCGGTGTCGGACGTCTCCCCCTGGCGCAGCCTGGCGGTGGTGACGGGGGTGTTCCTCGCGCTTTCGATCTATGCGCTGCGGCTCCTGGCCAGCGGCTACAAACTCAGGAACTGACGTCCATGCTTCCCACTCCCGCGCAAGTCCGCCAATACATCGCGGACGGCCTGCCCTGTGAACACCTCGACGTACAGGGCGACGGCTCGCATTTCGACGCGGTCATCGTCAGCGCCGCCTTCGAAGGCAAGCGCCTGATCCAGCGCCATCAACTGGTCTACGCGGCGCTGGGCGACCGCATGAAGGCCGAGATCCACGCCTTGTCGATGCGCACCCTGACCCCCGCCGAATACGCCCAGGCGGGCAAGTAACCATGGACAAACTCCGCATTACCGGCGGCGCGCGCCTGCACGGCGAAGTCACCATTTCCGGCGCCAAGAATTCGGCCCTGCCGATCCTGTGCGCCGGCCTGCTGACGGCCGATCCGCTGACCATCGCCAACGTGCCGCACCTGAACGACACCGCCACCATGCTGCGCCTGCTGGGCCGCATGGGCGTGCGCGCCGAGCGCGGCAGCGACGGCATCGTGACCCTGCAGGCCGACCGCGTCGACAGCCTCGAAGCGCCGTACGACCTGGTCAAGACCATGCGCGCCTCCATCCTGGTGCTGGGCCCGCTGGTGGCGCGCTTCGGCGAGGCCCGCGTCAGCCTGCCCGGCGGCTGCACCATCGGCCAGCGGCCGGTGGACCAGCACATCAAGGGCCTGGCGGCGCTTGGCGCCGAAATCAGCATCGAGCACGGCTTCGTGGTGGCGCGCGCCAAGCGCCTGAAGGGCGCCTCGATCCGCACCGACATGGTCACCGTCACCGGCACCGAGAACCTGCTGATGGCGGCGGTGCTGGCCGAAGGCCAGACCGTGCTGGAAAACGCCGCGCGCGAACCCGAGGTGGTGGACCTGGCCGAGCTGCTCATCAAGATGGGCGCTCGCATCCAGGGCCACGGCACCGACCGCATCGTGATCGACGGCGTCGAGCGCCTGCACGGCGCCGAGCACCGCGTGATCTCCGACCGCATCGAGGCCGGCACGTTCCTGTGCGCCGTCGGCGCGGCCGGCGGCGACATCGTGCTGCGCAACACCGACGCCGGCATCCTCGGCGCCACGCTCGACAAGCTGGCCGAGGCCGGCCTGGCTATCGAGACCGGCCCCGACTGGATTCGCGGCGCCATGTCCGCGCGCCCCAAGGCGGTGGGCTTCCGCACCCATGAATACCCCGGTTTCGCCACCGACATGCAGGCCCAGTTGATGACGCTGAACACGGTGGCCGAAGGCACCTCGGTGATCGTCGAGAACATCTTCGAGAACCGCTACATGCACGTGCAGGAACTGCGCCGCATGGGCGCGGACATCGACATCGACGGCCACACCGCCATCGTCCGCGGCATTGCCCGCCTGTCGGGCGCGACGGTCATGGCCACCGACCTGCGGGCCTCGGCCAGCCTGGTCATCGCCGGCCTGGCCGCCGATGGCGACACGCTGGTCGACCGCATTTACCACCTGGACCGCGGCTACGACCGGATGGAAGTCAAGCTGCGCGCCCTGGGCGCCAATATCCAACGCGTTGTTGAACGCACTAGCGGCAAGGAATCGGCATGAGCGATGCCCCTCTCGCGCCCCTGACCCTGGCTCTGTCCAAGGGGCGGATCTTCGAAGAAACCATGCCTTTGCTGGCGGAAGCCGGCATCGAGGTGCCCGAGAACCCCGAAAGCTCGCGCAAGCTGATCCTGCCGACCAGCGACCCCGGCCTGCGCCTGATCATCGTGCGCGCCTCGGACGTGCCGACCTACGTGCAGTACGGCGCGGCCGACCTCGGCATCGCCGGCAAGGACGTGCTGATCGAGCACGCCGCGCAGCAGCCCGGCGGCCTGTACCAGCCGATCGACCTGAACATCGCCAAATGCCGCCTGGCCGTGGCGGTGCGCAACGGCTTCGACTACGAAGCCGCGGTGCACCAGGGCGCGCGCCTGCGCGTGGCCACCAAGTACGTGCAGTCAGCCCGTGAACACTTTGCGTCCAAGGGTGTGTACGTGGACATCATCAAGCTGTATGGTTCGATGGAACTGGCACCGCTGGTGGGCCTGGCCGACTGCATCGTGGACCTGGTGTCCACCGGCGGCACGCTGCGCGCCAACGACCTGGTCGCGGTCGAGGACATCATGCCGATCTCCTCGCGCCTGATCGTCAACCAGGCCGCGCTCAAGACCCGCGGCGAACGCCTGCAACCGCTGCTGGACGCCTTCGAGCGCGCCGCTTCCCGCAACGCCTGACCCAGGCCGCCGCCCCACGCGGCGGCCGCCACCCGCCTGAACGCCATGGCCCTGATCAATCGTCTCGACTCCCGCGATCCCGGATTCGCGTCCGCCCTGTCCAAGCTGCTGGCCTTCGAGGCCACCGAGGACGAGTCCATCGACCGCGCCGCCGCCGGCATCCTGGCCGACGTGCGCGCCCGCGGCGACGCCGCGCTGGTGGAATACACCCAGCGCTTCGACCGCATGCCGCACGCGTCCGCGGACACGCTCGAAATCCCCAAGGCCGACTGGCATGCGGCCCTGGCCGCGCTGCCCGCCGCCCAGCGCGACGCGCTGCAGGCGGCCGCCGAGCGCGTGCGCCGCTACCACGAGCGCCAGCGCGCCGAGACCTGGACCTACACCGAGGCCGACGGCACGGTGCTGGGCCAGCAGGTCACGCCGCTGGACCGCGTCGGCCTGTACGTGCCGGGCGGCAAGGCCGCGTATCCGTCGTCGGTGCTGATGAACGCCATCCCGGCCAAGGTCGCGGGCGTGCAGGAACTGGTCATGGTCACGCCCACGCCGGACGGCGCGCGCAACCCCATCGTGCTGGCCGCCGCCGCCATCAGCGGCGTCGACCGCGTGTTCGCCATCGGCGGCGCGCAGGCCGTGGGCGCGCTGGCCTACGGCACCGCCACCGTGCCGGCCGTGGACAAGATCGTCGGCCCGGGCAACGCCTACGTGGCCGCCGCCAAGCGTCGCGTGTTCGGCGTGGTCGGCATCGACATGATCGCCGGCCCCAGCGAAATCCTGGTGATCTGCGACGGCAAGACACCGGCCGACTGGATCGCCATGGACCTGTTCTCGCAGGCCGAACACGACGAACTGGCCCAATCCATCCTGCTGTGCCCGGACGCCGCCTTCATCGCCGAGGTCGAGGCCGCCATCGCCCGCCTGCTGCCGACCATGCCGCGCGCCGACATCCTGCGCACCAGCCTGGCCAACCGCGGCGCGCTGATCCAGGTGCGCGACCTGGACGAAGCCTGCCGCATCGCCAACGACATCGCCCCGGAGCACCTGGAGATCTCCACCGAGCAACCGGAAATCTGGACCGCCAGGATCCGCCACGCGGGCGCCATCTTCATGGGCCGCTTCAGCTCGGAAGCCCTGGGCGACTACTGCGCCGGCCCGAACCACGTGCTGCCCACTTCCCGCACGGCGCGCTTCTCGTCGCCGCTGGGCGTGTACGACTTCCAGAAGCGTTCCAGCCTGATCCAGGTCTCGCACCAGGGCGCCCAGACGCTTGGCCGCATCGCCGCCGAACTGGCGCTGGGCGAAGGCCTGCAGGCCCACGCCGCCAGCGCCCAATACCGGATCGACCAGCCATGAGCGAGGTCGCCGGCCGCATCGCCGGCACCATCCGGCCCGATATCCGTGAACTGAGCGCGTATCCAGTGGCGCACGCCGAAGGCTGCATCAAGCTGGACGCGATGGAATCGCCATACGAACTGCCCGAGGCGGTGCGCGACGACCTCGCCCGGGTGCTGCGCGATACGCCGCTGAACCGCTACCCGGCGGCCGACCTGTCCGAACTGCGCCAGGCCGTGAAGACGGCCTTCGGCGTGCCCGCCGACGCCGGCGTGCTGTTCGGCAACGGCTCGGACGAACTGATCCACATCGTGGTGCAGGCCTGCTGCAATCCCGGCGAGGTGGTGCTGGCGCCGTGGCCGTCGTTCGTCTATTTCGACATGGCGGCCCGCTTCGACCACGCCCGCTTCGTCGGCGTGCCGCTGACCGACGATCTGTCCCTTGATATTCCCGCCATGCTGGCCGCGATCCGCGAACACCAGCCCAAGGTGGTGTTCCTGGCCGTGCCCAACAATCCCACCGGCGGCGTCTGGTCGGACGCGGACATGGCCGCCATCATCGCCGCCGCCCCCGGCCTGGTGGTGGTGGACGAGGCCTACCAGCCCTTCACCGACCGCAGCTGGATGCCGCGCCTGCTGGACGCGCCCAACGTGGTGGTGATGCGCACCGTGTCCAAGATCGGCCTGGCGGGCCTGCGTTTTGGCTATCTGGCCGGCCACCCCGACTGGATCGCCGAGTTCGACAAGGTGCGCCCGCCCTACAACCTGGACGTGCTGACCCAGGCAGCGCTGCTGACAGTGCTGCGCCACAAGCCGGTGCTGGACCAACAGGCCGCCCGCCTGCGCGCCGACCGCGAACCGCTGGCCGCGGCGCTGGCGGCGCTGCCCGGCGTCAGGGTATTCCCTTCCGCGGCCAACTTCGTACTCGCGCGCTTTTCCGGCAAGCTGGATGGCAACGCCGTGCATCTTGCCCTGAAACAGCGCAAAATATTGGTTCGTAACTTCTCCAACGCCCATCCGCTCCTGGCCGGCTGCCTCCGCATCTCGGTGGGCGCGCCGTCCGAGAACGCCGCTTTGCTATCGGCACTGCAAGAAATCCTGAGTGCCTAATCGAGTCCCTGACATGCGTACCGCAGAGATCACCCGCAACACCAACGAAACCCGCATCCGCGTGGCCATCAACCTGGATGGCACCGGCAAGCAGACGATCGACACGGGCGTGCCCTTCCTGGACCACATGCTGGACCAGATCGCGCGCCACGGCCTGATCGACCTCGACATCAAGGCCGAGGGCGACCTGCACATCGATGCGCATCACACGGTGGAAGACGTGGGCATCACGCTGGGCATGGCCATCGCCAAGGCGGTCGGCACCAAGGCCGGCCTGCGCCGCTACGGCCACGCCTACGTGCCGCTGGACGAGGCGCTGTCGCGCGTGGTGGTCGATTTCTCCGGCCGTCCCGGCCTGGAATACCACATCCCCTTCACCCGCTCGCACATCGGCGCCTTCGACGTCGACCTGACGCGCGAATTCTTCCAGGGCCTGGTCAACCACGCGCTGATCACCCTGCACATCGACAACCTGCGCGGCACCAACGCCCACCACCAATGCGAAACGGTCTTCAAGGCCTGTGGCCGCGCGCTGCGCATGGCCATCGAAGTCGACCCGCGCATGGGCGACGTCGTGCCCTCGACCAAGGGCGTGCTGTAAGCTGCGCGACCTCCCGCCACGCACCAGGTAAACCGAAGTGACCACTATCGCCATCGTCGACTACGGAATGGGCAACTTCCATTCCGTCGCGCGCGCGCTCAAGTACGCCGCCCCCGACGCGGACATCCGCATCTGCAACCAGCCCCATGAAATCGACGCGGCCGACCGCGTGGTGTTTCCCGGCCAGGGCGCCATGGCGGACTGCATGCGCACCCTGAATGAATCCGGCCTGCGCGAAGCGGTCGTCAAGGCCGCCCGCGCCAAGCCGCTGCTGGGCGTCTGCGTCGGCGAACAGATGCTGTTCGAGTCCAGCGAAGAGGGCGCGACCCCGTGCCTGGGGCTGTTCCCCGGCGTGGTGCGGCGCTTTGCCGGCCCGCGCTTCGCCGACCCGGTCGCGGCCGACGACGCGGCCTGCGAGGCCGACACCGGCACGGCCGGCCCGGTCGATGTCCGCCCGGAGCGGTTGAAAGTCCCGCACATGGGATGGAACAAAGTGCGCCAGACGCGCTCTCACCCTATCTGGGACGGCATTCCGGACGACACGCATTTCTATTTCGTCCATAGTTATTACGCCGACCCGGCCGATACGAGCCTGACCGTTGGTGAAACCGATTATGGCGTTGCCTTTACCTGCGCGGTGGCGGCAGCTAACATTTTCGCGGTGCAGTTCCACCCCGAGAAGAGCGCCGAGCACGGTTTGCGCCTGTATCGCAATTTTGTAGACTGGCAGCCGTAAGCCACGGGCACACCGCCCTGGCCCACGCGCTCCAGCCCATTCAACCCCATATTTTCCCGCTGCCCACCATGCTGCTGATCCCCGCCATCGATCTCAAAGACGGACGCTGCGTGCGTCTGCGCCAGGGCGACCTGGACGATGCAACGGTGTTCTCCGAAGACCCCGCCTCCATGGCCTCGCAATGGCTCGACCAGGGCGCCCGCCGCCTGCATCTGGTCGACCTGAACGGCGCCGTCGCCGGCAAACCGAAGAACGAAGCACCCATCAAGGCCATCCTGGACGCCGTCGGCGACGATATCCCGGTCCAGATCGGCGGCGGCATCCGCGATCTCGACACCATCGAACGCTATCTCGACGCTGGCATCTCCTACGTCATCATCGGCACCGCCGCGGTCAAGAACCCCGGCTTCCTGCAGGACGCCTGCGGCGCCTTCCCCGGCCAGATCATCGTCGGCCTGGATGCCCGTGACGGCAAGATCGCCACCGACGGCTGGAGCAAGCTGACCCGCCACGACGTGCTCGACCTGGCCAAGAAGTTCGAGGACTACGGCTGCGAAGCCATCATCTACACCGACATCGGCCGCGACGGCATGCTGTCGGGCGTGAACGTCGAGGCTACCGTGCGCCTGGCGCAACACGTGCGCATTCCCGTGTTCGCCTCGGGCGGCATCGCCGGCATCCAGGACATCGAGGCGCTGTGCGCCGTCGAGGAAGAGGGCGTCGAAGGCGCCATCCTGGGCCGCAGCATCTACGAAGGCACGCTCAACTTCCAAGCGGCACAGGCCCGCGCCGACGAATTGGCCAAATGACCACCTCCAGCAGTACCTCCGGGGCGGGCGCGCCCGCCCAGAGCGCGCTGACCCGCCGCATCATTCCCTGCCTTGACGTCACCGCTGGCCGAGTCGTCAAGGGCGTGAACTTCGTCAACCTCGCCGACGCCGGCGACCCCGTCGAGATCGCCCGCCGCTACAACGAGCAGGGCGCCGACGAACTCACCTTCCTGGACATCACCGCCACCAGCGATGGCCGCGACCTGATCCTGCCCATCATCGAGCAGGTCGCCTCGCAGGTCTTCATTCCGCTGACGGTGGGCGGCGGCGTGCGCCAGGTGTCCGACATCCAGCGCCTGCTCAACGCCGGCGCCGACAAGATCAGCATCAACAGCGCCGCCGTGGCCAATCCGGAACTGGTGCGCGCGGCCTCCGACTACCACGGCTCGCAGTGCGTGGTGGTGGCGATCGACGCGCGCCGGGTCTCGGCCGCGGGCGAAGCGCCGCGCTGGGAAGTCTTCACCCACGGCGGCCGCAAGGCCACCGGCCTGGACGCCGTGGCCTGGGCCCGCCGCATGGCCGCCTACGGCGCCGGCGAGATCCTGCTGACCAGCATGGACCGCGATGGCACCAAGTCGGGCTTCGACCTGGAGCTGACCCGCACGGTGTCGGATGCCGTGCCGGTGCCGGTCATCGCCTCCGGCGGCGTCGGCACCCTGCAGCACCTGGCCGACGGCGTCACCACCGGCCGCGCCAGCGCGGTGCTGGCCGCCAGCATCTTCCACTTCGGCCAGCACACGGTCGGTGAATGCAAGCGCTTCATGGCCGAGCAGGGCATTGAAGTGAGGATATGACGATGAGCAACGAACCGAGCTGGATGGCCGACGTCGTCTTCGACGAGAACGGCCTGATCCCGGCCATCGCGCAGGACGCCGACAACGGCCAGATCATGATGGTGGCCTGGATGAACCGCGAATCGCTGGCCGAAACCGCCGCCACCGGCCGCGCCGTATACTGGTCGCGCTCGCGCCAGCGCCTGTGGCGCAAGGGCGAGGAATCCGGCCACGTGCAGCAGGTGCACGAGCTGCGCCTGGACTGCGACGGCGACGTGGTGCTGCTCAAGGTGCACCAGGAAGGCGGCATCGCCTGCCACACGGGCCGCGCCAGCTGCTTCTACCGCCGCCTGGAAGGCCAGACCGACCAGGCCAGCTGGGTCACGGTGGACCCGGTGCTGAAAGACCCCGAACTGATCTACAAATGACCGATTCGCCCCTGAGCGCCCACGACGTGCTGGCCCGTATTGCCGCCACCCTGGAAACCCGCCGCCCCGAGAACGGCGGCGATCCCAAGGCTTCCTACGCGGCCAAGCTGCTGTCCAAGGGCCCCGACGCCTTCCTCAAGAAGATTGGCGAGGAAGCCACCGAGCTGGTCATGGCGGCCAAGGACGGCGTGCCCGAGCGCATCGTCAGCGAAACCGCCGACCTGTGGTTTCATTGCCTGGTCGCGCTGACGCACTTCAATCTGCGGCCCGACGACGTGCTGGCCGAACTGGCCCGCCGCGAAGGGCTGTCGGGCCTGGCCGAGAAGGCCAGCCGTCCCCAGGACTGACACGGAACCGCAAAAATGAGCGCCAACTGTATTTTCTGCAAGATCGCCGCCGGCGAGATCCCGTCCAAGAAGGTCTACGAGGACGAGGACTTTGTTGCATTCCACGATATCAACCCGGCCGCGCCGGTGCATTTATTGCTGATCCCTCGACGTCATGTCATATCCATGCAGGATATTACGGCCGAGGACGCAGGTTGGTTGGGTAGAATGATGGCATTGGCGCCGCGGCTTGCCGCTGAAAACGGTTGCACCCCGGGCCCTGATGGCGGGTTTCGCATCATGATCAATTCTGGCGTCGAAGGCGGCCAGGAAGTCCCGCATCTGCATTTCCACATCATCGGCGGTCAGCGACCCTGGAAAGGGCGCGTGGCCCCCACTGCGTAATACGGAGAACCATCATGGGTAGCTTTAGCATTTGGCATTGGTTGGTCGTTCTGGTCATCGTGGCGCTGATCTTCGGCACCAAGAAACTGCGTAACATCGGCTCGGACCTGGGCGGCGCCGTCAAGGGCTTCAAGGAAGGCATGAAGGACGCCAACGGCGACAAGCCGGCCGAACCCATCGCCCAGCAACGCGTGGCCGGCGACACCATCGACGTGCAGGCCAAGGAAAAGTCCAACTCCTGAGCGCCTGCGCGCCCCCGGGCCCGGCCTGATCCGGCCGGCCCTCATTGCCTCAATTCCCGAGCGGCCGTCGAATGTTTGATGTCAGCCTCACTGAACTGATGGTGATCGGCGTCGTCGCGCTGATCGTCATTGGCCCCGAACGCCTGCCCAAGGTCGCCCGCACGGTCGGCCACCTGCTGGGCCGCGCGCAGCGTTACGTCAACGACGTGAAATCCGATATCCAGCGCGAGATCGAGCTGGACGAGCTGCGCAAGTTCAAGAGCGAAATGGAAACCGCGGCGCAGGACGTGCAGCAATCGCTGAACGACACCCACAACGCGCTGCAGGAGCCGGTGCAGCAATTCCGCGCCGAGCTCGACGAAGTGGCCCGCGAAGCCAGCGGCAAGCCCGCCATCACGGCCGGCGCCGAGACCGCCACGGCTTCCGCCGACCCGCGCGCCGCCGCGCCGGCCGACCCGCTGATGACGCCGCAGGCCGGCCAGCCGGCCGAAGCGCCGCGCAGCATCGCGCCGCCCAACCCGAACCTGAGCCTGGACCTGGATTCGCCCGCCGCCGCGCCGGTCGCCCAGCCCGCTCCCGCCCCGCAATCCGCGCCGGCGCCCCACGCCCCGGCCGCCAGCGAGCCCCCGCCGGCCACCAAGCCCGCCACGCCCTCCGGAACGACAACGTGACCCAGGACGCCTCCCAAGAAGACGGCCAGCAGGAAAGCTTCATCTCCCACCTGGTCGAACTGCGCACCCGCCTGCTGCGCGCCGTCGGCGCGGTGGTGGGCGTGTTCATCATCCTGTTCATCTATCCCGGCGCGTCCGCCATCTACGACGTGCTGGCCCAGCCCATGCTGGCCTCGCTGCCCGAAGGCACCCGCATGATCGCCACCGGCGTCATCACACCCTTCATGGTGCCGGTCAAGGTCACCATGATGGCCGCCTTCATCGTCGCGCTGCCGGTGGTGCTGTACCAGGCCTGGGCCTTCGTCGCGCCGGGCCTCTACAAGCACGAAAAGCGCCTGGCGCTGCCGCTGATCATCTCCAGCACGCTGCTGTTCATCGCAGGCATGGCGTTCTGCTATTTCGTGGTGTTCCGCACCGTCTTCCATTTCATCGCCACCTTCGCGCCGCAGTCGATCACGCCGGCGCCGGACATCGAGGCCTACCTGAGCTTCGTCATGACCATGTTCATGGCATTCGGCATCACGTTCGAAGTGCCCGTGGCCGTGGTGCTGCTGGTGCGCATGGGCGTGGTGGAGCTGTCCAAGCTCAAGAGCGCGCGCGGCTACGTGGTGGTCGGCGCCTTCATCATCGCCGCCGTGGTGACGCCGCCCGACGTGGTCAGCCAGTTCATGCTGGCGGTGCCGCTGTGCCTGCTGTACGAACTGGGGTTGATCTGCGCGCGCATGGTCACGCCCAAGCCCGGCGCCGACGAAGCCGTCAACGACGGCTCGCTGACCGAACGCCACTGAGCCAGCGCCCGGACATGAAGGGGCCCCGATGCGGGCCCCTTTGTCATTCCATAAACGGACGGTTTCCGCTTGTCGCGCATCCGCTGCAAACATACATTGCAGCCATGTCGCTCGCCCTACGCCTGCGCACCCTGATGCGGTGGCGCGGCATCAAAAGCCAGAACCAGCTCGCCCGCATCTCCGGCGTGCCGCAGTCCTGCATCCACCGCATCCTCACCCGCGAAGAACGCTATGCGCCCACCCGCGCCACCCTGCAGCGGCTGGCCCGGGCCCTGGATACGCAGGTGCCGTGGCTGGCCGACGGCATGGTCGCGCAGGCCGCCGCCGCCCAGCCGCGCGAAGAAGAACAATCCGACGCCTACTGCGCCGAGATCTGCGCGCTGTTGCGCCACCAGCCCGAGGCCACGCGCAAGCGTGTGCTGCAGGTCGTGCGCCTGGTGCTCGACACGCCGTGCCGGCCGCGGCGGGCATCCGGCCGCCCGCCGCCCGTCTAGGGCCTGTTCACACTGAAAAGAGCCTCGCACAGGCCCTAGCGCGGCAATCCGGGCCGGGTCCCGACCACCACCGTCACCTCGGCCACCTTGCCGCCACGCAACACGCCCAGCGTCGCGCGCTGGCCCGGCGTCAACTGCGCAATGGCGGCCAGCAACCCCGACGTATCCATCATCGGCTTGCCGTTCACCGTCTGCACGATGTCGCCCACCCGCAGGCCGCCCTTGGCGGCCGGGCCGTCGCGCAACACGCCGGCGATGATCACGCCGCGGGCGTCGCGTTCCATCTGGAACGCCCGCGCCAGTTCGGGCGTCAGGTCCTGCGGCTCGACCCCCAGCCAGCCGCGCTTGACGCCACCGGTCTTGACGATCTCGTCCATCACCTTGCGCGCGATGTCGATCGGCGTGGCGAATCCGATGCCCATTGATCCGCCCGACTCCGAATAGATCGCGGTGTTGATGCCCACCAGATTGCCCTGCGCGTCCACCAGCGCGCCGCCCGAATTGCCCGGATTGATGGCGGCATCGGTCTGGATGAAATTCTCGTAGGTATTCAGGCCCAGTCCGTTGCGGCCCAGCGCCGACACGATCCCCTGCGTGGTGGTCTGTCCCACGCCGAACGGATTGCCGATCGCCAGCACCACGTCGCCCACCCGCAGGCCGCGATCCGGCGCCAGCGTGGCCGCCGGCAGATTGCGCAGGGTGGCCAGCTTCAGCACCGCCAGATCGGTGTCGGGATCCGCGCCCACTACCTTGGCCGTGTCCTTGCGTCCATCGGCCAGCGCCACCTCGATCGCGTCGGCCGCCTGCACCACGTGGTAGTTGGTCAGCACGTAGCCGTCGTGGTTGACCACCACGCCCGACCCCAGGCTGGTGCTGGCCTGGCGGCGGCTCACCCCCGGCACCTGTCCGAACAGCTGGCGCAGGATGGGATCATCGGGCAATGGCACCAGCGGCACATTCACGTGCTTGGTGGTGTAGACATTCACCACCGAGGGCGCGGCCCGCGCGACCCCGTCGGCATAGGACACGGGCCCCATGGCCGGCCGCCCCGGTGCCATGACCGGTTGCGGCACGGCCGCGGGCATCGCCTCCGACCCGGCCAGGCGCAACAGATCCGGCCGCAAGGTGGTGACGACGAATAGAATACCCAGGCAGACCGTGACGGCCTGAGCGAAGATCAGCCAATATCGGCGCATGATTCTGATAGGACTAGCAATGAGTAAAGTGGACTCCCACGTCCTGGCCGCGTGGCTGGACGACACCCTGCAAGCCGCCCGCTTCAAGGACTACTGCCCCAACGGTCTGCAGGTGGAAGGCCGATCCGAAGTCAGGCACATTATCACCGGTGTCACCGCCAGCGAAGCCCTGTTGCGCATCGCCGTCGAGCGCGGCGCCGACGCGGTGCTGGTCCACCACGGCTGGATGTGGCGCAACGAAGACCGCCGCGTCATCGGCACCCGCCGCACCCGCATGGCGCTGGCGCTGAAGAACGACCTCAACCTCTACGCCTACCACCTGCCCCTGGACGCCCACCCCACCCTGGGCAACAACGCCCAACTGGCCCGCGTCCTCGGCCTGGAACCCGAACGGCGCGACGACGGCAGCCCACGCACCTGTGGCCCCGACAACCTGGTCTGGCTCGGCGCCGCCCCCGATCTCCCCACCCTGGACCAGCTCGCCGCCCGCATCCAGCAACGCCTGGGCCGCCAGCCGCTGGTCGTCGGCAACCCCGACCGGCCCGTCGCCCGCATCGCCTGGTGCACCGGCGGCGCCCAGGGCATGCTCGCCGACGCCATCGACGCTGGCGCCACCGCCTACATCACCGGCGAAGCCTCCGAATCCACCTTCCACCTGGCCCAGGAAACCGGCGTCGCCTTCCTGGGCGCCGGCCACCACGCCACCGAACGCTACGGCATCCAGGCCCTGGGCCAGGCCGTGGCCGAGCGCTTCGGCATCAAGGTCGAATTCGTGGACCTGGACAACCCGGTGTGACAGCAGAAAACAGGGCATGGCCGCAACACTGATCCCAGGCGAACCCTTGCCCGCCGACGCGCGCCGCCTGAACGCCCACGGCGGCCACCCACAATACCCACCGCCAGCGCGCAGCGCACCCCGCCTCGCTCCCCAGAAGCACGTATGCCAAAACCGGCTGCCCGCGCAGCCGGTTTTGGCGGGCAACACAAGCCCCTCCCATGCCGCCTCGGTCCAGCAGCGCATGAAACCTCGAAACCGGTAGCCCGGCGCGGGTGGTCGCGGGCGGGGCGCGCCGTCAGATGCGCCCGGCGGAAACCGAAGGCAGCCGCCGACAGGCGGCAACGAGGTTGAGCACGGGGCAGTCCGGAGCGAACGCTCCGGACCGCAATCGCAGGCGCGCCCCGCCCGCGACCACCCGCGCCGGGCGGCCTACGAAGCCCCCCCCGCAAGCAAACAACCACTGAACCAATAAAAAAGCGCCCCGCAGGGCGCTCTTCCATTCACTTCAAGGCTGCTTCTTCAACAAATCCCGAATCTCACGCAACAACGCCACATCCTCGGGCGTCGCGGCAGGTGCCGCCGGCGCTTCCTCGGCCTTGGTGCGCGCCTTGTAGATCGCCTTCACCATCCAGAAGATCACAAACGCCAGCAACACGAAGTTGATGATGATCGTGATGAAGTTCCCCCAGGCGAAAACGTTGGCGCCCGCCTTGGTCAGGTCCGCATATGTCATCGGCCCGTTGTAACCGGCCGGCATCGACAGCACCAGGAACTTGTTCGAAAAATCGACGGATCCGCCCAGCACGAAGTTCACCAGCGGCATGACGATATCCTTGACCAGTGAGTCGACGATTCTGCCGAAAGCCGCCCCAATGATCACACCAACCGCCAAATCAACCGCATTGCCTTTGACAGCGAAATCTCGGAATTCTTTGACGAAACCAGTCGCTTTGCTCATAAAAGCACTCCCTTCGTGATACGCCCACCAGTAGGCTGGCGCTATAATACGCGGTTGCTATGTTGTTACATATTCCCGCGAAGCCGATGCCGCAGAAGTGATGCTACTCGTAGAGCGGGCGCATCAACAAGGATAGGAAGATGAGTCAGGATACGCTGGTGCATGATGATGACGGTGCGGTTGATCCAAATCTGCCGCCCGATCCTTCGCGACGTTTCTGGGTAACCACCGCCTGTGCTGTGGGTGGCGTAGCAGGTGTCGCAACGGCAATACCGCTTGTGAGCACGTTTTCCCCTTCTGAAAAAGCCCGCGCCGCCGGCGCCCCCGTGGAGGTCGACATCGGCGACATTCCCGTGGGCACCATGAAAACGGTGGAATGGCGGGGCAAGCCGGTCTGGATCATCCACCGGTCTCCTGAACAGATCGCCGGCCTCAAGACCCAGGACGCCCTCCTGGCGGACCCCCAGTCCAAGCGGCCCGGTTTCACGCCCAAATACGCGGAAAACGAAGGTCGCTCGCGCAAGCCCGAGATCTTCGTCTGTGTTGGCATCTGTACCCATCTGGGCTGCTCGCCCACCTCGCACTTCGAAACGGGCGGCGGTGGCGGCATGGGCGCCTCCTGGCAAGGCGGATTCCTCTGTCCGTGCCATGGCTCCACGTTCGACCTGGCAGGCCGGGTCTACAAGAACAAGCCCGCTCCCGACAATCTCGAAGTTCCGCCGTACCAGTATCTCACCGACTCCCGCATCATCGTGGGCGTCGATGAAGACAACAAGGCCTGACGCTCGCGTCGCGCTTTTTTCCCGAATTACGTAAGTAAAACAAATACGCCACGTATTAGAGAAGGAGCCGTTACATGGCTGGCGAGAAAACCGTCGAGACGACAGGCCTGTTGGGCTGGCTGGACCGGCGCTTCCCGGTGACCTCCACCTGGAAAGCGCATCTGTCCGAATACTACGCACCGAAAAACTTCAACTTCTGGTATTTCTTCGGCTCGCTGGCACTCCTGGTGCTGGTGCTGCAGATCGTGACCGGCATCTTCCTGGTCATGCACTACAAGCCGGACGCCGAGCGCGCGTTCCAATCCGTCGAATACATCATGCGCGAAGTCCCGTGGGGCTGGCTGGTGCGCTACATGCACTCGACCGGCGCCTCGATGTTCTTCGTCGTCGTCTACCTGCACATGCTGCGCGGCCTGCTCTATGGCTCGTACCGCAAGCCGCGTGAGCTGGTCTGGATCTTCGGCGTCGCGATCTTCCTCTGTCTGATGGCCGAAGCATTCTTCGGCTACCTCCTGCCGTGGGGCCAGATGTCCTACTGGGGCGCACAGGTGATCGTGAACCTGTTCGCGGCCATCCCGTTCATCGGCCCCGAGCTGTCGATCTGGATCCGCGGCGACTACGTCGTGTCCGACGCCACGCTGAACCGCTTCTTCGCCTTCCACGTCATCGCCATTCCGCTGGTGCTGGTGGGCCTGGTGGCGGCGCACCTGGTGGCGCTGCACGAAGTCGGCTCGAACAACCCGGACGGCATCGAGATCAAGCAGGGCCCGAAGGACAAGTACGGTCGCCCCAAGGACGGCATCCCGTTCCACCCGTTCTACACGGTGCACGACCTGGTCGGCGTCGCGGGCTTCCTGCTGGTGTTCGCCTTCATCGTGTTCTTCGCGCCGGAAATGGGCGGGTACTTCCTGGAGTTCAACAACTTCATCCCGGCCGACTCGCTCAAGACGCCGCCGCACATCGCCCCGGTGTGGTACTTCACGCCGTTCTACTCGATGCTGCGCGCCACCACCGACGAGTTCACGTGGGTGCTGGCCGGCGCCTCGGTGCTGGGCGCCATCGCGCTGCTCGTCAAGAGCAACCTGAAGGGCTTCATGCGCATCGCCGTGCCCGGCATCCTGATCGTCGTGGCCGTGCTGCTGCGCGTGATCGACGCCAAGTTCTGGGGCGTGGTCGCGATGGGCGGCACCGTGGTCATCCTGTTCTTCCTGCCGTGGCTGGACCATTCGCCGGTCAAGTCGATCCGCTACCGCCCCACGTGGCACAAGTGGATCTACGGCATCTTCATGGTCAACTTCCTGGTGCTCGGCTACATCGGTACGCAGCCGCCCAGTCCGCCGTTGAACATCACGTCGCAGATCGGCACGCTGCTGTACCTGGCATTCTTCTTCCTGATGCCGGTCTGGAGCCGCCTGGGCACCTTCAAGCAAGTGCCTGACCGCGTGACGTTCCACGCCCACTGAGCCAACGAGAATAACGGACTGACCATGATCAAGAAGCTGATTGGTGCCGTGGCCTTGATGCTCACGTGTACCGCCGCCACTTTCGCCGCCGAAGGCGGCTTTCCGCTGGACAAGGCGCCTTACCGCGTCAACGACATGGCGTCGCTGCAAAACGGCGCCAAGCTGTTCGTCAACTACTGTCTGAACTGCCATAGCGCATCGTCGATGCGCTACAACAAGCTCAAGGACATCGGCCTGACCGACCAGCAAATCAAGGAAAGCCTGCTGTTCACCGGCGAGAAGGTCGGCGACATGATGAATGTCGCCATGACGCCCAAGGACGCCAAGAAGTGGTTTGGCACCACGCCCCCGGACCTGTCCGTGATCGCCCGCGCCAAATCCGTCAACGCCGGCCCCTCGGGTTCCGACTACATCTACACCTACCTGCGCACGTTCTACCGCGACACCTCGCGTGCCACGGGCTGGAACAACCTGGTCTTCCCGGCCGTCGGCATGCCGCACGCGCTGTGGGAACGCCAGGGTCCGCGCGAGCTGACGACGGTGGCGATGCACGAGGTCGAAGGCAAGGACGGCGCGCCGAAGTCGTGGGAACGGGTCACGACGGTGTACGATGCGCAAGGTTTTGCCACGGTCAAGGCCGAGCCGGTAGCCAGCTACCACGGCCATGCCACCTTCGAGGCCAAATTCAAGGCCGCCAATCCGGCCCAAACCGCAACATACGACAACGACGTCGCCGACCTGACCGCGTTCATGTCCTGGATGGCCGAGCCCGTCCAGACGTTCCGCGTGCAGCTGGGCGTCGGTGTCATGTTGTTCCTGCTCTTGTTCTTCCTGGTGATGTGGCGCCTGAACGCCTCTTACTGGAAACACGTGCGCTAACCGCAACGCCCCGCCAGGCTTATCCGCCCCCATTTTCTCCAGGGTGGATAATGGCGGGTTAGGGCTGTATGCCTACCCCCCGCCTGGCAATCGGGGCCAGCGCCTGCTAGATTAGGGCGCTGGCCTTTCGTTTTTCATAAAGGATTTTTCGCCATGATGGTGCTCTATTCCGGAACCACGTGTCCGTTTTCGCAACGCTGCCGCTTCGTGTTGTTCGAAAAGGGCATGGATTTCGAGATCCGCGACATCGACCTGTACAACAAGCCCGAAGACATCTCGGTGATGAACCCGTACGGTCAAGTGCCCATTCTGGTCGAGCGCGACCTGGTCCTGTACGAGTCGAACATCATCAACGAGTACATCGACGAGCGCTTCCCGCACCCGCAGCTCATGCCGGCCGATCCGGTCATGCGCGCCCGCACCCGCCTGTTCCTGTACAACTTCGAGAAAGAGCTGTTCGTCCACGTCTCGACGCTGGAAGACCGCAGCGCCAAGCCCGACGAGAAGAAGCTGGCCAACGCCCGCCAGAACATCCGCGACCGCCTGGCCCAGCTGGCCCCGATGCTGCTCAAGAACAAGTACATGCTGGGCGAGGAATTCTCCATGCTCGACGTGGCCGTGGCCCCGCTGCTGTGGCGCCTGGACCACTACGGCATCGAGCTGCCCAAGAACGCGGCTCCGCTGCAAAAGTACGCCGAACGCATCTTCTCGCGCCCGGCCTACATCGAAGCGCTGACGCCTTCGGAAAAAGTGATGCGTCGCTAAGGCTGTTGCGTGATGGGTGAAACTTCGACCAAACCGTATCTGATCCGCGCGCTGCACGAATGGTGCACCGATAACGGCTACACGCCGTACATCACCGTGCAGGTCGACGAGCACACCATGGTGCCCGTCGCCCACGTGCGCGACGGACAGATCACCCTGAACGTCGGCACGCTGGCCACCAACCGCCTGGTGCTGGGCAACGAATTCATCGAATTCCAGGCCCGCTTCAGCGGCGTGACCGAAAATGTCTACGTGCCGGTGGGCGCCGTCAGCGCCATCTATGCGCGCGAAACCGGCGCCGGCATGGGCTTCGAAGTGCAGCCCTACGAACCGCCGGCGCCCGGCACGCCGGGCGCGTCCGACACCGCCTCTCCCGAAGCCGACGCCGATACCGCGCCCGGCGACGATGGCGGCGACGACGAACCCAAGCGCCCGCGCCTGACGATCGTCAAGTAACGCGCCAAACAGGCGGGGGGCTGGCTTGGACCGCCCCCCTGCCGTGGCGCCCGGCCCGCCGATCCGGTGCGGAAGCCGATTCGCATTACCCCCCTTATGCGCCGCACCCCGCAAGAAGTTGACGGGGCGCGTGCGCTGCCTTGCGCGGACGCGCCGGCACGCGGCCAGCCACATCAATCGACGCTGAAACCTGGAACGATAGTGCGTATCATTTGCAAACATCGCCGGAATCGCGTCTCATACGCCTGAACCGGGCCTTTTCCTGCGCGTCGCGCAATGCGCGGCCCGGCCCGCCAGGAGCCGCCACAGACCATGCCGTACCTGATCGGAATGCCGCCCGCCCGCGGACCGTCGACGCAATTCGTGCCGCAGATCGACCGCCAGTTGCTTGCCAAGCTGTGCCTGTTCGACGACGTGTCCGCCGACGACCTCGCGCAGGTGCCGCGACAGATCCGCCTGACTCTGCGCGGTCCCGGCCGCGTACCGGCGATCCTGGGATGGGAAGGCGGGCCGTTCGTGGTCAGCGCGCGGGTGCGAGACCTGATGCAAACGCTGGAGCCCGACACGCACCGCTTCCTGCCAATCGACGTCGAGACCATGATGCCCGGCCGCAAGAGCCGGCCTTTCCGCACCTACCACCTGCTGCTGTGCCCGCCCCGGGTCGATGCCGTGATCATCGAAAAGACCGAATTCTCCAAAGGCATGGGCCAGGCCGGTTACGAAGCCAGCTGCGGCTTTTCCTTCCTGAAAGGCACGCCGCTGGTGCTGGACCAGGCCGCCATCGCGAACCGCTGCTTCTGGCGGCTGCCGCGCCAATTCGGTGTCCGGCCGGCGTATCCGCACAGTGGCATCAGCGGCTATTTCTGCTCCGACGAACTCTGGCGGGCCCTGCGCGCCGAACGGCTGCAAGGCTGGGAAGCCAAGCGGCGCTGCGCAACGGCCCCGCGGCCGGCATGACCCACCCGCGCCCCGTCCTGCAAGCGCGCCGGATGCCGGAAAGAATCTCCTTTTTTCATTACAATGCAGTCCCTGCGCGTGCCCCAGGCACGCCACGCCGGTGTAGCTCAGTTGGTAGAGCAGCTCACTTGTAATGAGAAGGTCGAGGGTTCGATTCCTTTCACCGGCACCAATAGCACCCAATGAAAAAGCCCGGCCGAACAGCCGGGCTTTTGTCTTCTGGCGCCAAAGGTTCGCGGCATTTCCTGGGGGCTGACGCGTCTTGCCGCAAACACCCCCCGCGCCGTTTCGTTGTCACCCCAGCGCGGGCAACATATCGAACAGCAACACCATCACCAGGCCGACCACCGACACGATGGACTGCACCACCGAAATCGTCTTGGTCGCCTCGCCCATCGTCATGCCGAAGGATTCCTTCACCATCCAGAACCCGGCGTGATTGGCGTAGTTGAAGAACAGCGAACCGCAGCCGATCGACAGCGCCAGCAACGGCAGGTTCAGCGAGGGGTCGGCGCCGGCCAGCGGCGCCAGCAGGCCGGCCGCGCCGACGATGCCGACCGTGGCCGAGCCGGTGGACACCGACAGCAGCATGGCGATCAGCCAGCCCAGCACCAGCGGCGGAAACGCGAACTGGTGGGTCAGGTGGACGATGGCGTCGCCGACCTTGGCGCTGGTCAGCACCTGCTGGAAGGCGCCGCCGCCCGCGATGATCAGCATGATGCCCGCGATCGGCTTGAGGCTCTTGCCCAGCGCGTCGCGCAGTTTCTCGGCGTCGCCGCCGCGCGCCAGCACCAGCGTCACGGCCGCAAACAGCACGCCCAGCAGCATGGCGACCAGCGGATTTCCCAGGAAAGCCGCCGCATGCATCAGGGGCGAGGTCTTGGGCAGCAGCATTTCGGCCACGGCGTGCAGCAGCATCAACAGGGCGGGCAGCAACGCGGCCACCACGCCCAGGCCGACGCCGGGCTGGCCATGGCCGGCATCGGCCGCCCGGGTGGCGGTGAACTGCTCAAGCAAGGCCTCGTCGGGGCGCGTGCTCATGCGCGGCGCGATGAAGGCGCCATACAGCGGGCCACCCAGGATCATGGCGGGCAGCGCCGCGAGAAAGCCATAGATCATGGTCGGGCCGACCGTGGTCTTGAGGCTGGCGATCGCCGTCAGCGGGCCGGGATGCGGCGGCACCATGCCGTGCATGGCCGCCAGCGCCGCGATCACCGGCACGCCCACGTAGACGTAGGCCGAGCCCTTGAAGCGCTCCTGGCCTTCCAGCTTGCGGGCCACGCTGAATATCAGCGGCAGCATCACCACCAGGCCCACTTCGAAGAACATCGGGATGCCGATGATGAACGCCACCAGCGTCATGGTCCAGGGGATCATGCGCGGCGAGGTGCGGTTCAGGATGGCGTTGGCCAGGCGCTCGGTGGTGCCCGAATCCGCCAGGATCTTGCCCAGCATGGCGCCCAGCGCGATCACCACGCCCACTGCGCCCAGGGTCTTGCCGGCGCCGTCGGTCAGGCTCTTGACGATGGCGGTCGGTTGCATGCCGGTGGCGAACCCGACCCCGATCGACACGATCAGGAGCGCCAGCAGCGGATGCATGCGGATGCGCGAAACGATGAGAGCGACCAGCACCAGGACGCTCACCAGGGCGGTGAGCAACAATTGGATGTCGAACGAAGACATGTATGAAATCCGGAAAAAACGTGGGAGGTCGCGAACCTTCTGGTTGCCATGATAAGGGATCGCCCTGACGCCCAACCGTCATCGCCAGCGCGCCCGGAGGGGCCGTTTTGCATTCCCCGCAAAATTTGTGCATAATTCGCCCCCTCTACCTGTTCCCCGATAGCTCAGTCGGTAGAGCGACGGACTGTTAATCCGCAGGTCGCTGGTTCGAGCCCAGCTCGGGGAGCCAAAGAATGCAGTACTGAAAGGCCCGCAACCTGGTTGCGGGCCTTTTGCATGGGCGCTTGTCCGGCCCCCGCCCAAACTCGGACGCTATCCCCCTTCAAAGTGGCGCTGCGCGCCGGGCGGCGGGCCGGAATGGTTTTACGATTGACGTCGAGTCATCCGTAACACCCTGGCCCTACCTCCCCATGCCCACCCAGACAAAATCCGTCGATTCAAAGGCCGCCTTTGAACTCGTGTTCGACCTGTTACAGAAGATTCCCTGGATCGTTCGCGACGCATCCGCCGCGCTGCCGGACATCGCGGTCATGAAGGCGCACCAGGCCGAAGCCGTGAATGTGATCCTCTGGATCTGTGAAACCGGCGACCTGGCGGGCTGGCCCGCGAAAACGCACCAGGACACCCAGGCGACGGCCTCCTACCTGTTGACGGATCTGACCTTCAGGCTTCTCGATCCAGCCTCGCCGCTTTCCGGGAGCCGCTGGGAAGTCCCGGCGGACCAGCCGGCGCGCCTGCAAGCGTTGCAGATCGTGCGCCATGAAGTGCTGCGCAGCAGGCCGATCACCGCGGCCAACCTGACCCGATTCCGCGCCCGCCGTTGATCTGCGAGAATGAGGCGTGAACCGGGTACTCCCTCTCCGGCCCACCCTCTTCGCCGTCCCATGCGTTCCAACCGTTCCCTGCCCGCCCTGGTCTCGCTGCGCGCCTTCGAGGCGGCCGCCCGGCGCCTGAGCTTCAGCCTGGCGGGCGAAGAACTGTTCGTCACGCAAAGCGCCATCAGTCACCACATCCAGCGGCTGGAGGCGGAACTGGGCGTGACGCTGTTCGAGCGTCGCACCCGCGCCGTGGCCCTCACGCCGGCGGGACAGGCCTATTACGAGCGGGTCCACGCGGCGTTCGAACTGCTGCGCCAAGGCACCGACGAAGCGCGCGCGCCCGCCGCCGCCCGCCACACGCTCAAGGTCGGGCTGCTGGCCTCGTTCGCCACCCGCTGGCTGGCGCCGCGCCTGCCGGGCTTCGCCAGCGCCCATCCGGACATTGACCTGCAATTGCTGCCCGCCATCGGCCTGGCCGACGTGGCGGCCGGTGAAGTGGACGTCGCGATCCGCTATGGCCGCGGCACCTGGCCCGGCCTGCGGGCGCGACGCCTGATGCCGGAACGGCTGTCGGTGGTGTGCGCGCCGTCATTGGTGGCGGGACGGCGACGGCCACGCGCGCCGGCCGACCTGCTGCGCTATCCCCTGCTGGTCTCGCACGCGCAATTGCCGTTCGAGTGGGATGCCTGGGCCCGGCAACATGACCTGGACCTGGGCCGCGCCCAGACCGTGCATCTGCATGACTACAACATCGTGGTGGAAGCGGCGCTGGCCGGACAGGGCATGGCCATGGGCCGGCATCGCCTGATCGCCGCGCAACTGGCCAGCGGCGCGCTGGTCGAGGCGCTGCCGGGCACCGCGCTGGACGATCCGCGTATCGGCTGGTGGTTCGTCAGTCCGCGCGGCCAGGCCGCACCCGCCGCCGTGGCATTCCAGGCGTGGCTGGCGCAGGCGGCGGCCGACGGTTGATGCATTACTTTTACTCATACGTGGTTCGCAATAATTGATTGGTCAGGCACGGCGCGCGCCGATAGCATGGGGATCGTCTTTTCCCTTTTCCGTCTCACAGGTGATTCCATGACCCGTACGATCTCCGGCCGCGTGGCCGAACTCGGCCTTGTGCTCGAAGCCGCCGCCGCGCCCGCCGCCAATTACGTGCCCTTCGTGCAGGAGGGCAATCTGCTGTACATCTCCGGCCAGATCTCGCGCGAAGGCGGCAAGGCGGCGTTCCTGGGCCAGTTGGGCAACCAGATTTCCGAAGCGGACGGCGTCAGCGCGGCGCGCCTGTCGGCCCTGGGGATCCTGGCGCAGATCGCGGCCGCCACCGGCGACCGGCTCGATCGCGTGGCGCGCGTGGTGCGCCTGGGCGTGTTCGTCGCCAGCACGCCGGACTTCAATCGCCAGAGCGCGGTCGCCAACGGCGCCTCGGACCTGATGGTGGAAGTGTTCGGCGATGCCGGCCGCCACGCGCGCAGCGCGGTGGGCGTGGCCTCGCTGCCGCAGGGCGTGGCGGTCGAGGTGGAAGCCGTCGTCGCACTGACGCCCGCCTGATGCCCCGGCGCCGGACGCAAGCCCGGCGCGTTTTTCCTGGAACCCTCATGCCCGCCGCCGTCCTCACCGCCGCCACCCTCGAAGCGTTGCGCGCCGCCACGCCCGGCACGCGCACCACCGTCCACTTCAACCATGCCGGCGCATCGTTGCCGTCGGCGGCCACGCTCGATGCCATCCAGGCCCACCTGCGGCGCGAAGCCGAACACGGGCCGATGGAGGCGGGCGTGGCCGCGCGCGCCCACACCGAGCAGGCGCGCCAGTTGGCCGCGCAACTGCTCAATGCCCAGCCAGGCGAGATCGCCCTGACCGGCGGCAATTCCCCAGGGTGGGGCGCCGCATTCGCCGCGCTGGGACCCTGGCGCCCCGGCGACCGCATCCTGGTGGGCCGCCATGAATGGGGCGGCAACCTTGCCGCCATGCGGCTGGCGGCACAACGCGCGGGCGCGAGCATCGAGACGATTCCATCCGATGACAGCGGCTGCGTCGACGCCGATGCGCTGCGCGCCATGCTGGACGAACGGGTGCGCCTGGTCGCGCTGACCTGGTTGCCGGCCAACGGCGGCCTGATCAACCCGGCGGCCGCCATCGGCCGCGTCACGCGCGCCGCAGGCGTGCCGTACTTCATCGATGCGGCGCAGGCGGTGGGACAGGTGCCGATCGACGTGGCCGAGGTCGGTTGCGACGTCCTCAGCGGCGCTGGCCGCAAGGCCCTGCGCGGCCCGCGCGGCACCGGCCTGCTGTATGTGCGGCGCGAATTCCTGCCGCGCCTGGCGCCCGCGTTCGTCGACACCCATTCGGCGCCGCTGGGCGCCGACGGCGAGCCGCAACTGCGCGACGATGCCACGCGCTTCGAATCCGCCGAAGCTTCGATGGCGTTGCGCGCAGGCCTGGCCAATGCGTTGCAGGAAGCGCTCGATATCGGCCTGGAAGCCATCCGCGCCCGCATCGACCTGGTCGCCCAGGCCTTGCGGGCGGAGCTGCGCGCCATTGCCGGCATCGAGGTGCTGGACCAGGGCCGCGAACTGTCCGGCCTGGTGTCGTTCAATCTCGCCGGGCACGACCCTGCCGCCGTGCAGCGGACGCTGGCCGCGCAAGGCATCACCATCGGCAGCAACGGCGTGCCGTACACGCCGCTGGACATGAACGCGCGCGGCCTGGCGCACATCGCGCGCGCCTCGGTCAGCTACCTGACCCGCGACGAGGAGATCGACCGCCTGCTCGACGCGCTGCGCGCGTTGTCGCGCCAGGGCGCCTAGCACACTTGCGCCGCGCGCCCATGTCGATCAAGCCGCCACGCGGCGCGAGAACGGCGACCACCTGGTGAAGACCAGCAGGTTGCCGAACATCACCAGCGCCAGCCCGAGCAGGGCGGCGGGCGTCCACTGGTAGCCCTCGACGAAGGTCGACACGCTCAGCGCCACCACCGGGAACAACACGGTGCAATAGGCGGCGCGCGCCGGGCCCATGCGTCCCACCAGTGTCAGGTAGGCGGTGAAGCCGATCACCGACCCCGGAATCGCCAGGTAGAGCAGGGCGCCGACATAGGCCGCGGAGGTGTCGAAACGGAACGGCACGCCCGCGGCCAGGCAGCCGGCCAGCAACACGGCGGCGCCGTACAGCATGCTGTAGGCGTTGCCGGTGAGCGGACGGATGCCGGCGCGCTGCTGCAGCGACGACAGCATGTTGCCGGTGGAAAAGCAGAACGTGCCCAGCAGCGCGAAGCCCAGTCCGAGCAGCGTCTCGCGGCTGGCCTCCTGGCCCGCGAGCTCGGGCCAGAACAGCAGCACCAGGCCGGTGAAGCCGATCACCCCCGCCACCATCACGCGCGGCGCGATGCGGGTGCCGAACCACAGCCGCGCATTCAATGCGTTCCACAGCGTGGCGGCCGAGAACACCACCGACACCAGGCCGCTCGGAATCCACTGCGTGGCCGTGTAGAAGCACAGGAAGTTCAGGCAGAACAGGCACAGCCCCTGGCCCAGGCACAACGCATGCCCGCGGCGATCCAGGCGTTGCAATTTGCGGGTCAGCAGCAACGCGGCGAACAGCACCAGGCCGGCCAGCGCAAAGCGGTAGAAGATGGACACGGGAATCGCCACCACCCCAAGCTGCAGCTTGATGGCGATCCAGGTGGTGCCCCAGATGACGACGGTCAGGAAATACAGGAATAGATTCACTTTGGGACGCTCGGCAGGGCCAAAAAGGACATGACATCCGGCACCGCGAAAATCGCGGGCTCCGACGCCCAGTCTGCGCCCGCGGCGGACGAAAAAATTGCCGGTTCTTGCGGTTTTTCCGCACCCGCGCGTGCCACGCGCGCGGCGATCGCAGTAGCATTTCAGTTCCATGGGCACTACCGCTTCGGCACCGTCCGACTTCTCCGTCTTTCGCACGCTGTCCGCCTCCAGCGCGACACTGGCGCGTGCCGCCTCGCTGGGCGAGGGCATCGCCATTTCGCAATGGGGCCGCAGCGCCCACGAAACGCTGGGCTACGACATGCCTGGACACCACACGCTGTCGCTGTACCTGCACGGCGGCGAGAAGTCGTTCCGGGTCGGCAATCCGCTGCACGGCGGCGCGGGCAAATTCTGCGTGCTGCCGGCCGAGCACTATTCGCGCTGGTGCATGAACGACACGGTGCATTTCCTGCACCTGTACATCGCGCCGGAACGGCTGGCGCGCGAGGCCGTGATGCGGCTCGACTGCGAACCGCGCGCGCTGGAACTGCGCGACCGCACCTACATCCACGACGAGTCGCTGACCGACGTATGCCGGGCGCTGCTCGATAGCGACTGGACCGCGCCCGCCGAGCGCCTGGCTGCCAGCAGCGCGGCCGAGACCGTGCTGCATCACCTGCTGAACCAGGGCGTGTCGCGCAAGGCCGTGGCGCCGGCGCGCGGCGGGCTGGCGCCGGCGGTGCGGCGGCGGGTCATGGACTATGTCGATGCGCACCTCGCCGAGCCGCTGACGCTGGAGCAACTGGCCGGCGTGGCCGCGCTGTCCACCTATCACTTCGCGCGCATGTTCCACACCTCGTTCGGCGAGCCGCCGCATTCCTGGGTGCGCGCCCGCCGCCTGGCTCACGCGCGCCGCCTGCTGGCGGCCGGCAAGGGCGACCTGGCCGGCATCGCGCAGGCGGCCGGTTTCGGCAACGCCAGCCATCTGTCGCGCGTGTTCCGCGACGCCGTCGGCGTCACCCCGGGCCAATACCGCGCCGCCCACCGCAAGCACTGAGCCGGCCGCCGCGCGGTCTACAATGGCGCATCGCCCTTCGCGGCCTGATCGCCTGCCCCGCCCGCGATGCCATCGCCGACTTCCCGCGACATTTCCACCTCCCCCGAGGCCTTCGACCCGGCGCCGCTGCGCGCCCATTGGCTGGCCGAACTGATCCGGCTGCGCGAAGCGCACTGGGGCCCGCTGGAAGACGCCGCCGTGGTGCGCCGGGTACGACAACTCGACATCCCGCTGCCGGCCCGCATCCTGGCGCGCGCGCAAGCACTGGCGCAGCGCGAAAACCTGGTTCCGCTGGTGGACGGCTGGCGCCGCAGCGCATTCGCGGTGCTGGCGCTGCTGTTGCTGCTGGCGTTGCTGTCCGGCGCCGGCGTGGCGGCGGGCGCCCTGGGCGATGGCGGCCGCGCCGTCAACGTGCTGTGGGCGCTGGCCGCCTTGCTCGGCCTGCACCTGCTGACCTTCGTCCTGTGGCTGGCCAGCTTCCTGCTGCGGCCCGCGGCCATGACGCCGCTCGGGCGGTTGTGGCTCTGGGCCACCCGCAAGCTGGCGCGCGGCCCCGACAGCGCGCTGGTGCCGCAGGCCTTCCTCAACCTGCTGGCCCGCGCCGGCGCCCTGCGCGGCGTGTTCGGCGCGGTCAGCCACGGGCTCTGGCTGGCGGGCCTGGGCGCGGCGCTGGCGACCCTGCTGGCGCTGTTGTCCACCGCCAGCTACCGCTTCATCTGGGCCACCACCTTGCTGGCGCCGGACACTTTCGTTTGGTTGACCCAGGTCGTCGGCTGGCTGCCGTCGCAACTGGGCTTTCCGCTGCCGGACGCCGCCATGGTGCGCGCCAGCGACGGCGTCCAGGCGTTGGGCGCCGATGCCCAGGTGCAATGGTCGTGGTGGCTGATCGGCGTGTTCGTGACCTACGGCATCGTGCCGCGCCTGCTGGCCTGGCTGGCCTGCCTGCTGGTCACCCGGCGCGCCCTGCGCGGCCTGGCCATCGACCCCGCGCTGGCGGGCTACGCCGCGCTGCGCGACCGGCTCGAACCGCCGGCCCAGTCCACTGGCATCGACCGGCCGGTCGACCCCTTGCACCAGCCGCGCGTGGCGGCGCCGCTGCCCGCCGCGCTGGGCGGCCAGCCGGTGCTGATGGGACTGGAACTGCCCGCCGACCTGCACTGGCCCCCCGCCGTCCCGGCCGCGTCCATCCGCCAGGCGGGCAACCTGGACACGCGCGAGCAGCGCAACCACCTGCTGGATGCCTTGTCTCAGGCCGCCGCCTCGCGCCTGCTGATCGCCTGCGATGCGCGCCAGACGCCCGACCGCGGCACGCTGGCCTTGATCGCCGAGCTGGCTGCGCACGCCGGCCAGACCCGCGTCTGGCTGCTGGCGCCGGCCGCGGCCGACACCCGCGAAGCGCTGTGGCGCGAACGCCTGGCCGCCCTGGGGCTGGCGGCCGGCGCCGTCTTCGGGCCCGGCGCCGCGGCGCTGGCCTGGCTGGAGCAGGGCCATGACTGAGCGCGTCATCAACGTCGCGGTGGTGGGACACACCAACACCGGCAAGACCTCGCTGCTGCGCACGCTGACCCGCGACACCACCTTCGGCGACGTCGCCGACCAGCCCGGCACCACCCGCCACGTGGAAGGCGCGCGCCTGCGCCTGGATGGACGCGCGGTGCTGGAGTGGTTCGACACGCCCGGCATGGAAGACAGCATCGCCCTGCTCGAATACCTGGAGCGCCTGGGCCAGCCCGGCGAACGGCTGGACGGGCCGGCGCGCGTGCGGCGCTTTCTCGACACGCCGGAAGCGCACGGGCGCTACGAGCAGGAAGCGCGCGTGCTCAAGAAGATGCTGGAATGCGATGCGGCGCTGTATGTGATCGATGCGCGCGACCCGGTGCTGGGCAAGCATCGCGACGAACTCGCCATCCTGGCCGCCTGCGGCCGGCCCCTGCTGCCGGTGCTCAATTTCGTCAATGCGCCCGCGCATCGCGCCGCCGAATGGCGCGACGCGCTGGCGCGGCTGGGCCTGCACGCGGCGGTGGAATTCGACACCGTGGCGCCGCCGCTCGATGGCGAGCAACAGCTGTACGCCAAGCTGGGCGTGCTGCTGGATCGCCACGCCGACACCCTGGCGCGCCTGGCCGATACGCTGGCGCGCCAACGGCGCGAACGCCACGCCGCGGCCTTCGAACTGCTGGCCGACCTGCTGATCGACGTGGCCGCGTTGCGCATCACCAGTCCCAGCGACGAAGCCGCATTGGCGGCCGCCGCCCAGCAGTTGCGTCAGCAGGTACGCCAGCGCGAACAGGCCTGCGTCACCGCCTTGCTGGCGCTCTACAACTTCCGTGCGTCCGATTTCGATGACGACGCGCTGCCGCTGCAAGGTGAGCGCTGGGGCATGGACCTGTTCCACCCGCAGGCGCTCAAGGACATGGGCGTGCAGGTCGGCATGGGCGCCGCCGCGGGCGCCATGGCCGGCGCGGCGGTGGACCTGCTCAGCGCGGGGCTGAGCCTGGGCACGGGCATGCTGATCGGCGCCGCCGCCGGCGGACTGTGGCAGGGCGTGGAGAAGCTCGGAAAGCGCGTTGCCGGCAAGCTGCGCGGCTGGCGCGAGATCAGCGTCGACGACGCGGTGCTGCGCCTGCTGGCGCTGCGCCAAAGACAACTGATCGACGCGCTCGAACGTCGTGGCCACGCAGCCCGCGCGCCGCTGCGGCTGGACCACCCCGGCGATGAGACGCTGCGCCGTGGCCCCTTGCCGGAGGCGCTGAAGGAAGCCCGCAGCCGGCCGGAGTGGTCGGCCCTGGCCAAGGGCCATGAAGACAGCGAACGGCGCAAGCAGGCGGTGCGTGAATTGGCGAAAGCAAGCAAGTACTAACCCCAATCCAAACCGATTGACGCTTAAACGAATCGCTCTATAAGATTCGTTCTGCATCGGTGCGGTCCATCCCGCCATGACAATCACAAGGGGTTGGATCTACCGTGAACCGCCTTTCCTCGTAGCAGCAACGCCATGCCCCGGCTCCCCGTGGGGCCAGGGCCCTATCACTTCTGTCGCGCTATCCGCGCATTACGGAGCATGAGGGCTATGCGTACTTTCCCCCACCTGAAACAAGCGGCGCTGGCGGCTGCACTGACGGCCTCGTTGGCGTTCAGCGCCGGCGCGGCCGCCAAGACTTTCCACTGGTCTTATCAAGGCGACGCCACGTCGATGGACCCGATGGCGTTGAACGAGACCTTCACGCTGGGCTTCCAGGGCAACATCTACGAAACGCTGGCCGGTTATGACGGCAACCTGAAACTGACGCCGCTGCTGGCCGAGAGCTGGGAAAACCCGGAGCCCACAAAATGGGTCTTCAAGCTGCGCAAGGGCGTGAAGTTCCACGACGGCTCGCCCTTCACCGCCGATGACGTGATCTTCTCCTGGAAGCGCAGCCTCACGCCGGGCTCCGACATGAAGGGCTACGGCGCCAAGGCCTCCGACATCAAGAAGGTCGACGACTACACCATCGAGGTCACCACCCCAACGCCCAACCCGATCCTGCCGCGCGAATGGGTGTTCCTCTACATCATGAGCAAGACGTGGTCGGAGAAGAACAAGACCACCGAGGCCACCAACGTCAAGGGCGACAACCAGGGCAACTACGCCAACCTCAACGCCAACGGCACCGGCCCCTTCATGCTGGTGTCGCGCCAGCCCGACGTGAAGACCGTGCTCAAACGCTACGACGGCTACTGGAACAAGAACATCAAGACCAACGTCGACGAGGTCATCTTCCAGCCGATCACGCAGGAAGCCACGCGCGTGGCCGCGCTGATCTCGGGCGAGATGGACCTGGTGCAGCCGGTGCCGGTGCAGGACTGGAAGCGCCTGGAAGACGCCAAGGGCGTCAAGCCGCTGACCGCGCCCGAAGCCCGCGCCATCTTCATCGGCATGGACCAGGATCGCGACGAACTGCTGTTCTCGGACGTGAAGGGCAAGAACCCCTTCAAGGACCCGAAGGTGCGCGAAGCGGTGGTGCTGGCCGTGGACACCAAGGCCATCAACGAGAAGATCATGCGCAACGCGGCCAAGCCGCTGGGTTCGCTGATCGCCACCGCCATCAACGGCTACGACGAATCGTTCGGCGCGCCCTACAAGCCGGATCCGGAACGCGCCAAAAAGCTGCTGGCCGAGGCCGGCTATCCGAAGGGCTTCACCGTCACCATGGACTGCCCCAACGACCGCTACGTCAATGACGAGAAGGTCTGCCAGGCGGTGGCCGGCATGCTGGCGCGCGTCGGCATCAAGATCAACCTGCTGGCGCAGACCAAGTCCAAGTACTTCGGCAAGATCCTGCTGCAGGCCGGCAACCAGACCAGCATGTACATGCTGGGCTGGACGCCCAGCTCCACCGACGCGCACAACACGCTGCTGAACCTGGCCGCGTGCCGCGACGCCAAGACGGCGGCGGGCCAGTTCAACCTGGGCGGCTACTGCAACAAGAAGGTCGACGAACTCACCGCCAAGATCGGCGTCGAGACCGACCAGGCCAAGCGCAACGCGATGATCAAGGAAGCCTTCGGCATCGTGCGCAGCGATTTCGGCTACCTGCCGCTGCACCAGCAGCCGATGTCGTGGGGCGTGAAGGACAACATCAAGGTCATCCAGCGCGCCGACGACGTGCTCGACCTGCGCGACGTGGTCCTGCCGTAGTCCCCGGGCGCCGCGCCACGCCGCAGGGCGTGCGCGGCGCCGTGTTGATGCGACCCCCGCGACGGCGCCCGCCGTCCGGGCGCGCCCGGCCCAGCCCCGCTTGCCACGACCGGCAACGCGCGGCCCGGCGTTATCCGACCAAGAGGGCATCCAACCATGCTTTCCTTTATTGCGCAGCGGCTGATCCAGTCGGTGCTGGTGATGTTGACGGTGGCGCTGATCGCGTTCTCCATGTTCCGCTATGTCGGCGATCCGATCGCCAGCATGGTCGGGCAGGACACCACGCCCGAACAGCGCGAGCAGCTGCGCGAACAGTTGGGATTGAACGATCCGTTCGTGGTGCAGTACGCGCATTTCGTCGCCAACGCGGTGCGTGGCGACTTCGGCATTTCCTACCGCCACCGGCGGCCGGTCAGCGAGCTGCTCGAAGAGCGCCTGCCAGCCACGCTGGAGCTGTCGTTCGTCTCCGCCGTGATGGCGCTGGCGCTCGGCATCCCCATGGGCATCTACACCGCGCTCAAGCGCCACGGCGTGCTGTCCAAGACCTTCATGGCGATCTCGCTGGCCGGCATCTCGCTGCCCACCTTCCTGATCGGCATCCTGCTGATCCTGTTCTTCGGCGTGCAGTTGCGATGGCTGCCCAGCTTCGGGCGCGGCGACGTGGTCGGGCTGGGCTGGTGGACCACGGGCTTTTTGACCAAATCCGGCCTGCTGGCGCTGATCATGCCGGCCATCACGCTGGCGCTGTTCCAGATGACCCTGATCATGCGGCTGGTGCGCGCCGAGATGCTGGAAGTGCTGCGCGCCGACTTCATCAAGTTCGCCCGGGCCCGCGGCCTGCCGGAACGCCTGATCAATTTCCGCCATGCGCTCAAGAACACCATGGTGCCGGTCATCACCATCACCGGCCTGCAACTGGGCTCCATCATCGCCTTCGCCATCATCACCGAGACGGTGTTCCAGTGGCCCGGCATGGGCCTGCTGTTCATCCAGGCCATCAGCATGGTGGACATCCCGGTGATGGCCGCCTACCTGGTGCTGATCGCCTTCATGTTCGTCGTCATCAACCTGGTGGTCGATCTGCTGTATTTCGCCGTCGACCCGCGCCTGCGCGTGCAGAGCAAATAAGGGAACCGCCTCATGAACGCCCGCATCGCTCCCTTCTTCGCGCGCGCCGCCGACAGCGACCTCTGGCACAGCTTCAAGCGCTCGCCCGGCGCCATCATCGCCGCCGTGGTCACATTGGCCATCCTGCTGGGCGCGCTGTTCGCGCCGGTGATCGCGCCGCACAATCCGTTCGACCTGGCTTCCCTGAACATCATGGACGCCAACACCCCGCCCGCGTGGCAGGAGGGCGGCAGCCCCGACTTCCTGCTCGGCACCGACGACCAGGGCCGCGACATCCTCTCGGCCGTGCTGTATGGCTCGCGCGTGTCGCTGCTGGTGGGCTTCGCCTCGGTGCTGTTCTCGATGGTGCTGGGCGTGACGCTGGGCCTCATCAGCGGCTACGCCGGCGGCCGCGTCGACAGCTTCATCATGCGCATCGCCGACGTGCAGCTGTCGTTTCCCGCCATTCTGGTGGCGCTGCTGATCGACGGCGTGGCGCGCGGACTGCTGCCGCGCGACATGCACGACCAGCTGGCGCTGTACGTGCTGATCTTCGCCATCGGCATATCGGGCTGGGTGCAGTACGCGCGCACGGTGCGCGGCTCGACGCTGGTGGAACGCAACAAGGAATACGTGCAGGCGGCGCGCCTGATCGGCATCGGCCCGGTCACCATCCTGCGCCGCCACATCCTGCCCAACGTGATGGGACCGGTACTGGTGATCGCCACCATCCACCTGGCCATCGCCATCATCACCGAAGCCACGCTGTCGTTCCTGGGCGTGGGCGTGCCGCCGACCGCGCCGTCGCTGGGCACGCTGATCCGCATCGGCAACAGCTACCTGTTCTCAGGCATGTGGTGGATCTCGATCTTCCCCGGCATCGCGCTGGTCGCGCTGGTGCTGTCGGTCAACCTGCTGGGCGACTGGCTGCGCGACGCGCTCAACCCCAAGCTGCGCTGAGGATGCCATGGCCCTCTTGAACATCGAAGACATCCGCATTGAATTCCCCAGCCGCCGCGGCACGCTGGTGGCGGTGGACGGCGTGTCGCTGTCGCTGGAGAAAGGCGAGATCCTGGGCGTGGTCGGCGAGTCCGGCGCCGGCAAGTCGACCATCGGCAACGCCGTGATCGGCCTGCTCGAAGCGCCCGGCCGCCTGGCCGGCGGCGCGGTGCTGCTCGACGGCGAACGCATCGACACCCTTACCCCGGCGCAGAAGCGCAAGGTGCGCGGACGCCGCATCGGCATGATCTTCCAGGATCCGCTGACCTCGCTCGACCCGTTGCAGACCGTGGAAAGCCAGCTGGTCGAGACCATGCTGGTGCACCTGGACCTGACCCACGACCAGGCCAGGAAGCGCGCGGTGCAATTGCTGGCGCAGGTCGGCATCGACCAGCCCGAGCTGCGCGTGCAGCAGTATCCGCACCAGTTCTCGGGCGGCATGCGGCAGCGCGTGGTGATCGCGCTGGCGCTGTGCTGCGAGCCCGAAGTCATCATCGCCGATGAACCCACCACCGCGCTCGACGTGTCGATCCAGGCGCAGATCCTGGAACTGCTGAAAAAGCTCTGCCGCCAGGAACAGGTCGGCATGATCATCATCACCCACGACATGGGCGTGATCGCCGACGTCACCGACCGCGTCGCGGTGCTGTACCACGGCAAGCTGGTCGAGCAGGGGCCCACCGCCAAGATCCTGGGCGACCCCGACCATCCCTACACCCGCAGCCTGATCTCGGCCGTGCCGCGCCCGGACATCAAGCTCAAGCGCTTTCCGCTGGTCACCTACATCGAGGACGTCAGGACCCCCACCAAACCACTCGACCTGGCCACCCACTGGCTGGGCCAGCGGCGCGACTTCGGGGCGCGCGGCGAAGGGCCGTTGGTGCAGGTCCGGGACCTGAGCATGCGCTTCGTGCTCAAGAGCGCCTTCCTCAAGCGCAACCAGCGCACGCTGGACGCGGTCAAGCGCGTCAATTTCACGATCGGCGAAGGCGAGGTGTTCGGCCTGGTGGGCGAATCCGGCTCGGGCAAGTCGACCGTGGCGCGGCTGATCTCGGGCCTGTATACGCCCAGCGCCGGCTCGGTCACGTTCGGCGGCACCGACCTGACCGCGCTCAAGGGCGAGAAACAGCTCAACCCGTTCCGGCGCCAGATCCAGATGATCTTCCAGGATCCGTTCTCGTCGCTCAACCCGCGAATGCGGGTGCTGGACATCGTGGCCGAGCCGATCCGTTTCCACAAACTGGCGGCCAGCGAGGCCGAAACGCGCCGCGTGGTGGCCGACCTGCTCGACGTGGTCGGACTGGGCGAGCGCGCCGCCGAGCGCTTCCCGCACGAGTTCTCCGGCGGCCAGCGCCAGCGCATCTGCATCGCCCGGGCGTTGGCCACGCGGCCGCGCTTCCTGATCTGCGACGAACCCACTTCGGCGCTGGACGTATCGATCCAGGCGCAGATCCTGAACCTGCTCAAGGACCTGCAGGAACAACTGGGCCTGACCATGCTGTTCATCAGCCACGACCTGCCCGTCATCCGCCAGATGTGCGACCGCGTCGGCGTGATGCGCTACGGCGAATTGCTGGAAGTGGCGGACACCGAAGCGTTGTTCGAGCATCCGCAGCATCCCTACAGCCAGCACCTGCTGGGGCTGATGCCCCGCTTGCAGTCCATGTCCCGCGAGGGCCTGGAGGTGGCCGGCTGACCCCCACCCACACGACAAGGAGCGAGACATGAGTGCGTTGCCACAGACTCTGTTCATCGGCGGCAAGGTGTTCGATGGACGTGGCGGGATCCTGCCGGGCCACGGCGTGCTGGTCGAGGGCAAGCAGATCACGCGGGTGGCGCCGGCGGCCGAATTCAACGGCTTTGCCGGACGACGCGTCGATACCAGCGGCATGACGCTGATGCCCGGCATGGCCGACTGCCACGTGCACCTGGTCTACACCGGCGGCGCCGACCCGCAGACGCAGATGTCGAAACAGGGCCCGGCGCAGATCACCCTGACCGCGCTGGAGAACGCGCAGGCCGCGCTGCGCGGCGGCTTCACGGCCCTGCGCGATTGCGGCGGCAAGGACTACCTGGAATTCGGCGTGCGCGACGCCATCGCGCGCGGCGTGTTCCCCGGCCCGACCATCAAGGCCTCGGGCCGCATCATCTGCATGACGGGCGGCCACGGCAATCGCATCGGCCGCGTCGCCGACGGCTGCGAAGAAGTGGTCAAGGCGGTGCGCGAGCAAGTCCACGCCGGCTGCGACCTGGTCAAGATCATGGCCACCGGCGGCGTCATGACGCCGGGCGTGAGCCCGATGGACGCGCACTACAGCTTCGACGAGATGAAGGCGGGCGTGCACGAGGCCAAGCGCTTTCGCAAGAGCACCGCCAGCCACGCCCAGGGCACGCAGGGCATCCTGAACGCGGTGCGCGCCGGCATCGACTCGATCGAGCACGGCATCTTCATGGACGCGCAGTGCCTGGAAGAAATGCTGGCGGCCGAGACCTACCTGGTGCCGACCATCGCCGCGGTGCGCAACATCGTCGCCAACGCCGACAATGGCATTCCCGCCTATGCCGTGGAGAAGGCGCGCGCGGTGGAACAGCGCCATCGCGAATCCATCCAGATGTACTACAAGGCGGGCGGGCGCATCGCGCTGGGCACGGATGCCGGCACGCCCTTCAACCTGCATGGCGACAACGCGATGGAACTGGCCTACATGGTGGAGTTCGGCATGACCCCGGTGGACGCCCTGGTCGCGGCCACCTCGCGCGGCCATGACCTGATGGGCATGGCCGGCCACGGCGTGGTGGAACCGGGCTGCGCGGCCGACCTGCTGCTGGTGCGCGGCGACCCGACCGAGGACATCATGCAAGCCGCGGACAAGCGCTTCCACGTGGCGGTGCTGCGCAACGGCGAAGTCATGTCGGGCGCGTTGCCGTCCTGACAGGCAAGGCGGGAAGCCGGCGCTGGCGCGCCTTACTTCACGCCGCGCGCCATCAGCCAACCCAGGAAACTCTCGACCGGCATGCGTTCGCCATTGACGTCCACCTGGCCGCCCTCGTAGTTCAGGCTCGCGACCAGCTTGCCATCCTCCAGGCGCCCCCACTGGCCGCGCAGGAAGCGGTCGCGCATCTCGTCGGCCCGACGGCCAGCCGCCTCGCGCGCGGCGGCCTCGGGCATGCCTTCGGCCCGCATCCGCACCGCGATCAGGTCGGCCAGGCTGACGACCGGCACCGACATCCGCGCATCGAGCTTGCGCACGGTTTCCTTGACCACTGCGCCCGGCGAGTGGTTCCACAGCGTGGGCGCGCTCAGATCGAGGTCCAGCCGCAGCGTCGCGGAACCGTTGGCGGTATCGATCTGCAGCGGCGACAGCGAAAAGCCCGGCTGGGCCAGCAGGAACTTCATCAGGTGGCCCGCGCCCACCATCTTGTCGCCCAGGCTGGCGCCGCCGCGGGCCGCCTCCACCGACGCCTGGAATGCGCGGAACGACGCCATGTCGAAGTTGCGCGCCTCGGCGGCCAGGCGCAGATTGGCCGCCTGTCCGGCTCGCGTGTCGATGCCCGCGACCTGCACGGCCAGCTTGGCGTTCATCGCGCTCTCGGCGCCCGTGGCATCGGTGCTCACGGCGACGTCGCGCAGCGTGACCGGTTCGCCGTCGATCTCGATGGTCCATTGCTTGAGGTTCACGCGGGTGGCCGCAGTACCCGCCTCATCGGCGGCGCGGCTTGCGTCGTACCTGATCGCCAGGTCGCGCATGGCCAGGCGGCGCGTATGTCGATCACCGTCCTTGGTGTAGGGCTCGAACAGCTCGGCGCGGCCCGAGTGGATGTCCACCGTGGTGTGCTTGCCGCCGGCGGCCACGTCGGCCTGGATCTTCAGGCCCGAGAAGCTGAAGCGCGACTCGTCGCGCACGCGCTCGACCGGCGCCAGCTCCAGCGTGCCGCTGATGTCGCGGCCATAGCCCGCCACGGCCTCGGCCGTCACGGGCACGGCGCCTCCGGCAGCCGCGAACCAGGTGTCGACCGAAGGCGTCTGCGCCAGGTCGGCTCGCGCGGCCGCCATGGCCGGGAGCAGGTGCCCGCGCGCCAGGCGGTACAGGGGGAACGGCCCATGGTCCAGGCGCACCACCATCTCGTACTCGCGTCCTGCCGCGGCCGCGTCGTCCTCCGGCGAAGGCCCCGTCTTCAGCCGATAGCGCGCCTGCGACGTGAACACGCCTCGTTCATACGACAACGGCTCGAACGACAACGGTTCGCCCGTCTTCACGCCGATCTGCCGCGCCAACTGATCGGCGCTGTCGGCCAGTTGCGCCATGCCGGTCTCCAGTTGCTTGCCGGTGTACCAGGCCGTGCCCGTCCAGATCGCGCCCAGCGCCAGCACGGCGCAACCCACGGCTGCAAATTTCCTCATGGTGTCCTTCCAGCGTTCGTCGATGCCATCCGGCCTCGCGGACCGGATCCGTGACAGCATACGCCGCGCATGAAAAACGGGCTGCCGCGCCCGATGGCGCCGCAGCCCGCATGGGGCGCCGGCATCATACCGACGCCGAAGTCGTGTTCGCGCCTCAGCGCATGCCGCCCATCGCGCCGCTCATGACCATCATCACGAACTGCTGCAGCGGCATCTTCTTGCCATTGAAGTCGACCTGGCCGTCGGCGTAGTTCAGGTAGGAAACGATGTTGTCGTTTTCCGCCTTGGCCACGCCCATCGCCACCGCCATGGTGCCGACCATTTCGGCCTGGCCCTTGGCGGTCTGGGCGGCGCGGTCGGCCGGCACGCCGCGCATCTGCGGCTCGATCGCCATCAGGTCGGCCACGTTGGCCTTGGACAGCACCAGCTTGGCGTTGAGCTTGCGGATGGCTTCCATGGCCAGGTCGCTGGCCGGCTTGTCGGTCGAGGCCGGCTTGGCCAGGTCCACGTCCAGGTTGAAGGTCGAGGTGCCGTTGGCGGTGCGCACCTGCAGCGGCGACACCGACAGGCTGGGGTTGCCGGCCAGCAGCAGTTCGACGTTGGTCTTCAGGATCTGCTGCTCTTCGGGCGTGAACTCGGGCTTGGCCTCGTCGTCGCCGCTTTGCATCATGCGGCGCGACGACGCTTCATAGACGTCGTTCAGGGCCTTGAGCGCCTTGGGATCCATGTTCTTCATGCCGATGGCCAGCTGCAGACCCGCCATGTCCTTTTCCTTGACATTGATCATGCCGAAGTCCAGCACCATCTTGGCATTCACGCCGGCATCGGCCTCGGCCAGGTCCACCGCGATGCTGGTGTCCTTGAGCAGCACCGGCGGCTGGGTCTTGGACGTGATGGTCCATTCCTTGAGGACCAGCTTCTGGCTGCCCATGGCCATGTCGTTCTTGCCCGGCGCCAGGTCGCTGTTGAGCGTAATGCCCTTGACCGCCATGCCGACGATATCGCTCTCGCCGGCCGGACCGGCCAGCGTCAGGCTGTCGCTCTTGAGCGCCAGGACGCCGTGCTTGCTCTTGGTATCGAAGTCGACGTCGCCGGTCATGCCGGAGAAGGTCAGCTTGGTCTTGTCGGTCGAGGCTTCGGCCGGCGCCAGATTGAAGGTGCCGGTGACGTTCTTGCCGTAGCTGACGCTATAGGCGCCGGACAGCGGCGTGGCGCCCTTGGTGGCGGTGAACCAGCCCTTGATCGCCGGCGTTTCCTCGATCTGGAAGCGGCTGGCGACCATCGCCGGCGCGAGCTTGCCCGAAGCCAGGTTCGAGAACGGGAAGGGGCCGTGCGACAGGTGCTCGACGAACTGGATCTCGCGTTCCTCGGCCGGCTTGCCATCCTTGGCGGGCAGGGCGAACTTGACGCGGTAGCGCTCGGTGGACGAGAACACGCCGCGCTCGAACGACATCAGTTCGATCACGGGCGTCACGCCCCATTTTTCGCCGAGCTTGCGCAGTTCGACGTTGCCGTCTTCGATCGACTGCTTGACGAACGCCTCGGCCTTCTGGCCGGTGTACCAGGCCGTGCCGGTCCAGATTGCGCCCAGTGCAACGACCAGACCCGCTATTGCCGCCTTTTTCATAGCAACCCTTAATTCTTTTGGTGGAGGTAAGCCGACGGATTATAGGGAGCGTGGACTAGGGATTACACTAATTTCGTGCTTTTTATGTGCAAAATGTTACTTCGCTATACCGATAGCGCGCGTCCCTTATGCGGCAGCGCGGCATCGGCTACAATCGCCAGGCGTGCTTTGCCAATCCGCACGCGTCCGCTAGGCACTTCGCCGCCAAGCTTCGCCCTCAAGGGCGCTTCCCTTTTCTCCTTATTCGTCCGCCTGGATTGGAGTCTCTCAACTTGAGCGACGGGCTGCCGCTGGAGTTGTTTTGACTACCTCTTCCTCTTTCGCCGACCTCGGGCTGGCTGATTCCCTGTTGCGCGCCATTGCCGATACCGGCTACACCGCGCCCACCCCCATCCAGGCCCAGGCGATTCCGCAGGTCCTCAAGGGCGGCGACCTGCTGGCCGCCGCCCAGACCGGCACCGGCAAGACCGCCGGCTTCACGCTGCCTATCCTGCATCTGCTGATGCAGCGCAAGCCGGAAGTCCGCAAGGCCGGCCGCCCGCGCTGCCTGATCCTGACCCCGACGCGTGAACTGACCGCGCAGGTGGCCGAATCGGTGCAGACCTACGGCAAGCACACCTCGCTGACGTCCATGGTGATGTTCGGCGGCGTCAACATCAACCCCCAGATCTCCGCCCTGCGCAAGCCGCTGGACATCCTGGTGGCCACCCCCGGCCGCCTGCTGGACCACTGCGGCCAGAAGACGGTCGACCTGTCCGACGTCGAGATCCTGGTGCTGGACGAAGCCGACCGCATGCTGGACATGGGCTTCATCCGCGACATCCGCAAGATCCTGGCCCTGCTGCCCAAGCAGCGCCAGAACCTGCTGTTCTCGGCCACCTTCTCCGATGAGATCCGCGCGCTGGCGCGCGGCGTGCTGAACGATCCGGGCGAAGTCTCGGTCACTCCGCGCAACACCGCCACCGAACTGGTCACCCAGACGGTGCACCTGGTCGAACAGCACCACAAGCGCGACCTGATCAGCCACATCATCCGCGAAAGCGGCTGGCACCAGGTGCTGGTGTTCACGCGCACCAAGCACGGCGCCAACCGCCTGGCCGAAAAGCTGGTCAAGGACGGCCTGACCGCCGCCGCGATCCACGGCAACAAGAGCCAGTCGGCCCGCACCCGCGCGCTGGCCGGCTTCAAGGACGGCACCGTGACGGTGCTGGTGGCCACCGACATCGCCGCGCGCGGCCTGGACATCGACCAGCTGCCCCAGGTGGTGAACTTCGAACTGCCCAACGTGCCGGAAGACTACGTGCACCGCATCGGCCGCACCGGCCGCGCCGGCGCCACCGGCGCCGCGGTCTCGCTGGTGGACAACAGCGAGATCAAGCTGCTCAAGGACATCGAACGCCTGATCAAGAAGACCATCGAGCGCAAGCCGGTGGCCGACTGGACCCCGCCCGCCACCAGCGCCGCCGCCTTCGAACGCCAGGAACGCGACGAAGACTCGCGCCAGCCGCGTGGCGGTGGCGGCCGTAACGGCGGCCGCGGCGGCAACGCCGGCGCGCCCCGTTCGCGCCCGGCCAATGCCGCGCCGCGCAACGCCAACGGCGGCCGCGCCCCGGCGCCGGCCCGCGCCGGCGGCGACAACCGCGGCGGCCAGGGCCAGCGCGACGGCAAGCCATCCGACCGTCCGGCCCACGCCGGCCGCGGCGACGCCCGCCCGCAGCAGAACCATCGCCGTCCCGAAGGCAGCGCCCGTCCGGCCGGCAACGGCAACGGCGGCCGCCCGGCCGGCGGCCCGCGCGCGGCGCTGCTCTCCAAGTAATATCAGCGGCATACCTGTAACTGCGACCCACGGACCCGCGCCATCATGCCTCTTTCCACCTGGTTGACGTTCTTCCTGGCCTCCTGGGCCATTTCGTTCTCGCCCGGCGCGGGGGCCATCTCCGCGATGTCCTCCGGACTGAAGTACGGCTTTGCCCGCGGCTACTGGAACACGGCCGGCCTGATCATGGGCATCCTGTTCCAGTTCGTGGTGGTCGCGGTCGGCCTGGGCGCGGTGCTGGCCACCTCCGAGATGGCCTTCAACGTGGTCAAGTACCTGGGTGTGGCCTACCTGATCTACCTGGGGGTGCGCCAGATCCGCACCGACGCCGCGCCGGTCGCGGTCGATGCCGGCGATCCCAAGCAGGCCTCGATCCGCGAGCTGGTGATGCGCGGCTTCCTGATCAACACCATGAACCCCAAGGGCACGGTGTTCCTGCTGGCGGTGGTGCCGCAGTTCGTCGACACCGCCTTGCCGCTGACGCCGCAGTACGCGGCGCTGGCCGGCACGCTGGCGTTCACCGACCTGGTGGCGATGGGCGTGTACACGCTGCTGGCGGCGCGCGTGCTGCGCCTGCTGCGCGACGCCAAGCACATCCGCTGGATGAACCGCACCTTCGGTTCGCTGTTCATCCTGGCCGGCGTGTTCCTGGCTTCGTTCCGCCGCCATTCCTGAATTTCCACGCGCGGGGCACGCGCCGGCAACGGCGCGTGCCCCGCTTGTTTCGATGCACGATACCGGACCGCGCCGGGCTGAAGCCGCGGCGTCAGGTTGAATCCTCCGATCATGAACATCCCACAAGAAGTAGCGCGGCGCCGTACCTTCGCCATCATTTCCCACCCTGACGCGGGCAAGACCACGCTGACCGAAAAGCTGCTGCTGTTCGCAGGCGCGATCCAGATCGCCGGCAGCGTCAAGGCGCGCAAGGCCTCGCGCCACGCGTCCTCCGACTGGATGGAAATCGAAAAGCAGCGCGGCATTTCGGTGGCCTCGTCGGTGATGCAGATGGAATACCGCGACTGCGTCATCAACCTGCTCGACACCCCGGGCCACCAGGACTTCTCGGAAGACACCTACCGCGTGCTGACGGCGGTCGACGCCGCGCTGATGGTGATCGACGCGGCCAACGGCGTCGAACCGCAGACCATCCGCCTGCTGCAGGTCTGCCGCGCGCGCAACACGCCCATCATCACGTTCATCAACAAGATGGACCGTGAAGTGCGCGAACCGCTCGAGCTGCTGTCGGAAATCGAAGGCCATCTGGGCATGGACGCCGTGCCGTTCTCGTGGCCGGTGGGCATGGGCAAGGCCTTCGGCGGCGTGTTCGATATCCGCCGCGACCGCATGCGCGTGTTCCGCCCCGGACAGGAGCGCCGTTCGGACAACGACGACTTCATCGAAGGCCTGAGCAACCCCGAGATCGCGCGCCGCTTCGGTTCGGCCTTCGACCAGGCCAGCGGCGAGATCGAGCTGATCAATGAAGCCGCGCCCGCCTTCGACCGCGACCAGTTCCTGGCCGGCAAGCAGACCCCGGTGTTCTTCGGCTCGGCCATCAACAACTTCGGCGTGCAGGAAGTGCTGGACGCGCTGGTCGAGCAGGCCCCGCCTCCCGGCCCGCGCGTCGCGCTGCAACGCGAAGTGCAGCCCGAGGAACCCAAGTTCACCGGCGTCGTGTTCAAGGTGCAGGCCAACATGGATCCGGCTCACCGCGACCGCGTCGCCTTCGTGCGCGTCAGCTCCGGCCGCTTCGAGCGCGGCATGCGCCTGAAGGTCGCGCGCACCAACAAGGAAATGCGCCCCAACAACGTGGTGTCGTTCCTGTCGCAACGCCGCGAACTGCTGGACGAGGCCTATGCCGGCGACGTCATCGGCATCCCCAACCACGGCGTGCTGCAACTGGGCGACGTGCTGACCGAAGGCGAAACGCTGCAATTCACCGGCCTGCCGTTCTTCGCGCCCGAGCTGTTCCAGGCCGTCGAAGTGAAGGACCCGCTGCGCACCAAGCAGTTGCGCACCGGCCTGACGCAGCTGGGCGAAGAGGGCGCCATCCAGGTGTTCCGGCCCGAGGCCGCCGGCGGCTCGCTGCTGCTGGGCGCGGTCGGACAGCTGCAGTTCGAAGTGGTGGCCCACCGCCTCAAGACCGAGTACGGCGTGGACGCCCGGATGATGCCTTCGCGCTACACAATGGCACGTTGGATTACCTCTGATAACCCCAAGGCGCTGCGCAAGTTCATGGATGCCAATGCCGCCCATATCGCCTATGATGTGGTCGATGCGGCGGCGTTTTTGATCAGTTCCCCCGCGCAGTTGCGCGTGGCCGAGGAACTGTATCCGGATGTGAAATTCCACGCCATGCGGGAGCACGGCGGCAAGGTTTTCGGAGACAAGGCGTAGACCCGTTCGGGTACCGCACGGCAGATTGAGGGTAGCAATGTCTTGGCGTTTATTATTCGCAACGCTCCTGCTGGCGCTTGGCGCGTCGGCGTGGGGCGGTATTCAATTGGGTGACTGGCTGGTGGCGCATGCGCCGCAGGCCGCGCCCGCGCCCGGCCAGGATGCGGCCGCGTCGCAGCAGCCCGTGCTCGATGCCAACGGGCGCCCCTACGTGGCGCAGCCGCCGCAGCCGCGCATCGATGGCACGCTCGGCGTGCCCGACAAACCGGCCGACCGCGAGTGGGCCATCAATACCGTCTCGCTGTTCGACACCGTCAGCGATCCCGCCGTGAAGATCTCGCGCGAGCGCATCAGCCAGGACCAGGCCCGCGAAATCGCCGCCGCCTCGCAAGTGCCGCTGCCGCAAGGCACATCAGACGTCAGCACGCTCGACCTGCAGGCGCCCGGCACCGGCACCGCCGTCAATGGCGGGCAGGGCCAGGCCCCGGGGCAGCAGGCGGCTGGCTACGGCAATACGCAGATGGTGCAGGCGCCGCCCCCGCCCAATTCGTCGCCCGCCCCCGGCGCGCCCGGATGGCAGGATGCGCTCAAGCGCGAACTGGCCCACTGTGCCACGCAGGGCTTCTTCGAGCGCCCCTCGTGCTCGTGGGCGGCCCGCAACAAATACTGCGGTCCCAACCGGGCCTGGGGCACGATGGCCGAGTGCCCGGCGCGCCCGCAGTAAGCCGCATCGTCCAGATCGCGCCACGCGCGATCACGCAAAAAAATGGCGCCCCGAGGGGCGCCATTTTCATGCCGGGCTGATCGATCAGTCGGGCACGGACATCTGGCTTTGCAGGTAGTTCTGCAGGCCCACCTTGTCGATCAGGTCGATCTGGGTTTCCAGATAGTCGATGTGCTCTTCGGTATCGTCCAGGATGTCCTGGAACAGGTCGCGCGAAACGTAGTCACGCACCGATTCGCAATAGGCGATGGCTTCCTTCACGGTGGCCTGGGCGCCTTGCTCCAGCTTCAGGTCACAGGCCAGCAGTTCCGGCACGTCCTCGCCGATCAGCAGCTTGTGCAGGTCCTGCAGGTTGGGCAGGCCGTCGAGCATGAAGATGCGCGCGATCAGGCGATCCGCATGCTTCATTTCGCCGATGGATTCTTCGTACTCGTGCTTGCCCAGCTTGTCGAAACCCCAGTGGTTCAACATGCGCGCATGCAGGAAATACTGGTTGATCGCCGTCAGCTCGTTGGTCAGTTGCTTGTTCAGGAACTGGATGACGGTTTTATCGCCTTTCATGATGGACTCCTTGCAGTCAGGCGCGACGCGCACTGCATCGCGACAAGAAGCGCACGATGCCGCGAGTACGCAACCCCGGCAGACTAACATCGGCCGCGGGGCCGCGCCTAGCCTTGGCGCGCATTTGGTAAACCGCTTTACGAGCGCTACAAGAAAGCGACAGACGAATGAGAATGAGTATGCATGCGCGATGTCCTGCGGGCAATGCATCGCGGTTTCGCGGGCTGGGCGGACACGGGCGTCCCATTTGCCGCGGCATTTCAAGCGCGCCGCACCGCGTGAATGGCGTGATGACGCCATGAATCTATCAGACCGTTCCGACCGCACGCCACGTTGTGCAAACCCAACCCTGGCGCGCTGCGCGGGGTGCCGCGCCACGCGCACGCCCCAGCCTCGGCCAGCTTGACGCGCGCGCTGCCCGCGCCTAGGCGGCGCGCCGCGTCGCCAGCCAGATGCCGAACGCGATCGGCACGATGCCCAGCAGGTCGAGCCACGACACCGACTCGCGCAATACCACCCAGCCGAACAGCAGGCCCAGCGGCGGCATCAGGAAATGCAGCGCGCTGGCCGCGGTGGCGCTGGCGCGTCCGAGGATCATGAACCACAGGTAATAACCGCCAATGGACACCGCCACGATCATGTAGGCCATGCTCCAGAACAGGCTGGCCGTCATGCGCGCGTCGCCGAGGCTCTCGTGCAGCAGCGCCACCGGCATCAGCGCCACCGCCCCGGCCAGCGACTGGATGCCCGTCGCCATCCACAGTCCCGTCGACGGCTTGAGGCGTTTGTAGAGCAGCGTGCCCGCCACCAGCGCCACCAGGCCGCCTGTCACCAGCAGGGTGCCATGCAGATCCTCCTGCATGCCCGACAGCCGCGAGCGCAGCACCAGCGCCACGCCCGCCAGGCCCAGGCACAGCCCGAACATCTTGCGCCAACCCAGCCGCTCACCCAACACGGGCCCGGCCAGCACCCCGATCAGCAGCGGATTGGTGCTGATCAGCACCGCCGTGAACGCGGACGACACCGTCGTCATGCCACTCCAGCTCAGGCCAAGGTAGGCCGCGTTGTTCAAGACCCCCAGAAGCACCAGCGCCGCCAGATCGCGGGCGCCGGGCCGCGACCACCGGCCGCTGGCCGCGGCCACGCCGAGCATCAGGGCGCCAGCGATCAGGAAGCGAATGGTCAACAGGGTCAGCGGCGGACAGTCGCGCACCGCGATCTTGGCCGCCGCGAACGCCGAGCTCCACAGGAAACAGAATGCCGCGATGGGCGCCCAGGCCACCCCCATCGGCGCGTCGGCGGGCAGGGCGGTGGCGGGCAAAGTCGATGAAGCCTTCATGGCAGCAGGTCCGGGCAAAGGAAGATGAGCCCATTCTGGGCGCGGCCCTATCCATTGACAAACGCTTTATTTGGATCAAAAGTATTTGAAAAACCGATGCAAAGGCGCCTCCCATGCTCGATCTCGATCTATTGCACAGCTTTGTCTCCGTCGTCGACGCGGGCGGCTTCACCCGCGCCGGCGAACGGGTGCACCGCAGCCAGTCCACCGTGAGCCAGCAGATCCGCAAACTCGAGGAGACCCTCGAATGCACGCTGTTCGTGCGCGAAGGCCGCCAGGTCCACCTGACCGAGGACGGCGAACGCCTGCTCGGCTATGCGCGCCGCATGCTGGCGCTGTCCACCGAAGTGCGTGAGGCGGTCAGCGGCCGCAAGCGGGTCGAGGTGATCCGGCTGGGCATTCCCGACGATTTCGCCGCCGACACGCTCACGGCCATCGTGGCGCAGTTCGCCCGCGCCCGGCCGAGCGTCCGGCTGTCGGTGCGCTGCGACCTGACCGTGGCCCTGACCCGCGGCCTGGAACGGGGCGACCTGGATCTGGCGCTGCTCAAGCGCGAACCCGGCACCGGGCCGGCCCTGGCGACCTGGCGGGAACATTTGCACTGGATCGCGGGCGCACCAGCGCTGCCCGCCAGCACCGAACCGGTGCCCTTGGTGGCCTTTCCGCAGGGCTGCATCTACCGCAACCGCGCGATTCACGCGCTCGAACGCGCTGCACGCCGCTGGCGCATCGCTTACGAAAGCCCCAATCTGATGGGAATACAGGCCGCGCTGGCGGGAGGACTGGGGGTGGCATTGCTGGAGCGCCGCTGCATCGCCGCGGGGCATCGGCTGGTCGACGACGCGCTGCCCGCGGTGCCGCCGTCCGAGCTGGCGCTATGCCTGTCCGAACCAGCGCGCGAGCCAGTGCGCCAGTTGGCGGGAATGATCAGGGATTTTTGTGAAACGGAAACACAACGGCTTGCAGGGCTGGGCCTGCAAGCCGTGGCAGGTGGCGGCGCCGCTCAGGCGACGGCGACCTGGATGACCGGATAGCTGCTGTTCGCCGCGGACGTGCCCGGTTCGGCCATGGTGGCCGGCGGGTTGACCGGAACGGCGATCGAGCGCACATCGCACACGCTGGAACAGCGGCCGCCCGGCAGGTATTCGGCGGCGGTGGCCGCGCAGCAGCCGCAGCACGTGGCCACGCCCAGCTCGAACTGCAGGTCGGAAAGCGACGTCGCGCCCGCGTCCACGCTGGCGCGGACTTGGCGTTCGGTGATGGCATTACATACGCAAATGTACATGAGAATAATTATCGGCATTTGTTCATGCAATGGCAAGTACTCAGCGTAAATAATTTGCAACCACGTGGTCATCTAACCTATTGAAATAAGGGACGTTTTATCAGAACCGTTTCAGGCGGGGCGAGGCGGTTCATGCCTCGCCGGGCGTCCGATGCGACGCCGGGCAAGCGGCCGCAGCGCGGCGCCAGGGCCGTCGCTAGGGGGGATATTCCCGGCGGGCGTGCACGATGTTGACGACCTCGATCGCCAACGCGGTCACCCGGTAGACCACCACGTAATTTGGGTGTACGACGCATTCGCGCGTGCCAGAGACGCGGCCGGCTCGATATCGGCAAGGGTGCCGCGCCAGGGACAGCACGGCATTGTCGATGCGTTGCCGGAGGTTGCGTGCCGCCTGCGAACTACGCTCGGCGATGTAGGAGATGATTCCCGCCAGATCGTCTGCGGCGGTTTGAAGCCAGGATACATCGAGCATGGGAAAGCCGGGCCGCGTCCGGGGCCGGGCGCGATTGATGCCCCCCCCATGACTTGCTTCAAGCTTTTTTCAGCTTTCTCCGCCTTGCGGATCCTGCTGACGACGGCACGCCGTTTCGATAATGGCATCGATGCGGGCCATCACCCTTTGATGCGAAACGGCGGGACGCGGATCGTCCAGGCTGGCCTGCACCTTCGCGCGGAACCAGCGGTCGTAGCTGACCGCCTGTTCTTCGGTCTCGAATTCCGAGAGGATGGAGGAAGGGATTGGGCCCATGGAAAAGCTCCTGATGAAGGCCCAGTGTACGGTAACGGACGCTCGTCGAGGCACCGCGCGCCGCGATGCTTCGCCGCAAAAACGTCCCTTATTTCACCGCGCCGCGGCCTGCGCCTTGCGCAGCGCGGCCGGCGCGATCCGCAGTGCCTCGCGGTATTTCGCGACCGTCCTGCGGGCGATGACGATGCCCTGGTCGGCCAGTTTTTCCATGATCTGGCTGTCGGACAGCGGCTTGGCCCGGTTCTCCTCGGCCACCATCTGGCGGATGAAGGTCTGCACCGCCGTGGCGGATGTGGCGTCGCCGCCATCGGTCGACACCCCCGCCCCGAAGAAGCGCTTGAGCTCCAGCGTACCGAAGGGAGTGAGCATGTACTTCTGTGTCGTGGCGCGTGAAATGGTGGACTCATGCAGGCCCAGCTCGCCGGCAATGTCCTTGAGGATGAGCGGGCGCATGGCCGCCGGCCCCTGGCTGAAGAAGGCGGTCTGGCGGTCGACAATGGCCTGGGCCACTCGCAGGATGGTGTCGAAGCGCTGCTCCACGTTGCGGATCATCCATTTCGCCTGTTGCAGCTGAGACTGCAAGCCGGCGTGGGCCGACTCCTTCTGGTTGGCCAGCATTTGGGCGTACAGGCCATTGATCTGCAGTCGCGGCACGGCGGCGCTGTTGAGCGTCACCTGCCAGCCGCGGCGCGTCTTGCGCACGATGACGTCGGGTACGGCGTAATCGGCCGCCGGGACCGTCCAGGCGCGGCCCGGACGGGGCTCCAGACGCAGGATCAGGGCGTGCGCCGCGCGCAGCGTGGCCTCGTCACAACCGACCGCGGCGCACAGCCTGGCATGGTTGCCGGTGGCCAACAGCGCCAGATGCTGGGCGCAGACCAGGCGGGCGCAGGCCAGCGCCTTGGGATCCGCGGCCTCGGGCAACCGGGCCGTGTCGGGACTGCGCAATTGCAACAGCAGGCACTCGGACATGTCGCGCGCGCCGATGCCGGCCGGGTCGAACGATTGCAGCAGCGACAGCGCGGCGCGCAGCTCGTCCAGGTCCGGCTCCATCTCGGCCGGCAGCCAGCCCAGGATTTCCTCCAGGGGCGAGCCCAGGTAGCCGTTCTCGTCCAGTTCGTCGATCAGCAGCGCCGCCAGCGCGGCGTCGCGCGGCGCGGCGCGGGTCAGCACCAGTTGCCCGAGCAGGTGCTCGCGCAGGGTATCGGGCCGGGCGGCCTCGGGCAGGCTGGAATCATCATCGGGGTAGACCCCGCCCGAACCCGGCATTTCCTCGACCGGGGTGTCGCGCTCGGGCGCGGGTTCGTCGTCCTGCACCGACGACTCGCGCTCGGATTCGGCCTGCGTCTCGACGGAGGCAGGCTCATCGTCGCGTTCCAGCAACGGATTGTCGGCGAGCACTTGCGAGATTTCCGCCTCGAGCTCGAGCGTGGACAGCTGCAGCAACCGGATCGATTGCTGCAGTTGAGGGGTCAGCGTCAGATGCTGGCCGGGCCGCAGTTCTAAAATAGGACGGGTCATAGGTACAATATTTTGCATGATGAATCAGACTTCGCCCGCACGCGTTCGCCAGGATTGCCGACTTATCGGCCAGACCCTGCTCAAACTGGCGCTTCCCCGACTTCTCGTGCGCGCGATCGTGATCGCAGTGGCCGTGATCGTCTGGTATCTCGCCGCTTCCTGGATCCTGGATTTCGGCAAGCGCATCAACTACGACTTCCTGCATACCCTGGGCCAACCCACCATGGACATGGTGCAAAAGGTCAACCCGTACATCTGGTGGGTCGTGGCCGGCATCTGGACCCTGATCGTCTTCTTCATCCTGCGCGCCTGGCTGTCGGCCAGCCTGGCCTCCGGCCGCGCCACCCCGGTCGGCACCGGCGTGCTGGCCGACCTGGCGCCCCAGTTGTCCGAGGAGTCCCTGGGCGTGCTGCGCTGGACCTGGGGCGGCCGTGAAGAACCGTTCACTGTCGGCGACCTGCATCGCTCGCTGTCGGAAATCCGCCACAACCGCATCGGCAAGATCGCCATGGTGGCCGAGCAGGCCGAGATCCTCGACGGCGCCACCGCCCGCCCGCCGCGCGACGGACGCGACGACGGCCGCCGCGATGCGCGCGATTCCCGTGACATTCGCGACGCCCGCGAACCGCGCTACGTCGAACCGCGCATCGGTGGCCCGGCCCGCTGAGCGGCGCGCCCCCCACCGTTCGACGACCCAGGCCGCCGCAAGGCGGCCTGCTTGTTTCAGTCCCCTGCCAGCCGGGCTCCCCTATACTGGCCCTCCAGGCTCGCGCAACCGCGGCCGCGCACTTTAAAACCAGACCAAGCCGATTGCAGAGACCAGTCGGATGCGCGGCCAGCCCCCCTGGAGTTGCTTTACATGTTCCGTACCCCCGTCCGGTATGCCGCCGGCCTTCTGCTGGCCTGCTCGGCCGCTTTCGTCGCCGCCCCGGCAGCCGCCGCCTGGCCCGACAAGCCCATCACCTTCGTCGCGCCCTTCAGCGCCGGCGGCGCCAACGATCTGGTCGCCCGCATCATCGCCAAGGCGGTGGGCACGACCCTGAACCAGCCCGTCATCGTCGAAAACCGCCCCGGCGCCGGCGGCGTGGTCGGCGCCGCGCACGTCGCGCGCAGCGCGGCCGACGGCTACACCTATCTGGTGGGCAGCAACGGCACCGTCACCAACAGCCTGATCCGCTCGGACCAGCCCTACAAGGACGAAGAACTGACCCCGGTCGCGCTGCTGTCGATCACGCCGTCGGTGATCGTGGCCAATCCGTCGAACCCCGCCAAGGACCTGAAGGACTTCGTCGAACGCGCCAAGCAGGCCAAGACCGACCGTATCACGTTCTCGACCGCCGGCAACGGCAGCACGCCGCACTTCGTGGCCGAGATGGTCAAGGAGGCCACCGGACTGCCGGTCGAGCCCATCGCCTACAAGAGCGGCTCGGAAGGCGTGACCGCGGTGATCGGCAAGCAGGTCGACGCCACCTCGGAAGCCAGCATCGTCACGCTGCCGCTGGTGCAGAGCGGCAAGCTCAAGGCGCTGGCGACCACCTGGGACAAGCGCATGGCCAGCGCGCCCGACATTCCCACCACCGCCGAGCAAGGCTTCCCGGCCATCCGCATCGGCCACTGGGCGGGCCTGTACGCGCCGGCCGGCACGCCCGCCGACGTGCTCGACAAGATGAACGCCGCCGTCGAGAAGTCGCTGCAGACCAAGGAAGTGCAGGACGCGCTGCGCCAGAGCAGCATCGAGCCAGGCGGCGGTTCGCGCGCCAGCTTCGTCGAGTTCGCCAGGAGCGAGCGCGAGCGCCTGGGCCAGGTGGTCAAGAACGGCCACATGCAAATGCAATAACGCGTGTGACGCCAGCCGGGGACGATCTGTCCCCGGCTTTTTTATCGCCTTCCCGATTGCGCTGCCCGCAAAAGTATGTTTGACTAGCAACCTATGGCCGCTTACCGCACCTCCCTCGCGATTGCCACCGGACGCTTTGCCGCTCCGGTTGCCGGCCTGCGCGCTCGTACCGCCTTCATCGCGCTATCGCTATACCTACCGATCGGTTGCCGGGCCTAGTGTCCCCGTGGTAGCTCGGCAGCCACGCTTGCCACACGCGATTTCCCCTTTTCAAAACTGAATCTTGCGCCGCGCGAATGCGGCCAATCCTGGCACCAGGCCGCCATCCGGCCGCATGCCGGCCGAGGAAACCGATCCCGGGATTCACAAGAAACCGATCGAGGTGTAGTGATGATGCTTGCCAACCCCGCCACCAAATACGTCCCCTTCACGCCGTTCGCCCGCGACTTTTCCGAGCGCACCTGGCCCAGCCGCCGCATCACGCAGCCGCCGATCTGGATGAGCACCGACCTGCGCGACGGCAACCAGGCCCTGATCGAGCCGATGAGCGTCGAGCGCAAGCTCCGCTTCTTCGAGCAACTGGTCAAGATCGGCTTCAAGGAAATCGAGGTGGGTTTCCCGTCGGCCTCGCAGACCGACTTCGATTTCGTGCGCAAGCTCATCGACGAAAAGCGCATTCCCGACGACGTCACCATCATCGTGCTGACACAGTCGCGTGAAGACCTGATCAGCCGCACCGTGGAATCCGCGGCCGGCGCCAAGCAGGCCATCGTCCACTTGTACAACGCCTGCGCCCCGGCGTTCCGCAAGGTCGTGTTCAACATGACCAAGGACGAGATCAAGAACATCGCCACGACCGGCACGCGCCTGGTCAAGCAGTACATGGCCAAGCACCCGGAAACCAAGTGGCGCTACCAGTACTCGCCCGAAGTCTTCAGCACGACCGAACCCGAATTCGCGCTGGAAGTCTCGAACGCCGTGGCCGACGTATGGGAGCCCACGCCGGACTGCAAGATGGTGCTGAACCTGCCCGCCACCATCGAGGCCACCACGCCGAACATGTACGCCGACCAGATCGAGTGGATGCACAAGAACCTGGCGCGCCGCGACAGCATCGTGCTGAGCGTGCACCCGCACAATGACCGCGGCACCGCCGTGGCCGCCGCCGAATTCGCCGTGATGGCCGGCGCCGACCGCATCGAAGGCTGCCTGTTCGGCAGCGGCGAGCGCACCGGCAACGTCGACCTGGTCACGCTGGCCCTGAACCTCTACACCCAGGGCGTGCACCCGGGCCTGGACTTCTCGGACATCGACGAAGTGCGCCGCTGCGCCGAGTACTGCAACCAGTTGCCCGTGCACCCGCGCCACCCGTATGCGGGCGACCTGGTCTTCACGGCCTTCTCCGGTTCGCACCAGGACGCCATCAAGAAGGGCTTTGCGCAACAGCAGCCCGACGCCGTGTGGGAAGTGCCGTACCTGCCGATCGACCCGGCCGATCTCGGCCGCAGCTACGACGCCGTGATCCGCGTCAACAGCCAGTCGGGCAAGGGCGGCGTGTCGTACCTGCTCGAACAGGAACACGGCCTGGTGTTGCCGCGCCGCCTGCAGATCGAATTCAGCCGCGCCATCCAGCGCGTCACCGACGAGACCGGCCGCGAAGTCACGGCCGACGACGTGCACACCATCTTCAACCGCGAATACCTGGAACAGAAGGCCCCGTGGAAGCTGGTGCGTCACCGCATCGACGGCAATCCGGCCGCCGGCGAAGGCCAGCACTTCAGCATCGAGGCCGAGCTCGAATACAACGGCGAGCGCCGCATCGTGACGGGCAAGGGCGATGGCGCCATCTCGGCCTTCGTGGCCGCGCTGGACGTGCCGGTGCGCATCATGGACTACCACGAGCACGCCATCGGCACCGGCACCGACACCCGCGCCGCCTCCTACGTGGAACTGCGCGTCGGAGATTCGAGCACGGGCTTCGGCGTGGGCATCGACCGCGACATCGTGACGGCCTCGTTCCAGGCCGTGCTGAGCGCGGTGAACCGCCACATCAACGCCGGCGCCGTCATCACCGAACAGGAAGCCGCCCAGGCCGCGTGATCCGCCGCCAGGCCGCGGGCGCGGCGGTTACCGCCGCCGCGTTCCTCGCGCGCTTCTTACGGTGAAGCCGCGCCGCACAAAAAAAATAGCCCGCCTTTATCCGGCGGGCTTTCTTCTTGCGTGATACGTTCGACCGCGCCGCGACGGGCGCGCGGCGCGCCCCGTCAACCGCGCGGCCACATATCGGATGCGCCGATGTCGGGCTCGCGCGCGGCCAGCAGCCGCTCGTGGACCCAGGCGGCGATCGCCAGGGTGCGGTGGTCATCGTGGCGCTTGCCGATCAGTTGCAGGCCGACCGGCAGGCCCTGCGGGCCGGTGGCGAACGGCAGGTTCAGGCACGGCAGGCCGAACAGCGTCCACGCGCGCGAGAACTGCGGGTCGCCCGTGCCGAGGTCGGCGAACGGCGCCTCGCCGCTGGCGGCGGGCGCGAGCAGCACGTCGTACTTGTCGAACCAGCCGTCCACGCGCGCGCGCGATTCCGCGGCGCGCGCCAGATTCTTGATGTGTTCCTCGGCGCTGATCTGGGCCCCGGCCTCGAGGATCGCCTGGATCTTGGGGCTGAGCTGCGCGGCGTGTTCCAGCCGTTCGTAGGCCAGCGCCTGCGACGACTCGAACGCCATGATGTCGGCATGCAGCTGCACCAGCATGCAGTGCTCGGGCGGCAACGGCACTTCCTCGACGTGGGCGCCGGCGCGCGACAACGTGGCGGCGGCCTGGGCAAAGGCTTCCTTGGTCTCGGACTGGGCATGGCGCCATTGCAGGCTGCGGTACATGCCGATGCGCGGCTTGGCGTCGTAGGCCAGGTCCAGCAGCCGCGGATCGCGCATCATGACGGAGGCGAACAGGGCCGCGTCCGGCACCGAGCGGGCGAAGCCGCCGACCGTGTCGAGCGATTCGGCCAGGCTCTTGACCCCGGCCCGCGGAATGGCGCCGAACGTAGGCTTGTAGCCGACGATGCCGCAGTACGACGCAGGGCGGATGATGGAGCCTGCGGTCTGCGAACCCAGCGCGAACGGAACCATGTCGTCGGCGACCGCGGCGGCCGAGCCGCTGGAGGAGCCGCCGGGCGTGTAGGCCTCGTTGCGGGGATTGCGCGTGGGGCCGGCCTGGTAGGTGGCGAATTCGGTGGTGACGGTCTTGCCGATCACGATGGCGCCGGCATGGCGGCACAACGCCACGGCGGCGGCGTCCAGCCCGGGATGGTGGCGTTCGTAGATGGGGGAACCGTAGCGGGTGGGCAGATCGACCGTGTCGAACAGGTCCTTGACGCCGATCGGCAGGCCATGCAGCGGGCCGCGCAGGGGGCCGCGATCCAGGGCTTCCGCGTGATCCAGGGCGGCCTGCTTCTGCAGCGCCGTCCAGGCATGGATGGTGTTTTCGCGTTGCTCGATGCGCGCAAAGCAGGCTCGCACCAATTGCACCGCGGTCAATTCGCGCCGTTGCAGCTTGCGCGCCGCTTCAAGCGCGCCAAGTCTGTTTAAGGCAGTAGACATGATCCTTTCCTCTATCCCGGTGCCGCGCGATATGCGCGGTACTGACTTCCGCACCCGGTCCCCTTGACCTGGGGTTTGTCCCGATACGGCACGCGGCATGATGCGTGCCCTTCATGACAAACCCAGCCATTGTGCGCGTCGCGTCAATTGGGAAAACCACTGAAAAAACCGTGTTTTCGCAGGGATTTTCGCGCCACGCCGCGCCTTGGCCTTATGTTGTTGCGTTGTTATCAGCATAGCGCAAACGGGTGCAACACAAAGGTCATATTTGTCTTGTAAGATGAAAACGTTTTCAGCAAACCGGCAGCAATGTAGCCATGGCGTCGCGCGCATCGCCCCGCTTTTCCATCATCGAAGTGGCCCGCAAGGCGGGGGTTTCCCCCGCCACGGTTTCGCGCGCGTTCAACCAGCCCGAAATCGTCCATCCGGATACGCTGGCGCACATCCGCGCCATCGCCAAGCGCGCGGGCTTCCGGCCCAATCGCGTCGGCCGCAGCCTGCGTTCCGGCAGCACCCGCACGATCGGATTGATTCTGCCGACGCTGTCCAATCCGGTATTCGCCGAGTGCTTTGAAGGCGCCGAACGGCGCGCCCGCGAGTCCGGCTACAGCGTGATGCTGACCGCCACCGGCTATGACCCGGCGGTGGAATCGGCCGCGGTGCAGGGCCTGATCGACCACCAGGTCGACGGCCTGATCCTGACGGTGGCGGACGCGGCCCGCAGCGCCACGCTGGACGACCTGGACAGCGCCGGCATGCCCTACGTGCTGGTCTACAACGAATCCGCCGACCATCCCTATGCCTCGGTCGACAATCGCGCGGCCGCCATTGACATGGTCTCGCACCTGGCGGCGCTGGGGCATCGGCGCATCGCCATCGTGACCGGCCCGCTGACGGCCTCCGATCGCGCTCGCCGCCGCCTGTCGGGCGCGCGCGCCTGCGCCAAGAAGCTGGGCCTGGAACCGATCCAGCACATCGCCATGAATTCGCACACCGGCAGCGACGCCGAGGCGATCAAGTCCGCATTGCGCGGCAAACAGGCGCCGACGGCGCTGTTCTGCTCCAACGACCTGCTGGCCACGGCCGTGATTGCCGACCTGGTGGCGCTGGGCCTGTCGGTTCCGTCCGATATTTCCGTCTGCGGCTTCGACGGCATGCGCTTCGGCGCCTTGCTGACGCCGCCGCTGACCACGGTGGCGCAACCCAGTGACGGCATCGGCCAGGCGGCCTGCTCCAACCTGCTGGCGCAGATCCATGGCCAGCCGCCGCAATCGAACCGCCTGCCGCACTGCATCGTGGTGGGCGGCACCGCGGCGCCGGTGCGCCGCTGAACCCCTTCCAGAATAAATACCGATCGAGACACGTGTCATGCTCATCGCACAGATTACCGACCTGCACATGCGCACCCCGGGCGACAAGGCCTACGGCATCATCGACCCTGCCGCCTTCCTCGGCCCGGCGGTGCGCGCGCTCAACGCGCTGACGCCGCGGCCCGACTGCGTGCTGATCACGGGCGACCTGACCGACCTGGGCCGTCCGCATGAATACCAGGCGCTGCGCGAGCAGTTGCAGACGCTTGAAATCCCTTATTTCCTGCTGCCCGGCAACCATGACGACCGCGCGCAATTGCGCGCCGCCTTCCCGGACCATGGCTATCTGCAAGGACAGGGGCCGTTCATCCAGTATGCCGTCGAAACCTATCCGCTGCGCCTGCTGGCGCTGGACACGGTGGTGCCGATGAAAAGCCACGGCGAGCTGTGCGACGAACGCCTGGGCTGGCTGGCCGCGCGCCTGGCCGAACAGCCCGACCGACCGACGCTGGTGCTGATGCATCATCCGCCATTCCAGACCGGCATCGAGCACATGGACGACATCGGCCTGCTGGCCGGCGGCCCGGAACTTGAAAGCATCGTGGCGCGCTATCCGCGCGTCGAGCGCGTGCTGTGCGGCCACCTGCACCGCACCATCTTCCGCCGCTTCGGCGGCACCATTGCCTCGACCTGTCCGGGCACCGCGCACCAGCTGGCGCTGGAGCTGGGGCCGCGCCCGACCCTGCAATACATCATGGAGCCGCCGGGCTACCAGTTGCACTGGTGGCACGACGGCGCGCTGGTCACGCACCACGCCGTGATTGGGGAATACCCCGGGCCATATCCCTTCGCCTGAGCCCCGATCTCGATTACAAACACTATGCCCTGCCATATCTCCGTCATGTTTGCGCTGCACAATGAAAAGGTTTTCATCGCACGCGCCGCAGACGGATCAGAAAACTAGATCCAAGAGACAGCATGTCATCCATCGTTCTGGATAATCTCACCAAGCAATACGGCGGCGCGGCCGCGATCCACGGCGTCAGCTTCACCGTGCCGGCGGGCAGCTTCACCGTGCTGCTGGGCCCATCGGGTTGCGGCAAATCGACCACGCTGCGCATGATCGCCGGCCTGGACACGCCCACGTCCGGCACCATCCGCATCGGCGACCGCGACGTCACCCAGTTGCCGCCGGCCAAGCGCCGCATTTCCATGGTGTTCCAGTCGTACGCGCTGTTCCCGCACCTGTCGGTGCGCGAGAACATCCTGTTCGGCCTGAAGGTGCGCAAGGAGCCCGCGCGCGACTACGACCGCCGCCTGCAACGCGTGGCTTCGCTGCTGGGCCTGGGCCATCTGCTGGACCGCAAGCCGTCGCAACTGTCGGGCGGCCAGCAGCAGCGCGTGGCGCTGGGACGTGCGGTAATTTCCGAAGCGCCGGTGTGCCTGATGGACGAGCCGCTGTCCAACCTGGACGCGCAGCTTCGCCACGAGATGCGGCGCGAGATCCGCGCCTTGCAGCAGGACCTGGGCATCACCATGGTGTACGTCACGCACGACCAGACCGAGGCCATGAGCATGGCCGACCAGGTGGTGCTGCTGCGCGGCGGCCAGATCGAACAGCACGACACGCCCGACGGCCTGTATGCCCGTCCGGCCAGCGAATTCGCGGCGCGCTTCATCGGCACGCCGCCCATGAACCTGATCAAGCTGATGCCGCTGCAAGGCGCCACGGTGATCGCCGGCACCCATGGTCCGGCCATCGCCGGCGCGCCGGAGGGCGCCGCCAAGCTGGGCGTGCGCCCTGAACACATCCGCATCGACAGCGACGGCATCGCCGCCACGGTGGAAAGCGTGGAGTACTTCGGCGCCGATTCCATCGTGGTCTGCCGCATCGGCGACAGCGGCGGGATCGCGGTGCGCGTGGGTGGCCACCTGCGCGCCCGCGCCGGCGAAGCGCTACGCCTGTCGTGGCCGGCCGAACAACAGCATTTCTTTGCCGCCGATTCGGCGGTCATCAACACCGTCGGGCGCTGAAGACGCCCAATCCACAGGAAAGGAAACGCAATCATGCGACGCATCGTACTCAAGACCCTGGCCGCCAGCCTTGCCGCCGCCTGCCTGTCGCTGCCCGCGCAAGCGCAGCAAAAGCCCGTCGAAGTGGAGTTCTACTATCCGGTCGCCGTGGGCGGCCCGATCACCAAGATCGTCGATGACATGGTGACGGACTTCGAGAAGGAAAACCCCGGCATCAAGATCAAGCCGATCTACGCCGGCTCGTATCAGGATTCGATCGCCAAGGCGCTGACCGCCCTGAAGGGTGGCACGCCGCCGCAGCTGGCCGTGCTGCTGTCGACCGACATGTTCACGCTGATCGACGAAGACGCCATCGTGCCGATCGACTCGCTGGCCAAGAGCGACGCCGACAAGAAGTGGCTGGGCGGCTTCTACGACGCCTTCATGCAGAACAGCCGCACCGGCGGCCACACCTGGGGCGTGCCGTTCCAGCGTTCGACCATCGTGATGTACTACAACAAGGATCTGTTCAAGGCCGCCGGCCTGGACCCCGAGCGCGCGCCCGCCACCTGGGCCGAGCTGGTCGAGTACGGCAAGAAGCTGACCAAGCAGGACGCCAGCGGCAACACCACCCAGTGGGGCATCGAGATCCCGTCGGGCGGCGCCTTCGCCTACTGGCTGTTCCAGGCCCTGACCACGCCCAACGGCGCGATCCTGATGAACGAGGCCGGCAACGAGGTCTACCTGGACAAGCCCGCCGTGGTCGAGGCCGCGCAGTACTGGCGCGACCTGTCGGCCAAGCACAAGGTCATGCCCACCGGCACGATCGACTGGGGCACCACGCCCAAGGACTTCCTGGAAAAGAAGGCCGCCATCATCTGGACCACCACCGGCAACCTGACCAACATCCGCAAGAACGCCGACTTCCCGTTCGGCGTGGCGATGATGCCGCAGCAAAAGCGCGGCGGCAGCCCCACCGGCGGCGGCAACTTCTACATCTTCAAGAGCGGCACGCCTGAACAACAGCAGGCCGCGCTCAAGTTCGCGCAGTGGGCCACCACGCCCGAGCGCGCCGCCGACTGGAGCATCGCCACCGGCTACGTGGCCGTGACGCCGGCCGCCTGGCAGACCGAGAAGATGAAGAAGTACGCGCAGGATGTGCCGGCCGCCGCCGTGGCGCGCGACCAGTTGCAGGTGAGCGTGGCTGAATTCTCGACCCACGAGAACCAGCGCGTCACCAAGACCCTGAACGACGCCCTGCAGGCGGCGCTGACGGGGTCGAAGACGCCGCAGCAGGCGCTGACCGACGCCCAGCGCGAAGCCGACCGCATACTGCGTTCCTACAAGTAAATCCGCAAGCACGATGAGCCGCTCCTTGAATGCGCTTTATGGCTGGCTGCTGTTGCTGCCAGCCATCGTGCTGCTCGCCGCGTTCACGCATTACCCGGCGCTGGCGACGCTCTGGCACAGCTTCTATTCCACCCCCAAGGGCGCGCGCCCGGCCCGTTTTGTCGGGCTGGACAACTACGCCGTCATGCGCGACGACCCGGTGTTCTGGCAATCGCTCTGGAACAACCTGTGGTTCGCCCTGGGCACCATCCCGACCTCGATCGGCATCGCGCTGGTCATGGCGCTGTGGGTCAATCGCAACCTGCGCGGGCGCGGTTTCCTGCGCATGGCGTACTTCACGCCGACGGTGCTGCCGATGGTGGCGGTGGCCAATATCTGGCTGTTCTTCTACACCCCGCAGTACGGCCTGATCGCGCAGGTGATGCAGCTGTTCGGCTCGCCCGGCCCCAACTGGCTCGGCAACCGCGAAACCGCGCTGCCGGCGTTGATGCTGGTGACGGTGTGGAAGGAATCCGGTTTCTTCATGATCTTCTACCTGGCCGCGTTGCAGACGGTGTCGCCGTCGCTGCGCGAGGCGGCGATGCTGGAAGGGGCCTCGCGCTGGCAGTACTTCCGGCGCGTGCTGTGGCCGCTGCTGATGCCGACCACGCTGTTCGTGCTGATCAATGCGCTGATCAATGCCTTCCGGCTGGTGGACCACGTGGTGGTCATGACCCGCGGCGGGCCCGACAACGCCAGCACGCTGCTGCTGTACTACATCTACCAGGTCGGCTTCAGTTTCTGGGACACCGCCTACGCCGCGACGCTGACCGTCGTGCTGCTGGTGGTGCTGGCGCTGACGGCGCTGGTCAAGTTCCGCTGGCTGGACCGCAGGACGCACTACCAATGAAAGACAAGCTCGATACCCTGGGCGCGTGGGCGCTTGGCCTGTTGTGGATCCTGCCGCTGGCGTATGCCGTCTGGGCGGCGTTTCACCCGCCGGCCTACGCCACCCGCTTCGACCTGTTCGCGCCGCTCACGCTCGACAACTTCGCGCGGGCCTGGCAGGCCGCGCCGTTCCCGCGCTACTTCGCCAACACCTTCCTGCTGGTGACGATGGTGCTGGCGGCGCAGCTGGTGCTGTCGACCCTGGCCGGCTACGCCTTCGCGCGCTTCGAGTTCCGCGGCCGCGACTTCGTCTTCATGCTGGTGCTGCTGCAGCTGATGATCATGCCGGACGTGCTGCTGGTGGAGAACTACCGCTCCATGAGCCAGCTCGGCATCCGCGACACGGTGTTCGCCATCGGCCTGCCGTACTTCGCATCGGCCTTCGGCATCTTCCTGCTGCGCCAGACCTTCAAGACGGTGCCGCGCGAATTGGAGGAGGCCGCGCGCATGGAAGGCGCCAACGCGCTGCAGGTGCTGTGGAAGGTCTACGTGCCGCTGGCCAAGCCGATCTACGTGGCCTACGGGCTGGTGTCGGTCAGCCACCACTGGAACAACTTCCTGTGGCCGCTGATCATCACCAACTCGGTGGAATCGCGGCCGCTGACGGTGGGCCTGCAGGTGTTCTCGTCGACCGACCAGGGCATCGACTGGTCGGTGATCACCGCCGCCACGCTGATGTCGGCGGCGCCGCTGCTGATCGCCTTCCTGCTGTTCCAGCGCCAGTTCGTGCAGTCGTTCATGCGGGCCGGCATCCGCTGAGCCTACCCTGGAAAGCAAAAGACCCCGCGCCAGGCGGGGTCTTTTCGTTGGCGCGGCCAGTCGGTCAGTAACCGACCGTCAGGCCGGGCAGGTCCACCGTGATGCGCGGGCGTTCCAGCGCCAGCGCCAGGTGCTCGGCGAACTCGCGGGCCTCCTTGGCGTCGGTGGACAGGATGTCGTAGCCCAGCGCGTCGGCCACGCCCAGCACCTTGTCCAGCAGCAGCACCTTGCCGCTGGGGCGCAGGGGCTCGCAGCCCAGGGTTTCCCAGGCGCCGTCAAACCAGTCGCGAGCGTCGTTCTGGCGTTGCGGGCTGGGTTCGACGTTGGCCGACAGGTCCAGCGAGCGCCGGGTGTCGAAAACGATGGTGATGTCGCTGCGCATGGCAGGGATTCCTTGAAATGGCGTCAACCGCAAAGGGTAGGGAAAAATCGCCGGGCAGATTGTCCGTCCGGCGACATTGCCTACCAGCCGCGGGAGACTTCCCAGGTGACCTCGGCGCCGGCGGCCTGCGACTGGCGCATCATGTCCAGCAGCGGGAAGGCGCGTTCCTTCAGGCCGACCGCGCGCGCCATGGGCGCCACCGGCGGCTTGTCCTCGTCTTCCTCGTCCTCGTCGTGGGTGCCCTGGGCCTCTTCGATGGCCCGTTCGATGCCCTGGATGGCCGGACCGAGCTGGTCGACGGTGAACACGCCGCGCTCGGGGATCTTGTCGCCGAAGGACTTGCCCGCGGCCTGCAGCAGGGCGCCGGCATGGTCGGTAAGCATCAGGACTTCGGCCACGACCTTGGAGTGAAATGTAATCAGCATATTCCGGTCTCCTACGGATTGAATACCTTCAATACACTACCGCAACGCCCTGGGGATGCCAACTGGCGCTCCGGCCGACCCGCCAGGGCGGCCCGCGGCCGGTGGCGGCCGCCAAATCAAGCTATGATTCAGGAGATTCCCGTGACGGCAGGATCCGCGGCGGCCCAGGTTGCCGGCGCCCGCGCGGCCGCGCCTCCCCTGGCGCGCCGGCCGGCCGATCCCCGCCCCCGGCACCGCCGGTGGGCCAGCGCGCGGGCCCGCGGCCCGGCCGCGCCCGCAGCCGCCCTCGTCACCCACCCGAACTTCTCCAGACGCCCATGCTCCCCGAGCAACAAAAACAGCTTATCTCCCTGATCCAGGCCGCCGTCGCGCAGAGCCTGCCCGACGCCCAGGCCGATACGGCCCGAGCCAACGTGCTGCTGGAGCGCCCCAAGGTCGCCGCCCACGGCGACGTCGCCACCAACGTGGCCATGCAGCTGGCCAAGCCGGCCAAGCGCAATCCGCGTGAACTGGCCCAGGCCATCGTCGAGGCCCTGCTGGCCCTGCCGGGCGCCCGCGACCTGGTCGAAAGCGCGGAAATCGCCGGTCCCGGCTTCATCAACCTGCGCGTCACCGCCGCCGCCCGCCAGGCCGTCATCGCGGCCGTGGCCGAACAGGGCGAGGCCTTTGGCCGCGCCGCCCGCAGCGGCGAGAAGATCCTGGTGGAATTCGTGTCCGCCAACCCGACCGGCCCGCTGCACGTCGGCCACGCCCGCCAGGCCGCCCTGGGCGATGCCCTGTGCCGCCTGTACGACGCCATCGGCTGGGACGTGACCCGCGAGTTCTACTACAACGACGCCGGCAACCAGATCGAGAACCTGGCCATCAGCGTGCAGGCGCGCGCCCGCGGCCTGACGACCGACTCGCCCGAGTGGCCCGCCGACGGCTACAAGGGCGACTACATCGTCGACATCGCCCGTGACTTCCAGGCCGGCAAGACGCTGCAGGCCTCGGACGGCGAGCCCGTCACAGCCACCGGCAACATCGACAGCCTGGAAGACATCCGCGCCTTCGCCGTGGCCTACCTGCGCCGCGAGCAGGACCTGGACCTGCAGGCGTTCGGGCTGAAGTTCGACAACTACTACCTGGAAAGCTCGCTGTACACCTCGGGCCGGGTCGAGGCCACCGTCAAGGCACTGATCGCCGGCGGCCACACCTATGAGGAAGGCGGCGCGCTGTGGCTGCGCACCACCGAACTGGGCACGGGCGACGACAAAGACCGCGTCATGCGCAAGAGCGAGGGCGGCTACACCTATTTCGTGCCGGACGTGGCCTACCACAAGGCCAAGTGGGAACGCGGCTTCCACCGCGCCGTGAACATCCAGGGCAGCGACCACCACGGCACCGTGGCGCGCGTGCGCGCCGGCCTGCAGGCGCTGGAAGAGGGCATTCCCAAGGACTACCCGTCGTACGTGCTGCACAAGATGGTCAAGGTGATGCGCGGCGGCCAGGAGGTCAAGATCTCCAAGCGCGCCGGCAGCTACGTCACCATGCGCGACCTGATCGACTGGGTCGGCCGCGACGCCGTGCGCTACTTCCTGATCCAGCGCCGCGCCGACACCGAATTCGTGTTCGACGTCGACCTGGCCCTGTCCAAGAGCGACGAGAACCCGGTCTACTACATCCAGTACGCCCACGCGCGCATCTGCTCGGTCATCAACAACGCCGGCATGCCGGCGGCCGACGTGGCCGCTGCCGACGCGTCCCTGCTGACCGCCCCCAGCGAATTCGCGCTGATGCAACGCCTGGCCGAGTTCCCCCACGTGGTGGCGCTGGCCGCCCAGGAACTGGCGCCGCACCACATCGCCTTCTGGCTGCGCGACTGCGCCGCCGACTTCCACGGCTGGTACAACGCCGAGCGCGTGCTGGTCGGCGACCCCGCGCTCAAGCTGGCGCGCCTGCGCCTGGCCGCGACCACGCGCCAGGTGCTGGCCAACGGCCTGGCGCTGTTGGGCGTGTCCGCCCCCGAGCGGATGTAACATCGGTACATGGCCACCAAGCGCAAATCCACCCGCCGGTCAGGCGAAAGCGGCAGCACCCTGTACGGGGCGCTGGCCGGTCTGCTCCTCGGCTTGATCGTCGCCGCCGTCGTGGCGTTCTACGTCACCAAGGCGCCCGTGCCCTTTGTCGATCGCGCCACCCGCCAGGGCGACGCCGGCAAGCTGCCCGATCCGCGCCAGGCGCCGGATCCCAACGCCGGCCTGTACGGCCGCGACGGCGCGGCGGGTTCCCCGCCCACCGGCCCGACCGCCACGGCGCCCGCGCCGCTGCCGGGCGCGGGCGGCACCGCGCCGGCGGACAAGTCGGACGACCTGGGCGCGCTGATCGCCACCCTGCCGACCTCCAACAACACGCCCGCGGCCGCCCCCGCGCCGGCCGCCAGCGCGCCGCCCACGCCCATCGCCAAGGTGGCGCCGACCCCGGCCCCCGCGGCCAAGGCGCCGGTCGCCAGCGCCGCCCCGACCGCGTCGGCCAATGGTTCGTACTACCTGCAGGCCGGCGCCTTCCGCGGCCAGGACGACGCCGAATCGCTCAAGGCTCGCATCATCCTGCTGGGCCTGCCGGTGGCGGTGCAGAAGGCCGAAGTCAACGGCAAGCCGATCAACCGCGTGCGCGTCGGTCCGTTCGCCCGCCTGGACGACATGAACCGCGCCCGTGGCCGGCTGGGCGAGAACAAGATCGAAACGGCAGTGGTGCGCCAGTAACATGGCGCGCCCATCATGGTTTTTGATTGAACTAATCCAGGCCCGGCCCTGTCTGTAACCTCTTTGTTCAGGAACCTCACCCCATCATGCTGTCCCCCAAGCTCATCCGCATCCTGGCAGCCGCCGCGCTGACCGCCACCGCGTTCTTCAGCCCGGCCAGCCACGCCCAGGGCACCCAGGCCTATGTGCCGATCAATCCGCCGCTGCCGTCGGATACCCCGGGCAAGATCGAGGTCCTGGAATTCTTCGCCTACACCTGCCCGCACTGCGCCGCCATGGAACCCATGGTCGAGGACTGGGCCAAGACCAAGCCCGAAGACGTCGTGCTCAAGCAGGTGCCGATCGCCTTCAACGCCGGCATGAAGCCGCTGCAACAGCTCTACTACACCCTGGTGGCCCTGGATCGGCCGGACCTGCATGCCAAGGTCTTCACCGCCATCCACGGCGAGCACAAGCGCCTGATCGACAAGAAGGCCATGGGCGAGTGGGCCGCCGCGCAGGGCGTGGACCGCGCCAAGTTCGACTCGGTGTTCGATTCGTTCAGCGTGCAGACCCAGGTGCAGCGCGCCAACCAGCTGGCCGAAGCCTATCGCATCGAAGGCACGCCGTCGTTCGCCGTCGGCGGCAAGTTCATGACCTCGCCGGTCATGGCGGGCAACAGCTACGAAGGCGCCCTGCAGGAAGTGAACAAGCTGATCCCGATGGCCCGCGGCAAGTGATCCGCGCCTGAACCGCGTTCATGACGACGCCCCGCGCCGACCGGCCGGGGCGTTTTTCATGGGGTCATCCCCAAGGCGGGCGCAGGCGGCAAAGCGCCCGCCGCGAGCTACACTTCCTCCCATAATTATTCGCCGCCACGCGCGGCCTACAAGGGGTGGAAGATGAGACAGCAATTCCTGCGCCGCGCGGCGCTGGGCGTGAGTCTGGCGCTGGCCGGCCTTGCGGCGCAAGCCAATGACGCCGACGGCGTGAAGATCGGCGTCCTGACGGATATGGCCGGCGTCACCGCCGACGCCACCGGGCGCGGCTCGGTCGAAGCGGCCCGCCTGGCGATCGAGGAACTGGGCGGCAGCGTGCTCGGCAAGCCCGTGGCGCTGGTGTCCGGCGACCACCAGCACCGGCCCGACATCGGCAGCGGCATGGTGCGCAAGTGGTACGACACCGATGGCGTCGACGTGGTGGTGGACGTGCCCAATTCGTCGGTGGCGCTGGCGGTGCAGGGCATCGCGCGCGAAAAGAAAAAGCTGGTGCTGTTCTCCAGCCCCGGCACCACCGCGCTGACGCAGGCCCAGTGCTCGCCGTATGGCGTGCAATGGACCTACACCACCTACGCGCTGTCGCGCGGCACCGCCACCGCCGTGGTCAAGGAAGGCAACAAGCGCTGGTTCATCCTGGCGTCCGATTACGCCTTCGGCAAGCAATTGGCCGCCGACACCGAGACCGTGGTCAAGGCCAACGGCGGCGAGGTCGTGGGCACGGTGTTCCATCCGCTCAACGCCTCGGACTTCGCCTCGTTCCTGCTGCAGGCGCAGGCCTCCAAGGCACAGATCATCGCCGTCGCCAACGCAGGCGGCGACACCATCGCGGCGATCAAGCAGGCGGCCGAATTCGGCATCGCCAGCGGCGGCCAGAAGCTGGCGGCGATGCTATTGCTGCTGACCGACGTGCACAGCCTGGGCTTGCAGGCCGCGCAGCACACCTACCTGACGGTGCCGTCCTATTGGGACATGAACGACGGCACGCGCGCCTTCAGCAAGAAGTTCGAAGCCCGCCTGGGCCGCCCGCCCACCTTCCTGCAGGCCGGCGTGTACAGCTCGGTGCGCCACTACCTGCGCGCGGTGCAGGCGGCCGGCACCACCGATTCGGACGCGGTGATGGCGAAGATGAAGTCGATGCCGATCGACGACCCGTTCAGCCTGAACGCGCACATTCGCGAAGACGGCCTGGTGGTGCGCGACATGATGCTGGCGCAGGTGAAATCGCCCGACCAGTCCAAGGCGCCCTGGGACTACTACAACATCGTGCGCACCATTCCCGGCGACTCGCTCGCCTGGCCCCTGTCGGAAAGCCAATGTCCGCTGGTCAAGAAGTAGGCCCCCTGGCGCTGGCCGATTTCGGCAGCTTCTACGCGGGCGGGCGGCAGGCGCATATCAGCGGCCGCCCGGTGCGCGAGATCGCCTTCACCAAGACCGCCTCGCTGATGTACGACCCTAACGGGCTGTACCACGTCGAACAGGCGTACGTGCAGTACTTCATCCCGGCCGAACGCCGCCATCCGCTGCCGCTGGTGCTGCTGCACGGCGGCGGCATGACCGGCGCGATGTGGGAACAGACGCCGGACGGCCGGCATGGCTGGCTGCAGCATTTCCTGCGGCAGGGCCACGCGGTCTACGTGGTCGACAACGTCGAGCGCGGCCGCGCCGGCTGGACGCCGTTCGAGGAGGTCTGGCCGGATGCGCCCATCGTGCGCAACGCCGAGGAAAGCTGGTCGCTGTTCCGCCTGGGCCGCGCCGAGGACTACGCGCAGCGCCGCGCCTTCGACGGCCAGCGCTTTCCGCTGGCGGCCTTCGACGATTTCATCCGCCACGCCGTGCCGCGCTGGCTGGGCAACAACGATGCGGCGCTGGCGGGCTTGTGCGCCGCGCTGGAGCGCATCGGCCCGTGCCTGGTGCTGGCGCACAGCCATGGCGGCGAAGTGGCCTACCGCGCGCTGCAGGCGCGGCCGGATCTGGTGCGCGGCGTCATCGGCATCGAACCGTCTGGCTTCTCGCAGGAGGTGGACCCGGCCGCGGTGGCGGGCAAGCCGTTCCTGTTCGTCTATGGCGACTATCTCGACGCCACGCCGCTATGGGCCAGGCTGGATGCGGCCGGGCAGGCCTACGCCGACCAGTTGGCGGCGCAGGGCGGCCGCGTCACCGGCTGGCGCCTGGCCGACATGGGCATCCGCGGCAATTCGCACATGCCGATGATGGACGACAACAGCGACGACATCGCCGCGCGCATCGGCGCGTGGATCCGCGCCAACGCCTGAGGCGTCAGCCCTTGACCGCCGCGGCCTTCTCCAGCGCCTGCGTCAGGTCGGCAATGATGTCCTGCGGCGACTCCAGGCCGATGTGCAGGCGCACCAGCGCGTTCTCGCCCTCGCCCCAATAGCGATGGTGCGACAGGTCCTTGGGCGACACCAGCTGCACCAGGCTTTCGTAGCCGCCCCACGAGAAGCCGATGCCGAACAGTTCCAGTTCGTCCACGAACACGCGCGCGGCGGCCGGCGACAGGCGCAGTTCGACCGACAGCATGCCGTTGGAGCCCGTGCAGTCGCGCTGCCACAGTGCATGGCCCGGATCCTGCGGCCAGGCGGGGTGGAACAGGCGCACGGTCTCGGGACGGCTCTTGAAGAACTCGCACACTTGCAGCGCGTGGCGGGCGTGTTGCGCCATGCGGATCGGCATGGTGCGCACGCCGCGCAGCGCCAGCCAGGCGTCGTCGGCGCTGATGGAATAACCCATCGCGTACTGGGTGCGGTTCAGCTTCTTGGCAATCGCCTCGTCATTGGTGACGACCGCACCCAGCATCAGGTCGGAATGGCCGCCCACGTACTTGGTGCCGGCGATGACCGACACCTGCGCGCCCAGCGTCAGCGGCCGGTAGATGTAGCCCGAGCCCCAGGTGTTGTCGGTGGCCAGCACCAGGCCGTGGCGCTGCGCGATGGCGGCCATGGCGCCCATGTCGAGCATCTCGAACAGCAGCGAGCCGGGCGATTCCACGTACAGCAGCCTGGTGTTGGGCTGCACCAGCGCGTCCAGGTCCTCGCCGGCGGCGAAGTAGGTGACGGCGATGTTCATGCGCTTGAGCACGGCATCGTCCAGCTCGCGCATCGGGCCGTAGACGCAATCGGAGATCAGGGCGTGGTCGCCGGCCGAGCACAGCGCCAGCATCACCATGGTCATGGCCGACAGGCCCGACGGCGCCAGATACGCGTGCGTGCCGCCTTCGAGCTGGGCGAAAACCTGCTCCAGCGCCGCGTGCGTGTCCATGCCCATGCGGCCATAGGTGGTGGCGCGGCCGCCGGCGGCCTTGTTGCGCTGGGCCTTTTCCAGGGCCGCCAGGTTCTCGAAACGCACCGTGCTGGCCCGCATCGGCGGCAGCGGCACCGGCGCCGTGCCCGTCTCGGGGTTGAACGGGGCGGTGCCCGCGTGCTGCAGAACCGTATCGATGTGTTTGGTAGCCATCTTCAAGAGGGAATGCTTGCGTATTGGGAGAACCCGAACCGTAGCAGGAACGCGCGCGGATGTCGCGCCCCCGGGGTCCGGTGTCAGTCGATCCAGCGCACCGCCGCGTCCAGGTCGGCGCGGCCGGTGCGGTAGCTGTTGGCCGGGTGCGCGGCGTCGGCATAGCCGAACGAGATGGCGCAGACCACGCGGCGGTCGGCGCCGATGCCCAGCTGTTCGCGCAGCACCTCGGGATACATCGCCAGCGAGGCCTGCGCCACCGTGGCCACGCCGTTGGCCTGCGCCGCCAGCAGGAAATTGGCGACATAGCCGCCGCAGTCGATAGCGCCGTATTCGCCCAGCGCCTCGTCGGTGGTGATGATGGCCACGTGCGGCGCATCGAACAACTGGAAGTTGCGCAGTTCCTGGCGGCGGTAGGCCTCGCGGTCGCCGCGCGCCACGCCCACGGCCCCATACAGCTGGAAGCCCGACTCGCGGCGCCGCGCCAGGTAGTCGCCCTGGTACTCGCGCGGGAACGGGAAATCGGGCGTGAAGCCCGCTTGCCCGGCGCGTTCCACCAGGGCCCGGCTGAGACGTCGCGCGCCATCGCCCGAGGCCACCGTCACCTGCCACGGCTGGCAGTTGCACCAGGACGCGGTGCGCTGCGCCAGCGTCAGGATGCGTTCGATGGTGGCGCGCGGCACCGGCTCGGGCAGGAAGGCGCGGCAACTGTGGCGCGCGCGCAGCCAGTCTTCGAGCGCGGCGTCGGGACGCGCGGCGGCGGATTCGGGTACGGCGGACATGGTGTCTCCTTGGTTTCCTCGTATGATGCCACTTGATTGCCGGCGCGCAAGGCGCCGCCCGACCCTGGCGAGACCCCATGTTGCCCCTCGATTCCCTGATCGCGTTCTTCGGCATTGCCGTATTGCTGGCCCTCACGCCCGGGCCCGACAACCTGTTCGTGCTGATGCAATCGGCCATCTGGGGCCGCAAGGCCGGGCTGTTCGTGGTGCTGGGGCTGTGCACCGGGCTGCTGGGCCACACCGCCGCCGTGGCGCTCGGGCTGGCCGCCGTGTTCGCGGCTTCCCCTGTGGCCTTCACGGTGCTGAAACTGGCGGGCGCGGCGTATCTGGCCTACCTGGCGTGGCAGATCCTGCGGGCGCCGGTGCATGCCGAGGACGGCCAGCGGCCCGAGCCGATGAAGACCTCCGCGCTGTACCGGCGCGGCATCGTCATGAACCTGACCAATCCCAAGGTGCTGCTGTTCTTCTTCGCCTTCCTGCCGCAGTTCACCTCGCCCAAACTGGGTTCGGTGGGCTGGCAGACGGTGCAGCTGGGCGCGGTGTTCATGCTGGCCACGCTGCTGGTGTTCGGCGCCATCGCCTTCTTTTCGGGCGCGTTCGGCGAACTGCTGCAGCGCTCGGTCACGGCCAAGCGCTGGCTCAACCGCGTCGCGGCGCTGGTGTTCGTGGGGCTCGCCGTGCGGCTGGCGACGGCCACGCGCTGAAACCGCCGGCCGGCGCGAGCCTGGCGAAGGCCGGCCCGGCGAAGCCACGCGCGCCGGTTCGCGCCCGCGGGACGCCACCGCGCAACGTGGCTGGGAGCGGCGTCAGGCTGCCTTGAAGCGCACGATGCCGTCCGCGCCTGTGCTGCGCGTCAGCTTGCCTTCGAAGTACAGCGCATGCAGGTGCGCCAGCGCCTCGCCCATGGCAAAGGTGAGCTGGTGCAGGTCGAGCTTGCGCTTGAACAGCACCGGCACGATGTCCGAGGTCGATTGCGGTCCGGTCTTACAGGCTTCCAGCACCTCGGCCAGGCGGTCGCGATGGTGCTCGTGCTGCTGCGCGATGCGTTCGTGCAGGCCCTTGAACGGCCGGCCATGCGACGGCAGCACCAGCGTGTCGCGCGGCACGTCGGCGTAGCCGTCGAGCGAGCGCAGGTACAGCGGCAGCGGGTTGGCGTCGGGCTCGTAGTCGAACACACTGACGTTGGTGGAGATGCGCGGCAGCACCATGTCGCCGGAGATCAGCACGCCCAGGCCGGGCGAATGCAGCGAGGCGTGCTCGGGCGCGTGGCCGTAGCCGACGATGACGCGCCAGTCGTGCGCGCCGATGCGCACCGCGTCGCCATGCATGATGCGGGTGTAGCGCGACGGCACGGCCGGCACCAGGTTGGGAAAGTAGTTGGCGCGCTGGCGGATCTGTTCCTGCGCGTCCGGATCGGTCAGGCCGTGGCGGGCGAAATGGTCGACCGCCGACTGGCCGCCAGGCCCGGCGCCGGCGTCATTGCGGCGCGACGACCACAGCGACGCGACCATGAAGTCGGTCATGGTCATCCACAGCCGCGCGTCCCAGCGTTCACAGAGCCAGTAGGCCAGGCCGATGTGGTCGGGGTGCATGTGGGTGACGATGACGCGCAGCACCGGCAGGCCTTCCAGTTCGTTCTCGAACACCTGTTCCCACAGCGTCTTGACCTCGTCGCGCGAGATGCCGCAGTCGACGATGGTCCAGCCCTCGCGGCCGTCGATGCGGTCGCGCAGCAGCCAGAGATTGATATGATCCAGCGCGAACGGCAGCGGCATGCGGATCCACTTGACGCCCTCGGCCACCTGGTGGGCGCGGCCGGCTTCGGGCTGGAAATCGGCCCAGGGATACTGCAGCTTCTGTTCGTTGGGGTTCATTGCCTCGCTCTCCACGCTTGACGATCGCGTCAAGTCATCATAATTTACGTTTACGTAAACTGCCACACGTCGCATGTCCCCGTCAACCTGGACCATCTCCGAGCTCGCCCGCGAGTTCGACGTCACGCCCCGCACGATCCGCTTCTATGAAGACCAGGGGATCGTCAGCCCGGCGCGCGAGGGCCGCAACCGCATCTTCGGGCCGCGCGACCGCACACGCCTGAAGCTGGCCCTGCGCGGCAAGCGCCTGGGCCTGCAGTTGTCGGAGATCCTGACGCTGATCGACATGTACGACGGCCCCGGCGACACCGAGGTGCAGTTGCGCCAGTACCTGGCGGTGCTGGCCCAGCACCGCGCCACGCTGGAACAGCAGCGCCGCGACATCGAGGATACGCTGCAGGAGATCGCCGTGCAGGAACGCCAGTGCCATGAGCTGCTGGCGCAGCAACGATCCTGAAGCGCCTGCCATGGCGATGCTGCAAACCTTCGCGCTGTTCGTCCTGACCGCGCTGGCCGAGATCATCGGCTGCTACCTGCCGTACCTGTGGCTGCGCCGCGGCCATTCCATCTGGCTGCTGGCGCCGGCCGCCGTCAGCCTGGCGCTGTTCGCCTGGCTGCTGACGCTGCATCCGACCGCGTCGGGGCGCGTGTATGCGGCCTATGGCGGCGTGTACATCGGCATGGCGCTGCTGTGGCTGTGGACGGTCGATGGCGTGCGGCCCAGCGTCAGCGATTATGTCGGCGTGGGGCTGTGCCTGGCCGGCATGCTGGTGATCATGTTCGGGCCGAAGACGGCCTGACCGATTGCCGCGAAGGCGCGTGGGCACACGACGGGCCAGCACGCGCCGGCCCGTCCCAATGACGCGGCGCGACGCCGGTCCGCCTCTCCGAAAATGAAAAAGCGCGCTCCCCGTGGAGCGCGCTTTGCATTGCTCGCGCGGCGTCCCGGCGGGGACGCGCGCCCCGGCGTCATTCCGCCTTGATGTTGCCTTCCTTGATGATGCGGGCGTTGTTGGCGAACTCGGCCTGCACCTGCTTGGCGAAAGCGTCGCCGGACGCGGTGCCGGGCTGCAGGTAGGACTTGGCCAGCAGGTCCTTGAACTCGGGGCTGGCCACGGCCTTGGCCAGCGCGGCCTGCAGCGGACCCGACACGGCCGGCGGCAGGTTGGCCGGCGCGAAGATGCCGAAGTTCGAGTAGTACTGCGCCTGCGGCAGCTTCAGTTCGGCCATGGTGGGCACGTCGGGCCAGGCGGCCAGGCGCTCGGGCGCCATCACCGCCAGCGGCTTGAGCGCGCCGCTGGCCACGTGCGGCAGCACCACGTCGGTGTTGACCACCAGCAGTTCGACCACGCCGCCCAGGCCGTCCGTCAGCGCCTGGCTGTTGCCGCGGTAGGGCACGTGCAGCATCCTGGTGCCGGTCTGCGTGGTCAGCGCCGCCATGCCGATGTGGGCCACGGTGCCCTGGCCCGGCGTGCCGTAGCGCACGCCGTCCGGGTGCGACTTGGCGTACTCGATCAGGCCGGCGAAGTCCTTCACCGGCAGGGCCTTGGTGGCGACGATGGCCACGGGCGCCACGGCCACGCTGGCCACCGGCGTCAGGTCCTTCATCGGGTCGTAGTTGGTCTTGGCCAGGTGCGGGAAGATGGTCAGCGGGCTGGTGGAAGCCAGCAGCAGGGTGGCGCCGTCCGGCTGGGCGCGCGCCACGAAGTCGGTGCCCACCGAGGCGCCCGCGCCGGGCTTGTTTTCGACGATGACGGTGGCGTTGGCCTCCTTGCGCAGCACGTCGCCCAGGCGGCGCCCGATCGCGTCGGCGCTGCCGCCGGCGGTGTAGGGCACGACCAGGGTGATGGGCTTGGCGGGCCAGCCCTGCGCCAGCGCGGCGCCGCCCGTCATGATCGCCAGGGCCGCCCCCGCGGCCGTGAACAGCATCTTCTTTTTCATAGCTTCCTTGTGGTGTTGCGTAGCACTGCGTGAGGTAATGCGTGAAACGGGTAAGGCAAAAGGAAAACTTGTGGTGGCGACAAAGGCAGTGACCGCGAAGGCGACACGCGCGTCGCGACGGCCGCGCGTGAATCAGCCAGCCAGGTAGCGCTGCGTCAGCCGCACCCAGTAGCTCGCGCCCGGCGCGATCAGGGCGTCGTTGAAGTCGTAGCTGGTGTTGTGCAGCATGCACGGGCCCAGGCCGTGGCCGGCCATGCGGTGGTCGCCGTCGCCGTTGCCCAGGAACACGTAGCAGCCGGGCTTGGCCTGCAACAGAAAGGCGAAGTCCTCCGAGGCCATCACCGGCTCGATCACGCGGGCGTGGTCGGCGCCGGCCACCTCGCGCATGACCTCCATGCAGAACTCGGTTTCGGCCGGCGTGTTGATCAGCGCCGGATAGCGGCGCTCGAAATAGACCTCGGCCTCGCAGCCATGGGCGGCGGCGATGCTGCCGGCGATCTCATGCATGCGGCGCTCGATCAGGTCGATCACGTCGGTGCTGTAGGCGCGCACCGAACCGCCCAGCCAGGCGCTGCCCGGGATCACGTTGATGACGCTGCCGCCGGCCTGCACCTGGGTGATGGACAGCACGGCGGCGTCCAGCGGGCGCTTGCTGCGGGTCAGGATGGTCTGCAGCGACTGGCCGATGGCGAACAGCGCCGGCACCGGGTCGGCGCAATCGTGCGGCGCGGCGGCGTGGCCGCCCTTGCCGCGCACGGTGATCTTGAAGCCGTTGGCGGACGCCATCATCGGGCCGGCGCAGACGCCGAAAGAGCCGGCATCCAGACCGGGCCAGTTGTGCATGCCGAACACGGCCTCGCAGGGGAAGCGGTCGAACAGGCCGTCCTGGATCATGGCGCGGCCGCCGGCGCCGCCTTCCTCGGCCGGCTGGAAGCAGAAATAGACCGTGCCGTCGAAATCGCCTTGCTGTTGCAAGTGGCGCGCGGCGGCCAGCAGCATGGCGGTGTGGCCGTCATGGCCGCAGCCATGCATCTTGCCGTCGTGGCGCGAACGGTGTTCGAACTGGTTCTCTTCCTGCATCGGCAGGGCGTCCATGTCGGCGCGCAACATGATGGCGCGGTCGGAAGTGCCGCGCTTGATGACGCCGACCACGCCGGTCTTGGCGATGCCGGTGTGGGTCTCGATGCCCCAGCCGCGCAGGGCGTCGGCCACCACCTTGGCGGTGCGGTGCTCCTCGTAGCAGAGCTCGGGATGGGCGTGCAGGTCGCGCCGCAGCGCCACAATATCGTCGAGATTGGCCAGGTCGGACACCGCTGACTCCGTAACAAAATTTCAAGTTTCAAGGATCCGGGGAATAGTACCCAGGGGCGCCGCCCGGGACGCAAACATTTGCCTAGGGAAAACCCGACTCTTATTTACGTTTACGTAAACGTAATATTTGCGGTGCATCATTGCGTAGCCAGCGTCGATCAGCGCATCATGGGGCCACGCGGCGAGATCCGGCGCGATCGCAGGCGCCCATAAAAATGTAAGTACCCACTATCACGGAGACAGCGATGAACCTTCCTGGCCTGAACTTCGATCTGGGCGAAGACCTGGACATGCTGCGCGACGCCGTGCGCACTTTCGCGCAGGCCGAGATCGCGCCGCGCGCCGCCGAAGTCGACCGCAGCGACCAGTTCCCCATGGACCTGTGGCGCAAGTTCGGCGACCTGGGCGTGCTGGGCATGACGGCCAGCGAGGAATACGGCGGCGCCGACATGGGCTACCTAGCCCACATGGTGGCGATGGAGGAAATCTCCCGCGCCAGCGCCTCCATCGGCCTGTCGTATGGCGCGCACTCCAACCTGTGCGTCAACCAGATCAACCGCAACGGCACCCCCGCCCAGAAGGCCAAGTACCTGCCCAAGCTGATTTCCGGCGAACACATCGGCGCGCTGGCCATGAGCGAACCGGGCGCCGGCTCGGACGTGGTCAGCATGAAGCTGCGCGCCGACAAGAAGGGCGACCGCTACGTGCTCAACGGCTCCAAGATGTGGATCACCAACGGCCCCGACGCCGACACCCTGGTGGTCTATGCCAAGACCGACCCCGAGGCGCACCAGCGCGGCATCACCGCGTTCCTGGTGGAAAAGGGCTTCAAGGGTTTCTCGGTGGCGCAGAAGCTGGACAAGCTCGGCATGCGCGGCAGCCACACCGGCGAACTGGTGTTCCAGGACTGCGAGATCCCCGAGGAAAACGTGCTGGGCCAGGTCAACGGCGGCGTCAAGGTGCTGATGAGCGGCCTGGACTACGAGCGCGCCGTGCTGTCGGGCGGCCCGGTCGGCATCATGCAGGCCGTGATGGACGTGGTGGTGCCGTACATCCATGACCGCAAGCAGTTCGGCCAGGCCATCGGCGAATTCCAGTTGATCCAGGGCAAGGTGGCGGACCTGTACACCACGCTGCAGGCCAGCCGCGCCTTCTGCTACCAGGTCGGCAAGAACCTCGACCGCCTCGGCGCCGAGCACGTGCGCCAGGTGCGCAAGGACTGCGCCGCGCTGATCCTGTACACCGCCGAGAAGGCAACCTGGATGGCCGGCGAGGGCGTGCAGATCCTGGGCGGCAACGGCTACATCAACGAATACCCGGTGGGCCGCCTGTGGCGCGACGCCAAGCTGTACGAAATCGGCGCCGGCACCAGCGAGATCCGGCGCATGCTGATCGGCCGCGAGCTGTTCGCCGAGACGGCCTGAGTCCCACCCGGAAGTCGTTTGCCATGATCCGCACGTCCGACGTCCAGCACATCGAGCAGGCGCCCGCCCGGGGCCCCTCGCCGCTGGACGTCGCGCATCGCATCCTGGCCGGCTTCGACCGCCACTACGCGCTGTTCCGCTACAGCGCGCAGCGCGCCAAGGCGCTGTTCGAATCGGGCGACTGGCATGGCATCCAGCACCTGTCGCGCGAGCGCATCGAGTACTACGACATGCGGGTGCGCGAATGCGCCAGCCAGCTCGAAGGCGTGCTGCGCGGCCGGCCCGAGGGCGCGGTCGGCGCCCATGGCACCAACGGCGCGAACGGCGCCCATGGCACCAACGGCGCGAACGGCGCCGCGGGCGCCGCGCTGACTGAAACGCAGACCGCCTACTGGCAGCAGATCAAGCAGGAATTCGTCGGCCTGCTGGGCGAGCATCGCCAGCCCGAATGCGCCGAGACCTTCTTCAACTCGGTGTCGTGCCGGCTGCTGCACCGCGACTACTTCCACAACGATTTCCTGTTCGTGCGGCCGGCCGTGGCCACCGACTACCTGGACAGCCGCATGCCGTCGTACCGGGTCTACTACCCGGTGACCGAGGGCCTGCACAAAAGCCTGATCCGCATGGTGGCCGACTTCGGCCTGGCGCTGCCGTTCGAGGACCTGCCGCGCGACACCCGCCTGCTGGCGCGCGCTGCCATCGGCCAGCTGCGACGGCAGTTGCCGCGCCACGTCGGCCGCCGCATCGCCAGCGACTGCCAGGTGCATGCGCTCGGTTCGCTGTTCTTTCGCAACAAGGGCGCCTACATCGTCGGCCGCCTGATCAACCAGGGCACCGTCTATCCCTTCGCCGTGGCGTTGACGCGCAACCCGGCCGGGCAGGTGAACCTGGACGCGCTGCTGCTGGGCGCGGACGACCTGAGCACGCTGTTCAGCTTCACGCGCGCGTATTTCCTGGTGGACATGGAGACGCCCGCCGCGGTGGTCAACTTCCTGGCCAGCCTCTTGCCGCGCAAGCCCAAGGCCGAGCTGTACACCATGATCGGGCTGCAGAAGCAGGGCAAGACGCTGTTCTACCGCGACTTCCTGCACCACCTGGCGCATTCGCGCGACGCCTTCGACATCGCGCCCGGCATCAAGGGCATGGTGATGTGCGTGTTCACGCTGCCGTCCTATCCCTATGTGTTCAAGCTGATCAAGGACCGCATCGACAAGGACGGCATGGACCATGCCACCGTGCGGCGCAAGTACCAGATGGTCAAGCTGCACGATCGCGTCGGCCGCATGGCCGACACCTGGGAATATTCGCAGGTGGCGCTGCCGCGCGCCCGCTTCGCGCCGCAGCTGCTGGACGAACTGCGGCGCCTGGTGCCCAGCCTGATCGAGGAAACCGGCGACACGGTGGTCATCCGCCACGTCTACATCGAACGGCGCATGACGCCGCTGAACCTGTACCTGAGCCAGGCGCCGGACGCGCTGCTGGAGCCGGCCGTGCGCGAATATGGCGACGCGATCCGCCAGCTGGCCGCCGCCAACATCTTCCCCGGCGACATGCTCTACAAGAACTTCGGCGTGACGCGGCTGGGCCGGGTCGTGTTCTACGACTACGACGAAATCCAGCGCATGACCGAGATGAATTTCCGACGGATTCCTCCCGCCCCCAACGAGGAAGCGGAAATGGCCTCCGAACCCTGGTATGCCGTCGGACCGAACGACGTCTTTCCGGAGGAATTCGGCCGCTTCCTGCTGGGCGACGCGCGTGTGCGCGGCGCCTTCCTGCGCCACCATGCCGATCTGCTGGAACCGGAGTGGTGGCAGGCCTGTCGCGCCCACGTGGCGCAAGGCCGGATCGAAGAATTTTTCCCTTACGATACGGACAGACGGCTGCGTCCGGCACCCGCTGGCGCCACCGCATAAAACACGCTGTCCCGACCCTCACAGGAGCTAGTCATGTCAGATCCCATCGTTATCGTTTCCGTCGCCCGCACGCCCATGGGCGGCATGCTCGGCAGCCTGTCCGGCCTGGCCGCGCACGAGCTGGGCTCGGTCGCCATCAAGGCGGCCGTCGAACGCGCCGGCCTCAAGCCCGAGCAGATCGAAGAAGTCATCATGGGCAACGTGCTGCAGGCCGGCCAGGGCCAGGCCCCGGCGCGCCAGGCCGCGCTGGGCGCGGGCCTGCCGCTGGGCGTGGCGTGCACCACCATCCACAAGGTGTGCGGTTCGGGCCTGAAGGCCGCCATGTTCGGCCACGACCTGCTGGCCGCGGGTTCGGCCAACATCGTCGTCGCCGGCGGCCAGGAAAGCATGAGCAACGCCCCCTACCTGATGCTCAAGGGCCGCCAGGGCTATCGCTACGGCCACAGCACCATCTATGACCACATGGCCCTGGACGGCCTGGAAGACGCCTACGACAAGGGCAAGGCCATGGGCGTGTTCGCCGAGGATTGCGCCGCCAAGTATTCGTTCACGCGCGAGCAGCAGGATGCGTTCTCGCTGGAATCGCTGCGCCGCGCCCGCGCCGCCACCGAAGACGGCAGCTTCAAGTGGGAAATCACCCCGGTCACGGTCGCCGGCCGCAAGGGCGACACCGTCATCGACACCGACGAGGCCCCCACCAAGGCCATGCCGGAAAAGATCCCCACGCTCAAGCCGGCGTTCAAGAAGGACGGCACCGTCACCGCCGCCAACTCGTCGTCGATCTCCGACGGCGCCGCCGCCATGGTGCTGATGCGCGCCTCCACCGCCGAGAAGCTCGGCGTCAAGCCGCTGGCCCGCATCGTGGCGCACAGCCAGCACTCGCAGGAACCGAACTGGTTCACCACCGCCCCGGTCGGCGCCTTGAAGAACCTGTTCGCCAAGACCGGCTGGAAGGCCGAGGACGTGGACCTGTACGAGATCAACGAAGCGTTCGCCGTGGTCACCATGGCCGCCATGACCGACTTCAAGCTGCCGCATGAAAAGGTCAACATCCACGGCGGCGCCACCGCCCTGGGCCATCCCATCGGCGCCTCCGGCGCGCGCCTGATGACCACGCTGATCGGCGCGCTGCGCAAGACCGGCGGCAAGCGCGGCGTGGCCACGCTGTGCATCGGCGGCGGCGAAGCCGTGGCGATGGCGATCGAGATGGTCTAAGGCGGTATTTCTCCCGAGGCGCACTTTTTCCCTGGATATCCCTGGGAAAAGCGCCGCCTCGGGAGGCCGCAAGCCCGCGTAGCGGGCACACCGAGGGGCATCATTTCGCTGCGCCTTTTCCGCAAGGCGAAGTCCGCGACGGGTCGGTCGCGGGCCGTGCGGGAGAGGCGCAACGAAATGCAGCTGAGTTAATCCATGACAAGAACGCCCGGCTCAGCGGGCAGCGAGACAAACCGCTCGACCCCGAGCGCCTTCAACATCCCATTAAGCAGGACGGGTGGTACCCCATGCCCATCATCGAATCCCGCATCAATCCGCGGTCGCAGGACTACACCGACAACGCGCGCGCCATGCAGGCGCAACTGGACGACCTGAGCCAGCAACTGGCGCGGACCGCGCTGGGCGGCAGCGAATCGTCGCGCGCCAAGCACGTGGCGCGCGGCAAGCTGCTGCCGCGCGACCGCGTCGAACAACTGATCGATCCGGGTTCGCCGTTCCTGGAACTGTCGCCGATGGCGGCGCACGGCATGTACGACGGCGACGCGCCGGGCGCGGGCGTCATCACCGGCATCGGCCGCATCGCCGGCACCGAATGCGTGATCGTCTGCAACGACGCCACCGTCAAGGGCGGCACCTACTACCCGATGACGGTCAAGAAGCACCTGCGGGCGCAGGAGATCGCCGCGCAGAACCGCCTGCCGTGCGTCTACCTGGTCGATTCCGGCGGCGCCAACCTGCCGCAGCAGGAAGAGGTCTTTCCCGACCGCGACCACTTCGGCCGCATCTTCTACAACCAGGCGCAGATGTCGGCGCAGGGCATCGCGCAGATCGCGGTAGTGATGGGGTCCTGCACCGCCGGCGGCGCCTACGTGCCCGCCATGAGCGACGAGTCCATCATCGTCAAGAACCAGGGCACCATCTTCCTGGGCGGCCCGCCCTTGGTGAAGGCCGCCACCGGCGAGGAAGTCAGCGCCGAGGACCTGGGCGGCGGCGACGTGCATACGCGCCTGTCGGGCGTGGCCGACCATCTGGCCGCCAACGACATGCACGCGCTGCAACTGGCGCGCGGCGCCGTGGCGCGCCTGAACCGCAAGAAGCCCGCGCCGCTGGCCACGGTGCCGGTGCGCGAACCGCGCTACGACCCGGCCGAACTGAACGGCATCATCCCCGCCGACACGCGCAAGCCGTACGACGTGCGCGAGGTCATCGCGCGCATCGTCGACGGCTCCGAGTTCGACGAATTCAAGGCGCGCTTCGGCCCCACGCTGGTGACGGGCTTTGCCCACATCCACGGCATGCCGGTGGGCATCGTCGCCAACAACGGCATCCTGTTCTCGGAATCGGCGCAGAAGGGCGCACACTTCATCGAACTGTGCGCGCAGCGCAAGATCCCGCTGGTGTTCCTGCAGAACATCACCGGCTTCATGGTCGGCCGCAAGTACGAAAACGAAGGCATCGCGCGCCACGGCGCCAAGATGGTGACGGCGGTGGCCACCGCCAACGTGCCCAAGTTCACCGTGCTGATCGGTGGCTCGTTCGGCGCCGGCAACTACGGCATGTGCGGCCGCGCCTACTCGCCGCGCCTGCTGTTCATGTGGCCCAACGCGCGCATCTCGGTGATGGGCGGCGAGCAGGCCGCCAGCGTGCTGGCCACCGTCAAGCGCGACGGCATCGAGGCGCGCGGCGGCCAGTGGTCGGCGGCCGAGGAAGACGCCTTCAAGGCGCCGATCCGCGAGCAATACGAACGCGAGGGCCATCCGTACTACGCCACCGCGCGGCTGTGGGACGACGGCATCATCGCGCCGGCCGACACGCGCCGCGTGCTGGGGCTGGCGCTATCGGCGGCGCTGAACGCGCCGATCGAAGACACGCGCTTCGGCGTCTTCCGGATGTAGAAGAAAGCCCACCCCCTACGCGCTGCGCGCGCCCCCTCAAGGGGGCGACACCGGCGGACCGGCGAAGCCGGATCCGCGGTGTCCCCGATAAGGTCGGCGTGATGCGAGGTGTGAGGGTTTTGGATGCAACGCGCTCGCCGCTGCACGTAGTCAACGAATGATTCCAGTCTGGATAACGCCATGTTCGATACCCTGCTGATTGCCAACCGCGGCGAAATCGCCTGCCGCGTCGCCGCCACCGCCCGCCGCCTGGGCATCCGCACCGTCGCCGTCTATTCCGACGCCGACGCCAACGCCCGGCACGTCGCCGCCTGCGACGTCGCGGTGCACATTGGCGGCCCCGAACCGCGCGCCAGCTACCTGCGCGCCGACGCCATCCTGCAGGCCGCGCGCGACACCGGCGCCCAAGCCATCCACCCCGGCTACGGCTTCCTGTCGGAAAACGAAGCCTTCGCCGAAGCCGCCGAACAGGCCGGCATCGCCTTCGTCGGTCCGCCGGCATCGGCCATCGCCGCCATGGGCAGCAAGTCCGCGGCCAAGTCGCTGATGGAGAAGGCCGGCGTGCCGCTGGTGCCCGGCTACCACGGCGACAACCAGGACCCGCAATTCCTGAAGGAACAGGCCGACGCCATCGGCTACCCGGTGCTGATCAAGGCCAGCGCCGGCGGCGGCGGCAAGGGCATGCGCGTGGTCGAATCGACGGGCGCGTTCCTCGATGCTCTGGCCTCGTGCCAGCGCGAGGCCGCCTCCAGCTTCGGCGACGACCGCGTGCTGATCGAACGCTATCTGCAGAAGCCGCGCCATATCGAGATCCAGGTGTTCGCCGACACCCACGGCAACTGCGTCTACCTGTTCGAGCGCGACTGCTCGGTGCAGCGCCGCCACCAGAAAGTGATCGAGGAAGCGCCCGCGCCCGGCATGACCGAGGAACGCCGCCGCGCCATGGGCGAGGCCGCGGTGGCCGCCGCGCGCGCGGTGGGCTACGTGGGCGCCGGCACGGTGGAATTCATCGCCGAGCCCGACGGCCGCTTCTACTTCATGGAAATGAACACGCGCCTGCAGGTCGAGCACCCGGTCACCGAGATGATCACCGGCCATGACCTGGTCGAATGGCAGCTGCGCGTGGCCGCCGGCCAGCCGCTGCCGGCGCGCCAGGAAGACCTGCGCATCCACGGCCACGCCATCGAGGCCCGCATCTACGCCGAGAACCCCGAGAAAGGCTTCCTGCCGTCGATCGGCACGCTGGCCTACCTGGGCCTGCCGGCCCACGTCGCCTTCGCCAACGGCGACATCCGCGTCGATGGCGGGGTGCGCACCGGCGACACCATCACGCCGTTCTACGACCCCATGATCGCCAAGCTGATCGTGCACGGCGCCGACCGCGACCAGGCCCGCGCCCGTATGCTGCAAGCGCTGGCGCAGACCCAGGCGGTGGGGGTGCAGACCAACGTCGCCTTCCTGTCGCGCCTGATGCGCGACAGCGCCTTCGCCGCGGCGGACCTCGACACCGGCCTGATCGAGCGCCAGCGCGCCACGCTGCTGCCGGAACCCACGCCGACCGACGCCGGCACGCTGGCGCTGGCCACGGCCGCGGTGCTGGCCAGCCAGGGCCAGGCGCAATCGGCGCCGCATGCCGCCGCGCCGGCCGATCCGTGGGACACGCGCGACGGCTGGCGCCTGGGCGGCCGCTACCAGCGCGCCTTGCAATGGATCGACAACGGCGAAACCCGTCACGTCACCGTCACGCGCCAGGGCGCCGACTGGACGCTGGACGGCGGCGACGGCGCCCGGCCCTTCGCCTGGCGCGCCGAGAACGTCAATGGCCCGGCGCGCGTGCTGCGCATCACGCTGGACGGCCGCGAGCGCGCCGGCACGGTGGTGCTGCACGCCGACAAGGCCCACGTCTTTGGCGACGGCGGCGCGCGCGTGCTGGACCTGTACGACCCGCTGGCGCATGCCCAGGACACCCAGGGCGACCACGGCGGCGGCCTGACCGCCCCCATGCCGGGCAAGATCATCTCCATTGCCGTCAAGGCCGGCGACAGCGTCACCAAGGGCCAGCCGCTACTGGTGATGGAGGCCATGAAGATGGAGCACACCATCTCCGCGCCGGCCGACGGCAAGGTCGAGGAACTGTTCTACGCCGTGGGCGACCAGGTGACGGAAGGCGCCGAACTGGTGGCGATCGGCGCCTGAACGCGCGCGCCATCGCCGGCCTCCGCGGCGATGGCGTGTCTTTCCACAAGGGGCACGCATGGCCAGCCAGACGTCCTGCGCGTTGATCCAGGTCCCGCCGTCGGCACGGCTGGCCGGCATCGTGTCGCACCTGACCGGCTACCGCGAAAGCGGGCAAGGCGCCGGTATGCAGTGGCTCGAAGGCGCCCCGCTGACCGTGCCGCTGGTGATCAGCTTCGGCAGCCCTTTCGGCATCGGACTGGGCCGCGCGGACGCCACGGCGCCCTGGTCCAGCTTCGCGTCCGGCCTGTATGCCGGCCCGGTGTTCGTCGCCTCCGACGGCGCCGCCGAATGCCTGCAGGTCGACTTCACGCTGCCCGGCGCGTACCGCTTCTTCGGCGGCATGGTCGCGGACCTGGCGAACCGCCTGGTCGACCTGGGCGACGCGCTGGGCCGCGATGGCCCGGCGCTGCGCGAGCGGCTGGGCCACCTGCCGGACTGGCCGCGGCGCTTCGCCCTGGTCGAGGCATTCATCCTCCGCCGCCTCGGCCGCGCCCCATCGGAACCGGTGACGCATGCCTACCGGCTACTGCTGCGCGACCACGGCGCGTTGCGCATCGGCGCGCTGGCCGCCGAAATCGGCTGGAGCCGCAAGCACCTGCTGCACCGTTTCCGGGCCGAAATGGGCCTGGGCCCGAAAGCCCTGGCGCGCATGCTGCGCTTTCACCAGGCCTGCCGGCTGGCGCAGCAACCCGGCAGCGAATGGGCCCAGGTAGCGGCCGCCGGCGGCTATGCCGACCAGGCGCACCTAGCGCGGGAATTCATCGACCTGGCGGGCGAATCGCCGCAGGCCTGGGCGCGGCGCCAAGCCGGGTAACAAATCTTCAAGACCGCGGCCCGCGCATCGGTTCATCATGAAGGCTCCCTCTTGCCCCAGGAGCTTGCCGATGAACCCGACCTCCAAAGAACCGCCCCGCCTGTTTCCCACGCTGCGCTGCCAGGACCCGGACGCCATGATGCGCTGGCTGACCGCCATGCTGGGCTTCACGGAACTGGCCGTCTACCGCGACGGCGCCGTCGTGCAACACGCCGAAATGGCCTGTGGAAGTTCCATCCTGATGCTGGGACAGCATCGCGACGATGAGTACGGCAAACAGGTCGGCGACCCTCAAGGCCACCGCACCGACGCGCTGTATCTGGCGGTGGACGATCCCGACGCCCTGCACGCCAGGCTGAAAGCTGGCGGCACGACCATCGTGGCCGAGCCCTATGACTCGCCGCACGGCAGCCGTGATTTCGCCTGCCGCGACCCCGAGGGCAATCTCTGGTATTTCGGCACCTACTGGCCCAAGGCCTAGCGCTCGCCCATCCCGCGCACGCGCCGCGTCTTCCGCCTCGATGCGCGGCCCGACCTACCCGGCCATGCGACGGGCCTGGCCGGGGGTATAGCCGAAACGCCGCTTGAACAGTCGCGAGAAATGCGACTGATCCGAGAACCCCCATTGCTGCGCCACCCCGGCCACCGACACCGGCCGCGCCGGGCCACGCAGCGTCTGCTCCGCCCGGTCCAAGCGCTGTTCATGCAGCCATTGCATGAAGGTCTGGCCTACGTCGCGGTACAGCGCGTGCAGATAGCGCACGGAGATGCCACAGGCCCGCGCCACTTGCTCCGGCCCCAGGTCGCAGTCGGCCAGGTGGCGCCGCGCATAGGCCTCGATGCGGCACAGGTGCGCCGCCCGCACGGCGGAGTCTCCCGGGTCCAGCGCCCGCGCATCCTGCTGCACGGAACAGACCAGCAGATCCACCAGTTGCTGCGCCAGCAGCTCGCGCATCGTGTCTTCGCCACGGTCGAGCTGGCGGCCGATCAGGTCGACGTAGGACGCGAACAGCCAGCCCGGCCCCTGCGTCGCGTCGAACGATAGCGCACAATAGCGGCCAGGTTCACGCAGGTGCCCGCGCATCATCGCGCCCGGCACCTTGAGCACCCACAAGGCGTTGTCGCGCCCATACGAGAATTCATACGGGCTGTGGCCATGCTCGAGCAGGAACGCGCCCGGATGGCAAAGCGTCTCGCGCCCGGCCTGCAGGAAGCGGATGTCGCTCTGGCGCGGCACCGTAATCAGATAGTGTTCGTCGGAGCCATCCCGCAGATGCGTCGCCAACCGGCGATAGCACAGCGGCGAGGATGCCAGCCGCGACAGTGAAAGCTCGCCCAGGTTCCACGAATGCAGCGCTCCGTCGAAACGCCCTTCATCCTGGAATTGCAATTGCAGGCTGAAATAGGTGCGGCCAACCGCGGTGCTCCAGTAGCGGGCGCGGTCGACAGCAGCCAGGGAAGCGGTATCGTAGCGGGCATCCACGGTGCTATTCCTCGTACAGAGCCTGGCGCTCCCTGTGCCAGGCCCTCTGGTCTCAACAGGCCCTAATCTGGATCAGCCGCCATCGCGGGTCAATAAGTAAGTACCCGAGCCGTGCAGGACGGCATTCCAGCCAGGACGCACCACGATGGTCGTCGTGGGCTCCTCGATCACGGCGGGCCCCTCGATCCGATCATCCGCAAGCAGGCGTGACCCGTCGTACACCGGCGTGTCGACCCAGGCGCCATCAGCCTCGAACAACATCTCGCGCCGGCTTTCGAGCGCGGCCTCGGGATGGCCGTTGCCGGGCGGCAGGCTCGGCAGCGCGGGCTTGTCCACCTCGCCCACCGCCATGACTTCCAGGTTCACCAGCTCCACCAGGTTATGCGGCTCGGCGTAGGTGTAGAGCTGCTCGTGGCGGGCATGGAAATCCGCGAGCACGGTCTGCAGGGTCTCGCGGGTGAAGCTCCCCGCGGGCACGTCGACCTGGCACTCGTGGATCTGGCCCTGATAGCGCATCTCCACCTTGCGGGACAGGGAGATCCGCGATGGCGCGAAGCCATCGGCCGCAAGCAATTCATGACCGCGCCGCTCCATGTCGCGGAACAATCCATCCAGCCGCGCAATGTCGGCGTGCTCGTCCAGCCGCATCACTGCACTGGCCAGGAAATGGTATTTGACGTCGGAGATCACCTGGCCGAAAGCGCACAGGCAAGAGGCGATCTTGGGCACGAGGACGGTACGGCTGCCGATCTCCTCGGCCAGGGCGACGATGTGCATGCCGGCCGCGCCACCCGCGCAGACCAGCGCGAAGTCGCGCGGATCGTAGCCGTTCTCGATCGAGATTCCGCGAATGCCGTGCGCCATGTTCAGATTCACCAGCGTGCCGATGCCATGGGCCGCGCGCGCCAGGCCCAGGCCGAGAGGTTCAGCCACATGCCGCCGCACGGCCTCGCGGGCCAGTTCGCGATCCAGGCGGATGGTGCCGCCCAGCACCGCATCCGGGCGCAGATAGCCCAGCACCATGTTGGCATCGGTGACGGTGGGCGCTTCGCCGCCCAGGCCGTAGCAGGCCGGCCCCGGCATCGAGCCGGCGCTTTGCGGCCCCACTTCCAGCATGCCGAAGGCGTTCAGGTGGGCGATGGATCCCCCACCCGCGCCCAGGGTTTCCACATGGATCATCGGCACGCCGATGCGATGGCGTAGAAAGTCGATATTGCGGTTGAGGTTGGTCTGGCCCGCGCGGGCCATGGTGATGTCGAAGGACGTGCCGCCCATGTCCACCGTGATGATGTTGTCGATGCCGAACGGCGCCGCCACGTACAGGCCGGCCTGGGGCGCCGACGCCGGGCCCGAATTGATGGCGTTGACCGCCCGCCGCCGCATGACGTCACCCACCGCCAGGCCGCCGTTGGACTGGAAATAGCGCACCGCGCCACGCGCCCCGAGGCCGCGGAAGTAATCATCGATGCGCGCCACGTAGCGCCCCATGACGGGGCTCAGATAGGCATTGACGATGGTGGTGGAGGTGCGCGTGTACTCCCGCACCTGCGGATAGACCTCATGGCCGGCGCAGACAAATGCTTCCGGCATGGCGGCCGCCACCATGTCGCGCGCGCGCCGTTCATGGGCGGGATTGGCCGGGGCCCAGACGAACGACACCGCCACAGCCTGCACGCCCTCGCGCTTGAAGACCTCGATCGCGGCGCGCACATCGTCTTCGTTCAACGGCGCGTGCACCGAACCGTCGGCCAGCACGCGTTCACGCACCGGCCTGCGCAGGTGGCGCGGCACCAGTTGCGGGGCGGGGGGATAGTCGGCATCGTAGCGATAGCCTTCCTCCTTGTGGCCCAGGCGGATTTCGATGCTGTCCTCGTGGCCCGCGGTGCACAGCAGGCCGACCTTGACGCCCTTCAATTCGATCAACGCGTTCAGCGCCACGGTGGTGCCGTTGATGCACAGATCGCAATCGCGCACGATCTCTTGCACCGGTCTGCCGAGCGCCTCCGACATCTGCGCCAGGCCGGCGGCAATGGCCTTGGTGCCGTCCTGCGGCGTCGATGCGCTCTTGAAAAGGCGGATTGCGCCATCGCGTCCGGCCAGGACGAAATCGGTGAACGTGCCGCCAGCGTCTACGCCGAGGCGATATTGTCCTTGCATGGTGTGCTCCTCAGCGGGGATCGCGGATGCGTTGCGTGCGGGTCGCGACGAAGTCGACATTGCCGTCGTTGCCGACCACCACGCCGTACTCGGCGCGGGCAGCCTCGGCAGAGACCAGCCCATTGCGGATGTCGCGCGCCACTTCCTCCGGTGCGCGGCAATACGGGTCGCCATAACCGCCGCCGCCCGGATTGACGTTGCGGGCCCGCTCCCCGGGCTTCAACGTCAGGATGGTGTTCTTGCGGTGCACGGTGACCTGGCCGTCGGCGTGATGCTGTTCCAGCCGTCCCAGCTTGCGCTCGGGTAGCGTGTTGTACGCGCCCGCCGCGCCGCCGGTCGGGATCTGGCGCCCCTCGCCAAACGCGACCACCGTCATCTCATGGCCGATGGGTTCCACTTCCCACACCGTGCCGCTGCCGCCGCGGCGCTGCCCGGCGCCGCCGCTGTCTTCCTGCAGGCCATAGCGGTGGATGATGATGGGATAGGCGTACTCCAGCAATTCGATGTCGCCCGAACTGAGCGCGCCGAAACAGCACAGCGGGCCGCAGGCGTGCCAGCCGTCCATCTGGCGCGTGGCGCCCGCGCCCGAGATGATGGAAGCCAGCACCATGGTCACGTACTGTTCCCCCGTCCTGGGATTGACGCCCGCAATGTTGACGCCGCTGGCGTGCCCCCAGGAGGCGGTCACCCGTTCCGGCGCCGCCGCCTCGAAGGCCTGGCGCACCGCGTCGGTCAGCGTCTCCATGGGCGTGGTTGTACAGTTGACGTGCGGCGCCGGCTCGCGCGCATTGCACAACGTGCCCTGCGGGCCCAGGTCCACGGTGACGCAGCGGTACAGCCCCGCGTTGTAGGGCGGAGGCACCTGCGCGAACATCATCAATCCCAGGTAGATGCCCGACAGCGAGTTGCCGGCATAGGAATTGATGAAGTACGGCACCTGGGGCGGGCTGTCGATGCGGATGTGGACCTGGTCGCCGGTCACCTGCACGCTGGCCGTGATGGTCATGTCGCCATGGCCATGGCCGGCATCCTCCAGGCGCGCCCGGCCTTCATAGCGCCCGTCGGGAATCGAGGCGATCAACGATCGCATATGCCGGTCCGCCATGTCCTTGAGCTCGGCGATGGCGGCCTGCACGGTGGCCAGGCCGTACTTGGCGAGCAGGGCGCGCAAATGGCGCTCGCCGACCCGGCAGGCGCCGAACTGGGCGTTGAGATCGCCCTCCTGGTCGCGCCGCGATCGCATGTTGCACAGCAGCAGGTTGACGACGTCGTCACGCCGCACGCCCCGGTCCCAGAGCTTCACCGGCGGGATCCGCAGGCCTTCGGCATAGAGATCGCGCGCGTCCGGGTTGTAGCCCGCCGGAACCGGCCCGCCGATGTCGGTCAGGTGGCCCTTGCACACCGCCCAGAAAACCAGCTGGCCCTCATGGAATACCGGCTTGTACATGCAGCAATCGAGAATATGGCTGCCCTGGTAGACCGGATCGTTGTGATAGATGATGTCGCCTTCGTGGATATCGTCGCCGAAGAAGTCGGCCACGGCCTTCATGGCGGGGATCAGCGATCCGAGGTGGATGGGGATATCCTGGCCCTGCAGGATCATTTCCGGATAGTGGTCGAACAGCGCGTTGCTGTAGTCGTGGGCCAGGTTGAAGACGCTGGAGCGGCCCGTTTTCTCCAGTGTCATTGTCATTTCACGCTGCGCGGTCTCGAGCGCGCCGCGCACCACGGCCAGCGTGATCGGGTCTACCTGCCCGGCGGCGGCAAATGGCTTGCCCATCATGTTCCCCTTGTATGGTCGCCACCTTCCGGATGGCTGCAGGAGCAACGTTAATCAGCGCCACGGCGGCTGGCTTGTACCAGAGCGCACGAAAACTTGCCTGTGAAAGCACAACGGCCCGGTGCTTTGCCGCATGCTCTTAGTTTCCCGTCAGGCGGTTTTCCCTAGAATGCGGGATTCCGATCCCCGCCCGCGCATACGCCGCGCGCCCCCGTCCCGATGCCCGCCCCAGACTCCCCCAGTCCGCTTTACCGTCCCGCCTTCCTGCACTTCCTGTTCGCGCGCATCGGCGCGTCGCTGGCCTTCCAGATCGTCTCGGTGGCGGTGGGCTGGCAGGTCTATGCGCTGTCGGGCAGCGCGCTCGACCTTGGCCTGATCGGGCTGGCGCAGTTCCTGCCGATGGCGGCGCTGACGCTGGTGGTCGGCCACGTGGCCGACCGCTACGACCGCCGCAAGATCGTCGCCATCTGCATGGCGGTCGAGACCCTGGCCACGCTGCTGTTGGCCATCGCGGCGCTGCATGGCGTCGGCGGCAAGACGCTGATCTATGCCACCCTCATCATCATGAGCTCGGCGCGTGCCTTCGAGGCGCCCACGCTGACCACGCTGATCCCCGCCATCGTGCCGCGCGAGTGGCTGCCGCGCGCCACCGCGCTGTCGTCCTCCGGCGGCCAGATCGCGCAGATCGCCGGCCCGGCGCTGGGCGGCATCGGCTACGGGCTGGGGGCCGGGTGGGTCTACTGCGTGGCGGCGGCGCTGTACCTGTGCGGCTTCGCCTGCATCGCCAGCATGTCGATCGACCGCGCCCCGCCGCGCAGGGAGCCCACCACCTGGCGCACGCTGTTCGCCGGCATCACCTTCATCTTCCAGCGCCGCATCCTGCTGGGCACGCTATCGCTGGACCTGTTCGCGGTGCTGCTGGGCGGGGCCACCGCGCTGCTGCCGATCTTCGCCAAGGATATTCTGCACGCCGGTCCCTGGGCGCTGGGCGCGCTGCGCGCCGCGCCGGCCTGTGGCGCCATGCTGATGTCGCTGACGCTGGCGCGCCTGAGCCTGGGCGAGCACGTCGGCCGCCTGCTGTTCGGCGCGCTGATCCTGTTCGGCCTGGCCACCACCGTGTTCGGCCTGTCGACCTCGATTCCGCTGTCGGTGGGCGCGCTGGTGGTGCTGGGCGCGGCCGACGCCATCAGCGTGGTGGTGCGTTCGTCGCTGGTGCAGTTGAACACGCCCGACCACATGCTGGGCCGCGTCAGCGCGGTGAATACGCTGTTCGTCGGCGCCTCGAACCAGCTGGGGGAATTCGAGTCCGGCGTGATGGCGGCGCTGCTGGGCGCGGTGCCGGCCGTGGTGGTGGGCGGCCTGGGCACGATTGCGGTGGCGGGGCTGTGGATGCGCTGGTTCCCCGAGCTGCGCAGACTGCGTTCGCTGCATCCCGAAACCGAACCGGCCTGACCCTGGCCGCATCGCCCGGCAACCACGATTGTTGCTGGGCGAAATTTTGTTGCGACGCAACTTTACCCTCGTCGCGGGCCTGCCTATCTTGTGACCATGTTCAGCCATCGGGCTCTGCCGCTGCCATGTCCACACCGGATACAAGCCTTGTTTCTGCGACGAAAAAGGTCTGCCGCGTCCTCGCCAGCCTGTCGAACCGGCGCGTCCAGCGACTGACCGACATCGCCCAGGCAGCGCAGCTGGATGTGTCCACCGCGCTGCGCATCCTGAAGGACCTAGAAGCCGAGGGTTTCGTGGAGCGAGACCCGGTCAGCAAGCACTACATGCTCGGTCCGCAGGTCTATGCCATGCACCACGCCATGGTCGACGGCCTCGATCTGCGCGCCCTGGCGCGGCCGGCGCTGATCCGCCTGGCGCGCAAGTTCGGCGACACCGTCATCCTGTCGATGCCGACCGGCTGGGAATCGGTCTGCCTGGATCTGTGCTTCGGCGACTACCCGATCCGCGCCAACTACCTGGAGATCGGCAGCCGCCGTCCGCTCGGCATCGGCGCCGGCAGCCTGGCGCTGCTGGCGGCCATGGACGAGAACGAAACCCAGGCGGTGCTGCCGCCGGTGCACCAGCGGTTGCAGGAACGCTACCCGCGCTATCCGGTGCGGCTGCTGGAACAGATGACGGCGCGCGCCCGCAAGCTCGGCCACGCCATGCTGCTGGACGTGGTGGTGGAAAAGATGGGCGGCCTGGGCGTGGCCGTGCGCGGTCCCAGCGGCCGCGCCATCGCCGCGCTCAGCGTGGCGGCATTGAGCGAGCGCGTCGAATCGCGCGAACAGGAACTGGCCCAGGCGCTGGCCGCCGAAGCCCGCGCCATCGAACGCGCCTGGATGCCCCATGCCTGATCTCCACCACGCCTACCTGCTGGCCGCGGCCACCACGCGCTTCGGCCGCCACGAGGGCCGCTCGGCCCTGGACCTGATGGCCGAGGCCGCCAACGCCGCGCTGGCGCAGTCCGGCCTGCGGCGCGCCGATATCGACGGCGTGCTGTGCGGCTACGCCACCACCTTTCCGCACCTGATGCTGGCCACGCTGCTCAGCGAAAAGCTGGGCCTGGACCCGCACTACGCCCACGGCATGCAGATGGGCGGCGCCACCGGCGCGGCCATGGTGATGCTGGCGCGCGAACTGGTGCGCGCCGGCCGCTGCCGCCGCGTGCTGGTGGTGGCGGGCGAAAACCGCCTGACCGGCCAGGCCGTCGATGCCTCCATCCAGACGCTGGCGCAAGTCGGCGAAGCCGACACCGAGGTGCCCAACGGCGCGTCGGTGCCGGCCTATTACGCGCTGCTGGCTTCAGCCTACATGCACCAGACCGGCACCCGCCGCGAAGACCTGGCCGAGCTCGCCGCGTTGATGCGGCGCCACGCCGCCAGCCACCCGCATGCGCACCTGAGCGAAGCCATCGGCGTGGACCAGGTGCTGGCGTCCCGGCCCATCGCCACGCCGCTGCACTTGCTGGACTGCTGCCCGATCTCCGACGGCGCGGTGGCGCTGGTGGTCGGCGCGGACGACGGGCGCGTGCGCATCAGCGGCGCCGGGCAGGCGCATCGCCACCAGCACCTGTCCGCGCTGCGCGATATCCTCGACACCGGCGCGGCGCGCGCGCTCGGGCAGGCCTATGCCGACGCCGGCATCGGCCCGGACCAGGTCGACTACCTGGGCATCTACGACTCCTTCACCATCACGCTGGCCATGCTGCTGGAAGAACTGGGCTTCGCGCCGCGCGGCGGCGCGGCGGATCGCGCGCGGCGCGGCGACTTCGACGCCGCCGGACCGCTGCCGCTCAACACCCACGGGGGCCTGCTGTCGTTCGGGCATTCCGGCGTGGCGGGCGGCATGGCGCACGTGGCCGAGGCCTGGACCCAGCTGGCGGGCCGGGCCGGATCGCGGCAGGCGGGCGCGCCGCGCTGCGCGCTGGTGCATGCGGACGGCGGCGTGCTGTCCGCCCACGTCAGCCTGGTGCTGCAGGCGGAGGGCCGTCGATGAACGCCCGCGATCCGCTGGAACTGCAACGCTGCGAGGATTGCGGCGCGTGGTGGGCGCTGCGTCCCTACGCCTGCGCCCATTGCGGCGGCACCCATCTGCCATGGCGGCGCAGCAGCGGCGCGGGCGTAGTGCTGGCGCGCACCGAGATCCACCGCGCGCCCGACGCCTTCTGGCGCGCGCACGTGCCCTACGTGCTGGTGCTGGTGCGCCTGGAAGAGGGCGCCGTGCTGATGGGGCATGCCGATGCCGGCATCGCCATCGGCCAGCAGGTCATGGGCCGCGCGATCACGATCGACGGCCGCGCATTGCTCGGTTTCGAGGCGCGCCGGCCGCCTTGAAGCGCCGCCGGCAACACCATCCCAAGCAAAACAACATATCCGCACGACGGAGGAGACAATCATGCGCGCAATCGCAGCATGCCGCACGGCCCTGGCCGCGCTTTCCCTGGTGGCAGCCGCCGCCTCGGCCGCCCAGGACTGGCCGACCAAACCCATCACCCTGGTGGTGCCCTACCCGCCGGGCGGCCCCACCGACATCGTGGCCCGCGTGGTCGCGCAGGGCCTGGGCGACGAACTCAAACAGACCATCATCGTCGACAACCGCTCCGGCGCCGGCGGCAACATCGGCGCCGACATGGTGGCCAAGAGCACGCCCGACGGCTACACGCTGCTGCTGGCGACCACGGCCCACGCCATCAACATGTCGCTGTTCAAGAACCTGAACTACGACACCCGCAAGAGCTTCGCGCCGGTGTCGCTACTGACCGCCGGCCCGCTGGTGATCGTGACACGCCCCGACCTGCCCGCCAGCAACGTGCGTGAGCTGATCGCGCTGGCCAAGTCCACGCCGGGCAAGCTGACCTTCGCCTCGTCGGGCAACGGCCAATCCACCCACCTGGCGGCGGAGCTGTTCGACGCCATGGCCGGCGTGCGCATGGTGCACGTGCCTTATCGCGGCAGCGCGCCGGCGCTCACCGACGTCATGGGCGGCCAGGCCGACCTGATGTTCGACACCATGCTGTCGTCGATGCCGTATGTGAACGGCGGCAAGCTCAAGGCGCTGGCCGTGACGGGCGCGGCGCGCTCGCCCGCCGCGCCCAACGTGCCCACCGTGGCCGAGGCCGGGCTGCCGGGCTACGAAGCCACCGCCTGGAACGGGCTGCTGGCCCCGGCCGGCACGCCGGCATCGGTGGTGGACCGATTGAACGGCGCCTTGCAGAAGGTGCTGGGCCGCGCCGACATCCAGCAGAAATTCGCCGCCCAGGGCTTCGCCTCGGAATGGAAGACGCCCGCCGACACGGCGCGCTTCCTCGACACCGAGGTCGAGAAATGGGCCGGCGTGGTCAAGACTTCCGGCGCCACGGTCAACTGACCCCGCGCCCGCCTTCATCCTACCTTGGGGAGTTTCATGGCTTCTGTACCCACCGGCGACGCCAGCCTCGCGCGCCTGCTCGATCCGGCCTCGATCGCGATCGTCGGCGCCTCCGACAATCCCGACAAGATCGGCGGCCGACCCATCCACTACATGCGGCGCCACGGCTATGCGGGCGCGCTGTACCCGATCAACCCGCAACGCGCCGAAGTCCAGGGCGAACGCGCCTGGCCCAGCCTGGCCGCGTTGCCCGCGGCGCCGGACCTGGCGATCGTGGCGGTGGCCGGCGAGCAGGCGGTGCGGGCGGTGGATGACTGCGCCGCGCTGGGCGTGGCGGCGGCCATCGTCATCTCGGCCGGCTTCTCGGAAACCGGCGAGGCCGGCCGCGCCCTGCAGGAGGCGATGACAGCGCGCGCCCGCGCCGCCGGCATGCGCATCGTCGGCCCCAACTCGCAGGGCCTGGCCAACTTCGGCAACGGCGCCATCGCCAGCTTCTCCACCATGTTCCTGGAGGTGGCGCCGGGCGACGGGCCGGTGGCGGTCATCAGCCAGAGCGGCGGCATGTGCGCCATGGTCTACGGCCTATTGCGCCAGCGCGGCATCGGCGTGCGCCACGTGCATGCCACCGGCAACGAGGCCGACGTGTCGGTCGCCGAACTGGCCTGCGCGACGCTGCGCGATCCGGAAGTCGGCTGCGTGCTGCTGTACCTGGAATCGCTGCGCGAGGCAGGGCCGCTGGCCGAGGCGGCGGCGCTGGCGCGGGCGCGCGGCGTGCCGCTGATCGTGGTCAAGTCGGGCCGCTCCGAGGCAGGCGCGCGCGCCGCGGCCTCGCACACCGGCGCGCTGGCCAACGAAGACCGCGCGGTCGATGCGTTCTTCGAACACCACGGCATCCTGCGCGCGCGCGACCCGCAGGAACTGGTGCGCTACGCCGAGCTGGCCCTGCGCAGCCCCTTGCCGCAAGGGCCGCGCGTGGTGGTGGTCAGCAACTCCGGCGCCAGCTGCGTGCTGGCCTCGGACGCGGCCGCCGAGCGCGGCCTGGAGATCGCGCCGCTGGCCGACGCCACCCAGCAGGCGCTGGCCGAGCGTCTGCCCGGCTATGCCACCACCGTCAACCCCGTGGACATCACCGCCGCGCTGCTGTCGAACAACGGCCTGTTCGGGCAAGTGCTGCCCGTAATCGGCGCCGACCCGGCGGCCGACATGTTCCTGCTCGATATTCCAGTGGCGGGGCGCGGCTACGACGTGGATTCGTTCGCAACGGACGCGGCCGGCTTTGCGCAGGCGGCATCCAGGCCGGTGGTGGTGGTGGCGTGGCAGGACAACGTCGCCGCCACGTTCCGCGCGCACGGCCTGCCCGTTTACGCCGACGAGATCCAGGCGATGGATGCCTTGTCGGCGCTGTTGCGCCTGCGGCGGTTGCGCGAACGCGGCCGCATGGCGTCGCCGCCAGCATCGCAAGGCATTGTGACGGCGGAGCCGGCGCCGAACGACGCCGCTGGCTTCCTGTCCGAAGCGGACAGCCTGGCGCTGCTGGCCGGCAACGGACTGGCGGTGATCGAACACGCCGTCTGCCGCACGGCCGACGAGGCCATTGCCGCGTGGCGCCGCATCGGCGCGCCGGTGGCGTTGAAGGCTTGCTCGGCGCAGTTGCCGCACAAGTCCGAACACGGACTGGTCGCGCTGGGCCTGGACGATGAAACCGCGCTGCGCGCCGCGTTTTCCCATCAAGCCCAAACCTTGGGTAAGCTGAACGTTCGCGACGACGCCTGGCTGGTGGCGCGGATGCAGCGCGGCCTGCACGAATGCGCGCTGGGCGCGCGCGTCGATCCGGTGCTGGGGCCGGTCGTGATGATCGGCAGCGGCGGCAAGTACGTCGAGGCATTGCGCGACGTGGCGGTGCTGATGCCGCCGTTCGATGCCGCGCAGGTGGTCGAGAAGCTGCGCCGCCTGCGCATCGGCGCGTTGCTGCAAGGCGTGCGGGGCGATCCGCCCGCTGACGTCGCCGCCCTGGCGCAACAGGCGGTGGCGCTCGGCAACTACGCGCTGGCGGCCGGCCCGCGGCTGGCGTCGGTCGACATCAACCCGGTGATGGTCGGCGCCGTGGGGCAGGGCGCGGTGGCGGTGGACGCGCTGGTGGAACTTCATGCCGCCAGCCAGCCCGCCGCAAGGATGACGGCCTGAGGCCGCCGGCACACAAACAAAGGAGACACACCGATGTTTGAAGACCTGAAATCCAAGACCGCGCTGGTCACCGGCGCCTACAGCGGACTGGGCCGCCACTTCGCGCTGCGCCTGGCCGAAGCCGGCGCGCGCGTGGCGTTGTGCGGGCGCCGGACCGAACTGGGCGAAGCCCTGGCAACGGAGATCCGCGCGCAGGGCGGCCAGGCCTGCGTCGCGGGCATGGACGTCACCCAACCCGACAGCGTGCAGGCGGCCTTCGCCCAGGTCGAGCAGGCGCTCGGCCCGGTCGACATCGTCGTCAACAACGCCGGCATCGCCATGACGCGCCCCGCGCTGGAGATCAGCGAAGACGAGTGGACCGGCCTGATCGACGTCAACCTGAACGGCGCGTGGCGGGTGGCGCAATGCGCCGCGCGCCACTTCCAGCGCCACGGCCGGCCCGGCGCCATCGTCAACATCGCCTCGATCCTGGGCCAGCGCGTGGCCTCGCACGTGGCCGCCTACATCGCCGCCAAGGCCGGCCTGCTGCACCTGACCCGCGCCCTGGCGCTGGAATGGGCGCGCCACGGCATCCGCGTGAACGCGCTGGCGCCCGGCTACATCGGCACCGACCTGAACCGAGAATTCTTCGCCACGCCCGCCGGCCAGGCCCTCGTCAAGCGCATCCCGCAGCGTCGCCTGGGCACGCCGCAGGACCTGGACGGCCCCTTGCTGCTGCTGGCCTCCGATGCCTCGGCCTACATGACGGGCGCCGTCATCGACGTCGATGGCGGCCACCTGGCCAGCTCGCTCTGAACCCGCATCCCCATCCGGAGACCCCGCCATGGATTTTTCGCTGCCCCCCGAACTGGAAGACTACCGCCAGCGCGTGCGCGCCTTCGTCGACCGCGAGTTGATTCCGCTGGAAGCCGACCGCGCCAACTACGACGACCACGAGAACATCGACGCAGCCCTGCTGGACCGCGTGCGCGCCAAGGCCCGCGAGGCCGGCCTGTGGGCCCTGCAGATGCCGCGCAAGCGCGGCGGCCAGGGCCTGCCGATGGTGGGCCTGGCCGCCTGCTATGAAGAAATGAACCGCTCCATCTTCGGCCCGGCCGCCTTCAACGCCGCCGCACCCGACGACGGCAACATGCGGGTGCTGGCGCAGGTGGCGCGGCCCGACCAGCAGGACCGCTGGCTGCAGCCCATCATCGACGGCAAGGTGCGCTCGTCCTTCGTCATGACCGAACCCAGCCCCGGCAGCGGCTCGGACCCGTCGATGATGCGCACCACCGCTACCCGCCAGGGCGACAAGTGGCTGATCCACGGCCGCAAGTGGTTCATCACCGGCGCCCGCGCCGCGCAGCATTTCATCCTGATTGCGCGCACTTCGGACGACGCCCGCAAGGGCCTGTCGGCCTTCCTGTTCGACGCCGACCAGCCCGGCTGGCGCATCGTGCGCCGCATCCCCATCATGGGTCCGGAAGAACACGGCGGCCATTGCGAGCTGGAATTCGACGGCCTCGAGATTCCCGACGAGAACCGCCTGATGGAAGTGGGCGACGGCCTCAAGCTGACGCAGATACGCCTGGGTCCGGCGCGCCTGACGCACTGCATGCGCTGGCTGGGCCTGGCGCGGCGCGCCATGGCGGTGGCGGTGGACTACGTCGGCGAACGCAGCAGCTTCGGCCAGAAGCTGGCCGACCGCGAGGGCGTGCAATGGCTGCTGGGCGACGCCGCCATGCAGATCGAGATCGGCCGACTGCTCACCATGCGCGCCGCCGCGCGGCTGGACCAGGGCGACTTCGCGCGCAAGGAAATCTCCATGGCCAAGATCGTGGTGTCGGAAACCCTGCACAAGGTGGTCGACACCGCGCTGCAGCTGAACGGCGCGCGCGGCTATTCCAAGGACACGCCGCTGGAATGGATCTACCGCTACGCGCGCCAGGCGCGGCTGGTGGACGGCGCCTCCGAAGTGCACAAGATGGTGCTGGCGCGTTACCTGATGGACCAGGGCGATGCGTTCTGGCGGTGGGACGACGCGGACGCGCCGCGCAAGGCGCTGGTATGAGCGCGCCCGATCACGCCACCAACGCCGCCGCCGACTGGCTGCCCGCGCTGGCCGCCTACCTGTCGGCGCAGGGCCTGGGCAACGCCAGCGGCCTGCGCGCCCGGGCATTGACGGGCGGCCAATCCAACCCGACCTACCTGCTGGAAGACGCCAGCGGCGCGCGCGTGCTGCGCAAGCAGCCGCCCGGCACGCTGCTGCCCTCGGCCCACGCCATCGATCGCGAATACCGCGTCATGGCCGCGCTGGCCGGCACCGCCGTGCCCGTGCCGGCCATGCTGCACTACTGCGCCGACCCTTCCATCGTCGGCACGCCGTTCTACCTGATGAGCTATGCGCGCGGCCGCGTCTTCATGGACCCGGCGCTGCCGGGCCTGGCGCCCGCCGAGCGCGCCGCGCTGTATGCCGAGACCGGCCGCGTGCTGGCCGCGCTGCACGCGGTGGAACCGGCCGCCGTCGGGCTCGCGGACTACGGCAAGGCCGGCGACTACTTCGCGCGCCAGGTGGCGCGCTGGACCCGCCAATATCGCGACACCGAGACCACATCCATCGCCGCCATGGACGCGCTGATCGACTGGCTGCCGCAACATCTGCCGCATGACGACCAGACCCGCCTGGTGCACGGCGACTATCGCATCGACAACCTGGTGTTCGCGCCCGACGCGCCGCGCGCCATCGCGCTGCTGGACTGGGAGCTGTCGACCCTGGGCCATCCGCTGGCGGACCTGGCCTATCACTGCATGTGCTGGCGCATCCCGCCGGCCCTGTGGCGCGGCATCGCCGGCCTGGACCTGGCGGCGCTGGGCATTCCCGACGAAGCGCAGTTCGTGCGCGCCTATTGCGAGGCGCGCGGCATCGCGCCGCCGCCCAACTGGGATTTCTACCTGGCCTACAGCTTCTTTCGCATCGCCGCCATCCTGCAGGGCGTGTACGCGCGCGCCCGCGCCGGCAACGCCGCCGCCACCGATGCGCTGGAGATGGGCGCGCGCGTCGAACCGCTGGCCGCGCTCGGCTGGCAGGCCGCGCAACGCGAATCCGCACGCCTGGCCACCGCAGGCCACTAGGAGCGCATCATGACCGCATCGCCATCCGCGTCCGACGAAACACTGCCCCGCAACGCCGCCAACCACCAGCCCCTGACGCCGCTGGGTTTCCTGGCGTGGGCGGCGGCCGTCTACCCGGAACGCGCCGCGCTGCTGCACGGCGACCGTAGCCAGAGCTGGCGCGCCACCTACGACCGTTGCCGCCAGATGGCCGCGGCGCTGGCCGCCTGGGGCGTGCGCCGTGGCGACGTGGTGGCGGTGCTCGCGCCCAACACGCCGGCCCTGTACGAAGCGCACTTCGGCGTGCCGATGGCCGGCGCGGTGCTGAACGCGCTCAACACCCGGCTCGACGCGCGCACGCTGGCGTTCATCCTGGAGCACGGCGGCGCCACCGTGCTGCTGTACGACAGCGAGTACGCGCCGCTGGTGCGCGAAGTGCTGGGCCACCTGCGCGCGCCGCCGCGCACCGTGCGCATCGAAGACAGCGAATACACCGGCTCGCACGGCGACCTGGGCGATGCGGAGTACGAAGCCTGGCTCGCCGCGCAACCGGCCGACGCGCCCTGGGAGGGGCCGCGGGACGAATGGGACAACCTCTGCCTGAACTACACCTCGGGCACCACCGGCAACCCCAAGGGCGTGCTCTATCACCATCGCGGCGCGTACCTAAACGCCACCGGCAACGTGCTGGCCTGCGGCATGCCGCCGCACGCGGTCTATCTGTGGACGCTGCCCATGTTCCACTGCAACGGCTGGTGCTTCCCGTGGACCATGGCGGCGCTGGCGGGCACCAACGTCTGCCTGCGGCGCGTGGAGCCGGCCGCCATCTTCGAGGCCATCCGCCGCCACCGGGTCGGCTTCTTCTGCGCCGCCCCGGTGGTGCTGAACATGCTGGTCAACGCCCCCGCGGACGCGCGCCACCGCGCCACGCACCGCGTGCAGGCCATGACCGGCGGCGCCGCGCCGCCCGCCGCCATCATCGAAGCGATGGAGCAACTGGGCGTGGGCGTCACCCACCTGTACGGCCTGACCGAAACCTACGGCCCGTCGATCAGCTGCGCCTGGCACGACGAATGGGACGACCGCCCCCTGGCCGAGCGCGCCGCGCTCAAGGCCCGCATCGGCGTGCGCAAGCTCAACGTCGAAGCGGTGCAGGTGATGGACGCCGCCATGCGGCCGGTGCCCGCCGACGGCGCCACGCTGGGCGAGATCATGCTGCGCGGCAATACGTTAATGAAGGGCTATCTGCACAACCCCGACGCCACCGCCGACGCCTTCGCCGGCGGCTGGTTCCATTCCGGCGACCTGGCCGTGGTGCATCCCGACGGCTACATCGAGATCAAGGACCGCGCCAAGGACATCATCATCTCGGGCGGCGAAAATATCTCGACCGTGGAAATCGAAAGCGTGCTGTACCGCCACCCCGACGTCCTGGAAGCCGCCGTGGTGGCGCGGCCCGACGCGGTGTGGGGCGAAACGCCGTGCGCCTTCGTCACGCTGAAAGAGGGCGCGTCGCGCAGCGCCGATGACCTGATCGCCTACTGCCGCGAACACCTGGCGCGCTTCAAGACGCCGCGCACCGTGGTGTTCGGCGCCCTGCCCAAGACCTCGACCGGAAAGATCCAGAAGTTCGTGCTGCGCGAGCAGGCGGCGGCGTTGGCGGACAAGGCTGCCGACAATTGAAGCGCCAGCCGGCCGACAGCCCGACACCGGGCCGCCTTCTCCAGGCTCCGACCATGACGTCTCGCGCCGCCTGGTAATGTTGATACAATACGAATCATTATCATTCTATCGACGCCAAGACAACGCGCCGGGTTCGCTGGCCGCGCGACGGACATCGGACTTAGGGGCACCATGGGGGAGCGGTTCTTCGGCGCGATCGCCGAGGCATACAAGGCATGGAACGCGGAGCTGGTCGGTTTCCTGAACCGCCAGCTCAAGCGCTCGCCCGACGCCGCCCAGGATCTGGCGCAGGAAACCTTCGCGCGCTGGCTGGCCGCCAGCCGCGGCGCCGAGCCGCCCGAAAAGCCGCGCGCCTATCTCTATGAAATCGCCCGCAACCTGCTGCGCGACCACTGGCGCCGCGAAGCCGTGCGCGACGAGCACATGGTGGCCAGCCTGGACGACCAGGCCTACACACCGCCGTCCGGTAGCCTGGCAACCGCGGCCGGCTGGCAGCCCGACGCGCGCGCCGACGCCAACCAGCGCCTGCGCCTGCTGCAGGCCGCCATTGACGACATGCCGCCGCGCCAGCGCGAGGCCTTCCTGCTTTATCGGTATGATGAGCTGCGTTGCGAGGACATCGCCGCGCGCATGGGCATCTCCGTGCGCGCCGTCGAAAAGCACCTGCAACTGGCCCTGGCGCACTGCAAGCGCCGCGTCCACGGCGAATCGTCATGACCCCGTCCCGTTCCCTATCCGCAGTCGAAGAGGCCGCGAGCGCATGGTTCATGCGCCGCCGGGAAGGCGCGTCCGATGCCAATGCCGAACAGGCGTTCCAGGCCTGGCTGGCGCAATCGCCGCTGCACCGGCAGGAATACGACAAGCTCGCGCAGGTGTGGGATGACCTGGCCGCGCTGCCGCGTCCGGCCAGCGCGCCGGATCGCGCATCGGCCGGCGCCGCCCACATTGTTCCCGCCGACGCCGCCCAGCCCATCGGCGTCGCCACCCGACGGCCCGCAGCCGCGCGGCAGCCGCGGCCCGCCTTCCTGCGCTGGGGCGGCGCGCTGGCCGCGCTGGTCCTGCTGGCGGGCGCCGCCTACCAATACCTGCCGGTCAATTACGAATCGGTGGCCAACGCCTCCACCCAGACACGCAGCCTGGACCTGGCCGACGGCACCCGCATCCACGCCAACGTGGGCACCCGCGTCAACGTGCGCTACACCCTGGCCGAACGCCGCATCGACATCGAAGGCGGCGAGGTCTACATCGACGCCGCGCCCGACCGCCGGCCGCTGCTGGTATCCGCCGGCGGCGCGCGACTGCGCGACATCGGCACCGAATTCAATGTGCTGCTGCTGCCCGACCTGCTGCAGGTCGGCGTGCGCAGCGGCCAGGTGCGGCTGGATGCCGACGGCGCCGCCAGCCCCGGCCCGCAGATGCTTCACGCCGGCGACACGGTGCTGCTCGCGCGCGCCGACGCCCGGCTGCTGGCGCGCGCGCAGGTGCCGCCCGGCGAAGTCGGCGCCTGGCAGGACGGCGTGGCGGTGGTGCACGACGCCACCCTGCAACAGCTGGCCGGCTACCTGGCCCTGTACCGCGACGCGCCGCTGCGTTTCGCCGACGACCGCGCCCGCCGCCTGCGGCTGTCCGGCACGCTGGACCTGCGCCACCCCGAGGCTTTCCTCGACACGCTGCCCGGCCTGCTGCCGGTCACGCTGACCCGCCGGCCCGACGGCACCGCGGTGATCGCCAGCCGCTGAAGCGGCCAGGCGAAATTATTTTCATTCAGCAGGTACGGGTTATGGCAAGTCGCGCGTCTTCCCCCGTGTAGATCCACTTCCACACCGAGGAACGACCATGGCGCAACGCCACTTCCGCCGCCGGCAAAGCGCCGGCCGTTACGCGCTGCTGTGCGCGCTGTCGATGGGCGCCGCGCTGGCGGCACAGGCCCTGGCGCCGTCCGCGGCCCACGCCCAGGGCCGCGCCGCCGCGCAGGCCTTCGACCTGCCGGCCGGCAACCTGGCCGACGCGCTGGTGGCGCTGGGCCGCCAGGCGCAGGTGCAGGTCCTGTTCAGCCCGGACAGCGTCGCCGGCCTGCGCGCGCCCGCCGTGTCCGGCAGCATGACCCCGCAAGCCGCGCTCGACCGTCTGCTGGCCCGCAGCGGCCTGGTGGCCGTGCCCAGCGGCAACGGCTTCATGGTGCGCTCGCCCGCCGGCGCGTCCGCCAGCGACGCCACCACGCTCGCGCCCGTCACGGTTACCGGCCGCGACCTCGCCACCACCGAGGGCACCGGTTCCTACACCCCCGCCGCCGTCACCCTGGGCAAGAACGCGCAAAGCCTGCGCCAGATCCCGCAATCGGTCTCGGTGGTGACGCGCCAGTTGCTCGACGACCAGAACCTGGTGAACCTGGACGACGCCATGCGCACCGTCACCGGCATCACGGTGGAAGCCGGCAGCATCGGCGGCAACCACGGCAATTTCTATTCGCGCGGCTACGCGCTCGACACCATCCAGGTCGATGGCGTGAACACGCCGGCCAGCACCGGCAACGACCTGAGCGCCGGCTTCGGCCTGGCCATCTACGACCGCATCGAGGTGCTGCGCGGCCCATCGGGCCTGTATCAGGGCGCGGGCGATCCCGGCGGCACCGTCAATCTGGTGCGCAAGCGCGCGCAAAAGGAATTCGGTTTCAGCGGCCAGGTCATGACCGGCTCGTGGGACCGCTACTACACCGAGGCCGACCTGACCGGCCCGCTCGACAGCGACGGCCGCCTGCGCGGCCGCGTCGTGGCGTCCTATGACGACCGCGGCTCGTTCGTCGACGGCGTCTACACCAGGAAGCCCCTGTTCTACGGCACCCTCAGCTTCGACCTCACCCCGGATACCACGCTGACCGCCGGCGCCACCTACCAGCAATACAAGGGCCGACCCTTCTTTGGCCTGCCCGGCTACACCGACGGGCGCCTGCTCGACGTGCGCCGCTCCACCAACCTGGACCCCAGCTGGAACCACATCACCGAAGAAATCACCGAGTACTTCGCCGACATCGACCACCGCCTGTCCAACGGCGGCCGCATCAAGGTCAGCGGCGTCTACCGCGAACAGGACGAGCCCAGCCGCCAGTTCGGCTGGTCGGACTGCGCGGTCGATCCAGTCACTGGCGACACCTGCCTGGTCACCTGGAAATACCGCAGCCACTGGAAGACCTACGGCCTGGACGCCTTCGTCGCCACGCCATTCCAGGCCTTCGGCCGCGAGCACGAGCTGACCGTGGGCGCCGACTACCGCAACGTGCACAAGAATTTCCGCTACGGCGGCGGCGACAACGCCGACATCAACCTGTTCCACCCCGACAACAACGTCCCCAGGCCGGACTACGAATACACCAACGGCAACGACAGCAAGACCGACCAATACGGCCTGTACGCGCGCGCCAACCTGCGCGTCACCGACGCCGCCACCGTCATCGCCGGCAGCCGCCTGACCTGGTGGGAAAACCGCACGCAGAACCGCAACGCCTACTTCAACCAGTTCACCAACACCAAGAGCAACATCAACGGCAAGTTCACGCCGTACCTGGGCCTGGTGGTGGACCTGAACGAGCAGTTGTCGGCCTACGCCAGCTACACCAGCATCTTCACGCCGCAGACCACCACCGACGCCAACGGCCAGCTGCTGGATCCGCGCACCGGCAAACAGGTCGAGATCGGCCTGAAGGGCGAATTCCTGGACAAGCGCCTGAACGGCCACGTGGCGCTGTTCCGCATGGAAGACGAGAACCGCGCCATGACGGACCCGGACAATCCGCTGTTCTCGATGGCGGCGGGCAAGATGCGCAATCAGGGCTTCGAGGCCGAGATCAGCGGCAGTCCGGCGCCCGGCTGGGACATCACCGCCGGCTATGCCTACACCACCACCAAGACGCTGAAAGGCACGGAAGACCAGAAGTCGCAGCAATACGTCTTCATCACGCCGCGCCACACCTTCAACCTGTGGACCAAGTACAGCTTCGCCACCGGCACGCTGGAAGGGTTGTCGCTGGGCGCCGGATTGCGCAGCGTCAGCAGCATGTATCGCCTGAACGGCCCGGTGAAGTTCGAACAACGCCCGTACACCACGGTATCGGCGCAGGCCGGCTACCGCTTCAACAAGCACCTGGAAGCGACCCTGACGGTGAACAACCTGTTCGACAAGGTCTACTACCAGCGCGTGTGGGCGGCGTATGGCTCGAACTACTACGGCGAGCCGCGCAGCGTGATGCTGAACCTGAAGGCGACGTATTGAGCCTGGGCCGGACGCGCCGCCGCAAGCGCGCCCGGCCGACCATTCAATGGCAAGACGCCAGTCGCATTGATAGGTGACGCGCGCCAGATCGAAGCGGCGCGCCGCGATATCCCGCTCGCGCATCAGCACATAGCTGGCGCCTGGCTGCGTAGGCATGCGCAAGTCGCGTTGCCGCGCGTCCGCGCGCGCCGTCATTCCTGCGCAAGAATCCGTAGAAAACTCACGACACACGCGACACCGGCCAGCAGCGCGCCGATCCACAGCGCCACTTGCGCGCCCCCGGCGCCCACCAGCGTGAAACATGCCGCCACCAGCGCCGCTCCCGAAGCCTGGCCGATCAGCCGGGCGGTGGGAATGATGCCGCTGGCCGCGCCGCTGCGTTCGGCCGGCGCGCTGGTCGTCAAGGCCTTGAGATTGGGTGACTGGAAAAAACCGAAGCCGGCCCCGCACACCGCCAGCCGCCAGATGATGTCGGCATCCGACGCCTGCGCCGGCAGCAGCGCCACCAGCACCATGCCGACGCACAGCACCAGCAGCCCGCCGCCGCCCAGCAGCGCGACCGAATGGCGTTCCGACAGAAACCCCGCCAGCGGCGCGGCCACCGCCACCACCACCGGCCAGGCGGTCAGCAGCAGGCCCGTCTGCACATCGGAACGCCCCAGGCTCATCTGAAACAGGAACGGCAACGCCACCAGCGCCAGCCCCTGCGCCGCGTAAGACAGCACCGACGTGGCCACCGACATCGCGAACAGCGGCCGCCGGAACAGGTCGACCGGCAGCATCGGCGCGGGATGCGCGCGCTGGCGGCGCAGCAGCAGGGCGCAGCACAGCGCCGCGGCGGCGGCCTCGGGCAGGATGCGCGTCCAGCCGGCATGATGGGCCGCATCGCCCAGCGCCAGCACCGCCAGCGCGAAGGTCGCGCCCAGCAGCAACGCCGCCACGCCGTCGAAACGCGGCGGCGCCTTGCGCGGCGGATTGCGCGGCAGCGTGCGCCACGCCATCGCCATTGCCACGGCTCCCAGCGGAATGTTGATCAGGAACAGCCAGTGCCAGGTGCTGACCGCCAGCACCGCCGACGCCACCGACGGCCCCACCACGTAGAACACCGCCACGGTGAAGGCATTGATGCCCTGCGCGCGGCCGATCTGGCTGCTGGGAAACGTCAGCCGGATCAGCGCGGTGCCGACCCCCAGGATGCCCGACGCGCCCACGCCCTGCAGCACGCGCGCCGCCGTCAGCAGCGCCAGCGAGTCGGCCACGCCACAGGCCAGCGACGCGAGCGTGAACACCAGCAGGCCATACAGATAGACGCGGCGATGGCCGACGATGTCGCCCAGCGCGGCGAACGGCAGCAGCGTGGCCACCATGGCGATCTGGTAGGCATTGATGATCCAGATCGAAGCGTCCGGCGTGGTGCGCAGATCCGCCGCGATGGTCGGCAGGGCGGTGTTGGCGATGGAGGTATCGAGCGTGGCGATCGCGCTGCCCAGGATGAGCGTGGAGACCGCCCAGAGCCTTTGCCGGCCCGGCAGGCCGTCGCCGATCTGTGGCAAAGCCAGGGTGCTTTCTGAGGAGGACGGCATGCGGGACGGCTCCTGGGCGGCGTCCGTGGCGCACGGCGGATACGGCCATGGCGGGGCGCGGGAAAGGCGGATAGCTGTCAGGCTGTAAGACAGCATAGCAAGGCATAATCCACCATGCAACGGGCCTGCGCCGGGCTTTGGGCGAAGCGATATCATGGCGCCAGGGGCGGCGCCGGCCGGCATCGCGCAGCCTTTGTCTTCGCCATTGGATAGGAAGCAGACATGCAAGTTATCGAGCGTCCGCTGACGCTGGTGGACCAGGTCATCGCGGCCCTGCGCAAGGAGATCGCCGAAGGCCGCTTCGCGCCCGCCTCGCGCCTGCCGGCCGAACAGGAACTGGCACGCACGCTGGGCTGCAGCCGCCCGGTCATCCGCGAAGCCGTCTCGCAACTGAAGGCCGACGGCGTCCTTGTCACCACCAAGGGCGTGGGCGCCTACGTCGCCGCCAACCCCGCCGGCAGCGTGTTCCGCCTGCCGCGCGGCGACACCTCGGCCAAGGACCTGGCGCAGTTGTTCGAACTGCGCTTCTGGATGGAAACCGCCGCCGCCGAAGCCGCCGCCCTGCGCCGCAAGACCGCCGACCTGGCACGCATGCGCGATGCGCTCAAGCGCATGGAGCGGCACGCAGGCGACTATCCCGCCGCGTCCAAGGCCGACGTCGACTTCCACGCCGCCATCGCCGGCTCGACCCAGAACGCCTACCTGGTGGCCTTCAGCGGCTTCATCGAAGGCCAGCTTCTCAAGGCGCGCGAAATGGGCTGGCAGAATTCGGCCCGGCTGGCCGGCGGGCCGCGCCTCGCGCAGCAGGAACACCTGCGCCTGTTCGACGCCATCCAGGCCAAGGACCCCGACGCCGCCCGCCAGGCCGCCGCCGCGCACCTGCTGGCCTCGGGCCGGCGCATGGGGCTGGACGTGCAGAAGCTCGAACGCATGGCGCATCCCGACCGTCCCTGAGTACGCCACCACTTGCAGTCGGACACAATTGGCAAATCGCTGTCCGACGCCCGCCCCATCTACCCTCTAAGATGGCGCCGCACAATGCGCCTCGGTGCGCTTATCGAAGACCGACGAGAACAAATCCGACATGAATACGCGTCTGCAAACCCGCCCGTTCCCGCGCCGTCCGCCGCTGCGCGCCACCGTCGCCGGCCTGTGCGCCGTCGCCCTGGCCACCCTGTTCAACCCCGCCAGCGCGGCCGAACCCGCGTCCAAGCCGCGCCTGGACGCCGTCCAGGACACGCAACCGGCCGCCGCCAAGGTCGCTCCGCCCGATGCCCCCACGGTGATGTACGCCATCTACCAGATCGACGGCAAGGGCGCCGACTCGTACGAAGTGGCCAACGGCAGCGTCGCCACCTACTGGTTCGGCCACGCCTTCGAACTGGGCGGCACGCAATACTTCACCGGCTTCACCTGGGACACCCGCGAAAAATACGGCAAGCCCGGCGAAGACGAAGCCGGCCCCGAAACCCAGGTCAACCTGGCCGAAGCCACCTTCACGCTGACCGGCTCCACCGCCGAGCGCCCCTGGAAGTTCCGCGGCATGGAGCACACCATAGGCATGTTCGGCGCCTACGAACGGGCCGAAGCCGTCGACACCGGCCGCAAGCCGCTCGACTACCGCACCCCGGAAGGCAAGCTGCTGCTGGCCGTGCCGACCCAGGGCTTTGACAACGGCACCAGCTTCGAAGGCTACGCCCTGTTCGTCTTCAATCCCGGCCCGCGCGACGAGCTCAAGGACAAGGTCTGGACCTACGTCGGCAGCATCCTCACCGGCGACGACAACAGCGCCGCCTGCGCCGACGGCGATGTCATGCCCTGCGTCGCCAAGACCGGCAAGCTGACTTTCACCGCGCAGAACGGCAGCGACATGCCGCGCCTGACCGTCACCCCCAGCGGCACCGAAATCTCCGGCCCGGGCAAGACGCGCAAACTGGGCCCCGCCGACGCGGTCAGCTACGTCTACGACGAAGCCGGCAAGAAGTACGCCGAAAAGTAGACGACAACGCGGCGAACACGAAAAAACCGGGGCGCGACGTCCGGCAACCCGGCCCGTGCCCCGTCCCGCGACTGCCGCTAAACTGACTGGTCATGAAGAACGTCTTCACGGAGCGACCATGACCTCCCCGCCCCCGGCCATCACCCCCGCGCGCACCGCCTTGCTGGTCATGCACTACCAGACCGACATCATGGACCTGTTCCCGTCGGTCGCCCCCACGCTGCTGGCCAACACGCGGCAGCTATGCGATGCCGCCCGCCGCGCCGGTGCGAGCGTCTACTTCGCCAAGATCCACTTCAGTCCCGGCTATCCGGAAGTCAGCCCGCTCAACAAGAACGGGCAGGGCATCCGCCAGCTGAGCCGCTTCGTGCATGACCGCGTCTCGCCCGAACTCGGCCGGCGCGACGACGAACCCATCATCCTCGCCCATCGCGCCAGCGTGTTCTTCGGCACCGACCTGCAACCGCGGCTGTCGGCCCAGGGCATCGACACCCTGATCATGGTGGGCGTCGCGTCCACCGGCGTCATGCTGTCGTCCATCGCCCACGCCAGCGACGCCGACTACCGCCTGCTGACCGTCAAGGACTGTTGCTACGACCCCGACCCGGTCGTGCACGACCACCTGTTCGCGACCGCTTTCGAGTCCCGCACGACCGTGCTGTCGCTGGACGCCGCCCTGTCCCTGCTGGGCGGCCTATCGAACCAGTGAGTTGACCCATGCGTACCCTGATCATTGCCTCCCTTGCCATCGCCCTGAACTTTTCCCACGCCGCCGTGGCGCAAGCCGAACAAGGCTGCCCCGACGGCTACGCGCCCAGCGTCGGCACGCCCGGCCAGCAATGCGTGCCGATCCCCGTGGAGATTGCGCCTGCCGCGGGCGGCGCGTCCACCGCCTCGTCGCGCGACGCCCAGCGTTGGGGCGCCGTGGCCTATGACGCGCTGTCCGGTTCGATCGGCATCTCGGCCGACCGCGCCAGCAAGGCCCGCGCGGAAAAAGACGCGCTGGCCCAATGCGCCACCAAGGGCGGCGCCCGCTGCGTCATCAACACCACCTACCACGACCAGTGCGTGGCGGTCGCCTACGGCCCGTCGCCCAAGGGCAGCGGCGTGCTGGTCAATTCCGTCACCGCCGCCGGCGAAGAGCTGGCCCGCATGCGCGCGCTGGAAACCTGCGAGAAGGACACCGGCGCCAGTTGCCAGGCGTTCTACACCGGTTGCAGCCTGCCCGTGCCGGCCCAATAATCGACCGCCACCGGCCGCCCCAAGGACTCGCCATGCTCGACCCCGCCACCCTCGTGCTCTTTGGCGGCGCCTGCGTCGCCCTGGCCATGACGCCCGGCCCCGACATGCTGCTGATCGCCTCGCGCAGCGCCGCGCAGGGCAGGGCCGCCGGCTTCGCCTCGCTGGCCGGCATCCAGGCCGGCACCTACTGCCACGCGCTGCTGGCGGCCTTCGGCCTGTCGCAGCTGTTCGTGGCGGTGCCCATGGCCTACGACGTGGTCCGCTTCGCCGGCGCGCTCTACCTGCTGTACCTGGCCGTGCGCACCTTCCGCTCGCGCCCCGTGTCGCACATGCCCGATGCGGGCCGGGCCCGCTCACCCGTGCGCGAAGTCTTCCTGCAAGGCCTGCTGACCAACCTGCTCAACCCCAAGATGGCGCTGTTCGTGCTGGCGCTGTTCCCGCAGTTCGTGCGGCCGCAGGACGGCTCGGTGGCCCTGCAGATCCTGGTGCTGGCCACCATCCTCAACGTCATCGGCCTGTTCATCAACGGCGCCGTCATCCTGGCCGCGCACCAGCTCAGCCGGCGCTGGGCCGGCCGCCAACGCGTGTCGCGCTGGCCGCAGTACGTGCTGGGATCGGTGTTCCTGGCGCTGGCGCTGCGCCTGGCCACCGCCAGCCGCAACTGACGCGCGCGCTCCATGCAAAAGATCGAAGGCCAGGAATTCCGCATGGCCCTGGACAAGGGCAACGCGCATTTCCACGACCTGCAACTGCACGACTGCGCCTTCGACAACTGCGGCCTGTCGATGGTCAAGTATCCGCAACGCATGTCGCTCGTGCGGAACGTAACGCTGTCGCAATGCCGCGTCGTGAATTCGGAGATCAAGCCGTGCATGTTCGAGGACGTGGTGGTCGAAGACCTGTCCACCAACCCCATCCTGCTGGTGTGGGCCGCGTTCCTTCGCCGGGTCACGTTGAAGGGCAAGATCGGCAAGATCAACTTGAACCGGACGCCCGAAGCGTTCTGCACGGATGCGGACCGGCTCCAGCAATTCGAGACCGCCCGCGCCGCGTTCTATGCCGAGACCGATTGGGCGCTGGACATCAGCGAAGCCAGGCTGCTGGGGCTGCGCTGCGAAGGCGTGCCGCTGCACCTGATCCGGCGCGATCCGCAAACGCAGGTGATCCTGGACAAGCGCGGCCGCTATCGTGGCCAACAGGCGCTGGATGCGAGCTTCGCCAAGGCCTTTCCCGTCGCCGACAGCGTGCTGCGCGGCTTCGATGAATCCGACAAGCCTGCCATGCTGCTGGCCGCATCGCTGGGCGCGCCCAAGAAACGGCGCGACGAGGAACTGGGCGCGATCGCGGAATTGCGCACGCTGGGGTTCCTGGAAGATTGAACCGCGCGCCGCGTCAGCGCCATAGCCAGTAGCCGACTACCGTCACCACCGCCACCCACAACAGCACGATCACCACCGCGCCCACCCGGCTGCGCGGCTTTTCGCGCTTGGCCTGGATCCACGCGTCCGCCTGGTTGCGGCATTCCTGCAGAACATCGGGCGGCAACAGCCTGATGGCCAGCCAGATCAGGCCCGGCAGCAACAGCACATCATCCAGATAGCCCAGCACCGGGATGAAGTCGGGAATCAGATCGATGGGGCTGAGGGCGTAGGCCACCACGAACACGCCCAGCGCCTTGGCGTGCCAGGGCGTGCGGGGGTGCTTGCCGGCGAACCAGAGGGTCAGGCCATCGCGCTTGATGCGCCGGGCCCAGGTTTTTAGGCGGTCGCGGGTTGGCATGGGATCGGCTCTGCGGCTCGGGGAACGGCGATGAATTCCAGATTGCTAACCCGAAGGATAAAACGTGATCAGGCGATCCATGAAAGAATCGTGTGGCCCCCCATCGCGCAGGACATCGCCATGCCGCTTTCCGCCTTGCTGCACACCACCGATCTCGCCGCAACCCGCGACTTTTACGGGTCTGTGCTTGGCTTCACCGTCACCGACTCCGCCGAAGGCACGCTCACGGTGGAGCAACACGGGGGCCGGCTGATCTTCACCACGCTCGATCTGTGGAAGCGGGCGCCGGGATTCAGCGGCACCCTGTATTTCTCGCTTCCCGATGTCGAAGCGTTCTACCGGCAGGTCAAGGACAAGACACCCATCGCCTGGCCGTTGCAACGCATGGCCTATGGCTCCCATGAGTTTGGGCTGGTGGATGGCAACGGATATACGCTGGCGTTTGTGCAGAGGGTTTGACGAAGACCCGTGGCAAATCAGACCGACGGCTTATTCAGCCCTGGCCTTCACCGAATGCTTCGGCGCCCGGTAATGCGTCGGGGCCTTCGGCACCCTGCGCGTGATGGCCGCTGGCGCGCCTCTCGGCGCCGCCAGCGCCTGCGCCAGCAACTTGGCGAACATCTTGCGGATGGCGGAATTGCTGTCGTTCACATCCTGTTTGCCATACAACCGGAACAGCCAGAATTGCCGCTCGGCGTCGCACCAGTAATAGATGACTCGCAAGCCGCTACGCTTGCCCCGGCTGCGCTGCGGGTCGACGTAACGCAGCTTGCGCAGCCCGCCGGTGCCTTCGATGACGGCGCCGGCCTCGGGCAGTTTCAACATCAGGCATTGCAGCGCGCGAAATTCGTCGTCGGCCAGGAATTCCTCGCGATGGCGAGAGAATTCGGGCAACTCGACAAACAGGGCATTCATGGCAACGCACGCGTATCGCGTCTGGGGATCGACTGAAACCCATTTTGACGGGCTTCAACGTCCCCATGCGCGTACGGGCCAAGGGTTTCGGACGAAGCGAATGGCTGCGCTTCGATACGCTACCGCGTGCGCGTTCGTTACACCGCCGCCAATCGCTCCACGGTGTCGGGAAACTTCTCGACCAGCCGAATCAGCAAAGCGGCCTGCGCATTTGGCTTGGCGCGACCCTGTTCCCATTTTTCGAGGGTTCGGGGGTTGGTGCGCAGATAGTGCGCGAACACCTGCCGTGACAGGTGCAAACGCTCGCGTATGGCCAGGAGTTCCTCGGCGGTCAGATCAGGAGCAGGATTAATTTCCACTTTGTGCGTACGCAGCGTTTGTTTTCCCTCACGCTCAGCCGCAAGCGCATCAAAGCCTTCGGCGATTTCCGCATACAGGTTTCGCTTTTTTTTCATCGCCGTGCCTCACGTTCCGCGTCCAACATGCCCTTGAGCATCCTCTTTTCCCGGGCGTTCGGATCGCTGATTCCGGCGACCGTCAGAAAGGCCATTCTGACGGGGCTGCCTGCCCCGCAACGTTTGCAACCGCTGATATCCGACCGACAGAACGGCGCGCCCGCGCCCCTTTGTTGTTGTGGCTTGAAGAACAGGTCGTCCTGCACGGCCGGACGCCGCCGAAGATCCGTGTGCATTCCGCCAACGCGTCGACGCGCTTGAAGATGCAAGCCGCCATCGAGGCCATCGAGCGGCATGCCGCCCTCAGAACGGCTTCATCACCACCAGCAGAATGATCAGCACCGGCGCGGCCAGCACCACCGGCACCAGTCGCGCACGCCCCGCCTCGGTGCCGTCACCCGCCGCCTCCGCCAGCCGCCGCAGCCGTCCCGCCTGCATCCCGTGCACCGCCGCCAGCAACAGCACCAACGCCAGCTTCACCGACAGCCACCCGCTGCCAAACCAGCCCGCGCTCGTCGCCAGATACACGCCGCTGGCCAACGCGCCCACCATCGCCGGCGTGGTCAGCAGCCGTTCCCACTTGCGCAGCAGCCGCAGGCGCGCCAGCTCCTGCGGCAAAGCCGGCCCCGGCAGCTTGTCGGCCGCCGCCAGCACGAAGGCCTGCACCACCATCCCCGCCACCCAGAACAGCACCAACGCCAGGTGCAGCGACTTGATCAGCAGATACGCCATCGCTCATGCCTCCCGCGCGCGGCGCAGCGAACGCGCGATCACGAAGCCGCCAAACGGCACCAGCGTCGCCACCAACGTCCACACCAGCCGCTGGCGCGGCCAGCCCTGCGCCGACGCCACATTGCACGCCAGCGCGATATAGACCATGAACGCCACCCCATGCACCGGCCCCACCCACGACACCCCTTGCGGCATCCCGGCCAGATGCTTCAACGGCACCGCGACGCCCAGCAGCGCCAGCAGCGTCACGCCTTCCAGCATGGCCGCCCACTTGAAGAGAGCAGGGGTCGAAGCATCGGCGTCTTTCAGGGGCATGGCAGCGTCTCGCAACAGGATGAGCGGCATTGTCCGGGCTGGCGCAATCGCCAGCCATTGGCCAAAATGCCAATCTTCGAAAGAAATCCGCCAACCGTGCGCCGCCGTCCGCCCGACCCGTCCCAAGGCCCTAGCCCCATGCCCCCGCCCACCCCGCACCGCGTCGCCGTGCTCGCCTTCGACGGCCTCGTCGCGGGCGACCTGTCCATCCCCTGCGAGATCTTCCAGCTCGCCGAAACCCTGGACGGCCGCCGCCCCTACGCCGTGCAGGTCCACGCCGGCAAACCCCGCGTCCGCGCCCACGCCTACGACCTGCACATCCGCCACCGCCTGGACGCCGCGCGCGGCGCCGACACCCTCGTCATCCCCGGCTTGGCCGACCCGGCCGACAGCGTCTCGGACGACATCCTCGACCTGATCCGCCACGCCCACGCCCGAGGCGCCCGCATCGCCTCCATCTGCACCGGCGCCTTCGTCCTGGCCGCCAGCGGCATCCTCGACGGCCTCAAGGCCACCACCCACTGGAAAGCCGCCGGCCTGCTCGCGCGCCGCTACCCCGCCATCGACGTCAACCCCAACGTCCTGTTCGTCGACAACGGCCAGATTCTGACCTCCGCCGGCGCCGCCGCCGGCATGGACCTGTGCCTGCACATGATCAAGCGCGACCACGGCGCCGCCGTTGCCGCCAACAGCGCCCGCCTGGCCGTCGTGCCGCTGGAACGCGCCGGCGGCCAGGCGCAATTCATCGTCAGGCCCACGCCGGCCTCGCACACCGACCTGACGCCGCTGCTGCACTGGATCGAACACCGACTGGCCGAGAACCTGACCGTCGCCGCGCTGGCCGCCCAGGCCGCGGTCAGCGTGCGCACCTTGAACCGGCGGTTTCAGGAACTACTGGGGGTGAGTCCGCTGCAATGGGTGATCCAGGCCCGCGTGAATCGTGCTCGCGGGATGCTGGAGACGACGGACCTGCCGGTGGAGCGGGTGGCAATGGAGGTGGGGTTCGGGTCAGCGGTGTCGCTGCGGGAGCATTTCACGGGGATCGTGGGGACGAGCCCGATGGGGTATCGAAGGGCGTTCCGGCGGGCGGCGTGAGGGCTGCCTGATGCTTGGGGATGGAGAGGCCTGACGCTTGGTGGCCTGGAACTGGCCTGACGCATTACGCGACAGGCCGTTGGTCCTTTTCGGGTTACTGGATCGAGCGCGGCGCGTTGTGCGTGGCGGCGTCGAACGCGGCGTCATCGGCGTAGGCGCGGGCCGATTCCAGCATGGCGTCGGTCAGGGTACCGAGGTGATCGCACAGGCCTTCCACACCACCCATCAACGCGGCCACCGTCCATGCGTCCAGCGGCTGGCTGCCGGTAGCGGCGGGTTCCGAGGCGCTGTTGCCGACCAAGCGGGCGATGGTCTGGATGGCGTAGCGGGCGCGTTCGATGTTGTAGAGATGGGAGAGGGCGACCGGGGCGTGCTCGGGGTCGGTTTCGACCAGCCAGGGGTTTGGGGTGAGGGGGTGGGATTGCATGACAGGCTCCAAAGACTGATGAAGCCCGCTCCCCACTTCCAAATGGGGTGGGCGGGCGCAAGGCAAGGTTGGAAGACCGGCGTCTTTGGAAACCGGCGTGCGCGAACGCACCCTCGCCAGGGCCCGCCCATAGGGACGTGCAGAGGCGGATGGACGTGAAAAAGCCGCCAAGCGGCGGCGGTCCGCCAAAGACATTGCCGGCTTCCAAACCGGGCTACCGTTGGTGTAGTAGCCGAGAAAGTATAGACCGTAAAAGAGGCTGTACGGGTGGGGGATGATAGTATGGAATACGGGCGGTCTATCCATCAGAAACGCCACTATCTCGCTAACAGTAGCGATTGAGATGTGACGTCAACGAGCTCGCTCTGTAGTAACGGTCAACCAAGCATGTAGGTCGACCCTCGCCGCCCCCGCATCATCAATTTAGCAAGCTAAATTCCTAACTTGCCCGACTTGCGAAAGTCATCCCGAGTAGATCGATCAGTGCTTGGTTATAAGTACAGACCCACCCGATCGTATGTCAACCCGGCACTTCAGCAGCTTTCTCCATCCAAGGCCGAACGAATGGCACTACTTTATTAGAAGCCATTCGTGGAGTGCCGGAGTTAACACTTGCCGAGCGAGAATTTCCATAGACAATATCGGCATATTAATAAAATAGCGCGATTAAAGACTAGATGCCACTCACCTCATGCGGATCGCTTCGTGTCGCTTGATTGTCCTCAGCGAGAAACTGTTCGGAATTCTCTGAAAAATATCGCTCCATCGCATTTGCTCGCGACCACATGAATATAGTGGGTACGATCCAAATTCCCAATGCCGATAGCCAAAAAGTCACACTATCCCAATGAGAGGTTCGAGCACCAGCTCGGTCTATCCTCATACCGCCGAGCACTAGTGCAAGCATGCTAATTTCAACGGCCACAATGAAGATAGCGTTCGAATGCTCGCGAAGGTGGGAATAGGTATCGCGCACATCTCTCGCCCCGGCCTTTCGCCTTGCAGCAAAAAGCTTCTTATAGAATTCGTAGTTATCCTTCGAGCCATTGAAAATTTTAAAAAGCACGAAATACTGCGCGAGACCAATCCAAACAACAGGCGCCCCGATCACAAGAAGCCTGATATCGGATATTTTCGGATCAACCCCAAAATAAAGGGGAATGAACTGAGAGAAAGACCAGATTGCGCAGAAAAATGGAAAAATCAGTACGTAATCACGATTTCTGTAATCAACGGCGCCCGATTCAGGCACTATTGCTTTCGACCTACCGACAACCGCATTACCTGCGCCAGTAGCTCCTTCGCCGTTATCAAATCGCCACAAGGCAATGAATACGCCGGAAATTACAAATGCGGCCGCATAGAAAACCAATCCACATGAGAATCGAAATTTCGCCAGCTGTGGGATGAACATCAAAATGCTTAGCACAAGGACCCAGCCGAACCAAAAGAACCGCGATAGCCTGTCGGCCGCCCCCTTGCTATATCGCCCTGCATGCAAAACGGTAATGGGAGTACTAGCTACATAACAATATGCTAATCCCAGCACAGCAACCGCTACGACAATTGATGTCATCCCGTACTTAGGCTCATTGGAGACTACCCGTGACGCCTCATTTGCTACAAATAATGCCCCTGGCACCAGGCCACTGTATATCACAATGGCTGCTATGCATATAGCGCCGACTACGAATCCCAGGAAATATCTAACGAGATAAGACTCCCACCACCTGTTATTAGAATTTGAGGCCTCTGTTTTTTCTGAAGCAACCATTTTTTCCTGCCGGGATCAAAGAGAAAAATAATAGAACAATACATCTCGTCCGGCACCTCCGAACTTCGTTTCACTACAAAGTTTTTATACTATCAGGTATGACTTTTACTATTATCAATTCTGCACCAAATAGCCGCTTCGCTTTGCTAAATGTATACAGGATGACTTAACGAAGAAACCGCCTGATCGAACGATATCTTCTCCGAAAATATTAGAACCTCATCTCCGACACGATTGGAGGCACTCTGAGAAAGTTTATACATAACTTTCTTTCGATTGGCGTAAAGATTCAAAATAAATTCGTGATTATCATAAGACACCATCCATTTATTTTTTATTCTGCCAACATAGCTAGACAACTTCTTGTGATCAGCTTTAGAGTAGAAATTCATATACAAATCAGATCCCTTTTGAAAATAAGGAGGATCCAGATATATAAATACCTCTTCCCGCATGGCATCCATTTTTCTTACAAAGGACAGCCCATCCAAATTTGATACGTTTATTCTATCCCTAAATCGCGCAATTTTTTTTATCCTTGCTATCAAGTCGCTTTTATTGAAACGAGCATCTATTTTAAATTTTCCTTTTTGCTCATAACCACCAATAACCCCCCCCTTTAGCACCCCAGAAACATTAGTTCTGTTGAGAAAAAATGTTGTTTTCGCAGTCTCAAAGAAATCTAAATCTTGGCCTTGCAGTTTCTTAAAGTAATGCCAATTGTGCATCGAGACCTCTACTTGGTCTATCCAATCGCACAACTCATCCGATCTTTCGAGAACAGCCTTCCAGAACGCGTAAATCGCAGGATCCAGGTCATTAATATATATTCTATCCACGTACTCCTCGAACAATAAGCGCAATGCAAGTCCGCCCCCCCCCGCATAAGGCTCCGCATATGCGACGCCGACAAGGTCGTTTTCATAAAAGAGATTGGAGACAAATGGAAAAATGCAATTTTTCCCACCAGGATATCGCAACGGGGAGCAATAGCGGCTCACGACTTGGCTACCTTACCATGTGAATCAGTTAGTATTGCCCCAATTATAACGGACACTGCAATAGTTTGATCCACACTTGCGGCGGCAGAATAATTGTGAGCGCCAGTATGCAATAGCTGCACCAAACTACCCTCATTCACGTTCTGGTTAGAAAGTGTAGTCTTCGCGTCAGTATCAAGTGTACTTTTTGCGACCTGAAAATGTGAATTTACATAAGATTTTAAATCTTGTCCCTTATCTTTTGCTGCTGTTTCGGCGAGCAACCTAAGTGCCATTCGGATCAAGCAAGGAAACATCGCGGACAGATTCTTTTTATTTTCTCTGTAGTATCTATGCAGGTCAGCGATGTCGCGATACAGGTTGCTGACATCTCCGGCATTTAAGTACAGAGGACCTCCGAATATTTCATGCCCCTTTCCCCTTACACGCCTGGTTTGCCGCAGCCCGTAATTGCTGGGAGGAGTCGATTCTGTGACACTATTTAGATCAACTTCTTTAGCCGATTTTTTTTTGCCGGAGTCAATAACACGTCTATTATCAGGGTCCAATACGCCGAGCACATCCCCTCTATTTTTTCGCGTCGAAATTGTCTTGTTTTTAATTTTCTTGGAAATATCCTCGAGTATTTCTCTCGTTTCCTTGGAGTCGAATTTACTGAGCAACTTCCCGTCTTCCAAGAAAATTCCTAGTTCTTCCAGCATATCCGGACGAAAGATCTCCTCCTTCACGAAACGTTGATTCAGATGTGGGTTCTTGCTGATTAACCCCGTATTCTCTTCCATCATTAAAAATGGAGTTTTTGGTTTCCCCATGAACTTATGAAGGAAAATGTCACGCTCCAACGGTTGCCATGAACCTGTATCAGCGTGTTTTCTAAAAATATTTGCAAGAGCTATCTCTCGCGAACACAAATTGCAGGGAATTTTTTCTGGGAAATCGGGGATAGCGGCAATGTCAATACCATCGGCCTTCACATGTCCATGCTTTATTTTCCCTAGGATCATTCTCCTATTTCCGTCATAAACGATAGGAGTCTGTCCATGCAAAACTACCGTGGGCAACTCACTGAAATCGTAATACTTCCCCATTTCTAGAGCCAACTTAGGAAGGGTCCATTTTCCCCGTTGATCAGCAATTGCTCTATCAACAATCGTTTGATCGCTCGCTCGAGCGTCGATCGCATCACGAGGGTTTTCCGTCCACAGCCTTAAATCTTTAAGATGGAACGTTGTAACCTTTTGACTCACGGCCTCTCCTTAGCGAATTTAAAAAAAGTATTTATTCACCGTGTAGGTGATCGTACGAACCGGCGCTCCAGCACGAAGTATGACTTGAGTAACAAGAATAGTGCAAATTAAATAATTTTTATCATAATTGAAGAAAAAGAGAGGGTAAACCCTTAACCTCACCATCGGCACGCAAGAAACTGCCGCCGCGGTTGCTCGCGGAACGGACTTAACAGGGACGGACACAGACCCGATTTGGTCTCGATGCACACCTAGCATTGGATCTTGGCCCATCACGAGGACCTGTACCCGATCACGTACACGGCTTCCCTTAGAGGAATCTCCAACCTACCAATTGAAACAAATTCGTTCTAGAATCCAGCAACGTACCGGTCACTTTTATCGCTATTCAACCGGCGTCATAAATAACTAATATTTCGTTATTAGCGACGTTCCCGTAAGTGCCCAGTCTTAGCAGTGTTGGGGATCTCCCACATGTGCCTGATCGACATATCGTCGCCCACAAAATTCGAGCGTTAGTACGGACTGTTATGGCGGTCAACACCAATTAATATTAATTATCTACTTTCTACGCGCATACATGGCTCACTTTTCCACAGAATTTCCCATCGATTCAAAGAACACTGTCGAAGAAGTCATGCGCCTTGCGTGTGAGTGGATAGCGGGAAGTCCACATACCAAAACCCAACGGTCTGACCTTTTGGATCTACCCAAAGAGGGTGAACGTATCGTCACCATCGGGGATGAACAAGTAATTCTTGCGAGAGCTGGCGGAAGAGATTTCGAGATTGGTGGTTTGCACTACGTCCGAACGGAAGAGGGACTTCAATGGACAACTGCCATAGTTACGTTTAAGACACATGAAAAACAAACCCTCAGCATTCGAACCGTCTGTGAAGCTTTGAGCACTGCTGCTAGGCTACCTCCACCCAAAAAGCCGTACTTTATTCGCCAAGCACTTAATCAACTTGGCGGAGGTACAGATGGCGAGATTCCAGTTACGGACTGTCCCTTTCGACTAGGAGAGGACGAGGCACAAGTTGCCGCAGATCTTATTCTCGGTACCGCAAACAATTCTCTTCCCATCGTTTATATAAGCACGGGTTTCCGGGGTGGACATCTAATTGACCCTGATGAGTTGGCAAAATCAGTTTCTGGTACAGCCCACGTTGTAGTGGAACCATCCAGAACCTTTTCCATAAAAGTGAAAGGTTTAACCGGTGCAAGAAATGTGTTTGGCGGCACCGTCGGTGTGTACTGGCCGAATTCTCAATCTAGAAAAGCATACTTTTTAGATGACGAAACCCCCGATCCACGAGCGCTGCAATTCGAGGTCGCAAGGGATATCCGCATTGCCTTGTCTAACCGACGCCTGGCAACCCCGTGTACGTGGTCTAACCTCAAGGAGGCTGTGGCTCGCAATCGGCTTGATCAACTTAAGTCCGCAGGATCCACTGAACTTCGCGCATATATTGAGGCCTTTGACGCAGACCTTGCAGCGAAAGAAGCTCGCGCCAAAGAGGCGGAGGAGGAGGTATCTCGGCTTTCCTCTGAAAATCGTCGACTTTCTGTGGCGAGCCAGTCCTCAGCAGACGGGCTAATCCAACGCGGCAATGAACAAGATCTGTATCAACACGAGATCGCGGATATCATCATAGAAGCCCTCAGGGAGGCGAGCCGCATTGCTCGCGAGGGCAGTCGTCGTCAACATGTACTACACGACTTAATTGCGGCCAACCTTACGTCTGGCGCAGGCCAGGCGCTAGGAAACGAGATCAAGACTCTACTCAAAACTTACCAAGAAATGGATGCGAAAACCCGGAACGCGCTGGGTCGCCTCGGCTTTGATCTCACTGACGACGGAAAGCACTATAAAGCCGTTTTTCAAGGTGATGGGCGCTACACTTTTTCTTTCTCAAAAACTAGTAGCGATCATCGTACCGGCAAGAACTTAGCAAGTGATATTAACAACAAACTTTTTTAATATTGCGCGTGCGGATTTAATGGCGCTTATGACTCTTAAAAAAACAGAAACCCCGTTTCTGCGCGACACGCAAAACCGAATACCGCCTTGCCTCGGAATACCTTCAACCTGTTTACGACATGCGCCTTTTCCGGCGCTTTGCGGAACCTGACGGTAGGCGGCGGCGTGCGGTGGCAGAGCGGTTCGTGGGCAACGGTGTGGGGTGCGAATGGCAGCGGCCCGTTCGTGCAGCGCCGCGCGGACCTCCCCAGCTACGCGATCGCCAATCTGATGGCGCGCTATGCGTTCACGCAGCAGACCGCCTTGCAGCTCAACATCAACAATCTGTTCGACAAGAAATACTATTCGCAGGTGAACTTCTACAGCACCCGGAACTACGGCGATCCCCGCAACTTCATGGTGGCGCTGTCCCACAAGTTCTAGTGAGGCGGCTGCGATAGCGCATGCGTGCGCTCAAAATGAACAAAGGCCGCGGATATGCGGCCTTTGTTCATTAGTGCCCGATGGCTCGGATCAACCCTTGCGCACCTGCGCAATCAACCCATCCAACTGCGTAAGCATCGTATCGATTTCTTCAGCCGTCACATTCAACGCCGGCATAAACCGCAGCAAATTCCCCCGCGGCGCATTCAGCAGCAGCCCATTCGGCGTCAAATTCCGCGCGGCCTCGACGATGGCGGGGCCATCATCCCGATCCATGATCAGCGCACGCAGCAACCCCATCCCGCGCTCACCCTTCATCCCATACTTGGCCGACAAAGCCAGCAGCCCTTCGGACAGCTGCTTGGCACGCGCATTGACCGCTTCGATAAAGCCCGGCGCAGCCAGCGCATCAAACACCGCCACCCCCACAGCTGCCATCAACGGATTCCCGTTATACGTACCACCCTGGTCCCCATGCGAGAACACGCAAACTTCCTGACGCGCCAAGAGAGCAGCCAACGGCACCCCACCACCAATCCCCTTGGCCAGCGTCATGATGTCCGGCACCACGTCGGATTGCTGGTAGGCGAACAGGGTGCCGGTACGGCCCATCCCCGTCTGCACTTCATCCACAATAAACAGCAGCTTGTGCTCATCCGCCAGCTTGCGCAGGCCTTGCATGAATTCCTTCGTCGCCGGGATGACGCCAGCTTCGCCCTGAACAGGTTCGAGCATGATCGCCACGGTCTGGTCATCGATCAGCTTGCGCACCGATTCCAGATCATTGATCTCGGCCTTCGGGAAACCTTCCACCTGCGGCGCGAACATCTTGTCCCAGCCCGGCTTGCCGGACGCGGACATCGTGGCCAGGGTGCGGCCGTGGAAGCCGTGGTTCATGGTGATGATCTTGTAGGCGCCCTTCTTGTTGACCTGGCCCCATTTGCGCGCCAGCTTGATGGCGCCTTCGTTGGCTTCGCCGCCGCTGTTGGCGAAGAAGACGCGGTCGAAGACCGAGGCGCCGGTCAGGCGGGTGGCCAGTTCGATGGAGGGCAGGTTGTAGAACGCCGGCGACGGGTTCATCAGCAGCTTGGACTGGTCCAGCAGGGCCTTCTGCATTTCCGGGGCGCTGTGGCCCAGGGTGTTGACGGCCCAGCCCTGGACGAAGTCCAGGTATCGCTTGCCCGCGTGATCCTCCAGCCAGGACCCCTGGCCGCGCACGAACACGAGGTCCGGACGGGAGGTGATCTCCATGAGGGCGTTGACGTTGTACTGGCTGAATTCCATGGCGGTTCCTGCTGAAAGGAGAGAACAGGGGTTGAAAAAGAAGGGAAACGCTAAATGCCGAATTTAGCACCGGCGGGGGAATGCTATCGTGACGCACCCCCAGCCGATCCGCCCCACGGCCGCCCCAAAAGGGCCGCTTGCGCGGGGCTCTCTATTTTATGCAACAGGGCCGGCGCCGGACGCCGCTCTTTGTCGCTTTTTACTGACCGATCATGACACGAATTCTTTCCAGTCTTGCCGCCGGCCTGGTGCTGGCGGCGGCCGCGACGGCCGCGCATGCCGAATATCCCGACCGTCCCATCCGCCTGATCGTGCCGTTCCCGCCGGGGCAGGCCACCGATATCTTCGCCCGCGCGCTGGCCGAGAAGCTGGGCACTGCCGTCAAACAACCGATCGTGGTGGAGAACCGCGCCGGCGCCGGCAGCAATATCGGCATGGAGCAGGCCGCGCGCGCGACGCCGGACGGTTACACGCTGGTGATCGCGGGCTCGGCCGCGGCGGTGAACCAGACGCTGTACAAGACCATCAACTACAGCCTGACCAAGGATTTCGCGCCGGTGTCGGGGGTATTCTCGGTGCCGCTGATGTTCCTGGCGACGCCGGCTTCGGGCATTACGTCGCTGCAGCAGTTGGTCAAGCAGGCGCGCGCCAATCCGGGCGAGCTGGCGTATGCCAGCGCCGGCATCGGCGGCACGCAGCATCTGTCGGCCGAGATGTTCAAGGCGGCGGCCGATATCGACATCCGCCATATTCCGTACAAGGGCAGCGGCCCGGCGCAGGCGGATTTCCTGGGGCACCAGGTGCCGCTGATGGTGGATTCGGTGACGGCGGGGCTGCCGCACGTGCAGAGCAAGAAGGCGGTGGCGCTGGCGGTGACGACGGCCAAGCGCCTGCCGCAACTGCCGGACGTGCCGACGGTGGCCGAGAGCGGTCATCCGGGTTTCGAGGCGATCGGCTGGGCGGCGGTGCTGGCGCCGCGTGATACGCCGCCGGCTGTGACCAACTACCTGAGCCAGCAGATCGGCCACGTGCTGGGCACGCCCGAGATGCAGAAGTTCTTCCGTGATCGCGGCGCGGAGCCGATGCCGATGAAGCCCGAGGCCACCGGCGCGTTCATCGCCGGCGAGGTCGACAAGTGGGGCAAGGCGGTCAAGCAGTCGGGCGCGCAGGTGGACTGACGACTGTCCCGCAGGAGCCGGTGGCGGGGCGGTTCCCGCCCCGGCGCTCGCCGTGGTGCCGATCCGGTGCCACGCATGCGCCGCAACGGCGCACGATGCACCACCCTGGTGCGATGGGCGAGGAGCAATAGGCGCGCGCCACGGCGTGCCCAAAATGGCACGGAACTTGCTTTTCCAGTTTTGTATACCGAATTGGTGTGCAACGCTCGACCCCGCTCCCGGGGCGGCGCGCCCTGGAGAGTTCCTCATGAACCGTAGAACCCTGTTGCTGTCCCTCTGCACCGCCGCCACGCTGCTGGCCGCGCCGCTCACGCATGCCGACACCCTGGACGATATCGTCAAGCGCGGCACCCTCAAGGTCGCGGTGCCGCAGGACTTCCCGCCGTTCGGCTCGGTCGGCGCCGACATGAAGCCGCTGGGCTATGACATCGACACGGCCGCGCTGATCGCCAAGCAACTGGGCGTGAAGCTGGAGCTGGTGCCGGTGACCAGCGCCAACCGCGTGCCGTACCTGCAGACCCGCAAGGTGGATCTGGTGATCTCCAGCCTGGGCAAGAATCCGGAGCGCGAGAAGGCGATCGATTTCTCCGACGCGTATGCGCCGTTCTTCAATGGCGTGTTCGGCCCGGCCGACCTGAAGGTGGCGTCGGCCGCCGACCTGGCGGGCAAGACCATCGGCGTGACGCGCGGCGCGGTCGAGGACATCGAGCTGACCAAGATCGCGCCGCCCACGGCCACGCTCAAGCGCTATGAAGACAACAACGGCACCATCACCGCCTTTCTGTCGGGCCAGGTGCCGCTGATCGCCACGGGCAACGTGGTGGCGGCCGCGATCCTGGCGCGCAACCCGCCGAAGAAGCCGGAGACCAAGTTCCTGATCAAGGATTCGCCCTGCTACATCGGCCTGAACAAGGACGAGCCGAAGCTGCGCGCCAAGGTCAACGAGATCCTGGCCAACGCCAAGCGCGACGGCTCGCTGACGGCGATCTCCAAGAAGTGGCTGGGCGCCGATCTGCCCAAGGATCTGTAAGGCAGGCGCGCGCGCCGGAGCGCTGTTCATGGCTTATCAATTCGACTTCGCTTCCGTGTTCGACTACACGCCGGTGCTCATCAAGGGCATTGGCGTGACGGTCGAGCTGATCGCGTTTGGCGCGGTGGCGGGCGTGGCGCTGGGCATCGCCTGCGCCTGGGCCCGCACGCAGGGGCCGCGCTGGCTGCGCGCGCCGGTCACCGCCTATGTGGAGGTGGTGCGCAACACGCCGTTCCTGATCCAGTTGTTTTTCGTGTTCTTCGGGCTGCCGTCGCTGGGCGTGCAGTTCAGCGAGATGCAGGCGGCCTGCCTGGCGATGGCGCTGAACCTGGGCGCCTACAGCGCCGAGATCATCCGCGCCGGCATCGACGCCACGCCCAAGGGCCAGTACGAGGCCGGCGCCAGCCTGGCGATGACGCGCTTGCAGGTGTTCCGCCATGTGGTGCTGAAACCCGCGCTGGCGCGCATCTGGCCGGCGCTGTCGTCGCAGATCGTGATCGTGATGCTGGGGTCCGCGGTGTGCTCGCAGATCGCGGCCGAGGACCTGACGTTCGCGGCCAATTTCATCCAGTCGCGCAATTTCCGCGCGTTCGAGGTGTATTTCGTGACCACCGGCATCTATCTGGTGCTGGCGGTGTTGTTGCGCCAGTTGCTGCGCATGACGGGCAGGCGGGTGTTCCGCAAGGCGGCGCGATGATCGAGTTCACCACCTGGGACATTGTCCGCAACCTGCTGCTGGCGGCGCGCTGGACCGTCGTGCTGTCGCTGGTGGCGTTTGCCGGCGGCGCGCTGATGGGCATGCTGGCGCTGATGATGCGGACCTCGCGCGTGGCGCTGCTGCGGCGCGTGAGCTGGGCGTATATCGAACTGTTCCAGGGCACGCCGCTGCTGATGCAGTTGTTCCTGGCGTTCTTCGGCTTGTCGCTGGCCGGGGTCGAGGTGCCGCCGTGGCTGGCCGCGGGCGCGGCGCTGACGCTGTGGTCGGGCGCGTTCCTGGCCGAGATCTGGCGCGGCTGCGTGGAAGCGATTCCGAAAGGCCAGTGGGAAGCCTCGGCCAGCCTGGCGCTGGGCTACGTGCAGCAGATGCGCTACGTGGTGCTGCCACAGGCGCTGCGCATCGCGGTGGCGCCGACCGTCGGCTTCGCGGTGCAGATCGTCAAGAGCACGGCGCTGACCTCCATCATCGGTTTCACCGAGCTGTCCCAGGCCAGCACGGTGATCACCAACGCCACCTTCAGCCCCTTCACCGTCTATGCCTGCGCCGCGCTGATCTATTTCGCGCTGTGCTGGCCCCTGTCGCGCCTCAGCCTGCTGCTGGAAAGGAAGTTGCATGCCCCTCATCGCTCTTGAAGACGTCCGCAAGAAGTTCGGCGACAACGAAGTCCTGAAAGGGGTGACGTTGCGCGTCGAGCCTGGCGAGGTGATCGCCATCATCGGCAAAAGCGGTTCCGGCAAGAGCACGCTGTTGCGCTGCGTGAACGGCCTGGAGCAGATCGACAGCGGCGCCATCATGGTGGCGGACGCGCAGCTGGGCGACGACGAGCTGCGGTTGCGCGCGCTGCGGTTGAAGGTGGGCATGATCTTCCAGCAGTTCAACCTGTTCCCGCACCTGACGGTGGGGCGCAACGTGATGCTGTCGCCGATGGTGGCCAAGCGCATGCCGCAGGACCAGGCCGCCGACCTGGCGCGGGCGATGCTGACGCGGGTGGGACTGGAACACAAGTTCGACGCCTGGCCCGAGGAATTGTCGGGCGGGCAGCAGCAGCGCGTGGCGATCGCGCGCGCGTTGGCGATGCAGCCGCTGGCGCTGCTATGCGACGAGATCACGTCGGCGCTGGACCCGGAGCTGGTCAACGAGGTGCTGGCGGTGGTGCGCGAGCTGGCCGCCGACGGCATGACGCTGCTGATGGTGACGCACGAGATGCGCTTTGCGCGCGAGGTGTGCGACCGCGTGGTGTTCATGCACCAGGGGCGCGTGCACGAGATCGGGCCGCCGGAGGAATTGTTCACCGCGCCGGCCACGCCCGAGCTGCGGCAGTTCCTGGGGATGACGGACCTGGCCGGATAGGGCGCGTGGATCCTGGCGGCGGCCATGGCCCGGCCGCCGAGGGTCAAGCGGCTGGCAATCGGCCCAACAATGCGTCGAAGCGACCCAGGCGCACGTGACGCAGTTGTCCCCCGACCATCACCCCGCCATCCGGCAAAATCCACGCGCGCTGGATGCCGCTATCCAGATCGAGCGCGCCGTGGCGGATGCGCAGGACCTGGCCGGAATCGGGATGCCACAACTGGCCCAGGTCCAGGCTGCGGTGCGGCGCATGCCAGTGGCCCAGCAGCAGCCAGCCTTGCGGCAGGGACTGCAGGATCATGCCGCCGGCGGGCATCTGTTGCGGCGCATGGCGGCTGACGGCAAGGGCGTCCAGGTCCGCGTGGCAAAGCGCGTCGTCTTCCAGCCAGGCGATGGCGCCGCTGCCGCAGGCGACGGGATGCGAGAGATCCCCCGATGCCGCCTCGGGATAGCGCAATGCCAGGGGATGCAACTGGCCGCCGCGCCACCGCAGAAGCTGGCCACGGCACAGCACGCAGGCGCGGCCGTCGGGCGTCTGGATCACCGCCGAGCGGTCGCTGACGGGGCGGCGTTGCGGCGGCGCGGTGTACAGCAGTGCCGGCTCGATGGCGGCCGCTTCGTCCTGCGCGGCAAAGCCCCAGTACACGAACACCATGCCGCGATCCACCAGCAGCAGGTCGTCGCCCGCGAAGCCCAGGCTGAATTCGGGCGTGCGGCGCTGCGCCTGCGCCGCGCGCGGCGGCAGCGCAAGGCCGGGGCGGTTGAGCGGCGCGGCCTCGACCCGGGGCGCGCGCAGCAGATGGGCATAGGGCGTGCCGGCGATGCCGTCTGGGCCTTGCTCGATCCAGGCATGGACGCCGTTGGCGGCGACGGCCGATGCCAGCAGGCCGCGATGCGGCTGGAACTTGCCGCCAACCTCGCGCAGGGCCGGCCAATCATGCAGGTCCACCAGTTGCGGCGCCGCCGTGTCACGGTTGGCCATGCATGCCCAGCCCGGCGCCAGCGGGACGCACTGCGCCATGTCCAGATAATCGCCAGGCTGCGCCAGCGGACCGGAAGCAGGGCGCGGCAATGCCGCCGGCGCGCCTTGCGGGGCGCCGTCCTGCCGATGCCGCGTACCTTGTTGGCCCCGTGCCCCGATCTGTGCCAGCGCGTCGCCAGCATCGGCCAGAGGCACGATCAGCAGATGGATGGCGTCGTCGTCTTCGTCCTGCTCGATCAACGCCAGCCCCTGCGCTTCCAGTTCCTGGCCCAGCGGCGGCAGGAAGTCGTCGGCGCGGTCATCGCGCAACGCCGCGCGCAGCGCATCGAGCCGCGCGGCGGCCAGGGCCGGGTAGCGCGCCGCATACGCCTGCCGCAACGCGTCCAGCAGTTCCGGCAGCGGCGTCTTCCAATCGAAGGACAACGGCTCCATCGCGATCGGCGCGGCCGCCATCAGCGCGAGAACCCGCGCGCCGAGATCTCCCAGATGTCCTGCACGATGCCGTCGCGATAGACCACCAGCCCGTCGTGCAGGTTGAAGGTGGGATCGACGTGCGAGGGCACCAGCAGCAGCGTGTCGCCCAGCGCCGGCGGCTGCGCGTCGGGCGCCACGCGCACCACGCCGTGTTCGTCGTTGATGGCGGCGTATTGCAGGCCCTGGGCGCCGTGGATCGCGGGCGGGCCGCATTCGGCGGTGGTGGATTTCAGGCCGGCGTCGAGGATGACGCGGTCGGGCGCCGGCGTGCTCATCACGGTGGACAGCACGAACAGGCTGTTCTGGAAGGCGAGCGGGCCGTCCCATTCGTTGGCGCCGTAGTCGCCGTCCATGAAGGCGTAGGAACCGGCCTGCAGTTCGGTGTAGACGCCGCTGGCGGCATCGAATTCGGCGCTGCCGGTGCCGCCGCCGGTGATGATGTCGCAGGCGATGCCGCTCTCGCGCAGCAGCAGTTGATACGACGCGGCGATGCGCGCGGCCTGGCGGCAGACGGCGGCGCGTTCCTCGCGGGTGCGCAAGTGCTGCACCGAGCCGTGATAGGCCTGCAGGCCGACGAAGGTCACGCCCGGCAGGTCGCGCGCCTGCTGCGCCAGCGCCAGCACGGTGGCGTCGTCGGACACGCCGCAGCGGCCCTGGCCCACGTCCACTTCCACCAGCACGTCGATCTCGGCGCCGGCCGCGGCCATGGCCTGCGAGATCCGCGCCAGGTTGGCGGCATTGTCGACACAGACGCTGAGCTTGGCGGCGCGCGCCAGTTGGGCCAAGAGGCGCAGCTTGGCCGGGCCGACCACTTCGTTGCTGATGTGGATGTCGGTGATGCCGGCGGCCACGAACGGCACGGCTTCGCTGACCTTCTGGCAACAGATGCCGCGCGCGCCCAGCGCCAGTTGGCGGCGCGCGATCTCGGGGCATTTGTGGGCCTTGGCGTGCGGCCGCAGCGCGACCTCGTGGCGGTCGGCCCAGGCCTGCATGGCGCGCAGGTTGGCCTCGAACGCGGCCAGGTCCAGCACCAGGCTGGGCGTGTCGACGCTGGCCAGGGGATCGCCGGCCTGGGCGGGCGGGGGCAGCACTATGCCGCGGATGACTTCTTGGGACATCGAATAGCTCCGTGATCAAACCTGCGGCGTAACCGTGAACCGCCGCCGCGCGCGATGGCCCACGCCGGACCGTTGACGTTTCCGCACTGCGGCAACCCCTGGTAAACGATAGCTTCCAGGCCATTGGCGCAGGGCGGGTGGCGTGCCAGAATTTCAACACAACAATAGGTTACTTCCACTCATAACGGAGAAGCTCGCATGAAACTCAGGAATTGGATCGCCACCCTGGCCATGGCCGCCGCCGCTGTCGGCGCGACCGGGGCCGCGCAAGCCCAGCAGTTCTTCCGTATCGGCACCGGCGGCACCGCCGGCACCTACTACCCCATCGGCGGCATCATCGCCAACGCCGTGTCCCAACCCGGCAAGCTGATCGCCACCGCGGTCGCCTCCAACGGTTCGGTGGCCAACATCAACGGCATCATGGGCGGTTCGTTCGAAGCCGGCTTCACGCAGTCGGACGTGGCCTTCTGGGCCTACAGCGGCACCGGCACCTTCGAAGGCAAGCCCAAGGCGCAGGACCTGCGCCTGATCGCCACGCTGTATCCGGAAAGCATCCACCTGGTGACGCGCAAGGGCGCGGGCATCAAGAGCGTGGCCGACCTGAAGGGCAAGCGCGTGTCGATGGACGAGCCGGGTTCCGGCACGCTGGTGGACGTGCGCCTGATCCTGGGCGCCTATGGCATGACCGACAAGGACGTCAAGGCCGAATACCTCAAGCCCAACCAGGCCGGCGACAAGCTCAAGGACGGCGGCCTGGACGCGTTCTTCTTCGTGGGCGGCGCCCCCGCCGGCGCCATCGCCGAGCTGGCCTCCAGCGGCGGCGGCATCGAAATCGTGCCGCTGGTCGGCCCCGAGATCGACGCGCTGCGCGCCAAGCAGGAGTTCTTCACGCCCGACACCATTGCCGCCAACACCTACCAGAACGTGGGCGAGGTCAAGACCATCTCGGTCAACGCGCAGATGGTGACGTCGGCCAAGCTGTCCGAACAGGTGGTGTACGACGTCACCAAGGCGCTGTACAGCGACGCCACCCGCAAGACGCTGGACAACGGCCACGCCAAGGGCAAGCTCATCACCCGCGACAACGCGGTCAAGGGCGCGGGCATCCCGTTCCACCCGGGCGCCGAGAAGTTCTACAAGGAAATCGGCCTGCTGAAGTAAGCGCCGACCCGTCCCTTCCGGGGAAGCGCGGCGCCCATCGCCGCGCCAGCGCAGGGCCGCCTCGGGCGGCCCTGTTCGCGCAATCACCTGAGAAACCTGGCTATGGAAATAGACCACGAGAAAACACAGCAGCTGGCGGAAAAGTACGATTCCGAGATCCGCTTCCGGCCGCTGCACAAGAGCGCCACCTGGATCGTCTCGGGCCTGCTGGTGGCGCTGTCGCTGTTCCACTACTACACCGCCGGCTTCGGCCTGCTGCGCGAAGCCACGCACCGCGGCGTGCACCTGGCCTTCGTGCTGAGCCTGATCTTCCTGGTGTTCGGCTTTTCCAAGTCGCATTACCAGCGCGAGCCGAAGTCCACCTGGTACGCGCCGGGCGGCGTGCCGCTGTATGACTGGATCATCGCCATCGCGCTGGCGCTGTCGGTGCTGTACATCCCCTACATTTTCGAGGACCTGGCGTTCCGCGTCGGCAATCCGCTGCCGATCGACGTGCTGATGGGCTCGATCCTGCTGATCGGGCTGCTGGAAGCCACGCGCCGCGCCATGGGCTGGCCGCTGCCGATCATCGCGCTGGTGTTCATGGCCTACGCCGCCTTCGGGCCGTATTTCCCCGGGCTGCTGCAGCACGCAGGCAATACGTGGTCGCAGATCGTCAACCACATGTACCTGACCAGCCAGGGCGTGTACGGCGTGGCGGTGGGCGTGGTGGCCACCTACGTGTTCCACTTCGTGCTGTTCGGCGTGCTGGCCACGCGCATCGGCCTGGGCCAGTTGTTCCTGGACGTGGCGTCCACCATCGCCGGACGCTATGCGGGCGGCCCGGCCAAGGTGTCGGTGTTCGGCTCGGCCATGTTCGGCATGCTGTCGGGTTCGTCGGTGGCCAACGCCGTGACGGTGGGCTCACTGACCATTCCGGCGATGATCCGCATTGGCTATCCGCGACATTTCGCGGCGGGGGTGGAGGCGGCCAGCAGCACGGGCGGACAGATCACGCCGCCGATCATGGGCGCGGCGGCGTTCCTGATGATCGAGTTCCTGGGCATTCCGTACCAGCAGATCGCGATCGCGGGCATCTTCCCGGCCTTTCTGTATTTCTTCGGCATGTTCATGCAGGTGCACTTCGAGGCCAAGCGCGAGGGCCTGCGCGGCCTGACGGCCGAGGAAATGCCCAAGCTGAAGCAGTCGTTCAAGATGCGCTGGCCAACGCTGATTCCGCTGATTCTGCTGATCGGCGTGCTGGCCAGCGGCCGCACGCCGTACCTGGCGGCGTTTGCCGGCATCACCGGCTGCATCATCGTGGGCCTGCTCAATCCGTTCCAGCGGCTGCATTGGCGCGATCTGTACGAAGCCTTCGAGACCGGCGCCAAGTACGCGCTGGCGGTGGGCGCGGCGGCCGGCACGGTGGGCATCGTGATCGGCGTGGTGACGCTGACGGGGGTGGGCTTCAAGATCTCGTACATCGTGATCTCGGCGGCGCAATCGATCGCCGGCGTGGCGGGCGCGATCATTCCCGAGACTATCGCCAATGCCCAGTCGCTGACGCTGGTCGCGGCGCTGATCATGACGGGCGTCGTCTGCATCCTGATGGGTTGCGGCATTCCCACCACCGCCAACTACCTGATCATGGTGGCGGTGGCCGCGCCGACGCTGGTGCAGCTGGGGGTGCAGCCGATCGCGGCGCACTTCTTCGTGTTCTATTTCGGCATCCTGGCCGACATCACGCCGCCGGTGGCGCTGGCGGCCTACGCGGCGGCGGGCATGGCCGGCAGCGATCCCTTCAAGACCGGCAATACCGCGTTCCGGCTGGGCATCACCAAGCTGATCGTGCCGTTCGTGTTCGTGTTCTCGCCGTCGCTGCTGATCTCGGTGCAGGGCTTCACGTGGTACGACTTCTTCGTGACGCTGTTCGGCTGCATGGTGGGGCTGGTGCTGCTGTCGGCGGCGTTCTCGCGCTACATGCTGGTGGGCATGAAAAGCTGGGAACGCTGGCTGTGCACGCTGGGCGCGCTGCTGACCATCCTGCCGGGGCTGACCAGCGGGCTGATCGGACTGGCCATCTGCATTCCGGTGTTCATCCGCCAGCTGGCGCAGCTCAAGCTGGAGTCGGCGCCGAAGACCGCATGAACCGTGGGGGTATTAAAGAGGGGCGGACCCCAAAAGGGCCGCCCCGCCTGGAAAGCCCCTTATTCTGGCAGCATATGGGCGTCGATTTCATGACTGTCGCAAGGCGACGACGCCCCGCCACACTCCGCCTTGCGGTCGGTTGCCCGGGCAAATAAATCAGCGTAAAGTAAAATTCATGTTTGCTGGTCTGCCGATATGCGGGCCGACTGTGCAAACAGGCACAAAACTGCGCCATATGTTCGATATCCTGGTTTATCTGTACGAGAATTACTACACGCCGCAAGCCTGTCCCGCCGCTGACGTGCTGGCCAAACGGCTGGCCGCCGCCGGGTTCGAGCACGAGGACATCGACGACGCGCTCGGCTGGCTCTACGGCCTGGCCGAAACCACCGAACGCTGCGTCGATCTCGCCCAGGCGCCCACCACCGGTACCCGGATCTACACCGATAACGAATACCAGCAACTCGGCTCCGAATCCATCGGCTTCATCGCCTTCCTGGAATCGGCCGGCGTGCTGCCCGCGCCCTTGCGCGAGATCGTTATCGACCGGGGCCTGGCGGCGCCGGAATCGCCCGTGCCGCTGTCCAAGATCAAGATCATCGCCCTCATGGTTCTCTGGAGCCAGGAAGCCGAGATCGACAACCTGGTCCTGGAAGAGCTGCTGGACGAAGACGGCACGCGCTTGCTGCACTGACGGCGCCGGCTCCGGCCGACGCCCGTTTCCCCGCGACCCGCGCGCATCGAGCGCGCGGCGCCGTTTCGCCGTAACCCCGCTGCTTTGCTGCTCCATCCCGTGACCTACACCGGCCGCTTCGCCCCCAGCCCCAGCGGCCCGTTGCACGCGGGCTCGCTGGTGGCCGCGCTGGCCAGCTGGCTGGACGCGCGCGCCAACCGCGGCCGCTGGCTGCTGCGCATCGAGGACGTGGACACGCCCCGCACGGTGCCCGGCGCGGCCGAGACCATCATGGGCCAACTGGAGGCCCTGGGCCTGCGCTGGGACGGCGACATCGTCTGGCAATCACAACGCGGCGAGGCCTATCAGGCCGCCTTCGACGCGCTGGCCGCGCGCGGGCTGGTCTATGGCTGCGGCTGCACCCGCCGCGAGATCGCCGATTCGGCGCTGCGCGGCCAGGCGGCGCCGGGCGCGGACGGCGAACGCCCATACCCCGGCACCTGCCGCCACGGCCTGGCGCCGGGGCGCGAGGCGCGCGCCTGGCGCGTGGTCATGCCGGAAGGGGTGGAACGCTTCGAGGACCGCTGGCTCGGGCCGCAGGAGCAGGACGTGGCGCGGGCGGTGGGCGACATCGCCGTGAAGCGCGCGGATGGCCTGTGGGCCTATCAACTGGCGGTGGTGGTGGACGATGGCGCGCAGGGCGTGACCGACGTGGTGCGCGGCGCCGACCTGCTCAGTTCGACCGCGCGCCAGCGCGTGCTGGGCCGGCTGCTGGGTCTGCCGCCGGTGCGCTACCTGCACGTGCCGCTGATCCTGGACCCCGCCAGCGGCCTGAAACTGTCCAAGCAGAATGGCGCCCCCGCCATCGACACGGGCGCGCCGCTGGCGTCGCTGCAAGGCGCCTGGCGGGCATTGGGCTTCGCGCCGCTGGACGCGCCGGACCCGGCGGCCTTCCTGCGCGAGGCGACCGCGCGCTGGGCCGCGCGCTTTCCGCTGCCCTGAGCCGGCCTGCCATTCCCATTCCTATAACGGCTGCAAATCCTCGCCCAGCATGCGCACCAACAGGGCCTCGCCGTTCTCGGCCACGCGCAGTTCACCGAACTTGGCGACTTCATAGCGCTTGGCCTGGCCCTCGGGGAAGAAATAGGCGTTGGTGACGATGCGCACCTGGTTGTCGCGCACTCGGTAGCGCAGCGGCACTTCGTCGTCGGCATGCGGCGTGGCGTCGGTCTGGATGCGCACGGGCTGGTACACGCCGCGCGAATCGACCGTCAGCATCACGTAGCCATCGGATGCTTCGCCCATGACGGAATCCTCCGTGTCCGGGCGCTCGCCGCCCAGCCGCAGCCGCGTGACCTCGCGCCCGGCGGCGAAGTTGAGCGCCATGTAGTCGCCCTGCATCAGGGAACGCGGGTCGACCGGCGCCAGTTCCAGGATCACCGGCTTGCCGCTGGCCAGCAGCTTTTCGCGCTGCCAGATACTGCCGTTGGCCACCACCAGCACCAGTGCCAGGCCGCCCAGGATCGCCAGGGTGCGCCAGCGCAGGGCCGGCGAGACCGGCGGCAGCGGCGCGCGGCGCGACGGGTCCTGGGTGCGCATCAAGCGCGGCACCAGCCACACCAGCACCCGCAGCACGAACAGCAGCACGGCGCCGCCGCCCAGCCACAGCGCCTTCTGCAACAGCGGCACGTCGAGCTGGTAGTAATAGACGCCCAGATAGGCCAGCAGGCTCAGCACGCCGAACAAGGTCACGCCCAACTGGTTCAGGCCGAAGCCCAGCAGCAGCCAGGCCAGCGCGAAACCGACCCCGGGGCTGGGCAGCCAGAACAGCGCCAGCAACAGCAGGGCGATGGGCACGCCCCAGGTGACGCCGCCCGTCAGCACATGGCGGCGCGGCCACAGCACCGCCATCGCCGCCGCCGCTGGCAGCAACGCGCCCGCGCATACCAGCACGGCGGTCTGCGCGTGCAGTTGCCACATGGCCGGCAGTTGCAGCACCGACAGTCCGCTGGCCAGCCACACCATGCCCTGCACCGACAGCAGGAAGGCCCAGGCCAGCGGTTGCAGCGCATGGCCGCGCTTGCCGCCCCACCGGTGCGCCAGGGTCAGGATCACCGCCGTGGCCCACGCGCCGGTCACCGCGATCGGCAGCCAGACGAAGGCGGCGCGGGCCATGTCGAAGTCCAGCAGGGCGTCCAGCAGATCGTCGCGCAGCAGCTCAGGCGCCAGGACGCGCCAGATCAGGCCGGCGCCGGCCAGGGCGATCAGGCCGCCGCTCAGGAAGCGCAGGATCACGTCCGGCCCCAGCACGTAGACCGCCGTGGCCATCAGCAGCACGAACAGGCAGGCGCTGGCGAACGAGGTCGAACTGGACATGCCGTAGATGATGAGGATCTGGCCGGCGAAGGCCATGGCCGTGCCGCACTGGCGCCAGAACGGGCCGGCGTCGCTGCGCAGCACCGCCACGCCGGCGGCGCACAGCACCAGGCCGGCCACCAGCGCGCCTTCCTCTGAATTGATCATGCCGGAGAAAGCCACGAACGCCAGCAGCAACAGCGTCGACAGCCAGGCGCTCAGCGCGAGGATGCACTGCACGTACCAGGGCGGCTCGGTGTGCGGCACGGCGGGCGGCGCCAGTTGCGCCACGGGTTCGCCGGCCTCGCCGGGATCGACCGCGTTGCCGGCCGAGGCGGCGGCCGGCTCGGCATCGGCCGGGGCCGCGACGGCCGCCTTCGGCCCCGCGGCCAGTCCGCGCAGCCAGCGCGCGGCCCAGACGGCCTCGGCCATCAGCAGCGCCGCCAGCGGCAGGGCCGCCCAGATGCCGGGTTCCAGCCGCAGCAGCCATTCGCCTACTATCCGCAGCGACACGCAGATGACGCCGGCCACCAGCATCGCCAGGATGACCAGGTCGCGGCGGCCGCGCTGGTAATAGAAACCCAGGCCCAGCGTCACCGCGATCCAGGCCAGGCTGTTGATGGAGCCCAGGCCGCGCGACATGGCGTCGCCGATCACCAGCACCGTCACCATCGGGCCGAACACCAGCGCCGTCACCAGCGGGCTGATCACCAGCGCCGCCAGGACCCGCGGTCCGACCAAGGTGCTGGCGCGCCAGCGGCGCGCCGCCAGTTCCCAGCCCAGCAACAACAGCAGGTTCCAGGCGGCCACGATCAGGCTGGCGACCTGGGGGCCGCCGAAGATCAGCCACCAGGTGAAGGCGCGCTCGCCCAGCCACAGGACCAGAGCGACGTTGGTCACCAGCGCCCACAGCAGCCAGACGGCCTGGCTGGCCGCCACCAATGCCCACGGCAGCAGCAGGACCGCCCACCAGGCGAACAATTCCCAGGTATCGGCGCCAGTCTGGTAAGTTTGGCCTAATAACGCGAGCAGGGCGCCGAGCAGGATGCCGGCCAGGGCCAGCAGCGCGCCGGGAATGCTGCGGCGCACGCCAGGGGTGGCGCGCAGGCGCAAACCGGTCCAGGCGGCCGCCAGCGCGGTCAGGGCCAGCAGGCCCTGCGTGCCGGCGAAACGCTGGATTTTTGTCATGTCCTGCCAGTTCGCCGCGACCCAGCAGATGGCGGCGCTGCCGAGCAGCAGGACCCCCAGCCAGAGGGTGCTGCGCGCCAGGAATTGACGCCATGCGTGAAGTTCCGATCCCACTTGCCGTTCAATGCCGACTTGCATCTCGCGAAACTCCGATCTTATTATCCGCGCTACTACGGCGGGACTGCCGCCACTGGATACACATGAATAAAACGCTGATTATTGCCGAGAAGCCCTCGGTGGCCCTTGATATATCACGCGCCTTGGGAGGCTTTGCGCGCGAGGGCGACTATTTTGAAAGCGAACGTTACGTACTGGCGTCCAGCATCGGGCATTTGCTTAGCTTGGTCGCGCCCAACGATCCGGTCAAGGGGAAATGGAGCTTCACGCACCTGCCCGTAATTCCGCCTGAATTCGAGCTGGGGCCGACCGACAAGAAATCCGCCGAGCGCCTCAAGCTGCTGGTGCGCCTGGCCAAGCGCAAGGACGTCGATGCCATCATCAACGCCTGTGACGCGGGGCGCGAGGGCGAACTGATCTTCCGCTACATCATTCAGTATGCGGGCGTGAAAAAGCCGATCCAGCGCCTGTGGCTGCAATCCATGACCCAGGCCGCCATCCGCGAGGCCTTCGCCAACCTGCGCGACGACAGCCAGCTCAAGCCGCTGGAGGCCGCCGCCCGCTCGCGCGCCGAGGCCGACTGGCTGGTGGGCATCAACGGCACCCGCGCCATGACCGCCTTCAACAGCAAGGACGGCGGCTTCTTCAAGACGCCGGTGGGCCGGGTGCAGACCCCCACGCTGGCCATCGTGGCCGAGCGCGAGGAACGCATCCGCCGCTTCGTGCCGCGCGACTACTGGGAAGTGCGCGCCACGTTCGTGGCCGCCGCCGGCCTGTACGAAGGCCGCTGGATCGACCCGGACTTCAAGAAGGACGAGCGCGACCCCGAGAAGCGCGAATCGCGCCTGTGGTCGCAGGCCGCCGCCCAGAGCGTGGTGGCCGCCTGCCGCGACCAGCCGGGCAGCGTGACCGAGGAATCCAAGCCGTCGACCCAGATGTCGCCGGCCCTGTACGACCTGACCTCGCTGCAGCGCGAGGCCAACGGCCGCTTCGGCTTCTCGGCCAAGACCACCCTGGCCCTGGCCCAGACCCTGTACGAACGCCACAAGGCGCTGACCTATCCGCGTACCGACTCGCGCTACCTGCCCGAGGACTACATCGGCACGGTGCAGGAAACCATGCGCGCGCTGGCCAAGGGCGGCTCGAACGCCGTCGGCGGGCTGTCGCGCCATGCCGAGACCGTGGTCAGCCAGCACTGGGTCAAGCCGAACCGCCGCATCTTCGACAACAAGAAGGTGTCGGACCACTTTGCCATCATCCCGACGCTGCAGATCCCGCATGACCTGAGCGAGGCCGAGGCCAAGCTCTACGACCTGGTGCTCAAGCGCTTCCTGGCCGTGTTCTTCCCGGCCGCCGAATACCGCGTCACCACCCGCATGACCGAGGTGCAGGGGCATCGCTTCCGCACCGACGGCAAGGTGCTGGTCAATCCGGGCTGGCTGGCCGTGTACGGCAAGGAGGCCCAGGGCGAGGACGCCAACCTGGTGCCGGTGGGCGACGGCGAGACCGTCCGCACCGAGGACGTCGAAGCCGTGGGCCTGACCACCAAGCCGCCGGCGCGCTTTAACGAAGGCACGCTGCTGTCGGCCATGGAAGGCGCCGGCAAGCTGGTGGACGACGAGGAACTGCGCGAGGCCATGTCCGAGCGCGGCCTGGGCACGCCGGCCACGCGCGCGGCCATCATCGAAGGCCTGCTCAACGAGGTCTACCTGCGCCGCGAGGGCCGCGACCTGGTGCCGACCGCCAAGGCGCGCCAGCTGATGACGCTGCTGTCGGGCCTGGACGTGTCGGAACTGACCTCGCCCGAGCTGACCGGCGAATGGGAACACAAGCTCAAGCAGATCGAGCAGGGCGCGCTGGACCGCCAGGCCTTCATGCGCGAGATCGCCCAGATGACGCAGGTGATCGTCAAGCGCGCCAAGGAATACGAGCGCGACACGGTGCCCGGCGACTACGCCACGCTGCAGACGCCGTGCCCCAAGTGCGGCGGGGTGGTCAAGGAAAACTACCGCCGCTACGCCTGCACCAACTGCGACTTCTCGATCGGCAAGCATCCGGGCGGCCGCACCTTCGAGCTGCCGGAAGTCGAGGAACTGCTGGCCAAGCGCGAGATCGGTCCGCTGCAGGGCTTCATCAGCAAGATGGGCCGGCCGTTCGCCGCCATCCTGCGCATCAGCGACGAGTACAAGCTGGAATTCGACTTCGGCCAGAACGACGAGGACGACAACGAGGCGGTGGACTTCTCCGGCCACACGCCGGTGGGCACCTGCCCCAAGTGCCAGTCGCGCGTGTTCGAACACGGCATGAGCTACGTCTGCGAGAAGTCGGTGGGCCCTGAAAAGAGCTGCGACTTCCGCTCGGGCAAGGTCATCCTGCAGCAGGAAATCTCGCGCGAGCAGATGGAAAAGCTGCTGACCGACGGCCGCACCGACCTGCTCGACGGCTTCGTGTCCAGCCGCACCAACCGCAAGTTCAAGGCTTTCCTGGTGCGCCAGCCCGACGGCAAGATCGGCTTCGAGTTCGAACCGCGTCCGGAGAAACCCGGCCGCGGCCGCGCCCCGGCCAAGACCGCCGGCGCCGCCACCAAGACGGCGGCGAAGAAGGCGCCGGCCAAGAAGGCCGCGGTGAAGAAGACCGCCACCAAGACCGCCGCCAAGAAAGCCGTGAAGAAGGCCGCGCCCAAGAAGACCGCGGCATAAGCCGCCACGGTCTACACTTGCGTGGCACGACGAGAACGCCCGGGCAACCGGGCGTTTTCCATTGTTGGACGGCAGGCGCCGCTGCGGTATTGTTGACGCCAAACAACCACACCCGATCGAGACCGAGGAAGACATGAGCACGAGCCCCCACTTCACCACCCGCCGCCGCATGCTGGCCGCTACCGGGGCGCTGGCCGGCGTCACCCTGATCGGCGGCCGTGTCGCCTTCGCGCAGCCCAAGCTGGGCCGCGTGGTCTACGGGCAGGGCAGCATCGACCCGTTCTTCGCGGCCGGCTACGTGGCGCTCAAAAAGGGCTATTTCGGCGAAGCGGGGCTGGAGGTCGAATACCTGAATTCGCAGAGCGGCCCGCGCACCAACCAGTTGCTGGCGGCCGGCCAGATCGCCTTCGGCGCCACCGCGGCCACCGCCGCGCCGGCCCTGACGCTGGCCGGCAAGCCGGCCACCCTGGTGTTCGGCTTCGACCGCAAGCTGACCTACGCCAACGTCATCGTGCGGCGCGAGGATTTCGACAGCGGCAAGATCAAGTCGCTCAAGGACCTGGCCGGCAAGCGCGTGGGCGCGACCCAGCCGCAGTCCAGCACCTGGCTGATGGCGCTGTACCTGATGCAGAAGGCCGGCGTGGCCGACAAGGTCGACATCCGCCCCCTGAGCGACCTGGCCACCATGCTGGGCGCGCTCAAGACCGGCTCGGTGGCCGCCAGCATGGCCACCATGTCGATGATGGAGCAGGCCCGGCAGGAAGGCTGGGGCGTGCCGATCTTCGACGCCACCACCGAGGCCTCGTGGAACGAATTCATGGGCGGCGACGTGCCGGGCATCGCCGCGTTGACGCTGCAAGACACCATCGAGAAGCGGCCGGAGACCGTGCAGGCCTTCGTCACCGGCCTGGTGAAGGCACAGGACTTCATCACGGCCCACAGCGCCGCCGAGATCGCCGACGCGATCTACGACGATTACCTGAACGCCTTCCCGCGCGCCGCCATCGAGAAGACGCTGGGCGTGTACAAGGAAACCGTGTTCCTGGAGGACAACCTCATCACCCAGGACGCCTACGACCGCATGACCGCGATCATGGGCGACGGCCGCCAGTTCTCGAACGACGAGATCAAGACGGTGCCCTACGCCAAGTGCGTCGACATGAGCTTCGTGCGCAAAGCGCGAGGGCTGTGATGATCACGCTGGACCGAGTGGGCAAGGCCTACCAGACGCGCCAGGGCGCCACCCACGCGGTGGGCGAGGTCAGCCTGGAGATCGCGGCGGGCGAGTTCGTGTCGATCGTCGGCCCCTCGGGCTGCGGCAAGAGCACGCTGCTGAACATGATCGCCGGCTTCCTGCCGCCCACCACCGGCCGCATCGTGGTGGACGGACGGGGGGTCGACGGCCAGGTGCCGCCGGCGCTGGGCTACATCTTCCAGAAGGACACGCTGCTGCCGTGGTTCAGCGTCAGGAAGAACGTGGCGCTGGGCCTGAAGTTCCAGGGCGTGCCGGCCGCGCGCATCGCCAGCCGGGTGGCCGAGCTGCTGGAGCTGGGCCACCTGACGGCCTTTGCCGACGCCTTTCCGCACCAGCTCTCGGGCGGCATGCGGCGGCGCGTGGCGCTGCTGATGAGCCTGGCGGTGGAGCCGCGCATCCTGTTGCTGGACGAGCCGTTCGGCGCGCTGGACACGCACACCAAGACCCACCTGCACCGCGAGCTGATGGAGATCTGGCGCAAGCTGGGCCAGACCGTGGTGCTGGTCACGCACGACCTGGACGAGGCCATCCTGCTGTCGGATCGCGTGGTGGTGCTGTCGGGCCCGCCCAGCCGCGTGCTGCTGGACGAGCGCATCGCCATCCCGCATCCGCGCGACGTCTTCACCCTGCGCGAGACGCCGCAGTTCGTCACCCACGTGCAAAGCCTCTGGAGCGTGCTGGGCCAGCAGTTCCGCGCCGCCGCCTGATTCCGCCATGACCGCTCCCGAATTGACCGATACCCTGCAGGACCAGCTGCGGCTGGACCGGCGCGCCAGCGCGCGGCGTCGCCTGCGCATCACCTTGTGGCAGGTGCTGATCCTGGCCCTCATCCTCGGCTCCTGGGAAACGCTGACGCGCATCCCGTGGTTCACCCAGAACACGCTGTTCGACCCGTTCTTCATCAGCCAGCCGTCGCGCGTGGCGGTGCGGCTATGGGAATGGCTGCAGCCCGGGCCGCGTTCGGTCTGGCCGCATCTGTGGCTGACGCTGCAGGCCACGCTGGTCGGGCTGGTGGTGGGCGTGGGCAGCGGCTTCCTGGTGGGCATGACGCTCAGCCGCAGCCGCTTCCTGGCGGACGTGTTCAACCCGTTCATCGTGGCCTTCAACTCGATGCCGCGCATCGCCTTCGTGCCGCTCATCACCATGTTCTTCGGGCTGGGGCTGGCGTCCAAAGTGGTGACGTCATGGTTCGTGGTGTTCTTCCTGGTGTTCTTCAACACCTACAAGGGCGGGCGCAGCGTCGAGCGCGAGTTGGTGGACTTCTGCCGCACGCTGGGCGGGTCGCCGCGCCAGATCCTGTGGCGCGTGCGCATCCCGACCGCCGCCGCCTGGACCTTCGCCGCGCTGCCCAACGCCATCAGCTTCGCGCTGATCGGCGTGGTGCTGGCCGAGTTCGTCGGCTCCACCACCGGCATGGGCTACCTGATGATCACCGCGCTGGCTACACTGAACGCCACCGACATGTTCGCGGCGGTCACGCTGCTGTCCATCGTCGGCATCGCGCTGGTGTACTGCGTCACCTGGCTGGAACGGCGGCTGCTGCACTGGGCGCCCGAATTCCGCGAATGAACCGAGCCGCAACCATGACGACTTCCTTGCCCTATCTGCGCAACTTCGACCTGAGCGGCCAGGTCGCGCTGGTGACCGGCTCGGCCCGCGGGCTGGGCTTCTGTATCGCCCGCGCGCTGGCCGGCAGCGGCGCGCGCGTGCTGATCAACGGCCGCAACGAGCAGGCCGCGGAAAGCACCGCCGCCGCGTTGCGCGGCGACGGCCTGGACGCGCACGCGCTGGCCTTCGACGTCAGCGACGATGCCGCCATGTCGCGGGCGTTCGCACGCATCGACACCGAACACGGCCGCCTGGACATCCTGGTGAACAACGTCGGCGCGCGCAACCGCAAGACGCTGGCCGACACCAGCGCCGCCGAGATCCGCGAGCTGATCGACACCGACCTGGTGGCAGGCATCCTGCTGGCCAAGCATGCCGCCGAACGCATGGCGCGCCAGGGCGGCGGCCGCCTGATCGCCATCACCTCCGTGGTGGGCGAGCTGGCGCGTGCTGGCGACGCGGTCTATCCGGCCGCCAAGCAGGGCCTGACCGGCATGGTGCGGGCGCTGGCGGCGGAGTTCGGCGGGCGCGGCATCACCAGCAACGCCATCGCGCCGGGCACCTTTGCCACCGAGACCAATGCCGAGATGGTGGCCGACCCCGCCGTCGGCCCGCGCATCGCGGCGCGCAACCCGACCGGGCGCTGGGGCGAGCCGGAGGAGATCGCCGGCGCGGCGGTGTTCCTGGCGTCGAAGGCGGCGTCGTACGTGAACGGACACGTGCTGGTGGTGGACGGCGGCCTGTCGATCCAGTTCTGACGGCGCGCTGGCCGTGCGGCAAAAACGAAGGGGCCCGCAAAGGGCCCCTTCATCACTCCGGCGGTCCCGGCAGGGATGTCCGCCTGCCCGGCAATCGCCGCCGGCTCAGGTCGTCTCGTCCTGGTACCAGACGCCTTCGGCCAGCATCATCTTGTGGTGGCCATGGCCGGCCGGCATCATGGGAAAGCAGTTCTCCTGCGCCGTCACCGCCACGTCGAGGAAGTAGGGGCCGTCGTGCGCCAGGCATTCGGCCAGCGCCGCGTCCAGTTGCGCCGGGTCCTCGACCCGCGCCGCGCCCCAGCCAAAGGCCCGCGCCAGCGCCACGAAGTCGGGCAGCGAGGCGTTGTAGCTGTGGCTGTAGCGGCCGCCGTGGATCAGTTCCTGCCACTGGCGCACCATGCCCATGTAGCCGTTGTTGCACAGCACGACCTTGACCGGCGCCTGGTGCTGCATGGCGGTGGACAGTTCCTGGATGTTCATCAGCACCGAGGCGTCGCCGCTGACGCACACCACGGTCTTGTCCGGATGCGCGACCTGCGCGCCGATGGCGGCCGGCACGCCGTAGCCCATGGTGCCGGCGCCGCCGGACGTCAGCCAGCGGTACGGCTGGTCGAAGCGCAGGTACTGCGCGGCCCACATCTGGTGCTGGCCGACGTCGGTCGAGACGATGGCGTCGCGCCCGGCCAGCGCCGCGTTCAGGCGCGACATCAGGTGCTGCGGCAGAATGGCATCGGCCGCCGGGGTGTAGCCCAGGCAGTCCTGGGCACGCCAGGCCTGCACCCGCGCCCACCACGGCGCCAGCCGCGCCGGGTCCAGCGGCTCGGTCAGCTCGGCCTGCAGGGCGCGCACCAGCGGCAGGCAGTCGCCCACCAGGGCCACGTCCACCCGCACCACCTTGTTGATGGAAGCGGGGTCGATGTCGATGTGGATCTTCCGCGCATGCGGGCAGAACTCGGACAGCTTGCCGGTGATGCGGTCGTCGAAGCGGGCGCCGATGCAGACCACCAGGTCGGCGTTGTGCATGGCCAGGTTGGCCTCGACGGTGCCGTGCATGCCGAGCATGCCGACGAATTGCGGGTCGGAGGCGGGGAACGCCCCCAGGCCCATCAGCGTCAGGGTGCAGGGCGCGCCGCTGGCGCGCACCAGCTCGGTGAAGGCGGCGCAGGCCTCGGGGCCCGCGTTCACCAGCCCGCCGCCGCCGTAGAAGATGGGGCGCTTGGCCTGGGCGATCAGCGCGGCGGCGCGGCGCACCGCCGACTGCGGCAGCTTGGGCGCCAGCTTGCCCGACTGGCGCCGCGCGCGCAGCGCCGCCAGCTTCTGCTGCGACGGGGTGTAGTCGTCGCCGTCCGCGTCGCGCGGCACGGCCAGCTGCACGTCCTTGGGGAAGTCCAGCAGCACCGGGCCGGGCCGGCCCTGGCACGTCAGTTCGAAGGCGCGGGCGGTGACGGCGGCGACGTCGTCCACCGACCGCACCTGGGTGTTCCACTTGGTCACGGAGCGCGAGATGCCGATGGCGTCGCATTCCTGGAAGGCGTCGGTGCCGATGGCGCTGGTGGCGACCTGGCCGCTGATGCACAGCACCGGGATCGAGTCGCACATGGCGTCCAGCAGGCCCGAGGTGGTGTTGGCCATGCCCGGGCCGGAGGTCACGAACACCACGCCGGTGCGGCCGGTGGTGCGGGCGTAGCCCTCGGCGGCATGCACCGCGGCCTGCTCGTGGCGCACCAGCACGTGGCGCAGGCGCGGCTCGGCATAGAGCGCGTCGTACAGCGGCAGCACGGCGCCGCCGGGATAGCCGAACACGGTGTCCACGCCGTGCGCAATCAGCGTTTCCAGCAGAATCCTGGCCCCATTGGCGGGGGGAGTTTCAGGGGCGGCAAGCGCGGCGGCGACGGAGGGGTGCAGGCGATCGTTCATGCTATCCATCTTATTGGGAATCCGGGAGAATATTTATCTTCTTTTCCACGCATTGCCGGCAAACGCAGTAAATTTATCTTTGGATCGGAGGAATCAAAGAAAATGAACCTGGACAAGTTTGACTTGGCGATTTTGCGCGTGCTGCAAGAGAACGCCCGCGCCAGCCTCAACGACATCGGCGCGGCGGTCGGCCTGTCGTCCACGCCCTGCTGGAACCGGATCAAGCGCATGGAGACGGCCGGCGTGATCCGTGGCTACACGGTCGACATCGACCCGGCCAGCCTGGGGTTCATGGACACGGTCATCGTCCACGTCACGCTGGAAAGCCACAGCGAAGAAACGCTGTATGAATTCGGGCGGGCGCTGGCGCAGATCCCGGAAGTGCTGGAAGCCTTCCTGGTGTCGGGCGACTACGACTACTACATCCGCATCGCCGTGCGCGACACCCGCGACTACGAGCGGCTGCTGCGCGAGCAGTTGTACCGCATCCCCGGCATCCGCCACAGCAAATCCTGCTTCGTATTGCGCCGCCTGAAGGAAACCATGCTGCCGCTGAATGGGCCGACGACCTGAACGGGCGCGGCCGGGCGGCGGAGCCGGCGCGAACGAACCGTGGGCGCGCAGGCGCGCCGGGGCCAGCCAAGGCAAAGCATCCCGCGCCCCGGACACGCGCCAGGCGCGCCACATGCGCGGCGCCGTGGCGATGTCAGCGCAGCACGAAGTCCACCGGCTGCGGCGCCTCGGGCAACGGCCGCACGCCCAGCCCGTCCAGCAGGTCGATCTCGATCACCCGCGCCAGCGCCGACAGCGGCAGGTCGTTTTCCTCCAGGCCGAACGGGTCTTCCAGCTCGTCGCCCAGCGCGTCCAGCCCGAAGAAGGTATAGGCGATGATGGTGACCGCCACCGGCATCAGGTATTCCAGCGTGCCCACCAGCCCGAACGGCAGCAGCAGGCAGAACAGCCAGGCCGTGCGATGCAGCAGCAGCGAATAGGCAAACGGCGTCGGCGTGTACTTGATGCGCTCACAGGCCGCCTGGATTGCCGCGCACTGCGCCACGCGCTGGGTCAGCGCCTGATAGAGGATGTCGGTCAATTCCCCGCGCCGCAGGCAGGCCGCCAGGTCGCGGTTGATCGCCAGCAGCAGCGCGTCCGGCACGTTGCGATTGCCCGCCAGCGTATCCAGTTCCTCCGGCTGCACCCAGGGCCGCACGGCCGCCAGTACATCCTGGTCGCGCAGCCGCGCCGCCAGCGCATAACCGAAGCCGATGCAGCGCCGCACCAGCCTTTCCTGCACCGGATTGGCGGTACTGGCCGCCAGCAGCACCGCGCTCTCGCGTGCCAGGCTGCGCGCCTGCACGATCAGGTCGCCCCATTGCTTGCGCGCTTCCCACCAGCGGTCGTAGCAGACGTTGTTGCGAAACCCCATGAACACCGACAGCGCCAGCCCGAACAGCGAGAATGGCACCGCCGACAGGTGCGTGGGCGAGAACCATTGGCGGTGGTACATCCACACCACCACGCACGACAGCAGCGTAATGACCAGGATGCGGCTGAAGATGCGGGGAATGATCGAACCGCGCAAAACAAAGAACAAACCCAGCGCGGAAGGACGCGGACGGACAATCATGGTGCGGGTAAACAAAGAAACGAGGCGGCGCCCACTATACGCCTGTCATCGTGTCACAAGCGCGCCGATATAATTCTGTTTCGTCTCACCGCCACACTGCCGCCACTCAATGACCTCCGAAGACACCCCCATCAAGCCCTGGTACGTCGTGCGCCGCTCCAAGCTGCATGGCAACGGCGTCTTCGCCGCCCGCAAGATTCCCGCGGGCACCCGCATCATCGAGTACGGCGGCGCCCGCATCAGCGCCAAGGAAGCCGACCGTCGCCACCCCACCAACCCCGACGATCCCTTCCACACCTTCTTCTTCGCCCTCAGCTCCGGCCGCGTCATCGACGGCGGCGACCAGGGCAACGACGCCCGCTGGATCAACCACTCCTGTGAGCCCAACTGCGAGGCCCAGGAAGGCAAGCACGGCAAGCGCGTCTACATCGTCGCGCTGCAGGACATCCCGCGCGGCACGGAACTCTCCTACGACTACGGCCTGGTCCTGGACGGCCGCATCACCAAGGCCCTGAAAGAAGGCTACAAATGCCTCTGCGGCACCCCGCCGTGCCGCGGCACCATGCTGGCGCTGCCCGAAAAGAAGAAGAAAAAGAAAAAGGCCGAAGCGCCAGCGGAACCGGAAACCACGAAGTAAGCAAGCGGCGAGGGCGCCGACAGCGCAGCCACAACGGCCGCGCTCGCCCAACACCCGGCCGCCAGCCACGCCAGCCCGGCATCGCCCCGCCGCAAGACACCCAAACGCCAAAGAAGGCCGCCCGCGCGGCCGCCTTTGGCGACCCCGCAAGCCCCTCCGACCCAGCCCGGCTCTTGGCCAAAACGCCAAGCAAGCCACCCGCCCCACGCCCGTGAAGTGACAACCGGCCGAGCCGGGGGTGGCGGGGCTTGGGGGGAGCGGGGCGTGTAGATGCGCCCGAGGGAATCTGAAGCCCAATAGTCGTCATTCACGACGCCCGTGACGAAGAAACTGTCTTCGTGGCTGCACCTGTGGCAAGGTGGAATGCCGCTCAGGTAAAGACCGACCTTCCAATGGTGCGTGTTTGCCCACGCCCGTACTGAAGCATGGCCCCGGGTGACGTCACCGACATTGGTGAGCACACGCTTAGCGCGTGCATCCCGTTTGAGAGAGTGAGTACAACGACGTACCCATGCCTGGCGGCATTCCGTTAGCGATGATGGAGCAAGCCATGTCACCTCGCAAGTCCGATGCAACCCTAAGCCTGGCCCATCCCGATGCCGCGGGCATCGACATCGGGTCGGCCAGCCACTTCGTCGCCGTGCCTCATGACCGCGACGACCAACCTGTCCGCGAGTTCAAGAGCTTTACGGCCGATTTGTATCGCCTAGCGCAATGGCTCAAGGACTGCGGCGTTACCGCCGTGGCCATGGAGTCCACCGGCGTTTACTGGATCCCGCTTTACGAGCTGCTCGATAGCCAGGGTTTCAACGTTTACCTGGTCAACGCCCGTCACGTGAAGAACGTCTCGGGCCGCAAGTCCGATGTCCTGGACTGCCAGTGGCTGCAACAGCTCATGAGCTATGGCCTGTTGGCCGGCGCCTTCCGTCCCTCTGACGAGATTTGCGTCTTGCGCGAGTTCTCGCGCCAGCGCGAGATGCTGCTTGCCTCGCAGGTGCGCCACGTGCAGCACATGCAGAAGGCACTTGCCCAGATGAACATTCAGCTCACGCAAGTGCTGTCCGACATCGTCGGGGTCACCGGTCAGGCCATCATCCGCGCCATCGTCGGCGGCGAGCGCGACCCGCATGCACTGGCCCGCCTGAAGAAGCGCCAGGTCAAAGCCAGCGAGGACGATATCGCTGCCGCGCTGCAAGGCAACTGGCGTCACGAGCACTTGTTCGCGCTGCGGCAAGCGCTGGCCCTGTACGACACCTATCAACAACTGCTCAACGATTGCGATCAGCACATCCAAGCCGAACTGCACAAACTGCACCGCCATGACGGCGATCCGGGCAAGTCGCAGCGCCGCTGGCCCAAAAAGGCCATGGCCTTCGATCTGCGCACGCATCTATTTGCCATGTGCGGCGTGGACCTGACCCGCATCAACGGCATCGACGAGATGACTGCCTTTACCGTCCTGGCCGAGGTCGGTCCGGACATGAACCGCTTCCCTTCGGCCAAGCACTTCGCTTCGTGGTTAGGCTTGTGCCCGGGCACACGCATCTCCGGAGGCAAGGTTCTGAACGGCGCCACCAAACGCTCACCCAACCGCGCCGCACAGGCCCTGCGTCTGGCGGCAATGGCGCTACGCCACAGCCAGTCCGCTTTGGGCGCCTACTACCGAAGGCTGTGCGCTCGCCTGGACAAGCGGCGCGCCATCACCGCAGCCGCGCACAAACTGGCTCGACTGATTTACACCCTACTGACCAAAGGGTCCGAATACGTGGACCAAGGTGAGCTGTACTACAAAGAACGCCACCGCCAACGCGTCCTGCATCACCTGACAAAACGTGCAGAGACCATGGGCTACAGCTTGGTTCCGTTAACCGCCTCAGGAGAAACCAACGAGGTATCAATGACTTAAGTGGAGTTTCTTGAGAGGAACAGCCGAAGGCTGTGACGAAGATGACGAAGGGGCAGTCCGGAGCGAACGCTCCGGACCGCAATCGTAGCCCCGCTCCCCCCAAGCCCCGCCACCCCCGGCGTCTTAAGAACCCACCCCCACCCCCACCCAAAACCCCACCCGCAATAAGCATATTCAGCGCCCCTCCCAAGACCAGCGTAAAATCCCCGATGTCGTTAACACGACAAACAAGCAGTACGTCTTCAGGGCGGGGCGAAATTCCCCACCGGCGGTATGCCAAGCAACTTGGCGAGCCCGCGAGCGCCCGGCGTCCTTTACGGACACCGGGGTCAGCAGATCTGGTGAGATGCCAGGGCCGACGGTCACAGTCCGGATGAGAGAAGATGTGCCGTCACACGCCCCCTGTCCGCGCCCCATACGCGCGGGCAATCGGTTTGCGTTCGGCTGTCGATTAGCCCTGAAACGTTTTTCGCCCACTTTTTCGCGAGAGCGTTTCAATGTCCAACGTTACCCTTACCCCGCAATCCCCCATCCCCAGCCTGGCCGCCCAGCCCTTCGCCGCGCGCCTGCAACGCGCCCTGCATCACCTGCGCCTGGGCCGTCCCGTCATCCTCATGGATGACTTCGACCGCGAAAACGAAGCCGACCTCATCGTCGCCGCCGACAAGCTGACCGTGCCCGTCATGGCCCAGTTGATCCGCGACGGTAGTGGCATCGTCTGCCTGTGCCTGCCCGGCGAAACCCTCGACCGTCTCGACCTGGCCCCCATGGTCCAGCGCAACCAGAGCCGCTTCGCCACCGCCTTCACCGTCTCGATCGAAGCGCGCGAAGGCGTCAGCACCGGCGTGTCGGCCGTGGATCGCGTCACCACCATCCGCGCCGCCATCTCGCCCACCGCCCAGGCCGAGGACATCGTCAGCCCCGGCCACGTCTTCCCGCTGCGGGCCCAGCCCGGCGGCGTGCTGACCCGCCGCGGCCACACCGAAGGCTCGGTCGACCTGGCCACGCTGGCCGGCCTGCGTCCGGCCGGCGTGCTGTGCGAACTGATGAACGCCGACGGCACCATGATGCGCGGCGCCGCGCTGGAGCGCTATGCCGCCCAGCACGGCCTGGTCGCCCTGACCATCGCCGAACTGGCCGACCACCTGCAGCAACTGCGCGACGGCCAGGCCCAGCCGGTCGATGACGAAGTGCTGGAAATGGCGGCCACGGTCTGAACGAAAAAGGCGCCCGCAATAGCGGGCGCCTCGATCGTCAAACCAGTCTTCGGACGCTTAGGCGGCGGCCACCCGGCCCCGCAGCGCCATCGCCACGAACACCGCGCCCAGCGCGCACGCGCCGCCCAGCGCATAGACCGCCCCATAGCCCCGCATCCCGGCCAACCAGCCGGCCGCGGGACTGGCGATGCCCAGCGCCACGTCCAGGAACGCCACATACGCCCCCATGGCCGCGCCGCGGCTGGCCGGCGGCACGCGCCGCACCGCCTCCACGCCGAACGCCGGGAACGCCAGTGAATAGCCCGCGCCGCTCAACAGCGCGCCGGCAAAGGCCCACGCCGGCGTCGGGCCCATCCAGATCAGCCACTGGCCGGCCGCCTCGATCAACACGCACACCAGCGCCACCCGCGCGCCGCCCAGCTTGTCGGGCAGCCCCGCGAAGAACAGCCGCGCCACGATGAAGCCGACCCCAAACAGGCTGAACATCCACGCCGCGCCGTCCCAGCCGCGCTGCGCGAACAGCAGGCTGATGAAGGCGGTAATGACGCCGAAACCCACGCTGGTCAGCGCCAGCCCCAAACCCGGCAGCATCACCATGCCCAGCACGCGGTAGAACGGCGTGCGCACGCCGCCGGCCGCCGGCACGCCGCGCTGCGGCAGCACCAGCGCCAACGCCAGCACCGGGATGAACACCGTGGCCCAGGCGATGCCTTCGAAACCGGCTGCGCCGTAGAGACGCATGCCGGCGGGCGCGCCCAGCCCGAAGGCGGCGTAGATCGCCACGCCGATCCAGGCCATCACGCGGCCCGCGTTCTGCGGTCCGACGCGGCCCACGCCCCAGCTCAGCGCGCCGGTGACGATCAGGCTTTCGGCGCAGCCCATGAGGGCGCGGCCGGCCATCAACGCGGCCAGCGCCGCGCGCGGTTGCTCCGCCTGCGCGTCGGCCAGCAGGTAGAACAGGCCGGCCACCGACCCCAGCAGAAAGCCGGTGACCACCGCGCGCCTGGCGCCGCGACGATCGGCCAGCGAACCGGACCAGGCGCGCGACAGCAGCGCCGCCGCGAACTGCAGGCCGGCCACGATGCCGACCACCAGCGCGCCCTGCGCCAACACGCCGTCGACGTACAGCGGCAGCACCGGCATGGGCAGGCCGACCATGAAAAAGCCGACGAAGACCGCCAGCGCCAGGGGCAATATCTGCATGAAAACGGGACGCGCGGTCCCGCCGGCCGCGGGCAGCGCCGTGGCCGTCGATGCATTCGACATGAGAGTTCCTTGAAAGGGGGAAGCGGCACCGCATGGCCGGCTCGCCGTAATCGACGATGGCATAATCGGCCGGTGCTCGACGCAATTCAAGTTGCGTATCGAAATTTTATGAGCCGGTGCTCAGGTTTGAAACTCGCTTTCCCCGAACCCAATGACATCCATCCCGCAGCCCCGTAAATCGCCGCGCCAGCAACGTTCGCAACAGACCGTGGACACCATTCTGCAGGCCACAGCTCGCGTTCTGGCCGAGCACGGCTACGCCGGCACCAACACCAACCGGATCGCCGAGACAGCCGGGGTCAGCGTCGGTTCGCTGTACCAGTACTTCCCGAACAAGAACGCACTGATCGCGGCGCTGCACGACCGCCACGACAAGCAGATGCTGGCGCTGATCGACGAGGTGCTGGACGGCAACCCCGCGGCCACGCTGCGCGAGCGGGTCGCGGCCATCGTCGCCGCCTCGCTGCGCGCGCACCTGCTGGAGCCGGCGCTGCACCGCGTGCTGGAACGCGAATTCCCGCTGTTCGACCAGCCGCGCGACCACAGCCGCGCCGACCAGGACATCCACCGCCGCATGCGCCACCTGCTGGAGCTGCATCGCGAAGAGATCGCGCAGCAGGATCGCGAGCTGGCGACCTACGTGGTGTTGCGCATCATGGAGTCGCTGGTACACGCGGTGGCGCTGGAACCGCCAGCCGGGTTCGATCCACGGCAACTGGAAGGGGCGGTGGTGGATGCGGTGATGGGATACCTGGGCACGCCGACCGCCAGCGTCAAGGCCCGGCCCCGCGCCACGGCGCGCAAGCCCGGCCGCGCCGGCGCGGCCTGAGGCCCGGGACGACGGCCAGCGCCGACGGGGCGCCGCTGGCGGCCTAGCCGCGCGCCATGCGGGCCAGACAGTCGGCCGCGTCGCCCACCACGATGCGGGCGCTGCAGGCCAGCATCAGGTTCAGGTTCAAGCCGAAGTCCTCGACCGTGTAGCCCAGCGCATCCACCGCGCGCGCCGCATCGTCGGCGGCCACGCCCACGGCGACCTGCTCGCGCACGCTGCCGGCCTGCGACGTATAGCCCCACACCGGCTTGCCCGACGCGATGGCGTAGCCGACCTCGAAGGCCGTGCCCGAATCGGGCTCGGCGCCACGGAATGGATTGAGATTCGCCATCACCAGGTCGGCGCGCTGGATCATCGCCACGTTGGCCTGGTAGATCCATTGCGCCAGCGCCACGCCGGACAGGCCGGCCGGCGGCGTGTTGTCCAGCGGGTAGAGTCCCTCGAAACCGTGCGCGGCCGCCAGCGCCTTGAGCTGCTCGCCATGCGCCCCCGCGTCGGGCAGGAACACGTCGAAGCCGGCAAGGTAGACGCGGCGCATGGGCTTACTCCGGATCGGCGACTGAAAACGCTTCGCCGGTGGCGAAGAACGAGCCGCCCGCGACGTAGTGCACCGAGCGGCGCGCGTCGTCGTTGAAATGCCAGCGATTGCCGGAGAACACGTCGGGCGCGGCCCAGGCGGCCACCACCTCGCCGATGAACAGGTCGTAGGCCTGCTGGTTATGCGGCTCGGGCACCACCTTGCATTCGAGCCAGCCGAGGCAGCCTTCGATCAGCGGCGCGCCGATCCTGCGGGCGGGGAAGGTGGCCAGGCCGCTGGCCTGGAACTTGTCTTCGTCGCGCCCCGAGTGCGAGCCAACCTGCAAGGTGGCCTGGGCCTGCGCGCGCGACGGGATGCACAGCGCGAATTCGCCGGAGGCCTCGATCAGCGCGCGGGTGTAGGTGTTCTTGTCCACCACCACCAACATCTTGGGCGGGCTGAAATCCAGCGGCATGGCCCAGGCCGCGGCCATGACGTTGCGCTCGGTGCCGTGGGCGCTGGTGACCAGCACGGTGGGGCCGTGGTTCAGCAGCAGGTAGGCGCGTGGCAGGTCGACGGGTTCGATGGCGGACATGATTTACCGGTCTCAGAACATGCCGTTCTTGTTGGCGGGGTTTTCCGGGATTTCCTGGCTGACGTCCCAGTGCTCGACGATCTTGCCGTTCTCGACCCGGAAGATGTCGACCACGGCCTGGCCGCGGTCTTCGGGGGATTCGCGCCACAGGTTGTGGATCATCACCAGGTCGCCCTCGGCAATGACACGCTTGATGTCGACGCTGGCCTGCGGATGCTGCTCGAAGTAATGGGGGAAGAAGTCCACCATCGGCTCGACGCCATCGCGCATGTAGGGGTTGTGCTGGATGTAGTTCTTGCCGACATACAGGCGCACCGCCTCGTCGATGTCGCGGTCCTGGAACATCATGCGGAAAAACGCCATCACGATGTCCTTGTTGGACTGCGGCGCGGCGGCCTGGGCCGGCGCCACACAGCTGGCGGCCAGCAGCAGGCAAAGGGCCAACGATTTGAACTTCATGCTCATACTGACTACTCGGGGGATCGTGACGCCGGCTGGCGGTTTGCCAGTTTACAAACAAAACCGGCCGATTCGACCCTGCCGCCATTGCGGCTTTCGCCTGAAAAATGACGCGGCCCCTTGTGTCCAAGGAGCCGCGTCGGGCGATCCGGAGCGGGCGGGATCAGTAGCCCACGGTAAAGCGGCGGCGCGAGTGCTTGGGGGTCTCGATCTCGTCGGCCAGGGCGATGGCGTAGTCTTCCATCGAGATCCAGCTCTTGCCGCCGGCATCGACCAGCAGGCTGTCGTCGCCGAGGCGGAAGGCGCCTGTGCGTTCGCCCGGCTCGAACAGTGCCGACGGCGACAGGAAGGTCCAGTTCAGCACCTTTTCCTGACGCAACACGTCCAGGAATACTACGCCGGCGCGCGCCTCGGGCTTGTAGGCATCGGGGAATTCCGGCGTGTCGATCAGCATCTTGCCGGGGGCCACTTCCAGGCTGCCGGCACCGCCGACCACCAGCAGGCGCGGCACGCCGGCGTCCTTGACGGCGGCCAGCAGCGGCTTGGCGTCGGCCGACACGAAGCGCGAGGCGCTGACCACGGCGTCATGGCCCTTGAGCAGCGGCGTCAGCGCCTGCGGATCGGTGGCATCGCCCTGTTCGATGGTCAGGCCGGGCTGGGCGTTGACGTCACCCAGGTTACGGGCGATGCCCGTGACCTGGTGGCCGCGCTTGAGCAGCTCGTCCGCCACGCGCGAGCCGACACGGCCCGTGATTCCGATCAATGCGATTTTCATGGTCTTGCTCCTGGAAGGTGGGCCCCGGACGGTGGCCACGACGTGCGGCGCTGTGCGGTCCGGAGCGCAGGCAAACCCATACTATTCGGCCGGATCGGATCCAGGAACCCACGGGCGTGGAAGAGTTTTTTGCAATCCATGCACCAATGGGCCCGGGTCACCGCCATCAGGCCGCCGCGCGCTGCGCCAGGTAGACCTGCAAATGCGCGTAGGCCGTGCGCAGCGTGGTGGCATCCACCCCCAGCGTGCGCGCGCGCCGCACCATGTCGCCGACGATGTGGTCGGCCTCGACCGGCAGACCCTGGCGCAGGTCGCGGAACATCGAGGCGGTCATGGCCTGGGACGGGTCGGTCAGGATCTTGAGCGCATTGGCATCGGCCTCGGGCCGCACCGCGTGGCCGCTGGCGGCGGCAACCGCCTGCGATTCGCGCAGCAGGCCGCGCACGATATCGGCGCCGTCGTCGGTGGCGGCGATCTGGCCGACCGTGCCGCGCATCAGGCAGGTGGCGGCGGCCAGCGTCGTCAGGAATACGTATTTTTCCCAGATGTCCTGGTAGATGTCTTCGCTCAGGCGGCTGACGTATTCGCCGCCGGCCAGGGCCTCGGCCAGCGCCTCGCAGCGGGCGCTGCGGGCCGGGCCGGCGCGCTCACCGAAGACGATGCTGGCGTGCTTGCCCAGATGGATCACCTGGCCTTCGGGGCCGAGCGTGGCGTTGATCTGGCACAGGCCGCCCAGCACGCGGTGCGGCTCGAATTCGCGGTCCAGCACGTCGTACTGCAGCACGCCGTTCATGATGGGCAGCACCGCGGTGTCGGGACCCACGGCGGGGCGGATGGCGTCGATGGCGCTTTGCAGGTCATAGGCCTTGCAGCTGAGCACCACCACGTCGTAGAAGCCCTTCAGCGTGTCGGCGGTGGCCAGTTGCGGTTGCAGCGTGGCGTCGCCGAACGGGCTTTCGATGCGCAGCCCCTGCTCGCGCAGGCGCGCGGCGCGGGCCTCGCGCACCAGGAAGGTCACGTCCGCGCCCGCCTGGGCGGCGCGGCCGCCGAAATAGCCGCCGGTACCGCCGGCGCCCAAGAACAACAATTTCATGCCTGTCTCCCTGGCCCGTCAAAGGCGCGGGCCGATGGAGCCATTATGCGCCCGTGGCGGCGCCGGGCGCGGGCCGCAACCGCGCGGGCGCCCATGGCTCGGACAGACGCCGCCGCGGCACGTCGTCAGGCCGGATGCGCGTGCCGCGCCCAGGCCTCGTAGCCGCCGCGCAGGGCCCAGGTGTTGGGATAGCCGGCGGCGCGCAGGCGCGCGGCCAGCATCGCGGCCGAGACCTCGTTGGGGCAAGCGCAATAGACCACGATGTCGGCCTCCTCGCTGCCCGCTTCCAGGGCCGGCAGCGGCGCGCGCAGGTCGACGGCGATGGCGCCGGGAATGCGGTCTTCCTCGCGCACCGCCTCGGGGCGCACGTCGAACACCAGCGCCTGGCGGCCGTCCTGGCGCCACTGCATCAGCTCGTCCACCGACAGCCGCGGAATCACGCGCAGGTTGCGCTTGAGGATCCAGCGCCGCAGGGCGCGCGCAATGATGTACAGCGCCAGCACCGCGGCCAGCAGGGCCAGGCCCATCGGCCCGTAGGTGCCCAGCACGTCCAGCACGTCGTTGACCACGCTGTGGAACAGCCCGCCCAGCAGCAGCGCCGAACCGGCCCAGATCATGGCACCCACCAGGTCATACGCCAGGAAGCGGCGGTACGACGTGCCGGTCAGGCCGGCCATCACGGTGGACAGGGCGCCGGCGCCGGGCAGGAACTTGCACACCAGCAGGGCGCGCACGCCGATGCGCAGATACAGCCGCTGGGTCTGGCGGATGCAGGAATCCTGCGATAGCGACATCTTGCAGATCACGCCCAGCAGGCGCGAGCCGTAGCGCTGGCCGGCCGCGTACCAGAGCGAGTCGGCCAGCAGACAGGCGACGGTGGCCGCCAGCCACGGCACCAGCCAGCCGGCTGCGCCGGCCAGGGCGCCAGCGGCGATCAGCATGGGATAGGCGGGCACGGGCAGGCCCGCCTGCTCGACCAGCACGTTGGCGAAGACGAGCCAGCCGCCGTACTGCTCGAGCAGCAATTGAATGTCTTGCATGATGGATTCCGGCTTGCCGCGCAAGGACGCGGCGCTATGCAGGGAATTTTAGGCCCGCGGCCGCGCCGATGGCCGCATGGCGATAGGCTTCCAGGGCCTTTCGGGCCCATTTCAGCCGCAACAGGCTGTTCCACGCCGAAAAGTGTCCACGCACCGCGACGGTGCGCACCATCCTGGTGCCACGTTTCCCCGCCGGGGTGCCTATAATTCCGCCCGGCCATCAGGATTCCCCCGACTTGTCGCGGGATTGCCCCATGGCATACAACTTGCTTCGCCAGGACTGGCCGCGAACCCGCCCATTCGGATGGGGCGCGCCGCCCCGGCGCTCCCCCCATCCGATGACCGATCCCACGCCTTCGACCCCGCCCGCCCACGCGTGCCGCACCGCGACGCCCGGACATCGCCGCCATCCCTCCCATTCCCTTTCCATCCCCGCGAAGGAGACTTGCGCATGAAATCCCTTTCCCTCCCGGCCGCCGGCGGCATCGCCCGCCGTGGCCTGCTGAAGCTGGCCGCGGCCGCCGCTGGCGCGCTGCTGCTGTCGGCCGGCGCCCAGGCCCAGGCGCCCGCCAAGACCAAGGTTGCCGCCATCTACACGGTGCCGGTGGAACAGCAATGGGTGTCGCGCATCCACAAGGCGCTGACCGCCGCGCGCGACCGGGGTGAAATCGAATACACGTTCTCGGAAAACGTCACCAACGCCGACTACGAGCGCGTCATGCGCCAGTACGCCGAGCAGGGCAACAAGCTGGTGGTGGGCGAGGCCTTCGCGGTCGAGGCCGCCGCCCGCAAGGTTGCCAAGGACTACCCGCAGACCGCCTTCCTGATGGGTTCCTCGGGCAAGCCGCAGCAGCCCAACTTCTCGGTGTTCGACAACTACATCCAGGAACCGGCCTACCTGACCGGCATGATCGCCGCCGGCATGAGCAAGACCGGCAAGATCGGCCTGGTGGGCGGCTACCCCATCCCCGAAGTGAACCGCCTGATGCAGGCCTTCATCGAGGGCGCCAAGGAAATCAACCCCAAGACCGAATTCACCGTGACCTTCATCGGTTCGTGGTTCGATCCCCCGAAGGCCAAGGAAGCCGCTTTCGCCATGATCGACAAGGGCGCGGACGTGCTGTACGCCGAGCGCTTCGGCGTGTCGGACGCCGCCAAGGAACGCGGCAAGCTGGCCATCGGCAACGTCATCGACACCCAGCCTCAATACCCCGAGACCGTGGTGGCCTCGGCGCTGTGGAGCATGGAGCCGACCATCGACGAGGCGCTCAAGCAGGTCAAGGCCGGCACCTTCAAGGCCGCCGACTTCGGCCAGTACTCGCTGATGAAATACAAGGGTTCGTCGCTGGCGCCGCTGGGCACCTTCGAAAGCAAGATCCCCGCTGACCTGATCGCCAAGGTGCAGGCCAGGCAGAAGGCCATCCTGGACGGCAGCTTCAGCGTGCAGGTCAACGACAAAGAACCCAAGTCGTCGGCACGATGAATCAAGCGCCTCTCGCCCTGCGGCTGGCAGGGATCACCAAACGCTTCGGCAGCCTGACGGCCAATGACGATGTCTCGCTGACGCTGGCGCAAGGCGAAGTGCTGGCCCTGCTGGGCGAGAACGGCGCCGGCAAATCGACCCTGGTGTCGATCCTGTTCGGCCACTACGTGGCCGACGCCGGCAGCATCGAAGTCTTCGGCCAACCCTTGCCGCCGGGCCGGCCCGACGCCGCGCTGGCGGCGGGGGTCGGCATGGTGCACCAGCACTTCACGCTGGCCGACAACCTGACCGTGCTGGACAACATCATGGTCGGCACCGAGTCGCTGTGGAAGCTGGCCTCGGGCCGCGGCCCGGCGCGCCGCCGCCTGGTGGAACTGGGCCAGCGCTTTGGCCTGGGGGTGGATCCGGACGCGCGCGTCGGCAGCCTGTCGGTGGGCGAGAAGCAGCGCGTCGAGATCCTCAAGGCGCTGTACCGCGGCGCCAAGGTGCTGATCCTGGACGAACCCACCGCCGTCCTCACGCCGCAGGAGGTGCAGGACCTGTTCGCCACGCTGCGCGGCTTCGTCGACGAGGGCCTGGCCGTCATCTTCATTTCGCACAAGCTGGACGAGGTCATGGCCGTGTCGCGCCGCGTCGCGGTGCTGCGCCAGGGCAAGCTGGTGGCCGAGCGCGAGACCGCCGCCACCACGCCGGCCGAGCTGGCCGAGCTGATGGTGGGCCGCAAGGTCGCCATGCCGCACGCCGAAGCCATGGCGGCGGCCGGTCAGGCCGCGCCGGTGGTGACGCTGTCGCAGGTCACCGTGCGCGACCCGCGCGGCGGCGCGCCGCGCCTGGACAGCCTGGACCTGGTGGTGCACAAGCATGAAATCGTCGCCATCGCCGGCGTCGCCGGCAACGGCCAGCAGGCGCTGGTGTCGGTGCTGACCGGCCTGCGCCAGCCGGCCGACGGCACCATCCGCCTGGGCCCCGAACACGCCGCCGCGCCCACCACGCCGGCCGGCTGGACCGCCGCGCACGTGGGCCGCATCCCCGAGGACCGCCACGGCGAAGGCATGATCGGCGACAGCCCGCTGTGGGAAAACGCCATCGTCGAAGATCTGAAGGACCCGCGCTTCTCGCGCTTCGGGCTGATCCGCGCCAAGGCCGGCCGCGCCTATGCGGCGGCGCTGGCCAGGCAGTTCGACGTGCGCGCCGCCTCGCTCGACGTGCGCACCCGCAGCCTGTCGGGCGGCAACATGCAGAAGCTGATCCTGGGCCGCACCCTGGCGCGCGAACCGCGCTTCATCGTCGCCGACCAGCCCACCTGGGGTCTGGACATCGGCGCGGTGGCCTACGTGCGCGAGCAGTTGCTGGCCGCGCGCCGGCGCGGCGCCGGCATCCTGCTGGTGTCGGAAGACCTGGAAGAGATCTTCGCGCTGGCCGACCGCATCGCGGTGCTGTGCGGCGGCAAGCTGGTCGCCGACAAGCCGGTCGCGCAATGGACGCCCGCCACCGTCGGGCTGGCCATGACGGGCACGCGCGCCTGACGCCGCGCCCCCTCTACTGAGCATTTCTCGAATGAAACTGATCCTGGAACGCCGTCCCGAGCCCAGCCGCGCCGCGCTGGCCCTGGCCCCGATCGCGGCCATCCTCTTTACGCTGGCGGTGTGCACGCTGCTGGTGGCCTGGGCCGGCGCGCCGGTGGGCCGCACCTACGCGCTGCTGTTCGAAGGCGCGTTCGGCTCCAAGTTCGCGCTGTCCGAGACCCTGACGCGCGCCACGCCGCTGATGCTGACCGGCCTGGCCTGTGCCGTGGCCTTTCGCGCGCGCTTCTACAACATCGGCGCCGAAGGCCAGCTGTACCTGGGCGCGCTGGCCGCCGTGGCGGTGGGCGGCCTGCACGACGGCACCGGCTTCGACCTGCCCCTGCCGGCGCTGTTCGGCGGCATGATGCTGGCGGCGGCGCTGGCCGGCGCTTTGCTGCTGCTGATCCCGGCGCTGCTCAAGACGCGCCTGGGCGTGGACGAGGTGGTGACCACGCTGCTGGGTAACTTCATCGTGCTGCTGTTCGTCTCGATGATGCTGGACGGCCCCATGAAGGACCCGATGGCGATGGGCTGGCCGCAATCGGTGGCGCTCAACCCCGACCTGGAGCTGGGCAAGCTGATCGAGCGCACCCGCGCCCACACCGGGCTGCTGTGGGCCGCCGGCCTGGCGCTGGGCCTGTGGCTGCTGAACCGCTACACCGTGTTCGGCTTCCAGATGCGCGCGGTCGGCGCCAACGCGCACGCCTCGCGCTTCCTGGGCCTGCCGGTCAATCGCGTGATGCTGGGCACGGCCATGCTGTCGGGCGCGCTGGCCGGACTGGCCGGCGCCATCGAGGTGGCCGGCCGCACCGGCTACGTCACGCTCGACATGTCGCCGGGCTACGGCTACACCGGCGTGGTGGTGGCCATGCTGGCCGGCCTGCATCCGCTGGGCGTGATCCTGGCCAGCATTTTCGTGGCCGGCATGCTGGTGGGCGCGGACAGCATGAGCCGCGCCATCGCGGTGCCGAACTACATCGCCGACGTCATCGTCGCCACGTCGTTGCTCGCCATGCTGGTCGCGACGCTGTTCGCGCAGTACCGCCTGCGCCGCAACCGGGCTTGAGGAGCACGCCATGGAATGGATGGACCTGTTGAGTTCCGCGGCCTTCTGGGTCGCGGTGTTGCGGCTGGCGACGCCGCTGATCCTGGGCACGCTGGGCGTGCTGCTGTGCGAGCGCGCCGGCGTGCTGAACCTGGGCATCGAAGGCATCATGGCCGCCGGCGCCTTCACCGGCTGGCTGGTGGTGTACCTGGGCGCGCCGCTGTACGTGGGCGTGCTGGCGGCCGCGCTGGCGGGCGCCGTGTTCGGCCTGCTGCACGCGGTGCTGACGGTGCCGCTGGGCCTGTCGCAGCACGTCTCGGGGCTGGGCGTGACACTGCTGGCCACCAGCCTGAGCTACTTCGCCTACCGCGTCACCTTCCCCAGCGTGAACACGCCACCGACGATCACGCCGTTCGCCGAGATGAAGTTCCTGGACGGCATTCCGCTGATCGGCCCGGTGCTGGCCGGGCAGACGCCGATGACGCTGCTGGCGCTGGCCGCGGTGCCAATCCTGGCGTGGGTGCTGAACCGCACCCCGGTCGGCCTGGCGATCCGCATGGTGGGCGAGAACCCCGCCGCCGCCGAGGGCCAGGGCCTGTCGGTGACCAGGCTGCGCATGGGCGCCATCGTCGCCGGCTCGGCGCTGATGGGCGTGGCCGGCAGCTTCCTCACGCTGGCGGCCTTCAACGCCTTCTTCTTCAACATGGTCAACGGCCGCGGCTGGGTCTGCGTGGCGCTGGTGGTGTTCGCCTCGTGGCGGCCCGGCAAGGCGCTGCTGGGCGCCTTGATCTTCGCTTTCTTCGACGCGCTGCAACTGCGGCTGCAGCAGGGCGGGGCGGCGCTGCCGGGCCTGCCCGAGCTGCCCTATCAGGTCTACCTGATGCTGCCCTATATTCTGTCCATCCTGGCCCTGGTGGTGATGGCGCGCCGCGCCGCCTACCCGCAGGCCCTGATGAAGCCCTACCGCAAGGGCGAACGGTAATCCACAAGGTTTGACTATGCTCGATCTGATCCTCAAGAACTGCACGCTGCCGGACGGCCGCCAGCACATCGACATCGGCGTGGCCCAGGGCCGCATCGCGGCGCTCGAACCGGCGCTGAAGGCCGAGGCCGCGCAGACCATCGACGCCGCCGGCCAGCTGGTGACTTCGCCGTTCGTCGACGCCCACTTCCACATGGACTCGACCCTGTCGTTCGGCCTGCCGCGCGTGAACCAGTCGGGCACGTTGCTCGAAGGCATCGCGCTGTGGGGCGAACTCAAGCCGCTGCTGACGCAGGAAGCGCTGGTCGAGCGCGCGCTGGCCTATTGCGACTGGGCGGTGGCGCGCGGCCTGCTGGCGATCCGCTCGCACGTCGACGTTTGCGATCCGCGCCTGCTGGCGGTGGAAGCGCTGCTGCACGTGCGCGAGAAGGTCAAGCCGTACCTGGACCTGCAACTGGTCGCCTTCCCGCAGGACGGCGTGCTGCGCACGCCGGGCGCGCTCGACAACCTGAAACGCGCGCTGGACATGGGCGTGGACGTGGTCGGCGGCATTCCGCACTTCGAGCGCACCATGCAGGACGGCGCCGAATCGGTGCGCATCCTGTGCGAACTGGCCGCCGAGCGCGGCCTGCGCGTGGACATGCACTGCGATGAAAGCGACGACCCGCTGTCGCGCCACATCGAGACGCTGGCCTATCACACGCAACGCCTGGGCCTGCAGGGCCGCGTCACGGGTTCGCACCTGACCTCGATGCACTCGATGGACAACTACTACGTGTCCAAGCTGATCCCGCTGATGCGCGAGGCCGGCGTGTCGGCCATCGCCAACCCGCTCATCAACATCACGCTGCAGGGCCGTCACGACACCTACCCGAAGCGCCGCGGCATGACCCGCGTGCCCGAGCTGCTGGCCGCCGGCGTGCCGGTGGCGTTCGGCCACGACTGCGTGATGGACCCCTGGTACAGCCTGGGTTCGGGCGACATGCTGGAAGTGGCGCACATGGGCCTGCACGTGGCGCAGATGACCGGGCAGGACGCCATGCGCGCCTGTTTCCAGGCCGTCACGGCCACGCCGGCGAAGATCCTGGGCCTGGACGAGACCGGGCTGGAAGTGGGCAAGCGCGCCGACCTGGTGCTGCTGCAGGCGCGCGACCCGGTCGAAGCGCTGCGCCTGCGCGCCACGCGCCTGATGGTGTTGCGCGCCGGGCAGGTGGTGGCGACGACGCCGCCGGCCACGGCGACGTTGAACCTGCCGGGGCGGCCGGGTCAGGTCAGCTTCCAGACACCGGCCCGCTGACTCGCCCGGCGGGATCAGGCTTCCGACACCGGCCCGCCGACGTATCCCGGCCGCCTGGCGGCCGTGACGATGATCTCGACCAACAGATCGGGCGAGGCCAGCTTGGCCTCGCAGGTCGCGCGCGTCGGCAGCGCATTGGCCGGCGCCCACTCGGCCCACACCGCGTTCATGCCGGCGAAGTCGCGTTCGATGTCCTTGAGCCAGATCTGCACCGACAGCAGGCGCGTCTTGTCGGTGTCGGCCCGCTTCAGGTAGCCGTCGATCTTGGCCAGCACGTCGCGCGTCTGCGCGGTGATGCCGCCTTCAGCCGACGAGGTCACGCCCGCCACGTACACGGTATTGCCGTGGATCACGATGCGGCTCAGGCGTTCGTTGGAATCCTTGCGCACGATATCAGTCATGGGTGCTGCTCCTTGGGGGTGGATGCCGGCGCGCCCGTGGCGCCGGTGAAACGGTCGATGGCGAACGGCGCGATCGGCAGGTCGGTCGCGCCGGTGGTGAGCAGATCGGCCATGATACGGCCGACGATCGGGCCCAGCTCGAAGCCGTGGGCTGAGAAGCCGAAGGCGTGGAAGGCGCTGTCATGGCGCCGGCTGCGGCCGATCACGGGGATCTCGTCGGGCATGGCGGCCTCGATGCCGGCCCAGCCGCGGTTCACGATGGCGTGCCGCATATGCGGAAACAGGTCGCACACCGTGCGCGCGCCCTCGGCCAGCGAGCGGAAATCCAGTTCGGTCCATTCCGCGTCGCGATCGACCCAGGCGCGGCGGCCGCCGCCGATCAGCACGGTGCCGTTGGCGCGCTGCTTGAACGATAGCGGCCGGCCGGTGCCCAGCACCACCGCGTCCAGGAAATGATCCATGCGCAGCGTCACCAGCATCATCGGGCTGATGGCGGTCAGCGGCACGGGTTCGCCCCACTCGGCGGCGATGCGGTCGGCCCAGGCGCCGGCGCAGTTGAGCACCTGCGGCGCGGTGTAGGTGCCGGCGTCGGTCTCGATGCGCCACTGGCCATTTTCGTGCGCGGTGCGCAGCACCCGCACGCCTTCCAGGAAGCGCGCGCCCAGGCTGGCGGCCTTGCGCCGGAACGCCAGCGTGGTGCGGTAAGGGTCGGCGGCGGCGTCCTCGCGCGCGATCAGGCCGCCGCGCACCGTGGGCGCCAGCGCGGGAATCATCGCCAGCAGTTCATCGCGGTCGATCCATTGCTCGTGCGTGTAGCCATGCTGCCGCATGGTCGCCAGCCGCGCGCGCAGCGCCGCCACGTCGGCCTCGTTCTCGGCCACGCGCACCTGCCCGTGCTGCTCGAAACCGCAATCGTCATCGACCAGTTCGCCGATGCGGTACCAGAGCTCGCGCGAGGCCAGCGCCAGCGGCACTTCGGCCAGGTGTCGCGCCAGGGTGCGCACGCCGCCGGCGTTCACGCCCGAGGCATGGCGGCCGACGTAGTTCTTCTCGATCACCAGCGCCGGCACGCCGGCGCGCGCCAGGTGCAGCGCCGCCGAACTGCCGTGCAGGCCGCCGCCGATGATGATGACGGCGGCCGAGCGCGAAGCGTCCGTCATGACGGGCTCCTATTTCTTCAACCGCACCACCGCCTGGCGCGACTCGTCGGTCTGCGGCAGCGACGCCAGCTCGCCCAGCGTTAGCGGCTTGGTCGGAAAGCGCAGGCGGTAGTAGCCCACTTCCGGCACCGGCACGCCGCGTTCCTCGGCGATGATCTCCGACACCGTCAGGCCGCAGAAGCGCCCCTGGCACGGCCCCATGCCGCAGCGCAGGAAGGCCTTCATCTGGTTCGGGCCGCTGCAACCGAGCTTGACGGTGTCGCGCACCTGCGCCGCCGTCACTTCCTCGCAACGGCAGACGATGGTGTCGCCGGTGGGGCGGCGGAAGGTCTCGGGCGCCTTGTACAGGGCATCGAAGAACTCGCGTCCGCGCACCGACCGCGCCAGCGCGGCACGCGGCGCGGCGGCCTCGTTGTCGCGCCGCCCCGCGTCGATGCGGCCCAGCAGGTGCGCGGCCTGCAACGCCGCCAGCCGGCCGCGCTGTTCAGCCGCCAGCGCGCCGGCGATGCCGGCGCCATCGCCCGCCATGCCTACGCCGTCCACCGAGGTCAGGCCCCACTCGTCCACGTCTGGCTCCCAACAGTCCAGCGCCGTGTTCCAGCGATGCTCGGCGCCGATGGCGCGCGACAGGTTGACGTTGGGCACCACACCCTGGTGCAGCATCAGCTGCTGTGCAGGCAGCGTCTTGGTTTCTCCCGCCGCGGTGGTGTAGCGCACGCTTTCCAGCTTGTCCTGCCCCAGCGCTTCCAGCGCCGTCACGCCCTTGATGATGGGAATCGCCGCCTTGACGGCGCGCAACAGCGACAGCCCTTTGCCCAGATACGGCGAGCGCAGGAAATCCCACACCTTTGGCAAGGCCTGACGCAGGCGGCCCGGCGGCGTGGTTTCGAGCAGCGCGTCGACCTTGACGCCGGCGTTCAGGTATTGCCAGGCCACCAGGTACAGCAGCGGGCCGCAGCCGGCCAGCACGGTACGGTCGGCCGGCACCACGCCGGCGGACTTCAGCAAGATCTGCGCCGCGCCGGCGGTGATGACGCCGGGCAGCGTCCAGCCGGGAATCGGGAACGGCCGTTCCTGCGCGCCGGTGGCCAGCAGCAGGCGCCGCGCATGCAGGATGCGCGCTTCGCCCGCCACCGAATACGCCACCTCGAAACCGCGCTGCGGCTCGGGCGCGGTGCGCTCGGCCACTGCCCACACGGTCGCGCCAGGCACATAAAGCGCGCCTGACTGCCGGAACGGCTCGACCAGTGAAGCGCCATGCCAGTAGTCCGGCCCCAGCACGGCACGGTCGGTGACCGGCGTGGTGGTGATGGCGCGGTAGATCTGTCCGCCCGGCGCGGGTTGCTCATCCAGCAGCACCGTGTCCACCCCCAGCCGGGCGGCGGTGGTGGCGGCGGCCAACCCGGCGGGGCCCGCGCCCACCACCAGCAAATCGCATTGCGTCGTCTCGATCATGCCTGCACCTTGCGCGCGCCAAGCTGGCGCTCGATCTTCATGCCGTCACGCACGGCCGTCATGCAGCCCTGCTGGTTGGCCTGGCCATCGATCGTGACCAGGCAGTCGTAGCACACACCCATCATGCAATAGGGGCCGCGCGGCACTTCACCGACCGCGGTGTCGCGACAGGCCAGCATGCCGCCGGCAAAGAGCGCCGCGGCCACGCTGTCGCCGGCGCGGCACTGCAGTTCGGTGCCGTTCACCGTCACCCGCACCGGCGCGCCCTGCGCCTGGCGCTGCGCCTCGTCAAGCCTCTTGAACATGGAACCTCCGGGTCGAGAAGGGCACCATGTCGTCGGCCAGCTGGCCGGCGGCGATCATGGGCGCCAGTTTGAGCGCGTGCGCGGCCGCCAGGGTGACGCCGCTGTGACAGGTGGCGACGAAGGCGCCGGGGCACGTCTCGGATTGTTGATAGATGGGGAAACCGTCCTTGGACATCACGCGCAGCGCGGCCCAGCTGCGCACCACGCGCACCTCGCGCAGGGCGGGCAGGGTGCGCACGGCGCGGTCGGCCAGCGTGCCCAGGATCGGCAGGCCCACCTGGTTGTCCACATAGCCGGCCTCTTCCTGCGAATCGCCGATCAGCCAGGTGCCTTCGTCGGTCTGGCGCAGCGTGGACAGTGGCGTTTCCAGCAGGCGGCGGGTGCGTTCCAGCACCACGATCTGGCCGCGCTGCGGCCGCACCGGCACCGTCAGGCCGACCTGTTCGCCCAGCGCCTTGTTCGACAGGCCGCTGGCCAGCACCAGCTTGCGCGCCCGCACCGTGCCGGTGGGCGTGGTCACCTCGAACACGCCGTCGCGCTGGCGGATCTGTTGCGCCGGACAGCGCGGCAGGTAATCCACAACCCGCTGTGCAAAACTCATGTGCAGCGCCCGCAGCAGCTTGAGCGGATTGGCGATGCCGTCGACCGGCGTCCAGGTGGCGCCGCGCACCTCGGGGCCGATGCCGGGCACCATGTCGGCAAGCTGGTGGCGGTCCAGCATTTTCCAGTCGTACTGCGCCATGCCGGGCTGCGCCAGCAGCGTGCGCATGAAGGTGGCGCGCGCTTCCATCTCTTCGTCGCTCAACAGCGCGTGCAGGCCGCCGCGCTGTTCCAGGTGCACGTCCACGCCGGTCTGCTCCCGCAGCTCGGCCGCCAGTTGCGGCCAGGCGCCGGCCGAGGTCATGGTCCACACGCCGTAGCGCGGCAGGCCCATGCCCTTGCTCTGCACCCAGACCAGGCCGAAGTTGCCACGCGAGGCGCGGTAGGCCACGTCGCCTTCGTCCAATACCGCGACGTGGTCCAGTTCGCGCCGCAGCCCGTAGGCCACGGCCGAGCCGACCAGGCCGCCGCCGATCACCACGGCGTCGTAGACCCCGCGATGCGCCGGCGCGCGCGGCGCCTGTTGTATTTCGTCCGTCATTAGCGTCCCTTTCCGACAAACAGCTTTTCCAGGCCGACCAGGCGGTCCAGGATGAAGATGGCGATGATGGTCACATAGATCAGCACGGCCGACACCGCCGTCACCAGCGGGTCGATGGTGTCCTCGATGTGCAGGAAGATGCGCACCGGCAGCGTGGTGGTGGAGGGCGAGGCGATGAAGATCGACATGGTCAGCTCGTCGAAGCTGGTGATGAAGGCGATCACCCAGCCGCTGACCACGCCCGGCAGCAGCAACGGCAGCACCACGCGCCGGAATGCCGTCCAGTGTGAGGCGCCCAGCGACTGCGCCGCGCGTTCCAGCGCCGGATCGATACCGGTGGCCGAGGCCAGCACCAGCCGCAGCGCGTAGGGCATCACCAGGATCACGTGCGCCACCACCAGTCCCACGTAGGTGCCGGCCAGGTCCACCGTGGTGAAGAATTTCAGGAAGGCCAGCCCAAGAACCACGTGCGGAATCATCAGCGGCGACAGGAAGAACGCCACCAGCGCCTCGCGGCCGCGGAAGCGGTTGCGCGCCAGCGCCAGCGCGCTGGGCACCGCCAGCGCGATCGCCAGCGTCGCCGACAGCGTGCCCAGCCCCAGGCTGAACCAGAACGCCTCGATGAAGCGCGGGTTGTCGAGAATGGCGCGGAACCAGCGCAACGACAGCCCCCCGCTGGGCAGCGAGATGAAGCCCTCAGAGGTGAATGCCACCGCGCACACCATCACGATCGGCGCCAGGATGAACAGGATGAAGAGGGTGTGGAACAGCAGGCCGATGGGGCCGTTGCGAAAGTTCATGTCAGGCCCCCGACGGATTGAAGACCGCGCCATAGCGGCGCTCGATCAGCCGGTTGGCCGACAGCAGCACCACCACGGTCGCCACCAGCAGCACCACCGCCAGCGCCGCGCCCAGCGGCCAGTTGAGCGTGTTGAGGAACTCGTCGTAGGCGGCGGTGGCCACGTTCTTCAGGCGCCGGCCGCCGATGATGGCCGGCGTGGCGAAGGAACTGGCGGCCATCGCGAACACCATGATCGAACCCGACAGGATGCCCGGCATGACCTGCGGCACGATCACGCGACGGATCACGGTGAACTGGCTGGCGCCCAGCGACAGCGCGGCGGCCTCGGTCGACGGATTGATCCGCTGCAACGACGCCCACACCGCGATCACCATGAACGGCACCAGCACATGCGTCAGCGCGATGCCCACGCCCAGGTTGCTGTACATCAGGTCGATCGGCGTGGACACCAGGCCGATGCCCATCAGCGCCTTGTTGATGAGACCGGTGGACCCGAACAGCAGCGCCCAGCCCAGCGTGCGCACCACCACCGAGATCAGCAGCGGCCCCAGCACCACCATCAGGAACAGGCCCTTCCACGGATTGGCCATGCGCGACAGCACGTAGGCCTCGGCCGTGCCGAGCACCAGGCATGCCAGCGTCACCAACGCCGCCACGCCGAAGGTGCGGGCGTAGATCTCGTAGTAATAGCCGTCGCTGAAAATCTCGATGTAGTTCTTCCAGGTGAAGGTGGCCTGCATGCCGCCGTAGAACTGGAAGTCGAAGAAGCTGATCAGCAGCACCAGCGCCATCGGCACCACCAGGAAGGTGGCGTACACCGCCAGCGCTGGCGCGCTCAGCAGCCAGGGGTTGGCGCGCGCGCTCATTTTGCCGGCTCCTGGCCGGCCACCGCGCACATGTCCTGCGCGCGCCAGCGCAGGTGTACGGTCGCGCCTTCGGCAGGCACCGGCACGCCATCGTTCTGGCGGATCACCATGACTTCGCCCACCGAGGTCTCGACCTGGCACAGCCAGTGGTTGCCCTGGAACACGCGCGTCTTCATGCGGCCGGGCAGGGCACAGGCGCCGGCCTCGGCAAACAGGATTTTTTCCGGCCGCACGATCACCGCACCCTGCGGCACGGGCTGCCCGTCCATGGCGATGTGGGCCTCGCCGATGCGCGCCCGCACCTCGCCGTCATAAGACTGCGGCGAGGGCGTGAATACATTGGCCTTGCCCAGGAAGCCGCCGACGAAGCGGTTCGACGGCCCTTCATACGCGGCAAACGGCTCGGCCACCTGCTCGACCCGGCCCTGGTTCATCACCACGATGCGGTCGGACAGCGCCAGCGCTTCGGACTGGTCGTGCGTCACCAGGATGGTGGTGGTGCCGACGGTGCGCTGGATGCTGCGTAGTTCCAGCTGCATTTCCTCGCGCAGCTTGGCGTCCAGGTTCGACAGCGGCTCGTCCAGCAGCAGCACGCTGGGGCGAATCACCAGCGCGCGCGCCAGCGCCACGCGCTGCTGCTGGCCGCCCGACATGCGCGCCGGATGGCGGTCGGCCAGATGCGACAGGCCCACCAGCTTGAGCGCCTCAGCCACCCGCGCCTGCCGCTCGTCCTTGCCGACCCGCTGCATCTCCAGGCCGAACGACACATTCTCGGCCGCGGTCATGTGCGGGAACAGCGCGTAGTTCTGGAACACCATGCCCAGCCCGCGCTTGTTCGCGGGCGTGCGGCTGACGTCCTTGCCGTCCAGCACGATGCTGCCGCCGCTGGGCTCGACGAACCCGGCGATCATCTGCAGCGTGGTGGTCTTGCCGCAGCCGGACGGCCCCAGCAGCGAGATGAACTCGCCGCGTTCGACCGACAGACTCAGGTCCTCGACCGCCGTCAGGTCGCCGTAGCGCTTGGACAGGCGGTTCAATACGAGATAACTCATGGATGCTCCCGCTGGCGGCGCGCCCGCGCCGCCGTTGCGTGCTGGTGTACGAAACCTCAGCGCTCGATTTCACGCGTCCAGCGCTTGTTCCAGTTGTCCCGGTTCTGGTTGACGGTGTCCCAGTCGATCACGATCAGGTCGGTGGCGCGCTTGCCGATCGGCAGCGGCACGCGCGGATCGTCCGCCACCTTGGCCTGCTTGTTGACGGGGCCGTAGCCGTAGGCGCTGGCCAGCTGCTCCTGCACCTTGGGACTGACCAGGTAATTGACGAAGGCCTGCGCCAGCGGATTGGAATTGGCCTTGGCCACCGGGCACACCGACGACAGCAGCGCGTAGGCGCCTTCCTGCGGATAGACGAAGCCCACCGGGAAGCCGGTGTCGGCGAAGGCTTTGACGCGGCCGCTGCCCCACACGGCGATGGTGGCCTGGCCGCTGGAGAACAGCTCGGTCATCTTGCCCGGCGACGGTTCGTACACCAGCACGTTGGGGCCGACCTCGTCCTTGAAGGTCTTGAAGCCGGCGTCGATCTTCTTCTCGCCACCGCCGCCCTCGCGGGCGTATTCCACCAGCGTGTGCAGGCCGTAGGTGTTGTTCAGCGGCGGCACCACCAGCTGCTTCTTGTACTTGGGATCCTTCAGGTCCTTCCACGAGGTGGGCGCGGCCCACTTGCGCTCGTCGAAGACCTTCTTGTTGTACATGATGCCGGTGGCGACGATGCCGATGGCCACCGCCTTGTCGTCCTTGTAGCGCGCGGTGCCGTAGATATCGTCGGCCGGCAGGCCCTGGATCGGCGCGCAGAAGCCCAGCGCGATAGCCTGATACATCGGGCCGTCGTCGATGATGGCGACGTCGATCTGCTGGTTGCTTTTCTGCGCCTGCAGGCGCGCCACCGTATTGGTGGAGTTGCCGGCCACGTAATCCAGCTCGACGCCGTGCTGCTTGGCGAAGGGCGGGAAGATGTCCTTGCGCATGATGTCTTCGAACGAGCCGCCGTAGCCGGCCACCACCAACTTCTGCTGCGCCTGCGCCGTGGCGCATACGCCGACGGCCACCGTGGCCGCCGCCAGGACTGCGAGTACCTTGCCCATGAAAACCCCCGTTTATTGGAAGAGAACTGCAAGAACTGCCGGTGCTGCCTGAATCCGGGGATGGACTCGCCGCAGAAAAAAATGCGGACCCGCTTGCCCCGCGACCTCATGTCCGCCGTACAATTTGTCCGTACATGAATGTCCGGACAAATAATGGATCCGCGGGGCAGGCCCTGTCAATGGGTTATTGTCCGTACAAACCCCGATAGAACGAGAAAAGGAGCCACCCCCATGACCCGATCCTCCGAACGCGCGTCCGACCCGGCCGCCGCGCGCGAGGCCCGCGGCCAGGCCACGGGGCCGGACGACGAGGCTGGCGGCCCGCGCTACAAGAGCATCTACCAGCAGCTGGCGCGCGACATCGGCAGCGGCCGCTATCCGGTCATGACGCTGCTGCCGACCGAACACGAACTGTGCGAACAATTCGGCGCCAGCCGCCACACCATCCGCGAGGCCATCCGCATGCTGACGGTGGCCGGCATGGTGTCGCGCCGCCCCGGCGTCGGCACGCGCGTCGAGACCGCCCACGCCAGCACCCGCTTCACCCAACGCATCTCGCAGTTCCCTGACCTGCTGCAATACGCGCGCAACGCCGCGCTGCTGGTGCAGGACGTGCGCACCATCAAGCTCACCAAGCGGCTGGCCGAGAGCCTGGGCGCCGAGCCCGGCCAGCCGTGGCTGCACATCAACTCCATCAAGACGCTGGGCGACCAGGACACGCCGGTGGCGTGCACGCTGATCTACGCCGATCCGGCGCATTCCGACCTGCGCGCCGACATCCAACCGCGCATTTCGCTGCTGCGGCTGATCGAAGATCATTTCGGCAACCGCATCCACGAGGTCAACCAGGAGTTCTCGGCCACGCCCATCGCGGCGGGGATCGCCAGACAGCTCCAGGTCGAACCGCAGACGGCGGGCTTCGTCATCACCCGCCGCTACTACGGCAGCGGCGGGGTGCTGCTGCTGGCCACGATCACCACTTTTCCGCATGACAAGATGAAGTACTCGATGTCGCTCAACGTCGCGTAGCGGGGGCTTCGTAGCCATAGGCCGTGCGCGCGGCTTCCGGGCTGATCTTGCCGTCGGCCAGGTCGCGCTCGATGCGGGAGCGCGAACGCTCGACCGGCGCGCCATAGCCGCCCGCGCCCGGGGTCTCGATGCGCACGCTCTCGCCCGGCGCCAGCGTGATGTTGGCGGTCTTGGAGAACAGTTCCTCTTGGGCGGGCGTGCCGAAATTGCGCACCAGCCGCGCTCGGCGGCCGTCGGCGCCGCCATCGACACCGGCGGCCACCCCCACCGTGTGGCTGTCCGAGCGCGCCGAGAACACGATGCCGGGTCCGACCGCGCGGATCTGCTTGGCGATGCCCATGCCGCCGCGGGTGCGGCCGGCGCCACCGGAATCCGGGATCATGGCGTACTCGTCCATCAGCAGCGGATACTCGTTTTCCAGCGCCTCCACCGGCAGGTTGGACGTGTTGGTCATGTGCACGTGCACCGCGTCCATGCCGTCGGCATCGAAGCGCGCGCCGGCGCCGCCGCCCAGCGTTTCCAGGTACACAAAGTGGCCGGCGCGCTCACGCCAGCGGCCCGAGAACACGATGGCCGGGCAGCAGTCGTTGCTGGACGCCATGGTCTTTTCCGCTGGCAGCAGGCCGCGGAACGCACCGAAGATCGCGCCCGCCACTTTCTGCGCGGTGATCGAGCGCGCGCCCACCGCCGCCGGATGCTCGGGGTTGGTGATGGTGCCCACCGGCGCCGACACGCTGATCGGATCGAACAGGCCGGCGTTGGGCGCCAGGTCCGGATCCAGCAGCGCCTTGACCGCGTAATACACGCAGGCTCGCAGCGCGTTGAACGGCAGGTTCATGGCGCCGCGGGCCTGCTTGCCGGAGCCCTCGAAATCGAAATGCAGGCGGTCGCGGCTGACCGTCAGCGTCACCTGGATCGGCACCGGATCGCCGCCCATGCCGTCGTCGTCCAGATCGCTGCGGAAGGTGTAGCTGCCCTGCGCCAGCTCGCCGATGCGGTTGAGCAGGCGGCGGCGGGTGTAGGTGATGACGTCCTCGACCGAGCGCAGCACCGCTTCCAGCCCCATCTGCCGGATCAGGCCCTGCACGGCGGCCGCGCCGCGGCGGTTGGTGGCCATCTGCACGCGCAGGTCCAGCACCCGTTCCTCGGGGTCGCGGGTGTTGGCGCAGATCAGGCGCAACAGGTCCTCGTCCACCTCGCCGGCGCGCGCGATGCGGCTGGCGGGAATGCGGATGCCCTCCTCGAAGATCGACTTCAGGCCGCCGGCGATCGAGCCGGGCACCGCGCCGCCCACGTCCGAATGGTGGGCGATGTTGGCGGCGAAAAAGCGCAGCGTGCCTTCCCAGAACACCGGTGTGACGATGTTGATGTCGGGCAGGTGGCTGCCATCGGCCAGGTAGGGGTCGTTGCAGATGAACACATCGCCGTCGCGGATCTGGTCGGCCCCAAAGGTGCGCAGGATCGCGCCCATGGCGCCGTCCAGCGAGCCCAGGTGCAGCGGAATCTGCGTGCCCTGCGCCACCAGCCGGCCGGCGGCGTCGAACAGCGCCACCGAGCAGTCCTTGCGTTCCTTGATGTTGGTCGAGAACGAGGCCCGCACCAGCGTGTTGTTCATGTCTTCGGTGATCGACAGCAGGCGGTTGCAGAACACCTCCATGCCGACCGGATCGGCCAGGGCAACGCCGCTGTCTTGCTGGGCTTGATGGGCTTCACGCATGGGAGCCTCCTTGCAAACGGATGATCAGGTTGCCGTACGCGTCGACCTCGACGTCCTGGCCCGCGCCGACCACGGTGGTCGAGCTCATTTCCTCCAGCAGCGCCGGGCCGCTGAACCGCGTGCCGGTGGGCACGCGGTCGCGGTCATAGACCGGCGTATCCAGCCAGCCGTGGCGCTCGCCGAAGTAGGCGCGGCGTTCGCCGATGCGGGCGCCATCCAGCGTTCCATCGACCTGGCGCGGCGCCAGCGGCGCCTTCACCACCTGGCCCACCGCCTGCATGCGGCAGTTGATGATCTGCACCTTGCGGTCGTCGACGGTGTAGCCGTATTCGCGCTCGTGCGCCTCGGCGAAGCGGCGCGCGAACTCGGCGTAGCCGCCGGCGCCGGTATCGTCCAGCGCCACCTGCACTTCGAAGTTCTGGCCCTCGTAGCGCGCGTCGATGGCGCTGCGGTACAGGCGCAGCGCCGGTTCCACGCGTTCTTCTTCCAGCCAGCGTTCGGCCTGATCGCGCAGCCCGTCGAAGATCGTCGATACGCCGTCCCAGCTTTCCGCGCTGGCCAGCGCGATCTCGCTGCGCACGAAGTCGAACGAGATGTCGCTGAGCAGGATGCCGCGCGCGCACATGGTGCCCGGCTCCTGCGGCACGATCACCGTGGGGATGCCGCATTCCTCGGCCACCTCGACCGCGTGCAGCGGCCCCGCGCCGCCATAGGCATACAGGGCGAATTGCGACAGGTCGTAGCCGCGCTCGGTCGACACGGCGCGGATGGCGCGGCTCATGTTGGCCGCCGCGATGCGCAGGATGCCTTCGGCCGCCGCCTCGCGCGTCAGCCCCAGCGGCCGCGCCACGCGTTCGTCGATCACTTGGCGCGCGGCCTCGGCGTGCACCGGCATGCGGCCATTCAGCAGCGCCACCGGATTCAGGCGCTGCAAGGCTATCTCGGCATCGGTGATGGTCGGCTCGGTGCCGCCGCGGCCGTAGCCCACCGGCCCCGGCACCGCGCCGGCGCTGTGCGGCCCGACCTTCAGCGCGCCCGCGTCGTCGAGCCAGGCGATGCTGCCGCCGCCCGCGCCGATCACGTGGATGTCCACCATCGGCGTCTTCACCGGATAGCCCGCCACCTGGCGGTGCGAGGTGAACAGCGGCCGGCCATCGCAGATCAGCGACACGTCGGTGCTGGTGCCGCCGACGTCGAACGTCACCAGGTTCAGGCTGCCGATGGCGCGGCCCACCGCGGCCGCGCCCACCACGCCGGCGGCCGGCCCCGACAGGCAGGTGCGCACCGGATACTGGCGCACCGTGGCGATCGACATCAGGCCGCCGTTGGAATGGATGGTGTGCGGCTCGTGGCCGATATCCAGCTCGCGCACGCGCTGCAGGAAGCGTTCCAGGTAACGCGCCATCTTCGGCCCCACCGCCGCGTTCAGCACCGTGGTCGACAGGCGCTCGTATTCGCGGAATTCCGGCAGCACGTCAGACGACAGGCTGATATACGCATCGGGCATTTCCTCGGCCACGATGCGCGCGGCCTGTTGCTCGTGCGCCGGGTTGCGGTAGGCATGCAGAAAGCAGATGGTCACGGCGTCGATGCCGGCGGCGGCAAAGCGCCGCGCCGCCGACCGCACCGCGTCCCCATCCAGCGATGTCAGCACCTCGCCCTGCGCATTGACGCGTTCATTGACCTCGGCGCGGAACTCGCGCGGCACCGCCACCGGCGGCTTGCCGACGCTGTAGTCGTACAGGTGCGGCCGCGTCTGCCGGCCGATCTCCAGCACGTCGCGAAACCCCTGCGTGGTGATCAGGCCGACGCGCGCGCCCTTGCGCTCGATGATGAGGTTGGTCGCCACCGTAGTGCCATGGCCCACGTGCGACACCTGCGACGGCGCCACGCCATGGTCCTTGAGCATCTGCCCGATGCCGGTGGCGATGGCTTCCGATGGGTCCGACGGCGTCGACGGCACCTTGTGAAAGTGCACGATGCCTTGATCTTCGTCGATCATCGTGAAGTCGGTAAACGTGCCTCCGACGTCTATCCCTATGCGATACATGCTTGTGCTTCCCTGAAAGAAAAGAAGGGCGCGGCCGCGCTCAGTCCAGCTTGATGCCGGCCTGCTTGACCACGCCGCACCACTTGTCGATTTCGCTCTTGATCATGGCGCCGAAGGCCGGCCCGGCCACGTCCGAGACCTGCGCGCCCTGTTGTTCCAGATAGGTCTTCATGGCGGGCGCGTGCAGCGTCTGCGCCAGCGCATCGGTCAACTTGACGCGCAACGGCTCGGGCAGTTTGGCCGGGGCCAGCATGCCGAACCACACCATCGCTTCGTAACCGGGATAGCCGGACTCGGCCACCGTCGGCACGTCGGGCAGCATCGGCGAGCGCTGCGGCGACGTCACCGCCAGCGCCTTGATCTTGCCGTCCTTGATGTATGGATAGGACGTCATCACCACGTCCATCATCATGTTGATCTGGCCACCCACCAGGTCGATCAACGCCGGACCCGAACCGCGGTAGGGCACGTGCACCATCGACACGCCGGCCGTGCTCTTGAACAGCTCGGCGGCCAGGTGGTTGGAGGTGCCCTGGCCGTTGGAGGCGAACGAGTATTTCTCGGGCTCTTTCTTGAGCAGCGCCACGAACTCCCGCAGGTTGTTGGCCGGCACCGACTGGTTCACGGACATGACGTTGGGAATGGTGGCAACGACGGTCAGCGGCGTGAAATCCTTGAGCGCGTCGTACGGCAGCTTCGAATACACGCAGGGCGCGCTGCCGTGCGTGCTGACCGAACCCATCAGGATGGTGTAGCCGTCGGCCGGCTGGCGCGCCACGTACTCGGTGCCGACGGTGCCGCCGGCGCCGGGCCGGTTCTCGACAATGACATTGGCCGACAGGCGCTGGCCCAGGCCCTCCGCGATCTTGCGCGCGATCAGGTCGGTGGACCCGCCCGCCGCGAACGGCACCACGATGCGGATCACCTTGTCGGGCCACTCGGCGCGGGCCGGTAGCGCGGTGGCGGCCAGCGCGGCCGCCCCCAATGCAAGACAGCAACTGCGAATGAACGCTGCGTTCATGACTTCCCCTTGTTGATAGAACTTCCTTGCGGCCCGATCATGGATGCCGGACCTGAGAGGCATTGCCCCGGGTTCACTGCAACAACGGGAACATCCTAGGCCTGGCCGGCACGCGCCAGCAGTCCTTGCGGTTTATATTGATATAGATGCCATTTATAGGTGGGCGGCGGTGAAGCATCCGGACCTGAATCTGCTTGTGCATTTCGACGCGTTGATGACCTGCCGCAATGTGTCGCGCGCGGCCGAGCAGCTGGGCATCAGCCAGCCCGCCATGAGCGCCGCGATGAACCGTCTGCGGCAACTGTTCGGCGATCCGCTGCTGGTGCGCGAAGGCGGCGCGTGGCAGCCGACACAGCGCGCGCATGAACTGCACCAGGGCTTTCTGCCGCTATTGGAAGGTTGGCGCCGCGCCACCCGCACGCGCGAGGTGTTCGACCCGGCGCACTCGGCGCGCAGCCTGTCGTTCTACGCCACCGATTACGTGCAGTACACGCTGCTGCCCAAGCTGATCCCGCGCCTGGCGGTGGATGCGCCGCACTTCCAATTGCTGATCGTGCCGGCGCGGCCGCAGCATGGCCTGAGCATGCTGGACACCAATCATGTGGAGCTGATCGCCGGCTACTTTCCGGACCCGGCGCCGGACCTGCGCACGCGCTTCCTGTACCAGGAGCCGGCGGTGTGCATCGTGCGCGAAGGCCATCCCTGTCTGCGCAAGCGCTGGAACCTGGACGCCTACCTGAGCTACGGCCACCTGGACCTGGCGGCCCACACGCGCTACTTCAGCAAGGCCATCGATCGCATCCTGATGGGACAGAACCGCAGCCGCCGCATCGTGGCGACGCTGTCGAGCTACATGGTGTGCCCGTTCATCGTCGAAGCCTCGGACCTCATCGCGACGATGCCGGTGAGCATCGCCAAGGCCATGTCGGGCAGCGCGCGCATCGTCACGCTCAAGGCGCCGCTGAGCCTGCCGGCGATCACCGTGTCGCTGTACTGGCACGAGCGCTACCAGGACGATCCGGCGCACGCATGGCTGCGGCAGTACCTGGCGGGCGTGCTGGGGTAGCGGCGGCGCGAAGCCACGCCCGTGCCGCGCGCGACGGCCACGTCAACGCGGGCCATCGCGCGGCTTGCGACGCTTACTTCAACGGCATGCAGATGCGCGTCTGCAATTGCGCGGGCGGCGTGGTGCGCGGATCATTCAGGTACTGCTCGAACATGGGGAAGTCCGCCGGCACCATGCCGCTGGCGGGCAGCCATTCCGAGAACATCCAGTTGTAGGGCTTGTCCATCTCGTTGTACGGGCCGGTATAGGTCAGCATCGCACAACGGGTGGCGGGGATCTCGAAGCGTTCCAGTTCGTCGCCCAGCTCGGCGTCGGGCGCGACCGATACGCCTGCCATTGAGCGCAACTGGGCCGGCGGCACCTGCTCGGGGTCGTCGAAGTAGACGCCGAAGCCGATGGCCTCGGGACGCGCCAGGCCGCGGCTGGCCGCGAGCATGAAGGCGCGGGTGAAGACCGGGCCGATTTCCTGGTAGCTGCCATGGTGCGGCAGGGCGGCCAGCACGGCGCCGGGGAAGGTTTCGATGGTGATGGGATACATGCCTAGCTCCTTGGGGTCGAAGGGTCGGGAGCGGGTCGCGCGGTAGCGCCCCGGCGGGATGCCGAAGGTCGCGCCGAACGCGCGGTTGAAGGCGGCGTCCGACTCATAGCCGGCGCGCTGCGCCACGTCACGCAAGGAATCCCCGGTGCTGCCCAGCGAGACGGCCGCGCGATGCATGCGGATGCGTTGCACGGTGGCGTTCACGGTTTCGCCCATCACGGCGCGGTAGACGCGGTGGAAGTGATAGGGCGAGAGGCAAGCCAGGTCGGCCAACTGGTAGAGGTCGGGGTCGGCGTCGGGGTGGCTTGCCAGCCAGCGCAGGACGGGGTCCAGGCGGTGGGCGTAGGTGGCGCGAGTTTGGGGTTTCAATTGCGTGGCTCCTTGGGGAGCAAATGTAGGCGGCCTTGGTTTGCAGATTTTGCGGTTTTTTTGTTGAACCGTTTTTTGCTGGCGGGGAACGGGGTTCTTTAGACGCCCGGGGCGCCGTGGCATGGCGGTGCGGGGCTACGATTGCGGTCCGGAGCGTTCGCTCCGGACTGCCCCATACTCAACCTCGTCCGCCTTCGGCTCCCTTCGGTTTCCGTCGGGCGCATCTACACGCCCCGCACCGCCATGCCACGACGCCCCGGGCTGCGATTGATTTCACTTCGCGGATGCTGGGGACGAAATCGAGTTTTCCACAGGCCTTGGGATTTTGGCGCAAAGCGCAAGCTGTGGACAACTGCTTGGCGGTGTTTTCAGTAGCCGCGAACGGGGTCGTAGATGTTGGGCAAGGCCTCGCCGCGTTCGTTGGCGGCGATGAGCCAGGCGGTGTGGCGGGCGCGTTCCTGGCGGTCGGGGATGGCGGCGCAGTGGGGGGTGATGATGATGTTGGGGTGGGTCCAGAGGGGGGACTCGGGCGGCAGGGGTTCGGGGTCGAAGACGTCCAGCAAGGCCTGGTGCAGATGACCGCTGTCCAGGGCGTCGAGAAGGTCCTGCGTGACCATGTGGCTGCCGCGGCCGGCGTTGATGACGCTGGCGCCGCGGGGGAGGTGGGCGAAGGTGTCGCGGTTGAGGATGCCGCGGGTGGCTTCGGTGGCGGGCAGCAGGCAGACCAGCAGGTCGGTGCGGGACAGGAATTCGGGGAACTGGTCGGGGCCGGCGTAGGAAGGCAGGCCGTCGGGCAAGGTGGTCGCGCCGCGCGACCAGCCGCTGACGGGGAAACCGACCTTGGCCAGCAGGCGGGCGGCGGCGATGCCGAGGTGGCCCAGGCCCATGATGCCGACGCGCATGTCGGCGGCCACGCGCAGCGAGTCGTACAGTTCCCAGTGGCGGCGGGCCTGCTGGTCGATGGCGCGCTTGAGGTCGCGGGTCAGCATCAGGGCGCTGGTCAGCACGAACTCGGCCATCTCGGTTTCGGTGCGCGGCGTGACCATGCGGGCGATGCGCAGGTGGCGCGGCCAGGCGGGGTCGGAGACGATGTGGTCGACGCCGGCGCCGGCGCTAATGATGAGCTTGAGGTTGGGGAAGGTGGCCAGGCGGCCGGGGTCGGGGGCCCAGACCAGGGCGTAGTCGATCGAGGCGGGGTCGACGTCGTCGAACCAGCTGACGATCTCCAGATCGGGCGCGTGGCGCTTGAACTGCTCGCGCCATTCTTCCATGGCCAATTCGCCGCCGGACCTGATGATGAGCCGCATGCCTGGCCTCCTGCGTTGCGGGCGCGCGCGCCCTGGGTGTGATCGGCGCCGAGCCGCCCGCGATGCACGGACGGCGCGGCGCGCCTGACGTCAGCGTTCGACCGTGCGGTTCCAGCGCGCGTTGAAGGCGGGACGGGTGGCGTTGATCTGGTCCCAGTCCAGGATCTTGGCGTTGGCCATGTAGCCCTGGAAGCGCTTGAGCGCCTCTTCGGTGCCGGCCGGCGGTTGAACGTTCTTATTGGACGGGAAATGGCCGCCCATTTCCAGTGCCTTGGCCTGCGCCTGCGGCGACAGCAGGTACAGCGCCAGCTTCTGCGCCAGTTCCGGCTCGCTGTTCTTGGCGATGACGCATTCGGCCACCATCAGGATCACCGAGCCTTCCTTGGGCTGGGCGTATTCCACCGGGATGTCGCGCTTTTTCAGGCGGGCGATGGCGGTGGGCGTGAGCGGGAAGATGGCGGCTTCGTTGGACTGGATCATCTCGGCCAGCTTGGCCGAGTTGGGAATGTATTCCAGCACGTTGGGGCCGATGGTGGACGGCCACTGCTTGAAGCCGGGCTCGGTGTTCTGGTCGTTGCCGCCCTGGATGCGGTTGAACATCAGGAAGCCGTGCAGGCCGAAGGTGCTACCCGAGGCCGACTGGAACACCACCTTGCCCTTGAACTTGGGATCGGCCAGGTCCATCCACGAGGTCGGCGCGGCCCAGCCTTTCTCCTTGAACAGGCGGGTGTTGTAGCCCAGGCCGGTCATGCCGATGTCGATGCCGGCGGCCATGCGGTCCTTCATGACGGCGGTGGGGTACAGGTCCTTGAGCACCGGATCGTCGTTGAGCGGCTCGCACAGGCCCATGGAGATGGCGCGCGCCATGATGCCGTCGTCCAGGAACATGACGTGCATCTGCGGCTTGTCCTTGAACGCCTGGGCCTTGGCCAGCACGTCGGTGGAAGTGCCGGGCACCACCACGATCTTGACGTTGTTGGCCTTCTCGAAATCCGGGAACACGTACTGCGTGAAGGCGCGCTCCATGTCGCCGCCGTTCATGCCGACGTACAGCGTCTTCTGCTGCGCCATGGCGCCCGCCGACAGCGCGGCCAGCGCCAGGCCCAGCAGCCACTTCCCCTTGGACGGGCGGCGAACGCCCTGTTTGTTGTGCTTCATGGTGACTCCAGCGTTTGCTCACGAACAGGCCCCAACCGAGCCACGGCGCCGTGAGCGGCCCCCGTGTATCGTCCGATGCCGAAGGCGTCGATGGGAATGGAAGACCGGCCGTTAACGACCAGTTCGGAAAGCACTTCGCCCACGGCGGGGCCGATCTGGAAGCCCGCGCCGGACAGGCCGAAAGCATGGAACAGACCCGGCACGGTGGCGCTGGGGCCCAGCACCGGGTTGTGGTCGGGCATGTTGCCCTCCACCCCGGTCCAGAAGCGGATGACCTGCGCCCCGCGCAACGGCGGCAGCAGGCGCGCGGCGTTGGCCATCAGCGGGCCCAGCGCCTCGCGGCCGGGACGGGCGTAATCGGGGCCGGCGGACACGGCGCGGCCGCCGCCGATGACGCAGTTGCCGCGCGCCACCTGGCGCGCGTAGATGCCGCCGCCCTGCATGCCGAGGCTGACATCCATGAACAGCGGCAGCGGCTCGGTCACCATCATCAGCGGATGGATCGCGGTCTCGGGCACGGTTTCGCCGAAATCCTGCGCGAAGCGTCCGGCCCAGGCGCCGGCGCAATTGAGCAGGAAGCGCGAACGCACCTCCAGCGCGTCGCCGGCGCGCAGGATGAAGCGCTCGCCGTCATGGACCGCTTCGGTGACGCGGGTCGATTCGCGCACGTCTGCGCCCAGCGCGCGGGCCGCGCGGCCAAAGGCGGGCGACACGAGGCGCGGGTTGGCGTGGCCGTCCTCGGGACAGAACGAGCCGCCCACCACGTGCGCGCCCAGCCAGCCGAAGCGCCGCGCCAGCGCGGCGCGGTCCAGCATTTCCAGGTTCATGCCGAAGCCACGGGTCTGCGCGCGATAGGCGTGCAAGGCGTCCAGGTCCGCATCCGAGCACGCCAGCTTCAAGTGGCCCGAGCGCACGTATTCGCCGTCGATGCCGATCAGTTGCGGCAGCTGGCCCCACAATTCGTGCGCGCGGCGCGCCAGCGGCATCTGCTCCAGGCCACGGCCCTGGCGACGCACGCCGCCGTAGTTGACGCCGCTGGCGCGGGCGCCGCACAGCGCGGCCTCCAGCAGCACCACCGGCACGCCCAGCCGGCGCAGGAACAGCGCGGCGCTGCCGCCGACGATGCCGCCGCCGAGAATGGCGACTTCGGTGTCGATGCGTTCGGTCATGGCGCGGCCTTCTCCGTGCGGTCGAGACAGACGATATCCACAGGGATCGGCTTGACCGGCGGCTGGCCGCGCAGGCGGCCGACGCCGTCCGGCCCGGCGCCGCAGGCCTGCGCCAGCACTTCGGCCGCGCCAGCGCCGCACATGCGGCCCTGGCAGCGTCCCATGCCGACACGCGTCAGCGCCTTCAGGCGGTTCAGTTCGCGCGCGCCGGTGCCATGGATCACGGCGCGCAGTGTGCCGGCGGTGACTTCCTCGCAGCGGCATACCACGGTGTTGTCAGCGATGGCGGCGGCCCAATCCTCGGGAAACGGGAAGGCGCGCTCCAGCGCATCGCGCACGCGGCCATTGGCGGCCAGGCGCGCTTCGAGTTCGCGCGCCCGTGCCACGGACACGGCATGACCCGCGTCTTCCAGCAAGGCGAGCGCGGCGCGCTCGCCGGCCAGCTCGGCCGCGTCGGCGCCACCGATGCCGGCGCCATCGCCGGCCACGTACACGCCGGCCACGCTGCTGCGTCCGGCCGCGTCCAGGCGCGGCGTCCAGGCACGGTCACGCGCGTTGAAAATGAACTGGCAGCCCGCCAGGCTGGCCAGTTGCGTTTCGGAGCGCAGCGACAGGCCGTAGCCCAAGGCATCGCAATCCACCCGCCGCTGGCGCGATCCCTGACGGTAGACCAGCCCGGTGACGCGCGCCTCGCCCTCGGCCCGCACCGGCCGCACGCCGCTGGCCATCGGCACGCCATGCGCGCGCAGCCAGGCCATGTAGTACAGCCCCTTGGCCAGCAGGCCCGGCGCGCGCAGCATGGCGGGCAAGGCGGCAAGGCGATTGGCGAAGCGCGAGGTATCCAGCACCGCCACAACACGGGCGCCGGCCTTGGCGTACTGGTAGGCGACCAGATAGAGCAGGGGGCCGGTGCCCAGGAACGCGACCCGCTCGCCGATGGCGCAACCCTGGTGCTTCAACGCCACCTGCGAACCACCCAGCGTGTACACGCCCGGCGTCAGCCAGCCCGGGAAAGGCAGCACGCGGTCGGTGGCGCCGGTGGCCAGGATCAAGTGGGTGTAGGGCACGGGCTCGCTCTTGCCGTCGCGCAGCACGTCCAGCGTCTTGCCCTCGGCGTTCCACACCAGGCTGCCGGGGCGATAGTCCAGCTGCGGCGCCAGCTCGTCCATCTTGCGATGCAGCGCGTCGGCCTTGCGATGCTCGAAGCCGTACAACGCCGCCTTGGGCCGCGCGAAGCCCGGCGGCGGCTGGCGGTAGATCTGGCCGCCGGCGCGCGGCGCCTCGTCCAGCACCACCGGCCGCAGGCCCTGCGCCGCCAGCGTCTGCGCGGCGCGGATGCCGGCCGGACCGGCCCCCACGATCACGGGCAGGATCATGATGCGTCGCCCTCCGCCGCCAGCGTGCCCGGCACGTGTTCCGCGCGCAGCGGCGCGCTGCGCAGGCGCATGCCGGCTTCGATGTAGGTGGAACAGGCGCGCAGCCGCGTGCCATCCTCGCGCTGCATCCAGCAGTCCTGGCAGGCGCCCATCATGCAGAAACCGGCGCGCGGGCCGCCGCCGAATTCCGACACGCGCAGGCGTTCGGCCTGCGTCAGCACCGCCGTCAGCACGGTATCGCCGGCCAGCGCGGTGCAGGGTTTGCCGTCCAGCGTGAAGGCGACGGCGGGCCGGGCCGTTTCGGCCAGGCGTTTCAGTATTGCCATGATGGCGGGGTCTCCCGTTGCGTACCCGGCTTGATCGTCATTTCTGTCCCACCAGCACGCGGTCCAGGCCGTAGACGCGGTCCAGCAGCAGCATGGTCACCGCGGTCAGGCCGATCACCAGCGCCGACACGGCGGCCATCATCGGATCGATCGACTCGGTGGCGTACATGTACATGCGCACCGGCAGCGTGATGGTCGAGGGCGCGGTGATGAACACCGACATGGTCAACTCGTCGAAACTGTTGATGAAGGCCAGCAGCCAGCCGCCCGACACGCCCGGAATGATGAGTGGCAGCGTCACCTGGAAAAACACCGTGGCGCGGCTCGCGCCCAGCGACAGCGCGGCGTGCTCGACCGAGCGGTCAAAGCCCACCAGCGCGCCGATCACCAGCCGCATCACATACGGCGTGATCACCACCACGTGGCTGAACACCAGCCAGCCGAAGCTGCCGGTGGTGCCCAGCAGCGCGAAAAAGCGCAGCAGCGCCACGCCCAGCACCAGGTGCGGGATCATCAGCGGCGACAGAAACAGGCCGTTGAGCGCATCGCGCCCCGGAAAGCGGTAGCGCGTAATGGCGATGGCCGCCGGCAACGCCAGGCACACGGCGATGCTGGCCGACAGGAACGCCAGCCACAGGCTGTTCTTGAACGCCTGCATGAAATTGGGATGCTCGAACACCGCGTGGAACCAGCGCAGCGAAAACTGCGTGGTCGGCACCGTCAGCGTCGACTCGGGGGTGAACGCCACCAGGCACACGATGGCCAGCGGCGCCAGCACGAACAGCACCACCAGGGCATTGAAGAGCAGGGCGAAGGGACCGTTTTTCTGCATGATCGCTGTCCTCGCTCAACCCAGGCTGCGCCGGTAGGAACGTTCCACCACGCGGTTGTACGCCATCATGATGACGACGTTGACCACCAGCAGCACGATGGCGATGGCCGCGCCCAGCGGCCAGTTCAGTTCGGTCAGGAATTCGTCGTAGACCACCGTGGCCACCATCTTCAGGCGGCGTCCGCCCAGCAGCGCGGGAATCGCGAACGAACTGGCCGACAGCCCGAACACGATCAGGCTGCCCGACAGGATGCCCGGCATGGCCTGCGGCAGCACGATGCGCAGCAGCGTCTGCAAGCGCGACGCATTGAGCGACAGCGCCGCATGCTCCACGGTCGGGTCCAGCTTCTGCAGCGAGGTCCACACCGGGATCACCATGAACGGCAGCATCACGTGCACCAGGCCGATGATGACCGCGGTGGGCGTGTACAGCAGCGGCCCCAGGCCCAGCGCCGCGGCCGCGCGGCCGATGGCCCCGCCCGGCCCCAGCAGCATGCTCCAGCCGAAGGCGCGCACCACCAGCGAGATCAAGAGCGGCGACAGCACCACCAGCAGGAAGATCGAACGCCACGGCTTGCCCATGCGCGACAGGATGTAGGCCTCGGGCGCGCCGATCAGCACGCAGATCAGCGTGGTCACGCCCGCGATCCAGAACGTGCGCCAGAAGATCTCCAGGAAATAGCTGTCGGTCACCACCGCCAGGTAGTGTTCGAAGGTGTGCCCGGGCAGGATGCCCGCGCTGTAGTCGAACGGGCGGAACGACAGCACCAGCGTCAACGCCAGCGGCGTCAGCACCAGCGTCAGGAACACGATCGCCAGCGGAATCGAACCGAGGATGGCCAGCAGCCCGTCGGTGCGCGGCTTGGGTGCGCTGGCGGCGCCGGGTTGGGTCAGCGTCGCCATGTCAGGCCTCTTCGGCAACGGCCGCGACGGGCAGCACGCGCAGCACGCCCTCGGCCCAGTCCAGGCCGATCTGTTCGCCATCGTCGTGCGGCCGGCGGCCGTCGTTGGGCGTGAGCACCGTCAGCGCCCCCACCGGCGAATCCAGCCCGTACATCCACTGGCTGCCCAGGAAGTAGCGGGTGCTGACCACACAGGACAGCTTGCCCTGGCCCGCCGGCACCGGCACCAGCTTCTCCGGTCGCAGCGACAACTGCACACTGTCGCCGTGGCGCAGGCCCGCGCCGTCGACCAGCACGCGCAGCGCACCGGTCTCCACCTCGGCCTGCGTGCCGCAGCGCGTCACGCGGCCCGGCAGCAGGTTGGTCTTGCCGACGAAACGCGAGATGAACTCGCTCTGCGGATGCTCGTACATGCGGTAGGGCGCATCCACCTGCGTGGCGCGGCCGTCCTGCATCACCACCACGCGGTCGCTGATCGACAGCGCCTCGGCCTGGTCGTGCGTCACCATCACGGTGGTGGTGCCGATCTGCTTCTGGATGCTGCGCAGCTCGAACTGCATGTCCTCGCGCAGCTTGGCGTCCAGGTTCGACAGCGGTTCGTCCAGCAGCAGCACCGGCGGCCGGATCACCAGCGCGCGCGCCAGCGCCACCCGCTGGCGCTGCCCGCCCGACAGTTCACGCGGAAAGCGGTCGGCATGCTTGTCCAGCTTCACCAGCGCCAGCGCCTCGCGCACCCGCGCCTGGCGCTCGGCGCGCTCGACCTTGCGCATCTTCAGGCCAAATGCGACGTTGTCCGCCACCGTCAGGTGCGGAAACAGCGCATAGCTCTGGAACACGATGCCCAGCCCGCGCGTGTTCGGCTTGGCATGGGTGATGTCGCGGCCATCGAGCGTGATGCTGCCGCGCGTCACATCGGCAAAGCCCGCGATCATCTGCAGCGTGGTGGTCTTGCCGCAGCCCGACGGCCCCAGCAAGGACACGAATTCCCCTTTCTCGACCGCCAGGCTCAGATCCGAGACCACCCGCAGGTCGCCGTAATTCTTGGAGACGTTGTCCAGCCGCAGAAATGACATATTCCAAACCCCGTGCCCGGTGAGGAGCGGTGCGCGGGACCCGCCCGCGATGCAATCGATGCAGGGCAGTCTAGGAGGGGCCGAAAAGGCCGGTCAATTAGGGTTTTCCGAATAATCGAATTTTCTATTTATTATTTCCACATAGCTGAATTTCCTGATAAAAATACAGCCGTATATTTTGATTATCGGAATTGAACAATGAAGAAATCAGAAGCCGCCGACGACGCCGGCGCCCAGGGCGTCCTGCAACGCGCCTTCGCCGTGCTGCGCGTCCTGTCCGACGCCAAGGGCGAAAAACTGCGCCTGACCGACATCGCCGCCCGCACCGGCCAGGCCCAGGCCACCGTCCACCGCGTATTGCAAGGCCTGGTGCAGGAAGGCATGGTCGAACAGCCCGCGCAGAGCAAGGGCTATCAGCTCAGCGTCGCCTTCTTCTCGCTCGCCGCCAACGCCGGCAACCACCAATCGACCCTGCGCGCGATCTACCGCCCCGCCATGCTGCGCCTGAGCGGCATGCTCAACGACACCATCTTCCTGCTGGTGCGCAGCGGCTTCGACGCCGTCTGCCTGGACCGCATCGACGGCGCCTTCCCGGTCCGCTCGCACACCGGCGACATCGGCGGCCGCGTCCCGCTCGGCCTGGGCCAGGGCGGCCTGCTGCTGCTGGCCAACCTGCCCGAAGCCGAACGCGAGGAAGTCCTGCGCTTCAACATCCCGCGCCTGCACCACCTCGGTTTCGTCGACGAAATCACCATGCGCGCCGGCATCAAGGAATGCCAGGAACTCCAATACGCCCGCAGCAAGGGCCAGGGCATCTTCCCCAACATCGCCGGCCTGGCCGTTCCCGTGCATGACCCCAACGGCGTCACCGTCGCCGCCCTCAGCATCGCCGCTCCCGTCGAACGCATCAGCGACGAACGCCTCCCCCTGATCGTCGAAATCCTGCGCCGCGAAGCCGCCGGCATCAGCGCCCAACTCAACCCCTTCGACCCGGCGCTAAGGCGCCCCAGCCAATTCCTTGGAACCGGCAACCGCGACTGAAACGACCAGCCACACCGCCCCTCTTCCCACCCAAGGCCGGGCCAACCCAGCCCCGCGTCAACGTCGCGCAGCGCACATCGCGCCACCACAAGACACCGCGTAAGTCATGGCTGGCTGCCCGCGCAGCCGACCATGACAGGCAACACACACTCTTCATGCCCCCTCCGCTCCAACAACGCCTCAACTCTCGACGCACGCAGGCCGGCGCGGCGAGGGGCGGGCGGGGCGCGCCGTGTAGATGCGCCCGAGGGAATCCGTAGGCAGCCGCCGCAGGCGGCAACGAGGATGACGCAGGGGCAGTCCGGAGCGAACGCTCCGGACCGCAATCGTAGGCGCGCCCCGCCCGCCCCTCGCCGCGCCGGCCGACCTACGAAGCACAACCCCCGCAAGCAAAAAACAAAAAGCCGGCAAGCCGCAACAGCGACCCACCGGCTTCCAGCCGATCAGAGAAACGCTCAAACGGGATAAGTCCCCGGCAACAAGATACTCCGATCCCCGACTTCGATACTGCGCCTTCCGCAAAGCGCCATCGTCGTATCCATTTCCTTGTACAGGATCTCCAGCACGCGCTTGACGCCCGCCTGCCCATATGCGCCCAGGCCGTAAAGGAACGCCCGCCCGATCATCGCGCCGCGCGCGCCCAGCGCCACCGCCTTGAGGATGTCCTGCCCCGAGCGCACGCCCCCATCCATCCACACTTCGATCTTCGACCCCACCGCATCCGCGATCGACGGCAGCGCCGCGATCGAGGACATCGCGCCATCGAGCTGGCGCCCGCCGTGGTTGCTGACGATCAGCGCATCCGCGCCGCTATTGGCCGCCAGCTGCGCATCCTCGACATCCAGGATGCCCTTGATGATCAGCTTGCCGCCCCAGCGCTGCTTGATCCATTCCACATCGTCCCAGCTCAACCGCGGATCGAACTGCTCGGCCGTCCACGACGACAGCGACGACAGGTCGCTCACGCCCTTGGCGTGGCCGACGATGTTGCCGAAGGTGCGGCGCTTGGTGCCCAGCATGCCCAGGCACCAGCGCGGCTTGGTCGCCAGGTTGATGAGATTGCGGATCGTCGGCTTGGGCGGCGTCGACAGCCCGTTCTTGATGTCCTTGTGGCGCTGACCCAGGATCTGCAGGTCCAGCGTCAGCACCAGCGCCGAGCAGCCGGCGGCCTTGGCGCGGTCGATCAGGTCGCCGACGAACTCACGGTCGCGCATCACGTAGAGCTGGAACCAGAACGGCTTGCCGGTGGCCGCGGCCACGTCTTCCAGCGAGCAGATGCTCATGGTCGACAGCGTGAACGGCACGCCGAAATCGGCCGCCGCCTTGGCCGCCAGGATCTCGCCATCGGCATGCTGCATGCCGGTCAGGCCCGTCGGCGAAATCGCCAGCGGCATCACCGCCTCCTGGCCCACCAGTGTGGTGCGCAGCGAGCGGCCTTCCATGTTCACCGCCACGCGCTGGCGCAGCTTGATCTTCTGAAAATCGCTTTCGTTGGCGCGGTAGGTGCCTTCCGTCCAGGCGCCCGAATCGGCGTAGTCGTAGAACATGCGCGGCACGCGCTTGCGCGCAATCGCGCGCAGGTCTTCGATGCAGGTGATCGTGGAGAGGTCAGCGGTCATGGTTGTTTTTCTGGGGAAAGTGGAACGCGATTGCGCGGCGACCGGCCCCGCGCGAACCCGCTGCGCCGACCAGGGCGCCCGCCGTCCACGCCGGGCGGCAAGGCCCCGCGGCGCCGCCCAGTATACGCGCCGGGGCCGGCAAGCGTCCCTTGCCGGCCCCGTGTCCCCCATTCGTCGCGACCGCTTTCACGGCCACTGTGTGCCGACCGCTACCTCGGCCAGACCTTGCTGACCGCCCGTATCGTGGCCCACGCCACCCAGCGCGGGCTGGTCAGGCGCGCCCCCGGCAGGCGCCGCATCACGTCCACCGCCAGGCCGCCGCGGCGATGCCATTCCTTCTTGCGGGTCTGGCTGTCGGTCCAGCGGCCTTCGAGCCACGGAAATTCGCGCCGCCCCGGCTTGTAGACCGGCGGCGTGTTGTAGATCAGGATGTACGCCAGGCGCGGCTGCGGCGAGGTGTTTGCGCCGGTGAAATGCAGCGTGCGCGCATCGTGCACGGTGCAGCCGCCGGGTTGCAGCGGCTCGGGCACCGCCTGGTCGCGCGGAAAGTCAGCGCAGCATTCCAGCGGATGCAGCGTCTTGTCGCCGCCGGGCGAGCGGTGCTCCAGCACCTCGCCCTTGTTCGATCCCGGAATGAACTGCATGCAGCCGTTCTCCAGCGTCGCCGGTTGCAGCGCCAGCCAGATGCTCAACTCGTTGTAGACGAAGTCCGGCGAACGGAATGCCTCGTCCTGGTGCCACGGCGTCTCGGGTCCGACCAACGCCGGCTTGAGCAGCGCGTGCTCGCCATACAGCGCGGCGTCCTCGCCCAGCAGCTGGCGCGCCAGCTCCAGCGTGCGCTCGTGATAGGCGGTCTTCAGCAGGCCCGGGGCATAATGGCGCGGATCGTGCAGACTGGGAAACTTGGCCGGCTTGGACGGGTCGTCGCGGCTGATGAAGTCGTATTGCGCCCCCTCGTTGTAGCCGGTCTTGTTCGCGAACAATTCCAGCAGCGTGCGCCGGATATAGCCCACCTCGTCCTGTGGGCACATATCTTGCAGGGCCAGGTAGCCCTGTTCCCTGTAGCGCGCTGTTTCTGCTTCCGACAACAAACTGGTCTCTTCCATAATGGCTTCTCCAAGCTTTGCTTGCGGGCGTTCCCGTTGGCACGTTTTGACATGTGCTCTAACGTATCGCTTCGATGCCCGGGGGGCCTATCGATCATCCGCTGTAGCCGGAAGCGTCTAATGCACCGGCGCGCCGCGGCGCATCATCCGAAGGATTTTCAATGCAAGACACCCATATCGAAACCGTCCATGTCACCGTCAGCGGCACCGTGCAAGGCGTGGGCTATCGCCACGCGGCCGTCAGGCGCGCGCATCTGCTGGGCGCGCGCGGCTGGGTGCAGAACATGCTGGATGGCACGGTCGAAGCCCTGGTGCAGGGCACGCCCGACCAGGTGGACCACATGCTGGAATGGTTGCGGCGCGGCCCGCCAGGGGCCGAGGTCACCGAAATGGTCACGCGCCGCGAATACACCGACAAGCGCTACGCGCATTTCGAACAGCTGTAGCGCGCCGCGACGGACGCGCCGCTCATCCAAATGACGGAGCGAGAAAGAATGAGGGCCGCCGCGTGAGCGGCGCGGCAGGGGACCCGCGCAACGCCGTCAGCGGTTGCGCAGCCAGCGCCCGCCGACCTGGTTGATGACCAGGCCCGCCAGCACGCAGCCCGCGCCCGCCCATTGCAGCGGCCGCAGATGCTCGTCGAAGGCCGCGGACGCGGCCCACAGGCCCACCACCGGCACCAGCAGCGAGAACGGCGCGATCTTGGCGGCCGGATGGCGCGTCAGCAGCTGCGTCCACAGCGTATAGGCCAGCAAGGTCGCCAGCACCGCCAGGTACAGCACCGACAGCGCCTCGCCCCAGCCGATGCCCAGGATCATGGCCGCCACCGCGTCCCAGCCGTCGGCCATCACCGCCAGCGCCAGGAAGGGCAGCACCGGCGCGGCGCTGCTCCAGGCGATGAAGGCGAATGGATCGTAGCCGGGCGCCTTGCGGCTGGCCAGCCGCACGATGATATTGGACACCGCCCACATGAACGCGGCGCCCAGCGTCAGCACGAAACCCACCATGGTCATCTGCCCCGGCCCTTCGCCCCGGCCGGCGGCAATCACCGCCAGGCCCAGCGCGGCCACCGCCAACCCGGCCCAGTGATGCGGCCGGGCGCGCTCGCGCAGCATCGGCGCGGCCAGCAACAAGGTGAAGAACGCCTGGGTCTGGATCACCAGCGAGGCCATGCCCGCCGGCATGCCGAACTTGAGGGCCGTGAACAGCAGGCCGAACTGGCCCAGGCCCTGCACCAGCCCGTAGGCCGCGATCCAGCGCCACGGCAGGCGCGGCGGCCGTACGAAGAGGATGAGGGGGAACGCCGCCAGGGCGAATCGCAAGGCCCCCAGCATCATGGGCGAGAGGCCTTTGAGGCCGATCTTCATGACGACGAAGTTCAGGCCCCAGATCACCACTACCGCCAGCGCGCAGAGATAATCTTTCTTGGAGAGGTGGGTAGCGGACATCCCTGCATTATCGCATCGCCCGCCCCCGAAAAACGCCGATTCAGCGGCTTGCCAGCACCTTTTTGAAGGCCTCGATGGCGCGGTCGATATCCTCGTCGTCGATATGGCGGTGCGTCACGCAGCGCAACCGCGTGCGGCCCCACGGACGCGTCAGCAGCCCCGCGCTTTCCAGCGCCGTGACCCAATGGGCATTGGTCATGCCGGTATCGGCGGTTTCGACCTGCACGATGTTGGTCTGCGGCACCGTCGCCGACAAGGACGGGTCCAGGCGGTTCAGGCCGTCGCTCAGGCGACGGGCGCGCGCGTGGTCTTCGACCAGCCGGTCGCCCATGGTCTGCACGCCTTCCAGCCCGGCCGCGGCCATGATGCCGGCCTGCCGCTGGGTACCGCCCAACATGCGGCGCAGCATGCGGGCGCGCGCCATCACCGGGCGCGTGCCGGTCAGCACCGCGCCCACCGGCGCGCTCAGCCCTTTGGACAGGCACAGCGACACCGTGTCGGCGTGGCGCGTGATCTCGGCCGGCGCCACGCCCAGCGCGACGGCGGCGTTGAACAGACGCGCGCCGTCCAGGTGTACCGGCACGCCGCAGGCCTGCGCCATGCCATGGACCGCCTGCATGTGGTCCAGCGGCAGCACCGCGCCACCAGCGTTGTTGTGCGAGGTTTCCATCGCCACCAGCGCGGTCTTGAGCTTGTGGCCGCCGGATTGCATCGCGTCTTCCAGGCGGTTCAGGTCCATGGCGCCATCGGTGCCCGGCACGCCCTGGTAGAACAGGCCGGTGAAAGTGGCGGCGCCGCGCTCGGACGTGTACATGTGCGCGGCGGACTCCAGCACCACCTGCTCGTTGCGCTGGGTCTGCGCCAGCACGGCCAGCAGGTTGGCCATGGTGCAACTGGGCACGAACAGTCCGGCTTCCTTGCCCAGGCGCGCCGCCACGTGGGCCTCCAGCGCGCGCACGCTGGGGTCGCCGTCGAGCCCGTCGTCACCGATCGGGGCGGTGCGCATGCGCTCGTACATGGCGGCGGTGGGGTGGGTCACCGTGTCGCTGCGCAGGTCGACGAGTGCGCTGGAGGAGTCGACGGAAATCCGCTGGGTCATAACGATCAGTGCTGCAGAATTTTGGAAAGAAACTGGCGCGTGCGCGGCGCGCGCGCCTCGACATCGTCGAAGAAGGCCGCTTTCGGGCAGTCCTCGACGATCTTGCCGCCGTCCATGAAAATCACCCGGTCGGCGACGCGGCGGGCGAATCCCATTTCATGGGTCACCACCATCATGGTCATGCCTTCGCCGGCCAGGTCGGTCATCACGTCCAGCACTTCGTTGACCATCTCCGGGTCCAGCGCCGAGGTCGGCTCGTCGAACAGCATCACCACCGGGTCCATCGACAGGGCGCGGGCGATCGCCACGCGCTGCTGCTGGCCGCCGGACAGCTCGCCCGGATGCTTGTCCTTGTGCGCCGACAGGCCGACCCGCTCCAGCAGCGCCAGCGCGCGGGCGCGGGCCTCGTCCTTGCCGCGCTTGAGCACCTTGACCTGGCCCAGGCACAGGTTCTCGGTCACCGACAGGTGCGGGAACAGCTCGAAGTGCTGGAACACCATGCCGGCCACCGAACGCAGCTTGGGCAGGTTGGTGCGCGGATCGCCCACCTGGATGCCGTTGACCACGATCTCGCCCTTCTGGAAGGGTTCGAGCGCGTTCACGGTCTTGATCAGCGTCGACTTGCCCGAGCCGGAGGGGCCGCACACCACCACCACCTCGCCGCGGCCAACGGTGGTGCTGCAATCATCCAGTACCTGGAAATCGCCATACCATTTGCTGACCTGCTTGATCTCGATCATCGGGGGTTTCGAAGAGAGTTGCATCGTTGGACCTGTGGATAACCTGGGCGCCTAGCGCAGCACCCGCACGCGCTTTTCCAGCCGTTTGACCAGACGGGATGCCGTGAAGCAGATCACGAAATACACCACCGCCACGAAGAGATAGAGTTCCACCAGCCGGCCATCGCGCTGGCCGATCTTGGCGGCCGCGCCCAGGAAGTCGGTCAGCGACAGCACATACACCAGCGAGGTGTCCTGGAACAGGATGATGACCCGCGTCAGCAGCGCCGGCACCATGTTGCGAATCGCCTGCGGCAGGATCACGTAGCGCATGCCCTGCCAGTGGTTCAGGCCCAGCGCCATGCTGGCCGATACCTGGCCGCGCGCGATCGACTGGATGCCGGCGCGCATGATCTCGCAGAAGTACGCGGCCTCGAACAGCGTGAACGTGACCACCGCCGAGTTGAACGCGCCCACCCGCAGCGGCGTGGGCGAACCCACGATCCAGGCGGCGATGTAGGGCACCAGGAAATAGAACCAGAAGATCACCAGCAGCAGCGGCACCGAACGCATCACGTTCACGTAGATGCCCGCCGGCACCGACAGGATCCGGAAGCGCGACAGCCGCATCATGGCCAGCACCGTGCCCAGCGCCAGCCCCATCACCGCCGCCAGCAGCGTCAGGGTCAGCGTGAACGTCATGCCGGTCTGGAACAGGTACGGCAGCGCGCTGCCGATGACGTCGAAATCGAATTTGCCCATGTCGATTCCTAGCGCCCGTTCCTGGCCGCCGCGCCGATCAGGCCGGGGACCGCCACATGGCGTTCAAGCAGGCGCATGCCCAGCACCACGATGCCGTTCAGGATCAGGTAGATCACGGTCGCGGCGGTGAAGGCCTCGAAGATATGGAAGCTGAACTCCGCCATCGAGCGCGTCTGGCCGGTCAGTTCCAGCAGACCGATGGTCAGCGCCACCGACGAATACTTGATCGTGCCCATGAACTCCGAAGTCAGGGGCGGCAGCACGATGCGATAGGCCTCGGGCAGGATGATGTAGCGGTACACCTGCGTCTCGGTCAGCCCCAGCGCCGTGCCCGCCTGGAACTGGCCGCGCGGCAGTGACTGGATGCCCGCGCGCAGCTGCTCGGCCACCCGCGCCGAGCCATAGAAGCCCAGGCACAACACCGCCGGCAGGAATTGGCCCCAGGGCTGCGGCATCTGCTTCATGGCCAGCCCCCAGGCGTGCGGCAACAGCTCGGGCAGCACGAAATACCACAGGAACATCTGCACCAACAGCGGCACGTTGCGGAAAATCTCGACATAGGTCGCGCCGATGGCATTGGCCAGGCGCGACGAGGCGGTGCGCATCACGCCCAGGCACGACCCCAGCAACAGCGAAAACACCCATGCCGTCAGGGCCAGCGCCAGGGTCCAGCCCACGCCGATCAGGATCGTCTCCAGGAAGGTATGCACGCCGTCGGGCGACATCTCCAGGAAGATGCTCCAGCTCCAGTTGTAGTTCATGCTTCAGGACCTGTGGACAACGAAAGAAAAAGGCGCCGGCGGGCGGCGCCCTGGATCGCGCGGCGCCGCGGCGGCCCCGTCATGGAGCGCCGCGGCATGCCGGCTTACTCGTAGGCCTTGGGATCGCCGGAGTCGGTCGGATGCGCCAGCGCGCGCTTGAGCGCGTCGCTCATCGGGTACTTCAGGTTGATCTGCTTGGGCGGGATCGGCGAATTGAAGTACTTGTCGTAGATCGCTGCGACGCGGCCGCTCTTCATCATGTCGAGCACGGCGTCGTCCACCACCTTCTTGAAGGCCGGGTCGTCCTTGGGCTGCATGATGCCGTAGGGCGCCAGCTCCAGGCCCTTGGTGCCGATCACGAACACGTCCGGATTCTTGGACGAGGCCACCACGCCATAGGCGATGCCGTCATCGTTGGCCGACCCGGCGGCGCGGCCGGATTCCACCATCAGCAGCGTTTCCGCCGTATCCTTGGTGGGTGCCATGCTGATGCCCAGGTTGCCCTCGGCGTTCAGGCGCGAAATCAGCTTGAAGGTCTGGCCGCCGGCCTGCGCGGCGATGGTCTTGCCACGGAACGACGCCAGGTTGTTGGGATCGACGCCGCCATCCTTGCGCGCCACCAGCACCACCTGCGCCACGAACGTGGTGGGCGCGAACGACACCAGCTTGTGGCGTTCCAGGTTGTTGGTGGTGTTGCCGCACTCCAGGTCGATGGTGCCGTTGGCCAGCAGCGGGATGCGCGTGGCCGACGTGGTCGGGTTGTAGCGCACGTCCAGCTTGGGCAGCTTGAGGGCGGTCTTGATGTGCTGGGCGATTTCCTGGCAGATCTCGACGGTGTAGCCGATCGGCTTCTGGTTGCCGTCCAGGTAGGCGAACGGGACCGAGGTCTCGGGATGGCCGATGGTGATCACGCCGGTATCGCGGATCTTGTCCAGGCGGCTGGGGCCTTCGGCGTGGGCGGCGGCGCTGCCGAACAGGGCAGCGGCGACCGAAATCGCGGCAAGTGCTTTCATCGTATTCCCTTGGCGCCGATCGTGCGGCGCGTGTTTATGTTCACGAACAGCGGTGCCGGATTGCAGGCGGCCCGCCGCGTCCCGCGATGAGCCCCGCGGCTGGCAAAAAGTATCAACTAGCGTTATGGTTTTATCCAGTTCCAATCGGGTATTCCTCTATACGGATTTGATATGGCCATTACACGAATGGGCTTGCGACACATCGAAGCTTTCCGGGCCGTCATGATGACCGGATCCATGACGGCGGCGGCGCGCCGAGTGCATACCTCGCAGCCGCACGTTAGCCGCTTAATCGCGCAATTGGAAGCAATCACCCAGTTTCCCCTGTTCGATCGCAATGGCAGCCGCCTGACCCCCACGCAGGATGGGTCGCGCTTCTTTCAAGAGGTTGAAAAAACCTTCATCGGCCTGGCCGGCCTGGAATCGGCGGCGGCCAGCATCCGCTCGTTCAGCGCCAGCCGCCTGAGCGTGGCGGCCATGCCGCGCCTGGCCGGCGGCCTGCTGGCGCGCATCGTGGCCGCGTTCAAGACCGAATACCCGGACGTCATGGTCTCGATCCATTCCGGCAACGCCAGCGCCGTGCACAACTGGATCAGCTCGGGCTTCTGCGACACCGGCCTGGCCATGCTGTCGGGCGACAGCCCCGGCATCCAGGTCGAGCCGGTGCTGACCATGAACTGCGTGGCGGTGCTGCCCAAGGGCCACCGGCTGACCAAGCTGAAAAAGCTCAAGCCCGCCGATTTCGCCGGCGAACCCTTCATCGCCTTCCCCAGCGCCACGCCGCTGCGCGAAAAGATCGACGCGGTCTTCAAGGCCGCCAAGGTCGAGCGCCAGACGGTGGCCGAGGCCGGCCTGGGTTCATCCGTCTGTGCTCTGGTCGGCGCCGGCCTGGGCGTGGCGCTGATCAATCCGCTGGCCGCGCGCGAGGAATACGAGGCCAACGGCGTCGAGGTCCGCCCCTTCAGCCCGGCGGTGCCGGTCACGGTGGCGCTGCTGTACCCGCCGTACCATACCCGCACCCGGCTGGTGAGCGTGTTCTCGCGCTATGCGCACCAGCTGATGCAGGAGGAAATGGCGGACCTGAAAGCGCGGCCGGGACGGTAAAGAGGCTGGCAAGGCAGAGGGGGGCCCCCCTGCCTTGCCACGACCCGGTCAGTAGCGCCAGCGCACGCCCAGGGAGCCGCTGTGATCGCGGTTGCCCGCGCCGAATTGGCCGCTGTAGGCGAGCGTCACGCTCGCCGACCGCGAAACGGCCAGATCCAGGCTCACCTCGCCAAATCCGACGTTACGGGCAATCGGCGTGCCGGCCACGGTGAAAACCTGGCCACCATCGAACGCCAGACGAGCATCGGGGTTCAGATCGCCGAAGGCGCGGCGCCATCCGCCGGCCGCCACCAACCTGCCCTCGGCCTTGCCCAGCGAAAAATCCGTCATGCCACGTAGCCCGAGAGAGCTTGTGGTCAACGTGGTGCTGTCCTTCTGCCCGGTCAGGGCAGCCGACCCGCCGGACTCCGTAAAGCCTTTCGTGCGCAGATTGCTCCACGCCAGCCCCACGAACGGTTCGATCTGGCTGCGTTGACCGGCGGCCATGGCATAGCCCAGTTCGGTAAACAATTGGCTATTGCCCGCGCCATAGTCGGCGGTAAGCTTCTGGCCGGCGCCGGCCACGACGACCTGGCGTTCCGTGCCGATATCGTTCCACGTATACGCAGCGCCCAGCAGCAGGTTCAGTTTTCCAGCGCCGGCGGCCACGCTACGCCCGCCGTAGAGCAGGGCGGTGTAACCGCTTACACTGGCCTTGGATGCACGGTCGTCCACCTTGATGCGGCCATCGGTGAAGCCCAGTGCGCCCCCCACCCGCCATCCGCCACCGACGGCGCCATCCGCGCCGACGAAGACACCACCCGTATTCTGCGTGACCCGGCTTGCATTGCCATCGCCGTTGAAGGTTTGCCAACTGCCGACCACCTCCGCCCAGGCGGGCCGGGCGGCTGATGACGGCAAGGCCGACATAGGCAGATCCGACCCTGCCTGCGCCGTCGGTGCCCCGGGCAGCAGGCCCGCGCCCATATTGGCGCGCAGATGCTTGAACGAGACGTTGCGCACTCCGGTGCCGGAAGCTGCCAGGCTGGACACCACGCTGGCATGGGCCTCGCCCGACAGATTGTCGAAGACCCCGGCCGGCGCGCCGGTCGGCAAGGTCAATACGTACTGACGCAACGGATTGGCGTCCGGCAGCAGCTCCAGCGCTTCAGCGACATTGCGCTGGTTGCCAGTCTGGGCCGCACTGGCGAAACCGCCGGCGCGCCGCTCCAGGCGAAGCGTTACGGCCTTGTCCGTGTAGCCCAGCGTCGGATCGAGATACGCGTAATCCGAAGTCGCCTGCTCGAAGGTGCCATTGATTCTGTCAGCGGTCAGGATCGTGTAGACCTGGGCCGGCGAGAAATTGCCTGCGGGCCCGACGTGCACCACCGAACCGCCGAGATTGGCGGTTCCTCGAACTACGATACGGTCGCTGGTGATGGATGTGGGCGCCGGATAGGCCTTCACGCGAAATATCGAACCGGGCTGCATGGTCAGGTCGCCTTGCACGGTCAGGGTGCGATATTGCCAACCCGTTTCAACCGCACCACCCGCGGCGATGGTTGTCGTGCCCACGGTGCCCTGTCCTTCCAGCGTGGCGCCGTTGGCGATCTCGAGCGTGCCGCCCAGAAAGGCTTCCCGCATGACCACCAGTCTGCCGGCCTCCACGCGTGTGTGGCCCGCGAAGGCGGAGCTGTCGCCATACAGCAGCACCTCTCCGGATCCCCGCTTGCTGAACAGGCCGCTGCCGCTCAATGGGCCGTGATAGGCACCCAGGTCATTGGTGTCATAGACCATGGTCGCGCCAGCGTCGATCTCTATCGGCAACAAGCCAATGTAATTGGCCGAGAAGATGACCCCCCCTTGCTGTATCTTCCACTGTTGCGCGGAGTTCTGGTTGCTCAAGCGCAACATGCCGGCGCCCGTTTTGACGATCCTTCCGGAGCCGGTGATATTGCCAGCGAAGGTTCCGTCGCCATGTTGGTCGAACACCACCGTCGCGGTATTCAGGATATCGCCACGGAGCGTCTCGGTACTGCCCTCCAGCGTGCCGCCCCAGACGTACGTATCGCGATAGCTATTGCCACTGTTGGCAAGCACGAGCGTGCCCGCGCCGGTCTTGGCCAGACTCCCAGTCCCGCTGACGGCGCCGGTAAGAGCAAGGCGATTGGCGGCATCCACTATCTCAATAACGCCCCCAAGGGGGCCCAGCTGAATGCTGCGCCCGGTCTGCGTAAAAGTCGTCCCGGTTACCTGGAGTTTTGACGTTTCCCCGTTGATGTAGACACTGCCGCTGGCATTCCCCAGATTGGCATCACGGGAAACGCTCAGCACGCCGCCCTGATCGATGCGCGTACCCCCCGTATAGGTATTGATTCCGCTGAGCACCAGCGTGCCAGTGCCGGTTTTCTCCAACTGCCGGGAGCCGCCAATCGCGCCAGAGAAATTGCCCTCGAGCACCATGACAGACAGAGCTCCCGAGCCCATCTCGAGTTGGCCGGCGCCCTGCAGATTCCGGAATGTCGCTGAACCACCGTTCAGATCCAGCGTGGCCCCCGCGGCAATCGAAACCGTCTGGGCGCCGTACAGGAGCGGGCCTATGCCATATGTGCCGGCGGTATTTCTCACCGTGCCGGCGTCGAAATGGATTTCCGATGTGCGAGATACTTGGGCCCAAGGCAGGTTACCCACCACAATCGTTCCGGCATTGGCAGCATTGCCAAAGCGGAAAACACCATCCTGCACGCGAATGCCCGTATTCAATTCCAGCGTCTTGCCGTTCGCGACCGCCAACGTGCCGCCGGCAGATCCCACCAACAACTGCTGATCATCATAGGAAGGCATGAAGGCGGAGTCGGCCGTAACCTCGAGCGTGCCGCCTTGAAACTCGATATTCCCCGGGCCAAAGGACGCCGGATCGGGGACGGCAATCGTCGCGCCGCTGGGTCCGATAATGATCGCGCTCGCCGGCAGGGGGTTGAGCAATAATGCGCCGCCAATGCCGCAGGCGAACAAGGCCGCGGTCAACTGACGCAGCTTGGCCGGTATCGCGCGTGACGAGCGCAAAACGCGTGATGTCGTAAAAGTGAATCCGGGGAATTGCGCCGTTCTTTTCATCGTTATCATGTCTTTGTTGAGGGCAGGGCCGAATATCCCCTTGGGATTCCCGGCGAGGCGTTCAGAAAGATGGTCGGTATTTAACGAGCGAACGAATGCTACCGCAGATGCACGGTCCATAAATGAATACGCCCTCGAGACGAGGGCGTTATAGGATTTCCGATATCAGTCTGCTGCCGGCTCAATGCAGCGAGTCGTCCGTATGCGGCTCGCGCAAATCCAGCCACGCCACCAGCAGCAATCCCCCCGCCAGCCCCAGATGCTCATAGAACGCATTGGCGGCCATGAAGCGCTCCTGCCCGGGCGCCATTTCCCAATAGCGCAGCGCAATGCCCGTGGCCACCAGCGTGAAGGCGGCCAGCGCCAGCGCCCCCAGCCAGCGCAACCGCCCCACCAGGATCATGGCGGATGCCAGCAGTTCCAATACGATCACCAGCACCGCGAACAACGGCCCGGGCGCCAGCCCGAAATGCGCCATCTCCGCCAGCGCGCCGGGAAAGTCGGTCAGCTTGACCAGCCCGCCCTGTAGATATGCGGCGCACAGGCCCAGATAGGCCAGGAACCGCACGGCGGGGGAACCGAACAACGGCCGGGCCAGGCCGGCCAGCCGCTGTTCCCATTGGAAGGTCGCGTTCATGGCCGGTCTCCTCAGACTGCCCAGCAGGAACAACCCAGGGCGCCGAAGAAGCCCTGGAGGTCGGAACTGGGCGCGTTCGAGGCCCAGGCCTTGGCATGGTCATGCCCGTGCAGCCCGCAGCTGCTGGCGCACGCGCAGGCCGCCATGTTGCGGTAGCCCAGCGAATTGCGGCCGGCGCCGTCGGGGTCGCCCCAGGCGGCATAGCCGCCGAACAGGCGCGTGGGCGACCAGTCCGGCATGGCCGGCGGCAGCGCGTTGTCGTCCTCGGCCCCGAATTCGCCCGCGCCGTAGACCACGCGGCCGCCGACCACCGTCAGGTCCGAGGTCAGGAACGAGATCTCGTCCTCGCTGCAGCGGAAGTAGTCCTTGCTCGGCACGACGAAGTCGGCCAGCTGGCCCGGCTGGATGCGGCCGCGCTTACCTTCCTCGTTGGCGAACCAGGCCACGTTCTCGGTCCACATGCGCAGCGCGGTCTCGCGGTCCAGGCAGTTGCGCGCCGGGTAGAGGCGGGTGCCGCCCACGGTCTTGCCCGTCACCATCCACGACAGCGACACCCACGGGTTGTAGGACGCGACCCGGGTGGCGTCGGTGCCGGCCGAGACCTTCACGCCGCGATCCAGCATCTTGGCGATCGGCGGGGTAGCCTCGGCCGCCGCCGCGCCGTAGCGCTCGATGAAATACTCGCCCTGGTAGGCCATGCGGTGCTGCACGGCGATGCCGCCGCCCAGCGCGGCGATGCGGTCGATCGACTTGTCGGAAATGGTCTCGGCGTGGTCGAAGAACCAGTTCAGGCCGGTCAGCGGCGTGTCCTGGTTGACCTTCTCGAACACGTCCAGCGCGCGCGAAATGGTCTCGTCATAGGTGGCGTGCAGGCGCCACGGCCACTTGTTCTGCACCAGCACGCGCACCACTTCCTCCAGCTCGCCTTCCATCTCGGGCGGCATGTCCGGGCGCTCGACGCGGAAGTCCTCGAAGTCGGCGGCCGAGAACACCAGCATCTCGCCGGCGCCGTTGTGGCGGAAGTAGTCGGTGCCCTGCTTGTACTTCACGCTCGAAGTCCACTTGAGGAAGTCTTCCTTCTCCTGCTTGGGCTTCTGCGTGAACAGGTTGTAGGCCAGCCGCACCGTCATCTGGCCTTCGTCGGCCAGCTTCTGGATCACGGCATAGTCGTCGGGGTAGTTCTGGAAACCGCCCCCCGCGTCGATCACGCCGGTCACGCCCAGGCGGTTCAGCTCGCGCATGAAATGGCGCGTGGAATTGACCTGGTAGTCGAACGGCAGCTTGGGGCCCTTGGCCAGCGTGGCGTACAGGATGGTCGCGTTCGGCTTGGCCAGGAGCAGCCCGGTGGGGTTGCCCTGCGCGTCGCGGATGATCTCGCCGCCCGGCGGGTTGGGCGTGGTCTTGGTGTAGCCCACCGCGCGCAGCGCGGCGCCGTTGAGCAGGGCGCGGTCGTACAGGTGCAGCAGGAACACCGGCGTGTCGGGCGCGATGGCGTTGATCTCCTCGATCGTCGGCAGGCGCTTCTCGGCGAACTGGTGCTCGGTGAACCCGCCCACCACCCGCACCCATTGCGGCGCCGGCGTGATGGCGACCTGGCGCTTGAGCATCGCCATGGCGTCGGCCAGCGAGCGCACGCCGTCCCAGCGCAGTTCCATGTTGTAGTTCAGGCCGCCGCGCACCACATGCGTGTGGTTGTCGAACAGGCCGGGCAGGGCGCTGCGCTGCTTGAGGTCGACGCGCCGGGTGCCGGGCCCGGCCAGCGCCATGACCTCGGCGTCGGTGCCGACGGCGACGAAGCGGCCGTCCTTGATGGCCACGGCGCTGGCCAGCGGCTTGGCGCGATCCAGCGTGGTGATGCGGCCGTTGTGGAAGATGACATCGGGAGTGGCGTTCGAGGCATTTGACATGGGGGGTTCTCCTTTGGAACGGGCTGGGGCGCATCCGCCCAAGAGGCTGCTCAGCGCAAGCGTGGAAGCAGCACCGATGAGGTCGCGGCGAGTCGGCATGCGATTATCTCCTTTGGTGACGGGAAGGAATCAGCTTTGGTCTTTGCCCTGCGCCTGGCGGCCGGGCAGCTGGCCGAACACGTGGCTGACCGCCTTCTCCTTGTCGCAGGCGGCGGCGAAGGCGGTGCCGTTCAATAGTTGCTTGCCCACCGGCACGATCTGTTCGCCGACCAGGATGCCGAGCAGGCCGATCAGCGCCACCAGCGGCGGCGCGGGCGAACGCACCTGCAGCAGGCTGTACACCACGCCGACCAGCAGGCCGGCGCCCATGGAAAGTAGATAGATCTTCATGTGCGTCCTCGTGTGTGTGCATGGGGTCATGCATGGGTATCGGCCAACAGCAGCTCGGCATCATCCAGCGCGGTGATGCGCAGGTCGATTTCGTCCAGGATCGCGGCGCCGTCGCCGCTGCCGATCTCGACCTCGTTGACGGTCAGCCGTCCCTTGGAAGACACCAGGTAGCCACGGCGCCGTCCGTGCGCAAAGCGATATGTGGCGGCTTCGCCGGCCTTGAGTGCCACCGCCAGCACGCGCGCGTCGCTGCGGATCGGCAGGGCGTCGTCGTCGCCCTCGATGCCGCTGGCCAGCGTGACGAAGCGGCCGTTGCAGGCGTCGCGGGCGAACGACTTGCGGCCCCAGCTGGGCGGCACGCCGCGGCGGTCCGGCTCCAGCCAGATCTGGAACACCCGTGCGGGCCCGCCTTCCATATTGAATTCCGCGTGCGTCAAGCCCTTGCCCGCGCTCATGACCTGCACGTCGCCGGCGCGCGTGCGGCCGCGGTTGCCCAGGTCATCCTCGTGCGTCAGCGCGCCTTCGCGCACGCAGGTAATGATTTCCACATCGGTATGCAGCAGCGGCGGAAAGCCCGCGCCCGGCGCGATGGTCTCGTCGTTCCAGGCTCGTAGCGCCCCCCAGCGCATGCGCGCGGGATCCTGGTAATTGGCAAAGGAGAAATGGTGCTTCACGTCGAGCCAGCCACGGCGGGCATGGCCCAGGGTAGTAAGGGGACGGCGCTCGATCATGACGAGACTCCAGGTCGGGTGAATGGTGCCGCGCGATGCGGTCAGCGTTTCAACGCCAGGAAGTGATGCACTTCGGGCTTGTCGGGGCCGATGTGAAAGCGCAGCGCCTCGGCTTGCAGGTCGGCATCGGCGTGCGATACGCGATGATGCTGGCGCAGATGCTCGGCCCACGACTCCACGAAGAACCACTCCATCACGCGCTCCGGATCGCCGGTATGCTCAACCACGCCCCAGGCGTAGGCGCCGTCGCGCAGCCGCTCCTGCGACAGGCGCTGCATCGCTTCCAGGAAGGCGGGACGATCCTCCTGCCGAACGCGATACTCGACCTGAATCAGCACCGGACCGCGGTCATTGGCCACCGGCGCGGACACCAGCGGCTCGGGCCAGTGGTTCGACGCCTGCAGGTCGGCCTCGCCCACCGGCAGCCGCGCCCGGTGAAACAGCAGCGCCACGGCCACCAGGCCGACCGCGCTGACCACCAGCGCATACGGCACGCCGATCTCCCGCGCCACCAGGCCCCAGCCCAGGCTGCCGGCCGCCATCGCGCCGTTGAACACCATCAGGTACACCGCCAGGCCGCGGCCGCGCACCCAGTTGGGCAGGATCGCCTGGGCCACGCCATTGAACGTGGTCAACGCGGTGATCCAGCCCATGCCCAGCAGCACCAGCATCAGCACCGCCAGCCACTTGGGCGGCGCGAACACCAGCACGCCCATCACCACCGCGCTGACGACCGAGGCCAGCAACACCAGGCCGTCCGCATTGAGCTTGGCGCCCAGCTTGGGCATGACCAGCGCGCCGATGATGGCCCCCGCGCCCACGGCGCCCAGCAGCACGCCATAGAAGCCCGAGGAGCCGCCCAGCATCTGCCGCGCCACCAGCGGCAGCAGGGCCCAGACCGCGCTGGCGAACAGGAAGAACACGGCGGCGCGCAGCAGCACGCGATGCAGTTCCTTGCTGGCCCGCGTGTAGCGCAGGCCGGCCCGGAACGCGCCGAAGAAATTCTCCGACAGGGCGCTATCGACCTTGGCCGGCCGCTTCCACCACAGCAGGGCCGCGATCACGAACACATAGCTCAAAACGTCCATGCCGTAGGTCACCGCCGCGCCGAAGCTGGCCAGGATCAGGCCGCCCGCCGCCGGACCGATGGCCCGTGCGATATTGATGCCCAGGGAATTGAGCGCCACCGCGCCCTTGAGGTCCTCGCGCGGCACCAGCTCGGGCACGATCGATTGCCAGGTCGGCCCCATCAGCGCCGCGCCGATGCCGCCGACGAACGTCAGGGCGATCAGGTAGTCCACCGTCAACGCGCCAAAGTGCGACAGCAGCAGCAACGTGCCGCTGACCGACGCCAACAGCAACTGCACGAAAATCAGGAAACGCCGGCGGTCCAGGATATCCGACAGCACGCCGGCGGGAATCGCCAGCAGGAAGATGGGCAGCGTCGCCGCCGTCTGGATCAGCGCCACCGCCGCCGGGCTGGCCGACAGGTCGGTCACCAGCCAGGAGCTGGCGACGTCGCGCATGAAGCTGCCGACGTTGCCCAGCACGGTGGCCGCCCACAGCACGGCAAAGACGGGTTGGCGCAGCGGCGCGAAGCCGCTGCCCGGAGAACGGGTGTTGTTGTTCGGCATGGAACGCTCCTGGATCGCTCGGGGTCGCCAGGGGCGTTCATCATGCCGCCTGCCGTGTTCGAAAGAGAATCACGCCGGGCCGGCCGGGGCGCTACCGCCGCCGGCCCGGCACGCGGCTTACTTGGCCGGGTTGGGGCCGATGCGTTCGCCGTGCGTCACGCGCTCGGCCAGCTTGTGCACGTGGGTGACGGCGTAGTCGATACCCATGCCGTAGGCGCCCGAGTGTTCCTTGGCGATGCCGGTCACGGCGTCATAGGTTTCCTTGCGAGCCCAATCGCGCTGCCACTCCAGCATCACCTGCTGCCAGGTCACCGGCACCACGCCGGCCTGGATCATGCGGTCCATCGCATACTTGTGCGCGTCGGCCGAGGTGCCGCCCGAGGCGTCGGCCACCATGTAGATCTCGTAGTCGCCTTCCAGCATGGCGCACAGGGCGAAGGTGGTGTTGCAGACTTCGGTCCACAGGCCCGCCACCACGATCTTCTTGCGGCCGTTGGCCGCCAGCGCGTCGCGCACGTTCTGGTCGTCCCACGAGTTCATCGAGGTGCGCTCCAGGATCTTGTTGTCGGGGAACACGGCCAGCAGTTCGGGAAAGGTGTTGCCCGAGAAGCCGTCGGTTTCAACCGTGGTGATGGTGGTCGGGATGTTGAAGGTGCGCGCGGCCTTGGCCAGGCCCACCACGTTGTTCTTGAGCGTCTGGCGATCGATCGACTGCACGCCGAAGGCCATCTGCGGCTGCTGGTCGATGAAGATGATCTGGCTGTTCTGCGGGGTCAGGACTTCGAGGTATTTGTTGGCGGACATGGTGGCTCTCTCTTTCAAGGAATCGTTCAAGGAAATGCGGCTAGGTGAATTCGGGCACTGCGCAAACCGTTCCGGCCTGCCCCGCTGCCGTCGTGTCCGAATGCCGCTTGAGGGGTTTCGTTCACATCGTCTGTCGGTATGGGCATATTAGGGATCCGCCCTTCGCCTGAGAATCCGCAACCGGGAATTGCATCCTTTCCGTTTTTTGCATGATCCCCGCAACGCCCCCGCTTTCCCTGCGGGGGCACCCGGGTTTTCTTGTTTGTCACGGGGGCAGCCGCTATGATCGACGCGACTTTTTTCAAGAGCGCACGACATGAACAAACTGCCGGATCTGGAAGGCTGGGCGATCTTCGCCAAGGTCGCCGACACGGGCTCGTTCGCCAAGGCGGCGGCCGAACTGTCTCTGTCCCAGGCCACGGTCTCCAAGACCATCACGCGCCTGGAAACCAAGATGAAGACCATGCTGTTCCACCGCACCTCGCGCAGCATGTCGCTGACGGAGTCCGGCTACGCGGCGCTGGAGCGCGCCGCCCGCATCCTCGAAGAGGGCGAGGCGGTCGAGGCCGAGGTCACGGAAAAATCCACCAGCCTGCGCGGCAAGATCCGCCTGGCCGCGCCCATGTCCTTCGGCGTCACGCACCTGGCGCCCATGCTGCCGCCTTTCATGCAGGCGCATCCCGATGTCGACCTGGAAATCGAATTCAACGACAAGCAGTCGGACCTGGTGTCCGAGCGCTTCGACCTGGCCCTGCGTATCTCCAACCTGGTGGACTCGACGCTGCTGGCGCGGCGCCTGTGCTCGGTGCGCATCCTGCTGGTGGGCGCGCCCAGCTACTTCAAGCGCGCCGGCCGGCCCAAGCACCCGCGCGACCTGGCCCAGCACACCGCGCTGCAATACATGTATGCGCGCAACGGCTCGAGCTGGCGCTTTCGCCACGACAAGCACGGCGAGTTCTCGCAGTCGCTGCCGGTGCAGTTGAACGTCAACAACGCAGAAGCCCTGTCACCCGCGCTGCAGGCCGGCCTGGGCCTGGCGCTGCAACCGGAGTTCCTGGCCTGGGAAGACCTGCAATCGGGCGCGCTGGAAACCGCCATGGACGACTGGCAGGTCGACCCGATCGCGCTGCACATCGTCACGCCGCCGGGCCGCAGGCGGCCGGCGCGGGTGCAGGCGCTGATCGAATACCTGGCGGAACGGTTGACGGCGGAGCCTTGGGCGAGTGACGTGCAGGGATAGGCAACGGGCTGGGCAGGCGCCCCATGCAAAGGCGCCGGCAAATAAAAAAGGGGCTGCGCAAGGCAGCCCCTATTTCATGCATGCCGCGAAGCCCCGTCGGGCTTGCGGGCAACCATGCCGATCAAACGTCGATGTTCCCCGCCGACAGCGCATGCGCCTCGATGAAGTTGCGGCGCGGTTCCACGTCGTCGCCCATCAGCGTGGTGAAGACCTCGTCGGCCGCGATGGCGTCCTCGATCTGCACGCGCAGCAAGCGGCGCACCTTCGGATCCATGGTGGTTTCCCACAACTGGTCCGGGTTCATTTCGCCCAGGCCTTTGTAGCGCTGCTTGGAGATGCCGCGGTCGGCTTCGCTGCGCAGCCACTGCATGGCTTCGCGGAAGTCGGACACGGTCTGTTCCTTGCGCTTGTCGCCTTCGCCACGCGCCACCAGCGACTGCGGGCCGACCTTGCCGGAGAAGCTCTTGGCGGCCTTGGACAGGATGGCGTAATCCGAACCGCCAATGAAGTCGGCGTCGATGATGCTGACGCGCACGTTGCCGTGATGCATGCGCTGGATCGACAGGCGATGGCGTTCGGTGGCGGCGTCGAACTCGGGCACCACTTCCACGCCGTTGCCGCTGATCGGATCGCGCATGGCATCGGCCAGGCGCTTGGCCGAATCGGCGGCGGCCTCGGCCGTGTCCAGGTTGATCTCGACGCCCTCGGCCATGGCCGACAGCGCGGCCACGTCGAACACGCGCGACAGGCGCGCGATGACGCCGTCGGCGGCCACGTACTGGCGCGCCAGTTCGTTGAGCTCATCGCCGCGGATGATGTTGCCGCCCGCGATGATCTCGGCATCCTTCAGGGCCAGTTGCAGCATGAACTGCGCTTCTTCCTGGTCATCCTTCAGGTAGCGCTCTTCGCGGCCGACCTTGACCTTATAGAGCGGCGGCTGGGCGATGTACACATAACCGCGCTGCACCAGCTCGGGCATCTGGCGGTACAGCAGCGTCAGCAGCAGCGTGCGGATATGCGCGCCGTCCACGTCCGCGTCGGTCATGATGATGAGGCGGTGGTAGCGCAGCTTGTCGACGTTGAAGTCCGGGCCGATGCTGGTGCCCAGCGCGGTGATCAGCGTGGCGATCTGCTCGCTGGCGATCAGGCGGTCAAAGCGCGCCTTCTCGACGTTCAGCACCTTGCCGCGCAGCGGCAGGATGGCCTGGAACTTGCGGTCGCGGCCCTGCTTGGCCGAGCCGCCTGCGGAGTCACCCTCGACGATGTACAGCTCGCAAAGCGCCGGGTCTTTCTCCTGGCAGTCGGCCAGCTTGCCGGGCAGGCCGGCGCCTTCCAGCACGCTCTTGCGGCGCGTCATTTCGCGCGCCTTGCGGGCCGCTTCGCGCGCGCGGGCGGCTTCGACGATCTTGCCGCACAGCGCCTTGGCGTCGTTCGGATGCTCCAGCAGCCACGTTTCCAGCGTGCGGGCCACGGCCTCTTCGACCGCGGGACGCACTTCGCTCGAGACCAGCTTGTCCTTGGTCTGGCTGCTGAACTTGGGCTCGGGCACCTTCACCGACAGCACGCAGGCCAGGCCTTCGCGCATATCGTCGCCGGAGGTCTCGACCTTGGCCTTCTTGGCCAGTTCGTTGTCGGTGATGTACTTGTTGATGATGCGGGTCATCGCCGCGCGCAGGCCGGTCAGGTGCGAGCCGCCGTCGCGCTGCGGGATGTTGTTGGTGAAGCACAGCACGCTTTCGCTGTAGCTGTCGTTCCACTGCATCGCCACTTCCACGCCCACCGGCACGCCGCCGGCGGTGGACTCGGTGGTGACCGAGAACACGTTCGGGTGCAGCACCGTCTTGGCGCGGTTGATGTATTCGACAAAGCCCTTCACGCCGCCGGAGAAGGCGAAGTTCTCTTCCTTGCCCTGGCGCTGGTCGATCAGGCGGATCTTGACGCCGTTGTTCAGGAACGAGAGCTCGCGCAGGCGCTTGGAGAGGATCTCGTAGTGATATTCGACGTTGGTGAAGATGATCGGGTCGGCCAGGAAGCGCACTTCGGTGCCGCGCTTGTCGGTCGTGCCGGTCACGGCCAGGGGCGCGACGCGCTCGCCCTGGCGGAATTCCATCTGGTGCACTTCGCCGTTGCGGCGGATGGTCAGGCGCAGCCACTCGGACAGCGCGTTCACGCACGACACGCCCACGCCGTGCAGGCCGCCGGACACCTTGTACGAGTTCTGGTCGAACTTGCCGCCGGCGTGCAGTTCGGTCATGACGATTTCCGCCGCGCTGCGGTGGAATTCGTCGTCCTTGTGGATATCCGTGGGAATGCCGCGGCCGTTGTCGGTGACCGAGATCGAGTTGTCGGTGTGGATCGTGACGACGATGTCGTCGCAGTAGCCGGCCAGCGCTTCGTCAATGGCGTTGTCGACGACTTCGAACACCATGTGGTGCAGACCGGTGCCGTCCGATGTGTCGCCGATGTACATGCCGGGGCGCTTGCGCACGGCCTCCAGCCCCTTGAGCATCTTGATCGAGTCGGCGCCGTAGCCGCCGTTCTCGGGAGTGGTGTTCTGCTGATCTGACATGTCTGTATCGATAACGCTTTAAAGAACGGCCTGGCGGCCGGACCGCCGGCGGGCCATCGGGCCCGCGGGCGGCACAAACCCACAGCTGCGCGGACTCAGATCCGCATGGGCATGACGACGTACTTGAACTGGTCGTCTTCGGGCAGGGTGATGAGCGCCGACGCGTTGGCATCGGGCATGACCGACCACTGGATGTTGTCCACCTTGACGTTGGACAGCACGTCGAGCAGGTAGCCGACGTTGAAGCCCACGTCCAGCGGCTCGTGGCCGTAGTCGATGTCGATTTCTTCCTGCGCCTCTTCCTGCTCGGCGTTGGAAGAAGAAATCTTCATCTGGTTCTGCGCCAGTTGCAGGCGCACGCCCTTGAACTTGTCGGTGGTCAGGATGGCGGCGCGCTGCAGGCTGCCCTGCAGGGCTTCGCGGCCCACCAGGAAGTGGCGCGTGTAGTTGGTCGGGATGACGCGGGTGAAGTCGGGGAACTTGCCTTCGACCAGCTTGGACACCAGCTCGACGTCGCCGAAGCGGAAACGGATCTGGCCCGGCGCCACGTCGATCGAGACGGGTTCGTCGGAGTCTTCCAGCAGGCGCTGCATTTCCAGCACGGTCTTGCGCGGCACGATCACTTCGTGGCGCTCGCTGATGCCGTCGGCTTCGGTGGAGCAGTGCGCCAGGCGGTGGCCGTCGGTGGCGACCGCGCGCACGCGGCCCGGTTCGAACACCAGCAGCATGCCGTTCAGGTAGTAGCGGATGTCCTGTTGCGCCATGGCGAAGTGCACCATGTTGAACAGGTGGCGCAGCGTGCGTTGCGGCATGCTCAGCGACACGTCCCACTGCTCGGGCTGGGCCACGGTGGGGAATTCGCTGGCGGCCAGCGTCTGCAGCGCGAAGCGGCTCTTGGCCGACTGCACCGACAGCTTGTTGCTGGCCAGCGCCAGGCGCACGTCGCCGGTGTCCGGCAGGGCTTTCAGGATGTCCAGCAGCTTGCGCGCCGCGACCGTGGTGGACTCGTTGTCGTGACCCACGCCGAAGTCGGCGTGCGTGGTGATCTGCACTTCGAGGTCGGTCGCAATGAAGGCGACCTTGTTGCCTTCCTTGCGCATCAGGATGTTCGCCAGGATGGGCAGGGTATGGCGTCTTTCGACGATGCCCGCCACGGTCGACAGCGGTTTCAGCAATGCATCGCGTGTGGTTTGTACGAGTTGCATGGTCATCCTTTTAGAGTTTGTTCCAACACGTGCAGGGTATGGTTGAGCTCCGCTTGCTTGGCGCGGGCGTCGGAAATCTTGCGCACGGCGTGCAGCACGGTGGTGTGGTCACGGCCACCGAACAGATCGCCGATTTCCGGCAGGCTTTTCTGGGTCAGCTCCTTGGCCAGGTACATGGCGACCTGGCGCGGCAAAGCGATATTGGCCGGCCGGCGTTTCGAATACATGTCGGCGACCTTGATCTTGTAGAAATCCGCCACCGTCTTCTGGATGTTCTCGACGGTGATCTGGCCGTTGGACACGGACAGCAGGTCCTTCAAGGCTTCCTTGCAGACGTCCACGGTCAGCACGTCGCGGCCGTGGAAACGGGCGTAGGCCAGCACCTTGCGCAACGCGCCTTCGAGTTCGCGCACGTTGCTGCGCAGGTGCTTGGCGATGAAGAACGCCACTTCCTCGGGCATCGGCACGCCTTCGGACTCGGCCTTGCGCAGCAGGATCGCCACGCGCATCTCGAGTTCGGGCGGCTCGATCGCGACCGTCAGGCCGGAATCGAAGCGCGAGATCAGGCGGCTGTCGATGCCCGACAGTTCCTTCGGATAGGTATCGCTGGTGATGATGATCTGCTTGCGCTGCGCCACCATCGCTTCGAACGCATAGAAGAATTCTTCCTGCGTGCGGTTCTTGCCGGAGAAGAACTGGATATCGTCGATCAGCAGCAGGTCGAGCGAATGGTAGTAGCGCTTGAAGTCATCGAACGCCTTGCGCTGGTACGCCTTGACCACGTCGGACACGTACTGGTCGGCATGCACGTAGCGCACGCGCACCCCGGTGCCCGCCGCCACCATGGCGTTGCCGATGGCGTGGATCAGGTGGGTCTTGCCCAGGCCCACGCCGCCGTACAGGAACAGCGGGTTGTACGACGTGCCCGGGTTCTCGGCCACCTGCAGCGCGGCGGCGCGCGCCAGCTGGTTGGCCTTACCCGTCACGAAGTTCTCGAACGTCAGGTCGGTGTTCAGGCGCGAGCGCTCGTACACGATGTTGGCGGCGTCCGCGTTCACGGCCGCGGCCGCCGCGGTGGTCGCGACGGGAGCGGGCGCGGCGGGCTGCGCCGGCATGCCGGGTGGCGGCGCGCCGCCCAGGGGCGCGGCGGCCGAAGGCGCGGTCTGCACGGGCGGCTGCGCGCGCACCGGCGCCACCGGCATGCGCGGGGTGGTGCCTTGCGTGGGCAATTCGAACAAAACTTGTACCGGACGCTCGAACCACTCCGCGGCCAACGCTTCGATCTGGTGGGAGAAGTTCTTGCGCACCCAGTCCAGCTTGAACCGGTTGGGGGCGGCAACGCGCAGCACCGCCTGCGTCTCGTCATACGCAAGCGGGACCAGCGGTCGTATCCACGCGCTGATTTGTTGGGGGGGGGAGTTCCTGCTCAAGACGACTGACGCAGGTCTGCCAGAATTCTTTCATGTCGCTCTTATTCAAACCTCGATTCTACCTTGCCTGGGCACGGGTTATCCACAGGGTAGGGCATGGACGTGCACAATCCGCCCCCTTAACTGTTTGACAAGACAGGGAAAACTTGCTGAAATGGTGGGCTTTTCCGAATTCTGTCTGTCAGAAGGTTTCGCAGAAGGCCCAGATTCGCACGGGTAATAGGGTAATGGTTACACTTACCCCGTCCCCGGCACTGTGCCTTGCTGAATAGGTCGCCCGGGGATTACCCGGACCAGAGCCCCGTCTACAAGCCTGTCTTTGCCGGTGAATGCGCATATCACATGCGATTCGCAGCGAAACGCTTACTAGATACCCGCTACCGGATTTGCGACCAGGAACCCTCCGGGCAGGTCCCTTCTGACTTTTGTTCTTTTTGTGGATCGTCCATGAAACGCACCTACCAACCTTCCGTTACCCGCCGCAAGCGCACCCATGGTTTCCGCGTGCGCATGAAGACCCGCGCTGGCCGCGCCATCCTGAACGCTCGCCGCGCCAAGGGCCGCAAGCGTCTGGCCGTCTAAGTCTCGCTTTCTGCGCAGACACCCGACCCGCTGACCCGCAGTCCATGCCGCGCGCCACGCTTCCGCCGGAGGCGCGGCTGCATCGCCCCTCCGAGTTCGCCGCCGCCCTCAAAGGCCGGCGTCTGGCCCGAGGGGCGTTTTTCGTTGTGAGCGCCGCTTCCAACGATCTGCCTCCCGGCCAGGCTCCCTGTGCCCGGCTGGGCCTGGTGATCGCCAAGCGCTTCGCCGCCCACGCCACCACGCGCAACGCCCTCAAGCGGGTCATCCGCGAAGCGTTCCGCCACCGGCGGCTCGGATTGCCGGCGAAAGACTACGTCGTCCGGCTGCACAGCAAGGTGACGCCCGCCACGCTCACCGCGCTGAAACAGGCGGCCCGGGCCGAAGCGGACGCTCACTTCGAGCGGATCGCGCGATGAACGGGCCATCCCCCCGGCAGGCAGGCCACGCGCAGCGCGGGCGTTCCGTGGGGGCCGCAATACTCATTGCCCCGATCCGGTTCTACAGGTTTTTCCTGAGCCCCTGGATCGGCCGGCAATGCCGCTTCACTCCGACCTGCTCGGCGTACGCGATCGAGGCGATCGAACGCCACGGGCCCTGGCGCGGCTTCTGGCTGATGCTGCGACGCATCGGCCGCTGCCACCCCTGGTCGCCCGGCGGCTGGGACCCGGTTCCCCCGGGCAAGGGAACCAATGGCGGTGCCTGCTGTTCCCATGGCCACCGCACCGAGCATGATTGACGCTAAACTGGCGGGCTTTGCTGGCCCGTATTCACTTCAGTAGGCACCATGGATATCCGACGAACCGTCCTCTGGATGATTTTCTCCTTCTCGCTGTTGCTCCTGTGGAACAACTGGCAGATCCATAACGGCAAACCGTCGTTGTTCGGGGCGCCCACGCCCACGGCCAGCACGAACGCCAACGGCACGCCGGCCGCCGCGAACAACGCGACGCCCTCGGTGCCCAATGCGCCGCCGGCGACCGCCGCCGCGCCCTCGGCCGTGCCGGGCGCCGCCGCGCCGGTGCCGACGCGCTCGGAAGAAGTCGTCATCACCACCGACGTGCTGCGCCTGACCTTCGACACGCTGGGCGCCCAACTGGTGCGCGCCGAGCTGCTGAAGTACCCGGCCACCGGCCAGGCCGACAAGCCCACCGTGCTGCTCGACCGCACCGCGGGCCTGAACTACGTGGCCCAGACCGGCGTCGTCGGCGCCGCCAATGGCCAGAACTTCCCCACCCACCAGACGCCGTTCCGTGTGGTCTCGACCGACCGCCAGATGACGGGCGACAGCCTGGCGGTGGCGTTCGAAGCCGAATCGGGTGGCGTGAAGGTCACCAAGACCTTCACGCTGCACCGCGGCCGCTATGACATCGACGTGCGCCACGACCTGGCCAACGTCGGCGCCGCCCCCGTGACGCCGGCGCTGTACCTGCAGCTCGAGCGCGACGGCAACGACCCGGCCGACACCTCCAGCTTCTATCACACCTTCACCGGCATGGCCGTCTACTCGGAACAGGACAAGTTCCAGAAGATGACCTTCGCCGACATCGAGAAGAAGAAGGCCAACTACATCAAGCAGGCGGACAACGGCTGGATCGCCGTGGTGCAGCACTACTTCGCCACCGCCTGGGTGCCGCCGCAAGGCAAGCCGCGCAACAACGAAGTGCTGGAAGTGCAGAAGAACCTGTACGCCGCCCGCACCATCGAAGCCGTCGGCGAGATCGCCCCGGGCGCCGCCGCCCGCGTCGATTCGCACCTGTGGGTCGGCCCGCAGGACCAGAAGGCCATGGCGGCGCTCGCCCCCGGCCTGGAACTGGTGGTCGACTACGGCTGGCTGACCATCATCGCCAAGCCGCTGTTCACGCTGATGACCTGGCTGCATTCCATCCTGGGCAACTGGGGCTGGACCATCGTCGCCCTGACCGTGCTGATCAAGGCGCTGTTCTACCCCCTGGCCGCCGCCAGCTACCGCTCCATGGCCCGCATGAAGCAGGTCGCCCCGCGCCTGCAGGCCCTGAAGGAAAAGTACGGCGACGACAAGCAGAAGCTCAATGCGGCCATGATGGAGATGTACCGCACCGAGAAGATCAACCCGCTGGGCGGCTGCCTGCCGATGGTGGTGCAGATCCCGGTGTTCATCTCGCTGTACTGGGTGCTGCTGGCCAGCGTGGAAATGCGCGGCGCGCCGTGGATCCTGTGGGTGCACGACCTGTCGATCCGCGACCCGTACTTCATCCTGCCCGCCATCATGATGGCCACCATGTTCCTGCAGATCAAGCTGAACCCGACGCCCCCGGACCCCGTCCAGGCCAAGGTCATGATGATCATGCCGCTGGTGTTCGGCGGGATGATGTTCTTCTTCCCGGCCGGCCTGGTGCTCTACTGGTGCGTCAACAACACGCTGTCGATCGCGCAGCAGTGGTCGATCACCCGCGCCATGCAGCGCAAGACGGAAGCCGCGGCGAATCGCTGATTCCCGCTCGCGCCATGAAAAGCCGGCCCCCAGGGGCCGGTTTTTTTTCGTCCAGGTTGCACGCGGGTTTGGCGGCGATGCGCGTCAGCTCACGCCAGTGATAGTTATTTTCAATCAAATTTGATGGATCAATCAACTTCACACTGCAAACAATGACCCCTATGATGTGTCGGAGATATCCCCCGGCCGGCAATGTTCCGGGACGGTATCCGATCACGTTGCGCGGCCCCGGCGCCGCGCATTCCAGGAATTACGTAGGGAGTGTGTGCCATGACCGACAAGAAGCATCTGACCACCGCCTCTGGCGCCCCGGTGGCCGACAACAACAACACCCTGACCGCCGGCCCGCGCGGCCCGGCGTTGTTGCAGGACTTCTGGCTGATAGAAAAGCTTGCCCATTTCGACCGTGAACGCATCCCCGAACGCGTGGTGCATGCCAAGGGCTCGGGCGCCTATGGCACCTTCACCGTCACCCACGACATCACCAAGTACACCCGCGCCAGCATCTTCTCCAAGGTCGGCAAGCAGACACCGCTGTTCCTGCGCTTCTCGACCGTGGCCGGCGAGCGCGGCGCGGCCGACGCCGAGCGCGACGTGCGCGGCTTCGCCATCAAGTTCTACACCGACGAAGGCAACTGGGACCTGGTCGGCAACAACACCCCGGTGTTCTTCATCCGCGACCCGCTCAAGTTCCCCGACTTCATCCACACCCAGAAGCGCGACCCCAAGACCAACCTGCGCAGCGCCACGGCGGCCTGGGATTTCTGGTCGCTCAGCCCCGAATCGCTGCACCAGGTCACCATCCTGATGAGCGACCGCGGCATTCCGGCCAACCTGCGCCAGCAGCATGGCTTCGGCTCGCACACCTTCAGCTTCGTCAATGCCGAAGGCGAACGCTTCTACGTGAAGTTCCACTTCAAGTCGCAGCAGGGCATTGCCTGTCTGACGGACGAGGAAGCCGCGCAGGTCGTGGCGCACGACCGCGAAAGCTCGCAACGCGACCTGTTCGACAACATCGAGCAGGGCAACTTCCCGAAGTGGACGCTGAAGGTGCAGATCATGCCCGCGGCCGAAGCCGAGACCTATCACATCAATCCGTTCGACCTGACCAAGGTGTGGCCGCACGGCGATTACCCGCTGATCGAAGTGGGCGTGCTGGAACTGAACAAGAACCCGGAAAACTACTTCGCCGAGGTCGAGCAGGCCGCCTTCACGCCCGCCAACGTGGTGCCCGGCATCGACTTCTCGCCGGACAAGATGCTGCAGGGCCGCCTGTTCTCGTACGGCGACACGCACCGCTACCGCCTGGGCATCAACCATCACCAGATCCCGGTGAACGCGCCGCGCTGCCCGTTCCACAGCTATCACCGCGACGGCGCGGCGCGCGTGGATGGCAATGCCGGCGGCACGCTCAACTACGAGCCCAACAGCGCCGGCGAATGGAAGGAAACCCCGTCGGCCGGCGAGCCGCCGCTGCCGCTGGACGGCCAGGCCGCCGCCCGCTGGAACCACCGCGTCGACGATGACTACTACTCGCAGCCGGGCGCCTTGTTCCGCCTGATGACGCCGGCACAGCAGGAATTGCTGTTCGGCAACATCGGCCGCCACATGGCCGGCGTGCCCGAGGAAATCCAGCGCCGTCAGCTGGAACACTTCCGCAAGGCCGATCCGGCCTACGCGGCGGGCGTGGCCAAGGCACTGGGCCTGAAGCTGTAAGGGCGGCGCCCCGGCGCGGCCAACGCGCCGCGCAACACGCATCGGGCGGCCCGCGGGCCGCCCGTTTTCTTGCCTGCCGTGCGTTTTTCGCCCGCTTCCGCGCCCATTCTTGGTGGCCGCGCCCGCGGTTTTCGCCTGCGTTTTGCTCCGAAAACCACCGCAAGCGACTTCTCCACAACTGGGCGGCGAAAAGTTATCCCCATTCGTCCACAGCCAATTCACAGGCAATCCACAGGAATTCCACAGGCGCTGGGGATAGCTTTCCCCGTGAAGGCTGTGGAAAACCCGCTTTCCTAGTATTTCAGGCCGGTATCGCACAGCACCGTGGCCACCGCCGCATCCGGGCGCAGCCGTCCCGAACGCAACAGCTTGGCCGCCGCGCACACGTTGGCGGCAGCGGAATAACCCACGTACAGCCCCTCGCGCACGGCCAGCAGGCGCCGCCATTCCTGCGCCTCGTCATCGGTGACCGCAATGCTCAGGTCCATCAGGGACGGATCCCAGTGCGGCGGCACCGCGCCATAGCTGGTGCCCTGGATCAGGTGGCGCGCCTTGGTCACCGGCGCGCCGGCCAGCACTTCGCAGCCCAGCGGCTCGACCGCCGCGCAAACGGTGGCGGCGCTGGCCGCCTTGAGCGCGCGCGCCACGCCCATGAAGGTGCAGCCGGTGCCGACGGCCGCGGCCCAGCCATCCAAGGGGGCGCCGAATTGTTCGAGGATTTCGCGGCCGGTGCCGGTCTCGTGCGCGGTGATGCATTCAACCGCGTTGAACTGGTCGACGTAGAAGCCGCCGCGCTCGCGCGCCAACTCGGCGGCGACACGGGCCGCCGCCTCGACGTCGGCGCCAGTGACCTGCCCCGCGGCGCCATCGACCTGCGGCACCAGCACCACCTCGGCGCCCAGTCCTTCCAGCATGCGGGCACGGGCGGGACTGTTGCCCGCCGACATGGTGACGACCAGCGGATGCCCCAGCGCGGCGCAGGCCACCGCCAGGCCCGCCCCCATGTTGCCGCTGGTCATCTCGATCACCGGCATGCCGGGCCGGAGCCGGCCATCGGCGCGGGCGGCCAGCAGGATGGCCTTGGCGGCGCGATCCTTGACGCTGCCGCCCGGCTGCAGGAATTCGGCCTTGGCCACGATGCGGCCAGGGCCATCGTGCGCGCGGCTCAGCGCGATCAGGGGGGTGTTGCCGATGAGTTCAATCGAAGAGGTTGCCAGCATGTCGAGTCCGGTGGATGCCCCGCGCGCATCCGGCGGATGCCGGGGGCGTGGTTGCCGCGTACCGGACTATTTTAGGGATGCTGGGATATCCACAGGTCGGCGCGCGCGCCGATCAGCCGCGGCGGGGCGCGATGTCGGACGGCGCGACAGCCGCGGGCTGCGACGGCGCGGCATGGACGCCGCCGGCCGCCAGCGCGGGCGTGGGCGAGGCCAGGGCCACCAGGGCCAACGCCAATGCCACGCCGGCCGCGGTGGCGGTGCGAACCAGTCGTTCGCGCAGGTCAGGTGACAGATTCATGGTGTTCCTTGTGGATAAGTCGCGCATCGGCCTAGAACGGCACGTCGCCCTCGATCGTGGTGCGGTACAGCTTGCGGCGCAGGTGGTCGGGCGTGCCGCCCGCCAGGTGGATGAGCGAGCGGTTGTCCCAGAACACCAGGTCGTGCGGCTGCCAGCGGTGGCGGTAGATGTGTTCGGGCCGCACGCTGTGCGCGAACAGTTCGTCCAGCAGTTGCCGGCTCTCGTCTTCCGGCAGGCCTTCGATGTGGGTGGTGAAGCCTTCGCTCACGAACAGGGCGCGGCGGCCATTCTCGGGATGGGTGCGCACCACCGGATGCGACACCGCCTGCACCTGCGCCACCTGCTGCGCGCTCAGGTTGGGCCGCCAGTTGCCTTCCTTCTGCAGCTGGCCGTACTTGGCCAGGTACGAATGCACCGCGCGCCTGCCTTGGACGGCGTTGCGCAGCGCGGCGGGCAAGGTGTCATAGGCCAGGTGCATGTTGGCGAACAGCGTGTCGCCGCCTTGCGCCGGCAATTCCTGCGCATGCAGCAGCGAGCCCAGGCTGGGCAGTTCCTTGTACGAGATGTCCGAATGCCAGTACTTGCCCGCATCGCCCAGGCCGACCGGCTTGCCGTTCTCGACGATGTTGGAGACGATCAGGATCTCGGGATGATTGGCCAGGTGGAACTGGTGCAGCACGTGGATCATCAGCGGCCCGAAGCGGCGGCTGAAGTCAATGTGCTGCTGCGGCGTGATGCGCTGGTCGCGGAACACCAGCAGGTGGTGGTCCAGATGCGCCTGGTGCACGCGCTTGAAGTCGGCGGGCGACAGTTCTTGTCCCAGGTCCAGGCCGATCAGTTCGGCGCCCACCGGGCCCGGCAGCGGCCGCAGCTCGAACGCCTGCGCGGCCGAGCGCGGCGGGACGGGGGCGGACTCTTCGCGCCGCACGGCGTTGCTCTGGGACATCGGTCACTCCGGTTGGCGTGGCGGCGTTGCCGCCGGCGCTGAGATCCATCCGCGGATGGATCAGGAATGATCGATTATGGAAAGCGCGCCTTGTATCTCAAACGAAGTTATCGGCGTTTGAACAAAGCCTGGCGTCATATAGAAAAACCGCCCGGGGCAAGCGGGCGGTTTGTGGCGGCATGGCGCATAAGCAAATAACCGCAAAGCTTGAAGCGCCGTGGCACGCTACCTGTGCTTGGGCAGGTAGGCCTCGACCAGCTTGACCCAATACGTCGCGCCGACCGGCAGCAGCGCGTCATTGAAGTCGTAGTTCGGATTGTGCAGCTGGCAGGGCCCCATGCCGTGATAGCTCTCCATGCGATGGTCGCCATCGCCGTTGCCCAGGAACAGGTAGGTGCCGGGCAGCGCCTCCAGGAAGAAGGAAAAGTCCTCGGCGCCCATGAAGGGCGGCATGTCGCGCACCACGTTCTCGGCGCCGAAGGTGTCCTCGGCCACCTGCGCGGCAAACGCGGTTTCCTTTTCCCAGTTCACCAGCGGCGGATAGGCGCGCACGAAGTCCAACATGCCGGTGCCGCCGTACACCTGCGGCAGCGTGGTGGCGATGCGGCGCATGTCTTCCTCGATCTTGTCGAGCACCTCCACCGAATAGGTGCGCACCGTGCCGCGCAGCACCGCTTCGCCGGGAATCACGTTGTAGGCGTCGCCGGCGTGGATCTGCGTGATCGACAGCACCGCCTGCTCCAGCGGATTCTTGCTGCGCGAAATCACCGTCTGCAGCGCGTGCACCATGTCGGCCGCGACGATGATCGGGTCGACCGACGCATGCGGCTGCGCGGCGTGGCCGCCCACGCCCTTGATGACGATGTCCCAGCGGTTGCTCGACGCCATGGTGGGGCCGGCGCGAAAGCCGAACTGGTTGACCGGCATGCCGGGCATGTTGTGGATGCCGAACACCGCGTCACAGGGGAATTTCTCGAACAGTCCATCCTGCATCATGGCGCGCGCGCCGGCGTTGCCGCCTTCCTCGGCCGGCTGGAAGATGAACACCACGGTGCCGTCGAAATCGCGATGCGTGGACAGGTATTGCGCCGCGCCCAGCAGCATCGTGGTGTGGCCGTCGTGGCCACAGCCGTGCATGCGGCCGCTGATGGTGGACTTGTGCGCGAAGCGGTTGTGCTCGGGCATGGGCAGCGCGTCCATGTCGGCGCGCAGGCCGATGGTCTTGCCGCCGCTGCCGCCGCGCAGCACGCCGACCACGCCGGTTTTCCCCAACCCCGTGTGGACTTCCAGCCCCCATTGGCGCAGGCGCTCGGCCACCAGGTTGGAGGTGCGCGTTTCCTGGAAGGCCAGCTCGGGATGGGCGTGGATGTCACGGCGCAGTTCGGTCAGCTCACCGTGGGCGCGTTCGATTTCGGCTAGGGTTTTCATGGCGGTGGATAGGCGGAAGGGAATAGGGAGGAAAGGGCAGGACGCAAACGAGAGAACGGATGTCGTATGACAGCGTATCGGAAAATTCTCGCGCCCGTCGCCGGCCGCGTCCAGCGTTGTTACGGATTGGCGCTAGCGCGCGTCGTTCAGGTGGCAGGCGCTGAACTGCATCGGCGCCACCTCGCGCAGCAACGGCCGTTCGGTCTTGCAGCGCGGCATGGCGTGTGGACAGCGCGGATGGAAAGCGCAGCCCCCGGGCGGATCCAGCGGCGACGGCAGCTCGCCCTTGATCGGCTGGTAGCTGCGGCGCCCCGGTGTGAGCGTCGGCAGTTCCTTGAGCAGCGCCTGCGTGTACGGATGGTTGGCGCGCTGGAACACGGTGTCGGTCGGCGCCAGTTCGACCACGCGGCCCAGGTACATGATGGCGACGCGATCCGAGATGTGGCTGACCACGCTCAGGTTGTGGCTGATGAACAGGTACGTCAGGTCCAGTTCGTCGCGCAGTTGCTCGAACAGGTTCAGCACCTGCGCCTGGATCGAAACGTCCAGCGCCGCCACGGCCTCGTCGCACACGATCACCGAGGGTTTCAGCGCCAGCGCGCGCGCGATGCCGATGCGCTGGCGCTGGCCGCCCGAGAACTGGTGTGGATAACGCTGCGCGAAGGCCGGGTCCAGCCCCACCTGGCGCATCAGGCCGGCGACGTACTCGGCCTTGTCGCGCGCGCGGATCAGGCCGTGCGCCACCGGCGCCTCGCCGATGATCTCGCGCACCCGCATGCGCGGATTTAGTGAGGCGTAAGGGTCCTGGAAGATCATCTGCACGCCCAGCTCGTAGGCGCGCCGCTGCGGGCCCGCCATGGCCTTCACCGCCTGGCCCTGGTAGTGCACCTCACCGGAAGAGGGCGGCAGGATGCCCGAGACGATGCGACCCAGCGTCGATTTGCCGCAGCCGGATTCGCCGACAATGCCGATGACCTCGCCCGGCTGCACGTCCAGGTCCACGCCGGCCACGGCGTGCACCACCTGCGTCTTCAAACCCGCGCCCAGCAGGTTGGCGATGCGGCCGGCCAGGTCCACGTGTTGCGTGAAGCGCAGCTCCACGCCGCGCAGCGACAGGATGGGGGCGGCGTTGCGATCGGCGGCGTTCATTGGACCTCCGGCGCGCCGGCATGCCAGCAGCGCACCCATTGCGACGGGCGCACCTCCACGGGCTGCGGTTCGGTCAGACAGGCCTCGCTGGCGCGCGGGCAACGCCCGCGGAACGCACAGCCCTGCGGCAGGTTGAGCAACGACGGCGTCATGCCGGGAATCGGCACCAGCGGCCGGCCGCGCGATTCCGGCGTCGGAATCGAGGCGATCAGGCCGTGCGTGTACGGATGCATCGGATGGCTGATGACATCGCGCGTGCTGCCGGTCTCGACCACGCGGCCGGCGTACATCACCGACACGCGGTCGGCCAGGCCCGCCACCACGGCCAGGTCGTGCGTGATCCACACCAGGCCGGTGCCGGTCTCGCGGCACAGCTTCTGCACTTCGAACAGGATCTGCCCCTGGATGGTCACGTCCAGCGCCGTGGTGGGTTCATCGGCGATGATGACGCGCGGCGAATTCAGCAATGCAATCGCGATCGCCACGCGTTGCCGCATGCCGCCGGACAACTGATGCGGATAGGCGCGCAGGCGTTCCTGCGGCGACGGGATGCCGACCATCGTCAGCGTCTGCAGGGCGCGTTCACGCGCCTGTTCGCGCGACACCTTGTGATGCGCCTGCACCGCTTCGACCATCTGCGTATCGACGCGCAGCACCGGGTTCAGCGTCATCATCGGGTCCTGGAAGATCATGGCGATCTCCTGGCCCCGCAGTTGCCGCCAACGCGCCGGCGACGCGCCGCGCAGGTCCTCGCCGTTCAGGCGCAGTTCGCCCTCGACGATGCGGCCGGGCTCGTCCAGCAGGCCCATCAGCGAGAAACCGGTGATGCTCTTGCCCGAACCCGATTCGCCCACCAGCCCCAGGATCTCGCCCTCGGCCACCGTCAGGTCGACGCCATCGACTGCCTTGACCACGCCGTTGCGGGTGAAGAAATGCGTCTTCAGTCCGCGCACATCGAGGACCGGCGACTTTTCCACAGCTTGTATCTGCATCGCGTCCGCCCTCAGTTCGCGTGGCGCGGGTTGAGCACATCGCGCAGGTGGTCGCCCACCAGGTTGATGGCGATGATGGCCAGCGCCAGCGCGATGCCGGGGAAGAACGAGATCCAGTACTGGCCCGACAGCAAATACTCGAAGCCGTTGTAGATCAGCATGCCGAGCGACGGCTCGGTCACCGGCACGCCCACGCCCAGGAACGACAGCGTGGCTTCCAGCGCGATGGCGTGCGCCAGGTCGATGGTGGCGATCACGATCAGCGGCGGCATGCAGTTGGGCAACACATGGCGGAACAATACCCGCCCCCACGACAGCGACATGCAGCGCGCCGCCTCGACGTATTCCTTGCCGCGTTCGACCAATGCGGCGCCGCGCGCGGCGCGGGCGAAATAGGCCCACTGCACCACGATCAGCGCGATGATCACCTTATCCACACCCTTGCCCAGGATCGCCAGCAGCATCAGCGCCACCAGGATCGCCGGGAACGACAACTGGATATCCACAATGCGCATCAGCAGCGCGTCGATGCGCCCGCCGAAGTACGCCGCGATCAGGCCCACGGTGGCGCCGATGCCGAACGCCGCCAGTACCGACACAGTGGCCACCAGCAGGCTGGTGCGCATGCCGTACAGGATCGCCGACAGCAGGTCGCGCGCCTGGCCATCGGTGCCCAGCCAGTAATGCATGCTGCCGTCGCCGCTTTCGCTGCCGGGCTTGAGCTTGGAATCCATGATGTCCAGCGATGCCAGGTCATACGGATTCTGCGGCGCGATCCACGGCGCCAACAAAGCGGCGCCGACGATCAGCACAAGCATCACCAGGCCCAGCGTGGCCAGCTTGCTGGCGAAGAAATCGCCCACGAAACGGCGCCACGGCGTCTGTTCCCTGGCGGCGGCGGGTACGGCTGCAGTCACGGGGGCGGTCATCGGCGGCTATCCAGGCGTACGCGGGGATCCAGCATCGTATAGATGATGTCCACCACGAGGTTCAGCATCACAAGGAAGAACACGATCAGCAGCAGGTACGCCACCACCACCGGCCGGTCCAGGTTGATGATGGAATCGATCAGCAGCTTGCCCATGCCGGGCCACGAGAACACCGTCTCGGTCACCACCGCGAAGGCCATCACCTGGCCGAACTCCAGGCCCGCCACTGTCACCACGGGGATCAGGATGTTCTTGAGCAGGTGCACGCCCAGCACGCGCTTTTCCGACAGGCCCTTGGCGCGCGCGAACTTGATGTAGTCCATCGGCAGCGCCTCGCGCGTGGCGGCACGGGTCACGCGGATGATCATGGCACACTTGGCGAAGGCGATGGTGGCGGCCGGCAAGGCCAGGCTGAGCCAGCCATCCAGCGTCAGCACGCTCAACTGCAGCGAACCGATGCTGACGGTCTGGCCGCGTCCGCCGGCCGGCACCCAGCCCAGCATCACCGCGAACACCATGATGAGCATCAGGCCCACCCAGAAATTGGGCAGCGAGAACCCCAGCACCGATCCCGTCATGATGGCGCGCGAGCCGGCCGCCTTGGGCTTGAGGCCCGCGATGATGCCCAGCGGCACGCCGATCAGCACCGACAGCAGCATGGCCACACAGGCCAGCTCGACGGTGGCCGGCATGCGCTCCAGGATCAGGCGCATGGCTGGTTCGCCGGTCAGGAAGCTGTTGCCGAAATCACCGCGCACCGCCTGGCCCATGAAGATCAGGTACTGCCGCCACAGCGGCAGGTCCAGGCCCAGCGAGGCGCGGATGGCGGCGCGCTGCGCCTCGGTGGCCTCCGGACTGGCCAGCATCGACACCGGATCGCCGACCATGTAGATGCCGGCGAAGACCAGCGCCGACATGACCAGCATGACGACGATGGTTTGCAGCAGCCTTCGTACGATTGTCGCTAGCACAGGATACCGCCCGCGACGCGCGTCACTTCTTCAGCGTAGCGAACTGCGCCAGCGTGACCTGGTCGGGACGGCCCTGGTAGCGGATGTCGTTCTTCATCGCCCACACCGACAACTCGAAGTGCACCGGCAGCATGGCGTAGTCATCCATGGCGATGTTGCTGGCCTTGGACAGCAGCTCGGCGCGCTTGGCGTTATCCATGGTGGACGAGGCTTCCTTCACCAGCTCGTCCATCTTGGGATTGGAGTAGCGGCTGCGGTTGGTGGTGCCCAGGCCGGCTTCCGGATTGCGCGTCACCAGGAGCGAAGTCAGCGCGTTCGACATCTCGCCGCTGGTCACCGACCAGCCGGCCAGATAGGCCGAGAACGCATAGCTGTCGCGGTTCTTGAAGAACACCGGCGGCGCCATGGCGTCGACGCTGGTCTTGACGCCGACGCGCGTCCACATCGAGGCGATGGCCTGCGCCACCTTGGAGTCGTTGACGTAGCGGCCCGAGGGCGAGCCCAGCGTGATCGAGAAACCGTTGGGATAGCCCGCTTCCTTCAACAGCGCCTTGGCCTTTTCGACATCGGCCTTGGGCGCCTTGGAATGTTCCTTGCTGGAACCGAACATGGGGTAGGGCAGCAGGTTGCCGGCGGGCAGCGCCACGCCCCCCATCACGCGCTCGACCAGCGCATCGCGGTTGAGCGCCAGCGACAGCGCTTCGCGCACGCGCTTGTCTTTCAACGGATTCTTGTCGGTGCCCTGGATGCCGGGCGAGGGCTCGGCGTACTGGTCCAGCGCCACGTACACCACGCGCACCGACGGGGTCTCTTCGACATACAACTTCTTGTCGCCCTTGAGCTTGGGCAGGTCATCGGTCGGGGGATCCTCGATCATGTCGACGTCGCCGGCCAGCAGGGCCGCCACGCGCGCCGCGGCATTGCTGATCGGGCGATAGATCACCTTGTCCCACACGGGCTTCTTGCCCCAGTAGTTTTCATTGCGCGCCAGCACGAATTCGGCGCCGCGCTTCCACGACACGAACTTGTACGGGCCGGTACCGATGAGGCCGTCGCCGCTGTTCAATTCGGTGGTGGTCTTGCCTTCGGCCGCGGGGCCGGAGGCGGCCTTCTTCGACATGATGGGCAACTGCGCCAGGTTCACCAGCAGGTTCGGCGCCACTTCCTTGGTGGTGATGCGCAGGGTCATCGGATCCACCGCTTCGGCCTTGGCCACCGAGCCCAGGTACAGCGTGAACGGCGACGGGCTGTTCGGCACCTTGGGCACGCGGTCATAGGTGAAGACCACGTCCTCGGCGGTGAACGGCGACCCATCGGAGAACTTCACGCCGGGCCGCAGCTTGAAGGTCCACACCTTGCCATCGACGGTCCAGGACTCGGCCAGCGCTGGCACCGGCTTGAGCTGCGCGTCGGTGGCCACCAGCGTGTCGAAAATGGTCTGGGAGATCTGGGTGTTCGGCGTCAACGCGTGGTACTGCGGATCCATCGATGATGGTTCGGTCTTCAGCCCGATCACCAGGTCGCGCGCCAGCGCCGAATTGAGGGTGCCGAAGGCCAGCAGAACCGCTACCGAACCACAGGCCAACACACGCGAAAACCGAGATGCCATCATGATCTCCCAGGGTTGTTTCGGGTTTTAAACCTCTGGCGCACCTTAACCAGCAAACAAGGCCCCGCGCAACAGTTATATTCCCCTATTGTCCTTGCCTCGCGTTGTCCCCGATATGTCCGTCCATGCCCCCATTGCCGCCATTGCCACCGCCCCCGGAAGAGGTGGCATCGGTGTCGTGCGCGTTTCTGGTGCGGACCTGTCCGAATTGGTGCGTCGCCTGTTCCAGCGCGAACTCACGCCGCGCCACGCGCACTACCTGCCGTTCAAGGCGGTCGATGGCGAACTGCTCGACGAAGGCATCGCGCTGTACTTCAAGGGGCCGCATTCCTACACCGGCGAAGACGTGCTGGAACTGCAGGGCCATGGCGGACCCGCGGTCCTGCGCCGCGTGCTCGACAGCTGCGTGGCGGCGGGCCGCGACCTGGGCCTGCGCCTGGCCGAGCCGGGTGAATTCACCCGCCGCGCGTTCCTCAATGACCGCATGGATCTGGCGCAGGCCGAAGCGGTCGCCGACCTGATCGAAGCCTCTTCGGTGGCGGCCGCGCGCGGCGCCATGGCCTCGCTGTCGGGCGACTTCTCGGCGCGCGTCAACGACCTGTCCGACCGCATCATTCACCTGCGCATGCTGGTCGAGGCCACGCTCGATTTCCCCGAAGAGGAAATCGACTTTCTCGAGAAATACCAGGCGCGCCCCACGCTGGAAAAGCTGGCCGGCGACCTCGGTCATCTCATCGCCCAGGCGCGTCAGGGCGTGATCCTGCGCGAAGGCCTGCATGTGGTGCTGGCCGGCCAGCCCAACGTCGGCAAGTCCAGCCTGCTGAACGCGCTGGCCGGCGACGACGTCGCCATCGTCACACCGATCGCCGGCACCACGCGCGACAAAGTGGTGCAGCAGATCCATATCGACGGCGTGCCGCTGCACATCGTCGACACCGCCGGCCTGCGCGAAACCGAGGACACCGTGGAAAGCATCGGCATCGCCCGCAGCTGGCAGGAAATCGAGCGCGCCGACGTCATCCTGCACCTGCAGGACGCCACGCAGCCCGGCGACGAACTGGACGCGCAGATCACCGCGCGCCTGCCGCCGCGCACGCCAGTGCTGAAGGTTTTCAACAAGGTGGACCTGTTATCCACAGCCTTTGCAGCCGGGCCCGGCGAACTCGGCATCTCGGCCAAGCGCGGCGCCGGCCTGGACGCGCTGCGCGCCGAACTGCTACGCATCGCCGGCTGGAATCCCGGCGCCGAGTCGCCCTGGCTGGCGCGCGAACGGCACCTGCATGCGCTGCAGGATGCCGCCGACCACCTGGCGCTGGCCGCGGAACACGCCGAACAGGACGACCGCGTGCTGGACCTGTTCGCCGAGGAACTGCGGCTGGCGCATGACAGCCTGTCGAGCATCACCGGGAAGTTCACCAGCGATGATTTGTTGGGCGAGATCTTTTCCAGCTTTTGCATTGGGAAGTAGCGCTCATGGCCGCTCCCGCCAGCACACCTCACCGGATCCGCCTGGCGACGGTCGATGACCTGGCGGCGGTCGAACGTATCGTCCACGACGCCTACCGTCATTACGTGGCGCGCATCGGCGCCACGCCGGGACCGATGCGCGACGATTACCGCGTGCGCATCGCGCAGGGACAGGCGCAGGTGCTGGAGGACGACACCGGTATCCAGGCCGTGCTGGTCCTGGTGCGTGAAGCGGATTGCCTGCTGCTCGACAATGTGGCGGTGTCACCCGGCGCGCAAGGGCGCGGCTATGGCCGCGCGTTGATGCAATGGGCGGAAACCATCGCGCGGCAGGCGGGCTATCCGCGCATCCGGCTGTACACGCAGGAAGCGATGAGCGAGAACATCGCCATCTATCAGCGCTATGGTTATGTCGAGACGCATCGCGCCGAAGAGATCGGCCTGAAGCGCGTGTTCATGACGAAAAACCTGGATTGACCGATTCACAATAAATGAGCAACAGCTCACTTTTCGATTTCAGTGACAGCCAGGAAAGCCAGCTTCCTTCAAGGAACACCAATCGGCACACTATTGAAAAACACCTCGGGAAAAATATGAGCTTTTGCTCCCCCCCCCCTATTTTCAAGAGGTTTTTGGCGGAAATTCCAGATCAAGAATCCCGCGGCCTATCCGTCGGAAGCACCGGCGCCGCCTTCAACGTCTCGCGCGCAATGCGATTGCTCGCCAGCGATTTCGCGTACACAGAATCCGGTCGAATGCGCTGCGCAATGACAAAACCCGTGATGCACGCCAGCATCAACGGCAACATCACTTCATAGCTCAGTGTCATCTCGAAAATCATCAATATCGACATCAGCGGCGCGTAGGTCGTGGCCGCCAGCAGCGCCCCCATTCCCACCACCGCGTAGCTGGACACGGCCGACAGATCGCTGGCGGGAAACAGCGCATGCAGGCCGGACCCATACAACGCGCCCACCGCAGCCCCCACGAACAGCGTCGGCGTGAAGACCCCGCCGATCGCGCCGGAACCGACGCTGGCGCCGGTGGCCACGATCTTGAACAGCAGGATCGCCGCCACCGCCTCCCAGGCCCATTCGGTATGCAGCATGCTGTTGACCACGCTGTAGCCATTGCCCCAGACCTCGGGCTTGAACACCGACAGGGCGCCCACCACCAGTCCGCCGAGCGCCATCTTGGCCCACAACGGCAGCGTCAGCCGGCGAAACAGCGCCTTGGACGCATCCAGGAACCGCAGGAATTGCGGCGCCACCATCCCTGCGATGAGGCCCAGCCCCAGGTAATTGGCCACTTCCCAGCCCGACACGAAATCGAACGGCGGCATATGGAACACCGCGTCATAGTGCAGGATCTGGCGCGTCACGATGTTGGCGACCACCGATGACACCACCAGCGGCACCAGGGTGGCCGACGCTATGGCGCCATAGACAATCTCGGAAATGAACAGCGCGCCGGCAATCGGCGCGTTATAGGCGGCGGTGATCCCGGCGGTGGCGCCGCACGCCACCAGCAGCCGCAGATGCCGCGGCGGCAGCACCAGGTAGCGGCCCGACAACGACGAGAACATCGCCGCCAACTGCACCATCGGCCCTTCGCGGCCAATCGAAGCCCCGGAACCGATTGAAAACAAAGAAGAAATGCTGCGCGCCACGGTCTGGCGAAAGCCGATCACGCCGCGGCCGATGGCAATGGCCTCCATATAGTCGGCGGCCCCGCGCGGCGGCAGGCGGCGAGCGGCCACCTGCAGGATCAACCCGGCGATCGCGCCCCCAGCCGCCGGCAGCAGCAGCCGTTCCCAGGATGACATGCCGCGCGCCAGCGACACCATGCCGTGCGGCGAATCGACCCCGCCCAGCAGCATCTGGATCCAGCCCAGCAGTTCCCGAAAGATCACCGTTGCCAGCGCGCCGGCCAGTCCCATCAGGGCTGCCGCGCACAGCGTCGCAGGAAGATTGTCGGCCAGCAAACGGCCTCTCAGCCAGGTCGCCCAGGCCGGTTTCTTGATTCTGAGTTGTCTTGCCATGGGCGGATTCTACGGCGGAAACCTGCTCACTTTTTGTTCAGCCGGACGTCAACCACGGCGGGACGCCACCCCTCACATGGCCGATTCGGGCAACGCCTCCAGGGGCCTTTACAGGCCTGCAAAGAGGCGAAAACCAGGGTAGGCAACCAGCGTTTTTTCGGGGTAAAAGTGCCGCTGCCCGACCCGGTTTGGCAGAAGAGGGCTGTGGATAACTCCTAAGGCGGCAGGTTGTGCACATTGTGTGGAGGCGAGTTGAACAAGCAGGGGTTTTGGACGAGGTCCGAAATCTTGTCCAACTTCGGCTCTTTTTCCACACAGAGTTCTTGCACAGCCAAAAACGCCCGCAAGTCGATGAAAAAAAACGGGTTTCCAAGGTTAAGGTAGTTATCCACAGGTCTTATTAATCATTAGTCTTTATATAAAGAGAAATACAGGGAAAAGACAAACATGCTTTCTCCTATCCCCCAGCCACGCCCCCCCGGACTCCGTCCATGCGCATCCTCCTGATAGAAGACGAAGCGGAACTTGCCCGCTGGCTGTCCAGAAGCCTGGCCCGACATGCGGGCTTCGTTGTCGAATGGGCTGACGACGGATTGGTCGCCGAAAGAAGGTTGGCCGTCGAAGAATTCGATGCGGTCATCCTCGACTTGGGACTTCCCGGCATGGATGGCCATACCTTGCTGGCGAAGATCCGCGCGCGGGACGACCGCACGCCGGTGCTGGTCCTGACCGCGCGCGATTCATTGGCCGAAAAAATCGGGACACTTCACGAAGGCGCGGACGATTTCCTGCCGAAACCGTTTGTTGTGGAAGAGTTGGAAGCGCGCCTGATCGCCCTGGTGCGTCGCAGCCGTGGCCGTGAACACCCGCGACTCACCCTGGGAAACCTGGTTTTCGAGACTTCGGGGCAAAAGTTCACGGTCTCGGGACAGGCTTTGCAGTTATCCCCACGTGAACACGCCGTACTGCGGGTGTTGATCCAGAAAAGCGGCGAACCCATCAACAAGCAGCAGATCCTCGACCGCATCGTGACCGACGACGCCGACATCAACCTCGAAGCCATCGAGGTGCTGGTGCACCGCCTGCGCAAAAAATTGGCGGAAACCGGCGTACAGATCACCACCATGCGGGGCATGGGCTACTGCCTGGAGAACGCTGTTGACAACTAGTTTTCCGGAAAAAACCCCGGTTTCCAGGAAAAAAAACCGCAATCGCACCCTGAAAACGCAGTTGCTCTGGTGGTTGATCCCGACCCTGGTGCTGGTGATGATGGGCGCGCTGTGGCTGTCCAATCACCAGCTGCGCAACCAGGTCGACATTGCCTACGACCGTTCGCTCGCCGGCGCGCTGCGCGCGATCGACCACAACATATCCACAGCCAGCGGTGGATTAGCCATGGAGCAGCCGTATCTGATGCTGGAATTTTTCGAGCTGACGGCCAATGGCAGCGTGTTCTACCGCGTGGCCACCGAGGATGGCCTGGCCGAGATCGGCCATCCCGGGCTGCCGATGCCGGCCCAGCCGCTGGTTTCGGGCGAACCGCAGTTCTTCTACGCCACCTACCAGGGGGCTCCCGTACGCGTGGCCGCGCTGGCGCGGGCCATGGATCCGCCGCTGTACGCAAACAAAGGGGGACGGGTTATCGTCCAGGTCGCCGAAGGGCTGGAAAGCCGCCAGGCCTTCCTGCACCAGGTGCTGGTGCGTTCGGTCGAACGCGACCTGGCCGTGATCCTGATCAGCGTGCTGGTGATCGTCCTGGGGGTTTTCATGGCCCTGCGCCCCCTGGAGCGCCTGCGCCAGGAAGTGGAAAGGCGCTCCGCGGACGATTTAAGCCCCGTCAGCGCGTCGGAGATGCCAGGGGAGGTCCTACCCCTGGTCGCCGCCGTAAACCTCCACATGGCCCGCTACGCGGCCCAGGCGAGGGTCCAGAGCCAGTTCCTGGACGACGCCTCGCACCAATTGCGCACGCCGCTGTCGGTCCTACGGACCCAGACCGCCTACGCCCTGCGTGAAACATGCCCCCAGGAGGTCCGTACAGCCCTTCTGGCGATGCAGGAGGGGTTGGACAGGGCGGTACGCACCACCAACCAGATGCTGGCCCTGGCGCGCGCTAAAGACGCCTCGCTGGCCGAAGGCGGCCTGGCGGCCGAACCGGTGGATCTGGCCGCGCTGGCCCACGGGGTCATCCGGACCCTGTTGCCGACCGCCCGGGCCCGCCAGATCGACATCGGGCTCGATGCCGGCGACGACCCGCTGGTGGTGCAGGGCGTGGACTGGCTGCTGCGCGAGGCCGCCAGCAACCTGGTCGACAACGCCATCCGCTACACCGCCCCGGGTGGCGTGGTGACCGTGGTGGTGCGCCGTCAAGCCGGTCAGGCCAGCCTGGCGGTGGAGGACAGCGGCCCGGGCATGTCGGCCGAGGACATTGCCCGCGCCGGCATCCGGTTCCGCCGGGGCGCGGCCGGCAAGAACAAGCCCGGCGCGGGATTGGGGCTGGCCATCGTCGATACCATCGCCGGATTGCTGGGTGCCCGCCTGGTGCTGGAGAACCGGACGCCGTTGGCCGGCCTGCGCGCGGCGCTGGTGTTTTCCCTGGAAACGGCCCCGTATGTTGCGCCGCACCAGGAAAATGGCGATTTTTGAAAGGTTCTGGAAAGCTTCGATTTTGTACGGTTGCATCCGCTGGAGTCCGATCAGGCGACAGACCGCCTCGATCGCCAGCCCTGACTAGACCTATAAATTCGGAGACGCAAGAATGCAGACCAGCCTCAAGCTGCGCCTGGCCGCCGTCGCGGCGCTCGGCGCGATCACCCTGTCCCTGGGCACCGCCCACGCCGCCGACGAACCACGCCGGCCGGAATGCATCGCGCCGGCCCAACCCGGCGGCGGCTTCGACCTGACCTGCCGCCTGGCCACCGAGGGCCTGAAGCAGAGCGGGGCGCTCAAGAGCGCCATGCGCATCGTCTACATGCCGGGCGGCATCGGCGCGGTGGCCTACAACAACATCGTCGCCCAACACCCCAACGAGCCCGGCACCATCGTGGCGTTCTCGGGCGGTTCGCTGCTGAACCTGGCGCAAGGCAAGTTCGGCAAGTACAACGTCGACGACGTGCGCTGGCTGGCGGCCATCGGCACCGACTACGGCGTGGCCGTGGTGCGCAACGATTCGCCGTACACCGACCTGAAGGGCCTGATGGAAGCGTTCAAGCAGGATCCGACCAAGATCGTGCTGGGCGCCGGCGGCACCGTCGGCAGCCAGGACTGGATGAAAGCCGCGCTGACCGCCAAGGCGGCCGGTGTCGATTTCAAGAAGATGCGCTTCGTGGCCTTTGAAGGCGGCGGCGAGGCCGTGACGGCGCTGCGCGGGGGCCATATCCAGGCCTACATGGGTGATGCCGCCGAGGCGTTCACCATGCTCGAAGGCGGCGCTCCCATCCGCGTGCTGGCGGTCTTCAACGACCAGCGCCTGCCGGGCAAGCTGGGCACGGTACCCACCGCGAAAGAGCAGGGCTATGACATCGTCTGGCCCATCATCCGCGGCTTCTACGTCGGTCCCAAGGTGTCCGATGCCGACTACCAGTTCTGGGTCAACGCCTTCAATCGCGTCGCCGCGGCGCCCGAGTTCGCCAAGCTGCGCGAACAGCAGGGACTGTTCCCCTTCAACAAGACCGGCGCCGACCTCGATGCCTACGTGAAGCAGCAGGTCAAGCAATACGCCGAACTGGCCGACTCTTTCGGCCTGGTCAAGAAATAAGCCGCAAGGCTTGCCTACCGACCGCGCGCGGGTGAACGCGCACCTTGCGCCACCGGCTCCCAGTCGGAGGCCGGGGCGGGCTTGCGCCGCGCGGTCCTTCTACCAACGGAAAGCTGATCATGAACGATCGAATCCTGGGCATCGCGGCGCTTGCGCTGGCGGCCTTCATGACCTGGGCGGGGTGGGGCATCGAAGCGCCGTTCGCCTATGAACCCGTGGGCCCGCGCGCCTTCCCGTTGCTGCTGGCGCTGATCATCGGCCTGTGCGGTCTGCGCCTGGCCTATAAGGGCGGCAACGCGGTCGAACCGAATCCCGCCGGCGCCAACGGCCGCATCGCGTTGATGGTGGTGTTCGCCGCGGCGTATGCGTTCCTGTTCCAGTGGCTGGGTTTCATCATCGCCACCGCGTTGATGACGGTCTTCGTCGGCCGCCTGTTCGGCGGCGGCTGGGTCAAGTGCGCGATTGGCGGCATCGTCATGAGCGCTTTCTTCTACGTGCTGTTCGACAAGGTGCTGGACGTGGTCCTGCCCGGCGGGCTGCTGGAGAACCTGATATGAGCGGAATCCTCGATCATCTGTCGATCGGCTTTGGCGTGGCGTTCTCGTGGACCAACATTCTGGTGGCCGCGATCGGTTCGTTCTTCGGCACCATGGTGGGCGTGCTGCCGGGCCTGGGGCCGATCAACGGCGTGGCAATGCTGATCCCGATTGCCTTCGCCATGAACCTGCCGCCCGAGACCGCGCTGATCCTGCTGGCGGCGGTGTACGTGGGCGCGGAATACGGCGGCCGCATCACCTCGATCCTGCTCAACGTGCCGGGCGAGGCCAGCGCCATCATGACGACGCTGGACGGTTATCCATTGGCGCGCCAGGGCTTGGCCAACGTCGCGTTGTCGCTGTCGGCGTGGTCCGCCTTCTTCGGCGCGATCGTGTCGGTGGTGGGCATCATCCTGCTGGCGCCGCTGCTGGCCAAATGGGCATTGGCGTTCGGTCCGGCCGAGTATTTCGTGCTGATGATCTTCGCCTTCTGCTGCCTCACCAGCCTGCTCGGCAAGCAACCCATCAAGGGCGTGCTGGCGGCAATGATCGGCCTGTCGATCTCGGTCATCGGCGTGGATGCGAACTCGGGCGTATACCGCTATACCTTCGACTCCGTGCACCTGGCCGATGGCATCGACTTCGTGGTCGTGGTGATCGCCTTGTTCGCGGTCAGCGAGATGCTGGAAATGCTCGAGAAGGTGATGGCGGGCCACAGCGTCGAGGTCAAGCCCAGCGGCCGCAAGCTATTCAATCTGAAGGAGCTGGCGTTCACCTGGTGGAGCGTGGTGCGCAGCGCATTGGTGGGCTTCGGTGTCGGCGTGTTGCCGGGCGCCGGTGCCAGCGTGGCCGCGGCCGTGGCGTACTCGCAGGAAAAACGCATCATCGAAGCCAAGGACCCGGATGCCAAGTTCGGCAAGGGCGACATGCGCGGCCTGGTGGCGCCCGAAGCCGCCGCCACCTCGTCGGCCATCGGTTCGTTCGTGCCCATGCTGACGCTGGGCGTGCCGGGCTCGGGCACCACCGCGGTGATGATGGGGGCGCTGACGCTCTACAACATCACGCCAGGTCCAGTGCTGTTCGACTCCAAGCCGGAGCTGGTGTGGGGCCTGATCGCCTCGCTGTTCGTGGCCAACGTGCTGCTGTTCGTCATGAACGTGCCGATGGTGCGCCTGTTCTCGAAAGTGCTGTCGGTACCGGGCTGGCTGATGGTGCCGGGCATCCTGTGCATCAGCTACATCGGCGTGTATGCGATCAACGCGGGCACCTTCGATCTGCTGCTGGTGGCCGGCATCGGCACGTTGGGTTATTTCCTGCGCAAGTTCGGCGTGCCGATGGCGCCGCTGGTGCTCGGCGTGGTGCTGGGCGACATGATGGAACAGAACCTGCGCCGCGCCTTGTCGATGACCGACGGCAATGTGTCGGTGCTGTTCGCCAGCCCGGTGGCGATCGCCTTGTGGACCGCGGCCATCGCCGTGGTGATTGTCCCGCAGCTCCTGCGCCGTATGCGCAAGGCCAGGAAGGCAGTCGCCGAACCGGTGTGATGGATCCCGCGCGCCGGCCTGTCCGCGAAGGCCGGCCGGCGCGATCGAGACACCGGTCATTGCAAGGGAGCGCCGCGGCGCTCCTTTTTCGTGGGCGGCATGCGGAGCAGATGAAAAGAAAAACGCCCCGGCGGGGCGTTTCCAGTCGGCGTGTGTCGCGTGGCGTCAGACTTGCGCCAAGCGCTCCAGCGCCGCGTCCAGCGTCGCGTCTTTCTTGGCGAAGCAGAAGCGCACGATGCGGTGGTTGGAGTCGGCGGCGTCGGGCCGTTGATAGAAGGCGGAAACCGGGATCACCGTCACGCCATGCCGCACTGTCAGATCGCGCGCGAAGTCCGCTTCGTTCTGTTTGGATATCTCGCTGTAGTCCGCCAGCAGGAAGAACGTGCCCGGGCTGGGCAGCGGCTTGAAGCGCGTCTTGGCCAGGCCTTGCGAGAGGCGATCGCGCTTGGCCTGGTAGAAGGCTGGCAAATCCAGGTAGGGCTTGGGATCGCGCATGAACTCGGCCAGCGCGAACTGCATCGGCGACGGCACGGTGAACACCATGAACTGGTGCACCTTGCGCAGCTCCGCGCTGAGTTGGCGGGGCGCGCAGCAGTAGCCGATTTTCCAGCCGGTGGTGTGGTAGGTCTTGCCGAACGACGAGATAACGAAAGCGTGTTCGGCCAGCAGCGGACGGCGCGCAATGCTCGCATGCGGCTTGCCGTCGAACACGATGTGTTCGTAGACCTCGTCCGACACCAGCAGCACGCCGGTATCGCGCACGATGGCTTCGAGCGCGTCCAGGTCGCTGTCGTCCAGCACCGCCCCGGTGGGGTTGTGCGGGAAGTTCAGCATCAGCAGGCGGGTCTTGGAAGTGATGGCGTCGCGCACGCGTTGCCAATCGATGCGGTAGTACGGGTCGTCCGAGGTGGGCGCGCGCAGCGGCACCGGCACCGCGGTGCCGCCGGCAAGGCGGATGGCCGGCAGGTAGGAGTCGTAGCAGGGCTCGATGACGACCACTTCATCACCGCTGCCGACGGCGGCAAGCACGGTGGCCATCAGCGCTTCGGTGGCGCCGCTGGTGACGGTGATCTCGGTTTCGGGATCGTAGGCGCGGCCGTACAGCGACTGCGTCTTGGCGGCGATGGCCTCGCGCAGCGGCGCCACGCCGGGCATGTAGGGGTACTGGTTGTGGCCGTCGGCCATGGCCTTGCTGACCAGCGCGCAAAGCGCGGGATCGGGATCGAAGTCCGGAAAGCCCTGGCCCAGGTTGATGGCCTTGTGCTCGATGGCCAGGCGGCTCATGACGGTGAAGATGGTGGTGCCGACGTCGGGAAGTTTGGATCGGATCATGGTGGACGCGAAAAGGAACGCTGGGTGTGCGCAAGAGTTTTCGTAAGTATCCCACTAACTCATAATTCGGGATTCTCATGAGCTTATGGCGTGGGCGGTATCGTGGTTCGGAACATGTTGTGGAGGGTCGCGGGCGGTTTGGCGATTGCACTGGCCGGCGCATTGCTGGCGGTGTGGGCCCATCTGCCGCTGCCGTGGATGCTGGGCGCGTTGCTGCTTACCGCGGCGGTGCGGATCGCCGGCGGGGCAACGGTGTGCCCGCGGCCGGCGCGCAATGCCGGCCAATGGGTGATCGGCACTTCGCTGGGCCTGTATTTCACGCCGCAGGTGATCGGCCATATCGGCGCCAATGCCGGTCCCATCGTCGTGGGCATGCTGTTCGCATTGGGGCTGGCATTCATCGGCACCGCGCTGTTGCGGCGCTATACCGACGTCGATTTCAAGACCGCGTGGTTTGCTTCGGCTATCGGCGGCGCCAGCGAAATGGCCAGCCTGGCCGAACGCCACGGTGCCCGTATCGACCGCGTGGCGACCGCGCACAGTGTGCGCGTGCTGCTGGTGGTGGTGACCGTGCCGTTCATCTTCCAGTGGTGGGGCGTGGCGGGCCTGGATCCGACGGTGCCGGGTCCGCGTACGGTGCACGCTGGCGGGCTGGCCGCGCTGGTTGCGCTGACCTGCGTGGGGGGCCTGTGCTTCATGAAACTGCGCTGGCCCAATCCCTGGGTATTGGGACCGATGCTGGCGGCGATGACTCTGACTGCATGCGGCATCGAGCTTTCCGCCTTGCCCGATTACGTGCCGAAGGTCGGCCAGTTGCTTATCGGTTGGTCGCTGGGTGATCGTTATCGGCCGGACTTCTTTCGTGCCGCGCCGCGCTTCATCGCGGTGGTGGCGGCTTTCACCGTGGTGGCGCTGGCCTTGGCGTTCGGCCTGGGCGCCTTGTTGTCGCTATGGTCGGCGGCGCCGATACCGACGCTCATCCTGGGCACCACGCCGGGGGGAATCGCCGAGATGGCGATCACGGCCAAGGTGCTGCAGCTGGGCGTGCCCGTGGTGACTGCGTTCCATGTGACCCGCATGGTGTTCGTCGTGCTGGTCACCGGCCCGATGTACGCGTTCCTGGCGCGTCGCAACGCAAATTCCGCGTAGCGGTATTGGGTTCCAGTCAGAAAAATACGACATTGGGGAAAACAACTATATGAGTCTGTAATGCTGGATGAGTATGCTGGTTTCCGCAGTTGATTCAAGCAGCGCGCGGACTTGTCTGCCGCTTTTGCGGCAAGCGAGAACGCAGCAGCAACGCAGGTATCCCTACCGGTCGTTCAGTTCTCACGGCGTCCTTGATTCATTGCATCTCGTTAATTACAGGACGCTAGGAAAATGGCTCAGAAGGGCAAAGTTAAGTGGTTCAACGCTGACAAGGGTTACGGTTTCATTACGCCGGACGCCGGCGGTACCGATGTTTTCGCACACTTTTCCGCCATCCAGGGCCGCGGCTATCGCAGCCTGAACGAAGGCCAGGAAGTCGAATTCGAAGTCAAGGATGGTCCGAAAGGACCTCAAGCGGCCGAAATTCGCCCGCTCTAAATCGGGAAATCCCAATTTCCCGTGTGCCAGGCCAGGCCTGGCTACAACGCCCCAGAACCTCGCGGTCTGGGGCGTTGTTTCTTTGGGGCCGCGGCGCATTCTCACGCGCTGCATAGAGACAGTTAGTAATCACTAACATATTCTCGGCCTTTGGATAAGTTTGTGGATAATTATTTTCCGGCATGAGCAATTCGTTGCGCAGTAATGAAGCAACGGCGCGTTCGGAATAATGGTTTTGCACATTTTTGTGTTGAATCCACGGTGTTGTCCCACCGCCGTCGGCCGCGGGCTGGCAGCACTCTTGCCCCAAGGGCATGCTGGGGGAAATAACGCATTTCCCCAGGAAAACCAGGCATTTACGCCTTTTTTTCAATGCCGCCGCCGGCCATTCGCCTGCAGCCGGACGAGACGGCTTTTCACCAGAAACGGCATTTTTGCCGTTTCCAGGCGCGGTTGTTCACAAAGATATCCCCATCCCGGTTATGCACAGAATGATGCCTGGATTAGCCAAAAGGCGAGCGTTCAACCTGTGGATAGAAATGGGGATAGCGGCTCTTTGCCGAAGGGGGAAGGCGCCCGCCGAGCGACCTCTGATGTCATGGACACTGGATTGCCGCGCGTTTTGAAGGACCGCGGCGGACTTCATGTGAAGGAATTTCACGGCGCGAATCGGCAAGCGACTTTTCCACAACCAGCGGTCCGCATTGCCGGCAGGTGTCCGTGCCTCGGCCGAAAGGATGATGGCGCAAAGGACCGGCGAGGAGCAAGATGATTGTCCCGCCCATCCATTGGCTTTGCGAGTTATGCACAAAAGGCGGTGGCCGACCGACACGGAAGAGTCTGTGGACAAGGTGATGGTCAGGCGCGGCGGTTGGACTGGCGAAGAGAATCGAAGTTCCCGCGCTTGCGGCCGGGAGGTGGGCCGGTTTGACTGCCTGGGCCGGCCGATCTGGAATGTCGTGACCTGGCTGCGAGGCTTGCTTATCGGATCGATAGTCGAAGCTTATCCACATTTTTGTCCACCGGAATGCGCATGTCGCACATGGTTTGGATCTGGTAGGCGAAGCCAGCTCTTATGGGAACGGAAGGGCGATGCCTGAAGCGCGGTTTTCCTCGCTTTCATTGCGGATTTGTGCGTTTTCCCGATTATGGGTATTTGTTCTCCAACGCAAGAGTGCGCAGTCGCATGGCACCCCTCCCGCATCTTTCCGCCGACTTTGCAGGCGACTTATCCCCACAGTTGTTCCACGTGAAACCGCCGCGCTGATGTGGATGGCTTGGTGGATAAGTCGCCGTATGAGAGCCTGGAACTCCGCCGCCATCGCTTTTTCTGCATTGAGTTCGCGACGATCTACTCGATATGGATTTCGGCGACGCAAACACGCATTGATCGCGGCGACAGGATCTCCTCGCCTCGAGTGTTTGTTTCTGATGCCGCTGCGAAGCGTGCCATACACTTTGTCGCTGCCCGGTGCCCCGTATGTATTGCCGAGCCGATGTGACAAGTTGGTCCTAGGACTTCTATGTTTCAGCTGAATGACGGGTGACATTCATTTGATGGTACACGGGGGCACGTTTTGGGGAGGCACGGCTTGATGCTCCTACACTTGCCGCCGGCAAAGGACTTCACGTGAAACGGAAAAATTCTGTTTTCCGGGGGTAGGGGTAGGGTAAGGGCTAGTAAATCACTTTTTTTGCTGATTTGGTTTCACGTGAAACCGAAGTCAGGCTGTCATCGGTGGATATCGATGCATCCAGCTGCAGGCGTCGGAAGTCGCCGGTCGACCGGGTGGGCAGGCGATGCCGGTGTTCCAGGGCGCATTAGGCAAGTGGCTTTTGATGTTTCACGTGGAACACCCGCAGACGGAAAGCATAATTTGGCTCTCTATAGATGCGACGCACAGTAGAAAAGATGGCGGTTTGCCCATGCTCTCCGCATGTTGTGCGGCGGGTAGGTGCAAAGAACAGGCGTCAATGACTTCAGGAAAGGGACGACAGCCGCCTCATAGTAGCGTTCCAGCTGCGGAGCTCGATGTTCCACGTGAAACAGTAAGGCCGAAGGCATGGCAGGGGTCGATACGACGTGCCGATGGAAGGGCCGCGGTGAAGGGGCTTTCGCACGTGTGTTTGCAGATGTGGAGCATGCAATGTTCCACGTGAAACATCCTCACGGCATGGAGACGACCGGTGAGTTTGACCGTAGACGGACCTCAGAGTGAGTTCCTAGGGGTATGACCGGAAAGGTGAAGTGTATTGGACACTGCACGCCAATCTTCTATTCGCCCTTCATGTGAGGCATAGCCTGCTCTCCCAGGTGTGCTGTTTCACGTGAAACATCGAACCGAAACACCGGCAAATGCCGACATATTCAAACGCCGTCAGCCTTAGGCGCGTTGCCAATTTGCAAAACCCAGTCCCTTCGCGGTTGGCTTTGTCCAGTCCGACCATGTTTCACGTGAAACATGCCCACCCTGCCTCTATAATGAGCACCGAACGCTCTCTTATCTCCCCATCATGGATTATCCCCGCGAATTCGATGTCATCGTCGTCGGTGGCGGTCACGCCGGTACCGAAGCGGCGCTGGCGGCGGCGCGTACTGGTGCCCAGACGCTGCTGCTGACCCACAACATCGAGACCCTAGGCCAAATGTCCTGCAATCCCTCCATCGGCGGGATCGGCAAGGGTCATCTCGTCAAAGAAGTCGATGCCCTTGGCGGTGCTATGGCGTTGGCGACGGACGAGGCGGGGATTCAATTCCGTATCTTGAACGGCTCGAAGGGGCCGGCCGTGCGCGCTACCCGCGCCCAGGCCGACCGGGTGCTGTACCGCAAGGCCATCCGTGGCCGTCTGGAAAACCAGCCGAACCTCTGGTTGTTCCAGCAAGCGGTGGAAGACCTGATGGTGGAGGGCGATCGCGTGGCTGGCGCCGTGACCCAGGTCGGGCTGAAGTTCCGGGCAAAGACGGTGGTGCTGACCGCCGGTACGTTCCTGAACGGCCTGATCCATGTGGGGCTACAGAACTATTCGGGCGGCCGAGCCGGTGACCCGCCTGCGATTTCCCTGGGCCAGCGTTTGAAGGAATTGCAACTGCCGCAAGGCCGCTTGAAGACCGGCACGCCGCCGCGCATCGCCGGTCGCAGCATCAACTACAGCATCCTGGAAGAACAGCCGGGCGACCTGGATCCGATCCCAGTGTTCTCTTACATGGGCAACGTGGCCATGCACCCGCGGCAACTGCCGTGCTGGATCACGCATACCAATGCCCGGACCCATGACATCATCCGCGGCGGCCTGGATCGTTCCCCGATGTACAGCGGCGTGATCGAAGGCGTCGGCCCGCGTTACTGCCCCTCGATCGAAGACAAGATCCATCGCTTCGCGGACAAGGAATCGCACCAGGTCTTCCTGGAACCGGAAGGTCTGGACACGCACGAGGTCTATCCCAACGGCGTCTCCACCAGCCTGCCATTCGACGTGCAGCTCGCGCTGATCCATTCCTTGCCCGGCCTGGAGAACGCGCACATCCTGCGTCCCGGCTACGCCATCGAGTACGACTACTTCGATCCACGTGGATTGAAGAGCACGCTGGAAACCAAGGCGATCGCCGGCCTGTATTTCGCCGGCCAGATCAACGGCACGACCGGCTACGAAGAAGCCGCCGCCCAAGGCTTGCTTGCCGGGGTCAACGCCGCCTTGTCGGCACTGGACCGCGAGCAGTGGACGCCGCGTCGTGACGAAGCCTACCTGGGCGTGTTGGTGGACGACCTGGTCACGCGTGGCGTGACCGAACCGTACCGCATGTTCACCTCGCGCGCCGAATATCGCCTGAGTCTGCGCGAAGACAATGCCGATCTGCGCCTGACCGAAATCGGCCGCCAGCTCGGCATCGTCGACGATGCCCGCTGGGATGCTTTCAACCGCAAGCGCGACGCCGTCGCGGCCGAGGTTGAACGCTTGAAATCGTCGTGGGTCAATCCTCGCGTGTTGCCGCAGGAAGTGGCCGAGCCGCTGCTGGGCAAGGCAATTGAACGTGAGTACTCACTAGCGGACCTGCTGAAACGGCCCAATGTTTCCTATGAAGCCTTGATGGCCGCCCGCAATACCGACGGTACGCTACTGGCGGGCCCGGGTGTGGCCGCCGATGAGGTGCTGGCCGAACAGGTAGAGATCCAGGTGAAATACGCCGGCTACATCGCCCGCCAGCAGGACGAAGTCCAAAAGCAGATTGCCCACGAGCAACAGCCGATTCCGGCGGACGTCGATTACGACGCCGTCACCAGTCTGTCGTTCGAGGTGCGCCAGAAGCTCAAGACGCACCGTCCCGAGACCATCGGCCAGGCCGGCCGCATCTCGGGCGTGACACCGGCGGCGATCTCGCTGCTGCTCATCCACCTGAAGCGCCTGCACTACGGCTCGCGCAAGCAAGCCGCATGAGCGCCCACGCCAACCCGGCCGGCGCGGACATGGCCGGCCGCCTGTCCCATGCCTTCGGGCAGCTCGGGCTGCAGGCCGACGCCGCCGCGGCCGCCAAGCTGCTGGACTACCTGGCGCAAATGCAGCGCTGGAACCGCACCTATAACCTGACCGCCATCCGCGATCCACAACAGATGCTGGTGCAGCACCTGTTCGACAGCCTGGCCGCCGTAGGGCCGTTCAGCGAAGCGCTGGGCGCGCCCGGCACGCCGGCAAAGGTCTACGACGTCGGGTCGGGCGGCGGCCTGCCCGGCGTGGTCCTGGCCGTCATGCGGCCCGAATGGTCGGTGACCTGCATCGACGCCGTTGAAAAGAAAACCGCATTCGTCCGGCAGATGAGCGGCGCCCTGGCGCTGCCCAATCTGCAGGCGCGTCATGCGCGCATCGAGACGCTGGAACCCGCCGGTTGCAACATTGTGACGTCGCGGGCATTCGCATCCTTGGAGGATTTTGCGATGCTCGCAGGCAGACATGTGGACAACGATGGTACCCTCGTCGCCATGAAGGGCAAGGTCCCGGATGATGAAATCCAGGCGCTGCACGCGCGTGGGGAATGGCAAGTCGACCACATACAGCCGCTCCAGGTGCCGGAGCTGCAAGCGGAACGCTGCCTGATCTGGATGCGCCGCAGTCAAGGAACCCTATGAAGAACCTACCCCCCAGCTCGACCGCCCGCGTTTTCTGCATCGCCAACCAGAAGGGCGGTGTCGGCAAGACGACGACCGCCATCAACCTGGCGGCCGGGCTGGCCACGCACAAGCAACGCGTGCTGCTGGTGGACCTGGATCCCCAAGGCAACGCCACCATGGGCAGCGGCATCGACAAGAATTCGCTCGAGTCCAACCTGTACCAGGTGCTGATCGGCGAAGCCACCATCGAACAGGCCCGCGTGCGTTCGGAGTCGGGCGGCTACGACGTGTTGCCCGCCAACCGCGAGCTGTCCGGCGCCGAGATCGACCTGGTGCAAATGGACGAGCGCGAGCGCCAGCTCAAGACCGCCATCGACACCGTGTCCGGCCAGTACGACTTCGTGCTGATCGATTGCCCGCCCACGTTGTCGCTGCTGACGCTGAACGGTCTGGCCGCGGCCCACGGCGTCATCATCCCGATGCAGTGCGAGTACTTCGCGCTCGAGGGCCTGTCCGACCTGGTCAATACCATCAAGCGCGTGCATCGCAATATCAACGACGACCTGCGTGTCATCGGCCTGCTGCGCGTGATGTTCGACCCCCGCATGACGCTGCAGCAGCAGGTGTCGGCGCAACTCGAATCGCACTTCGGCGACAAGGTCTTCAAGACCGTCGTGCCGCGCAACGTGCGCTTGGCCGAAGCGCCCAGCTACGGCATGCCTGGCGTGGTCTACGACCGCGCTTCGCGGGGCGCGCAGGCCTACATCTCGTTCGGCGCCGAAATGATCGAGCGCGTGCGCGAGCTGAGCTGAAGCGCTGTATGTCCGCCGTCATGCACCTGTCCCCAAACGCCCGCACGCCGCCCGCCGATGCGCGCGACGCGCTGCGCGTGCGGCTGGAAGAGGCCGCGCTCAACGCCACGGCGGTGCGCGCGCAGGTGCTGTACGACGGCTGGCTGGTGCGCTACGCGCCATCGTCGGCCAAACGGGTACGCAGCATCAACGTGCTGGGGTTATCCACACGTCCGCTGGATGAGCGGCTGGCGTATTGTTCAACGTTGTACGCGCGCCATGGCCTGCCCATGGTGTTGCGCCTGACCTCCATTGGTCCGGATTTCACCCTGGATGCCGAACTGGCGTCGCGGGGCTACCTCCTTGGCGAAGAGACCCGAGTCATGAGCATGCCGCTCGCTCCCAGGCTGGCCGCCCGGGGCGATCTGGTTTTCAGGACAGTGGACGCCGCGCGCTTTGCGGCGGCGGTCGGTCGCATGCGCGAGTCCCGGCCCGAGCACATCGCCGAGCACCAGGCGCGCCTGGAGGGCCTGGCTGTGGATATCCTGCCGGTGCTGGCATTCGATACCGCCGGCGCGTGCGTGGCCGGCGGCATGGCCGTGCGCGACGGCGAACTGGCCGGCCTGTTCGACGTGGTGACGGATCCCGGCCAGCGGCGCAAGGGACATGCCGCGACGCTGGTGGACCATCTGCTGGCGTTGTGCGTCGAGGACGGCGCCACCACGGCCTATCTGCAGGTGGAACCGCAAAACACCGCCGCGCGCGCTTTGTATGGCCGCTACGGTTTCAAAGACTGTTACGCGTATTGGTACCGCCTGCCCGCCGAGCAGTCGGCCGCCTGAGCCCGGCTCGGGATACCAAAAACAGAAGGAAAGAGGATTTAACTATGGCCACCAAGAAACCCAAGGGATTGGGTCGCGGACTCGACGCCTTGCTGGGCGCCGACGCGCCTGCGATCGACAATATCGGCAAGGCTCCGGCCAAGCCCGAGGGTCTGCCGTCCACCTTGCCTGTTTCGAAGATGCGAGCCGGCAAGTACCAGCCGCGCACTCGCATGGACGAGGGCGCGTTGGGCGAGCTGGCCGAGTCGATCCGCACGCAAGGCATCATGCAGCCCATTCTGGTGCGCGCGCTCAGCGACGCGCCCGGCCATTACGAAATCATCGCGGGCGAACGCCGTTTCCGCGCCGCCCAGCTGGCCGGCCTGAAGGAAGTGCCGGTGCTGGTGCGCGAGGTCGCCGACGAAAACGCGGCGGTCATGGCGCTGATCGAAAACATCCAGCGCGAAGACCTGAATCCGCTCGAAGAGGCGCATGGCGTGCGCCGCCTGCTGGACGAATTCGGCCTGACCCACGAGCAGGCCGCCCAGGCCATCGGTCGTTCGCGTTCTGCCACCAGCAATCTGTTGCGCCTGTTGAACCTGGCGTCGGCGGTGCAGACCATGCTGCTGGCCGGCGACGTCGACATGGGCCATGCGCGCGCGCTGCTGGCGGTGGATGCCGCCACCCAGATCCAGCTGGCCAACCAGATCATCGCGCGCCGCCTGTCGGTGCGCGAAGCCGAAAAACTGGTCGCCAAGACCGCCAAGGAAGCCGAGAGCGCCGCGTCGCCCAAGAAAAAGGCCAACGGCGTATCGCGCGACCTGACGCGCCTGGAAGAAGCCCTGTCCGATCACCTGGGCACGCGCGTGGCGCTCAAGGTCGGAGCCAAGGAAAAGGGCCAGATCGTCATCGACTTCCACGGTTGGGAACACCTGAATTCGCTGCTCGAGCGCCAAGGCCTGTCCGGAGTGGTCGATGCCTGAGCAGGCGCTCCCCGTCATCGCGGTGCTGGCTACCGGCGGCACCATCGCCGGGGCCCAGGCCGATGCCACTTCCGCGGGCTACAAGGCGGGTTCGTTCTCGGTGGGCGACCTGTTGGCCGCGGTGCCGCAATTGGCGGGCCTGGCCGAGATCCGCGCCGAGCAGGTTGCCAACGTCGGCAGCCAGAACATGACACACGACGTGTGGCGCGCGCTGGCGCAGCGTGTCGAAGCCTTGTGCGCGGATCCTTCCGTTGCCGGCATCGTCATCACGCACGGCACCGACACGCTTGAGGAAACCGCCTACTTCCTCAGCCTGGTGATCCGCCACGACAAGCCCGTGGTGCTGGTGGGCGCGATGCGTCCGGCCACCGCGCTGGGCGCCGAAGGCCCGGCGAACCTGTACAACGCAGTGGCGCTGGCGCGCCATCCCGACGCCCGCGGCCGCGGGCCGCTGGTCGTCATGAACGAAGACGTGCACTACGCTCGCGAGATCCAGAAGATCGCCAGCGCAGGCATCAACGCCTTTGCCTCGCCCAACCGCGGCCGCGCCGGCGTGATGCATGGCGGCACGCCGTGCTTCTATTCGCGCAACACCACCACGCACGGCACGCAAAGCGAGTTTTCACTCGCATTACTGGAGAAGGCCGGTTGGCCGCGCGTGGACATCATCTATGCGCATGCCGACCTGCAAGGCGACGTCATCGATTTCATCGCCCGCCAGGCCGATGGCATCGTGCTGGCGGGCGTGGGCGACGGCAATGCCACGGACCTGGCCATCGACGCCCTGGCCCGCGCCGCCGCCGATGGCGTCGCGGTGCTGCGCTCCAGCCGCACCGGCAGCGGTTTCGTCGCGCGCGACGTCGAACTGGATGACGCGGTGCTGGGTTTCATCGCCGCCGGCGACCTGAATCCGCAGAAGGCCCGCATCCTGCTGATGCTGGCGCTGTGCGTCACGCGTGAACCCGCGGCGCTGCAGCGCTGCTTCGATCGTTATTGAGCGATGCGCACGGCGGCCTGTCTCGGGCCGCCGCGCTGCCTGCCGCCTCATGGATTGGGTGGCGCATCCGCGCCACGCGCCAATCCCAGGTTGCCGCGCAGCATGTCGTAGACCTGCCGTGTCAGCGGATTGATCAGGTCACGCCTTATCCACAGGAAGTACGTCACGTCCGGTAGCGGTGGCAGGCCTTCCTTTTCCCCGAGCACCCGCATTTCCGGGGCCAGCAGTTCGACGCTGCGCGCGGTCACGCCCAGGCCTGCGCGCAAGGCGGCCTTGATGCTCACCAGGTTGGGCGCCACGTAGTTGGTGTGCCAGCGCACCTGCGCCTGTTCCAGCGCGGTCAGCGCCAGGCGGCGGAAGATGCTGGGTTCGTCGGCCAGCACCAACGGCACCGGCGCGTTGAGGTCATGCACATAGTCGGCCGAGGCCAGCCACACGGTGGGCGAGGTGCGCAGCGCCACGCCCTCGAACTCCTGGTCGAAGCGGGTCGAGATGGTCAGGTCCAGTTCTCCGGCGCGCAATGCGTCCATCAGGAACGGGCTGCGATCGGTGCGGATCTCCAGTTTCACGCGCGGCGCCGAGCGCGCGATATGGGTCAGCAGGGTCGGCAGGATGGTGTCGGCCACGTCCAGCGGCGCGCCCAGCCGCAGGTCGCCTTCCAGCGGGGCATCCTGCAGCGCGCGCAGCGCTTCATCGTTGATGGCCAGCATGTGGCGCGCGTATTCGACCAGGCGCCGTCCATGCGTGGATAAGGCCTTGTTGCGCCCCTGTTTCTCGAACAGCGGCAAACCGATGGTCGCTTCCAGCCGCTGCATCTGCTGCGTCACCGCCGATTGCGTCTTGTGCAACCGGTTGGCCGCTTCGGAAAACGTTTCGTAGCGCGCGATCGCGGTCAGCGTGCGCAGCAGGTCCAGGTCGAGATTGCGCATGGGAGCAGCGAGTCAAAATATTAGAGATGCTTATGGAATATTAAGGCAATTTAAATTGTTGGCGCTCGCGCGCGGCGATACAGTGACTGCAATAACTCATGAAACAAGAGGGAAAGTCATAGTGAGCTCCACGCACCCCCACCAGCAAGGTATCGACACCGCCATCGGAAATATTAAAAACACTTTAGGAAATAAGGGCCTGAACCGCGACAGCCTGAAGGTCGTGCTGGACGAGTTGATCGGCCTGGCCGGCCATACCGACTGGTGGGCCCAGGACCGCTACCCGGCGCCGGAAGAGGGAGAACGCCAGGCGCGCTACCTGATCGGCGAGGACGCCGACAAGAGCTACGCGCTCTACCTGAACGTGATGCGTCCCGGCAAGCAGATCGTGCCGCACAACCACACCACCTGGGCCTGTATCGCCGCCGTGGAAGGCGTGGAATACAACTACGTCTACGACCGCACCGACGATGGCTCCGTGCCCGGCGTGGGCCGCCTGGAAAAGACCGGGACCGTGGTGGTGGGGCCGGGCACCGGCATCGCGCTGATGCCCGACGATATCCATGCCGTCGAGATCCAGGGCGACAGCGTCATCCGCCACCTGCACATGTACGGCCGCGCCCTCGAAACGCTGACCGAGCGGCTGGCCTTCGACCTGGCCGCCGGCACCTGCAAGGTCATGCCGATCGGCGTGCAGACCCGCCGCTGATCATCATGAACAAGCCCCTGCGGTCCGCGACGCGCCTGCTGCGCGCCGGGCGTCCCCATGCCGGCTGGGTCAACACCCCGGTCACGCGTGCCAGCACCTATGTGTTCGACAGCGTCGCGGCCTGGCGTGACACCCGCGCCCGCCGCGAACAGGAACGCCTGCCGTCGTACGGCGCGCGCGGCACCGACAGCACGCACGCGCTGGAAGACGCGCTGGTCGAGCTGGAGCAGGGGCATCGCGCCCAGCTGTACCCCACCGGGCAGGCCGCCATCGCCATCGTGTTGCTGGCCTATCTGCGCGCCGGCGACCACGTGCTGGTGACCGATGCGGTCTACGAACCGGTGCGCCGCTTCTGCGCCGAGCACCTGTCGCGGCTGGGCATCGAATTCACTTTCTATCCGCCGGACGGCGCCGGCCTGGCGCAGCTGCTGCGTCCCAACACGCGCATGATCTATGCCGAGTCGCCGGGTTCGCTCACCTACGAAATGCCGGACCTGCGGCAGTTGGCTGAGTTGGCGCAACGCCATGATTGCTGGCTGGCTGTGGACAACACCTGGGCGTCCGGCTTGCTGTGCCAGCCATTGGCGCTGGGCGCGGACATCTCGATTCTCGCCGCCACCAAATACCTGGGCGGTCACGCCGACGTGATGATGGGCGCGGTCGTGACCAATGCGCGCGCCTGGCGCGCGCTGGAACGCGCCAGCATCGATTTCGGCCAGACCGTTGGCGCCGACGATGCCTATCTGGTGCTGCGCGGCATGCGTTCGCTCCCGTTGCGCCTGGCGCAACATGCCCGCAGCGCATTGCGCGTGGCGCAGTGGTTGCAGGGCAGGGCGGAAGTGGCGCGCGTGCTGTGCCCGGCCCTGCCTGACGACCCCGCGCACGCGGTCTGGCGTCGCGAGTGTACCGGCACCAACGGCCTGCTGACGCTGGAGTTCGCCGCCGGCATCGCCGATGCCGACATGGAACGCGTCATCGACGCGCTGCGCCTGTTCGGCATCGGCGCATCCTGGGGCGGATTCGAGAGCCTGGTGATACCCGTCAATCTGGCCAAGGCGCGATCCCTGCCCGTGGCCCCGCACGGCGCCATGCTGCGCCTGCATATCGGGCTGGAGGATCCGGACGACCTGATCGCCGATCTCGAACAGGCATTCGGCCAATTGCGGCCCGTCCTGGCGGCCCTGAATTCCCATTCCCCTGATTCCCTGCGGATTTAACGATGCATTCCCATTCCGACCTGAAACTGGCCGATATCGACTCGCACACCCTCAAGGGCTGGCTGCATGACGGCGGCGAGATTGCGCTGCTGGACGTGCGCGAGCATGGCCAATACGGCGAGTCCCACCTGTTCTATGCGGCGCCGGTGCCGTTCAGTCGGCTCGAGGCCGATATCGCGCGCCTGGCGCCGCGGCGCGATGCGCGCGTGGTGGTCTACGACGCGGGGGATGACGATGACGTCGCGGCGCGCGCAGCAGCGGCCTTGCGGGCCGTGGGCTACACGCAGGTCCATCGCCTCGCAGGCGGCATCGCGCAATGGCAACGCGATGGCTACGCCGCTTTCGCCGGGGTCAATGTCCCAAGCAAGACTTTCGGCGAGCTCGCCGAAGAAGTCTTCCACACGCCGCGCATCAGCGCGGCCGAACTGGCCGAGCGCCAGCGTCGTGGCGACGACCTGATCGTGCTCGACGGCCGGCCCTACGCCGAATACCAGAAGATGAGCATCCCCGGCGGCATCTGCTGCCCCAACGGCGAGCTGGCGCTGCACGCGCACGGCCTGGCGCCCGATCCGAAGACCACCATCGTGGTCAACTGCGCCGGCCGTACCCGCAGCATCATCGGCGCGCAGACCCTCATCAACCTGGGCGTGCCCAATCCCGTCTACGCGCTGGAGAACGGCACCCAGGGCTGGTACCTGGCGGATTTCAAGCTCGATCATGGCGCCAGCCTTCGATATGAGGATGCCGTTGCCGCGGCCGATATACCGGCGCTGGCGCAACGCTCGGCCGGCCTGGCCGAACGCCATGGCGTGCCGTGGGTGAACGCCGCGCAGGTGCGCAGCTGGCTGGCCGACACGGGCCGCAGCACCTTCCTGTGCGACGTGCGCAGTGCCGAGGAGTACGCGCAAGGCTCGTTGCGCGGCGCGCAGCACACGCCCGGCGGCCAGTTGATCCAGGCCACCGACCAGTACGTGGCCGTGCGTGGCGCGCGCATCGTGGTGTTCGATGGCGAAGGCGTGCGCGCGCCGGTGGTGGCCAGCTGGTTGCGCCAGATGGGCTGGGACGCGAGCGTGCTGCAGGAGGGCGTGGGCGCCGACCTGCAAGCGGCTGTCGCCCCGATCGCCGAACCGCCGGTCAAGGTATTGGATGACGCGGCGCTGGCCGCCGCGCTGGCCGCAGGCGCGCAACTCATCGACATCCGCCCCAGCATGCGCTATCGCGCCCAACACATCGCGGGGGCGCAATGGGCCATCCGGCCGCGCTTCGCCAGCTTGGCGCTGGACCCGGCACGTCCGTTGGTGCTGCTGGCCGAGGAACTCGCGGTGGCCGCCTGGGCCGCGGCGGACCTGCGGGCGCGCGGCGCGCGGGACGTTGCGGCCAACCTGGGCACGGCGGCCGGCTGGTCGGCCGCGGGCATCGCGCTGGAATCCACGCCGTCCACGCCCGCCGACCGCGATTGCATCGATTACCTGTTTTTCGTGCACGACCGCCACGACGGCAACAAGGCCGCGGCGCGTCAGTACCTCGCCTGGGAAACCAATCTGGTCAAGCAGATCGACGCGCGCGAACGCGCCGCGTATCGCTTCCCGGCGGGGTGACCACCGGGGCTGACTGCCCCCGTGGCCGCGCCACATGCTTCATCCGATCAGCACGCCCCGGCGCTTCGCCGACGGGGCGCGGACGGTTCATGGCGAACCGAAATGCAATGGACGGCCGAGCATCCGGCCGCCAATCACAAGGGGAAATATCGATGAACAAGTACCAGCTGCAACATGCCTGCAAGACCGCCGCCGCCCTGGCCTGCCTGGCGTGGGGGCTGAACGCCCACGCCCAGGCGCCCGCGCCCCTGGCCGACTACCCCAGGCAGGCCATCACCGTGGTCTCGCCGTTCCCGCCCGGGGGCGGCAACGATGGCGTGGCGCGCCTGATCGCGCAGGAACTCGGGGCGATCACCGGCCAGAGTGTGGTGGTGGAAAACCGTTCCGGCGCGGGGGGCAACGTCGGCACTTCGCAGGTGTCGCGCGCCAAGCCCGACGGCTATACGCTGGTGATGTCGCAGACCAGCGTGATGGCGGTCAACCCGCGCCTGTACAAGAACGTGGGCTTCGATCCGCTCAAGGACTTCGTGCCGATCTCGCAGATCACCTCGGCGCCGCTGGTGCTGGTGGCGCGCAGCGAAAGCGCCTACAAGTCGCTGGGCGACTACCTGGACGCCGCGCGCAAGCAGCCCGGCGTCATCACCTACGCCACGCCCGGCAACGGCACCATGAGCCATCTGATGGGGGCGCTGCTGTCGCAGAAGGCCAACGTCAAGCTGGTGCACGTGCCGTATCGCGGCGCCGCGCCCGCCATCACCGACCTGATGGGTGGCACCGTCGACATGCTGATCACCTCGCCGGCCTCGGCCGAGCCGATGGTGGCGGCCGGCAAGCTGCGCATCCTGGCGCTGAGCCATGAAAACGGCATTGGCATCTTCAAGGGCGCGCCCACGCTCGGGCAGTCCGGCATGGACGGCATCACGGCCGACGACTGGTACGGGTTGTTCGCGCCGGCCGGCACGCCGCCCGAGCGCATCGCCTACCTGGCGCAAGCGGTGGCGCAGGCCATGAAATCGCCCAACGTGATCGCCAAGATCCAGGCCGGCGGCAGCCAGCCCGTCGGCAGCGCGCCCGATGCGTTCGGCAAGCGCCTGCAACAGGACACCACGTACTGGGCCGACATGGTGAAGGTTGCGGGCGTGTCGGTGGATTGAAGCGGCGGCTAAGCCACCAGAACCTTGCCGACCGCGGCCTTCAGGGCCGCGAAGGCCGGCTGCTTCTGCGCATTGGTGTTGGTGACGAGGTGATCGATGCGGTTCACCTCGCAGTACGACACCCGGCTGCACAGGCCGATCTTGCTGAAGTCGGCCAGCAGGATGCGCTGCTTGGCGTTGGCCGCCATGGCGCGCGCCACTTCGGCCTCTCGCAGGTCGTAGCTGGTGGCGCCGCATTCGGCATCCACGCCCACCGGCGACAGCAACGCCACGTCGGCGCGGTAGCGGTGGATCTCGGCGATGGTGATGTCGCCGGCGGTGGCGCACACCGGCCCGCCCACCGATCCGCCCAGCATGATGAGTTCATTGGCGCCGTTGCCGGCGGCGCCGACCTTGAGCGCCACGTCGAACGAATTGGTGATGAGGGTCAGGCCGCTCAGCTTGGCCAGCTCGTCCGCCAGCATGCTGGTGGTGCTGCCGGCGTCCAGGAACAGCGTCTGCCCGCTCGTCACCAAACCGGCCGCGGCGCGCGCGATGGCGCGCTTGTACTTGACGCGGGTATGCACGCGTTCCGTGATGGGCGGCTCGCTGTGCACCGGCACGGCACCGCCATGCACGCGGCGCAATTCGCCCATCGCCTCCAGCTCCAGCAGATCGCGCCGGACGGTCTCCCGCGATACCCCCAGTTCGCCGACGATACGGTCGGTCGATACCTGCTGCAGGGAAGACAGCAGGGCGCGGATTCTCTGATACCGCTCTTCTTGCCACATATCGGATGCTTCCTAATCTCTATTTGCGGCGTCGCGCCGGCAGCGCGATCAACGCGCGCATCGCCAGCAGCGAACCACCCACGACCAGCATGATAAGCGTCGAATAGGCCGCGGCCTGCGAGACGAACCCGGCTTCGTCCAGCCGCAGTACGGAAACCGGCGCGACACTGACCGACGGCGTGACCAGGAAGATCACCGCCGACAGCGTCACCATGGAACGCATGAACAGGAAAAAGAACACGCCCAGCACCGTTGGGGCGATCTGCGGCAGCACCGCATCGCGCACGATGTGCAACGTGCCGCCGCCCAGGCAGCTCACCGCCTCCTCCAGCGCCTGCGGCACCGCGCGCATGCCGGTCATCATCGTCAGGAAGCCTTGCGTGTGATAGTGGTAGAAGTTGCACAGCGCGATCAGCGCGGCGCTGCCGTATAGCGCGTACAGCGGCGTGGAAGGCGAGTTGAAGGCGAAGATGTAGGACAGCCCCAATACCAGCCCCGGCACGCCCACCGGCAGCACCGACACCAGGTAGACCAGCTTGGCCCACGCGCGGGGGATACGGCATACGCCGAAGGTCAGGAAGAACAACAGCAACACGCCGCCGCCCGCGGCCGCCAGCGACAGGTACAGCGAAGTCCACAGCGGCGCATAGCCGCCGCTGACGGTGATGTCGTAGTGCTTCAGGGTCCATTCCATGCGATAGGGCCACAGCCGCATGAAGCTGGCGAACACCACCGTGCCCACCGTCACCACGATGGCGCTGGCGCACAGCAATACGCCGGCCGTGAACGCCAGGTCGCGGCCGCGCGCCGGCTGCGGCGTGACGCGCAGTCCGCTGGGCGAGGCGGCGCCGAACTGGCGTTGCGAGGCCACCCGTTCGATCTGCACCGAGATCAGCGACGGCAGCAGCAGCAAAATGCCCACCACCGAGCCCATGCCGAAATTCATCTGCCCCGACACCTGGCTGTAGATCTCGGTGGCCAGCACGCGGTAGTTGCCGCCGATCACCGCGGCGTTGCCGAAGTCGGTGATGGTGATGACGAACACCACGAACGCGGCGCTCAGCAGCCCGAACTTGCAGTTGGGCAGCGTGATGTCGAAGAACTGCCGCGCGCTCGACGCGCCCATCACCTCGGCCGCGTCGTAATAGCGCGCATCGGTGTTGCGCAGCGCCGCCTGCAGGATCAGCACGGCCTGGGGCAGGGCGTAGAACACGTTGGAGATCAGCAGGCCCCAGAACCCGTAGATATCGAACTCCCACCCGGTCCAGCGATGCACCAGGCCGTTGCGTCCAAGGATGAAGATCAGCCCCAGCCCCTGCACCAGCGACGGTGCCAGCAGCGGCAGCACCAGCGCCAGCTTCACCAGCGCCTTTCCGCGCATGCGGCTGCGGTCCAGCCCGAAAGCGATGGCAAAGCCCAGCAGCAGGCTGACGGCGGTGGTGGCCGCGCTCATCGTCAGGCTGTTGGCGGTGGCGGTCAGGATGCCGCGGGTGGCGAACACGTCGGCGTAATTGCCCAGGCCGATAGCGCCGTCCTTTTCCACCAGACTGCGCCAGCCGACCGTGGCCAATGGATACAGGAAGAACAGCGCCAGGCCCGCCATCGGGATGCCGACGCAGGTCCATAGCAGCAGTCGATCCAGGGATGCCGACGAGCGATTGGCCCGCGGCGAAGTGGCGGCGCCGATACGAACCGTGTTCATGCCATGACTCCCGCGCGTGCCGGCGTGGCGGACGCAGTCATACGCGAACCCAGGCGCATTGTTCCGGCGCCAGGTCCAGCCGCACGGGCGCGCCCTGCGACAAGCCCGCCGCGCCCTGTTGTTCGACCAGCAACTCGCGGCCTCGCCAGTCCACCCGCACGCGCGTCAGGTTGCCCATGAAGGTCATTTCGCGCACCCGGCCCGGCCCGCGCTCGTCGGCGGCGATGCGCAGGCTTTCCGGCCGCAGGCAGGCCTCGAAACGCTCGCTGGCGCCGTCCGGCCGGGTCGCCAGCAACGCCGGCATGGCCTCGCGCACCCAGTCGGTCGGCAGCAGGTTGCTCAGGCCGACGAAGTTGGCGACGAAGCGTGTGCTCGGCCGCAGATACAGGTCGGAAGGCGATCCCACCTGCTCGACGCGGCCGTCATTCATGCACACGATCTTATCGGCCAGCGTGAGCGCTTCCTCCTGGTCGTGCGTCACCATGATGGTCGGGATCCGCAGGCGTCGCTGCACCTCGTGGATCTCGGCGCGCATGTCGGTGCGCACGCGCGCATCCAGCGCCGACAGGGGTTCATCAAGCAGGATCAGCGCGGGGTCCACCGCCAGCGCGCGCGCCAATGCCACGCGCTGCTGCTGGCCGCCGGACAATTGGTGGGGATAACGCTGTGCATAATCCGGCAGCTTGATCAGCGCGAGCAATTCGCGCACCCGTGCGTCGATGCGCTCGCGCGTCTCGCCGCGGATGCGCAACCCGTAGCCGACGTTCTCGGCCACCGTCATGTTGGGAAACAGCGAATACGACTGGAACACGATGCCGAAGCCGCGCTTGCGCGCTGGCAGCGCCGACAGGTCGCGTCCGCCCAGCGTGATGGTGCCGCTGTCGAATGGCAGCAGGCCGGCGACGATGCGCAGCAGGGTGGTCTTGCCGCAGCCGCTGGGTCCCAGCAGGCAGACGAATTCATGTTCGCCCACTGACAGGTCGATGCCTTCCAGCGCCACCGCGCCGTCGAAGGTCTTGCGGATCCCGCGCAATTCCAGGTACATGGCCGCTCCAGGCGGTGGCGTGGCGGCCGGCGCGCCGGCCGCCACGCCGTCAGCGTTTGATGGTGTCCTGCCAGGTCTTGATGGTGGCGTCGCGTTCCGCCGCCGATTTCTGGAAGTCCACCGGATACAGCACGGCGGTCAGGTCCTTGGGCAGCCCGGCGGCCTCGGCCGCCTTGTTTGGGGCGGCGCCGGGAATCGTCACCAGTTCCTTGTACTTGCTGTACAGCCCGCCTGCCTGCGCCGACAGCGTCCAGTCGAGGAAGCGCTTGGCGTCCGCGGGATTCTTCGCCGTCTTCATCAGGCCGGAGGCTTCGAGTTCGTAGCCCACCCATTTCGACGGGATCACCATCTTCACCGGAAAGCCTTCCTCGATCGATTGCATCGCCGGGAACGCGAACGACACGCCGATCGCATACTCGCCGGCGCGCGCCATCTTGCAGGGGCGCGATCCCGACGGCGTGTACTGCGCCACGTTCTTGTCCAGGTCCTTGAGCAGCGCCCAGCCTTTCTCGGCGCCCAGGCCCTGCAGCAGCGCGACGATCTGCAGATAACCGGTGCCGGATGCCGCCGGACTGGGGATGACGATCTCGCCCTTGTAGACCGGCTTGGTCAGGTCTTCCCACGAGGTCGGCATCGGCAGGTTCCTGGACTTGAGCCGGTCGGTGTTGACACAGAACGCGGCCACGTAGCCGGTGGCGGCGAACCATTTGTTGTCGGCGGCCTTGTATTGCGCGGGCAGGGCTTCGATGCCCTTGGCCGCATACGGTTCCAGCAGCTTCTGCAGGCGCGGATCCAGCATGTTGCTGACCGCGAAGCCCCAGATCACGTCCTGCTGCGGATTGCCGGCCTCGGCGATCAGGCGAGCGCCCAGGTCGCCGGTGGACAGGCGCAGCACATTGACCTTCACGTCGGGCAGGGCGGCGTTGGCGGCCTTCAGGTAGGCGGCGATCTCGTCTTCCTCCAGCGCCGTGTAGACGGTGATCGCGCCGGCGTGGACGGCCTGGGCAAAACCTAGGGAAATTACTGCAACCACAAGACCAAGCTTCTTCTTACATTGCATGATGGGACTCCGGAAAGGAATACACGGCAACGGCGATGAGCTGCTTTTCTGCGGACGGCGACCTGCGGGCGAGGCGGTAGGGTTGCGCGAGGAAACGTTGCGTTTCCCGGGTTGCGTTTTTAGGTATATTTGCAAATTTGTGGCAACGTGTCTAGACTGGAGAAACCCGAATCGCATGGGTCTTTCCGCGCCGCGTTACGCCTCGGAGCTCGTCATGCAAACTTCGCCGCTGCCCGCCGCGCAGCAATTGGCCGCGTTTTCCTCGTTCGCCCAGACGCTGGCGGACCAGGTCCGGCCCCTGTCGCGCCAGTGGTTCCGCCACCCCCTGATGGTGGAGACCAAGGCGGATGAAAGTCCCGTCACCCGCGCCGACCGCGAGGTCGAGCAAGCGCTGCGCGAAGCCATCGCCCGCCAGTATCCGGATCACGGCATCTTCGGCGAGGAATACGGCGCCAGCCATGCCGAGGCCGAGTGGGTGTGGTCGCTCGACCCCATCGACGGCACCCGCGCGTTCATTTCCGGCAATCCCCTGTGGGGCACGCTGCTGGGCCTGCTGCACCGCGGCCGCCCGGTGCTGGGCCTGATCGACATTCCCATGATGGCCGAGCGCTGGCTCGGCGCCGCCGGTTCGCCCGCGCGCCTGAATGGCGAGCCCTGCCGCACCCGTCAATGCACCGAACTGGACCAGGCGATTCTCTACGCCACCTCGCCCGACATCTTCGAAGGCGCCGATCTGGCCGCATTCGACGCGCTGGCGCGCTCGGTGCGCATGCGCCGCTACGGCGGCGACTGCTACAGCTATGGCCTGCTGGCCAGCGGCCACGTCGACCTGGTGGTCGAGGCCGGCCTGCAGCCGTATGACTATCTGGCGCTGATGCCCGTGATCGAAGGCGCGGGCGGCGTCATTACCGATTGGTCGGGGCAGCCGTTAGGCCTCGCGTCGCAGGGCCGCGTGATCGCGGCCGCCACGCCGCAGCTGCATCGCGAGGCGATGCGGATGCTGGGGGCGGCCGTGACCTGAAACACCGCGCCCCGCGACCCCGCACGTCAACGCAACGCTTCAGCCACGACAAGGTGAACGAGCCATGCATGCACTAGGGGTAGCAACGGTGGAAGACGCGGAGCGGCTGGTCCAGGCCAGCACGCTCTCGCATATCAAGATCGGCCTGTCCGACGTCGATGGCGTCATGCTGGGCAAGTACGTCAGGCGCGACAAATTCCTGGCCGCGCTGCGCGGCGGGCTGGCTTTCTGCGACGTGGTGTTCGGCTGGGACCTGGACGACCAGCTCTACGACAACACCAAGTACACCGGCTGGCACACGGCCTATCCCGATGCCAAGCTGCGCATCGTGCCCAGCACCTGCCGCCGGCTGCCGCTGGAGCAGGGCCCCGGGGGCGAGGACATGTTGCTGTTCCTGGCCGAGTTCGAAGGCCCCGCGGCCGACATCTGCCCGCGCCGCCTGCTGCACCGCACGCTGGACCGCGCCGCCGGCATGGGCTTCGAGGTCTACGCCGCGCTCGAATACGAGTTTTTCATGTTCCGCGAGACGCCGCACTCGGTGCGCGCCAAGCACTACCGCGACATGGAGAACTGGACCCCCGGCAACTTCGGCTACTCGGTGCTGCGCAGCACCGTGCAGGGCGATTTCTATCGCAAGCTGCTCGACATGTGCGAGCGCATGGACATGCCGATCGAAGGCCTGCATACCGAGACCGGTCCCGGCGTGCTGGAGGCGGCCATCGCGGTCGATCAGGCCGCCGCCGCCGGCGACAAGGCCTTCCTCTTCAAGACCTTCACCAAGGCGCTGGCGCAGCAGAACGGCCTGATGGCCACCTTCATGGCGAAGTGGTCGCACGATCATCCCGGCCAGAGCGGCCACATCCACCTGTCGCTGCGCGACCGCACCAGCGGCCGCTCGGCCTTCTACGACGAGTCGCGTCCGCACGGCATGAGCGCGACGCAGGCGGCCTTCATGGCTGGCGTGCAACGCTACCTGCCCGAATTCATGGCGCTGTACGCGCAGACCATCAACAGTTATTCGCGCCTGGTGCCGGGTTACTGGGCGCCGCTGGACGCGACCTGGGGCATGGAGAACCGCACCACCGCGCTGCGTCTCATTCCGGGCAGCGACAAGTCGCAGCGTGTCGAAGTGCGCATCGGCTCGGCCGACGCCAATCCGTATCTGGCGCTGTCGGCCGCGCTGGCGTCGGGCCTGCGCGGCATCGAACAGGGCCTGCAACCCGAACCAATGGTGCAGGGCAACGCCTACACGCAGCAGTTTCCCGACCGCCTGCACCTGCCCACCACGTTGTGGGAAGCGGCGCAGCGCCTGCGCCAGTCCGAAGCCGCGCGCGAGCTGTTCGGCGATGCCTTCGTCGAGCATTACGCCGCCACGCGCGAATGGGAAGAGCGCCAGTTCCGGCGCCACGTCACCGATTGGGAGCTGGCTCGCTATTTCGAGATCATCTGAACGCCGCCGCTTCATCTTTTCACCACGCATGCACAGGGTCGCCATGACGCAGGAACTCATCACCATCAGTCCCATCGACGGCCGCGAAGTCGTGCGCCGCCCCTACGCCAGCGAGGCGCAGGTCGCGCAGGCGCTGGCCGACGCGCAGGCCGCGCAGGGCGCGTGGCACGCGCTCGGCATCGAGCAGCGCGGCCGCATCCTGTCGGATGCGGTGACGCGCTTCGTCGCCGGCAAGGCCGAGATCGCGCGCGCCATCACGATCCAGATGGGCCGCCCCTTGCGCTATACGCCGGGTGAAGTCGATGGCTTCGAGGCGCGAGCGCGCCACATGATCGGCATCGCCGCCGAGGCGCTGGCGCCGATCCAGGTGCCGGAGATCGCGGGCTTCACGCGTTTCATCAGCCGCGAGCCGATCGGCGTGGCGCTCACCATCGCGCCGTGGAACTATCCCTTGCTGACGGCGGTGAACAGCATCGTGCCGGCGCTGATGGCTGGCAACACCGTGATCCTCAAGCACTCGGACCAGACGCCGCTGTGCGCCGAGCTTATCGGCCGCGCCTTCAGCGAGGCCGGCGTGCCGCATGGCGTGTTCCAGTACCTGCACGCGAACCACGACATCGCGCAGCGGCTGATCCGCGCGCCCGAGATCGGCTATGTCTCCTTCACCGGTTCGGTGCGCGGCGGCCAGAGCGTGGAGCAGGCCGCCGCCGGCCGCTTCATCGGCGTGGGCCTGGAGCTGGGCGGCAACGACCCCGCGTATGTGCGCGCCGACGCCAACCTGGCGCACGCGATCGAGACGCTGGTGGACGGCGCCTTCTTCAATTCCGGCCAGTCCTGCTGCGGCATCCAGCGCATCTACGTGGCGCGCGACCGCTACCAGGATTTCATCGATCGCGCCGCGGCGCTGACCCAGGAGTACGTGCTGGGCGATCCCCTGCAGCCGGACACCACGCTCGGCCCGGTGGTGCGCACGCGCGCGGCCGACGAGGTGCGCGAAGTGATCGCCGAAGCCGAAGCGCGCGGCGCCCGCAACCTGGTCGATGCCACGCGTTTCGCCGCCGCGCGCGCCGGCACGCCGTACGTGGCGCCGGCGCTGCTGACGCAGGTGGATCACCGCATGCGCGTGATGAACGATGAATGCTTCGGCCCCGTGGTCGGCGTGATGCCGGTCGACAGCGACGAAGAGGCCGTCGCCTTGATGAACGACAGCCCCTATGGCCTGACCGCCGCCATCTTCACGCAGGATGAAGAGGCCGCATTGCATCTTGGCCGCCAGTTGTGCACGGGCACCGTCTTCATGAACCGCTGCGACTACCTCGATCCCGCGCTGGCGTGGACCGGCGTCAAGCAAACCGGCCGTGGCGTTTCGCTGTCGCGCGTCGGCTACGAACAGCTCACCCAAGCCAAATCCTTCCATCTGCGCCGCCACGCCTGAGCGCGCGACCAGGAGCCGACATGACCGTCCCCAGCGTCAACTGGAACTATCCCACCGCCATCAAGGCGGGCCCCGGCCGCATCAAGGAGTTGCCCGACTGGTGCCGCGAACTCGGCATGGCGCGCCCCTTGTTGGTCACCGATCCCGGCCTGGCCGCGCTGCCCATGATCGCCGACGCGGTGCGCGGCTGCCGCCAGGCCGGACTCGAATGCGGCCTGTTCCACGAAGTGAAGGGCAACCCCACCGGCAGGAACGTGGACGACGGCGTGGCGCGCTATCGCGAAGGCCGCCACGATGGCGTCATCGCGTTCGGCGGCGGCTCGGCGCTGGACGCGGCCAAGGCCATCGCGTTGATGGCCGGCCAGAAGCGTCCGCTGTGGGACTTCGAAGACGTGGGCGACAACTACCTGCGCGTGAACGTGGCCGGCATGGCGCCAGTCGTCGCGGTGCCGACCACCGCGGGCACGGGCTCGGAAGTGGGGCGCGCCTCCGTCATCACCGACGAGGCGGCGCAGGTCAAGCGCATCATCTTCCACGCGCGCATGCTGCCCGCCATCGTCATCCTCGATCCCGAGCTCACCGTCGGCCTGCCGCCGCGCATCACTGCCGCGACCGGCATGGATGCGCTGTCGCACAACCTCGAGGCCTACTGTTCGCCCTTCTTCCATCCGATGGCCGCCGGCATCGCGCTGGAAGGCATGCGAATGATCAAGGAATACCTGCCGCAGGCCGTGGCCGATGGCGCCGACCTGCAGGCGCGCCAGCAGATGCTGGTGGCCTCCAGCATGGGCGCCACCGCATTCCAGCGCGGGCTCGGCGCGATGCACGCGCTGGCGCATCCGCTGGGGGCGTTGTACGACGCCCATCATGGCATGCTCAACGCCATCCTCATGCCCTACGTGCTCAAGGCCAACCTGCACGCGGTGGCGCCGCGGCTGCAGGCACTGGCGCGCTATCTGGCATTGCCGGATGACGGCCCCGGCGCCGTGCTCGACTGGGTCCTGGCGTTGCGCGAGACCGTCGGCATCCCGCACACCCTGGCCGACATCGGCATCGACGACGCGCAAGCCGAGCGGGTAGGGCGCATGGCCAGCGAGGATCCATCGGGCGGCACCAACCCCGTCGCCTACACGCCAGACCAGTACGCCGAACTTTTTCGTGCAGCCGTTCGCGGAATCTTGTAAGCTTCGCCCCCTCTGCGCGGAAACGCGGCAGGCAGAACGAAAGCTTTGAATATTTTTCGTCCCAGGCGTTTGACAGCGGATTTGAAAGTGTTCATAATCTCAAGTTCTCCGCTGGAGGGGTGCCCGAGTGGTTAAAGGGGGCAGACTGTAAATCTGTTGGCCTTGCGCCTACGTTGGTTCGAATCCAACCTCCTCCACCAGAGACCCAAACCTGAATCCAGGCGATGTTTGCCTGGATTTTAAAATGTAGGCCTAGGGAACTGGGCGGCCTTCGCAACGAAGGTGGCTGGTTCTCCAAGGCCTTAGTTTTGAAAGTCTGGGATAGATAGTGAGGTGGTGAAAGGACAGCCGCGGGTGTAGCTCAATGGTAGAGCAGAAGCCTTCCAAGCTTACGACGAGGGTTCGATTCCCTTCACCCGCTCCAAGCAGTACACATGCCCATGTGGCTCAGTGGTAGAGCACTCCCTTGGTAAGGGAGAGGTCGCGCGTTCGATCCGCGCCATGGGCACCACAAATTCCAAAGTCTTTTCTTCAGTCAGCAGCTTCAGTCAAAAGCGCAATCCAGGTCAGGAGTCAGCCATGGCAAAAGGCAAGTTTGAACGTACCAAGCCGCACGTGAACGTGGGTACGATTGGTCACGTTGACCACGGCAAAACGACGTTGACGGCGGCGATCACGACCGTTCTGTCGACCAAGTTCGGCGGCGAAGCCAAGGGCTACGACCAGATCGACGCGGCTCCTGAAGAAAAGGCTCGCGGCATCACGATCAACACGGCCCACGTCGAGTACGAAACGGAAACGCGCCACTACGCGCACGTTGACTGCCCGGGCCACGCTGACTACGTCAAGAACATGATCACGGGTGCCGCCCAGATGGACGGCGCGATCCTGGTCGTGTCGGCCGCTGACGGCCCGATGCCGCAAACGCGTGAACACATCCTGCTGAGCCGCCAGGTTGGCGTGCCGTACATCATCGTCTTCCTGAACAAGGCCGACATGGTTGACGACGCCGAGCTGCTCGAGCTGGTGGAAATGGAAGTTCGCGAACTGCTGAGCAAGTACGACTTCCCGGGCGACGACACCCCGATCGTGAAGGGTTCGGCCAAGCTGGCGCTGGAAGGCGACAAGGGCGAACTGGGCGAGCAAGCGATCCTGTCGCTGGCCCAAGCCCTGGACACCTACATCCCGACGCCCGAGCGTGCCGTTGACGGCGCGTTCCTGATGCCGGTCGAAGACGTGTTCTCGATCTCGGGTCGCGGCACCGTGGTGACCGGCCGTATCGAGCGCGGCGTGATCAAGGTCGGCGAAGAAATCGAAATCGTCGGTATCACCCCGACGGTCAAGACGACCTGCACCGGCGTGGAAATGTTCCGCAAGCTGCTGGACCAAGGTCAAGCCGGCGACAACGTGGGCATCCTGCTGCGCGGCACCAAGCGTGAAGACGTCCAGCGCGGCCAGGTTCTGGCCAAGCCGGGCTCGATCACCCCGCACACGGACTTCACCTCCGAGGTGTACATCCTGTCCAAGGAAGAAGGCGGCCGCCACACCCCGTTCTTCAACGGCTATCGTCCCCAGTTCTACTTCCGCACGACGGACGTGACCGGCACGATCGACCTGCCGGCCGACAAGGAAATGGTCCTGCCGGGCGACAACGTGACGATGACCGTCAAGCTGCTGGCCCCGATCGCCATGGAAGAAGGCCTGCGTTTCGCCATCCGTGAAGGCGGTCGTACCGTCGGCGCCGGCGTCGTCGCCAAGATCCTGAAGTAAGCAATACCCGGATGGGTAGAGTGGGCTCTCAAGCCCCTCTATCCATCTTTGCTGTAAAAGTAGTATGATGTTTGGTTCCGCAAGCCGCTACGCGTGGCGGCCTGGCTGGAGCGGCGAAAGTGTAGTGCACGTGTAGTGATGTGTGAGTTTTAGGGGCATAGCTCAATTGGCAGAGCGTCGGTCTCCAAAACCGAAGGTTGTAGGTTCGATTCCTACTGCCCCTGCCACCGCCAGGATAAACCCGCGGGAGATCATCGCGAGTTACGCATTCACGGCGGCTCGCGTCGCAATATGTCTAATACCAGCGTAGAAACCGTAACCAGTACCGCCGACCGGGTCAAGCTCGGGCTGGCGGTTCTTGTCGTTATTGCTGGCATCGTCGGGTTTTCCGTGCTCAGCGCGCAACCGATGCCTGCCCGTATCGGCGTCTTTGTCGGCGGCCTCGTGATCGCAGCCGTGATCGCCTGGTTCAGCGAACCCGGCCGTCGCACCCTGAGCTTTGCCAGCGAGTCCTACAACGAAGTCAAGCGTGTGTCGTGGCCGACCCGCAAGGAAACGACCCAGATGACGGGCATCGTTTTCGCGTTCGTGGCGGTCATGGGCATTTTCATGTGGGTGCTCGACAAGGGCATCGAATGGATTCTCTACGGCCTGTTGTTGGGCTGGAAATAAGGACGGCGAATGAGTAAGCGTTGGTATGTCGTCCATGTGTACTCCGGCATGGAAAAAAGCGTACACAAGGCCCTGAACGAGCGCATCGAGCGCGCGGGCCTGCAAACGTCTTTCGGCCGCATTCTTGTGCCCTCCGAGGAAGTCGTCGAGGTCAAGGGTGGCCAGAAGTCGATCACCGAGCGCCGCATTTTCCCCGGTTATGTCCTGGTTGAAATGGACCTGACCGACGAAACGTGGCACTTGGTCAAGAACACCAACCGCGTCACCGGCTTTTTGGGTGGCTCGGGCAATCGTCCGACCCCGATTTCCGAAAAGGAAGTCGAAAAGATCCTCTCCCAGATGGAAGAGGGCGTCGAGAAACCCCGCCCCAAGATCCTGTTCGAAGTGGGCGAGATGGTTCGGGTCAAGGAAGGTCCGTTTGCGGACTTCAACGGCAACGTCGAAGAAGTCAACTACGAAAAGAGCAAGGTTCGCGTGTCTGTCACGATCTTCGGTCGTGCCACCCCCGTCGAACTGGATTTCAGCCAGGTCGAAAAGACCTGATTTCAACCCCCCGGGGAGCCCTGGCCGCGCGCTAGGGCGATATAACCCGCAAGGAGCAAAGCATGGCGAAGAAGATCGTCGGCTTTATCAAGCTGCAAGTGCCGGCTGGTAAGGCTAACCCCTCCCCCCCGATTGGCCCGGCCCTGGGTCAGCGTGGCCTGAACATCATGGAATTCTGCAAGGCGTTCAACGCCAAGACCCAAGGCATGGAGCCTGGTCTGCCGATTCCGGTGGTGATCACCGCTTTCGCCGACAAGAGCTTCACCTTCATCATGAAGACCCCGCCCGCGACGGTCCTCATCAAGAAGGCCGCCGGCGTGCAAAAGGGTTCGTCCAAGCCGCATACCGACAAGGTCGGCACGCTGACCCGCGCGCAAGCTGAAGAAATCGCCAAGGCCAAGGGCCCCGATCTGACCGCCGCCGATCTGGACGCCGCCGTCCGCACGATCGCTGGCAGCGCCCGCAGCATGGGCATCACGGTTGAGGGGATCTAATCATGGCAAAACTGAGCAAGCGCGCCGCCGCCATTGCGCAAAAGATCGACCGCACCAAGCTGTACCCGGTCGCCGAGGCCCTGACCCTGGTCAAGGAAACCGCTGTCGCCAAGTTCAACGAATCGATTGACGTGGCCGTGCAACTGGGCATCGACCCGAAGAAGTCGGACCAACTGGTCCGCGGCTCGGTCGTGCTGCCCGCCGGCACCGGCAAGACGGTCCGTGTCGCCGTGTTCGCCCAAGGCGACAAGGCCGAGGCCGCCAAGGCCGCCGGCGCCGACATCGTCGGCCTGGACGACCTGGCTGACCAGATCAAGGCCGGTCAGATGGACTTCGACGTGGTCATCGCCTCGCCCGACACGATGCGTGTCGTCGGCGCCCTGGGTCAGATCCTGGGCCCGCGTGGCCTGATGCCGAACCCGAAGGTCGGCACCGTGACCCCCGACGTCGCCACCGCTGTCAAGAACGCCAAGGCCGGTCAGGTTCAGTACCGCACCGACAAGGCCGGCATCATCCACGCCACGATCGGCCGCGCGTCGTTCGGCGTGGAACAGCTGCAAACCAACTTGGCCGCTCTGGTCGACGCCCTGCAAAAGGCTCGTCCCGCCGCTGCCAAGGGCATCTACCTGCGCAAGCTGGCCGTTTCGTCCACGATGGGCGGCGGTGCGCGCGTGGAAATTGCCTCGCTGTCGGCTACCAACTAAGCCAACAGCTGTAAACGTACTTTGGGCCGCATCCGGATTCCTCCGGATGCTGCTGTCAAAGACCGCTGGAGCGGGTCGGTGGAAGCACTATCCCGCCGCCCCGCTTAATCCCGAAGCTCGCAAAGTTCGGATCCAGCGTAGACGGCGTCCCCAGGAAGATTTCTTTACCCGAAGAACTCGACCAGGCGCCGCATTCGGTTGACGCGCAAGGCTCCGGCCCCAGGCGTCTTTTGATGGAGTGTTCAAACCGTGAGTCTCAATCGTCAAGAGAAAGCGGTGGTAATCGAGGAAGTCTCGGCCGAAGTGGCCAAGGCGCAATCGATTGTTATCGCCGAGTACCGTGGTCTGGACGTCGCCTCTGTCACCGTACTGCGCAAAACTGCGCGTGAATCGGGCGTGTATCTGCGTGTTCTGAAGAACTCGCTGGCCCGTCGTGCTGTTGCCGGCACGGCTTTCGAGCCGTTGGCCGAGCAACTGACCGGTCCGCTGATCTATGGCATCAGCGCTGATCCGGTTACGGCGGCCAAGGTCCTCGCAGGTTTCGCGAAAAGCAACGACAAGCTGGTCATCAAGGCGGGCGCTCTGCCCAACAGCCTGCTGAACCAAGAAGGCGTGAAGGCCCTGGCCACCATGCCCTCGCGCGAAGAGTTGCTGTCGAAACTGCTGGGCACCATGCAAGCCCCCATCGCGCAATTCGTGCGTACGCTCAACGAAGTTCCGACCAAGTTCGCCCGTGGCCTCGCCGCCGTGCGCGACCAGAAGGCCGCGGCTTAATCCCCGCCCTTCACGGAAATTCGCTGAACGACCGAGCGACACCCAAACCCTGGCATTACCCAATATTTGGAGTTCTTAAAAATGGCACTTAACAAAGCTGAAATCCTTGACGCCATCGCTGGCATGACCGTGCTCGAACTGTCCGAGCTGATCAAGGAAATGGAAGAGAAGTTCGGCGTGTCGGCTGCTGCCGCCGCTGTCGCTGTCGCTGCTCCCGCCGCTGGTGGCGCCGCCGCCGCTGCTGAAGAGCAGACCGAGTTCACCGTTGTCCTGGCTGAAGCCGGCGCCAACAAGGTTTCCGTCATCAAGGCCGTGCGCGAGCTGACCGGTCTGGGCCTGAAGGAAGCCAAGGACCTGGTCGACGGCGCTCCGAAGCCCGTCAAGGAAGGCGTTGCCAAGGCTGACGCCGAAGCCGCCAAGAAGAAGCTGGAAGAAGCTGGCGCCAAGGTCGAAGTCAAGTAAGACCTGCGTCAACTTGCCCGGGGACAGCGCAATTTGCCGTCCCCGGGCTTTTGCGTTTCCAGGAAACCCCTGCTGGGGTCATGCCCTTTCCAGAGGGGTTTCCTGGAGTCGTATCACCTGGGGCCGTGGTTGACGGCCCATGCAACCTCGAGTCGGAGTGCTCATGCCTTACTCGTACACCGAAAAAAAGCGCATCCGCAAAAGCTTCGCCAAGCGTGAAGACGTTCAAAACGTTCCCTTCCTTTTGGCGACTCAGCTTCAATCCTACCTAACTTTCCTGCAGGCGGATACCGCCCCGTCCGATCGCGTAGCCGACGGTTTGCAGGCGGCGTTTTCGTCGATTTTCCCGATCGTTAGTCACAACGGTATGGCGCGCTTGGAGTTCGTGAGCTATGTGCTCGGCGAACCGGTGTTCGATGTCAAGGAATGTCAGCAACGTGGCCTGACCTATGCCTCGCCCCTGCGAGCCAAGGTCCGCCTGGTGCTGCTTGACCGCGAAGTCAGCAAGCCCACCGTCAAGGAAGTGAAGGAACAGGAAGTCTACATGGGCGAGATTCCGCTCATGACCGGCACCGGTTCGTTCGTCATCAACGGCACCGAGCGTGTCATCGTCTCGCAGCTGCACCGCTCGCCTGGCGTGTTCTTCGAGCACGACCGCGGCAAGACGCACAGCTCGGGCAAGCTGCTGTTCTCGGCCCGCGTGATTCCCTACCGCGGTTCGTGGCTGGACTTCGAATTCGACCCCAAGGACATCCTGTTCTTCCGCGTCGACCGTCGCCGCAAGATGCCTGTCACCATCCTGTGCAAGGCCATCGGCATGACGCCGGAATCGATCCTGGCCAACTTCTTCGACTTCGACAACTTCGAGTTGAAGAGCGAAGGCGCCATGATGGAATTCGTGCCCGAGCGTTGGAAGGGCGAAATGGCCCGCTTCGACATCGCGGACCGTTCGGGCAAGGTCATCGTCGAGAAAGACAAGCGTATCAACGCCAAGCACCTGCGCGACCTGGCTGCCGGCGGCATCCAGCGCATCTCCGTGCCGGAAGACTTCCTGTACGGCCGCGTGCTGGCCAAGAACATCGTTGACGCCGATACCGGCGAGGTCATCGCCAACGCCAACGACGAGATCACCGAAAGCGTGCTGGGCGCCCTGCGCGCCGCCAACGTGCACGACATCCAGACGCTCTACACGAACGACCTGGATCGCGGCCCGTACATCTCGCAGACGCTGCGCACCGATGAAACCGCCGACCAGATGGCCGCGCGCGTTGCCATCTACCGCATGATGCGTCCTGGCGAACCGCCCACCGAAGAAGCGGTGGAAGCGCTGTTCCAGCGCCTGTTCTACAGCGAAGAAACGTACGATCTGTCGCGCGTCGGCCGCATGAAGGTCAACAGCCGCCTGGGCCGTGGTGAAGACATCACCGGCCCGATGACGCTGACCAACGAAGACATCCTTGAAACCATCAAGGTGCTGGTCGAGCTGCGTAACGGCCGTGGCCAGATCGACGACATCGATCACCTGGGCAACCGCCGCGTGCGTTGCGTCGGCGAACTGGCCGAGAACCAGTTCCGCGCCGGCCTCGTGCGCGTCGAACGCGCCGTCAAGGAACGTCTGGGCCAAGCCGAGACCGAAAACCTGATGCCGCACGACCTGATCAACTCCAAGCCGATCTCGGCCGCCATCAAGGAGTTCTTCGGTTCGAGCCAGCTGTCGCAGTTCATGGACCAGACCAACCCGCTGTCGGAAATCACGCACAAGCGTCGTGTTTCGGCACTGGGCCCGGGCGGTCTGACCCGCGAGCGCGCCGGCTTCGAAGTCCGTGACGTGCACCCGACCCACTACGGCCGCGTCTGCCCGATCGAAACGCCGGAAGGCCCGAACATCGGTCTGATCAACTCCATGGCGCTGTACGCTCGCTTGAACGAGTACGGCTTCCTGGAAACGCCTTACCGCAAGATCGTCGACGGCCGCGTCAGCGACCAGATCGACTACCTGTCCGCCATCGAAGAAAGCCACTACGTCATCGCGCAGGCCAACGCCGCGCTCGATGACGAAGGCAAGTTCGTGGACGACCTGGTGGCTTGCCGTGAAGCCGGCGAAACCATGCTGACCGCCCCGGCCAACGTGCACTACATGGACGTGGCCCCGTCGCAGATCGTGTCGGTCGCCGCCTCGCTGATTCCGTTCCTGGAGCACGACGACGCGAACCGCGCGCTGATGGGCGCCAACATGCAACGTCAGGCCGTGCCTTGCCTGCGTCCGGAAAAGCCGGTCGTGGGCACGGGTATCGAGCGCACCGTGGCCGTTGACTCGGGCACCACCGTGCAGGCGCTGCGTGGCGGCCTGGTCGACCACGTCGACGCCGAGCGCGTGGTGATCCGCGTGAACGACGAAGAAAACGTCGCCGGCGAAGTCGGTGTCGACATCTACAACCTGATCAAGTACACGCGTTCCAACCAGAACACGAACATCAACCAGCGTCCCATCGTCAAGCGTGGCGACCGTGTCGCCAAGGGTGACGTGCTGGCCGATGGCGCATCGACGGACCTGGGCGAACTCGCCCTGGGCCAGAACATGCTGATCGCGTTCATGCCCTGGAACGGCTACAACTTCGAAGACTCGATCCTGATCTCCGAAAAGGTCGTGGCCGATGACCGCTACACCTCGGTGCACATCGAGGAACTGACGGTCGTTGCCCGTGACACCAAGCTGGGTCCGGAAGAAATCACGCGCGACATCAGCAACCTGGCCGAGACGCAACTGAACCGCCTGGACGATTCCGGCATCACCTACATCGGCGCCGAAGTCAGCGCCGACGACGTGCTGGTCGGCAAGGTCACGCCCAAGGGCGAGACCCAGCTGACGCCGGAAGAAAAGCTGCTGCGCGCCATCTTCGGTGAAAAGGCGTCCGACGTTAAGGACACGTCGCTGCGCGTGCCTTCGGGCATGACCGGCACCGTGATCGACGTGCAGGTGTTCACGCGCGAAGGCATCGTGCGCGACAAGCGCGCCCAGTCCATCATCGACGATGAACTGCGCCGCTATCGCCAGGACCTGAACGACCAGCTGCGCATCGTTGAAAACGACCAGTTCGACCGTATCGAGAAGATGCTGGTCGGCAAGACCGTCAACGGCGGCCCGCGCAAGCTGGCCAAGGGCGCGACGATCACCAAGGCCTACCTGGCCGACCTGGATCGCTGGCAGTGGTTCGACATCCGCCTGGCCGACGAGCCCCACGCCGTGGTGCTGGAGCAGGCCAAGGAATCGCTCGAGCAGAAGCGTCACCAGTTCGACCTGGCCTTCGAAGAGAAGCGCAAGAAGCTGACGCAGGGCGACGAGCTGCCCCCGGGCGTGCTGAAGATGATCAAGGTCTACCTGGCCGTGAAGCGTCGTCTGCAGCCTGGCGACAAGATGGCAGGCCGTCACGGCAACAAGGGCGTGGTCTCGCGCATCACCCCGGTGGAAGACATGCCGCACATGGCTGACGGCACGCCGGCCGACATCGTTCTGAACCCGCTGGGCGTGCCCTCGCGGATGAACGTGGGCCAGGTGCTGGAAGTGCACTTGGGCTGGGCTGCCAAGGGCGTGGGTCACCGCATCGCCGACATGCTGCGCGACGAGCGCACCGCGCAGGTCAAGAACGTCCGCGCTTACCTGGACAAGGTCTACAACACGACCGGCACCGGCGCGCGCATCGACGAGCTGACCGACGAAGAAGTCATGGAAATGGCCCAGAACCTCAAGAACGGCGTGCCGTTCGCGACGCCCGTCTTCGACGGCGCGACCGAAGAGGAAATCACCAAGATGCTGGAACTGGCCTATCCGGACGACGTCGCCAAGCGCATGGCGCTGACGCCCTCGCGCACGCAGGCGTGGCTGTACGACGGCCGCACCGGCGAGAAGTTCGAGCGTCCGGTCACCGTCGGCTACATGCACTACCTGAAGCTGCACCACTTGGTCGACGACAAGATGCACGCGCGTTCGACCGGCCCGTACTCGCTCGTGACCCAGCAGCCGCTGGGCGGCAAGGCGCAGTTCGGTGGCCAGCGTTTCGGGGAAATGGAAGTGTGGGCGCTGGAAGCCTACGGCGCCGCCTACACCCTGCAGGAAATGCTGACGGTGAAGTCCGACGACATCACCGGCCGCACCAAGGTATACGAAAACATCGTCAAGGGCGATCACGTCATCGATGCCGGCATGCCGGAATCGTTCAACGTGCTGGTCAAGGAAATCCGCTCGTTGGCCCTGGACATGGATTTGGAGCGTAACTAATGAAAGCGCTACTCGACCTCTTTAAGCAAGTCTCGCAAGACGAGCAATTCGATGCCATCAAGATCGGCATCGCCTCGCCCGAGAAGATCCGTTCGTGGTCCTACGGCGAAGTTCGCAAGCCCGAGACCATCAACTACCGCACGTTCAAGCCCGAGCGTGACGGTCTGTTCTGCTCCAAGATCTTCGGCCCGATCAAGGACTACGAGTGCCTGTGCGGCAAGTACAAGCGCCTGAAGCACCGTGGCGTGATCTGCGAGAAGTGCGGCGTTGAAGTTACCGTTGCCAAGGTTCGCCGTGAGCGCATGGGCCACATCGAGCTGGCCAGCCCCGTCGCGCACATCTGGTTCCTGAAGAGCCTGCCGTCGCGTCTGGGCATGGTGCTCGACATGACCCTGCGCGACATCGAACGCGTCCTGTACTTCGAAGCCTGGTGCGTGATCGAACCCGGCATGACGCCGCTCAAGCGCGGCCAGATCATGTCGGATGACGATTTCCTGGCCAAGACCGAGGAATACGGCGACGACTTCCGTGCCCTGATGGGCGCCGAAGCCGTGCGCGAACTGCTGCGCACCATCGACATCGACCGCGAAGTGGAAACGCTGCGCGGCGAACTGAAGGCCACCAGCTCGGAAGCCAAGATCAAGAAGATCTCCAAGCGCCTGAAGGTGCTGGAAGGCTTCCAGAAATCCGGCATCAAGGCCGAGTGGATGGTCATGGAAGTGCTGCCCGTGCTGCCGCCGGACCTGCGTCCGCTGGTGCCGCTGGACGGCGGCCGTTTCGCGACCTCCGACCTGAACGACCTGTACCGCCGCGTCATCAACCGCAACAACCGTCTGAAGCGCCTGCTGGAGCTGAAGGCTCCTGAAATCATCCTGCGCAATGAAAAGCGCATGCTGCAGGAAGCGGTCGACTCGCTGCTGGACAACGGTCGCCGCGGCAAGGCCATGACCGGCGCCAACAAGCGCCAGCTCAAGTCCCTGGCCGACATGATCAAGGGCAAGAGCGGTCGTTTCCGTCAGAACCTGCTGGGCAAGCGCGTCGACTACTCGGGCCGTTCGGTCATCGTGGTGGGTCCGCAGCTCAAGCTGCACCAGTGCGGCCTGCCCAAGCTGATGGCCCTGGAACTGTTCAAGCCGTTCATCTTCAATCGCCTGGAGATGATGGGCCTGGCCACGACCATCAAGGCCGCCAAGAAGCTGGTGGAAAGCCAGGAACCGGTGGTCTGGGACATCCTGGAAGAAGTCATCCGCGAACACCCGGTCATGCTGAACCGTGCGCCCACGCTGCACCGTTTGGGCATCCAGGCGTTCGAGCCGGTCCTGATCGAAGGCAAGGCCATCCAGCTGCACCCGCTGGTCTGCGCGGCGTTCAACGCCGACTTCGACGGTGACCAGATGGCCGTCCACGTGCCGCTGTCGCTGGAAGCCCAGCTCGAAGCGCGCACGCTGATGCTGGCTTCGAACAACGTGCTGTTCCCGGCCAACGGCGAACCGTCGATCGTGCCGTCCCAGGACATCGTGCTGGGTCTGTACTACACGACGCGCGAGCGCATCAACGGCAAGGGCGAAGGCATCTTCTTCACCGACGTCGCTGAAGTGCAACGCGCCTACGACAACGGCGAAGTGGAGCTGCAAAGCCGCATCACCGTGCGCCTGAAGGAACACGAGCGTGACGAGAATGGCGAATGGCAGCCGGTGATCCGCCGCCACGAAACCACCGTCGGCCGCGCGCTGCTGTCCGAGATCCTGCCCAAGGGCCTGCCCTTCACCGTCCTGAACAAGGCGCTGAAGAAGAAGGAAATCTCGCGCCTGATCAACCAGTCGTTCCGCCGTTGCGGCCTGCGCGACACGGTGATCTTCGCCGACAAGCTGATGCAGTCGGGCTTCCGCCTGGCCACCCGCGGCGGTATCTCGATCGCCATGGGCGACATGCTGATCCCGTCGGCCAAGGAAGGCATCCTGGCCGAAGCCAGCCGTGAAGTGAAGGAAATCGACAAGCAGTACTCGTCGGGTCTGGTCACGTCCCAGGAACGCTACAACAACGTGGTGGACATCTGGGGCAAGGCCGGCGACAAGGTCGGCAAGGCGATGATGGAACAGCTGGCCACCGAACCCGTGATCAACCGTCACGGCGAGGAAGTGCGCCAGGAGTCGTTCAACTCCATCTACATGATGGCTGACTCGGGCGCCCGCGGTTCGGCCGCCCAGATCCGCCAGCTGGCCGGCATGCGCGGCCTGATGGCCAAGCCGGACGGCTCGATCATCGAGACGCCCATTACCGCGAACTTCCGTGAAGGCCTGAACGTGCTTCAGTACTTCATCTCGACTCACGGCGCGCGTAAGGGTCTGGCCGACACGGCACTGAAGACCGCGAACTCGGGCTACCTGACCCGTCGTCTGGTCGACGTGACGCAGGACTTGGTGATCACCGAGGACGATTGCGGCACCTCGCAGGGCTACAACATGAAGGCCCTGGTGGAAGGCGGTGAAGTCATCGAGCCGCTGCGCGACCGTATCCTGGGCCGCGTGGCTGCCATCGACATCGTCAACCCGGACACGCAGGAAACGGCCATCACCGCCGGCACCCTGCTGGACGAAGACATGGTCGACATGATCGACCGCATCGGCGTGGATGAAGTCAAGGTCCGCACGCCGCTGACCTGCGAAACGCGCCACGGCCTGTGCGCGCACTGCTATGGCCGTGACCTCGGCCGTGGCACTTCGGTGAACCAGGGCGAAGCGGTCGGCGTCATCGCCGCCCAGTCCATCGGTGAACCGGGCACGCAGCTGACGATGCGTACGTTCCACATCGGTGGCGCGGCGTCGCGTTCGGCCCTGGCCAGCGCGGTGGAAACCAAGTCCAGCGGCGTGGTCGGCTTTGCCAGCACCATGCGCTACGTCACCAACGCCAAGGGCGAACGCGTCGCGATCTCGCGCTCGGGCGAACTGGCGATCTTCGACGACAACGGCCGCGAACGCGAACGCCACAAGATCCCGTACGGCGCGACCGTGCTGGTGGGCGACGGCGAGGCCGTGAAGGCCGGCGCGCGCCTGGCGACGTGGGATCCGCTGACCCGTCCGATCGTGTCGGAATACGGTGGCGCTGTCCGCTTCGAGAACATCGAAGAAGGCGTGACCGTGGCCAAGCAGGTGGACGAAGTCACCGGCCTGTCGACGCTCGTCGTCATCACGCCCAAGACCCGTGGCGGCAAGATCGTCATGCGTCCGCAGATCAAGCTGGTCAACGAGAACGGCGAAGACGTCAAGATCGCCGGAACCGATCACTCGGTGAACATCTCGTTCCCGGTCGGCGCGCTGATCACCGTGCGTGACGGCCAGCAGGTTGCCGTGGGTGAAGTCCTGGCGCGTATTCCGCAGGAATCGCAAAAGACCCGCGACATTACCGGCGGTCTGCCGCGCGTGGCCGAGCTGTTCGAAGCCCGTTCGCCCAAGGATGCCGGCATGCTCGCCGACGTCACCGGCACGGTCTCGTTCGGCAAGGACACCAAGGGCAAGCAGCGCCTGGTCATCACCGACCTGGAAGGCGTCAGCCACGAGTTCCTGATTCCGAAGGAAAAGCAGGTGCTGGTGCACGACGGCCAGGTGGTGAACAAGGGCGAAATGATCGTGGACGGCCCGGCCGATCCCCACGACATCCTGCGCCTGCAAGGCATCGAGAAGCTGGCGACCTACATCGTCGACGAAGTGCAGGACGTGTACCGTCTGCAGGGCGTGAAGATCAACGACAAGCACATCGAAGTGATTGTTCGTCAGATGCTGCGCCGTGTGAACATCGTCGATGCGGGCGATACCGAGTTCATCCCGGGCGAGCAGGTCGAGCGCTCCGAGCTGTTGAACGAGAACGACCGCGTCAACGCTGAAGACAAGCGTCCGGCCACGTACGAAAACGTGCTGCTGGGTATCACCAAGGCCTCGCTGTCGACCGACTCGTTCATCTCGGCCGCCTCGTTCCAGGAAACCACGCGTGTCCTGACCGAAGCCGCCATCATGGGCAAGCGCGACGACCTGCGTGGCCTGAAGGAAAACGTCATCGTCGGCCGCCTGATCCCGGCCGGTACCGGCCTGGCGTACCACCATGCCCGCAAGGACAAGGAAGCCCTGGAGGCCGCGGAACGCGAAGCCGCCCGCCAGCTGGCCAACCCGTTCGAAGACTCGCCGGTCACGGTGGGCTCGGACGCCGATGTCCCGTCGTCCGACCTGGGCAGCGAGGACGCCGCCGAATAAGGGCGACGTCCGGTGCACCCCCCGCGCAGGTCCGGCGGGGGAGGCCAGAAGCAAAAAGGCCGCTGATTCGCATCAGCGGCCTTTTTTTTGCCCGCGCGGGGCATGGCGGCGCTATTTGGCGGCCTGGCTCTTGGCGCGCTGGAACACCGGGCCCCAGACCGGATGGCCGGCCTCGTTGGGCGCCAGTTCGAAGTTGGGGTCGATCTGCAGGATGCGGCTGAAGCTGTCCTCGCACAACTGCGCGTAGCGGCTGACGCAATAGCTGAACGCCTGCAGTTTGTAGGCCTCGATGCGTACGGCCTTGCTGGACGCGGCCAGCTCATCGGAACGGGCGACGCCGCGGATCACTTCACCGTAGTGGCCGGCGCTGTACTGGTCGCGCACCTGTTGTAGCTGCTCCAGCGCTTGCGGCGTGGGCGCGCGGTCGGGGGCGCTGGCGGGCAGGCCGGCACAGCCGGCCAGCACAAACGAGGATCCGAGCAGATTGCAAAGAAGGCGAATTTTCATAGGCTTTCAGCGAAGGGAGGAATTTGGCGATACGCTATCGTGCCACAGCCTGATGCGCTCGGACATTTTCGGCAATGTCCTTGCGTAACGGATTGGATAATATTCCGCCTATCAGCCGTTAACCCGTTTTCGCGCCCGTTGCGCAGTATTTTGAATATGTCTTCATCCGCCGGCCTGCATACGCCGCGCAGCCCTTTCTCAGGCGCCGCGCCGCTTGCCTTGCGCCCCTTGAGCGCCATCGCCGCCAGCGCGGCGGGCGGGGTGCCGGAGGCGCGCATCAAGCGGCTGCTGTCGGACCTGCTGCCCTCCCTGATGGGCCTGCATGCGCAGGGCGAAATATGTGGCGACATTTCGCTCGATACCGTCGGCATGGACGAAGGCGCGCGTGCTCACCTGCTGCCGGAATTGGCATTGCCGCGATCGCGCCGGACCGGGTTGACGCCGATCCCGGGCTTCGCGCCGTTCGAGCTGTATACGGACTCCGCCGAATGGCCGCGCGGTCCCTGGACCGACGTCTATGCGCTCTGTGCGGTGATGCACGCGCTGGTGATCGGCCTGCGGCCACCACCCGCGCCGGAACGCCGCGCCACCGACAGTTATGAGCCGTTGCTGTCCCTTGGCCTGACGAAGTACAGCCCGGCCTTTCTTGGCGCGATCGATCGCGGCCTGGCCATGCTGCCGGCTGACCGGCCGCAGACCCTGGCCGAGCTGGCCGCCATGCTCGACATCCCGGCCTATGCCGAGGCCGCGCCCGTCGCCCGCGAAGCGTCCCGGGCCGATGTCGCCGCGCCGGTCGCGCTTGCGGCACAAGAGGTGCGCAAGCCGCGCAATGCCGGCCGGCCGTTGCTGGTGCTGTTGCTCTTGGTGGCGCTGATCGGGGTGGGTATCTATGCCTGGGTCCGCCTGGGTATCGGAACGACGAATTCGCTCATCACCCGGTCCGAAGTGGTACAGCCCAATCCGCCTGCCGTGCCGCCCGTGCCGACCACGGCGCCAGCCGACCCGCCGGCTTCAACGGCGGCGCCAACTTCGACGCCGGCGCCCCAGCCCGCGCCGCCTGTCCCGGTGGCAGGCACGGCGCAGGGCAGCGCGCCGGAGGAGGCCCCCACAGGCGAACGTGGGGCCGCGGCCGCGACGCCCGCCGAGGCGCCCGTTGGCTCAGCTCCGCCAGCCCCGGCCAGTTCCGCCATGCCCACCGAGCCAGCATCCGCCGCCACGGCGCCGATCCCGGAAGCCGCCGCGCCGGCGCAGGACGAAGCACCCAAGCCCAAGCCGGTTCCCGTGCTGGTCCGCCTCAATATCCGGCCCTGGGGCGAGGTATGGATCAATGGCGTGGCCCGCGGCATCAGTCCGCCGGTCAAGGAACTGCGATTGATTCCCGGCAAGTATCAGGTGGTGCTGCGCAATGCCGATCTGCCGCCATACCGGACCACGCTGGAGGTCAGGCCGGGCAAGCCTGCCGTCATTTCCCACGTCTTTGAATAGCGCCCCGGGGCGGGGCGCCCTTGGCCTCAAGTCGCCGGCGCGTCCTCGGGCGCAACGGGCAACCGCAGCGTGAACACCGAACCTTTGCCGGCTTCGCTGGTGACTTCGACTTCGCCGCCATGGCGTTGCGCCACCGTGCGCACGAAGGCCAGTCCCAGGCCCGCTCCGCCGACGTCGCCACGCGAGGCCACCCCCACGCGTGAAAACGGCTCGAACAATCGCGCCAGGTCGTGTGCCGCGATGCCTTGCCCCTGGTCGCGCACGTGGATCCGCCAGAATCCCGCCGCCTGGTCGATGGCGCATTCGATGCGCGTCCCGGCCGGGCTGTACTTGATGGCGTTGTCGATCAGGTTGCACAGGGCCCGCATCAGCAGTGTCTGGTCGCCGCGCGCATAGGCGGCGGGCAGCGGCGCAGCCACCTCCAGCCGGATGCCGCGCTTGTGCGCCGCCGCCCAGAACTCGTCGACGCCGTCCTGCAGCAGGCTGCCCAGGTCCAGCTCCACCGCGTTGATGGCCATCGACTCGGCCCGCGTCAAATGCACGAAATCATCGACCAGGTGCAGCGTGCGGTTGGCCAGCGCGGCGATCCGGGTAAGCGTTTCATCCCCGCCATCCGTTGTCCCGCCGTCCTGCTTCATCTCCACCAGCGCCAGGATCGAACTCTGCGGCGCCCGCATGTCATGCGAGATGAAGCGCAGCGTTTCCTCGCGCTGGCGCTCGGCCTGGCGGATGCCGGAGATATCGGTCAACGTGGCGACGGTGCCGGCGAAATTGCCTTCGGCCGTATGGATCGGCGCGCATTTCAGGATCAGGTCGCGGCCGGCGTGATCGCGCACCTCCAGATCGGCAGTCCAGGGGGATTGCTCGGCGATCGGTCCCTGGCCGCTCAGTACTTGGGCGACGCGCTGGCGTGTCGATTCGTCGCCGATGGTCTTCTCGAGCAGGTGGACCGCCGGGTGCCCGACCCGCGGTGGCCGCATGCCCAGCCGCTGGAAATACATCACCGCTGCCTGGTTGCGGAATTGCATGCGGCCATCCTGGTCGAACACCAGCGTGGCGTCGGGCATGCCGTCCAGGCCGTCGGCCAGGAACCGCCGCAGGTTGCGCACGCGCGCGAGCGCGCGCCGCAATTCACCGACCCGGCTTTCGAGCGATGCGCTGGGGCCGCCGGATTGCGCCCGCGCTTCGTTAAGCACCGGCGGGTATTCGCGCTGCAGCCGGCGCAGTTCGTTGTCCATGTAGCGCAGCGCGGCTTCCTGGCTGCGCCAGCTCCACAGCGGGTAGCACAACGCCACGCCCACCAGCGCGGCGGTGGGCGCGAACCACAGATAGGTGTGGCCCAGCAGCAACAGGCTGACGAGCAGCACCAGGGCGAGCAGGGCGATGTTCACCAACAGCGCCAGGTTGGGCGACAAGCGCCATAGCGCCAGGCACGCCAGCAGCACGGGCAGGGCCGAATACAGCGCGTTCAGCCACGGGGCGGGCGGCTGGAAGGCGATGTCGTCGTTGGCCGCCTGCAGCAAATTGGCGATGATCTCCACGCCCGGCATGCCACTGACCTCGTGGGATACCGGCGTGGTGTACGCGTCGCCCAGGCCGGTGGCCCAAGCGCCCACCAGCACGTATTTGCCGCGCAGCTGCTCCGCTGGCACGTCGCCGCGCAGGACCGATAGATAGGACACGGCGCGGGTATGCGCCGCCGGGCCCGCATACGGAATCAGGATGCTGCCGTCCGCCCGGGCGCGCCGTAGCAGGCGTTGCGCCAGGTCCGCCTGCCCGCCCACGTCCAGCATGGTCAGCGCGAAATGCTGCCAGCGCTGGCCGGCGAAACGCGCCGTCAGGACCGCTGATCGCAGCACGCCATCGGCATCGAGGTTGGCGTTGATGAAGCCGCTGCCGGCTGCCGCCTGGGCCAGGGCGGGGATGGGGGCGCTGATCGACGTGGGATAGATCAGCCGGTCCAGTACCACCGGCAGCACCGTGCGGCCATTGCGCCGGATACTGTCGGCAAGGATGACGTCGTCACCGGGGTAGGTGGTGTCGGGTTCGGCGAAGATCAGGTCCAGTCCCACCGCGCGCGCGCCTTGCAGCCGGTCCAGCAGCGCCGCATGCACCGCCCGGCGCCAGGGCCAGCGCCCCAGCGCGTCGATGCTGCTGTCGTCGATCGCCACGATTACGATGTCGGGCGAGATATCGCGCCCCGTCAAGGCGACGGCGCGGTCATACAGGATCTGGTCGACGCGCCCCAGTCCATTGAACCAGCCGAGCAACGCCGCCAGCAGCGCCAGCGCCACCGTCAACCACAGGCCTGATCGCGAGGTCCGGTCGATGGGATCGGTGGCGTCTGGCATGGGCCCTAGTACTCGGTCAGGGTCACCAGTCCGCCGGTGCCGGTGGCGACCCCGAGGCCGCTGCTGGTCATGAGCTGGTTCACCCCGGTGAAAGTGGCCATGGCGTCGCGGCCGCCCAGGCCCAGTTCATCGACCGCGCGCACCGTCACGTAGAAGGTGCCCGGACCGGGGGCGCTGAAGCGGATGTCGGCAGTGGGAAAGCGGGTCGAGGACACCAGCTGCGTGCCATCGGCATCGCGCGCGACGCGCACCAGGTAGCTTCGCGCGCCGGGCACCGGTTCGAATGCGCTGGTCCAGGCGCCGCCGCCGGCACGCACGGGTTGGCCGAGTTGCGGCGCGGCCAGCAACTGCCGCACGCCCGAGACGTTGCCGTCCGCGCCGATGGCTGCGCCATAGCCCTTGGCCACCGACACGGGTTGCGCCGGCGCGGCGCCGGGCGCGTGCGGCTGCAGCCGCACGCTGCCTTCCAGCACTTCGCTGTGGACACCATGGCTGCCGCTTTGCACGCGGAAACGCGTGCCGCGCACTCCCGTGACGGCGACCGGCGTGCGAACTTCGAAACGGCCTACACCCTGGCCGGCCGGCGCGACACTCGATTCGACGCTGCCGCGCTCGACATGGATGACTGAATCGGTCAGGTTGGTGCCTTCGAACTGGCGCAGGCGCGTCAACTCGACCGCGCCGTCGGCCGGCAGCGTGAGCTTGGAGCCGTCGGCCAATTCCAGCGTCACGAAACCATTGGGCGCGGTCACGACCTTGCTGCCTTCGCTCACGCTCGCGCCGGGTTTGAGCGACTGTCCGTCGATGTTCGCCTGGCCACTGACATGCACCACGCGCGCGTCGGCGGCGCGTTCGGGGATCATCGACAACGGGATGCGCAGCTCCAGGCCGATGGGCAGGCGCTCGGGCGTGGTGACGCTGTTGAGCGTCTGCAGCGGACTCCAGTTGGCCTGATTGCGCGTGTAGGTGGAAGCGATGTCGATCAGCGTGTCGCCTTGGCGCACGCGATAGATGAAATTGTCTCCCAGCGCGCCAGCGGGCTGGCCATGCGAGGAAGTGGCGAGCAGCAGGCCGGAAAGCAGGGCAAGCAAAGAAAGCGCGCGGCAGCGGCTCATGACTTTCAAATCTCCAGGTAATGCCGCCAGGCGCTAACGCGTGGGGGGCGGGCTATCTTCAGGCGGACTCAGCAACTCCAGCCGGTAGCCGAGCGCGTAGGAAGAACTCAGGCGCACGCCATGTTCCGGGCGCAGCTGGAGCTTTTGCCGGATGTTCGACAGGTGGGTGTCGAGCGTGCGGGAGGTGGCTGGAATCTCGCGATTCCAGACGCATTCGGCCAGCACATCGCGCGACATGAGCCGGCCCAGGTTGCGAAAGAACAGCAACGCGAGCTCGAACTCCTTGGGCGCCAGCGCGACCTGCGCGCCATCGAGCGAGATCGCGCGCGCAGCGGGGTCGACGCGATAGCTGGCGACGTCGAACGGTTCGTCGGCAGGCTCGGCGATCTGGCTGCGGCGCAGCAACGCCGCGACGCGGGCCAGCAGTTCCAGCGGCCGCAGCGGCTTGACGATGTAGTCGTCGGCGCCGGCGCGCAGGCCTTCCACCAGGTCGTCCTCGCTGGACCGGTTGGTCAGGAAGATGACGGGAACGCGCGGGCCGATGTTGGCGCGCAACCAGCGCACCACATCGTCGCCGTCGATATCGGGCAGGTGCCAGTCCAGCAGCACCAGGTCAAACGTTTCATTGCGCAAAGCGGCAAGCAGGTCACGGCTTTGCTGATAACTGGTGCAGGTGTATCCGGCGGCAGTCAGGACTTGCTGGATACGTTTCGCCTGGTCCAGGTCGTCTTCCAGCGACGCGATTTTCATCAGACGTGGTCTCGCGAAGGTTGGCTGCGCAAGCGCGCCCTGTGGCGCCCTACTGCAAGAAGAAGAAAGGATTGTGTAATGGAATGATAACTCGCGTCACTGTTGGCTACGTTGTGCCAAGAACTGTCAAACATTGCAAACTTGACGAATCTTGACTGGAGTTGTTGCACAACAACGGGTCAAACTGTCCTCAACCTTCCTCCAACCGGCGCGGTCTGCCGGGCAAGGGGAGGCAGAAGGGATGGAAAGAACCTATGAATCAATTGCGCGTACTGATGATGTCGCCGGACGAGGCCGCACGTAACACCGCTGTGTCCGCACTGCTTCAAGCTGGAATTTCGGCCCGTGGCTGCTCGACTTCTCTGGAATTGTTCGGCCTGCTCAGCAATGGCACCTATGATGCCGTGGTGCTGAATGTGGGGACGCTTGGCGAGATCGGCTATGCCCTGGTCGCCCGCCTGCACGGCTCCTCGTCCCTGGGTATCGTGGTGATGGGGAACAATCTGTCCCTGGAAACCCGCCTGCGCTGTCTGCAGAGCGGCGCCGACGCCTGCCTGCCGCCGCCGCATGACCCAAGAGAGCTGGCCTGCATCCTGCTGGCGCTGGCCCGCCGCCTGCCGGCCGGCCAGGACGCCGCCGCGGCCGATGAACCCCTGCCTGGCCAATGGGAGCTGCGCGATCAGGGCTGGACCCTGGCGGCGCCCTCCGGCACCACGATTTCCCTGTCCGCCAACGAGCGGCTGATCGTGCGTTCGCTGCTGGAAGTGGCGGGCAGGGCGGTGGGCCGCAACGAGCTGGGTGACGAGCTGCGGGTGGAAGGGGGCGGTTCGCGCTCCAGCGGCACGCGCAGCATCGACGTCATCGTCAGCCGCCTGCGCCGCAAGGCCGAGCTGGCGGGTGTGATGTTGCCGATCCGCACGGTCTACGGCAGCGGATATCTGTTCGCCGATCAGTAAGCCGTCCGCATCGCCCGCCACCGGCTACCATTGCCGCCTGGCTCCCTGGCTCCCTGGCTCCCTGGCTCCCTGGCTCCCTGGACTCCTGGACCCCTGGACCCCTGGACCCCTGGACCCCGCGCTCGCGCCACGCGTCGCGTGCGGTTCGCGACCCCGTGCTATCCCGCACCGGCCGTTCCCGTCGGCGGTTGGTAATTTGGCCCCATTTTTGCCGACCTGGGCGCGAGTTGCGCCTATCTGGCCGTCTTTTGCCGGCAACACGCCCACGCGCCATGCGCGCAAAAGTTTTTGACAGTGCGCCAAGTTCTAAGCTATGCTAAAGGGCTTACTGCTTTATTCGCGCGCAAAGTTTGATGCCAGGGCGGCGACCATGTGTGGTCAAAGACGTGTGGTCAAAGCGCCAGGAAGACAGGTCCGGCCCTTCGTGCTAGCGAAGCGCCCAAGGCCAAAGGGGTGCGTCACGAGCCTCCGTCAACCGACGCTGCCGTCTCCCGAACATCAGGTTTGTGCGTTTGTCATGGTTTGTTGGCAAGCCCGCTCTTTTACGTATTTGAACGTTTGAGGCGGTTTTGCGCGAGCCGCCTTCTCCAAGAGTCCATTGCTCGAGGAGACGAGTACGTAAGTACTTACCCAGTGGTACGTAAAAGGGATTTCAAAGGTCATGCCTACCATTAGCCAACTCGTGCGCAAGCCGCGCGAAGTCAGCATCATCAAAAGCAAGAGCCCCGCGCTCGAAAACTGCCCGCAACGCCGCGGCGTGTGCACTCGCGTGTACACCACCACCCCCAAGAAGCCGAACTCCGCTCTGCGTAAGGTTGCCAAAGTGCGTCTGACCAACGGTTACGAAGTCATTTCGTACATCGGTGGTGAAGGCCACAACCTGCAAGAGCACTCGGTGGTTCTGGTGCGTGGCGGTCGTGTGAAGGACTTGCCCGGTGTGCGTTATCACATCGTGCGCGGTTCCCTCGACCTGCAAGGCGTCAAGGATCGCAAGCAAGCCCGCTCGAAGTACGGCGCCAAGCGCCCGAAGAAGGCCTAAGGGCTCGCAACGCGAGTCAGCAGTACCCCCGAGTGACGGCCATCCGTCATCAGGGAAGTGCAACCGCGCCAACCGCAATACAGGAAGGTGCGCGGCACGTAAGGGGTCGTCTTATTGGACGGCCATGGCCGTGTAATGAAACACGGTTCAACTGAACAGACACAAGGAAGCAACAATGCCCCGTCGTCGCGAAGTACCCAAGCGCGAGATTCTGCCCGATCCCAAGTTCGGCAGCGTCGAACTCGCCAAGTTCATGAACGTCGTCATGCTGGACGGCAAGAAGGCCGTCGCCGAGCGCATCGTCTACGGTGCCCTCGAGCAAGTCGCCACCAAGACCGGCAAGGAGCCGATCGAGGTGTTCAGCCTGGCGATCAACAACATCAAGCCGATCGTCGAAGTCAAGAGCCGCCGCGTTGGCGGTGCCAACTACCAAGTGCCGGTTGAAGTGCGCCCCGTGCGCCGCCTGGCCCTGGCTATGCGTTGGCTCCGTGAAGCCGCCAAGAAGCGTGGCGAGAAGTCGATGGATCTGCGCCTTGCTGGCGAACTGATCGACGCCTCCGAAGGTCGTGGCGCCGCGATGAAGAAGCGCGAAGACACGCACAAGATGGCCGAGGCCAACAAGGCCTTCAGCCATTTCCGCTGGTAATTTAAGGACTAACCCACCATGGCCCGCAAAACCCCGATCGAGCGCTATCGCAACATTGGCATCTCTGCGCACATCGATGCAGGGAAAACCACCACGACCGAACGTATCCTGTTCTACACCGGCGTCAATCACAAGATTGGCGAAGTGCATGATGGCGCCGCCACCATGGACTGGATGGAACAAGAGCAAGAGCGTGGCATCACCATTACGTCGGCTGCTACGACGGCGTTTTGGCGTGGCATGGCCGGCAACTACCCCGAGCATCGCATCAACATCATCGACACCCCGGGGCACGTGGACTTCACCATCGAGGTGGAACGTTCCATGCGCGTCCTGGACGGTGCCTGCATGGTCTACTGCGCGGTGGGTGGTGTTCAGCCCCAGTCCGAAACCGTGTGGCGCCAAGCCAACAAGTACGGCGTGCCGCGTCTGGCGTTCGTCAACAAGATGGACCGTACCGGCGCGAACTTCTTCAAGGTCTATGACCAGTTGAAGACGCGTCTGCGCGCGAACCCCGTGCCCATCGTGATCCCCATCGGCGCCGAAGACACGTTCCAAGGCGTGATCGACCTGGTCAAGATGAAGGCGATCATCTGGGACGAAGCCAGCCAAGGCACCAAGTTCGACTACAAGGACATTCCGGCCGAGCTGGAAGGTACCGCTGCCGAATGGCGTGAAAAGCTGGTTGAAGCCGCCGCCGAGTCGTCGGAAGAGCTGATGAACAAGTACCTGGAAACGGGTTCCTTGGACGAAGCCGAAATCAACCTGGCCATCCGTCAACGCACCATCGCTGGCGAAATCCAGCCGATGCTGTGCGGCACCGCCTTCAAGAACAAGGGCGTGCAGCGCATGCTGGACGCGGTCATCGACTACCTGCCTTCGCCCGTGGACATTCCCCCGGTCGACGGCCAGGACGACGATGGCAACGCCATCAACCGCAAGGCTGACGACAACGAGAAGTTCTCGGCGCTGGCGTTCAAGCTGATGAGCGATCCGTTCGTGGGTCAGTTGACCTTCGTGCGCGTCTACTCGGGCGTCCTGAAGTCGGGCGATACGGTCTACAACCCCATCAAGGGCAAGAAGGAACGTATCGGCCGCATCCTGCAGATGCACGCGAACAACCGCGAGGAAATCAAGGAAGTTCTGGCCGGCGACATCGCCGCCGTGGTGGGCCTGAAGGACGTGACGACCGGCGAAACGCTGTGCGATGTCGATTCGCACATCCTGCTGGAGCGCATGGAGTTCCCCGAGCCCGTGATTTCGCAGGCCGTCGAACCCAAGTCGAAGGCCGACCAGGAAAAGATGGGCCTGGCGCTGTCGCGCCTGGCGCAGGAAGATCCGTCGTTCCGCGTGCGCAGCGACGAAGAATCCGGCCAGACCATCATTTCCGGCATGGGCGAGCTGCACCTGGAAATTCTGGTCGACCGCATGAAGCGCGAATTCGGCGTGGAAGCGAACGTCGGCAAGCCCCAGGTGGCCTACCGCGAAACCATCCGCAAGACCTGCGAAGAAGTCGAAGGCAAGTTCGTCAAGCAGTCGGGCGGTCGTGGTCAGTACGGTCACGTGGTCCTGAAGGTCGAACCGCTCCAGCCGGGCGGCGGCTACGAGTTCGTGGACGCCATCAAGGGCGGTGTGGTTCCTCGCGAATTCATCCCCGCGGTGGACAAGGGCATCCAGGAAACGCTGCCTGCCGGCATCCTGGCCGGTTACCCGGTCGTGGACGTCAAGGTCACGCTGTTCTTCGGTTCGTACCACGATGTGGACTCGAACGAAAACGCGTTCAAGATGGCCGGCTCGATGGCGTTCAAGGAAGGCATGCGCAAGGCCAGCCCCGTGCTGCTCGAACCGATGATGGCCGTTGAAGTCGAAACGCCCGAAGACTACGCCGGTACCGTGATGGGCGATCTGTCCTCGCGTCGCGGCATGGTCCAGGGCATGGACGACATGGTCGGTGGTGGCAAGACCATCAAGGCTGAAGTTCCGCTGGCCGAGATGTTCGGTTACGCCACGAACCTGCGTTCGCTGACGCAAGGTCGTGCCACGTACACGATGGAATTCAAGCATTACTCCGAGGCCCCCAAGAACGTCGCTGACGAAGTCATCGCCGCTCGGGCCAAGTAAATAACCCTCGCCGCGACCGCCCACAAGGCGGCGCGGCAAATATCGAAATTTCCTTGAAAGTCAAAGGATAGAGATCATGGCAAAAGGCAAGTTTGAACGCACCAAGCCGCACGTGAACGTCGGCACCATCGGTCACGTCGACCACGGCAAGACCACCCTGACGGCGGCGATCACGACCGTTCTGTCGACCAAATTCGGCGGCGAAGCCAAGGGCTACGACCAGATCGACGCGGCTCCTGAAGAAAAGGCTCGCGGCATCACGATCAACACGGCCCACGTCGAGTACGAAACGGAAACGCGCCACTACGCGCACGTTGACTGCCCGGGCCACGCTGACTACGTCAAGAACATGATCACGGGTGCCGCCCAGATGGACGGCGCGATCCTGGTCGTGTCGGCCGCTGACGGCCCGATGCCGCAAACGCGTGAACACATCCTGCTGAGCCGCCAGGTTGGCGTGCCGTACATCATCGTCTTCCTGAACAAGGCCGACATGGTTGACGACGCCGAGCTGCTCGAGCTGGTGGAAATGGAAGTTCGCGAACTGCTGAGCAAGTACGACTTCCCGGGCGACGACACCCCGATCGTGAAGGGTTCGGCCAAGCTGGCGCTGGAAGGCGACAAGGGCGAACTGGGCGAGCAAGCGATCCTGTCGCTGGCCCAAGCCCTGGACACCTACATCCCGACGCCCGAGCGTGCCGTTGACGGCGCGTTCCTGATGCCGGTCGAAGACGTGTTCTCGATCTCGGGTCGCGGCACCGTGGTGACCGGCCGTATCGAGCGCGGCGTGATCAAGGTCGGCGAAGAAATCGAAATCGTCGGTATCACCCCGACGGTCAAGACGACCTGCACCGGCGTGGAAATGTTCCGCAAGCTGCTGGACCAAGGTCAAGCCGGCGACAACGTGGGCATCCTGCTGCGCGGCACCAAGCGTGAAGACGTCCAGCGCGGCCAGGTTCTGGCCAAGCCGGGCTCGATCACCCCGCACACGGACTTCACCTCCGAGGTGTACATCCTGTCCAAGGAAGAAGGCGGCCGCCACACCCCGTTCTTCAACGGCTATCGTCCCCAGTTCTACTTCCGCACGACGGACGTGACCGGCACGATCGACCTGCCGGCCGACAAGGAAATGGTCCTGCCGGGCGACAACGTGACGATGACCGTCAAGCTGCTGGCCCCGATCGCCATGGAAGAAGGCCTGCGTTTCGCCATCCGTGAAGGCGGTCGTACCGTCGGCGCCGGCGTCGTCGCCAAGATCCTGAAGTAATCCGGATCACTTAAGCAGCACACAACCAGCGAGGGCCCATCAAAGCCCTCGCCTCTCGTTCTTTAGGAAACGCCATGAAAAACCAAAAGATCCGTATCCGCTTGAAGGCTTTCGATTACAAGCTGATCGATCAATCGGCCGCTGAAATCGTCGACACCGCCAAGCGTACGGGCGCCGTTGTCCGCGGCCCGGTGCCGCTGCCCACGCGTATCCGCCGTTACGACGTGCTGCGTTCGCCGCACGTCAACAAGACGTCGCGTGACCAGTTCGAAATCCGTACCCATCAGCGCCTGATGGACATCGTTGATCCCACCGACAAGACCGTTGACGCCCTGATGCGTCTGGACCTGCCGGCCGGCGTCGACGTCGAAATCGCGCTGCAGTAAGGCGCTGCCGGGTCCGCTACCTTCGCCGGTGGACTCGTGAAGAATGGCCGCAATCCCTCGGGACTGCGGCCATTTTGTTTTTGCGCCACAGCTTGGCGCGCTAGCAGCGGGCAGGGGCCCTTTTACGCTAAGTGCTTGTGCTGCCTGAAAAAAACGTGCTAATATGCCAAGCTTGCCATTTTGTGGCAGGTCTAACTATGGTGAAGGCGCGTGCAAACCCGGATTCCGGGGGTGTGCAACCCCGAGCCAGGTTGAACATAGTCGTAGGGCAAAGGCCGTTACCTTTTGCCTGATTAGCCCCGACCAATCGCAGTCGGGAATGGAGAAAACGATGTCGAATTCGACACCCACGCCCGCCGCTCACCGGCTGGGGCTGGTGGGTCGCAAGGTCGGCATGACCCGCATTTTTACCGAGGAAGGTGAATCCATCCCGGTGACCGTGCTGGACGTGTCGAACAACCGCGTGACCCAAGTTAAGTCGCTGGAAACCGACGGCTACGCCGCGATCCAGGTGGCTTATGGCACTCGTCGTGCCTCGCGCGTGCCGCAAGCACAGACGGGCCACTACGCCAAGGCCGGCGCTGAAGCCGGTAGCATCCTCAAGGAATTCCGCCTCGATCCCGCCCGCGCCGCCGAATTTTCGGCCGGTGCCGTGATCGCCGTGGAATCGGTGTTCGAAGCCGGCCAACAGGTCGACGTCACGGGCACCACGATTGGTAAGGGCTTTGCCGGTACCATCAAGCGCCACAACTTCGGCTCGCAACGCGCCTCGCACGGTAACTCCCGTTCGCACCGCGTTCCCGGCTCGATCGGTCAAGCTCAGGATCCGGGCCGTATTTTCCCGGGTAAGCGCATGGCGGGTCACCTGGGTGATGTCACCCGCACCGTTCAAAACCTCGACGTCGTTCGCGTTGACGTGGAGCGCGGCCTGCTGCTGGTCAAGGGCGCTGTCCCCGGCCACGCTGGCGCCGATATCGTCGTGCGTCCGGCCATCAAGGCCCCGGCCAAGAAGGGAGCGTAAGTAAATGGATCTCAAGCTCCTGAACGACCAAGGTCAGGCCGCGACTTTCAGCGCGCCCGACACGATCTTCGGCCGTGACTTCAACGAAGCGCTGATTCACCAGATCGTGGTGGCTTTCCAAGCCAACGCCCGTGCCGGCAACCGCGCTCAGAAGGATCGCTCGGAAGTCAAGCACTCGACCAAGAAGCCCTGGCGCCAGAAGGGTACCGGCCGCGCTCGCGCCGGTATGACCTCGTCGCCGCTGTGGCGTGGCGGTGGTCGGATTTTCCCGAACTCGCCGGAAGAGAACTTCAGCCAGAAGGTCAACAAGAAGATGTACCGCGCCGGGATCCGCTCGATCCTGTCGCAGCTGGCTCGCGAAGACCGCATCGCCGTCGTCGAATCGTTCGATCTGGAATCGCCCAAGACCAAGGCCGCCGCTGCAAAGCTGAAGAGCCTGGGCCTGGACTCGGTCCTGATCATCACCGACAACGTTGATGAAAATGTTTACCTCGCCACCCGCAACCTGCCGCACGTTGCCGTTGTCGAGCCCCGTTATGCCGATCCGTTGTCGCTGGTCCACTACAAGAAAGTGCTGATCACCAAGCCGGCCATCGCTCAACTCGAGGAGATGCTGGGATGAACGCTGAACGCTTGATGCAAGTCATTCTGGCTCCGATCGTGACCGAAAAGGCCACGTTCGTCGCTGAGAAGAATCAGCAAGTCGCTTTCCGTGTCGTGGCTGACGCTACCAAGCCGGAAATCAAGGCTGCCGTCGAACTGCTCTTCAAGGTGCAGGTCGAGTCCGTGCAGGTCCTCAACCGTAAGGGCAAAGTCAAGCGCTTTGGCCGATTCGTTGGCCGTCGTCGCGACGAGCGCAAGGCCTACGTTTCGCTCAAGGACGGCCAGGAAATCGACTTTGCGGAGGTGAAGTAAATGGCCCTCGTGAAAGTTAAGCCGACTTCGGCTGGCCGCCGTGGCATGGTGAAGGTCGTCAGCCCGAACCTGCACAAGGGCGAGCCCTACGCGCCGCTGCTGGAAAAGAAGACCCGTGGTTCGGGCCGTAACAACAACGGTCACATCACGATCCGCCACCGTGGCGGCGGTCACAAGCAACACTACCGTGTCGTCGACTTCCGTCGCGACAAGGATGGCATCCCCGCGAAGGTCGAGCGTCTGGAATACGACCCGAACCGTACGGCGCACATCGCTCTGCTGTGCTACGCCGACGGCGAGCGTCGCTACATCATCGCTCCGCGCGGCCTGGAAGTGGGCGCCACGCTGATCTCGGGCATCGAGGCCCCGATCCGCGCCGGCAACACGCTGCCGATCCGCAACATCCCGGTGGGTACGACGATTCACTGCGTCGAAATGCTGCCCGGCAAGGGTGCCCAGATGGTCCGTTCGGCCGGCGCTTCCGCCGTCCTGCTGGCCCGCGAAGGCACCTACGCTCAAGTGCGTCTGCGCTCGGGTGAAGTCCGCCGTGTGCACATCGAATGCCGTGCCACCATCGGTGAAGTCGGTAACGAAGAACACAGCCTGCGCCAAATCGGCAAGGCCGGTGCAATGCGTTGGCGCGGTGTCCGCCCGACGGTTCGTGGCGTGGCCATGAACCCGGTCGACCACCCGCACGGTGGCGGCGAAGGCCGTACCGGTGAAGCACGCGAACCGGTCAGCCCGTGGGGCACCCCGGCGAAGGGTTACAAGACCCGTCGCAACAAGCGGACGAACAATATGATCGTCCAACGGCGCAAGCGCAAGTAAGAGGCGAACACTATGTCACGTTCGATCAAGAAAGGCCCGTTTGTCGATGCTCACCTGATCAAAAAGGTGGACACGGCCGTCGCGGGCAAAGACAAGAAGCCGATCAAGACCTGGTCGCGTCGCTCGACGATCCTGCCCGAGTTCATCGGTCTGACGATCGCTGTGCACAACGGCAAGCAGCATGTTCCCGTTTACATCAACGAGAACATGGTCGGTCACAAGCTGGGCGAGTTCGCGCTGACCCGTACGTTCAAGGGTCACGCCGCGGACAAGAAGGCGAAGAGGTAAGCGATGGAAACTACTGCCATTATCCGTGGGGTTCACATCTCCGCTCAAAAGACGCGTCTGGTTGCGGATCTGATCCGCGGCCAGAAGGTCGGCCGTGCGCTCGAGATCCTCACCTTCTCGCCGAAGAAGGCCGCCGCCATCCTGAAGAAGGCTGTCGAGTCCGCCATCGCCAACGCCGAGCACAACGACGGCGCCGATATCGACGAACTGAAAGTCACCACGATCTTCGTGGACAAGGCTCAGTCGATGAAGCGCTTCTCCGCTCGCGCCAAGGGCCGCGGCAACCGTATCGAGAAGCAGACCTGCCACATCACGGTCAAGGTCGGAGCTTAAGGAGTCACGATGGGTCAGAAAATTCACCCCACTGGGTTCCGTCTCGCGGTCACCCGTAATTGGTCCTCGCGTTGGTTCGCCGACGACAAGGCCTTCGGCAGCATGCTGGCCGAAGACATCCGCGTCCGCGAGTACCTGAAGAAGAAGCTCAAGAGCGCCTCCGTTGGTCGCGTGATCATCGAGCGTCCCGCCAAGAATGCCCGCATCACCGTCTACTCGGCTCGTCCGGGCGTGGTGATCGGCAAGCGCGGCGAAGACATCGAAAGCCTGAAGGCTGATCTGCAGCGCCTGATGGGCGTGCCCGTGCACGTCAACATCGAAGAAATCCGCAAGCCGGAAACCGATGCTCAACTGATCGCCGACTCGATCTCGCAACAGCTCGAGAAGCGCATCATGTTCCGCCGCGCCATGAAGCGCGCGATGCAGAACGCCATGCGTCTGGGTGCCCAAGGCATCAAGATCATGAGCTCGGGCCGTCTGAACGGTATCGAAATTGCTCGTACCGAGTGGTATCGCGAAGGCCGTGTGCCGCTGCACACCCTCAAGGCCAACATCGACTACGGCACCTCCGAAGCCCACACCACGTACGGCGTGATCGGCATCAAGGTCTGGGTCTACAAGGGCGACATGCTGGCCAACGGCGAACTGCCGCCGGAAACCGCCGCCCCGCGTGAAGAAGAACGTCGTCCGCGCCGCGCTCCGCGTGGTGATCGTCCGGACGGTGCTCGCACCGGTCGTCCGGGTGGTCGTGGCCGTGGTCCCCGCAAGGCGGACGCTGCTCCGGCGCCTGAAGGAGAATAACCATGCTGCAACCCTCTCGCAGAAAGTATCGCAAAGAGCAGAAGGGCCGCAACACCGGTCTGGCGACCCGTGGCACCCACGTGTCGTTCGGCGAATTCGGTCTGAAGGCCACCGGCCGTGGCCGTCTGACCGCTCGCCAGATCGAAGCCGCTCGTCGTGCCATCAACCGTCACATCAAGCGCGGCGGCCGCATCTGGATTCGCATTTTCCCGGACAAGCCCATCTCGCAAAAGCCTGCCGAAGTCCGTATGGGTAACGGTAAGGGCAACCCGGAGTACTGGGTCGCCGAGATTCAGCCCGGCAAGGTGCTCTACGAAATGGAAGGGGTTAGCGAAGAGCTCGCGCGTGAAGCTTTCCGCCTGGCCGCTGCCAAGCTGCCGATTTCGACCACGTTCGTCGCGCGTCATATCGGTGCTTAAGGAGTACTAAGACATGAAAGCCAGCGAACTCCGTTCGAAAGACGCCGCCGAGCTCGGCAAAGAGCTCGAAAGCCTGCTGAAGGCGCAATTCGGTCTGCGTATGCAGAAGGCCACGCAGCAGCTTGCCAACACCAGCCAGCTGCGTAACGTGCGCCGCGACATCGCGCGCGTGCGTACCTTGCTGACCGAGAAGGCAGGGAAATAAAGATGAGCGAAACCCAAAACACCCAAGTGGCCAAGCGCCAGCGTACGCTGGTCGGCAAGGTCGTCAGCAACAAGATGGACAAGACTGTCGTCGTTCTGGTTGAGCGCCGCGTCAAGCACCCCATCTTCGGCAAGATCATCATGCGTTCCGCGAAGTACAAGGCGCACGATGAGTCGAACCAGTACAACGAAGGCGATACGGTTGAAATCGCTGAAGGCCGTCCCATCTCGCGCTCGAAGTCGTGGCGCGTGGTGCGTCTGGTTGAAGCCGCACGTATCATCTAAGTGAAGGTTTCGGAACGGTTCGCCGTTCTGAGGTAAAACGGCAAGGGTTCAGGCCCTTGCCGTTTTTTTTCGTCTTGCGGCTTTTCTTTGTTTCGGGAATCCGGGAACGTCATGCGCGCTTTCAGGAAAGCGATTTTGTTCGGATGGTTGATTGCCGCGGCATTGCCCGCCGTGGTCGCACGGGCGCAATCGGCGGAGTCCGGGCAGGGCCGCCCGGCAGCGCCAGCGACGGTTCCCGCCGTGGGGACCCAAGCCAGATCCCCGGGCGTGGTGGTGCCCAGCACCGATCCCGCCGCCATCGGCCGCAATGTGCTGAACGCGGGACCCGATCCGCGCGTACGCCTCGATGGCTTGTCGCGTGATCATGCCGCCATCTTCGGCACACAGGACGAAGATGAACAGGCACTGCTGGATAACGAACGCGCGCTGCAGGCGCAGCAAGAGCAACTGCACATTCTCGAGCGCCTGCTGACGCAGAAGCCGGCCGCCCAGGATCCGTTTCCACCGGCCACGATTCCCTTGAAACCCGGTACGCCCATGAATATGGCGCCCCTCGCGCCAACGCCGTCTGGCTCGCAATTGAGCGGCGGCGAGGCCCAGCGCGGCGTGGACCAGATGCAGCGGCGGGTCAATGAGATGCGACGCGGCGGCGAGGCCTTGAGACAAGCGCCGCGCTGAGCGCGGCATGACGTCGTAGGCAATCGACGTGTCCGGGCCGGAACGGGTTCAACGGCGCCTGGCCACTTCCCGCAACCGTCCGGCGACCCCGGTGGGAAAGTAATACACCGACAGCACGAACAGGATGCCCAGCCACAGCAGCCAGCGGTCCGGCTCGAACAGCAAGGCCAACGGCGCAATGCTGCCGACGGCATCGTGGATCACGTGCAGGCCGTCCTGCAGGTAGCTCTGTGCGAACACGAACAGGCTGGCGCCGATGACCGCGCCATACATCGTGCCCATGCCACCGATCACCACCATCAGCAGGATGTTCAGCATGATCTCGAACGACAGCGAGGTATCCGGGCCGTTGTAGCGCAGCCAGAGCGCATACAGCGCGCCGGCGAGCGTGGCGAATGCCGCCGCCAGCAGGTTCGAGAGGCTGCGGTACAGCACCGTGCGAAAGCCGATGGCTTCGGCGCGGAAGGGATTCTCGCGGATCGCCTGCAGCACGCGGCCGAACGGCGAATTGACGATGCGCAGCAACATCAGGAACAGCACGACGCAGGCCGCGGCAATGAGGTAGTAGGTGATGATGCGACCGTCGACGGTGACGCCGAACAGCGGCTCGGACAGGGGCCGGAAAGCTGGGCGCAATGCCTGCGGCACCTTGAAGTTCAGTCCGTCCTCGCCGCCGGTCAGGTCGGACAGCTGTGACACCAGCGTCTGGAACGCCGCCGCCACCGCCAGTGTGATCATGGCGTAGAAGATGGCGCGAACCCGCAGGCTGGCCAGGCCGATGATGAGCGCGAACACCAGCGATACCGCCAGGCCCGCGGCGGTGCCCGTCAGCACCGCCAGCCAGCCGGCCTCCATGCGCACGCTGGCGATGGCCACGCCGTAGGCGCCGATGCCAAAGAACATGGTGTGGGCGAAGCTGACGATGCCGGTGTAACCCAGCAGCAGGTCGTAGCTGGCGACCAGGATCACGAACACCAGGATCTTGGCCGCCACGGCCAGCGACTTGGGGCCGGGAAACAGGAAGGGCGCGGCGGCGAGCGTGAGGACGATGGCGACCAGCATGACCGCCAGCAGCGCGCTGCGCGGAGGATCGCCGGATAGCAGGCGGATGGGCATGGGGCGATTCCTAGCGATTCGTGACCGGGTACACGCCCTGCGGTCGCCACAGGAGGATGGCGACCATCAGCGCGATGTTCGAGAACAGCGCCGCCTTGGGCATCAGGAAACCGGTGTAGTTGGCCATCAACCCGACCAGCAGCGCGCCGATCAGGCAGCCCACGGTCGAGCCCAATCCGCCGATCATGATGACGATGAAGATCAGCACGTTCACCTGCGCGCCCAGTTGCGGCACGATGGACTGCTGGTACAGCCCCCACAGCACGCCGCCCAGGCCGGCCAGCATCGAGCCGGCCACGAACACGCCGACGAACAGATGGCGGATGCGGTAGCCCAGGCTTTCGACCATCTCGCGGTCCTCGACCCCGGCGCGGATCAACAGGCCGAGCTTGGTGCGGTTGAGCAGCCACAGCATGCCGCCCAGCACCGCCACGCCGACTGCCAGCGCGACGAGGCGGAATTTCTCGATGGCGGCGTCGCCGACCAGCAGCGCGCCGCGCAACGCGTCCGGCAACGGCAGCGACAGCGTTTGTGGCCCCCACAGCATCTTGATGATCTCTTCGCCGATGATCATGCCGCCCATGGTGATGAGGATCTGTTTGAGGTGCTGGCCATAGACCGGCCGCACGATCACGCGCTCGAACGCCACGCCCACCGCGCCGGCCACCAGCATGCCGACGATCATGGCGGGCAGCACCGCGGCCAGGTTCAGCCACAGGCTGCCGGACTGGGTCCAGTCGGACATCGCGCCGAGCACCGTGGCCGCCATGTAGGCGCCGATGGCAATGAACAGGCCGTGGCCGAAATTCAGCACGTCCATCAGGCCGAACACCAGCGTCATGCCGGAGGCCACGATGAAGATGATCATGCCCATCGCCAGCCCGGCGAAGGTCAGCGTCACCCAGGTCGAGAACGAACCGACCAGCGGCAGCGCGATGGCGGCCAGCGCCAGCACCAGCAGCACCGGGCGCAGGTCGGCGCGGGTCTGGGGCAGGGGTGTATCGATATCGGCGGCGCTCACTGATGCGCTCCCAGCGACAGGCCCAGTAGCCGGGTCTGCAACGCGTCGTCCTGCGCCAGCTCGGCCATGCCGCCGGCGTGCACCACGCGGCCGTTGTCCATGACGGCGACGTGGTCGCCCACCTGGCGCGCGAAATTGAAGTTCTGCTCCACCAGCAGGATGGTGGTGGAGGCCTGCTTGAGTTCGATGAAGGCGTCGATCATGTTCTGGATGATGGCGGGCGCCAGGCCCTTGCTGGGCTCGTCGACCAGCAGCAGGCGGCGCGGCTCGATGATGGCGCGTGCGACCGCCAGCATCTGCTTCTGGCCGCCTGACAGCTTGCCAGCGGGGTACAGCCAGAATTTGCGTAGCGCGGGGAAGAAGCCGAAGATCCATTCCAGCCGCGCGGTGTCCAGTTGGGCGGCGCTGCGCGCCTGGCGCGCGGCCAGCAGGATGTTCTCTTTCACCGACAGGTCGGCGAAGATGCCCATGTTCTCCGGCACGTAGGCGATGCCCTGGCGCGCCATGTCGGGCGGCGAGGTGCGCACGCCAGGGCCGCCGACCGCGGTGCCGTCAAAGCCGATGTGGCCCCGCGTCGCCTTCCACAGGCCCATGATGGTGCGCAGCGTGGTGGTCTTGCCGGCGCCGTTGCGGCCCAGCAGCATGGTGACGCCCGCGGCTGGCACCGCCAGGTCCACGCCGTGCAGGATGTGGTACGCGCCGATGTGCGTGTGCACGTCCTTCAGTTCCAGCAAGGTTGCCGCGATCATGTCGTCTTCTCCGGCAGAGGGGCGCCCAGGTAGGCCTGCTGCACGATCGGCGAGGCAATCACCTCGGCCGGCTCGCCGTCCGCCATCAACGCGCCGTTGTGCAGCACCACGATGCGGTCCGCCAGCTCGCGAACCACGTCCATCTTGTGTTCCACCAGCAGGATCGTCTTGGATGCGTCAGCCTTGATTTCGCGGATCAGGTCCAGCACCACGGGCACGTCGTCCACGCTCATGCCGGCGGTGGGCTCGTCGAACATGAACACCTGCGGCTCCAGCGCGATCAGCATGGCGATCTCGAGCTTGCGCTGGTCGCCGTGCGGCAGGTCGGCCGCCGCCTGGTCGCGGCGGGCCGTCAGGCGGGTGCGTTCGAGCAGTGCGTCGGCGCGCGCCAGCAGCGCGTGGTCATCGTCCCAGGTGCGCCAGAAGCGGATCTGGCGCCAGCCCAGGCCCTGCTGGCGCGACTGCAGCGCCAGCCGCACGTTCTCGCGCACCGTCAGGCGCGGGAACAGCTGCGTCAGCTGGAAGGCGCGTCCCAGGCCGGCGTGCATGCGCGCTGGCGCCGACAGCCCGGTCAGGTCGCGGCCATTCAGGTGCACCGAGCCGGCGCTGGCGCGCAGCTGTCCCGAGATCAGGTTGAAATAGGTGGTCTTGCCCGCGCCGTTGGGCCCGACGATGGCCGTCAGGCTGCCCGGCGCGAAGCGGCAGCTCACCGCGTTGACGGCCACGTGGCCGCCGAAGCGGATCGTGAGCGATTGGGTTTCCAGCATGAAGGCGCGGCTCAGCGTTTGTTCTGGATCGGCACCGCCATCTGGTCGGGCGTGATTTCCTTGACCAGGTCCTGCACCGCCCACGGCACCGAGGCGTCGTTCTTGATGCGGAAGTGGTACATCGACTGCATGGCCTGGTGGTCTTCCGGGCGGAAGGTCATCTTGCCCTTGGGCGTGTCGAAGCTCATGCCTTCCATGGTCTTGATGAGCGTGTCGGTGTCGCTCTTGCCGGCGCTCTTGTTCAGCGCGGTGACGATGGCGATGGCGGCGGACATGCCGCCGGCGGTGAAGAAGTCCGGCGGCTGGCCGTAGCGCTTCTGGTGCTCGGCCACCAGCCAGTCGTTGATCGGGTTCCTTGGGATGCCGTAGTAGTAATAGGTCGCGCCTTCCATGCCGGCCAGCGACTTGAGCGGCGTCATCGCGGCCAGCGTGTTGCCGCCGGTGGCGATCTCGATGCCGAAGCGCTTCGGATCCAGGTCGGCGATCTTGAACGGATTGCCGGCGCCGGCCCACAGGATGAAGATGATCTTGCGGCCCGGCTTGTCCTTGAGCGCGTCGAACAGGCGCTGCGCGCCGGCGGTGAAGTCGGTGGCGTTGGCCGGCAGGTATTCCTCGTGCACGATCCTGGCCTGCTTGAGCGCGCCCTTGAAGGCCTTGACGCCGTCGCGGCCGAACGCGTAGTCCTGCGCCAGCATGGCGATGGAGGTATCCGGCTGGTCGAAGGCGAGGGCGTTGGCGATGGCGTCCTGCGATGAATTGCGGCCGGTGCGGAAGATGTACTTGTTCCACTTGTCGCCGGTGATCGAATCGGCCACCGCCGGTTCCACCAACAGGATCTTCTCGTACTCCTCGGCGATCGGCAGCATGGCCAGCGCCACGCCCGATGAGGTCGGGCCCACCGCGATGTCGGCGTCGTCGTCGGCATAGGCCGAGGCGAGCTGGGCGCGGGCGACGTCGGGCTTGCCCTGGTTGTCCTTCTCGATCACGCGGATCTTGCGGCCGGCCACCGTCATGGTGCCTTGCGTGGCGTATTCCAGGCCCAGCATCAGGCCGTTGTGGGTCTGCTTGGCATAGGCCTCCAGCGGCCCGGTCTTGTCGTAGACGTGCGCCACGACGAAGTCCTTGGCCATGGCGGCGGAACTCAGGCACAGGCCGGCCAGCGTGGCGAGCAGGATGCGTTTCATGGGAGTCTCCTTGGTCTTAGAGGGCGCCGGCGGCTGCGGCGGCGGCCGGCGTGGCGAGAAACTGGCGGACGGCCTCGATCTGCGGCGCGACGTTCAGCGCCGGCGCGTGGCCGCAGCCCGGGAAGTCGATGCGCTGCGCGCGCGGGCCGCGGCGGGTCATGGCGTCGGCGACCTCGGGCAGCAGCAGGTCGGAATCGGCGCCGCGCAGCAGTAGCAGCGGCATGCGCAGCGTGTCGTATTCCGCCCAGCGTTCATAGTCCGCCGGGTGGTGGTGGAACTGGCCGACGATGGCCGGATCGTAGTGCGCCGTGACCCGGCCGTCGGGCAGGCGCCGCATCGAAGTCTCTGCCATGCGGCGCCATTGCTCGTCGCTCTGCCAGCCATATGGCTTGTAGGCGGCGCGCAGCCAGGTTTCCAGTGCGGTGACGGTGTCGAAGGCCGGCGGGTTGCCGGCATAGGCCAGGATGCGGTCAATCGCCGGCTGCGGCAGCGACGGCCCGATGTCATTGACCACCAGGTGCGAGATCCGATCCTTGAGCGTGGTGGCGGCGGCGTACATGCCGGTGGCGCCGCCCATCGAGGTGCCGACCCAGCGCACGCGGTCCAGCCCCAGGCCGTCGAGCAGGGCGCGCGCCAGCCGGGCGTAGAAATCCAGCCGGTACTCGGCCACCGGATCGGGACTCCATTGCGACAGGCCACGGCCGATCGTGTCCGGGCAGATGATGCGGTAGTCGCCGGCCAGCGCCTGCGCCAGCTCGTCGAAGTCGCGGCCGGTGCGGGCCAGGCCGTGCCACATGATGAGCGCGGGGGCGTCCGGACGGCCCCATTCGGTGTAATGCAGCTCGCGGCCCTCGCAGCGCAGATAGCGCGAAGCCGGCGTGTGGCGAGCGGCCTGTGCGGGCGCGTTGGCCATGGGTCTCCTCCCGGGTGGTCCAGGTTGTATGCTTGTGGCGCTGACTATAGACTTGCGCCAGGCGCGGCCACAATGCGCCGGACCGCCCGCGGCAGGGTGAGTCAAGAATATGTAGACGCAGGGTCACGAGCACCCCGACCCCCGCGAACCAGGAGACCGCGCCATGCCCGATACGGAATTCGCCACTTCGGCCATCGCCGGCGCCGATCGGTACGAGCAATGGCGCGCGGCGCTGTCGGACGCCTTCGGGCCGTTCGAGGTGCATCACGGCCAGGCCGGCCAGTTCGCCGGCCACGTGCGCTACGTGCGACGCGCCAGCCTGCAATTCAACGACCTGCATTACCAGGGACAGAAGCTCGAACGCACCGCCGGCAACGTCTCGCGGCTGGACCAGGAGTTCTACACCTTCGGCCTGCCGTTGGCAGGGCCGCTGGCCGTGGTGCAGCAGGGGCGCGAATTCCAGGTCGAGCCCGGTTGCGTCTATCTGATGAACCAGAGCCTGCCGTACCAGGCCACCGCGCTCGGCGCCGGCGGCTATCGCAGCCTGAGCGTGTCGTTTCCGCGCAGCGCGTTGTCGCAGCGGGATTCGCGCATCGGTCCCTTCTACAAGTTGCGCGTCGACGACGGCTCGCCACGCGGCGCGATGCTGGCCAGCTACATGGATCATCTGTTCAAGGGATTGGACGGCTGGTCGCCGGCCGAGACAGCGGAGCTGGGCGAACGGCTGATCGATCTGATCGTGCTGTTCCTGGTGCAGCCGGGGCAGGGGCACGCCTCGGAAGCGGACAGCAGTGTGACGCTGGCGCACCGCCAGCGGGTGCTCGCATACATCCGTCAGCACCTGGCGGATCCGGCGCTGTCCCCGGCACGGGTGGCGCAAGGCTGCGGCGTGTCCGTGGCCTATCTGCATCGCATCATGCGCGGGGGCGGCATGTCGGTCGAATCGTTCATCTTTGACGAGCGGCTGGAGCGCTGCCGGGTTCTACTGCTGGATCCGCGCCATCGGCATCGCGGTATCGCCGAGCTGGCCTATCAGGTCGGGTTTTCGCATCCGGCCCATTTCAGCCGCTTGTTCAAGCGACGCTTCGGCGTATCCGCGCGCGAGTTGCGCGCGCGGACGTAGCGGGGGCGTCAGTCGGCTGCCGCGAGCGCGGTATCCAGATCGTCGATGATTGCGGCAGGGCTCTCGAAACCCACTCCCAGCCGGATCAGACCTGGCGGCAGCCCGGAGGCCGCCAACTGTTCCGGTGTCATCATGCCGGCCCACATCGCCGCCGGATGCACCACCAGCGTCGAGAACGACCCGAAGCTTGCCGAACGATGGGCCAGCGCAAGCGCGCCCACGACTCGCTCGGCCTGAGCCATGCCTCCAGCCACCTCGAAACTGAGAACGCCGCCGTGACCGCTCATCTGCGTTTGTGCCAGCGCCCGCTGCGGGTGGCTTTCCAGGCCGGGGTAGTGAACCGCGCAGACCGACGCGTGTGCTTCCAGGTGCCGCGCCACCTTCAGCGCCGTTTCATTCTGGCGCGCGACCCGCATGGGCAGCGTACGCAGGCCCCGCAGCACCAGCCAGGCCGCGAACGGGTCCAGCGTGGCGCCGAGCAGGTAAGCCTTTTCCCAGACGGCCTTGATGCGCCTCTCGTCTCCAACGAGCACGCCTGCCGACACGTCGCCGTGGCCGCACAGGTATTTGGTGGCGCTGTGCATGACGAGGTCGATGCCGAATTCAAGGGGGCGCTGGTTGATGGGCGACGCGATCGTATTGTCCACCAGCGTCGTGATGCCGCGTGCCCGCGCGATTTCCGCCAGCCGCGCCAGGTCGGTCAGTCGCAGCATTGGATTGGACGGGCTTTCCAGCATGAAAAGGCGGGTATTGGGCCGCACGGCCGCCGCGAACCCGGCCACGTCCGCCTGGTCCACGAAAGTCACGTCGATTCCCAGCTGCGGGGCGATGTTCTGCAATAGTCCTGTGGTGCCACCGTATAGCACGCGCTGCGCGACCACATGGTCGCCCCGCGCCGCGAACGCGAAGAGCGCCGCTGTGATGGCGCCCATGCCCGAGGCGGTCGCCAGCGCGCACTCGCCGCCTTCCAGGTCGGCCACCGCGGACTCGAACGCGCGGGTCGTCGGGTTGCCGTAGCGTGTATAGAATCCCGAATGCAGGGGCCGCGTCGCCATGTCGAGGAAGACGCTGGCCTCGTCCGTGGCGAAGCTGGCCGTCTGGTACAGCGGCGGGGCCACGGGATACGAACTTTCCGGCGGCGAAACGGCCGCCTGCGCCAAGCGGGTGTAGGAGTCGGAGTAGGGAGACATCGTCAATGACCTCGTCGGGTGATTTCAGGTCCTACGATCTTAGTGACGGCAACGCAGCTGTCTTGTCTGATCCTGCTGCGGTCGAGGGTGGCAGCCTCTATGCCGGCCTGCGCGACGGTGTGCGCGTGTGGCGCCTGGACGGCTGCGGCGCCGTGGCGACCGCGGCGCGTTTCGTGCGGCACGCGTTCCGGCCGCATACCCACGATACGTTCATGTTCGGTCTCATCGAACGTGGCGCCAAGACGTTCCAGCGCGAACGGGCCACGTATCTCGCCGCGCCGTATTCGGTATCGGTGGTCAATCCCGGCGACCTGCACACTGGGCAGCGGGCGGCCGGGGAAGAACTGCGATACCGCGCGCTGTACGTGCCGGCGCAGACCCTGTCGGATGCGGTCGGCATGGCGACGGCCGTCGGGTTCCAGTCGGGCGTGATCGAGGATGCCGGCGTTTTTCGCGCGATGGTGCATGCACATGACGCGCTGGTAGGCGGCGGAACGCGCCTGGCCCGGGACAGCCTGGTCCTGGGCGCGCTGGGCTTGCTGGCGTCGCGCCATGGCGGCGTGGCCACCGGCGACCGGACGGGCGCCGCCCGGCCCGAGATCGGGCGGGCAAGGGCATTGATCGAGGATCGCTATGCCGACGCGCTGTCGATCGCTTCGATCGCGCAGGAGGTCGCGCTGAGTCCATACCATCTGATGCGGCAATTCCGCAGGCAGGTGGGGATGCCCATGCATGCGTATCAGCTGCAGGTCCGGATAGAGCGCGCGCGGCATCTCCTGGCCAGGGGGGAGGCGCCTGCCCACGTGGCGTTGAGCGTCGGCTTCGCGGACCAGGCCCACTTTTCGAAACGGTTCAAGAGTCTGGTTGGCGCATCGCCCGCCTCGTACCAACGCGACGTGCGTCGCGATCTGTCGGGCCGTTGAGAAGGCGCGAGGCAAGAAAAAGGGCTCCCCTTGGGGAGCCCGTTCATCATCGCCGTATGGCGGTCAAATGTGCGTGATGAATTTCGTCACCAGGTAGCCGTCGAAGGTTTCGAGGCCGCCTTCGCTGCCGATGCCGCTGTCCTTGATGCCGCCGAACGGCGTCTCGGCCAGCGCGCTGCCGAAATGGTTGATGTTGACCATGCCGGCTTCCAGGCCGTTGGAGACCTTGGTGGCGGTTTGCAGCGAATTGGTGAAGACGTAGGAAGACAGGCCGAACGGCAGGCTGTTGGCGCGCGCCAGCACTTCATCGGTGTCGGTGAAGCGGACCACCGGCGCCACCGGGCCGAAGGGCTCTTCGGTCATCAGCATGGAGTTGTCGGGCAGGTCGGTCACCACCGTGGGGGCAAAGAAGAAGCCCTTGCGGTCCAGCGGGCCGCCGCCGACCACCACCTTGCCGCCATGCTTCTTGGCGTCGTCGATGAAGGCGCTCATGGCGGGCACGCGGCGCTCGTGCGCCAGCGGGCCCATGTCGGTGCCGGCTTCCAGGCCGTCGCCGACCTTGATGTTCTTGAGCACGTCGGAGAAACGCGCCAGGAATTGCTCGTAGGCGCCGTTCTGCACGTAGAAGCGGGTCGGCGAGACGCACACCTGGCCGGCGTTGCGGACCTTGAACTTGGCCAGCATGGTCGCGGCGCGATCGATGTCGGCGTCGTCGAACACCAGCACCGGCGAATGGCCGCCCAGTTCCATGGTGACGCGCTTCATGTGCGCGCCGGCCAGCGCGGCCAGCTGCTTGCCCACCGGCACGGAACCGGTGAACGACACCTTGCGCACGATCGGCGAACGGATCAGGTAGTCGGAAATCTTGGCCGGTTCGCCCCAGACGATGTTCAGGCAGCCCTTGGGCAGGCCGGCGTCGTGAAACATGCGGGCGATCGCCATGACGGCGCTGGGCGAGTCTTCCGGACCCTTCAGCACTACCGTGCAGCCGGCGCCGAGGGCGGCGGCGATCTTGCGGATGGCCTGGTTGTAAGGGAAGTTCCAGGGCGTGAAGGCGGCGCAGACGCCGATCGGCTCGCGCACCACGATCTGGCGCACGTCCGGGTTGCGCGGCGGGATCACGCGGCCGTAGATGCGGCGGCATTCCTCGGCGTGCCAGTCGGCGTGCTCGGCGCAGGAGGTGACTTCGCCGATGGCCTCGGCCAGCGGCTTGCCCTGGTCCAGCGTCATGTTGCGGCCGATTTCCTTGGCGCGCTCGCGCGACAGGGTGGCGACCTTGCGCAGGATGGCCGAACGATCCATGGGAGAAGACTTCTTCCAGGATTCGAACGCGCGCTGGGCGGCGGCTAGCGCACGGTCCAGATCCGCTTCGGTGGCGTGAGGCAGCTGGCCGAGCACTTCCAGCGTGGCCGGGTTGATGACGTCCTGGGTGCGCCTGCCCTCGCCGGCGACGAATTCGCCGTCGATATACAGCGCCAACTGTTCATACATGCCTGTCTTTCCTTGCGAAATAGGAGTGGGTAGCGATCGCAATCGCCCATGCCAGTCTAAACCAGCTTGTCCGCCACGGGGAGGGCCAATCTCCGCCGGCGCCTAGGAGCCAATGGCGGGCACTTGCACGCGCGGGGGCGCGTGGACAAAATGGTGCATCTTTGGCTGTCTATATAGATCCCTATTGTGCAACCCGTCGATACGCGTCCGCCCAGCCAGCCCAGTGCCTATTCCCGCTTCTTCTTCCGTTTCATCGACTGGCTGCGCCACCGCATCGCGCAGGCGTCCCTCGTGGGCGACCATCCCATCTTCCGGAACGACCAGTTCCCGTGGGTGGCGCGCCTGGAGGCGCAGGCGCCGGCCATCCGCGCCGAACTGATGGCATTGCTGGCCGAGCGCGAGCGGCTGCCTTTCCTTCCATGAACTGTCCCCGGATGTCGGGATGATCACTTCCGACGACCAGTGGAAGACTTTCGTCTTCATGGGCTACGGCCTGCGCTCGGACCGCAACCTGGCGCGCTGCCCGGCCACCGCCCGGGCGCTGCGCGAGATTCCGGGCCTGCGCACCGCCTTCTATTCGATCCTGGAGCCGGGCAAGCGCATTCCCCTGCACACCGGCCCCTACAATGGGGTGCTGCGCCTGCACCTGGGCCTCGTGGTGCCCGAGCCGGCCGAGCGCTGCTGGATCGAGGTGGGCGGCGAGCGCTACCACTGGAAGGAGGGCGAGGCCGTGGTGTTCGACGACCTCTATCCGCACCAGGTGCATAACGACACGGACGGCACCCGCGCGGTGCTGTTCATCGACTTCGAGCGTCCCTGTCGGGCGCCGATCCGTTGGCTGAACCGGCTGGTGCTGATGGCGGCGCCCTTCACCGACGAGATCCGGCGCGGCAAGGCCAACCACGACGCCTGGGAACGCAACTACTATCGGAATAAAACGGGGTCGGATTAAGCGGACCTACCGAACCGCGGCCAAGTGGCAGTTGTCCACAGGCACTGTCGTGTATTTGCTCTCTCTTTCACAAAGGGCTTGCGCTCAAAATCTAACCAGGATAGAATGGTCAGCTTTCCCAGATTGTCGATTGGCCTGGAACTAGCCGGGCCAACGTGTTGGGGGAATACCCGCAGGATTTCAACCCAGGGTCGTTGCGTTGCCACCAGCTGATGGTTTCAGGGCGAAAGCTCAAGACCAGCCAGCAACAAAGCAGGGCGGCTGACCTGACGGGACCAAAACTGGCAGGAATTGCAGTGTTCCCTTTTTTGGGGAAAACCGTATTTCCAGTTAAGTTGGAACAGGAAAAATCATGATCCAAATGCAGACCACGCTGGACGTGGCCGATAACACTGGTGCGCGTCATGTCATGTGCATTAAGGTGCTCGGTGGCTCCAAGCGCCGTTATGCCGGTATCGGCGACATCATCAAGGTGAGCGTCAAAGATGCGGCTCCGCGCGGACGCGTCAAGAAAGGCGAAATTTACAATGCCGTGGTGGTTCGTACCGCCAAGGGCGTGCGCCGTAAGGACGGTTCGCTGATTCGTTTCGGTGGCAATGCCGCCGTGTTGCTCAATGCCAAGCTGGAGCCCATCGGCACCCGCATCTTCGGACCCGTTACGCGTGAACTGCGTACCGAGAAGTTCATGAAGATCGTGTCGCTGGCCCCGGAAGTGCTGTAAGGAGCCCTACGATGAACAACATTCGTAAAGGCGACGAAGTCATCGTCCTGACCGGCCGCGACAAGAAGCGTCGCGGTACCGTGCTGGCGCGCGTCGATGCCGACCACGTCCTGGTCGAAGGCGTCAACGTCGTCAAGAAGCACGTGAAAGCCAACCCGATGGCCAACAACCCGGGTGGCATCGTCGAAAAGACCATGCCGATCCACATCTCGAATGTGGCGCTCTTCAACCCCGCCACCGGTCGTGGCGACCGCGTCGGCGTGCAAGAAGTCGAAGGCCGCAAGGTTCGCGTGTTCCGTTCCAATGGTGCCGTTGTCGGCGCCAAGGCGTAAGGGGCGATAGACATGTCTCGTTTGCAAGATTTCTACAAGAGCAAGGTCGCTGGCGACCTGCAGGCCAAGTTCGGCTACAAGAGCGCCATGGAAGTGCCGCGCATCACCAAGATCACCCTGAACATGGGTGTCTCGGAAGCCGTCGCCGACAAGAAGGTCATCGAGCACGCTGTCTCGGACCTGACCAAGATCGCTGGCCAAAAGCCTGTCGTGACCAAGACCAAGAAGGCTATCGCCGGTTTCAAGATCCGCGAAAACTACCCGATCGGTTGCATGGTCACGCTGCGTGGTCAACGCATGTACGAATTCCTGGATCGCCTGGTGGCGGTTGCGCTGCCTCGCGTGCGCGACTTCCGCGGCATCTCGGGTCGTGCTTTCGACGGCCGTGGCAACTACAACATCGGGGTGAAAGAGCAGATCATTTTCCCCGAAATCGAGTACGACAAGATCGACGCGCTGCGTGGGCTGAACATCAGCATCACCACCACCGCGAAGACCGACGAAGAAGCCAAGGCGCTGTTGACGGCCTTCAGCTTCCCGTTCCGTAACTAAGGGGCTGATGACGTGGCTAAACTTTCCCTCATCAATCGCGACATCAAGCGCGCCAAGCTGGCTGACAAGTTCGCCGCCAAGCGCGCTGAGTTGAAGTCGATCATCGACGACCAGTCGAAGACCGACGAAGAACGTTACCAAGCTCGGCTCAAGCTGCAACAGCTGCCGCGCAATGCCAACCCGACGCGTCAACGTAACCGTTGCGTGGTCACCGGTCGTCCGCGCGGTGTGTTCCGCAAGTTCGGCCTGACGCGCCACAAACTGCGTGAAATGGCGATGAAGGGTGAAATCCCCGGCATCACCAAGGCCAGCTGGTAGGAGAAAGAATATGAGCATGAGCGATCCCATCGCCGATATGCTGACCCGCATTCGCAATGCGCAGCAAGTGGACAAAGTTACGGTGAGCATGCCCTCCTCGAAGCTGAAGGCGGCCATTGCCGCCGTGCTGAAGGACGAAGGCTACATCGACAGCTTTGAAATCAAGGGCACCCAGGCCAAGCCTGAGCTCGAGATCACCCTGAAGTACTACGCTGGTCGTCCGGTCATCGAGCGCATCGAACGCGTTTCGCGCCCCGGTCTGCGTATCTACAAGGGCCGTACCAGCATTCCTCAGGTCATGAACGGCCTGGGCGTGGCTATCGTGTCGACCTCGCGCGGCGTCATGACCGACCGTAAGGCTCGCGCCAACGGCGTCGGCGGCGAAGTGCTGTGCTACGTGGCCTAAGGAGAAATTCGAATGTCACGTATCGCTAAGTATCCGGTCGACCTGCCCAAGGGTGTCGAAGCCGACATCAAGCAGGATCAGATCACCGTCAAGGGCCCGCTGGGTTCCCTGACCCAGGCCCTGACTGGCGACGTCACGGTTCAGTTGGACAACGGCAAGCTGACGTTTGTCGCCGCCAACGAAACCCGTCACGCCAACGCCATGTCGGGTACCGTGCGCGCGCTGGTGGCCAACATGGTCAACGGCGTGAGCAAGGGTTTCGAGCGCAAGCTGAACCTGGTTGGCGTGGGTTACCGCGCCTCGGTTCAAGGCGACGCCGTTAAGCTGCAGCTCGGTTTCTCGCACGACGTTTTGCACAAGTTGCCGGCCGGCATCAAGGCCGAATGCCCCACCCAGACGGAAATCGTCATCAAGGGCTCCAACAAGCAAGTCGTCGGCCAGGTGGCCGCTGAAATCCGCGCGTACCGCGAACCCGAACCCTACAAGGGCAAGGGCGTGCGTTACTCGGACGAACGCGTCGTCATCAAAGAAACCAAGAAGAAATAACGGCGCACGCAAGGACGAATCATGGACAAAAAAGTTTCCCGTTTGCGTCGTGCGGTTCCGACCCGCCGGAAGATCAACGAGCTGCGCGTTCATCGCCTCTCGGTTTTCCGCTCGAACCAGCACATCTACGCCAATATCATTTCGCCGGAAGGCGATCGCGTTCTGGTCAGCGCCTCGACGGTGGAAGCCGAAGTGCGCGCCCAGCTGGCTGGCCAGACCGGCCAAGGTGGCAACAAGGCCGCCGCTTCGCTGGTTGGCAAGCGCGTGGCCGAAAAGGCCAAGGCTGCCGGTATCGAACTGGTCGCTTTCGATCGCTCGGGCTTTCGTTACCATGGCCGCGTGAAAGCGCTGGCCGACGCCGCGCGTGAAGCCGGCCTGAAGTTCTAAGCGAGGATCTGTCAAATGGCTAAAGTACAAGGCAAGAACGCCGCGGAAAAAGAGAACGATGACGGCCTCCGCGAAAAGATGATCGCGGTCAACCGCGTGAGCAAAGTGGTCAAGGGTGGTCGCACCATGAGCTTTGCCGCGCTGACCGTGGTTGGCGATGGCGATGGCCGCGTCGGTATGGGCAAGGGCAAGGCGCGTGAAGTGCCGGTGTCGGTTCAGAAGGCTATGGAACAGGCCCGTCGCGGCATGTTCAAGGTGGCCCTGAAGAACGGCACGCTGCACCACACCGTGGTCGGCAAGCATGGCGCCGCCACCGTGCTGATTTCGCCCGCTGCTGAAGGTACCGGCGTCATCGCCGGCGGCCCGATGCGCGCTATTTTCGAAGTGATGGGTGTGCGTAACGTGGTTGCCAAGAGCCTGGGCTCGAGCAACCCCTACAACATGGTTCGCGCCACGTTGAATGGCCTGCGCGCCTCCCTGACCCCGGCGGATGTTGCTGCCAAGCGCGGCAAGACCGTCGAAGAGATCCTGGGGTAAATCATGGCTCAGAAGCAGATCAAAGTGACCCTCGTGCGCTCCGTGATCGGTACCAAGCAATCGCACCGTGACACGGTTCGCGGTCTGGGCTTGGGCCGTATCAACAGCAGCCGCGTGCTGGTCGATACGCCCGAGGTGCGTGGGATGATCCGTAAGGTGGATTATCTCGTTTCCGTCTCGGAAGCCTAAGGAATCACCATGTCGGATATGCAACTTAATACGCTGAAGCCCGCCGAGGGCAGCAAGCACGCCAAGCGCCGCGTCGGCCGTGGCATCGGTTCGGGTCTGGGTAAGACCGCCGGCCGTGGTCACAAGGGTCAGAAGTCGCGCTCGGGCGGTTTCCATAAGGTTGGCTTCGAAGGCGGTCAAATGCCGCTGCAGCGTCGCCTGCCCAAGCGTGGCTTCACCCCGCTGGGTCAGCACCTGTACGCCGAAGTCCGTCTGTCGGACCTGCAAGCCGTGCCCGTCGACGAAATCGACGTGCAAGTGCTGAAGGCGGCTGGCGTGATTGGCCAGGCGGTTCGTTACGCCAAGGTCATCAAGTCGGGTGAACTCTCGCGCAAGGTCGTGCTCAAGGGCATTACCGCGACGGCTGGCGCTCGCGCCGCCATCGAAGCCGCGGGCGGCTCGCTTGCTTGATCACGAGGTGACGAGTGGCTAACGCGCAGGCATTGGGTAAAACCGGAACGCGGTACGGCGACCTCAAGCGCCGCCTCGTGTTCCTGGTGCTCGCCCTGGTGGTTTACCGTTTGGGTACACACATCCCCGTTCCGGGTATCAACCCGGACGCGCTGGCGGACCTGTTCCGCCAGAACCAGGGCGGGATCCTGGGCCTGTTCAACATGTTCTCGGGCGGGGCGCTCTCGCGCTTCTCGATTTTTGCCCTGGGGATCATGCCGTACATTTCGGCATCCATCATCATGCAGTTGATGTCGGTGGTGGTGCCGTCGCTGGAAGCGCTCAAGAAAGAGGGCGAGGCCGGTCGTCGGAAGATTACCCAATACACCCGCTATGGCACGGTCGTGCTGGCGCTGGTGCAGGCTGTGGGCATTTCGGTGGCGCTTGAGTCCCAGCAGGGACTGGTGATCGATCCGGGCATGCTGTTTCGCTTCACGACCGTCGTGACCCTGGTCACCGGCACCATGTTCGTCATGTGGCTGGGTGAGCAGATCACGGAACGCGGTCTCGGCAACGGGATTTCCATCCTGATCTTCGCAGGTATCGTGGCGGGTCTGCCCGCGGCGCTGGCTGCATTGTTGGACCTGGTCCGCACCAACGCGATGTCCGTGCTGTCGGCACTGTTCATCGTGGCTCTGGTGGTGCTGGTTACCGCTTTTGTGGTGTTCGTGGAACGCGGACAGCGCAAGATCACGGTGAACTACGCCAAGCGTCAGGTCGGCAACAAGGTCTACGGTGGTCAGAGCTCGCACCTGCCGCTGAAGCTGAACATGGCCGGGGTGATTCCGCCGATCTTCGCGTCGTCGATCATCCTGTTCCCGGCAACGATCACGAGCTGGTTCTCCAGCAGTGAGAACATGCGTTGGCTCAGCGACCTGGCCGCGGCCCTGTCGCCTCGTCAACCGCTCTACATCACGCTGTACTCGGTCGCGATCATTTTCTTCTGCTTTTTCTACACGGCTCTGGTGTTCAACAGCCGCGAAACGGCGGACAACCTGAAGAAGAGTGGTGCGTTTGTTCCGGGCATCCGTCCGGGCGAACAAACGGCGCGCTACATCGACAAGATCCTGATGCGTTTGACGCTCGCAGGTGCCATCTACATCACGTTGGTGTGCCTGTTGCCGGAATTCTTGGTGATGCGCTGGAACGTTCCCTTCTACTTCGGTGGTACGTCTCTGTTGATTATTGTGGTGGTGACGATGGATTTCATGGCGCAGGTCCAGGCCTACATGATGTCTCACCAGTACGACTCGCTGCTCAAGAAGGCGAACTTCAAGGGCGCGGGTTTGCCGATGCGGTAAGAGAAAATGCCCAAGGACGAAGTCATTCCGATGGAAGGCGAGGTTCTTGAGAACCTCCCGAACGCGACATTTCGCGTCAAGCTTGAAAGCGGCCACGTGGTGTTGGGCCATATTTCCGGCAAGATGCGTATGCATTACATCCGGATCCTGCCGGGTGACAAGGTCAAAGTGGAGCTCACGCCCTATGACCTGACGCGAGCCAGGATAGTTTTCCGCTCCAAATGAGCGGAACCGGATTACGGAAAATTAGGAGTCAACCATGAAAGTAATGGCATCGGTTAAGCGGATCTGCCGCAACTGCAAAGTTATCAAACGTCACGGCGTGGTGCGCGTTATCTGCACCGACCCGCGTCACAAGCAGCGTCAAGGCTAACTCGGGTTAGCGACTACGCAACGGATTTATTCAAGGAACAGTCATGGCCCGTATTGCTGGCATTAACATTCCGCCGCATCAGCACGCCGAGATCGGCCTGACCGCCATTTTTGGCATCGGTCGTACGCGCGCTCGCAAGATCTGCGAAGCGGCTAACGTCCCGTTTGACAAAAAGGTCAAGGATCTGAGCGACGCTGAGCTGGAACGCGTCCGTGAACACGTTGGTGTGTTCACGGTCGAAGGTGACCTGCGTCGTGAAGTGCAGCTCTCGATCAAGCGTTTGATCGACCTGGGAACCTACCGCGGCATGCGCCACAAGCGCGGCCTGCCCGTGCGCGGCCAGCGCACTCGCACCAACGCTCGCACCCGCAAGGGCCCGCGTCGTGCTGCTGCGTCCCTGAAGAAATAATCGAGGAACTGGATTATGGCGAAAGCTTCCACCAGCGGCGCTTCGCGCGTGCGCAAAAAGGTCAAGAAGAACGTCTCGGACGGCATCGCGCACGTTCACGCTTCGTTCAACAACACCATCATCACCATCACCGACCGTCAGGGCAACGCTTTGTCGTGGGCCACGTCGGGCGGTGCCGGCTTCAAGGGTTCGCGCAAGTCGACTCCGTTCGCCGCGCAGGTTGCCGCCGAAACGGCTGGCCGCGTTGCGCTGGAATACGGCATCAAGACGCTGGAAGTGCGTATCAAGGGCCCCGGCCCCGGCCGTGAATCGTCGGTCCGCGCGCTGAACGCGCTGGGCATCAAGATCTCGTCCATCGCCGACATCACGCCCGTTCCGCACAACGGCTGCCGTCCGCCGAAGCGTCGTCGTATCTAAAGGGAATCCACATGGCACGTTATATTGGACCCAAATGCAAGCTCTCGCGCCGCGAGGGTACTGACCTGTTCCTGAAGAGCGCCCGCCGCTCGCTGGATTCCAAGTGCAAGCTGGATTCCAAGCCTGGCCAACACGGCCGCACTTCGGGTGCCCGCACTTCCGACTACGGCCTGCAGCTGCGCGAAAAGCAAAAGCTCAAGCGCATGTACGGCGTGCTGGAAAAGCAATTCCGCAAGTACTTCGCTGAAGCCGAGCGTCGCCGTGGCAACACCGGCGAAACGCTGATCCAGCTGCTGGAATCGCGCCTGGACAACGTCGTCTACCGCATGGGCTTCGGCTCGACCCGCGCCGAAGCTCGCCAGCTGGTGAGCCACCGCGCCATCGAACTGAACGGCCACACCGCCGACATCGCTTCGATGCTGGTAAAGGCTGGCGACGTCATCTCGATCCGCGAAAAGGCCAAGAAGCAAGGCCGCATCAAGGAATCGCTCGACCTGGCCACCAGCATCGGCATCCCCCAGTGGGTGGAAGTCGACACGACCAAGCTGACCGGCACGTTCAAGTCGGCCCCCGATCGCGCTGACGTCGCTCGCGACATCAACGAATCGATGGTCGTCGAACTGTACTCGCGTTAATCACGCCTGCCGGCGCCTCCTTCGCAAGGTGCTGGGACGCTGGTTTCGCGACCGGTTTGCAAGTCTCGCAGCAGCCCGCTTTCCGCCGTTTGGCGGGGCGGGCTTTGCGGTAAGTATCGGGCGGCTTTTTCGTCGCCCGCGTTTCACGTTTCAACCTGTCCATCAGCCTTATCGGTGTAACGAGCCGAGGGTATTGAAAAGGAACACAGTACATGTCCACTCAAGGTTTCCTGAAGCCGCGCTCCATTGAAGTCGAACCGGTCGGCACCCACCATGCCAAGATCGTGATGGAGCCGTTCGAGCGCGGCTACGGCCATACGCTGGGCAACGCCCTGCGCCGCATCCTGCTGTCTTCGATGACCGGCTACGCGCCGACCGAAGTCCAGATGACGGGCGTGGTGCACGAATACTCGACCATCCCGGGCGTTCGCGAAGATGTCGTCGACATCCTGCTGAACCTGAAGGGCGTGGTCTTCAAGCTGCACAACCGTGACGAAGTCACCCTGGTCCTGCGCAAGACCGGCGCCGGCACCGTGCTGGCCAGCGACATCGAGCTGCCGCACGACGTCGAGATCATCAACCCCGGCCACGCCATCTGCAACCTGACGGACGCGGGCAAGCTGGAAATGCAGATCAAGGTCGAAAAGGGCCGTGGCTACGTGCCGGGCAACGTGCGCGCGCTGTCGGAAGACCGCACCCACACCATCGGCCGCATCGTCCTGGACGCCTCGTTCAGCCCGGTCCGCCGCGTCAGCTACGCGGTTGAAAGCGCCCGCGTGGAACAGCGCACCGACCTGGACAAGCTGGTGCTGGACATCGAAACCAACGGCGTCATCTCGCCCGAGGAAGCGGTGCGCCAGTCGGCCCGCATCCTGATGGACCAGATCTCGGTCTTCGCCGCCCTGGAAGGCGCCGGCGATTCGTACGAAGCCCCGGTCCGCGGCACGCCGCAGATCGACCCGGTCCTGCTGCGTCCGGTCGACGACCTGGAACTGACCGTGCGTTCGGCCAACTGCCTGAAGGCCGAAAACATCTACTACATCGGCGACCTGATCCAGCGTACCGAGAACGAACTGCTCAAGACCCCGAACCTGGGTCGCAAGTCGCTCAACGAGATCAAGGAAGTGCTGGCCGCACGCGGCCTGACGCTGGGCATGAAGCTCGAAAACTGGCCCCCGCTGGGCCTGGAGCGTCCGTAAGTCTTGAAGGGTGGCGCCCCTGTCGCGGGGGCGCTTCCCGCGGCGCCCGGCCTTGCCGCCGGGCGGTTTGCGAAACCGTCGTAAAATGCACCGATTTCCACCGGACCGCGGCCTGGTTGCAGGTCGATAGAAGAGCCGGATAACCCGATGGCGGAAACGCCTTCACTAGATTCAAAGGATACTTATCATGCGTCACGGTAATGGCTTGCGTAAGCTCAACCGCACCAGCAGTCACCGTCTTGCCATGTTCCGCAACATGGCCGTTTCGTTGATCACCCACGAAGCCATCAAGACCACGCTGCCCAAGGCGAAAGAACTGCGCCGCGTCATCGAACCCCTGATCACGCTGGGTAAAGAACCCACCCTCGCGAACAAGCGTCTGGCTTTTGCCCGTCTGCGCGATCGCGACGCCGTGGTGAAGCTGTTCGCCGAAATCGGCCCGCGCTACGCGGCCCGCAACGGCGGCTACACCCGCGTGCTGAAGATGGGTTTCCGTCAAGGCGACAATGCTCCCATGGCTTTCATGGAGCTGGTCGACCGTCCGGAAGTCGATGAGGCCGCTGAGGACAGCGCCGAATAAGTTTCGGTGTCTAGATAAGCGACAAGGGCGGGTCTTCGGACCCGCCCTTGTTTTTTTGCGCGGCGCGCGCGGGGCGCCCCGGCGGCGCAGGCGCGCCGATCGCTACGAAGCGTGCAGTTCGCCCCGCAACTGCGCGGCGGTGGCCGCCAGCGCCTCCTGGGGCGCCTGGGGCGGCATGCGGAAGGTCAGGTCCTGCTGCTCGATGTACTGCGTCGAGGTCACGTCCTGCGGATGGTGCATGGGGATCACGTGCGCATGGGTATGCGCGACGTGGATGCCGGTGAAGGCGAAGCCGACGCGATCCACGCCATACAGCCGCTTCATGTGGCGGCCCAGCTTCTGCCCCAGGTTGACGATGTGTCCGGCCAGGTCGGCGGGCATGTCTTCGTAGTACGGATAGTGCTGCTTGGGGATGATGAGCGTGTGTCCGGGGCGCACCGGCTGGATGTCCAGGAACGCCATCAGGCGGTCGTCTTCGTGGATGATGTGGGCCGGTATCTCGTGGCGGGCGATGCGGCAGAACAGGCAGTTATCGGACATGCTTGCCTCGGAGGGGGATGGGTGCGCGGTGGCCGCGGGTCCGATTGTGGGCGGACGCGGGCGGCAATATCGATAAAATACCCCGAGTTACATCCGACACGGGTATTCCCAGGAGGCTCCATGTTGCGCGATGACGACGTCGTGCTGGTCATCAGCAACGCGCCGGATCTGTTGCTGGCCAAGCGTATCGCCCACGTGCTGGTCGAAGATGGCCTGGCGGCCTGCGTGAACCTTGGCGCGCCGGGCCTGTCCATCTACCAGTGGCAAGGCGAGGTGGAAGGGGCCGAGGAAATCCCCATCCACATCAAGACCACCTACGCGCGCCACCAGGCCGTGGTCCAGGCCCTGGCGCAGATGCATTCCTACGACGTGCCCGAAATCATCGTGCTGCCGGTCATCGGCGGCGCCGCGCCCTATCTCGACTGGGTGCGCCAGCAGACGGCCGCCGTGCAGAACAAGAGAGACTGATGTTGCAACCCGCGGTCCGGCTCCACGCGCCGATGCGTGCCTTTTTCCCCAAGTTGCTGGCGGCGCTGGCCATGGCGCTGCTGTGGCTGGCCTGGAACGCGCCGGCGCGCGCCGAGGCCGAGTTCCTCGAGCCGGAAAAGGCCTTCGTCTTCAGCGCGGCGATGGCCACGCCGGATACCGTCGAGCTGCGCTTCCGGGTGGCGCCGGGTTATTACATGTACCGCGAGCGCTTCGGCATCAGCATCAGCCCCCTGGGCGCGGTTACCCTGGGCGAGCCGGTATACCCCAAGGGCGAGGTCAAGTACGACCCGACCTTCGAGAAGGACATGGAGGTCTATCACCAGGACGTGGTGATCCGGGTGCCGGTGACGGCTGGTGGCCAGCCGTTCACGCTGACGCTGACCGGGCAGGGCTGCGCCGATGCCGGTCTGTGCTATCCGCCGATGGACAGCAGTGTGAAGCTGACGCCGGTGGCGGGCGGCTACGCGCTGGCGGGCGGCGGTGGCGCCTCGGCCGCGCCGGCGGCATCGGGCGGCGGCCTGAGCGCGCTGGTGAACGCGGGCGATACCGGCCTGGCCGATGCCCTGGGCGGGCTGGGCTGGATCAAGACGGCCGGCGTGTTCCTGGTGCTGGGCCTGCTGCTGGCGTTCACGCCCTGCGTGCTGCCCATGATTCCCATCCTGTCGTCGATCGTGCTGGGCGGCGCCAGCCAGGAACGCCCGACGCGCGGCCGTGGCCTGGCGTTGGCGGCGACCTACGTGCTGGGCATGTCGGTGGTCTACACCGCGCTGGGCGTGGCCGCGGGCTTGAGCGGCGCGGGCCTGGCCGCATGGCTGCAGACGCCGTGGATCCTGACGCTGTTCGCGATCCTGCTGGCGGTGCTGGCGCTGGCGATGTTCGATGCCTTCACCTTCCAGATGCCGTCCGGCATCCAGGCGCGGCTGGCCGAGCGCTCGTCGCGCATTCCCGGCGGCCGTTACACCGGCGCGTTGCTGATGGGCGCGCTGTCGGCGCTGATCGTCGGGCCGTGCGTGGCCGCGCCGCTGGCCGGCGCGTTGCTGTACATCTCGCAGACCGGCGACGTGGTGCTGGGGGGCTCGGCCCTGTTCGCGATGGCGTGGGGCATGGGCGTGCCGCTGCTGATCGTCGGCGCCTCGTCGGGCGCGTTGCTGCCCAAGGCCGGGCCGTGGATGGATGGCGTCAAGCGGCTGTTCGGCATGCTGCTGCTGGCGACCGCGTGGTGGATGCTGATTCCGGTGGTGCCGACCTGGGTGCAGATGACCGGCTGGGCCTTCCTGGCGATCGTCGGCGCGGTGATGCTGCGCGCGTTTGACGCCCTGCCGGCGGGCGCCGGCTCGGCGCGCATGTTCGGCAAGGGCGTCGGCCTGTTGCTGGCCCTGGCCGCGGCCGCGTGGCTGGTCGGCGCGGCCAGCGGCGGCCGCGACGTGCTGCAGCCGCTGTCGCACTTTGCTTCCGGTGGCCCGGCCGTAGCCGGCACCGCTGCCCATGCCGGCGAGGTGCAATTCAAGCGCGTGCGCAACAACGCCGAGCTGGACGCGCTGCTGGCCGCGAGCACGCAGCCGGTGATGCTGGACTTCTACGCCGACTGGTGCGTGTCGTGCCGCGAGATGGAACGCTTCACCTTCACCGATCCGGGCGTGGCGCAGCGCATGGCTGGCATGCTGCTGGTGCAGGCCGACGTCACTGCCAACAACGCCGACGACCGTGCGCTGCTCAAGCGTTTCCGCCTGTTCGGCCCGCCGGGGATCATGTTCTTCGCGCCCGGCGGCAAGGAGCTGCCGGACGCCCGTGTCGTGGGTTTCCAGGACGCCAAGCGTTTCACCGAATCGCTGGATCGCGTGCTATTGCGTTGAGCGGCGGCCGGCCGCTACCATGAGGGTTCGCGCCGCGTGGGCGGCGCCTCCAACCCCTCAGGCCGGCGCCCGTGACGTCTTCGACAGTCGATGCAAGCCAGGACCGCACCGGTCTGATCTATCTGCAACTGATGTTCGTCATGGCCACCTGGGGCCTGAACATCGTCTCCATCAAGTACCTGACGCAGCACATGGATATCCGCGCCCTGGCGGCCTTGCGGATCGCCGTGGCGTTCGTTGCCGTCACCCTCATCGTCAAGGCGCGTCGCGGCCGCATTCCGAGGTTGGGGCGCGTGGAACTGGCCTGGGTCGCGCTGGCCGGCTTCCTGGTGGTGTATGCGCACCAGACCGCGCTGGTGTACGGGCTGCAGTTCTCGTCGGCCGCCAACGGCACGCTGCTGATGGCCACCAGTCCCTTACTGTCGGCGCTGCTGGCGGCGCTGTTCTATCGCGAGCGGCTGACATGGCTGCGGATCGCCGGCGCCTTGCTGGGGCTGGCGGGCGTGGCCATGGTGGTGGTGGGCAGCGGCGCGCAGATCGGCCTGACCGGTTGGGGCGACGCCATCGTGTTCCTGGCGGTGGCGGTGTTCGTGTTCGGCGGGCTGGTGATCCAGCGCATCTCGCGCACGCTCGATCCGCTGGCGATGCTCTGGTACATGTACCTGGCCGGCGGCCTGATGTTGATGGCGCATGCGGCCATGACGCCGTCGTCGTATGACGCGGACAACTGGAGCATGACGTGGTGGCCGTGGCTGGTGCTGCTGTTCTCGGCGGTGATCGCCTCGGGCGTCAGCAACATCCTGTGGAACGCGGGCATTGCCAGGCTGGGGATCAGCCGCGCCGCGCTGTTCGTGAACTGGCTGCCGATCTTCGGCCTGCTGTTCGCCGCGCTGTTCCTGGACGAGCACGTCACGCTGGTGCACGTGGCGGGGCTGGCCTGTATTCTCAGCGGCACCTGGCTGGGCCTGCGCCGCGGCGCGCCGGCGTCGCGTTGAAACCGCGGCGGGCCGCAAGGGCCCGCCGGTAGTTGGCGCGTTGCATGGGCGCGTTTCGTATGCGCGTTTCATGCCGGGGCGCGCGGATGACGAGCGGGGCAGGGCCGAGCAGGCCCTGCCGGCCGCGATCAGCGCTGCTGCTTGAGCAGCCGCGCCGCTTCGATTGCGAAGTACGTCAGGATGCCGTCGGCGCCGGCGCGCTTGAATGCCAGCAGCGCTTCCATCATGACCTTGTCATGATCCAGCCAGCCATTGGCCGAGGCCGCCTTGATCATCGCGTATTCACCGCTCACCTGGTAGGCGAAGGTCGGCACGCGGAAGGCGTCCTTGACGCGGCGCAGCACGTCCAGGTAGGGCATGCCGGGCTTGACCATGACCATGTCGGCGCCTTCCTGCAGGTCGGCGGCCACTTCACGCAGCGCTTCGTCCAGGTTGCCCGGGTCCATCTGGTAGGCCATCTTGTTGGACTTGCCCAGGTTGGTGGCGGAACCGACGGCATCGCGGAACGGGCCGTAGAAGGCGCTGGCGTACTTGGCCGAGTAGGCCATGATCTGGGTGTGGATGTAGCCGTTGGCCTCGAGCGCGCGGCGCACGGCGCCGATGCGGCCGTCCATCATGTCGCTGGGGGCGACCATGTCGACGCCGGCCGCGGCCTGCGTCAGGGCCTGCTTGACGAGGATCTCGACGGTCGGCTCGTTGACGACGTAGCCGTTTTCATCGATGACGCCGTCCTGGCCGTGGCTGGTGTACGGGTCCAGCGCTACGTCGCACAGCACGCCGAGGTCGGGGAAGTGCTTCTTGAGTTCGCGCACCACGCGCGGGATCAGGCCGTCGGGGTTGGTGGCCTCGATGCCGTCGGGCGTCTTGAGCGCCGGGTCGATGGCGGGAAACAGCGACAGCACCGGGATGCCCAGGGCCACGCATTCCTCGGCCACCGGCAGCAGCGTGTCCAGCGAATAGCGCACCACGCCCGGCAGCGACGCAACAGGCTGCTTCAGGCCATTGCCCTCGGCCACGAAGACCGGATAGATCAGGTCGTTGACGGTGAGAGCGTTCTCGCGCACCAGGCGGCGGGTGTAGTCGTCGCGGCGCAGGCGGCGGGGGCGGGAAACCGGGAAGTCGGGGGTGATGATCTGCGGGTTCATGGTACGACCTTGGGAGAAATCCAGTTTTCTATGTGCGCGCCAGCTTCTTCCAGGCCGATGCGCTCCGGCGCCGAGAAGGGGATGGTGTGCAGGGCGCCGATGTCCGCCAGGTCTTTGCGCACCGAGAACACGGTGCGCACGCGCTGGCCGTAGGGCAGCTTGTCGGCTTTGGTGAGCAGCGCCAGCACCGGGCGTCCGGTGGGGGCGATGAAATTGGCCAGGCGGCGGTCCAGTTCGGTGACGCCGCGGCGGATGTCGATGAGCAGCACGATGCCGGCCAGCGATTCGCGGTCGCGCAGGTAGCCGCCCAGGATGTCGGCCCACTTTTCCTTTTCGTCGCGGGCCACGGACGCGTAGCCGTAGCCGGGCAGGTCGACGAGGTAGCCGATGTGGCCTTCCGGATCCAGCGGGTCGGGCAGGCCGAACATGTTGATGAGCCGCGTGCGGCCCGGCGTCTTGCTCGAGAAGGCGAGACGGCGCTGGTTGCACAGCACGTTGATGGCCGTGGACTTGCCGGCGTTGGAGCGGCCGACGAAGCAAACCTCCGGCGCGTCAGGAGGCGGCAACTGGTCGAGGCGAGCGGCCGACGTAAGGAAAGAGGCGCGATGTAGGAGGGACACGGGTGGCTTTGGATACGGTTGGTTTCGAGCCCTATTGTATAATCCGGCGTTTGCAACAGTGGTCCCCGTGCGCGGAGCCGTCTCTTTTGCTTACCGTTGAGGGTATTTCGTACCAGCCGGACATCCGGTTTCCCAGGTACTTGCGCCTTTGACGAGCAGGCAATCGGGCAAATCAGGTTCGATACGGTTTTCCAGATGTGCGGGCAGGCGTGGGCGCCTTTTTGCGCCTTGATCGATGTGATCGTCGAGGTCTTCATGAAGCGTGTGCTGTCCCGGATGTTGGTTGCGAGCGGGCTGTTGCTCGGCGCCTCCGCCTTTTCTACTACGAGTCTCGCCGCCGAAGGCGCCGCGGGTCCGGCCAAGCCAGATGCCGCCAAGGGCGGGCAGCTGTTTGACCAGGGCGACGCCTCGCGCGGCATCATCGCCTGTGCGTCCTGTCATGGCGCGGCGGGTAACAGCACCATCCCGGTGAATCCCAACCTGGCCGCGCAACCCCACGAATACCTGGTCAAGCAGCTGACCGACTTCCAGGTCAAGCAGGGCGCCAAGCTGCCTGTGCGCAACGGGCCCGGCGGCAATCCCACTCCCATGACCGCCATGGCGCAGAACCTGACGCCGGCCGACATGCAGAACATCGCGCTGTACCTGGCGCAGCAGCCGCTGAAAGAGCCGGCCACCGCCGGCCAGGAGAAGTTGGTTGATCTGGGTCAAAAGATCTGGCGCGGTGGTTTGCCCGAGCGCAATGTTCCGGCTTGTGCTGCATGCCATTCTGCCAATGGCGCGGGCATTCCGGGCCAGTACCCCCGGCTGTCGGGTCAGTTTCCCATGTACATCGAAGAGCAGCTCAAGCTGTTCCGCAGCGGCGATCGCGCCAACGACGTGATGCACGCCGTGGCCGACCGGATGTCGGATGCCGACATCAAGGCCGTGGCGGACTACGCGGCCGGCTTGCGGTAACCACCTGCCGGCAATGCGCGCGGCTGGTCCGCGTTCACGCAAACCTGAGCATGGCGGAACCTGGTCCCGCCACGCGCTGTCTACGAGGGGGGTAGCCGATTGCGCGGCCCCCCTTTTTTCATGAATTCGACTCAGACACACTCCCGTCCCTCCCTGCGCAGCCTGCCCCGCGATCTGTTCGAATTGCTGGGCTCGATGCGGTTCGCCGTCAGCCTGCTGATGTTCATCTGCGTGGCCAGCCTGGTGGGGACGGTCCTGCAGCAGAACCGGTCGTCCAATAACTACATCGACCAGTTCGGCCCGTTCTGGTTCGAGGTGTTCGACAAGTTCTCGATCTGGCACGTCTACAACAGCTGGTGGTTCCTGCTGATCATGGCGTTCCTGGTGATCTCGACTTCGGTCTGCCTGATCCGCAACGCGCCCAAGATGCTGCGTGATGCGCGTTCGTTCCGCGAACATGTGCGCGGCGGCAGCCTGCGGGCCTTCCCGCACCGCGTCGAGACCGACGCGCCCAGCGACGTGCCGCAGACCGCGGCCGGCCTGACGGCGCTGCTCAAGCGCATGGGCTATGCGGTGCGCGAGCGCCAGGACAGCACCGGCGTGCTGCTGGCGGCCAAGAAGGGCAGCGCAAACCGGCTGGGCTACGTATTCGCCCACGCCGCCATGGTCATCATCTGTGTCGGCGGCCTGCTCGACAGCGAGCTGCCGGTGCGCCTGCAGGTCATGTTCGGCGGCAAGAAGCCGATCGTCGAGAACATGCTGATCTCGGAAGTGCCGGAAAGCGGCCGCCTGTCGGTCAACAATCCCAGCTTCCGCGCCAGCGTGCTGGTCCCGGAGAACGGCCAGGCCAGCACGGCGGTGGTGATGGTGGGCGACGGCGCCCTGGTGCAGCCCATGCCCTTCACGTTGAAGTTGAAGAAATTCATCGTCGATTACTACTCGACCGGTATGCCCAGCCGCTTCGCCAGCGAAGTGGAAGTGACGGATCCCGATACCGGCAAGTCGTTCGACTCGACCATCGAAGTCAATGAGCCGCTGCGCTTCAAGGGCATGACGGTCTACCAGTCCAGCTTCGACGACGGCGGCAGCACGGTGGTGCTCAAGGGCTACCCGCTGGTGGGCGCGGACAGCGCCACGTTCAATGTCGACGGCACGGTGGGCAAGACCGCCGAAGTAACCGCTCACACTGCGCGCGGCCCGCGCAGCATGAACGTGGAAATCACGGCCCTGCGTCCGATCAACGTCGAGGACCTGACCGGTGGCGAGCCCAAGGGGGGCAACCAGAGCTTCGCCGAGCACGTCGCCTCGGTGGCCGGCAGCGCGGCGGGCAAGAAGAACGAAAACCTGCGCAACGTGGGCCCCAGCGTCGAATACAAGCTGATCGACGACGCGGGCCAGGCGCATGAATTCCAGAATTACATGCTGCCGGTGCAGCTGGACGGCGCCAGCGTGTTCCTGGCTGGTGTGCGCAACAACGCGTCCGAGCCCTTCCGGTACCTGCGGATCCCGGCCGACGACGACAGTTCGGTGGCGGAGTTCATGCGTTTGCGCGCCACGCTGGCCGATCCGGCGGCGCGGCAGGAGGCGGCGCGCCGCTTCGCCGAACGCAACAGCCCGAGCGGCGCGGACCGCCAGCCCTTGCAGACGGCCGCCGAGCGCGCCCTGGAAACCTATGCTTCCGGCGGCCTGCAGGCCGTCGCCGCGTTCCTGCAGGCCAACACGCCGGCCGCCGACCTGGAGCGCGCCGCGGACGTGGTCATCCGACTGATCGGCGCCAGCATGAACGAATTGCGGGCGGTCGAGCGCGAGCGCGCCGGATTGCCGCCGGTCCCGACCGAGGGCCCCGAGGCCGAGCGTGCGGCAGTGTGGTCGCGCCTCGCGGTGGCGGCGCTGTCCGACCTGACCGTCTATCCGGCGCCGGTGTTCTTCTCTCTGGCTGATTTCAACCACGTGCAGGCCAGCGTGTTCCAGGTCAGCCGCACGCCGGGCAAGAATACGGTCTACCTGGGCAGCCTGTTGCTGGTCCTGGGGGTGTTTTCGATGTTCTATATTCGGGATCGCCGCGTCTGGATCTGGATCAAGCCGCAGGAAGGCGGCAGCGGCATCCTGGCGGCGATGACGTCGCAGAAGCGTACACTCGACTTCAACCAGGAGTTCGATCGCTTCAAGCAGGCGCTGCTGCGCCAGAAAGGGTCTTAAGGTTTCCTATGTCCACGACGACCACTACGCATTCCCCCACGCCTGAAAACCTCTGGCAGGAAAGCCTGTCGGAAACCGGCGACGGCCGCGCGCAACGCGGCCGGCCCGACTGGACCGACATCGTCTTCTTCCTGCTGTTGGCGGCGGGCGCCGGTTTCGCGCTGACGCGCTTCAGCGGCGCCATGGACTATTACGAGAAGATCATCCTTTGCGGCACGGTGCCCGTGCTGGCCTGGATGGGCTGGCTCTGGCGCCCGTTGCGCCGCCTGATGGTGGCCTGTGCCATCGCGGCCGGCCTGGCGCTGATGCTTTACGGCAACGACCTGGCGCGGGCCGAGCAGGTGTTCTTCCTGAAATACCTGTTCTCATCGCAGTCGGCCATCCTGTGGATGAGCGCGCTGTTCGCGCTGGCCATGGTCTGCTACTGGATTGGTTTTTTCAGCCCGACCGCGGCCTGGCTGGGTACCGCCCTGACCTGGGGCGCGGTGTTCGCGGGCGTGACCGGCCTGCTGGTGCGCTGGCGCGAAGGCCACCTCATGGGCCCCGACCTGGGCCACATTCCGGTCAGCAACCTGTACGAAGTGTTCGTGCTGTTCGCGCTGATCACGGCGTTGTTCTACCTGTACTACGAACGCAAGTACGCCACGCGCGCGCTGGGTGGATTCGTGCTGCTGGTGGTGACGTCGGCGGTCGTATTCCTGCTGTGGTATTCGTTCACGCGCGATGCCGGGCAGATCCAGCCGCTGGTGCCGGCGCTCAAGAGCTGGTGGATGAAGCTGCACGTGCCCGCCAACTTCATCGGCTACGGCACCTTCTCGCTGGCGGCCATGGTCGGCTTCGCCTACCTGATCAAGCAGCACGGCCAGACCTCGTCGTGGCTCAAGCTGGCGCCGCTGTTCGTGCTGGGCGTGCTGCTGTGCGCCGAGCCCATGGTGTTCCGCACCGACGGCCTGTCGGCCACCTGGATGCTGTATTTCGGCATCGGCGCGGTGATCGTCGGCGCCATCCTGCTGGGCCGGCGCCGCATCGCCGCCGCGCTGCCGCCGCTGGAGGTGCTGGACGACATCATGTACCGCGCCATCGCCATCGGCTTCGCCTTCTTCACCGTGGCGACCATCCTGGGCGCGCTGTGGGCCGCGGACGCCTGGGGCGCCTACTGGCAGTGGGACCCCAAGGAAACCTGGGCGCTGATCGTCTGGCTAAACTACGCGGCCTGGCTGCACATGCGGCTGATCAAGGGCCTGCGCGGCACGATGGCGGCCTACTGGGCGCTGACGGGGCTGCTGATCACCGGCTTCGCCTTCCTGGGAGTGAACATGTTCCTGTCCGGGCTGCACTCGTACGGCCAGCTCTGATTGTTCCATCCATGTGAAAAGGCCCCATTCGGGGCCTTTTCACATGGCGCAGGGCAGGGATCAGGGCAACGTCGACTCGCCGCGCAGCAGGTCGTCGAGGGTCTCGCGCTGGCGCACCACATGGTAGTGGCCGCCGTCGACCATGATTTCGGCCGCACGGGGGCGCGTGTTGTAGTTGCCTGCCATCGTCATGCCATAGGCGCCGGCCGATTCCAGCGCCAGCACGTCACCTTGCTCGAGCACCAACGCGCGTTGGCGTGCCAGCCAGTCGGCGCTTTCGCAGACCGGGCCGACGACGTCGTAGTCGATCGTGTCGCCGGCGCGCGGGCGCAGGGGCTGCAGGCCATGCCAGGCGTCATACAGCGCCGGCCGCAGCAGGTCGTTCATGGCCGCGTCGACGACGGCAAAATTGCGCGCCTCGCCGTGCTTGAGGTACTGAACCGTGGTCAACAACACGCCGGCGTTGCCGACCAGCGAGCGGCCCGGTTCCAGTACCAGCCGCAAATGATCCTGGCCGCGGGCCTGCAGGCGTTGGAACACATGATCCAGCAGCGCCTTGGGCGAAGGCGGCATTTCGTCGTTGTAGCGGATGCCCAGGCCGCCGCCCAGGTCCAGGTGCGACAGGCGGATGCCGATGCCCTCGAGGTCGGCGACCAGATCGAGGAGTTTTTCCAATGCGTCGAAATAGGGACTGATGTCGGTCAGCTGCGAACCGATATGGCAATCCAGGCCCGTGATTTCCAGGCCAGGCAGCAGGCGGGCGCTGCGATATGCGTCCAGCGCCGCGCCGATGGGAATGCCGAACTTGTTTTCCTTCAGGCCGGTGGAAATGTAGGGGTGGGTCTGCGCATCGACGTCCGGGTTGACGCGCAGCGATACCCGGGCACGCTGCCCGGCTTCCTGGGCCACGTCGGACAGCCGCTGCAGTTCGGCCTCGGATTCGACGTTGAAGCACATGACGCCGGCAGCCAGGGCGGCGCGCATTTCCCAGACCTGCTTGCCGACGCCGGAAAAGACGATTTTGGCGGGATCCGCGCCCGCGGCCAGGGCGCGCTTGAGTTCGCCGCCGGACACAATGTCGAACCCCGCGCCCAGGCGGGCGAATTCCTTCAGGATGGCCAGGTTGGAATTGGCCTTCATGCCGTAGCAGACCAGGACGGGGCGCTGGCCAACGGCGCTGCGATAGGTGTCCCAGGCGGCGCGTAGCGCGGCGCGCGAGTATACGTACAGGGGCGTTCCCAGTTGTCCGGCCAGATGGTCCAGCGGCACGTCTTCGGCGTACAGCACGTTGTTGCGGTACTGGAAGTAGGGGTGCCCGGCCAGTTCGGGCGGAACCGGGAACGCGGCGGTCATGGCAGTGTGGGGGTGGCCGGTATCTGAGGTACCTGGGGCGTGGACTGGCGCTGCCCGGGTGGGGGCGGCTTGCCATCAGGCGTGGGCATGTACAAAGGACCCTTGTAGCCGCAGGCCGCAACCATGCCGGTCGCCACGAGCGTGGCTACAATGCGAAGAGACATGCGGCTGAATGCCAATTGGAACACTGGGAACTCCGTAATTCTTGCAGGCTCGATTATGACCGAATCCGAATTTCTTGCGTTGATCGACCAGGTGCTGGACAGCATCGAAAGCCAGGCCGATGACTGGGCGGCTTCGCTCGACGTCGACGTCGAAACCAGCCGCAGCGGCAATGTGCTGACCATGGTGTTCGAGGACAATACCCACGTGGTGGTGAACAGCCAGGCCGCCATGCAGGAACTGTGGGTGGCCGCGCGCAGCGGCGGCTTCCATTACCGCTACGACGGCCAGAACTGGAACGATACCCGAGGCGGGCCGAATCTGCCGGACGCGCTATCGCAGATCTGTTCGGCGGCGGCGGGCGTGCCCGTCACGATCCGCCTGTAGTCTCCAACGAAAAGGCCGGCGAATCGCCGGCCTTCTTTTTTCTTTCCGTTCAGAACGGGATCTTCTGCGACCAGGGCTGCGCGTTCTGCGTGCCCACGCCCGGCGCGACCCGGATGCGGTTGTCCTCGCCGCTGTCGCTGTTCAGGCCGTTCAGGAACTCACCCAGCGTGTCAGCCTGCGGCAGGCCCAGCCGCGCCACCGCCTGGCCGGGCGGGAATTCCGAGAAGTAATACTCGCCGTTCTCGACGATGATGCCGTCGGGACGGGGGCGCGGTTTTTCTTCCGGCACGCCCTTGAGCACGTCCTGCATGTAGTCGACCCAGATCGGCATGGCCACGCCGCCGCCGGTTTCGCGCGAACCCAGCGACTTGGGCTGGTCGAAGCCGAGCCAGGCGGTGGCCACCAGCGAGGGCGTGTAGCCCGAGAACCAGGCGTCCACGGATTCGTTGGTGGTGCCGGTCTTGCCGGCGATGTCGTTGCGCTTGAGCAGCACGCGGGCGCGGGCGGCGGTGCCGTAGGTGGCCACGCCGCGCAGCACGTCGTCCATGATCCAGGCGGTGCGCGGGTCGATGGCGCGGGCCGCGGCGTCGCCGGCCACGGTGGGCTTGGCCTGCATCACGATCTTGCCGCTGCTGTCGGTGACGCGGTCGATCAGGTAGGGCGTGACGCGATAGCCGCCGTTGGCGAACACCGAGAACGCGCCGGCCAGTTGCAGCGGGGTCACCGAGCCGGCGCCCAGCGCCAGCGGCAGCACCGCGGGCTGGCGCGCCTTGTCAAAGCCGAAGCGGGTCAGGTAGTCCTGCGCGTACTGCGGGCCGATGGCCTGCAGGATGCGGATCGAGACCATGTTCTTGGACTTGTACAGGCCCTGGCGCAGCGTCAGCATGGGCTCGTACTGGTTGCCGTAGTTCTTCGGGTTCCAGGCCTTGGAGCCGGTCTGCGCCGCGGTCAGCTCGAACGGCTGGTCGGAGATCTGCGTGGCCGGCGTCAGGCCGCGCTCGAGCGACGCGGCGTAGATGAATGGCTTGATGTTCGAGCCCGGCTGGCGCCAGGCCTGCGTCACGCGGTTGAAGTTGCCGCGATAGAAGTCGAAGCCGCCGACCATGGCGCGGATCGCGCCGTCCTGCGGCGACAGCGCGACGAAGGCCGCCTGCACCGACGGCAGGTTGATGATTTCCCAGTTGTCGCCCAGCTTGCGGATATAGACCACGGAGCCGCGCTTGATGCGCTGCTCGGGCTTGGCCTTGTCGTTGAGCGCGCGCGCCACCACGCCCAGCACCTTCTTGTCGGTGACGGTGATGATCTCGCGCGAGCTGCGCGCCAGCTTCACTTCGGTGGGGCTGGCCGACAACACCACCGCGGTCAGCAGGTCGCCGCTGTCGCTGAACTTGTCGAACACGCCATCCAGGAATTCGTCCAGGGCCTGGGGGTTGTTCTCGGTGCCCGCGGGCAGGTCGAGTTGTTCTTCGGGGCCGGGGTAGGGCGCGCGGCGGGTGTATTCGAGCACGCCTTCGCGCACGGCGCGGTAGGCCGCTTCCTGGTCCTTGGACTGGACCGTGGTGTAGATGTTGATGCCGCGCGAATAGACGTTGTCCTGGTACACGTTGAACAGCAGCTGGCGCGCCAGTTCGGCCACGTACTCGCCGTGGATGCTGTAGCCGCCGGCGGGCGTGCCTTCGGCGGACTTCATGACGATCTGCTGCGCCATCGCCGTCTTGTACTCGGGCTCGGTCAGGTAGCCCAGCGACAGCATGCGGCCCAGCACGTAGCGCTGGCGCAGCTCGGCGCGGGGGCGGTTGGAGATCGGGTTGAAACGCGAAGGCGCCTTGGGGATGCCGGCCAGCATCGCGGCTTCGGCCGGCGTCACTTCCGACAGCGGCTTGCCGAAGTAGGTGCGCGAGGCGGCGGCGAAGCCGTAGGCGCGGTGGCCCAGGTAGATCTGGTTCATGTAGAGCTCGAGGATCTGGTCCTTGGTGAGCTCCGATTCGATCTTGAACGTCAGCAGCAGCTCGTAGAACTTGCGCGAGTAGGTCTTTTCGGACGACAGGTAGAAATTGCGCGCCACCTGCATGGTGATCGTGCTCGCGCCCTGCGTCTTGGACATGTTGATCAGGTTGGTCAGGCCGGCGCGCACCACGCCGGTCCAGTCGATCCCGCCGTGCTGGTAGAAGCGGTCGTCTTCGGCCGCCAGCACCGCGGACTTCATCACGTCCGGGATTTCATTGAAGCGCAGCACGTTGCGGCGTTCTTCGCCGAACTCGCCGATCAGCACCTTGTCCGCTGTGTAGACGCGCAGCGGCACCCGGGGGCGGTAGTCCGTCATGGCGTGCAGGTCGGGCAGGTTGGGCCAGGCCAGCGCCAGCGCCATGCCCGCCAGCAGTACGCCGCACAGGAACAGGCCGGCGAACAAAATGCCGGTCTTGACGAAAAAACGCAATATCGGGGAACCGTTATTGGCGGGCTTGTCTTTTTTGGAGGAATTCTGCGGCTTGCTCATCGCGGCGATTTTACGGGTATCTCCGGCCCCACCTCAGCGTGGCGGATCGGTTTCTGTAACAAGATAGTTCAGTGTGGCGCGCGGGCAACTTGGCGGCAGATGTGATAATGCCGTCATGAACTTTTCCGCTCACTCATGTCCGGAGGCCGATCCGGACCTGGCGCCCACTGGCGAGGCGCCCGAAAACCCGCCCTGCGCTTCGGAGTGCGCAGGCAGGGCCGTGTCGTTGCCGCACGACCTGCCCATTTTCCTGGTGGGCATGATGGGGGCGGGCAAGACCACGATCGGCCGTGGCCTGGCGCGTGCCCTGGGGCGCGATTTTATCGATCTGGATCATGAGCTCGAGGCGCGTTGTGGCGTGCGGGTGCCGGTAATCTTCGAAATCGAGGGCGAGACCGGTTTCCGTCGCCGGGAATCCGCAGCCCTGGAAGAGTGTACCCAACGGCGCAACATAATTCTCGCCACCGGTGGCGGCGCCATCCTGGCGGCCGAGAACCGGGCGCGCCTGCGCGAGCGTGGCATCGTGGTCTATTTGCGGGCCAGCGTGGACGAATTGTTCCGCCGCACCTGCCGCGATCGCAACCGGCCCCTGCTGGCCACCGCCGATCCGCGCGGCACGCTGCGCGACCTGATGACCCTGCGCGAACCCCTCTACAAGGAAGTCGCCGATCTGGTGGTGGAAACCGGCTCCATGCCCATCCACACCCTGGTCAAGGCGCTGTTGCCGCAATTACAAGCCTTCGAGAAGCAGATATGAACGTTGTTGAGGTCGACACCCCGGGCGGACAGTACCCCATCCGCATCGCGCCGGGGCGTCTGGATGCCCTGGACGAGAGCATTCCCGCCGACGCCACCGCCATCGCGGTGGTGACCAATCCGACCGTGGCGGCGCTGTACGGCGAACGCGCCGAAGCCGCCCTGGCGCGCACCGGCAAGCGGGTGCTGCGCATCGAATTGCCCGACGGCGAGTCGTACAAGGATTGGCAGTCCCTCAACCTGATCTTCGACGCGCTGCTGGGCAATCGCCTGGACCGCCGCTGCGTGCTGGTGGCGCTGGGCGGCGGCGTGATCGGCGACATGAGCGGCTTTGCCGCCGCGGTGTACATGCGCGGCGTGCGTTTCGTGCAGGTGCCGACCACCCTGCTGGCCCAGGTCGACTCGTCGGTAGGCGGCAAGACCGCCGTCAACCATCCGCTGGGCAAGAACATGATCGGCGCGTTTTACCAGCCGCTGGCGGTCGAGATCGACACCGCCGTGCTGGCCACGCTGCCGGCGCGCGAGGTATCAGCGGGCCTGGCCGAGGTCATCAAGTACGGCCTGATCCTAGACCCGGTGTTCTGGGAGTGGTGCGAACAGAATGCGCAGAAATTGCGCAGCCTGGATCCGCAGGCCGTTGCCTACGCCATCCGCCGCTCCTGCGAGCTGAAGGCGCAGGTGGTGGGCAAGGACGAACGCGAATCCGGCCTGCGCGCCATCCTCAATCTGGGCCATACCTTCGGCCACGCCATCGAGGCCGGCCTGGGCTATGGCGCCTGGCTGCATGGCGAGGCGGTGGGCTGTGGCATGGTGCAGGCTGCGGAATTGTCGGCGGACGTGGCGGACTTCCCGCGCGCCGACGTGGCCCGTGTGCGCGGCCTGGTCGAGGCCATCGGCTGCCCCGTGGTCGCGCCCGACCTTGGGGCCGACCGCTGGCTGGACCTGATGCAGGTCGACAAGAAGACCGAGGGCGGCGAGATCCGCTATGTGCTCATGAGCCGCATCGGGGCAGCGATGATGCGGGCGGCGCCGGCCGATGCCGTGCGCGCCGTATTGGCCCGAACCACGCAGTAAATACCGCAGGAGAGACGGTGTCGCAGATGAAAGAACTGGCTTCCTATGCATCCGACCCGTCCCGATCGCGCGGCCGGACCTATGCTGAACCCGCGCCGGAGAACCGCAGCGAATTCCAGCGCGACCGCGACCGTATCGTCCACTCGAGCGCATTCCGGCGATTGGAGTACAAGACGCAGGTCTTCGTGAACCACGAAGGGGATCTGTTCCGCACTCGGCTGACACACAGCCTGGAAGTGGCGCAGATCGCGCGCACCCTGGCGCGCAGCCTGGGGCTGTCCGAAGACCTGACCGAAGCCATTTCGCTGGCGCACGACCTGGGCCACACGCCGTTCGGCCATGCCGGCCAGGACGAGCTCAACGCCTGCATGCGCGAGCTGGCGCCCGAGGCTGGCGGCTTTGAGCACAACCTGCAGAGCCTGCGGGTGGTCGACGAGCTTGAAGAACGCTATGCCGACTTCAACGGACTGAACCTGTGCTTCGAGACCCGCGAGGGCATCCTCAAGCACTGCTCGGCGGCCCATGCGCGGCAGCTGGGCGCGGTGGGCGAGCGCTTCCTGGCGCGCACCCAGCCTTCGTTGGAGGCGCAGATCGCCAACCTGGCGGACGAAGTGGCCTACAACAATCACGATATCGACGATGGCCTGCGCTCCGGGTTGATCACGCTGGAGCAGCTGCAGGGCGTGTCCATCTTCCAGCGCCATTACGCCGAGGTGCTGGCGCGTTATCCCGACCTGGCTTCGCGCCGCGCGGTGGCCGAGACCATCCGTCGCATGATCAACACGCTGATCGGCGACCTGACGCGCACGTCGCTGGCGCGCATTCGCGACGCGGCGCCGGCCAGCGCCGACGACGTGCGCCGCGCGCCGCCGCTGGCCGGGTTTTCGGACGGCATACGGCGCGAGGCCGATGAACTGAAGAAATTCCTGTTCGACAATCTTTATCGGCATTACCGCGTGCTGCGCATGACCACCAAGGCGCGCCGTATCGTGCGAGAGCTGTTCGCCGCGTTCCTGGACGATCCGCGCCTGCTGCCGCCCGACTATCGCCGCGCGACATTCAATGACCAGGCGCGTGCCATCGCCGACTACATCGCCGGCATGACCGACCGCTATGCCATCCGCGAACACAAACGCTTGTTCGACATGGTGTAGGGCCTGTTGACGTTAAAAGGAGCCTCGCACAGGCCCCGGCCCGCGAGCCGGCCGGCCGCTGACGGTCCCACGCGATGACATCGGCGTCAGCGGTGCTTGCGGTAAGGCTCGTCGGCCTCGACGAAGGTGGCTTCGGCGCGCGCGTCGCGCATCCATTCCTGCATCGCCGGCAAGGCCAGGACCGCGTCCATGTAGTCGCGCACCGGGCCGGCCGCGGCAATGCCGTAGGTGACGAAGCGCGACACCACCGGCGCGAAGAACCCATCGGCGATCGAGAAGGCGCCGAACAGGAACGGGCCGCCCTTGCCGAACTCGGCGCGCGTGTCCTGCCAGATGGCATGCATGCGGGAAATGTCCTGGCGCGCGGCCTCGGGGATGTCGAGGCCGGGCAGGTGCGCCTCGATGTTCATCGGCAACGCCTGGCGCAATGCGCCGAAACCGCTGTGCATCTGCGCGGCCAGCGAGCGGGCGCGGGCACGGGCGCGCGCATCCTGCGGCCACAGGCCGGCTTCGGGACGCTGCTCGGCCACGTATTCGCAGATCGCCAGCGAATCCCAGACCGCCAGGTCGCCGTCCAGCAGCACCGGCACCAGGCCGGCGGGCGTGATCGTCGCCAGGTGGCGGGCGAAGGCCTCGGTGAACAGGCCGAGCTTCTGTTCGGTAAAGGCGACGCCGGTGGCGCGCAGCGCGAGCCAGGGGCGCAGCGACCAGGAGGAGTAGTTCTTGTTGCCGATGATCAAGGTGTACATGCCGATCCCCTAAAGTGACGCCGCGTCGCCTATCCGCCTGGCGTGCGGCGCAGCAGTTTGCCGAGATAGTGTCCGGTATGGCTTTCCGGCGCGGCCGCCACGTCTTCCGGCGTGCCTTGCGCCACCACGCGCCCGCCGCCGTCGCCGCCTTCCGGGCCCATGTCGACGAGCCAGTCCGCGGTCTTGATGACGTCCAGGTTGTGTTCGATGATGAGCACCGTGTTGCCGCTGTCGACCAACTGGTTGAGCACCTGCAGCAGCAGCTCGATGTCGCGGAAATGCAGGCCGGTGGTGGGTTCGTCCAGGATGTACAGGGTGCGCCCGGTGCTGCGCCGCGACAGTTCCTGCGACAGCTTCACGCGTTGCGCTTCGCCGCCCGACAGCGTGGTGGCGCTTTGGCCCAGCCGGATGTACGACAGGCCCACGTCGATCAGCGTGTGCAGCTTGCGCGCGATCGCCGGCACCGATTCGAAATACTCCAGCGCCTGCTCGACCGTCAGGTCTAGCACTTCGCTGATGTTGCGGCCGCGATAGCGGATCTCGAGCGTTTCGCGGTTGTAGCGCTTGCCGTGGCACACGTCGCAGGGCACGTACATGTCGGGCAGGAAGTGCATCTCGACCTTGACCACGCCGTCGCCCTGGCAGGCCTCGCAGCGCCCGCCCTTGACGTTGAAGCTGAAGCGGCCGGGGTCGTAGCCGCGGGTGCGGGCCTCGGGCACGCCCGCGAACAGCTCGCGGATCGGCGTGAACAGGCCGGTGTAGGTGGCCGGATTGCTGCGCGGGGTGCGACCGATCGGGCTCTGGTCGACGCTGATGATCTTGTCGAAGTTCTCCAGGCCCTGCATCGCAACGTAGGGCGCCGGCTCGCTCTGCGCATGATGCAGCTGGCGCGACACCGCCACCGCCAGGGTGTCGTTGACCAGGGTCGATTTGCCCGAGCCGGACACGCCGGTGACGCAGATCAGCCGGCCGGCGGGCAGGCGCAGGTCGACGTTCTTGAGGTTGTTGCCGCTGGCGCCCGTGAGCGTCAGCCAGGGCAGGTCGTCGGTGACCGGCCGGCGCTTGGGGATGGCGATGGCGCGCTGGCCGCTCAGGTACTGGCCGGTGAGCGAGTTGGGGTCGCGCTGCACGGTCTCGGGATCGCCCTGCGCCACCACTTCGCCGCCATGCTCGCCCGCGCCCGGCCCCATGTCCACGACCCAGTCGGCCATGCGGATCATGTCTTCGTCGTGCTCGACCACGATGACGCTGTTGCCCAGGTCGCGCAGGTGCTGCAGCGTGCCGATGAGGCGGTCGTTGTCGCGTTGGTGCAGGCCGATGGAGGGTTCGTCCAGCACGTACATCACGCCCGTCAGGCCGGAGCCGATCTGGCTGGCCAGGCGGATGCGCTGGGCTTCGCCACCGGAGATGGTGTCGGCGCTGCGGTCCAGCGACAGGTAGTTCAGGCCGACGTTGTTCAGGAAGCTCAGGCGTGCCTCGATCTCGCGCACGATGCGCTGCGCGATCTCCTGCTTGGCGCCGGCCAGCGTCAGGTCGCGAAACCACGCCAGGCAGGTCGACAGCGGCATCGCCTCGACTTCATAGATGGCCTGGCCATGGCGTTCGCCGCCACGCGGGTCCTGGCCGATCAACACGTTGCGCGCTTCCGGCCGCAGGCGCGAGCCGCCGCAGTCGGGGCAGGTCTTGATGTTGCGGTACTTGCCCAATTCTTCGCGCACGGTGGCCGAATCGGTCTCGCGCCAACGGCGTTCGAGGTTCGGGATCACGCCTTCGAAGGTGTGGCGCTTGACGGTGCTGCGGCCTTTTTCGTTCAGGTAGAGGAACGAGATTTCCTCGTCGCCCGAGCCGTACAGCACCTTGTCGCGCAGCGCCTCTGGCAGGTCCTCGAAGGGCGCCTCGATGTCGAATTCGTAGTGCGCCGCCAGGCTGGTCAGCAGCGAATGGGTGAAGGCGTTGCGGCGGTCCCAGCCGCGGATGGCGCCGGCCGCCAGGCTCAGCTCGGGGAAGGCGACCACGCGCTTGGGATCGAAGAAACCGACCTGGCCGATGCCGTCGCAACTGGGGCAGGCGCCCATCGGATTGTTGAAGCTGAACAGGCGTGGCTCCAGTTCCGGCAGGCTGTGGCTGCAAACGGGGCAGGCGTAGCGGCTGGAGAACACCTGTTCGCGGCCGCCGTCCATGTCCAGCGCCAGGGCGCGGCCATCGGCCAGCTGCAACGCCGTCTCGAAGCTCTCGGCCAGGCGCTGCTTGCTTTCGGGCTTGATGCGCAGGCGGTCGATGACCACGTCGATGTCGTGCTTCTCGGTTTTCTTCAGCGGCGCCATGCCGTCGATTTCGACCATCTGGCCGTCCACGCGCAGGCGCACATAGCCCTGTGCCTGCAGGCTGGCGCATTCGTCCTCGAAGCTGCCCTTCTTGCCGCGGGCGATGGGGGCCAGCACCGCCAGCCGTGTTTCGGCCGGCCAGGACAGCACCGCGTCCACCATCTGGCTGACGCTCTGCGCCTGCAGCGGCAGGCCATGGTCCGGACAATAGGGCGTGCCGACCCGCGCATACAAAAGGCGCAGGTAATCGTGGATTTCGGTGATGGTGCCGACGGTGGAGCGGGGGTTGTGGCCCGCCGCCTTTTGCTCGATCGAGATGGCCGGCGACAGGCCCTCGATCAGGTCGACGTCGGGCTTGTCCATCAGTTGCAGGAACTGGCGGGCATACGCGGACAGGCTTTCGACGTAGCGCCGCTGCCCTTCCGCATAAAGCGTATCGAACGCCAGCGACGACTTGCCCGAGCCGGACAGGCCCGTGACCACCACCAGCTTGTGGCGCGGCAGGTCCAGCGAGACGTTCTTGAGATTGTGGGTGCGGGCACCCCGAATGCGTATGGTCACGTCTATCGGGCTCTTTTAAGCGGTTGCAAAGGCCAACTTGGTACTATAGCGCGCCGAGTCCTCAGGCCATAGATCAGACCGTAAGCGCATGACAATCACGCGCGGACGGCCCACGTCATCGTTGAACATTCCGCATGCCGGCAGACACGAAACTGAAATTGACCCCCTCCGAGCGCCGCGCCAGCGTGGCGCTGGCCGGTTTGTTCGCCGCCCGGATGCTGGGGTTGTTCCTGTTGCTGCCGGTGTTTGCCGTGGCCGCCCGTGGCCTGCCCGGGGGGGACGATCCCGCCCGCGTCGGCTTGGCGCTGGGCATGTACGGCTTGACCCAGGCGTTCATGCAGATTCCCTTCGGGCTGGCCTCCGATCGCTGGGGCCGCCGGCCGGTGGTGCTGTTCGGCCTGCTGCTGTTCGTGGCGGGCAGCGTGGTCTGTGCGCAGGCCGACGACGTGTTCTGGATCACCATCGGCCGCGCCATCCAGGGCGCCGGGGCCATTTCGGCCGCCGTGACCGCCTGGCTGGCCGACGCCACGCGGGACGAAGTGCGCACCCGCGCCATGGCCATGGTGGGCGGGTCGATCGGCCTGTCGTTTGCCGCTTCGCTGGTGCTGTCGCCGGTGCTGGTGGGCTGGTGGGGGCTGTCGGGCCTGTTCTGGACCATCGCCTGCCTGGGCGTGGTCTGCCTGGCGGTGGCGCGCTGGGTGGTGCCGGTGGTGCCGCGCACGCAGGCCCGCAGCATGCAGGCCGCCAGTCCGCGCCAGGTGCTGACCCACACCGACCTGCTGCGACTGAATTTCGGCGTGTTCGTTCTGCACATGATCCAGGTGTCGCTGTTCGTGGTGGTGCCGGCGCTGCTGGCCAAGGTCGGCGGCCTGGATGCGCGCGAGTTGTGGAAGGTCTACCTGCCGGTGATCCTGGTGTCGTTCGTGCTGATGGTGCCGGTGGTGTTCGTCGCCGAAAAGCGCCGCGCCCATCGGGGCGCCCTGCGCGCCGCCGTGGCCGGGCTGGTGCTGGTGTGCGCGTTGTTGCCGGTGGCCAGCCACGGTTTCTACACGCTGGCGGTGGCCCTGACCGGCTTCTTCGTGGCCTTCAACGTGCTCGAGGCATTGCAGCCTTCGCTGGTGTCGCGCGTGGCGCCGCAGGCCTACAAGGGGCTGGCGTTGGGGTTCTATAACACTGCCCAGGCCGCGGGCCTGTTCACGGGCGGCGCGCTGGGCGGCTGGGTGGCGTCGCATTCCGGCGCTGGCGCGGTGTTCATCGGCGCCGCCGTGCTGGCCGCCGTGTGGCTGGCCGTGACCTGGGCCCTCAAGCCGCTGGCCTGATCTGGCGCGATCGGCGAAAGTCGCGGATCGCGTCGCCAACGGTGTCCAACAGCGGTGAAATCGTTTCCCTGGGTGGACGGCTTTGTCACCATTCCTGTTTGGCGTGGCAAGCGCTTTTCGTCGATAATAGAAGGCAAACTAGGGCTTCACCGGCGTCGCCGGTCATCATGGCGGTGACCGGCGAGTTTCATGAAGCCGGTCTTCAACATCGCTATTTATGTTGTTGCCGGCGCGCTCGCGGCAACGCGTGGCACAGGCTGTCAACAACAGAGGGACAACGGCATGGCATCGGTTAACAAAGTCATTCTCGTGGGCAACCTGGGTCGCGACCCGGAAGTCCGCTACAGCCCCGACGGGGCCGCAATCTGCAACATGTCCATCGCCACCACCTCCACCTGGAAGGACAAGGCCTCGGGCGAGCGCCGCGAAGAAACCGAATGGCACCGCGTGGTCATGTACAACCGCCTGGCCGAGATCGCCGGCGAATACCTGAAGAAGGGCCGCTCGGTCTACATCGAAGGCCGCCTGAAGACCCGCAAGTGGCAGGACAAGGACACCGGCGCTGACCGCTACAGCACCGAAATCGTCGCGGATCAGATGCAGATGCTGGGCGGCCGCGAAGATGGCGGCGGCGGTGGCGGCAGCTACGGCGGTGGCGGCGGTTACGACGACGCGCCGGCACGCCAGCCGCAGCAACGCGCCCCGGCCCAGCGCCCGGCGCCGCAGCAGCGTCCGGCACCGCAGGCCGCGCCCGCCGGTGGCGGCGCCAACCTGGCCGACATGGACGACGACATTCCGTTCTGATCGCGCGTTCGCGGCAGTCAACAACAAAGCCCGGCAAGCCTTGCGCTTGCCGGGCTTTGTGCCGTCTGGGCCCTGTCTTGGCTCGATCCAGCCCGGTTTCCCTGGGGAATCGCCGAGGCTGTCCACAGGCTGTGCACAGCATGTCAACAGCTTGCCCACCGATATTCGGGCCTTTTCCACAGCTTGTACACAAGTCCCCTTCCAGGACGGCTTTGAGTCGCCCTGGCGGCGATAGGGTGCAACCACCTGCCGGGATCGCATTCTTCAAACCGCTGCCTGTCCCGGAGCCGCATGCAGACTCGATCCACGCGTATCCCGGGGCCATCTATCCACAGGCTGCGCACAGCATCTTCACAGCTTGTACACCGCTATCCGGGGCTTTTCCACAGCTTTTCAACAGGGTCGAAGAGGCCCCCCGACTCGCGTTAGGATGATCGCTGTCCGTACGCCGTGGCCATATCCACCGGCAACCCAGGAGCCATCCATGACCCAGAACATCTACGACACGCCTGAATTCTTCGACGGCTACAGCCGCCTGGCCCGCTCGGTGCATGGCCTGGACGGGGCGCCGGAATGGCCCGCGCTGCGGGCGTTGCTGGCCGATGTCAGGGGCTGCGACGTGGTCGACCTGGGCTGCGGTTTCGGCTGGTTCTGCCGTTGGGCCGATGAGCAGGGCGCGGCCAGTGTCCTGGGGCTGGACGTGTCCCGGAACATGCTGGCGCGGGCACGCGCCACCACCATCAGTGCCACCATCCGCTACGAACGTTCGGACCTGGAACGTCTGCAGTTGCCGCCGCAAAGCGTCGACCTGGCCTACAGTTCATTGACCCTGCATTACCTTGAGCGCCTGCCAGCCCTGATCGCCACTGTGCGCCAGGCGCTCCGGCCCGGCGGCCGCTTCGTGTTTTCCTGTGAACATCCCATCTACACCGCGCCGGCGCAGCCCGGCTTCATCCAGGATGACGATGGACGCCGGATCTGGCCGTTGAATCAATACGCCGTGCGCGGCGAGCGGCGCACAGATTGGCTGGCCAAAGGGGTGATCAAGCAGCATCGCACCGTGGCGGATTACGTGAACCTGCTGATAGGCGCCGGATTCACGCTGGCACACCTGGATGAATGGGCGCCGAGTCCAACCCAGCTTGCCCGCCAGCCAGCGCTGGCGGAGGAACAGGATCGGCCCATGATGCTGTTGGTCTCGGCCAACCGGTGAGGGAGCCTCAACGGCGGCTGGCCACGAGGAAAAACATGGAGAAAGCGTGGAATGGCGCTATGAAATATTTAGTTTCACAAAACCCACTTGCGCTATCTATCTAGTAGTAGGTAAGATTCATCCATCGACGCAGCACTCAGACAACAACGCGGCGCCGCCCCAAACCAGAAATACAGTAGCACCCCTTTTTATTTGCCTTGTTATCTACCTATAAGTAGATAGTTTAACCGAAACAACCTCACCATCGTTATCTGGAGATCCATCATGAAGACCCTCGTATCCGCCCTGATCCTGTCCGCTTCCTTCATCGGTGCCGCCCAAGCCGGCGAGCTCGACTACCCGCCCGCTCTGGACACCCACAGCACCGTGACCCGTGCCCAGGTGCAGCAAGAACTGGCCGCCGCCCGCGCCAACGGTGAACTGGTCAGCACCGAAGAGGGTTCGGCCGCCACCGCCTTTGCCAGCGCCGGCGACAAGAGCCGCGCCCAGGTCAAGCAGGAGCTGGCTGCCGCCCGCGCCCAAGGCCTGACCGACAGCGGTGAACTGGACTATCCGCCCGTCCAAGGCTGATTTTTCTCGGCATCAAACCTATCTACAGATAGATAGCATCTTTCCCATCGTGCAGTACTGATCCTTACTGGAGATCAACCATGAAGACCCTCGTATCCGCCCTGATCCTGACCGCTTCGTTCCTCGGCGCCGCCCATGCCGGCGAACTGGACTATCCGCCCGCCGCCGACACCCACAGCACGGTGACCCGCGCCCAGGTGCAGCAAGAACTGGCCGCCGCCCGTGCCAACGGTGAACTGGTCAGCACCGAAGACGGCTCCGCCGCCACCGCTTTCGCCAGCGCCGGCGACAAGAGCCGCGCCCAGGTCAAGCAGGAACTGGCCGCCGCCCGCGCCCAGGGCCTGACCGACAGCGGCGAACTGGACTACCCGCCCGTGCAAGGCTGAGTCCGATGCCGGCCACTGCGAACCCCGGGGGGCGGGAACATTCCCGGCCGGGGTTCGCACGGTTGCACCGGAGCGCCGCATAGGGATTACCGCCGATGACGTATCGACCTATTAGTAGGTAATATTCAGCCATGGACACTCCGACCCCCAACACCACCCGCGACCAGCTGCTGGCCCATGCCGAGAAGCTGATCCGTACCCGCGGCTGCAACGGCTTCAGCTATCGTGACCTGGCCGAGCACGTGGGCGTGAAGACGTCCAGCATCCACTACTACTTTCCCGGCAAGGACGACCTGCTCTACGAGGCCGTCGAAGCCTATAGCGCCCGCGCCCTGGCTTCGGTGCGCAGCATCGATACCGCGCAGCCGGCCCACGCCCAGCTCGACGCCTATCTGTCGATGATGGAATCGAAGGCCTGTGGCCACGGCGAACTGTGCCTGGGCGGCATGCTGGCCGCCGAAATGATGAGCTTGCCCGACCGCGTGCGCGGCGCGTTGCAGGGATTTTTCCGCGCGCACGAAGCCTGGTTGGCCCGTGTGCTGGCGCAAGGCGCCGAAGAAGGCACCCTGAAGTTCTCGGGCAGCGCCGAAGCGGCCGGCCGGGCGGTGTTCGCCACGGTGCAGGGCTGCATGCTGGTGTCGCGCCTGTTCCAGGCGCCGCCGGCGTTGTGCGAGGCGATCAGCGCCTTGTACGTCGAATGCCAGGACAAGCCCGCCGCCTGACCCGCTTTCTCTGTCGTCCACCAACTCGGCCGCAACGCGTCAGCTTGCGGCCGTTGTGTTTGCGGCATTGATCAAGGGAGCCTCGCGAATCGCCTGCCACCGTCGTTGCTCAAGGGAGCGTCTGGCCTTCCGCGTCAGACGGTCAGTGCGCGCGCCATGTCGACGCTGGTCCGTGCCTGCATACCCAGGTCGCGCATGCGTTGCAGGAAACTGGCCTGGGCATCGCCAAAACCCGTGACCGGACTGATGCAATCCGTCAGCAACACCACGCGCGACAGGTTGCCGCCCGGCAGGTATTCGGCGATGTGTTCGACCGTAGCCTTGACGCAGTGGCTGCCGGCTTCGCCGGCCACGATGATGAGATCGGCGCGGTCCAGGGAATCGAGCAGCCGGCGGTTGAGCTGGCTGCGTGGATCGTCGGCGTCGGGCACCTCGGCCATGAGCGCGCTGTAGTGTTCCGTCCAGGGGTTGGCGCCCTTGGGCACCTTGCGCACGATGAACTGGCGTTCGTCTTCCCACCTGGCATAAGCCGCGCGCACGTCGGCGTGGACGTTGTGGCCCCAGGTGCCGATCTCGCAATGCACCGGCCATACCATCAGGGTGTAGCGGCCACGCGCTTCCAGTTCGTCCAGGTAGGTCAGCGTGCGCGGCAGGTCGTCGGCATGGCGCGGCAGGAAGGCGCCCGAGCGTACCTGGCCAGCGGTGATAGGGGTGAAGGGAGCGACCGCACGGTCATCGCCGGTGCGCCAGAACGTCGGATGGGCGATGTCCAGCCGGTGGTGCGAATCCAGCGTGACGGTAATGGCCGAAAGAGCCGGCGCGGCGGCGTCGATGAAGCGCGCCAGTCGCTGCATGTCGGCGTGCGCGCCGGGCACCGGCAGCGCGGGTGCGATGGCCTGGCCGGTCAGGGGATCGGCGGGCAGGTGGCTGGCGGGCAGGTCGCAGAAATCATTCTGCGGATCGATGATCAGGAGATGAACGGAACGCGACATGGAGGCACGGGCGGGGAGTGAGTACGAAATATAGACTGGGACGTGCGCTCCACGCGAGCATCTTGCCGGCATCCGTCCGCGCCTGCCTCGGCGCGCGCTTTTTTCAGAACAGCACGAGGTGGCACGACAGATCAGGTAACTGGCGCAGCAGCGCGCGCCACAGGAACCATATGCGGGCCAGCCCCGCCACTGCCAGTGCTGCGCCGATGTAGAAAACCATGATCCGCTCCATGCCCCTAAAATCGCACGATCGTGCGAAATTTGTCGAAAACAATGCCGGCTGGCGCCGGCTCCCGTGGTGACGACTACTCGATGTACTTGAAACTGCGATAGGTCGAAATCAGGCGCTCGTAGGCGGCCCGCACCCGTTCGCGCGCCTTCGGATCGCGCAGGAAGCGGGCATCGTGCATCAGCCCGATCATCAGGCTGTAGACCTCGAACACGAGCTGTTCGGGATCGGTATCCGGGCGCAGATGGCCTTCGTCCAGCGCCTGTCGCACCGTGCGCACCATCACTCCACGCCAGCGGCGCAGGTTGTTTTCCAGGATCTCGCGCAGAGGGGATTCGACATCGTCGAACTCGAAGGCGCCGGCGATGTAGATACAGCCGGTCAGCAGCTCGACATTGCACGCACGCTCGATCCACAGGTTCATCAACGCGTTCAGGCGCGGCAGGCCGCGAGGCCGGGCCATCGCGGGCGTGAAGACCGCGGCGACGAAGCGGCGCTCGTACTCGTCCAGAACGGCCTGCTGCAAGGCCTCGCGCGATCCGACCCGCGAAAACACGCCGCTCTTGCTGATGTCCAGGCGTTTGGCCACCTGGCCGAGCGACAGGCTCTCGAGCCCCTGGGCGGCGGCCATGTCCAGGGCCGCGTCCACGATGGCCGCGAAAGTCAGCTCGCTTTTTTCGGTCTTGGCAGTCATGCGATCGAATTTAGCACGACTGTGCGAAAAATGGCGACCTCTTGCAGATGCCGGCCAAAAAAAGGACAGCCGAGGCTGTCCGGTAGGGGTATGCGTCGCCGTGGCCGGCGGCAATCAGGCCCGGGCGGCCTTGAACTCCAGGCGGAACTTGTGCAGCAGTGGCTCGGTGTAGCCGTTGGGCTGGGTCAGGCCTTCGAACACCAGCGCGCAAGCCGCCTTGAACGCCAGCGAGCCGTCGAAGTTGCCGGCCATCGGCAGGTAATGGGGATCGCCGGCGTTCTGGCCGTCCACCACCTTGGCCATGCGCTGGAAGGTTTCCATGACCTGGTCGCGGTTGGTGACGCCGTGGCGCAGCCAGTTGGCGATGTGCTGGCTGGAGATGCGCAGCGTGGCGCGGTCTTCCATCAGACCGACGTTGTGGATGTCCGGCACCTTGGAGCAGCCCACGCCCTGGTCGATCCAGCGCACCACGTAGCCCAGGATGCCCTGGACGTTGTTGTCCAGTTCCTGCTGGATGTCGGCGGCGGACCACTTGGAGCGATCACCCACGGGCACCGTCAGCAGGCCCGCCAGCAACTCGTCGCGCACGCTGTCGAGCCGGGTACGTTCGAGTTCCTGCTGGACCGCCTGCACGTCCACCTGGTGGTAGTGCAGCGCGTGCAGCGTCGCCGCGGTCGGCGAAGGCACCCACGCAGTGTTGGCGCCGGCTTTGGGATGTCCGATCTTCTGTTCGAGCATGGCTGCCATCAGGTCGGGCATGGCCCACATGCCCTTGCCGATCTGGGCGCGGCCGCGCAGGCCGGCGTCCAGGCCGACCAGCACGTTGTTGCGTTCGTAGGCGGTGATCCAGGCGGTGGACTTCATGTCGCCCTTGCGCAGCATGGGGCCGGCCTCCATGCTGGAATGCATTTCGTCGCCCGTGCGATCGAGGAACCCGGTGTTGATGAACGCCACGCGCGACGCCGCGGCCGCGATGCAGGCCTTGAGGTTGACGCTGGTGCGGCGCTCTTCATCCATGATGCCCATTTTCAGGGTATTGCGCGGCAGGCCCAGCAGGTCTTCGACGCGGTCGAACAGCTCGCTGGCGAATGCGGCCTCCGCGGGGCCGTGCATCTTGGGTTTGACGATGTAGACCGAACCGGTGCGCGAGTTCAGCTTGCGATTGCGGTCCTGCAGCGCCGCCAGGCTGGTGACCACGGCGTCGAGGATACCCTCCGGGATCTCCTGGCCGTCGCGGTCGAGCACGGCCGGGTTGGTCATGAGGTGGCCGACGTTGCGCACGAACATCAGCGAACGGCCGTGCAGCGTCAGGGCCGAGCCGTCCGGACGCGTGTACTGGCGGTCGGGATTGAGCTTGCGGGTGAAGGTCTTGCCGCCCTTGGTGACGGCTTCGGTCAGGTCGCCCTTCATCAGGCCGAGCCAGTTGCGGTAGATGTGGACCTTGTCGTCGGCGTCGACCGCGGCGACCGAGTCCTCGCAATCCATGATGGTGGTCAGCGCGGCCTCGACCAGCACGTCCTTGACGCCGGCCGCGTCGGTGGCGCCGATGGTATGGGCGCGGTCGATCTGGATCTCGAAATGCAGGCCGTTGTTCTTGAGCAGGATGGCGCCGGGAGCCGCCGCGTCGCCCTGGTAGCCGGTGAACTGGGCCGGGTTCTTGAGCGTGGTGGCGCCATTGGCCAGCGCCACCTTGAGCTGGCCATTCTCGACCGTGTAGCCGCGGGCGTCGGTGTGCGAGCCCTGCGCCAGCGGCGCGGCCTCATCCAGGAAGGCGCGGGCGCGGGCGATGACGGCGCGACCGCGTTCGGGGTTGTAGCCGGCGCCGCCGTCGCCGGGCGTGGCGGGAATCGCGTCAGTGCCGTACAGCGCGTCGTACAGGCTGCCCCAGCGCGCGTTGGCGGCATTCAGGGCGTAGCGGGAGTTGGACACCGGCACCACCAGTTGCGGGCCGGCCTGCTGCGAAATCTCGGTGTCGACATTGTCGGTGGTGGCGCGCACGCTGGCCGGTTGGGGCAACAGGTAGCCGATGCCTTCCAGAAACTGGCGGTAGGCGGCCGGATCGGCGATGGGGCCGGGATGGGCGCGATGCCAGGCGTCGAGTTCGGCCTGCAGGCGATCGCGTTCGGCCAGCAGGGCGCGGTTCTTGGGCGCCAGGTCATGCACCAGGGCGGCGAACCCCTTCCAGAACGCGTCAGCGGCCAGCCCGGAGCCGGGCAGCGCCTCTTGGTCGATGAACTGGCTGAGATTGGCCGCCACTTGCAGGCCGTGGTGCTGGATGCGTTGAGTCATGCGGATCTCTGACGGTAGGAGGTCTGGACGGCGCGCGCGCCGGGCGAATCTGTCCACACATCATCGTTCGCGCCCGCTGCAAAGTCCATATCAAAACCTGCTGGTCATACCAGTTTGTTTGCGCCCGGCTCGGCAAACATCGTTTTTTTATGGTTTTATATCAGTTACTTACGCAGGTGGTAGGTGGCAGGCGGTTTGCTGTTGGCGCTTGGTCATACCACTGGTCCGGAGAACGCATGCACGCGGAAACTGAAGCGAAACCCCGCCAGGTGGCGGATGAAGTGGCGGAGCGCATCGAGCGCCTGATCCTGGACGGCGTCCTGAAGGCTGGCCAGGCGCTGCCGTCGGAGCGGCGGCTGACGGAAAAGCTGGGCGTGTCGCGCACCGCGCTGCGCGAAGGCCTGAAACTGCTGCGCGCGCGTGAAATCATCCACACTTCGCAGGGCAAGGGTTCGTTCGTGGCGCGCATCTCGAAGGTCGACGCCGGGCCGCTGATGCACCTGTTCAATTCGCAACCGCGCACGCTGTACGACCTGCTCGAAGTGCGCTCCCTGCTGGAGGCCGATTCGGCACGGCTGGCGGCCCTGCGTGGCACGCAGGCCGACTTCATCATGATCCGCCGCCGTTACGACGAAATGGTGAACGCGCAATCGGCCGACACCGCCACCCATGCGCACCTGGATCACGCGTTCCACCTGGCCATCTGCGAGGCCTCGCACAACCCGGTGCTGGTGCATACGCTGCAGTCGCTCAACGACCTGATGCTCGGGTCGGTGTTCGCCTGTGTCAACAACCTGTATCACCGTGAACCCGCGAAGCGCCAGATCGACAAGCAGCACGCGCGGCTGTTCAATGCCGTGATCGCGCGCCAGCCGGAGCAGGCGCGCCGCGCCGCGGCCGACCATGTCGACAGCGTGCGGCAGAACCTGGCGGAAATCGAGCAGGAAGAACAGCGGCTGGTGCGGGCGACACTGCGCCTGGAAGGCTGGGCCTAGCCGCGTTGCGCGCGCCAACGGTAACGACGGCCGCGCGTTGCGACGGCTCGCGGCCTACCGTCAGCGACCATCGCCGCCCTCAGCGGTCCTCGGTCATGGCGCCCGCCAATGCCAGCGGCTTGCCGGCATAGACGCGGCCAAAGCGATTGCCCAGCAAGGCTTCCAGCGGGATCTGTTCCTGGCCCACGAAACCGCGTTGCGGCAGCGTGCCCTGCGCCACCAGGTCCAGCGCCGCGCAGATGCCGGCGGCCGTGGACAGCTGGATGGCGCTGAGTCGGTGGCCGTCGACGTCCGCGCCGAATACGCGGATGGGGTATGACTCTTCTTCCAGCCGGCCGTGGCGATGGCCCGAGGCCTGCGCCTGGATCACGATCACGTCCTGCTCGGTGGTGGGAATGGCGGTTTCGAAAATGTCCTTTAGCAGGTCGCGGCGATCGCGCAACCGCAGATCGTTGAGCAGCAGCTTCATCAGGTTGCAGTGGCCGGGATAGCGCACCGACTTGTAATCGACATTGCGCGCGCGGCCCACCAGCGTTGCAGGCAGCGTGCCCAGGCCGCCCGAGGTGTTGAAGGCTTCGTACTCGACGCCGTCCAGCGCGAAGGTCTCGTAGCCCTCCAGCGCCGGCACGCTGGTCAATTGGCCGTCGACGATGGCCTCGCATGGGTTGCAGTATTCGTTGATGAGCCCCTCGGTGCTCCACGTCAGGTTGTAGCGCAGGCTGTTGGACGGATAGCGCGGCAGCGCGCCCACGCGCATGCGCAGGTCCAGCAGCGTGTCGAAGCGTCGCGCCAGCGCATTGCCGACGATACCGATGAAGCCCGGAGCCAGGCCGCACTGCGGCATCAGCACGGCGCGGGCGTCTGCGGCCAGCGCCTGGATGGCATGGGTGCTGGCGACGTCTTCAGTCAGGTCGAAATAATGCACGCCGGCCTGCGCGCACATCTGCGCGACGGCGATGGCGCGGTGGAACGGCAGGGCGTTGACGACCGCATAGCGGCCCTCGATGCAGCGGGCCAGGGACGCGTCGTCCGAGATCTGGCGGGTGTCGCAGCCCAGTTCCGCGACGAGGTTCAGCCGTGCCGAGTCCTGGTCGGCAACCAGGACCGAATAGTCGCCGCTGCGTTCGAGCATCAGGGCAATGGCGAACCCGATTTTGCCGGCGCCCAGGAGGAGGACGGGCTTGGTGGAGGTGGACATGGTGCGACTCCTGCATAGAGGGGGAGGGAATTGGCCTCATCCTATGCGCGGGCGCTGTCGATTTGTAGATAGCAAAGCGTCGTAACGGCTATGAGTGGCGTCGTTATGACTTAATTGAATGTCGAATCGTCAAAAGAAAAGCCCTCCGGGTGAGGCCGGAGGGCTTTTCGGGTGGATTGCGGGGCCTGGAGACCAGGCCGTGCAATCAGCTGCCCATGGGGGGGTAGTCCATATTGCCGAAGGTGACCAGGCCTTCCGCCTTGGCCTGGGCCAGTTCGGTTTGCACCTGGCTGCGGCTCAGCGACGTGGCAGCCGCGTGCGGGGCGGGCGGGTAGTCCATGTTGCCGAAGGTGACTTCACCGGCATTCTTGGCCTGGGCCAGCTGTTCCTGCACTTGCTGCGAGGTCAGGCTGGACTTCTGGGCGATGGCGGCGGGGTAGCCTTCTTCGCCGAAGGTGTATTGGCCCGAAACCTTGGCTTGTTGCAGTTCGGCCTGGACCTGGGCGCGGGTGGCGCCTTGGTCGGCTTCAGCGGCTTGGGCGCCGGCGGCCAGAACGGACATGGACAGCATCAAAGCGGTAGCAAGGGTTTTCATAGCAGACCTCCATATGTCTTGAGCTTGGGATCCGATCCTCTGGCCTGATTGCCGGGGGTCGCTTGCTGTGTCCCGATGAGATGCATTCTCGGCCTAAATAACCCTGGGATAAACCCTTATTCTCTGAAAACATCTTTCCAAAATAAGTACTAATCGCCTGGCAACTTACCAAATGGCACCATAGGTGGCGATATTTCCATTTGATGACGCAATAGGTAGTGGTTGGCGGACGAGCGCCCCCCATCGGCGCCGTGCGTCCGGCCGTTGTGGGGGCGGCAAGGCGCGCCGGCGGTCGGCGGCGGGCGAGTGACGAAGTGGGGGGGCGAGGCGGGATACGCCGCCCCGAGGTCGAGGCCACGGGGCGGGTAAGGGGAAACCAGGTCAGCGGTTCAGGTCGGCCAGCGCGGCGTCGTATTCGGCGCGGGCTTCATCCAGCTTGCGCTGGGCCTTGTCGATCTTTTCCTGCTTGCCTTTGGCGCGGGCGGCCTTGAGCTCGTCTTCGCGCTCGGAAACCTTGTTCTGCTTGTCGCGCACGTCGGCTTCGCGCCGCGATTGCAGGCGGCTGTCGGTGCAGTACGCCTTGGCTTCGGCCAGCGCCTTCTGCAAGCCGGCCACCCGGTGCGTGTTGCCGTGGGCGCGCGCATAGGTGATTTCGTTTTCCAGATGGCAGAACTTCGCGGCGCAGCCACGCTGGGCGGAGCAATCGGTGGTGGCCTGGGCGTGGGCGGGCAGGGCGCCGAGCAAGGCGCTGGCCGAAGCCAGGGCCAGCAGGGTTTTGGTCAATGCGGACATGCGTGGTCTCCGTAAAGCGTGTCGGAGCGGCCATCATCCCCCAAGCGGGGGGTGTCCGCAATGCGCCGGATCAGGCGATCAGGGTGCCGGCAAGCGCCGCCGCGACCAGGATCGCGCCCAGCCAGAGATTGGCGCGGAACAGCATGAAATTGCGATCCGGACGCTGGATGTCGAACACCTTCAACTGCCATGCCAGGTGCGCGGCGATGGCCGCCATGCCGACGTAATAGGCCCATGACATGCCGATGGCATGGCCGCCCCAGGCCCACAGGATCACGGTGGCCAGATAGAAGCCGCCGATCCACAGCTTGCCCTGGTCACCGAAGCGCATGGCCGTGGAATGCAGGCCCAGGCTGCGGTCGTCGCGCACATCGACGTAGGCGTAGATGCTGTCGTAACCCACCTGCCACAGCACTGCGCCGAACCACATCGCGATGGCGGCCAGGGGCACGTGGTTCTGCGTATCCGACCAGGCCATCAGCATGCCCCAGTTGAAGCAGATGCCCAGGACGACCTGCGGCCAGTAGGTGACGCGCTTGCACAGCGGATAGATGAAAACGAACGGCAAGACGGCCACGGCGAGCCAGCGGCTCATGCCATTCAGGAAGAAAAGCAGCGAGCCGCAGACCAGCAATTGGCCGATCAAGAACCAGACCGCATTACGCATGCTGAGCTGGCCGCTGGTGAGCGGACGGAAGCGGGTGCGTTCGACGTGCTTGTCGAAGTTGCGGTCGCACATGTCGTTGACGGTGCAGCCGATACCGCGCATGAGCAGCGCGCCCAGCGAGAACACCACCAGGCGTTGCAGGTCTGGCAGTCCGCCGGCGGCCTGGACCAGGGCGGCGATACAGGGCAGCAGCGTCAGCCAGGTGCCGATGGGGCGGTCGAGCCGGCATAGCCGGGCGTAGGGCCGCCACGATTTGGGCAGCCAACGTTCGACCCAGTCGGTGAAAACAATGTCGCTGAGGTCGACGGGAGAGGATTGCGGAGCGCTCACTGTCACGGCGAAAGAAATGGGAGGAAAGCCGACAGCATAAAACAACGGCCGGGCAATGCGCCCGGCCGCGGAACCGTCAAGGGTGTTCAGGACCCGGTTTTCAGGCCGTGTATTCCTTGAGCAGCTTGCCCAGGATGGCGATGCCGGTGCGGATCTTGTCCTCCGGCACGGTGGCGAAGCTCAGGCGCAGCGTGTTGGCGCGGCCGGCGCCGCAATAGAACGGCGCGCCCGGCACGAAGGCGACGTTCTGGGCGATGGCCTTTTCCAGCAGCTTGGTGCTGTCGATGTGTTCGGGCAGCGTGAGCCAGATGAACATGCCGCCTTCGGGCTTGGTCCAGCTGACGGTGGACGGGAATTCACGGGCGATGGCTTCGAGCATGCAGCTGCCCTGGGCGCGGTAGATTTCGCGCACGTTGGGCAGGTGTTCTTCCAGGAAGCCGTCCTTGACGATTTCGTACACGGCCATCTGGGTCAGCGTGGGCGTGTGCAGGTCGGTGGCCTGCTTGGCTTGCACCAGCTTGTTGATCAGCGGGCGGGCGGCGGCGATGTAGCCCAGGCGCAGGCCGGGGGCCAGCACCTTGGAGAACGTGCCCAGGCGCACCACGTTGGCGCCATACTCGGCGGCCAGCGCGATCAGGCCCGGTTGCGGTTCGCCGGCGTAGCGCAGTTCACCGTAGGGATCGTCCTCGATGATGGTCAGGCCCAGTTCGGCGGCGCGCTTGACCAGCGCGATGCGGCGTTCCAGGCTGAGGGTGCGGCCGGTGGGATTCTGGAAGTTGGGCAGCGCGTACAGGAAGCGCGCGCCGGCGGCCAGTTCGGGGGTGATGGCTTCGGGGATCAGGCCGCCATCGTCGGTGGGCACCGGCACGAACTTGGGCTGGTACAGGCTGAACGATTGCAGCGCGCCGAGGTAGCTGGGGTCTTCGACCAGCACCTTGCTGTCCTTGTCGATCAGCACCTTGCCCAGCAGGTCCAGGGCCTGCTGCGAGCCGGACACGATCAGGGTCTGGTCGGCGGCGATGTTGGCGCCGGCGCGGTTCAGGTCGTCGGCGACCCATTGGCGCAGCGGCGCATAGCCTTCGGTGGGGCCGTATTGCAGGGCCGCGCGGCCGTTGGTGGACAGTACCTTGTCGAATGCCGCACGCACTACTTCCACCGGGAAGCCGCCGGGCGCCGGCAGGCCGCCTGCGAACGAAATGACTTCGGGACGCTCGGTGACCTTGAGGATCTCGCGGATGGCGGAGCTGGTGAGTTGCTGGGCGCGTTCGGAAAAGGCGAACGTCGGTTCGAGAGGCTTGTCCATGGCTTGCTTCTTAATCAAGAAGGGGGGTGACGGGGTGATGACAACGGAGCGGTAAAGACGTTGCTGCGTAAACTATTGTCCCACAGCGTAGCAAGGCGGCCCCTTTATCGCAGGCTGCCCCTAAAATCACTTGCATCGATAATCGCCTGTACAGTTACATTTATACATATGTTTGAAGCCGCCCCGATCGCCGCCGAGTCCAAGGCCGCGCTGTACGCCGAACTGACCAAACAGGCCCGCGCCCTGCTCGACGGCGAGCACGACCGCATCGCCAACGCCGCCAACCTGAGCGCGCTCGCCTACCAGGCGCTGCCCGACCTGAACTGGGTGGGCTTCTACCTATTTGACGGCACGGAACTGGTGCTGGGGCCGTTCCAGGGCAAGCCGGCCTGCGTGCGCATTCCACTCGATCGCGGCGTGTGCGGCGCGGCCGCCAGCCAGCGCCAGACGCAGCTCGTGCCCGACGTGCATGCCTTCCCCGGCCACATCGCCTGCGACGCGGCCTCGCGTTCCGAGATCGTGGTGCCGCTGGTGCACCAGGGCGAGTTGATCGGCGTGTGGGACGTGGACAGCCCGGTGCCGGACCGTTTCGACGAAGACGATCGCCAGGGCATGGAAGCGTTGTGCGCGGTCTTCCTGGCCAGCCTGCGTTGACAGCATGGCGGCGGCCCGGTAGATTTGCGCATCGGCCGCCTGCGGCCGGTTTCAACCTCTTATTCCATTCATGATTCCTCAGGCCATCTCGTCCGCTTTGCTGTTCCGCGCCCTTGGCGTGGCGACGGTTTGCGCCGGCCTGAAATCCAAAAAACAGCCGCTCATCTGACCGGAGCATGCTGTTCCGTCAGATGGGCGACGGAACAGCGGCCTCACGGCGGCGCCACGGCGCCTTCGCGCGCACCCCCAGTATCCCGAGCACTTCTGTACGGTCCAACCGCGGTCCGCTTACACCGAAGGAGTGTTCATGCAAACTCATCAATCCCCGTTCCAAGGCGTCTGGATTCCCCTGGTGACGCCGTTCTCCGGCGGCGCTGTCGATGGCGGGGCTCTGCGCCGCCTGGTGCGCCATTTCGCGGCGGCGGGCGTCGACGGGCTGGTCGTGTGCGGCAGCACCGGCGAAGCCGCGGCGCTCGATGACGCCGAGCAACTGGCGGTGCTGGATGCCGTGCTCGCCGAGGCCGGCGCCATGCCGGTGGTGATGGGCCTGGCCGGCAACCACCAGGGCCACGTGCTGCAACGCCTGGCCGCGTTCGGCACCCGGCCGTTGGCCGGCATCCTGGCGCCGGCGCCGTACTACGTGCGGCCCGGCCAGGAAGGCGCCGCCGCCTACTTCCGCAGCCTGGCCGATGCCTCGCGCTTTCCCCTGGTGCTGTACGACATTCCATACCGCACAGGAACGACGCTGGAAACCTCGACCCTGTTATCGCTGGCCGCGCATCCGAACATCGCGGCCATCAAGGACTGCGGCGGTTCGCTCGACAAGACCCTGGCGCTGATCGCCGACGGCAACATGAACGTGCTGGCGGGCGAGGACCTGCAATCGCTGTCGCTGCTGTGCCTGGGCGGCAGCGGCCTGATCGCGGCGGCGGCGCACATCCGGCCCGACCTGTTCGTGGCCATGTACCAGGCGGTGCGGGCGCAGCAGCTGGACCTGGCGCGCAAGCTGTTCCAGGCGCTGGCGCCGGTGATCCAGCTGGCGTTCGCCGAACCCAATCCGGGGCCGGTGAAGGCGCAACTGGGGCGCCAGGGACTGCTCAGCGACGAGCTGCGAGAGCCCATGCCGGCGGCCAGCGCGGCCCTGGCCCGGCGCATGGATGCGGTGGTCGCGGGCCTGAACCGGCAGTTTCCCTGCCAATAGCGGCAAGCGCGGCATGGACTGCTTCTTTGTGGCGCCCGGATTCATTTGGTAATAAATGTCTCCCCGCGAGGCTGGCGGATTGCTTATGATGCGGCCATTCTCCGGGGTGAAACAAAACGTTCATGGCCCAAGCTTTTGTCGCGTTGTCCGCCTGGCAGGTCATGCTGGCGGGCCTGCTGTTCTTCGGCGGCATCTACCTGCTGTTCGGCGCGGCCACCTGGCTGCTGACCCAGCGCATCCTGCCGGCGCTGGGCATCGGCCGGCCGCTCGATCCGCGGCCGCTGGCGCCGGGCCAGTTGCGCCGTGAGTTCACGCAGTCGGGCGTGTCGATCCTGCTGTTCGGCACCGGCATGATCTTTCCCTGGGGCCTGCTGCAATTGGGTTGGGCGCACCTGGACCCCGACGCCAGCTGGCAGAAGATCACGCTGGAGATCCTGGCGCTGGTGGCCTGGAACGACGTGCATTTCTGGATCAATCACCGGCTGCTGCACACCAAGCTGCTGCGCCGTTTCCACCTGCCGCACCACCGTTCGGTGGTGACCACCCCGTTCTCGACCTACAGCTTCCATCCGATCGAGGCGCTGATGCTGGGCAACGTCATCATGCTGCCGATGGTGCTGCATGATTTCAGCTTCTGGTCGCTGGCGTCGGTGCCGCTGTTCAGCCTGTTCTTCAATTGCATCGGCCACGCCAACTACGACTTCTTTCCCAACGTGTCGTATGCGCACTGGTTTGCGGCGAGCCGCCGGCATCACCTGCACCACGCCTGCTACAACGGCAATTTTGGTTTCCAGTTCACGTTCATGGACCGCCTGTTCCGCACCCGGCTGAAGGCCGAGGCGGCCGCGCCCCAGCTGGAGGCTTTCCGGCAGCGAGAATCGCTTGGCGGACGGGCTTAGCAAGACGCGCCGGCTGCCAGCGCTGCGCAACCGGCGCGATTGGCAGAGCCTGGCCTACCTGGGCGCGCTGCCCGCCCTGGCGGCGTGGCAGTGGCTGCACGGCTTCTGGTGGCCGTTGTACGCGCTGATGCTGTTCCTGACGCTGGGCATTGGCGTGATTCATCACAACCACACGCACATCCGCATGTGGCATGGCCGCTGGGCCAACCGCGCCACCGATTTCTGGATCACGCTGCTGCAGGGGCATCCGACCTTCGTGTTCTATCCGGCGCACGTGGCCAACCATCATCGCTACAAGCATGGCGCGCGCGACGTGGCGCGCACCTATCGCTTTGGCGGCGACACCAATCATCTATGGGGCTACCTGATCCATCCGGTGCAGGCCGTGTGGGTGCTGTATCCGCTGTTCTTTGCCTGGCTGGGACGGCTGCGCCGGCACTGGCCGGGCGCGTGGCGCTACTGCATGTGCCAGTACGGCGCCTGGCTGGGGCTGTGGGGCGGCCTGCTGGCCATCAATCCGGTCAAGGCGCTGGTGTTCGTCATCGTTCCGCAACTGCACGGCCTGCACTGGCTGCTGGCCACCAACTACCTGCAACACGCGCACGCCGATGGCGGGCCGCGCGCCGTCGCCGGCTTGAACTACGCCCGCAATTTCGAAGGACTGGTCAATCCGCTGCTGTTCAACATCGGCCTGCATACCGCGCACCACGAGAACCCGCGCGCGCACTGGTCGGAACTGACCACGCTGCATCGCGACTACTACCGGGCCCGCGTGACACCCGCGCTGAACGAAGGCGGCCTGACGCCGTACATGTTCCGCGTGTTCGTGCTGGGCACCTTCCTGCCGCGCTTTCGCAGCCGTTCGTGTATGGCGCCCGAGCACGTGCGCTAGCGCCGCAACCCCATACCTGCCACTAGAGACCCGCCATGCCTATCGCGTTCAATCGTGTCTACCTGGAAAGCGCCGGCTATTTCATGCCGGGCGAACCCGTGTCCAACGAGGCCATGGACAGCTACATCGCGCCGCTGAACCGCATGTCCAGCCGCATCAAGAGCCGCATCCTGGCCGAGAACGGCATCAAGCAGCGCTACTACGCGATCGATGCCGAGGGCGCCACCGTCTTCACCAACGCGCAGCTGGCCGCCAACGCCATCCGCGATTGCCTGCGGCGCAATGACGGCGACCTGGCGGACGTGTCGCTGCTGACCAGCGGGTCGTCCGGGGGCGACGCGCTGATGCCGGGCTTTGCCAACATGATCCAGGGCGAGCTGGCCGCGCATCCGATGGAGACGCTGTCGGTGCACGGCATCTGCGCCGCGGGCGTGTCGGCGATCCAGGTGGCGGCGCAGGGTGTCGAGATGGGCGGCCATGCCAGCGCGCTGGCGGTCGCGGCCGAGCTGCCGTCGCGCCTGTTCAAGCGTTCGCGCTTTGCCGCGCGCGGCTACGACGCCGACTTCGACGCGCATTTCCTGCGCTGGATGCTGTCCGATGGCGCCGGCGCGTTGCTGCTGGGACGCGGCGGCCGGCCGCTGCCCGGCGCGTCCAAGGGCGTGCGGCTGCGCCTGAAGTGGGTGCACCAGCGTTCGTTCTCGGGCGACTATCCGGTGTGCATGCAGCTGGGCCTGTCGGCCGACCGGCAGAAGGGCCACTTGGACTATCCGTCTTGGAACGAGGCCGAGGCCGACGGCGCGCTGTCGCTGCGCCAGGACATCCGCCTGCTGCCGCACCTGTTCGACATCGGCATCCACGAGTACGCCAAGCTGGTGCGCGACGGCTGGCTGGATCCGGACCAGGTCGATCATTTCCTGTGCCATTACTCCTCCGAGAAATTCATTCCGGTGGTCGAGGACCTGATGGAGAAGGCCGGCCTGGTGATTCCGCGCGAGCGCTGGTTCAGCAACCTGGCCTGGCGCGGCAACACCGGCGCGGCGTCGATCCTGATCATGCTGGCCGAGTTCCTCGAAACCCGTGAGATCAAGCCGGGCGAGCAGATCTTCTGCTACATCCCCGAGTCGGGCCGGTTCATGGCGGCCTACATGCTGCTGGAGGCCGAGGCCGCGCATGACGCCGCGCCCTCGGTGGCCGTGGGCGCCACGCCGGCCGGGGCCGGGCGCGAGGACGCCCACAGCGCCGATGCCGACGCCATCGCGCCGCCGCACGATCCGGACATGGCGCCGCAGGGGCTGGGCCAGTTGCTGACCGAACTGGCGGCGATCTGGCACGACTACCGCTCGCGCGTCTGGCGCACGCCGGTGGTGCGGCGCCTGCGCAACCGCCGCTTCCAGACCGCCGATTACCTGAACTGGATGGAGAACTGGATTCCGCAGGTGCGCGAGGGCAGCAAGTGGATGCGCGAAGGCGCGGCTTCGCTGACCGAGCAATACCAGCCGCTGGCCGCGCTGATCGACATGCACGCCGGCGAGGAGCAGAACGACTTCCAGATCCTGTTCCAGGACTACCGCACGGCCGGCGGCAGCATCGACAACATCGATGCGCTGCGCCGCAATCCCGGCGGCGAGGCGCTCAACGCCTATCTGCACAGCCTGGCCGCCACGCGCGATCCGATCGGCCTCCTGGGCGCCATCTACATCATCGAGGGCACGGGCCAGCGCATCGTGCCGGCCCTGCTGCCGCTGCTCAAGGCCAGCCTGAAGCTGCCGCCGGACGCCTTCCGCTTCCTGGAATACCATGGCCACAACGACGAGAACCACCTGGCGCGCTGGCTGACCGCGGTGGAACTGGCGCTGGACTGCGACGAAGACGGCCGCGCCGAGCGGCGCATCGTCGACACCGCGCGCCGCACCGCCGCGCTGTACCTGATGCAGTTTCATCATGTGATGGAGGACGAGGCCGCATGAACAGGGAACCCGAATTCCTTGCCAAGGGGCACGATCCCGCCGATCCGAGCCCGTGGCTGGCGCTGTACCTGGATCGCAGCACGCCCCTGCCGGACAAGGTCAAGAAGGCCTGGCTGACCGATTCGAGCTGCGGCTCGCGCCAGTACCTGCTGCCGTTCCTGCGGCCGCTGGCGCGCGCCTGCATCATCCTGATCCAGGTCATCAAGACCTTCCTGCCGCGCCGCTGGTCGCATTCGCGGCTGCTGCATCGCATCCTGGCGTGGGGCCTGAAGCGCTTCGTGTCGCCCGAGGCCAACTGGCTGATCCTGCGGCATTTCCATCTGGGCGCGCAGATCCTGGCGTTCATCGCCGCCAATTCGCCCGTGCGCGTGGCCACCACGCCGCTCGAGCCGATGGAGATCGACGATCTCAAGGACGAGCTGTTCGTCAAGCACGACCTGAACCTGTTCAACTTCGTGATCCGCCTGAACCAGGCCCTGCGCGATGCCGGCGTGGAGATGCATGCGCCCGAGCGCGTCGACTTCTCGATGATCCGCGATCCTGATCTGAAGCTTGAGGATATGCCGCAGGGCAAACTGAATTTCCTCGACCTGCAGAGCGCCATCGAGCTATTCACGCCGCTGTATCAATTGATGCTGACCGACAACGACTTCTGGCGCGCAGCCAATTCGCTGCAGCTGGACGAGACCATCGGCATCTACGCGGCCAAGCTGCTGGGCGCGCCGCAGCACCTGATCCTGGTCAACAACAGCCATCCGCTGGTGCCGATGTCGACCCTGCGCGCCGGCTATCGCCTGGTGCTGCACGGCCTGTCGACCGAGATGCTGCACAGCCTGCTAATGGAGATGCGCGACGCGCAGCAGGGCGGCGAGCCGCCCGCGCCGATCGCCTGAAAAGTGGGCGAATCCTAGCGTTGTCCCTGTAGGGCGGGGCGGGTTCGCTACGCTATAGTGCGACCCTTGTCCGCCGATTCCGGGTCGCGTGCGCGCGGCCCGGGCCTTCATACCGGAAGCGCTTCAGATGCCTCAGCCCATAGAACTCATCGCCACCGTCCTGTTCGGCGTGGCGGTGCTGCATACCTTCTCCGTTCCCATGTTCGCCCGCCTGGCCCATCGCGGCGGGCCCCATGCCGGTTTCTGGCACCTGCTGGCCGAGGTCGAGGCGGTGTTCGGCGTGTGGGCGTTTGCCCTGATCGTGGCGATGGCGGCGCTGACCGGGCCGTCATCGGCCATCGGCTACATGGACACGCGCAATTTCACCGAGCCGCTGTTCGTCTTCACCATCATGGTGGTGGCGGCCAGCCGGCCGATCCTGGAACTGGTGGGACTGCTGGTGCGCGCCACGGCGCGCGTGTTGCCGCTGCCGCGTGAACTGGCCACGTTCTTCGTGGTGATGTCGCTGGTGCCGCTCGGCGGTTCGTTCATCACCGAGCCGGCGGCCATGACGCTGGCGGCGATCCTGCTGCGCGATGCCTATTTCCGCAGCAGCGGCCGCGCCGGCTTCAAGTACCTGACGCTGGGCGTGCTGTTCGTCAACGTGTCGATCGGCGGCGTGTTGACCTCCTACGCGGCGCCGCCGGTATTGATGGTGGCGTCCACCTTCGGCTGGGATTCGACTTTCATGGCGCAGCATTTCGGCTGGCGCGCGGCGGTGGCGGTGTGCCTGAACGCGGGCCTCTTGACCTTCATCTGCCGCAAGGCGCTGCTGGAACGTTCGGTGGGCACGGGCGGCGGCGTCGATGCGCCGGAAGGCAAGGACAACCGCCCGCCGGTGCCGGCGCTGGTGATGCTGATCCACCTGGTGTTCCTGGTGGCGGTGGTGCTGAGCGCGCACCACCCGGCGATCTTCCTGGGCCTGTTGATGATGTTCATCGGCTTTGCCGAGGCCTACAAGCGCCACCAGAACCGCCTGCTGATCAAGGAGGGGCTGATGGTGGGCTTCTTCCTGGCGGGCCTGGTGGTGCTGGGCGGGCTGCAGAAGTGGTGGCTGCAGGACCTGCTGGGCGGGCTGGAGCCGTTCGTGCTGTTCTGGGGCGCCACCGCGCTGACGGCCATCACCGACAACGCCGCGCTGACCTACCTCGGTTCGCTGGTGGAAGGCACCAGCGAAGCCTGGCGCTACATGCTGGTGGCGGGCGCCGTGACCGGAGGCGGCCTGACCGTGATCGCCAACGCGCCGAACCCGGCCGGTTTCGCCATCCTGAAGAACCATTTCCCCGATGGCAGCATTTCGTCCGGGCGGCTGTTTTTGTCTGCCCTGGGGCCGACGGCGGTGGCTGCCCTGATGTTCCTGCTGCCCGTCTGACGGAGCGGGGCGCGCACCTCTGACGGAGCCCCCGGGCGCCCCGCCGTGAGGGTGCCGCCGGCCTTTCACGAAAAACCGCTAAAATTCAAGACTTTCCCGTATTTTTCCGGCCGTGCCCGGCCGTTGTTCGGTCCAGCGCCAGCTCCGGCCCCGGGGCCTCCTCTTGGAGGACTCCTCGCGCCCCTGGTTTTGCGCCACGTCCGGCCGACGGTCACTGATACACCGGGCCCGCGCCTGGGAGCCCTCGATGCCCATCTACGCCTACAAGTGCAGCGCCTGTGGCCATGCCAAAGACGTTCTGCAGAAGATTTCCGACGCGCCGCTTTCGGTTTGCCCCGAATGCGGCCAGAGCACGTTTTCCAAGCAAGTGACCGCGGCTGGCTTCCAGCTCAAGGGCTCGGGCTGGTACGTCACCGATTTCCGCGGCAACGGCAGCGGCGGCCAGCAGGCCACCGGCGCCAGCGCCCCGTCGGCGCCCGCTGACAGCGCCGCGCCGGCCGCCAGCGCACCGGCTCCGGCCGCTGCCCCCGCGCCCGCCGCGGGACCGGCCAGCGCCTCCTGAGTACCCGCGCGATGCGTATGCGCGTCATCAAAAAGTACTTCATCACCGGCCTGCTGATCTGGGTTCCCCTGGTCATCACGGTGTGGGTGCTGGGTCTGCTGGTCGCCACCCTCGAAGGGTTCGTGCCTGGCTTCCTGTCGTCCGAATCGCTGTTCGGCGTCGACATCCCCGGCTTCCGCTTCGTTCTGGTCATCGTGGTGGTGCTGCTGACGGGCATTTTCGCGGCCAACCTGATCGGCCGTACCATGGTGGACCAGTGGGAAAACCTGCTGGGCCGCATTCCCCTGGTGCGCTCGATCTACAACTCGGTCAAGCAGGTCAGCGATACCGTGCTGGCGCCCAACGGCCAGGCGTTTCGCCGCGCCGTGCTGGTGCAGTATCCGCGCGCCGGCAGCTGGACCATCGCGTTCGTCACCGGCACGCCCAGCGGCGAAGTGGCCGAACGGCTGCCCGGCGACCACATCAGCGTGTACGTGCCGACCACGCCGAATCCCACGTCCGGCTTCTTCCTGATGGTGCCCCGTGCCGACACGGTGGACCTGCAGATGAGCGTGGACGCGGCCTTGAAGTACATCGTTTCCATGGGCGTCGTCGCCCCGGGTCCGGCCGCGCCGGGCGCCCGGCCGGCGCCGTCCTCCCCGACGCCGGACGCGCAGCGCGCGCCGGGCGTCGACCTGTAACCCTTTACGCTACTACCAAGCACACAACGGAGTTATCCCGATGCGTACCTGCTACACCGGCCAGGTTTGCCGCGACCATCTCGGCCAGACCGTCACCCTGTATGGCTGGGTGAACCGCCGCCGCGACCACGGCGGGGTCATCTTCATCGACTTGCGCGACCGCGCGGGCCTGGCGCAGATCGTGTTCGATCCGGATAACGCCGCCTTCGCCACCGCCGAGCGCCTGCGCAACGAGTTTTGCATCCGCGTCACCGGCCTGGTGCGCGAGCGTCCGGCGGGCACCGCCAATGCCGAGCTGGCCTCGGGCGAAATCGAAGTGCTGTGCAAGGAAGTCGAGATCCTGAACGCGTCGGTTACGCCGCCGTTCCAGCTGGACGACGACAACCTGTCGGAAACCACCCGCCTGACGCACCGCGTGCTGGACCTGCGCCGCCCGCAGATGCAGCGCAACCTGATGCTGCGCTACCGCGTCTCGATCGAAACCCGCAAGTTCCTGGACCAGTTGGGCTTCATCGACATCGAAACCCCGATGCTGGCCAAGAGCACGCCCGAAGGCGCGCGCGACTACCTGGTGCCCTCGCGCGTCAACGCCGGCCACTTCTTCGCGCTGCCGCAGTCGCCGCAGCTGTTCAAGCAGATGCTGATGGTGTCGGGCTTTGACCGCTACTACCAGATCACCAAGTGCTTCCGCGACGAAGATCTGCGCGCCGACCGCCAGCCTGAATTCACCCAGATCGACTGCGAAACCTCGTTCCTGAACGAGCTCGAGATCCGCGAGATCTTCGAGAACATGATCCGCCACGTGTTCAAGGTGGTGCAGGGGGTCGACCTGGCCAACCCGTTCCCCATCATGACCTGGACCGAAGCGATGCGTCGCTACGGTTCGGACAAGCCCGACCTGCGCGTGCAGCTCGAATTCACCGACATGACCGACGTCATGCGCGACGTGGACTTCAAGGTGTTCGCCGCCGCCGCCACGGCGCCCGGCAGCCGCGTGGTCGCCCTGCGCGTGCCCGGCGGCGCCGAGATGTCGCGCAGCGAGATCGACGCCTACACCCAGTTCGTCGGCATCTACGGCGCCAAGGGCCTGGCCTACATCAAGGTCAACGAAGTGGCCAAGGGCCGCGACGGCCTGCAATCGCCCATCGTCAAGAACCTGCATGACGCCGCCCTGGCCGAACTGGTCAAGCGCACCGGCGCGCAGGACGGCGACATCATCTTCTTCGGCGCCGACCGCGAGAAGGTCGTCAACGACGCCATCGGCGCACTGCGCGTGAAGATCGGCCACAGCGAATTCGGCAAGAAGACCGGCCTGTTCACCGCCGGCTGGATGCCGCTGTGGGTGGTCGACTTCCCGATGTTCGAATACGACGAGGAAGACGGCCGTTACACCGCCGCGCATCACCCCTTCACCAGCCCCAAGGACGGCCACGAGGACTTCCTCGAGACCGATCCCAGCAAGGCGTTCGCCAAGGCCTACGACATGGTCCTGAACGGCTGGGAAATCGGCGGCGGCTCGGTCCGTATCCACCGCGAGGAAGTGCAGAGCAAGGTGTTCCGCGCGCTCAAGATCGGCGCCGAGGAAGCCCGCGAGAAGTTCGGCTACCTGCTGGACGCGCTGCAGTACGGCGCGCCTCCGCACGGCGGCATCGCCTTCGGCCTGGACCGCATCGTCACGATGATGACCGGCGCCGAATCGATCCGTGACGTGATCGCTTTCCCGAAGACCCAGCGCGCCCAGGATCTGCTGACCCAGGCGCCGTCGGAAGTCGACGAGAAGCAGCTGCGCGAGCTGCACATCCGCCTGCGCAACGCTGAGCCGAAGTAGGCCCACCCCCGAGCGTCTGCGGCGCTCCCCCTCAAGGGGGCGCCGCGCGGGACCGGCGGAGCCGGATCCCGGCGGCCTGGCTAGGGATGGTGTCTCGGGTTTGTGGCGTTTTTCTGCTTGCCTTGTGTGTGCTCGGCTTGGGGGCGTCCCGGGTGCGGGGCTTTGCCTGAGCGGATGCGCCTCTGAGCCGCCGCCGGGCCCGTTCGCTGCGTTTCAGGGTGTCTCCGAGGTGGGAAGGGTTCACGGAATTGGAGTAATCTGGCAAACGCCGCCTGGGTTGGCGGTGCTTGCCGGGGCTCTTCTTTTTTGTGGGCCTCGGTTGGCGGTTTCACTGTCTTGAGAAGGCGCCATCTCCTCCATGTCGCTCATCCGTGTCGTCAGCTACAACATCCATAAAGGTCGCTCGGCGTTGGGCCGCCGCGACTCGTTGAACGAACTGCGCCTGGGCCTGTATGGCCTGCGCCCCGACCTGGTCTTCCTGCAGGAAGTGCAGGGCCGCAACGAGCAGAAATCGCTGCTCGACGCCCAGCATGAATCGCTGGCCGCCGCGCTCAAGCTGGACGTGGCCTATGGCCGCAATGCGATTCGCCACGAAACCGACCACGGCAACGCGCTGTTGTCGCGCTTTCCCATCCTCGATCATGAAAACCAGGACATCTCCGACCATCGCCTGGAGCAGCGCGGCCTGCTGCACGCGACCATCGAGCTCGATGGCCGATCGGTGCATTGCTTCGTGGTGCACCTGGGTCTGTTCGCCGGCAGCCGCAGCCGCCAGATCCTGGCGCTGACCGAGCGCATCCGGCGCATGGTGCCCGACGGCGAACCGATACTGATCGCCGGTGATTTCAACGACTGGGGCGACCGCCTGGCGCCGCTGTTCGTGCAGCAGCTGGGCCTGTACGAGGTGTTCTCGCACGCGCCGCGCAGCCATGGCGGCGAACTGCCGCGCCTGCGCGATTCGGTCAAGCGCCTGAGCAACGCCCTGCGTGGCCTGCCCAACAGCGGCGTTTCGGTGCTGGAGCGCACCAACCAGCTCGGCATGGACGGCAGCTCGCGCCTGTTGCTGCCGCCGCCGCGCACCTTTCCGGCCGTGTTCCCCTGGTTCCGCCTGGACCGCATCTACCAGCGCGGCTTCGCCGTGCGCAGCGCGCGCGTGCTGCGCGGCCGCGAATGGGCGCGGCTGTCCGATCATTCCCCCTTGCTGGCCGAGCTGGAACTCCCGTGAAGGCCGAGCAGGTCAGGCTGGAGTGGACCGACGGCAACGACATCCGGCTGCTGCAGAACGGCACCGACTTCTTTCCGGCGCTGTGCCAGGCGATCGACGCGGCGCAATCCAGCGTGCATCTGGAAACCTATATCTTCATGCTGGACCGCACCGGCGTGAAGGTGCTGGATTGCCTGATGGCGGCGGCCGCGCGCGGCGTCAAGGTGCGCGTGGTGCTCGATGGCTTCGGCGCGGCCGAGACCGCCGAGACCCTGCGCGAACGCCTGACCGGCGCCGGCGCGCAATGCCGCATCTTCCGCCCCGAGCCGCGCTGGTTCGCGAAGTTCATTCCCTCGCGTAGCCGCCTGCGGCGCCTGCACCGCAAGGTCACCATCGTTGATGGCAACGTCGCCTTCATCGGCGGCATCAACATCATCGACGACTACGACGATCTCGATCCCACCGATGGCATTTCGGCGCCGCGCTTCGATTTCGCGGTGCAGGTGCGCGGCCCGTTGGTGACCGAGGCGGCCTACGCGCAGGATCTGTTGTGGGTGCGCCTGAACTGGGCCCGCCTGCGGCGCCATCCGCGCGATTGGAGCCGCATGCGGCTGACCAAGCCCAGCCATGCGCCGGTGGCGCCCTGTGGCACGCTGCGCGCCGCGCTGGTGCTGCGCGACAATCTGCGTTTCCGCCAGACCTTCGAACGCGCCTATCTCTACGGCATCACCCAGGCACGCCGCGACATCCTCATCGCCAACGCCTATTTTTTCCCCGGCCGCCAGTTCCGCCGCGCCCTGGCCAAGGCCGCCGCGCGCGGCGTGCGCGTGCGCCTGCTGTTGCAGGGCAAGATCGAATACCGCATGCAGTACCACGCTACCCGCTCGCTCTACGACCAGCTGCTGCGCGACGGCATCGAGATCTACGAATACATGCCGAGCTACCTGCACGCCAAGGTGGCGGTGATCGACAATGTCGCCACGGTGGGTTCGTCCAACCTGGACCCCTTCAGCCTGCTGCTGGCGCGGGAGGCCAACGTGGTGATCGATGACCAGCCGTTCGCCTGGGACCTGCAGGAGCGCCTGGAGACGGCGATCCAGGAAGGCGGGCGTTTCATCCGGCCCCTGGATTACCAGCGGCGTGGATGGGTGCGGCGCTGGGTGGACGCGGTGTCTTATACGTTGTTGCGGATCGGGGTGGCGCTGACGGGGACGTCGGATAAGTACTGAACCTACCGGCGAAGGTTAAACTGCGTGGCTACGGAATAGTCACTTATATGCTGTGGGGCCTATCGTCATGAGCATAATTGTTACCGGTGGTGCAGGTTTTATTGGCTCGAATTTTGTTCTGGATTGGCTTGAACATGATGACGAAATGGTCATCAATCTGGACAAACTGACCTATGCGGGCAATCCAGGCAACCTGGAAAGGTTGGACGGTGATGCACGGCACAAGTTGGTCGTGGGTGATATCGGGGATCGCGCATTGCTGGATGCATTGCTGTGCAAACACCAGCCGCGAGCGGTGTTGAATTTTGCCGCCGAATCGCACGTCGACCGCTCCATCCATGGCCCGGACGCTTTCGTCCAGACCAACGTCGTCGGCACCTTCCATCTGCTGGAAGCCGTGCGGGCCTACTGGACCGGCCTGGAAGGTCGGGCGCGCCAGGCTTTCCGCTTTCTCCATGTGTCGACCGACGAGGTTTACGGCTCGCTGGACGCACAGGACCCTGCCTTCAAGGAAACTAACGGGTACCAGCCCAACAGTCCGTATTCCGCCACCAAGGCGGCCAGCGACCATCTGGTTCGCGCGTATCACCATACCTATGGCCTGCCGGTGCTCACGACCAATTGTTCCAACAACTACGGTCCTTATCACTTTCCGGAAAAACTCATCCCGTTGATCATCCACAATGCTCTTGCAGGGAAGCCATTGCCGATCTATGGCGACGGCCAGCAGGTGCGTGATTGGCTGTATGTCAAGGACCACTGCGCCGCGATCCGACGCGTGCTGGAGGCTGGCCGGCCCGGCGAAACCTATAACGTTGGTGGCTGGAACGAAATGCCGAACTTGGACGTGGTGGCCACGGTCTGCGAGTTGCTGAACGAATTGCGGCCGCGGGCCGACGGCCGCTCGTACCGGGAGCAGATCACCTTCGTGAAAGATCGTCCCGGCCATGACAGGCGCTATGCCATCGACGCCACCAAGCTTGCGCAGGAGCTCGGCTGGAAGCCGGCGGAAACCTTCGAATCCGGTATCCGTAAAACGGTGCAGTGGTATATCGATAATCCGCAGTGGGTGGCGAATGTCACCAGCGGTGCATATCGCGACTGGGTCGCCAAACAGTATGCTTCGTAAGGGCCCTGTTTTCCGCCCGGTAGCGCGATGAAGATGACACCGCTGCAGATCTCCGATGTGTTGCTCGTCGAACCCACCGTGTTCGGCGACGAGCGGGGATTTTTCATGGAAACCTATCGCAAGCACGCCCTGGACGCCGCCGTGGGGCGATCGGTAGATTTCGTTCAGGACAACCATTCGCGTTCGGCGCGCCACGTTTTGCGCGGTCTGCATTATCAGATCGGCCGCCCGCAGGGAAAGCTGGTGCGTGTCGTCGAAGGCGAGGTTTTCGACGTGGCAGTCGACTTGCGCAAGTCTTCGCCGACCTTCGGAAAGTGGGTTGGCGCCATTCTCTCGGCCCAGAATCAACGCCAGCTATGGGTGCCGGAGGGCTTCGCGCATGGATTTGTGGTGTTGTCGGAGTTCGCCAGTTCGGTCTACAAGTCGACCGATTACTATGCCCCAGAGTGCGAGCGTTGCCTGCAATGGGATGATCCCGTCGTGGGTGTCGAGTGGCCACTGGCGCGTCGCCCGATCCTGTCACCCAAGGACTGTAACGGGGTTGCGTTCGCCGATGCAGAAATGTTCAGCTAGGCACGTTTTACCAGGCCAAGGGCCAAGGCTGTCCCCCCCAGAATGATACCGGCGCCCGTCGCAATCGAGGCCGTGATGGCTTCGTCGAGGAACCAGGCGCCCCAGAGCACGCCGAAGACCGGCACGAGGAAGGTAACGCTTACCGCAGCCGTTGGGCCGATATTGGCGATCAACCTGAAGAACACGATGTAGGCCGCGCCCGTACAGACGACCGCCAGTAGAACAGTGGCGCGCCAGGCTTCGAACGACACGGGATGCACTGGCCACGCCGATATCGCTAGCGGCAACAGCACCAAGGAGGCTGCGATCATGCTGCCCGTGGCATTGGCCAGGGCATCCACGCCCGTCAGGTAGCGTTTGGTCCAGTTGGCGGCGACGCCGTAGAAAACCGGAGCGGAAATGGCGGCCAGTACGGCCGGGCCAGTGCCTCCGACCTGGAAGTCGAGCCGGTCCCAGACGAGCACGATGATGCCGCCAAATCCTATCAGCAGGCCCACTGATCGTGTCCATGGCAACTTGTCCTTGAGCCAGAGCCAGCCGATCACGGCGCCCCATACTGGCGTGACGGCATTGGCGACGGACAGGAAACCCGCGCCCAGCGACTGCGCCGCATAGGCGTAAAGCAGGAATGGCACCGCGGCGTTCAAGACGCCCACCACCAGGATCGTCTTCCAATGGCGACGAATCGCCGGCAGTTTGCCACGCCAGGCGGCGGCAGGCAGCAGAAACAACGCGGCCAAGCCCACGCGCAACTCGATCAGCGCTATGGGACCGAATTCCGGTACGGCAATCCGCATGCACAGGAACGAGCCTCCCCACACCGCGGCAAGGAATAGCAATTCCCAAAGATCTTGTCGACGCATCGTCATGGAAAATCAGCCTTGCTTCCGTTGGGTCACCAGATTCTTCATCTTGACCCGATGCGCCAGGATGGCGCATACCACGGATAGGACGATACAGAGCACCAGTCCCGTGCGCACTCCGTTTAGTACCGTACTGTGCGAGATCAGGATGCCGACGATTGCCGTGCCCAGGGCGCTGCCGATGGCGCGGGTGGTCTGTACAAGCGCCGAGGCCACGCCGACATCGCGGCGTTCGCTCAGCATTTGCATGAAGAGCGTCAGGTTCGGAAGCAGGAAGCCCAGCGCGCACCCGTTTAGGAAAAACGCCGCCAGGATCCACCATACCGAAGTGCCCGGCGTGATCAGCAGCACCATCAGTGCACCAATGGCCATCAGCAGGCCGCCAAACACCATCAGCCGCTGCGGTTCCGTCTGTTTGGGGAACAGCCGCCCGTTGATGATGCTGCCTACGGAAATGGCTGCCACTAACGGCGTCATCAGCAGGCCGGCTTCGCTCGGCGTATAGCCGAGTACCTGCTGTAGCAGCAGCGGGCTGTAGAAAATCAGGACAAACATGACCGCGCCGACCGTCATTGCCGCCAGGTTCAGCAGTTGGGGTTCCCGGCCGGTCAGGACGCGCAAGGGAAAGATCGGGGATGCGATGCGGCGCTCGATGGGAATCAGCAGCGCGATGGCTGCCACGCCCACGACAGCCAGCGCCAGGCCCATCATGGGATGGGCGTGCTCGCCGGTGGCGAAGCCAAGCTCCAATGCGGCCAGCGGCGCGCCCACCGCCAGTACCAGCAGGACGGCGCCAAGCCAGTCGATGCGCCTTTCTCCGGCATGCATCGGCCGGATCCGTGGAAAGTAGCGTGCCAGCAGGAAGAGCGCCACCGCCGCTGCGATGGGGGAAATGAAGAACGCCGCGCGCCAGCCGAGCGCCTGCGTGACGGCGCCGCCCAGCACAGGGCCGACGCCGCTGGCCATTGCGAAGGCGGCCGAGACCAGGGCCATCCAGCGGACGCGCCGTTTGGCGTCGGGCAGCAGGTCCGCAGGGGCCGCGAAGGCGGTGGCGATCATCATGCCGCCACCGATGCCCTGCAGAGAACGGAAAGCGATCAACTGCCCCATGCTTTGGGAGAGGCCACAGGCGATTGAGCCCAATGCGATGATCAGCACCGATACCAGCATGAGCGGTTTGCGCCCGAACATGTCGCCCAGGCGGCCAAAGATCATGATGGATGCGGCGGTTGCCAGCAGATAGCCGGTGCCCACCCAGGCGTACAACGCCATGCCATTGAGCGCCTCGGCGACGCGTGGCAACGTGGTGCTGATGATGGTGGAGTCCAGCGCCGCCAAAACGACCGTGGCGGCCACCCCGGCCATGGCCATCAACAGATCTCGGCGAGAGAGATAGGGGTCCGGGTCGGGGGGCGGCGATGGCGGCGGCATGGTCATGCCGCCAAGCATATCATTCGCACATCAGGGCAATTACTTATAAAACGCGTGGTAGCCCCAGAAAACCGCGATCACCAGCACCACGATGGCCCATGACCAGCGCGAATTGGACAGGCCGCGGGGGGCGGGTTCGGGCGGTGGCGGTGGCGGGGCGACTCTCGGCTGCTTGGCCATGTAGTCGATGAAGGCAGTGAAGAACTTATCGATGATCTTCTCGCCCGCTTTCAGGAGCACGGATTCGCCATATTCCGCCAGGCGACCCCCCGTCATGCCGGCAACGGTATAGGCGACTCGCGTGCCTTGGTCTTTGGTCGTCAGATTGATTTGAGCGGTGCCGATGGCGAGGCAGGCGGCTTTGCCCTTGCCCTCAAATACCAGCGTGCAGCTATTGTGGGGATCGACGTCCGAGAGCAGGATCTCGCCCTCGTAGTCAGTATCCAGGCCGCCGATCTTGGCTCGTAGCGTGACCTCGTACTCGGTCAGGCTCTTCTGCACGACCTTTATACAACCCGGAATGCACTGCTGGAGGACTGCGGCGTCCGTCAAGGCGTCCCAGGTCTGGTGCTGGGTCGAAGGAATCCACTGGGCATCTGCTATGCGCATGGCTGTCTCCTTACTTCCTGTTGTAGTTCTATTGTGATACCAAACGGCAAAAAGCACTATGGGGGCGTGGAGGCACGGGGGGAAAGTGACCGATATCGCGGTAGAGAGCCCGTAGGCATGCAACGGTGAAGGGGATGTGAATTGAACCGGGTCTCAAGGGCTGGTATCGTGCGCATGCCTGGGATGTAGCCGGGCAATCCTCTTCGCTCCCTGCCGATCGAACTGGCCGCCAAGCCCGTAGGCCTTCCTGACGTTGTTCGTGCCCAATTCATAAGATGAAAACAAATAATCGCTGGCAACAAAGCCTAGCTCACATTCTAATCATCCTGGTTGCGGTTGCGGCATTCATGGCCGCGATTCAGATTCGGACCGACTTAGCCGCGGGATGGGTGGATTCTTCTATTTACTACTCACTTTTCCTGAATAAGGCCGAACAGATTCAGCGCTTTGGCGCGATCTATTTCGCAGGTCGGTGGCCGTGGATCCTGTTCGGTGCGACGGTTTTCGAGATCTTCCCGCCGGCAGTGGCGAGTGCCGTATTCACTTATTGCATTCTCTCCCTGATCGCTCTCAGCACCTATGCCTTTGCGCGTTGTTTCATGGCACCCGCGGCGGCGGCTCTGGCCGGCATTCTGGCCGCCTGCAATTTGCAGGTCGCCCAGACCACCGTGGCCGGGTATCCGAGCGTGGCCGCCGCGGCCTTATTTTTTTTGGCAGGAGCCCTGAGCATCCGGAGCTGGAGGCGTGATGCCGTTGCATTGCCTTTCGTGGCGGGTTTGTTGTACGGGCTCGCGGTGATGACTCATCCCTTTGTCGCGGTGGCTGGCGCGCCGATTTATCTGGTGATGCTTCTGATGCACAGGCGAACGCAGCGTTTAGGGCGCTTGGTGATGGGACAAGTGGCAATGGTCGTGGGCGGATTGGTGATGTTGCCTATCAGCCTGGCCGTGTTTCGTGTGTATTATTCCCTTTCGAGCGAAGTGCTTTCGACTATGTGGGCGACTACCAAGTATTCCGTCCTCAGTGGGCAGGGAAACTGGTTTAGCAAGTCGTTCGACGCGTTCCTGCTGGACGGCGGGGCGTACATTTATTTCGCCGCGGCGATCCTGGCCGTGGTCGTCAGCCTTGCCCGCAGCGGCTGGCGCTGGTCACGGGTCGAGCGCGAGTATCGCTTGGTTCACCTGCTCTACCTGGCACCGCTGATCTGGCTGCTGCTCTGGGATTTGGCGTTCCGAGCCGTTGTGATGCAGTACGCCTTCTACCAAGTGTTCATCTATGGTGTGGCTGCCTTGCAGCTGGGGTTGTTAGTGGCGCAGGCTGGCCTGTTTGAACGGCGTCCGCTATTGATGCTGGTGGCGTCGGTCTCCGCGTATCTGGCATTGCAGGCCGCGGTTCTGGTGGGGTTGGACCTGGGACTTAGCATGTTGGTTCTGCTTTCGATGGCCGCCGTCCTGCTGGGGGTCGCAGGCTTGGGCCAGATGGTTACTAAAAGAATGGCGATCCAGGCCTGCCTATCGGCTACTCTGGTCTTGGTTGCGGGCACTGCCGCGGGTCTGACTCGATATGGCCTGTCGGTCCATGCGCCAGACGTGTCGGGAGCGCCGGCCATCGAGGTCGCCAAGTGGGCGATGCAGATAGCAAGGCGGTATACGGGTCCGACGCAGCCAATGTTATTTGCATACAATCGGGGAGACTACGTATTGGGGCCTGAGTACCCTGTGCGTAATGATAGATGGGATTTCGTATTTGACGGTCGACGCAGTTTCTTTAACATCTTCGACACGATAGCCGGGGTCTATCTATGGGACCGGAGCATGCTGTTGACCGATGTGTCGCAAAAGCTGGATTCTACTGTGCCCTATAAGATGCTGGGTTTGTTCAAGAAGACTGCAGTGGTCATCTTGTGGACAGATGTCGATCGCCGTCATGAAATGCTGGAAAAATTGTCGGCTGCCGACCTTAAGGCAACCGAGGCTGCGGCCGGCTCTTTCCATTCAGGGCCTTTTGACTTTTCATGGGCGGTTTTCGATCTCGAAAAATCTGACTGATTGTCGACGATTCTGATTACCGAATCATGGTGGTCAAATAGAGAATAATCATAGAAATTACATAAAATACATTAACAGAATAATCCTGAGTGCAAATCACGAAACGAATAATTTTCTGAATTTAGCGGGTGAAGCTAATCAAGGGGTGAAGAGTTATGATGAGAAAACGTCATTTAAGCCGCGAAGGTGCATGATTCTTATGGAAATCTTAAGGAAACCTTCTTGTGCCAACTGTGATGCCACTTTACTGCGGCCTGCGTTGTTTCCAATGCGTGAGTAATACTATGCGGGGCCATAACTCCGATGTCGGATGCGTCTGCGTGCGGGTTGAGCGCGAATTCCTTGTGCATATCGCATTGCCATTTTTGGGAATGGATAAAAAGAGCTGATATGAGTATGCTGCGCAGGGAAAAACATCAAACGGAGTCCCCGATCTTAGCTCCTGGAATAATTCTGCAGAATCTCTATGTGGAAGAACGCTTGAAAAATCACGCTCCGGGCAGATTCATAGAAATTGGCATTGGACGGGGCCATTTGTCCAGAATGCTTCTCGATATGGGGTGGACCGGCACGGGATTTGATCTTGGCGAGAAGGCCCTGGAGGATGCTGCAAAGATCAATAAAAGATATGTCGACAACGGCGCGCTAGAGTTGCGGCAGGGTAATTGGCTGGAGTATCAAGATGACGAGCCGGCTGATCTGGTCGTGTCGTGCATGGTGCTGGAGCATCTGGAAGAAGCTGCCGAAACCGAGTATCTGCACAAAGCTCGCGCATGCATGAAGCCTGGCGGACTTGGAATCTTGCTGGTTCCCGGTTCGCCTGCGCATTGGGGCGCTGAGGACGATGTTGCTGGGCATTTGCGCAGATATACACCGGAATTGCTACGCTCCCGCCTGGAATCTGCCGGGTTTACCGTGAATTCGATTGCGGGCTTGACTTATCCATTATCAAATATGTTATTGCCATTGTCAGATTTTCTAGTCAGGAGATCAGCGGCAAGGTTTTTGAATTTGTCCCAAGTCGAACGCACGAAGCTCTCTGGGCGGAGGCAAGTTTGGGGGAAAACGGAATTTCCCCTATGGACGCGGATATTGCTCAATAAATATGCACTTTATCCGTTCCATCTTTTGCAAAAAATTAATAGAAACAAGAAAAACAGCTTGACGCTATACGCGGAATTTACAAAATGATTGGGTTGGGGGGGGGAAGTGAAATTTTCGTTCAGTGAAATTTCACCTTGGCGCGAGTTTTTTTTGTTTCTCGCAGTGGTGTTGTTTTGGGTCGGATTCTGTTCCATTTCCCATATCCGACGTCGCGTGACGGTCCTTATTGATCGGTTTCTCAACTTTTCTCGAAGGCGTGGCGCAATATCCGAGCTCTCATTGGAAGCGGATCTACGCCGTATTGACTTGGTGAGGATAGTCGCCGGTCTGTTGGGTTGCCTCAGATATGGCGCTATTTGTCTGTCGGCGATCGATGGCGGCGAACAATTCCAATTGGTGTGGGCGGCGATCGGGACCCTGCTATCGCTGTTGGTCATGGTCGGTCTTTTTACGCCGTTTGCCGTCTTTTTCCTGATGGGGGGCGCCAATCTCCTAGCGGATAACTTCCTTGGCGCGTCCACATTGGGCACGATGGTGTTCTCCATCGTCCTGCTGTTGTGTCTGCTGGCGCCCGCTGGAAGAACTTTGTCTGCCGACCGCTGGCTGATCAAATGCGACATACCGCTGCTGGCCACTCTCGTCAGTTGGCAATTGAGCATCAGCGGTGCCTGTTCCAACAACCGTTTGCTCTGGGCGAAGTTTGTCAGCTTGCTGGCGTATTTCTGCGTTTGCCTGTATTCGATCACTTGGCACCTGAACGATGAGGCCTGGACCTCCGGAATGGTGTTGGCCTGGGTCATGCTTTCGCCGATGGCCATGCCGGCACTGGCGGGTACCGGCTGGGCCATTTATGAGTGGTCGCCTTGGCTATATGTCAATTTGACTCGTCTGATTTGCATTGGCATGTTCGCTTGGTACGTGCTTGTGCTGCCAGGCCTCTTCATGGGCAAATGGTTGCGGATATACGCCATCTATTGGGGGCTGTGCTTCTTCTTGGTCAGTACCTTCGGTCTGTCGCTGAGCTATCTTGGTCTGTACGAGTTGTTGTTCTGGTTTGCGCTGTTCGCTGCTGGCGGGGTCACCGGCGCCCGGCCAGGGGCCATCGCGGTGTTGTTTGATGATCGCTGCAACCTTTGTGATCGGACGGTGCGATTGCTTGCGCGGCTGGATATTTTTGGCAGATGCGAGTTTTTACCCATCCGCCGCAATCTGGACTTCGCACACCGCCACGGCGTTTCGCTGGAGCAAGGCCTCACCGACCTGATCGGTATCGATACGGACGCCAGTGAAGCCGGGCGTCATGCCGGCTATGAGCTTTACCTTTTGTTGAGCAGGCGACTGCTGATCCTATGGGTGTTCTATCCGATCCTACTGCTGGGTAAATGGACCGGCCTGGGACCACGCGCCTATCGCTGGGTGGCTGATCGCCGTACGCGTCTGTTTGGCGTTTGCGAAATCTCGAGCCTGCCTAACCGCTACACCCGATTGGGCCGGGACGTGCATTTGGATGTGGAAGTCGGGAACGCGGGCCGGCAGTTCCGTGGTGACGCATTTCCACTGGGGGTGTCGTTGGCGGTGCTGCTGATGGCCGCAAGTTTCCTGGTCCGGCTGCCGGTCAAGGGCGAGCATAGTGTCGATGGGCCCTTGGCCAGCGCCTCTCGCAGCCTGTTCGGGGCGGCGCCGCTGGGTTTCGGCATAGGCAAGATCAATGTATTCAATGCGGAAGATCTGTCTTTGTTTTCCTATGGCATGGCGGTGTTGGAGAAGGAGGACATCGAACGGTCCCGGGAAGGAGATGCGAGTGTCGCTGACGATGTCATCTATGACTTGAACGACGCCGAACGCTATTCGATTATTGCGCAAAGGCGCAGGATGGCGCGGATGAACCTGGGATGCGACAGGGATGGCTGGGAGCAGATTGCGCCTGTGCTTGCCGCTGCACGCCGACGGGATTATTTCGTGTCGGGTGACATCATGACGGTCAGCATCATCAAATATCCGTGGCCAAGCCCGACCAGCTTGAGAACATATGAGAGGGTGCGTCAGGACGCCGGCGCGCCGCTTTGCACTGTTGATATCGACGTGGAGACCGGCGCCTTGCGCAAATTTCAGTTCGAGCAGGAGGGCGTGAACCGGCAATTGATTCAGCTTGGTTACGAATTGCCGTTGGCCCCGGATATGGCGGAGGGCGCTATTCTCTATCCCTTCCTTTCGGATGGTATTTTCCTGAGAATCCTGGCAGCTGCGCACGCAAAGCTGAATTCGGACAATGCGCTGCGCGCCGCCATCGTGGAAGCGGGCGCCGATACCAGGGGGCGGTTTGCGTTGGATCATCTAGTCCTGATCCACAGGCTATCGACCCGCTGGCCCAAGCTGCTAAAAGAACGTTTGATCGTTCCAAGCGAGCAAGTTTGCGAAAGCGGGTTGGCTCTGGTCCGCGCACTGGTTGCCGTGCCACGTGGAGTTCCGGATGACCTGCATGCCCATTTGGTACAGTATGAAGCGGCGGCTTCGGCCGCTTGGCATTCCAACAATATGGCCGAATGCACCTCCGTCGTGCTCAAGGCGCGTGGGTTGTGGTGGAAGCGGATGACGGCGTTCGCCTCCTGATACGCGATCACGTCGGCTGCCGGGTCAATTTTCAAAGTTATCACAAATGGCAATCCAGTCCAGTGCGGGTTTTGTTCCTGTTGAACGCTACGGTGTGCGTGAGCAGACGCCTTCCGGCGGGCCGGTGGAGCGCGCGATCGAGTCGCTTCGTACCTTTGGCTATGCTATTTATGACGCGGGTTTTTCGCCCAGCGAGATGGTGGCTTTACGTGAACGTTTCGACGCTGTGCGTGAAATGGTCTACCAGCAGGGGGGCGGCAGGGATCGCCTGACCCGGATCGACGAGCAGCACACCTTGCGCGCCATGCTGGCGCACGATGCCAGCTTCCTCGAATTGGCCCGGCATCCGGACATCCTCGCCATCGTACGCCAACTGGTGGGCGACTACATCGTTCTCAACCAGCAGAATGGCGTGATCAATCCAGGTAACGGTCGCGAATACAACCAGGGCAAGTGGCACCGGGATCTGCCCTACCAACATTTCGTCTCATCGCGTCCTCTGGCCATCAATGCGTTATTCTGCGTGGACGAGTTCACCCATGACAATGGCGCCACCCTGGTTGCGCCTGCGTCGCACAAGATGGAAGCCTTCCCGTCCGATGAACTTTTGCGGCAGACTGCGTTGCAGGCAGTCGCGCCTGCAGGCCATTTCATCATCCTCGATGCCATGACTTTCCATTCCGGGGCGGTGAACCGCTCGCCCTGGGATCGCCGCGCGGTCAATCACGTTTATACGATCCCGATGATCCGCCAGCAAATAGATCTGCCGGCCGTGTTGGGCGCAGATTACCGGAAAGAGGATTCCTCGGTGCGCAGTCTGTTGGGCTATGGGCTGGAGGTGCCGCGAAGCGTCGAGGAGTACTACCTGGGCCGGGAGCAACGAGTACAAGGCAGCCGCGCCGCCATGTAGCTCGGGCTTTGCGTCAGGTCAGCAGGCTTTCGGGATTTAGTAGGCGCGCAATGCCGAATCCCGTACGGCCGTAGCCGTTGCCGTTGTAGAGCATGTAGTAGTGACTACCGCAACGGAAGACACAGGGGTAGGTCCTTTCCTGGGACTCCCAATCGGCGGCCGGGGATTCGAACGATATGCGCGAATCGTCGCGCTGCCACGATTGCCCGTCGTCATCGCTGAACGCGAAGCCGAGTTGATAGCCGGGGTTCCTCCGTGCGTACCACATCAATTTCCGCGGCTTCAATGTCAGCACCACCGGTCGTGATATCGCAAATTCCTCGGGATCGGCAGCGCGCGCCAGATCGACGGCCACGCCCGGCAGAGGGTTCCACGCAAGGCCATTGGGGGACCGGGCCTCTCGTACGATGTGCTCCATCTCCAGGCCCGTCGCTCCCCAGAAGACATGTGATCCGAACCACATACGCCAATCGCCAGCGCCAGCCGAAACCCAGGGGTAGCCGAGTGTGTAGGGATTGATTTCCGATCGGCCGACGATAGGCGCTGCGCCGTATCGCGTGAATGTCTCTTTGGCGGCGGTGTTGGCCGGCGCTGTCGCCAGACCGATGAAGTTGGTGAAAGGAACTGAGCGGCCGACGGTCCAGCCGAGGTAGTACGCAAGTAGGCGTCCGTCGATTTCGATTACGCAGGAAGCGGTCACGCCGTCAGCGTCAAAGGCGCCTCGCGGGCCGGGCGAAAGCAGAGGTCCTTGCGGTGGGCCCAAGTGATCGACTTTGTCGTCTCGTACGCTGAGGTCAACGCAGGCAAGGTGGGACCTGTTGTCGGCATCTCGACATGAAAAGTAGACTCGCACGACGTCGTCATCGAGTACCCGGGCGGTTGGATAGGAAGCATGGCTGGCCGCCCAACTCAATCCGGAAGGTCCATCCAGCACCTGGCCCAAGGGTCGCCAGACCTGCGTTTTATTCTGCTTGTTGGCCATGATCATTGGCGGATGCGTGAGGCGTGGGCGGCGATTGCTTGTACAGTGCGCGCACTGTAGCGAGCGGGCGCCGTTTGACCTCTAGGAAGATGGTGCCGATATAGATGGCGATGATGCCGTTGAAGAAAATACTGATGCCGCTGAAGAGCGCGAATGTGGTCATCGTCGAGGCCCAGCCGGGTACGGTGATGCTGCCAGTCAGGTGTAGCACCAGCAATACCAGTACGCTCAATATGCTGAGTCCGAGTATGACCATGCCGGCGATGAAGACACCCAGCAAGGGAGTGATGGAAAAGCTGGTGGTGTGCGTGATGAAAATGCGAATGAGCTTGCCCAATGAGTAGCTGGTGGGCGACAAGGCGATCTTGTCAACCTCCACGGGCATCTGCTTGAATCCGACCATGTGCATCATGCCGACGAGGAAGATCTCGCGCTCGTCGTATTCCAGTAGCGCTGTCAGATATTGACGTGTCATCAGCCGGGCCGTCACGACGTTGCGCGGGAACGATGCGGACGTGAATAGCTTGATGGCGGAATAGAAGATGTGGCGGCAGGCCCGATACAGTAGACCCCCCTTTTTTGCTTTCTGTACGCCGTAGGCGACGTCGCTGCCACTGCTCGTCATCAGGAGGAAGAAGTCCACCAGCCAGAGTGGATCCTCCTCGAGATCGCCGTCCATAATGCCGATATAGTCGCCGGTGGCGAAGCGCATGCCTGTCCACAGCGCCCGGTGTTGTCCGACATTGGCTGCTAGGTCCACGACGACGGCGCGGTGATCGGCCAGGGCCAGCTCGCGACCGACCTCTAGCCCATTGTCCGGGCTGCCGTCATTGACGAAAATGACCTCCGCCGTGGCGCCTATCAGGTCCGCCGCCGCCACGGCGCGAGCGAAGAACTCATGGATCTGGCCCGAGGTTTTGTAGATGGTGGTGACGACTGAGAGCTTCATGACGGGGAGGTGTCCGCCGCGCCGGAAAGAAAGTACCGCGGCGCCTGGTCGCCGGTCATGAACAGCAGGTCTAGCACAGAGACCGCGTGCTCGAAGTCACCATGCAACTGGGGATAGGTCGGATATGGGCCGTACGACATCCATTCGACCGAGGTCCCGATATCGGTGAACAGGTTCTCCTCCAGGTATTCCTTGGCGGAGGGGCCGGACACGTAGTGGGTGGCATGGGCCCGGCGGCAGACATCAACCAGACGTTCACTGCGCTTACCCTGCGGTGCGTAGTCACCGTCGCGCGTGATGCGGACCTGAAGGCCGAGCAGGGCGGACAATTCGCGAAGGAATCGCTCGTTGACCAAGGTCAGCAGTTTTTCCTTGGCGACGGTTTCATACAGTTGCCGCAGTATGGGTCCGTAGGTAGTGAAATGCGGTGCCTTGCGATAGGCCTGCTCGATCGAACGCCAGTGTTGTTCGGCCCAGTCCGGTTCCGAGATTTCCACCTCATCGATGGGCTGTTCGTAGCGTGATTTGGTAACCACTGGAATTGTCAGCCATTGCAGGCCGTTGGCGGTCTTGATCTTGTTGCGGTTGTGCCAGTGGCGCTTGACGTACTGAGCGCCATCGAGGATGACGTATTCGTCGCAACGGTTCAGAAGATCGAAGAAACCTTTCCAGGGGATATAGCAGGATTGAATGGCGGCCAGCGTCTTGGCGGGCCGGGTCGCCAGGGCGGAAGTATGCGGCATGGCGATGTCAGAGCGACTTGAGGCGGGAACTGGGAACGCGTGAGCGTTCGCTCGACGGACCTGGGTAGACGCCTTCCGCTTCGGCGTCGGCGTTGATCAGCGCGCCAGCACCAATGACGCAGCGGGCGCCAATCTTCACATGGTCTCGCAGCGTGGCGTTGACCCCGACAAAGCACTCTTCGCCCAGTGCCACGCCGCCGGAAACGACGACGTGCGAGGCGATGAAGCAGTGGTCGCCGATCGTGGAATGATGGCCGATATGGTTGCCGCTCCATAACGTAACATTGTTGCCGACGCTGGCGAAGGGCTGGATGGTGTTGTCTTCCAGAATGAAACAGTTCTCCCCAACGGCCGGAGGTTCCAGGCAACTGATGCGGGAGCTGACATAGCTGGCCAGCGGGTAGCCGAGCTCGCGCGCGGCCAAGTACTTTTCCTTGCGGACACGGTTCAGCTTGGCGTAGCTGACCGCAATGAACATGTGGTGCGATTCGGGGGCATGGGCCTGCGTTACCGATTCGAAGGGCACCACCGGCAGGCCGAGGAACGTCGGCTCTTTCACGTAGGCGGCATCAACGGTGAACGCCACCACTTCGTAGTCGCTGTCATGACTGAAGTAATAGTGTGCAAGTTGCGCGATGTCGCCGGTGCCGAATATGACGAGAGGTTTCTTCATGCCGACTTCCTTACCAGGATCGTGAACTCGTACAGGTCGTAGTCGTGCAGTAGCGCGACATTGCGCGAATACCTGGTCTTGCAAAGATCGAACAACGCGAGCGGGTCGGCGTAATGAAGGTCAGCCCGCATCCTGTCCGCGTCGGAGTACGACGTCAGGCAGTTGAAGGCGAAGCCGCGTTCGCTGGTCCGAGCAAGGATTTCCAGCGCGTCTTCGATGTACTGCTGCCACTTGCCTGGGTCATGGTCGAGGCGGACGTTGAATATCCCGCTGGCGATACCGAAGTCCGCAGGTTCGTCCGGCTCGGATGTCGTGACGTAGCGGGCGTTGTCAGCGTCACCGTGACGGTTACGACAGGCCTCGATCATCTCGCCGGAAATGTCAAAGCCGGCATAACGAAAATTCCGTGATTCCTGGGTCAGGAAGTCAAAGAACGCGCCGTAGCCACAGCCGAGATCATTCACTGAGTAAGGCGAGCCATCATTCGGTAGGACCTTCGCCAATTGGGCAAACCGCAAGTTCTGGCTCGCTTCACTGTTCCAGTCCACGCCGCGGGGTTGGGTGCCATGTTCTGCCAGTTTTGCCGAGTAGTAGGAGGCGACAGACGAAAGAAGATTCGAGTCTAGGGCGTTGGCCATCTGGTTCTAGTTGGAAAAATGAAGGGCAGACCTGATAAGGTCTGCAAAACCGGTTTTTCAGGCTGACACGGCGTTCCCTTGCCGCCATCATCTGTGCAGTACAAAAGTCAGCCGATGCTATGCCAAGCGCTATGACTGTAGCAAATTCATTGCGCATGTCAATGTTGCTATACGCAGACGTGGCCATTGAAAACTCAGGGCCGGACAGTGTGGTTACTTTGTATGACAACTTGTGGTCGATTCTGTGCTCAGCCGGCTTTCTGTCGTCATTTTTGGCCGAGCTTGACCTCTTTCATTCGCGCTCTTGCTAGACTAGCGCTTTCCCGAGAAACGGCTGGGTTCAACTCTGCAACTTAAAAATGACGATATTGACTCCCGCGTTTTTTGAAACAGAGCTTGCTCGCCTTACCGCTGTGGTGTTGTCGGATGAGTTCGTGCAGGCTTGCGCGAAAGCGTGCAATACGCCCGTGGAGCGCGCACGGCTGCGGTTGGTCGACTGCCATAATGAGGTGAGCACCGGGTTGCGTGTGCTCAGGGAGATCCCTTCCGGCGCCCGGGTGCTCGAAGTTGGGGCGGGCACCGGATTGCTCAGCTTGATCCTGCGCAGCGCAGGCGTCGACATCGTGCCGATTGAGCCGGGCAGCGGCGGGTTTGGCTTCAACGCCACTGCTGGTCGTTTGCTACGGGAGCGCGTCGACGCGGCTGACCTGAAGGTGCTCGACATCGGTGTGCAGGATCTGGATCCTGCCGTGCATGGAAAATTCGATCTGATCTTTTCGGTCAATGTGCTTGAGCACATTCCCGACCTGACCAGCGCTTTCGCAGGCATGCGCTCCGTATTGGCGCCGCGCGGCAAGATGCGCCACACCTGCGCCAACTATCTGCTGCCCTATGACCCTCACTATGGCATTTTTCTCGTGCCGTTCCTGCCCCGGGCGACCGCTTGGTTCAAGCCGTCGCTGCGTAACGATGAGGTCTGGGAATCGCTGAATTTCGTGACGGTCGGACAGGTCAAGCGGCTGTGCAAGCAGCATGGCCTGACTTGCTCATTCGAGTCCGGCGCACTGTACGAGGCATTCCAGCGTCTCGGCACCGACGACGCGTTCCGGGCGCGTCAGCCAGGGTGGCTGTCGGCTGTGAAGCGGGTATTGGAGGTCACAGGGGGGTTGAAATTGATAAAGCATATGCCTGCGTCGATTTCCACCCCCATGACCTTCACTTGCGGCCTGCCAGACTAGATAGCGCTCAAGAGCACGTTGATGACGTGGTCCTGGGCCTGAGTGTCCAGGCCCGCGAACATGGGCAGGCGCAGCAGTGTCTCGCTGATGCGTTCCGTTATGGGTAGCGCGCTTGCGCAACGCGCGATACGTGAACCTGCTGGCGAGTTGTGCAGCGAAACGTAGTGCGTCGTGGCGCCGACTCCGGCTTCCAGTAACTTTTGCCGGAGTGCCTCACGTTTTTCCGCGCTGTCCAGCAGCAGATAGTAGATATGGCCGTTTGCCTGGGCGCCGTCCGGCACTGTTGGGAGAGTCAGCTTGCCTTGCCGTTCCGCGTCTCGGAAGGCTTCATGGTAGCGGTTCCAGGCTGCCAGGCGGGCGGCGGTGATGGCGCGCGAGTCTTCCAACTGCGACCACAGGAACGCGGCAATCAATTCCGAGGGCAGGAAGGACGAGCCGACATCTTGCCAAGTGTAGCGGTCGACTTCCCCGCGCAGGAACTGTGAACGGTCGGTGCCCTTTTCGCGCAAAATCTCGGCGCGTTGGGCCAGCGCAGAGTCGTTGGTCAGCAACGCGCCGCCTTCGCCAGCGATGACGTTCTTGGTGGCATGGAAACTCAAGGCGCCCATATCCCCGATGGTACCCAGCGGTTGGCCGTGCCAGTAGGCGTCTGCGCCTTGCGCGGCGTCTTCAACGACCAGCAACTTGTAAGCACGCGCGATGTCCATGATGGCGGTCATGTTGCAGGCGACGCCAGCATAGTGTACCGGGACGATGACTTTGGTCTTTGGCGTGATCGCGCTTTCGAGCAGGCGTTCGTCCAGGTTCAACGTGTCCGGACGGATGTCGACGAACACTGGCGTGGCACCGCGAAGGGCAAAGGCGTTGGCGGTGCTGACGAAGGTGAACGACGGCATGATGACTTCATCACCCGGGCCGACATTGCTCAGCAGTGCGGCCATTTCCAGCGCAGCGGTGCAGGAGTGCGTGAGCAGGGCCCGGCGGGCACCGGTGACGCGCTGGAGCCATTCCTGACACTTGTGGGTGTAAGGGCCATCGCCGGCCAGCTTGCCGCTCCGGATGGCGGCAGCGATATGCTCCAGTTCCCGGTTGGTCAGGTGTACCGCATTGAATGGGACGTTCTTCATAGCCGCTTAAGGGTTAAGGTTGACCAACGTCAGACCGCCCATGATGAGGGCCAGGCCGGCGATCTTGGTCCAGCCGATCGGTTCGTGGAAGGCAATGGCGGAACCGACAACGACCAACGGATAGATCACGCTCGTGATGGGATAAGCGACGCTAAGCGGCAGGCGCGTGCTGGCAAGCGTCCAGCAGATGAAGGCGATGCCGAAGCTGACCGCCGCCAGGGCGACGAGCGGCGACATGAGCGTTTGGGCGACGAATAGCAAGCGATTGAACAACCCCGACGGCAGAGGTGGCATGCGGTTGATCTGTGTACGAAAAAGCAGTACCGAGATTGCCGACAAGACGACCATGGCCGCCAGCATGCCATAGGCTGAAAACTTGCTCATTGATGCTCCTGCGCGAGGCGTTGAAGATAGTCGCCATAATTATTCTTGCCATAACGGGCGCTGAGTTCGAGCAGGGCCGGCGTATCGATCCAGCGTTGGCGCCAGGCGATTTCTTCCAGGCAGGCAATTTTCATGCCCTGCCGACGCTCAACCGTGGCTACCAAGTTGGCGGCGTCGAGCAGCCCGTCCGCTGTGCCCGTGTCCAGCCACGCAAAGCCGCGGCCGAGTCGTTCCACGTGCAGTTGGCCCAGTTCCATGTACAGGCGGTTCAGGTCCGTGATCTCGAGCTCGTTGCGGACCGAAGGCTTGAGCGAGCGCGCGAGGTCGATGACCTGGTTGTCGTAGAAGTAGAGGCCGGTCACCGCGTGGTTGGATTTCGGTTGCGCCGGCTTTTCCTCGAGGGTCACGGCCTTGCCGTTCTGGTCGAAAGACACGACGCCGAAGGGCCGCGCATCCAGCACTTGATAGCTGAAGATGGTGGCACCCTGCTCGCGCTGGTTGGCATTTTCCAGCGAGGTTGACAGGCCGACGCCGTAGAAGATGTTGTCGCCCAGTACCATGGCGACGCTGTCGTTGCCGATGAAATCGGCGCCCACCAGGAAGGCGTCTGCCAGCCCGCGCGGCGCCGATTGCGCGGCATAGGAAAGATTGATTCCCAGCTCGGCGCCCGTGCCGAGCAGGTTCTGGAAGCGTGGTAGATCCTCGGTCGTGGAAATCAGCAGGATGTCCCGGATGCCGGCCAGCATGACGACCGACAATGGGTAGTAGATCATCGGTTTATCGAAAACCGGCAACAACTGCTTGCTCATGCTGCGGGTCATCGGGTAAAGCCGGGTGCCGTGGCCACCCGCGAGTACGATCGCTTTGCGCATATGGCGAGAATCATAGGTTAAGGGGTACGCTGGAGTGTAATACAGGGGGGTAGCTTGGAAATTCCTTTGAGGTCAGATCTTTTTGTGTACGAAATTATTTCATGAAGGTTTCCGGTCACAAACTAGTGCCACTCTTTTCGGTAACAATTGGACGCATAAAATTCCGTTGGCATATTGCGTCGCCGTTGTTTTTTTTGGTCGCATTTGGCTTCTACCTTATCTGGATTGGTGCAACTGCGGGCACCTTCGTCACGGGCGATGAAGGTTACATATTGGCCACGGTTGCCGAACCCGGGCTGGTTCAGCAGGTGGCGCCCTATCACTTCGGCGAAATCATGCATTCGCTATGGGTGCTGTCGGGGAAAAGCATCGTCGGATACCGCCGCCTCACTCTCGTGGCCGGCTCGCTGGCTGCGGGGGCCCTGGCCTGTGCGTTGTTGCGCCACACAGGACTAAAGGCGGCACGCGAGCGTTATGGCGTTGCGTTTCTTCTGGGGGTGTTCGCCTGGACCAGCGCTCATTTCCTGGGATTTATTTCCACTGGCTACAACCAGATTGCCTCGATTGCCACAATAATCGGCGCGTATGGCATTGTCTTGCTGTTCATTCCCTTGTCGAAAAATCCGATACGATTTTCGTCGGCATTGTTGGGTGGAGGGATGATCTGCGTTGCGAGTACTTTGATGATGTACTCAAAATACTCCGCCATGGCATATGTCCTGGTCGCGATAATCGTTTTTGTTGGTATGTTTCTGGTATACCGAAAAAAAAGCGGAATCGTGACGCCGGTATGGATGTTTGTGCTGGTCGGTATCCTGATCGCCATCACCATTATCGAAATGCAGCTCTATCTGGAGGCGACGGCGTTCGTCCAGGAATATATCGCCGCTCTCGGCCTGCATGAGCGTCTTATCACCCGCGATGTGCTTAATTTCCTCGCCTTTCTGGTGGTATTCCTGCTCGGGGCCATTGCGTGGAAACGCAAACAGCGGGCGCCCCAGTCGCCATTCGGCAAATGGTTGCCGGTTCTGGGTGTTGTGTTGACGGCCGCGGCCTTCTGGTCGCCGCTGTTTCTGGAAACCGGGCGGGATGTGGCCCAGGCACGCAATAGCACGGCCTTGATCTATGCGATCAGTCCGCCCTTCGCGATGCTGTTGGCGGTTTCGATCTTCTATGTGCTGGGTCAGCTGGGCGGCGCGCTGGTCTGGGAGGCGCGCGAGTCCGGTGAGACCGACGCCAGCCTGTTCCTGGTCTGTGCCACGTTGATGGGAGCCGCGGTGTTCATGCCGGTCGGCACCAGTTCAACCTTCGGATTTGAGCTGAATATCTTTCGCTCGATGCTGGGCTGGATGTTGCTGGCCGCCAGTTTCCTGATCTATGGCGGCTGGCGCTGTAGCCGGCCAGCATTGCGTACGCTGGCCGCGCTATGCGTTGTCGGTCTGTTGCTGGCGACGGCGCACGGCTACGCCCGACTCAACGCGATGACCGGCACACCTTTCAAGCCCCGGTCCCTGGCGGGCTGGGTGCCGATTCCCTTCCCGGACCAGGGCTCCGTCTACCTCTTGCCGCAAGTCGCCGCAGACATGGTGGCCATGAAGGAAGCCGCGTCTTCGGCAAATTGGCGGCCGGGGACCTACATCCTGGATCTGACCGGAATCAGCAAAGGGGTGTTGTTCTATCTGGGGGCCAAGCCGATCGCGCATGGTTGGTATTCGTCGGTCACGCCCGAACGGGATGCCTTGGCGGCGACGGCGCTGGCATTGGGAATCATCGCCCCCGACGTGTTGCGCCAAGCGTGGATTGCCAAATGGGAAACCCCCGTCGAGGGCGAGTTGCCCCCGGCTTTTCTCAATGACTTCCAGCTCGGATTTCCCGGGCGGTACACGCTGGTGGGCGCATTCCGGATTCTGCCCGGCTATCCGAGGCTGCAGATCTGGGCGCCAGAGTCCGATCCCGCGGCCGAGCGGACCGGGCACGGTATCGCAGCGGATACGAAATAAGAATTAATTCGGTTGTGGCGCAGGCGTTGGAACTGGTGCTTGCGCCATGTTCAATCGGGCCGCTATCGGGCTGTTTCCACCCTCTGGCGTGGCGGTGATTGGTCTACAATATCTGGCTATTCTGCCCATACAGGCATCTTGCTGCCTTGTGCGGGGAAAGCCGTCGTGCTGACCCGCAGAAAAGGCGATGTCCGCCCTTCTGTCCAAGTCAGTCCCGCAGGCGTGGTTCGCCGTCCGCAATCCAGGAATGGTGAGCGATTCCTCGAATGTGTACTGCCTAGATAACAACGCATATGCTGAAAGACTCAGTCATCCTGATCACCGGTGGAACCGGTTCGTTTGGGCACGTCTTCGTGTCGCGGACGCTTGAAAAATACCAGCCTCGCAAACTCATCATTTATTCTCGCGACGAGATGAAGCAATGGGAAATGGCGAAGCTCTACAAGGACGATCCGCGTGTTCGTTTCTTCATCGGTGATGTGCGCGACAAGGATAGGCTGTATCGCGCGTTGGACGGCGTCGACTATGTCGTGCATGCCGCCGCAACCAAGATCGTGCCCACGGCCGAGTACAACCCGTTCGAGTGCATCAAGACCAATATCCATGGCGCGATGAACCTGATCGACGCGTGTATTGACCGCAAGGTCAAGCGCGTGGTTGCCCTGAGCACCGACAAGGCCTGCAATCCCATCAACCTGTATGGCGCCACCAAGCTGGCGTCGGACAAGCTGTTCGTGGCCGGCAACTCCTATGCAGCTCAGCACGACACGCGTTTTGCCGTAGTCCGATACGGCAATGTCATGGGCTCGCGCGGCTCGGTCATTCCCTTTTTCCTGTCGATCGCGGACCAGGGAAAGTTCCCGATTACCGATACGCGCATGACACGTTTCATGATCACGCTGGAGCAAGGCGTGGACCTGGTCTGGCGGGCGTTCGAGGACATGGAAGGTGGTGAAATATACGTCAAGCGTATCCCTTCCATGAAGATTGTCGACGTGGCCAAGGCCATCAATCCCGCGGCTGAACTGGACATCGTTGGCATGCGTCCGGGCGAGAAGCTGCATGAGCAGATGATTTCCGCCGAGGATGCGATGTTCACGTATGCGTACGAGGGTTACTACAAGATCCTGCCGATGATCCATAACTGGAATACCGATTTCAAACGGATCAAGGACGGCGTGCGTTGCCCCGAAGGGTTTGTCTATTCATCTGACTCCAACGAAGAATGGATGGATGTGGATACGCTCAAGAATTGGATTTCCAAGACGGACTTCAACAAGGTGGCGTGAACCATGATCCCCTATGGCAAACAGTCCATCAGCGATGACGACATCGCCGAGGTCGAACGCATTCTGCGTTCCGACTGGTTGACGCAAGGCCCGGATATCGAAGCGTTCGAGAAGTCGCTGGCGGCATACTGCGGCGCGTCGCAAGCCGTGGCGGTCAGCAATGCCACGGCAGCGCTGCACATCGCCTGCCTGGCCGTCGGTCTTGGCCCTGGCGACTGGCTATGGACTGTGCCGAACACGTTTGTCGCGTCTGCCAATTGTGGGCGTTATTGCGGGGCATCCGTCGACTTTGTCGATATTGATCCGCATACCTACAATATGTCCATCGACGCGCTGCGGAGTAAGCTGGAGCAGGCCGCCGCCGGGGGGCGGTTGCCCAAGGTGGTGATACCCGTTCATTTCGCCGGGCAGTCGTGCGATATGGTCCAGATCGCCGCTTTGGCCGGGCAATATGGCTTTCGCGTCATCGAGGACGCCTCGCATGCGGTGGGCGCGGATTATGCCGGCCAGAAGGTCGGCTGCGGCGTGCATAGCGACATGACGGTGTTCAGCTTCCATCCCGTCAAAATCATGACGACCGCGGAAGGCGGTGCGGTCCTGACCAACGATCCGCAGTTGGCGGCCAGGCTACGGGGATTGCGCAGCCACGGCATTACCCGCGATCCCGCATTGATGTCGGGCGAAATCGAAGGAGCCTGGTACTACGAACAGCACGGTCTTGGCTTCAACTACCGGATCACCGATATTCAGGCCGCACTGGGCAGTAGCCAGCTGCGTCGGCTGGACATCTTCCTGGAGCGGCGTCGCGCTCTGGCGCGGCGCTACGATGCGTTGCTGGCCGATCTGCCGGTGGTGGCCCCCGTGCAGGCCACGTATGGCCGCTCGTCTTTTCACCTGTATCCGATTCAACTCACCGATGCCGCGGGGGCGTCGCGTCGCGACGTGTTCGCGGGCATGCGCGAACGAGGCGTGGGCGTGAACGTCCACTATATTCCCGTACATCTGCAGCCTTACTACCGGGATCTCGGATTCACCAGCGGCATGTTTCCGGTGGCCGAAAACTACTATCGCCGCGCGATCAGTCTGCCGCTGTACTACGGGTTGACCGATGCTGAGCAGGAACAGGTGGTTCAAGCCTTGCGTGACTGCCTGCCATGAAGCTGGCCCTGGGGACCGTGCAGTTCGGATTGCCGTACGGCGCGACCAACAAGCGAGGACAGGTAGGTACTGACGAGATCGAACGGATTCTCGCCCGGGCTCGCTCGGCCGGGATCGATCTGTTGGATACGGCGGCGGCATACGGAACCAGTGAAGATGTGTTGGGCGCGTCCGGCGAGGCGGGATCCGGTTTCGGCATCGTCACCAAGACGCTGCCGTTGCGCACGGACGCCATCGACGCGGCGGCCGTCGAGCGCGTCGTGAATGGCGTACGGCAGAGCGCTCGGCGACTGCGCGTTGCTGCGCTCGACGGGTTGCTGGCACATCATGCGCCTGATCTGCTGGTGACGGGTGGCGACCGGCTCTACGATGCCTTACAGTCCCTGCGCGCGGAAGGATTGGTGCGCCGATTGGGCGCATCGGTCTATACCGTCGATCAGCTGTTAGCGTTGCTTGAGCGTTATCCGCTCGAGATTGTGCAGTTGCCCATGAATGTGCTGGACCAGGCGTTCTTGCAGACTGGAACGCTGGATCGGTTGGTGCAGCGCGGCGTCCAGGTGCACGTGCGTTCGCTTTTCCTGCAGGGCATTCTGCTTGCCGAGCGTTTGCCGCGCGCGTTGCAAGCGCTTGATCCCGGCTGGTCGCGGTTCCGGGAGTGCTGCGCACGGGCCGGCCTTACGCCGTTGCAGGGGTGCCTGGCATATCTGAAAACCTGCGAACAGGTTTCCTACGGCGTGGTCGGAGTGGAAGACTCGGCACAGTTGCGACAGATCCTGGACGCCTGGGAGGGGCTGGAGGGCCGTTCCCTACCCGATTTCAGCGGCTGTAACATGGCACCAGAGAAGATGCTGAACCCGACCAACTGGCCTGTGGTGGAGCGTTTGAACGAATGAAATTCCTAGCCTTGTTGCAAGCGCGCACCAGTTCTACCCGGTTGCCAGGCAAAGTGCTGAAGCCATTGCTTGGTACCCCCATGATCCTGCGCCAGCTGGAACGCCTGAAGCGCAGTCGCCTGATCGATCAACTCGAGGTCGTGACCAGCACGGATGCCAGCGACGATGCGTTGGCATCCGTGCTGGCGCAGGCAGGCGCTTCAGTCTATCGGGGCAGCCTGGCCGACGTGTTGGACCGCTTTTACCAAGCGGCGCAGCGGCATCAGCCCGAGCACGTCGTTCGGCTGACGGCCGACTGTCCATTGACCGACCCGAGCGTCATTGATGCCGTGCTCGATTTCTACCTGCAGGGCAATTTCGATTATGCGACCAATGCGATCGAGGCGACGTTTCCAGACGGACTTGATGTCGAGGTGTTCCGATTCGAATGCCTGGAGCAGGCCTGGCATGAAGCGACGCTGCCTTCTCACCGGGAGCATGTGACGCCCTTCATCAACCAGCAGCCGGCGCGCTTTCGGATCGGCCACTATCGGCAGGCGCAGGATTTGTCGGCGCTGCGCTGGACCGTGGATGAACCCAGGGATTTCATGCTGGTAGAACGTGTCTACCAGGCGCTGTATCCCGCCAACGCCGCCTTCTCGACCGCGGATGTGCTTGGCTTGATTGATCGCGAACCGGAATTGGCAACATTGAACACCGGCATTGTGCGCAATGCCGGTCTTGCGAAATCGCAGACCGCGGACCAGCAGTGGCTGGCAGCGAAAGGAAACGACCATGAGTAGCCGCTATCAACAATCCGAATCCCTGCTCGAGCGGGCACTGAAAACCGTCCCTCTGGGTTCGCAAACTTTCAGCAAGAGCCGGACCCAGTATCCGTTCGGCGTGTCACCCTATTTCATCGCGCGTGGCAAGGGCAGTCATGTGTGGGATGTGGATGGCAACGAGTATGTCGACTTCATCAGCAGCCTGGCGTCACTTACCCTGGGACATGGCGACCCCCAGGTCAACCAGGCCGTGCGGGAGCAACTGGACGATGGCGTGATCTTTTCCCTGCCGCATCCGTTGGAAATGTTGGTGGCGGAAAAGTTGGTCGAGATGGTGCCTTGCGCCGAGATGGTCCGCTTTGGCAAGAATGGATCGGACGCCACGGCCGGCGCGGTGCGCGTGGCGCGCGCGTTCACCGGTCGTGACCGCGTTGCGGTCTGCGGTTATCACGGCTGGCAGGACTGGTATATCGGGTCGACCGCCCGGAATCGCGGCGTGCCCAAGGCGGTCAGCGCCCTGACCCATGGTTGGGCCTATAACGACATCCAGAGCCTGGACAAGCTGTTCAAGGAATTCCCTGGCCAATTCGCCGCAGTCATCATGGAGCCGATGAACGTCGCTGAACCGCAGCCGGGCTTCCTGGAGGCAGTCAAGGCGTTGGCGCATGAGCATGGCGCGCTGCTGGTCTTCGACGAGACCATTACGGGCTTCCGCTATCACAACGGCGGTGCCCAGGCCTTGTTTGGCGTGACGCCGGATCTGGCTACCTTCGGCAAGGGACTGGCCAACGGCTATCCCGTCTCCGCGGTCGCGGGGCGCGCGGACGTCATGCGTCTGATGGAAGAAGTGTTTTTCTCGTTCACTTTCGGTGGTGAGACGCTGTCGCTGGCGGCCGCGCTCGCCACGATGAACAAGCTGCAGGCCGAGCCAGTGGTGGAGACGTTGTATCGCCAGGGCGAGAAGGTACTGACCTTTCTGCGCGGGTATATCGGCGAACTTGGCGCGGACGATTTCCTGTCGCTGTCCGGCAATCCGACCTGGAGTTTCCTGCTGATCAAGGATACCGAGCGTTATAGCACCTGGGAACTCAAAACGTTGTTCATGCAGGAGATGCTTGCCAATGGGATTCTCACGTTTGGCACGCACAACATGAGCTATGCGCACTCGGATCAGGACCTTGAAAGGTTGTTCTCCGCCTACCGCGCGACACTGCCCAAGCTGGTGGATGCGGTCCGCCACGGCACGCTGCAGGACCTCCTGCATTGCAAGCCGCTCGAGCCGCTGTTCAAAGTGCGCTGATCATGCTGCTGGCGCCTATGATCGTCGCGATTCGTGTCGACGCTTCGGTCGAGATCGGCGCGGGTCATGTCATGCGTTGTCTGACCCTCGCGGACGGCCTGGCGGCGGCGGGCGCGACTGTGCATTTTCTGTGCCGGCCGCATGCGGGGCATCTGGGTGACCTGATCGAGCGGCGCGGGCACGTGCTGCATCTGCTGCCTGCGCCGGGGAGCGTTGCGCCCGACGCCGGAACGTATGGTGCCTGGCTGGGCGATACGCCAGCGGGCGATTGCGAAGCCAGTGGCGACATATTGAACCGCCTGCGGCCCGAGTGGTTGATTGTGGACCACTATGGGCTAGACGCATCCTGGCAGAAGCCACTGCGGCAATGGGCTCGCCGGATCCTCGTCATCGATGACCTGGCGGACCGCGATCACGACTGCGACATCCTGCTGGACCAGAATTTCTACCAGGATGCCGGCCAGCGTTACAGCGCTCATGTTTCGTCCCTGTGTACGCAATTGCTGGGCCCGCGCTATGCGTTGTTGCGGCAGGAATTCTCCACCGAGCGCGCCACGCCGCGAAGCCGTGATGGCCGGGTGCGGCGCGTCCTGGTGGCCTTCGGAGGCATGGATCGCGACGACTATACGAGCCGGTTCTTGGCGGGCCTGCCCGCGTCGACAGATAAGCTGACATTCGACGTGGTGATTGGCGCCAGCCATCCGCGACGCGCGGCGTTGAGCGCCTTTTGCGACGCGCGGCCGAACATGACATTGCACGTGCAGTCCACACGCATGGCCGAACTAATGCAGGCGGCGGATCTGGCCGTGGGTGCGAGCGGCACGAGCAACTGGGAGCGTTTCTGCATCGGCGTACCGAGCATTGCCGTGGCTGTGGCGGAGAACCAGGCGTCGTTGCTGCACGATCTGATGCTGGAAGGGGCGCTACTGGGCGTTTCGCTGGAAACGCCGGATGCCATTGGTGATTGTCTGCGGCTGTTTGAGTACGCGAGGCATCAGCCCGCCTTGCTGCGCGGATTGGCGGAAAAAGGTCTGCGGATGGTTGACGGCAAGGGCATGGCACGGGTTCTGCGCCGGATGCTGACGCCGGAAATCACATTGCGCCCCGCGGCGGCGCAGGACTGCCGCGCCATATTCGAATGGCGCAATGACCCGCGGGCGCGGGCGCATTCCCACGATTCGTCGCCACTGGTGTTCTCCAGCCATGCGCGCTGGTTCGAGGCCGTGCTGGCGGATCCGGACCGCGTGATGCTGATCGCCGCAGCCGGGACGGAACCCGCCGCAGTGGTGCGTTTCGATTGCGCTGGATCCAGCGCAACTCTTTCCATCTATCTGGTGCCTGCGATGCACGGCAGGGCGCTGGGGCCCGCCGTGATTCGTCAGGCTTCGGCCTGGCTGTTGGGTGAGCGCCCCGAGGTCGAGCGCATCCTGGCGGAAGTGAGGCCTGAAAACCAGGCCTCGGCGCAAGCATTCGGCGAGGCAGGCTATGCGCTGCAATACCAGACTTTTGTCCTGAGGCGGACTTCATATGACTAGCAGTTTCACGATCGGATCGCGTCGGGTCGGGCCGGATGCCCCGCCCTTCATCATTGCCGAAATGTCCGGCAACCATAATCAGTCGCTCGACCGCGCTCTGGAGATTGTCGATGCAGCGGCCAAGGCCGGCGCGCATGCGTTGAAAATCCAGACGTATACGGCCGACACCATGACGCTGGACATCGATTCGGGTGATTTCTTCATTTCCGATCCAGGTAGCCTATGGAAGGGCAAGTCGCTGTACAAGTTGTACGAAGAGGCGCATACCCCGTGGGAATGGCACAAGCCCATTTTTGACCGCGCGCGTGCGTTCGGCATGATTCCCTTCAGCACGCCGTTCGATGACAGCTCGGTGGATTTTCTCGAGAGTCTGGAGGTTGATTTCTACAAGATCGCGTCGTTCGAGAACACCGATTTGCCCCTGATCCGCAGGGTGGCTCAGACCGGCAAACCGATGATCATCTCGACCGGCATGGCCAGCCTCGGTGAACTCGAGGACATGGTGAGCACGGCCAGGGAGGCGGGATGCCGCGACCTGGTGCTGCTCAAGTGCACCAGTACCTATCCGGCCAACCCCGAAAACACCAACATCCTGACCATTCCGCACATGCGGCAGATGCTCGGCTGCCAGGTGGGCCTGTCCGATCACACTCTGGGAATTGGCGTCGCCGTGGCCAGTGTGGCATTGGGCGCCACGGTGATCGAGAAGCACTTCACGCTGGCGCGGGCCGAGGGGGGCGTGGACTCGGCCTTCTCGATGGAGCCGCACGAAATGCGGCTGCTGGTCGACGAGTCCGAACGTGCGTGGCAGGGGTTGGGACGCGTCAACTACGGGGCAACGCCGGCCGAGGAAAAGAGCCGTGCGTTCCGTCGCTCGATCTATGCGTGCCGTGATATTTCCCAAGGGGAAGCGTTCACCGCGGACAACATACGCGTCATTCGACCGGGATTTGGCCTCGCGCCGAAGTACTACCCGACGATATTGGGCAAACACGCCAGGCAAGCCATCAAGAAGGGCGATCGCATAGGCTGGGAATCGATCGACCTATGAGCAAGGGGCTTTTGGCCAAGGCCGGATCCTATGTCATCAGCAGTGGCCTGAACAGTGCGGTCCCGTTTCTGTTGATGCCGGTCTTCACGCGCTATCTCACGCCCTCGGACATGGGGGTGGTGGCGATGTACCAAAGCACGTTGAATATCTTTGCAATCATTGTAGAGCTGTCGCTGCCCAGTGCGGTAAGCGTGCGCTATTTCAACCGCGAAGGAATAGACCTGCCGGTTTACACCGGCACCGGCTGGGTCCTGGTCGCGGCTTCCACTGTCCTTTGTTCACTGTTCGCCTTGCTGGTCGCGCCCTGGTTGGAGGAATACACCGGCCTACCGCTGCATTGGGTGCTGATCGCGATTTTCTCGGCGATGTGGGCCGTGGGAATCCAGTTGCGCTTGCGGGTTTGGCAGATGGAAGGCCGGGTCGGCAATTACGCGCTCTTGCAGAACGGCTATACGTTGGCGATCATGGCGGTGTCGGTCCTGCTGGTGGTCGTAATGGCGTTTGGCTGGGAAGGCCGGGCCATGGGTCAGTTCCTGGCCACGGCGGTCCTCGGCATCGGTATCTGCCTGTTTCTGTTGGCACGCGGTGACGTGAAGATTCGCTGGAATGCCGTCTACGCGCGTGAAATCCTGGCATTCGGCCTGCCGTTGATTCCGCATGGGCTGGGCGCCGTCGCGATCGTGTTTGCGGGACGTGTTGTATTGAACACCATGGCAGGGTTGCACGACGTCGGCCTGTATACGGTGGCGTCGCAGCTGACGTTCATCATTGCCCTGATCGCCACTGCATTCAACCAGGCATATGCGCCCTGGTTGTTCAAGCGGTTGTCGGAGGGCGAGGCCTGCCCGCGCCGGCGCATCGTCGCGGCGACCTATGCCTACTTCGTGATCGCGGCGCTGGGCGCGGCCGTGTTTTCCTGGATCGGGGCCTGGGCGATTGATTTCTATCTCGGACCCGGTTATTCGGAGGCGTTCCGCTTCGTTCCCTGGTTGGCGTACTCGGCCGCGTTCACTGGCATGTACTACATGGTGACCAATTATCTGTTTCACAATCGGAAGACCGGACGCCTGGCGGCCTTGACGTTGATCGTGGGCGGGCTGAGCATTCCGTTGTCGGTGTTGCTGATTAAGCTCAACGGCGCGGTCGGCGCCGCGCAAGCGGTGTGCGCGGCCAATTTCGTGATGTTCATCTGCACCTGGGTCATGGCGGCGCGCGTGGAGCCGATGCCATGGAACCTCCTTCGCAAGTGATGAAGAGGCGATCCATGCAGCGGGCGCCAGCGCATCTTGCCAAGATTCTCGATTTCGACGTCGGGCTCGATCACGGTGCCTACACCTTCACACATGGTGGCGTGCATCTGTGGAGCCAGGTGCGCGCCTACTTGGGGGTGCGGCTCTACGACATCTTGTCGAATACGGATTTCGAGGGGGCTAGCGCCAGCGGGGCGACGCCGACATTGAAGTATGTAGCCGATTCCTGGCGGCGCCGTCACGGCGCTTCTGGCGCGGGTGGACGATCCGACGTCATCATCTTCGGCAGCGCGGTCGGGAACATTGCGCAAGCGCCGACGGGGGAGCAGTTCAACTGGTTGACGGACTACGCAGCCTGCAGTCTGGATTGCCGGACGCAAATTGTCGAGTTGAGCGATCGTTGGCGATATCCATGGCCGCGCGCGTACCCGGACGTGTCGACGTTCCATGATTGGGTGCAGTTGCAAGCGAAATTGCGTCAGCGGCTGCACGGTGTCGAGCCGAGAGACCAGCGGACCATCGAGCGCTTTCTTCTAGCCTTGCGAGACGCATTCGGCGAGTATCTGACGGATGCCGATTTCTCCTCGATGCGGCATACGCTCATGACGGTGGCGCGCCGCGCGGGCATATGGATGCGCTTGTACGACTGCTATTTCCAGCGGCGGCAGCCACGCCTGGTGCAGATCGAGGGAGCCTGTTATGGCGGCGCCTGGCCCTTCGTCATGCGTTCGGCTCGGGCCGCTGGCGCCGTGGTGGCCGAGTTCCAGCACGGGTACATCGGCCGGGATCATTACGCGTACAACTACGCGCCGGCGCTGATGGCTTCGTCGTTCTGCGAGGATTTGCCAGATTATTTCCTGGCGTATGGTTCGTACTGGGCGCGGCAGATCAGCATCTCCAGCCAGATCGAGGTCGTGGGCAGTCCCCGCATGGCCGAGGGCAAGGCGAAGCTGGCCTCCGTGAGGCCGGGCGCCGATATCCTGCTGGCATCGACCGGCCTGGGTGTGGAGGTGTACACCGCGACCGTGGATGCGTTATTGCGCTCGATGCCTGAGGCTGGCTCGGTTGTCTTCCGGCCGCACCCGAGCGAGCGCGCGGTCGCGGCAACGCGCTACCAGGCCCTGCTGAGTCGGCCGCGTGTGCGCCTGGACGATACGCCGGATGTCTATCGCAGCATTGCCCAGTCCATGCTGGTGGTAGGTGATCTTTCGACGTTGATGTACGAAGCCCTGGGATTGGGCCGTTCCGTGCGCATCATCGATACCGAGGCGACGCGCGAACGGATGTCTGCGGATTTGTTCCAGTTCCTGGACGATCGGACGATCGCAGGTGAAATCGTGGCGTTGATGGCCGCACCGCATGGTTGCGGCGCGACCCAGCTAGCATCGGAGTCGATCTGGGCGAGCGACTGGAAGGCGCGTTATCGTGCCTTCGTTGGACGCTTTCTCTGAACGGTCACGCAGCGATGGTGGCGGGCGACTGCCTGCAAAAGCCCGGCACCATCTCTTTCAGGATAGCCATGACCTGGTCTTGGTCGTCGTGCATCATGGCGTCGTCCAGTTGGGCCAGGCGCACCATCAGGGCATCATAGGCCAGGGCATGCTCTTCGGCGCGCATGATGCGCGGATGCTGCGTCGGCAACGCCTGGGCGTCGATCAACAGTTCTTCGTAGAGTTTTTCGCCCGGGCGCAACCCGATCGTGCGGATCTCGATATCGCCGTCGGGTTGGTCCGCGTCGCGCAAGGTCAGGCCATACATGTTGATCATGCGCACCGCCAGATCGCGGATGCGCACAGGCTCGCCCATGTCCAGCACGAACACCGAGCCGGACTCCCCCATTGCGCCGGCTTGCAGCACCAACTGGGCGGCTTCAGGTATGGTCATGAAGTAGCGCGTGATGTCGGGATGCGTCAGCGTGATCGGGCCGCCTGCCAGGATCTGGCGATGGAACAGCGGGACGACGCTGCCCGAACTGCCCAGAACGTTGCCGAATCGCACCATGGAAAAGCGCGGACCGTCAGGCAGCTGCGCATGTGCTTGCAGCACCAGTTCGGCCAGGCGTTTGGAGGCACCCATGACATTGGTCGGCCGTACCGCCTTGTCGGTGGAAATGAGCACGAAATCCGAGGTGCGCGCATCCACTGCGGCCCTGGCCAGGGCCAGCGTGCCGAATGTGTTGGTGCGTATGCCCTCATGGACGTTGGCCTCGACGATGGGCACGTGCTTGTAAGCAGCCGCATGGTAGATGGTCTGGATCTCGAAGTGTCGCAACTGGGCCAGGCATCGGTCATAGTCCCGCACCGAGCCCAGCACCGAAATGATCTCGACGACGTTGTCGCCGTTGAGCTGGCGCAGATTGTGATCGATGGCGTATAAGGCGACCTCCGACATTTCGAACAGAACCAGGCGGCGGGGTTGCAATGTCAGAATCTGACGGCACAGTTCGGAACCGATGGATCCTCCCGCGCCACTGACGAACACCGATTTGCCACGTACGCAGCGCTCCAGGAGCTCGGGAACCGGCGCCACGGGGTCGCGGCCTAGCAAGTCCTCGACCTGCACGTCGCGCAGCCTGGGGCCTTTGGAGTCGACCAGTTCCTGGAGGCTGGGCACCAGACGGATGCGCAGGCGATAGCCTTCCACTTGTTCGACTATGTTACGGATCTGGGTGGGCGTGGCGGACGGGATGGCGATCAGCAACTGCTGGATCTGATGGCGCTCGATCAGTCGGGGCAGGTCGCTGGGCGCATGCACTCGCAGGCCGGCGATGACCAGTTTGCGCTTGCGTCGGTCGTCGTCGACGAGGGCCACCGGTGTGTAATGCGGGCCGGCGCGCAAGGCCGTGAGCAGTTGTGAACCGGCGGCGCCGGCGCCATAGATGGCGACTGGCACGCGCACGTCGGCCGCATGGTAAGTGCCGGGGAAAAGAGCGCGGCGCGCGAGAACACGCGCGCTGAGTAGGCTGACTACGGCGAGCAGGGCGTAGATGACGAGCACGCCGCGGGACAGCCCCGTGGGCATCTGCAGAAAAATGGTCATGGCGGTGGTGACCATGACCGACACCAGGACACCGCCGGCGATCGAAAAGACCACCCTCTCATTCATGTACCGCAGCACGTAACGGTACAGGCCCAGGGCGCCGAACGCCGCCAGGCCGCCGATGCAGGCCGAGACCGACAGCAGCAGGTAGTAGTGGTCGAAGAAAAAAAGTTCGAACCGGAACCACAACGCCAGTTGGAACGACAGCAGCAGGATAAAGGCGTCGAATGCAATCGCCAACCCTTGCTTGTAAGGTCGAGGAAGGGTGACGAATACGCGACGCACGGCGTAGGGAAGAGGAGGCATCAAGGCGATGTAGCTTTTGAGGATGAACTCGCATCCGGTGACGAAGGGTTCAATCTTTCAGGGGCGTACCACCCGAGAGGCGGTCTGCAGCAGGATTTTCATATCGGTCGCGAACGATTGTTCGGTGACATATTCCATTTGCAGCTTCAGCTTTTCGGGCAGAATCTGTTCTCGATAGATCGTGTCTGGATCGTTGGACGAGTCCAGCATCGCGTTTTCGTCCCGGAACCGGATCGAGGCTAGATCGGTGATTCCGGGCCTGACCGACAGCACCACGTCGCGCACGTCGTCTGGATACACGGCCACATATTTTGGTACTTCCGGACGCGGGCCGACCAAACTCATGTCACCATACAGCACGTCCAGCAATTGGGGCAGTTCGTCCAGCTTCCATTGACGCAGCCACCGGCCAACGCGCGTGATGCGCGAGTCGTTGTTGACCGTGATCTCGCTGCCCGATTCATGCGACCGCAGGTGCATGCTGCGGAACTTGTGGATCGCGAACAAGCGTCCGTGCCTTCCGACCCGCTGCTGGCGAAAAAATACCGGACCGGATGAGTCCAGCTTGATCGCCAGCGCGATGATGGCGAACAGCGGCAGGCAGAGCAGCAGCCCCACCACCGCGCACAGAAGGTCGAAAGCGCGTTTCATTGCTGCGCCAGGATATCCAGGGCGGTGGCACAGACGCGCTGCACGTTCTCGTCGGTCATGCTCGAGTAGATTGGCAGGCTCACCATGTTTTCATAGGCATGTTGCGAATGCGGGAACATCTCGGGCGCCAGGTGGTAGCGGTCGCGCCAATAAGGCTGCAGGTGCAAGGGGACGTAATGTACGCTGCAACCGATGCCCTGTTCGGCCATTCGGGCGATGAAGGCGTCGCGGTCCACGGCGCAGTCGGTGGTCAGGCGCAGGACGTAGAGATGCCAAGCGTGCAGGTCGTCGGGGGCATGGGGCGTGGCCGACAGATTGCCTGGGGCGGCGGCTCCTGGGCGCGGAGGTAATATCACGGGCGCCCCGGCAAGCGCTGCATCCAGTTGCTCGGCGATGGCGCTGCGGCGGTCGCGCATCTGGTGAATGCGGCCCAGCTGCACACGGCCGAGTGCAGCGCTCAAGTCAGGCATGTTGTACTTGTAGCCGGGCGCGACGATTTCGTAAAACCAGGCCGGCTTCTTCGACGTGAAGCGGTCGAACGCATCGCGATCGATGCCGTGCAGGCGCATGACGCGGCAGCGTTTGGCGATTGCCGGATCACGGGTGACCACCATGCCGCCCTCGCCGGTGGCGAGCGTCTTGGTGGCGTAGAAACTGTATACGGTGGCATCGCTGGCAAGCGTGCCTATCTTCTCCCCGTGCCAGGTGGCAGGCAGTGAGTGCGCGGCATCCTCGATGACTTTCAATCCATGTTTTTGGGCGATGGAAAGGATGGCGGTCATGTCGCACGACAGCCCAGCGTAGTGTACGGGGACGATTGCCTTGGTGCGGGGGGTGATCGCGCGTTCGATAGCCTGTGGGGAAATGCACAAGGTGAACGGGTCGATATCCACCAGTACAGGTTCAGCGCCGAGGTAGCGTGCCACCTCGGCGCTGGCGGTGAATGTGTGGGTGGTGGTGATGACCTCATCGCCGGGGCCGACACCAATGGCTTCCAGCGCCAGATGCAGCCCGGCGGTGGCGGAGTTGACCGCCACCGCCTGCAGTGATTCGTCGCCCAGATAGCGCGCGAATTCGAGTTCGAATTCCTTCGCATTGGGGCCGGTCGTCAGCCAGCCAGAGCGCATGGTCTGGACGACCGCCTCGATTTCCGCGTCCCCGATGTCGGGCAAGGCAAAGGGAATGAAGGGTGCTTGGCTCATGGTCAGGGCGAATGTGAGAGAGGGCGCGCAGCGCCGTGAATGATAAGGAAAAGGTGTCTGGTCACGCGTCTCGCTGGTACCCCGCATTATCCGCCAGAACCCATGCGGCGTGTGGGGCCTCCGGCGGCCGGACCGGCCGCAGGTTTCGATCGGCATGGCCCGGTCCGCTTCAAGGCGGATGCGGGCGTAACAAATCTTCGTATAGCGAAACCAGCCTTGTCGCTTCCGCTGGCCAGCTCAGTTGCCGCTTCAACGCCAATGCGCCACCGCGCCGGGTGGCCACGTCCTGCGGCGTGATCGTCGCGATGGTCGCGTGGATGGCGTCAGCGTCCACGGCGCAGGTCCAGCCGGCATTGTGGCCGGCCAGCAATGCGGCTTGGTCGGGCAGGTCTGCCGTGATGACCGGCACGCCTGCCTTGATGGTCTCGAACAGTTTGTTGGGCAGCGAATAGCGGTAGCTCAGGCAGATGTCCTCGATCAGGCACATGCCTACATCGGCGCCGGCAGCGCGGTGGACCACCTGGTCCATGGGCACCGACGCGTGCAGATGGATGTTGGGCGCCGTTGCGGCCACCTGCTTGATGTCGTTGGCCAGGGGGCCGCTGCCAAGGAAAAGGATGTGCTGCGCGCAGCCGGGTCGGGCGAAGGCGTCCAGCATCGCACGGATACCTCGTCCTTCCACGAGGCCCCCCAAGTACAGAAATAGCACACTGGTGTCCGGAATCCCCAATATCTCTTTCCAGGGATACGGTTTGATCTCGGGCGGGTCATACGGCACGTTCCGCACCAGTTCGACACGCAGGCCCGGGTAGGCGGTCTCGTACCATGCCTGGATGGACGGACTCACGACCAGTGTGGCGTCGACGTAGCGGATCAGCGTGCGTTCCATCCACCGCGCCAGCCTCTGCCGCAGGCCGCGCAGGCCATTGGTTTCCGTTTCGAGTTCGTGGGCATCGTAAACCAGTCGCGCGCCGGTGGCGGTCTTCATAAGACGCGCCAGGAGCAGGGGTAGCAGACTGTGGCAGTGGATCACCGCCACGGGACGCCGCCGGTACTCGCGCAAAATGCGCCAGGACCATTCGATGTATTTGACCAGCTGTGAGGCAAGATTCCTGGGCAAGCGTTGTCGAGTGACCAGGGGTACCCGCCACAAGATCCGGGCCGGCGTACCCAGCGGCTCGCGCTCGGGCGCGTCCGGATCACCGAATGCGGCGATTTCCACCTGGCCAATCAGGCCGGACGCCAACAGTGCGTCAGTTTCCTTGAAGGTGCGCGACTCGAACTTGAAGTCCGTGCCGAACAGGTGCACATTGAGAGGACTCATCGTGGCGTCCGAACGGCGATGGCACGAGTGGTCGGCTCAGGCTTCGGCAAGCAGGGCCTCCAATTGGCTGTATGCCGGATAGGTAATCAGGACTGCGCGGTGTTTGCCGTGGAATACGAACATGCTGCCCGCGCTGACCGCGGAAGCACCGGCCTGTTTGGCTTGCGCGAAGTCATGCAGCGAGCTGGCGCCACCGCTCGCGACGACGGGAATATCGACCGCGTTGCTGACGGCGGTAATCAAGGGCAGGTCGTAGCCGTTCATGCAGCCGTCGCGGTCGATCGCGGTCAGCAGGATTTCGCCGGCGCCGGCGCGTTCCATCGAACGGGCGTGACTGACGGGGTCCGTATCCAGGCTGACCGTGCCGCCCTGCGAGTGCACCGTGTATTTGCCGAACAGGTTGCGCTTGACGTCGATCGAGACGACTACGCTCTGGCTACCGGCCTCCGCCGCGATCTGGCTGATAAGCGCGGGGCTTTGGGCGATGCTGGTGTTCAGGATGACTTTTTCGACGCCTAGCTTGAACAGCTTCCTGGCGTGTTCGAGTGTGCTGATGCCGCCGCCATACGCGAACGGCATGAAAGCCTCGCTCGCGATATCACCCAGCAGTTCATAGTCGGGTTCGCGGCCGGCGGCTGTGGCGCTGATGTCCAGGAAGACGAGTTCGTCGACTTCCTTTTCGTTGAAGATACGGACCGCGTTGATCGGGTCGCCGATATAGGTCGGATTCTTGAACTTGCGGGTTTTGACCAGTCCGCCGTTCTTGAGCAACAGGCAGGGGATGACTCGAGTCCGTAGCATGTCAGATTCCGGCGAAATTCTTGAGGAGCGTCATGCCGAAACGATGGCTTTTTTCGGGGTGGAACTGCGAACCCATGATGTTGCCGCGCTGGATCATGCTGCTGAAGCGTCCACCGTAGTCGGTTTCCGCCAGGCTGTCCTCAGCGTGCGCGCATTCGACGCGATAGCTGTGCACGAAGTAGAAGCGCGCATCGTGGGTAAGGTTATCGAGCAGCGGGCTGGGCTTTTGCGGATAGATGAGATTCCATCCCATGTGCGGCACTTTCAGGTTCGGCTGAGCGAACTTGAATAGCCGGCTGTGGGCGGGGATGAGGTTCAAGCCAGGAAGCTCCCCTTCGTCGCTTCCGGTACCCAGCAATTGCATGCCAAGGCAGATGCCTAGCACGGGGGTGCGCCGTTCCAGCGCTTGTTGCTTGATGGGGGCGATAAGCCCGCGGGTTGCGAGTTCGCGTATGGCGTGGTCAAACGCGCCGACTCCAGGCAACAGAAGTTTCTCGGCCTGAAGTACCTGCTCGGGCGTGGTGACCAGTTGGGCCGGCACGCCGATCTTGCGGAACATGTTCAGGATCGAGCCGAGATTGCCCACTCCATAATCGATGACTGAGATCATCTGCGACGGCCTTTCCCGTTAGCTATAGACCCGGACCTTGCGGCCGCCGGTCAGTGCCGAGACGGCGCGCATGCCGGCGCGTACGGCGGCGTACAGGCCATCCTGGTTGGCGTAGTCGGTGTAGACGCGCCCGGGCGGCTGCAGCAGTTGCTCGAACTCTTCCGCGCTGAAACCCAGTTTCTTGGCGATGTAGGCCTTGTCCTGGCGCAGTTCCTGCTCGTCGTACAGCGGTTCTTCCAGCGCGGCCAGTGCGGTGGGCCGGTCGATGTCGCCCGACAGGATTCGGCTCGAAAGGTGCGCGCGACGCTTGTCGTAGCCGAACTTGTAGGGCAGGTAGTGGTTCTGGAAAAAGCGGGTGAAGACCGACTCGCCGTGCTTGCGGCCGTAGTCGCGGTAGCCGACCGTTTCCTGCAGGTACTTCAGCGCTTCGTCCTTGCGGTACGGCAGGTAGTTCAACGGGCGAATAACATCCATCTTCCGGATGAACGGATAGTAGAAATAGTACTGGAAGAAGTTGATGACCGGGAAGCTGCCAAGCGATCGGGTGCCGTGCTTGCGGTGAATCGCCTTCAGGTTGATGGCGTCCATGGCATTGTGGCCCCAGGCGCGCGGTAGCACCGATTCCGTGGCGATATTGCCACCACTGATGACGTGACGGATATTGTTCTTGACTGCGAAGTGATAGAGCGCGCCAAAGAAGGCGTGGTCCTGGGGCACGTCCTGGTTGGCGACGCCGGCACGCAGGTAGGCGGCCTGCAGGTCGCGCATGACTTCCCAATCGATCACATGCGTGTGCAGGTCGTAATTGCAGTGTTTGACGATGCGTTCGATGTTATGGACTGCCAGCTCGCTGTTCCAGCCTGCATCTACGTGCACGATCAGCGGGCGCAAGTCATATTCCTTGATCTTCAACGCCAGATACGAGCTGTCGATGCCACCGCTCAGGCCGATGATACAGTCATATTCATGATTGCGCCGTTCGGTCCGGATGGCTTCGATGCGTTGCTGGAAAAGTTGTGCGCCCTGCTCGTTGGGGTACCAGTACTTTGACGTGGAAGCGTCAAAGGTGAAGCAGTGGGAACACACGCCCTGGTCGTCGAACGTAATGAGCGGATCGGAAGTGTCCATGACACAGCGATTGCAGATCCGATAGTCGGGATTTGGCATGTATTTTGGAACCGGAAAGAGGGCGGATAACTCGTCATTTTAGCGGGTTCGTTGTCCGCGATGGCGGGAGCGCGCCAGGGAAATCCAGCAGACCGGCGGTCGGCTCCGCCACGTATTAAATGTATCTAATTATTTCATGTGCGGTTCGAGTTATGCATCGGCGTCGGTCCGCTCAGACGAGATCCGCGTACAGACCGAGCAGCTTGCGTTCTTCGCTGATCCAGTTGAATTCGGTTTCCACCGCGTGGCGGCCAGCCTGCGCATGGCGTTGCAGGGACTCGGGGTCATCCAGCATTTCCCGCAGCACGCGTGCGATGTCGGAGGGGTCTTCGGGGTTGGCACACCGGCCCGCGCCCGAGCGCTCGATGATATCGAGCCACATCGCAAAGTTCGATGCCATGACCGGGACACTGGCTGACATGTACTCGAACATCTTGTTGGGCAAGGCGTGTATGTGATTGGGCATGGGGTGGAACAGCACCAGTCCGATCGAGGCCTGGGCAAGAATGTCGCGCACGCCCTCGCGGGAGACCACGCCCTTGTATTGGACGTATTGCCAGCCTGGCAGGGCACGTAGTTCGGCTTCCAGCGAGGCGTTTTCGAAGGGACCCGCCAACAGCAGGGTGGCGTTGGCCGCCGGCAGTGCGGTGATGATTTCGCGTACGCCGCGGATGGCGCTAATGCCGCCGATATAGCAAATGTTGCGCGACTTGGCCTGTGTAGCCTCCTGCCGATCTGGCCTGGGCATTGCCACCAATTCATTGGGCAGGGGATAGTTGTTGATGTCGAGCGTGCGGGCGCCGATGCGAGCGAAGCGTGCTGCAATGTGCGGTGTTGCCGTCACGACCGCCGTATAGCGGCGCGCGGCGAAGTTCTCGACCGCTTCGAAGAGGCCGGCGATGGCGCGCCGTGTTCCGTTGGGCAACCACGGTTTGCTAAGAATCTGCCTGGGCACGTCCTCGTGGGCGTCATAGACGACGGAGATACCGGCCCAGTGCAGGAGCAGCGTGATCGGGATCAGCTCCGGGTCGTGGAAGTGCACGACCTTTTCTTTGTTGCGCCGCAGCGCCAACCAGATTTTCCAGGGTTTGATGATCATGCGCCGGAACCGGCCAGGCGCGCTGGCTCCGACGTCATGGATGTTCACGCCATTGGCCATCGCTTCACCCTTGCCATCGCCGACATAGAGGCGCACGTCGTAGCCGGCGCGCGCCAGGCTCGAGCATTCCTTGACGAAAATGCGGATGTCATTCCGCTGGTGGGCACTGGAAATGTGTGCGACGCGAGGTTTTGAGGCAGTTTCGGAAAGGGTCATAGGCTGTTAACGGATTCTTCGAACTGACTGGCCTCGACGGCGCAAGAAGGAGGCCGATTTTAACGGCACTACAGCCATCTTTGTGCCAGCGTGTCGGCGCGGGGCTCTAGGAGCAGGCGAGACCGTTCGACTGCGCCGACGGCCGGGCGTTGCCCGGCATGTTTGCGAACAGCCATCCAAGCAGAAACCAGAACGGCTGCAGATAGACCATGGAGCTCGGCGCCAAGCCCGCGACACCGGCTACAACCAGACAGGTCCGGCCACGCCAGTCTGACCGCCACAGCAGCCAGAGCAGGGCGAGTGGCCAGGACAAGCCCAGATAGAACGTCATTTCGAGCCAGAACAGGTGGGGCGAGGCCCAGGGGGCGATGGCGCCGGGAACCGGCCAGGTGACATTGAGCTGGCCTACGCCCATGCCTGTGATCCATTGCCACCACGGCATATTTTGCGCTTGCTGCAGCATGTCCATGACCATGGTGCGGCGGTAGTCGGTGGAAGCGTCACCGGGTGTCTGTGCTAGCGCCAGTTCGCCGTGCGTTACGGTCAATTGTGGCATGGCGCGCGTCTGCATGCCTTCATAATGCATGGCGCCGATCAGGGCGGCAGTCAATATCGCCCAGCCGGCGGCCCACCCTGCTCGTTTGCGCCATCCTCCAGGCATGAAGCATAGAAGGTAGGCCACGCCGAACAGCGCCAGCGCCACTACGTCGGCGCGGCGATTCAGGAGCAGGCAATAGGTCCAAGCAATCGCGAACAGCAACGGGGGCAATCTACGCTTGGTCAGGAACCATAGCAAAGCTACGAAGATGAGCACCGTACCCATGTCATTGACGTTATCCCAGGAGCCGCCAGTCAGAGGATATTCTGGCCGGAAGCGGCCGGAATGGGTCCAGCCGTCGAACACCGGGAACCAGGCCAATATCAGCCACCAGGCGACCAGGACGCGCAGAAACGGCGTCAGATCGACGTTGCGCGCGGCCAGTTGTTGCGCCAGCAGTAGATGCGCCAAGCCGATGGTCAGTATGACGCTGAACTGCAGGTAGCGTTGCGTCTGCGAGGCATAGGTCGCCTGCATCAGGATCAGGGCCACGGCTATAGCGGCCAATTTCCAGTGAGGACCTTCCGCCAGGATGCGCCGCGTCGTACGATTGGCGGCGAAGGCGACGGCCATGAGCATCAGGCCCCAATGGAACGGACGCAGCGGGGCGGCCAGGTAGATGGACGAACCGAGAAAGGCCAGCACGAACGCCAGGATGAGCAGATATCTGGCGTGCCTGTCGCTCAGCAGGTCACAGGAATTGCGAACAGATGCCATAGAAAATCGCGGGCGCGGCCAAGCCGACACCGATCAGACGGCCGCGCAGCATCGCCTGCACCGCGGCGAAAACGTGGGGAGGCGCATGGTCATCGACGATGCGGGCGATTCGCGGCTCCAGCGCAAATGTCAGCAGGACGGTGGCCGCCCCGTTGATGATGCCGGACAACTGCGAAATGGTGCTGCGATAGTCGTGGAAAACGAGTGCGAAGAAGTACGACAGCAACACGCCGAGGGCGTAGCAAAGAAAGACTGCCGCGGCCAGCGGCGTGATGCGGCGCGGCGCAGGCCGGTCGGGGCGCAAGTCGACGCGCAGGGTTGCGGCGTGCACTTTTGGGTGACTACTGCCACGGTTGATGAAATTGACCAGCACCGCGATCCAGTAATAGCGCGCCTGGTAGGCGCACAACGATAGCAGGGCCGCCCCGCCCATAGCGGCCAGGCCCATCACCGCATAGTGATTGCGGGGTACGTTGCGGTCGATGAGAAATCCCAGCATGGGCATCAGCGCGAGATAGAAGAAGCGAGTAATGGTTGTGGTTGCATTCTGGATGGCGTAGCCTGTCACGGCCTTGCCTGAGAGGCTACCGGCGACCCGGGCGTAATAGCTCAGGAACTCCAGCAGATGGATAGCGGAAAAGCTCACAACCACCAAGATGCTAAGCGTCATCACGGCGTGGTGATCCGGTTGTCGCTGTCGCGCTGCGCGAGCGCCAGGGTTTGCCGATAAGCATCCAGCATGGTCTGCAGGCTGTGTTCCCAGGTGTACTCGTCGAGCACGCGCTGCCGGCCACCGCGGCCCAGTTTGGTCCGCAGCGCCGGATCCAACACCAGATCAAGAATGCGCGCCGCGGCGAAGCCTGGGTCGTCGACGGGTACGATAAACCCGGATTCCTGATCGTTGACAATTTCGGCCGGCCCATCGGCGCTTGATACGACGACGGGCACACTACAGGAACAGGCCTCGAGGATGGCGACGCCAAAGCTGTCCCGCCGGCTCAGGGCAACATAGACGTCCAACTCGTTGAGCGCATCGGGCACTTTTTCGTGCGAGATGAAGCCGGCGAACGTCACTTGCTCGGCAATCCCGAGTTCGCGCGTCAGGGCCTCCAGCTTGGCATGCTCCTGGCCCTTGCCGTAAATGCGGACCTTGATGCGATCGGCAATGTCCGGATGGGTGCGGCGCAGTTGCGCCAGCACGATCTGCACGGCACGCAGGAACGTGTCGATCCCGTACTGCGTTTCCAGTGCCTTAATTGTGCCTAGAACGATGGCCTGCGTATCGGCATCGCGTGCGCGTGCGGGAAATTGGGCCGGGTCCACACCAAAGGGCGTGATGGCAATCGGGCCGTCCGTGAGCTTGCCGATCTCTTGCGCCATGGCGTGACTGGTCGATCCCACCAGGGTGGCGAATTTCAGATTGCGCATCACGATCTTGCGGTGCAACGCAGACTTGTTGGGAAAGTCATAGATGTCGCTGCCCCAAACGGAAAGCAGGGTCGGTGAATAACCGGACAGGCGCGCGAGCAGGCCATAGCCGGTTGCGTAGTGCGCATTCAACAACTGTGGCTTGATCTGGTCAAGCTCCTGGCGCAGCTGCCGGCCCGCAGCGAGATATCCCGCGGGAGTGCCCCACGGGAGCCTGTGGATGTGGACGAGGCTGGAAATGTTCGGGCTGGGCGGATGGAGGGTCCAGAGATGGACTGTAAGGCCTTTTTCCGCCAATCCATTCGCCCATTTGACGGTATGAATGCTATTAGCTGCGGCGAGGAGCGCGACGCAGGTCGGTACCCGCCCGTCGTTGGAGTCGTTGTTCTGCTGCAAGGCTGTTGAGACTGGAAATCATTGAATGGCACCAAGGTTACGTAGTCAACGTATCTTGGGCATGTCCGGTGGTTTCGAGAAATTTCCGGCATCGGCCGGTAGTCAGTGACGGCGCGGGGTGGCTTGTAGCGTTGTCAATACGAGCGACGCCTGGGTGGATACCAGTTGGTTTTCCACACACCAGCGGTATCCCGTTGTGCCGAGGGTTGACAACTCGGATGGCGTCATTTGCGCCAGGCGCTGCATCAGAGCGGCTTGCTGGTCGAGGTCGTCTGGCGCGCAACTGAAGCCGGCGCCGCTTAGCTCCACCGCGTTTTCCGGATCGCCTACCGCATACAGGATGGGTAGCCGGGCCAGCATGTAATCGTTAAGTTTTGTAACGCTTGCACCGTATTCGTACAACGGCGAGCGGCGGCCGCCGACATAGCCGACATCGACATTCGCGAGGAATTCCTTGACCTGTCTGCGGCCGACGGGTGCCAGGAAATGGACGCGGTCAAGGCAGCCCAGGGCTCGCGCCTGCTCGGCCAGCGCGGCGCGGGAGCCGCCATCACCGAGCATGACGAGATGGATATTGGCTGGGCATCGGCTGATTGCCGTGATCGCGCCGTCCATCGCGTTAGCCACGCCTAGCGTGCCAGCGTAGCCGATCACAAAGCCGCCCGCTTGCCGCAGGCCTCGCAGCAGCTCCACGTGCGCGTGGGGTAGTGGATCGGCCGGCGCGTCATCGAGGAAGGCACCGTTCGATACTGGCAGGAAACGGCCGGCTGCCAGTCCGCGCCCGCGCAGATAGGCTTCGGCGTTGCGGGGCACCGCCGTCACCAAGTCGGCGTGTCGGCAGGCATAGTCTTCGGCCGCCTGGAGCAGCCGGATGAAGGGATGGCGCGGCGAATAGTTGCCCAGCAGGACTGGAGTTAGCGGCCAGAGATCTCGTATGTCATAGATCAGTCGGGCGCCGAAACGGCGTGCCAGACGGGCGGCCGGATAAATGGCGAAAGGGTGGGGCGATGAACAGACGACGACATCGCAGTGCTCGTCCAGCGGTAGGGGCAGCACAAGGCATTGCAGCGTGAAAGCGGCCATGCTCGTCACCCGGCCGAGTGAGCTGGCCTGCGAGTAGCGTGGACCCCAGACCCAGACATAGCGGATACCGTCCAGCATCTCCTGCTGCACGCGGCCGCGCATGACGGGCTGCTTCTGGCGGAAATGCGAATAGGCGCAAGCGACAATGGTCACCTGATGGCCTTGACGGACCCACTCACGCGCCATAGCGTAGTTGCGGAACACCATACCGTGTTCCTGAGAGCCGGCGAAGTGCGAAACGATCAGTATGTTCATGCAGCGTCGGCGAGCGCCGCGGCGATGCGCGTCGCGGCATCGCCTTGGCCGTAGGGCATCACCGGCTGCGGCACGAAGTTCAGCGCCTCATCCAGCGCGGCCGTGATCGCTTGGCTCGAGCGGGTGTCGGCCAGCCGGTTCCATCCAGAGTCGACCAGTTCCGTCCATTCGGTTTCATCACGCAGCGTGACGCAAGGTACCTGATGAAAGAATGCCTCCTTCTGCACGCCGCCCGAATCGGTGGCAATCAAGGCCGCGTGTTTTTCCAGCTGTACCATGTCCAGATAGCCAACCGGGTCGATCAGCACCACCCGGGACGCCTGCAGGCGGGCGAGTTGGTCGCTGTTCGATAGGATCTGGCGGGTGCGCGGATGCAGCGGCCAGACCACCGGCCGGCGGGCGGCGGCGGCGATCAGGCCATCGACGATTGCACCGAGCCGCTGTGGGTCGTCCGTGTTTTCCTGGCGATGGATGGTGGCCAATACATAGCCCTTGTCGGCCAGCCCGAGCCGTGCCAATTGGGAGGACATGCACGCCGAGCGCGCGCCATGCTGCAGCGCGACGTCGAACATGACGTCACCAGTCTGCACGATCCGTTCTGCCGGCACGCCTTCCTGCCGCAGGTTGCGAGTGGCGCTGTTGGTGGGCGTGAAGAGCCAACGCGAGATGCGATCGGCGAGAATGCGGTTGACCTCTTCTGGCATCCTCATATTGTGCGAGCGCAGCCCCGCCTCGACGTGTGCGATCGGGATGTTGAGCTTGGCCGCGGCCAGGGCGCCCGCCAGAGTGGAGTTGGTGTCGCCATACACCATGACGATGTCAGGCTTCTCGGACAGCATGATGTCTTCCAGCGCCGCCAGCATGCGACTGGTCATGTGGGCATGAGTGCCTCCGTGGATACCGAGATGATGCTGTGGCGCGCCCATGCCAAGCTCGGCGAAGAATACGTCCGACATATTGGCGTCGAAGTGCTGGCCGGTATGGACCACTATTTCGGCAAGTCCGACCTGTTGCGCCAGCGCGGCCGATACGACACTGGCCTTGATGAATTGGGGGCGAGCTCCCAAGACGGTCAGAATCCTCTTCATCGGGGTCGGCCTACTTTTGCAGCGCGGCGTGCAGCGCCCGAACGATGTAGTCCTGTGTTTCCGTATCCAGATCCGGATGCATGGGCAGACTCATGACTTGTGCGGCCAGGACGTCGGAAACCGGGGTGGCGCCTTCACCGGCCGAATACGCGGCGTATGCGGGCTGAGCGTGGATGGGGCGTGGGTAGTGGATCGCCGTTGGAATACCGGCGTCCTTCAATTTGGCGACCACTGCGTCGCGGTCCGGCGTGATCACCGTGAACTGGGCCCATACGCTGTCGCGATCCGGACGTACCGTGACGGTGCGGGCGCTGCCCGGCAAGTCCGCCAGCAATTGCTGATAGCGCGCGCCGATTTTCAGGCGTTGCTCGATTTCCCAGTCGAACCGTTCCAGCTTGCCCAGCACGACAGCGCATTGCAGGGTGTCCATACGTCCGCCCACGCCGATGCGAGTGTGGTAGTAGCGGGCCGACTGGCCATGTACGCGGATCTCACGGAAAGCCTGGGCCAGTTCGTCGTCATTGGTGAACAGGGCGCCGCCGTCGCCGTAGCAGCCCAGCGGCTTGCTGGGGAAAAAGCTGGTGCAGCCAATCTTGGACAGATTGCCACTTTTCTTGCCTTTGTAGGTAGCGCCGAAGCTCTGCGCGGCGTCCTCGATGACAGCCACGCCGTGTTTGTCGGCGATGGCGTTTACCTCGTCCATGTCGCCGCATTGGCCATACAGAGACACGGGAATAATGGCCTTGGTGCGAGAGGTTATCTTGGCCTCGATCTCCGACACCTTGATATTGCAGGTATCTGGTTCAACATCGACGAAGACAGGCACGGCGCCGAGCAGCACGATCACCTCCGCAGTGGCCACAAAGGTGAAGGAGGTGGTAATAACTTCATCGCCAGCTTTCACTCCGAGCGCCATCAACGCGATCAGGAGCGCCTCGGTGCCCGAGGCAACGGTGACACAGTGCTTGGCGCCGGTGTATGCGCTCAGCGCGCTTTCCAGTTCCTTGACCTCGGGACCCATGATGTATTGGCCGTGATCCAGCACGGCCTGAATACGGTTGTTGATCGGGTCGCGCAGTGCCTGGTATTGCTTTTTCAGATCGATGAATTGCATGTCGGATTCAATCCTGTTGGCAGATGCCATTCCTCAAGACGTATCGCTCGCCGGTATGTGGGCAGCGCGTTTCCGCGTCGCCCGTAAGGGGCAAGTTCAACTGTTCACCATGGCGGCTCATCCAGCCTATCTGCCGTGCAGGAACGCCGACCACCAGTGCGTAGTCGGGCACATCCCGGTTGACGACTGCGCCAGCGCCCACGAAGGCGTAACGGCCGACGGTCGTGCCACAGACGATGGTGCAATTGGCGCCGAGTGTCGCGCCCTGCCGGATCAGGGTGTCGCGGTATTCACTCTTGCGTTCGATCGCGGAACGCGGGTTGTAGACATTGGTGAACACCATGCTTGGGCCGCAGAACACATCGTCTTCTAGAGTGACGTTGTCATAGACCGAGACGTTGTTCTGGATTTTGACGCGGTTGCCGATTCTGACCTGGTTGCCAACGTAGACATTCTGGCCCAGTGAACAGCCTTCGCCGATCACTGCGCGAGGAGATACGTGAACCCAATGCCAGATGCGCGTGCCCGCGCCGATTTGCGCGCCATCGTCGATAATCGCGCTAGGGTGGATGCTCATGATTCTCAATCCAGAGGCAGCGGGACGCGCACACCATCGCGTGCCGAACGGTAGATTGCCGTCAGCAGCGCCAGCGATTGGAGGCCTTCGCGGCCGTCGGTTTCCGGCTCGCATTCGCCACGCAACGTGCGGATCACGTTGTCGTAATACAGTGGGTGGCCGAAGCCGTAGACCGAGGTCGTTTCGTAGTTTGCCTCCCGGATCTTGGCATCGTCTGGGTGCTCGTCCGCGAATTTCCATTCGTCGATGCGGTTGACGGCGACGCCGCCGACACGCACGGTTCCCCTTTCACCGAGGATCGTGATGGATCCTTCGAGGTTCTGCGGGTAAGTCAGCATAGTGACGTTGATGGAGCCCATGGCCCCGTGGCGCCACCGCAACGCGGCGACGCCAGTGTCTTCGGCTTCGATACGTCGGGCAAGCGTGGCCGTGTACGAATACACGCTTTCGACAGGGCCGATGAGCCAGTCGAGCAGATCGACGTAGTGGCTCGCCTGATTCATGAAGGCGCCGCCATCCCATTCCCATTTTCCACGCCAGCGGGCCGCGTCGTAATACTCCTGGGGGCGTGTCCAGAAGACATTCACGGTCACCATGTAGATACGGCCGAAGCGGCCGCTATCGATGGCTTTCTTGAGTAGTTGCAGGGTGGCGTTGCGGCGGTTTTGCTTCACGACGAACAGGCGTACGCCCGCTTCGTCACAGGCCTTGACCATATTCTTGCCGTCTTCCCAGCGGGTCGCCATCGGCTTTTCGCTGATAACGTGGCGCCCTGATTGGGCGACTTCGATCGCCTGCCAGGGATGCAGGCCCGAGGGCGTTGCCAAGATGACTGCGTCGGCGCTGCCCTTTTTCAGCATCTCGGTCAATGAGCTGTAGCCTTGGGCGCCGGTTGCTTCCACTGTGGCTTGCAGCGAGGCGGGATTTGTATCGCAGACCTCTACCAGTTCTGCTCGGTCGCTGTGTTGCGAAATGGCGCCGATGTGATTTTTCGATATGCGCCCGCACCCAACCAGGGCGAAGCGGATTTTTCGGTCGGTAATGGAGGTGAGGCTCATCGGCGCTTGGGTTTGTTGTAAATTCCCGGGAATAATCGTTCGGCCATTACAGGCCTAAGCGGCAATAATACCGTGAATCCTCGCCGGGCTCTGGCTCGAGAACACCCCAGATCTTATTGATGCCAACTCGCATTCTCATTGTCCGTACGTCGTCATTAGGCGATCTGGTGCACATGCTGCCCGCCATTTCCGACATCGCCCGCCACGTGCCGGACGCTGAAATCGACTGGATCGCCGAAGAAGCCTTCGCTGAAATCCCCGCGTGGCACCCCGCTGTCAACGAGGTCATCAAGGTGGCCCACCGACGGTGGCGCAAGGCCTGGTGGTCGAGCCAGGTGCGGGCCGAACGCCAGGCGCTGAAAGAGCGCCTGCGCTCGAAGCGGTACGACATCGTGCTGGATATGCAGGCTTTGCTGAAATCCGCCTGGCTGGTGCGCCAGGCGCAAGGCGTGCGCCATGGCCTGGATTGGCGTTCCGCGCGGGAACCGCTGGCATCGCTGTTCTACAACGTCCGCCATCGGGTGGAGTTCTGGCAGCCCGCGGTCATTCGTCAGCGCAAACTGGCGTCGCTGACCTTTGGATACCAATATGGTGGTCAACCCGATTTCGGGCTGCAGGCGTTTTCCCGCGCGTCCGGCCAGGGGCGCGACAACGCCGACGCCGTCCACGAAATCTCCAGCGAAGGCCTGGATGCGACGGAATTGCCACGCCTGCACCATCTGGATACCGACCGCGGCTACGCGGTGATCATGCCGTCGGCCAGCCGCGACGACAAACTGTGGCCCGAGGATGATTGGCGCGCCGTCTTCCGCCGGCTGCGCGACGCCGGCTGTGCGCTCAAGCTGCTGGCCGGCAACGAGCAGGAGGCCGAGCGCGCGCGTCTGCTGGTCGCCGGTATGGAGGACGTAGAAGTCATGCCGCGCATGGACCTGACCTCGGTCGCCCGGCTGCTGGCCGGCTCGCGCCTGATGGTCGGCCTGGACAGCGGCCTGACCCACTTGTCGGCGGCGCTGGGCCGCCCCACCATCGGCATCTACCGCGCGTCCACCCCCGTGCGCACGCCGCTGGTCGGCTCGAACTACACCGCCAGCCTGGGCGATCGTGGCGCCTCGCCGTCGCGCGAGGCCGTCATGGCTTCGGTGGAGCAGGCGCTGGCCGCGCGCTGATGAACCGCGCCGTCTATACCCTCGGGTTGCGGGCGCTGGCGCCCCTGGTGTGGTTGTGGATGGCGCATCGCGCCAGGCGGGCCGGAGGTGAATGGGGCATTTTTTCTCCCGAGCGATTCGGCCAGGCCGTCTCGGGCGAGACTACCCCGGATAAAGCCGGGACCGCCGGGGCGAATGCGGCCCCGGTCTGGGTCCATGCCGTCAGCCTGGGTGAGACGCGGGCCGCGGTGCCGTTGCTGCAGGCCCTGCTGGACCGTGGCCTGCCGGTGCTGCTGACCCACATTACCGCCACCGGCCGGGCCGAGGGCGCGCGGCTGTTCGCGGACGCAATCGCCCGAGGTCAATTGCGGCAAGCCTGGCTGCCCTACGATTTCCCCGGCGCCACGCGACGCTTCCTGGATGGCGCTACGCCGCGCTGCGGCATCCTGATCGAGCGTGAGATCTGGCCCAACCTGCTGGCGGCGGCGCGGCGCGCGAAGCTGCCGATGGCGCTGGTGAGCGCTCGGTTCTCGGAATCGTCGCTGCGGCAGGCTGGTCGTCTGGGGGGGGTCATGCGCGAGGCGCTGGCGGGGCTGGACCTGGTGCTGGCACAGACGGCGCCGGATGCCGAGCGGCTGGCTCGGGCCGGCGCGCCGCGTCCGGTGGTGTCCGGCAATCTGAAGTTCGACCTGACCCTGCCCGCGGCCCAGGTCGAGGCTGGACAGGGCTGGCGCGCCCGGCTGGGTCGTCCCGTGATCGCGCTGGCAAGCACGCGCGAAGGCGAGGATGCGCCGTTTATCGATGCCCTCAGGCGCCACGCCGCCACGCCCGGCGGGCCGCTGTTTCTGTTGATTCCACGCCATCCACAGCGCTTCGACGAGGCCGCCGCGCTGTTGGAACAGGCCGGCCTGGACTACGTCCGGCGGTCGACGGGCCAGGAGCCGGCATTGCGCACCACGGTGTTGCTGGGCGACACGCTCGGCGAAATGGCGTTTTATTACGCGGCGGCCGATGTCGCTGTGGTGGCCGGCAGTTTTGCGCCGTTGGGGGGCCAGAACCTCATCGAAGCCTGCGCCGCCGGCGTGCCCGTCATCGTCGGGCCGCACACTTTCAACTTCCAGCAGGCCGCCAGCGACGCCATAGACGCCGGCGCGGCACAGCGCCAGCCCGATCCGGAGCAGGCCGTGGCGGCCGCGCTGGCACTGGTGGCCGATCCCGTTGCCAGACAGGCGGCCGGGGGCGCGGCGCGCGCGTGGTTTGCCAGCCATGCCGGCGCCACGGCGCGCACGATGGAGGCGCTGTCGCCCTGGTTGCGCTGAGGCGCGCCGTCCTTCAGGTCGTCAAGGCCGTCAGGCAGGATTGCGCGGCACCAGCGTAACCGCGCCCGGGTTCAATTCCTGGCTGAAACGCCGCGTGTCGCGCCCTTCGTCTTCGGGCCGAGCGCCCAGCCACCCCTGGCCCAGCGCATAGACGCCGAGATTGGCCAGCAGGATCAGGATGAAGAGCACGCGCATGCCGTGGCCTTTGGATCAGGCGCCCGTGGCCGGGTTGGCGCGCGCCATGGCCGCCAATCCGTCGAGGACGGGATGGTTCAGGTAGGTCGGCACCGGCGCGGCGCCGAATGCGCCGCCGGCATCCGCCAGCAGGCGTTCGATTTCCTGGTGGACTTCCGGCCAACCGCCGCCCGCGGCGAAGATTTGCGGCACCTGGCCATAGCGTTGCCGGCCGGCGAGCCACTGGCGCACCACCGCGCCGGCCTGGGCGGCGGCGATGCCGGAGGCGATGGCTTCGTGGGTATCGGTGGGATAGGGCACGACCTGGCCTTCCGCGATCGGCAGGTTGGCGGTGCCGTGCGCCAACGCGTTGCGCATCATGGCCGGGCCCGGCAGGATCAGGCCGCCGGCAAAAACGTTGTCCGGCCCCACGGTGTCGATGGTGGTGGCGGTGCCGAAGCTGGCCAGCAGGAAGGGCGGATGGGCGCCAGGCAGATGCGACAGCACGCCCAACAACGAAGCCCAGCGGTCCGCGCCCAGTTGCGACGGTGTTTTGTAGCGGTTGACCAATCCCAGCGTGGTTGCCTGCGACGTGGCCCAGGTGACCGGGCAGCCATGGCGTTGCAGCACGGCGGCGATGGCGGCGCCGCGTTCTGCACCCGCCACGTTCACGCCCAGCGCCCGTGACGGCCGTCGCGGCAGGGCGCCGAGCCAGCGGTCCAGCGCGTCCAGGTCCAGGCCATCGAAGGCGACCGCGGCCGGTTCGCGCGGCATGTCGGGGCTGCCGGGATCCAGCCAACCCACTTTGAGACGGCTGTTGCCTGAGTCGATGAGGATGATCATGCTTGGCGTCGAATCGAGATTTCACCGACCGAGATCGGCATGGCGCCCTGGGGCGTTTGCACCAGCAGGCGGCCCTGGCCGTCGACGCCACAGGCGGTGCCGCTGAGGATCACGTCGCCCTTGTCGAGCACGTTGATCGCGCGGCCGGCGAGCGCGTCGACCTTGTCGAAGCGCCGCGCGAAGGCGTCGAAGCCGTCGCGTTCGAGGGTGCGGACGGCTTCATGCCAGGCCGTTGCCGCGGCGCAGACCAGGTCGGCGGCGGTGGCGGCGTGGCCGGGGGCGTGGCCCGTGACACAGGTCCAGTCGGCGACCTGGCGGCCCAGCGCCTGCGACAAGGCGTCGGCGTCGACCAGGTTGACGCCCATGCCGATGACGACGGTGTAGCCGGTTTCGCGGCTTCCGGGGTTGCGGGTGGTCTCGACCAGCACGCCGGCCAGCTTGGCGTCGTGCCACTGCACGTCGTTGGGCCATTTCATGCACAGGCCGTCGGCGCCGGGCCCGGCCACGGCGCGCAGCGCCTCGCAGGCGGCCAGGCCAGCCAGCGGCGACAGGGCCGGCAATTGCGCGGCCGGCAGGTGCACATCGAATGCGCACGAGAACATCAGCGCCGCGCCCACGCGATTCTGCCAGGGACGGCCGGCGCGGCCGCGCCCGGTTTCCTGCAGATGGGTGCCCAGCAGCCAGGGTTTGCCGACGCTGGCGCCCGTGCGGGCGCGCGCCAGCAGGTCGGCATTGGTCGAGCCGGTGCTGACGGTCCAGGCGATGTCTTGGAAGGCGGGCAGGCGCGAACCCAGCATCCGGGCCAGATCGTCTGGCGCGGGCAGGTCGGTGGGGCGGACGTGAACGGGCATGGCGGCGATTGTAGGGCACGCGCGGGCCGCGCTCGCGGCCTGTCGTCCCCAGCGTATATGATTGTGGATACATTTTGCATCGGTATTCCGCTACATGCCGCATTCCGCTCCGTCCGCACCCCGCGCCGCGCCGCCCTTCCGCCAGGAAGCCGGCGTGTGCCATGTCGGGGGCGACTGGAGCGTGCTGGCGCTGGCCGAGCCGGGCGAAGTCGAGCGCCGCCGCGCCGCAATGGCGAAGGCCACCGACGCCGGGGCGCGCTGGGACCTGCAGGGCATCAGCCGGCTCGATACCATCGGCGCGCTGCTGATCTGGCAGGCCTGGGGCGAGAAATTGCCCGAACGCGTGCGGTGGTCCGCCGGCCAGCAGGACGTGTTCACCGCCCTGGCGACGAACAAGGGCGGCAAGCAGGCGCCGCCGCGTCCCGAGCCGGCCTGGGGCTGGCTGCGCGCCCTGGGCGGCGCCGTGCTGCAGGCGGGCGAGAACGGCCGCGCCCTGCTGACCATGCTGGGGCAGCTGGTCCTGGATCTCTTTGGCATGTTGAGCCGGCCGTCGCGCGGGCCGTGGCGCGAGATCTCGGCCCAGGTCTACCGCACCGGCGCGCAGGCGCTGGGCATTACGGCGCTGGTGGGCTTTCTGATCGGCGTCGTGCTGTCGTACCTGTCCGCGCAGCAATTGCAGATGATCGGCGCCGACCGCTTCATCGTCCGGCTGCTGGGCGTGTCGATCGTGCGCGAGCTGGGGCCGGTGCTCGCCGCCATCCTGGTGGCCGGGCGCTCCGGGTCGGCCATCACTGCGCAGATCGGCGTCATGCGAGTCACGCAGGAACTGGATGCGATGTTGGTGATGGGTATCTCGCACGGCCAGCGGTTGATCCTGCCGCGGGTGGTGGCGCTGGCCGTGACCATGCCGCTGCTGGTGCTGTGGACCGACGCCATGGCGATCCTGGGCGGGATGCTGGCGGCGCAGGTGCAGCTGGGCGTGTCGGCGCAGTGGTTCCTGCAGTCCCTGCCGGACGCCATTTCCCTGACCAATTACTGGATCGGCATCCTCAAGGGCGTGACCTTCGGCATCCTGATCGCGCTGATCGCCTGCCATTTCGGCCTGCGCATCCAGCCCAACACGGAAAGCCTGGGGCGCGGCACCACGACCTCCGTGGTCACTTCGATCACCGGCGTGATCCTGCTGGACGCGCTGTACGCCGTCATTTTCAGTTCGGTGGGCATCTGATGGCCGGCGCCGCACAGCATCGCCTGTTTACCGAGGAGAACATCACGGTCGCGCCCGTGATCACCGTGCGCGGGCTGCGCACGGCCTTCGGCGACCACGTGGTGCACGACAACCTGGACCTGACCGTCTTTCCCGGCGAGATCCTGGTGCTGGTAGGCGGCTCGGGCACGGGCAAGACGGTGCTGTTGCGGCAGATCATCGGGCTGGACCAGCCGGCCGCCGGTACCATCCAGGTGTTGGGCAATACCTTGTCCGAACTGACGCCAGGCGAGCGCCGGCGCCTGTCCTACCGCTGGGGCATGCTGTTCCAGGCGGGCGCGTTGTTCTCGGCGCTGTCGGTGTACGACAACGTCGCGCTGCCGCTGCGGGAGTTGCGCACGGTGCCGGAGGACCTGGTGCACGACGTGGTGATGTGCCGCCTGGCCATGGTCGGCCTGTCGGCGCAGGATGCCGGCAAGCGGCCGTCGGATCTTTCCGGCGGTATGGTCAAGCGCGTGGCGCTGGCGCGCGCGCTGTCGCTGGACCCGGAGCTGGTGTTCCTGGACGAACCCACGGCAGGGCTGGACCCGCTGCGTTCGGATGAATTCGTGGACCTGGTGCGCAGCCTGCACCGGCAGTTGGGATTTACCGTTGTCATGGTGACGCACGATCTGGACACGCTGCTTGCGCTGGCCACGCGTGTCGCCGTGCTGGCGGACAAGCGGGTGATCGTGTGCGACACGGTGCCGGAAGTGCTGAAGGTCGATCACCCGTTCATTCATACATTCTTCCTGGGCGAGCGCGGCTTGCGCGCGCTCGGGGACATGGCGCCGAAGGGAACGCATCATGGAAAACCGTAGTCACGCGCTCATGGCCGGCATCTTCACGCTGGTGCTGCTGGCCGCCGCTGCGCTGGTGGCCGTCTGGATCGGCCGCGACCGGACCAAACTGCAAACCTATGAAATCATCTCGGCAACGGCCGTCAGTGGGCTCAATCCGCAGTCGACCGTGCGCTACCAGGGCGTGCCGGTGGGCAAGGTGCAGTCGCTGGCGCTGAACCCCGACAAGCCCGGCCAGGTGCGTATCCGCATCGGTGTCGCGCCGAACACGCCCATCACCGAGTCGACCTGGGCCGAGCTGGGTGTGCAGGGCGTCACGGGCATGGCCAACGTGGAACTGCGCGACGATGGCAGTTCGTTCAAGCGGCTGGCGTCGAGCGCCGCCAACCCGGCCGCGATCCCGCTGCGCCCGGGTTTCCTGGACCGCATCGAGCAGCGCGGCGGGCGTCTCATTTCCAATGTCGAGGACGCCACCGAGCAGCTGCGGCGCCTCTTGAGCGAGCAGAACGTGCAGGCGCTGACCGCCAGCCTGCAGAACGCCACCGACATCACCCACTCGCTCAAGGAAGCCAGCCGCGACCTCGGGCCGGCGCTGGCCAAGCTGGGGCCCCTGGTCGATTCGCTGGGCAGCACCTCGCGGCAGGCGGATCGCGCGGCGCGCGAGGTGGCCGACCTGGCCCAGCAGGCGCGCCAGTCGCTGGCGCGCCTGAATGCGCCGGACGGCGCGCTGGCCGCGGCCACGCGCAGCTTGAACGACATTGCCTTTGCCGCCTCGCGCCTGGATGGCGAGACGTTGCCGGCCGTCACCAGCATGGCGGCCAGCGTCAGCGAGGCCGCGCGCGGGGCCACCTTCACATTGCGTCGCGTGGACAACACGCCACAATCGCTATTGTTCGGACCGCCGCCGGCCGCGCCCGGTCCCGGCGAGGCCGGGTTCGCCGGATTTGGGAGACAGCAGAAATGAAGATGCGCAGTGCGATTCAGGCCCTGGCCCTGGCTTTGACGCTGGCGTTGACCGGCTGCGGCGTGGGCCGCGTGGGCGCGCCACCCGCCGTGTTCGACCTGGGGCTGGATGCCCGCCCGGCGCCGCAACTGCCGGCCCGCGAGCCGATGGCGCTGGTGTTCTCGGCGGTGCCGGCGTTGTCCGGCACCGGCGTCATCTGGCGCGTTGGCGACAGCGCCGCGCCGCAATCCTATGCCACTTATCGCTGGGCCTCGTCGCCGTCCGACCTGGTGCGCCAGCGCCTGATCGAGCGGCTGTCGCGCCAGGGGCCGGTGCTGGCCGAGCGCGCCAGCGGCCAGACGCCGCAGTTGCAGGTCTACCTGTCGCAGTTCGAGCAGGTGTTCACGCCGGATGGTTCCGCCAGCGAAGGCCGCGTGCTGCTGCAGGCGGTATTGCTGAATGGCCGCAACGTGGTTGGCCAGGTGCGCATCGCGACACAGGCGCCGGCGCCCACGCAGGACGCCGCCGGCGGCGTGGCCGCGTTGCGCCAGGCCACCGACGATGCCGCCGACCAGCTGGCGCAATGGCTGGCCAGCCAGCCCAAGGCCGCGGCCCGGGCCGGCGGTTAACATTCTTCCTTTTCAAGCAGCACGAGTCCGATATGCCCGCAAGCACAGAAACCCACGCCTTTACCGGAGCCGCCGGCCGCATCGACTGCGCCGTGGATTGGCCTGACGGCACGCCGCGGGGCTGGGCCCTGGTGCTGCATCCGCACCCGTTGCAGGGCGGCGCGCGCGAGAACAAGGTGGTGACCACGCTGTCGCGCGCCTGCGTCCAGCACGGCCTGGTGGCGGTGCGCCCCAATTTCCGCGGCGTCGGGCTGTCCGAAGGCGAATTCGACAAGTCCGTGGGCGAGACCCAGGACATGCTGGCGGTGGTCGCGCAAATGCGCGAGCGTCATCCGGAACTGACGGACGCGCCGTGGGTGCTGGCCGGCTTTTCCTTCGGCACCGCGGTTGCCGCGCAGACCTACGCCGCGCTGGCCGACCAGGGCGACACGGTACTGCCCAGCGCGCTGATGCTGATGGGGCCGGCCGTCAACCGCTTCCAGTCGCATGAGGTCCAGGTGCCCGGCGACACGCTGATGGTGCACGGCGAAGAGGACGAGGTGGTGCCACTGTCCGAGGCCATGGACTGGGCCCGTCCGCGTTCGATCCCGGTGGTGGTGATCCCCGGCGCCTCGCATTTTTTCCACGGCAAGCTGCTGGTGCTGCGCCAGCTGGTGCAGGCGCACCTGAAGGTCAAGTTTGACTGAATGGCGCGCCGCGCAATGCGGCGCGTTGCATCAGGTTGCATGTTTTAGCTGCCCGAGGAACCCATCGCGGGCCGGACGGGTCTCATCGACTGCCTATAATTGTCAGCCACTTGCCCCGCGCCAGCGGGCGTCTTTCCTGGACCCACGTTGCCGATGAAGAATTTGCCTCACTCCGTTCACTCCCCCGTTGTCTTTGCTCGTCGCGCCCTCGCCGGCGCGGTGCTGTCGGCGATGCTCGCGGCCTCGCTGCCGGCCTGGGCCCAGCAGGCGCCCGCCGCGGCGCCGGCAGCCGCGGGCGCCACGGCCCCCGCGCCGACGGCGGCGGGCGTGGTGCCGGTGGGCGACGTGTCGGCGGTGCCCGCGCCGACCATCGCGGCCAAGGCCTGGATCGTGATCGACGTGAACAGCGGCCAGACCCTGGCGGCGTCGAACCCCGACATGAAGGTCGAGCCGGCCTCGCTCACCAAGATCATGACGGCCTACGTCGTGTTCAATGCGCTCGAGGAAAAGCGCCTGACGCTGGAGCAGACCGTGCCCGTGTCCGAGCACGCCTGGCGCACCGGCGGTTCGCGCATGTTCATCGAGCCGCGCAAGCCGGTCACTGTCGATGAGCTGAACCAGGGCATGATCGTGCAGTCGGGCAACGACGCCTCGGTGGCGCTGGCCGAAGCGGTCGGCGGCAGCGAAGCCGCGTTCGCCACGCTCATGAACCAGGAGGCCGAGCGCCTGGGCATGCGCAACACCCACTTCATGAACGCCACCGGGCTGCCCGATCCGCAGCACATGACGTCCACGCGCGACCTGGCCACGCTGTCGGCGCACCTGATCACCGATCATCCGCAGTTCTTCCACTACTACAAGCAGAAGAGCTTCACCTACAACAAGATCACCCAGCCCAACCGCAACCGCCTGCTGTGGGCCGACCCGTCGGTCGACGGCATGAAGACGGGCCACACCGATTCGGCCGGCTACTGCCTGGTGTCGACCGCGGTGCGCGGCGACCGCCGCATCCTGGTGGTGGTGGTGGGCACCGACAGCGAAGCCACCCGCGCCGAGGAAAGCCTGAAGCTGCTGAACTGGAGCTTCCAGAACTTCGACACGGTCAAGCTGTTCGACAAGAGCCAGCCCGGCATCGACGCCCGCGTCTGGGAAGGCACCGCCGAGAACGTCAAGCTCGGCCCGCCCAACCCGGTCTCGATCGCGGTGCCGCGTGGCAAGGCCGGCGACCTCAAGCCGGTGGCGCAGCGCACCGATCCCCTGATCGCCCCGCTGACCAAGGGCCAGCAGGTCGGCACGCTGCAGTTCACGCTCGACGGCAAGGTGCTGCGCACCGAGCCGCTGGTGGTGCAGGACGCCGTCGAACGCGCCGGCTTCTTCGGTCGCATGGTCGACACCGTCAAGCGCTGGTTCCAGTAAGCGGACCCGCCGCGGGCGCGGCCGCGGGTGTAAGCTAGCAACGGGCGTTTCGTGCGCGAAACGCCCGTTTTGCATTCTTCCGGGGCGGGCCGGCGGCGCGCCCCTGTTCCATTTCAAATTCAGGAGTGCGTCATGATTCCGGGCGTGCCGGGCGAAAGCCAGGTGTATCTCAACGGTGAGTTTCTGCGCGTGGACGAGGCCAAGGTCTCCGTGCTGGATCGCGGCTTCATTTTCGGCGACGGCATCTACGAAGTCGTCCCGGTGTACCAGGGCAATGCCTTCCGCATGGCCGAACACCTCGACCGCCTCGATCGCAGCCTGGCCGCCTTGCGCATCGCGCAACCGTTCGACCGCAGCGGCTGGATCAACCTGATCCAGCAATTGCTGGAGCGGACCAACCTGGACACCTGCATCGTCTATCTCCAGGTGACGCGCGGCGTGGCCAAGCGTGACCACCAGTTCCCGGCCGAGCCGGTCAAGCCGACGGTGTTCGGCATGATCTCGGCATGGGCGCCGCCCGGGGCCGCGGTGCGCGCGCAGGGGCTGTCCGCCATTTCTATCCCCGACGAACGCTGGCTGCACTGCGAGATCAAGTCGGTGTCGCTGCTGGGCAACGTGCTGGCCAAGCAGCAGGCGGTTGACGCCCATGTCGACGAGGTGTTGCAGTTCCGCGACGGCTTCCTCACCGAGGGTTCGTCCACCAACATCTGGGTGGTCTCCGGTGGCAAGCTGCTGGCGCCGCCCAAGAACAACCTGATCCTGGAAGGCATCCGCTACGGCCTGATGGGCGAATTGGCGGCCGAGGCCGGCATTGCGTTCGAGGCGCGCCGCCTGACCCAGGACGAGGTGGCGCAGGCCGACGAGCTGATGCTGTCCTCGGCCACCAAGGAAGTGCTGCCGATCGTTTCGCTGGACGGCCGTCCGGTGGGAGCCGGCAAGCCCGGCCCCGTTTATGAGCAATTGCGTGCGGGTTATGATGCCCGCATCGCCGCGCTCTAGGCCCCGCGGGGCGGCCCTGGCGGCCGCCCGCGCCGCGCGCCCCGGCGGCGGGCCTTGCCTGCTCGATGCCTGCCCCCATATAGATGTATTGACGCCCCAGGCCATCCATCATGCATATTCCGCCCGAAGAATCCCTCATCGAGTATCCCAGCGACTTCCCCATCAAGGTCATGGGCAAGCATCATCCCGACTTCGCGCAGACGCTGACCGAAGTCGTGCTGCGCTTCGACCCGGGCTTCGATGCCGCCACGGTCGAGATGCGGCCCAGCAAGGGCGGCAACTACATGGGCCTGACCTTCACCGTGCGCGCCACCTCGCGCGAACAGCTCGACGGCCTTTACCAGGCCCTGCATGGCCACCCGATGGTGTCGATCGTCCTGTAAGGCCAGCGGTTGTGATCAAGTGGCTCGCGCGGCCGGCGGACTACCTGTCCGTGTGGCGGGAGATGCAGGCGTACACCGACCAGCGGTCGGCCGAGACGCCCGATGAAATCTGGCTGTGCGAGCATGCGCCGGTCTATACCCTGGGGCAGGCGGGCCTGCCCGAGCACGTGCTCAACCCGGGCGCCATCCCCCTGGTCCAGTGCGATCGCGGCGGCCAGGTCACCTATCATGGCCCGGGCCAGGTGATGGCGTATGCGCTGTTCGACCTGCGCCGCGTCGACATGTACGTGAAGGAATACGTGGCCCTGCTGGAAACGGCGGTGATCGATACGCTCGATGCGATGGGCGTGGCCGGCGCCTGCCGCAAGCCCGGCGCGCCGGGCGTCTATGTGCCCGACCCCGACGGCGGCCGCGAATTGGCCAAGATCGCCGCGCTGGGCATCAAGATCCGCAATGGCCGCGCCTATCACGGCGTGTCGCTCAACGTGGCGATGGACCTGGCGCCGTTCCTGGGCATCAATCCCTGCGGCTATGCCGGCCTGCGCACGGTCGACATGGCGTCCTGTAGCGTGCGGCGCGATCCCACCGAGGTGGGCGACGCGCTGGCCCGCAACCTGGCCCGCTTGTGGCGCCAGGCAAGGACAACACCCGCATGAAGACAAGCTTTACGCCGGCCGAAGTGGCCGCGACCACGCCCGAGCAACTGGCCGCCCTGCGCGCCGGGCCGGCGCCGCAGTATGCCGCCTGGATCCGCGCGGCGGCCGAAATGGGCCTGGTCGAGGCGCAGACCATCTTCGGCCAGATGCTGCTCGATGGCGTTGGCGTGCCACAGGATCAGGCCGAAGGGTTGGCCTGGTTCAAGCGCGCCGCCAATGCCGACCATCTCATGGCCATCAACATGATCGGCCGCTGCTATGAAAACGGCTGGGGCGTGCCCGCGGACGATACCGTGGCGGCGTACTGGTTCCGGCTGGCCGCCGACCGTGGGTTGGACTGGGGCATGTACAACTACGCCCACATGCTCAAGAGCGGCCGCGGCGGCGTGACGCAGAACCGCGCGGCGGCGCTGGCGCTGTACCAGCAGGCCGCGCAGGGCGGTCACGTCAAATCCATCGGTGTGGTCGGTCGCTTCTACGAAACGGGCGACGTGGTCGAGCAGGATCTGGAACGCGCGTTCGACTGCTACCGGCGCTGCGCCGAAGGCGGCGATTTCCGCGGCATGTTCCACCTGGGCCGCATGCTGTTGCTGCGCGGCCGCAAGGAAGAGGCAGTGCAATGGCTGGTGCGCGTGCCGGAGACGTCCACGCCGGCTTTCCTGCGCGAGGCTGACGCCATGCTGCGCGACTGCGGCTTTCCAGCGTTGTACGAGACTGGCGCCTGAGCGGCGTCCGGGGCCGCGCCGCACGCCCGACCCCATCGATTCCTGGCCCGGCCGCGCGCGCCGGTCAGGTACTCAAGCGTGCCTCGAACACCGTATCCAGCGTCAGCCGCGTGCCGGCCGGCTGCTCGCCATCGAGCCGGTCCAGCAGCAGTTGCCCCGCACGCCGGCCCAGCTCGGCCGCGTCCACGCCCAGCGTCGTCAGCCCCTGGACCCATTGCGGCGCGCTGCCGTCCTCGGTGAAGCCCAGCACCGCCAGGTCCTGCGGCACGTGGAGGTCGCGGTTGTGGGCCTCCGACACCGTGGCGGCGGCCAGCAAGTCCGAGGTACAGAACACCGCATCGAAGATCGTATTAGTGGCCAGCAGGCGCAGGAACGCCATGCGGCCGTCGTTCAGCTGCTGTGCCTCGGGTTGCACGATGTCGGCGACCACGGCCAGCCCCAGCGCGGCCGCGCTGCCGAGGAAGCCTTCGCGGCGGGCCCGTTCCCACGGGGTGTCGGCGCTGACACAGGCGACACGGGCATGGTCCTTTTCGGCCAGATGGCGGGCGGCCAGGCGGCCCGCCTCGGTATTGTCGATCGTCACCAGGCTGTCCAGCGGGGTGGCGGGCAGGCTCCAGGTCTCCACCACCGGGATTTCCAGCGCCGTTACGGCGGCGCGCAGTTGCGGGTCGTCGAGCGGGCCGATGACCAGCGCCGCGGCCGGGGCCAGTTGGGCCAGTAGCGGTAGCAGGGACGCATCACGCCACGGGCCGGCGGCCAGGTAGTAGCCGGCGGGCGCCAGCCGTTCGGCGCATGCCTGCACGGCACGGGTGGCTGGCGCAAGATCCAGCCGGGGGGCGATCAGGACGATAGGGCGGAGCGGGGACAGGGTGGACATGAGGGGAGGCGGCGCGAATTCGTCAGGCGTGACGATAACCCGGCGCGACCCGGTGCCGGGTCTTTCGGGGTGGATTCGGGCACAGGGGGTAAAATGTCCTCTTTTGTCTCAGACCGCAACGCCCTGCGCGCCGGTCGTGAAGGTGTTCCATGTCCACGCTTGCCGAGTCGTCTGTGCCCTCGAACGAAGCCGCCGCCGCGCCCGCGGAAACGGCGTACGATCCGACGCAGAAACAGAAATCCCAGGCCAAGACGGCGCGCATCCCGATCAAGATCATTCCCGCCGAGCGCCTGAAGAAGCCGGAATGGATCCGCGTCAAGGCGGCCCAGCCGGGGTCGCGCTTCTACGACATCAAGCGCATCCTGCGCGAGCACAATCTGCACACGGTGTGCGAGGAAGCGTCCTGCCCGAACATCGGCGAATGCTTCGGCAAGGGCACGGCCACGTTCATGATCATGGGCGACAAGTGCACCCGCCGCTGCCCGTTCTGTGACGTGGGCCATGGCCGCCCCGACCCGCTCGACACCAAGGAACCGGAAAACCTCGCGCGCACCATCGCCGCGATGAAGCTGTCGTACGTGGTGATCACCTCGGTCGACCGCGACGACCTGCGCGATGGCGGCGCCGGCCATTTCGTCGACTGCATCACCCACATCCGCGAACTGTCGCCCAGCACGCGCATCGAGGTGCTGGTGCCCGATTTCCGCGGCCGCCTGGATCGCGCCCTGACCATCCTGAACGCCGGCCCTCCGGACGTCATGAACCACAACCTGGAAACCGTGCCGCGCCTGTACAAGCAGGCCCGCCCGGGTTCGGATTACATGCACTCGCTCAAGTTGCTGGCCGAGTTCAAGAAGCTGCACCCCGACGTGCCGACCAAGTCGGGCCTGATGCTCGGCCTGGGCGAGACCGACGAGGAAATCCTGCAGGTGATGCGCGACATGCGCGAGCACAACGTCGACATGCTCACCATCGGCCAGTACCTGCAGCCGTCGGAACACCACCTGCCAGTGCTGCGCTACGTGCATCCCGACACCTTCGCGATGTTCGAGCGCGAAGCCTATGCGATGGGCTTCTCGCACGCGGCGGTGGGCGCCATGGTGCGTTCGTCGTACCACGCCGACGAGCAGGCGCATGCGGCGGGCGTGCCCAACTGAGGGCCGCATCATCGCCACGCCAGAATGAAAAATGCCCCGCGAGGGGCATTTTTCATTCCGTGGCCTGGCGCGACACCCGGCTGGTCCAGAACACGTCAGGCCTGCCGGCCTCGCGGTTCAGGTAACGCGCCAGCACGAACATCAGGTCCGACAGCCGGTTCAGGTATTGCCGCACAGGGGCGTTCACAGCCTCGTCGCGCGCCAGCGCCACCACGGCGCGTTCGGCGCGGCGGCAGGCGGTGCGCGCCAGGTGTGCCTGCGCCGCCGCGCGCGAGCCGCCCGGCAGGATGAATTCGCGCAGCGGCGGCAGGGCCGCGTTGTAATGCGCCAGCCGCGCATCCAGGTGCGCCACCTGGGCGTCTTCCAGCGCGACATGGCCGGGAATGCACAATTCGGCACCCATATCGAACAAATCGTGTTGGATCATCAGCAGATCGGCGGCCACGTCGGCCGGCATGGGCTCGGTCAGCAGCAGGCCGATGACGCTGTTCAATTCGTCCACGTCGCCCAGCGCGGTGATGCGGGCCGCGTCCTTGGGCACGCGCGACCCGTCCCCCAGTCCGGTGCTGCCGTCGTCTCCGGTGCGGGTGGCGATGACTGAAAGGCGATTGGCCATGAAACGTCCTTTGCAAACAACCGTCAGAATTGTTGCGTTATTGCGGGGAAACTATTGCACGAGGACGGTATCCTAGCATTGTGGAAAGCGTGCGCGGGCCGCAAGGCCGGTATGGCGCTTTCGTCGCAATCGGAGGATAAAGCATGGCTTTCAACCGCAAGTACGCAACGCCCATGGCTGTCGCCACCGCGATGGCCGTCGTGTCGCTGGCCACGCCGCTGGCGTTCGCGCAGCAGGCCGAGGCCAGCGGCGAGGTGCGGCGCGTGGACCCGGGCGCGGGCAAGGTCACCATCAAGCACGACGCCATCAAGGCGCTGGACCTGCCGGCCATGACGCTGGTGTACGACGCCGATCCGGCGTTGCTGGCCAAGATCAAGGCCGGCGACAAGGTGCGTTTCACCGCGGAGCGCAAGGATGGCAAATACGTGGTGACCGCGATCACCAACTGAACTGCCTGGCCGGGCGCCGCTGGCGCGTCCGCCCGGCGACAGATTCCGCTGCCGGTGGTTTCGGTGGAGGTGGCCTTCGCACGAAAAAGGCCCGCCGCAATTGCTTGCGGCGGGCCTTTGTATTCGTGCCGCCGGCCAGGCCGGGACGCGAGGCTTAGAGCACGTAGCGGGCCAGGTCCTGGCTGCTGGCGGCTTCCGCCAGTTGCGCGTTCACGTAGGCGGCATCGATCTTGACCGTCTTGTCGGTGCTGGAGGTCGCGTCGAACGACAGTTCGTCCAGCAGCTTTTCCATCACGGTGTAGAGGCGGCGGGCCCCGATGTTCTCGGTGGTTTCGTTGACCTCGTAAGCCAGTTCGGCCAGCCGGCGCACGCCTTCTTCGGTGAATTCCAGCTGCACGTCCTCGGTGGCCATCAGCGCGGTGTACTGCTTGGTCAGCGAGGCGTCCGTATCGGACAGGATGCGCACGAAGTCCTCGGCGGTCAGCGATTCCAGTTCGACGCGGATCGGGAAGCGGCCCTGCAGTTCGGGAATCAGGTCCGACGGACGCGCCAGGTGGAAGGCGCCCGAGGCGATGAACAGGATGTGGTCGGTGCGGACCATGCCGTAGCGCGTGTTGACGGTGGTGCCCTCGACCAGCGGCAACAGGTCGCGCTGCACGCCCTGGCGCGAGACGTCGGCGCCGCCGCTTTCCTGGCGCGCAGCGATCTTGTCGATCTCGTCCAGGAACACGATGCCGTTCTGCTCGACGTTGTTGATCGCGGCGGTGCGCAGGTCTTCCTCGTTGACGCGCTTGGCGGCTTCCTCGTCGACGATCAGCTTGAAGGCTTCGCGCACCTTCATCTTCTTGGATTTCTTCTTGTCGCGCGCCATCCCGGCGAACATGCCGCGCAGCTGCTCGGCCATTTCTTCCATGCCGGGGGGCGTCATGACGTCCATGTGCGGCGCGGTCTGGGCCACTTCGATCTCGATTTCCAGATCGTCGATCTTGCCCTCGCGCAGGCGCTTGCGGAACGTCTGGCGGGCGCTGTTGTCCTCGCCGCGCTCGGGCTCGCCCGAGGTGCCGCGGGGCGGCGGCACCAGGGCGTCGAGGATGCGGTCTTCGGCGGCGTCCTCGGCCTGGGTGCGCACGCGGCGCATTTCCAGTTCGCGGGTCTGCTTGATCGAGTATTCGGTCAGGTCGCGGATGATGGTGTCGACGTCGCGGCCGACGTAGCCCACCTCGGTGAACTTGGTGGCCTCGATCTTGATGAACGGCGCGTTGGCCAGCTTGGCCAGGCGGCGCGCGATCTCGGTCTTGCCCACGCCGGTGGGGCCGATCATCAGGATGTTCTTGGGGTGGATCTCGTGGCGCAGCGGCTCGGCCACCTGCTGGCGGCGCGAGCGGTTGCGCAGGGCCACCGCCACCGCGCGCTTGGCGCGGTTCTGGCCGACGATGTACTTGTCGAGTTCGGAGACGATCTCTCCGGGCGTCATGTTGGATGCGGACATGAGGGCGGATCCTTGAAGCAGGGCTGGGCTGGGAGACGGGCCGCGGCGCCCCGGACGGGCGCCGCGAGGTTGGCGTCAGTCGCCCAGCGTCTCGATGACGTGGTTCTGGTTGGTGTAGATGCAGAGGTCGCCGGCGATCTCGAGCGATTGCTTGACGATGGTCTCGGGCGCCAGCTCGGTATTGCGCAGCAGCGCCAGCGCGGCGGACTGGGCATAGGCGCCGCCCGAGCCGATGGCGGCCAGGCCGTGCTCGGGTTCGAGCACGTCGCCGTTGCCGGTCAGCACCAGCGTGTGCTCGGCGTCGGCCACGATCAGCATGGCTTCGAGCCGGCGCAGGACGCGGTCGGTGCGCCAGTCGCGGGTCAGTTCGACCGCCGCGCGCATCAGGTTGCCCTGGTGTTTCTCGAGCTTGGCTTCGAAACGCTCCTGCAGCGTGAACGCGTCGGCGGTGGCGCCGGCGAAGCCGGCCAGGATCTTGTCGTGATACAGGCGGCGGATCTTGCGCGCCGTGCCTTTGATGACGATGTTGCCCAGGGTGACCTGGCCATCGCCGCCGAGCGCGACGCGGTTACCGCGACGCACGCACACGATGGTGGTGGCGTGAAATTGTTCCATGCGTTCCTTCCTTTGAAAGGACTAGCTGGGGGCGATGCGGACGAAATCAAGCCTTGCGGGTCGATGAAAATCGATCCGCGCGTCGCGCCTTCGGCTTTGCTGGCGCAGATTGCGGGCGCTTTCGCCCCGAGGCGGTGCGGCAATGAAAAAAGGCCATGCTGGAAACCAGCATAGCCTTTTGGTGTGGCGCTTGAATAACGGGACGGATCAGTCGCCGTACAGCTTCTGCCGCATTTCGCGCCGTTCCTGCGCTTCCAGCGAGAGGGTGGCGGTGGGACGGGCCAGCAGGCGCGGGATGCCGATGGGTTCGCCGGTTTCCTCGCACCAGCCGTATTCGCCGCTGTCGATGCGGGCGATGGACTGTTGCACCTTCTTCAGCAGCTTGCGCTCGCGGTCGCGGGTGCGCAGCTCCAGGGCGTGTTCTTCCTCGATGGTGGCGCGGTCGGCGGGATCCGGCACGAATTGCGTTTCACGCAGGTGCTCGGTGGTTTCGCCGGCGTTGGCCAGGATGTCCTGTTCGAGTTGTTTGAGCCGTTCCTTGAAGAACGCCAGCTGGCGTTCGTTCATATAGTCGGACTCGGGCATGGCCAGCAATTCCTTCTCGCTGGGCAGATCAATCGCCGTATCGCTCGTCGACTTGCTTGATTTTTTGGTTGCTGCCTTGGTAGCCATGAAAACACTCCACTATGAATCGATCCTGGCGCGGGCTTGTCTTCCCGGTCCGTGTGCTTGCTGCCTACGCTATTCGTACCTCACAGTACTGCCTTCGTCGCACCGCGTCACGTATCCAAAAAGGGGATCACCCCGCCAGGCACTGCTCCAAGCCCCGGGTAAAAATCTCCTGGGGCAGCTTGCGGCCAATGAAGACCATCTTGGTGGACGGCTTTTCGGCCGCGGTCCACGGTTTGCCGGGTTCGGCGCCCATCATCATGTGCACACCCTGGAACAACATGCGGCGGTTGATGCCCTTCATGTACAGGATGCCCTTGTAACGCAACAGGTCCGGGCCATAGACCTGCACCACGCCGCCCAGGAATTCCTCGAGGCGGGCAGGATCGAACGGCTTGTTGGAGCGGAACACGAAGGCGCCGATCTCGTCGTCGTGCTTGGGGTGGTGATGATGCGCGTGATTGCAGTGCGCCCCGCATTCGCCGTCGTGATCGTGGTCATGGTCGTGACCGTGGTGGTCGTGGCCGTGATCATGATCGTGGCCGTGCCCGTGGGCATGGCTGTGGGCGGCATCGGGATGCTCATCGGCCAGGAAGTCCGGGTCGATGTCCAGAATGGAATTCAGGTTGAAGCCGCTGATGTCGATGATCGACTTCAGGTCGGCGTCGCCGAAGTTGACCGCGGTGATGGGCGCGCGCGGATTCATGCGCAGCAGGCGGTTGCGCAGGGCTTCGTAGTCGACGTCGTTGACCAGGTCTTTCTTGGAGATCAGGATGCGGTCCGCGAAGCCAACCTGCTTCTGGGCTTCGGGCTGTTCATCCAGCGTCGCCATGCCGTGCTTGGCGTCGACCACCGTGACCACCGCGTCCAGGCGGTAGTACTCGGCGATGTCGTCGTCCATGAAGAACGTCTGGCACACCGGGCCGGGATTGGCCATGCCGGTGGTTTCCAGGATGACGCGTTCGAAATTCAGGGTGCCGGCCTCGCGCTTGGCGCGCAGGTCGGACAGGGTGCGCATCAGGTCGCCACGCACCGTGCAGCAGACGCAGCCGTTGGACAGTTCGATGATTTCCTCGTCGCTGTCCTGCACCAGCAGGTCGTTGTCGATGCTTTCCGGCCCGAATTCGTTTTCGATGACGGCGACGCGGCGGCCGTGGAATTCGGTCAGGATGCGCTTGAGCAGGGTGGTCTTGCCCGCACCGAGAAAGCCGGTGAGGATGGTGACGGGAACCATTTTGTCCAAACTGCGCGGGGTGTTCATGGCGAAGCTGCTTGCGTGAAGTAAAGGCGGTTAGACACGGCGGTCAGGCGCTGGGGTCTGGCGGGCGGCAGCGGGTGCCGATTGCCTGCCAGACATCGCTCGACCGATGTTACTGCCACAGGCTGCGAGGGCCGCCGTTAGCGGCCGGACGCAGGATTACAGCACAGTCGGGGGCGGGGGGCAAACCCCGGGCCAACCCGGGGGCGTAGCCGCCCAGATCGCGGCTGTACGCCGTCAAGTATCGGGCGATATCACTATTTTGGGGCGATTTTCCGGATTTCAAGGGCCGGATCGAGGCGCACCCGATGGGACGGGCGACCGGTGAGCCCGTCGGGCGCCGGCGGCCGTGCCCGATGCCTTCAATGATGATGGTGATGGTGCCCGCCATCGGCGGGTTGCTGCTTCTGGCACTGCGGGCACAGCGCGCGGATTTCGGTCTCGTGGGTGGCCAGCGTGTAGCCGGTCTGGGCGACGCGCTCGGCCAATTGCCGGCTCATGGCGGGATCGGACACCTCGGCCACCGCGCCACAACTGGTACAGACCACCAGCAGATCGTGGGGAGCGCCGCCAGCGTCGTGGCAGGCGCTCCAGGCGTTGACGGCGTCCAGTCGGTGGATCAGGCCTTCGTCCATCAGGAAGTCGAGAGCGCGGTACACCGTCGGGGGCGCGGCGCCCGGATGCACTTCACGCATGGCGTCGAGCAACTCGTAGGCTTTCAGGCTGCGGCCATGGCGCAGCAGCAGTTCCAACACCTTGCGGCGGATGGGGGTCAGGCGGCGGCCGCGTTGTTCGCACAGCGCCTCGGCGACGCTGAGTTGGGCGCCTACGGTGTCGCTGCGGGGAGAGCGGGGCGGAGCGGGCATGGCGGGTTTCATCTGGAAAGGGAACGCGCGCGAGCGCGCGAGATGCCTGGAAGGTAGCAGAAAACCTCCAGGTGCGGGCGAAACCCTCCCATTCAAGCGGGTGTAGTTATGATATAACATAATAATATTCCGCTGTTTCTCTTCGTCATGTCCCATTTTTCGCTTTTGCCCCCGCGGTCCGGCGCCGCGCCGGGTCCGGGCGCCTCCTTGCGCTCCGCTTTCCTCGCCTCCGCCTGGCGCCGCATGGCTGCCGCGCTGGCCGCGGCGGCGGCGTTGTGGGCGTTGACCGGCTGGGCGCTGGACTGGTGGGCGCGATGAGCGTTGCGCCGGTGGCCATCGAGTTGTGCAACGCCTCCTTCGGTTGGCATGGCCATGCCGCCTTGCGCGGCGTGTCGGGCCGCTTCGAGGCGGGCGCGATGACCGCCGTGGTCGGTCCGAACGGGGCCGGCAAATCCACCTTGATCAAAGGCATCATGGGCGTATTGCGGCCCCTGTCCGGCAGGGTCAGCGTCGGCGGCGTCGGCCGTTCCGAATTGGCGTGGTTGCCGCAGGCCGCGGAGCTGGATCGCTCCTTTCCCGTGACGGTGCTGGACCTGGTCGCGATGGGAGCCTGGCGCCGGGTCGGCGGTTGGCGGCGCTATGGCGGCGAAGAGATCGACCGCTGCATGCAGGCGTTGCAAACCGTTGGCCTGGCCGACATGGCTGGCCGGGGGATCGATACGCTGTCCGGCGGACAGCTGCAGCGCACGCTGTTCGCGCGCATGCTGGTGCAGGATGCGCCGGTGTTGCTGCTCGACGAACCCTTTACCGCTGTCGACAGCCATACCGCCGATGAACTGATGGCGTTGCTCTGCGGCCTGCACGGCCAGGGGCGTACGGTGATCGCGGTGCTGCACGACATGGACCTGGTGCGTGACCACTTTCCACAGTGCCTGCTGCTGTCCGGTTCGGTGGTGGCGTGGGGCGATACCGCCGAGACGTTGACCGAGGCGAATCTGAAGACGGCGCGCCAATGGCACGCGAGGGCCTTCGCATGAGCGTGTCGCAATGGTTGATCGGCCCCTTTCTCGACTACGGCTTCATGCGGCGCGCGCTGGCTGGCGCCAGCGCCCTGTCCCTGGGGGCCGCGCCGCTGGGCGTCTTCCTGGTGCTGCGGCGCATGAGCCTGATGGGGGATGCCATGTCGCACGCGATCCTGCCGGGCGTGGCGGCGGGCTTCCTGCTGGCCGGCCTGTCGTTGGGCGCGATGATGCTGGGCGGCATCGCCACCGGGCTGGCCGTGGCGCTCCTGGCCGGCCTGGTCGCGCGCCTGACGCCGCTGCGGGAAGACGCCAGCTTCGCCGCCTTCTACCTGATATCGCTGGGCCTGGGGGTGCTGCTGGTGTCGCTGCGCGGGTCGAACATGGATCTGCTGCACGTGCTGTTCGGCACCGTGCTGGGGCTGGACGACGCGGCGCTGCTGCTGGTGACGGCAACGGCCAGCATCACGCTGCTGGCATTGGCCGCGCTTTATCGCATGCTGGTGGCGGAATGTCTCGATCCGGGCTTCCTGCGCGCCAGCGGCGGCCAGGGCGGCTGGGTCCACATGGGCTTTCTGGTGCTGGTGGTGGTGAACCTGGTGGCCGGCTTCCAGGTGCTCGGCACGCTGATGGTGGTCGGCATCATGATGCTGCCGGCCGCGGCCGCCCGCTTCTGGATGCGTTCGGCTGCCGGCCAGATCCCGCTGGCCGGCGGCGTTGGCGTGGCCGCTTCGGTGACGGGCCTGCTGGTGTCGTATCACTTCAACGTGCCGGCCTCGCCCGCGATCATCCTGGCGGCCGGCGGTTGCTATCTGTTTTCCATCGTCTGCGGCCCGTATGGCGGGCTGCTGCGGGCGTCGCGCGCATCGCGCCGGGCCTGAACCCTCAAGGAGATTCGCTATGAGTTCCATTCTGCCGGCGTTCCCGCGCCGCCGCGCCTTGCTGGCCGCCGCCGGCCTGTGGCTGTCCACGGCCTTCGGCGCGGCGCATGCCGCCGAACCGCTGCCGGTCGTGGCAAGCTTTTCGATCCTGGGCGACATCGTGCGCGAGGTGGGCGGCGACGATATCAAGCTGGGCACGCTGGTGGGCCCGGACGGCGACGCCCATGAATACGAGCCAACGCCAGGCGATGCCAAGAAACTGGCGGCCGCCAGGATACTGTTCGTCAACGGCCTGGACTTCGAAGCGTGGTTGCCGCGGCTGGTGAAGGCCGCGGGCTTCACGGGTCCGACCGTCGTCGCCTCCAAGGGAGTGACGCCGCGCAAGTTCGCCGGCCATGAGCACGGCACGCACGATCACGGCCATGGCGGCAAGGACCACGACCACGACCACGACCATGATCATGATCATGGCGCTGGCGAGGGCCAGCATCACCATCATGGCGACGCCGACCCGCACGCCTGGCAGAACCTGGCCAACGGCGTGACCTATGCGCGCAATGTGGCCGAGGGCCTGGCCGCCGCCGATCCCGAGCACGCTGACGCCTATCGCAAGCGCGCCGATGCCTACATCGCCCGCCTTCAGGCCGCCGATGCCGCCGCGCGCAAGGCCTTCGCCGCGATCCCGGCCGAACGCCGCAAGGTAGTCACCTCGCACGACGCCTTTGGCTATTTCGGCGATGCGTATGGCGTGGATTTCATTGCGGCAATGGGCGTATCGACCGCGGCCGAACCGTCCGCCGGCGACGTGGCGCGCATCATCGAGCAGGTCAAGCGCGACAAGGTGCCGGCGGTGTTCGTCGAGAACATCACCAGCCCGCGCCTGGTGCAGCAGATCGCGCGTGAAACGGGCGCCAAGGTGGGTGGTACGCTGTATTCCGATGCGCTGTCCAAGCCTGGACAGCCCGGCGCCACCTACCTGGAAATGTTTGAATGGAACGTACGTCAGCTCACCGCCGCATTGCGGCCCTGATCGCTGTCACGGGCGCACTGGCGGCCAGCACCGCCGGCGCCCATCCGCACATGTGGATCGATGCCCGCGCCGTGATCGACCTGGACGAGCAACATCGGGTCACGGCCGTGAGGCAGGTCTGGCTGTTCGACGAAATGTTCGGCGCCTATGCCACCCAGGGTCTCAAGAAGGGCAAGGGCGGCGCCCTGCCCGACGACACCTTGAAGACCATGGCGCAGGATTGGATGAAGGCGCTGGGCGAGCCGGTGTCGCATTACTTCACGCGTGTCACCGTGGCCGGCAAGAGCGCGGTGTTCGCCGCGCCGCGCGATGCGCGCGTGACCTGGAACCCCAAGACCGGTCGATTGGCGTTGGCGTTCACCTTGCCGCTGGCCGAGCCTGCCGCGCTGGACTCCGCCGGCGCCCAGGTCGATATCTATGACCCGACCTATTTCGTGGCGTACGCCTTCGAAGAAAAAGGGGCGGTCGCGTTGGGCGGACCCGGCGCGGCGGCCTGCAAGCAGGCTTACCGCAAGCCCAAGGAACTGGATTGGAACACCATGCAGCAACTGGCCGCGATCCCGGCCGATCCGGATGCCCTGCCGGAAGAGCTTTTCGCCATCACCAAGGGGCTGACGCACCGCATCGAGGTGCAATGCTCCTGACGCGGGGGCGGCCCATCGTGGCGGCCGTGTGCGCGTGGCTGCTGGCCCTGGGCGCGCTGGCCTGGACCGGCATGGCCGCGGCGCAGGGCGCCCATCCTTTCGGCGTGCCGGAAAGCGGCGCGGGGCTCGCGGGCGGTCCCGGTTGGTTGTCCGCGTTTTTCGGCCAGGTGTCGGTATGGCAGACGCATTTCTATCGCCAGCTCACTGCCGCCGTGCGTGCCTGGCAGGCCGACGGCGGCGCTGCCTGGACGCTGATCGGCCTGTCTTTTGCGTACGGCGTGTTCCACGCGCTTGGGCCGGGACACGGCAAAGCGGTGATTTCCTCTTATGTGCTCGCCAATCGCCAGACGGCCCGCAATGGCGCGCTGCTGGCGTTGCTGTCGTCGTTGGTGCAGGCCCTGGTGGCCATCGCGATGGTGGCGGCGCTGGCGTTGGTGTTCAACGCCACGGCGGCGGTGATGAATCAGGCGACGCGTTGGCTGGAGCTGGCATCGTATGCGTTGGTGACGTTGCTGGGGGCCTGGCTGGTCTGGATCAAGGCGATCCGGCCGTTGTTGCGCCGTCGGCGGGCCGCGGCAATGGCCACGGTCGCAGCGCCGACACCCGTGGCGTCCGCCCCGGCCTTGAAGGGCGCCGCGGCCTTGCGAGCCATCGCCGTACGGGCCTCGGCGCCGCATGGGGATGCGGCGGCACCTGCCCAACCGCATGACCATGCCCATGGCCATGCGCATTACGACGATTGCGGCTGCGGCCACGCGCATGTGCCGCCGCCCGACCAGGTGGCGGGGCCGTTGAATTGGCGTCGCGCCTGGTCCGCGATCTTCGCGGTGGGCCTGCGGCCCTGCAGCGGCGCGTTGATCGTGCTGGTGTTCGCGTTGTCCCAGGGATTCTTCCTGGCGGGGGTGGCGTCGGCGCTGGCGATGGGGCTGGGCACCGGCCTGACCGTGGCCGCGCTGGCCTGCCTGGCGGTCGCGGCCGGCGGCGCCGCCACGACACTGGGATCCCGCCTGTCGGGCGTGGCGGCGGCGCGGTTGCGCTACGGCGTGGAGGCGTTGGCCGCCCTGGCCGTGCTGGCATTGGGCGTGTTGCTGTTGGGCGGCATGCTGGCCGGCGGCGGATGAGCGCGCCCGGTGCTCAGGATTTGCGGCCGGCGCGTGGATGCGCCTGGTCGTAGGCGCGCGCCAGGTGTTGGAAATCCAGCCGGGTATAGATCTGGGTCGTGGAGATGTTGGCGTGGCCGAGCATTTCCTGCACGGCGCGCAGATCCTGCGCCGATTGCAGCACATGGCTGGCGAAGCTGTGGCGCAGCACGTGCGGATGCACGTGGGTCGGCAGGCCCGCGGCCTGCGCGACGTGCGCCAATTGCAGTTGCACCACGCGCGGCGAGATGCGGCGTCCGCGCGCGCCCAGGAACAGCGCGGCGGCATCTGACGGCGATGCGGCGGGCGGGGCCAGTTGCGGCCGGGCTTCGATCCAGCGTTGCAGCGCCGCCACGGCCGCCTGGCCCACGGGTACGGAGCGGCGCTTGCCGCCTTTGCCCAGCACGATCACTTCCGCTTCATCCAGATTGAGCCAGCCGCGCGATTCATAGTCGGCCGAGCGCGCGTAGCGCAGGTCGAGCCCGACCAGTTCCGACAGGCGCAAGCCGCTGGAATACAACAATTCGAACATGGCCTGGTCGCGCAGCGCGGCCGGTTCGGTCGCCACTTTGGCAGGTGCGCGGTCCAGCAGGGCCTGCGTCTGTTCCACCGACAGGGCCTTGGGCAGGCTGCGCGGCGCCTTCGGCGCGCGCACGCCGGCGACCGGATTGCCGGCCAGGCCGATGGCGGGCGCCCACCACTGGTAGAAGCCGCGCCAGGCCGCCAGCGTGCGGGCCAGGCTGCGCGGACCGCGGCCCTGGGCATGCAGCCGCGCGACGAACTGGCGGATATGACCGGTGCCGAGCCGCTCGAGGGGCAGTTTGGCGCGTTCGGCAAGTGCGTGCAGGAAACCCAGCTCGCGCCGGTAGCCGTCCAGCGTGTGGGGGGAATAGCGGCGGTTGCTTTCCAGATGGCGCAGCCATGCGGCCATCGGATCGGGCAGGGGAGCGTCCGGCGCCGGGTCCTGCATGGCGTGTTCCGGGGCTCCCGCGCTCATGGCTGGATCACGCCTTGGGGGCGGCCGGGTTCAACCGGTGCAGCGCGGCCGAGGCCAACTGGCCGATGGACTCGAGGAACGCGGTGCCCATGTCGGGCGTGAAACGCTCGGCGTCGTCCGAACCCAGCACCAACAGGCCCACGCTGGCGCCTTCGGCCTCCAGGCGCAGGGGCACCAGCGCCAGCGACTTGGGCTTGGCGTCCAGCCAGGCGACCGCCTCGAAGGCCGTGTCAGTGCCGCAGTACGGCGCCTTCAGGCTGTCGGTGAAGGTGCGCACGTCCTGGCTGACGGGTTCGCCGTAGCCGGTTTCGGGCAGGTCGGGCAGGTTCCACAGGCGCAGCGCCACGTGGTTCAGTTCGAACTGTTCGGCCAGCCCCAGGGCGATCTCGCCAGGCACCAGCTGCGGATCCGGTTCAGACAACAGTCGGCAGCACCATTTGGAGATGTGGCTGCCGATGGTTTCGTTGGCGGTGGCGTTGCGCACCAGTTCGTTCAGGCGCCATTCGAGTTCGCGGTTGCGTTCGCGCAGCGTGAGGATCTGGCGTTCGCCCAGCGAGATGGCGCGCGAGCCGTGCGGATGCGGCACCTGCAGCGTGGCGAAGACGTCGGCGTGCTCGTCGAAGAAGCCGGGATGTTCCTGCAGGAAAGCGGCGATGTCCTGGGCGGTGAAAGCGGTATCGGTCATGGGGTCAGCGGTTCAGCGCCATGGAGAAGACGAGCTTGTCGATATCGACCTGGCCCGTGAAGACGGATTCGGCAGGGCCGGTCAAGCGCAGTTGTTCGCCATTCCAGGCGATGGTCAGCACGCCGCCGCGCGTCTGCACGCGCACCGGGGAGTCGAGCAGACCGCGGCGGATGCCGGCAGCGACGGCGGCGCAGGCGCCGGTGCCGCAGGCCAGCGTCTCGCCGGCGCCGCGCTCATGCACGCGCAGGCGGATGCTGTGGCGATCGACGATCTGCATGAAGCCGGCGTTGACGCGGCGGGCGAAGCGCGGGTGGGTTTCGATCAGCGGGCCGACGATGGCGACCGGCGCGGTGTCGACGTTGTCCACCACCTGCACGGCGTGCGGATTGGAAATGGCCACGGCCGACAGGGCCACGCTGCGCGGCAGGCCGGCGGGCACGTCGAGTTCCAGCTGCCAGAGCGTGTCCTGGCCTTCGGTGCGCGAGGCCAGGCCGGCGGTGTCGAACGGCAACGCGGCCGGGTCGAAACGGGTGCTGCCCATGTCGACCGTGACCTGTTCGTCGTCGCCCTCGTCCAGCACCAGGATGCCGGTGGCGATTTCGGCGCGCAGCGGGTTACGGTCGGACAGGCCTTGTTCATGCACGAAGCGCACGAAACAGCGGGCGCCATTGCCGCAATGCTCGACCTCGCTGCCGTCGGCATTGAAGATGCGGTAGCGGAAGTCGGCATCGGGCCGGGTGGCGCGTTCGACCAGCAGGATCTGGTCGGCGCCGATGCCGAAATGGCGGTCGCCGAGGGCGCGGGCGCGCTCGGGCGTCATTTCGATGGCCTGGCGGACACCGTCCAGGACGACGAAATCGTTGCCCGCGCCATGCATTTTGGTGAAATTCCAGTTCATGGGGGGATTATCGCCCATTCTGGCCCTGAAAACCGCGCCGCCGCACGGCGCATGTCCGAACGCGCGCTAGTAGATCTTGGGCTCGCCCGGCGGCCGCGTCTTGAAGCGGCGATGCACCCAGTAATACTGGCTGGGACAGCGGCGCACCCAGGCTTCCAGTTCCCGGTTCAGGCGCGCGGTGGCCTCCTCCAGCGTATCGTCGCCGGGGAAGTTCTCGAGCGGCGGCAGCACTTCGGCATGGTAGCGGCCCGTTTCCGGGTTCCAGAAATCCAGGATGGGCAGCACCGCCGCATTCCATTTCTTGGCCAGTTGGGCGGTCGCCAGCAGGGTCGCCGCGGGAATGCCGAAGAACGGCACGAATACCGAGCCCTGGCGGCCGAAATCCATGTCTGGCAGGTAGTACACCGGCCGCGGTGCGCGCAGATGGCGCAGCAGTTCGCGCACGCCGTCCTTGCGGCTGACCAGGAAGACCTCGTTGAAGCGGGCGCGTCCCGCCGCGACGACCGCGTCGATGTGCGGATCGCTTTGCGGCGTGTACATGGTGGCCGCGCTCGGCACTTCCATGGTGAGGCGGGTGGCGGCGGCATCCAGGCCGATGAAGTGCGGCGCCAGCAGGATGACCGAACGGCCCTGGGCGGTCAGCTCGTTGATGCGCTCGGCGCCGCTTTGCGTGACCATGTCCTGGATCGCCTCGGGCGTGCCGTACCACAACACGCCGCGGTCGACGATGGACTGCGCCAGCGCCCTGAAGTGTTCGCGCACCCAGCGTTCGCGCACCTGCGCGGGCTGTTCGGGGAAGCACAGCTCGAGGTTGCGGCGCACGATGCGGGTGCGCGATCTGGCCAGCCGCATGGCGAGCCAGCCGAGCGCGGCGCCGATGCGTTGCCGGTTGGCGGGCCGCATGCGGCCAAACCACTTCAGCAGGGAGACCAACGTGCGCGTTTTCGAATCGTTCATGGGTAAAAAGCGTGGGACCAGGGCGGCGGGACGGAATGGGGCGACGGCCTCAGCCGGAGGCGGCGGCGGTGTCGTCGGCTGGCGCCGGGGGCGCGCCGCGAGGGGTCTTGTAGCGGTTGTAGCTCCAGAGATACTGCTGCGGGCAGCGGCGGATCAGGGTTTCCATGGCGGCGTTGAGCAACGCCGCCTGGGCCTGGGGATCGGCCGGCAGCGGTTCCGGCACCCGCACGTAGTGGATGCGCCAGCCGCGCCCGCCTGGCAGGCGCTCGCCCGCGGTCAGGATGATCGGCACGCCGGTCTGGGTGGCTAGCTTGCCCGGCAGCGTCATGGTGTAGGCCATGCGTCCGAAAAAAGGCGCCCAGACGCCGTCGCCGACGCCCGGAGCCTGGTCCGGCAGCATGCCGACGGATTCGCCGCGTCGCAGGGCGCGCACGAATTCGCGCACGCCCTGCATGGTCGCCGGCACGGCATTGACGGCCGAGCTGTTGCGCGCGGTTTCCAGCAGCGGCGCCAGGATGTCCTTGCGCGGCGGGCGGAACATCACGGTCATGGGCATCAGGCGGGCCAGGTAGCGCGCGGTGATCTCGAAACAGCCCAGGTGCGGGGTCAGGAACAGGATGCCGCGGTTTTCGGCGCGGGCGGCGCTGACCACGTCGTTGTCATCGGAAACGACCTGGGCCAGGCTTTGCTCGTTGCGAAACCAGACCCGCGGCATTTCCAGGATCATGGCGCCGGCCTCGCCCGCCGCCCGCCGGGCAAAGGCCGGCTCGGGATAGCCCGCCTGCGCCGCATTGGCCTGCAGGCGGCGCCGGTACTTGCCCGGAAACGCATACGCGGCGCGGCCAAGCAGGCGTCCCAGCGCGTGCGCGACGGGCAGGGGCAAGGAGGCGAACAGGCGAAATAGGACGAGCAGCATGCGGCAAATGAGCGATATCGGGCATGGTGACGCCGGTGCTCGCGGGAAAGACCCCACCCCCGGCACAAGCATAAGACCGACATTTTCGCTTAAAATCGACCCGTCGCCGAGTTAACCGACAACTTGCGGGGCGACGGCAGGATACCGATGCGTCATGCATCGCTTGCCAAATCCGCTAAAGCGTCGCGCCCAGATCAGCATATGCCATGCAGTCCGGGGTGCAACGCGCCTCGTGAACCCATGTTCCGGTTGTACCGGACACGAAAGGATGCATCTGTGGCCAATAACGACTTTCTCTTCACTTCCGAATCCGTTTCCGAAGGGCACCCCGACAAGGTAGCCGACCAGGTTTCCGACGCGATTCTGGACGCCATCTTCACCCAGGACCCCAACGCCCGCGTGGCGGCGGAAACCCTGTGCAACACGGGCCTGGTCGTGCTGGCCGGTGAAATCACCACCACCGCCAACGTCGACTACATCCAGGTCGCGCGCGACACGATCCGTCGCATCGGCTACGACAACACCGAGTACGGCATCGACTACAAGGGTTGCGCGGTGCTGGTCGCCTACGACAAGCAATCGCCCGACATCGCCCAGGGCGTGGACCGCAGCTCGGAAGACTACCTGAACCAGGGCGCGGGCGACCAGGGCCTGATGTTCGGCTACGCCTGCGACGAAACACCCGACCTGATGCCGGCCCCGATCTGGTACGCGCACCGCCTGGTGCAGCGCCAGAGCGAACTGCGCAAGGACGGCCGCCTGCCGTGGCTGCGCCCCGACGCCAAGTCGCAAGTGACCTTCCGCTACATCGACGGCCGCCCGGCGGAAGTCGATACGGTGGTGCTGTCGACCCAGCACGCGCCGGAAGTCACGCAAGAGACCATCCGCGAAGCGGTCATCGAAGACATCATCAAGCCCAGCTTCCCCGAAGGCCTGATCACGCCCAAGACCAAGTTCCTGGTCAACCCGACCGGCCGCTTCGTCATCGGCGGCCCGCAAGGCGATTGCGGCCTGACCGGCCGCAAGATCATCGTCGACACCTACGGCGGCGCATGCCCGCACGGTGGCGGCGCGTTCTCGGGCAAGGATCCGTCCAAGGTCGACCGTTCGGCCGCCTACGCCGCCCGCTACGTGGCCAAGAACATCGTGGCCGCCGGCCTGGCGCGCCAGTGCCAGGTGCAGGTCAGCTACGCCATCGGCGTGGCCGAGCCGATCAACATCACCGTCTACACCGAAGGCACCGGCGTCATCCCCGACGACCAGATCGCCAAGCTGGTGCGCGAGCACTTCGACCTGCGTCCGAAGGGCATCGTCAATATGCTGGACCTGCTGCGTCCGATCTACACCAAGACCGCCGCGTATGGCCACTTCGGCCGTTCCGAGCCGGAATTCTCGTGGGAAGCCACGGACAAGGTGCAGGAACTGAAGAAGTCGGCCTGAGCGTCGCGCCTTCGCAAAAATGCCCCTGCATGCAGGGGCTTTTTTTTACGGCCTGGTTGGGATCAGAGACCCCAGGCTGACAGGTCGGGCGTGCGCAAGGCCGGCGCCAGGATGCGTTCCAGCGCGGCGGCGCAGTCCAGCAGCGCGGCATCCGCGCCGGCGGGCGCCAGCAACTGCACCGCCATCGGCATGCCGTCGACGTCATGGCCGGCCGGTAATGCGATGGCCGCCGCGCCCAGGAAGTTGGCCGGACGCAGCAGCTTGCCCAGGCCGGTGTGGCGCGTGTCGGCAGGGTCCAGCGCCTGCGCGGCCTGGTCGCAGGCCGGCATCAGCAAGGCATCGATGCCCTGCATGGCGGCGGCGAACGTGGCCATGTCCGCATGCCGCCGTTGCAACGCGGCGGCGTAGTCGGCCGGCGCGATGCGGCCGCCGGCGGCGATGCGCGTGCGCACCACTTCCCACAGCGGTTGATCAGGGTCGTCGGCCAGGTGGCCGAAATGGCGGTAGGCCTCGTAGGCCAATACTAGCGAGTTGTCGTCCGCCATGCGCGCGAACGACAACGACGCCGGCGGATGCCAGGCCTCGGGCGTGATGCCGGCCTGGTCCAGCCGTTCCTGCGCTTCGTGCCAGATCCGCAGGCCTTCGTCGGCCAGTGTCGCGGGCCAGGCCTGTGGCGCCAGCACGGCCACGGCGCCGCCACGGCGGGCGGCCGGACGCCGCAGGGCGGCGATGCTGGCAGCGGGCAGGGCCAGCGTGGCGACATCATCGATGTCGGGGCCGGCCAGCAATTGCGTCAGCAGGCGGGCGTCGGCCACGCTGCGGCAGATCGGCCCCAGCACGTCCAGCGTTTCGGACAAGGGCAGGCAGCCAGCGCGGCTGATCACGCCAGAGGACGGCTTGTAGCCGACCACGCCATTGAGCGCCGCTGGCGCGCGCACTGAGCCGCCGGTGTCGCCGCCCACCGCCAGGGGCGCCAGGCCGGCCGCCACCGCCACGCCGGCCCCGCTGGACGAACCGCCGGGCGCGCGCGCGGTGGCGGCATCCCACGGGTTGCGGGCCGTGCCCTGTGTCGGGTTCTGGCCCGACAGGCCGAACGCGAATTCAGTCATGCGGGTCTTGCCCAGGATCACCATGCCCTGCGCGGCCAGGGCGCGCGCGGCGGCCGCGGTTTCGTCGCTGATGACGCCGCTGCGGGTTTGCGAGCCGCCGCTGGCGACCGTGCCGGCCCAGTGCAGGCTGTCCTTCACCGCCACCGGCACGCCGTGCAGGGGCCCCATCGAGATGCCGGCTGCCAACAGCCGGTCGGCGGCTTCCGCCTGGGCCAGCGCGCGCTCGGCCGTGACCTGGCTGTAGGCGGCCAGCGCCGGCGCGCGCTCGATGCGGTCGAGAAAGTGGACGGTGACCTGGCGGGAGCTGATTGCGCCGTCACGGATGGCGCGCGCGAGTTCGCGGGCTTCGCGGAAATGCAGGGGAGTGTCTTGGTCGGGCATGGCGCTCACGGAAATGGAAAAGCTTTCCGGCCCTGGCGGAGCCGGAAAGCGCTGTGGGGAGGCGTCGGGGCGCGGTTGCGCACGCGTCGGGGATTACTTCAGTGACTGCCCGCGGGTCTCCGGCATGCGGATGAAGGTGATCAGCGTGATGACGGCGCCGGCCAGCACGTAATAGAAGAACCAACGCTCCATGCCCTTGCTTTGCAGCCAGGTCAGCAGGTACGGGGTGGTGCCGCCCAGCAGCGCCACGACCAGGTTGTAGGGCGTGCCGATACCGACGGCGCGCACGCTGGTGGGGAACTGCTCGGACATGATGGCCGGCGCGATCGAGGTGTACATGGCGTACAGCACCAGGCCGAATAGTTCGACGGCGAGGATCGAGCCGAACGACGGGCCCAGCGTGGTCATCAACGGGTAGAAGAACACCAGATAGCCGGCGGCGAAGAAGATCAGCTGCGGCTTGCGGCCGATGCGGTCCGACAGCATGCCGAACACGGGCTGCACCAGCATGAACACGATCAGCGCGACGGTGTTGGCGGCGAACGCGACCTGCGGATCGGCCTTGACCTGGCGGATGGCGTAGGTCGGCACATAGGCCACGAAGATGTAGAACGCGAACGTGGTCAGGATCGAGAAGCCGACGATGCGCAGCACTTCACGCGGATGTTCGCGCATCAGGGTGCGCAGCGGCTGCTTTTCGACGCCGGCCTTCTTGGCGTGCGAGAACGCCTCGGTTTCCGGGATCGCGCGGCGGATCCACATGCCGGCCAGGCCACCCAGCGCGCCCAGGAAGAACGGAATGCGCCAGCCCCAGTCGGCCATTTCGGCCTTGCTCAGGGTCGAGGTCAGCAGCCAGCCCACGGCGGACGCGGCCAGGATGCCCACCGCGGCGCTGAAGAAGACGAAGCTGGAATAGAAGCCGCGCTTGTTGGGCGGCGCCATTTCCGCCAGGAAGGTCGTGGCCGAGGCATACTCTCCGCCCAGCGACAGGCCTTGCAGCAGGCGCGCGGCGGTCAGCAGCAGCGGGGCGGCCAGGCCGATGGTGGCGTAGGTCGGGGTGACGGCGATGATCAGCGAGCCGCCGGCCATCATCAGGATGGTCAGGCCCAGCGCGGCCTTGCGGCCATAGCGGTCCGAGAAGATGCCGAGCACCCAGCCGCCGACGGGCCGCATGAAGAAGCCGACGGCAAAAATGCCGAAGGTCGCCAGCAATGCGGCGGTTTCGTTGCCCTCGGGGAAAAACTGCTTCGAAAAGAAGATGGCGAACGACGCATAGATGGTCCAATCGAACCATTCCACCGCATTGCCTACACTACCGGCCAGAATCGTGCGGGCGCGCGACACGGGCGCGGCGTTTGCCCCCTGCGTGGCGCGCAGGGTTGCGGAAGGGGTACTCATAACGTCCTCTGTTTTATTTTTGGTCAAATAGACCGTTAAATTTTGTGTTTTTATCAATGCGCGAACGTTAGATTAATGAATATAGTCACGTCAAGTAAGGGTAAGCCCCTAATGCCGGCGCTCGATGACACCGATCTCGCCTGCCTGATCGCCCTGCAGGCCGACCCGCGCGCGTCCTGGCGCGAGCTGGGCGCGGCCACCGGTATCGCCGAACGCACCGTGGCGCGGCGCATCAAGCGGCTGATGGACGCCGACGCCCTGCGGGTCATCGCCGAAGCCGATCCGCTGGTCACGGGTCGTGGCGTGGTGCTGCATGCCTGGGTGCGCTGCCGGTCGGGACGCGTGGCCGAGGCGGCCGACGCCCTGGCGCAGCTTGACATCACTCAGCTCGTGGTGACGCTGGCCGGCACGGCCGATTTGATGGCGGAACTGACGCTGGCGGACGCGGCCGACATGCCCGACGTGGTGACGCGGGTGCTGCCGTCGATCGATGGCGTCGAGCATGTGGAGGCGCGATTGGTGCTGCGGCCATTCCGCCGCGCTGGTCAATGGCGCATCCAGGCCGGCGACGCCCCGCCCGAGGGGCCGGAGTCCGCCGTTACGCAGCCGCCCGCAGCGCTGACCGAGTCCGAACAGCGCATCGTCGCGCACCTGATGCGCGACGGCCGCGCCAGCCTGGCCGAGCTGGCCGCGCATGCCGACGTCAGCGAGCCCACTGCCCATCGCCTGCTGCAGCATCTGGTGGAGCGGCGCGCGCTGAGCTTTCGCGTGGAAGTCGAGCCCGCCCTGGTGGGCTTTCCGGTCGAGGCGGTGATCTCGGTGCAGGTGCGGCCGCAGGCGGTCGATGCCCTGGCCGCGCACCTGGCGCTGGATCCGAATACGCGCTGCCTGTTCGGCACCAGCGGCGCCTCGCAACTGTTCTGGCACGTGCTGTGCCGCGACAGCCTGCACCTGTGGGACGTGGTCACGCGCAGGCTGGGTGAACTCGATGGCGTGTTGGCCAGTGAAGTGGGCGTGGTGATGCGCGCCTACAAGCGCTGCGGCATCGTGCGCGAGGGCGCGCGGCTGGGCGCTGACGCCGCCTGAGCGGCCGCGCAATCACCACACGGCGGCCTGCGAACCCGGCGCGCGCAGATGGCGGGCGAAGCGCTGCGCCAGGAAATCGACGAAGGCCAATGTCTTGGCAGGCAGGTTCAGCCGCTCCGGGTACAGCACATGGATGTCCGCCGGCGGCGTCGCCCAGTCGGTCAGCACCTGGCGGAGGCGGCCGGCGCGCAGCAGCGCGGCGGTCTCCCATTCCGAACGCATGACGATGCCGTGGCCGTCCAGGGCCCATTCCAGCGCGCTCTGGCCGTCATTCGAACTGACCGGGCCGCGCACTTTCACGGTTTCCGTGCGCGCGCCGGATTCGAGCCGCCAGGTGCCGTAGGCGACGTCGTTCTCGCGCACCACGATGCAGCGATGCCGTTGCAGATCGCCCGGCGCGCGCGGCTCGCCAAAGGTGTCCAGGTAGCGCGGCGACGCGCACAGCAGGCGCCGATTGGAGGCGATCTTGCGCGCGGTCAGGCGGGCGTCGGGCAGGTCGCCGAAGCGCACCGCGGCATCGAAGCCTTCTTCGATCAGGTTCAGGGGCCTGTCGGTCAGGCGCAGCTGCACTTCGACTTCAGGGTATTGCCGCGCAAAATCGGAGATGGCGGGCGCCACGTGGGCACGGCCGAAACCGAAGGTGGCGTTCAGGCGCAGCAAGCCCTGCGGCTGGGCGCGGCTGCTGGACACGGATCGTTCCAGTGCCTGCAGATCGGCCAGGATACGGCTGCCCTCGGCCAGGTACAGCTCACCCTCCTGCGTGACGCTGACGCGTCGCGTGCTGCGATTGAGCAGCCGCACGCCCAGGCGCTGCTCAAGCTTGGCCAGCCGCGTGCTGACGGCGGGCGGCGTCAGACCCAGTTCGCGCGCGGCCGCCGACAGGTTGCCGTGCTTGACCAGTAGCGAGAAGAAGGCGAGATCGGAGAGCGCATCCATGGCTTTATTTATAAATCATATTTAATAAAGATTTATTTATTTCACCAATTATAAGAATGGAACGGGCTTATACACTGGGCTGACCGATAGCAGAGCCGCCTGACGCGGCCACCCATGAGGAGACCCGACTCATGAAACCCCCCCATCTGTTGCGCACGGTGTGCGCGTTGGCCGCCGCGGCGTCCTGTTGGATGACGCCAGCCACTGCCGCCGACGCCTTCCCGCAGCGTCCGGTCACCTTGATCGTGCCGTTCGCGCCCGGCGGCAGCGTCGATATCGCCGCCCGCCTGATTTCCGACGCCTGGGGCAAGGCCCTGGGCCAGAGCGTGATCGTCGAGAACCGCGCCGGCGCGTCCGGCAACATCGGCATGGCCGCCGCGGCCCGCGCCGAGCCGAACGGCTACACGCTGGCCATCAACACCATGTCGCTGGCGATCAATCCGGCGCTGTTTCGCAACATGCCGTTCGACACCGCGCGCGACCTGCGTTCGGTCGGCACGGTGGGCACCTCGCAGCATGTGCTGACGGTGTCGCCGTCGCTGCCGGTGAACAATGTCAAGGAACTGCTCGACTATATCCGCGCGCGTCCCGCCAATGAACTGAGCTTCGGTTCGGCCGGCACCGGCAGCACCTTCCATATGGCCGCCGAACTGTTCAAGTCGGTGTCCGGCACGCAGATCCTGCACGTGCCCTACAAGGGCGGCGGTCCGGCCATGGTGGACACCATCAGCGGCCAGGTGCAGATGAGCTTCCCCGTGCTGTCCGCGGCCAAGCCGCAGGTGGACGGCAAGAAGCTCAAGGCGCTGGGCGTCACCGGCACCACGCGTTCGCCGCTGCTGCCGGACGTGCCCACCATCGCCGAGTCCGGCCTGCCCGGCTACGCCTTCACCACCTGGTTCGTGATCAGCGCGCCCGCCGGCACGCCGCAGGCGGTGGTGGACACGCTCAACGTCAGGCTGGCGCAGGCGCTGCAATCGGCCGAGCTGTCCGAACGCATGCGCCGCGAGGGCTTCGATCCGCTGGTCTCCACGCCCGCAGAGACCGATGCCATGGTCAAGGGCGAGATGACGCGCTGGGCCGGCATCGTCAAGGACGCCGGCATCGAGGCGAACTGAGCGGCGACACAGGTTTCATCGCGCCCCGCGCGGGCGCGTTTTTTGCAAGGAAGCACCGACATGCCCGGCATGACGCTATACGACAAGCTGGTGGCCAGCCATGAGGTGGCCCGCATCGACGATGAACACATCCTGCTGTACGTCGACCTGCACATCATGAACGAGTACACCAGTCCGCAGGCCTTCAGCGGCCTGGCCGCGCGCGGCCGCCAGGCGCTGCGGCCTGGCCAGCAGATGGCGGTGGTGGATCACATCATTCCCACCCATCCGGTGCCGGCCGCGCTGCGCGTGATTCCCGACGATGCTTCGTCGCGCCAGGCCCGCAATCTCAAGCGCAATTGCGACGAGCAGCGCATCGCGCTGTTCGACACCACCGATCCGCTGCAAGGCATCGAGCACGTGATCGCGCCCGAGCACGGCATGATCCTGCCGGGCATGGTGGTGCTGTGCGGCGACAGCCACACCACCACCTATGGCGCGCTGGGGGCGCTGGGCTTTGGCATCGGCACCTCGGAAGTCGAACACATCCTTGCCACCCAGACCCTGGTGTACCGGGTCGCGCGCAACATGCGCATCCGCGTCGACGGTCATCTGCCCGCCGGCGTGTCGGCCAAGGATTTGGTGATCTACGTGGTGCATCGCATCGGCGCGCAGGGCGCGCGCGGCCACGCGGTGGAATACTGCGGCAGCGCCATCGATGGCCTGTCGGCAGAGGCCCGCATGACCCTGTGCAACATGACGGTGGAAGCCGGCGCCCGCGCCGCGCTGATCGCGCCCGACGCCACCACCGACGCCTATGTCGCCGCCCGTGCCCGGCACCTGGACGCCGCGGAACTGGCGCAGGCGCGCGCCTATTGGGCGACCCTGCGCTCGGACGCCAATGCGGTGTTCGACGCCGAGCATGTCTTCGACGCCAGGAAAATCGCGCCCTTCGTGACCTGGGGCACCAGCCCCGACCAGGCCATGCCGATCACCGGCACGGTCCCCGATCCCCAGTCCGAGCCGGACGCGCTGGCGCGCCTGGCGCTGGAAAAGGCCGTGGAATACATCGGCTTGCAACCGGGCGCGCCGATCGCCGGCGTGCCCATCGACCGGGTCTTCATCGGCTCGTGCACCAACGGCCGCATCGAGGACCTGCGTGTGGTGGCCGATGTCGTGCGCGGGCGCAAGGTGGCCGGCGGCGTGCGCGCGATGGTGGTGCCCGGCTCGGGCGCGGTGCGCGCCCAGGCCGAGGCCGAAGGCATCGCGGCCGCGCTGGTCGATGCCGGCTTCGAATGGCGCCAGCCGGGCTGTTCCATGTGCCTGGCCATGAACGACGACGTGCTGCGGCCGGGCGAGCGCTGCGCATCCACCACCAACCGCAACTTCGAAGGCCGCCAGGGGCGAGCCGGCCGTACCCACTTGATGAGTCCCGCCATGGCCGCCGCGGCGGCGCTGGCCGGCCGCATCGTCGACGTGCGCGACCTGGAGAACCTGTCATGAACCAGATCATCAGCGGCGTCGCCGCGCCCCTGCCGTACTCCAATCTGGACACTGACCAGATCATGCCCAAGCAGTTTCTGCGCATCATCGACAAGGCCGGGCTGGACCGCGGCCTGCTCTATGACCTGCGCTTTGACGCCGACGGTGCGCCGCGTCCGGACTGCGTGCTGAACCAGCCCGCCTACGCCGGCGCCTCGGTGCTGGTGGCGGGGCCCAATTTCGGTTGCGGCTCCAGCCGCGAGCACGCGGTCTGGGGCCTCATGCAGTACGGCATCCGCGCGGTCGTGGCCGCCAGCTTCGGCGAGATTTTCTACTTCAACGCGCTCAACAACGGCCTGCTGCTGGTGAGCCTGCCGCCGGCCGACGTTGACGCGCTGCTGGCGCGGGTGTCCGATCCCGCCGGCAACCGCGTCGAGATCGATGCGCTGGCGGGCACGGTGCGGGCCGCGGACGGCTGGAGCGGGCATTTCGACCTGCCGGCGCGGCACCGCCGCATGTTTTCGCAGGGGCAGGACATGGTGGGTGCCTCGTTACAGCAATTGGCGGATGTGGAACACTTCGAGGCCGGCCACTGGGCCCGGCATCCCTGGATGAAAGACGTGGCGCGCCGCGTGCGCGACCGGCTCGGCCAATGAACGCCACAGACTGAGAGGCACAGACCGCAATGACCGCATTCTTCAATCTGCCCGTGCGCCGCCGCGAGGTCAATGGCATCCACATCGCCGCCCGCGTCGATGGCTCGGGACCGCCCTTGCTGCTGTTGCACGGCCATCCGCAGACCCACGCCATCTGGCACCGCGTCTGGCCCGAACTGACGCGCCGCCACACCTGCGTGGCCGCCGACCTGCGCGGCTATGGCGACAGCGACAAGCCCGCGGCCACGCCGGACCACGCCGCGCATTCCAAGCGCGTCATGGCGGCCGACATGGTGGCGCTGATGCGCGCCCTGGGGCACGAGCGCTTCGACATCCTGGCCCACGACCGCGGCGCCCGCGTGGCGCACCGGCTGGGCCTGGACCACGCGGAGGCGGTCGGACGCATGATGCTGCTGGATATCGCGCCGACGCTGGACATGTACGAAAACACCACCCGCGCCTTCGCCCAGGCCTACTATCACTGGTTCTGGCTGATCCAGCCCGCGCCCATGCCCGAGACCATGATCGAGCGCGATCCGGTGTTCTACCTGCGTTCGGTGATGGGCGGCCGCCCCGGCGGGCTGGCGCATTTTTCCGACGAGGCGATGGCCGAGTACGAGCGCACGGCGCGCCTGCCGGGCTGGGCCACCGGTATCTGCGAAGACTACCGCGCCTCCGCCACGCTGGACCTGGAGCATGACCGCCAGGGCCGCGCGGCCGGCGAGCGCCTGCGCATGCCGCTGCGCGTGCTGTGGGGCGAGCGCGGCGCGGTCGGGCGCAATTTCGACGTGCTGGGGTTGTGGCGGGCGGTGGCCGACGAGGTCGACGGCGGGCCGTTGCCCGGCGCCCACTATCTGGCCGAAGAAACCCCGGACGCGTTGCTGCGCGAGGTATCCGCCTTCTTCGGCTGGGAGCGGAAGTAGGGGCAAATGCGGCCCGGATTGACCCCTTCCCGCGTTGTCAATCAAGCCACGGCGGGCGATAGGGCTATCCAAAAAGGGACGCACCGCTGGTGTTAACCTTTCGGCCATGAATCCGTCTTTTGCCGATCTGACCGAGTTGCCCGAGCCCGAGGACGCGCAGCGTGCCTTCCGCACCTCGGATTCCCCCTGCGTTGCCGTTTGTTCCACGCTGTTCGACGATATCTGCCGGGGCTGCGGCCGCACGGCCATGGAAGTGGCCAACTGGGTCTTCATGACGGAAGAGGAAAAGCGCGAGGTCTGGACCCGCATCAAGGCGCAAGGGTATCCCCGCCGCAACAACTAGGCCGGCCGCGCCGGGCGCGGTCTTGAGGGTGTCACATGGCGCGGGCTAAATCGCGCTATTGCCCATTTCCGGCCCCATCATGCGCATCGTCCTGGTTACGGATGCCTGGCATCCGCAAGTCAATGGCGTCGTCCGCACCTGGACGACCATGCAGCAGATCCTCACCGAATGGGGCCACGAACTGATCGTGGTGAATCCCCAGGGCAGCCGCACCGTGCCGGCCCCGTCCGAGCCGGACCTGCGGCTGTGCCTGCAGCCGGGACGGCAACTGCGCCGCATCCTGGGCGATACCGTGCCCGACGCGCTCCACATCGCCACCGAAGGCCCGCTGGGCCTGGCGGCGCGCCGCATGGCGCTGTCGCGCGGCTGGCGCTTCACCACTTCGTTCCACACGATGTTCCCCGACTACCTGCAGGCGCGCATGGGCATTCCGGCCGCGCTGCCGTGGCGCTTCCTGCGCTGGTTTCACCGGCCGTCGCAATGCGTGCTGGTGCCCACGCCGACGGTGCGCGACATCCTGGTGCGGCGCGGCTTCGCCAATCTGCGCATCTGGTCGCGCGGTGTCGATCCCCGCAAATTCCAGCCCACCCCCGGCCAGGCGTTCCAGGACCTGCCGCGGCCCGTCTTCCTGTCGGTCGGCCGCGTGGCGCGCGAGAAGAACCTGGATGCTTTCCTGTCACTGGACCTGCCCGGCAGCAAGGTGGTGGTGGGCGCGGGGCCCGACGAGGCGCGTCTGAAAAAGCGCTTTCCCCAGGCGGTGTTCCTGGGCATGCAGAACGACGAGGCCCTGCCGGCGTTCTACGGCGCGGCGGATGTCTTCGTGTTTCCCAGCCTGACGGACACGTTCGGCCTGGTGATGCTGGAGGCCATGGCCTGCGGCACGCCGGTGGCGGCGTTCCGCAGCGAAGCGCCGCTGGCGGTGGTGACGCAAGGCGTCACCGGTTTCTTGGATGACGACCTGGTCCATGCCTGCCGCGCCGCCTTGCCGCTGGACCGGCACGCCGTGCGCGAGCACGCCCTGACGCGCAGCTGGGACGCCGTGGCCACGGATCTGCTGGCATCGCTGGTGCCGCTGACCCCCGGCGCGGAGCTGGCCGGGCCCTTGGCCCCGGCAGGCTGACCGCCGCCGATCCGACATTGCATGCCGGGCTTTCCACTGCCCGGGCCAAACCGGTACAATGCCCGTCAATCCTGAGGAGCGTTGCGACGACCTTGCGGTTCCCGCCATGTCCCATGGCCCGCGGAACCCGGTTCGCCAGGCTCAGGAATCCTTGTTCAAGCGCCGTGCCTTGCACGGCGTTACAGCAACGGCGCTCACCTTTGTCGCGTACGGCGGAAAAGGCGAGCACTCGATTGTCGTGGTGGTTTCGCGTTGTCCGGCCGTATCGTGCGCCGTTCGTCATTCACGTGGAGCCTACACACCATGAACGCTGTCACCGATAAATCCTTCTCCGACTACATCGTCGCCGACCTGTCGCTGGCAGGCTGGGGCCGCCGCGAGCTGGCCATCGCCGAAACCGAAATGCCCGGCCTGATGGCCATCCGCGAAGAGTTCGCCGCCAAGCAGCCGCTCAAGGGCGCCCGCATCGCCGGCAGCCTGCACATGACCATCCAGACCGGCGTTCTGATCGAAACGCTGGTGGCGCTGGGCGCCGAAGTGCGCTGGGCCTCGTGCAACATCTTCTCGACCCAGGACCACGCCGCCGCCGCCATCGCCGCGTCGGGCACGCCGGTCTTCGCCGTCAAGGGCGAAACGCTGGAAGAGTACTGGCAGTACACCCACAAGATCTTCGAATGGCCCAATGGCCAGAACGCCAACATGATCCTCGACGACGGCGGCGACGCCACGTTGATGCTGCACCTGGGCACCAAGGCCGAGAAGGACATCTCGGTGCTGGCCAACCCCGGCAGCGAAGAAGAGCGCGTGCTGTTCGCCGCCATCAAGAAAACGCTCGAGCGTGATCCGAAGTGGTACTCGACGCGCCTGGCCCTGATCAAGGGCGTGACCGAGGAAACCACCACCGGCGTGCACCGCCTGTACCAGATGTCGCAGAAGGGCGAGCTGGCCTTCGCGGCCATCAACGTCAACGACTCGGTCACCAAGTCCAAGTTCGACAACCTGTACGGCTGCCGCGAATCGCTGGTCGACGGCATCAAGCGCGCCACCGACGTGATGGTCGCCGGCAAGATCGCCGTGGTCGCCGGCTATGGCGACGTGGGCAAGGGTTGCGCCCAGGCGCTGGTCGCCCTGCGCGCCCAGGTGTGGGTCACCGAAATCGACCCGATCTGCGCCCTGCAGGCCGCCATGGAAGGCTTCAAGGTCGTGACCATGGAAGAAGCCGCCGCCCATGGCGACATCTTCGTCACCGCCACCGGCAACTACCACGTCATCACGCGTGAGCACATGAACGCCATGAAGGACCAGGCGATCGTCTGCAACATCGGCCACTTCGACAACGAAATCGACGTCGCCAGCCTGGCCGACTGCAAGTGGGAAGAGATCAAGCCGCAAGTCGACCACGTCATCTTCCCGGACGGCAAGCGCATCATCCTGCTGGCCCAAGGCCGCCTGGTGAACCTGGGCTGCGCCACCGGCCACCCCTCGTTCGTGATGTCGTCGTCGTTCGCCAACCAGACCATCGCCCAGATCGAGCTGTTCACGCGCAACGAAGCCTACAAGTCGGGCGAAGTCTACGTGCTGCCCAAGCACCTGGACGAGAAGGTCGCGCGCCTGCACCTGAAGAAGCTGGGCGTGAACCTGACCACGCTGCGCAAGGACCAGGCCGACTACATCAGCGTGCCGGTCGAGGGTCCTTACAAGCCGAATCACTACCGCTACTGATGCTTGTAGCAAAATAGGGAAGTGCCGCGCCATGTCGGCGCGGGCTTTCCGGTCCGCGGGGCTCGCCCGTCTCGCCTGGCGACGACGGGGCCGCGGAGCGTCAATACAGGAGGTCGAACAATGGCATTGATACTCGTCTGGATCCTGAACGCGGTGGCCCTGTTGGCCGTTGCCTACCTGCTGCCCGGCATCACCGTGGCCAGCTTCGGTTCGGCGCTCATTGCCGCGCTGGTGCTGGGTCTGGTCAATATGCTGGTCAAGCCGGTGCTGGTGCTGCTGACACTGCCCATCACGATCGTCACGCTCGGTCTCTTCCTCATCGTCATCAACGCCTTGTTGTTCTGGTTCGTCGGCTCCGTGCTGAAGGGCTTCCAGGTCAACGGGTTCTGGTGGGCCGTGGGCGGTGCGATCCTGTACAGCATCATCTCGGGCCTGCTTACCAAACTGATCCCCTGAATTCCCACCCCCGAGCGCCACGCGCTCCCCTCAAGGGGGCGTGCCAGCGGGCCGGCAAAGCCGGCTCCGCGGCACCCCGAGGGGGCGGCACCTGTTTCATGCGATGCGCGTGGCGCTATGGATAACTGATCCGATATGTCCGACTCGACTTCTCCGGCGTTCAGCCTGGAATTCTTTCCGCCTCGTGACCTGGCTGGCCAGGAGCGGCTGGTCCGCGCGGCCAAGCAGATGCTGGCGATCCAGCCCAAGTACGTCAGCGTGACGTTCGGCGCCGGCGGCTCCACCCGCGCCGGCACGGCCGACGCGGTGCGCACGCTGCGTAACCTGGGCTGCGATGCGGCGCCGCACCTGTCGTGCGTCGGCGCCTCGCGCCAGGACCTGCGGGACATCCTGCAGGCCTACAAGAACGAAGGCGTGCGGCGCGTGGTCGCCCTGCGCGGCGACCTGCCCTCGGGCATGGGCGGCGACGCCGGCGAACTGCGCTACGCCAACGAACTGGTGTCGTTCATCCGCGAGGAAACGGGCGATTGGTTCCACATCGAAGTGGCGGCCTATCCCGAAATGCACCCGCAGGCCGCCAATCCGTCGGCGGATCTGGATCACTTCGTGGCCAAGGTCAAGGCGGGCGCCAATGCCGCCATCACCCAGTACTTCTTCAACGCCGACGCCTACTTCGACTTCGTCGACCGGGCCCAGGCCAAGGGTGTGCGGGTGCCGATCGTGCCGGGCATCATGCCCATCACCAACCACACCCAGCTGCTGCGCTTCTCGGAAATGTGCGGCGCCGAAGTGCCGCGCTGGATCCGCCTGCGCCTGGCCGAACTCGGCGACGACAAGGCCTCGATCCGCGCCTTCGGCGTGGATGTGGTCACCGAGCTGTGCCAGAACCTGCTGGACAACGGCGCGCCCGGCCTGCACTTCTACACCCTCAACCATGCCGAAGCGCCGCTGGCGGTGTGGAAGGAACTGAGCGTGTAGCAGCCAGGCTGCTCGTCAGGCGGCAACGGAAAGGCCGGCAATCATTGCCGGCCTTTTTTTCGACGTGTCACAGCCACGTCGCGGGCCTGCCGGCATGCGTCTCTTGCCGCCGCCACCTGTCGGCAGGGCGGTGGCGGCAGGCGCACGTCCGGGGCGAGCCCGGTGCTTCAGTCCGCGTACACGCCCGCCTTGCGGATGATCGGCCCCCACTTGTCCACTTCCGACTGCAGCCAGCTTTGCAGGCCGGCCGGCGTCTGCTTGGCCTCGGGCACGATTTCCGCGCCCAGTTCGGCCATCTTCTGCGTGAAGGCGGGGTCCTTCAGCGCCGCGCGCAGCGACTCGTTGAACTTTGCCACCACTTCCGGTGGCGTGCCCTTGGGCGCATAGACGCCGTGCCAGACCTTGACCTCGAAGCCCTTCACGCCACTTTCCTGCAGGGTCGGCGAGTCCGGCAGCGTTCTGATGCGGTCGAGCGTGGTGACCCCGTACAGCTTCACCCGCTGCGCCTTGATGTGCGGAATGGTCTGCGTGGTCTGGTCGCACAGCACATCCACCTGGCCGCCCAGCAACGCCGTCAGCGCGGGCGCGGTGCCGGCATACGGAATGGTGGTGAACTGCGTGCCCAGCGCTTCCTGCAGCAGCATGCCGCACAACTGCGAGACCGCGCCCAGGCCGGCGTTGGCCAGGTTGATCTTGTTGCCGTTGGCACGCGCGTACTTGATGAATTCGACCATGTCGCCCGGCGGCAGATCCTTGCGGCCCAGCAGCGTCATGGGGACGTCGGCCACCTGGCCGACGTAGGCGAAGTCGGTGAGCGGGTTGAACGGCAGCTTGCGATACAACGCGGGCGCCGTGGCCATGCCGTTGTGGTGGATCAGGAAGGTATAGCCGTCCGGCGCTGCCCGCGCCACGTGCGTAGCCGCCAGCGTGCCGCCCGCACCCGGACGATTCTCGACCACGATGCTCTGACCCAGCGTCTTGGACATGGCGGCGCCCAGGCTGCGGGCCACTACGTCGGTGGGACCACCCGCCGCGAACGGCACGACCAGGGAAATGGGATGGTTGGGATAGTTGCTCTGGGCCATGGCTGGGCCGCCGGCCAGGCAGCCCAGCGCCAGCAACGGCACGGCCAGGCGCCGCAGGGCGCGCGGGAAATATGGGGTCATGTCTCGTCCTTGTGGTGTTATGGCGACCCGCAAGACGATGCATGGCGGGCTGGCGCCAGTGTGGCGCGCCAGCCGGAAGATGAGAATTTGCGGTTTTACAAGCCCGGCTTAGGGAAGCGGAAAGCCGGGTTTGTACGGTGAGACAGTGTCAGCCGCGCCATGTCGTCCCGCCGGGGTGGCTCAGGCCGCAGGCGGGAAACGTGGCATCGCGTATCCGGCCGTCAAAATACCGGTGAAAAATCGCCCAGTCTCCGTATTGATCCGGTGCGCTTTGGTAGGCGCACAATCGGCCGACCAAGCCGCAGATCCAGTCCGCGCACTGCAGTGTCTGGAACAAATAGCTCTCACCTTGAATAGGCGGCTCGATCAACGCTCTGCATTTCTCGCTTGCGTCCTCGAACATGGCCTGGGTGCATGCTTCCATGTTGCGCTCACGCCAGTCATTGCCGGCTTGCTGTTCATCCAGCATCAACAGGAAGGTGGCGTTTCGAGCTCTGCAGAATTGGTCTGCGATCCGGATCAGGCGCAGCAGTTGACGCTGGAAGAGATCCGCGGCTCGATGCGCGCCCGCATCGGCCGATTTACATTCCCCGGCATAAATGACATAGCCTCCCACCTTGCGAATCTGGTTCAGTAGTCGCCCCGTCGACACCCGCAACGCCTTGTATGTGAGCACGTTCTTGACGGTGTAGAGCTGGGCGCCCTTTTTTTCCCAGCGATAAGCGGGCTGATCTTGCCGCTCCAGTTCAAAGCTCAGCAAATGGCATTTGAGTCTGTAGAAGTAGATGGCGAATTCGCGTACGGCGTCGACCGGCAACAGAAAGCCGCCGAAACCGAAAACCGGGCTTGTCTTGTATTGCGCGTGGTCGCGGGAAAGGAAAGGGCCGACATGGCCGAATTCATCGAGATAGACAACGTAATGCACGTTCCGAGTCCTTGGGGGAGATGTCCAAGGCCCTCGTCCGCAGAAACACGAAAGCCCGCAGCAATGGTTTGCGTGCGGGCTTCGGAAGGTGGGCATATGAGAATTCACATGCGTTGGTATCAGTGTAAGTCGGCTCGAGAGCGCCCGCAAGCATCATGGCGGAAAACTTCGATTGCAGGCATGGCTTCTCGAAAAAGCAGGACTCATCCTCAAGGGTATGACAATGCGTTGCCAGACCCTAGTTTGGCTGGTCCTTCCCCGGGTCTTGCGCCAGCACCTGCGGCGTCGGATAGGCCGGCGGCGTCATGTCCACCGGTTCGGCGCGCAGCGGCTGGTGGATGCGGCTGGCGGGCACCAGCGAGCCGGGGTCTTCCGGACGGGTCCAGAGCGGATCGGGGATCTCGGCGAACACCTGGCGCAGGCGCTCGCCCCAGGTGCCGCGGATCATGCGGAAATATTCGTTGTGTTCGTCGATGCTGGCGAAATGGGTGACGCGCAGCGCGTCGGCGTCGTAGACCAGCAGGTCCAGCGGCAGGCCTACCGAGATGTTCGAGCGCAGCGTCGAATCCATGGAGATCAGCGCGCACTTGGCGGCCTCGTCCAGCGAGGTGTCGGGACGCAGCACGCGGTCCAGGATGGGCTTGCCGTACTTGGCCTCGCCGATCTGGAAGTACGGGCATTCCGAGCCGGCCTCGATGAAGTTGCCGGCCGAATACACTTGGAACAGGCGGCAGCGCTCGCTGCCGATCTGGCCGCCGAAGATCAGGCTGACGTTGAAGTCCACGCCCTGTTCGTGCAGGGCCGCGGCCTCGCGGTGGTAGACCGCGCGCACCGCCGCGCCGACGCGGCGGGTGGCCTCGAACATGTCGGGCGCGTTCCAGACGGTTTCGCCGCCCTCGTCGTGCTGTCGCGCCAGCGCGTTCAGCACCGCCTGGCTGACGGCCAGGTTGCCGGAGGTCATCAGCACCATCATGCGTTCGCCGGGACGCTCGAAGACGGTCATCTTGCGGAATACGCTGATCTGGTCGACCCCGGCATTGGTGCGGGAATCAGACAGGAAAACCAGGCCGGCGTCTAAGCGGGCGGCTACGCAGTAGGTCATGATCGAAAAAAGGGGAAAGCCACACCGCATTGTATTGCGGCGTGGCCGGACGGGGTTATTGCTGGGCCGCGGTCTGGACCTGCACGTTGACCTCCATGGATTCCTCGCCGCCGCCGCTGCGCACGCCGCGCACCGGCGAGGCCGAGTCGTAGTCGCGCCCCACCGCCAGGCGGCAGTGGCAATCGGAGGCGAACTGGCGGTTGGTCACGTCCACGCTGGTCCAGCCGGCGCCTGCCAGCCAGACGTCGGCCCAGGCATGGCTGGCGGCGTGCTGGGCGGTGGTGTACAGGTAGCCGCTGACGTAGCGGGCCGGCACGCCCAGGCCGCGCACGCAGGCCAGGAACAGGTGGGCATGGTCCTGGCAGACGCCATGGCCCAGCGCCAGCACCTGGCCGGCGGCGGTGGTGACGTCAGTGGTGCCGGGCTCGTAGGCGACCCGGTCGTGGATCGCGGTGGCCAGTGTCAGCACGTCGGCGGGCGTGTTCAGGCCGTCGGGCAGCACGGCGTGGGCGAAGGCGAGGATGGTGTCATCAGCCTGCGTCAGCGGCGTCTGCACGCAATAGGCGTGCACCGGCAGGCGGCTGTCCTCGCCGCCCAGCGCGCCCTGCGTCAGCGAGCCGACCAATACCTGCCCGACCACGCGCAGCTCGATCTCGGTGTGCGGGCGGTTCAACGTCAGCGTGTGGGTGATGTTGCCGTAGGCGTCCACCTGCTGCTCGAGCGCGCCGGGCGCCTCGATGTGCCAGCGCAGCACGCGCTGGTGTTCGTCGTCGCGCGGCGTCAGCCGCAGGGTCTGGATGCTGTAGGTGACGGGCGCCGTATAGCGGTAGTGCGTGACGTGCGTGATGATCTGTTTCATGCCTGTCTCCTTGTCATGCCGACAACGGCACCAGGAAGTCCTGGCTGATCCGGTTGCCCAGGTCGTTGATGCGGTCCAGGAAGTGCTCCAGGTACTGGTGCAGGCCGCTGCGCAGGATGTCCTCGACGCGGCCGAATTGCAGTTCGGCGCACAGCATGCCGGCGCGTCGCTGGGTTTCGGTCGAACGCTGGTTGGACACACGGGCCAGATCCTCGGATACCGCCCGCATGGCCGCCAGCAGCGAGCGCGGCATGTCGGGATGCAGGATCAGCAGCTCGGCGACGCGGTCCGGCGTGATGACGTCGCGGTACACTTTGCGATAGATCTCCAGCCCGGACACCGAGCTGAGCAGCGCCGACCAGCGGTAGAACTCGCTTTGCAGCGCGCCCGAAGGGCTGCCTTCGCCGCGGCCTTCCTGTTGCTGTTGCGGCGCGCCGTCGCCGTCGCGCTCGTGGAACTTCACATCCAGCATCCGCGCGGTGTTGTCCGCCCGCTCCAGGTGCATGCCGATGCGCAGGAAGTACAGCGCCTCGTCTTCGAGCATGGTGCCGATGGTGACGCCGCGCGCCAGGTGCGAGCGGAACTTGACCCATTCGAAGAACTCGCCCGGGTTGCGTTCCAGCAGGCCGGTGTGCAGGTGCTTGAGCAGTTCCAGCCAGGTGGTGTTGTAGGTCTCCCAGACTTCGGTGGTGAGGCTGCCGCGCACCGCGCGGGCGTTTTCGCGCGCGGCGCGCATGCAGCTGTAGATGGACGAGGGGTTCTCGGCGTCGCGCACCATGTACTGCAGCACGTCCTGCGGCGATATCGCGGCGTGCTTGGCGTGATAGAGGCGGTGCAATTCGGAGATGCGCAGCACGGCGTTCCACGAGCCTTCGCGGGTCTGCGCGTCCTGCGGCAGCAGCGACATCTGCAGGTTCACGTCCAGCATGCGGGCGGTGTTCTCGGCGCGCTCGGTGTAGCGGCACATCCAGAACAGATTGTCGGCGGTTCGGCTCAGCATCGTTATTCCTCCAGAACCCAGGTGTCCTTGGTGCCGCCGCCCTGGCTGCTGTTGACCACCAGCGAGCCTTCGGTCAGCGCCACGCGGCACAGGCCGCCCGGCACCGTGCGGATGTCCTTGCCGCACAGCACGTAGGGGCGCAGGTCGACGTGGCGCGGCGCCACGCCGGATTCAACGTAGGTCGGCACCGTGGACAGGGCCAGCGTGGGCTGCGCGATGTAGTTGGCGGGGTTCGCGCGCACGCGCTCCTTGAACGACTCGACCTCGGCGCGCGAGGCGGACGGACCCACCAGCATGCCGTAGCCGCCAGCGCCATGCACTTCCTTGACCACCAGGTCGTGCATGTTGGCCAGCACGTGCGACAGCTCGTCGGGACGGCCGCAGCGCCAGGTCGGCACGTTCGACAGGATCGGCTCCTCGCCCAGATAAAAGCGGATCATGTCGGGCACGTAGAGATAGGTGGACTTGTCGTCGGCGATGCCGGTGCCGATCGCATTGGCCAGCGTCACGCGGCCGGCGCGGTACACCGACAGCAGCCCCGGCACGCCCAGCGCCGAGTCGGCGCGGAACGACAACGGATCCAGGAAGTCGTCATCCAGCCGGCGGTAGATCACGTCCACCTTGCGCGGCCCCTGCGTGGTGCGCATGTAGACCGTGTTCTGCTCGACAAAAAGATCCTGGCCCTCCACCAGTTCCACGCCCATCTGCTGCGCCAGGAAGGCGTGCTCGAAATAGGCCGAGTTGTACATGCCGGGCGTCAGCACCACCACCGTGGGATCATCGCCGCCGTGCGGCGCCACTTCGCGCAGGTTGTCCAGCAGCAGGTCGGGGTAGTGCGCCACCGGTTCGACCTTGATGCGGCTGAACGCGTCGGGCATCAGCCGCATCGACATCTTGCGGTTCTCCAGCATGTACGACACGCCGGACGGCACCCGCAGGTTGTCCTCCAGCACGTAGAACTCGCCGGCGCCGGCGCGCACGATGTCGACCCCGGCGATGTGGCAGTAGATGTCCTCGGCCACGTCCACGTCCTGCATTTCGGGGCGGTACTGGGCGTTCAGGAACACCTGCCCGGCCGGCACCACGCCGGCGCGCACGATCTCATGGCCGTGATAGATGTCGTGGATGAACATGTTGAGCGCCCGCACGCGCTGTTTCAGGCCGGCCTCCAGGCGGCGCCATTCGTCGGCGGGAATGATGCGCGGGATCATGTCGAACGGGATCAGGCGCTCGGTGCCGGCGGCGTCGCCCGCCACCGAAAAAGTGATGCCGACCCGCCGGAAACTCAGGTCGGCCTCCAGGCGGCGCGCCGCCATGGCTTCGGCCGATTGCTCCTGGTGCCAGCGCTCGAAGGCCTGGTAGTGGGAGCGTATGCCGCCGGCGCTGTCGCGCATTTCGTCATAGGCGGCGGGACGGGATGATCTGTCCTTCATGGCTCCTCCGTTGCAGATGCTGACGGCCGGCTTGGGCGCGGCCGTTGTCCGGCCATGCGTGGCCGGTCTGAATGAATAAGCAACCCGTGTGCCAGCTTGGGCTGGCGCCGACGGGGGGCCGCCTGGAGGTAAATATCCTCTGGTCGGCGGCGGCTGGCTACCCTCCGGATGTACGGAGGCAGCGATGGCGTGGGCGGGACGACGGCTTCCGCTGCCGGGTGGGCGGGGCGGAACGGGTCCGAATGTGGGGCTGCGCGACGGCATGGCGTCGGCGCGGACGGCGCGCGCAGGCGGAGCGGGGTGGTGCCCGCGAGGGATGCCGCGGCAAGCGGCAATCGGGGATATCAGGGTCAGATCATAGGGCTTGCACCGTTCTGGTGCAAGCCCCGGGGCAAAACTGGTGCGTCAGCGCAGCGTGTAGCGTTGCACCGTGGTGCCGCCCTGGCCGGGTTGTTCCTGCGGGGCATGCGGCACCCAGCCGTCCGGCGTGATGACGGCGTCGAGGCGGAAGTCGTGGGCGGCGGGTTCATAGCCGGGGTCCAGTTCGCCGCAGCTCCAGGCCACGCCGATGGTGGTGAAGGCGTGGCCGCGCTCGCGCAGCGCCGCCAGCGTGCGGTCGTAGTAGCCGCCGCCGTAACCGAGGCGGTCGGCGGATTCGGTGTAACCCAGGGTGGGCACCAGCAGCACGTCGGGCAGCACCTCGGCCCCTCGCGCCGGTTCCTGGATGCCATAGGGGCCGGCGCGCAGTTCGGCGTCGGGCGTCCAGGGCAGGAAGGCCAGCGGCGCGTTGCGTTCGCGCACCACCGGCAGCGCCACCGTGACACCATTTTCGGTCCATTGCTCCAGCAGCGGCCGCAGGTCCGGCTCGTCTTCCATGGGCCAGAAGGCCGCCACGACGGCGGGCGCGCGGCGGCCGGCCCGCACGGCTTCGTCGCGGGCCACATTGAGCCAGGTGAACAGCCGCGCGCGCATCAGCAGACCGCCGCGGCTGCGTTGGTCTTCAGGCAGTTCGGCGCGCAGTTTCCGCAATCGCGTGCGTAGCTGGCTTGCGGTATCCTCTGGAGTATTTTGCGTAGTCATGCGGTAGCTGTAACAGGGGTGGAAAATGAAGGCGACAATGCGGGTCAGCGATAACACGTCTAACGGCGCGAACCTGCGCGCGGGCAACCGCGTCGGCGGCCGCGCCAACGATCACGCGCATCGCCGCGCCTGCCTCTGCGCCTATCACTGCGCGGATCCGCAAGCTGCCCTCAAGGTCCGCGCATGAAGCCCGCGCGCAATCCCATGGCCGCGGTCCACGGCCCGCAATCCGGACGGTATCAGAAAACCGCCATGAAATCCCCACGCACCGCCGACGCCCGCGCCGGCCTGCGCCGCTGGCTGCCCTTGCTGGCGCTGTTCACGGCGGCGTGCGCGCCCGTCGACGCCCAGCAGCGCACCGCATCCGTCAATACCCAGCCGCAACCCGCCGCGCAAGCGCCGCAACCGGCCATCGCCGTGCCGCCGGCCGTGCCGCCGGCCGTGCTGGCGGGCTTGCCGCCCACCGCCGAAACGCCCGCGCTGGCCGCCGTGGTGGCCGCGCGCGAAGCCATGAATCGCAAGCAGTGGTCGATCCTGGGCGCCCTGGTGCCCCAGGCCAAGTCCGATCCGCTCGGCATGTATCCCGAATACTGGCTGTTGCGCTACCAGTTGTGGAGCCCGCCCGCGGGCGGGCGCCCCAACGCCGAGTTGCAGAAGTTCATCAACGGCAATGGCGACGCTTACCTGGCCGACCGGCTGCGCGCCGACTGGCTGCTGGCCGCCGCGCGCAGCGGCGACTTCGAGACCGTGCGCAAGCTGGCTCCGGTCAAGAACAGCAACGCCCAGGTCGAATGCGCCATCCTCAACGCCAAGCACATGACCGGCCAGCGTGCCACGGCCGCGCAGGCCATGGCGGTGTTCGCGCCGGGCAGCGCCTGCTGGACGCTTTACGACCAGCTGGTGGCCGACAACGTCCTGGGCTGGGACCAGCTTGAACCGCAGTTGCGCGACGCCATCGAGGCCAACAAGACCACCGACGCGCGCAAGTTCGTGCAGTACATGTTCGAGCCGCGCGACCAGAAGACCTACGACGTCCTCATCAAGGACCCGATGCGCTGGCTGACGCGGCAGGACCGCCTGCCGGTGGGCCGCAACGAAAAAGAACTGGTCACCATCGCCCTGGCGCGCCTGGCCCGTTCCGACATCAACGTGGCCGATTCCTACCTGCGGCGCGAATGGGCCAAGTCCATGGCCAAGTCGAACCTGGCCTGGATCCGCGGCCAGTACGCGCTGGTGGCCGCGCTCAACCTGGACAGCCGCGCCGACGATTGGTACCACGAGGCCGGCCATATCCGCATGACGGAATACAACGCCGGCTGGAAGGTGCGGGCCGCGCTGCGCCAGCCCAAGATCGACTGGAAGTGGGTCATCGAGTCCATCGACCAGATGCCTGCAGCACAACAGCAGGATCCATCCTGGATCTACTGGAAGGCGCGCGGCATGGCCGCCACCGGCCGCCGCGACCAGGCCAATGCGGCCTACGCCTCCATCGCCGACCGCTTCGACTTCTACGGCCAGTTGGCCGCCGAGGAACTGGGCCGGCGCATCACCGTGCCGCCGCGCCCGGCGCCCATCAGCGACAGCGAGATCGCCGAGGCTCGTGCCAACCCGGGCCTGCGCCGCGCGGTGCAGCTGTTCCGCCTGGGCTGGCGCCAGGAAGCCGTGCCCGAATGGAACTTCGCGTTGCGCGGCATGAGCGACCGCCAACTGCTTGCCGCCGCCGAACTGGCACGCGCCGAGAACATCTACGACCGCGTGGTCAATACGTCCGACCGCACCGAGAAGGAATTCGACTTCAGCCAGCGCTTCATCGCGCCGTTCGAGGGCCGCGTCACCGCCAAGGCCAACGCCATCGCGCTCGACCCCGCCTGGGTCTACGGCCTGATCCGCCAGGAATCGCGCTTCATCATGGACGCGCGCTCGCACGTCGGCGCCTCCGGCCTGATGCAGCTGATGCCGGCCACGGCCAAATGGGTCGCGGGCAAGATCGGCATGAGCAACTTCACGCCCGACAGCGTCAACGACTTCGACACCAACACCGAGCTGGGCACCAACTACCTGAACATGGTGCTGCGCGATCTGAACGGCTCGCAGATGCTGGCCAGCGCCGGCTACAACGCCGGTCCGCGCCGCCCGCACAACTGGCGCTCGACCTTCAATCACCCCGTCGAAGGCGCGATCTTCGCCGAAACCATCCCGTTCAACGAGACGCGCACCTACGTCAAGAACGTGATGTCCAACTCGGTCTACTACGCCGCCATGTTCAGCGGCCAGCCGCAGTCGCTGAAAGAGCGGCTGGGCAACGTCGTGCCGCTGGGCGCGGAAAGCACCACCCTGCCATGACGGCGGATGTGGCGACGCAGGGCTTGCAGGCCTACATCGTGGGCGGCGCGGTGCGCGACGCGCTGCTCGGCCTGACGCCCGGCGATCACGACTGGGTGGTGGTCGGCGCCACGCCCGAGGACATGGCGCGGCGCGGCTTCATTCCGGTGGGTGGCGATTTCCCGGTGTTCCTGCACCCGGTCACCAAAGAGGAATACGCGCTGGCGCGCACCGAACGCAAGTCGGGCCGCGGCTACAAGGGTTTCACGTTCTACACGGGCACCGACGTCACGCTTGAAGAGGACCTGCGCCGCCGCGATCTGACGGTCAACGCCATTGCGCAGAAGCAGGACGGCGAACTGGTCGATCCGCTCGGCGGCGCCGCCGACGTGCGGGCCCGCGTGTTCCGCCATGTGGGCGAGGCATTCCAGGAAGATCCCGTGCGCATCCTGCGCCTGGCCCGCTTCGCCGCGCGTTTCGCCGACTTCAGCGTCGCGCCCGAGACCATGGCCCTGTGCCGCCAGATGGTCGAGGCCGGCGAGGCCGACGCCCTGGTGCCCGAGCGCGTCTGGAAAGAAGTGTCGCGCGGCTTGATGGCGGCCGCGCCGTCGCGCATGCTGGACGTGTTGCGGCAGTCGGGGGCGCTGGAGCGCGTCATGCCCGAATTGACAGGGTCCGAGGAGACCGGTGGCGACGTCGATCGCGCGGCCGCGCGCAAGCTGTCGCTGCCGGGCCGCTATGCGCTGCTGTGCCGGCTGTCGCCCGGACGCGAGGCCCTGGGCCGGCGCTTGCGCGTGCCTACCGAGTGCAACGACTACGCGCGTCTGCTGCCCGACATGTTGACGGGTCTGGATGCCGCGCAGGCGGCTGGCGCCGACCCGGCCGATGCGCAGCTTGCGCTGATGGAGCGGGTGGATGCGTTGCGCAAGCCTGAGCGCTTCCTTGATCTGCTGGCGGCGGCGGCGGTGCTGCGCCCGGTGGATGGCAATGCCTGGCGCGATCGGGCCGAAGCCGTGCGCGGCGTGGATGCCGGCGCCATCGCTCGCTCCTGCGCGGGCGATCCGGCGCGCATCAAGCAGAGCCTGCGCGAGGCGCGCCTGCAGCGGCTGCGCGCCGCCTGACGCCGCCCCTTCCTACAGCTTGCCGAGGCGGTCGCCGCGCGCAAAGCCGATCAGCGGCTGCGTGATGCCGCGGCCCACCGCCAGCACCTTGAACAGTTCGCCCATCTCGGCTTCCGACAGCAGCTTCTGCACCGGCGCCACCGCCTGCGCGTAAGCGCGCGCATCGGTCGGATCCAGTTGCGCCAGCAATTCCATCAAGCCGGCGTTCATCAGGAAGCGCGCCTGCGAGGTATATCCCAGCACCTGCAGACCCGCTGCCTGCGCCGCATCCGCCATGGCGGTGAAGTCGACGTGCGCCGTGATGTCCTGCAGCCCCGGCGCGGTGAACGGATCGCCATGCGCGTGGTGGCGCAGATGGCACATCAGCGTGCCGCCGGCGCGTTGCGGGTGGTAGTACTCGCCCTGCGGAAAGCCATAGTCGACCAGCAGCGCCGCGCCTTGTTCCAGCCAGTCGCTCATGGCGTCGATCCAGGCTTCGGCCTGCAGGTTGATCTCGGACACATACCCCGGCAACGCCGGCATGCGCGCTGCCACCGCCTCTGCCAGGCGCCGCGGAGCCGGCCGGTCTTCCCAGACGAAGCCCTGGGCCGGGTCCAGCGTCACGCCGCGTTCCAGCACCACGCCGTCGTCGCTCCAGCGGAATAGCGACACCGGCATCGCGTCCAGCACCTCGTTGGCCAGCACGCAACCGCGGAAACGTTCGGGCAGCGCATCCAGCCAGCGCACCCGCTCGCCGAACGGCGCCAGCCGCTCGGCCTGGCGCGCGCGCAGGTCGGCCGACACTTCGAGAATCAGGTACTGCGTATCCTGCAGCCCCTGCGCATCCAGCTCGCGCAGCACGCCTTCGGCCAGCGCGCCGGTGCCGGCGCCGAACTCCAGCACCGTCTGGGTATCGGTCTGGCGTAGCACCTGGGCGACCTGGCGCGCCAGGGTACGGGCGAACAGCGGCGTCAGTTGCGGTGCGGTGACGAAATCGCCCGCGGGCGCGCGCGCATCGGCTTCGGCCAGCTTGACGTTGCCGGCCGCGTAGTAGCCCAGCCCCGGCGCATACAGCGCCTCGGCCATCCAGTGATCGAACGGCAGCCAGCCCGAAGCGGCGGCGATGGCGGCGCGCAGATGCGCGGCGGCGGCTTCGCTATGGGCCTGGGCGGCGGGAGACAGCGGGGGCAGGTTGGCGGGAGCGGGGCGTTGCATGGCGGAAGGAAAGGCGTCTTGAATAGGGCATTTTCCCAAAAAACAAACCCCGCGACAGGCGCGGGGTTTGTTGGGTGCCGATCAGGGCTTAGCCGCGGCGGGCGCCGGCCGGCTTGTTGAAGCGCTTGGCGGGGCCGCCGGGGCGCTTGTCGAAGCTGGGACGGTCACGGAAACCGCCTTCCGAGCGGTCGCCGCCGCGGAAGCCGCCTTCGCGCTGCGGCCGGTCGCCAAAGCTGGGGCGATCGCTGAAGCTCGGACGCGAGTCGCGGTCGCCGCCACGGAAGCCGCCTTCACGCGGGCCGCGCTCGTTGAACGGACGCGGATCACGCTGCGGGCGATCGCCGAAGCTGGGGCGGTCGCTGAAGCTCGGGCGCGAATCACGGTCGCCGCCACGGAAACCGCCTTCACGCGGGGGGCGGTCGCCAAAGGGGCGATTGCCCTGGTAGCCGCCTTCGCGCTGGGGACGATCACCGAAGCTGGGACGATCGCCGAACGAACGGGCCGGGCGGTCGCCGAACGGGCGGTTGCCTTGGTAGCCGCCGCCTTCGCGGGCGCCCTGGTAGCCGCCTTCGCGCGGCTTGAATTCACCACGCGGACCGCCGAACGAGCGGCCTTCACGCGAACCGCCGTCACGGTGGCCCTGGTAGCCGCCGCCGAAGCCGCCCGGACGCTTGCCGAAAGGCTTGCCGCCGCGCGGCGCGCCGCCGGTCGACGGACGCGGGGTGCGCTTGGGTTCCAGGCCGGCGATCACTTCGGGCGTGATGGACTGGCCAATGTAGTGTTCGATACGGCGCACCTTGTGGCGCTCGGAATGCGTGGCCAGCGTGAACGCCAGGCCGTTGCGACCGGCGCGGCCGGTACGGCCGATACGGTGCACGTAGTCCTCGGCCTGCATCGGCAGGTCGAAGTTGACGGCGTGGCTGATGCCTTGCACGTCGATGCCGCGGGCGGCCACGTCGGTGGCGACCAGGATGCGCAGTTGGCCGCGCTGCAGCTGCGACAGCGTGCGGGTGCGTTGGCGCTGGTTCATGTCGCCGTGCAGGGCGGCGGCGGCAAAGCCCTGGTCGGCCAGGTGGTCGGCCAGATCGTCGGCGCCGCGCTTGGTCGACGTAAAGACGATGGCCTGGTCCAGCGAAGCGTCGCGCAGGACGTGGTCCAGCAGCTGCATCTTGTGGCTGGCGTCGTCCGCGTACAGCAGGCTCTGCGTGATGTTGGTGTGCTTTTCCTTGGCGCCGGCGACTTCGATGCGCCGCGGGTCGCGCATCATGCGCGCGGCCAGCTTGGCAACGGTGCCGTCCAGCGTGGCCGAGAACAGCAGCGTCTGGCGTTCGGCCGGCAGGCGGCCAACGATGGTTTCGATGTCCTCGATGAAGCCCATGTCCAGCATGCGGTCGGCTTCGTCCAGCACCAGGGTGTGCACGGTGTTCAGTTTGACGCGACCCGAGTTCAGGTGGTCGATCAGGCGGCCGGGCGTGGCCACCAGCACATCGACGCGGCGCGACAGCGCCTTCAGCTGAGCGCCGTAGGGCATGCCGCCGACGACGGTGGCGGTGCGCAGGTCGGCCAGCTTGCGGCCGTAGGTGGCGGTGGCGTCGGTGACCTGCAGGGCCAGTTCGCGCGTCGGGGCCAGCACCAGCACTTGCACGCCGACGCCCTTGTTGGCGGGCGTCTGGGCGATGCGGTGCAGCGCCGGCAGCATGAAGGCGGCGGTCTTGCCGCTACCGGTCTGCGACGACACCATCAGGTCGTGGCCGGCCAGCGCCTGCGGAATGGCCGAGGCTTGAACGGTGGTGGGGGTGGTGAAGCCAGCGTCTTGCAGGGCCGACAGCAGGGCGGGCGCCAGGCCCAGGTTTTCGAAAGACATTACTTTCCCTTGCCGCGATCAAATGCGGCGCAGTGCTTGGTCGGGCCAGGGGATTAGGCGGCCGGATCCAGGCGACGGTTGATGGAGCATCGTGCCGACCGAATCAACCGTGCGCGTGGCGCGTTCCCGTGATGCTGCTTGGAACGCAGGGCGAAAGGAAAGGAGGTCAGGAATCGATGATGTTCGGCATGGGCCGGGCTTGGTTGCCCGGCAGACTGCTGAAATTTCCGCTAAATCAAGGCGGTAAATGCCGAACTCGTTTGGTGCAGTGCGGCGATCATAACCCGAATTCGCCTTGTGCGGGAATTATTTTTTTGTCCAGCTTCCAATCAATAGGGTTTTTCCCTTGGTCGCTCAACCAACGGTTGGTCGCCAGGAAATGGCCGCAGCCCAGGAACGGCACGGGCGGGCGCCGGGCGGACAGGGGAGAAGGATGATTGGCCATCAGCACCAGATGGCCACTGTCGTGCGGAAGCAACGCCTGCTTGGCCTGGGCGTGGGCGCCCCACAGCATGAAAACCTTCGGAGACGGGTCCTGCGCCACCAGGGCGATGAGCGCATCCGTCACGGTTTCCCAACCCCGCTTGGCGTGGGACGCGGGTTGCCCGTCCTCCACCGTGAGGGCGGTGTTGAGCAGCAACACGCCTTGAGCGGCCCACGGCGTCAGGTCATTGCCGGCCGGCAGCGGCGTGCCGGGATATTCCTGCGCGATTTCATTGAAGATGTTGCGCAGGCTGGGCGGGCGCTTGCAGTCGTCCGGCACCGAGAATGCCAGCCCTTGTGCCTGTCCAGGGCCGTGATACGGGTCCTGGCCCAGGATCACCACTCGCACGTCCGAGGGCGCCAGGCCGTGCAGGGCGCGAAAGGGCGTGGCCGGATAGATCACCGCGCCTTCGGCAAGGCGCTTTTCCACATGGGCGGTCACGGCCTGTAGCGCCGTGGCGACGCGTGGGGCCTGCAGGGCGGCCTGCCAGGCGGCGGGCAATTGTGCCGTCTGGGCGGCGAGGGCGGAGGGAATCAGGCGGTTATCGATCGGCATGGGCGCGATTTTGGCACAGCGCGGGCATGGCAGCGCTTGCCCGGTAAATGCCTCTTGCGCAGCGAATTCAGACTTATCTCATAGCCAGCCGGCCAGCCTCCCGGCTAATTTGCGGCGTAATCGCATGCTACTGGTTCGAAGATGTGCGCCACTCGCATTTTTTTGGTTCATGCCTGAACGTCTGTGAAAACAAGGCATAAATTGAAATGTGCGCTTAATTAATCTCGGAATCTTCCGTTATGGATGGAAACCGGCAATTTCAATAAGAAACAAGTGCATACCGTCTTCATGCGAAGACGCCTCCGGCAGAGGCGTCTTCCCAGTTTGGCGCTGTCCATTTCGTTCGTCGCCATTTTCGCCATTTTGCCTCCCGCCGCTGCGCAGCTTTCGCCCGCGGAAGCGGCCGCGCGCGCCAGCGACATCCAGCGCCGCCAGGAACAGGAACTGGACGCCCAGCGCGCCCGCGCCGCCGAGCGGCCGGACGTGCTGTCGGCCCCCGCTGCGCCAGCAGCGGCCGACGGTGTCCTGGTGCTGCCGACGGAATCGCCTTGCTTTACCGTTGCCAAGGTGGCTTGGGATGGCCCCGCGCCGCCTGCCACGGTGCGCCGGGCCAGCGAAGGGGTACTAAGCCAGTGCGTGGGTGGGCAAGGCCTGCAAGCCCTGCAGGCCCACCTGATGGCGCGCCTGATCGACCGCGGCCTGATCACCGCCCGCGTGCTGGTGCCGGAGCAATCGCTGGCCAGCGGCACCCTGACCCTGCGCTACGTGCCCGGCCGCATCTCCGGGGTCAAGAGCGACGGCGCGCCCGGCTGGTGGCGCACCGCGCTGCCCACTTGGCCGGGCGGCGAGGTCAATCAGCGTGACCTGGACCAGGCGCTCGAAAATATCCGCCGCCTGGCCGGCCAGGCGGACGCGTCGATCGACGTCGCGCCCGGTCCCGAGCTGGGCGATTCCGACATCATCATCAAGCCCGGCACCGGCAAGCGCTGGCATGCCTACGTGGGTGGCGACAACGCCGGCATGGAATCGACCGGCAAGAACCAGGTGAACGCCGGACTCACGCTCGATTCGCCGCTGTTCCTGTACGACCAGTTGTCGGTGTCCTGGAACAGCAACGCCGACCTGCGCAACAACGACGCCGGCTCGCGCGCCGCGTCGGTCAACTACAGCATTCCGTTCGGCTACTGGACCCTGTTCGCCGGCGCCAGCAAGTCGCGCTATCGCCAGACGGTGGCCGGTTTCGAAGAGCCCATCGTCTACGGCGGCACCAGCAAGCAGATCGAGGCGGGCGTGTCGGTGGTGCCGTACCGCGGCGCCAGCTACAAGGGCACCGCCATGTTGAAGTTCCTGCGCAAGCGTGCCAACAGCACCCTCAACGACATCGACATCGAGGTGCAGCGGCGCGACGTGGTCGGCTACGAGTTCAGCTACGGCCACCGCCAATACATCGACCAGATGGTGCTGGATCTTGGCGGCGGCGTGCGCGGCACGTTGCCGCAGTTCTCCGACCAGCCCGGCTACGTCTACGGCGATCCCGACTGGAACGGCCGCAGCACCATCCTGACGGCCAACGCCGGCCTTTACCTGCCCTTCAAGGTGGCCGGCCAGCAAATGGCCTACCAGGCCAATTGGCAGATCCAGCACGCCAAGACGCCCATCGTGCCCGCGGATTACTTCACCATCGGCAACCGCTATGCGGTGCGCGGCTTCGATGGCCAGATGACGCTGGCCGCGGAAGACGGCTGGACCCTGCGCAATGACCTGTCGCTGAACCTGGGCAACCTGGGCCAGCAACTTTACACGGGCCTGGATGCCGGCCGCGTTGGCGGCCCTTCGGCCGAGTACCTGGCCAGCCGCACGCTGGTCGGCGCGGTGGCCGGCTTGCGAGGGCGCATCGCCATGCCCTATGTCAACGCCAGCTACGACCTGTCGGCCGGCTGGCCCCTGAAAAAACCCGACAACTTGAAGACCCAGAGCACGGTCTTCGCCGCCACGCTGATGTTCGAGTTCTAGACCGGGCGGGCCCTGGGCCCGGTCCGCCGTTCGATCTGTTGCTTCACGCTTACCGAGAGTCGCCTCGCCATGTCCAAGCTTCGTTCCGTAGTCGTCTGGTTGGTGCTGTATACGCAGGTCTGGACGCCCGTGCTGGCACAGACACTGCCCATCTCCGTGGACAAGAACGTGGCGGGCCAACGGCCCGTGGTGGGCACAGCCAACGGCGTGCCGGTGGTCAACATTGCGCCGCCCTCGGCCGGCGGCGTCTCGAACAACCGCTTCACCCAGTTCAACGTCGGTCCCTCGGGCGTCGTGCTGAACAACAGTGGGGCGGCGAGCCAGACGCAACTGGCAGGCCAGGTGGCGGGCAATCCGATGCTGGGCAACCAGCGCGCCGCCACCATCCTGAACCAGGTCACGGCAAACAATCCGTCGCGCTTGATGGGCATGTTGGAAGTCGCGGGCAACCGCGCCAACGTCATTGTCGCCAATCCGGCCGGCATTACCTGCAACGGCTGCGGCTTCCTGAATGCCAACCGCGCCACGCTGACCACCGGCAAGCCGATGATCGGTCCGGACGGCACCCTGGGCTTTGACATTGCCAGCGGTCGTCTCGCCATCGAGGGCGCGGGCCTGTATGGCGCGAACCTCAGTCAAGTCGACCTGCTGGCTCGAACACTGGAGCTGAACGCGCAGGTGTGGGCTGATCGTCTGAACGTGGTGGCGGGCTCCGCGCGCGTGGGCTACGACGGCATCGATGTGTCGGCATTGGCCGGCGATGGCGCCGGCACGGGCGTCGCGCTGGATGTGGCGGCCCTGGGCGGTATGTACGCCAACAGCATCCGCTTGATCGGCACCGAGGCCGGCGTGGGCGTGAACGTGGGCGGCAACCTGGCGGCCCTGACCGGCACCCTTAGCGTCAGCGCCAATGGCGACGTCAGGATCCTGCCGTCGGGCCGCCTGCAGGCCGCCACCGACCTGTCGGTCCGAAGCGGACGCGACATCATCAACGATGGCACGGCCGCCGCGGGCGGCGCGCTGGCATTGAACGCGGCCGGCAAGTTCGCCAACAACAACGCCATGTCTTCAGGCGCGGGCGCCAGCATCGTGGCGCGTCAAATGGAGAACCGGGGCGCATTCACGGCAGGCCTGCGCAGCGACGGCACCATCAGTCCGCTGGGCGCGTTGAGCGTGCGGGTCGACCAGCTGCTCAACCCCGGCTCGCTCGTGGCAGGCGGCGATGCCACGGTAACCGCCGGCGTGCTGGGCCTGTCCGGCGGCAAGTTCGTCGCCGGCGGGCTACTGACGCTGGACGCCAGCGGCGCGATCAGCAATCGCGGCGGCGCCGTTTATGGCGGCTCGGTGGCGCTGCGCGCCGCCAACCTCGACAACACCGCGGGCAAACTCACCAGCGGCGGCGCGCTCGAGGGCCGCGTGGCAGGCATGGTCGACAACACCGGCGGCACGCTGGCAGGCGCGGGCGCCGTCGACATCAGCGGCAAATCCTTGGTCAACGCAGCGGGGGGAGTGGTTTCGGGCGACAGCGTGGCGTTGCGCGGCAACGCCGGCATCGACAATCAGGGCGGATCGGTCCAGGCCAATGGCGCGCTGCGTGTCGAAACGGCGGGTGCGTTGGACAATCGGGGCGGCAAGCTGTTGGGCGGCAGCGCCGAGATCCAGGCGGCCAGCCTGGACAACCGCGCTGGCGTGGCGCAGGCGGATGGCAAGCTGGCCATTGCCAACACCGGCGCGCTGCGCAACCAGGGCGGCGGTCTGTATGGCGGTTCGGCCGACTTGAAGACGGGCAGCCTGGAGAACGCGGGCGGGCGCATCGCGACCGGCGGCGCGCTCGATCTGAATGCGGACGGCGCCGTCGACAATATCGGCGGCACCATCGCCGCGCAGGGCCAGGCGACGCTGAATGCGCAGCGCCTGGCCAATACCCGCGGCATCGTCGCCGCGAGCGGCCTGACGCTCAAGACACAGGGGGTGCTCGACAACAGCGGCGGCCTGATCCAGGCCGACAATGGCCTGGCCCTGGACGCGGGCAGCGTGAACAACCGCGACACGCTCGCCAACGGTATCGCGGGCGCTGGCGGCACCGCTGCCGGGGCCCTCGGGTTGATGGGCAAGCAGGTCACCTTGAACACCGGTTCGGTCGACAATCAGGCCGGTCGCATCGGCGCCGGACAGGACCTGGCGCTGACCACCGGCACGCTCGAGAACGCGCGTGGCAACGTGTCGTCCGATGCCAAGGCCACGCTGGCTTTCACCCGCCTGGCCAACACGGGTGGCGCGCTGACCGCGGGAGCATCGCTGGAACTCGTGACCGGCAGCCTGGACAACGATGGCAAGATCCACTCGGGCCAGGACCTGAAGATAACGGCGGATACGCTCACCAACCGCGCGGGCGGTGAATTGATTGCCGTGCGCAACAACGAACTGGTCATCGGCGGCCTGCTGGCCAACGCCGGCCTGATCGACGGCGGCTACACCCGCATCACCGCCGGCAACCTGGTCAACACCGGACGCATTTATGGCGACCGCATCGGCATCCAGACGCCGTTGCTGCAGAACGAGCCCAACGCCGTCATCGCCTCTCGTGGCGACATGGACCTGGGCGTGGGCACGCTGACCAACCGCGAGCATGCGCTGATCTATGCGGCAGGCGACCTGCGGATCGGCGGCGCGCTGGACGGCGCCGGCAAGGCGGCGGGGCAGGCGACGCTGCTGGCCAACGAATCGGCCACCATCGAGGCCGAGCGCAACGCAGACATCGCCGCGGCCAGTATCCAGAACCGCAATCTGCACTTTGCCAGCGAAACGGTGGAGGTCGGCCGCGGTCCCAAGCTGTATTACCGCCTGGAGAATTCCACCGAGTTCCTGGACGGCTCCAAGCTGTGGCTCTGCGATGCCGTGACGGAACTGTGCGGCCGTGATCCCGTGACGTTCCTGGAGGATGATTCGGAGCGGCGCCTGTTGCTGCCGTCCACAAAATACCCCGAGTCGCGCTACGGGCCGCCCTTCGACTATTTCAAGGGACAGCGGGGCAAGGCCGGCGTCAGCGCGCCCATTCCGCCCGCGTGGCTGCCCGACCAATATGTCTGCGACGGACCCGGCGGCGACGCCGGCGGGTCTTGCGCCACCCAGCCAGGAGGGCCGCGCTACAAGGCGGGCGAACGCATCTGGAGCGTGTTCGATGTCGCCGAACCCGTGGCTGTTCCTCCCATGGTGGAACAGAAATGCAACGGCAATCAGATTTGCCTCGTATCGACGCCGGAACGCGAGCAGGCGCTGGCCCTGAACAAGGCCCGCCACGATGAACTCGCGGGAAAGATCTACGCCTTCAACGCGGACTTCAACAGCAGGTTGGTCAAGAACTTCTTCTACTACAAGGTCGAGGAAGTCGTCATGGAAAGCCGCACCTTGTCGACAGATCCCGCCAAGATCATTGTCGGCGGCGCCGCCACATTCACCGGTACGGTCACCAATGACAAGAGCCGCATTGTCGCCGGTGGCACCTTGTCGGTGGCGGGGCCCGCGATCAACAACGTGGGCGCCGAAGGTGTCCGTTCAATCGAGCGGACAGGCATCGAAGTGCGCACGGTCGGCAAAGGGCAGGATCGCAATGAAAGCACCTCCGACTACAAGGACGTCGTGGCGCCCCAGCGCATCGAACTGGCCGTGGCCAGCTCGGACGGCAATACCGCGCCGCCCCAGACCGGCAATCGGTCGCCAGGCGCCAGCGCCATCGCCAATATTCAGGCGCCCGCGCGGGTCCTGGAGGTCGGCCTGCCTGGCAAGGGGGTCATTCGGGTCGTGACCCTGCCGCCCACGGTTCCCACCAACACCCTGTATCGCGTCATGACGGCGCCGGAAGCGCCGTACCTGATCGCCACCGACAGCCGGTTCCTGGGCCAGCGCCAACCCGTATCAAGCGACTTTCTGCTGCAGAAAATCAACCAGGACAGCGGCCACATTCTCAAGCGTCTGGGCGACGGCTTCTATGAGCAGAAGCTGGTCGCCGAGCAGATCATGCTGGCCACCGGGCAACGCTTCGTCGGCGACTATACCGACAATGAATCCCAGTACAAGGCCCTGCTGGCCGCGGGTGCGGACTTCGCCACTCAATACGGGCTGACGGTGGGGACGGCCCTGTCCGAAGAGCAGATGCGGCACCTGACCAGCGACATTGTGTGGCTGGTGGAACAGACGGTCACGCTGCCTGATGGAAGCCAGCAGACGGTGCTTACGCCGCAGGTATATCTTGCCGTCAAGCCGGGCGACCTGCGTGGCGACGGTACGTTGATCGCGGGGCGCGACACGCGCATAAACACCTCGGGCGACGTCAATAACAGCGGCACCATCGGCGCGCGCAACGCGTTGGTCGTCGAGGCCGAGAACGTACGCAATACTGTTGGCTCGATGCAGGGCAAGACGGTAAACCTGGCGGCGCGCAACGATATCGAGAATCTGGCGGGGTTGCTCAAGGGCGACAAGGTCGCGTTGAGCGCCGGGCGCGATGTCAATCTGAAAGCCTCGACGCAATCGAACGCCAGCGGCGGGGTCAGCAGCACGCGGGTCGACGGCGTGGCGCGTATCGACGCCGGTGACTTGAATGTGCAAGCCGGGCGCGACGTCAACGCGCAGGCCGCGGGTATTGCCGCGACCGGTGACGCGCGTATCCAGGCGGGCAACGATATCAACCTGACCACCGAGCAGGAGCGGTATGCCGAGTCATACGACTACGGCAAGAAGAATCGCTCCGAGATGCGGTCTGCCACCGAAGTGGGATCGCGCATCGTCGCTGGCGGCAATCTCACGCTGATTGCCGGACAGGACGTGAACGCTCGCGCGGCCGAAGTCACCTCGGACAAGCAGCTGGCCGTGGGGGCGGGACGCGACATCAATGTCGTCGCCGGCACCGACAGCAATTACGCCTACAGCGAGACCTATTACAAGAAGCGTGGGTTCCTGTCGAGCAAGAGCGAACACCGCAAGACCGAGTCGGACTGGACAACATCGGCTTCCTCGACTTTCACGGGCGACAGTGCAGTGCTGATGGCCGGACGCGACCTGAACGTCGTTGGCTCCAATGTGGCAGCCCAGAACGACCTTGTCATGTCGGCTGACCGTAACGTCAACATCGTGGCAGCGCAGAACACGTCGGAGGAGTACCAGTACGAAAAGGTCAAGAAATCGGGTTTTGGGGCGATGGGCGGCCTGAGCTATGGATCTCGTCAAACCACGGACTGGACGGACACCGAGCGGGGACTGGCCGCCGGTAGCACGATAGGCAGTGTCACAGGCGACGTGTTGATCAACGCGGCGGGGTCGTTGAACGTACTGGGCAGCGACATTCTGGCGCGTCGTGGCGACATCACGATGATTGGGCGCGATGTCAACATCATTGGCGGGGCCGACACCATGCGCCAGCGCGAGGTGCATGAGGTCAAGCAGTCTGGCTTCAGCATCAACGCCAGTACCCCTGTCGTCAGTGCGATGCAGACTGCCGGAAGAATGGGTGAGGCCGCCGGCAAGACGGATAACAAGGTCATGCAGGGGCTTGCATTGGCGACTACCGGGCTGGCAGGCATCAATGCCTACGATGCCGTGATGGGGGCCAAGGACAAGGCGGGCGGCTTCAACGCCAGTATCGATTTTGGCAGCAGTAAGAGCCAAACGACCATCAAGCGGGAATCGACTTCCGTATCTGGCTCGAATGTTGCGGCAGGCAAGGACTTGACCATCGTCGCCAAAGGCGGTGGCAAGGATTCCGACATCACCGTGACGGGTTCGCGTCTGTCCGCCGGGAATAACGCGGTCCTCAAGGCTGATGGCGATATCTTGCTGCAGGCCGCCCAGAACTCTTTCGAGCAGCACACAACCAACAAGAGTTCGAATTCCAGCATCGGCGTGGGGGTGACTGCGGGCAACAACGGCTTTGGCCTTGTGGTCAATCTTGCTGCAGGAGGCGCGCGCGGCTATGCGGATGGCAAGGACACCAGTTGGACCTACACAACCGTTACCGCCGGGAATACGCTGGCGTTGCAGTCTGGTGGAGACACATCGCTTATCGGAGCGGTGGGGCAGGCCGACCAGATCATTGCTTCTGTGGGCAACAACTTGCGCATCGAGACGCTGCAGGACACCAGCACCTATAAGTCCAAGCAGCAAAGCGCGGGCATCAACGCCAGTATCTGCGTATATGGCTATTGCAGCAGCAGCGTGTCCGCCAATGTCTCGCAGGGCAAGATGAACAGCGACTTCAAGTCCGCCACCGAGCAGGCGGGGTTGAAGGCGGGCAATGGCGGTTTCATCGTCGACGTCAAGAACAACACGACATTGATTGGCGGAGTCATAGCCAGCGGGGACCAAGCCGTCATCGATGGCTTGAACCGAGTCAGTACCGGCACCCTGGTTGTCCAGGATCTGAAGAACACAGCCGACTACAAGGCCAGCCAGGTGGCGGTGGGTGGGGGCTATGGCTGGGGCGATTCGAAGACCGGCGTTGGCATGGGCACCACCTCCAAGGGGGAGGTGGCCGGAGGCTCGAAAGCCGAAGCAGGGACGAAGGTGCCAACGACCAGCGGTGGCGTTGGCATGGGAGTGCCCGTCGCGCTGGGTGCGTCGGGTAGAGCCAATTCGACGACCAACAGCGCCATCAGCGGCGGGAAGATTGAGATTCGCGATGAGGCAGGTCAGTTGGCGCTGACGGGAAAGACGGCCGCGGAAACCATTGCTTCGTTGAATCGCGACACATCGTCAGACACGCTGAATGCGCTGAAGCCGATTTTTGATAAGGAGAAGATTGAGGCGGGATTTGCGATCGCTTCGGAGGCCAGTCGTCAGATGGGTCAGTACTTGACCAATCGGGCGAAGGAGGCTGATGAACTGAAGAAGGCGATGAGTACCGAGAACGACCCGACTCGGTATGTGGAGCTCGAGCGTCAATACGAGAATGCCAAGCAATGGCTGCCAGGTGGCACATATCGGCAAGTTGCCAACGCAATCTTGGCTGCGACGGGAAGCAATGTGACCGGTGCGGCTAGCACTATCGCGCAAAACGCAGTGGTTAGCTATCTGCAGCAGCAAGGCGCGGCCCAAATCGGGAAATGGGTAGGGGAAGGCATCATTCGCGGCGGTTCCGCGGAGCATGCAGCGTTGCAAGCGATCGTAGGTTGTGCGGGGGCGGGGGCGAGTGGCCAGAGTTGTGCTGCAGGCGCCGCTGGCGCCGCTGCTGCCGTAGTAATAAGTGCATTGCTGGACAGCTCGAAGGGCAAAAGCAACGAGGATGCGGAGGCCCGTCGCAATCTTGTGGCGTCGCTAATTGCGGGTGCGGCCGCTGTCGCGGGTGCCGAGGGCCTCGCGACCATCACAAGCGCAGCGATTGCGGAGCTGGACAACAATTCCCTCAATCCCCTGCATGATCAAGCTCTTATTGGGCGCTTGGCGCAGATGGAGAAGCTGGAGCCGGAAGAACAGGTCGAATTGCTGCAGCGACTCAAGGCCGCGCACGCGAAGGGTACACAGACCGCTCTGGATCAGATGAAGAGTGTCTTCGGGCCGGAGGAGTTAAAGGAGACGCGGGATCAGTTGGAGTCCATGCTGGGGACGGGGTCTGCTTGCGGTCAGGTTCCGGCGTGCGCGTTGCAACTGACGAGGTCAATCAAAGAACTCGATAGCTTGTTAGTTCAGTACAAGACACAGAGTGAATTGACTCCCAAGGTCGATGCTGCATTGTTGGTCTTCGATCTTGCGACGAGCGGGATCGTAGGGGTGGTGAAGGGGCCCGTCCTAGACGCTATTCGGCTCAGTGCCACACGGGCGGCAGGTGGATCGTTGGAGATGGCTACGGCTAAGATGGCCTATGCCGATGGTGCTTCGTGGTCGGTACGGAATGCTGAGGTGTTGGCATCGGATGGTAAGACTGTGTTGGCAAGGCAAAATCCGATTACCGGAAAATACGAGCCAGCCGGATCATTTCTGCCTGCACCGCCTGTTAGGGAAACCGGTACCGTTTGGGACTTTATTAAGTCTACCCAGCCGAATTATCCTGGGTCAGTAATTCCGAAGTCTTTTGAACTGTCCTTGTCAAATGGTCAGACAGTGTGGGTGCACGGAAATGCGACAGAACACATTGCTGAGTATGCCAAGATGAAGGCCGTAAACTACACTCCAGAGGCGGTCCGCCTAGCATCCCAACAGCAATTGGCCAGCCTACAGGCTGCGGTCAATACCGCGACGAAATCCGGAGTTCCATACGATAAGGTCATAAATATTGGTGGTTGGGAATTAAAATTCTCTCCGACACGGGATGCTGGAGGATATCCAGTTCTTATTCATGCTCTTCCAAAGATGTAAAAATGGATATTGAGTTCTTTCGGCCTATAAGAATTTCGCTTGATGTCGTCGAAACCGATGAGCGCCTTCCATCTGTGAAGTTTAAATTCGAGGTCGAATCAAATGCGTTTTCCGAGTCTTTCCTGTATCGCGGGGAGGTATGGATCGCATGTAAGGATTTCGATATATTCAACTACAGTCTGGGCCGCACTTCGTGCCATTTGACCAGTTTGGATGGCCTTTTTTCTCTGGAAATTGTGCAAGGATCTGGTCGATATGTTCTTCGATGGTTTCGACGCAAAGAAAGTGTCTTCGGCGCGGTCGCGGAAATGAAATATGAATCATCATTGGATAGTGATGATATTTCTGCAATTAAGAGTTCATTTGATTCTTTTGCTAAGTGGTGGTGATTTTTATGATTTCCCCATAATCCTTCCTGTTTAAACGGGCGAGAAGTCATGTCAGGCAAGATTCTTTCTGTGAATTTAAACGGTGATTGTTGGTTTAAATATATATCTTCCCGTTGAGCGGGATTGAGTTGCATTCGTGCGATACAGCTTTCGCTGATTTACGTTGGGATGTCACTTCTACTAAGTGAGTCAGATCAGGCGTGAGACACGCATCGCCAGAGAGATGCTGGCACGATCATCGTCGGCGGTAATGCCCACCTTGTCGGGCGACATAGTCAACGGCAAGAGCCGCATCTTCGCCAGTGGCCCCCTGAAAACTGCAGGTGGTACGCTGAGCAGGCCGGTCCGCAGTTTGGGCTGGAGTCGGTGGGAGTACGTTTGCGGGTAGCGAAGGTGCGTCGGGCCTGGTCGCCGCGCCACCTAGGGTAATGAGGTGGCGGGAACTGGGAAGCGGGTAATGCTGCCCCATTTCGTAAGGCGGGGCGTTCTTGCTGCTTGCTGATCGGGTCGTCGCTAGGCAAGAGTAGTTTCACCACGTAGCTAAAGAGGCTTCAGTGATTTCAAATGAAATATCCGCCAGGGAAGGAATTATTCTCAATTTCATAGAAAAAATGGGACCTTTGGCATGGCGAAAATATCAGCAAAGATATCCTCATGTGTGGGTGAAGGATCATTCTGAGATAGAAGATAGATCCAGCTTCCCTCCGTACATATCCTTTCGGTTTCAAAAGGAACAGGCAGGAGTTATAGCGACCTTGAGAAATTTGATTTCCACTTATGAAGGAGAGTTGCGGTGGGTGCTGGAACCGCATTTTAGAGAGAATTTGCCTGGAACGAATTGGTTGATCGCGCCCGGGGATGTTATTGCGATGAGACCAGCTTTGAAAAATAATTCAATTACGGTATATGAGTTTTTTGCGAAAGAGTATCCGCTCTTCGGGCCGGTGGCGTATCTAGATCTTGATGGTTTGGTGATGCATTTTAAGAAAAATATAAAATGAGGTGCTGAATCTGACTCAGCGATGTGATTTCGATTTGGAGCGGGTATGTGTGTCGAAAATGCAGCCCACGGCCATATAACCTCCCGACTTCTAGCAATAAAAAACGCGGTTGTGTTGCAGTGTGCTGGCGATAAACGCTACTGTGACCACGGGTAAGCATGACTTCCAGGTTAAGTTTGATATTTGCAGGGGCAGATTTCCTTGCGCCCGCGCACTACCCCCCGATTAGTCTGATTGCTCTATACAGACGGTAGATGTGTACACGATCCGAGGCTATCAAATTCTCCTGTTCCAAAAGGTGATTGGGAAATGCATGTGCGAGGAATGAATCCGGACGGAGTGTCGATATCGACGAAGCTGGGGGGGAATGCAATGAGTGCTCAGAATATACTGGCGCAAGAGGGGGCGCTATTAAATCTTATTGAAAGGCTGGCGCCCCTGGCTTGGAGGCGATTTCAACGTCGATTTCCAGAAATATGGGTCGTTGATCACGCCGAAATTCACGATCATTCTAGCTACCCACCCTGCATTTCATTCAGATTCAAAGATGAATCGAATAATGTTGTTGAAAATCTAAAAACAGCAGTCCATGGTTATGATGGAGAATTGCAGTGGACGTTGCAGTCTCGTAAGCGAGAGGGTATGTCGGGTGTTATTTGGTCAATAATGCCCGCCTAGGTTTTTTTGAAAAAGAAATCTTTCGGTGATGATCTGTTCAATATAAATGAATATTTCTCAAAAAATTCCTTCTTTTGGACCTGTTGCTTATAGAGATTTATATGGATTGGCTAAACACGTCGAGCGATATTTTTTTTGGCGAGAAAAGTGATATTTGATCGCCGATGATCTGCCCAGCGCGTTGATGATATGACATTGAGCATATTGATTCCATTGTTGGGCCATTGGCAGTTGCGGTTGCGCACGCGCTTGGGTTACTGCACCACGGTCGCGCCAGAATTCTAAAGGCAGTTTTCAAATATCGAAAAAGACGATAGATAACCGATACTTATCGGGTGATAACTTATAGCGCCACTCAAATCGCCGTGGGCGGAGATTTCGCGTTCGGCGATAGTGCTTCGGCGGGTGGCGAAAGCCCGCTGGTTTGGGTATCACCAAGGGTAATCAGGGGGCTGACGACGCAAGCAAGGATGCGAGCACGTCGATGGCGTCGAGCGGAGGGTTTTCCGCAGGCTTCCCGACAGTTGTTGCTGCTAGCGGCAAGAGCAGCTCCCCCACGCGAAGCGCTGTCAGCGGCGCACCATCATCATCCGTAATGAGGAAGGGCAGAGGGCACTGACTGGCAAGACTGTCGCGGAGACGATCGCGTCGTTGGACCGGGATACCTCGGATGCGTTGAACACGCTGAAGCCGATTTTCGACAAGAAGAAGATCGAAGCGGGGTTCGAGATCGCATCGGCAGCTAGCCGACAGGTGGGGCAGTTCTTGACGAATCGGGCCAAGGAAGCCAAAGCGCTGGAAGATGCGCTGAAGAATGAGTCTGAAGGACCGCGTCGAGATCAGTTGCGGCAAGCCCTTGAGGATGCGAAGACGTGGGGGCCGGGTGGCGAGAGCCGTCGTTGGCTGACCGCGATCCTGGGGGCGGTGAGCGGCAATGTGACCGGCGCCACCGGTGACGCGATACAGGCTGTCGCGGTCAACTATTTGCAAGGGTTGGCGGCGTCCCAGGTAAAGGAGATTGTCTCGGCACTGGGAGACGGGCCGCAGGCGGAAGCCGCTCGCGCCGCAATGCACGCGATTGTGGGATGTGCGGGGGCCGCCGGCAAGGGCAGCGATTGCAGCGCGGGAGCACTTGGTGCGGGTTCCGGGGCTGTGATTAATGCGTTGCTGAGTGGTGATGCATCAAAGATGACCCCGGAAGAGAAGGAGGTACGTCGCAACCTGGTCGGCTCGCTGGTAGCGGGAATCGCGCAAGCGTCAGGCGTGTCTGGCGCCGAGGCGGTTTTCGCGGCTACCAACGAGACCGAAAACAACTATCTCAAGCCAGACGAGCTCAAGTCGTACCTCGCGGCCCTTCAAGCATGGAAGGAATGCTCGGGGGATGTGTGCGCGCAAGCCAAGAAGGAGGTGCGCCGGCTGCAGGCTATTAGTACGGAACGCAACTATGCAGCGGACAGTGCGTGCCTTGAGAACCCAGGTGCCTGCGCGGCGGCGGCGCAAGAATTGCGCGCCGATATCACGGCCTTGGAAGTACAGGCCAACAGCCTGGATCGCACGGAAGCGGCTACAGCTGCGAATAACTTACTGCAGGCACGCAAACAGTACTACTCGAACCTGGAGTGACGGGCGTATGCCGCCCAGCAAGAACTCGAAGCGGCAGGCAAAGGCTCTTGGTTGGCCTCGATGTCCGGGCAAGAGCTGTATGAAAGCGGCCATCTGACGCAGCAAGAGGCCCAGGACCTGCAAGCGATGCGGCGCGAGACGTTCGCGGCGGCGTTTGTACCGCCGGCGCTGGCGGCGGGGGTGAAAGGTGGTGGATCGGCCGCGGGCCGGAGAATACAATCGGTAGCTGAGGAGGCCAAGGCGTCGGCCCTTGGCGGTGCAAAAGCAACAGGCGGGAAGCCCACCGTTGAGCTGTTCGGCGGGAAGAATGCGCAGACTCCCGGCGCAATAAACGTAGATATCCGCGCCGATATTCAATCGGGCATCCGTGCCGATGCGACGAAATTGCCTTTCAAAGACGGATCGCTAGGCGAGGTAATCGCTACAAACCCATATATGGGTCCTGGCGGAAAGATGATGAGTTTTCTACCGGAGGCTACTCGCGTAGTGGAGCCCGGAGGGAAAATTTATATCAACGCGAATGCTGCGAATCCTTACGGGAAATTGCCTAGCCAGGCGGAGCTGGACTCTCTAGGGTTAAGGGTTGTACAGAATAATGGGGGTTTAGATTCACGATTTGCTGGTCAGACGTTTATGCAATCGGATGGAGTGACGCCGGTCAAAGACGTTTCAAGCATGAGGACGATTATTTTGGAGCGAATCAAATGAGGCTGGATACTGACTTTGGTTCACTGGATGTATATATGTCTGTATATGGGGCGCATGTTTTTTCGGGAAATGTGCTGAAGGTTTATTTGAAAGATGGGCTCGGCGTGTCTTCGGGCTTAAGAGATATATTTCCTCGAAAGTATTTCTATGACCCATGGAACGGGAATAAATATAGTGAGACCAGAAAAGTCGATGGGCTTCTTGTTGGGCGCCTGGAAAACTCCGGAGAATGGGTGGGTTATGAGGACAAGACAATAAGCGCGGAAGTCCTAAAATATGAATACGTTGGAAATTGTTGGTTTGTTTTTGAAGGTGTTTCTTTTTCGCTCAGAAAGATAGGCAAATATATAGAGGGCGGCAAAGAGCCGGGAGGCGGCGAGCTTATAGAGAATTTTGATCTACCGAAAACCACGGTTTCGAACATAAAAGAGTATTTCTTGGAAGGTGTTCTTGACGTTCCTCCTGGGCCTGGATGGATGTTTTGGGAAATTCATGCGGAATCGTTTTATCTGGAAATCCCAGATCGTCCAGCCCCCCTCGGCGCTTAAGCCGGGGGGGCTGTTTCCTCACTCGGTGCAAAAGCGACTGCGACGCTGATCGATACCGCTCCGATGGCCCAGCGGGTCATGGGTGTTCGAGTTGGATTGCCGTCTAATTTACGGCGCAGTGGTAATGTAGTAATCGCAGAAATAGATATTCCCAGAATACCTAGACAGATGGCTGCGCACAGCCAAATCTTTGATGCCGGTAAAGGGCTTATTGGCTCTGGAAGTGGAAATTTTGTGGCTCAATCTGTACCCAACAAGGCCGGAGATATGGTTTATCGGGGAATAGATACGGAATACAAAATCCTAGACAATATTGCTGATTAATTGGGAGGCAATATCTCCGCAAGAGGGACTGTAAGTATTCTAACGGAGAAAGCAGCTTGCGCAAACTGTCTAAACGTGGCAATCGAACCGGTCGAGCGGGCCGCGCCAAGCGCGCCCGTAGCGACCGCGGGAAATAACGAAAAAATGTAAACCGCCATGGCGCGTTTCTTTATCGATCGCGCCGTCTTCGCGTGGGTGATCTCGCTGCTGATCCTACGGGAAGCTGGAAATCCTTCGTTAATGCTGGAAAGCAGATTCAACTGGAGGCAGGTGCCGCGCAGCGCGTAGATTTTGGAGTTAAAGACCCTGTGATTGGGAAATATGTTTCTAACAATCATGTTCCCTATAAGGACTGAGGTGTAAATATGTCTATTGTTCGAAGGGGTGTTGTTGTAAGTGGCGAATATTCTGGCTGGAAAATCCTTGTTGCTGATGATCGTGATGGCGACACTGGCGGATATTATCTTTACTTGAAGAGAAGTGATACTGAGGGGTTTGATTGCTGGTTCGAGCGTGAGGCAGAACTTCAAACCCAGCTAGCTGATTTTGAGGTTAAATGGATAGGTTAGTATATTTTATTGGACCAATTTTTAGTTTGCTTTGGTAGAAAATGGAACAATAGCAGCCATCGGCAGTGGAGTTGTTTCCGAGAGTTGTAGTTGAATGAACTGCAGATTGCATGAGGCGATTGTGGCCTCGATTAATGCAATGGCGTACTGCGAAGTCTGAGCTATCAGGAGTCAAGATTCGCATAAACCAGCATTTGCGAAAAGGGCGTCAGATGCCCTCCGCTCTATGCAGACGTTTATTGAAGGCATTGTTAAGATATCTCGAGCGTGATGTGCCCATAAAGAGTCAAAAATATCTCGATAGTCGCATCCAAAATTATGCTCGATACTCGATAAGCACACATATATAGAGGCGAGCCGCGATGCAGGCGAATTGGCTGGCCTGAAGGTCGAGCGTTTCATCCACGAGCCGACCGCGGCGGCGCTGGCGTATGGTCTGCATCAACGTGAAGACGAGACCCAATTCCTAGTCTTCGATCTGGGCGGTGGCACCTTCGATGTGTCGGTACTGGAACTATACGAGGGTGTGATGGAGGTTCGCTCCATCGCGCGCATCCACCTTTAGTCTGATATTCTCCCGCCCCGCCCCTTTCCGGCTGCCCGCAACCCAGGTCCATGACGCCAAACAAGTCGTGCCCGGTCTCGATTCTCTACTCTTTCCAAGTGGGGCAAATCAATCGTTGCCGCCTCAGTTGAAGGAGCCAAGCATGAACCTGGATGAATCGATTCAAAAACACGCCGAGTGGAAACTGAAGTTCCGCTCCGCCATCAGCAGAAAGGAGCAGATGGATGCGGAAACCATTGGCAAGGACAATTGTTGCCAGCTCGGGGTCTGGCTATATGGGGAAGGGAAGCTGAAGTACAGCGCGAAGCCCGAGTTTGGCGCGATCGTCCAGAAGCACAAGGCGTTTCATGCCGAGGCAGGCAAGATCGCCCGTCTGATCAACAGCAATCAGTACGAGCAGGCGGAGAAGGAGATGGGCACCGGCACGCCCTATTCGCAGGCCTCCAGCGCGGTTGGCGCGGCCATCATCGCTTTCAAGCGACACCTGTAAGGGAAGGCGCGCCTGTCACGCGACAGGCGCCGCCGCGTCCCTCACACCGCCCATTCTCCCAGCCGATACGCCGAATCCCAGAACATCCACTCCAACTGCGCCGCATGCGTATACGCCCGGTGCATCTCGTCCCGCGTCTGGGGCGAGGCCTTCTCGGCTGCCTGGTCCACTGACGCAATCACTTCACGCACCAGCGCGTGGAATTCCTCCCCGGCGTATGTATCGATCCATGCCCCATACGGATTCGGACGGGTCGCGCGCGAGTGAATGTCGCGCCCGATCTCGGCATAGATCCAGAAGCACGGCAGCAACGCGGCCAGCGCCACCGGATACGGGGCGCTCCATGCCGTGGCGATGAGGAAGCTGGTGTAGTGATGGCTGGCCGGCGATAGCGGGGTGCTGGCGAAGGTCTCGGCGTCGATGCCGAACTGCTTCATGAAGCCTTCATGCAGGCTGCGTTCGACCACCACGGCGTTCTTGGCCGCGTCGGCGAACTGCACCACGCCGTCGGCATGGTCGGCCTTGGCGGCGGCGACCGCCAGGGCGCGGCCGAAGGCCAGCAGGTAGTGGGCGTCCTGGATCATGTAGTGGCGGAACGCCTGTTCGCTGAGTTGGCCGCTGGCCAGTTCCTGGTTGAACGGCATGGTGCGCGTTTTTTCGTACAGCGCGGCGTTGCGCGCCCAGGCGTCGGTGCTGAAAGACATGGCAATCCTTGAGTCGAAATCGGACGGCGCGTAAAGGAAGCAAGCGCGGGAAGCAAGCGCGCCGTGACCGCGACCCAAGGATATCAAGACTTACTGCATGTACCACCCATGGCTCACCACGAACGACTGTCCCGTGAACGCCGCGCTGGGGAAGGTCGACAGGAACAGCGCCGTCTGCGCCACGTCTTCGACGGTGGTGAAGACGCCGTCGACGGTATCGCCCAGCATCACCTTCTTGACCACGTCTTCTTCGCTGATGCCCAGTTCCTTGGCTTGCTCGGGAATCTGCTTTTCGACCAGGGGCGTGCGCACGAAGCCGGGGCAGATGACGTGCGAGCGCACGTTGTGCTTGGCGCCTTCCTTGGCCAGTACCCGCGCCAGGCCCAGCAGCGCGTGCTTGGCGGCGACGTAGGCGGACTTGAGCGGCGAGGCTTCGTGCGAATGCACCGAGCCCATGTAGATGACCACGCCGCCGCGATCGTCCTTGTACATGTGCTTGAGCGCGGCCTTGGTGGTGAGGAAGGCGCCGTCGACGTGGATGGCCTGCATTTTCTTCCAGTCGGCGAAGGCGAAGTTCTCGATGGGGTTGACGATCTGGATGCCGGCGTTCGAGATCAGGATGTCGATGCTGCCATAGGCGGCGGCGACGCGGTCGATGCCCTGGTTGACGGCGTCTTCGTTGGTGACGTCCATGGCAACGCCCATGGCCTTGCCGCCGGCCTGTTCGATTTCGCGGGCGACGGCGTCGGCGCCGGCCTGGTTCAAGTCGGCAATGGCGACCGCGGCGCCGGCGCGCGACAGGGTCAGCGCGATTTCCTTGCCGATGCCGCTGGCGGCGCCGGTGACGACGGCGACTTTTCCGTTCAGATTGCTCATGCTGGGGACCTCCGGGTAAGGATGCCGCGAGCCGGGATGCGCCCGCGGATGCGAGGGGCATGGCTTTGATGGTAGCGCGCCAAAATGAGAGCGGCCTGAACGCCACGCGCCGGTAACCATCCATGTCATTTGCTTCCGCGCGGGCATTGCGCCGATGTTCATGCGGCGATTCGCGGGTGAGAGGCAATCGTGGACGACAGGCGACGGGCAATGCGTGGGTTGTTACGAATCCGCCCCGCAGCGCTGCAAGCTGCCATTGCCGGCCGCGGCCGGCTGCGCGAGAATCCGCGGCAGTCGGTGCCGCCACAGGGGTGGCTACCCGGGTTCTTTACAGGGCGAAGACAAACGTGCCAGCAGTCATGGATGGTCGAGTGGGCGGGAAAATGGCGGGCAGATGGGCGCGCCGCATCGCGGCGTCCGTGCTGGGGTTGGCGGCGGGCTTGGCGCAGGCCGCCCATGTCGTGGTCGACACCGGTCATACGCCCCGGCTGCCGGGCGCGACAGGCGCCAGCGGGCGGGTGGAGTACCTGTACAACCTGGACCTGAGCGGCGCGGTGGCGGCCGACCTGCAGGCATCGGGTGATCGCGTGACGCGGGTGTCGGCCGACGGCGCCGAGGTGCCGCTGGGTCGCCGTACCCGGATCGCGCCGGGTGCGGATTTCTTCATCTCGATCCACCACGACTCGATGCAGCAGCACTACATCGACGCCGGCCGCCAGCGCGAATTCGCGGGGTTTTCTATTTTCGTGTCGCGGCTCAATCCCCGTTATGAGGACAGCCTGCGCTGCGCCAAGGCGATCGGCGAAGCGCTGCTGGCGGCGGGCGAGAAGCCGTCGCTGTATCACGCCGAACCCATCGCCGGTGAAAACCGGCCGTTGCTGGACCCGCGCCTGGGTGTGCATCGCTACGATGGGCTGGCGGTGCTCAAGACCGCCACGATGCCGGCGGTGCTGGTGGAGGCGGGGGTGATCGTGAATCCGGATGAGGAAGCCCGGCTGGCCAAGCCCGAGACCATCCAGCGGCTGGCTCGCGCGATTGCCGATGGCGTGCAGGCTTGCCAGGCGCGCTAGCCTGGCGCGCGGGGCGGGGCAACGGGCCGGAAAAATGGCGATGTCCGGCGAGATGGATAAAATCCCGGTTTCGAGGGGGCCGCGCCATCTCGCGGATGTGGCGGCGCGAAGCGAAAACGACCCCGGAGGCGATCCGGCCCGTGGCATGCGTTGCGAGGACAAGGACTGAGAATGCTGAAAAGAAAACTGACGGCGCTGGGCATGAGCCTGGCGCTCACCCTGATGGGTGTTTCCATGTCGCCCGCCCAGGCCCAGGCGCCCGCGCAGCAAAAGGAAGAGCCCGAGCGCTATGGCCCGTTCTTCTACCTGCCCAGCGAGCCGAACCTGCTGATCTACGTCGGCGCGGTCAGCGCCAACGACCTGCTGCACATGAAGAAGGCGCTGCGCGAGCATCCGACCATCTCCACCCTGATCCTGCAGAACAATGGCGGTGGCCTGGTGCACATCGGGCTGGTGGTGGCCGAGGAGGTCTACGAGCGCGGGCTCAATACCTACATCCCCAAGGACAGCTACTGTGCCTCGGCATGCGCGTTCGTGTTCTTCGCGGGTCGCCAGCGGCTGGCCGAAGGCCGTCTTGGCGTGCACCAGATCACCGCGCCCGAAATGACGGGCGAGCAGGCCCAGTTCGGCGTGTCGGATATCGTCACCACCCTGCCCAAGTACGGGGTGTCGGCGGACGTGCTGGGCATCATGTTCAGCACGCCGTCCAAGGACATGTATTTCTTTTCGCCGCAGGAAATCGCCAAGTACGGCATCAACCGCACGGGCAATGTGAAGACGGCTTCCAGCGAACCGCAGCAGGGCGGCGCCCAGCGCACGGCGCCGACGGCCGGACCCGCCACCGCGACCGCGCCGCAGGCCCAGGCGCCGGACGACGATACCCGGCTGCCGCCGCGCAAGCCGGCCGCGCCCAATGCCGCGCCAGCGCCATCCGGCCCGCCGTCGGTGACCAATCCGTACATGACCAAGAATCCTCCCGCGCCGGCGCCGCTCTCGGACGAGCAGCGCGCGATCAACGCCGCGACGCTGATGATCCAGGCGGGCAGCGGGACCAATGAAGAGGCGATGAATTTCACGCGCGAGTTCTACGCGGATACGGTCGACTACTTCAAGAAGTCGCGCCCGAAGTCGGAGATCCTGGCGGACAAGACGGCCTACTTCGCCCGTTGGCCGGTGCGGCGCTTCGTGGTCGACCAGAATTCGCTGAAGGCCAAGTGCCAGGACCAGATGTGCATGGTCAAGGGGCTCTACGATTTCAAGGTGTCGAGTCCGGAGCGCGGCAAGACCGCGACCGGCACCTCCAATTTCACTTACGTCCTTGACCTGCGCAACCGCTACCGCATCGTCATGGAAGACAGCGAGGTCGTCAGCCGCTGACCAGCGGCCAGGCGCCAGGGAGAAGCACCATGGGTTTCACGAATCGCGCGGCGCGGCTGCTGTGCCTGGCCGGGCTGGGCGCCCTGTCGGCGCCGGCGTGGGCGATCGATTGCCACAAGGCCGGCACGCCCGCCGAGAAGCTGATCTGCTCGGATCGCGGCGCGGTGGCCGCCGACGCCGAGTTGAACCGGGCCTACGCCGCCTTGCTCAAGCAGGCGCCGGATGCGCAGATCCGCGCGATGCTGGTGGACAGCCAGCGCCGCTGGATCGAGGCCCGCAACATGCGCCTGGAGGGGTTGGTGTCCGACCCCGAATCGCTGCCCGACGAGAAGACGCCGGGCGCCGTCGCGGCCGACCTGATCCGCTCCCGCGCCAGCGAGTTCAAGGAGCGCGGGAAGGGCGACAGTCTTCCCAGGTTGATCCGCGTGGCGTTGAGCCAGCGCGAGTTCCGCAAGCAGTTCACGGGCGGCCCTTACTCGGGCTATGAGACGTCATGCGATGTCTTGCCGCCCGACTACAAGTACTACGCCTGCTTTTCGACCCGGCATTACCAGAACGATGATCGCGTCTGCAGCACGGAAGAGTATTGGGCCACCGGCTCGGTGTACGTACAGCGCTATGTGGCCAAGGTGGTCGACAACAAGCCGGTGCCGGTCGCGTCCTGCTCGTACAACGGCAACGATGCGAGTTGCCCGGGCAGCATTGATGACGACGCGCGCTGGAATACCGGCCCCAAGGTGAAGGCGCCGACGTATTCGTCCAAGCCCTTGCCCCAGCTCGATGGCGAGGTCGACGACAGCGACGACCATGCCTGGATCAAGGCCTGCCTGACCGACAGCGGCTTCCCTTTGTCCAACCCGACGAAGGCGGGCGGCTAGGCTGCACGCGAAGCGCGTCGGCGGGTCGACGCGCCCCTTGCGGGCAGCATTGGCATGTCGATGGGCCTAGCCCGGGGCCCGCGCCAGGCGCTTGCGGTGATGCCGGGCGTATTCTTGCAGCGCGTCGCGCAATACCACCGCCTGGTTGTGCTCGGTATCGCGGGCGCCATACAACAGGGTCACCGGGCGCGCGCCGGCGGCCTGCAGCAGGGCGTCCATGCGGGCCTGCTGCTCGGGTTCGGCCAGTTCGGCCAGGTATTTCTCGCGGAAGGTGTCCCAGCGCTTGTCGACGTGGCAAAACCACTTGCGCAGTTCGCTGCTGGGTGCGAGGTCCTTGGCCCATTCGTCCAGCGCCAGGTCGGCGCGGCGCAGGCCGCGGGGCCACATGCGGTCCACCAGGGCCCGGTAGTGCCCATCGGGGCCGATACCTTCATAAACGCGCTGCACGGAGATGGCGGACGGCTTCATGGCGGCTCCTGTCGGGGATGCCACCAGTCTACTTCCGCGGCGTACCGAGCCAGGCCGTGGCCTTGGCCTCGCTTTCCGTGGCGCCGCTGGCGCGCAGCAGCAGGAAGCCCACCACCGCCGAGGCCAGTGAACCGGTCAGCACGCCGATCTTGGTGGCATCGACCGCGGCCGGATCGGTGAACGCCAGCGCGCCGATGAACAGGCTCATCGTGAAGCCGATGCCGCACAGCAGGGCCACGCCATACAGCTGCGTGAAACTGGCATGGCGCGGCAGGCTGGCGATGCCGGACCGGATGGCCAGCCAGGCGAAACCGAACACGCCCAGCTGCTTGCCCAGGAACAGGCCCAGCGCCACGCCCAGCGGCACGGGTTGCGCCAGGCTGGACAGGCCCATGCCCGCGAATGACACGCCGGCATTGGCGAAGCCGAACAGCGGCACGATCAGCAGGGCCACGGGCTTGTGCAGCGCGTGTTCCAGCGCGTGCAGCGGCGAATGCGCGCCCGCGTGGCCCTGGTTCTGCGGACGCAGCGGGATGGTCAGGGCCAACGCGACGCCGGCCAGCGTGGCGTGCACGCCGGACTTCAGCACGAAATACCAGAGCACCACGCCGATCAGCAGATAGGGCGCCAGGCGCAGCACGCCCGCCCGGTTCAGGCAGACCAGGCAGGCCAGCAACGCGCCGGCCATGGCCAGCGCGAACAGGTTCAGTTCGGACGTGTAGAACAGCGCGATGATGACGATGGCGCCCAGGTCGTCCAGGATCGCCAGCGCCGTCAGGAACACCTTCAGGGAGGTCGGCACGCGGCTGCCGAGCAGGGCCAGGATGCCGAGGGCGAAGGCGATGTCGGTGGCGGCTGGAATGGCCCAGCCGCGCAGCGTGTCGGGGCTGCCCAGGTTGACCAGGACGTAGATGAGGGCGGGCATCGCCATGCCGCCCAGGGCGGCGATGCCCGGCAGCACGATGCGGGCCGCCCCGCGCAACTGGCCGTCCAGCACTTCGCGCTTGATCTCCAGCCCGACCAGCAGGAAGAACACGGCCATCAGGCCGTCGTTGATCCAGTGCAGCACCGATTCCTTGAGTATCACCGGGCCGGCCTGGAAGCCCAGCTTGGCCCCGAGCGCTTCGAAATAGTAAGGGGCGAGCGGACTATTGGCGATGACCAGGGCGACCACGGCGGCCAGCATCAGGACATAGCCGCCAAGGGCTTCGGAGCGGAGGAACGCCTGCAGGAAAGAAACGGGCCGGGACGGGGGCGGGGCCTGCAGGGTCAATATTCGCTCCTTGATTGCTGCGGTGCAGCGTAACGCTGGGAAAGTTGAATATTACCTGAATTACGTTTGTTCTCTGAGGAAGAAGGCCTTGATTTACATAGGATTTGGATGGATTCGATGGCCGCCGGCCTGACCGTTCTGCACCGCGGCCGCCCGTCTCAATGCCACAGCAGCGCGTTCATGGCTTCGACCAGCCGATTGCGGTAACGCGGCAGCAGCGCCTGGACGCGGGCCTGGCGTTCGGCCCATCCGGCCGGCTCGGCGCCGGCCGCGATACGCGGGGCCGCCCAGATCGGATCCGGAAAGTGGCGGTCGCCACGCCAGCGCGGAATGACGTGCCAGTGCAGGTGCGGCACCATGTTGCCGAGCGATGCCAGGTTGATTTTGTCGGGCGCCAGGATCGCTTGCTGTGTTTCCTCCACCACGTACACGGCGCGCATCAGCAGATCGCGGCCATGGGTCGACAGGCTGGTCATTTCCGCCAGATGCGCATTCCAGACCACGCGGGTGAAGCCTGGGTAGTCGGGATCATCGACTTCGATCAGGCGCAGGTGCGGTCCACGCCACAGCAGTGTGCCGCCATCGGTCTGGCACAGCGGACAGTCCGGATCGCGCGCGCTCACGGCAGCACCTTGCGGTATTGGACGAAGCCGGAGCGGTCGGCAATGCGGTCGTACAGCTGCATGGCGGTGGCGTTGGTCTCGTGGGTCAGCCAGTACACGCGGGCGCAGTTGGCGGCGGTGGCCTGCGCATAGACGTGTTCGATGAGCTTGCGACCGGCGCCGGTGCCGCGGGTGTCCGGTTCCACGTACAGGTCCTGCAGATAGCAGTAGTCGCCCGCGGTCCAGGTGGAGCGGTGGAAAATCCAGTGCACCATGCCGACGGCCTTGCCGCTGTCGTAGGCCAGGGCGGCGTGCACCGGTTCGGCCGGGTCGAGGAAGCGGGCCCAGGTGTTGCGGGTGACGGCGTCGGCGATGTCGACGCGGTAGAAGTCCTGGTAACCCTTCCACAGGGGCAGCCAGACGTCAAAATCGGCGGCGACGACGGGGCGGATTTCGGCGGAGCTCATGGCGCGTGGCCTCCTTGGGGTCAGAGTTGGTTTTCCAGGGTTTCGACGATGTGCCGCAGCACCTGCAGGCGAGCGTAGCGCTTGTCGTTGGCCGACACCAGATGCCACGGGGCATGCTTGACGTCGGTGCGGGCCAGCATCTCGTTGGTGGCGGCCGCGTATTCCTTCCACTTGTCGCGGTTGCGCCAGTCGTCGGGGGTGATCTTGAAGTTCTTGAACGGCGATTTCTCGCGGTCCTTGAAGCGTTCGAGCTGCACGTCGGCGGTGATCGCCAGCCAGAACTTCAGCACCAGCGCGCCGCTGCCCGCCAGTTGCGCCTCGAAGTCGTTGATTTCGGCGTAGGCGCGGCGCCAGTGCGCCGGCGGGGTGATCTTCTCGACCCGTTCGACCAGCACCCGGCCATACCAGGAGCGGTCGAAGATGGCGATGCGGCCACGCCGCGGCACGTGGCGCCAGAAGCGCCACAGGTAGGGGCGCGACAGCTCGTAGCTGTTGGGCGCGGCCACCGGCGTGATGTCGAACTGGCGCGCGTCCAGCGCATGGGTGATGCGGCGGATGGCGCCGCCCTTGCCGGCCGCGTCCTGGCCCTCGAACACCAATACCAGCGAGCGTTCCTGGAACTTCTTCGAGCGCGCCGCGCGCGCCAGCCGGCCTTGCAGCAGGCCAAGCTCGGACTCGTAGTCTTCACGGTCGAGCTTGGCGTCATAGTCCAGCTGGCCGAGCCGGTCGAGAATGCGGGCCGGGCCGGTATGGGCCACGAACGTTGGCGGAATGCGCGGCACGGTCTGCTGGCGCATGGCGGCCAGGACCGCCTCGGCGGTGCGCGCGGCGCGCATGTTCTCGTCGGCGCTGGGAATCACCACCCATGGCGCATGGCCGCTGTCGGTGTGATTGATGACGACCTGGCCGCTGTTGCGGATGCGGTCGTACTTCTTGTACACCTTGAGATCGACCGGGCTGACCTGCCACGAGGTCTCGGGACTGGCCAGCAGGCGCTTGGCGCGCGCCCGCTGGGCGTCGGACGACAGGTGGAACCAGAGCTTGAGTATTTGCACGCCCTCGGCCGCCAGCATGGCCTCGAAGCGCCGGATGGCGACCGATTGCGCCTCGATGTTGTCCTGGTTGGGTTTCTTGCGCGCGGCTTCGCGGATCAGCGGCGTGTACCAGGAACCGAAGACGATGCCCGTGCTGCCCTTGGGCGGCAGGTCTTTCCAGTAGCGCCACATCGGCGGGCGTTCCAGTTCATCGCCTTCCGGCGGACCATAGGCCAGCGTCCTGATGTGGCGCGGGTCCATCCACTCGTTGAGCAGGTTGACCGTAGCGCCCTTGCCGGCGCCATCGATGCCGGCCACCACCACCAGCAGGGATTTCTCGGCCTTCTGCAGGCGCTGGTACTGCGCATTCAGCAGCGCGACGCGCAGCTTGGCCTCCAGCGGTTTGAAGGCTTCCTTGGACAGGACGGGGTCGGCTTCGGCTTCGGCGAACATGGGAGGTTCCGTCGGATCGGCAATCTTGTGACCGGCCGATCTTGCGGGATATCCCGGCGGCGCGCAAGTGCGCGCCCGGCCGTGCCGCCGCGGACGTCGGCTAGAGCGCGTCGACGGGGATCTTGAGGTAGCGCACGCCGTTGTCCTCGGCCGGCGGGAAATGGCCCGCGCGGATATTGACCTGGATGGCGGGCAGGATCAGGGTCGGCATGGACAGGGTGGCGTCGCGCCGGGTGCGCATGGCGACGAAGTCGTCTTCGCCGATGCCGTCGTGCACGTGGATGTTGGCGCGGCGCTGCTCGGCCACCGTGGTCTGCCAGGCGGCCTCGCGCCCGGCGGGCGGATAGTCATGGCACATGTATAGGCGGGTGTCGCCGGGCAGGTCCAGCAGGCGCCGGATGGAACGGTACAACTGATGGGCATCGCCGCCGGGGAAGTCGCAGCGCGCGGTGCCGACGTCCGGCATGAACAGCGTGTCGCCGACGAAGACGGCGTCGCCGATGCGGTAGGCCATGTCGGCCGGCGTGTGGCCGGGTACGTGCATGGCGCTGGCGGTGAGGGCGCCGATCCGGAAGGTTTCGCCATCGGCGAACAGGCGGCCGAACTGCGAACCGTCGAGTTGGAATTGGGGTTCGAGGTTGAAGATCTTCTTGAACACGCCCTGCACGGTGCGGATGCTCTGGCCGATGGCGATGACGCCGCCCAGCTCGCGCTGCAGATAGGGGGCGGCCGACAGGTGGTCGGCATGGGCGTGGGTTTCCAGCAGCCATTCGGTGCGCAGTCCGTGTTCGCGCACATAGGCGATGACGCGGTCGGCGCTGGCGGTGGTGGTGCGGCCGGACTTGGGGTCGTAGTCCAGCACCGAATCGATGATGGCACAGGCGCCGCCCGCCACGGGCTCGTGGACCACGTAGGTGACGGTGGCGGTGACCGGGTCGAAGAAGGCCTGGATATGCGGGTTCATGAGAGGGGGGCCGGGAGCAAAGGAGGGGCGCAGAACAATATATATTTTTCAATAATATTGTTGGATAGTTTATCCGTCAATATAATGATCAAACTCTTTCCCGCCGATTGATCCCCATCAAATGCTGACTGCCCTGAACGATTGCGAAGTCGCCGCGCTGCGCGAATCCGCCTCCCAGGCCTGCGCGCTGCTCAAGGCGCTGGCCAACGAAGACCGGCTGCTGCTGCTGTGCCAACTGGTGCAGGGCGAGCGCAACGTCGGTGAACTGGAATCCCTGACCGGCATCCGCCAGCCGACGCTGTCGCAGCAGTTGGGCGTGCTGCGCGACGAAGGCCTGGTGAGCACGCGGCGCCAGGGCAAGTACGTGTATTACCAACTGGCCAGCTTCGAGGTCAACCAGGTCATGAAGACGCTGTCGAGCCTGTATTGCGGTCGGACCATGGCGGCGCTCACGTCATGATCGACCTGTCCGCCTTTACTCCCGCAAGCGCGCTTGCCGGCGGCGTGGTCATTGGCGTGGCCGCCGTTCTCATGATGCTGGGCGCGGGCCGCATCGCAGGCATCAGCGGCATCCTCGGCGGGCTGTTGCCGCCTGATCGAAATGCCGGCTGGCGCCTGGCGTTCCTGCTGGGCCTGTGCCTGTCGCCCTGGCTGTATCGGTTGGGCAGCGCGCTGCCGCCGATCGTGGTGGAGGCGGGCAATGCGCGGCTGATCGCGGCTGGCCTGTTGGTCGGCATCGGCACGCGTTACGCGTCGGGGTGCACCAGCGGCCACGGCGTCTGCGGGCTGGCGCGCGGCTCGCGCCGTTCCCTGGCGGCGACGGCGCTCTTCATGGCGGCGGGGTTTGCCACCGTGTATGTCGCGCGGCACCTGATGGGAGGCTGACATGGTGGCCTTGTTCGCGTTTCTCTCGGGATTGGTGTTCGGGCTGGGATTGCTCGTTTCCGGCATGGCCAATCCCGCCAAGGTGTTGGGCTTCCTGGACCTGGCGGGAAGCTGGGACCCTTCGCTGGCGTTGGTGATGGGCGGTGCGCTGGCCGTGACGGCAGCGGGCTTTGCCTGGTTGCGCCGTCGTCGTGCCAGCCTGTCCGGCGAGCCGCTGCATTGGCCCACGGCCACGCGTATCGATCCGCGGCTGGCGTTCGGCAGCCTGGCGTTCGGCGCGGGCTGGGGGCTGGCGGGTTTCTGCCCCGGCCCGGCGCTGGTGGCGGCGGCGGCCGGCGTGCTGGAGGCCCTGATCTTCGTGGCGGCCATGGTGGCCGGCATGGCGCTGTACTCGGCAATTCAATACATGACGAACCGGCCACCCCGGACCGGTCGATAGCAGGGAGACAAGCATGCAGATGGCAGCACAGGCGCGGCGCGATTTCGATGTGGTGGTGGTCGGGGGCGGTTCAGCGGGCATCGGCGTGACCGCCAGCCTGCTGCGGCGGCGCCCGGACCTGCGCATCGCGGTCATCGAGCCCAGCGACAAGCACTACTATCAGCCGGCCTGGACGCTGGTCGGCGGTGGCGCGTTCGATGTGGCCAAGACCGTGCGGCCGACAAGGGCGGTGATGCCGGGCCGCGCCACCTGGCTGCAGGCCGCGGCGGCCGGTTTCGAACCCGAGGCCAATCAGGTCCGGCTGGCGGATGGAAGCGCCGTCAGCTATCAGCAATTGATCGTGTGTCCGGGCCTGCGCCTGGCCTGGGACAAGGTCGAGGGCCTGTCGGAAACGCTGGGCCGCAATGGCGTCAGTTCCAACTACCGCTTCGACCTGGCGCCCTACACCTGGGAACTGGTGCGCGGCCTGAAAGGCGGCAAGGCGCTGTTCACGCAGCCGGCCATGCCGATCAAGTGCGCCGGCGCGCCGCAGAAGGCGATGTACCTGGCGTGCGACCACTGGCGCCGCAGCGGCGTGCTGGATCGCATCGATGTCGAATTCGACCTGGCCGGCGCGGTGCTGTTCGGCGTGCCGACCTTCGTGCCGCCGCTGATGCGCTATGTGGAAAGCTACGGCATTTCGCTGGCGTTCAATTCGGCGCTGGTGGCGGTGGACGGCCCGGCGCGCAAGGCCTGGTTCGACGTCAAGGACGCCGAGGGGGCGGTGACCCGTGTCGAGAAGTCATTCGACATGCTGCACGCGGTGCCGCCGCAGGTGCCGCACGAATTTCTGCGCCACAGCGCGCTGGCGGATGCGGCGGGCTGGTGCGAGGTCGACCCGGCCACGCTGCGCCATGTGCGCTACGACAATATCTTCGGGCTGGGCGATGGCATCAGCACCACCAACGCCAAGACCGCGGCGGCGGCGCGCAAGCAGATCGTCACGGTGGCCGAGAACCTGCTGGCGGTGCGCGAAGGGCATGCGCTGCCGGTCACGTACGACGGCTACGGCTCGTGCCCGCTGACGGTCGAGCGCGGCCGCATCGTGCTGGCCGAGTTCGGCTATGGCGGCAAGCTGCTGCCCACGTTCCCGCTGGACCCGACCGTGCCGCGCAAGAGCGCCTGGTTCCTGAAGGCGACGATGCTGCCGTGGATCTACTGGAACGGCATGCTCAAGGGCCGCGAGTGGCTGGCCCGCCCGCTGGGCAATTGAATCCGCCGCGGCATCGAAAGAGGCGGTGCCGCGCCCGGGCTTTGCCGGTCCCGGGCGCGCGCCTTTCTTCTTCTTATCCTTGTTATTCGTAGGTGCGGATGTCGTCGATGACCTTGCCGTCGTTTGGCAGGGAGCCGGCCTCGGCCCATTCGACGTCGCTGCGCAGCTTGGTCACGTCGCGCACCGATTCGGCGATGCGGGCGCCCAGGTCTTCGCCGCGCACGCGTGATTCCACGCGCAGCACCATTTTGTCCGAACCGGTGGTGCCGCTGATCACCAGGCGTGCCCGCAGGATTTCCGGATGGCGGCGCACCACGTCGGCCACCTGCGAGGGATGCACGAACATGCCGCGCACCTTCGTCGTCTGGTCGGCGCGTCCCATCCAGCCCTTGATGCGGGTGTTGGTGCGGCCGCAGGGCGAGATGCCCGGCATCACCGCCGACAGGTCGCCGGTGCCGAAGCGCACCAGCGGGTAGTCGGGGTTCAGCGTGGTGACCACGACTTCGCCCACTTCGCCATCGGGCACCGGTTCGCCGGTGCCGGGGCGCACGATCTCGACGATGATGTCCTCGCCCAGCACCAGGCCCTGGCGCGCCGGCGTCTCGAAAGCGATCATGCCCAGGTCGGCGCTGCCGTAGGCCTGGTAGCCCTCGATGCCGCGCGCGGCCAGCCAGTCGCGCAGCGACGGCGGGAAGGCTTCGCCGGACACCAGGGCGCGGCGCAGCGAATCCAGTTTCACGCCGAGCTCGTCGGCCTTTTCCAGGATGATCTTCAGGAAGCTGGGGGTGCCGGTGTAGCCGCTGGGCGCCAGGTCCTGGATGGCGCGCACCTGCTGTTCGGTCTGGCCCGTGCCGCCAGGAAACACGGTGCAGCCGACGGCATGGGCGGCGGTTTCCATCATCGAGCCGGCCGGCGTGAAGTGGTAGGAGAAGCAGTTGTAGGCCAGCTCGCCGGCGCGAAAGCCCGCGGCGTACAGCGCGCGGGCAAAGCGCCAGTAGTCGGCGCGGGCGCTTTCGGGTTCGTAGATCGGGCCGGGCGAGGCGAACACGCGCATGGCTTCGCCCCAGCCGATGGCCGAGAAGCCGCCGAAGGCCTTTTGCGGTCCGGCCGGTTGCGCGGCCTGTTCGCGGCAGTGCTGCTGGCGTTCCAGCAGCTCGTGCTTGCGCAGCACCGGCAGGCGCGCCAGCGCGGCGCGCGAGGTGACCGTGGCGGGGTCGATGCCGCGCAGCTGCTCGGCAATGGCCGGCGCGCGGGCGATGGCGCGGGCGATGGCGCCGGGCAGGGCCGCCATCAGGTCGCGCTCGCGTTGCTCGGGCGCTCGGGTTTCCAGGACATCGAAAAACTCGGACATGGGATAGCACCCTCTCGTGTGCCGTACTGCGGTGTCGTTGCCGGCGGCGAGCCGGACCGCGCCGGCGTCGCCGCTCCAGGGATCAGGCCAGCCAGCGTTTGCGGCGGCGGTAGAACTTGTTGTCGCGGAAACTCTTGCGCTCGCCGCTGGAAATGCCCAGGTAGAACTCTTTCACGTCCTCGTTCTGGGCCAGGTCCTGCGCCGCGCCGTCCATCATCACGCGGCCGTTCTCCAGGATGTAGCCGTAGTCGGCGTAGCGCAGCGCGATGTTGGTGTTCTGTTCGGCCAGCAGGAAGCTGACGCGCTCGCGCTGGTTCAGGTCGCGCACGATCTCGAAGATCTCCTCGACGATCTGCGGCGCCAGTCCCATGGACGGCTCGTCCAGCAGGATCATGTTGGGGTTGGCCATCAACGCGCGGCCGATGGCGGTCATCTGTTGTTCGCCGCCCGAGGTGTAGCCGGCCTGGCTGGATCGGCGCTGCTTCAGGCGCGGGAAATACTGGTAGACGCGGTCCAGCGCCGCGCTGGTGTCGCCGCGGCCGAGGTCGCGGGTGTAGGCGCCCGTCAGCAGGTTCTCTTCGATGGTGAGGTGGGCGAAGCAATGGCGGCCCTCCATCACCTGAACCACGCCGCGCTTGACCAGTTCGGCCGGCGACAGCTTTTCGATGCGCTGGTCGCGGTACTGGATGTGGCCCTTGGTGACGTCGCCGCGCTCGCCCTTGAGCAGGTTCGAGATGGCGCGCAACGTGGTGGTCTTGCCGGCGCCGTTGGCGCCCAGCAGGGCCACGATCTTGCCTTCCGGCACCTGCAGGGACACGCCCTTGAGCACCAGGATGACGTGGTTGTAGATCACCTCGATGCCGTTCACATCGAGCAGCACCTTGGGGGTGTCGGCGGTAGTAGCGGTAGTGGTTGCTGCGGTCATGGCGGTTCCTGCGGCTTGGTGGCGGCCGACGCCCTGGGGCGCCGGCCGCCGGTTCACATCAGTTCTCGCAAGTGCGGGGCGTGATGTTCTTTTCCTTGGCGTACTTCGCCGCGGCTTCCTTCACCATCGGGTCCAGCAGGGCCTTGTCGGCCTGGTACCAGTCCGAGACGACCTTGAACTTGGCGCCGTCCCACTGCACGATGCGGGCCCAGTCGTCACCCTTGTGGTTGCTGCAAGAGGTCTTGACCGGACGCATGATCTGGCCGAAGCCGAGCTGGTTCAGGCGTTCCTGCGTCAGGTTCAGGTTCTCGAAGCCCCAGCGCACCTGGTCGGGCGTGAGCGCCTTGCCCTTGCCGAACTTCTCCTGCGCGGTGCGGATCGCCTCGACCTGCAGCATCGAGATCATCATGCCGCGGGTGTGGGCGATGGTGCCGAGCGTGGTCTTGCCCGTCTTGTCCGAACCCTGGCCCTTGTCGTAGACGTACTTCTTCAGATCGTCATAGACCTTGTCGTGGTCGGCGCCGCTGTTGTGGATGGTGATGGCGTTGTAGCCCTTGGCGACATCGCCCAGGTCCTTGACGTCGCCTTCGGAGCCGGCCCACCAGATCGCGTACATCTTGTCGCGCGGGTAGCCGCTGGCCTGGGCTTCGCGGATGGCGGTGGGCGTCATGATGCCGGCGCTCCACAGCAGCACGTAGGCCGGACGCGCCTGGCGGATCTGCAGCCAGGTGGACTTCTGTTCCACGCCGGGGGCGGTCACCGGATACAGCAGCAGTTCGAAGCCTTCCTTGGCGGCGCGCTTCTGCAGCAGCGGGATCGGTTCCTTGCCGTAGGGCGAGTCGTGGTAGACCAGGGCGATCTTCTTGCCCTTGAGCTTATCCATGCCGCCTTCTTTCTTGGCAATGTCCTGGATCATCACGTCGGCGGCGGTCCAGTAGGTGCCCAGCAGCGGGAAGTTCCACTCGAACACGCTGCCGTCGACCGATTGCGACAGGCCGTAGCCCATCGTCTCGACCGGCACCTTGTCGACCATGGCCTTGTCGCTGACGGCGAAGGTGATGCCGGTCGATTGCGTGTCGAAGCCCGATGCGCCGGTGCCCTTGCCCTTCAGGCGCTCGTAGCACTCGACGCCGCGATCGGTGGCGTAGGCGGTTTCGCATTCCTCGTAGGTGATCTTGACGCCGTTGACGCCGCCGTCGCGCTCATTGACCAGCTTCAGGTAGTCCAGCTTGCCATCGGCCCAGGGAATGCCCAGCGGCGCGAACGACCCGGTCCGGTACACCAGCAACGGAACGAACTGCTCTTCCGCCGCCATTGCCGGCGTGGCCACGGCGCCGATGGCGCCGGCTGCGGCCACCAAGGCTGCCGCCAACTTCAGGTTAAGACGCTTCATCTCCATTTACCTCCTGCGTGGTGTTTGGGTCATAAACCCTCGGACACCGGGGTTGGCCCGGTCTGGAGCCGGGTATTCAGGATGTCGGTCGTGGCGCGCATACCGCTACTACCGACGATGATCACAACGGGAGCCGCACCATCCGGGCCGCGGCGGATCCGGCTTTTCCGGTCCCCAGCGGCGCCCCTTGAGGGGGGAAGCGCCGCAGGCGCTTTCGGGGGTGGGCCCATCATTAGTGGGGGAAGGGCCAGATGCGAAGTTTCTCCTTGCCGATGCTCCACAACCGCGCCAGCCCGTGCGGCTCGGCGATCAGGAAGAACACGATCAGCGCGCCGAACACCATGTGTTCGACGTGCGCGGCGGTGTCCACCGACAGCGACAGGCCCAGCATGTGCGGCACGTTGGTCAGCGCCACCGGCACCAGCACGATGAAGGCCGCGCCGAAGAAGCTGCCGATGATGGAACCCAGGCCGCCGATGATGACCATGAACAGCAGCTGGAACGAACGCGTCAGGTCGAAGGCCAGCGGCTCCCACGAGCCCAGGTGGATGTAGCCCCACAGCGCGCCGGCCACGCCGACGATGAACGAGCTGACCGCGAACGCGGTGAGCTTGGCGTACATCGGGCGGATGCCGATGACCGAGGCGGCCACGTCCATGTCGCGGATCGCCATCCACTGGCGGCCGATGGCGCCGCGCACCAGGTTCTTGGCCAGCAGGCTGAAGACCACCACCAGGATCAGCACGAACAGGTACTTTTCCAGCGCGCTCTGTACCGGCAGGCCGAAGGCGGTCAGCGGCGGCACCGAGACGTTGCCCGACGATGAGTAGTTGGTGAAGAACGGGATGCGCAGGAACGCCCAGTCGACGAAGAACTGCGCCGCCAGCGTGGCCACGGCCAGGTACAGGCCGCGGATGCGCAGGCTGGGAATGCCGAAGATGACGCCGACGATGGTGGCGAAGCACCCGCCCAGCAGGATCTGGACGATCAGCGGCATGCCCGGGAAGCGCACGCCGAAGTTCCAGGCGGCATACGCGCCCACCGCCATGAAGGCGCCCGTGCCCAGCGAGATCTGGCCGCAATAGCCCACCAGGATGTTCAGGCCGACGGCGGCCAGCGACAGGATCAGGAACGGGATCAGGATGGCGCGCAGCAGGTAGTCGCTGGACAGCGCCGGGATGGCGATGAACGCCACCGCCAGCAGCAGCCAGATGAAGACGCGGTCCTGGCGGATCGGGAAGATCTGCTGGTCGGCGCGATAGCTGGTCTTGAATTGGCCGTTTTCGCGATAGAACATGTTTTTATCCCAGAGTGCCTGTGGTCAGACGCGGTCGATGATCTTCTCGCCGAACAGCCCTTGCGGACGGAACAGCAGGAACACCAGCGCCAGCACATAGGCGAACCAGATTTCGATGCCGCCGCCCACCAGCGACCCCAGGTAGACCTCGGACAGCTTTTCGCCCACGCCGATGATCAGGCCGCCGAGAATGGCGCCCGGCACCGAGGTCAGGCCGCCCAGGATCACCACCGGCAGCGCCCGCAGCGCCGCGGTCGAGAGCGTGAACTGCACGCCGAACTTGGAGCCCCAGATGATGCCGGCCACCAGCGCCACTAGGCCGGCGACGCTCCAGACGATGACCCAGATGCGGTTCAGCGGAATGCCGATGGACTGCGCCGCCTGGTGGTCGTCCGCCACCGCGCGCAGGGCGCGGCCGGTGGAGGTGAACTGGAAGAACAGCGCCAGCGCCGCTACCAGCAGTGCGGCGATGACGGCGGCGGTGAGGTCTTCGAGGTTGATGAGCAGGCCGCCTTCGAACACCGAGTCCAGGATCATCAACGGGTCTTTCGGCATGCCGACGTTGATGGAATAGACCGAGCTGCCGAACGCGATCTGGCCCAGGCCGTCAAGGAAATAACTGATGCCCAGCGTGGCCATGAGCAGGGTGGTGGCTTCCTGGTTGACCAGGTGGCGCAGCACGAAACGCTCGATCGCCACCGCCAGCAGGAACATCACGATGGCGCTGACGATGAACGCCAGCACGTTGGCCAGGATCATGTTTTCGAAGCCGAACCAGCGCGGTATCCACTCCGAGAAGCGCGCCATCGACAGCGCCGCCACCAGCACCATGGCGCCCTGCGCGAAGTTGAACACGCCCGACGCCTTGAAGATCAGCACGAAGCCCAGGCCGATCAGGGCGTACAGCATGCCGCTCATCAGGCCGCCGAATAAGGTTTCCAGAAAAAATCCCATGTCTCGTCCGCCTTAGTGCGACACGCCCAGATAGGCTCTGATTACGTCTTCGTTGGCGCGCACCTCATCGGGCTTGCCGTCGCCGATCTTCTTGCCGTAGTCCAGCACCACCACGCGGTCGGAGATGTCCATGACCACGCCCATGTCGTGCTCGATCAGCACGATGGTGGTGCCGAATTCGTCGTTCACGTCGAGGATGAAGCGGCTCATGTCCTGCTTCTCCTCGATGTTCATGCCGGCCATCGGCTCGTCCAGCAGCAGCAGGCGCGGCTCCATGGCGAGCGCGCGGCCCAGGTCGACGCGCTTTTGCAGGCCGTAGGGCAGGCGCCCCACGGGCGTCTTGCGATACGCCTGGATCTCGAGGAAGTCGATGATGTTCTCGACGAACTGGCGGTGCTCGATCTCTTCGCGCTCGGCGGCGCCCAGGCGGAAGGCCTGCGCCAGCAGCCCGCACTTCATGCGCAGGTTGCGGCCGGTCATGATGTTGTCCAGCACGCTCATGCCCTTGAACAGGGCCAGGTTCTGGAAAGTGCGGGCGATGCCCATTTCGGCGGCGCGGCGCGGATTCATGCGCGAGAAGCGCTCGCCGCGAAACTCGATGCCGCCCTGCTGCGGCGTGTAGACGCCGTTGATGACGTTCAGCATCGAACTCTTGCCCGCGCCGTTGGGGCCGATGATGGCGCGGATCTCGTGCTCGCGCACGTTGAAGGAAATGTCCGTCAGCGCCTTGACGCCGCCGAAGGACAGCGAGATGTTCTGCATGTCCAGCATCACGTCGCCGATGCGCTGGTCGCGGTCGTTGTTGCTCATGGTCTCTACGCGGCTCGGGCGGTGATGGCGGGGAACGTCTTGACCGGGCGGATCTTCAGGTCGGCGGCGATCTTGCCGCTGCGGCCGTCCTCGAACTTCACTTCGGTTTCGATGTACTGGGACTGCTTGCCTTCGAACAGGGCGTCGATCAGCACGCCATACTTCTGCGCGATGAAGGCGCGCCGCACCTTGCGGGTGCGCGTCAGTTCGTCGTCATCCGGATCCAGTTCCTTGTGCAGGATCAGGAAGCGGCTGATCTGCGAGGCCGACAGCTTCGGATCGGTGGCCAGGTCGGCATTGACCTGTTCGACGCAATCGGCGATGAGCTGGTAGACCTCGTCCTTGCCCGCCAGGTCGGTATAGCCGGCGTAGGGCAGGCCGCGGCGCTCGGCCCAGTTGCCCACGGCTTCCAGGTCGATGTTGATGAAGGCGCACACGTCCTGGCGGCCGGCGCCGAACGCCACCGCCTCCTTGATGTGCGGGAAGAACTTGAGCTTGTTCTCCAGGTACTTGGGCGCGAACAGGCTGCCGTCGGCCAGCTTGCCGACGTCCTTGGCGCGGTCGATGATCTTGAGCTGGCCGTCGGTGTCCAGGTAGCCCGCGTCGCCCGTGTGGAACCAGCCGTCGGCGCTGCGCGCTTCCTGCGTGGCGTCCGGGTTGCGGTAGTACTCCTTGAACAGGCCGGGGCTCTTGACCAGGATCTCGCCGTTGTCGGCCACGCGGATCTCCACGCCGGCCACCGGCGGGCCGACGGTGTCGTCGCGCACCTGGCCGTCCGGCTGCACGCAGACGAACACCGACGTTTCGGTGGAGCCGTACAGCTGCTTGAGGTTGATGCCGATGGAGCGGTAGAACACGAACAGGTCGGGGCCAATCGCCTCGCCGGCGGTGTAGGCCACGCGCACGCGGCTCATGCCCAGCGCATTGCGCAGCGGGCCGTAGATCAGCACGTTGCCCAGCGCGTAGCGCAGGCGGTCCCAGGCGTTGACGGATTCGCCGTCCAGGATGCGGGTGCCGACGCGGCGCGCCAGTTTCATGCAGGCATGGAACAGCTTGCGCTTGAGGTAGCCGGCGTCCTCCATGCGGATCATCACATGGGTCAGCAGGCCTTCCAGCACGCGCGGCGGCGCGAAGTAGTAGGTGGGCCCGATGTCGCGCATGTCGATCGAGACCGTGTCGGGCGACTCCGGATGATTCACCGTGAAGCCCGTGACCAGCAACTGCGTGTACGAGAACATGTTCTGCCCGATCCAGGCCGGCGGCAGGTAGGCCAGCACGTCCTCGCGGTCGGTCAGGTTTTCCATTTCGGACACGGCGCGGGCGCGGTCGATCAGCGCATGGTGCGTCAGCACCACCCCCTTGGGCTTGCCGGTGGTGCCGGAGGTATAGAACATCGCCGCCGCGTCTTGCGGCTGCACCGCGGCCACCGCGCGGGCGAAGAAGTCGGGATGCTGCGCGGCGTAGTCGCGGCCGATCTCCTCGAGCCGGTCATAGGACAGCAGCATCGCATCGGTGTAGTGGCGCAGGCCGCGCGGATCGTCATAGACCACGTGCTTGAGCGCGGGGCATTGCTCGCGCACTTCCAGCATCTTGTCGACCTGTTCCTGGTCCTCGACCACCGCGACGCTGATCTCGGCGTCCTGCAGCACGTAGACCATTTCCTGGGCCACGGCATCCTGGTAGAGCGGCACGGGGATGGCGCCGAGCGATTGCGCGGCCATCATGGCCATGTACAGGCGCGGGCGGTTCTCGCCGATCACGGCCACGTGCATGCCGGGCTGGATGCCCAGCGACGCGAGTCCGTGGGCGACCTGGCGCACGTGCTCCGCCACTTGCGACCAGGTAAGGGTTTGCCAGATACCCAGGTCTTTCTCACGTATGGCGGGCCGCGACCCGCGTACGTCGGCATGCGCGAACAGCAGCGCTGGAAAGGTGTCCAGCGCCGCCGGCATCTGTGCGGATGCGGGCGATGAATGTGCCACGTTGTCTCCTCCGGTTTGGGCGCATCGCGCCCGCTGCCGCGAGACGCGGCGCGCGAGAGGTTGCGCTTGACCAGTTGGTTTTAGATTTACGGCAGGAGTTAAGGTATAAGGTTGGGTTGCTACCAACTGTCACCATCGCGACATTCAAGGAACTTTTAGGGTATTCCCGATGCAGCTATCCGACTCCCTGCAACTGGCCGCGGCCTGGTTTCGCGTACTCGACGCCGAGCAGCAAGCGCGCGTCGAGCGAGACCTGTCCGTGCAGCAGGTTGCCGCCGGGTCGATCATAGAGCGCAAAGGCGAACTCGCCCAGGCTTGGATCGGCGTGCTGGCCGGCCTGGTGAAGGTGTCGGTGGGAAATGCCGAAGGCAAGGTTGCGTCGCTGACCGGCGTGCCCGCCGGCGGCTGGATCGGCGAAGGCTCGCTGCTCAAGCGTGAAGTCCGCAAGTACGACATCGTGGCGCTGCGCGATTCCGTCGTCGCCCGCCTGCCGGCCGCCACCTTCGACTGGCTGCTGGACACAAGCATCCCCTTCAACCGCTACCTGCTGCACCAGTTGAACGAGCGCGTCGCCCAGTTCATCGGCAAGGCCGAATACGATCGCCTGCTGGATCCGGACGCCCGGGTGGCGCGCTGCCTGGCGGAACTGTTCAATCCGCTGCTGTACCCGGGCATGGGCATGCGCCTGACCATCACGCAGGAAGAGGTCGGCTACCTGGCGCGGGTCTCGCGCCAGCGCGCCAACCAGGCGCTGCGCAAGCTGGAAGAGGCCGGGCTGCTGAACGTCGAGTATGGCGCCGTGCGGGTGCTGGACCTGGATGGCCTGAAGCTGTACGGCTCCGACCGCGGCGCGCTGGAAGGCGAACACGCCGCCTGAGTCGTGTGATTCGCTGCGGTTACAAAAGTCGGATGAAAAAGTGCTTGACGATAAATAGCGCGCTATTTAATATTGCGCAATGAAATCCAGATCCCAGCCCAAAAGCGCATTCAACCCGCTGCTGCTAGACAGCCAGCTGTGTTTCGCCCTGTACTCGACCTCGCTGGCGATGAACAAGGTGTACCGCAAGCTGCTGCGCGGCCTGGATCTGACGTACCCGCAGTACCTGGTCATGCTGGTGCTGTGGGAACGCGACGAAATCACGGTCACCGACATCGGCGAACGCCTGTTCCTGGACTCGGCCACCCTGACGCCGCTACTCAAGCGGCTGGAAGCGGCGGGCCTGGTTACCCGGACCCGCGCGCAGGACGATGAACGCCAGGTGATCGTCACCTTGACGAAACAAGGGCGCGACCTGCGCAACCAGGCCGAAGCGGTGCCTCACGCCGTCGCCGCCGCGGCCCAGTGCTCGCTGGAAGAGGCGCAGGGCACCATGCGCGCGTTGCACGAATTGCGGGAAAAGCTGGTCAGCAGTCTTTGATTGTTAGTGTTCGAGGCGGATGATGGCAGGTGCTGTCATCCCCGATTAAAAATAGTGCGCTATGAAATTGTGTGCTATTTAATTAGTAAAGGCCGAAGCGGGAAGGGTCCCGCCAGCCTGGCAGTCCAACCTTCATCCAAAAGGAACGCACCATGTCGATCGAAAAAGTCCTGTACCGCGCCCACGCCCACGTCACCGGCGGCCGTGAAGGCACCGGCGTCTCCAGCGACGGCAACCTGAACGTCAAGCTGACCACCCCGAAGGAACTGGGTGGCGCCGGCGCCGCGGGCACCAACCCCGAGCAACTGTTCGCCGTCGGCTATTCGGCCTGCTTCATGGGCGCCATGAAGTTCGTCGCCGGCCGCGACAAGATCGCCATGCCCGCCAACGCCACCATCGACGGCTCGGTCGGCATCGGCCCCATCCCCACCGGTTTCGGCATCGAAGCCGAGCTGAAGATCTCGCTGCCCGGCATGGACCGCGCCGAAGCCGAAAAGCTCGTCGCCGCCGCCCACATCGTCTGCCCCTACTCGAACGCCACCCGCGGCAACATCGACGTCACCCTGACCATCAACGTCTAAGCAAAGCGCGCGTCCCGCGCGCCAAAAGCAAAGGCAGGATTGCACCAAGCGCAATCCTGCCTTTTTTCATCCGCCCCACTCCAAGAGCAGGCGACCCGCCAAGCCGCTTCCCCCCAGCGCGCAGCGTCATCCGCCAACACACCAAGTCGCGTAAGCCCAAAAAGGCCGCCCGCGCGGCCGCCTTTGGGCGGGCCCTGCAAGATCTTCAGCGAGAACACCCACGGCAAAAGAACGCCAAGCACACGGCTCACCCCAGCAACGCCGGAACCAAAGCAATCGCGAGCACGGCGGGGCGGCGGGCGGTGGCGGGCGGGGCGTGTAGATGCGCCCGAGGGAAACCGTAGGGAGCCGAAGGCGTACGAGGTTGACAACGGGGCAGTCCGGAGCGAACGCTCCGGACCGCAATCGTAGCCCCGTCCGCCACCGCCCGCCGCCCCGCCGTGCGTCTCAAGAACTCAATCCCACGCCAGCAAAAAACTAATGCGACCCCCCAAGATAAGCCGCCACCACAGCCGGATCATGCTTCAACTTCTCCGCGCTCCCATGCACAGAAATCCGCCCGTTCTCCAACACATACCCATAATCCGCGACATTGAGCGCCGCCGCCGCAAACTGCTCGACCAGCAACATCGTCACCCCTTCATCCTTGAGCCGCGCAATGATCCGGAACACCTCTTCCACCAGGATCGGCGCCAACCCCATCGACGGCTCATCCAGCAGCACCAATTCCGGATTCAGCATCACCGCCCGCGCCATCGCCAGCATCTGCTGCTCGCCGCCAGACAGCGTCCCCGCCAGTTGCTCGCGCCGCTCCTTCAGCCGAGGAAACAGATCCATCGCCCGTCCGAGGTCCGCCTGCACGTCACCCTTGGGCCGGCTCCCCGTCAGGCGCGGAAACGCGCCCAGCAGCAGGTTGTCCGTGACGGACAGTGTCGGAAACACCCGCCGTCCTTCCGGCGAATGCGCCAGCCCCAGCCGCGCGATCCGATGCGATTCCAGTCCGTCGATGCGCTTGCCGCCCAGCGTGACCTCGCCCGCGGTCGGCCGGATCATCCCCGACAGCGCCCGCATCGTCGTCGTCTTGCCGGCCCCGTTCGAGCCGATCAACGTCACCACCTTGGCCTTCGGGACCTCCATGCTGATGCCGTGCAGCACCTTCACCTTCCCGTAGCCCGCTTCCAGATTCTTGATCGATAGCATGTTGTCGTCCTTGGCGTCAGGCGGGCGCGCCGCCCAGATACGCCTCGATAACCTTGGCGTTGCTCTGCACTTCATTGGGCAGCCCCTCGGCGATCTTCTGGCCGAAGTCCAGCACCGACACGGTGTCGCACACCCCCATCACCACATCCATGTGGTGCTCGATCAGGATCAGCGTAATGCCGTGGTCGCGCACCTTGCGGATGATCGTCAGCAGCTCGGCGATATCCGGCGCCGTCAGGCCGGCAGCCGGCTCGTCCAGCAGCAGCAATTGCGGGTCCAGCGCCAGCGCGCGGGCGATTTCCAGCAGGCGTTGCTTGCCATAGGGCAGGTTGCGGGCCTCTTCGCTGGCCAGGTCCTCCAACCCCACGAATTCCAGCAGCGCCAGGGCGCGGGCGCGCGCGCCTTGTTCCTCGCCCTTCCACTTCGGCGTGCGCAGCGCGATGCCCGCCAGTCCCGTCGTGAAGGTGTGGTGCAGGCCCACCAGCACGTTCTCCAGCGCCGTCATCTCGCCGAACAGCTGCACGTTCTGGAAGGTGCGGGCGATGCCCGTGGCGGCGATGTCGGCCGGCGCCAGGCCCACCAGTGACTTGCCGCCGAATTCCACCGCGCCCGCCGTGGGCACATAGATGCCTGTCAGCACATTCATCATGGTGCTCTTGCCCGAACCGTTCGGTCCGATCAGCCCATGGATGGTGCCGCGCTTGACCGTCAGGTCGACCTGGTTCAGCGCCTTCAGGCCGCCGAACTGCATCAGCACCTGCTTGGCCGCCAACAGCGTTTCGCCATGGCCCCGCGCCGCGTCGGGCACCGCTTCCTGTTCCTTGACCAGGTCCTTCTTGACCGACAGCGCCGCGCGGCGGGTCGAGAAGAACAGGTTGCGCACGAAGCCGACGATGCCGTCGGGCAGGTAGTACACGACGAACAGGATCATGGCGCCGAAGATCGTCAGGCGCCAGTCGGTCACCGCCTCCAGCCAATACGAGAACACCGCCAGCAGGATGGTGCCGACCACCGGCACCGCCACCCGGCGGGCCTCGGTGCGGCCCTTGGAGATGGCGATCGCGCTGCCCACCGTCACCAGGATCGCCACGCCCAGCGCGATCAGGCGGAAGGTGGCGATGTCGTCCAGCATCTTGGGCAGCAGCACGATGATCGATGCGCCCAGCAGCGCCCCGGTGCGGCTCTTGCGCCCGCCCATGATGATGGCCAGCAGGAACAGGATGGTGAGTTCGAAGTTGTAGGTGTTGGGCGAGATGTACTGCTCGGAGTACGAATACAGCGCGCCCGCCAGGCCGGCGAAGCCGGCGCTGATGACGAAGGCGAACACCTTGTGGCGATAGACCGACACGCCCATGCAGTCCGAGGCGATCGGGCTGTCGCGCAGGGCCTCGAACGAGCGGCCCAGGTGCGATTTGAGGATCCGGTGCACCACGATCAGCGACAGCACCAGCAACGCCGCCACCAGCCAGAAGTACTCGCTCTTGGTCAGGATGTGGCCGCCGATCGACGGCTTGGGGATCTTGATGCCGAGCGGGCCTTCGGTCAGGAAGGTCATCTCGTTGATCAGGATCTGGATGATGGTGCCGAAGGCCAGCGTCACCATCGCCAGGTAGGGTCCGGTGACCCGCAGCGCCGGCAACGCCAGCACCGCGCCGAAAGCCGCCGCGATCAGGATGGCGGCCGGCAGGATCACCCATATCGGCATCTGCAGATGGAAGAACAGCACGCCGGCGACATACGAGCCGATGCCGAACAGGCCGGCATGGCCCAGCGACACCTGGCCGGTGTAGCCCACCACGATATCGAGCCCGAACAGCAGGATCGAATAGATCATGATGGTTTCGATCAGGTGCAGGTAGTACGTGTTGGTCACGCCCAGGGGCACGGCGGCCAGGCAGGCCACCGCCACGATGGAAAGCAGCAGGTGCAGGGGTTTCATCGCTTACACCTTCTTGATCGCGGTCTTGCCGAACAGGCCGGCGGGTTTGAAGGTCAGTACGAGCAGCAGCAGGACCAGTCCCGGCACGTCTTTGTACCCCGTCGAAAGATAGAAACCGGTGGTGGTCTCGGCGATCCCCAGGATCAGGCCGCCCACCACCACGCCCATGCCGCTGGACAGGCCGCCGATGATGGCGACCGCGAAGGCCTTCAGGCCCAGCACCGCGCCCATGGTGGCGCCGGTCAGCGTCAGCGGCGCCACCAGCACGCCCGCGAAGGCGGCCGTCAGCGACGACAGGGCATACGAAAACGTGATTACCATGCCGGTGTTGATGCCCATCAGCCCGGCGGCGTCGCGGTCGTTGGACGTGGCGACGAAAGCCTTGCCGTAGATGGACTTGCGGTTGAACAGTTCCACCAGCAGCATCATGGCCAGCGCGCCGAACACCACCAGCAGTTCCATCGGCAGCACGTTCGCGCCCAGCACCTCGATCGGCGCCTCGGGCAGCGGCGAGGGGAATCGCAGGTCGTCGCGGCCCCAGATGTTCTCGGCCACGTTCTTGAAGATGATGCCCAGGGCGATGGTGGCCATGATCCAGCCGAATTCGGATCGCGTCTTGATGGCCGGCCGCACGCCGACCCGCTCGACCAGCGCGCCTTGCGCGAAGCCGAAGATGCAGACGATGGGGATCATGACCCAATAGTTCACGCCCAGGCCGACCAGCGTGAGCCCGACCAGCGCGCCCAGCATCAGGGCTTCGCCCTGGCCGAAGTTCAGGGTGCCGGATGTGGCGAAAGTGAGCTGGTACCCGAACGCGATGACGGCATAGATCATGCCCAGCGCGATACCGCTATAGATAAGCTGTAGAAGAATCATGGTGTGTGTCGTGAGGCGCTGTGTTCCGTCCCAACCCCCTTGGGCAGAACGCTGTTGTCAGGCGACTGCATGCCGGCGCCCCGCGCGCGGGAACGCCGGCGGCGGCGGCTGGGCAGCCGCCGCCGCACTGCTTCGGACGAACTTAGTTGGCCTTGACCACGCGGCCGCCCTTGACCTCGCCGATGACCACTTCCTTGGCGCCGATGGCGTCGTGGTTGTCGTGGGTGAAGGGCTTGTTGTAGGTCATCACCACGCCCTCGACCGGCGTCTGCAGGTTCTCGAGCGCTTCACGGATCTTCGGGCCTTCGGTGGAGTTGGCCTGCTTGATGGCGGCAGCCAGCAGGAAGATCGAGTCATAGCCCTGGGCCGCCGACACCGGCGAGTCGATGCGATTGTTCTTGGGCTTGAACTTGGCCAGGTAGGCATCGATGAAGGCCTTGCGCTTGGGCGTATCCGGATCCTGGATGAAGGTCTGCGGCATGCGCGCGCCTTCGCCGTTGGCGCCGGAGTTGTCGATGTAGTTGGCCATCGACAGCGTCCAGCTGCCGATGATCGGCACCTTCCAGCCCAGCTTGGCCATGCCGTTGGCGATCTGCGCCAGCTCGGGGCCGATGCCGTAGGTCAGCACGGCTTCGGCGCCCGCGGCCTTGGCCTTGAGCAGCTGGGCCGTCATGTCGACGTCCTTGATGTTGAACTTCTCGACGGCCACAGGCTTGATGCCCTTGGCGTCCAGGGCCTTTTCCAGGTCCTCGCGGCCGAGCTGGCCGTAGTTGGTGGAGTCGGCCAGGATCGCGACCTTCTTGAAGCCGCGGCGGGTGATGGCCTCTTCGACGATCATCGGCGCCTGGATGCTGTCGTGCGCCGCGTTGCGGAATACGTAGTTGTCCGGGTATTCGGGCGCCTTGAACTGGTGCGTGATGACGCTGCCGGTGGCCACGTTGTTGAACACCGGGATCTTGGCGTCCTGGTAGAAGCGTTGCGAGGCCAGCGCCACGCCGGTGTTGATGTAGCCGACCGTGGCCGTGACCTGTTCCTTGTTAATCAGCTCCTGGGCGATCTGCACGCCGCGCTCGTTCTTGGCTTCGTCGTCGCGTTCCACCGCGACCAGTTGCCGGCCGAGCACGCCGCCATTCTTGTTGATTTCCTCGATGGCCAGGCGCACGCCGTCGCGCATGCTCACCCCCATGGAGGAAGAGCCGCCCGTATAGGGGCCGGCCACGCCGATCTTGATGGGGTCGGCGGCGTAGCCCGCGGCCGATACGGCAAAAGCAAGGGTTCCTGCAAGCAGCTTCAAACGAAAATCCATGGATGTCTCCGTTGTAATTGGTAGAACTGCGTGGAAAACCGTGTGCCGGCGCCAGGCGGCGTGAAGAAGGTGGGTGGCGCACTCCTGTTGCGTGTTGTGACTGTCTGCTTAATCGCTTACGCGAATCTGACCCGGCGGGGTTTTTCCGCGTAAATACCTAGTACCGTCGCACCCGCCGACGGCCCGGCATTGCGACGCAGCATGGGACGGCCAAAGATCGGGGCAGGCCCGGCGCGCGGAGCCGGTTTGCGCGCGCAGGCCATGTTGGGCGCATGCTAGCCAGCGATGCGCGGCGGTGCGCGGAATTTCCTTCCGCCCGGGGCTGGAAATTTATTCCGGCTTGGCCGAAGAAGCCCGTGGCCATTGGGCCGCGCGTTCACAGACGGCGGCCAGCCATAGGGAAAACGCTTGGGCCACGCCGCCCGGAGGGCGCGAGATTTCAGTACACAGGTAGTACTGGGATTCACCCGCCGTCTCGATGTCGAGCACCCGCAGCAATTTGCCCTCGTCCAGCCACTCGGCCGCCAGCGTGCGGCGGGTCAGCGCGATGCCCTGGCCGGCTCGGGCCGCCGCCAGCATCATGCCCAGGTCGACCAGCCAGACGCCGCGCGCGGGTTCGGGCCAGTCGAGCCCGGCCGCCGCCAGCCAGGGACGCCATGGCTCCATCGGGCAGCGCAGCAGGGCGGCGCGCGACAGGTCCTGCGGGCGTTCGAACGGCCCGTGCGCATCGCGGTAGGCGGGCGAGCAGACCGCAAACACCGGATCTGTGGTCAGCGGCCGCGCGTGCAGGCCGGGATATTTGCCGCTGCCGAAGCGGATCCAGACGTCCGCGTTCGGCGGCATGATGTCCAGGTAGGGAATGGACAGCATGATTTCCAGCTCGACGTCCGGGTGCGCGGCGGTGAAGCCAGGCAGGGCGGGGATCAGCACCTGGCGGGCAAAGGTCGGGGTGGACACCACCCGCAGGGGTTCGAGCTTGGGCTCGCCGCGCTTGTGCAGCGAGGCATCGGACAGCAGGTCCAGCGCGGTGCGCACTTGTTCCAGGTATTCGCGCCCGGCGGCGCTCAGGGTGGCGCCGCGGCTGCTGCGGATGAACAGGGTGACGTCTAGCTGCGCCTCGAGCGCGGCGATGCGCTTGCCGATGGCGCTGGCGGTGACGAACAGTTCTTCGCTGGCGCGCTCGAACGAACCGAGCCGGGCGGCGGCCTCGAAGGCCTGGATGGCGGCCAGCGGCGGCAGGCGCACGTCTTTGGAAGGGGAGGGTCCGCGCATGATCGTCTGGCGGGCCGGCCATGCGCCCGACGAAAGAGTGGCAACGCGGCGATTATAAAAGTGCCTGGCTGGCTAGCCCGTCCCCGTATTTCCACCGCCTGCGCAACGACCCGTCCCGTAGCCGTCCAGCCAGCGCGACTGCGCCAACCCTCAGACGCCCTTGACCGCCAGGCTGATCGCCAGGCCCGCCATGACCACGGCGATGACGCCGTCGAGCACGCGCCAGGCCGAGGCGCTGGCGAAGAAGCGCGCGAACAGGCGCGAGCCGATGCCCAGCACGGCCAGCCACAGCAGGCTGGCGGTGAAGGCGCCGGCGGCGAACGCCATGCGGGCATCCTCGAAACCGTGGGCCAGCGAGCCCACCACCACCATGTCGAGCCAGAAATGCGGGTTCAGCAACGAAAAGCCCAGCGCGCCCAGCATCGCGGCGCGGCGCGAGGGCACCACGTCGCGCGCGGCGGCCAGCCCGCCGGTGGCGTTCCAGGCGCGGCGCGCCGATTGCAGCGCGTACCAGGACAGGAAGGCCACGCCGAACCACAGCACCGCCGTGGTCAGCCAGGGGAACCAGGCCGTCAAGGCCTGCAGGCCCGACACGCTGGCGAAGATGAAGACGGCGTCGATCAACGCGCAGATGGCAACCACCGACAGCAGGTGCGCGCGCATCAATCCCTGGCGCAGGATGAATGCGCTTTGCGCGCCGACGACGGCGAACAGGCCCAGCCCCGTGGCCGTGCCGCTGGCCCAGGCGGTGAGAAAGAGGGGAGATGACAACGTGGCGAACATGACGCGAACCTTTTGACTGCAACGCCTTGTGGCGGCGCTTGGAATACCGGGCCGGCAGCGTTGCGCATGCCGACAATGCATCATTTTCGCTTGTCACTGGTATGAAATACAGCTAATTTTCCTTCATTATCTTAAGCAAAACTAATTCTATGAAAATCGATCACGGCAACCTGCGCGCCCTGGCGGCGGTGGTGCGCGAAGGCAGTTTCGAACGCGCCGCGTTGGCGTTGAGCGTGACGCCGTCGGCGGTGTCGCAGCGGATCAAGGCGCTCGAAGACCGCATGGGAAGGCTGCTGGTCCAGCGCACCGTGCCCGCCGCGGCCACCGGCGATGGCCAGGTGCTGGTGCAGCTGGCCGAGCAGACCGCGCTGCTGGAACACGACGCGCTGAACCGGCTGGGCGTGGCGGACGACGACGTGCCGCACGCCAGCATCCCCATCGCGGTCAACCACGACAGCCTTGAGACCTGGTTCGTCGAGGCGGCGCTGCAGTTCTCCAGCCGTACCCGCGCCACGCTCGACATGCAGTCCGAGGACCAGGACCACACCGCCGCGCTGCTGCGCAACGGGTCGGTGCTGGGCGCGGTGACGACGCTGGCCGATCCGGTGCAAGGCTGCCGCATCCATGCGCTGGGCAGCATGCGCTATGTGGCGACGTGTACCCCGGCCTTCCACAAGCGCTATTTCGCGCAGGGCGTGAATGCGCAGACACTGGCGCAGGCGCCGGTGCTGGTGTTCAACCGCAAGGATGCGTTGCAGGCCCGTTTCGCCCACAAGATCTCGGACCCGGCGCCATGGCAACCGCCGGTCTGGTGGGTGCCGTCGACCCGCGCCTTCGTGCAGGCCACCCTGGGGGGCCTGGGCTGGACCATGAATCCGCTGCCACTGGTGCAGGAACACCTTGATGCAGGTCATCTGATGCTGCTGCGGGGCCGCGCCTGGGAGGACGTGCCGCTGTACTGGCAGCATTGGCGGGTAAACTCCGAAGCGATGGAAGCTTTGACCGACTCGGTTCTGTCAGCCGCCCGCAGCCTGGTCCGGCGGCGTTAACCCATAGGAGAACACCCCCATGAACATCCGCAAGTTCGCCGCTGTTGCCGTCCTGGGCCTGTGCGCGGCCGGTTCGGCCTGGGCCAAGGACTACAAGGTCGGCCAGGTCGAGATCGACGATCTCTGGGTGCGCGCGTCCGCCCCGGGCCAGTCCAACGGCGCCGGCTACATGGACATCGACAACGATGCAAAGACCCCCGATCGCCTGCTGTCGATCTCGTCCGACGCCGCCGAGCGGGTCGAGCTGCACACGGTCGAGACCACCAACGGCGTGGCCAAGATGCGCCAGGTCGAGGGCGGCATCGCGCTGCCGGCCGACGGCGAGGTCAAGCTGGCCCCCGGGGGTTACCACGTCATGTTCATCAAGCTGAAGGCGCCGTTCGCCGAAGGCGCCACGGTGCCCGCCACGTTGAAGTTCGAGAAGGCGGGCGAGGTGGCGGTGCAGTTCAAGGTCAAGCCGGCCTCGCACAACCCCGGCATGAGCCACGATCACGGCGCGATGAAGCACTGATCCCGCCGCGCGCGGCACAGAACAAAAAAAGGCGGCAGGCTCGAACAGCCTGCCGCCTTTTTTGTCGCTGGCCGGTACCCCCCAAAATGGGGCGCCGGCCTGTCGATCAGTACAGCCCTTGCTGGCGCATCGCGTCGGCGACCTTGACGAAGCCGGCGATGTTGGCGCCGTCCAGGTAGTTCACGTATTCGCGCTCGCTGTGGCCGTGGCGCACGCAATTCTCGTGGATATCGCGCATGATGGCGTGCAGGCGCGCGTCCACTTCCTCGCGGGTCCATGCCAGGCGGGCCGAGTTCTGGGCCATTTCCAGGCCCGACACGGCCACGCCGCCGGCGTTGCTGGCCTTGCCCGGCGCGTACAGCACGCGGGCGGCGATGAAGGCCTTGGCGGCGTCCAGGGTGGCGGGCATGTTGGCGCCTTCGGCCACGCATTGCACGCCGTTCTTGATCAGCGTTTCGGCATCGGCCAGCTCCAGCTCGTTCTGGGTGGCGCAGGGCAGGGCCACGTCCACCGGCACGTGCCAGGGACGCTTGCCGGCTTCATAGGCCAGACCGAACTGGCGGGCATAGGTGTCCAGGCGGCCGCGCAGGTCGTTCTTGACGTGCATCAGCGCCACCAGCTTTTCGTGGTTGAAGCCGGCTTCGTCGACCACCGTGCCGTTCGAGTCGGACACCGTCACCACCTTGGCGCCCAGCGCCATGGCCTTTTCGATGGCGTACTGGGCCACGTTGCCCGAGCCCGAGACCGACACGCGCAGGCCGTCGAACGACTTGCCGACGCGCTTGAGCATCTCCTCGGCGAAGTAGACGGTGCCGTAGCCGGTGGCTTCGGGGCGGATCAGGCTGCCGCCGAAGGTCAGGCCCTTGCCGGTGAAGACGCTGGCGGTGGAGTTCGACAGTTTTTTCATCATGCCGGCCATGAAGCCGACTTCACGCGCGCCCACGCCGATATCGCCGGCCGGCACGTCGGTGTCCGGGCCCAGGTGGCGGTACAGCTCGATCATCAGGGCCTGGCAGAAGCGCATGACTTCGGCGTCGGACTTGCCCTTGGGGTCGAAGTCGGAGCCGCCCTTGCCGCCGCCCATGGGCAGCGTGGTCAGCGAGTTCTTCAGGGTCTGCTCGAACGCCAGGAACTTCAGGATCGACAGGTTCACCGAGGGGTGGAAACGCATGCCGCCCTTGAACGGGCCGATGGCCGAACTGTGCTGGATGCGGAAAGCGCGGTTGACCTGCGCCTGGCCCTTGTCGTCGGTCCAGCACACGCGGAACTGGATCACGCGTTCCGGTTCCACCAGGCGCTCGAGCAAAGCGTGCTCGGCGTAGTGGGGGTGCTTTTCGATGAAAGGCCACAGACTCAGCATCACCTCCTGGACGGCTTGCATGAATTCCGGTTGCTGCGGATCGCGCACGGCGACGCTACGCAGGAAGTCGTCCAGACGCTGCACTTTCAACATGATCTCCTTGGGGGCGCTTCGAATGAGTGCGGAGATGCGCTGTTTCGGGGCGTCGAATCTCCGTTTTGGTGCGGATTGCACCGGCTTGGTGCGGAATTGTAGGGCCAATTTGTTGCCCTGCGCAAAGCCGCGGGCTGCTTCATCACCTTGATATCAAAGCGCTTTTTTCTTTAATTATTGGGGTCGCATCGTATTTTGACGGGCTGGGAGATCACCCTGGGTTCCATAGAGAGAAGGGGGAGGCCTTGAATTCACAGGGAAAATTAATGCGTCCCTAATAATTAGCAGAGCTCTCTGAAGGAAAGGGATGGCCGCTACATAGGGGAATTCACCCGGCAGCTAGGGCAGAGTCCTATATTTGCCGGCCGGATTTCCCTTAATATGTCCCTAATTATTTTTTGCGCCAGATCATGCGCGAGGCGGTGGAACGGACGTCCCACCGCCCGGTTGCTACAGCGTGGCGTCGTAGTCGATCGTCAGCGGCGCGTGGTCGGAAAAGCGTTCGTCCTTATAGATCGCGACGCTGCGGGCGCGGGCGGCGATGCCGGGCGTGGCGATCTGGTAATCGATACGCCACCCGACGTTCTTGGCCCAGGCCTGGCCGCGGTTGCTCCACCAGGTGTACTGGTCCGGCCGCTCGTCGATGGTGCGGAACACGTCGACGAAGCCGCGCTTGTCGAACACGTCGGTCAGCCAGGCGCGTTCCTCGGGCAGGAAACCGGAATTCTTCAGGTTGCCCTTCCAGTTCTTCAGGTCGATTTCCTTGTGGGCGATGTTCCAGTCGCCGCAGATGACGAATTCGCGGCCGGTCTTCTTGTGCTCGTGCATCAGTTCGTCGATCCACGGACCGAAGCGGTCCAGGAAGCGGTACTTGGCCTGCTGGCGCTCGTCGCCGCTGGAGCCCGAGGGCAGGTAGGCGCTGATGACCGACAGGTTCTTCCAGTCGGCGCGGATGATGCGGCCCTCGGGATCGAATTCTTCGCAGCCCAGGCCGATGCTGACGCGCTCGGCCGCATCACGCAAATAGATGCCGACGCCGCTGTAGCCTTTCTTGACGGCATGGTGGAAGTGGCCGGTGTAGCCGGGCGGGTGGCGCAGATCCTCGGTCAGATCCTCGTCCGACACCTTGATTTCCTGCAGGCACAGCACGTCGGCGGCGTGCTTCTCCATCCAGGGTTGCAGGCCCTTGCGGAAGGCGGACCGGATGCCATTGAGGTTGATCGACGTGATGCGCAGCAAAGCGGGACTCCTGTAGAGCGGCCGGGAACGGCCGGAACAATGCCAGGAATTTAACCGACTGGGCGACGTTGTCCGGGAAAGGCCCCGACAACGGATAAAATGCCGGGGTTTGCCACCTCTCGGATCCTCCTCGCATGTCTGCCGCCCACGCCGCCTCCGCCACCTCGCTTGATTTTGTCCGCTTCGCCCTGAACGAAGGCGTGCTGCGCTTCGGCAGCTTCAAGGTCAAGTCCGGCCGTATCAGTCCCTATTTCTTCAATGCGGGCCTGTTCAACAGCGGTGGGTCGGTCGGCAAGCTGGCGGGCTTCTATGCGCAGGCGCTGCTGGATTCGGGCGTGGCCTTCGACATGCTGTTCGGCCCGGCCTACAAGGGCATCCCGCTGGCCACGGCCACCGCCGTCGCGCTGGCCAGCCACCCGGCGATGCAGGGCCGCGGCGACGTGCCGTTCGCCTACAACCGCAAGGAAGCCAAGGACCACGGCGAAGGCGGCACCCTGGTGGGCGCGCCGCTCAAGGGCAAGGTCGTCATCATCGACGACGTGATCACCGCGGGCACCTCGGTGCGCGAGTCGGTGGAGATCATCCGCAACGCCGGCGCCGAGCCGGCCGCCGTGCTGATCGCCATGGACCGCATGGAGCGCGCGGGTGCCGACGATGCGCTGTCGGCGCACTCGGCGGTGCAGGACGTGGCCAAGACCTATGGCATCCCGGTGGTGGCGATTGCATCGCTGGCGGACATCATGGCGCTGCTGCAGGACGACGCCGCGTTTGCCGAGCACCGCGATGCGGTGCAGGCGTACCGGACGAAGTACGGGGTGAAGTAAATCCGGGCCGGTGGGACTTGGCCTGCCGGCTGCCGTATCGGGTCGCCGGGGACTCCAGCCTGCTGGCCGGCGCTTCAGGGCCGATGACGACGACATCGCAGGCACATGCCGCTTGCGCCAGGCGCTTGTCGAAGGTGGCCAGTGCGGCATCGTGCCAAAGCGCAAGTTCCAGGTACGACGCGTCGTACACCGTGAGGGCGTGTTCCCGGGCAAGCGCGACACAGCGCGGCAGCCAGGTGGTGGCAGGGCGGTTCTCGTTGACCACTGGCGCCATCTTCAACCGCGTCGAAAATTTTTTCAGCATGTCTGGCGTGGCTTGCCGCAACCGTTCGATGCGTAAGGTTCCCTGGGCGACTTCCAGCTTCCAGATCAATGGGACAAGCGCGGGCTTGTCAATCAGGCCTTCCAGTATCGTGAGCGCTTGCCCACTGTGGGTCTGGCTGGGCAATTGCAGCCAGCTCAAGGCAACCGACGCATCGAGCACGAGCTTCATTCGCGTATCCCCTTCACGGCGTACCACCAGGTGGCGTCGTCCACATACGGGATGCCCTTGAGTTGCTTGAGTTCCTCGATCGCGCGGTGCGCCTCTTCGGTCAGCAGCGGGTTGACTCTCCAGAACTGAGCATACGCCATGCCGTCCCGGGTGATGACGACGCGGGTCCCGGTATGGGCCGCTTCAATGAGTTCATCCAGTCGCTCGGCGACCTGTTCTTGCGGAACGGATAGATAGGGGGTGGTCATGGCCAAGTCTCCGGCGCGAAATCGACCGAACCATTCTTGGCCAAACAAAAAGCCGCGGCAAGATGCCGCGGCCTTAGGTTCGGTCTGATACTGCGCCGGCCCCCATGAAAGCGGGCCGGCCGGGGATCAGTTGTCCAGCTTCTGCTTGAGCAGGTCGTTGACCTGCTGCGGGTTGGCCTTGCCGCGCGCGGCCTTCATGATCTGGCCGACCAGCGAGTTGAACGCCTTCTGCTTGCCGGCGCGGTATTCCTCGACGATGGCCGGATTGGCCGCCAGCACCTCGTCGATCATGGCGCCGATGGCGCCGGTGTCGCTGATCTGCTTGAGGCCGCGGGCTTCGATGATGGCGTCGGGCTGGCCGCCGTTCTCGCCGGCCCACATGGCGCCGAACACTTCGCGCGCGATCTTGTTGGAGATCGTGCCGTCGATGATGCGGTTGATCAGCGCGGCCAGGGCCGGCGCCTGCACCGGCGCGTCGGCGATGGCCTTTTCTTCCTTGTTCAGGGTGGCGGCCACTTCGCCCATGATCCAGTTGGCGGCCAGCTTGGCCTGGCCGGCCGGCAGCGCGTGCGCCACGGCCTCGAAATAGGCGGCCAGGTCGCGGCTGACGGTCAGTTGCGCGGCGTCGTAGGCCGGCAGGCCGTACTCGGATTCGAAGCGGGCGCGCTGGGCGGCCGGCAGCTCCGGCATGGCGGCGCGGACCTCGTCGACCCATTCGCGCGAGATCACGAGCGTGGGCAGGTCGGGATCAGGGAAGTAGCGGTAGTCGTGCGCGTCTTCCTTGCTGCGCATGCTGCGGGTTACGTCGTGGTCGGCGTCGTACAGGCGGGTTTCCTGGACCACGGTGCCGCCATCCTCGATCAGCTCGATCTGGCGCCGCGCTTCATAGGTGATGGCGCGTTCCAGGAAGCGGAACGAGTTGACGTTCTTGATCTCGGTGCGGGTGCCGAATTCCTTCTGGCCGACCGGGCGCACCGAGACGTTGGCGTCGCAGCGGAACGAGCCTTCCTGCATATTGCCGTCGCAGATGCCGAGCCACACCACCAGGCTGTGCAGGGCGCGGGCGTAGGCCACGGCCTCGGCGGCCGAGCGCATCTCCGGTTCCGTGACGATTTCCAGCAACGGCGTGCCGGCGCGGTTCAGGTCGATGCCGCTGGCCGGCGAGCCGTTGGCCAGGGTGAAATTGTCGTGCGAGGATTTGCCCGCGTCTTCTTCCAGGTGCGCGCGCGTCAGGTTGACGGTCTTTTCTTCCTCGCCGACGAAGAACGACAGCGAACCGCCCACCACCACCGGCAACTCGTACTGGCTGATCTGGTAGCCCTTGGGCAGGTCGGGGTAGAAGTAGTTCTTGCGCGCGAACACCGAGCGCGGCGCGATCTCGGCGCCGACCGCCAGGCCGAAGCGGATGGCGCGTTCGGCGGCGCCGCGGTTCATGACCGGCAGGCTGCCCGGCAAGGCCAGGTCGACTTCGTTGGCGTGGGTGTTGGGCGCGGCGCCGAACTCGGTGCTGCTGCCCGAAAAGATCTTGGAGTCGGTGGAAAGCTGGGTATGCGTTTCCAGGCCGATGACGATTTCCCAGTTCATGCTTAGGCGTCCTGCTGGGCCGGCGTGGCCTTGTGCCACGTCGTGACTTGTTGGTAGCGGTCGGCGATGGCCAGGAGGCGGCCTTCGTCGAAGTAGTTGCCGATGATCTGCAGGCCGACGGGGCGCTTGGCGCCGGCGCCGGTGCCGAAACCGCAAGGGATCGACATGGCCGGCAGGCCCGCCAGGCTGACGCCCAGCGTGTAGACGTCGGCCAGCCAGTCGGCGGTGGGGTCGTCGCGGTTGTCGCCGATGTTCTTGGCGACCGTGGGGGTCACCGGGCCCATGATGACGTCGCACTGGCCGGCGAAGGCGCGCTGGAAGTCCTGGGCGATCATGCGGCGCAGGCGCTGGGCCTGCAGGTAATAGGCGTCGTAATAGCCATGCGACAGCACGTAGGTGCCGATCAGGATGCGGCGCTTGACCTCGTCGCCGAAGCCTTCGGCGCGCGAGCGGCTGATCATCTCGTTCAGGTCGCCGTACTGTGCGGCGCGATGGCCGTAGCGCACGCCGTCGTAGCGCGCCAGGTTGCTCGACGCTTCGGCGGGGGCGATGACGTAGTAGGCGGGGATGGCCAGCTCGGTGCGCGGCAGCGACACTGGCACGCGCACCGCGCCCAGCGTTTCGAACTGGGCCAGCGCGGCCTGTACCGCGGCGGCCACGTCCGGGGCCAGGCCGGCACCGAAGTATTCCTCGGGCACGCCAATGCGCAGGCCCTTCAGGGGCTGGCTGCCGGCCGCGTCGAACCTGCCTTGCGCGGCATCGAAATCGCGCCGCACGCGGCCCGGTTCGTTGGCGGCGGCATCGCATTTTTCCAGGCTGGTGGCGTCGCGCGGGTCGAAGCCGCTGATGACGTCCAGCAGTTCGAGCAGGTCGCGGCTGCTGGGGGCCAGCGGGCCGGCCTGGTCCAGGCTGGAGCCGAAGGCCACCATCCCGTAGCGCGAGACGGTGCCGTAGGTCGGCTTGATGCCGCTGACGCCGCACAGCGCGGCGGGCTGGCGCACCGAACCGCCGGTGTCGGTGCCGGTGGTGGCGGCCACCAGGCGGGCGGCGACCGCGGCGGCCGAGCCGCCCGAGGAGCCGCCGGGCACGGCCGCCGGATCCCACGGATTGCGGACCACGCCGTAGGCCGAATTCTCGTTGCCCGAGCCCATGGCGAACTCGTCGCAGTTGAGCTTGCCCAGCGACACGGCGCCGGCGGCCTGCAGGCGCTCGACCACGGTGGCGTCGAACGGACTGACGTAGCCGTCCAGCATCTTGCTGCCGGCGGTGGTGCGCCAGCCGCGGGTGACGAAGGCGTCCTTGTGGGCGATGGGCACGCCGGCCAGGGGGCCGGCGTTGCCGGCGGCCAGCGCGGCGTCGGCGGCGCGGGCCTGGGCCAGCGTCAATTCGGCGTCAATATGTAAGAAGGCGTTCAGGCCGCTGGCCGCGTCGGCGGCCGCCAGCGAGCTTTGCGCCAGCTCGACGGCGCTGACCTGGCGTTGGGCGAGGGCCGCGCGCAGGGCGGCGATCCCCTCGAATTGGGTGTGCAGGGCGGGTTGGGTCATGGCTTAGTCGAGAACCTTGGGGACCAGGAAAAGGCCGTCCTGGGCATCGGGGGCGTTGGCCAGCAGTTCGGCGCGGCGGGCCTCCGAAGCGGTTTCGGTGACCGCGTCCTGGCGCAGGCGCAGCACGATGTCCTCGTGGGCCGACAGCGGGTGGGCCAGGGGTTCGACGCCTTGGGTGTCGACGGCCTGCAGCCGTTCGATCAGGTGGAGGATGCCATTGAGCTCGGCTTGCGCGTGGCCGCGCTGGTCCGGGGTCAGTTCGATTCTGGCCAGCCTGGCAATGCGGGCCACATCTGTGTCATTGAGCGCCATGGGGATTGCGAATATCGAGAAGCGAAGGCCGAGGGGCGGGACTGGGCAGTATGCACATGCCAAACCCGTTACAAAGCTTGAATAGCCTGCATTTATGCGCTATTTCCGGGGAAATTATAAGTTATGATTCACGGTTTAATCGCCGTGATGACAGGCGCACCCAGGCTTTCCCGGGTGGTACGCCCCGCGGCATGACCCCAATTCCCCCCAGAATTTAGCTGAGCTCCCATGTTCGGATTCCTGCGCAGTTATTTTTCCAGCGATATGGCGATCGACCTCGGTACCGCCAATACGCTGATCTACGTCCGCGGCAAGGGCATCGTGCTCGACGAGCCCTCCGTGGTCGCGATCCGTCATGAAGGCGGGCCTCACGGCAAGAAGATCATCCAGGCCGTCGGCCACGAAGCCAAGCAGATGCTCGGCCGCGTGCCCGGCAACATCGAGGCCATCCGGCCCATGAAGGACGGCGTCATCGCCGACTTCACGGTCACCGAGCAGATGCTCAAGCAGTTCATCCGCATGGTGCACCCGCGCAACATGCTGGCGCCCAGCCCGCGCATCATCGTCTGCGTGCCCTGCGGCTCCACCCAGGTTGAACGCCGCGCCATCCGCGAATCGGCCCTCGGCGCCGGCGCCTCGCACGTGTTCCTGATCGAAGAACCCATGGCCGCGGCCATCGGCGCCGGCCTGGCCGTCTCCGACGCCAGCGGCTCCATGGTCGTCGACATCGGCGGCGGCACCACCGAAGTGGCGGTCATCTCGCTGGGCGGCATGGTCTACAAGGGTTCGGTGCGCGTCGGCGGCGACAAGTTCGACGAGGCCATCGTCAACTACATCCGCCGCAACTACGGCATGCTGATCGGCGAACCCACCGCCGAACTCATCAAGAAGGAAATCGGCTCGGCGTTCCCGGGTTCCGAAGTCCGCGAAATCGAAGTCAAGGGCCGCAACCTGGCCGAAGGCGTGCCGCGCAGCTTCACGGTCTCGTCCAACGAGATCCTGGAATCGCTGACCGATCCGCTCAACCAGATCGTATCGGCCGTCAAGATCGCCCTGGAACAGACCCCGCCCGAACTCGGCGCCGACATCACCGACAAGGGCATCGCCCTGACCGGCGGTGGCGCGCTGCTGCGCGACCTCGACCGCCTGCTGCAGGAAGAGACCGGCCTGCCGGTGGTGGTTGCCGATGATCCCCTGACCTGCGTCGTGCGCGGCTGCGGCGAGGCGCTGGAACATCTTGAGAAACTGGGCGCGATCTTCATCAACGACTAATACCGCCCGCCAGCCCGGAGCCCCGCTTTTCCACGGCTCCGGCCGCTGCGGGGGCTGCGGGCGCGGGCGCCCGGGCTGAGATTCATGCAACGACAAGGGACTCCCCCCCTATTCAGGCGCGGCCCTCCCGCGGAGGTGCGGCTGGTCATCCTGGTCGTCCTGGCACTGGCTCTGATCATCATGGATTCGCAGTGGCGCATGCTGGAACCGGCGCGCCGGGCGATGTCCGTGGCGCTGTATCCCTTCCAGCGCGCCGTCATGGCGCCGCGCGACCTGGTCCAGCAGGTCAATGAATGGGTCAACGCGGCCAACCTCATCCGCAGCGAAAACGAAGCCCTGCAGCGCCAGCGCATCGAACTGGCCCAGGTGGCCACGCACGCGGCGCAGCTGGCCGCCGAAAACGCCCAATTGCGCCGCCTGCTCGGCGTGACCGACACCGTGGCCCAGTCGGCCGTGGTGGTCGAAGTGCTGTACGAACCCACCAACGCCTTCAACCAGCGGCTGGTGTTCAACAAGGGCAGCAAGGCCGGCCTGGCGCCGGGCATGCCGGTGATCGATGAAGGCGGCGTGGTCGGCCAGATCGTGCGCGTCACGCCCATGACGGCCGAGGCTGCCCTGGTCACCGACGAACAGGTATCGATCCCGGTGCAATTGCTGCGCAACGGCCTGCGCCTGATCGCCTTTGGCGGGAACTCTCCCGGCAAGATGGAGGTCCGCTACCTCGCGGCCAATGCCGACATCAAGGAAGGCGATACCATCGTCACCAGCGGCGTCGGCGGCCTGTTTCCCGCCGGCCTGCCGGTGGCCAAGGTGACCTCGGTCGAGCGCGACACCGCTTCCGGCTTCGCCCGCGCTGTCTGCGAGCCGCTGGCCCACCCTGAGCGCTATCGCCACTTCCTGGTCCTGCAGGTGGATGTGGAACGTGCCGAGTCCAACCGTCAGGAGGTCGATTCCGGTGGATCGGACTAACCAACCATCATCCGGCCAGCCCCGACGCCGCCTGGGCACGCCCAGCAACGTGCAGCCTGACCGCCTGTCGGGGCCGGCGCACGGCCTCTTCGTGTGGGGCACCATCCTGCTGGTGTGGCTGGTGTCGCTGCTGCCGTGGCGGTTGTGGCAGGGCGCGCCCGACGTGCTGATCCTGATCATCGCTTTCTGGTGCGTCCATGAGCCGCGCCGCGTCGGCCTGTTCACCGCCTTCTGCTTCGGCCTGCTGATGGACGTGCATGACGCGGGCCTGCTCGGCGAGCACGCGCTGTCCTACACCCTGGTCGCCTACGGCGCCGTGGTGCTGCACCGCCGCCTGCAACGGTTCGACCTCTGGAGCCAGGCGATGCACATGTTGCCGGTGTTCCTGATCGCGCGCTTCATCACCCAGATCATCCATGCCTGGCTGGCCGGCAAGTGGCCGGGCTGGGACTGGAGCATCAGCGTGGCCATCACCGCCGCGTTGTGGCCGCTGGCGGGCTGGGTGCTGCACTTGCCGCAGCGCGGTGCCGACGACGCCGAATCCTCCTCCGCCTGACGGCGGCGCCGCGTCTCATGTTTGAATTCAAGAAAACCGGCCAGCAGCAGAAGCAGCGCTTCCGCCTGCGCGCCTGGGTCGGCGGCATCTTTGCGCTGGTCTGCTTCGGCGTGCTGATAGGCCGGTTCTGGTACTTGCAGGTCGACCGTTACGAAGGCCTGTCCGAACGCGCCGACCGCAACCGCATCGCGGTCGTGCCGATCCCGCCGCGCCGCGGCGAGATCCTCGACCGCAATGGCGAAGTGCTGGCGCGCAACTACCGCACCTACACCCTCGAAGTGGTGCCGGCCCAGGCCGGCAACATGAATGCGCTGTTCGAGCGCCTGACCGAGGTGGTCTACATCAGCCCGGCCGATCAACGCCGCTTCAAGCGCCGCGCCGCCGAATCCAGCCGCTACGCCAGCCTGCAGCTGCGCAATAACCTCAACGAGACCGAAGCGGCCTGGTTCGCGGCCCACGCCTTCCAGTTCCCCGGCGTCGAGCTGCGCGCCCGCTGGGTGCGCGAGTATCCGCAGGGGCAGTCCGCCGCCCACGTGGTGGGCTACATCGGCCGCATCGCCGAAAACGACAACGAGGAACTCGAACGCGCCGGCCTGCTGGGCAACTATCGCGGTACCGACGTTATCGGCAAGAAGGGCATCGAGAAGACCTGGGAAGAAGCCCTGCATGGCCGCACCGGCCTGGAAGAGGTCGAAGTGACCGCGGGCGGCCGTCCCATGCGCACGCTGCGCCGCATCGACCCGGTGCCGGGCTCGGACATCATGCTGTCGATCGACCTGGGCCTGCAGAAGGTGGCCGAGGAAGCCTTCGAGGGCCAGCGCGGCGCGCTGGTGGCGATCGATCCCGACACCGGCGAGGTGCTGGCCTTCGTCTCGCAGCCCTCGTTCGACCCGAACCTGTTCGTCGACGGCATCGACGTGGACAACTGGCGCATGCTGAACGAGTCGCCGGACCACCCGCTGATCAACCGCCCGCTGTACGGCACCTACCCGATCGGTTCCACCTACAAGCCTTTCGTCGGCCTGGCGGCGCTGGAACTGGGCAAGCGCCGCGCCACCGACCGCATCTCGGACCCCGGCTACTACGAGTTCGGCGGCCAGAAATTCCGCAATGCCGGCGGCGCCGCCTATGGCATGACCGACATGCACAAGGCCATCGTGGTGTCGTCGGACACGTACTTCTATTCGCTCGGCCCCGAGATCGGCGTGAACGCGCTGCACGATTTCACCAAGCAGTTCGGCTTTGGCCAGATCACCGGCATCGATCTCGAAGGCGAGAAGCGCGGCGTGCTGCCCTCGACCGAGTGGAAGCGTTCGGCCTACAAGGACAAGGACCGCCAGCGCTGGTACGCCGGCGAGACGATTTCGGTGGCGGTGGGGCAGGGCTACAACGCCTTCACCCTGCTGCAACTGGCGCAGGGCACCTCGACCCTGGCCAATAACGGGCTGTACCGCCGTCCGCACCTGGTGCACGCGGTGCGCGACCCGCGTTCGGGCGTGGCCAAGCCTACGGAATCCGCGCCCGACTACCGCATCCCTCTCAAGCAGGCCAATGTCGACGTCATCAAGAACGCCATGGCCGACGTGGTCCGCGCCGGCACCGCGCGCCGCGCCTTCGCCAACGCGCCCTATCAGGCCGCCGGCAAGACCGGCACGGCCCAGGTGTTCAGCCTGCGTGGCGGCCACTACCGCGCCAGCGCCATCGACGAACGCCTGCGCGACCACGCGCTCTTCATGGGCTTCGCGCCGCTGGAACACCCGCGCATCGCCGTCGCGCTGATCGTCGAAAACGCCGGCTGGGGCGCCAGCGTCGCCGCGCCGGTGGCGCGCAAGGTGTTCGACTACTGGCTGGCCAAGGATCGCCAGGACAAGATCCAGCGCCCCGAGCGCAACGCGTCGACGGCCTCGGTCGAAAACATCACCTCCGATCTGGTGCGCCAACAATGAAGCGTCTCGGCCTGATCCTGCTGCGCGTCTTCACGGCCTTCGACTGGCCGCTGCTGGCGATCCTGCTCATGTTCGCGGCGCTCGGCCTGACGGTCATGCATTCGGCGGTGGGCGGCACCGACTGGCGCTTCGCCGAACAGTCGCGCAATTTCATCATCGCCTTTTTCGCCATGTGGACCATGGCGCTGATCCCGCCCAAATGGCTGATGAAGCTGGCGCTGCCGTTCTATGTGATCGGCGTGGTGCTGCTGCTGGGGGTGGAATTCTTCGGCGAGACCAGCAAGGGCGCGACGCGCTGGCTCAACCTGGGCGTGACCCGTATCCAGCCGTCCGAAATGATGAAGATCGCCGTGCCCATGATGCTGGCCTGGTATTTCCAGCGCCACGAGGGCGCGGTGCGCATCCGCGACTTCCTGGCCGCCGCCGCGATGCTGGCCGCGCCCTTCGGGCTGATCGTGCTGCAACCCGACCTGGGCACCGCGCTGCTGGTGTTCGGCGCCGGCTTCTTCGTCATCTACTTCGCCGGACTGTCGTTCAAGCTGCTGGTGCCGGTCATGCTGGCGGGCATCATCGCCATCGGCACGCTGGTGTACTACGAAGACCAGCTGTGCGAACCGGACGTCAACTGGGTGGTGCTGCACGATTACCAGAAGCACCGCGTCTGCACGCTGCTCAACCCCAGCTCCGATCCGCTCGGCAAGGGTTTCCACACCATCCAGTCGATGATCGCGGTGGGCTCGGGCGGGGTCTACGGCAAGGGCTACATGAAGGGCACGCAGACGCACCTGGATTTCATCCCCGAACGCACCACCGACTTCATCTTCGCCGTCTACGCCGAGGAATTCGGCCTGTACGGCGGTATCGCCATCCTGGTTCTGTATGGCCTGATGATGGCCCGCGGCCTGACCATCGCTTCGCGCGCGTCATCGCAGTTCGGGCGGTTGCTGTCCGGCGCGTTGACGATGATGCTGTTCATTTATGTATTTGTGAACGTGGGCATGGTGACGGGGATTCTGCCTGTGGTCGGGGTGCCCCTGCCGTTCATGAGTTACGGCGGCACGGCGTTGTTCACCATGGGGATCGCGTTTGGGATCATGATGAGCATCAGTCGGCATCGGTCGGTCAAGAGCTGAGCTTTTTTTCTTCGTGGGCCGCCCGGGGCGGTGGGCGCACGGGTGGGCGCGCCTACGATTGCGGTCCGGAGCCTTCGCTCCGGACTGCCCCATACTCAACCTCGTCCGCCTTCGGCTCCCTACGGTTTCCGTCGGGCGCATCTGAACGGCGCGCCCACCCGTGCGCCCACCGCCCCGGGCTACCGGTGTCGAGGAATGTGACGCTGCTGCAGCGTGGGGTAAGGAGAGAGTCTTGCGTCGCCCGCCGTTGACGGCCGCGCGGGCGGCCATCAACGGCATACATGGTGTCTGGCGTCGGGGCGGGGTTCGCTGCGCGTGGGTGACGAGTGGGGTTCTGATAACTCCGCATGGTCAGGGGAGGGGCGGTGGTGGTCGGCGCGGCGTAGAACGTATTGCGCGTGACGGACCTCTCGCGCCGACCACGCCGATGAACATCACACGTCCCTCACCAGCGGCGCCGCCGCCACCCCTTCGACGTCCCTCATCGCGTAAGCCCAAAAAGGCCGCCCGCGCGGCCGGCTTTGGGCGGGCCCCGCAAGATCCTCCTCTCTCCCCCAGTCGCTGGCAAAAACGCCAAGCACCCCATTCGCCCCTGCGATGTTGAGCCCGAGACGACGTGAGCCCGTTGCGTTGGCGGGCGGGGCGGCGGGGCGTGTAGATGCGCCCGAGGGAAACCGTAGGGAGCCGAAGGCGTACGAGGTTGACAACGGGGCAGTCCGGAGCGAACGCTCCGGACCGCAATCGTAGCCCCGCCGCCCCGCCCGCCAACGCAACGGGCGGCTCAAGAACCCCTGAGCCGCCCGCAAAAACAACCGTAAACACAAACCCTCAAGGCAACGCTTCAGGCACCCCTAAGTCCGCGGCCAGCTTCTTCAATCCATCCCAGATTGGGGGCGCGAATTCCAGCGACTCCGCGTTCAGCTCGCGGTTGCGGGCTTCGTACTCGCCCGGGTACTGAACCCCATCCACGCCCGGTTGGGGCGGGCAGGCATGCAGGTAGTCGATGAACGCGCCCACTTCCATCGAGCGCCAGTCCGTATTGAAGTCCACCTGCGGATCCAGCAGCAGCGCGAACATATTGTTCGTGGCCACTCCGTTGCGCGGGTGTTCCGGCTGGATCGTGCCGCCGCCGGACAGCACGCCCGCCAGCAGCTCGGCCACCAGGCCCATCGCGTAACCCTTGTGGCCGCCGAACGGCAGCAGCGCGCCCGGCGGATCGGTGAACAGCGCGCCCGGATCCGTGGTCGGATTGCCTTGCGCATCGATCAGCGAGCCCGGCGGCGCCTGCTCGCCCTTGGCCGCCAGCACGCGGGCCTTGTTCACCGCGATCGAACTGGTCGCCATGTCGACGATGAACGGCGGGCGGCCGCCCGGCAACGGGCCGGCAAAGCACAGCGGATTGGTCGTCAGGCAGGCGCGCGCGCCGCCGAACGGCGCCACGGTGGGGGCGCGGTTGATCACGTTGGTGAAGGCCAGCAGGATCAGACCCTTGGCCGCCACCATCTCGCCGTAGTGGCCCATGCGGCCCAGGTGGTGGCTGCGGCGCAGTGTCAGGATGCACTGGCCGTGCGCCTGCGTGCGCTCGATGGCTTGCTCGATCACGGTCTTGCCCACGTACTGGCCCAGGCCGTTGTGGCCGTCGTAGGCCAGCATGGCGCCACGGTCGTTGAGCAGTTCGGGGCGGCCGTCGGCCTGCGCCAGGCCTTCGGCCAGCACACGCCGATAGTTGGTCAGGATCGACAGGCCGTGGCTGGTGTAGCCGACGCGGTCGGACTCCACCAGGTGCTCGGCCACGTCGCGCGCGATATCTTCCGGCACGCCTTGCGCCATCAGCACGCGACGGCCGTATTCATTGGCTTGGGCAATGGAGATTTTCATGACCTGATCTCCTTACAGCCAGCCCAGCCAGCGCCAGTAGGTCATGCCCATCAGCATCATCAGCGCATAGCCGATGACGGTGACCAGGATGCCGACCTTGGCGAACTGCTTGGCGTTGAAGGTTTCCGTGCCCAGGCACACCATGTTCTGCGGCGCGTTGATCGGCAGGATGAAGCCATAGCTGACCACAAAGCCCAGCAGCATGGTCATGCCCAGGCGGCTGAAGTCGCCCGGCAGCGTGGCCAGCACCGAGATCAGGATCGGCAGCATCGCCGAGGTCAGCGCGGTGGCGCTGGCGAACCCCAGGTGGATGACAATCAGGAAGGCCGACAGGATCGCGAAGATGGCCAGCGGGCCGAGGTGGTCCAGACCCGTGTGCGCCACCACCTGGTTGCCCAGCCATTGGCCGGCCTGCGTGGTCAGCAACGCGGTGCCCAGGCTGATGCCGACCCCGAACACGATCACAGTGCCCCATGGAATGCGTGATTGCACGTCTTTCCAGGTCATCACGCCAAAGCGCGGCAACAGCAGCAGCACCAGGCCGAAGTAGGTGGTGGAGGTGGTGTCGAACTTGTGCAGCTTGCCTTCGGTCGACCAGAACAGCAGCAGCATGACCGACACGGCCATCAGGCGCTTTTGCGCGCCCGTCATGGGGCCCAATTCAAGCAGCGATTTCTCGACAGCTTCCTTGCCCCCCGCGATGCTGTCGCTTTCCGGCGGCAGCAGCTTGAGCACGATTATGATCAGCACCGCCGACATGATCAGCGACCACGGCGCGCCGGCGATCAGCCAGTCCGACCAGGCCACGCGCTGGCCCAGCATCTTTTCCATGAAGCCGACGGTCAGCAGGTTCTGCGCGGCCGCGGTCTGGATGCCGACGTTCCAGATGCTGGTGGCCTGCGCCACGATGATCATGATGCCGGCGGCGATGTTCGAGCGCTTGTCCACGCCAAAGGCCGCGATCACGCCCATCATGATGGGCACCACGGCCGCGCTGCGGGCGGTCGCGCTGGGCACCACCAGGCTCAGCACGATGGTCACGGCGATACATCCGATCAGGATGCGCCGCGTGCTGGTTCCGACCTTGGACAGCGTCACCAGCGCGATGCGCCGATCCAGTCCGGTGAAGGTCATGGCCGCGGCGATGAACAGGGCGCCGGTGACCAGCGCCAGCGCCGAGTTGGCGAAGCCGGTCAGCGCCATGCTGATGGCGGCCGACGTGCCGTAGACCACCTGCGGATCCTTGATGGTGGGCGCGGTGCCCAGCAGGAAGGCCATCAGCGTCGTGATCATGATCGCGCTGGCTTCGTAGGACACGGCTTCCGTGATCCACACCACCACCGCGAACGCCAGGATCGCCAGCATGCGATGGCCGGCAACGGGCAGGTCGGCCGGCAAGGGCAGCATCAGCACGCCGATCATGACGATGAAGCCGGCGACCAGGCCGATCGGGATTTTGGTTTTCTTGGGGGCTTGCGAGGCAGGGACAGCGGTTTCCGCAGTCATATCCATCTCCGGTTGAGGTCAAACTGACGACACCCCGTTGCCAAGCCTTGGGCTGGATCAAAGCGAAGTGTCGACGCTACAGAATGATCGTGACGGCATTAAGGAAAACCCGTATTGATACGTATCAATTCGACGGACAATCGTGCTTGTCGGAAACCCGCTCCGGAGATTATGCTCGTCGGCCGGCAAAAATCGCAACCCTGCGAATGTTGCATAAAAACAAACAAATACTGCAACACCACCGGCGCGAGGTAGTTAATTCGTTCGTGTTATGGCGCGAATGAGATCAGCCCAACGCCAGGCGCAATTGCTCGTCCAGGTGCAGTGTGGGCGCCACGCGCCAGCCGCTCTGGGCATAGCGCAGCCACCGCCCCAGCACCAGATGCGTCAGCAGGCTGGCATGCGCGGCCACGTTGGCCTCGGGCGGCAGGCCGCCGTCGGTCACGGCGATACGCAGCGATTGCTTCAACGACGCCTCGATGCGGTCGTTGATGTGGTTGATCCGTTCCTGCAGGCGATTGTCCTCGGTGACCAGGGCGTCACCCGTCAGCACCCGCGTCATGCCTCGATTGCGTTCCGAGAACGTCAGCAGCATCGACACCGTCTGGTGCGCCTGCGACAGGCCATAGGGCTCGGCGATGGCGATCTGGTTCACCAGCGTGAAAATGCTGGTTTCGATGAATTCGATCAGCCCTTCGAACATCTGCGCCTTGCTGGCGAAATGCCGATAAAGCGCGGCTTCCGATACCGCCAGGCGCGCGGCCAGCGCCGCCGTGGTGATGCGCGAGGCGTGCGGCTGCTCCAGCATCTCGGCCAGGGTCTGCAGAATCTGGGTCTTGCGCTCGCCGGGTTTGCTCGCCATGGACGGGTCTGGTGTTACGCAGGCTGACGGTGGAGGAGGGAAGGCGCGTCGGCGGTCAACCCCGCAAGGGGCGCCGGCGCAGCAGCAAATCACTGACGGAGTTTACCCGCAAGTCGACGTAGGCCGGCCGTTGCGCGCGGCCGCGCGCGAACGGGGTGCCGGGATGGAACACATGCACCGTGCGCAGCCCGGCGCGCCGCGCGCCGCGCAGATTGGCAAGGGTGTCTTCCACCAGCACCGCCTGGCGCGCCGGCACGCCTTCGCGCGCCAGCACGTAGCGCAGCAGCGCCGGCGATGGCTTGGGGCGGAATTCGCCATGCAGGCGCATGTGCTCGATGGCCCACAGGCTGTCGAACTGGCGCAGGATGCCCAGCCGCCGCAGCACCGCGCGCGCGTAATGCAGCGGCGCGTTGGTCAGCAGTACCTTGCGCCCGGGCAGTTGCTTCAGCTTGTACGCCAGCGCCTTTTCGGCGCGCACGAGCGGATTGACGTCGAAATCATGGCTGCGGTGCAGGAAGACATGCGGGTCCACGCCATGGTGCCGGACCATGCCGATCATCGTGGCGCCATAGCGCTGCCAGTACTGCTTGCGCACGGCATTGGCGGTGTCGACGTCGACCTCCAGCGCCTCGGCCACCGCCATGGTCATGCCATGGTCGATCCGAGGGAAGATCGCATGCGACGTATCGTGCAGCGTGTTGTCCAGGTCGAACAACCACAGGCGCCCGGGGGCGCCCGTGGTCGTGCGGCGCGAGCGGCGCTGGCGCACCGCCGGCCGCAGCAGGGTGCGCAGCGCTCGCATCAGTGCGAGCTGATCATCGTGCCAACGCCTTGGTCGGTCAGGATTTCCAGCAACAGGCAGTGCGGCACGCGGCCGTCGACGATGTGCACCGAATTGACGCCATTCTTGGCGGCATCCAGCGCCGACGAGATCTTGGGCAGCATGCCGCCCGAGATGGTGCCGTCGGCGAACAGCTCGTCGATGGTCTGGGCCGACAGGCTGCGCAGCAGCTTGCCGCCCTTGTCCAGCACGCCCGGGGTGTTGGTCAGCATCAGCAGCTTTTCGGCGCCCAGCACTTCGGCCATCTTGCCGGCGACGACGTCGGCGTTGATGTTGTAGGCGGTGCCGTCTTCACCGTAGCCGATGGGCGAGATGACCGGAATGAACTGGTCGTCCTGCAGGGCCTTGACCACCGCCGGCTCGACCAGGGTGATGTCGCCGACGAAACCGATGTCGATCGGTTCGGCCGGGTTTTCCTTGTTGGCCATCAGCTTCTTCTGGGCCTGGATCAGTCCGCCGTCCTTGCCGGTCAGGCCCACGGCCTTGCCGCCGACCTCGTTGATCATCATGACGATGTCCTGCTGGACCTGGCCGCCCAGCACCCATTCGACCACTTCCATGGTCTCGGCATCGGTGACGCGCATGCCCTGGATGAAGGTGCCCTGCTTGCCGATGCGGCGCAGCGCGTCGTCGATCTGCGGGCCGCCGCCATGCACCACCACCGGATTCAGACCCACCAGCTTGAGCAACACCACGTCATGCGCGAAGCTGCGCTGCAGGCGCTCTTCCGTCATGGCGTTGCCGCCGTACTTGACCACGATGGTTTTGCCGTGGAATCGTCGGATATAAGGCAGCGCTTCGGAGAGCACCGCGGCTTTGACAGCGGGAGACGAGACGGCAGCAGGGTCGGGGGTGTCGGTCATGGCAGCTAAGTCGGCAATAAGTAGGGTATGAAAGTTAGAGGTTGAAAGCCTGCGCCAGCGATGGCGGACAGGCATTGCCCCCCGTGGGGGCGTGAGGTCCGGCAGTAAAAAAATGCCTGCACAGGAACGCGTTGGCAACGCGCTAGCGCAAGCATACGACGGATTGTAGTACCCGCAGGTTGCTTATGCTTTAAACCCATGTTGTTATGCCCGACAAATAACCGGCATTCGGGTAAATTGGGGGCGTTTTCGCAACGGAGCACCCCTCACAAGGGGGAATCTCCACACCGGCCGGGCATATGCCCCCAAATTTCTACCTATAAAAGAGGCAACTCATGCGTTTGAATTTCGTCCGTTCCGCCCTGGTGGCGTCGGCCCTGCTGGTGGCAGCCACCGCCGCCCATGCCGAAAAGATCGTGGTGGGCGCCACCCAGGTGCCGCACGCCGAGATCCTGGAAGTGGTCAAGCCGCAGCTGGCCAAGGAAGGCGTGGAACTCGACATCAAGGTGTTCAACGACTACGTCCAGCCCAACCTGCAACTGGCCGACAAGCAGCTCGACGCCAATTTCTTCCAGCACAAGCCGTATCTGGACACCTTCAACAAGGACCGCAAGGCCACGCTGGTGCCGGTCGCCCTGGTCCACGTCGAACCTTTCGGCGGCTACTCCAAGAAAATCAAGACCCTGGCCGAACTGAAGGACGGCGCCACCGTCGCCATCCCGAACGATCCGTCCAATGGCGGGCGCGCGCTGGTGCTGCTGCAGAAGCAGGGCGTCATCAAGCTGAAGGATCCCTCCAACATCCTGGCGACCGCCGCGGACGTGACCGATAACCCCAAGAAGCTGAAGTTCCGCGAACTCGAGGCCGCCATGCTGCCGCGCTCGCTGGACGACGTCGACCTGGCCCTGATCAACACCAACTACGCGCTCGAAGCCGGCCTGGTGCCGACCAAGGACGCGCTGTTCATCGAGGGTTCGGATTCGCCGTACGCCAACATCCTGGTGACCCGCTCGGACAACAAGGACGCGCCGGGAATCAAGAAGCTGGTCAATGCGCTGCATTCGCCCGAGGTGAAGAAGTTCATCGTCGAGAAATACAAGGGCGCCGTGGTGCCGGCGTTCTGATCGCGACGCTTCCCCCTGCCGAAACCGCCCGCATCATGCGGGCGGTTTTTTTTTTGGGGCCAGGCGCTGGCTTCGGACATGGGGCCGGGGGGGGCGGCGGGGATCGGCCCGGGGTGTGGCCGAGGCAGGCGGGCCGGCCGCGGCCAAATGAAAACCGCCCGGCAGGCGGGCGGTTCATGGCGGCGGCCAAGCGGACCGGGGTTCAGCCCGCGGCCAGTGCCTTCTCGACGGTGGCATGGAATTCGGCCACGTCGTACTCGCCCAGGTAGCGCTTGATAATGCGTCCCTGTTTGTCGATCAGGAAGGCCGTGGGCGTCAGGCGGATGTCGCCAAAGGCGCGGGCGATGTCGCCCTTGGTGTCCAGCGCCACCGGGAACGGCAGCTTGCGGCTTTCGCTGAAGTTCAGCACGTAGTTGGGCGGGTCGTAGTCCATGGCGACCGCGATAGCCTCGTAGCCCTTGCCCGCGTACTCGTTGTAGGCCGAGATGGTTTCCGGCATTTGCTTGACACAGGTGACACAGCTGGTGGCCCAGAACTTCACCAGGACCACCTTGCCGCGCAGGTCCTGCATGGAGAAGGTCTTGCCCTCCAGCGTGGTGAAGGTGACGTCGGGCGCGGTTTGCGTGGGGCGCAGGGTGAACCAGGCGCCGACGCCGACCGCCACCAGGACGGCCAGGGCTACGATGGCTTTTTTCATTTGATGGGCATCGCCTCTACGGCACTGCCACCGCTGCTGGGCGCGCTGCTGCCGCTGTCGGCAGCGCCCGCGCCGCTTTCGATGGGGGCCTTGGTTTCCGTGGTGGTCGACTTGCTGCCGCTGCTGGACAGGCGGATCGCTTCCTCGCGGCTGATGGTCTCGAACAGTTTTACCACTTTTGCCACGCCGCCGAGGTCGGCCACCGCGTTGGCGGCGTAGTCGCCCTCGGCCTGCGTCACCTTGCCCATGAGGTAGACAACGCTGTGGTCGGTGGTGACGGCGATGGTGCCGGAGGGCACGTACTTGGTGTTGATCAGCGCGGTCTTGGCCTTGGACGTCAGCCAGGTGTCGTTCGAGCGCACGCCGAACGACGCGATCGGGCCGACGGTGAGCTGGTTGACCACCTGCTTGACGTTCTCGACGCCCTGGGCGATGGCGGTGGCCTGTGACTTGGCTTCCTCGGTGGGCACGTCTCCGGTCAGCAGCAGGTGGCCGCCGTACGCCATGGCGTTGACGCGCGCCGCGTCGCCGAGCTTGTCGGAGATCTGCTTCTGGGCCTTGAAGGCCATGTTCTGGTCTTCGAGCTGGATCCCCGAGGTGCGCCGGTCGGTGACGACGACGGCGGTGGTGGCGGCCGCGCCGCCCACGATCAGGGGCGCGCAGGCCGACAGCGACAGCGCGGCGCCGGACAGGGCCGCGGCGAGCAGCAGGGGGCGGGCGGCGGTTCTGGCGTCTGAAATCATTCGGTGTCTCCAAGCAGAAGAGCGTCAATGCCGTCGCAAAGCGCATGCAACAGCAGTATATGGACTTCCTGGATGCGCATGGTGCGATCGCTGGGAACACATAGATGGACGTCCATTGGCGTGATGAGTTCCCCCATGACGCCGCCGCCCTTGCCGGTCAGGGCCAGCACATGCATTTCACGGCTGGCGGCCGCCTCCATGGCGCGCACCACATTGGGCGAATTGCCGCTGGTGGAAATGGCCACCAGCACGTCGCCGGCCTGGCCAAAGGCGTTGACCTGGCGTTCGAACACTTCGTCGAAACCGTAGTCATTGCCGACGGCGGTCAGGATCGAGGTGTCGGTGTTCAGGGCGATGCCGGCCAGGGGCAGGCGTTCGCGTTCGAAGCGGCCCACCAGTTCGGCGATGAAATGTTGCGCGTCGGCGGCCGAGCCGCCGTTGCCGCAGGCCAGAATCTTGCCGTTGTTGGCCAGGGCGCCAAACAGCACGTCCACCGCGATCGCCAGCGGCTCGGCCAGCACGTTCATGCTTTGTTCGTACGTGGCCATGGCGTCGCGAAAGTGCGACGTCATTCGAGAGGTCATATCCATGGCCGCGATTATCTCACGGGCGGCGCCCGATCAAGGCAGCTCGAACGCCGCGCGTAGCCACCGGACCTGGCCGCCGTCGAAGAGCACGGCGTCGAAGCGGACCGCGGGCGGCCTGCCGCGCCAATGGCGTCGGGCCAGCTCGGGCAGCCAGTGGGCCGCCGCGCGCGCCAGCCGCGCCTGTTTGTCGCGGCCGATGCTGGCGGCCGCGCCGCCAAACGCGTCTGCCTGGCGTGAACGCACTTCGACCAGCACCAGGATGTCGCCTTCACGCATGGCCAGGTCGATCTCGCCGGCGCGGCAGTGCAGGTTGCGCGCCAGCAGCACCAGACCGGCGGCCTGCAGCAGGCGCAGCGCGGCGTCTTCATGGGCGTCGCCGGTGCGTTGGCGGGGCGAGCGCCGGGGAGGCGGGCGGTCCGCGGGGCCGGCGCGTCGCGCCGCGCGGCGGCGGCGTTTTTCGGCGCGGCGGCGTGCCGCCAGGGCGAGCTCGAAAGCGAATGTGTCAACCGTCATGCCAGTTCCGAAACGGGGGGACGATGGCGGCTACACTGGCATGGTTTTCCGTGTAAGTAGGCTGCAATGAACCAAAATGTCTCACCCCCGGTGGCCGGCGATGCCTGGGCCCGCGTGGCTGAACGCGTGGCCGGGCAGCATTGGCCGGCCTCGACGCTGTATGTGGTGGCCACGCCGATCGGCAATCTGGGCGACCTGGGGTTGCGGGCCTGGCACGCGCTGCAGCGCGCCGACGTGATCGCGGCCGAAGACACCCGCGCCAGCCGCACCCTGCTGGATGCCTGGGGCGTCGGCACGCCCCTGATGGCGGCTCACCGACACAATGAAGCGGCGGCGGCGCAGGCCATCTGCGAACGCCTGGCCCAGGGCCAGCGCGTGGCGCTGGTGTCGGACGCCGGTGCGCCGGCGGTCAGCGACCCCGGGGCGCGCGTGGTGCGCGCGGTGCGTGAAGCCGGTTTCGCCGTGGTGCCGGTGCCCGGCCCCAGCGCGGTGATCGCCGCCTTGATGGGCAGCGGCGTCACCACCGACGAAAATCCCGCATACGCGTTCGCCGGCTTTGCGCCATCCAAGGCCGCGGCCCGCCAGCGCTGGCTGCGCACCTGGTGCGCGTTGCCCGCGCCGGTGGTGATGTTCGAATCGCCGCATCGGCTCGCGGCGACCCTGGCGGACCTGCTGGAGGTCTGTGGCCCCGCCCGCCTGGTGACGGTGGCCCGTGAACTGACCAAGCGTTTCGAGGAGATCGCCACGTTCCCGCTGTCCGAGGCCGCCGCCTGGCTGGCAGCCGACACGCATCGCGAGCAGGGGGAATTCGTGCTGATCGCGCATGCCCAGGCGGGCGGCGAGGTCGACGAAGACGCCGACCCGCGCGCCGACGCGTTGCTGGACGCGCTGCTGGAAACCCTGTCCCTGCGCGATGCCTCGAAGGTTGCGGCCAAGGTCACCGGCCTGTCGCGCGACGTCCTGTACAACCGGGCCCTGGCCCGCAAGAATTCGTAAGCCATGATCTACATCGCACAGGCACGCAAGCGTCCCGGCGAAGCGGCCGAACGCGTGGTCTATCGGGACATGCCCACGCCTTTGGGTGAAATGCGGCTGGTGGCCAGCGCCAGGGGCCTGCGCGGCGCCTGGTTCACCGACCAGATGTCGCTGCCCCCGGCCGACGGCTGGGTGCTCGACGAATCGGATCCCATCCTGGAACAGGCGCGGCGCGAACTGGACCAGTGGTATGCCGGCGAGCGCCGCGATTTCGACGTGGCGCTCGATCCGGTCGGCACGCCGTTCCAGCACGAGGTCTGGCGCGCCCTGTGCACGCTGGATTTCGGCCAGCTTGCCAGTTATGGCGAACTGGCGCGCGTCGTGGGGCGTCCCAAGGGGGCCCAGGCGATCGGCGGCGCGGTCGGGCGCAATCCGGTCAGCATCATCATCCCCTGCCATCGCGTGATCGGCGCGGACACCTCACTGACCGGGTTTGGCGGCGGCCTGCCGCGCAAGCAGGCGCTGCTCAAGCACGAAGGCAGCCAGTACCTGAGCCGCAATCCGCGCGCGCGCCGGGTTTGCGACGGGCAGGCGCAACTGCCGTTCGAGTTGCCGACGTTCGACTGGCCGCCGGCAAGGTAGGCGTTATTGCGCGGCGATGCTGGGGGTGATGCCGAGGCGGTCGGACACCAGCTGTACCGCGTTCAAGGCGCTCTGGCGATCCGGATAGGGCCCGATCTTGACGCGGTACAGATTGTTGGCCTGCTCCACCGCGGCCGCGGGCGCGCCCTCGGCGCCCAGTTGCGTATTGATGCGGCTGACCAGTGATTGCGCGTTGGCCGGCTGGCTGAACGCGCCCACCTGCAGGTAGACGCTGCCGGCCGCGCCCATCGGGCGCACCGGCGCGCTGCCCGGCGCGGGCGCGGGCTGCTGCGCCAGCGGCTGGGGTTCCAGCGCCACCGGCGCGGCGGCAACGGGTGTGGCCACCGGCGTGGAGCCGGTCGCCGAGGCGGGCATCGGCGCCGGCGTGCCTTGCGAGGCCAGGCGGCGGATCTCGTCCTGTCCGATGCTCTCGACCACCACCTGGCCGCTGCCCGGCCCGATGATGCCCAGCTTGTAGGCCGCCACGTACGACAGGTCCATGATGCGGTCGCTGTGGAATGGCCCGCGGTCATTGACCCGCACGACGATGGTCTTGCCGTTGACCAGACTGGTGACGCGCGCGTAGCTCGGGATCGGCAGCGTGGTGTGGGCCGCCGTCATGGCGTACATGTCGTACGGTTCGCCGATGGAAGTGGAGTTGCCGTGGAACTTCTTGCCGTACCACGAGGCGATGCCCTGGCGCTTGTAGGGTTGGCCGCTGGTATCCGGCACGTAGCGCTGGCCGAACACCACGTACGGCCGGTTGGCGCCGCTGGCGTAGGGCTCGATGCGCGGCACCGCGTCCGGAACCTGGTCCAGGTTGGACGGCGGATTGGCGTCCGGGCCATCGTCCTTGTAGTACCCGCCGCCTTTCTTGCGTCCCCCGGTGGAAGAGCAGCCGGCCACGGCAATGGCCAGCAACAGCATCATCAGGATATGGAGCGGGCGGGACAGGATCATGCGGATTCGTCGGGCAGTTGGGTGCGATGGCGCACCAGCAGTGGGTCGTGGTCGGCAAAGCGCTTGGCCAGCTCTTCGACCACGTAGACCGAACGATGCTGGCCGCCGGTGCAACCGATGGCGACCGTCAGGTAGTTGCGGGTGTCTTGCGTGTATTGCGGCAGCCAGCGGTTCAGGAAGCCGGTGATGTCGTCGATCATCTGGCCCACCTGTTCATAACCGGCCAGCCAGGTGGCGACGGGCTCGTCGCGGCCGGTCAGCGGACGCAGGTTGCGGTCGTAATAGGGGTTCGGCAGGCAGCGCACGTCGAACACCAGGTCGGCATCGCGCGGCACGCCGCGCTTGTAGGCGAACGATTCGAAGGTCAGCACCAGCGGCGCGCGATCGGCCTGGATCAGGTCGCGGATCCAGGCGCGCAGCTGGCCCGGGGTGAGTTCCGAGGTGTCGATGACGTGTTCCTGCTCGCGCAGCGGCGCCAGCAGTTCACGTTCGAGCGCGATGCAGTCGGTCAGCGACGGCGCGGTGCCGCCGCGTTGCAGCCGGTCGGTCAGCGGATGGCGGCGGCGCGATTCGGAGTAGCGTTGCACCAGGGTGTCGGTGCTGGCGTCCAGGAACACCACGCGCAGGCTGGTTCCCATGGCGCGCAGCGCGGTGACCACGTCCGGCAGTTCGGCCAGCTCGCCCGGCGAACGCACGTCGATGGCGACCGCCACGCGTTCCAGGCCGTCGTCACGGGCATTGGCGATGAATTCTGTCAGGAACCGCACCGGCAGGTTGTCGACGCAGGTGTAGCTGGCGTCCTCGAGCATGCGCAGGGCGACGGACTTGCCTGAGCCTGAGATGCCGGTGACGAGGACGACTTTCAACATGGACATGATTGTGGCACGCTTTTCCGGGAGGATGCCGGCGGGTCGGCATCTGATATGGCCGTAAACTGCGGATCTGCGCCTGTACCGTTTTACCGCCCCTGGCGTAAGCTTGGGCACCGGCACACGACCGAGATTCATCTACGCGCCCCGCCGCCATGCGCTTCCGGGGTTGGTTCGACTTAGTGTTAACTGGCCCTAGATGTTAGCCTTCATTTCCTTTCGTAGTGTTTCACTGCCACGGTTTTGGGCAAAATCCCGGCTTCTGGCCGCCGCCGTTGTGGCCTTTTCCGCAGCCCCCGTGCTGGCCCAGGACACGCCCCAGGTATTGCAGCCCGGCACCATGGCGGCCCGGGTGGCGGCCTGTACGGCCTGTCATGGCGAGCAGGGCCGCGCCGGCGCCGACGGTTATTACCCGCGCCTGGCCGGCAAGCCGCAGGAATACCTCTACCACCAACTGCTCAATTTCCGCGACGACCGGCGCCAGTACCGGCCCATGGCGCACCTGCTGGCGGGCCTGCCGGATGCCTATCTGCACGAAATGGCCGGCTACTTCGCGGCGCAGCACGTGCCGTATCCGCCGCCGGTGCGCGCCGAGGTGTCCGCCGCCACGCTGGAAGCCGGCCGCAGGCTGGCGCTCGGCGGCGATGCCGCCCGCGGCCTGCCGGCCTGTGCGTCCTGTCACGGCGCCTCGTTGGGCGGCCTGTTGCCCGCCGTTCCCGGATTGCTGGGCTTGCCGCGCGACTACATCAGCTCGCAGATCGGCAGCTGGAAGAACGGCCTGCGCCGCGCCGCCGCGCCCGATTGCATGGCCGACGTTGCCCACAAACTCACGCCCGCGGACATCGGCGCCCTGGCGGCCTGGCTGTCGTCGCAGCCGGTGGCTGACGACTATGCGCCCGAACCGGCCGGTTCCCTGCGCCTGCCAGCCGAGTGCGGCAGCCAGGCGCAGCGTTGAGGGGGCACGCCATGAAACTGATGAAGCGACTCCTCGGCATCCTGTTGGCGCTGGCCGTGTTGGCGGTCGGCATTCTCTATTGGCAAGGCACGCGCGACGATGCCAGCACCGGCCCGACCGAGGCGCCGGCCGATCCGCAGCAGCGCATCGAGCGCGGCCGCTACCTCGCCCTGGCCGGCAATTGCATGGCCTGCCATACCGCGCGCGGGGGCCAGGCGTATGCCGGAGGCACCGCCATTCCGACGCCATTCGGCACGATCTACGGCCCCAACATCACGCCCGACGAGAAGACCGGCATCGGCGCCTGGAGCGCGGATGATTTCTGGCAGGCGCTGCACAACGGCAAGTCGCGCGACGGCACGCTGTTGTATCCGGCCTTCCCGTACACCGAATACACCCGCGTCACGCGTGCCGACTCGGACGCCCTGTTCGCCTATCTGCGTACGGTCACGCCGGTCGAACGGCCGAGCCGCGCGCCGGAACTCGATTTCCCGTACGACCAGCGCATCCTGCTGGCGGCGTGGCGCGCCCTGTATTTCCGCCCTGGCGTGCAGGAGGCCGATCCGGGCCAGTCGACCCAGTGGAACCGCGGACGCTACCTGGTCGAGGGCCTGGGCCACTGCGCCGCCTGCCATGCGCCGCGCAACAGCCTGGGCGCGACGCGCGCGGCCGACGGCCTGGCTGGCGGCATCATTCCCATGCTGGACTGGTATGCGCCGCCCTTGACCAACGATCCGCAGACGGGCCTGGGGCGCTGGTCGGCCGAAGACATCGCGGCGCTGCTGCGCACCGGCATCGCGGCCCACTCCAGCGCCAGCGGCCCCATGGCCGAGGTGGTGCTGGGCAGCACGCAGCACCTGAGCGATGCCGACGCGCTGGCGATGGGCGTGTATCTCAAATCGTTGCCGTCGACTCCGGCGCCGGCAGCGGTCGCGAGCGCCGCGGTCGCGCCCGCGGCGATGGAGCTTGGCGGCAAGATCTACCGCCAGCAATGCGCGCAGTGCCACCAGCCGGCGGGCGAGGGCAGCGCGGGCGCCTGGCCCGCGCTGGCCGGCAACCCGACCGTGACGGCGCCGTCTCCGCTCAATGCCATACGCATGGTGCTGGATGGCGGCTTCGCGCCGGCTACCGCGGCCAATCCGCGGCCCCACGGCATGCCGCCGTTCGGCCAACTGCTCAATGACAATGATGTCGCCATGCTGGTGTCTTACATCCGCAACAGCTGGGGCAACCAGGCGGGGGGCGTGACGCCGCTGGAGGTCAAGCGCGCCCGCGCCGCCTCAACCCGCAACTGATCAGGAGGGCCGCGTCGCCTGGCTGCAGGCCGCGCGCGCCATCTCGCCCAGGACGCGGACGGCGTCAGCCTTGCCGTCGTCCCATGGATGGCCGTAGTTCAGCCGCAGGGCGTTGCCGAATTGCCCGCTGGCCGAGAAGATCGGTCCCGGCGCCACGCTGATGCCGCGCGCCAGCGCCTGCCGGTGCAGCGCCAGCGCGTCCACCGCCGCGGGCATTTCCAGCCACAGGAAGAAACCGCCCTGCGGACGCGTCACGCGGGTCCCGGCGGGAAACTCGCGCGCGATCGCATTGGCCATCAGGTCCTGCTGGGCCTGCAGCGTTTCGCGCAGCCGGCGCAGGTGGCGGTCGTAGCCGCCTTGCTCCAGGTATTCGGCGAGCGCGCCCTGGGCGGGACCGGACGCCGACAGGGTGGACGACAGTTTCAGGCGCTGCACGCGCTGCGTATAACGGCCGGCGCTGGCCCAGCCGATGCGGTAGCCCGGCGCCAGGCACTTGGAGAACGACGAACAGTGCAGCACCAGCCCGTGCTTGTCGAAGGCCTTGGCAGGCACCGGCCGGGCCGCGCCGAAGTACAGCTCGCCGTAGACGTCGTCCTCGATCAACGCGATTTCGTGGCGCGCCAGCAGCTCGACCAGCTGCCGCTTCTTTTCCTCGGGCATCAGGCTGCCCAGCGGATTCTGGAACTGCGTCATCAGCCAGCAGGCCTTGGGCCGGTGGCGCTTGATCGCCGTTTCCATGGCCTCCAGGTCCACGCCGGTGCGCGGATGCGTGGGCACTTCCAGCGCTTTCAGGCCGTGGCGCTCCAGCGCCTGCAGGGCGCCGTAGAAGGTCGGCGCTTCGACGATGACCGTGTCGCCCGGTTCGGCCACGGCCTGCAGGCACAGGTTGAGCGCTTCCAGCGCGCCATTGGTGACCACGATGTCGTTGGCCGGCACGTTGATGCCGGCGATCAGGTAGCGCAGCGCGATCTGCCGGCGCAGGCCGGGGTTGCCGGGCGACAGGTCTTCTATCGTGTCCAGCGGGTCCTGGCGCTTGAGATGGGCCGACATGGCCTGGGCCAGCCGCGGCAGCGGGAACAGCAGCGGCGACGGAAAGGCGGAGCCCAGCGGCGTGACGTCGCGGTTGCGCACGGAATCGAGGATGTCGAAGATGCGCTCGCTGATCGCCAGCTCGGTCGATTCGCCGTCGGGACAGGACGTGTCAGGTTCGGGCGGCAGACTGTCGTCGCGCGCATTGACGTAGTAGCCGGAGCGGGGGCGGGCGCGGACCAGGCCGCGCGCTTCCAGCAGGTAATAGGCCTGGAATACCGTCGACGGACTGACGCCGCGGCTGGAACAGGCATCGCGCACCGAGGGCAGCTTGTCGCCCACGCGCAGCACGCCGTCGCGGATCGACTTGGCGATCTCGTTGGCGAGTTTCTCGTACAGGCTCACGGTGCCGCGGGGCGACGCGCGTTATTTGCTGCTTTGCAGGATCGCCATGGCCTGGCGTTCCATGAATTCGCCCAGGGTGTCGATGCCGCGCAGCTTCAGGATGGTGTTGCGCACGGCGGCTTCGACCAGCACCGCCAGGTTGCGGCCGGCGGCAACCTGCAGCATGACCTTGCGCACGGGCAGGCCCAGCATGTCCTGGGTGATGTCCTGCAGCGGCAGGCGTTCGAACTTGTCCTGCGCGGTGGCGCGCACCAGGTGCACGATCAGCTTCAGGCGCATCTTGCGTCGCACCGAGGTCTCGCCGAAGATGGTGCGGATATCCAGCAGGCCCAGGCCGCGCACTTCCAGCAGGTTCTGCAGCAGCTGCGGGCAGTGGCCTTCGATCATGTTGGGCGCGGTGCGCGAGAATTCGACCGCGTCGTCGGCCACCAGGCCGTGGCCGCGCGAAATCAGCTCCAGCGCCAGTTCGCTCTTGCCCAGGCCGGATTCGCCGGTGATGAGCACGCCCAGGCCCAGCACGTCCAGGAACACGCCATGCACGGTGGTGGTGGGCGCGAGCTTCTTGCCCAGGTAGATGCGCAGCAGGTCGATCAGCTGCGCGGCCGCCACGGGAGTGGACAGCAGCGGCACCTGGTGCTGGTCGCATTGGTCCACCAGGTCCTGCGGCGGCGTCAGGCCGTCGGCCAGCAGGATGGCCGGCACGCCGCCGATCAGCAGCTCGTCCATATGGTGCATGCGGCGGCGCAGGTCGAAGCGCGTGTAGTACGCCAGTTCCTCCTGGCCGAACACCTGGATACGCGACGGGTGGATCAGGTTCAGGTGGCCCACCAGGTCGGCGGCCGCCATGCCGTCATCGGGAATCGCGCGGTCCGCGGCCCCCTGGCCGGAAATCCAGTTGAAGGGGATTTTGTCGGCGTTGTCGTCGACGAGTTCCTGCACCGTGAGCATGGCAGCGTTTCCGCGAGGGTCAGAGTTGGCCGGTGGTGAGCATCTTGTGCACGACGGCCGGATCCGGCTCGGTGGCCAGGGCCTCGCGCAGGGCCTTGTTGGACATCAGTTGCGCCAGTTCGGCCAGGATGTCCAGGTGTTGTTGCGTGGCGGTTTCCGGCACCAGCAGACAGAGCAGCATCGAGACGGGCTGGCCGTCCGGTGCGTCGAACGTGATGGGCTGCGCCAGGCGGATGAAGGCGGCCAGCGCCTGCTCCAGGCCCTTGACCCGGCCGTGCGGCACGGCAACGCCCTGGCCCAGTGCCGTCGAGCCCAGGCGTTCCCGTGCAAACAGGCTGTCGAACACGAGCGCGCGTGCCAAGCCGTGGTTGTTTTCAAAGAGGAGGCCAGCCTGTTCGAACGCGCGTTTCTTGCTCGTAGCGAGCATATCGAGGACGACGTTGCCGGCGGGAAGGATGCGCGACAAATGATTCATCGGGTCATTATAGGGTTATATGACGCACTGCAAAAAAACTCCGGTGGGAGGCACTTTCCTGGCGGTCCGCACCCTCCTGGATCAGGCCGCCGCTCCCGGCACGAGAGCGACAGCATAGACCGATAGCGCCGCGTTGTGGGCATTCTTCGTGCGCAGGTAGGTATACCAGCAGGGTATGGCGTGCTCGCTGCGAGCGGATATTCGGGGAGTACACGGCGCTCCGCGGCCATGTGCCGGGGAATCGGGGGACAAAGAGAAGGGACTGAGGGAGGGAGTTTGCCGATGCCCCGGCTGGACGATGCGTCTAGCGGGACACCGGGACTTAGGCAGGATTCAACGATTGCTGTTTCCTGGCTCGCACGGCGAGCGGATCATGAAGCGCGTTGTTACTGGGTTGGCGAGAGGCTCGCCGCTTGCCGCTTCACGGACTCTGCCGAGTGGCTTCGTACCTTGTCCTTGTGCTTGATGACCTGACGGTCGACTTTGTCAGCAAGAAGGTCGATCGCGGCGTAGAGGTTTTCATCGGTTGCTTCACAATGAATGTCCTTGCCACTAAGACGCATGGTGATTTCGGCTCTGTGCCGCAGGGGCTCTACTGAGAGCATGACCTGGGTATCGATGACGTGATCGAAATGCCGCAGCACTCGCGCCAGTTTGTTCATGACATATTCCCGGATGGCCGGGGTGACGTCGAGGTGACGACCGCAGATGCTCAGGTTCATAGTGTGCTCTCCTTCTAAAAGAGGAAAAAATGGTGCGCGGAAGGCGCGGTGGGGTCGTTAGGCGTTCTCCTTGTTCGAGGGGTTCGTTTGATACTAGTGTATAGACTCGGGCCGATAAAACAAGCTGACCTAGCGCAAGTTCATGGCATTTTCATGGCGGCCGCCCAGGGGCGTGCCCCAGGGGCCGTCGCGGACCCTGGGACTTTCCCCAATCGGGGTGTTACATGCGGAAGTGTTCGCCCAGGTAGACGCGCCGAACGGCCGGATCGCCGACGATTTCGTCGGGGTGACCGTCGGTCAGCACCTTGCCTTCGCTGATGATGTAGGCGCGGTCGCAGATGCCCAGCGTTTCGCGCACGTTATGGTCGGTGATCAGCACGCCGATGCCGCGGCCCTTCAGGAAACGCACGATGCGCTGGATCTCGATCACGGCGATCGGGTCCACGCCCGCGAAGGGCTCGTCCAGAAGGATGAAGCGCGGGCTGGTGGCCAGCGCGCGCGCGATTTCGACCCGGCGGCGCTCGCCGCCCGACAGCGAGATGGCGGCGTTGCTGCGGATATGGCCGATCTGCAGCTCTTCGAGCAGCAGTTCCATCTGTTCATTGATCTTGGGCGTGGACAGCGTGCGGCCGTCCGGCCCCAATTGCAATTCGAGCACGGCGCGGATGTTCTGCTCGACCGTCAGGCGCCGGAACACCGAGGCGTCCTGGGGCAGGTACGACAGTCCCATGCGGGCGCGCTTGTGGATCGGCATCGCGGTGATCACCGAGCCGTCGATCTCGATGCGGCCGGCGTCGGCCGGCACCAGCCCGACGATCATGTAGAAGCTGGTGGTCTTGCCCGCGCCGTTGGGGCCGAGCAGGCCGACCACTTCGCCGCTGGAGACGGACAGGGACACGTCCTGCACCACGGTGCGGCCGTTGTAGGTCTTGCGCAAGCCGGTTGCGCGCAGGCTGCCCTGCTTGACGCCCGAAGGGGCGGAGGTCACGGGAGTCTGCACAGAGGGTTGGTTCATCGTGGCTGCGTGTGGATAACGTGGGAGGCGCTTCAGCGCCCCTTCTTCGATTCTTGCTGCTTGCGGCACTCGGCGATCGCGGCATCGGACTTGGCGCGCGGCTCGGCCACCGAGCGCACCCGACCGCCGGCGGCGGACGAGTTCGGGCCTCCCTGGGCCTCGTAGGTGCCGCTTTTCTCGTTGTAGCGCACTCTGTCGCCGCGAATCGTGTCAAACGGCTTACCACAGACATAGCGCACCACCACGGCCTGGCCGATCAGGTCGAAGGTGCTCTTGGTGCCGTCGTATTCGGCGCGCAGGCCCTTGCCTTCGATCAGTTCGAAGTTCTCGGGACGTTCCTGGCGGATGGTCACGACCTTGCCCTTGTTGGCGGTCGCCGTGCCGTACTGGTTGCCCGCGGCGTCTTCGCGCATTTCCAGATTGTCGGAGGTGAGCGTCATCAGGCCGCGCGTCATGTTGACGTTGCCCGTGAAGACGCTCTGCTTTTTCACGTCGTCGTAGTGCAGCGTATCCGACAGGATCGTGGTGGTGGGTTCCTCGGCGGGCGCGGTCTTGCTTGCGCCGGCGGCCGGCTTGGGGTCGGCGGCGAGCGCCGGCGCAACCGCCGATGCCATCAACAGCACCGCGCCCAGCAGGCGCGTGGTGGGGGCAATGCGAATCCGGAAGTCGGTCATGGTTTCTTCTGGTCAGAGGTGTTGGCAGGGCTGTCGGCCTGGCGGCGCGGCTTGTTCTCCGAGCCGGCGATCTCCACGTCCGTGGAGGCCGATACCTGCAGTTGGCGTGTCTTGTTGTTGTAGTGCATACCCTTGCCGTTCATGCGCGAGCGTCCCTTGATGACCTCGGCCGGCAGGTCGGTGTACACCACGTCTTCGTCGGGCAGCAGGATCAGCTGTTGGCTGCGCACGTCCAGCACGTCGTTGTTGGCGTCGGGCTGGCGGTGCACGTGGGCGTCGCCATTCATGACGATGCGCTTGCCGCCCTGCTCCATGACGGCGGTCTTGGACACGCCCACGGTGATGGGACTGGCTTCGCGCTGGCCGACGGCCCGCGGTTGGGTGATGTGGTACGAATCGTCGTCGGGGAAATGCTCGGCGTAATCGCCTTCCAGCCGGTTGATGGGGCGACCGGTCGGGTCGGTGCGCAGCATCACGAAATTGCGCGACCAGGCGTCCATTTCGTGCGTGACGCGGCGCGGCGGATCCGTCTGGATGGCCCGTTGCGCGTAGTCGGCGGCCCAATACGTGCTGGCGACCAGCACCAGCAGCAGGAACAGCGCGATCAGGGAAGGGAAACGATCTTTCATCAGGTGTGCGAAGCGAGGTTTGGGGGCGCGCTTACTGGATGGCGCCCGGGCCGAGCAGCCCCGGCGCGGCCAGGAATCCGCCCAGCCGGCCCTGGGAAGCCAGCAGCAGGTCGCAGCACTCGCGGACCGCGCCACCGCCGCCAGGTTGCGTGGCGATCCAGTGGGCCGCCTGGCTGACATAGCCCGGCGCATTCGGCACGCTGGCGGCGAAGCCCGCGCGTTGCATTGCCGGCAGGTCGATGATGTCGTCGCCCATGTAGCCGGTCTGGTTCAGTTGGACCGCGCTGCGCTGCGCAAGTTCGGCCAATGCGGCACCCTTGTCGCGCACGCCCTGCATGATCTCGGAAATGCCCAGTTCGGCGGCGCGGCGCGCCACGATCGGGCCGGAGCGGCCGGTCATCAGAGCGACCTTCAGGCCGCCTTCCATCAGCAGGCGCAGCCCGTGGCCGTCCAGCGCATGGAAGCGTTTCTGCACTTCGCCGCTTTCCCCGTAATACAGGCTGCCGTCGGTGAGCACGCCGTCCACGTCGAAGACCATCAGGCGCACGGCGGCGGCGCGTTCGCGCACGCCCGGCGGGATGCGGGCCAGGACCAGCGCTTCGGCGGGGTGGGTGATCGAGGGAGGAAGAGTCATAGTCATACCACTTTGGCGGCCATCAGGTCATGCATGTGCAGGGCGCCGAGCAGGCTGCCATCGGCATCCAGCACCAGCATGTGATTGAGCCGCAGTTCGTCCATCTGGCGCGCGGCCTCGACGGCCAGCGCGTCCGGGTTGATGCTGCGCGGCGAGCGTGTCATGCCGGCCTCGACGTTCAGGCTGCGGATGTCGCCGTAGCGCGCGATCAGGCGACGCAGGTCGCCGTCGGTGAAGATGCCCACGGGGCGGCGCTGCGGGTCGCATACGACGGTCATGCCCATGCCTTTGGCGGACATGACCTCGAGTGCCTGCGCCACCGGCGTGCCCAGGGCCACCACGGGCAGGGCGTCGCCCTGGCGCATGACGTTGCGCACGTGGGTCAGCAGGCGGCGGCCGAGGGCGCCGCCAGGATGCGAGCGGGCGAAATCCTGGGGGCCGAAGCCGCGCGCTTCGAGGCAGGCCACCGCCAGGGCGTCGCCCAGCGCCAGGGCGGCCGTGGTGCTGGCAGTGGGCGCCAGGTTCAGGGGGCACGCTTCCTGGGCCACGCTGGCGTCCAGGTGGACATCGGCCAGCAGGGCCAGTTCGGACTGCGGATTGCCCGTGATGGCGACCAGGCCCGCGCCCATGCGGCGGGCGACAGGCAGGATGGTCAGCAATTCCTGGCCGGAGCCGGAGTACGAAATGGCGATCAGGACGTCGTCGCGGGTGATCATGCCCAGGTCGCCGTGCACCGCCTCGGCGGCGTGCACGAAGAAGGCGGGCGTGCCGGTGGAGGCCAGCGTCGCCGCGATCTTGCGGGCCACATGGCCGGTCTTGCCGATGCCGCTGACCACGACGCGGCCGCGGCAGGCCAGCAGCATGGCGACGACCTGCGCGAAGCTGTCGTCGAGCCGGGCGGACAGGTCCAGGATGCCCTGGCTTTCGATTTGCAACGTCCTGCGCGCAGATGCCAGCGCGGTCTCGGACGATGTGGTGGGATGGTCGGTCATCAGGGGATTTTAATATCAGGTTGCGGGTTTGCCCCGGGCTGGGGGGTATGGCATCCTGGCGGCTCTTTCATCCGGCTATCACTCTTTACTTTCCAGGCCCGCTCCATGTCCAGCATTCCCAGTCCCGTCCTCGGCACGCCCCTGTCCCCCCTGGCCACCCGCGTCATGCTGCTCGGGTCGGGCGAACTGGGCAAAGAGGTCATCATCGCCCTGCAGCGGCTGGGCGTGGAAGTCATTGCGGTGGACCGGTATGCGGACGCGCCCGGACACCAGGTGGCGCATCGCGCGCACGTGGTGTCGATGACGGATCCCGAAGCCCTGGAAAAGGTCATCCGGCAGGAGCAGCCGCACGTTATTGTCCCCGAAATCGAGGCCATTGCCACCAATTTGCTGGTGCAGCTCGAATCGGCCGGCGTGGCGCGGGTCACGCCGACCGCCCGGGCGGCGCAACTGACCATGAACCGCGAGGGCATCCGCCGTCTGGCGGCCGAGACCCTGGGCCTGCCCACGTCGCCCTATGCCTTCGTCGACACGGAAGACGAGTTGCGCCAGGCCATCGATGGCGGCATCGGCTATCCCTGCGTCATCAAGCCGGTCATGTCGTCGTCCGGCAAGGGCCAGTCCCTCATCAAGGCGCCCGAAGAGGTCGCGTCCGCCTGGCGCTACGCCCAGGAAGGCGGCCGGGTCGGCGGCGGCCGCGCCATCGTCGAGGGCTTCATTCGCTTCGACTACGAAATCACACTGTTGACCGTCCGCGCCCGTGGCGCCGACGGCCAGGTCGAGACCCGCTATTGCGAGCCGATCGGCCACAAGCAGGTCGACGGCGACTATGTCGAAAGCTGGCAGCCGCATCCCATGTCGCCGGCCGCGCTGGCGCGGGCCCGCGAGATCGCGTCGGCGGTCACGGCGGAATTGGGCGGACTGGGCATCTTCGGTGTCGAACTGTTCGTGGCCGGTGACCAGGTCTGGTTTTCGGAAGTGAGCCCGCGGCCGCACGATACGGGCATGGTCACCATGATCACCCAGGCCCAGAACGAATTCGAGCTGCACGCCCGCGCCCTGCTGGGGCTGCCGGTGGACACCTCGCTGCGCCAGCCCGGCGCCAGCAGCGTCATCTATGGCGGCGTCGACGCCCAGGCCGTGTCGTTCCACAACGTGGCGCAGGCTCTGGCCGAGCCCGGCACCGATATCCGCCTGTTCGGCAAGCCCGAATCCTTCGTCAAGCGCCGCATGGGCGTGGGCCTGGCCGTGGCCGACGACGTCGCGGCGGCCCGTGCCAAGGCCAAGCGCGTTTCCGCCGCCGTGACCGTCAAGGCCGGCTGAGCTTCCCGCTTTTCCCGGGCGCTTGGCGCCCGGCTTCCCGTTGTTTCCCGCCACCGCCCCACCGGCCGGTGGCTTTTTTTCGTCGTTCGGCCGCAACAAACGCCGATTGAATCCACGGCGAAAGCGGTTGAATACGCTGCGCTTGCGGTCTTGCCCCCACCGGGAGTGTGGTTTGTGTTTTCGCACAGTTTGTTCGATAATTTCAGGAATTTCTGAAAACGGCGTAACTATTTATGTTTGCGCCGTTGCATTTGTCGGCCTGGATTCCTCATGGTGCTTACCCCCCAAAACGAACGTTTCGTCCTGCACTTCGGCGAAATGGGCAGCCGTTGGGGCGTGAACCGCACCGTCGGCCAGATCTACGCCTTGCTGTTCCTGGCGCCCCAGCCCCTGCATGCCGACGACATCGCCGAAACGCTCGGCTTTTCCCGCTCGAACGTCAGCCTGGGCCTGAAGGAACTGCAGTCCTGGCGCCTGGTGAAGCTGGTGCACCAGGTCGGCGACCGCCACGACTACTTCGAGACCCCCAAGGATGTGTGGGAGATCTTCCGCATCCTCATGGAAGAAAAGCGCAAGCGCGAGATCGATCCCACCCTGACCCTGCTGCGCGACACGCTGCTCGAGCCCCCGAGCGGGCCCGATGGCGCCTACGCCCAGCAGCGCATGACCGAAATGCTGGAGCTCATCGAACTGTCCACCGGATGGTTCGATGAGGTTCAACGTCTGCCGCCGGAGACACTGCAGAACCTGATGAAACTGGGTTCGAAGGTGCAGAAAGTGCTGGGCTTCGCCGGCAAGTTGCGGGGCAAGGGTTGATTTTTGATCTGCCCCGTTTTTTTCAGGAAACCTCTATGAAGCTGTATACAACGCCCTTATCATGGCGCCAGAGTCGGCCTGGGAACCATGCCGGTTGCTGTGGCTACTCACCTGCAAGGGAGCGCCTCAATGATTGATCTCGACGTCGTCAACCTGTCGCGATTCCAGTTTGCCGCGACCGCGCTGTACCACTTCCTCTTCGTCCCCCTCACGCTCGGCCTGTCGTTCATCCTGGCCATCATGGAGAGCGTGTACGTCATGACTGGCCGCCCCATCTGGAAGCGGATGACAATGTTCTGGGGCACCCTGTTCGGCATCAACTTCGCGCTGGGCGTGGCCACGGGCGTGGTCATGGAGTTCCAGTTCGGCATGAACTGGTCGTACTACAGCCATTACGTGGGCGACATCTTCGGCGCGCCGCTGGCGCTCGAAGGGCTGATGGCCTTCTTCCTGGAAGCCACCTTCGTCGGCCTGTTCTTCTTCGGCTGGAACCGCATGTCCAAGGTCAGCCACCTGGTGGTGACCTGGCTGGTGGCGTTCGGCACCAACTTCTCGGCGCTATGGATCCTGATCGCCAACGGCTGGATGCAGAACCCGGTGGGCGCGGTGTTCAACCCCGACACCATGCGCATGGAAATGACCGACTTCGCCGCGGTGATCTTCAACCCGGTGGCGCAGGCCAAGTTCGTGCACACGGTCAGCGCGGGCTACGTCGCGGGCGCCATGTTCGTCATGGCGATCAGCGCCTGGTACCTGCTCAAGGGCCGCCACACCGACCTGGCCAAGCGCTCGATGGCGGTGGCCGCCAGCTTCGGCCTGGCTTCTGCGCTGTCGGTGGTGGTGCTGGGTGACGAAAGCGGTTATCTCACCACCGAGCACCAGAAGATGAAGATCGCGGCCATGGAATCCATGTGGCACACCGAGCCGGCGCCCGCGTCCTTCAACCTGATCGCGCTGCCCAACCAGGCCGAACGCAAGAACGACTTCGCCATCGAGATCCCCTACGTCATGGGCATCATCGGCACGCGTTCGCTGACGACGCCGCTGCTGGGCATCAACGACCTGATCCTGCGGGCCGAGAACCGCATTCGCGACGGCATGGTGGCGTACGATGCGCTGCAGAAGATACGCGCCAATCCCAAGGACGTCGACGCGCGCATGGTGTTCGACCGCACCTGGCCCGATCTCGGCTACGCGCTGCTGGTCAAGCGCTACCAGCCAGACATGAGCAAGGTCACCGAGGAAGACATCAAGAAGGCCGCGGTGGATACCGTGCCGAACGTGGCGCCGCTGTTCTGGGCGTTCCGCATCATGGTGGCCGTGGGCATGTACCTGATCCTGTTCTTCGGCGTGGCGTTCTGGCTGGCCTCGCGCGGCCGCCTGGACAGCCGTCGCGGCCTGCTGAAGGTGGCGCTGTGGAGCCTGCCCCTGCCCTGGGTCGCCATCGAGAGCGGCTGGTTCGTGGCCGAGTATGGCCGCCAGCCGTGGGTGATCGAAGGCGTGCTGCCGACGTACTACGCGGCATCGGGCCTGACCATCGCCGACTTGGCCATCAGCCTGACGATCTTCCTGGTGCTGTACACCGCGCTGCTGATCATTGGCGTGAAGGTCATGCTGCACGCCGTGCGCAAGGGCCCGAAGTCCGACGCGCCGGCCCCGGCCAGCGCCGCCGCCGATCCCGTCCACGCCGCCGTGCGCGCTTAAGGGGAGAGAAACAATGGATACCCTTATTCCTTTCGACTACGCCACCTTGCGGGTGGTCTGGTGGGTGCTGCTGGGCGCGCTGCTGATCGGCTTTGCCGTCATGGACGGCTTCGACCTGGGCGTGGCCGCGCTGTTGCCGGTGGTCGCCAAGACCGATGCCGAACGCCGCGTGGTGATCAACGTGGTCGGCCCCGTGTGGGAAGGCAACCAGGTGTGGCTGATCACCGCGGGCGGCGCCATCTTCGCCGCCTGGCCGCTGTTGTATGCCGCTTCGTTCTCGGGCTTCTACCTGGCGATGATGCTGGCGCTGATCGCGCTGATCCTGCGTCCGGTCGGGTTCAAGTACCGCAGCAAGATGGAAGGCACGCGCTGGCGCAACAGTTGGGACGGCGTGCTGTGCTTCTCGGGCGTGGTGGCCTCGCTGGTGTTTGGCGTGGCCGTGGGCAACATCATCCTCGGCGTGCCGTTCACGTTCGACGACAACGCGCTGCGCATGGTGTACCAGGGCCATTTCTACCAGTTGTTCACGCCCTTCGCGCTGCTGTGCGGCGTGTTGAGCGTGTTGATGCTGGCCATGCACGGCGCCGTGCTGCTGGCGTGGCGCACCGAGGACCCGGTGTCGTCGCGGGCCCGTAACTGGGGCCGCCTGTGCGCGCTGCTGACGCTGGCGCTGTTCGTCGCGGGCGGCTTCTGGGTGGCCAAGCTGGGCGGCCATGCGATCACCAGCACTGTCGACCTGCAAGGGCCGTCGGACCCCATGCTCAAGACGGTCGCCGTGGCGCCGGGCGCCTGGATGGCCAACTACGCCAAGTGGCCGCTGATGTGGATCGCGCCGGCGTTGGGCGTGGCCGGCGCCGTGCTGGTGCTGCTGCTGTTGACGCTGCGCGCCAATGTGCTGTCGTTCCTGGCCTCGGCGGTATCGATCGCCGGCATCATCCTGACGGTCGGCTTTTCGCTGTTCCCGTTCCTGATGCCCTCGTCCAGCAACCCGAAGGCGGGCCTGACGGTCTGGGACGCCTCCTCCAGCCACATGACGTTGTGGATCATGGTGATCGCCGTCGTCATCTTCCTGCCCATCGTGACGCTCTACACCGCCTGGGTGTACCGCGTGATGCGGGGCAAGGTGACCCACGCATCCGTGGGCGACACGCCCAACTCATACTGACAAGGAGTTTGCACCATGTGGTATTTCTCATGGGTACTCGGCCTGGGATTGGCGTGTGCGTTCGCCATCCTCAATGCAATGTGGTTCGAGCTGCGCGAAGGTCACTCGCATGACCCGCGCGCCAACCGCGACGACGAGTGAACGGCCGCGCGAGCAGCCTGGAGCACGATCCCTCGGCCAGCCTGCGCAAGCCGCCGCGCGAGCAATCGCGCTGGTTGATGGCGCTGGCCGGGGTGGCGCGGCTCCCGCTGATGTTGGCCGGCGCCGCGCCCCTGGCGTCGGGCGCGCTGCTGGTGGCGCAGGCCTGGCTGCTGGCCAGCGTGCTGGATGCCGCCATCGTCCGGCACGTCGCGCGCCAGGAGTTGCTGGGGCAGATCCTGGCCATCGTGGCCCTGATCCTGGTGCGTGCATGCATTACCTGGGCGGGTGAGCGCGCCGGGGCGGACGCCGCCGAACGCATCAAGCGCCATGTGCGCCAGGCCCTGTTTGCGCGCCTGCTGCAAAAAGGACCTGACTGGAGCCGCAGACAGGCCTCGGGTGAAATCGCCAGCGCGCTGGTGGATCAGGTCGAGGCGCTCGACGGCTTTTTCGCCAAGTACCTGCCGGCCATGGCCGCGGCGGCGCTGCTGCCGGTGGCGTTTTCGGTATTGCTGCTGCCGGTCGACGTGATCGCCGGGTTGGTGTTGTTGATCACGGCGCCGCTGATTCCCTTGTTCATGGCGTTGGTGGGCTGGGGCGCGCAAGGCGCCAGCCGCCGCCACTTGCGCGCTTTCGCCCGCCTGTCGGGGTTTTTCGCCGACCGCATGCGCGGCCTGTCGACACTGAAGCTGTACGGTCGCGCCGAGGCCGAGGCGGCGTCCGTGGCCGCGGCCAGCGATGCGCTGCGCCAGCGCACCATGTCCGTGCTGCGCATCGCCTTTCTTTCCTCGGCGGTGCTGGAGTTCTTTGCCGCGCTCGGCGTGGCGGGCGTGGCCGTCTACATCGGTCTGAGCTACCTGGGTTTCCTGGACCTGCGCTGGTCGCCTTTCACGCTGCAGGCCGGGTTGTTCTGCCTGCTGATGGCGCCCGAAGTCTATGCGCCGCTGCGCCAGTTCGCGGCGCACTATCATGACCGCGCCACGGCGTTGGCGGCGGTGTCGCAGATCGCCACGTTGTTCGATGGCCTGCCGCGGGAGGAGGGCGTCGCGCCCGCGTCCGATACGCCGCTGGCGCGCCCGCCGGGCGGCGCTGCGGCAACGGTGGCCGGCCTGACGGTGACGGCACCTGGCCGGCCCTCGCCGGTGTTGGCCGATGTGGCCCTGACGCTGGCGCCGGGTGAACATGTGGCGCTGATGGGCCCCAGCGGCATCGGCAAGTCGACCCTGATCGAAGCGATCGCGCGACTGCGCCCCGCCCAGGGCGACATCCGTCTGGACGGGGTGCCCCTGGATCAGTGGGGCGAGGCCGATTTGCGCGCGCGCGTAGCCTTGATCGGGCAGAAGCCGCAACTGCTGGCCGGCTCGATTGCCGACAACATCCGCCTGGGCCGTCCGCAGGCCGACGACGCGGCGCTGCGGGAAGCCGCCCGCCGTGCCTGTGTGCTGGAGTTTGCCGCCGGACTGCCGCAGGGGCTGGACACGCTGTTGGGCAGTCGCGGACATGGCCTGTCGGGCGGCCAGGCGCAGCGCGTCGCGCTGGCACGGCTGTTCCTGCGCGATCCGGGCCTGATCCTGCTGGACGAACCCACCGCGCATCTGGACGAGGCGACACAGGCGCGCGTACTGGACGAGATCCTGGCATTCGCCGCCGGCCGGACGCTGTTGCTGGCCACGCATTCGCCCGCGGTCGCCGCGCGTTTTCCGCGGGTGCTGCGCATCGCCGATGCCCAAGTGAAAGACGCATGAAGAATCTATTGCTGCTCCTGCCGCTCTACGCACGCCGCAAGGGCGGGCTGCTGCTGGCGTTGTTCTGCGCCCTGGCGACTGTCGCCGCGGGCGTGGGGCTGCTTGGCGTGTCGGGCTGGTTCCTTACCGGCGCGGCGCTGGCCGGCGCCGGGGGCGCCTTCAACCTGTTCGCGCCGTCCGCGCTGGTGCGCGGCCTGTCGTTCCTGCGGATCGTTTCGCGCTACGCCGACCGCGTGGTCGGGCATGCGGCCACGCTGCGCCTGTTGGCGGATTTGCGCGCGGCGGTGTTCGCCGCGCTGATCCGGTTGACGCCACGACAGCTGGCGCGCTATCGCAGCGGCGACCTGGTGGCCCGCATGACCGGCGATGTCGATGCGCTGGACACCGTCTTCCTGTTCGTGCTGGCGCCGCTGGCTACCGCCATCCTGGCCGGCGCGGCGCTGACGGCGGTGCTGGGCTATTGGGTGCCCGCGGCCGCGCTGGTGTTCGCGCTGGCCCTGCTGACGGTTTGCGTGCTGGTGCCGCTGTGGCTGCTGCGGGCGGCGCGCGCGCCTGGCGCGGCGGCGCAGGAAAGCGCCGCCGGATTGCGCGCCGCGACGTTGGACGCGGTCGATGGCCATGCCGACATGGTGGCGCTGCACGCGCAGGCGCAGACCCATGCGCATTTCGAACGGCTGTGCCAGACCAGCGCCAGGGCGCGCGCCAGCCAGGCGCGGGTGGCCGCCAGGGGGCAGTGGTTCCTGCAGGCGGCGGCGGGGCTGTCGCTGGTGGCCTTGCTGTGGTTCGGCCTGGCACAGCATGAAGCCGGCGCGCTGGAGGGGCCGCTGCTGGCGGGCCTGCTGCTGGCCGTGATCGGCATTTTCGAAGTGGCGGGTCCCATCATGCGCGGGGCCTCGCGCATGGGGTCGGCCCTGTCGGCCGCGCAGCGCATCCGCGATGTGGCGCAGCGCGAACCCGACATGCGCGATCCGGCCGCGCCCAGTCCGCTGCCGCGACGCGGCGCATTGGAAGTGGTGGACCTGACGTTCGCCTATCCGGCCAGGTCGGCGGAGCCGCCCGCGCCATTGCTGCGCGATCTGCGCCTGCGGGTGGAGCCCGGCGAACGGGTGGCGATCCTGGGCGAAAGCGGCGTGGGCAAGTCCACCTTGCTGCACCTGCTGTTGCGCCTGGAGGATCCGTTGGCGGGCCAGGTGCGCTACGCCGATGTGGACGCCCGCGCCTGCGCCCAGGCCGACTGGCATCGACGCATCGCCTTGCTGTCGCAGGATGCGCCGGTGTTCCTGGGAACGCTGCGCACCAACCTGCTGATTGGCGATCCGCAGGCCGACGATGCCACGCTGTGGCGCGCCCTTGACGCGGCCCGGCTGGGGGAGTTCGTGCGGGGCCTGCCCGACGGCCTGGATACCTGGACCGGCGAGACCGGCTCGCAATTGTCCGCCGGCCAGGCGCGGCGTCTGTGTCTGGCGCGCGCCTTGCTGTCGCCGGCAGAGGTCATCGTGCTGGACGAGCCGACGGCCGGTCTGGACGGCGCGGCCGAAGCCGCGTTCTTCGCCGACCTGGGGCAGGCGGTGCAGGGGCGCACGGTCGTGCTGGCGACGCACGCCGCATTGCCCGCTGGCGCCGTGGACCGCTGTTGCATATTGCGCGGCGGACAGTTGCATGACGTGTCATCGGCGATGGCAATCCTGGCTTAAGCGCGGTTGCGCGGTTATAGTTCGCGTTGCTTCAATTCTTCAGGGCCGTCTTCCATGCAGACCGACAACGCCGAGTACATCCGGCGCACCATCCGCAGCGTTCCAGACTGGCCCCAACCCGGCATCATTTTCCGGGACATCACGCCGGTGCTGCAGGATCCTCGTGCGTTCCGGGTGCTGATCGATCTCTTCGTCTACCGCTACATGCGCCAGCGCCTGGACCTGGTGGCCGGCGTGGACGCGCGCGGTTTCATCATCGGCAGCGTGCTGGCCTATGAACTCAACCTGGGTTTCGTGCCGGTGCGCAAGAAGGGCAAGCTGCCTTATCGCACGGTGGCCGAGGAATACTCGCTGGAGTACGGCAATGCCGCCGTCGAAATGCACACGGACTCCGTGCGCACGGGGCAGCGCGTCCTGCTGGTGGATGACCTGATCGCCACCGGCGGCACCATGTTGGCGGCGATCAAGCTGTTGCAGCGCCTGGGTGCGAACGTGGTCGAGGCCGCCGCCATCATCGACCTGCCCGAGCTGGGCGGTTCGGCCAAGATCGCGGCCACCGGCACGCCCTTGTACACCGTCTGTCAGTACGACAGCGCGTCCGTCTGAAACGCGGCGGCGAGCCCGAAGGAAAAGGGCTCAGGCGTCCGACAGCCGTGGCTGGATGAAGTCCAGGAAAGCCTTGGTCTTGGCGGGCAGCATGCGGGACGGCAGCAGGGCGAACAGGGGCAGCGGCGTCAGGCTCCAGTCGGGCAATACCCGCACCAGTCCGGCCTGCTTGATCGCGCGCTCCATTGCATCGAACACCAGCAGTGGCGTGATACCCAGCCCCTGGCCGGCCAGGCGTCCCAGCATGCCGACGTTGTTGGCGGACAGCCGCCCGGAGACCTGCACGCGCTCGACCTTGTCGCCTGAATGAAGCATCCAGAAGGATGACTCGTCGCGCATCGTCGGCCGCAGGCATTCGTGATGCGTCAGGTCGGCCGGCACCCGCGGTTCGCCGTGGCGTGCCAGGTAATCCGGCGAGGCATACAGCTGGTGGGCCATCAGCACGATCTTGCGTGAAATCAGGCTGGAATCGGGTTGCTGCCCGAATCGAAGGATCAGGTCGAATGGATTGCTGATGGGATCGATCGGCCGCATGCTCAGATCGAAATCGCACTCGATATCCGGATGCTGTTCGCGGAATTCGCGGATCACGGCGGGCAGGAACAACTGCGCCAGGCTGGTCGGCAGCGAGATGCGCAGGCGGCCCTTGGGCTGCACCGCCATATCGAGCAACTGATCGTGGGCGATGCGGGCTTCTTCGACGATGTGCCGGCACCGCTCGAAATAGATGGCGCCGGCTTCGGTCAGGTCGATCTTGCGGGTGCTGCGGTTGAGCAGCCGCATGCCTACGCTGCGCTCGAGTTCGCTGACACGGCGTGACAGCGTGGACGTCGGAATATTCAAGGCTTCCGCGGCATGGCTGAAGTTCTTGCGCTTGGCGACCTCGACGAAAAGCGCGATGTCGTTAAGCTGGATGTCCATGGAGCCCTCGATTTCAATTCCATTTCTGGCAGGGTCATATGATAAATGGAATTATTGTCCCGACAGTGGAAATGTCTATTTAGTTAGGACAAAGAAACTTCGGGGCGCGGCTGCGCCCATTTTTCGTTACACAGCTGGCGCGTAGCTGAATGGACGACGACGGATCACATCGGAGCAAGGTCGGCATTGCGCAATTGATGCGCAGGTTCCGCGTATGTGCTCGGCAATTGTCCCGCATATGCAAATATGTTCACCAAAATAAGGGTTTTTACTAAGGCCTGATCGCCAGATACTTCACCCCAGCAATCGAATTGACACATTGCCGCCGTCGCCCTGGCGGCGGACGGTGTGCCAGGTTTAGGATGGAGTCAACGCAATGAAAGCCCTAGCTACCGCAATCATGGTTACCGCAACGCTCGCGGGCATGTCCGCCGCCCACGCCGAAGGCAAGACCCGCGAACAGGTCCAGCAGGAACTGCAGGCCGCCAAGGCCGCCGGCCAGGTCACGTTCGGCGAACAGGATTACCCCCCCGCCATTCCCCAGCAGACCAACCTGACGCGCGAACAGGTCCAGCAGGAGCTGCAAAGCGCCAAGGCCGCCGGCCAGGTCACCAGCGGCGAGCTGGATTACCCGCCGCGTGCCGCCGCCCCGCAGGCCATGGGCAAGACGCGCGAGCAGGTGCGCGAAGAACTGGCCCAGGCCAAGGCCCGCGGCGAATACACCTTCGGTGAACTCGACTACCCGCCCAAGGGGCGCTGAGCCGTCACGGCCGCGCCGCACGGAGGCATAAGCCCCTGCAAGGGGGTTTTGCCTTTGATGCGGGAGGCTGCGTGTGGCCTCGCATGTGGTGTTTATGCCGCAAAAATTGTGCGGCTCGCGCAACAGGTGATGTCGATCGCCCGGCCCGCCGGGCCACGTCGCGGAGGCCGTCGCGGCGCGATTGCGAGCAACAATTCACATTTGATATCAAGACGTTAAAGCGCGTTCCTCGACGTGTGGAAGCGGCTGCCGCCGCGCATTATCCCACCCATGGAAAGTAGTTCTTCGAAATTCGGATTACTTCAAATTGTTCCAGGTCCGACACTAGATTCAGTGCAGACGCCGCTCGCTTTTTCGTAGCGGCACGCAGCCCGAAGCGGAACCCGCCGTACGGATGCGGACTGCCTTTATCTTGCCATTTCGAGGACTCTCATGAAAAAGACGCTATTGGCTGTCGCGTTGCTGACCGGCTTTGCCGGTGCCGCGCAGGCTGCCGACTCCGTGACGCTGTACGGCTTGATCGACGCCGGTATCGGCTACGAAAAAGTCAAATTCAACGGCAATTCGCAAAGCCGCGTCGCCGGCGTGCAGGGCGTGAGCAGCGGTTCGCGCTTCGGCCTGCGCGGCTCGGAAGACCTGGGCGACGGTTTGCGCGCCGTGTTCAACCTGGAAGGCGGCTTCGGCCCGATGAACGGCCAGTCGCTGCAAAGCGGCCGTCTCTGGGGCCGCCAGGCCACCGTGGGCCTGGACAGCGACTCGTGGGGCCGCCTGGAATTCGGCCGCCAGACCAACCTGGCCTCGAAGTACTTCGGCTCGATCGACCCGTTCTCGATCAGCTACAACAACGCCAACCTGGGCACCACGTTCAGCAGCGCCAACACGATGCGCCTGGACAACATGGTGCTGTACCAGACCCCCAGCATGGACGGCTTCAAGATCGGCGTGGGCTATTCGTTCAGCGCCGATGACAGCGTCGAAGACGGCGTCAAGGAAAAGCACCAGACCGGCTTTGCCACGGGCAACAACAACCGTGTGCTGACCGCGGGTGTGCAATACCTGAACGGCCCGCTGAACCTGGCGGCAGCCTATGACCGCTTCAATCCGTCCAATGACAACATCGGCGGCAAGTCCAGCGCGCGTATCCAGTCGTACCTGATTGGCGGCACCTACGACTTCGAGGTGGTCAAGGTGGCGGCGGCTTTCGGCCAGACTCGCGACGGCTGGTTCGTAGGCCAGAACATGGGCACCACGCCGGACGGCATGCAGAAGTTCGGCACGTTCAAGCTGGCCGACGGCTTCCGCGCCAACTCCTACATGATCGGCGCCACCGTGCCGCTGGGCCGCCACGCTGTCTTCGGCTCGTGGCAGCGCGCCACGCCGAGCAACGACAAGCTGACCGGCGACGACGCGACCTTCAACGTCTACAGCCTGGGCTACACGTACGACTTCACCAAGCGCACCAACCTGTATGCGTATGCGTCCTACGCCGACAACTACGCGTTCCAGCGCGATGCCAGCGACACCGCCTTCGCGGTGGGTCTGCGTCACCGGTTCTAAGCGCAGGCGCCGGCCTGGCTGCACCTTGCTGAATGCGCGGCACATCTCCGTGAGCCGCCGAGTGACAGCGAACCCCCCCTCCAGGTTGCAGCCGGGCGGGTCTTGAGCAAAGAAGGGCAGGGCCTCCGTTTGGAGGCCCTCTCGCTTTCCGGACCGGGAATTACAGGAACAGCTTGTAGGCCGGATTGTCGGTCTCGTTCCAGTGCGGATAGCCGAGCTCGGCCACGAAGTTGCGGAATTGCTTCTTGTCGGCCGGCGGCACCTGGATGCCGATCAGGATGCGGCCGTAGTCGGCGCCCTGGTTGCGGTAGTGGAACAGGCTGATGTTCCATTCCGGATTCATCGCGTTCAGAAAGCGCATCAGCGCGCCCGGCCGCTCGGGAAATTCGAAGCGGTACAGCAACTCGTCGCGCGCCTGCGCCGAGCGGCCGCCGACCATGTGGCGCAAGTGGGTCTTGGCCATTTCATCGTGCGTCAGGTCCAGCGTATCGAAGCCATGGCGGCGGAAGTGGCCGGCAATCCTGTCGGGTTCGGTCGGCGCTGAAACCTGCAGGCCGACGAAGACATGGGCGCGGTCGGAATCGGAGATGCGGTAATTGAATTCGGTCACGCTGCGCTCGCCGACCAGTTCGCAGAAGCGGCGGAAGCTGCCGCGCTGTTCCGGCATGGTGACGGCGAAGACGGCCTCGCGCATCTCGCCGACCTCGGCGCGTTCGGCCACGAAACGCAGGCGGTCGAAGTTCATGTTGGCGCCGCAGGCAATGGCGACCAGCGTCTTGTCCTTGAGCTTGTGTTCGGCGGCGTACTGCTTGGCGCCGGCCACGGCCATGGCGCCGGCCGGCTCCAGTACGCTGCGGGTGTCCTGGAACACGTCCTTGATGGCGGCGCAGATGGAATCGGTGTCCACCACGACGAAATCATCGACGTACTTGCGGGTGAGCTTGAAGGTCTCGGCGCCGACCAGCTTGACCGCGGTGCCGTCGGAGAACAGCCCCACGTCGTTCAACTGCACGCGGCGGCCGGCGCGCACGCTGCGCAGCATGGCGTCGGAGTCTTCGGTCTGCACGCCGATGATCTTGATCTCGGGGCGCAGCTGTTTGATGTAGGCGGCCACGCCGGCGATCAGGCCGCCTCCGCCGATGGCCACGAAGATGGCATCGATCGGGCCGGGATGCTGGCGCAGGATCTCCATGCCGACCGTGCCCTGGCCCGCGATCACGTCGGGATCGTCGAAGGGGTGCACGAAGGTCAGTTTTTCCTTTTTCTCCAGCGTCTGCGCGTGGGCGTAGGCATCGGAGAAGCTTTCGCCGGCCAGCACCACTTCGCCGCCCAGCCGGCGCACCGCGTCGATCTTGACCTGCGGGCTGGTGGTGGGCATGACGATGACCGCGCGGCAGCCGAGCCGGGACGCGGCCAGCGCCACGCCCTGGGCGTGGTTGCCGGCCGAGGCCGCGATCACGCCGCGGTTGCGCGCCGCCGGCGCCAGGTTGGCCATCTTGTTGTACGCCCCGCGCAGCTTGAAGCTGAAGACGGCCTGGGTGTCCTCGCGTTTGAGCAGGATCGTGTTCGCCATGCGCTGCGACAACAGCGGCGCGGCTTCGAGCGGCGATTCGACCGCGACGTCGTAGACCTTGGAGGTCAGGATGCGTTTCAGATAATCGGTGGACATGGACTGCGCGAGGGTTGGGGCGGAAAGAGGGCGGGGCGCGGGCAGGCCCGCGCGCCGTGGTGTGAGCGCGATTATTGCAGGGAAAGCCGCGTCTCTGAGGGTTTTCAGGCGCTTTCGCCACGCACCGGACGGCCGCGGCCGCGCGCGGCTACACTCGCTGGCATCATGGAAGAAAGCCTCCTCTCCGCCGTCCACTGGTTGCTTGGCCTGCTGGCCTTGCCCTCGGTCGGCCTGCCCGCGATCTTCGCGGTGTCGTTGATTTCCGCCACGCTGCTGCCGCTGGGGTCCGAGCCGGCGGTGTTCGGTTATCTGAAACTGTCGCCGGACATGTTCTGGCCCGCCATTCTGGTGGCGACCGCCGGCAACACCATTGGCGGGGCCATCAGCTATGCCATGGGCCTGGGCGCGGAGAAGGCGGTCGAGCGCTGGAAAGAGCGCCACCCGCACGCGCCGGCCGAACGACGCATGCGCGGCCGTTGGCACGAGCGCGCCCACGACTGGATCCACCGCATGGGACCGCCGGCGCTGCTGCTGTCCTGGCTGCCGGCGGTGGGCGATCCGCTGTGCGCCGTGGCCGGATGGCTGCGGCTGCCGTTCTGGCCTTGCGTGGCCTATATGGCCATCGGCAAATTCCTGCGCTATCTGGCCATGACGGCCAGCCTGCTGTGGCTGTTTCCCGGGCAGGTCTAGCGCTGACGTCCCGTTTAATTGGGGACATATAAACATGCAATTGCCCCGGTTTTGGACGCTTCCCAGGGGGTATTCGGGGGCAGTTCCGGCCAATGGCATAAAATAATTTTTTAAGGGCCCCCTCTTGCCGCCATGAACGCCCCACTCGCCAGCCACATCTTGAACGGGGCGACGCCGCCCGCAGCACCCGCGCGACTGCGCGAAATCCCCTACAACTACACGTCGTTTTCCGATCGCGAGATCGTCGGCCGTCTGCTGGGCGATGATGCCTGGAGCCTGCTCACCGACCTGCGCGGCGAACGCCGCACGGGGCGGTCCGCCCGCATGTTGTACGAGGTGCTGGGCGACATCTGGGTGGTGCGCCGCAACCCGTACCTGCAGGACGACCTGCTGGACAATCCCAAGCGCCGCAAGCAGCTGATCGATGCGCTGCACCATCGGCTGGGCGAGATCGACCGCCGCCGCGAACCCGGCGCGCCGGCCGAGGCCGGCCACGATCCGCATCGCGATGAGAAAGTGCTGGGCCTGCTGGGTCGGGCGCGTTCGGCCATTGCCGCCTTCGAGGGCGAGTTCGACCAGACCGCCATGCTGCGCAAGCAGGCGCAGAAGGTGCTGGGCCGCATCACCGCGCGCGACAACATCAAGTTCGACGGCCTGTCGCGCGTATCGCACGTGACCGACGCCACCGACTGGCGCGTGGAGTACCCCTTCGTGGTGCTGACGCCGGACACGGAAGACGAGATCGCCGCGCTGGTCACCGCCTGTATCGAGCTGGGCCTGACCATCGTGCCGCGCGGCGGCGGCACCGGCTACACCGGCGGCGCGATTCCGCTGACCTGGAAGTCGGCCGTCATCAACACCGAGAAATTCGACAAGCTGGGCAAGGTCGAGTCCTGTATCCTGCCCGGGCTCACCGAGCCCGTGGCCGTTATCCATGCCGGCGCCGGCGTGGTGACCAAGCGGGTGTCGGAGGCGGCCGAGGCGGCCGGTTTCGTGTTCGCCGTGGACCCGACCTCGGCCGAGGCCTCGTGCGTGGGCGGCAACATCGCCATGAACGCCGGCGGCAAGAAGGCCGTGTTGTGGGGCACCGCGCTCGACAATCTGGCCTGGTGGCGCATGGTCGACCCGGACGGCAACTGGCTCGAAGTGACGCGCCTGGCGCACAACATGGGCAAGATCCATGACGTCGACGTGGCCCGTTTCGAACTCAAGTGGTTCGACGGCCGCGGCAAGCCGGGCGAGCGCCTGCTCAAGACCGAGACCCTGGAAATCGCCGGCCGCGTGTTCCGCAAGGAAGGCCTGGGCAAGGACGTCACCGACAAGTTCCTGGCCGGCCTGCCGGGCATCCAGAAGGAAGGCTGCGACGGCCTGATCACGTCGGCGCGCTGGGTGCTGCACCGCATGCCCAAGCATACGCGCACGGTCTGCATGGAATTCTTCGGCCAGGCGCGCGACGCGATTCCTTCGATCGTCGAGGTCAAGGGCTACCTGGACGGCGAGGGCCGCGCCCGCGGCGCCATCCTGGCCGGCCTGGAGCACCTGGACGAGCGCTACCTGCGCGCGGTTGGCTATGCCACCAAGAGCAAGCGCGGCTCGCTGCCCAAGATGGTGCTGATCGGCGATATCGTCGGGGACGACGAGGACGCCGTGGCCGCGGCCGCCAGCGAAGTGGTGCGCCTGGCCAACACCCGCCACGGCGAAGGCTTCGTCGCGGTGAGCGCAGAGGCCCGCAAGAAGTTCTGGCTCGACCGCTCGCGCACCGCGGCGATCGCGCGCCACACCAACGCCTTCAAGATCAACGAAGACGTGGTGATCCCGCTGCCGCGCATGGGCGAATACACCGACCATATCGAGCGCATCAACATCGAGCTGTCGACCCGCAACAAGCTGCGCCTGCTGGGCGCGCTGGACGACTACCTCTGTACGCCGCTGCCCGTCGGCAAGGCCGAGGACGCCGCCGACGACGATGAAACCCGCGCCGAGGTGCTGGCCGAACGCACGCGCCAGGCCATCGAGCTGCTGGCCGCCGCGCGCCAGCGCTGGCAGTGGTTGCTGGACAATCTGGACCTGCCGTTGGCGGACGCCATGCCGCAGTTGGAAACGCTGGGCATGGGCCATCTGCGCGCCACGCTGGCCGAGCGCCTGGCGGCGCAGCCGCAGGCGCGCGTGTTCGATGTGGTGCAGGACCGCACCATCCGCGTGTCGTGGAAGACCGAGGTGCTGGCCGGCCTGCAGGCCGCGTTCTCGGGCGCGGCGCGCAAGCCGATCCTGGACGAGCTGGTGGCGATCCATGGCCGCGTGCTCAAGAGCCGCGTATTCGTGGCGCTGCACATGCACGCCGGCGACGGCAACGTGCACACCAACATTCCGGTCAACTCGGACGACTACGGCATGCTGCAGGAGGCCCACCAGGCCGTCGAACGCATCATGCAGATCGCGCGCGACCTGGATGGCGTGATCTCGGGCGAGCACGGCATCGGGCTGACCAAGTACGAGTTCCTGACGGAGGCCGAACTGGCGCCGTTCCAGGACTACAAGCGTCGCGTCGATCCCAACGGCCACTTCAACGCCGGCAAGCTGATGCCCGGCGCCGACCTGCGCCACGCCTGGACGCCCAGCTTCAACCTGATGGGCCACGAATCGCTCATCATGCAGCAGAGCGACATCGGCGCCATCTCCGATTCGATCAAGGACTGCCTGCGCTGCGGCAAGTGCAAGCCGGTCTGCGCCACCCATGTGCCGCGCGCCAACCTGTTGTACTCGCCGCGCAACAAGATCCTGGCGACCTCGCTGCTGGTCGAGGCCTTCCTGTACGAAGAGCAGACCCGCCGCGGCGTCAGCCTGAAGCACTGGGAAGAATTCGAGGACGTGGCCGACCACTGCACCGTTTGCCACAAGTGCTACAACCCCTGTCCGGTCGACATCGACTTCGGCGACGTGTCGATGAGCATGCGCGCCGTGCTGCGCCGCATGGGCCGCAAGTCGTTCAATCCGGGCACGGCCAGCGCCATGTTCTTCCTGAATGCCAAGGACCCGGCCACCATCAACGCCACCCGCAAGGCGATGGTGGGGGTGGGCTACAAGGTGCAGCGCGCCGCGCATGACCTGCTGTCGGGCCTGGTGAAGAAGCAGACCTCGGCGCCGCCAGCCACGGTTGGCAAGCCGCCGCTGCGCGAGCAGGTGGTGCACTTCGTCAACAAGAAGATGCCTGGCGGGCTGCCCAAGCAGGCCGCGCGCAAGCTGCTGGACATCGAGGACGCGAACTACGTGCCGATCATCCGCGACCCCAAGGCCACCACGGCCGACACGGAAGCGGTGTTCTACTTCCCGGGCTGCGGTTCGGAACGCCTGTTCTCGCAGGTCGGCCTGGCCACGCAGGCCATGTTGTGGCATGCAGGCGTGCAGACCGTGCTGCCACCGGGCTACCTGTGCTGCGGCTATCCGCAGCGCGGCAACGGCATGACCGACAAGGCCGAGCAGATCATCACCGACAACCGGGTGCTGTTCCACCGCGTTGCCAACACGCTCAACTACCTGGACATCAAGACCGTGGTGGTCAGCTGCGGCACCTGCTACGACCAACTGGCCGGCTACGAGTTCGAGAAGATCTTCCCGGGCTGCCGCCTGATCGACATCCACGAGTACCTGCTGGAAAAGGGCATCAAGCTCGAAGGCGCCAAGGGCGTGCGCTACATGTATCACGACCCCTGCCACACGCCGATGAAGCTGCAGGATCCGATGAAGACGGTGCGGTCGCTGGTGGGCGACGGCGCCGTCAAGAGCGACCGCTGCTGCGGCGAGTCGGGCACGCTGGCGGTCAGCCGGCCGGACATCTCGACCCAGGTGCGCTTTCGCAAGCAGGAAGAGTTGCTCAAGGGCGATGCGGCCTTGCGCAGCGATGGCTTCACGGGCGACGTCAAGGTGCTGACTTCGTGCCCGTCGTGCCTGCAGGGCCTGTCGCGCTACCAGGGTGATACCGGCATGGACGCCGACTACATCGTGGTCGAGATGGCGCGCCACATCCTCGGCGAAGGCTGGATGGAAGACTACGTGCGCCGCGCCAATGCCGGCGGCATTGAGCGCGTGCTGGTGTAGCGACCGGCGCGGCTGGTATGGCGCGAGGAACGCCCGGCGGTGACGCTGGGCGTTTCGCTTTTTGGCGGACCGGCGCACCGGTTGGGCCAACAGAAAGCTTGAGTTGCAATTTTATTGCAAATAACATTGCGTCTCAGTTGTAATATGAGGCGTCGCTTTCCCCATGCCTGTTTCTTCCCGCTCCCCCCTGCTGGCCGTCGTCCTGGCGGCCGCGGCCAGCCTGCCGGCCCATGCCGCGCGCCAGCCGGTCGCCGAAGCGCCACTGTCTGGCGAAACCGAGTTCCACTGCCGCTTTGGCAAGGACAACAGCACCGAGTGCGTCAGCACCTATCGCTACACCATCCTGACCCTGGCCGGGCGCGACCTGGTATCGCGCATCGACCGCAGCTACGCCGAGAACGACAGCCTCAAGGTCGAGCGCGCCGAACTGATCCAGCCGGGCGAAAAGCCGGTGCCGCTGGCCGCCGCCCAGATCGACACCCGCATGGCGCCCAATCCGGACCAGGGCTTCCTGCGCCAGAAGCAGACTTCGCTGGCCTTTCCCAATCTGCGCGTGGGCAGCACCATCGTCTACACCTTGCGTGAACACTTTGCCGGCATCCCTTCGGCCACGCAGTTTCATTACGTGCTGGATCTGCAACCACGCGCCGTGCGCCAGGAGCGCTTCCGCGCCGAGTTCAGCGCCGATCGCCCGATGATCTGGCGCGGCCAGGCCATGGATGCCTACCGCGTCGAGGCGGCGGCCGATGCCAGGCACATCACCGTGGAGCTGAAGGCCACGCCTTACTACTACGCCTACGTCAATGAGTCGGACCAGGGTTATCTGCGGCAGTCGCCGCGCCTGGAGATCGGCAGTGCCGACGCGCTGCAGGATTATTTCGGCCCGTTCGCCAAGCGCTACAACGAGATCCTGGCGGCCCCGCTGCCGCCGAACGCCGCCGCGGTGGTCGCGGCGCAGCGCGACAAGCCCGCGCCCCAGGCCGTGGCCGGCCTGATGCGCCATCTGCACGAACACTACCGCTACCTGGGCGACTGGCGCAGCAGCGAGCGTGGCCAGATTCCGTTTGCGCTCGACGAGATCGAGCGCCGCGGCTACGGCGACTGCAAGGACCTGGCGGTGCTGCTGGTGGCCATGCTGCGCGCGGCCGGCATCGCGGCCGAACCCGCCCTGGTGGCGCGCGGCACCATGGCGCCCGAGGTATTGCTGCCCGGCCTGGCCGCGCCCAACCATGCCATCGTGCGCGCCCGCGTGCAGGGCGCGACCTGGTGGCTGGATCCCACCAACCCGGTGTTCGTGCCGGGCTTCACCATGCCCGATATCCAGCAGCGCTGGGCGTTCGTCATGGACAGCCGGAGCAATATGCGGCGCGAGGACATCGCGCTGGAGGCACCGGGCGTCGGCGTCGTGGTGACGCGCAACGAGCGGTTTGGCGAGGACGGGCAGGCGCAGGTGCGCGCATCGGTCGAGGTGGGGCGCATGGTGGCGGCCGAAGTCAGCGTGGGTGATCTGCAGAACGGCGTGACGGCGATGGACCAGGCGCTGTGCCGCAGTTTCGCCGCCAAGAATCGCGATTGCCGGCTGCAGCGCGCCGCCAGCGATTTCGTGGTGCCCGCCACCTATCGCATCGACGCCACGCTGGTGGACCTGCGGGCGCTGGAACGCGTCGGCCGGCAGTATGTGCACACGCAATCGCACCTGGGCGATGACTGGGAGGCCTTCGCCCGCTACCGCCAGACCGGCCAGCTGGCGGATATCTATCTGGGCACGCCGGAGACCGCGTCGTACGACGTGACGCTGACGGGCGGCCAGGTCGACGCGCCGGCGCTGCATTGCCAGGTGCGCTCACCCTGGATCGATGTGGACCTGGACGGCAAGCCCGCCGCCTCGGGTTACCAGTACCGCTATCGCAGCGTCCGCAAGGTCAGCTGGTTCAGCCATGCGGACATCGTGTCGGATGGCTTCGGCCAGGCCATCGACAAGGGCCGGCAGTGCGTGGAATCCCTGCGCCTGGCGGTGACGCTGCCGGGCAAGTGACCGGCCGCCTGTCCTTCGCCAGTGGCGCGGTCACCAATGAAAAACGCGGCCCCGGGGCCGCGTTTTTCATTGGCAAGACGCGCTCATTCGAGCTTGATGTTGGCCTTCTTGATCACGTCGGCCCAGGTGGCGCGCTCCTTGTCGGCATAGGCCTTGAAGTCCTGCGCCGACATGGGCATCGGGATGACGCCCATGTCCAGCATCTTCTGCGACACGGCAGGCGACTTCAGCGTGGCGTCGAGTTCGGCGGACAGCTTCTTGACCACGGCTTCCGGCAGACCGCCGGGGGCGACCAGGCCTTGCCAGGCGTAGGCGGTGAAGTCGGGCACGCCTTGTTCGGCCATGGTGGGCGCGTCCGGCAGCACGGCAACGCGCTCGGGCGTGGCCGCGCCCAGCACGCGCAGCTTGCCGGCCTTGACGTTGGGCAGGCCGGCGGCCAGGTCGATGAACATCACGTCCACCTGTCCACCCAGCAGGTCCTGGATGGCGGGCGCCGCGCCCTTGTAGGGCACGTGCAGCAGGTTGGCGCCCGTGCGCTGCTTGAACAGCTCCAGCGCCAGGTGGTGCGGCGAGCCGGCGCCGGCCGAGGCGGCGGTCAGCTTGCCGGGTTCCTTCTTGGCGGCCTGGATCACGTCGGCGACCGTCTTGTAGGGTGAATTGACGTTCACCGCCAGCAGCAGCGGGAACTTGGCGATGCCGCCGATGTAGGTGAACTTGGACGGATCGTAGGCCAGCTTGGCGTACAGCGTCGGGTTGTAGGCCAGGGTGCCGGAGTCGGCGGTGCCGACGACGTAGCCGGTGGGTTCGGCCTGCGAGATCGCGGTGGCGCCGATGATGGTGGCGGCGCCGGGGCGGTTCTCGACCACGATGGTCTGGCCCAGCGGTTTCTCGATGCCGCTGGCGACGGTGCGCGCGACCACGTCGGCGCCGCCACCGGCCGGGTAGGGCACGATCCAGCGGATGGGTTGGGTGGGCCAGGATTGGGCGGCGGCCGCGGTGGCGGCCAGCGACAGGGCGGCAAGCGCCAACAGGCGCCGGGCGTGCTTGTGCATGGGGAGTCTCCTCATTTTTTTTGCGACGCTATTATGCCCCGGCAACGCGGCAATATGCGCCTGTTTCCCGGCCCGGATTCAGCGGCTTATTGCGGATCCGGGTAGCTGCGGGCGCCGAAGATGGCGGTGCCGATGCGCACTTCGGTCGAGCCCTCCTCGATCGCCAGTTCGAAATCTCCGCTCATGCCCATCGACAGGCGTTCCAGCGACACCCCTTCGATCGCTTCCTGGCGCAGCTGGTCGCGCAGTTCACGCAAACTGCGGAAGCAGGCGCGCACTTCGCCCGGATCCGGCGAGTTGACCGCCATCGTCATCAGGCCGCGCACGCGCAAGGTCGGGAACTCGGCCACGATGCGCCGCAGGAAGGCCGACACCTCACCCGGCGCCATGCCGTATTTGCTGGGTTCACTGGAGGTCTTGACCTGCACCAGCACGTCTAGCGTCCGGCCCTCGAGAACGAGGCGGCGGTGCAGGGCCTCGGCCAGGTCGATCCGGTCCAGCGATTGCAACTCGGCGGCGTCACGCGCCGCGTCCTTGGCCTTGTTGGTCTGCAGGTGGCCGATCAACACCCATTGCAGTCCCTGTCCCGCCAGCGCCGCGGCTTTCTGCCGCAATTCCTGGGTCTTGTTCTCGCCGAACCGGGCCAGGCCCAGCGCCATGGCCTCGCGGATGGCGTCGACCTCGAACGTTTTGCTGACGGGCAGCAGCGTCACGCTGTCCGGTGCCCGGCCGGCGCGTTCGCAAGCCTGGGCGATGCGTTGCCGGATCGCGGCCAGGCGGATGGCCATGGTGTCTACTTCGGTCATGCGGGTCTCTTCGGTACGGAATGTCCCATAGTGTAGGACGCGCGCGCACCGTTTCGCCACACCGGTCCGCGCCGCGCCGCATCTTCGTTGACCCTGCCGGAGCGGCAGGCTTAGAATTTGGCGATATTTGTTTAGATTTCAATGTTCTAAGCCTCCGGCGCCGTCCGCACGACGGCGCGGGTCCTCCCTTTCTCCTCGCCGTCCCCTCCGCCATGTCCAGCGCCGCGCCCGAGTACGCTTTTGCCACGCCTTTCCTGAATCCCCCAGCCTCCCCGATCCGTTCGCTGATGCCCTACGCGATGCGGCCGGGCACCATTTCGCTGGCGGGCGGCTATCCGGCGCAGGAACTGTTCGACGTGGACGGCCTGACGATCGCCTCCACCCAGGTGCTGTCGCGGCTTGGCGCCTGCCTGCAATACTCGAACATCGACGGACAGGCCAGTCTGCGCAACGAATTGGCGCGGTTGTCGGCGGCGCGCGGCCTGCACTGCAACGCGGACACGGAACTGGCCGTCACCGGCGGGTCGCAGCAAGCCATGGCGCTGCTGACCCGTGTGATGCTCCAGCCCGGTGACCATGCCGTCATCGAATCGCCGGCCTTTCCGAATTCCGTGCAGGCGTTGCGCTACACCGGCGCCACGGTGCATACCGTGCCGTCCGGCCCGGACGGCGTCGACATCGACGCGCTCGATGAGCTTGCCGCGCGCGTCAAGCCCAAGGTCGTGTGCGTGGTGGCGTCGTTCTCCAATCCCTGTGGCGCCACCATTTCGCGCCAGCGCCGCCTGCGCCTGCTGGAGCTGGCGGTCAAGCATCGCTTCCTCATCGTCGAGGACGATCCGTACAGCGAATTGCGCTTCGCCGGCGAGGCGGTGCCACCCATCATGGCGCTGGCCGAGGGCGAGGCCCGCAACTGGGCCGTGTACCTGGCAAGCATGTCCAAGACCATGGCGCCCGCCTTGCGCATCGGCTGGCTGGTGGCGCCGGCCGAAATCCGCCGCCGCTGCGTCGGCGCCAAGGCGGCCGACGACATGGCTTCGTCCACGTGGATCCAGGAAGTCGTGGCGCAATACCTGGCCAATGGCCGCTACGAAGAGCACGTGCCGCGCATCCGCGCGGCCTATGGCCTGCGCTGCGACGCCATGGCCGAATCGTTGACGCGCGAGCTGAACGGACGCATTGCGTTCAGCAAGCCCGAGGGCGGCATGTTCTTCTGGGCGCGCCTGACGGGCGAGGTCGACGCCACCCGCTTGCTGCCCTACGCCATCGAGCACGAAGTGGTCTACGTGCCGGGCAAGGCGTTCTACGCCGACCCGGCGCAGGCCGACCTGCATGCCATGCGCATGTCGTTCGCCACCATGAACGAAGCCCAGATCGCCCAGGGCATGCAGCGGCTCAGCCGCGCCCTGGACGCGTGCGAGGCCAACCAGCCGGTGTCGATCTCGCTGGCGGCGTGATATACCCAAATAAGCGCTGGTTATTTTGCGCGGGCGCTTCATGTCTATAAGCTTCTCGCCGTGGCGCGCTCGCGCGTCCCGGTACAACAGGAAAACAGTCATGAACATTGCAAAAGGGTTGGTGGGCGCGGCGTTGTTGCTGGCCGTGGCACAAGGCGCGCAGGCGGCGACGTTGGACGTCGTGCGCCAGCGTGGGGCGGTGGCTTGTGGCACCACCACGGGTTTCGCGGGCTTTTCCGCGCCGGACGCGCAGGGCAAGTGGCAGGGGCTGGACGTGGACCTGTGCCGCGCGATCGCCGCGGCCGTGTTCGGCGATGCCAACAAGATCAAGGTGGTGCCGCTCAATTCGCAGCAGCGCTTCACCGCGCTGCAATCGGGCGAAGTCGACGTGCTGACCCGCAACACCACCGTGACGCAGCAGCGCGACACGGCGCTGGGCATCATCCACGCCGGCATCAATTTCTATGACGGCCAGGGTTTCCTGGTGCCCAAGTCGCTGGGCGTCAAGAGCGCCAAGGAAATCAACGGCGCCACGATCTGCCTGCAGACCGGCACCTCCAACGAGAACACGCTGGCCGACTGGGCGCGCGCCAACAACGTCACCTACAAGCCGGTGGTGATCGAGACCTTCAACGAAGTGGTCAATGCGTTTGCCGCGGGCCGCTGCGACGTGTTCTCCACTGACGCCTCGGGCCTGGCATCGATCCGCATCTCCAAGCTGCAGAACCCCGACGACTACGTGGTGCTGCCCGAGATCATCTCGAAGGAACCGCTGGGTCCGTTCGTGCGCCAGGGCGACGACGCCTGGCTGAACATCGTGCGCTGGTCGCTGTCGGCCATGATCGAGGCCGAGGAATATGGCGTCACCTCCAGGAACGTCGACGAACAGGCCAAGAGCAGCAATCCCAACATCAAGCGCATCCTGGGCGTGACGCCCGGCGGCGGCGCCAACCTGGGGCTGGACGAGAAGTGGGCCTACAACATCGTCAAGCAGGTCGGCAATTACGGCGAGAGCTTCGAGCGCAACGTCGGCCAGGGCAGTCCGCTGAAGATCAAGCGCGGCCTGAATGCGCAGTGGACGCAGGGCGGCCTGATGTACGCGCTGCCGATCCGCTGAGCGCGGCCTGGGCCCGGGCGGCGCCGTTCGGGCCCGCCAATGAAAAACCGATGCCGCGGCATCGGTTTTTTTTGGGGCCGTTGGTGGCGGCGGTGGCGGCGGTGGCGCCTGGTCCGGATCGTCAGCGGCGCCGGTACACCTCGGCAATCCGGGTGAACGCCGCGCGCAGTTCGCGCGTGCCGCCCTGGAAGATCACGGGCCGCCCGCGATGCGTGAACACCACCAGCCGCTTGGAAAAGATCATCGGCACGAAGCGGACTTCGCGCACGTCCTCCCAGGCGACTTCGCGCCGCGAGAACCAGGTCTGGCGCAGGCCGTGTTCGTCGATGGTGGTGATGGAGGTCTGCATGTGCCATGACACGAACAGCAGGCCGATGAAGCACAGGCCCACCACGACGGCCATCATGCCGTCCAGCGACTGGCCCGGGGCGCGGATGGCGGTGGTGACGACCTGGACGCCCAGCACGGCCAGGATGACCCAGGTCAGGATGCGCACCCAATCGGGCCAGGCCTGCCCCGACAGGGGCAGCGGGCCGATGGCGCGCAGCAGGGCGGCGTGATCCTCGGGCGAGGGGGAGGGGGCGGGGGACGTCATGCGGCTGCGGAGTTCCGGTAGCGTTGCGAGAAGACGTGCGCCGGGTGGCCCCGGCGCTCACGCGAAACGCGCGCAGCCATTCTACGAGTTTTTCGCGTCAGGCGGCCCGCTTGGCGGCAATGGCGTTGCCGGCGCGGCTGGAACCCTTGCGATTCAGGTTGGCCGACATCCATTGGCCGATGTCGACCACCGCGTCGAAGTCCACGCCGGTGTCGATGTCCAGGCCGCGCAGCATGTACAGCACGTCTTCGGTGGCGACGTTGCCGGTCGCGCCCTTGGCGTAGGGGCAGCCGCCCAGGCCGGCCACCGAGGCGTGGAAGATCGAGATGCCGGTTTCCAGCGACGCCAGGATGTTGGCCAGCGCCTGGCCGTAGGTGTCGTGGAAGTGGCCGGAGACGCGCGCCGGGTCCACCACGCGGGTGACCGCGGCCATCACGTCGCGCACGCGCTGCGGCGTGCCCACGCCGATGGTGTCGGCCACGTCGATCTCGTTGAGCTGCATGGCCAGGTAGCGCTGCGCCACGTCGACCACGGATTCGATGGGCACCTCGCCCTGGTAGGGACAGCCCAGCGCGCAGCTGATGCTGCCGCGCACGCGGATGCCGGCTTCGCGGGCGGCCTGCACCACGGGCTCGAAGCGCGCGATGGACTCGGCGATGGAGCAGTTGATGTTCTTTTGCGAAAAGGCCTCGCTGGCCGCGCCGAAGATGACGATCTCGTCCGCGCCGGCGGCCAGCGCGCCCTCGAAGCCCTTCATGTTGGGCGTAAGCACGGAATAGATGGTGCCGGGGCGGCGCTGGATCCGCGCCATCACGTCGGCGCCGTCGGCCATTTGCGGCACCCACTTGGGCGACACGAACGAGGCCGCCTCGACGTTGGGGAAGCCGGCGGCCGCAAGGCGGTCGATCAGTTCCACCTTGATGTCGGTGGGCACGAATTCCTTTTCATTCTGCAGGCCGTCGCGGGGCGAAACCTCGACGATCTTGACGCGTGTGGGCAATGCCATGTCTCTTCCTGTATCGGTATCGGGGGCGGCCGCGATGGCGGCCCGGTGCCAGGGACAATATTAGCGCCATCGCATCCGGCCCCGTCCGTGGCCGGTCCCAGCCCTGTCCATGCCCTGGCCGGCGCGTCGGACGGCAGGGGGCCGCAGCCTATTTCAGGCGCTGGAAGCGGCCATCGTCCAGGCGCGCGACACGCGCGGCCAGTTCGAGTTCGAGCAATTGCGCTTGCAGCGTGGCGGTGTCCAGCCCGCAGCGTGCCTGCAGCGCATCCAGGTGCAAGGGGTCGAAGCCCAGGGCTTCGAGCACCGGATGGGTCGGGTTGTCGGCGTCGCCCGGACCGTCGGCCGGCTCGGGCGGTCGGCGCGTGCCCGGTTGCGGGCCGCCGCCAAGTTCGTCGGTAATGTCGGCCGCGGTCTCCACCAGCTTGGCGCCCTGGCGGATCAGCGCATGGCAGCCGCGCGACAGTGGCGAATGGATCGAGCCGGGGATGGCGAACACTTCGCGTCCGCTCTCACCCGCCAGGCGCGCGGTGATCAGCGAGCCGCTCTGCCGGGCCGCTTCCACCACCAGCACGCCCCGCGCCAGGCCTGCCACGATGCGGTTGCGCTTGGGGAAATGCTGCGGCAAGGCGCCGGTTCCCAGCGGCAACTCGGATACCAGCGCGCCCTGCGCGGCAATGCGGTGCGCCAGGTCGCGGTGGCGCGCCGGGTAGATGCGGTCGATGCCGGTGCCCATCACGGCGACCGTGCCGGCGCCGCCCGGGCCGGCGTCCAGCGCGCCTTCGTGGGCCGCGGCGTCGATGCCCAGCGCCAGGCCGCTGACCACGCGCCAGCCGCTGCCGGCCAGGTGGCGGGCGAAGGCGCGGGCGTTTTCCTGGCCGCCGGGCGTGGCGTTGCGCGCGCCCACCACCGCCAGCGCGGGGCCTTGCAGATAGGCCGGATCGCCATTCACGTAGAGCAGGATGGGGGGATCGGCGATGGTGAGCAGGCTTTGTGGATAACCCGGATCTGACAGCGTCAGGATGTGATGGCCGGGCGCGTCGACCCACTGCAGGGCGCTGTCGACCTGGGCCGCCATGTCGGCGGGCATGGGCGCGGCCAGCTGGCGGGCCAGCGCGTCGGGCAGCTGGCGCGCCAGGGCGGTGGCGCGCTGGGCGTAGATCTGTTCCGGCAGCCCCAGGGCGCCCAGCAGCGTGCAGGCGGTGGCGGAACCTATGCCCGGTTCCAGGGACAGGCGCAGCCAGGCGGACAATTCAGCGGCGGTATGGGTGAGCGGCATGGGCGAAGAGCGCGGGATGGGCCGGCGCGGGAAAGGCGCGGAGGCGGGGCGCGCGCGGCGCGCCGGACGTCCGAGAGTGTCTCATGACGGTGGGGCCGGGGGCGGGCGGGGCGGACCGAATCGTCCCGGCCGCCATCGGGCAAAACGGTGCCGGACAGCGCTTCGACAATCCTGGATTTAGCCGAAAACTATTAGAAATCAAGACTCTAATGAATTAAACTGTTGGTCAGACACCAATTACCAACGATCCCTATTCAATGGCTTTACTTCCCATTCTTCGCTACCCGGATCCGCGCTTGCACAAGAAGGCCAAGCCGGTCGCCGAGGTCGATGACCGCATCCGCCAACTGGTGCGCGACATGGCCGAGACCATGTACGACGCGCCGGGGGTGGGCCTGGCCGCGACCCAGGTGGACGTGCACGAGCGCGTGGTCGTCATCGACGTCTCCGAAGAAAGCAACCAGCTGCTGGTGCTGATCAACCCCGAGATCACCTGGCGCAGCGACGATTACAAGATCTACGAGGAAGGCTGCCTGTCGGTTCCGGGCATCTACGACGAAGTCGAGCGCGCCTCGCGCATCCGTTGCAAGGCGCTGGACATCGACGGCAAGCCGTTCGAGTTCGACGCCGACGGCCTGCTGGCCGTTTGCGTGCAGCACGAGCTTGACCACCTGGAAGGCAAGGTGTTCGTCGAATACCTGTCCAACCTGAAGCAGAACCGCATCAAGACCAAGCTGAAAAAGGCCGAGCGCGAAGCGCTGCGCGCCTGACGCCCGTCCCATCCTTCCTGGTCCGACCCTCATGCGCCTCGTTTTTGCCGGCACGCCGGAATTCGCCCGTATCGCCTTCGACGCCCTGCGGGCGGCAGGGCACGACATTCCCCTGGTCATGACCCAGCCCGACCGTCCGGCCGGGCGCGGACTCAAGCTGACGCCCAGTCCTGTCAAGCAGGCCGCGCTCGACGCCGGTATCGAGGTGGCCCAGCCGCGCAGCCTGCGGCTGGATGGCCGCTATCCCGATGAAGCCGCCGAGGCGCGTGCCCTGCTCGAACGCGTGGCGCCCGACGTCATGGTGGTCGCGGCCTACGGCCTGATCCTGCCGCAGTGGGTGCTGGACTTGCCGCGCCTGGGCTGCCTGAACATCCACGCCAGCCTGCTGCCGCGCTGGCGCGGCGCGGCGCCGATCCAGCGCGCCATCGAGGCCGGCGATGACCGCACCGGCGTCACCATCATGCAGATGGACGCGGGCCTGGACACCGGCGACATGCTGCTCGAACGTATCGTGCCGATCGGCGCCGACACCAATGCCGCGCAGTTGCACGACGCGTTGGCGCTGGCCGGCGGCGAGGCGATCGTGGCGGCCCTGGCCGCGCTGGCGCAGGGCGGCCTGGCGCCGCGCAAGCAGCCCGAGGAAGGCGTGACCTACGCCGCCAAGCTCGACAAGGCCGAGGCGGCGCTCGACTGCAGCCAGCCCGCGGCGCTGCTGGCGCGCCGCGTGCGCGCATTCAATCCGGTGCCCGGCGCCAGCATCCGCCTGCCCGGCCTGGCCGATCCCGTGAAGGTGTGGCGCGCCGAGGCCGTGGCGCAGGCCGTGACGGCCGCGCCGGCAAGCGTGTTGCGCACCGCTGCCGACGGCATCGACATCGCCACCGGCGATGGCGTGCTGCGCTTGCTGGAACTGCAGAAGGCGGGTGGCAAGCGCCAGCCGGTGGACGTGTTCGTGCGAGGCTGGCAGCCGGACTGACGCCGGCCGGTGCTATCCCGGCCGTGCCGCCGCCCTTGGCGCCGGGTTCAGCCCCGTTGGGCCAGCAGATCCAGATAGGCGCCGGACACCAGCTGTTCCGGGGCGATCCGCAGGCTGGCCAGCAGTTCCCGCGCTTCGGCCATGCCGGCCGCGGCGCTTTCCCCGTCGCGCAGCACCACTTCGAGTTCCAGGAATTCCCCCAGTCCCTCGACCCGGTCCAGATGGATGCGGGTGCGGCCAGCCATGAACAGCAGGCGCTGCTTGCGCACGCGGCCGATGACGCCGTAGGCCAGCCCCAGCGCATCGCGCAGCGTGTCCGGCGACGACGTCGGCGAGATGACGTAGAAGCTTTCCTTGGGCCCGGTGTCGTCGGCGCGGCGGTAGAAGATCAGTTCACCCGTGCCGTCGCTGAAAGCGCGCAGCTTGAGACGGCCATCGGGACAGGCGAAGAAGGTGTCGTCCTGCGCGATGGCGACCGGCTCCTTGCCGGACAGCGCCGCCGCCAGGGATTCGACGGCGGCCAGGCTGGCCACCCGCGCCTTGATCTCGATGTTGCGTGCCATGGGTGCCTCCGGGGCGAAAGCCGCGTCAAGCGAGCACGGCGGGCAGATCGGCGACCTGCATGATCAATTCGTCGGGGCCGCGCTCGCGCAACGCGTCCACGTGGTTGTAGCCCCAGGCCACGGAACCGACCCTGACCCCCGCCTTGCGCGCGGCGTCGATGTCGCGCATTTCGTCTCCGACCAGCAAGAAACGTTCCGGCGCGGTGTCGTGGCGCTTGAGCAGCCGGTCGATCTTGGCCGCCTTGCCGAACAGGTCGGTGCCACATTCGTAGTCGTCGAACAGGGCCGCGGTGTCGGGCCCCAGCACGCGCCGCACGTTTTCCAGCGAATTGGAGCTGACCACCGCCAGCCGCACCCCGGCGGCCTTCAGGCGGGCCAGCGCGTCGGGAATGCCGTCGAACATGTGCACGCTGGGATCGATCTCCTGCATCAGTGTGCGCACGTGCGCCATGATGGCGGGCAGCTTCCACAGCGGGATGCCGAGGAATTTGAGGATCTCGGCGGCGTCGCGGTGACGCAGCTGGTCGCGTTCGGCGGCGTCGATCTTGCGAAAACCGTACTTGTCCGCGACCGTGTTCAGGATGGAATTGAACCAGGGCATGGTATCGGCCAGGGTTCCGTCGAAGTCGAAGGCTGCGATGTCGTATTTCAAGTAAACAATCCGATGCCGAGCTACATGGGGTGAAGCAGATACTGCACCACTGGCGCCAGGTCTTCAAGCGGCGGGGCGCCGGCGACCACGCGCTGCGCGTTGGTCCAGGGGTAGTCCAGCGCCAGCAGCCAGCCGAAGACGGCGTCGGCGTCGCCGGGTGGCAGGGTCACCATGGTCTCGATAGTGATGGTCAGGCGCGAAGCGCGGTAGGGTTCGGGCTGGAACGTCCAGTCGTAGCGACCGCAACCCACGCGCACGTTGCCCGTGGCTTTTTCGGTCATGCCGACGATCCAGTCACAGGAATAGTCGGACAGACGCGCATCGGCGTCGGGCCGCGCCAGGTAGAAGGTGTAGACGTTGTCGTAGGTCTGGCCGAACTTGCGCACCAGTGTGTCGGTAATCGCGGCCAGGCCGTGGGATTCGGGCGGAAACGCGATGGCCTGCGTGCGCAGCGCCATCTTCAGCACGGCCTGCGGCGCGAACGCGCGGGCCATGTAGTGCGGACGGTTTTCGTCCTTGGCGTGGAAGTAATCGCGCAATACGGACTCGGTGCTGGCGGGGAACGACGAACCGTTGGACATTGCGGGCTTTCCTTGGGGCGGGTTAGGGGGCGCGATGCTCGGGCTTGACCGGCTCGAACCACTTGGAGACGTTGGGCGGCTCGTAGATGGCGTAGCGGTCCAGCAGCGTGGCGGGATCGCTTTCCACCACCAGCATGTCGCGGTGCTGGGGGCGCATGAAGGCTTCGTCGACGGCGTGGTCGACGAACTGCATCAGCGCGTCGTAGTAGCCGGCGATGTTGAGCAGGCCGCAGGGCTTCTGGTGCATGCTGAGCTGGGCCCAGGTCCAGACCTCGAAGAATTCCTCCAGCGTGCCGGCGCCGCCGGGCAGCGCGATGAAGCCATCGGCCTTCTCCATCATCATGGCCTTGCGCTCGTGCATGCTTTGCACCAGGTGCAATTCGGTCAGGCCGCGATGGGCCTGTTCCTTCTTTTGCAGCAGTTCAGGGATCACGCCGATCACCCGGCCTCCGCCCGCCAGCACCTCGTTGGCGATCACGCCCATGATGCCGACGATCGAGCCGCCGTAGACCAGGCCCAGGTCGCGCTTGACCAGTTCTCGGGCCAGCACGCGGGCCTGTTCCAGATAGTCGGGGCGCGCGCCGGGATTGGAGCCGCAATACACGCAGATGTTCTTCAGGGTCATATGAAGCTACTTATTGCCGGGCCCGTTACAGATTGCGTCACGGGCCGTCCGGGAAGCCGATAGTTTACGAGAAGCGCCGGACGCGTTTTTGCGCGGCGCGTGAAAGGCCGATCCGGGGCCATGGGCAATGTTTGGACACAGCATCTTTTTGCATGGCCGGTAGACTGGGTTGTTCGGAACGACTGGAAATCCAGCGTCGTATTGCTAACCCAAAAGGAGCTAACGATATGGAAAACACGACCCGTAACCGCGAACAGGCAAGCCGCCCCTTCGACATGGATGTGAAGGCGATCCGCGCCAAGGCGCGCCAGGACATCGAGTCCGGCGCCGTCACCGACACCTACCGCGCCGACCGCGAGACCGTGCTCAAGCTGTTGAACGAAGCGCTGGCCACGGAAATCGTCTGTGTGCTGCGCTACAAGCGCCACTTCTTCATGGCCCGCGGCCTGAACGCCGAGCCGGTGGCGGCGGAATTCGCCGAGCACGCCACCCAGGAACAGGAGCACGCCGACAAGCTGGCCGAACGCATCGTGCAGCTGGGCGGCGAGCCCAACCTGTCGCCCAAGGGCCTGCTCGAACGCAGCCATTCCGAGTACGTCGAGGGCAGCACGCTCGAAGAAATGATCAAGGAAAACCTGATCGCCGAGCGTATTGCCATTGACAGCTACCGCCAGATGATCGAGTACATCGGCGAGCAGGATTCGACCACGCGTCGCCTGCTGGAGGAAATCCTGGCGGTCGAGGAAGAGCACGCCGACGACATGTCTGATTTTCTGGCCAAGCATTAAGGCCGACGCCGGCCGAGGGCGGGCCGTCCGCCCGGGACGTGCCGGCTGGCTGTGATCAGCCGGCGCGCGCGGCCGCAGCGTCATGGCGGCGCGCCGCCGCGTCCAGTTGCGCATGGTGCCTTTCGGCCCAGCGATCCAGCGCCACCAGCGCCACATTCAGCGATTTCCCCAGCTCGGTCAGGTGATAGCGCACGTGCGGCGGCACGGTGCGCATGTCCTCGCGCCGCACCAGCCCGTGGCGTTCCAGGTCGCGCAGCGTCTGCGTCATCATCTTCTGCGAGATGCCGCCCAGTTTGCGCAGCAGTTCGTTGTTGCGCAGCGGGCCGCGCGCCAGGGCCGGAAGCACCAGCGGCACCCACTTGCCGGAAATCAGTTCGAGCGCGCGGCGCGACGGACAGGCGGCGTCGAAGACGTCCGCCGATGAAGAGGAAGAGACAGCCATGGTGAGCCTTTCATGGTTACCAAAAGGTGCGTACTTGTGCCTGGGTAACTATAGGCCCTAAGCTTGCCGCATTCCAATATCGAAGGGAGGCCGCGATGGCCTGGTGGATCCTGTTGGCCGCGAGCGCGGTGGAAATCGTGATGGCGCTGGCGTTGAAGTACGCAGACGGCTGGACGCGGTTCTGGCCCAGCGCCATCGGCATCGCCGCGGCCTTGGGCAGCATCTTCCTGTTGACCCTGGCGATGCGGCACCTGCCCGCCGGCACCGCCTATGCGGTGTGGACCGGCATCGGTTCCGTGGGCATCACGGTGCTGGGGATCGTGTTGTTCGGCGATTCGCCGTCCGTCGCGCGCCTGGCGTGCATCGCCCTGATCGTGGGCGGCGTGGCGGGCCTGAAGCTGCTGGAGGCCTAGCCGCAGCGGACTGGGGTTTCCTGCCGGCGGCGGGCGCCGCCGGCAACATGGCGCTCAGACCGTGTCGGCCCAGAGGTCGTATTCGTCGGAGTCGGTGACGCGGGCGCGCACCAGGTCGCCGGCTTTGAGCTTGCGGTCGGAACTGACGTAGACGCAGCCGTCGATTTCCGGCGCGTCGCCGGCGCTGCGGCCCACGGCGCCGTCTTCGTCCACCTCGTCGATCAGCACCTCGATCTCGCGGCCGACCTTGCGCGCCAGACGGGCGGTCGAAATCGACTGCTGCATTTCCATGAAACGTTCCCAGCGTTCCTGCTTGACCTCGTCAGGCACCGGGTTGTCGAGCAGGTTGGCGGGCGCACCTTCGACCGGCGAATACTGGAAGCAGCCGACGCGGTCGAGCTGGGCTTCCTGCATCCAGTCCAGCAGGTATTGGAAGTCTTCCTCGGTCTCGCCGGGGAAGCCGACGATGAAGGTCGAACGGATGGTCAGGTCGGGGCAGGTCTCGCGCCACTGCTTGATGCGCGCCAGCGTCTTGTCCTCGAACGCCGGGCGTTTCATGGCCTTGAGGATGCGCGGGCTGGCGTGCTGGAACGGGATGTCCAGATAGGGCAGGATCTTGCCTTCGGCCATCAGCGGAATCACTTCGTCCACGTGCGGGTAGGGGTAGACGTAGTGCAGGCGCGTCCAGACGCCCATTTCGGACAAGGCCGTACAGAGCTCGGTCATGCGGGTGCGCACCGGGCGGCCGTTCCAGAAGCCGCTGCGGTACTTGACGTCGACGCCATAGGCGCTGGTGTCCTGCGAGATCACCAGCAGTTCCTTGACGCCGGCCTTGACCAGGCGCTCGGCTTCGCTGAGCACGTCGCCCACCGGGCGGCTGACCAGGTCGCCGCGCATCGACGGGATGATGCAGAAGCTGCAGCGGTGGTTGCAGCCTTCCGAAATCTTCAGGTAGGCGTAGTGGCGCGGGGTCAGCTTGACGCCCTGCGGCGGCACCAGGTCCAGGTAGGGGTTGTGGTCCTTCTTGGGCGGCGCGGCGTCATGCACGGCGCGCACCACTTCCTCGTACTGCTGCGGGCCGGTCACGGCCAGCACGCTGGGGTGCACGTTGCGGATCACCGATTCCTCGACGCCCATGCAGCCGGTGACGATGACCTTGCCGTTCTCGGCCAGCGCTTCGCCGATGGCTTCCAGCGACTCGGCCTTGGCGCTGTCGATGAAACCACAGGTGTTGACCACCACGACGTCGGCGTCGTTGTATTCGGGCGTGACTTGATACCCTTCGGTGCGCAGTTGGGTCAGGATGCGTTCGGAGTCGACCAGGGCTTTGGGACAGCCCAGGCTGACGAAGCCGACTTTGGGGGAAGACATGGAATACCTCGGTGGGCGCGAGCCGGCGCCAGTGATCAAATACTGCGCAATTCTAGCGCGGCAGGGCGGGGGGCCGTTATTTTAGCGGGTCGCCGAGGGCGATTCCCGGCTGGTGTGCGTCCCTAATATCGGAGCAGGGCGACGCCGGGCGTCAGGCGCCGCTGCGGCGGTACAGCGCCAGGGTGCCGGCCAGCCCGATCATCAGCGAGCCGCAGACCCGGTTCAGCCAGCGCAGGCCCGAGCCGCGAAAGGCCCGCACCAGCTGCGCGCCCAGGGTGGCGTAGGCCAGCATGGTCAGGATGTTCATCAGCGCCAGCACGGCGGCCACGGTGGCGTATTGCGGCAGCAGGGGCGCCTGGGTATTGATGAACTGCGGCAGGAAGGCCGACATGAACAGCAGCGCCTTCGGGTTGGTCAGCGCCACCACGAAGCTGCGCAGGCCCAGCTTCAGGCCCACCGGCCGCGCGGCGCCGGGTTCGGCGGCCGGCAGCACCAGCGCGGCGTCCGAGCGCAGCATCTTCCAGCCGAGATAGGCCAGGTAGGCAGCGCCCGCCCACTTGATGACATGGAAGGCCACTTCGGAGGCGGCCAGCACCACGCCCAGGCCGGAAGCGACCGCGCCCACCAGAATGAAATCCGCCAGCACCGCGCCGCCCATGCCCCAGCAGGCGGTGCGCACGCCGTGGCGCGAGCCGTTGCTCATGGCGAGCAGGACGGTCGGGCCGGGCGTCACGATGGCGACGGCCGAGGCCAGGATGAACAGCAGCAGCGTGGCGGTGGACATGGCGGGCTCCGAGGCAAGCGGCCAGTGTGACGCGCCCGGCCGGGTTCGTCCAGCGCTCCGGGGCCGGCCGTCGCGAGGGGAAAGGCCGCGCCGGGCTACCATAGCGGTCTTGTCCTTTGATTTCCTGCCATGTCCACGCGTTCCGCCCCCCCTCATCTGGCCCCCTCGCTGTCCACCGTCCTGCTTGCCAGCGCGGGCGTCGTGGAGCAAGTCCTGGACGGGCGGTCGCTGACCGAGGCGCTGGCCGACGTCGACGGACCGCTGCGGCCGGCCGTGCAGGCGGTGTCGTTCCACGCCATGCGCTATCTGGGCTGGGCCGACGCGGTCGGCCGCGAGTTGGTGCAGCGCTATCCCAACGTGTTGTTCGAGTCGCTGCTGCTGGTCTCCCTGACCCTGCTGCGGGCCGAGGGAGAGGCCGCGGCCGCGCTGCCGGGCATGCCCGTGTACGCGCCGCACACCGTCGTGGACCAGGCCGTCACGGCCGCCTCCAGGAACCGCAGCCTGGCCTCGTTCAAGGGCCTGCTCAATGGCTGCCTGCGCCGCTTCCTGCGGGAACGCGAGGCGCTGGCGGCCGCGGTGGCCGACAGCCCCGAGGCCGAATGGAACCATCCGGGCTGGTGGGTCAAGCAACTGCGCGTGGCCTATCCCCAGCAATGGCAGGACATCCTGCGTGCCGCCAACCTGCCGGCGCCGCTGACCCTGCGCGTCAACCGCCGCCGCGCCAGCCGCGAGCAGGTGCTGGCCGCGTTCCGGGACGCCGGCCTGGCGGCCGAGCCCGCCGGCGTGGCGGGCCTGGTGCTGGCCACGCCCCGGCCCGTGGCGCAACTGCCCGGCTTCGCCGAGGGCTGGTGGTCGGTGCAGGACGCCGGCGCCCAGCTGGCGGCCGAGCTGCTGGCGCCGGTCGACGGCATGCGCGTGCTGGACGCCTGCGCGGCGCCCGGCGGCAAGACGGCGCACCTGCTGGAGCTGGCGGACATCGACCTGCTGGCGCTGGACGCCGATGCCGGGCGCTTGGCGCGGGTCGGCCAGAACCTGGACCGGCTGGGCCTGGCCGGCGAGCGGGCGCGGTTGCAGGCGGCCGACGCCGCCGATCTGGACGCCTGGTGGGACGGCCGGCCGTTCGATGCGGTGCTGGCGGACGTGCCCTGCACCGCATCGGGCATCGTGCGGCGCCACCCCGACATCCGCTGGCTGCGCCGCGAAAACGACCTGCGCCGCACCGCCACGCTGCAGACCCGCATCCTGGACGCGCTCTGGCAGACCGTGGCGCCTGGCGGCAGGCTGCTGTACGTGACCTGCTCGGTATTCCCGATCGAAGGCACGCGCCAGGCGCTGGAATTCCTGCAGCGCCATCCCGATGCCCGGCGCCTGGAGGCGCCGGGGCAATTGCTGCCAGTTGCTGTCGACGCAACACCCGCGGCGCAGCACGATGGGTTTTTCTACGCCTTGTTTGCCAAGCAGTCGTGAATCGCCAAGAATAGGGGGCATGACGGGGGTTCTGGTGTCGTATGTCCATCATTTCACGCTTATTTCTCGGGTTGTTGTTCGCATCTGCCGCGCTGTCATTGGTGCCGGCCGGCCAGGCGCATGGATCCGAGCCGAAAGTGGCGCGGGTCGAACCGGTGGTGCGTGGCGACAAACTTGAAATCGATGCCGACATCGAATTCGAACTGAACCCGCAATTGCGCGACGCCGCCCAGCGCGGCGTGCCCCTGTATTTCACCGCCGACCTGACCATCACGCGCGAGCGCTGGTGGTGGTTCGACAAATCCCTGGTGGATACCTCGCGCACCTGGCGCGTGATCTACAACGCGCTGACGCGCCAGTGGCGCGCCGGGGTGGGCGAGCTTTCCTTCCCCGTGGCATCGCTGGACGACGCCATGAGCGTCATCCGCCACGTCCGCAACTGGCAGGTGGCCGACGCCGACGAGTTCGACGAAGGCGTGGTCTATGGCGGCCAGCTGCGGTTGCGGCTGGACACGTCGCTGCTGCCGCGGCCCTTCCAGGTCAATGCCCTGAACAGCAGTTCCTGGATCCAGGCGACGCCGTGGACCGATTTTTCGTTCACGCTGGGTGACAAGGAGAAAGACCCCTCATGAGGCTGCTGCTTCGGCTGGCCTTGATGGTCGGCGCCGTGAGCGGCCTGGCGTTGCTGGGCCTGCTGGCGTGGTCCACCGGCAATGCCTCGCGCTTTGCCCGCTATTACGACACGCTGTTGATCCTGAACGGCATTTTCGCCCTGGCGCTGTTCGTCTGGGTGGTGGCGCTGACGGTGCGGCTGGCGCGGCAGATCCGCCGCCGGCAGTTCGGCGCCCGGCTTACCGCGCGGTTTTCGCTGGCCTTTGCCCTGATCGGCGTGGTGCCCGGCGCGCTGATCTACACGGTCTCGGTGCAGTTCATGTCGCGCTCGATCGAGTCGTGGTTCAACGTTCGGGTCGATAGCGCGCTCGAGGCCGGCCTGAACCTCGGCCGCGCCGCGCTCGACTCGCTGCTGGCCGACCTGGACGCGCGGGCGCGCTCCATGGCCGCGGAACTGAACCGCAATTCCGACACCGGCGTGACGCTGGCCCTGACCCGCCTGCGCGAAGCCAACGGCGTGCAGGAAGCCATGGTCTTCACCGGCAGCGGCCGCATGGTGGCATTCTCCACCAGCCAGTATGGCCAACTGCTGCCGGCCATGCCGCCGCCCGCCGTGATGAACCAGTTGCGCCTGTCGCGCGGCTATTCCGCCGCCGAGGCCGACGATCCGGTCAAGCCGGGCGTGGACGGCGGCCTGCATCTGCGCGTGGTGATCCCGCTGACCGGGCCCGACCGCTACGACAACCTGCTGGGCGCCGCCTCCGAGCCGCGCTGGCTGCAGCTGCTGCAGCCGGTGCCCGAGCAGATCGCGCACAACGCCAACCTGGTGCAGCAGGGCTTTCGCGACTACCAGGAATTGGCCCTGTCGCGGCTGGGCCTGCGCAAGCTCTATGGCATCACGCTGACCCTGGCGCTGCTGCTGGCCGCATTCGGCGCCATCGCCGTGGCGCTGTCGCTGTCCAAGCGGCTGGTGCGGCCGCTGCTCAGCCTGGCCGGCGGCACCCAGGCCGTGGGCGTGGGCGATTACCGGCCGCTGCCGGAGCCGCCCGAACGCGACGAGGTCGGCCAGCTCACCCGTTCATTCAACGCCATGACGCGTCAGCTCGACGAGGCCCGCCGCATGGTCGAAAGCAACCGCCAGCAGCTCGAGCGCTCTAACGTCTACCTGGAAAGTGTGCTGTCGAACCTGTCTTCCGGGGTGCTGGTGTTCGACGAGTCCTTCCGCGTCACCACCGTCAACCAGGGCGCCCAGACCATCCTGCAGGCCGACCTGCGCTCGGTGATCGGGCGGCCGCTGGAAACCGTGGACGGCATGCTCGAATTCGCGAATGTCGTGCGGCAGGCGTTTTCCACCCACGCGGCGGTGGGTTCGGAACGCCAGCACTGGCAGCAGCAGTTCGAGATCGCCCCCAAGCAGGGCGACACGCCCAACGGGCCGCAGGCGCTGACGCTGCTGGCGCGCGGCACCCACCTGCGGGTCGATGGCCGTGGCAACGGCTACCTGGTGGTGTTCGACGACATCACCGAGGTCATTTCGGCCAACCGCACGGTGGCCTGGGGCGAGGTGGCGCGCCGCCTGGCCCACGAAATCAAGAATCCGCTGACGCCGATCCAGCTCTCCGCCGAGCGCCTGGCGATGAAGCTGGAGGGCAAGCTGCAACCGGCCGAGGCCCAGATCGTCGAGCGGTCCACCAACACCATCGTCAACCAGGTGGCGTCGCTCAAGCAGATGGTGGACGATTTCCGCGAATACGCCCGCACGCCGCCGGCGGTGATGCAGCGCATCGATTTCAACGCCCTGGTGGCGGACGTGCTGTCCTTGTACGGCTGGGAGCCCGACGGCGCCCCCTCGGTGCGTTCGGCGTCGGGCAAGGCGCTGAACCTGGACGTCAGCCTGGGCGCCGACCTGCCGGCCATCGAGGGCGACCCGACCCAGCTGCGCCAGGTGATCCACAACCTGCTGTCCAACGCCCGCGACGCCATCGCCGAGAAGGGCGGCGAGGGCCGGGTCAGCGTCACCACCCAGCTGATGCGCAGCGAGCAGCCCGACCGCGCCGACCAGCAGGCCCTGCGTTTCACGGTCGCCGACACCGGCCCGGGTTTCCCGCCGCAGGTCATGCAGCGCGCCTTCGAGCCCTACGTAACCACCAAGTCCCACGGGACTGGGTTAGGATTGGCAATCGTACGCAAGATCGTGGAAGAGCATGGCGGTCGGATCGACCTTGCCAATCGCAAGGAAGGCGGCGCGCGGATCTCCATCTTGTTGACCCGGCTTGCGCCCGGGGCCGATACTATGGACGCGACCGCGCAAGAAAAGGATAATGCGGCTACGCAATAGGTGGATGCTTTATGGCCAGAATTCTGGTGGTTGACGACGAAGTCGGTATTCGCGAGCTTTTGTCGGAAATCCTTTACGACGAAGGGCATACGGTCGAACTGGCCGAAAACGCGGCGCAAGCGCGCGCCGCGCGCCTTCGCATGCGTCCCGATCTGGTGCTGCTGGACATCTGGATGCCGGACACCGATGGCGTCAGCCTGCTCAAGGAATGGGGCTCGCAAGGCCTGCTGGACATGCCGGTCATCATGATGAGCGGCCACGCCACCATCGACACGGCGGTCGAGGCCACGCGCATCGGCGCCATGGACTTCCTTGAAAAGCCCATCACGCTGCAACGCCTGCTCAAGACCGTGGCGGCCGGCCTGGCCCGTGGCAGGGTGCCGCATCCGGCGCCCGTTGTGGCGCCGGCGACGGCCAGCGCCACCGTGGCCCTCGAAGACGAACTCGATCCGCCGGCGTTGTCGGCTGCTCCCGCCAACGAGGTTCCGGTCACCGCCAACGGCCAGCTGGGCAGCATCTCGCTGGACCAACCGCTGCGCGAGGCGCGCGATGAATTCGAGCGTATTTATTTCGAATACCACCTGGTTCGCGAAAGCCACAGCATGACGCGCGTTTCCGAACGCACCGGCCTCGAGCGCACCCACCTGTATCGCAAGCTCAAGCAATTGGGCATTGAATCGGCGCGCAAACGGGGCGCATGAAGATCCTGATCATCGGCGCTGGTCGCGTAGGCACCAGCGTGGCTGAAAACCTGGTGTCCGAGCAGAACGACATCACGGTGATCGATTCGGATCCGGCCCAGCTGCAATACCTGCAAGAACATTTTGACCTGCGCGTCGTCCACGGCGACGGCTCGCAGGTATCGGTGCTGGAGGGCGCGGGCGCCGCCGATACCGACCTGCTGATCGCCTGCGCCGCCTCCGACGCGGCCAACATGGTGGCTTGCAAGATCGCCCGCCAGTTGTTCAACATCCCGCGCCGCATCGCCCGCATCCGATCGGGCGAAATCGCCGAATATCCCGAACTGATGAGCGAAGAGGGCTTCTGCATCGACGCCATCATCAGCCCCGAGCGCAGCGTCACCACCTACCTGCACAGCCTGATCGAGTTCCCCGAGGCGCTGCAGGTGGTCGAATTCGCCGAGGGCCGCGTCAGCGTCGTGACCGTCCGCGTCGGGCATGGCAGCCCGATGGCGCATCATCCCGTCGACAAGCTGCGCGAGGTCTGGCCCGACGTCACCGCCCGCGTGATCGACGTGCTGCGCGGCGGCCGGCCGCTGCGGGCCGGCTCCGGCACCGTGATCGCGCCCGGCGACGAAGTGGTGCTGGTGGTGGACACGCGCCATGCCCGCCGCGCCGTGCGCCAGCTGCGCGAGGCCGAGAAGGCCGTGCGCCGCGTGATGATCGCCGGCGGCGGCAATATCGGCCTGCGGCTGGCGCGCACGCTGGCCGAAGAGAATTACAGCGTGCGCATCATCGAGCGCGACCTCAAGCGCTGCGAATACCTGGCCACGCAGTTGCCCGACAGCGTGCTGGTGCTGCATGGCAGCGGCACCGACGAGGCCCTGCTGGAACGCGAGAACATCGAGGACATGGACACCTGGCTGGCGCTGACCAGCGACGACGAGGACAACATCATGTCGTCGCTGCTGGCCAAGCGGCTGGGCGCGCGCAAGGTGATCGCGCTGATCAACCGCCAGGCCTATGGCGAACTGATGCAGGGCAGCCATATCGACATCGCCGTGTCGCCGTCGCAGGCCACCATGAGCGAACTGCTGCGCCACGTGCGCCGCGGCGACGTGGCGGCGGTGCACCGCCTGCGCCAGGGCGTGGCCGAGGCGCTGGAGGCGATCGCCCACGGCGACCGCTCCAATTCCAAGGTGGTGGGCCGGCCGGTGGGCGAGATCAGCCTGCCCAAGGGCGCCAGCATCGGCGCCCTGGTGCGCGAGGACGAAATCATTCTGCCCGACGCCGATACCGTGATCGAGACCGACGACCACGTCATCGTCTTCGTGCCCTCGCGCAAGCAGATGCCGCGCGTGGAAAAGCTGTTCCAAGTGTCGGCGTCGTTCTTCTGATGGATCCGCGCGCCCAGCTTCCCGGCGGGCCGGCGGCGGCCGGAGGGCTTCCCGCATGAAGCGCGTCCTGGCCACCCTGCATATCCTCGGCCTGACCATGGTGATGTTTGCCCTCACCATGCTGATCCCGCTGGGCGTGGCCTACGTGGGCGGCGACGCGGCGCGCGACGCCTTCCTGCATGGCTTCCTGATTTCCGTCGGCATCGGCGTGGCGCTCGCGGCACTGACCCGGCGTTCGCGCAGCGAGCTGCGCGCGCGCGACGGATTCGTGCTGGTGTCGGCGGTTTGGGCCGGGCTGCCGCTGCTGGCGGCGATTCCGTTGCTGATCTATTTCCACCGCGCCGGCCTGCCGCTGTCGTTCACCGGCGCGTATTTCGAGGCCATGTCGGGGCTGACGACCACTGGCGCCACCGTCCTGACCAATCTGGATGCGCTGCCCGCCTCGATCAACCTGTGGCGCGCCACCCTGATCTGGATCGGCGGCATGGGGATCCTGGTGCTGGCGGTGGCCATCCTGCCGCTGCTGGGCGTGGGCGGCCACCAGGTGGTACGGGCCGAAACGCCCGGCCCCATGAAGGACGAGCGGCTGACGCCCCGCATCGCCAGCACTGCCAAGGCGCTGTACGCGGTGTACTTCGCGTTTTCGATCCTGTGCTTCCTGGCATACCGGGCCGTCGGCCTGTCCTGGTTCGAGGCCTGGTGCCACATGGCCACGACCATGGGGCTGGGCGGCTTTTCCACCTGGGATGACGGCTTCGCCCATTTCGATTCCGTGGCCGTGGAAATGGTGGCCATGGTGTTCATGCTGATCGCCGGCATCAACTTCGCCACGCATTTCAACGCCTTCCGCCAGCGCAGCCCGCGCGCCTACCTGCGTTGCCCGGAAGCCATTCCCTACCTGGTGGTGGTGCTGGGCGTGGGCCTGGTGATCTCGGTGTTCCTGTACGTCAAAGGCGTCTACCAGGAGCCGCTGCAGGCGTTGCGCTATGGCATGTTCAACACTATCTCCATGGCCACCACCACCGGCTACGCCAACACCGATTTCGCCCAGTGGCCGTTGTTTGCGCCGCTTACGATGCTGCTGCTGTCGGGGTTTGCCACCTCGGCCGGGTCGACGGGCGGTGGCATCAAGATGATCCGGGCGATCCTGCTGGTCAAGCAGGCTCGCAATGAGTTGGTAACAATGTTGCACCCGCATGCGGTCAGCCCGGTGCGCATCAATGGCCGCGCGGTGGAAGCGCGGACCATGTCGTCGGTGCTGGCGTTCATGCTGTTCTACGGCCTGTCCATCGCCGTTTTCACCAGCCTGCTGCTGTTGTCCGGGCTGGACCCGATCACGGCCTTCTCGGCCGTGTTCGCCAGCGTCAACAACACCGGTCCCGGCCTGGGCCCGGTCGGGCCCATGGGCAATTTCGCCGTGCTGTCCGACTTCCAGATCTGGGTGTGCACCTTCGCCATGCTGATCGGCCGCCTGGAATTGCTGACGGTGCTGGTGCTGTTCACGCCCATTTTCTGGCGCAAATAGCGGCGCATTCCGGATCCGGCCCGGCAGCGGCGTGCCGTCGGGCGCGAGTGACCTGACGCCCGGCCGAAGCGAGCGAATTTGCTCGGGGATAACCCTTGTAAGGGTTATCCCACCCCAAACGAAAAGCCCCGTCCAGCCTGCGCCTGCGACCTTCGCGGGCCGGCGAGCCCCGCCATCCGTACGTTGTGAGTGCTCGCTCACTTTGTCGTATAGGGCAAAACCGAATGCATCGCGATGTTGCACACAAATGTCACGATTTACATTCGTTTTGCCACAAACCTGCGGCTATTATGCAGTCACAAGCCGCCGTCTAGCGCCCCCCGGGAAGTTACCGGGCTTCAAGGTCGAACGGCGCATCCCCTCATCACATATCCGAAGGAGTCCGAGATGGAACAGATCCCGTTCATTTCGTCGGCCCCCAACACCCTGGGCATCGAACTCGAGCTGCAACTGATCGACCCCCGCAGTTTTGACCTGACCGCAGCTTCTGACGAACTGCTGGCCCAAATGGCCAACCATCCCATTGCCGACCGCGTCAAACCGGAAATCACGCGGTCCATGATTGAATTGAATTCCTCGGTGCACGAGCACCCCATGGGCCTGCTGGCCGAAATGCGCGAAATGCGCGATGCCCTGGTCGAAGCGGCCGATGCCGTCGGCGTTTCGGTGGCGGGCGGCGGCGCCCACCCCTTCATGCGCTGGCAGGAACGCTCCATTTCGGATACGCCGCGCTTCCAGTACCTGGCCGAAATGTATGGTTACCTGGCGCGTCAATTTACGGTTTTCGGCCAGCACATCCACCTGGGCGTGAAAAGCGGCGACGAAGCTATCAAACTGTTGCGCCGGCTTTCGCCCTATGTGCCTCACTTCATCGCCTTGTCCGCCTCGTCGCCGTATTGCGAAGGCGTGGATACCCTGTTCTCGTGCTCACGCCTGAACGCGGTCAACAGTTTCCCGCTGGCTGGCCACATGCCGGCCGAGGTCAAGGACTGGTACCAGTTCGAGGCGCACCTGGCGCAGCTGCGCGCCTACGGCCTGGCCGAGAGCATCAAGGACCTGTACTGGGACATCCGTCCCAAACCGGAATTCGGCACCGTGGAAATCCGGGTCTGCGACACGCCGTTGACCGTCGAGCGCGCCTGCCAGATCGCGGCGTTCGCCCAGGCGCTCGCGGTGCTGCTGATGCGCGAGGACGATCCCAGCGACAAGGCCTGGCTGTCCTACCGCAGCAATCATTTCCAGGCCTGCCGTTTCGGCCTGCAAGGCAGCTACGTGACGCCGGATGGCCAGCGCCTGCGCCTGATGGACCACCTGCGCGCCTTGTTCCAGCGGCTGATGCCGGTGGCCGAAGAACTGGGAACCGGGGACATGATCGCGGCGTTGCGCGATGAGGCCATGCGCAGCGGCAACGATGCGCGCTGGTTGCGCAGCCAGTTCCATCGCCTGCGCGATCTGCCGCTGGTGGTGGAGTCGATGTCGCAAGCCTGGCGCGGCGAGTCAACCCAGGCGGCGGCGCCGGCCGAGCCGACCGCGGTGTTGCGGCGGCGCATCCGCGCCAACTCCGAGCCCATGCAACCCTTGTCGGCGGCGGAACCGGGCGTGACGCTGACGCTGCCCGAACGGCTGCACTAACGGGTAGTTCTGGCTTTACCGGCCCCGGCAGGCGCCCCTTCCCGGGGTTGCCGCCGGGGCGGTGTCTTTCAAGGCGTGCCGCGCTGCCGGCCGCCGATGGCGCTGACCGACAGGCGGGTCTCTCCCGCCACGCCGCGATGGGTGGCGGCCCGCCACGCATGGCCATAGGCCACTTCGATGCTCAGGGCGATGACCCCGTCCGGCCGCCGCTGCGCTTCGAGCGCCGCGCACAGGCGATCGCGCCAGTCCCGTCCCACCAGGCCGCCGCGGCGGCCGGCAGCGGGGTTGCCGCCCAGCGCGCGCACGTCCTGCAGCAGTTTTTCCGGCGTGCGGTAGGTCAGCGTCAGGATTTCCTGGTCCATGACCGGATCGGCGAAGCCATTCTCCACCAGCAGGTCACCGAAGTCGTGCATGTCGACGAAGGCCGGCGTGGCCGTGCGCAGGCCGGCGTCGTCCAGCGCCTGGCGCAGTTCGCGCAGGGTGGCGGGCCCAAGACAGGAGAACATCGCCAGTCCCCCCACCTTGAGGATGCGGCGCCATTCGGCCAGGACGGCGTGCGGCTCGCGGTGCCAGTGCAGGGCAAGGTTCGACCACACCAATTCCAGCGATTCGGGCGCCAGGCCGCTCGCGGCCAGGTCGGCGTTGACGAAGGCGTTGGCCGGGCCGCGCCGCGCCAGCTTGCCGATCCAGGCGGACAGTCCGCCGGGCGCATGGCGCTTGCGGGCGACTTCCAGCAAGGCTTCGCAATTGTCCAGCCCGGTGTACGCGGCCTCGGCATAGCGTTCGCGCAACAGCGGCAGGTTGTCACCGGCGCCACAGCCGGCGTCGAGCATGGCCTGGGGCTGGACGCGGATGTACTGCAGCCGTCCCAGCATGCGACGGGCGACCTCGCCGTACAGGAACTGGGCCTCCGACAGGTCGCCGCGGCGGGCGAACTGCCGCGGCACGTCGGCGGCGACCAGGGGGAGCGAAGGCGGGGTGGCGGGTGCTGGCAGGGACATTTCGGTCGCGCCCGGGTCGGCGCCGCGGGCGGATCATGATTTCATGGGGGGATGGCTCACATTATTGCCCATCCCGGCCGCGGCGGCCGATTGTCCCTACAGGCCATGGGGCGGCGCCTGCTGGCCCGGGTGCCTTGCGACTGCCCGCTATGCGGAGCGCGTGTCGCGGGCGCCAGGCTGTGCGAGGGCTGCGAAACCGACCTCGCCGATGCGTCGTTCGCGCCGCGCTGCCCGCGCTGCGCCTTGCGGTGGGAGCCGGATGCCTTGCATTGCGCCGCTTGCCTGGCGCGGCCGCCGGCTTTCGTGCGCACGATCGTCGCGTTCGATTACGAGGCGCCGGCCGATATGCTGATCGGCCAGCTCAAGACCCAGTTGCGACTCAGCGCTGCGCCGGTGCTGGCGCGCCTGCTGGCACACGCGGTGTGGTGCGAGCCGCCGGCGCAAGCGCTGCTGTTGGTGGCGGTGCCGTCCAGCCGTGCCTCGCTGCGCCGGCGCGGGATGAACCCGGCGGCCGAGATCGCCCGTAGTCTCGCGGCACAACTGGGTTGGCCATGGTTGCGGGCGGCGCTGCGGCGGCGGCGCGAAACGCCCCGGCAGACGGCCCTGGGGCGCCAGGCGCGCCTGGCCGGCGCGCGCGGGGTGTTCCATTGTCCGCACGATCTGCGCGGCCGCCATGTCGGCCTGGTGGATGACGTCATGACCACGGCCAGCACCGCGGATGCCGCCGCCCGCGCCTTGCTGGCGGCGGGGGCGGCCAGCGTGACGGTGCTGGTGGCGGCGCGCACGCCGCGCGGCCGCTGACCCGCCGCGTGGTTGCACCGGCCTACGCGCGCGGCCAAGCGCCGGGGAAAGCGGGCCGCCAAATCGGCGACAATCGCTCCAACGCGGCTCCGGCCGCCAGCCCGTCTTCAACGTCTTTCCGCTCGTTCACCATGTTCCACGTCATCCTCGTTTGTCCCGAGATCCCGCCCAACACGGGCAATGCGATCCGCCTGTGCGCCAATACCGGTGCGCAGTTGCACCTGGTACGGCCGCTGGGATTCGAGCTCGACGATGCCCGCATGCGGCGGGCGGGGCTGGATTACCACGAATGGCAGCCGGTGCGAGTGCACGACACCTTGCAGGAGGCGCTGGACGACACCGGCGCGTCCGCCTCGCATATCTACGCGTTGACGACCCAGGCGCAGCGCAGTGTGGGCGACGTCCGCTTCGAACCGGGCGATGTGTTCGTGTTCGGGCGGGAAAGCGCCGGGTTGTCGGCCGAGCACCACGCGCTGTTTGCGCCGCAGCAGCGGCTGCGATTGCCGATGCGGACCGGCCAGCGGAGCCTGAACCTGTCGAACGCGGTGGCGGTGACGGTATTCGAGGCCTGGCGGCAGCAGGGGTATGAAGGCGGCGTTTAGGCCTGGATGAGCCTGGCAGCCCCGCCATCGGGCGGGGGCAGGTTATCGAGCCGCGCCTTGGCATGCGCGCGGGATGGCGGCGGGGTCAGTCCAGCGACAGGTTGAGTTTCTGGATGACCTGGTCCCAGCGGGCCTTTTCGTCGCGGATGCGGACGGTGAGGGCTTCGGGGGTGGAGGCGGCGGGGGTGAAGTACTGCAGCGCCATCTGCTTGCGGACCGTGTCGCTGTTGATGATGCGGGTCAGTTCGCTGTTCAGGCGCTCGATGATGGGCGTCGGGGTATCGGCGGGGGCCAGGATGGCATTCCAGGAGATGGCCTCGAAGTCCGGGTAGCCCTGCGCGGCCATGGTCGGGATGCCCGGCAGGGTGTCGCTGGGCTGCAGGCTGGTGACGGCCAGGACCTTGACCTTGCCGTCGCGGGTCTGCGGCACGGCGATGGCGGGGACCATGAAACCGGCCTGGATGTCGCCGCCGATGATGGCGCTGATCACCTGCGGGAAGCCGGCGTAGGGGATGTGCGCCATGTCGATGCCGGCGCGTTCCTTGAACATTTCCATGGCGAGATGGGCCGAGCTGCCGGGGCCGACGGAACCGTAATTCAGCGAGCTGCCGTGCTCTTTCACCATGCGAACGAAGTCCTGCACCGAGTCCACGTTCCTGAGGTTGCCGGGCACGGTCAGCACATTGGGGCTGGTGCCGACCAGCGTCACGGGCGCCAGGTCGTGCAGCGGGTCATAGCCCAGCGTCTTCTTGTAGAGCGTGGGGGCGGTGACCAGCGGGCCGTTGATCGTATAGAGCAGGGTGTAGCCGTCGGGCTTGGCCTGGGACACGATGCGGGTGCCGATGTTGCCCCCGGCGCCGGGCTTGTTGTCGATGACGATGGGTTGTCCCAGGGCCTGGGCCAGGGGTTCGGAAATGGTGCGCGCCAGGATGTCCGGCGACGACCCGGGCGGGAAGGGCACCACCATGTGGATGGGGCGGTCTGGCCAGTCGGCGTGAGCGGCGGCTGGCAGGACGGCCGCCAGGCTCAGGCAGAGGCCGCGCAACAGGCGGCCGACCCGGAACTTGCGGGTGTGCGTCATGGGGTGTCTCCAGGGTGTCGTGCGTGGTGTTGTTATGGAAGACTGGGAATGGGGCCCGGCGGCTCGGGCGATTCAGCCGCCGTCGCCGTGCTCGTCGCGGGCATTGCGCGCCAGCAGCGCGGAGACGGCCGTCATGGGCGCCACGCCTTCGAACAGCACGGCGCAGACGGCCTCGGTGATGGGCAGCTCCACGCCGATGGCGCGGGCGCGTTCGAGCGCGGCGCGCGCGCAGCGTACGCCCTCGGCCGTGACGCCGCTGGCCAGGATGTCGGCCAGCTTGCGGCCGGCGCCGATTTCCAGGCCCACGCGGCGGTTGCGCGACAGTTCGCCGGTCGCGGTCAATACCAGGTCGCCCAGGCCGGTCAGGCCGGCGAAGGTTTCGGCCTGCGCGCCCAGGGCGACGCCGAAACGGGTCATTTCGGCCAGGCCGCGCGTGATCAGCGCGGCGCGGGCGTTGGTGCCCAGCGCCAGGCCGTCGCCGATGCCGCAGGCCACGGCGATGACGTTCTTGAGCGCGCCCCCGACTTCCACGCCGACCAGGTCGGCGCTGGCGTAGACGCGCAGCGCGGCGCCGTGCAGGGCCTGGGTGGTGGCGGCGCGCAGGGCAGCGTTGCCGCTGGCGACGGTCAGCGCCACGGGCAGGCCCTGCGCGACTTCGCGGGCAAACGACGGGCCCGATAGCGCGCCGCCGATGGCGTCCGGCAGGGCTTCGCGCACGATTTCATGCGGCTGCCGGGCCGTGTCGGCCTCGAAGCCCTTGCAGGTCCAGACGATGGGCGTGTCCTGCAGGCCCAGGGCGGGCAGGCGGTGCGCCAGTTCGGCGCAGGTGGCGGCAAGGCCTGCCACCGGTACGCCCAGGATGATCAATCCCGCCGCGCCGTCCTGCTTGAGGCTGCGCAGGGTCGCGTCGAGATCGGAGGAAAGGGTCAGGGTCTGCGGCAGCGCAATGCCGGGCAGATAGCGCGCGTTTTCATGGCGGGCGGCCATGTCGGCGGCCTGCGCCGGATCGCGCGCCCAGAGTACGGTGGGCTGGCGGCGGCTCGCGGCCGCCGCCAGCGCGGTGCCCCAGCTGCCCGCGCCCAGGACGGCGACGCGCAGGCCGGGCGGAGTGGGTTGGTTCATGGGGCGCCGCGGATCGCCTTACTGGCGGGTGGCGCTGGCGGGCAGGATGATGCCCGAGCCGCTGCCATTGCCGTTGCCATTGGCATTGCCTTGCTGTTGTTGCTGCAGTTCCGCCAGGCGTTGCTCGTACAGGGCCTGGAAGTTCACTTCGGTCAGGTGCAGCGGCGGCATCGAGGTGCGGGTGATCGCATCGGCGATGTTGGCGCGCAGGTACGGGTACAGCATCGTCGGGCAGACGATGCCCAGCAGCGGATCGAGCTGTTCTTCAGGGATGTTGGCGGCTTCGAAGATGCCGGCCTGGGTGCCTTCGACCAGATACACGACCTTGTCGTTGACGCGGGTGGTGACGGTGACGGTGACCGTGGTTTCGAACACGGTTTCGGCCAGGCGCTGGCCGCCCACGGTGATGCTCACCTCGACCTGGGGCGCTTCCTGCTCCAGGAAGACGTGGGGCGCGTTCGGCATTTCCAGCGAAAGGTCTTTCAGGTAGACGCGCTGCAGATTGAACGAGGGCGCGTCGTTGCCGCCTTCTTGCTGGGTGTTTTGGTCTTGATCAGCCATGAGTGTTTCCGTTGGTGGGAGGGGCAAAAAGGGGCGAATGGCCAGGCGGTCAGCCGGGGCCTGAGCCGTTGAGCATGGGCACCAGGCCGCCCGAGCGGTCCAGCGCCATCAGGTCGTCGCAACCGCCGACGTGGGTATCGCCGATGAAGATCTGCGGCACCGTGCGACGGCCGGTGCGTTCGATCATGCGATCGCGCTGGCCGGGTTCACGGTCGATCTGGATGATTTCCAGGTCGGTCACGCCGCGCTGCTCCAGCAGCGCCTTGGCGCGGGCGCAATAGGGACAATAGTCCTTGCTGTACATGACAACTTTGTTCATAGGCGCTCCAGGCGGATTCTGTCAGTAATATGGGGGCGCGCCGCGCCGGTTCAACCCTTCTGGGTGACCGGCAGGCTGGCGGCCAGCCAGGCGCGCATGCCGCCTTCGAGCGGCACGACGTCGGCAAAGCCCTGCGCGCGCAGCTTGGCGGCGGCGCGGGCGGAATCGCGGCCATTGTCGCAAACCACGACCAGCGGCTTGTTCTTGGGCAGCGAGGCGGCTTTCTGTTCCAGGTCGGCAACCGGCAAGCTGCGTGCCTGGGCAATGTGGCCGGCCTGGAACTGCTCGGCGGGACGCACGTCGACCCACACGGCCTGGCGCTGGTTGACCATCTGGATGGCTTCCGTGGTGCTGACGGCCGAGCCGGTGCGGCCCTTGCGCAGGGCGGGAATGGCCAGCATGACGCCGGAAACGAGGGTTACGGCGACAATGAAGATGTTGTTTTTATCGAGCAAGAATTGCAGAAGGTCCACGGGGCATCCTGAAGTGCGGCGTCTAGCCTGGTAAGGGCGAACCCTGACGCGCCGCGCCGCGAAATCGACGGGTGCGCCGGGGCAAAATCAAGGGCAAAATCGCTCAATTATAAAATGAGCGCATTCCGCAACTTTAACCCGCGTTACACGCCTGCCAAACCATGCACAAACTCGTTCTGATGCGCCACGGCGAAAGCCAGTGGAATCTGGAAAACCGCTTCACCGGCTGGACCGACGTCGACCTGACCGAAACCGGCCGCGAACAGGCCCGCAAGGCGGGCGAACTGCTCAAGAAGGAAGGCTACACCTTCGACCTGGCCTACTCGTCGGTGCTCAAGCGCGCCATCCGCACCCTGTGGATCGCCCTGGACGCCATGGACGCCATGTACACGCCGGTGGGCGTGAACTGGCGCCTGAACGAGCGCCACTACGGCGCCCTGCAGGGCCTGAACAAGGCCGAGACCGCCGCCAAGTACGGCGACGAGCAGGTGCTGATCTGGCGCCGCGCCTACGCCATCGCGCCGGAACCCCTGTCGCTGGACGACGAGCGCCATCCGCGCTTCGACAGCCGCTACGCCCGGATCCCGGCCGACCAGCTGCCGGCCACCGAGTGCCTCAAGGACACCGTGGCGCGCGTGCTGCCGTTCTGGAACGAATCCATCGCCCCGGCCATCCGCGCCGGCCGCAAGGTGCTCATCGCTGCCCACGGCAACAGCCTGCGCGCCCTGATCAAGCACCTGGACAACGTCTCGGACGACGATATCGTCAACCTCAACATCCCCACCGGCCAGCCGCTGGTGTATGAACTGGATGATGACCTGCGCCCCATCCGCCACTATTATCTGGGCGATGCCGCCGAGATCGAGGCGGCCATGGCCGCCGTCGCGGCCCAGGGCAAGGCTAAGAAGGACTGATATCCATGGTGCGCATGGCGGGGTGGTTGTTGGCGGTCATGCTGGCCGGTGGAGTGCTGCCGGCGGGCGCCGTGTCCAACGATCTCGCCGGCCGCCAGTCCGATGCCGAGAAGCAGCAGGCGCAGCTGCGCGACCGTATCGAGAACCTGCAGAAGGACATCGATACGCGCGAAGCCGCCCGCAAGGAAGCCGCCGATGCCTTGAAACAGTCGGAATCGGCGATTTCCAGGATCAACCTGCGCCTGAAGGAACTGGCCGAGGCCAACCGCCAGGCGGCGGCCGACCTGTCCGGCCTGGAAAAACAGATCACGGCCCAGCAGGCCGTGCTGGCCAAGCGCCGGGTCGAGCTGGCCGACCAGCTGCGCACCCAATACACCAGTGGCCTGTCGCCCTGGACCGCGCTGCTGTCCGGCGATGATCCCCAGGTGCTGGGGCGCAACCTGGGCTACCTGGATTATGTCTCCCAGGCCCGGGCCCGCGCGGTCGAGGCGCTGCGCGCCGATATCGACCGCCTGGCGGCCCTGCAGGGCCGCGCCGATGCCCGCCGCGCCGAGATCGAAAAGCTGGTCGCCGAAACCTCCGAACAAAAGACCGCGTTGGTGGCCCAGCAGAAAGAACGCGCCACGCTGCTGGCGCAGCTGGAAGGCCAGATCGCCGCCCAGCGCGCCGAAGCGAACAAGCTGGGGCGTGACGACCAGCGCCTGTCGCGCCTGATCACCGACCTGGACGCGGCCATCATCAAGCAGGCCGAAGAGGCCCGCAAGGCCGAAGAAGCGCGGCGTCGCGCCGAGGAAGCCCGCAAGGCCGAGGAAGCCCGGCGCGCCGAAGAGGCCCGCAAGAAGGCCGAGGCCGACCGTCGCGCCGAGGAAGCCCGCCGGAAGGCGGAAGCCGACCGCAAGGCGGCCGCCGACAAGGCCGCGGCCGACAGCGCCCGGCGCGACCGCGACGCGCGCGAGGCCGCCGCCGCCCGCGAACAGGTCGAGGCCGCGTCGCGCCAGGGCCGTGGCCCGGTCGCCGTGGCCGATCCCGACGCCGCCGGCCTGCGCCCGGCCGATTCGCGCCATCCCCGCCTGACCGGCCCGGCCGAGACGCCGCCGGCAAAACCCGCGGAGCCCCCCAAAAAGGCGGAACCCGTGGAAGAGCCCGCCACTCAAACCCGCAGCGCGCCCAGCCAACAGGCGACGCGCGCCGCGCCGGTCGGCGGCGGCAATGGCCTGCGCCATGGCCTGGCGGCACCCGTGCGCGGCCAGGTGCAGGGCCGTTTCGGGGTCGACCGTCCGGATGGCGGCGTCTGGCGCGGTATCGTGCTGCGCGCGCCCGAAGGAACGCCGGTGAAGGTGGTGGCGCCCGGCACGGTGGTCTACGCCGATTGGCTGCGGGGTTTCGGCAATCTCATCATTGTGGATCATGGCCAGCAATATCTGACCGTCTATGCTTACAACCAAAGTCTGCTCAAACGGGTGGGCGATTCCGTCGCGGCGGGGGATACTATTGCTTCGGTAGGCGCAACCGGCGGCCAAGTGGAATCCGGCCTATACTTTGAAATTCGCCATCGCGGCGCTCCTGTGGATCCAGCCCAGTGGCTGGCCCAGTAAAGCCAGACGGCCAAACGCTCCGGGGCCAACCCAAGGGCGAAAACCAATTCGGGAAGTGTGCATGGGCACTCGCAAGTTTCGTGGTTTCGGTCTGATTGCCATCGGTGCGGTGGCAGGTGTCTTGCTTAGCGTGGGTGTGACGGCTGTCGCCCAGCGCGGCAGTCCCTTGCCGCTGGATGAGCTCAGGCAGCTGAGCAACGTCTTTGCGGCCATCAAGAACAACTACGTCGAATCGGTCGACGACAAGACCCTGATCGACAATGCCATTTCCGGCATGGTGTCGAACCTGGATCCCCACTCGGCGTATCTGGATGCCGACGCCTTCCGTGAAATGCAGACGGCCACCCAAGGCGAGTTCGGCGGCCTCGGTATCGAAGTCGGCGCCGAGGACGGCTTCGTCAAGGTCATCTCCCCCATCGAAGACACCCCCGCCGCGCGCGCGGGCGTCATGGCCGGCGACCTCATCATCAAGATCGACGACACGCCCACCAAGGGCATGTCGCTGAACGACGCCGTCAAGCTCATGCGCGGCGCTCCCAAGTCGCCCATCACGCTGACCATCATGCGCGCCGACCGGCCGCAGCCGATCGTGCTCAAGATCGTGCGCGACATCATCAAGGTGCGCAGCGTGCGCAGCAAGATGCTGGACAACGGCGTGGCCTATGTGCGCATCGCCCAGTTCCAGGAAAAGACCGGTGCCGACCTGGCCAAGCAGCTCAAGGACCTGGGCGCCAAGGAAGCCCCCAAGGGCCTGGTGCTCGACCTGCGCAATGACCCGGGCGGCCTGCTGACCAGCGCCATCGGCGTGTCCGGCGCGTTCCTGCCGGCCGACGCCCTGGTGGTCTCGACCGACGGCCGTACCCCCGACGCCCGCCACAAGTACCTGGCGACCCCGTCGGAATACGCCCGCGGCGAAAGCAATTACCTGTCGGGCCTGCCGGCCTGGACCAAGACCGTGCCGATGGTGGTGCTGGTCAACGTCGGTTCGGCCTCGGCCTCCGAGATCGTGGCCGGCGCGCTGCAGGACCACAAGCGCGCCAAGGTGCTGGGCAACCGCACGTTCGGCAAGGGGTCGGTGCAGGTGATCCTGCCGCTGTCGGAAACCACCGCGGTCAAGCTCACCACCTCGCGCTACTTCACGCCCAGCGGCCGTTCAATCCAGGCCACCGGCATCGAGCCCGACTACGTCGTGGCCGATACCGCCGACGGCGACCTGTTCCGCCTGCCGCGCGAAGCCGACCTGCAGCGCCACCTGTCGAACCCGGGCACGGCCAACGAAGTGAAGTCCAACTCCGAGCAGGACAACGTCGACGTGCCGACCAAGGTGTTCGAGTTCGGCGGCAAGGATGACTTCCAGCTGCAGCAGGCGATCAACCTGCTGGCCGGCAAGCCGGTGCAGAAGGGCTCGGCCCGCGCCCAGGCCAAGGCCGACGCCAAGCCCGGCGCCGGCAACGCCCAGCGCATGAAGATCACGCCGACCGGAGTCGAGCCCAGCAAGGACAAATGAACGACGAGCAACTGCTGCGCTACGCCCGCCACATCCTGCTCGACGAGCTGGGTATCGAAGGGCAGGAAAGACTGCTGGCGGCGCGTGTGCTTGTCGTAGGGGCGGGTGGGCTGGGTTCGCCCGCCGCGCTCTACCTGGCCACCGCTGGCGTCGGCGAGATCACGCTGGCCGACGACGACGTCGTCGAGCTCAGCAACCTGCAGCGCCAGATCCTCCACACCACCGCGAGCGTGGGCCGGCCCAAGGCCGAGTCCGGGCGCGACATGCTGGCGGCTTTCAATCCCCAGGCCCGCGTGCATGCCCGCGTCGAGCGGCTGCAGGGCCAGGCCCTGTCCGACGCCGTGGCGCAGGCCGACCTGGTGCTGGACTGCACCGACAACTTCACCACCCGCCACGCCATCAATCGCGCCTGCGTGCAGCACCGCAAGCCGCTGGTGTCTGGCGCCGCCATCCGTTTCGATGGCCAGGTCAGCGTCTACGACCTGCGCGATCCGGACGCGCCGTGCTACCACTGCCTGTTTCCCGAGGCGGACGACGTCGAAGAGGCCAACTGCGCCACCATGGGCGTGTTTGCGCCGGTGGTTGGCATCATCGGCAGCATGCAGGCGGCCGAGGCCCTCAAGCTGCTGTCCGGCGTGGGCGAGAGCCTGTCGGGGCGCCTGCTATGGCTGGACGTGCGCACCATGCAGTGGCGCAGCGTCAATGTCCAGCGTGATCCCGAGTGCGCGGTCTGTGGCGCGCGCGGGCACTGATCCGACCGTCATCGGCATATCCCGACCCCTTTTAAAGCGGCCCGTCATTGCCCTCGCGGACAATATTAAAGGCTTGAAATACCTGCTATAACGCCAGCCAGCCTGCCGCTCCGTGGCAGCCAGCTTTGGACGTAACGGTGTGGACACAGGATTGAGTTTCAGCCTGCCCAAGTGGCGGCTGACCCGTTGGTTGACGCATTCCGGGCAGGACACGCCCGCGGACATCCGCGCCGCCTTGATCGCCAGTCTGTTCGGCACGTTGCCGATCTTTGCTGGCGGCGTCATCAATACCCTGATGATCTCGGGCGTGGTCGCCTGGCGCCGGCCCGAGCCGCTCTATATTTCCTGGCTGATCCTGGAGATCCTGCTGGCCGTGGTGCGCGTCACCGTCCTGCGCTCGGCGTTGCGCAATGCCGCCCGCGGCGGCAGCACCCATACCGACGTCTACATCGTGCTGGCGCTGCTGTGGGCGTTCAGCGTCGGCTATGGGGTCTTCGTCACGTTCCTCAACCATGACTGGCTGGCCGCCACGCTGGCCGGCGTGTCCTGCGGCGCCATGGCGGGCGGCATCTGTTTTCGCAACTACGGCGCGCCGCGGCTGGTGGCGGCGATGATATTCCTGAGCCTGGGGCCGATGTGCCTGGGCGCGCTGTTCGCTGGCGAATACGTCACCGCCATCGTCTTCATCCAGATCCCGTTCTACCTGGTCAGCATGAGCATCGCCTCGCAACGGCTGCGGCGCATCCTGGTGTCCACCATGCTGGCCGAGCGCGAGAACGAGCGCCGCGCTAGCCAGGACGCGCTGACCGGCCTTGCCAACCGCGCCGGCCTGGAAGCGGCGCTCGAGCGCATCTGCACCAGCGCGCGCGAGCATGACAGCGCCGCCGCGCTGTTCTACATGGACATGGACGACTTCAAGATCATCAACGACACCCACGGCCATGCCGCCGGCGACCAAGTGCTCAAGACCATCGCACAGCGCATGCGCGCCATGTTGCGGGTGGACGACGTGGCCGCCCGCATCGGCGGCGACGAATTCATCGTGCTGGCCACCGGCATCGACGCCACCGCCGCGCTGCGGCTGGGCAACCACTTGCTGCATGATGCCAGCCAGCCCATCGTGCTGGCCGACGGCACGCGCGTCAGCGTCGGGCTGTCGATCGGCATTTCGATCATCTCCGGCGCCAACCGCAAGGCGCAGGCGGTGCTGGATTCCGCCGATGCCGCGCTGTACCGCGCCAAGGCCCGCGGCGGCCGCCGCTGTTCCGTCGCCGGCCTGCCGGATGCCGAGGACACGCTGCGGCCCGGCGACGCCGCCGCGGCCGCCTGACGCGCGGCGGGTCCGCACCGACCGGGCACGGAAGGGATTGCCAAAAGTTATCAGATAACCTGAAAAGTACAGGTTATACTTCGCCCCTATGCTGACCAAGAGCCTGACCCTCACCGAACAGGTCGCCCGCCAGATCGCGGACGACATCGCCCATGGCGTCTATCCCGTGGGCGCCAAGCTGCCGTCCGGCCGCATCCTGGCCGAGCAGTACGGCGTCAGCGCCGCCGTCATCCGCGAAGTCACCGAGCGCCTGCGGGCGCAGGGCCTGATCCAGAGCCGCCAGGGCTCGGGTTGCGTGGTGTTGGCGCGCACCGGTGCGCAGGGTTTCCGGGTGCCCGCCGACATCGCCGTCAGCCGCGAACAACTTGCCAGCGTCTACGAACTGCGCATGGAACTCGAAGGCGGCGCCGCCGCGCTGGCGGCCGAGCGCCGCAACGCCGCCGACCTGGACGCCCTGGCTCGCGCCCTGGCCGACCTGGAACGGCACCAGCATCATCCTGAACATGGGGTCGAACACGACATCGCCTTCCACCTGGCGATCGCGGCCGCGACCCACAATCCGTTCTACCAGGACCTGCTGCAGTACCTGAATCTGCAATTGCGCCTGGCTGTCAGCACCGCGCGCGCCAACAGCCGCCAACTGGCCGGCATGACGGATGCCGTGCACCACGAACACGTCGCCGTGTTCGAGGCCATCCGCGACCGCGATGCGGCGCGCGCGCGGTTGACGGCCGAACGCCACCTGCGCCAGGCTGCCAGCCGCCTGCGCCTCGACTCCCTCTTTCCCGCCTCCAGGCAGACATCATGACCACAACCGACATCGCCCAGCGCCTGGTCCAGGCTTTGGGCCCCGACACCGTCTTCACCGCCAGCGACGACATCGCGCCCTGGCTGTCCGACTGGCGTGGCTTGTACAACGGCCACGCCCAGGCGGTGGTCCGCCCGCGCACCACCGCCGAGGTCGCCACCTGCCTGGCGCTCTGCAACGAGGCCGGCGTGCCGGTGGTGCCGCGCGGCGGCAACACCGGCCTGTGTGGCGGCGCCACGCCCGATGCCGCGCCCATCAACGTGGTCCTCAGCCTGGACCGCATGAACGCCGTGCGCGCCATCGACACCGTCGCCAACACGATGGTCGCCGAAGCCGGCTGCATCCTCGGCAACCTGCGCCGCGCGGCGCAGGACGCCGGCCGGCTGCTGCCCTTGAGCCTGGCCGCCGAGGACTCCAGCCAGATCGGCGGCAACGTCGCCACCAATGCCGGCGGCGTCAACGTGGTGCGCTACGGCATGGCGCGCGAACTGGTGCTGGGCCTGGAAGCGGTGCTGCCCAACGGCGAGATCTTCAACGGCCTGCGCACCCTGCGCAAGGACAACACCGGCTACGACCTCAAGCAGCTGCTGATCGGCTCCGAAGGCACGCTCGGCGTCATCACCGCCGTGGCGCTGCGCCTGTTCCCGCGCACCGACGTGCGTTCCGTGGTGCTGGCCGCCGTCGAATCCCCGGCCCAGGCCCTGCAATTGTTCGAAATCCTGTTCGAACAATGCGGCGCCCGCTTGCAGGCTTTCGAGTATTTTTCCGGCGACTGCCTCGACCTGGTCCTGGCCCATGCCGCGGGCGTGCAGGAGCCGTTCGGCCAACGTTATCCGGCCTACGTGCTGGTCGAACTGGCCGACACGGCCGACGAAGCCGCCCTGACCGCGCTGCTGGAAAACGTGATCGGCACCGCGCTCGACCGCGGCCTGTGCCTGGATGCCGCCGTCTCGGCCTCGCTGGCCCAGTTGCAGGCGCTGTGGAAACTGCGCGAGGAAATCTCCGAAGCGCAGCGCGCCGACGGTCCGCATCTCAAGCATGACGTGTCGCTGCCGATCGAACGCATCCCCGACTTCATGGTTTCCGCCGAAGCGCGCGTACGCGCGCTGTACCCGGACATCCGCCCCTTCATCTTCGGGCACTTCGGCGACGGCAACCTGCATTACAACCTCTCGCGTCCCGCCGGCGCCGAGCGCGGCTGGGTGGCCGAACACGGCGCCGCGATCACCGATGCGGTGCTCGACGAGGTCAACCGGTACGGGGGCAGCATCAGCGCGGAACACGGCATCGGGCAGCTCAAGCGCGGCCACTTCCTGCATAGCAAGGATGCGGTGGAGTTGCGGTTGATGCGGGAGATCAAGCGGGTGCTGGATCCCAAGGGGATCATGAATCCCGGAAAGCTGCTGTAGTTTTTCTTGCGCTTGTCGGCGGGCGTTTCAAGGACCTCACCGCGCGCGATCAAAGATCGGACCAATTCCGCAAAAAAACACCGCGGATAACAAAAAAGGCCTGGAGCAGCGCTTCCAGGCCTTTTTCATCTTCCCCGTGTCCGCCGGACCACCGCCATCAGCGGCCAGTCCGGCAAGGGGGATCCGTTCGGAACATCACTGCCGGTGGTAAACCTCGGCGCCTTTCTTCACGAACTCGATCGACTTCTCCTGCATGCCTTTCTGCAGGGCGTCTTTTTCGCTCACGCCCTGCGACGCCGCGTAATCGCGCACATCCTGGGTGATCTTCATGCTGCAGAAGTGCGGCCCGCACATCGAGCAGAAGTGCGCCACCTTCATCGAGTCCTTCGGCAGCGTCTCGTCGTGGAACTCCTTGGCCGTGTCCGGATCCAGGCCCAGGTTGAACTGGTCGTCCCAACGGAACTCGAAGCGCGCCTTGGACAGCGCGTTGTCGCGGATCGCCGCGCCCGGATGGCCCTTGGCCAGGTCCGCCGCATGCGCCGCGATCTTGTACGTGATGATGCCGTCCTTCACGTCCTTCTTGTTCGGCAGCCCCAGGTGTTCCTTGGGCGTCACGTAACAGAGCATCGCCGTGCCGTACCAGCCGATCAGCGCCGCGCCGATGCCCGAGGTGATGTGGTCGTAGCCCGGCGCGATGTCGGTCGTCAGGGGGCCCAGCGTGTAGAACGGCGCCTCGTGGCAGTGTTCCAGCTGCAGCTCCATGTTTTCCTTGATCATCTGCATCGGCACGTGGCCGGGGCCTTCGATCATCACCTGCACGTCGTGCTTCCAGGCGACCTGCGTCAGCTCGCCCAGCGTCTTCAGTTCCGCGAACTGGGCTTCGTCGTTGGCGTCGTAGCCCGAGCCCGGGCGCAGGCCGTCGCCCAGCGAGAAGCTGACGTCGTAGGCCTTCATGATTTCGCAGATTTCCTCGAAGCGCTCGTACAGGAAGCTTTCCTTGTGGTGCGCCAGACACCACTTGGCCATGATCGAGCCGCCGCGCGAAACGATGCCCGTCATGCGGTCCGCCGTCATCGGAATGAACGGCAGGCGCACGCCGGCGTGGATCGTGAAGTAATCCACGCCCTGTTCGGCCTGCTCGATCAGCGTGTCGCGGAAGATCTCCCAGGTCAGTTCCTCGGCCTTGCCGTCCACCTTCTCCAGCGCCTGGTAGATCGGCACCGTGCCGATCGGCACCGGCGAATTGCGGATGATCCATTCACGCGTTTCGTGGATGTGCTTACCCGTCGACAGGTCCATGACCGTGTCGCCGCCCCAGCGGATCGCCCAGGTCATCTTCTCGACTTCCTCGCCGATGCCCGAACTGACGGCCGAGTTGCCGATGTTGGCGTTGATCTTGACCAGGAAATTGCGGCCGATCGCCATCGGCTCGACTTCCGGGTGGTTGATGTTGGCGGGAATGATGGCGCGGCCGCGCGCGATCTCGTCGCGCACGAATTCCGGCGTGATGGCGGCGGGGATGGCGGCGCCGAACGACTGGCCCGGGTGCTGGCGCAGCAGGCGCTTGACCATCTTCTCGCCGTCCGGACCGCTGTCGCGCAGCGTCTGCAGGTAGTGCTCGCGGCGCAGGCTTTCGCGGATCGCCACGTATTCCATCTCGGGCGTGATGATGCCGCGGCGCGCGTAGTGCATCTGCGAGACGTTGGCGCCGGCCACCGCGCGGCGCGGCGGGCGTTGCAGGTCGAAGCGCATGGCCGTCAGCTTGGGATCGGTCAGGCGCTGCTTGCCGTACTCGCTGGTCGGACCCGACAGCACTTCGGTGTCGCCGCGCTCGTCGATCCAGGCGCGGCGCACTTCCGGCAGGCCGCGGCGGATGTCGATCTTGACGTCGGGGTCGGTGTAGGGGCCGCTGCAATCGTAGACGGTCAGCGGCGGGTTCTTTTCGCCACCGAACATGGTGGGCGTGTCGTCCTGCTCGATCTCGCGGAACGGGACGCGGATGTCGGGACGGGAGCCGACCTCGTAGACCCGGCGGGATTTGGGCAACGGGGCGACCGCGGCCGCGTCGACTTCGGCGGTGGCGGCCAGGAATTTGGGATTGGCGTTCATGGAAAGCTCCAAGCGAATGGTTTGGAGCCGATCGGGAATGGACTCCCGCCATGCGGGCATGGCGGGAATACGGCTCCCAGCATCGGCATTATCCGTACTGGTACGAAGGGACTCTCTCAACACGTCGGGCCGTTCTGGCGCGACGAGTACCCCTGCGCGAAAGCGAAGTATAGAGCCTGCCCGGCCGGCAGGCGAATAGCGGCCATGCTGCGCCGCCGCAGTGGGGCGGCGCACGCTGGTAGTACCGGTTTACATTTGGAATCAGTCTGCGGAGACAGTGCCATACAGGTTCTGTACACTTTTTCACGTCAGCCGGCGGTCCGCCCACCGGCCCCAGTCCACTCAAGAAGGAAACGAGCATGCAACTGACCCTACGCAAACTGGCGCCCGCCCTGGTTGTCATGACCCTTGCGCTTGCGGGTTGCAAGACCGCCCCGACCAAATCCGGCGCCGCCGCCACGCCCGATGCGGCCGGACAGCAGCAATCGTCCACGCAACCGGCCACCGCCGCGGTGGTCGAGTTCTACGTCGCCCAGACCCAATCGGGCCCCGGCCTGGTCGAGGTGAACCTGCCCGACGGCAAGATCTACATGCAGCAGCAGCCGGTGCTGACCCGCGCCGACCTGACCGAGGCGGCCGCCCTGGTCGATCGCCAGGGCGCCAACTTCGTCGGCCTGCGCTTCTCCGACGCCGGCGCGCGCAAGCTCAATGACGTCAGCAGCAAGAACGTCGGCAACATGCTGGCGCTGGTGATCGACCGTGAACTGATCGCGGCGCCGCGCATCGGCGAACCCCTGAACCGTGGCGTGCTGGCTTTCGGCGTGCCGTCGGCCCAGGCCGCTTCCGACATCGCCGCCAAGATCCGTGGCGAAAGCGCCCCGGCCGCGGGCGGCGCCGCCCCGGCCACCGCACCGGCTCCCGCCAAGCCCTGAGCGGCGATTCACGGCCATGAAAAAAGCCCGGCATCGCCGGGCTTTTTTCATCCTGCCATCACAATCGCGGCGGCCATCCTCAACTCTTGCGGCCGCGCGGTTTGATGCCGCGGCGCGCTTGGGAGGCTTCGATAAAGGTCTGGTTCAGCGCTTCGAGCACCAACCGGTCGTCCGCCGTCAGCGTGTCGAACTGCGCCGGCGCAATATTGGGGAAGGGCCACGGCGCCAGGGGACGCCCGCGGCGGGCAATGGCGCGCGGCAACGGCTCGGACACGCCGGTCGCCGGCAATGTGTCGCTCAGGTCATAGCCTTCCATGGGCAATTCCATGGGGCCCTTGCCCGTCTCCAGCCATTCGAGTTCCACCTTCAATACCTGCGCCAGTTTGCGCAGTGAACGGCTCGAATGCCTCAGCCCGCTCTCATAACTGCCGATCGCGCTTTGCGACAGTCGGGCCATGCGAGCGAGGGCTTTCTGCGTGTGGCCACGCAAAAGACGGGCGTGCTTCAGTCGGTCTGAAAAAGTTTTCACGCGTCGATTGAAGCTTGCACTGTAGGCACTTTGGTAGATATAAATATTACTTAGGTGATAAGTTCGGAGAGGCAGCACATGCAGGAAAGAGGTTACGTCCTCGTCGTGCAACTTGGTGGAATGGCGTGCAACAAGTTTGTGCACACCTTGCGTCAACTTCAGTGGGAGGTCGGCCTGTGCCGGTCCCCAGACAGCCTGTTGGCACGGCTGCGCAGCGAACCGGCCGACATCGTCGTGTTGCGCGGCACGAGCGACAATCTGTCGCAACTGATTGCCGAACTGCGTCGGGCCGCATCTGGTAGCGCAGTCGTGTGGCAATCCCCCGAAGATTCCCCCACGGCCCGCATCGCGGCGCTCGACGCCGGCGCCCATGCCTGCGTGCCGTTGCAGGCGAACATCGCGGAATGGGATGCGGTGCTGCGCAACCTGATCCGTTGCCGGCGCGCCGAGACCGACACATTGCCGCGCTGGCGTGTCGATGGCCGCGGCCGGATGCTGGCCGGCCCCGCGGGCGAACGATTGCCGCTGACCAACACTGAACGCGCCTTCTTTGTCAGCCTGCTGAACGCCCCGCATCAGTGCCTGCCCCGCGAAGGCTTCTTCCCCGAAGCCACACGCGACCCCATGGACGGCGCGCGGCGCGTGGATGTGCTGGTGTCGCGCCTGCGCAGCAAGGCCCGCCGGCTCAACATCGACCTGCCGGTGCTGGCGGTGCGCGGGTGGGGATACATGTTGATGCCGCAAGGCGTGCCGGCGCCCCACGACTAGGACACGGTCCCGCGCGTGCTCCAACACCATGCCACGGAAATTCCTACTAATGTGATATTCGAATTACATAGGTAGGGGAGCGTCGCGCCGGTACAGGCGCGCATGCGATTGCGCCAACGGGCGGCGGATGCCGCCTTGTTCGGGAAGAGGGAGGGGCGCCGCCCGCGCGCTGTCAGAGCACGACCAGGTTGTCGCGGTGCATCAGCTCGGGGTCGGTCATGGTGCCCAGGATGCGGGCGATCTGCGATGACGGCTGGCGCAGGATGCGGCGGGTGTCCACCGAGGAATAGTTGATCAGGCCGCGGGCGCATTCGCGGCCCTGGCTGTCGACGCAGGCGACCACGTCGCCGCGGCCGAATTCGCCTTCTACATCGACCACGCCGATCGGCAGCAGGCTCTTGCCTTCACGCAGCAGGGCCTGCACGGCACCGTCATCGAGCACCACGCGGCCGCGCAGCCGCAGGTGGTCGGCCAGCCACTGCTTGCGCGCCGACCACACCGGCAGCACGGCGCGCAGTTCGCTGCCGATGCATTCGCCTTGCGCCAGGCGCGTCAGCACGTTGCGTTCGCGGCCGGAGGCGATCACGGTGTGCGCGCCGCTGTGCGCGGCGCGCTTGGCCGCCAGAACCTTGGTCAGCATGCCGCCGGTGCCGATGCCGCTGCCGGCGCCGCCAGCCATGGCTTCCAGTGCCGGATCGCCGGCCTGGACGTGCGCCATGAATTTGGCGTCGGGATTCTTGCGGGGGTCGGAGTCGTACAGGCCGCGCTGGTCGGTCAGGATGATCAGCGTGTCGGCTTCGATCAGGTTGGTGACCAGTGCACCCAGCGTGTCGTTGTCGCCCAGCCGGATCTCGTCGGTGACCACCGTGTCGTTTTCATTCACGATCGGCACGACGCCCAGGCGCAGCAGCGCGAACAGCGTGCTGCGCGCGTTCAGGTAGCGGTGGCGGTCGGCCAGGTCTTCGTGGGTCAGCAGGATCTGCGCGGTGCGCAGGCCGTATTCGGCGAAGGCTGCCTCGTAGGCCTGGCACAGGCCCATCTGGCCCACCGCCGCCGCGGCCTGGAGTTCGTGCATCACCGACGGGCGCTTGCGCCAGCCCAGGCGGGCCATGCCTTCGGCGATGGCGCCGCTGGAGACCAGCACGACCTGCTTGCCCTGCTTGTGCAGCGCGGCGATCTGGGCCGCCCAGTGTGCCACGGCGGCGCGATCCAGGCCTCGGCCTTCATTGGTGACCAGCGATGAGCCGACCTTGGCGACGAGGCGCTGGGCATTGGCGACGACGGAAACGGCGGGTGATTCGGCAGACATGATGGCGGCGGGCTGCGGCGCGAAAAAAGGCGTAATCGAACGAGATTGCGATTATGGCTTATTCGTCGCCGCGCGGCGCGGCCGGCTTGTTGTCGGCGTCGCTGCGGGTGTCGTCGAAACGCGGATCTTCGGCCACGTAGGTGCCGTCGGCCTGGTCCTGCGCCAGTTGTTCCTTTTCGCGTTCGGCGTCAAGGTAGTCCTGCAGCGCGTAGATCAGGTCCTGGGTGCCGTCGCCGGACAGGCCGGAGATGCCGAACACCGGGCCCTTCCAGTCGTACAGCTCGATGAAGCGGCGCTTGGTGTCCTCGGGATCGGCCACCATGTCCAGTTTGTTCAGCACCAGCCAGCGCGGCTTGGCGGCCAGCTCGGGATCGTAGCGGCGCAGTTCCTCGACGATGGCGCGAGCATCGACCACGGCCTGCTCCACCGGATCGGCGTCGGGATCGGGCGTGGACACGTCCACCAGGTGCAGCAGCACGCGGGTGCGCGCCAAGTGGCGCAGGAACAGGTGGCCCAGGCCGGCGCCTTCGGAGGCGCCTTCGATCAGGCCGGGGATGTCGGCCACGACGAAGCTGCGCGACGGCGAGGTGCGCACCACGCCCAGGTTCGGGTGCAGCGTCGTGAACGGGTAGTCGGCGATCTTCGGCTTGGCGTTCGAGATGCGGGTGATCAGCGTGGACTTGCCGGCGTTGGGCAGGCCCAGCAAGCCGACGTCGGCCAGCACCTTCAGTTCCATGCGCAGGTAGCGGTGTTCGCCTTCCTTGCCGGGCGTCCACTGGCGCGGGGCGCGGTTGACGCTGGACTTGAAATGCATGTTGCCCATGCCGCCCTGGCCGCCGGCGGCCAGCACGACCTTCTGGTCGTGGCGGTTCAGGTCGAACAGGACTTCGCCGGTCTCGGCGTCATGGATGATGGTGCCGACGGGCACGCGCAGCGTGATGTCCGGGGCGGCGGCGCCGTACTGGTCCGAGCCGCGGCCGTTTTCGCCGTTCTTGGCGCGGTGCAGGCGCGCGTAGCGGAAGTCGATCAGCGTGTTGATGTTGCGATCAGCCACGGCAAAGATGCTGCCGCCGCGTCCGCCGTCGCCGCCGTCCGGGCCGCCCTTGGGAATGAATTTCTCGCGGCGAAAGCTCGCCACGCCATTGCCGCCTTTGCCGGCGACGACTTCGATGGTGGCTTCGTCTACGAATTTCATGATGTCTGCGCGTGTATGAGATAGGGAGTCGCCGCAGCGCGGCGAGGGCCGCCACGCATTTGCGGTGGCCCGAAGGAAAAAAAGCCCTGCCGCGTGCGACAGGGCTTTGCCGTTCTGGCTGGCGGCGGATCGCTGAGGCGACCGCGCCGCGTGCCGGACCGTGCTGCGTCGAGGATTACTCGGCGGCGACGATCGAAACGGTTTGCTTGTTCAACGCGCCCTTGAAGCCGAATTGAACCTTGCCGTCGACCAGCGCGAACAGGGTGTGGTCCTTGCCCATGCCGACGTTCACGCCAGCGTGGAAACGGGTACCGCGCTGACGCACGATGATCGAACCAGCGGGAATCAGTTCACCGCCGAAAGCCTTGACGCCCAGACGCTTCGATTCTGAGTCGCGTCCGTTTCGCGTAGAGCCGCCGCCCTTTTTCTGTGCCATGTTTAGCTCCTGCTAATGTGGTGCCGAGTCGCGTCTTAGGCCGTGATGGCTTCGATGCGGATTTCGGTGTAGTTCTGACGGTGGCCCTGACGCTTCTGATAGTGCTTGCGACGGCGCATCTTGAAGATCTTGACCTTGTCGTGGCGGCCTTGCGCAAGAACCGTTGCCTTGATCACGGCGCCGGCGACGAGGGGCGTACCAACTTTCAGTTGGTCGCCTTCGCCCACGGACAGCACTTGATCCAGGGTGATTTCTTGCCCAATGTCAGCCGGTATCTGTTCTACCTTGAGTTTTTCGCCAATGGCAACACGGTACTGCTTGCCACCGGTTTTTACGACCGCGTACATGGGGTATTCCTTAAATAGGTAAATGGGTTCATTCGCTTGCCGGCCCTGCTGGGCCGGCAGTGCTTGCCTGGGGTTGCCAAGATTGGGGTTGCCAATATGGGGTTGCCAATATGGGGTTACCAAGACCAAGCGCGCGTAATTCACCGACGTAATTCGGCCATCTCTGACCGAATCCGGGATATTAGCCCGCGGCTGGGGAAAAGTCAAAAAGCGCTTGCAGGCTAAGGGCTTAGGTGTGGCCGGGGCGCCGCGTCGGGGTGGCGCGCAACCGAAAAAACGGGGGCGGGGCGGTTCGGATGGGATGGCGGAGGGGGATTCCGCGCCCCGGGCAGGGGCGTCGCTACGTCCGGCTCCGGTTCCTGGCAGCCCGTATAATCGCTGGTCGAATCCCCCGCCATCCCGGCGGCCCAGCGGTAAGAGCTGTTACATATAGCTCGTTTCACTCTCCGGATACGTCTTGAATCTCCCCGCGCTCATTGCTCCCATAGTTGACGATATGAAAGCCGTCGATGCGGTTATCCGCGAGCGGCTGAATTCCGATGTGGTGCTCATCCGTACGATCGGCGACTACATCATTGGCGCGGGCGGCAAGCGCATGCGCCCGGCGATGGTGCTGATGGTGGCGCGCGCGCTGGGGTATCAAGGGACGCACCACCAGTTGCTGGCCGCCGTGGTGGAGTTCATCCATACCGCGACGCTGCTGCATGACGACGTGGTCGACGAGTCCGACCTGCGCCGCGGGCGCGAAACCGCCAACGCGGTGTTCGGCAACGCGGCCAGCGTGCTGGTGGGCGACTATCTGTATTCGCGCTCGTTCGAGATGATGGTCGAGGCCGACTCGATGCGCATCATGAGCATCCTGTCCGAAGCCACCACGGTCATCGCCGAGGGCGAGGTGCTGCAGTTGCTGAACGTGCACGATCCGGACGTCTCGCAGGAGCGCTACCTGCAGGTCGTGCGCTACAAGACCGCCAAGCTGTTCGAGGCCGCCGCCCAGGTCGGCGCGGTGCTGGCGGGCGCCACGCCCGAGCAGGAAGCCGCGGCCGCCGCCTATGGCCGCCACGTGGGCACGGCCTTCCAGTTGGTCGACGACGTGCTGGACTACAGCGGAGACGCCGCCGCGCTGGGCAAGAACGTGGGCGACGATCTGCGCGAGGGCAAGCCCACGCTGCCGCTGATCCGCGTAATGGAAGTGGGAACGCCGCAGCAGCAGCAATTGATCCGCGACGCCATCAAGACGGGCGACGCCGACTTTGCCGCCGTGGCCGCCGCCATCCAGGCGACGGACGCGTTGGAACACGCCCGCCAGGCCGCCGTGGCCGAGGCGGATCGGGCCCGCGAAGCACTTTCTGCATATCCCGTTTCCCCTTTTCTAAATTCTCTGTTAGAATTCTGCGCTTTCGCGGTGAATCGAGATCGCTAGCTGAAAACAGCACTGCAAGCGCTGCTTTGAGCAAGGTTGGAATTCACGAGGCGGGAAGGGCAAAACCTTCAAGCCGAAGCGAAAAGATGATTTGGTTGCACTGAGCGCAACGAAGTCAGCAGCTGTAGGGTGTGGGAGATGTATAAGCCCATGCCCAGACTCGGGGCGTAGCTCAGCCTGGTAGAGTACTGCGTTCGGGACGCAGGAGTCGGAGGTTCGAATCCTCTCGCCCCGACCACTTATCTGTGGTCGAATTCTTGAAGGTGTTTCCCGACGCCTTTGGCTGAAAGCCGGTACCGCGCAAGCGTTGCCGGCTTTTTTGCGTGGGCACGCCGTTTGCTGGCGTGGCGCCCATGAACTCGTTTTCTCTCGCAGACGGCCCGCTCGTGGTCGCTTATCCTCGCCGCGCCCGGGCGTCCGAGCACGAAGTGGCGTCGCATGACGCCCTGGCGGCGCGCCTGGCCGCGCTGTTGGGCGGGCGCCATGTTCGCGATTACCGGCCCAGTCGCCATCGCGGCGGCCCGGTTCCGTATTACGTGCCCGACCGCAGCATCGCCGGCGCGGCGCGCGCGGCCATCCTGGGCATCGCGGGCATCGCCGACCTCTATGGTGGCGTCGTGCCGCATGCCTTCGTCGCCACCAAATCCATCAGCCATGGCCTGGCGCGGCCGGATGCACCGGCGCCAGCGGGTTGGGTCGCCTCGCTGGCGGATGCATTGGGTGACGCGGTGCTTGCCGGCTACACGGCGTTCCGCCCGGAAGACGCGCTGGCCGGTGGCCTGCGGCTGTTGCAACGCGGGCCGGTGCGGTTGAAACCTGCCGATGCGACCGCCGGGCGCGGGCAGGAGGTCGCCTCGGATGCCGATGCGCTGCGGCAGGCCTTGGAGCGCCAATGCGCGCGGACGATGGGACGGCTTGGCCTGGTGATCGAGGAAGACCTGGACGAAGTCGAAACGTGCAGCGTGGGCTGGTCCAAGGTGGGAAAAATGGAGATCGCCTATGTCGGCACGCAGTCGCTGACGCCCGACAATACGGGCTGCCTCGTGTACGGCGGCTCGGAACTGCGCGTGGCGCGGGGCGGCTTCGATGCCTTGCGCAGGCTGGATCTCGCCGACCGTGAACGCCGCGCGATCGATCTGGCGTGCCAGTATGACGCGGCGGTATCGGCCGCCTATCCCGCGCTGATTGCTTCGCGGCGCAATTACGATGTGGCGTTTGGTCTCGGCGCCGATGGCCGGCCGCGCGCGGGCGTGCTGGAACAATCGTGGCGCGCGGGCGGCGCCAGCATCGCGGAACTGGCCGCCATGCAGGCCTTTGCGCTCTCGCCCGCGTTGCGCGAAGTGCGCGCCGCGACCCGCGAGCGCTATGGCGCCGACGAACCGGCTCCAATCACGCAACGCCTGGTGTTCCACGGCCACGACGCGGCGGTGGGACCCATCAGCAAGTCGGGCGGCATCCTGGAGGCGGCCGATGGCGGCGCATAGCAGTCCGCTCGCGCTCGACGTGGATGGCGTGTCGCTGGACGCCACGTTCCTTACCCCGGAAGACAAGGTGCCGGGGGTGCTGTTCATTCATGGCTGGGGCGGCAGCCAGCAGTTCGACCTGTCGCGCGCCAAGGGCATTGCCGCGCTGGGTTGCGTCTGCCTCACCTTCGATTTGCGCGGACACGCCGCCACGCAGGCGCGGCAACGCGAGGTGACGCGCGAGGACAATCTGCGCGACGTGGTGGCGGCCTATGACCGGCTGGCGCAGCATCCGTCGCTGGACTCCGGTTCGATCGCCGTGGTGGGCAGCAGCTACGGCGGTTACCTGGCGGCGCTTTTGAGTACGCTGCGTCCGGTGCGCTGGCTGGCGCTGCATGTGCCTGCCCTGTATCGTGACGACGAATGGCTGGTGCCCAAGAACCAGCTCGATCGCGAGACCCTGCGCGCCTATCGCAGCGTCTACGTCGCGCCGGAAGAGAACCGCGCGTTGAAGGCGTGCACGGCGTTCGCCGGCGACGTGCTGTTGGTCGAGGCGGAACACGACAGCTATATCCCGCATTCGACCATCATGAGCTATCGCTCCGCGTTTCGCCGATCGCACTCGTTGACGCACCGGATCATCGACGGCGCCGACCACGCGCTGACGGAAAAACCGGCGCAACGCGCCTATACCTCGATACTGGTGAACTGGGTGACCGAAATGGTCATGGGCGCCCGCATGGGCGAGGGGCGGGCGCGCTACTGAGCGGCCGCGGTCGGGCTGGCGCGTTGCGCGCAAGGCCGGCAACGATGCCGGCCCTGGCGCTTTCCGCCGCGCGGGTCAACCCGGGTAGAGATCGGTGCGGCGATGCTCCCAGGCCGGCAGGCCGGCGCGCAGCGTGGCCACGCGCTGCGGGTCGAGGTCGGTCAGGATGTAGCCGGTGCGGTCCGGCATGCAGGCCAGCACCGTGCCCCAGGGGTCGATGATCATGCTGCGGCCGAGGCAGGGCAGGCCCGGGCCGTCGCCGCCGATCTGGGCGGCGGCGATCACGTAGCACTGGTTCTCGATGGCGCGGGCGCGCAGCAGGGTTTCCCAATGATCGCGCCCGGTGTGCAGGTTGAAGGCCGCGGGCACCGCCAGCACGTTGGCGCCGCGTGCGCGCAGCGCGCGGTAGAGTTCGGCGAAGCGCAGGTCGTAGCAGATGCTCAGGCCCAGCGTCAGGCCCGCCGCCTCGATGGTCCGCAGGTGCGCGCCGGGCGCGAAGTCGGCGGATTCGCGGTAGGGGATGCCGTCGACCACCGCGTCGTACAGGTGGACCTTGCGGTAGGAGGCGGCGATGCTGCCGTCCGGGGCGAAGGTGACGCCGGTGTTGCCGAGCCGGTCCTGGTCCGCCAGGCGTTCATGCATCGAGCCCAGGTGGATCCAGCAAGCGTGGCGTTGCGCCAGCGCGGCGATGCGCGCCGTGACCGCGCCGGGGATCGGACTGGCGGCGGCGCGCAGCGTTGGTGTGTCGCCGCGCACATCGCTGTACTCGGGCGTGACGATCAGTTTCGCGCCGTCGTTGGCCGCGGCCGTTATCCAATGTTCCAGCGCCGCCAGGTTGGCATCGCGGTCACGGCGGCTATCGAGCTGGATGGCTGCCACTCTGATGGACATGCGGGCTCCTTGTCAGTGTGTGTGCGCCTGGGCTTTCAGGCCGAGCGCGACCGCGCGCGCGATCTGCCCCAGCAGGGCGGCGCCTTCGCCGCCCTGGAGCGTCTGCGCGGTCTGCCAGTCGGTGAAGCCGTCGGCCAGCACCGCCAGCACCACGCTGCGGTCCGCCACGGTGAGGATGCCGGCGTCATGGCGCAGGCCTGGCAGCTGGCCGGCCTTGCTGGCCAGATGCGCTGGCGCCGGCAGCGCGGCGCCGAAGTGGGCGCGCTCGCGCTGGTCGGCCAGCAGGTCGAGCGCGAAGGTCCGCAAGGGCGGCGGCAGCATGCCGTCGCGCAGCATCCAGCAGAGCGCGGCGGTGGCATCGTCGGCGCTGGTGAAGTTGTCGCGGCCGGCTTCGCGCGCGGCGGTGTCCATCATGCGGCGTTGCAGGCGGCTTGCCGCCAGTCCGGCGCGCTGGCTCCATTGGTTGATCGCGTCAAAGCCCAACAGATCGATCAGCGCGTTGGTGGCGACGTTGTCGCTGAGCACGATCATCAACCGCGCCAGTTCGGCCAGCGACAGGCTGGCGACGCTGGGCAGTTGGGCCAGGATGCCGGTGCCGCCGGCGCGGTCGCCGCAAGCGGGCAGGGCCAGCGGCTGTTCGAGCGCGTAGCGGCCGTTGGCCATCGCTTCGAGCAGCGCCAGCAGGATGGGCACCTTGATGATGCTGGCCGATGGCTGCACGCGGTCGGCGTGGTGCGCCAGCACGATGTTGCCGTCCAGGTCGCGCAGGCTCAGCGAGACCCGCGCGGGCGTGGCGGCCAGCAAGGGCGCCAGCGCCGCGTCGACGTGCTGGCGCAAGGCGTTGCGGTCCAGCGGTTGCGATCCCAAGGGGAACATGGTCGATCTCCTCAGACCAGGAAGAAGAACAGGGACGAGAACAGGCAGAGGTTCACCAGGATCACCGCCCAGCCGTTGTAGAGCATGTATTTGAGCTCGCCCGAGCGCGCCAGGCCCATCTGGCCGAACATGTCCGAGGTGGGGAACGGACCAAACCAGTCGATCTGCGAACTGCCCAGGATAACCGCCGTGGTGGCCGCAGGGCCGACGCCGGCGGCCGCCAGCAGGGGGCCGAAGATCTTGGCGGTGAAGGTCATCTGCGCCACCGCCGCGCCGGGGATGTGGCCGATCACGTTGAACCACAGCACGATGACGCACAGCATGGCGCCGCTGATGCCGGCCAGGTGCGGCTTCGCCAGTTCCAGCACGGCGTGGTAGGCGTTGAGCTGGTCCACCAGCACCAGCACCGGGTTGAACAGCCAGAACAGGAAGAAGATCCAGATCAGCTTTCCGGTGCCCGCATACATCGCTTGCAGGATCGCGCGCGGGCCCATGCCGCCGGCCAGGCCGGTGGTGGCCGCCAGCGACACCATGACGATGATGGCGAAGGCGTAGCCGGCCTTGGCGAGCACGCCGGCGACCGCCAGGATGATGATGGTCAGGCAGAACGCCCACGCCGCGCGCAGGGCCGTGGGGGACGGCGCGGCGTCCAGGTCGAGGGTGGCCATGCTGGCGCCGGCTTCCTCGTATTGATGAGTCGCCTCGGTCATCTTCTGGATGCGGCCCGACATGAACCAGCCGGCCAGCAGCGTCGCCACGGCCATCGGTATGCCCGCCACCAGCAGGTACTGCGGATAGCTCAAGCCGGTCAGGCCGGTCACGGTGACCACGTTGGGCGTGAAGGGCCCCAGCACCAGTCCGGCCGAACCGGCGGTCTGGAACAGCGCGGCCACCGCGGGCGGCGACAGGCGCACCGCCGCCGCGATGGGGATCACCACCGCCGCGATGATGGCGTTGCCGCCGGCCAGGGTGCCCAGCGCGCCGCAGATCAGGGTCGAGGTCACCATGATGCCCAGGCGCACGCGCACCTGGTTCGACAGGCCGATGCGGCGCACGATGGCGCGCACCATCTGTTCCGCGGCGCCGGTGCGCGAGGCGACTTCGCCCACGCCGGCACCGAGCACGATGATCAGGCCGACCACCGCGATGAACGACCCCAGCGATTCGGCCAGCAGCTTGCTCATGGCGATGGGCGTGGTGCCCGTCATGATGGCGCCGAGCACGATGGCGGCGATGGTGGACAGCACGATGTCCACGCCCAGCAGCGCGATGATGGCGAACACCAGCACGGGCGTCAGGCCCCACAGGCTGGTCTGGCCTGGCAGGGCGTAGTGGGTGTAGAGCGCGATGGCCAGCCCGACCAGGAATACCGCGATGGCGGCATTGCGCCGGCGTGGGTGCAACGAGCCGCCGGCGGGCGGGCGTGGCGCCGCCGCCGTTTGTGCCAATGAGGTCATGTCTTCTCCGTCCCTATCCAATCCGTGGCCAGGCCGTGACGCGCGGCGCGTCCGGCGGTTGTCGGCCTATTGTTGTGATCCCGCCTTGTGGGTGCTGCAGGCGTGGATTCCCAGCGGTTGCTGTCCGATCGGCCAAGCGTTCGTCAGGCAGCCTGGCGCGGACGGGGAGAGTGTGGGCGCCAGGCGAAGCGGGTTCAAATGAATGGTCAGGGTGTTGGCATAACCTTTGGTTATGGCCTTCACTCCAAGGGTAGGCGTGCGCGGATCCAGGCGGCGACCATGGCGGCGATTTCGGCCGCGTTGTCATCCATCATCAGCAGGTGGCTGTTTCCGGAGATGCCCATCGCGGGCAGATCCAGCGTATCCACCCGTCCCTGCGCCGCGCCCAGTCGGGACAGCCAGTGTTCGGCGGCCGAGCGGTAGCGGCGCCACAGGTCGCTGTAGTCGAAATGGTCGCCCCACACCACCAAGTGCGGGACTTTGGCCGCGCGGAGCGCGGCGACGCCGTCGACGGGAGGGGCGCCAGCGGGTTCGATCAAGACCAGGGCAGCAATGGTTTCAGGCATCGTGGCGGCGAGCTGGGCTGCATGCCGCGCGCCTTCGCTGTGGGCGATGACGATGCTGCGCCCGAAGCGGCGCAACAGGTCGCCATAGGCGGCAACGGTGGCGGTGGTGTTGCAGGTCCAGCGCGCCACGAACTGTCGGGCCAGTTGCTCGCCGTACTCGCTCGGAAAGCGCATCCCGGGGTGGATGGCGCCGTTGCGACCGCCATTGGGACCAAAGCGGAAGATTGACCAGGCCTGTTCCAGAGTGCGGTGTTCCGGCGGCAGCGGTGTGATGTCCGGATAGGGCGCCCAGGAAGCGCGGCCGCGTTCCACGGCATCGCTGACGCAGGTGTGGAAACCAAGCCGCATGAAGTGATCGTGCCAGCCGGGGCGCCCATCGGGCGTATCTTCCCAGGTGGCACCCGTCATGCCGCCGCCGTGCCAGAATAGCAACGGCGTTGGATGCGAAGGCCGTGCTTGTTCGAAATACTGGGCATACAGCTGGCCGACCAAATAGCGACCGTTGGGATCCGAGCCTCGCGCAGGCTCGCCGGGCACGGTTTCGATGGTGCGTGGCGGCAGGCCGTGCAGGTCCACCGCGTGCCCGCCGACATGGAACCCGCGCACGCGGCGCAAGGCAATTGCGTCGCCGGTTGCCAGGATGTCATCAGACGTGATCTCAGACGACATAGCGGATGGCGATCAGCGCCAAGGTGACGGTGATGGCGCCGCCAATGCGCGTGGATATCTGGGCGAACGGCATCAGCGCCATGCGGTTGGCGGCGGTCAGGATGGCAATGTCGCCCGTGCCGCCCTGTCCGCTATGGCAGGCGTTCACCACCGCTACATCGATGGGATACATACGCAGGCGGCGAGCCAGGAAGAAACCGGTGGCGATCATCGAGGCCACGGTGGCGAACACGGTAACCAGGGTAGGAAGCGTGAACGCGCTGACGAACTTGTCCCAGGGGGTCAACGCCACGCCCATGGCGAACAACAGCGGGTAGGTCACGACCTTGGCGGTGAAGGCATACAGGTCCTTACCCGCCCGCTCGATGTCAGCGGGGATCATGCGCAGCAGTTTCAAGGCCACCACCAGGATCAGCATGGCGATGGGCGCGGGAAAATCGTACAGCTTTTGGCCCAGTGTGCCCAGCAGATACAGGCCTACCACGGTCACCAGGCCGCTGCCCAGCGCCATCGGATTGAAGGGCGAGGCGCTGGTGTGGGAATCCGTGCTCGCCAGGGCTGCGTCCGGCCCTGGCTGTAAACGGCCCTCGCCTGTCAGGTGAGGGAAGCGCTTGCCCAGCAGGTTCAGCAGGCCTGACAGTATCACCGCGGTGAAGCTGCCCAACATGACCACGGGAATGATCTGGGCGAACAGCACAGGCTGTGGTTGTGACGTCAATATGGAATAGCCCAGCGATAGCGGGATGGCGCCTTCGCCCAGGCCGCCGGCCATGATCGGAATGACGATGAAAAACAGGCTGTGCATCCAGCTAAAGCCCATCGCGATACCGACGCCGGTGCCAACCATGGCGGCCACGACCGAACCGGCCGCCAGTGGCACGAATATCTTCAGAAAGCCAGCCACGAGCACCTCGCGCGGCATGCTCATGATGCTGCCGACGATGATGATGGCGATGTACAGGTAAAGGAAGTTCGAAACCTTGGTGAACGTCTGGATCGACTCGACCACGGGTGGCGGGATCACGCCATAGTAGGTCAGGGCGGACGGAACCACGAACGCCATGATGGCTGCGGCGCCCGTCACCGAAATCAGACGGATTCTGTTGCCCAATTCCATGAAGACGAAGCCGCCAAGCGCGAGGACGCCGATCGACATGGACAAGTCGGACGGCACTTTGCCCTTGACCGTCATGATGGCAACGACTATCAGCAATGCCGCGAACACTGGCAGGGGCACGACACCAATCCGGACGCACATCAGCCGCAGCCAGGTGCGTCGCCACGCTCTGTCGGAAAGGGGCGTGGCGTCATGGGTGGCGCGCGGCTGCGGCACGCAGGGGTGGGCTTGTCTCATCTCGCTTCCTGGTTGTTATGGTCGAAGCGGCGAATGTAGTCACGCGAGTAATAAATGTAAAATATGCCAAATTTATTCCACCATATGTTTTATCAATGGATGAGTTCGGCAAACTTCCTCTGACCATGCAGCACCTCATGGCGCTGGTCGCGATTGGCGAGGCCGGCAGCATGACAGCCGCCGCGCAGCGCCTGGATGTGGCGCAACCCGCGCTGAGCATTGCCATCGCCAAGCTGGAAGCCCGGTTGGGCACGGTCCTCTTGCATCGGGAGCCGCGTGGCGTCCGTATGACGGAGGCGGGACGTCTGCTGTTGGCACGTGCCTACGACATCCTGGCATTGACCCAGGCCAGCCTGAACGAGGTGGAGGTCCTGCGTCGCGAGCCGCAGGGCGAGATCGCCATCGGCCTGCCGTCGTCGACGGCGGCGGTGGCGGCCTTGCCCATCATCGAGCACCTCTCGGCCCGCTATCCGAAGCTCCGGTTACGTGTGGTCGAAGCGTTTTCCAGCTATCTGTGGAATTGGCTGCAAAGCGGCGATATCGACATGGCCGTGGTGTTCGACCGGGCCGCGACAATGGACCTGCATTGCACGCCCATGGCGCAGGAGACCATGCATCTTGTAAGCCGCCGCGATGCGCGAGCCGGCAAGGGCGTGGTGCGGATGCGCACGTTGGGCGAGTATCCGCTGGCGATGCCGTCGCGCGCCAACGGGTTTCGCGCGGCGCTGGAATCGCATGCTGAAAGACACGGCACGGTGCTGGACGTGGCGTTGGAGATCGACGCGGGACACCAATTGGTCAGGCTCGTCGCCAGTGGTCGCTATCACAGCGTGTTGGCTCCCTGCGCGGTGCGTGACGAGATCGAGGCCCGACAGGTGATCGCCCGACCCATCGATCCGCCGTTGGCCCGCACCGTCTGCCTGGCGTGGCGCAAGTTGGGCGGGTCGAATCCGGTGCAGCTAGTGGCGGACGAAGTGGTGACGCAATGCCGCCGCTTGATCGAAGCCGGCATCTGGCAGGCGAGCCTGCTGTAAGCCGGCGCCAAGTCATTCAGCGACCAGGGCAGCGCGCCGGCCGTGTTGCCGGCTGGCCGCCGATGCGCATGACCGACTTGCCGATCTGTTCGCGCGCTTCCAGCCGCGCATGGATGCGCTGCACGTCTTCCATTTCGTAGCGACCCTCGATGGCGATGTCCAGCGACCCTTCGAGCAGCGCGCCGAACACGGCGTCGGCGCGGCGCTGCACGGTGACGCCGTCCCGCATGTGGTCGGCCAGCCGCGGCCGCGTCAGGAACAGCGAACCGGCCTCGCCCAGTTCGATCGGATCCAGGTCGGTGACCGAGCCCGAGACATTGCCGTAGTTGATGACCAGGCCGCGCGCGCGGCAGGCGCGCAAGCTGTCGCGCAGGGTGGCCTTGCCGACCGCGTCGAACACCACGTCCACGCCCGCGCCGCCGGTGGCCTCGCGGATGCGGTCGGCGAAGCGGCCGTCGTCGTAGGGCAGGGCGTGGTGGGCGCCGCGCGCGCTGGCGACGGCGCACTTTTGCGCGCTGCTGGCGGTGGCGAACACGGTGGCGCCGCGCCGCGCGGCCATCTGCACCAGCAATTGGCCGATGCTGCCGGAAGCCGCGTGGATCAGGCAGGTGCTGCCCGGGCCCAGCCGGGCGATGTCCTCGACCAGGTAGTGCGCGGTGGCGCCCTGGAAGATCGCGGCGGCGGCCAGGTCGAACGGGATGGCGTCGGGGATCCTGGCGACCTTGGCCGCCGGCACGCTGGCGTACTCGGCGTAGCTGCCCCAGGCGATGCACCAGGCGACGCGGTCGCCGGGCGCCAGATGCGTGACGCTGGCGCCGACCGCGACGATCTCGCCGGCGCCTTCCATGCCGAGGGTGCAGGGCAGGCGGACGGGATAGGTGGTGGAGGCCGCGTACTTGCCCTGGCGGGTGTGCACGTCCATGAAGTTGATGCCGGCGTAGGCGACCCGCGCCACCACGTGGCCGGGCGCGGCATCCGGCATGGGACGGTCCGCGCGCATCTGCAGGACTTCGGGGCCGCCGTAGCGTTCTATCAGGATGGCTTTCACTGCGAAGGATTCCTTGTTGAGGGAGGGACGGCGCGCCGTGGCATCGATCGATGGCGGCCATCGTAGAAGGCGTGAATCGGTCTGGGAATTCCCCAGGAATTCACCGGGGGCGTGAGGAAATTGCCGGAACGGGCGCGCCAATGCGCGGCGGCCGCGTGCAATCGCGGCGGGTGTTGGTCTGCAAACAGGATTAAGTCCCATTATGATTTGGGCTATGCTGCGGCAGGCGCCGCCGTTGCAGCGTGCCGAACCGTTTTCCATTCCGCCGGCGGGCTGGCGCCCTGCGGCACGCGCAATCCCGAGAAGCCGATGTCCTCCCGTATCCTGTTCCGCCTTTGCCAAGCCGCCTTGTTCAGCGGCGTTCTCTGGAGCGCCGGTGCGCAGGCGCAGGCTCCGACGCCGAACGATGCGGGCGCGCCGGTCGCGCGTGGCGCGCAGCTTGTCGGCGAGACCGTGGCGGACCGGCCGTCGACGGTCTATCGCTTTGAAACGCACCGGCTCGATTCGGCCGATGGCAAGCGCCACTACCGCATCCAGATCGCCGTGCCGCGCCAGGCCGCGCCGGCCGGCGGCAGCGCGGTGTTGTACATGCTCGACGGCAACGCGGCGCTGGCCACGCTGACCGATGCCGACCTGCTGCGGTTGGGCGCGGGCGGGGCGCCGGTGCTGGTGGCCGTGGGCTACGACGTGCCGACGCGCAACGACGTGGTGGCGCGCGCCTATGACTACACGCCGCCCGTGTTCGAGCAGGGCGCGCGCCAGCCGAATCCGGTGGTGCTGGGCCGCGAGGGAGGCGGCGCGGACGAGTTCCTGGCCCTCTTGCGCGAACGGGTCAAGCCGCTGGTGCGCGGCCGCGCCGCGGTCGACGACAGACGCGAATACCTGTGGGGGCATTCCTATGGCGGCCTGTTCGCGCTGCACGTGCTGTTCACGCGGCCGGACACGTTCGCGCGCTACATCACGGGCGACCCGTCGGCCTGGTGGGCCGATGGCGCCCTGTTGCAGGAGTGGCGGCGCTTCGACGCGCGGCGCGCGGCCGGCAAGCGCGTGCTTGTGCTGGCGGGCACCAAGCCGCGCGATCCGGCGCGCCAGCGGCCCAATGCGCCGTCGACGCGGCCGGATGGCACGCCGATCGACCTGCAGCCTGCCGTGCGCGCGATGGTGGAAGGCCTGCGCGAAGGCGGCGCGGATGCCCGCTACGAGGCGTTTGCGCAGTTCGGCCATGGCGAGATGCTGCGGGTGTCGCTGGAGCGCGCGCTGCAGGTCGCGCTTGAACCCTAGAAGGCCATGGAAGCCGGGACCGGCTCGGCGCCGCGCCGGCGCATGGTAAAAGCGGCATCAGGATCCGGGAGTTTTCTCCCGCACGATCATCCCCGGCGTGAGTGGACAATCCGATGTTCGACTGGCAGGACCTGTATTACTTCACCGTCTTGGCGCGTACCCAATCGTTGTCGGCGGCCGCCCGTGAACTGCGGGTCGAGCATGCCACCGTGGGGCGCCGCATCGACGCGCTGGAAAAATCCCTGGGCCTGCGGCTGGTGGACCGGCTGCCGCGCAGCCGTCCGCTGACCGAGGACGGACGCGCGCTGGCGCGGCTGGCCGGCGCCATGAACGAGATCGCCACGGGAGTCGAACAGTTGTCGCGCATTGCCTCGATCGAGGTCGCCGGCACGGTCCGCGTCAGCGCGCCGCCGTCGCTGGCCAGCCACTGCATCGCGCCGCGGATCGCCGCGCTGCGCGAGCGGCATCCGAAGCTGAACGTGGTTCTGCTGCCGTCGCTGTCGCTGGTGGCGCTGGACCGCGGCGAGGCCGACATCGCCCTGCGTACCGTGCGCCCGGAAGAGGATGCGCTGGTGCGCAGGAAAATCGGCGTGGTGCGATTCGCGCTGTATGGCGGCGCCGGATACGCGGAGCAGCCCGCCGAGCAGTGGCGCTTCATCGCGTATGACGCGAGCGGCGACGCCCTGCCGCAACAGGCCTGGCTGCATCAGGTCCGCCGCCACCGGCCGGTGGTCTTTGCCGCCAGCGACCTGGCGGCGCAGCAGATGGCCGCGCGGTCAGGGCTGGGCGCCGTGGTGCTGCCCACGATCGTGGGCGACAGCGACGCCATGCTGCAACGGCTGGCGGTGGCGGGCGAGGCGCCGTCCCGCGATCTGTGGCTGGCGGTGTTTCCGGACTTGCGCCGGTCGCCGTCGGTCAAGGCGGTGATGGACTTCCTGGTGGAGTGCGTGCAACAGGAACCACGGCTACGCCCGTGACCGTCCTGCTCGCGGCTATTCGGGGGAGGCCGCGGCGCCCTCGGCCAGCATCTGGCGCAGGCGGGCGCGGCGACGTTCGAGGTCGGCGATCTGCCGTTCGACCGAGGCCAGGCGCTGGCGTTGCACTTCGGAGGTCTGCGGGCAGGCGGCCGCGCCCTCGATCATGCGCATGCAATCGGGAAAGCCCTGGATCTCGGCGAGACTGAAACCGGTTGCGATCAGGCGCTGGATCTGCCGCACCTGGCTGACCGCGGCGGGGGCAAAGTGGCGATAGCCGTTGTCGGCGCGCGAGGAGGCCAGCAGGCCGTGCGCGTCGTAATGGCGAATCGAGCGCAGGCTGGCGCCGGTGGCGCGGGCAAGGGCGCCGATCGACATCGGCTTGGCGGCGGGCGGGAGTGTCATGGCGAAGTTTCACGAGCCGGGCGCTTGACTCTAACACCGGTGTGAGGGTCGAGACTGCGATTCCCCTTTTGCCATCCAGGAGTCAGCCCCATGCCCGGCCAGCCTTTGTTCCGTCTATTCCGTCGCCTGCTGGCGATGATCGCCCTGCTGTCGGCGAGCGCCGCGGCATTGGCCGATGATCGCCAGTACACCGCCGTCGCGCCGGATGGCGTGACGCTTGCCATCCAGGAGTCCGGCGATCCGGCCGGCCCCGCCATCGTCTTCGTCCACGGCCTGCTGGGCAGCCGCCTCAGCTGGGAGGCGCAGTTGTCCAGCCCCCTGTTGCAGCGCTATCGCCTGATCGCCTACGACCTGCGCGGCCACGGCCAGTCGGGCAAACCGACCGCGCCGCAGGCCTACACCGATGGCCGGCGCTGGGCCGACGATCTGGCGGCCGTGATCGCCGCGTCGGGCGCGCGCCAGCCGGTGCTGGTGGGCTGGTCGCTGGGCGCCGCCGTGACGACCAACTACCTGGCCGCGTACGGCGACGGCGATGTCGCCGGCGCGGTCTACGTGGGCGGCGTGATCGAACTGGACGCCAGCCAGATCGCGCCGCATCCCGAGGTGTATCGCGGCATGGCGTCGACCGACCTGAAGACGCACCTGGACGCCGAACGCGCCTTCCTGGCGCTGTGTTTCGAGACGCAGCCGGACACGGCCACGTTCGAGCGGCTGCAGGCCAACGCCGCCCTGGCGTCGCCCGGGATGCAGGCCGCGGTGCCGCGGATGACGATCGCGGCCCGCCAGGGCCTGGGCGCGATGCGCAAGCCGCTATGGCTGATCTATGGCGCGCGCGATGCGCTGGTGCGCGCCGAGCCGTCGCTGGAACGCGCCAGGCAGTTGAGTCCGCGCGTGCGCGGCTCGGTATATGCGGCGTCGGGACACGCGCCGTTCGTGGAAGAGGCCGAGCGGTTCAACCGCGATCTGGCCGCGTTCGTCGACGCGGCGGGGCGCTGACGCCCGCCGGGGGCACGCGGTCGGTCGCGAGGACCGGTTCAGTTGCTCCCGGCCGGGGCGGACCGCTTGCTGGGCCGGGTGCCGATGTCGCCCGGGGTCGAGCCTTCGTCATCCACCGTGAGGCCGCCGCCACGCATGATGCCCTTGGCGATCTCGTCGGCGGACTTGCCGGCGAAGCCATGCTCGCCCGCGACGATGCGGAAGCTGTCGCCTTCTAGCGGGCTTTGCAGCGTGGCCGAGGACAGCAGCACGCCGTTCGAACGCAGCTGGATGCGCTTGCCGACGCGGTCGCGGGTGAAGTCCGCCAGGGCCTGGCGGCTGTCGGGATGCAGCACCACGTCGACATAGCGCATCGAGGTTTGCGGGTCGACGCCGGCGGTGGCTTCGTCGGCCCGCAGGGCCACGCTTTCGGCGTGGGAGGCGGCGGCCGCCAGCAGCAGCGCGGCGCAGGCGAGGGATCGGACAACGGTCATGGGCGGGCTCCGGGAAGCGGCGGATCGATGACGGCATCCTAGCCTCATCGACGGCGATGCGTATTACGACTTGTATGCGAACGCTGGCATTGCCTGCCGCCGGTGGGCTGGCGGGCATTTGGCCGCTAATATGGCGGCTCGATGATCGCCCCCCGGGCCGCGTCCGGCCACTGCAAGGAATCCCGTCACATGAAGCTGTCCGCCCCCTGGTTTCTGTCCTGCCTGCTGCTGGCCGGCGCGGCCCACGCCGGCTCTGCGCCGGCCGAGCTGTCGTGCGTTTCGGAAAGCGGCAAGGTGGCGCTGCGCGGCGCCATTCCGTCGCCGTCGTCCGAGGAGCTCAACCTGACGCTGACCTATGGAAACGCGACGCAGGGCTTCGACTCGGGCGATGCCCCGGCCTACGTGGTGGAGGATTTTCCGCTGGGCGTCTTCACCCTTGTCGCCCCCGGCGACGCCTGGCCGCTGACGCTGTACGCCTTGCCGGGCACCGTCGCGGTCAGGAAGGTTGCCAACGGGGATGTGGCCGGCACTTTCCAGGCCAAGCTGACCGGGCCGCGGCCGGGCGGCCCGACCGCCTCGGGAGCGGGCAATCCGCTCAAGGCGACCTTGAATTGCGACTACCGCTATTCGCTGTGAGGGCCGTCGCTCGCTAACGGGCGACGGACGAGGGGGCGACGGACGAGGCAAGGCTCGCGCTACCGGGTAATCCCGCTACCGGTTTTTTCGGCAAAATTTGTATGATGACCATATGACTATGCCGAGGGGGCGCGCATGCCGCAAGACTATTCCGCTGTCCGTCACCGCCCTGCGCGGGGCGCGCCATGAGCCTGGAAACCCGTATCCGCGAGGAGATCTGCACCGTCGGGGCCAGTCTCTACCAACGCGGCTATACCGTCGGCGCGGCCGGCAACATCAGTGCGCGCCTGGATGACGGCTGGCTGATCACGCCCACCGACGCCTGCCTGGGCCGACTCGATCCGGCCGAGCTGGCCAAGGTGGACCTGGCCGGCAATCCGGTTTCGGGCGGCAAGCCTTCCAAGACCCTGGCGCTGCACCAGGGCATCTACCAGGCCGATCCCGCCGCGCGCGGCGTGGTGCATACGCATTCGACGCACTTGGTGGCGCTGACGCTGGCCGGCGTCTGGCGCCAGGACGAGGTATTGCCGCCGATCACGCCCTACCAGGTGATGAAGGTGGGCCGCATTCCGCTGATCCCCTATCGGCGGCCGGGCGATCCGGTCGCGGCCGCGCAGGTGGCGGCGCTGGCGGCGCAGGTCCGGGGGGTGCTGTTCGAGCGCCTGGGGCCCGTGGTGTGGGAGCGGTCGGTGTCCCACGCGTCCCATGCGTTGGAGGAACTGGAAGAGACCGCGCGCCTGTGGCTGATGTCCGAGCCCCGGCCCGCGCCCCTGTCCGAGACGGCGGTCGAGGAATTGCGCGCCGTGTTCGGGGCGCGCTATTGATCCGCGCATTGCGCGGGCCGACGGCGCCCGCCACGACCTGAAGGAGCCGACATGCCGCGCCTGGCCGCGAACCTGAGCATGATGTATGCGGAACACCCGTTCCTGGAGCGCTTCGCCGCCGCCGCGCGCGATGGTTTCCAGGGCGTGGAGTTCCTGTTTCCCTATGACCATCCGGCCGCCGAGATCCGGACGCGGCTGCAGGCGCACGGCCTGACGCAGGCGCTGTTCAACGCGCCGCCGGGCGACTGGGCGGCCGGCGAGCGCGGTATCGCCGCGCTGCCGGGGCGCGAGGACGAGTTTCGCCGCGGCCTGGACCGGGCGCTGGAGTATGCCGCGGCGCTGGGCAACCGCAGCCTGCACGTGATGGCGGGACGGGTCCCGGCCGGGCAGGAGCGCGCCGCGCATCGCCAGGCCTACCTGCGCAACCTGGAAAGCGCCGCGCGCGCGGCCGCCAGCGCTGGCGTGACCATCGTGATCGAGCCGATCAATCCGCGCGACATGCCCGGCTATTTCCTGACGCGCCAGGACGAGGCCCAGGCCATCCGCGCCGAGGTCGGCGCCGACAACCTGCGGGTGCAGTTCGATTGCTACCACTGCCAGATCGTCGAGGGCGACCTGGCGGTGAAGCTGCGGCGCGACATGGCGGGCATCGGCCATATCCAGATCGCCGGCGTGCCGGACCGCCACGAGCCCGACCTGGGCGAACTGAACTACCCGTACCTGCTGGCGCTGGTCGACACGCTGGGCTACGCGGGCTGGATCGGCTGCGAATACCGGCCCAAGGGCGCCACGACGGCGGGGCTCGGCTGGGCCAAACCCTATCTCGCGGGAGGCGAGCGATGAAGATACTGATTACCGGCGGCGCCGGCTTCCTGGGCCAGCGCCTGGCGCGCAAGCTGTTGGAACAGGGGCGATTGGCCCTGGGTGGCGAGCGCGTGCCGATCTCCCAGATCGACCTGCTCGACGTGACCCGGACCGACGCCATCAACGACACGCGCGTGCGTTCGGTCGAGGGCGATGTCGCGGATCCCGATTGCCTGCGATCCCTGATCGGCGCCGATACGGCGGTGATCTTCCACCTGGCCGCCATCGTCAGCGGCCAGGCCGAGGCCGATTTCGACCTGGGCATGCGCATCAACCTGGATGCCTCGCGCGCCTTGCTGGAGGCCTGCCGTCGGCAAGGCCATCGGCCGCGCGTGGTGTTCACCAGCTCGGTCGCGGTCTACGGCGGCGCCCTGCCGGAAACGGTGCGTGACGACACCGCGCTCAATCCGCAATCCTCCTATGGCACGCAGAAGGCCATTGCCGAACTGCTGCTGGCGGACTACACGCGCCGCGGCTTCGTCGACGGCCGCGCGCTGCGCCTGCCCACCATCAGTGTGCGGCCGGGCCGGCCCAACGCGGCGGCCTCGTCGTTCGCCAGCGGCATCATCCGCGAGCCGCTCAATGGCGAGCCGGCGGCATGCCCGGTGGCCGCCGACACTCGCCTGTGGCTGCTGTCGCCGCGCCGGGCGGTGCAGGCCTTGATCGCCGGTTGCGAACTGGACGCCGGAGCGGTGGCGGATCGCCGGCCGATCAACCTGCCGGGCGTCTCGGTGACGGCGGCCGAGATGGTGCGGGCCTTGCGCGAGATCGCGGGCGACGCGGTGGCCGACCGCATCCGCTGGCAGGCGGATGCGCGGGTGCAGGCCATCGTCGGCAGCTGGCCGGGCCGCTGGGACACGGCGCGGGCGGCGCGCCTGGGGCTGGAGGGCGACAGCGATTTCGCCGAGATCATCCGCGCCTACATCGGCGACGACTTGCGGGGGCAGGCATGAGCGCAGTCAACGAAATGCGCCCGGTCGGCGTGATCGGCCTGGGCGCGATGGGGGCGGGCATCGCGCAGAGCCTGCGCCGCGCCGGTTGCCGGGTGCATGCCTACGACATCCGGCCGGGCGTCGCGGCGGCGTTCGCCGAAGAAGGCGGCGTGGCCTGCGCGACGCTGGCCGACATGGCCGTCGCCTGCGAGGTGGTGGTCAGCGTGGTGGTGAACGCGCAGCAGACCGAGAGCGTGCTGTTCGGCGAGGGCGGCATCGCGGCGGCCATGCGGCCCGGCAGCGTATTCGTGATGTGCTCGACGGTGGACCCGGCCTGGTCTAGCGGGCTGGAGGCGCGCCTGGCGACGTTGGGCATCCACTACCTGGATGCGCCGATCTCGGGCGGCGCGGCCAAGGCCGCGGCCGGCCAGATGACCATGATGACCGCCGGCACCGCGGCCGCCTATGCCGCCTGCGGCAACGTGCTGGAGTCGATGGCGGGCAAGGTCTACCGGCTGGGCGAGCGCGCCGGGGCGGGCAGCAAGGTCAAGATCATCAACCAGCTGCTGGCCGGCGTGCACATTGCCGTTGCGGCCGAGGCCATGGCGCTGGGCCTGCGCGAAGGCGTCGACGCCGATGCCTTGTACGAGGTCATCACCCACAGCGCCGGCAACAGCTGGATGTTCGAGAACCGCATGGCGCACGTGCTGGCGGGCGACTACACGCCACTGTCGGCGGTGGACATCTTCGTGAAGGACCTGGGGCTGGTGCTGGACACGGCGCGCCACAGCAGCTTTCCCTTGCCGCTGGCGTCCACCGCGCACCAGATGTTCATGCAGGCGTCGGCCGCCGGGCACGGCCGCGAAGACGACAGCGCGGTCATCAAGATCTTCCCCGGAATCACTTTGCCGGAGTCCGCATGACGATCAAACTGGGCTGCATCGCCGACGACTTCACTGGCGCCACCGACCTGGCCAACAACCTGGTGCGCGCCGGCATGCGCACCGTGCAGGCCATCGGCGTGCCGGCCCGACCGCTCGAGACGCCGGCGGACGCGGTGGTGGTGGCGCTCAAGACCCGCACGCTGCCGGCCGCCGAAGCGGTGGCGCAATCGCTGGCGGCGCTGGCCTGGCTGCGGGCGCAGGGCGCCGGGCAGATCTATTTCAAGTACTGCTCGACCTTCGACAGCACGCCCGCGGGCAATATCGGTCCGGTCGCCGATGCGCTGATGACGGCGCTGGATACGGATTTCACCATTGCCACGCCGGCCTTTCCCGACAACCAGCGCACGGTGTTCAAGGGCTATCTGTTCGCCGGCGACGTGCCGTTGAACGAATCGGGCATGCGGGATCATCCCTTGACGCCGATGGCCGACGCGAACCTGGTGCGCGTGCTGGCGGCGCAGACGCGGCGCAAGGTCGGCCTGATCGACTACGCGGTGGTGGCGCGTGGCGCCCGCGCGATTCATGATCGCATCGACGAACTGCGGCAGGCGGGGGTGGAGATCGCCATCGTCGATGCCATCTCCAACGACGACCTGCTGGCGCTGGGCTCGGCGGCCAAGGATCTGCCGCTGGTGACCGGGGGATCGGGCGTGGCCATCGGCCTGCCTGGCAATTGGGGGCTGGCGCCGGGCGCCGCCGCCGGGCTGCCGCGCGCAGCGGGCGCGCAGGCCGTGGTGGCGGGCAGCTGCTCGACCGCCACCCAGGGGCAGGTGGCCGCGTTCATCGCGACCGGCCGGCCCGCGCTGGCGCTGGACCCGCTGCGTATCGACGCGGGCGATGACGTCGTGGCGCAGGCGCTGGCCTGGGCCGCGCCGCGCTTGCCCGACGGTCCCATCCTGATCTATTCGACCGCCCGGCCCGACGCGGTGCAGGCGGCGCAGGCCAGCCTGGGCGCGGCCCGCGCCGGCGCCCTGGTCGAGGACGCGATCGCGCGGATCGCGGCGGGCCTGGCGCGGCTCGGGGTGCGGCAGCTGATCGTGGCGGGCGGCGAGACCTCGGGCGCGGTGGTGCGGGCGCTGGGCCTGGCGCAACTGGCCATCGGCGAGCAGATCGATCCCGGGGTGCCGTGGTGCGCCGGGTACGCGCAGGCGGTGCAGGCGCGCATCAGCATCGCTTTGAAGTCGGGCAATTTCGGGGGCGCCGATTTCTTCACGCGGGCGTTCCGCCCGACTGCCTGAGAACCGATCGCCGGCCCTTGCGCCGCGCCTTCGAAGGCGGGCGCGTTCAGCGATGCGCCAGGCGCAGGCGCTTGGCCGCGTTGACCATGTGGATGCGGGCGGCTTCGCGCGCCGCGTCCTCGTCCTGGCGCCGGATGGCCTCGGCGATGGCTTCGTGTTCGCGCAGCACCGCGCGCATCTGGTCGGCGTGGCGCGCCTCGTTGCCGCGCGTGACGCGGGTGGCGGCTTCGAGATACTGGCTGACGAACGCCAGCGTGGCGAGGAAGTACGGATTGCCGGTGGCGCGCGCGATGCTGCGGTGGAAGGCCACGTCTTCCTTGACGCCGTCGCCACCGTTGTCGACCGCGGTGGCGATGGCCGCCAGCGCGTCGTCGATGGCCGCCATGTCGCGCTCGCCGCGCCGGGCGGCGGCTTGTGCCGCGATTTCGGTTTCCAGCGCGCGCCGCAGGTCGACGATGTGCAGCACCGCGTCCAGCGAGGCCAGCTCGGCCGCGTCGATGCGCAGCGCGCGGTTGCCGTCGTGGCCGGTGACGAACACCCCGCTGCCCTGGCGCGCCTCGACGATGCCGTCCTGGCGCAGCCGCGACACCGCTTCGCGGATGACGGTGCGGCTGACGCCGAACTGCTCGGCCAGGCGGGTTTCGGTGGGCAGCTTTTCGCCGGGCAGCACGCGGCCCGCGTCGATCTCGGCGAGCAACTGCTTGGCCACCGTATCGGTCAGCGTGGGGGGCGTGTTGAGTCGGGGAAACGCCATGGCATGGGGCCGCGTAAGCAAGGCGGGTCACCGCCCTGGGAGTGGGGGCTCATGATAACCCGCCGCATCAGGCCGGCGCGCGGGCGCGGTTCAGGCACTCGATGAAAAACTGCGCGGCCGGCGTCGGCGGCGAATCCGCCCGGGTCAGGATCGACACCCGCGCCGCCGGCAGCGGATGCGCCAGCGGCAATATGCACAAGGACGTCGGCGCCAGCACGCGGTGCAGGCCGTTGCGCACGAAAAAGCCCACCGCGTCGCTCTGGTCCAGTATCGCCAGCGCGATGGCGATGGACTGGCACGGAATCACGTCGGTGGGCGGCGGCAGGCCGCGTTCCGCATAGGCCAGGCGCAGCAGATTGGTGGGCGTCTGGGTATTGCCGGGCATCAGCCACAGCAGGTCGCGCAGTTCGGCCAGGTCGGTGGCGTGACGCAGCGGATGATCGGCGCGCGCGCCCACCGCCAGCGGCAGGGTGAACAGCGTGGTGCGGGCAAAGCCGTCATAGATGTCGCCGTCGTATTCGGTCTGCACCACCAGGTCGTAGCGGCCGGTTTCCAGCTGTTCGTGGCTGTAGGGTGGCGCGACTTCATGGAAGGCCACGGCAACGCGCGCCATGCGGGCGCGAAACGCGGCCAGCGCGGCCGGCAGTATCGGCAAGACCGATGAACTGATGGCCAGGTTGAGCGTGCCGCCTTCGCCATCGCGCATCTGGTCGATGTCTTCCTGCGCCCGCCGGGCTTCCTGCAGGATCAGCACGGCGCGTTTGTGCAGCGCCTGGCCGTAGGGCGTCAGTTCGACCCCCTTGGCGCTGCGCCGCACCAGCTCGGCGCCCAGGCTCTGTTCCAGTTCGCGCAGGCTGCGCGTGGCCGCCGGCTGGGTCACGCACAGGGCGCGGGCGGCGGCGCGGATGCTGCCGTGTTCGGCGATCAGCACGAAGGCGCGCAACTGGCGCAGGTTCATCGGAGCGGGCACGGCGGGCTATAAGTAAAAGTCATCACTGCGTCAAAAATACTGTCTTTTGCGTTTCGCGGGCCATCCGTATATTCACTAGGCACGGTTACCGGAAACACGGGCCGGCACAGAGATCGGACATCAAGGGGAAAACATGTCTATCGCCATCGCGGCCGGCGCCGGCGCGCGCAGCCTGCATACGCCTTCCATGCGCCGGCGGGTCATCGCCGGCACCACCATCGGCAACGCGCTCGAGTTCTTCGACTTCACTGTATTCACTTTTCTGATGCTGGTCATCGGGCCGCTGTTCTTTCCGGCGGCCTCCAGTTACGGCCAGCTGCTGCTGACCACCGCCACGTTCGGCGTCGGCTTCCTGATGCGGCCGGTGGGCGGCATGCTGATCGGCTCCTACGCCGACCGCCATGGCCGCCGCGCCGCCATGACGCTGACACTGTGGCTGATGGGCCTGGGCTGTGCGTTGATCGCCGCCGCGCCCACGCACGCGCAGATGGGCCTGCTGGGGCCGGTCATGATGGTGCTGGCGCGGCTGATCCAGGGCTTTGCCGCCGGCGGCGAGGTCGGCGCCTCGACCACGCTGCTGGTCGAGCACGCGCCGCCGTCGCGACGCGGCTTCTATTCCAGCTGGCAGTTCGGCAGCCAGTCGCTCGGCGTGGCGCTGGGCGCGGTGGTGGTGGGCACGTTGACCGCCGCGCTCAGCGCCGAGCAGATGCAGGCCTGGGGCTGGCGGGTGCCGTTCGTGATCGGCATCCTGACGGTGCCGGTGGGCGCCTACATCCGCCGCAACCTGGAAGAGACGCTGCATGTCGACGAGGCCGGGGCGCGCCGGCCGAGCGCCGCTGGCCACCGGCCGCTGCGCCGCGTCTTCGCCGAGCACAAGACCGAAGTGGCCAAGGGCATCTTGCTGATGATCGGCGGCATGGTGTGCGCGCAGATCATCGGCTTCTACATGCCGTCGTACGCCCACCGCGAGCTGGGCCTGCCTGCCACCTCGACCCTGTCGGCCAGCGTGGTGGTGGGCGTGGTCGGTTTTGCGTGCGCGCCGCTGGTCGGCATGCTGGCCGACCGGGTGGGGCGCAAGCGCGTGATCTTCTGGTCGCGGGTGACGACCGTGGCGGTGCTGCTGCCGTGCTTCCAGTGGCTGGTGGCGGCGCCCAGCAGCGCGCGGCTGATGCTGGTGGTGGCGCTGCTATCGGTGCTGCTGGCGATGCAGTCGGCGCCGGGCATCACCATGCTGCCCGAATTGTTCCCCAAATCCGTGCGCACCACCGGCATGTCGGTGGTGTACGGCCTGGGGATTTCCGTGTTCGGCGGTTTCGCGCAGTTCTTCGTGACCTGGCTGCTGCACGTGACCGGCAATCCCATGGCGCCTGCCTGGTACCTGATGGTGGCGGTGGCGCTTTCCACGGTGGTGCTGTTCTGGATCCGCGACCGCACCGGCGACGATATCGACAACCAGGAGGCCTGATGCAATCCGCTAGCCCTTACTTTTCCCGCAGCTATGCTTTGGCGCGCGAGCGCTTCACCGTCGCAGCCCGGCCGCTGGCCACGCGCTTCGCGTCCTATGCCATCGAGCCCAAGGGGCGCGAAGGCGAGGACCTGGCCACCGACGTCGCCCTGATCGGCGATGCCGACGCCAAGCGGTTGCTGATCATGACCTCCGCCACCCATGGCGTGGAAGGCTTCTGTGGCTCGGGTTGCCAGCTGGCCCTGCTGGACGACGCCGAGATGCTCGAACGCGCGCGCCAGGCCGGCGTGGCGCTGTTGCTGGTGCATGCGGTGAATCCGCATGGATTCTCGTGGATCGCGCGCACCGACGAAGGCAATGTCGACCTGAACCGCAACGCCCAGCCGTTCGACGGCCAGCCGCTGCCCGCCAATCCCGGCTACGGACAGATCCATGAACTGCTGCTGCCGGCGCAATGGCCGCCGTCGGACGCCAATCGCGCGCAGATCGCCGCCCATATCGGCGAGCATGGCCTGCCGGCCTTCAAGCAGGCCGTGACACGCGGCCAGTACACGCACGCCGACGGCCTGTTCTATGGCGGCGACCGCCCGGCCGCGTCGCTGCTGAACTTGCGCCGAATCCTCCAGGAACATGCCGCCGGCTTTGCGCGGATCGGCTGGATCGATGTGCATACGGGGCTGGGGCCGCGCGGACATGGCGAAAAGATCTACGCTGGCCGCCGCGACGATGCCGAGGTGGAGCGCGCTCGCCGCTGGTGGGGGACCGACATCGCCGTGCCCTATCAGGGCACGTCGGCCTCGGTGGACATCACCGGGCACCTGGCGGGTCTGATCTATCAGGCTTGTCCGAATTCAGTGCCCACCCTGATGGCGCTGGAGTACGGCACGCAACCCTCCGAACAGGTGATCGATGCCCTGCGGGGCCGCAACTGGCTGCGCGCGCATGCCGACGCGGCGCCGACGTTGCGCGACCAGATCCTGCGCACGACGCTGGAGGCCTTCTATTGCGACGCGCCCGACTGGCATGGAGCGGTGCTGGGCCAGAGCCGCGTGGCGGTGCTGCAGGCGGTGCTTGGCTTGGCGGCCGGCTGAGTGTTGCCGGCAGGGCCGATTCCCGGGAATCGGCTTGTCTTGTCTCTGAGATGTTATATCATCCTTAAGTTTTCTGTAATGATATAACATCAATGAGGGTAAAGATGAAAGGCAATACGCAGGACAAGCAGGCGTTGCGCGGCAGGTGGAACGCGGCCGGGGCGGGCAGGAGCCGGGGCGCGCGGGCGCTCAAGCCGCTGGTTTGCTCGCTGATGCTGGCCGCGCCGGTGGCGCAGGCCGAAACCGAGGCCGACCCGTCGCGCAACCGCACGCTGGCGCCGATCACCGTGTCGGCCAATCCGCTGGGGCTGGACCTGAACAGCACCATGCTGCCGGCTTCCGTGCTGGAAGGCGATGAGCTGGTCGAGCGGCGCGCCGGCACGCTGGGCGAAACCCTGAAAAGCCAGCCGGGCGTGAACAGCGACACCTTCGGCGGCGGCGCCAGCCGCCCCGTGATCCGCGGCCAGACCGCGCCTCGCGTGAAAGTGCTGTCCGACGGTTCCGAGGTGATGGACGCGTCCGGCATCTCGCCAGACCACGCGGTGACGGTGGAACCGCTGTTGGCCGAGCGCATCGAGGTGCTGCGCGGCCCGGCCACGCTGCTGTACGGCGGCGGTGCGATCGGCGGCGTGGTGAACGTGGTGGACAAGAAGATCCCCACCGCCGTGCCGGAGAAGGGCGTGGAAATGGAAGCCGAGTTGCGCGGGGCCACCGGCACCAAGGAGCGCGCCGGCGCCGTGGGCATCACCGCCGGCGAGGGCCAGTTCGCCGTGCGGGTGGAAGGCATGAAGCGGCGCACCAGCGATTACGACGTGCCGGACTGGCCCGGCGGCAAGCTGGAGGGTTCGTACAGCGAATCCTCCCAGGGCACGGTCGGCATGTCGTGGATCACGCCGCGCGGTTATGTGGGCCTGGCGTTCACGCACCTGGAAAGCAAGTACGGCCTGCCCGGCCACAACCACGAGTATGAAGGCTGCCATCCGCACGGCACCCATCTGCATTGCGGTGGCCACGACCACGACCATGGCGACGAAGGCGAGGAAGGCCACGACCATGACCACGATCACGAACACGGCGGCGTGCCTTACGTCAAGCTGCGCAGCAACCGCCTGGACCTGCGCGCCGAATACCAGGATCCCTTCGCCGGCTTCGAGAAGATCCGCGTGCGTGGCGGACTGACCGACTACCAGCATGACGAGATCGAGGGCGGCCAGGTCGGCACCCGCTTCAAGAACAAGGGCTACGACCTGCGCGTGGAACTGCAGCACAAGCCCGTGGCCGGCTGGCGCGGGGTGATCGGCCTGCAGAATGCCTACAGCGACTTCCGCGCCGATGGCGAGGAAGCCTTCCTGCCGCGCAGCCGGACCCGTTCGAACGGCCTGTTCGTGCTGGAGGAATACCAGTTGAACGACTGGCGCTTCGAAGTCGGCGCGCGCCAGGACTGGCAGCGCATCGCGCCGTCCGGCGGCGCCTCGCGCAGCAGCCTGTCGGGCACCTCGCTGTCGGCCGCCGCCATCTGGGACTTCGCGCCGCAGTATTCCGTGGCGCTGTCGCTGTCGCGTTCGCAGCGCCTGCCGAGCGCGCAGGAGCTGTACGCCGATGGCGTGCACCTGGCCACCAACACCTACGAACTGGGCAACTCGGGCCTGGGCCGCGAGACCTCGCACAACATCGACCTGACCCTGCGCAAGCACGCCGGCGACACCACTTTCTCGGCCAGCGTGTTCCACAACCGCGTCAAGAACTACATCTACGCCGACACGCTCGACCGCTACGAGGACTTCCGCCTGATCGAGTACACCCAGCGCGACGCCGAATTCACCGGCGTGGAAGGCGAGCTGCGGCACCAGTTCACGCCGGTGTTCTCGGCGGCGGTGTTCGGCGACTATGTGCGCGGCAAGCTGACCGGCGGCGACGGCAACCTGCCGCGCATCCCGGCGGCGCGCGCCGGCCTGCGCGGCAACGTCAAGTGGCAGCAATGGTCGGGCGGCATCGAATACGCCCGCGTGTTTTCGCAGAAGGACATTGCCGCCTACGAAAGCAGCACGCCGGGCTACAACCTGGTCAACGCGGTGGTGGCGTATCGCGGCCGCTACGGCGCGACCGGCTATGAAGTCTATCTGCGCGGCACCAACCTGCTGAACAAACTGGCGTACAACCACGCTTCGTTCATCTCCTCGGTGGCGCCGCTGCCGGGCCGCAGCGTGATGCTGGGCGTGCGCATGACCTATTGAGGCGTGCCGGCGAAGCCGGATTCCGCGGGCGGATATGCTAAGTTCCAGCCATGCCGTCCGCCCCGGAGTCCGCCATGCTGAAGTTCGCCGCCAATCTGTCGATGATGTACCCGGAACATGCGTTCCTGGACCGCTATGCGGCCGCCGCGGCCGACGGTTTCGCGGGCGTGGAATGCATGTTTCCCTACGAGGCGCCCGCCGCCTTCGTGCGCGAGCGCATGGATGACGCGGGCGTGTCGCAGGTCCTGTTCAATGCCCCGCCGGGCGTGAGCGCGCGCGGCGAACGCGGGCTGGCCGCGCTGCCGGACCGCCAGGACGAATTCCGCGCCGGTATCGAGCAGGCGCTGGGCTATGCGACTGTGCTGGCCTGCTCGCAGGTGCACGTGATGGCCGGCGTGGCGCCGGATGGCGTCGCGCGCGACGCCATGCTGGACTGCTACCGCGAGAACCTCGACTGGGCCGCGCGCCAGGCGCGTTCGGCCGGCGTGACGCTGCTGATCGAACCCATCAACACGCGCGACATTCCCGGTTATTTCCTCAATCGGCAGGACGAGGCCCACCAGGTGGTGCAGGCCGTCAACGCGCCCAACCTGAAGGTGCAGATGGACCTGTACCACTGCCAGATCGTCGAGGGCGACGTCACCGCCAAATTGCGCCAGTACCTGCCCACCGGACGCGTCGGGCACCTGCAGATCGCCGGCGTGCCGCTGCGCCAGGAGCCCGACCGTGGCGAGCTGGACTACGGCTGGATCTTCTCGGTGCTGCGCGAACTGGACTATGCCGGCTGGATCGGCTGCGAGTATCGCCCGGCGGCCGCCACATCCGGCGGCCTGCGCTGGCTGGCCGCGGCCCGCGCTTGAGCGGCAACCGGCGTATCGCCATGATGCTGTCCCCATGATCGGCCCCGCATGCCATGCTCGCCGCCTGCCGAAAATATAGTTAATATGTTAATTAAATAAAGAACACCAGGAGACAACCGCATGTCCAGAAGAGGTTTCATCCACCGCGCGCTGGGGACGCTGGCCGCCGCCGCGCTCGCGGCGAGCGCCATGCCCGCGTGGGCCGGCGATTTTCCCGACCATCCGATCCGCTGGCTGGTGCCTTTCAGCGCTGGCGGCGGCAGCGACCTGGCCACCCGCATCGTCGCCAAGCATGTCAGCCAGACACTGGGCCAGCCGGTGGTGGTGGAGAACCGGCCCGGCGCCGCCACCATCGTGGCGGCCCAGGAAACCGCGCGCGCCGCGCCCGACGGCTATACGGTGATGACCGCGGGCATGAGCACGCTGGCCCTGAATCCGTGGCTGTACAAGCAACTGCCCTATGACCCGTGGAAGGACCTGACGCCGGTCTCCACCCTGGTGGCGCTGCCTATCGTGCTGGTGGCCTCGCCGGCTTCCGACCTGGACAACATGCCGGACGTGATGGACTACCTGTCGCGCAACAAGACGGCCAGCTATGCGTCGCTGGGCGTGGGCAGCCCGCACCATCTGGCGATGGAGCTGTTCCTGTCGATGTTCGGCGCCAAGGCCACCGCGATTCCCTACAAGGGCACGCCGCCGGCCTTGCAGGACGTGGCCGCGGGCGTGGTGCCGCTGATGATGGCGGACCTGGCCGCGGCGCGGCCGTTGATCGAGGCAGGCAAGCTGCGCGCCATCGCGGTGCCGGCGTACGAGCGTTCAGAGCAGTTGCCCGAGGTGCCGACCTTCGGCGAGAGCGGCGGGCCGCCGCTGGAGGCCGCCGCCTGGCAAGGGGTGGTGGCCCCGGCGCGCACGCCGCGCGAGGTGGTGGACAAGCTCAGCGGCGCGATCCAGGCGGCGTTGAAGTCACCCGAGGTGGTCAAGCAGCTCAAGTTGCAAGGCATGGAGCCCATGGGCAGTTCGTCCAACGAGTTCTATGACTACGCGCGCCGTCAGTACGACAGCTGGGGCGCGGTGATCCGGCAGAAGAACATTTCGGTGGATTGACGCGGCGTGGCGGCGCGCCCGCCGCGGGCGCCGCCGCCGTGGCCCGCGGCCTACCCGGCCGCGGCGGCGCGGTTCTGGCGGCGCGCGGTGGCGGCGCAGCCCGCCGAGGCGATGATGATGCCGCAGATCGCCAGCCACTGCGTGCCGGACAGGTGCTCGTTCAGCACGATGACGCCGGCCAGCGCGCCCATGGCGGGTTCCATGCTCAGCAGCACGCCGAAGGTCTTCTGCGGCAGGCGCCGCAGGGCCACCATTTCCAGCGAATAGGGCAGGGCGCTCGACAGGATGCCGACCGCGACGCCGGCCAGGATCAGCTTCGGGTCCAGCAGCGCCATGCCGGCATGGGCCGCGCCCACCGGCAGCGCCACCATGGTGGCCGCCAACAATCCCAGGGAAGTGGCCTGCCCGCCATGCACGTTGCCGGCCATCTTGCCGAAGATGATGTACAGCGCCCAGCAGACTGCCGCGCCCAGCGCATAAGCGATACCGACGGGGTCGAGGTCATGCATCGACTGGCCGGTCGGGATCAGCAACACCAGCCCGGCCAGCGCGCAGGCGATCCAGACGAAGTCGATGGCGCGCCGCGACAGCACCACCGCCAGCGTCAGCGGGCCGGTGAACTCGATGGCGATGGCCACGCCCAGCGGCAGGGTCCGCAGCGCCATGTAGAACAGCAGGTTCATGCAGGCCAGCGTCACGCCATATAGCGCGATCTTGGCGGCATTGCGAGCGGTCAGCGGAAAGCGCCATGGGCGCCAGAACGCGATCAGGATGATGGCGCCGATGACGATGCGATAGGCCGTCGTGCCCTGCGCGCCCACCTCGGGAAACAGCGATTTGGCGAACGACGTGCCGATGCACAGCGAGGCCATGGCGCCGATCAGCGACAAGGTCGGCATCAGGGTGGAAGCGGAGGCATCGCGTCCGGAGGGGAGAGTGGCGGCGGTCATGGTGCTGCGTCTGCGCGAGAAATCAGGGGGTGAGGGTCGAGGCGGTGGAGTAGAGCACGTAAAGGGCCAGCGCCAGCATGATCGCGCCCAGCAATCCCTGCTGCATGCGCAGGAACCACGGGTTGCGGCCGACCCAGCCGCGGATGCGCGACGCGCCGTAGGCGAAACAGCTGCCATAGGGCAGGCTCAACGCCTTCATGGTCACGCCCAGCACCAGCATCTGGAGCCACACCGGGCCGTTGTCCGGCGTGGTGAACTGCGGCAGGAAGGCGATCATGAACAGCAGCACCTTCGGGTTCAGCAGGTTGGTCATGAAGCCCTGCCAAAAAGCGTCGCGCGCATCGCCGGGGCGCGCAGCCAGGGTGATGTCGGCGTCGCGGGCGCAGCGCAGGATGGCCTTGATGCCCAGGTAGCCCAGGTACAAGCCGCCGGCCGCCTTGATCGCCAGGAACAGCGTCGGAAACGCCTGCAGCACCGAGGCCAGCCCCAGCACCACGGCCGGCACCTGGATGAATCCGGCCGCCACGTTCCCCAGCACACTGTGGAAGGCAGGCCGGAAGCCCTGCGTCATGCCGCGCGACAGCGTCAGCGCCATATCCGGGCCGGGGGTGAGTTTCAACGCCGCGTCGGCGGCCAGGAAAAGCAGGAAAAGCTGGAGTGACGGCATGGGAATCGGGCTGCGCCTGGCCGCGAGTGCGGCCAGAGGGTTCCCAGTGTAAGCAAGGCGGGTGATTAATTCCTGCAGCCGGCGGTGCGCAAATGAAGTTTCCCGTCGAATTTGGGGGCGGGTCGTGGCGCACACCCGTTTAGAATCGTCCTACGGGCCCGCGTGGCCTGGATCGCCGCGGCGCCGAGACCCCATGGAACTAGACGATTTCGACCTTCAGATCCTGCAGAGCCTGCAGGAAGACAACCAGCGCACCAGCCAGGAGGTGGCCGAGCGCGTGAACCTGTCGCCGGTATCGTGCCTGCGCCGCATGAAGCGGCTGCGCGAGTCCGGCGCGGTGCTGGGCGACGTCTCGGTGGTGGACCCGGCGGCGGTGGGGCGCGACATCATGATGGTGGTGCTGGTGTCGCTCGAAAGCGAGCGCGCCGACAAGCTCGACACCTTCAAGCGCGCCATGCGCCAGGCGCCGGAGATCATGCAGTGCCTGGCGGTCACGGGCGAAGTGGATTTCGTCGTCACCATGACCGTGCGCGACATGGCGGAATACGATGCGTTCGCGCAGCGCCACTTCTGGGGCGATCCCAATGTGAAGCGCTTTTCGACGCTGGTGGTGATGAATCGCGTGAAATACGGATTGGCGGTGCCGACGATGCCGTCGGACGAGGCATAACGTGCCGGCCGGCGATTGCGCGCCCCGAGCCGGCGGCGCTAGACTGGCCGCCTCCCTCCTTTACGCATATCCCCGCCATGGCCTTGCATAGCTGGCTCATCTATCTGGTTGCCGTGATCGGCCTGTCGATCACGCCCGGTCCCAATACCCTGCTGGCGCTGACCCACGGCGCGCTGCATGGCCATCGCAAGGCGCTGTGCACCATCGCCGGCGGCGCGGTCGGCTTCATCGCCCTGATTGCCCTGTCGATGCTGGGCATCAGCGCGCTGCTCAAGGCCTGGGGGCCGGCGCTGACGGTATTGAAATGGGCTGGCGGCGCCTACCTGATCTGGCTCGGCATCCAGCTGTGGCGCTCGCCCGGCGTGCAACTGCGCCCGGCGCCCGACATGCCGCGGCTGCGCGGCACGCGCATGTTCAGCCAGGGGTTCCTGTCGGCGATTTCCAACCCCAAGGCGCTGCTGTTCTATGGCGCGTTCCTGCCGCAGTTCATCGATCCGGCGCGCAGCCTGTTCACGCAGTTCGTGATCATGGCCGCCACCTTCGCGGTCATCGAGTTCCTGGTGGAATACGTGCTGGCCCGCCTGGCGCATCGCGTGCGGCCTTGGCTGGAGCGCGCTGGCCGGCGCTTCAACAAGGTGTGCGGGGGATTGTTCGCGGCGATGGGAGCGGCGTTGCCGGGGTCTTGAACGTCGCCCGCCAATGCCACAATGCAAAAGCCCGGCTCCAAGGAGCCGGGCTTTTTAATTCTGGTGGCCTGGGGCGGAATCGAACCACCGACACGCGGATTTTCAATCCGCTGCTCTACCAACTGAGCTACCAGGCCAACGAAGTCCGCAACTATACACAATTTTTTGGACTTGTGCCAGCCGCGCCGAAAAAAGTTTGAAGAATTTTCGGGCCGCCTTCCAACGCGGCAAGCGGCAGGGGCGCATGGTATCGCAAACGGCTGTTGCATGGGGTGCGACACACGGTCGCGGCCAGGGGCCCAAATGGCGTGGGGATAACCCGCGGGAGTATAATCATGGCCGGTCCGCTGTTACATGCACGCTGCACCGCATGGGCTTTGCGGGGACCACAGCTCTAATACTCACGGCCTTGTCCTTTACATGTCGGTAGCTGTCCTAGCCTTCGGTCTGAATCACACGTCCGCGCCGGTTTCGGTTCGCGAACGCGTGTCCATGCCCGTCGATCTGGTCAAGCCGGCGCTGGAAGGCCTGCGTTCCGCGTTCGGCGGATCGGTGCGCGAAGCCGCCATCCTGTCGACCTGCAACCGCACCGAAATCTATTGCGCCGCCGATGGCCACGTGGCCGACCAGCTGCCCGCGTGGCTGGCCGAGCACAACCGCCTCGATGCCGGCACGCTGCGCCCGCATCTGTACCGCCACCAGCAGGACGACGCCGTGCGCCACGCCTTCCGCGTGGCCAGCGGGCTCGATTCCATGGTGCTGGGCGAAACCCAGATCGTCGGCCAGATGAAGGACGCGGTGCGCGCCGCCGGCGAGGCCGGTTCGCTCGGCACGCTGCTGCACCAGATGTTCCAGCGCACCTTCTCGGTGGCCAAGGAAGTCCGCTCGCAGACCGCCATCGGCGCGCAGTCGGTGTCCATGGCCGCCGCCGCGGTGCGCCTGGCCGAACGCGTGTTCGGCAACCTCGATCAGGCCCGCACGCTGTTCATCGGCGCGGGCGAAATGATCGAACTGTGCGCCACCCACTTCGCCGCGCAGCGTCCGCGCAGCATGGTGGTGGCCAATCGCACGGCCGAACGCGCCGAGCTGCTGGCCAACCGGTTCTCGGCCAGCACCATGAAGCTGTCGGACCTGACCGACCGCCTGTCCGAATTCGACGTGGTCGTCTCCTGTACGGCCAGCTCCCTGCCCATCCTCGGTTTGGGGATGGTGGAACGGGCCACGCGCCTGCGCCGCCACCGCCCCATGGTGATGATCGACCTGGCCGTGCCGCGCGACATCGAACCCGAGGTCGGCCGCCTGGACGACGTCTACCTGTATTCCGTCGATGACCTGGGCCGCCTGGTCCAGACCGGCACCGACGCGCGCCGCGCCGCCGTGGTGCAGGCCGAGGCCATCATCGAAACCCGCGTCCAGGGCTTCATGCACTGGATGCAATCGCGCGAAGTGGTGCCCGTCATCCGCGACCTGCACCAGGCCGCCGAAGATGTCAGCGCCGCCGAACTCGAACGCGCCCGCCGCCTGCTGGCGCGCGGCGAATCGCCGGAGGCCGTGCTCGAGCAACTGGCCCACGGCCTGACCCAGAAATACCTGCATGGCCCGCTGGCGGCGTTGAACCGCAGCGAAGGCGAGGACCGCAAGCAACTGCTTGCCTGGATGCCGCGCCTGTTCCCCGGCCGCGACTCGCGCCGTTAGCGGCGCTGCTTCCGCCCCGCCTTGCGGCGGGCGCTCGTTGCGGGCGCCCGCCATTTCCGTTTTCCCTTGCTGAATCCCCATCATGAAATCTTCCATGCGCAGCCGGCTGGAGCATCTGTGTCACCGCCTTATCGAGGTGGACGCGCTGCTGGCCGAACCGGAAACCGCGTCCGACATGGACCGCTTCCGCAAGCTGTCGCGCGAGCGCGCCGAACTGGAGCCGGTGGTCGAGGCGTTCACCGCCTTCGTGCGCGGCGAGGAAGACCTGGCGACCGCGCAGGAGATGCTGGCCGATCCCGAGCTGAAGGCGATGGCCGAGGACGAGATCAAGAGCGGCCGCGTCAAGCTCGAATCGCTGGAGGCGGCGCTGCAATTGCTGCTGCTGCCGCGCGACCCCAATGACGGCCGCAGCGTGTTCCTGGAAATCCGCGCCGGCACCGGCGGCGACGAAAGCGCGCTGTTCTCGGGCGACCTGCTGCGTATGTACACGCGCTACGCCGAACAGCGCGGCTGGCGCGTCGAGCTGATGTCGGAAAGCCCGTCGGAGCTGGGCGGCTACAAGGAAGTGATCGCGCGCATCGAGGGCGACGGCGCCTACGGCCGCCTGAAATTCGAGTCCGGCGCGCACCGCGTGCAGCGCGTGCCCGCCACCGAGGCGCAGGGCCGCATCCACACCTCGGCCTGCACGGTGGCCATCATGGCCGAAGCCGACGAGATGTCGGAGATCGTCATCAACCCGAGCGACCTGCGCATCGACACCTTCCGCGCCAGCGGCGCCGGCGGCCAGCACATCAACAAGACCGACTCGGCCGTGCGTATCACGCACTTGCCGACGGGGCTGGTGGTGGAATGCCAGGACGACCGCTCGCAGCACCGCAACAAGGACAAGGCCATGCAGGTGCTGGCCGCGCGCCTGAAGGACAAGGAAACGCGCGAGCGCCAGAGCAAGGAAGCGGCCGAGCGCAAGAGCCTGATCGGCTCCGGCGACCGTTCCGAGCGCATCCGCACCTACAACTTCCCGCAGGGCCGCGTCACCGACCATCGCATCAACCTGACGCTGTACAAGCTGCAGCAGATCATGGAAGGCGACCTGGAAGAGCTGACCGGCGCGCTGATCGCCGAGCACCAGGCCGAGCAGTTGGCGGCGCTGGGCGACGATATCTGAGCGGCTGGGCGGCCCCTTCGGCGAGAACGTTCCGACCATGACGACCCAGATCAAGAGCCTGTTGCTGGACACGCGCCTGCCCCGGCTCGAGGTGCGCATGCTGCTCGAGCACGTGCTGGCCAAGCCGCGCGCCTGGCTGCTGGCGCACGACACCGATCCGCTGGCGCCGGAAACGGCTGCGGCCTACGAGGCGCTGGCGCAGCGCCGCCTGGCCGGCGAGCCGATGGCCTATCTGCTGGGCCAGCGCGAGTTCATGGGGCACGTGTTCCGCGTCACGCCAGACGTGCTGATCCCGCGCCCCGACACCGAGGTGCTGGTGGAAACGGCGCTGGAATGCGTGGCCGGACAGTCCGCGCCCGCCGTGCTGGACCTGGGCACGGGCAGCGGCGCCATCGCCATCTCGATCGCCCTGGCGCGCCGTGATGCCCGCGTGATGGCCAGCGACGTCAGCGCCGCCGCGCTGGCCGTGGCCGCGGGCAATGCCTGGGAGCTGACGGCCTCGGTGCGCTTCGTCGAAGGCTGTTGGTACGACGCGGTGCCGGCCGGCGAGGGCTTCGACCTGATCGTGTCCAACCCGCCCTATGTCGCCAGCGACGACCCGCACCTGGGGCAGGGCGACGTGCGCTTCGAGCCGCGCGGCGCGTTGACCGACGGCGCCGACGGCCTGGAAGACCTGCGCCGCATCGTGGCGGGCGCCCATCGCCACCTGAAGGCGGGCGGCGCGCTGTGGATGGAGCACGGTTGGGACCAGGCCGAGGCCGTGCGCGGCCTGCTCGCTGCCGCGGGTTTCACGGACGTGCACAGCCGGCGCGACCTGGCCGGCATCGAGCGCATTTCCGGCGGGCGCTGGCCGGGGCGCGGCTGACGCCGGGCCGGCGATTTGTAACCGGCAGCCGCGCCGCAAGCGGCCGATTCCCGGGGGCGGCCCCGGGGTATCCGGGACGAAATCCCGCCTGTACCTATAATTGGCGTATTCCGTTATGCCTCCTGTCCAAGAGACCACCATGAGCGACGTTCAAGAATTCATCCGCGAAACCGTGACCCAGCACCCCGTCGTGCTGTTCATGAAGGGCACCGCCCAATTCCCGCAATGCGGCTTTTCCGGCAAGGCCATCCAGATCCTCAAGAGCTGTGGCGTCAAGAAGCTGGTCACCGTGAATGTGCTGGAGGACGACGAAGTCCGCCAGGGCATCAAGGAATTCTCGAACTGGCCCACCATTCCGCAGTTGTACGTGGCCGGCGAATTCATCGGCGGTTCGGACATCATGAATGAGATGAACGAGTCGGGCGAGCTCAAGACCCTGCTGGAGCAATCCGGCGCCACGGCCTGATTCCATGCGGCGACTGGTCGTCGGCATCACGGGGGCCACCGGCTCCCTGTACGCGGTGCGCATGCTGCAGGCGCTGCGCGGCGTGGACGACGTCGAGACGCACCTGGTGGTGTCGGCCTCGGGCGTGCTGAACATCAAGCACGAACTCGATGTCAGCCGCCATGATGTCTACGCGCTGGCCGACCACGTGCACAGCGTGCGCGATGTGGGCGCCACGCTCGCCAGCGGCGCGTTCCAGACGGCCGGCATGGTCATCGTGCCGTGCTCGATGCGCACGCTGGCGGCCGTGGCCCATGGCCTTTCCGACAACCTCATCACGCGCGCGGCCGACGTTACGCTCAAGGAGCGCCGCCGCCTGGTGATGATGGTGCGCGAGACGCCCTTCAACCTGGCGCACCTGCGCAACATGACCGCCGTCACCGAGATGGGCGGCATCGTGTTCCCGCCGCTGCCGGCGTTCTATCACCGGCCGGCCAGCATCGAAGAGATGGTGGACCACACCGTGGCCCGGGTGCTGGAGCTGTTCGACATCCATGTGCCCGGTCCGCACTGGGAAGGCATGAAATAAGCGCCGTCGCGGCCTATGGGCCGTGAAGGTCAAACGCCCCGGGGATCTACCGATTCCTGGGGCGTTTTCGTTTTTTCTTGCGTGTGGTTGCCGTGGTTCAGCGCGCCGCGATCACTCCACCAGCCCCAGGCCGTTCAGGGCCGCCAGGTTCTCCGGCCAGCGGCGCGCGCGGGCGTTCTGCAGTTCGATGCGGGCCCAGGCCATCCAGCCGGCCCACTCGATGCGCTTGTCCCAGGCGGTGCCCCAGGCCTGCAAGGCAGCCAGGCCGGCGGCGGCGTGGCCTTCGGCGGCCTCGAAGTCGCCGGCGGTCAGCGCCAGTTGCGCCAGCAGCAGGCGCGGCTCGGCGACCCACGGGTTGTGCGCCACCGCGGCTTCCAGCATGTGGCGCGCGGTGTCCATTTCGGTCTGCGGATGCATGCGCGTGACGACCTGCCAGTACAGCGCGCTGGCGGCGGCCTCGTCGCGCGGGCTGAGCGTGGCGCGGCAATGGTCGAACGCGGGCGGCACGGGGATGCCGGTATCGGCCGGCAGCGCCGACAGCGGCGCCAGCAGGTGCGACAGCATCGACAGGATGTTCGACGGCGGCTTCAGCGGGCCGGGCCACAGCGAGGCGGCCCAGTGTGATTTGAGGTCGCGGCGCTGCTGCTGCGGATAGCCGGCGAAGATCTCGTCCTGCCAGCTATGCCACTGTTCGCCGATGTCGGCGGCCGACACCACGATGAAGGCGGCGACCTGGCGCGGCGTGAAGGTGAAGACCTGGCCGTCGGCCCCTTCCAGCGTCAGGCCCTCGGACCCCTGGCCCTGGCCTTGCAGGATGGCCTGCACGAAGCGGGTGCGCGGCATGGCGCAGAACAGGCTGACCCATTCCTCGGCTTCGGCGCCCAGCACTTCGCGCAGCGTGCTGCGTTCGCGCTCGCGGTCGAACAGGGTGAGATCGACGTACTCGTTGCCATACACGCTGTGGAACAGGCCCAGCAGCCGCACTTCGCGCGGCTGGTCCCACAGCGCCAGGGTGCGGTAGACGCCCAGCAGGTGGTGCTTGAAGGTGCCGGCCTTGTGCCAGTCTTCGCCGGCGCTGCGGGCAAAGAGCAGGTCGAGCAGGGCGGGCAGGTCGGCATCGACGGCGGCATAGTGGTCGGCCAGCAGGGCGCGCGCGTGGGGATGCAGTTCGTTGGGGGTGGACATGGCAATGACGGCAAGGGGTTGGGAATCCAGCCGCTATTGTGTCGTGCGCAAGCGTGCTTGTCATGGCGCGGCGCTTATATGGAAATACGCATATCAATATGAAAATTCATCGCTTCCGGTTTTGAAGGACGCTCACTAGAATCCGGGGCTTCCCTTTCTTGTTCGATTGCCGAGATTCCCATGCGTCTACGCCACACCCTGGCCGCCCTTGCCACCCTGATCGGATTCGCCGCCGCCGCGCCGGCCATGGCGCAGGACGCCGAATTGAAAGTCGGCGTGACTGTCGGCCCGCATGCCCAGATCGGCGAAGTGGTGCAGCAGGTCGCGGCCAGGCAGGGCCTGAAGGTCAAGCTGGTCGAGTTCAGCGATTTCATCCAGCCCAACGCCGCGCTCGATGCCAAGGAACTGGACCTGAACATCTACCAGCACAAGCCCTTCCTGGAATCGCAGAACAAGGCGCGCGGCTACAAGCTGGTGCCGGTGGCCACGGCGGTGGTGCAGCAGATGGGCATCTACTCCAAGCGCGTGAAGTCGCTGGACGAGCTGCAGCCGGGCGCCAAGGTGGCGATCCCCAACGACCCGACCAACGGCGCCCGCGCGCTGCTGGTGCTGCAGGCCGCCAAATTGATCAAGCTGAAGGACGGCGTGACCGTGACGGCTTCGCTGTTCGACGTGGTCGACAACCCCAGGAAGCTCAAGTTCGTCGAGATCGAGGCCGCGCAACTGCCGCACTCGCTGGCCGACGTGGACGCCGCCGCGGTGAATTCGGCCTATGCCATTCCCGCCGGCCTGTCGCCCGCCAAGGATGCGCTGGTGCTGGAAAGCAAGGACGCGCCGTTCGCCGCCGTGGTCATCGCCGCGCGCGAGGACAACAAGAACGATCCGCGCATCGCGCGCTTCATCAAGGCCTACCAGTCCGACGAGGTGAAGGCCTTCGTGGCGCAGAAGTTCCCTGGCGCGTACAGCACCTCCTGGTAAGCGATGTCGACGCTGACGATCTATCCGCAGGACGATCCCGCCGCCGGCCGGCGCATCGATGAGGTCGGCGAGATCCGGCGCGAGCTGGCCGCCATCGGCGTGACCTTCGAACGCTGGCGCGCGCAGGCGCCGGTGGCCCCCGGCGCGCCGCAGGCCGAGGTGCTGGCGGCGTATCGTCCCGAGATCGACCGGCTGGTGGCCGAGCGCGGCTATCGCAGCGTCGACGTGGTCAGCCTGGACCCGGCGCATCCCGAGCGCGAGGCCTTGCGCCGCAAATTCCTGGCCGAGCACACGCACGCCGATGACGAGGTGCGCTTCTTCGTTGCCGGCAGCGGCCTGTTCACGCTGCATGCCGCCGGCCGCGTCTACGCGGTGCTGTGCGAGCAGGACGACCTGATCTCGGTGCCGGCCGGCCTGCCACACTGGTTCGACATGGGCTCGGCGCCCGCGTTCACCTGCATCCGGTTGTTCAATGACCCGGCGGGCTGGGTGGCGCGGTTCACGGGCGACGAGATCGCCACGCGTTTTCCGGTGCTGCCCTGACGACGAGGGCGCGGGGCGGCCTGGTTGCGTCCTCCGCGTCACGCGGTCCGGATACGCGCCCGGGCTGCGCCGCTACGTTCTTCCTTGCGGTTTGCCCTAAGCGTATTTGCCCGTCAGGCCCCCGTCCACCAGCAGTTCCGTGCCGGTGATGTACGAGGCTTCATCCGACGCCAGGAACGCCACCGCGTTCGCCACTTCCCAGGGCGTGCCCATGCGGCCCATCGGCACCTGCCGGTCGCGCGCCTTGCGCGCCGCCTCCAGGTCGTCCTTGGCGAACATGCCGGCCACGTTCCTGGCAACACGCGGCGTATCGATCAGGCCCGGGATCACGGTATTGACGCGAATGCCGTCGGCCGCATACTGCTGCGCCGCCATGCGCGCGAAATGGATCACGGCGGCCTTGCTGACGCTGTAGGCCAGGTGGGGATAACCGGTGTAGCGGATGCCGGCGATCGACGATACGGTGACGATGGCGCCGCTGCCCTGTGCCCGCATCACGGGCGCCAGCAGGCGCGTGGCGATCAGCAGGCCGGTGACGTTGACGCGCTGGATGCGGTCCCAGTCGGCCAGGTCGATGTCTTCCGGGCCGCCGACCTTGCCGATGCCGGCGTTGGCCTGCAGCACGTCGATGCGGCCGTAGTGGGCCAGTGCCGCGTCCACCGCGGCCCGCATGGCGTCGGCGTCGGCCACGTCGGCCTGCACCGGCAGCGCCTGGCCGCCGGCTCGCTCGACTTCATGGGCCGCGTCCTCGGCCGCCGCCCGGTCGGCGTCCAGCGCGATGATGGCCGCGCCCTGGCGCGCCAGCGTCACGCAACTGGCCTTGCCGATGCTCCAGCCGGCGGCCGAAGATCCGGCGCCGGCCACCAGCGCGATCTTGCCCGCCAGCCGCGCGCCGGGCGCGGGCGGGATCACGACGGTTCTCCGTCGCGCTGGTGCGACTTGCCCTTGCCGACGTAGGGAATGGCGTGGTCGATGGTTTCCCAGATAAAGCGGCCGCTCGGGCTCTGCTGTTCCTCGGCCACGTGCGACACCAGGCCGGCGGCGCGCGAGATGACCGCAAAGCCGCGCATCAGCGCGGTGGGCACGCCGATCTCGCTGAGCAGCGCGGCGACGGCGCCAGTGGCGTTGATGGTGATGTGCTTGCCGTAGGTCTCGTCGATCGCCGCCGCCAGCAGGCGCAGCGCCTTGAGCGAATCGCCGGGCAGGTCCGGCTCGGCCTCGGCCAGCGCCAGCAGCTTGATCGAGCGCGGGTCGTCGGGCTTGTGCAGGTGATGGCCGAAGCCCGGCAGCGGCTGGCGGCTGGCGCGGAATTCCTGCGCGATCGCCAGCGCCTCGGCGCGGCCGTCGGCGGCCTGGCGGATGCGGTCCAGCAGGCGCGAGCAGTTCTCCATGGTGCCGACGAACTGGCTGCCGACCGCCATCAGGCCGGATGCCACCGCGCCCTGCAGGTTTTCGGGCGCGCTCATGTAGATCAGGCGGGTGGCGATGGCGCTGGGCGTGAGGCCATGCTCCATCAGAGTCACCAGCACCGCGTCGACGATGCGCATGTCCACCGGCCGCGCCTCGCGGCCCAGGATCTGCATGATCATGACTTCGGTGAAGGTCTTCTTGCCGATCAGGTCTTCCACCAGGTCGACGTCGCGGTACGACATGCCGGTGAGGTGATGGGCGCAGAGGCGGGTTTCGGGCGTGTTCATGAAGACTCCTTGAGGGCCGCGTCGCGCACGGCGTTCTTGAGCACCTTGCCGACGGGCGAGCGCGGCAGGCTGGCGTGGAGGTGGATCTGCTTGGGCGTGGCGACCGGGCCGAGCAGGGCGCGCACGTGGGCCTTGAGCGCATCGGCGTCGGCCGCGACGCCGGGATGCAGTTGCACCGCGGCGTGCACGGCCTCGCCCCATTTGTCGTCGGGCAGGCCGAACACCGAGCATTCGTAGACGGCCGGATGCGACGACAGCGCGTTCTCGACATCCACGGGATACACATTGAAGCCGCCGCTGATGATGACGTCGCGCAGGCGGTCCTTCAGGAACAGGTAGCCGCGTTCATCGATCAGGCCGGTGTCGCCCGTGTGCAGCCAGCCGTCGACGATGGTCTCGGCGGTCTTCTCGGGCAGACGCCAGTAGCCCGACATCACCAGGTCGCCGCGCACCACCACTTCGCCGATGGCGCCGCGCGGCAGCAGCGCGCCGGCCGGGTCCATGATGGCGACGTCGGACAGCCAGGTGACGCGGCCGACCGAGGCGCGGTTGTCGGGCGATTCCAGGTCGGCCGGACGCAGCACCGTGACGATCTGCGGCGCCTCGGTCTGGCCGTAGGTGGTGCCCAGCACCGGGCCGAAGAAGGCGCGGGCGCGTTCGATTTTTTCGGGCGGCATGGGCGCGCCGCCGTAGATCAGGTTGCGCAGTCTCGGGAAATCGGCGCGCGACACGCCCGGCTGCGCCATGATCATGTAGATCAGCGTCGGCGGCATGAAGCTGAGCGTGCCGCCGCGTTCGCGGAAGGCGGCGGTGATCGAGGCCGGGGTGGCGCTGTCGAGCAGCACGTGCGCGCCGCCGCGCGCCAGCACCGGCAAGAGGTAGGTGCCGGTGCCATGCGTCACCGGAGCGGAGACCACGTAGCGGTCCTCGTGCGTCAGGCCCCAACTGTGGATCTGGTTGATGATGGCGGCGTTCCAGGCGTGATAGGGCTGCATCACGCCCTTGGGCAGGCCGGTGGTGCCGCCGGTGAACTTGATTGCCTGGGTGGCCTCGCGCGGCAACGCGTGGCACAGCGGTTCGCGCCCGGCGCCGCGTTGCAGCAGGGTCTCGAAGGCAACGCCCGCGGCGTCCGCCGACAGGCTGACGCGGTGCGGCGCGCCCGCCGCCACCAGCGCGTCGCCGGCACCGTCGACCATGACGATGGACGGCTCGGTGGCATCCAGGATGCGCCCGATCTCGCGCGCGGTGCTGCGGATGTTCAGTGGCACCCAGACCTTGCCGCTGGCCAGCACCGCCAGCAGCGCCAGGATATGCCGGCTGGTGTTGCCCGCGCACAGGGCGATGCGGGTCTGTGGCGCCGGGTCCAGGTCCTGCAACGCGGCGGCCAGCGCGCGCACGTCCGTGGCCAGCCGCGCATACGTCACCTGGCCCTCGGGCGCGTCCAGCGCCACGCGGTCCGGATACTGCTCGGCGGCGCGAAAAAAGAAATCTATCGGGTACACCCTGGTGCTCCTCAGTTGGCTTTGATGTCGGCGCGCTTGACCACTTCGCCCCATTTGTCGATTTCGCTGGCGATCTTCTTGCCGAAGGTCTCGGGCGTGTTGGGTTGCTGCGGCGCGTAGAAGCCCGATTGTTTGTAGGACGCCACCAGCGCGGGATCGGCCAGCGCCTTGTTCAAGGCCTGGTTCAGGCGCTCGATGACGGGTTGCGGCGTGCCAGCCGGCGCCATCAGGCCGAACCAGGATTCGACGTCGAAGCCGGGCAGGCCGGACTCGGCCAGCGTCGGCACTTCGGGCACGGCCGGAAGCCGCCGCGGCGAGGTGACGCCGATGGCGCGCAGCTTGCCGGCCTGCACGTGCGGCAACGACGAGGGCAGGTTGTCGAACATGGAATCGACCTGGCCGCCCAGCAGGTCGGCCACCGCCGGACCACTGCCGCGATAGGGCACGTGCAGGATGTCGGTGCCGGTCTGCATCTTGAACAGTTCGCAGGACAGGTGGATGGACGAGCCGCTGCCCGACGAGGCGCAGGTCAGCTTGCCGGGGTGGGCCTTGGCGTAGGCCAGGTATTCCGGCACCGTCTTGACCGGCAGCTTGGGGTTGACCACCAGGATGTTGGGGATGGTCGCCAGCAGGCCGATCGGCTCGAAGTCCTTGACGAAGTCGTAGTTCAGCTTGCTGTACAGCGTGCGGTTGATGGTGTTGGCGATCGAGCCGACGTAGAGCGTATAGCCGTCGGGCGCGGCGCGCGCGACGATTTCGGCGCCGATGTTGCTGTTGGCGCCGGTCTTGTTCTCCACCACGATGGTCTGGCCGAGTTCCTCGTTCAGGGCCTTGGCGACCAGGCGCGCCACGATGTCGGTGGCGCCGCCCGCGGCGTAACCGACCACCAGGGTCACCGGGCGTTCGGGATAGGGTTTGGCAGCCTGGCTCGGCGCGCTGAATGCAATGGCGCCCGCCAGGGCCGCGACGCTGGCGGCCAGCCGCCTGCTGAATGTCTGCATGGTTGTCTCCGTCCTGTTTGTCTAATATCTGGACAGATCTTTGCCTGCCCGACTTCATATTGGGCTTTGATAGGCGCCTCATCAACGCAAGGTGTCCAAAAAATGAACAAACCGGAAAACGACGACGGCGGCCCGCGGGTGTTGCGGCGTGGGCTGCGGGTGCTGGGCGTGCTGCGCCAGGCGGGCGCGGCCGGCATGCACGTGGCCGATATTGCGCGCGCCGCCGGCATGCAGCGCTCCACCGTGTACCGCTACCTGGATGTGCTGGCGCAGGAGGGCTACGCGCTGCGCGAGCCGGATGCGCCGCACTGGCGCATGGCGGAACTGGGCGTGATGATGGCCGGCGATCCGCACGCCGAAGCGGTGCGCGGCCTGCGGCCGGTGCTGCGGCAGATCAGCGACGTCAGCGGCGATTCGGCATTCCTGATCTGCCGCGCCGGCGGCGATTCGCTATGCCTGCATCGCGAGGTCGGCAACTATCCGGTGCAGGTGCTGGCGGTGACCATCGGCCATCGCCAGCCGCTGGGCGTGGGCGCGGCCGGCCTGGCGCTGCTGGGCGCCTTGCCGCCGGCCGAGGCCGACGAGGTGATCGCGCAGAACGAGCAGGCCCTGCGCGCCTACGGCGGCATGACGGTGGCGCAGATGCGGCGGCTGGCCGAGAACACGCGCGACCGGGGCTGGGCGGTGGTGGGCAATGCGGCCGTGCCGGGCGTGCTGGGGGTAGGGGTGGCGTTGTGCGACGCGGGCGGCTATCCGCGGCTGGCGGTCAGCGTCTCGAGCCTGATCGACCGCATGCAGGCGCCGCGCCAGCGCGCCATTGCCGAGTTGATCCGCACGCAGTTGGGGCAGGACGAGGTCAGGCGCCAGCGCTGGAGCTTGCCCGGCGTGGTCGACGAGGCGGATTGAACGATAAGGGTTCGGTCCGGCCTCGATGGCATCGAGGCCGGCTGCGCGTGTCAGGCCTGCGCCGGCGCGGGCGCGCGGTAGGTCTTCTGGTAGTGCACCGTGAAGGTCTTGAACGCGTCCAGCGCCTTGCGCGGGTCGTGGCCCGGCTTGACCAGGAAGCTGTCGAATCCGACGCGCGCCTGGTAGTGGATGGTGTCGATCATCACGTCGCCGACCGCGCGCAGTTCGCCGGTCCATTGATAGCGGGTGCGCAGCAGTTGCGCCAGCGAATAACCGCGGCCATCGGTATAGACCGGGAAATCCACCGCGATGAAGGCGATGCCGGCGGGGTCGAGCGTGCCATCGGGTTCCAGCAGGTCGCGCAGATCGGCGTCGGGTCCCAGCAGGACCGCGACCGGATGGCGATGCCGGCGCAGCGTGGCGCGCGAGGCCTTCCAGGTGGCCAGCGGCACGATCCAGCCGGGCTCGTCGGTCGGCACCTGGCCGTCGGCCGCCACCTCGGGATCGGGCACGAAGGGGCGGGCCGCGTCGCTTTCGAGTTGCCCGTTGCGGATCAGGTGCGGGCCGGGCGCGTCGTGGGCGTAGGGCTCAGACATGGGCGGCCTCCTGGGCTTGGGGCTTGGCGAAGGCCGGATCGGAATACACGTCCTGCTTGAAGGGATCGATGCCGACGCGGTCCACCACGTCGATGAAGCGTTCCTCCTCGCTGTCGCGCAGGCCAAGGTAGGTGCGGATCAGGCGGTCGACCACGCCCGGCACCTGGTCGCGGGCGAACGACGGCCCGATGATGCGGCCGATGGCGGCGCCGCCGCCCTTCGTCGATTCGATGTCGGGCAGGGGCTTGGCGGCGCCGTTCTGGCGGCCGCCGATGGTGACCTGGTACCACTCTTCGCCGGCCTTATCGACACCTAGGATGCCGATGTGGCCGACGTGGTGGTGGCCGCAGGAGTTGATGCAGCCGGAGATGTTCAGGTCCAGCTCGCCGATCTCGAACAGGTAGTCGAGGTTGTCGAACTGGCGCTGGATGGCCTCGGCCACGGGGATCGACACGGCATTGGCGAGCGCGCAGAAATCCCCGCCCGGACAGGCGATGATGTTGGTCAGCAGGCCGACGTTGGGCGTGGCCAGGTTCAGCGCTTCGAGCTTGCCCCACAGCTCGTGCAGGCGCGCGCGGCGCACGTCGGCCAGGATCAGGTTCTGCTCGTGCGACACGCGCAGTTCGCCGAAGCCGTATTCATCGGCCAGCGCGGCCACCGCGTCCATCTGGTCGGCGGTGATGTCGCCCGGCGGCACGCCGGTGGCCTTGAGCGAGACGGTGACGGCGGCGTAGCCCGGCGTCTTGTGGGCGTGCACGTTGGTGCGGACCCAGCGCGCGAAGCGCTTGTCGGCGGCGGCCAGCGCCGCCGTGTTGTCGGTGTCATTGGCCGCGGCCGGATCGTATTGCGGCCAGATGAAGCGCGCGGCGATGGTGTCGACGAATTCCTGCGTGATGGTGTCGGGGCCGCCCTTGATCAGCTGCCACTGTTCGTCCACCTGCTGCGCATAGACTTCCGGCGTCAGGTCCTTCACCAGGATCTTGATGCGCGCCTTGTACTTGTTGTCGCGGCGGCCATGCAGGTTGTAGACCCGCAGCGCGGCCTGCAGATAGGTCAGCAGGTCCTGCCATTCGACGAACGGGTTGATCAGCTTGCCGACGATGGGCGTGCGGCCCATGCCGCCGCCGACCCAGACGCGGAAACCGAGCTTGCCGTCGCGCTCGACCGCCTGCAGGCCGATGTCGTGCACGCCGACCGCCGCGCGGTCCAGCACCGCGCCGCTGACCGCGATCTTGAACTTGCGCGGCAGGAACGCGAATTCGGGGTGCAGCGTGGACCACTGGCGGATGATCTCGCACCACACCAGCGGGTCGATCAGCTCGTCCGGCGCGACGCCGGCGAAGTGGTCGGTGGTGGTGTTGCGGATACAGTTGCCGCTGGTCTGGATGGCGTGCATCTGCACCGTGGCCAGTTCGGCCAGGATGTCCGGCACGTCTTCCAGCTTGGGCCAGTTGAACTGGATGTTCTGGCGCGTGCTGAAGTGGCCGTAGCCCCGGTCCCACTTGCGCGCGATGTGCGCCAGGGTGCGCAGCTGCCGCGAGGCCAGGATGCCGTAGGGAATGGCCACCCGCAGCATCGGCGCGTGGCGCTGGATATACAGGCCGTTCTGCAGGCGCAGGACGCGGAATTCATCTTCGGTGAGCTGGCCATCGAGGAAGCGGCGCGTCTGGTCGGCGAACTGCGCCACGCGCTGCTCGACGAGCTGCTGGTCGACGGGGTCATACACGTACATGTCTACTGCCCTTGAGGTCTTCTCGGTCTGGTCCCCGCAAGCGTGGCCCGCCGTAGGCGGGGACTGGGGGATTCATAACCGTAACAGGCAGCCGCTTCGACCGTCTAAGTCATTCTGGTAATAAGCGTATGCCTGCGGCAGACACCCGCGTGGCGGCGTTCAGCCGCCGGACCCGGCGACCGCCCGGTGACGCGGCCGGGCACCCCGGAAGGTAGCCAGGCTGGCCAGCGCCAGCAGGCCGACGGCTGCCGCGCCGTACAGCATCACGTCGCCGAACCCCTGCGTCAGCGCGGTCCGGGCCACGTCCGCGGGGATCGCGAGCCCGGCGCCATCGCCCAGGTTGCCCGCCGACAGGGCCTCGGCCATGGCGCGCAGCGTGGCATCGGCGGGCGCCTGGGGCCAATGGCGGCGCAAGGAAGACAGCACGCTTTCGACCAGCAGGAACCCCATCAAGGCGATATTGATCGACAGGCTGATCATGCGCACGCTGATGTCGATGCCCGAGGCCATGCCGGCGCGGTCGCCGGGCACCGCGCCCGTGGTGGTGTTGGTGACGGGCGTATTGATCAGGCCCAGGCCGGTGCCGGCCAGCAGGCAGCCGGGCAGCATCGTCAGCCAGCTGGCGTGCGCGACGCCGCTGCCCCATTTCATCAGCGCGAAGCCCAGGCAGATGGCGAACAGGCCGGCCGGGATCACCGTGTCGGGGCGGTAGCGCAGCGCCAGTTTCTCGCCCAGCGGCGGCGCCACCAGCGTCGGCAGGGTGTAGGCCAGCAGCGACAGGCCAGTGCCCAGGCCGCCGTAGCCCAGGCCGTTCTGGAAATACAGTGGCAGGTAGATCATGAAGGGCCAGAAGCTGAAGTTCATCGCGGCCGACGCCAGCAGCGCGCCGGAGAAGCGGCGGATGCGGAACACCGCGAAGTCGAACATCGGGTCGGCGCAGCGGCGTTCGGCGATCACGAAGACGACCAGCGCCAGGATGGCCGCGCCCAGGCTGGCGAGGGTCGGCGCGCTGGTGAAGCCAGCCGCGGGACCCTGGGTAATGAACCAGGCCAGGCCGAACACCGCCAGCGACAGCGAGACGATGCCGGCCACGTCCAGCTTGCGCTGGCGCGGATCGCGCGATTCGTCCACGCCCTTCCACGTCAGCCCCAGCGCGACCAGCGCCAGCGGGCCATGCGCCAGGAACACCCATTGCCAGCTCGATAGCGCGACGATGGCCGAGCCGATGACCGGGCCGAATCCCAGGCCGACGCCGAAGGCGATGCCCCAGGCGCCAAAGGCCCGGCCACGCGCGGCGCCCTCCTGGAAGCGGTGCGACAGCACCGCCACCTGGCAGATCAACATGGCGCCGCCGGACAGGCCCTGCAGGGCGCGGCCGGCAATCAGCACGCCGGTGTCCTGCGCCCAGCCGCAGACCAGCGAGGTCAGGCCGAACACCGCCAGGCTGGCCAGCAGCAGGCGCTTGCGGCCGTAGCGGTCGGCCAGCGTGCCCGCTGCCATCAGCACCGTGGTGCAGGCGATGGTGTAGGCGTTCATGATCCATTGCAGTTCCTGGAAGCCGCTGCGCAGCGCCTGTTCCAGTGTGGGCAGGATCACCGGCACGCTGGAAATCTCCAGGCCGAACATCAGGGCGGCCAGGCAGACGGCGGCCAGCGTGAAGCTATTTTTCTGCGCTATCGAAAGCGGCATCGGGGTTCTCACGAGAGGTCGGCGGCGGGAATCCGCCGCGGGACCTCATTCTGGGAGCGTGTTAAAAATGATGGAAATGATTTAATTTCGTCGGATTCATCAATATTCATCATGAGTTGACGCCATGGACTTCGATACCGCCTTGTTGCGCACCTACGTCGCGGTCAAGGAAGCCGGCGGATTCACCCGCGCCGCCGAACGGCTGCACCTGAGCCAGTCGGCCGTCAGCCACCAGATCCGGCGCCTGGAAGCGCAGGCCGGCACCGCGCTGCTGGTCCGCACCACCCGCAGCCTGGCGCTGACCGAGGACGGCGAGGACTTCCTGCGCTACGCCGAGCAGGTGCTGCGGGCCCAGGACGCGCTGGCGCGGCGTTTCCAGCGGTCATCGGTGGCGGGGGCGGTGCGCCTGGGCGTGCCCGAGAATTTCATGGGCGAACGCCTGCCATTGCTGCTGGCGCGGTTCGCGCGCGCCTTTCCGGCGGTGCGCCTGGACGTGGTGGTCGGCAGCTACCTGGACCTGCGTACCCAGGTCGAGGCGGATATGCTGGATCTGGCGGTGGTGATGGCGCTGCCCAGCGAACCCGAGCGCGGCGCGATGCTGCGGCGCACGCGCTTCGTGTGGGCGGCCGCGCATGCGTTCGACTTTTCGGGTGACGAGCCCATACCGCTGGCCTTCGCGCCGTCGCCCTGCGTGCATCGCCTGGTCGGCGTGGACGCGCTACAGGCGGCCGGCCTGGAATGGCGCGTGGCTTTCACCTCGCCCAGCCAGGAGGGCCTGCGCGCGGCCGTGCTGGCGGGGCTGGCGGTGACGGCGCTGCCGCAGGAAGACGTGCGGCCCGGCATGGATGTGATCGACGGCCGCTACGGCCTGCCGCCGTTGACCCATGCCGAATTCAGGCTGATTTCGCGCCAGGCGGAACAGCAGGCGCCGGCGGTGCGGGCGTTCGGGCAGTTGCTGACGGAAATGTCGGCGCTGGCGCTGCCCTAGCGTGCTGGCTCGCGGCTACGCGGGCACGCGATCCGCCCATTGACGCCATGGCGTCGTTGCCAATCGCGCGGCGGCCTACAGCGCGGCGTTGACCGCCCAGCGCGCCACCAGCACCAGGATCACGACGAGGCAGGCGGCCATCAACAGGCCGGTGAGGATCAGCGGGGCGGGCTTGTTGTGGGCGATGTCGGCGTCGTAGCCGCGGCCGCGGCGCACGCCGAAAAAGCCCCACAGCACGGATTTGACCGTGCGCAGGAAGCTGAGCATCGGAAAGGTCTCCTGACAGGGGATGCGGCCACTGTAGCCGCCCCGGCGCGGGCGGGGCAGATGCAGATTCGCGCCAGGCGACCGTATCAGATGGCGTCGGCGGGCGTGCCGATGCCGCGCACGATGTGGTCCAGCAGTTCGCGCGCCGCCGGCGAGATGTGGCGGCCGGCGCGGCTGAGCACGTGCAGGCTGCCCTGGTTGAGAATGGGGTTGGCCAGCGGCAGGCTGGCCAGGCGCAGCGCGGCCATGTCGGCGGTGACGGCGATGGGCGGCGTCAGGGCGTAGCCGATGCCAGTGGCGGCGAATTGCCAAAGCGCCTTGAACGACGAGGTGGTCAGCACGTTGCGCAGCCGCACCTGCTCGCTGATCTCGGCGGCCTGGATGTGCTGGCGCACGCCGAAGCCTTCCTGCATCGCGGCGCCAGGGTAGTCGACCAGGTCGGTCAGCAGCAGCGGGCGCTGCAGGCGCGTCAGCGGATGCTCCTGGCGCACGATGGCGCGGATCGGCTCGGGGCGCGAATAGTGCGTGCGCAGCCGGGCATCGTTGGGCGGCTGGAACACCAGGCCGATGTAGGCCTGGTCATCGACGATGCGCTGCACGATTTCCGAGGTGCGGGCCACGTCGATGTCCAGCGTGACTTCCGGATGATTGCGCCAGTAGCCGGGCAGCACGCGGTCGAACATCAGTTCGACGAAGCCTTCGCCCAGCACCAGGTCGATGTGGCCGCGCTCCGCCTTGCGCAGGCTGTCGATCTCCGAGAAGAAGCTCTCCTGGATGTTCTGCTGGCGCTTCACGTAGCGCGCCAGGATGTGGCCGGCGTCGGTCGGCACCACGCCGCGGCCGCGCCGTTCGAACAGCGCCATGCCGCAGTCGCGCTCCAGCGCCGCGATGGCGCGGCTGACGGCGGACGGGTCCATGTTCAGCACTTCGGCGGCGCCGCGCACCGAACCGCGGCTCATGACCTGCATGAAGTAATGGGTGCGGCGGGCGTCGAGTTTTTCGTCCATGGGGCGGCTCCGTGGCGCAAAGGCATCGGTTCGGTCTGCAACATATCGAGGGTTTACCCTTATATATTGCCGGTTCTTGCAAAAAATTCCCTGCCCAGGGGCATCCGTTGCATTTTACGCAACACATTAGCCCAGGCGCTGTCATGGTTGGCGCGCCGGCCCCCGGGCGAAAATCGCCGCTGCCGCCCGCTCGCATCGCGAGCCGTCCCTACGGACCGCCCCGTGCACGCCGTCCCGCGCCAGCCGTTCAGCGGGGCTGGCCCGCCACGGACATGCCGATCGGGCCGCGCCATACCTACTCACGTACTCAGGGGAATCCGATGTCTCATGCCAGCGCCAGCCTGGCCATGCCCGCCATGTCGCTATCGAGCCGCATCCGCATGCTTGTCGCCATCTTGCTGGTGGTGCTCGTGTCCGAAGCGATCGGCAGCGTCACCTTCGCGGTGGGCCCGGGCAAGATCGTTCTGCAGCCCATGCTCTGGGCCATCTTCATCGGCGCGGTCGTGGCCGCCTTCGGCCAGCGCCTGCCGGCCAACGCGGGTATCGACACCGCCATGCAGACCCGCATCAGCGGCTACCTGCAATACGCGCTGCTGCCGTTCCTGGCCAAGCTGGGCCTGATGGTCGGCGGTTCGCTGCCGCAGGTGCGCGAGGCCGGCTGGGCCCTGGTGTTCCAGGAATTCGGCCACTTTTTCGGCACCATGGCCATCGGCCTGCCGCTGGCGCTGCTGCTGGGCATCAAGCGCGAAGCCATTGGCGCGACCTTCTCGGTGGGCCGCGAGCCCAGCCTGGCGATCATCGGCGAGCGCTACGGCATGAATTCGCCCGAAGGCCGCGGCGTGATGGCCGAGTACATCACCGGCACCGTGATCGGCGCGCTGTTCGTGGCGCTGATGGCCGGCTTCATCACCAGCCTGAACATCTTCGATCCGCGCTCGCTCGCCATGGGCGCCGGCGTGGGCTCGGGCAGCATGATGGCCGCGGGCGTGGGCGCTATCGCCTCGCAGCAGACGCCGGAAGTGGCGCACCAGGTGGCCGCGCTGGCCGCCGCCGCCAACCTGCTGACCACGGTGGTGGGCGTGTACTTCACGCTGTTCATCTCGCTGCCGACGACCATCTTCCTGTACGGCAAGCTGGAGCCGGTGCTGGGCCGCTTCTCGCGCGCCAAGGCCGAAACCGCCGCCGACACCACGGCCGCGACCGACGCGCCGTCGCACGCCGTGAAGATGGGCTTCGGCGATCGCCTGACGGCCTATGCCGTGTGCGGCCTGTTCGCCCTGGTCGGCAACCAGTTCGGCTACAAGGTGCCGATCCTGGACGCGCTGCCCGGCATGCTGATCATCATCCTGCTGGTCGTGATCGCCGACCTGCTGCTGCGCGTGGTGCCCAAGCTGCCCGCCGTGGCGGTGCTGTCGCTGATCGCCATGACCGTGGGTTGCCCCGGCGCGGTGCCGTACTCGGACCAGATTATTGCCGCGGTCAACAAGGTCAACTTCCTGCCGTTCACCACGGTGATCCTGGCGATGGCCGGCCTGTCGATCCTGAAGGACCTGCCGGCCTTCCGCAAGCTGGGCTGGAAGATCGTGGTGGTGTCGCTGGCGGCCAACGCCGGCACCTTCCTGGGCGCAACGATGATCGCCGAGTTCTTCCACTGATCGGACGTCGCCGTCCGCCAAGTGACAAGCCGCCCGTGTGGGCGGCTTTTTTCTTGCCTGGATCGGCGCAGCGGTGCACGTGAGCGTTATCCGAGGCGTTTATACCCAAACCTTCGTGTCGCGAGCGGGGGGCCAGGCGCGGATTGCGCCTGCGCGGCTCAATCAGGTGCGCGCGTTGGGCCGGTAGCGGGCTTGGTCGGTCACGTTCTCGGTCGGGCCGATGTTCTCGACCTTGGGAATGCCGAGGCCGGCGGCCTTCAAGGCCACGGCGGTCTGCAGTTCCTGCACCTGCGGATTGCCCATGGCCACGCGGTAGGGTTGCAGCGGCGTCAGGCCCTCGATGGTGCCAAGGTCGTTGGCGCTGTCGGCGCGCAGCGCCACCGGGTCGGGGCGCGCCGAGAATTCATCGATGGCGCGGCGCAGGCGGGCATCGGCGTACAGGTCGCGCAGCTGGTCGACATTGATGGCAGCAGGCGCGGCGGCCGCGAGGGCGACCGCTTTGGATGGGGTGTTGGCGACGACGCGGCTGGTATCGGCGTCGTCGGCCTGTGGCGGGGCAGCGCGGGCGATGCGCTGGGCCTGCCAGGCGGCCTGCGCCTGCGCGCTGCGTTGCGCCTGGCGCGTGGCGGCGTTGCGGGCGGCCCATTCGGCTTCCCAGACGGGGCGTGTGTCGTCCAGCAGCGGGATGCGAGCGGCATACGGCGGGGCGACGCGGGCGATGGGGGAGACGGCGGTCACGTTCATGCGTGGGCTCCCTGGTCTGTGGGTCTACCAGTTGGTCCGGCGGGGACCTTGGAAGTTCAATATAGACGGTCCCGCGCGGGGCGGTATGTCGATCTGTAAGAAAAAAAAGCCCCTGGCAAAAGCCAGGGGCGAGCGGCGGGCCCAAGAGGGCGCGCCGTACCGGGCGGCCGTTGCGCCGGGAGCCCGGCGGGTTCTCCAGGCTTGGCGGCCACCCAAACCGGAGCGGGTCAGGCGTGCGGCAGCGTGGCCTGCATCGAGGGGCGCTGGTTGAACGCCTTGAACCAGGCGGCGACGGCGGGATGGCCGGCGCGCCAGTCGAAATCGGGATAGCGGAAGTCCAGGTAGCCCAGGGCGCAGCCGACGGTGATGGTGCCGATGTCCAGGCGGCCTTCCAGGCGGGCGGCGGTCTTCTCGAGCAACGCCAGGCCGTCGCGCACCTTGCCCATCTGGCCTTCGTACCAACCGTCCCAGCGCAGCGGCTCGGGGCGCAGCACGGTTTCGTAGCGCGCCAGCAGCGCGGCGCCCAGCATGCCGTCGCCCAGGGATTGTTCGGCCAGCGCGGCCCAGCGGGTGGCGCCAGTGGGGAACAGCGCGCCCTTGCCCAGGTCGTTCAGGTATTCGCAGATGACGCGGCTGTCGAACAGGCGCTGGCCGTCGTCGGTGATCAGCGTCGGCACCTGGCCCAGCGGATTGTCGGGGATGATGTTCTGGTCGCGGGCCACGGGGCCGGCGGCGCTGGGCAGTTTCTCGATGCGGTCGGCCAGGCCCAGTTCGTGGGCGATGACCATGCATTTGCGCACGAAGGGCGAGGCGGGCGAGAAGTAGATCTTCATGGGAGTCCTTGTCGGTGGTGGTGCGTCAGTGTTGGGCACGGGCCAGGTGTTGTCCAGCGACCCAGCCGAAAGTCAGGGCGGGTCCGAGCGTGATGCCGGGCGCCGGGTAGGCGCCGCCCATGACCGAATGCATGTCGTTGCCGGCCACGTAGAGGCCGGGAATCGGCTGGCCGGCGGCGTCCAGCGCCTGCGCGTTGCCATTGGCGGCGATGCCGCGGGCGGTGCCGATGTCGCCGGCATAGACCTTGACCGCGTAGTAGGGGCCGGCGCCGAGCGGCGCCAGGCAGGGGTTGGGCTGGTGCTCGGGATCGCCCAAGTAGCGGTTGTAGGCGGTGCTCCCCTTGCCGAAGTCGGGGTCCAGGCCTTGCGCCGCGTATTCGTTGTAGCGCGCGACGGTCGCGTGCAGCGCATCGGGCGGCACGCCCAGTTTCTGCGCCAGCGCCTCCAGCGTTGCGCCTTGCAGCAGGTAGCCGGCATCGATGAGATGTTGGCGCGGCCGTCCGCCGGGCAGCGCCAGGCCCAGGCCCCAGGTATCGATGAAGCGCTGGTCGCACAGCAGGAAGGCCGGCATCGTCGGCACCTGCTCGTGGCTGCGGTACATGGCCTGCACGAAGGCGTGGTACGAAGTCGATTCGTTGACGAAGCGGCGGCCGGCGCCGTTGACGGCGATGAGGCCGGGCTTGGCGCGGTCCCACACCAGGTGGGGATAGTGCAGGCGCTTGCCCCCAGGTTGTTCCAGGATCGACACCGGCGCCCAGAAGGCGGGGCTGGAATGCCCCTGGCCCAGCGCCGCGCCGGCGTCCTCGGCCAGGCGGATGCCGTCGCCGGTATTGTCGCGCGGCGCCATCGACCAGTCGTCGGTGGGATGCGGATAGGTCTGGCGGCGGCGCGTCGAATCCCACGGAAAGCCGCCCGTGGCCATGACCACGCCACGGCGGGCGCGGATGTTGATGCGCCGGCCTTCATGTTCGACGGTGGCGCCCAGCACCGCGCCGTCGGCATCGCGCAGCAGCGCCAGCGCCGGCGTGTCCAGCCAGTAGGGGACCTTGCGCGCCAGCATGGCGTGGAACAGCTGCGCGGCCAGCGCGTTGCCCAGCAGCAGGCGGGTGCCGCGATGGTAGCCGCGCAGGCGGTCGGCGCCATAGCGCAGCACCAGTTTCATGGCGTGGCGCCACGAGGCGAACGCGCGGGTGGCGCGCAGCAGGTGGCGCACGTCGGTGATGCTGACCATCATGCCGCCCAGCACCGTGAACTCCTTCAACGGATCGCGCAGCGTCTTGAAATGGCGGCCCAGCTTGCGGCCGTCGAATTCCACCGGATCGAGCGAGCGGCCGCCCATGGCGGCGCCGGGCAGGTCGGGGTAATAGTCGGGCGAGGCGGTGCGCGCGGCCACCTGCAGGAAGCCGCGCGCGACCAGGTCATCCATCATGCGCGGGCCGGCGTCCAGATAGGCGCGCTTCATCTCGTCGGGGGCCGCCGCGCCGACGGTTTCCTGCAGATAGGTCCAGACCTTGTCGAAACTGTCCGGATGGCCGGCGGCCTCGGTCTGCGCGTTCAGCGGTATCCATAACGCGCCGCCGGAAATGGCGGTCGAGCCGCCGATGCGGTCGGTCTTCTCGATGAGCAATACGTCCAGGCCCGCCACGCTGGCGGTCAGCGCGGCGCTCATGCCGCCCGCGCCCGAGCCGACCACGAGCGCGTCGACTTCCTTGTCCCACTTGATGCTGTCCATGCTGCCTATGCTCCCGACCCGCCCAGCGATTTGCCGCCGTCCACGAAAATCACCTGGCCGGTGATGAAGTCCATTTGCGGCGAGGCCAGGAACGACACCGCGTTGGCCACGTCTCGCGGCTGGCCGGCGCGGCCCGTGGGCTGCAGCGCCAACTGCGCCGCCAGGCGTTCGGGGCTCAGATTGCGCAGCAGCGGGGTGTCGATCAGCCCGGGGGCGATGGCGTTCACCAGGATGCCGCGTGGCGCCAGTTCCATGGCCGAGGCGCGGGTGTAGCCCACCAGCGCGGCCTTCGAGGCCACGTAGTGCGGATGGTTGCGCGCGCCCAGGTAGGCGCGCGAGGCGATGTTGACGATCTTGCCGCCGGCGGCCATGTCGCGCGCGGCTTCCTGCGTCAGGGTGGCGACGGCCAGCAGGTTGACGTCGTACATGCGCCGGTAATCATCGCTGGTGACGTCGAAGAACTTGCGCTCATCGAACAGGCCGGCGTTGTTGACCAGCGCCGCCAGCGGCGCCAGTTCGCGCACCAGGGCCCGGGTGGCGTGTTCGTCGGCCAGGTCGACCACGCGGTAGTCCACATCCAGGCCCTGCGCGCGCAGCGCCTGGGTTTCCTTGTCGGCCAGGGCCGCGTTGCGGTCGGCCATGACGACCCGAAAGCCGTCGCGCGCCAGCCGCTCGACGATCGCCAGGCCCATGCCGCTGGCGCCGCCGGTGACCAGCGCGGTGCCGAGGGAGTTGAGGGGTTCCATATCGATTCCTATACGGCCAGGTAGCCGCCGTCCACCGGCAGCACCACGCCATTGACGTAGCTGGCCATGGCCGAGGCCAGGAACAGCACGGGGCCGACGATCTCGTCGGCGCGTCCGGCCCGCGCCATCGGCGCGCGCCGCATGTACCAGTCGGTGCCGTGGGCCTGGGCGCGCTGGCCGGCGGTCATCTCGGTTTCCATCAGGCCGGGGGCGACGGCGTTGACGCGCACCCCGTGCGGCGCCAGGTCGCGCGCCAGCACTTCGGTGAAGGAGCGCACGCCGCCCTTGGATACCACGTAGCCGGCGGTCGAAATGCCGCAGCCATAGGCCACGATCGAGCACAGGTTGACGATGGCGCCGCGGCGGGCCTTGAGCTGTTCGACGAAGGCGTGGGTGACGTTGAAGGTGCCCTGCAGGTTCACGTTCATCACGCGTTCCCAGATCTGCGGGGTCTGTGGATCGTCGAACGGCGCGCGCGCCGAGATGCCGGCGTTGTTGACCAGCACGTCGATGGCGCCGTGGCGCGCTTCGCATTCGGCGGCGAAGGCGCGCACCGCCTCGGCGTCGGTCACGTCCAGCGCTGCGTCGATGGCGCGGCCGCCGGCGGCCGAGATGGCCTGGGCGCTGGCGCGGGCCAGGGCGGGATCGAGGTCGGCCACGATCACGGTGGCGCCTTCGCGCGCGAAGCCCTGCGCGATGGTGGCGCCCAGGCCGCGCCCGGCGCCGGTGACGAGGACCCGCTTGTCTTGCATCATCAGGGTCATGGTTCGCTCCTAGCCGCCCAGGTAGGCGCGCTGCACGCCTTCGTCGCTGGCCAGCGCGGCCGATGCGCCTTCCAGCGCGATCTCGCCGTTCTCCAGGATGTAGGCATAGCTGGACACCGACAGCGCCAGCTTCACGTTCTGTTCCACCAGCAGGATGGTGATGCCCTGTTCGCGGTTCAGGCGCAGCACGATGTCGAAGATCTGTTCCACCACCAGCGGCGACAGGCCCATGGACGGTTCGTCCAGCAGGATCATGCGCGGGCGCGCCATCATGGCGCGGCCGGTGGCCAGCATCTGCTGTTCGCCGCCCGACAGCGTGGCGGCCTTCTGCTCGAAGCGCTCGCGCAGCCGCGGGAAGGTATCGCAGACCATGTCCAGGTCGGCCTTGACCGCCTGGCGGTCCTGGCGCAAGTAGGCGCCCATCTCCAGGTTCTCGCGCACGCTCATTTCGCGGAAGATCTCGCGGCCCTCCGGCACCTGCACGATGCCGCGGCTGACGATGGCGTCGGCCGGCTGGCGATGGATGGCCTCGCCCGCAAAGCGCACGCTGCCCGCGGTGGGCGTCACCAGCCGCGAGATCACGTTGAGCGTGGTGGACTTGCCGGCGCCGTTGGCACCCAGCAGCGCGACGATGGCGCCCTGCGGCACTTTCAGCGACACGTCCTGCAGGGCGCGGATATTGCCGTAGGCGGCGCTGACCGATTCGACTTCAAGCAGGTTCTCAGCCACCGGCGGCTCCCTTGCCCAGATAGGCTTCGATGACGCGGGGGTTGCTGCGCACCTCCGCGGGCGTGCCTTCGGCGATCTTCTCGCCGAACGACATGACGGTGATGCGATCCGAGATCGACATCACCAGCTGCATCACGTGCTCGACCAGCAGCACCGTGATGCCGTCGCGTTCGCACAGCTCGGTGAGGATGCGGTCGAGCGTCTCGATTTCGCGATTGCGCAGGCCGGCGGCGGGCTCGTCCAGCAATAGCAGCTTGGGCGAGATGGCCAGCGCGCGCGCCAGTTCCAGCATCTTCTGGCGGCCGAAGTCCAGGCTGCACGCGGGCGTGTCGAGGAAGTCGGCCAGGCCGACGCGTTCCAGCAGGTGCTCGACGCGTTCGCGCGCCTCGGCGGTGGCCGGGCGCAGCAGGCGCGCGGCCGTGCTGGCGCCGTGCGCATAGGTGCCCAGCAGCGCGTTCTCGCGCACGCTCAGTGCGCTGAACAACTCCAGGTTCTGGAAGGTGCGGGCCACGCCCAGCGCCGCCATTTCGTGCGGCTTCTTTTTCGTGACGTCGATGCCGTCGAAGACGATGCGGCCCTGCGTCGGCCGGTAGTAGCGCGAGACGCAATTGAAGGTGGTGGACTTGCCGGCGCCGTTGGGGCCGATCAGCGCGTGGATACGGCCGCGTTCGACCTGCATCGACAGGCCGTTGATGGCGGTCAGGCCGCCGAATTTCACCGTCAGGCCCTGGACGTCGAGGTAGGGTTGGGCGCTCATGCGGCGCTCCTTTGCGTGGGTTTGGCGGTGGCGCCCTGGGCGTCCCGGCGCGCGGGCAGCGGCGCGGCTGGCGGCGGCGCGCGGCGGCGCGCCTCGCGGCCGGCGAACAGGCCCTTTGGCGCGAACATCATGAAGCCCATCAGGATCACGCCATAGATGATTTCCTGGAACGACAGCGCCTGGCGCAGCAGCTCCGAGATCAGGCCGAAGCCGATGGCGCCGGCGATGGCGCCGCGCACCGAGCCGATGCCGCCCACCACCACCATGGTGAGGATCAGGATGGTGGTCTGGAAACCCAGGCTCTCCGGATGGATGAACGAGGCGAAGGTGGTGTACATGCCGCCGGCGATGCCGGCGTAGGCCGCCGACAGCGTGAAGGCGGTGCGCTTGATGGCGTTGACGTTCACGCCCATGGCCTGCGCCGCCACGTCGCTCTCGCGCACGGCGCGAAAGGCCGAGCCCAGCTGCGAGCGCGACAGCGCCACGGTGACCCACAGCAGCAGCGCGGCGATCGCCACCACGAAGGGATAGGCCTTGATGTCGGACACCAGTTCATAGCCGAACAGCGTGGCCGGCGAAATGCGGAAGCCGTTCGAGCCGTTGGTCACCGACTGCCAGTTCAGGAACACCCACTGCATCGCCTCGCCAAAGGCGAACGTGGATAGCGCCAGGTAGATGTCGCGCATGCGCAGCGCCAGCGCGCCGATCAGGTAGCCGAGCACGGCCGCCAACAGCCCGCCCGCCAGGATCGAGACGAAGAAGGGCGGATGCCACAGGTTGTTGATCAGCCCGGCGGTGTAGATGCCGACGCCGTAGAACGCGGCGTGCGACAGGGCGAACTGCCCGGTCTCGCCGATGACGATGTGCAGGCCCAGGGCCAGCACCACGAACACCATCAGCAGGTTGACGACGTAGATCACATAGCCGCTGGCGACGAACGGCAGGGCCGCCAGCGCCACGGCCATCAGCGCCAGCAGGGCGCGGTCGGTCTTGGATTTCATACTTTTTTCACCTGCAGTTTGCCGCCCAGCAGGCCTTGCGGACGCAGCAGCAGCACCACCATGATGGCGACGAAGGGCGCCACCACGATGGCGTTGGTCGAAATGAACAGGCCCACCAGGTTCTCGGCCACGCCGATCACGAAGCCGCCGACCACCGCCCCGGGCAGGCTGGTGATGCCGCCGACGATGGCGGCCGCGTAGGCCAGGATGGCGATGTGGCCGATGTCCGGCGTGATCAGGATCTTGGGCGTGATGAGCAGCGCGGCCACGGCCGAGATCAGCCCGGACAGCGCCCACACCATCATGCGGATGCGCGTCAGGTTCACGCCCACCAGGCGCGCGGCCTTGGGGTTCATGCCGACGGCGCGCATGGCCTTGCCCACGCGGGTGTAGGTGAACATCACGTACAGCAGCAGCATCACGCCCACGGCCACGGCGAAGATCACCAGGTCCAGCTGTGTCAGCACGGCATCGCCGATGAGGATGGCGTCGGTGGGGGCCAGCGGCGGCAGCGAGCGCGGCGTGTCGCCCAGTCCGGTCTGGCGCACCAGCCCTTTAAGGGCGTAGGCCAGGCCCAGCGTGGCGATCACCATCTGCACGCCCACGCCCCTGGAGGCGATGACGCGCTCCATGACGACGCGCTGGAACAGGCCGGAGACCACGGCCACCACGGCCAGCGTCACCGGGATGACCGCCAGGTAGGGCCAGCCCATCACCAGGGTCAGGAACAGGGCGACGTAGCCCCCGACCATGAAGATCTCGCCCTGGGCGAAATTGGGCACATCCGTGGTCTTGAAAATGATGACAACGGCGACCGCCAGCAGCGCATACACGCTGCCCGTCACCAGTCCCGACAGCACCCCCTGCTGCAGGAACAACCAGATATCGGCAAAGCTCATGATGGTCTCCGGCGGTCCGCGCGGCGCTGTGCCGCGGCGCGGACCTGGCCTGTGGCGGCGGTTACGGCTGGTACTGCCAGACGCTCTTGAAGGCGCCCGGCACGAGCGACATGTTGGTGCCGTCGAACTTGATGTAGATGGCCGATTCCTGCGCGGCGCGGTCGTTCGGGCCGAATTCGATCGGGCCGGCCATGACGCCGGAATCGAACTTCATGGTCTCCAGCGCGGCCAGCACCTTCTCGCGGGTGGGCTGCGGGCCGGCGGCCTTGAGCGCATTGACCACCGCCATGGCGGGCGGCAGGCCGTAGGGCATGTAGGTCTGCGGATGGCCGGGCTTGGCGGCCAGGTCCGGATAGGCCTGCTTGTACATGTCGTAGACCCAGGTCAGCTTGGGCCCGCCGGGCATGTCGCTCAGCACTTCCTGGATGTAGACGTTCTTGAAGGCGTCCTTGTTGCCGACGTTCTCCACCAGCTGCTTCAGGTCGGCGGTGCCGTTGACGGCCAGCACGATGGGCTTGTTCCAGCCCAGTTCCTGCGCCTTCTTGATGATCAGCGCGGCGGGCCGAGCATACGTCGTCAGCAGCAGCACGTCGGGATTGCCGGCGCGGATCTTGAGCATCGGCGCGGTCACGTCGGTGATGTTGGGATTGACCGATTGCACCTGCAGGTTCAGGCCGCCCAGCTGCTTGGACTGGGCCTGGGCGGCTTCCAGGTTCCAGCCGCCGTAGGCATCGTCATGGTTGATGTAGCCGATCTTCTTGGCCTTGAGATGCTCGGCGGCGAACTGCACCATCGAGCCGCCCACGGCGTGCTGCGAGATCGAGAACGCGCCGTAGATGTACTTGGACGGCGGATACAGCGCGCCGTCGCCCGAGGCGTTGAGCATGACCAGCGGCACCTTCTCGCGCTCGACGTATTCGCGCGCGGCCACCACGGCGGCCGAGCACGAGCCGCCGTTCAGCAGGAACACCTTGTCCTGCTCCGTCAGCTTCTTGACCGCCGCCACCAGGTCGTTGGCGTTGCAGCGGTCGTCCTCGATCACCAGCTCGATCTGGCGGCCGTTGATGCCGCCTTCCTTGTTGACCTTGGCGTACCACATCTTGGCGGCGTTCAGCACGTCAAAGCCATAGGCCATGCCGCTGCCCGACAGGGGCGCGAACAGGCCGATCCTGATGGTCTTGTCGGTGATGCCGGGTTCCTGCTGGGCCTGGGCGGAAGCGCCCAGGGCGAGGGCGCATAGCGCGGCGGCCGCGTGGCGGCGGAGGTGCTTCATGGTTTGTCTCCCGTTTTTTGAGTGCGCGCCTTTATCGATGGCGCGTTGCTGCTTGGCGGCGAAGCCGCCGGATTGGGTTCATTGCACAGGGTTCACTGCATGCGGTAGCCGCCGTTGACGTCGATGACGCTGCCGGTGATGTAGCCCGCTTCTTCCGAGGCCAGGAAACGCACCGCGGCGGCGACATCGTCCACCGTGCCGATGCGGCCCAGCGGAATCGCCTGGGCGGCCGCCGCGAGCGCGCCGCTGCTGGTGACGGTGCTGCGCAGCATGTCGGTGTCGATCAGCCCCGGCGCGATGCCGTTGACGGTGATGCCCAGGTGCGCGGATTCGCGCGCCATGGCCTTGGTCAGGCCCAGCACGGCCGACTTGGCGGCGATGTACGAGGCGCTGGAGCGATAGCCGCCCAGTTGCGCGGCGACCGACGTGAAGGTGACGATGCGGCCATGCTTGAGCGGCGCGGCTTCGCGCCGGCGCAGGTAGGCGCGGCCGCACAGGAACACGCCGCGCGCGTTGACGGCGAAGCTGCGTTCCCAGATGTCGAGCGTGGTGTCCTTGATGAGCGGCCGTTCGCCGTTGGGCTGGAACAGCAGCAGGCCGGCGGCGCTGACCAGCACGGCGATGGGGCCGTGGGCCTGCTCGATCTGGTCGAACGCCGTTTCGACGGCGCTTTCATCGCTGACGTCGAAGGCATGGGCGCTGTGGGGCGCGCCGAGTTCGTCGGCCACGCGGCGGGCGCGCTGGGCATCCACGTCCGACACCACCACGCGGTAGCCGGCGCGGGCCAGCTCCTGGCAGATGGTGGCGCCGATGCCGCCGCCACCGCCGGTGACGAGCGCGAGCCGCGGAGCCGGGCCTGCGGCCGGCGTGGATACATTGGACATGCTGCCTCCTGTTGCGCGGATTCGTCCGCCTTGGAAACGGCGTCCGCTGATCTGAATTTTTGGCGATTATGTATACATGAAGGGGAGGCAGGTATAGGGGGTTTCCCGTAGCTGCGCATGAAACTTGATGGTTCTCATTGGGGAAAGCCCTAGCGTGATGGTATGGGGCGCTGTCGCATGTATTCTTCATGTATACAATGCGGGCATGGATACGCTATCTCAACACGTGACCGATACGCTGCGGGACTGGGTGCTGCATGGCAAGTTCAGCCCGGGCGCCCGCCTGGAGGAAATTCCGCTGGCCGAGAAGCTGGGGGTGTCGCGCACGCCGGTGCGGGCGGCCCTGGCGACGCTGGGCAACGAGGGGCTGCTGGAGCACCTGCCCAAGCGCGGCTATACGGTGCGGGCGTATGACCTGGCCGAGATCGTGGCGGCTTACGAGGTGCGGGCGGCGCTCGAAGGATTGGCCTGTCGGCAGGCGGCGCTGCGCGGGCTGTCGAACGACGCGGTGGCGGTGCTGAAGAATTGCCTGGACGAAGGCGACCGCATTCTCGGCAAGGGGGTGTTGCTGGCGGAGGACCATCTGCCTTACCAGCAGGTCAACATCACCTTGCACAACGGGATCCTGGAGGCGGCGGGCAATCCGTGGGTGAAGCGGTTCGCGACGCAGGCGCAGGCGATTCCGTATGCGTCGGATCGGATCATCCTGTGGGAGGACCATGGGATCATTCTGCGGTCGCACGATGATCATCATCGGATCGTCAACGCCATCATTGCGCGGGATGGGGCGCGGGCTGAGGATCTGATGCGGGAGCATGTCTACTATGCGGGGATCATTCTTAAGAATAATTATGAGAGGTTGGCGCAGGCGTATCGGGTTTGAGGGGGTTGCTGGCGTTGTTGGCGGCGGTTGTTGGGTTCTTTAGCCGCGGGCGCCGGGGCAGGCGGGGGATGGCGGGGCTACGATTGCGGTCCGGAGCGTTCGCTCCGGACTGCCCCTGCGTCAACCTCGTACGCCTTCGGCTCCCTACGGTTTCCCTCGGGCGCATCTACACGCCCCGCCATCCCCCGCCTGCCCCGGCACCCGCTCATGATGAGACTTAACGGGGGCCAGGGGGGGCGAGTTGTTTGCTTGGCGTTTTTTTGCCAGCGATCGGGGGGAGGGGAAGGTCTTGCGGGGTCGCCAAAGGCGGCCGCGCGGGCGGCCTTCTTTGGCGTTTGGGTGTGTTGCGTCGGCGGGATGACGCTGCGCGCTGGTGATGGCGCTGGGTTGCGGCTACGCTGTGACGGTCTGGCGTGCTGGCCGCGTTTGCATGGCGTGGATGCGCCTGCGCTATTTGCCCGTGGCGACATGCGCGCGGCGGCCGAGCCGCCGCGTTTGTGGAGCGGTCAGCCGGGCAGGCCGGTTTCCAGGCAGGGGCTGAATTCGCCGGTGGCGGGGTCGCGCAGGAACAGGACGCCGGTGGCGACGCCGAAGTAGGTGCCGTGCAGCTCCAGGTCGCCCTTTTCGACGCGGCGGCGGATGGAGGGGAAGGTCATCAGGTTGTTCAGGCTGTGGCCGATGACGGCGAGTTCCAGGCGCTTGAGGTTGGCGGCGCGGTCGTCGCCGCCGGGGCCGAGTTCGTCGGCGACGGGGGCGATCTGGGACATCCACTTGCCGATGAAGTCGCCCTTGGTCAGGGGCTTGGCGTCGTCGAAGAAGGCGCGGATGCCGCCGCAGGAGGCGTGGCCGAGGACGACGATGTGCTTGACGTTCAGGCCGTTGACGGCGAATTCGATGGCGGCGCTGGTGCCGTGGTACGAGGATTCGGAGTCGGGGTCACAGGGCGGGACCAGGTTGGCGACGTTGCGCACGACGAACATTTCGCCGGGGCCGGCGTCGAAGATGGCTTCGGGCGAGACGCGCGAGTCGCAACAGCCGATGATCAGGATTTCCGGGCTTTGCCCAGTTTCGGCCAGTTTTTCGTAGCGGCTGCGTTCCGAGTGGAAGCGGCCGGCGAGAAAGGACTGATAGCCTTCGGTGAGTCTTTTGGGAAACATGATCTTTTCACTTCCTTGATAACTGGGCCGGGCATGCCGGCGTGCCGGCGGACGCAACAAGGGGCTTCGTGTGGAAGCCCCTTTTGTCGAGTCGGCTGCGGAATTTTCCCACAATTGGACTTGCGCCGGCTTGACTAAACCCTATCCAGACAAGGGTTTTTTGCCGGAGCAATCCGTCAGGCAAGTGAGCGCAGCGTGGGAAACGCGCGGCCGTCGCGCAAGAAAAGCCGTCCGGCCGCCCGAAGGCCGGACAGCCCCCTCGGGGGGCAGCAAGCGCGCAGCGCGCAGCGTGGGGGCCAACCATTCACCTGGCCCGGATGTCCAGGGCGGCGACCTTGGCGAATTGCAGCGGCGTGATGGCGCGGATCATCTTGATCTGGCCCGGCGCCAGGGGGCCGATGTCGTCGTCGCGCACGCGGCCGATTTCGCGGCCCTGTTCGTCGTAGAGCACGAAAGTGAGCATGACGTAGTTGACGGCGCGGGCCGATTGGTTGGCCAGGGAACCCGTGATGGTGGAGACGTTGTCGTTGGCGTCGCGGATCGCCTGGATATTGCCCAGCGTGACGCCGTACAGGTTTTGGGCATGGGCGGCACCGGTCAGGCCGGCCAGCAATGCGAGGGAGGCGAGGACGGTTTTCATGGCGGTCTCCTGTGACCCGGTTGCCGGGCGTCCCAGCCGCGGACTCTGGGGCCGCGTGTCGGGGTCATGCGCCTATCTCACACCTTTCGCGCCGGGCGCACAACGGGCCAAAGGGATGAATGGGTAACAGGTTGCAGGGGATGGCCGCAGATTCATCTGTGGATGCCACAAGTGCATCGGAATGTCTCCGACTTGCGGGTATTTCCGCGCCTTTCCGCAAGCTGAACGATCGCGGCGGCGTTAGCATTTGTTGTCCTTTCAGCGCTTGCGGAGCATGCGGCTTTGTCCGATGATGACCACGCCGGCAACTTGGCCGGCGGATCTTGCGGCCCGGGTGTGCGCCAGGATGGCGCCGGCGGGCGCTCAAGGGAGGAACTCATGCTTTCCCGTACTAGCCAATTGGCTTCGGCCATCGTGTTGTCCGCCTGTTTCCTGGGCGCCGTCCATGCCCAGACGCCAGCCGCCACGCCCGCACCCGCCAAGACCCCGGCGCCTGCCGCCACGCCCGCCAAGACGCCAACCGCGCAGCAGCAGCGCATGGCCGATTGCAACAAGTCGGCCGAGGGCAAGAAGGGCGATGATCGCAAGACCTACATGAGCGCCTGCCTGAAGGGCGAGGCGCCGCCGCCCGCCAAGCAGCTGACGCCGCAGCAGCAGAAGATGAAGGACTGCAACGCCAAGGCCGGCGAGCAGAAGCTGACCGGCGACAAGCGCAAGACCTTCATGAGCACTTGCCTGAAGGGCTGAACGCGGCGTTGATTCCGCGCAGGTGAAAAGCGCCGGCCGTTGAACGGACCGGCGCTTTTTTCTGCGTGCTCCAAGTCGGCCGTCGCCCGTTGCGGCGAGCCCTGATGGCGACGATGCCGTTGAAGATCGTACCTGCCAGGCGCGCATTCCCGCCACGCCCGGCGCAACCGCAGGCGCTACCTACACCGTGGCGATCGGCGTGACCGGCGAGCCGATCGCGTGCGGCAGGCGCAGCGGCGGGGCGGTCAGCATGAAGCGGTGGCGGCCGTTGGCGTGCAGCCAGTCGGCCAGATCCTTCAGGTACCACAGCTCGGCCAGCGGCAGGCCCAGCTTGAACAGGCAGTGGTGATGCAGCGGCAGCATGGCGCGCGGGCCGGTTTTCTCGCGCGCGGGATAGGCTTCCACAGCATAGTTGTCGGCGCAGATGGCGGCGATGCCGCTGTCGGTGATCCACTGCAGCAGCGCGGCGTCGGTGCCGTCGAGCGCGGCGCCGTAGGTGTGCAGCACCTCGGCGTCGGGCTTGCCGGCCATGGCGACCACGGCTTCGGCGTAGCCGGTGCGCAGCACCAGCATGTCGCCGGGCTCGATCTCGATGCCGTCGGTCTTCAGTACGTGCATGATCTCGGCGTGGCCGACCAGGGTGCGGCCGGGGCCGTAGTGGCGCGCCAGGTCCAGCAGCACGCCGCGGCCCTGCATGCCTTTCTGCGCCAGGTTCTCGACGCCCAGCTTCGGCGCGGCCGAGGGGCCGCCGCTGTTGCAGCCGCAGCCGGTGTGGTCGCCATCGGCCGGGCCGATGACGTCGACGCCGGCCTGGAAGCCGTTGTAGTAGCGCAGCTCGGGCTGGCCGTCGCCATCGGCGTCGAACAGCGCGCCGACGTGCGCCAGCGCGTCCCATTGCGTCGAGTACTGCATCGACAGCAGCACCTGGTCGTCGCTCAGCACGTCGACCGCGTCCGGGTTGACGTTGCGCAGCGGGAAGTTCAGGTAGGGCGTGTCGGCCAGGCGCGTCGGGCTCAGTTGCGGCGGATGGCGCCGCGGGTTGAGCACGTTGCCGCCGGGCAGGTCCAGCGGCAGCGACAGGCAGAAGGTTTTGCCGGCGCGGATTTCACGCGCGCCTTTCAGAACCTGTTCTTCGGTGATGAGATTGAGGCGGCCGAGTTGGTCGTCGGGTCCGAAGTCGCCCCAGTTGGAGCCTTCGGGCCGATGGGTCCAGCGCTGCATGGTTTACTCCGTGAGGAAGTCGACCACCGCGCGGGTGAAGGCTTCCGGTTGTTCCCAGTTGGAGATATGGGAGGTGTTCAGTTCGAGGTAGCGCGCGCCGTTGATGGCGGCGGCCAGTTCCTGGCCCTGCGCGGGCGTGGCGGCCAGGTCGTGGGTGCTGCTGATGACCAGCGTCGGCGCCGTGATGGCCGACACCTGTTCGCGGAAATCGGCGTCGCGCAGCGCGGCGCAGTTGCCCGAGTAGCCGGCGTCGGGGGTGCGGCGCAGCATGTCGACCAGCACCTGCGACAGGCCCGGCTCGGCGGCGCGGTAGCCGTCGGTGAGCCAGCGCTCGACCAGGGTCGGAGCCATCTTTTCCAGCGTCTGTTCGGCCACGGCGGCGATGCGGGCGCTCCAGCCTTCGGCCGAGCCGATGCGCGCGGCGGTGTTGCACAGGATCAGCTTGCCGATCAGTTCGGGACGGTTCAGCGCCAGCCACAGGCCGGTGGGGCCGCCCATCGACAGGCCGCAGAAATGGGCGCGTTCGATGTTCAGGTGCGCCAGCAGTTCGGCGACGTCGTTGCCCAGCTGCGCGAAGCTGTATTCGCCGTCGGGGATCGAGGATTTGCCGTGGCCGCGGGTGTCGTAGCGCAGCACGCGGAAGTGCTTGCTCAGCGCGGGAACCTGGCGTGCCCACATGTCGGCGTTGGTGCCCAGCGAATTGGAGAGCACCAGCACCGGCGCGTCGGCGGGGCCATCGATGACGTAGAACAGCCGTGCCTGGCTGAGATCGGCGTAAGACATGCGGAAAATCCTCGGGGAATGAAAGCGCGGCCACCCGGAGGCGGCCGCGTGGCGATTACAGGTGGCAGGTGCCGTCGACGTAGGCCTTGCGCCAGCGCGTGATGGTCACGCGCTGGAACAGCTGCGCCTGGGCGAAGGGATCGGCGTCGATGAACTGCTGCGCGGCCTCGCGCGTGTCCAGGTCGACGATGTACAGGCCGCCGCCCAGGTCCTTGCCGTCATCCTGCAGCTTGGCGCCGCAGGCCAGCAGCAGGTGCTTGTTGGCGTCCAGGTATTCGAGGTGCGCGGCGCGATGCTGCTGGCGCACGGCCTGGTGGTCGGGCTTGTCGAAGGTTTCGATGATGTAGGGCATGGGCGGCTCCGATCAGATGGCCGAGGGATGGCGCGCCAGCGCCGTCACCTGGATGTCCATGTACGGGAACAGCGGCAGCGACGACAGCAGCGCGTGCAGTTCGTCGTTGTCCTGCACGTCGAAGATGCTGACGTTGGCGTAGCGGCCGACGACGCGCCACAGGCTCTTCCACTTGCCGTCGCGTTGCAGCTGCTGCGCCAGGGCCTTTTCGTCGGCCTTGAGCTTGTCGGCCTGGGCGGCCGGCATGTCGACGGGCAGATTGACCTGCATTTGAACCATGAACAACATGATGAGTGTCTCCAGGAAATCGGCCCCGGCGTTGCCGGGGCGCGGGGATTGATCAGTTGGAAAACTTCAGCGGCAGGCCGGTCAGGCGCAGCAGCTCGTCGGCCGTGGTTTCGCCGAACATGTCGATCACCGTGACGCCGTCGGCGCGGATGTCGAACACGGCCACGTCGGTGTACACGCGCGACACGCAGCGCACGCCGGTCAGCGGATAGGTGCAGGCGTCGACCAGCTTGCTCTGGCCTTCGCGGGTCTGCAGTTCCATCATGACGAAGACGTCCTTGGCGCCGATGGCCAGGTCCATCGCGCCGCCCACGGCGGGGATGGCGTCGGGCGCGCCGGTGTGCCAGTTGGCCAGGTCGCCGTGCTGCGACACCTGGAAGGCGCCCAGCACGCAGATGTCCAGGTGGCCGCCGCGCATCATCGCGAACGAGTCGGCGTGATGGAAGAACGAGCAGCCGGGCAGTTCGGTGACGGGCTGCTTGCCGGCGTTGATGAGGTCGTAGTCTTCCTCGCCCTTGGCCGGCGCGGGGCCCATGCCCAGCATGCCGTTCTCGGTGTGCAGGATGACCTCGCGGTCGGCCGGCAGGTGGTTGGCCACCAGCGTGGGCAGGCCGATGCCGAGGTTGACGTAGGCGCCTTCAGGGATGTCCTGGGCGACGCGGGCGGCGATCTGGTCGCGGGTCAGTTTGGTGCTCATTGCTGCTCCTTGGCGGCCTGGGCGGCGTCTATCTGCACGACGCGCTGCACGAAGATGCCGGGGGTGACGACGGTTTCCGGGTCGAGGGCGCCCAGTTCCACGACTTCGCGCACCTGGGCCACGGCCACGCGCGCGGCGCTGGCCATGATGGGGCCGAAGTTGCGCGCGGTCTTGCGGTACACCAGGTTGCCCCAGCGGTCGCCGCGCTCGGCCTTGATGAGGGCGTAGTCGGCGTGCAGCGGATATTCCAGCACGTATTGGCGGCCGTTGATTTCGCGGGTTTCCTTGCCGTCGGCCAGCGGGGTGCCGTAGCCGGTGGGCGAGAAGAACGCGCCGATGCCGGCGCCGGCGGCGCGGATGCGCTCGGCCAGGTTGCCCTGGGGCACCAGTTCGAGTTCGATCTTGCCGCTTCGGTACAGGCCGTCGAAGATCTGCGAGTCCACCTGGCGCGGGAACGAGCAGATGATCTTGCGCACGCGGTTGGCGCCCAGCAGGGCGGCCAGGCCGGTGGTGCCGTTGCCGGCGTTGTTGTTGATGATGACCAGGTCCTTGGCGCCTTGCTCGAGCAGGGCGTCGATCAGTTCCATGGGCTGGCCGGCGGTGCCGAAGCCGCCGATCATGACGGTGGCGCCGTCGGGGACGTCGGCGAGGGCGGCCGCCGCGCTTGCAACAAGCTTAGAAATCATGGTGTTCGCTCATAGGTGGCGTGTCATAATTTGTTCTTAATTAGAACTTTCGTTCTTCTGAAGAACATCGTTTCATGGGGATGGTCGACCGTCAAGGCAAGCCGGCGCGGTGCGATCCTCCCCGTTTCAGGGTTGCCGGCAACGGCAACGTTTTTTCTCGCGGTAGACGGATGGCCGAGCAAGCAACCCAGCAACCCAGCGACAGCTACGTTCAATCTTTTGCGCGCGGCCTGTCCGTGATCCGGGCGTTCGGCCCGGATCGTTCCCAGATGACGCTGTCCGAGGTCGCGGCCGTGACCGGCCTGACCCGCGCCGGCGCGCGCCGCATCCTGCTGACGCTGGAGCACCTGGGCTACGTCACGGTCGAGGACCGCAAGTTCGCGCTGACCCCGCGCATCCTCGAACTGGGCTACGCCTACCTGTCGGGCACGCCGTTGTGGAACCTGGCGCTGCCCTACATGGAAGAAGTGGCCGAGCAGACGCGCGAGTCGTGCTCGGTGTCGGTGCTGGAAGGCGCCGACATCGTCTACATCCTGCGTCTGTCGACGCACAAGGTCATGACCATCAACCTGGCGGTGGGCAGCCGCCTGCCGGCCTGGGTGACGTCGATGGGCCGCGTGCTGCTGGCGGGCCTGCCCGCGGCCGAACTGGACCGGGTGCTGGCCATGAGCCAGATCCAGGCCTATACCAAGGACACCGTGACCGACATCGGCGCGCTCAAGGCCATCCTGGCCGGCGTGCGCGCCGACGGCTACGCCTGCGTGGCGCAGGAACTGGAGCCGGGCCTGCAATCCGTCGCGGTGCCGATCGTCGACCGCAGCGGCCGCGTGATCGCCGCGATGAACGTCAGCGGCCATGCCAACCGCTTCTCGCGCGAGGAAATGCTGGCGACCTTCCTGCCGCCGCTGCGCCACGCCGCCGACCAGATCAACCACGCGCTGCTGCGCCGCTAGGCAGCGCGGGCGGGCGGAGTCGGGCAGGCGGGCGGACATGGCGGCCGGCCTCAGATCGGGGCGACGCCCAGCGTCGTGCCGCCGCAGACGTACAGCATCTGGCCGGTGACGAAGCCGTTGTCGGGCGACAGGAAGAACATGGCGGCGCGCGCCACGTCCTCGGGCGTGCCCAGGCGCTTGACCACGATGCTGTTGATGATGCGCTCGGTCTGCGGCGCGCCGGCGGGGTTGCTCTTGGTGAACAGGTCCGTGGCGATGGGGCCGGGGCCGATGGCGTTGACGGTGATGCCGTCGCCGCCCAGTTCCATCGCCAGCGTGCGCGTCAGGCCGACCAGCCCGGCCTTGGTGGCCGAATAGACCACGCGGTCCGGCTTGCCCAGCGCGGCGCGCGACGACATGTTGACGATGCGGCCGAAGCCGGCCGCGCGCATCGCCGGCAGCGCGGCCTGCACCAGGATCAGCGCGGTGCGCAGATGCAGGTTGACCACGTAGTCCAGGTCGGCCAGGGTGGCCGTGTCGGCGGTGCCGGGGCGCGTGGCGCCGGCGTTGTTGACCAGGCCGACGATGTCGTAGGCCGCGGTCACTTCGGCGGCCACTTCCTTGGTGCGCGCTTCGTCGGTCAGGTCGGCCTGGTACGACACCAGCCCCGTCGGCGGATGCTCGGGCAGGCGGTAGTCGATGTTGACCACCTTGTGCCCGGCATCCAGCAGCATGCGGACGATGGCGGCGCCGATCCCGGCGCTGCCGCCGGTCACCAGATACGCGGTAGGTTTGCTCATCTCAGCTCCCAATTCAGTTCTCACTGGCGGCGTTCCGAGGAACCCCGCCCCTCAACATTGCATTTCCCCCAGCGGGGACACCGCCAGATCCGGCTTTGCCGGTCTGCAGGTGTCGCCCCCTTGGGGGGCGCGCGCAGCGCGTAGGGGGGGGCCCTCTTAATGGGTCAAATAGCCCCACGCCAGCACGGCGGTGATGTGGATCACGCCGACCCACAACATCATGATGACCGTATAGCCCATCACGTCGCGCAGCTTGAGCTTGGACAGCGCCAGCGCCGGCAGGATCCAGAAGGGCTGCACCAGGTCGTTCCAGGCGTTGCCCAGCATCACGGCCATGGTCGTCTGGTTGAGCGCGCTGCCGATTTCGCGGGCGGCGTCGATCATGAACGGACCCTGGATGACCCAGTGGCCGCCGGCCGAGGGCGCGAAGAAGTTGATGACGAACGAGCTGATCAGGCCCCAGAACGGCAGCGTGGCCGGCGTGGCGACGTCGACGAACACCTTGGAGATCGTGGTCACCAGGCCCGAGGCGGCCATGATGGCCATGATGCCGGCGTAGAACGGGTACTGCAGGATGATCCCGGAGATCGTCTTGATGCCTTCGGTCAGCTTGGCCACGTAGGCGGCCGGCGTGCCCAGCAGGATGATGCCCAGGAACAGGATGATGAAGTTGATCAGGTTCAGGTCGAGCGAGCCGCCATCGATGAAGTGGAAGGCGACGTAGGCCACGCCCAGCGCGCCGATCAGCAGGCTGAGGATGCGGCTGTTGTTCAGCTTGGAGGCGAGGGTGCCTTTCTCCAGCATGTCTTCGGCCGCATTGGACGCGTTGGCGTCGCGGTCGATGGCCGGGTCCACTTCGACGATCTTCTCGCCCTTCTTCGGATGCAGCCAGGCGTTCAGCAGCGGCAGCGTCACGATGATCACCAGGCTGGTGATCAGCATCGGCACCGAGAAGATGGTTTCCGTCAGCGGGATGATGCCCATCTGCTTGGCGGTGGGGTGGCCGGGGGTGGCCACCAGCACCGGGATGCTGGCCGACAGGCCCAGGCCGTACATGGTGAAACCGCTGTAGGCCGCGGCGATGATCAGCGGGTAGTGCACGCCCTTGACCTTGAGCGCCAGCTTCTTGGCGACGATGCCGCCGATGACCAGGCCGAAGCCCCAGTTCAGGTAGCTGCCGATGCCGCCCACCAGCGTGGCGACGATGATGGCGGTGTGCGGCTTGTGCACGTGGCTGACGATGCGGTTGAGCAGGCGGTCGGTCAGCGGCGCGGTGGCCAGCACGTAGCCCATGGCCAGGATCACGGCCATCTGGGTGGTGAAGGCCAGCAGGCTCCAGAAGCCCTTGCCCCAGGCGCGGGTCACGTCGCCGATGCCCTGGCCTTCGATGCCCATGGCCAGCAGCACGGTGAGCAAGGTCAGCGCGATCGCGAAGACAAAGGGATCGGGCAGATACTTGCGCATCAGCTCAGTGAAAAAAGATGCCAATTTATTCATGGTGCCTCCTACGAACTCCGGTAAGGCGTATTGCTCTTGTGTCTTGCGCCGCCGCGCGCCGGTCAGGGGCGCGTGGTGGGTGGGACGGTCGGTTTCTTTGTGTGGTTGGGCTCGTGGCCCACTGGCGCGTCGGAGGGATCGCCGCGCGCCTTATGGTGTAGGGTTTCGGTGTTGCGCTTGCCGCGTCAGGAATCGCCGGCCTTGGCGTTGAGCCACGCGGCCAGCTCGCCCAGCGCCGCGCTTTTCTCGCGCAGCACCCGTTCGCGGCGTTCGGCGCTCCAGGTGTAGAAACCCTGGCCGCTCTTGGCGCCGAGCTGGCCGTTCTCGACCTTGCTCTTGAGCAGCTCGGACGGCTCGGTGCGGTTTTCCAGGTCTTTGTAGAGATAGCTGGCGATGGCGTAGTGGACGTCGATGCCGTTCATGTCGCGCTGCTCCAGCGGACCGGACAGCGCCAGGCGGATGCCCAGGCTCCACTTGACCACTTCGTCGATGTCCTCGGCGCTGGCCACGCCCTTTTCCAGCAGCGAGATGGCTTCGCGCGCCAGGGCGTGCTGGATGCGGTTGGCGATGAAGCCGGGGATGTCCTGGCGCACCAGCACCGGGCGTTTGCCGCCCAGGCGCAGCGTCGCCATGACGCGCGCCACGGTGTCTTCCGAGGTGGCGTCGTTGCGCACCACTTCGACCAGCGGGATGACGTCGGCGGGGGTGAAGAAGTGCGTGCCGACAAAGCGGTCGCGGCGCGCGACAGCACTGGCGATGGCGTTGATCGACAGGCCCGAGGTGTTGGTGGCGAAGATGGCTTCGGGCTTGCACAGCGCATCGAGCTGCGCGAACAGGCCGCGCTTGAGCTCCAGGTTCTCGGGCACCGCCTCGATCACCAGGTCGCAGCTGGCGGCCGCGTCCAGGCCGGGCGCCATGCGGATGCGTTGCATCACGGCGTCGACCTGGCCGGGCGCGTAGACGTTCAACTGGCGTTCGATGACGGCGCGGGCGCGATCCAGGGCGCCGTCCATCGGATCGACCAGGACCACGTCCAATCCCTTCGAGGCGAAGAGCGCGGCGATGCCGCTGCCCATGGCGCCGGCGCCGATGACGGCCAGATTCTGCAGGGGAGTATCCATGAGGGTTCGCTTGCCTTACACGGCGCGCGCGGCGGGCGGCACAGGCGGAACCAGGGAACTGCGATCTGTCTCTTCCGTCGGTGTCTTCCTGTGCGCGGGCCAGAAAAATCGTTTTGTTCTATATACGAACATTTGTGCGTATATAGAATTTCTGGAAAAGATAGTACTAAAAGTTGCCGGGGGTGGACAAATGGCCTTTTTGCGGTGTTCGGCAGGTGGACAGTGCGGGGCGCCACCAGGCCGCCTGCCGGGGTCGTCGCGTTCCGCACGGAGGGCCGATTCGAGGGGATGGGGGCAAAGAAGGCGCCGGAGCGCGGGGCCCCGGCGCGGCGTTGGTCTTTCGCCTCAGCCCGAATTGCGCAACCCGGCGGCGATGCCGTTGATGGTCAGGTGGATGGCGCGTTGCACGCGTTCGTCGGCCTCGGCGGCGGGCGACTTCTGCGCCGCGCGGTGGCGGCGGATCAGGTCGACCTGCAGGTAGTTGAGCGGGTCGATGTAGGCGAAGCGCTCGCGCAGCGAGGCCTGCAGCGCGGGGTTGTCGGCCAGCAGCTCGCGCCGCGTCAGCAGCTTGAGCATGGCCAGGGTGCGGGCGTGTTCGGCGCTGATCATGCCGAAGATCTTCTCGCGCAGCGCGCGCTGCGGCACCAACTGCGCATAGCGCGCGGCGATGGCCAGGTCGGACTTGGCCAGCACCATCTCCATGTTGGACAGCAGGGTGCGGAAGGCGGGCCAGTCGCGCGCCATTTCGCGCAACTGGGCCAGGCGGCCGCGCTGCGAGCGCGGCGCCCCCGGCGCGCCGGTCTCCAGATAGGCCTCGATGGCCGAGCCCATGCCGTACCAGCCGGTCAGCATCAGGCGGCATTGGGCCCAGGAAAACCCCCAGGGGATGGCGCGCAGGTCTTCGATGCGCTGGCCCTTCTTGCGCGAGGCCGGGCGCGAGCCGATGTTCAGGCCGGCGATCTCGGCGATGGGCGTGGCGGCGAAGAAGTACTCGGCAAAGCGCGGCGTGTCATACACCAGGCCGCGGTAGCTGCGCTGCGCGGTCTCGGACATGAACGACATGGCCGGGCCGTGCTGCGCCATGTGCGCGTCTTCCGCGCTGGTGGCCTCGGCGCGCGGCGCCAGGCTGGATTCGAGCGTGGCGGCGACCAGCAGCTCCAGGTGCCAGCGGCCGACCTCGGCGTCCTTGTACTTGCTCTGGATGACCTCGCCCTGTTCGGTCAGGCGGATCTGGCCGGCCACCGTGCCCGGCGGCTGCGCCAGGATGGCGTCGAAGCTGGAGCCGCCGCCGCGGCCCACCGAGCCGCCGCGTCCATGGAACAGGCGCAGGCGCACGTGGCGGCTGGAGAAGACGTCCACCAGCGCGCGCTCGGCCTGGTACAGCGACCAGTTGGAGGTGAGGAAACCGCCGTCCTTGTTGCTGTCGGAATAACCCAGCATGACTTCCTGGGCGCCGTTCTGGGCGCGCTTCACGCGCTCGCGGATCTCGGGCAGGTCGAGCCAGGCGGCCATGATGTCGGCGCCGCGCTGCAAGTCGGGAATGGTCTCGAACAACGGCACCACCATCAGGCCGTCTTCCGGCGGGATGTCCTGGCCGGCGGGCGCGATCAGGCCCGCTTCCTTCTGCAGCACCATCACTTCCAGCAGGTCGCTGAGGGTTTCGGTGTGCGAGACGATGGTCTGGCGCACGGCCTGCCTGCCATAGCGCTGGCGGCCGGCGGCGGCGGCGCGCAGCACCGCGAGTTCGCGCGTGGTGTCCTCGCTGTAGGCGATCCAGGGCGAGGCCAGCGGCCGCGCCTGCGCCAGTTCGGCGCGCAGCAGGGCCACGCGCGCGTCCTCGTCCAGCGCCAGATAGTCCAGCGGCTGGCCCGCGTGCGTGACGCCGGCGCGGCTGAACAATTCGGCCAGCGCGCGCTCGTGCACGTCGGAACTCTGGCGCAGGTCGACCGTGGCGAGGTGGAAACCGAACACTTCGACCGCCTGCTGCAAGCCGGCCAGCCGCAGCCGGCCGATGGGCGCGCCATGATGCGCGGCCAGCGACGCGGCGATGATGGCCAGGTCGGCCGACAATTCCTGCGGCGTGTCGTAGGGTTGCGCCGCGACGGTGCTGCGGCGGGCCAGGTTCTGGCCGGTCAGGCGCAGCGCGGTGGCGGCCAGGCGCGCATAGACGCCGACCAGCGCGCGGCGGTAGGGCTCGTCGCTGCGATGCGGCGAGTCGTCGCCGCTGTGTTCGGCCAGCGCCAGCAGCGCCGGGTCGACCGCGATCAGCAGCGTGGTGATGGACAGTTCGGCGCCCAGCGCGTGGACTTCCTGCAGATAGTGCTCGAACAGCACCGTGGCCTGGCGCAGCAGGGCCCGCTCCAGCGTGTCGGCGTCGACGTTGGGGTTGCCGTCGCGGTCGCCGCCGATCCAGCTGCCCATGCGCAGGAACGGCTCCAGCGGCGCGGGCGGGGCGCCGAAGGGCTTGGCGTCGCGGTTGAGCAGCTTGGACAGGTCGCCGTAGACGCGCGGGATGACCTGCAGGAAGGTGCTGCGGTAGTACGACAGCGCGTTCTCGATTTCGTCGGCCACCGTCAGGCGGGTGTAGCGCAGCATGCGCGTCTGCCACAGCGTGGCCACGCGGCCGAGCAGCGCGGCGTCGAGCTCGGCCAGTTCCTCGGGAGTCAGGGGTTGGTCGCGCTGGGTCAATGCCGCGGCGATCTCGCGATGCACGTCCAGCGTGCTCTTGCGCTGCACCTCGGTGGGGTGGGCGGTCAGCACCGGCATGACGCAGGCCTCGGCCAGCAGGCGGCGGATGCGCGCGGGCGTCACGCCCTGGCGGCCCAGGGTCTGCACGGCATCGTGCAGGCTGCCGCGGGCCGGCGCGTCGCCCGCCAGCGCGCGGGCGCGCTGGCTGCGGTTCTGGTCGCGGTCCTCGGCGATGTTGGACAGGTGCAGGAAATAGCTGAAGGCGCGCGCCACCGAGTTGGGGTCGCTGCCCTGCAGGTGCTTGACGCGCTGTTCCAGCAGCTTGCCGTCGGCGGCATTGCCTTCGCGGCGGAATTTGACGGCGGTGCGGCGCAGGGTCTCGATGGTGTCGAAGACGCGTTTGCCTTCGCATTCGGCGATGACTTCGCCGAGCAATCGGCCTAACAGCCGGATATCGTGACGCAAGGGTTCTGCTGAATCGGACTGCGGGCGGCTGGCATTCATCGGGCGGGAGATCCGTCGGGCTGCTGGAAAAGGGGAAGGGTCAGGTGATGCGCACTGCGGGTAAACCGTAAACGAGAACGGCACCGATTTTACGCAGGCTTCCTTACGGGGAAGACGGCCAGCTGCGGTAAAGTCTGGCCTATCCCTTAGTCTTTGCAGAAACCCCCTTTTATGCTGAATCACCAACGTCGCGCGCTCGTGCTGTTTTCGGGCGGACAGGATTCCACCACCTGCCTGGCCTGGGCGCTGGACCGCTATGCCCATGTGGAAACCGTGGCGTTCGATTACGGCCAGCGCCACCGCATCGAGCTGGATGCGCGCCTGAATGTGCTGCGCGACATCCGCGCGCGTTTTCCGCAATGGGCGCCGCGACTGGGCGAAGACCATCTGCTGGACCTGAAGGTGCTGGGCCAGGTGGGCGACACCGCCATGACCAGCGACCGCGCCATCGAGATGCAGGCCAATGGCCTGCCCAACACCTTCGTGCCCGGCCGCAACCTGCTGTTCCTGACGCTGGCGGCCGCGCTGGGCTACCGGCGTCAGCTGGACGTGCTGGTGGGCGGCATGTGCGAAACCGATTTTTCGGGCTATCCCGATTGCCGCGACGACACCATCAAGGCGCAACAGGTGGCGCTGGGGTTGGGCCTGGGCAGCCGCGTCACCATCGAGACGCCGCTGATGTGGATCGACAAATCGGAAACCTGGGCGTTGGCCAGGAGCCTGGGCGGCGACGCGCTGGTCGAGACCATCGTCGAGGAAAGCCACACCTGTTACCTGGGCGAGCGCGGCGCGCGCCATGCCTGGGGCTATGGCTGCGGCGAATGCCCGGCCTGCAAGCTGCGCCGAGCCGGCTGGGACAAATGGCAGGCGCAGGGCGGGGCCTGAGGCGTCCGCCCGTCCCTCCACCGATAACCCCTGGATTCACATTGCGCCGGCGACAGGCCGCGGCGCATTGCCGACCTGCGCCGCAATGGCGTCAGAACTCGCGCGGACGGTAGCCAGGCGCGTGTCGCTACGTTTCGCCGATCAGTGATTTTTATTTCGATATATTGAATTCCATTCATTTAAAAGTGAATGGAATTCAATTATTTTCGACTTTGCGCAGTGACGTGAACGATTGAGCGCCCTTTTTTTGCGACCCTGTTCCCGGTATGGAGATGCAAACAAACATTTCAATACCGTTCGATGGAAAGCGGTTTCACTCAGGGCTCAATCATCATGAATCGGTCGCGCATTATCCTTATTTTCGACAACGAATTCGCCAAGCAGGGCATCTCCGATTCGCTCGAGCAGATCGGTTTCGTCCTGAATCCCGTATCGCTCCAGGAACCGGCGCCGGCGTGCCAGGCCGGCGAAATCCAGGTGCACCTGTGCCTGCCGCGAGATCTGGACATCACCATCGGCCAGTTGCGCGCGCGCTTCGCCCATTCCACGATCATCGCCATCCGCCACATCGAAAGCCCGGCGGTGCGGATCAATGCGCTGCTGGCCGGCGCCGACAGCTGCTATGGCGCCAACATCAGCTATAGCGAAGTGGCGGCCGCGATCCAGTCGGCGCAACGCAAACTGACCCTGTGCCAACCGCCCGCGGCGGTCGCGCCGCGGCGGCCGGACGCGCCGCCCGATCCCGCCGCGGCCGAAAAAAGCTGGCGGCTGTGCGACAACGAATGGACGCTGGTCTCGCCCGCGGGGCCGGGCGTCAGCCTCACGCCCATGGAGCGCGCGGTGCTCAAAGGCATGCACGCGCATGCCGAACGGCTCATCCGCCGCGCCGATTTCGCGGTCGCCAGCCTGGATATCCCCGGCAACGGCCGCGCGCTGGACCTGGTCATCAGCCGCCTCAAGCGCAAGGGCGCGGCCGCCGGGCTGAGCATTCCGATCCGCAGCTTGCGCGGCAAGGGGTATTCGTTCTCCGCCGCGTTGGCGCAGGATAGCGCCGCCGGCGACGGCCGCGAACCGGCGGCGCCCCGGAAAGAGGGTGGGCCCGTCTCGCCGTTGCTGGCCGCGATCCAAGGGGACCGGCTGCAATTCCACTACCAGCCCATCGTCGCCGCTTCGGACCTGGAGATCGTGGGCGCCGAGGCGCTGTTGCGGTGGCGGGCGGCCGGCGGCGAAACGCTGGGCATCGACGGCCTGTTGCGCGAGGCCGGGGCGCCCGAGGTCGCGCAAGCCCTGATCAGCTGGGGCATTCGCACCATTGCGAGCGACCAGGCGCGCTGGCGGCAGGCTGCGCGCGGCTGCGGACCGGCGGTCAATATCAATATCTCGCCCCAGAGCTTTGCCCGCCGTGACGTCGTCGGCGTGATCCTGCGCGATATCGCCGTGTGTGGACTGGCGCCGCGCGATATCCGCATCGAACTTACCGAAGAGGCGGCCTTGCACGCGGCCAGCGCGGACATCCGTTGCATGCTGGAGGAGTTCACCAGCCGCGGCATCCAGGTGTGGCTGGACGATTTCGGCAAGGGCTACAACAACCTCGAATGGCTGTCGACGCTGCCGCTGGCGGGCTTGAAACTCGACAAGTCCATCGTCTGGAGCGCGGCGCGGCAGGCCGATGCGCAGAAAGTGCTGGCCTCGATCTGCCAGCTGGCGCGGGATCTGGATATCGTCACCGTGGCCGAAGGGGTAGAAACCGAGGCGCATTGCCGGGCCGCGCGGGAAGCCGGCTGCGACCTGTTGCAGGGCTTCCTGTTCTTCAGGCCCGGCACCGCCGACGAACTGGCCACCGCGTTGAACGCGCAATGCCAGCGCCGTGACGACGTGGCCTGGGCGCGCGACCGCGGTGCGCCCGCCACGGCGGTCCGCGACGGCGGCGCGCCGTTCAGCCCCGTGCCCGGGCAATGAAGCGCCACCGCAGCGCCAATGCGGCGGCCAGGATGGCGCCGGCCAGGCCGGCGGACATGCCCATCGCGGCATGCGCCCCATGCCGTTGCACGACGTACGCGTACGCCACCGGCGCGGCGGCCGTCAGCAGGAAGCTGGGCATCAGCAGGGCGCCGGTCACCGCGCCGTAACTGCGGAAGTCGAACAGTGCCAGCGGCAGCGTGCCGCGCGTGATGGTCAGCAGGCCGTTGCAGGCACCGTACAGCGAGGCATAGGCGGCCAGGGCGGCGAGATGGCCGCCGGAGAACAGCGCCAGCATGAAGCCTAGCGGCAGCAGGGCGGCCACCGCCAGGGTCAGGGTCAGCGGATGCAGGCGAGATCCCAGCGCGACATCGGCCAGCCGCGAGGCGAACTGGCCAATGCCCCATAGCGCGGCGACGTTGACGGCCAGGGCCTTGGCCAGGCCAAGGCCGGACAGCAGGGGGATCAGGTGGGCGGCGTTGCCGGCCGCCAGGAAGTTGGTCAGCATGGCGATCGTGGCATACAGCGTGCCAGCCAGGCGACGCTCGCGGGCATTGCGCGCCAGGCCGGCTCCGCCCTGGCCGGATGCCTGCGCCGGAGCGGCGTAGCGCGTGCGCGGCAGCGCCAGGTACAACGGCAGCGTCGCCAGCGCCAGCGCGGCGTACGCCAGCACCGCGCCGCGCCAGCCCAGCCAATCCGACAGCGCATGGCCCACCGGCCACATCACCGTCGAGGCGAGTCCGCCGAACAGGGTGATCTGCGACATCGGCCGGCGCGCGGCGGGACCCGCGGCGCGCGCCAGCGAAGCGAAGGCGGCGTCATACAGGCACAGCCGCATGCCCAGGCCCAACAGCGTCCAGGCGGCGAAGTACGCTACCGGGCCGTGCGCGGCGGCCAGCAGGATGCAGCCGGCCGCGGCCACGACGGCGCCGGTCGGCATGATGCGGTGGCCGCCCCAGCGGTCCACCGCCCGGCCAGCCAGCGGCGAAACCAGCGCCATGACGACGATGGCACAGGAGAAGCCGCCATAGATGGTGGCGGGGTTCCAGCCCAGGTCGGCGGCCATGTCCGGTCCAAGCGCGCCGATCAGGTAGAACGTCACGCCCCAGCCGACCAGTTGGGTCAGGCCCAGGCAGACCACCGCGCGGGCGGCGATCACGGGCGTTGCGGCGGCGTGCCGTCGCCTTCGCCAAGCGCGCGCTGCATCAGCACGGTGTCGCGCCATTCGCCATGCTTGTGACCCACCGAGCGCAGCGTGCCGACCGGATGGAAGCCCTGGCGCGCATGCACCGCGAGCGAGGCGGCGTTGCGGCTGTCGCCCACCACCGCCAGCATCTGCCGCCAGCCGGCCGCGGTGCAGCGTTCGACCAGCGTCGCCAGCAACCTGCCGCCGATGCCCTGGCCGGCGCGGCCGGCCTTGACGTAGACCGAATCCTCGACGGTGTGGCGGTAGGCGGGACGCGGACGATAGGGGGTCACGTAGGCATAGCCCACGACTTCGCCGTCGATTTCGGCCACCAGGTAGGGCATGTCCTTTTCCAGCACGGCGGCGCGCCGCTGGCGCATTTCCTGGATCGACGGCGGGTCCAGTTCGAACGACGCGGTGCCGTGCTGCACGTGATGCGCGTAGATGGATTTGATCGCGGGCAGGTCGGCGTCGACGCTGTCGCGGATCAGGATGGGAGCGGCGGAGGGCGGCATGGCGGTGTTTTCGGCGGTGGGGGATCGATGGAAAGCAGCCGCCAGTGTGGCGCAGCCCCATGCATAAATAAAGCTTTGGTCTGTTATGGTTTACATAAGCAAAACTTTGGATGACGGGCGGACCCATGCGCGGCCTCAATCTGGACGCCCTGCGCACGTTTGCGCAGGTGATCGAACTGGGCAGTTTTTCGGCCGCCGCCGAACGCGGCGGCATCACCCAACCCGCGGTCAGCCTGCAGGTGCGCCAGCTCGAGCGCCGCTTCGGCCTGAAGCTGGTCGAGCGGGTCGGCCGGCGCGCCGGTCCCACCGCCGCCGGACTGGAACTGCTGACCCACATCCGCGCCATCGACGCGGCGCTGGCGCAGGCCGAGCAGGCCATGACCGCGCATGCTTCACAGGTGACGGGCCGCGTGCGGCTGGGCACCGGCGCCACCGCCTGCACCTACCTGCTGCCGCCGCTGCTGGCCGATCTGCGGCGCCGTTTTCCGGCGCTGGACGTGGTGGCCAGCACCGGCAATACCGCCGACATGCTGCGCGGGCTGGAGAACAACACGCTGGACATCGGCCTGGTGACCCTGCCCGCGCCGGGGCGCATGATCGAGGCCACGCCGGTGCTTGAAGACGAGTTCGTGGCCATCTTCCCCGCGCGGGGGCCGCTGGCGATTCCCGACGCGGTGACGCCGCAGGCGTTGGCGGCATTGCCGCTGGTGCTGTTCGAGCCGGGCGCGCGCACCCGCCGCCTGGTGGACGACTGGTTCGAAGAGGCCGGAGTGGCGGTCAAGCCGGTCATGGAGCTGGGCAGCACCGAGGCCATGAAGGAAATCGTGGCCGCCGGCCTGGCCTGCGCGGTGCTGCCCAGGATGGCGGTGAGCGGCGCGGGCCAGCGCGGCAGCCTGGCGCTGCGTTCGCTGGCGCCGCGCCTGGCGCGCACCCTGGCGGTGGTGGTGCGCCGCGACAAGCCGCTCAGCCGCGGGCTGCGGCACCTGCAGGAGGCATTGCTGGCGCTGCGGACGTGAACGCGTAGGGGTGGAACACGTCCACCGGCAATTGGTTGCACGCCTGCACGCAGTCGCGCACGGCGGCCATGTCGGAAAAGTCCAGGCCGCTGGCGATGCCCTGCCGGTCCAGGTTCAGCGCCAACGTCACCAGATCGACGTTGCCGGTGCGTTCGCCGTTGCCGAAGAGGCAGCCTTCGACGCGGTCGGCGCCCGCCAGCACCGCCAGTTCCGCCGAGGCCACGGCGGTGCCGCGGTCGTTGTGCGGATGCACGCTCAGCACGATGCTGTCGCGCCGCGCCAGGCGGCGGTGCATCCATTCGATCTGGTCCGCGTACACGTTGGCGGTCGTACACTCCACCGTCGACGGCAGGTTGATGATCATCTTGCGGGCCGGCGTCGGTCGCCAGATGGCGCTGACCGCATCGCAGACCTCGAGCGCGAAATCCAGCTCGGCCAGGCTGAAGGTCTCGGGCGAGTATTCGTAGATCCACTCCGTCTCTGGATGCGCGTCGGCCAGCGCGCGGATCTGGCGGGTGCCGGCCAGCGCGATCTCCTTGATCTCGGCGCGGCTCATGCCGAACACGATGCGGCGCCATTGCGGCGCTATCGGGTTGTACAGGTGCACGATGGCGCGCGGCGCGCCGCGCAGCGATTCGAAGGTGCGCGCGATCAGGTCGGGCCGCGACTGGGTCAGGACCTCGATGGTGACGTCGCTGGGGATGCGGCTTTCCTCGATCAGCTTGCGCACGAAATTGAAATCCGTGTCGGACGCCGAGGGAAACGCCACTTCGATCTCTTTCAGGCCCACCGCCACCAATTGCTCGAAAAAGCGCAGCTTGCGGGCCGCGTCCATGGGCTCTATCAGCGCCTGGTTGCCGTCGCGCATGTCGGTGCTCATCCAGATCGGCGGTGCGCTCGGACGGCGCGTGGGCCACTGGCGTTCGGCGTAGTCGCGCGAAAAGGGCTGGACGGGGCGGTACTTGTGTTGGGGGTGGTCGAGCATGGAAACCTCCGGCCGCGCGGCGCGCGGCGTCTGTGGCCGCCGGTCTGCGGCGGCGGGCGGGCAAGGGAGGTGGCGAACGGACCCTTCAGAGGGGCCGTGGCTGCCGGGCGGCCACGGGGCGCAAGGCCCGGCAACCGCGCGCTAGTCGTAGCGTCGACGCGGCGGCGTGCGCGACAGGAGTGTCGAAGGGGCGGGCGGCCGGAAGGGCTGGCGCGCAGGCGCAAGCGGGGCGGGCGTCCGGGATGGCGCGCGTCGAGGTGAAGGCGTCCGATTTGCCGGCCACGTGCGCGCGCCTGCCGCACAAGGTGGCGCAGGCGGCGGTGGAACGGGGGGCGGGACGCATGATCGGGGCGCGGGCAGCAATGAAATCGAACGGGGATGCCGGCAGGATAGGTACACTGGAAAAGACCGTCTACCGCCAGCTGGACATGAATCGTCGAGAAATGGACAAACCCAAACCGCCGTCGCGCCTGGCCGGCTCGCGCAAGCCTGCCGATCTGGACCTGTTCCCATACGAATCCTCGCTGCGCCCGGTGGCCGCGCTGGCCGTGGACTACGAGGACGGGCATCGCGTGGGCCGCCACCGTCACCGCCGTTCGCAGCTGGTGTATGCGATCTCGGGCGTGATGGTGGTGGATACCGACGCCGGCATCTGGGTGGTGCCGCCCACGCGCGGCGTGTGGGTGCCGGCCTGGGTATCCCATGCCATCCGCATGAGCGGCGAGCCGCGCATGCGCACCGTGTTCGTCGAGCCGGGGGCGGCCTCGCACCTGCCCACCGAATGCTGCGTGCTGTCGATCTCGCCGTTGTTGCGCGAGCTGATGGTGGCGGCCGCGGAGGTGCCGCTGGACTGGAAGCCGGGCACCCGCGACGGCCGGCTGATGCTGCTGCTGCTGGACGAATTGAAACAGGAGCCGGTGCTGCCGCTGCACCTGCCGCAGCCGTCCGAGCCGCGCCTGGCGCGCATCTGTCGCGCCATCGTGCGCCACCCCGAGCGGCAGGCGGGCGCGGCCGACTGGGCGCGCGAATTGGGGGTGGATCCCAAGACGGTGCACCGCCTGTTCCTGCGGCATACCGGCATGACCTTCGGCCGCTGGCGCCAGCAGGCGCGCCTGCTGGCGGCGATGGAGCGGCTGGCGCGCGGCGAGCGGGTATTGGATGTGGCCCTGGACCTGGGCTATGAAAGCCCCAGCGCCTTCGCGGCCATGTTCCGCAAAGCCCTGGGCGAGCCGCCCAGCGCCTTCGCCGCGCGCGGCGCGGCGTCCGCCTGATGGCCGCCGCGCGGTCTCGGGGCGGCCTCGGAGGCGGTCCGCGGCCGCTGTGCGCCGGAACCAGCGTATTATTTACCGTTTTGCCGCCCACGCTAATCGCCTGAGACAAGATCATGCCGCACTACCGTTCCCGCACCTCGACCCACGGCCGCAACATGGCCGGCGCCCGCGCCCTGTGGCGCGCCACCGGCATGAAGGACGGAGACTTCGGCAAGCCGATCATCGCGGTGGTCAACTCGTTCACGCAGTTCGTGCCGGGCCACGTGCACCTGCGCGACCTGGGCGCGCTGGTCGCCAAGGAAATCGAGGCCGCCGGCGGCGTCGCCAAGGAATTCAACACCATCGCCGTCGATGACGGCATCGCCATGGGCCACGGCGGCATGCTGTATTCGCTGCCTTCGCGCGAACTGATCGCCGACTCGGTCGAATACATGGTCAACGCGCACTGCGCCGACGCCATGGTCTGCATCTCGAACTGCGACAAGATCACCCCGGGGATGCTGATGGCCGCGATGCGCCTGAACATCCCGGTGGTGTTCGTGTCCGGCGGCCCGATGGAAGCCGGCAAGGTCAAGTCGCCGACCGACGGCAAGGTGATCGCCAAGATCGACCTGATCGACGCCATGATCAAGGCCGCCGATCCCAACGTGTCGGACGCCGACGTGGCCGAAGTCGAACGCAGCGCGTGTCCGACCTGCGGCTCCTGTTCCGGCATGTTCACCGCCAACTCGATGAACTGCCTGACCGAGGCCATCGGCCTGGCGCTGCCGGGCAACGGCACCATCGTCGCCACGCACGCCTGGCGTAAGGGGCTGTTCGAGCAGGCCGGCCGCCTGGTGGTGGACCTGTGCCGCCGCTACTACGTCGAGGAAGACGAATCGGTCCTGCCGCGCAGCATCGCCACCAAGAGCGCGTTCCAGAACGCCATGGCGCTGGACGTGGCCATGGGCGGTTCCACCAACACCGTGCTGCACCTGCTGGCCGCGGCGCAGGAAGCCGGCGTCGACTTCACCATGGCCGACATCGACCGCATTTCGCGCAAGGTGCCGTGCCTGTGCAAGGCCGCCCCGGCCACCGACAAGTACCACATCGAAGACGTGCACCGCGCCGGTGGCATCCTGGGCATCCTGGGTGAACTGGCGCGCGCCGATCTGCTCGACTTGTCCTGCGGCAACGTGCACAGCGGCACGCTGGGCAACGCCATCGCGCAATGGGACGTGGCCGGCGGCGCCGGCGAAGCGGCGCAGAAGTTCTATCGCGCCGCGCCCGGCGGCATCCCCACCACCGTGGCCTTCAGCCAGGACGCCACCTTCCTGACACTGGACACCGACCGCAAGACCGGTTGCATCCGTAGCAAGGAAAACGCCTACTCCAAGGACGGCGGCCTGGCCGTGCTGTACGGCAACCTGGCCGAGAAGGGCTGCATCGTCAAGACCGCCGGCGTGGATGAATCGCAGTGGGTCTTCACCGGCCGCGCGCGCGTGTTCGAAAGCCAGGACGACGCCGTCGAAGGCATCCTGGGCGACAAGGTCGCGCCGGGCGACGTGGTGGTGATCCGCTACGAAGGCCCCAAGGGCGGCCCCGGCATGCAGGAAATGCTGTACCCCACGTCGTACCTGAAGTCCAAGGGCCTGGGCAAGACCTGCGCGCTGTTCACCGATGGCCGCTTCTCGGGCGGCTCGTCGGGCCTGGTGATCGGCCACGCCTCGCCCGAAGCGGCCGAGGGCGGCACCATCGGCCTGGTGGAAGACGGCGACACCATCGAGATCGACATTCCCAACCGCAAGATGCACCTGGCCGTGTCCGACGAGGAACTGGCCCGCCGCCGCGCCGCGATGAATGCGCGCGAGGATGGCGGCTGGCTGCCGGTGGATCGCGAACGCGTGGTGTCGCAGGCCCTGCAGGCCTACGCGGCGCTGGCCACCTCGGCCGACCGTGGCGCGGTGCGCGATCTGTCGCAGCTCAAGCAGAAGCGTTGATCGGCCGGCGGTCGATCCCATGGAAAAAGCGGCGCCGCGTGCGTCGCTTTTTCTTTTGTGGTCGCAGAGCCAGATAACCCTGCCGTCGGCCCGGCCACCGCGCAATCGGGGCGTCCAGGCGCTATAAAATTCCGCTACTCGTGATCCGGAGTCAAAAATGGCGCTCAATTCCGAGGCCCTGCGGTTGTTCCTGGGCGTGGTCGACGCCGGCTCGATGAGCGCCGCCGCCGAGATGCTCGGCCAGACCGCGTCCGGCGTCAGCCGCGGCCTGTCGCGCCTGGAAGAGGACCTGGGCGTGACGTTGCTGAACCGCACCACCCGGCGCATGGAACTCACGGCCGAAGGCGCGCATTTCCTGCAGAAGGCGCGCCAGATCGTGCAGTCGCTGGAAGAAGCCGAGGAATGCATGCGCATCGTCAACCAGCAGCCGGCCGGCCGCCTGCGCGTCGATGCCTCGGTGCCGGTGATGCTGCATTGCGTGGTGCCGCACGTGGCGGACTTCCGTCGGGAGTATCCGGCGATCTCGCTGGAGCTGACCAGCAACGATCGCATCGTCGACCTGATCGAGCACCGCACCGACGTGGCCCTGCGCATGGGGCCGTTGAATGATTCCACGCTGCATGCGCGGCCCATGCGGCCGCGCCCGCGCTGGCTGATGGCGAGTCCGGAATACCTCGCGCGGCGCGGCGTGCCGCGCACCGTCGAGGACCTTGCCAGCCACGAACTGCTGGGCTTCACCCAGCCCGAAAGCCTGAACGTCTGGCCGCTGCGCCACGCGGGCGGCTCCACCTACCTGGCCACGCCCACGCTGGCCACTTCCAGCGGCGAGACCCAGCGGCACCTGGCGCTGCGCGGCGTGGGCATCGCCTGCCTGTCGGACTTCGTGTCGCGCGACGACCTGCGCGAAGGGCGGCTGGTGCGCATCATGGAAGACCTGCACACCGACTACCTGCAGCCGATGCACGCGGTGTACTACCGCAATACGCAGCTGTCGCGGCGTATTGCGTGCTTCCTGGATTTCTTCGCCAGCCGGTTGTGAGGGCAGGGGCCTGGCGCGACCGATGACGGTCCGCGCCAAACCCCTGAGCGCTGCAACGCGCTTTAGCCGTGCAGCGCCCGGCCGAAAGCCGCCAGCACCGATTCGTGCAGCGTTTCCGACAGCGTCGGATGCGCGAACACGGTGTGCATCAGGTCTTCCTCGGTGGCTTCCAGCGCCGCCGCCACGCCGTAGCCGGCGATCAGCTCTGACGCCTCCGGGTGGATGATGTGCGCGCCCAGCAGCTCGCCGGTGCCGGCATCGAACACCGTCTTCACCAACCCCTGGTCTTCGCCCATGGCAATCGCCTTGCCGTTGCCGACGAAGGTGAATCTGCCGACGCGGATCTCGCCGTCCGTCGCCTTGGCGTGCTCGCGGGCGCGGGCCTCGGTCATGCCGATGCTGGCGACCTGCGGATGCGAATACGTGCACGCGGGAATGCGCAGCGGATCGAGCGCGTGCACCGGCAGGCCGGCGATGGCTTCCACGCACAGCACCGCCTCGTGGCTGGCCTTGTGCGCCAGCCACGGCGCGCCGGCCACGTCGCCGATGGCGTAGACGCCCGGTTCGGCGGTGCGGCACAGGCCGTCGGTGACGATGTGGGTCTTCTCCACTTTCACGCGGGTCTGCTCCAGGCCCAGGTTCTCGACGTTGCCGACAATGCCGGCCGCGACGATGACGCGCTCGACCTCCAGTTCGATCTGCTTGCCCTGTTGCTCCAGCACGGCCTTGACGCCGGTGGCCGTCGGGCTGGAAGACTTGACCGCGCACTGCGTCAGCACGCGGATGCCCTGCTTTTCGAAGGCCTTGCGCGCCAGCGCGGAGATCTCGGCGTCTTCTTGCGGCAGGATCTCGGCCGTCATGTCGATCAGCGTCACCTCCGCGCCGACCGCGCGGTAGAAGCTGGCGAACTCGGCGCCGATCGCGCCAGCGCCCACCACCAGCAGCGACTTGGGCAGCGCCGGCGGCGTCAGCGCCTGGCGGTAAGTCCAGATCCGTTCGCCCACCGGCAGCGCCGGCAGCTCGCGCGCCCGCGCGCCGGTGGCCAGGATGATGTGGCGGGCCGACAGCGTGGCGCCGTTGTCGAGCGCGACGCGGCCGCTGCCGGCCAGTTTGGCGCTGGCGGCAAAGACCGTGACGCCGTTCTTCTTCATCAGGTGCGTCACGCCCTGGCCCAGGCGGCCGGCGACCTTGCGCGAGCGCGCCACCATCGCGGCCAGGTCGGGTTGGGCCGCGCCGGCGCCGGTCACGCCGTACTGGTCGGCCTCGCGGCAGGCGCGCAGCACGGTGGCGCTGTGCAGCAGCGCCTTGGTCGGGATGCAGCCCCAGTTCAGGCAGATGCCGCCGAGTTCGGCGCGTTCCACCAGCGCGGTGGACAGGCCCAGTTGCGCCGCGCGGATGGCGGCCACGTAGCCGCCGGGGCCGCCGCCCACCACCACCAGGTCAAACGAAGTCTTGGTCATGGCGGGGCTCACAGCAGGATGCGCACGGGGGCTTCGATCAGCGCGCGGAAGGCGGCCAGCCAGCGCGCGCCGACGGCGCCGTCCACCACGCGGTGGTCGGCCGACAGCGTCACGGTCATGACGGTGGCGGCCTTCAGGTCGCCGTTGTCGTCCACCACCGGGCGGCGCTCGGCCGCGCCCACCGCCAGGATCGCCGCCTGCGGCGGGTTGATGATGGCGGCGAACTGTTTGATGCCGTACATGCCCAGGTTGCTGACCGTCAGCGAGCCGCCGGTGAATTCCTCGGGCTTCAGACGATTGACCTTGGCGCGGCCGGCCAGTTCGACGATCTCGGCGGCGATGGCGGACAGCGGCTTGACGTCGGCGTAGCGCACGATGGGCGTGACCAGGCCGCCGTCGGTGGCCACGGCCACGCTGATGTCGGCGCCGGCGTGGAATTCGATGGCGTCCTCGTGCCAGCTGGCGTTGACCTCGGGCACCTCGCGCAGCGCCAGGGCGGCGGCGCGCACGATGAAGTCATTGACCGACAGCTTGACCGCGCCGCCCTGGTTGGCCTGGGCGCGCAGGGCCAGCAGCGCGTCCATGCGGCAGTCCACCGTCAGGTAGAAGTGCGGCACCTGCTGCTTGCTTTCGGTCAGGCGGCGGGCGATGGCGCGGCGCATGCCGGAATGCGGCACGCGGCTCGCGGCGGCGCGATTGGCGGACGGCGTTGCGGCAACGGGCGAGCGGTCGCGCGCGGCCTCGACGTCGCGGCGCACGATGCGGCCGCGCGGGCCGGTGCCCTGCACGTCGAGCAGGTTGACGTGCCATTGCGCGGCCAGGCGGCGCGCCAGCGGGCTGGCGAAGCGGCGCGTGCCGGGAGTGGGGGCGTCGGAAGCGGCGTCGCGTGCGGCGGGCGCCGGCGCGGCGATCGGTGCCGCATTGGCGGTGGCCGCAGGCGTCGCTGCCGGCTGCGCGGCGGCAACGGGCGCGGCGGGCTTTGCTGCCTGCGCGCCGTGTTCCGCCAGCGCCTGATCGATCGCGGCGGCGTCTTCGCCCGGCGCCAGCAGCACGCCGATCACGGTGTTGATCGGCACCGACGCCGGCCCGGCCTGCACCACGATGCGGCCCAGGACGCCCGCGTGTTCGGCGTTGATCTCGACGATTGCCTTCTCGGTTTCGATTTCCGCCAGCGCCTCGCCCACGGCGACCGTGTCGCCTTCCTGCTTGAGCCATTGGTGCAGCGTGCCGGCGTCGGCATCGGCCGCGACGGAGGGGAGCTTGATAAGGTGTGCCACGTGTAGTTCGTCCTATTCTGCGCGCACGGCCAGGTCGGGCCGATAGGCCGCCGGGTCGTCGTATTCGACCAGTTCCAGCACATTGCCTTCGGGGTCGCGGAAGAAGGCCAGCCAGGTGCCGGGCCGCACTTCCATCGGCGCCGGATCGCTGTCGAAGACCACGCCGCGCGCCCGCAGGCGCTCGACGGTGCCGGCCAGGTCATGCACGATGAAGGTCAGGTAGGTGCTGCCCTGGCGGTCCAGGATGGCGGCGCCGCGCACCGCGGGCTCCGGCGCCACGGCCGGCTGCAGCAGCTTGATGCGCTCGCCGTACGAGGTCTGCAGGCGCGCCACGTCGTAGCCATGCTGCGTCAGGCCGGTGGCGCGGGCCTTGTCGGCCGGCACGCTGACGCGGTTCACCAGCGTCAGGCCGACTATGTCGGTGTAGAACGCCAGTTGCGCGTCCAGGTCGGCGCAGCAAATGCCGACTTCCATCGGCACGCTCATGCGCAAGGCGGCGTTCATGCGCGTTCTCCCAGGTCGGCCAGCACGTCGTTCAGGCCGGCGATGACTTCTTCCGTGTCGGCGAAGGCCGCGCGCTCCAGCACCTTGGAGATGCTGGGCGAGGCCTCGCCGCCCGTGACGCGCTTGACCGGCTGGTCGAGCCAGTCGAAGTAGCGGCGCTGGATCTCGTCGGCCAGCATGGCGCCGTACGAGGTGCCGCGCGCGCCCTGTTCGACGATCAGCACGTTGTTGGTCTTCTGGATGCTGGCGCCGATGGTGTCCCAGTCGAGGTTGGCGCGGTCCAGCGTGCGCAGGTCGATCACCTCCGCATCCACGCCGGTTTCCTCCGCCGCCTTGAGGGCGCGGCTGACCATCGACAGGTAGGTCAGCACCGTGACCTTGGAACCGGCGCGGCGCACGCGCGCCTTGCCGAACGGGATGGCGTAGTCCAGGTCGCCGTCGGGAACCTCGCCCGACGAGGCGTACAGGTCGACGTGCTCGATCACCAGCACCGGGTCCTTGGAGGCCAGCGCGGTGTTCATCAGGCCGATGTATTCATACGGCGTGGACGGCGCGACGATGCGCCAGCCCGGGGCTGTGGCGAAGACGCCGGCCGGGTCCATCGAGTGCTGCGAGCCGTAGCCCGTGCCCATCGCCACCTTGGTGCGCAGCACGAAAGGCACGTCGATGTCGCCGCCGAACATGTGGCGGGCCTTGCCGATCTGGTTGAAGATCTGGTCGGCCGCGACCCACATGAAGTCGGGGTACATGAATTCCACCACCGGCTTGTAGCGGCCGTCCATGGCCAGTCCGCCGCCCAGGCCGGCGAAGGCGTTCTCGGAAATCGGCGTGCCCAGCACGCGGTCGGGGTACTTGTCCTTCAGGCCGCGGGTGGCGCCGTTGGTGCCGCCCTTCAGGCGGTGCACGTCCTCGCCCAGCACCACCACGCCGGGGTCGGTTTCCATGCGGCGGTCGAGCACGTCGGCCACCGCGTCCACGAACTTGCGCTCGACGCGGGCGCCGGCATGGTCGGCGGCGTCCTGGTAGCGCAGGCCGGCCAGTTCCGAGCCGTCGCTGCGCAGGCCCACGTCGCGGAAGTCGGGGCGCGGCCACAGGTCGGCGCGCACGCGGCGCTTGCCGCCGTCGGTGGCCTCGGTCAGCCGGCCCGACACGTCTTTCATCACGTCCTTGCAGCGCTGGCGCAGGGCGTCGACCTCGGCCTGGGTGATCAGTTGACGGCCGATCATCTCGCTGGCGATCTTGTCGAGCGGATCGCGGCGGCGCCATTGCGCCTCTTCTTCCTTGCTGCGGTAGCCGAAGGCGCTGCCGGGGAACGGGCCGTTCTGGTGGAAGAAGCGGTAGACGTCCACCTCGATGATGGTGGGGCCGTTGCCGGCGCGCATGTGCGCCACGGCTTCCGACATGGCCAGGTGCACGGCCAGCGGGTCCATGCCGTCGACCTGCCAGGCCGGGATGTTGAAGGCCTGGCCACGGGCCGACAGGCGCGGCTCGGCGGTCGATTCCTCGACCGTGGTGGACACGGCGTAGCGGTTGTTCTCGATGAAGAAGCACAGCGGCGTCTTCCACGCGGCGGTCAGGTTCATCGTCTCGAGCACCGAGCCGATGTTGACGGCGCCGTCGCCGAAGTAGGTCACGGCCACGCGGTCGGTGCCGGCGTGGTGGTGGGCCCAGGCCGCGCCGGCGGCCAGCGGCACGCCGCCGCCGACGATGGCATTGGTGCCGAGCGCGCCGGCTTCCAGCCAGCGCAGGTGCATGCTGCCGCCACGGCCGCGGCAGTAGCCTTGCGCCAGGCCCATGATCTCGGCCAGGGTCTTGTGCAGCACTTCGTCGATGGCGGGCGTGAGCGGGTTGCGCGGATCCAGGCCCAGCGGCGCGACGTGTTGCAGCGCCTTGGCCAGGAACTGGTGATGGCCGCGGTGCGAGCCGTTGATCTGGTCGCCGGCGCCCAGCGCCAGCACCGAGCCGACGGCGCCGCCTTCCTGGCCCACCGACGAGTGGGCGGGGCCATGCACCAGGCCTTCGGCGGCCAGGTCCAGCACCGCTTCCTCAAAGGCGCGGATCCAGTGCAGCTGCGTCAGCATGGTGGCCAGCAGCGCGGGGTCGGCCTGTTGCCAGTCCGAGGCCTCGACCGTCAGTTGCCGCCAGGGCGCCTGGGAACCAAGCGGTTGGTAGGTGGCCATGAGTGAATCTCCAGAATGTAGGTAAGCGTCGATGCGTCAGAGGTAGCTGTAGCGGCTCCAGCCGCCATCGGCCACCAGGGTGTGTCCGGTGATGTAGGCGGCCTGGCTGGACGCCAGAAACACCGCCAGGTCGGCCATTTCGGCCGGTTGCGCCAGGCGCCGCAGCGGCGTGCGCTGCTTGAGGCGTTCGGGGTCGAGGCGGCCGCGCGCGGCCAGGTCGCGCACCAGGTCGGTCTCGACGTAGCCGGGCGCCAGCGCGTTCACGCGCACGCCCGCCGGGCCCCATTCCACCGCCAGGGTCTCGGTCAGCAGTACCACCGCGCCCTTGGTGGCGCAGTAGGCGGCGCGGTCGGGCGCCGCCACCACGCCATACATGGAGGCCAGGTTGATGATGCAGCCCTCGCCCTTGGGCACCATGCGGCGGCCGGCGGCCTGGGCGCACAGGAACACGCCGGTCAGGTTGATGTCGACCGCGCGGCGCCATTCCTCGGGCGTGACGTCCAGCGACGGCTTGTTGGCCGAGATGCCGGCGTTGTTGACCAGCACGTCGATGCCGCTCCAGGCCTGTTCGACCTGGGCGAAGGCGCGCTCGACCGCGTCGGCGTCGGTGACCGAGGCCTGCGCGGCCAGCGCTTCGCCGCCGGCCGCGCGCAGCCCGGCCACGGCCGCATCCAGCGCGACCGGGTCCATGTCCAGCAGCGCCACCCGCGCGCCCTGGCGCACGAACGCCTCGGCCGTGGCGTAGCCGATGCCTTTGGCGCCGCCGGTGATCACCACGTTCTTGCCGCGCAGGTCGGCGTGGCGTACTTCAGGGGTATTGTCCAAGTGCTTGCCTCTACAGATGCGTTACGGCGGTCAGACCGCCAGCCATTCCTGGACCACGTCCTGGCGCTCATGCAGCTGCGCGGGCGGTCCTTCGAAAACGATGCGGCCATGGCCCATCACGCTCACCCGCGTGGAGACCTTCAGCGCGATGGTCAGCTTCTGCTCGACCAGCACCACCGACACGCCGCGCTGGTGGATGTCGCGGATCACGTCGGCGATCACTTCCACGATCTTGGGCGCCAGGCCCTCGGTGGGTTCGTCGATCAGCATGACCTTGGGATTGCCCAGGAGCGAACGGCACATGGTCAGCATCTGCTGTTCGCCGCCGGACAGGTTGCCGGCGCGGGTATTGCGGCGTTCCTTCAGGCGCGGGAAGTAGCCGAACATTTGCTCGATGGTCCAGGCCGGCGCGTCGGGCCGGACGGGCTGTTCGCCCATGCGCAGGTTCTCGTCCACCGTCAGGTTGGCGAACACCTCGCGTTCTTCCGGCACGAAACCCAGGCCGGCGCGAGCGATCTCGAAGGGGCGCTTGTTGGTGATGTCGCGGCCTTCGATGGCAATGCGGCCGCCCGTCACGTCCACCAGCCCCATGATGCTCTTCATGGTGGTGGAGCGGCCGGCGCCGTTGCGGCCCAGCAGGCTGACCACTTCGCCGCGGCCCACCGTCAGGTCGATGCCGTGCAGGATGTGGCTCTTGCCGTAGTGCGCGTGCACGCCTTGCAGGGCCAGCAGGGGGGATTGCATGCTCATACCGTTTCCTCTCCCAGGTAGGCTTCGCGCACGCGGGCGTCGCCGCGGATCTCGGCGGGCGTGCCGGTGGCCAGGATCTCGCCGTACACCAGCACGCTGATGCGGTCGGCCAGCGAGAACACCACCTGCATGTCGTGCTCCACGATCAGCAGGGTGCAGTCGCGCGTTACGTCCTTGATGAGTTCGACGGTGTAGTCGACCTCGTGCTGAGACATGCCGGCCATCGGCTCGTCCAGCAGGATCACTTTGGGCCGCGAGGCCAGCGTCATGCCGATTTCCAGCGAACGCTGCTCGGAGTAGTTCAGGTCGCCCGCCGCGGTGTGCTGCTTGGCGGCCAGGCGCACTTTCTCCAGCAGCTGGTCGACGTTCTCGTTGACGGCGCGGTGGCGCGCGATGGGGCGCCAGAAGTTGTAGACCAGGCCGTGCATGCGCAGCACCGCCAGCCGCAGGTTTTCGCGCACCGACAGGCGCGGGAACACGTTGGTGATCTGGAACGAACGCGCCAGGCCGAGGCGGTTGATGCGCTCGGGCGGCAGGCCGCCGATGGGTCGCGAGCGCAGGCTGATGTCGCCCGAGGTCGGCGCGAACGAGCCGGACATCAGGTGGAACAGCGTGGACTTGCCGGCGCCGTTGGGGCCGATGACGGCGTGGCGTTCGCCGGCCCGCACCTGCAGGTTGACGCCGCGGATGATCTGCGCGTCGCCGAAGGACTTGCGCACGTCGGTCAGGGTCAGGATCTCGTGGCTCATTTTGCGGTCTCCAGCACGGGCGCGGCCTCGGCCTCGCCGCGCCACAGGGCCAGCGCCCAGCGGCAGGCCAGGAGGCCGCCTGCGAACAGCGCCAGCGGCAGCAGCCAGGTCGACAGCGCCAGCGGCGCCCAGTCGTGGCCGAACAGGGAAATGGCGGGCCAGCCGGCATCGGGGTTCATCGCCAGCAGCGAGCGGTAGTCGCGCGCGAACATGCGTTGCAGCATTTCCACCGTGAACACCGTGGCGCCGGTCAGCAGCAGGCCGCCGGCGACGGACACCGCGGCGCGCGGCAGCCAGTCGGCCAGCCCGCGCTGGCGCAGCGACCTGGCGGCGCGCTGCACCAGGCCGACCAGGCCGTCCGGCACGAACAGCATCACCAGCACGAACAGGATGCCCTGGTACAGCAGCCAGGAACGGGTGATGTCGGCCAGCGTCTGCGACAGGAAGGTCAGGATCGACGCGCCCAGCACCGGTCCCAGGAAGGCGTTGACGCCGCCGATGTAGGCGAACAGCACCGCGTCGGTCGACAGCTTGACCTCGAACAGCACGTAGTTGCCGGCCTCGATGTTCAGCGCTTGCAGGCCGCCGGCGATGCCGGCGAACATGGCCGACAACGCGAACACCATGGTCTTGAGCGTGTGCGGCCGGTAGCCCAGGTAGCGCAGGCGGTTGGCGTTTTCGCGCAGGCCCAGCGTCAGGCGGCCCAGCGGCGTGCGGGTCAGGCCATACAGCGCGGCCAGCGACACCAGCACCCAGGCCAGCACCAGGAAGTACACCTCGACGTCCGAGCCGAAGGTGAAGCCCCAGGCCGGCATGCGCATGGCGGACAGCCCGGCTTCCCCGCCGAACACGCCTTTCAGGTGCGGCGCCAGCGCATGCAGCAGTTCGGCCAGCGCCAGCGTGATCATCGAAAAGTACACGCCGGCGCGCATGGTGGCGAACCAGCCCGCGACCAGGCCGAACAGCAAGCCGGCCACGCCGCCCGCCAGCGGCATCAGCGGCGTCGGCAACAGGCCCGCGCCGCCCAGCGCGTTCATGGCGTGGATGGTGGCGAAGGTGCCGACGCCGAAGTAGGCCGCGTGGCCGAAGGACAGCATGCCGCCCTGGCCGGCCAGCAGGTTGAAGGCGCAGGCGAACAGCGCCGCGATCAGCATCTGCACCGCCGCGACCAGCTGGCCGGCGGGCAGCAGCCACGGCAGCGCGCACAGCGCGGCCACGCAGACGATCAGCAGCAGGCCGGCGGTGGCCCGGCGAGACGAGTTCTGGCTCATGCCTGTTCTCCTTTCAGGCCCGAGGGCTTGACCAGCAGCACCACCAACATCAGCAGGAACGGCAGCGTCGCGGCCAGGCTGGAGATCTTCACCGTCATCAGGCCGCCCACGCTTTCGGCCCACTCGCCGGCGCCGAACAGGCCGAACAGGGTCGCCAGGCTGGCGTCGATGCCGACCGAGAACGAGCTGATCAGCCCGATCAGCAGCGAGGCGATCATGGCGCCTTCAAGCGAGCCCAGGCCGCCCACGACCACCACCACGAACACCAGCACGCCCAGTTCCAGCGCCATGTTCGGATTGGTGGTGTAGAACGCGCCCGCGACCGCGCCCGCCAGGCCGGCCATCGCCGCGCCCACGCCGAACACGCTCATGAACACCAGCGGCACGTTGTGGCCCAGCGCCTCGGCCATGCGCGGCCGGTAGATGGCCGAGCGCACCACGATGCCGACGCGGGTGCGCGACAGCAGCAGGTAGATCACCGCGAACATCGCCAGCGACACGCCGCCCATCAGCAGGCGGTAGAACGGATAGTCGGCGTCGAACACGCGGAAGGCCGCGAAGTTCAGGAACTGCGGCACGCGGTAGTCGACCGGGAAGTCGCCGTAGAACAGCTTGATGAGCTCGGCGACGATGAACGCCAGGCCGAAGGTCACCAGCAGCTCCTGCGCGTGGCCGAACTTGTGCACGCGGCGCAGGAAGAAGCGCTCCACGCCCATGCCGAGCACGCCGGCGATGACGGTGGCCAGCACCAGCGCGGTCCAGAACCCGGTGACGGGCGTCAGGGTATAGGCGGCGTACGCGCCTATCATGTAGAACGAGGCGTGCGCGAAGTTGAGCACGCCCATCATTCCGAAGATCAGTGTCAGGCCTGCCGACACCATGAATAGCAGCAGGCCGTAAATCACGCCGTTCAACAGCGAGACGGTAAAGTATTCCATGTCCGCTCCAAAATCCTTGCGCGCAGGCGCCGGGCGCCTGGCGATCCATCACGCTCTGTTGTGTCCCGGCCCCGCGCCGGCGAGCGCTTTATCGGCGAGTGGCCGCGGACGGCATGCCGTCCGCGGCCATCGCGTCATCAGTCCGGGCGAACCATCTTGCAAGTGGCCTGCACCGGCGCGGACACGTCCGCGGCGGACAGCACCTTGACCGGCTCGAAGCCCATGTCGGTGCCGTCGGCCTTGTACTTGGCGTTCTTGCCCACCTTGGACACCACCATCGGCAGCTGCACCTGGTGGTCTTCGGCGCGCATGGTGTAGGTGCCCAGCGGCGAGGTGTAGGTGACCTTCTCCAGCGCGCGCGCCAGGTCCGGCACCGACAGCTTGCCGTCCTTGGGCTTGACCGTCTTGAGCGCCTCGCCCAGGAAGGTGATGCCGATGACGGTCTGCGGCTCGGTGTAGCTGGGGTAGTGGCCGGTCTTGGCCTTGTAGTCCTCGGCGAACTTGGCGCCTTCCTCGCCCGCGGCCTCGATGTTGTAGGGATGGGCGATGTAATGGCCCAGCGCCACGTCGCCGGCGTTGGCGAGGTTGCCGACCTGGTCCAGGAACACGGTGGCAAAGCGCACCTTCAGGCCGGCCGACTGCGTGGCCTTCATCAGCAACAGCAGGTCGTTGGACCAGTTGCCGGTGATGACGGTGTCGGGATTGGCCGAGCGGATGCGGGCCACGTAGGGCGCGAAGTCCTGGATCTTGTTGACTTCGTGTAGCGTCTTGCCGACCACCTCGTAGCCGTACTGCTTGGCGAAGCGCTCGGTGGCGCCTTCCATGTCCTGGCCCCAGGAGTAGTTCTGGTTGATGGCGTAGACGCGCTTGCCCAGCGTGCCGTCGGCCGACATGACCGAGGCCAGCGCCTTGACGCGCAGGTCGGCGTTGGTGGTGAAGCGGAAGTGGTAGAAGTGGCACTTCTGGCCGGTCAGTTCCAGCGCTTCGCCGCCCACGTTCAGGAACACGACTTCCTTGCCCGGGTTGCGCAGGTTGTGCTTGCGCACGTCCTCGGTGAGCTGGCCGGAGATGGCCGACGACGAACCCTGCACCAGGATCTGCACGCCTTCGGCGGCGGCGGCGCGGAAACGGTCGGAGGCGCCCACGGGGCCGCCCTGGTTGTCGAACTCGACCAGTTCCAGCGGCTGGCCGTTCCAGCCGCCGGCGGCGTTGATGCGGTCCAGCTGGTACTTGACCGCGGCGCGGAACATCAGGCCGGTCGAGGCCTGCGGGCCGGACAGCGTTTCGATCAGGCCGATCTTGACGGGCGCGGCCTGGGCCGATGCGGCGATGCCGGCCAGGCACAGCAGGCCGGTGGTGAAAGCCAATTTCATGCGTGTCTCCTCCGTGGAACGGGAGTGGTAGGTCCGTGAATCAAGCAAGCGCGTTCAGCAGTTCCTGCTGCGGCTTTTCTATGCCCAGGAAGCGGGCAATTTCGGTGAGTTGTCCTTCCAGCATGTAGAGGCCGGGATGGGTGCGGCAGCCGCGCGCGGCCGCGGCGCGCAGCAGCGGCGTGTCGACGCGGCTCATGACGGCGTCGGCCACCACCGCGCCGGGCGCCAGGGCGTCCAGCTGGAAGGGCAGGGGATCGTTGTCGTCCAGGCCGAGGGTGGTCGCGTTGATGGCGATGTCACAGGTTTCGGGACGCGGGCCGGCCACACCGATGGCCAGGCCGGGATAGTGGCGCGCCAGGCGCGCGGCGAACGCCTCGGCCTTGCCGGGCGAACGGTTGTACAGGCGCAGGCTGGCCGGGCCGGCCTCGGCAATGGCGCAGGCGATGGCCTTGCCGGCGCCGCCCAGGCCCGCCAGGTAGACGTGGCGGCCGGCAGGCTCATGGCCCTGGCCGCGCAGGCCGGCGACGAAGCCCAGGCCGTCGAAGTTGCCGCCGGTCAGGCAGCCGTCGCGCAGCCGCACCGCATTGACGGCGCCGATCAGTTCGGCGGCGGGGGTGAGGGCGTCGCACAGCGTGGCGGCGCTTTCCTTGTGGGGCACGGTGACCACCAGCCCGCCCAGGTTGGCCAGGCCGCGCAGGCCCGCGAACAGGCCGGGCAGGCCGGCGGCGGCCACGTGGAACGGCACCATGACGGCGTCGATGCCGCGTTCGCGCAGCAGGGCGTTGAGCCGCTGGGGCGTCTTGACGTGCGCGATCGGGTCGGCCGCGATCGCGAATACGGTTGTGCTGCCGGTGATTTCCACCTGGTTGTCCCCTGCCTGTCATGCGGCCGTTGGCCGTGTTTTTCCGACCTGCTTGCCTGAAATCGCCAGTTGCTTTACGCTTTCAACACAAGTTGTCAGGCAACTTTATTAAGTTGTCCGATAAATCATAGGGCAAGCGTTTTTCCCGTGTCAAGCGATGCATTTGGCGGTTCAATCGAACCGTCGGCGGCACCCCGGGAGCGGGCGCTTGCCGTCGAAAAAGCGCTTTGGAGACAGCATGATTTCGTTCGAAGGACAGGTAGTGGCCATCACCGGCGCGGGCAATGGCATCGGTCTGGCGACCGCGCGGCTGATGGCCGCCCATGGCGCCCGGCTGGTGCTCACCGACATCGACAAGGCGCGCCTGGACGAGGTGGCCGCCGAGCTGGACGCCAGCGGCCAGCGGGTGTTCGTGCACGCGCTGGACGTGGCCGCCTCGCACGATTGCGACCGCGTGCTGGAACGCGCCGCGCACCACTTCGGCGGCCTCGACCACCTGGTGCATTGCGCCGGCATCTACCCGGAGCAACTGGTCAAGGACACCAGCGACGAGGCCTGGAAGAAGCTGATGGGCGTGAACCTGGACGGCACCTTCTACGTGTGCCGCGCGGCCCAGCGTCACCTGCGCCAGAACGGCTCGATCGTGCTGCTGACGTCGCTGGCGGCGCAGCGCGGCAGCTACGCGCACGCGGCCTATTCGGCCTCCAAGGGCGCGGTGCAGAGCTTCACCCGCAGCCTGGCGCTGGAGCTGGCGCCGCAGATCCGCGTGAACGCGGTGGCGCCCGGGATCATCGCCACCTCCATGACGCACGACCTGATCGGCCAGAAGGGCGCGCAGTTGCTGGAAAGCACGCCGTTGCGGCGCTTCGGCACGGCCGAGGAAATCGCCGGCGCGATTGCTTTCCTGTGCTCGCCGCTGGCCGGTTTCGTGACGGGCGAGGTGATGCAGGTGAACGGCGGCATCTATATCGCGTAAAGTCTGAAGCGGCCGCGCCCTTGATTCCGGCAAAATCCTATAATTTTCAAGGGCGCCGCCGCAGTGAAACGTCGAGAATTCCTATAACCACGGGCCGGCGCGCCCCAGGGGCTTCCCCGCCGCGAGCCGCCTTCACGTTTTAACGATTCCACATGCAGCCCACTCAAGCACAGGACTCCGACCCGCAGCGCGCCGCGCCCAGGCATTCGCTTTCGGCGGGCGTGGCCGACGCGCTGGCCGAGCAGATCCGCCAGGGCACGCTGGCGCCCGGCGACCGCCTGCCCACCGAGAAGCAATTGACCGAGATCTACTCGGTCAGCCGCGCCGTGGTGCGCGAGGCGCTGGCGCGCCTGAAATCCGAAGGCTTGATCACCTCGCAGCAAGGCAGCGGCGTGTTCGTCGATCCGAACTTCCAGCGCAACGCCTTCCGCATCGCCGCGCCCACGCCGGGCGACAACCAGGACCTGGAACACATCCTGGAGCTGATGCTGTCGATCGAAGTGACCGCCGCGCGCTACGCGGCGCAACGCCGCACCGAACCCGACCTGAAGAAGATGCGCCAGGCGCTGGTGGGCATGGAGTACGCGCTCATCAACGACAAGCTGGGCGACGAAGAGGACTACCAGTTCCACCAGGCCATCGTGCAGGCCACGCACAATCCGCACCTGGTGGCGCTGAACGACTATCTGGAAGCGAATGTGCGGCGCGTCATCCGCAGCGCGCGCAACAACACGGCGCGCATGTACGCCGAGCGCATGGCGGCGGTGCAGAGCGAACACCAGGCGATCTTCGCGGCCATCGAGGGCGGGGATTCCGATGCCGCCGGCAAGGCCGCCGAGCAGCACCTGCGCAATGCCGCCGACCGCCTGCGGCTGTTCCAGGCGGAACGTTCGCCGCCGGTCTGACGGTCGCCGGCCCGCCCCGATTCACGCGGGGCCGGGGGCGGCATGGCGAGGCGCCGCGTTCAGGCGAAGGTCTGTTCCATTTCGCGGCGGAACTGCACGGCGGCCGAACGATCGTCGTATTCCACGTCGCTCCAGCGGATCGCCTGCGACTGCCGCACCGCGTGCTTGAGCTTGACCTGGTGCGACAGGCCCAGCGGCAGGTAGCCCTCGTCGACCGAATCGCGCGCCGGCATCAGCCGGCCATACACGGTGTAGCCGCCTTCGCCGTCCAGCAACTGCCCGGCCTGCAGGTCGCGCTTGGCCGTGGCCACTACATCGCCATGCCAGCCGGCCGGCGCGCCGGTAGGCTCGCGCCGCAAGCCGACGCTGGCCACGCTGATGCCCAGTTCCAGCCCGATCAGGTGATACGGCTTGTACATGGCGGTGTAGTTGCCGCTGGGATCGGTGACCAGGCCGTATTCCTTGAAGCAGCGACGCACGTAGTCGCTGTCGGCCGCCAGCGTCACGTACACGCCCCAGCGCAGGTCGCGGAACACCGGCCGGCCGTCGCGTTCGAGCGACGAGATCACTTCCACCTGGCCGCGATGATGCAGGATGCCGCCATCCTCGCGCGGCCGCAGCACGCGCGCCAGGTCGTCCACGCCGCAGGGCGGAAAGTGCAGGCCCGAGGGCGAGGGCAGCAGCCCGGTGGCGTTGGAGACCGCGGCCATCTCGATGGCGCTCTTGGTGCCGTCCAGGAAGCTGTTGAACATCTGCGCGTTGAAGTCGCCGGCCGCCACCATCTCGGCGGTGAAGCCGTAGTAGGGCCAGACGGTGTCGGGCGTGGAAGTATGGAATTCGGGCAGGTACTTGGTGCCCTTGCCGGCCGCCATCACCTCGAAGCCGCTGGCGCGGGCCCAGTCCACCATTTCGCAGATCAGCGCCGGCTGGTCGCCATAGGCCAGCGAATAGACGATGCCGGCTTCGCGCGCGCGCCGCGCCAGCAAGGGTCCCGCCAGCGCGTCGGCCTCGACGTTGACCATGATGATGTGCTTGCCGTGCTCGCAGCAGGCCAGCACGTGGCCAATGCCGGCGGCCGCCTGGCCGGTGGCGTCGATGACGATGTCGACGTCCGGACTGGCGATGACCGCGTGGGGATCGTCGGTGAAATAGACCTTGCCTTGCTTGAGGGCGTCGCCGGTGCTGGCGGCGTTGAGCGCCGTGGCCGGCCAGCCGACCCGGGTGAGCGCGGCGCGGGCGCGATCCGGGGTCAGATCGGCCACGGCCACCAGCCGCATGCCGGGCGTGCGCGGGGCCTGGCTCATGAACATCGCGCCGAACTTTCCGGCGCCCAGCAGCGCTACGCGCAAGGGCTTGTGGTCGGCTTCTCGCTGCTTGAGCAGGCGGTGCAGATTCATGGTGCAGGCTCCTCCAGGGTGTGGGGATACAGCACCACAGAATAGCCTCAACCCCGGCCGCTGAACAGGGCCGGCCACCCGGCCGTCAGGATGTCATCCAGGCGTCATTCGTCGGCCGTATACAGCTCGCCGGCCAGCACGTTGCGCCAGTTGCTCCAGGTGATCCGGGGGCGGTCGGCGACGCCGCGGTTGTAGGGCGCGTCGAACAGGACGTGCTTCCAGCGCGGCTTGACCGCGCCCTGGATCAGGGGCTTGTCGTCGATCAGCAGGTTGCCGTGCACCAGGGTCTTGTCCTTGGTCAGGATCAGCCGGTTGGTGGCCTCGCGGCCCAGGTGTTTCTCGACCCACAGGTATTTCTCGGCGACGCAGTTCTCGAACTGCGACAGGGGCGAGGTGCAGATGCGCACGTCCATGCCCAGCGCCAGCAGTTCCTTCACGGCCTCCAGCGCCCCCGGCACCGGCGGCAGGTTGCGGATGAACCCGGGCGCGGTGTAGATGGCCTCGGCCATGCCGCGCAGCTCGGGCGCGTAGTCTTCGCGGATATAGAAGGATTTGCGGTCCTCGAACGCCACCGGCGCGATGTCGGGATGGCGCGCGCGCCAGGCATCGATGAAGGCGTGTTCGAAGTCGGCCAGCACGCCGTCTTGGTCGAGCAGGATGATCATAAAGATCCTAAGTCGTTGCGACGCGCTCGATTGTGCCAGAGCGCCGGCGAGTGGCCTCAGCCCGGTTGCGGTTTCGAGCGGGCGACGACGCGGTAGCGGCTGCCGCCGTCGGTGGATTCGGATGCCACCAGCACCATGCGGTCGTAGTGCCAGGTCAGGGGCGGGGGGGCGTCGGCGGGTGGGTCGTTGCGCTCGATGTTGCGCAGCAGCGTGACGTGGGGGCGGAACGGCTGGGCGGGCGGCACGAAGCCGAAGGCTGACAGCCACAGCCACAGGCCGTCATGGCTGGCCTGGAGCGAATCCGGAGTCTGCGCGGGGCCGGCCCAGAGGATGCGTGGGCGGGCGAAGACGCCGTAGCGGTCGAGGACGACAGTGCCGGGCTGCAGGCGGTGGCAGGGGGTGGCGTCGATGAGTTCGTCGGCGATTTCCTTTTCCACGGAGCCCAGGAAGGCCAGCGTCATGTGCAGGGTTTCCGTGCGCATGGCGCGGCCGCGGCTGTGCGGTTGGGCTTGAGTGGCCCAGGTGGACAGCGTGTTGGCCAGGGGGGTGTCGGGCCAGAGGGCGTAGAAGAGGCGGATGGGCGACATGGCGGAGATTGTAGGGGTTGTTAGGTGTCGCGAGGGGCTGTGGGTTCTTGAGGCGCGCGTGTCGGGGTCGGTGGGGGATGGCGGGGCTACGATTGCTGTCCGGAGCGTTCGCTCCGGACAGCCCCGGGCTCAACCTCGTACGCCTTCGGCTCCCTACGGTTTCCGCCGGGCGCATCTACACGCCCCGCCATCCCCCACCGACCCCGCCACGCGCTCGCGATGAGGCTTAGCCTCGGGCGTTGGGACGGGTGGTGTGCTTGGCGTTTTGGCGCACATCGGGGATGGAGGGAGGGTCTTGCGGGGCCCGCCGCAAGCCGGCCGCGCGGGCGGCCTTTTGCGGCTTGCGCTGCGTCTTGCGTCGGGGTGATGGCGCTCTCGCGTGTGGGCGCGGCGGAATGTTTGCTATTGAAAGTCTTCTGGCACCACGCCTGTTTGTGGTCGGCGCGAGAGGTCGTCCCGCGCAACATGTCTGATGCCGCGCCGACCACCACCGCCCTCCCCCCCTGACGTGCGGAACCATTAGAAAACCGCCCACCGCCAGCGCGCAGCGCACCCGCAGCACGCTCAAATGCACAGACGCCCATCGTGGCCGCCCGCGCGGCCGCGATGGGCAGCCCTGTAGATTCCCTTCCCCGCACACAGGTCTAACAGCGCGACAAGCCTAGACGCTCGCAGCCCCTCGGGCGGGCGGACCCGATGGCGGGCAACCTCGATGCGCCCGACGGAATCCGAAGGAGTCGCCGAAGGCGAGGACGAGGATGAGGATGGGGAAGTCCGGAGCGAACGCTCCGGACCGCAATCGTGGGCGCCCGCCATCGGGTCCGCCCGCCCGAGGGGCGACCTACGAAGACCGACTCATCATCGCCAACAGCAGCTAACGCAATGCTCGAGCAATGAACAACTAACGATTAGCCGCCACAGCCTCCGCCCCAGGCACCGGATTCCCCCATCCGCCGCCGATCGCCCGAATCAGATCCACCGCAGACCGCGCCTGCTCACCGCTCAACTGCACCGCCACCCGTTGCTGCAGCAGCACACTGCGATCAGCTTCGATCACGTCCAGATAGCTGATCGAGCCTTCGCGGTATTGCGTGTGCGACAGCTTCGCGGCGCGGGCCGAGGCTTCCACCGCGGCGTCCTGTGCGCGCGTCTGGTCGGACAGGATGCGCAGGTTGGCCAGGTTGTCCTCGACTTCGCGGAACGCGTTCAGCACCGTCTGGCGGTAGACCGCCACGTCTTCCTCGTAGACCGCGCGGGCGCGGTCCAGGCCGGCCTGGCGGCGGCCGCCGTCGAAGATCGGCATCGACAGCGCGGCGCCGACCAGCGGACCCAGCAGGAACGTGCGGCTCGACCATTGGAACAGGTTGCCCAGTTCCGACGATTCGTAGCCGAAGGCGCCCGTGATGTCCAGGCGCGGGAAGAACGCCGACTTGGCGGCGCCCACGCGGGCGTTGGCGGCGGCCATGGCGCGTTCGGCGGCGGCGATGTCGGGACGGCGTTCCAGCAGCGTCGACGGCAGGCCGGCCGGAATCGACAGCGCCACCTTTTCGATCGGCTTGGGCGGCATCGAGAATTCCGACGGCGCGCGGCCCAGCAGCACGGCCAGCGCGTGTTCGCCGGCGGCGCGGCGGCGGTCGATGCCCAGCGCCTCGGATTGCGCCGAGGCCAGTTCGGCCTTGGCGCGCGCCAGGTCCAGCTCGCTGATGTCGCCCGCGTCGTAGCGGCGCTGGATCAGCTGCAGGGTCTCGGTGCGCAGTTGCACCGTCTGGCGGTACAGCGCGGCTTCGGCATCCTGTTCGCGCACCAGGAAATAGGTGGTGGCGACGTCGGCCTGCAGCGCCAGCAGCACCGAGCGGTACAGCGCTTCGCTCTGCTGCGCGTCGGCGGTGGCGGCGTCGGCGGTGGAGGCGACGCGGCCGAACAGGTCGGCCTCGTACGACACCGTGCCTTGCGCGCGCCAGGTGGTCACCGGCCGCGTCGACGTGCCGTCGGGCAGGCCTTGCGATACGGCCGAGGGGCGCTGGCGATTGGGGCCGAAGGCGGCGTCCAGGCTGGGGAAGAAACCGGCGCGGGCCTCGCGTTGCAGCGCGCGCGCCTGGGTCAGGCGGGCGGCGGCGGCCTGCAGGTTCTGGTTGGCTTTGTGCGCCTCTTCCTGCAGCTGGTTCAGGCCTTCGTCGCCGAACACTTTCCACCATTCGCCGCGCAGCGCTTCCTCGGACGGCTGCGCCGGTTTCCAGGTGCCGGCTTCGGCGGCGGGCAGCGCGGCTTCCTTGTAGGCCGCCGGCGTGGCGGCCGCGGGCCGTTCGTAGGTCGGGCCCACCGCGCAGCCGGCCAGCACGAGCAGGACGGCAAGCAGGGCGGAACCGCGGATCAGTCTATTGGTCTTCATGACGATTCTCTTGGGCGCGCGCCCCGCCGTGCGGGACGGGGCGCGCTGGCTATTTTTTTCCAGGCCGGATCAGGCGTTGTGCTGCGTGGCGGGCGGCGCGTTCGGGTCGATGTGCGGCATGCACACCGGCGCCTCGTGCGGCGCGGCCGAGTGCAATTTCTTGCCGCCCATCGAACGCAGCAGCACGTAGAACACCGGCGTCAGGAACAGGCCGAACAGGGTCACGCCGAGCATGCCGAAGAACACCGCGACACCCATGGCGTGGCGCATTTCCGAACCGGCGCCGGACGACAGCACCAGCGGCACCACACCCATGATGAAGGCGATCGACGTCATCAGGATCGGACGCAGGCGCAGGCGGCTGGCCTCGATCGCGGCTTCCAGCGGCGTGCGGCCGTTCATTTCGAGCTCGCGGGCGAATTCCACGATCAGGATCGCGTTCTTGGCCGACAGCCCCACCAGCACCATCAGGCCGATCTGGGTGAAGATGTTGTTGTCATTGCCCGTCAGATACACGCCGGTCAGCGCGGCCAGGATGCTCATCGGCACGATCAGGATCACGGCCAGCGGCAGGGTCAGGCTTTCGTACAACGCGGCCAGCACCAGGAACACCAGCAGCACGCTGATCGGGAACACCCACAGGCCGGCGTTGCCCGCCAGGATCTGCTGGTAGGTCAGGTCGGTCCATTCCAGCTTCATGCCGCGCGGCAGGGTTTCGGCGGCCACGCGCTCGGCCGCGGCCTGGGCCTGGTCGGACGAGTAGCCCGGCGCCGGTCCGCCGTTGATGTCGGCGGCGGTGTAGCCGTTGTAGCGCACCACCATTTCGGGGCCGAAGGTCTGCTTGACGGTCACCAGCGACGACAGCGGCACCATGTCGCCGGCGGCATTGCGGGTCTTGAGCTGCAGGATGTCATCGGCATGCGCGCGGTACTGCGCGTCCGCCTGCGCCCGCACCTGGAACACGCGGCCGAACCGGTTGAAGTCGTTGACGTACATCGAGCCCAGGTAGATCTGCATGGTGTCGAAGACTTCCGTCACCGGCACGCCCAGCTGCTTGGCCTTGACGCGGTCCAGGTCCACGTCCAGCTGCGGCACGTTGATCTCGTAGCTGGAGAACGCGGGGCCGAGCTCGGGCGCCTGGCGCGCCTTGGCCAGGAACGCGGACTTGGCCCTGTCCAGTTCGGCGTAGCCGGCGGCGCCGCGGTCCTCGATCTGGAACTTGAAACCGCCCAGCGTGCCCAGGCCCATCACGGGCGGGGGCGGGAACACGGCGATGAACGAGTCCTGGATGGCCGCGAACTTCTGGTTGAGCGAAGCCGCGATGGCGTTGCCCGACAGCGCGGCGCCCTTGCGCTCGTCGAAGGGTTTGAGCATCACGAACACGATGCCGGCGCTGGAACTGTTGGTGAAGCCGTTGATGGACAGGCCCGGGAAGGCGATGGCGCTCTGCACGCCGGGTTCCTTCAGGGCGATGTCGCTCATGCGGCGGATCACGGCGTCAGTGCGGTCCAGCGAAGCGCCGTTGGGCAGCTGGGTGAAGCCGATCAGGTACTGCTTGTCCTGCGCCGGCACGAAGCCGCCCGGCACCAGGTACGACACGCCGATGGTGGCGGCCACCAGCACCGCATAGACGCCCATGGCGCCGGCCTTGCGGCGGATCACGCCGGACACGCCCACGCCGTAGCTTTCCGAGGCGCGGCCGAACATGTTGTTGAACCAGTTGAAGAAGCGGCCGAACACGCGGTTCATGCCCCGGGTCAGCCAATCCGGCTTGTCGTGGTGGCTCTTGAGCAGCAGGGCCGACAGGGCCGGCGACAGGGTCAGCGAGTTGAACGCCGAGATCACCGTCGAGATGGCGATGGTCATGGCGAACTGCTTGTAGAACTGGCCGGTCAGGCCGGTCATGAACGCCAGCGGCACGAACACCGCGCACAGCGTCAGGGCGATGGCGATGATGGGGCCGCTCACCTCGCGCATGGCGCGATAGGTCGCGTCACGCGGGCTCAGGCCCGCGGCGATGTTGCGCTCGACGTTCTCCACCACCACGATCGCGTCGTCGACCACGATCCCGATGGCCAGCACCATCCCGAACAACGACAGGGCGTTGATGGAATAGCCGAACATCAGCAGCAGGCCGAACGTACCCACGATGGACACCGGCACCGCCAGCAGCGGGATGATGGACGCGCGCCAGGTCTGCAGGAACAGGATCACCACCAGCACCACCAGCGCGATGGCTTCCAGCAGCGTGTGCACCACGGCCTCGATACTGGAGCGCACGAACTGGGTCGGGTCGTATTCGATGCGGTATTCCACGCCCGGCGGGAAGTCCTGGGCCAGCTCGGCCATGGCGGCGCGCACCTGCGAGGACACGTCCAGCGCGTTGGCGCCCGGCGATTGCATGATGCCCATGCCCACCGCCTGCTTGTTGTCCAGCAGCGAACGCAGGCCGTATTCCTGGGCATCCAGTTCCACGCGGGCCACGTCCGACAGGTGCGTCACGGCGCCATCGGGCGAGGTCTTGAGGATGATGTCGCGGAATTCCTCTTCGGTCTGCAGGCGGCCGCGCGCATTCACGTTCAGCTGCAGCGGCACGTCGCCCAGGGTCGGGGACGCGCCGATCACGCCGGCGGCGACCTGCACGTTCTGCTCGCGGATGGCGGCGACCACTTCGGCGGCCGTCATGCCGCGCTGCGCCACCTTCTGCGGGTCGAGCCACACGCGCATCGAGTAGTTGCCCGCGCCCCACACCGTCACTTCACCCACGCCGGTGATGCGCGCCAGGCGGTCCTTGATGTTCAGGATCGCGTAGTTGCGCAGGTAGGTGATGTCGTAGCGGTCGTTGGGCGAGATCAGGTGCACCACCAGCGTCAGGGTGGGCGAGCTCTTGGTGGTCGTGACGCCCAGCCGCTGCACGTCCGGCGGCAGGCGCGGCAACGCCTGCGACACGCGGTTCTGCACCAGCTGCTGGGCCTTGTCCGGGTCCACGCCCAGCTTGAAGTTGACCGTCAGCGTCAGGTTGCCGTCGCTGTTGGCCTGCGATTGCATGTACAGCATGTTTTCCACGCCGTTGATGGATTCCTCCAGCGGCGAGGCGACGGTTTCGGCGATGACCTTGGGGTTGGCGCCCGGGTACTGCGCGCGCACCACCACCGAGGGCGGCACCACTTCCGGGTACTCCGAGATCGGCAGCTGGAACATGGCCAGCAGGCCGCCCAGCAACACCAGCACGGACAACACCCCGGCGAAGATCGGCCGGTCGATGAAGAATTTCGAGATATTCATGAACGTTCTCGTTCTGCTTTGCGGTTCACCGGCGGCTTAGTTGGCGGCCGCGGTCTTGACCGGGTTGCGTTGCGCCGCGACCATGGGCACCACGGTGGGGCTCACGGCGTCGCCAGGGCGCACGCGCTGCAAGCCATTGACCACGATGCGTTCGCCGGCGGCCAGGCCGGAGTCCACGACCCGCAGGCCTTCCTGGTTGGCGCCCAGCTTCACCTGGCGGTAGTTGGCGTGATTCTTGTCGTCCAGCACCAGCACGTAGCGCTTGTCCTGGTCGGTGCCGATGGCCTTCTCGTCGATCAGCACGGCGCTGCGCGGCTCGCTGCCGCCCAGGCGGATGCGGGCGTACAGGCCGGGCAGCAGGGTGCCGTCGGCGTTGTCGAACTCGGCGCGCACGCGGATGGTGCCGGACGTGGCGTCCAGGCGGTTGTCCACCGATTGCACGAAGCCGGTGCGCGAGTAGCCATCCTCGTTGGCCAGGCCCAGTTCGACCGGCACCGAGCCGGCCTTGCCGTTGCGGGCGGGGTTCACGTACTTCAGGAAGGTCTGCTCGTCGACGTCGAACGAGGCGTACATCTTGGAGACCGACACCAGCGTGGTCAGCGGCACCGAGGCGGCGCCGGCGGCGACCACGTTGCCCACCGTGACTTCCGCGCGCGACACGCGGCCGGCGACCGGCGCTTCGATGCGGGTGTAGCCCAGGTTGAGCTTGGCATAGTCCAGCGCGGCCTGCGCGCCCTGCAGATTGGCCGCGGCTTCACGCGCGGCGTTCTGCTTTTCCTCGAAGTCGCGGCGGGCGATGGCGTTGTCGGCCAGCAGGCGCTGGCCGCGGGCCAGTTCGGTGGCCGTGTACGAGGCGCGGGCCTTGGCGGCGGTCAGGGCGGCGGCGGCGCGGTCCACCTCGGCCGCGTAGGGGCGCGGGTCGATGGTGAACAGCACGTCGCCCTTCTTGACGATGCTGCCGTCCTGGAAGTGCACGGCGGTCAGGGTGCCGGACACCAGCGGACGGATGTCCACGCGGTCGATGGCTTCCAGCCGGCCGGAGTAGCGCTGCCAGTCGACGATGGTCTTGCTGACCACTTCGGCCACCTCGACAGGGGGCGCGGCGGGCGCGCCTTGCGCCTGGGCCGCGTTGGCGCCCGCGGGGGCGCGAAACAGGGCATAGCCCCCGCCGGCCGCGATGACGGCCGCGAAGACGACGAGCACAGCAATACGATTACGCGAAACCATGATGTTCCTTGATGGGTGATGTCGGGGTGAAGCGCGCTTGCCGTGACCGCGACGGGGGCGGGTTGGCGGCGGGGCGGGCATCGCGGCGGGTCTGTCAGTCCTGAAACACCGATGTCATATTGCGGTGCAACATGCAACGCGGTTACGTTTCCCTGGTGGAACCCGCCTTTTTGGGGGACGGGTTATACCGGGATCGGAATCTGAGGATTGACAGGCCCTGGGATGGCGCCGGGCGGCACGGGCACTTCAAGATGCTTTGCATTCTGAGTGTTTTGCCGGCGTGGATAAACACGTCTATCTCGGCAACACTGTTCGACAGATTTGTCTAATCTCGGACGAATTCGGGTTATGCTCCGTACACCCCGACCAAATTGCCCTTAAAGGACACCGTCGCCATGGACCGTTTTCAGGCTATGCAGGTGTTTGTGCGCGTCGTGGACGCCAATAGTTTCACCCGGGCGGCCGACAGCCTCTCGCTTCCGCGCACCACCGTCACCACCATCATCCAGAATCTCGAACGCCTGCTGGGCGTGCGCCTGCTCAACCGCACCACGCGCCGCATCGGCCTGACGCCCGACGGCGCCGGCTACTACCAGCACTGCGTGCGCATCCTGGCCGACGTCGAGGAAACCGAGGCCTGTTTCCAGGAAGCGGCGCTGCGCCTGAAGGGCCGGCTGCGCATCGATGTGCCGACCTGTATCGGCCGGCTGATCCTGATTCCCTCATTGTGTGATTTCCACGACAAGTACCCCGATGTCGAGCTGGTGCTGGGCATGGGCGACCGTCCCGTCGATATGGTGCAGGAGGCGGTCGACTGCGTCATCCGCGCTGGCGACCTGGAAGATTCCAGCCTGGTGGCGCGCCGCATCGGCACCCTGCAGACCGTGACCTGCGCCTCGCCGACCTACGTCGCGCGCCATGGCATGCCGCAGACCATCGAGGAACTGCGCAACCACCACGCCGTGCATTATTTCTCCAGCCGCACCGGCCGCAACTGCGCCTGGGACTTCAAGATCGACGGCAAGCACCAGGAAGTGGACATGCGCGGCACCGTGGCGGTGAACGAGGCCGGCGCCTACCTGGATTGCGGGCTGAAGGGTTTCGGCCTGATCCAGACGCCGCGCTACATGGCGCTGCCCTACCTGCAGTCGGGCGAGCTGATCGAGGTGCTGCCGCAATGGAAGCCCAGCGCCACCGCGATCTCGGTGCTGTATCCGCAAAGCCGCCAGCTGTCGCCCAAGGTGCGCGCCTTCGCCGACTGGGCGGCGGAACTGTTCGCCAGCTGCCCGCTGCTCAGCGGCCGCGACGAGACCGATCCGGCCGCCGCCAGCTGCGGCGTGTTCCAGCAGCGCCAGATCAGCCAGGCCAAGCAGATGGCCGTGGCCGGCGTGGCCGCTGCCAACGACCCCATGCCGCGCCGCCGTACCGCGCGCGAAGAGGCCGCCGAATACGCGCTGTAAGGCAGGCCGTGTCCGAGGTGGCGGGCCCGCGGGTCCGCCACGCCCGCAATTTGCCGGCAAAATCCCGGAACACCGGGAAACCCCGTAGTAAATACAGGGCTTGCGTCCCTCGTATTTCCCGAAACGTCTGTATAGTCCGACAGTCAAAGCCTCAACGCATTCACTGTCGATCCGCTCTATGCAGCCTGTACTCCCCGCTTACCTGATCGCCCGTTGGCTTTTGCTGCTCGTTTTGTTGGCGGGGGTGTATTTCCTCAGCGGCTTCCTGGTGCCGGCGCTGGCCGCGCTGATCATCGGCCTGGCCAGCTGGCCCCTGTACCAGCGGCTGGTCGCGCGCTGCGGCGGCCGCACCGCGCTGGCGGCGTCGCTGGCCCTGCTGGTGGTGATCGTGGTGCTGATCGTGCCGCTGTCGCTGGCGCTGTCGTACGCCATCAAGGAGGCCAGCACCTTCTTCGCCTGGGCCATCGCCGCCAATCGCCATGGCGTCGCGGTCCCCAACTGGATCACCTCGATGCCCGTGGTGGGCGACCGGCTCTCCGAATACTGGCAGGCCTATATCGGCCAGCCGCATGCGCTGGGCGCGCTGGTCGAGGCCGTCAGCGGCGAACACCTGGGCAATATCTACCGCATGGTGCTGGCCGCCACCGGCAACGTGTTCCAGTTGCTGCTGACGGTGCTGTTCATGCTGATCACGCTGTTCTTCGTCTACAAGGACGGCATGCGCATGGTGGCGCAACTGGACGTGCTGGGCGAACGCATCCTGCCGGCGCGCTGGCAGCGTTTTTCGCGCGTGGTGCCGGCCACCATCAATTCCACCGTCACCGGCATGGGCCTGATCGCATTGGGCGAGGGCGTGGTGCTGGGCATCGCCTACTGGGTCGCCGGCGTGCCGTCGCCGGTGCTGCTGGGCGTGGTCACCGGCTTCATGGCGTTGATTCCCGGCGGCGCGCCGCTGTCGTTCACGCTGGTGTCGCTGTACCTGGTCGGTTCCGGCCATGTGGTGGCGGGCATCGCGTTGATGGTGTGGGGCAGCGTCGAACTGTTCATCGTCGACAAGACGCTGCGTCCGCGCCTGGTGGGCGGGCCGGTCAAGCTGCCGTTCCTGCCGACCTTCTTCGGCCTGGTGGGGGGCGTGAAGACCATGGGCATCGTCGGGCTGTTCGTCGGCCCGGTGCTGATGGCGCTGCTGGTGGCCGTGTGGCGCGAGTGGGTGCACCACGAGGAAGCCGAGCGTGACACCGCCCGCCTCGGGGCCGCGGCCCCGCCCGACCAGACGCCAGCGGCCGGTCCGCGTATTTAGGTGTAATCTAGCTCTCCCCGCGCTCGCCGGCGCCTCGCCCGGCACGCGCCTGCCCTGTGCGCAGACGCTTTGCAGCTTACGCCGCGGGGTCTGAGGGGTTGGCAGGTTCATCATGTCCGCGTCGTTGCAAGAAGATGAGTTAGCGGTCCTGCGCGAGCAGGGTTTCGTGGTCGCGCGCCAGTTCGCCGACCCGGCCGAGGTGGCGGCGCTGCGCGCGCTGGCCGAGCGCCATCTGCGCGAGCACGTGGCGCCCATCGAATACGAGGCGGACCTGCGCTATCCCGGCGCGCCCGAGTCGCGCAACGCCGAAGGCGGCCTGACGGTGCGGCGCCTGCTCAGCGCCTATGGGCGCGATCCCTTGTTCGCGCAATGGGCCACCAACGCGCGCATCGGCCAATCGCTGGCGCGCTATTTCGGCGAGACGCCGGTGCTGTCCACGGTGCACCACAACTGCGTGATGACCAAGCATCCCGCCTATGGCAGCCTGACCGGCTGGCACCAGGACATCCGCTATTGGTCGTTTTCCGATACCGACCTGATGTCCTGTTGGCTGGCGTTGGGCGACGAGAACTGGGACAACGGCGGCCTGTCGTTCATTCCCGGTTCGCACGCGGCGGCGTTCAAGCCGGCGCAGTTCGACGAGCAGAAATTCTTCCGCGATGACTCGCCCGAGAACGCCGCATGGATCGCGCGCGCCGTCTGTCCCGAGCTGCGCGCCGGCGACCTGGTGTTCTTCCATTGCCGCACGCTGCACGCGGCGCAGGGCAACCGCAGCGACCGCGTCAAGCTGTCACTGGTGCACACCTACCATCCGCAGTCCTGTCATCCGGTGCCGGGCACGCGCTCGGCCAGCCAGCCGGGCGTGCCGTTGGCCGCATGACGGCGCTCGCGGCAGCGTGAAGGCCGGTCCGCCGACGCACGGTTGAGGGCAGCGCGATCGCGCGTGCCGCGCTATGTGGTAATTGGGATCTGCTATTAATAATTGAATTACAATTAAATCGCGTGCGATACGCGCGATTGCCGCCGGCAAGACGGCCCGCGCTTCCGATTCGCGCGCGCTCCTTCTTTCAAATAGGCTGCTCCCGTGCCCAAAAACAAGCCCGACGATACGGACAAGACGCAGGCGGCGACCGAGACCCGGTCTTCGCTCTTTGTAGGCTCGACCGAAAAAGCCTTCCAGGTGCTGCACGCCTTCGACGGCCCGAAACGCCACATGACGCTGGCCGACATTGCGCGTGCCTCGGGCCTGGACCGCAGCGCGACGCAACGCCTGGTCTACACGCTGGAAACGCTGGGCTATCTGCGCCGCATTCCGGACACGCGCAATTACGGACTGACGCCGAAGGTGCTGCAGTTCTCGTACAACTACGTGCGCGCCAATGAGTTGATCGACAAGGCGTCGCCCTATCTGCTGGACATCAGCCGCACGCTGGGCGAAACCACCAACCTGCAAGAACTGGACGGGCACGAGATCGTGTTCGTGGCCCGCTTCCCAGGGCATCACCTGGTCAATGTGGACATCGCCGTGGGCAGCCGCCTGCCGGCGTATTTCACCGCGTCGGGCACGGCGATCCTGTCACGCCTGTCGGATGAGCAGCGCCGTGAAATCCTGGCGCAGACCCGCCTGGAGCCGATCACGCCCTACACGGAAGTCAATCCCGACAAGCTGCTCGAACGCGCGCAGCGCGTGGCCGAGAAGGGCTACGCGATCATCGTGAACGAAACGGTGCTGGGAGATATTTCGGTGGCGGCGCCGGTGATCGATCATCGGGGATTGGCGGTGGCGGCGATCAACATTTCCGTGCCGACGACGCGATGGACCGTTGCCCGGGTCGAGGCGGAGTTGGCGCAGCACGTGCAGGTGGCGGCGACGTCCATCTCCAAGTCCAAGTTCTCGGCGTATTCGAGGTAAAGGCCGGGCGCGGTCGATCGATCGTGCCCAATCCTTCCCGAATCGCCTGTCTCAAACGCCCTCGAACTCCGCCAGCAAGGGCTTGACCACCGACCGCAAGGACGCCTGCAGGTCGGCCCCGGGCTGCACCAGGGGATCCAGCACTTCCGGCGCATCGACGCCGATCAGGTCCATCACGGACTTCATCGGTCCGGGATTGGTCTCGGCGAACGCAAGGTTCATCAGGGGGATCAGGCGACGGTGCAGCAGCATGGCGTCGCGCGTGCGGCCTTCGGCGGCCAGGTCATAGACCTTGCGCCAGGCCTTGGGCAGCAGGCTCGCCGTCACCACGATCCCGCCTTGGGCGCCGGCGGCCAGGTGAACCGGCAGCAGCGTGTCCTCGCCGCTGAACACGGCGAACGATTCGTCCACGCCGGCCACCGTGCGCAGGAAGTGGTACATGTCCGTGTTGCAGGCCTTCATGCCGATGATGTTCGGGTGGCGCGACAGTTCGTGCAGCACTTCGGGCGCGATCGCGATGCGGGTGCGGTACGGGATCTCGTAGATCATCACCGGCAGCGGCGATGCGTCGGCGTAGCGCAGGAAGTACTCGCGGATGCCGGCCTGGGTCGGGGTCGTGTAGTAGGGTGTCAGCACCATCAGCGCGTCGGCGCCCGCGTCGGCGAATTCGCGGCCGGCCTGCAGGGCGTCGTGAAAGCCCGGGTCCAGCACGCCGGGAATCACCGGCACGCGCTTGGCCACGGCGTCCACCGTCAGCTTGCACATGCGGATGCGTTCGGCCCGCGCCAAGGCTCCGTACTCACCGGTGCCGCCGAGCGGCACGATGCCGTCGATGCCCTGCTTGAGCAGGTAAGCGATCAGCGCCTGGGCCGCCGGGACGTTGATGGTGTCGTCGGCATTGACCGGGGTGGGAATCGCGGGAAACACGCCGCGCAGTTGGCTTGCATTCAACATGGAAAAATCCTGATGGAAGGGAAACGGCGCCGCGCCTCAGCCCGCCAGGCTGCGGCGGCGCAGCCGGTCGGCGAGCCAGATCAGCGCGGCGATGAAGATAAACAGGCAGGTGGACACGGCGGCGATCACCGGGGAGATCTGCAGCGTCACTTCGTCCCAGAACTGCTTGGGCAGGGTGGCGTTCAGCCCGCCCGAGGCGAACAGCGCGATCGTCAGCTCGTCGAACGAAGTCGCGAAAGCGAACAGGAACGATGACATCAGCCCCGCGCCAAGGATCGGGAAGGTCACGAAGCGCAGCGTCGACCAGGGCCCCGCGCCCAGGCTTTGCGCCGCCAGATCCAGGCGTGTGTCGTAGTTGCGCAGCACCGCCATCATGGTGATCACCACGTACGGCACCGCCACCACCGTGTGCGCCAGGATCAGGCCGACGGTCGACCCGACCAGGCCGACGCGGGCGAAGAAATAGAACATGCCCACCGCGATGATCATGCGCGGCACCACGATGGGCGACAGCACGAAGGCCAGCATGGCGGACTTGCCGCGCATGTCGGCGCGCACCAGCAGGAAGGCGGCCGGCGTGCCGATCAGCATGGCCAGCAGGCCGGTGCCAACGCCCACGATCAGCGAGCGCGTGATGGCCTGCATCCACACCGGCGACGTGAACATCTGCTCGTACCATTGCAACGAAAAGCCCTTGGGCGGCCAGGTCAGGCCGGACCCCGAATCGAACGACAGCGGGATCATCAGGAAGGCGGGCGCGGACAGGAAGGCCAGCACCGCCAGCACGATCCACCACAGGGTGCGCGATTGGCCGGTGCCTGACACCGAACGGCGCAGGCGCGTGGGCAGCAGCGAGAACAGGCGGTCGGACAGCGCGGCCAGCAGGTCCAGCAGGGCCTCGCCCGCGCGGCGCGCCAGGCCGGGCTTGGCCGAGGCGCGGGGGCGCGACGCGCCGGCGCCGGTCATGGTCGACAGGCCCAGTATGCGGTCGTACAGTGCGAACACGGCCAGCACCACCACCAGCAGCAGCACCGACACCGCGCCGGCGAATTCCCAGTTCATGGTCTGCTGCACCTGGTCGATGATGATCTGGGTGATCATCGTCTCCTTGCGGCCGCCCAGCAGCGCCGGGGTGATGAAAAAGCCGATGGCGGTGACGAACACCATGATGGCCGCGGCGGCCACGCCGGGCATGGACAGCGGGAAGTAGATCTTCCAGAACGCGGTGCCCGGGCGCGCGCCCAGGGTGGAGGCGGCGCGCGGCAGGTTGCGGTCGATGTTCTCCATGACCGACAGCATCGTCAGCACCGCCAGCGGCATCAGCGCATGCACCATGCCGACCAGCACGCTGCCGAAGTTGTAGAGCAGGTTGGCCGGCGCATCCAGGATGCCCAGCGCCTGCAGCATCTGGTTGACCACGCCGTTGCGGCCCAGCAGCACGACCCACGCGAAGGTGCGCACCAGGAAGCTGGTCCAGAACGACAGCAACACCCAGAACAGCAGCGACGTCTTGCGCCGGGCCGACAGGCTCGAGATCAGGTAGGCGACCGGGTAGCCGGCCACCACGGCAAAGAAGGTCGTCCAGAGCGAGATCTTCAGCGTGATGAGCAGCACGTTGACATATACCGACGACTCGAACAACCGGTGGTATTGCGTCAGCGAGAAACCCCGGTCGCCGTAGAAGCTCAGCAGCAGCAACTGGCCGACCGGATAGATCAGCAGCACCAGCAGCAGGATCGCCAGCGGCGCGGCCATGAGGAAATGGCGGCGGCCCTGGCTCATGCGTTTGCGGGGAGGGGCAAGGGGGCTCATGCGGTCACTCCGCGATGGCGACCGCGTCGGCGGCCTGCCAGGTCACCGACAGCGGCTGGCCGATGGCGTACTGCTCGGCCTGGCGGCGCGTGGGGTAGGCGACCACGAGCGGGGCGCTGTCGGGCGCGCCCGAATCGAGATAGAGCTTGGTCAGGCTGCCGGTCACCATCACGTCGAGCAGCTTGCCGGTCAGGGCCCGGCCATGGGCCTCGGCGGGGCCGGCCTGCAGATTCTGGGGACGCAGCATCAGCGTGACCTTCTGGCCGACCTTGACCGTGGCGCCATTGGAAAGTGCCTGGCCGCTGACGCCCTGGTGCGCCAGCCTGACGGTCAGCGTGGCGCCGTCGACGGCCGTGACCTCGCCCTGCAGCAGGTTGGATTCGCCCAGGAAGTCCGCCACGAACAGGGTGCGCGGGCGGAAGTACAGATCGGCGGGCGTGCCCAGTTGCTCGATCGCGCCGCCGTTCATCAGGCAGATGCGGTCGGACATGGTCATGGCCTCTTCCTGGTCATGCGTCACGTAGACGATGGTGGTGCCCAGTTCGCGGTGGATGCGCTTGATCTCCAGCTGCATCTGGTCGCGCAGCTTCTTGTCCAGCGCGCCCAGGGGCTCGTCCATCAGGATGATCGCGGGGCGGTAGACCATGCAGCGCGCCAGCGCGATGCGTTGCTGCTGGCCGCCGGACAGTTCGCGCGGCAGGCGCGCGCCGACCTGCGGCAGCCGCACCATGTCCAGCGCTTCCTGCGCGCGCCGTTTCGCCTCGGCCGCCGACACCTTGCGCATCTTCAGGGGAAAGGCGATGTTCTCCAGGATGGTCATGTGCGGGAACAGCGCATAGTTCTGGAACACCATGCCGATGTCCCGCTCGTACGGCGCGCCGTGGGTGACGTCGTTGCCGTCGATCAGCACGCGGCCCTCGTCGGGCCGGGCCAGGCCCGCGATCAGGCTTAGCAGCGTGGTCTTGCCGGACCCGGACGGGCCCAGCAGGGTCAGGAATTCGCCGCGGGCGACATCCAGGTGCGTGGGCGCCAGGGCGACGAAATCGCCATAGCGTTTGCCCAGGCCCGAGATTTGCAGATTGGAAGAAGACATGGCGTTCAGCGTATGCAGAGAATTACTTCAAGACCCAACCGTTGAAGCGCTCGAGCACGTCGCGCTGCTTGTCCAGCCAGTAGGCGGCGTTGATGTGCAGGCCGGTCTTGATGTTGTCGGGGTGGGTCGGGCAATTGCGCGCCACGTCGGGCTTGATGTGGTCGAACGCGGCGGGTTGGGTCACGCCGGCGGCGAAGAACTCGACCAGCGCGGCCTGGCGTTTGGGGTCCGAGGCGAACTTGATGAATTCACGGCAGGCGTCGGCGTTGGGCGTGCCCTTCAGGATCGACCAGTTGTCGCAGCCCCAGATGTTCTGGTCCCACACGATCTGCACGGGCGCGCCGTTGGCGATGGCCGATTGGGCGCGCGAGACCCAGGTGGCGATCATGTCGACTTCGCCGGAGCCCAGCATCTGCTCGACCTGCGCGCCGGTGTTCCACCACACGTCGACGGACGGCTTGATCTTGTCCAGGCTGGCCAGGGCGCGGTCGATGTCGCAGGGATAGACCTTGTCGGTCGGCACGCCGTCGGCCATCAGCGCTTCCTCGATGGTGTCGAACGGGTGCTTGCGCAGGCCGCGCCGGCCGGGGATGTTCTTGACGTCCCAGAAGTCCGCCCACGACGCGGGGGCGCGGCGGCCCTTGAAGGCGTCGGTGCGGTAGGCCAGCACGGTGGTGTAGACGTTGTTGCCCACGCCATAGGGCGACATGTATTGCTTGGGAATGGTGGCCACGACCGGGTCGGATTCCAGGCCGTGCTTTTCCAGGTAGACCTTGCCGCCTTCGGTGAGCATCAGGATGGCGGGCTGGCTGATCTTGGCCATGTCCCAGGTGTAGTTGCCGGTGTCCACCATGCTGCGGATCTGCGCGGTGGGCTCGGCGTTGGCCTGCACGCCCACCACCTGGATGCCGGTGGCGTCCGTGAACGGCTTGTAGAACACCGCGCCATAGGCCTTGCTGTAGATGCCGCCGTCGTCGCGCACGACGATGCGCTTGGAAGCCGCGCGCGACGGCGTCCAGATCATCGGCATGGCCAGGGCGGCGACGCCGGCGGCGGCGGTCTTGAGCGCGCTGCGGCGCGAGGCGTTGTAGGAGGTGGATTTCATGGAAGGGCTCCAGCGGGACGACGGACGGGAAGGGCGGCTTCAGGGCAGCAAGCGACCGGGATTGAAGAGGGCGGCGGGGTCGAAGCTGGCTTTCAGCGTGCGCATCATGGCCAGTTCGACCGGTGACTTGTAGTGCGCCATTTCGGCCAGCGACGTGCGGCCCACGCCATGCTCGGCGCTGAAGGTGCCCCCCAGCGCATCGGCCACGTCGTTGACGGCGCGGCGAATGGCGGCCGCCATGGCGTCGCGCTCGGGCAGCGCGTTCCAGGCGTCGAACGTGAAGAAGGGAATGAAGTGCACGTTGCCGTCGCCCAGGTGGGCCACGATCAGGATGGGCAGGTCCGGCACCAGGCGGCGCACGGCCTCGGTGGCGGCGGCGATGAAGCGCGGCACGCTCGAGACCGGCACGGCGCTGTCGGTGGTCAGGCCCACGCCGGCCTTCTTGTTGCCTTCCGAGACGCTATGGCGCACTTCCCAGAGCGCGGCGCGCTGGCTGTCGTTGCTGGCCACCACGGCATCTCGCAGCAATCCCAGTTCGAAGGCCTGTTCCAGGATCTGTTGCAGGACCTCCTGCAGTTCCGCGCCGCTGCCTGTGTCCGACAGCTCCACCAGCACATGCCAGGGGTGCGCGCCGGGCAATGGATTCTTGCGGCCGGGCACATGGGTCATGACGATGTCCAGCTGATTGCTGTCGATCATCTCGAAGGCGGACAGGCGCGAGCCGCATTGCTGCTGGAACAGGCCCAGGATGTCGAGCGCGGCCTGCGGATCGGTGGGCGCCAGCCAGGCGATGGCGTGGCGATTGGGCAGGGGGTGCAGCTTCAGCACGGCCGCGGTCACGATGCCCAAGGTGCCTTCGGCGCCGATGAACAAGTGCTTCAGGTCGAAACCGGTATTGTTCTTGCGCAAGGCGGTCAGGCCGTTCCAGATCGATCCGTCGGGCAGCACGACCTCCAGGCCCAGGATGTTGTCGCGCGTATTGCCGTAGCGCAGCACGCCGGTGCCGCCCGCGTTGGTGGCGATGGTGCCGCCGATCTGGCACGAACCTTCCGCGCCCAGGCTGATGGGATACAGCCGGCCTTGTTCCGCCGCGGCCTGCTGCACCGAGGCCAGCACGCAGCCGGCTTCGACTTCCATCGAATTGTTGGCCGGGTCCACGCGGCGGATCTGGCGCAGGCGCGACAGGTTGACGATAACGGGCGGCGGGCCGGCCTCGTCCGGCACCGCGCCGCCGCACAGGCTGGTGTTGCCGCCTTGCGGCAATACGGGGGTGGCGTAGTCGTTGCACAGGCGCACGATGTCGGCGACTTGCCGGGTCGACCCCGGCAGGGCCACGCACAGCGCCGCGCCTTTGTAGCGGCCGCGCCAGTCTTCGGTGTAGCCGGCCATGTCGGCGTCGGAGCGCAGGACTGCGCTATCGCCCAGCGCCTGGATAAGCGCATCGAGCAGGGGGGTACCTATGGTCATGTCTGTCGTCCCGTAGGGATCGGAAAGGTCGAGAACCGATCACGTTGAGACACAGCATACGATTACTTAAATTGCTTTTCGATTTGAATAATCGTATATCAATTGAATTTAGGGTATGTCCTAAGCGGGAAGGTCGGGATGGCTTGCTCTAAAACAATCGAAATACAATTGATGTGCTTGTTATGTAATTTAATTGAAATCCAGCCAACAAGGAAGAGACATGCTGCCCAGCGTGATGGATTACCGGGCGCGGGCGCGCAGGCGGCTGCCCCGGTTGGCCTTCGATTATCTGGAAGGAGGGGCCGAGGACGGGATCTCGCTGCGCCATAACGTGGCCGCCTTTGGCGAGCTGGAATTCGTGCCGCAAGTGCTGGCGGACGTCACCGACTGCCATCTGGATACCACCGTGCTGGGCGCGGCCGCGGCCATGCCCGCCATTGTCGGGCCGACGGGCCTGAACGGGCTGTTCTGGCCCGATGCGGACGTGCACCTGGCGCGCGCCGCGCATCGAGCCGGCCTGCCGTTCGTGCTGTCCACCGCATCGACCTCATTGCTGGAAGACGTGCGCGCGGCCAGCGCCGGCGAGTTGTGGTTGCAGCTATACGTGCAACGCGACCGCCGCATCGCCGAACACCTGATGGACCGGGCGTGGCACAGCGGCTACACGGTGCTGTTCCTGACGGTCGACGTGCCGGTGCATGGCAACCGCGACCACGACAAGCGCAACGGCTTCCAGCTGCCGCTGCGTCCTTCCGGCCGCCTGTTGCTCGACCTCGCGGTCCATCCGGGCTGGTGCTGGCGCATGTTGCGCGGCGGCGGTCCGCAGCTGAAGAACCTGGCTGTAAGCTCCAACGCGCGCGAGGACATCACCGAGCAGGCGTCCGCCCTGAGCCGGCAGATGGATATGGCCCTGACCTGGGACGACATCGATTGGCTGCGCCGCCAGTGGCCCGGCCGCCTTGTCATCAAGGGCATCCAGACGCTGGCCGATGCGCGCAGGGCGCAGGCCAGCGGCGTGGATGGCATCGTGCTGTCCAACCATGGCGGCAGGCAGCTGGAATGCGCACCCTGCCCGCTGGAAGTCCTGCCGGCTGTCGCGGCCGAACTGGGGCAGTCGCTCGAGGTGCTGGTGGATGGCGGGGTGCGGCGCGGCAGCGATATCGCCAAGGCGGTGGCGCTGGGCGCGCGTGGGGTGCTGCTGGGCCGCGCGCCGCTGTACGGGCTGGCGGGACGGGGGCCGCGCGGCGCGGGCGAGGTGCTGGCGATCCTGCGGACCGAACTGGAGAACACATTGCGGCTGCTCGGGCGTAATCGCATCGGCGCGCTCGACGCCGCGGCGGTGCGCAGGCGCCGGGCCATTTTCGATTGACACAGGGAACCAGACATCATGCGTGAAAGAATCGTCTTCATCGGCGGCGGAAACATGGCCAGTGCCATCATCGACGGATTGTTGGCCCGGGGCCGCGAGCGGACGGATTTCCTGGTGGTCGAACCCTTTGAACCTGCCCGCGCCAGCCTGCTGGCGCGCGGCCTGGCGTGCCAGGCAAGCGCCGGCCCCGAGATCGCCGACGCGGCGCTGTGCGTACTGGCGACCAAGCCCCAAGCGCTGCATGACGCCTGCGGGCAAGTGCGGGCGCATCTGTCAGCGCCGGCCACGGTGGTCAGCATCGCGGCGGGCGTGAGTCTCGCGTCGCTGTCGCAATGGCTGGGCGGCCATGCGCGCATCGTGCGGGCAATGCCCAACACGCCGGCCAAGGTCGGGCTGGGCATGACGGGTCTGTACGCCACCGCCAGTTGCGGCGCGGCGCAACGCGCGCAGGTGGATGCGCTGTTCGCCGCGGTGGGCGAATGCGTCTGGGTCGATACCGAGGCCATGATTGACGCCGTCACCGCCGTGACCGGCAGCGGCCCGGGCTACGTGTTCCATTTCATGGCGGCGCTGGAACAAGCGGCGCGGGAGCTCGGCTTCGGCGCGGTCGATGCGCGCCGCCTGTCGGTGGCGGCGTTTCGCGGCGCCGCGGAACTGGCGGCGGGCGACGACGCGGCGTTGATCGAGCTGCAGGAACGGGTGACCTCCAAGGGCGGCACCACTTACGCCGCGCTGACGCATCTGCGCGAGGCGGGCGTGGCGCCCGCCATTACCGAGGCGGCGCTGAAGGCCGCGCAACGCGCGCGCGAATTGTCGGCGGGCTAGTGTGCGGTGCCGGGTCAACGCCGCCGCCCCAGCCACCACAGCAGCAATACCGACGTGGCGATTGCCGTCACGTTGAATTGCATGGCGCTGGCGAACGCGCGCGCATAGCGCTCGCCGTCCGCGGCATCGGCGTACGCATCAAGCGCGCCGCTGAACAGCATGCCGGCGGCGGACACGCCCAGCGCCGCGCCCACCTGTTGCAACGTGGCCACCACGCCCGCGGCCATGCCCGCGTGGCGGTCCTGCACCAGGCCCAGCGCGAGATTGACCAGCGGCGTATTGACCGCGCCTTGCGCCGCGCCCAACCAGACCAGCGCCGGCACCAGCGACCACGGCGCGAGCGCGGCGCCGGCCGACCCGACCTGCAGCATCAGGGCGGCCGTGGCGCCGCCGTACAGCAATGCGGCCAGCATGATGGCGCGCGTGCCGAAGCGCGCCACCAGCCGCGGCGCCGCCATCGAGCCGGCCACGAAGCCGACGCTGGCTGGCGCGAACACCGTGCCCGCCGTCAGCGCGTCCACGCCCAGGCCGGTCTGCAACAGCAGGGCGTAGCACAGGAACAGGGCGCTGGCGGTGGAGAACACCAGCGTCACCAGCAGGCAGCCCGCGGCGAAACGCGGCTGCGCCAGCAGCGCCATGTCGACCAGCGGCGCGCGGCCGGCGGCGCCAGCGCGGCGCTGCGTCCACACGAACAGCGCCAGCAACGCGATCGCCGCCCCGCCGCAGGCCAGGGTCCAGGCCGGCCAGTGGCGCGCAGGCCCTTCGACCAGCGCCAACAGCAGCAGGCCAAGCCCCGCTCCGACCAGCGCCGCGCCGCCCCAGTCCATCGGCGCGCCCGCGGCGTCGCGCGACTCAGGAATATGGCGGGCCAGCCGCCACGCGAGCATGCCGACCGGCACGTTCACCAGGAAGATCGCGCGCCATGCCAGGCCGAACAGGTCGGCATGCACGATCCAGCCGCCCAGCACCTGGCCGGCGATGGCCGCCAACCCCAATGTCATGCCGAGCAGGCCGAAGGCGCGGCGTCGCGCGTGGCCGTCGTAGCTGACGCGGATCAGCGCGTAGACCTGCGGGAACAGCATGGCCGCGGCCACGCCCTGCAGCACGCGCGCGCCGATCAGCGTATTGGCGTCGGGCGCCAGTCCGCACAGCGCCGAGGCCAGCGCGAAGCCGGCCATGCCCAGCATGAACAGGCGGCGGCGCCCATGGCGGTCGCCCAGCCGGCTGCCGGCGATCAACAGCACGCCGTAGGCCAGCTCGTACGCGACGATGATGAAATTGATCTGCGCGAAGCTGGCCGACAGCGTGGTCTGCATGCTGGGTATCGCGACGTTGACCACGAACAGGTCGAAGATCGTGATGAAGCCGCCGGACAGCAGCACCGCCAGGCCAAGGGGGCCGGGTGTGGCGGGCCGGGCGGGCGTGTCGGGGCAGGGCGAGGGGAGGGTGACGCAAGACATGAGCAGGCCGCGAGAGTGGGATCGGCGCTATTCTGTGGCCTGTTCGAGCCTCATACAATTTAGCTGTTTATGCTATTACTGAAGGCAATAGCCTATGCCCCGTTCCGCCTTGCATGACAGCGCCCCGGCCACCGCGCCGGCAGCGCGGGCCGACGCCCCCGGGCCGGGCGCGCAGCGGCTGGACCGCACCCGGGCCGACCTGGCCGAATTCCTGCGGCTGCGCCGCGAACGCCTGAGTCCCGCCGCCGTGGGGCTGCCTGCTGGCGGCCGCCGCCGCACGCCCGGCCTGCGGCGCGAGGAAGTGGCGGCGCTGGCTGGCGTCGGCCTGGCCTGGTACACCTGGTTCGAGCAGGGCCGCAACATCAGCGTGTCGGCCACCTTCCTGGAAAACCTGGCGCGGGTGCTGAAACTGGACGCGGCCGAACGGCGCCACCTGTACCTGCTGGCGCACCAGCGCCCGCCGGCGGAGCCGGGACGCACCTGGTGCACCGTGCCGCCCCAGGTGCGCCGCCTGATGGACGACCTGCCCACCCGCCCGGCTTATATCCTCAACCTGCGTTGGGACGTGGTGGTGTGGAACGCCGCCGCCGAACGCGTGTTCGGTTTCGGCGCGCAGCCGGCGGGACGGCGCAATCTGTTGTGGATGCTGTTCGTGGATCCGGCGATGCGCGAACTGTTCGTCGATTGGGCGGCGCAGGCGCCGGCGATGCTGTCCACCTTCCGCCGCGATTTCGCTTCGGCCTCGGGCGCGCCGGACATCACCGAGTTGGTCGATGAACTCGAACGCGTGGCGCCCGATTTCAAGGCCTGGTGGCGCGAGCACGACGTGCATGGCGCCTGCATGGGCGTGCGCAGCCTGCGCCTGCCGGCGTTGGGCGAAGTGGCATTCGAGCATTCCACCCTGTCGGTCGATGAAAGCCGCCATCTGCGCCTGGTGGTCTACGCGCCCGCGCCCGATGAACCGCAGGCCGCGGCCTTTGCGCGCTGGCTGGCCCGCAAGCCGCGCGCGGCCGCGCGTGGCTCCAGGCAATAGACGTGGCGTGGCTCTAGGGCGGGGGCGAGGCGCACTTCTATAGTCGGGGCGGTCCGCTTTCCATTCGCCACGTCCGCCATGCCCGCTGAAATCCTGTCCCGCCGCAAGGCCCTGTCGCTGCTCGTGGTGGTGGTGCTGGCCTGGGGCTTCACCTGGGTCGTCAGCAAGCTGCTGCTGCAATACATGACGCCGGTCTGGGCGGTGGCGGCACGCAGCGTTGTCGGCACTGCCGCGCTGCTGGCGCTGGGCCTGGTGCTGCGGCGCGTTGCCTGGCCGGTCAGGGCCGACATCGCCGTGATCCTGAGCGTGGGCCTGCTGCACATGGGCGCCTTCGCCGCGCTGGTCAGCCTGGGCCTGCAATACGTGCCGGCCGGCCGCTCGGTGGTGCTGGCCTACACCACGCCGCTATGGGTCATCCCGGCGGCGCGACTGTTCCTGGGCGAACCGATCGGCCGCGGACGGCAGCTGGGACTGGCGCTCGGCCTGCTGGGGCTGGTCGTCATCTTCAACCCGCTGGCGTTCGACTGGCGCGATCACGATGCCGTGTTCGGCAATGGCCTGGTGCTGCTGGCGGCGCTGTGCTGGGCCGCCAACATCGTCTACGTGCGCGCGCATCGCTGGGTCACGCCGCCGTTCGAGCTGGCCTTCTGGCAGGCGTTGCTGGCATCGGTGGTGCTGACCGCCCTGGCCTGGGCGACCGAGGGCGCGCCGCGCGTGATCTGGAGTCCGGGGCTGGCCTGGCTGCTGGGCTATGGCGGCGTGTTCGGCATTGCCGTGGCGTATTGGGCGGCCGTGAACGTGAACCGGTCATTGCCCGCGGGCCTGACCGCGCTCGGCCTGCTGGGCGTGCCGGTGGTGGGCCTGCTGTGCTCGGCGGCGCTGTTGCGCGAGGCGCTGGGCCTGTCGCTGCTGCTGGGGATGGCATTGATCGTGGGCGGCATCGCCGCCGGGGTGCTGGGCGAGGCGCGCGGATAGCCGTCGGATCAAAAGACGCTTGACGGCCTGAATCGTGTCTGTGTATCGTACGATTTATATCGTAAGATACATCGTAAGTAACACGTCAGACACCAGCGAGGCCTCCCATGCGCCATTTCCACTTCCTGACCGCCTTTGCCCGCGGCGCGCGCCACGAGTTGCGCGACGCCCATTCCGGAGGCCGTGGCCATCACGGGCACCACCACGGCCACCAAGAATTCCACGAGCGCGCCGAGCGCTACGATCATCATGAACGCCACGGCCACCCGGGCGAACGCGAACACGGTCACGGTCGTGGCGCCCGCTACGCCACCGGCGACTGGCACGAGGGCGGCCGCGGCCGCCACGGACGCCATGCCGGCGGCGGGGGCGGCGGCTGGTTCGGCGGCCCATGGGGCGGCCGGGGGGGCGACGCCGACGACAGCTTCGGCGGCGATGGCCGCCACTTCGCGCGCGGCCGCAAGGTCACCGCTGACGACCTGCAGTTGATGCTGCTCGGCCTGCTGGAGCAGAACCCCAGCCATGGCTACGAGCTGATCAAGGCGCTGGGCGCCATGTCCAACGGCTTCTACACGCCCAGCCCCGGCATGGTCTACCCCGCGCTGACCTACCTCGAAGAGCTGGGCTACGCCACCGTCGAGCAGGAAGGCAGCAAGAAGCGCTACCACCTGGCCGATGCCGGCCGCGCGCACCTGCAAGCCAATCGCGAACGCCTGTCGGTGATGTTCAACAAGCTCAAGCACGTCGCTCGCAAGATGGACTGGATGCGCCAGGCCTGGAGCGGCGAACCGCGCGCGGCCGCCGGCGACGAGGACGCCGCCGGCTGGATCGACGAATTCGTGCATGCGCGCCAGGCGATCCGCCATGCGCTGCTGCAACGCACCGACGCGTCGCCGGCCGAGCAGCGCCGTATCGCCGCCATCCTGCGGCGCGCCACCGAGGAAATCACGGGCAAGGACCCTGCCTGATCCCGCCCGCCCCATTGGAGATTCCATGACCCAGACCGACCTGACCGTCGAACGCGTGCGCCATCCGCTCAAGATGCGCGTGCTGACCGTGGCCCGCGTGGAACGCATCGCCGGCCTGCTGGCCCGCGTCACGTTCCGCGGCGAAGACCTGCGCGACTTTGTGTCCGCCTCCTTCGACGACCACGTGAAACTGTTCTTTCCCGCCGACCCCTCGCAACCGCTGGCGTTGCCCGAGGTCGGACCCGATGGCATCAAGTTCCCCGAAGGCGCGCCGCGCCCGGCCGCGCGCGACTACACCCCGCGCCGTTTCGACGCCGAGCGCGAGGAACTGGACATCGATTTCGTGCTGCACGGCGACGGCCCGGCCTCGAGCTGGGCCGAACAGGCGCAAGTCGGCCAGCGCCTGGGTATCGGCGGCCCGCGCGGTTCGTTCGTGGTGCCCAAGGGCTTTGACTGGCACGTGCTGATCGGCGACGAAACCGCGGTGCCGGCCATCGCCCGCCGCCTGGAGGAGCTGCCCGCCACGGCGCAGGCGCTGGTGCTGATCGAAGTGCCGGGCGCCGCCAACGAGATCCCCTTGCCGACCCAGGCCCGCGCCTCGGTGCGCTGGCTGCATCGCGACGGCACCGTGGCCGGCTACAGCACGTTGTTGCTGGAGGCGGCGCGCGAGTTGGCGTTGCCGCCTGGCGAGGGCTACACCTGGATCGCGGCGGAGTCGGCCGTGGCCAAGGCGGTGCGCGAGATCATGGTGGCGCAGCACGGCGTCGACAAGAGCCGCATCCGCGCCGCCAGCTACTGGAAGCGCGGCGCCATCGCGGTGCACGAGTCGCACGAAGACTGAGGCCGCCGCGTCCAGGCCGCCGTGCCCGGGCGCTACGGTATCGCGCATCATGTCCCGTTGTTGCGCGGCATCGGGCCGGCGCGGCTATGCCCGCGCCAACGCCAGCAGATTGGCCACGCGCCCGCCGGGCGCGTCGTCGCGCACCACCAGCCCCAGCACCGCGCGCGGCCAGTCCAGCGCGAAGGGGCGATAGACCACCCCGTCCGGCCGCAGGTGGCGCAGCGAGGCCGGCACGACCGCCACCCCCATGCCGGCCGCCACCAGGTTCACCGCCGATGACAGTTGCGGCGCGCGTTGGCCCGGCAGCGGGTTCACCCCGTGGCGGCGGCACGCCGCCATGATGTCGGCGCTCAGGCCATAGCCGGACTTGCGCGAATACTGGATGAAGCGTTCCTGCGCCAGGTCGGCCGGCGCCAGGCGCTTGCGCCGCGCCAGCGCGTGGCCCAGCGGCAGCGCCACCATCAACGCTTCCTCCGTCAGTTGCGTGAAGCGCAACCCGCCATCCATCGCGAATGGCGGCCGCACGAACGCCGCGTCGATCAAGCCGTCGCGCAGCCGCGCCACCAGCGTTTCGCTGTCGTCCTGCGACAAGGTCATTTCCACGTCGGGATATTGCTGCCGGTACAGGCGGATCAATTCGGTCACGACCGGATGGAACGAGGCCGATTCGGTGAACCCCAGCGACAGCTCGCCGACTTCGCCGCGCGCGGCGCGCTGCGCTGTCTGCACCGCGTCGTGCGCGCGTTGCAGGATGTCCTGCGCGCACGCCAGGAAGGCGCGGCCGGCGTCGTTCAGGCTGACGCCGCGCCCGCGCCGGTCGAACAACGGCGTGCCGACTTCCTCTTCCAGTTGCCGGATCTGCTGCGACAGCGGCGGCTGCGCCATGCCAAGCTGCTCGGCCGCGCGGGTGAAGTGCTGGGCCTCGGCCGTGGCGACGAAATAGCGCAGGTGGCGCAGTTCCATATCGGTATCCAAAAAGTACTGGTTATAGATTTTCCATATATTGGACATTCTAGTTCCGTGGGACGATGATGCGGCATCGATATCCCGTTTTCAAGGAATGCCCATGGCTACGACCCTTACTCCCGGCGCGCGTTTGCGCCAGCATCTCGCCCAGGACATCGTGGTGGCGCCCGGCGCCTACGACGGCATGTCGGCCCGCCTGGTGGTGGCCGCCGGCTTCAATGCGGTGTACGCCAGCGGCGGCGCCATCGCCCGCGCGGCCGGCTATCCCGACATCGGGCTGCTGAGCTTCACCGAGGTCATGGACCGGGTCGAGAAGATCGTCGACGCCAGCGGCCTGCCGGTGGTGGCCGACGCCGACACCGGCTTCGGCGGGTCGGCCAACGTCGAGCGCACCGTGCGCGTCATGGAGCGCGCCGGCGTCGCCGCCTTCCATATCGAGGACCAGTCGTTTCCCAAGCGTTGCGGCCACCTGGATGACAAGAGCCTGGTGGACGCAGAGGAAATGTGCCGCAAGGTGCACATCGCGCGCCAGACGCTGGCGGATGCCGACACGCTGGTGATCGCCCGCACCGACGCCATCGCGGTGGAAGGCTTCGATGCCGCCATCGCGCGCGCCGAACGCTATGTGAAGGCGGGCGCCGACATGGTGTTCGTCGAGGCGCCGGAAACGCTGGAGCAGATCCGCGCCATCGCGGACCGGCTGCCGGGCCTGAAGCTGATCAACATGTTCTATGGCGGCAAGACGCCCCTGGTGCCGCTGCCCGACCTGGCGGCGATGGGATATCGCCTGGCCATTATCCCGTCGGACCTGCAGCGCGCGGCGATCCACGCCATGCAGGCCACCTTGGCGGCGATCCGCGCAAGCGGCGACAGCAGCGCGCTGGCCGATCGGTTGACCAGTTTCAAGGAGCGCGAGGAAATCGTGCAGACGCGCCGCTACCTGGCCCTCGACACGCAATAGCGGGGCGTGAGCGCGGCGCCCGCGCCGCGCTCACGCGCATTTCCTCACCGACGGCAGCCCTTTGGCAGCGACAACGGCCACAGCCGCTGGCCGTAGCTCCCGTAGAGCGTGCGCACGCCGCATTCCATGCCGACACGGGCCCGCACGGCGCCGCTTGCGTCCAGGATCATCGACTGCTCTCGGGTCGACACCACGGCGCGCTGGTTCGTGTAGTCGGAAGCCCACAGGTAGGCCGGCGCGATCGCCATGCGGCCCTGTCCGTCCGCATAGCCATATTGATCGCCGACCAGCGCGATCGAAAGGCCGTCGTGCCGGGCGCCCAGGTAGTCGAATGTCGGCCCGTTCGCCACGCCCTTCTCGTCGACCGCGCGCATGCCGCCATTGGGCTGCGCGACCACCGCCTGGCCTTCCGAGAATGCCGTGGCGTTGCCGGCCAGTGTCAGGCGGACCTTGCCGGCCGTGTCGACATAGGAGGTGGCCGGCATGCCCTGTCGTTCGTGGCGCCGCACCAGCCAGTCCGTGCCGGCGGGCCAGTACCATTCACCGGCCGGCAGGCTGGCGACGGTCTTGCCTTGCGTGTCGATCAGGCGCGCGCCATCGTCGCTGCTGAGCAGCGCCCGCGCCGGCGCGCCCTGGAACGCCGTGCCGGCCACCGGGCCGGGCGCGAACTGCCAGCGGCCCTGGCCGTCCACGTAGCCGTGCCGGTCGGCGCGGCGGACCGCGAGCCAGTCGCCCATCGCGGTGTAGCTGGCGTCCTGCAGATCGAGCGCATCGGAGGCGTCGGGCGAGATCACCCAGCGCTGCTTGTCGTTATAGGCCAGGAACGTGCCGTTGGCTTCGCGCGAGGCCTCCAATCCCGGCTCGAAGGGCGTCAGGGCGCGCCCGTCGCGATTGACCAGCGAGGTGGGGCGACGATACTCGTTCTCCTGCGGGCCGGGCTGCTGCACCAGCCACAGTTTGTCGCTGACGCGCTTGACGTCGTGGTGGCGCGGCGGCACGACCCATTTGCCCTGGAGGTCGATCACGCCCACCTTGCCGGGGCCGAGCGAGGCGGCCGCCTGGCCGTCGCGGAAGCCGCCGATGAACTGGAACACCGGGGCCGACACCTCCTTGCCGGCGTGGAAATCGTACAGGCCCCAGGGATCGCCTTCGGCGGCGGTCTTCAAGTAGCGCACCAGGCCGGGCGCGACCACTTCGGCCTCGAAATAATCCGGCAACGCGTAGCGTTTGCCGGCGCGGTCGATCAGCTGCGTCACGCCCTTGGCGTAGACCAGCGCATAGCCCTGCCGGAAGGCGCCGATGTATTGCTGCATGGGCAAGTCCATCGGTTTGCCGCTGCCATCGAGCAACAGCACGCCCTCGTTGGTGTGCGCGGCGAAACGCAATTGGTCGGCGCTGAGCTTTTCGGCGTTGTCGTCGTCGGAGGCGTAGCCATCGCGCTCGCCATCGAGCGACACGACCTCGTTCCAGGCCTTGTCGGTGGCGACGCCGCCATCGGCCAGCAGCAGGCCCGCGCCGCCGTCGTTGCAGTGGCAATAGCCCTGGCCCAGCAGGCCGAGCGGTCCGCCCGGCACATCCAGCGGCATGTCCTGCAATTGCGAGCCTTGCGCCGCTTGCAGCGCTTCGGGCTGCAGCACCATGCGGCCGTCGGCATCGAGTGCGTTGAGCAGTTGGCCGTCCTTGTCCGACAGCCACAGCTTGCCCTGGCGCAGCGTCAGCCGGCTGGCTTTCGCCAGCCAGGGCGGCGCGCTGTCGCCCTGCAGCCAGACGCCTTTGGGCGTCAGCAAGCCGGCGACCTGGCCGGCCGCATCGTGCAACAGCAGGTAGCCGCCTTCCTCCTGCACGGGCTGGAGGCCGGCGCCCAGCGTTACCGGCTCGGCACGGCCGGGAACGAACGCCTTGAGCGTGTCGCCCGACAGATAGAGCAGCGTATCGTCATGGAGCGTCGACGCCTGCGCTTCCTCCGGGGTCAGCGTCGTCAGTGTCTTGCCCGAGGCATCCAGCAAGGCGTAACCCTTGCGCGGCAACTGCGCGCTCCAGAAGGCGTTGCCCACGCGCGTCATGCGCTGATAGCCCCGGCCTTCGCCGATCAGTGCGCCGCCGGCGTCGATCAGCACGACTTCCTCCTCGCCGATAGCCAGCGCCACGGCGTCGCCCTTGCGTTGCGAGATGTCGCTGAAACTCGGCGCCACGCGCCAGTTCCAGTTGGCGTCGAGCAGGCCATACATCCCGTGGTTGTCGATCGCGATGAACAGATCCTTGCCATAGTGGGACAGGATGCGGATGCCGTCCCGGGCGTAGCGCCGTTCGCCATCGGGCGAGCGGTATTCTTCGCGGTAGCTGACCGATAGCCTGGCTGGCGACCCTTCGTGCAACCACGCGCTTTCGACGCTGGGATCGATCGCGTCGCCGACTGCCGCGCCGCTGCGATCGATCAGTTGGTACTGGCCGTCGCGCATCACCAGCGCCAACCCATTCTCGACGAAACTGAAGGCGGCGTCGTAGCGCGGCGGCACCGCCATCCGGCCCTTGGCGTCGACGTACCCCCACTTGCCTTGCCAGCGCACCGCCGCCAGGCCGTGGTGGAAGTCGCCCACGCGTTCGAACTGTGGCTTGATGGCCAGCCTGCCGTTGCCATCGACGAAACCCCAGGCGTGCCGGCGCAGGGATTGGTCCATGGGGACCCGGTCGATCGGCTCCAGGGCGGATGGCAGCAGCACGGCGGCGCGATCGTCCGACAGCGTGCCGATGCAGCCGGTGGGGCCGTATTGGTCCTGGTCGCGGTAGACCGCGGCCGCATCCATCAGGCTGTCGACGCAGTTGGCCTGGCCATATCGATACTGCGCCTGGGCGGACAGGGAAACGCCGAGCGCGGCGACGGCGCAGGCGATGCGGGTGGCATGAAACGCGCGTGAGGTCATGATTGTTCTGCTTTGGCGGATTCGGGGGCGGGCGCGTATTCCATTTCGGCGGCGTCGGGGCAGGTGAGCTTTTCGCGTGGCCAGGTCAGCTTGCCCTGCCCATCCATCACGATGACCTCGCCGCACATGACGCTGAACAGCGCCGTGGTGGCGCCGCGCTTGTCGATGAACTCCAGCAGGCCTTCGCGCCGCACCAGCGCGCGGCCTTCGTGGAAGTCGTCGGCCCAGCCGAATTCAGGCGCGATCACGTAGCGGCCCGTCAGATCGATATAGCCCAGCAACTGGCCGCTGCGCTGGTCGCGCCTGGCCAGGGCCAGCCCGTCGCGCAGGGGGCCCAGACGGTTGAAGTACGGCCCGACGATACGCTTGCCATCGGCGTTGACGAACCCATAGCGGTCGCCGTCGCCGCGGTAGGTCACCACGCCTTCGCTGGCGGTGCGCTCCTCGATCGTGAATTCCCCCTTGAAGCGCGTGATCTCGCGGCCCTGCAGATCGGTCATGACGCTTTGCGAGTTCTTGCGGTCGCGGAACACCACGCGCTTCATCGACGCCAGCGGCGTGCCGTCGCCAAGCTTTTCCAGCAGCGCCTTGCCGTTCTCGTTCATCACGCGGTAGCGCTGGCCGTCGTAGACGCGGGCCAGGCCTTCGGGTTGGACGAAGAACGGGTTGAACTCGCCAGTGCCGGCGGAAACCTTGAGATTGCCGCGCGCATCGATCGCGCCGTTGCTGGCGCGGTATTGCACATAGATCCAGTCGCCATATTGTTCCTGGCGATCGGGTTTGCCTTCGAACAGGCGGGTCATGCCGCCTTGCGCGTCGAACAGCAGCGTGGCGCCGTCCTTGCCTTGCGCCAGGTAACGGCCCTGCTTGAGATCCTGCGGCTTGTCGTGCAGCACCACGCTGCGCTTGCCGGTGCGCAGGTTGATCAGGCGGTAGTTGTCGCCGTACTCGGAGGCTTCCTCGCTTTTCGGTTCGCGCGCCAGCAGGTGGCCGTTGCCCAGGTATTCGAGGTCGTAGCTGCCGGAATAGGTGGCGGGCACGATCCATTTGCCTTGGCGGTCGATGACGCCCCAGCGATCGTTTTCCTGCGCCTTGGCCCAGTCGTCCTCGAAATCGTCGATGCGGTCCAGCGACGGCTTGACGGCCACGCTGGCGCCGCGGATGTTCCACAGGCCCCAGCGGCGCTGGCGCCGTTCATCCAGCGTGTAGTAGTAGAGCAGATCGCCGTCGAGCTTCTCGCCGTTGGCCGCGACCTGCGCCGGCAGCTTCTGCACCGTACCGCGGGTATCGATAAGGATCGCGTTGCCCCGCGTCATGTCGGGCGTGCGGGCCCAGGCATAGGCGCCCTTGAAGCCGCCAATGCCGGCGTAACGGGGTTCCATGACCCAGTTGCCTTCGGCGTCGATGGTGCCGAACCGGCGTTCGCGGGTCTGTACCACCAGCGGCGCGACGGCTCCATAGGTGTTCATGTCGTCCCAATCCGGATTGGTAACGATCTTGCCGGCGCGCGTCAGGATGCCGTTCGGCTGCGTATAGTCCTTCGGGCGCAGCAGGGCCAGCGGCAGTCCATCGCCGTCCTGCCGCGCGCTGCGGGACCTGCCGCCGACAGGCTTGGCGGTGAAGGGCATGACCTGGTATTGCCGCAGCTGCTTTACCGTGTCTGCATCCAGCAGCGGCGTGCCGTCGGGCCGGTAGATCTGCACCAGCGTTCTTTCGGGATCCCTGCCGCCGGCGTCCGCGCTGGTGGCGGCGTCCGCGGCCGCGGCGGCGGCTTCGGCACCCGCGGCGGCGGCGTCGGCCCCCGCCTGCGCGGCGGCTTCGACCTGGGCCGGATCCTGGGCCACGCCGATGTTGGCCGGGGCGGTCACCGTGTCGGCGGCCGCGGTTTCGATCGCGGCATCGGCCTCGGCCGCGGCAGTGGCCGCGGTCGCAGCATCGGCCTGGGTTGCGGCATCAGCCTCGGTCGCCGCATCGGCCTCGCTCGTCGGCCCGGCCGCGTCGCGCGCGGATGCATCGAACGGCGCCTGGCCATGAAGCCAGGCCAGGCCGTTGTTGACATTGACATCGCCAAAAACCGCCGGGACCACCTGGTGCTTGCCCGCCGGGTTTATCAGCACCACCGCGTCGATATCGGCGAGCACTTTCCAGCCATCGGCTTCCTCCACGCTCAGGTAGTCGCGCGTGAAGGTGTAGAGCGGCTTCAGGGCGGCGTCCAGCAAGGCAAAGGGCGCCTTGCCCCGGGGTTTGGTCAGCCACAAACCCGGCACGACCCGCTGCACGGTTTCGTAACGGGTGGCGGTCAGCGGCGAACCGTCGGGGCGCACGAATTCCCACTCGTCCCGGCGGTACACGGCCAGCGTGTCGCCATCGCGCAGCGGCGCCTGTTGCGAGCGCAGCACATCGGGCGCGATGGCCCAGCGGCCATTGGCATCCAGCAGGCCCCACCAGCCGCCGTAGCGCAGACTGCGCTGCTGCGCCGGCAGGTAGCCCGATTCCGGCCGCGCCAGCGTCATCACGTCGGCGGGCAGCGTCAGGGCGTGTCCGGTCGCGGTGTTGAACAACTGCGGCGGCTGCGGCATTTCCATCGCCGCGAGTTTCTGGCCGGGCTCGAAGCCCCACGAGCGGGTGCCCAGTTCGAAGGTCTTGAGCACTTGCCCCTGGCGGTTGATCAACACGTCGCGTTCTTCCGCCTCGACCAGCGCGGTGCCTTCGGCGTTGAAACCGGACGCCCGCGTGAAGCGCGGCTTGATGACCCAGTTGCCGCGCGCATCGATATAGCCCCACAGGCCATCGCGCTGCACCGCGGCCAGGCCGTTCTGGAACGACTCGGCTTCCTGGAACGCCGGCGTGATGACCATGCGGCCTTGCTTGTCGATGTAGCCCCAGGTCCCGGCCTGGTCGCTGGCCTTGCCTGTCAGCACCGCGGCCAGCCCTTCGGCATAGGGCCGGTTGCAGCTGACGTCGGGGTTGATGGCGTACGTGCGGCCGACGCAATCCTGCTGCCAGTCCGCGATCGATTCGGCCGTGGCGGGCAGGGGGCCGAAGCTGGCCAGCAGCGTGGCCAACGCCAATGGCCGCAGGGCGAACGCGCGCGTCATGATGCGCGCGCGTGTTGTGCGCGAAGGCGCGCGGACGTTACAGGACGGAAGAAGCGAAGCCGGACGTGCCGCATGGTCGGAATGCCTGCCAGAAGAGGAACGAAGGCAGCACTGTAACCAGCAGTAGCACTCAAAAAACCGGCAAATGTAACTATTAAGCACGAACCGTTAACAAGGCGTCCGTGTGTGCTTACGTGTCTGCTTACGCGTCCAGCCACGCCCCCTGCTGGCGCATGCGCGAGCGCAGCAGGGCGCGCGCCCGGGACAGGCGGCTGCGCACGGTGCCGACCGGCAGATTCAATTGCGCCGCGGCTTCTTCGTATGACAGTTCATCGGCGCAGATCATGATCAGCAGTTCGCTCAGGGCTGCCGGCATGGCGGCCAGCGACCGGTCCAGGATGCCGAGGGTCTGCCGCAGCTCGACGCAGGCTTGCGGGTCTGTCCGCGGATCGTGTTCCTCGACCAGTTCGTCCTCGCCAACGAAGGCGTAGCGCCGATCAGGCGCGCGCGCCAGATGGTTGCGGATCAGGTTGCGGGCAATGCCGAACAGCCAGGTCGACGCCTTGCTGTCGCCGCGAAAGCGGTCGTAGCAGGATGACATTTCCACGAAGGCCTGCTGCGTGATTTCATCGGCATCGGAACCATTGCCCACGTGGCGTTGCACGAAGCGACGCAGGCGTTCCGATTCCTCCCGCACCAGTTGGCTGACCGGGTCCGCACAGGCAGGGGCGACGGGAACGGAATGGGGAGCAGGGTGCATGGTGACGGTGCGGCTGTTCATGGACGGGATGCTCGGTGCGCCGGCATGGCCGGCGCCTGGCGCGGGCGCGCACCCATCCCGCGCGGAGCCCGGGCGGCCCGCGCACGAAGAGGCGTCGGGGAGTTCTGTGCAGCCCCCGCGATCCCCCATGGCCCCTTGCGGAAGGAGAAGGCGAAATGCTGCAAAACCAGTCTACGTTTGGAAGATTCGGTAGCAAATACGGCGCGTGCCGTATTTTTTCGGCGTCGGCAGGGGCGTGGAGGCGGCGGGCAGGCGGCGCGAGCGCGCTGTGCGGGTCAGGCGCTGGGCAAGCCCAGGCGGACCGCGTAGGCCACCAGTTCGGCGGTGCTGTGCAGCGACAGCTTGCGCATGAGGTTTTCGCGATGCTTGCGCGCGGTCAGCGGGCTGATGTGCAGCGCCGCGCCGATCTGCGCGGCGGTGGCGCCTTGCGCCGCCAGCGCCAGCACCTGTTGTTCGCGCCGCGTCAGGGTGTCGGCCGGCGCGGGCGTGTGGTTCGGCCGGGCGCGCACCGGCCGGTCCGCGGGATCCTGGTGCAGCCGCTGGATCGCGGCCATCAGCTCATGCGAACTGCCGGTCTTGGCCAGGTAGGCGTCCGCGCCGGCCTCCAGGATCGCCTGGCGGCTGCGCGCGTCGGTATTGGCGGTGAGCACCATGATGTGCAGCGCCGGATGCCGATCACGCAGCGCGCGCACCCAGCCGGAACCGGCCACCCCTGGCATGCCCAGGTCCAGCACCAGCACGTCGGCGCCATGCGCCGCCAGCAATGCCAGCACCTGCTCGCCCGTGGCCGCCTCGTCGATCGAGCCGATCATGGCGGGAGCCTGTTGCAGCACCATCTTCAGGCCCTCGCGCACGATGCCGTGGTCGTCGGCCAGCAGGACGCGTAACAGGGGGGGCGGGAAGGGCAGGGTCATGGGGCGGATGGGGCGCCGAAGCTTGTGTCAGAATGATGCATCATTATAGGGACCGATCCAGGCGCATGACCGCCCCCGCCGCGCTCTCTCCGCCCCGCCCGCCGGGGTCCGCCGCGCCTCCCGCGGGTCCTCCCTCGCCCGCGCCGGTTGCCGATGCCGTCGCGACCGAGCTGGCCACGCTGCTGTACAAGCAATCTTATGGCGTGCTGTTCGCCAATTTCGCCGTGGCGCTGCCTGTCGTCTACGTCATGCGCAACGCCGCCCCGGATTGGCTGCTGGCGTCGTGGATCGCCGTCGTGTACGCGCTGACCCTGGCGCGGGTCCTGGTCTGCCATCGTTTCCTGCGGCGCGGGCCCGGTCCGCTGCGGCCATGGATCCGGGGTTTCTGCCTGCTTTCCTGGACGTCGGGCCTGTTATGGGGCCTGGCGGGGCTGGTCGCCGTGCTGTCGGGGCAGGACATGATGCTGGCCTTCGGCTGTGTGATGCTGGCCGGCATGTGCAGCGGCGCGGTGCCGTCCTTGTCGGCCTATCCGCCCGCCTACGCCGGCTCGGCATTGGGCATGGTGGCGCCCTTCATCCTGGCCTGCGTGGCGGCGGCCGATGGCCTGCACCTGGTGTATGCCGCCTTCGGCGTCTGCCTGTTGCTGGTGAACCTGTATTTCAGCGCGGTCACCTATCGCAGTCTCAAGACCACCGTGGCGCTGCGCTTCGAAAACACGGCGCTGGTCCGGAGCCTGGAGCTCGAACGCGACCGCGTGGCCGCGGCCGACCGCGCCAAGACCCGCTTCCTGGCCGCCGCCGGTCACGACTTGCGCCAGCCGGTGCATGCGCTGGGCATGTTCACCGACATCCTGGCCAGCCGCGCCGAGAGCGGCAACGTCACGGCGCAGGACGCGCTGCACGTCGCGCGGCGCCAGCAGACCGTGCTCGACAGCCTGAACCGCCTGCTGGATGGATTGCTGGACGTTTCGCGCATGGATGCGCATCTGTTGCGGATCGAGGGGCGCACCGTCGATCTCGATCAGCTGTTCGACGACATCCGCCTGGATTTCGCATCGCTGGCCCGCGCGCGCGGCTTGCGGCTGTCGGTCGCGCCCACCTCCCTGGCCCTGGACACCGATCCGGCCTTGCTGCGCCGCATCCTCGACAACCTGCTCACCAATGCCCTGTCGTACACGCCCAAGGGGGGCGTGCTGCTGTCGGCCCGCCGACGGCGCGGCGGCGTACTGATCCAGGTCTGGGACACCGGCGTGGGGATCGCCCCCGAGTTGCAGGAAGCCGTTTTCACCGAGTTCACCCGCGGCGCCGGCGCGCCAGCCTCGCCGCCTGCCGGGCAGGGCCTGGGACTGGGGCTGGCCATCGTGCGCCGCCTGGCAGGCCTGCTGCATGGCGAAATCACGCTGCGGTCGACGCCCGGCAAGGGGTCGGTCTTCTCGCTGTGGCTGCCGGCTGGCATTCCCCCGGCGCATGCAGCCGGCGAAAATTAATCAGTTGAACGGCGGCCGCGCCGCCCCTGTAATAGCGTCAACCGCCCGCCCGCGCGGGATCCGCCTTCACGCCAGGGGTTCGCCATGTCCGTCGCCGTTTCGCCGTCCGATCGTTCCCGCGCGTCGCGCAATCTGTGGCTCATGGTATTGGCCGGCGGCGTCGTCATGGGGCTGGCGCTGGGTGTGCGGCACGTGCAGGGCCTGTTCCTGCTGCCGGTCACCATGGAGCGAGGCTGGTCGCGCGAGACCTTCGCCATGGCCATGGCGGTGCAGAACCTGACGTGGGGCGTGGTGCAGCCGTTCACCGGCATGATCGCCGACCGCCATGGCTCGGCCAAGGTGATACTGGGAGGACTCGCATGCTATGCCCTGGGGCTTGCCGGGATGGCGCATGCCGGCACGGTCACCGCCTTCATGCTGAGCGCCGGCGTCTGTATCGGCATCGCTTTGTCGGGCACGGCATTCGCGGTGATCTACGGCGCCCTCAGCCGCCTGGTGCCGCCCGAGCGCCGCGGCTGGGCGCTGGGCGTGGCGGGCGCGGTCGGCGGACTGGGGCAGTTCACCATGGTGCCCGCGGCGCAGTGGTTGATCGGCAGCCGCGGCTGGGTCGATGCGCTGCTGATCTTCGCGGTGGTGCTGGCCGTGGTCGTGCCACTGGCATGGCCGCTGAAGGAAACGGCGCGCCAGGCCCCGGGCGGCGGCGCGGCGCCGGATGACCAGCCGCTGGGCGCCGCGATCCGGCAGGCGTTTGCCCAGCCGGGCTTCTGGCTGCTGAACCTGGGCTTCCTGGCCTGTGGCTTCCAGCTGGCGTTCATCGGCACGCACCTGCCGGCGTACCTGATGGACAAAGGCATGCGGGCGGCGGATGCCGTCGCCGCGCTGGCCATCATCGCGCTCGCCAATGTCGCCGGCACCTACGTCTGCGGCATCCTGGGCGTGCATCACCGCCGTAAATACCTGCTGGCGGGCATCTATCTGCTGCGCACCGCCGCCATGGCGCTGTTCTTCCTGTTGCCGTTGTCGGCTGGCTCGGTCTACGTGTTCGCGGCTGTCATGGGCTTCGTCTGGCTGGGCACCGTGCCGCTCACCAACGGCCTGATCGCGCAGGTCTTCGGCGTGCGCTACATCACGACGCTGTTCGGCTTCGTCTTCTTCGGCCACCAGGTGGGGTCGTTTCTCGGCGTCTGGCTGGGCGGGCTGGTGTACGAGGCCACCCATTCCTATGACCTGATCTGGGTAGGGGCGATGGCGCTGGGCGTCCTGTCGGCGGCGCTGCATTGGCCCATCGATGATCGCCAGTTGCCGCGCGTCGGGGCCGCCGTGGCGGCCGGCTGAGCCAGGGCGCGATGCGAGCCGGCGCCCGGCGCGATCCCGCAAAGGGCGGGCGTGGCTACAACGGCCGATGCTGCGTGCCCGCGCCCATGGTGATGTGCAGTATGCGACAGGACTCCGTCACCTTGAGCGTGTGCCAGGCGCCCTTGGGTATCACGTAGGCGTCGCCCGCCCGCAGGTGAACCGCCTGGATGCCGGTCGGCCACTCCAGCTGCAGTTCGGCGCTGCCGGACATCAGGCGCACGATCTCGTCGGCCTGGGGATGCATTTCCCATTGCGACCAGTCCGCGGGGCAGGCGTATTCCGACACCAGCCAGCCATCCCCATAGCGTTGCAGTTCGTCGCGCGGCAGCGACCAGAACGCGTCGCCGCCGGCCACCGTGGCGGCGTTGCCGGCGGCATCCAGGAAAACGTAATGCGAAGACAGGTCGGTCGGCATGGAGCGTCTCCAGTGGGTGGGGCGATACGCGCGTTATAACAGCGTTGCGGCCGTGTCGGCGGCGCGCGGCGTCCGGGGGCGAAAAAAGCTGCGATAATCCGGGACTTTCCCAGGGGGCGTCGGGTCGCATCCGGCGCAATGTCGGCATGAGCACAGGCTTTGACGGCGTACGGCCGGCATCCGAATCGTCCATCGAGATCGGCTTCTTCTACCAGGGCCGGCACTGCGTGGAACGCATCCGCGTCAAGCCCACCGCCGCCAACCTCAAGCGCGCCGCCGAGCGGCGCAACGCCATCCTCGCCGCCATCGCGCGCGGCGACTTCGACTACGACGCCGAATTCCCCCGACGCGCCGCTTCCTCCCGCTCCAGCAAGGACCCGACATGACCCGCGTCGCAGCAGTGCCCGTGCACGATCTGACCGCCGATGCCTTCAGCGCCTACGGCTGGATGTTGGGCAAGCCCATGCCCCTGGGCAACGGCGTGCCGCTGTTCAGCAACGACGCCACCGACTTCTGGCAGGAACATGTGTTCAACACGGGCGCTGGTGGCGATGCGCAAGTGTTGTGGGTGAACTACCGCAGCGCTTCGGCCGACGTGGCCAGCCTCGAAAAACACCTGCTGACGCAGCAGGCCATCGTGCCCCTGACCGGCGCCATCATCCAGGTGGTGGCGCGCAGCGCGGCCGACGGCACGCCGGATCTGGCCACGCTGGCGGCGTTTCGCGTGGAGCCGGGGCAGGGCGTCTGCATGCGGCCCGGCTGTTGGCATGCCACGCGCGTGACGGACGCGCAGGTCACCTGCCTGATGCTGACCCGCCGCTCGACCACGCTGGACCTGATCCAGCACCTGACGACCGACGCCGCCGCCAGTGAAAGCGCGATCGCGGCGATCCCCGCTTGCCGGCTGGACGTCCCGCATTCGCAGGACTGACTTCCGCGCGGTGCGCCCGCTCGCCAAGGCGGGCCGGACCGTGGCGCGGGCCTGGGGGCGACGCTGTCATCGTTCCGCGGTTTCACTACGGTTGCGAAATGTGCCAGAATTTCAGCGCCTGTTTGTCCTGTCCGCGACGCTGCCGCCATTCGGGCGTTGCCAACGCCTCCCCCTGTTGGAGCATGGAATGCGCATACGCCCCGTCGGCGCCGGATCTTCCCCTTATGTCCGTGGCCTTGCCGCATTGGCGCTGGCCGCCAGCGTGAGCGGCTGCAGCTTCACCTCGCCGGATGCGGCCACGGGATCGCAATTCGTCGGCATCGATGGCGTGTCGGCGCCCGAAGCGCGTCGCATCGCCAAGGAAGCCTACCTGTACGGCTACCCCATGGTGGCCCGCTACCAGGCCATCTATTCCACCAACATCGACCAGGGCGGCGCGCAATACAAAGGCCCGTTCAATACCTTCAGCCACGCCGCGCCGGCCGTCACGCCCGACGACAACGCGACCGCCGCGCCCAATGTCGATGCGCCCGCGTCCTCGGCCGTGCTCGACCTGCGGGCCGAACCGGTCGTCATCAGCGTGCCGCCGATGGAGTCCAGGCGCTATTTCGCGTTGCAGCTGACGGACCTGTATGGCTACAACTTTGCCTACATCGGCAGTCGTGCCACCGGCAACGGCGGCGGTCGGTTCCTGGTGGCCGGCCCGCGCTGGAAGGGCGCCCCGCCGAAGGGATTCGCCCAGGTGATCCGGGCCGAGACCGACCTGGTCAGCGTCAGCGGCCGCACCCAGCGATTCGCGCAGTCGGACATCGCCAACGTCAAGCGCATCCAGGCCGGCTACCGGATCCAGCCGCTGTCCGCGTACCTGAAGAAGGCCGCGCCACCGGCGCCCGCGGCGGTGCAGTGGATCAAGCCCGAGCCGCCCACGCAGATGCGCAGTTCGCTCGAGTTCTACAACCAGCTGGGCTTCCTGCTGCAATTCGCGCCGGTGGCGCACAGCGAAAAGACCTTGCGCAAGCGCCTGGACAGCCTGCGCATCCGCCCGGACGCGCAAGCGGTGACCGACGCCATGCCGCCGCGCCTGCGGCAGGTCATGCAGGAGGGCATGCATGACGGCCAGAACGACATCGACAAGCATCGCGTGGCGCTGGCCGGCCGGACCGATACCTTGTTCGGCGATCGCCGGACATTGCGCAATGACTACCTGGCGCGCGCCACGGGCGCCCAGGTCGGCCTGGGCACCGACAGCCGCGAAGAATCGCTGTCGACGGTGCTGGCCACCGACATGGCGGGCCTGCCGCTGGATGGCGCCCAGGCCTACACGCTGCGGTTCGCGCCGCGCGCCCTGCCGCCGGTCAACGCCTTCTGGTCGGTCACGCTTTACCGGCTGCCGGGGCAATCGGTCGTGGCCAACCCCATCCAGCGCTACGTGATCGATTCGACGATGTTGCCCGCGCTCAAGCGCGATCGCGATGGCGGACTGACGCTGCGCATCCAGCATCAGGCGCCGGCCAAGGGCGGCCAGGCCAACTGGTTGCCGGCGCCGGCCGGCCCCTTCATGCTGGCCTTGCGCTACTACTGGCCCAAGCCAGGGTTGCTGGACGGCAGCTGGCAAACGCCGCAGGTGCAGCGCGCCGGTTCATAGGGCATAGGCCGCGCCGCTGCGCGGCTCGCGGGCCGCACGTGCGGGCGGCGCGTCACAGATCCTCGCTGCGCCAGACCTTCAGCACGCGCCCGAAAATCTGCAGGTCCATGTCTTCGGTGATGTCCCAGGCATCGTATTTGGTGTTCTCGGATTTCGCGCGGATCAGCAGGCCGCGGGCGCTGGGAATGCGTTGCAGGCGCTTGATGAAGCCTTCGTTGCCGACGCGAAAGAAGAACACGCCATCCACGTCGGCCTTGACCACGCCCAGGTCCACCAGCAGGGGATCGCCGGGGTTGTACATGGGCCGCATGCTGTCGCCAAAACCGGTCACCACGCACAGGTTGGCGGCGGCGGTGTAGTGCCGCAGGTTCTTGTGTAGCCATTCCTGGCTGACGCGCAGGCTCTGGATCACGCCAGGCTGGTCGCGCAGTTCCACCCCCGCGCCCATGGCGCCGCCCGTGTCGAAGCGCGGAATGCGCAGGTCGCCAGCCGCGCCGTCGTCCGCGCGCGACGCCCCGCCGGTATCGGCCAGCACGACGTCCGGCGGATATTGCGCGGATTCGTCCAGCAGTTGTTCCAGCGTCAGCCCCAGCCCCGCCGCCAGGCGCGAGGCGTACTTGGAGCGTTCGCTGTCGCGCCCTTCAAGGGCGGCGATGGTGCCCACGCCCACACCGGTGCGCGCTTCGAGTTGTTCGAGGGTGAGGCCGAGCGCGGCGCGATAGTGCCTGATTTGTTTTCCGAGAGCCATGATAGGACGCTAAACAGTTGTGGAAAATTGTGCAACAACAAGTGTTGAAATGACGATTATACATTTGTAGAATTCTACTCATGGATCACCTAAAACGTGTGTTGTTATCAGACGGAAGCGTGGGTAGCGTATCGCTACTTGATCGCTTCTCCCGGCAACCCATCCGGACGGCGGCATCGCCCGTCCAACGTCGCGGTGCCGCCACGGCACCCATCCGGCCCCTCGTGTTGACGACGGGCGCCACCATCGAACCCAACGCCAAGGAGCGGCAAATGAATCAGGCAGGAAACATGGCGCTGCGGGCGCCGCAAGACTGGATCGCCGCGGCATCGCAGGCGGGCGCGGCCATCGCGCGCTCGCTTTCCGCGCGGCCGGCAGCGGCGGCCGCCAGCCGCCAGGAGGGCGCGCGCGGCCAGCACCAGAAGGGGCAGAACATGACACGAGAGGAATCGGATCAGGTCGAAGCGCTGATCATGGAGTGGTATCACTGGAGCCGCGGCTATCGGCCGCACCTGGGCGTGGGCAGGGTGGCGGCGTTCGCGCGCGGCATGACGTCCGACGAAGCCTATGACGACGAGGATGTCGACGCGCGCCTGGCCGCCACGCGCGGCGAGCAGACCGAATTGTGTATTGACGAGCTGCCGTGGCAGCAGCGCTCGGCGATCGGCGTGCATGCCGGCAACAAGGCGGCCGGCGCGCGCGTCTTCAGCAACCCGCGGCTGACGCCCGAACAGCAGCACGCCGCCTACCAGGAGGCCAAGGCCGCATTGCTGCCCGCGCTGCGCCGCCGCGCGCTGGTGACGGCGCCGCAAGTGCGACACGCGGATCGCGCCAAACCTTGCGGCGCGCGCGGTGCTTCCGCATAATTGATTCGTCGGGGCAAGTTGCGCCCGAACCAGCCAGACCCGCTGAACGCCCAAAGGCGCCAGCGGGTTTTTTTATGAGAGCCGTCGGAACGGGCATCGCGCAACACGCATGCCGCGTGGTTCGCCATGCCGTTCCCGACAGACCGATCCAGCCCCGCGGCATTCGCCGCGGGGCTTTTTCGTGGCCGTCCCGGTTTGCCGGGCGTCCGCAATTGCCCGCCATTGGCGGGCTTTTTTTTGGAGTCTGCAATGGCAGGTACTACCGTTTCGCAATTCGTTCAAACCCAGGGCACGCAACTGGAAGTGTCGACCACGGCCACCGAGGACCTGGGCGCGGCTGGCCTGGCTTATGCCGATCTGGCCATCACCATCAAGGACCCGAACTTCCAGGGCGGCCAGACCACCGAGATCGACGTCACCGTGCTCAAGTCGACCGCCAAGGAATACGCCCTGGGCCTGGACGACAGCGGCACCTTCAGCATGGCCGGCAACTGGAAGGCCGGCGACCCGGCGCAGAAAGCGCTGGTGGCCGCGCGCAGCGACAAGAAGACCCGCGCCTTCCGCGTGACCTTCGCCGACGGCGCCAAGTTCGAGTTCCTCGGCCTGGTGACGCAATACCAATGGCAAGGCCAGCTGGACAACGTCGTGTCCGCCACGTTCAACGTGCGCGTGACCGGCGCCGTCAAGATGACCGACGCACCCGCCAACGGGGGCTGAGCGCCATGACGGACACGTCGATCAATTCCCCGGCTCGCGCGGCGGGCGTGCGCGGCCTGGCGGCCGATCCGCTGGCCGGCTTCGCGCATGAAACCCTCAGCGTGCCGCAATGGCAGGACGCGCGCGTCATCGTGCGCGCGCCCAGCGCCGGCGATCACCTGTTTCACATCCGCGCCATCTGGGCGGCCGCGGGCGTGGTGCCGGGCGAGGACAACGAGACCGTGCGCGCCAAGCTGGACGCGCCGGGCGTGGACTACACCCGCGCCTCGGCCAGCCTGCTGGTGCGTACGCTGTTCGAGCAGACCGAGCATGGCCCGCGGCGCGTCTTCAGCGATGACGACGTCGACATGGTGGCGGCGGCCTACGGGCCGGCCCACGCCACGCTGGTGGCCAGGGCAATCGAGCTGGGCAACCTCGGGGAGGGTGCGCAGGAGCGCGCAAAAAAGCCCTCCAGGAAACGCCAGACCTCCGTTTCCTGATGGTCCTGGCTCTTCGGCTGGGACGCACGCTGGGCGAGTTGATGGACAGCATCGACACCCATGAATTGTCCTTGTGGCGCGAACTGGACCGCACCTCTCCCCTGGGAGACGAGCGGGCCGACCTGCTTGCCGCCAGCCTCGCCGCCACGGTGGCGCAGGCCGCCGGCGCCAAGGTGCGCGCCACGGACATGCTGGTGCGTTGGGGCGCGCACGACGAGGAACCTCCCGCCGAGGCGGGGGCGGACGCGTTGAAGGCGTTCCTGCTGTCGAAGGCCGGGAAGGGGTCTTGACGACGTGTCCGGCCCGCGCAAGCGGGCCGGAGGCGGATCTATGAGAGGTAAAGGACCATGACAACCATACAGACCGCGGCGCAGATCGCCGCGGAAACCGCGGCGTTGAAGCAGCAGACCACCGAACTCAACCGGAATTGCACGGCGCTGAAGGCGCGCGGCAGCGAACTCGCGAAGACCGCGACGGCGGGCGTCAAGGACACTGCCGTCACCAGGTTGGGAACGGCTGAAAAGGCCAAGGCGACGCAGGCGCTGGATCGCAACGCCCGCGCTATCCGGTCGGAAGCCGTCGAGCAGACGCTGGCGGACATGCGCAAGACCGGCGCGCTGCTGGGCGTGGACTCGGAAGTCGGACGAATGCGGGTGGAAACCGAGATCGGCAGATTCTCGGGCGAGAGCGATGACGACAAGGTCAGCCTGTTGGCTGGCGCGTCGCGGTTGGACAAGTTGCGCGCGCAGATGAAGATGAGCGCGTATATCCAGAGCCTGGCGAATCCCGACGCGGCCGCCAACGAAGAAAAGCGTCAAAAGCAGGAGGCGCTCGATCAGGCATTGAACGACGGCACGCTGAGCCAGGACAAGTACGACACGGCAAGACGCAGTCTCGGTCTGGTGAAGCGGGACGGCGATTTCATGCTGGACGTGAACGACAAGCTGCTCGAATCGGCGCGTAATGGCGCAAGCAAGATCCAGGACATCCTGGGCACGAAGATGTACGACTTTGTCGCGGACAAGTTCGACAAGTTGGGCCTGTCGTTCCTGAACAACGTGGCAAAGATGGTGACCTCGGCGGCGTCCGCCAAATTGATGGAAACGCTGCTGGGCAATAGCTTCATGGAGGGTAAGGGCGGCGTGGGGGGATGGATCGGGAAAGCCGGATCGTTCCTCTCAGACCTGTTCAGCGGCGGCGGGGGGATTTCCGTTGGCAGCAGCTTCGTCTCCGGCGGAACGGCGCTGTCATTCTTCCCCAGCGCCAAGGGCAACGCCTTCACCAACGGCATGGTCACGAGTCCCGTCGCCTTCCCCATGGGCGTCATGGGCGAAGCCGGCCCCGAGGCCATCATGCCGCTGCATCGCGGCGCCGACGGTTCGCTCGGCATTCGCGCGGCCTTCCCGAACGTTGGCGGCGATACCAACCCTGTCGCGGGAGGCGTTGCCGTCAACGTCTACGTGCAGGACGGCAACGTCAGTGCCTCCAGCGAATCCGGGGAGGGCGGCTGGCAGCAGTTCGGCCAGCAGATCGGCGAATACGTCACGCAACTGGTCGATCGCCGCATGTCGCAATCGTATCGCCAGGGCGGCCTGGCATGGCAAGCCAACAACAACCGTTTAGCGGGGGCATGAGCATGGCAATCGAAGTCTTCAACTGGTCGCCTCGCATCAATCCACAGGGCCGGACCAAGTTCCGTATCTTGACCGCGCAATTTGGCGACGGCTACAGCCAGCGCGCCGCGGACGGTATCAACAACAAGGTGGCGTCGTGGCCCTTGCAGTTCTCGGGGTCGGCGGCGCAGATCGGCCCTATCGTGACCTTCCTGGACCGCCACGAGGGGCATCGCGGATTCCAGTGGCAGCCGCCGCTGGGCGAACCGGGTTTCTACACCGCGACGGAGTACGACCTGACCGCGCTGGGCGGCGAGATGTACTCGCTGGCGGTCACCTTCCAACAAGTCTTCAGGTCTTGAGCATCATGGCGAACATGCAAACCATTCAGGTCGGCAAGACCGACAACGACAAGACCGGCGATCCCTTGCGCGTGGCCATGCAGAAGGTGAATGCGAATTTCGCGGCCACCCAGGCCGGGCTGGACAGTGTTGGGAACGCGTCGCCGATCGGGGCCGGCGTGGACCTGAACACGCTCACCAGGCCGGGGCGATACCACCAGGCGACCAACGCCAACGCACAATCCGGCAGCAACTATCCCTTGGCGAATGCCGGCCTGCTGGAAGTGGCCGCCTCTCCGGACGGACTGTTCGTGTATCAGGAATTCACGCAGTACCGTTCGGGCGCGTATTCACGGCGATTCTGGCGCTCGTTCTACGGCGGCACCTGGGCAGCGTGGCAGGAACTCACGGCGCTGTCGCAAAAGGGTGCCGCCAATGGCCTTGCCACGCTGGACGCTAGCGGCAAGGTGCCGGCCGCGCAGATTCCCGTGGCCTACTCGGCAGTGCTGCCGACGTCGGCGCACGACCTGAACGATTGCGTCACGCCGGGATCGTTCTACCAGGCGACGATCGCAGGGGCCGCGGCCGGCGCCAACTATCCGGTGGCCAACGTGGGATTCCTGGAGGTCACAGCGACAGGCACGCCCATCGTGCAGGTCTACACGACGCGCACCAATGTCATGACCGCGATGCAACGCTTCTGGCGCGTGCGGGTGTCGGCGACCACTTGGTCGGCCTGGAAGGAACTGGCCGACACCACCACGGTGGTTTCTTATGCGGGCGCGCTGGCGACGGAGCAGGACCTGGATAGCTACACCCAGCGCGGCTTGTGGATGGTTGGCACATCGGCGATCGCCGCGGGAGGGACCAATTTCCCGGTGTCGCAGTCCGGCTACCTGCTGGTGATGTCGGGGTCGCCTCAGGGCGGGCCCGCCATGACCTCCGGCGTGTGCCAGGTCTACTACGCCGGCAACGGCAACAAGGTCTACAACCGGTCCCTGATCGGTGGCTCCTGGTCGCCGTGGGTGGCCAGCGTGGACTCCGCGCAGCTGGGCTCGCCGGGCGGTGTTGCCACGCTGGACGCTAGCGGCAAGATTCCGCAGGCGCAGGTGCCGGGCGTCAACGCCAGGCAGCTGGGCGCCGCGGAGGATCTCAATACTTGCGTCACGCCGGGCGACTACAGCCAGAATACGAATGCGGCCGCGGCGGCCGGGGCGAACTATCCCACGCCGTTGGCCGGGCTGCTCTCGGTGAAGTTCGGCACCGGCAGCAACAATGCGGTGTACCAGGAGTACACCACCTACACGCTGGCCAATCCGCGCAAGTTCATTCGCAATCGCTTCCTGAGCGCGGGTGTCGCAACCTGGGGCGCCTGGTTCGAACTGGCCCGCGCCGACCAGGCCGTGACGCACGTCTACCTGGGCGCCGCGACCGACGCCAATACCCTAGTCGCCGACAACACTTTCTACACCTGGAGCAATGCGACGCCGATGTCGGGGGCGAATTGGCCGCCGAGCGCCGCCGTGAATGCGGGGTACATGAATGTGTACTGGCTGGCGGCGGGTAGCGTGTGCCAGGAGGTGTCCGTGCTTTTCTCGGGCCAGAAGCCGCGCCGCTACGTTCGCCATGGCAACGCCACGGCCGGCAGCTGGCAGCCGTGGCGGGTCGCGGGAAGCTGGAGCAATGCGGTGCAGATGCCTACCGCCGATTGCGGTGACATCCATGTGGATGGTGCGGGCTGGTACCGCTGGAACGGCACCGCCTATGCACGGTTCGACGCGAATATCGCGCAGGACTTGACGTTCGATTCCACGAGCTGGAAAGTTCGCGGGGCCACGGGGTTCGGCCCCAATGCCGGCGGTGCGTTCCAGAGCCTTAGCGGCACCGCCAACCTGAATGTGGTGCCCGGCACGGCGGCGGCTGGTGGCCGCCTGAACGTATGGCAGGACAATGGCGCGAATGCCAGTGTGCTGGCCTTGCAGTGCTTTCCGTCGGGCGCGTATGTCACCAGCGGCAGGACCGGCAGCGGCACCTACCAGCCGTTGATCTTCGAGGTCGCGGGCTATGACTGCGGGCGGGTCAATACCGCGGCGACCTGGGTGCTCGGGGCGGAATACAACCGCAACTACCTGGTGCGCCAGGCGATCAACTTCGAAGGCGGCGGAAGCCGCTTCGGCACGCTGTACAGCCCGCAAATCGATCACACGTCGGCAATCGTATTCACCAACGCGGCGGGCGGATTGGTGGGCACGGTCCAGACATCGCCTGCGGCCACCTCCTACAACACCACCTCGGACTACCGGGTCAAGTACGACATCGAGGACATGGACGGCGCCTGGGCGTTGCGTTCGGTGCTCAAGATGCGGCCACGCACGTTCAAGATGGTGATGGACGACAGCGACCATGACGGCTTCATTGCACACGAACTGCAGGAGGTGGCGCCGCTGGCGGTCTCCGGCGAGAAGGATGCCGTGATGTCCGACGTCCATGGCGGCGCGCCCCGCATGAAGCTGCAGGGCGTCGACAGTTCGAAACTGGTCGCGCGCATGGTCTGCGCCATGCAGGAAATGAATCGGCGGATCGAGGAACTGGCAAGCCGGATCGAGCACCCGAAAGGTGACTCCGGCGCCGCCGATTCGCCGCGACAGACCGAAGGAAAATAACGATGGGTATCTATTCTGACGTTCAAAAGCTTGAAGTCGGCACCTTGGTCGAACTGTTCGAGCTGGACGCGACGGAGGTTGGCGGCCAGGTCTTGCGGTTTCATGGCTACACCCAGGTGGGGCCGATCTGGTGGCAGGGACAGCAATACGAGCCGTGGGCCATTCGCGCCGAAGGTTTCGAACAGGTGGGCGAGGGCCAGCAGCCTTCGCCCACGTTGCGGGTGGGCAACATCGGCCTGGACAAAAAGGGCAAGCCGGTGGTGGGCGTCATCTCCGCCCTCTGCATCCACCTGGATGACCTGGTGGGCGCGCGCGTGGTCGTGCGCCGCACGCTGGGCAAATACCTGGACGCGGTGAACTTTGCCGAAGGCAACCCCACTGCCGATCCCCAGGAAGAACTGCCGCCCGAAGTCTGGATCGTGCAGCAGAAGACCGTGGAGACCGCGCAGGTGGTGGAGTTCTCGCTCTCCAGCGCCCTGGACTTCAACGGCCAGAAGCTGCCCGACCGCCCGATCATCGCCGGCGTGTGTTCGTGGCTGCGCAAGGGCGGCTATCGCGGCCCCTATTGCGGCTATACCGGCAGCCGCATGTTCGACCTGGACGGCAAGCCGGTCACCGATCCCACGCTGGACCGCTGCTCGGGGTTGATGTCCGACTGCAAGAAGCGCTTCGGCGAGTACGAAGTCATCAACTTCGGCGGCTTCCCGTCCGCCGACCTGGTAAGGGGATAGGCATGCTCAAGCGCACGATGCAAGCCATCCGCGACCATGGCGTGGCGACGTATCCGCAGGAATGCTGCGGCCTGGTGCTCAAGGCCGGCCGCCGTGAATGGTATGTGCCGTGCCGCAATACGGCCGCCAGCGAAGAGCACTTCGTCATGTCGGCGCAGGACTACGCGGCGGCCGAGGAAAGCGGCCGGATCGTGGCGGTGGTGCATTCGCATCCGGACGCGCCCGCCGTGCCCAGCGAGGCCGACCGGGTGGCCTGTGAGGCGTCCGGCCTGCCCTGGTACATCGTGGCGGTGGAGAAGGACCTGGATGGAAAGGTCAAGGCGGGAGAGATCCGCGGCTTCACGCCAGAAGGCTTCCAGGCGCCGCTGCTGGGCCGCCAGTTCGCGCATGGCGTGCTCGATTGCTATTCGCTGGTGCGCGACTGGTATGCGCGTGAACGCGGGATCCGGCTGCCGGATTTCGCCCGCGAAGACGGCTGGTGGCAGCCTGGCCATGCGGGCGATCTGTACATGGATCACTACGCCGAGGCGGGATTCCGGCCCCTGGCGCCGCACGAAACCATGGCGCCGGGCGACGTTGTGGTGATGCAGGTGCGGTCGGACCGCGCCAATCACGCCGGCGTCTTCATCGGCCCGGAGCCGCTGCGCGAGGCGCCGGACCTGTTCCCGCTGCCCGACGCAATGTTGCATCACCTGTATGGACGTGACTCCGAACGGGTCGTGTACGGCGGCTTCTGGCGCGAAGCCACCCGCCTGGTGCTGCGTTATGGAGAAAGGACATGAACGACAAGGTACGCCTGGTCCGCCTGTATGGCTGGCTGGGCAAGCGTTTTGGCCGCGAACACCGCCTGGCCGTGGCCAGCCCGGCCGAGGCGGTGCGGGCGTTGTGCGCCCTGTTGCCGGGCTTCGAGCCGGCCTTGCTGGCCAGTGAACGACGCGGGGTGCGCTTCGCCTGCTTTGCCGGTCGCCGCAATCTGTCGCAAGACGAGTTGCGGCACCCGGTGGGCGCCGACGTCATCCGCATCGCGCCGATGCTGGCGGGCGCCAAGAACGGCGGGCTGTTCCAGACCATGCTGGGCGCGGTGCTGATCGCCGCCGCGGCGATCTACAGCGGTGGCGTGGCGGCCGCGTTCCAGGCCGGGGGGATGGTGCAGGCCACGGCCACCATGGGATTGTCCATGATGCTGAGCGGCGTGGCCCAGATGCTGTCGCCCCAGCAGCGGCTGCTCAGCGCCAAGGACCGGCCCGACAACGGCGCGTCCTATAACTTCAACGGACCCGTGAACACCACTGCGCAGGGAAACCCCGTGCCTTTGCTGTACGGGGAAATGTTCGTCGGCAGCGCCACGATCTCCGCAGGCATCTATTCGGAAGACCACGTATGAAACAACGACATCGCAACAGGAACAAGGCGCCCGCGGGCGCCTTTGCTTTGGGGGGCGGGCGCCACGCCGGGAATCCGGCGCTGGTCGGCCACAAGGGCAAGGGCGGCGGCGGGGGACGCACGCCGGTGGAATCTCCCGACAGCCTGCACAGCACCGCCTATGCGCGCGTCATCGACCTGCTGGGCGAAGGCGAGATCTACGGCCCGGTGCACGGCATGGACAACGCGCTGCGCGACGTCTACCTGAACGGCACGCCCGTGGCCAACGAGGACGGCTCGTTGAACTTCAGCGGCGCGTCGATCGACTTTCGCACCGGCACGCAGTTGCAGGATCCGCTGCCCGGTTTTCCCGCCTCGGAAAGCACCATCGGCATCAATGCCGAGCTCAAGTCGAGCCAGCCGTGGACGCGCCTGTTCACCAATCTGCAGGCGTCGGCGGTGCGCGTGACGCTGGCCGTGGAAGGACTGAGCCGCGCCGACACCAAGAATGGCGACATCAACGGCTACCGCGTCGAGTACGTGATCGAGCTGAACACCGATGGCGCCGGCTACCAGGTGGTGCTGTCGACCGCCTTCGACGGCAAGACCACGCAGCGCTACACCCGCTCGCATCGCATCGACCTGCCGCGCGCGCGCCAGGGCTGGACCCTGCGCGTGCGCCGGATCACGCCCAATGCCAACAGCAATACCATCTCCGACCGCACCGTGGTGGATACGGTCACCGAGATCATCGATGCCAAGCTGCGCTATCCGATGTCCGCGCTGGTGGGCATCAAGATCGACGCTTCGCAGTTCCAGAGCATTCCCACCCGGGCTTACCACGTGCGCGGCCGCATCATCCGCGTGCCGTCCAACTATCACCCGGATCTGCGCAGCTACGACGGCGTATGGGACGGCACCTTCAAGCTGGCCTGGACCAACAACCCCGCCTGGATCTTCTACGACCTGGTCAGCAACGACCGCTATGGCCTGGGAACCCGCGTGCCGGCGGGCTGGCTGGACAAGTGGGGCCTGTACCAGATCGGCCGCTATTGCGACGAGATGGTCGACGATGGTTTCGGCGGCAAGGAACCGCGCTTCACCTGCAACGTCTACCTGCAGCAGGCGGCCGATGCCTATCGCGTGGTGCAGGACTTCGCTTCCATCTTCCGCGGCATGGCCTATTGGGCCAATGCCGCGGTGTTCGCGTCCGCCGACATGCCGGGCGATCCGGTCTACACCTTCTCGTCGGCCAACGTGGTCGATGGCAGGTTCAGCTACGCCGGCTCGGCATTGACCACGCGCTACACCGTGGCCTTGGTCTCCTGGAGCGATATGTCCGAAATGGGCCGTCAAAAGGTCGAGTACGTCGAAAACCGTGAAGGCATCGCGCGCTACGGCATCCAGCAGGTCGAGGTGACCGGCTTTGGCTGCACCTCGCGGGGCCAGGCGCACCGGATCGGCAAGTGGATGCTGCTGACGTCCAACCTGGAAACGCGTTCGGTCACGTTCTCGGTGGGCCTGGACGCCTGCCGCGTGCGCCCCGGCAGCGTCATCCGCGTGGCGGATCAGCATCTGGCGGGACGGCGCATCGGCGGCCGCATCCGCGAAGGCACCGTCAGCAAGGTCACGGTGGACGCGGAGCTGGGCGTGCGCCCGGGCGACCGCCTGACCGTCAACCTGCCCAATGGCCTGTCGGAAACGCGCGTGGTGGCGGCCGCGGTGGGCACCGGCCTGACGGTGGACAACGTCGCCTTCACGGTGGATTCCACCGAGCTGACGGCCGACCTGGTCGGCCTGCCCGGCACCGTGCTGCACATCACGGTGACCACGCCGTTCTCGCAGGCCCCGGAGGCCGAATGCGTCTGGACCCTGGAATCCGAAGCCCTGTCGGCGCAGACCTTCCGCGTGCTGAGCGTCAAGCGCAAGGAAGGGCTGGTGGCCGAGATCTCGGCGGTCCAGCACGAACCCGGCAAGTTCGACAACGTGGACTTCGGCACCCGGCTGGATCCCAAGCCGATCACGGTGGTGCCGCCCTCGGTGCAACCGGCGCCGGGCAACATCCGCCTGGCGTCGCGCTCGGTGATCGACCAGGGCATCGCGCGCCATGTGGGCATCATCAGCTGGGATGCGGTGCCCTCGGCCGTGGCCTACCAGGTGCAATGGCGGCGCGACAATTCCGACTGGGTCGAGGCGGGCCGCACGGGCGCATTGACGCTGGAACTGCCGGATATCCGGGCCGGCGCCTATGTGGCTCGGGTGCGTGCCATCAACGTGTCGGACATCTCGTCGGTGTGGGTCAATTCGACCGAAACGACGCTGGAGGGCGATATCGCGCCGCCGCCCGCGCTGGCCCTGCTGGCCGCCAAATCCCTGGTGTTCGGCATCGAGCTGCGCTGGGCCTTCCCGGAAGGCCGCTTCACCGCGCAGCGCACCGAGATCTGGTACAGCGCCTCCAACGACCGCGCCAGCGCCATCAAGCTGGGCGACTTCGCCTTCCCGCAAAGCGCGCATACGCTGATGGGCCTGTCGGCCGGCAAGCGCTTCTACTTCTGGGGCCGCATCGTCGCGCTGAACGGCGAGATCGGCGCCTGGTATCCGGCCGACCAGGGCGTGATGGGCGAATCCAGCTGGGAAGCCAGCGAGATCCTGGAGTACCTGAACGGCAAGATCAGCCGCGACGAACTGGCCAAGGATCTCGTCGGCACCATCGACGGCCTGACGACCGGCCTGGACGAAACGCGCGCGGCCATCACCGCCGAGGAGGCCAAGCGGGCCGACGCGGACGGGGCGTTGTCCTCGCGCGTCGACACCGTGCTGGCGACCGCCAACGGCGCCGCCGCGGGTGTCGAGCAGGCGCGCACGGCGCTGGTCGGGCTGGACGGCAAGCTCAAGGCAACCTGGAGCGTAAAAGCCCAGGTCACGCAGGACAACAAGGTCTACGCCGCCGGCATGTCGCTGGGCGCCTACACCCAGCCCGACGGCCAGGTGCAGACCTCGGTGTACTTCCTGGCGGACCGGCTGGCCCTGCTGAACCTGGCCAACGGCGCGACCACCACGCCGTTCGTCATCGAGAACGGACAGACCTTCATCAATGACGCGGTGATCGGCACCGGGCGCATCACCAACGCGATGATCCGCAGCCTGGATGCGGGCAAGATCAATGCCGGATTCATGAACGCGGACCGCATCGAAAGCGCCTCGCTGTTCGCGAAACTGGCGAACTTCGACTCCGCGTACATCAAGACTGCTCATATTGGCCTGGCACAGGTAGACACCTTGCGAATTGCCAGCGGTGCGGTTGTCATCAACAACTCGGCCACCTTCAATCTACAGTGGGGCCGCTATTCCGGAACCAACACGGCCACGGTGTCCATCTATCTGAATGTGGCGGCACGCCTGATGATGCTCCAAAACCATGTCTTCGGTACCGGAGATGGGAACTGGGCGGGGACGTCCAACGTGGTGGGAACGATGACATCCAACTTCGGTTTCAGCGGTACCGGCCAGATCTGGCTCAGCGACTTCCTGTCGCCAGGAACTTATAGCTTGACGATCACTTTCCCGCGGCCGGTCGACGGCTATGGGAACGCGTCGGGCAACATAGCTCTCATGGGACTATTGCGATGAATGTCTACTCTCTTTATGACGCCGATGGGCGTGTATTCAGCGTGCTGTCTTTGCAGCAGGCCGATCAGCTGGGGGATATGGTCGCCGCGAATGGCGCATCGGGATACGTCGATGGCGCCGTCGATGGCCAAAGCCATTATGTGCGCAATGGCCAAGTCACGCCCCGTCCACGCGGCGAGGCAGTCCTGCGGGGGGCGCGGCTCTCCGGTCTTCCGGTCCCCAGCCTGATCGCCATCAATCGCAAGGAATACCCCTGCGACGAAGCGAATATCGAGCTGGAATTCGATCAACCCGGGAAGTACCGCATCGTAGTGCGGGCCTGGCCCTATCTGGACATGGAGTTCGACCTTGAAAATCCGCCACTATGAACCCTACGCGCCGCTGCGCGCGCGCGCCTATCCCGCCATCGGCGACCAGCTCGACGCGATCATGAAGTTCGCCGCGCACCTGCAATCCTCGGGGCAGGCCTTGCCCGAGCCGGTGGCGCAATGGGTGGCGCAATGCCAGGGCGTCAAACAACGCTACCCCAAACCCGCCAGCGTCGATGCCGGGGGCGGCGCGGACCTCGCGAGGAATCCGACATGACCCAATCCCTGACAACCATCCGCCTCTATGGCAGGCTGGGCGCGGAATTCGGCCGGCTGCATCGGCTGGCCGTCTCCAGCACCGCGGAAGCGGTGCGCGCCCTGTGCGCGCTGCTGCCCGGCTTTGAAACCCGCCTGCTCGACAGCGAATCCCGGGGCGTGCGCTATGCCTGCTTCATCGGCCGCCGCAACCTGGCCGAAGCGGAGCTCGGCCGTCCCGCCGGCAACGAGGACATCCGCATCGCGCCCATGCCCACCGGCGCCAAGCGGGGCGGCCTGATGCAGGTGGTGGTGGGCGTGGCGATGATCGTGGCGTCCTTCATCCCCGGCGTCAACGTGGCGCTTTGGGCGGGCGCCAGCACGTCGCTGATGACCATGGGGGTGGCCATGACCCTGGGCGGCGTGGTCCAGTTGCTGACGCCGCAGCAGCGCGCCCTGAGCGTCAAGGACGGCCCGAACAATGGCGCGTCCTACAACTTCAATGGTCCGGTCAACACCACCGCGCAGGGCAATCCGGTGCCGGTGCTGTACGGCGAGCTGTTCGTCGGCAGCGCCACCATCTCGGCGGGGATCTACTCGGAGGACCAGGTGTGAGAAGCGGCGGGCGGCCGTCCCCATGTCGGACGCGGTTCCCATCCGCTCTGCCTGCTTTTGACGCCGACTCGACCTAGAATCAGGAACCGGCGCGAGCAGGGCCGCGCCGGCCATATCCAATCGGGGGAGCCGCGACGCCGCATGAAGCGCAACTTCAATATCCACGACCTGCGCATTTTCTACACGGTGGTCATGACCGGATCCACCCGCCAGGCCGCGCAGGCCATGCACCTGACGCAGCCGGCCGTCAGCCACGCGATCTCGCGCCTGGAACAGGCCACCGGCGTGCAGCTGTTCGACCGGTCCCACAAGACTCTGCGCCCGACCGAAGCCGGGCAGTATCTCTACAGCGAGGCCAAGCACGTCCTGGACGAACTGGTCCGCATCGACGAGGCATTGCACAGTATCGAGCAATTCGGTGGCCGCAACCTGCGGATCGCGGCATCGCCGGCGCTGGCGCTGGCGTACGCGCCCGATGCGGTGCGGCGCTACCTCGATGCCAACGGCACCCGGCCCTTTTCGATCGACCTGGAATCCTCGGTGCAGATCATCAGCGCCGTGGAGACCATGCGCGCCGATTTCGGCCTTGGCGCCGTGTCGCGCGATAGCGCCCGCCTTGCCTTCCTGCCATTCCTGCGCACCGAAGTCATGGCCATCGTCCATCGCGACCATCCCCTGGCGCGCCAGGAGGCGGTCGCGGTCGGCGACATCCGGCCCGACAGCTACGTGCAGCCGCTGTGGTCCGACTACGTCATGCCGCAAGGCGATATCGCCGAGTCGCTGCAACTGCGTTCGGGCATGCAGGCCCACATGTCGCTGCTGCCGGGCACCGTCAGGGCGGTGCGCGGCATCAGCATGGTCAACGCCTTGTCGGCCGCCGACATCGTGCCGGCCTATCCCGAACTGGTGGCGCTGCCGCTGGCGTCGCGCCAGTGGTTCGATTTCGTGCTGATCACGCGCAAGGAATCCGCCAGCCAGGATCTGGCGGAACGCCTGCTGGACGCGTTGCGCGCAGCGGCCGAGGATCGTCGGCACGGCGTTTATGCGCAGACCATCCAGCTGCTCGCATGAGTCGCCGGCGGTCGCGTGTCAATCCGCCGGCGGCTGCCAGGGCAGCGACTGCAGGTCGCCATCGATGCTGATGGCCTGGCCGCTGACCATCGCGCCGAACGGGCTGGCCAGGAACAGCGCCATGTTGGCGATGTCGGCCGCCCGCACGAACTGCCCCAGGCTGACACCGGCCAGTTCCAGCCGGGTTTCCTCGGCCACCGTCACGCCCATGTTGCGGGCGCGCGCCTCGATCACCCGGTCGATCCGCGGCCCCGCCACCAGTCCGGGCAGCAGCGCGTTGACCCGGATGCCGTAGCCACCCAGTTCCACAGCCAGCGATCGCGTCAATCCCACCACGCCCCATTTCGTGGCCGCGTAGGGCGTGCGCATCGGCACGCCCATGCGGCCGGCCACCGAGCTGATATTGATGATGCTGCCGCCGCCGGCCTGGCGCAAGGCCGGCAGCGCGTGGCGCACGGTATGGAATTGCGATGCCAGGTTGATGTCCAGCGTCGCGTCCAGCTCCTGCGGCGCAATGTCGGCGATACCGGCGGTCGGCCCGGCGATGCCGGCGTTGTTCACCAGCACGTCCAGCCCGCCCAGCCGCGCCAAGGCTTCCTGCATGTAGCGGTCGATCTGGTCGCGCTGGCTGACGTCGGCGCGCGACCAGGGATGCGGGCAGGCCGCCAGCGCGCGTTCGTCCACATCGCAGATATGGACCTGGGCACCACGCGCGGCGAAGGCGCCGGCGATGGCCGCGCCGATGCCGGCCGCGCCCGCCGTCACGATCACGCGCTGGCCGGTCAGGTCGACGGGCAGGGCGGCGATATCGCCGGGAATGGGGTTCTTAGTGGTCATGCGGATTCCTTGCGGGAGTGGGGCGCGGGATCAGGGCTTCATCAATCGGCAGGTCGATTCCGCCGGCGAGGTGTAGATCTGGTCGCCCGGCGCGCGCGCCACCAGCTTGTAGTAGTCCCAAGGCCCCTTCGATTCCGCCGGGGTTTTCACCTGCATCAGGAACATGTCGTGCACCATCAGGCCGTCGGCGCGGATCCTGCCATCCTTGACGAAGAAGTCGTTCACCGGATTGGCCTTGAGCCACTTCATCACCGTGTCGCCGTCGGTGCTGCCGGTGGCGGCCACCGCCTTCAGGTAGGTCGTGGCGGCCGAGTAGTCGCCCGCCTGCAGCATCGACGGCTTCTTCTTCATCTTCTCCTCGAAGCGCGCGGCCCATTGCCGCGAGGCGTCGTCCTGGTCCCAGTACCAGGCGGTGGTCAGGTACATGCCCTGCGCCGCCGGCAGGCCAAGCGCATGGATGTCGGTGATCAGCACCAGCAGGCCGGCGATCTTCATCTTCGGCGTCAACCCGAATTCGGCCGCGGCCTTGACCGCGTTGCTCGTGTCGCTGGCAGAATTGGCCAGGCCCAGCACCGACGCGCCAGAGGCCTGCGCCTGCAGGATGAACGAGGAGAAATCCGCGGTGTTCAGCGGGTGGCGCACGCGCCCCTTGACCTGGCCGCCGTCGGCCTGCACCACCGCCGAGGCGTTGCGCTCCAGCGCCTGGCCGAAAGCGTGGTCCACCGTCAGGAAGAACCAGTCCTTGTTGCCTTCCTTGAGCATGGCGCGGGCCGTGCCCCGGGCCAGGGACACCGTGTCATAGGCATAGTGCACGGTGTACGGGGTGCATTGGGAATTGGTCAGCTCCGAGGCGCCGGCGCTGACCACGAAGAACGGCGTCTTCTTTTCCTCGGCCACCTTGGCCATGGCCAGCGCCGCCGCCGAATTCGCGCCGGCGATCAGCATGTTCACGCCTTTCTGGTCGAGCCATTCGCGGGCCCGCGACGAAGCGATGTCGGCGCGGTTCTGGTGGTCGGCCACCAGAACCTCGATCTTCTTGCCCGCCACCACGCCGCCCAGGTCCGCCACCGCCATCTTGATGGCCTCGGCGCCGCCCGGGCCGTCGGCGTCGGCCGACAGGCCCGACATATCGGTGATGAAGCCGATGCGGATCACGCCATCATCGGCCTGCGCCGCGCCCGTCCATCCCAGCGCGGCGGCCAGCGCGGCCGCGCACAGTGTTTTTTTCATGTGTGTCTCCTCGATCCCGCGGATCTTGTTGATATGGACGCCCCGCCGCCGCTCAGAAGGCGACGTCGTGCCCGCCCTTCAGTTGCAGGGTCGCGCGCGCCTCGTCCGGCGTGGCGACCTGCAGCGACAGGTCTTCCAGGATGCGGCGGATGCGCCGCACCTGGTCGGCGTTGGACCGCGCCAGTTCGCCCGGCCCGTCCCACAGCGAATCCTCCAGGCCCACGCGCACGTTGCCGCCCATCGTCGCCGCCATCGTTGCCAGCGGCGTCTGCTTGCGCCCGGCGGCCAGCACCGACCAGATGTAGTCGGCGCCGAACAGCCGGTCGGCCGTGCGCTTCATCATCATCACGTCTTCTGGGTGCGTGCCGATGCCGCCACGAATGCCAAAGACCGACTGGATCAGGAAGGGCGGCTTGAGCAGCTTGCGATCCACGAAATGCGCGGCGGTGTAGAGATGGCCGATGTCATAGCATTCGATCTCGAAGCGCGTGCCGTTGTCGCCGCAGGATGCCAGGATGTGCTCGATATCCTTGAAGGTGTTCTTGAAGATCAGGTCGTTGCTGCCTTCGAGATAGGGGCGTTCCCAGGCGTGCTCGAATGCCTTGAAGCGTTCCAGCAGCTCGTACATCCCGAAATTCATCGACCCCATGTTCAGCGAAGCCACCTCCGGCTTGAAGCGCAGCGCCGGCGCCATGCGGTCCGCCAGCGGCAGGATCGGCGATCCGCCCGTGGTGATGTTGATCACCACGTCCGACGCTTCCTTGATGCGCGGCAGGAACTGGGCATATAGCGCAGGGTCCTGGGTAGGTTGCCCGGTGTCGGGCTGGCGCGCATGCAGATGCACGATGGCCGCGCCCGCCTGGGCGGCTTCGATCGCCGCCCGGGCGATCTGGTCCGGGGTGACGGGAAGGTGGGGCGACATCGACGGCGTGTGGACCGAGCCGGTGATGGCGCAGGTGATGATGACTTTGTTTCGGGACGGCTTCATGGGCCTGGCACCTCGCGGTTTTTGGGGCCCCGGTTGTCTCCTCCGGGTGCAGGCCATTCTGTCGTACCCCCGCAGGGCTGTCACCTGAACAGAAATTATCAATTGATAGGAAATCCGGTGCTGCGGCGCAGCGCACGGTCCGCTGCTGCTTCTTCCCGGCTCATGGCATGTCCGATTGGGACTACCGTTCCAGAGCAACTGGAACGACGTCATCAGCCTGGGCGGAGGCCCTACGCATTGCGGCCGGGGGGACGGCGTGCAGCCGGATGCTCCCCGCGTCGGTCGCGGGCAATAAAAAAGCCGCCGCCGGACGTGTCCGGCGGCGGCCTCGCAACTTGACGTGGCGGAATCAGTCCTTGCGGCTGGTGACTTCGACCAGGTGATAGCCGAATTGGGTCTTCACCGGCCCCTGGACTTCACCAACCGGGGCGCTGAACACCACGGTATCGAATTCCTTGACCATCTGGCCCGGGCCGAACGTGCCCAGGTTGCCGCCGTCGCGGCTGGACGGGCAGCTGGAGTTTTCCTTGGCCAGTTGCGCGAAGTCGGCGCCGTTCTCGATGGCGGTCTTCAGTTCGTTGGCCTTGGCTTCGGTCGAAACCAGGATGTGACGGGCGGAGGCTTGTGCCATGTGGTGGCTCCTTGCTGGGGAATGATCGGGGAGGGGAGAGTACCGCATTTGGGCGGACTCGATACCGCTCCATCATAAACGGGGTTGGGAACGCGGCCGGTGCCTGGCGGGACCGCGCTTACATCTTGGAATGGATGGCAGCAAGGCGCACAAGAAAACGGGCGCATCGCGCGCCCGTTGGTCCTGCTGGATGGCCGTCTTACCGCACCGGCCACCCATACATCAGCCCGCCATTCCGATACGACGCATTCAATCCCCGCGACAGCTTCATCGGGCTGGTGGCCCCGAGGTTCTTCTCGAAGCTCTCGCCGTAATTGCCGATCTGCTTGATGACGTTGTAGGCCCACTTGTCATCCACGCCCAGGTTCTTGCCCATGCCCGGGGTCACGCCCAGCAGGCGCTGCACATTGGGGTTGGTGCTCTTGAGCATCTCGTCCACGTTCTTCGAGGTGACGCCGTATTCCTCGGCCTCGAGCATCGCGAACATGGTCCAGCGCACCACGTTGAACCACTGCTCGTCGCCCTGGCGCACCATGGGGCCGAGCGGTTCCTTGGAGAAGTTCTCCGGCAGGATGTCGTACTTCTCGGGATTCTCCAGGTTGGTGCGGGCCGCGGCCAGTTGCGATTTGTCACCGGTGAAGGCATCGCAGCGGCCCACCGCGAAGGCGCGGATGATCTCGTCCAGGCGCTCGACCACCACGGGCTTGAAGGCGATGTTCTGCGAGCGGAACCAGTCCGACAGGTTCAATTCCGTGGTCGTGCCGGGCTGCACGCAGACCGTGGCGCCGTCCAGCTCCTTGGCGCTTTTCACGTTGAGCGACTTGTTCACCATGATGCCCTGGCTGTCGTAGTAGTTCACGCCCACGCCGATCAGGCCCAGGGTGGTGTCGCGCGTCAGAGACAGCGTGGTGTTGCGCGGCAGGACGTCGACTTCGCCGGACTGCAGGGCGGTGAAGCGCTGCACCGCGCTGACCGCCATGATCTTGGCCTTGGAGGCATCGCCGAACATGGTCACGGCCAGCGCGCGGCACAGGTCCACGTCCAGGCCCATCCAGCCGCCCTTGCTGTCGTTGACCGAGAAGCCGGCCACGCCCGTGGACACGCCGCACTGCACGAAGCCCTTGTTCTTGACGCTCTCGAACGTCACGCCCGCGCTGGCGCCCCACGACGAGAGAAGGAGCGCGGCGCCTGCCGCGACGGTAGTCAGTGCTTTCATGGTGTCTCCGCGCGGGGGCGCAACTTATTGATCCGTGTCCGCCGGTCGGCGGAAATTCGGCGAATGGTATCGGCCGGACCCGGGGCGGAGAATCGGGGAATTCCCCTTAAATCCACGGGGCGGAATTTACCGGGGCCAGATGGGTGGGCCGCAGGTCCCTTGGCGCGTCTCACCGCGCGAAATCCACTGAAACCGTCTGCCCCCGGCGCGTAACCCTTTCGATAATTTCCTGCGCGCACACTCGCCTTACCGCGTCCGCATCGGCGGGCGCGACTGCGAGGGAAATGCATCATGAAGCATCTTGCCAAAGCCGCGATGGCCGCGGGCGCCGCGGTGGTCCTGTCCCTGGGAGCGTTGAGCGTCCCGGGTGTGGCGCGGGCCGGCGTGGCCATCAGTATCGATGTGGCGCCGCCGCCGCCGCCGCCGCGCGTGGAAGTGCTGCCCCCGCCACGCGTGGGCTACGTGTGGGCGCCGGGGCATTGGGAATGGGTCGGCGGCCACCACGCCTGGATTGGTGGCGTGTGGATGCCGGCCCGGCCTGGCTACGTGTATCACGGGCCGGAGTGGCGCCAGCGGCATGGACATTGGGTGTACTACGAGGGGCGCTGGGGGCGGCATTGAGAGTGCGCCTGGCGTGAGGGGGTAAGTGGCGTAAGGGGCGGCCTTTCCGACGCGGGCGGCCCTCTTGCGCTTCAGCGCTTGAACAGGCGCTCGTGCAGCCAGCCGTCGTTGGTCAGCACCAGCCCCGCGTGGCCACGGATGTCGCCCTTCGCTTCTTCCGCCACGTTCGTGTAGGCGGCTTGCACTTTGTCGTTCTTGATCCAGTCGGCCGTGTCTTTCGCCTTGTAGTGGAAGTTCACCTGCGAGACCTTCATGCCCATCATGTCGCTGGGCTCCGTGAAGTTGTCCACGTCGACCACGGTGTACGAGCCCGTGCAGAAGGCAAACTTGTGCCGCTCGCCAAGGTACCTCCTGCCCAATTCGGTGACCTCGTATTCGGTGCCGGGCACGGTGCCGCCGAACAGCGCCTTGAGTTCCGTATCGTGCTTGCTGAGCAGGCCGGCATCGGCAAGCGCGTCCGCGCGGGCTTTGCGGCCCTGGCCCAGCATGTCCTGGTTTTCCAGCCTGAAGGGCAGTTCCCGCGCGGGGAGGTTGGCGCAGATGCCGTTCTGCGTATCCAGGTAGGCCTGGATGGCTTCGCTGAAGTTGCTCTTGTTGGCGTCCTTGGCGCTGCCGCACGCCGCCAGGGCGAGGGCGATGCTGCTCACGGCAACGAGTTTGAAGGCGGTCTGCAAGGTGGGATCCTCCGTGTAGGCAACGCGCCCAGGCGCAAGCGTGTCGCGACGGATGTCGACCCCTGGCTGAGCCAGACGATTATGTCGATGATCGTACGGTCGGATCAGGTGAATTCTTCTGATTAGCTCCGTGGAGCGCGGGATCAAGAAGGGCGGCAGTCAATGGTCAGGGCACGCCCTTCAGGTGCTGAAACCCGGCCGAAAGTGTGCTCGTAATGTCCATGTTGAGGTCTCCGTGCGTGTTGGGGAGCTTACTCTTTCAATGGCCGTGCGCGTGACCATGTCCTTTCCTACTTCGAAGGCTCCCGCATGTTTTTCAGCCGCGGCTGGTTTGGTTTTTATCCCTTTTGAGCGACAATGGTGAGATGCTGAGGTTCCGCGAAACCGACGTTTTTTCAAGATGGATCACGGAGTTGCGGGACGCGCGTGCAAAGGCGCACATCGTGCGCAGGCTGGCCAGGGCGATGGTCGGGAATTTCGGCGATGTCGCGCCCGTGGGCGACGGCATCAGTGAAATGCGGATCGACGTCGGTACAGGCTATCGGGTCTATTACCGTCGCCAGGGACTAGTGGTGTATGTACTGCTGTGTGGCGGCGACAAGGCGTCCCAGGCGCGTGACATCGTCACCGCGAAACGCCTGTGGAGCGAACTGAAAGGGAAGGCACTCAAATGATTCAGCTGCGTGATTTCGACCCGGTGAACTACCTGTCCGATGAAGAGGCCATTGCGCATTATCTCGCCGATGCCGCGGCCGATCCCGATCCGGATGCCTTCCTCCAGGCCTTGGGCGATGTGGCCCGCGCGCGAGGTATCGGAGCCATTGCCAAGGAGACCGGTTTGGCGCGCACGAACCTTTACCGCGTGCTCGCGCCGGGAGCCAACCCGAGCTACCTGACGTTGCGCCGGGTGATGGACGCGCTGGGAGTATCGCTGACGGCCGTTTCCAAGGGCAAGGACGCGGCGCACGCATAGCGCCACCGACCCAAACAAAAAGCCGCGCTGCATGGCAGTTGCGGCTTTTGCAATCTGGTGCCGGGGCCGGAATCGAATGTATCAACAACTTATTGATATTAAACAATATTTAAATCTGAATTGAAAATTGTACCAACAAATGTACCAACAGTTGCGATTGCCCTAGTGTGGGATGTCGTGCTCGTGGGCATTTCGGATCAATAGTTCAATTATTTCAGTTTTGGTCCGTTGTTGTTGCCGGGCCAAATCATCGAGCTGACGGCGCGCATCTTCTGACAGAGAGATGTTTGTTTGCTTCTTCCCTTGGCGATTGGCTTGGGTTTGCTGAGCTTTGAATTTCTTCTTGATTTGTTCCAGGTGGTGAAGCTTCTCTTCTTGGCTGAAGTTGGTGCCGTCAAGAAACCCCAGGATATTCTCCATTTCAGAGAATTCCGTGGCATGTACTGCAAGGAGCTGATGGTGATCTTGGTACCACTGCCAAGTGATTTGGCACTTCTGCTTTTCTTTTCCCGCGCTAGCGTACCAGGAAAGCAGTTTGTCATAACGTTGCTGCTGAACCCAAGCGGCTTTCAGTTCGTTCAGCTTGAATTGCTTGTTTGACTTATCTGTATTCCAAAGGTCGAACAACGCGATCAACCGTTCCCTTGGCGTTAAATCAACCGGATATACCGGTACCCCCTGATATATGCGTTCGACCTGTCGCAGCAACCATGCAGGTTGACGTCCATTTTTTCCAATCCAGTCGAAGACATGCTCAGGAAGGAGGGCGTAACTTTTCTGGTTATCAATCGCGGCGGCTAGGCCAGCTTGGTTAATGTAATCAGCCATTCCATCGCGCATAGTGCGTGCACGAAAGTTACCTAAATAGGGTGTTGCTCCTTGCGCTTGGAAATTGAGCCATAGCCAGTTGATCTCGCGATCTCCCAGGTGCCAATGTGGAAATAGCGCCTGCAATCTGTCTTTATGGTAGTTAAGTGCCATAGCTAATGATGTTGTTAATTAAGTAGAAATTAACTATCAATGAGGATGAAGAACTAGCTCCTTACTACCTATGAACTATCACATAACTACATAGGTACTATGCTGGAACTATATCAGTACTATGTGGAAATATTGCTTGGAGTGCTCTATGAAACACGTAGAGATTCAATAGGAGTCGAGAGCACCATCTTAGTCTGCAATGGGGGTGCACACAAGGCCAGCCTAGTCTATGCCCTTCGGTCACATCTCCTCAGGCACGATCCGGGGCACCCTTTCTATGCTGCGCAGCATGCGTTGCCAGGTTTCGTCAAAGAATCGTACTTGATGTGGGGTCGGTCGAATACGCAGCATGATTGTTCAAAAGGGAGCAGGCAATTATTGCCAGATAACGTCAGAGCAATATTTGCCGTTCAAGACGCCTGTTCGTAAGTCATGCGGCTGCCATTCGCTGGAAGTTCTGCACCTGTTTTCAACGGGAGTGTTGTTGGTTTAGTAATAGAAGTAGAAGAGGTTGACGCTATCAGATATCCCCAGTTCATATGCTGCAATGGTTGGTGCTTAGGATAAAAAAATATAGAGCAAGAATTACCTATGAGATAAAAACCATAGGTAATGACCATGCAGTCGAATCGTTATAACCCTGAATATCAAGCAATCATCTTCAATGCAAATCTTAAGGCTTTGGGGGCTCATCCAAGGATTATGATTATTCGATGTGATTTACGTTTCCCTTTGTTGGAATGTCAGGCTGAATCGGACTCACGAGTGATCACCCGATTCTTCGAATCACTAAAAGCCAAGATCGCTGCTGACCTACAAAGAAAAGAGAGGGCTTGGCACAGGAGCTTATCCTGCGTATTGAACTATGTCTGGGTGCGTGAGTATGGTGATGGAAACGGAAGAAAGCACTATCACCTTCTGCTTTTCGTTAACAAGGATGTTTATCACTCGTTGGGTGACTATCAGGCAATGAGCGGGAACCTGGGAGCCATGATTAAACAGGCGTGGTGTAGCGCAACTCGACTGACCCATCCCGATTTTATGTCCTTGGTTCACTTTGGGAAAACTTGTTATCTGGATAGAAACAGCCCGGAAATCAATCAACAGATTCAGGTGGTGCTGGAACGTGCAGATTATCTGGCAAAGAACATTACCAAGCGCTATGGGGATGGTGAACGGTCGATAGGAAGCAGTTTGTAGTTTTTTTACTCAGATGGGACATGTTGTGGAAGAGATGCCGGTTGACTTCGATCGACATCGACTTCTGCCTTTCAATAAGACAGGAGAGCAACATGATCACAACCGTCGCCACCAGCGCCCGTTCTGCCGTTCCGAATGCTGTACCTTTCACGCTGATCGAAGATCAGTTTGTCGATATGACCTTCATGACTCAGTACACCGGGTTGACCGACAAGTGGTTTTACAAGCTGATTCAGGAAGGAAAGTTCCCTCGGCCCGTGAAGTTTGGGCGCAGTTCCCGATGGCTGAAGAGCGAGCTGGAAGCCTGGATACAGGAACGTATCCAGGACTCTAGAGCAGCATGAGCCAGACAGCCCTTCCGAGGCATTGGCCATTCTCAGTCGACCTCAACTTGGTTTCGTGTCCGCACATTCTTTCCAGCGCTGACGTAAAAGCGCGTTCTCGGTTTTGAGCCGTCGATAACGCAGGTAATGTCGATAGCCGTAATGGGCAATCACGGCAAAGCCTACGGTGGCAAACAGGTTCTTAATCACGGTAATTCTCCTTGTCGTCCAAACATCAGAAATGCTGGTGACAACCTACGCATCAGGCCGGTGCTCCCTCTGCGCTTGCCGCAATCTTGTCCAGCTTCGCGTTCAATGACGGCTTTTCCGTTGATCGGACCGCTTCGCCTGGACGGTCTGGAAAGAATTCCTCGATCACATCCAGTGCGTCATCGGGATTGTCTTCAAATGCGCCATTGCCGAAGCCTTCGCGGGCCACGGTATCCAGCGCCTGCTGGTTGAAGGCTAGGGCTTGGCGTCGAGCGTAGGTTTGTTGGGCCTGGGTCAGCGCTTCGTCCAGCGTCATTCCTTCTCGTGTAGTCAGATCGGCGTAGTAGATCGGCGCGCCGCGTGACTGTGTGGTGCTTTTTCCACGAAGTCGCAGTTCCAGGGGTAGGCTGGCCAGCATGTCGCCAGAGATGGCCTTGAAATAATGCAGGCGAGCCGCGAGGGTGCGGATGCTGTTGTAGCCCGTCGTACGGAAAATGAAAGTGCCAAGTTCATCGTCATCGCCAAGTTTGACGTTCAGGCGTCCATAGGGCTTGCAGGCACCGCCTTTGGCCATTTCACAGCTATCGGTGGAGGGGCATGGCAGGGTTTGTATCCCGGCGCTTGTCACACGCCGGCAGGTTTCCCCGTTCCCTACACACAAAGGGCGCCCGTTGCTACGGTCGAAGAGGGAGTATTTAGCCCGCAGGTTTAAATCAGGGTCATTAAAAAGCAGCGTCACCGGAATGGATCGCAGTTTCCCGTTGGGGCTGTTTTTGCGCAGCACCTCGTCCAGCGGGTGAATCACCCAGCCTTCCTTGGTCTGTACTTGGCTGGTAATGGTGAACTGATCGTCCTTTTCGGGTAGCCGCTTGCCGTTGCGTTCGATAACGCGGCCAATGGAAATACGGCCCAGGACGGGCGGCGTGATGGATAGACCTTTAATCATGATGGACTCCAAAGAAGAAAAGCCCGCTGAACAATCAACGGGCGTATAGGAAAAAGCGATGGAATAAGGAGGTGAAGTCTGTGGCCATCTATATTTCGCCCCGTTCAGCCAATGAGGCGCTGCCGTGTGTAGCGACGACGATATGATCCAGAACCTTTACATCGACCAGGGCTAGGGCTTCCCGCAACGTTTTGGTCAGGCTGATGTCTGCGAGGCTGGGCGTTGGGTCGCCGGAGGGGTGGTTATGGGTCAGGATGAGCGCGGCGGCGTTGTGCCTCAAGGCGAGCTTTACAACCTCGCGTGGATAGACAGTGGCAGAGCTGACAGTTCCGTGAAACAGTTCATGAAAACGAATGATCCTGAGGTTTGAATCCAGCAGCAGGACGGCAAAGACTTCATGCTCGTAATCGCGCAACAGGGTGCAAAGATGGTCTTTTACGGCCAGGGGGGAGGTCAATGCCCGGCCTCGGCTTAGGCGGTTACGAGAGAGCTGTTTGGCCATCGTCAGGATGTCGTCCTCAGTGACGACGGGTGTTTCCATGATGTAGCTACCGGGATCCGAGCTTGCTTTGAGCTTGTGGTATCGCATGGGGATTCCTTCACAACAAAAAGCCGCCCCGAAGGACGGCAGGTTTGGATTGACGGAGAAGGGTGGGTGTGGACTGCTTCGCTGCCGAAGCCTCATGTCTGCACGAGAAAGCGCCGGCTACCAGGACGAGTCAGGTTGTATTGGGCGGCCAGTTCTGGATGCTCGGAGAGCAAACGCTTGGTATCCAGTACGCTGCCGTCCTTGCTGCGCTTCCAGACGACAGAACCGGTTTCAAAGGTGGCGTGGCTGGCGTTACCCATGGCCTGCTGGATTTTCTGCTTGAACTGCTCTTCCAGATCCTTGTATTTCTCGGCCTGAAAGCGGGCGTCTTGCAAGTCGGTAAAGAGCGCCGACATCTGGATGTCCTGGCTGAAATCCAGGCGGTCGCCGTTATCGCGTGGATACAGGTACTGCAACGCTGTTGCAGCAGAATCGGAGCCATCCACGGGCGGTGGTGTGTCGGCTGTCACGTAGCGCCAAAATCGCTCTTGGAGCGGCATGAGTTTGGCAATCAGTGCATCATCGCGGTGAATCCGGTGGACTTGCAATTGCTGGCCGCACAACAATACGGCGACATCCGCTGCCTGCTTCCCGGCTACAGCCAACTGATGCTGCACTTGCAGTTGAACGTACTCTGGCACGCCGTCCCTCCAGAGCCGTGCACCGAACTCCCCGGCGGTCTTGCATTCGAGAATCTGCACATCGCTAGCACCGATCACTTCACGGTCAATGTTGGCGAGCATCCAGGGCCGCTCAGGATGTTGCAACACAGCGTTGACCTTGCGCACCCGGCGACCGGTCTGTTGGGTGTAAGACGCGGCGACGATGGGTTCCAGTAGCGTGCCCCAATAGACGGGAGCCGTGGTGTCATGCGGATCAGGCTTGGGCAAGTCGGCATCCCGGCCTGTTTTCTCCATCCAGAGCTGTAACTGGCTCTTGTAGGGGTTCAGGCCAACAGCGGCGGCGGCGTCGGAACTGCCAATGCCATGCTTGCGAACTTCCAACCACTCGTCGCGGGACAGGGTGTTGGTCTTGACTAAGCGCAGGGCGGGACGGTGAGTTTGGGGTCGGACTTGAGCTACGGTATTCATAATTGAACTCCATAAAAGGCATAAGGCCCGGCGCAATTAAGCTGCCGGGCCTTATGCCGTGATGGTGAAAAGGGTGTGTTTCATGCCAGCATCGCCAGAGTGCGATCCAGGGCCTTTTGCTTGAGGGCTGCCCCCTGCCCGAACCAAGCTGAGTCCAGCCGGTAATCGGTATTGCGTGCGCGTCGTTCATGGTCAACGAACTCGGTCACGGAATTGAGTAGCCCAAGCGCCGTTCCCTTCGATGAACCCAGCTCTGCACCCCGGCCACGACCGTTGTAGATGTCCAGGGCTTTGGACATGGCCCGTTCATTAGGCTGAATGGAAGCGTCCAGGCGCGGATCGGAAAACAGTTGCCGGAAGAAGGCTTCCGCCTCCGTGTGCTTCACCGCACGTTCACTGAGCATTTTCATGCGGTACATGAATGTGTCCCAGCTGGACACAGAGATACCCAACTGGCGTTTGACAGCCTCTGCATCGAAGGTGGTGCTGTGTGGCACTTTCACCGCGCCCCGGCTGTCGTCAATGGCCACGGCAAGGGTGTTGTTGCAGACGACCCGTACGGCGGTGAACTGCGCGGTCGTTGCCAAGGTGCCATCGCAGGCGGTGGCCAGCAGCACATAGGCGTTGGTGACATCATTTGCCTGGATCGTGGCTGAATGCCCAGTGCGGGCCAATGCCCAGATCTTTTTGCCGCCCTTCAGGACGCCAGCAGTTTCCAACTGGAAACCCGATACTTCGGTCAGGTCGCGATAAAACTCCAGAATTTCACGGGGTTGCACGACCTGATAGCGCTGGCTGACGACCGACAAGGGGGCTTGAGTGTCGGACCGGTACAAAACTTTGCTCTGGGGGAAGGTGATGATGCGGCTTTGGTTCTCGTCAACCGAGTCCATGAACTGTACGGGTGATTCCTTGATGTTCCAGTCCATTCCGGCTTGTTGTTGCCAAACTTCAAGGGGTTGGTTCGCAGTGAGTTGATTGCCCAGGCCATGCCAGGGCGTTTGGCCGACGTAGGCCATTTGTTCGATGTGGTGAGCCATGACGGTTCTCCAGTAGAAAACGTTACGGGGTTTGAAAGGAATGGTCGCAACGAAGGCACAGGTGGTTGTCTAGTATCGTTTCGTCAACGACTTGCCCCAGGGCTGCACCGGTGGCGCAACCCATTGCACCGCCTACCAACGCGCCTAGCACGGCGGCGGTGACGCTGGCTACAGGCATGGCTGGCGCGGTAGCGCGAAAGGCCATGACCGCGCCGGCACTGGCGCCTTTGGCTGCACCAGATAAAGCACTCATCACGCCCGCACACGTGCCGATGGCACCGCCGATACGTTTGGCATGATTCTTTGTTTCGATGTTAGGGGAGCCGCATTTGGGGCAGACGACTGTACGAGACGACCGTTGAGCGCCGTACACGCCACGATGGTGGGATGCGTTGAAGGGGGCAGGCATGGGAGATTCCTTGATGAGGGGGAGGACGGCATATGGAGCAGGCAATTACCTGCTCTCATCAAGGTGATATATGTTTGAAAAAATATGGATCGCTACACCCGAGCAGTCGAATGGCTTGGGCTGTGAGACATTCCTTATGCCTAATTCGAGCCAAGGCTTTTTGTCGTTCAGGCGCTCGTCGTTGCGCCTTCCCTATGACGGGCCCAGTCCCGCTCCCCGACTCCGTCCTCCGCGCAGGTACGCCGGGCCACATCCAGAAAGCGGGCAAGCACCGGTGAGTCGTCGTTGCTGCGCCATACCAGTTCGAGCTCCAGCCGCGAATCCAGATCGGGCACTTCGTGAAAAACAATGCCGCGTGGATGCATGAAGCGGCTCACGCCCGGCACGACCGCAATCCCCATACCTGCCGCTACGAGTCCTAGCATGACCAGAAAATTGCTGCCCATCTGAACGATCCTGGGCTGGAAGTTGAGGCGTCGATACTCATCTTCGACGAAATCGTTGAAATGCAATGAGGACGCCTTGGGCGTGCCGATGTAGGGTTCGCCCGACAGCTCGGACAGACGCTTGGGGGGCGATTTTGCGTAGGGGGAGTTCTCGGGCACAGCCAGCACCAGATGCTCTTCGTGCACGAGTAGGCCAGCAAGCGACGGATTGCGCCGCGGGCGCATGAACATGAAGCCCGCGTCCAGGTCTCCTCGGAGAATCCCGTCCAGCTGTCCGCCGGATTGCAGCATGTCCAGCATCAGCGTGACCAGGGGATGCTCATCGCGGAACTGGCCAAGCATCCGGCATATAAGCGGCAGCCAGGCGTGTTGCGGGCTGATGGCCAGATGCAGGTTGCCGAGCGCGCCTTCGCTGGCCCGCACGGCATTGTTGCGCATTTGCGCTGCTTCCTGAAGCAGGCGCGTCGCATCCTGGTAGCACTGCCGCCCCGCGGCAGTGAGTTTGACGCCACGGGCGTGGCGCACGAATAACTGCGCGCCCACGCTTTCTTCCAGGGTCTGGATAGAACGGGTCAGTGCGGGTTGCACCATGCACAGGATGCGAGCTGCCGACGCAATGCTCTCCTGTTCGGCCGTGACCACAAAATGTCGCAAATGCCGCAACTCCATACCGTACCCCCCAAACATATGCAAAAAATCTATAGCTGACCAAAAAATATAGCATTTTATTTTTATAGGAAGTCTGAATAATCTGGCGGGCCTTAGAACCAGAACATAAAGCGGCACATGCCTCGCGCAGGCATCCACCGCGTTCTTTCCGGAGACAAAGCCCGATGTCGGCCTTCTTGCAGCAGCTGCTCTACGGTTTATCCGTTGGCAGCACATACGTACTCATAGCCCTGGGCATAACCCTGGTCTATCGAGGCATGGATTTGATCAATTTTGCCCAGGGCGAAATCTTCATGGCGGGCGCCTTCATGGGCTATGTATTCCATGTGGATCTGGCCTTGCCCATCTGGCTGGCTTTGCCCTGCGCCATGGCTTCGGGCCTGCTGCTCGGCGCCGTCCTGGAACGCGTTTTCCTGCGCCGCATTGAAAACGCCAGCCCGCTCACCCTGTTCATGATGACGGTGGCGCTCTTCATTCTGCTGCGCAGCGCGGCGCAGTTGATATTCGGCGCGTCGGCCTACCGCTTCCCGCCCTTCAGCGAGCGGGTCATCGAGATCGGCGGCGTGCAGATCGGCATGCAGTACCTGCTCATCATCGGCGTCAGCCTGGTCATGATGGCGGTGCTTTATTGGCTCTTGACCAAGACCAAGATCGGGCTGTCGGCGCGTGCGGTTGCCCAAGACCAGACTGCGGCCCGCATGATGGGCATCAACGTGTCGCGGGTGAATTGCTTCATTTACGCGCTGAGCGCGTTGCTGGGTACCGTCGCGGGCATCGTCTACGCGCCGGTCGCGGTGCTGAGTTTCGATATGGGCAACCTCATCATGCTCAAGGGCTTTACCGCGGCGCTGCTGGGTGGGCTGGGGCTGATTTCGGGCGCCGTGTTTGGCGGCTATGCCCTGGGCATCATCGAGCAGTTCGGCACGCTGGCACTGAGCTCCGCCTACAAGGACATGGTGTCCTTCTCGATTCTGCTGCTGATCATCCTGCTCAAGCCCAACGGCATTCTGGGCAAGAAAGTTGTGAAGAAAGTCTGACGGAAGGCCGAACATGAATCGCAAATATCTCATCGGCATCGCCGTCGTCCTCCTGCTGGCGGTTCCCGCGCTGCTGGACGATCCTTTCGTCACCCATCTTTCTATCCGCGCGGCCACCTACGCCATCGTCGTCATGGGCCTGACCTTGTTCGTTGGCTGCACCGGACAGATCTCGCTGGGCCACGCTGCCTATTTTGGGCTGGCTGCCTACCTGTCCGGCATGCTGGCCAAGGCCGGTGTGCCCTATATCGTGGCAGCGCTGGGCGCCACCGCCGCCACCGGCCTGGTCGGCGCGCTCGTGGGCCTTGTCGTGCTGCGTACCAGCGGACACTATCTGGCCTTGGCCAGCATTGCCGTGGCCATCATCATTCAGACCCTGATCAAGAACGCCGGCATCACCGGCGGCCCGTCAGGCCTGACGGCGGTGCCGCCGGCCAACTTTTTCGGCGTCGAACTGGATGGCGGCCTGGGCTATTACTACTACGTGCTGGCCGTCGTCGGGCTGGGCCTGCTCATCCTGCATCGCGTTGTGGCGTCCCGCACTGGCGATGCCCTGCAGGCCATCGCCAACAACGAACTGGCCGCGCAATCTCTGGGCATACCGGTGTTTCGCTACAAGGTCCTGTCCTTCACCATCAGCGTCATGTTCGCCGCATTTGCCGGCACGCTGCTCGTGCACTACGACGGATTCGTTGACCCGGAGCGTCTGGGGACGCACGTTTCCATCCTGTTCCTGATCATGGCCTTCGTCGGCGGTATCGGCAGCCTGCCGGGAGCACTGTTGGGCGCGTTCTCCCTCACGATCATGGAGGAGTACACGCAGGAGTTCGGCGAGTACAACGTTCTGATCTACGGCCTGACGCTGGCCCTTGTGATTCTGTTTATGCCAAAGGGGCTGATTTCCCTGGTGCATCGCCTGTCCGCACGAGAGGGGAAATAACATGTTAGACATCAGGAATGTCAGCCTGGCCTTCGGCGGCGTGCGCGCGCTGAACGATGTGTCGTTCGCTATCCGTCCCGGCATCGTCACGGGCCTGATCGGGCCTAACGGTGCGGGCAAAACGTCGCTCTTCAACGTCGTCAGCGGCATCTATACGCCGACCAGCGGCTCCGTGCATTTCCAGGATACGGAGATCAGCCGTCTCACGCTGCATCAGATCAATCGCCTGGGCGTGGCGCGAACGTTTCAGCACGTCATGGTGTTCCCCGATCTTACGTTGGTGGAGAACGTGATGATCGGCCGCCAGGCGCGCACGCGGGCTGGCGTGTTCGCGTCAATTCTGCGCACGCCGGGCGAACGGCGTGAGCGCGCCGCCGCTCGCGCCCGCGCGATTGAGTTGCTTGATGATGTCGGTCTGGCCGACAAAGCCGACGAGCTGGCGGGCAGCCTGCCTTACGGCGAGCAGCGACAGCTCGACATCGCCCGCGCACTGGCCACAGATCCCAAGATCATCCTGCTGGACGAACCGGCCGCCGGCCTCAATCTGCAGGAGCGGCTTGCGCTTAAGACGCTGGTGCGAAAACTGCACGGCAAAGGCTATACGGTTGTGCTGATCGAGCACGATATCCGGCTGGTGATGGAGCTGTGCAGCCATATCGTCGTACTCAACTATGGCACCAAGATCGCGGACGATACGCCCGAGGCGGTCCAGCAAGACAAGCAAGTGATTGCAGCCTACCTGGGCGAAGGAGCGAAAAAATAATGCTCAAGCTGAACAACATCAGTGCCCGCTACGGCCGCATCGAAGCTCTGAAAGGCTGCTCCCTGGAAATCGGCAAGGGTGAGTTCGTTACGCTCATCGGCGCCAATGGCGCGGGCAAGAGCACGATGCTCAAGGCCATTCTTGGGCTGAACCGTCCAAGCCAGGGCAGCATCGAATTCGACGGGCGCGCCATTACCGGGGCATCCACCGAGAGCATTATCCGCAGCGGCATCAGCATCGTGCCTGAAGGCCGGCGGATCTTCCCTGAGTTCACGGTGGCAGAGAACTTGGCTATCGGCGCGCAGATTCGCAATGCCGCCAAGGGCGAGATAGAAGCCGACCTGGAGCGGATTGTCGAGCAGTTCCCGCGTCTGAAGGAACGCTGGAGCCAACGCGCGGGCACGATGAGCGGCGGCGAGCAGCAGATGGTGGCGATCGGCCGCGCGCTGATGAGCCGGCCGCGCCTGCTATTGCTGGACGAACCGTCGCTGGGCCTGGCCCCACTCGTCGTGGCTGAGTTGATGGAGAAGCTCAAGGAAATCCATCGGGCCGGAACCACCATTTTCCTGGTTGAGCAAAACGTCACGCTGGCGCTTCAGACGGCGCAGCGCGGCTACCTCATGGAGACGGGCCGCATCGTGGGCGCGGACAGCTCCGAAGCCCTGCTCGCCAGCGACACCGTGCGCAAAGCCTATCTCGGCATCGACGACTGATAAATCAATAAACAATTTCATTCAAACGAGAGGAAGACATGCAAGTTAATCAGTACGCTAAAAAATGCCTGGGCGCCTTGGCCGCGCTGGCCTTGGCCGGCAGCGCCGTGGCCGCCGATACTCCGCTGCGGCTTGGCTTCATTGAGTCCATCACCGGTCCGGGCGCGGCCTACGGCGAAGCCCATTTCAAGGGCACCCGCCTTGCCGTGGATATGATCAATGCCGACGGGGGGGTGAATGGAAAACCGATCGAGATCTTCGCCGAGGATGACAAGAGCGATCCGACGGTCGGCATTAACTCGGCCAAGAAGCTCATCACGCAACGCAAGGTCAATGTCATCGCCGGTTCGTCGGCCAGCCTAGTGACCATCGCCTTCTCGCGTGAGAACGAGAAGACCAAGGTGCCGCTGGTGGTCGGCGTGGCGGGTTCGCCCACCATTACCAAACAGGGCTATCACTATGTCTGGCGCGTCAACGTGACGGATAACCAGCTTGACGTCAAAGCTGTCGAGCACTTCTTCAAGGACGGCGGCAAGCGCCGCTTCGCCTTCCTGGCCGAGAACTCCGACTACGGCAAACCCCCCACCAAGAGTTCCGCTGACTTCATCCGTTCGTTGGGCGGCGAAGTCGTTGCCTACGAGGAGTACAACCGTGGCGAAACGGACTTCAAGGCGCAGCTGAGCAACATCCGCAAGCAGGATCCGGAAGTTCTGCTGGTTCACGGCTACTACACCGAGGGCTCGATCATCGCTCGCCAGGTCAAGGAACTGGGCATTAATGCGCAACTGATCGTCAACATGGGGCAGGGCGTGCCCAAGTTCGCCGAGTTGGCTGGCGCGGCCGCCGAGGGCGTGGTGTTTCCCACCAACTGGGCTGAAGGCGCCGATCCGCGCCACGCGCCGTTTGAAAAGGCGTTCAAGGAAAAGTACGGCGTCAATGCCAGCGCCTTTGACGCTGCGGCTTACGCCGCCGTCCAGGCCATTGTGGAGGCAGCCCGCCGTGGCGGCGGCAACGGTTCGGCCGATATCCAGAAGGGCCTGCCGATGCTGAACGGCTTCGAAACCCTCCTGGGACCGATCCAGTGGGATGCGGCCAATCAGAACGACGGCAAGGTCCTGCTGGCAAAGTTCGAGCGTGGCCAGATCATCACGGCCAAGTAAGCACAGTCTGAATCAGTCGTTTTCCGGCCCTTGCCGGCCATTACCCGGCCGCCTTCATGGCGGCCTTTTTGTGCCCCTGACTAACCCATTCACGCTATGAATACATACGAAAACTGTGACGGCCTGGACCTGGCCTCGGCGGTTCGGCGCGGTGAAACTTCGCCGACAGAGCTGCTGCAGGAAGCTATTGCACGCATCAAAACCCGGAATCCGGTCTTCAATTGCGTTGCCTACTACGACGAAGATATCGGCAGAAAGAGCATCGAACAGGCGTCGCGTAGCGGACCGTTCTATGGTGTTCCGTTCCTGCTGAAAGACATTGGCGCCACCGCTGCCGGCATGCCCTTGGGCAATGGCTCGCGATTCTTCAAGGGGATTGTGTCCTCCGAGGATTCCGAACTGGTCACGCGCTATCGCCGCGCCGGGCTTGCCATTTTTGGCACTACGACCACGCCCGAGTTCGCCGTCAACTGCACGACGGAGGCGCTTGTCTATGGCGGACCGACCCGCAATCCGTGGGACGTCTCGCGCTCCAGCGGCGGTTCCAGCGGAGGAGCGGCGGCGTCTGTGGCCGCCGGTATCGTCCCTGTGGCGCACGGCGGCGACGGCGGCGGCTCCTTGCGCATCCCCGCGTCGGCCTGCGGCCTGTTTGGCTTCAAGCCCTCGCGTATGCGCACGCCCACGGGCCCCAATGGCGGCGAGGGCTGGGGCGGCCTGGCTGGAGACCATGTCGTGTCTCGCTCGGTCCGCGATAGCGCTGCCGCGTTGGATTTCAGCCAAGGTGCGGATGACGGCACCCCGTACACGGCGCCGCTTTTCGCCGGCTCTTATCTGAAAGCGGTGGGCGAGACTCCGCGCCAATTGCGGATCGGCCTTGTCACCCGTTCACCTTCCGGCGAGACCACGCATCCGGATTGCGTCGCGGCGGCGGAAGATGTCGCCGCGCTGTGCGCGTCGCTGGGGCACATTGTTGAGCCGATCGACTTTCCGGCGGCCATCGATTACGAGCGCTTTGGCCACGCCATGCGCCTCATCGTGGCTTCCGGCACGGCGTCAGCCGTCCAGGCGCGAGAACAGGCGCTGGGCCGCAAGGCTACCGAAGACGACCTGGAACCGTCCATTTTCACGGCCGTCGACTTTGCCCGTCGCCATAGCGCGGTGGAGTATTTCGAGGCGGTCTCGCTGATGCACAGCACCGGCCGGCATCTGGGCCGCCTCATGCGCCAGTATGACGTTCTGTTGACGCCAACGTTGACGGCCCCTCCTGTCGAGCTGGGCGTGTACGCGGCCGACAAGGAATATGTCGCGCATCGCAGCGCAACGTTGAAGTACACCGCCTTCCTTCCGTACTTCAATGCCAGCGGCCAGCCGGCGATGTCCATTCCGCTGAACTGGAACAGCGCGGGCCTGCCGATCGGCGTGCAGTTTGCCGCCGCGCAGGGTGACGAGGCTCTCCTGTTCAGCCTGGCTGGCCAGCTCGAGGCGGCCCGGCCGTGGTTCCACCGCCGACCTGCCAACCTGCCGTAGGCGCGGCTGCACGAGGGGCTGCGACCCAAGTTCTATTGATGCAGCCCGTAGCGTTCAGGAACCCTGGCGGTCCCGCAGCACGGTTTCGCCCGTGCGGGGATTCGTCAAGGTGACGTTCTCAAGCGCTTTGATCCGCCAGCCGCCGGCCTGGCGCGTCAGCACCGCCAGAATCAGCGTGTCCACGGCATGCCGGCCCGCCGGATGTGCCTCGCCGGCCTGAAGGCGGCTCCAAAAGTGGATGAGTGCCACGCCGTCGGCGAGCTGGACCTTATCGATCAATTCGTTGTCCAGCGTGGAATCGCTATAGATCGTTGCGTGGATGGGCGCGTGCAACTTGACGATCTCATCCACGCCCCGCACATAGTGTCCAAACCGGTTCACGAAGGTGGCGTCCTCCTGGAACAGCGCGCCGAGGGCCTGCATGTCGTGATCGTTCCAGGCGGCCTGAAAGGCGGGGGGGCATCTTCGGGGTGCTTCATAAGGCTCCTCGTGTTCCAGTCGTGTCTTAGCGCACCAAGGTAAGCGTATGGGTCCGTACGCTATGCTGAGTCGCAATTTCGTTCAAGACGGGCGAATCCTCCAGAGACATAGTATTCGGACACCTCATCGAGCCCCAAGACACGTCATTCCAGTTCAGCTATGCCCGCGACGTTCAAACCCGCTTTCCGCACCTTCGGTCTACTGTCTTGCTTGTCGAGGGTGTGAATCCAACGGCGGATGTCAGCGCGGCGATCTCCAGGCTCACGGGCATCGCCGACAGCCGGTTGTTGAGCGCCAGCGAAGGGGAGTTTCCGGAGATACAGGCGTGGCGGCGTGCGTTTTCGGAGATGGGGCTGAAGCCGACGCAGTATCACCGCGCGTCCGAAGCACTGCTGCGGCGCTACCGGAAAGAGGGGCAGTTGCCTGCGTTGCATCCGTTGATCGACCTCTGCAACGCCGCTTCGCTGGCTTTTTCCATCCCCGTGGCGGTCTTCGATACCAGCAAGCTCATGCTCGCGACGCAGGTCCGTTACATCGGCCGCATGAACTATTACAGCTCAACCACATTGGGCACCTATTCGAGCCCGCGAGCGTGAGCCAACGGCTACCCGTTCTGGACCTGCGCCGTCTGGAAAAATCATGACGGCTTGGCAGGACAAACGCCTGAGCGGTCCGAAAAACCGCCTGGTGTTTCGATTGCGTATGCCTGGTCCGAGAATGGAGGGCAGACATTTTCGCCTTCGGCCATCGCGTCGGACACAAGCTGCGAGTGCTGCCGCATCGCCGTCACCCATGCACATGACGCTTCTCCGATCCTGGGATTCCGGACTATTTTCCCGGGATCGGTGCGAGATCATGTCATCCTGCCCTTTACCAAATCTGGTCTCCCGGGCAAGCCACAACGAATCTCGGTCGACGACTGGGTAACCGACTCCTGCCAGCATCAAGGACCGTCAATCGCGGTTTCCGCTGACGGCACGATACATGCAGCCTGGTACCAACATCGCTTGGTCTGGTTGGCGCCGCGAGTACAGCATTCACCTAGCCGAAAGGAATCGCGTCGGCATGCTCATTGACCTATCCCATGTTGGCGACATCACGGCACGAGACGCTATCTTGGCCTCAAAGCAGCCGGTGTGCTATTCGCACTGTCTGCCAGCCGGATTGAAGGCGCATCCTCGGAACAAGTCCGAGGGCCTTGAGGTGGCGGGATTCGAACTCGCCACCGCCTGCATCCTATGTACGTCCTGGATTCTCCCTTCGAGAAAACTCATACGGACTAACCGCCTTTTCCCTGTTCGCATCGAGAAAATCCGCCCACCACTGCATCATCAGCCGTCTTTCCTCCAAGTGCTCTGCCTTATGAATGTATGCTGCCCGGACGGAGTTCCGTTCCTGGTGACTCATTTGCCGTTCAACTGCATCTCTCGACCACAAGCCGGACTCAATCAGAGCGCTACACGCCATGGTTCGGAAGCCATGGCCACACACCTCGGCCTTGGTTTCATAGCCCATGGTCCGAAGTGCCTTGTTGATAGTGTTCTCGCTCATGGCTGTTTTGGAATTGTTGTCGCTGGTAAAGATCAGCTCTTTGTCGCCCGACCAGCTATAAATACGTCGTATTATCGTTAACGCTTGTTTGCTCAAAGGCACGATATGAGGGGTACGCATCTTGGCACCGCGATGAGAGAACTTCATCCCTTCGAGTGGCTCCCGTTCGGCAGGGATGGTCCAGATGGCACGCTCAAAGTCGATTTCGCTCCAGCGGCCGAAACGCATCTCACTCGAGCGAATGAAAATTCGCAAGGAGAGCTCGACAGCGAGCGTGGTAAGCATTCTGCCCTTGTAGTTGCTGATGCGCTCCAAAAGCTCTGGAAGCCGCTCAAACGGCAAGGCAGGGCGGTGTATCACCTTGTTGGTGGGAACCGCTCCAGCAATGTCTTGCGCAGGGTTGTAGTCGATCAGCCCGCTTTGCACCGCAAACCGCATGACGGAAGTGACGCGTTGCTGGAGACGAGACGCCACCTCCAGGCGGCCGGAATCAACTACTGCCCGAAGGGGCACGAGCAGGTCTCGCGCTTTGAGATCCTTGACGTCAGTTGCACCGATGGACGGGAAGATATCTGCCGTCAGACTTTGCAGAACTCGGGATCGATGCGCCTCTGACCATTTCTTGTTGTTGTTATGCCATGCGCGAGCCACAGCCTCAAAGGTGGTGCCGTTGTTTTGCTCGTAACGATCCTGCTTCTTCTGTTCGCTAGGGTCCACTCCCTCAGCAAGAAGGGTTTTGGCGTCCATGCGCTTGCCGCGCGCGGCGGACAGGGAGGTCGTTGGGTACACCCCCAGGGCCAAGGTTTTCTGCTTGCCACCGAAGCGGTAGCTCAACCGCCAATACTTGGAGCCGTTCGGATGCACCAGAAGGTACATGCCCTCGCCATCGGTGAGCTTGTATTGTTTGTCAGCTGGTTTGGCTGCACGTATCTGGGTGTCGTTTAAGGCCATGCCTGTTGGTACATCCGTCTGTGGTGATCTTGTACCAGCATATACCAACATTTGTACCAACACCAAACGCTTGATGTGGGTAGACCTCAGTTGACTTAGATGGACTATGAATGCCCGCTAAACCGCATGAATACTGGGTTTCAGGCAAAAAAATAGACGTCAGTTGACGTCTGTTGATGTTCCGATGGTGCCCGGGGCCGGAATCGAACCGGCACGCCTTGCGGCGGGGGATTTTGAGTCCCCTGCGTCTACCAATTTCACCACCCGGGCAGGCTGGTCGCGGAGCCGTCCAGGTGACGGTCGCGGGTAAAGCGAAGACCGCGATTATATGCGGTCTGGCGGAAATTGTCAGGCAAGGGCCCGGCGCAATGGGCGCCGGGCCGCCAGATCACTTCTTTTCCGGCAGGAACCAGTTCATCACCAGCGCGCAGATGCCGCCGGTGGCCACACCCGATTCCAGCACGTTTTTCACGGCGTGCGGCAGGTGCGACAGGATCTCGGGCACTTGCGACACGCCCAGGCCCAGCGCCAGCGACACGGCGATGATCAACAGGGCGCGGCGGTCCAGGTGGATGCCGGCCAGGATGTTGATGCCCGAGGCGGCCACGGCGCCGAACATGACCATGGCGGCGCCGCCCAGCACGGGTTCGGGCACGGCCTGCAGCACGCCGGCGACGGCGGGGAACAGGCCCAGCAGGACCAGCATGCCGGCGATCCACACGCCGACGTGGCGGCTGGCGATGCCGGTCAGCTGGATGACGCCGTTGTTCTGGGCGAAGACCGAGCTGGGGAAGGTGTTGAAGACGCCGGCCAGCAGCGAGTTGGCGCCGTTGACCAGTACGCCGCCCTTGATGCGCTGCATCCACAGCGGGCCTTCGACCGGCTGCTTGGACACCTTGCTGGTGGCGGTGACGTCGCCGATGGCTTCGAGCGAGGTGACCAGGTAGATGATCAGCATCGGCACGAACAGCGACCACGAGAAGCCCAGGCCGAAGTGCAGCGGCATGGGCACCTGGAACAGGGCGGCTTCGCGCGCGCCGGTGAAGTCCAGGCGGCCCATGTAGGCGGCGGCGATGTAGCCGACGGCCAGCGCCAGCACCAGTGCGGTGCTGCGGATCCACACCACCGGCACCCGGTTCAGCAGGATGATGGTGCCCAGCACCAGGCCCGACAGCGTCAGGTTCTCGGCGCTGGCGAAGGTGCCTTTGGCCATGGCGCTGTAGCCGCCGCCCATGCTGATGAGGCCGACCTTGATCAGCGTCAGGCCGATCAGCAGCACGACGATGCCGGTGACCAGCGGGGTGATCAGGCGCTTGACGAAAGGCAGGATGCGGCTGATGCCCATCTCGACGAAGGAACCGGCGATGACGACCCCGAAGATCGCGGCCATGACGGTTTCGACCGGCGTGCCCTGCTTGACCATGACCGAGCCGCCGGCGATCAGCGGGCCGACGAAGTTGAAGCTGGTGCCTTGCACGATCAGCAGCCCCGCGCCCAGCGGGCCGAAGCGCTTGCACTGCACGTAGGTGGCGATGCCGGAGATGACCAGCGACATCGACACGATCAGGGTGGTGTCGCGGCTGCTGACGTCCAGGGCCTGGCAGATCAGCAGACCGGGGGTGACGATGGGGACCAGGATGGCCAGCAGGTGCTGCAGGGCGGCGACGAAGGCGACGGGGGCGGCGGGACGGTCGTCCGGGCCATAGACCAGGTCGTGGCGGGGTTCGGCGTCGTCGGACGCGCCGTGGGAGGCGGGTTGGGTCAGGGAGGCGGGTTGCATGGCGGCAGGGTCGGCCAGGGCGGGGGTAGGGGAGGAAAGTGCGGGATTTTAGCGGGGAAGACCCCCGGGCGCACCGCGACCGCCGCGGGGCCGCCAGGAGGCTTGATAGAATTCCTGTCCGCCAACCAGGGGCCGCCGGCCCGGGAATCGATGCAAAAGCGCACCAGAGGGATCGTGATCGGCCTGGTCCTGTTGATCGCCATCCTGCCGCTGTGCCTGCTGTTCTGGTTGATCGACGACGGCGACAATTTCGCCGCCATCGATCGTGGCGAGTCCTACGGCAGCAGTATCTACAAGCGCTACCAGGGCGAGGTCTATGCGGCCGTGCCCAGCAATGGCTATTACCGGATGCCCGAGGCCGACCCGGCCGGCCTGCAGACGTTCGACACCGGTCGCTACGACGGCCGGCAGGCGGCGCGCGACAGCCGCCACGTGTATTGCGGCAACCGCGTGCTGCCTGGGATGCGGCCCGGATTGACGCGCTACCTGGGCAACAGCTATTTCAGCGACGGCGCCATCACCTATTTCTGCGACTTTGCTTCCGAACTCAACCGCGACCTCGGCGGGCTGGACGAGGTCTGGCAGAAGATCCTGTATCGCGCCGGCAAGGGCGACAAGCCGCAGACTTACCTGTACCCGTTCCTGGCCCTGCCGGCCAGCGCCCAGCCGTATCGCCCTTTGCTCGACCGCCAACTGGCCACCGACGGCGCGCGCGTGTTCTACGAGGGCCGCGAAATGCCGCGGGCGGACCCGTCGCGGCTGCGCCGTATCGCGGCGATCCAGGGCGGTGAAACGCGGCCGGGCAACGACTTCTTCGCCGATGGCAGCCGGGTGTATTACCGGGAAACGCCATTGCCGCTGTCGGATGATCCGGCGCTCTATACCTTCATGGTGGGCAACCTGCACCGCCAGCCCTATCTCTATGACCGGCGCGATGGCATGGTGTACCTGGGCGCGCTGGCGTTCGACGCGGCGCATGCGCCGTACCTGCTGCTGAACGAGCCGGGACGGCACGTGCACCACGCCCTGTTCGCCAGCAAGGACGGCATCTACTTCTATGACAGCGAGAAGCGCCAGGTGGAGCGCGCCGGCGACGATCCGTTCGCGGCGGGCGGCTTCACGGCGCTGTCGCCGTACGTGTTCTGGGACGGCAGGCAGCTGCTGTTTCTCAAGAGCAAGGAGGTGTGGAGCCGCTCGCGCAGCGGGGGCGGCCTGATGTCCCGTTCCACGCTGGTCCTGCGCATGAAGGACGCGCCGACGGGCCAGTGGACCAAGCTCGGCGATGTCTATCACGGCTTCGGTTCGGTCTGGCGCCACGGCGATGCGCTCTATTATCTCGACGAGTTGGGCGCCACCCAGCTGATCTACAGCCCGATCTACCGCATCCTGGACCACAAGGCGGCGGATTTCCTGTTGCGGTCGCAGCAGACCCGGCAGATCAAGGCGGATGACATCCGCAAGCTGGTCCACGGCGGCACGCTGGCCGTGCCCGCGTTCGACGAGGTGCTGGAGGCAAAGACGCGTTATCGCCGCGGCTTGCTCTCCCTGTTCTGATGTGCCGGGCGGCGCATCCTTGCCCGTTCGGTTCCCCTTTTTTCGTGTTCGCCGGCAGGGCTGGGGCGGGCCGGCGATTTCCCGGTCTTGAAATATTTCGGATGGCCCCCATCACAACAGGGTTTCCCGGAAACCGCCTGGGCTGCGCGCCCCGCCATCCGGCTTTCTTTTGTCCCTAATTTTCCGACTTTTCATACAACGATGAGCCAAACCGCCACGTCCGAAACCCTGGGATTCCAGGCCGAGGTGAAGCAGCTGCTGCACCTGATGATCCATTCGCTGTACAGCAACAAGGAAATCTTCCTGCGCGAGCTGGTGTCGAACGCATCCGACGCCTGCGACAAGCTGCGCTTCGAGGCCATCGATAATCCGGCGCTGCTGGAAGGCGATGGCGAGCTGGCCATCACCGTCAGCTACGACAAGGACGCGCGCACCATCACGATTTCCGACAACGGCATCGGCCTGTCGCGCGAAGAGGCCGTGGCCAACCTGGGCACCATCGCCCGTTCCGGCACGCGCGAGTTCTTCTCGCAGCTGACCGGCGACAAGCAGAAGGACGCGCAGCTGATCGGCCAGTTCGGCGTGGGCTTCTATTCCTCGTTCATCGTGGCCGACAAGGTCACGGTGGTCAGCCGCCGCGCCGGCGCCGCCGACGCGATCCGCTGGGAGTCCGACGGCCAGGGTGAATTCACCATCGCCGCCGCCGACAAGGCCACGCGCGGCACCGACGTCACGCTGCACCTGCGCGCCGACGAAGACGAGCTGCTCAACGGCTGGAAGCTGCGCGAGATCCTGCGCCGCTATTCCGACCACATCTCGCTGCCGATCCGCATGGCCAAGGAAGAGTGGGATTCGGAAAAGGGCGAGCAGGTCAAGAAAGACGAACTCGAAACGGTCAACCAGGCCAACGCGCTGTGGGCCCGCAACAAGGCGGATGTGACCGAGGAACAGTACCGCGAGTTCTACAAGACGGTGTCGCACGACTACGACGACCCGCTCGCCTGGACCCACAACCGCGTCGAAGGCCGCAGCGAATACACCCAACTGCTGTACGTGCCCAAGCACGCGCCGATGGACCTGTGGGACCGCGACGGCCGCCGCGGCGTCAAGCTGTACGTCAAGCGCGTCTTCATCATGGACGACGCCGACCAGCTGTTGCCGTCGTACCTGCGCTTCGTGCGCGGCGTGATCGACTCGGCCGACCTGCCGCTGAACGTGTCGCGCGAGATCCTGCAGGAAAGCCGCGACGTGCGCGCCATCCGCGAAGGCTCGGCCAAGCGCATCCTGTCGCTGCTGGAAGACCTGGCCGAAAACAAGCCGGAAGACTACGCCACGTTCTGGTCGGAATTCGGCCAGGTGCTCAAGGAAGGCGCGGGCGAAGACCACGCCAACCTGGAACGCATCGCCAAGCTGATGCGCTTTGCCTCGACCCACACCGGCGACCAGGCCCAGACCGTGTCGTTCGCCGACTACGTGGGCCGCATGAAGGAAGGCCAGGACAAGATCTACTACGTCACGGCCGACACTTTCGCCGCCGCCAGCAACAGCCCGCACCTGGAGATCTTCCGCAAGAAGGGCATCGAGGTGCTGCTGCTGTCCGACCGCGTCGACGAATGGATGCTGTCGTACCTGCGCGAATTCGACGGCAAGTCGCTAGTGTCGGTGGCCAAGGGCGGCCTGGACCTGGCCGAGCTGGCCGATGAGGAAGAAAAGAAGCACCAGGCCGAAGTGGCCGAGGACTTCAAGCCGCTCGTCGAGCGCCTGCAAAAGACCCTGGAAGACCAGGTCAAGGAAGTGCGCGTGACGCTGCGCCTGGTGGATTCGCCGGCGTGCGTGGTGGTGGGCCAGAACGAACTCAGCCCGCACCTGCTGCGCATGCTGAAGGCGGCCGGCCAGGAAGCGCCCAACGTCAAGCCGGTGCTGGAAATCAACCCGGAACACCCGCTGCTGGCCCGCATCCGCGCCGCCGAAGACGGCGAGTTCGACCAATGGGCCCGCCTGCTGCTCGACCAGGCCCTGCTGGCCGAAGGCGCGCAGATCGCCGACCCGGCGGCGTTTGTGAAGCGGCTGAACGCGTTGCTGCTGAAGTAAGCGCGGCGGTACGAAGGCAGGAAAAGGGCGCCCGTGAGGGCGCCCTTTTTCATTGGCGAGTGGCGGTTGGGGCCGGACTACCTCGTTGGGGATGGAATCGTGCAACCGGTCCCTGTTGTCCTCGACGCATATTCCCGCTCGGTAATTTCTTGATGAACAACGCGATTTCCGTCGAAAAGATTACCGAGCGGGAATTTTTCTTGTGCAATCCGCGCGCATAAAACGTGTGGCGTTGACGGGCCGAGCGCGTTCCTCTCTCGAACCCCCCCCCCACGTCATTCATGACTCCAGGTCAAAAGTCTTTCCCCGTTTAGTCGCTTTTTCCGTAAGGGTATACCCGTCATACTGGCCGCCTGTCTTCCGATCAGACCCGCCCCACGCTCCGGCCTTCGCCGCGACGCTTCTGGATTCCCTGGTCGGCGCACCCAACCAAGGAACCCGTATGTCTACCCATGAAACCCCGCCGGTGAAAGCCGGCCTGCCATTGCTGGCATTGGCCGTCGGTGCCTTCGGCATCGGCGTCACCGAATTCTCTCCCATGGGCCTGCTGCCCGTGATCGCCGACGGCGTGGGGGTGTCCATCCCCAGCGCCGGCATGCTGATCAGCGCCTACGCCATCGGCGTGATGCTCGGCGCGCCGCTGATGACCCTGGCGCTGTCGCGCTGGTCGCGCCGCAAGGCGCTGATCGTGCTGATGGCGATCTTCACGCTTGGCAACCTGCTGTCGGCGCTGTCGCCCAACTACACCACGCTGCTGCTGGCGCGCCTGGTGACCAGCCTGAACCACGGCGCCTTCTTCGGCCTGGGCTCGCTGGTGGCCGCCAGCGTGGTGCCGCGCCACAAGCAGGCCAGCGCGGTGGCGACCATGTTCCTGGGGCTGACCATCGCCAACGTCGGCGGCGTGCCGGCCGCGACCTGGCTGGGCCAGGTGATCGGCTGGCGCATGTCGTTTGCCGCCACGTCGGTCCTGGGCCTGGTGGCGATGCTGTCGCTGTGGTTCGCGCTGCCCGCCGGCGAGGCCGGCCGGCGTCCGGATATCCGTCATGAACTGGCGGTGCTCAAGACCCCGGTGGTGCTGGTGGCGCTGTTGACCACGGTGCTGGGCGCGGGCGCGATGTTCACGCTGTACACCTACGTGGCGCCGACCCTGGCGGAACTGACCGGCGCATCACCCAATTTCGTGACGGCGATGCTGGTGCTGATCGGCCTGGGCTTCACCATAGGCAATACCGCGGGCGGTCGCTTCGCCGACCGTTCGCTCGATGGCAGTCTGATCGCCTTCCTGGTGCTGGTGATCGCCGACCTGCTGGCTTTCCCCTGGCTGGCGCAGACCCCGGTGGGCGCCGCGATCGGTCTCTTGATCTTCGGTTTCGGCACGTTCGCCGTGGTGCCGCCGCTGCAGATGCGGGTGATGCGCGCCGCGACCGACGCGCCCGGCCTGGCGTCGTCGGTCAACGTGGGCGCCTTCAACCTGGGCAACGCGGTGGGCGCGGCGGCCGGTGGCGGCGTGATCTCGGCCGGGCTGGGCTACGCCGCGGTGCCGGTGGCCGGCGCGGTGATCGCCGCGGCCGGCCTGGGGCTGGTGCTGTGGCAACGCGCTGCCAACCAGCGCCAGCGCAAGCTGGCGGTGCAAGGCTGCTGAACGTCAGAACTCGAACGTCGCGCCCAGTTCGTACGTGCGCCCCGGCGCCAGCAGCACCTGGCTGGTGGCGCGGCCGCCGTAGTAGGCGTAGAGCTTGTCGGTCAGGTTGCGCACGCGGAAAGTGATCAGCGCCGGCCGGATGCGGTAGCTGACCGCCGCATCCACCGTGGTGTGGCTGTTGATGCGGACCTGGTTGGCGTTGTCGGTGTAGATCTTGCCGGTGTGGTTCAGGCCCACGAAGAAGTTCATCGGCACGTCCTTCAAGCGGTAGGTGGCGTACAGGTTGGCGACGCGCTCGGGCACGTTGGGCGGGGTGTTGCCCACGCGGGAGGTGCCGTCGGCCTCGGTCAGCGAATCGAAGCGCGCGTTCAGCGCGGCGATGTTGCCCGACAGCGTCAGCTGTGGCGTGATGCGCCAGTCGGCCGACAATTCCACCCCGCGCGAGGATTGGCGGCCATTGTTGACCGTCACGCGCGGGTCGTTGGCGTCGCGCGTCAGCACGTTCTCCAGCTTGATGTGGTAGATCGCCGCGGTCCATTCCACGTCGCCCAGGCTCTGCTTGAAGCCGGCTTCCCATTGTTCGCCCTTGGCCAGCGGGAACGAGGCATTGGACTGCGACAGCAGGAACAGCGAGCCCACCGGGATGGTGGCATTGGTGTACTGCGCGTAGACCGACGACGACGGCGTTACGTCGTATACCGTGCCCAGGCGCATGGAATTGGCGCTGTAGCGCGTGCCGAAGGCGCTGCGGGTGCCGGCATTCAGGTCGGTGACGCCGCGGTCGACGCGGATGCGGTCGTAGCGGTAGCCGCCCACCACCGTCCAGCGCTCGGTCAGCTTGAGCGAGTCTTCCAGGAACAGCGCGGCGCCGCGCACGTCGGTGGTGAAATCGGTGCGGTTGCCGGGGCCGCTCATCAGCGCCGGGTCATCGTTGAAGTAGCCCACGTCCGGATTCCACAGCGAGACGCGCAGCGCGTCCGCGGTGGCGGCGGAGCGGTTGGAGAAGCGCCGCTCGCTGTCCAGCGTGGTCTTGCTGAGTTCGCCGCCGATCACGAACTTGTTCGACAGGCCGGCGATGGTGCCGTCATGGCTGGCGTCGAAGCGGTCGATGAAATAGCGTTGGTGGTGCGTGATGATGGTCTGGTCGCGGTCGATCGACGCGGGGGCGCTGAAGGTGGCCGATTCCGAGTTCTTCCACAGGCGGTCGACCTTGTTCATCGCGAGTTCATTGCGCAGCGTCCACGACGGCGTCAAGCGGTGCGTGACGCGCGCCCGCAGCCAATAGGATTCGGCCTCGTTGCGGTCGTCCAGCACGTTGTAGTTCTTGCGCGCCAGGGCGCGGTCCAGCACGCGGCCATCGGGCGTGCTGACTACGCCGGTGGGGGCCTTGGCCAGGCTGCGCGGGATCAGCGGCGTGCCCCAGTAGGCGTGGCCGGTGTCGCGCGAATAGTCGAACGACAGGTCCAGCCGGGTGGCGGGAGCGACGTCGAAGGCGATGCCTGTGGTCAGGTGGTCGAGCTTGTTGCTGTTGCGGTCGATGGTGCCGACGCGGCTGTCGTTGTGGCTGTAGTCGATGCGGTAGGCGCCGGTCTCGCCGAAGTTGTCGCCCAGGCCGATACCGGTGCGGGTGCTGCCGTAGCTGCCGTAAGAGAACATCGCTTCGCGCGACGGGGTGTCGCGATCGGGGCGCTTGGTCTGGAAGTTGACGATGCCGCCGATGGCGCTGTCGCCCTGCAGCACCGACGCCGGGCCTTTCAGCACCTCGATGCGTTCGTAGTTCCAGGTGTCTTCGACCCGGTTGGTCGAGCCCGCGCCCGACATGCGCAGGCCATCGTACAGGTACAGGATGTCGGTGAAGCCGCGCGAGGACAGCGTGGTGGGCGAGGACGGCGGGCCGCCGCCGGCCAGACCGGTGGCGCCGCGCAGGGCTTCGCTGAGGGTGCTGGCGCCGCGCTCGCGCATGGCCTGTTGCGACACGATCTCGACCGATGCCGGCGTCTCGCGCAATGTCAGGCCCAGCCGCGAGGCGCTGCTGCTGCGGCTGTCCAGGTGCAGGCTGTCCGCGTCGCTGGCGGCTTCCACGCGGATGCTGGGCAGTTCGGCCTCGCGCGCCTGGGCCTCCTGGGCCTGGACATTGGGCACGGCGGTGCATGCCGCGAGGGCGGCGGTGGATACGACTCTTCTCATGACGCTTTCCCGAAACTCGATGGGGGGTGAAAAACCTGTCTCTAGACCACGCGATAGCGGCGCAGGCGCCAGCCGGCCAGGGCCAGCAGCAGCGCCGCGGGCACCAGCAGTTGCAGCAGCGCGCGCGCGGCCCGGGCGCGGACGGCGGCGGGATCCTCTTCCCGCCACTGGAATACCGGCATGGCGGCGAAGTCCGCTGGCGTGATGGCGCGGCTGGCTTCGATGCGGGGTAGGAAGAAGTCCTTCCAGGCGCGGTGGTAGGCGTCGATCTGCCGCATGAAATGCGCGTGGCGGCGTTGGCCGGTGCCGGCCAGCGCGGTGATGCCTTCAAAGGCGACCGCCGCTGGCGACAGCACGCTGTAGCGCGCCACCAGCGCCTGCTGGCGCGCCATCTGCGCGTCGAAGCGATCCAGCTCTGGTTGCATTGCCGCATCCACCTGGCGCTCGACGCGGGCGTGGCCCAGCGGACGGCCGGTGATTTCCAGGCGGCCATCGCGTGGAATCAGGGCGTCGGGCTTGTCCATGTGCTCGTAGTCGGTCGACAGAAGGGCGGCGTGGTCGCGCATGGCCAGCGCCGTGGCCACGCGGGTGCGGGTGGCCAGTTCGGCGCGCGACGGCGCCGGACTGGCGTAGGCGGCTACCAGATTGAGCAGCACCGGCACCACCAGGACCAGCAGCACCCAGCTGACCATCAGGATCATGGCGTTGGCGGCGGAAGACTTGCCAAAGGCGTTGACCGCGACCACTGCTGCGAACCAGAACAGCGCGTAGGCGCCGACCAGCAGCGCCCACCACAGCGTGGCGCTGGCCGCCTGCAACGCCTGGGGGCGGGCGATCAGCAGGGCGGCCACCGGCAGCAGCACCGCGGCGCCCAACAGCACCGCCGCGCGCAGGACCACCTTGCCGCTGATCAGGGTCAGCAGCGACAGCGGTTGCGACAGCAGCAAGCGCAGCGTGCCGTCTTCCTTTTCGCCGGACAGCAGGTTGTGCCCGAGCGCGAAGATCAGCAGCGGCAGCAGGTAGACCACCACGAACGCCAGGTCGAAATGCCCGCTGAGCAGGTGCCAGGGGTTCTCGATGTCGTTGTTGTGGATGAAGTTGACCTTGCTGTCGTAGGTCACCTTGAATTGCGACGGGAACAGGTCGGTCTGGCCCAGCGCCACCGGCGCCAGCGGCACGCTCGGCATGATGGCGTAGTGCGCGCCCAGGCCGCCGCCCATGTTGGCGGGGCTGGCGGGGTTGCCGAACGGCGTCGGGGCCTCGCTGCCGTCCATGATGCGCTGCAGCTGCGCCAGCTGGCTGGCGCGGTTGTGCGCATCGGCGCGCGCCAGCGCGGCCTGGGCCTCGTCTCGCTGCGACGTCTGCAGCAGGCCGTTGAAGACCGCGTAGCCCACCAGCAGCAGGAACAGCAGGCCGCACAGCCACAGCGCGCGCTCGCGCGTCAGCAGGCGGAGTTCGTGCCGCAGGACCATCCCGAAGCGGCGAAATTGCGTATCGTGCACCGGAAGTCTCCTACAGGGCGGTCTGGCGGGCCACGGCGCGCCAGGCGAAGGCCACGCTCAGCAGCAGCGCGGCGGCCAGCATCAACAGGCTCAGGCGCGCCTGGTGCAATGCCCAGCCGGCCGCGGGCGGCTGGTAGCGGAAGGGCGGCACGCGCGCCCACAGCGACGGATTGGCCTGGTACGAGAAATGCTGGTGTTCCAGCGTGTCGGCGTGCGCCACCAGGTCGGCGCTGACGATGTCCTGGATCACGCGGCGCTGTTGTTCGGCGGCGGTGGTGAAATCGCGGTGGTGCGCAAAGTCGGTGCCGGCCATGGCGGCGGACAGGGCGCGCACCGCCAGCAGCGGCATCAGCCAGCCGGCCGATTCCTGCACGGCCTGCTGTCGTTCCCAGGTGTCCCACAGGTGGCCGAAATGGCGGTCGTAGACCGCGTAGCTGGACTGGTCGTCGAGCTTGAGCGCCAGACCCCATTGGTTCAGCGGTACGTCGCGGCTCCAGCGCTCCGTCGTGCCGAAGGCCTGCATCCAGACGCGGTCCGACGTGGCCTTCAGGTCATCCTGCAAGGCCTGGTTGAATTCGAGGCGCGTGGGGCTGGGATAGAGTCCGCGCGACAGCTCGGCCATGACGCGCGGGGCGATCACCGTATTGGCGATCCACAGCGCCAGCAGCACCGTGATGGCCACGCGCGAGGAGCGGGCGGCGGCCGACACCCCCAGCGTGACGAAGATGAACGCGGCCAGGTACACCGCGTAGCCGCCGGCCAGCACGCCGAAGCGCCACAGCGCATCGGCCCGGCCGCCCGCCAGCCACACCGCCACGATGGCGGCCAGCGCGGCCGGCACCAGCAGCAGGCCCAGGCTCAGCGCCAGCGCCGTGGCCTTGCCCCACAGCAGGCGCCAAGGCGCCACGCCCAGGCTCAGCGTCTGGCGCAGGATGCCCTGTTCGCGTTCGCCCGAGAAGGCGTTGAAGCCCAGCACGATCACCAGCAGCGGCCCCAGCGCCTGCAGGATCCAGGCGGCCGACAGATCGCCGAAGCGCTGCAGGCCGGTGGCGTCCTGCGCCGGGCGGAATTTCACCTCGCTCTGGCGGTGCGCCTGCAGCCACACGGTGCTGCCGATATACGGATTGATGCCGGGATCGAGCAGCGCCAGCGTGGTGTCGGGCTTGAAGACGTGCATGCCCTGGTGGGCGGCATCGTGCGGATGGCGCGCGCCCTGCTTGAGCCAGTCGCTGTAATCGGTGTTCTGGGCCGCGGCCTGTTCGGCGCGGGCCTCCTGCTGATGCAGATAGCCCACGGCCAGCGCCGTCATCAGCAGCACCGCGACGATGCCGCCGGCCCAGTAGAGCCGGCCGTCGCGCAGGCGTTCGCGCAGGTCCTTGAGGGCGATCAGGAGGATCATGCCTCGGTCCTCATGTGCGCCAGGTACAAGGCCTGCAGATCGACGTCGCCGATCTGCCGGGCGTCGAGGTTTTCGACCAGCCGGCCGCGTTTCATGATGCCGACGCGGGTGGCGGTCTGACGCGCATGGAACAGGTCGTGGGTGGTGGCCAGGATGGCCACGCCGCGTTCGGCGGCGCGTTGCAGCAGGCGGGTGAACTCGGCGGCGGCCGACGGGTCCAGCCCCGAGGTGGGCTCGTCCAGCAGCAGCGCGCGCGCGTCCTTGGCCAGGGCCACGGCAATCCACACCTTTTGCCGCATGCCCTTGGAATAGGCGGCCACGCGCTTGTCGGCCGCGGCCGGGTCCAGCCCGACTTCCGCCAGCAGTTCCAGCAGCCTGGCGCGCGGCGGCGCCTCGCCCAGCGCCAGCGCGGCGAAGTAGCGCAGGTTTTCCAGCCCGCTCAGGGTGCCGTACAGGTTCACCTGTTCGGGGATGTAGGCCACGTGGCGCTTGCTGGCGAGCGGTTCACGCGTCACGTCCAGCCCATGGATCAGCGCCTGGCCGCCGTCGGGGGCGATGAAGTTCAGGAACAGGTTGATGGTGGTGGTCTTGCCGGCGCCATTGGCGCCCAGCAGGCAATAGATCTCGCCCGGCTCGATGCGCAAATCCAGCGGGTGGAGCGCGATCTGGTCGCCGTAGCGTTTGGTCAGGCCGATGGCTTCGAGCACTGCAAGTCCTTCTTCGTCCGAAGATGCCGGGAAATCAAGGGGAGGGGGGTGGAGCGCGGATGACGCCTGGGCAGGCCTTCCGGACTCCAGTGGGAATGACTATCGTTAGATATGATATAACATAACGTGATTATATCGCCATCCTCGCGCGGAACTCCGGCAAAAACGACAACCCAAAGCAGAAGGGCGCCCACGTGGGCGCCCTTCGCATTGGCTGCGGCGGTGCGTGCGGATCAGGCCTCGATCCGCTCCACCTTGCCCACCAGCAGGATGTACGACAGCGCGCCCAGCAGCGCCAGCGACGACACGTACACGATGGCCGGCGCGAAACTGTCCTTCGAAACCAGGAAGCCGATCACGATCGGCGTGCAGATCGACGACAGGTTGCCCACGAAATTGAACACCCCGCCGGTCAGCCCCAGCAGCCGCACCGGCGCCAGCGCCGACACCAGCGACCACGTGATCGACGCCAGGCCATTGCCGAAAAAGGCCACCGCCAGGAAGAAGATCACCCAGGGCGTAGAGTCGGTGAAGTTGGCGCCGATCATCGACGTCGAGATCAGCAGGCCCAGGATGATGGGCAGCTTGCGCGCCAGGCCCACGGTGGCGCCGCGGCGGACCAGGAAGTCCGACAGCACGCCCGAGCACAGCACGCCGATGAACGCCGCCAGGAACGGCACCGACGCCAGGAAGCCCGACTTGATGAAGTCCATGCCGCGGTACTTCACCAGATAGGTGGGGAACCACGTCAGGAAGAACCACAGCGTCGAGGTCAGGCAGAACTGGCCCAGGTACACGCCCCACAGCTTGCGCTGGCTCATCACCAGGCCGAGGTCGTTCCAGTTGAACGGCGCCTTCTTTCGCCGCCGGGCCGCCCCAAGGCGAAAGGCGCCCCCTTGGGGGGCAGGAAGCCCGTCTTGCGGGCGCGCCGTGGGGGCGTCTTCACTGACACGCTTGTCCAGGTCCACGACGCCGCCGCCTTTCTGGATCAGCTCGATCTCGGCCGCGTTGGCGCCCCTGAACTGGCGCGGTTCACGGTAGATCAGGTACCACAGCATGCCCCAGACGATGCCCAGCAGGCCGGTGCTGACGAACACCATGTGCCAGCCGTAATGATGTTGCAGCCAGGCCAGCACCGGCGTCAGGAACGCCAGGCCGACGAACTGGCCCGAGGTGTAGAAGCCGATGGCGGTGGCGCGTTCCTTTTCCGGGAACCAGGTCGTGACGACGCGGTTGTTGATCGGATAGGCGGGCGCTTCCAGCGCGCCCACCGCCAGGCGTAGCACGAACAGGATCACGAAGCTGCCGGCAAAGCCCATGAAGAACGTCGCCGCCGACCACAGGATCAGCGCGGCCGCGTACAGCACGCGCGGCGACACGCGGTCCACCAGCCAGCCGCCGGGGATCTGCATGGCGGCGTAGGTCCAGCCGAACGCCGACAGGATCAGCCCTTCGTGCACCGTGTCCAGGCCGAACTCGTCCTTGAGCGCGGGCGCGGCGATGGACAGGTTGCTGCGGTCCAGGTAGTTGATGACGACGGTGATGAACAGCATCACCATGATGAGATAGCGGCTGCGCGTCGGCCGCTGGGCGCTTTGCAGGCCCGGGTGGGTGACGGTGGTCAAGGGGGTCTCCTCTTTCGCTTTTTTCTACCGGCTTACCACTCGGCGAAGCTGCCGTCGGCGTGGCGCCAGATCGGGTTGCGCCAGCGGTGGCCGACCGCCGCGCGTTCTTTCACGTATTCCTCGTTGACCTCGATGCCCAGGCCGGGGCCCTGCGGAATCGCGACCATGCCGTTCTCGTAGGCGAACACTTCGCGGTTGCTGACGTAGTCCAGCAGGTCGTTGGCGGCGTTGTAGTGGATGCCCAGGCTCTGTTCCTGGATGAAGGCGTTGTAGCAACCGGCGTCGATCTGCAGGCAGGTGGCCAGCGCGATCGGGCCCAGCGGGCAGTGCAGCGCCAGCGCCACGTCGTAGGCCTCGGCCATGGAGGCGATCTTGCGCGTTTCGGTGATGCCGCCGGCATGCGACGGGTCCGGCTGGATGATGTCGACGTAGCCGTCGGCCAGCACGCGCTTGAAGTCCCAGCGCGAGAACAGGCGCTCGCCCAGCGCGATCGGCGTGGACGTCAGCGGCGCCAGTTCCTTCAGCGCCTCGTAGTGTTCGCTCAGCACTGGCTCTTCGATGAACATCAGCTTGAACGGGTCCAGCTCCTTCATCAGCACCTTGGCCATCGGCTTGTGCACGCGGCCGTGGAAGTCCACGCCGATGCCGACGTTGGGGCCGACCGCATCGCGCACGGCGGCCACGTTCTCCAGGCACTTCTCGACCTTGTCGAACGAATCGATGTACTGCAGTTCCTCGGTGCCGTTCATCTTGACGGCGGTGAAGCCGCGCTCGACCGCGCCCTTGGCGGCCGCGGCAGTATCGGCCGGACGGTCACCGCCGATCCACGAGTACACGCGGATGCGGTCACGCACGTTGCCGCCCAGCAGTTGCGACACCGGCACGCCCAGGTCCTTGCCCTTGATGTCCCACAGCGCCTGGTCGATGCCGGCCAGCGCGCTCATGTGGATGGCGCCGCCGCGGTAGAAGCCGCCGCGGTACAGCACGGTCCAGTGGTCCTCGATGTTGCGCGGGTCCTTGCCGATCAGGTAGTCCGACAGTTCCTCGACAGCGGCGGCCACCGAGTGGGCGCGGCCTTCCACTACCGGTTCACCCCAGCCGACGATGCCGGCGTCGGTCTCTATCTTCAGGAAGCACCACCGCGGCGGCACGATGTAGGTAGTGAGCTTGGTGATCTTCATGCTTGGGTCTCCTGGGCGGGATAGGCGCGTTGCCAGGCGGCGATGAAAGCGCGCGCGTTCTGGCCGACTTCGTTGGCCGACAGGCCGGGTTTGTACAAGGCGGAGCCCAGGCCGAAGCCGCTGGCGCCCGCCTGGGCGTAGGTGGAAAGGTTGTCGGGCGTGATGCCGCCCACCGGCACCAGCGCGATCGGCGGACGCATCACCGCGCGCCAGGCCTTGAGCACGGCCGGGCCGAGCTGTTCGGCGGGGAACATCTTGAGCACGTCGGCGCCGGCCGCTAGCGCGGCGAAGGCTTCGGTCGGCGTGGCCACGCCGGGGCACGAGGCCAGGCCGGCGGCCTTGGCCGCGCGCACCACGGCCAGGTCGCTGTGCGGCATGACGATCAGCTCGCCGCCTGCGTCCTTGATGCGGGCCACGTCATCGGGATCCAGCACCGTGCCGGCGCCCACCAGGCAGTCCGCCGGCAGCGCGTCGCGCATGGCGCGGATGCTGGCCAGCGGTTCGGGCGAATTCAGCGGCACTTCGATCAGGCGAAAGCCCGCGTCGTACAGCGCGCGCCCGATGGGCACGGCCTCGGCGGGCGTGATGCCACGCAGGATGGCGATCAGGCCGCAATGGGCCATGGCGGTTTGCAGTCCGGTATGGGTCATGGTGTGGTCTCGGAAGAAGGCGCGGCGGGCACCAGCCCGGCGCTGACGGCCAGATGCCACAGGCCGCGCTCGGTGGCGTGCTGCGCCAGTTGCGGCGTACCCAGGCCGTAGTGCCGCAACGCCAGGATGTAGCGCTGGCACAGCGCATCGTCGCCGCACAGCACGATGCGTGGCTGGTCGCCCTGCAGGCGCAGCATGTCGGCCAGCGCGGAAATTTCGTGGCCGATCAGCAGGCCCGACAGGTAGTCGGCCTGCGACACGCCGGCCAGCTCGCCGGTCAGCCCCAGCGCGCGGGTGCTGAAGATGGTCGACAGCACGCCGGCGCGGCCGGCCGGCACGCCGGCCACTTTCAGGCCGCGCTCGAAGGCCGCCATGTCGGACGCCGGCGCCTCGACCATGGTGCGGCCCAGGATGGTGTGGCCGCGCAGCGCGGCATAGACCTCGCCGGTCATGAAGGTATCGAAGTGGGTGACCTGGCCGCGGCGCGCGTTGACCCATTTCGAATGGGTGCCGGGCAGGCCGATCAGCACGCTGTCGGCGGGGTCGCCGGCCTGGTCGAACAGCACGCCGAAGACCTGCGTTTCTTCGCCGCGCATCACGTTGGGCAGGCCGTGACGCTGGATCAGGCCGGGGACGATGTGCACCGGCGTGGCGCCGTTGCGCTCGACGCGCGTCAGCAGGGTGCCGATGCGTGCCAGGTCGACCGGCACGTCGAGGTAGGCGGCTTCTTGCCAGCCCTGCGCGCTGCCGACCATGCCGCAGGCGATCACCGGCAGCTGCGGTTCGGCCCGCAGCCAGTCGCCGCAGGCCTGCTCGAACGCCAGTTCGAAACCCGATTGGCCGCTCGGGGTGGCGGCGCCGTCCTGCAACGGTTGCGGCAGGCGCATGATGCCCCACGGCAGGTGGCGGGTATCGAGCGTGCGGCCGGCGCCATCCAGGCGATAGGCGCGCAACGAAGAGGTGCCCCAGTCCAGCGCTATGAGGGCCGCGCGGGCAGGCGATCCGGTTGTCATCAGAATCTGTCTCGTCTCGGGGCGGCGGCGCGCTGCGGGCGAGGGCGCGCAAAGGGCGCGTCATTCGCGGGCTTGTAGGACCTGGCCGGCCTTGTTGTCGTCAAGCCCGCGATGGCGCCGGAGCGGCGTCAGTCGGGCTGGGAAAAATTCTAGATCAGCGCTTGAAAAATCTCAAAATATAGAATTAAATCCCATATATAGGGAATAAGCTTCGATTCCCGCTACCCCTTCCAACTCCCCGCGCCAGCCTTGTCCATGCCCGATTCTTCGACCGTCTCTCCCGCCTACGATCCCGACGCGGCGGCGCCCGCCGGCACGCAGACCCTGATGCGCGGACTGGGTGTGATCCAGGCCGTTGCGGCGGGCGCGCGCGACCTCAAGGACATCTGCGCCCACATCGGCGTGGCGCGCAGCACCACGCACCGGCTCGCCAGCTGCCTGGTGCAGGAACGCTACCTGCGCTCGCTGCCTGGCGTCGGCTACGTGCTGGGGCCGAAGCTGATCGAACTCGGTTTCCAGGCGCGCGAAGCCTTCCCCATGGCGACGCTGGCGCGGCCGTATCTCGACAGCCTCGCGGCCGACACCGGCGACACCATCCACCTGGCGGTGCGCGACAACGACGAAGTGCTGTATCTGGAAAAGATCCCCGGCAAGAAGGGCCTGGAGATGCGTTCGCGCGTCGGCCACCGCATGCCCTTGGCCGCCACCGGCGTCGGCAAGGCGCTTCTGCTGGATGCCGACGAACCGCAATGGAAGGCGCTGCATCGCGTCGGCGCGCCGGTGTCGTCGCGCGCGCCCGGCGGCCGCCAGACCTGGGAGGCCTTCCGCGACCGCATGCGCGACTACGCCGCCAACGGCTATGCCTTCGACCTGGAGGACAACGAGCCGTCGATCCGCTGCGTGGCGGCGCCGGTGCGCGATGCCTCCAGCGGCATCGTCGCCGCGATCAGCGTGTCCAGCACGGTGCCGTACATGTCGCTGGAGCGCATGCGCGACATGGTCGACGTGGTCAAGGAGGCGGCGGCGCGCATCTCGGCGGAACTGGGATGGAAGGTGCAGGGCGCGCCCGCCAAGCCGCGCGACGCCGCCACGTAGCGCAGCACGCTGCCCAACAATGGGCGACCGCTGGCAAGCGGCGCGCGGCGTCCGCCGGCAATGCCAGCCCCGGTCAAATCTCCGACCAATCCATATGCCGTCGCCACCGGCAGGGCGCCTTATCGGTGCTAGTCTCTTGCTCAATCATCAATGACGCTCATCACGAGTGAGTAGATCCCCGGCGACGAGCAAGTGGCGCCCCAACCTGATGTCGAGCGCCTGTATGCCGCCCATGCCGAGCGGCTGCGCCGTTACCTGTTCCTAAAGACTGGCGAAGCCGAGCTCAGCGCCGACCTGGTGCAGGAATGCTTCGCCCGCATCGTCGCGCAGGAAGACGAGCTGCCGTCCGACAACGTGCTGGCCTATCTGTACGCCATCGCCAACCGCCTGCTGATCGACCATCGCCGCAATCATCACCAGTCCCACACCGATGCTGTGTCGGACGACCTCCTGGAAAATATGCGCGACCTGCGCACCGCGCCCGACGTACACGTGCACGTCCGCCGGCAACTGGCGCGGCTGGCCGCCACCCTGGCGGAACTGCCCGTGCGCACGCGGCAAATATTCCAGCTTTGCCGCGTCGAGGGCCTGAGCCACGCGGAGGCCGCCCGCTACCTGGATATCTCTCCCAGCTCGGTGCAGAAGCACCTGGCGATGGCGTTGGACCTGATGCGCGAACGCTTGGGAGACGACCCTTGAACGCCCGCATCCGCGACTTTTTTTACTGTATTTCGTGGCTGGGCCGTTTATCTTGTTTATGAAGATCCCATCATGTACTCCTTGAGCCGCCCCGGCCGCGAACGACGCCTGCGCCGGCAGGCCAGCCAGTGGGCGTTGCGCCTGGCCGCCGGCGCGCTTGCGCCGGCCGAGCAACGCCGGCTGGACCGCTGGCTGGCGCGCGACGCGCGCCACGGCCCGGCCCTGGCCGATGCCGAGAGGGTCTGGGCATTGGCGGGGGAGTGCCGCGGCCTGCCGTTGTTCGCGCAGCCGGTGCCCCGGCCGCGCCGCTCGCATTGGCGTGCCTGTGCTGCGTCGTGGTGGCGGTCGGAACCCATGGCGCCGTGGCGCCGCGCGGTCGTGATGGCCGGTGTGGCGTTGGTGGTCGCCGGCGCGGCCGGTGCTCCGGATGCCGTGGCGCCCTGGTTGGCCGACTACCGCAGCGCGGTCGGCGAAATCCGCTCCTTCGATCTCCCGGATGGCAGCCATGTGCTGTTGGGCAGCAACAGCGCGCTCGACGTGGAATACGATGCCACGACGCGCCGCGTACGGCTGCTGCGCGGCGAAGCGGTGTTTGCGCCTGCGCCCACGGGCGCGGACGAACCGCGCAGCTTCGTGGTGGCGACCGCCGGCGGCAGCATGACCGCGCTGGGCACGCGCTATGCCGTGCGTCGCCGCGATGCCGGGCATGGCTGGATCGGCGTGTTGCAGCATCGTGTCGAGGTGGCGCTGGATCGTCCGCCCGCCTCGGGCGATGCGCTCGCGGTGCTGGCGGCGGGCGACAGCGCCACTTTCAGCCGCGCCCATGGCATCGAGCGTAGCGCCGTCGCACCCGCGCGCGGGGCGGCCTGGGCCGACGGCTATCTCGTCTTCGAAGGCGAATCCCTGGGGCAGGTCCTGCAGCGCATCGGCAATTTCCGGCCGGGCCTGTTGATCCTGGCGAACCGCGCCGCGGCGCGCAGGCCGGTCAATGCGCTGTTCCACCTGGATAACCTCGACGGCGCATTGGCCACGCTATGTGGCGAGATGCGGCTTGCGCAGCTGCGGTTGCCAGGGGTGACGGTGCTGTACTGAATTTCCGAATACAAATCATATGCTGTAAATCCAAAAAACAAATCATGATTTGTATATCTGAAATACAGCCTATATTGCGTATGAACCGTTTACAGCCTATGCTTTGTAAACCTGAAAAACAGCGTGAGACGTGTATGGCCGACTACACCGTACGCACCGCGGAGCAGTTGCCGGCATTGCTTCAGGCATTCCGAAAAAAGGCTGGGCTGACCCAGGCCGCCGCGGCTTTGCGGCTGGGTATCACGCAACAGACGCTTTCCGCCTTGGAGCGCAACGCGGAAAAGGTCGGTGCGGATCGGCTCCTGCAATTGCTGAGCATCCTGGGCGTGGAACTGGTGTTGCGCGAACCCGAGGAACCGCTGGCAAGCCGGCAGGTGTCCGATCAGGACTGGTGAGCCATGGGGCGTCGCTCGCACACACAGTCCCTGCACCTCTGGATGAACGGCGTCATGGTCGGCACCTGGAGTGTGCAGCCCCGCGCTGGCGACATCCTGCAATACGCCGACGCCTGGGTCAGCGCCGATCAAGGCAGGCCGCTATCGCTGTCGCTTCCCTTCACTCCCGGCAACCCGCCGCATCGGGGGGTTGCGGTTCGCACCTACTTCGAGAACCTGTTGCCCGACAGCCGGCAAATCCGCGAGCGTGTCGCGCGGCGATTCCATGCGACTGCAACCGATGCGTTCACGTTGCTTGCCGAAGTGGGCCGTGATTGCGCGGGCGCATTGCAGGTGTTGCCTGATGCCACGCCGCCCCAGGACGCGCGCGTGCTGAACGCGACGCCGCTGAGCGAGGCCGAAGTGGCGCAGGTACTGCGCAACACCCTTGCGCCGACGCCCTTCGGCGGCGCCGGCGCCGCCGATACCGACGACTTCCGCATTTCCATCGCGGGCGCCCAGGAGAAGACGGCTTTGCTGTGGTTCGATGGCCGATGGTGCCTGCCACATGGCGCGACCCCGACCTCGCACATCCTCAAAATGCCCTTGGGCCGGGTCGGCAATCTTCAGTATGACATGAGCGAGTCAGTCGAGAACGAATGGTTATGCTCGGAGATCCTGCGCGCCTACGGCCTGCCGGTGGCCCGCACGCAACCGCTGTTGTTCGAGGACATGAAAGTGCTGGCCGTCGAGCGCTTCGACCGGCGCTGGGCCCGTCGGTCGACGGGGCAACCTTGGCTGCTGCGGCTGCCGCAGGAAGACATGTGCCAGGCGACGGGCACACCGCCGCATCTGAAATACGAGGCGGATGGCGGGCCGGGCATGGGGCTCATCATGAGGCTGCTGTCCACGTCCCTGGACCCTGACCGTGATCGGCGGATCTTCTTTCAGGCACAGGTTATCTTCTGGATGCTGCGCGCCACGGATGGGCACGCCAAGAACTTCAGCATCTTCCTGCGCCCCGGCGGCGCCTACGAGCTTGCGCCGCTCTACGATGTGCTGTCCGCCTACCCGGTCATGGGAGCGCGCGCGAATCAGCTGTCGCCGTTCAAGGCAAGAATGGCCATGGCCGTGCGCACCAGGAATCCGCACTGGAAGATGCAGGACATTCAACGCAGACACTGGCTGGCGCTGGGCACCGAGCATGGCGTCGTCACGCCGGACGGGCGCGACGCGCGTTTCGTGATCGACGACCTGGTCGCCCGGACCGAGCAGGTGATACGCACCGTCAGCGAACTGATTCCAACCGGATTTCCCGAAGCGCTCGCGGACAGCATTCTCGGCGGGCTGCAAGCCGCGGCGGAAAAACTGGCCGGGTAAATCACCGGCCGCCGCGAGATACGCTTGGCTCGGATGCACGGCCCTGAGTAAGACCAAGTCAGGACGCCTTCGCGCCGCTCTCCCTCTGACAACTGTCTTTTCCGAACTTTTTTTACTGTAGTTCGATTCTCAAACGTTAATGGTAATGATGCGCGTTTGCATCGGCTGAAACCAGAGACGAAAGTGAAGAGAAGATTGATGAAGGCGAGGTTGGCCCGGCGAATGATGTGCGCGGGGATGCTCGCGATGCCACACGCTGCCTCGGTGTGGGCTCAACCGCAACCGGTGGCATCGGGACAGCCCGACCGTCAGCAGGAAGCCATCCGCCAGACGCGCGCCTTCGACATCTCGGCCCAGCCAATGATGCAAGCGGTGCTGGCGTTCGCCCGGCAGGCCGGCGTCGATCTCTACGTGGGCGATGTCGATCTTTCCTCGTACACCAGCGTCGCCACCCAGGGTACCTACAGCCTCATCGCCGGGCTCAAGCATCTTCTCGGCAACAGCCCCATCGGCTATCGGATTTCAGAAGGCAGCGGACGCCTGAGCTTTCAATTGGTCGATAACGGCCCGGACGGTCGTTCCCAGGTGTACTCGCTCAAACCAGTGGTGGTTCAAGGCAACACCGTCAACGAGCGCGTCTATCAAGCGCCCCGCGCCGTCAGCATCGTCACGCGTGAAGAAATGGACCGCGTTCCGGTCCGCCACGCCGCCGAACTCATCCAGGACACCCCCGGCGTCGCCAGCGCCGTCAACCGCCAGAACCCCGGTCTGTCGATCAACATCCGCGGCATGCAGGACTTCGGCCGCGTCAACATGATGATCGACGGCATGCGCCAGGACTTCGTGCAGAACGGGCACATGCAGCGCAATGGAGAGATGTATGTCGATTCGGAATTGCTGTCCGAGGTGCAGGTAGAGCGGGGCGTGGTGCGCGGGGTGCATGGCACCGGCGCGATGGCGGGGAGCGTGGATTTTCGGACGCTGGATTTTGGGGATGTGCTGCGCGATGGCAGGGATATCGGGCTGAAGCTGCGCGGCACGTCCGGGTTGGGATATCAGGGCAACGGTACCAATTTCATCGGCAGCGCGGCGGGCGCGGCGCGCGCGGGTGAGAACCTGGAAGTGCTGGCGGCGGTGTCGCGGCGGTCGATAGGCGATTATCGGTTTGGGTTGCGGGGCGGGCAATCCGACTGGAACAAGGAAGTGGTGCGTGACAGCGACGGCGGGCGCAGCAAGGTGGAATTCAACGATGTGAAATTCGCCGCTCAGGAGCAGGATTCCAGCCTGTTCAAGGTGCGGTGGAAGTTGAATGATGCATCGTCCCTGCAATTGAGTTATGTCGGCACACGGGTGAACTATTCATACACTGCGGAATCCGTACTGGCGAGTCCAGATAAAAGCGGCTCCCCCTGGCGAAAGCTGGGAGTGTCCAAGGCGCAATCCGACAGCTTCGCGCTGGACTACAAGCTCAAGCCGGCGGACAACCCGTGGCTAGACTTGAACGTGAAGCTCTATGCCGTCGATACCCGTGTCAGCAACTACACGGAACCGAATTATCCGAAAGTCTTAACTCCAGGAGGAGGCTCTTGGATAACCGATCCTGTGGCGATTCGAGAGGCCATTCATTTCGAGCACTGGAAGTCCGACGGCACCGGCAAATGTGAAACCGATAATGGGGGGTACGTCTCCGACTACACGACGGACATTTGCAGCCACTACGGCGTCGGTAAGGAAACCCGTTTGCGCACCCGGACCCATGGCGTGCAGGTGGACAATACCTCGCGCTTCCTGCTGGGTACGAACTCGCTGCTCAGTGCCCACTACGGTATCGAGTATTTCTCTGATCGTGCAACTTCGAGCCAACGCTGGAATAACCAGGGGCGTGGAGTCCGGCCTTTTGGCGCGAATGGTAAGGACTCTCTCAACCCGAGAGGACGCCGCAACATGGGAAGCATCTTCGCCGAGTTGAAGCTGGAAGACGATTTCTATACGGTCTCAGCGGGTTTGCGCTATGAGCGCTACTGGGTCAAAGGCAAGACACATATGCCTGGAACCGCGCCGTATCACCAAACTTCGTTGAGGACGGCCGAAAAAAACCTTTGCAGCTATACGCACAATCTCCCTGGTGAGGTGGACAAGGCTGAGGTTTATGGGGAAGGCTGCCGCATAGCGAGAAGTGGTGATCTGGCAGCCTTGAAAGCATGGTGGGATTCCAATCCTGCTTATAGCTACTACAAAGCTCTGCACGACCGTGTGCCAGACCCAAAGAAGCCAGGCCGATTTATATACCCCCTTAGGCGTGACCCGGACACGGGCGAGATCATGTACAGCAAAGTACCGACTCGGAAACCCATTAACCTCTCGCGCAGAAAGTTTGAGGACCAATTTATAGACGTTTGGTGGGACGATCAGCCCACCACGTACGAGTACGACGTCGAACGCAGCGGCGGCAAGATGCTGCCGTCGCTGTCCGCCGCCATCCGCCCCGTCCGCTGGCTGGAGTTGTATGGCAGTTGGGGCAAGTCGTGGCGTCCGCCAGCCATCAATGAACTGATGATGGCCGGAGGTCATCCCACGGAAGGCTTCGAAACGATCGTACCCAATCCCTTCCTGAAACCTGAGACCGCCCAAACCTGGGAAGTGGGCGTCAACACCATCTTCAAGGACGTCGTGGTGCAGGGCGACGATTTGTCGTTCAAGGCCGGCTATTTCGACACGCGGGCGGATAACTATCTGTTTTCTTCCATGATGGGTCTGCTGCCGGGAAGCGAGACCAGCCCGGGTGACTATTTCCCGCGGCTGGGTACGACCTTCTTTACCAACAACCTCACTCGTACCCGGTTCCGCGGTCTCGAATTGGAAGGGCGCTATGACGCCGGTCTTGTCTATGGCGCCGCGAGCTATACGCATTACCTCGGGGGACCGAACAAGTTCTGCGAAAACGTATATCCGCTGGGCTCGGGTCCAAACCGGTATGACGTGCCTAAGTCGGACGGCAGCTATCCGAAGTCGCACGACGAAGCGCTTGCGGCAGGGTATGAATCCTGGCGGACCTGGGCCGATGCCTGGACCTCATGCGGCAATTTTGTTTTCAACAGCGCCATCGCCAAGCCGGTCGATAAAGGCATGGTGTTGATTGGCGCGCGCCTGCTGGAGCGCAAGCTGGATACCGGAGTGCGCTTCAACTACAGCGGCGAGGGTTGGTACAACCGCGACACCGGCGGCGCGCAAGTCTGGTTCAAGTACACCACCTGGGACTGGTATGCCAGTTATCAGGCCAACGACAACGTCAAGTTGATGGCGGCGGTCGAGAACATCACCAATCGTATGTACGTGGAAGGCTATTCCGACGCGCTGGCGCGTACGTTCGCTCCTGGCCGCACCGTCACGGTGGGCATGGAGGTGCGCTTTTAAGTCAAGTATTGAGGGGCCGGTGTATGGCGGCCCCTCGAAAGAACATGCGAGTGATTCGCATGATTGGCGCCCCGCTTGGCGGGACGTCAAGGGCGCCGGGGTAACCCGGCTGAATCTGTAGTTAATGGAGTATGGAAATGTCTGTATCGATCAGTTTTATCGACCAAAGTCACCTTCCTCAAGGCATCTCGATGGAGGATTCGTTGGAATCCATGTTGATGGTCTTCGAGAACGATGGCGTTGCCGGTGAACACACCGCCGGCAAGAACTATGGAGGCTTTTTCGGTGGCGGCCCCTTCAGCGGCACCGACTACGGCTACGCCAGCAAAAATGTTGCCCACTATGCCTTCGTTGCCTCGGGTGAACTGAACTACTACTTCCCGCCGTACAGCGGGCCCAAGGTCGAAGGCGCGACGCCGCACACGGTCTGGGGCGAACTGGACTCCATTACCTTGAGCGGTGGGGTGGATCAGGCCGGGCATGCAGTCGATCCGCTCATCACGCTTACGTTCGACCTGCCCATCTATGGTGATGTTTCGGACGGACGGGCCAACGATGTGCACGACATCGTATGGGGACTGATGAACGGCCATGTCGATGGCTTGGACGATGCCAAGGCCGGTGTCATGTCCCATGGCGGTCTGTTCGGCGCTCTGGCGCAGAACGACATGGACATCAGCATGTCCATCGCCGACCTAGTCGGCCACAACCTCGCCACCGAGACCGATCTGGCCCTGGCAGCGTAACCCACCGGCAAGTTTCCCCGCGCTTTCTCGGGCGCGTGGGTCACGGTCGCGGCGGGCCTATCCCCTGCCGCGACCGTCTTTTTGTTTCTTCATTCTGCGTGTCCCGGCAGTCATCCGGGCTAGGAAAACCAATGCAGCAAAACCAGACGCGTACAGTTGCGGCACAGGACGTGGGCGCCCTGGAGATCAAATCGCTCCTGGCGCGCTTTCGCACCGGCTGGGTCAGCGTGGCGGCCTTCAGCGTCGCCGCCAACCTGTTGATGCTGGCGCCGTCGCTCTACATGCTGCAGGTCTATGACCGCGTGCTGGCGTCCGGCAACGTCTTCACGCTGGTCATGCTGAGCCTGATGATCGTCGGTTTGCTCGCGCTGATGGGCGCGCTGGATTACGCGCGCAGCGCCGTCATCGTTCAGATCGGCGCGCGCTTTGACGCGGCGCTGGCCGGGCGCGTGCACGAAGCGGCGTTCCAGCGCGGCCTGGCGGGCGTGCCCGCCAATGCGGGGCAGGCGGTCAACGACCTGAACACCGTGCGTCAGTTCCTGACCGGCAGCGCCGTGTTCGCGTTCTTCGACGCGCCGTGGTTTCCGCTGTTCCTGTTGGTGATGTTCCTGTTCCATCCCTGGATGGGCACGCTGGCGTTGGCGGGGACCATCATCCTGGTGGCGCTAGCGTGGCTCAACGAGCAGGTGTCGCGCAAGCTGTTGGCCGAGGCGGGCGCGTTGTCGGTGCGGGCCGGCGTGGAGGCGGACGGGCAATTGCGCAATGCCGAGGCCATCCAGGCCATGGGCATGCTGGATCGATTGCGCGCGCGCTGGCAGCGGCTGCATGTGGGCTATGTGCGGCGCCAGGGCATGGCCAGCCAGCGCTCGGCGGTGATCGCGAGCGTGTCGAAGACGGTGCGGATGGCCCTGCAATCGCTGGTGCTGGGCCTGGGCGCGTGGCTGGTGCTGCAGAGCCATGTCAGCGCCGGCATGATGATCGCGGGTTCCATCCTGATGGGGCGCGTGCTCAGTCCGATCGATCAGGTGATCGGCGCCTGGCGGCAATGGGCCGGCACGCGGCTGGCATGGCGACGCTTGCAGGATTTGCTGGCGACGTATCCGGCGCCAGCCGCGGGCCTGACGCTGCCCGAACCAAAGGGCGCGCTGCGGCTGGAGGGCGTGACGGTGACGCCGCCGGGCGCGGCGCAGCCGACGCTGGTGAACGTGTCGCTTTCGCTGGAGCCAGGGCAGGTGCTGGGGGTGGTTGGCCCCTCGGGCGCGGGCAAGTCGACCCTGGCCAGATTGGTGGCGGGTGTCTGGCCGGCCCGCCTGGGCACGGCACGCCTGGATGGCGCCGACCTGCGGCAATGGGAGCGAGGGCGGCTGGGGGAGTGGCTGGGGTATGTGCCGCAGGACGTGGAACTGTTTTCCGGGACGGTGGCCGAGAACATCGCGCGCTTTCCCGCCCCGGACAGCGATGGCGAAGTATTGGCCCAACGCGTGATCGACGCTGCCCGCATGGCCGGCGCGCACGACATGATCCTGGCCTTGCCGCGTGGCTACGACACGCCTATCGGTACCGGTGGCCAGGGATTGTCGGGCGGGCAGCGCCAGCGCATCGCCTTGGCGCGGGCGCTGTACGGGACGCCGCGCCTGGTGGTGCTGGACGAACCCAACGCCAGCCTGGACGACGCGGGCGAGCAGGCCTTGCTCGATGCGTTGGGCCGGCTGCGGGAGGCAGGCGCGACGGTGGTGCTGGTGACGCACCGGCCCAAGGTGTTGGCGGCGACGACACACTTGCTGTTGTTGCGCGATGGTCAGGCGCAGCGCTTCGGCGCGACCCATGAGGTGCTGCGGCCGCCGCCTGAGCGCGCGTCAGGGACGATGGCATCACCCTCGGCGTCGACCTCCGCGGCGGGCAACCGCCCGGCGGCGACGGCCAGCACGGCGGGCGCGGCGGCTTCCGGCGGGACAGCTCCACCGGCGCAGGCACGCCCTGGCGGGGCGGTGGCGCAGGTGTATCCCCTGGCCGGCGGCGCGTTTTCAGGGCTGATCTTCGGAGGCAAGGCATGACGGGACGCGCCGGCAATCGTGTGGTGGTGCTGCGGCCCGAACTGGACAAGGCCGAGCCGGTAGCGGGCGCAGACGAGAACGGCGGCTGGTCGGCCCGCTTCGGCTGGTGGGTGCTGGCGCTGGGCTTTGGCGGCTTCCTGGCGTGGGCGGCGTGGGCGCCGCTGGACAACGGCGTGGCGATGCCCGGCATCGTCGTCGTGACCGGCGAGCGGCAGGCGGTGGACAGCATCGAGGGCGGCGTGGTGAGCGCCTTGCTGGTGGCTGAAGGCGACTCGGTCCGGGCCGGCCAGGCGCTGGTGCGGCTGGACGACACCCGGGTGCGTGGCGAGGCTCAAAGCCTGCGCGCGCAGCAGGCGGCGGTCATGGCCCGCGAAGCGCGCCTGCTGGCCGAGCGCGATGGGCGGGATGATCTTGCGGCGCCCGATGCCCAAGCGAACGCCGAAGCGGCGGCCGCCTACGCGATGGAGCGCCAACTGTTCGCCAGCCGGCGGGCGGCGCTGGCGGGCGAGCTGGCTGGCATCGACGCGACGCTGGCCGGCAGCCGGGCCCTGGCCGGCGGCCTGGAATCGACGTTGGCGCACAAGCGCACGCAGCGCGCCCTGCTGCGGGAACAGCTGGGCAACCTGCGCGACCTGGTGCGCGAAGGCTACGTGCCGCGCAACCGCGTGCTGGAACTGGAGCGCAGCCTCGCGCAACTGGACGGCGACATGGCCTCCGACCTGGGCGCCCTGGGACAGACACGCCAGCAGATCGCGGAACTGGCGCTGCGCGGCCAGCAGCGTCGCGACGCGTTTCAGCGCGAGGTGCGCACCGATCTGGCGGAAACCCGCGTGCAGCGCGAGCAGTTGACGCAGAAACTGGCGACGGCCGAATTCGACCTGGCGCACAGCGAGATCCGCGCCCCGGTCAGCGGTACCGTCGTGGCGCTGGCCACGCACACGGTCGGGGGCGTGGTGCAGCCCGGCTCGCGCCTGATGGAGATCGTGCCCGAGGACGTGCCGCTGGTGGTCGAGGGGCGGTTGCCGGTGGAGTCCATCGACAAGGTGCGCGCGGGCCTGCCGGTCGAGCTGATGTTCACCGCTTTCGATGCCAGCCGCACGCCGCGGCTGGAGGGAACCGTGACGCTGGTGTCGGCGGACCGGTTCGAGGATGACCGCAACGGCCGCCCTTACTATCGCCTGCGCGCCGACGTGGCGCCGGGCCAGCTGCGGCGCGTCGGCGATGCGCCGTTGCGCGCCGGCATGCCGGTGGAGGTGTTCGTGCGCACGGGCGAGCGTTCGCTGCTGAATTATCTGTTCAAGCCCCTGCTCGATCGCGCGCGGCTGGCGTGGGGTGACGCATGAAGCGCTGGCAGGGCAGGGTCGCGGCGGCATGGATGTTGATGGTGGCGGTGTTCATGCCTGGATCGGGGGCGGCGCAGGCGCTGGATTTTCAGCAGGCGTACACGATGGCGCTGGCGTCCGATCCCACGTGGCAGGCGGCGCGTGCGCGCGAACGGGCCGACGCCGAGGAGGCGGCATTGGGACGCAGCGGCCTGTTGCCGAACTTGAGCTATCACTACAGCCGTGCCCGCAACGATACGACGTCGCGGCAGCAGACGCGCTGGGGCGCGCTGGAGCAGCGCTCGCGCTACGCCAGCTATGCCTCGGGGTTCACGCTGAGCCAGCCGCTGTTCGACGCGGCGGCGTTTGCGCAGTACCGCGCCGGGCGCGAGCGTGCCGAAGCGGGCGGCTTGACGCTGAAGCGCGCGCGCCAGGCGCTTGCCGTGCGCCTGTTGCAGGCGTACACCGCCGTGCTGTACGCGCAGCAAGCCCTGGCATTGACGCAGTCGCAGGAGCGCTCGTTGCAAGAGGACGCGCGCCGCAGCGCGCGCTTTGTCGCGGCGGGGCAGGGCACGCGCACGGATCAACTGGAGATCGAGGCGCGTGCGCACGTGGTGCAGGCGCAGGAGATCGAGGCGCGGGACCGGCTGCGCGACGCGCGCAATGCGCTAAGGGCGATTGTCGGGCCGGGGCTGGCCGACAATTTGCTTGCGCCCTTGCAGGAATCAGCCCTGGCCGCGCTGGCGGTGGAGGGACGCGATTTGTCCGCGTGGCGACAACTGGCGCTGGCGAGCAATCCGGAATTGCTGGCCCAGCGCCACCTGCTTGAAGCCAGCCGCCAGCGCTACCAGGCCACCCGCGCGGGGCACCTGCCCACGGCGCGGCTGGTGGCGCGCAAGCAGCTGACCAATTCCAACGGCGAGAACCAGATCGGGCAGCGCTATGACTCCGGTTCTGTGGGCATCGAGGTCAGCATTCCGCTGTATTCCGGCGGGCGCACCTCGGCGGCCAGCGGCCAGGCATTGGCTGAAGCGGAGGAAGCGCAGCACAAGCTCGACGCCACCACATGGGCGTTGCTCGATGACCTGGCGCGGCAATTCCACACGTTCGCCAGCAGCCGCGAGCGTATCACCGCTTACCGGCAGGCGGCCGAGGCGGCCGCGCAGCGCGTGCGCGCCACACGGCGCAGCGTGCTCGGCGGCGAGCGCACCAATCTGGACGTGCTGGACGCCGAACGCCAGCGCTTCGAGGCACTGCGCGACCTGGACCGGGCGCGTTACGACAACCTGCTGGCGTGGCTGACGCTGAGGTGGCAAGCCGGGGTGTTGAGCGACGACGATGTGGCGCGCATTGGCGCGTTGTTCGTGGCGGGCTGAGCCGGCAGTCGGGGGGCGCGTTCGGTGCAAGACCGCTCTGGCGTTTGGCCAGGGCCGCTGTTCGTGGCGGGGTGCACCGGCATGCGGATGCGCGTTCGACCGTCGACGAATGGAGCGCGTCGTCGGATCACTTCACCGGCGGCAGCGGCAGCAGCCGTCGAACGATCTCGTCCATGGCCGTCGCCAATTGCGCCGCCAGCGCCTGCGCGGCCGGCGACAGCGAGCGGTCGCGCCGGTGCAGCAGGCCGATGGCGCGGCGGGCCGAGGCGTCGCACAGCGGCGCGGCGCGCAGGCCGGCCAGGTTCAGTTCCGGCAATGCCAGGCGCGGCAAAACGCTTACTCCCAGGCCCTGGCGCACCATGCCGGCTGCGGTGCCCATGTTGGTGACGTCGTAGCGCAAGGCGGTGGCCGGCGCGCCGGTTTCCTCGCGCACCGCGCGGTCGAACTGCTGGCGCGCATTGGAGCCTTGCGACAGCAGGATCAGGTCGTAGCGCAGCACGTCGCGCCAATGCAGCGGGCCGCGTTTTCTGTCCAGGCGGTGGCCTTCGGGGTAGATGGCGCAAAAGCAATCCTCGGCCAGCGGCGTGAACGACAGGTCCGGCGCCGGCTCGGCCAGCGCGCCGACGGCGAACTCGATCTGGTTGGTGCGCAGCATGGCCACCAGCTCGTCGTTGTGGGCCTCGACCACCCGCACTTTCAGTGCCGGATGCAGTTGACGCAGCGCGCCGACCGCCACCGGCAGCAGCGCCAGCGCGGTCGAGGGCAGGGCGCCCAGCGTCACGTTGCCGCGCCGCACCGCCGCCAGGTCCGCCAGGCTGCGATAGGCTTCTTCCAGGTCGGCGATGGGGCGCTGCGCGCGGGCATAGAAGTCCTGCCCGGCTGAGGTCAGGCTGATGCTGCGAGTGGTGCGCTCGAACAGGCGCAGGCCCAGCACGTCCTCCAGGTCCTGGATCAGCGCGGTGAAGGACGGCTGCGTCACGCCCAGCTGGCTGGCGGCGTGGGTGAACGAACCGGTATCCACCGCCAGCAGGAAGGCCTTGAGCGGCCGGTACTTGATATTCATAGCCATGGACTAAGAATATAAGAAAAATATCGAATTGTGCCTAATAGTCGACGGGCCGATGATGCGTCTACCGAAGTCCCCTGGATTGCCCGACCCTTATGCACGCATCGAGCCACAAGCCCTTCCGGCTGGGCGCCGACTGGCGCCACAGCCAAGACGGCGACGCCGTCATCACCTCCATCAATCCCGCCGACGGCAGTATTGCCGGACGCGTCACGCGCGCCTTGCCGCGTGACGTGGATACGGCCGTGGCCATCGCCTGGGACGCGTTCCAGCGCCAGCCGTGGCGCAAGTTGCGTCCCGACCAGCGCGCCGCCACGCTGTACGAAATCGGCCGCCGCCTGGCCGCCGAGCGCGAGCCGCTGGCGCGGCTGCAGATGATCGACAGCGGCAAGCCCTGGAAGGAATGCCTGAATATGGTCGACAGCGCGGCCGGGCATTTCCGCTACTACGCCGCCGTCTGCGAGACCTGGCAGAACGAGATGACCTCGCCGCGCGGTGAGTACTTCTCGATGGCGCTGGCCGAGCCGTTCGGCGTGATCGCGGCCATCACGCCGTGGAACTCGCCCATCATGAACGAGGCGCAGAAGGCCGCGCCGGCGTTGGCCGCGGGCAACGCGGTGCTGCTCAAGCCGTCCGAGGAGACGCCGCAGCTGGCGCTGGAACTGGCGCGCATCTGCGCCGAGGCCGGCCTGCCCGAAGGGCTGCTGACGGTGCTGCCGGGCCACGGCGAAGACGTCGGCGCCGCGCTGGTCAAGCATCCCGGCGTGCGCATGGTGTCGTTCACCGGCGGCACCGAAACGGGCCGCGCCATCGGCGGCATCGCCGGCCAGCGCCTGATTCCCGTGGGCCTGGAGCTGGGCGGCAAGTCGCCGCACATTGTGTTCGATGATGCCGACCTGGACCGCGCCGTGGCCGGCGTGGTGTCGGGCATCTTCGGCTCGGCCGGGCAGAGCTGCGTGGCCGGTTCGCGCCTGTTCGTGCAGAAGTCCATCTATGGCCGCTTCATGGAAGCGCTGGTGCAACGCACGCGCCAGGTGCGGGTGGGCCTGCCCGATGATCCGGCCACGCAGATGGGGCCGCTGGTGTCGCGCGCGCATCGCGACAAGGTCGCCGGCTATGTCGATATCGGCCGCGCCGAAGGCGGCCGAGTGCTGGTCGGCGGCGCCGCGCCGGATCGCGCCGAGCTGGCCAATGGCTGGTTCTACCTGCCCACGGTGATAGACGGCCTTGGCAATGGCGCGCGCGTCTGCCAGGAGGAGATCTTCGGGCCGGTGCTGGTGGCGCTGCCGTTCGAGGACGAGGAGGACGTGATCGAGCAGGCCAACGACACGCCCTTCGGCCTGGCCGCCGGCATGTGGACCGGCGACTACGCCCGCGCCTGGCGCGTGGCGCGCGAGATCGAGGCGGGCTCGGTCTGGATCAACACCTACAAGCAATCGCATATCGCCACGCCGTTCGGCGGCTTCAAGGCCAGCGGCATCGGCCGCGAGAAAGGTCTGCACGGCCTGCGCCTCTACAGCCAGGTCAAGAGCCTGTACTGGGGCATGCACAATCAACCGATGGGACTGTGAATCACATGACGACAGACAAGAAAAGCGCGGCGCTGCCGCTGGCCGATGCCCGCATCCTGATCGCCGGCGCCGCCAGCCTGGTGGGCTCGCACACCGCCGACGCGCTGCTGGCCGCCGGCGTGCGCGAGGTGATCCTGCTGGACAACTTCGCCTTTGGCACGCCCGAGGCCATCGCCCACCTGCAAGGCAATCCGCGCGTGAAAGTGGTGCGCGGCGACCTGATGCGCCTGCCCGACCTGCTGGCCGCGACCGAGGGCGTGGATGGCGTGCTGCACCTGGCTGCCTACATGACGCTGGGCTTCGCGCAGACGCCGTGGCAGGCGGTGGACGTGAACATCCGCGGCGCGCAGAACATGCTGGAAGCCTGCCGCGCCAACAAGGTGAAGAAGTTCGTTTTCGCTTCGTCCAACGCGGTCTACGGCTACGGCAGCGGCATCGCCGGCGCGCTGGTCGAGAACGGTCCGTTCCATTCCGTCGGCGCGCCGCCCGCGGCGATCCTGTATGGCGCCTCCAAGATCATGGGCGAGCAGCTGTGCCGCCAGTACTACCAGAAGGCCGGGCTGGACTATGTGGTGTTGCGCTATTCCACCGTGTATGGCGAGCGCCAGCACTACCGCGCCGCGAATTCGCTGTACATCATGGAGACCTATGACCGCGTGCGCCAGGGCGAGCGTCCCGTGCTGCCCGGCGACGGCACCGACACCAAGCACTTCGTGCACGTCTCGGACGTGGCGCGCGCCAACGTCGCCGCGTTCCAGAGCGACGCGACCGATGTCGCGGTGAACGTGTCCGGCCCGGCGCCCATCACCACCGGTGAACTGGTGCGGCTGGTGCTCGACTACTGCAAGAGCGACCTGGAACCGGAGATCCGGCCGGACCCTCCGGGCACCGTGCGCCTGACCTCGGGCGGCGCTTTCCATATCCCGCACGATCTGGCGGGACAACAGATCGGCTGGCAGCCGCAAGTGGGCATGGCCGAAGGCGTGACGCGCCTGCTGGCGTGGCGCGAGGCGCAGGAAGGGGGGAAGGTCGGTTAGGGAACAGTTTGACCCGGGGCGGCCGTCGCAGCCGTCCCGCGTGACCGGCCGGCATTTCCGGCCAGTCACAACGCATAACAACAGCACTACCCAAACAGGAGACAACCATGTTCTTTTCACGCAAGGCGGCCGCTCGCGCCGCGCTGTCCGTGGCCGCGCTGTGCGCCGCATGGCCGGCCTGGGCCTGGCCCGACCATCCCATCGAACTGGTGGTGGGTTTCGCGCCCGGCGGCGGCACCGACCTGACGGCGCGTTCGCTGGCGGTGTTCCTGGAAAAGGAGCTGGGCACCACCATCGTGGTGCAGAACAAGCCGGGCGCGTCCAGCGCCATCGCGCTGTCGTACGTGGCGCGCGCCAAGCCCGATGGCTACACGCTGGCCATGACCAACATGCCCGGGCTGGTGTCGCTGCCGATCGAACGCAAGGCCGGCTTCACCACGGCCGACTTCACCTACCTGGCCAACCTGGTGCGCGATCCCAGCGCCTTCAGCGTCGCCGCCGACAGTCCGTACCAGACGCTGGATGCCTTGATCAAGGCGGCGCGCGAGAAGCCGGGTTCGATCAGCTATGGCTCGACCGGCGTGGGCACCGATGATCACCTGGCGCTGGTGCTGTTCCAGAACCTGACGGGCACCAGGCTCAACCACGTGCCCTACAACGGCGCGGGGCCGCTGCGCAGCTCGGTGCTGGGCGGGCACACCGTGATCGGCGGCCTGAACCTGGGCGAAGTCATGCCCTACCACGGCAAGAACATGCGCGTGCTGGCCCAGGCCAGCGAGACGCGCTCGCCGCTGGGGCCGGACGTGCCGACCTTCAAGGAGCTGGGTGTGAACCTGGTGTTCGCCTCCGAGCGCGGCATTGTCGCGCCCAAGGGCTTGCCGGCGGATGTCGCCGAGAAGCTGCGCCAGGCGCTGGCCAAGGTGGCCGCCAATCCGGAGTTCCAGGCGCAGATGAAGCAGCAGTTCACCGAGATGGACTACCAGGATGGGCCGCAGTGGCAGGAACGCCTGAAGCAGGATGATGGGCGGCTGCGGAAGATCTGGGCGAGCACGCCCTGGGTGGAGTAGCGCGTCAGATGGGGGCCCCGCGATTGCGGCGACATGCTCCGGATAGCGGGACGCGGGCCAGTGTCTGAGAACTGGTCTGAATTGCGGCTTTTTTTTACTGTAAATCGCGGCTCAACCGTTTATGTCTATAGACGGTCGCCCGCGTGCCTGCGGGCGGCTATTGATGATCCGTGATCAGGAGCCGCATCATGCCTACGCCTACGCTTGCCCCCGTCACCGTTTATGGCACTTGGCCGCCGGAGCTCCCGAGTTGGGGCGGTGGATTAGGGTCTGGGCTGTGGGACGGCATCGGCTGGTCTTACTTCTCGACACCACGGATCGTTCCCGCGTGGTACATCGCGCAGATTATCAACCAAAAGGAAGCGTATTACTTTTCGCACTACAGCGAGGAATCGAGGTATTACCACGATCCGCAGACTACGCGCGGGATGGTGGAACCGTTGGTCAATAAGCTCATTCCGGAAACAGGAAAATTCCTGGGATACGTTCGCGACTTGTTGGAAACCCGTCTGGACAAACAAGCCTTCAAGTATTTGAACGTGATGGCGCAAACGCATGAGAAGTTCATGCAAGGAATTTTCAGCTGGAACGTCATCCAGAAGGATATTGCTTCAGGCACGCCTCCCAAGGTTGCGATCGGCTCCGAAGTGGCGTCTGTGTGGGGAGGTGCTGCAATAGCGGGTGCGATCGCGGGAATGGGCACTGTGCTCATGGTTGGCGCAGGCATGCCAACGGTTGTAGCCGGCATGGCTATCGTTGCTATCGCTTCATCCCTGCCGGATCTCATCGACCTCAAGGGGGCGGCGGCGAAATTCATCCAAGACGTGCTCGTCAATGAAGGAACGCATATCCCTCTTCATACGGGAGGTATGCCGACGGAGTCATTGCCTGACCAGCAGCCCTCCCACGCTACGCTTTCGAACGTTGACAGTGGCCCGACTGCTGCGGATGTCGCCGCCGCCAATGACGGTGCCAGATTCTCCGACTACCAAATCTACCTGGCGATGCGGGAAATTGCGACACATCCCGCGGACTATCCGGAAGCGGTCGCCATCCTTCCCGAAATTCTGGCGGAAATCGGGAGGGATCATCCGATTGGTGGCGCTGCGGATGCCGAGCGCCCAGCCGACGGCCCGAGCATGCGACCACCACCTGAAGTTGTTTTTTATGCCGACCTGGCGGCGGACAGCGGCGTAAAGTCCTTCACCGCTCAGGATGGAAAATCCTATGTGCTCATCGGTGACAATACTCCCAGTGAAATGGTCGGCGGCAATGCAATCAACTGGTTCATGCCGGGAAGTGACTTTGACTGGTCCAACAAGGTTGTGGGCAATCCGGATGGATACAACGTCCTGGATTTTTCCTTGAACGAGTGGGGCGTCGACATTGTTGTGAGTGGCAACGATCGCATGGACAAGTGGATTGCGGATCGGGCCAGCGCCTTTGGGCTCAAGGACTATGACGTCAATAGTCATTTCCTCACCCATGAAAGCGCCCTGGGTAAACTTCGAGGGTACGGGTACGCATTTGTGGAGTTGAAATCCGGTTCGTGCGGCGAGTGGTGCCAGGGAGAATATCGCAATATCGACTATGTCATTGGCAGCGATTACGACGATATCCTGGTCGGCGACGTGCTTGGGGGAATGACGTTCACCGGCCGTGGTGGCAACGATACCTTCGTCGTGCATGGCGGCGGCAATCGCATCGTGTTCAACGATGGTGATTTCGCCGATCCGGACTCCGGGGAAATCACGACGAAGTTCATCCATGGGTTGACCACGGCTCGCGAAGCGCGCGATTTCAATCTCAAGCACTACCAACCGGCCTATCTTGGGGGATATGGGGGGCTGCGGATCGAGCCGGACGTGCTCGATTTTTCAAACCTGGATGGCGACCTGAATACCGAGGGACATCAGGCCATGCGGTTTATCGGCACAGGAAAGTTCACCGGGCATGCCGGAGAGCTCCGGTATGTGACCGAGGACCATCACGGACTGGATTGGCCCGTCACTCATGATGACGAAAGCGGTTGGTGGCGGGCGTCCACCGTAAGCCTGGAGGGAGACAGAACCGGCGATGGGATCGCGGACTTCTTCATCGAATATACGAACTACGCCGATCCTTCCACGCCGAACGGATACGGATACATGATGGCCGGCGTGATCGGCAGTAATTATCCCTATCTCGACAGCGATAATTTCTTCTTCGGCTAAATCAAAATGCGCCCCGAATGCCGTGGGGCTGAAGGCGTGCAGTTGCATGCCTTCGCCTGCCGGGGCTGCTATTCCAACGGCAACGTCAACACCCCCTGCGTCGCCGGCCGCATCATCACGCGGCGGTACCACGCCGACAGCGCCGGCGTGTCCGGCCGTTCGATCGGCAGTCCCAGCCAGCGGTGCGCGGAACACACCAGGGCGATGTCGCCGATGGTCAGGTGGCGGCCGGCGATGAACTCGCGGCCTTGCAGCGCCTGGTCCAGAATCTGCGCGCGGGCGTTGCTGCGCTTGACCGACAGGTCGATGGCGGCGTGATCGCGCTTGGCTTCGGGGGTGCGGATCAGGCCCAGGAAGGCCGGGACCATGGCGCCTTGCCATTCGGTGGTCTGCCAGTCCATCCAGCGGTCGGCGTCGGCGCGCAGGCAGACGTCCTCGGGCCAGAGGGTGCCGGCGCCGTAGCGCGCGGCCAGGTAGCGCACGATGGCATTCGATTCCCACAGCACGAAGCCGCCGTCGTCGATGGCGGGCACGGTGCGGTTGGGGTTGATCTTGGCGTACTCGGGCGTGTCGACCACGCCGAACGGGCCGCCGGCCTCGATGAAGGTGTGCGGCAGCGCCAGTTCGCGCACGGCCAGCATCACCTTCTGCACATTGACGGACGTCAGCCGTCCCCAGATCTTCAACATAACCGGTCCTTGTAAGGTCAGGCGGGCGGCAATTGCCGCCGCGCAAAGCCGCTGTCGCGCCCGAAGCGCGTCCAGTTGAAAGCGGGCCCCGGGTCGGTCTTGCGGCCGGGGGCGATGTGTTCATGGCCCCAGGCGGCCGCCAGGGGGTAACGCGCGCGCAGCACCGGCGTCAGCCGGCGCAGCGCCAGATATTGCTCGTCAGTGTAGGGCAGGGTATCGGTGCCTTCCAGCTCGATGCCGATGGAGAAGTCGTTGCAGCGCTCGCGGCCAGCGAAGCGCGACACCCCGGCATGCCAGGCGCGCGCATCGGTGGAGACGAACTGCACGATGCGGCCGTCGCGGCGGACGAAGAAATGGGCCGACACCCTCAGGCCGCGCAGGCGTTCCAGCCAGGGGTGCGAGCCGTAGTCCAGCGTGTTCAGGAACAGGCCGGCGACCTCGGGGCCGCCGAATTGGCCGGGCGGCAGGCTGATGTTGTGCAGCACCAGCAGCGACACCTGGGCGCCGTGGGGACGCGCGTCGCAATTGGGGGAGGGCAGTCGGGAAACGCCCGGGGCCGGCGCCAGCCAGCCATGTCGATCCAGAAGCAGGGGCATGGGAGGAAAGCAGGTTGGTATCCAACATGCATTATGCCGTGCGTGTAAAAAGGGAGCGAATGAGGGCGGGGCCCACCGGGGGCGGTGCCGTCGTGCGTCCGGTGATGGGCGAGCCTCTCCTGGCTGGCTAGCTAGCGGGCTGGGCTGGCTGGCGGAATGGCGGGCTGGCTGGCCGGCGAATCCGGACCGGCCAGCCGTTCAGGCCAGCCTTTATTTGGCCGCCGGCCCCAGCCGGGCGTGTTCCTGGCTGCACCAGGTCCGGCCGCCTTGCAGCAGGGCTTCGGAGCGTGGCAGGTGGATGCCGCAGTGGGCGCAGCGCACCATGGCCTCGGGGGCGCCGGCGGCGGGCGGGTTGGCCGTGCCGCGGGGCTTGGCGTCGGCCGGAGGGGCCTGGCGGGCCGCGGCCATGCGGCCGGCGATGCGCGCCACGAACAGCACGCCGATGACGATGACGATCCAGAACAGCAGCTTGCCCACGTCAGCCTCGATGCAGAATGACTTCCAGCACGAACCGGCTACCGGTGTAGGCCAGGATCAGGAAACCGAACCCGGTCAGGGTCCAGCGCAGGGCGACGCGGCCGCGCCAGCCCCAGATGTGGCGCCCGGCCAGCAGCACGCCGAAGGTGAACCACGACAGCAGGGTGAAGACGGTCTTGTGGTCGAACGGCAGGATCTGGCCGGTGAGCTTCATGGAGGCGATGGAGCCCGAGCCGACGGCCAGGGTCAGCACCACGAAGCCGATCCAGATGATGCGGAACAGCAGCTGTTCCTGCACCAGCAGCGGCGGCTGCGAGTCCAGCACGCGGCCGATGATGCTGCGCTCGGCGGGGGCGTCCAGGGGACGGTGCAGGTGGCGGTCGAGCAGCGCCATCATCATGGCGTGCAGGGCGGCGATGGTGATCAGGCCGTAGGCGGCCAGGGCGATCAGCAGGTGCGCGCGCAGCCAGGCGTTGTCGGCGTGGGGCACGAACTGCCCCTGGGGGAACAGCGCGGCCAGGCCGCTGGCCAGGGTGGCGGCCGGCAGCAGCAGCAATTGCAGGCCGTCGATGCGCACCAGCAGGCTTTCGAGCCAGAAGACGACCATGCCCAGCCAGATGGCGGCCGACAGGGCCAGGGCCCACCCGATGAACAGGTGCGGGGCCCCCAGCATGGATTGTTGCAGCCCGATTCCATGGAGAACCAGGGCTCCCAGCAGGCACAGACGGGCGATCTTGCCCGTTTGTTCGACTTCCCCGGCGCCCGCCAGGCGGATCCAGAGGGATCCCCCCAGCACGGCGTACGCCAGGGCGGCCGCTGTGTGAAATACAATGCCTAGTGACATAGAAACCGTTGTCTGGATGGGGCCTGGGGGCGCATGCCGCCCGACAGTGCGCAATCCGCGCCTGCGGCCACCGTTCAATCAACTAGTTTAAGCGGAAACGCCTCTCATGCTCGATAACCTAACTCAACGCCTGTCGCGCGTCGTCAAGACGCTGCGCGGCGAAGCCCGCCTGACCGAGGCCAACACCCAGGAAATGCTGCGCGAAGTGCGCATGGCCCTGCTGGAAGCCGACGTGTCGCTGCCCGTGGTGCGCGACTTCGTCGCCCGGGTCAAGGAAAAGGCGCTGGGCGAAGAAGTCGCCGGCAGCCTCAGTCCCGGCCAGGCCCTGGTGGGCGTGGTCCACAAGGAACTGACCGCCCTCATGGGCGGCGACCTGGGCGCCGATTCCGGCGAACTGTCGCTGGCGGTGCAGCCGCCCGCCGTCATCCTGATGGCCGGCCTGCAAGGCGCGGGCAAGACCACCACCACCGGCAAGCTGGCCCGCTGGCTGAGCGAAGGCCAGCACACCCAGCACGGCCGCAAGACCGGCAAGAAGAAGGTGCTGGTGGTGTCCGCCGACGTCTACCGCCCGGCCGCCATCGACCAGCTGAAGAGCGTGGCGGCGCAGGTCGGCGTCGATTTCCTGCCGAGCGACCCCAGCCAGAAACCCGAGGACATCGCCCGCAACGCGGTCGACCATGCCCGCCGCCATCATTACGACGTGTTGATCCTGGACACGGCGGGCCGCCTGGGCATCGACGAGGCCATGATGCGCGAGATCCGCGCGCTGCATGACCTGGTCAAGCCGGTCGAAACGCTGTTCGTGGTCGACGCCATGCAGGGCCAGGACGCGGTCAACACCGCCCGCGCCTTCGCCGAGGCGCTGCCGCTGACCGGCGTGGTGCTGACCAAGCTGGATGGCGATGCCCGCGGCGGCGCGGCCCTGTCGGTGCGCCATGTCACCGGCAAGCCGCTCAAGTTCGTCGGCGTATCGGAAAAGCTCGACGGCCTGGAGCCGTTCTATCCCGAGCGCATGGCGCAGCGCGTGCTGGGCATGGGCGACATCGTCTCGCTGGTCGAGCAGGCCCAGAAGAACATCGACATCGCCGAGGCCCAGAAGCTGGCGGCCAAGATCAAGTCGGGCAACAAATTCGACCTGAACGACTTCCGCGACCAGCTCGGCCAGGTCAAGAAGCTGGGCGACATGGGCTCGCTGCTGGAAAAGCTGCCGGCCCAGTTCCAGCAGGCCGCCGGCCAGTTGCAGGGCGGCCAGGCGGAAAAGCAGTTGCGCCGCACCGAGGGCATCCTCAATTCCATGACGGCGGCCGAGCGCGCCAAGCCGGAACTCATCAAGGCTTCGCGCAAGCGCCGCATCGCGGCGGGTTCGGGCGTGCCGGTGCAGGAGGTCAACCGCCTGCTGGCCCAGTTCGAGCAGATGCAGGGCATGATGAAGCAGATGAAGAAGGGCGGCATGGCCAAGATGATGCGCGCCATGGGCGGCATGAAGGGCATGGGCCGCTTCATGAAGGGCTGAGCGGCGCGGCAAGGGGGCGGCACGGCCGGACCCGTCTCGTGGGCCTGTCGATGGCCGCCGGCCCGTGCTCCGGGATCTCCGCCAAAAAAATGGCCAGGCATTGCGCCTGGCCAAATCATCGCGGCAGGCAGGGGGTTCTGCGCCGCGATACTGGCCCGCGAGGGCCGGTTCGCATGGTTTAAGACAGGGGCGGGATGCGCAGCACCTGGCCCGGATAGATCTTGTCGGGGCTGGTCAGCATCGGCTTGTTGGCCTCGAAGATCAGGGTGTTCTTGGCGCCCTGGCCCTTGCCGTATTGCGCCTCGGCGATCTTCCACAGGTTGTCGCCCTTTTGCACCGTGTACATCTTGGCTTCCGGCGCGGCCTGCTTGACCTTCAACTGGTTGTCCACAGCGGCCACGCCGACGGTGTTGCCCAGCGCCAGCGCGATCTTCTCGGCGGCTTCGGTGTTGGCGGCCTCGCCCGTGACGGTGACCTTGTCGCCGTCCACCGAGATCTGCAGGCCATCGGCGTTCAGGCCGTGCTTGTCGAGCTCTTTCTTCAGTTCATCCGGCGTCGCCGCCTTGGCCTCGCTGGCACCGAAGAGTTTTTCTCCAACGTCCTTGATGAAATTGAGCAGACCCATCGTGTTTCCTTTATCTATGTTGCGGTGAGAAAAAGAGCGATGCATGTCAGGGCGCGCGGCCCACGAACATCTTGCGCACGATGCCGGCGATGAGCGTCAGTACCGCGCCGCCCACGCCGCCGCCGACCACGCTGCTGGCAATCGCGGAAAGATCCAGTCCGCTGTTGCCCGCCGCGACGGCGCCGGCGCCGGCGGTGATCATCGGCGCCAGCCAGGAACCTCCGGCCAGGCCGCCGATCGCGCCGGCGATGGTGTTGCCCAGGGGCCCCAGGTTGAATTGCTGAAGCATTTTTCCCAGGCCGTTGCCACCGGCCGCGCCGGCGACAAGCTGGATGATGAGGTTGATGATGACGGCGGTGTTCATGATGCCTCCTCTGCCCCGCAGGGCATTGTGCAACGTTAGAACAACAACACGACAACCTGACGACGACAACGCCAGCAACGACGATTATGACTCGCGCCGTTGCCGCCAGACGAGGGGTTAACGTGTAACAGGTTGCTAGCCCTCCGTCAGATTGAGGAAAAAAGGGCTGCATTGCTGCAGCAAAAAAGGGCTGCATTACTGCAGCCCTTTTTGCGATATTCGATCTTTCGCAGGAGTTGGCGCGATTGCCTCAGCCTCCGCCCACCGCGACCACGATCTCGACCTGGTCGCCATCGGACAGTGCGGTTTGCGCGTGCTGGCTCTTGGGCACGATTTCGCCGTTGCGTTCCACCGCGACGCGCTTGCCGGCATAGCCCAGCGTTTCGAGCAATTCGTTCACCGTGGTGTCGAGCGGGAATTCGCGGGCGTCGCCGTTCAGGGTGATGTGCATGTCGGTCTCCTCAGCGTTTGGCGTAGGCGTCGGTGGCGGCGATCAGGCGCGCCAGCGTGCCGGGTTCGTCGAAGGCGTGGCCCGCGTCGGGCACGATGTGGAATTCGGCCTCGGGCCAGGCGCGATGCAGGTCCCAGGCGCTGCGCGCGGGCGTGCATACATCGTAGCGGCCCTGCACGATGGTGCCGGGGATGCCGCGCAGCTTATGGGCGTCGCGGATCAGCTGGCCTTCTTCCATGAAGCCGGCGTGCGTGAAATAGTGGTTCTCGATGCGGGCGAAGGCCAGCGCGGCGCGGTCGGCGGCGTGGCTTTGCTGGTGGCGCGGACTGGGCAGCAGCGTGATGGTGCTGTCTTCCCATTTGCTCCAGGCCTTGGCGGCGCGCAATTGCTCGGCCGGGTCGTCGCCCGTCAGGCGCTTGTGATAGGCCGCCACCAGGTCGCCGCGCTCGGCTTCGGGGATGGGCGCCAGGTACTCTTCCCAGCGGTCGGGGAACAGCCAGGACGCGCCTTCCTGGTAGAACCACTGCACTTCGGCGCGGCGCAGCGTGAAAATGCCGCGCACCACCAGTTCGCTGACGTGCTGCGGGTGCGTTTCGGCGTAGGCCAGCGCCAGCGTCGAGCCCCAGGAACCGCCGAACACCAGCCATTTGTCGGCGCCCATGATTTCGGTGCGCAGGCGTTCGATGTCGGCCACCAGGTGCCAGGTGGTGTTGTTGTCCAGGCTTGCGTGTGGCGTCGAACGGCCGCAACCGCGCTGGTCGAACAGCAGCACGTTGTAGCGCTGCGGGTCGAACAGTTGGCGATGCACCGGCGAGCAGCCGCTGCCGGGGCCGCCGTGCAGGAATACGGCGGGCTTGCCCTGCGGATTGCCGCAGAGCTCCCAATAGACCTGGTGGCCGTCGCCGGTATCCAGGATGCCGTGGCGGTAGGGTTCGATCGCGGGGTAGAGCATCAGGCCACTCGCTTGAAGATCAGGTCCCAGACGCCGTGGCCCAGACGCAGGCCACGGTTCTCGAATTTGGTGAGGGGACGGTAGTCGGGGCGCGGGGCGTAGCCGTCCACCGTGTTTTTCAGTTGCGGTTCGTTGCCCAGCACGTCCAGCATCTGCACCGCGTAGTCTTCCCAGTCGGTGGCGCAATGGATGTAGCCGCCCGGCGCGATGCGGCTGGCCAGCAGCGCGATGAACGGCGGCTGCACCAGGCGGCGCTTGTGGTGGCGCTTCTTGGGCCAGGGGTCGGGAAAGTAGATATGGACGCCGGCCAGCGAGTCCGGCGCGATCATGTCGCGCACGACCTCGACCGCGTCGTGCTGGATGATGCGCAGGTTGGGGATGCTGGAATCCTCGATGCGGCGCAGCAGCGAGCCGACGCCGGCGTTGAACACTTCCACGCCCAGGAAGTTGTCGCCCGGGCGCGCCAGCGCGATTTTTTCAGTGGTCTCGCCCATGCCGAAGCCGATTTCCAGCACCGTCGGCGCTTCGCGGCCGAAGGCGGCGGCCGGATCCAGGCGCCGGGCGGCGTAGGGAATCGACCACTTGCCCAGCAACTGTTCGAGCGCGGCCTGCTGGCCCTGGGTGATGTGGCCGCGGCGGTGGACGAAGCTGCGGATGTGGGTGGCGCCCGGGCTGTTGGGGGCGTGCGCGGCGCTGGCCAGCGCGGCTTCGGTCTGGGGGGAAACCGGCGCGGGCGCGTCGGGGTTGCCGGGTGTTGCGGGGGTGTTCACGGGAGGATTCCCAAAGCTGTTCGTTGTCATAGGCGGGATTGTAGTGGCAGCCCCGCCGGGCTGCAGTCCGCCTTGTGGATTAAATAGGGACTTATTGCCCGCGACCGCCCTGGGGGGCGGTGACGGGGGCGGGCCGCGCTATAGTGCAGCCGCGGCGCCCGCCTGGCGCCGTCCGTCCGCCATGAATATCGCCCGCATCGACCTCGTCACGCTCTCGCTTTTCGTCTCGGTGGCCCGCCAGGGCAGCATCTCGGCCGGCGCGCGCCAGTCGCACCTGGCGGTGGGCGCGGCCAGCAAGCGGATCTCGGACCTGGAGGCGGCGCTGGATACCCAGCTGCTGTACCGCAATGCGGCCGGCGTCGAGCTGACCGAGGCCGGCCAGGCCTGCCTGGTGCATGCCCTGCGGGTGCTGCAGGAAGTCGAGCAGATGGCCGGCACGCTATCGGACTATGCCCGCGGAGTGCGCGGGCAGGTGCGCATCGCCGCCAATACCTCGTCGCTGACGCAGTTCCTGCCGGAAGACCTGGCGTCCTTCATGGAAGCGCATCCCGCGGTGCGCATCGACCTGGAAGAGCAGAACAGCAGCGACATCGTCACTGCCGTGCTGGAGAACCGCGCCGACATCGGCGTGTTCGCCGACCGCACGCCGGCGGCGGGCCTGGCCACCGTGCCGTACCGGCTCGACGAGCTGGTGCTGATCGTGCCGCAGCGCCATCCGCTGGCGCGCCAGGCCAGCGTGGCGTTCGCCGATACCCTGGCCTACGATTACGTCGGCCTGCCGCCCGCCACCTCGCTGGCCACCCGCCTGGCCGACGAGAGCGGCCGGCTGGGCCGCGACATGCGGCTGCGCATCCAGGTGCGCAGCTTCGACGCCATCTGCCGCATGGTGGCCGCCACGCGCGGAGTCGGCATCCTGCCGCGCCTGGCGGCCGAGCCGCATGCGCGCTCCATGCCCATCCGGCTGATTCCGCTGGCCGACGATTGGGCGCGCCGCTGGCTGCTGCTGGGCGTGCGCGACGCCGATGCGCTGCCGGTGGCGGCGCGGCTGCTGCTGGCGCACCTGCGCGGCGCGCAGGACCCGGGCACGGCCTAGGGCCTGTTCACACTAAAAGGAGCCTCGCACAGGCCCTAGGGCTTTCTCGATCCGGGAATGCCCCCTTCCCGAATCGTCCATTCCGCCCCCGCGGACGATGGCGCACACTCCGCCATCATCGGTTGGATGCGCCCGGGAGGCGACATGGCAGGGCAGATACTCGCCGGCATACGCGTGCTGGAACTGGGACAACTCATCGCGGGACCGTTCGCCGCCAAGACGCTGGCGGACTTCGGCGCGCAGGTCGTCAAGATCGAACCGCCGGGGCAGGGCGATCCGCTGCGCAAATGGCGCCTGTTGCACGAGGGCACCTCGGTGTGGTGGGAGGCCCAGTCGCGCAACAAGCAGTCCGTGTGCGTCGACCTGCGCCAGCCCGAAGGCCAGGACATCGTGCGCCAGCTGGCGGCCGAGGCCGATGTGCTGATCGAGAATTTCCGCCCCGGCACGCTGGAGAAGTGGGGCCTGTCGTGGGAGACCCTGCACGCGTTGAACCCGCGCCTGATCATGCTGCGCATTTCGGGCTACGGCCAGACCGGTCCGAAGGCGCGCGAGCCGGGCTTTGCCGCGATTGGCGAAGCCATGGCCGGCCTGCGCTACCTGAATGGCGAACCCGGCCGCGCGCCGGTGCGCGCCGGCCTGTCGCTGGGCGACACCGTCGCCGGCCTGCACGGCGCGCTGGGCGTGCTGCTGGCGCTGTACCAGCGCGATGCCCGTGGCGGTCAGGGCCAGGTGATCGACGCGGCGCTGTACGAAAGCCTGTTCAACCTCAGCGAAAGCCTGCTGCCCGAGTATTCGGTGTTCGGCGCCGTGCGCGAACCGGCCGGCGCATCGCTGCCCGGCATCGCGCCGTCCAACGCTTATCCGTGCCGTGACGGCTATGTGCTGATCGCGGGCAATGGCGATGCCATCTACACCCGCCTGATGGCGCGCATCGGCCGCGACGACCTGGGCCGCGATCCCGACCTGGCGCACAACGACGGCCGCGCGCGCCGCGTCGCCGAGATCGACCTGGCCATCGGCGCCTGGACCGGCGAACGCTGCATAGACGAGGTGCTGCAGGCCATGCGCGAAGCCGACGTGCCGTCGGGCCGCATCTATTCGGTGGCCGACATCGCCCATGATCCGCATTACCAGGCGCGCGGCGCCATTACCCGCCTGGAGGCCGCCAGCGGCATCGCGGTGGACATGCCGGCGGTGTTTCCGTGCCTGTCGGCCAACCCCGGCTCGGTGCGCGAGCGCGCGCCGACGCTGGGCGAGCACACCGACGCGGTGCTGGCGGCGGCGGGCCTGAGCCCGGAACAGCGCGAGGCGCTGCGGGCGCGCGGCGTGATCGCATGAACCGCGCCATTCCCCTTAATCCGGCATCGAGGATGCGCTCATGAACACCGGTTCCCCCGTCCTGGAAATCAACGAGGTCGGCCCGCGCGACGGCTTGCAGATCGAAGCGCGCATGGTGCCCACCGAAGACAAGATCGCCTTCATCGACGCGTTGTCCGATTGCGGCTTCGCCCGCATCGAGGTCACCAGCTTCACCTCGCCCAAGGCGATTCCGGCCCTGGCCGACGCTGGCGCCGTGATACAGGGCATCCGCCGCCGGCCCGGCGTGATCTACACCGCGCTGGTGCCGAACATCCGCGGCCTGGAGCGGGCGCTGGAAGCGGGCGTCGACGAGATGAACCTGGTCATGTCGTGCAGCGAGACGCACAACCGCGCCAACCTGCGCATGACCCGCCAGCAATCGTTCGACGAACTCAGCCAGGTGCTGGCGGCCGCCGGACGCGCCGGCGCGCCTTGCAACGTCTCGCTGTCGACCGCGTTCGGCTGCCCGTTCGATGGCGACGTGCCGGCGGGGCAGGTGCTGGACCTGGCCGCCCGCCTGGTCGACGCCGGCGCCCGCGGCATTACGCTGTGCGACACCACCGGCATGGCCTACCCCAGCCAGGTCGGCGAGCTGTGCGCGCAGGCCGCGCAGCGCTTGCCGGGCACCGCGCTCACCGTTCACCTGCACAATACGCGCGGCATGGCCCTGGCCAACGCCGTCACCGCCTGGCAGGCCGGCATCACCCGCTTCGACGCGGCCGCGGGCGGCCTGGGTGGCTGTCCGTACGCGCCCGGCGCCAGCGGCAACGTCAACACCGAGGAACTGGTCCACATGTTCGAGTGCATGGGCGTGCGCACGGGCGTGTCGCTCCAAGCGCTGCTCGCCATCCTGCGCGGACTGCCGGGGCTGGTCGGCCGCGACCTGCCCATGGCGCTGTTGCGCGCCGGGCCGCGCCTGGCCGCGCATCCGCCGCCCGCGTGGCTGGCGGAGCGGTTCGGGCCGGCCGGCGGCGCCGCATAGGTTTTTGCTTCACACCACGCGCCTGGGGGCGCTTCATACAAAAACAGCAAGGAGACAATCGCATGACCGCATTTCGATCCATTCCCGTTCTACGCGCCTGCGCCATCGCGCTGGGCCTGGCCGCCGCGGGCGCCGCCCACGCGCAGGCGGATTTTCCCAATCGTCCCGTGACGCTGATCGTGTCCGCCGCGCCCGGCGGCACCACCGACATCGCCGCCCGCCTCATCGCCCAGCCCCTGGGCGCCGCGCTGGGACAGAGCGTGGTCGTCGAGAACAAGCCGGGCGCTTCCGGTGGCATCGCCGCCCAGGCGGTTGCCCGCGCCAAGCCCGACGGCTATACGTTGCTGCTGCAGTATTCCGGCTTCCAGGTCATCACCCCGCACGTCACGCCGACCTCCGGCTGGGATCCGATCAAGGACTTCGCGCCGGTGGCCAATGTGCTGTCCGCGCCCCAGGTGGTGGTGGTGCGGCCGGACCTGCCGATCAAGTCGCTGAAAGACCTGGTCGCGTACGCCAAGGCCAACCCGGGCAAGCTCAACTACGCATCGTCCGGCAATGGTTCGTTGCAGCAGGTCGCCACCGAACTGCTCAACCAGATGGCGGGCACGCAGATCACCCACATCCCGTACAAGGGCACAGGCCCCGCGCTGAACGACCTGCTGGGTGGCGCCGTCGACATGACCATCACCACGCCGCCGCCGCTGCTGGGCCAGATCGCCGCCGGCAAGCTGCGCGCGCTGGCCGTCACCGGCAACACGCGCCTGGCGTCGCTGCCGGACGTGCCCACCGCCGCCGAGGCCGGTTATCCCGGCCTGATCGTCTCGTCCTGGTTCGCCATGTACGCGCCCAAGGACACGCCCGCGCCGGTGGTGGACAAGATCGCCGGTGAAATCCAGAAGATCATGCAGACCGACGCCTTCCGCCAGAAGGCGGCCGAGCAGGGCGCCGAGGCGGAATTCATGGGGCCGAAGGCGCTGGGCGACTACACCCAGGCCGAGCTGGACCGCTGGGGCAAGGTGGTGAAGGCGGCGGGCATCACGGCGAATTGAGAGGGACGGCCTGGGGCGGAAAAACCCAGGCTATAATCTTGGCCTCTGCCCCGGTCTTGTGCCGGGGCACGACACCCGAGCGGGTGTAGTTCAATGGTAGAACGGCAGCTTCCCAAGCTTCATACGAGGGTTCGATTCCCTTCACCCGCTCCACTTCGACTTTCCAGGGCGTTCCAAGGACGTCCATGGAGTGTTGCAAGTCATTGTCACGGTTCGATTTTTTAAGAATCTTCGATCCAGTGACGTCCAGCGAAATCCACTGACAGCCGGTCAAAACTGGTACAAAAAGTGGCCCAAACAATGCGCGAACTTCCCTTGCCGCATTGTTGCTGGAGGAGCCGGAGCCCGATGGGAAACATGGCACTCAACTCGCTTTCATGGAGTTGGGATCATGCTTTCAGACCTTATGGCCCGGCAGGCCAAGTGCACCGGCAAGCCATACGCGCTGGCCGACTTCGACGGCCTCTATCTCTACGTTTCCGCCATCGGCACCAAGGCTTGGCACTTCCGCTATTCGTGGTTTGGCAAGCGAGAGCGCATCACCCTTGGCAACTATCCAGCGCTCTCGCTGAAGGACGCCCGTGCGCTTCGCGATGAAGCCCGCTCGCTGCTCGCCAAGGGCGTCAATCCGCACAGCGAACGCAAGCGCAGGCGGCACGCGATCGTCCTGGCCGGCGAGCACACCTTCATGGCCGTCTACGAGCAATGGCTGGCCCATCGCCGGCTCTCGCTGGAGGAAGGAAGGCAGACCAGCCTGGAACAGATCGGGCGCGTCTTCAAGAAAGATGTGTTCCCCTCGCTGCGGCACCTGACCATCTACGAGATCACCCGCGCACACCTGCTGGACATCATCGGCAAGGTGGAAAAGCGCGGCTCGCTGTCGGTGGCCGAGAAGCTGAGGACCTGGTTCACCCAGTTGTTCACCTACGCCACGGTGGCGATTCCCAACATGGGCGATAACCCGTCCAGGGACCTGGAAGTGGTCGCGCTGCCATTGCCGCCGGTCGAACACAACCCGTTCCTGCGCATGCACGAGCTGCCAGTCATGCTGCAGACACTGCGCAAGTACCGCGGGCGCCTGAACACGCAGTTGGGCTTGCGGCTGTTGATGCTCACCGGTGTGCGCACTGGCGAGTTGCGCTTCGCCACGCCCGATCAGTTCGACCTCGACCGGGGCCTGTGGATCATCCCGGTGGCCAGGCTCAAGCAGCGCAAGCTGCTCACCAGGAAGAAGCGCAAGCGTCTCATCGACATCCCGCCCTACATCGTGCCGCTGTCGGTGCAGGCGCAGGAGATCGTTCGCCACCTGCTCGACAACTTCAAGCCGGCCCAGGTCTACCTGATCCCGGGCGACTGGTGCCTCAAGCATCCCGTCAGCGAGAACACGTTTAACGGGGCGCTCAAGCGCATGGGCTACGAGGACCAGCTGACCGGCCACGGCATCCGTGCCACGATCTCGACGGCGCTGAACGAACTCGGGTACCCGAAGAAATGGGTGGACGCCCAGCTCTCGCATGCCGACCCGGACAGGATCAGCGCGACCTACAACCATGCCGAATACGTCGAGCAGCGCCGCGTCATGATGCAGGACTGGGCCGATCGCCTGGACCTGTTCGAGCAGAACCAGGTCGAGGTTGCCAGCCGGCATCTGACCATCACGCTCCAGGGCCTGCCGACCATCGCCGGCCAGGCGGCCGCGCAGCCGCCGGTGGTCGACCTCTCCGCGCCGCAACTGATCGTGACCGCGCCGGCGCCCGGCCAACCCGAAGCGCCGGCATCGGTGCAGCGGTTGTCGGCCGTGCGCATGCCCGAGTACGCACGGCCGCGCCTGTCGGAGGTGCAGCGCGAACGCCAGCAAGTGCTGGAGACCTTCGAGGCGCCGCACAACCTCTCAGTGGCGGACTACGCCAGGCTCGCGGGCAAGTCGCGCCGCTGGATCACCTACGAGATCCAGGCCGGCAACCTGCTGTCGATCCACATGGGGCATCGCGGGCAGCGCGTGCCGGACTGGCAGCTCGATCCGCTCAAGCGCAGGCTGGTCCAGTCCGTGCTGAAGCAACTGCCACGGGGCATCGACACCTGGGACATCTACCACGCACTCCTGCGCTCGTACGAGGCGCTCGGGACACGGCCGGCCATCGAAGCCGTCAACCCAACGAACCTGCACCTTGCCGCGCGGCTGGTGGCCGCACAGTGCACGCAGGCGAGCGAGCCAGTCGTGACGACCGAGTTCCCTGAGCCGGTCCGGCAAAGCGTGCAGCGGCTGGTGCGCGAAGCCGTCGCTGCCGATGCCGCCGAAGCGACGGCCGGAGATTGATCAAGCCAGGGTCGCGCCGAGGTTCGGTCAGGCGCTTGCCTGGAGCGCTTGGAAAAACGGCTCCAGGTGGGTGCTGTCCGTACTACGACGGCTCAGGAAGTACGTGGTGAGCGTCAGCGCGCCCTCTTGCAAGGGACGCTGGACAACGCCAAGGGAACGATGACCCTCGATGCGGGCGGCGGGTGCGAGGCAGACGCCGTAGCCGGCGGCCACCAAGGTCATCATCAACCCGAACGATGTGGCCGTCGTGACGGCCGAGGGAACGACGCCGGCCGCCGTCAGCAGTGAGTCGATCTGCCCGCAGTAGCCCACACAGCCGCGCCCATCCAGGGCGATCCAAGGGTGGTCGGCCGCCTGCTCCAGGGACACTGACGCGAAGGCCAGCAAGGGGTGATGGGCCGACACGGCCAATGCCAGCGTGTCGCGCCAGACGGGGCGCACATCGATGCCTTCCGGTGCTGCGGGCGACTGGCAGAGGCCTGCCTCGAAGGCCCCCGCGAGCAGTCCTCGATGCAGATCCACCAGGCGTTCTTCATGAAGGCGAATGGGGTGGTCCGGATGGCGCCGGCGATGTTCCGCCATCGGCACCGACAACCGGGGATAGGCCAGGCAGTCCGACAGGGCAATGTTCAAGGGATCGGGAGCGATCATCGTGTCACCTGCACAACGCCGACACTGGGAAAAACCGGGCGCGACCGGTCGATGAGATAAGTTTAATGTGGTTTAGATTCGCTTTGCGCGTGACGCTTCTGTTGATGCAGAAGCGATCGGTGCAACGCGGGAGACCCGCAGGGACAAGAACCTATGAAAGCGAGCCAGCGCGCGCTTTCGGCGTTGCCGTGCGCGAGGCCCGGTCCGCGCAGGGGCTGGCGCAGGAGGTGCTCGCGGAACAGGCGGGCATCGCCCGGTCGCACATGGGCAAGATCGAGCGCGGCGAGCACATGCCCACGCTGGTGTTGATCCTGCGGATCGCGAAGGGGCTGGGGTGCTCGGCCGCGACGCTGATGGCCGCGACCGAGGCGCAACTGTCCGAGGAAGAGAGCGGCACCGAATAGCCATGCCGTCGTGGCGGTGAGGTGTCAACAACGTTCTTGTACGTCAAGGCTGTGACTTGCCAGGTGTTCATTGCCACCTCGCATTTGACACGCGGCCTTTTTCGTAACATCATTTGTTTCATGAAAAGAGACAGCCGCCTCTCGTCTGTCCTGCATGCGCTGCTGCACATGGCCGAGCAGGATGGACCCGTTACCTCGGAAACCTTGGCGCTGTGCCTGGGAACCAACCCGGTCGTCGTTCGACGCACGATGGGATACCTGCGGCAAGCGGGAATCGTCACCTCCGAACGAGGCCACGCAGGAGGATGGCGTATCCACGCCGACCTTGGCAGCGTCACCCTGCGTCAGTTGCACGAAGCCCTGGGAGAGCCGGCGACGTTTGCCATCGGCAACCGCAACGAGACACCGGAGTGTCTGGTCGAGCAGACGGTCAATGCGGCACTCGAAGGCACGTTTGCCGAAGCCGAGGCGCTGCTGCTCACGCGGTTTTCGGAAATCACCCTTGCCGATCTGGCCTCTGACTTCGCACGCCGGCATGCGGCCTTACGACACTCAAGGAATAAATCATGAATCACGACGTGATCGTCGTCGGCGGAAGCTACTCAGGCATGGCCGCGACCCTGCAACTGGTGCGCGCACGCAGGTCAGTGCTGGTGATCGATGCGGGCCAGCGGCGCAACCGCTTCGCCAGCCATTCACACGGATTTCTCGGCCAGGATGGTGTGCCGCCAGGTGAAATCGCTGCAAACGCACGCCGCCAGCTCGAGGCCTATCCAACGCTGACCTGGCTTGAAGGTCGGGTGGAAGCGGTCGCCGGGCAGGCGGACGAATTCACCGTCACGACGGCCGATGGCGAGTCGCACCTGGGGCGACGCATTCTATTGGCGACGGGGGTGACCGACCAGCTTTCAGCCATCGACGGACTCGCGCAACGCTGGGGGAAGACGGTTTTTCACTGCCCGTACTGCCATGGCTATGAACTTGGACAGGGACGCATCGGCATCGTCGGTGCCAGCCCGATGTCCATCCATCAGGCTGAGCTGCTGACGGATTGGGGGGATGTCACCTTGCTCGTCAACGGTGCATTGGAACTCAACGAGGAAATCAGGTCCACTTTGGAACGCCGAGGCGTGGTCATCGACGAGGCCCGCATCGACAGGATCGAGGGACATGCCGACGTGACGATGGTGGATGGGAGGCGACTGAGCTTTGCGGGCCTGTTTGTTGTAACGCGAACCGCCCCCTCCAGCCCTTTGGCCGAGACAATCGGTTGTGCACTGGAAGAAACGCCCATGGGCATCCAGATCCGCACGGATGCCGAGAGCAAGACCTCGGTGCCTGGGGTCTTTGCCTGCGGCGACGCGGCACGGTTTCCTCATTCGGTGTCGCTGGCCGTGGGCAACGGGGCCATGACGGGATTTCACATTCACCGATCACTGCTTTGGCCCGAGACGATCGAGCCAGCGCAAGCGGAAAGCCGCGCTCTATGACGTCGTTCTCCGACCCGGCGGCTGTATCGGGCTATGCGGAAAGAACCGCGAGGATCGTGCCGGGCCTGTGCGACCTGCACCGGATGGCGGGCGTGCTACTGGCCGAACGCGCGCCTTCGCAAGCGCGCATCCTGGTGCTCGGCGCCGGCGGCGGGCTGGAACTGAAGGCCTTCGCCGAAATGCAGCCCGGCTGGCAGTTCGACGGCGTCGATCCCTCCGCAGAGATGCTCGAACTCGCCCGCACGATCCTGGGCCCGATGGCGTCTCACGTGCGCTTGCACGAAGGCTATATCGACAGCGCCCCCAAGGGGCCGTTCGATGGCGCGACCTGCCTGCTGACACTGCATTTCCTGCCGCCAGCCGAGCGCCTGAAGACGCTGCAGCAAATGCACCTGCGACTCAAGCCCGGTGCGCCCCTTGTCGTCGCGCATCACAGTTATCCCAGCGAAGATCCCGGTCGGGACAGATGGCTCTCGCGCAATGCGGCGTTCGCGGCTACTTCCGGCGTACCCGTGCGTCAAGCCGAAGGCAGCATCGCGGCGATCAAGGAACGGCTGCCCGTGCTTTCGCCCGCGCAGGATGTCGATCTGCTCCGCGAGGCTGGATTCACGCACATCGACCTTTTCTATTGCGCGTTCACCTTCAAGGGTTGGGCCGCCCATCGAGCATGAGGGGGTATCGACGATGCAAGACATAGGGTCGGCAGGTGCGCTGCCCGTGTGTGGCGAGGAGACTCCTAGCCGCGCGCCAGGGACAGGTAGGGGTTGTCCGGCGGGACTTCCGCGAACAATGCCGAAGGCGCCGCCAACAGATAGCCGTGCAACCGCCGCGACTTGCGCGGTCCTGTGACATCGCAGGTCCAGATGTTCAGGCCGCTGTCCTGTTTGCGGTGCAGCCCCAGCTTCTCGAAGCGCTTTTGCACCCATTGCCAGTCGTGCAGATCGTCCTGTCGGGCCAGCGCCTGGATCTCCGGATGTTCCTGCACGTAGCGCTGGAAGACGCCGGGGCTGACCAGGTACGCCGTGCCATCGACGGTATGCACCAGTGCCTTCGCATCGTTGATGATGAGCTTGCGCGACTCGATGCCTTGCCTGAGCCAGGCGATGAAGGCTTCCCCGGACGGCGTGGCCTTCGCGGGAGCCGGCATCGTGGCAGGACCGGTCAGCGCCGAATGGGTCACTGTCACAGTTGCTCCGGCGGATGGTGACGGCGGTTCCGCGCTGGCGGACGATGCACCGGCGGTGGCTGCGTCGGACGCATCGAGCATCGACAGCAGATCGGAGACCGGGTCCGCGAGCCCGGCCGGGGAATCCGCCACCCCAGGGGGCGGTGAGGTGGCCGGGATGCCGTCGGAGCCCGGCGCTGCCTCATCGCCAGGGAGGGGCTCTTCCGTCGTGACCGTGCCGGCGAACGGTGCGGGACGCTCGCCCGACTCCCAGATCAAGGCCGGCGACAGGCGCAGGAAGGTAAAGCTGTGCGACCAGCCGGTGCCGCTCGTGACGGTCGCCCGCCAGATCGCCTTCCCATTCGGGGCGGGCTGCGCGATGCCATGGTCCTGGAGCACCGTGAAGACGGCGGTATTGTTCGATGGGATGCCTTCGATGCCCTGCGACAGGAGGTGCGCGCGCAGCTTGTCGCTGACCGTCTTGCTGACGAGCCAGAGTGCGTCCTGGGTCAGCCATCCATCCGACGGGCCGCCGGGCTGGTTCAGCTTGAACTCCTCGCGCAGCAGGTAGCGCAGGCCATCCAGCAGCTTGCGCTGCAGCGCATGCTTCGGCGCCGCCATGGCCCTGGCCGGATCACCGCCGAGCGCCAGGGCCACCGATGCCTGGTCGGCCTTGACGACCAGCTCGCCCAGCGTGCCGGCATGCTCGTACTGGCCCGCCAGGACGTAGAGCAGCGCCGACCATAGATCGTGGTAGTCGCTCAGCCAGTCGAGGATGCCGGCATCGAGCACACGGGTGTAGAGCAGCCCAGTGGCGGCGCCATGCAGCCGGTACTCGCGATCCGTCCGGTAACGAAAGCGGTACGGCTGCCGCAGCGGCCCGTGCCAGGGGTGCCAGACCAGGCCATCGGCCTGCTCGACGTGCAGGTCGACCGCGATCTTGCCAATGTCGTGCAGCAGCGCGGCGTAGGCGGTGCCGGCGGTCCAGGCCTCGGCTTGCGCGGCCTGGGCCTCGGGCGAGGCGCCGGCCGGAAGCAAGTGGGACTGCCTCAGCTTGAGCGCGTAGGCCACGATCTCCAGGCCGTGGTCCAGCATGCCGCCCGGCCAGGCATGGTGATGCGCCTCCGAGGCCGGGAACTGCTGGACCAGCTCGGCGTAGCGCTCCAGTGGCGCCAGGTACAGCGAGCGGAACTGCCGACGCGACAGCGAGGTGCGCTGCCAGATGTGTTCCAGCAATCGCTGCCGGCGCGGCTCCGCCAGCAGCGATGTGGCCGACTGCGGCCGGGTCAACCCTTTGGCAGGCTCGACGGGAGGCGGCGCCGCGGCGTTGGCCAGCGGCACCCATTTGCGCTGGAACAGCGAAAGCATGGCGACATCCTGGTGATGGGCTGGCCGGAGGAGCCTTTTGGCCTTTTCGGGTAGGGCCTTTCCCGTTGAGGCCATTCCCTTGCCCCTTCCCCAGCCCTTTGGCCTTCGACAAGCCCTTTGGTATAGGGGCAGTTGGCTTCGTGTGCCGCAATCAATGCGGAGCCCGTGCGCTCCAGGATCGGACGGAACAAGCACTGTGTTTTCACCGGATCAGGCAGTTTCAACCGGCGCTGAAAGCACGGCAGGTCCTGAAATCCATGCGCCCGGAGGCATGCTTGTCGGGAATGAAGTAAGGAAGTAAGATTTCCTTTGAAACTTACGGAGGCTTCCCATGCTTGCCAAGCTCACTTCGAAAAACCAGATCACGCTGCCCAAGGCGGCCGTGTCCGGCGTGGATGCGGCGGAGTACTTCGACGTGACCGTCGAGGGCGGTCGGATCGTCCTGACCCCCGTGCGGGTCCAGAAGGCCCAGGCCGTGCGCGAGAAGCTGGAGCAACTCGGGATCACCGAGCAGGACGTCGAGGATGCCGTGGCCTGGGCGCGGCGCTGATGCGCAGGGTCGTGCTCGACACCAACATCGTGCTGTCGGCGCTGGTCTTCAATGCAGGACGCCTGGCCTGGATACGCCATGCCTGGCAGCAACAGCAGTTGCAGCCGCTGGTCTGCCGGGAGACGGCCAGTGAATTCCTGCGCGTCCTGGCCTTTCCCAAGTTCAAGCTGTCGACCTTGGAACAGCAGGAGTTGCTGGCGGACTTCCTGCCCTACGCCGATGTGGTGGAACTGCCGATGCCATGGCCCGACCTGCCGGCCTGCCGCGACGAGAAGGACCAGGTGTTCCTGGTGCTCGCGCATGTCGGCAAGGCGGATGCGTTGATCACAGGCGATGCGGACATTCTCGCCATGCGAGAGGACTTTCCCGGCTTGATCATGACCGCCGAAGCATTCGCGGCGCGGCAGGCATGAAGGAGAACGGCACCGCCTAGCCCAACGACCGTGGAACGACCATGAGGTAGCCAACCATGAAGCACACCGCACGCATGACCACCGCAGCGCGACTCGGCCGCTGGCTGGGCGGTGTATGGGGCGGTTGCCTGCGCGCGGAGCGTCGGGCGCATCGGTGGCTGATGGCACAGGGACTGCCGGCAGGCGGTGCAACGGTGCTGATCTGGGTGGTCAAGCTGGCGACCCTTGGGGTGTTGCTGTACGTCAAGGTCTGGGCGGCGCTGTTGCTGGTCGCTCTCGCTGTGGCAGCCAGGATGGCGGAGCAAGCGCCGCAAGGTGACGATGATTTCCTCGGACGCAAGGCTGAAGAGCTGGATCATCGCGAAAGCCTTGCCTACGACCCCATCAACTACAGCGATGACCCAGATCCACGATTCGAAGACGATTGAACCGCCGGGTGGAGCTATTTCTGCTTGGCCGCACCGATCATCAAGCCGCCGCCTCTGCCACCGGCTTGTCCGGCATCCCGCGTGCCAGTACTCAATCCTTGAAGCACGTTGCCTGCACGGATACCAGCCCAGGCCAATGCCGCCACCCAGAACGTGGGCAAGATCAAGAACATCGTGGCCATCACGAAGTTCAGCAGCATGTCTCCGAAGGTGTTGTTGAGGCCCACCAGCGGATCGAAGTTCGTGTGCGGCCGGTTCCAGCCCCACCCCCAGCCGTAGAGCGCATCGAGGATCGTCGAGTCGATCCAGCGGGCGAGCTGAAACCAGAAGTCGGTGAAGAACAGCGCGAACTGCACCACGCTCACCGTGACCACGGTCTTGAGGTCATAGGTGCCGATCAGCAGCACCAACGGGATGCAGATGACCAGCGCCATCTTGAGCAGGGACAGCACCATCGGCAGCGCCTGCCGCACCACGTCCATCGCCGGGAAATAGCCCAGTGAGCCGACGGTCAGCCCCACGTCGCTGGCGGCACGAGTGACGATGTTGGGCAGCGTCATGTCGATCTGGCCACCGTAGTCCGTGTAGACCGCCCCCTGGTTGAGCTTCTGCTGGCGAGGGCTTGCGATAGCGCGGATCACCGAGTCGTTGACCTCGGCCTGGCTCAGGAAGCCCGCCCAGCCGGCCAGTCGCGTCAGCAGGTTGGGATCGACCTGGGCCAGCAGTCGTGCCCGCAGGCCGTGGCCGCCGTCGGACCACCACTGCCGGCAGGTCGGGTAGCCGCCCCCGCCGGGCACCTGGGCCAGCCCAGCGTCGCGCGTGGCGTCGAACGGCCAGGCATCGCGCGGTGTCCTGGAGCGGTAGCTGTCGTAGAAGCCGGCGGTGCCGACGAAGTAGCTGGAGCCGATCCAGGTGACGTCGTGCATCTGCTCCTCGCTCAGGCTGGGCCGGGTCATGAACAGCTTGGCGCGGGCGGGGCCGTAGCAGTCTCGGGTGAAGTCGCTGATCTCCTGGGCCAGTACCGGGTCGTCGATGCGGGTCGCGTCGATGTCCATGCGGATCTGCCGCAGGTCGGTGCCGCAGGGAATGGCCGCGACCGAGGCGCCGGTGATCGCGCGCGAGATCGCGTGCATGGCGAACCACCACACCGGCACCTTGGCCGACTGGTTGTTGATCGTGCTGAACGATTGCGACCAGCCCGTATCGGTCGGCTCTGGCACATTTACTTGGCATTGGGTCGAACGCGAACGGTCGTACTTGATGGTGTTGAAATCGACGTCGATGAAGGGGATGCCCGCGAACATGATCACCACGATGGCGACGAAGACGCGGTTCTCGATGCGAGCCGAGGACAGCACCCCCTTGTTGCCCTCGTCCGCGCCTTCCGCGCGGGCCTTCAGCCATTCCTGGATGATGATCGCCAGGAACGGGACGGCGAACATGCCGCTGGCGACCAGCACCGACCAGATGCCGTTGTGGACCACCCAGGACACCAGCGTCAGGTAGTACTCCAGGTAGTCGGTGGTGAACAGCGTCATGGCGACCCCGCGCTACCGTGCCTGCATCAGCAGGCCGGCTTCCAGCACGATCACGGCGACGATGGCCGCAACCTCCGCGCGCAGCAGTCGCTGCCCGGCAGCGCGCTCCGGTTCCCGCGTGCGCAGGCGACGGCGCATCCAGAGCCAACCCCAGGCAGTGATGGCGTAGAGCAACAACCGCCAGACCAGGAAGGCCCCGGATTGCGCCGCCATCCAGCGCTGCCAGCCCTCGATGCTGCCCGCGATGCGGATGCCGACCACATTGACGGCGATTGCGGCGATCAGCAGCGACACCGCCCACACCAGTACCCGGATGGCACGCCGGCTGGACAGCCAGCGCGGGCACCGCCCTGCGGCACTCATGGATGGCTTCCGCCGGACGGCGGCCGCTGCAATTCATCGACCCGATTGCGTACCGGGTCGCCCTCGTAGATGCCACGCGCACCGGCGGCGCGGGTGCTGTGGCGCTGGATGATCGCCATCGGCGAGTTGCTGGCCAGTTCGCGGCGCAGCTCCAGCTCTGCCTTCAGGTTGTGAATCTCGCGATCGAGGATGTCGCTTTCGTGGGTGACGGCCTTCTGGGCCAGTTCGTTGGCGGCCACGTTGGGCTCCTTGCGCCCGGTCAGCAGCGTGCGTTGCAGCAGCAGCGCCTTCTCCAGCACGCTGGCCAGCGCAACCTCCGAGGCCAGGCGCCGAGCCAGGATGTCCTGGTCCGTCTCGTCGCGCAGCGCCTCGATCACCCCACGAGTGATGGGCAGCGACGCTCTGCTCGCAGCCTGCAGGTTCTGCGCCGTGGTTGGACGGCTGCCGGCGACCAGTTCCTGCAGGGCCTGCAGCTTGTCCTCGTATTCCTCCTGGATCAGCGGGGTCAGGCCAACGCCCGGCGTGGTGACGGTCTTGGTGCATGCATCGCAGGTGCGCTGTTCCTGCTCGCCCAGCACGCGAACGGCCCAGGCCGCGGCGGCATCGGGCGAACTCCAGGTCTGGCAGGCCAGGTTGCCGCCGCAACTCGCTTGCGGGATAGAACTGGCATCGCCGACGCCACGGCCGTTGAGCAGGTTGTAGCCGGCGCGGGTCACGTCGCCGACCACGCGCACTGGACGTTGGCCCGCGCCGCCGGCGTTGTCTCCGCCGACCCACGGTACGCCATTGTTGCCACGGTTCGCCTCGGCGTCGTCGATGGCCGAGACCGCATCGGTGCTCGCGACGGCCTGCTTCAGCGCCATGCCTTCGGCGAGTTGGTCCCAGCCGAGCTGCCCACCCGCCATGTCGGCCATGCGGTTGGCGATGGCACGGCAGGTCAGCTTGCTGCGATCGAAATCCAGCCTGGCTTGCAGCACCCCATTGGTCAGCAGGTTATACAGCCCTGGATCGGCGCGCTGGATGATCAGCGCGGGCAGCGACGCCACGGCAGCGGTGGCGTTCTGGATCACCGAGGACATGATGGCCTGGAAGCCGTTGGTGATGCCGTTCAACTGGTTCTGCAGCGTGGTGGTGATGCTCATGTCGCCACAGATCAGGTTGCTGTTCCAGCCGACGCCAACACCGATGGAGTGCATGTTGGCCGCACCGCTCATGGATACCGCGCGGCCGCCCCCAATGCTGTAGAGCACGTCGTCGCCGATCACGCTGCCCTGATGCTGGACGCCGTACTCGTTGACGCTGGTCTGCGCCCCGGCGCCGGAGCAGCACATTGCTGCAACGGCCAATGCGACGCAAAGAGATCGACGGGCGCTCGGCGGTGGAGTCGTCATGGCATCGGGCCTCACAGGAAATCGACGCTGCCGAGGAACACCTGGCCGCGGCGCTGGCAGCAGCTATAGGGACGCCACAATGCCCAGGCGTAGTCGCCTTGCCGGGCCTGGGCCTTGGCATTGCCGTGGGGGAATACCGCGCAACTGCTGGACAGTGTGGGGGTCAGCTCCTGCCACTTGCCCGTGGCGGCATCGGTTTCCATCAGGGCGGCGGCCGGCCAGTAGCCATCGCGCGAACTGGCGAGCAAGGGCTGGTACACGTGAATCTGGTTGCGGCGCGTCACGATGTCACCCGCGCGCTGGGCAACCACGGCCGCGGCCTTGTGGTCATCCACCTGGTGCAGGAAGCCGCCGCGCGGATAGACGTTGCCCCAGAGATTCAGGCCCGTGCGCGTGCCGATCTCACGCCGCCCGGGAATCAGTGCTTCCGGATACAGCGCCTCGGGGATGTTGTAGCGCCATGCCAGCGTGTCGAGCGTGCTCAGCAGATAGGGCATGAAGGCGGTGCCGGCGCCCTCGCAGGTGTAGCCGAAGGCGCTGGCGAACTGGCTGAACACATGGCCACCGGGATGGCCGATGACGTCGGCGTTCTTGAACTTCGCCAGGTTGTTCTCGTGATCCTCGTTGGTGGTGCCGTCGCCACCGGCCTTCGCGGTCGGGTTGGGCAGGCTCATCGCCCGCACCTCGACCCAAGGGTTCTCGCCGGTGTTCGAGTAGCTCGACACCACGGCATCCGGGATGTAGTGGCGCACCTTGACCGAGGTGCGTACGGTGCATCCCGTCCAGGTGCAATAGAGCCAATAGCAGATGCCGGTGACGCGGTATTCCAGGCAATCCGGCGACAGGGTGGAGGCCACGATGGTGGCGGTGTTCAGTGCAAAGGACGATGCGGAACACCCCAGCAGCAGCGCTGCGATGGCCAACCGCTGGCGCCGGGATGGCGCGAACGGACGCCTCGTCATGGCTGCGTCCTCCGGTATTGGTCGATGCGGGCTACCGCACGGGCCACGTCCGTCTCGCCATAGACCACGTATCGGCGATCCACCACGATGGCGGGAATCTTGGTGACGCCAAGGCTCCAGGCATCGGCAATACCCTGGTAGGCGGTGCCGATCCTTCGCTGCAGGTCTGTACCGCCCAATTTCAGGCGTTGCTGGACGATGGCGCTGGCGCGCTCAGGATCGGTGGGCAGGTTGTCGGCCAACTCCGCTTCGAGCGCCGCGGCCGCGTCCAGGATGAGGTGTCGGTCAGCCTGGCCAAGGACCGGATGATGCGAGTCGGTAACGACCCAGACTTCCGAAGCGGCGGCGCGAGTGGCCAACGCCAGAATGGCGATGGCCGTAGCAAGCCATGCTGGACGAGCGCGAGCGGCATGAGGAACAGCGCGAGAGTCCATGGGACAACACCGGAGGGAAGCCAATCCGGTGGCAGTCGAACCGAAATCCGGCTTCGACACGACAAACAAACCGGAGACCGCGCCGCCCCGTTTTCACCTTCCTTGTCTGCCCCGACTCGCTGATCCGGACCTACGCGCGTGCCATGAGCTGACTGTGTGCAGTGGATGGGTATGGGCCGATCCAGCCCCGTGGCCCACTCTGTTCACGTCGGATGCCGACGCAGACATGATCGGCCTTCAAAGCCGTTTTCAGACCAGAGTCGCCTGAAAATTCCCATGCTTGCCACGCCTCGGATACACCTTCCCCATCATCACCAACAATCGCTTGCGCGCCATCCACAGGTTCGACAGCGCGAACAGCACGTTCAACTGCCCGGCATTCTTCGCCAGCCCCCGGTAGCGCACCTTCGTGTAACCGAACTGACGCTTCACCACACGGAACGGATGCTCCACCTTTGATCGCACCTTGGCAATCAGGTGCTCGATGAACTCGCTCACGTCCTTCAACTCGCCATCGGGCAACGCCCTGATCCGGCTCCGACGCTCGGCTATGTGCCACTGAACCCGCTTGTCCTTCTGCTCCTCGCACTTGTCCGCACCCGTATAGCCGGCATCGGCATAGACCACCTTCTCCTTGCCATGCAGCTGTTTGCCCGCTTGGGTCACGTCGGCCACGTTCGCCGCAGTACGCACGACCTCACCTTCGCTGCCGGCCCGTATCAGTCCATCAGGTACCGCCACCTCACCATGCGCTCGCCCAAGTCGAGCGTGTCGCCATCGACGCTGAAGCGGCCATCGCCCTGGTGGTGGATCAACCGCGTTTCCTTGCGTGCCGTATCAATCCAGACGCGTTGGACCTCCAGCACCCACAGGTTGTAGCGGCGTGCCCAGCCATCATCGGCGACGCGGCACTCCAGGTTGGCCCAGCATTCGCGCACCAGCGGTGCCTCCACGGTTTGCGCGGATGCGGGCGTCAGGCCGAAATGGGCGAACTTGTCGAGCGCATCGCCCGAGCAGTTGCCGATGTCCACCACCGTCTCGGCCAGATCCACCGTCGGAACCGCCAGCACGCATTCGCCCGTGTCCGACAGTGCACGATGGCTGTAGTCCCACGGCCCGATGATGGCGCCGACCAAGGGTGGATCGTGCTGCATCATCATGTGGAACCCCATCGTCATCAGGTTGGCGCGACCATCGGCACCGCGCGTGGACACGAGCACGATGGGACCGGATTCGAGGACGCGATAGGCTTTTTCTGCTGGCAATTCATTGAGCATGGTGTGATCTCCTGATGCACCGCAGCGGCACGCAGCACCTAGCCACATGCCCGCCCTCGTGCGAATTTACTCCGCGAAATCCGTGGCATCGGATGCGCCACGCCATGCGTCCAGGTCCTTGCGCACCGCCTGCATCTTCTGCTCGGCCAGCGTGTTGGCGATCTTGCCCGCGAACAGATGCACGGGCGGCTCGGCCACCGCGGCGGCTTGCAGAATCAGCGTGGCCACTTTCTCCGGGTCGCCGGCCTGCTTGCCGTCCAGACCGTTCAAGTGCAAATTCAGCGAGGCCTGCGCCTCGGTGTAGTCAGCGATCGAACGCTTGGCCACCACCAGTGTGTCCTTGGACAGGAAACCAGTGCGCACCGGGCCGGGATAGACCACCGTGGCCTTGATGTTCAGTTCGGCCAGCTCGGCGGCCAGCGTCTCGGTCAGCCCGGCCAGCGCAAACTTGCTGGCCACGTAGCTGCCCCAGCCCGCATACCCGCCCTGGAAGCCGACGATGGAGGCCACGTTGAACACATGCCCCCTGCGCTGGGCGCGCAAGTGCGGCAGCGCGTGGCGCAGCACATGCAACGGCGCGAACACGTTGACATCGAAATTGAGGCGCAGTTCGGCATCGCTCAGTGCCTCGATGGTGCCTTGCTGCCCGTAGCCGGCGTTGTTGACCACGCAGTCGATGCGGCCGAAGGTGGCAACGGTCTTGTCGATGGCGGCTTGAACACTGGCTTCATCGACCAGATCCACTTCCAGCGGCAGCAGCCGCTCGCGGTTGTTTCCGAACGCCTGTTGCAGGCTGGCCAGCGTGCGCGAGGTGGCGGCCACCGCATCGCCCTGCGCCAGCACCTGACGTGCTAGCGACAGGCCAATGCCGCGCGCGGAACCCGTGATGAACCAGACTTTGGAAGGGTTTGCTTGTTGTTGCATGGATGAAAACTCCTGTGAGGTTGAAATATGGGTTGGGTTACTGGATGGCCACGCTCATGCCGCCGTCGGCCATGACCACCGCGCCGACGATGTAGCTGGCCTGATCCGAAGCCAGGAAGGCGGCGACTTGCGCGATTTCCTCGGGACGCGCGGCGCGGCCGATGGGGGCCTTGCGTCCGTGTTCGGCCAGATAGGCCTGGCCATCGGGCTGAATGGCGTTGGTGATGTTGGTGACGGCATCGCCTGAACCGACCGCGTTGACGCGGATACCGTGGGCAATGGCCTCCAGCGCCAGCGTGCGGGTCAATTGCGCCAACGCGCCCTTGGACGCGGCATAGGCGGCAATGCCGGGAAAGCTCTGGTAGCAGGCGTAGGAGCCAATGTTGACGATGGCGCCGGAGCCGGCGGCCATCATCGGACGCATGGCGGCGCGGGAGAACAGGAAGGCACCGGTGGCATTGACCGACAGCACCTGGTTCCATTCCGCCAGGCTCATCTCGGCGACCGGGCGATTGATGATGATGCCGGCGTTGTTGACCAGGATGTCAAGGCGACCGAATCGCTCAACGGCTGTCTGCACGGCCAGTTCAGCGCTGGCTTCCTGCGCCACGTCGGCCACGATGGGCACCACACCCTCACGCGCTAAGGCATGGACGTTATCGCCACGGCCCACCGCGACGATGCGCGCGCCCTGGCGATGCAGCAATTCGACAGTTGCCAAGCCGATGCCGCTGGCCGCGCCAGTGACGATGGCTACTCGCTCGGCGAACGGCAGGATAGGTGAGGAAATACTGGCTTCGGACATAAAAACTCCTTGCGAATGAATGGCTGTCAGGATCAATACGGACTGGCCGTGGGACGCACGATGAGCTCGCTCACGTCCACGCCATCGGGCTGCGCGATGGCATACGCAATGGCCTGCGCTACGGCCTGCGGTGGCAAGGCGATGCGGCGGAACGCAACCATGGCCTCGCGCGCGGCTGGATCGGTGATGTGATCGGCCAGTTCGGACTCGACCACGCCGGGGCTGACCAGCGTCACCCTGATGGCATCGGTCTCCTGGCGCAGCCCATCGGAGATGGCGCGCACTGCGAACTTGCTGGCGCAATAGACCGCAGAAGACGGCCACACCTGATGCGCGCCGACCGAGGCGATGTTGACGATGTGCCCATGGCCTTGCGCCTGCATGATCGGCAGCACGGCGGCAATGCCGTGCAGCACGCCGCGCACGTTGACGTCCAGCGTGCGGTTCCACTCCTCGATCTTCAGCGCGGCCAGTGGCGATAACGGCATGACGCCGGCGTTGTTGATCAGCACATCGACGCGGCCATGCGCGGCATGTGCTTTGGCGACGATGGCTTGCAGATCTTCGAGGCGCGTGACGTCCAACTGCACCGCCTCGACATGGCCGCCCTCGGCGCGCAGTTCGTCCTGCAAGGCGGTGATCCGGTCCAGGCGCCGCGCTCCGATGTAGAGGTGGTGTCCTTGCCGTGCCAAATGGCGGGCCGTGGCCTCGCCGATGCCGCTGCTGGCGCCAGTGAGCACGATGACCTTAGTAGTGTCCGGTGTCGTGGATAGCATGATTTCTCCTTGTGCTTTCTTGGCTGGCGCGGAGGCAAGCCAAGGCATTGCAAACAAGGTGAAATCGTAGGCAGGACCGCCTGGACGAACTAGGTCGATATCTCTTGCATCATTGCCTTATCCTATTCATGATCGACAATAACTACGGTAGATGGGGTAGAAATATAGCCATTTCATTGTTCCATGATGGTGAAGCCATGCCCGACCCACAACCCGACCTGTCACGACAGGCGGAAATGGCCGAATTGATCCTGCAACTGGCCCCGCACGAAGGCCACACCCGCTCGCTGCTCGACGGCGTGCGCCTGATGCGCGCCGATCGCCCGCTGGGACGCACGCCCGTGCTGTACGAGCCGAGCATCGTCATCGTCTGCCAGGGCCACAAGCGCGGCTATCTGGCCGACAAGGTCTATCACTACGACCCGCAGCACTATCTGGTGCTGTCGGTGCCGCTGCCGTTCTCGACCGAGACCGACGCCAGCCCGGAGGAGCCCTTGCTGGCCGTATCCGTGCGCCTGGACAAGACCGCCGTGGCTGATCTGATCGTGGAGGTCGACCAGCAAACCGGCCGCGCCGCGTCTGCCCCCGCGCCGGCCGGCATCGTTTCCACGCCGCTGGACGAGGCCCTGGCCGACACCACCCTGCGCCTACTGCGGGCGCTGTGCTCGCCATTGCAGGCGCGGGTGCTGGGGCCGGGCATCGTGCGCGAGCTGTGCTTCCGCGTGCTGATCGGCGAACAAGGCGGCGCCATACGCGCGGCGCTGGCCAGCCAGGGCAGCTTCGAGCGCATCGCGCGGGTGCTGCGGCGCATTCACCACGACTACGCCCAGCCGCTGGACGTGGCGACTCTGGCCGACGAAGCCGGCCTGAGCGTGCAGGCCTTCCATGCACACTTCAAGGCCGTGGCCGCGACCTCGCCGATCCAGTACATCAAGTCGGTACGGCTGCACCAGGCGCGGCTGATGATGATCCGCGACCGCGTCACCGCCGCCGGCGCGGCCGCGCGCGTGGGCTACGAAAGCCCTTCGCAGTTCAACCGCGAGTTCAAGCGCCTGTTCGGCCGCAGCCCCGGCGAGGAAGCGCGCGAAATGCGGTCGGCCTTCGCGCTGATGGAACCTGCCCAGCTTGAGGTCGCTGCCGTTACGCACTAAACGCCGGCGCATCCGGCCCAAGAGCGCGCAGCATCCAATCCACAAAGGCGCGCAGCTTGGGCGTCATGCGGCGGTCAGCCGCGTACAACAAGTGCATGGGGCGGGCCGGCAACGCATAGCCCTCGAGCACGCGTACCAGCCGGCCAGCCGCCAAGTTGGCTGACACCGCGTGCTCGGTGCCATCGCGTACGAAACGCCATTGCCGGCTGAATGCCGTCGGCCATGCCGAAAGGCCCACGCATTCGTGACCGGCCAGGTCAGCCGGCTCGCGGGGCGTGCCGTGCCGAAGAACGGCAAGCGAGGGAATTTCCAGGCGATTCCGGCTTGAAAGGGCCAGTGGAGGCAAGTGGATGGGCATCCATGATCCAAATGCCAGCACAAGCTCAGTCGCATTGTTCAAGTCGGAGTCTTGTTCAGAGGATCCCTAGGCACTCCGATGTGATCAGCCCGACTTCTTCCGAAATCAATCAGCAGTTTGTAGTCCGGCTTGAGTGCTTCGGCAATGCCTTAGCCTTGATGATTGCGACCCACGCGCAATGTCATCGTCATGAAGTCGTCCCATGCAATCGTCGTTATCGACATGCCTCGTTGGTTGTGACTTGTTGGAATCGCCCCAGGCGTTTCTCCGTCGTCCAATATGCCAGGGCTGCCACCGGCAGTGCGGCCCCCAAACCGGAGGTCCACGTCCAGCCACCGTGGGCATAGGCCCATGCGCCAAACGCCGAGCCGAGCGAGCCACCCAGGAAGAATGCCGCCATATAGAGGCCATTGAGTCGACCACGCATGTTCGCGCCCAGCATGAAGATAGCGCGCTGGCCCAGCGTCAAATTGGCCGCGACACCAAAATCCAGCACGATTGCGGCTAGCACGAGCAGGCCCAGCGCCCAGCCGGAACCGGGTTGCGCCAGGTGCGTCAAGGGGAACGCCAGCGCCACCATACCCATTGCCAGCGCGGAGGCCCTGTGGCTGTGACCCAGGTCGGCAATGCGCCCGGCCAGTGGCGTGGCGACCGCGCCCGCGGCCCCTGCCAAAGAGAACAGCGCGATGCCGCTTTGCGACAGCCCGAACGCCGGGCCGGCTAGCAGCAGCGGCACCGTTGTCCAGAACACGCTGAACGCCGCGAACAGCGCGGCATGGTAGAGCGCGCGGCGGCGCAACACCGGGGTATCGCGCAGAAGATGTCCCATGGAAGCGAGCAGGCCACTGTAGTGCAGGCCGAGGCCGGGCTGACGAGCCGGCAGCGTGCGGGCCAACACTACGATCAGCACCAGCATGGCGGCTGCCGCCAGCAGGAACATAGCATGCCACGAGGCCAGATCAGCGATGAAGCTGGCGACCGGCCTCGCCAGCATGATGCCGAGCATCAGCCCGCTCATCACGTTGCCCACTGCCCGGCCGCGCGACGCTTCGGGCGCCAGATGCGCAGCATAGGGCACCAGCACCTGCACAGCTACAGTGTCCAGGCCGATGCCCAGCGCCGCCGCTAGGAACGGCAACGGCTGGCGCGCCAGCCCAGCACCCAGCAGCGCCATCGCCGCCAGCCCCAGCAGACCAAGCGTCAGCCGGCGGTTCTCGATCAGGTCGCCGAGCGGCACGAGCAACAGCAGGCCTAGCCCGTAGCCAAGCTGGGTCAGCGTCACGCTCAGGCCGGCTGCCTGCGGCGACAGTCCCAGCGCCATGGCGATCGGGCCGGCCAGCGGCTGCACGTAGTACAGATTGGCGGCGGCCAGGCCGCAGGCCACCGCCAGCAGCAGCGTCAGCCTTGCTGGTGCAGTTGGGGCGTGATCTTCCCCCGTCATGCCTGTCTGACCCGGCGCGCGGGGCTGCGCGATAACGCTGTCCCGTACAGATGGATCTCGCCGTGCGCGAGGCTTTCGAAAAGCGAACTTCATGAAGTTTCTCTCTGATTTAATTGGAAACAAACGCTTCCTAAATTAGGAAAAAAATATCAGGCTAGCGCCTTGAGCGCGATCGTCACGACGGCCTGCATCTGTGCACGGCTGCGCCCGGTCTTGCCGACCACTCGCATGCCTTGCGTCAGGCACAGCAGCATCCGCGCCGTGGCTTCGGCGTCGACATGGATCTTGATCGAGCCGTCCGCCTGCCCCTGGCGGATCAGGTCGGCCAGCATGGCCTCATTGCGGGCCAGCGCAGCGGCGACGTGATCGGCCACGGACTTGTCTAACGTCGAAAGCTCCACCGTACTAGCGACGACCAGACAGCCTTGCCGTCCTGTGGTGCCGTGTGCGGACTCGGCATAGAAGGTCAGTGCGGCGTGCAGGCGCTCTAGGCCTGTGCCGCCGTTGTTGATGGTCTGGCGCAGATTTTGCGTTCGCTGGGTGCGGTAACGATCCAACGCCGCCAGGAAAAGCGATTGCTTGTCCTTGAACGCTTTGTAGAGGCTGCCCTGGGCCAGTCGCATGGCGCGGGTCAGGTCGGTGATCGACGCACCGGCATAGCCGCGCTCACTGAAGACGCGGATCGCTTGGTCAAGCACCTTGTCGGCGTTGAATTCGCGGGGACGGCCCCTGCTGCGTGGAAGAGATGAGGAAAATTGGACAACCATGCTGGCCATTATATGGAATTGATCGTTTCCTAATATAGCAATTCACCGGAGGTTTGGGCGAGTCGTCATCGCTGCTGAAGAGGAATGTCACTTCCAATGTGCGCGGAACGTTGAGCTGGCGGCCGCTCGTGCGGTCTGGGAGGCGTACCGTTTCATCTTTCCCGCACCTGGGTAAGATCGATCCTGCACCAAGGAGATACCTGCCAATGCACAGCTTCGAACCGGTCGATGTCCGCTGCATCGCGCAAGGTCATGCCGATCATGTCCAAGCCATCGACCAGCATCCGCTTCTGCCTGGGTTGCAAATCGAAGGGATATTCATCGCCCTGCGGCGTGGAAACGATTTGCTTCCCCAAGTCGATGGTCAAGCGCTTGTCCTGGCCATGCGCCACGCTGTCCATTAACACTTGGACCTGCTCCGGCGGCAAGGTGACAAGCAGCAAGCGATTGTTCATCGCATTGAAATAGAAGATCTCTCCGTAACTTGGCGCGACGACCGCATCGAATCCGGCCTGCTGCAATCCCCACACCGCATGCTCACGGCTCGAACCACAACCGAAGTTCGCCCCGCCCAACAGAATGCGCGCGCCGCGATATTCCGGACGGTTGAGCACGAAGTCCGGGCGAAGCCGCCCTTCGGCGTCGAAACGCAGGTCATGTAGCAGTCCGTCTGCCAGTCCGCTCTTGTCGATCCCCAGCAGGAACTGCTTGGGCATGATCTGGTCGGTGTCCAGGTTGCCGATTGGCAATGGTGCCGCTATGCCTGCGATACGGTGCGTTTCGCTCATGCGCGGAACTCCTTGCGAATGTCCACGATGCGTCCGGCAATCGCGGCAGCGGCGGCCATGGCCGGACTCATCAGATGCGTGCGGCTGCCCCGGCCCTGACGGCCCTCGAAGTTGCGATTGGTCGTGGAGGCGCACCGCTCGCCCGGCGCGAGTACGTCGTCGTTCATCGCCAGGCACATCGAACAGCCCGGTTGCCGCCATTCGAATCCCGCCTCGACCAGCACCTGCGCGGTCCCTTCGCGTTCGGCCTGGTCACGGACCAGCCCGGAGCCAGGCACCACCATCGCCCGCACGCCCGGGGCAACCTTGCGCCCCCGCACCACCCGAGCTGCCTCGCGCAGGTCCTCGATGCGGGCGTTGGTACACGAACCGATGAACACGCGGTCGATCGGAATACCTTCGATCGGCGTGCCGGGCGCCAAGCCGATGTAATCCAGTGCCTTGTGCCAAGTCGCCCTCTCGATGTCACCCGCGGCATCGCTCAACGGCGGCACGGTGCCGTCTACCGGCACCGCCTGGTCGGGACTGGTACCCCAGGTGACATAGGGAGCGACCTCGGAAGCATCGAATCGATGCTCGGCATCGAAACGCGCCGATGCGTCCGTGCGGAGTTGCTTCCATGCCGTGTGCGCGGCCGCCAGCGCAGCGTCGTCCATATCGCAGATCCGCTCGGACACGTAGTCGGATGTGATCGCGTCAGGCGCGATCAGCGCCGCGCGGGCACCGGCTTCCACGGTCATGTTGCACAAGGTCATGCGCGCCTCGGCGGACAGTGCGGCGATAGCTTCGCCGACATACTCGACCGCATAGCCACGCGCGCCTTGTGCTCCGATCTTGGCGATGATGTGCAAGATCAGGTCCTTGGACGTCGTCCCCAGAGGCAGTCGACCATCGACTTGGATTCGCATGTCCTTGGCCACGCGGTACACCAGAGTCTGCGTGGCAAGCACATGCTCCACTTCCGACGTGCCGATCCCGAACCCGAGTGCCCCGAGGGCACCGTAGGTCGTGGTATGGCTGTCGCCGCATAACACGACCATGCCGGGACGGATCAGGCCAAGTTCCGGCGCGACGACATGCTCGATTCCTTGCATCGGATCACGCACGTCGAACAGCTCGATCCCCTGCTCAGCGCAGTTGGCGGCAAAGTTCGCCGCTTGCCGTGCGGCGGGGGCGATGTCGATCGTACGCGCCGCGATCGGCACCGGGCGCGTGGGGATGACGTGATCGACCACGCCCATTTGCTGGTGTGGGCGCCGCACCCGCAATCCACGTTGCGCCAGTCCTGCAAAAGCTTGTGGGCTGGTGTATTCGTTCATGATGTGCAGGTCGACATATAGCAGCACGTTGTCGACATCGAGGCGTTCGACGGTGTGCGAATCGACCAGTTTTCGGTAAAGCGTCGTCGCTGGCATGGGCAGGCTCGAGGACATTCATGAAGGCAGGAAGGCGAGGACGTGATCGAGCAACACCTCGGGTGCTTCCTCCGGGATGTAGTGGCCGCAGGGCAGCGCCATACCCTTTACGCCGGGATTCCAGCGGCGCCACTCGGCCAGAGGGTCGAAGCACCGTTCGATCACGCCATCGCGTCCCCACAATGCCAGGAAGGGACATTGGATCTGCTTGCCCGCGGCAAGATCGGCCTGATCGTGTTCGAGGTCGATACCTACCGAGGCACGGTAGTCCTCGCAGATGCCATGTGCGGTTGCCGGATCGGACAGGCAACGCAGATAGGCAGCATAGGCCTCCGGCGCGAAAGGCTTCAGGCCGGCACTGCGGGCTCCCATGGTCTGCTTCAGGTAGAGATCCGGGTCGGCCCGGATCAACGTCTCTGGGAAAGGCGACGGTCGCACGAGGAAGAACCAGTGCCAGTAGGCGTGCGCGAATTCGAATGAGGTCTGCTGGTACATCGCCAGCGTGGGTGCCACATCCAGCGTGACCAGGCGGGATACCACATCTGGATGATCCAGCGCCATCCGCGCCGCGACCCGACCACCCCGGTCATGACCGATCACCGCGAACGTCGGCAGGCCCAGCGCCTGCATTAATCGCACTTGGTCCAAGGCCATCCGACGCTTGGCATAGTTGGCGTGGTCTGGCTCGCCTGGCGGCTTCCCGCTGTCGCCATAGCCGCGCAGGTCCGCAACGACAACCGTGAATTGCCGCGCCAGCGTCGGAGCCACCTTGTGCCAGATCGCGTGTGTCTGAGGGTGTCCATGCAGCAGAAGCAGCGCCGGCCCGGTGCCGGCCATCAACGCATGAATCTTGATGCCATCGACCGTGGCGGATACGTCGGAAAAGCCTTCGAACATCCCTTGCCTCCATGTTCCGACGGCCATTCTATTCCTGCATCAGAACGGCGTTATTGAATTATATTTATTCAATTCATAACTTATAAGAACGAATTGGAGCATCATGTCCGAGTTCTCCGACATCCGCCTTTTCACCCTAGTGGCGCGCCATCGCAGCTTGGCTGCGGCCGCGCGCGAACTTGGCGTCACCCCGCCAGCGGTCAGCAAGCGCCTGGCGCATTTGGAAAAGCGGCTCGGCGTGCGCCTGACCCATCGCACGACACGACGCCTGACACTCACGCCGGAGGGCGAACGCTACCTGGCCGAGGGATCACGCCTGCTCGGGGAATTGCAGGAACTTGAGCAAGTGCTGATCCGCGGCCATGCCGAACCGGCCGGACTGCTCCGTGTCAATGCCTCATACGGTTTCGGTCGTGCGCGGGTGGCACCGGCCATTTCGGCGTTCGTTGCCCGCTATCCCGCCATACGGGTGCAACTGCAATTGACCGACCAGCCCTTGAACCTGCGCGAACACGGTTATGACATCGGCATCCGCTTCGGCGATCCCCCCAGCACCCGGATCAATGCAAGGTTGTTGCTGCGCAATCACCGTCTTTTATGCGCTTCGCCGGCCTATGTTGCCCAGAACGGTAAGCCGAACGTTCCGCACGACTTGGTGCGTCACGCCTGCTTGATCGTTCGGGAAAACGATGCGGCCTACGGCGCTTGGCATTTCCGCCGCGGAAAGTCCACCGAGACGGTCAAAGTCGACAATGTGCTATCGAGCAACGATGGCAACGCCGTGCTGCGCTGGACGCTGGACGGCCATGGCATCGCCATCCGCTCAGCATGGGAAATCGCACCCTACCTGGCCCGGGGCGAACTGATTCCATTGCTGGGGGATTGGAAGCTACCCAACGCCGACATCTACGCGACCTACCTGGAACGCAGCGAGGTGTCGTCCGCCAAAGTGCGCGCGTTTCTTGACTTCACGGCAAAATACTTGGCGACGAGTTGAAACGCCATCAAAAGGCAGCAATAAGCATTTCCATGGGAGGAGTCATCGTGACGCCAAAGGCGATCACGCACTCGAGAGGCCGATGCCAGGCGGATCACACATCGGCACTGTTGCAATGCCCCATCAACAACGCCGATTCCACCATCCCCGGCAGCAGACTGCGCTGGGCGAGATCGCGCTTGAGCCCTCGCCGAGGTTGCGCCGCCAGAGTCCAGCAACAGCCGCGGCAGCGGACTTCAGTGCTTCATTTGTGATGCGCACAATCTCGTTGACGAACCTCATCCCGGCGCGCTTGGTCACGCATGAATGCAACCCAGCGGTCGGAGGCGAATGAGGTGTCGCTGGGGAGCGCAAACGATCACATGGCTTGACCGGCAGGTGCGACGGCGATGCAGTTGACATCGCCATTGCTACGGAATAGCATTCTAACTAACGGTCGTTAGGTATTCTCGGATCGTTATCGGTTGTTGACCGATACGAATTCACCACATGGAGAGTTCTCGAATGAGTGCGGTTGCAGGACCAGTCGATGGTGAGGCGGGATTTCCGCTGAAGATCTACGACTTCCCTCGGGGCCCTTACCCGACGCGTGTCCGGATCGCCCTAGCAGAAAAAAACCTCCAGTCACGCGTGGAGTTCGTGATGGTTGATCTCCGCAAGGGGGAGCACAAGGATCCCAGGTTCATCTCGGATAAAAACTACTCCGGAACGGTTCCGGTGCTTGAGCTTGCGGATGGAACGTGCATTGCCGAGTGCACCGCCATCACGGAGTATCTCGATGCGCTTGTCGGCGGTCCGGTTTTGACGGGCTCCACAGCGTTCGAGAGGGGAATGATTCACATGATGAGCAAGCGCGCCGAACTGGAGCTGCTTGACGCCATCAGTGTTTACTTCCACCATGGAACGCCGGGTTTGGGGCCACTGGTGGAGCAATACCAGAACAGGGAATGGGGACTCAGGCAGCGCGACAAGGCCTTGCGAGGCATGCATTATTTCGACGATGTGCTTCGCAAGCGAGCTTATATTGCCGGCGACGCGTTCTCCATGGCCGACATTACGGTCATCGCCGGACTGATATTCGCTGATATCGTCGACTTGGCGGTACCCGCCGAATGCACGGCGCTCTTGGCATGGTACGAAAGGATGAAAATGCGCCCCAGCGTAAAGAGCCAACCCGCATTTGCTCGCAGGTAGGCCGTTCGACGTACTCGTAACCAGACGGTCGCAAGACAAGATACCGCAGTGGAGCGTCATTACACAAGTCGAGGGCGACAGCCGTGGAGAGTCAGAGAAACACGAACTCCAGTGACAAGATCTTGTCCATTGCAACACGAATCGCCCAGGCGCACGGTTACGGTGGCTTGAGCGTTCGCCGCTTGGCCGAAGAAGTCGGTGTCAAACCTGCAAGTCTTTACCATCATTTCCCGAGCAAGGCGGCTCTCGCTGCTGCAGTTGCCAGGCGATACTGGGAAAATTCGTCGACGCAATTGGAAGAATTGTTGAATCGGCTTCCGGACCCCACAGATTGCTTGCGCAGATATCCCAATATGTTCAGGAAGGCGCTGGAGAACGACAACCGCATCTGCCTGTGCAGTTTCATGACGGCTGAATACGATGACCTTCCCGAGAATGTGAGGCAAGAAGTTCGAACATTCTCTGATGTGCATATCACATGGCTGGCTAAGGTTTTGGCGAGCGCCGGGATTGTCAATCCGAACATCGCGAAAGAACGCGCGCAGGCCATCTATGCTGCAATCACAGGAGCGCAGCTGATGGCACGTGGGCGTTCCGACTTAAGTCTTTTCGATACGTTGATCACGAGCTACAGGGCAACCGGGCTTCTGCCGGCCTAGAGGCGAGGCCAGCGGACGCACCACGAAGACAAGCGCTCGACTGCTGTTTGAGCAAGGCAACCGCCACGCTACGTTTGGGGCGCGTCCAACGCCCGGCATTCTCAGGGCTGGGGCTATGCATTCCAGGGCTCAGGGGCAACCTCAAGCCGTAGTGCTCCTATGCATGAGATCCCATGGCTGCGTGTCGCCGAAGCTCATGCTCAGATGCTCGATGAAGCGGCGAACTTTCAACGACACATGCCGCTTGCTCGGATAGATGGCATGAATCGCCAAATCAGTTGTTTTGTGGTCGGCCAGCAGGACACGAAGCGCACCGCTGGCGATGGACTGCTCGAACACGAAGCTGGGGCCGTAGACCACCCCCGCCCCTGTCAGCGCTGCCGCTAGCAGCATCTGCATGTTATTTGCAGCGAGCCGGATCGCACCATCAATGTGATGGGTCTGGCCGTTAGCATCCGTGACGCTCCAGTCTCCGGCTGAAACCGCCTGGGAGAAAGCGAGCCGAGGTGCCTGGCGGAGCTGTTCGACGGTTTTCGGCTCGCCATGTCGTGCCAAAAAGGATGGCGCTGCGCAGAACATCATGCGACACGAGGCGAGCCGCCGAGCAACGAGATCGGAGTCTTGCAGACGGCCGATGCGGATAGCAATGTCGATGCCATCTGCCAGTAGATCGACATAGCGATCGCTCAGCGTGGTCTCGATCGAGACATCGGGGTATTCAGCCAGATAATTCGATACAACGCGACCAAGATGCAGTGCCCCAAAGGTTGTCGGCGCAGCCACGCGCAACATTCCACGCACACTCTGTTGCGCGTCCTGGGCTTCGCGATTCGCGTCCTCGTACTCTTCCAGTAAGCGCTTGCATCGCGTGTAGTAGGACCGCCCTACATCTGTTAGCGTCAACTTGCGCGTACTGCGTTGAAGCAACCGAACTTTCAACTGTCCCTCGATCGCGGAAACGTGCTTGCCCGCCATCGAGGGTGACAGGCCAAACCGTCGAGCGGCGCTTACCAAGCTGCCTTCTTCGACTGCGGAGACGAACACCGCCATGCTGAGCAATCTATCCATACCACCTCATTCGATATCCTGATTATCAGGTGGTAATAAATCTAGGCCAATTATCGGCCGAACGGAATGGGTCTAGCCTAGCACTGTAGCCAGCCGATCCCCGGTGGGCTTTAGCAAAAGGATGTTCCAATGAAGGTCGAATCGAACGGTATAGAGATCCATGTCGAGGAACAAGGGCAAGGCGATCCGTCACTCGTTTTTCTGCATTACTGGGGCGGCTCGTCTCGCACTTGGAAGCATGTCTGCTCCAGGCTGGCGCCAAACTTCCATACGCTTGCTCTCGATCATCGCGGCTGGGGTCAATCCGACGCGCCTTCGATGGGCTACGGGCTGGCAGACCTTGCAGCCGATGCGGAGGGCGTGATCGCAGCGCTGCACCCGAAGCGCTACGTTCTGATCGGTCACTCTATGGGAGGCAAGGTTGCTCAGCTTATGGCGTCGCGGCGGCCTGTCGGACTGGTCGGGCTGGTTCTCGTCGCTCCTTCACCGCCATCGCCAATGATCTTGCCGAAAGAGGCACGCGAAATGATGGCAGGAGCCTACGCAAATCGCGAAACAGTGGAGGCGACTATCGACAACGTGCTGACGGCCCTCCCACTGTCAGCGGAGGATCGCGAACAAGTGATCGCGGACAGCTTGCGTGGCGCGCCAGCGGCCAAGCTAGCTTGGCCCAGAGCGACCAGCTTGGAAGACATCACTGGACAGGTAGGTGCCATCGACGTACCTACGCTTGTTATTGCAGGCGAGCGGGATCGCGTGGATTCGCCCGAGGTACTGAGGAAAGAATTACTTCCCCGCGTATCGCAAGCCGTCATGACCGTAGTACCAGATGCAGGGCATTTGCCTATGTTAGAAACACCGGATGCATTGACTCCATTGATTGAGAATTTCTGCCGTTCACTGCCAGGGAAGGGGTGAAGCGGACATCGCGGCGGTGCGCAATCGAAGCGCCTCGCAGCTAATACGCGGCGAAAAGCTCGCCCCCCGAAGGGCGTTGCACGGACGTGGGCGGCGCAGTTCGTGCACTGGTACAACCACGAGCACCTGCACAGCGGGCTGCGCTTCATGGCCCCGGCCGTTCGCCATGCCGGCCAGGATGAGGTCCAGTTGCAGGCACGCAGATGGGTATACGAGCTTGCCCGCCAGCGTCATCCGCAGCGCAGGACCGGACCGACCCGCAACTGGAGCCGCGTTGGCGCCGTCACCCTCAATCCCGACCGCGATGCGGGCGCGCCGAGGCAAAGCCGACAGCATGACAAGTAACCGATTAGCTGCATGAGATCAGGCGACAACTACCTTGACACGCACCGAGAGCACGCCGGCAACGGCGTGTTCTTACCCGAAGGCAAAGTCAGGTCCTGAGCGAAAGTCCGTATCGCTACCACACTGGATCAGTGCAACGCTTTTTCGCCCGGGCGCAGTGTCAAGACACGCACGCCGCTCTCGGTGACGGCAACGGTATGCTCGAACTGAGCCGACAGTTGCCCGTCGCGCGTGACGACCGTCCAGCCGTCGTCCTCAGTTCGAATGGCACGTCGTCCTTGGTTCACCATCGGCTCTATGGTGAAAACCATGCCTTCGCGCAGTACTAGCCCCGTTCGCGGCTTGCCCCAATGCAACACCTGCGGCGGCTCGTGCATCTCCCGGCCGATGCCGTGCCCGCAGTATTCCCTAACGATTGAATAGCCATTCCTGCGGGCATGCCGCTCGATGGCGTGGCCCACGTCACCGAGCGTAGCGCCCGGGTGGACGGCCTGGATGCCTTTCCACATCGCCTCATAAGCTACTTGCACGAGCCGCCGCGCCGGCTGCGACACCTCGCCCACCAGATAGGTCTTGCTGGAATCGGCTATGTAGCCGTTCTTTTCCAGCGTGATGTCGAAATTGACGATGTCTCCGTTTTGCAGGACGTCCTCGGCGGAAGGAACGCCGTGGCAGACCACATGGTTGCGGGAGGCGTTTAGCGCGTAGGCGTAACCGTATTGCCCTTTGCTGGCCGGACGTGCGTTGAGTTCATGAACGATGAGGTCATCGACCAGATCGTTGACCTGCATCGTGGACATGCCGATCAGGTTCAGCCGATCAAGATGGCTGAACACCTGCGCCAAAAGCTGGCCTGACTCTGCCATCAGCGCAATTTCTTCTGGCCGCTTGGTCATGCCGCCCCCATCTTGATGGGTTGTGCCACAACGCCCGCGGCCCGCAGTTCACGGGCAACGATATCGTTGAAGCTTTGCGTTGGATTCATTTCGCACAGCATGCCGATCCTGATCCAGAAGGCTGCCTGTGCGTTGATCGACCGGCACGATACTGCGCTGGCCTTGCGCAGTTGGTCATGCAGATCGTCGTCGATGTTCACGATACCCATGTGTCTAGTTGTATATGAAACGTATACGAATCATATAGGCGTCATGGCTGTAGCGCAAGTGAACTGCGCTGACGTGACCAAGTCGACGCCATGATGGTTTCCTAGGAGCCGGTAGCGCAGGCCTGACTCGGCGCGATAGCAATGGCGGGCCGAGTTCGCCGATCGGGCCATGACGGCATGGGCATCGGCAAGCTCGGCCAAGCTCCACTCTCGACCGAGGGCGTCGCCTTGACCTCGAACCTTCAGTCCCTGGCAAAAAAGGCATTCATGCCCGGCAGGTCGGACAGGTAGGTCTCGATAGCAGCGATCTTGCCATCGCGCAAGGTGCAGACCGTAGCCAGATGCTCGTCCAGTACGAGGTCATTCCGGCGTGCAGTGTTATGCAGCGAGAGCGCGACATTATCCCGGCTTACCAGAATGTGCTTGAGCTCGAAATTCAGGCCGAAGCTGGCAATTAGCTCAGCTCTGGCAACGACTGCTTCCGCACCGACCGCTGGACCAGAGATCTGATTGTCTCCGGGCAGAACCCAGGTGGCATCGTCGGTAAGAAGCTTACGGATCGCCTGCCAGTCGCGGCGGCTCAGTGCGGCATGGAACTGCTTGGCCAAAGCAAGTTTTGTTTCGTAGGTATGCATGACTATTCTCCTGTAGCGGGGTGTACAGCGAGATTGGACAGCGCCAGGGATGGATCTGTAAAATCGATATTCGATAGTAGCCAGCAATAGATTCAAGTTATGAAGAAGCGCGACATGGGTCTACTGGTGTCGTTGGATGTTCTGCTTGAAGAGGCCAACGTCACTCGTGCAGCACGACGCTTAGCCATCAGCCAGCCTGCACTCTCAGCCCAACTGGCTCGCTTGCGGCAGGTGCTTGATGATCCTTTGCTGGTGCCGGCCGAGCGCGGCCGAGGTATGCGGTTGACGCCACGCGCAGCGCAGCTGAAATCACCCCTGCATGAGTTGCTGACACGGCTTGAGGATCTTGTCGAGGCGCCCTACGCTTTCGATCCCGGCACGGCCAAGCGCGATTTCACGATCGCCATCAATGACAATGCCGCGATGACGATTGGACTGGATCTCATCGAGCGCATTCGGAAGCAGTCGTATGTGGGCCTTCGATTGGCCATGCTCCAGATACCCCGGGATGAGGTCCTGGATCTCACAGCTCGCGGACGCATCGATCTGGTGATCGGCACCCGAGCCTTCATGCCCCCTGGTTTGCGCACCCATGATCTGGTCGACGACAGGTTTCAGGTGGCCCAACGCAAGGGGCATCCTCGCGGCACGGCTGCAATGACGCTGGAGCAATACTGCGCTTATGAGCATGTGCTGGTGTCTACCAATGGCAGTTATCACAGTGGGATCGATGATTTTCTTGCAGAGCTGGGGCATTATCGACACACCACGGTATCCGTGCAGTACTACACAGCGGTGCCACCGATACTTGAGCGCACGAACTGCCTGGCGACACTGCCTGAGCGCTTCCTACACCGCTTTGATCACATGATCGACCGCTTCGACCTCCCATTCGCATTTGATCCGTTCCTGCTGCAGGTCGGTTGGCATCCGCGCTTTGACGAAGATTTAGGGCATCAGTGGCTGCGTGAACAGCTGATTGCGGCGAGGCCCTTCTGACGCATGAAATGACGGATACTCAAGGGGCTCGAAGCCCACGGGTAGTTGAGTTTCGCATCGGCCGAGTTTGCAGGCAGGAAGCGCGTGACCCGATGGGAAGCGTTTCTGGGGCGTATGCAGGAAGTTGTGCCGTGGAAGCTGCTGGTGAGTGTGATCGAGCCGTTCCAACGGAGGGCTGTTGAGTGCCATGCAGGGCGTCGTCCCATTGGCTGGAGCGGATGCTGCTCATGGGCGCAACTACGTCCACCGCAGTCAATTCTTGCCGGAATAACAGCCGGAGGCAGTCGCGTGCAAGTTAGTCGAATTCTTAGCAGGCCGTTGAATAAGTCGAGACAGGGTCAAGAAATGGTAATTTTGAGGGTGCCTTACCCCTTGCCCACTCAAGAAAAATCGCTTGTAGGCCATTCTGTGAGGCCGAGTTTTGGCAAGGGTTCATCACTCAGGACTTTTTCAACGGCCTTTTAGGCTGACGAGTCTGCGATCGGTATGCCGCAAGCCCCTGTGCCCATAAGAAACGGAAGCAGCGCTGCCAATACATCTTCTGGCGACTCCTCTGGTTGAAGGTGGCCGCCCCGGATGGGTACGCCTTGGACGTTGTTGGCCCATCGGCACCAGATGTCGATGGGGGACGGGCCTTCCCACCCTTGTGGCCAAAGCACAAGCACGGGGCAGGACAGCTTCCTGCCTACGGCACGGTCGGCCGCATCGCAGGCGCGGTCCTCCTGCGCTGCTGCCCGATAGTCCTCGCAGATGGCGTGCCGAACATCGGGATCTTGGAACGCACGCCGATAGGCATCGAGAGCGAACGGCTCGACATTGTCCAGCCCGCCCGCCATACGGGCCAGCGCAGCATCGATGAATGCCTGCGGGTCGGCGGACAGTAGCTTTTCCGGGAGCCCGAATGGCTGGGCCAGAAAGAACCAATGGAAATTGGCGCGTCCAAATCGTTCGTCTACCAGATCCCATGCATCCAGGGTCGGAATCACGGCCAGCGAGGCGAAGTGCGTCACCTGGCCTGGATAATCGAGCGCGAGGCGGTATCCGGCGCGTGCCCCCCGGTCGTGTCCCACAACGGCAAACCGGCGGTATCCGAGCTTGGCCATCAAGGCAATCAGGGCGTCGGCCACGCGACGCTTGGTCCAGCGCGGCCGATCCGAGTCGGGCCGACTGCTACCGTAGCCGGGCAGGTCTGGTGCCACGACCGTAAACGACTGTGCCAGCCGTGGCGCGACATGACGCCATGCAAGATGGGTTTGTGGGTAGCCGTGCAGCAGCAGCACGGGCGGTCCTCCGGAGCCGCCAGTGACGCCGCGGAACGCCACGCCGCCCGCCTCGATGTGTAACCCTGAGAATCCAGCAAATGAGTTCCACGATGCAGTGCCGTCGATGCCCGACATCATCAACTCCGTACGGTATGGATCGCTAGCGTGAAAGAGCCATGCGAACAAAATCCGACAGGTCCCGGTTGAAGCGCTCCGGTTCTTCGAGGAACGGCGCGTGCCCCGAATCGGCATACAGCTCGCTGCGGATCTGTGGGTTGAGGCTCGTTGCCCTGGCGATGCTGGGCTTGGCCTTCACGAGCGCATCCTGGGCGCCGTAGATCAGCAGGAGCGGAACCTCGGCCTTGCTCAATCCTTTGGCTGCCTCGACCGTCATCGACTGCACGGCACGTTGCATGTCCCACGATGCCAGCGCTGCGTTGGCCAGCAGCAAGGAGAACGTGGCCGCGTCGGGCTGGCGGCGGAAGCACAGCCGCAGGAAAGCGCGCTCGCCGTCCAGATGGGTTTGCAAGTCCGAAGCGATCATGTCGCGATAGACTTCAGGGTGCGCCACGATCTGGTCGGGCTTCAGCTCGATCACTCCGCCGACATAGACGGCACCGGCGATGGCTTTGTCGCCATAGACTGCCAGGTAGTTCGATATCACGGCACCGCCCAGCGACCATCCCACGAGCACCGGCTTGCGCGCGTGTGTCGATTCGATGATCGCGGCTATGTCATCGGCCCAGCGGCGCCCGTCGGTGTAGGAACTGGCCTCGGCCGGTTTGCCCGACATGCCGTGCCCACGCAGGTCGTAAGTGATCAATCGATAATGCTGGAGTCGAGGGTCCTGTAATTGCTTACTCCAGTTCAGCCGGCTGCCCAGCAGGCCATGGATGAAAATGATGGGAGAACCCTCGGGATCACCAGCTTCCTGGACGGCCAGCACCACTCCATCGGGGGCAGTGACGGTGTAATTCCGGGTTGCGGCGAACGTAGCCGGCGCGGCGGCCAGTAGCGCGAATGTTGCTATCAGTGCGCCGAATGCACCACGAAGTTTCGACAAAGACATAGACACGTACTCCTAGGTTCCTAGAACACGCCTAGTCTCAAGCCTCACATTGATGTGAGTGTCAAGCGGGGAAATGGTATAGTGGGTCCATGTCCAAGCCTCAAAGCCCCATGACCATTGGCGAGCTCGCCCACAAGACAGGGGCAAGCCGGCGCTCGATTCGGCACTACGACGACAACGGACTGCTAGCTTCCGTACGCGCGGAAAACGGCTATCGGATGTTTCTCCCAGTCGCCGTCACTCAGGTCCGTCAGATCCAGAGGTTGATCGCCACAGGCTTCAGCTTGGCGGAAATCCGCGGATTTCCCGATTGCATGCGCATGATCGAAGGAGCTGCGGCGTGTCCTGAAACGAGTGAAGTGCAACGCCGACGGCTCGCTTCAATAGAGCGGCAGATCGCAGACCTTGAACAGCGACGCGCACGGCTGCGCCAGATGCTGGTAGAAGAGGCCTAACAGGCTGTTGAAGTACACCCCATCCTCGATAGTCGATCGACATCAGTGTGAACCGCCCCGGGAATCCCGGAGACTCGTTGGTGTAAGTCACGCCGCCATAGCGAGCTCACGGGTCTGTTGATAGTAGTTCGCTTCGGCCCTCGGCCGGTGGGCTGTCGCCGATCGCCCCAGCAACCGCTTGTGGTTGAACCAGTCCACCCCTCCAGGGTGGCCAACTCGACGTCCTGCAGGTTCCGCCAGGACCACCGGTGGATGACCTCGGCCTTGTACAGGCCGTTGATCGCAGTCTTGCCGAATCATGTGTAGGCACAGATCCATTCCGGCGCACGCGCCTGCGACACCGTGGCCCCGAGGAACATGCGGTAACCGTTGCCGGCACGCGCGGAGCTCAACAGGCTGTGCTCGTCGTAGTGGCGGATCAAGCGCACGCTGGCGTCGCCGCAGCACGCCAGTTCGCCGATGGAGAGGAGCGCGTGGGGCTCGCTCGGTTCATGGGGCATGGATACGTCGTTTCACCCGCTTGACTCTCACATTGGTGTGAGGGTCGAGACTATCGGCATGCAGCCAGGGGAGTCGCTCCACGGTCCGGCCACCTGCGCCGGGGCTGTGGCGGCCCGTCGGCCCGACCAGACTTTTTGCGAAGCAGCATCCCCTCATTCTGGAACGTTCCGTCGCCGCGGCGCGGACCTCCCATTGCAGAGAACGACGACATGATCGAGTCCAGCCATCCCGCGCAGCCAGGCCACGCAACGCCTGCGTCCCCGCAGGAGGCGGCCTGGGGCGCCGTGTTCGCCCTGGCCCTGGGCGTGTTCGGCTTGGTCACGGCGGAGTTCCTGCCGGCCAGCCTGCTGACTCCAATGGCCGCCAGTCTCGGCGTGACCGAGGGCATGGCCGGTCAGGCCGTCACCACCACCGCGGCGCTGGCCCTGGCCGCCAGCCTGGTGATCGCGGCGGCGACCCGCGGCATCGACCGGCGCTGGGTACTGCTGGTCTTCTCGGTGATGTTGATCGGCTCGAACCTGCTGGTCGCCTTCGCGCCCGGCCTCAGCGCCGTCCCGCTGGGACGGGGGCTGCTGGGCATCGCCCTGGGCGGCTTCTGGACCATGGCAGCGGCCACGGCGATGCGCCTGGTGCCGGAGCGGGACGTGCCGCGGGCGCTGTCGATCGTCTTCAGCGGCGTCTCCTTGGCCACCATCGCGGCGGCGCCGCTGGGAAGCTACCTGGGCGGCGCCGTGGGATGGCGCAACGTGTTCCTGATGACCGCGGCGATCGGCGTGCTGGCCCTGGCCTGGCAGTGGCGCGCCCTGCCCAGGATGGCTCCCAGCGGCTCGGCCAGCCTAGGCACGCTGCTGGAAGTGATGCGGCGGCCGCAAATGGCGCGCGGCATGGTGGCGGTGCTGCTGGTGTTCGTCGGCCATTTCGCCTTCTTCACCTACCTGCGGCCGTTCCTCGAGCACGTGGCCGGCGTGGGCGTGAACGGGCTGTCGGTCATCCTACTCGGCTTCGGCGTGGCCAACTTCGCGGGCACCTCGCTGGCCGGCGCACTGTTGCAGCGGAACCTACGGTTGGCCCTGCTGCTGATGCCACTGGCGATGGGGCTGATGGGGCTGGCCTTCGTCGCCCTGGGCCGGGCGCCGCTGGCGGACGGACTGCTGGTGGCGCTGTGGGGCATGGCCTTCGGCGCGGTGCCGGTGGCCTGGTCCACCTGGATCACACTCACCGTGCCGGACGAGGCCGAGAGCGGCGGCGGCCTGCTGGTAGCGACAATTCAGCTGTCGATCACGGTGGGTGCGGCAGCGGGCGGCGCAGTGTTCGACGCGAGCGGGGCGCGTGGCGTGTTTCTAGCCGCGGCGATGGTACTGCTGGTGGCCGCGCTGACCATTTTCACCGGACTGCGTACCCATCGAAGCGATAGGGGACACAGCAAGGCGGCTTGATGAGCTGGCGATAGCGCGACCGCCCAAGTTCCTGCGGTTGGCTGCCGCTTTCCGAGTAATCGGCCAACTGCTCGACGTGTCCGAAGACGCGTCTGGTCGGGTTCACCCCCGATATCACGGACACTTACAAGAAGGCCGATGAAGGCCCTGAGGAGTGTTCATGTCGAAGCGAAGGAAGTTCAGTGCGTCAGTGCGGAGTTCAAGCGAGAAATCGTCCAGGCAGTTCAGCGCACAAGACTAAAGGATTTTCGATAGGCCGTTGGGCTGACTCCCACGATCCGACCGAAATGTTCCCGCAGGGAGGTGGGGCTTCCAAAGCCCACTGCACTAGCGATGTGCTCAATGGGTAGGTTTGTCGTTTCTAGCAAAGTCTGCGCACGCCTGACACGCGCTCTTAGAAGCCACTGGAGAGGGCTAGTGTTCAGTTGTTCCTGAAATCGTCGACTCAAGGTGCGGCTGCTCATCGCAGCCTGCCCAGCCATGTCCTTCAGGGTTAAATCTTGATCTAGCCGTTCTTCGATCCATTGCAGCAATGGGCTGAGATTGGAAGGTGCGCCAGGGGGATCGTAGGCGATGAACTGCGCCTGCCCGCCATCTCGTGCAAGAGGCATGACGGCACATCGCGCTGTGTCTGCTGCAACGGCATTGCCGCAGTCTTGTCGAATCATGTGTAGGCACAGATCCATTCCGGCGCACGCGCCTGCCGAGGTGAGTATCCGACCGTTGTCCACGAAAAGAACATTGGGGTCGACTGTGACCTGTGGGAAGAGATCTGCCAGAAGTTGTACACCACGCCAGTGGGTGGTGGCACGCAAGCCATCTAGCAGCCCCGTGCGTGCCAGGATGAAGGCGCCACTGCACAACGATGCGATCCTCGCACCATTCTTTTCCGCTGCTCGGATGGCTTCCAGCAGGGTGTTGGAGATAGGGGAAAGGACATCGTCGAGCCCCGGAATGATGACAGTCTGGGCATTCACGGCATGGCTCAAGCCCCAGCGGATACGCATGTCGAACAACTTTGTTCGAATACGATTCGACTGGGCGCATACGAGAACCTCGTATGGGATCTTCCCCGGCGGGAGGGGCACGCGCCCGAACATCTCGCAGGCCATCGCCAGGTCAAACGGCACAACGCCATCAAACGCCAGGATGGCTACCCTGTGTGCTGTACTTTGCTTCACAGAACTCGCTCCCTTGATTGGCAAGAATCCTTCGATAGATGGCATTCTAGCCAATTGGCGAACTTCCGACATGTCGACATACTTGTGCTTCCGGCGAGAGGAAAGTCGCTGAAGACATAACCATTGAGCAAGGTCGAGGCATGCCTGCATCCATCAGGCGCCTGGATTGCCCTGACATATTGAGCCACCCAGCGGATGAGTCATGACCACAAGCGCACAGGCAGAAAAGAACTCACTCGATCACAGAAGTATTGAATCCAAACAACTGAGGCGCCTGGAGAAGGCGTCGATCGTCGAGGCGACAACTCTGATCCTGCTAGTGTTCGTTGCGGCACCTCTCCGGCATTTCGGGGATTGGCCGTATGGCTCGAAGCTACTTGGACCAATACATGGGATCGCATTCTTAGCGTACCTATGGACTGCCTTACAAACTGTAGCCGGCGGCGGCTGGCATAAACGTGAAATGCTTCGATTGTTCGCAGTTGCGTTCCTGCCATTCGGCGGCTATCTCAATATCCGGTGGCTACGTGAACGGGCGAGAATATTCAACGATATCGGACAGGCCTGATGATGATTGCGGCGCTCTATCCCTATTTGGTGGCGACGCACGTGACAGCGGTGGTGTTTCTGGTAGGCGGCTTGCTTGCGCAAGAAAGGATAGTAAATGCCATTTCGCAGTCCCCACCGGAAGAACAAGCAGGGATGCTGGCTGCATTGCAGCGCTTTGATCTCCTTGTCACCACGCCTGCATTGTTGTTGACCTGGATCTTCGGGTTATCACTGGCGCTCAGCGCAGGATGGCTGTCATCACGATGGTTGCTGGTCAAGCTGGTTTTCGTCGTCGCGCTCTCGGCTTTGCATGGGTTCCGTTCCGGACGAATACGTCATTGCATCCGAACTGGAGCAGCTATAAGAAGAATTCCCGGTGCTGACCTCGGCATCGTGATTGCGATGCTAACCATAGCTGTGTTGGCATTTGTGAAGCCGGTCTAGCACGATAGCGGAGAGTCCTTCATGTCCCCGGACGTGGCGAACCTGTCTGCCGGCACGGGCCAGCAGGACGCGGGGCGAGATTCCGGAGCGCAACGATGCTGATGCGCCATATCCGGTATTTCATCGCCGTGGCGGAGGAACTCAACTTTACCCGTGCTGCGGAGCGACTTCACATCGAACAGTCGCCTCTGTCGCGATCCATCCGCCAATTGGAGGATGACCTGGGCGTCCGGCTCTTCGAGCGTAACAGCCATGGCACCCGGCTCACCTGGGCTGGACAAGTCTTCCTCGAGGAGGCACGGCGCGTGCTGGCAGCGGTCGAGCAGGCCCGTGCCGGCGCAAGGGCCGCCGCGACCGGATACCGCGGGCTCCTGAGAATCGCGCTGTCCGACGGCATCTCGCCATCGCACTTGAGCAACCTGCTGGCTCGCTGCCGCGAAGAGTCGCCCGAGGTCGAGATTAGCCTCTTCGAAGTGACACTCGCACAGCAGTTGAAAGGCCTGAGAGAGGGCGACTACGACGCAGGGTTCGCGAAGGCGGAGCATCCGGGGGAAGGATTGCTGGCCACGCCGGCGTGGAGCGAGCCTCTGGTCGTCGCGGTGCCGGCGCGGCATCCCGCCTTGATCCATCCCGAGCTTTCCCTGATGGAGCTGCTTTCCCATCCACTGGTGCTGTGTGACCCGAACGCGTGCGCAGGATGCAGCCGGCAACTCGACAGGCTGTTGCGTGCCGCGGAATGCGAGGTCAGGATTGCCGAAAGGGTGGCGTCCCATGACCTGCTGATGGCGCTGGTGGCGGCGGGCTACGGCCTCGGGATCACCACCCGCACGCATCTGTCCCTGTGGCGGCACCCGGATGTCGTCTCGCGTCCGTTGGCCGGTGAAGTCCCCCCGTTGACGACCTACCTGTTGCGCCGGGATGCCGAAGACTCGGTGCAGTTGCGGAGCTTCGTCGAACGATTGCGAGAAACCACGATGCCTGATTCCGAAAAGGCGTAGGTAGGTGCGAGGGAGTAGGACGAGGGCCCGGACAAGACGGCAAGCTTGTTCGTTTGTCTTCATGTTGTGGCAACCCCAATGCGGAGCATGGATAGAGGCCATGATGGGTGCGCTGACCAAGCCTGTGAATGTACCGCCCGCAGCGGATACAGGGACATCACGAGCAGCACGGCCATTGCGATGTTGAAGATGCGCAGGTGGCGTCGGTCCGTGAGCCAGCGGCGCGGCGTCGTGCCGAAGGCGGCCCAGACGGCGACGCTGGGAGCATTGACAACGGCGTAGAGGACCGCGCTGGTGATCACCGCCAGCGTGCCGCCGTCGGCGGGTGCTTAGGTGGCGATGGCCCCGATGGCCATGATGGCACGTCTTGGGATTGCCTCACTGGAAGGCGGCAGCCTTCCAGAAGCCGGATGGCCGATCTGGGGGCGGCCGTCTCCCGCAACGGTTGTGAGGTCTCGATCTGCCAGCGTCAGGGTTAAACCTCAGATTAACTTGAGGTCAAGTGAGGTGCCAGCAGCGCGAATCGGCTGTTGGCGATCGGCCACACCCTCGCCAAGCGACCTTCTCGCGTGGACCAATGGCAAGAGCCGGACAGGCCGCGAACTCGGGTGCGGGGGGACGAAATCACCGGATGGTCGTCATCGCGGAGTGCGGGTGTCTCCGCTGAGTGCCGCATCGGCGGCATGGTTGGGCCCTGGAGCACCCGACGCATCGCTGGCGACCAGGTCCAGCGCCGACAGCAGCGCATCGCCCTCGACCAACCCATGCAGCAGCAGTGATCTTCCCGTGAGGCTGTCTTCCAGCCGCACGGTGGGCGTGGCGTTGATGCCGCTGCGCAGGGCCTCGTCGGCCTGCGCGCGAACGATGGCTGCGGGTCGGTCGCTGTCCAGGCATGCCTGGATGGCGGTCGTCATGCCTGGCCAGGCATGATCGGTGGGCAGCCCCTGGCCATCGCCTCGGGTGTTTTGGTAGAGCCATGCGATGGCATCGAAGAACGCCTCGTGGCCTTGGGCCTCACCTGCGCACTCGGCCACGCGGGCCAGTTGGCTCGCCTCGGGATCGTGCATCGCCAGCGGCAGGTGATGCCACCGCAGGCTGGCCTCTGGATGGGCCTCGATCCAGGCCATCAGGGTCGGGTAGTAGGCCTTGCAGAAGGGACACTCCAGGTCGGCGTACAGCGTCAGCGTGAAGCGCGCATCGGCTGGGCCGTGGCGCCAGGGTGGGCCGGCCGGATGCGCCTGCGCGACCTCGGGCCCCGTGCGCGGTGTCGGCGCACCTGGCATGCGGTACAGGAGCCAGCCCAGCAGGCCGGCCACAAGGATGCCGGCGACCACCCAGGACGGCCGCGGGAGGCGCCCGGCGCGCTTGCGAAGGGCCTGGGACCGGCTCGGCAAGGTGGTTCGCTTCGAGGACATGACGCGCTCCGGTCATTTCGGCAGAGACAGCGGCGGCGATGCGATGCCACGCGCCTGGTCGATTTTTTCGGCCACCTTGAAGGCGGCGTCCAGTTCGCCGATGCCGTACTGGCGCATGAGCTGGTAGCGCTCGGCCTTCTCTTCCGGTTCGGTCTGCGCAAGGGCCAGGTAGAGGCTGGGCGGCACGGCGCGGAACAGCACTTCCATCGACTTGGACAGGATGACGCCCTCGCTGAACTTGCCCGCCTCCTTGCGCGCGGACAGCATCAGCGCCTTCTGCGCGGGCGAAAGTTCGCGGAACCGGGCGATCTTCTCCACCTCGTCGGGCGGCATCGACAGGCAGATCCACCACTCGATCATGTTGAGCATGGGCTCGGCGGCCTTGGGCAGGTCGTCGATGTTCTGCGTCGCCAGCCAGTACCACGCACCGAGCTTGCGCCACATCTTGGTGATCTTGACCACGTAGGGCGCGAGCAGCGGGTTCCTGGTGATGATGTGGCCCTCGTCGGTGACGTTGATGATCGGCCGGCCCAGGAACTGGTCGCGCTCGGCGATGTTGTTCACCGTGTTGATCAGCGAGATGTAGGCGATGGAGAGCTGCGCGTTGTAGCCCTCGCGCGCGAAGGTGGCCAGATCCACGATGGTGATGTCCGCCTCGGGCCAGGGCGTGCCCGGACGGTCGAACATCTCGCCGTCCGCGCCCTGGCAGAGCATGTCCATCGCATCGGCCATCTCCAGCAGCCGCGCGCGCCGGGCATCCGGCAGGTTGGCGTCGCGGGCGCGTTCGCGCAGCGCGTCGCGCACGTCGCGGGTGAGCACCGTGCGCGCCTGTGCCACGCAGCGCTGGGCGGCGTCCAGGATGCACTGGCGAATCAGGCTGCGGTCGGCGCGCGTCATGCGCGCTTCCTCCTTGTCCTCGCCGCCGGTGATCATCAGCCGGGCGGTGATTTCGAGTTCGCCCAGCACATCGCGCTGGTCATCCCCGTCGTCGGCTGGATGGGTGTCGCCGTCCTCGTCCAGGGCGTCGGCGTCCAGCGTCTGCACCTGGCCCGGTGTATCCACCAGGCGCCAGGCATCGGCGAATGGCGCCAGGCTGACGCCTGCACCGGGCGCCAGCTTCACGCGATGCACGCTCAGGCCCAGCCGCGCGGCGAAGTCCCCGAACAGGCCGAAGCTGTTGCCGGCCTCGACGATGAAGAGCCTGGGCCGGTAGATGGCCGTGACCTGGTTGAGGATGTTGTTCAGCGTGGCGCTCTTGCCGGAGCCGGTCGGGCCGAAGAGGAACAGGTGGGCGTTCATCTGCCGGTCGAGCCGGTTCAGTGGATCGAAGGTGATCGTGCCGCCGCCCCGGTTGAAGAAGGTGATGCCCGGATGGCCGGTGCCCTGGCTGCGCCCCCACACCGGCGCCAGGTTGGCCGCGTGCTGTGCGAACATCAGTTGCGTGTACCACTGCCGCTTGTCCGCCGCCGGGTCGAACAGGCAGGGCAGCCAGCGCAGGTAGGTGTTGAGCGGCGCCACCTCGTCCTCTTCGCGCACCGGCTGCAAGCCCGCATTGAGCATGACATTGACCAGTTGCAGGCCGCGGGCGTCGAGCTGCGCCATGTCGCGGCCGCGCAGGTAGAACGCCAGCGTGCCCCGGTACAGCTTGTGCGCGCTGCCGATGAGGCCGCGGGCCTGTTGCACGTCCTGGCGCGCCTGTTCGCTGGCGAGCGTCTCGCCAACCGCCTTGCGGGCCAGGTGGTTGAGGTGCGCCTCCAGCACGTCCTGCGGCGTGGCGACCAGGGTCAGGCACATCACCGTGTCCTCGGGCATCTGGTCGAACAGCGCGTTCATCGCATCGCCGCCCTTGCGCGTCTCGCCGGTCACGTGTCCGGTCGCGGGCGGCGAGCGCAGGCGGTCCATGACGATGACCCGGTGCGGCATGCCGTCGAAGAACCACAGGCCGCGGGCGACATCCGAGCGCGGCTGGGCGAAGAACAGGCGTTGCGCGAAGTCGCCGCTGGCCAGCTCGATCTCACCCTCTTCCTGTTCCTCCGGGTAGCGGGCGAGCGCGTAGAAGCGTTCCCGGTCCTCGGCCGTGCTGCCCAGCGCGCCGGGGTTCGGATTGAACCAACGCAGCAGCCAGTCGTGGATGTCCGCCGCGCCAAGGCGCCGGACCTGGACGCCGGCATTCGCCAGGCCGCCGACCAGGCGGTCGCAAATCGTCGCCAGGGCCTGCTCGGGCGATTGCCCCCGCCGGGCCGATGCGGCGTCCGGGGTGCGCCGATAAACCACCATGCGCACGCGCCGGGTCTGGCCGCGCCATGGCAGGCGCGTGACCGTGGTGTCCTCGAACAGGCCGCCCGGCTTGGCGATCGCGCGCAGGTGATGACCGAAGAAGCGCAGGTAGAACTCGCTGAACGCGCTGCCCTGCGCGCGTGGATGCAGGTATGCCCCCAGCGTGCGCAGGTAGTGGTCCCAATCGGCTTCGTCCTGCGCGTAGAGCTGCACCACCCAGGGGTTCTCGTCCAACTCGTCGAAGGAGTCCTGCAGCGCATTCTCCAGGGCATCGCGGGCCTGCCACAGCCAGGCGGTCTCGCGCCCTTCGGTACCGACCGGCTGCAACTCGAAGAACGCCGCCACCGATTGGCCATCTTCGAGCAGCATGCACTGCGTGGCCGGCAGGTACTCGACCCAGGGCAGCAGGTCGGCGAAGGACGGCGCCACGTCGTAGAGCGCCGCGTGGTCGGCCTGCGTCGCAGGGCGCCGATGATTCGACCCAAGGGCGGCGCCTGGTGACTCGATGCCGTGCGCGGCAAGGCGGGCTACATGCCGCGTCCAGGCGTCCGGCTCGATGTCGGTCTGGACTGGCCTGGGGGCCGGACGACGCGGCCACGGCAGTCGCCAGCCCATCAGTAGTCCTCCAGCCGCTCGCCCGGCATCGCGTACTGCACGCGCTGGTAGAGCGGGAAGACGGTGCTGTAGCCGGGCACCGGTACCGGGTCGGTGCCGGCCAGGTGCGGAAAGACATACATCACCAGATCGGGGTTTGGCAGTCGATGGAACTGTCGCTGGACCTCGTTCGCTGCCGTGCGGGTGTAGGCCGCGTTCCGGGCGGGCGCCGCGAGGGTGTCAGCGTCGGTCAGCGGACGGCGCAGGTCCTGGCGTGCGTCGAGCAGCAGGCGGCCGGCCTGGTCGCCGCTATGGCCGCCAGTCTCGTGCTGCCAGATGTCCAGCATGGTGTGCTCGCCCCGGGGCAGCAGCTTTTCCGAGCTGGTGGCACAACCCGCGAGAACGGCGGCGGCGAGCAGGACAAGGGGGCGGTTAATCCAGGTCCGACGCATGTGCTTCTCCCATGAGGTGGTTCACCCGGCGCCCCTTGGCGTCGTGGTCGATGGCGATCGGCTGCTCCAGGTGCACGGCCACCCTGGCGCCGGGCTGCACGTAGACCGCGGCGAAGGCCTGGCCGTAGAGCTTGTTGACCCAGTCGGCCATGTCACGCACGCCACCGGCCAGGATGCGGCCCATGGCCTCGTTGCCCGAAATGCCGACCGTGCCCAGCGAACCGTTGTTGCTGGCGACCACGGCCACGCCGCCGTTGTCGGACTTGATGAGCGAGGCGGCGCCCGCGCCGGCCGCGGTGATCAACGCCTGCGATCCCAGGTACTGCTGGGCATTGCTGCGCCGCTCGCCCGAGACGCACGGGATACCGTAGGGATCGCTGATCCAGCCCAGGCCGTCCAGCAGGCTGGTGCTGTTCTGGCTTCGACTGCGCTTGCCGTCGTCCTCCGGCACCGTGCGGATGGTGCCGTCGCTGAACACGAAGGTGACGGAGCGGACCTGCCCACGCACGCACGAAAGCGTCCAGTCGCCCGAGGCCGTGCCGCTGACCACCGCACCGGCCACGTCGGGAATCTCGATGCCGTTGGCCGCCAGGTTGTCGGCCCCGATCAGCACCTTGAAGGGAAACGGGTCGTTGACGGTGCCGTCGATGGGAATGCGACCGATCAGCGCGGTCATGGCGACCGAGCCCATCAGCGTGGCATTGGCGGGCACCGTATAGACCGCCTGGGTGGTGCCGCCAACGGCCTGAGCCGTCCTGTCGCTGACGGTCTCCGCCGCGGCCAACAGTTCCGGCGAGGCCGGGCCGAAGCTGGAGGGAAAGGCGGGCAAGCGCAGGCTGCTCGAACCGCCCTTCGGATCGGGCCGGGCGTCAGCCGGTTCGATCCAGCGCATGCCGCCATCCTTGAGCGGTCCGCCGTCATGCCCGTCCAGTCCAAGGCCGATCGGTAGGTCGGCGACATCGCCCTTGCCGGACAGCCCGTCCAGGCGGCGCTGCAAGTCCTGCACCAGCCCTTGCGTCTGCTGCCGGTCGCTGGCGGCCTGGGTTCGCTCCTGTTCCAGGCGGCGGCGTTCGCTGTCGAGGGCGTTCTGGATGCGCTGGTCGATCGCACCCTCGCGGGTACGCAGGCGCTCGTTCTCCGCCTTGTGCTGGCGGTTGTCGCTCAGCGCGGTCTGCAGCTCGGTGCGGAGCTGCTTGACCTGCGCGACCAGGGTGGCGACGGTATCGCGCGGGGTGTCGCCCGCGATGCCGAGCGCCTTCATTTCCTCGGGAGTGAGCTGCCCCGGGACATCCTGCTTGCCAGGTGCGGCGTCACTGCCTGAGAACAACCTGGCACCGACGAACACCAGCAACAATGCCATCGGAATCAGCAGCCACTTCAACAGGGGATTACTCCTCATCGGACGTCCTCCCCGCAGCGGCGGCCGGCGGCAGGTTCGTGCCGGCATCGATGGGGCCGAGCACCGGCATCAGGGACTCGGCCAGGCCACGGCCGCGGGTGACCAGGTAGGCCACCGTGGTGTCGGTCGAAGCGCCCGCAGGCCCCAGGTCGGGATGCTGGAAGGTCGCGGCCACGAAGTCGCCTTGCAGCGCCCTTGGGTCGAGATCGATACGGTGAGGCGAGGTGTTGGTCAGGCGCACGGCGGTGACCCACTGGTCTTCGAGTCGCCAGGCCGCCAGTGCCCGCGCCTTGAGCGGCAGCGTTGGCAGCAGTGTGTCCAGCGCGAGCGGGCGCCGCAGCGGCACGCGCCCGACGCCGGCCACGGGCTCGACGGTGCGCAGCGGTGCGTAAAGGTTCTGCGCCGCGTAGCGCGTCAGGACAACGGTTATCGGCGTTTGCCGACGCTTCGCGGTATGCGCTGCCTGGACTGGACCGGCGGCTGTGTCTTCGCTGGCTTCCTCGGCGGCGTCCTGCAGGACGATGCGTACAGGCTCCAGCGGCTGCTCGCCTTCCCCGGCGTCCGTGGCTGCGATGTCGACCAGCACGATGGCGCCGGATTCCACGTCCTGCAGTTGCAGCCGCGTCGGCGCGATGGCCTCGCTGGCGCGCAGGTAGATCGCGCCGCCCGCGCTCTGCACGCGCAGCCGCTCGCCCAGGCTTGGGGGCAGGCCGACACGCACGTTGCGGTCGATGAAGACCACGCGCTCCTGGCCGACGACCAGCGGGACGGCCAGCGGCAGCCGCTGCCAGCGCAGGATCTCGATGGCATGGCTGTCCGGCACCAGGCCGAAGCCAAGGGCCAGGCTCGCCACGATGGTGAAGACGTGGTGTTTCATGGGTTGCCTCCCTGCGAAAGGCCACCGTTGGGCGTGCCGGATGGTGGCGCTGCCGGCGACGGTGCCTCGATGCGCTGCGGCGCGCCGTCATAGCAGTCCAGCGCAAGGCCGAAGGGATTGTGCTGGGGGTCGACGTCCAACCGCACCACTTTCAGCGGATAGCGCACCAGGGCCCGCTTGACCTGCTCGGCGCCGTAGTACTCGTCCGCGCTGACGTCCAGCGTGACGATCCAGTCGCGGCTGGAAACCGTCTTCACCCGCATCGTGGGGTTGTCGCCAAAGCCGCGCCCCGGAATCTCGTAGATGCCGCGCACCCGCTGCCGCAGTTCGCCGCTGCTGCGCCGGTGCTCGTAGTCCTGGCGCAGGAAGGCCTGGCAGGACGGTGTGAAATAGGCCGACAGCGCGTGGAGGTTGCGCGGGTAGTCCTGCTCACCATCCGTCGGCCAGCGCTGGACCTGCTGCCAGACGTAGAAGGCGAACGCATAGACATTCTCGGGCGGCACATCCCACCAGGCGCGGGTGCTGCCCGAGCGCAGATCGGGGGGCACGTGGATCGTCAGTTGCCTCGGCGCACTCCACCAGCCGAAACCGAGCAGCAGCGCCACCACGAACAACGCACCGGCGCCCAGGCGCAGCGTGCGCACATGGGCCTGCAGGTGATGGACTTCGTTCCTGAAACGGCTCATGAGGCGGCTGCTCCGCGTGAGCGCCGGGTGGTCCAGTACCCCGAACGCGTGATGAGACGGTGCCCACCGAGCCAGGACGCTGCCAGCGGATGGCGCAGCGCGAGGCGCCACTGCAGTTGCCGGTACAGCCAGGTGTCCGGGCGGCCGCGCTTCTGCCTGCGCAGGAAGCCGCCACCACCGAACACGCCAGCCGCCACGCCGGCCACGATCAGGGTCGGCACCATGGCGACGCTGTGCGTGGCCCAGGCCAGCGGCACGCCGGCGATGAACCCCGCCACCGCGGACAGGCCGGCGCAGATCCAGAGTTCGTCGGCAGTCAGGCCCCTCACCACCACGGGCTGCCGGTTCAGCCTGTGCGGCAGGAAGGTGACCAGCCCGTCGCGCGCGATATCGTTCAAGGCAGCCATCGCCGCTCAGAGCACGCCGGTGGCCTTGGTCAGCAGCCAGATGCCGACCACCAGCAGGATCGCACCCACGGCCACGGTGAGACCGAACTGGCCCCAGGTGGCGCGACCGGTATGGATTTCCGAGTAGCGCGTATAGGCGTGGTAGCACACGCCGACGAACATCGAGGCGACCACGAGGAGCGCGATCAGCAGCACGATGTCGTAGCCGTAGTTCTGCAGCGTCTGCATGATGCCGCTTCCCTGGCCGCGCGAGGGGTCCTCGATGGTCGGCAGGCCCTGCGCCCGGGCCGCCAATGGCAAGCCCATCAGCGCCAGCGGCGCGAGGAAAGTGGTGACAGCGCGATGTGGAATCGGATGGGTCTTCATGGTGGTCGGGCCTTTCGTGGTGGTCAGGACAGGAGGAAATAGGTCAGCACCAGGTACATCGCGACGAAGCGCACGACGACACCCAGGAACTGACGCTGGGACAGGCGCTGCTCGGCCCACCCGGTGTAGGCGGTACGCATCGCCCACACGCCCCACAGGAGCAGGACGGCGAACACCAGGCCGAGCACCACCGTGGCCACGGCAGCGGGGGCGAAGCCGCCATTGGCCTGGAAGGCACTGACCTGGGCGGCGTTCATCGGGGTGCCTCCTGGCCGGAGCGCGGGCTGGACTGGCGGTAGTCACCGGACAGCTCGACCGGATCACGCGGCTGGGCGCGCGGCGGCGTCAAGTAGTCCTGGATGCCCGCCCGAACGCGCTGGAGGTCCTCGCGCAGGCGGGCATGGTCGAAGTGGTAGCGGGCGCGCTCCTGCGGAGCGGTATGGGCGGCGTGCTCGGCGAGGCGATCGATCAGGTCGATCTGGCGAACCAAGGCCGCAAGCTGCTCGCGTTCGATGCCATCGTCTGCTGCGGCCGCCGATTGGTAGGTCGAAGGTGCGATCAACAGTATCGCCACCCAAAGGCCTGTCCAATGCGTGCAACTGTCGATCGGAAGTGCCATGCCAATCCCCATGAAGCGAATGACACGATGTTGCGGTGAGGCAGTCTCTGGTACCTCAATCAATGTGAACCAGTCAGCTTCCGGATTCGTGCGCCGAAGCGGAAGCCGGCCAACTGCGACCGCGAGCCCACGTCAGCGACGGGCATCATGGCTGGCGTTTTCGTTTGTTTCGTTTTCGTTTGTTTCGTTCTAGAATGCTGTGCCGTGCACTTCAACTGACCGAGATATCACATGAACACCTCAGCGCACGCCCGCATGAAGCTGCCTGACGAGCAGGAGGTTCAATTGGCGGCCCAAGGTCAGCGGGCTCTCGCATCCTGTCTTTCTGGCAAGCGCAAAACCAGGCGTATCCGGCTTTACGATGAAGCAGACCGGGCACATGAGATGGAATTGCCTGTCTCGACGCTGCGCCTCGTGGAAGAAGTTCTCAACGGACTCGCTAGGGGTGACGCCATCAGGGTGGTGTCGGTAAACGCCGAATTGACTACCCAGGAAGCGGCTGATCTCCTCAATGTGTCCAGACCTCATCTGGTGAAGCTTCTGGAGGATGGTGAGCTGCCATTTCTTCGCACAGGCAAGCACCGGCGTGTTCGCCTGGCCGATCTGCTGCAGTTCAAGGACGCGAGGGAACAGGCCAGTGCGCAGGCCATGGACGAACTGAGCCGTCAGGCTCAGGAACTGGGGATGGGTTACGAATGAATGCCAAAGAAATCGGCACAGTCAAATATGCGCTCAATGACGAACAGCAGGAAAACGAGAAATGCCGATTCCAATAATCGACCTCTTTGCTGGTCCCGGCGGGCTGGGAGAGGGCTTTGCCTCTCTCAAGGGACACAAGCGGCAGCCATTCTTCGAGATCGGTCTATCCATCGAGAAGACTGAGGTTGCGCATCGAACACTGATGCTGCGAGCGGCGTTCAGGCGCCTGCGCGGTACCAAGGATGTCAGGCATTACTACAGCTACGTACGGGGTGAGCTCGACGAAGCTTCGTTCCGTCGGATTCCTGCCGTGGCCAGCGCCTTCGAGCATGCCGCCAAGGAAGCAAGATGTCTCGAACTTGGCAAGTCCGACGAAGCCAGCATCGACGATGAAATCCGGTCTGCACTGAATGGGCAGGAGACCTGGGTACTCATCGGCGGTCCGCCCTGCCAAGCGTATTCCCTTGCCGGACGGTCACGGCGCGCCAACGACAAGGATTTCCACAAGGACGAGAAGCACTTTCTCTACAAGGAGTACCTGCGGATCATCCAGGTTCACAAGCCCACCATCTTCGTGATGGAGAACGTCAAGGGATTGCTGTCGTCCAAGCACTCCGGAAATCCGATGTTCGAGAAGATCATTGCGGATCTCTCTTCTCCCGCGGATGGACTGGAGTATGAAATTCGCTCCTTCACGAAGAAGGGAAACAGCGCTTCTCTGGAGCCTGCGGACTACCTGATTCATTCCGAACGCTATGGCATACCCCAAAGCAGGCATCGAGTCATCCTGCTTGGAGTTCGAAAGGGACAGGGCGTGCCACAGCATCAATTGCTGGAACCTGTATCAAAGCCTGTGACTGTCAGGCAGACCATTGATGACCTGCCACGAATTCGGAGCCGACTGTCCAGAGGGGATTCTCTGGAGGCTTGGCGCAAGGCGGTTCAGGCGGCACCTGCCTACGTCAAGGGATGGAGAGCCGAGAACGAGTCCGCCATGGTCGAATCGATGCGGGCCTTTGCCGCTTCAGCCACCAGTGTCAGCACCGGAGGTGCCTTCATACAGAAGGAATACAGAAGGCCCAAGAAACCAACCGAACTGCAGCAGTGGCTGCATGATCGAAGCCTTGGTGGTATCTGCCAGCACGAGGCACGTGCGCACATGGCCTCCGATCTGGCCAGATACCTTTTTGCGGCGACCTTTGCTCATTCGCAGGGTTATTCCCCTCGGCTGGATGTCTTTCCGCCCAAGCTGCTGCCGGATCACTTCAATGTGCAATTCGGCAGTGAGTTCGAGGCCATCCCATTCAAGGATCGGTTTCGCGTGCAGTGCAAAAACGAGCCGGCAACAACGGTGGTGGCGCACATTGCCAAGGATGGGCATTACTACATTCATTACGACCCTTCGCAATGCAGAAGCCTCACCGTCAGGGAAGCCGCGCGCCTGCAGACATTCCCGGACAACTATTTCTTCGCAGGCAATCGCACGGAGCAATACACGCAGGTCGGGAATGCTGTTCCTCCGCTGCTGGCGCACAAGTTGGCCAAGATCGTGCGGAGTCTTTTGAACGAAATGAACAGGAAGAGGCGCAGGCAGGTCAGTGACCGAGCGAACAGCAAGCCGATGGAAAACCCGAGGCGCAACGCTCCCGAGCAGGCTCAGGTTCCGCTGCTTGCCGAGGCCGACTGACCGATCACCAAGGCTTCCTCGTCGCCATGCAGCCACTCCTCAACCAATCGCGCAGTGTCCTCGACCGACTGCTTCAGCGCGCACTCCCACACGGTGGCCACGCGCCAGCCAAGAGACCGAAGCGTCTCCACGTGTCGCCTGTCACGGTCAACATTGCCCAGGAACTTCCGTTGCCAGAACTCTTCGTTGGTTCGAGGGGTAGTGGTATAGCGGCAGCCTTCGTGCCGATGCCAGAAGCAGCCATGGACGAACACCACCGCTCTGTGCCTTGGGAACACAAGATCCGGGGAGCCGGGCAGCTTTCTGACATGAAGTCGATAGCGAAATCCTCTGGCGAAAAGAAGCGATCGAAGGGTTCGCTCCGGCCAGGTATCCTTTCCGCGAATGCTCGACATCATGCGGCTGCGCTGAGGGGTGGTCGGGACGCGCATGACCTTGGGGACATCCAGCTTGGATATTTTCAGCAACCGCTGCTTCACACCGCTGTCAGTCAATCGGACAGAGGGGATGCAGACGCTGAAAGATTAGCAGAAGTCGATTCACTAGAGATCACGAGGGGGCATCCTGATGGCAAGGGAACATAGACATCCACCAAGCGCAGCCTGCCTCTCGGCATCGATGAGGGATCTCGGGTACTCCCTCGAAACGGCCATCGCGGATCTGATCGACAACAGCATTTCTGCCGGGGCAGACAGGATCGACATCATCTGCGATGTGTCCGGCGAGCTTCCTCTGGTCGTCATTCTCGACAACGGCAAGGGAATGACGGAGGAAGAGTTGCTGGCGGCAATGCGTCATGGAACCGATAGCCCCAGACGACACCGTTCGCCAAGGGATCTCGGGCGCTTTGGTCTTGGACTGAAGACGGCGTCGTTCTCGCAGTGCCGCTCCCTGACAGTGGTCAGTACAGGTGATGCTTCCATCTGTGGTGCCGAGTGGAACCTGGATCGCATCGATGCGGCAGACGACTGGATCCTGAGCATCCTTGATGAGGCCGACATCCAGGCGCTGCCCTATGTCGATCGCCTCGGAAGGCACGGCACCGCAGTCCTCTGGCGAGAACTCGATCGCATGCTCGAAGACGAAGTCGGGGATCGGCGGCAGGAAATCGTGAACGAGAAGCTTGAGGTGGTGGGGCGACATCTCGCCCTCGTCTTCCATCGCTTCCTTTCGGGCGAGGTCAAGGGGCATCCCAGAGTCACGCTTGCCATCAACGGTCACCCCATTGCCGCATTCGATCCTTTCTGCAGAAAGAATCCGGCCACTCAGGTTCTTCCGGAGGAAATTGTCCGCATCGGCGATGCGGAAGTGCGCCTGCAGCCCTATGTGCTGCCACACCATAGCCGTCTTTCCGCGTCCGAGTACGACTACTACCAAGATCGCAGTGACTTCATCTCCAACCAGGGAGGCTATGTCTATCGGAATGGGCGTCTGATGGCGTGGGGAGACTGGTTCCGGCTGGTGCCCAAGGGTGAGGCCACCAAGCTGGCGCGGGTGCAGATCGACTTCCCCAACAGTCTGGACGAAGCCTGGACAATCGACATCAAGAAGTCGCGCGCGCGCCCCCCACATGCGGTGCGTGAGCGCCTGCGCCAGATCATCGCCAAGATCACCAACCGTAGCGTGACGGTACATCGGGGACGCGGACAGAAGCTGTTTCAGGAAACCCAGGCACCGTTCTGGGAGCGCTATGCCGATCATGATGGCATCCGGTTCGCGATCAACGACCAGCACCCGATCATCGTCTCACTGGCAGAAAGACTCTCGCCAGAGGACGCAGACCTGATGCGCACGCTGCTTGATTCGGTTGCTGCCTCATTGCCGGTCGAGATGATCTATTCCGACTACTCGACCCACCCGCGCGAGATCAATCAACGATCGGTGGATGAAAGCCAGACCATGGATCGCCTGAGAAGCCTGCGCCAGGTGCTGTATGGCGACGGGCCGGGCGATGCGAAGGTCTTTCTTCAGATCGTGCGCTCCACGCATCTCTTCGATGGCCAGATGGATCTGGTCGAAAAATTCATCAATGAGGCCTTTGCATGAGCATTACAGCCATCACGGCAGAACGAAACATCGCCAACGCGCTCATCTCGGGCCTTGCCAACATGGCAGAAACGCCGACGCGCGATCAGGTGGAGGAAAAGGCAAGGCAGATTGCTTCAATCTTCGGCTATGCGGGAGACCTCCGCAACATTGTCACCGAAGCCATGGAATCGGTTGTGACCCGCATGGGAGCAGGCATTTCATTGGTCGATGTCAGTGCGAAGCATGACGATCAATGGGTTCACAAGCGCGAGGACGTCACCTGGACCTATGCCGGTGCATACGAGGAATTTCTTCGCAACGAGGGCTGGCCTCCACAGATGGTTCAGTCGCTGAGCGATGTGACCACCCGCATTCTTGGCCACCTTCAGGATCCACTGAGCGAAGGCACGAGCTGGAACCGCCGTGGCTTGGTCATCGGCCATGTGCAGTCAGGGAAGACGGCCAACTACACGGGTCTGATAGCACGTGCAGCCGATGCGGGCTACAAGTTCATCGTCGTCATCGCAGGCATTCACAACAACCTGCGCAGGCAGACACAGCAGCGAATCGACGAGGCCTTCATCGGTCGGTCGAGTGATCCCGAGGATCGCCGCAACATCGGTGTCGGTCTCGCTCCGGGATATCCGCATCCGGCAACGCTCACCAACATCAACGAGGACTTCAACAAGAATACAGCCGCCAAGAGTGGCTGGAAGATCAACGACTTCAGCAAGCCGATCATCCTGATCATCAAGAAGAACGTCACGACGCTCACTGCGTTGCACAAATGGCTGAAGGCACTGAACGCCGAAGGGGAAGACCGCATTTCCGATGTGCCGATGCTGCTGATCGATGACGAGGCCGACAACGCATCGATCAACACGAACAAGGAAGACCTGGACCCGACCCGGACGAATGCGATGATTCGCCGCATCCTGGGGCTGTTCGCGAAGTCCTGCTACGTCGGATATACGGCAACCCCGTTCGCCAACATCTTCATCAATCCGGATGCCTATGGCGATGACGTGCGGGAAGAGCTTTTCCCTCGCGACTTCATCTATTGCCTGGATGCGCCCACAACCTATTTCGGGGCGGAGAAGGTCTTCCTAAATGAGGCGACCAGCGAATCGATCGTCAGCCCGATCGACGATTGCGAGGATTTCATTCCCTACTCGCACAAGCGCGACGCCCCTGTCCATGAGCTGCCCCCGAGCCTCTATCGCGCATTCGACGAATTCATCATTGCACGCGCCATTCGAAACCTGCGCGGACAGGCCAGCAAGCATTGCTCGATGATGGTCAATGTGTCGCGCTTCGTGCCGGTGCAGAAGGCTGTGCGCGATTTCCTGAGCCTCAGGGAAAAGAAGATCAGGGAAGCGGTTCTCGCAAACTACGCGATGCCGGAAGATGTTTCTTCAAGGAACATGTACATGCAAGGCCTGAAGGATGCCTTCCTCGCCGAGTATGCCGATGTCGGGGTGACCTGGGAGGAAGTGAAGGCAGCCCTCGTCGGTGTCTTCGAGCACCTTCATCTCTACGTCATCAACAGCAAGAGTGACGAAGTGCTCGACTACACCCGGTACGAGAAGGAAGGCATCGGGCTGACGGCGGTCGCGGTCGGTGGCCTGAGCCTGTCGCGAGGTTTGACCATCGAGGGACTGACCGTCAGCTACATGTACCGCAACACGAAGATGTACGACACCCTCATGCAGATGGGGCGCTGGTTCGGTTACCGACCGGGATTCGAGGACCTCTGCCGAGTCCACCTCTCTCGCGATTCGATCAACTGGTATTCCCACATCGCTGATGCCGCCGAAGAACTTGTGCAGCAGGTCAAGCGCATGCGACGTGATCGCCTCAGCCCAAAGGACTTTGGGCTTTACGTCCGCTCGCATCCGGACAGCCTGCTGATCACGGCCGCGAACAAGATGCGGGCTGGTCAGGAAGTCACCGTCGAACAGAGTTTCAGCGGGCGACTGCGTGAAAGCTACATTGTCTCCACAGACCCCGATGTGAATGCCAAGAACTTTGAGCTGATCGCCGATCACTGGCGAAATGGATTCGGCGGACGGCCGGAGGAGTTCACCGAGAAAGGCGTCATCTTCAGAGACGTGCCCGTCGAGGTGATCGACGATTTTCTCACTAGATTCGAATGCCATTCGACCTTTGCGGGACAGAAATCAGACGTGGTGAGCTATCTCGAACGGATCGCGACGAAGCGTCCGCTTGCTGATGTCCTGCTGATTTCTCCCCCGGGTGGGTCGGGCGGCGAACGCCCATACACCTTGAGGAATCAGGTGCGTGTCGTCGGGAAGAATCAGCCGAATGGCACTGCGTGGCGCCTGAACAAGGACAGGGTTGCTTCGCGTGGTGACGAGAAGCTCGGGCTCAGCGACGAGCAACGCGCTGAGGCGAGAATGGTCGCAGGCGACGACGACGGCTCGGGGGCGGTATCCGACACACATTACCGGATGGTGAGGGACAGGCCCCTCCTCATGATTCACAGTCTGGAGCCCAAGGGCGATGCCGTGATGGGGCCGATCGCTGCCTTTGGCATGAGCTTCCCATACGGGGACTACTCGACAACCATCAATGTCGTCGTCAACAAGGTCTGGCTCCAGCAGATGCAGGGCTATGTGGACGATCCTGACGAGGAGGAAGACTACGATGCCTGAAACCTCGCCATGGGATGAAATTGCCGTTCCTGGCACGGACTTCAATGTCCGCCAGGTTGCGGCGAAAACGGCCGTGCCCTGCTTCTGGGGACGTGATGTCAGTGGTGCCTGCCTGTTCATTGTGGAGCTGCACGGCGACCACACAGCCCAGTACCGGAAGAACGCGGTCACGGTGAACGGCGTCGATGTCGATCTTCGTGCCGGAGATCAGGGGCAGCAACACCTGGTCCTCGCTCTTGAAAGACAGGTTGATCGCGATCTTTTCGAGGGACTGTGCCGTACCCTGGCATTCGCGCTGGAGCACGCCACCGATTCGGCCAGCTCTCTGGCAGTCTCGCTGGCGCACATCCGTCGTTGGAAGACTTTCCTCTCGGGTCGAAGTCAGCATCTGTCCGCAGAGGATGTTCGAGGCCTCTTCGCCGAAATCGTCTTCTTGACGGAACTGATCGATCGGGAAATGCCGAGCAACGCCGTCGTCGAAGCTTGGCTTGGTCCGGAACGGTCACATCAGGATTTCATCTTCGGCAACACGGCTGTCGAGGTCAAATCCCTCTCGGGCGCCGAGCGAAGCAGCATCCGCATTTCGTCGGAAGACCAGCTCGAATCGCTGAACGACGCACTGTTCCTGCGCGTGTACCGGCTGAGCAACCTGGCTGACGCGGCAGGTGCCCGCTCGCTCAACGAGCTTGTCGCCGCCGTCCAGGCGCGGCTCGACAAGGCAGAGGCTATCGAGGCCTTTGACCGGAAGCTGGTTGCACACGGCTACGCGCCGCTCCCTGACTACGATGAGCCGCGTTTTGTCGTCAGCGACGTGCGCAGCTATCGGGTCGTCGATGATTTTCCGCGTCTCATGCGATCGCAATTGCCGACGGGGATTGCCAAGGTAGCCTACGACATCAGACTGGAAACGATTGCTCAATACGAGTGCGACGGGGCCGCTGTCTTCGGAGGAGAGTGATGGAGCAAACCGGCGAAGAGTTCTTCCACGACTTCCGGCAGGAACTGCTGGCGGGAGCCGAGGCCAATGGCAGGTTTCAGCTCGACGAGTTCATGGAAACCATCGCTGCAGAGCTTGTCGAAACAGGCTTCACGGAAGGCTTCGAACTTTGTCATTTCCGGGCGCATCGTGGCGTGCGCGTGGACGGTTACTGGTTCAATGATGAGGGAGTCCTGCACCTCTTCATCGCAGACTTTGAGTCCCGCAACGAACTGGCATCCCTGACCAGGACGGATGTGGATGCGGCATTCAAGCGTGTTGCCAACTTCTTCGAAAAAAGTATCGACAGGAATCTGGCGGACGATCTGGAAGTCACATCGCCGGAATACGGCCTTGCCAGACAGATTGCCGATCGCAGAGGTGCCATCGGCTCGCTCAACCTTGTTCTGTTCTCCGAGCGCACGCTCAGCGGGGCAGTGCAGAGCCTTCCGGATGGAGAAGTTGCTGGCGTTCCCACGAGTTATCACGTATGGGATATTTCGCGTCTTCATCGTCAGCGAAGTTCACGCAGCCACAAGGAACCACTCGATCTCGACTTCGAGCAGATGTTTGGCCAAGGCATCGCCTGCCTTCCCGCTCACTTGACAACCGATGCCTATCAGTCCTACCTCATGGTCATGCCAGCAGATGTGCTGGCGACCCTGTACGGAAGTTTCGGAGCGCGCCTGCTGGAGCAGAACGTCCGGACATTCCTGCAGGCTCGTGGCAATGTGAACCAGGGCATACGGGCAACGATCCTGAATGAGCCGGGAATGTTCTTTGCCTACAACAATGGGATCACGGCCACTGCGCAGAGTGTCGAAACCGAGGCAACGGATTCCGGTCTGGCGATCACAAGGATTGTCGATCTTCAAATCGTCAATGGCGGGCAGACCACTGCATCCCTGTTCCATACGCGGAAGCGGGACAAGGCGGACCTTTCCCGGATATTCGTTCAGATGAAGCTGTCCGTCATCGACAGCCTGCAGAGCGAAACGGTCGTTCCAAGGATATCGGAGTATGCGAACACCCAGAATCGGGTGAATGCCGCCGACTTCTTCTCGAACCATCCGTTCCATGTGCGGATGGAAGGGTTTTCCCGACGGATCTGGGCACCCGCGCAGAAGGGCGCCCCGCGCGAGACGAGGTGGTTCTATGAGCGCGCACGCGGCCAGTATGCCGATGCACAGTCGAAGCTCACACCCGCGGAGCAGCGTCGCTTCAAGGCGGAGCATCCCAAGCCACAGATGTTCACGAAGACGGACCTCGCGAAGTTCGAGAATGTCTGGGATGACCACCCCAGGTGGGTGAATCTTGGCTCCCAGAAGAACTTTGCGCGCTACGCCGCCCGAATCGGCAGCGAGTGGGAGAAATCATCCGACGCGTTCAACGAGTTCTATTTCAAGAGGGCTGTCGCACGTGGTCTGATCTTCCGCGCCACGGAGCGCATCGTTTCTGCGCAGCCCTGGTACAACGGCGGGTACCGAGCAAACATCGTGGCCTACACGCTGGCGGTACTCGGTGACATCACGAAGCGCAGGAAGGAGAGCATCGACTTTCTGGGCATCTGGAATGCACAGAAGGTCGACCCAGTGCTCGAAAGTGCCATCGCTGTCGTGTCGGGGGTCGTGAACGACGACATCATCAGACCACCGCAAGGCATTTCCAACATTTCCGAGTGGTGCAAGAAGGAGGCGTGCTGGACGAGGATACAGGCTCGTACCGACGCCATTGCCAATCTCCTCCCGCCCGAGTTCTACGATCGACTTGTTCCGCAGGATGATCAGGCAGCGATCGTGAAGACTGCGAAGCAGACGCAGAGGATCGACAACGGCATCGAGGCGCAGCGAAAAGTGCTGGCTGTTCCCGCTGCGGAATGGGCTCGCATCCATCAGTCGCTGCTTGAGAAAGATCTGCTCACGCCGAAGGAAGACGGCGTGCTCAGGGTGGCCATGCAGATTCCCTCCAAGCTTCCGACAGAGAAACAGAGCGTGGTGCTGCTGGATATTCTCGACAAGGGGCGGCTGGAAGGCGTGGTTGTGAGTGATCCCTGACCGAAGGATTGAAGAGTCCCTAATCCTGCGTGAAGCGACCCACAGTGATGTTTGCTGCCAGCGCGAGCAGCATCAGCAGTGGTGCAGGGACGCCTGTAGCGCAGGATGGTCCACTTGGCTGGCCTATTCGATCTCCGTTAGCACCATCTCACAGGAGAACTAAAAATGGAGTGCTTCCGGATCGACGAGAGCGGCTACACAGGTTTCGATCTGCTGAACCCGGAACAGCGCTTTCAAGGCGCCACGGCCATCGCGATCAGCGATGACGAAGCCGCACGCCTGATCCGAGAGCATTTCCCCAAACTGCAGGCACCCGAACTCAAGTACCGGTCACTCGCGCGCCGCCCCAGCTACCGACAGCCACTCCTAGACCTGCAGCGCGCCGTGCTGTCCCGACACAAGTGTGTGACCTACATTTGCGACAAGCGCTTCCTGCTGCTGTTGATGTTCCTGGGCGGATTCAACTCTCGATCGCAACACCCAAGGTTGTGAAGAGGCCCAGGCGACCTGACCTGAGCAGCTTCACCGCCAAGTGGAGTTGCCCATGGCCAATGGCCGCCTGAACCAGCACGAACGATATCGCATCCACGCCTTGCATGAAGCCGGCTGTTCCCTTCGCGGGATCGCGTTTGCCCTGGATCGTGCGCCCAGCACGATCAGCCGCGAGTTGCGGCGCAACAGCCCTGGTCGGTGTTACGACCCTGCCCAGGCACAGCGGATCAGTGACCATCGCCGTTCACAGGCCAGCCGTCGCAAACGCATCGGCCCGGAGCACATCGCGCGGATCGAAGCGTGCCTTCGCGAAGACTGGAGCCCGGAGCAGGTGGCAGGCGCCACCGGACTGGCGAGCCACGAGTGGATCTATCAGCACATCTACGCAGAACAGCGGCGCGGGGGCACCCTGTTCAAGACCTTGCGCCGCTGTCGGCGCCAGCGCCGCAGGCGCGGGATGCGCGATGGCCGGGGCCAGCTTCGGCACCGCCGCAGTTGGCGTGAACGCCCTGCAGTGGTCGAACAGCGCTCCCGCCTGGGCGACTGGGAGATCGACTCGATGCACGCCTCGAGCGGCAAGACGGTTGTGGTGACCATGACCGAACGACGCTCCCGGCTCCACCTGCTGGCCAAGTCGGCCGATCGCACGGCCGAGAACGTGATGCGCGCCATCGTCGGCAGGTTGGGCCGCGTACGCGATGGTGTGCATACGCTGACCGCCGACAACGGCAAGGAGTTCGCCGAACACCAGGCCATCGCTGCCTCCCTGCAGGCAGATGTCTACTTCGCCGATCCGTACTCGGCCTGGCAGCGTGGCAGCAACGAGAACGCCAACGGACTGACCCGACAGTACCTTCCACGAGGCATGGACTTCGCGGCCATCACCGATGAACAATTGCGCTGGGTCGAGCAACGGCTCAACACGCGACCACGCAAGACACTAGGATTCAAGACGCCCCTCGACGTCTTCGTCAAGGAATTCATCAATTGTGTTGCGAATCAAAGTTGAATTCGCCCTGGATTACGCCGTCGAACCCTTCTACTACGAGCGCGGACTGGACTTCTATGAGGATGGCCAGAACTACTCGCTGGCTTCGCTGCTCTACACCGCCGGTCCAACCTTGCTCGGCAAGGAGGCATTCGACGCCTTGCTGGTCACTTTCCAGCGCGCAGTCAAGGAGAAAACCGAGGGTGCCCTGCGTGAGCTTGTGTTGGCGGCCAGTCGCCTCAATTGGCGCGAGTTGCCCGAGGCTCTGGGGCCGCTGGTGCAGGCATCACCAGAATGTCTGTCTGCCATCGCCACCACTGGCGTCACGACCGATGCGGCGATCGTAGTATTGCAGGCCCTGATCAGCCGGATGGAACTGATGGCTGATGGAGCGTATCGGGTCGAACATGACCAGTCGAAGAACCTGCTTACCTATCACGACCTGCTTCAGCGCTATATCGACCACCAGCACGAGGTCGAGTTCAGGCAGACCCAGATCGCGAGCATCAAGTTCCCCCTCAAGCTGTCCTCCGTCAGTCAGGTCGACTCGAAGGCCAGTTCAGCGGTGCAAGTCGCCGACGTCATGATCGGCGCTGCCATCGAGGCCGCCAACGGACTGACGGGCCTGCGCCCGCCGTTGCTGGAGCCGCAGGCCGTGATGTCGCTGTATGCGGATGATCAGTTCATCCACTTGGTGCCTTCGATCGACTTCACTGAGCAGAAAGAATTTCGGCAAGGCACGCAGGCGGCAGAGATGATCGACTATTTCGCCAAGCACTTCGGCACAAAGTCTTCGTGAGGCCGTCACGAGACGCAGACCACGGAAGAGACAGCACATGGCAAGAATCAGAAAAATCGAGATCGCCAACTTCCGCGGCATCCAGTTGCTGGCTTGGTGCCCGACGCCTGGCATCAACTGCCTGATCGGGCCGGGCGACAGCGGCAAGTCCACCGTACTGGACGCGATCGACCTATGCCTGGGGGCCAGGCGAAATTTCCAGTTCTCGGATGCGGACTTCTTCGGCCTAGACATCACGACCCCAATCAGCATCACGCTGACGCTCGGCGACCTTGATGACAGCATGAGGACGCTGGAGGGCTTCGGTGCATTCCTGCGCGGATACCACGCCAACACTGGCGTCGTCGAAGACGAACCCTCGGCCGGCGCGGAGGTTGTGCTCTGCCTGAACCTGACGGTCGCCAGTGACCTAGAGCCCTTGTGGACCCTTGTCTCCGACCGCGCCGCACAGCAAGGCATCGTCAAGACACTCGCATGGAAGGATCGCGTCGCCCTGGCGCCCACTCGTATCGGTGCCCTGGCGGACTTCAACCTCGGATGGCAGCGCGGCTCCGTACTGAACCGCATCTCGGAGGAGCGAGCCGACGCTTCGGCCGCCCTCGTCAAGGCCGCAAGGGATGCGCGCAGTGCCTTCGGAGACCAGGCCGAACAACAGTTGGGAGAAGCGCTGGGGATCGTCACCACCACTGCTCAGGAGCTGGGCGTCAACATCGGCGCCAAGGCCAAGGCGCTGCTGGATTCGCATTCGGTGTCGTTCGGCGGCGGCACCATCTCCCTGCACAACGAAAGCGGCATCCCGCTTCGCAGCCTGGGCGTCGGTTCCACGCGTCTGCTTGTCGCCGGCCTGCAGCGCAAGGCGGCTGGTCAGGCGTCAATCGTGCTCTCGGACGAACTGGAGTACGGGCTGGAGCCCCACCGCATCGCGCGGTTCCTGGGCTCCCTCGGTGCCAAGGAGGCCGCTGCTCCGCTGCAGGTGTTTCTCACCACCCACTCACCCGTGGCACTGAGAGAACTGTCGGGCGGCCAGCTCTTCGTGCTGCGCCGCGGCCCCCTCGGCCACGAGGCTCGCCTGGTCGGCGCCGACAATGACATCCAGAGCACGATCCGCCTCTACCCCGAGGCCTTCCTGGCTGGCTCCGTGGTCGTGTGCGAGGGAGCCAGCGAGATCGGCCTGCTGCGCGGCCTGGACTTGTACAGGCTTGACCAGGGGAATGCGTCACTGGCTGCATTGGGCGTGGCCCTCGTCGACTGCGGTGGCGGGGAGCCGGATCGACCGTATGCCCGGGCCGCAGCGTTTCAGTCTCTGGGCTACCAGGTAATGGTGCTGCGCGACGACGACAAGAAGCCCACATCTGCGGTCGAGCAGGCTTTTGTCGAGAACGGTGGCACCGTCGTCGCCTACCGCGCGGGCCGGGCGCTGGAGGACGAGCTGTTCGGCAGTCTCACGCCGGTTGCCTGCCAGAGGCTGATCGGCTACGCCAACGAATTGCATGGCGACCTGATCGTCGAACACCTGCGCACCGTCTCGAACAACATGCTCACGTTCCAGCAGGTCTGGGACGAGATCCAGAACACCGGCCACCTGTCGGCCGAACGCAGGGCCATTCTTGGTCAGGCGGCGCGCATCCGAAAGGCTGGCTGGTTCAAGCAAATATCGTGGATGGAGGACGTGGCGAGGACCATCGTTGCACCGGACCTGCATCTTTGCGATCAGGGCTTCCGTGCTCTGATGGACCAGGTATTCGGGTGGGCCGCTGATGGACCACGTTGAAATCGACCTTCGTGCAATCGAACGCGGAACCGTCACCGCACCGGCCGGCTGCGGCAAAACACAGTTGATTGCCCACGCGCTTTCCGGTCATCGGGGCAACAAGCCCATCCTCGTGCTGACACACACGAACGCCGGGGTCGCGGCCCTGCGTGGCCGGCTGGACCGCGCCGGTGTGCCAGCCAGCGCCTATCGATTGAGCACGATCGATGGCTGGGCCATCCGGCTCATCTCGACCTTTCCCGGCCGCAGCGCCCACGATCCGGAGATTCTGCGGCTGGCAGCACCTGCGCGGGACTACCCGGCAATCCGCGACGCCGCCTGGAAGCTGCTGCAAGCCGGGCACGTCAATGAGGTGCTGAAAGCCTCGTATGCGCATCTGATCGTGGATGAGTACCAGGATTGTTCGGTGCCCCAGCACTACATCGTCTATTTCCTCTCGTTGATCTTGCCGACCTGCGTGCTGGGCGACCCCATGCAGGCGATCTTCGGGTTCCGGGGCAATGCGCTGGCCGACTGGAACCAGCACGTGTGCGCGCATTTTCCTGTCGTCGGGGAACTGGCAACGCCCTGGCGATGGCGCAACGCCGGCGCGGAAGCGCTGGGACAATGGTTGCTGGAGGCCCGCCGGTTGTTGGCGGTGGGGCAGTCGGTGGATCTGCGTAGTGGGCCACCGGAGCATGTGACCTGGATGCAGGCCGTACCACCCAACGACCATGCCCAGCGCCTAGCCGCTGCGAGGACGGCATCGCCAACCGCTGACGGGCGCGTGCTCATCATCGCCGATAGCCGCAACCGAGCAGCACAGCAGAACTTTGCGAGCCAGACGCCGGGCGCTTCGACGGTCGAGGCCGTCGATCTGCAAGACCTCATCGCCTTCGCCAGCAACTTTGATGCGGGGGCACCGAATGCCCTCGCGCAGTTACTGGCGCTGGCGCAGAGCGTCATGACCAATGTGGGCGTGGCGGAGTTGACGCGGCGCCTGGAGTCGTTGGCAAAGGGAACTGCAAGGAATCCTCCGAACGAGGCAGAAAGCCGCGCACTGGCGTTCGGGCGCGCGCCCTCTCTCGCTGCGGCCGCCGCGCTGTTGTCGGAGCTGCGGGCACTGCCGAACGTGCGTGTGCATCGGCCGGCCATCCTCTACGGGGTGCTCAAGGCGCTCCGAGAAGCCTCGTCGGGGGCCGTCCCTCTAACAGAAGCGGCCCGGCGCGTGCGGGAAGAGAACCGGCTGTTGGGGCGCCCGCTACCAAAGCGCGCCGTCGGCAGCACGCTGTTGCTCAAGGGGCTGGAAGCCGAAGTCGCGGTGCTGCTAAATATCGAGGGCATGAGTGCGCAGAACCTCTACGTCGCCATGACCCGGGGTTCGATGAAGCTCGTAGTGTGTAGCGCCAGTCCAGTGATCGGTTAGAGACACTTCTTGAATGTCGCCGCCGCAATGCACACCGCCACGCAGAGCAATGCGACGCTGGGCAGCAGGATCAGCAGCGGGTTCACGCTGACCGGCAGTGCTAGGTAAGTCACCCACGGCAGTACGGCCAGCGGGATCAGGCTGGCCCTAGCGCGGTGATAGATGAACCCCGACTCGCGGCCCGCGCCGAAGCGGCGGATGTCCCGGCGCACCAGGCCGTCCACCAGCCCGACGAAGGCGGCACGCTGCGACGACATTGGTTTGTGTGCCGCTATTCCACAGGGGAGAATACTGATCCTTGGCCTGAGCTTGGCACCAACTCAATATACAGGGCATTTCGGCCAACAATGACAGCGAGCGTTGGTCGCTTATCCCGACGCTTGGCCGACAGACGGTTCCACTCCGATCTATCGAGGCCCGACGGGTTGGGGTTGTCTTCCGGATGGGTGTGCCATTCGCCCAAATAGCGGATGGTTCCCTGGCTCGCCGTCCATCGAGCCAGTGCAATGGCTTCGTGGCCGAATGGCATTCTCTCGAACAGGTAGCGAAACCGTTTGTCCCATGCCGTGGGAACCGTTGCATGCTCAATGAGCATGTGAGTTCCATGGACCGAACCGAGTAGCAGCCCGCCAGCTTCGCAGTCAGAATCACTGGCCTGGACATGCTGGCGGAAGGTCTCCAGCGTGGACTTCGAAAAATGCAGCAGCGTTCTGTTGTCGTCGGCCGCCCAAGAACTCATGAATTGCATAATGGGCACTCCCGATCCCGCGGCGGATCGCAATCGGGTGTGGCAAGCTGCTGGGCGCGGTCGATCAACCTGGTTCGTAACGCGGGGGTATAAACGCCGTTGACCCAATCGAGGGTCATCTCAGCGCCCAGGCTGGCAGCGTGCACCGACACCGAAGCGGGGAATGGCACGTACAAGCCTTCGCATCCATGCCCCGCCAGAATGGCAGGAAGAGGATCAGTGATAGAACGGAACTCGCCTCTTCTGTTGCTATGCCAAAGACATCGATAGCACGCATCAGATGCTTTCGTCCTCAGGAGCGCACGGACAGCCGTTCCCGGCCCCTCGATCCAGACCGAAAGCATGGGCGTCGGAGGCGGATAGTGGCCGCACAGCCAATGCCCGAGAGATTCTTCCCCGGTGGCATCTATGAGCAGGTCCAGCTCTCCCAGTTGGGCATGCCTGACATCCACGGGCAGCGCGCGAATCTCGGCGCCTGGCGCCAAGCGCTTGAGTTCCTTCGCCATCGCCTCGGCCTTGTTCGACAGCAGGTCCGGGAATCCGAGGCGATGGCGCCCGATGTTTTGCGGGAGAAGGCAATCGAAATCCACCAATGTGAGTTTTCCGCCACATATCCCCGCCCCAGCCTTGACAAGCATGTCCGACAGATAGCCACCAATCGTGCCGCATCCAACGACGGCGATGTTCTTCCCTGCAAGCGTCTTTGAGTTCGGCATGTTCCGCTGGGCAAGGTACCGATCGTCAATTCTGACCACCGAAATGGGCATCACCTTCAACCCATAGCTCGAATCCCTGCGATCTATGAGCTTGCTCTTTTGGACAAGACTTTGGCGGTCGTAGAGAACCGCAAAGCCATAGGTCATCAGCGGAGACTCGATGACGATCAGAACTCCGTTGGCCTTCTTCCTCTCCCCCTCCTTGATACGCTCGTGAATCTTGCGCCGGCACCGGGGATCAAGAGTGCTCTGCCACGCCAGGATATCCCCGACTGTTTCAGGAGGCCAATTGCTAGTCAGAGGGCGCGGTTGAGCACCGGTCTTTACTCGGTAAGTCAGCACCGTTCTATCGGTGACCTGGTAGCCGAGCGACTTCAGCTTTTCAGTTGTTCGATCTTCGTTGTCGGTGATGAACCACAAGGGGCACCCATTGGCATGCGCGACGATGCAGTTCTGTCGCCCTAGATCCTCGCCTTGCATGTCCACGAAACAATGCCAGCCGTGCCAATAGGCGAAGAACTCTTCCGCGAGGTCTTCGATCATCTCCCCCTGCATGATCTGCCCGAACACGACGGCCGCGCGTTGCAGGCACGCCAGCGACTGTCCGACAGGATCGTAGATGTCCAGAACGACGGTGCCCTTGGCGAGATAGCAAAGCCCGCCATCTGCGCCAAGATGAGGAACCGCTGCGGGCAGCTCAGGAGGGATTTCCAGCAGCCGGATGCGAGGCAAGTCGAAGAACGTGGGGTCGAGCTGGACTTCGCACGGACAACCCTTGTCCGCTTGGGGCGAGGTCAACCGCCCGTGCAGCCTGAACCAGCCGTCATCCGTCTTGCCAACAAACGCGAAGCCTCGCTGCTTGAAGGCCTCGATCACGTCTGCGACCGCTGCGGCGCTGCTCATCCAGCTTTCGTTCGTCCGATGAGTTCGCTAGGACCAGCAGTAGCGGGAGCCGCGGCAATGGTGGCGGCAACGGACACCACCTTGACCCGATCCGGCTCGTTCGGAAAACGCGGGCCGAATTCGCCTCGCATCCAGATGCAGGCCTGTGAAGGACTGCCGGCGCCGGTTGCTCCGCGAAGCACCTTCTCAAACTCTTCGAATGCTTTGGCCGCATCTTCGACACCCGCTTGGCCAAGTCGCTCCGTGAGCGATTCGGACTCTTCCACGGGGTTGTTCACTCCCCCACGCAACCGGGCTGGCAGTGCCGCGACGACATCCAGCAGAGCGAGGTCGTCGCGCCTATCGCGTTTCTCAAAGAGCGGGGCCGCGGCGGCCATCAACAGGATCGAGGCAGGTCCTCCGCTGGACCACTTCCAATCGCGGAACGCCTTCAAGTAACGAACCACGCGGCGGAACTGCTCCCCCTTGGCTTCCACTTCGCCCAGGAACCATTCCTTCACGGGCCTCGGGTCAGAGGACATCCAGTTGCATTCACGATGGGCCAGGAGAACCTTGTCAGCCGGCAGCGCGGTCCAGGCATCGCGCTCTGCCATGTTCACCGCTTCCGTCAGCGAGTCGTAGCCATATCGCTCCATCGAAGCCTTTGCGAGCGTGACAAATTCCTCGTCGGGAATGGCGTACAGAGGAATATCAATGTGAGCATACGCAGCAATGACGATGCGGATGCAGGTCGGCTTGTCGGTGACAAGCTTCCACCGCCTTTCCTCGACCAGCGGCTTCAATGCTTCTTCCGCAGCGGCAAAGAACACCGTCGCCGCAGTGCTGGGACGCTTCGTCTGCGAGACGAAACTCATTGGCAGATAGCAGCCATCATCGACATCCGCCTGCTGAGGGTGTTGTGCCGGGGCGTTCAGCGTCTTGTATGCCCACGACCCTTGCGTGAAGAAGCGCGGCTGCGGCACGTCTTCCGTGTATCCGTTTGCCCTAAGCACGCGGGGGATGCCTGTGCGCAGGCAGTCCCTGACGTCAGTGCGTGCGCTGGCGATCCAGGCGCGCTGCCCAGGCGTCAGATCCAGCTCGTCGTGCATGCAGGATTCGTCATCAAGGGTGGTGAAGAAGAGTGGGCTCAAGTTCAGCATGCGGCCTCCGGAACATTCTTGTTGGGGCCGTGATAGAAGATGGGAGCGCCGGCCTGGTGCGCTCGAAATGGTTGGAAAAGAGGATCGCCGAGCGCACGCTGCGCCGCGTGGTTGCCGCGATCCTTGAGCGTATTCGTGGCGCCAATGGAAACCCGATCCAGCGCCTTCACGTCCTTGCTTTGATCCGGCGTCGCCTTGTCGTCGATCTGGAAGTAGTTGTTGCCCAACGCCTGCCGCAGCATGTAGTCCACCGACGACTCCTGGGCGGAGATCACGAGATCGAAGAGTCCCCCGCGCCACTTGCCGAATCCGCGGTCGAGGCTGGCGCCGCCACGAACGGTCGCACCGATGGTCATCGTGCCGATGGCGAGGACCCGAACCAGCGCATCCTGCTTCGGCGCCAGGAACGTCTTGACTTCGTGCAACCCGAACAGGCCCGGGGCGTTGCCCACCAGCCCCCCATCCGCGAAGACACCGCGGTCGTTGCGCGCCAGAGGAAAGTAGACGGGCGCGGCGGCTGTCGCCAACGCCACATCAACGACCTTCATGCGGTGATCCAGCTCAAAGGACGGATGGTGCGGTGTCTTGAAGAACTGCCCGCGTCCCGTCGAGTAGTTGACTGCCGGCACAAGAACACGATGCTTCAGGTCACCTATCGTGGTCCCTTGGAAGCGCTCGGTCAGTACCTCTTTCAATCCCGCTGAGTCATGCTTTGCAGTCAGCCAGAATCCCAGAAGCCGCCGCGGCAGGCTGCGGCAGCCAAAGATGCGGCTGCCCTGTTCTTCAAACAGTGCCTTGAGTTCGTAGGCCGGAATTTCCGCAGCCAGCCCCAAAGCCAGCATCCCTCCTGCCGATGTGCCGCAAATCAGATCAAAGTGCGAAGCGATCGGACGGCCCAGCACGGTTTCGAGTTCGGCGAGAACCGTGGCGGTGTACAGGCCGCGATAACCGCCCCCTGACAGGGCGAGCACATGGTAGGTAGGGATGCCCGTCATGGCACTTCAGCCCTTCGGCGGGAAGGAGTCGTTGCCGTGGCTGTCCTTGTCACGGATACGGCCATCCGGACGATGGATGACGAGTTCGGATTGCTGGTTGCGTGCGATATCCCTCGCTGCGTCAATGGCCTGTTGCTGCGTGTCGTGCACGGAGGTCGCCCGCTGATTGCCGGCTCCCTTCACGGCCCAACCGTCCTGATGAGGAACAACATGCTGATTCTTGCCTGCCATGATGACTCTCCTACAGTGGAACTATCGAAGTCCCAGCCGCTCGGCTAGGTTGTCAACGGCCGCCCGCTGTAGCACAATTCGTTGCTCACGCAGACAACAGGAAGGCCGAGCCAATCCGACCTGGAGCAGGCGTAAAGCCTACATCTGTTGTCTGGCTGGACAACAATGTATCAGAGCGCGTGCGCCGGTGCAACTGGGCGTGCGGTGTGCGCCTTTGAACATCAGCCGGATGTGGAGGGGCAACAGAGGGCTTGGCCCTTCTTCCCGCAACCGCAAGGATCAGAACTCATGCCGCAAACAGGCCTAGGCGTCGCCCTCAAGACGCTACGCGAACGCAGAACCCTTTCCCTGCGTGAGATCGGCCAGCTATCGTCAGTTGATCATGCTTATGTCCACCGTCTCGAAACAGGCGAGAAGACAAACCCATCCCAAGACTTGGTTGAGAAGCTATTGAAGGTTCTCAAGCCGGGGGAAAGAGATGCCGCACTCGTGATGTGGCTGGTTGACCACGCAGATGCTGATCCAAGCCTTGTTGAATTCGTGCTACAAGATCCCTCGATCAGCATCGATGTTTTTTCGGCCGCGGCTGGGGTCAGGCATCGGGGAAATGCAAGGCCTGATCCCGCGACGCTCATCGCCCGAATCAAGAAGGCCTTCGACGACGACGAGGACGACTGAACATGGACGAGGCGGATGTCAGGCAGAGAGCGCGCGCGTTTGTCGCGAGAGTCGATGTTTCGAACATCCGAGAAGACCTGTCCCCGTATGTGACCGCGGCTAACGCCAAGGTCAAGAAGGATGAGCTTAGCGATGGGGAGTCCGGCTATACCGTTACCAAGCCGAACGGGAAGCACATCATCACGGTGAATTCGCTGGAAACCGAAGAGCGCCAGCGCTTCACTGTCTGCCACGAAATAGCTCATATCGTGCTCGGCTTGGAATCAAGTCACGACGAGGTGCCGTCATGGTCCTATGCAAAGCGACATCCGAACGAGATCGCCTGCGACACGTTTGCCGCTGAACTGCTGATGCCCTATCAGCAATGGCTCTCCGCTGTTCCCAAGGAAGAGCCCTCCCTGGATCTCATCCAACACATGGCCGACTTGTTCGGCACATCATTCCCTGCAGCGGCGTCAAGGTTTGCCAGTCTTAGTGACATGCCGTGCGCATTCGTCACCATGGAGCGCGGTGCGGTGCGGTATGCCGCACGCTCAACGGCCTTGCGGCAAGCTGGGGCCTGGATACCTCCCAGGTCGGTCATTCCAGCAGGCTCCGTGGCTCACCGAATCCGCTCTTCAGGGAATAGCTCCACTGATACGGGGGAAGTTTCACAGGACGTCTGGTTCGACAACTGGGAAAAGGGCCTTGACCTCTGGGAACTTTCAAGACATTACCAGCGCACCGATACCACCATCTCCTTGCTATGGTTCGACAGCGACGATTTGCCGGAGGTTGAGGTGAACCGCTTCGGCGCACGTGTCGAAGACGATGGAGGCTTGGCTGAACTGACGGGAGAACTGCCATGGCCGGGGCGAAGCAGGCGCCGCTGAAAAGCGATCACGGCCACGACCGCAAGGAGGTTACTCCTATACGCCATTCGCGCGTTCTTACAGGTACTTCTTGAACGTCGCCGCCGCAATGCACACCGCCACGCCGAGCAACGCGGCGCTGGGCAGCAGGATCAGCAGCGGGTTCACGCTGACCGGCAGCGCCAGGTAAGTCACCCACGGCAGCACGGCCAGCGGGATCAGGCTGGCTCTGGCACGGTGATAGATGAACCCCGATTCGCGTCCCGCGCCGAAGCGGCGGATGTCCCGGCGCACTAGGCCGTCCACGAGGCCGACGAAGGCGGCCATCAGGAACAGCGGCAGGGTCAGGCACAGCACCAGCAGCCGCACGAGGAAGACCAGCGTCGTGTAGGCCGCCGCGATCAGGTAGCTCTCCACGCTCACGTAGACCAAGCCGATGTAATAGCGGAAATCCTTGGTCGGGCGATGGCTGCCGGCGCTAGTCTGCGCCGAGGCGTCGCGCATCCAGTCCAACAAGCCCGTCTTCACGAAAACCCACTCGTAGGTGCCCTCCACCAGCCAGCGCGCGGTGCGTCCCGGCTCCTGCACGACGGCGCTCCGGGTGAAATGGGTGGAGAGCTGGTTCAGTTCGTAGTCGAGCATGCCCTGCGCGTGGCGCCAGCCCTGGTCTGGCCAGAACAGGTGCATGCCGACGCATTCGATGACGATGGACAGCAGCAGCGAGGCGACCAGTACGCCGAACAGGCGCCACGGCAGCGTGACCACGCTGGCGACCAGGCCTCGTTGGCGTGCCTGCTGTCGCTCAGCGGTCGCGGCGGGCTCTTTCACGATGGGGCCTCTTCATCCGGCGTGCCTTCTTGCACTTCCTCGGCCAGATTTGCTGGCAACGCGTCGTCGTCATGCAACGGGGGCTGCCCGTTGCCCTCCCACCATTCGCCCGCCTCGGCGTAGTGCTGGCGCATGTAGCCGGCCAGTTGTTGCAGGTCCCGGGGCATGGCTTCGTCCGGATCGGGCGCCGGCAACGGCATGCGGACCTTCCACAGGTTGCCGCCTTCGATGAGGGCGAAGCACTGCCCCTTGGGCAGGCCGACCACGTGCGCAGGCTCGATGAGCGGCACGCTCGACGTGCTGATGCGGTCCTGCGCGTTGCTAGTGAAGTCGGTCTGGCCGTGGATGTCGGAACTGTCGGTGGCGCCGCTGACCAGGGTGGTGGTGTAGACCTCCACCTTCGGCAGTTGTCGTGTCAGCAGTTCGGCGGTGGCGGTCTCCCGCACCCGCAGCATGAACAGGTTGTTGAAGTTGCCGATGACCTGGCCGGCCTTGGCGCGATTGCCGATGCGCGCCTCGATGTCCGAGAGCGTCTGCGTATAGGCCGTGACCTGCATGCCCGCACCGCCACCCTTGTTGATGAGCGGGATGAACTCATCGCCCATCAGTTCGTTGAACTCGTCCGCATGAACGTTGATGGCGACCTTGGCATTGGCCGATGCACCTGGCAGGCCATCGTCAATGCCGTGCTTGTAGATGTGCCCCGCCACCGACACCAGGTCGCTGAACATGCTGTTGCCGACGGCCGCCGCCACTTCGGCGTCGGACAGCGCATCCAGCCCCACATAGACCACGGCCCGCTTCCTGATGATCTGCATCCAGTCGAAGATCGGGCGCGGGTCGCACAGGTCGGAATAGTTCGGCGCGAGCAGTTGCGCGATCTTGCCGGTGGTGAGCTTCTCCAGCAGCGGCAACAGCGAAGCGACGATCTTGTCGAAGTAGGTGCGGTCGTAGCGCACCGCGGAGCGCAGGCCGTCGAGCACGGCGTCATAGGTTCGCGTCTGCGACAGGTACTGCTCCAGTGCCACCACCCGCTTCTCTCGCCCGACCATGTGGCGCGGGATGGTCTTGTCGTTGAGTCGTCCTTCGAGTTGGACGATCACCTCCCAGGCCTTGGGCTCGGTTCGGGCGAAGAAGTGCTGGGCGTACTCGATGAACAGCGCGTCGATGTTGACGACGTGCCGCTGGATCAGCAGGTAGTCTGGCCGCTGCCCCAGTTCCACCAGGGCGCGCGCGATGATGTTGACGAAGCGCCAGGCGAACTCGCGGAACGCGGCGCTGTTGCCCTCGCCGGAAAGCTGCCCCGCAACGCGCGTGGCGACCTCCGAGATGCGCCCGAACCGGCCCACGGCGTTGTAGCGTGCCGAGATGTCGGGCCAGCCCAGGTGGAACACGTACATTTCGCCCTCGCGTCCGGCTCGCCTGGCCTCGACATACATGCGCTTGAGCAGATCGGCATCGCCCTTGGGATCGAAGACGATGACCACCTCGTGCTCGCCATGGACCTTGCGGCGGATGTCCTGCGTGATGAACAGTTCGGCCAGGCGCGTCTTGCCCACGCGCGTGGTACCGAGCACCAGGGTGTGGCCCACACGCTCGCCCAGCGGCAGGGTGACGTCGGTCTCGTGCGGCTCGATGCCATGCAGGCGCGGCATGCCACCCACGGGCGGCAGCGGCCGGACCGGATTGAGCGGGCTATCCCAGGCCAATGCCCGCGCCAGCCTAGGCAGCGGCGGCGGCGCGAACTCCAGCCGCTCCTCCAGGCGGCGCGCCAGGCGGTAGAACGTCGTCGGTTCGGCGTAGCGCCGGAACTCGGGCTTGTAGGTCTGCGTCAGCCGATGGGTGTGTCGTTGCTCCCAGCGGAAGCCACGCCCAACGAACAGGCGGTACTGGCTCACTGGCACGTCACGGCTCGTCATCACGTAGCGTGGCAGACGACGGATGTGGCGGCGGTAGCGCAGGATGGCCCAGGCGTCGCGCAGGCGAATCGCGCCGAAGGCCAGGAAGGCCAGCGCGCTGCCGAGGCCGAGTACCGGATTCAACGCGAGCGACCACGGTGCCACCACGCACACCACCGCGGCGCCTGCGCATACGGCAACGGTGTATAGCTCCACCGCTGGCCGCAGCAGGACTTCGACGGCGTGCGGCTGGGCCATCGGGCATTCCTCACTGTTCGATGCCGGTGGCGGTCACCAGCACCGGGTAGTGGCGCAGCCCCAGGCGCCTGGCCAGTTCGTCCCCGGACGCCGGCGCCAGCATCAGCCCGGGCGCCAGGGCACGCAGTGACGCAAGTGCCCGTGGTGACTCGACCTGGACCACCAACCCCACGGCCCCGAGCTCGCGCAGCGCCGGGGCACGCTGGCGCAGCCAGGCATGGGAGCGCTGGTCATCACCAACCAGGAACATCGGAGTGAGCCCAGGCGCCTGGATCGCCCGGGGAGCCACATCGCCAGGGGCCAAATGGGCAGAACGCACCGGCAGCATGGCCGCCTCGCCAGAAGGCCCTTCGGGCAGGCGTGGCATCTCGATCCTGGGAGATGGCCTGCTTCCGGTGCGCGGTTGCAGGTCCAGGGCCTGGTAATAAGGCAGCGCGGAGGCACCGCCGTGATCCTCGACGACGATCAAGGGCGGCGATTGTGCGAAAGCGGCTGGCACGGACACGAGCGGCAGCAAGCCGATCAGCCACGGCACAGCCGGACGGAAGATTCGAGGCTTCATGGCAGGGTTCTCCGGGTATCCGCGCCCCGCGCTGGCTCGCCCAGAACGCGGGCCAGGTGGCGTCCAACGCTTTGGCGGTAGCGCGCAGCGGGTGCGCCACCAGCGGGACGGTGGTAGCGGCCGATCGTGATCAGCCAGTCCTGGCCAGGCGCGTGCTGCTCGCGCAGGATCTGCGCGGCCAGCGCCAGGTTCCGATAGGGATCGAGCAGTTCGCAGGGGTGGTCGTAGCGGTGACGCTGGTAGCCCAGGTTGATCTGGCCCAGGCCGGCGTCGATGCGGGTGCGCGGCACGTCGCGCAATGCCTGGTGCAGGCCGGCGCAGGCCTCGGTGCGGGTGGCGAACCGATGCGATGCCCCGGCCACGTTGAGCGTCCAGGGCCAGGGCACGAGGCGGCCGTGGTACCGGGTGCCACTCTCCTGCAAGGCCACCGCGTACAACACCGCCGCCGGAATGCCCGCACGCTGTGCCGCGAACTGGTAGGCCGGCGGCGGAACCTCCCCGGCCTTCGCCTGGCCGAGTGGCCAGCAAGCCAGCAGCAGGAGCGCGAGACGCGCGAGGCCTACTGTCGCTGCCATTGGCCGCCGACCTGGCGCACGACGGCGGGCAGTTCGCCCTGCAGGCCGAGGGACAGCCAGCGGCCACCGTCGTGGTTGAGGGTGATGTGCCGGGCGTGCACCTTCGCCGGGTCGATACGGGCCCGGCGTGCCCATTCACGGATGCGCGCGTCGTCGGCGCGACTGCCGACGACATAGACATCGAACTCGACGCCCGACGCCTGCAGCCGCTGCACGGCCTGGTCGCAGGCGGTACAGCCGTCCTTCACGAAGACGGCGATTCGGTCGGCGCCTGATGCGATGGCGGTGCCCGCGCCGGTCGGCTTGGCACCGGGCAGGTTGACCCGCGCCATGCCCGGCGCGATCCGTTGCCAGGCGGCGTCGTAGGCACGCTGGTAGGCCAGCGTCTTCTCGACCCGCCGGGCTTCGGCCCGAACCTGCAGTTCCGCGTAGCGGCGGCGCTCCTCGTCGGAACGTGCTTCGATGCCGAGGACCGTGAGCGGGTCGAGGCTGGGCGAGTAGACACCCAGTGGCCCCTGCATCAACTCGCGGTAGCGCGTCCATTCGTCCGTGCGCAGCCCCCAGTCCTGCGCCCGCTGTTCGTCGCTGCGAGCGATGGCCGCAGGCGCTTCACGGCTCGGCGCCGTCCTGGCCGCGGTGGTTGCACCGGTGGGCTGGGCAAGTGCCACCTGCATGGCGGGAGCGGCCAGCAACACGGCCATCAATGGCGGGATCAAGTAGCGCGGGACCATCGGCATGGGCCTCCCTATCGGGGCGGGATGGGCAGCCGGCGGATCTCGTCACCCTGCTGGAAGACGGCGCCATCGCGCTCGATGCCGTCCAGCCGCCAGCCGGCCTCCGACTCGCCGGCGCGCAGCAGGCGGACATCGGCCAGCCCGGTGCCACCGACAGGCATCACCGACACGAAATGCTCTCCCGCACGCAGTTCCACTCCGATCAGGCGGAATGAAGGCTCAACAGGCTTGGGTTGGGCCGTCACAGGTTGGGACGGCCGTGGTGCGGGCAGTTTTGGCTGGCGCGAGACCGGGCGGGCTTCCAGTCGCGTGACGCGGTTTTCCAATGCGTGCAGCGCATCGGTGGCGGCGTAGTGGGCCTGCGCCAGCTCGATCGCCGCCAGCCGTTGGTCCAACGCCGCGGTGTCCTGCTCGTAGCGCGCCTGCGGCAAGGCGGCGGGCTCAGTATGGCGTTGTTCGATCCGATGCGAGAGGCCATCCACTCGGGATTCGAGCAGAGACACCTGCGCGGTGGGCGCGAAGGCCTGGGTCTGTTCAGCCAGCCCGGACAAGGCCATGTGATCCACCAGCACCACCGCGCTGACGAGCAACAACCAGGTTGCGGCCGCGACCCGCAGCAGCGTCGTGCGCTGGCCCGTCGCCGAGTCCCGGATGGTCATGGCGCAACCTCCTGGATCAGCGGAGCGGGCTCAGCCGAACGGTTGATTTCCGGTGGCTTGGGCTCGTGCTGCGTACGAGCCTCCCTGAGTCTGCGGATGAAGCACACCTTCCGCTCACCGTCGTCGACCTGCAGATCCCAGGCGGGACCGGCCAGGGTCAAGAGCGCGTCGCGCAGCAGGAGCGGGCCGAGCCGGTAGTGAGCCGCCGGCAACGGCAAGGCCAGCAGATCGGCGGACTGTTCGTCGCACAGTCGGTAGCCGGAACGCAGGACGAGGTGCCGGAGGGCATCCCCGACGGTGGCGCCCAGCGTGCCGGGGATATCCACATCCACCACTTGCAGCAACACGTCGTGCTGGGCCGCCGTCGGCGCGAGTTCAACCAGGGTGTAGCGGCCATACCGCGTCACCGGCACGAAATCCGGCACGGCTTCGGGCGCGATGTCGATGGCTTCGGATGCGGGCGTCGGTGGCACGGCGTTCGTCATCGCGCAGCCGCTGGCCATGGCGGCCAGGAGCAAGCCGGGCAAACGGATCAGATGGCTGCGTCCGGCGATACGGAAGGGCTGGCGGGATGGGCGCATGGATCGGTGTCCTGAACAACGAGCCATCACCATCGCCGCGCCGGCCCTCTGCCGCAGCAAACAAAGCGAATCCGTCGGCTCCCGATTTGCCAGGAAAAATGCCGGCGACCATAAGGCCGCCGGCATGCAAGGCATGGATCATGCCGCCACGAGCTGTCGTGCCAATGCCACCTCGACGGAATCACCGTCCTGGTTCAGGACATCGAGCCCGGACTCCGGCACGTCGCCCGACGTGCTTTGCGACACCATGATCTTCCGGGCCATCAACCCCAGGCAGGTCATCTGCGAGGAGTTGGCGTAGCCGAGGTAGATCACGCGCACCGGCTGCTTCTGGCCAATGCGCCAGGAGCGCCGGGCGGCCTGCTGCAGCGAATACACGTTGTACCCGCTCTGGAGGAACACGATGGTCGGGAAGTCCAGCAGGTCCAGGCCGGTTTTCACCAGTTCGGGATTGGTGATGAGCACGTCGATGCCACGGTCCAACTGCTCGGCGATCCAGTCCTCGCGGCGGGAGGCATCCACGCTCGCGCGCAGTACCGCCACCTTGAAGCCTTCCTGCTCCAGCAGCACCTTCAAGCGCGACGTGGTGTCGCGCGTGCCGGTGTAGACCGAATAGACCAGGGTCTTGCGACCTTCCGCCTTCTCCTGCCGGCAGATCTCGATCAGCTCGCGTTCCTTGGGCATCACCTCCAGTTCGTTGAACTGAGCCGGTACGAACGCCAAGGTGTTGCGCGTGCGCGGATGCACCACCGTTTCCGACCGGAAGCAGCAGTCCGGCCAGGCCAGCAGCACGTTGAGGACCACACCGAGCAGCGTCGTGTCGCGCTTCGCCAGGGCCTGCTTCAGCTCCTGGGTCAGCCGACCCGCCAGATCGCGATAGGCCGCGGCTTGCGCCGTGTCCATCGCGACTTCGCGGAACTCCTCGTCGTAGGGCGGCAGCACGTTGCCACCGATGTCCTTCAGCTTGAGGAAGACGGTGAACGGCAGGACGCAACGCAGCACGCCCTTGGGACCGAAACCCGGCGCCTTGACCGTGCGTACCGATACCTTGGTGCCCTTGGCCGTCTTGTGCGCCGTGCCGGTGCTCTCGGAGTAGATGTCCTTCAAGACACCGTGATCGCGCATGAACGCCATCGCGGCCGACGTCATGCTGCCGCTCTTCGTCGGCCGGTAGCCGTCTTCGATCATCCGCCCCGGCAGGGCTCGGAACAGCAGGTGGAACAGGTCGTCGCCGTAGCCGCCCATCAGCGTGCCGGTGAGCAGCAGCGTCTTGCGCGCCTTGGCCGCCAACACCCCCATGGCCTGGCCCTGTGCGGAGCCGCCGTTCTTGTACTCGTGTGCCTCGTCGGCGATGAGCAGGTCGAACGTGCCCTGGGGAAGCTGCCTCTTGATGAACTCGGACGGCTGGTAGCCGCCCTCGCCGAAGCCAAACTCCATGTTGGCCATCGCGCGTTCCATCCGGTGGGCTTGCCGATCCGAGAAGACCAGTTCGCCGCGGTCGTCCATCAGGTTGATGAACTCGTGGATGTTGTCCCCGAGCATCGACGCGAGGAAGGCGTCACCGAACTTCTGCATCAGCTTCTGCGCGGTGACTTCGCCGATGGTTGGAATACGCTTCAGTGCCTTGAGCACGGTCGAGGACTGGTCGCTCGCGGACAAGCCCCTCGGTCGGATCAGCGTCCACAGCGGTGCACGGCAGTGGCTGCACTTGCGGCGGGACTCCTCGGCTTCCAGCTCGACCGGGTTGATCGGCTCGCCGTCGAGGTCGGTGACGACATGCCCGCAATCCGGGCAGGCCCCCACGTCGCCGTGAGGGGTGCGCCGCCGAACGAAGACAGGTTTCCAGTGGAACCCCATCCGCATCCGCACGCGGCCCAGGACGAAGAACTCCTGGCCCTGGGCCGGCACGCCCAACTGCTCGCGCAGTTTCAGCAGCTTGACCAGCGTGTCCGGGCCGTTGAGCACCCAGACCTTGGCACCGGCCACCGTCTCCTGGATCTCGCGCCGCCACTTGTAGACCAGGTGGGGTGGCGAGAGCACCAGGGTGCGGCGGTAGCCTTCGGCGTTGAGCACGGCGGCCGTGGCGATGCCGACGGTCGTCTTGCCGCAACCCATCTCGCCATTGACGATCGCGGCGCGTTCGCCGCGGTCGACCAGTAGCTCGGTGACGGCATGGACCACATCGGCTTGCGCCGGGAACAGCTTGCGCTTGAGTGCGGCGAGGATCATTTGCCGATGCACCCGCACCTGACCGGTGTAGACCGGAGGATTGGCGCGGTTCAGCGAATCGAGCAACTCGTCGCCGAACTCCGATACGAAATCCTGCAGGCTGAGTGTGAGAGGAGAAGATGCCGCTTCGAGCAGGTCGCCCTGCACAGCGGTTACGGGAACGGTTTCGAGATCGAGGGACATGGTGATGCTCCAAAGCAATGGGGCATGCACCTCCCACACGGGGCGGTGACATGCCCCTGGGTGGGAAGAAAGACGCGGCAAAGAAACGTGTAGGTGCCGCTGGATGCGGATCAGTATTCGCTGGGCAACAGCAGCGTGGTGACGCTGCGATCCCATTCGGTGATGATCCAGAGCTTCAGGTCGCGCGTGACCTGGTAGGACGAGAACAGACGATCCTCGCCGGACTTCAGCGCGGCGTCGTTCTGCCGCCGATCGCTGTCGTCCAGGTCGCCCCAGTCGCCATGAAGATGGCGGCGCAGGTACGGCGTGGGGTTGAGCCGGCCCTGTCGGACCAGCTCGTCGACGCCGGCGGTCATGACCACCTGCCCGGGCGAAAAGCGTGCTTGTGAGGCGATGTTGAGGACTGCGAGTGCCATGGTGGTATCTCCTTCTGGAAGAAGGGGCCACGGCACCCCATCGGGGCAACGTGACCCCGGTGGGTGGATGAAAGCGACGGCGAACCGTCAGGGAACAGCGATCAGCGGATGGTCAGCACTTCGCCCCACGTGGGTGAGCCCAGCGTCAAGTCCCATGCGCGGATGACCGGCACGAACTTGTCGGTGAGGATGCGCGTCTCGGCCACGGAGCCGTCGTCGCGTTCGGTGTATTCCGTCTGGAGGGTCTTCTCCTTGTGGGTATCACCTTTGACGACGAGCACGCGCCCGCTCTTGGACTTCACTACGCCGGAGATCGCACCTGCGGCCAAGGCCAGGGCGAGATGCCAGTGCGACAAGGCCCGCGCGGGCGGACGCAGCGATTGCTGCGCGGCGCCCAGGTGCGTATCGAGCGCCGGCCAGAGTCCTTGCAGCCGGCCGACTTCATCGGCGAACTGCTCGGGCTCCATCGTCACGCGATAGAAGTGCTCCGGCTCGGCCGGGCTGGCAGGGACGGTGTACGGCAGGAACGGCCATTCGAGCGGCAGCTCCTCGGCTTCGGCGTCACCCTGTCCGATCTGCAGCAGCAGACCGCGCACGGCCTTGGCCGATTCCGATGCCTGGTCGCGCTGACGAATCCTGCGACCGAAGATCACCACCTGCTTGAACTGCGTTTCCACCGCACGGTAGATACGCAGGTCGGCGAAGTGGCGCGTCAGCCATCCGACCAGCTCGGCGTCAAGCACGTAGGACGGCACGATGAAGATCAACACGCCGCCGTACTGCAGCAGCGGCAGCGCACGCTGGTAGAACAGCTTTTCCAGCCGCGCACGGCCCTGACCCTGATAGCCGATGTTGCCGTTCACGTCCTTGCTCAGGTCGCCATACGGCGGGTTCAGCCACAGCAGCCCGAAGGACTGGCGCGAGATCAGCGTGTCCATCAGGTCACCGTGGATGCAGCGATCGACCAGTTTCCGTGCGTGGCGGGCACGCTCGGCGTCGTACTCGACGGCGAAGGCCTGGACCTGCTCGCGCCCGAGGGCGTGGGCGGCTTCAGCGATCGCCACGCCTTCGCCGGCGCAGGGATCGAGGATGGACATGGCGCCGGGAGACGGCGCCAGCGCGGACAAGGCCCGCTCCAGCGTCGGCTCGTCGGTGGGGAAGTAGCCGTTACGAATGAAGTTGCGCGCCAGGCGCGGAAACATGAGTGCCATGGATTTCTCCTGGTGATGGATGAAGGAAGGCGGGCACGCGCGGCGCGCATGCCCGTGGGGATGGCTCACGCCACACGCCGAAGCGGTGCGTTCGCGGCCAGTTCGTACTGCGTGGCGCCGAGGGTGCCGTTGCGGATCAGCTCGCCCAACGCCTTCGTCAGCGCCGGGACATCGAGGGCCAGCCGATGGCCTCCCAGCGGCCCGAGGGCCAAGGGAAGACCGGTCAGCATTCGCCGTGTCTGCAACAGCGCCAGCACGGTGTCGCGCCAGTGGTCGAGCAGTGGCAGCGGGCAGGTCTCCTGCACCAGCGTCCACAGCCGGTCGAGCCGGTGAGCGGAATCCCTGGGCAGAAGCGCCAGCGCGCTGGCGTTGGCCTTGTCTGGCTTCACGCAGCGACGATCGAACAGCCACAGATTTGTCAGCGAACCGAACAGCGTTCGCCGATAGGCACGGGTGATGCGCTTTTCCAGGTTCTCGACGTTGCCGACGAAGACCGGGATGGATGCGCCCTGCTCGGTGATGACGTGGAACTGGTCCAGCCCCTGTTCGTCCCGGCCGAGGGTCAGGCGGGCGAGGAACTCCTGAACGGCGGTGTCGCGCGCCCAGATCGAGAGAAAGACCAGATTGCCCTGCTCGTCACCGACGCAACCGTCGGCCATGAGGTCGGGGCATTCGTCGATGCGGTACAGCGGCTTCGCGGAAGAAGGTGCAGGCATGGTGATGTCCTCTTGGAAAAGAAGGAGCAACCACAGCCCGCGGGGCCGTGCTTGCCCCGGTTGGGTGAAGGAAGATACGTTCCGCTAGGCAGCGCGCCCAGCGTGGAAGCGGTGGACCCGCTCGCGCCACTCGGGGCTTTGCACCGGCGCCATGTCGAGATAGCGCAGCGGGCACGAGTAGTAGTACGGATGCACGGACTCGTCGAGGGACTTGTAGCCCCAATCGCCGCCCGAGCTTTCCAGCAGATGGCAGCCGATGTAGCAGACGGACTCACCGGCCGCGAGGCCCATGACGCCCGCCTGCCTGGCGGTGACGCGAACCACGGTCCACAGGACGTCGCCGTCCAGTGTGTGGTCGATGACTTCGCAGCAAGCGCGTTCGGACGCCTGCGGAGCGAGCAACTCGCGGATCAACTGATCGCGCGTCTGACGAACGAAGGTCCAGCCCATGAGGGTCTCCTTGAAGAAAAGGCCGGAGCCATCCCCGTCGGGGGAGAGCCCCGGCGGGTGGCGGAATGCCGCGCAAGGCGGCGGATGGATCAGGCAGCCTTGAGGTGCCAGTCCTGGGACAACGGAGCGAACTCGTAGCCCAGCTTGTCGAGACGGTCGCGCTGCTGACGCAGCACACGACGATCCACGGTCGCATCGAGCTTCACGGTCTCGCCCAGAGGCCACAAGGCACCGAACAGCGCCGCGTCGTCTGCCTCGGCCGAGGCCGCAGCGGACACGGGGGCCGGTTCGCTGCCGAACGGCGTGGTATCGATCAGGGGATCGCGCGGACTGCGCGGCTTCGCCTTCGGCTTGGCCGGGGGCGATGCCGGCGCGGGCGTCTGCGCTTCCTCGTCGATCGGATCGACTTCCTGCGGACTCAGCCGGCGGGCTTCGTCGCGGCTCAGGGCGTCGATGTTGGACAGCGTCATCCCGCCCAGATGGGCGCGGATCTCGATGACCATGCGGCCGTTGGCGTTGTACGTGGAGGGGCGAATCTCGACGATGACGAAATCACCGTCGTACTTGCCCTCGCGGTACTGATCGAGTTCGGCGTTCTTCACGACGAACTCGCCGATCGAGGTCGCCAGGCGGCCGACGTTGAAGTCGCCGTTCCTGCCGTGGATGGTCTTGATGGCCAGTTGGCCGGGGATGGTGATCATGAAGGTCTCCTGCTGACGAAGAGAAGACAAGGCCCCGGGGATGGGGCCTTGCGGATCAGAACGACTCGGCAACGGCCAGTGCGGGCGCATCGGCTGCGTCTTTGGCAGCATCGGTAACGGGCTCGGAAGGCTCCGGTGCCGAGGCTTGCTGCGCAGCGGGCGCGTCGGACGTCACAGGGACTTCCGGCTCCCGCTCGTCGGTCTCGGTCGGCTTGGGTTCGGACTTGTAGACGAGCTTGCCGTCGACCTTGATCCAACTGACGAACAGCAGGCGGGCCTTGAGGCTCACCCCCTGCTCGCCGGCACGCTTGCCCTTGGAGTAGGTAAAGGTGTCGGTCCACAGGTCGCCCAGGCGGAAGCCGATCATCACCTTCTTCTCGGCGTCGACCGCCTGAATGCAGCGGCGCACCAGGTGCTGCGCTTCCGATCCCGATACGCGCGTGTCGAAACGCACATACGAGACGTCATCGCTGGGACCGTTCAGGGCTGCGATGTCGCAGGCCAGGAACGCATCGCCTTTCTTGGGCTTCACTTCGCGGATGCGATTGAGGTACCCGAGGCCGGTGATGTGCAGATCGAAGTAGGACTTTTCGGTGGAAGTGGTCATGGTGAATCTCCTGGGAACAATGAGGCGGAGACACACCCGACCCAAGGCGGGGAAGGTGTGGAACCCCCGCGTGGGTTGATGGAACAGCTTGGTGGCATCGCCATCGAGAACCGATGGCCGTTCGCGCATGGATGCCGGTGCGAACTGGTGTGATCAACGCGGTCGGAACCGCGTCGCACCCGGAAACGGGCATGGAAGGACGGCTGATCACCGATCCAAGAACCTCATGATCCGGATCGCTGCCCGTTTCGATTACTTGATCAGCGTTGCCTTAAACCCCAGCGGGTGGATGAAGTGGCAACCGGTCAGCCGGCCGCGGCGTCGGGCCGCCCTGGTGGCGGGCGGTGCAGGTCAGTGGAAGATGGTGATTTGGGACATGGCCGCTCCTGCGAAAAGAAGGAGGGACATGGCCCCGAACGGGGACGCATGTCCCTCGTCGGGTGGGATGAAAGGACGGTGGGTTGCCAGGCGCGGCTCACCAGCCGTTGTAGTGCAGCGTGAGGTCGGCGAGGACCTTGCGCCGCTCCAGGTCGAGGCCGCCGAGGTCGGACAGCCCCTCGAAGCCGCAACGCTTGAGCATCGCGCCGCCCTCGCGGGCGTTGTAGAAGCTCACCATCGCGGACAGGAACATCCGTTGACCGCTGCTCAGCACACCCAGTGCGTCGTTGAGCATCAGCATGTTGGGCCGCAGGTCCCACTTGGTGGTGGCACGCTGCAGACCTTCGCGTGTGCCGTCGCCGAACCATTCGGCACCGGCGATGTTCACGCCGCGCTTCCACGCCTCGAAGAAGGCTTGGGGCGCGGCGGCGAAGTGCTGTTTTTCCAGCTTGATCTGATCAAGTACCTCTTGAGGCAGAGCACGGTTCATGACGGGGGCTCCTGGTGATTGGATTCACGGGTGGAGGCGCTGCTGCCAGCGGCCCGTTTGCAGGGCGTGCTCGGCAGCGTGGTGCGAGCGGAAGAAGCTGGCCGACTCGCGCGAGACGGGACCATCCGCATCGGCGGTGCCGATGTAGTGGCCGGCTGCGCTGCACAGCACCTGCAGGGGCAGGCGCTTGCCGACGTAGGCCAGGGCCTGGTAGCCGATGGATTCGGCGCGGGCCTGTTCAGCACTCAAAGGGGCTGTTGCGAACGCGAGAGACATGTGGTTCCTCCTGGTGGTTGAAGACCGGGAGCACCACGCCCCGTCGGGAGCGGAGACCTCCCGAAAGGTTGAACATCGAAAGCACCACGCGTCGTGGCGACGCGCGTCCGCGGTGGTCGGTGCGAGGCGGACTGGATCGATCAACGCGGCGAGGCGCGTTGCAGCCTTGAAGACCGGAGCTGCCAGGGCATGGTGCTGACGACCGTCAGCGACACATGCGGAAAGGATGGAAGCGCGGCGGCGCACCGTCGCCGATCAAACGGAACCGCGCGCCGTCCGGTTTGGCCCGAGCACTGCCGGCAGCAGCAGTGCACGATCCTTCCGCCCACGACAAAGGCGCCGAAGCCCCGTAGGGCTTCGGCTGGAGAAGAATCAATCCACCTGTGGGCTGCAAGCAGGCCAGGCCGTCGTCAAAGCCATTCGCTGCGTCAGCAATCTCACCCGGCCCGTTTCGTGGCTGGAGCCGGCATCCTCTGGCGTGCATCCGCACACAAAGGGAACCCGTTGTTCCGCCGGCGGGCACCGGCACCGAATACCGTCGACCGCAAGCGGTCTCCTGGCACCTCGCAGCCTTGCGGGCCAAGGCGTCAGGAGACCGCTCGCGGATGTACGGAACAACCTGGATCAAAGGAACCGCGTTGCGCGCGATTCGACGGAGCAATGACCTTCTCGCCCTGCCAGCCGTGAGGCCTGTGCAGGACGCGCACACCGTTGCAGAAGGGAACGCGCGCTGGGGAGTCCCGCGGGGCGCGGGAGGTTTGCCCCGCCGTCGGGAAGATCCGGCGTGGCAGCGGGAGACGTGGGCGTCAGTTCGCCTTGGGGCGCCGGCGCGGTGTCCTGGAGGTGCGACCGGATGCGCCGCGCTTGCCTGCCGGGGCATCTTCGACCGGCTGCGTACCTTTGCAGTCCGGGTAGCGGCTGCACGACCAGAACGCGCCGCTCTTGCCGCTACGCTGGCGCATCGGGGCGCCGCACTGCGGGCAGTCCGGCGCGGGCGGCAGCTTGAGGTCCAGCGTGGCGCCGCGGTACTGCTGCACGAGCCGGGCGACCCAGCTCGATTGCTTGGCGATGAAGGTGTCCAGCGTCATCTGGCCGGCCTCGATCATGTCCAGTGCCTGCTCCCACACCGCCGTGGTCCCCGGGTCGGCGATGGCCGCCGGCACGGCGTCGATCAACGTGAAGGCCGCATCCGATGCACGGATGGCGCGGCCTTTCTTCAAGAGATAGCCGCGGGCCAGCAGCCCGCTGATGATGTTGGCGCGCGTCGCCTCGGTGCCGATGCCCGTGGTGTCCTTCAGCTTCTGCTTCAGGCGCGGGTCGGTCACGAGCTTGGCGACGCCCTTCATGGCCTTGACCAGCTCGCCCTGCGTGTAGGGCTTGGGCGGCAGCGTCTTCAATGCCTTCAGCTCGACCTGACCGACTTGACAGGCATCGCCAGTCTTCAACGGCGGCAACACTTGGCTTTGCTGCGCATCGTCCCGGTCCGTGTCGTCAAGGGCCGGCGCCGCCAGCACCTGGCGCCATCCGGCCACCGCGATCTGCTTGCCCACCGCCACCAGCGACTGCCCGCCGCACGTGAGCTGCGCCACCGTCCGGTCGAACTCGTGATGCGGCAGGAACTGCGCGAGGTAGTGGGCACGGATCAGCCGGTAGACGGCCAACTCCTTGTCGGTCATCGCCGAGAGATTGGCCGGCTCCAGCGTGGGGATGATGCCGTGATGTGCCGTGACCTTGCCGTCGTTCCAGGCTCGCGAACGCTGCTGGCGGTCCAGGCGGTCGATCAGCGGCCGCAGGCTGGGATCGGTCTTGACCAGGCTGTCGAGCACGGCCGGCACCTCGGCCAGCATGCTCTCGGGCAGGTAGCCCGAATCCGAGCGCGGATACGTCGTCGCCTTGTGCGTCTCGTATAGCGCCTGGGCAATGTCCAGCGTCTCCTGCACGTCGAGGCCCAACTGCTTGGAACAGACTTCCTGCAAGGTACCGAGGTCGAACGGCAGCGGCGGGCCTTCGCGCACGCGCTCGGTTTCGACCGACAGCACTTGGGCGGAGCCGGCCTTGCGCAGTCGCTCGGCGGCCTGCTGAGCCACCGGCTGTTGCAGGCAGCGGCCCGCATCGTCGCCGCTGCCTTGCGGCGGCGTCCAGCTAGCGACGAAGGACTGGCCTGCATGCGAAAGCGCAACCTCGATGGCCCAGAACGGTACGCAGACGAAGCGCGCGATCTCGCGATCACGATCGACGACCAACTTCAGCGTCGGCGTCTGCACGCGGCCCACCGACAGCACGCCGGTATAGCCGGCCTGGCGCCCCAGCAGGGTGAACAGGCGGCTCAGGTTCATCCCGATCAGCCAGTCGGCGCGCGATCGGGCGAGTGCGGAGAAATACAGCGGCAGCGTCTCGGCGGACGGCTTGAGCGCACCCAGCGCCTTGCGGATCGACGCATCGTTGAGCGCCGACAGCCACAGGCGCTGAATCGGCCCGCGGTAGCCGCACAGGTCGATGATCTCGCGGGCGATCATCTCGCCCTCGCGGTCGGCGTCGGTCGCAATCACCAGCTCGCCCGCCTTGGCGACGAGTTGCTGAACGACCTTGAATTGCGCTGCGGTCGCCGCCTTGGGCTCGACACGCCAACGCTCAGGAAGAATGGGCAGTTGCTCGATGGCCCAGCGCTTGTATTGCTCGCCGTAGCCTTCGGGTGGAACCGTCTCCACCAGATGACCGATGCACCAGGTCACGACGACGCCGGCGCCGCTGTAGCAGCCGTTGCCGCGTTGGCTGGCGCCCAGCACACGGGCGATGTCCTTGCCCTGGGACGGCTTCTCGCACAGGAACACGCGCATGAAGCCTCCTTGGAAATGTGGGGTTCATCTGATGGGCGTCAGCTTGGCGGGGCCAGGAGATGCCGGCAGCAAGGAAGCCGATTGATGCAGACACCGCTTTTTTGATCGGCAGGCGGTCCGTTGCAGCAGCCGTACGCATAGACCGCAGGAGCTGGCGCAGCAAGAGCATTGTTTCGGGAGGGCGGCTGGAACTCCGTGGACGACCTTGGAGCTATCCCCTGGGGATAGCTCGCTGGTGCATCGCGGGCGTATGACGGTTGCTACAGCCGCCCTCGGGGGAACGGCGATGGGCGAATTACTGTCCGCCGGCAGGCTTGGCGCTGAGCGCCACCGACTCGATGCGGTACGGCAGGATGCCCACGCGCCGCGCCTCGACCTTGAACGTTACGCGCTCGTTCTCGTCGGCGTCCTCCCATTCGTCGCGCACGGTGCGGCCCTCGACCAGCACCCGCATGCCTTTCTGGTACAGCGTCTTCCAGTGCTCGGCGTCGCGGTGCCACAGCTCCACGGGCGCCCAGAAGCCGCCGCGATCTTCGTACTCGCCGTCCTTCTTCGGGATCGGGTTGTCGAAGTAGACGTTCAGGCGAAGCAGCCGGCGCGGCTCGTCGTTGCCGTTCGGAAATTCGCGGTAGTCCGGCGCAGAACCGATGTTGCCCTCGCCGACGAATTGCGTGCTCATGGTGACTCCTTGGTGGTGGGTGGAACGGAGGCGGTATGCCCGTGGACACGCCGCAGGTAAGCCGCTTCGGCCTGCGCGGCCTTGTTGGCGCATTCCAGGGCTTGGCGAGCGATGCTGTGGGTCAGGCTGATCTGCATGTTCAGCACGATGCGCTGCAGTTCCATCGCGTACAGCTCGTCGATCAGCGAGGCCGGCGTCGCGGGGTTGGCCAGCAGGGCCTCCCACAACGCCACGCCCATGGAGGAACGGTCCAGGTTGCGCCAGCGCAGGAAGGTCGTCCCTGCGCCAGTGGCTTGCTGGGCCAGCTGCACGTCGAGCAGGCTGAAGGGGTAGGCGCGCGCCTGGGGCAGCACGCGCCGCTGCGCCAGGCCAATCACGTCGTCGCGCAGCGCTGCGCACTGGCTGGCCCAGGTCTCCAGACTCCCCTTACCCTTAAAAGGCTGTAAAAGGCCTTTTAGGTAGCCTGCGTGTTCCAGCCGCTGGAAGTCCGTCTGTTCCAGCGCCACGAAGCGCGTGGAGTGGCGGATGGGGGGCGATGCGGTCATGCGCCAGTCCCCTTGTCGCCCGCTGCACCATCGGCTGCGCCGTCCGTGGGAACCGGCGCATCGGGCTCGATGGCAGGCGCAGCAGACGGCGTGCCGGGCTTGGTTGTCCGCCGCGCGATCGGTGGCGCGAAGCGCGAGCGGCGCGTGCCTTCCAACACGTCCTGCGGCAGCTCGCCGAACTTCTCCAATGCTGCTCTCGCCGCGGCGTTCTTCGCCGCGAAGTCGTCGCGTGTCGTCCCCGAGTAGCGGTACTGCTGGGCCAGCGAGAACAGGCTGCGCAGCGCGTGCGCACCATCATTGAGCCAGCGCTCCAGGGTGCTGCGGTCGATCAGCGCCGTGTGGTGCGCCAGGATGAGTTTGCGTGCCAAGTCATCGTAGTCAGCCAGCAAGTACACCGCCATGAAGCCGAGCTGCGCGTTGACGAACAGCGGCAGCTTCACCGGCTGCACGTTCATGTTCTCGCCCAGCGACAGTGCCGGCGGCACGTCGGCCAGCGCCTGGTCCACCTGCTCGCGCAGCGCCTGCAGGCGGGTCTTGGTATCGGCCAGCTTGTCCTCGACCCTGAGCATCCACCAGTCGCTGTAGGGGTCGTCCTGCTCCGAACCCCGCTTCATCTTGTTCATCGCGCTGATGAAGCCGTTGAGACCGATGATGCCGGGGCGTCCTTCCGCTGGCACTCGGCCATGCCAGATGCGCGAGGCGTGGTGCGTGTGCAGCGTCAGCGACATCGCGCTGCGCAGCGATCCGAGATTCAGTTGCAGGGGTTCGTTTGCCATGTGGGCGACTCGCGTAGGGGAACGGAGTCGCCAGCATCGGCACCGGTCGGAAGGCCGTCAGTCAAGAAACCGTATCCAAGGCCCGCCCGGTTTGTTCGCCGGAAAGCTCCCTGTCCCAGCTATCCCCTGGGGATAGCCTCGCGGCGGGTGGCGACGCCAGGCGCCGCCTGCTGTTCCAACTGTGCAATGAAACCTTCGAACTGGTCGTCGGCGACATCGGCATGGCAGCCGGCGGCGATGTCGGCCCAGCCCATGCAGGCTGCTTCCTGTAGCGCCTTGAGTTTGGCTGCTTCAGGCTCCTTGGCATTCATGGCAAATCTCCTGTGAGGAAAACCGCCTTCACTCCCGTGCCGGCGGCCACTGCTGCGCGGCGTGCAACACGCGCAGGATGGACACCGCGCGAGCGTCTTCCATGTAGACCACCACGTAGTTCGAGCGCACGACCATTTCCCGCGTGCCGGCCACGCGGCCAGGCCGGTAGAGCTTCGGGCGCTCCGGCAGCTTCGCGGCCTTGGCCTCGATGTCGTCCTTCAACCGCTGCGCGGCATCGGGGTTGTCGTCCGAGATGTAGTCAACAATCGCCAGCAGGTCGGCGCGGGCAGCTTCGCGCCACTCAAGTACGCGCACGCCGCTTCCTGTCGATCAGGGCCTGCGCCTCGTCCATGACCTGCTGGTGCGGCACCGGCGGCCGTGTGTCGGCCAGCGCCTCCTGGACCTTCGCCCGGAACCAGGCATCGTAGGCCTCCGGATCGGCCGTGAGGCCAGCCGGCAGCGCGCCTTCCTTGACCACACGGGTCAGCAGGATGCGTACGGCGTCCGAAACGGTGAGGCCGACCCCGGCGAGCTTCTCGGCAGCATCGGCCTTGAGCTTGTCGTCCACACGGATGTGCAGCATCGAAGTCTGTGCGGCCATCGTTGCTTCTCCTGTTATGCATTAGCCCTATTTTGTATCTCAATTGAGACCTTGACAAGGGAGTGGCCGGATTGCCCGCCGGAAGGCTCCCTGTCCCAGCTATCCCCTGGGGATAGCTCGGCCGGTCACGGGTCGCGCAGGGCCGCCCGCAGCCGCGCCAGGTGGGCGCGCGCCACTTCGGGGGATACCGGCGGTGCCGATGGCGCCGGTGCCGGCGCGGGTGGACGGGAAGCAGGCGGCACCGTGGCGCTGTCGCCCGCCCAGGCCTTGAACTCCCCACGGATCGCCTTCTGCACGATGCCGAACAGATAGCCGGCCGGGTTGCGCACAGCGCTGTTGCGGCAGCGTGCCTCCCATTCGTCGAGCACGGCCTGCCGCTGGGCCTCGTCCACCTGTTGCAGCGCCACCAGCGCACCGGCCTGTTGCTCGTCCTTCAAGCGCAGGAAGCGCTCGGGTAGCCGCAGGTTCTGCAAGGCCCTCGCGCGCGGTACTGTACGTACTTCTTTATTTATACGATTCATACGTACTGTACGGTCCTCCTTCGGAATCCGAAGATGGCCGTCCTGCGCGGGTTCCAGCCCCGCTTCGGATTCCGAAGACGGGCGCGTGCCATTCCGAAGCAGGGCTTCCTGGCCTTCTTCGGATTCGTGGTCCGCACCCTCCTGTGGATAACCTGGCGTCGTCCAGCCATGCAGCGCCATGCGCTGCGCCAGCACCTGCAATCGGGTCGGCAGCGTGCGGCCGCTGAGCAGCGGGTCTTCGGCAATCTCCTTGAGTGTGTTCATGCCCACGATCTGTACCGCCTTGGCGGCATGGGTCAGCGCCTGGCTGACCAGGCCGAGGTAGTCGGCATCGAGCTGCATCGCCTCGAAGGGCGACAGCGGTTCGTCGTGCAGCACATAGAGGTTGCCTTGGATGCGGCCGGTCTTCGGGTCGCGCCGCCGTCGCACCAGGCTCAGCCAGCGCGTCAGCCGCAGCAGCGTCAGGGCGCGCGCCACGGTCTCGTGCGATGCCTGCGCCGCGCAGGGCATCGAGGCCAGGTAGGGGCGCAATTGGTCGTAGGTGGGAAAGGCTGTCACGCCGTCGTCGCTGAGCTGCAGGCGGAACACCTGCCAGGCGTTGCGCTCCAGCGGCGTCAGGCGCCGGTCGAGGAACAGTCTGCGCGGCACGCTCTCATGGCGGTTGCCGCTGTAGAGAAAGCCGTCCTGGCTCGGCGCCGTGCCCTGCGCCGGTTCCTTCGGCTCAAGGTGCCGCAGCGCCTCGTCGAACAACGCCGACAGCGCAACGGGGCCTTCGCGCCGTGGTGCGCCGGCCGTCGTCATGGCTACACCAGCCCCTGGTCGATCCAGTTCCGTATCGCCGACCAGATCACCGACATGGGCAGGGTCATGGCCTCGGCCAGATCCATGGTCAGCGCCAGCATCGCCATGTCGTCGGTCAGGGCGATATGGCGCTCGGCGACGCCGGCCTTCCAGCGCTCCCACAAGGCCACGTCCTGCGTCTCGTCGAGCACCGGATGCCGGCCCTTGCGCTTGGGCAGCCCGAGGATGTCGCGGCGCAGCGCCACTTCCTGATGCGTGAGGCCGTAGAACTTGCTGACCATCTCCGTGCTCGCCCCCAGGCGCAGCATGCGGTCCACCGTGGCGATCTCCCGCTCCACGTCGTGCACCTGGCTTAGCAGCCGCTTCAACACTTCCCGGTTCACCGACACCGAACACCACGACACCGTGGCATTCACCAGCATGCTCACGAGTTCGGGGTGCTTCAGCGCATCCAGTTCCTCCTCGCCGAAGCCCATGGCCTTGCAGCGGCGCAACTGGCCGTTGCGCAGGTCATGCAGGGCCTGGGCGATCACGGCCTGGTTGAGTGGGTGCGGTGCCGACATGCGGGAGCCTCCTGCGCTCAGGAATCCTGGCTCGCTACGCCGGCTTCCAGATCCAGCAGCCGGCGCGCCAGGCGCAGCAGACGGAACAGCTTCACCAGCGCAGCATCGCTCAGGCGTGTGGCCGAGCCGCCGTGGCCATGCAGCAGCGCCGCCAACTCGTCGGCCAGCCGCGCGCGGTCCAATCCGTTCGCGGAGGGCGGAGCCGCACTCAGCACATGCAGCAGGGTCAGCACCGCCCGCGCGAACGCAGGCAGCGCCTTTGCCTGGCCCACGGCCGGCGCCACGCAGACAAAGCCGATGCCGCCGACGCTGGCCTCGATGTGGTCGCTGACCGCCGCTTCCTCGGCGATCTCGCGCGCAAACTGCGCAATGTGCACGCGCAGGCGATCCGGCGCGTCCAGCCCCGGCTCGATGTACCAGACGTCCGAGATGGGATAGAGCCCGCCGACCTGCACGGGGATCGCACGCAGCGCATCGGCCTCGAAGTCGGGCAACTTGTCGCCGAGCTGGTCCGCGACCATCCGCTGGATGGACTGCAGGCGCTCGGTGGTCGGTGCCGGTGTCACGATGTGCCCTTGCAGGCGCTCGTCGCGTGGTCCGTGCTGGTCCTCCGGCGCTTCGGGCGATGCAGGCGGTGTTGCTGCTGGCGCCGAAGGCGCGACCGGCGTGGTGTCGCGCGGCACAGACGAGGCGGGTGGCCGCTGAGGCTCGGAGACCGGTGCGGAAGTAGCAGCAGGCACGACAGGCGCTGCCGGAGGCGTCAGCGCCGCCGGTTCGCTGGTCAGCGCACGCTGGCGGCTTTCGCTGTCGTCGATCTCCAGCGCCAGCGTGTCGTAGTCCGCCTCCAGCAGTTCGGCCATCTGGCCCACCAACTCGTCCTGCACCCGCTGCGGCGAGAAGTCATCCGGCTGCGTGTCGAACCGCGTCAGCACATCCTGAAACAGCGTGGCGAAGTCCACGGCCACCGTGCGGCCCAGCGCACGCCGCTCCCAGGTGCGCTCGCACGCCTTGCGCAGTACCGCGATCCGTTCCACCTGATGTCGTCCCAGGCCGCCGTAGAGCAGGTTCGGTATCGCCGGCAGCAGGTAGCGCACCGCATCGTTCATGCGGCTGATGTGCGACTGCGGCACCGGATAGCCGTCGGCCGTCAGCCGCCGTGCGAGTTCGCTTTGCGACAGCGCCTGGCCGCTTTCTTGCTCGTAGAACTCGCGCGCCTTCTCGATGCCCAGGGCGCGCTCGATGAAGGTCAGCCCACCGCGCAGTTCGTTCTCGGCCAGGTGCCCGGTCAACGCCACGATTTCGCCGCGCGCCGGCCACGGGCGGAACAGGCACGCGATCCGGAAGAAGCGGTCTTCCTTGGTTTCGCTCCACAGTTCGCGCAGGATGGCGAGCCGCGTATTGCCACCGTTCCTGATGATGTAGTGCGCCTCGCCCGGCCGGCGGGTGATCGCGGGCGGTGCGTCCAGCCCGCGCTCGCGGATCGAGGCCTTGATTTCCTCGTAGGCCGGGTTGCGCGTCACGCGTGGGTCATGTTCATAGGGACGCAACTCGTCCAGCGTCACCACCATCGGCGTATCGGCGATGGGGTCGGTCAGGGCAGCGGCCGAAGGACCGCTGCGTTCGAAGCCGGTGGCCAGCAGCTTGGCGGCCATGTCCTGCGGCGTCGGATCAGCCATCGCTGCTCTCCCGAGATGCCGCCGGTGCTTGTCGAGCGGCGCGGCGAAGCTGCGCGCGAGCGTTGCGGCTGGCGCGATGATCGCTCGCGGTCGAACTGGTGTAGATCGCGGCGCAGCCGGGCTTGGTGAACATCAGGTGCCCGCCGCGCGTGCGTTTCACGTGCCAGCCTTCGCCCAGCGCGAACTCGATCAGCGCGCGCAGCCGCGCATGGCCGCGGGCCAGTTCATGCGCGTTGGCCATGACTGGTTCCCCCTGCGTGACCTTTGCCGGTAACGCACGCGAAGCGCTCCCGCCATGCCGGGAACAACTCGCCAGCCAGCGCACGCATCGTCTCCAACGCCGCAGGTGCAGTGCGGCCCACCGGCTGCCGGTACTCGACGCGATGCACCGGCAGTCCTCGTGTTGCGGCACGTGGGTAGGCCTCGATGGCCGGGACGTCGGTGTTCAGGACCTGTATGCCAGCGTGCGCCTGGAAGACTTGTCGCAGGGCCTGCTGGATCAGTCGGGCGTTCGACGAAACCGGATGCACACGGTTGATGAGCAAGCGCAGCGGTGGCGGCTCGATGCCGAGGTGCCGATACGGAGCGATGTCCTCGATCAGTTGCAGCGTGCCGCGCCTCAGCTCACGCGCCGCCAGGATTTCCGGTGTCACCGGCGACAGCGCCAGGCTGGAGGCCAGTACCGCCATCTCCAGCAGCACACTGCGCGCTCCCTGGGTATCGATCAGCAGCAGGTCGTAGTGCGACGCCAGCGAGGGAAGCAGGTGACGCAGGCGCAGGCGCCCGTCGGGTGCATGCAGCAGCAGTGTGTTCAGTTCGCCGCGGTGGTCGTTCGACACCACCAGGTCGAGACCTGCCACAGCGGTCTGCGAAGCCAATTGTTCGATACGCTGCTCGTTGAAGGCCAGCATCTCGTAGATACCGGCAGGCGCATGCGTGCCGAGCGTGAAGTAGCTCGACAAGGTGGGCTGCACGTCCAGGTCCAGCAGCAGCACGCGTAGCCCTGCATCGGCGATGAAGCCGCCCAGGTTCGCTGCGGTGGTCGTCTTGCCGACGCCACCCTTGGTCGAGATGATGGATACCACCTGCATGGCACGACTCCTCGTGGAAGGGACTTCGAGGGAGCACGGGCTCACGCCCGTTCCCTGAGTCGATCGGTGATCCACTGATCGATCTCCACCGAATCCCAGCCGATGGCGCGTACCCCGAGGCGCAGGGGCTTGGGAAACTTGCCCTCCTTGATCAGGTTGTAGATGTGGGCGCGCTTGAAGCCGGTCTTGGCCTCGACTTCCGCGCGGCGCAGGATGCGGTGTTCGTTCGGCGTCGCGGTGGCGATGGTCTGGGCAGTCACGAGGGACACTCCTTGGCGCTGTGTAGCGGCGGTGATGGACGTGCCCCGTATTCAATAGCGCGGTCCCTGCGCGGTCACCGCAAGTGCAGACACGCCGTCTGCACTTGCAGTCAGCGGTCCTGGGTGGCGAGATGACGCCTGGCTGCCGAAAACTTCGCCCACAGCGTTCGCTCGCTGATCCCGGACTTGTCGCCGTAATGGGCAACCAGCGCACTGATGACCGATTCCAGCGTCTCGAAGGACGAATAGGGAACGCCATTGGGCGACTTGCCCAGCAGCAGGGTCAAAAGACCGCCAACGATGTTCAGGTAGGTGGACTCACTGCGGGCGCCCGGCACCCCGGAACGCTTCTCGCGCTCCGTACGTGCCTGGTGCTCCTGGCTGAGCGTCTGGAACTGGGCATAGAGCGCATCCCAGGCTTGCACCCTGTCGGCAAGCTGGAGCTTCAATGCCTCGCGATCCATGACCAGTGCCTGCACAGCATCGACACTGACGGCCGGATGCAGGTGACGCTCGAAGGCATCGAACAGGAAGGCCGGTCGCTGGTCGGGATAGAAGCGGATCATCCAGGCCTTCAGATCGACATGTCGGATCGTGAGGCTGGGGTCATCGAGCAAGGCGGGGTCGTTGCTCGTGATGCCGTCCTTGCCGTAGGGAAGGTCGAGATGCACCAGTGCGTCGTGGATCCGTTCCGCGTTCAGGCGAAGCTGTGGCCAGCGTGCCAGTTCGGGGTGCTCCGGTAAGCGGTTCATCCCCTTGGCGACATCGAGGATGCGACGCTCGAAACGCGACAGCCCTGCCCACTGGATGGCCGCCTCGATTGGACGGTAGAAGACCTTGGCGTGGGCGCCGGAAGAAAATGACTTTCTCATGGCTGCTCCCTGGTAACCGGATTCAGGACATCTGCTTCCCTCGTTGATTGGAATCGCTGCCGGGACGCGCCTTCACGGCGCGAGACGGTGGCGGCTTGGCTTGTGGGAAAGGCCAGGATGACGGATGTTCACCAGAGCAGCCGCCTGTCGCTATGGCGCTTGTCCACCAGCACCGAGCCTCTGCGTGGCGGTATGCTTCAAGCGGTTGACTGCACATGGCAGGATGGCTCGATAACGAGGTTTTGCTACAGACGCCATCGCGGCGAAAGACGGATTCGGTCTTCTTGCGTTCGAGCCTGGGCGTTACCGGCGTGCAAGACAGCGACGGTCTATCAGCAGACGCAGTGTGGGCGGAAACAGGTGTGGCGATGCCGCCTCGACGGAGTGCGGCGAGGTTTCGGGCAAGACGCGAGAGGTCTGCCTCCAGATCGAGAAAGCATGATCGATCCCCCCGCGGCTGGTGCACAGCTTCAGCGCCCGCTGGTCGGACGATGTGGCGGCGGACAGACCCTCGCGCGTGACCTGGGATATCCTTCCCGCGGGTGACGACGCCTGCAAGCTCGTGCTCACCCACGACGATTTCGGCGGCGCCACCGCCACCAGCCAGGCCGTGCGCGGCGGCTGGCCCGAAGTGCTGTCGCGGCTGAAGACGCCGGTCGAGACGGGAGCGCCATTTTTCATCCCTGCGCCGCCCCCGGCCTGACACCCAGGAGCCCACATGAACCCGCCCACTCTGACTGCTTGCTATGCCGGTTGGTTCGGCATTCTCTTTCTCGTTCTTTCCATCTGGGTATCCATTGGAAGGGCGCAATTCAAGGCGCACCACGGGGACGGCGGACACGAGTCGCTGCGACGCCGGATCAGGATCCAGGCGAACTTCGCCGAGTATGTGCCGCTGGCGCTGCTGCTCGTGGGCCTCAACGAAGTGCTCGGGGCCGAGCGCTGGACGGTGCATGCGCTGCTGATCGCGCTGCTCGCCGCCCGGCTCGTCCATCCCTTCGGGATGACGGCGCCCGAGGGCTCGCTTCAGCAGTACGCGCTCAGGGCGCCGGCCATGATGGCGACTTGGACCGTGCTGGCGGTCGCGTCAGGCATGTTGCTTTTGCGCTAGAACCGCACGCGCGGCACCAGAAAGTCTAGGAAGGCACGCCCCCGCAGGGGCGGGTAGTCGCCTTTGGCCCATGAATACGGCATGCACCTCCACGGTGCCGCCGGGACTCCAGTCCTCCAGCACTGGCAGCCGCCGCTCAGCGGCGATGTCTTCGCGCGCCTGGAATGTGGCCAGCCGCGCCAGCCCCAGCCCGGCCACGGCTAGGCGGCGCAGGGCCTGGCCGTCGCTGGCAGCGCGCGCGTAGTTCAGGCCGATCAGGTTGTGTCGCTGCAGGTCGTCCGGCGCGGCTGGCGCGTCACCTCGCGCGCTACTCGTCGCGGGGTGGTGCCGGTGACGCGGCGGAAGGCCACGCCGAAGGCGCTTGGTGAGGCATAGCCCAGTTCATCCGCCACCGACTCGACCGTGGCCCCGGGGCGTGACAAGGCCTGGCGCGCGAGCGCCATCCGCCAATGGAGCAGATAGTCCATCGGTGCCTGCCCCACCGTCTGCCGAAACCGGGCCGAGAACTGCGATCGCGACAGATGGCTGACCTCCGCCAGATCCTGCAGCCGCCAGGCTCTGTCCGGCTCACGGTGAATGGCGCGAAGTGCCGGCCCGATACGCGGATCGGCCAGTGCTGCCAACCACCCGCGAGCAGCGGTTGCCGGCAAGGCCCGGATCAACTCGATGAATACGATCTGCATGATGTGAGTCGCCATGGCCGCCGATCCCGGCGCCTGCGTGCGGCACTCTTCCTCCAGCCGGTCGAGCAGCCAGCCGATCCTCCGCGCCACTGGGCTGTCGCCGGGAATCACCGTTACCGATTGCAGGGCATCGATCAGCAGCGCGGCGGCCGGTGGCAAATCCATGCGCCCGCCGAGGCACAGGAATTCCGGTCCGGGTCCCGCGTCGAACTGCGCGATCAGGGTGTTCTCGCAACCGGCGAAGACGTCCTGCGCCGGTTGCGCCAGCCGGTCGAGATCAGTACCCAGCGTGAACGGTCTGCCTGGCGCGACCAGAAAGCAGTCGCCGGTCTTCAGTGCCCAGCGCTGACCGGCCACCTCCAGCCCGCATTCGCCCCGGCGGATCACGTTGCATTTGAGCGTCGGCAGCGGGGCGACCCGCAGTGCCCACAGCCCCCGCGCCCGGAGCCCCGTCGAGACGGCCGCCTGTACCCCGGTCAGGGTCAGCAGTTGCGAAAGTGGCTCATCAGGCAGGGGCATAGGATGATCTGAACAGAATATGAGAATTTAAAGCATAGATGATCCGGCCGGCGCGGGTAATCATCTCTCCGTCAAGATCAGGAGATGAACGATGAACCCGATGCAAAAGCCGCTCGGCACCCCTTTCACACCCTTCACTACCGCCGAAGAAGTCGCCCGCGGCATCGACCTATCCGGCAAGACCGTGGTGGTCACTGGCGGTGCGTCCGGCCTTGGGCTGGAGTCCGCTCGTGTGTTCTCGGGCCTCGGTGCCCGTGTCATCGTTCCGGCGCGCAACGTGGACGCTGCGCGCCGGGCGCTGGCCGGGCTCGCCCGGGTCGAAGTGGCCGGGATGGAACTGACCGACCCCGCCTCGATCCGTGCCTTCGCCGAGGGCTTCCTCGCCAGCGGCCGATCGCTGCACCTGCTGGTTCTCAGCGCCGGCATCATGGCGACGCCGTTGTTCCGCGATGCCGAAGGGCGCGAAGGACAGTTCGCCACCAACCACCTGGGACATTTCCGCCTGACGGCCGCACTCTGGCCGGTGCTCAAGGCGGCCGGCACGGCACGGGTGGTGGTGCTGTCCTCGCGTGGGCATTTGTTGCCCGGATTCGACCTGACCGATCTGGATTTCACCCGCCGGCCCTACGACAAGATCGCGGCCTATGCCCAATCGAAGACCGCCAATGCTCTCTTCGCGGTGGCGCTGGATGCGCGAGGCAGGGAGCACGGCATCCGCGCCTACTCGGTGCATCCAGGTTCGATCCTCGGAAACCTGGCCCGCCATGCCAGCCGCGAGGAACTGGAAGCCTACGGTGCGTTGAACCCGGATGGCACGCCCCTGATCGACCCGGCCAACGACAAGAAGAACTTCGCCCAGGGCGCGGCGACCATGGTCTGGTGCGCCACGGCGCCGGAACTGGAAGGGATCGGCGGGGTGTACTGCGAGGACAGCGACATCGCTCCGGTCGAAGCCGAGGGCCGGTTCGGCGTTCGCCCCTATGCCGCAGACCCGGACCTGGCCGAGGCGCTGTGGCTGGAAACCCTTCGCCTGACGGGAGAGCCATCGGCTCGCTTCATGTAGCCAGCGCATTGGTTGACCTGTCGTCGAATATGAATTCAAATATGGATGCTTATTTGAAAAATACGCTCATATTTGAGGCCCTAAAAGATGTCTTCTTCCGAGCAAAAGCGCTCTGGTGCGCAGGTGGCGATGCCGCAGCCTGTCGCGCGTGCGCTGCGCCGCCTGGGGCAGGACATCTCGGCGGCGCGGCGCATGCGGCGCCTGAGCCAGGAAGACCTTGCGCAGCGCATCGGCACGTCCCTGAGCACCGTCAGGCGCATGGAAGATGGCTATCCCGGCACCGCGCTGCACACCTTCCTGCGCGCGCTGCACGTGCTGGGCCGGCTCGATGACCTATCAAGCGCGATGACCCTGGAGAAGGATGCGCTCGGCATCGAACTGGTACGGGAGCAATTGCCGCAGCGGGTACGCACCTCTGCCGGCAGGAAGCGGCAGGCAGCCCCCGTCGTTGACAAAGACGATGCGCCCGCGCCTGCCGATGACCTGGAGGGCTTCTGATGGCAACGAGTAAGCCATCCAGGCGCGGCGACCTCGAAGTCCACCTGGGGGCGAGTGGCTTGGTCGTGGGGCGCCTGCATCTTGGCAGCGGCCGGCGCAGCGCGTTCAGCTACGACGAAGGCTGGCTTCGGGATGCCCGTTTCTTCACGCTGTCGCCCGATCTCCAGCCGGTGGCCGGCGTGCAGCATCCCCGTCAGGTGTTCTTCCTCGCGCTGGAGGACACCGCGCCCGACGCCTGGGGAGAGCGCGTGATCCGGCGCGCCCATGCGAAGCTGCGGCAGGAAGACCGCGATACGCCTGCACTGGACCCGGTGGACTTCGTGATGTGGGTGGACGACGAGGCGCGCGTCGGCGCGCTGCGCCTGTTCGATCCGCAAGCCGGCGCCTACCTGCGTGCCGGCAGAGCGAATCGGCACGTACCGCCCCTGGTGGAACTGGACAAGGTGCTGCACGCGGCCCGCGCCCTGGAAGACGGAACGGAAAGCGCGCAGGACCTGCGCTACCTGCTGGGGCAAGGCACGTCGCTGGGTGGTGCCAGGCCGAAGTCCACGGTGCGGGACACCGATGGACGCCTGGCGGTCGGCAAGTTTCCCAGCCAGGCGGATCGGCGCGACGTGATCCGGGGCGAAGTGCTGGCCATGCAACTGGCGGCCAAGGCCGGCATCCGCGCGGCACCGGCGCGCGTGGAAGTGATCGGCGGCACGGCGGTCGCCGTCATCCGGCGTTTCGATCGCACCGACGATGGCGGCCGCATCCCCTACGTGTCGGCCGCGACGATGCTCCAGTCCGATGGTCGCGATGCGACGCATGCCTACACCGAACTGGTGGATGTGCTGCTTCAGTCGGGCGCCGATCCGATCGCCGACATCCATGAGTTGTGGCGCCGGCTGGTCTTCAACTTCCTGATCTGCAACACCGACGATCACCTGCGCAACACCGGCTTCCTGTACGACGCACGCCAGCGCGGCTGGCGCCTGTCGCCGGCCTTCGACCTGAACCCGATGCCGGGCGACCGTCGCGAGAGCAAGACCTGGCTGACCGAGGACACTGGCGTCATCGATAGCCGGGACATGCTGATGGCCGCCGCGGCGTACTTCAGGCTGGATGCTGCGCAGGCGCAGGCGATCTGGAGCGAAGTGGCTCAGGCCGTGGCGGGCTGGCGTGCATTGGCCCGGGGATTGGGCATGCGCGGCACCGACATGCTGGACTTCGAGCCGGCCTTTGCCCAAGAGGGCGGGGCTGGTACATAATCTGGCCTGATTCCGTAGCGCCAACGGAATAAACCCATTATCAATCAACGATTTGAGTGCGGCGTGATGTTCCCATCGCCCGCTCCATTCCAAAGAATGCCAGGACGGCTACTGACGTCCAGATCCGCGTGAGCTGCCTCTCTCTCGCATGATGCTCCAACCTGAATTACCGTTTGAGTTCCTGGTAAGGCAGCGTCTTTCAGTGCAGTGATCGGAGGCTCCGGCAGGCCGCGAGGTTCGTGCCTGGCCCCTGCGGTCATGACTCAAGTTCGCAGCGCCATCGCGCGCAGCAGCGCATCGATCTGCCCGAATGCATCCTGCTGCCATTGTTCGGGTGTGCGGTCTCCCAGCGCATGCGTGTCTTCGACGAAGCGCCTCACGCAGGTGGGGCCGTATCCCTCGAAGGCATCGAACTTGTCGGCGATGTGTCGAAACCCGCGCTCGCCGCTTGCGTGTTCCAGTAGAGGGAGACATTCTTGCGCCAGCGCTTCGATGCCACCAAGGTAGTTCCGCACGCAGTAGTAGATATCGTAGGCATCCTTCTGCTTGTAGCGGCCCGCCAGCGCATGACCTTTCATGGCCAATAGGGCAGGGATGGAGCACACCGCGATCTCTACGCGGTTGGTCCCTCCGTCCGGCATTGAGCCCTCCACCGCCACCAGCCGATAGAACCGCATCGCCAAGTCAGCGCCGTCGGCCCGTTGTACGGCAAAGTCGCTGATCAGGGGAGGGGTGTTCTTGACGATCTCCGCGTCGCGCGGCATCAAGAAATCGATCACGATGTCGATCGCCTCCCCGTCATCTCGCGCGGGAACCTGGCGAACCAGCTGGAAGCGCCGAAGCCCGTCGCGCTGGGTGTATCCGTGGCTCTGAAGCGCACCGATCAAGGTTGCGTACTCACCGTCGCCGAGCGTTTCTGCATCCAGACCAACGTCCACATCGAGCGTGCCGACGTGGGGCATGTCCTCGTTGGCCAATAGCAACCAGGGTACTGCCCCGCCGATGATGGCAAACTTGCCTTTGAAGCTGCCAAGTATCTGACCGATTTCGATCAGCACGGATTTCACGGCCGCGGTCGTGCGGTCGTCATATTCGGCGGCCGATTGTGGCTCCTGAGATGGCTTCATTTGGGCCATGAAAGCTCTTCCTTGCGCAGGTGGTCGGCGGCCTCGGCGCCGCGTTCGCCGGCAATGGAGAGGTCGAGGTAGGTTTGAACCAGACTCGTGCAGACTGCGCCCGGCGCAGGTTCAACGGTGTCGGTAAGCAATCCCATGTCCTTCGGCACGATGATGACCACGTTCTCGCCCTTTGCGGCAGGCGCGAGCTCCAGCGCCGACTGAAGCTTGCGTAGGCCATCCTCGTCGGCGAAGAAGTATTGTGTGCCGGTACGACCGTAGGGCGAAAGCCACTGCGCTGCCGAGAACGATGCGAAAGCAGCACGTCCAGGACCGTCGTCAGCGCGCAGCGCGGTACGGGCCGCGTTTTCGAACATGCTGCCATGCAGGGGTGTGTAGAACCGCAGATGTTCACCTGACGGTGCGGTGTAGCTGTCTCGCCATGCGTCCAGCAGTGCATCGGGTTCCGAGAGGATGAGGCCATCGTTCGAGGCGCGTGCCCATTCCCGATTAATCAAGCCGGTGCGTACATTACTGACGTGCCCCAGGCTGACGCCGGAAATTTCCGACAACTCGGTGACGCGCCATGCACGGTCGGGTTCGCGTAGCATGACGCGCAGAACCTGAGCCGATTTTGGCCTGAACAGCGATTTGAGTTCGCGTTGTTCGGCCACCGGTTTGTCCGCCACCATGCGCTCGATGAATACGCCGCCAAAAGCGATCCGGGCGTTGCCCTCCAGGTCGAGATAGCTGACGTCCTTCTCTTCGCACAACCGCCTCACCGCGGGCGAGATGTAGGGAGCGATGAAGACAGGCGTTGCCTCGGGAGCTCGCTCCGCAACGTAGTTCCGCAGTTCCAGCAACGCGGACCGGGCGTACCGCGGTTGCCCGTTCGATTTGTATTCGCAGATAAGCAGGTGCCGTTGGCCGTTGACGAGCAGCCGAGCGGTCAAGTCCGGCTCCCAATCACCGGATACGGCTTCGATGCCTTCTATCTGAAGGATCGGGATCTTTTCAAGGACCCACCGCAGCGCCTCACCAGCCCGGGCCTCCGCTTCTTTCATTGGATGATCCTCTTTCATCATTCGCTGAAAGTACCATATTTATTGAAAACCGTGGTCAAGATTTCATTCTTAATGGGATTTCAGCGTCTGCTGAAACTCATTCATAAAGTGAAATTTTGTTCCCTTCACCCGCTCCATTCACCGACGACCAACCGTAGCCTGCCGTGCGATGACGGCATCGACGATCCGCCGCAACTGCCGGTCGGCGTCGCGGATTGAGCGGTTCTGCGCGGACACCTGCGCGCCCTCGAACAGGAACGTGAGTTCGCTCGCCGCGTCTTCAGGCGACGCCAGGCCCGCCCGCTCGCACAGGCTGGCCAGCCGCCGCCATTGCCGCGCCTTGTGTTCCTCGATCAGTTTGCGGCCGGGATGTTCCGGGTCGGGCAGCTCCGCGATCGAGTTGATGAACGCGCAGCCGCGGTGCGACCAGGTTCGCGCTTCGTCCGAAAAATAGGCGACCCATCCAAGGATCTGCGCGCGGGGATCGTCCGGATGCGCGGCCTCGATGGCATCGAGCGCGCGCCAGTAGTCGTCGATCACCTGGCGCAGCCATTCGGTCACCAGCACATCCTTTGATTGGAAATGGCGGTAGATCGCCATCTTCGTCGTGTTGCCTCGGCCGGCGATGGCATCGACGCCGGTCGCCCGGATGCCATCGTTGTAGAACAGCTCGCCGGCCGCCGCGAGCAGGCGTTCGCGCGGCGCGGGAGTGGCCTCGTTCTGGTTGTCGCTCTGTTTTCTTTTCATGGGTGCTTGACGATGATACTGGTCGGTATCATCATTCGGGTTCCGTTGATACTGATCAGTATCACTCAGTGGCGATTCTATGCCACCCCTGGTCGATAGGAAACCGTAATGAAGCTCTCGGAGTACGTGCAGTACGACGCGATCGGGCTGGGCAGCCTCGTCGCGCATGGCGAGGTGAGTCCACGTGAGCTCGCCGACGCGGCGCTGCAAGCGTGCGCGCAGCTCAACCCGCGGATCAACGCGGTGATCGAAAGCTGGTCGCCGGACCTGGCCGACGTTGCCCCCGCGCGGGAAAGAAATTCGCCCCTCGCGGGGGTCCCTTTCCTGATCAAGGATGTGGGCGTCGCGATGGCCGGCAGGAAAAACGAGTTCGGCAGCCGGCTGGCGCAAGGCTTCACGGCGGCGGCCGATTCGCTGCTGATGCGGCGCTTTCGCGAGGCCGGGCTGGTGACCCTGGGGCGCACCGCCACGCCCGAGTTCGCCTGGAGCGGCACGACCGAATCCACGCTGTGCGGCCCGACGCGCAACCCCTGGAATGTGGCCCACGGCTCCGGCGGGTCGAGCGGCGGCGCCGCGGCGGCGGTTGCCGCCGGCATCGTGCCGTTGGCCCATGCCACCGACGCGGCCGGCTCGATCCGCATTCCCTCGGCGGCTTGCGGCGTGTTCGGGCTCAAGCCGACGCGCGGCCGCGTCTCCAATGGGCTCGCGCTGGAAGAGGCCATCAACGGCCTGGCGGCCCAGCTTGGCGTCAGCCGTTCGGTGCGTGACAGCGCCGCGCTGCTGGACGCGGTGCACGGCGCGGCGGATGGCGAGCCGTATGCGATTGCGCCGCCGGCTGGCCGTTACCTGGCGCAAGTCGGCATCGAGCCGGGCAAGCTGCGCATCGGCGTCATGCCGCAGGCGTGGGGAGGCAGGCGTACCCAGGCGTGCGTCCTGGAGCGCCTGGCCGAGGCGGTGCGGCTGTGTGCCTCGCTAGGCCACGAGGTCGAAGAGGCCGAGGCGCCGCTGGGCGTCAGTTGGGAGGCGTTCGTGCATGCCAGCTCGGTGCTGTGGTCCGCCAATATCGCCGCATGGATCGACGGCATCGCGGGCGCCATGGGGCGCCGGCCCGACCTGGCAACCCTGGAGCCGCAGACGCTCGCGGTCTATCGGACGGGGCGCGGGATCGGCGCCATCGAGATGGTCCATGCCCTCGATCTGCGCAATGCCGTGACCCGCAGCGTGGCGGCGTTCTTCTCGCGCTACGACCTGCTGCTGACCCCCACGCTGCCTGAACTGGCTCCGGCGTTGGGGACCTATGCCGCCGGCGCCGACACGATGGACGGCCACCAGTGGACCGACTGCGTCTTCGGCAATTCGCCGTTCACCCCGGTGTTCAACGCCGCCGGATTGCCGGCCATGTCGGTGCCGTTGTTCCAGGACGCCGCGACCGGCCTGCCGATTGGCATGCAGTTCGTTGCGCCGGCCGGCCACGAGGATGTGCTGTTCCAGGTGGCCGGCCAGTTGGAGCGCAGCCTGCCTTGGGCGGGGCGGGAGCCCGGCGTGTGGGCGTCGACGGTGAACGAGTGAGCCGGCGCGATTCAAGTACCCTATAGCCCATCCCCGTGCCAGAACCACAAGTATGCAAGACGATCTTTTCGGCGATGCGCTGCCCGTGCCGCCGGCCAACACGCCGGATCAGGCCGCGTCTCGTGCCAATCCCGACCTTTCCGCCCTCCGGAGCATGGCCAGGGTGCTGCCCGCGCCTGCGGGGCAGGAATGGAGCGCGCTCGCGGGGCAGTTGCCGGCGCAGTTGCGCTTTGGCGTCTCCACCTGGTCGTACCCCGGCTGGGAAGGACTGGTCTGGGACGGCGAATACGATTCGAGCACGCTGTCCAGGCATGGCCTGGGCGCCTATCATCGGCATCCGCTTCTGCGCACCGTTTGCGTGGACCGCACGTTCTGGCAGCCGTTGACGGCGAGCCAGTACGCCGCTTATGCGGGGCAGGTCGATGAGGATTTCCGTTTCGTCGTCAAATGCCCCGCCAGCGTTACCGATGCCCAGGTGCGTGGCGAAGCAGGCAGGACGCGGCAGGCCAATCCGCTTTTCCTCGACCCGTCGGTGGCTGTCCAGGAATTCGTGCGCCCGGCGCTCGAAGGCCTGGGGGCCAAGCTCGGTGTGCTGGTGTTCCAACTGAGTCCGTTGCCTCTGGGCATGTTGAGCCGCTCGGCATCGCTGTTCGAAAAACTGGGGCGCATGCTGGCCGCCGTGCGGGAGGCATTGTCCGCGCATGATGCCGTGATCGTCGCCGTGGAAGTGCGCGACCCGGAACTGCTGGGTCAGGCGCTGGTCGACACGCTCAAGGCGCATGGGGCCACGTTCTGCCTGGGGCTGCATGGCAAGATGCCACCGATCGACGCGCAACTGCCGATGCTGCGCGCGCTCTGGCCGGGGCCGCTGGTCTGCCGCTGGAACCTGAACCGCGTGTTCGGCGCATACGGTTATGCCGACGCGCAGAAGAAGCATGATCCGTTCAATGCCCTGCTCAGCGAGGATCTTCCCACGCGCGCGGCGCTGGCGCGCACGATCCGCGGCATTACGGGCGCGGGCCAGCCGGCCTACGTGACGGTCAGCAATGACGCCGAGGGCTGCGCGCCGCTGTCCATTCAGCAACTGGCCCAGGCCATTGCGGGGTAGGGCTGGACGGCAGACTCGGCGCCAAGGCCGTCATTCCGGCTTTATACCCGCTGTCTTGACAGCCTCTCGCCACATCTCGACTTCGCTGGCTACCAGCCCGGCGAACGCCTGGGGCGTGGAGGATTTGGGTTCCAGCCCTTCCCTGGCGAACTGTTCCCGCAGCGCGGGCGCTTGCAACGCCTCGGACAAGCGTGCGTTGAGCAGGCTGACCACCGCGTCCGGGGTTCCCGCTGGCGCCGAGAGGCCATGCCACAAGGTCGCGGAGAATCCTGGAACGCCGGCCTCCGGCGCTGTCGGGATATCGGGCAACAGGCTGCTGCGGTTCTCGGTTGATACGCACAAGGCCGCCAACCGCCCATCGCGGACATAGGGGGTCACCGACGCCGTGCTCGCCAACATGAACTGAACCCGACCGGCCAGCAGATCGGTCAAGGCCAGACCGGTGCTACGGTATGGCACGTGGGAGACCGAAATTCCGGCTCTGCGGGCGAACAGCTCGGTGGCCAGATGCGTCGACGATCCGGTGCCCGAGCTGGCGTAGTTCAGACTGCCGGGTTTTTCTTTCGCCGCGCGCAGCAGATCCGCCAGGCGGGTGAAGCCGGTTTCCTTTCCTGCTACGAGCAACCAGGGACCGGACGCGATCATCCCCACGGCGCTGGTGTCCTTGACAACGTCATAGTTCAGCCGCATTACCGCGCCGTTGGTGGCGTGCGAGGTGGACAGCAGGACCAGGGTGTAGCCGTCGGGTTGCGAGCGTACCACCGCCTCCAGTCCCATGGCGCCGCCTGCGCCGCCGCGATTTTCCACCACCACACTGACGCCCAGCCTGTCCGTCAGGCCGCGCGCCACCACGCGCGCCAGCACGTCGGAGCCGCCTCCTGGCGCATAGGGCACGACCAACCGTATCGGCCGCTCGGGGTATCCCGCAGCCGCCCAGGCTGGCCGTAGCGCAGCGCCAGCCGCCAGGACCATCGTTGTTGTGAGGAATTTGCGTCGTTCGTTCATGTGTGTCTCCTGCACCCTGTCCGGTGCGTCAAGCGAAGCTGGGGTCGAACAGCGACAGCGCGACGTCGCCGGGCGGGTGGCCGTCCAGGATGGCCTCGTCGACGACGATCCCCAGGCCGGGTTCGGCGCTCGCGCGGAAATGGCCGTCGCGCAGCACGGACGCGTTGCCGCGCACACCGGTCTCGAACAACGGCGACTCGGCGAACTGCTGTTCGACCGCCTCGGTGATGCCGAGCGCCGCGCACACATGCACGGTGTGCGCATGGGCCACCGGGCCCGAAGGGTTATGCGGCGAGACGGCGATATCGTGACCGGCCGCCAAGGCGGCGATGCGGGCGAATTCGCCATAGCCGCCGCAGTACTTGATATCCGGCATGATGACGTCGTACAGCCCTTGCGCCACGAAAGGCAATGCGCCGGCCACGCCGATGATGTTCTCGGCGCCGGCCAGTCGCATGCCGGCATGGTTCGCATGCCTGCGCAACGCGCGGATGCTGTCGTGCCATTCGGGGGACTCCGGTACGGGACATTCGAGCCAATGCAGGCGGGCGTCGGACAAATCATCGATGAAGCGCCTGGCGGCGTCGCCATCGAGGCGCCAGTGGCAGTCGACCATCAGCGGCAGGTCCGGCCCGATCGCGTCGCGCACCGCCAGGATGCGTTGCACGGCGCGCGCGGCCTCCGCCACGCCCTCGGCGGACGATGCCGTCCGCGGCGTCACCGCATCGAACGGCATGATCTTGATGCCCTGGAAGCCTGCGCCGACGGCGGCCTTGCAGGCTTGGGCAAAACCCGCCGGCGTGCGTTCCCTGACACTGCGATTGACGGTCGCGTAGGACCGCAGCGGCGTGCGATCGGCTCGGCCCCACAGATCGCAGATTGGCAGGTCCAGATACTGGCCGGCGAGGTCGAGGCTGGCCTGATCCAGCGCACTGATAACCGCATTGCCCGCGCGCCCTGCGGGCATGCCGGGGTAGGCTTTGCAAAGCGTGGCGAGTTCGTCCAGCGTCAGGTTGCGGATAGACGGCATCAAGCGTGCCAGGATGGCACTCATCGCACCCTCATGGGCGCGCAACGTCAGCTCGCCCCAGCCATGGCGACCGTCGTCCATGATGAGCTTCAGGAAGCTCCAGTTCGACCGCGGCGCGACGCCGGCCACGTGCAGGCTTACGTCCGCGACGCGGGCGGCCGCGCCTGTTTTTCGAGTTTCCAGGATGATTGAATGGCTGCGCATGCCGTGGGCTCCTCCGCCGTGATCGCATTGATGGGACCGAGGCACGAAGCCTCGCTGTGTTGTGTTCGACGATCTTATCGGCCACACTATTCGGGTCAACGTAGATTCGCCGAATCAATGCATGGAAAGCCACATATCCCGCGAAAAAAAGCGGATTCCGCTGATCGGATCCGATGAGGCGGCGAAGTTGCTCGGGATATCCCTGCGCACGCTCTACTCCTACGTCAGCCGTGGCCGCATCGGCCGCGTAATCGATCCCGTCACGGGCAACAGCCAGTACAACAGGGCGGAGGTCGAGGAATACGCGCGCAAGCGCGATCGCGGCCGCAGCGCGGGCAGCGCCGCGCGGGCTTCGCTCAGTTTCGGATTGCCAGTGATGGACAGCCAGGTCTGCGCCATCAAGGCCGGCAGACCGTGGTTTCGCGGCCAGGACGCCATCGCTTTCAGCGCGACCGCCACGCTCGAGCAGACGGCGGCCTTGCTTTGGGACGTGGATAGCCTGCCCGAGACGGGCCGCGCGGATGTGGCGGAGGACGCCGGCGCGGGCGGCGAGCGCTTTCTGCCGCGCTTTCATCAATGGCTGCTCACGAACATGGATCGGCTGCACGTGCGCGAGGCGCTGAGCCGCGACGAGCAGCTTAGGCACGCCAGCCGCATCCTGCGCGCCGGCGCGATCCTCGCGGTTGGCGATGAGCTGCATGGCGCTGCGATACACGAGGCCATGGCGCGCGCCTGGGGCGTGCCGGCCGGCGCGGCCGACATCATCCGACGCGCGCTCGTGCTGCACGCCGACCACGAGCTGAATCCGTCCAGCTTCGCGTTGCGCTGCGTCGCCTCGACCATGGCATCGCCCTATGCCGCCACCCTTGCGGGTTGTTGTGCGGCCAGCGGCGTCAAACACGCGAACTTTTCGGCGGTGATGGCCTTGACTGGCGCGACATTGCGCGGCGAGGAAGCAGCCGCGTTGGTGGCCGCCCACGTGGCGACAGGCCAGGCGTTGCCGGGCTTCAACCATCCGCTCTATCCCAAGGGCGACCCGCGCGCGACGGCCCTTCTCGATGACCTCCGGGGCATCGCGTCCGGCCGCGATATGGCGCGCATCGACGGACTGCTCCATGCTGCCCACTCCAGTCAGGGCCTGCTGCCCAAGAACGATTTTGCCTTGGCCGCGGTCACGCATCTGCTGCGCCTGCCGACGGACGCGTGCGAGCGCATTTTCGTGGTCAGCAGAATCGTCGGTTGGAACGCGCACGCCCTGGAGCAGTACAGTTCGCCGCTGCTCATCCGGCCCCGGGCGCGCTACGTGCCGGACTAGGTGCCGTTGGCCCGGGAAAGGGCGCGCAGCGCCGTCAACGCCGATCCGCGGTCGGTGGTTTGCGGCGGGCCTGCAAGGTCTGCTCGACGGCCAGCGCCAGCCCCAACAGGCGCACGTCGTCGCCGGGCCTGGCCAGCATGTCCAGTCCGACCGGCAATCCGACTGGCGCGCCAGCGTCGGGTGGCGTGAAGCCGGCCGGCAGGTCGATCGCCGGGAATCCCAGGGCCGATGCGAATATGCCGTTGCGTTCCGGCCTGGGGGCATCGCCCACGGCCAAGGGGGGGCGCTTCTGTGCCGGGTAGACCATGGCGTCCAGCGCCTGGGTGTCCATCAAGTCCAACATCTTGCGGCGTAGTGTGTCGCCGTAGCGCAGTGCCTCGCGGTACTCCGGCATGGCAAGAGGGTCCTGCCAGGCCACGGACTGCTGCAGGAACTTGCTCATCCCGGCGGGATACCGGCCCGCGGCCACATATGCGCGCAGCGAGGCCGGCCCGGCGCCCGTGGGCAGGCGCGCCAGGAACGCCTCGAACAATGGGCCGAACTCATAGTTGGCCACGTTGAGCCGCTTGCTGCCCAAGTCGGAATCGAATTCCGCGTCGTCAATCTCGACGATTTGCGCTCCTTGCGCGCGCAGGGCGTCCAGCGCCGTGCGTATGATCGCATTCACCGGCTCGTGTTCGGGACCTTTGCCGAACAGGTTCGCCAGCACGCCGAAACGCTTGCCGGCCAGGGACGCGCGCGCCGGCGGGCCCGCCCGCAGAGCCGTTGCCGCGCGCGCCGCCTCGGCGCCGGCAGGCCGCGGATCTACCATGACGGCAAGCACCCGCGCGGCGTCGTCCACCGACCGGCAGATTGGGCCGACCACGTCCATGGTCGAGGACTGCGCGATGGCGCCGCGCCGGCTGACCAGCCCGGCCGTGCTGCGCAGCGCCACCACGCCAGCGGAACTGGCGGCGTTGCGCAGTGAATTGACGGTTTCGGTGCCCAGCGCGCACAGGCTCATGCCGGTGGCCACGGCCACCGCCGAGCCGCCGCTGGAGCCGGCGGCAAATCGCGTGGGATCGTAGGCATTGAGCGTCTGGCCGCCCAGCGAACTGATGGTGCTGCCGGCCACGGCGAGCTCGTCAAGGTTCGTTTTGCCTATGAACAGCGCGCCCGCGTCGCGCAACCGGCTCAGCGCGTCCGCGTCTTCGCCCGCCACATTGCCATGCAATAGAACGGAGCCCCCTGTCGTGGCCATGCCTTTTGCGTCGAGGTTGTCTTTGACCGCTATCGGTATGCAATGCAACGGCAACACCGTGCCCGCGCGCCGAAGCGCATCCAGCTTCTGCGCGTCCGCGAGCAGGTCCGGGTTGACCGAGATGAACGCCTTGAGTTGCGGGTCCCGCTGCCTGATCGTTGCCAGCGCATTGCGCGCGACGTCTGCGCAACGGATGCGGCCCGCGGCTTGCGCCTGGAGCATTTCGGCGATCGACAATTCGCCCGGGTCCGGCGCGGACGCGGGCGAAGCGTCGGCAGGCGGGATTGGCAAGGCCAGGGCGCATGCCAGGATGGTCTTGATATGGTGGCTCACGGCCATGGTGGTTCTCCCCATTCCCGCGCGGCGGGATCGTTCTGGTTGGATGCAACGCCGGCTCATCATGAGCGCGGCGGCGCGCGGCGTCTAGGTTGATTCGTCGAAGCAACGTTTACGTCGCCTGCGCGCATCGCCATAATTTCCACGCGGTCTCCTGCGCGCCGCCGGCGCGGCGCATTCTTCTTCTGGAATATCGAATGTCACAAGATTCTCCGCGCACATCCTGGCCGACGGGCTACCTGATCAATCCCTGTGCCGATGCCCTGCCCGACCGTTGCGTCGACTTATTCCGGGCCGCACCGGCCGCGGTGGTGGCGGACTGCGCCGGCCTGCAGGTTGCCTGTATTGGCCTGCGGCCTTTCCACGGCGCTGCGGGGGCGAAGCTGTGCGGTCCCGCCCTGACCGTTCGCGTGCGTCCCGGCGACAACCTCATGATCCACAAGGCATTGCTGATGGCGCGCGCGGGCGACGTCATCGTCGTCGATGGGGCAGGCTACCTGTCCCGCGCGCTGGTGGGGGGACTGATGCGCGCCACGGCGCTGGCGAAGGGGCTGGGCGGGTTTGTGGTGGACGGCGCTATCCGCGATCTTGATGAGTGGGCTGACGGCAAGGTCCCTGTCTATGCGCGCGGTCATACGCCGCAAGGGCCGGAAAAGCAGGGGCCGGGCGAAATCAACGTGCCGGTGGTGTGCGGCGGCATAGACATCGTCCCCGGGGATCTTGTGATCGGCGACACGGATGGCGCGATTGCCGTCCCTCGCAAGGTGCTGCATGGCCTGGCAGAGCGGGTAACCCTGCACCTGCGGCGCGAAGCGAGCATCCGGGAACAGAACGCCGCCGGCCGGCCGGATGCCGCGCGCATAGATGACCTGCTGCGGGCGCGCGGCGTGCCTGTCTAGGTCGGACGCAACTTTTGGAACGCTCCGATTCCCGCGATGCCGGCAAGGCCATGGTCCTTGCCCGACCGCCTGCCGTTGCTTCTGGCCGGGCGCGGTAAAATCCGCTCCCCATGCGCTATTCCGATTTCGACCAACGTCTCGCCGCCCTGGGCGCCCAACCGGCCCATCGCGGCCGGGTCATGCGCGCCTGGCTGACCGGTCAGGCGTTCGACAGCGACACGTGGCGGCGGCGCTTCGACAACTATCTGCCGCTGGCGCTGCGCGAGGCGCTGCCCGCCCTGTCCGCGGAGCTGGACGGCCTGGCGCGCGTCCGCTCCGAACATGCCGGGCACGACGGCTCGCGCCTGCTGGTCGACCTGGCCGACGGGCAGATGGTGGAAAGCGTGCTGCTGCCGCGCGACGGGCTCTGTGTTTCCACCCAGGTCGGCTGCGCGGTCGGCTGTCGATTCTGCATGACCGGCAAGAGCGGCCTGATCCGCCAGGTCGCCAGCATGGAGATCCTGGCGCAGGTGGTGCTGGCGCGGCGGCAGCGCGCGGTCAAGAAGGTCGTTTTCATGGGCATGGGCGAGCCGGCGCACAACCTGGACAACGTGCTCGAAGCCATCAATGTGCTCGGCACCGAAGGCAATATCGGCCACAAGAACCTGGTGTTCTCCACCGTGGGGGATCCGCGCGTGTTCGAGGCGCTGCCGCGGCAACCCGTCAAGCCCGCGCTGGCGCTGTCGCTGCATACGACCCGGGCCGAGCTGCGCGAACATCTGTTGCCGCGCGCGCCGAAGATCGCGCCGCAAGATTTGGTGGAAATGGGCGAGCGATACGCCCGTGACACGGGCTACCCGATTCAGTACCAATGGACGCTGCTCAAGGGCGTCAATGACGGCGATGACGAACTCGACGCCATCCCGCGCCTGCTCAAGGGCAAATTCGGCGTGCTCAACGTCATTCCCTTCAACAGCCTGGAAGGCGACGACTACCAGCGTCCCGAGACCGAACGCATCCGCGAGATCGTCCGTATCCTGCACCGCCGCGGCGTCCTGACGAAGGTGCGCAACAGCGCCGGGCAGGATGTGGATGGCGGCTGCGGCCAGTTGCGGGCCAGGGCGGTGGGCGCGGAGCGGGTGGTGCGGTTGCGCCGGTCACGGGGCGCGACCGCCTGACTCCGCCGCGCGGGCGGGCGCGCCGGCTACGCTGCGCGATATGCGCCGGGGCCTACCCCGGCATGTCCGCCGGATGATCCGCCGGCTCGCGGTTCAGTTTCGCGCAACGGTACAGCCCCTCCCGGTCCAGGATCGTCATCCCGCCATAGTGGGTCTGCAGTATGCCTTCCCGCGCCAGCCGGGTCAGGGCGGTGTTGCAGCGCTGGCGCGACACGCCGCACAGGCTGGCGATCTCTTCCTGCGAGATCTTGAGGCGGCCATTGGTGCCGGAATGCTGCTCGGCGTTCAGCTGCGCGGCGACGGCGCGGGCGACGGTGGTGTCGACGTCCAGCAGCACGTTGCCCGTGTAGCTGGCCATCAGCCAGTTGACGCGCTGCGCCAGGTGCATCATCAGCGCCTTGGTGAACTCGATATTGTTGTTCCACAGGCGTTCGCAGGTGTCGCGCGGCAGGATCGCGACCTGGCTCGGCCGCAGCGCCACCACTTCGTATTCGAACGGCTCGCGGCGGATCATGGTGGCCTCGCCGAACCAGCTGCCGGTGCTGAAGCCGGCCAGCGACAGCGATTTGCCGTCCGAGCCGCGCGACGACCATTTCACCAGGCCGTCCACCACGCCGTACCAGCCCAGGGACTTCGAACCCTCGCGGAACAGGCGTTCGCCCGCCTGCAATGACACCACCCGCAGTTCGGCCCGCACCACCTCGCGTTCGAGCTGCGGCAGGCCGTTGTACCAGGGTACGACGGCCAGCATCCGGTCGACCGGGTCTTGCTTGGGTCGCCGCTTCGGGCTGGCAGGTTCATGGCCGGTTCCGGCCGCTGCTGCGCGCATGGTTGTCCCCGTTCCGCCGTGGTGAGGGCGCCCAGGTAAACCCTAGGACGCTTTGTCAACATGATGACTGTTCGCATTTGGGGCCGGTCCGAGAATATTCGGGGCCCCAGAGCCAAAAAACCATAAGAGGAGACAGGTATGTTGTCAATGCCGCGCAGGTTTTCGCGCGCTGTCCTGGCCGGCGCCATCGCCGGCGCCCTGCTGCACGCGGGCGCGGCCCAGGCGCAGGTGTCCGACGACGTGATCCGGATCGGCTTCATCACCGACATGTCCGGCGTCTATTCGGGGCCGGACGGCCCTGGCGGGGCCGAAGCCATCAAGATGGCCATCGAGGAGATGGGCGGCGAGATCAACGGCAAGAAGATCGAACTGTTGACGGCGGACCACCAGAACAAGGCGGACATCGCGTCGGCCAAGGCGCGCGAGTGGTTCGACCAGCGTGGCCTGGACATGCTGATCGGCGGCACCAATTCCAGCACGGCGCTGGCGATGTCCAAGGTGGCCGCGGACAAGAAGAAGCCGATCATCGTGGTGGGCGCGGGCGCGCCGGCCCTGACCAACGAGCAGTGCACGCCGTACACGCTGAACTATGCCTACGACACCGTGGCGCAGGCGCGCGGCACGGGCGCGGCGGTGGTGAAGGCGGGCGGCAAGAGCTGGTACATCCTGACGGCGGACTATGCCTTTGGCCATGCGCTGCAGGCCGATACCACCAAGGTGGTGGAGGCGGGCGGCGGCAAGGTGGTCGGGTCGGTCAAGCATCCGCTGTCGACCAGCGATTTCTCGTCGTTCCTGCTGCAGGCGCAGGCTAGCAAGGCCGAGATCCTGGCGCTGGCCAATGCCGGCGCGGACGCCACCAACGCGATCAAGGCGGCCAACGAGTTCGGCCTGACCAAGACGATGCGGCTGGCCGGCATGATCATGTTCATCAACGATATCCACGCCATGGGCCTGGAGACGGCCAAGGGCATGTACCTGACCGACAGCTGGTACTGGAACGCGTCGGACGAGACGCGGGCCTGGGCGCGGAAGTTCTACGAGCGCCGCAACGCCATGCCGTCGTCGCTGCAGGCGGCCGACTATTCGGCGGCCATCCAGTACCTGCGCGCGGTCAAGGCCACCGGCACGGACGACGCCGACAAGGTGCTGGCGTATCTGCGCGAGAACAAGCTCGACGACGTGTACATCAAGAACGGCGTGGTGCGCCCGGACGGCCGCGTGGTGCATGACATGTACCTGCTGCAGGTCAAGACGCCGGAGGAATCGAAGGCGCCCTGGGACTACTTCAAGGTGGTCCAGACCATCGATGGCAACGAGGCCTTCACCACCAAGGCCGAGACCCGCTGCGCCCTTTGGAAATAAGAGAACCGCCATGGCAAAACGCAAAGTGATCGTGACCATTGCCCCCACCGGGGGCATGGCGTTCAAGAGCCAGAACCCGCATCTGCCGACCCAGCCGGCCGAGATCGCCGAGGACGTCTACCGCTGCTACAACGCCGGGGCCAGCGTGGTCGCGCTGCACGCGCGCCGCCCCGACGACCAGGCCACCTGCGACGCGGCCATCTACCGCGACATGAACCAGCGCATCCGCGAGCGCTGCGACATCGTGCTGAACAATTCCACGGGCGGCGGCGTGCACGGCGACATGGTCAAGGAAACCACGCCGGGCACCTGGGAGATCCTGTGGGAGGAGCGGCTCAAGGGCATGGACGCCGGCGCCGAGATGTGCACGCTGGATGCCACCACGCTCAATCTGGCCTTCGGCGACCGCGAATACCTGATGAACACGCCCTTGACGCGAGCCCGCGAGCTGGCGGCGGGCATGAAGGCGCGCGGCATCAAGCCGGAGTGGGAGGTGTTCAGCCCGACCCACATCCTGCAGGACGCGACCACGCTGATCAACGAAGGACTGGATGAAGAGCCGCATTTCATCAATCTGGTGATGAATGTGCACCGCAACTTCCAGAACGCGATGCCGTTCTCGCCGCGCCACCTGCAGATGATGGTGGACCTGCTGCCCAGGAACAGCATCTTCTGCGTCAGCGGCATCGGGCCGTCGCAACTGGAGGCCAACATCAGCGCGCTGCTGCTGGGCGGCCACGCCCGGGTGGGCCTGGAAGACAACCTGTATTACCGCCACGGCGAGCTGGCGACCAATGTGCAGCTGACCGAGCGCATCGTGCGCATCATCCGCGAGCTGGACATGGAGCCCGCGACGCCCGCCGAGGCGCGCGAGATCATGGGGTTGCCGCTGCGCAGCGGGGTGCGGCCGGAATTCGCGCTGTGAGAGCGGCGCGGCATTTTTCCAAGGATGTAGCCTGATGATTGAATCGTTGAAGGGCAAGCGGGTCCTGATCACCGCCGGCGCGGGGGGCATCGGCCTGGCCATCGCGCGCAAGTTCCTGGCCGCTGGCGCGCAAGTGCACATCTGCGATGTGGCCGCGGAAGCGGTGCAGGCCGCCGTGCAGGCGCACGCCGGCTTGAGCGGCAGCGTCACGGACGTGGCCGACGAAGCCCAGGTGCTGGCCATGTTCGCGGAGTTGGCCGAACGCTGGGGCAAACTGGATGCGCTGGTGAACAATGCCGGCGTCTCGGGCCCCACCAGCCGGCTCGAAGACACGGACCTGGCGGCGTGGCAGGCCACGCTGGACGTCAACCTGACCGGCACGTTCCTGTGCGCGCGCAGCGCGGTGCCGCTGCTGCGCGAGGCGGGCGGCGGGGCCATCATCAACATCTCGTCGGTCGCGGGCCGGCTGGGCTTTTCGCTGCGCAGCCCCTACAGCGCCAGCAAATTCGGATTGGCGGGGCTGACGCAGACCTGGGCGATGGAACTGGGACCGTCCGGCATCCGCGTCAATTCGGTGCTGCCGGGCGTGGTGGCGGGCGACCGGGTCGAGCGCATCATCGCCGCGCGCGCGGCGGCCGGCGGCGTCAGCAACGACGCCATGCGCGCGCAGTTGGTGGAAAAGGTGTCGCTGCGCAAGATGACCCAGCCCGAGGACATCGCCAACCAGGTGGCGTTCCTGTGTTCGGACGAGGGCGCGATGATCAGCGGCCAGAGCATCTCGGTGTGCGGCAACGTCGAATACCTGGGGTAGCGAAGAGGCGGCGGGGCACGCCGGCTATGCCCGGACACTGAGTCCGGGCGCCTCGATGCGGATCGGCGTGCCGATATCGCGGCGCCATTGCGCGGGCCCCGATACGTGCAGGTTGCCGCCGTCCGCGTCCACCGCCACCGTCACCGGCATGTCGACCACGTCGAATTCGTAGATCGCCTCCATGCCGAGATCCTCGAACGCGACCACGCGGGCACGGCGGATCGCCTTGGACACCAGGTAGGCCGCGCCGCCCACGGCGATCAGGTAGGCGGCGCGATGGCGCTGGATCGCGGCGACCGCGTCGGGGCCGCGTTCGGCCTTGCCGACCATGGCGATGAGGCCGGTGTGTTCCAGCATCATGTCCGTGTAGCCGTCCATGCGGGTGGCGGTGGTGGGGCCCGCCGGGCCGACGGCCTCGTCGCGCACGGCATCCACCGGCCCGACGTAGTAGATCACGCGGCCGCGGAAATCCGCCGGCAGCGGCTGGCCCCGCGCCAGCAGCTCGCGGATGCGCTGGTGGGCGGCGTCGCGGCCGGTGAGCATGCGGCCGTTCAGCAGCAGGGTCTCGCCGGCGCGCCAGCGGGCGACCTCGTCGCGGGTGAGCGTGTCCAGGTCGACGCGCCGGGCCGTGGCGGCCTGCGCCGCCGGACCCAGGTCGGGCCACAGGTCGAGCGAGGGCGGTTCCAGGTGCGCCGGCCCGCTGCCGTCCAGCACGAAACGGACGTGGCGGGTGGCGGCGCAGTTGGGGATCAGCGCGACCGGCTTGGCGGCGGCGTGGGTCGGGTAGGTCTTGAGTTTCACGTCCAGCACCGTCGTCAGGCCGCCCAGGCCCTGCGCGCCGATGCCCAGCGCGTTGATGCGCTCGTACAGCTCCAGGCGCAGCGCCTCTTCAGGGGCAAGCGCTGCGCCGCTGGCGGCGCGTGCCTGCAACGTGTGCATGTCCAGCGGCTGCATCAGGCTTTGCTTGGCCAGCAGCACGGCCTTTTCGGCGGTCCCGCCGACGCCGATGCCCAGCATGCCGGGCGGACACCAGCCGGCGCCCATGGCCGGCACTTGCGCCAGCACCCAGTCCACCACGCTATCGCCGGGGTTCAGCATGGCCAGGCGCGCCTTGTTTTCCGAGCCGCCGCCCTTGGCCGCGACGGTGATTTCAAGACGGCCGCCCGGCGCGATCTCGACGCTGGTGACGGCCGGCGTGTTGTCGCGGGTGTTGGCGCGCGCGAACAGCGGGTCGGCGATGACCGAGGCGCGCAGCGGATTGTCCGGGTCCAGCCAGGCGCGCCGCACAGCGGCGTTGACCGCGTCTTCCAGGCTGCCGGTGAAGTCCGCCCATTGCACGTCCATGCCGACCTTGAGGAAGACGTTGACGATGCCGGTGTCCTGGCAGATGGGGCGCCGGCCTATGGCGGCCAGGCGCGAACTGGCCAGGATCTGCGCCATGGCGTCGCGCGCCGGGGCACTGGTTTCGCGTTCATGGGCGCGGGCCAGGTGCACGATGTAGTCGGGCGAGTGGTAATGACTGATGTACTGCAGCGCGCCGGTGATGGAGTCGATCAGGTCTTGCTGTCGGATGCGGGTCATGGGCGGGGACGATTGCGCGGGAGGAGCGCCGTCCGGAATCCGCGCGGATCCGGACGGCGGGTGTCATTCGGCGTGCAGGGTGACGCCGGGCCGGTCCTTGACCAGCGTGACGGCGATGAACGAGACCGCGGCCATGACGACGACGTACACGCCCACCAGCCACGACTGGCCGGTGGCGGAGATGATGGACTGCGCGATCATGGCGGCGAAGGCGCCGCCCAGGATAGAACCCAGCGCATAGCCGGCCGACACGCCGGAATAGCGCACGTCGGCGGGGAACATCTCGGCGTAGAGCGCGGCCTGCGGGCCGTAGGTCAGGCCCAGCGGCAACGACAGCGCGGCCAGCGCCAGGGCGAATTGCAGCGGATCGCCCGACTCGATGAAGGTCCACATCGGAATGGCCCACAGCGCCAGCAGCAGGTAGCCGAGCTGGAAGGTGCGCACGCGGCCGATGCGGTCGCCGAGCCAGCCGCCCAGCAGCGTGGTGCCGAGCCAGCAGGCGGCGGCCAGGGTGCAGATCATCAGCACCTGTTGCGGCGGCATGCGCAGGGCGCGGCTGCCGTAGCTGATGAAGAAGCCCACCAGCAGGTAGCCGGCGGTGCTGTTGCCCACGAAGATCAGCGTGGTCAGCGCGATCTGGCGCGGGTGCTTGCGCAGCAGCGCGCCCAGCGGCGCCGAGGAGTGGCTGCGGCGCGATTGCATGCGCAGGAATACCGGCGATTCCTCGACCGCGCGGCGGATGAAGACGCCGACGATGATCAGCGCGATCGACAGCAGGAAGGAGATGCGCCAGCCCCAGGCCATGAAGTTCTCCGCGCCGACCAGGGTGGTGATGCACCACAGCGCGCCCGTGGCGACGATCATGCCCAGCGGCACGCCGATCTGCGGAAAGGCGCCGAACAGCGAGCGCCGGTCTGTCGGCGCGTGCTCGACCGCCATGAGCGCCGCGCCACCCCACTCGCCGCCGGCCGAGAAGCCTTGCAGCACGCGCAAGCCCACCAGCATCACTGGCGCCCACAGCCCGATCTGGGCGTAGGTCGGCAGCACGCCGATCAGGGCGGTGGATACGCCCATGAGGATCAGGGTGGCGGCCAGCACGCGCTTGCGGCCATAGCGGTCGCCAAGGTGGCCGCAGACGATGGCGCCCAGCGGGCGGAACAGGAAAGCCACGCCCACGGTGGCGAACGACAGGATCAGCGACAGTTCGGGATTGTCCTGCACGAAGGGGGCGAAGAACAGCGTGCCCAGCACCAGGCCCGCGGCCTGCACGTAGATGAAGTAGTCGTACCACTCGATGGCCGAGCCGACCAGCGTGGCGGCGAGCACCTTGCGGTCTTCGGCGCTGACCAGCGCCGCGGATGGCCGGCGTTCGCCGGCGGACGCGGGCGCGACGCCGCCCTGTCCGGGGAAATCTGTCTGCATGCGTGTCTCCTGTGGGGGGCGCGGACCGTGCCGCTGTGTTTTTGTTCGAGGGTTGGCCGGAGCGGATGAAGACCCGCTCCGGCCGTCGCGTCAGGCGGCGGCTTGCGCCGGCCGTGGCGCATCGGGCTGGTTCTCGGGACGGGCGGCGTCGAAGGCGGGCAACGCGGCGCAAGCCTCGACGATGGCGCGCACCTGGGTGAATGGCGCCAGGTCGACGCCGTAGCGCAAGGCGTTGTAGACCTGCGGCACCAGGCAGCATTCCGCCAGCGTCGGCGCATCGCCCAGGGCATAGTGGCCGCGCCTGGCGGGCAGGGCGGCCTCGAAGGCGCGGAAACCCTCTTCGCACCAGTGGCGGTACCAGTCGTGTACCTGGTCGTCGTCGGCGCCGAATTGGGCGCGCAGGCGCTTGAGCGCGCGCAGGTTGTTCAGCGGATGCACCTCGCAGGCCACCAGCAGCGCCAGCGCCCGCGCCTGGGCGCGACTGGCCGGGTCGGCCGGCAGCAGCGCGGGTGCGGGATGGCGGGCGTCCAGGTACTCGATGATGGCGAGCGACTGCTGCAGGCGCAGCCCGTCGATCTCCAGCATCGGCACCAGGCCGAACGGCGCCAGCGCGCGGTAGGCCGGCTGCAGGTGTTCGCCCTGGGCCATCTGCCAGGGCACCTGGCGATAGGGCAGGCCCTTGAGCGCCAGCGCGATGCGCACGCGGTAGGCCGCGGAGCTGCGCCAATAGCTGTGCAGTGTGAGGGAGGGTGTCTCGGCCATGGCGCAGTCCCCTTCAGGCCGTGGCGGCTTGCGGCGCCGGCCGGGCGGCGGGCAGCGGGCGGGTGCCGGGAATCCGCACCTGCTGGTCGATGTCGCCGAACAGGCTGTTGCCGGCCTCGTCGCGCATGGCGATGCGGACGCGGTCGCCGTGCTTGAGGAAGGGCGTGCGCATCTGGCCGTCGCGCAGCTGTTCGCGCACCCGCGCTTCGACCAGGCAGCACACGCCGACCGCGTCGCTGGCGTTGGAAATGGTGCCGCTGCCCAGGATCGTGCCGGCACCCAGCCGGCGCGTGCGCGCGGCGTGGGCGATGAGTTCACCGAAGTGGAATTGCATTTCCTCGCCGGCCTGGGGCTGGCCGATCAACCGGTCGTTGAGCCACACTTGCATCGCGCGGTGCAGCTTGCCGTCGCGCCAGTAGGGCGCAAGCTCATCGGGCGTGACGAAGACCGGCGACAGCGCCGAGGCCGGCTTGCCCTGCAGAAAGCCGAAGCCCTTGGCCAGTTCAGGCAGCACCACGTTGCGCAGGGTGACGTCGTTCACCAGGCCCAGCAGCACCACGTGTTCCAGGGCGGTAGCGGGGTCCACGCCTTGCGGTACGTCGTCGGTGATCACCACGATCTCGGCCTCCAGGTCGACGCCCAGGTCTTCACTGGTGGCGGTGATGGGGTCGCGCGCGCCCATGAAGTCATCCGAGGCACCCTGGTACATCACGGGATCGGTGAGAAACGACGGCGGCATTTCTCCGCCACGGGCGCGGCGGGTCAGGTCGACGTGATTGAGATAGGCCGACGCGTCCAGCCATTGGTAGGCGCGCGGCAGGGGCGCGGCGCAGCGTGCCGGATCGAACGGCTGGCCGTCGCTGGCGCGCAGGTCGTCGTATTCCGCTTGCAGCAAGGGCGCGCAGCGGGCCCAGTCATCGAGCGCCTGCTGCAAGGTGGCGGCAATGTGCGGCACCGCCCGCATGCGGGTCAGGTCACGGTTGACGACGACCAGCTGGCCGTCGCGGCTGCCGTTGTTCAGGGTGGCGAGTTTCATGGGTGGCAATTCCGTGGTCAGGCGCGCCGAGACACGCGGCGCGCGATATCGAAAGGGGATCAGGCGGTCAGTTCGGCCCACATCTCGCGGTCGCGCTGGGCGGTCCAGACGCGCGGGTCGGTGATGCCGCTGGCTTCGTCGAAGGCACGCGAGATGTCGAAGGGAATGGCGTGTTCGTAGATCACGACGTGGCCGAACTCGGGGTCCATCACGCGGCGGGTGTCTTCGTAGACCTGCTTGAGGCCCTTGCCTTCGCTCACGCCCTGGCGGGCGCAGCCGTACAGCGTCTCGACCCAGCGGCGGGTGTAGCCGATGGCCTCGCGGCAGGCGCCGGCGCTGGTGAGCGCGGGGCCGCGGCCGGGCACCATCTGTTTCGGCGCCAGGGCCTGCAACCGGTCGAGCGTGGCCGGCCAGTCCGACAGGTAGGCGTCGCCGGTGTAGACGCCGGCGTTGAATTCGACCAGGTCGCCGGCGAAACAGATGCCTTGCGAGGGAATCCAGACGATGGAGTCGCCACGCGTGTGGCCAGCGCCCAGATGCATCATGCGCACCTCCAGCTTGCCCATGAACAGGGTCAGCTCGCGCTCGAACACGGTGGTGGGCCAGGTCAGCCCGGGAATGGTCTCGGCGGACTGGAACAGGCGCGGGAAGCGGCCGATCTCGGAATCCATGTCGGCCTGGCCGCGTTCGGCGATCAGCTCGTAGGTGCCGCGGCTGGCGTAGGTGTTGACGGCGCCTTCGGCGGCGAAGGCCGACGCGCCCAGCACGCGCACGGCGTGGTAGTGCGTCAGCGCGACGTGGCGGATGGGCTTGTCGGTGACGCCGCGGATGGCGCGGATCAGGTTCCGCGCCATGGCCGGCGTGGCGGTGGCGTCGACCACCATGACGCTATCGTCGCCGATGATGACGCCGGAGTTGGGGTCGCCGTCGGCGATGTAGGCGTAGGCGTTTTCGGACAGGCGCTCGAAGGAGGTCTTCTTGTCCGCCACGTCGGCCTGGGATGCGAAAGGCTTGCTCATCGTGTTCCTTGTCTGGATGAATGAAGGGATTCGGGGTCAGTCCGCGCCGCCATGGTGGCGCGCATGGCTGGTGGTGCCGGTGGCGCCGGGCTTGAGGCCGGCGGCCTTGTCGCGGTTCCAGGCGGCCAGTTCCTCGTGGGCGCTGCGGCGCTTGCGCGCCACGTAGTCGGCCACGGGCAGGCGCGCCGTCAGTTCCAGCCGGATGCCGTTGGGGTCGAAGAAATAGATCGAGCGGATGAAGTGATGGTCGGTCGGGCCGACCACCTCCACGCCATGCGCCAGCAGGCGCTGGCGCATGCGCTCCAGTTCGGCCTCGCCGCGGATTTCCATGGCGAAGTGGTTGACCCAGCGCGGCGTGCCGGGATCGGGCTGGCTCAGCGCGTTGTCGCCCAGGTCGAAGAAGGCAATGTGCGAGTGGTCGGCGAATTCGAAGAACAGGTGCACGAAGGGGCAGTGTTCACCGGTGGACGGCACCCGTTCTTCCTTGACCACGTGCACCAGCGGCAGGCCCAGGATGTCTTCGTAGAAGCGGCGGGTTTCCTCGGCATCGCGGCAACGCCAGGCGAAATGGTGCAGGCCCTGGATGGACGGGCAGGCGGCCGCGGGGGTGGGGGAATCGGTAAGCTGCGTCATGGCGCGGTCTCCGTGGGTCAGGGGATGTGCAGGGGGGCGGGTTCGCCGCGCGCCGCGAGGACTTCGTCGACGGCGGCCCGGACGCGGGCCGCGTCGTCCACCGCTTCGATCAGCAGCAGCGACAGCCGCGCCAGGCTGTCGCGCTGGTCGGCGGCGTCGCACTGGTCGGTCAGCGCGATCAGGCGTTCGAGCAGGTCGTCAAGCTGTTGCTGGGATTGCGGCATGGCGCGCGTCTCCGTTTGCGTGCGGGAGGCCGGCGGCCTCGGGTTGGGAATCGATGCCATCGGCGCCAGCCGGTCGCAGCGCGTCGCTGACCCAGGCCGCGAGCGTGGCGGGCGCCAGGGCCTGCGGCCCGCCCGCGGCCATGACGTGCTGGTCCGGCCGCAGCAGCCAGGCGCTGCCGTCCATCGATTGGCCGAGCTGGTGCGCCACGGCGTCGCGCCCGCGCGCATCGCACAGCGGGCCCACCGCGACCCAGCGCAGCAGCGCATCGTCGCGCACGTCCGGGGGCAACGCGTCGGCGAATACCAGCACGGTGAACCAGGTCCCGAGCAGCGCGTGCAGGGACAGGCCGTCGTCCTGCCGCAGCAGCACGTTGGGCAGGGCGCGGCCGGCGTGGGCGTGGTCGCCGCGCACCCAGGCCGATGCGGGATAGACCGCCGGCATGCAGAGCCGGCCGGTGTTGATCATGCGCGCCGCCAGCGTGTGGCGCGGCGCCAGCGCGATGATGGCGTCGCGCCACAGCGCGGCCGAGCGGGCGGCGCCGGGATAGACGAAGCGCGAAGAGCGGCGGGCCTGGCGGATGTTCTCCATGGCGGCGTGCTTGCGCTCGGCGTCGTAGCTGTCGAGCACCCCGGCGTCGGCGCGGCCCTGCAGCAGCAGCGCCAGTTTCCAGCCCAGGTTGTCGGCGTCCTGGATGCCGCCATTGCCGCCGCGCGCGCCGAACGGCGCCACCAGGTGGGCCGAGTCGCCGGCGAACAGCACTCGGCCGTGCCGCAGGCGGTCTAGGCATTCATGGCGGTAGGCCCAGACGCCGTGCCAGGCGATGTCGAAGTCGACCCGTTCGCCCAGCAGGTCCCAGACGCGCTGGCGCATGGCGGCCTCGGTGGCGGCGGCTTCGGGGTCTTCGTCCGGGCGCAACTGGAAGTCCAGGCGCCAGGTGTCGTCGGCCATCTTGTGGCGCCAGACCGCGCGGCCGTGATTGCTGCGGGCGTCGAGCCAGGTCCAGCGTTCCTCGGGCCAGGCGGTGCCGCGCAGCACGATGTCGATGATGATCCAGCGGTCCTCGGTGCGGTCGTAGACTCGCGGACGCAGGCCCAGCAGGCCGCGCACCGCGCTGTTGGCGCCGTCGCAGGCCACCACCCATTGGGCGCGGGTGGCGTAGGCGCCGTCCGGCGTGCGCACGCGCAGCGTGGCCGGGCCGTCGGCACAGGGTTCGATCCCGACCACCTGGTTGAGCCAGCGCAGGTCGGCCAGCGGTTCACGCCGCAGCGCCTCGACCAGGAAGGCTTCCAGGTAATACTGCTGCAGGTTGACGAAACCGTTGTGGCGCATGTCGGGCTGGTCCTGCAGCGTGAACGAGGCCACCGCCATGTCGCGGCACAGCACGCGGCCGACGTTCCAGCGCACGCCCTTGTCGACCACGGCGCCGGCCATGCCGAGGCGGTCGAAGATGTCCAGCGTGCGTTGCGCCCAGACCATGCCGCGCGAGGCCAGGCCGCGCACGCCGACGGTATTGTCGTCGTCCAGCACCACCACGGGAATGCCGCGCCGCGCCAGATCCAGCGCCAGCGTCAGGCCGGTCAGCCCGGCGCCTACGATCGCGACGGGGTGGGGGGCAGCGCGCGGACGATCCATCTCGTCCGGCCTGAGGTAGGGGTAGAGGGGAAGCTCTGTCATCGTTTTCCCTAGTGCTCCAAGGGTTCTGCGAGGCATGTCACAGGCACCACTCTAGGAGCGCGGGCGGAGCGCGTCATGTCCTCACGAGAGAGGACACCGGGATCGCCGGGAAGCCCTTAGAATCGGGAAAAACACGCCCGAACGGGGGACGACAACCATGGATGAGACAAGCAAACCCTTGGCCGTGGACGGGGGGACGGACCAGTGGGCGGCGTCCGCCGTCATGGACCTGGGCGGACCGATGTTCCACGCGGCGCTGCTGATGGCGCTGCGCGAAACTGTGGCCGCCGACCACGTGTCGCACGTCTTCTACGGGCACGACGGCTCGGTGCAGTATTCGTCGGCCGCCAGCCTCTTGAACCAGTCGCTGATCGAGTGGACCACCACGGTCTATGTCGACGACCAGTTCTACCGCCGCGATCCCAACTACGCGCTGCTGCGCGACCTGGCCTGTCGGCCCGAGCATCATCCGGACCTGATCATCCAGGCCGCGGCGCCCGAGCGCATCCTGGATGCCGAGTACCGGGAACTGCTGTTCGAGCGGCCCGGCTTCGCCAGCAAGATCTCGCTGATCGGCGCGCGCAGCGAAGGCGCCAGCTACATCAACCTGTATTTTTCGCGCTCGCATCCGCCGGGCGTGACCGATGTGATGCGCGGACGCGCCCCGCTGCTGATTGCGCTGGCGCGGCGCCATCACCAGCTGTGCCGGCGCGAGGCCGCGCCGGCGCCGATCTGGTCGGAGGGCCTGTCCGAACGCGAGGTCCAGGTGGCGGACCTGCTGCGCCAGGGGCGCACCGCCAAGGAAGTGGGCCGCGAACTGGGCCTGTCGCCGACCACGGTGGTGACCTACAAGAACCGCATCTTCAAGAAGAGCAACGTGGCCAGCCTTAAGGAATTCCTGATCAAGGCGCCGGCCGGCTGCGGGGCGCGCGTCAACGCCTGATCCCGGCCTCGGGGCACGGCAGGCGCGCGCTTTCACCGTTTTTCACAAAACCCACACAAAAACCGGCGGAACGGACGCCGGCTCTTTCCCTATGATCCGAGGCATCGCGCGCCGGCCGCGGCGCCCGGACGTCGCGCCGGTCGCGCCATGTCGCCCCGGCTTCTTCCCTTGCGCTGTCCCTCCGCTCGCTCCGTAGGCGTACCCGCCGCGCCGGGCCGCGGGCCGCCGGTCCCAAAGCTATTGATGCTCAAATTCCTCGTTCGCGTCGTCATCGTGGTCCTGGTCAGTCTCGGACTGGCCTATCTGTTCGTGGACAAGGGACTGGGGACGCTGCTCAAGCCGATGGTGCAAGAGGTCGCCTTCCAGTCGCTGCGCGGGCAGTTCCACGAGTTGCATGAGCGGCTGGACGCGGTGCCGCCGGCGGAGCGCGACACCCTGCTGCGCGAGCAGGTGCAGCCGCATTACGGCATCGCGCTGCGGGTGCTGCCCGCGGAGCAGGTCCACCTGACCGAGGACGAGCGCGAGCAACGGCAGGCCTTTGGCGTCGTGATGCGGGACGATTTCGATACGCACCTGGTGCCGTTGCCGGGCGAGCCCGCGCAATGGCTGGAATTGCGGCTGCCCAACGTGTTCGACACCGTGGTCGCCTTGTCCGTGTGGCTCTGCCTGGGCGTGGTGGTGGCGGTCGGCCTGCTGGGGCTGTGGGCACTGCCCATGTGGCGCGACATGGATGCGCTGCGCAATGCCGCGCTGCGCATGGGCCAGGGGGAACTGAGCCAGCGCGTGAGGTTGTCGCGCATCGCCGGCATCCGCCATGTCGGCGAGAGCTTCAACCAGATGGCCGAGCGTATCGCCGCCTTGATCGAGAACCAGCGCAGCCTGACGAACGCGGTATCGCACGAACTGCGCACGCCGCTGGCGCGGCTTTCGTTCGAGGTGGACATGCTGGGCCGTGGCGGCCTGCCGCCGGCGCATCAACACGTGTTGCGCGACATGCGCGCGGACATCTCCGAACTGGAAAGCATGGTGGCGGAACTGCTGGTGTACGCGCGGCTGGAACGCCCCACCGAAGAGACCGTGCGGCTGGAAACGGTCGACACGCGCGATTGGCTGGGCGAGGCGCTGGCCCAGGTCGCGCACCAGGCGCAGGCGCGCAACGTGGAGTGCCGGGTGGCCGATGGCCATCCACCGCACGTCTGCCTGCATCCGCGCTACATGAGCCGGGCCTTGCTGAACCTGGTGCAGAACGCTGTGCGCTACGCCCACGGCCGCATCGACATCGCGCTGACGCACAGTCCGACCGGGCATTTCGAACTGATCGTCGACGACGACGGGCCGGGCATCCCGGTGGCCGACCGCGAGCGGATCTTCGAGCCCTTCATCCGGCTCGATGAGAGCCGCGACCGCGGCACGGGCGGGGCGGGGCTGGGCCTGGCGATCGTGCAGCGTGTCGCGGCCGGCCACCACGGCAGCATCTGCGTGGCGGACAGTCCGCTGGGCGGCGCGCGTTTCGTGTTGCGCTGGGCGGCGGCATCGGCGGCATAGCGTTCAGCTTGCCGCCAGGGCATCCGGGTCAACCCGGAGACGGCGGCCGCCGCGCCCGGCCTGTCGCGCGCCGGCTTGCATTTTGTGGCACATGGCGCGTGGAAATGGTGTTTGATACAGGGGTTTGTTTTCCCCTCCCTGATAACTCATAACGAGAACACCATGAGACATTTCCTGCCCGCGCTGGGCGCCGCCTTCGTTTTGTCCCTTGGCGCCCAGGCCGCCTGGGGCCAGCAGGCATCCGCCGCCGCCAAGCCGCCGCGCGATCCCTTCTTCTGGCTCGGCGAGATCAACAAGGCCACGGCCGTGATCAATACCGAGCAGGGCCTGCTCGACAAGTCCATGGCGCCGCGGCTGGCGGCGGGCGTGGCCAAGGTGATCAATGACGGCAACCAGCCCGGCGCCAAGCGGCCGGCCAGCGTCATCACCTTCGAGCCGTTGCTGATCAAGGCGGCGGGCGAGGACGTGACGCTGTTGCACGCCGGCCGCTCCAGCCAGGACATGCACGCCACCTATCGCAGCGCCATCCTGCGCGACAAGCTGCTGGATCTGGCGGACCAGCTCAATGCCACGTCGACCACGCTGGTGGAGCTGGCCGCCAAGCACAGCGCCACCATCGTGCCCAACTATACCAATGGCGTGGCGGCCCAGCCGAACAGCTACGGCCACTACCTGCTGGGGCAGGCCGCCGGCCTGGCGCGCGACGCCCAGCGCATCCGCGAAGCCTACGCGCGCATCGACCGTTCGCCCATGGGCACCACCGTGCTCAACGGCACCAGCTGGCCGCTGGACCGCAAGCGCATGGCGCAGTACCTGGGCTTCACGGCGCTGGTGGACAACGCCTACGACGCCTCGCAGATCTCGTCGATGGACCAGCCGGTGGAAGTGGCGTCCATCGTCACCAGCATCGCGCTGCGCACCGGCAACTTCGTCGAGGACGTGATGACGCAGTACGCCCAGTCGCGCTCGTGGATCCTGCTGGAAGAGGGCGGCGGCAACACCTATGTGTCCAGCGCCATGCCGCAAAAGCGCAATCCCGGTTTGCTCAACGACACGCGCAGCGACGCGTCGACGGCGGTGACGCTGGCGATGGGGCCGGTGATCCAGACGCACAACATCACGCCCGGCATGAGCGACCCCAAGGACGTCAAGCAGAACTCGGCGATGGTCGATGCCGGCATCGCGGCGCTCAAGCGCTGGGACCGCGTGCTCAAGGCCATGGTGATCAGCCCCGATCGCGCGCTGGAGGAACTGAACAGCGACTGGACCGCCTCGCAGGAACTGGCCGACGTGCTGATGCGCAAGTACAAGCTGCCGTTCCGTGACGGGCACCACTTCGCTTCCGAGGTGGTGAGTTACGCCAAGACCAACAACATCAAGCCGCTGGACTTCCCGTACGAGCAGGCGCGCCGCATCTACGCCGAGGCGATGAAGGGGTCGAAGTATCCGAACGAGCTGCCGATGAGCGAGGCCGAGTTCCGGTCGACGCTGGACCCGGTCGCCATTGTCAAGAACCGCGCCACCAGCGGCGGGCCGCAGCCGGCGGAAATGGAACGCATGATCAAGGAGGCGCGCGAACGGCTGGCCTCGCAGGACAAGTGGATCAAGGAACGCCGGGCCCACATCGCCGATTCCCTGGCCAGCCTGGACAAGGACTTCGACGCGCTGGTGGCCAGCGCGCCGAAAGACAAGGGCCAGTAAGCGTCGCGGGCGTGGCATGTGCGGCTCCGTCGATCAGGGCATGGGCTGCGGCCGAGGATACCGCGGCCCATGCCAGGATGTCGGAGTCAGAACCGGTGCGTCAGGGTGACCAGGGTGGTGCGGCCTTCGCCGTAGTAGACCGAGTTGTAGAAGCCCATGGCGCGGTAGTAGCGCTTGTCCGCGAGGTTGCGAACGTTCAGCTGCAGCTGGGTCTGCCTGCCGAGATCGTACTGGGCCATCAGGTCGAACAGCGCATAGGGCTGTTGCTCCACGGCGGCGGATTGTTCACCGTAATAGCCCACGGCGCGCGTGCGGCTCTGCCAGCGCATGCCGCCGCCGATGACCAGATCGCGCAGCGCGCCGGGCAGGCGGTACGTGGTGCTGGCCTTGAGCATCTGTTCGGGCTGCGTGGTCTGGACCTTCCTGCCGGCGTTGTCCTTGGATACCCGGTAGGTGTAACCCAGGAACAGGTTCCAGCCGGGCGATACCTCGCCGGCCAGTTCCAATTCGAATCCGCGGGTGCGCGTGCCGTCCAGCATCTCGTACCAGGACTCATTGCGGGCGGCGTCGAAGCCGGCGTATTCGGCCACGTCCTTCTGGTTGGTCTGGAACACGGCGAACGAGCCATTCAGGCGGCCCTCCAGATACGAAGCCTTGATGCCGGCTTCGTAATTGTGGCCATACGCCGGACCGGTCATGTTCCAGTCCCGCGTCTTGTACATCTGCGGCTGGAAGATGTTGGTGTAGCTCACATAGGCCGTGTAGGTGTCGTCGAGGTCGTAGGTGACGCCCAGGTAGGGCGTTATCTCGGAGTAGCGCTGCGATTGCGACAGCGTGATGGGGGCGGAATCGGGCGACCACTGGTTCCAGCGGTATTCATCGGCTTCCCAGCGCGTCCAGCGCGCGCCGGTCAGCAGGTGCAGGCGACTGCCGAGATTGAAGCGGGCGGTGCCGAAGATGCCGGTCTGGGTGGTGCGCAATTGCTGGTCGGATACCGCCAGGTCCCAGACCGGTTCGGGCCAGTCGCCATGCCAGTCATGGATGTTGGGGACCGGGTAGGTGGCCTGGTCTGAAGAGTTCCAGCCCTTGGTCCGGCTGCGCGTCCTGGAATGCGAAAAGCCCAGGTTGAATTCGTGCGTCGCGCCGAGCAGGCCGAAGTCGCCGGTCAACGATCCGCCATAGACGTCCTGCTTGCTGCGGCCACGGTATTTGCGCAGCGTCGGCGTGCCCGAGAGGTAGCCGGTGTCCGCGTCCACCGGGAAGTCGGCCGCGAAAAGCAGCGACGCGTCGAAGTCGTTGTCCAGTCGCGAGTACGACAGCCGGCCGTTCCAGCCGTTGGCGAAGCCGTGCTCCAGCTGGGCGAAGTACTCGGTCGAGTCGGTGTCCCAGGTGGTCCATTTGGCGCCGACCGTCTGGCCCTTCTTCCAGTCGACCTGATCGCCGTTGGTGTCGAAGATCGGCAGGCCGCCCCACATCACGCCCTTGGGACGCGAGCGCTGCGTCGAGGCGCCGGCGCTGAGGGTGGTGGCCGGCGCGAGATCCGCCTCGACGATGCCATAGGCCACGTCGCGCTTCTTGCTGTAGAAATCCAGTGTGTCGCCGCGTCTTTCCTTGGCTCCGACGATGCGCGCGCGGATCGCGCCGGACGCGGTCAGGGGCGACGACAGGTCGATTTCACCGCGATAGGTGTCGTAGTTGCCGCCCATGGCTCGCAGGCTGCCCTGGAATTCGCGCGTGGGCCGCTTGCGGATGAAGTTCACTGAACCGCCCGGGTTGCCGGTGCCGCTCATCAATCCGGTGGCGCCGCGGATGATCTCGACGTGGTCGTAGATGACGGGGTCCAGATTGCCTTCGCCGAACTGGTAGGTGCCGTCCAGCGGCTTGACCACGCCGTCGAACTGCATGGTGTCCATCTGAAAACCGCGCGAGTAGTAGCTTAGCCGGTCTGTCTCGCTTTGCTGGACGTTCATGCCGGTGGCGTTCTCCATCACGTCCCGCACGCTGCCCATGGCCTGATCGTCGAGCTGCTGGCGCGTGACGATACTGGTCGATTGGGGCGTGTCGCGCTGCGCCAGCACCAGGCCGTTGGCCGAGCGCATCCAGTCGGCGGTGTAGGCGCCGGTGCCTTCGGTGGTGGCGCCCGCGCCCAGTACGGTGACAGCGGCGAGTTGGCTGATGCCCTCGGCGGCGGCCGCCTCCAACGCGTAGCTGTCGTCGGGCAGGCGCCGCACGCGCAGGGCGGTGCCGGACAGCAGGCGGGCGAAGCCTTCCTCGACGGCGTAGCTGCCGCTCAGGCCGGGCGTCGACAGGCCGTCGGTCTGGGCGGGACGGAACGACAGCAGTACCCGCATGCGCTGGGCATAGGCGGCCAAGGCCGGTCCTAGCGGACCGGCCGGGATGTCGACGGCGCGGCTGTCGGCCTGGAGGGCGGGTTGGGCCAGGGCGGCGGCCGGGCAGAGCATGGTTCCAGCCAGGGCGGACAGCAGGGCGAGCGCCAGGCCGGCCAGGCGTGGACCGTCTTGTCGAGGGGCGAGGGGGCGCCGTGTGGGAGCGTGCATGTCGATGGATTTCCGGTGAAGAGAAATGAGGCTTCACCTGTATGCCAATCGAGATCGGAAAAGTGACAATCCCGTCGGTGTCAGCGCGCCCTCACCGTGACCCAATAGCGGGTGAGGCGGTCGGCGCGAACCGGCAGCACGCGTTCAATCGCGGCCAGCGCGCGGTCGGTATCGTCCACCGGATAGGCGCCGGAGATGCGCAGGGACCCGACCGCCGGGTCGCAGGCCAGGCGGCCGGGTCGATAGCGCGCCAGCGCCGCCACCAACGCGTCCAGCCGCATGCCGTTCGCATACAGCATGCCGTCGACCCATCCCTGTTGCTGTGGCGGGAAGGCCGTGGGCGCAGTCGCCGAACCGGCGTCGAAAGTGGCTGCCATGCCCGCCGGCACGACGACCGAGGCATGGGTCGCGAGGCGAGGTTCCAGGCGCACCGCGCCCTGTTCGACCGCGACCTGGGCGTGATCGCCCATCAGGTTGACGTCGAACCGGGTGCCAAGCGCGGTGGCTCGGCCGACGGGCGTGCTGACGAGGAAGGGCCGGGCAGGACGCAGCGGATCCGGGCGCGTCTCGATGTGGATTTCGCCACGCCGCAGGATCAGTTCGCGCTTTGCGCCGTCGAATGCCAGGTCCACGGCGCTGTCGGTGTTCATGGTGAGGATGCTGCCATCGGCCAGCTCCAGCCGCCGCCGTTCGCCGGTGGCGGTGCGCGCGTCGGCGCCCCAGGCATCCCACGGCAGCTCCTGGGCGGCCAGGGCCCCGCCGCCCGCCACGAATGCCAGCGACAAGGTCTTGAGCAGCTTGCGCCGGCCCGCTGAGCGCGGCCTGTCCAGGGCCGTCAGGCCGGCGCGCGGTTCGATGTGGCCGAATTCCCGCCCCAGGGCTTCGACCCGTTCCCAGGCCTGTTGGTGCAGGGGATCGGACCGCAGCCATTCCTGCCATTGCCGCCGATCGTCCGCGCCGGCGTCTTCCGCGCCCAGGCGCACGAACCAGACGCTGGCGGCCTGGAGGACGGCATCGGGCAGGCCGGCGGCCGCGCGACGGTTCAGCACGACGCCAGGCAATGGCGCATGGCGAGCGCCAGGTATTGCCGCACGGAGCTGACCGATACCTGCAGGCGTTCGGCGATCTCGCCGTGCTTCAGGCCTTCGAGTTGCAGCAGCAGGAACGCGCGCCGCGCCTTGGGCGGGAGGCCATCGAGCAGCCGATCGATTCGTACCAGCGCTTCCAGCGCCAGCGCCCGGCGTTCAGGCGAGGGCCAGGAGGTTTCCTCGCGGGCCGCGAGGCAATCGAGATAGGCGCGCTCGATGTCGCGCCGACGGAACAGATTGACCAGCAAGCCATGCGCGATGGTGACGAGGTAGGCGCGCGGCTCGCGCAAGTCGCGCGCGTCTTCGTTGCGCAACAGCACCTTCATGTAGGTGTCGTGGGTCAGGTCGGCGGCGTCGTAGGGGCAGCCGGTCTTGCGGCGCAGCCAGTCGCGCAGCCACGACTGGTGCTGCGCGTAGAGATCCTCGAAAGACGCATGGGGACTGCTTTGGGTCATGGCCGGGCAGGGGCGGGTAGATCAGACGTTAATAGTAACCATTATCAACATCGATATCCAAGCGCCCGGCATCGGCTGAAATGGCGCGCCACCGCCGGGGGCTTGCCCGGGCGGCGGCGCGGCCCCGGCCTCAGAACCCGGTGGGCGGCACGTGCACCCGGCCTTCCATCAGCACGCGCGCGCTGCGGCTCATGATGGCCTTGGTGACCGTCCATTCGCCGTCGATCAGCTGGGCCTGGGCGCCGACGCGCAGCGTGCCCGAGGGGTGGCCGAAGTTGACCTGGTCGCGCTGGCCGCCGCCGGCCGCCAGGTTGACCAGCGTGCCGGGCACGGCCGCGGCGGTGGCGATGGCGACCGAAGCGGTGCCCATCATGGCGTGGTGCAGCTTGCCCATGGACAGGGCGCGCACCAGCACGTCGATGTCGCCGGCGCCGATCTGCTTGCCGCTGGAGGACGTGTAGGCCTTGGGACGGGCCACGAAGGCCACCTTGGGCGTGTGCTGGCGCGCGGCGGCTTCTTCCAGTTTCTGGATCAGGCCCATGCGCAGCGCGCCGTGGGCGCGGATGGTCTCGAAGCGCGCCAGCGCGGCGGCGTCGCCGTTGATGTCGTCCTGCAACTCGGTGCCGGTGTAGCCCAGCGCCTCGGCGTCCAGGAAGATGGTGGGGATGCCGGAGTTGATCATGGTGGCCTTGAAGGTGCCGATGCCGGGCACTTCCAGGTCGTCCACCAGGTTGCCGGTGGGGAACATCGAGCCGCCGTCGCCTTCCTCGGCCGGGTTCATGAATTCCAGTTGCAGCTCGGCGGCCGGGAAGGTCACGCCGTCCAGCTCGAAGTCGCCGGTCTCCTGTACCGCGCCGTCGGTGATGGGCACGTGGGCGATGATGGTCTTCTGGATGTTGGCCTGCCAGATGCGCACCACGGCGATGCCGTTGCGCGGGATGCGGTCCGGGTCCACCAGGCCGTTGCTGATGGCGAAGGGGCCGACGGCGGCCGACAGGTTGCCGCAGTTGCCGCTCCAGTCGACGAAGGCCTGGTCGATCGAGACCTGGCCGAACAGGTAGTCGACGTCATGTTCGGGGCGGCTGCTCTTGCCGATGATGACGGTCTTGCTGGTGCTGGAGGTGGCCGCGCCCATGCCGTCGATCTGCTTGCAGTAGGGGTCGGGGCTGCCGATCACGCGCATCAGCAGCGCGTCGCGGGCCGGGCCCGGCACGCGGGCGGATTCAGGCAGGTCGTCGAGCTTGAAGAACACGCCTTTGCTGGTGCCGCCGCGCATGTAGGTGGCGGGAATCTTGATCTGGGGGGCATGGGCCATGGGGCAGTCCTGATGTCTTGGGTGGGAAAGGCGGGCGCCGCGGCGCCCGCCATGCGGTGGGGTGTCAGCTGGCCTTCTTGGCCGAACCGGCGGCCGATTCGGCTTCCAGGAAGTCCTGCGCGAAGCGTTGCAGCACGCCGCCGGCCTCGTAGATCGACACTTCTTCCGCGGTGTCCAGGCGACAGGTCATCGGCACTTCCAGGGTCTCGCCGTTGCGGCGGTGGATCACCAGCGTCAGGTCGGCGCGCGGTTTGCGTTCGCCCACCACGTCGTAGGTCTCGGTGCCGTCCAGGGCCAGCGTCTTGCGGTTGACGCCGGGCTTGAATTCCAGCGGCAGCACGCCCATGCCGATCAGGTTGGTGCGGTGGATGCGCTCGAAACCTTCGGCGGCAATGGCCTCGACGCCGGCCAGGCGCACGCCCTTGGCGGCCCAGTCGCGCGACGAGCCCTGGCCGTAGTCGGCGCCGGCCACGATGATCAGCGGCTGCTTGCGGTCCATGTAGGTCTCGATGGCTTCCCACATGCGCATCTCCTTGCCTTCCGGTTCGACGCGGGCCAGCGAGCCCTGCTTGACCGTGCCGTCGGCGTTCCTGACCATCTCGTTGAACAGCTTGGGATTGGCGAAGGTGGCGCGCTGCGCGGTCAGGTGGTCGCCGCGGTGGGTGGCGTAGGAGTTGAAGTCCTCTTCCGGCAGGCCCATCTTGTGCAGGTATTCGCCGGCGGCGCTGTCCATCAGGATGGCGTTGGACGGCGACAGGTGGTCGGTGGTGATGTTGTCGCCCAGCACGGCCAGCGGCCGCATGCCGCGCAGCGTGCGCTCGCCGGCCAGCGCGCCTTCCCAGTACGGCGGGCGGCGGATGTAGGTGCTCTGCGGGCGCCAGGCGTACAGCGGCTCGACCGCGGCGTCGCGCTCGTTGCGCAGGCCGAACATGGGCGCGTAGACCTTGCGGAACTGTTCCGGCTTGACGGCGGCCTTGACCATGGCGTCGATCTCTTCGTCGCTGGGCCAGATGTCCTTCAGGCGGATCTCGCGGCCGCTGGCGTCGGTGCCAAGCACGTCGCGCTCGATGTCGAAGCGGATGGTGCCGGCGATGGCATAGGCCACCACCAGCGGCGGCGAGGCCAGGAAGGCCTGCTTGGCGTAGGGATGGATGCGGCCGTCGAAGTTGCGGTTGCCGGACAGCACGGCGGTGGCGTACAGGTCGCGGTCGATGATCTCCTGCTGGATCACGGGGTCGAGCGCGCCCGACATGCCGTTGCACGTGGTACAGGCAAATGCCACGACGCCGAAGCCGAGCTTTTCCAGGTCGGCGGTCAGGCCGGCTTCGTCCAGGTACAGGGCCACGGCCTTGGAGCCGGGCGCCAGCGAACTCTTGACCCACGGCTTGCGCGTCAGGCCGGCGCGGTTGGCGTTGCGCGCCAGCAGGCCGGCGGCGATGACGTTGCGCGGGTTGCTGGTGTTGGTGCAGCTGGTGATGGCGGCGATGATGACGGCGCCGTCGGGCATCAGGCCGGGCTGGTTCTCGACCGTGCCGGCGATACCGCGCTCGGCCAGGTCGGCCACCGGCAGGCGGCGGTGCGGATTGGACGGGCCGGCCAGGGTGCGCACCACGGTCGACAGGTCAAAGCGCAGCACGCGCTCGTATTCGGCGGTCTTGAGGCTGTCTGCCCACAGACCGGCGGTTTTGGCGTAGTTTTCCACCAGCGCGATCTGCTCGTCCTCGCGGCCGGTCAGGCGCAGGTAGTCGATGGTCTGTTGATCGATGGCGAACATCGCGGCGGTGGCGCCGTACTCGGGCGCCATGTTGGAGATGGTGGCGCGGTCGCCCAGCGTCAGGCTGGCGGCGCCTTCGCCGTGGAACTCCAGGTAGGCGCCCACGACTTTTTCCTTGCGCAGGAATTCGGTCAGCGTCAGCACCACGTCGGTGGCGGTGATGCCGGGGCCGGCGCGGCCGGTCAGTTCGACGCCGACGATGTCGGGCAGGCGCATCCACGAGGCGCGGCCCAGCATCACGTTCTCGGCTTCCAGGCCGCCCACGCCGATGGCGATCACGCCGAGCGCGTCCACGTGCGGGGTGTGGCTGTCGGTGCCGACCAGCGTGTCGGGGAAGGCCACGCCGTCCTGCGTGTAGATCACCGGCGACATCCGCTCCAGGTTGATCTGGTGCATGATGCCGTTGCCCGGGGGCACCACTTCGATGTTGCGGAAGGCCTGCTTGGTCCAGTCGATGAAGTGGAAGCGGTCTTCGTTGCGGCGGTCTTCCACCGCGCGGTTCTTGGCGAAGGCGTCGGGATCGTTGCCGCCGTATTCCACCGCCAGCGAGTGGTCGACGATCAGCTGCACCGGCACCACGGGGTTGACCTTGGCGGGGTCGCCGCCCTTGTCGGCGATGGCGTCGCGCAGGCCGGCCAGGTCGACCAGCGCGGTCTGGCCGAGGATGTCATGACAGACCACGCGCGCCGGATACCACGGAAAGTCCAGGTCGCGGCGGCGTTCGATCAACTGCTTGAGCGCGTCGGTCAGCAGCACCGGATCGCAGCGGCGCACCAGGTTCTCGGCGTGCACGCGCGAGGTATAGGGCAGGCGGTCGTAGGCGCCGGGGGCGATGGCGTCCACGGCGGCGCGCGCGTCGAAATAGTCCAGGCGGGTGCCTTGCAGGGGCTTGCGATAGGATTTGTTCATGCCTCGGTGCGCTTCAGGTTGCCCTGAGCGATCTGTTTTTCAATGTTGAGACGGGATGCGCGGATGTGGCGGCGCATCAGGAGTTCAGCCAGTTCGCCATCGCGGTCGGCGATGGCGTCCAGAATGCGGTGATGCTCGGCATACGACTGCCGCGGGCGGTTGGGGGTGGTCGAGTACTGGATACGGTACATCCGCGCCAGCTGGTAGAGCTCGTCGCACAGCATGCGGAACAGCATCTGGTTGCCGCTGCCTTTGACGATACGGTAGTGGAAATCGTAGTCGCCTTCCTGCTGGTAATAGCCGATGCCGGCCTGGAAGGCTTCGTCTTTTTCGTGGGCGTGCAGCACCTGGCGCACTTCCTCGACTTCCGCCGGCGCCATGCGTTCGGCCGCCAGGCGGCAGGCCATGCCTTCGAGCGATTCGCGGATTTCGTAGAGTTCGGCCAGTTCCTGCGGGCTGAGCGAGACCACGCGGGCGCCGGCGTGCGGCACGCGCACCAGCAATCGCTGGCCCTCGAGCCGGTGCAGCGCCTCGCGCAGCGGGCCGCGGCTGACGCCGTGGATGCGCGCCAGTTCCGGTTCGGAAATCTTGCTGCCGGGGGCGATCTCGCCCTTGACGATGGCGGACTGGATCTTGCGGAAAATCTGTTCCGCCAGGGTCTCGCTGTCGTCGTGCGCGGAGCTCGGCAGCGTCAGCACTTTGCTCATTGTGTCAACAATCGGATGGTTTTTTGGGTGAAAACCCGATAAGCAACGCCGTATGGCGATTGATTGTCAACAATTTACCCTTGGTCCGAGATGGGCGCAAGCGTCCTTGGCGCGACTGGCGTGACAACTGTAATGTTATTACATATCATTCAATATCGCCGGCGGCCCTCGATGGCCATCGCCCCTCGTTCCATCCCCTTGCCGGAGCCTTCCGCATGAAAGTCCTTTCCTCTCTCAAAGACGCCAAGACCCGCCATCGCGACTGCCAGGTGGTCAAGCGCCGCGGGCGCATCTACGTGATCTGCAAATCCAATCCGCGCTTCAAGGCGCGCCAGGGCGGGGCCAAGCACAAGTAGCCGCGCATCGTGTCGTCGAAAGTCCTCGAAGTCGCGGTGGTCGGCGCCGGGCCGGCCGGCGTCGGCATGGCCGTGGCATTACGCCGGCATGGCGTGCGGCGGCTGGCGGTGATCGACCGCCACCAGGTGGGCGCCTCGTTCCTGTCCTGGCCGCAGGAAACGCGTTTCATCACGCCCTCGTTCTACAGCAACCCGTTCGGCCTGGCGGACTTGAATGCCATCACGGAAACCAGTTCGCCGGCGCTGTCGGCGGGCATGGAGCACCTGGACGGGCCCCGCTACGCGCAATACCTGGCCCGGGTGGCGCAGGCGCATGATCTGCCGCTGGCGCCGGGCTGCGAGGTGTCGGCGCTGACGCGCGGCGCGCGCGGCGAATTCCGGCTGCAAACTTCCAAGGGCGTGGCGCTGGCGCGCGCGGTGGTCTGGGCCACCGGCGAATACCAGTACCCCGACCTGCGGCCCTTCGCCGGCGCGGCCGACTGCGTGCACTACGCCGAGGTGGACAGCTGGTCCGCCTTCGATGCCGACGAATACCTGGTGGTCGGCGGCTACGAGAGCGGGGTGGACGCGGCGGTGAACCTGGTCGCGGGCGGTGCGCGGGTACAGCTGCTGGCGCGCAAATCGACCTGGGACCCGGCCAGTCCGCACGACCCCAGCTTGTCGCTGTCGCCCTACAGCCGCCAGCGCCTGTACCAGGCGCTGGACAGCGGCCGGCTGGAAATCGCCTTCGGCGTCAATGTGGTCGAGGCGCGGCGGCGGGACGCCGGGTTCACGGTGCGGGCGGAAGATGGGCGGACCTTCACGACCGCGCAGCCGCCCATCCTGGGCACCGGCTTTCTGCGCGGCGGCGGCGCGCAGGTGATCCGCGACGCGTTCGATTGGACGCCCGACGGTCGGCCCATCTTGACGGAACACGACGAATCGACGCTGATGCCGGGCCTGTTCCTGGCAGGGCCGCAAGTGCGCCAGGAACAGCGCATCTATTGCTTCATCTACAAGTTCCGCCAACGCTTCGACGGCGTGGCGCGCACCATCGCGCAGCATCTGGGGCTGCCGCCGCCTGAGCCGGCGGCGGGCGGCGCCTGGGGCCCGTTCGGCAACGCCGATTGCTGCGACGAGGCCTGCGAATGTTGAGCGCCTGCGCGACCGCCGCGGATGTGTGCAATGCGCTCGGGCCCCGCTGAACCGGCTGGCGCCACGGTGGTGTTGGCCGGGCTGGAGAACGCCGGCAAGTCGGCCCTGTTCCGCAGCCTGACCGGCCAGGCCGTGGGCGACGAGAGCAACGTGGCCGGCTCCACCGTGGCTTGTCGCGAGGCGGCGCTGCATGGGGCGCCGATGCGCCTGGTGGATACGCCCGGCGTGCGGTTGCGCGGCGACAGCGCCGCGACCCGGCTGGCCATGGCGCGCATGGCGCCGACGGCGGTGGTGGCGGTGGTCATGCGCGCCACCGATGCGCCCGATCTGATGCGCGAGGTGCTGGCCGCGCTGCACGGCGCGCGGCGGATCTGCGTAGTGCTGACCTTCGCCGACAAGTGCGATGACGCGCCCGCTCTGGCGGCGCGCTGCGGCGCGATCCTGGGCGTGCCGGTGGCGATCATCAACGCGCGCGCGCCGGCGGCGCGCGAATTGGCGGCGGTGCGCACCGCCCTGGCGGGCGCGGTGGCCCTGCCCGAGTTGCCGGCCCGGCCAATGCTGTGGCGGCCGGGACCCGCGCGCCGGCCGCAGCGCACGCCCTTCGAGCACGCGCTGCTGGGACCCTGGTGCGCGCTGCTGGCCTTGCTGCTCAGTTTCGCGCTGCCGGTCTACCTGGCCTATGGCCTGTCGGATTTCCTGCAGCCATGGGCCGACGCGGCCCTCATCGAGCCCCTGGACCATGCACTGGCAGGCGCGCCGCCCGCGTTGCGGACATTGCTGCTGGGCGGCTATGGCGTCGTCAGCCTGGGCTTGTATTCATTCATCTGGGCCTTTCCGGTGGTGGCGCTGATCGGCCTGGCGATGGCACTGACCGAAGAAAGCGGCATCAAGGACCGCATGACGGCGGCGCTGGATCCGGCGCTGCGGCACATCGGCCTGAGCGGGCGCGACCTGGTGCCGGTGCTGTCGGGTTTCGGCTGCAACGTGGTGGCGACGTTCCAGAGCCGGAGCTGCTCGATCTGCACGCGACGCGCCTGCGTCAGCCTGATCGCGTTCGGCTCGGCCTGCAGCTACCAGATCGGCGCGACGCTGTCGGTGTTCGGCGCGGCGGGGCGCATGGGGCTGTTCGCGCCGTACCTGCTGTTGCTGTTCGTGGTGGGCGCCGTGCACACGCGGCTCTGGCACGGCGCGTTGCGCGCCGAGGACGCCGCGCCGCTGGCGGGCGTGGCGTATCTGCAATGGCCGTCCTGGCGCGGCGTGGCCTGGCGCCTGCGGGCGGTGCTGGCGCAGTTCCTGAAGCAGGCGATGCCGGTGTTCCTGCTGATCTGCCTGGTGGCCTCGCTGCTGGATGGCGCGGGTGCGTTGCAGGCGCTGGCGGCATCGCTGCGCGAACCGATGGCGGCGCTGGGCCTGCCGGCGCAGGCGGCGGCCGGGGTGGTGTTCTCGGTGTTGCGCAAGGACGGCCTGCTGGCGTTGAACCAGGGGCAGGGCGCCTTGCTGGCGCAACTGGATGCGGCGCAGGTGTTCGTGCTCGTGTGGCTGGCATCGACCTGCTCGGCGTGCCTGGTGACGCTGTGGACGGTGGGCCGTGAACTCGGCGCCCGCCACGCCTGGACCCTGGCGGCCCGCCAGGCCGCGACCTCGGTGGTGACGGCCTGGCTGTTGGCGTGGCTGTTGATCTGAAAGGAGAATTTCGCCGGCTCTATGGCGAGGCGCACTGGCAGCGGGTGCAGCGCTGGTTCCGGCTGGCCAATGAGCCGCGGGCCGCGTTGGACGCGGCCCGGAGCGCCTAGCGCGGGCATCGACAGTCAACAGTACCCCGCGCGGGCCGGCGGATGGCGCGTGCGAGGCGATCCGGCCTGTTTCAGGGACCGGTGTCCGGATAGTTGGGGCCGGCATCATGGAAGCCGCCGCTGCTGTAGGGATTGGCGGCGCCCGGGTGCGGCGGGCCGCCGGGACCCAGCGAGGAACAGCCACCCAGGATCAGCAGGGCGGCCAGCAAGGCAAGTGCGCGTGTGGTGGTGGCATGCATGGTCATCTCCGGCGGCTGCCCCTCGGCGGCCGCGTGCAGCGTATGGTGCTGTTGCCAGTTTACGCCCGGCGCGGCGGGGCGTGGTTCTTGCGGCTCGGGGGCGGCATGCCGGGGACCGCGCCCCGGCCGCCGTATGCGCGGGCGACGCGAGGCGGCTTTGTGGCATGCTGCGGGCTGCCCGCCGCTTCCCGACCTTTCCCATGCCCAGATTGCTGTCGCGCCTGCGCGATTTCCTGCTGTTCTTCGCCACGGCGTCCTTGTTCGGCGCCTGCCTGACCGCCAAGCTGCGCACGGGCAGCTATGGGCTGGAAATTCCCCAGGCGCCCTATATGTACGAGCGCGCCGATTTCTTCCTCGATGCGATGTTCGCCGGGCTGGTCGCGACGGCGGCCCTGGCGCTGGCCGAGCGGTTGTGGCGGGCCAGGCTGTCGGCGCCGGGGCGCGCCGCGCTCGTCGCCGTGGCGGCGCTGCTTGCCATCTATCTTGGGCCGCCGAACCCCCAAGTGTTCGGCAACACCTGGGCGCGCGGGGAGGCGACCTTCGAGTTGTTCCTGGACCAGTGGGATATCGCGCTGCCGCTGGCGCTGGCCGCCGCGGTTGTGCGCGGCGTCCTGCGCCGGACGGCCGGATCGCGGCTCTAGCCGCGCAGCCTGCGATCCAGTTCCAGCACGGTCTGGTACAGCACGCGGGTGCCGTCCAGCAGCTGCGCCGGCTCGATCCACTCCTCGGGGCAGTGGCTGCGCCCGTTCAGGCAGGGGATGAAGATCATGCCGATGGGGCCGGTGGGCGCCATGTAGACGGCGTCGTGGCCGGCGCCGCTGGGCAGGCGCATGCTGGCGTAGCCGAGCTGGTCGGCGGCGGCCTGCACCGCGTCCATCACCAGCGGCGTGCAGTCGGTGGGCTGGGCCCGGCTCAGTTGCACGAAGCCGGCGGTCAGGCGCAGCGCCTTCAGGTCGGCGGCCACGCCAGCCATTAGCGTTTCGGGGAAAGCGTCCAGCACGGCGTTGCTGTCGCTGCGCATTTCCAGCGTCAGCTCGACGCGGCCGGGCACGGCGTTGGCGGCGTTGGGCGTCATGGCGAGCTTGCCGACGGTGGCGACCACGTAGTGCGGCTTGCCGCTGGCGGCGCTGGCCTGGCGGCTGGCGGCGTCGATGATGCGGGCCGCGCCCACCAGGGCGTCGCGGCGGATGTCCATGGGCGTGGTGCCGGCGTGATCGGGCTGGCCTTCGACCGTGATCAGCACGCGGCGGATGCCGACGATGTTGGTGACCACGCCGATGGGAAACTGGCGGCTTTCCAGCACCGGGCCTTGCTCGATGTGCAGTTCGACGAAGGCGGCGGTGCCGTCCGGGCCGCGCAGGGGCTGGGTCAGCGCGGTCGGATCGCCGCCGATGCGGGCGATGCCCTGCGCCAGCGTCTCGCCGTCGGCGTTGCGCGCGGCCAGCATGTCGGCGCTCAACAGGCCGCTCAGGGCGCGGCTGCCGACGCAGGAGATGCCGTAGTCGCTGGGTTCTTCCGACAGGAAGTCGATGACCTCGAAGGGATGCTCCAGTTCGATGCCGTGTTCCCGCATGGTGTGGGCGACCTCGATGCCGGCCAGCACGCCGATGATGCCGTCAAAGCGGCCGCCGCTCATGACGGTGTCGCAGTGCGAGCCGGTGGCGATGGGCTGGCATTGCGCGTTGCGGCCGGCGCGGGCGCCGATGAGGTTGCCGCCGGCGTCCAGGCGGGTGGTCAAACCCGCGGCCTCGAATTCACCGCGCAGCCAGTCGCGTGCCTCGAGGAACAGCGGCGAAAAGGCGCGGCGGGTCCAGGGCTGGTCGGGCAGGGTGTAGCGTGACAGGGTCTCGACACGCTGCCAGAGGCGCTCGGCGTTCAATGGGGGCAAGGACATAGCCATTTCACGCCTTGCGCGGACGCAGGAAGCGGCCGTCGCCCTGGTTGTTGACGATGCGGCGGCCGTCGTAGACCTGCTGGCCGCGGCACCAGGTGCCGGCCACGCGCACGGTGAACTCGCGGCCCTCGAACGAACTCCATTGCACCGCCGACAGGCTGGTGGACGGATCGTAGGCATGGCGCTCCGGCGTCAGGACGACGATGTCGGCGTCCTTGCCGACGTCCAGCGTGCCCTTGCGGTCGTCCAGCAGGAAGTGGCGCGCGGGGTTGTCGCACAGTTGGCGTACCACCATCGACGGCGAGATGCCGTGTTCCTCGCAACCGGTCCAGAAGGCTGGCAGCAGCGTTTCCAGGCCCGGGCCGCCGGACGAGTTCTTGAAGACGTTGGGGTTCTGTTTGCGCTCCAGGCCCCAGCTGACGTGATCCGATGACACGAAGGTGCATTCGTCGTTGGCGATGTGGGTCCACAGCAGGTCGACCTCGGCCTTGGGGCGGATCGGCGGGTAGTGCTTGGTCTTGGCGCCGAAGCGGCGCGTGTGTTCCTCGTGGTTCAGCATCAGGTACTGCACGCAGGTCTCGATGCTGGCGCGGTGGCCGTTACGGCGGTACATGTTGCAGATCTCGAAGCCGCGCGAGGTCGACACGTGCACCGCGTGGGCGCGGGCGCCAGTTTCGGCGCCGATCTCGTAGATCAGCGCGGTGGCCAGGTTCTCGATCAGGGGCGTATGGGCGCGCATGAAGGCGTCCCAGCCGGTGTCGTCGGCCTCGATCAGGCGGGCGATGTTCTTGCGCGTCATCTCCTGCATCTGGTTGTGCACGCCGCACACCAGGCCGGACGGCGCGATCAGGCGGAAAGCCTCGTACAGGTCGTCTTCCTCGATACGCGGGAAGCGGCCGGGGGTGGCTTCGAAGGTCGAGAACTTGAAGGCACAGACGCCGCCTTCGATCAGGCCGGCGGCGGCCGCCAGGCCGTGTTCCTTGTTCAGGGTGCCGAACAGCGCCACGTCGACGTGGCAGTCGCGCTCGACCTCGGCGATCTTGGCGTCCAGGTGCGGGCGCGAGGCGACCGGTTCGGGATCGTCGTAGGGCATGTCGACCATGACCGTGACGCCGCCGGCGGCGGCGGCGCGCGAGGCCCAGCCCAGCCCTTCCTGGTTGGCCTGGCTGCCGGAGTGCACCTGGCCGTCGACCACGCCGGGGATGATCCACTGCCCGCTGGCGTCGACGCTGTCGCGCGCCGCGGGGGGCGCGCCGGCGCCGCGCGCGGCGATCCTGCCGTCCCGCACGGCCAGCCAGCCGTTTTCCACGATGCCGTGCGGATCGACGATATTGCCGCGCACCACCCAATCGAAATCGCTCATGACCCCTTCCATCCAATGAAGAACTGAAGGGCAGTGTAGTAAGCGCGATTCAAAACGTCTTATGCTTATATGTGCATGGGAATTAACATCAGGTTAAGCATATGAAATTGAATCTGCGCCAGATCGAGGTCTTCCGCGCCATCATGTTGAGCGGCTCGATCAGTGGCGCTTCCAAGTTGCTGTTCGTGTCGCAACCGGCCGTCAGCCGGCTCATCGCCTACACCGAGCAGCGCCTGGGCCTGATGCTGTTCGAGCGCATCAAGGGGCGGCTGTACCCCACGCCCGAGGCGCGGCGGCTGTTCGTCGAAGTGACCGCGCTCTACCAGAACGTGCAGCGCGTCAACGAGGTGGCCGACAACCTGGCCGAGAACCGCGAGGGCCAGTTGCGCCTGTCCTGTAGCCCGAGCCTGGGCCAGTCGCTGCTGCCGCGCGCCATCGCCCGCTTTCGCCAACTGCATCCGGAAATCCGCATCGTGTTGCAGACGCTGATCCCGGCGGTGATGGAGCAGTCGCTGCTGACCCAGCAGGTGGAGCTGGGCGTGGCCTACATGCCGGTGAATCATCCCAGCCTGGCGACCCGGCCGCTGTACGAGAACCGCATCGTGGCGGTGCTGCCGGCCGGCCATCCGCTGGCCGCGCGCCGCCAGGTGACCGCCGCCGAACTGGCGCGCGAGCCGTTGATCGGCTATAGCGCCGACATTCCCTTCGGCATGCTGGTGCACAAGCTGTTCGGCGCCGAGGACGCGCAGCCCGAGCCGCGCATCGAGGTGCAGCAGGCGCACGTGGCCTGCGCCCTGGTGCAGGCCGGCGCCGGGGTGGCGCTGGTGGACGAGATCACCGTGGCCGGCCCGATCTGGTCGCAGGTGGTGACCGTGCCGATCGCCGATACCGTCAGCGCGCCGGTCAATGTGTTCCACCTGCAATTGCAGCCGTTGTCGCGCTTGGCGCAGGCCTTCATCGACGTGCTGCTGGCGCTCGACCAGCCCGTTTCCCTCTGAGCTTTGCGCCGGCGGGCGCCTGGGGATATCCCTAGGTGCCGTTTGCGCCCGGCCGGCCGCTCCCTCGGGGCGCGCCCCGCTATTAACCCAATGTTATGAACAAGGCATAAAAGGTAATACGACATTAACAGGATTGGTTCCTATGATGCCCTCGTCCATCCAGCGCAAAACGCCGCTGGAGCCGCTAAACGCAATCGGGAAAGGAAGGGCGCAGCAATGGGAAGAATCTTGACGATGCAGGATGTCGAAGCCGCGGTCAGGGGCGGTTCGGTGTTTGCCTGTGGCGGGGGCGGCTGGGCCGAGCATGGCCGCGAACTGGGATCGCTGGCCGTGACCATCGGCCGGCCCGAGTTGGTGTCGATGGACGAAGTGCCCGATGACGCCTGGATCGCCACCGCCGCCGCCATCGGCGCGCCGGGCGGCCTGACCGACTGGCAGATGCTGGGCATCGACTACGTCAAGGCGGCCGAGCGCTTGCAGGACGCGCTGGGCGAGCGCCTGTATGGCCTCATCATCGGCCAGAACGGCATGTCCAGCACGCTCAACGGCTGGCTGCCGTCGGCGGTGCTGGGCACCAAGGTGGTGGACGCGGTGGGCGACATCCGCGCCCATCCCACCGGCGACATGGGTTCGCTGGGCCTGGCCGGCAGCCCCGAGCCGATGATCCAGTGCGCCGTGGGCGGCAACCGCGCCAACAACGCCTATATGGAACTGACCGTGCACGGCGCCACTGGCAAGGTGTCGCCGGTGTTGCGCAAGGCCGCCGACATGGCCGGCGGCTTCATCGCCAGCTGCCGCAACCCGATCCGCGCCTCGTACGTGCGGCGCCACGCCGCGCTGGGCGGCATCAGCCGCGCGCTGGCGCTGGGCGAAGCCATCCTGGCGGCGCAGCCCAAGGGCGGCAGCGCCGTGATCGACGCCATCTGCAAGGCCACGCAGGGCGAGATCATCGGTTCCGGCAAGGTGGTGCGCAACACCCTCAAGTACACCGAGGAAGCCTTCGACATCGGCACGGTCGAGATCGGCGAGGGCGCGGGCAAGCGCGTCATCCACGTCATGAACGAGCACATGGCCGTGACCGACGGGCAGGGCGAGCGCATCGCCTGCTATCCGGACGTCATCACCACGCTGGATGCCGACGGCAATCCGGTCAGCGCCGGCAAGCTGCGCGAGGGCCTGCAGGTGTCGATCCTGCACGTGTCCAAGCAGCACATCCCGCTGTCCTCCAGCGTCACCGACGCGTCGGTCTACCCCATCGTCGAGAAGGCGCTGGGCATGGATTTCACCGGCTACGCGCTGGGTCGCGCGTTGGATCGTTGAGGGGGCAGCGATGAAACGTGAATTCAAGGTGCCGGGCGGCGCCACGCTGCGTTGCAAGGGCTGGCGCCAGGAAGCGCTGCTGCGCCTCCTGGAGAACGTGCTGGCGGTGGGCGAGGATCCCGCCAACCTGGTGGTGTACGCGGCGCTGGGCCGCGCCGCGCGCGACTGGCCGTCGCACGACGCCATCGTGCGAGCGCTGACGACGCTGGAAGAGGACCAGACCCTGATCGTGCAGTCCGGCAAGCCCATCGGCGTGCTGCGCACCCATCCGCAGGCGCCGATCGTGATCATGGCCAACTGCAATATGGTGGGGCAGTGGGCGCATGCCGAGAACTTCTACCGTATGCAGGACGACAACCTGATCTGCTGGGGCGGCCTGACCGCCGGCGATTGGCAGTACATCGGCTCGCAAGGTGTGATCCAGGGCACCTACGAGATCTTCTCGCGCATCGCCGAGCGCCATTTCGACAACGACCTGCGCGGCCGCTTCATCCTGACGGCGGGCATGGGCGGCATGGGAGGCGCCCAGCCGCTGGCGGGCCGCATGGCCAACGCCGCCATCCTGACGGTCGAGATCGATCCGGAACGCATCGAGAAACGCATCAAGGCCGGCTTCCTGGAGCGCCGTGCCGACTCGCTGGACGAGGCGCTGGCGCTGATCCGCGACGCGCAGGCGGCGCGCCGTCCGCTGTCGGTGGGCCTGCTCGGCAATGCCGCCGACGTGTATCCCGAGATCCTGGCGCGCGGCATCGTGCCCGACATCGTCACCGACCAGACCTCGGCGCATGACCTGGTCTACGGCTACGTGCCGGCCGGCCACACGCTGGAGCAGGTGGCGCGCATGCGCCGCGACGACATGGCCGGCCTGATGGACGCCAGCCGCCGCTCGATCGTGCGCCACGTCACCGCGATGCTGGGCTTCAAGGATCGCGGCGCGGTGGTGTTCGACAACGGCAACCTGATCCGCACCCATGCGAAGCAGGGCGGCGTCGAGCGCGCCTTCGAGATCCCGGTGTTCACCGAGGCCTTCCTGCGCCCGCTGTTCGCGCGCGCCATCGGCCCGTTCCGCTGGATCGCGCTGTCCAACGATCCCGATGACATCCGCAAGATCGACGATTTCCTGCTGCGGCGCTTCCCCGACAACCTGATCGTGTCCAACTGGATCCGGCTGGCGCGCGAGTCGGTGCCGTTCGAGGGCCTGCCCGCGCGCATCGCCTGGCTCGGCCATGGCGAGCGCACCGAGCTGGCGCTGGAAGTGAACCGCATGGTGCGCGCAGGCATCCTGGCCGCGCCGGTGGCCTTCACCCGCGACCACCTGGACGCCGGCGCCATGGCGCATCCGAACATCATGACCGAGAACATGCGCGACGGCTCCGACGCCATCGCCGACTGGCCGCTGCTGAACGCGATGATCAACTGTTCGTCCAGCGCCGACCTGGTGGCGATCCACTCGGGCGGCGGCGGCTACAGCGGCTATATGACCAGCGCCGGCGTGACGGTGGTGGCCGATGGCACCGACGCGGCGGCGCAGCGCCTGTCGCTGTCGCTGACCAACGACACCGCCAGCGGCGTGCTGCGCTATGCCGACGCCGGCTACGAAGAGGCGCTGGACGAAGTGGGCAGGAAGGGTATCGACCGTATCGACACGACGGCGACGCAGGTTTGAAAGGCAATACATAACAGCCCCGGATACGGGGCGAATCAACGGGAACGTCAATGAAAAACATCGCAATCAACCCGGGCGCGGGGATGGTGGGGGGCAATGCCGCCCACGCGGGCGCCGACGAGCACAAGGGCGCCAAGAAGGCGGTCATCGCCGCTTCCATCGGCAACGCCCTGGAGTGGTACGACTTTTCGGTCTACGCGCTGTTCGCGGTGTACATCGGGCAGAACTTCTTCCACAACGAAGATCCGACGGTGCAGTTGATGGCCTCGTTCCTGGCCTTCGGGCTGGGCTTCGTGGTGCGGCCCCTGGGCGCGCTGATGCTGGGGGCGTACGGCGACCGCGCCGGCCGCAAGGCCGCGCTGACGCTGACCATCATGCTGATGGCGCTGGGCACGCTGCTGATCGCCATCGCGCCGCCGTACGCCGCCATCGGCGTGGGCGCGCCCCTGCTGATCGTCTGCGGCCGCATGCTGCAGGGGTTCTCGGCCGGAGGCGAAGTGGGCGGCGCCACCGCCTTCCTGGTCGAGCATGCGCCGGCCGGCAAGCGCGGCCAGTATGCGTCGTGGCTGCAGGCCAGCATGGGCATCTCCAACCTGCTGGGCGCGCTGGTCGCCACGCTGGTGACCACGCTGCTGACCGAAGACCAGGTGGGCGAGTGGGGCTGGCGCATTCCGTTCATCGTCGGCCTGTCGATCGCGCCGGTGGGCCTGTGGATGCGCCGCACGCTCGACGAGACGCCGCATTTCCGCGAAGAGCAGCAGCGCCAGGCCGCCAGCGGCAAGCCCGTCAAGGCGCCGCTCTTGAGCGTGCTGCGCGACTATCCGCGCGAGCTGTTCACCGGCCTGTGCATGTCGGTGCTGTGGGCCATCGGCCCGTACGCGCTGATCATCTTCATGCCGATCTACGTGCAAAAGAGCATGGGCTTCACCAGCTCGCAGGCCTTCCTGGGCGCGTTGATCGGCAACCTGTTCCTGATCGGCGGCTGCTTCTTCTCGGGCACCCTGTCCGACCGCTATGGCCGCCGCACCGTGTTGCGGGCCTCGGCGCTGTTGCTGCTGATCGCGGTGTATCCGCTGATGATGTGGCTGCAGGCCAACCACACCCAGTTCGCGCTGATCGTGGTGCAGTCGTCGTTCTGCCTGCTGGTGGCGCTGTACGTCGGCACCGCGCCGTCGGCGCTGTCGGAGGTGTTCCCGACGGCGGTGCGCTCGTCCGGCATGTCCCTGGCCTACAACACCGCGGTGACGGTGCTGGGCGGCTTCGCGCCGGCCATCCTGACCTGGATCACCTACACCACCGGCGTGGCCTTCGCGCCGGCGCTGTACGTGATGGGCGCCTGCGTGGTGGCGCTGGTGGCGTTGACCGTGCTGCCGCAGAAGAACCATGTCTGAGGCCCACATGCGGTTCGCGAATGTGGGGCCAGCAAGCTTGCCGGCGCGCCGGTTGGCCGCCGGCGGCCTGCGCCGCTGGCTCGGCCGCGCCGCCGCTGCGCTGGGCGTGGCGGCGCTGCTGGCCGCGCCCGCCGCGCACGCGGCTGATGGCGCCGAACTGGTGCTGCTGGGCGTGGCCGGCGGCCCGACCTGGTACGGCAACGACGCGCCCCACGGCATCTCATCGGCGCTGGTGGTGGACGGCAAGGCCTACCTGGTCGACCTGGGCTCGGGCGCCTACCGGCAATTGCGCGGCGCCGGCATCAAGCCCGGCGCCGAGCAGGCCGTGTTCCTCACGCACCTGCACACCGATCACATCATCGACCTGGCCAGCCTGCTGATGTACGACCCCAGCGCGCGCCGCCGCGCCAAGGCGTCGTTGCAGATCTACGGGCCGGGCCGCCGCGGCGCTTTGCCGCCGCTGGCGCCGGGCCTGGCGGGCGATCCGGTGATCCATGCCGAGAACCCGGGCGCGGGCACCGTGGACCTGGTGGACTCGGTGGTGGCGGGCATGGCCGCCGACCTGAACATCCGCGTGCGCAGCGAGGGCGTGCCCGATGTGCGCGGTTTCTTCCAGGCCCACGACATCGTCGTGCCGGCCGGGGTGGTGAAAGACCCGAACGCCGATCCCGCGCCGCCGATGGAGCCCTTCGAGGTCTGGCGCGACGAACGCGTGACGGTCAGCGCTATCCTGGTGCCGCACGGGCTGGTGTATCCCAACTTCGCCTACCGCTTCGACACCGCGTCGGGATCGGTGGTGTTCTCCGGCGACACCGCGCTCAGTCCCAACCTGGTCAAGCTGGCGCGCGGCGCCGACATCCTGGTGCACGAGGCGATCGATCCCGCCTGGGTCGACCACATCGTCGGCCCCAAGCCATGGGATGCGCGCCAGCAGGCGCTGGCGCGGCAGCTGCTGGAGGCGCACACCACGCCGCAGCAGGCGGGCGAGGCAGCCACGCGGGCCGGTGTGCGCAAGCTGGTGCTGTCGCACCTGGTGCCCGGCGACGCGCCGGCCGAGCATTGGCTGCATGCCCGCGAGACCTTCAAGGGGCCGGTGGTGCTGGGCCAGGATTTGATGCGTATTCCCCTGAAGCAACCCTAAGCATCGTCGGAGGCGAGATGAAGTCTTTGCGTGTTGATACCCACCGACGCGCGGCGCGCGCGTGCGGCCGGATGGCGCTGCTGGCGTCGCTGCTGCTGGGCGCGGCCGCGCAGGCGGCAGCCGATTGCAGCGTGACGCTGGACGGCAAATCGCTGACCGCGGCGCAGGTGCTGGCGGTGGCGCGGCAGGATTGCGCCGTCGCCATCGCGCCGGCCGCTGCCCAGCGCGCGGTGCGCGCCTACGACCTGCTGCTGGCCTACGCGCGCCTGGACAAGCCGGTCTATGGCCTGAACCGGGGCGTTGGCCTGAACAAGGACCAGACCATCTTCCAGGGCGGCGAGATCTCGCCCGAGGTGCGGCGCCTGTCCGAACAGTTCAACCGCAACCTGCTGCATTCGCACAGCGCGGCCTATGGCGCCGAGGCGCCGCGCGACGTGACCCGCGCCGCCATGCTGATCCGCCTGAACACCGCGCTGTTCGGCGGTTCGGGCATGCAGCCGGCCGTGCTTGAGCAATACGCCGCCTTCCTGAACCGCGACGTGACGCCGGTGATGCTGGGCGAGGGCTCGGTCGGCCAGGCCGACATCACCATCCTGCCGCAGATCGGCCTGGTGATGATGGGCGAGGGCGAAGCCTCGCGTGGCGGCCAGCGCATGAGTGCCGCGCAGGCCTTGCGCGAGGCCGGCCTGGCGCCGGTGCGCCCGTTCGGCAAGGACGCGCTGGCGATGGTCAGCTCCAACGCCTACGGCGCCGCGCTGGCGGTGCTGGCCGCGCACGATGCGCGCGCGCTGCTGGCGCAGGCCGACGCCGTGGCGGCCTTGTCGCTGGAAGGCCTGGACGGCAACCTGGCGCCGTTGTTGCCGCCGGCCCAGGCGCAACGGCCCTACGCCGGCCAGCGCCAGACCGCCGAACGCATGCTGGGCCTGCTGCGTGGCAGCGCGCTGTGGCGGCGCGATGCGCAGCGGCCGCTGCAGGATCCGCTGAGCTTTCGCACCGTGAGCCAGGTGCATGGCGCGGCGCGCGACCTGTTGGCGTTGCTGGATCGCCAATTGCAATTGCAGATCAACAGTTCGGATGACAATCCCACCGTGGTGCTGGACGCCGCGCCAGCGGCCGACGCATCGGACTACGAAACGCAGTACTACGTGACCGACGGACCGGTGCGCGGGGCGGTGATGCCCAGCGCGGGTTTCGACCCCAGCGCCTGGGTGCTGCCGCTGCAAGGCACCGCCGTCGCCCTGTCGCAGGTGGCTCAGTTGTCGGCGCAACGCACCCTGCGCCTGACGGACCCGGGCTTCACGCGGCTGCCGCGCTTTCTCAGCCCGGGCAATGGCGCCATCGGCTATGGCCCGATCCAGAAGACGGTGTCCTCGCTGGCGGCGGACGTGCGCGCCCTGGCCGGACCGGTCGTGACCGATGTGCAGCCGCAGGCCGGCAACATCGAGGACGTCGGCACCAACGCGTCGCTGACCGGGCTGCGTGTGAGGGGCCAGATCGTCGCGCTGACGCGGCTGCTGGCGGTTGAACTGATGCACGGCGCCCAGGCGGTCGACCTGCGCTATCCACAGGGGCCGGCCGCCGCGCTGGGCCAGGGCACCGCCAGCCTGTGGCGGGATTTCCGCAAACAGGTGCCTTACATGGCCGAAGACCGGCGCAATGATACCGATGTCATCACCGCCACGGCCTTTCTGCGCCAGGCGCGTGGCGGCGAGTCGGCCTGGGCGCGCGCCGATACGGCGCGCTGAGCGGCGGTCAGCGGAAATCGGCTCGCGCCCGGCGGAAATGCCCCCGGGCGTGCGCGCGGTTTTTCCCGTGGAACAGTGCGTTGCGCCGCCACCGCCCGCGCGGTGGCCTGGAGGCGCTTTGCGGCGGGCGATTTGCGCTACATTTGCCCGACGCGCGCGGGGCGCCAGCCAGGCGCCGCGCCTGTCACAATCGTCATCCCTTACCGCCACCGGATCTCCAGGAGCCCCCCGCATGTCCTCCCTAGACTCGTTCGCCATCACCCGGAAATGGCCCGCCCGGCATCCCGACCGCATCCAGCTGTATTCGCTGCCCACGCCCAACGGCGTCAAGGTGTCGATCCTGCTGGAAGAGCTGGGCCTGCCCTATGAGCCGCACCGGGTCAGTTTCGATTCGCAGGACCAGTTCACCCCGGAGTTCCTGTCGCTCAGCCCGAACAACAAGATTCCCGCGATCCTCGATCCCAACGGCCCGGACGGCAAGCCGCTGGCGCTGTTCGAGTCCGGCGCCATCCTGGTCTACCTGGCCAGCAAGACCGGCCAGCTCATCCCCGCCGACACCGCTGGCCGCTTCGAAACGCTGCAGTGGGTGATGTTCCAGATGGGCGGCATCGGCCCGATGTTCGGCCAGCTGGGCTTTTTCCACAAGTTCGCCGGCAAGGACTACGAGGACAAGCGCCCGCGCGACCGCTACGTGGCCGAATCCAAGCGCCTGCTGGGCGTGCTGGACAAGCGCCTGGATGGGCGCGACTGGGTCATGGGCGAGCAATACACCATTGCCGATATCGCCATCCTGCCGTGGGTGCGCAACCTTATCGGCTTCTACGGCGCGGGCGACCTGGTCGACTTTCCGCAGTTCAGGAACGTGGCCCGGGTGCTGGAAACCTTCGTGGCGCGTCCCGCCGTGGTGAAGGGCCTGACGATCCCGGCCTGACGGCCCCCAATTGGTGCCGGTCCGGCGGCTCATCGCGGCCCGCCGGAGCGGCCCGATCCGCGCATTCAGGAGATCGTTCCCCCGTTAATTAGTCTGAGGGATCGGGCCGGTTTGCGCCGCATCAAACAACGCCGATACTTTCATTCTTTTCGGTCATATGCTTATTACCAAAAAGCGTAAGCTGCCTCCATAAGCTGGACCACGCAGTACGAACACCCCGACGTGCGCGCTGGCCGGCAGCAACGGAGGGATGGAATGAAGCACTTCGGGATCAAGGCGGTGGCGCTGCTGGCGCTGGCGGGCCTGGGCGGCGGTATCGGCGGCGCCCACCTGTTGACCGCCATCCGCAAGACGGACAGCACCGTCGTCGTCGATCCACAGGACCGCCGGCTGGCCGAAGCCGGCGCCTATATCGCGCGCACCGCCGACTGTGTCGCCTGTCACAGCGCGCCAGGCGACAAACCCTTCTCGGGCGGCCTGGCGATGCAGACGCCGGTGGGCACCATCTATTCGTCCAACATCACGCCCGACAAGCGCACCGGCATCGGCGCCTACAGCTACGCCGACTTCAAGAACGCGGTGCAATACGGCATTCGCAAGGACGGTGCGACGCTGTACCCCGCCATGCCGTACCCGTCGTACGCCATCATGCCCGACGCGGACATCCAGGCGCTCTACGCGTATTTCATGTCGCAAGTCGAGCCCGTGGACAAGCCTAGCGCCGACTCCACCATTCCGTGGCCGTTGAACATGCGCTGGCCCATGGCCTGGTGGCAGCTGGTGTTCGCCGGCAAGCGCGACTTCGCCGCGCCGGCGGGCGCGGACGAGCAGGTCCGGCGCGGCGCGTACCTGGTGGAAGGTCCGGGCCATTGCGGCGCCTGCCACACGCCGCGCGGCCTGGCCTACCAGGAAAAGGCGCTGTCCATGGCGGACGGCGACGCCTTCCTTTCCGGCGCCGTGATCGACGGCTGGCGCGCCAAGAGCCTGCGCGGCGAAGCCCGCGGCCTGGCCTCCTGGAGCGCGGACGACATCGCCCTGTTCCTGAAGACCGGCCGCACCGACAGGGTCGCGGTGTTCGGCGCCATGGCCGACGTGGTCGAGCACAGCACGCGTTATTTCACCGACGACGACCTGGCCAGCATCGCCGCCTACCTGAAGCAACTGCCGCCGGTGCCGGGCAAGGCGCCGGTGTTCCCCGCCAAGGCGGACAACACCACGGCGTCCCTGCTGGCTGGCCGCTACGACTCGCGCGGCGCGGTGATCTACATGGAGCATTGCGTCATCTGCCATCGCGCCGACGGCCAGGGCATGCCGCGCATCTTCCCGGCGCTGGCGGGCAACTCGGCGATCTTCGCGCAGAACCCCCAGTCCATCATCCAGATCACGCTGGAAGGCGGCAAGATGCCCGAAAGCGACCGCGATTCCATGGCTTTCGCCATGCCGCGCTTCAACCACCTGAGCGACCAGGACATCACCGACGTCATCAACTTCATCCGCACGGCCTGGACCAACCAGGCGCCGCCGATCGCCAGCGATGAGGTCGCGCATATCCGTGGTTTCCTGGCCAGCAAGAAGCCGAACATCGTGTCGGGAGGCAAGCATGAATAAGCTGTACAAAATCGCCGCCACGGTGGCGCTGATGGCCGGGGGCGGCATGGCCGCGCTGGCGGCGCCGCCGGCGCCGGCCGGCGAGGCCAAGACCTTCGCGGTGCTCGACAAGGACGGCAAGCGGCTGCCCGACTACACCATCCCGTCCGACACCTCGATCGACAAGGAACCCAACGCCGAACAGATCCGCTACGGCCAGCGCCTGCTCAACGAAACCCGCCGCCTGTTGCCGAACAACACGGGCGCCAGCCTCAATTGCAGCAGCTGCCATGTGCAGCAGGGCAAGAAGCCGCTGGGCGCGCCGTACATCAACTCGGTCAACTCGTTCCCGCAGTTCAATCCGCGCTCGGGCCGGGTCGTGTCGCTGGCGGACCGCATCAACGGCTGTTTCCAACGCTCGATGAACGGCAAGCCGCTGGACAAGGAATCGCCGGAAATGCTGGCGATGCTGGCCTACATGAAGTGGCTGGCCCAGGATGTGCCGCATGGGGCGCAGGTGCAGATCAAGAACGCCTGGCCCATCGACACCAAGCTGGTTCCCAACCCGGAGCGGGGCAAGGGCCTGTATGCCGCGCAGTGCGCCGCCTGCCACGGCGCCAACGGCGAAGGCAAGCGCGACCGCGCCGGCAATATCGTGTTCCCGCCGTTGTGGGGCGACGAATCATTCAATATCGGCGCCGGCCTGGCGCGCACCTACAAGGCAGCCGCCTTCATCCGCAACAGCATGCCGATGGGCGTGAACACCCATGGCAACTGGGGCGAGGGCAAGGTGCTGTCGGACCAGGACGCGGTGGACGTGGCCGAGTACTTCACGCACATGCCGCGGCCGGATTTCCCGCCCAAGGACAAGGACTGGCCGGACGGCAAAAAGCCCAAGGACGCGCGCTATTGAGCAACCAGGCCGGACGCGCGGGCCTGTCCCGTCCGGGGCGGCCCGGATCCGGGCCGGGCGATGGCGCGCTCCACGCCCTACAATCGGCGGGTCTTCCCTCGTGATCGTCCCCGGCCCCCCATGGAACTGCGCCAGCTTCGTTATTTCGTTCGCGTCGTCGAAGCCGGCAGCATCGGCCGCGCGGCCATGTCGCTGGGCATGGTGACGTCCGCGCTCAGCCAGCAGATCAGCCGGCTCGAAGGCGAACTGGCCACGCGGCTGCTGCAACGCAGCGCCAGCGGCGTGGTGCCCACCGACGCCGGGCTGGCGTTCTTCCGCCAGGCCCAGTTGGCGCTGCGCCATGCCGACGACGCGATCCAGGCCGCGCAGCAGGCGCGCCTGGCCGGCCACGTCAGCGTCGGCCTGCCATCCACCACCGCGGCCATCCTGGGCGCGCCGTTCGTGCAGGCCATGAACCAGCGCTATCCCGATATCCGCCTGCATCTGGTGGAGGCATTGTCGGGCCACCTGGCCGACATGCTCAACGGCCGCCAGCTCGACCTGGCCATCGTGTTCCATGCCGAGGCGGCGCGCCGCTGGAGCGTTACGCCGCTGCTGGACGAACCCCTCTTTCTATGCGCCCGGCGCGACATGCCGGGACTGCCCGCCGGCCCCACCACACGCCTGGACGAGATCGCCGGCCTGCCGCTGGTGCTGCCCGGCGGCCGCCACGGGCTGCGCGCCTCGGTCAACCTGGCGTTCCAGCAGGCGGGCCACGTGCCCCGGGTGGTGGCCGAGGTCGATGGCCTGGCGCTGCTGATGGACGTGGTGCAGCTGGGTTACGCCGCCACCATCCAGCCCAGCTCGGCCACCGCGCGCATCGCGCCGGGCCAGTTGGCGATGGCGCGGATCGACGAGGCCGACCTGTTCCGGCCCAATCTGCTGGCCAGCCTGTCGGACGACGAACTGTCGCCGGCGGCGCTGGCTGCGCGCCTGGTGCTGGCCGACGTCTCGCGCAGGTTGGCGCGAGACGGCAAATGGGCCGTTACCGCGCTGCATGAGTCGTGAACGGGCGTCGCTTGCCGCCCGTGAGCAATGCCGCGCGCAGCCGGCATACCGCTCTTCACGAATCATGAATACCCGTTGACGGCGCGCTGATATCGCGGCGCGCGGCGCCGGCCTACAGTCCGTTCCTTGATCCGGGAACGATGACATGGTCGATGTATTGGTGATAGGCGGAGGCAATGCGGCGCTGTGCGCGGCCTTGATGGCGCGCGAGGCGGGCGCCAGCGTGTTGCTGCTGGAGGCCGCGCCGCGCGCATGGCGCGGCGGCAATTCGCAGCACACACGCAACCTGCGCTGCATGCACGACGCGCCGCAGGACGTGCTGGTGGACGCCTATCCGGAAGAGGAATACTGGCAGGACCTGCTCAAGGTCACCGGCGGCCAGACCGACGAGAAACTGGCGCGGCTGGTGATCCGCGAGTCCGCCACCTGTCGCGACTGGATGCGGCGCCATGGCGTCAATTTCCAGCCGCCGCTGTCGGGCGCGCTGCACGTGGCCCGCACCAACGCCTTCTTCATGGGCGGCGGCAAGGCGTTGGTCAATGCCTATTACCGCAGCGCCGAGGCCCTGGGCGTGGACATCCGCTACGACGCGCCGGTGGACGCGCTGGAACTGGAGAACGGCCGCTTCAAGGCCGCCCGCATCGGCGCCGAGCGCATCGAGGCGCGCGCCTGTGTGCTGGCGGCCGGCGGCTTCGAGTCCAACCGCGAATGGCTGCGCGAGGCCTGGGGCCGCAACGAGCGCGGCGAATGGCCGGCCGACAACTTCCTCATCCGCGGCACCCGCTACAACCAGGGCGTGCTGCTCAAGTTCATGCTGGACGCCGGCGCCGACCGCATCGGCGATCCGTCGCAGTCGCACTGCGTGGCCATCGACGCGCGCGCGCCGCTGTACGACGGCGGCATCTGCACCCGCATCGACTGCGTCTCGCTGGGCGTGGTGGTCAACCGCGACGCGCAACGCTTCTACGACGAGGGCGAGGACTTCTGGCCCAAGCGCTACGCCATCTGGGGTCGCCTGACGGCCATGCAGCCCGGGCAGATCGCCTACTCCATCATCGACGCCAAGGCTGTGGGCCGTTTCATGCCGCCGGTGTTCCCCGGCGTTACCGCAGATTCCGTGGCGGAACTGGGGCGGCGGCTGGGACTGGACCCGGTGGCGCTCGAGCACACCATCCGCGAATACAACCAGGCCTGTAGAACCGGCACCTTCGACCACACGACGCTGGACGACTGCCGCACCGAGGGCCTGGCGCCCGCCAAGACCCACTGGGCCCGGCCCATCGACACCGCGCCGTTCTACGGTTACGCGCTGCGGCCGGGCATTACCTTCACCTACCTGGGGCTGAAGGTGGACGATACCGCCGCCGTTCGTTTCAACGGCGTGCCTAGCGACAACCTGTTCGTGGCCGGCGAGATGATGGCCGGCAACGTGCTGGGCAAGGGCTACACGGCGGGGGTGGGCATGTCCATCGGCACCGCCTTCGGCCGCATCGCCGGCACCCGCGCCGCGGCAGCCGCGCAGCGCATGCATCGTACCCCCGGCACCCACCGCAACGGAGCACAGCATGCGGCAGCTTGAAACCCTGGCCCGCGAGGCTCAATCGTTAGCGCGGACTGCGCCGGCCATGGATGAACGGCCGGTGCGCTGGCATGGACGCGGCGCGGCCGCGCTCAGTCCGCAGGAAACCGAAGTGGCGCGCGTCATGCAGATCTGCAACGCCTGTCGCTACTGCGAAGGCTTCTGCGCCGTCTTTCCGGCCATGACCCGGCGCCTGGAGTTTGGCAAGGCTGACCTGAACTACCTGGCCAACCTGTGCCACAACTGCGGCGCCTGCCTGCACGCCTGCCAGTACGCGCCGCCGCACGAGTTCGCGGTGAACGTGCCGCAGGCCATGGCCAAGGTGCGATTGCAGACTTATACCGAGTACGCGTTTCCAGCGGCGCTGGGCAAACTGTACCAGCGCAACGGGCTGGCGCTGTCGCTGGCCACGGCCGCGGGGCTGGCGCTGTTCCTGGCGTTGACGGTGATGCAGGCGGGTGGGCTGTTGCACGCGCCGATGGCCGGCAATTTCTACGCGGTGTTCCCCCACAACACGCTGGCGCTGATGTTCGGCGCGGTGTTCGGCTTCGCCATGATGGCCCTGGCCATCGGCGCGGCGCGCTTCTGGCGCGACGTCAGCCCGGGCACGGCCAGCGGCGCGGCCGTGGCCGAGGCCGCGCACGACGCGCTGCGCCTGCGCTACCTGGATGGCGGCCATGGCAAGGGCTGCAACAACGCCGACGATGCCTTCACGCTGTGGCGCAGGCGCTTTCACCACTTCACGTTCTACGGCTTCATGCTGTGCTTTGCCGCCACCTGCGTGGCCACGCTCTACCACTACCTGCTGGGCGAACAAGCGCCATATCCGTTCTGGAGCGCGCCGGTGCTGCTGGGCACGGCGGGCGGCATCGGCCTGCTGATCGGGCCGGCGGGCCTGCTGTGGTTGAACCTGCGGCGCCATCCGCTGCAGGGCGACGCGGCGCAAAAACCGATGGACCGCGGCTTCATCGCCTTGCTGCTGCTGACCAGCGCCACCGGCCTGGCGCTGCTGGCCGGCCGCGACACCGGCGCCATGGCCCTGCTGCTGGCGGTACACCTGGGCGTGGTGATGGCGCTGTTCCTGACCTTGCCCTATGGCAAGTTCGCACACGGTATCTATCGCTCGGCCGCGTTGCTGAAGTGGGCGATCGAGAGGCGCCAGCCCGACAAGCTGAAGTTGGGCGCCGACTGAGCCGCGCCGCCGCCGCGGTCCCGTGGCGGTATGCGCGCATGACGGCGCCCTCGAAGGCGCCGCGATTCCAATATCCTTCAGGAGACTTGCATGTTCCCTCATCGCCTTGCCCGCGCGGCATTCGCCGCCGCCTGTCTGCTGCCGGCCCTGCCGGCCGCGCAGGCGCAGACCTTTCCCGCCAAGCCCATCACGCTAGTCGTGCCGCATTCGGCCGGCGGCACTTCCGACATCCTGGCGCGCACGGTGGCGGCCGAAGCCGCCAGGTCGCTCGGCCAGACCATCGTGATCGACAACAAGGGCGGCGCCAACGGCACCATCGCCGCCAAGCAGGTGGCTTCGGCCGCGCCCGACGGCTACATGCTGCTGCTGGCGACCGCCAGCACCCATGGCATCAACCCGTCGCTGTACTCGCGCATTTCGTATGACGCGGTCAGGGATTTCAAGCCGGTCACGTTGCTGGCGACCGTGCCCAATGTGCTGGTGGTCGGCCCCAACGTGAAGGCGGCCAGCGTGCCGGAGCTGATCGCCTACATCAAGACGCAGGGCGATCGCATCAACATGGGTTCCGCGGGGGCGGGCACGCCCGGCCACCTGGCCGGCGAGATGTTCAAGCGGGCGGCGGCCTTGCAGTTCACGCACGTGCCGTACAAGGGGGGCAGCCCTGCCATCACCGACCTGATCGGCGGCCAGATCGACTTCATGTTCACCACCATTCCGGGCGTGCTGCCGCACGTCAAGGCCGGCACCTTGCGCGCGCTGGCGGTGACCTCGCCGCAGCGTTCACCCGCCTTGCCCGACATTCCCACGATGGCGGAGTCGGGCCTGGCGGGCTTCCAGGCCCTGTCGTGGCATGGGGTGGTGGCGCCGGCCGGGACGCCGGACGCGGTGGTGGCGCGGTTGAATGAAGCCTTGGGCGGGGCCTTGGCGGCGCCGGAGGTCAAGCAGCGCCTGATGGAGGAAGGGGCCCAGGCATCGACCCTGCACACGGGCGCCTTCGGCGCGTTCATCGACAGGGAGATCGCGGCCTGGGCGCGGGCCGTGAAGGACTCTGGCGCCACCGCGAACTGAGTGCGTTGCCGATGCGCGCCGCGCATCGGCGATGGCCGTTCAACCCGCCTGGTAGGCGTCGCACAGGGCCAGGTATTCGTCGCCGCCGATCTCCAGCGCCATGGCCGGGATCAGCACGCGCTTGCGGTCCGGCAGCGAGGTCTTCAGCTGGATCTGGCGGCCGATCGGAATGCCGACGTAGGTCTGGTTGACGTAGGTGTTCTCGTTGACCGCCTGCCAGGGAATCACCGCGCCGTCCGTCAGCCGCAGGCCGTCGCGGGTGAAGGTAATGACGGGCTTGGCGGGGCCGAAGGCGCGCAGCAGGCAGCGGATCACCAGCCAGACGCCGATGGCGGCGATGGCGGCGAAGAACGCCATCCCGCCGATGTTTGCGCGGGCACGCGCGGCCAGCACGCCGAACGCCACCGCGGCCACCGTCCAGATGACGGCGCCGGCGATGAGGCGGTTGCGGGAGTAGTACACGGGGCGATCGGTCAGGGTCTGGGCTTGGTGCGAGGCGGAGCTGTAGATTTCCATGTTCGGGTTGCGTGCAAAGGATGAGGGGGCCGCCACGCGGGCGGGATTTCGGAGTCAGGCAGGCAGGTAGTGCCGCAGGCAGGCCAACAGCACCGGCTCGTTGTCGATGCCGGAGCGGTCGATCCGGTGGGTCTTGCCGCGCGCGACGACGATCAGCGTCTCGTCGGTTTCCATGCCTTCGCTATCGGATTGGGTGCGGATGGTGTCGATGCTTGCCCACGGGATCTGCCGCCCCTTGTGCACCAGGCCGGCGGCGTTCATGCCCACGGCGCCGAAGGCGACGGTGGCGCCGGCATCGATGCGGCGCCTGGCATCGGCTTCGAGATTGCCGCCTACGCGCGCCTCCAGCAGGTCCAGCAGCGCATCGGCGTCGTCCCATATGGCCAGGCGCAGCCGCAGGCGTCGGCCGTCGGCCAGCGTGAGCAGCAGATGGTCGCGATTGTGGCGATGGCGCATCGAGGCGATGTCGGCATAGGGTACCGCCAGGGGGCCCAGGCGCAGCGCCCGCTCGTCCAGCGTCAGCGCGGCGGGCGCGCGCCACCACGCGACCAGGTCCGAACCCCGCCACAGCAGGTAGCCCACGGTCGGCAAGGTCAGGAAGAAGACCAGCCACATGGCGCGATAGCGCAGCATCTCGACCAGCAGGCGGCGCGGCAGCAGCCAGATGTCAATGGCCGCCAGCAATTGCGCGGAGAACAGATACAGCAGCGCCGCCGCGCCCAGGTAGCAACCCAGCGCGTAGCGCGGCAGAATACGGGGAAATGAAGCCGTCATGGAAACCGGCCGCGACGCGGCACCGTTCTGGAATTTGAAGGCTTGGCACTCTAAGGCGATGTCCGGCGGGGCGGGGTTTCCATCTGTATCAATATTGCGGATTTCATGTCGTCATCAGCTTGCCCAGCGTCGCCATGCCCTGTTCCATCGCGTCGCTCCAGGGATGTCCGCAGTTCAGCCGCAGATAGTTGCCGAACGCGCCGGAGGACGAGAACAGCGGCCCGGGCGCGATGCTGATGCCGTGGTCGAGCGCCGCGCGATGCAGTCGCAGGGTGTCGATGCGCGCGGGCAGCTCGACCCAGGTGAAGTAGCCGCCGAGCGGCCGCGTGGCGCGCGTGCCCTTGGGGAAGTAGCGCGCCACCGCCTGCAGCATCTCGCCCTGCTGCAAGGCCAGCGTCTGGCGGAACTGGCGCAGGTGGCGGTCGTAGCCGCCCTGCGACAGGTAGGCGGCAATCGCCGCCTGCGTCGGCGCGGCGGTGGCCAGGCTGGTGGTGAGCTTGTTGCGCATGATGGCGCGGGTGTAGCGTCCGGCCGCGACCCAGCCGACCCGGTAGCCTGGCGCCAGCGTCTTCGAGAAGGACGAGCAGTGCATCACCACGCCCTCGCGATCGAAGGCCTTGGCGGGCCGCGGCCGATTGGCGCCGAAGTACAGTTCGCCGTACACGTCGTCCTCGATCAGCGCGACGCCATAGCGCGTCAGCAGCTCGACCAAGGCTTCTTTCTTGGCCTCGGGCATCAGGCTGCCCAGCGGGTTCTGGAAGGTCGTCATCAGCCAGCAGGCGCGCGGCTGGTGTTGCTGGATGGCCCGCTCCAGCGCCTGCAGGTCGATACCCTCGCGCGGATGCGTCGCCACTTCGATCGCGTGCAGCTGGTTGCGTTCGAGCGACTGCAAGGCGGCGTAGAAGGTGGGCGATTCCACGATCACGGCGTCGCCGGGCCGCGTGACCGCGCTCAGGCACAGGTTGAGCGCATCGAGCGCGCCGTTGGTGATGATGATGTCGTCCACCGGCACCGTCAGGCCGTCGGCCAGGTAGCGCAGGGCGATGGCGCGGCGCAGGGCGGCGTCGCCAGGGCTGAGGTCGTCGATGGAACCCCAGGGGTCCAGCTGCTGCACGGTGGCGGCCATGAATTTCGCCAGCCTGCCGTACGGCAGCAGCGACGGGCTGGGAAACGCCGAACCGAACGGCAGCATGTCGCGCCGCAGGGTGGCGTTGAGCACCTGCAGCACGTTGTCGCTGACGTCCACCGGATGGCGGCCGGCGGCGGCGCTGGACAGATCTTCGGGCTCGGGCAGGCTGGCCTGCGAGGCGCGCAGCACGTAGTAGCCGGAACGGTCGCGCGCGCGGATCAGCCCACGCGCTTCCAGCAGGTAGTAGGCCTTGAACACCGTCGACGGACTGACGCCGCGGCTGGCGCTGGTCTGGCGCACCGAGGGCAGGCGGTCGCCCGCCTGCAGCAGCCCTGACAGGATCGAGGCGGTGATCTCTTCGGTCAGCCGTTCGTAGCGTTTCATGAGGGGATCCGGAGAAGACGGCGTTTCAGGTTGACATGCCGAGGGCGCGCATCACCAGCCGCAACGCGCCGGCGGCCAGGCCCAGCGACGCCACGCCGCCGGCCCAGATCAACAGCAGCCACAGCAGCCGGCTGCGCCAGGAGGGCAGGGAGCTCGGCGCGGCCATCAGTGAAACGCCTCGCCGGTGCGCACCTTGCCGCGGAACACGTAGTAGGACCAGGCGGTGTACATCAGGATAATCGGAATGATGGCGAGCGCGCCGACCAGCGCGAAGCCCAGGCTCTGCGGCGGCGCGGCCGCGGTCCAGATCGACACGTCCGGCGGAATCACGGCGGGCCAGATGCTGATGCCCAGGCCGCTGTAGCCCAGGAACACCAGGCACAGCGCCAGCACGAACGGCCCGGCGTCCGGCTTGCCGCGCACGCGCCGCATCAGGTCGATACCGGCGGCCGCCACCAGCAGCGGCACCGGCAGGAACCAGAACATGTTGGGCAGGCTGAACCAGCGCTGCGCGATATGCGGCTGCGCCAGCGGCGTCCACACGCTGATCGCGGCGATCACGGCCAACAGCGCCAGCGTCAGCGGCCGCGCCAGCGCGCACATGTGGCGATGCAGGCGGCCTTCGGTCTTCATGATGAGCCAGGTGCAGCCCAGCAGCGCATACGCCACCACCAGGCCCGCGCCGGTGAACAGCGAGAACGGGCTGATCCAGTCCCACGGTCCGCCCTGGTAGGCGCGCTCGACCACCGGGATGCCTTCGATGTAGGCGCCCAGCGTCACGCCCTGGAAGAAGGTGGCGCAGAGCGAGCCCAGCACGAAGGCGCGGTCCCACAGCGGGCGGTGGCGCGGGTCGGCCTTGAAGCGGAACTCGAAGGCCACGCCGCGGAAGATCAGCCCCAGCAGCATGAACACCAGCGGCAGGTGCAGTGCGCTCAGGATCACCGAGTAGGCCAGCGGAAACGCGGCCAGCAGCCCCGCGCCGCCCAGCACCAGCCAGGTCTCGTTGCCGTCCCACACGGGCGCCACGGTGTTGACCATGGCGTCGCGTTCCTCGGCGTCGCCGACCAGCGGAAAGAGGATGCCGATGCCCAGGTCGAAGCCGTCCATCACCACGTACATCATCACGCCGAACAGGATGATGACGGCCCATATCAGTGCAAGGTCGATGCCCATGGTGTCAGGCTCCTTTGAATCCAGGTTGCGCGGACGGGGCGTCCGCCGAGGTGGAGGCGGCCGACAGCGGCCGCGACGGCTGGCGCGGTTCGCCCGGGCCGCCGGACAGCGGCGCATGGCCGGGCGCCGGGGTCGGGCCCATGCGGATCAGGCGCAGCATGTACGACACGCCCGCGCCGAACACGAACAGGTACACCACCACGAACAGCGCCAGCGTCAGCGTCAATTCGCCCAGGCCGTGGCGGGTGGCGGCGTCGGCCGTGCGCATCACGCCGTAGACGATCCATGGCTGGCGGCCGATCTCGGTCACGTACCAGCCGGCCAGGATCGCCACCAGGCCGGAGGGCCCCATCCACAGCGCGAAGCGTTGCAGCGCGCGCGACTGGTACAGGCGGCCGCGCCAGCGCGCCCACAGCGCCCAGCCGGCCAGCAGGATCATCAGCATGCCCAGCCCCGCCATCACGCGGAACGACCAGAACACCACGGTGGCGTTGGGCCGATCCTCGGGCGGATACGACTTCAGTCCGGGGAACTGGCCGTCCCAGCTGTGCGTGAGGATCAGGCTGCCCAGGCGCGGCACGTTGAGCGCGTAGCGGGTCTCTTCGCGTTCCATGTCGGGGATGCCGAACAGCGTCAACGGCACGCCCGCGCCCGGCTCGTTTTCCCAATGGCCTTCGATCGCGGCGATCTTGGCGGGCTGGTGCTTGAGCGTGTTCAGGCCGTGGAAATCGCCCACCACCGCCTGCAGCGGCGCCGAGATCGCCAGCATGGCCATCGCCATCGCGAACATCTTTTTCACCGCCGGGCTGCGGTCGCCGCGCAGCAGGTGCCAGGCGCCGGACGCGCCCACCATCAGCGCGGTGGCCAGGAACGCGGCGATGCCCATGTGCGCCAGGCGGTAGGGGAACGAGGGGTTGAAGATCACCGCCAGCCAGTCGGTCGGCACCACCCGGCCGTCCAGGATCTCGTAGCCCGCGGGAGTCTGCATCCAGCTGTTGGACGCCAGGATCCAGGTGGCCGATACCAGCGTGCCCAGCGCCACCATGATGGTCGAGAAGAAGTGCAGCCCCGGGCCCACGCGCGACCAGCCGAACAGCATCACGCCGAGAAAGCCCGCTTCAAGAAAGAATGCGGTCAGCACTTCGTAGGCCAGCAGGGGTCCGGTGACACTGCCGGCGAAATCGGAGAAGAAGCTCCAGTTGGTGCCGAACTGGTACGCCATCACCAGGCCGGATACCACGCCCATGCCGAAATTGACGGCGAAGATCTTGGTCCAGAAGTGGTAGAGGTCGCGGTAGACGGTGTTGCGGGTGCGCAGCCAGCAGCCTTCGAGCACGGCCAGGTAGCTGGCCAGGCCGATGGTGATGGCCGGAAAGATGATGTGAAAGGAAATGGTGAATCCGAACTGTATTCGGGCAAGCAGTAGCGCGTCGCTATCCATGGCGGGTGATTCCTGACTTCAAGGCCCGCGCGATCCTGCCGCCACCGGGCGGCGCGCGCGGACAGGCCGATGCCTGTAGCGCCAAGATAGGCCGGTGGCGCTGCGCAGTACAGATTCAGAAACGTCAGGAAAAAGCGGATCAGTTTGCCGGCCTTCCGCAAGCGGCATGCCTCTCGCCATAGGGAAAACTGGCTCTTCGCAGGAAAAGGGCCAGATCCCGTCGTTACAAAAAAAGCAGCACAGCGAAAGCGCTGTGCTGCCTGATCCTGCCGTCATGGCGGGGCAAGGGGGGATGCCGGCCCCGGCCGGGTTCAGGCGCGCGCGGCCTTGTCGATCAGCGCCGCGACCTCCTGTGCACGGGAGGCCAGCGACGCGTGGCTGGCGTCCAGCTTCAGCACCTTGCGCGGCTGCATCCGGGCCGACATCCTTTCCTGGTTCGCCGGGGCGATCATGCGGTCCTCGGTGGACAACTGATACCACGACGGCTTGTGGCGCCAGGCGGGGTCGCTGACCTGGTCGGCAAAGGTGCTGGCCAGCGGCGCCTTCTGCGTCACCGCCATGACCAGCGCGTCGTCGGCATCCAGGTCCTGGCAGAAGCTCTCGTGGAATTTATCGGCGCGCAGCCATAGATAGCCATCGCTGTCGGGCGCCAGGTTGGGTGCCGCGACGGGCGGATGCTGTTCGGTGATGCCGCCAGGGCTTTCGCCGGCATCGGGCGCGAACGCGGCAATGTAGACCAGCCCGGTCACGTTGGGCTGGTTGCCCGCTTCGGAGATGACCGCGCCGCCGTAGGAGTGGCCCACCAGCAGCACCGGGCCAGCCTGTTGCGCAACCATCTTGCGGGTGCGTTCGGCGTCGTCGGCCAGCGAGGTGAGCGGCAGTTCCACCGCGTGCAGATCCTTGTGTCCCAGTTTGGCCAGGGCCAGGATGACCCGGCTCCAGTGGGCGGCGCCGCCCCAGAATCCATGCGCCAGAATGATGGTCGGTGTGCTGCCCATGGTGGATCTCCCGAAGTAGAGGAGCCACGATCATGCTACGGCGCGGGGCGCCCCGTCACGGGATTTCGCGCGTTTGTTATCGATGGATACCACTATGTCGATTGTGAGGCTGGCAGGCGTTGAGCGTATGGTCAGGGCGTTGCCAGCGCCCGCCGCTGCACCCGCTGGCTCAGCCACACGCTGCCCACCACGATCACCATCCCCGCCATTTGCGCCGCGCTCAGGCGCTGGTCGAGCAAGGCCCAGCCCAGCAGAACGGCCGACACCGGGCTCAGGAATCCGAGCGACGACACCACCGCGGGCTCCAGCCGCGCCAGCCCGCGGAACCAGATCACGTAGGTCAGCGCCGCGCCGATGAGCCCCAGATAGGCAATGCCCAACACATTCAGCGTGGTCACCGGCGGCAGCGCCGGCTCGGCCAGCAAGGCGACGGGCAGGAGCAGCGCGCCGCCGGCGGTCAATTGCCAGGAGGTGAAGGCCAGCGCCGACACCGGCGGCTGCCAGCGGCGGCTCAGCACGGTGCCCAGCGCCATCGACGCGGCGCTGGCCAGGCCTGCGGCCACGCCCACCGGATCCAGCGCCGCCTTGGGGCCCAGCACCAGCAGCGCCACGCCGCCGATGCCGGCCAGCGCCGCCAGCACCGCCAGGCCGCGCACGGGCGTACCCAGCAGGGCGCGCGCCAGCAGGATCACGATGAGCGGCTGGATCGCGCCCAGCGTCGCCGCCACGCCGCCCGGCAGGCGGTAGGCGGCCACGAACAGCAGCGCCCAGAAGATGGAGAAGTTCAGCGCGCCCAGGATCGCGCTGCGCAGCCACCAGATGCCGTGCGGGATCTGGCGTACCGCCAGCAGCAGCAGGAGGCCGGCCGGCAGGGCGCGCAGCATCGCCACGGTCAGGGGATAGCCCTGCGGCAGCATCAGAGTGGTGACGACGTAGGTGCTGCCCCAGATGGCGGGGGCGGTGGCAGTCAGAAGCAGGTCGGTGCTGCGGCTCATTGCGGGTTCCTGGTGGCCGTCGGTCGCCACGATGGCCGGCCGACGACTTCGAAACCGACAGGCTAATTGATTAGCGCCGATACGATAATATCCATTCTGATGGCGACATCATTCACTGCTGGTAAACAATAAACGGGCCCGTCCATGGACCACCTCACCGCGCTCAAGGTCTTTCGCCAGGTGGTCGAGCAAGGCGGCTTCGCCGCGGCCTCGCGCCAGCTTGGACTGTCGCCCGCCGCCGTCAGCAAGAACATCGCCGAACTGGAGGCGCACGTGGCGGTGCGCCTGCTGAACCGCACCACCCGCCGCATGAGCCTGACCGAGGCGGGGCGGCAGTACTACGAGCAGGTCGCGCGCATCCTCGATGACCTGCACGATGCCGACATGTCGATGGGGCCGCTGCAGCAGGAACCCACTGGCACGCTGCGAGTCAGCGCGCCCATGTCGCTGAGCCTGACGCTGCTGGCGACCGCCATGCCGCGATTCCTGGCGCGCCATCCGCGCCTGTCGCTGGACCTGCACCTGGAGGATCGCCGCATCGACCTGATCCGGGAAGGCTTCGACGTGGCCATCCGCGGCAGCGACAGGCTGGAGGAATCCAGCCTGGTGGCGCGCAAGCTGATGACGCTGGAGCATGTGCTGTGCGGCGCGCCGGCCTACCTGCGCCAACATGGCGAGCCACAGGCGCCCGCCGACCTGCGGCGCCTGGAATGCGTGCGCTTCACCCTGTCGGGGCATGCCGACGAATGGACCTTCCAGCGCGCCGGCCAGGTCGAACGCGTGCAGGTGCGCGGGCGCTACAAGGTCAATTCCAGCCTGGCGGTGCGCGACGCGTTGCGCGCCGGCCTGGGCGTGAGCCTGGTGCCGCGGGTCTACGTGCAGGCCGACCTGGAGATCGGCGCCTTGCGCCAGGTGCTGACGGATTGGACGCCGGTGGAGACGGACGTGTACGTGGTGTATCCGTCGCGGCGCCACATGGTGGCGAAAGTGCGGGCGCTGGTGGACTTCCTGGTCGAGGAACTGGCGCCGCCGGCGGCCTGAACCGCCGGCGGCGCCGCAGCGCGCGATCCGCGTCAATACATGTGCTGTCCGCCGTTCATGGCGACATTGCTTCCCGTCATGAACGCCGCCGCATCGCTGCAGATGAACGCCACCAGCGCGGCGATTTCGTCGGGCTGGCCCAGCCGGCCCAGCGGAATCTGCGGCAGGATCTTCTCCTTGAGCACGTCTTCCGGCACGGCCTCGACCATGCGCGTGGCCAGGTAGCCCGGCGACACCGTGTTGACCGTGACGCCTTTCCTGGCCAGTTCCAGCGCCAGCGATTTGGTGAAGCCGTGGATGCCGGCCTTGGACGCGGCGTAGTTGGTCTGCCCGAAGGCGCCCTTGGAGCCATTCACCGACGAGATGTTGACGATGCGTCCCCAGCCGCGGTCGGCCATCGGCCCGCACAGGGGCTGCGTCATGTTGAATATCGAATCGAGGTTGCTGCGCAGCACGTCGTTCCAGTTCTCGTAGCTCATCTTGCGCAGGCTGGCGTCGCGCGTGATGCCGGCATTGTTGACCAGGATGTCGATCTGGCGGCCGTCGTCGGCCAGGCGCCGCGCCAGCGCCTGGCAGGCGTCGTAGTCGGCCACGTCGACCTTGACCATGTCGTAGCGGCGGCCGGCGGCCGCCTCCTGGTCGAGCCACTGGCGCGTGGCCGCTTCGCTGGCATGGCAGGTGACGATGACATCATGGCCGGCATCGAGCAGCGCCCGGGCAATGGCGCGCCCCAGGCAGCCGGTGCCGCCGGTGACGAGCGCGGTGCGTTTAGTCGCCATGGCGCGCTCCGAACTGGCTCGCTTCGCGCATGGCCGAGCAGGCCGAGGTCATCTGGTCGCAATACGACGACCACATGCGCGTCAGCGGCGAATCGGCCAGGCCGCCGCTGGCCGCCGCCGAGGCGTTGCGCAGCCAGCCGCTGACGGCCTCGCTGACGCCGGCGGCCAGCGCCGCCTGGTCTTCCAGCGCGGCATGGGTGATGGCCTGGCTGGCTTCGAGTTGGCACTGCCATTGCTTGCGCGTGACCTCGCCCAGCGCGGGGGCGATGTTCTGCCAGTTGCCGTCGAGCTTGAGCGGCGCCAGCGTCGACAGGTACTGGCCGGTGCCGTCGCTGGCCAGGCGCTGGCCCAGCTGCAGCCAGCGCTGCTGGCTTTCACGCGCCAGTTCAGCCAGGCGCTGGCAGTAGGCGGCGTTGGCGCCGGCGAGGTCCTGGGGCGTGGAAGCGGTGGTCTTCCCGGTGGTCTTCTTCATGATGCGTCCTTTTAAGAGAGTGGTAAGGGGCAACGAATGCACAGGCCTCACGCCATCTGGCTGAGGGTCTTGCGGAAACGGGTCAACGAGAAGGCGAACAGGACGCTGCCGATCAGCGCCAGCGCCAGGAACGGTTGCCATACGACGCCCAGGCCGGCGCCGCGAAAGAGAATCGCCTGGCCGAGTTCCACGAAATGGGTGGTGGGGGCGGCCAGCATGATGTTCTGCACGAAGTCCGGCATGCTTTCGCGCGGCGTGGTGCCGCCGGACAGCATCTGCAGCGGCAGCAGCACCAGGACCAGCAGCATGCCGAACTGCGGCATGCTGCGCGCCAGGGTGGCCATGAAGATGCCCATGGAGGTGGTCGCGAACAGGTGCAGCGCCACCCCGGCCAGGAACAACGCCACCGATCCCTCGACCGGCACGTGCAGCAGGCCACGCACGACGAATGTCAACGATAGCCCAGCCGACACCAGGACCACCAGCCCCATGGACCAGACTTTCGCCAGCATGATCTCGGTCGGTGTTACAGGCATGACCAGCAGGTGCTCGATGGTGCCGTGCTCGCGCTCGCGGATCAGCGCCGCGCCCGTCAGGATGATGGACAGCATCGTGACGTTGTTGATGATCTCCATCAGGCTGCCGAACCAGGCCTGCGTCAGGTTGGGGTTGAAGCGCATGCGCACCGCCAGGTCCACCGGCAGCTCGGTCGGCTTGCGGTAGCGTTTGACGAATTCGTTGATCTCGTCGGTGATGATCTGCTGGATGTAGCTGCTGCCGGTGAACGCCTGGCTCATGCGGGTGGCGTCCACGTTCAGCTGGATCTCGGCCGGCCTGCCGGCCAGCACGTCGCGCTGGAAGTTCGGCGGCACGTTGACCACGAAGGTGTAGCGTCCGGCGTCCATGCCGGCGTCGGCCTCGGCCGACGTGACCATCGCCGGCCGGGTGAAGTGCGGCGGGTAGAACGCCGAGGTGATGCGGGCGGACAGCGGCGAGACGTCCTCGTCCACCACCGCGATGGCCGCGTTGTGCAGCGACTCGGGCACGGCGGTCGCGGCCGTGTAGATCATCAGCGTGAACGACACGAAGATCAGCACCAGCATCATCGGGTCGCGCGCCAGGCTCCACAGTTCCTTGACGCCCAGGCGGAAGATATTGGCGGCATGTCGCGGCATGGTTCAGGTCTCCTGCTTTTTCAGAAGCAGCGCCGAGGCGCCCAGGATCACCGGAATGGCGATCAGCAGCGGCCAGAACGAACCCTGCAGGTTGGAGAAATCCAGCGCCTTGCTGAACACGCCGCGGCTGATCGTGAGCATGTGGGTGGCGGGGTAGACCTGGCCGATCAGCTTGCCGGCGCCTTCCAGCGAGGACACCGGATTGAGCAGGCCGGCGAACTGCACCGCCGGCACCAGCGTGCCGATCATGGTGAAGAACAGCGCCGCGATCTGGCTGCGGGTGAAGGTCGAGGCCAGCAGGCCGATGGCGGTGGCCACCACGTTGTAGATCAGCGCGGCCGCCAGCAGCGTGGTGAAGCTGCCGGTGATCGGCACGCCGAACAGCGTCACCGCCAGCAGCGTCATCAACAGGAAGTTCAGCATCGCCAGCGCCACATAGGGCGCCTGCTTGCCCAGCAGGAATTCCAGCCGCGTCACCGGCGTGACGTACAGATTGATGATCGAGCCCAGCTCCTTCTCGCGCACCACCGCCAGCGCGGTCAGCATGGCCGGCATCATCAGCAGCAACAGCGGGATCACGGCCGGCACCATGGCCGGCAGGCTGCGCACGTCGGGGTTGTAGCGAAAGCGCGTCTCGATGCCGACCGCCTGCGTGGCGGCGGCGCCCAGCCGTTCGCGCGCCTGCTGCTGCAGCCAGCCCTGGTGCATGCCGAGCACGTAGCCGCGGATGGTCTCGGCGCGCTGCGGCATGGCGCCGTCGATCCAGACGCCGACCTGCGCGTTGCGGCCGCGCTCGGCGTCGCGCGCGAACCCCTGCGGAATCTCGATCGCCAGCGACAGCTCGCCGCTGCGCATGCGCGCGTCCATGTCCTGGTAGCTGCTGATCGGCGGCTGCTCGATGAAGTAGCGCGAGCCCGCCAGGTTCAGGCTGTAGTTCTGGCTCAGCGTGGTCTGGTCGCGGTCCATGACCGCGTAGCGCAGGTCTTCCACGTCCAGGCTGATGCCAAAGCCCATCACGAACATCAGCAGCAGCGAACCGGCCAGCGCCAGGGTGGCGCGCACTGGGTCGCGGCGCAGCTCCAGCGCCTCGCGCCACATGTAGCTGAACATGCGCTGCATGCTGAAGGCGCGCGGCTCGTGCGCGGCTACCGGCGGCTGCGCGACAGGCGCCTGCTCAACATCCCGCGCCGCGTCGGGTGCCGTGCCCGCGCCCGCATCGACCAGGTAGGCGATGAAGGCTTCCTCCAGCGTCTTGGCGCCGCGCATCCGGGTGATCTCGTCGGGCGAGGCGCTCACCAGCACCTTGCCCGCGTGCATCAGCGACATGCGGTCGCAGCGCTGCGCCTCGTTCATGAAGTGCGTCGAGATGAAGATGGTGACCTGGTCCTGCCGCGCCAGCGCGATCAGCAGGCGCCAGAAGTTGTCGCGCGCCACCGGGTCCACGCCCGAGGTCGGCTCATCCAGGATCAGCAGTTCGGGCTTGTGCACCATGGCCACCGCCAGCGACAGGCGCTGGCGCACGCCCATCGGCAGGTTCTCGGGCAGTTCCTCCAGCGCATCGCCCAGGCCGAAGCGCGCCGCCATCTCGGCGACGCGGCCGGGGATGTCGGCCTCGGGCACATGGAACAGCCGCGCGTGCAGCACCAGGTTCTGCCGCACGGTCAGTTCGCCATAGAGCGAAAACGCCTGCGACATGTAGCCGACGCGGCGGCGCGTGTCGATGTTGCGCGGGTCGACTTCGGCGCCGAACAGCCAGGCCTTGCCTTCGCTGGCCGGCAGCAGGCCCGTCAGCATCTTCATGGTGGTCGACTTGCCGCAGCCGTTGGATCCGAGAAAGCCGAAGATCTCGCCCTTGCGGATGCGGAAATTGACATGGTCCACCGCGACGAAGTCGCCGAAGCGCATGGTCAGGTCGCGCGCCTCGATGGCGATGGTGGCGTCTTCGTCCAGCGCCAGCGGCGTGATCTCGACGGGTTGGTGGCCGCGCCGCTTTTCCTCGGGCAGCAGCGCGATGAAGGCGGCTTCCAGCGAGCCGGTGCCGGTGCGCTGGCGCAGTTCGTCAGGGGTGCCGGTAGCCAGCACGCGGCCTTCGTCCATGGCGATGAGCCAGTCGAAACGCTGGGCCTCGTCCATGTAGGCGGTGGCGACGATCACGCTCATGCCCGGGCGCTCGCGCCGGATCTGGTTGATCAGGTCCCAGAACTGCGCCCGCGCCAGCGGGTCGACGCCGGTGGTGGGCTCGTCCAGGATCAGCAGGTCGGGATCGTGGATCAGCGCGCAGCACAGGCCCAGCTTCTGCTTCATGCCGCCGGACAGCTTGCCCGCCGGGCGCGACAGGAACGATGCCATGCCGGTGCTGCGGGTCAGGCTGTCGATGCGGCGGCGGCGCTCGGCCTCGCCATGGCCGAACAGGCGGCCGAAGAATTGCAGGTTCTCTTCCACCGACAGGGTGGGGTAGAGATTCTTGCCCAGGCCCTGCGGCATGTAGGCGATGCGCGGGCAGACGTCGTCACGGTGGCGCTTGCTGGCCATGTCGCCGCCCAGCACCTCGACCGTGCCCTCCTGCACCGCGCGCGATCCGGCGATCAGCGCCAGCAGGCTGGACTTGCCCACGCCGTCCGGCCCGATCAGGCCGATCATGCGGCCGGCGGCAATGTCGAGCGTGATGCCATCCAGCGCCAGCGTCCTGCCGTAGCGCAGCGACACCCCCGACAGCTTGACCACCGGGGCGGGGGAGGCCGTCGTGGTCGCGGTCATCACGGCACCTTGACTTCAAGGTTGGCGGGCCATTGCGCGTCGGCGTCCAGCTTCAGCCAGGCCACGCCCGGCAGGCCGGTCTTGACCTGGCGCAGATGCTGGCGCAGCAGCTCGGGCGCGATCTGCGCCTTGACGCGGAACATCAGCTTCTGGCGCTCGGTGGCCGTCTCGACGGTCTTGGGCGTGAATTGCGCGGTGCTGGCCACGAACGACACCTTGGCCGGAATCACATACTGCGGCGCCGCGTCCAGCACGATGCGCACGTCCTGGCCCAGGGCGACGCGGCCGGCCGCCTGCTCCGGCAGGAAGAAGGTCATGTAGACATCGGCCAGGTCGACCATGTTCAGCACCTTGCCGCCCGCGCCCAGCACTTCGCCGGCCTGCGCCACGCGGTACTGCACGCGGCCGTCGCGCGGGGCGCGCAGTTCGCTGTCGGCGATGTCGGCCTCGATGCGGGCGATGGTGGCCAGCGCGGCGTTGACCGCGGACTGGGCGCCAACCTGGGCGGCCTTGGCGGCGTCGATGGCGGCCTGTGCCGCCTTGACCTGGGCGCGCCCGGCGTTGACGGCGGCCTGCGCGCTGCGCACCCGGGCGCGGTCGTCGTCCAGCTCCTGGATCGACGAGGCGCCTTCGCGCGACAGCGTCTCGGAACGCGCCAGGCGGCGGCGCGCCGCGTCCAGCTCGCTTTCGCGCTGCACCACCACGGCCTCGGCGGCCAGCTTGTCGCTTTCGCGTTGCGCCACCTGCGCGCCGGCGCTGGCGGCATTGTTGACGGCCTGCTGGTGCTGGGCGCGGGCTTCCTCGCGCTGCGCCTGCAGCGTGTCGATCTGCATGCGGGCCAGCGGCTGGCCGGCGCTGACGAAATCGCCTTCGGCCACCAGCACGTCCTGCACCCGCCCGGCCAGCTTGGTGGCGACGTCGACCTCGGTGGCTTCGATGCGGCCGTTGCCGCTGACGAAGCCCGCGCCCGGGCCGGTGTCGGACAGCATGCGCCAGCCGTAGTAGCCGGCGGCCGCCACGGCCACGATCGCGAGCAGGGGAATCAGTTTTCGGGTGGACAGCTTCATGATGCGGATCCTGTGTTGAGCGGCGCGGGAGCGGCGCGGGCGGGCTGGGCTCCGGGTGGGGCGGGCGGCGCGGCGCGCGCCTGCGTGCCCCCGCCCAGCGCGGCGTACAGGCCGACACGGGCCGACAGCAGCGCGCGGCGGGTCTGCACCAGCGTCTGCTGGGCGGCCAAGAGGTCGCGTTGCGCGTCCAGTACCTCCAGATAGGGCGAGGCGCCGTGGTCGTAGCGCAGCTTGGCCAGCCGCGCGCGTTCGCTTTGCGCGTCCACGGTGGCGCGCAATACCTGCACTTGTTCGGCCAGCCAGCGGCGCGCCGACAGGGCGTCCGCGACATCCTTGAAGGCGCCCTGGATGGCGCGCTCATAGCTGGCCACGGCCTGGTCGCGCCGCACCTCGGCCAGGTCGAGGTTGGCGCCGCGGCGTCCCGCGTCGAAGATCGGCAGGTTGATGCTGGGCGCGAAATTCCAGGCGCGGCTGCCGCCGCCGAACAGGCCGTCCAGTTCGGCGCTGGCGCTGCCGAACGCGCCCGTCAGCGTGATGCGCGGAAAGAAGGCGGCGCGCGCCGCGCCGATGTTGGCGTTGGCGGCACGCAGCTGGTGTTCGGCGGCGACGATGTCGGGCCGATTGGTCAGCAGGTCCGACGGCAGCCCGGCCGGCAGGTCGCGCATGACGCTGTCGTCGTCCAGGCCGGCGCGCGGCAGCGGCTGCGCCAGCGGCTGGCCGGTCAGCAGTTCCAGCGCATGGGCCTGCGTGGCGCGGGCCTGTTCCAGGTCGGCGCCAAGCGCGCGCGCCTGTTGCCAGAGCGTCTCGACCTGGGTCAGGTCCAGCTTCGAGATCGAGCCCACCTCATAGCGCCGGCGGAAGATGCGCAGCGACTCCTCGCGCGAGGCGATGGTTGCGCGCGTCAGCGCCAGCCGCTCATCCAGTTCGCGCAGCGTCAGGTAGCTGTCGGCCACTTGCGCGATCAGGCTCAGCGTGGCGGCTTCGGCGGCGGCGTCCGAGGCCAGGTAGTTCTCCAGCGCGGCGTCCTTGAGGCTGCGCACGCGGCCCCAGAAGTCCAGTTCCCAGGCCGCCATGCCCACGCCGACCTGGTACTGGCTGGCCACCTGCGGCTGGCCGGTGAGGTTCAGGTCGCCGGGCGTGCGGCCGCGGCTGCCGTCCGCCTGCGCGCCGATCGTGGGGAACTGGTCGGCGCGCTGGATGCCGTAGAGGGCCCGCGCTTCCTCGACCCGCAACAGCGCCGTGCGCAGGTCGCGGTTGTGCGCCAGGGCGTCGCCGATCAGGCCTTGCAGCACGGGATCGGTGAAGTAGCCGCGCCAGTCGACCCGCGCCGCGCTTGGCAGCGAGGCGTCGGGCGCGGCGGCCTGGCCGGGATAGACGGCCGCCACTGGCGCCGTGGGCCGGACGTATTGCGGCGCCATCGACACGCAGCCTTGCGCCAGCAGTACGGCCAGGGCGGCCGGCGCCAGCCGGGCGGCGCGCCATCGCGCAAGGGGACGGCGGGTCATGCTCATTGCTCCATCACATAGGTGCCGGGCGCGTCGCCCAGCGCGGGGTAGCCCTTGCGCGCGGCGCCCATCGCGGGGGGGCTGGCCGGCTTGCCGGACAGCCCGTCCAGCCAGGCGCGCCAGTGCGGCCACCAGGAACCGTCGTGCGGCGTGGCCGCCGCCAGCCAGGCGTCCGGGGCCAGCGCCGGCTGACCCGCCGCGCGCAGCAGGCTGCGAAAGCGCCGCCGCGGATGGCCCGGTTCGCTGACGATGCCGGCGTTGTGACCGCCGCTGGTCAGCACGAAGGTCAGCGCGGCCGGCGACAGTTCGTGCAGCTTGTAGACCGAACGCCATGGCGCCACATGATCGGTCTCGGTGCCGACACAGAAGGTCGGCAGGCGCAGGTCCTGCAGCCGCACCGGGCGGCCGTCCACGGCGTAGCGGCCGGTGGCCAGGTCGTTGTCCAGGTACAGGTGGCGCAGGTATTGGCCGTGCATGCGCGCCGGCATGCGGGTGGCGTCGGCGTTCCAGGCCTGCAGGTCGTTCATGGGGCGGCGCTGGCCCAGCAGGTATTCCGAGGTCATGCGCGACCACACCAGCTGCTGCGCGCGCAGCAACTGGAACGCGCCGCTCATCTGCCGCGCCGGGAAATAGCCCAGCGCCGCCATCTCGGCCTCCATCAGGGCGACCTGGAACGCGTCGATGAACAGGCCCAGCTCGCCGGGCTCGCTGAAGTCGGTTTGCGCCGCCAGCAGGCTCAGGCTGGCCAGCCGCGAGTCGCCGTCGCGCGCCATGGCGCTGGCGGCCATGGCCAGCAGCGTGCCGCCCAGGCAGTATCCCGCCGCGTGCACCGCCGCGCCGGGCACGATCGCCGCGATCGCTTGCAACGGCTCGCGCACACCCAGGCGCAGGTAATCGTCCAGCCCCAGGTCGCGGTCGGCGGCCGTGGGGTTTTTCCACGACACGCAGAACACCGTATAGCCCTGGCCGACGAGATAGCGGATCAGCGAGTTGTGCGGCGACAGATCCAGCACGTAGTACTTCATGATCCAGGCCGGCACGATGAAGATCGGCTCGGGCCGCACCTGGCGGGTCGCGGGCCGGTACTGGATCAGTTCGGCCAGCGGATTGCGCAGCACGACCTTGCCGGGCGTGACCGCCACCTCGTGGCCGGGACGGAACTGTTCGGCGCCGGCCGGCGGCAGGCCGCCCAGCTGGCGCAGCCCGTCTTCCCAGGCGGCCTGCGCGCCGCGCAACAGATTGGCGCCGCCTTCCCGCAAGGTCTGGCGCAGCACCAGCGGATTGGCGCATGGGTTGTTGTCCGGGGCCCACCACTCCAGCCATTGGCGCACCATGAACGCGGCCAGGTCGCGCTGGTGGCGATCCGCCAGCGGCAGGGCGCGGACGCAGGCGTCCCAGTTGCGCTGGGCCTGCTGGAAGCCTTGGCTCCACAGGGCATAGGGCCATTGGCACCAGGCGTCGTCATCGAACCGGCCCGCGCGCAGCGCGGTCTGCGGAGGGGCTGGCGGGTTCCGTTTCGGCATGATGGCTCCAGGGCGCGCGGGCGGCGGGAATGCCGCTCGCGAGGCCGGATCGTCGCGCATCCGGGCTTGTGGCTCGGTGTCGGACCAATCCGACTCAAACGTCTTGAAAGCATTGTGCCGCCGCGGAGGTGATCAATCCTTGATCAGAATCAAGTTAGCGACTGACTGGTCGGTTTTTAATGGTGCTGTTGGCGGGCGGCGGCGCTGCCCGCCAATCCGCAATGGGAGCAGGAGTGATGAGTTCGCAACGTCAGCGTCTCCCTCCTACCGTGCGCGTCGGGCAGATCCTCGATGCCGCGCTGCAGGAGTTCTCGGCCGCCGGCTACACCGGCGCCCGGATGGATGACATCGCCTTGCGCGCCGGTCTGTCCAAAGGCGGCCTGTACGCGCATTTCGCCAGCAAGGAGGAAGTCTTCGAGGCGCTGCTGGCGCGCTACCTTTGCCCACCGCGGCTCGACGCCCGCGCCCTGGTAGAGGGCTCGGCCACGCCGCGCCACCTGGCCGAACGCCTCGTCAACCATCTCTATGCCAGCCTGGCCAATCCCGCCATGATCAGCGCCATGCGCCTGCTGCTGGCCGAAAGCCTGCGGGTGCCGCACCTGGCGCGGCGCTGGCGCGAACAGACCGCCGACGCGCACCAGGCCGACATCGCCCAACTGCTGGAGCTGGCCCGCGCGCGCGGCCTGTGCGGCGATGGCGCCGCGCTGCGGCATCCCTGGCTGCTGCTGTCGCCGGTGGTCCACGCCATCTTCATGGCGATCCTGCTGGGCCCGGACGAGCGCCTGAACCTGCCGCAGCGGCGCGAAGCGCACGTGGCGCTGATCTGCGACCTGCTGTAGCCGTCACCAGCGATAACCGGCGGTGGCGACGACCGTGCGCGGATCGCCGTAATAGCAATTGCCGTAGCCGCAGTTGGCGATGTACGTCTTGTTGGTCAGGTTGCGCGCGTTCAGCGCCAAGCTCCAGCGACCGATGTCGTAGCCGATCATGGCGTCGAACAGCACGAACGAGGGCACTTGCTTGGGGGCGATGCTGCCATCGCCATAGTTGGCGCCGGTGAAGCGCGCGCCCGCGCCGACTTTGATGTGCGAGTCGAAGCGGTAATCGACCCACAGCGACGCGCGGTTCAACGGCACGGCGGTGGCCTGCTTGCCGACCTCGTCCGGATTGCTGCTGGCCGTGATGGCCGCCTTGGGCGTCCACGAATACGAGGCAATCACGTTCATGCGCGGGATCGGTTGTAGCGTGGCCTCGAACTCCACGCCGCGCACCGTGACCTCTCCGGTCTGCCTGGGAATGGAGTCCGCGTCGTAGGTGATGTAGTTGCGACGCCGTAAATCGAACGCCGCCACGCTATAGCTGTCCTGGGTGCCGGGCGGTTGGTAGCGCAGGCCGACCTCGTACTGGCGACTGGTCTCGGGCTTGAACGGTGTGCGTTGCGACGAGTCCACGGTGGCGGTGGGTACGAACGACTCGCCGTAGCTGACGTAGGGCGCCCAGCCGGTCGGATCCACATAGACCAGGCCGGCGCGGCTGGTGAACTTGTGGCTGCTGATGCGGGTGGTGCTGCCGTCCTGGCGGTCGCGCACCGTGTTGTCGGCGCTGTCGTAGCGCCCGCCCAGCGTGGCGACCCAGCGCTCGTTCCACTTGATCTGGTCCTGCACGTACAGCCCCGTCTGCGTCAGCGTCAGATCGGCATCCATCCAGGGCGTGGCGCGCGTGATCGGGCCCTGGCGGTATTGCGGGTCGTGGATGCTCAGGGGCGGCGCCGAGCCCCCGCTGAAGCTGACCTGGTCGATGCGGTGACGTTGGTAGTCCACGCCCACCAGGATGCGATGGTGCCAGTCGCCCAGCCGCACATCGGTCTGGGCCTGATTGTCGACGTTGAAGCTTGCGATGTGTTCGCGGCTGCCGAACACCGAACGCCGCAGTACCTGGTAGTTGGCGGGATCGGTGACGTCGTCGTTGACACTGGCGTAGCCGTTGGCCTGCACCGCGGAGTAATCGAGGTCGAGATGGCCGTAGCGCAGGTTCTGGCGCAGCGTCAGCGCGTCGCTGACGCGGTGTTCCAGCTCGTAGCCCGCCATCCACTGGGTCTGGTTGAAATGGTCGTAGCCGGGCTCGCCGACGAACAGCGAGGTCGGGATGCGCGTGCCTGCCGGCGTCGGCACCAGCGACCCTTCGGCCGGTCGGGCCCGCGTGTACGTGCCGCCTCGCTTGGTGGCGTATTGCGTCAGCAACGTCAGCGTGGTGTCCGCCGACGGCCGCCAGGTCAGCGACGGCGCCAGGTACAGCCGGTCATTGTCGATGCCATGGGTCGGCAACTCGGCATCCAGGCCCATGCCGACGAAGCGGTACAGCCACTTGCCGTCTTCATCCACCGGCCCGGTGAAGTCCGCGGCGATGCGGCGGCGCTGGTGGTCGCCCACCTGTGCCTGCAGTTCGTGCTGCGGCTCTTCCTGCGGACGCTTGCTGACCACGTTGATCAGGCCGCCAGGACCGGTCTGCCCGAACAGCACCGAGGCCGGTCCGCGCAGCAGTTCGATGCGCTCGGCGCCATAGTTCTCGGTCTGCCAGATGCCCCAGTTGCCGTTATTGCGCAGCGGTAGCCCGTCGAGATAGAAGCCCGGCGTGTAGGCGTCGAAGCCGCGCAGCGAGACCCAGTCGTAGCGCGAGTCCGAGCCATAGGTCGTGGTGGATACGCCAGGCGTGTAGGCCAGGGCGTCCTTGATGTTGGTGGCGCCCAGCGTGTTGTAGCGGTCCGCCGTGATCACCGAGATCGACTGTGGCGTCTCGATGATGGGCGTGTCGGTCTTGGTCGCGGTGGCGCTGCGGCGCGCCAGGTAACCCTGTACCGGTCCCCAGGCGCTTTCGCTGTTGCCGGTGACATCGATCGGCGCCAGCGTGGGCACCGACTGCGTGTTGCGCCTGAGTGTGAGCGCGCCGCCCGGCAGTGCCACCGCTTCGAGTCCGGAACCGGCCGTCGCTTGTCTGAGCGCCTCGTCCAGTGTGTAGCTGCCGCGCAGCGCGGGCGCCTCCAGGCCGCGCGTCATGGTGGGGTCCACCGACAGGACGCGGTTGTTCTGGATTGCGATGCGGTTCAGGGTGACGGCCAGCGATGCGGCGGGCAGGTCGTAGGCGAGGCGCGCGGGTTGGGCGACGGCGACGGGGGCAATCAGCGCGGCCAGGAAGAGCAGGCTGGCGCGGGACGGGCGGGGCATGGCGGTGGGTCTCCGGGGAGGGAAAAGGGGGGTAATTCACCCGGAGGTGTCGCCACGCCGGAAAACCGGACAAGCAATGTGTAAGCAGATGTTGTGTGGCGGCTGTCGTGTCAGGCCGCGTCCACCCAGGTCAGCCAGCCCCCGTAACGCGTGACGGTGAGCGGCAGGGTGGCGGCGAGCGCGGCCCAGGCCTGGTCGGGATGGTCGAGCGGGAATACCCCCTGGACCCGCAGCGCGGCGGCGCGCTCGGACAGATGCAGCGCGCCGGGCATGTAGGGGCGCAGCGCATCCGCCACGACGGCCAGCGGCGCGTCCAGCACGTCGAGCCGTCCCTGGCGCCAGGCGGCCAGGGCGGTGGCCGACTCCGCCTCCAGGGCCTGGATGCCGTCCGCGCCATAGCGTGCCGCCCGTCCCTGTCCCAGGTCCATTTGCTGGCCCGAGCGGCTGTCGATGCGGGCTTCGCGTAGCAGCACAGCCGCCAGACTGTGCCCGGTTCCCTTGCGCACCATGTATTCGGCGCCATGGGTCCAGGCGGTGCCATCCTCGGTCGTGACGCCGAACGGCCGCCGGGTATCCGGGGTGACGGCCGCGACCAGCGCGCCGTGCAGCAGGCGCACCCGCCGCATGGCATCCGTGAATTCCAGCCGCACCGCGGTGCGCGCGTCCAGGTCCAGCCGGCTGCCGTCTTCCAGCGCGATCGACAGGCGTTGCGCCGTGCCGGTGCTGACGTCCGCGCGCGCCAGCCACAGATGGCGGCCGAGCCACGCGCTGCCGACGCCCACCCCGGCCAGCGCCAGGGTCTTGCCGAGGAACTGGCGTCGGGAGGGGCCGCGCGCCAGCAGATCGCGCAGCGGCGAGCCGTCGGCGCACGGCATGCCGGCGGCCCGCAATGCCTGCAGCGGCGCGCCGACGCTGGTCTGCAGCGCCTGCCAAGCCCGCGCATGGGCCGGCGCCGCTTCGCACCATTGCCTGAAGCGGGACTGGTCGTCCGCGGTGGCGGAGCCCGAACAGAGCCGCACCATCCATTGCACCGCCTGGCGATCGATGTCGGGCGTCATGCGCGGTCCTCGCGCTGCGCCTTCAGGCAGCGTTCCAGCGCCAGGGCGAAATGGCGTTGCACCGTGCGCACCGACAGGCCCATGCGCTGGCCGATTTCGGCGTAGCCCAGGCCATCCAGCTGGCTGTACAGGAACACCGCGCGCACGGCCTGCGGCAGGCCGGCCAGCAGGGTGTCCACGCGCAACAGTAGCTCCATGGCCAGGGCCTGTGATTCCGGGGAAGGCGCGCTGTCGCCGGCATGCAGCGCCAGCCATTGCAGATAGGCCTGCTCCAGTTCGCGCCGCCGCCAGAAATGGAACAGCAGGCGCCGCGCGATGGTGGACAGATAGGCCTTGGGCTCGGCGATCTGGGCCGGGTCGCGGCCCGTCGCCACCTGCAGGAAGGTCTCTGAGGCGAGGTCCTCGGCGTCGGCGTGGTTGCGTAGCCGGAAGCGCAGCCGGTCCACCAGCCAGGGACGATAGCCCACGTACAGGGAAGCGAGAGCGGAGAAGGCGGACGGCTTTCCCATGGGACGTACTAATCGATAGGAATAAGTATCATTCAGTATATGGGAAAAACGTCGATCCGGACCATTGCGGCGTGCCCGCGCACGCGGGGCCGCGCCTCCCTGTATCCTTGCGACACCCCCATGACTGACGCTGCGAGGAAGATGTGCCCACCTCAGGAATGACGGTCCGCGTGCCGTCCTGGCGCTATTTCCCGGTGGCACTGGCCCTGGTGCTGCCGGTGCTCGGTTGCATCGGCTGGACCTGGCTGCACGCGCTGAGCACCGAGCGCGCCGAAGCCGCCACGGCGGGCCGGATCGTGCGAGTGCAGACCGGCCAGATCATGGCTCGCGCCCTCGACATCCTGCCGCGGGTCACGGCCCTGTCCGCGCAGTCCTGCCAGACGGCGCGTCCCGACCTGTACCGCTGGGGCACGCTCAATCCGTATTTCCGCTCGTTGTTGCTGGTCAAGCGCGAGCACATCTATTGCTCGTCGGCCTTGGGCGAGGTGGACTACGAGACTGGCGCGTTCCACCGCTGGCCGGTCGGCACGCCGCCGACGCAGTGGTTCGTCAGCGTGTCCGGCACGCCCCTGGCGCCCGACCGCCCGGCCTTGCTGCTGGGCATGGCGGGCGAGGACGGCCGCGGCGGCGTGGTGGTGGTCGACGGCCGCTACGTGCAGGACCTGCTCAACGCGGTGTCGTCGCTGGGGGCCTACCAGCTCGAAGTGACGCTGGGCCGGGGCGCGCCCATCCGCAACGATGCCTGGGGCACGGCGGCGGCCGAGAGCCTGTTTGAGTCGACCGAGGCGGTTGCCGGCCGCGGCGACCTGGTCATCAGGGTGATGGCGCCGTCCGAAACCGTGGTGCGCGCCTGGCAGCAGCTGCTGGTCACCTATCTGCCCGTGGCGATGCTGTGCGGGGCGTTGCTGGCCTTCGGCGCCTACCGCCTGCAAGTGAACCGGCAGTCGTTCAAGGAGCAATTGCGCCGCGCCATGGACGCCGATGAGCTGCACGTCGAATACCAGCCGGTCTACGGCAAGGCCACCGGTCGCTGCGAAGGCGCCGAGGCCTTGATGCGCTGGACCCGGCCGGGCGTGGGGCCGGTGCGGCCCGACATCTTCATCGCGGCGGCCGAGGCCGAAAACATGATCGTGCCGCTCACGCAACACTTGCTCAAGCTGATCCAGCGCGACATGCAGGCCTGGAACACGCCGCCCGATTTCCATATCGCCGTGAACGTGGCGCCCGAACATCTGTCGAGTCCCGCGCTGGTCGCGGACATCCAGGCCTTTCGCGGCGCGATCCGGCCGTCCTTGATGGTGCTGGAAATCACCGAACGCAGCCTGATCTCCGACAATGGCCAGGCCCGCCGCAATATCGACGCGCTGCGCGCGCAGGGCGTTTTCGTCGCGATCGACGATTTCGGCACGGGACATTGTTCGCTGTCGTACCTGCAGATGTTCCCGGTCGACTATCTCAAGATCGACAAGGGCTTCGTGCAGGCCATCCAGGACAACGGTGAGGAAGCGCCGGTGCTGGACGTGATCATCACGCTATCGCACCGCCTGGGCCTGGCGGTCGTGGCCGAGGGAGTGGAAACCCCTGGACAATTCACTTACCTGACCGAGCGCGGCGTGGCATTCATCCAGGGCTACCTGTTCGCGCGGCCCATGCGGTCGGCCGACTTCGTGCGCTGGTATGCCGACAAAGCGGCCGAGCCACCGGTGCCGGCGGCGCGGAGTTGAGCAGCGCGCGGTCCGGGACGTCCGGGCGCGGCATTTGCGTCGCGGCGGGCGCGTTCCAGTGCCTCCCCGCCACAGGCGCAAGCCGAAGCCAGCGTCGTGAACAGCAGGCCCGCGCCACCACGCTGTCCGGCAATGTCTATCGTTGCGGCTAGCGTTGTGGCGCCGCCTTGGCGAAGAAGAGGTCGGTGATCGATTGGCTGTCCAGCGGCTCGCCGTTGATGGCGCGCGTCAGCAGTTCGGCGCCGAGCAATTGCACCGAGAACACCAGGTCGGGCTGCACTCGCCGGATTTTTTCCAGGTGCTTGCTGGTGTTGACCAGGGCCACCGTCCTGGCGCCCTGTTCTCCGGCGGCTTCCTTGGCGGCCAGCACGATGAAGGCGTTCTCGGCGTCGTCCTCGCGCAGCGCCAGCACATAGCGCGCGCGGGTCACGCCCGCGCTGCGCAGCACCTCGACGCTGGAGGCATCGCCTTCGATCAGGTCGGTGGCGGCCGGATACTCCTGCGGTGCGCCGGCAGGCACGATGACCGTGACCTCGTCGCCGCGGCGCCGCAGGCCGTCGTAGACGCTCATGGCCAGGGGCGTGGCGCCGGCAATGATGATGTGGTTTTTTCTCATGGCGGTGGAAAACCGGCCCTTGACCAGCCGTTTCAGGTTGCCGCCGATCACCGGGCCGGCGATCGCGCTGATGGAGGTGGCGAAGACGGTGATGCCGAGAATGATAATCGACGCGGTGAACAGCCGCGCCGCGTTGCTGTGCGGCGTGATGTCGCCATAGCCCACCGTCGACATCGAGACGATGGAAAAGTACAGGGCGGTCGCCGCGTCCTTGATGGGCGGATTGAATTCCTCGCCCAGGTACAGCGTGCCGAACACCGCATAGATCAGCAGCGACACCATGCTGACCAGCGCGAACAGCGAGCCGGCAGTGACGCTGGCGCGATCGAAGCGGCGCCAATAGGCGACCAGCGCCACCACCAGCACCAGCGTATAGATGCCGAGTCCGGCGCGGCCGCTGTCGCCCAGGATGGCGAAGGTGCCGATGCCGATCAGCAGCACCAGCGAGAAGGCCCAGGCGATGCGCGCCTTCAGGATCAGGCCAAGGGCGATGATCTGCAGCCCCACCCCCAGCACCAGCCGCGGGATCTCCAGCAGGCCGACCACCTGCATCACGTCCCGCCAGTTGTCCAGCGCCAGCCAGAACGAATACTCGCGCGTCCGCACTTCGCGCAGCACCGGATGCATGAAGGCATACCCGTCCAGGGCCACCAGGATGGCGAGACACCAGTTGGGCGGCACAAGGGAGATCACACGGCGCAGGCGGCGCGCGAGGCCGGTCAGGGGATTGGGCATGGCAGGGGCATCCTTTGCCTGCATTCTATAGGCGCCCGCCGGGGGCTTGCTATATCCAATATGTATAGAAGGCTATCAACAAAGAATTACTTGAATTGCGCCCGACGTCCTAAACTGCCTTCATCACGCGGCTATCCGAGAGGAACGCCGCTGATACGGGCGACAAGCCCGCCAGCTGCCAGGGCGGACGAAATCCCCGGGCGTTATCACGCTGCAGCTTGGGTGGGGACTAGAGACCCCAACCGGGCTCACGGCCAGTCCGTGCGTGAGTAGTATGAGGCACGAATGTTGGAATCGCGTGATCTAGGTAGAAGGCATCAGTGCCGGCTGATGACTCCAGGCTCACGTGTTGTTTTAGCGCGGCGTCTTACCTTCGGGGCAGCGCCGCGTTTTTTTCGCCCATCGCCAGGCTCCTGGCGCCAGCGTATCAGTAAGATGGCGCGCCCGCATCCGCGGTGTCGCGGCGCCAGGCCTCCTGTCCGTCCGGACGACTCTCCTCTCCTCCTTCCCGCGGATCCAGTTCCAGCGCGATATCCGCCGCGAACATATAGCCCCAGCCATGCACCGCGCGGATCGGCAAGGTCATGTGATTGGCTGTCGCCTTGCGCCGCAGCCGGCTGATCATGACGTCTACGAAGCGGCGCCGCGTGATGGCGCCGTCGGCGTCTTCGGCGCCGTCGGGATAGAACGCGTCGCGGCTGACCTTGCGGTCGGGCGCCTTCACCAGGCGGGTCAGGAAATCACGCTCGCCCGTGGTCAGCCCGAGGGTACGCCCGGCGGGACTGATGAGGGTCCAGCCCTTGTTGGCCAGGCGCCAGGTTTCCTGCAGGGGGTCGTCGGGGGGCGGCTCGGCCACCGGTTCGGACAGGTCCAGGCCCACCGCGCGGCGCACCAGCGCCTGCAGCACCGCCGCCAGCTCCAGGCCGGTGACCTCCGGCGGCAGGCACGCGTCGGCGCCACAGAGCAAGGTGCGAATGCGGTTTTCCTCGGCGCCGAAGGGCGCGATGGCGACGATGCCCAGGCTGCGGTCGATGGCGCGCAACCGTACGGCGGCGTTGTGGATATCGGGCAGCGGCGCTTCCAGGATGATCAGCGGGCAGGCGCGGCGGGAATAGCGGTCGTAGACGTCGGCCAGGTCGTGGCAGCGACGGACGCTGAATCCGAGATGGGACAGCGCTTGGACCAGCCGGCCGTGCCTGGCGTCGTCCTGGGCCAGAAAAATGACATCCAGTGTGTTGTTCATGGATGCCCGTCCGCGCCTGCGTTGCGTGTCATGCCCCTCTCCCTTTGCTGCGCCATGATGTGGCGGCATCTGGCGGTGTTGTCTGGTGGCGGGCGAAGGTCTGGGCTGGTGCCCAGCGTGTGGGCCGCGGCAGGTTGAGGCCGCGGTCGGGGTCCGGGGCGGCGCCTGGCTCGAGCGCGTTGCGCCCAGGCCGCCGATGATCCGATTCCGCATGGAAGTCACGCCCGTGTTTCATTTAAACACGGGCGTGTTTTTTTGTGAAGATACGTTTCTGTAGTTTCTGGTGGTAACAATTGACGCGAGGCATATTTCCGCGTGGCGCTTGGAACGCTGTTTGTTTTGCGTGGTTGAGACCTGAAGATATTAAGTATTACCGATACATTATTTTCTATTTTCACACGCCGAAAAACCATAAACTCGGGCCGGCGTTAACCCCGCGCCAACGTCGCGCGTCCGCGCGCGGCAGGTATCGTCGGGATGGCGCCGTGCCGACTGCAAGCCGATGATAGAAAGGGGTTTTTTGCATCGCCGCGGGTCAGGTTCGCGGTGGCGGGGCAGGGGCCCGCACGGGGCCGGGAGGAGGGCGCCGCGATTTACGGATTAGCCACGGAATTGGGGTGCAATCCGTTTATTTGGCGGCAGTATTGAGATGTTTTAATCAAATAAATAAATTCATATTAATGTCTCAGGTTGATCGATTGGACACGTTTAGCCATCGTCTGCGCAACGCAAGAATGCTTCAGGGATGGACACAAAAGGACTTGGCGGTCGCGAGCAACCTGTCGCAAAGCGCTATCGGCAATTACGAAAGCGGCCAGCGCCTGCAGCCTTCCAGCGATGCACTCATCAAGCTGACCCGCGCGCTGCGGGTCAATCCCATGTGGCTCAGCACCGGCGAAGGGCCGATGCTCAATCCTGGCCATGCCACGTCCGTCGCCGGCGCCGGTGACGCGCCTGAACAGCCGCCCTGGCCGTTCGAAACGGTGTCGTACGCCACCTATGCGCGCCTGAGCCTGCAGGAAAAGCGCCAGATCGAGCAGGTGCTGGCCGCCTACATCAAGGCGCGCGGCGAATAGTCCCTACCGTGCCGCCGGCGGACGCGGCGTGCCGGACGGGCGCCCTGTCCAGAGGCGCCGCGCCGCGCGCCACGCCGGTCGGGTTGACGGTGCGCGGCGCCGATCCCACGCCTGCGAGCGGCGCGTCCACGCGCAGACGCCGCCGCAGGCGTTCCACCGGCTCGGCGATGAGACTGTTGAGCAACGCGGCCAAGCCGATGCAGCCGGCCACCACCAGCGCCATGAACATCGCCGGCTGCCGCGCCTGGGTGCCGTCGAGCAGCCAGCCGAAGAACAGGATGACCAGCGCGTGGCAGATGTAGATCGGATAGCTCAGTTCGCCGATCGCCTTGTCGAGCCGGTGCCGTGACTGGAACAGGAAGGCCAGCGGCAGCAGCGCAGCGAACAGCAACACCGCGATGCCATCGCGCAAGGTGGGCGGGAGGCCAATGGAAAAATGGGCCAGCGCATACAGCAACAGCAACGCCGTGCCCAGTTCCGGCAGCCGCGCAACGCGCCGGCTCCAGGCCTGCCAGCGTGGCAGCAGCACCTGGTGAGATAGCGAACCCAGCAGGAACAACGCCAATTCGGTCGGGAAGAAACGGTAGGTCCAGGGATCGCCCAGGCCGATGCCGCTGGCGATCAGCGCCGCGCGCAGCGCCAGCGAGGCCACCAGCAGCACCAGCAAGCGGCGCGGCGAGTGCAGCACGAAAGGCGCGACCAGGTAGAAACTCATTTCCACGCCCAGCGTCCACGCCTGCGGCACCAGCAATCCCTGGTACAGCGGCACTTCGCTGTGGGCAAAACTGCCGGTAAAGGCCAGGCCACCCTGTTCGATACCGAAGAACATGAGCCAGTCCTGGCCCAGGATCACCAGGTTCGACACCGCCAGGAACAGTTCGGCGGACAGCGGCAGGTCTTCGTAGACGCGCCAGAACGCCTCGCCACCGCCTGCAAGGTACGCCAGCAGCGTCAGCGCGGCCACGGCCAGATAGACGGGATACAGGCGCAAGGCGCGATTGGCATAGAACCTGCCCGGCGCGCCCCGATAGTGGTCGGTGGCGGTCAGCACATAGGAAATCAGGAAGCCCGAGATCACGTAGAAAAGCTGTACGGCAAGGCGCCCGCCCACCAGCCAGTCGGTGGCGCCGCCGCCCAGGTGGTCGAGCACGACGGACAGCGCCAGCAAGGTTCTCAACATGCCCATCGCCGTGTCTCCGGAAATTGTTGTTATGGCTGCCGCGGCCGGGCGCCGATCCGCGCCCGGCCTGTCGGGAAGTGTCAGTCGATTCTGCGCGTGGCGACGGCGCCCCGCCATGCGGCATTCGATGCAGGCCCCCTGCGCGCGATGTAGCGCGCGCGATGAGCGGGTGCAGCTTTAGGCTTCGGCTGTCGGGCGGAGGCACGGGACGTGCTGGCCTCATGGCGGTTACAGTCGAGGTTGTGTCTTTTCAGGAGTGCTGTCGATGTTTACCTTCCTGTCTTCGCGTTGCCGGGTGCTGGGCGTCGGGGTGCTGGCCGTGGCGTTGGCTGGCTGCGCCGGGTCCACCGGCGGCGCGCGCGCCGAGGGCGCCGCCGCCGCCAACGCGGCCAGCAGCGCGGACTCGCTGGCCCAGACCAGCTGGGAACTGGTGCGCTGGACACGCGCGGGCGGGGCCTTGCGCGATATTCCGCATGGCGACAATGGCGAGCCGATCCGCCTGACCTTCCTGGCACAGGGCAAGCAGTACCGCGCCGAGGGTTTCTCGGGCTGCAACCGCTACCAGGGCAGCTATAAGCTGCAGGGCGGCAAACTGGCCATCGACGCGCCCGCCGCCACTCGCATGGCGTGCGTGCCGGCCGAGCGCGCCGCGCTGGAAGCCGACTATCTGCGCGGCTTGACCGTCATCGACACGTTCACGCTGGACAGCGGCGGCGCGCCGCGCCATCTGACGTTCAACCTGCGCGGCGGCGACGTGCTGGAGTTCGAGCGCCGCCAGGATCCGCCCACTCCCTGAACGCGCGCGCCGGCCAGGTGTTTCAGTATGTTTTGCGGCATCCGGCCGCAAGGCGGGGCGCGCCTACAATGGGCGCTGCCCGAAACCGCCGGCAAGCGTGCCGCGGCGGGCGGTCCTTGTTTCTTGCGGGAGATTTCCATGTCCTTGTCCTCTGCCTGGCGCTGGATCGCGCCGTGCGCGCTTGGTTTGACGCTGGCGGCCTGCGCGGCGCCGCCGCGCACCGCGGACGGGCGCGACCCGCGCTTCCAGCCGGCCGCCGCTTCGGACGTGCTGGCGCAGACCAACTGGGACCTGGCGCGTTGGACCCGCCCCGGCGGCGCGTTGCGCGAGATCCCGCATCCGTCATCCAATTCGGTGCCTGTGACCATCGGCTTCATCCATGACCAGGGCGCTACCCGCGCGACCGGCTTCGCCGGCTGCAACACCTACAGCGCGCCTTACACGGTGGCCAACGGCCAGTTGATCATCCAGTCCAACCCGGTGGCGACGATGAAGGCCTGCGCGCCGGTGAACATGAAGCTCGAACAGGAATTCCTGGCCGGCCTGACGCGCATCACCGCCACGTCCTTCGACAACACCAGCAATCCGCGACGCATGACGTGGGCGCTGAGCAACGGCGACACGCTGGATTTCGGCCGTCGCCTCGATCCCGTCGCCGGCGGCCAGGTGGGCGCGACCAAGCTGGTCTACGTCAACGCCGAGCGCGTGCCGTGCAACGCCGGCGCCGGCCGCGCCATGTGCTATCAGGTGCGCGATACGCCGACGCAGCCCTGGCAGCTCTGGTATGGCGACATCACCGGCTTCAATTTCCAGCCTGGCATCCGCTACCGCCTGCGAGTGGTCGAGGTCAGGGACCCCAACCCGCCTGCCGACGCCTCGGGCCTGCGCTGGGTGCTGGATACGGTGGTGGAACAGGAAATCGTGCGCCGCTGAGGCGGTTCGGCGGGCCGCGCTTGATCCGTGGCAAGCGGGCGCCGCGGTCCAGCGATTACTATTACGCCCTTCGCCGCTCAACGCCCCGCTTTGCCATGTCTTCCGTCGTCAATATCGCCGCCTACAAATTCGTTTCGCTGGACGCGCTGCCCGAGCTGCGCGCCCGGCTGCTGGCCGTGGCTGGCGCGGCCGGCCTGAAGGGCACCATCCTGCTGGCCGAGGAAGGCATCAACCTGTTCCTGGCGGGCCAGGCCGGCGCTATCGACGGCTTTCTGCGCGACCTGCGCGGCGATGCCCGGTTCGCCGACCTGGAGGTGAAGTTCAGCCACAGTGCGCAGGTGCCGTTCCGCAAGCTGCTGGTGAAGATCAAGCGCGAAATCATCCGCATGAATCACCCGACGATCCGGCCCGAGGCCGGCCGCGCGCCGGGCGTGGACGCCAAGACGCTGGCGCGCTGGCTGGAACAGGGCGCCGACGACAGCGGCCGCCCCGTGGTCATGCTGGACACGCGCAACGCCTTTGAAGTGGACGAAGGCACCTTCCGCGACGCCATCGACTGGCGCATCGACCGTTTCACGCAATTCCCCGCGGCGGTGCAGGCGCACCGCGACGAACTGCAAGGCAAGACCGTGGTCAGCTTCTGCACCGGCGGCATCCGTTGCGAGAAGGCCGCGATCTACATGAACGAGGCCGGCATCGACAACGTCTACCAGCTCGACGGCGGCATCCTCAAGTACTTTGAGGAAACCGGCGGTCCGGGGTTCGACGGCAAGTGCTTCGTGTTCGACGAGCGTATCTCGCTCGACCCGGCGCTGGCGCCGAGCAAGGATTGATCCCGTCCCGCGAGGACCGGCGCGCCGCCGCCTGAAAAAAAGCCCGCAGATTGCGGGCTTTTTTCATGGCTCGGGAGTGCGGATCAGCGCACGCGCATGCCGGGCTTGGCGCCGGGGAACGGCTCCAGTACGTAGATGCCGGCGTCCACCGTCTCGTCGGCGTGGCTGGCGGCCAGCACCATGCCTTCGGAGACGCCGAACTTCATCTTGCGCGGCGCCAGGTTGGCGACCATGACGGTCAGCTTGCCGATCAGGTCTTCGGGCTGGTAGGCCGACTTGATGCCGGAGAAGACGTTGCGGTGGCGGCCTTCGCCCACGTCCAGCGTCAGGCGCAGCAGCTTGGTCGAGCCTTCGACGTGCTCGCAGTTGACGATCTGCGCGATGCGCAGGTCGACGCGGGCGAAGTCGTCGATCGAGATGGTCTCGGCCAGCGGCTCGCCGCCGGGGATCACGGCGGGGGCGGCGGGCGGCTCGAACAGGTCTTCCAGCATCTGCGGCTCGACGCGCTGCATCAGGTGCTTGAACGGCGCCACGCGCTGCGGCAGCACGGCGGCGTCGGCCCAGGTGAAGTCGGCCTCGGCGGCGAACAGTTCGCGCGCGACGCGTTCGGCCAGGGCCGGCAGCACCGGCGCCAGCATCACCGACAGGGCCTTGAAGCCGGCCAGCGAACGCGAGCAGATGTCCTGCAGCGCGGCCTTTTGCGCCTCGTCGGCGGTGGCGATGCCCTTGGCCAGCACCCACGGCTGGGCCGTGTCGAACGCCTGGTTGATGCGGTCGGCGTAGGCCATGATCTCGCGGATGGCGCGGTTGTACTCGCGCGCCTCGAAGGCGGCGCGGATCGACTCGGCCTGCGCGGCGTATTCGGCCGCCAGCGCGGCGGTGTCGCCCGAATAGGCCAGGGCGCCGTCAAAGTGCTTGGTGATGAAGCTGGCGGCGCGGCTGGCGATGTTGACGTACTTGCCGACCAGGTCGCTGTTGACGCGGGCGATGAAGTCCTCGGGGTTGAAGTCCATGTCCTCGACCCGGGCGTTCAGCTTGGCGGCGATGTAGTAGCGCATCCATTCGGCGTTCATGCCGAGTTCCAGGTAGCGCAGCGGCGAGATGCCGGTGCCGCGGCTCTTGGACATCTTTTCGCCGCTGACGGTGATGAAGCCGTGCACGTTGACCGCGTCCGGCGTCTTGCGGCCGGCGAACTTCAGCATCGCGGGCCAGAACAGCGCGTGGAAATAGACGATGTCCTTGCCGATGAAGTGGACCTGCTCGGTGCTGCCGGCCGGGTCGAGCAGGGCGTCGAAGTCCAGGCCCTTGACCGCGCAGTACGATTTCAGCGAGGCCAGGTAGCCCACCGGCGCGTCCAGCCAGACGTAGAAGTACTTGCCCGGCGCGTCCGGGATCTCGATGCCGAAGTAGGGCGCGTCGCGCGAGATGTCCCAGTCGCCGAGCTTGGCCTCGCCGTCCTCGGCGCCCAGCCACTCGCGGGTCTTGGCCAGCATTTCAGGCTGCAGGTGCTTGCCGCCATTGGCGTTGCTGCCGGTGGTCCATTGCTGCAGGAATTCGACGCAGCGGGGATCCGACAGCTTGAAGAAGAAGTGGTCCGACGATTTCAGCACCGGCGTGGCGCCGGTCAGGGCCGAATACGGGTTGATCAGGTCGGTCGGGGCGTAGACCGCGCCGCAGACTTCGCAGGAATCGCCGTACTGGTCCTTGGCGTGGCACTTGGGGCATTCGCCCTTGATGTAGCGGTCGGCCAGGAACATGCCCTTGACCGGGTCGTAGAACTGCTCGATCGAGCGGGTCTCGATCAGGTCCTGCGCCTTGAGCGCGCGATAGATGTCCTGCGACAGCGCCACGTTCTCGGGCGAGTCGGTGGTGTGCCAGTGGTCGAAACGGATGTGGAAGCCGTTCAGGTACTGCGGACGCTCGGCGGCGTAGCGGGCCACCAGCGCCTGCGGCGTGATGCCTTCTTTCTCGGCCTTGAGCATGATCGGCGCGCCGTGCGCGTCGTCGGCACCTACGAAGTGCACCGTGTGGCCCGCCATTCGCATCGAACGAACCCAGATGTCGGCCTGGATGTACTCCATGATGTGGCCGATGTGGAAGGATCCGTTGGCGTAGGGCAGCGCAGTGGTGACAAAGAGAGTGCGAGACATGGTTGTCGGTCGAGGTTGAAGGGAAAAATGGGTTGGCCGGCCATTTTAGGGCAATGGCGGGCATGCGCCCGGCGCGGTCGGGGACGGCCCCCTGAAACGACGCAACCCGCCGGTCGCGCGGGACGCGTCTGGCGGGTTGGATAGCGCTAGGCCGGCGGGCCGGCCGCAGCACGGCCGCCGCAGGGCGCGGCGGGCGCCGGTGTTGCCGTGTTCAGCGGACCTCGCGGGCCTCGACGTCGATCACGTCGCCGCGCGGCTGCGTGGCGAACGGGGCGTTGGCGGACTGGAAGGGGCTGGGACGGGCGCCCTGGCGCTGGCTCCAGTAGGCGCGCACGCCGAAAGGCTTGCCGCGCACCTTGGCGACCACGTACAGGATCGCCACGGCGATTGCCGTGGACAGCATGAAGACCAGCGCCATCGCCATGCCGATCAAGGCCAGGGCGGCGAACAACACGGCACGAAAGAAGCGGATAAGAGTATTGGTCATGTAGGTCGGATGCAAAACGCAGCGAAAGGTTCCCGTGTATCCGCTATCCTTTAGGGGATGGCGGCCCGCAGACGCCGCGCTGCCTACGGAACCATAGTGACATGAGTATAACGATAGAACACATCCGCGCCGCGCTGCGCGGCGCGCAAGACCCCAACACCGGCCTGGACCTGGGCGTTTCTGTAAAAGATCGTGACATTCAAATCGACGGCGGCCGCGTCACCGTGGCGCTGGAACTCGGCTATCCCGCCGACGCCGTGCGCGACCAGGTGCGCGAGATCGCCGTGGCCGCGCTGGCCGGCGCCGGCGCGCCTGGCGCGCAGGTGAACGTTTCCTGGAAAGTGGCCGCGCACGCGGTGCAGAAGGGGCTCAAGCCGCTGCCCAATGTACGCAACATTATTGCGGTCGCCTCCGGCAAGGGCGGCGTGGGCAAGAGCACCACGGCCGTGAACCTGGCGCTGGCGCTGGCCGCCGAGGGCGCCAAGGTCGGCCTGCTGGACGCCGACATCTACGGTCCCAGCGTGCCGACCATGCTGGGCGTCTCGGGCCGTCCCGAGAGCCTGGACAACAAGAGCATGGAGCCCCTGACCGGCCATGGCCTGCAGGCCAACTCCATCGGCTTCCTGATCGATGCCGATTCGCCCGCGATCTGGCGCGGCCCGATGGTCACGCAGGCGCTCGAACAGCTGCTGCGCCAGACCAACTGGCGCGACCTGGACTATCTGATCGTCGACATGCCGCCGGGCACCGGCGACGTGGCGCTGACGCTGGCCCAGAAAGTGCCGGTGGTGGGCGCCGTCATCGTCACCACGCCACAGGACGTGGCGCTGCTCGACGCGCGCAAGGGCCTGCGCATGTTCCAGAAGGTCGAGGTGCCGATCCTTGGCGTGGTCGAGAACATGGCCATCCACATCTGCTCGCAATGCGGCCACGCCGAGCACATCTTCGGCGAAGGCGGCGGCCAGCGCATGGCCGCGCAGTACGGCACGTCCTGGCTGGGCAGCCTGCCGCTGACGCTGGCGATCCGCGAACAGACCGACGCCGGCACGCCGACCGTGGTGGCTGACCCCGGCAGCGAGGCGGCCGGACTGTATCGCGGCATCGCCAGGAAGCTGGCGGCCGGCGTTGCCGCGCTTCCCCGAGACATGGCCGGGAAATTCCCGTCCATCGTCGTGCAGCAGCCGACCTGACGCATGCGGTGGGCGGCCCGGGCCTTTCTGGCTGGACTTTGCGTAGTGGCGGGCGAGGCTGCGGCCAAGCGCCCGGAAATCATCGTGGACCCGGGCGGCGTGCCGCCGGCCGCGCTGCAGGCGATCACCGAGGCGGTGGGCGCCATCGCGCGCCTGGCTGAAGACCAGGACGGCGGCGAAATCAACCGCCTGCGACGGCGCGCCCGCGACGCCACGCTGGCCGCGCTGGCCACCCAGGGCTACTTCTCGCCCACCGTCACGCTCGAAGCCGGCACCGACATCGGCGGCGAAACCTGGGATATCGGCATCGTGCCGGGCAAGCGCACCACGGTGTCTTCGGTCGACCTGACCTTCACCGGCCGCATCACGCGGCCGGAATACGCGCAGCGCGTGCAGAAGCTGCGCGAGGACTGGCTGCTCAAGCCGGGCCAGCCTTTCATCAACGCCGACTGGAACAAGGCCAAGTCCTCGCTGCTGGACCAGGTGTCGGAGCGCGATTTCATGCTGGCGCGCATGACGGCGTCCGAAGCCGAGGTGCAGGCCGACAGCGCCGCGGCGGCGCTGCGCGTCACCATCGACAGCGGGCCGCAGGTGCGCATGGGCGAACTCAGCACCGAGGGCCTGGAGCGCGTGCCGCCCAAGCTCATCACCCGTTATGTGCGCTATTCGCCGGGAGCGGCCTACGACCAGAACCGCCTGGATGAATGGCAGCAGGATCTGCAGTCCACGGCGTTTTTCCGCGGCGCCTTCGTGGCGCTGCGCCAGCCTGGCAGCGCGCAGCAGCCTGCAGAGCCGGTTTCGGACCGGGCCCGCGCGCCGGGCGCGGCCAAGGCCGCCGAATCCGCGCCGGCCGGCGATCCGGTGGTGTCGGGCGCCGTCGCGCCGCCGCCACCCAAATACGATTCCGATGGCGAAGTGACGCTGCCTGTGCAAGTGCGGGTGGTGGAGGCGCCACCCAAGCGTTTTTCAGCCTCGATCGGCGTCGACGACGAAGCCGGCGTGCGGCTGGAGTCGCTCTACCGCCAGAACGTGGTGTTCGGCCAGCCCGTGACCATGGAATCGGGGTTCAGCGTCGACCGGCTGCAGCAGCGCGTCTACACCGACTTCCTGTTGCCGCCGACCGAGCGCGGCTACAAGGATTCCATTGGCGTGTTGGCCCAGCATTCCGATATCCAGGGCCTGGACGTGACCCGCTATGCCCTGGGCGCCACCCGCAGCCAGGAGCGCAAGGGCGCCGGCGACAGCCGCGTGACCTACGAGACCCGCTGGGGCCTGCTGCTGGCGCACGACGATGTCAAGATCGATGGCGGCGACGAATATTCGCTGCCCACGCTGACCGCCACCGGCGAATGGCTGCGGCGCGACGTGGACAACAAATACGACCCGCGCGAAGGCAACCTGATCGCGCTGGGCGGTGGCGTGGGCGTGACGCTGGACACCGGCGAGCCCTATACCCGGGCCCGCTTCCGCGCGCAGAAATGGTGGCCGATCGGCAAGCTGGACGTGCTGACGGTGCGTGGCGAGGTCGGGCGCGTCTGGGCCAATGGCAATGTGCAGGTTCCGGACGACTTCGGCTTCCGCACCGGCGGCGCGCGTTCGATCCGCGGCTACAAGTACCAGAGCATCGGCCTCAAGCGCGACAAGGCCACCGTGGGGGCGCCCACGCTGGTGGTCGGCAGCATCGAATACGACCATTACTTCAATGAGCGCTGGGGCATGGGTGTGTTCGTCGATGCCGGCGATGCCGCCCAATCCTTCGGCGACATGTCGATGGCGGTGGGCTATGGCGTGGGCGCGCGGGTGCGCACGCCGGCCGGCCCGCTGTTCCTGGACGTGGCCTACGGTCAACGCGAGCGTGACCTGCGTCTGCACTTCTCGCTGGGGATCGCATTTTGACCGGGCTGCGCAGATTCCTGCGGCGCCTCCTGGTGTGGTGGCTGCCGGGGCTGGCGATGCTGGCGGTGCTGGCCTGCAGCTTCGTATTCTGGCTGCTGGCCTCGCAGACCGGCACGCGGCTGCTGCTGACCACCGCTGCCCAGCAACTGGACGGTCAGGCGCTGGACGTGCGCGGGTCGATCCTGCGGGGGCTGGAAGTGGGGCGGCTGGATCTCGACGTCGGCGGAACCCGCATCGGCATCAGCGACCTGCGGCTGACGGTGCGCTGGCGCGCGCTGGGTGACCGCCTGTTGCACGTGCGCGAGCTTGCCGCCGGCAGCGTCGAGGTCGCGCTGGCCACGGGCGGGGAAACGCCTGCCGACGCCAGCGACGACGAACCTTTCGCATTGCCCTCCCTGCCGGTGGCGATCGCCGTCGACCGGCTGGCGCTGGGCGAATTCCACCTGTTGCAGGATGGCGAGCCGCTGCCGGTCGAACTCGGCGACCTGAGCGCCACCTTTGCCGCCGGCAGGCAGGGCGCGCAACTGCGCATCGCCAATCTGCGCGTAGGCCATGAAGTTGGACAGGCGCAGGTGAGCGGGCAGGCTGAGCTGCAGGCCTTGGCGGACCCCTGGCCGTTCAGCGCGCGGCTGGATGTGATCGCGCGCGGCTCGGGGCCGGATTCGCCGCTGTGCCAGGCCGACCAGTTGAGCGGCAAGTTCGCGCCGCTCGCGCAGGCGCAGGCGGAGGCATCCAAGGCGCCGGAGACGGCCAAATCCCGAGCGGGCGCGGGCAAGTCCAAGGCCGGTGCCGCCAAGGCGTCGGCCGCTGGCGCCAAGGCGTCGGCGGAGCCTGTCCAGTCCAAGGACGCCGGCGCGTTCGTCGGCCCGCCTGCGCCCGCCTGCCAGGTGGTGTTGCGCGCGGACGCGGCCGGCTCGATGGAGGGCATCCAGGCCAAGCTGGACGGCACCGGCGCCGGCCTGGCGCTGGACGTGATGGCCGACCTGGCGCCACGCACGCCGCTGGTGCTGCGCAGCGCGCGGGCCGATGCGCGCCTGCCGGACAAGTCGACGCTGTCGGCCCGCCTGGACCTGCAGGCGGTGGATGGGCAACCGGGCCGCGATCGCATTGTCGGCAGCCTGGGGGCGCAGCGCCTGAACCTGTCGCCGTGGCTGGGCGACGCGGTTCCGCCGGCGGTGCTCAGCGCCAATGCACAGCTGAGCGCCGAATTCGAGAACCTGAGCCGCTTGCGCCAGGCCGCCATCGACCTGCGTTTCGAGGACGGCACGCGCTGGAACAAGCAAGCGCTCGCCGGCATGGTCAAGGCCCAGGTCGAGGTCGCCGCGCCCGCCAGCACTCCGCCGGCCGGCGCGGGCGCCGATGCCGCCGCCGCGGTCAACGCCGCGACCGCCGAGCTGCTGGCCGGCCTGCGTATCCATGGCCTGGATGTGGACCTGAAACTCGGACCCAACCGGGTGCGGGCGCAGGGTGAAATCGGCGGCGCCGACGGCGCCTTGACGCTGGACGCGCAGGCGCCGCAACTGGACGCGTTCTGGCCCGGCGTGCCGGGCGGCGCGGACGTGAAGGGCAAGCTCGGCGGCACCGTGGCGTCGCATCGCGGCGAGATCAGCGCCGGCTACAACCCGCCCAAGCCGCGTCCCGGCGTATTGGGGCAGTCGCGCGCCGAGGCCGCCATCACGTTCGCCGGGGGCTGGGGCAAAGGCCCCGCTGGCGAGGCCGATGCGGCCCTGACCGGCTGGCGCGGCACGGTCTCGCGCCTGACGGCCGGTAGCGCGGGCTTTACCGTCTCGGCCGACCGGCCGGTGACGCTGTCGTACCTGCCGGCGGCGGTGGCGCCGCAATGGCAGTGGCAGGTGGGCCAGACGGTGCTGGGCGTGGCCCTGCCGGGCAAGGAAAAACTGGCGATCGCGCACAAGGGTTCGCGCGGCGACGCCAAGCGCTGGGAAACCGCCGGCCAGGCCGACAACCTGGTCATCACCGCCGCCATGGCGCGCCAGGTCATCGCCGCCGTCGATCCCGAGGCCGCGGCGAAGATGAAACAGGGCCCCAAGCGCGTCAATGCCACCGTGGCCGAAAGCCAGCGCCGCATTGCGCTGGACGCCTCGTGGGACCTGAAATTCGACGGCCGCCTGGCCGGGCGCGCCCGCATCGCGCGCCGCGACGGCGATCTGCTGATCCCGGGCGACCCGCCGGTGCCGCTGGGCGTGAAGGCGCTGGTGCTGGACCTGACCGCCACGCCCACTGGCCCTAACGCCAGCCGCCTGGACGCCAGGCTGGACCTGGCCACGGACAAGATGGGCAAGATCGCCGGCAACGGCACGGCGGTGCTGGCGGTCGACGCCAAGGGCGGCATGGCGCTGGATCCGCGCCAGCCGATCCGGGCCAGGCTGGACGCCGATATCGCCGACCTGGCGTGGGTCGGCCTGTTCGTCGGCGACTCCATGGAAATCGGCGGCCAGGTCAAGGCCAATCTCGAGGCCCAGGGCACGCTTGCCGGCAAGTGGAGCGCCAGCGGCGCGATCCGTGGCGACAAGCTGCGCGTGGTGCGCATCGACGACGGCGTGCGGCTGATCGAGGGCACGCTGGCGGCGCGGCTGGACGGCGACAAGCTGGTACTCGACAGCCTGCGTTTCCCGGCCTCGCTGCGCGTGATGCCGGCCGAATGGCGCACCAAGGAATGGATCACCACCAACCCCGAGGCCAAGGGCGGCTATGCCGAGGCCAAGGGGCAATGGAACCTGATCGACGGCGGCGGCAACGTGCGCCTGACGCTGTACCGCTTTCCGGCGCTGCAGCGCTCGGACCGCTACGCCATGGTCTCCGGCACCATCGACCTGAACGCGGCGATGCCGCGCATCGACATCGTCGGCGACCTGAAGGCGGACGCCGGCTGGTTCAGCCTGGAGATCCTGCAGGGCGTGCCGTCGCTGGACGACGACGTCAAGGTGCGGCGCGCGGGCGACGACCCCGGCGCCGTGTCGACGCCGCTGCAGACCAGCATGAACCTGAAGTTCGACATGGGGCCGCGCTTCTACATCACGGGCATGGGGCTGGATGCCGGCCTGCTGGGGTCGATCCAGATCCTGCTGAACGACGGCCGCCTGACCGGCGTCGGCGCGCTGCGCACGCGCGGCGGCGGCATCGAGGCCTATGGCCAGAAGCTGCGCCTGCGGCGCGGCACGCTGACTTTCCAGGGGCGCCTGGACAATCCGTTGCTGGACATCGAGGCCCTGCGTACCGGCGAGCAGGTCGAGGCCGGCGTCAAGGTGGTGGGGACCGCGCAGCGCCCGCGCATCGACCTGGTGTCGTACCCGGACGTCAGCGACGTCGAGAAGCTGTCGTGGCTGCTGCTGGGGCGCGGCCCCGACGAAAGCGGCAGCGACGCCGCGCTGCTGCTGTCGGTGGGCACGGCCCTGCTGGGGGGCGGCGAGCCGTTCTACAAGCAGTTCGGGCTGGACGACGTCAGCGTGCGCACCGGCAACCTGGGCAGCTCGGGCAGCATCCTGCCGGACCGCACCGTGGCCGGCGACGTCAACCGCGACAGCGACAGCCAGCTGGCGACGCAATTCCTGGTGGCCAGCAAGTCGTTCGCCAACGGCATCACGCTCAGCGTCGAGCAGGCGCTGGCTGGCAGCGACACCGTCGGCCGGGCCAGTTACCGGCTGGCGCGCGGCCTGTCGCTGGATCTGAAGGGCGGCTCGGTCAACGGCATTGCGCTGGTGTACCGGACATTCTTCGGCGATTGAGGCCCGTGACCGTTCCGTCCCCGTTCGGGGACGGAACGGCGCGCTCGGGATAAAATGACGCCCATTCCATTCCCCCAAGCACCTTGCCATCATGAGCATCAAAAGCGACCGCTGGATCCGCCGCCAGGCCGAAGCCGGCATGATCGAACCCTTCGAAGCGGGTCAGGTCCGCACGGCCAATGGCGGGCGCATCGTCAGCTACGGCACCAGCAGCTACGGCTACGACGTGCGCTGCGCCGACGAATTCAAGATCTTCACCAACATCAATTCCACCATCGTCGATCCCAAGAACTTCGACGAAGGCTCGTTCGTGGATTTCAAGGGCGACGTCTGCATCATCCCGCCCAACTCGTTCGCGCTGGCCCGCACGGTCGAATACTTCCGCATCCCGCGCAGCGTCCTTACCATCTGCCTGGGCAAGAGCACCTACGCGCGCTGCGGCATCATCGTCAATGTGACGCCGCTCGAACCCGAATGGGAAGGCCACGTCACGCTGGAATTCTCGAACACCACGCCGTTGCCGGCCAAGATCTACGCCGGCGAAGGCTGCGCCCAGATGCTGTTCCTGGAAAGCGACGAGATCTGCGAGACGTCGTACGCCGACCGCGGCGGCAAGTACCAGGGTCAGCGCGGCGTGACGCTGCCGCGCACCTGATGCGCCAGGGCCTGCGCGAGGCTCCTTTTAGCCTGAACAGGCCCTAGGCCTGGCGCGCCGGCGCCGGGCGCAGGTAGTCGATGTCCCACTCGCTTTCCGCCACCGGCTCGAAGCCGTGGCGGCGGTAGAAGCGGTTCGAGTCGCTGCCGCGCAGCGCGCCCACGCGCACAGGCAGGCCCCGAAGGTCGGCGTCGCGCAACAGGCGGCCCAGCACCTGGCCGCCCACCCCCAGCCCTTGCGCCGCGGGCACCACATACAGATGATCCAGCCGCAGGCCGTCGCCGTCGGGGCGCAGGGCATAGAAGCCGATGCGCGCGCCGTCGCGTTCGATGAACCAGGTATGGTCGGGACGGAACGTTGCGCGCAACCGCGCCCGGGCCCGCTCGGGGTCGAAGCGGCCCAGGCGTTCCAGGCTGTCGCGCATGGCCTCGATGCGGATCGCCAGCAGGGCGTCGAAATCGGCTTCGCCCACGGGCGCGTCGCGTAGCGCGCCCGCCGCCAGGGCATCGTAGCCCCGCCCCAGGAACTGCATGATGCAGATGCCATGGCCGAATGGATCGCTCAGGTGGGCGATCCGGCCCCAGTCATGCGAAACCGCCGGATCTTCGAGCCGCGCACCCGCGGCCACCGCCCGCGCCACCGCGTCATCCACGTCGTCGACCACCACGTCCAGGTGTACCGGCGTCCAGTGGCGGGCGTAGTCGCGCGGCTGGCGCACGGCGCCCGCGGCCGGCGTGCCGGCGGCCTTCTGCAGCAGGTAGATGGGCGCCGGGGCGCCCAGCATCTCGGCGCCGGTCGCGCCCAGCCGGCGGTGCAGCGCCAGCCCGAAGGCGCGGCTATAGAAATCGATGGCCGCCTCGAGATCGGGCACGTCGATATTGACCAGGATGCGCATGAGGTTTTTCCAGGGTATCCGAGCGCTCAACATAGCACGGCGCGCACCCCGCGACGGCCTCGCTAACGCGCTAAAGAACCCGCGCCCGCGACCGTAAAATGACATATGTGTTTGCCGATTTGGCGACGTCATTTCAGCAAGCGTGAGCAAGGCCCTACCCGTGCGTTACCCCCACATCCCCTGGCTGCCCCTGTTGTTCTATCCTGCGCTGCCGGTGATCGCGGCCGCGGGCTTGCTGCTTTGGCGGGACTGGCCGCCGGCCTTGACGCTGGTGGTGCCTTTCGTGCCCTGGGTGATGGCGCTGATCGGGGCGGCGATCTGCCTGATGTACCAGCGTTCGCAGACGCTGGCGCTGATGCTGGCGGTGCTGGCGCCAGCCGCCGCCTGGCCCACGCTGGCCAGCCAGGCGCCGTGGGCGTTGGCGCCGGCGCTGGTGTGGTGGTCGCTGGCCTACACCATCAACGCGTTGTGGCCCGAGCGCGCCGGCATGTTGCGCGACCTGGCGGCGCGCGTCGGCCTGATGGCCCTGGGCGCGGCCGCCATCGCGCTGGCCGGCAAGGAGGGCATGGCGCAGCTGTTCGGCGCCCTGGCGGTACAGGGCGCGCTGGCGCGGCTGGGCCTGCCGTTCGAGGCGCTGGCGGCGCTGTTGCTGACCGGGCTGACCCTGACCCTGCTGCTGCTGCGCTATGGCCGTCCGCAGCAGGCCGGCCAATGGCTAGGTTTCGTCTGCATGGCCTGGGCGTTGCCGCGGGGGACCCAGCACGAGATCGAGCTGGCCGTGATGGCCGCCGCTGCATTGACATCGCTGTCGATCTCGCTGGCGCACGAGGGTTATCACATGGCCTTCCGCGACGAGCTGACGGGCCTGCCCGGGCGCCGCGCGCTCAATGAGCGCCTGCAGCGCATGGGCCGCGTCTACACGCTGGCGATGGCCGACGTGGATCATTTCAAGGCCTTCAACGACACCCATGGCCATGACGTGGGCGACCAGGTGCTGCGCATGGTGGCGGCGCAGCTGCGCCGGGTGCCGGGCGGCGGCTACGCCTATCGCTACGGCGGCGAGGAATTCACGCTGGTGTTCCCGGGCAAGACCGCGGTCGAGGCCATGCCGCACCTGGAGACCGTGCGGCGCGCCATCGAGGCCTACCAGATGCGCTTGCGCGACAAGCCGGCGCGTCCCAAGGCCGACCAGATCGGCTTGCGCCGGCGTGGCGCGCGTGGCGGCCGCAATGCGCGCCCGTTGCGGGTGACGGTGAGCATTGGCGTGGCCGAGCGCGGCGAGACCTTGCGCGCGCCGGACGCGGTCATCAAGGCGGCCGACCAGGCGCTCTACAAGGCCAAGGATGGCGGCCGCAACCAGGTGTGGGCCTACGGTTCGCGGCGCCGGGCGGGCGGGTAAGGCCGGCTGGGGCCGGCCTGCGCGCGGTCCAGCGGTAGCGCCATCAGCACTTCGTCGTACAGCACGCCGTTCACGCACAGGGCCTCGCGCTCGTGGCCGTAGGTCTCGAAGCCGAGGCTGGCGTACAACTGGCAGGCCGCGGCGTTGTTGGCGGTGACGCTCAACTGCACCGTGCGCACGCCGCGCATGGTGCCGGCATGTCCGAGGGCGGCCTGCATCAGCTGCCGCGCCAGCCCCAGGCCGCGCCAGGCCGGCGCCACGTAGACGCTCCAGATATGCGCCTTGTGACGCACCTTCAGGCGCCGCTGCCTGGCCACGCCGATAATGCCCGCCAGCGCGCCTTCGGCGAAAACGCCGAACATGGCGCTGTCGTCCGCGGGCGCGATCCAGGCCTGGAAATCATCCAGTGTCAGCGTATGTTCCTCTTCGTAACTCGATCCGAATGCTTCCGGGGTTTCGCGCAGGGCGTCCAGGCGCAATTGGCGCAGCGCCGGGGCGTCGGAAGGGGTGAGACGTCGGACAAGCGGGGCGGAGGACGGCATCGGGGGCGAGGCAAGTGTTGGGAATAGGGAACGGTCGGGCCGCATTCGGCCAGTATAGGCAGGGTCGCTGCCTATAATGGGGTCAACGCCGCTTGCGGTTTTCAAAGGAGCCAATGATGTTCGGTTTCCTCAAGATAAACCAGGACGCCAAGCGCGACGAAGTCCAGCAAGAGTTCGTGGCGCGCGTGGCCCACGCCGCGCAGGATTTCGTCCAGGCAGCCGGCCCGGACGGGGCCGGACTCGACTACTCCCTGTCGAGCGTCCACGCGCTCGAAGCCGCGCTCGAAGCCGCGCACCTGGGCACCTTGCCCCTGACCCCCATGCAGACCGTCGGCGCCGCCGCCTACCTTTACGAAGTGGCCCGGCGCGCCCATGGCGGCCTGTACGAGGTCTGCGATGACGAGGACCCGGTGGTGCTGGTCTGCGGCTCGCCCGAGACCGAAGTCTGCTTCGGCGCCATCGCCAAGGTCGAGCGGCGCATCCGCTATGGCGCCGCCGAAGCCATTCCACCTTACTTCGACCGCTTCCTGGCAGCGTTGGACGCCGGCGCGGCCACCACCATCCGCTAGCCGAGGCGAGCCGCGCGGGCGCACCGGGATGGCGTCGGCAGGGGGCCGCGCGGCGCCTTCGCCGGCGCCCGGCGCGGCCCTTTGGCGCCGTCCTCGGGAAAACCATAGGGCCTGGGGGAAAACGGCCCTACAATTCCGCCATTCCCGCCGCCGGCGGGAACCTCGCGCCCGCCTGTCATCAGACGGTTTTTCACTAGAAGTACACTCGCGTCCGCCAACCCGGTCCGATTCGCCTTGCCCCCAGGAGCGCCTGCATGAAATTCCGCTTCCCCATCTTCATCATCGACGAGGACTACCGTTCCGAGAACGCGTCCGGTCTGGGTATCCGCGCCCTGTCCGCGGCGATCGAGGCCGAGGGCGTCGAGGTGATCGGGGTGACCAGTTACGGCGACCTGAGTTCGTTCGCCCAGCAGCAGAGCCGTGCCAGCGCGTTCATCCTGTCGATCGACGATGAAGAGTTCGACGTAGATTCGCCCGAGGACGTGGCCAGCGCCATCAAGAACCTGCGCACCTTCATCGGCGAACTGCGTTTCCGCAACGCCGACATCCCCATCTACCTGTACGGCGAGACGCGCACCTCGGAACACATTCCGAACGACATCCTGCGCGAGCTGCACGGCTTCATCCACATGTTCGAGGACACCCCCGAATTCGTGGCGCGCCACATCATCCGCGAAGCGCGCAGCTATGTGGACAGCCTGCCGCCGCCGTTCTTCCGCGAGCTGGTCAAGTACGCCCAGGATGGCTCCTATTCCTGGCACTGCCCGGGTCACTCGGGCGGCGTGGCGTTCCTGAAGAGCCCGGTGGGCCAGATGTTCCACCAGTTCTTCGGCGAGAACATGCTGCGCGCCGATGTCTGCAACGCCGTCGACGAACTGGGCCAGCTGCTGGACCACACCGGCCCGGTGGCCGAGTCCGAGCTGAACGCGGCGCGCATCTTCCACGCCGACCACTGCTACTTCGTGACCAACGGCACCTCGACCTCGAACAAGGTGGTGTGGCACGCCAACGTCGCCGCCGGCGACGTGGTGGTGGTGGACCGCAACTGCCACAAGTCGATCCTGCACGCCATCACCATGACGGGCGCGATCCCGGTGTTCCTGCGCCCGACGCGCAACCACCTGGGCATCATCGGCCCGATCCCGCTGGAAGAGTTCCACCCGGACAGCATCCGCAAGAAGATCGAGGCCAACCCGTTCGCGCGCGAAGCCGTGAACAAGAACCCGCGCATCCTGACGCTGACGCAGAGCACCTACGACGGCGTGATCTACAACGTCGAGATGATCAAGAAGGAACTGGGCAGCTACGTCGACACGCTGCACTTTGACGAAGCCTGGCTGCCGCACGCGTCGTTCCACGAGTTCTACCAGGACATGCACGCGATCGGCCAGGACCGTCCGCGCAGCAAGGACGCGATGGTGTTCGCCACGCACTCCACGCACAAGCTGCTGGCCGGCATCTCGCAGGCCTCGCAGATCATCGTGCAGGAATCCGAGACCCGCAAACTGGACCGCAACGTCTTCAACGAAGCCTACCTGATGCATACGTCGACCTCGCCGCAGTACGCGATCATCGCGTCGTGCGACGTGGCCGCGGCCATGATGGAGCCGCCGGGCGGCACCGCGCTGGTCGAGGAAAGCATCCGCGAAGCCATGGATTTCCGCCGCGCCATGCGCAAGGTGGAATCCGAGTTCGGCAAGAACGACTGGTGGTTCAAGGTCTGGGGGCCGAACCGCCTGGTGTCCGAAGGCATCGGCAACCGCGACGAGTGGATCCTGGAGTCGAACGACCACTGGCACGGCTTCGGCGACCTGGCCGAAGGCTTCAACATGCTGGACCCGATCAAGGCCACGGTCATCACGCCGGGGCTGGACATGTCGGGCAGCTTCGGCGAAACCGGCATTCCCGCCGCGCTGGTCTCCAAGTACCTGACCGAGCACGGCGTGGTGGTCGAGAAGACCGGCCTGTATTCGTTCTTCATCCTGTTCACCATCGGCATCACCAAGGGCCGCTGGAACACGCTGCTGACCGCGCTGCAGCAGTTCAAGGACGACTACGACCGCAACCAGCCGCTGTGGCGCATCCTGCCGGAATTCTGCCGCGACCATCGCCGCTACGAGCGCATGGGCCTGCGCGACCTGTGCCAGCAGATCCACGAAGCCTACCGCGAGCGCGACGTGGCCCGCCTGACCACCGAGATGTACCTGAGCGACATGGTGCCGGCGCTCAAGCCGTCCGACGCCTTCGCCCGCATGGCGCACCGCGAGGTCGAGCGTGTCGACATCGACCAGCTCGAAGGCCGCGTCACCGGCGTGCTGCTGACGCCGTATCCTCCGGGCATCCCGCTGCTGATTCCGGGCGAGCGCTTCAACCGCACCATCGTCCAGTACCTGCAGTTCGCGCGCGAGTTCAACGAACGCTTCCCCGGCTTCGAAACCTACATCCACGGCCTGGCCGACGAAGTGGGGCCGGACGGCGAGAAGCGCTACTACGTTGATTGCCTGATCGAAGACTGATCAGGTCCGGAGTCCCGATGTTCGATGTCGCCGTCCTCGGTGCCGGCGCCGCCGGCATGATGTGTGCCGCGGTCGCCGGCCAGCGCGGCTTGCGCGTGGTGCTGGTGGACCACGCCGAGCGCCTGGCCGAGAAGATCCGTATCTCGGGCGGCGGCCGTTGCAACTTCACCAACATCGGCGCGGGACCCGCCAATTTCCTCTCCGACAACCCGCATTTTTGCCGCTCGGCGTTGTCGGGCTACACCCCGCAGGACTTCCTGGCGCTGCTCAAGCGCCACCGCATCGCCTGGCACGAGAAGCATCGCGGCCAGCTGTTCTGCGACGATTCCAGCGAATCCATCATCGAGATGCTGCGCGCCGAATGCGATGCCGGCGGCGTGCAGTGGCGCATGGGCTGCCAGGTGGCCGAGGTGGCCCATGGCGAGGCGGGCTTCGAGCTGCGCACCAGCCAGGGCGCGATCCGCGCGGCCAAGCTGGTGGTGGCCACGGGCGGCATGGCGATCCCGCAGTTGGGCGCCACCGACTTCGGCCTGAAGCTGGCGCGCCAGTTCGGCCTGAAGGTGGTCGAGCCGCGGCCGGCGCTGGTGCCGCTGACCTTCGACGCGGCGCACTGGCAGCCGCTGGCCGAACTGTCCGGCGTGGCGCTGGAGGTCAACCTGGCGACGGGGCAGGGCAAGGCGCGCGGCGAGTTTCTCGAAGACCTGCTGTTCACCCATCGGGGCCTGTCGGGCCCGGCGATCCTGCAGATATCCAGCTACTGGAAGCCGGGCGAGACCATCGTCATCGACCTGGCGCCGGGGCGCGACCTGGCGGCCGAACTGCTGGCGGCCAAGTCCGGCAACCGGCAGCAAATGCATACGGTGCTGGCCGGCCTGTGGCCCAAGCGCCTGGCCGACCGCTGGCTGCAACTGGCGGAGCAGGCCGGCAAGCCGGGCCTGGCGGCGCTGCGCCTGGCCGATGCGCCGGACAAGACCCTGCGCGCGCTGGCGCAGGACATCCACCAGTGGACCCTGGTGCCCAGCGGCACCGCCGGCTACAAGAAGGCCGAGGTCATGCGCGGCGGCGTCGATACGCGCGGCCTGGACCAGAAATCGATGCAGGCCCGCACCACGCCCGGCCTGTACTTCATCGGCGAGACCGTGGACGTCACCGGCTGGCTGGGCGGCTACAACTTCCAGTGGGCCTGGGCCTCGGGCGTGGCCTGCGGCAAGGCGCTCTAGGCGTTCCTGGCGCTTGATCCAACGCTTTTCCCGTCCGTCGGGCGCGGGCACGCTTCGTGCTGCCCGCCAAGGCCTGCCCGGCCCATAGCCTGACTGCATGACGGGCATTGCAACGTTGTCGTTGTGATATCAAATAAAAATACCTATCATTTGTATTTCATAAATTCGGCCGTGCCGCATCCGGTGGCGCCGCCTGATGGAGACCGCCTTGGCCTATACCTTGCCGCCCCTGCCTTACGCCTATGACGCGCTCGAACCGCACATCGACGCGCTGACGATGGAAATCCATCACAGCAAGCACCACCAGACCTACGTCAACAACCTGAACGCCGCGCTCGAAGGCGCCGGCATCGCCACCGACGAGCCGGTCGAGGCCCTGGTGGCGCGCATCGACCAACTTCCCGAAGCCGTCCGTGGCGCGGTGCGCAACAACGGCGGCGGCCACGCCAACCACAGCCTGTTCTGGTCGGTCATGTCGCCACGGGGCGGGGGCGAGCCCGACGGCGCGCTGGCCCGCGCCATCGACACCGAACTGGGCGGACACGCCGCCTTCCGCGAAGCCTTCACCAAGGCGGCGCTGACGCGCTTCGGCAGCGGCTGGGCCTGGCTCAGCGTGACGCCCGCCGGCAAGCTGGCGGTGGAAAGCAGCGCCAACCAGGACAGCCCGCTGATGCAGGGCAACACGCCGATCCTGGGCCTGGACGTGTGGGAACACGCCTACTATCTCAAGTACCAGAACCGCCGCCCGGAATACATCGGCGCCTTCTACAATGTGATCGATTGGCCCGAGGTGGCGCGCCGCTACGCCGCCGCCGTGGGCTGAGCCGGCATTGCGCGGGGGCAGCGGTCCATGAATACCTTCAGCCGTCATCGCATCCGGCCCGCGGCCACCAGCGTCAGTGTCTGGACGCTGGCGGTGCTGGTCGCCTGCCTGGGCCTGCACCAGATGTGGGTCTATTTCAACGACCACGCGCCGCACGTGGCCGACGCCCTGCTGGGCGGCATGGTCGCCGCGGGCGCCACCGCGGCGGGCACGCTGCCGATCCTGTTCGCGCGCACCATCCCGCAGAAGATGCAGGACAGCATGTTCGGCTTCGGCGCCGGCGTGATGCTGGCCGCCAGCGCCTTCTCGCTGGTGGCGCCGGGCATCGCGGCGGCCGAGGCGCAGGGCGCGGGGCCGTGGGGCGCCGGCCTGACGGTGGGCGCCGCCATCCTGCTGGGGGCGGCGGCGCTGTTGCTGATGGACCGGTTGCTGCCCCATGAGCATTTCATCAAGGGTCGCGAAGGCATCGAGGCCCACCGGCTGCGCCGAACCTGGCTGTTCGTCTTCGCCATCACCCTGCACAACCTGCCCGAAGGCCTGGCCATCGGCGTCGGTTATGCCGGCAACGATCCGGTGCGCGGCACGGCGCTGGCCACCGGCATCGCCATCCAGGACATCCCCGAGGGCCTGGTGGTGGCCGTGGCGTTGATCGCCGCGGGCTACAAGCGCGCGTTCGCGGTGGCGCTGGGCATGCTGTCGGGCCTGGTCGAGCCGGTGGGCGCGGTGCTGGGCGCGGCCGTGGTGGGCTGGTCGGCGGCGCTGCTGCCGTGGGGCCTGGGCTTTGCCGCCGGCGCCATGTTGTTCGTGATCAGCCACGAAATCATCCCCGAATCGCACCGCAAGGGGCACGAGGTCTACGCCACCTGCGGGCTGATGCTGGGCTTCGTGCTGATGATGCTGCTGGACACGGCGCTGGGCTGAAGCGGCGCCCGGGCGGCGATCGCGGATCAACAACGGAACCGCGTTTCGCGGTATGCTTTCGGCGCTGTCACGCATGTTGCGGGAGAGAGCGGCCGTTCGCGGCTGCCGCCGAAGGCGCAATTCGCCCGGAATCGCTCAGGTATCCCATACCGCGCATGCTTGCCCTGTCCCGGTTTTCACCGCGCGGACTCGGCAAAGCAGCACTCTGGAGAGACCTGGCGCCGCTGCCCAATCAGGGACATAGCGAGCAGCCCAGGCGCCGAAGGTGCAAACCCGCCACGCGGGGCAACTCTCAGGCAAAAGGACAGAGGGGCGGAAGATTCAGCCGTTGCGCGGGCGTTTTCCGTCTGTCCGCCAGCGGCATTCCGTAACCCTGGCACCGCTGCCGCTCCGGAGTACCCGCGCATGTCCGCAACCCTCAAACGCACCCCGCTGGCCGAAGAACATATCGCCTCCGGCGCCCGCATGGTCGATTTCGGCGGCTGGGATATGCCCCTGGCCTACGGCTCGCAACTGGAAGAGCACCACGCGGTGCGCCAGGACGCCGGCATGTTCGACGTTTCGCACATGCTCAACGCCGACGTCACCGGCCCCGACGCCTACGCCCTCCTGCAACGCCTGGTGGCCAACGACGTCGCCAAGCTGACCGTACCGGGCAAGGCGCTCTACACCTGCATGCTGAACCCGCAGGGCGGCGTCATCGACGACCTGATCGTGTACTTCTTCGCGCTCGACGAATGGCGCGTGGTGGTCAACGCCGGCACCGCCGACAAGGACATGGCCTGGATGCAGCGCGTCAAGCAGGCCGGCAAGTTCGACGTCACCATCACGCCGCGCCGCGACCTGGCCATGATCGCCGTGCAGGGCCCCAACGCCCGGGCCAAGGTCTGGGCCGCGCGCCCGGCCTGGCAGGCTGCCAGCGAGCCGCTGACCTCGTTCGTGGCCGCGCGCGTCGGTGACGACACGCTGGTGGCGCGCACCGGCTACACCGGCGAAGACGGCTTTGAAATCGTGCTGCCCGCCGCCGAGGCGGTGCAACTGTGGCGCGACCTGGCGGCCCAGGGCGTGCGCCCGGCGGGCCTGGGCGCGCGCGACACGCTGCGCCTGGAAGCCGGCATGAACCTGTATGGCCAGGACATGGACGAACTGACCCAGCCCGGCGAAGCCGCGCTGACCTGGACGGTGTCCCTGAAGAACCCCGAGCGCCGCTTCATCGGCCGCGACGCGCTGGAGCAGTTCGCCACGCCCGCCGCCTTCGTCGGCCTGAAGCTGCAGGAACGCGGCGTGATGCGCGCCCACATGGCGGTGCGCACCGCGCACGGCGTGGGCGAGCTCACCAGCGGCACCATGTCGCCGACGCTGGGCGTGTCGATCGGCTTTGCCCGCCTGCCGCAAGGCGTGGCCGCGGGCGACACGGTCGAGGTCGACATCCGCGGCAAGTGGGTGCCCGCCCTGGTCTGCAAGCTGCCGTTTGTCCGTAACGGCAAAGCCGTCGAACACTCGTAAACTCGAAGCTTCGCGCCGGTGGCCGGCCCTGCGGGGGCGCGGCCGCCGGCGCGAGGCGCGCAACACCATTTCCTTATCCGAATCCCCCAGGAGTCCTCATGAGTCTGCCCACCGATCGCAAGTACACCGAGTCCCATGAATGGGTCAAAGCCGAAGGCGACGTGTTCGTCGTCGGCATCACCGATACCGCCCAGGACCAGCTGGGTGACCTGGTCTTCGTCGGCGACGTCAAGGTCGGCGCCAAGCTGAACGCGGGCGAGACCGCCGGCGTGGTCGAGTCGGTCAAGGCCGCCTCCGACATCTACGCGCCCGTGGCCGGCGAAATCGTCGCGTTCAACGACGAGCTGGAAAGCAACCCCAACCTGATCAACGAATCGGCCTTCACCGCCTGGATCTTCAAGATCAAGCCGGTCAACGCCGCCGATGCCGACAAGCTGCTGGACGCCGCCGGCTACGAAGCCGTGGCCAACGGCTAAGCCCGTCAGGGCGGGCGCGGCGCTGGCGCCGCCGCCCGTCCATGCATCACCGTCCGTCCCTCCCGACGACACCGCCATCTCGAGATCCCCCATGTCGCGCGCCCTAGACACCCACACCGACTTCATCCCCCGCCACATCGGCCCCTCCGACGCCGACCAGGCCGCCATGCTCGCCGCCATCGGCAGCCCCAGCCTGGACGCCCTGATCGAAGAAGTCGTGCCGCCCAAGATCCGCAGCCAGGCGCCGCTGGCGCTGCCGCCGTCGCGCAGCGAAGCCGACGTGCTGGCCGAGTTGAAGCAGATCGCCGGCCGCAACAAGGTCTTTCGCAACTACATCGGCCAGGGTTACTACGGCACGCAGACGCCCAACGTGGTGTTGCGCAACATTCTCGAGAATCCCGCCTGGTACACGGCCTACACGCCGTACCAGCCCGAGATCTCGCAGGGCCGCCTGGAGGCCCTGCTGAACTACCAGACCATGGTCGCCGACCTGACCGGGCTGGACATCTCCAACGCCTCGCTGCTCGATGAAAGCACCGCCGCCGCCGAAGCCATGACGCTGGCGCGCCGCAGCGCCAAGTCGCAAAGCCCGGTGTTCTTCATCTCGCGCCACGTGCATCCGCAGACCATCGAAGTCGTGCGCACGCGCGCCGAGGGCCTGGACATCGAGATCGCCGTCGGCGACGAGGCCGAAGGCCTGCCGGAATGCTTCGGCGTGCTGCTGCAGTACCCGCACAGCACCGGTTCGGTGGCTGATTACCGCAAGCTGGCCGAAACCGCCCACGCGCAAGGCGCGGTGGTGGCCGTGGCCACCGACCTGCTGGCGCTGGCGCTGCTGGCCGCGCCGGGCGAGTGGGGCGCGGACATCGCCATCGGTTCGGCCCAGCGCTTCGGCGTGCCTTTCGGTTTCGGTGGCCCGCACGCCGGCTTCATGGCTTGCAAGGACGCCTTCAAGCGCAACATGGCCGGCCGCCTGGTCGGTGTGTCCAAGGACGCCCAGGGCAACCCGGCGATGCGCCTGGCGCTGCAGACGCGCGAACAGCACATCCGTCGCGAGAAGGCCACCTCGAACATCTGCACCGCGCAGGTGCTGCTGGCCGTCATGGCCGGCATGTACGCCGTCTGGCACGGCCCGGCCGGCATCCGCCGCATCGCCGAGCGCGTGCAGCGCTACACCGCCATCCTGCGCGCCGAACTCGGCAAGCTGGGCATCAAGGTCGCCAACGACACCTTCTTCGACACGCTGCTGCTGGAAACCGGCCCGGCCACGCCCGCCATCATCACGGCCGCCGAGTGCGAGCACATCAACCTGCGCCGCGTCGACGGCGCCCGCCTGGCCGTGTCGCTGGACGAGACCGTCACCGCCGCCGACCTGCAGGCGCTGGTGAACGTGTTCGCCGCCGGCCTGGAACGCGACGACGTCGAACTGGACATCGACGCGCTGGACGCCAAGGCGGCCGGCGGCATCCCCGCCGCGGTGGCGCGTGAAAGCGCCATCCTCAAGCACCCGGTGTTCTCCAGCGTGCAGTCGGAAACCGACATGCTGCGCTACCTGCGCAAGCTCGCCGACAAGGACCTGGCGCTGGACCGCACCATGATCCCGCTGGGCTCCTGCACCATGAAGCTGAACGCCACGGCCGAGATGATCCCCATCACCTGGCCCGAGTTCGCGCTGGTGCATCCGTTCGCGCCCGCCTCGCAGAGCAAGGGCTATGACGAGCTGATCACGCGCCTGTCGGCCGCGCTGTGCGAGATCACCGGCTACGACAACATCAGCCTGCAGCCCAACTCGGGCGCGCAGGGCGAATACGCCGGCCTGCTGGCGATCCGCGGCTACCACCAGGCCAACGGCCAGCACCAGCGCAACGTCTGCCTGATCCCGTCGTCGGCCCACGGCACCAACCCCGCGTCGGCGCAACTGGCCGGCATGGACGTGGTGGTGGTGGCCTCCGACGCCAACGGCAACGTCGACCTGGGCGACCTGCGCGCCAAGATCGAACAGGTCGGCGACAAGCTGGCCGCGCTGATGATCACTTACCCGTCCACGCACGGCGTGTTCGAGGAAGCCGTGACCGAGATCTGCGACCTGGTGCACCAGGCCGGCGGCCAGGTGTACCTGGACGGCGCCAACATGAACGCCATGGTCGGCGTGGCCAAGCCGGGCAAGTTCGGCTCGGACGTGTCGCACCTGAACCTGCACAAGACCTTCTGCATCCCGCACGGCGGCGGCGGCCCGGGCGTCGGTCCGGTCGCGGTGCGCGCGCACCTGGCGCCGTACCTGCCGGGCGTGGTCAACGAGCAGGGCAAGCTGCCCGGCGAAGCCAAGGTTGGCCCGGTCTCGGCCGCGCCGTTCGGCTCGGCCGGCATCCTGCCGATCCCGTTCGTGTACATCGCGCTGATGGGCGCCGACGGCCTGCGCCGCGCCACCGAAGTCGCGATCCTGAACGCCAACTACATCGCCACCCGCCTGCGCGACCACTACCCGGTGCTGTACGCGGGCCGCAACGGCCGCGTGGCGCACGAGTGCATCCTGGACGTGCGTCCGCTCAAGGAAACCAGCGGCATCAGCGCCGAGGACATCGCCAAGCGCCTGATGGACTACGGCTTCCATGCCCCCACCATGAGCTTCCCGGTGGCCGGCACGCTGATGGTCGAGCCGACCGAATCCGAAGGCGTGGCCGAGCTGGACCGCTTCATCGAGGCGATGATCTCGATCCGCGAGGAAATCGCCCAGGTCGAGCGCGGCGAACGCGACCGCGAGGACAACGTCCTGAAGAACGCGCCGCACACCGCCCAGATGCTGCTGGCCGAGGAATGGCTGCACGACTACCCGCGCCAGCAGGCCGCCTACCCGGTGGCTTCGCTGCGCGAGGCCAAGTACTGGCCGCCGGTGGCGCGCGTGGACAACGCCTATGGCGACCGCAACCTGGTGTGCGCCTGCCTGCCGGTCGAAGCCTACGCCTGAGGCCGCGTGACGGCCCGCCCCTTGGGGCGGGTCATCGAGGCTTGCCTGGCGACAGGCAAAAAAAACCCCCATCGCACGATGGGGGTTTTGCTTTTGCGCGGCCGTCTTACTTCCTGGCCGGCGCCGCCGACATCGCGGTGGCGAATTCCTCGGTGATGCTGAAGTAGGTGTTCAGCAGGATCTGCAGGTTCTTCTTGCCGATGCCGCCTTCGGCGTTCATGTCCATCTGCAGCACGGCCTGGTTCTTGTCGTCCAGGTAGGCGCGGGTCCAGCGGTATTGCTGGTTCCAGGCGTTGATGGCCTTGAGCGTGGCCGGCTTCTTGCCGGCGTAGGTGGCGGTGGCGACCAGGTCGTAGCACTTCTCGGAGAAGTCGTTGCACAGGAATTCCAGGCGCAGGTCGGTGGCGCCGGTGTTGCTGGCATCCAGGATCAGGACCGGGCCTTCGTCGCCGTCGGTCTTGCGTGTGGTGTAGCCCATGTCGTCCAGCATGCCGACGACCATGTCGACGTCGAACTCGTTGACCACGTCGGCATTGCTGGTGGCGGCCATGTCGTCGTCCATGGCGGTGGCGCCGACGGCCGGCTCGGCTTCGTCTTCATCGTCCATCGTGTCCTCGTCCATGCCAGCCGCGCCCAGCAGGCCCGAGAACAGTTCGTCGGCGGGAATCTTCTTGCCGTTCAGGTCGCCCATGCCGTCGGCGAAGTGGAACTTGCCGACGATGTTGTCGCCGTCGTTCTTGCCGACGTTGAACATCTCGGCCATGCCGGACATGCTGCGGATGTTGTCGGCGGCCTCGGCTTCGGCCTTGTCGGCGGGCATGCCGTCCTTCTTGATGGCGTACTGCACCATCAGGTCCTGCACCATCGGCTTGGAGATCACCAGCGTGGCGTCGATCTGCTTGATGGCCTTGACCACGATTTCCTGCGGCGTCAGGTCCTTGACGTTAGGAGGATTGGCCAGGTCCAGCGTGACGTTCAGCTTGCTTTCGCCCTTGGCGGTCTTCCAGCTGATCGGGTCGATGCTGAACGACGGATTGCCGGCCAGCAGCTTGCCGGCGTTATCCAGCAGCACCTGGAACTGTTCGTCGTTCAGGCCCTCGTCGTGGGCATCGGCCATGTATTGGCGCATCAGCTGGTTGTAGGTGTCGGACAACTGCTTGACCGCGGCGCCGTCCAGCCGGGCCAGCTTGATGACGGCCTGGCCGTTGCCCAGCGGCACGTCGTTGACGTTGATGTCGCCGGTCTGATACGCGGCCTGGATGTTGATGTTCTTGTCGTCCTCGGCCAGCTTGACGGTATAGCTGAAGTTGTCGAGGATCACTTTGGCGTCGGCGTCCGGCTTGATGACTTCGATGCGCTTGATCTTGATGCCCGAGTCGCCGACCGACAGGCCGAACTTGCCCATGCGGCTGTCGACGTCCATGGTCAGGCCGGACATCGCCATCTTGATCGGATCGCTACCCTTGGTGCCGTCCACCGCCAGGGTGTCGGTCTTGGCATTGGCGGTGATGGCGGCCAGGCCGCGGTCGAACGTGCCGGTGATTTCCATGCCGCTGAAATCGACCGAATTGCCTTCATGCGTCACCTTCACCGGCGCGATGCGGGCGGTCGATGCCGTGCTGCCGCCAAAGCTGACCATGGCATCGGTGACCAGGGGCGAGACGTCCTTGGTCAGCTCGAACACCGGCTTGACGTTGTCCGTCTTGGCCATTTCGGTGTGGACGAAAGCCAGCTTGGGCGCGATGGCGCCGCGCGCCAGCGCGCTCTTGGGGAACGGGCCGTGCTCGATTTGGGCATCGAATTCCAACATGCCGTCCGGCATGTCGCTCAGGCTCTTGTCGCTCTTGACGAACGACACGCCGTAGCGCGCCTGCGTCGAGAACAGGCCGCGCTCGTATTTGATCTGGTCGATGCGCAGGCCGAACAAAGGCGTGATCTTGGCCAGCTTCTCGTTGGCCTCGGCCAGGCGGCGCTGCGCGCCTTCCTCGATGCGCTTGCCGGTGTACCAGGTAGCACCCACCCAGCTTCCCGCTCCCACTATGACCACGGCTAAGGTGATCGCTACGCTCTTTTTCATGTTTTGCTTTGTCGTTGATTGTCGAGTCTTGTCCCTGCGGCGCGGCGCCGTCGAGCGGCGCGGGCAATGGGACATATTCATCGGCCTGTCAGGACCCGCGGCGAGTATACCGAGGCGGGGTAGCCAGTTGCAGTGCGCGCCGTTACCGAAGATTTCAAAATGAAAGCCAGCGCCCTCGGGCGCCGGCCATATTGTCGACAACGCGTGTTTTACAGGGGATCGAGCGGGTAGATCGGCCGGCGCACGTGCTTGAAGTCGAGCTGGCCGTAGTCGGAGGTGGTGACGCCCACGCCGGTGCACTCGATGATCTCGGTGGCCATTTCGGAGAAGCCGGCGCGCCAGTGGACCCGGCTCTTGAGCACCACATAGCGCTTTTGCTGCGGATCGATGCCGGCCGACAGCAGGCAATTGATGTCGAAGGGTTCCTGGTGCCGCGACACCACCACGATCTCGACCCGTCCGGTATCGATCACCACCGTCAGGCCGGTGTCGTTGCGCACGCCACGGTACATGGGGCCGCGGTTCAGGTAGACGCCGTCGAACACCAGCTTGACGCGGCCCGTCACGGTCAGCGGTTCGCCGGTCCGCTTGATGGCGGGCATGTCCACCTTGCCGCCCAGGGGCAGGGTGACGGTGCTGCCCACGCCCGCCGTGGCGGCCTCGCGCGCCGCCTGGGGATCGCAGATGGCGTAGAACACCACGTTGTCCAGTTCCTGGCGCAGCACCTCGGCCAGCACCGCCGTCGTGTCCATGGTGCCGCCGGAGCCGGTGTTGTCGTAGTGGTCCAGCAGCACCACAGGCCCGTGCTCGATGGCCTTGGCCCGGGCAATGGTGGGCGCCAGCGGCTCGGAATGGAACACCCATTTCGCCCGGTCGTTCCAGGCGCGCTCCAGCAGCTCGTCGCGGTATTGCTCCGCCTGGGCCAGGTTGGCGTCCGTACAGACCACGGCGCTAAGGCCCGCCTCGCGGATGTCGGCGTGGGGGAAACCCACGAACACCGAGGCCGCCAGAACGCCATCGGCCTCCAGCTGGCGGCAGCGCTCCTGCAGCGATTTGTTGGGATCGGCGTGGGTGCCCTGGCACATGACGTGCGGCAGCATGGGCTTGCCGCCCCAGGTCATCACGGGCTTGATCTCGCCCTTGAGCGTGCGCACGATGACGTTGGCCGCGCGCACGCCGGCCTCGCGGATGTCCACGTGCGGATAGGTATGGAAGCCGCTGATGACGGTGGCGTTGTCGACGATGTCGGCGTAGATGTTGGCGTGCATGTCCAGCGTCACCGCCACCGGCGTCTTGGGATCGATCTCGCGCAGGCGGCGCAGCAGGTCGCCCTCGGCGTCTTCCACGCCCTCGGCCACCATGGCGCCGTGCAGGTCCAGCAGGATGGCGTCGTAGCCGCCCTTGCGGACCTCGTCCAGCACCCGCTTGCACAGCAGCTCGTGGGTCTCGGCGCTGGCCGGGCCGCTGGGCCAGGATTCGGCGGCCACCGGCACCACGATCTCGGCGCCGACGCGGCGCGCCACCTCGATGTAGCCGCCCAGGCCGCTGTCGGTGTTCTCGTAGGCGCGGATGGCGCGGTCGCCGGCCAGGATTTCAGGATTGCCGCGGAAAAAGCGCGCGAGCGGGGTTGGCACGGGCGAGAAGGTGTTCGTCTCGTGCTTGATCATTGCCAGAAGCCAACGCATGGAAATTCCTGTGGTTGCCAAAGGGAAAAGGTGCCGGACTGGTCAGCGCGCGCTAGGCGGCCCGTGGCGGTTGCGGCCACGGCTGCTGGGCCGGGCGCATGCGTTCCCAGGCGCGGGCCACGCGCAGCACGCCAAGGTCATCGAAGCGCGCGCCGGCGATCTGCAGGCCGATCGGCAGGCCCGCCCGGGTATAACCGCAATTGACCGAGGCGGCCGGCTGCTCGCTCATGTTGTAGGGCAGGGTGTAGCCGATGTGGTGCATGGTCGTGGCGACCTCGTTGGTGGGCGCGGCCCACTCGGCGTTGTAGGCCACCACCGGCGCCACCGGCGACAGCACGTAGTCGAAGGGGGCGGTGGCGGCCACGGTCTTGGCGCGCACGTTCAGGGTTTCGTAGTAGCTGCGGAACACGGCCTCGCCGGATTGGCCGCCGCCGCTTTCGGCCCAGGCGCGGATGAACGGCAGGATCTTGTCGCGGCGCGCTTGCGGCAGGGCCCCCAGGTCGATGGCCGAGCGGGTGCGCCAGAAGCGGTCGACGCCGTCCAGCATCTCCGGCGTCATCCACGGCTTGAGCGGCGTGACGATGGCGCCGGCCGACTCGAACAGTCGGGCCGCGGCTTCGACGGCGGCGCGGATCTCCGGGTCCAGCGGCAGGCCGCAGCCGGCGTCCAGCTGCAGGCCGATGCGCAGGCCGCGCACGTCGATATCCAGGTTGAGCCAGTCGAAGTCCTGGAACGGCAGGCTCATGTGATCGCGCGCGTCGGGTTGCGACAGCACGCCCATCATCAGCGCGGCGTCAGTGATGTCACGCGTCATGGGGCCGGCGCAGCGGCCCATGAAGGGCGGGTCGATGGGGATGCGGCCCAGGCTGGGCTTGAGCGTGGCGATGCCGCACCAGGCGGCCGGCAGGCGCACCGAGCCGCCGATGTCGGTGCCGATGTGCAGCGGGCCGTAGCCCGCCGCCGCCGCCGCTCCGGCGCCGGCGCTGGAGCCGCCCGGGTTTTTGCTCAGGTCCCAGGGGTTGCGCGTCAGCGCATGGAAGCTCGACAGCCCCGAGGACAGCATGCCGTAGTCGGGCATGGTGGTCTTGCCCAGCACCACCGCGCCGGCCTCCCGCATGCGCGCCGCCGGCGGCGCGTCGGCCGCGGCCGGCGTCAAGTCGGTGGCGGCCGTGCCCAGCGGCACCGGCACGCCGCGGGTGGCGATGTTTTCCTTGATGGTGGCGGGCACGCCGTCCAGCGAGTAGCCGCCGCAAGCCTGCGGCTCGCCTTTCATCCAGCGCGCCTCGGAGGCGCGCGCCTGCGCCAGCGCCTGGTCGGGATCGAGCGCATAGGTGGCGTGGATGTGCGGTTCCCAGCGCGCGATGTGGTCGAGCACCGAGCGGGTCGCCTCGACCGGCGACAGGGTCTTGTTGCGATAGGCGGCCAGCAGCTCCTGGGCCGAGAGTTCATGCGGTTGCGACATGGCGGATTCCGATTGCGTGGGATGCCTGGGTTGATTGGGACGCCTCAGGCGGCGGGGGCCGCCAGCCCGGCCGCCACGGGCCGGAAATTGCGGAAGTCCCAGTCGCGCCCGGGCGCCGCGTCGATCAGGGCGCGGGTGTACTCGTGGCGGGGATCGGTCAGCACGGCCTGGGCGGCGCCGGTCTCGACGACCTTGCCGCGCTGCATGACCATGATGGTGTCGCAGATCTGCGCGGCCACGCGCAGGTCATGCGTGATGAACAGCACGCCCACGCCGGTGCGTTCGCGCACCTGCTCGAGCAGTTCCAGCACCTGCGCCTGCACCGACACGTCCAGCGCCGACACGGCTTCGTCGGCCACCAGGATCTCGGGGTCCATCACCAGCGCGCGGGCGATGCAGATGCGCTGGCGCTGGCCGCCGGAAAACTGGTGCGGGTAGCGCCGCATGGCGTCGGGGCTCAGTCCGACCACCGACAGCGTCTCGCCGGCGCGTTGCAGCGCCTGCTCGCGCGGCACGCCGAAGTTGAGCAGGCCTTCGATGATGGACTCGCCCACGGTGCGGCGCGGGTTGAGCGAGCGGTAAGGATCCTGGAACACGATCTGGATGCGGCGCCGCACCGGGCGCAGGGCCGCGCCGGACAGCGTGCTGAGGTCTTCGCCGCCCATCATCATGTGGCCGGCGGTGGGTTCGATCAGGCGCACGATGCAGCGCGCCACGGTCGACTTGCCCGAGCCGGACTCGCCCACGATGCCGAGGATTTCGCCCTTGCGCAGCGTCAGGTTGACGTCTGCCGCCGCGATCACGTTGCGCGGCGCGCTGCGCGAGAACAGCGAGCGCTTGCCGCCGTAGGTGCGCCCCAGGCCCTTGACGTGCAGCACCGGCACGCCCGCGGGCGCTTCGCGGTGCAACGGCACCAGGCTGGGCACCGACGACACCAGGCGCCGCGTGTACGACTGCTTGGGTTCGGCCAGGATCTCGTCGCGGGTGCCGCTTTCGATCAGGTCGCCGCGGTTCATCACCACGATGCGGTCGGCGATCTCGGCCACCACGCCGAAGTCGTGCGTGATGAACAGCACGGCGGTCCGGTGCTTGACCTGCAGTTCCTTGATCAGCAGCAGGATCTGCTTCTGCGTGGTGACGTCCAGCGCCGTGGTCGGCTCGTCGGCGATCAGCAGCTTGGGCTCCAAGATCAGCGCCATGGCGATCACGATGCGCTGGCGCTGGCCGCCCGAGAGCTGGTGCGGATAGGCATCGTAGATGCGCTCGACGTCGGGCAGGTGCACCGAGCGGAACATGTCCAGCACCTTGGCGCGGCGTTCGGCGGCCGACATGCGGCGATGCAGCCGCAGCACTTCGTCGACCTGCTTGCCGACGGTGTGCACGGGGTTCAGCGCCGTCATGGGTTCCTGGAACACCATGGCCATGCGGGTGGCGCGCAGTTCGCGCAGGCGCCGCGGCGTGGCGTTGGCCACGTCCTCGCCTTCGACGCGGATCGAGCCCGCGCTGATGCGCAGCACGCCGGCCGGCAACAGGCCCATGACGGCCAGCGATGTGACCGACTTGCCCGAGCCGGACTCGCCGACCACGCACACGGTTTCGCCGGCGTGCACGTCCAGGCTCAGGTTGCGCACCACGCGGTTGCCGGCGCCGCCGACCTCCACCGACAGGTTGCGGATCGCCAGCACGGCGGACGAGGTATCGCCCGCGGGGGGAGTGGGAGAGTAGGTCATCGGCATCAGATCCTGCGCACCATTTTCGGATCGAGGGCGTCGCGCAGCGCGTCGCCCAGGATGTTCACGCTGAGCACGGTCAGCGACAGGAACAGCCCCGGGAACAGGATCAGGCCGGGCAGCATGCGGAAGTACATGCGGCCTTCGGACATGATGTTGCCCCAGGAGGCGATCTCGGGCGGGATGCCCGCGCCCAGGAAGCTGAGGATGGCCTCGGTCAGCATGGCCGAAGCGAACACATACGTGCCCTGCACGGTCAGCGGCGCGATGGTGCTGGGCACCATGTGGCGCCACAGCAGCAGCGGCAGCGGCGTGCCCAGCGCCAGCGCCGCTTCGACGTAGGGCTCGCCGCGCACCGTCAGGATCTGTCCGCGCACCAGCCGCACCACCCGTGGAATCTCGGGGATGGTGATGGCCACCAGCACCGTCATCAGGCTGGCCCCGGTGACCGACACCAGCGCGATCGCCAACAGGATGCCGGGGATCGCCATGATGGCGTCCATGGTGCGCATGATGATGCCGTCGAGCGAGCGGAACCAGCCGGCGATGACGCCGACCACCAGCCCGATGGTGACGCTGATGACCGCCGCGCCCAGCCCCGCGATCAGCGAGACGCGCGCGCCGTAGGCCACGCGCGACCAGACGTCGCGGCCGAAGGCGTCGGTGCCGAACAGGTAATCGGTGAACGGCTGCTTCAGGCGCGCGCCGGGATTGATGGACGTCGGGTCGACCGTGCCCAGCAGCGGGGCGAACAGGGCGATGGCGACAATGATGAGCAGCACCACCAGGGCCAGCATCACCGGCCAGCTTTTGAGGCCCTGGCGGATCTGGCGCCAGGCGGTGACGTGGGGCGTGCCGCCGCCGGGAAGATCGGCGGCCGCTTGCGCAGCGGCGTCGGTTGGCGTTTGCATGGCGTGGCCTCAGTATCGGATACGGGGGTCGAACACCGTGTAGGCGCAATCGACAACCAGATTGATGAACACGTAGACGAAGGCGAAGAACAGCGTCAGGCCCTGGATCACGGGGTAGTCGCGCGCCAGCACGGCTTCGACCACCAGCCGGCCCAGACCGGGGATGTTGAACACCGATTCGGTCACCACCACGCCGCTGATCAGCAGCGCGATGCCCAGGCCCACCACCGTGGCGATGGGTACCGCGGCATTGCGCAACGCGTGGCCCAGCAGCACGCCGGTCTCGGTCAGCCCCTTGGAGCGCGCGGTGCGGATGAAGTCCTCGCCCATCACCTCGATGACGCTGGTGCGCGTGATGCGCGCGATCAGGGCGATGTACACGGTGGACAGCGCCAGCGACGGCAGGATCAGCCGATGCAGGAACAGCCAGAAGCCATTGGCCAGCGGCGTGTAGCCCTGCACGTTGAACCAGCCCAGCTTGATGGCGAAGGCCCAGATCAGCAGGTAGCCGGTGACGAACACCGGCACCGAGAAGCCCAGCACCGAAAAGCCCATGACCGCGCGGTCCAGCAGCCGGCCCTGGCGCCAGGCCGCCAGCACGCCCAGCGGGATCGCCACGATCAGCGTGAAGACCAGCGTCAACAGCGCCAGGCTCAACGACGGTTCGAGGCGCTGGCCGATGAGCTGGGTCACGGGCACGCCGGACATCAGCGAGGTGCCGAGGTCTCCCTGAAGCAGCTTGCCGCCCCAGATGAAGAACTGCCTGGCCATCGGCTGGTCCAGGCCCATCGTCTGGCGGATCTGTTCGATCCGCTCGGGCGTGGCGCCGTCGCCGGCCATGATGATGGCCGGATCACCCGGGCTCAAACGCAATATCGCAAAGACCACCACCGCGACCATCACCAGAACGGGGATGGTCGCGAGGAGCCGGCGTGAGACGAATGCCAGCATGTATTTCCCCCTGAACTACTTGCCCGTCAAGGGGCTTTTTTCACATTCCAGAACGCGAACACTGGCGCATGCACCAGGCCCGAGAGCTTGGCGGTGTACACGGTGGGCACCGACATCTGGCCCAGCGGCACGTACAGGCCCTCGTCGATGCCGATGCGCTGCAATTCATCGGCGATCTTCTTCTGCTCGGCCGGATCGGAGGTCAGCGCGAACTTGGTGCGCAGTTCCTCGACCTGGGGGAAGTCGGGCCAGCCGAACCAGGCGTTGTCGCCGTTGGCCGCGGCCGGGGCCGAGCGCACCGGGTCCATCACGTCGGTGGCGTACCAGTTGGTGTTGTGGATGTTCCAGCCGCCTTCGGCCGGCGCCGCCTTGGAGGCGCGGCGGGTCGCCACGCTCTGCCAGTCCATCGCGGCCAGGTTGACGTTGAAGCCGGCCTTGCGCAGCGCCTGGGCCATCACCACCGGCTGGGCCGACAGCGTGCCGACGTCGGTGGCGTGCATCACCAGGATCGGGGTGTTGTCATAGCCGGCTTCCTTCAGCAGGGCCTTGGCCTTCTCGATGTTCGAGGGCACCACCACGTCCTTGCCGATGTCCGATTCCAGCGGCGTGCCGCAGCCCCACAGCGAGGCGCAGGTCTTCCAGTACTTGGGATTGCCCACCAGCGCCTTCATCACGTCTTCCTGGCCGATGGCGTACATCGCGGCCTGGCGGATCTTCTTGTTGTTGAAGGGCGGGTACTTGAAGTTGAAGCGGTACATCGTGAAGTAGCCGACCGGGCTGAGCGACTCTTCCTTCAGGTCCTTGTTGCCTTCGATCATCGGCAGCAGGTCATAGGGGAACTGCTCGACGAAGTCGATTTCGCCGCCCAGCAGGGCGTTGGCGGTGGTCAGGGCGTCGGGCATCACATCCCATTGCACCTTGTCCACGTTCACCACCTTGCCGCCGGCCAGGCCGCTGGCGGGTTCCTTGCGCGGCACGTAGTCGGCGTTCTTGGCGTAGACGGTCTTCACGCCCGGCTTGAACTCGATGACCTTGAACGGACCCGAGCCGGTCATGTCGGTGATCGGCTGGCCGATGGGCAGCTCGGCGATGCGCTTGGGCATCATGAACGGCGCGGTGCCGGTGGGCTTGGACAGGGCGCGCAGCGCCAGGTCCGTGGGTTCCTTCATGACGATGCGGAAGCTGTTGTCGTCGATGACTTCGATCTTGTCGGTGAATTTCAGCAGCGTGCGGCCCATGCCGTCGCCCGCGGCCCAGCGCTTGATCGACGCGACGCAGTCCTCGGCCGTGACGGGCTTGCCGTCATGCCATTTCTGGCCCGGGCGCAGCGTCATGGTGTAGGTCTTGCCGTCGGCCGAGACCTCCCACTTTTCCAGCATCTGCGGCTGGATCTTGTTGTCGGCGTCGGTGGCCAGCAAGGTGTCGTAGATCATGTAGCCGTGCCACGTAGTGATGTACGCGGTGGTGGCGTGCGGATCGGTCAGGCGCAGCGGCGAATGCATCACCGCCTTGATGACGGTGTCTGCGTAGGCGCCATGGGCCATCAGCAGGGTGGCGCCGGCGAACGCGGCCGCGCGGACGAACTTGAGCATGAAATTCCCCTTCTATGCGTAGTGAGCGGCGCGGATTGCCGCTACGTCGTTGACGCGCCGCGCCCCGGGCGCGGCGTGCGAGGGTCAGTCGGTTGCGGCGCCGGCAAAGACCGGGCCGCAAGGCGCCATTCTGATACCGGGACGCAACCGTGTCCATGGTTGTTTTGCCGCATCCATCAGCATCGATCCCGGCGCGGCGCAAACCAGGATGGCGTGGGCGATGGGGGTGAAGTCGGCACGGAAATGCGCCGAGCTTTTCACCGCCAGGATCGCCGCGCGGCGCGGCTCGATGCCGGCGAAGCGGAACATCTCCTGGTCGGCCATCTGCACCTTGTTGGACGCCACCACGATGCGCACGCCGCCGGTGCGCAGGCAGGCGCTGGGGCCCAGGTCCATATGGAAGCCGCGGTAGAACGCGCCATGCGTATCGAAGCGCCCATCCGAAGTTTTCTCCACGATGAACTCGGCGTCCAGCGGTTCGTCGTCGGGAATACCCGAATGTCCACCCAATGCAATGCGGACCGATTTACCCACGCCGGCGCGGTGCGCGGCCAGCGCCGCTTCCGGATCGACGATCAATCCGATGGCGGCATCGCGCGCCTGGTGGCGGATCAGGGCGCGCAGCAGGCCCGTGGTGTCGGAACTGCCGCCGGCGCCGGGGTTGTCCTGCGCGTCGGCGATGACCACCGGCGCGTTGGCCTCGCGCGCCAGCCGCATGGCGGTCGTGACCGCGTCATCGGGTGAATACAGGGTACCGCCGAAATCCCGTTCGGCATCGAGCACCGCGCGCGCCAGCGTGTCGGCGGCCGCGTCGGCCTCGGCCTGGGTGGCGCCGTAGGCCCATACCGCGGGCAGGCAATCGGGAAAATCCGCCGCCGGAAAACCGGTGGCCAGCGACACGCTCTGGGCGCCGCGCGCCTCGATGTCGCCCACCATCTGGTACAGGCTGCGCGCCGGCTCGATGTCGGTCGATTGCCAGCACAGCGGAATCAGGTAGGGCAACTGTCGCAGCGCCACGCAGGGACGGGGCGCGCCGGCCAGGCGCCGCGCCAGCAGCGCGGCGGCGCGCTGGCCGGTCTCGGCCATGTCGATGTGCGGATAGGTGCGGTAGCAGACCAGCGCGTCGGCGTGGCGCACCATCGCCGCTGTCATGTTGGCGTGCAGGTCCAGGCTGGCCACCACCGGCACGTCAGGGCCGACCAGCGCGCGCACGCGCTTGAGCAGTTCGCCTTCGCCGTCGTCCAGGTGCTCGGTGACCATGGCGCCGTGCAGGTCCAGGTACACGCCGTCCAGCGGCAGGGCCGCTTGCAGGCCCTGCAGGATCAGGGCGCTGATGCGTTCGAAGGCATCCTCGGTGACCGGTCCGGACGGGCTGGCCGCGGCCCACGTGGCCGGCAGCAGCGTGTGCTGTTGCATGGCCTCGATGAAGCCGGCCACCGGAATGTTGGCACCGGCCACGGCCTGGAACATCGCCGGGCCGCTGACCAGCTTGGGCCAGCCGCCGCCCTTGTCGGCGAAGTCTTCCCAGGCCGCGCGCGAAGGCGCGAAGGTATTGGTTTCATGCTGAAAGCCGCCGATCCCGATGCGCATCAGGATTCCCCTTGTTGTGTGTCTTTCGGCAAAACCCCGGCCGTCTGGCGGCTCGGGGCGGTGAACGCGTCTACATGGTCACTTGGCCACCGGCATGGTGAATTCCGCGCCCTTGGCGATGCTGTCCGGCCAGCGCTGCATCACGCTCTTGTAGCGCGAGTAGAAGCGGATGCCTTCTTCGCCGTAGGCATGGTGGTCGCCGAACAGCGAACGCTTCCAGCCGCCGAACGAATGCCAGGCCATCGGCACCGGGATCGGCACGTTGATGCCGACCATGCCCACCTTGATCTGGCGGGCGAAGGCACGCGCCACACCGCCATCGGACGTGAAGCAGGCCACGCCGTTGCCGAATTCATGGGCGTTGATCAGCTCGACCGCGGCGGCGAAGTCGGGCACGCGTACCACGCACAGCACTGGTCCGAAGATCTCTTCGCGATAGATGTTCATCGTGGGCTTGACCTTGTCGAACAGCGTGCCGCCCAGAAAGAAGCCCTTTTCGGCGCCCGGCACCTTCAGGCCGCGGCCGTCGACCACCAGCTCCGCGCCGGCGGCGACGCCGTCCTCGATGTAGCCGATGACCTTGTTGCGGTGCTGCGCCGTGACCAGCGGGCCCATTTCGGCGTCGCCCTGCATGCCGTCCTTGACCACCAGCGCCTTGACGCGCGGGACCAGGCGTTCGATGACCTTGTCGGCCACGTCGCCCACCGCCACGGCCACCGAGATCGCCATGCAGCGTTCGCCGGCCGAGCCGTAGGCCGCGCCCATCAGCGCGTCGGTGACCTGGTCGAGGTCGGCGTCGGGCATCACCACCAGGTGGTTCTTGGCGCCGCCCAGGGCCTGCACGCGTTTGCCGCGGCGCGTGCCTTCGGCGTAGATGTATTCGGCGATCGGGGTCGAGCCGACGAAAGACAGGGCCTCGACGTCGGGGTGCGCGATCAGCGCGTCCACGGCCTGCTTGTCGCCGTGCACCACGTTGAACACGCCCGGCGGCAGACCGGCTTCGGTCAGCAGCTCGGCCAGGCGCAGCGAGGCCGAGGGATCGCGTTCGGACGGCTTGAGCACGAAGGTGTTGCCGCAGGCGATGGCCACCGGGAACATCCAGCACGGCACCATCATCGGGAAGTTGAACGGCGTGATGCCGGCCACCACGCCCAGCGCCTGGCGCATGCTCCAGTTGTCGATGCCGCCGCCGATCTGGTCGGAATACTGGCCCTTGAACAGATGAGGAATGCCGCAGGCGAATTCGACGATCTCGATGCCGCGCATCACTTCGCCCTTGGCGTCCGAGAACACCTTGCCGTGCTCGCGCGTGATCAGCTCGGCCAGTTCGTCCTGGTGCTTGTCCAGCAGCGCCTTGAAGTTGAACAGCACGCGGGCGCGCTTGAGCGCGGGGGTTTCCGACCAGGCCGGAAAGGCGGCCTTGGCGGCGGCCACGGCCAGTGCCACCTCATCGGTGGAGGCCAGCGGCACGGAGGTGATGATCTCGCCGGTGGCCGGGTTGAAACCGTCGGCGTAGCGGTTGCTGCGGCCATCGTAGGGCTGGCCGTTGATGTAGTGCGAGAGGTTCTTCTTCATGGGAAAACTCGGAGCGGGGTTCTTTGAAAACGCCGGAGGGCGGCCCGGGGCCGCCCGCCGTTGTGTGCGATGCGCGGCGCCTGCGCCGCGCCGGGGGGTTACGCGACTTCCTTGAGCACCTTGCCGATCTGCTCGAAGATCTGGCCGATCTGGGCCTCGTCGATGATCAGCGGCGGCGAGACGGCGATGATGTCGCCGGTGTAGCGCACCATCAGGCCGCTGTCGAAGCACTTCTGGAACACTTCGGCGGCGCGCGCGCCCGGCGCGCCGGCGCGCGGCGCCAGTTCGACGCCGGCCACCAGGCCCAGGTTGCGCACGTCGATGACGTGCGGCGCGCCCTTCAGGCTGTGGGCGGCCTGCTCGAAGGCGCCGGACAGCTTGCGGGCGCGGCCGAACAGGTCTTCGCGGCGGTAGATGTCCAGCGTCGCCAGGATGGCGGCGGCCGCCAGCGGGTGGGCCGAATAGGTGTAGCCGTGGAAGAACTCGATGCCGCCGGCCGGGCCGTTGACGATGGCGTCATGCACCTCGCGGCGCACCGCGACCGCGCCCGCGGGCACGGCGGCGTTGCTGACGCCCTTGGCCATCGCGATCAGGTCCGGCGTCACGCCGAAGAATTCCGACGCGGTGGCCGCGCCGAGGCGGCCGTAGGCGGTGATGACTTCGTCGAAGATCAGCAGGATGCCGTGTTTGGACGTGATCTCGCGCAGCTTTTCCAGGTAGCCCTTGGGCGGGATCAGCACGCCGGTGGAACCGGCCATCGGTTCGACGATGACGGCGGCGATGGTCGAGGCATCGTGCAGCGCGATGATGCGTTCGAGTTCGTCGGCCAGCTGCGCGCCCCAGGCCGGCTGGCCCTTGGAATAGGCGTTCTGCTCCAGGTTGTGGGTGTGGGGCAGGTGGTCGACGGCGGGCAGCAGCGCGCCGGAGAAGGTCTTGCGGTTGGTCGAGATGCCGCCGACCGAGATGCCGCCGAAGCCCACGCCGTGGTAGCCGCGCTCGCGGCCGATCAGGCGGGTGCGCTGGCCTTCGCCGCGGGCGCGGTGATAGGCCAGGGCGATCTTCAGGGCGGTGTCGACCGATTCGGAACCGGAGTTGGTGAAGAACACGCGGTCCAGGCCCTGCGGCATGAAGCTGGCGACGGCCGTGGCGGCCTCGAAGGCCAGCGGGTGGCCCAGCTGGAAGCCGGGGGCGTAATCCATGGTGCCGGCCTGGCGCGAGATCGCCTCGACGATCTCCTGGCGGCCGTGGCCGGCGTTGACGCACCACAGGCCGGCGGTGCCGTCCAGCACCTGGCGGCCGTCGACTGAGGTGTAGTACATGCCCTTGGCCGACGCCAGCATGCGGGGATGCGCCTTGAACTGCTTGTTGGCGGTGAAAGGCATCCAGAGATGGGACAGGTCGGGCAACTCGGCGGGGGCGTTCATGGCGGCTCCAGGGGGAAGGACAAGTGCCGGAGCCTGCGCGCGTTTCGGGCGGGCGGCCGGCGGGATGCGATTGATTCTGGTACGTCCGGCCGCGAATGAAAATATACAATCCGCGCAAACCGGGCTAACTGTATAGTTGCAGGCATGGCAACTGTACAGATAGCGTAGCGCCGTGATCGATTTCCAGCCCGTGCGGGCCCGTGGCCAGGCGCCGACCCTGGTGGACCAGGTGGTGGCGGCCGTGCTGCGCGCCATCGAAGCCCAGTCGCTGCGTCCGGGTATGTCCCTACCTTCGGTGCGCGACTTCGCGCGCCAGTACCAGGTAAGCACCTTCACCGTGGCCAGCGCCTACAACCGCCTGGTATCACTGGGCTGGCTGGCGGCGCGCCCGGGCGCCGGCTATCGGGTGGCCGCGCCCGACGCGCCGCCGCGCCGGGGCGCGCCGCAATCCTGGGAGCCGCCGCGGCTGAACGCGGCCTGGCTGCTGTCGGATATCTTCGCGGACCATTCCATCCCCATCAAGTCGGGCTGCGGCTGGCTGCCGGGCGAGTGGCTCAACGAGGAAGGGTTGCACATGGCGCTGCGCCATATGGGCCGGGTGCCGGCCATGCGCATCGCCAACTACGGCCATCCCTATGGCTATGCGCCGCTGCGCGAGACCATCGCCGCCACGCTCAGCGCCCAGGGCATGGAAGTCGAAGTGTCGCAGGTGCTGCTGACCCAGGGCGTGACGCACGGCCTGGACATGGTGATCCGCACGCTGCTGCGGCCCGGCGACACCGTGCTGGTCGAGCAACCCGCCTACGCCAATCTGCTGCAGATGCTGCGCCTGGCCGGACTGCGCGTGGTGCCCGTGGCGCGCACGCTGGACGGCCTGGACTGCGAGGCGCTGGAGCAGGCCGCGTCGCAGCACCGGCCGCGCGCGCTGTTCGTCAACACCGCCTTGCAGAATCCGTCTGGCGCGAGCATCAGCATGGCCAACGCCTTCCGCATCCTGCAACTGGCCGAGCGCCATGGGCTGTGGGTGGTGGAGGACGACATTTCGCGTGAACTGGCGCCGGGCGTCACGCCCATGCTGGCGGCGCTCGATGGCGGCCGGCGGGTGGTCTACCTGGGCGGGTATTCCAAGGTCATCAGCCCGTCGGTGCGGGTCGGCTACGTGGTCGCGCACCGCGACCTGGCGCGCGACATCGCCCGCACCAAGATGGCAGTGGGCCTGACCTCGCCGGAAATCATGGAGCGTATCGTCCACCAGGTCATCCGCGAAGGACGCTACCGGGCGCACATCGAGCGCACCCGCGAGCGGCTGGCGCAGGCGCACGCCACGGTGGCCGAATTGATGGCGCAACACGGTTTCGAGATCTACGCGCAGCCCCGTGCCGGGCTGTTCCTGTGGGCCAAGGTGGCCGGGCAGTGGCGTGAGCGGGGCGCCAACGGCCTGGCCGGCCTGGCATTGAAGGACGGCATCTGGCTGGCGCCGGGGTCGTACTTTGAGGCGGACGAGGCTGATACGCCCTGGGTGCGCTTCAACGTGGCGTACTCGGAAGCGCCGGCGCTGTGGCGCTTCATGCGCAATGAGGGCGCGGCCTAGCCTGCTGTCCCGGGGGGGCGGCGCGGCGTTGGCACCGCGATGGCAGCCACCACGCCCGGGCGGGGCGGCTCAGGCGCGTTCGTACGTCACGAAATCGTAGCGGTAGCCGTTTTCCTCGGGCTGCGCCGCGCGCGCGGTTTCGCGCCACTGGAAGCCGGGCAGCAGGGGGAAGAAGGCGTCGCCCTCGACCTCGGCATGGACCTCGGTGGCAAGGACGCGGCTGGCCAGCGCCAGGGCCTGCGTGTAGATCTGCGCGCCGCCGATGACGAAGGCCTCGGCGCTGTCGCCGCAGGCGGCGATGGCGGCCTCCAGTGTCGGCACCACGGTGGCGCCGGCGGCCTCGAAGGCCGGGTTGCGGCTGACGACGATATTGGCGCGGCCGGGCAGGGGGCGGCCGAGCGAATCCCAGGTCTTGCGGCCCATGATGATCGGATGGCCCAAGGTGCTGCGCTTGAAGTGCGCCAGGTCGCCCGGCAGTTTCCAGGGCAGGGCGTTGTCGCGGCCGATGGCGCGATTGGTGGAATAGGCGACGATCAGGGTCAGGCTGGCGGGCATTCGGACAGGTACGCAAGGAGGCGGCCGGCGGCGCCGGCGGGAAGATTCCAAGCGTAGCAAATTTGGCACGCGGGGCGGGGATTCGCCCGGCCGCGCGGGTCGGCTGGCCTGGATTCAGCCCGCGGCGTGTTCCAGGAATTCGTCGGCCGGCATCGGCTTGCCCAGCAGGAAGCCCTGCAGTGAATCGCACCCCAGCCCGGTCAGGAACTTCTGCTGGGCCGCGGTCTCCACCCCCTCGGCGACGATGCGTAGATTCAACTGCTGCGCCAGCGCCACGATGGCCGAAACGATGGCAGCGTCCTCGTTGTCGTTTTCCAGCTGGTTGACGAAACCCCGGTCGATTTTCAGTTCGGTCGCGGGAAGTCGCTTGAGGTACAGCAGGCTGGAGTAGCCGGTGCCGAAGTCGTCGATCGAAATGGTCACGCCCAGTCCCGACAGGCGCTTGAGCACGGTCAGGCTGGCTTCGGCGTCGCGCATGGCGGTCGATTCGGTCACTTCCAGCGTCAGGCAGGATGGTGGCACATCGTGCCGCGCCAGCGCGGTGCGCACGGTCTCGACCAGGCTGGCGTGGGCGAACTGCAGCGCGGAAATGTTGACCGCGATGGTCCAGTGGCCCTGCCCGGCGTTGATCCATTCGCGCATCTGGCGGCAGGCTTCATTGATGACCCATTCGCCGATCGACAGGATCAGCCCGGTCTTTTCCGCCGTGGGGATGAACTGGTCCGGACCCACCAGGCCGCGGGTCGGGTGGTTCCAGCGCAGCAAGGCCTCAGCGCCCATGATGGGGCCGGCCGGCGCCTCGTATTTGGGCTGGTAGTGCAGCACGAACTGGTCGCGTTCCTGCGCCAGGCGCAGGTCGTGCAGCAGCTCGATCTGTTCATGCGCGTCGGCGTTCATCGACGGCTCGAAGAAGCTGTAGCCGGTGCCGCCCAGGCGCTTGGCGTGGTACATCGCGGCGTCCGCGTTGGTCAGCAGCGCATGGGTGTCCTCGCCGTCATTCGGGTAGATGGCGATGCCGACGCTGGAGGTCACCAGCACCTCGTGGCCGTACACCATCACCGGCCGCGCGATGGCTTCGATCAGGCGGTCGGCCACATTGGCGGCGTCGGTAGGTTCCACCACTTCGCTGAGCACGATGAATTCGTCGCCGCCCAGGCGCGCCACCGTGTCCTGGGTGCGCAGGGTCTGGCGGATGCGCTGGGCCAGGTCGATCAGCAGGGCGTCGCCGGTATGGTGGCCGTAGGCGTCGTTGACCGCCTTGAATCCGTCCAGGTCGAAGAACAGCACTGCGAAATAGCCCTTGCGGCGGCTGGCGCTTTCGATGGCCTGTTCCAGCCGGTCTTCCAGCAGGATGCGGTTGGGCAGCTTGGTCAGCGTGTCGTGCAGCGCCAGCTGCACCAGTTCCTCGTTGGCCTCGGCCAGCGACGAGGCCAACGCCGAGGTGCGGGCTTCGAGGCGGTTGTCCAGCACCGCCACCACCAGGGCGATGGCCAGCACGCTGAGGGTGACGGCGGTGACCGCGATGGCGAGCCAGCCGGCCGAAATGCCGGCGTCCGCCGCCATGCAGATGCTGCCGTCCGGAAAGCCCGCGGCTTCCATGCCGGTGTAGTGCATGCCGACGATCGCCAGCCCCATGACCACGGCCGCCAGCGGCCGCGACAGCGCCACCCGCGGCCCGTCGTGGCGTAGGCGGTAGGTGATCCAGAGCGCCGCGCCCGAGGCCGCCACCGCGATGGCGATGGACAGGGCGAACCAGGCGGGGTCGTAGACGATGCCCGGCATCATGCGCATGGCGGCCATGCCGATATAGTGCATGGCGGCGATCCCCGCGCCCATCAGCAGGGCGCCGCTGAGCAGGCGGGCCCAGGGCAGGTCGTCCTTGCAGACGATCCACAACGCGAAGGCGGAGCAGCCGATGGCGATGGCCAGCGACAGCACGGTCAGCGGCAGGTCGTAGCCCATGGGAATGGGCAGGTTGAACGCCAGCATGCCGACGAAGTGCATGGACCAGATGCCGATGCCCATCGCCAGCGCGCCGCCGCCCAGCCAATAGCGCGCCGCCGGCAGCCCGCTCGCCGCCCGCACGCGGTTGGCCATGCCCAGCGCCGTATACGACGCCAGGATGGCGACCCCTAGGGATACGAGGACGAGCGAAGGGTTATATGTTCCAACGAGCATTTTTGGGGTCCTGTCCTGAGCGCATACAGCCGCCGCGCCGGCCTCAATTCAAATCAATTAGTAGTCAACAGTTGCAACTGGGCCGCAAGGGAATCCTGCTGTCGATGCTGGCGATTCACGTACTCTCTTGTCTGGATGGGGGGGCGGCGCGGCACTGCAGGCGGGCGGCGGACCGGACGGACTGCCCGGTTACGCGGCGAGGGCCAGGCACGGCGCGGCATGGGCCGTTCGGAAGCAACGGCGCGCACGGCTTGCTGGACGCGCGTCCGGGGCTAAGGGATGGGTTATACCGAAAACGGGCTTCCAGAAGCTCACCAATCTTCACTTGCGCCGGACGGGGGCGCGCCCGGCGCCGGATGGCGGCCGCACGCGACCCGCGAAATGCCGGCGGTGGGTTCTAGACGGCCATCGGCGCCGTCAATGGCGCGTGGTGCGTGTATCCGGCCAGCGAAAAATCGCCGGGCTCGACCTTCTCGAGCCATTCCGGCTCGTAACGGCCGGTCTGGGCGAAATCGGGGATGCGGTCGGACAGCACCAGGCGCGGGGCTTCCAGCGGCGTGCGCGTCAGTTGCTCGCGCAGCATCGGCAGGTGGTTTTCGTAGATATGGGCATCGCCGATGAAATACGTGAACCAGCGCGGCGTGTAGCCGGTCAGTCGACCCACCAGGTGCAACAGGGCCGCGCCCTCGGTAAGGTTGAACGGCGTGCCCAGCCCGACGTCATTCGAGCGGATATACAGGCACAGCGAGATTTCGCGGGTGGTCGCGTTCGGCAGGAACTGATAGAGCAGGTGGCAGGGCGGCAGCGCCATTTCCTCGATCTGCGCCCAATTCCAGCCATGGAACAGGATGCGGCGGTCGCCCGGCCGTTCGTGGATGGTGTCCAGGCACTGGCGCAACTGGTCGACCGCCTTGTACAGCAGCACCTTGGACGCGCCGCCTTCCTGCAGGTCCGCGACCTTGGTGTAGCCGCGGCCCAGGGCGTCGGCGATCTGGCCGTCGCGATCGGCGTCCAGCAGCTTGTAGGCCGGCCACTGGCGCCATTGCACCCCATAGACCGGGCCCAGGTCGTCCGGGCCTTCGCGGTAGGGGTTGGCCAGCCACTGGGCGTTTTCGTTGGCGTTCTGGTCCCAGACCTTGCAACCCAGTTCGCGGAACTCGGCGGCGCTGCGCACGCCACGCAGGAAGCCGACCATTTCGCCGATGGCGGACTTGAAGGCCAGCTTCTTGGTGGTCACGGCCGGAAAGCCCTGCTGCAGGTCGAAGCGCAGCGAGGCGCCCGGCATGCTCAGCGTGCGTATGCCTGTCCGGTTTTCCTGCCACGCGCCGGTGTCCAGGATGGATTGAACGAGGTCCAGGTATTGTTTCATGGGTACAGAATCAGAAAAGGCTGAAATGGCGGCGTGTCGGCCGGGGCGCGCTAGGCAGCGGCGGCGTCCCGGGTGTCGACGATGTCCACCGAAAACGTCAATTCGGCGGTTTTTTCGAGCATCGCGGATGCCGAGCAGTATTTTTCGTGCGACAACTGCACCGCGCGCTCGACCGCGGCGCGCGGCAGGTCGCGGCCGGTGACCGTGAAGGCAAAGTGGATGCGCGTGAACACCTTGGGGTCGACATCGGCGCGGTCGGCCTGCAGCTTGACGCTGCAGCCGGTCACGGCGTGGCGGCCACGCTTGAGGATCAGCACGACGTCATAGGCGGTGCAGCCGCCGGTGCCGGCCAGCAGCATTTCCATCGGACGCGGCGCCAGATTGTGGCCGCCGCCGTCCACGGCGCCGTCCATCACGGCCACGTGGCCGCTGCCGGTGCTGGCGGTAAAGAGCATGCCGTTGGGGCCGCCCCAGTCGATCGTGCATTCCATTTGTCAGGTCCTTGTGCTTGAGCGCAGTCAATGGCTGATGATACCCGTTGCGTACAATTCCAGGCACGAGAGTCCCACCCCGGATGAGGGGTGTGTGCCCCATTCAGGAGTCGTCTATGTCCCTCACGCTGTCTCGATCCGGTCCCGCTGCCTTCCTGCGCCGCGCCAGCCCGCTGGATGCCCTGCTGGCCGAAGCCGACCGGGCCCTGCGGGTGTTGTCCGGCAGCGCCAGCGCCGGTCGCCCCAACCCAGCCACCGCCGAGGAGGCGCCGGATACCCTGTCGGCGCAGGAAAAGCGTCACGCGGCGGGCTTGATGCGGGTGAACCACGTGGGCGAGGTCTGCGCCCAGGCCCTGTATCGCGGGCAGGCCGCGGTCTGCCGCGAGCCGGGGCCGCGCAACTTGTTGCTGGAGGCCGCCGGTGAGGAAGTCGACCACCTTGTCTGGTGCAACCAGCGCCTGACCGAACTGGGCAGCCGCCCAAGCCTGCTGAACCCGGTCTGGTACGCCGGCTCGTTCGCGCTGGGCTTGTTGGCCGGCTATGCGGGCGCGCCGCGCAACCTGGGCTTCATGGCCGAAACCGAAAAGCAGGTCGAGGCGCACCTGGAAGGGCATTTGCGGACGCTGCCGGAGCAGGACGCCCGTTCCCGCCAGATCGTGCAGAAGATGAAGGACGACGAGGCCCAGCATCGCGCCAGCGCCGAGGCTGCCGGCGGCGTGCCGCTGCCTTGGCCGGTCAAGGCCGCCATGCGCGCCATGTCCAAGGTCATGACCACCACCGCGTACCGGATCTAGGACTGCCCGCGCAGCGCCGGCAAGGCACGGCATCAGAATGTTGCAGTGCGCAATATTTGCCGCATATTGGTGCCGCATGCACCTTTCCGGTGCAAATCATAGGGCGGGATAACCCGATCGTGGCTAGGGTAATTCCGCAAGGGGTTAACCCGTTCGGCAATAACCCTCCATTTTTGCAACGCATTGCTGGGTGCGGCTTTCCGGGGAGGGAGGCGCGACGTTGCGGCAAAAATGCAACGCAACATCGGACAACGCGACTGCTCTAAAAAAATTCTTGCAACGCACAAAAAAAACCGATACTATGCATCTCATCGGATGTTGAAACGCAGTCGGCGCGGTGCCAAACCCCGACAGCGCAGCGAGCGAAACGCTCCCAACATGCCACGGTTGTCTCCTCCACCCTCCTCCTTTGGTGGATTTAGCCCGAGATCTCACGATCTCGGGCTTTTTTTTGAGCGCATTTGAACTGTCCCTTTTTGTTCGAGGCGTCGGCGCGTGATCCCGCCGGCGGGTGGCCGTAACCCGCGGAAATCGCTTCGCCATCGTCTCCGTGTTTCCCCTTGGATATTTCGCGTGTGTCGGGGCGGAAAGCTCTACAATCGATTCATGAATTCGGTCTTTCCGCGCGTCTGCGGTCGCGTTGCTGGCCGGCCCCGTCATAGCGGGGTTCGGCTTGTGCACGGGTCCGGAGCGCGGACGTTACGTTCTGTCCCGGTGAATTGCACTTCCTTATCCCTCCCATATATGGGCGTTACACCTGCCATTGATAATGGCGGGCCTGTCTCGATAGACCAACCCGAGGTGACCCAGTGACCTGGCTGTACATTTGCGTGGTCGCGTTCATGGTGGGAGGACTCATCGTGGCGTCGGAGCGCTGGCATGGCGCCTTCACCGGCGACAGCGATCTGAACAAACCGCAAGCGAATCACTCTCGCGCCACGCCCCGCGTGGGCGGACTGGCCGTGCTGGCGGGCACGCTGATGGGCCTGCTGGTGCTCGGCCCCGACAACATGACCCTGACCTGGCTGTGGCCGGCCTTGTTCGTGTCGGCGTTGCCTGTATTCGTGGCGGGCCTGCTCGAAGACATCACCAAGGATATCGGCGCGAGCAAGCGCCTGCTGGCGGCCTTCGCGTCGGCCGCGATCGCCTGGTGGCTGCTGGGCGGCGTCAGCCGGGTCGGCATGGCGCCCGTGGACTACGTCCTGTCGTATTGGCCCGTTTCCCTGATTTTCACCATGTTCGCCGTGGGCGGCTGTACCCATGCCCTGAACATCGTCGACGGCATGAACGGTCTGGCCGGCATGATCGCCACGCTGATGGCGGTGTCCATCAGCCTGGTGGCGCTGCAGGTGGGCGATGTGCCGATCTTCATGGTCGCGGCGGCGCTGGCGTCGGCGACGCTCGGCTTCCTGGTCTGGAATTTCCCGTTCGGGCGCGTTTTCCTGGGCGATGGGGGCGCGTATTTCCTCGGTTTCATGCTGGCTGAACTGGCCGTGCTGCTGGTCGTGCGCAATCCGTCGGTGTCGCCGTTCTACGCGTTGGCGGTGTTGTTCTACCCCGTATTCGAAACCGGCTTTTCCATCTGGCGCCGCCGCTTCAAGCGCGGGGTGCCGGTGGACCAGCCGGACGCCCTGCACCTGCACCAACTGGTCTTTCGCCGCCTGGTGCGCGTCACCTTCAGCCGCGGCCGTCGCCACGCGGTGCCGGCGTTGTGCAACGCCCTGGCGTCGCCCTACATGTGGGTGCTGGCCCTGATCGGCCTGGTGCCGGCCACCATCTGGTGGGACAACGCCTGGGTGCTCAGCGCCAGCCTGGTGGTGTTCGCCAGCGTCTACATCTGGCTGTATGCGCGGCTGGTCTCCTGGCGCCGTCCGGGATGGCTGTTGCTGCCATCCGTGCTGCGGGCAGACTAGGTTTTGGGCGCCCCGGTGATCGCCGCCGGGGGCTCGGTTATCCATCACCCCGACCATTTTTGAATGCCGTAATCGTCTTACGGTGAAGGGAGAGTTATGTTGCGTATTCAGGATGTGAAACTCGCAGTCGTCGGCCTGGGCTATGTCGGCCTGCCGCTGGCGGTGGAATTCGGCAAGAAGCGCTCGGTCATTGGCTTCGACATCAACACGCGCCGCATTGAGGCGCTGAAGGCCGGACACGATCACACGCTGGAAGTCAGCGACGCCGAACTGGCCGAAGCCAAGCAACTGACCTATACCGCCGACCGCGCCGAGCTGGGCCAGGCCAACGTCTTCATCGTCACCGTGCCGACGCCGATCGATGAATACAAGCAGCCCGACCTGACGCCGCTGGTCAAGGCCAGCGAGACCATCGGCGCGGTGCTCAAGCGCGGCGACATCGTCATCTACGAATCGACCGTCTACCCCGGCGCCACCGAGGAAGACTGCGTGCCCGTGCTGGAGCGCGTGTCGGGCCTGAAGTTCAACGTTGACTTCTATGCTGGCTACAGCCCCGAGCGCATCAACCCGGGCGACAAGGAACACCGCGTCAGCACCATCAGGAAGGTCACCTCGGGTTCGACGCCGGAAGTGGCCGAACTGGTCGACCAGCTCTACAAGCAGATCATCACCGCCGGCACCCACAAGGCCTCCAGCATCCGCGTGGCCGAAGCGGCCAAGGTGATCGAGAACACCCAGCGCGACGTCAACATCGCCCTGATCAACGAACTGGCGCTGATCTTCAACAAGATGGGCATCGACACCGAAGCGGTGCTGCAGGCCGCCGGCACCAAGTGGAACTTCCTGCCGTTCCGCCCGGGCCTGGTGGGCGGGCACTGCATCGGCGTCGATCCGTACTACCTGACGCACAAGGCGCAGTCGATCGGCTACCACCCCGAGATCATCCTGGCGGGCCGCCGCCTGAACGATTCGATGGGCGGCTACGTGGTGTCGCAACTGGTCAAGGCCATGACCAAGCGCCGCATCCACGTGCAGGGCGCGCGCGTGCTGGTGATGGGCCTGGCGTTCAAGGAAAACTGCCCCGACCTGCGCAACACCCGCATCGTCGACATCGTCAAGGAATTGGGCGACTACAACGTCGATGTGGACGTGTACGACCCGTGGGTGGAAGCCGAAGAGGCGGTGCATGAATACGGCATCACGCCGGTCGCCAAGCTCGAACAGGGCAAGTACGACGCCGTGATCCTGGCCGTGGCGCACCATCAGTTCAAGGACATGGGCGCCGAGGGCATCCGCAAGCTGGGCAAGCCGGAACACATTCTTTATGACCTGAAGTACGTGTTGTCGCCCGCCGAATCCGATCTGCGCCTGTAAGGAGGACGTCGCATGACCACACGTTTCGAGACTGTTTCGCGGGAACTGACGGCCGCGCCGCGCAAGTGGCTGGTTACCGGCTGCGCCGGCTTCATCGGTTCCAACCTGGTGGAGACCCTGCTGAAGCTGGACCAGACCGTCACCGGCCTGGACAACTTCGCCACGGGCCACCAACGCAACCTGGACGAAGTTCGCGGCTCGGTCACGGCCGAGCAGTGGGCGCGTTTCTCTTTCATAGAGGGCGATATCCGCGATCTGGAAGCCTGCCGCCGTGCCACGCAGGGCGTGGACTTCGTCCTGCACCAAGCGGCGTTGGGTTCGGTGCCGCGTTCGCTGAAAGATCCGATCACCACCAATGAGGTGAATATCGGCGGCTTCCTGAACATGCTGGTCGCCGCGCGCGACGCCGAGGTCAAGTCGTTCGTCTACGCGGCTTCCAGCTCGACCTACGGTGACCACCCGGCCTTGCCCAAGGTCGAGGAGAACATCGGCAATCCGCTGTCGCCCTATGCCGTCACCAAGTACGTCAATGAGCTGTACGCCAGCGTGTTCGCGCGCTCCTATGGCTTCGAGACCGTCGGCCTGCGCTATTTCAACGTGTTCGGCAAGCGCCAGGATCCGGACGGCGCCTATGCGGCGGTGATCCCGAAGTGGACCGCGGCGATGATCAAGGGGCAGGACGTCACCATCAACGGCGATGGCGAGACCAGCCGCGATTTCTGCTTCGTCGACAACGCGGTGCAGGCCAACATCCTGGCCGCCATGGCGCCGGCCGAGGGCCGCAACCAGGTGTACAACGTGGCGGTCAGCGGCCGCAGCACCCTGAACCAGCTGTTCGAATTCCTCGTGAAGGCGCTGGGCAACCAGGGCGTGGCTTATGCCAAGAAGCCGGTCTACGCCGACTTCCGCGCCGGCGACGTGCGCCATTCGCAGGCGGACGTCAGCAAGGCCGGCCGCCTGCTGGGCTACCAGCCCACGCACACGGTGCTGCAGGGCCTGGAAGTGGCGATGCCCTGGTACACGCAATTCCTGCGTTGATTTGAAAGCACTTATCCGCAAACTCGGCAGCATCCACCCGGACCACCAGCGCATCTTCAAAGGCGCGTTCCGGGTGGCGGTGTTCCTGCTGCTGGGCAAGGCCGCCGGCGCCATCAAGGAGATGGCGGTGGCGTACCGCTACGGCGTCAGCGACGCCGTCGACGCCTACCAGTTCACGATGACCATGGCCACCTGGCTGCCGGTCACCATCGTGGGCGTGCTGTCGGTGGTGCTGATTCCGGTGCTGGTGCGGCTGCGCCGCGCCGAGGACGCCGAACGCGAGCAGTTCATCCGTGAGTTGCAGGGCTGGGTGGCGGCGGCGGGCGTTGCGCTGGCCGCGCTGACCTGGTTCGCCTGGCCCCACGTGCTTGGCGCGCTGGGGCAAGGCCTGTCGGCGCGCGTCGGCGAGATGACCGGCGAACTGCTGCTGGCCTTCGCGCCGGTGGCGGCATTGCTGCTCGTCGCCGGCATCAGCGCCGCGCGGCTGCGCTCGCACGAGCGTCACGTCAATACCCTGCTGGACAGCGTGCCGGCCGTGGCGACCCTGGCATGGGTGATGCTGGCCGCCAGCGCCGAGAGCGTCGGGCCGCTGCTGTGGGGCACGCTGGTCGGCTACGCGATCCAGACCGTTTGGCTGGCCTGGCTGGCGGCGCGCGCCGACGGCGGTTTCTGGGGCGCGCCCAGGCTGACCCTGCAATCGCCGCACTGGCCCGAACTGATGAGCGCCGCCGGCGTGATGCTGATCGGCCAGGTGGCCATGAGCTTCGTCGGCCCGCTGGACCAATACGCCGCCGCCAACCTGGGCGCCAATGCCAACGCCACGCTGGGCTACGCCAGCCGACTGCTGTCGCTGTTGCTGGGCATCGGCGCGGTGTCGGTGGGCCGCGCGGCGCTGCCGGTGCTGGCCGACGTGCAGGCACGCGGCGACACGGCGCGCGCGCGCGGCATGGCGCTGAAATGGTCGGTGCTGATGGTGGCGGCGGGCGCCGCCGCGGTGGCAGTGGGCTGGGTGCTGGCGCCGTGGGGCGTGTCGGTGCTGTTCCAGCGCGGCGCCTTCACCGCCGAGAACACCGAGGCCGTGGCGCACGTGCTGCGCTGGGGCCTGTTGCAGTTGCCGTTCTATTTCGGCGTGCTGATCCTGGTGCAGCTGCTGGCCAGCCAGAACCGCTATCGCATCATGGCCGCCATCGCGGTCGGGAATTTTGCGCTGAAGGCGGCGCTCAACACCGTCCTGGCGCCCAGGATGGGCGCCGCCGGCATCATGCTGGCCACCAGCCTGATGTACGTGTTGTCCTATGCCTGCTACCTGGTGGTGGCCCTGCGCCGCGCCGAACCCAAAGAGGCCGACTGAATGCCCGCCGTTTCCGACTCCGGCCGCCCGTTGCGCGTGCTGCTGTTCATCCATTCGCTGCACGGCGGCGGCGCCGAACGGGTCGCCGCCGACCTGAGCGCGCATTGGGCCGGCATGGGGCGCGAGGTCATGGTGGTGACGCAGGCCAGCGCCGACGGCGATGTCTACACGCTGCACCCCAAGGTGCGGCGCGAGGTGCTGCATACCGCGGGCGAGGGCGGCGGGCTGCGCGGCATCTGGAGCAATGTGCAGCGGGTGCGCGCGCTACGGCGCGTGATCAAGGCGTTCCGGCCCGATATCGTGCTGGGCATGATGACCACGGCGTCCGTGCTGTCGGTGCTGGCGTCCACCGGCCTGGCGTGCCGCGTCGTCGCCACGGAACATACCCATCCGCCGTCGCAGACCTTGTCGGGCTTCTGGCAGCGCTTGCGCCGCCTGACCTATCCGCGCGCCGCGCGCGTGGTGGCCCTGACCCGCGGCACCGCGCAATGGATCGAACAGCATGTGCCGGGATCGCGGCTGGCGGTGATCCCCAACCCGGTGCATTGGCCGCTGCCCAAGGGCGAACCCGTGCTGGCGCCGGCTTCGAACGATGGTCGCAGGCGCCTGCTGGCGGTGGGGCGGCTGCACGCGGACAAGGGCTTCGACCTGCTGCTGCAGGCATATGCCCGGCTGGCCCCGTCGCATCCGGACTGGGATCTGGTTATCCTGGGCGAGGGCGGCGAACGCCGCGCGCTGCAGGCGCAGGTGCGAGAGGCCGGCCTGCAGGACCGGGTCAGCCTGCCGGGGCGCGCGGGCAACGTGGGTGATTGGTACCAGAGCGCCGACCTGTACGTGCTGACGTCGCGCTTCGAGGGGCTGTCCAATACGCTGCTGGAATCGATGGCCAGCGGGCTGGCCGCGGTGGCATTCGATTGCGATACCGGGCCGCGCGAAATCGTGCGCGAAGGGGTGGACGGCGTGCTGGTGCGGCCTAACGGCGATGTCGACGCGCTGTGCCGCGAGCTGGGCGCGGTGATGGGCGACGAGGCCGCCCGCCTGCGCATGGCCGAGGCGGCCACGGCGGTGCGCGAGCGCTTTTCCGCCGGGCGGGTGCTGGGCCTATGGGAAGAACTTTTTGACGGTGTGCGCGGATCGGGCCGCTAGGCCGCGCGCTACACCGTTGCTGCGGTGACCACGAGAACCTGAAATCATGTGTGGAATTGTCGGAATTTGGGGCCCCCTGGGCAATAAGGCGCAAGTGCTGGCGGAAAGCTGCCGTCGCATCCGCCACCGCGGGCCGGACAGCAATGGCTTCTGGGAAGATGCCGGCGCCGAACTGGCGCTGGCGCATGTGCGCCTGGCGATCCAGGACCTGACCGAGGCCGGCCACCAGCCGATGGTGTCGGCCTGCGGCCGCTACGTCATGGTGTTCAACGGCGAGATCTACAACCACATGGACATGCGCCAGCAGCTCGAGGCATCGGGCCTGGCGCCGTCCTGGCGCGGCCACTCCGATACCGAGACGCTGCTGGCCGGCTTCACCGCGCTGGGCATCGAAGCCACGCTGCAAGCGGCGGTCGGCATGTTCGCCATCGCCCTGTGGGACCGCGCCTCGCGCAAACTGGTGCTGGCGCGCGACCGCATGGGCGAAAAACCGCTGTACTACGGTTATTCGGGCGCCGAGCTGGTGTTCGCATCGGAACTCAAGGGGCTGACGCCGATTCCCGGATTCGGTCGCAACCTGAACCGCAACGCGTTGGCGTCGTTCATGCGGCACAACTACATTCCGGCGCCGCAATCCATCTACGAAGGCATCGCCAAGCTGCCCCCGGGCGCCTGGATCGAGTTCACCGCCGATGACACCCGCAGCCGCCGCATGCCCGAGCCCCGCGTGTACTGGTCGGCGCGGGAAGCGGCCGATACCGCGGCGCAATCGTTGCTGTCGTTCGACTCGGACGCGCAGGCGACCGATGCGTTGGAAGGCGTGCTGTCCAAGGCCGTGGGCGGCCAGATGCTGTCGGACGTGGCCCTGGGCGCCTTCCTGTCGGGCGGCATCGATTCGTCCACCATCGTCTCGCTGATGCAGGCCCAGAGTTCGCAACCGGTGCGCACCTTCGCCATCGGCTTCCATGAAAAGGGCTACGACGAGGCGCAGCACGCCAAGGCGGTTGCGACGCACCTGGGCACCGACCATACCGAGCTTTATGTCACAGCGGAAGATGCGCTGGCGGTCGTGCCCGGACTGGCCGACATGTACGACGAGCCGTTCGCCGATTCGTCGCAGATCCCGACCTCGCTGGTGACGCGCATGGCGCGCCAGCATGTCACGGTGGCCTTGTCGGGCGACGGCGGCGATGAGCTCTTCGGCGGCTATTCGCGCTATTTCCGCGTCAACAACTGGTGGCAAAAGTGCGAACGCATTCCGTCGCTGCTGCGCACGCCGGCCGGCGCGCTGCTCAGCGCCTCGACCCATCTGCCGGGACGCGGCGCCTGGCGCGGCAAGGTCGGCAAGCTGGGCGAGCTGCTGCGCGCCGACTCGCGCGGCGATTTCTACCGCCTGTTCGTGTCGTACTGGTCGGATCCGGCCCGGGTGGTCAAGGGCGGCGTGGAGCCGGTGTCCGAATTCGCGCAGGCGATGCGCGGGTCCACCTTCGAGTCCATGATGAAGCTCGATACCGTGACCTACCTGCCGGACGACATCCTGGTCAAGGTCGATCGCGCCGCCATGGCGGTGAGCCTGGAAACCCGCGTGCCGTTGATCGATCACCGCGTCTATGAATTCGCCTGGAGCCTGCCGCACCACTACAAGGTGCGCGGCGCCACCGGCAAGTGGCTGTTGCGGCATGTGCTGTACCGCCATGTGCCGCAGGCGCTGGTGGACCGGCCCAAGCGCGGCTTTGCGGTGCCGCTGGCGGCCTGGCTGCGCGGACCGCTGCGCGACTGGGCCGAAGCGCTGCTGGACCCGGCGCGCCTGCGCCAGGAAGGCTGGTTCGAGCCCGAGCCCATCCTGCGCAAGTGGCGCGAGCACGTGTCCGGACATCGCAATTGGGACAGCCACCTGTGGGGGGTGCTGATGATGCAGGCCTGGCTGGACCGCTATCGCGCGGACGCTAAACAGGGAGGAACGGTTGGGAGTCGCTGACGAATGAAGATACTGATGCTGGTCAGTTCCATGCATGCCGGGGGCGCCGAGCGCGTGGCCGCCACGCTGGTCAACGCGTGGGCCGAACGCGGCGACGACGTCACCCTGACGCCGACCTATTCGTCCAAGGGCACCTGCTTCTACCCGCTGTCGGACAAGGTCAAATTGGACTGGCTGGCGGACCTGGCGGGCACGCGCGTGTCGGGGCCGATGGCCGCGTTCAAGCGCTTGCTGGCCCTGCGCAGGCATATCCGCGATACCGCGCCCGACGTGGTGGTGTCGTTCCTGACCAACGTCAACGTGGCCGCCATTCTGGCCACCCGCGGCCTGCGCGCCCCTTTGATCGTCTGCGAGCGCACCAACCCGGTGGCCGAGACCACCACGGGCACGGTCTGGCGCAGGCTGCGCCGCCTGCTGTATCCACGCGCCGACATGGTGACGGTGCAGGCGGCCGATACGGCCGGCCCGTTCTCGCGGCAGGTGCCGGGCATCAAGCGCCTGGCGGTCATTCCCAATCCGCTGCCCGCGCCGTTGTTGGACGCGCCGCGCGTCGTCCAGCGTGAAGACGCCGGGCCGCGCACCTTGCTGGCGATGGGACGGCTGGTGACGGACAAGCAGTTCGATCTGTTGATCGATGTGTTCGCGCAGCTGGCGCCCGAGTTCCCGGATTGGAACCTGCGCATCTGGGGCGAAGGCCCCGAGCGCGGCGCGCTGGAACGCCAGGTCGAGCGCCTGGGGCTGCGCGAGCGGGTCAGCCTGCCGGGCCGCACCGAAGCGCCCTGGGAAGAACTGGCTCAGGGCCAGGCCTTCGTGCTCAGTTCGCTGGTGGAAGGTTTTCCCAACGTGCTCCTGGAGGCGATGGCGCTGGGCCTGCCTTGCGCCGCCTTCGACTGCCCCAGCGGTCCGCGCGAGATGACGCGCGATGGCCAGGACGCCTTGCTGGTGCCCGCCGGCAATCGCGATGCGTTGCGCGAGGCGCTGCGCCGCCTGCTGGGCGATGCGGGATTGCGCCGGCAACTGGGCGAGCGCGGCGCCGACGCGGTGCGCCAGCGCTATGCGCTGGCCAGCGTGCTGGCGGAATGGGACCAGTTGTTCGAGGCCGTGAGGGAAGGGCGATGAGCGCCGCCGCATTGCGCGTCGTGCACGTGATCACCGGCCTGGGCCAGGGCGGCGCCGAATCCGTGCTGTGGCGGCTGGCCACCTTCCCCGGACAGGACGTCGAGCACATCGTGGTGTCGCTGACCGACGACGGCATCTATGGCGAGCGGCTGCGCGCCGCCGGCATCACCGTGCATACGCTCGGCATGCCGCGCGGCCGCATCACGCTGCGGGGCTTCATGGGCCTGCGTCGCCTGATCGCCGGCGCCAGGCCTTGCGCGGTGCAGACCTGGATGTACCACGCCGACCTGATCGGCGGCCTGGCGGCCCGCCTGGCGGGCGTGCGCGCCGTCGCCTGGGGCATCCGCAATTCCGGCGCCCACCTCGAGCGCAGCAGCCGCTCCGCCCGCATGGTGCTGCGCGCCTGCGCGCTGTTGTCGGGCGTGCTGCCCGGCGCGATCGTGTGCGCGGCGCAGGACGCGGCGGAGCGCCATGCCGCGAAGGGCTATCGCCGCGACCGCATGGTGGTGATTCCGAACGGCTACGACTTGTCGCGCTATGCGCCCGACGCGGCCGCGCGCGCGCGCGTGCGCGCCCAATGGGGCCTGGACGGCGATGTGCCGGTGATCGGCTGCGTGGCGCGCTGGGATCCCTTGAAGGACCATGGCAATCTGTTGCGCGCCGTGGCCGCGCTGGTGCGCGATGGACGCGACGCGGGGCTGCGCTGCGTGCTGGTGGGGCGCGGCATGACGGCCGACAACCCGGAGCTGATGGTGCTGGTCGACAAGCTCGGCCTGCGGGAACGCCTGGTGCTGGCCGGTCCCAGCGATGAGGTGCCCGCCGTGATGAATGGCCTGGACCTGCACGTGCTGTCGAGCTGCGCCGAAGGATTCCCCAACGTCGTTGCCGAGGCCATGGCTTGCGGCGTCTATTGCGTGGCGACCGACGTGGGCGACGCCGCCTATATCATCGGAGACACCGGTGTGGTGGTGCCCCCCGAACAGCCCGAGGCATTGGCGCGCGGCATCGAGACCGCGCTGCGCGACGTGGCGTCGCGCGGCCAGGGCCGCGCCGGCGAGGCGGGCCGTGCCCGGGTGCTGGAGAACTTCGACCTGGGACGCATGGTGCAAAGCTATACCGCGGTGTGGCGCCGCCTTTCCGGAGACCCGGCATGAGCGCGGCCCGTCGATTGCTGTTCGTGGTCAACAACCCGGCGTTCTTCATGTCGCATCGGGTGCCCGTGGCGCTGGCCGCGCAGCGCGCCGGATACGACGTGCACGTGGCGACGATGGATGGCCCCGCGGTCGCCGACATCCAGGCGCTGGGCATGACCCATCACGCCATTCCGATGACGCGCAGCGGCAAGCATCCGTTGCAGGAACTGGGCACTTTGCTGGCGCTGCTGCGACTGTTCCGGCGCTTGCGGCCACAGGTTGTGCATCTGGTGACCATCAAGCCGGTGCTGTATGGCGGCATCGCCGCGCGGCTGGCGCGTGTGCCGGCCATGGTGGCCGCGATTTCAGGGCTGGGCTTCGTGTTCCTGTCGAACTCGTTGAAGATGCGCCTGGTGCGCGCCGTGGTGGCGCGGTTGTACCGCCTGGCGCTGGGCCATCGCAATAGCCGGGTGATCTTCCAGAATGGCGCCGATCGCGATCTGCTCAAGTCATTGGGCGCGGTGCGCGATGAGCAGGTGGTGCTCATCCGGGGGGCCGGCGTCGATCTGGACTTGTGCCGGGCGCTGCCGGAACCGCCGGCGCCACCCGTGGTGGTGACGATGGTGGCGCGCTTGTTGCGCGACAAGGGCGTGCAGGAATTCGTGCAGGCCGCGCGCCTATTGCGCGCGCGTGGCGTGCCGGTGACGATGCGGCTGGTGGGCGGCGTGGATGCCGGCAATCCGGCTTCCGCCACGCCGGCCGAGGTCGAAGCCTGGCAGCGCGAAGGATGCGTCCAGGCGCTGGGCGAACGCGCCGACGTGCCGCAACTGTACGCGGACTCGCACATCGCGGTGCTGCCTTCCTATCGCGAAGGGTTGCCCAAATCGCTGATCGAAGCGGCTGCCTGCGGCCGGGCCGTGGTCACGACCGACGTGCCAGGCTGCCGCGATGCCATTGACCCCGGCAAGACCGGGTTGCTGGTGCCGGTGCGCGACCCGCAGGCGCTGGCCGACGCCATCGCGCGGTTGGCCGGCGATGCGACGCAGCGCCAGGCCATGGGGGCGGCGGGCAGGGCGCTGGCCGAACGCGAATTCAATATCGAGCGCGTGGCCCGTATCCACGTGGACCTGTATGACACGCTGAGCGCCTGAGTCCGGCTCAATGGCCCAAGGCCGCGCCGTCGCGGCGCGGATCGGCGGCGCCATCGAGGCCTTGCGGCGTCACGCGTATCGCGGCGGCGCCGCTTTTCATGTCGACCTGCTCGAGCTTGTGGCCGCGGGCGGCCAATCGCGCGATGGTATCGGTCGCCACTCGGCCCTTTTCCACCTGGCTGCGGCCGCTGTTGCCGGCGACGTGCGGCAGCGCCAGCGCGTCGGCGGGGCGCAGCCCCCAGGCCAGGATGCCGACCACGGCCTGGGCGATGTAGTCGACGATGTAGCCGCCGCCGGCCGATCCGGTCACCAGCGCCAGCCTGCCATCGCCATCGAACACCATGGTGGGTGCCATCGACGTCACTGGCCGCTTGTTCGGCGCCATGGCGTTGGGCGCGCCCTTGCCGTGGGTCGACGAGAAATTGGTCAGGGCGTTGTTCAGGAAGAAGCCGTGCGGCATCAGCCATGAACCGAAGTTCAGGTTGATGGTGGTGGTCATCGACAACGCATTGCCGCGCGCGTCGACGATAGCGACCTGGCTGGTTTCGGTGGTGCCCGGCGCGTCGGCGCCGGCCGGCGCCGGCACGCCGGCGAACACCCCCGGGCGCGGGCCCGTGACCGCCTTGCCGGATAGCAGGGCGGCGCGTTCGCGCACGTAGCCGGGCGCGATCAGCTGGCGCACCGGCGCCTTGACCTGTGCCGGGTCGCCGATATAGGCCAGGCGGTCGGCGCGGGCGATGCGCGCGGTATCGATCAACAGGTGGTCGGCGGCGGCGGAGCCGGGAGCCAGTGTGTCGATGCGGTGGGCGGCCAGCATGCCCAGTTGCTGCAGCACCGATACACCGCCGAAGCTGGGGGGCGGAAAGGTGCAGACCTTCCAGGACAGGAAGGGGCCGCAGATCGGCGTGCGTTCGACCGGGCGGTAGGCCGCCAGGTCGGCGGCCTGGATCAGGCTGGGATACTTGCCCGCGCCGATGGCGGCCAGGACATCGGCGGTGAGCACGCCATGGTTGATTGCATCCGGATCGGCGGCGACCTTGCGCAGCGCGTCCGCCAGCAGCGGATTGCGGACCGTTGCGCCGACCGGCAGCACCTGCCCGCGGGCGTCATAGAACACATTGCGGATCGCGGGGTTCTCGGCCAGTTGCGGCAGCCGCTGCAGGCTGTCGTGCAGGTAGGGCGACATCGGAAAGCCGTCTTCGGCGCTGTGGATGCCGGCCTGGAACAGGCTGGCCCACGGCAGTTTTCCGTGGCGCTGGTGCGCCAGCGCCATGACGCGAACGGTGCCGGGTACGCCGACCGGGCGGCCCAGGCGTGCCACGTCCTTGAGCGGCAGGGTGGCGCCGTCGACGTCGGTGCGCAGGCTGGCGGTGGTGCGCGCCGGCGCCGCGGCCAGCCCGTCCAGGGCGGACAAGGTGCCGTCGTCCTGGTCCCACACCAGCATCAGCGTGCCGCCGCCCAATCCGGACGATTGCGGCTCGACCACGGTCAATACCATCTGTACCGCGATGGCCGCGTCCACCACGCTGCCGCCGCGCTTGAGGGCGTCGAGCCCCGCGGCGGCCGCCAGCGGATTGGCGGCGGCGACCATGCCGGAGGAAGGTTGCGCCTGCGTGGTGGCAGCCGCGCATAGCGCGCAGGCGGCCAGGATCCGTGAGATGCTGCGAACAGGCGTAGGCATGGGGCGCTTCGGGGAAGGACGACGGGCCATTATTCGCCCGTCATGGCGTCCTGTCCATAGCGGCCCCGATGGGGGCGTGAATTCAGTGGCGCCGCGCGATGGCGTCGATCCAGAAACGCGTGGAAGGGTCCTGGGGAGCGGCCTGCTGGGCGGGCGCGTCCAATTCGTGGATGATGTTCTTGGCCAGGGCCTTGCCGAATTCCACGCCCCACTGGTCGAACGGGTTGATGCCCCAGATAACGCCCTGGGTAAAGACCTTGTGTTCGTACAACGCCAGCAGCGCGCCCAGTGTGTAGGCCTCCAGGCGCGGCAGCACGATCAGCGAGGACGGCCGCCCGCCCGGGTGGACTTTGTGCTGCGCCAGCAGGCGCGCGCGGGCCGGATCGGATTCGACCTGTGACGTTTCGGCCAGCGCTTCGTCGAACGACTTGCCGCGCAACAGCGCCGCGCGCTGCGCCAGGCAATTGGCGATCAACAGTTCGTGATGACGCGCATAGGCGTGGTCGGGCTGTTCGCACAGGATGAAGTCGACAGGGGCGCCGGCGGTGTCCTGGTGCAGCCATTGGAAAAAGGTGTGTTGGCAATCGGTGCCCGACATGCCCCAGACGGCAGGGCCTGTCGGCACGCCCACCGGGCTGCCGTCGGCAGTCGCCACCTTGCCGAGCGATTCCATTTCGAGCTGCTGGGCCCAGGGCACGATGTGGTAAAGCCGTGAATCGTAGGGCGAGATGACCAGCGAGTCGAAGCCCAGCACACTGCGGTTGACGACGCCCGCCAACGCCAGTTGCAGCGGCGCGTTCTCGGCCATCGGCGCCTGGCGGAAATGCTCGTCCATGGCGGCGGCGCCGGCCAGCAACTGGTCGAAGGTGTCATTGCCCAGCGCCAGCGCCACCGGCAGGCCGATGGCGGACCAGAGCGAATAACGGCCGCCGACCCAGTCCCAGATCTGGAAGATATGGTCGGGTGAAATCCCCAGGTTGAGCGCGGCCTCGACATTGGCGGTTATCGCCACCACCTGCTTGATCGGGTCGGCCACGCCGGCCTCGCGCAGCCAGTTCATGGCGACTTCGGCATTCGCCAGCGGCTCGGTGGTGGTGAAGGACTTGGAGGCGACGATGACCAGCGTGTTGTGTGGATCCAGCCGGCTCATGGCGTCGGCAATGGAGTGCGAGTCGACATTCGAGGCGAAGCGCACTTCGCGTTTGGCCAGGCCGTAGCGCAGCGCCCGCATGACCAGGCGAGGGCCCCAATCGCTGCCGCCGATGCCCAGATGCAGAACGCAGCTGTAGCGCTGGGCAAGATCGGCGTCCCGTACGAACTGGCGTACGCGCTCCCGTTCGGCGTTCACGAGCGACGCAACCATGGCCGGAGGATGCGTGGCCCGCAGGGCCGTATGCCAGGCTGGACGGCGTTCCGTCCAGTTGGCATCGCCGCCATCAAACAGGCGAGCCCGGGCCGCTTCGAAGTCCTGCTGCTCCAACAGGGCTTTCGCGGCGTCTTGCAAGGCCGGAGAGTGCGCTTGCGCGCTCAGGTCCAGGCGTAAGCCTGGGGCGTCGATCAGGCGCAGTTTGCTGCCGTCAAGGCTGGTGGCTTTTGCCGCGACGGCAAACCCGCGCCAGGCTGGGCTGTTGGACAGGGACATAGGCGATCTAGAAGGGCAGGCTAGCGTGGGGAGCGAGTTTAGCGAATTCCCGCCGGAAATCGCCCTGGATGCGGGCCAATGCCTCGGCGGTCTGCGCTTCGAAGCGCAGCACCACGACTGGCGTGGTGTTGGACGGCCGCGCCAGGCCGAAGCCGTCGGGATACTCGGCGCGCACGCCGTCGATGGTGACCACGCGCGTGGCGCCGGGAAACTGGCCCTGCTCCTGCAGCGCCTGCACCAGCGTGAAGGGCTGGCCTTCCTCCATTTCAAGCTTCAACTCGGGCGTGGACACGTCCTGCGGCAGGGCCTCCAAGGGCGCGCCGGCATCGCTGAAGCGCGATACGATTTCCAGCAGGCGGGCGCCGGTGTACAGGCCGTCGTCAAAGCCGTACCAGCGCTCCTTGAAGAAGATGTGGCCGCTCATCTCGCCGGCCAGCGGCGCGCCGGTTTCGGCCAGCTTGGCCTTGACCAGCGAGTGGCCGGTCTTCCACATCAGCGGCTCGCCGCCCGCGGCTTCGACCGACAGGCCGACGTGGCGGCTGCACTTGACGTCGTAGATGATGGTGGCGCCGGGGTTGCGCTCGAGCACATCGCGGGCGAACAGCACCAGCTGGCGGTCGGGCCAGATGATCTGGCCGGATTTGGTCACCACGCCGAGGCGGTCGCCATCGCCGTCGAAGGCCAGGCCCAGTTCGCAGTCGGTGGTGGCCAGGCAATGGATCAGGTCCTGCAGGTTCTTGGGTTCGGCCGGATCGGGATGGTGGTTGGGGAAGGTGCCATCGACCTCGCAGAACAGCTCCGTGACCTCGCAACCCAGGGCGCGGAACAATTGCGGCGCGATCGCACCCGCCACGCCGTTGCCGCAGTCGACCGCGATCTTCATGGGCCGGGCCAGTTTCACCCCGGATGCGATCCGCGTGATGTAGGCCGCCACCAGGTCCAGTTCGCGCCGCACCCCGGGGCGCGGCGCGGGCGCGTCGGTGCCGCCGTTCATGCGGCGCGCCAGGGCCTGCACGTCTTCGCCATACAGCGCGCGTCCGTCCATCATCATCTTGAAGCCGTTGTACTTGGGCGGATTGTGGCTGCCCGTGATGGCGACGCCGGAGCCGGTCTGCAGCGTGTGCGCGGCGAAATACACCAGGGGCGTGGGAACCTGTCCGATATCGACAGTGTCGACGCCGCCTTCCAGCATGCCTTCCTGCAGCGCCTGCGACAGCATTTCGCTGCTGAGACGGCCATCACGGCCCACCACCAGCGTCTGCACGCCCTGTTCGCGCGCGGTCGCGGCCAGCGCCGCGCCCAGGGCTCGCGCAAAGCGGGCGTCGATCAGGTCGGGGACGGTGCCGCGGATATCATAGGCCTTGAAGACGGCGGCGGGGAATTGCGAGTTGTCGGCCACGACGGCTCCTTGGGTGACGGGTTGCGCTGGCATGCCCCGGCGGCGGACGAGCCGGCCAAAATGGGGCGCAAAATGGGATTATCCCCTATCGGCGCCGGATGCATCATCCCGCCAGTGGCGTAGGGCGTCCAGGGGCTTGCGTCGCGCCCGCCCCAGCCTGGTGCGCCGCGCCGTGGCGGTGCGTTGGCATGGGGCCCGAAGCCGGCGTCAGCAGGGGCATCCCGCTGGTATGGAACTTGCTCGCCATCCGAAGGTGATACGCTAGTCAGGCAAGCAGAAAGACCGGAGGGGCCCATGAGAGCCAAAGTATCCACAGTCACGTCATCGGGCGGCGCCAGGCGCAGGCCGCCCACGGACTTCGCCGGCCCGGCGGCCGGGCGGGAACGCCGGCTCGACATTCACGTATTCATCTCCCCCGAGGGCGAGCTGGCGACCGGCCGGGCCTGGGAGCGCTGTGTCTGGCGCGATGCCCGCGTGCTGATCGCCGAATGTCCGGCTCCGCATCTGCCGGCCTCGGTCGAGAGCGCCCTGCGCGCGATCGCGGCCAGCGTGGCGCGGGATCGCGCCTGGCAGGGCATGGGTACGGTGGCCTTTTCGCTGGACGATCGCACCGGGGTGTTCCGCGTGATCCTTGCGGAATCGCGGCCGCGTTCGGGCGCCGCGGTGGCCGACTTCGAACCGGTCGCGGCGCACGCGCTGGAGGTGCGCATCGACGGTTGCGCCGACCGCCATATGCCTTGCACGCACCTGCTGGTCTGCGGCGCCACCCGCGGCGAAGCCTTGCGGCGTGCCTATCGCGCCCTGTCCGAAATGCCGGGTCCGGCCGGCGTCGATCGCGCGTTCCTGATGAACCGCATCGCCTCGCGCGCCTACTGCGCCGGCCTGACCGGCACGCGCCTGGACCAGGCCGTGGGCTAGTGTGCTGTTGGACAGCACGCTAGCGCAACCGGCGCGGCCGAGCTGCCTCTACAATAGTCCGCACCTCCCTTGAACAGCGCCCGGGCGCGGCCCGGCGCGCCCCACCGTGCGGCGCCTATGACCTTGCTGAGCGAATTGCAATCCCTCCTGGGCGAGTCCCATGTGCTGACCGGCGCCGATGCCGAGCCGTTCGCGCTGGACTGGCGCCGCCGCTATCGCGGCGTGGCGTTGGCGGTGATCCGTCCCGGTTCGACGCAGGAGGTGGCCGATGCCATCAAGCTGTGCGCGGGCCATGGCGTGCCGGTGGTGCCGCAGGGCGGCAATACCGGCCTCTGTGGCGGCGCCACGCCGGATGGCTCGGGCAGCGCGGTGGTGCTGTCGACCGCCCGCCTGAACCGCGTCCGCGCGCTCGATACCGACAACGACACCATCACGGTGGAAGCGGGCTGCATCCTGCAGGCGGTGCAACAGGCCGCGGCCGACGCCGGCCGGCTGTTCCCCCTCAGCCTTGCCGCCGAAGGCAGCTGCACCATCGGCGGCAACCTCGCCACCAACGCCGGCGGCACCCAGGTGCTGCGCTACGGCAACACGCGCGACCTGGCCCTGGGGCTCGAGGTTGTCACCGCCGAGGGCGAGATCTGGAACGGCCTGCGCGGCCTGCGCAAGGACAACACCGGCTACGATCTGCGCGACCTCTATATCGGCAGCGAGGGCACGCTGGGCGTCATCACCGCCGCCACGCTCAAGCTTTTCCCGCGGCCGGTGGCCTCCTGCACCGCGTTGCTGACGCTGGACAGCATAGACAACGCGGTCGAGCTGCTGTCGCGCGCCCGCGCCGGCTTCGGCGCCGCGCTGACCGGCTTCGAATTGATGAGCGGCCATTGCCTGCAGGCCGTGGTGCGGCTGTTCCCGCAGCAGCGCCTGCCGTTCGAAGGCGACTCCGCCGCCTCGCCCTGGTTCGCGTTGCTGGAACTGTCGGACAGCGAAAGCGAAACGCATGCGCGCGAACGCTTCGAGACGGTGCTGGGCGAGGCGATCGAGGCCGGCCTGGTGAACGACGCGGCCATCGCCGCCAACGTCGCGCAGAGCAAGGCCTTGTGGCACCTGCGCGAAAGCATCCCGCTGGCCGAGGCCGAGCTGGGCAAGTCGGTCAAGCACGACGTGTCGATCCCGATTTCCGCCATCGCCGGCTTCGTGCACCACACCAATGCGCTGCTGCAGGCGCGTTTCCCCGGCGTGCGCCACGTGATCTTCGGCCACCTGGGCGATGGCAACCTGCACTACAACGTGGCCAACGCGCCCGGCCAGACCGAGACCGAATTGCTGGCGCTGCAAAGCGACATCTACGGCGTGGTGCATGACAGCGTGCATGCGCACGCCGGTTCCATCAGCGCCGAGCACGGCGTGGGCCAGCTCAAGCGCGACGAACTGCCGCGCTACAAGAGCGCGGTCGAACTGGCCCTGATGCGGCGGATCAAGCGCGCGCTGGATCCGCACGGCCTGATGAACCCGGGCAAGGTGCTGCAGGCCTGATCGGAGCGTTCAACCTTTCTTTCGATGGGAATGCGAATATGGCAGCCAGTCCCGCGGCGGGCGCGAATCAGCGGATCCTGATCGTCGAGGACGATCACATCATCGCCGGCAACCTGTACACCTTCCTGGAAGCCCGCGGATTCCTGCCGGACGTGGCCTATAGCGGCCCCGCCGGCCTGCAGCGCCTGGAGGAACAGCGTTTCGACGCCGTGATCCTGGACATCGGCCTGCCTGGCATGGACGGCCATGCGGTGCTGCACGCGCTGCGCGCCGACAGGCGTCTGCCGGTGCCGGTGCTGGTGTTGACCGCGCGCGACAGCCTGGAAGACAAGCTGGCCGGTTTCTCGCACGGCGCCGACGACTACCTGACCAAGCCGTTCGCCTTGCTGGAAGTCGAGGCCCGCCTGCTCGCACTGATCCAGCGCGCCAAGGGGTCGACCGTGGACACGGTGCGTGTTTTCGGCGACCTGGCCTACGACACCCGCAGCCGCACGGCGTCGATCGGCGGCAAGCCTGTCCACCTGACGCGCAAGGCGACCCTCATCCTGGAAGCGCTGCTGCGCGACCCGGGGCGGGTGGTCTCGCGCGAGGAACTAGAATCGCAGTTGTGGGGCAGCGAACCGCCGTCTTCCGACGCGCTGCGCAGCCAGGTGCACCTGCTGCGTCGCGCGCTGGCCGACGCCGGCTTCGACGGCATCGAAACCCTGCATGGCACCGGCTGGCGCCTGGTCGCCGACGGGAGCGCCGCATGAGCCGCTTCGCGGGGGGCGGCACCCTCACGCAACGCGTGGTGTGGGCGCTGACCGGCACCGTGGCCTTGTTCGTGACGGCGCTGGCGTTGCTCGCCTACCTGACGTTCGACCAGATGGAGGACGACCTGGTCAACGACATCCTCAATACCGAAATGGACCGCCTGGTGCAGCACGCGCGCACCAGCGACCAGTTCCTGCCGCGCCACGGCGCCCGTGAACTGGGCGGTTCCATGCGCGCCTGGCTCAGCGCCGACGGCGAGGCCCCGGCCGGCATGCCCGAGGAGATACGCGGCCTGGACAACGGCCTGCACCTGATCGAGCCCGGAGCCTATACCTGGCACGTGATGGTGGCCGAGACCGGCACGGGCAAGGTCTACCTGCTGTACGACGCCACCGACAATGAGGAACGGGTGCACGATTTCGGGTTGATCGTGCTGGGCGTGGGGGCGATCTGCGTGGTGGGCGCGTATGCCCTGTCGCGGCGCGTGGCGGCGGTGGCGGTGGGCCCCTTGCTGGACCTGACCGACCGGCTCTCGACCTGGGCGCCCGGCTCGCCCGACCTGGCGGTGACGCGCGACGACGAGGCCGGCCGGCTGATCGAGGCCTTCAACCGGGTGCAGAACCAGGTCGACCGCTCGATCGCGCGCGAACGCGAGTTCGCCGGCAACCTCAGCCACGAAGTCCGCACCCCGCTGGCGGCGATCCGCTCCGACAGCGAGCTCATGCTGCTGACCCAGGACCTGACCGCGGACCAGCGCCAGCGGCTGACACGGGTCATGGACAACGTCGACGACGTCATCGTCTGTCTTGAAAGCGCGCGCGCCATGGCTCGCGACCAGATGCGTCCGCCGGAGCCGGTCGACCTGGCCGACTGCATGCAGGACGCCTGGCGCGGCTACGAATCCCAGGCCGGCGTGGCCCAGCTGCGTTTCGACAACCGCATCCCGCCCGAGCACATCCGCGTTCTGGACCGTTATGCCTTGCTGACGGTGCTGCGCAACCTGGTGCGCAACGCCATCGAACATGCCGCGCCCGCCACGCTGACCGCCAGCCTGGGCGAGGATGGCGTGTTGCAGCTGGGCGACGATGGCAAGGGCATCGACGCCGGCGACCTGCCCTTCCTGTTCCGCCGCTACTACAGCGGGCGGCTGCGGGATTCGGCCGCCGCGGGCCGGGACGAAACCGCGCGTGGCCTGGGGCTGGCCATCGCCAAGCGGGTCTGCGACATGCAGGGCTGGACCTTGACCGTGGATTCTTCCCGCGAAGGCCCCCAACGGGGCACGCGCTTCAGCCTGCGCCTGAACGCGGCGGACGCGACGGCGTAGTCGGGGCGCAACGCCGGGGGCGAGGCTCCCCCCGGTGGGCGGAATTTGACGAATTTTCGACTATCGGCCGCCTAAGCTGTCCGCTTCGGCCGAGCGCCCTCCATCGCGTCCCACATGTCGTCCCTGTCCCCTCCCGCGGCCACCCGGCCGACGCCCGCCGCCTACCTGGCCACGCACGTGCTGGGCGTGACGTTGTTCCTGGCGTGCCTGGCCTGGTGGGCCAATGCGTCGGGGTGGGACCTGGCCATCGCGCGCGCCCTGTTCAACCCGGCGTTGGACGATTTCCCGTTGCACACCAACCGCTGGCTGGAACTGATCGGCCACCGCATGGTGCTGGCCCTGCCGATCGGCATCGGGCTGGGGGCCATTGCCGTCGCGGCGGCCAGCTATCGCATTCCCGCCTGGCGCTCCCTGCGCGGGCCGGCGCTGGCGTTGGCATTGACCTGTATGGCGGGGCAGCTGGCCATCACCCAGCTCAAGCACTACACCACGCTGCCGCGGCCCTACGACCTGGACACGCTGGGCGGCTACACCCCCTATCCGCAGTCGTGGTGGACCTGGGATCGTGGCAAGGCCGGCGGCGCGCTGCCCAGCGGCCATGCCGGCGCCGGCTATTCGCTGCTGGCCCTGTATTTCGCCGGCTGGGCCGTCGGGCGGCCGGGTTGGCGCTGGTGGGGGCTGGCGGCGGGCATCGCCGCCGGGCTGGCGTTTTCAGCCGTGCGCATCCTGCAGGGCGCGCACTTCCTCAGCCAGACGCTGTGGTCGGCCGCCCTGATGTGGCTGCTGGCCGCGCTGTTCTTTTGGCCGGTGCTGCACGGGACGGGCGGTCGCCCCGCCTCCGTATCGATTGCTCAATTGAGCAGCAGGCCTGGCAGCCATAGCGAGAACGCCGGCACGTAGGTGACCAGCGCCAGCGCGGCCAGCAACGCGCCGTAGAACGGCCAGATGGTCCGCATCACCGTGCCGACCGAGACTCCGCCGATGGCGCAGCCCACGAACTGGGTGGTGCCCACCGGCGGCGTGTTCAGGCCCAGCGCGCAGTTCAGCAGCATCACCATGCCGAACTGCACCGGCCCCATGCCGTACTGCATGCAGATCGGCAGGAAGATGGGCGTGCAGATCAGGATGGTCGCCGCCATGTCCAGGAAAGTGCCCAGCACGAACAGGATGATGTTGACCATCAGGAAGATCGCCCACGGGCTGGTGGAGATCGAGGCCATCAGCGCGCCGGTCTTCTCGGCCACGCCGTAGAAACTGATCAGATAGCCGAAGGTGGCCGAAATACCGATCAGCAGCAGCACCACGCCGGTCGTCTTGACCGCCTTGCTGGCGGCGCGCACGAACTGGTCCCAGGTCAGCGAGCGGTAGACGAAGATCGTCAGCGCCAGCGCGTACAGCACGGCCACCGCGGCCGATTCCGTGGCCGTGAAGACCCCGCTCAGGATGCCGACGATGATCAGCACCACCACGAACAGCCCCGGCAGGGCGGCCACCAGCGAACGCGCCACGATGTGCCAGCCGGGGAAGGTGCCGGCCGGATAGCCGCGGCTGCGCGCCACGAAATACGCCGCGGCCAGGTTGCACAGCGTCAGGATCAGCGCCGGCACCACGCCGGCCGCGATCAGCGCCGCGATCGACACCTTGCCGCCCGCCGCCAGGGTGTAGATGATGATGTTGTGGCTGGTCGGCATCAGCGCGCCCACCAGCGCCGCGTGGGTGGTGACGTTGACCGCGTAGTCGGCGTGGTAGCCCTCGCGCTTCATCATCGGGATCATCACCGAACCCATCGCCGAGACGTCCGCCACCGGCGATCCGGACACGCCGCCGAACAGCGTGCAGGCCACCACGTTGGACATGCCCAGGCCGCCGCGCACGTGGCCCACCAGCGATTTGGCGAACGCCACGATGCGGTCGGCGATGCCGCCGTACAGCATCAGCTCGCCGGTGAAGATGAAGAACGGGATGGCCAGGAACGAAAACGCGTTCATGCCCGAGGTCATCTGCTGGAAGGCCACCGCCAGCGGCAAGTCCTCGTACATGATCGCGGTGATCGACGACAGCCCGATGGCGAACGCCACCGGCACGCCGATCACCAGGAAACCCATGAAGGTGAAGGAGAGTAGGGTCAGCGCCATGCCGGTACCACCTTTTGGTTGCGCAACAGGGCGATGACGTGCTCGACCGAGAACAGCGCGATCAGCACGCCGGACAGGGCCGCGGGCACGTACTTCCAGCCGTTGGAAATACCCAGGTTGGGAATCTTGTAGGCCCACACGGATTCGGCCAGCAGGGCGCAGTTCCACGCCATCAGCGCGCCGAACAGCAGCACCAGCAGGTGGATGAAGATCTTCAGGCGCCGCTGGCCGGCCACCGGCAAGGCGTCGACCAGCGATTCGAAGCCGATGTGGCCGGCATCGCGCACGCCGACGGCGGCGCCGAGCATGGTGACGTACAGCACCAGCAGCAGCGCCAGGCTCTCGGCCCAGGTGGGGGTGCTGTTCAACACATGGCGGCCGAAGATCTGCAGCGATACCGCGACGATCAGGCAGACCAGGCCGAACACGCTGGTCCACATGCACAGCCGCGCCAGCCGGGCGCAGCCCCGGGTGTAGGCGTCCAGCGGGGCAGCCAGGGCATGCGCCCGGCCCCCCGCCGCGACATCCGGGTCATTGGTGGAGGTAGCCAACATGTGAATTCCTTATTGGACGGCCTGGATCTTGGCGACCAGGTCTTTCATGTCGGGCGTGGTGACGAAGCGGTCGTACACCGGTTTCATCGCCGCCTGGAACGAGGCCTTGTCCACCTCGACGATCTGCGAGCCGGCCTTCTCGACCACGGCGCGCGACTTCTGCTCGCGCTCGTCCCACAGCTTGCGCATGTACGGCACCGACTCGCGCGCGGCCTCGCGCAGGACCTTCTGGTCCTCGGCCGACAGCTTGTCCCATTGGCGCTTGGAAAAGATCAGTATTTCCGGCGTCATGGTGTGCTCGGTCAGCGCGTAGTACTTGGCGACCTCGTAGTGATGCGCGCTTTCGTAGCTGGGGTAGTTGTTCTCGGCCGCGTCCACCAGTCCGGTCTTGAGCGAGGTGTAGACCTCGCCCATCGGCATCGGCGTGGCGTTGCCGCCCATGGCTTCCACCATCGCCACCGACAGGTCCGACTGCTGCACCCGGATCTTCATGCCCTTGGCGTCGGCCAGTGTCTTGATCGGCTTGTTGCGCGTGTACATCGAGCGCGAGCCGCTGTCGTACCAGGCCAGGCCGACGAAGCCGGCCGACTCGCAGGACTTCAGGATCCGTTCGCCGATCTCGCTGTCCAGCACCTTGTGCAGATGCTCCTTGGAACGGAACAGGAACGGCAGCGATGGCACGCGCGTGGTCTGGCAGATGTTGTGCATGGCCGCGCTGGAGACGCGCGCCATGGCCAGCGCGCCCAGCTTCACCTGTTCGATCGAGTCGTCTTCGTTGCCGAGCGCGCCGCCCGCATACACCTTGACGGTGATGCGGCCGTTGGTGCGCTGCTTGACCAGCTCGCCGAACTGGCGCACGGCCTGCACGGTGGGGTAATCGTCGGGATGGATGTCCGCCGAGCGCAGCTCGGCGGCATGGGTGGCGGGAATCAGCGTCAGCAAGGCGGCCGCGGCCAGGATGGCGCGGGTCAGGGTCGGGCGCAACATGTCTACCTCCGGTCGGGAGTACGGCGTTTCGTTGAGGGCCGTTGCGGCCCCGAAGCTCTTCGATGTGTACGGACCTGCTCACTACTCGTGCGTGGGCGCTTGGGGCGCCACGGTCGGGTGCTAACCGGCGCTTGCGGCTTCCTCCAGGCCCCGCGCGCCGGGGCGCAGGATGAAGACGGCGCCGGCGATGGAATCGGGGGCGGCATCGGCGGGGCGGATCGAAGTGACCAGCAGCAGGTCCAGGTCGGGGCCGCCGAACGCGCACATGGCGACGCGGGCGGCCGGCACCTCCAGGCTGCGGTCAAGGCGGCCGTCCGGCGTGTAGCGGTAGATGCGGCCGGCCTCGTTGCCGCAGATCCAGTAGCAGCCGTCGGCGTCGACCGCGGCGCCATCGGGCCGGCCGGCCGGCAGTCTCGGGATGAAGACGCGGCGGTTGCGGAGCGGGCCGCCGTCGATGTCGTAGTCGAAGGCCCAGACCACCTGCCGCGACGGGTGCGAGTCGGACAGGTACATGGTCTTGCCGTCCGGACTGAAGGCCAGGCCGTTGGGCACGATCAGGTCGTCGACGATGGCCTCCAGTGCCTCGCCGGGACCGTGCCGGTAGAGCTTGCCGGCGTTGCGCGCCAGGCCCATGTCCATGACCATGGTGCCGGCCAGGAAGCGGCCCTGGCGGTCGCAGCGGCCGTCGTTGAAGCGCATGCCGGGTGCGCCGTGGCGCACCGGGGCCAGCGGCCGCGGCTGGCAGGCCTGGCCGGCCACCAGCGGCCCGCATTCATACAGGCCGTCCTCCATCGCCAGCAGCCAGCCGTCCCCGCGCGGGGCGATGCAGCCGGCCATCTGCGGCAACGTCCAGTGATCGAGCCGGCCGCTCGCGGGCGTCCAGCGCCAGAGCGCGCGGCCGGGGATGTCGGTCCAGTGGAACGCCTGGTCGGCGGCGCGCCACACGGGGCTTTCGCCCACGCCGCAGAGCAGGGTTCCGATGCGTTCAGCGTGGGTCGCCATGATGGGCCGGGGACGAAATCAGCGCGGGGGAAAGGGGAAGGGGCCGGCCTTGACGAAGGCGCCGCCCTGGAAGCGTCCGGCGGGATCGTCGGCGGGCAGGGGCGCTTGCGCCTCGACCTGCGCGCGAAAGGCTTCGGAGGAATCCTTGGGCGCGAAACCCAGCGCGGCGGCGCGATGGTTGTCCCACCAGCTGTCGCGGTTGGCCGAGGCGCCATAGGCGATCAGGTGACCGACGTTCGGCGTGAACAGCGATCGCACCACCAGGTCGGTCAGGTCGTCGTAGCTGAGCCAGGTGACCATCATGCGGCGATCCTTGGGCTCGGGAAACGACGAGCCGATGCGCAGGCAGACCGTCTCGATGCCGTAGCGGTCGTAGTAGAAGCGCGACAGGTTCTCGCCGTAGGCCTTGCTCAGGCCGTAGTAGCCATCGGGCCGCAACGGCGCGTCGGCGTCCAGCCGCGTGCCCTGTTCATAGAAGCCGATGACGTGGTTGGAGCTGGCGAACACCACGCGCCGCACGCCATGGACGCGGGCGGCTTCGTAGACGTGGTAGACCCCCTGGATATTGGCCGGCAGGATTTCCTCGAAAGAACGCTCCACGGAAACGCCGCCCAGGTGCACAATGGCGTCGGCGCCGCGCACCAGCTCGGAGACGGCGGCGGGGTCGGCCAGGTCGCAGGGCACGACTTCCTCGCCGGGGGCGGCGGGCGCCATGGCCGCGACGTCGGAAACCCGCAGCACGTCGGCGCAGGCCTTCAGGCGCGGTCGCAGTACCCGGCCCAGGTTGCCGGCGGCGCCGGTCAACAATAAGCGATGACAACGGGGGGAGGCAGGCATGCGGTCGACAGCTAGGCTCATGGCGCAACGCTCGTTGGGGTGGACTTGCCTGGTACGTTATCGTACAACTTGTCCAAAGTATAATAAGCACGAATTTTTGCAGTCAAGCGCCACGCAACCGCTTCCGGATAATCCCTGATGAACGCTCCTGTCGATACCCCCGTGCTGCCGCAGCGTCGTCCACGGAACCTGGCGCAAGGCCTGGTGGAAAACATTTCCGAACGCATCCGCGGCGGCGACATCCGCCCCGGCGACAAGCTGCCCACCGAATCCGAGATCATGCGGCAGTTCGGCGTCAGCCGCACCGTGGTGCGCGAAGCGCTGTCGCGGCTGCAGGCCTCGGGCTTGGTCGAAACCCATCATGGCGTGGGCACCTACGCGCTCGAACCCAGCGGTGGCGGCGATTTTCGCGTCGACCCGGCCGACATCGCCACGGTGCGCGATGTGCTGGTGCTGCTGGAACTGCGCATCTGCCTGGAAAGCGAGGCCGCCGGCCTGGCCGCCGTGCGTCGCAGCGAGGTCCAACTGGCCGAGATGCGTCGCGCGCTGGACGCCTTCAAGGCCGCGCTGGACAGCGGCGGCGACACCATCACGCCGGATTTCCAGTTCCACCTGCTGGTGTCGCAGGCCACCGACAACCGTTATTTCGCCGATCTCATGTCGCACCTGGGTTCGGCCATCATCCCCCGCACCCGCATCAATTCGGCCAAGTTTGCGCACGAGGACCGTGCCGCCTACCTGTCGCGCGTCAACCTGGAGCACGAAGACATCTACAGCGCCATCATGCGCCAGGATGCCGAAGGCGCCCGCGCCGCGATGCGCACCCACCTGAGCAACAGCCGCGAGCGCCTGCGCCGGGTGCAATAGGCCCGCGCGGCCGCCACGCCGGATGCTGAAGAAATGAGATGTCGTACGACATGATAGGGTTGTCATCGGCCTCGTATTCGACATCGCGACTCCACCCGGCGGCGCTGCGGCGCGTCGATCCGCGTTAATCTTGGCCGTTTTCAATCACCGGATGGCAAGGCATGGTTTGGCTCGGTAAGCGTGGCGCGGCAACGGCGCGGGGTTTCGTTGGTAGTCGGAGGGCCGCCGCATGCGCCGGCTGACACTGCGCTTCATCCTGGCCGTGCTGGCGCTGCTGACGCTCAGCCGCCTTGGCCTGTCCTGGTGGATGTGGGACCGGGTCCAGGCGGCCGGCGGCCTGTGGCCGGTGCTGCTGGGCGGCCTGCGCATCGACGTCTGCCTGCTGTCCATGGTGATCGCGCTGCCGGCGGTGTTCTCGCCGTGGCTGGGGCACCGCCCGTGGGCGGCGCGCGTCACCGCCTGGTGGTTCCGCGTCTGGTGGATGCTGTACGTGCTGCTGGAAGTCTCCACGCCGCAGTTCATCGCCGAATACGACACGCGCCCGAACCGCCTGTATTTCATCTACCTGCTCAATCCGAAGGAAGTCGGCTCGATGCTGTGGCAGGGCTACAAGGGCGTGCTGTTCACCGCGCTGGTGGTGCTGCTGGTGGCGGCCTGGCTGGCGGTCAAGCTGTTCCCGGTGCGCGTGCGCGATCCCTTCCTGGCGTGGTGGAAGCGGCCGCTGGCGTCGCTGGCGATCCTGGCGCTGGTGGTGCTGGGCGCGCGCGGCACGCTGGAGCATCGCCCCATCAATCCGGCCAAGGTCGCGTTCAGCTCGGACGCGATGGTCAATTCGCTGGCCCTGAACTCGCTCTACAGCGTGTTCGATGCCGCCTATCGCATGCGCGACGAACGCTCGTCGGCCGCGATGTATCCGAAGATGCCGGTGGACGAGATGAACGCCATCGTGCGCGACAAGGCCGGCCTGATGGGGGCGCCGCTGGATCCGCGCTACCCAAGCCTGCACGAGCAGAAGGCCACGGTGCGCCGCGACAAGCCGCTCAACCTGGTGATCATCCTGCAGGAAAGCCTGGGCGCGCAATATGTCGGCAGCCTGGGCGGCAAGGACTTGACGCCCAACATCGACCGCCTCGGCAAGGAAGGCTGGATGTTCCATCGCGCCTACGCCACCGGCACGCGCTCGGTGCGCGGCATCGAGGCGGTCACCGCGGGCTTCCTGCCCAGCGTGGCCGACGCCGTGGTCAAGCTGCCGCGCTCGCAGACGGGCTTCTTCACCCTGGCGCAGGTGCTGGGCAAGCATGGCTACCATTCGCGCTTCGTCTATGGCGGCGAGTCCCACTTCGACAACATGCGCGCCTTCTTCCTGGGCAATGGCTTTGACGAGATCGTCGATCGCCCGAAGTTCGAGAACCCGGTGTTCGAAGGCTCGTGGGGCGCGTCCGACGAGGACATGTTCACCCAGGTCGACCGCCTGCTGCGCGCCGACGGTGACAAGCCGGTGTTCACGCTGGCGTTTTCGGTCAGCAACCATTCGCCGTGGGAGTACCCGGCGGGCCGCATCCAGCCGGTGGGCGAGCCGGCCAGCGTCGACAACACGGTGCGCTACGCCGACTGGGCGCTGGGCCAGTTCTTCGACAAGGCGCGCAAGGCGCCGTACTGGGACAACACCGTGTTCCTGGTGATCGCGGACCACGATTCCCGCGTCTACGGCTCGATCCCGGTGCCGGTGCGGCACTTCCAGATCCCGGCCCTGATCCTGGGCGCGGGCATCGCGCCGCGCCAGGACGAGCGCATCGTCAGCCAGATCGACATGGCGCCCACGCTGCTGTCGCTGATCGGGCTGGATAACGTCAACCCGATGCTGGGCGCGGACCTGACGCAGCGCGATCCCAATCGCGCGCTGATGCAGTACGCCGACAACTTCGGCTACCTGCAGGGCGACAAGCTGCTGGTGCTGGAGCCGTCCAAGGCGCCGCGCGAATTCCGCTACCGCGCCGCGCCGGTCGGGCAGGACGAGACCTACGATCCGGTCGAACCCGCGGATGACGCCCTGACCAGGGAAGCGCTGGCGCACGCGCTGTGGGCCAGCTGGGTCTATCGCGAAGAAAAATACCGCCTGCCTTGACTTCACCCCGTCCGGGCCTGGGGCCGGTTTGATCCCGCTCAAACCGGCCCCCGGGCAGTCCTCGCACACTCGCGTTCATGACTTTTCCCGATCCGCTGGCCGGCCCGATCCGGCCCCCTGTCGCTGACGCAAGCGACGCGCCCGCGTCCGCCCCGGCCGCGCGCTGGCGCGGTTGGCCCGTGCCGCGCGGCCGCCTGGCCTGGCTGACCGGCGTGTTCAGCACGCTCCTGATCGGCGCCAGCACGCTGTTCTGGTGCCTGCTGCTGTTTCCCATGGCGCTGCTCAAACTGGCGCTGCCGTTCGCGGCGGCCAGGCGCCGCATCGATCCCGTCCTCAACGGCATCGCCACGGCCTGGATCAGCGTCAACACCGCCTGGTTCACGCGCATCCAGCGCGCGCCCTGGGATGTGCGCGGCAATACTGGCCTGCGCTACGCGGACTGGTACCTGGTCAACTGCAACCACCAGTCCTGGGTCGACATCTTCGTGTTGCAGGGCGCGTTGAACCGCCGCATCCCGCTGCTGAAGTTCTTCCTCAAGCAGCAGCTCATCTACGTGCCGGTGATCGGGCTGGCGTGGTGGGCGCTGGATTTTCCCTTCATGAAGCGCCACGGCAAGGCCGACCTTCGCCGCAATCCCGCCCTGGGGCGCCAGGACCAGGAAACCGCGCGCCGCGCCTGCCAGAAATTCTCGCTGGTGCCGACCAGCGTGATGGTGTTTGCCGAGGGCACGCGCTTCTCGCCGGCCAAGCGCGACGCGCAGGGAGCCCCGTATCGTCACCTGCTCAAGCCCAAGGCGGGCGGGCTGGCGGTGTCGCTGAACGCGATGGGCACGCGTTTTCGTTCGATGATCGATGTCACCATCGCCTATCCGGCGGGTGTGCCCAGCTTCTGGGACATGGCCTGCGGCCGCATGGGCTCGGTGCGGGTGCGCATGCGCCAGGTGCCGGTGCCGCCGGCCTTCTGCGAAGGCGACTACAGCCGCGACAAGGCCTTCCGCACCGAATTCCACCACTGGCTGGGCCGGCAGTGGCAGGCCAAGGATGACGAGATCGAGGCGTTGACGACCGATGCGGCCGCCACGCCCCGATCCTGACAGACGTCGTTCAGACCCGCGCCGGGAGCACCGTGCCCGAGCATTCGCCGAAACCGATGCGCGGATAGCCCGCCTTGACGCATTCGGCGCGGATGATGACCTGGTCGCCATCCTGCAGGAAGGTGCGCTTCTCGCCCCAGGGCAGCTCGATCGGTTGCTTGCCGCCGTGGTTCAGTTCCAGCAGCGAACCGGCTTCCGACGGTTGCGGGCCCGACAGCGTGCCGGTGCCGAGCATGTCGCCCGGTTGCAGATTGCAGCCGTTCACCGTGTGGTGCGTGATCAGCTGCGCCACGTTCCAGTAGGCATCGCGGAAATTGCTGCGCGACAGGCGGGCCGGCGCCTGCTTGCCGGCGCGCGATTGTGCGGTGGTCAGCAGCACTTCCATCTGCACGTCGTAGGCACCCTTGGCACGGTTGGCGTCGGAGGCCAGGTACGGCAGCGGCTGCGGCTCGGACGGCCCGCGGTTCCACTGCGTGCGGAACGGCTCCAGCGCTTCCATGGTGACGATCCACGGCGAGATGGTCGAGGCGAAATTCTTGGACAGGAACGGGCCCAGCGGCTGGTATTCCCAGGCCTGGATGTCGCGCGCCGACCAGTCGTTCAGGATGCACAGGCCGAACACGTGCGCATCGGCGTCCGCCAGCTTGATGCGTTCGCCCTGGGCGTTGCCGGTGCCGACGAAGATGCCCAGTTCAAGTTCGTAGTCCAGCCGCGCGCACGGGCCGAACTGCGGCGTCTCGCCTTCGTTGGCGGGGCGGGTCTGGCCGACCGGACGCGGGAACTTCTGGTCCACGCCGATGCTGGAGGCGCGGCCGTGGTAGCCGATAGGCACCCACTTGTAGTTCGGCAGCAGGGGGTTGTCGGGTCGGAACTGCTTGCCGATGGCGGTGGCGTGGTGCACCGAGATGTAGAAGTCGGTGTAGTCGCCGATGCGGGCGGGCGTGGTGTATTCGGCGTCGGCCTGGGCCACCAGCAGCGGCTCGACCGTGGCGCGCAGCGCGGCGCCTTCACGCAGCGCGCGCGAGAGCGCCAGGCGCAGTGCGCTCCAGTGGGCATGGCCCAGGGCCATCAGCGCGTTCAGGCTATCGCCCTGGCAGGCGGCCAGCGCCTCGGCGGCCGCGCCTTCGAAGGGCTTGGCGGCGGCCAGCGCGGCCAGGTCGACGATCTGGTCGCCGATGGCCACGCCGGGGCGGAACGATTCCTGCGAGCCCTTGCGGCGGAACGCGGCGTAGGGCAGGTTCTGCACCGGGAAGTCAGAGGTGCCGGTGTTGGCGCTGGCGACCCAGCTCTTGAGGGACGGGTCGTGGGTTTCGTTGATGGCGGTGGTCATGGGGAGTGTCTCGTTCAATGTGTTTGTAAGGGCGCGGCGGGCGCCGGAAAAATCCAAAGCCAAACGGCGATGCGCTTGCGCGCATCGCCGTGGGCGGGCGTGACGGGAGAGAAAACGGTCACGCCTTGGCGGGATCGAAATGCTTCTGCAGGCCCTGCCAGCACCGGTAATAGTCGCCCTGCAATTCTACCGAGGCCAGCGCCTGCGCCGTCGGGCGGATCACGCGCCGCGTTTCGAACATGAAGGCCATGGTGTCGCGGATGTAGTGCGCGGTGCTGGTGTCGGCGCGCGAGGCCTTCTCGAAGGTCTCGGCGTCGGGGCCATGGCCGCTCATGCAGTTGTGCAGGCTCGCGCCGCCCGGGGCGAAACCATCGGCCTTGGCGTCGTACACGCCCTGGATCAGGCCCATGAATTCGCTGGCGACGTTGCGGTGGAACCAGGGCGGACGGAAGGTGTTCTCCATCGCAAGGATGCGCGGCGGGAAGATGGCGAAGTCCATGTTGGCGGTGCCCGGGGTGTCGGACGGCGCGGTCAGCACCGTGAAGATCGACGGGTCCGGATGGTCGTAGCTGATTGAGCCGATGGTGTTGAAGTGGCGCAGGTCGTACTTGTACGGCGCGTGCGTGCCGTGCCAGGCCACCACGTCCAGTGGCGAATGGCCGATCGCGGCGCGCCAGAAGCCGCCGGTGAACTTGGCGATCAGTTCGAAGTCGCCTTCCACATCCTCATACCAGGCCACCGGCGTCTTGAAGTCGCGGGCATTGGCCAGGCAGTTCGAGCCGATCGGGCCCAGTTCGGGCAGGCGCAGCGCGGCGCCGAAGTTCTCCAGCATATAGCCGCGCGCGCTGTCGTCCAGCAGTTGCACGCTGAAGCGCACGCCGCGCGGGATCACGGCGATCTCCAGCGGCTCCAGGTCGATCAGGCCCAGTTCGGTGGCCAGGCGCAGGCGGCCCTGCTGCGGCACCAGCAGCAGCTCGCCGTCGGCGTTGTAGAAATAGCGGCCCTGCATCGAGCGGTTGGCGGCATACAGGTGGATGCCGACGCCGCTTTGCTCATCGGGGCCGCCGTTGCCGCCCCAGGTCTTCACGCCTTCGATGAAGTCGGTGGGCACGGTGGGGATGGGCAGGGGGCTCCAGCGCAGCTGGTTGGGCGTGACCGGGCCGTGGCCGAACGCGCTTTCCCAGCCCTTGACGCCGGCAAACGGCTCGAACGGCTTGTGCTGCGCGCCCGGGCGGATGCGGTAGAGCCAGGAGCGGCGGTTCTCGCTGCGCGGCGCGGTGAAGGCGGTGCCGGACAACTGCTCGGCGTACAGGCCATAGGGGCATTGCTGGGGCGAATTGCGGCCCACCGGCAGGGCGCCGGGCAGGGCTTCGGTGGCACAGTCGTTGCCGAAGCCGGTCTGGTAGTGCAGTTCCATGGAATCCTCCTGGGGTGGCGCGCGATGCGTGGCCGCGCGGTCTTGGTCCTGGCGCGCCGGAGCGGATTTCCGGTGCCGATATGCCATTGTCGGAAAAATCCCCCGCTATGGCTACGGGAATGCAAAAATACCAACTATAAATTTCGTGAATAGTAGGGGTGCCTGATGGCGGACTTGCGCGACGTCGACCTGAACCTGCTGATCCTGTTCCAGCACCTGCTGGAGGACCGCAACCTGTCCGCCGTGGCGCGGCGCCTGGAGCTGTCGCAGCCAGCGGTCAGCAACGCCCTGCGCCGGCTGCGGCTGGCGTTTGGCGACGAGCTGTTCGTGCGCACCGCGCAGGGCATGTTGCCCACGCCGCGCGCGCAGCGCCTGTCCGGCCCGGTGAGCGAGGCGCTGGCCCTGTTGTCGCAGGCCTTGCAGGACCAGGAGGCGTTCGATGCCGCCACCAGCACGCGGCGCTTTCGCGTGGCCATGACCGACGTCGGCGAGATCCACTTCATGCCGCGGCTGATGGAAGTGTGCGTGCAGGTGGCGCCACAGGTGCGCATCGACTCGGTGCGGGTGCAGGGCCCCGATCTGCCGCGGGAAATGGAAGCGGGCCGCGTCGACCTGGCCATCGGCGCCTTCGACGAGATGGGGGCGGGCACCTTGCAGCGCATGTTGTTCCGGCAGGGGTACGCCACGCTCTTTCGCCAGGCGCATCCCACGGCCCACCCCGGCATGGGATTGAAGGCGTTTCGCGCCGAGCGTCACCTGATCGTGTCGCGCGCGGCGCCCTACGGGCAGGTCAACCAGTCCATGGAACGGGCCGGCGTGCCGCTCGCCGAGCACTTCAGCGTGCCGCATTTTTCGGCGGTTCCGTACATCGTCAGCGCCACCGACCTGCTGGCGACCGTGCCCGAAAAGCTGGCGGCGAGCGCCGCGCAGCCATTCGGCCTGCGCTACATGACGCCGCCGGTGAAGGTGCCGGCGCTGCAGACCAATATGTACTGGCAGCGCCGCTACGATCGCGATGGCGGCAACCAGTGGTTGCGCGCCCTGATCGTCAATGCGTTTGCGGTGGGTTCGACGCCGGCGTGACCGACGCGCGGGCTTGCGCCAGCGCCTCGCGCAGTACCGCCATGTCGCCCAGGTGGTTGGCCAGCAGCAGGATCAGCGCCGCGTTCATTTCCTGGCTCTGCTCGTTGCTCAGGTCGCGATGGGCGTCGATCAGCGCTTCGTAGAAGTCGTCCGGCGCGGCCAGGTTGGTTTCGGTGTTCAGCATGGAAAAGGCCTCCGGGTTCTTCAGGCGCGGCCGATGGCGCGGTTGACGGCCGACGCCACCGCGTCGGGCTGGAAGGCGCGCCAGCGCGCGGCGATGTGCTGGTCGGGACGGATCAGGTAGGCGGTGCCCGCCAGCGCGTCATAGCGCTGGGCCAGCAGGCCTTCGGTGTCGACCACCGCCGCCAGGTCGGACGGCCAGCCCGCGGTATCGCAACCCGGACCCGCGACCAGCACGGGCTTGACCGGCACCGCCGCAAGTCGCAGCGCCCGCAGGGCCTGCAGCGTCTGCGCGTCGGGCGGGGCATCGCCGCAGAAATAGGCCAGCGCGAAACCGGCGTCCAGTTGCGACAGCCACCACGGTGAATCGCCCGGACCCTGCACCGGCGCATCCAGCGCCACCGCGCCGGGCCGCATGCGGCCGGAGAAGGCGTCGGTATCCGGCGTGTTCAGCGGCGAATCGGCGTAGGTGGCCGGCAGCGACAGGCGACCGCTGTTGACCAGCGTGCGCGCGAACGCATGGGTACGGGCCAGGTTCAGCACCGCGTTGCGGAAGCTGCGGCTGATGTCGCTCTTGGGCGTGATGAAATCGGTGGCGCGGGACGAATTCAGGATGTTCTCGTCGGCGGCGTGCTCGCGCTCGGCGGCGTAGCTGTCGATCAGCGATTCGGGCGCGTGGCCGGCCAGCACCAGGCGCAGTTTCCAGGCCAGGTTCTCGGCGTCCTGCACGCCGCTGTTGGCGCCGCGCGCGCCGAACGGCGAGACGCGGTGCGCCGAGTCGCCGGCGAACACCACGCGGCCGTGGCGGAACTTGTCCATGCGTTCGCAGGCGAAGGTGTACACGCTGACCCATTCCAGGTCGAATTGCGCGTCCGGGCCGAGCAGGGCGCGGATGCGCGGCAGCACGTTCTCGGGCTTGACGGCCTCGACCGGGTCGGCGTTCCAGCCCAGCTGGAAGTCGATGCGCCAGACATTGTCGGGCTGCATGTGCAGCAGCACCGATTGATTCGGGTGGAAGGGCGGGTCGAACCAGAACCAGCGCTCGGCCGGGAAGTCGGCCTTCATCTTGACGTCGGCGATGAGGAAGCGGTCGCGGAAGATGCGGCCATGGCTTTCCTGGCCAATCAGCTTGCGCACCGGCGAGCGCGCGCCGTCACAGGCCACCAGCCAATCGGCGCGCAGCGCGTAGCCGCCTTCGGGCGTGTCGATCGACAGCACCACGCCGTCGCCGGCCTGCTCCAGGCCCACCACCTTGTTCTTCCAGCGCAGGTCGATGTTCGGTTCCTGGCGCGCCTGCTCGTACAGGTAGCCTTCGGCGTAGTACTGCTGCAGGTTGATGAAGGCGGGGCGGCGGTGGCCGGGCTCGGGCAGCAAGTCGAAGCGCCACACTTCCTGGTCGCGAAAGAACACCTTGCCCACGTTCCACGACACGCCCTTGTCGACCATGCGCTGGCCGACGCCGAGGCGGTCCCAGATTTCCAGGGTGCGCTTGGAAAAGCAGATGGCGCGCGAGCCGGTGGACAGGCGGTAGTCGTCGTCCAGCACCACCACCCGCACGCCCTGGCGTGCCAGGTCCAACGCCGTGGTCAGGCCGACCGGGCCTGCGCCCACCACCACCACCGGGTGGCGCGCCTGCGTCGCGGCGGCCTGGTCGGCGTGTTTTTCATAGGCGAACTCCATCGCCTGAAAGTCGATGTCTCCCACGGTTGTCTCCTGTGTGGGTCATTTTGTTTTTATGCGCGGCTGCGCGCGTCGCCGGCCGACTTCGGTGGCGAATTGCGTGCAGCCGTTTCGATCTGTGGAACAGCGGCCGGCGCGCCGGCCGCGCGGGATCAGCCCTCCAGCTGGGCCCACATTTCCAGGTCGCGCTTGTCGGTCCAGATGCGCGGATGGACGTGGCCGGTGGCTTCGTCATAGGCGCGCGACACGTCGAACGGCATGCAGTGATCGAAGATGACCCAGTCGCTGTAGCGCGGCTTCATGAAGTCGTAGACCTCGCGGTAGATCGTCTTCAGGTCCTTGCCCTCGGCCACGCCGCGGTTGACCGCGCCGTACAGGTCGGTCAGGAAGGCGCGCGTGCCGGCCAGGCCCTGGCGCACTTCGGTGGCGTTCTTCAGCGCCGGGCCGCGGCCGGGCACCATCTTTTCGGCCTCGAAGCCCCACAGCGCGTCCAGCGTGCTGGGCCAGTCGCGGAAGTAGGCGTCGCCGCAGTAGGGGGTGGACTGGTATTCGACCAAGTCGCCGGCGAACAGGATCTTCTGCTCGGGCAGCCAGGCGATGGTGTCGCCCTTGGTGTGGCCGCGGCCGACCTGCAGCAGCTTGACCTCGAGGTTGCCCAGGTTGACGGTCATCTCGCCCTTGAACGTCATGGTGGGCCAGACCAGGCCGGGGGGAATCGATTCGGCGTTGCGGAACAGGCGCGGGAAACGGCCGATCTCGCTGGCCTTGTCCTGCTCGCCGCGTTCGGCGATCAGGTCGTAGGTGTCGCGGCTGGCCAGGATTTCCTGGGCGTTGTAGGCCGAGGCGCCGAACACGCGCACCGCGTGGTAGTGCGACAGCAGGATGTACTTGATCGGCTTGTCGGTGACTTCGCGGATGCGGCGGATGACGTCCTGCGCCATGACCGGCGTGGCCTGGGTGTCGACCACCATGACGGCCTCGTCGCCGATGATCACGCCGGTGTTGGGATCGCCTTCGGCGGTGTAGGCGTAGGCGTTGTCGGACAGCTTTTCGAACGACACGACCTTGTCGCTCAGGTCGGCGTGCGAAGCGAATTGCTTGCTCATGGAGGCTCCTTCCACTTTTATAGGAATAGGGTGTGTGGACGGACTATAGCGTGGCGTTAGTGGTTGTGCAATACGTTTGCTATAAACGAATTGGCCCTTTTTGGCAGGGATTTCCCTTGGGTTTCCGGGACTGCCCAAATGCATCCGGGCCGCGCAGGGCGGCCCGGACGGGAACCTTTCGGACCGGAGGAGGCCCCAGGGACTTGGACAGAAGTCAGGCGGGGACGCTCAGGTCTTCTGGCACTTCGGGCAGTAGTAGGTGGCCCGCTGGCCCTGGACGATGCGCTTGATCGGCGTGCCGCAGACCCGGCATGGCTGGCCGGCGCGTTCATAGACCGCGGCGTGGATCTCGAAATAGGCGCCCGGCTCGCCGGTGGCGCCGACGTAGTCGCGCAGGGTGCTGCCGCCGGAGGTCAGGGCGTCGGCCAGGGTGGCGCGCACCATGTCCGCCAGGCGGTCGCAGCGGGCGCGCGACAGCTTGTTGGCCGGGGTCTTGGGATTGATGCGCGCGCGGAACAGGCTTTCGGAGGCATAGATATTGCCCACGCCCACCACCGCCATGCCGGCCAGCAGCACTTGCTTGATCGCGGCGCCGTGGTTCTTGAAGTGATGGTGCAGCCAGGCGCCGTCGAAGCGCGGGTCGAACGGCTCGATGCCGAGCCTGGCTAGCAGGGGGTGGTTTTCGACCGGTCCGTCCGCATCGGGATGCCACAACACCGCGCCGAAGCGGCGCGGGTCGTGCAGGCGCAGCACCGCCTGGTCGAAGATCCATTCGACGTGGTCGTGCTTGCGCAGGAATTCACCGGGCGCCACGCTGCGCAGCGAACCGGACATGCCCAGGTGCACGATCTGGGTGCCGTGGTCGAAGCGCAGCAGCAGGTACTTGCCGCGGCGGCCGCATTCGCGCACCGTGTGGCCGCCAACCAGGGCGGGCAGTTCGGCCGGGATGGGCCAGCGCATCCGGGACTCATGGACGACCAGCCGCGTGAGCGGGCGGCCGGTGATGACGGCGTCGATTCCGCGACGCGTGGTTTCAACTTCAGGCAGTTCCGGCATGAGCCAGTGTAAGATCATCAATTGCGTGTACGAAGATTGTGCCACCAACCGGACGGGCCGCGTGAAGTCGTCTTTCAAACAAATGAATATCGGGATTGCCGCGCTGGCGCTTGCGTTGGCCTCCACCCTGGCCCCTCAAGCCCAGGCCGCCGACAGCCGGACGCGGGATGCGACCGGCCCCCGCATGGCGCCCCAGAACCGCCAGCCTGAAACCGAGGTGATCCGCCTGCGTCCCGGCCAGCTGCCCTACGTGTCGCTGACCGCTGACATCTTCTACCGCGTGCTGGCCTCGGAAATCGCCGCCCAGCGCGGCATGTACGGCACCGCCGCCAACACCATGGTCGGCCTGGCGCGCGACACCGGCGATCCCCGCCTGGCGCGCCGCGGCCTGGAATTCCAGCTGGCCGGCGGCAACCTGCCCGGCGCGCTGGACGCGGCCCGTGTCTGGGCCCGCCTGTCGCCGAACGATCTTGAAGCCAGCTCCACCGAACTGGCGCTGGCCGCGGCCAACGGCCAGACCAAGGGCCTGTCGCAGGCGCTGCGCAACCGCATCGAGGCCTCGCGCGACAAGCCGGCCGCCATCGGCCAGGCTCTGGCGGTGCTGAGCCGCCTGAACGACCGCCGCCTGGCGCTGCGCATCCTCGACGAATCCCTGAGCGACAGCGTGCGCAAGCTGCCCGCCGCCCATCTGGCGCTGGCCGACGTAGCCTCGGCCGCCGGCGACTACCCGCGCGCCGCCCAGGAGGCTCGCGCCGCCCTGGCCGCCGATCCCAGGTCCGAGCCCGCCGCCCAGCGCGTGCTGGAGTACGGCGCCAAGGTCGATCCGCAGCGTGCGCAGGCCGAGGCCCAGGCCTATATCGCCCGCAATCCCAACGCCCGCAAGGTGCGCCTGATGCTGGCCGGCCAGATGGCCGATGCCGGCGACTACAACGGCGCCCTCGCCGAACTGCAGGCCATGTCGCGGCGCTCGCCGGAAGACTTCGACCTGCTCTTCATGCAGGCCCAACTGGCCTACAAGGCCGGCCAACTGCCGCAGGCCAAGACCCTGCTGCAGCAGTACCTGGACGTGCAGAACCAGCGCCAGCGCGCCATCGTGCCGGGCGCCACCGACGCCGGCGCCGCCGCGGCCGATGCCCACGTGCTGCTGTCGCGCATCGCCGAAGACCAGGGCCAGTACGACGAAGCCATCGCCGAACTCGGCCGCATCGACGACCCGTCGCTGCGCTTCTCGGCGCGCATGCGCCAGGCCGCCCTGCGCGCCAAGTCCGGCCGCATCGATGACGCCATCAAGATGGTCGATGCCGCCGCGCCCCAGGACGAGGAAGAGCGCACGCTGGGCGTGCTGACCAAGGCGCAGATCCTGCGCGACGCCGACCGCGTCGGCCAGGCCGTGTCGGTGCTGGAGGCGGCCGACCAGGCGCTGCCCGATACCGTCGAGATCAAGTACGAACTGGCCATGCTGTACGAGCGCCAGGACCGCCTGGCCGACCTCGAGCGCATGCTGCGCCAGGTCATCGCGCTGGATCCCGAGCATGCCCACGCCTACAACGCGCTGGGCTACACGCTTGCCGATCACAACCAGCGCCTGCCTGAAGCCCTGGACCTGATTACGCAGGCGCTGGAGCTCTCGCCCAACGATCCGTTCATCCTGGACAGCATGGGCTGGGTCAAATTCCGCATGGGCGACCAGATCGCCGCCGCCGACTACCTGCGGCGCGCCTACAGCGTGCGGCCCGAGGCCGACATCGCGGCCCACCTGGCCGAAGTGCTCTGGACCCAGGGCAAACGCGACCAGGCGGTCGAGTTGTTGCGCGCCGCGGTGCAGAAGGATCCCAAGAACAGGACCGTTCTTGACGTCATCAAGCGCCTGGGAGTCAGCCTGTGACGGCAGCGTCGCGCGGCCTCGGATTGGAATGGATGCGCTGGGCGCTGCTGGCCATGCTGGCGTTCGTGCTGGCGGCCTGCACCACCACGCCCAAGCCCATTGAAGGCGCCTCGCCCGACGCGTTCTCGCGCATCGGACGCTTCGCCATCACGGTCAACGAGGAAAACGGCAAGCAAAGCGCCGTGCAAGGCGGCTTTTCCTGGTCGGACGATGGCCGCCGCTACGTGCTCGACCTGACCAATCCGCTCGGCTCGACCGAAGCCCGGGTCGAAGGCCAGCCCGGCGCGGCCAGCCTGACCAAGGCCGACGGCACCCGCCTGGTGGCCGACAACCCCGATGCCCTGGCCGAAGACGCCCTGGGCAGCAGCATGCCGGTATCCGGCATGCGCGACTGGCTGCGCGGCAAGCTGCCGGGCCAGCCCGAGGCCACCGATGTGTCCAGCGACGACCTGGGCCGCCCCGTGGCCTTCGAGCAGGGCGGCTGGCGCGCGCGGCTCTCGCGCTACGACACGCTCGGCCCGCAGATGCTGGTGCTGGAGCGCCAGGAGCCGGGGCGCCGCATCATGGTGCGCCTGGTTGTCAATCAGCCCTGATTGCTACCGCTTCGTGACTTCCTCGACGGCCCTGCGGGGCCGTTGTGTCGTCTGGCTGTAGCACGTCCGCCCCGCTTCAATCAGCAAATCAGCGTTGCAAAATCGACTTTGTTACTGATTGATAGATTCTGTTTAACCTGAATAATTCTTCCCACACCCGCGCGCACGACCCCCGCGCGCGGCATGCAAGGCCGGTGGCCGCGGATCGCGCCGCCGCTTTTTTACGGAGAATGCCAATGTTCAGGAATACGCGGATCGCGACGATGCTCTTGGGGATCATCGCGGTGTTTTTCACTTTCCAGCTGCTGGTGGGCGGCATGGGTTTCGTCGCCCTGCGGCAGACCAACCAGGACGTCGGCCAGCTCTATCGCCTTTCCTCGCAGCAGGTCAACGCCGTGAACACGGCCGCGTTGTCCCTGGTGGCGGCGCGCACCGACCTGAGCCGTTATGCCACCCGGGTGGCGCAGGGCAACGCCAGCGACACCACCGCACTGCGCCTGGCGCGCCAGCGCATTGCCGCGGGCGACCGGGCCTTCCAGGGCTTTGCCGGCGGTTTGTCGGCGCAGGAGAAAGCCGAGTCCAAGGACCTGATCGAGGCTTACGGCAATCTCAGCAACAACCTGCAGAACGTCGGCAAGGTGCTCGAGGCCGGTGACATGGACGCCTACTTCAAGCAGGGCACGCAGCAGGTGCAGGAGCTGCTGGTGTCCGAGCGCGACGCCTTCATGCGTCGCGCCGAGACCACCGGGCAGGAGGTGATGGACGAGATCTCGCTGTTCCACACCATCTTCAGTTCGCTGCTGGCCGGCATCCTGGTGCTGGGCCTGTTGATGGCGGTGGGCGCGCACATGCTGATCCGCCGCATGATCGTGCGGCCGCTGCTGGAAGCCGGCGAGATCTTCCGCCGCATTGCCGAGGGCGACCTGACGCGCCGCGTGGCCGATCGCGGCCGCAACGAGATCGGCGCGCTGCTGGGCGCCCTGCGCGCGATGCAGGACAGCCTGGTGCGCACGGTGTCCACGGTGCGCCGCGGCGTCGATGAGATCAACGTCGGCGCGCGCGAGATCTCGTCCGGCAATGCCGACCTGTCCAGCCGCACCGAAGAACAGGCCGCCTCGCTGGAGGAAACCGCCGCCAGCATGGAAGAGCTGGCGACCACGGTGAAGCAGAACGCCGACACCGCGCGCGAAGCCAACCGCATGGTGGCCGCCTCGGCCGCCGTGGCGCAACGCGGCGGCGAGGCCGTCTCCAGCGTGGTCGAGACCATGCGCGCCATCCAGGGCAGCTCGTCGCGTATTTCCGACATCGTCGGCGTGATCGACGGCATCGCGTTCCAGACCAACATCCTGGCGCTCAATGCCGCGGTCGAGGCCGCGCGCGCCGGCGAGCAGGGCAAGGGCTTTGCCGTGGTCGCCAGCGAGGTGCGCACGCTGGCCCAGCGCAGCGCCGCCGCCGCCAAGGAAATCAAGCAGCTCATCGAGGATTCGGCGCAGAAGGTCGGCGTCGGTTCCGAGCAAGTGGAAACCGCCGGCGCCACCATGCGCGAGATCGTCGATTCGGTGCAGCGCGTGACCAGCCTGATGGGCGAGATCTCGGCCGCGTCGGAGGAACAGGCCACCGGCATCGACCAGGTCAACCGCGCCGTGACGCAGATGGACGGCGTGACCCAGCAGAACGCGGCGCTGGTGGAGCAGGCCGCCGCCGCGGCCGGCGCGCTCGAAGAGCAGGCGCGCCAGCTGGCGGGCGCCGTGGCGGTGTTCAAGCTGCCGGAAGGGCAGGTGATCGAGGCCCCGGCCGAACGCCTGGCCGGCCGCGTCGCGCCGCAGATCGCCTGATCCGCGTCCGAGGGCGGGGTCCAGGTCCGGGCAAGCCGGGGCCTATTCCCGTTGCGCCGTTCCTTGCGGACGATAGGATCGGTCTCCCGCCGGTCCCCCGGGACGCCAGCGGCCCTGTCATGGCGTCCCGGCGCTCGCCACCCCGGGCGGGTCGCTAAAATCGACGCATCCGTCTTTTTTTCCGATCCGCCGTGACCCTCTACGACGTACCCGCGCCCGCCAAGGTGAACCTGTTCCTGCATGTGGTGGGCCGCCGTCCCGACGGCTACCACCTGCTGCAGACGGCCTTTCGCTTCATCGACCTGTGCGACACGCTGCACTTCGAGGCGCGCGCCGATGGCGTCATCAGCCGCGCCACGGAATTGGCGGGCGTGTCCGAAGAGGACGACCTGACCTTGCGCGCCGCCCGCGCCCTGCAACAGGCCACTGGCACGCGCCAGGGCGCGCAGATCGCGCTGGAAAAGCGCATTCCGCAGGGCGGCGGCCTGGGTGGCGGTTCGAGCGACGCGGCCACCGTGCTGATCGCGTTGAACCGCTTGTGGGGCACCGGGCTGTCGCGGCGAGAACTGATGGCGCTGGCCCTGCCGCTGGGCGCCGACGTGCCGGTGTTCGTGTTCGGCCAGTCCGCTTTTGCCGAGGGCGTGGGCGAGAAACTGACCGCGCTGGACCTGCCGGCGCGGGCCTATCTGGTGGCGCAGCCGGACGCGAGCGTGCCGACCGTTGGAATTTTTTCCGCACCCGATTTGACAAGGGATTCTTCTTACATCACAATAGCGGACTTTCTTGCTTCGCCTACATTTTCCTTCGGGAAAAATGATTTGGAGCCGGTGGTCTACCGACTTTATCCTGAGGTTCTCAGGGCATCGCGGTGGCTTGCAGAGCAGGGCGTGTTGAAAAACACGGGAACCCAAGTTCGCATGTCGGGATCTGGCGCGTGTCTATACGCCGAGTTTTCCGAACTGTCGGAGGCCGTTTTGGCGAAAACGGAAATTACCGCTACAATGCGCGGCGCTGTTGAAGCAAACTGCAAAAACGCAGATGACACAGACAGCACAACGCATCCACGGTTCCGGTTAGTGCGGGCATGTCCTGGGTTGACTGAACATCCGTTGCGGAATTGGATTGCAAGATAGTTGGGGAGTCGCCAAGCTGGTTAAGGCACCGGATTTTGATTCCGGCATGCGAAGGTTCGAATCCTTCCTCCCCAGCCAACCGAATACATAACAAAGCTGTTGAACACGCCTGTAAGACACTGGCCCGGGTTCAGCAGCTTTTTTATTTTCCGGTTTCAGCAGGTTCTCGCATCACCTCGTTAGTGTCTCGAAACGACCATCGCATCATCCATCATGGCAAACGATAGCTTCATGATCTTCACGGGCACGGCCAACACTCGGCTGGCCGTGGACGTAGTCAACCACCTCGACATGTCCCTGGGCAAGATGACCGTCGGTCGCTTCTCGGACGGCGAGGTGATGGTCGAGATCAACGAGAACGTGCGCGGCAAGGACGTTTTCGTCCTGCAGCCCACCTGTGCGCCTACCAATGACAACCTGATGGAAATCATGGTGATGGTCGATGCCCTGCGCCGCGCCTCGGCCGGCCGCATCACCGCCGCGATTCCCTATTTCGGCTATGCCCGCCAGGACCGCCGCCCGCGCTCGGCGCGCGTCGCGATCTCGGCCAAGGTGGTGGCCAACATGCTGCAAGTGGCTGGCGTCGACCGCGTCCTGACGATGGACCTGCACGCCGACCAGATCCAGGGCTTCTTCGACATTCCCGTGGACAACATCTACGCCGGTCCGATTTTGCTGGGCGACATCTGGCGCCGCAATTTCTCGAACCTGGTCGTCGTGTCCCCGGACATCGGCGGCGTGGTGCGCGCCCGCGCGCTGGCCAAGCAGCTCGAAGCCGACCTGGCCATCATCGACAAGCGTCGTCCGCGCGCCAACGTGTCGGAAGTGATGAACATCATCGGTGAAGTCGACGGCCGCACCTGCATCATCATGGACGACATGGTCGACACCGCCGGCACGCTGTGCAAGGCGGCCCAGGCCCTGAAGGACCGCGGCGCCGGCGCCGTCTACGCCTATTGCACGCACCCCGTGCTGTCGGGTGGCGCCATCGACCGCATCGAGGCGTCGGAACTGGACGAACTGGTCGTCACCGACACCATTCCGCTCTCCGAGCAAGGCCAGGCCAGCGGCAAGATCCGCCAGCTGTCGTGCGCCGCGCTGCTGGGCGAGACCATCCTGCGTATCTCGAACGCGGAATCGGTCAGCTCGCTGTTCGTCGACTGACGCCAGCCTCCCCGTTTTTTGTGTCTTGCTGGTCGCGGCAAGGCGCAAGCAACACGGCGCACCTGTTGTGCGCCGTGTCTTTAACCGGTGAAGTCCGCTTCGCCATTTTTTGTTTTTGGAGTTTTCCATGAAATTTACTGCCACTGCGCGTAGCGTCCAGGGTTCGAGTGCGAGCCGCCGCCTGCGCCGCGCGGGCCGCGTTCCCGCCATTGTTTATGGTGGTTCGGCTGCCCCGTTGAACATCGAACTCGACCACAACGAGATCTACCACGCCCTGCGCAAGGAAGAATTCCACGCTTCGATCCTGCAAATGCAGCTCGAAGGCGCCAAGGACGAACAGGTCCTGCTGCGTTCGGTTCAATGGCACGCCTACAAGCCGCAAGTCCTGCACGTGGACTTCCAGCGCGTCGACGCCAACCAGGCGCTGCGCACCAAGGTGCCGCTGCACTTCGTGAACGCTGAAGTCTCGCCGGCCGTCAAGCTGAGCGGCGCGATCATCAGCCACGTCGCCACCGAACTGGAAATCACGTGCCTGCCGTCGGCGCTGCCCCAGTTCATCGAAGTCAACCTGGCCGACATCCTGGCCGGCGCTTCGATCCACCTGGCCGACATCAAGCTGCCGATGGGCGTGACCTACGTCCCGCACGGTGGTGAAGAGAACCCGCTGCTGGCCGCTGCTGTCGTCAAGGGTGGCGCTGCCGCCGACGACGCCGACGCCGCTCCGGCTGCTCCCGCCGCCTAAGTCTTGCCGGAAAGCTTCGGCTTTCCCGCGGCTTGCGCCCGAAACCCTGCGTGTGCATTTGCATGCGCAGGGTTTTTTGGTTTAAACACCCCCCATCATGTCTATTCCCATACGCCTCATCGTGGGATTGGGTAACCCCGGTCCCGACTACGAAACCACCCGCCACAACGCGGGCTTCTGGCTCGCCGACCACCTGGCGGACGACCTGCGCGCCTCGTTCGCGCTGGAGAAGTCGTTCTTCGGCATGGTGGCCAAATCCCGCCTGGGGGCCGACAACGTCCTGCTGCTCAAGCCCAACACCTACATGAACCGTTCCGGCCAGGCGGTTGGGGCGCTGGCGCGCTTTTACAAGCTGACGCCGGAGCAGGTGCTGGTGCTGCACGACGAACTCGACCTGATGCCGGGCCAGGTGAAACTCAAGCAGGGCGGCGGCCATGCCGGCCACAATGGCCTGAAGGACATCCAGGCCGCGCTCGGCAGCCCGAACTTCTGGCGCCTGCGCATCGGCATCGGCCATCCGCGCACGCTCGGCCTGGCGCAGCAGGTGGCGGACTTCGTGCTGCACCCGCCGCGCCGCGAAGAACAAAAGGAAATCGAGGCGGTCATCGACCGCTGCCGCGCCGTGGTCCCGGCCATGCTGGCGGGCGACTTCGCGCTGGCCACCCGCCAGCTGCACAGCGGCAACGACGCCTGATGGACGGCGCTCCGGCTTTCGCCGAACCGCGCAAGCTGCGCTTCCGCAGCGAGCTGGCCGACTTCTGGCGCTTCGTGCGCCGGCCGCGTCCGTTGCGGCGTCTGCCCGGCCGCACGCCGGCGATCGGCTGGGTGTCGGACTGGTGGCCGGGCGTCGGCCCGGGGCGCCTGCTGGCCTGGGCCGCGGTGCTGTGGCTGATCAACCTGTTCGCCCTGGGGCCGGTGGCGGTCGCCGCGGCCGGCGTCGGCGGCGTCACGCATCGGCTGGACCCGGCCAACATCCCCTGGCTGACGGCGGTGATCTGGGCCCCGCTGGTCGAGGAAATGCTGTTCCGCTATGGCCTGCGGCGTCCCAGGCAGGCGCTGTGGCTGTGCCCGGCGCTGCTGCCGGTGGTGCTGTACGGCCCGCGCATCTGGACCGGCCTGCTGCTGGCCGCCTTCGTGCTGCTGGCCTGCTGGTCGCTGCGGCCGTGCCCCGAGCCGCTCAAGGGCTGGAACACCGCCTGGCGGCGCCATTACCTGAAGCACTTCGGCTGGGTGTTCCACCTGGTGGCGCTGACCTTCGCCGCCGTGCACCTGACCAACTTCGTCTTCAACCACACGCCGTACTGGCTGCTGCCGCTGCTGGTGCTGCCGCAATGGGTCACCGGCCTGGTGCTGGGCTGGATCCGCATCCGCCGCGGCATCGGCGCGGCCATCGCGCTGCACGCCATGTTCAACGCCGGCCCCATTTTGCTGATCTGGGCCGTGATGCGCTGGGCCCCCACGGCGGCGAGTTGAGCCGGCCGTCCCCCCGGGCGCGGTCATGATGGCGCCCCGCCCGGCGGGGTAAACTAGAACGTTAACGATCAATACCGTACTTACACAGGATTCCCATGGCTCTGCAATGCGGCATCGTCGGCCTGCCCAACGTTGGCAAATCGACACTCTTCAACGCTCTGACCCGCGCCGGCATCGCCGCCGAGAACTATCCGTTCTGCACCATCGAGCCGAACGTCGGCGTGGTCGAGGTGCCGGATCCGCGTCTGCAGAAGCTGGCCGAGATCGTCAAGCCCGAGCGCATCCTGTCGGCCACGGTCGAATTCGTCGACATCGCCGGCCTGGTGGCGGGCGCCAGCAAGGGTGAAGGCCTGGGCAACCAGTTCCTCTCGCACATCCGCGAAACCGACGCCATCGTCAACGTGGTGCGCTGCTTCGAAGATCCCAACGTGATCCACGTGGCCGGCAAGGTCGACCCGATCGCCGACATCGAAGTCATCGAAACCGAGCTGGCGCTGGCCGACCTGCAGACCGCCGAAAAGGCCCTGCAGCGCCACCAGAAGACCGCCCGTTCCGGCGACAAGGAATCGCAGCGCATCGTCGCCGTGCTGGAAAAGTGCGTGGCCCAGCTGAACGAAGCCAAGCCGATCCGCGCGCTCGACCTATCCACCGAGGAAAAGGCCGACATCGCCCAGCTCTGCTTCATCACCGCCAAGCGCGCGATGTACGTGGGCAACGTGGCCGACGACGGCTTCACCAACAATCCGCTGCTGGACCGCCTGACCGAATTCGCCGCCGCCCGCAACGCGCCGGTGGTCGCCATCTGCGCCGCCATCGAATCGGAAATCGTCGACCTGGACGACGCCGACCGCCAGGCCTTCCTGTCGGACATGGGCATGGAAGAACCGGGCCTGAACCGCCTGATCCGCGCCGCCTTCAAGCTGCTGGGCCTGCAGACCTACTTCACCGCCGGCGTGAAGGAAGTGCGCGCCTGGACCGTGCCGATCGGCGCCACCGCGCCCCAGGCCGCGGGCGTCATCCACACCGACTTCGAACGCGGCTTCATCCGCGCGCAGACCATCGCTTACGAAGACTTCATCACCTACAAGGGCGAGCAGGGGGCGAAGGAGGCGGGCAAGATGCGGGCCGAAGGCAAGGAATACATCGTGCAGGATGGCGATGTGATGAACTTCTTGTTCAACGTCTGATCGTATTCAAGCGCGTCAGGTCGCGCTTCATGGAAAGGGCAGGCCCTTGGCATCAAGGGCCTGCCCTTTCCATTTAGAACCTCGCCTGCAAGCTCAACGTCACCCGCCGCGGCTCGCCATAGATCAAGCCGTTGTAGAACCCATACTGCCGGTAGTACGTCTTGTCGAACAGGTTGCTGACGTTCAGCATGGCCGACAGGTGGCGGTTGATGTCGTAGCGCGCCATCGCGTTGAACAGCGCATAGCCCTTCAGGGGAATCGGCGAGTCGTCGAAGCCGCCGCGGCCGTCCGGCCGGCCGGGGTAGGGCTCGGACACCGTCTTGCCTTGCCAGGTCAGGCCGCCGCCGATGGTCAGCCCCCGCAGCATTCCCTGCAGCCGGTAGGTGGTGTTCAGCCGCAGCAGATGGCGCGGGTCGGGACGCTCGGCGGTGTCCTTGTTGCCGACGTCCAGGTAGGTGTAGCCCAGATAGACGTTCCATGCGGCCGTCACGGCGCCGGCGATCTCGGCGTCGAGGCCCTTGACGGTGACGCCGGTGCCGGGCTGGTAGGCCTGGTCGCCATCGGGCGTCAACCTGTCGCCGTCTTTCAGGGCGACGTTCTTCTGCTGGCTGCGGAATGCCGACACGGCGGCATTGAGCGCGCCGTTGAACCATTCGCCCTTGATGCCGGTCTCGTAGCTGGCGCCCGTGATGGGCTTGAGGGTGTCGCCGCTTTCGTTCTTGTTGGTCTGCGGCGTGAAGACATCAGTGTAGCTGGCGTAGACCGAGTAGGTCGGCGTCAACCCATAGACCAGGCCGTAGTAGGGCGTCCAGGCGTGAGCGGCGTTTTCGCCGGTGCGCGCGCCGCGGACGCCCGCCGCGTTGTAGTTGTCGCTGTGGATCTGGTAGACGCTGCGGCGCAGCCCGGTGATGAGGGTCAGGTCGTCGGCGAGCTCGAAGCGTCCCGCGACGTAGCCGCCATAGAGTGTTGTCCGGGTGACGCGGCGGGCATCGGTGCGGAACGCGCGGATGTTGCCGTATTCGTCGCCGCGCCAGGCGCGCCAATCCGCGACGGGCAACTCGGTGCGGTATTGGCAGCGGCCCTTGAAGCCGGCGATGCCGTCGATGCTGCAGTTGCCGCTGTTGAAGGTCCAGGATGGTTCGTCCATGCGCGAGCCGTTCAGGCCGACGAGCAGTTCATGCCGGCGTCCGAGCAGTTCCAAGGGCCCCGACAGATCCAGCGAGAACGCGTCGGTTTCGCCTTCCGTCTCCGAATGGATGGCATTGAGGTAGGCGCCGCTGCCGTCCTGCTTCCAGTGGGGCCAGCGGACCTTGCCATTGTTGACCTTGACCGCGCCCTTGTTGTTCAGGTCCGCGCGCGAGGTGTGAGCATAGTCGGCGCGCAGCTTCCAGTCGTTGTCGAAACGATGGTCGAGCGAGGCGAACAGCGTCTGCGCTTCCATGTCGGTCTTGCTCCAGTCCGCCGCCAGGTTGAGGCTGCGGCGGAAATGGGTCGGCGATCCGTCCGCGAACCAGGCGGGCACATTGGCGCCCCAGGAGGCGCCGTGGAAGATGCTGTGCTCGTACTGGAAGCCCAGGCCGACCTGCGTGCGGTCCGTCACATCCATGGCGAAGCTGGCCAGGAACCCCTGCCGTTCGATGCTCGAGTGGTCGCGGAACCCGTCGGAGTTCTCGCCGCTGAATACCAGGCGCGAGCGGATACGGCCGTCCGCCGCCAGCGGTATGTTGATGTCGCCGACGGCATTCTTCTTGTTCCAGCTTCCGGTGCGCACGGTCAGGCTCGCGCCGAGCGCGCGGCCAGGGCGCTTGCGCACCAGGTCGACGGTGGCGGAGGGATCGCCGGTGCCGCCCAACAATCCGTTCGCGCCGCGCACGATGCTGACGCGGTCGTAGAGATCCATGTTGATCGCGCCGCTGCCGCCGCCGTTGAACGAGGACCCGCCGATGATCGACAGGCCATCGACCTTGTAGTTGGTGATGTTGAATCCGCGGGCCCGGTAGGTCGTGCGCCCGCCGTTGTCCAACTCGACGAAAGTGATGCCCGTGGTGCTGCCCAGGACATCGCCGATGGACTGCATGCCCTGGTCGTCCATCTGTTGGCGGGTCACCACCGACACGGACTGGGGCGTCTCCTTCGGACTCAGTGTCAGGCCGGTCGAGGCGCGGGTCGAGGGCACAGTGTAGGAGCGTGTCGCCTCGGTGGGCTCGTCGGCTTGCCCGCTCACTTCAATGGCCGGCAGCGTGGTCGGTGCGGACGACGTGTTGCCGGCTGCATCCGGCTGCCGCGCCTGGACCGGGGCGGCAGTGGACGCCAGGGCAAGCGTGATCAGGCCAAGCAGTGCGGACGAGCCCGACGAGTGGTGGTGCATGACAATCCATCCCTGTTCATATTGGAAAAAAAAGCGCCATTGATTTGCATTTTTATTTATTGAGAATGGCTGCCAGGGAATATGCCGGATATCGGCCGGGATGGATCGCATAACGCGCACAGGGCCAGCAAAAGAAGACTTGTTTAAGGGGCATGGCGAAGCCGCGCGAACGGGAGCGGGCGGGGCAATGGCGAGGAGTGCGGGGCCTCATCGCCATGCCGACGCATCGTTATCGTGTGGGCTCACCACGGTTCCAGCAGCCAACCCCCTTGCGTGGCCCGCAACCTGTCCGTGAGCGCCAGGTTGTCCAGGAACGCCTCGTCGTGCGACACCACGACCAGCGCGCCCGGATAGCCGCGCAGCATGCTTTCCAGGGCAAGCATGGAGGGCAGGTCGAGGTGATTGCCCGGTTCGTCCAGCAGCAACAGGCGCGGCGGCGGATCGGCGTAGAGCGCGCAAGCCAGCGCCGCCTTCAGGCGTTCGCCGCCACTGAGCGAGCCGCTGGGCGCCAGGATTTTGCGTGCATCCAGGCCGAGGTGGGCCAGGCGCGTGCGCAGTTCGTCTTCGGCCAGGTTGGGGTTGGCGGCCTGCAGCTGTTCGAGCACGGGCCGCTCCGGTGCCAGGCCGGCCAGCCGCTGGTCGAGGTAGACGCTTTCGGGCGCCGCCTTCCTCTCGCCCGACAAGGGCGCGAGTTGGCCCGCCAGCACCTTGAGCAGGGTCGATTTGCCGCAGCCGTTGGGGCCGGTCACCGCGACGCGTTGCTGTCCGCCCAGCTGAAGGCTGACATGGCGGGTGGGCGCCACGATGAAAGGCAGCGTGACGGCGTCCAGTTGCGCCACGCGCCGCTGCGCCGCTTGCGCGACGGGCAGCGCATGCAGCGAGATTGCGGCGTCCTGTTCGACTTGCTCCGCGGCCTCGCGCACGGCCTGTGCCAAGCGTTCGTGGGCGACTGCGTGTTGCTGCCTCAGCCTGCCGGCCGAATCCTCGCTGCGGCCCTTTTGCCGGTCGAGCAGGATCCTGGCCTGGTTGGCCTGCTTGCCGTGTCGCTGGCCGCGCGCCTGGCGGCGCTCCTGCCGCTCGCGCTGGGCCTGCATCGCCTGCTCCTCGCGCCGGCGTTCGAGCTTGCGGTGTTCCAGCCGTTCCAGCGCGTTGGCGCGTTCATGCTCTTTGCTTGCGGCATAGGCACTGTAGTTGCCGCCGTAGCCGCGCAGGCCCAGCGATGACAACTCCACGATGCGCGCCAGGGTGTCGAGCAGTTGCCGATCGTGGCTGATGACCAGCAAGCCGCGCGGCCAATGCCGCAGCTGTTCGATCAGTGCCTCGCGGTTGCGGCGGTCCAGGTGGTTGGTGGGTTCGTCCAGGATGAGGAATTCGGCTTCGGACAGCATGGCGCTGGCCAGCGCGACGCGCATGGCTTCACCGCCGCTGAGGCGGCTGGCCGGCGTCGCGGCGTCGAGATGGCCCAGGCCGTCGCGTTCCAGCGCATGTTGCAGGCGTTGGCGGATGTCCCAGCGGTCGCCGACGCGCTCGAAGTCTTCCGGCGCGCTGCTGCCGGCCTCGATGCGCGCCAGCGCGTCCAGCGTGGCTTGCAGGCCGGCCAGGCTGGCGACGGTGGCGCCAGCGGGCGGGGAAACCTGTTGGGCCAGGTAGAAGACGCTGCCTGATCGCAGGCAGCGTCCGCTCGACGGCGGCAACTGTCCCGCCAGGATGCGCGCGAGCACGGTCTTGCCGACGCCATTGCGTCCGACCAGGCCGGTGGGGCGCCGGTCGAAGGTTTCGTCGAGTCCGGAAAAAAGCGGGCTGCCGTCAGGCAGCAGGTACGACACGCTTTCCAGCGTGAGATAGGGAGTCGTCATGCGTGATGCTTCCAGGGATGCCAGGAACTCCCCCTGCGAACGGGGGCGGGTGGAGACTGGCCGTCATTGCGACGGCGGCATCAATGGCGCATGGGACGAATACCTCGATGAATGTGATCCAGGCCGTTACTTTAAAAGCCCTTGGCGGAATTGGCAAAACGCGCGCGCGGCAAGGCTGTCCGGGCCGACCGGGAGGCGTGCGCCGCTTCAGGCCTCCAGCGCCTTTGCCACGGCCCATCCCGCCAGATACAACCCCACGCCGAACGACGCATGCGCCATCAGGCTGCGCAGCCGTGCCACGCCGGGTTTCGGGGTCCTGGACGCCGCGATGCCGGCGCCCATGCCGGGTTGCAGGATCAGGAAGGGCGCGGCGACCGTGGCGATGCCGACGGTCAGTGCAGGCAGCAGCGTCGGTCGCGCGGCCCAGGCCGGGCCCCAGATGGCCAGCAGCAGGAGCGCGAACAGGATGCCGATGGCGTAGTGGGCGATCCAGCCGATGGCGCATTCGCCGGTTACGGGCGCCGAGCGGGCGATGCCGGGGTGGGTCAGGCGCCCGCGTGGCAGATGCCCGAGCCAGCGGCCGACCAGGGCGTAATCCAGCGACGGCAGGCCGAACAGGCGCTTGAGCAGCAGCGCCCACAGGTCCATGACGAGCGTGGCGCCGGCGCCGATCAGCACGGCGCGAAGAAATAGGTCGGGCGGCATGTGCGGGTTCCGGGAAAACAAAATAACATTCAATAGATTAATTGAATGTTATTCAATAACTTTTCCGGATGTCAAATGTGGAGGGCGGACGCTGGGGCCGCGTTGGCGCGTCGGGCGCTCAACGAAACGCCTGAATCGGGGGCAACCGTTGGAGAGGGCGGAAAGCCCTGAAGGGGGCGATCGGCGGCTCATCGATGGCGGGACCGGCGCAATTCATCGCAGACGCGGTCCAGCCCGACGCTGTCGGGTGCGCAGGCGCTCGGCCGCGGTGTTGAAGCGCCGCCATGGGCGCCCCGCGCGCGGTCATTCGCCCTTGTTGCCGCCTGCCGCGCGCAGGAAGTTGGCTTCCAGCACGTTGAGCACGCGGTTCAGCGTGTCGATATCCGAAGCCGACAGCCCCTTTAGCGATTCCTCGAAAAATGCCGCCCGCTTGGGCAGGGCTTCGTCGACCACGGCCTGGCCGGCCGGCGTGAGGCGGGCGTTGGTCAGGCGGTTGTCGTCGGGATCGACGGCGCGCGCGATCCAGCCGAGCTTCTGCATCGCCTGCAACTGGCGGGTGAGCGAAGCGGGGTCGAGGCGGCAACGTTCGGCCAGGTGCTTCTGCGAGCATTGGCCGCATTCATGCAGCGCCAGCAGGATGCGCCAGCGCGGCAGCGCGTGGCCGACCATGCCGCTGAAGGCGCTTTGCATGACCCGGTAGGTCTGGCCCATGTGCTGGATGACCTGCAGGCCCTGTTGTTGTTTGGGCAAAAGCTACTCTCCGACGGCGGCGGGCTCCGTTTTTGCGGGGCGCGCCAATTGCACCAGGGGGACGCGCCGCACGCACCACAGCGCCAGCACCGCGACCGCCAGGGCGATGAGCTGCCCCTCGTGGATGGCGCCGACCAGCGCCACCCGCGCGATCTCGATCAGCGACGTTCCATCCTGGCCTTGATGCGCCAATTGTGCCAGGAACTGTGTCTGGGCCTCGGGGTTGACCAGCATCTGCGGGTCGTCCAGCTGCGGCAGCCAGCGCGCCGAGGCGCCGCGCAGCGTCGATTCGACGCCGCTGAAATAGCTGTGGTTGACCATGGTGCCGACCACGGCCGTGCCCAGCATGCCGCCGATCATGCGCAGCGATTGCAGCAGCGCGGTGGCGATGCCCAGGTGGCTGCGGCCGGCGGTCTGCTGCGCGAACACGGTCAGGTTGGGCATGATGAAGCCCATGCCCAGCCCTGCCATGAGCATGTAGGCGGCGATCAGGCCGTGCGCGGTGTAGTTGTGGGTGGTGACGATGCCCAGACAGGACAGCGCCATCAGGATGAAGCCCGCGTACAGCATGCGGTTGGGGTTGCGGATGCGGGTGATGATGCGGCCGTTGATGATGCTGCCCACGGTGATGAAGACCACCATTGGGGTGATCAGCAGCCCGGCATCCTGCGGCGACAGGCCGAAGCCGCCCTGCAGCAGCAGCGGCGCGTAGAACAGCAGCGAATACATGGTCACGCCCACCAGCAGCGCCAGTATGAACAGCATCGCCAGGCCGCGGTTGCGGAACATGTCGAACGGCAGCAGCGGGTGCGGGCAGCGCCGCTCCCACCAGAACAGCAGGCCGAAGGCGGCGATGCTGCCGGCGGCCAGCAGCACGATGGTGGCGCTCAGGCCTTCCTTGGGCAGCAGTTCCACCAGCAGTTGCAGGCTGCCGAGCGCGGCGGCGATCAGCAGCGCCCCTTGCCAATCCAGGCGCACCTTGCCGGAAGTATGGTTGCGCAGGTGCGGCAGGTAGCGCGCCACGAACCAGAGGCCCAGGATGCCGATGGGCAGGTTGACGTAGAACACAGAGCGCCAGCCGTAGTGCTCGGTCAGCGCGCCGCCGAGCGTCGGGCCCACCGCATTGGCGATGCCGAAGGCCGAACTGAGCATGACCTGCCAGCGCAGCCGCACGTGCGGATCGGGGAACAGGTCGGGAATGGAGGCAAACGCCGTGCCCACCAGCATGCCGCCGCCCACGCCCTGCAGCGCCCGCGCCAGCACCAGCGTGAACATGCTGTCGGCCGCGCCGCACAGCACCGAGGCCAGCGTGAACAGCACGATCGCCGCCACCACGAAGGGCTTGCGGCCGTAGTAGTCGCCCAGGCGGCCGAAGATCGGCACGGTGATGACCGAGGTCAGCAGGTAGGACGTGGCCACCCACGCGTACAGCTCGAAGCCCTTGAGTTCGGCCACGATGGTGGGCAGCGCGGTGCCCACCACGGTCTGGTCGATGGCCACCATCATCATGACGAAGCACATGCCCAGCATGGCGAGCAGGGTCTGCCGGAAGGGAAGCACTTGGCCAGGTGAATAGGGCGTGCTGGGAGCGGGGGCGGGCATTGTTGGATCGATCAATGATTGATGGATCAATAATTCTAGCCCTACAATCCCGAAGACAGAAAACCGTCAGTTTCGGGGCGGACGCGCAGGCTGGCCCGATTTGTTACGATAGCGGTATGTGCACGCTGGTCATGCCGGCGTCTTCAGCAGGTCTTTCCATGGCAGTTCCTCCCCGCTTGGCGCCCCGGCCCCCGGCTTGGCGCACGCGGCGGCACGCGATCGAAGACGGACATATCAGGAAGCCACGCGCGCGGCGCGGCGGCAAAGCACCATTCCCGCGCCCGGCGCGGCGGATGGCATTCAAGGATTACCAGTCGAGGTACCGACGGGGCGGCAATGAAAACGTGGTTCAAGCGCATTCTGATAGGCCTGGTGGTGTTGGTTGTCGTGGCCGTCGTTGGCCTGGCCATCTTTTTGCTGACGTTCGACCCCAACGCGTACAAGTACAAGCTCGAAGAGCTGGTCCAGGAACGCTATCACCGCACGCTCACGATCGACGGCGAAATCGAGTTGTCGCTGTTCCCGCGCATCGGCCTGTCGGTGCAGGGCGTGTCGCTGTCCGAAGCCAATAGCACCGAAACGTTCGCTTCCATCGAGAGCACGCGCCTGGCGGTGGCGGTGTGGCCGCTGCTGTCGAACAGCTTCGTGGTGGATCACGTCGCCATCAGCGGCTTCAAGGCGCGGGTCGTGCGCGACAAGGACGGCCAGTTCAATTTCAGCAACCTGGTGGGCGGCGCCGCGCCGGTGGTGGCCACGCCGGCCAATCCCGCCGAAGCGCTCGCGGGCGCGGCGCAGACCGCCGCGCAGGCCCTGACCAGCGGCACCTTGCCGCCGTCGCGCAACAACATGCAGATCGACATCGCCGGCCTGGACCTGAAGGACGGCGAAGTCCAGCTGCAGGACCAGATGTCGGGCATGGCGGTGGCGGTGACCAAGATCAACGCCAATACGGGCCGGGTCACCTTCAACCAGCCGTTCGACGTGCGGCTGACGGCCCGCGTCGAAGGCGGCAACCCCCGCATGGACGCCAATCTGAATGGCCAGGCGTTGCTGACGCTCGATCCTTCGGCCAAGCGCTATGCGGCCCAGAAGCTGGACCTGCGCATGGACGGCAAGTTGCCGGGCGCGCAGGCCAAGAGCCTGGCGGTGCGCGGCAACCTGGCGTTCAACGGCCAGAAGTCGGCGCTGGACGTGGCCGGCCTGGAAGTCGTGTTCCAGGGCGATGTCACCGATCCGGCCGCGCCCGCCACGAATGTCGAAGCCAGCGTGGCCATGCCCAAGCTGTCGATCGATCCCCACAAGAGCCAGTTGCAGATCGAGAAGCTGGCGGTGCGTGCCAAGGGCGGCGTGGCCGACGGCCCGTTTGAATTCGCGGTCGATGCCCCGGCGCTCAACATCTCGCCGACGCAGGCGACGGGCGAGGCCTTGACCGGCCGCGTGCGCATCAGCGGCCTGGACGCCAGTTTTGGCCTGAACGGCATCAGCGGCAACGCCACCGAGCTGGATATCAAGGAAGCCAAGCTCGACAGCACCTCCAAGAAAGGCGAGCGCGTCGTCAAGCTGAATTTCGCTTCGCCGCTGTCGCTGAACCTGCTGCAACGCAAGGGCGGCCTGTCCGGCTTGCGCGGCGACGTCAATATCACCGATCCGGGCCTGCCCAAGGGCAGCCTGCAGATCCCGGTGATCGGCAGCCTCAATGTCGATCTGCTCAAGGACACTGCCAACAGCAAGATCAACGCCGTGCTGGAAGGCGGCAAGTTCGACCTGACCGCCGACATCGCCAAGCTGAGCGACGCGCCGCAGGTCAATTTCGCGCTGGCCGTGGACACGCTGGACCTGGACAAGCTGGTGCCGCCGGCCACCGCCGCCGCCGCGCCCGCCAAGCCGCCGGCCGAAGGCAAGAAGGACGAGACCAAGCCGGCCCAGCCGGCGCCGGCCGCGCCCGCGGACGATTCGATCAACCTGTCGGCGCTGGTCGGCCCGAGCGTGAACGGCACGGTCAAGGTCGGCAAGCTGGTGGTGCGCGGCCTGAAGGCCGACGACGTCGCCGCCGCCGTCAAGCTGGATCGCGGCAAGCTCGACATTTCCAGCCTGACCGCCGGCCTGTATGGTGGCAAGCTCGCCGGCGCGTTGTCGGTGGATGCGGCGCAAGGCAATCAGCTCGCCACCAAGATGTCGCTGGCTGGCATCGCCATCGAGCCGCTGTTGATGGACCTGGCGCAGCAGAACGTGTTGAGCGGCACGGGCAGCCTGGCGCTGGACCTGAAGACCGCCGGCGCCAACGCCTACGCAATGAAGAGCGGCCTGGGCGGCACGCTGCAGCTGCGCCTGCGCGATGGCGCGGTCAAGGGCATCAACCTGACGCAGACCCTGCGCGAGTTGAGGGCCGCGCTCAAGCCGGAATCGCAGGATGCGACCGTGGCGGCCGATACCAGCAAGCAGACCGCTTTCTCCGAAATGGACGCCGATCTCGCATTCGCCAAGGGTGTGGCCAACGTGAAGCGGTTGAACGTGGTGTCGCCGCTGCTGCGCGTGACGCAGGGCGAGCCGGCCACCATCGACTTCGTCAAGAACGAACTGGACCTGGTGGCGCGCGCCCGTGTCGTCAATCCGGCTGCCGACCCGGAAGGCAAGGAACTGATCGACCTGAAGGACGTGACCATCCCGGTGCACGTCAAGGGGCCGTTCGACAAGCCTGCCTACACGCTGCTGTGGAAGGACGCCGTCGCCGGCATCCTCAAGCGCAGCCTGGAAAACAAGCTGCGCGAAGCCGTGACCGGCAAGGGCAAGGGCGGCGCGGCGGTGGACAAGGCGCTCAAGGGCCTGCTGGGCAAATGAGCGGCGCCACTTTCCAACCCATTGCCCAATGTGGCGAGACGTCGCAGGCCGAGGCCGCGCCCTATCATCGCCAATGGCTGGTCGCCAATGATTCGGGCCAATGGCTCAACCGCGAGCTGTGCCCGCGGCTGGCCGACGTGACGGTGGAACTGCGCCTGGGCTACCTGGTGCTGCGCGCGCCGGGCATGCTGCGCATGGATATTCCGCTGGACGTGATCGAGGACGACGACAGCGTGCGCTACAGCATGAAGGTCGGTGAGCAGATCATCGACGTGATCGACGAAGGCGAACTGGCCGCGGCGTGGATCTCGAATTTCGTGCAGGTGCCGTGCCGCATCATGAAGGTGCATCCGGACACGCCCGTGTCCGTCTGGCCGGACTGAGCCTGGCGGCGGGCCGCGCCCGGCCGCTCGACGCGCCCGCGGTCAACGCGGGACGAACGCCGCATCAGGCCGCCGGCTTGCGCCGGTATTCGAACACGGTGTGGGCCAGCAGGCCTGCCACCAGGCCCCAGAAGGCCGAACCGATACCCCAGAAACTGAAGCCCGAGGCCGTCGCCAGCAGCGTGATGAGCGCGGCTTCGCGCCGCTGCGGATTGGCCATGGCGGCGGCCATGCCGCCCATGATGGTGCCCAGCAGCGCCAGCCCGGCCAAGGCTGCCAGCAGCGCGGCGGGCAGCGCCTGGAAGAACACCGCGACGGCGCCGGCCACGATGCTCAGCGCGAAATAGCTCACGCCGTAGGTGGCCGCCGCGATGTAGCGTTTGGATGGCTCGGCATGCGCTTCGGGACCGGTGCAGATGGCCGCGCTGATCGCGCCCAGCGTGACGCTGTGGGCGCCGAACGGAGCCGCCAGCAGGCCGAGCAAGCCGGTGGCGGCCACCAGCCGCGAGGCCGGCGGGCGGTAGCCGGCGGCTTGCAGGATGGCCAGGCCGGGCAGGTTCTGCGAGGCCATCGCCACCACGAACAGCGGCACGCCCAGGCTGACCGCGGCCTGCATGCTGAAGACGGGCGTGGTCCAGACGAATTCGGTCAGGTGCCAATCGAGCTGGTCGACCTGGATCAGGCCCAGGCCGGCGGCCATGGCCACCGCCACCGCCATCACCACCAGCACCGCGTAGCGCGGCGCCCAGCGCCGGCACACCAGGTAGGCGGCACACATGGCCAGCACCAGCGCCGGCTGCTTGCCGACGTTGGTGAAGATGCCCATGCCGAAGTTGAGCAGCACGCCGGCCAGCATGGCGGCGGCCACCTCGCCGGGAATGCGGCGCAGGATGGGGTCGATCCAGCCGAACAGGCCGCAGGCCAGCGTCAGCGCGGCGGCCAGTACGAAGGCGCCGATGGCTTCGGGAAAAGGCACGCCGGCCAGCGCGGTGACCAGCAGCGCGGCGCCGGGGGTGGACCAGGCCATGACGATGGGCAGGCCGGTGCGCAGGCTGTAGGCCGCGCCGCCCAGGCCCAGCACCAGGCTGAGCGAACCGATCCAGGAACCGATGCGGGCGGCGTCCAGGCCGGCGGCATGGCCGGCCTGCACCATCAGCACCGCGGTGCCGCCGAAGCTGACCAGCACGGCGACCAGCCCCGCCGCGATGGCGGAAGCGGACAGGTCGCGGCGGGCGTTGGGGCGGGTGGAGGGGGTGTCGAAGCCGGGCTGGACGGTGTCGCTCATGCGGCACCGGTCAGGCGGCGGTACTTGGCCATCAATTGTTCCTGGCCTTCTTTCCATTGCGGATGCAGTTCGATGCATTCGACCGGACAGACCACCTTGCATTGCGGCTCGTCGTGGTGGCCGACGCATTCGGTGCAGCGGTCAGGGTCGATGACGTAATAGTCCTCGCCCATGGAAATCGCGTCGTTCGGGCACTGGGGCTCGCAAACGTCGCAATTGATGCATTCTTCGGTGATGGTCAGGGCCATGATGGAGGGGCAACGGAATCCGGCAGGGATACTGCAATTGTACTGCCGGGCCCGCGCCGGCCCGGGCAAGCCCCTGGCGCCGACCTGCCCATGGCCCCGCCGGATGCGGATAGCCAAAATGCAGGGAGGGCGCGCAAGGCGCCCTCCGGGAGGGTTCGGTGAGGCGGAGAGCGGGACGCTCAGCCCGGCCAGGATTGCTCGCGGCGTTCCTTGGCCTTTTCCTGCAGCCAGCGTTCCACCGAGGGAAACACGAACTTGCTGACGTCGCCGCCCAGCTGGGCGATTTCGCGCACGATGGTGCCGGAGATGAACTGGTATTGATCCGACGGCGTCATGAACAGGGTCTCGACGTCGGGCAGCAGGTGGCGGTTCATGCCGGCCATCTGGAATTCGTATTCGAAGTCGGACACGGCGCGCAGGCCGCGCACGATCACGCGCCCGCCCTGGTCGCGCACGAAGTCCTTGAGCAGGCCGCCGAAGCTCTGCACTTCCACGTTGGGATAGTGCCCCAGCACTTCGCGCGCGATGTCCACGCGCTCGTCGATGCTGAAGAAGGGCTTCTTGTTGCGGCTGTGCGCGATGCCGACCACGACTTTGTCGAAAAGCGTGGCGGCGCGGCGGACCAGGTCTTCGTGGCCTCTGGTCAGCGGGTCGAAAGTGCCGGGGTAAACAGCGATGATCATGCGAGCTCCGTACCGTTATTAGTGGTGTACACCATCCTCCGAAGCTCGGATTATTGATCTATTTGCGCAATGCAGCAAATTCCAGCAGATGGTAGTGGACCGCCCCGGCCTTGTCCTGGCGCAGGATCTCGAATCCTTCGGGGGCCTCGATGGGGCTTTCGGCCTCGACGTAGACCAGTCCGCCCTCGGCCAGGATGCCGGGCAGGATCGGCCACAGGCGCGGCAGCCAGCCCTGTCCGAAGGGCGGATCGAGCAGGATGAGGTCAAATCGGGACGCATCCATTCTTTCGGCGACCTGCATCGCATCGCCCACGTGGATGCGTATCATGTCGGCTTTGAGCTTGTCGCGCAGTGTCCGCAGCGCGGACGCGGCGGTCTTGTCCCGCTCGACCATCTGCACATGCGCCACGCCGCGCGAGGCCGCCTCGAAGCCCAGGGCGCCGCTGCCGGCGAACAGATCCAGCACCTGCTTGTCGGCGAATTCGCCGCCCCACAGGTGGTTGAGCCAGTTGAACAGCGTTTCCCGCACCCGGTCGGGCGTCGGGCGGAGCGTCTCCACGTCGGGCACGACGATAGGGGTGCGCCGGTATTGGCCCCCGACGATACGAATATACTTGTTACCCATGTTTAGCCGCTTCTTCAAGAAAAAATCCCCTCCGCCCGCCGCGCCGGCCCAGCCCGCGCCGCCGCCGGAGCAGGTGGACGCCGGGATCGCGCCGCAAGCCGAGGCCGAGGTCCCCGCCCAGCCCGTCGAACCCGCCGTTCCGGCGCGCGAATTCGCGCCCGTCGCGACGCCCGAGGTGACCCTGCCGGTGCCGTCCGCCGAGGTGCCCGCGCCGGCGTCGGCCAGCGTGCCGCAACCGTCGCCGGCCGTGGTGCCGCAGCCGCAGGCGTCGGCGCCCGTGTCCGCGCCTGCTGCCCCCGCGACGCCCAGCGCCGCTGCGCCCGCCGTTGGCGCGCCGACTGTCGCTTCCGCGCAGGTCGCCGCGGCGCCCGTGCCGCAGCAGCCAGTGGCTCCCGCGCCGGCGGTTTCGCAGCCCGCCGCAACGCCGTCGGCGCCGGTCGTCGCCCCGGCTCCCGCCGCCATTGTGCCGGCGCCCGCCGCGCCCGAACCGGAAGCCGCGCCCAAGAAGGCGTCCTGGCTGTCGCGGCTCAAGCAGGGCCTGTCGCGCACCGGCCAGAGCATTGGCGGCATTTTCGTCGGCGTCAAGGTCGACGAGAACCTGTTCGAGGAACTCGAATCGGCGCTCATTATGGCCGATGCCGGCCTGGAAGCCACCGAGAAGCTGCTGACCGCGCTGCGCGCGCGGGTCAAGAAAGAACGCATCGAGGACCCGGCCAAGGTCAAGGCCGCGCTGCGCCAGCTGCTGGCCGACCACCTGCGTCCGCTGGAGCGCGCCTTCGACCTGAAGCGCGCGCAGCCGCTGGTGGTGATGATCGCGGGCGTCAACGGCGCGGGCAAGACCACGTCGATCGGCAAGCTGGCGCACACCTTCCAGCGCCAGGGCGCCAGCGTGCTGCTGGCCGCGGGCGACACGTTCCGCGCCGCCGCGCGCGAGCAACTGATCGAATGGGGCAGCCGCAACAACGTCACCGTGATCTCGCAGGATGGCGGCGACCCGGCGGCGGTGGCGTTCGACTCGGTCAACGCCGGCCGCGCGCGCGGCATGGGCGTGGTGATGGTGGACACGGCCGGCCGCCTGCCGACCCAGTTGCACCTGATGGAAGAACTGAAGAAGATCCGCCGCGTCATCGGCAAGGCCGATCCGGCCGCGCCGCACGAGGTGCTGCTGGTGGTGGACGGCAATACCGGCCAGAACGCATTGGCGCAGATCCGCGCGTTCGACGCGGCCATCAACCTGACGGGCCTGGTCGTGACCAAGCTGGACGGCACCGCCAAGGGCGGCACGCTGGCGGCGGTGGCTGCGGGCAGCCAGGGCGTGCGGCCGATCCCGGTGTACTGGATCGGCGTGGGCGAAAGCCTCGAAGACCTGCAGCCGTTCGTGGCCGACGAATTCGCCGGAGCCTTGCTGGCCGACTGATTCCTCCCGCTGATACCCGCACGGGCCTCGCGCCCGGCGCTGAAAATACCGCGCCCCACGTCTGCTGCATCGCAGGCGTGGGGCGCGGTGTTTGTGGCGGGTGCAAATGCGGTCCGCGAGGGACTGCGCCGCCTTATTTCCAGAACGGCTTGCTGCCTGCCAGGTCGTCGAAGGCGCGTTGCGCGTCCACCGCCAGTTCCTCCAGGCGCGCACTGATCCAGCCCAGCGCGAACCAGGCCTGCGGATGCGTGGCCGTACACGACTCGTAGTAGTCCTTGGCGACGGCCAGGTCGTTGATCTCGCCCAGGATGTCCTGCACCCGCGACAGCAGCTTGCGGTAGCCGCGCAGCTTGCTCGGGGGCAGCAGCGATTCGGCGAAGGCCAGGCTGTAGCGCAGGCGCTTACCGCGCTTGCGCAGTTCGTGGCGCGTGGGGATGTCGAGCGTGGCGAACTGGGTGCCCTGGTCGGCCACCTTGCTGTGCCAGCGATGCAGGCGCCGCGCCAACTGCTTGTGCAGTTGCTGCGGATCGGGCTCGGGCGCCAGCATGGGGATGATGGTGGGCTTGACGCTGGGGCCGGCGATGCCGCCTTCCAGGCGAATGGCGGGTTCGGGCGCCGCGTCGCTGGGCACGCCGTTGGCGATGGGCTGGCCGTCGCTGGCGGGCAGCGCGGGCGGCACGTCCAGGCTCCATTTCAGCAGTTCCAGCAGCCAGGCCTGGAAGGCCTTGCCACCGGCGATGGCGCGAGCGTCCTGTTCGGGCGGCGCGGCTTCCATCGGGATGACCGGCATGCCGGCGCGCATCAGCGCGGGCGCCACGGTTTCGTTCAGCACGTCCTGGTCGCGGTTGGCGCCGAAGGCGGCGAAGTGGGCGCGCACGCCCTGCATGATGGCGTCGGGGACTGGCCCGATCCAGCCGTCGAACAACTTCCAGGCCGAGCGCAGGCGGCGGATGCCGACGCGCAACTGGTGCACGTGCTCGGAATTGCCGGCGCGGTACACGCCTTCGGTGTCGACTTCGGCCAGCACGGCCGCGTTGCGGGCGATCTGGTCGAGGCATTCGGCGGCGATGCGGCCCATGGCCTGCGCCGCCGTCATGTCCTCGCGCAGCTTGACGGACGCGGCGCCGCGCGGGGCCCAGAACAGGGCGATGGCCTGGGCGCGGCGGCTGTCGAGGTCATCGCCCGGGACGGCGTCGACGTCGGCCAGGCGTTGCGCCAATTGCGCCAGCGCGTCGCCGCGCTCGGACTTGCTGCGGGGGTCCAGCACCAGGTTGTGGCGCTGCTGCCAGCCGCGCGCGACCGCGAAGATGGCGGCGGGGCGGCCCGAGACCAGTTCGAATTCAAGTTCGGAGATCGGCAGTTCCAGCGCGCCAGCGCGCAGGATGCCGGTGTCGTAGGCCAGTTCGACGGTGCCGTAGCGCGTGCGCACCTTGCGCAGCATGCGCTGCACGTCGGTCTCATAGCGCAGGCCGAGTTCACCCTTGATGGCGGCAAGCGCCGCTTCGACCTCGGTGCCGGCATAGACCGACAGGTCGAGCACGGGGCCCGGGCGCGGGTGGTTCAGTTCGATGCGGGTGATGGCGTTGATGCCGGGCATCTTCAGGGTCTGCACCCAGTCGCGGCCTTCCTGGCGCAGGCGGATGGCGATGCGTGCCCGCGCCAGTTCGCGCTCGGGCGTGTCGAAGTACATCGCATGCAGGCGGATGCGGGTCGCCTCGCGTTGCTTGATCTCTCGCAGCACGGCCTGGCGCGAAGCCGTGGGCACGTGCAGTTTCAATTCCTGTTCCGACATGGCGGCGGGTGTCCAACGGCAAAAGCCGAGATCTTAATCAAACGGGGAGGGTGGTTTGATGACCGGTCATATTTATTTCACAAACGCTCGCATGGAGCATAGACGCGGTTGCGGTGCATCAACAATCGCCCGCCACCGGGTCGACGGACATTTTCCGCTTTGATTGCGTCCGCTCAATTACCCAGTTTCAGTGATATGCAGCGGCGCGCCGAACTTTTCTAATTGTAATTGGCGGGCCGGACGCTTTGCGCGGGGCCTCGATACCCATACGCGCCCGCCCCGGCATCGCCGGCGCCGGGCCATGACAAGAGAAAAGAGAGGCCCCATGAATCGCACCTATCGCATCGTCCTGAACCGGGGCACGGGCCAGTGGCAGGTCGCCAGCGAGCATGCCCGCGGGCGGGGCAAGGGCCGGGCAAGGCGCTTGGCGCTGGCGGCCGCATTGACGGCGGCCTGCGGCACGCCGGTGTCACAGGCGTTGGCCGGCGCGGCGGTGACGGGTGACGTGACGCCTGTGGTGAACTGGGGCGATGCCAATGACCTCGTCGTCGGCGATACCGCGTCCGGTTCGTTGCAGATCGACCCCCCGGGCACGCCCGTGCGCAGCGCCAGCGGCTGGCTGGGGCTGACGACGGGCGGGGTGGGGACGGCGAAGGTCTCGGGCCTGGGCGCGTCCTGGGTCATGAATGGCAGCCTGGTCATCGGCGCCAGCGGCAACGGCACGCTGACGTTGGCCAACTCCGGTGCGGTCTCGGTGGGTACGAATGGCCTGGGGCGGGTCGAGCTGGGCCGCAACCCCGGCGCTGCCGGCGTCATCAACATCGGCTCCGCGCCCGGCAGCGTGGCCACCGATACCGCCGGCTGGGTGGATGCGTCGGAGATCCGTTTTGGCGCCGGCGCCGGCGCGCTCAACTTCAATTCGGTCGGGCCCGTGATCTTCACGCCCGCGCTGAACAGCTTGGGCGCGGGCCGGCACGAGCTCAATCACTACGCGGGCTCCACGCAATTGCAGGGCGACAATTCGCGCTTCGCCGGCAACACGACGGTCTCGGGCGGATCCCTTGTGGTCCTCAACATCCTGGGCACCGCGCAGGGGCGGATCGATGCCGGCGTGGTTCCGGGCGCCACGGCCCGGGTCAGCGTGTTCAATCCCGGTTCGACCTGGGCCCTGACGGATAACCTGTTCGTCGGCGGTGGCGGGCCGGGCGAGCTGAGCATCTTCAACAGCGGCACGGTCTCGAACCAGTTCGCCACGGTCGACGCCCAGCGCAACGACACGGCGAGCGTGGCGATTTCCGATGCCGGGTCGCGCTGGGTCAATCGCGCGGCCCTGCTGGTGGGGTCGGAAGGCGGGCGCGGCGCGGTAACGATCCTGGCGGGGGGCTACGTGAGCAGCGTCGATGGCGTCATCGGCCGTCTCCAGAACGGCAATGGCACCGTCCTGGTGTCGGGGCGCGGCTCGACCTGGGCCAACGCCCGCGAGCTCAGGGTGGGCGATGTCGAGGGCCAGGGCACGCTGATGGTCGAGGGGGCAGGTACCGTCTCGAACGTCGACAGTTTCGTGGGCAGCATGAGCGGCAGCGGCAATGTCATCGTCCGCGGCGCCGGTTCCACCTGGAACAACAGCGGCGCAATGACGCTGGGATTCGGCGTGGGGACGGGCGCGGGCAGCCTGACGATCGCGCAAGGCGGGGTTGTCAACGTCGGCGCCAGCAACGCGGGGAGCGTCTCGCTGGCGAAGGATTCGCTCCTGTTCTACCGGACCTCCGGCACGATCAACATTGGCGCGCCGGTGGGGCAGGCGGCCGTGGGCGCGGGCACGCTCAACGCCGGCGATATCCTGTTCGGCGCCGGCAACGCCACCGTGAATTTCAATCATAGCGACACGGCCTACGCATTCGCGACGCGGCTCGTCAGCGTGGGCAATGGCTCCCACGGCCTGAACCAGATCGCCGGCACCACCCGCCTGACAGGCGACAATGGCGCGTTCCTGGGCAAGACCACGGTGTCGGGCGGCAGGCTGGTGGTGCTGAACCAGCTGGGGGGCGCGGCCGAAGTGACGGGCGGGACGCTGCAGTATGGCGATGCGACGACCGGCGCCGCCAACCGCCTGGCCGGCGACCTGCGGGTGTCGGGCACGGGCAGCACGCTGGCGGTGCAGGGGACCGCCTCGCTGGGGGTGGCGGGCAACGTCGGCATGGCCGACCACACCATTCTGGATCTCACGGCCGGTACGCGCGGCGCGGCGCTGCGCGCCGACACGGTGACGCTCGGGGCCGATGTGAGCTTCCGGCTGGGCGGCATCTACAGCACCAGTCCGGCGGAGGTCCTGCTGATCGACACCACCAACGGCATCAGCGGCGACTTCGCCCGGATCAGCGCCGGCGGCGCCGCCGGTGCGGTGGACTACCTGAGCGTCAATACGCGCAAGTCGCCGGACAACCGCCAGTACCTGGCCCGCTATGGCCTGACCTGGACCGCCGGCAACAGTCTGGCGCACGGCACGTTCACGCTGGCCAACGCCTCGGATCGCTTCACGGTCGGCGCGGCGCTGGCCGACCAGGCCGCCAACGCGGCGAGCGGCTGGAACGGCAGGACGCTGACCAAGGCCGGCGCCGGCACGCTGGCGCTGGGCGGCGCCAACACCTACAGCGGCGGCACGCGCATCACGGGCGGCACGCTGGAGGTCGAGCGCGACGCCAACCTCGGCGCGGCCGCCGGCGGCCTGGCGCTCGAGGGCGGGGGCATGCTGGCGACCACGGCATCGTTCGACACGGCGCGCGCCATCACCGTGACGCAGTCGGGCGGTTTTGACGTGGCCCCCAACACCACGCTGGGCCTGACCGGTCTGTTGGCGGGCAGCGGCGACCTGATCAAGGCCGGCGAGGGCGTCCTCGACCTGAAGGGCGACAGTTCCGGCTTCACCGGGCGCACGCTCGTCAACGACGGCCGGGTGGCGGTCAACGGCCGGCTGGGCGGTTCGTTCACGGTGGCCGATGGCGGCGTGCTGGGGGGCAATGGCACCCTCGGCGCGGGCGCCGGGTCGACCATTACCGTGGCCGCCGGGGGCGCGCTGTCGCCCGGCAATTCGATCGGCATGCTCACCATCGATGGCGACCTGATGGTGCAGCCGGGCGGGCGCTACCTGGTCGAGGCCGACCCCGCGGGCAGCGGCGCGGACCGCGTCCACGTCACCGGCAACGCCACGCTCAATGGCGGTTCGGTGGTGCACATCGGCGCCAACGGCAACTATGGCCTGCGCGCCAGCTACACGATCATGGAGGTGGACGGCGCGCTGTCCGGCCGCTTCGATAACGTGTCGTCCGACTTCGCTTTCCTCACGCCCAGCCTGGCGTATGACTACGGCGCGGGCCGCGTGTCGCTGAACCTGTCGCGCAACGAGACCCGCATGGCGTCAAAGGGCGCGACGCGCAACCAGCGCGCCACGGCCAAGGCCATCGACAGCATCGGCCTGGCCGGCGGACACGGGCTCTATGACGCCATCGTGCGCCTGCCGGACGATGTGGGCGCGTTGCAAGCCGGCTTCGATCAGTTGTCCGGCGAGATGCACGCCTCGGCCAAGACCGTGCTGCTGCAGGACAGCCGCTATTTGCGCGACGCCATGAGCGACCGCCTGCGCGCGGCGGCGGGCGCGGCCGGCGCGCGATCCGCGCCGTTGCTGGCCGCGCTCGGCGGCGCCGCGCCGCTGGCGCCGGCCAGCCTGGGCGGGCCCGCCAGCTGGATCGAGGGCATGGGCAACTGGAGCCGGATCGATGGCGACGGCAATGCCGCTGGCGTCAAGAGTTCAACCGGCGGCTTCCTGATGGGTGTCGACGCGCCGGTTGCCGACGCCTGGCGGCTCGGCCTGATGGCCGGCTACAGCCGCAGCGATTTCGACGCCAACGATCGCGCCTCGTCCGGGCACAGCGACAACTACCACCTGGGCGCCTACGGCGGCGGCCAATGGGGCGCGCTGGGCCTGCGTGGCGGCCTGGCCTACAGCTGGCACGACATCGCCACGCGCCGCTCGGTCGCCATGCCCGGCTTCGCCGACCGCCTCAAGGCCGGCTACGACGGCCGCACCGCGCAGGCCTTCATCGACCTGGGGTACCGCATCGAGACGGCGGCCGTGGCGCTCGAACCGTTCGCCAACCTGGCCTATGTCAACCTGCGCACCGACGGCTATCGAGAAAGCGGCGGCGCCGCCGCGCTGCACGCCAGCGGCCAGGCCACCGAGACCACCTTCACCACGCTGGGCCTGCGGGCCGCGTCCGGTTTCGAACTGGGTCGCGCGCAGGCCATGGCGCGCGGTTCGCTCGGCTGGCGCCACGCGCTGGGCGACATCAAGCCGGTGGCGACGCAGGCCTTCTCGGCCGGCGACGCGTTCACGGTGGCGGGCGTGGCTATCGCCCGTGACAGCGCGGTGATCGAGGCGGGCCTGGATCTGCGGGTCACGCCCAGGACCGTCCTTGGCCTGGCCTACCAGGGGCAGCTTGCCGGCGCGGCGCGGGCCCATGGCGTGCGGGCCAATCTCGCGATCCGCTTCTGACGCTTGTCGCGCGGGCGGGTCGCGGCGTGCCGGCCGCCTCTCACCCGTCGCCTCTCACCCGTCGCCTCTGGCCCGCGCCCTTGCGGCGTTCCCACGCGGGCAAAAAAAACCGCCCGTTGCCGGGCGGCGCAAAGGAACGTTCTTGGCGTGCGCGCGCAATGCTTCAGAGAATGCGTTTGCGCGCCTGGGTGATGAGGATTTCGGCCAGCACCACCACCACGAAGATGGCGACCAGCACCAGCGCCACGCGGTCCCACTGGAACAGGTTGAGGGCGGTGTCCAGCGCCATGCCGATGCCGCCGGCGCCGACCAGGCCGAGCACCGCCGATTCGCGCACGTTGATGTCCCAGCGCAGCAGCACGATGGACCAGAACGCCGGACGGATCTGCGGCCAGTAGGCGTACCAGATCACCGAGGCCTTGCTGGCGCCGGTGGCGGTGACGGCTTCGGTCGGGCCGCGCTGCGCTTCCTCGATCGCTTCGCCCACCAGCTTGCCGACGAAGCCGATGGAACGGAACGCGATGGCCAGCGTGCCGGCCAGCGCGCCGGGGCCGAAGATGGCGATGAACAGCAGCGCCCACACCAGCGAATTGACCGAGCGGCTTGACACCAGGATCAGGCGCGCGAGCATGTTGATGCTCTTGCTGGGCGTGAGGTTGTTGGCCGCCAGCAGGCCCACCGGCACCGCCATGATCACCGACAGGATGGTGCCGAGCGTGGCGATGTGCAGGGTCTCGATCAGCGCGTCGTGCACGCCGCCGCGATAGTGGGCCCAGTCCACCGGCCACATGCGCTGGAACAGGTCGGCCATCTGCTCGGGCGCGTCGTACAGGAACTCCGGAATCACTTCGACGCCGCGGATGGCCTGCACGATGGCGGCGACCAGCAGCAGGTAGAGAGCGAAGCGCAGCAGCCGCTGGCCCAGGCTGTAGCGGTGCCAGACGCGCGGCGCGTGGTTGGCGGGCAAGGTGGGGGCGTGCGTGTTCATTGGTCCGCCTCCGCCTTGCGCGCGGCCTGGTAGGCCGCCTTCGATGCGCTCGATCCGATGCCGCGCGCGCCGGCGAAGCGGCCTTGCAGGATGCGGTCAAAGCCCAGGTTGTCCAGGAACACGGCGCGCACGAAGCCCGCCAGGATCTCGCCCAGCATGATGATGGCGATGAGCGTCAGCAGGATGGCGCTGACGAAGTCGTAGTCAAAGCGCTGGAAGGCCGAGAACAGCGTGCCGCCCACGCCGCCGGCGCCGACGATGCCGACCATGGTGGAGTTGCGCAGGTTCGAGTCGAACTGGTAGGTGGCAAAGCCGATGAAGCGCGCGAACACCTGCGGCAGCACGCCAAAGGCCAGCACGTTGGCGAACGAGGCGCCGGTGGCGCGCACCGCTTCGACCTGCTTGAGCGAGATTTCCTCGATGGCCTCGGTGAACAGCTTGCCGATGAAGCCGATCGAGGCCACCGTCAACGCCAGGATGCCGGCCAGCGCGCCAAAGCCCACGGCCTTGACGAACAGGATGGCGACGATCACCGGATGCAGCGCGCGGCACAGCGCCACGATCGAGCGGGCGGGCCACGAGACCCACGCCGGCATCAGATTGCGGGCGCCCAGGAGGCCCACGGGCAGCGCGAACAGGATGCCCAGCACCGAGGCCAGCACGGCGATCTCCAGGCTTTCGGCGATGCCCTTCCACAGCGTGGCGGGCTTCTCGAAATTGGGCGGGAACATGCGCGCCAGGAAGGTCGAGGCGTGGCCCATGCCGCTTTCGAAGCGGGCCCAACTGAAGTCCAGTTGCGCGGCCGCATACACGGTGTACAGCACCAGCAGCAGCACGCCGGCCTTGGCGCGGCCGGACAGCGCGAAGGGACGCGGGTGGGACGAACGCGGAGTCATTACGCCAGCCAAGACTCGCCTCCGTAGATGGTCTTGAGCATGGCGGCGTCCAGGCCTTGGCCGTTGCCGTCATAGACCACGTGTCCGCCGGACATGCCGACGATGCGGCCGGCGTAGCGTCGCGCCAGCTCCACGTCGTGGATGTTGACGATGACGGGGATGCCGCTGGCGTCGCCCTGCGCCGCCAGCAGCTCCATGATCTCGACCGAGGTCTTGGGGTCGAGCGACGAGGTCGGCTCATCGGCCAGCAGCAACTGCGGACGCTGCATCAGCGCGCGGGCGATGCCCACGCGCTGGCGCTGGCCGCCCGACAGGGCGTCGGCGCGCTGGTCGGCGAAGCCCGCCAGGCCGACGGTATCGAGCAGCTGGTAGGCGTGCTCGATGTCGTCGGCCTCGAAGCGGCGGGTCCAGGCCTTGAAGGCGCCGGTGTAGCCCAGCCGTCCGGTCAGCAGGTTTTCCATTACGGTCAGGCGTTCGACCAGGTTGTATTCCTGGAACACCATGCCGATGCGCCGGCGCGCGCGCCGCAGCGACGCGCCACGCACCCGGGCCAGGTCGACCGCGCCGTCGCCGGCTTCGAGCACGATCTCGCCGCGGGTCGGCTCGATCAGCCGGTTGATGCAGCGCAGGAGCGTGCTCTTGCCGGTGCCCGACGGGCCGATGATGGCCGTCAGGCCGCGTCCCGCGATCTGCAGGTCGATGCCGTTCAGTACCGGCCGGCCGGCCCGGTATTCCTTGACCAGGCCGGAAATGCGTAGCGACGTCGTCATGCTGATTACTTCTTGCTCTTGGCGGATTCGCGGTCGTAGGCGGCGCGGTTGAAGCTCTCGCCGCCGGATTCGGCGACCTGGCGCACGATGGCCCAGTCCTTCTGGTAGGTCACCGGGTAGAAGCGGTCGGCGCCGTCGAAGGCCTTGGACATCTCGGCCGGGAAGCGGTAGTCGTAGAAGCACTTGAGCATCTGGTCGCGGAACTTCGGCTCCAGGTCGTGCGCGTAGGCGAACGACGAGGTGGGGAATTTCTCGCTCTTGTAGATGACGCGGAAATCGGCTTCCTTGACCTGGCCGCGCTCGATCATGCGCTTGAACACGTCCGAGGCCACGGCGGCGGCGTCGTAGTCACCCGAGTTCACGCCCATGACGGACTGGTCGTGCTTGCCCGAGAACACCACCTTGTAGTCCTTGTCGGGCGTCAGGCCTTCCTTGGGGAACAGCGCCACGGGCGCCATGTGGCCGGAGTTCGACGACGGCGCGGTGTGCGCCAGCTTCTTGCCCTTGAGGTCGGTGAGCTTCTGGTACGGGCTGTCTTTCTTGACGATGACGATCAGGTTGTAGCCCTGGAAGCCGTCGGCGTAGCCCTTGACGGCGAACGGCACCGCGCCGGCGATGTTCACGGCGAAGGCGGTGGGGCCGGTGGAGAAGCCGCCCACATGCAGGCGGCCCGAGCGCATGGCCTCGATTTCGGCGGCGTTGCTCTGCACCTGGTAGAACACCACGCGCTTGCCGGTGCATTCGGACAGGTGCTTGGTGAACGGCTTGAAGATGTCTTCATACACCGCGGGGTCTTCTACCGGGGTGTAGGTGAACACCAGCGTCGACGGCGTCTTGAGCTTGGCCGGATCGGTGGGCGTGTCGGCCACCAGGTCCTTGTTGGCGTCGCAGTAGTTCTGGTCCAGGTCGCCCCGGTTGGGGCAGGCGTCGGCGGCGTGGGCGGCGGACGCTCCGAACGTTCCGAACACGAGCGCGGCCAGCGAGGCCGCTTGCAGGTGACGCAATGCGCGCATCGTATGTCTCCTCTTATAGGTCTGAATATGACTGGTAACTGAATTCAAACATACAAGCGCCAGGGGCACACTCGGGAAAGTCCCTGTGTTTCTTTTCGAGTTTTGTTCGTTTTGTTCGCTTTGGGTTCGTTTATGCGCGAACGGCGCGACGGCCGCGCGAGTGGATCGGCGGATCCGTCGCGCGGCTTGCGGGTCAGGCGGGAGGAGGGAAGGTCAGGCGCGGTAGCCCAGCTTGCGCGAGATCTCGTGCGCGCAGGCTAGCAACGGACGGGCGATGGCGCCGTCCCAGGACACGTCGAACAGGCCGGTGGGGCCCAGGCTGGTCAGCGCCAGCACGATGTTGCCGGTGTTGTCGAACACGGGCACCGACAGGGCGTCGACGCCCGGCAGCGGGTTGCCCAGGGCGCGCGCCATGCCGTGCACGCGGATGTCCGCCAGTTGCGCCTCGATGTTGGCGCGGCTGACCTTGCGCGGCGGCGACACGCTGGAGATCACCGCCGTATCGCCTTCCTCGCGGGCGATGTAGTGCTCGCTGACCTTGGGCGGCAGCCAGGCCGCGAACACCAGGCCGGTGGCGGTGTGCAGCATCGACATCACGGTGCCCTTGCGCATGTTCACGTGCACCGGATAGCTGGCCTCGGTCATGTGGATCATGGTGGGGCCGTGCGAGCCCAGCACCGCGATGCCCAGCGTGTGGCCGATCTCGGATTGCAGTTTGGCGATCTCGGGCATGGCGATGCGCACCGGATCCAGCCGCTGCAGGCTGACCAGGCCCATCTGCAGCGCGAACGGCCCCAGCTCGTACTGGCCGGTGATGCTGTCCTGCTGCACCAGGCCGACCCGGATGAAGCTGACCAGGTAGGGGTGGGCCTTGGCCGAGGTCATGCCGGCGCCGGCGGCCAGATCGCGCAGGGTCAGCGGCTTGGCGGCGTCGACCAGGGCGGCCAGCAGCGGCACGCCCACTTCGATGGACTGGATGCTGCGGCGGCCGTCGTTGGCGGCGGGGGCGGAGGGTTTGGCGGTGACCACGGTGCGTGCCTCAGGCGGTGACGGCGCGGGCGGCCAGCAGTCGGTCGGCCATCTCGGTGAAGCCGGCGCCGCCATGGAACGCGGCCACGTAGGCGGGGCGGTGCGTCAGGCGGTGCAACTGCGACTGGATGTTGGCCACGCCGACCGAGACCGGGAAGTAGGCGAACATGGGCTCGTCGTTGGGCGAGTCGCCGATGAACAGCGTGCTGTCGAGCACGCCGGCCACGTCGATGCCGAATTCGCGCTGGAACAGGGTGCGCGTCATGGTCAGCTTGTCGTAGTCGCCGAACCAGCCGTTGACGTGGATCGAGCTGACCTTGGCCTGGGCGCCGGCATCCTCGAAGATGCGCACGATGCGACCGATATCGGCCTCGGGCAGGGGCGGCACGTCTTCGCAGAAGTCGATGGCCAGGTCGGCCACGCGGTAGTCCTGGTCGCTGGCCACGGCGGCGCCGTGCACCTCGGCCAGCACCCGGTCGCGGATCGCGTCCAGCTTTTTGCGGCTGGCCTGGCGCGTGGCCGCGTCGGTCCAGTAGTGCGTGACCATGCGGCGCGCCTGGCGGTCGTAAGCGTAGTAGAACGCGCCGTTCTCGCCGACCACCGCGCGCACCGGCCACATGCGGGCGATGTGGTCGCACCAGCCGGCCGGGCGGCCGGTGATTGGCACCACCTGGATGCCGGCCTGTTCCAGGCGTTCCAGGGCGGCGTAGGCGTCGGCGGGCAGCCGGCCTTCGGTGGTCAGGGTGTCGTCGATGTCGGTGAGCACGACGCGGATCCCCGCCGCGACGGTCAAAGGCATGGCCGCAAGGGCTTGCATGGCGTTTTTCCTTGGTTTTATGGGGTGTTCTCCGGCCGAAAGTTTAACCGGATGGCCCTGTTTGGGCGGGGGCGGCGCGGGCCGGTAGGGGATATGGCGCCGGGGGCGGTAAAATCCGGGCTTTCCCGCCTGGTTTGCGTGCCTGCCATGTCCGTCCAGTTGTCCCCATTGCCCGGCTCTGAGCCGGAATCCTTCGATATTGCCTCGGTCGCCGAGATCATCGCCGAGCTGCGCGCCGGCCGCATCGTCATCCTGGTTGACGAAGAAGACCGCGAAAATGAAGGCGACCTCGTCATGGCCGCCGAATTCGTCACGCCCGAGGCCATCAACTTCATGGTGACCCACGGCCGCGGCCTGGTGTGCCTGACCCTGACCGAAGAACGCTGCCGCCAGCTGGACCTGCCGCTGATGGCGGCCCGCAACGGCACGCGATACGGCACCAATTTCACCCAGTCGATCGAGGCCGCCGAAGGCGTCGAGACCGGCATTTCGGCCGCCGACCGCGCCCGCACCATCCAGGTGGCGGTGGCGCGCGACGCCAAGCCGTCCGACCTGGTCCAGCCCGGCCATATCTTTCCGGTGCGCGCCGTGCCCGGCGGCGTGCTGGTGCGCGCCGGCCACACCGAGGCCGGCTGTGACCTGACCGCCATGGCCGGCCTGACCCCGGCCGCGGTGATCTGCGAAATCCTCAAGCCGGACGGCACCATGGCGCGCCTGCCCGACCTGGTCGAGTTCGCCCGCGAGCACAACCTGAAAATCGGCACCATCGCCGACCTGATCCAATACCGCAGCGAGCACGAATCCATCGTCAAGCGCGTCGGCAAGCGCAGCATGCAGACCGCCTGGGGCACCTTCGAGGCCGTGGCCTACGAAGACGCCGCCACCGGCTCGGCCCACCTGGCGCTGGTGCATGGTACCGTGGCGCCAGAGGTCGAGACCCTGGTGCGCGTGCATGAGCCGGCCTCGGTGCTGGACGTGCTGGATACCGGCGCCAGCCCGCACAGCTGGGGCGTGGCGCAGGCGCTGCAGGCCATTTCGCAGGCGCCGGCCGGCGTGCTGGTGCTGATGAACTGTCAGTCCTCCACCGAACACCTGTTCGCCCAGATCGCCGGCTGGAACGACCCCAAGGCCAATGCCAACCCCGCCAACGCCGACCGTTTCGGCCTGCGCACCTACGGCATCGGCGCCCAGATTCTGCGTGACCTGAACGTGGGCCAGATGAAGCTGCTGGCCCGGCCGCGCAAGATGCCCAGCATGGCGGGCTTCTCGCTCACCATTACGGGTTACGATTGCGACCCTCCGAACTCTCCCGCAACACACTGAAGGCCGACACATGAACCCTTACATCCTCACCCCCGACCTGAACGGCGAAGGGCTGCACATCGGCATCGTTCGCGCCCGTTTCAATGAAGAGATCGGCCAGGCCGAACTCGAAGCGTGCCTGAAGGAACTGGCCGAACTCGGCGTGGACGAGCGCGACGTGATGGTCGCCACCGTGCCGGGCGCCCTGGAACTGGGCGTGGCCCTGTCGCACATGGCCGAGACCTTCGAGTTCGACGCCCTCATCGCGCTGGGCGCGGTCATCCGCGGCGAGACCTATCACTTTGAAGTGGTCAGCAATGAAATGGCCACTGCCATCACCCGCATCTCCCTCGAGACCGGCATCCCGGTCGCCAACGGCGTGCTGACCGTGGACACCGACGAGCAGGCACAGGCCCGCGCCGCCGGCAAGGGCCGCGACTGCGCCCAGGTGGCCGTCGAAATGGCCAACCTGGTGGCGGCCCTGGAGCCCGAGGAAGAAGACGAAGACGACGAAGACGAGGACGAAGATTTTGACGACGAAGAAGACGACGACCAGCGCTGATAGCGCGGCGCAAGCCCGCGCCAATGCCCGCAGCGCGCGCCGCCGTGCGCGCGAATTCGCGCTGCAGGGCGTGTACGCGTGGCTGCTGCGCGGCGGCGAAGGCACGCAGGACGCCGGCGAGATCGATGCCCACCTGCGCGACACCGAGGAATTCTCCGAGGCCGACGCGCAGTGGTTCAAGACCTTGCTGCATGGCGTCCTGCGCGAAGCGCCCGCGCTGCGCGAGCGTTTCACGCCCTACGTCGACCGCCCGCTGGCCGAGCTGTCGCCGGTCGAGCACGGCATCCTGCTGATCGGCAGCTTCGAACTGATCCATCATGTCGAAGTGCCGTACAAGGTCGCCATCAACGAGGCCGTGGAACTGGCCAAGTCGTTCGGCGGCACGGATGGCTTCAAGTTCGTCAATGGTGTGCTCGACAAGCTGGCGGCGGACGTGCGCTCGCACGAAATGAAGAAGTAGATACCCCCCCCGAAGCGCTGCGCGCTTCCCCCCCAGGGGGGCGCCGCTGCGGACCGGCGGAGCCGGATCCGCGCGGCCCGGGTCTTGGGAGGGCCGTTTTTTGCGGCGGGCTTTCTCCTTTTGGAGCGGAGTTTTCCGCTCCTTTGGAGCGATTCTTCCCTTGGAGCGTCGCTCCTGCCTGGGAGTCAATACCGGCTGAAGTGCCGGACTGCGGAGTTGTCGTGGCGTCCGAATTCGATCTGATCGCGCGCTATTTCACGCGCTCCGCCCCGGCGGGCCTGCTGGGCGTGGGGGATGACTGCGCGTTGTTTCCGGTGCCGCCCGGCGAACAGGTGGCCACCAGCACCGATCTGCTGCTGGAAGGCCGGCATTTCTTTCCCGATGTCGATCCGAAGGCGCTGGGGCACAAGGCCCTGGCGGTGAACCTGTCGGACCTGGCCGCCATGGGCGCGCGGCCCATCGGTTGCGTGCTGGGGCTGGCGTTGCCGCGGCTGGACGAGCCGTGGCTGGCGGCCTTTGCCGACGGGTTCCATGCGCTGGCGGCGGCCCATGGCTGCCCGTTGATCGGCGGCGACACCACCCGCAGCGCCCATGACCTGGCCATCAGCGTGACCGTGTTCGGCGCCGTGCCGGCCGGCGCCGCGTTGCGCCGCGATGGCGCGCGGGCGGACGACGACATCTGGGTGTCCGGCGAACTGGGCGCGGCCGATGTGGCCTATCGCCTGCTCGACGGGCAGTACCCGGCCGACGCGGCGCGGCTGGCCGCGACCCGCGGCGCGCTGGAATGGCCCGAACCGCAGGTGGCGCTGGGGCTGGCGTTGCGGGGCATCGCGCACGCCGCCATCGATATTTCCGACGGTTTGCTGCAGGACCTGGGCCATATCCTTACGGCCAGCCGGGTGGGCGCGGTGCTGCACGAAGACCGCATGCCCGTGGCCGCCGCGCTGGCCGGCATGCCCGCCGACCTGGCGCGCCGCGCCGTGCTGGGCGGCGGCGACGTCTACCAGCTTTGCTTTACCGCGCCGGCCGCCCGCCGCGACGCCGTGCTGGCCGCCGCGCAGGCGGCGGGCGCGCGCGTGACCCGGGTGGGCAGCGTTTCGGCCCGGCCGGGGCTGGCGGTGCTGGATGCCGGCGGGCAAGCGCTGGCCCGGCTGCCCGCCGGCTTCGACCATTTCCCCGCGGCTTGAGGGGGCGCCTGCCTTGCCAGGCGCGCCGCCAAACCCTGGCACAATCGCTGCCACGGGCAGCGCCCGACAAGACCGCCATTTCCGTTGCCATTTTCCCTGCCATTGACGGGCCCGCATCCATGTCGTCCTTCTCTCCCCGCTCTCCCTCCATGCGCGAACGCTCGCGGGCCGTCTATCCCTCGCTGTCCTGGGTCTGCCGCGATCCGGGCCGGCTGATCGCCTTCGGCCTGGGCAGCGGCCTGATCCGGCCCGCCTCGGGCACCTGGGGCACGTTGCTGGCCTGGCTGATCTGGGTCGCGGCCGCGCCGGCCGCGTCCGATCTGGCCATCGGCATCTTCCTGGCGCTGGCCTTCCTGTATGGCTGCTGGGCCTGCGACCGTGTCGGCCGCGAACTCCAGCAACCCGATCATGTCGGAATGGTGTGGGACGAGATGGTGGCGTTCTGGCTGGTGCTGTGGCTGACGCCGGCCGGCTGGTTGTCGCAGGCGCTGGCGTTCGTGCTGTTCCGCACGTTCGACATCGTCAAGCCGCCGCCCATCAAGTTCTTCGATGCCCGCCTGAAGGGCGGTTTCGGGGTAATGTGGGACGATATCGTCGCGGCCGGATACGCCTTGCTGATCATGGCGCTGGTCGTGCGCACAGGAGTCTTGGGATGAACCAGCAACACGAAAGCGGCCGGTCCAATCTGTCGGCCGAACAATTGGCGCAGGCCACCGCTTATGGACTGGCCGAGCGGCTGGGCGACACGCTGCGGCGCCAGGGCCTGGTGCTGGGCACCGCCGAGTCCTGCACCGGCGGCCTGCTGGCCGGCGCCGTGACGGCGGTGGCCGGTTCCAGCGAGTGGTTCGATCGCGGCTTCATCACCTACAGCAACGACGCCAAGGTCGCCGAGCTGGACGTGTCGCCGGATGCGCTGCATCACTTCGGCGCGGTCAGCGAGCCGGTGGCGCTGGAAATGGCCAACGGTGTGCTGCTGGCATCGCCGGCAGCGCAGGTGGCGGTGTCCACCACCGGCATCGCCGGCCCGGGCGGCGCCACGCCGGGCAAGCCGGTGGGCATGGTGTGCTTCGGCTTCGCGCAGCGGGTCGGCGACGGCATCAGCAGCCGCGCCGTCACCCATGTCTTCGGCGGCGATCGCGCGCAGGTGCGCCAGCAGGCGGTTGAATTCGCGCTGCGCGGGGTGCTGGAACTGCTGGGGGCGCCGGTCAACCGGCGTTGAGGAGGACCGCGCGCGCAATGGCGCGGTCCAGGGATACCGCGGGAGCCGCCTGGCCCCGCGAGCGGCGCTCAGCGCACCGCGTTGATCGCGTCGCGCAGGCCGCGCGCGGCCTCGCCCGCGGCCTGGCGCCAGTCATCGCCGCCGCTGGCGTAGATGATGGCGCGCGACGAGTTGATCATCATGCCGCTGCGCGCGGCGTTGGCGCCGGCATTGACGGTGGCGGTGATGTCGCCGCCCTGGGCGCCGATGCCGGGCACCAGCAGCGGCACCGCGTCGCCGATGCGCTGGCGCACCGCGGCCAGCTCGTTCGGGAAGGTCGCGCCCACCACCAGGCCGCATTGGCCGTTGGCATTCCACTTGTCGGCCACCAGCCCCGCCACGTGCAGGTACAGGGGCTCGCCGTTGTCCATCTTGAGGAACTGCAGGTCCGACCCGCCGGGGTTGGAGGTGCGGCACAGCACGATCACGCCGCGGTCGCGCCAGGCCAGGTAGGGCTCGACCGAGTCCAGGCCCATGTACGGGCTGACCGTCAGCGCGTGCGCCTGGTAGCGCTCGTAGGCTTCGCGGGCGTAGTTCTCGGCGGTGGAGCCGATGTCGCCGCGCTTGGCGTCCAGCACGATGGGCAGGTCGGGGTGCTGGTCGCGGATGTGCTGGCACAGCGCTTCGAGCTGGTCTTCGGCGCGGTGCGCGGCGAAGTAGGCGATCTGCGGCTTGAAGCTGCAGGCGTAGGGCGCGGTGGCATCGACGATGTCGCGGCAGAACTGGAAGATCGCGTCCGGCTTGCCCTGCAGTTCACGCGGGAAGCGTTGCGGGTCGGGGTCGAGCCCGACTTGCAGGAGCGAGTTGCTGGTGGTCCAGGCGTGTTCGAGTCTTTGGAGGAAATTCATGGGGAGTTCAGTGCAGTTTGACCCGGGGGCGCGTGCGCCGCATGAGCAGGCGCGCCAGGGCCAGGGAGGCGGTGCGTGAGATGCCCAGCACCGCTTTGTGGTGCATCAGGTGCAGGCTCATGTACATCAGGCGCGCCAGTGTACCGCTTACGAACAGTCCCCGTCCGGCCAGCTTGCCCATCAGGCTGCCGACGCCGGCGTCCTGGCCCAGCGAGACCAGCGAGCCGTGGTCTTCGTAGACGTAGGGAGCGGTGGGTTCGGCCGCGCGGCGCAGGCGCGCGGTGAGCTTCTTGCACAGGTAGTCGGCCTGTTGGTGCGCGGCCTGGGCGCGCGCCGGCACGGTGCGGCCGTCGCGCCAGGGCGCGGCGCAGCAGTCGCCCAGCGCCAGGATGTGCGGGTCGGCGGTTTCGAGCCGTTCATTGACCTCGACCTGGCCCAGCTTGTTCAGCGGCAGGTCCAGTTCGGCCAGCAGGGCCGGGCCCTTGATGCCGGCCGCCCACATGCACAGCCGCGCCGGGAATTCGCGGCCGTCGGCGGTCTTGACGGAATCGGCGGTGACTTCCGAGACCCGGCACGCGGTTTCGACGCGGATGCCGAGTTCGGTGAGCCGCGCGGTGGCGGCGGCGGAGATCTTCTCGGGCAGCGCCGACAGGATGCGCGGCGCGCCCTCGACCAGCGTGATCGCCAGGTCGCGCTCGGCGCGGAAATTCGGCAGGCCGTAGGCGCTGACGACGTGGCTGGCTTCGGTCAGTTCGACCGCCAGCTCGACGCCGGTGGCGCCGCCGCCGACGATCACCAGGTCCAGCCGCGCCGACGGATCGCGCACCTTGGCCTGGTCGACCAGCGCCATGGCCTTGAGCATGGTCAGGCGGAACTGCTCGGCGTTCTCGGTGGTGTCCAGCGTGACGGCGTGTTCGGCCGCGCCCGGGGTATTGAAGAAATTGGAGGTGCTGCCCAGCGCCAGCACCAGCGTGTCGTAGGCCAGTTCGCGGCGCGGCAGCACTTCCTGGCCTTGCGCGTTGGCCACGGCGTCGACGCTGATCAGCCGGCGTTCGCGGTCGACACCGATCAACCGGCCCTGGGCGAAGGAAAAGCCGTTCAGGTACGCCAGCATCAGGTAGGACAGGCCTTCCTGGTGGATGTCCAGTGTGCCGGCCGCCGCTTCGTGCAGCGACGGCTTCCAGATGTGGAACGGCCGGCTGTCGACCAGGGTGATGTGCTGGCGGCCGTGGATGCGGCCGAGCTTGGCCGCCAGTTCGAGGCCGCCGGCACCCCCGCCGACGATGACGATGCGTTCCGAAGGGGCTGGCGTCGAGTTGGGCATCATGGCTCCCAGTATAGAGGCGCGGACCCCGGGGCGGGCAAGCCGGCGCCGGAATTCAGTGCATCACGAACCGGCTCACCGCCACGCCCACCCAGACGGCCACGGTGAACAGCAACAGCAGCATGACGGCCGCGCTGCCCAGGTCCTTGGCCCGTCCCAGCAGGGGATGGGTGTCGACAGACAAGGCGTCGGCCAGCGCTTCGACCGCCGAATTCAGCAGTTCCACCGCCAGCACCAGCACCACGGTGCCGATCAGGAAGAACACCTCGACGGTGGTGCGTCCCAAAAAGAACGCGGCCGGGATCAGCAGCACGGCCAGCGCCAGTTCCTGGCGGAAGGCGGCCTCGTACTTGATGGCGGCCTGCAGGCCCTGCAGCGAGTAGCGCAGCGCATTCAGGATGCGGCGCAGGCCGCCGGTGCTTTTGTAGGGCGAGTGGTGCGGATTGGTCGACATGGGAAGCGTAATAAGGCCGGGTGTGGCGGCTTTTTAACAGATATGGGTTGCCGGCGTGATTCGGCATGAGGCGGGTCAAGGATCCGTGGGTTTTTACTGGTAATACTACGTTACTTTTTGCCTTCGTCACGACCATGCGATACCCTGGCGACGCGCGGCATCGCGGCGTCGGCTTCGAGCCCGCCCGCCGTGTGCAATTCCCTACCAACGCGCCTTTCCGCCTGTCTCGGGGCAGATGCATGACGGCGCCATGAGACATTGCGATCCATGCTCGAACGCTTGAATACGGAGTCCTTGCCACGCCTGCCTGCGGACGTGGAGAAACCCGCCTATGACCGCAGCCGACTGACGCCGGGCATCGTGCATCTGGGGCTGGGCGCCTTTCACCGCGCGCACCAGGCGCTGGCCACGGACCTGGCCATGGCCGCCAGCCAGGACCTGACCTGGGGCATTCTCGGCGTGTCGCTGCGCAGCCCCGCCACGCGCGACGCGCTGGCGCCGCAGGACGGCCTCTACACCCTGGCGCTGCGTGACAGCGGCCCGGATGGCGCGGCGCGCGAGCAACTGCGCGTGGTCGGCGCGGTGCAGCGCGTGATGGTCGCCGAGGAAGACCCCCACGCGGTGCTCGAACGCATCGCCTATCCGCAGACGCGCATCGTCAGCCTGACCATCACCGAGAAGGGCTATTGCCACGACCCGGCCACCGGCCACCTGCGCTGGGACGATCCGGACATCCTGCACGATCTGGACAATCCGATCCGTCCGCGCAGCGCCATCGGCCTGCTGGTGCACGGCCTGGCGCTGCGCCGCGAGCGCGGCCTGCCCCCCGTGACGCTGCTGTCCTGCGACAACCTGCAGGCCAACGGCGACACTTTGCGCAGCCTGGTGCTGGCCTTCGCGCTGCGGCTGGACGTGGCCCTGACCAGCTGGATCGACACGCACTGCACCTTCCCCAATTCCATGGTGGACCGCATCGTGCCGGCCACGCGCGACGACGACCGCGCGCGCATCGCGCAGCGGCTGGGCGTGGAGGACGCCTGGCCGGTGATCGGCGAGCCCTACATGAACTGGGTGGTCGAGGATAGATTCGCGGCCGGGCGTCCGGCCTGGGAGGCGGCGGGCGCGACCTTCGTGGCCAACGCCGCGCCCTACGAGCGCCTGAAGCTGCGCATGGTCAACGGCCCGCACTCGGTGCTGGCCTACCTGGGCACGTTGCTGGGCGCGGCCACGATGCGGGAGGCCGCGGCGGTGCCGGCGCTGCGTGGCTTCGTCGACGACCTGATGCGCCACGAGATCGCGCCGACGCTCAAGGGCATCCCGGATGCCGGCCTGGAAGGTTATCGGCAGCGATTCCTGGCTCGGGTCGACAACGCGGCGCTGCCGCATCCGACCCGGCAGGTGGCGATGGACGGATCGCAGAAGCTGCCGCCCCGCCTGCTGGCCACGATCCGCGACCGCCTGCGCGGCGGTGACGACATCCGCAGGCTGGCGCTCGCCGTGGCGGCCTGGCTGCACTACCTGCGCGGCGAAGACGAGCACGGCGCGCGCTATCCCATCGAAGATCCGCTGGCCGCGCCGTTGTCCAGGCTGCTGGCGCGCGCCGATGTGGCGGCGCGGGCGGCTGCGCCCAAGCAGGCCGCGTATCGCCGCGCCCTGGTGCTGGCGGGCTATCGGCCGGTGTTCGGCGACCTGGGCGACAAGCCCGTGTTCGTCAACGCGCTAGCCGCGCAGCTGGAAATCCTGCGCGAACACGGGGCGCTGCATGCGCTGGAAGCGGGGTGGCGCGCGACCCCGCGCCTTCCGGTCCGGCCGATGCCGCGCTAGCGGCGGAGATGGCCGCGGGCGCTGGCGCCGAGGCCGCGCCACGCTCGCGGGAAGCGGCCGGCGTCGGCATGTGAGCCGGCGGCGCGACGGCCCCGGCCGCCGCGCTACACGCCCAGGTATTGCAGCAGGCGCGCTTCGTCGTCGATGAAGGCCTGGGACGTGCCGCTCCAGGCCACCCGGCCTTTCTCGATGATGGCGTGGCGATCGGCCGTGGCCAGCAGCGGCTCCAGGTTCTTGTCGATGCACAGTACCGCCAGCCCGGTGCGCTTGAGGCTTTCCAGCGCCTGCCAGATCTCTTCGCGCACCACCGGCGCCAGCCCCTCGGTGGCCTCGTCCAGGATCAGCAGGCGCGGATTCGTCAGCAGCGCGCGGCCGATGGCCAGCATCTGCTGCTCGCCGCCCGACAGGTGGCTGCCCAGGTGGCGCGCGCGTTCGGCCAGCCGCGGGAACAGCGCGTAGACGCGTTCCAGCGTCCAGGGCTGCGCCAGACCCTGGCGATTGTGCGCGGTGGCCACCAGGTTCTCGCGCACCGACAGGTTGGGGAACACGTGCCGGCCCTCGGGCACCAGGCCGATGCCGCATTGCGCCACCTTGTAGGCCGGCAGGGCGGCGACGTCGCGTCCGCCGAACGTGATGGCGCCGCGGCTGGCGCGGTTCAGGCCCATGATGGCCTTGACCGTGGTCGACTTGCCCATGCCGTTGCGGCCCAGCAGCGTCACGAACTCGCCCGCGGCGATATCCAGGTCGATGCCGAAGAGCGCCTGGCTGGCGCCGTAGTGCGCGGTCACGCCGCGCAGCGACAGCAGCGCGCTCATGCCGGCGCTCCCTGCGCGCGGCGGCCGGCGTGGCCGCGTTCGCTGCCCAGATAGCATTCGCGCACCTGCGGATCGTTGCGGATCTGGTCGGCATCGCCGCAGGCCAGGGCGCGGCCGTACACCAGCACCGTGATGCGGTCGGACAGTGCGAACACCGCCTGCATGTCGTGCTCCACCAGCAGGATGGTGTAGTGCCCGCGCAGCCGTTGCAGCAGGCGCGTCATGGCCTCGGATTCGTGCTGGCTCATGCCGGCCATGGGTTCGTCCAGCAGCAGCAGGGTGGGCTGGCAGGCCAGCACCATGGCCAGCTCCAGTTGCCGCAGCTCGCCATGCGCCAGGGCGGCGGCGGGTGTGTCGGCGCGGCCGTCGAGCCCGGCCTGCGCCAGCGCCTCGCGCGCCGGATCGCGCAGCGCCGGGGTCGACAGCACCGGCCGCCAGAAGCGGAAGCTGTGGCCGCGCCGCGCCTGCACCGCCATGGCCACGTTCTCCAGGGCGGTGAACGGCTTGAACACCGAGGTGATCTGGTAAGAGCGCGCCAGCCCGCGGCGCACGCGCCGCTCGACCGGCAGGCGCGTCACGTCCTCGCCGTCGAGCAGCACGCGGCCGCCGTCGGGCCGCAGCTCGCCGCTCAACTGGCCGATCAGCGTGGTCTTGCCGGCGCCGTTGGGGCCGATCACGGCATGCAGCTCGCCCGGCCGTACGTCCAGCGACAGGTCGTCGGTGACGGTCAGGCCGCCGTAGCGCTTGACCAGGTGTTCGACGCGCAGCGCGCTCATCGCGGTTCTCCGGTGGGATGGGGCAGGGCGCGCGCGGCGCCCAGGCGCAACGGCTTGTCCGACAGGCCGCCATACAGGCCGCGGCGCGACACCAGCACCACGCCTACGATCAGCAGGCCCATTACCAGCATCCAATGGTCGGTCAGCAGCTTCAGCCCTTCCTCCAGCAGCAGGAATGCCAGCGCCCCGGCGACCGGGCCGACCACCGTGCCCAGTCCGCCCAGCGCCACCATCACGATCAGTTCGCCGGAGGTGGTCCAGGCCAGGTACGAAGGCGATACGTACAGCGTCAGGTTGGCCAGCAGCACGCCCGCCACGCCGCATACCATCGCCGACAGCACGTAGGCCGCCAGGCGATAGCGCAGCGTGGCGAACCCCAGCGCGCGCATGCGCCGCTCGTTGGCCTGGCAGCCGCGCAGGACCATGCCGAACGGCGCCTGCACCAGGCGGCGCAGCGCGGCCAGCGCCAGCAGCAGCACGCCGAACGCGGTGTAGTACAGCGCCAGCGGCGTATCCAGCCGGAACAGGCCGAAGTCGCTGCCGGCGAACAGGGACATGCCGTCGTCGCCGCCGAAACCTTCCAGCCCGGTGGCCAGGAAATAGAACATCTGCGCGAACGCCAGCGTGATCATGATGAAGGCGATGCCGGACGTGCGCATCACCACGTAGCCGCTCACCAGGCCGACCGCCGCGCAGGCGCCCAATGCGGCCAGCAGGTGCAGCCAGCCGTTCTCGATGCCGTAGTGGTTCAGCACGCCGACCGCATAGGCCCCCAGGCCCAGGTACAGCGCGTGGCCGAAGCTGACCATGCCGCCGTAGCCCAGCAGCAGGTTCAGCGCCAGCGCGGCGATGCCGTACACCAGCACGCGGCCGAATAGCGCCAGCAGGAAGGGTTCGCCCTGCCATTGCGCATACAGCGGCACCAGCGCCAGGAGCAGCAACAGCGCGCCGGCGGCGAACGCGCGGGGAGAGAGTCGAAGCATGTGTTGGCCTCCTTGGGCGCTAGCCGTGCCGCACGGGAAACAGGCCCTGCGGCCGCAGCGCCAGCACCAGCGCCATGACGATGTAGATCAGCATCGAGGCGATCGCCGGCCCGGCCGCGTTGGCGGCGGCCGGCGGCAGCGCGGCGCGCAGCAGGGCGGGCAGCAGCGCCCGGCCCAGCGTGTCCACCAGCCCCACCATCAGCGCCGCCAGGAAGGCGCCGCGCACCGAGCCGATGCCGCCGATGACGATGACCACCAGCGTCAGGATCAGGATCGGTTCGCCCATGCCGGTCTGCGCCGACAGGATCGGCCCGGCCATCAACCCGGCCACGCCGGCCAGCACCGCGCCCAGCACGAACAGCAGCGTGTTCAGGCGCGCGATGTTCACGCCCAGCGCGCCCACCATCATGCGGTCGGTGGAGCCGGCGCGTATCAGCATGCCCAGCCGCGTGCGGTGGATCAGCGCGTAGCAGCCCGCCGCCACCGCCAGCCCCGCCACGATGATGAGAAAGCGGTACAGCGGGTAGGTGACGCCCAGCAGGTCGATGGTGCCCGACAGCCACGACGGCAGGCCCATGCTGATGGGCGCAGGGCCCCAGATGATGCGAGTCAGCTCGTTGAAGAACAGGATGAAACCGAAGGTGGCGAGCACCTGGTCCAGGTGCTCGCGCGGATACAGCCGCGCCAGCGCGATGCGGTCCAGCAGCAGGCCCAGCAGCGCCATGCCCGCCACCACCGCGGCGGCCGCCAGCAGGAACGAGCCGCTGTGGCGGAACACGGTGGCCGCGATGAAGGCGCCCATCATGTACAGCGAGCCGTGCGCCAGGTTGATGAAGTTCATGATGCCGAACACCAGCGTCAGCCCGGCGGCCAGCAGGAAAAGCAGGATACCCAGTTGCAGGCCGTTCAGGGCCTGCACCAGCAGCAATGTCGCGGACATGGCGCCTTACCTCGTTCTTGCCCGGCAGGCCGGCGTCATTTCATGGCGCACTGCGCGGCGTACTGGTCGGAGACCTTGGACAGGTCGGCGAAGATCGGACCCTTGTTGACGAAACCGACCTTGCCGTCCGCGCCCGCCGCCACGTCGGCGCGGAAGAAGCCGGCCACCGGGAAATGGTTGGGTTGGTAGCGGAACTCGCCGCGCACCGATGCGAAGTCGGCGGCTTCCAGCGCCTTGCGCAAGGCTTCCTTGTCGTCGGTCTTGCCGCCGGTGCGCTTGAGCGCCGAGCCGATCAGTTGCGCCGCGTCCCACGACTGGGCCGCGTAGCTGGACGGCTCGCGGCCGTACTTCTGGCGGAAGGCGGCGGCGAAGGCCTTGTTGGCGGCGTTGTCCAGGTCCGGCGAATACGGCACGTTGGTGACCGCGCCCAGCGCATCCTTCTGCAGCGCGGGCAGGGTGGCGCCGTCGATGGTGTCGACCGACAGCAGCGGGATCTTGTCGAACAAGCCGGCCTGCCGGTACTGCTTGATGAAGTTCACGCCCATGCCGCCGGGAAAGAACACATAGGCGGCATCGGGCCTGGCATCGGCCAGCGCCGCCAGTTCGACCGAGTAGTCCGGCTGGTTGACCTGGGTGAAGACCTCGTTGACCACCTCGCCCTTGAAGAAGCGCTTGAAGCCGGCCATGGCGTCCTTGCCGGCCTGGTAGTTGGGCGCCAGCAGGTAGACCTTCCTGAAGCCCATCTGGTTGGCCATCTCGCCGCTGCCTTCGTGGCGCTGGGTGTTGTTCCACGAGGTCGAGAAAAAGAACGGCGAACAGTCCTTGCCCGCCAGGTTGGTGGGGCCGGCGTTCGAGCCCACCAGGAACACGCCGGCGCCCGTCACCGGCCGCGCCACCGCCAGCATCACGTTCGAATACACGATGCCGGTGATGATCGGCACCTTGTCGCTCTGCACCAGCTTGCGCGCGGCCTGCACGCCGATCTCGGGCTTGAACTGGTCGTCTTCCTTGATGACCTGCACCGGCACGCCGCCCAGCTTGCCGCCGCCCTGTTCCACGGCCAGCATGAAGCCGTCGAGCTGGTCCTGCCCCAGCACCGAGCCGGGGCCGGTCAACGTGGTCAGCAGGCCGATCTTGACGTCGGCCCAGGCGGCGGCCCCGGGAGCCAGGGCCACGGCCGCCGCGGCGGCCAGCAGATGGATGCGTTTCATGGTGAATCCCCTTGCGTTGCCGTGTGTCACGGTCATGGTTGGCGGGCGGCTCAGCGATCCAGCCCGAAGAACGTCTGCGTGTTGGCCGCCAGGATCTTGTGCTGCACCGCGGGCAACAGGTCGGAATTCGACACCAGCCGGCCGACCTCCTGTTCGCCCAGCGGGTACGGATAATCGGAGCCCAGCAGCACGCGGTCCTCGCCCATCACGTCGATCAACAGCCGCAGCGAGCGCGGATCGAACACGGCGCTGTCGACGTAGAAGCGGTCGGTGTACGACGAGGGCAGTTGCGGACAGTCCTGGCGCACGATGTCGCGGTGGCGCCAGGCGTTGTCCACGCGTCCCAGCAGGAAGGCGAAGCTGCCGCCGCCGTGGGCGAAGCACAGCTTCAGGCTGCGGGGGATGCGCTCGAACGCGCCGGACAGGATCAGCGACAGGATGCCCAGCTGGGTTTCGGCGGGCATGGCGACCAGCCACGGCAGCATCCAGCGCTTCATGCGGCCGTCGGTCATCATGTCCCAGGGGTGCACCAGCACCGGGATGCCGTCGTCGGCGCAATGCACCAGGAACCGTACCAGTGTGTCGTCATCCAGGTCGCGCGGGCCGACGTGGTTGCCGATCTGCACGCCCAGGTGGCCGGCGGCGCGGGCGCGCGAGGCCTCGCGGCAGGCCAGCTCCAGGTCCTGCAGCGGCACCTGCGCCAGCGCCTTGAGGCGGCCGGGCGCGAAGGCGCAGTGCTCCAGCGCCAGGTCGTTCATGCGCGCGGCCCAGTCGGCCGCGGCCTGCGCGGGATAGGTGTAGCCGAACATCACCGGCGTGGCGCACAGGATCTGCAGGTCGACGCCGTGGCGGTCCATCTGTTCGACGCGCAAGGCCGGGTCCCACAACGTGGCGTCGACCGGGCGGAAGGGGCGGTCGCCGGCCATGATCTGGCCGGTCGAGCCATCGCCGTCGCGCCGCAGCCAGGGCGCGTCCACCGGGTCCAGCGCCGCCGCTTCCTGCCGCGTGATGGGCGGGAAGAAGTGCGCGTGCATATCGATTTTCAAGGTCATGGAAAGAAAGTTGCGGCGGGTTGGGGGGCGTCAGGCGGGCGACGGCTGCGCGGCGGAGGCTTGCGCCTTGCCGGGGTGGAGCGCGCCGCAGCCGGGGCAGGTGCGCTTTTCCTCGCTGGCATAGAAGGCCTGGAACAGCGGCGGCAGGTCGGTCACGATGCTTTTGAGCTGCACCTCGACGCGGTGCACCAGGTGGCCGCAATGCGGGCAATACCATTCGAAGCCGTCCAGCAGCCCCTGCGGGCGCTGGCGCTCGATCACCAGACAGGCGCTGCCGGTCTCGGGGCGTTGCGGCGAATGGCGCACATGCGGCGGCAACAGGAAGATGTCGCCTTCCTTCAGGTCGACCCGTTCGGGCTTGCCGTCGATCCACAGCGACAGCCAGGCGTTGCCGCGCACCTGGTAGAAGAACTCTTCCAGCGGATCGTCGTGGTAATCGGTGCGCAGGTTGGGGCCGCCGACCACGGTGACGATGAAATCGGCGTCCTGCCAGATCTGCTGGTTGCCCACCGGCGGTTGCAGCAGGTGGGCGTGGTCCTGGATCCAGCGCTGGAAATTCAGGGGCGGGCCATAGGCGGGCATGACGGTCTCCGAAAGGCTCGTGCGGACTTCGCTGAAGGCAAGTCTAGGCGGGGGAGGGGCGCGCGGCACAATAGAAATTGCGCGGTTGGATATGCGGGGTATCTATCGCGGGGTTTCCCTGAACGGGATATCCCGGATGCGGTGGCCGGCGCTCAGGCGCTGGCGGGGCGCTGCGCGGTGATCTGTTTCAGGTAGTCGACCAGCCGCAGGCAGGCGGGCGTCAGCGGCCGGTCGGCGCGGATGGAATAGCCGACGTCGCCGAACGCGCCGAAGGCGTCGGTGGGCAGGCGTGTCAGCACGCCCATGGCCAGGAACTGGGCCGCGGCGTCGTAGGGCATCAGCGCCAGCGCGTCGCTGTGCATCAGGATGCCGATATTGGTCAGCAGCGACAGCGACTCGACGTGGCGTGTGGGCAGCCGCACGCCGGCATCGAAGAAGCTGCGCTCGATCGAGGCGCGCAGCGGCGAGGTCGGCGCGGGCAGGATCCAGATGTGGTCGGCCAGCTCGGCCAGCGTCACGCGCGCGGCGCCCGCGAGCGGATGGCGCGCGCCGGCCACCAGGCACAGGTCTTCGCGGTACAGCTGGTGGTGATCGACGGCCACGCCCGAGATCGATGCCATGTCGGCGCCCGGCAGCCGGCCCACCACGATGTCGACGTCGCCCGTGGCCAGCGCCGGCAGCAACTGCGCCGATGGGCCCTCGCGCACGGTGACCTGGATGCCGGGGTGCTCCGTCATCAGCCGCGCGATGGCCTCGGGCAGCAGCTTGGCCGAGGCCGCGATCAGCGTGCCCACCACCACGTGGCCGCTGGCGCCGCCCAGCACCGCGTCGATGTCGTCGGCCATGTAGCGGATCTCGGCCATCATGGCGTGCACGCGGCGGCCCAGCACCAGCGCCAGCTCGGTCGGCGTGACGCCGCGGTTGGAGCGCTCGAACAGCGTCGCGCCGAAGAAGGCCTCCAGGTCGTGGATGGCCTTGGTGACGGTGGGCTGGGTCAGGTGCATTTCGCTGGCGGCGCGCGACAGCGAGCGGCGCGCCAGCACGCGCTCGAAGATCTGCAGCTGGTGCAGCTTGAGTTTGTGGCTGAGCGCGTTGGGCGTGATGCGGAAGTTCGACATGCGCGCGGCCGTCCCGGCGCGGCGGCCGGGGCGGCGATCCTGTTCCGAAGGAAAAGCCGCAAGGCGGTCGGGCGCCATGGCCGCGCGCGCCGCTCAGCGCGCCTGCGGCTTGTACGCCACCGCCTTGATCTCAATCAGCAATTGCGGGTGCGGCAACTGATGCACCGCCACGGTGGTGCGTGCCGGTCCATCGGCGTCGAAGAACTCGCCGTAGACCTGATTGTAGCCACCGAAGTCGTTCATGTTGACCAGGAAAGTACTGATCTCGACCACGTCCGCCAGGCCGGCGCCGGCGCTGGCCAGGATGTCGCGGATGTTCTCGATCACCGCGCGCGTCTGCACGCGGATGTCGAGCGTGGCGGTGCCCATCGCGTCGACCTCGGCGCCGGCGATGCGGTTGTCCGGCAGGCGCGAGCTGGTGCCGGAGACGAACAGGAAGTCGCCGGCCCGCTTGATGTGGGGATACTTGCCGCGCGGGGTGGCCTTGCCGGCGACGACGCTGGCGCGGGTGGAAGATTGGGTCATGGCGTGTCCTTGGAGGCGTTGTGCATCACAGCTTGATGCAGACGTTGGTGGGCTCGGTATAGAAATGCAGCGAATGGCGGCCGCCTTCGCGGCCGATGCCCGACAGGCCGCTGCCGCCGAACGGCGTGCGCAGGTCGCGCAGGAACCAGCAATTGACCCACGCCAGGCCGACCTTCATGGCCTGCGCGACGCGGTGGCCGCGGGTCAGGTCCTGGGTCCAGACGGCGGCGGCCAGGCCGTAGCGGGTGTCGTTGGCCAGGCGGATGGCCTCCTCCTCGGTGTCGAACGGCGCCACGTGGCAGACCGGACCGAACACTTCTTCCTTGATGCAGCGCGCGCTCTCGGGCAGGCCGGTCCAGATGGTCGGCTGCACATAGGCGCCGGCGTCGCGCGCATCGCCGAACACCGGCACGCCGCCGCCGGTGACCACCGTGGCGCCTTCCTCGCGCGCCAGCGCAAAGTACGACAGCACCTTGTCGCGGTGCTCGCGCGACACCAGCGGCCCCATGCCGGTGTCCGCGTCGTTGGGCCAGCCGATGCGCAGCGCCCGCGCGCGCTCGGCCAGCGCGGCGACGAAGCGTTCGTAGATCGGGCGCTGCACGTACACGCGTTCGGTGCACAGGCAGACCTGGCCGCAGTTGGCGAACACCGAGCGCGCGGTGCCGTCGACCGCCGCCTCGAAATCGGCATCGGCGAACACCAGCGCCGCGTTCTTGCCGCCCAGCTCGAATGACACCGGTTTCACGCCCGGCGCCACGGCGCGCATGATGGCCGCGCCGGTGGCCGACTCGCCGGTGAAAGTGATGCCGTCGATGTCCGGATGCGTGGTGATGAATTCGCCCGCGGACCCGGGCCCGAAGCCGTGGGTCAGGTTCAGCACGCCGGGCGGCAGCCCGGTCTCGTGCGCGACCTCGGCCAGCAGCGTGGCGGTGGAGGGCGTGACTTCCGACGGCTTCATGATGACGGTGTTGCCGAAGGCCAGCGCCGGCGCCACTTTCCAGGTCAGCAGCAGCAGCGGCAGGTTCCACGGCGAGATCACGCCAACCACGCCCAGCGGCTTGCGGTAGGCATAGTTCAGCGCCTGCCGGCCGTCGGGCGTGTCGGTCATGTAGCTTTCCATGTCCAGCGTGCGCGCCAGTTCGGCGAAGGCGCGGAAATTGGCGGCGCCGCGCGGAATGTCGATCTGGCTGGCCCAGGAGACCGGCTTGCCGGTATCGCCGATCTCGGCCTGCAGGAAATCGTCGAAGCGGCGGTCGATGCCGTCGGCCAGCGCCAGCAGGTGGTCGGTGCGCTGGCCCACCGGCAGCGCGGCCCACGCCGGCAGGGCGCGGTGCGCGGCGGCGACGGCGCGGTCGACCTGCTCGCGGCTGGCTTCATGGGCCTGGGCGATCAGCGCGTGATCCACCGGGCTGTGTTTGTCGAAGGTGGACGCGCCGTCTTCGAAGCGGCCGTCGATATAGTTGCGCAACTGGCGGATCGTCATGATCGGGATTCCGGGAAGGATCTCGCCTGGGGTCGGCGATAAAATACGTATACGTACTATTGTGGTGATATTAGGCAGCGCCTGGAGCGAAGTCAATGCAGGGTTTTGCCCAGGATGGCGGCGTCGGCGCCAGGGGCCGCCCGGAAGCCGGCCAGCCGCCGTGCCGGACCCGCCGGGTAATGACCGCTGCGGCCTACAATCGCCAGGCCCTTTCCATGGAATGCCCCATGACCGTTTCCCGTTCGACCTCTCGTCCGGCCCCGCCCCGCGCCTTGCGGGAATTCGACCTGACCCAGGTGGCCTCGCACCTGCTGCGCCGCGCCCACTTCCGCGCCGAGGCGCTGTTCGCGCAGGCCTTTCCCGACGAGGACTTGACGCCACGCCAGAAGGCCCTGCTGATCACGGTCTACCAGAACCCGGGCGCGACCCAGAACCGCATCGCCGAACTGATCGCGCTGGACCGCAATTCCTTCGCCGAGATGATCGCCCGCATGACCGCCAAGGGCTATGTGCGGCGCACGCGCTCGGCCGAGGATGGCCGCGCCTACGCGCTGGAGATCTCCGACGAGGGCATGGCGCTGCTGGCGCGGGTGTTGCCGCGTGATGCCGAGGTGGAGGCCCAGGTGCTGGCGCCGATTCCGGAGGAACTGCGGCCGGTGTTCCTGCGATGCCTGCGCCTGATGGCGGGGTTGGAGTCGCCCGCGGCGTAGTGGGCTACCGTGCGCCGCCGCTTCCAGGCTTGCCGGCGCAAGGCAGGCCGTGAGGCCGTGAAATGGCCGGATGCGGTCTCAGGGCGCGTCCGAAGGCGGAGGCCCTGCCGCAGACGTCGGGGCGGATGCCGCCGTCGCGTCCTTGCCCTTGGCCTCGCGCCCGAAGCGCAGCGCGAACTGCCGCGTGAACACCGCGCCGAAAAAGAAGATCTGCGCCGAATAATAGATCCACAGCAGCAGCGCGATCAGCGACCCGGCCGCGCCGTAGGCCGACACCGCCGCGCCCCGGCTCAGGTACACGCCGATCCCCCACTTGCCCACCAGGAACAGCGCCGCCGTGACGATGGCGCCGGGAATCACGTCGCGCCACGAAATCCGCGCGCTCGGCAGCAGCTTGAAGATCACCGCGAACAGCGCCACCACCACCGAAAACGAAAACAGGCTGGAAAGCCAGTCGGCCACCGTGGCCACCGCCGACGCGGCCCACAGGTCGCCGTAGTACTTGCGCGCGGCCCCCAGCGCCGCGTTCACGGTCAGCGAAATCAACAGGAACAACGCCAGCACCAGCACCAGGCCGAACGACAGCACCCGGCTGCGGACCATGCCGTGGATTCCGCCCTTCTGGTTGCCGGACACTTCCCACAGGTCATCGAGGCTGGCCTTCAGTTCGGCGAAGGCCGTGGTGGCGCTGAAGATCAGCACGAAGATCGAGATCAGCGCCGCGATCCAGCCGCCGCCGGATTCATGGGCGCTGGCCAGCACCGTCTGGATCACCTCGGCGCCGCGCTCGCCGGTCAGGTCGCGCAGCGACGAGAACAGCTCCGAGCGCACCGCGTCCTCGCCGAAGAAGGCGCCGGCCACGGCGATGACCAGGATCAGCATGGGCGCCAGCGAAAACACCATGTACAACGCCAGCGCCGCGCCCTTGCTGGAGGCGCGGTGGGTCGACCACTGGTTGGCGGAATCCATCAGCAGCCCGCCGATCTCCGACGGACGCAGGACACGCAGGCTGTTGGGTAGGCGCATGGGTCTGGGCTCGGGCTGGGAAGCCTTCATTGTAGGGACGCATGCGCCGGCGCGAAACCATGAACTTGTTGGCAAACGTTCCGGGGCTTGGCGCGACGGCCAGGTCCGCAAAAAGAAAAACCCCCGGGGCGAAGGTCCGGGGGTCTTTCGGGGTACTGCGTGCCCCGGCCGAAGCCGGGGAGGCCATGCAAGGGAAGCGGGACTTAGAAGTCCATGCCGCCCATGCCGCCCATGCCGCCGGGCATGGCCGGGGCAGCGGGCTTGTCTTCGGCCAGTTCCACAACGGCGGCTTCGGCGGTCAGCAGCAGGCTGGCGACGGAGGCGGCGTTCTGCAGGGCGGTGCGGGTCACCTTGGTGGGATCCAGCACGCCTTGCTCGACCAGGTCGGTGTACTCGCCGGTCGCGGCGTTGTAGCCGTAGTTGCCCTTGCCTTGCAGCACGGTGTTGACCACGACGCTGGCTTCTTCGCCGGCGTTGGTGACGATGGTGCGCAGCGGCTCTTCGACGGCACGCAGGATCAGCTTGATGCCGGCGTTCTGATCAGGCGTGTCGCCCTTCAGGTCGGTGATGGCTTGCTTGGCACGCAGCAGGGCCACGCCGCCGCCGGCCACAACGCCTTCTTCCACCGCAGCGCGCGTGGCGTGCAGGGCGTCTTCGACGCGAGCCTTCTTTTCCTTCATTTCGACTTCGGTGGCAGCGCCAACGCGAATCACGGCAACGCCGCCGGCCAGCTTGGCCACGCGTTCTTGCAGCTTTTCACGGTCGTAGTCGGAAGTGGCTTCTTCGATCTGGATGCGGATCTGCTTGACGCGCGCTTCGATCGACTTGCTGTCGCCAGCGCCGTCGATGATCGTGGTGTTTTCCTTGCCCACTTCGATGCGCTTGGCTTGACCCAGCTCGGCCAGGGTGGCCTTTTCCAGCGACATGCCGGTTTCTTCGGAGATCACCGTGCCGCCCGTCAGGATGGCGATGTCTTCCAGCATGGCCTTGCGGCGGTCGCCGAAGCCAGGCGCCTTGACGGCGGTGGTCTTCAGGATGCCACGGATGTTGTTGACCACCAGGGTCGCCAGGGCTTCGCCCTCGACGTCTTCGGCGATGATCAGCAGCGGACGGCTCGACTTGGCGACTTGTTCCAGCACCGGCAGCAGGTCACGGATGTTGCTGATCTTCTTGTCGAAGATCAGGACGAACGGATCTTCCAGCGCGGCGACTTGCTTTTCCGGGCTGTTGATGAAGTAGGGCGACAGGTAGCCGCGGTCGAATTGCATGCCTTCGACGACGTCCAGCTCGTTTTCCAGCGACTTGCCGTCTTCGACGGTGATGACGCCTTCCTTGCCGACCTTGTCCATCGCGTCAGCGATGATCTGGCCGATCGAGGAATCGCTGTTGGCCGAGATCGAGCCGACCTGGGCGATTTCCTTGCTGGTCGTGACCGGCTTGGATTGCTTCTTCAGTTCGGCGACGGCGGCGGCGACGGCCTTGTCGATGCCGCGCTTCAGGTCGATCGGGTTGAAACCGGCGGCAACGTACTTCAGGCCTTCCTGAACGATGGCCTGGGCCAGCACGGTGGCGGTGGTGGTGCCGTCACCGGCGTTGTCGGAGGTCTTGGAGGCGACGTCCTTGACCAGCTGGGCGCCGATGTTCTCGAACTTGTCCTTCAGTTCGATTTCCTTGGCGACGGAGACGCCGTCCTTGGTCACGGTCGGGGCGCCGAACGAGCGCTCCAGCACGACGTTGCGACCCTTGGGGCCCAGGGTGGTCTTGACGGCGTTGGCGAGGACATTCACGCCACGGACGATGCGCACGCGGGCGTCGTCACCGAACAGTACTTGCTTGGCAGCCATTTGTTAGCTTCCTTCGAAAATTCGTTTGAGGCAGGGTTTACTGGACCACGGCGAGGATTTCGTCCTCGCGGATGACGAGCAGCTCTTCGCCATCGACCTTGACGGCCTGGCCGGCGTACTTGCCGAACAGAACCTTGTCGCCAGCCTTCAGGTCGACCGGCAGGATCTTGCCGTCTTCGGTCTTCTTGCCGGGGCCGACGGCCACGACTTCACCCTGGTCGGGCTTTTCAGCGGCGCTGTCGGGGATGACGATGCCCGACGCAGTCTTGCGCTCGTTTTCGAGGCGTTTGACGATCACGCGATCGCCCAGGGGACGCAAGGCCATGAGGAACTCCTGTTACTAAAGAAGAAAGTGAATGATCGGTTGGGCCCGGGAGGACTGTTAGCACTCACCGGAGTCGAGTGCTAATTATAGGGATGATGTTCCGGGGTTCAAGGGGGAGAGCGGTGGCTGTTACATATGGGGCGGGCGGCCATGCTCCTTATGGTGCGTCCCTTTTTTTGGCGGGTTGAGCTGAAGGGTCCGAGGAGCAAGAGTCTGCTGCAGAAGTTCGCCGAACATGGAAAGTTGGTTGCTCAATTTGAAAAGTAACAATGGTGTGGAACCAAGAGCGCTGCGGCCTGCTGCCTTGTTCAGGTGCTGAGGTCATGTCCGTGGGACTGCACAAGCGAGAGCTTTGGTTTCCAGCACAAGTGAGTTCTCGAGTTCAGAACGAGTGGAAACGCTGCTGCTCGCGTCGTTGAAGTTGGAATTCTCCGTGAACTACGCGGCGTAGTCGCCGTAGAAGGCATCCTGCGGCGACTTGATGTTTCTTGCGCTATGCCGGGCAATCCCGCCCGGCACCGGAGATCCAGCAATGCAGCATTCCATCGCTTTCCACACCGTCGACCACGTCGCGGGCGCGCTCTTCGTTCGCCACCTTTGTCTAGAAAATCGACGGGCATTTTTCCGGCAGCGGGGCGGTGAAGCCGATCTAACGGTCAGGCCAGCGCAAGCCCGCTGTGCGCGCGGGTGCGGTCGTCGTGCAGGTCCTGCACGGCCAGCGCAGCTGGATGCACGTTCAGCGTATTGCCCACGCTGCCCAGGTATTGGCAGGCGGCAAAACCTTGCGTGGCCTTTTCGTAGCGCGCCACCCAGGCGTTGCGTGCGGCCTGCTTCTCAAACGGCACCGGCCAGACGCTCGGGCGCGGCAGGTGTTCGTCGATGTCCGCGCGCCATGGCTTGGCGCTCAAGCGCGCACGAAAACAATTCTGGTTACGGCACATGCGCGCATAGACCGGGTCGGCGCCCAGCGCCTCGAAAGCTTCGGACACGCCGCCATCCGTGGGGGCGAACACGTCGTGCATCACCAGAATGCGTGCGCCCGAGGGCGTGCGGTACAGCCGCAGGTGCCAGTCGGGTCGTTGCTGGATGAACTGATCCAGGCGCTCCCGCAGGCCCGTCAGCGGATCGCTTTTGTCCTCGGTCAGGCGCAGCCCCTCGGCGCGTGCGCGCCAGAAGCCGAACGCCGTCACCAGCATGAGCGTGGCCAGGCCCGCCATCGCCGAGTACGTGGTGTAGCCAACCGCGAAGGCCATCAGAAACGCCGCGCCGATCACCGTCAGCCCGCGCGCGTTGCCGCGCCGTTCTTCGAAGTCGACATCGACGAACATCACGTTGGGCGTGTTCAGGCAGCGCGCCCCGTAGCTGTTGCGGGTGATGATGTTGTCGCCATGGCGTTCCAGGATTTCCTCGCGGATCGGCATGCCGTCGGCGCCGTTATACGCCACCTTGCGTTCGCGACGCTGCAGCGGTTCGCCCTTGACGATGCGGTCGAAAGCCTCGCGCGTGCGCTGGTCGGCATGCGCCTGTGCGGCCATCGCGCTGTCGTTGGACCAGCCGTAGCGGCGCACGGTGTATTGCTTGCCGGCCACCTGCTGCTGGATGCGACCTTCGGCCCAGTACTCAGGAACGATCATGTGTCAGAAGCCTTTGCCGAGCGCGATCCACGCCAGCGCGAACAGCAGCAGGACGATGGCGATGGGCAGCCATTTGAAGCCGCCGCGCGGCACCCGGCCGGGTTCGGCCATCGGGTCGCCCAGTCTGTTCGATGACAGGGGGACGTCGTTTGCGGCGGCAGGGTTCAACTGTGCGTCGACGAGCTTGAGAGCGTCGGCCAACCCCAGGCCCGTGGCGTCGCGCGTGAGACGTACGGCTTCCACCTTATGGCCGCGTGCCAAGGCGTCCAGGGCTGCGGCCGGTACGGCGGGCCGGTTACCTTGGATGGTCCCGGCTTCGGTCGTGCTGCGGCTTGCGCTGCCGACGGCGCCCGCAGCGCGCTCTTGCTCGCTGCTATTGGCGTACCGTTCGACCGCTTCCTTGGACAACTTCAGGTCCATGCCGGTGTGGTCACGCGTGATCTTGATGGCTTCGACCAGGTCGCCGCGCTCCAACGCGGCAATGGCTTCGAGGGTAAGCTGGGTCATGGGGTCCTTTCAGCTCGTAGTTTGACTCTTCTATTCGCACGACGATCACCGCTCCGCAGTTTACGGGGAATGGTGGCCACGGCTGTCGAATTTCGTTCAACTTGAGATTTGGTTCACTGAAGTTGGTCGTAGTCTGGACGGAGAGCACCTCGAGCCGGCTGACCTCTTTCCACCGATTTTGTTGAACAACTCCTTCCACTGATGCTCGACTATCTTCTTGAGAGTGCTTCACCCCTTGCCCGGGATGAGACCGTTGATCTGGCGCTGATCTGAAGGATCGACTTTCGATCCCGGTGCGATGGCGCGAGGAGACAATTGCAATGAACTTTCAGGCAAAAACGCCATGTTCAATGAACCATAGCAACCAGAGTGAATGAACCAAGCCTCACTAAGTCCTTGTTTTAAAAAGTGTCGGCTTTCCACCTTCAATGAACTTCGACAGCTGGCGCCGTTCGTCTATGCCATGTTCGCAACCGGCCACGACGAGGCCAACAGCGCGGTGTTCCGCGCCCAGCCGGCCGACGACCTGGACCCGGCCGGCATCGCCCTGCGCGGTCCGAAAAAGGCGGTGGACAAGGCGGTCAAGGCGCTGTCGCTGCATCCTTGATGCTGTCGCTCTCGCCGTCGTTGTCGCTGTCGGACGCGGGACGCGCCGGCGCGCCGTCCCGGTAGGCCACCGAGACCATGGCGCCGACGACGAACGTCAACATGATGAAGAGCGTCAGATAGGCCACGATCCAATACGGTACGCCGTCCAGGGCGTAGCCCAGGTACTCGTACAGCGCGCTGTGGGCCAGGCCGCCCGCGCTCACCAGGATGCCCAGGGCCAGCATCAGCGGCCAGCGCGGGTAGGGCATGGCGGCACGCACGCCGCGCAAGCCGGTTGCGCCGGTCACGGCGGCGCGCGGCAGGGCGGGCGCCAGCAGCGCCAACCCGTACAGGATCGGCAGCCAGAGCACCAGCACCACGGGCACCAGCGCCGCGAAGAACAGGCCCGAGTCCGGGCCGTTCATCAGCGCGAACAACACGTAGGGCAGGTCGCCGGTGGCGCGCGCCAGCGTCGTCACGACCACCGCCAGCAGGCCCAGCATCACCAGGTGCCAGGCTTGCGCTGTACTGCCGCCGGCATCGATCCGCGTATCGTCCGCGCGCGCGATGACCCGGTGCCAGGCGTACGTCATGCGCGAGAATGCAATCAGGTTGACCAGTGCGAACAGAAGGAACAGGCCGCCCTTAAGCCAGTACAGCGACGCGGCCAGAATGGCGAACGGCAGCGATAATAGGAACACCGCCAGCGACCACGGCGCGGCCGCCAGCATCGCGCGGCCATGGCGCCGGATGGTGCCAGCCGTTGCGTTGAAGAATGAAAGCGCTCCGCGTGCGTTCGACAAGTCGTTCCTCTGTGGGCAATCGACAGGGCCTTGTTTATACCGCAGCCGGGCCGCCCGGACATCATCGTTTGCAAGCCTTTACCATAAGAGAGGAGACCCGATGGAAGTGACCTTGAGCGGCAGGGTGTAGCGCGCTCCGGCGTTTGAGTGGTCTGCTGTTACGCTACGACTGGCCCTGAAGATGCTTTGCGCTTGGTCATTCTCTGGCCGGAAGACACAGCTTGGCGCAGCGCCTTGGCCGAGGCGTTCTGGTGGGAAGCCAGCACTCGCGGGTTCTCTGCGATCCCTACATGTTTGGATGTAGAAATGGTGTTTTTCATCTTAAGTGGACATCTAAGGGAAAAACTCCATTCTTAATGGTTCGGCTGTGGCAACTTGAGTGGTGAAATGCTGCCTAAGTTATTGATTCTTATAGATCCAGGGTTTTATCTTGAATGGACTTTAACAGTCGGCACGTGGACGAGAGAGAGACTTGCTAGCATGTGTTGTGCTGTACGCAATACATCATCGACATACAACTTGAGAAGATAGGATCATGACCCAGCCGCATTCAAGACGCGCACCCGCTTACGTACTGAAGACACGGTATACACCTGCGATGAAGCTTCTCTTTACGTTGGGCCTCGCAATGCTGGGGACCTACGCCCAAGCCGCCAGTTTTGATTGCAACAAGGCCGCGAGCACGACGGAAAAGTTGATCTGTAGCGATGCCGAGACCTCCGCGCTGGATGGCAAATTGCAGGGGGCCTATAAGGCAGCACTAGCCGCAACCGATGCCTATGGCAAGAAAGCGTTGGCTGAAGAACAGCGCAACTGGATCAAATACGCGCGTGGCATTTGTCAAGACAGCGTCTGCCTGCGGCAAGCATACACAAGCCGCATCGCCCTGCTGGCGCGTAATGAGAAACATATTGCCAATGGCAAGGTGTACTCGGATTGCAAGCTGCCGGGCAACCAAACCTCTAGTGGCGAATGCGTCAATGTTGTGCCGATTCGTGATCCCAACTCCCGCGTGGAATCGTTCAACCAATCGCTGGAGCAGCAGAAGCAAAACGGCCGAATCATCGGTTGTAGCCGGCTGATTGATCTGCCGGTTGGCGTCGCCGGAGGTAATCACAGTTTTGGCGGTTCCTGCATATTGCAGGAGGGTACGCAGCGCAAGGACGTGAGGGTCTGCAACGACGATATGTTCGGTCATTTCCAAGTAGAGCCGTCCACGCCCCAGGATGCCTCGGACAAGCGCCTGGTCGACTTTACTTACGCGCAATGCTATGGCGGTTGATGATAAGCGCCCGCGGCTCCTGGACCTGCTGATCGACCACCGCCGGCCGAACGACCTGAAGAACTGCTACGAGGGCCAGATGTTCAGCATGCGCTTGCCCATCAGGATTTGCGCCCGTTGAACGGCATGGTGCTGTTGGATCTGACGGACAACTACGAGCGACCTGGCCGACAAGAAGTCTGTGCGAAGCTGAATGAGGTAGATATGGGCTGACGCCCATATATGGGGTACGGCGTCCGATCCGGCAGGGCAAAACGAGTCCCCGACGTACACTCTTGATATTGAACAGGCTGGTCCCAGGGGCGGGAGAGTACGCCATGCTATCGACATTGATCTACCGCAGCCGAGTCTGTGAACCCTTGGATGCCGATGCGCTCGGCGTTCTCGTCGGAAAAGCCAGAGCGCGCAATGCGTCGTTGAACGTGACGGGGATACTGCTTTTTGATGGGGTCCACTTTGTTCAACTGCTGGAAGGGGGCGCCCAGGAATTGGCGGTGCTGTTCGATGCCATCCAGCGGGACGCGCGGCACGCGAATGTCGTGCATCTCCTGCGCGACCAGGGGCCATTTCGTCGCTTCGAGGGCGACCAGATGGCGATGGTCGATCTGCGTGAGCTCGACTCCAAGCGCGTGGCAGCGCTGATCCTCGAGAAAATGAAGCGGAAAGCCAGGTTGGCGGCCAGCGACGACCGGGTCATCAAGATTCTCTCGTGGTATGCGCTTGCGCGTGGCACAAGCCATATCGTTGAAGGGGAATGGGCGCGGAACTGGCGATTCGTGACAGAGGGCGAGGCCGCGCCCGGGCAGGGCTTGCTGGCGGAGCAGGCGTACCAGTTTGCCTTGCAGCCGATTGTGGAGCCCATGCTTCGAACGGTCACTTCCTTCGAGTTCCTGATCCGCAGCGGAACCGGCGGGTCGCCCGAACAGTTGTTCTCCACCGTCCCTCCCATCCAGCGCTACCGGATGGACCTGGAGTCCAAAGCATCCGCGTTCCGATTGGCGCGTCGCCTGCGCCTGGAAGACGTCAAGCTGTCGGTGAACCTGTTGCCCATGTCGTTGGTTGCCGATCCCGCGGCGGTGGAGCATCTGCTTGGCCAGATCGCCGCATGCGGCCTGTCGCCCCAACAGGTGATCGTCGAGGTTACCGAGCAGGAGGCCGTCGCCAACCAGGGCGATTTCGGCGCTGCCATCGAACGTTTGCGCAGAGCCGGGATCGGGGTGGCGATCGACGATTTTGGCGCGGGCTTTGCCGGCCTGTCCCTGCTGGCGGAATTCCAGCCCGACAAGCTCAAGATCGACCGCAAGCTCATCCAGAATATCCATTCGGACGGCCCTTGGCAGGCGATTGTGCGCGCGATTCTCGAGGCGTGCACGGCCATGGGCATCATGCCCGTGGCCGAGGGGGTGGAACGGATCGAGGAATGGTGCTGGCTGGAGGCGGCCGGCTTGAAACGCTTCCAAGGCTACCTGTTCGCCAGGCCCGCGCTGAATTGCCAGCCCGAAATCTGGTGGCCTGAACGGGTTGCCCCCAGCCAGATCGCCTGAGGGGAGTGGCGGTCAGCGCGCCACGGCTGCTGCTGCTGCTGCTGCACGCGGTCGATCTCGAAGGCATCTATCTGTACTACGGTCGCCGCCCCGAACAGCCGCTGCGGGTGCGGACGTTCGTGGATTTCATGGTCAGGCAGCTGGAAGGGAACCGGCAGTTCTTCCTCGATCCTGGCGAGCTGGAGCGAGGGGTGGGCTAGCCGCCACGGCCTCGCGGCGGCTTCGCGGAGCCGACAACAATCATTGGCAACGCTGTGGCACCTTGCGCAGGGACTCCGTGTAGCCCAGCGCGGCGACGCGGTCTGCCAGGTGAGCGTAGGCGTCATCGCTCAGGCATGGCGTGCGTGCCATGATCCACACGTAATCGCGCTTGGAGCGGCCGATGATGGTGGTCTGATAGGCGTCGTCCAGGTAGGCGATGACGTATTCCGCCTGGATCGGCCAGATGAACTGCATGCCCCAGACCGCGTTGCCGGTGTCCGGCCGCACCGTGGCCACCGGGTGCATGGTGCTGACCTCGGCGTCGAAACTGCCTTTGCGGTAACGGAAGTCGGTCTGGATCCGGCCGTCCGGCAGCGGCCGGTAGCTCTCGACGGCATCGTAGGCGTTGCGTTCGGGCCAACTGGGGATGTGCGCGATGACATACCAGTCGCCCATGAAACGCGGCAGATCGACATGGGCCACGGGCGGCATGGGCGCGGGCCCGGCGCAGCCCGCCAGCAGGCCCATCGCGGCAACACACAGGGCGCGCAACATGGCGGTCTCCTCAGGGACGCGTGAACCGGTAGTGGGCGACGCCCCATTGCTGGCCGTGGTCGTAGCCGAACAATTCGGCGCAGGCCATCCAGAACATGCGCCAGCGCTGATGCCACAGCGGCGCCAGCTGCGGGCCATAGGCCTGTTCCAGCACCGCCCGGGCCTGCGCGGCGCGGGCGTCCTGGTTGGCCAGCCAGTGGTTGGCCGTGCGCGCGTAGTGCGTGCCATCGAGAAACCACTTTTCCTGCAGTTGCAGGTCGCGCTGGAAATGCAGCAGCGTGTCGGCCGCCGGCATGATGCCGCCGGTGAAAAAGTGGCGTCCCATCCAGTTGCCGGCGCCTTCGGTCTCGAACGGATAGGCGCGCTCGCGGTGCGCGAAGATGTGCACGAACAGCTTGCCGCCGGGCCGCAGCCATTGGCCGATGCGCGCCAGCAGGTCCTGGTAGTTGCGCATGTGCTCGAACATTTCCACCGAGACGCAGCGGTCGTAGGCGGAGCCGGGCAACGACAGCGCGTTGACGTCGCGGGTGATGACCCGCACATGCTCCCAGCCGCTTTCGCGGCAGCGCGCCTCGATATGCTGGCGCTGGGTAGCCGAGTTGGATACGGCGGTGATGCGGGCGTTGGGAAACTGTTCGGCCATCCACAGGGTCAGCGAACCCCAGCCGCACCCCAGCTCCAGGATGTCCTGGCCGTCGGCCAGCTCGGCGCGCTCGCCATACAGGCGCAGCATGGCGGCTTCGGCCTGGTCCAGCGTTTCGGCGCCGGTCGGGTACAGGCAGCCGGAATATTTCATGCGGGCGCCCAGGCAGAGCTGGAAGAACGCGGTGGGCAGCTCGTAGTGCTGCGCGTTGGCGGCGTCGGTGTGGATGGCCACCGGGCTGGTGCGCAGGCGCGCGATCAGGGCCTGGTCGCGCGCGGTCCAGGCCTCGATGCCGCCGGCGTACTCGGCCGTCAGGCGTTCGGCGCACAGGCGCCGGATGCCCAGGCGCAGCAGTGCGTCGGGCACCAGGCCGCGTTCGGCCAGGCCGAGCAGGCCGGGCGCGGGGCGGTCGGTGGCGAGCGGAAGGTCGTTCAGGCTGGCGGTCGTCATGGCGTGCCTCATCAGGATTTGGGGAACCACGGGAAGAAGGCCGAGGTGCGGCGCTGATACTCGCGGTAGTCGTCGCCGCGAGTGCGCAGGGCCTGCTGCTCGGTGAAGGGAATGCCGCTGATCCAGCGCAGGAAGACGTACATCAGCGCGGGGCCCAGCCACGCCAGCCAGGTCAGGGGCGAGCCCCAGGCCAGCGCGACGTAGCCGAACCAATGGCACCATTCGAAGAAATAGTTGGGATGCCGTGAATAGCGCCACAGGCCGTCGCGGCAGGTCCGGCCGCGATGGGCCGGATCGTCGCGAAAGCGGTCGAGCTGGCGGTCGGCGATGACTTCACCGGCCAGCGCCGCCAGCCAGATCGCCAGGCCCAGCGCGACGGGCAGGCCGCGCGCGGGACTCATACCCACGGCCAGGAAGGGCAGGCTGAACAGCATCACCAGGCCGGCCTGGAACATGAACAGGCCGAAGATCTTGCCTTGATGGCCCGCCCAGTATTCGCGCAGCGCGCGGTAGCGTCCATCCTCGCCATGCCGGACCCTGCGCCACAGGTGCCAGGCCAGTCGCAGCGACCAGACGCCGGCCATCGCGGCCAGGCTGGCCCTGGGCGCCCAGTCGCCTTGGCCGGTGGCGGCGATCAGCAAGGCGCTGGCGCCCAGGCCCGCGGCCCAGACCACGTCGACGATGCCCGCGTTGGCGTGGCGGCGCTGCCAGCTCCAGGCCAACGTCATGGCGATGACCATGACGGCGGCGATGATCAGCCATTGCGACAGGGGATTCATGCGGCCTCCCGCGTCCAGCGGTGTGCCCGGCGCGTCAGCGCCGGCAGGATCAGCCCCCATCCCAGCGCCAGCGCCGCGGTCGCGCGCCAGGCGGGCGCATCGAACTGCACCGCCTGCCAGCCGCGCGCGGCGCCCCAGTAGGCGAGCGGCCCGCCGATAGCGCCGAAAGCAAAGGCCAGCCAGCGGCGCGGCCGCAGGTAGGCCAGTGAATGGTTCAGCGTCAGCGCGAAGGCCGCCCACAGCGCCAGGATCCAGCGTGGCGCGGGCCAGGCATCGGCGGCGTAGACCGCCCAGCCCAGCGCGGACAGCGCGCCGTCGAGCAGGCAACCGCACAGCAACGAGGCGGCGGCCAGCTTCAGGTCGGCGCGCCACTCGGCCGAGCAGGCCAGTTGCGCGGCAATGAAGACCAGGGCCGAGACCACGCCCGGCCACGCCAGGCCGCGGCCCGCGCCGATGACGGCGCTGAACCAGACAAGCTGGTAGCCGAGCAGGTTGGCCCAGAAGCGCATCACACGCCCGCCTGGACCCAGCGCTCGCCGTCGCCGCGGGCGCCGGGAGGGGTCAGCAACAGGTGCGAGACGCCGATCGAGCGTTCGCGAAAGCCCCCTTCGCAGTAGGCCAGGTAGAACTCCCACAGGCGGCAGAAGCGGCTGTCGAAGCCCTGTTCCCGCGCCTCGGGCAGGCGCGCCAGGAAGCGGTGGCGCCAGGCTTGCAGGGTGCGGGCGTACGACAGGCCGAAATCCTCCAGGTGCACGAGGGCGAGGTCGCAGGCGCGGGTCTTGGCCCGCAGCATCGCCTCGACCGACGGGATGAAGCTGCCTGGAAAGATATGGCGCTTGATGAAATCCACTTCGCCCAGCGCCTGCTGGTAGCGATGGTCCTCGATGGTGATGGCCTGGATCAACGCACGCCCGTGCGGCGCGAGCAGGTCGGCGACCTTGGCGAAATAGGTCTCGAGGTACTGGGCGCCGATGGCCTCGATCATCTCGATCGACACCAGCTTGTCGTAGCGGCCCTGCAGGTCACGGTAGTCCTGCAGCACCACACTGACGCGATCGTCCAGGCCCGCCGCGCGCACCCGCGTCAGCGCCAGCGCGTGCTGTTCGCGCGAGATGGTGGCGGTGGTGACGTGGCAGCCGTAGTGGCGCGCGGCGTGGATGGCGAATCCGCCCCAGCCGCTGCCGATTTCGACGACACGGTCGCCCGGGCCGAGTTCCAGCTTGCGGCAGATGGTGTCCAGCTTGCGCCGCGAGGCATCTTCCAGCGTGTCGTCGGCGCCGGCCCAGAGCGCCGACGAGTACATCAGGTCCGGCGACAGGAACAGCGAGAAGAAATCGTTGCCCAGGTCGTAGTGGGCGGCGATGTTGCGGCGGCTGCCTTCGTGGGTGTTGCGGTTGCCGGCATGCCAGCGCTTGAGGGCCCAGCCGGCCACGCGCGCCAGCCCCGATTCCATGCCGTCCAGCGTGTCGCGATTGCGCACCAGCAGGCGCACCAGGGCGACCAGATCGTCGCAGGTCCACAGGCCGTCGCCGTACGCTTCGCCCGCGCCGACGCTGCCCTGGGTGGCCACCAGGCGGTAGAAGGCCATGTCGCGGATGGTCAGGCGCACCACCGGCTCGCCGTCGCCCAGCGTGACGCTGCCCAGGCTGTCCTCGATGGCCAGCCGTCCGCTGGTGAGCGTTGAGAGACGGGCGAACAGGCGTCTGCGCAACAGGCGCTCCAGCGCCCCGGGCGGACGGGTCCCCGCGATGGCGGCATGTTCGGACGGCGTCATGGCTTTCATTGTGGTTCTCCGTTGGGCGTGCGGGGATGGTCGTGGATCGGGTTGCGTTTGAGCCAGAGGCGCAGGGCCTGCCAGTGGATGCCGCCGATGACCTGCAGGGTCATCAAAGGGAAGCGCCACAGCAGGCGCGCCAGCGCAGCGCCGTCGAGTTCGCGGCGCTGCAGGCGCAGGTTGGCATCGAATTGCGGCTGGCCCTGGCGGTTGACGCGCATGTGCACCCGCAGATCCTCGCCCGGGGCGTTGAAGCGCCAGTCATAGATGCAGTCCATGGGCATGAAGGGGGAGACGTGAAAGCGTTTGTCGAAGCGCCAGGCCATGGCGTCGCCACGGCGCTCGGCCTGCGCGACCGGCAGGACGACGCAATGCCGTTGTTTCCATGGGGTGTTCGTGATCTCCGCCAGGATCGCGGCCAGGGTCACGCCGTCGGCTTCGTAGCAGTAGTAGAAGCTGACCGGGTTGAAGACATAGCCGGCGTAGCGCGGATGGGCCAGCAGTCGGATCGGCCCGGCGGGCGCCTCGCCCAGGCGCGCTCGCAGCCTGGCCCGCACCGCCTGCGCCAGCGGCTGCCCCGCCTCGCCATCCAGATAATCGCTGCGGCGCCATTCGGCCAGGTTGGGCCGGTCCACCGACCACAGCCAGCGGCGCTGGAACACCTGGTCGATTTCGTCCAGGTCCAGGTACAGCTGCGCCATGCGGTAGCTGAAACCATGCGCGTGCGGCACGTGGCGCCTGTGCGTCACGCGGCCTTCGTAGAGGGCGCTGTGGCCGTTCATGCCGCCACCGCGGATAAGGCCGCGGCCTGCGACTGGATGCCCCGGACCACGTCCAGCGCGCTGGCCACGCCGTCCTCGTGAAAGCCCCAGCCCCAATAGGCGCCCGCGTACCAGCAGCGGTGGTGGCCCGAGATCTCGTCGCGGCGCGCCTGGGCGGCCACGGACGCGAGGGTGTAAACCGGATGGTGGTAGCGCATGCGGGCCAGCACCTGCGTCGGATCGATGGCTTCGCTGCGATTGAGCGTGACGATGAAGGGGCGGCGCGATTGCAGGCCTTGCAAGAGGTTCATGCAGTAGCTGACCGAGCACGGCGCCGACGGGTCGGCCGGCACATAGGCATTCCACGCCGCCCAGGCCTTGGGGTGGCGTGGCAGCAGGCGCGCGTCCGTGTGCAGCACGACGTCATTGTGCTGATACGTGATCGCGCCCAGCACCTCGCGCTCGGCCGCGCTGGGCGCGGCCAGCAGCTTCAGGGCCTGGTCGCTGTGGCAGGCGAACACCACCTGGTCGTAGCGCGGCCGACCCTCGCACGAGGCCAGCGTGACGCCGTCCGCCTGGCGCGTGACCTGGTACACCGGGCAGTTCAGTCGCACCCGCACGTTCCAGCGTTCGCGCAGGGCGCGGATGTAGCTGCTGGACCCGCCCTGCACCACGCGCCATTGGGGGCGCGCATCGACTTGCAGCATCTGGTGGTTGGCCATGAACTGCACCAGATAACGCGCCGGGAATTCGAGGATGCGCGCGGCGGGCGATGACCACAGCGCCGACGCCATCGGGATCAGGTGGTCGGCCTGGAATGCCTGGCCGTAGCGGTGCCGCGCCAGGTACTCGCCCAGCGTCGGGCCGGGCTCGTCGCCGGCCAGCAGGGCCGGGGCTTCGCGGTAGAAGCGCAACAGGTCGCGCACCATGCCCAGAAAGCGCGGCGACAGCAGGTTGCGGCGCTGGCAGAACAGGGTGTCGAGCGAGGTCGCGTTGTATTCCAGGCGGCCGGCCTCCTGGTGCACCGAGAAGCTCATGGTGGTGGGCTGCGAGCGCACGCTCAGCTCCTCCAGCATCGCCGTGAAGTGCGGATAGTTGAGAGGGTTGTGCACGATGAAGCCGCTGTCCACCGCATAGCGGCGGCCGTCCTGCTCGACATCGTGGGTGTGCGTGTGGCCGCCCAGGTAGTCGTTGGCCTCGTACAGGGTCACGTCATGGGCCTGGCCCAGCTTCCAGGCGCAGACCAGTCCCGCGATGCCCGAACCGATGATGGCGATGCGCATGGTCATTCCTTGGCGCGCGCCAGCACCCAGGCCGGCACGGGTTTCAGGTCCCAGATCAGGCCGGTGGTCGCCAGCAGGCGCAGGCCGTACCAGGTGAGGTCGATTTCCCGGGCGCGAAAGCCCTGGCGCGCCGAACCGGGATAGAAGTGGTGGTTGTTGTGCCAGCCTTCGCCGAAGGTCAAAAGCGCCAGCCAGGCGTTGTTGCGGCTATCGTCGGCGGTGTCGTAGCGGCGCCTGCCGTAGCGGTGCGCCAGTGAATTGATGGTGACGGTCGCATGGAACAGCGCCACCGTCGAGATGAAGAAGCCCCACACCAGCATCTGCGGCCCGCTGGTGCCCAGGCCGGGCGCCAGGCGCTCGAGCGCGGCGCCCAGGGCATAGCACAGCAGCGCCAGCGCGATGGGCACGGCGGCGTCGAAGCGGTCCAGCCAGCGTAGTTCGCGGTAGCGGCGCAGATCCGGCACGCGCGCCAGGTCGGTGGCGAAGGCGCGCGGCGTCAGGAACCAGCCCATGTGGCTCCACCAGAAACCGTGGCGGGCCGGCGAGTGCAGATCCTGTTCGTCGTCGGCGTGGCGGTGATGGTGGCGGTGGTGCGCCGCCCACCATAACGGGCCGCGCTGGGCGCACGAAGCGCCGAGAATGGCGAACACCAGCTGCATGGCGCGCGAGGTGCGGAAGGTGCGGTGCGAGAAATAGCGGTGGTAGAAGCCGGTCAGGGCGAACATGCGCACGGCGTAGAGCGCCACCGCCACGGCCACCGCCGCCGGCGAGACGCCGGTCCATGCGACGCCCAGGCAGCCAACGTGCAGCAGCGCGAAGGGCAGGGCGCGGGTCCAGTCGATGCGGTCGGGCGGGCCGGCGGGCGCGCCCGCCGCCTGGGTATCGACCCAGCGGCGTATCGAAGTGGTCCAGTGAGAGGGTTCAGGGCGCATCATCGTGTCCTGTTCGAGGCTTGCGGGGATATACGGGCGGGGCGGGCGGACGGATGCGTAGGTGGAAACCCTTAGTCGCACCGTCCCGTCAACGGCGTGGCCGCCGCGGCGTCCATGTCCTGCTGGGTGGGCGGGGCCAGTTCGGCGTCGGCGGGGAATTCGATGCGCACGGTCTGCGTGCCGCCGTTGCCGTCGCGCAGGTTGCTGGGGCCTTCGAAGCGGCGCAGGCGCCGGCTGTCGCGGTCGTAGGTCACGCGCAGCGGCGGCGCGGCGAAACCGTACCAGGCATCCAGCCGCAGCCGGAATACGCGCTCGCGCCGTTCGGGCACGTCGCGCGCCTGGACTTCCAGCGGCATCAGAGCCAACCGGCTGGGCACCAGGAACTGCAAGGGGCGGTCGGGTGAGTCCCAGTGCGCGCGCAGCCAGGCGTCGAAGCCGGCGTCGATCACCGGGTCTTCGGCCTGCGGCAGCGCCTGGCTGCGCGTGGTCGCGCTGGCGCGCGCCTGCACGTAGGCGTGGCGCACGCCGCCGCGGCTGCTGACGCCTTCGCGGTAGCCGTCGCGCTGGTCCAGCAGGGCGAAATCGGGCGCGGGATCATCCACGCCGCCGCGCACCCATTTGCGGGCGAAGGCGGCGCCGTCCGGACAGCGATACAGCACCAGCCGGGTCTGCCGCGCGCCGTCCCTGACGACCCAGTGCTCCTCGCGGTAGCGCTCGGCGCCGCCGCGCTGAGCATAGGCGTAGCCCAGGTAGTGTTCGTTGGCCGCCTGGGCGCCAAGCGGCGTCAGCGGCAGGATCAGGGCGAGCAGCAGCGATGGGCGCATGTCATTCTCCCGGGGCGGAGCAGGGACGGGTCACGAACGCGGCCATGTCGTCCAGCACCGGCGCGCGCCAGCGCAAGGGCCGCGCCAGCGCGCCCACCAGCAGTTTGTGGCCGAGGTCGGGATACTCGACCAGGCGCGCGCAGGCGCCAGCGGCGCGCAGGGCGCGCGCCAGGCCGGCGCTGTTGCGCCGCGGGTCCACCGCGGTGTCGGCGCTGCCGGTCAGCAGCAGGCCCGGCGGGGCGGCGGCGCTGACGTGGCGGATCGGTTGCGAGTCGGCCGGCGTATCGGGAAACCGGAACACCGGCCGCACGTCACGCGCGACGATCGGCAGGAAGTCGTAGGGGCCCGCCAGGCCGATCCAGCCGGCCAGCGAGCCCGGCGCGGAGCCGGCATCGCGCAGCCAGCGCGGATCCAGGGCCAACATGGCGGCGATGTAGCCGCCGGCGCTGTGGCCGGCCACGAACACCCGGCCCGGGTCGCCGCCATAGGCATCGATATGCCGTTGCGTCCACGCCACCGCCAGCGCCGCGTCCTGCAGGAACGTCGGGTAGGTTGCCTCGGGATAGAGGCGGTAGTCGGCGATGACGGCAATGATGCCGCGCGAGGCCAGCGCGTCGCCCGCGAAGCGATAGTCGGCGCGTTCGCCGCTGCGCCAGCTGCCGCCGTAGAAGAACACCACCACCGGCGCGCCGGCGGCGTCCAGCGGCGCATGGATGTCCAGGCGCTGGCGCGGCAGCGGGCCATAGGCCAGCCCGGACGTGGCGCGGCTGGCGCCGTCGGGCACGGCGCCGTTGAGCAGGGTCAGGGGCGAGCAGGCGGCCAGCAGGCCTAGCGCCAGGCTGGCCAGCAGCAGTATCTCGAGCAGGCCGCGCTGGCCCGGGCCGATCCAGGAAGACATGGGGTGCTCCGCAACGGGGACACCCCTCTATACGGGCACGGGCCCGCGTTGGATGCGGCTCAGATCTTCAGCACGTCGCCGCTCATGATGACCGGCCCGGTGGGCGCGCCGGTGGGCGAGCCGCCCGGCGGCTCCAGCGTGATGGCCAGTTGCTGGACGCCGGCCAGGCCCTGGGCGCGGCGCAGCGCCGTCAGGCCTTCGGGCGACACTAGCCCGATCGACTGCGGCGCCTGCCCGGGCGGAATGGCCCAGAGTTCCAGGGACTTGCCGCCGGCGCGCGTCGCCAGGTTCTGCAGCGCGTGGATGTGCAGGCCGCCGGCTTCGTCGGCGCGCACCACCAGCATGGCTTGCGCCTCTGGGCTTTGCAGCACGGCCATCAGTTGCGCCCGGGCGGCGCGGTCCACCTGCATGGGATAGATGACGACGCCGGCCACCAGCAAGGCGGCCAGCGCGCCGCTGGCAATGCGCCAGAACGCCAGGCCGCGCCACCAGGGCGCCGCGCCCGGGTGCAGGCGGGATTGGATCGCGCGCCAGACGCGGCGCGGGGGCGTCCTGCCGGGCAGCGACCAGAGCAGGGGGTAGATGTCGTCTTCCCAGCCCCGCACCTGCCGGCGCAGATTGGCGTCGGCGGCCATCAGGCCCTCGAAGCGGCGGCGGGCGCCGCCGCGCATGGCGCCCGAGACATAGTCGGCCGCCAGCCGGGCGCGCAATTGCGGATCGCGGTAGTTCATGACAGGCACCTCTTGAGCCGTTCCATGCCGCGCCGCACCCAGCTCTTGATCGTGCCCAGCGGAGCCTGCAGGCGGCGGGCGATCTCGCCGTGGCTCAGGTCGTCGAAAAAGGACAGCGCGATGGCCGTGCGCTGCTGGCCTTCCAGCTGCTTGAGGCAGTCGGCCAGGCGCCGGGCATCCTGGTCGGACTGCAGGCGCTCGAAGGGGCCGGGCGCGTCATCCGCCCAGGCCAGCGTCAGCTCGCCGTCGGCGTCCGGGCGCTCCAGGTCGGGCCGGCGCAGCAGGTCGATACAGCGGTTGCGCACGATGCGGGTCATCCAGGTGATGACTTGGCTCTGTTCCGAAGAATAGCGGGCGGCGTTGCGCCAGATATTGATGAAGCTGTCCTGGAGGACTTCTTCGGCCCAGTCGCTTCGTCGCAATATACGGACGGCAAGGGCAAACAGATGCGGGGACGTTTGACGATAGAGTTCGGCCAGCGCGGATTCCTGGCCGCGCGCGCAGTCTTGTATCAGGGCCTTCAGACGTACTGGGTCGGGCATGACGGGTATCCGGGGTCACATGGGGTGCGGCCGCAGAATGCGCGGAATGGGCGCCACGGCGGGACGCGCCGCGGCACCATCCGACATACTACCGAAAACTCCGGCCTCGTTGCGCGGCCCGGCCCTTGGCGGGCCGTTCTGACGCGGATCGATATCGTCAGGTCGAGGCGGTCGACGCCTGCCGTGGCAGCGCCACGCGGAAGCGGGTGATGCCGTCGCGCGATTCGGCGCTGATGCGGCCGCCGTGAGATTGCGCCACCTGTTGCGCGATGAACAGTCCCAGCCCCAGGCCGCGATGGCCCCCGGCCGGCCGCGCGCCGCTGCGGAACGGGTTGAACAGTTGCGGCAGCAGTTCCGCGGGAATGCTGCCGCCGTTGCTGACCGTGACCACGACCCGGTCGGCAACGGAACCATCCACCTCGACCCGCACCGGCACGTCGCGGGCGCCGTGGTGCAAGGCGTTGCCGAGCAGATTGGCCAGCACCTGGGCGATGCGCTCGCCGTCCCATTCGCCGACCGGGTCGCCGTGGCATTCGGCTTCGATCTGGCGGTCGGCGAAGCCGGCGCGCAATTCATCCAGGGTGCGGTGGACCAGCGTGTCCATGCCGATGCGCGCCGGCGCCAGCGCCAGTCCGCCGGCCTGGCGGATGCGCGTCACGTCGAGCAGGTCTTCGATCAGGTGCTTCATGCGCTCGCTGCTCTGGAGCATCCGTTGCGCCACGCTGACCACGCGCGCGTCGCCGCCCTGGCGCGCCAGCATCGAGGCGCCCATGATGACCGCCTGCAATGGCGTGCGCAGGTCATGGCTGAGCACGGCCATGAACATGTCGTTGACCCGCAACGCCTCGGTGCGCGCCTCCAGTTGCTGCGCCAGCGCGCGCCGGCGCTCGTGCAACTCGAAGAACACGTTCGCCTTGCTGCGCAGCATGTAAGGGTCGACCGGCTTGTACAGAAAGTCCACCGCGCCGCTCTCGTAGCCGCGGAACTGCCAATTCTGTTCGCGCGAGCCGGCGGTGATGAAGATCAGCGGAATGTGGCGGGTGCGCTCGCTGCCGCGGATCAGCTCGGCCAGCTCGAAGCCGTTCATGTCGGGCATCTGCACATCGAGCAGCGCCAGCGCCACGTCGGGATGATTCAGCAGCAGTTCCAGCGCCTGCGGGCCGGATTGCGCTTTCAGCACTTCGACCCGGTCGCTCGCCAGCAGCGCTTCCAGCGCGACCAGGTTTTCGGGCACGTCGTCGACCAGCAGGCACTTGATGCGGTCATCCGAGGGTTTGGCAGATGTCAATATCATGGTGTGGTGGAAGTGGGGGGGCAGGGCCGCGGCTGCGCGGGCAACTGCGACAGCAGCGCCGCGATGGCGGCGGGCGCCAGGACCTCGGGGGCATCGATGCGCGCCAGGGCGGCGTCGGGCATGGCGCGCATCGCGGCGGTGTCCGGCGCCTGGACCACGGCGCGGCCGCCTGCTGCGTGGATGGCGGCCAGGCCGGCGGCGCCGTCTTCGTTGGCGCCCGACAGCAGCACCCCCAGCAACCGTTCGCCATAGCCGTCGGCGGCGGACTGGAACAGCACGTCGATTGAAGGCCGCGAGAAATGCACCAACGGGCCGATCGACAGCGCCAGGCGCGGTCCACGGTCGACCAGCAGGTGGTAGTCGGGGGGCGCGAAATAGACGTGCCCCGGCTGGATGGGCTGCTGGTCCTCTGCCTCGCACAGCGGCAGCGCGCAGCGGTCGCGGAAGATGTCGACCAAGAGGCTGCGGCGGTCGCGCGGCAGGTGCAGCAGCACGATCACCGCCGCGCGCAGGCCGGCCGGCAGGGCGGGCATCAGCAGGTTCAGGACCTCGATGGCGCCCGACGAGCCGCCGATGACGATGGCGTCCCAGGCGCCCGCCGCGTCGCCGCGATCCGGTGTTGGGGCGGTCACAGGCCGGCCTTCTTGCGGTAGATGCGGTCTTCGAGCACGAAATCATCGAAGCCGTCGGCCTGGGCGGAAAAGCGCACCGATTCGCGCGAGCCCAGGCCCATGAAGCCGCGATGCACCAGCGCGTCATGGAACAGGCGCAATGCGCGGTTCTGCAGGTCGCGCTCGAAATAGATAAGCACGTTGCGGCACGAGACCAGGTGCACCTCCGCGAACACGCTGTCGGTCGCCAGGCTGTGGTCCGAGAACACCATGTGCTCGCGCAACTGCTTATCGAACACCACGCGCCCGTAGCGCGCGGTGTAGTAATCGGACAGCGAGCTGCGGCCGCCGGACTGGGCATGGTTGCTGGTGAAGGCGGCCACCCGGTCCAGGTCGAAGACGCCCTGTTCGGCCGAGCGCAGCGCATGCGGATTGATGTCGGTCGCGTAGATCAGGGCGCGGTCCAGCAGGCCTTCCTCATGCAGCAGGATGGCGAGCGAATAGACCTCCTCGCCGGTGCTGCAGCCGGCCACCCACACCTTGATCGAGGGGTAGGTGCGCAGGATGGGCACCACTTCGCGGCGCAGCGCCAGGAAATAGCTGGGGTCGCGGAACATGTCGCTGACCTGGACGGTCAGGAATTGCAGCAGGCTGGTGAACACCGGCGGCTCGTGCAGCACGCGGTCCTGCAACTGCGACAGGGTCTTGCAGCCGAAGTGCGACAAGGCGCTGCGCAGGCGCCGCTTGAGCGAGGCCTGGGCATACTCGCGGAAATCGTAGTGGTACTGGTGATAGATCGCGTCGAGCAGCAGCCGCTGCTCGATATCGTCGGTCTGCGCCTTGTTCGGTGGGGACTGGGGCATGATCGCGGGGCCGCGTTACTTGCGCATCCAGACGCGCACCAGCGACAACAGCCGTTCCACGTCCAGCGGCTTGGCGATGTAGTCGTTGGCGCCGGCGGCCAGGCATTTCTCCTGGTCGTCCTTCATGGCCTTGGCGGTCAGCGCGATGATCGGCAGGCGGCGCCACTCCGGCCGCGCGCGGATCTCGCGCATGGCGGTGTAGCCGTCCATCTCGGGCATCATGATGTCCATCAGCACCAGGTCGATCACCGGGTGGCCGTCCACGCCGACGCGGTCCAGCGCCTCGAGGGCCTCGCGGCCGTTGCGCGCGATCTCCACCCGCAGGCCGGTCGGCTCCAGGATGCTCGACAGCGCGAACACGTTGCGCACATCGTCCTCGACCACCAGCACCGTGCGGCCTTCGAGCGCGCTGTCGCGGCTGCGGGCCAGCTCCAGCATCTGGCGCTGCTGCGGCGGCAGGTCGGCCTCGACCTGGTGCAGGAACAGCGTCACCTCGTCGAGCAGGCGTTCGGGCGAGCGCGCGTCCTTGATGATGATGGACTTGGAGAAGCGGCGCAGTTGCTGCTCCTCGTCGCGCGACAGCGCCCGGCCCGTGTACACGATCACGGGCGGGAACGACACGCTCTCCTGCTCGGCCATCTCGCGCAGCAATTCGTAGCCGCTGATGTCTGGCAGGTTCAGGTCCATGACCACGCAATCGAAGGTGGTTTCGCGCAGCAGCTCCAGGGCGGCGCCGGCGGTCGCGGCCGGCACGATCTCCACATCGTCGCGCGCCAGAAGCTCCCGCACGCTTTCGCGCTGGCGGTCGTCGTCCTCCACCACCAGCACGCGCCGCACGTTCTGGGTGAACTTGGCTTCCAGGCGCAGCAGCGCCTGGGTCAGTTCCTCGCGCTTGACGGGCTTGAGCGCGTAGCCGATCGCGCCGCGGCCCATGGCCTCCTGGGCGTAGTCGGCCACCGACACGATGTGCACCGGGATGTGGCGCGTGTGGGGGTTGCGCTTGAGCTGGTCCAGCACGCCCAGGCCCGAGAAGTCGGGCAGGTTGATGTCGAGCACGATGGCGTCGGGCCGGCGCTGTGCCGCCAGCGCCAGGCCGTCGGTCGCGGTGTGCGCGGCCAGGCAGCCGAAGCCCATTTCGTGCGCCAGGTCGCCGAGAATGCCGGCGAAGCGTTCATCGTCCTCGATGACCAGGATGGTGCGGCCGGCCTCGCCGGCCGGTTCCGGGTCTGGCTGGACCGGCTCGGCCGCAGGCGCGGCGGCGGGCACCGCCCAGGCGGGAATGGCGGGCGGCGTCGGGATCGGCGCGGGCAGGCTGGGGACGGGCGCCGCAGGCGTGGCCTCCAGGCGCATCGGCAGCAGCAGCGTGAACACGCTGCCTTGCCCCGGCGTGCTGACCAGCGACAGGGATCCACCCAGCAGCTTGGCCAGGTCGCGCGAGATCGACAGCCCCAGACCGGTGCCGCCATGCTTGCGATGGCTGCTGCCATCGGCCTGGCGGAAGGCCTCGAAGATCAGTTCCTGCTGGTCGGCCGGCACGCCGATGCCGGTGTCCTGCACGGCGAACGACAGCATGTTGCGCGGCGCGCGCGACACCGTGAGCGCAACGCTGCCTCGCTCGGTGAACTTGAGGGCGTTCGACAGCAGGTTCTTCAGCACCTGGCCCAGCCGCTGCGGGTCGGTATGCAAAGACGCCGGCACGTCGGCGGCGATGTCCAGTTCCAGGGTCAGGCGCTTGTCCTGCGCGATCGGGCGCAGCGGATCCAGCAGCCGCTCGAGCGCCGGCGCGATGGCCACGGCCTCGACCTCCACGGTGGCCTGGCCGGCCTCGATCTTGGCCAGGTCCAGAATGTCGTTGATCAGCGCCAGCAGGTCGCTGCCCGCTTCGTAGATGGTCTGTGCATACTTGACCTGGTCGGCGCTCAGGTTGCCCGGCTTGTTTTCGGACAGCAGCTTGGACAGGATCAGCGTCGAATTCAACGGGGTGCGCAGTTCGTGGCTCATGTTGGCCAGGAACTCGCTCTTGTACTGGCTGGCCTGCGTCAGCAGCCGCGCCTTGTCGGTCAGCGCGCCCTGCACCCGCAACAATTGCTCGGTCTGCAGTTCCAGGCTGACGTTGGCCTGCTTGAGCTCGGTCTGCTGCACCTCCATGCGCGCCTGCGATTCCTGCAGGATGCGGCTCTGCTGTTCCAGCTCTTCATTGCTGACGCGCAATTCTTCCTGCTGGGTCTGCAGTTCTTCCGACTGGCGCTGGGTTTCCGCCAGCAGCGCCTCCAGCCGCGTGCGGTCCAGGCCGGCGCGGATCGCCGAGGCCAGCATCTCGGAGGCGCCCTCGAGCAGGCTGCGCTCGCTCTGGCCCACGGCGTGGGTGAAGCCCAGTTCGATCACGGCATAGACACGATCGTTCTGTATGGCGGGCGCGAGGATCAGTTCGGCCGGATTGGACGTGCCCGTGGCCGACGAGACCGGGAGGTGGTCGGGCGGTACATCGCGCAGGTGCAGCAGCTTGCGCGAACTGGCCGCCTGCCCGACCAGCCCTTGCGCGGCGGGGATCTTCTGCGCCAGGCGCTCGGCCGGCAGGGCGTAGCCGCCGAAGAGTTCCAGCTCGTCGCCGCCGTGGTTGACGACGTAGCCGGCGCCGACGCTGGCGTGCAGGTAGTCCGCCAGGTAGTCCAGCGCGCGCTTGCCGATTTCGTCCAGGCGATGATCGCCCCGCAAGCGCAGGCTCAGGCCCGAGAGGCCGGTCGTGACCCAGGCCTGGCGCGCCTTGGCGCGGTACTCACGGATGGTCACCGCGGCCGACGCCAGGATCAGCGCCAGAAGCAGCATCGACCCGCCCCATGAGTAATAGGTCGAGGTGGTCGAGGCCGCGGCCCAGGTTTCGCGTTGCTCCTCGACCTGGCCCAGCTGGCGCGTGTACAGATCGGCGACCAGGTCGCGCAACCGGTCCATCGCTTCCTTGCCGGCATCGGTGCGCACCACGGCCATTGCGCCTTCCACGTCGCCGGCCTTGCGCATTTCGATGGTCTCGCGCAGTTCCGTCAGCTTCTGCTGGGTGATGCCCGCGATGTCGTTGACGATGCGGCGCTGCGCCGAGTCCGCGGTGGCCGCTTCCTTGACCAGCGCCAGGCGCTGTTCGATCAACGGCACCGAGCGCAGGTACGGCTGCAGGTATGCCGGGTCGCCCGTCAGCAGGTAGCCGCGCTGGCCGATCTCGGCATCCTTGAGCGCCGAGTTGAACAGGCTCAGTTGGCGCACGGTCTCGGTGGCGCGGTCCATGGCCCTGACCGCCTCCGTCCGGGTCTCGGCCGAGCGCACGTTGACGAAGGCGATGACCAGGGTGGCCAGCGCCGCCGTCACGAAACCGGCCATCAAGGTGCGCGGAAGGGTGTGGCGGCTGGCGGATTGTTGCGAATTCGGCATGAGAACGGTTTAAAGTTCGGGGGACAGACCGGTGGACTATACAGGGTATGGGGCACTCGTTGCGCCCGGATACAAATACTTAGCACATGAAGGGCCCGCATGTCCTAGGATTCGACCTCTCCCCTCTGTTTTGCCCGCCGGCGTCTTGAATGCGTGGCACCGACAACCATGACGAAAATCCTTTTGGTCGACGACCAGGCCGTGCTGGTCGCCCTGATGAGTGAATTCCTGAGTGGCGAAGGCTATGACGTCACGACGCACACGGACGGCTTGACCGCGCTGCGGCAAATGCTCGAAGTGCAGCCGGATCTGGTCATCACGGACTTCTCCATGCCCGGCATGGACGGCGGGGCCCTGCTGACCGCCATGCGCGAGAATGCCTACCTGTGCGACACGCCGGTGCTGGTGCTGAGCGGCCGCCCGGAATCCGAGATCGCCGCGGCCTGTGAAGGGCGCGCCACCCTGATGCGCAAGCCCGCCGAGCCGCAGGATGTGCTGGCGGCCGTGCGCCGCCTGGCGCCCGTCCCCACGCGGCGGCCGCGCGTTGATGCGGCGGTCTTCGCGGCTGGCGAGGCCCGCGAACTCGCAGCCCTGGCCGCGTAGCGCCGCCTCATCGCGCGCCCGACCTGGCCTGGCGACGTTCACCGAATTGCACAACGCGGACCAGACACGCTGGTTCCTGAGCGCGGCCGACCATGACGGCACGGCGGACAGCGCCTTTGCCTGGCACGCGCTGCGCGACATCAGCCTGGAGGCCGCGCTGGACGAGGCCGGCCGGCAGGCGGTCCTGGACTTCTGGCAGCGGCACACGCTGATCTACATGAGCGTTGCCGGTGAATACGAATTCCTGGCGATAGAGGGCGACTCGGGCCGCATCGTGCACGGCATCGAGCCGGAATTCGAGGACACCCGCGAGGTCGCCCCGAGCCTGGCGGCCCTGTTCGAAGACATGATGGCGGGCCGCGCCGCGGCGGCGCTGCTGGCGTAAGGCCGCTCGCTCCACAGGCAGTGCAATTCTGCGTCATCCAACGCGCAAAATTGCGCCCTGAGCGCCGGGGATGCTTGCTAGCCTGTGGGTTCTCTCCCACACAGGTGCAAGCGGCGCCCCTCGCTGCGGCGCCGGCAAAGGATCACACATGAACACGACCGCGTATCCCATCGGCAAGCAGGCCGCTTATTTGAACGTGCCCTGGGAAAGCGCCTACGGCTATGCGCAGGCGATCCGGGTCGGCCGTGAAATATACGTGTCCGGCCAACTCAGCCATGACGACACGGGTAATCTCGTGGCGCCTGCCGAGTTGGACAGCCATGGCCGCCCGAGAGATTTCTCGGACATGGAAGCGCAAATGCGCAGGACATACGACAACATTTCCAAGGTGCTCGCGCAATTCGGCGCGACGCTCGATAACGTGGTCGAGGAAACCCTGTACGTACTGGACGTTGACGCCGCGTTCGCCGCGGCCGGCAAGGTGCGCAAAGACGCCTACGGAACCCAACGGCCACAGTGCGCGAGTAATTTGATTGGCGTGGCGCGGCTTGCCATGTCCGCACAGCTCATCGAGATTTCCTGCAAAGCCATTCTTGGCCGCGGCGCCGAAGCGTAACGCCGCGGGTGGTTGTGTTCAGGCAATGGACGCGGGCCGGTGGCCCTCGATGAGGGACTTCTGTCCGCGCACGGCTTCCGAGCAAAAGTGCATGAAGCGCTGTACGGGAGGCGACATCCGGATGTCCGGATGGGTGAGCAGCCAAAGTTCATCGTCGAGCTCCGGCTCGGTCGGACCCATACGAACCAACCCGGGCGTTGCGTCCCCCAGCATGCAGGGAAGGAATCCCATCCCCATGCCGGCCGAGATGGCGGTGTGCACTGCCGCCACGGAATCCGCGCGATACAGGATGCTCTGTGGCGCGACGCGCATGTCGACGTACGCCACCGCCCGCAGACCGGATAGGCGGCCGGCGTAGGATACCCAGACTTGATCGTAGAGGCGCTCGTTTGACGGCGTTTTGTGAGGAAAGTCTGCCCGGCGGCCATACGGCGCCCACGCAATCGTCGCCAGACGCCGCCCGACGAGTGTATCGGGCGGCGTCTTCGTAGCCCGCAGGGCGACATCCGATTCGCCGCGCGCCAGATTCAAGGAGTCGTTGCCGACCAGAATTTCAATCTGTATTGCGGCATGACGTGTTCTGAATGCGGCAACGATAGGCGTCAGGAAGTGCAGAAGCAGGGAATCACTGGTGGTTATGCGCAGACTACCAACGGGTTCGTGGCTGGACGATCCAATCTGCCGGGCAACGCTGACGATGTCCAGCTCGATGCGATCGCCCAGCGCTCGCAGTGCTTGCCCTGCCTGCGTCAACGTATAGCCCGTGCGCCGGTGCGTAAAGATCTTGATCCCGAGGGTTCGTTCCAGACGCGCGATCCGCCGCGACAAGGTGGAGACATTCCAACCCAGGGCATCGGCTGCGCTCGTCCGGCTTCCCGAATCGCTGAGCGCCTTGACTATCCTCAGGTCGTCCCAGGAAAGGTGGTTCGTAGCGAAGTCGTGCGCCGTCAGTAGCGGAAGACCGGGCATCGCAGGGTTCCTGAAAATGACGGGGGCGTCAGGGCACGTATGCCGTAATGTCCAGGAGCGTGTGGGCGCCGGCGATCACCAATGGCCCGCCCGTCACCAGCGTGGTTGATGCCGGCTTGAGACCTGGGAAATGGTCAGACCATTCGCTCATCGCTTCCGCGAAGTTCTGGCCGTCGTCGTGGAAGCAGACTCGCTTCACTACGTTTTCCAGCGATGAACCGGCGGCCAGGCAAATCTCGCCCACGTTCTTGAGCATGTAGGCCATCTGCTGCCGCGACGGTTGGCCGTAGTATGGGAAGTTGGGATGACGGCTCATGCCGGCTGCCAGCTTGCCCGTCGAATCGAACGCCATCTGTTGGCTCAGGAACAACAGGTTGCCGGCCTTGACCGCCTGGGGCTCGTGGCTGAAGGGCTGGGGGGCTTTGTCGGTGTGCACAATGTCGATCGTCTTGCGGCTGTTGTCGGCAAGCAGGGTCAACGCGATTTCGATGCGGCGCCCCTTGCCGCCGGTCAGGCCCATGTTTGGCATGACCACGCGGGCGGGCGGATTCTTGGGAAACCAACGCTTCCATGCGGCTTCCATCCCTGCATATTCGGACGGATGGCCGATATGGATCTCGGCCTTGACGGTGCGCCGCAGCGATGCGCCGGCCTTTTCCGCCAGCTTGGCGAAGTGGCTCAGGATCTGATCGGCTTGCTGTTCCGTCCCGCCGCTGACTGCGGTGCGCTGCCAGGTTTCGCTCGACAGAAAGACCCAGTCCCCGCGGCGGATCACGGCTGCCTGGGCGGGAGCCGGCGCGGGCGACTCAAAACCTTCGTTGCTCGAGCCATCGTCTATGCAGATAAGGTCGACTTCGAGCCGGGTGTCCTTGACCATCAGCGCTTTGACCCCCATGGACGTCGAGATGGGGCCGGGCGACTGTAGAAAGCCGGCCCGTTCGCTAAAGAGCGCCGCGGTCGGAATGCGAGGCCAGTTGTTGCCCTTGGCGAGTTCTTCAGCCGTCGGATAAGGCGAGGTGAGCCACTGCCACAGGCGCGCCGTGTCCCGGCCAAAGTCCAGTCCGGCGGCGGCTACCGTCTTCGCCACATTGCTCATGACGAAGCGCGTTTGCAACGCCAGCTGCTCGGCATCGGGGCCATTGCTGATGGCCTGCGGCGCCACGCCAGTCTCGAAATCGCTGGCCAACTGGCCTGCGATGAAGAGCCAGCCCGCCGCCTTGAGGGCCGGGGTATAGGGCATCAGCGGCTTCTCGATACCGCCAGGCCAGATCGGCGTCGGGGCGAGATCCCCGGCAGGCGAGGCTTGGGCCTTCCCGCCCGCTCGAGCGGCGATGGGCGTGGACAACGCGATTCCCGCGGCCGCGGCGCCCTGCAGGAAAGTCCTGCGGTTGATGGTTTGAGGCATGTCGGTTCCTTCCTTGAAATCAATTTGAATGAGAAATATGGAAAATCATCGAGCGCGTGCCGATGCGTTTTGGGTGGACGCCGGCGCGATTTGAGCGGGTGCCGGTGCGTCTGTCGGTGCGCGTCGAGGTGTGAGGGGATCGATGGCCGAGGGCGCGGCGTTGCCTCGCCACATTTCGCCCGCCTTGCGCGCCGCGATAAGTTCTTGAAGAACCTGTTCGCCCGATTTCCCGGTTGCGGGCGTCTGCCGTTGCGCTGCCGGCGCCGTCGACGTCGGTGAAGGCTCAGCGTGAGCGGCGCCCGCGCAGGCGCAGGCGGTCAGGACCGAGAGTGCGATGAAGAAGAATCGAGCCATGGGAGTTTCCGATGATCGGTCTGGTGGAGGGAGGAAATCAGCCCGGGACCTGCGCTTGATCCTGCAACCGCGGGTAGTCCGTATAGCCGCGCGCGCCGCCGCCGTAGAAGGTCTGCGGATCGGCTTCGTTCAACGCGTGTCCGGCGCGTAAGCGATGCACCAGATCCGGATTCGCGAGAGCCCAACGGCCCACCGGCGACACGTCGGCCAGGCCCGACTCAATGTCCTGCCCGATCAGTTCCAGCGGCCGGTTTACGCGGTTGACCAGCAGGGCGCCTGGCCACAACGCCCGGATGGCCTGCAAGAGCGGCTCATCGCCGTTATGGGCGATATGAAGGTATGCCAGGCCCAGCTTCGCAAGCTCGGCCACCAACGCGCGATACAGCTCGTCATGGTTCGATCCTTCGTCGATGCCGCCCAGACGGGATCCTGGCGAAAGGCGGATGCCCGTGCGGTCGGCCCCGATCTCTTGCGCGACCGCCGTGGCGACTTCCAGCGCAAAGCGCATGCGATTGGCGATCGAGCCGCCGTAGATGTCCTCGCGGGTATTCGCGTTGGGGGAAAGGAATTGCTGGATCAGATATCCATTGGCGGCGTGGATCTCCACGCCATCCGCGCCTGCTTCAATCGCGCGGGCCGCGGCCAGGCGGAAGTCGGCGACCGTGTCTTGGATTTCCGCCTGGGACAGCGCCCGCGGCCGGGGAACCTGTTTCAAGCCCGTGGGGGTGTAGATTTGCGCGTCGGGCGCGATCGCCGATGGGGCCACCGCCGGGCGGTGATGCGGCGTATTGTCCGGATGCGACATGCGTCCCGCATGCATGATCTGGATGAATAGGTGGCCCCCTTGCGCATGCACTGCGTCAGCGATTTCACGCCAACCCGCAACATGGGCGTCGGAATGCAGGCCCGGCGAATTGAGAAATCCCTGGCCATCCTCGGACGGCTGCGTGCCTTCCGAGATCAGCAGCCCCAGCGAGGCGCGTTGCGAGTAGTACTCGGCGGCGAATTCGCTCGGCGTGCCGTCGGGCATCGCGCGGCTGCGGGTGAGCGGGGACATCGCCAGGCGATGCGGAAGATTCATGCGTCCGATGCGGATCGGATCCCAAAGCGTGGTCATGCGGTTCTCCTGTGTAGGTCCGGAAATGGCGCCGGAAGCGTGCGGACACACAGTAGAACGTTTCAAAAACGAGATGAAGACTATATTATTTAGACGGATCGTCTCAAATATGGATCAAATTATGGACCTGTCCACACTGGCCGACTTCCATCTTGTTGCGTCGCAAGGTGGTTTCGGAAAAGCCAGCCGCGCGAGCGGCCGGCCCAAGGCCACCTTGTCCAGGCGCATCATGGACCTGGAGCAAAGCCTGGGGATACGGCTGCTTGAGCGAGGTTCACGCTCGCTTCGCTTGACGGACGAAGGGCAGGCCTTGTTGGAACGTATCCAGGGTCCGCTTGGCGAAATCGTGGAGGCGACGGAACTCGCTGTCGCCGGCCGGGCCACACCGCGAGGCCGGTTGCGCGTCAGCGCTCCCGTGCTGTTCTCGTCCACGTTGCTGGGGCGTCTGGCGGCCGGCTTCGCGAAGGCCTATCCGCAGGTCAGGCTGGAGATCATCGCCGAAGACCGCAACATCGATTTGGTGGAGGACGGCTACGACGCCGTCATCCGGATCAATCCGAGTCCCGACGCAACGCTGGTCGGACGTTGCTTTGCCCGGGACGAAATGCTGCTCGTCGCCTCACCCGCGCTCAAGCGCCCCGCCGCCGTGCCCGAAGGGGAGGCCGCGTCCGTGCCCGCGGTCGTGTACGCGACCAGATACGATGGGGGAGAGTGGCGCTATCAGGATGGCGATACGCTGAACAGCGTCATGCCGGACGTGCGTATTCGAATGTCGTCAGTGCTGGCGATGCGTGATGCCGTAGTGGCGGGAGCGGGCGCGGCATTGCTCCCCAGGTCGTTGATCGAGGCCGCCATGGCCAGGCGTGACCTCGTCGTCTGGGGCCGCATGCTGGATCGACCCATCGAACTCTGGGTGCTTCACAATTCCCGTCGGCTGGTCAGCACCAAGGTCACCGCCTTCGTGGAGTACCTCTGCAACGCATTTCCGACTCGCTTGCTGACAGGCATCGTTCTGTAGCGGTATCTGGACGCAAGCTACACGGATGCCTGTCGGCCTCATGCCCTCTCAAAAATCGTAGCGCAGCGTCACGCCGGCGAATCGTGGCGAACCGTAATGTCCATAACTGCCACCGATGCCCTGGTAGTAGGCCTTGTCGAACAGGTTGTTGATGTTCAACGTCGCGGCCAGCTTCTTGTTGAACTGGTAGCGTGCCATCAGGTTGACCACCGTGTACGCGTCCTGCTTGACCGTGCTGTCATAACGGCTGAAGTACAACGAGGTCTTCGACGTCCAGTCGACGCCGCCGCCCACCGTCAGCTTGTTCCACGCCCCGCCCAGCCGGTACGTGGTCCACAGGCGCAGCGTGTCGACCGGCTGCTGGGTCAGCAACTGCGCGCCTTGCGCGTCTTGGGTTTTGGCATGGCTGAATCCCGCATGCATGTTCCAACCCGGCAGGATTTCGCCGGCCACCTCCAGGTCGATGCCGGTGGTTCTCGCGCCTTTGGCCGCGCGGTAAGCCGCGTTGTCCGTGCCCGGCACCGTGTAGCCCGCGTCCAGTTCGGCGACGTTGTCTTTCTGGGACCGGTAGATCGCCACGCTGGTGTTCAGGCGACGGTTCAGGAATTCCCCTTTCCAGCCCATCTCGTAGTTCTTGCCCACGATGGGGTCGAGCACGTTGCCATTGCGATCCTGGGACGATTGCGGCTGGAAGATGTCGGTGTAGCTGGCATAGACCGATTGCTCGGGCGTCAGGTCGTAGACAATGCCCGCGTAAGGGGTGATTTCGCCGCGCGCGCGCATGGTGTAGGTCTGCAGGAAGCTGTCGGCCGGGCTTTCATAGTAATAGTCGTAGTGGTAGTCGGACCGTCGGGCGCCCAGGATCAGGTGCACGTCATTGACCGGGTTCAGACGCAGCGCCGCATAGCTGCCATTCTGGCGTGACTTCACATTGAAGATCTCGCCCACGGTTCCGGTGTTGCCCGGCCGCGCCATGTTGTTGCCCCAGGTGCTGAAATCGACCGTGGACACGCCTACGTCCCAGCCTTTGTGCTTGTTCTCGTAGTGCTGGAAATTGAAGCCCGCAATGAAATCATGCGTCCGACCGCCCAGATCGAACGGGCCCTGGATCGTCACGTCCACGCCGGTCTGGGTTTGCGTCGCGCCAGCCCGGTAGGCCAACATGCCCGCGCGGCCCGTGGCCTGGTCCAGGAACGAGCGGCCCGAACCCACCCGATACGAGCCGTTCAGGTTGGAGCGTTCCACGTCCATGTGGTTGGCGGCGACCTTGAATTGCCAGTCATGCGCCAATGCCTGCTCGAAGTTCAGCGTGTAGTTGGTGGTCTTGAATTCGTCGTACATCCAGCGCGCGCCCGAGCTGGTCGAGCGCGTGAAGTCCGTCCGCTGGCCGTTGGTGTAGAGCAAGGGCACACCTGGCGCGCCCGTCGCCTTGTAGCGTTGGTGGTCGATGCCGAACCGCAGCAGCGTGGTGTCCGTCAGGTCGGCTTCGACCACGCCGTACAACACGTCCTTGTCCTGCGTGTAGGCGTCCATGAACGTGTGGTTGTCCTGCTTGGCGACCACCATCCGGCCCCGCAGCGTTCCGTTGCTGCTCAGAGGGCCGGAGATATCGGCTTCAGCGCGATAAAGATCCCAAGAGCCTGCTCCCACCTGCGCGTAGGCCTGGAACTCGTGCGTGGGGCGCTTGCGGATCAGGTTGACGGTGCCGCTGGGGCTGCCGGCTCCCGTCATCAGGCCGGTGGCGCCGCGCACCACTTCCACGCGGTCATACAACGCCATGTCGAGCAAGGTGCTCGGCATGGTGCGTGACTGGTTCACCTGCGTGGTGGTCACGCCGTCCAGTTGATAGGTATCCATGGCGCTGCCGCGCGAATAGATGTTGAAGCGTTCGCCGCCATCCTGCGACATGGTGATGCCCGGGGTCTGGTGCAGCACGTCGGTCATGCTGTTGAGCTGCTGATCCTCGATCTGCTGCCGGGTGATGACGCTGATCGATTGCGGCGTTTCCCTGATCGACAGGTTCATCTTCGTCGCGGTTTTGCTGACGGGCACCGTGTAGCTGCCCGTGCCTTCGCTGACGGGCGCGTCGAAGCTGCCGAACACGGCGACCGGTTCCAGGACTGCGGCTGCGTTCGCATCAGCGCTCTCGGCGCGCAGGGTGTACGCGTTGTCGCTTTGCCGGACAGCCCGCAGCCCGGACCCGATGAGCAGCGCCTGGAAGGCTGCCTGCACCGTGTAGCGGCCCTGCAGGCCAGCCGTGGCCTTGCCTTGCGTGAGCGTGCCCGGCGCGGTCAGGAACACGCCGGCGTCCGCGGCCAGCTGGTTGAGGGCGGCGGTCAAGGGGCCGGCCGGGATGGCATAGTCGCGTGTGTCGTTGGCCTGGGCTTGCGCCGTCGGCGCCCACGCCGCCGCGCCGCCGGTCAGGCCGGCAACGGCCAGGTGCAGGGTAAGCGCGAAGGGCCGGATGGCAAAACGCGGGGCGGTGGCGGGCGCGCGGTCGGCGCGCAGGCGGGTACGGCGAAACATGAGATGAAAGTCCCTCAAGGCGTGGTGGTGAGCAGCGAGAGGGAAACCGTCGGCGGGTAGGCCTGATCTTCTCTCATTCCGTAAATCGGATGAGATTCAAAAACCCGAACTGGTTCTCGGAAAAAATTTCTTGTCAGCGCGCGACGATCGATGTCCACCATGGCAGTGGCCGTTGCACGCGCACGGGCAGATTGCGTTCCAGCAAGTCCAGCGCGCGGTCGGGGTCGTCGGCGGGGAATACGCCCATGACGAGCATGTCGGCGACTTCCGGCGCCACGCCCAGATAGCCTTTGCGGTAACGTCCCAGCTCATTGACGAGCGTTTTCAAGGGGAGGTTGTCGGCCAGCACGACGCCCCGGCTCCACGCTTGGCGGGCGGGGTCGGCGCGCTCGGTGGACAGGATCCGTTCGGCATTGAAGCGGGCTTGGCCGCCTGCCATGACGTTCACCGTCGCGCCGGCACGGTTGCGCACCGCCACTTCGCCGTCATAGACGTCCAGTTGAACCTGGTCTTGCGCCAGGCGCACGCTGAAACGCGTGCCCAAGGCCTGCATGCGTCCAAAACGGGATTCGACATAGAACGGCCGCCGCGCAGGGTCGGGCGCCGTATCGATCAGGATCTCCCCGGCCAGCAGCGTCAAGCGGCGGGCGGCGTCGCGGTAATCCACATCCATTGCGCTTCTGGCGTTGAGCCAGATTCTGGATCCGTCTGTCAGCAGCAGGTCGCGCCGTTCTCCCGTGCCGGTGGCGTGGTCGGCGGCTAGCGCCAGTGCCTGATCGCGCAGCGGCGTATGCCGCCACCCCTGCCAGCCCAACAAGCTCGTGCCCAGCACGATGGCGCCGCCGCCCAGCAGTCGACGCCGTTTGAGCACGCCTTTGCGAGCCGCGGCGGCGCCCGCCAGCGCCGCTTCGCCTCCACCCACGCGCAGCGGCTCGAACCGCCGGCTGACGGCCTCGACGTGATGCCATGCCGTGGCGTGCTCGGTTCGCTCGCGCAGCCAGGCCTGCCACGCCTTCCTGTCCTGCTCGGTGACGCGATCCGCGCGCAACAGGGCAAACCAGTCGGCGGCCTGTTGCAGGCTGTCGAAATCGGCCGCCTGCAAGCGGCCCGGCGAGGGCGCGGCCCCATTGCCGGGAGGCGGATTTGGCAAGGGCGGCGCCATGCTCCTATCTGCCCAGCCCGGCATCGATCAAGGCGCATTGCAGCATGCCCTGGGCGATGTATTTCTGGACCATGCGTTCCGACACGCCGAGGTCCCGGGCGATGTCGCGGTAGGGCACGCCGTCCACCTGCGCCAGGATGAAGGCGGTGGCGGCCTTGTGCGGCAAGCGGCTCAGCATCGTGCCGATTTCCATCAGCGTTTCGATGACCAACGCGCGTTGCTCGGGCGACGGTTCGAACGATTCAGGGCGCGTGGCCAGTGTGTCCAGCCAGGCTTGTTCGACCTCGCGGCGGCGCCAGAAGTCCGCGCACAGGCCATTGGCCATGGCGCGCAAATAGCCCCGTGCCTCTGGAAAGCTCTTGAATCCTTGCGAGGCCGGCTTGCTGAGCAGGCGAAGGAAGGCGTCATGGGCCAGGTCGGCGGCGTCGGCCGCGTTGCCCAGGCGGCGTCGCAGCCACCCTTGGAGCCATTCGTGGTGATCGCCGTAGATCACGTCCATGGACGGTGCCGCACCGTATCCGTCAGCCTTCATTCCTGTTCAAGCCCGCGGCGCTGGGGCCTCTCCGTCTAGATTTTGCAAACGACTCTAATTCGCATTCGCAAGAATGGAAGCGAATCATACATCATGGCAAAACCCTTGGCATCAGCCTGGCGCGGGATTCCGCCAGGCAGCGCAATGAAGGCATTCGACAGTTGCGCCCAGCATGGCGTTGCGCTCTTGGGCCAATCCCATGCCGCGGTTGTCGCGCCTTATCCCGCGCCGTCCCGATCCAGCGACCGCAATCGTTCCGGAATCTGATAGCGCTGGCCGTCGAACTTCAGCGTGCGGGGCGTCTTGCCTTTGTCGACGACCTTTTCCTCGCAATCGCCGCGCACCACGGCCGCGCGGCTCGACTCGTACGATTCGCTCGTGATGATGTCGCGGTATTCGTGGGTGACCGTGTCGGCCATGGACAGGGTGACGGCGCGGCTGGAGAACTTGCCTGCGCAGTTGGTGTCCCATTCGCCGCCGGAGCGGTGCACGATCAGGCCGTCCAGCACCATCGCCAGGCCCTTGGGGCCGATGTCGAACAGGCGCAGGCTGGTTTCGCCGAAGGGGTTGGCGCGCGAGGCGCCGACGCGGGAAATCCGCAGGCCGAAGGCGCGGCGGCCGGCGGTCACGTCGTAGCGGGCGGTGTCGATGGACACCTCGGACAGGCGTACGGCATCGTCCGACATCACCCCTTCCAACCGGAGGTCGTGGCGGATCTTCAGGGTGGCGCGGTCCAGCACCAGGATGCGCAGGTCGCCCTGGTGTCCATCGTCCTGATTCGGCGTGTCCTGCATCAGGGGAATGGCCGCCAGCAGCAGGTCGGGTTTGGCGGGCCATGTCTTGCACGTCACGGCAAAGGGTTCGCCGTAGTCGGCATCGGCGATCCGCAGGACGATGTTGTCCTGTCCCAGGCGGATGTTGCCTTCGTTGTCGGCGCTCGGGGCCCGCGGGTAGGCCGCGCGCACGATGTCCGCGGCCTGCGGGCAGGCGTCGCGGGCCGCCTGGGCGGCGCCGGAGGCGAGCAACGCGGCCAGTGACGTGGCAAGGGCCAGATGACGGATCATGGGGTGAAGCTCTCCGGATTGGATGCGCCTTCGGCCTGCGCCTTCGGCGTCGCAAGCATAGCCCAGTTTATCGGCGCGGCCGCCTGCGCGCGGCCATCGCGGCCATCGCGGTCGCGCACGGATCCACTGCCGCTCATTGCACGTGCGTGGGCGTGGCGGTGCGCGAGGCCTGGTTGGGCATGGGCTCCTGCGCCAAGGTGCCTGGCTCGGTGGAGGAGGGCCGTATCACGACGGCGTTGTGGCTGTCGTTGGCGCCCAGCTTGGGCAGGTCGGCGGGCCGCGCGGCCAGGGTGGCGAAGGGCCCGCCGCCATTGGACGGCATGCCGTCCAGCGTCAGGTTGGCCGCCCACAGGCCGTCGCGGCGCGACAGCACCTGGTAGCGCTGGGGGCCGCCTGCCATGCGAGCCACTACATATAGCGTGTCATTGATGAGATGGATCGCCGGTGGCGAGGCGGCTTCGGCCTGCAGCCTGGCGGGCTTGCCGTGCTCGACCAGCCAGAGCGGCCCGTCCGCGCGTTCGAGGATCGCCAGTACCACGTTGCCCTGCGCGTCGGCATCGACGGCGGGGCGGCCGATGTAGGGCACGCCCAGGTCGACGGGCGCGCTCCAGTCCATTTCCATGTCGGTGGTGTCGCCGGCTTCCTCCAGCCGCGTCAGGTGATTGTTGGCGCGTTGGCGGAAATAGAGTTCGACCCGGTGTTCGTGGTTGCGGATCGCGGCCAGCCCGCCGGCGGCCTCCGGCGCGGCCACGCGGCGCCAGGGCTGCCAATCGGGGCGCTGGCCCTTGGCGGCCGGCAATTGGCGCGTGTAGAACAACTGGCCGCCGCCCGCCGACGCAAACACGATGTAGCGGCCGTCGTCGCCGCGCACGACCGCGGGGGCGCCGGTGGCGCCGTCCAGCGGCGGCAGGCTTTGCCAGTGGCCCCAGCTGCCGTCGATGCCGGACGGCGCGATCCAGTGCAGCAGGCCGTCGTAGCCGAGCGCCACGGCGGCGGCTTCGCCGCGCGGCGCCACCGCCGGGATCTGGCTGACGCGGATCCCGGCCAGCGCCTGCCAGCCCTGCCAGGTGCCGTCGTGGCGCTGTTTGTTGGCCCACACGCCGCCCAGCGGATCGCGCGCCATCAACCCGGCGGTGCCGTCGGCGTGGCCGAAGGTGACCAGCGGACCGCCGGTGCGTCCGCCCAGGCTCTGCCAGCGGCGCTGGCCGGAATCCCAGCGATTGACGGCGGCATTGGTTTCGCCGGCGGCGTACACCACCAAGCCGTCGCGGCCATCGGGGTAGATCTGCGGCGGCATGTCCTGGCGCGAGACGTAGTAGGCGCGCTGCACCCAGGCGGCGGCGGGGCCGGCGGGTTCCTTGCAGCCGGTGGGGCCGGCGCAATAGTGGTAGTCGTTCCAGGCGTAGTGCTGGAAGATCACCGATTTGCTGGCGATCTCGTTTTCGGCGAGGTTGCTGGCGCGTTCCTGGCTGGGGTAGTCGATATAGCCGGTCTCGGCATAGTTGCCGGGTGCGCGCAGCATGGCCGCGCGCACCAGCCGCGCGCTGGCGATATGGTCGGGATGCCCGTGTCCGGCGCAGCGCCAGCACAGTTGCGTGTAGGGCACCGTGATGGTGTCGTCCAGGTGGCGCACGGTGGTCGGCTGGTACTGGCGGATCAGTTCGGCCAGGGTGTCGACCAGTTGCTCGCGCGAGTAGACCTCGGGGTAGGGCCCGAGCGTGTCCACCATCTGCCCGGGTTCCGATTCGGTGCGGCTCAGCGGGGTGAGGCTGCCCCAGCCCTTGCCCAGCCATGGGTCCTTCAGGCGCAGATGCCACAGTTGCACACGCGGGTTGCCGCTCAGGGTGAAGCGGGCTATCTGCCGTTGTCCCGCGTGGCCGGCGCTTTCCTTCCAGAGGTCGGGCTGGCGCGCCATGTAGGCGTAGGCGGCGCGCACGCCGCGCTCGCGGCCCAGCATGTAGGTGTCGCCTTCGCCGGCGTCGCTGGCCGTCAGGTAGACGACGCGCACGCAGCCGCCGGCCGCGATGTTGGACGCGATGTCCGGGTTCATGAACAGCAGGTCGTCATCCAGGTGGGCGACGAAGGCCAGGTCCTTGATGCCGTTGCATTGCGCCAGCGTGGGCGGCGCGGCCAGGGTGGGCGAGACCAGGCAGGCGAAAAACAGCGCCTGCGCGGCAAGGGAGAGCAGGGTCGTGCGTATCCGCGTCAAGAGGCTTTGCTCCGGAAGGCTGGGATATGGAATTGCCGGTTGCGGGCATCTTAGCAAGTCATGGCGGCGCTTGCGCGGCACGCGCGGCGCCGGCGGGTCGCCGCTGCGCCGGCGCGCGTCGACGCCGGGCGCCGCCCCTAGCGCGCGCCGGCGGCCTGCAGCATCGTCGCGATGGCTTCCTGGCCGCGCTGGCGCGCATGCCACAACGGGCTGCGGCCGTCGCCGTCCGGCAGGTTCACGTCGGCGCCATTGTCGAGCAGCAGCCTGACGACCGCCTGGTGGGCGGGGCCGCCATCGCTCAGGATGATGGCTTCCAGCAGGCCGGTCCAGCCGAGCCGGTTGACATGGTTGGGATCGACGCCGGCGCGCAGCAGCATGCGCACCGTGTCGACCAGGCCGCGCTCGCACGCCGGGATCAGGGCGGTACCGCCATACCGATTGGTGCTGCGCAGGTCGGCGCCATGGCGCAGCGTCTCGGCCAGGATGCCGTTGTGGCCGCGCGCGCCGGCGTACAGGTAGGGGCTGTCCTGCATGCGGTTCTTGGCGTTGACGTCGGCGCCCGCAGCCATGAGCGCCGTGGCGACGGCTTCCTGGTTGGCCAGCGTTGCCCGCAGAAGGGGCGTATTGCCGTCGGCGTCGCGCGCTTCAAGCGGCGCGCCCCGGGCCAGCAGCGCCTGGACGCGCGCAAGGTCGCCGGCGCCGGCGGCGCGCAGCAGCTCGGCGCCGGTCTCGCCTGCGCTGGCCGCGCCACTCTCCGCGACCGCCAGCAGGGCGGCCGCCAGGAACTTGCGCCAGGAACGGATGATGGACATGCCTGAGCCTCCTTGTCGTGGCAGGGAACGTGCCTCGATTATGCCGCCATGGCGCGGTCGCGACGTGTCGTCGGCCCGCCCGGACGGCCACGCCCAGCGCCGATAGCCCTTGCTCCCCTTGTCCCCTCGCGGGCGATATGGTTTGGCGAATGCGGCGGATCGCTGCAGAATCGCGGGGTTTCCCCGCATCCGTTCCCGCCATGGACACCTTCAACTATATGCGCGCCTTCCGGCGCATCGTGGAACTGGGCAGCCTCGCCAAGGCGGCCGAGGACCTGGACATGTCGTCAGCTGGTCTGAGCAAGCAGCTGCGCGCCCTCGAAGCCCACCTGGGAGCGGTGCTGATCCAGCGCACCACCCGCAAGATGAGCCTGACCGACACCGGCGCCGCCTATTACGCCGAATGCTGCCGGCTGCTCGATGCGCTGGATGCGCTGGAGAAGTCCGTCAAGCGCCAGTCCGGCCGCGTTTCGGGACGGCTGCGCGTGAACGCGCCGGTGTCCTTTGCGCTGAGCGTGCTGTCGCCGTTGCTGGCGCGCTTCCTGCGCCAGTACCCCGAGCTGCGGCTCGATCTGGCCATGGAGGACCGGCTGGTCGATGCGGTGGGGCAGGGCTTCGACGTGTCGATCCGGCTGCGGGCGCAACTGGATGATTCCTCCCTGATCGCGCGTCGCCTGGCGTCGCTGACGCAGGTGCTGTGCGCGGCGCCCTCGTACCTGGAGCGCCGCGGCCTTCCGGACAGCGTCGAGGCGTTGCGCGGGCATGACATCCTCAGCTATAGCCTGGCCGACAGCCCCGGTCCGGTTCCCGAGGAAGACGCTGGCCAGCCGGCCGATCCGCTGGCCGGCCCCGCGCTGATCCAGGTCAACAACAGCCTGATGCTGCGCGACCTGCTCGAGGCGGGGCTGGGGATCGGCGCCTTGCCGTCGTTCCTGGCCGGGCCCGCCCTGGCGGCCGGCAGGCTGGCGCGGGTGCTGCCCGAGCTGCCCGGCTCGCCGCGCCAAGTCTACGCCGTCTACCCGACCAGCCGCCACCTGCAACCCAAGGTCAAGGCGTTCGTCGACTTCCTGGCCGAGCACCTGCCCGCCGCCATGCGCGGCGATTCTTGACGGCCAGCGAATAAAGTCCTGCCGGCGAGCGCCTTACTCCCGGGCCTGCCCGTCCGTAAGCTGGCGTCCATTGAAACGAGATGGACGCCAACATGTTTTCGACTTCGCCTTTCGCCACTTCAGCCTCCGCATCCGCCGAAGCCGCCGCGCCCGCCACGCCGCTGACCGTGGATTTCTTCCATGACGTGGTCTGCGGCTGGTGCTACGTGATGTCGCCGCGCCTGCGCCAGGTGGCGGCCGAACTCGGCGTCACGGTGCGCCAGCGCAGCTTCGTGCTGCAGGAATCGCCTGAACAGATGCGCCGTGTGTTCGGCTCGATGGAACGCGCCAAGCGCGTGATCCTGGGCCATTGGGAGGCCTGCGCCCGCCATGATGACACGCCGCGTATCGACATCGAGGGCATGCGCGGCGAGACCTTCGACTATCCCAGCGGCCTGGCCGGCGCGCTGGCCTGCCAGGCCGCTCACCTGCTGGCCGGCGAGGCGGGCCATTGGGACCTGTTCGACGCCATCCAGCGCGCGCACCTGAGCGAGCATCGCAACGTCGGCGATACCGCGGTCCTGCTGGACATCGCGGCGGCGCTGGGATTCGACCGCCCCGAATTTGCCCGCGTGATGCAAGGCGAAGAAGCGCGGCGGCGCGTGCGGGAAGACCGCGCGGCCGCCGCGCGGCTGGGCATTGACTCCATTCCGACGCTGGTCGCGGGACCGCACCAGGCCCGCTTGCAGACCCTGCCGCTGGCCGATCTGCGCGATCGCCTGCTGGCGCTGATGCCGGCGCGCGCCTAGGCCCGCGCCTCGCCGTCAGGCCGGCTCATCCCCCATTTTCCATTCTTCCTGTCCGCCGGACGGGATTTCACCCATAAGGTGCATCATGAACATCCGCAATACTTCCAGACTGCTCGCCGTGGCGCTGGGCGCTGCCATCGGTTTCAACGCTTTTGCGCATGGCGCGCCGGCGCGCGCGCCCGCCTCCGGGCAGGAGGTCGGCATCAGCCCATGGGGGCCGGACGACGAGATCGGCCGCCTCAACCTCATCACGCCCGCCTCGCGCGCCGCCGTCATGTCGCGTGTGGCCGGCGACAAGGTCTATGACCTGGCCACGGAATACTACGTGGGCATGCCGAGCTGGCAGGATGCTGGCGATCCCCATTACCAGTTCTGGATGACGCACACGCCGCGCGGCACCGAAGTCGATGATCCGATGGGCGTGGGCAAGGACATGAACGCGCTGCGCAGCTACACCGGCACCGCGTTCTCGATGTACAGCCACACCGGCACGCACATCGACGCGCTGAACCACTTCGGCATCCACGGCAGGATCTGGAACGGATTTCGCGCCGACGAACACCTGGGCGACCGCGGCTGGAAGCGCACCGGCATCGAGAAATTCCCGCCGCTGGTGGCGCGCGGGGTGCTGATCGACGTGGCCGCGCTGAAGGGCGTGGACATGCTGCCGGATTCGTATCGCATCACCCGCCAGGACCTGAAGGCGGCGCTGGCGCGGCAGAAGACCGAGCTGCAGCAGGGCGACATCGTGCTGATCCGCACCGGCCGCATGAAGCTGTACGACGACCCGGCCGCCTACATGGCCAAGCCGCCGGGCATGGGGCTGGACGCGGCCCGCTATCTGGTGGAAGAAGGCGGCGCCATGATCCTGGGCGCGGACAACCTCAGCTTCGAGACCTTCCCGTCGGAAGTCGCCGATGACTACGTGCCGCTGCATACCTACCTGCTGGCGCAGCAAGGCGTGCCCATCATCGAACTGGCGGCGCTGGACGAACTGTCGCGCGACAAGGTCTATGAGTTCGCTTTCATTGGCGGCCCGCTGAAGATCCGTGGCGGCGATGCGGCGCCGTTGCGCCCGGTGGCGATGCCGCTGCGCTGAGGACGCCGCTACGCGCGGACGGGCCGCGCCTGGCCGCCGGCCGGCGCGAAGTTGCTTTTCACGCGAACACCCCCTAGGCTGGCCGCTTGCCTGCAACCCTTTCCAGGAGGCGTCGCCCATGAACCCTGTCCGCCAGCCCGCTCGCGCACCGCAAGCGCCGGATTTCGAGGCCTTGATCGAGGCCGCCGGCGACCTGATCTACACGCTCGATCTGGAAGGCCGGTTCACCTACCTGAACCAGGCCGCCGAGCGCGTGCTGGGATTTCGCGCCAGGGCGTTGATGGGCCTGCCGTTCACCGAGGTGCTGACCGAGAACTCGGCGCAGATCGCCTCGCGCCACTACCGCCAGGGCGTCCTGGGACAGGACCGCACGCCGTTCTTCGAAGTCGAGGCGCGCCATCGCGACGGCCGTATCGTCCATCTCGAGGTGCGCGCCGGCCCGCTGATGCGGGGCGGGCAAGTGGTCGGGCGCCAGGGCATCGCCCGTGACATCAACGAGCTCAAGGCGCTGCAGTCGCTGGTAACCGAGAAGTCGCAGCGCGTGACCCTGTTGGAGGAGCGCACGCGCATTGCGATGGCCATGTACGCGCGCATCGCCGAACTGGTGCACGGGGCGCCTGAGGCCGGCGAGGCGGGGGATGACAAGCTGCGCGAGGCGCAATGCATGCTCAGCCGTCTGGCCGCCGAAAAGCATGGGCTGAGCGCCTCGGACCTGAAGATCCTGGGCCTGCTGGCGCAGGGGCGGTCCAATGCGGAGATCGCCGGCATCGTCCACCGCAGTCCCCACACGGTCAAGGACAGCGTCAAGAAGATCATGTCGAGGCTGGGCGCCAGGCGACGCGCCGAGGCGGTGGCCTGCGCCATCAAGGCGGGCCTGATCGCGCCGGGGCCGTGAGGCCCGGCCGGCGATCGCGGCCAGATACCCCGCTTTGGGGGAGCCATACCCCCCGTCGGTGGTCTGCCGCCAGGCGCGGCGCTGCCGCACAATCGCATTCAGTATCGGTAGAACTGGCACAAGATCACCGAAGGAGACAAGCATGAGCAAGTGGAGGAACCTGCGCGGCGTGTGTGGCGCGGTGGGATGCGTCTTGCTGGCGGCTTGCGCGTCCGGGCCGCAGGCTCGCGGCCCGCAGGCCTTGCCGGCGCAAGCCGCTATGAAGGTGGACGGACGCGAATTCCTGCCGCGCGAGCAGGTGCGCCGCTGGCAGGAGGAACTGGACGCCATGGGGCTACGCGACACCGGCTCGCCCGCGCACGAGCGCTACGTCGACCAGTTGCACGAGCGGCTGCTGGCGGCGGGCGTGCGTGACCTGCGCTTCGAATCGCTACCGCTGGCGCGCTGGTCGGCCCGGTACTGGGCCTTGCAGGCCGCGGACGGCGAGCGGATCGCCGTCGCGGGCTACGTGCCTTATTCGGGCAGAACCGGCGCGCAAGGTCGGGAGGCGGGGCTGGTGTACCTGCCGCCGGGCGCGGCGCCGGACCAGCGTGTCGCTGGCAAGATCGTGCTGTTCGACCTGCCGCGCGCCACGCTTACCGGCGATTTCTTCCATCGGTTGGCGCTGCGCGCCTACGACCCGGCCGGTTCGTTGCCGCCAGGCGCGCCGTATGCGCGGCCCTACCAGGTCCTGGAGGTGTTGACCGCGCTGCAGGAAAAACTGCAGGCGGCGGGCGCCGTGGGCGCCATCGCCATCATCGACGCGCCGGCGCAGACCGCCGAGGGACTGTATGCGCCCTACGACCGGGAGTTGCGCGCCGTGCCGGCCTTGTACGTGGACCGTGACGCGGGACGCCGCCTGAAAGCGCTGGCGGCCAAGGGCGCCGCGCTGCGGCTGACGCTGGACGCGCAGGTGGAGCAAGTGCGCACGCGCAACCTGATCGGCGTCATTCCGGGGGCGACGGATGAGTGGATCGTGATCAACAGCCACACGGACGGCACCAACGGCATCGAGGACAATGGCCCCAATGCCATCGTCGATATGGCAGGCTACCTGTCGCGCCTGCCGCGCAGCTCCCTGCCGCGCGGCGTGATGATCATGCTGTCCAGCGGACATTTCGCGGGTGGCGCCGGGGTGCAGGATTTTCTGGCGCGCCATCAGGGCGACGCGCTGGCCTCGCGCATTGCCGCCGTCGTGACCATCGAGCACCTGGGGGCGAAGGAGTGGCTGCCGGACGCAACCGGCAAGCTGGCGCCAACCGGAAAATTCGAACCTGTCGGCGTATTCATGCCGCCAATCCCGGCGCTGGTGGACGCTGCCGAAGCGATGGTGCGCCAGGCGGACGCGGGGCCGGCCTTCATCATGCCACCGCTCAACCCCAAGGGAGATGGCGGCCCGAACAACGCTGTCTGGCCAGGAGAAGGGCAGTACTTCTGGGGGCGCGGCCGGATACCAACCATCAACTACATCTCCGGCCCCAACTACCTGCTCAATTACGGCGTGACCACGGCCGACAAGGTCGACTACGCGCGCATGCAACGTGAAACCGTGGCCGCCACGCAGCTGTTGCTGGACCTGTCGCGCGTGCCGTTCGGGCAGTTGCGTCCCGAGCCTGCCGCCGCTCGCTAGCCAGCGCCCGGCGGCGTCGCGCGCAGCAGGCCGCCCAATCTCCGTATATCCGCCGCCTTCGCCGCCGCCCCGCGCGCCGGCGCGGGGTTGGCCGTGCCTGGCCGATGGCGCGTGTTTCGTTTTTCCCTCAAATCCTGGATGGAGCCATGTCGTCGATGCAACCGAATCCCCCGCCGGGCCAGATGATGAACCGCCCCTTGTTGATTTCCAGCCTCCTGCGGCACGCCGACCAATGCTTCGGCAGCACTGAAATCGTATCGCGCCGCGTGGAAGGCGATATCCACCGCTATACCTATCGCGACTGCCACCGGCGATGCCGCCGATTGGCCAATGCGTTGGCCGGACTGGGAGTCGAGCCGGGCCAGCGCGTCGCCACGCTGGCCTGGAACGGCTACCGCCATCTGGAGCTTTACTACGCCGTGTCCGGATCGGGCGCCGTCATCCATACCGTCAATCCGCGCCTGCATCCGGAGCAGATCGCCTATCTGCTGAACCATGCCGAAGATCAATACGTGTTCTTCGACCTGGACCTGCTGGACCTGGTGAGCCGGGTGGCGCCGCGCTGTCCGGGCGTGCGGGGCTATGTGATGCTGTGCGGGCGCGAGCAGATGCCCGCTGCCGCGCCCTTGGCCGGCCTGTCGTGCTACGAGGACTTGCTGGCGGCCGCCGGCGAGGCCTACGACTGGCCCGAGCTCGATGAGAACACGGCCAGCGGCCTTTGCTACACCTCCGGCACCACAGGCCCGCCCAAGGGCGTGCTCTATACGCAGCGCTCCACCGTCCTGCACGCCTACGCCGCGGCGCTGCCGGACGCGCTGAATCTGTCGGCGCGCGAAACCGTGCTGCCGGTGGTGCCGATGTTTCATGTCAACGCCTGGGGGCTGCCATATGCGGCGCCGTTGACCGGGGCAAAGCTGGTGCTGCCCGGCCCCGCGCTCGATGGCGCCTCGCTGCACGCCTTGTTCGAAGCCGAAGGCGTGACCTCGGCGGCTGGCGTGCCGACGGTGTGGCTGGGCCTGCTGGACTACGTCGAGCAGAACGGGTTGGCGTTCAGCGCCTTCCGCCGCACGGTGGTCGGCGGCGCGGCATGCCCGCCGGCATTGATGCGGGCATTGCGCGAACGGCACGGTATCGACGTGGTGCACGCCTGGGGCATGACGGAACTGTCGCCATTGGGCACCAGTTGCACGCTGCGGGCGGCTGAGCTGGCGCTGCCGCAAGCGGCCCGGGACGCCATCCTGGAAAGCCAGGGCAATCCGGTGTTCGGCATCGAGTTGAAGATCATCGATGCTCAAGGCGTCGAGCTCCCGTGGGACGGCCAGGCGCGCGGCGATTTGCTGGCACGCGGGCCATGGGTTGCCGACGGCTATTACCGGGGCGGCGAATCGCAAGCTCATCCCGGTTGGTTCGCCACCGGCGACATCGCGTCCATCGATGTCGACGGCCGGCTGCGGATACGCGATCGCAGCAAGGACGTCATCAAATCGGGCGGCGAATGGATCAGCTCCATCGAACTGGAAAATATCGCGATGTCCCACCCCGCGGTGGCCGAGGCGGCATGCGTCGCGGTGCCGCATCCCAAATGGGGCGAGCGGCCGCTGTTGGTGGTTGTGCCGCGCGCCGGCATGAACCTGTCGCGCGATGCCTTGTTGGCCTTGTACGAAGGGCGCATCGCCAAGTGGTGGATTCCCGATGACGTCGTCTGCGTCGAGCGGCTGCCGATGGGCGTGACGGGCAAGGTGCTCAAGCACGTGCTGCGCGAGCGGTTCAACGAGCAAGGCCAGCCCATGGGCTGAGCCGGCCGCCGCCCGCGGGCGGATCGAGGGGAAGACGATGGGCATTCCGGCCTGGAAGCTGGCCGCCTGCGCGCTGCTGTGCGCCATGGGAGCGTGCCGCGCGCAGGCGGCGGTGACGGTGTATGGCATCGTGGACGCTGGCCTGGCATACATCGACAATGGCGCGCGGCACGGCGCCAGCTCGGTGGCGATGCGGTCCGGCATACTCAGCGGCTCGCTGGTCGGGTTGCAAGGATCGGAGGAGCTTGGCGAAGGCCTGCGCGCGGTGTTCCAGCTGGAGACCGATTTCAACCTGGGCAATGGCCAGGCTGCCACGTACTACGGCGATCCCGCCAGCGCCACGGCGGCCGAGCCGCGTGGGCAACCGATAGCGGGCGGTTTCAACCGGCGCGCCTACGTCGGCGTTGAGAGCCGTCATGGCAGCTTGAGCCTGGGGCGTGACTACACGCCGCTGTACTGGTCGATGGTGGAAGTCGACCCGCTGAAGCTGGCGGGTTACGGCAACATGCAGCAGATCGTGCAATTGTCGGGCACCGGCTCCGAGCGCTTCGGCCGCGCCAGCAATGCGCTGTTCTACGCTACGCCTGTCACATCGGACGGCCTGCAACTGCGCCTGATGGGCAGCTTTGGCTCGCAAGGCTGGGGCGGTCCGGACCGACGGCCGGCCGATGCCAATCGCATGTGGGGAGCCTCGGTCGCCTACTACGCCCGCGGCGGGGCCGTGCTGACCACGGCCTACCAGCAGTTGCGCCTGCCGCGCGTGGCAGGGACGCCGCCGTTCTTCACCGGGGCGGCCGGCACCCGTCACGATCTGTTGGTGGGAGGGCGGTATCCCATGGGCAACGTGACCCTGGCTGGCGGATATTTCCGGGCTTGGCACCCCGAGCCGGGGCACGATGGCGGCACGGTTTGGGCGGGCGGAGTGATCCGGTTTGCGCGCGGTGTTCTCGCGGTCAACGTCCAGCGCGCAGTGCTGCAGCAACCGGACGGCCGCGCCCGCGCCACCGTGATCGGCGCGAGTTACGTCTATCCGGTGTCGCCCAAGATCTCGTTTTACCTGTCCTATGGCCTGTTGAACAACACGGCAGCGTCCGCGCTGACGCTGGGCGGCGTGCCGCCCGCCGGCGCGGGCGCTGACGTGCGCGCCTACGGCGCGGGCATGCGTTTCATTTTCTGAAAGGCGGCGCGGCATTCCGCGCGTGCGCCAAGCCGCCGCCATGCGCGCCATCGAGCCCGGCCAGCCGCTCGCGCCAGGCCGGCGCCGCCGAGGGATTGCATGCATGGGGCGGCAGTTCACCGGCGAGTATCGCCTCCACATTGCGCACGCAGGCCGGCGCGAACGAGGCATACAGCTCCTGGGTGTGCCCGGCCATGTGCGGGGTCAGGATGGCGTTGTCCAGTTGCCGCAGCGGGCTGTCCGGCGGCAGCGGCTCCACCTCGAACGCGTCCAGCGCAGCGCCGGCGATGAGGCCGTCGCGCAGGGCCTGGTGGACGGCGGCCTCGTCGACACAGGCGCCGCGCGCGGTGTTCAGGAGGAAGGCGCCGGGCTTCATGCGCCGCAATTCGGCCGGCCCGATCAGGTGGCGGCTGCCCGGGGTGAGCGTGGTGTGCAGGCTGACGATGTCGCTGGCCCGCAGCAAGGTATCGAGCGCGACCGCTCGCACGCCGGCCGGGACCTGCGCCGGATCCAGGCGCGGGCTGCAGGCCAGGATCTCGACGTTCCAGCCGCGCAGCCTGTCGGCCACGGCGCGCGCGATGCGGCCGAAGCCCACCAGGCCGATGGTCTTGCCTTGCAGCATCCGCGCCCGCGGCGCGGCCGGGCGGGGCGCATTGCGGCGCAGCAGGTCCTCGGTGCCGCGCAGGTCGTAGCTCAGGTTCAGCATCAGCATGATGGTGGCTTCCGCCATGCTCTGGAAATTCTCTGGCGTGGCGCCGTTGGCCACCATCAGGCCGCGCCGGCCGGCGTCGGCCAGGTCCAGCGATTCGGTGCCGATGGAGGGGAACACGACGCCGCGCAGCCGCGGCGCCGCGTCCAGCACGGCGTCGTCGATCACGACGCGCGAAGTCGCGACGATGACGTCGGCGGCGCCTACGAGTTCGCCCAGGCGTTCCGGCGGCAGCACGGTCTTGCGGCCGGGCACGGCGCGCGGGCCGCGCACCACGGTATGGCCCTGCTCGCGCAACCGCTCGGCCGCCGAGTCCAGGGCCGGATCGAGCACGAAGTCAGCGGCGATGAAAATGGTGTGGGGGGAGGGCATGGACGCTCGACCTCATCAAGGGTTGGCCGGCAAGGCGGCGAAAATGCGATAGAGCTCGGGCTGTTCCTCGAAGCCGATGCCGGGCGCGGCGGGCAACGAGGCATGGCCGTCCGCGATCGCGACTTCGCGGCCGAAGCCGCCGAACGCGCCGAACAGGCCGGGATAGGATTCCGCGCCGCCCAACCCCAAGCCGGCCGCGACGTGCAGCGACATCAGGTTGCCGCCATGCGGCATGATGTGGGCCGCCGGCACGCCGTGGCGCCCGGCCAGCCGCACCATGCGGTGGAATTCGCCAATGCCGTAGGCCAGCGGCGGATCGGGTTGCAGCACCACCCGGTGCGGCGCCGGGCCATAGCGCAGGAAGTTCTCCGCCTCTTCCTTGGAATACAGGTTCTCGCCGCCGGCGAGCATGCCGGGATACTGTTCGCTGACGGCGCGGTAGGTGTCGAAATCGGCCGGGTCGCAGGGTTCTTCCAGCCAGCGCAAGCCGTACGGCGCCACGGCCCGCGCATATGCCAGGGCGCTGTCGCGGTCGAAAGCGCAACTGGCGTCCAGCGCCAGGCGGCTGCCGTCATGCAGCAGCGCCAGCGCGGACTCGATGCGCGCCAGGTCCTGCGCCAGCGGCAGGCCGCCGGCCTTGATCTTGACATCGCGATAGCCGGCGTCGAGATACCCCTGGATCTCGTCGCGCAGCCGGGCGCGGTCGTCGGTCGGTTTGTAGAAACCGCCGCCCGCGTAGCAGGCAATGGCGCGCGGCCGCCCGGCGCCGGCAACGCCGTAGCGGCTGGCCAGGACCTGGTACAGCGGCCGGCCTTCCAGTTTGGCGGCGGCGTCCCAGAGCGCCAGTTCCAGCGTGCCCACCGCCATCGAGCGTTCCGCGTGCGCGCCGGCTTTTTCGCGGCGCAGCAGCGCGGTCGCGACGCGGGGCGGATCGAGCCGCTGCGTATCCGGATCCAGCAGGTCGGACGGCGGCGCGGCCAGCAGGCGAGGGATGAAGCGCTCGCGCAGCGGACCGCCGCAGGCATAGCGGCCAAAGGAGTTGAAGGCGTAGCCCACCACGCGCCGACCGTCGCGGAACTGATCGGTGGCGACGGCGACGACGGTGGCCGTCATCTCGCTGAAGTCCACCCGCGCGTTGCGCAGGTCGCATTCGATCGGGATGGTCTTTTCGCAGGCATGGACGATTTTCATGGCGTGACGGGCTGGCGGTGCAGGGGAGTCAATCAAGGGAGGCGCCGGTGCGCCGGACGATGTCGCCCCATTTCCGGTGCTCGGCGCGGATGAAGGCGCCGAACTGTTCGGGCGTTCCTTGCACGGCCGGGCTGCCGAGCCGTGCGATCTGCTCGCGCACCTCGGGCTGGTCCATGATGTCGCGCAAGGTCTGGTTGAGCCGCGAGATGACCGGCGCCGGCGTCGCCGCGGGCGCCATCAGGCCGTACCAGGCCAGCGACTCGTAGTCCGGCACGCCGGCTTCGTCCAGGGTGGGAACGTCGGGCAGCAGCGCGGAGCGCTGCTTGCTGGTGACGGCCAGGGGGCGCAGGCGGCCGCTGGTCAGGTTGGGCATGGCCGAGACCATGCTGTCGATGGCGAAGTCGATCTGGCCACCCATCAGGTCGATGGCCATCGGCGCCTGGCCCTTGTAGGGAACATGCACGGCGCGCGCACCCGTGGTTGATTCCAACAGCGCGGAAGACAGGTGTTGGGGCGTGCCGTTGCCGGAAGAACCATAGGTGTAGCGGCCGGGGCTGGCCTTCAGTTCGGCCAGCAGCGCCTGCGCGTCGCGCGCCGGATTCGACTGGTTGACCAGCAGGACCAGCGGCACCGCCGCGACTTCAATGACGGGAGCCAGGTCGCGCAGCGGATCGTAGGGCAGCCTGGGGTAGAGCCACGGACTGATGGCCAGCGGGCCGCTGGAGGACAGCAGCAGCGTGTGGCCGTCGGGCTGCGCCTTGGCCACCACGTCGGTGCCGATGTTGCCACCGGCGCCGACACGGGCTTCGATGATGACGGGCTGGCCCAGCCGCGCTTGCAGGCGCGGCGCGAGGATGCGCGCCAGGATGTCGGATGGACCGCCTGCCGGATACTGGATCACGATGGTGATGGGCCGCGACGGATACGCGGACGCGTCGGCGTGGGCCGGCCGCGCCGACGCCGCGCCCAGCAGCAGCGCAGCGGCCAGCAAGCGCGGCAACGCCTGCCGCAGGCGGGTGGGGATGAGGGTCATGATGTCTCCTTGGGTCGCGCATCCTGCGTGGGATGCGCTGTTGTGGTGGGCTCGCCGTCGTGGCGGCGCCCGGGGATCAGAGCGCGTCGATGGTGAACGACAGGCCCTGCAAGGCGTCGCCCAATGCTTGCCGTTGGCGCTCGTCCAGGGGCGTCAGCGGCGGGCGCAGGCGGTTCCAGCCGGCGTCGCCGGTGGCCTGCGCGATGGCGGCTTTCATGGCGGCGATCAGCGGATAGGCCGAGAACGCGCCGCGCAGCGCATTGAGCGCGTCCTGGCGCGCCTGGGCGTCGGCGTCGCGCCACGACCGCCACAGTTGCACGATGGGGCCGGGGTTGACGTTGGCGGTGGCGGAGATGCAGCCCGCGCCGCCCAGGCGCAGTGTTTCGAGCAACAGGGTTTCGGTGCCGGCGTAGACGCCGAAGCCCTCGGCGGAGAATTGTTCAAGGGTCCGCGTGGTGTAGGCCCAGTCGCCGCCGGTGTCCTTCATGCCCGCGACGACGACGGGATAACGCGTGAGCAGCCGTTCCACCAGCGCGTGCGAGAAGCCGACGTGCGCCACGGGCGGGATGTGATACAGGTAGACGCGCAGGCGCGCGTCGCCGACGCGCTCGATGAGTTCGCTGAAGAAGGCGAACAGGCCATCGTCGGTGATCGTCTTGTAGTAGAACGGCGGCAGGGCCAGCACGCCGGCGCAGCCGTGCGCCACCGCGGCGCGGCTCAGCCTGACCGCGTCGGGTAGCGCGCAGCTGCCGGTGCCGGGCAACATGCGCGCGGCGGGGACGCCGGCCTTGACCGCGGCGTCCAGCAGGTCGAGGCGTTCGTCCACCGACAGCGAATTGCCTTCCGAGTTGGTGCCGAACATCGCCAGGCCGCAGTCCTGCCGCGCCAGCCACAGGCAGAGGCGCGCGAAGCGCCGTGGATCCGGCAGCAGATCGGCGTCGAACGGCGTCAACACGGGGGCGAGGACGCCGGGCGGGCGGGGGACGGAGGCTTGCGGCATGGACGGATCCCGGAAAGAAGGCGGATGCCCCATCGTAGTGGCGCCGAGGCCCGCAACGGTTGCCGAATCGCCGTGCTGGTTTGCGAAATCCGCAAATCACTCGCCGGAAAAGACGTCCCTGGAAATAAAGGACGGAAGTACACTTTCGAGGTGATTCTCTTTGAGGAATGCGCAAACATGATCGACCTCGTCGCGCTCAAGGATTTTCTGGTCCTGTGCCAGCTCAGGAGCTTCAGCCGGGCGTCCGAACGCTGCCACGTTTCGGTGTCCGGCTTGAGCCGCCGCATCCAGGGCCTGGAGCAGTGGCTCGGCGTGCCGCTGTTCGACCGTCGCAAGGCGGCGTTGGAACCGACCGACGCGGGCCTGCGCTTGCAGGCGGTGGCGACCGAGGTGGTCTATGCGCTGGAAGGCTTGCGCAAGTCGGTCCGCACCGACGCGCGTGACCGCCAGCAGCGGATCCGCTTTTGCGCGCCCCACATCATGTCGGCGGTGTTCTTCCCCGACTGGATTCCCCGCCTGCACAGCGATTTTCGGGACGCCAAATTCAGTGTCGAGTCCGACAACCTGCCGGAGTGCCTTGCCCTGCTCGACGAAGGCGCTGCCGACTATGCCGTGGCCCTGTTCGACGCCGGCGGGGCGGTGGCGCGACGCGTCGGCCTGTCCGCCGAGGGCGGCGGACTGCGCTGGCTGGGACTGGGCGGCGAACGCCTGGTGCCGGTCAGCGCGCCCAATGCGGCGGGCCGGCCGCTTTACGACCTGGCGCGGGCCGACGGCCAGGCCATTTCGTTCCTGGGCTATGCGGACGAATGCCATCTGGGCTGGTCATTGCGCCCCTTGCTGGACGGGCTGGACCTGGACCTGCAACAGAGCCACAACGCCAGCCTTACCGACGGCTTGCGGCTCATGGCGTTGTCGGGACTGGGCGTGGCATGGCTGCCGCTGTCGCTGGTGCGCGGCGACCTGGACGCCCGCAAGCTGGTACGCGCGGGTGGCGCGGCGTTCGAGGTGCCGCTGCGCCTGCGATTGCTGCGCGGGGAGGCCATCCTGGCGGAGCAGGCCGAGCGGTTGTGGCAACACCTGCAGGCGTTGGCGCGGCCGGCGGCGGACGCGCCGCTGGCCGAGCTGGTCGCGGGCTGAAGCGGCATGCTTGACAGTCAACCAACCAACTAGTAGATTGGTTGCCGTATGCAGCCGTCCGGATCCGTCCGATGCGGCTCGGGCGCCAGGGCATCTTGCCCCCGCCAGTAACCACAGTGAATTCCCATGAATCTGGAGCTTTCCCCCCGGGCCATCGAGATCGTCGAGCAGACCAAGCTGCTGCTTGCCGCCGGTGGATACCACGGATTCAGCTATGCCGACGTATCCGAGCGGGTGCATATCGGCAAGGCCAGTATCCATCACCATTTTCCGACCAAGGCGGAGCTGGTGCTGGCGGTCGTGGCGCGGCACCGCGCGCAGGCGCGTGAAGGCCTGGCCGGGCTCGATCGGCACGTCGAGGATCCGCTGGCGCGGCTTACCGCCTATACCGAGTATTGGGCCCAGTGCATCCGCGAGGGCTCGCTGCCCATGTGCATCTGCGCGATGCTGGCTGCCGAATTGCCGATGATTCCCCCGGAAGTCGCCGACGAGGTACGCGCGTATTTCGGCGAGTTGAGCGGCTGGCTGGCGTCGGTGCTGGAAAAGGGCGTGGCCACGGGCCATTTCCGTCTTCGTGATGGCGTCCAGGCCGAAGCGCAGGCGTTCATGTCCACCGTCCACGGCGCCATGCTGACCGCGCGGGCCGTCGGCGACCCCGACGCGTTCGCCTCGATTACGCGCGCGGCCGTCCGCCAACTGACCGCGCCTGCCTGACGATTCCCACGATGCGCGCCGGCCGGCGTGCATTTTTTTGAACCATTAAACCTACCAACTAGTTGGTTGTTTTTCCTGGAGACTGCATCCATGCCTCATCCCATTTCCCCGCTGGGGGCTGTCCATACCCTCATCAGTCTCGTGCCCGCCATCGCGGGCCTGTACAGCTTCGCGCGTTATCGCGGAATCGACAGCGCGACAGTCGTCGGCAAGGTCTACCTGGGTGGATTGCTGGTGGCCGTGTTCACCGCCTTCGGATTGTCCAGCACCGGCGGCTTCAATGCCGGCCATGCGCTGGGCATCCTGGCGCTGCTGTCGATCGCGGGCGCCTTGCTGGCATCGCGCCTGCCGCCGCGCGTGCGGGCGCGGCCCTATCTGTCCCAGCTTGGGTTCTCGTTCAGTTTTTTCCTGATGTGGATTCCCGGCATTGCCGAAACGTTGACGCGGCTGCCGCTCTCGCATCCGCTTGCCGATGGGCCGCAATCGCCCTTGGTGCGTGGCGCGTTGGCGACGTGGCTGGCGCTGTTCGTGGTGGGCGTGGTGGCGCAGATGCTCTGGATCCGCGCGCAGCGCCGGCGCGAGCCCGCCATCCGAAGGGCATCGGCATGAGCGCCAAAGCCATTGATCCCATGGGCTCGGTCCGGATCGACGATGTCCGCGATCCCTACCGTGCCGAACGCCTGCGGGCACAGGCTCGGACCGAGCGGGCGGGCTTCGCGCGCACGCAGGCCGCGGCGTTGGCGCTCGCGCAGGCGGGGCGTTCGCAGGCCGCGGCAACGGCGGCATCGCCGCAACGCGGCGCGGGCGCCGGCAGGCCGGCCGTCGGCGTGTCCCTTGACCGGCTGGGCGATCAATACACTGCCCATTGCCTGCGCGATGCGATCCAGGCGTTCCACGACGCGCAGGCCCGCCTGCTGGCGCGGGGCATCGCGAACGACCAGGCTGTGCGCGAGGAACAGGCGGTGTTGCGCGCGCGCGCCGACGCGGCCAATGACCTTGGCACCGTCCAGGGCCTGCTGCCGTTGCAGGCGCATCGTGTCGCGGCGGGCTTGCCGTTGCTTCTGCCACCACCACCGATGACCGCGGCCGGCGCCGCGCCGGCCGCGGTGGGACCGGTGGGCCGGGCCGCCACGTTGCGCAGCGCGACGGACGACGCCGGTGCGAGCGACCCGGCGGTCCGCGTCCGCGCCCGCCGTTCGCGACAAGCCGGGGCCTGAGGCGGGCATCTCAAAGCGCGATCGCGCTTCGAGATGGACAGGTCAGGATTCGCAGGTCCATCCCGCGGGGGCGTGGTCGGCCGAAAATCGCAGCGACGGCCAGTAGCCCGGCATGAACCAGGCCGCGTCGCGCGGCGCGAGATGCAGGACGTAGCCGCCATCGGCCGCCATCACCAGGTCGGACGGCGCAAAGCCTGCCATGAAGGCGGCGGGCGCATCGTCGGGATCGCCGGCTTCGCGGCCGGCCTGCCACAGGAAGCGCAACGCGGCGTCCAGGCGCGCCGGCAGCGCTTGCGCGATGGCGCGGGCCGATGCCAGCAGCGTGGCGGTGGCCCGAGTTTCTTCCGCCAGCAACACCAGGCGCAGCCGGCCGCCGTCGGCCGACGCGCAATCCAGCCAGGTTTCCCGGGCGGGAATGCCATCATGCACGCAGGGTTGCAGCGTCGCGGATTGCGCCGTCGCCATCAGGCAGCCTCTTGGCCTTGCGGCCGCGATGATTCCCGGCGCGGCGGCGTCATGTCGCCGGACAGGCCTGCGACGTCCGCGCGTTTCACCGTGCCGCGGCGCCGGACAGGCGCTTCCAGGAATCGTTCGTGCAACTGCGTCATGCCGGCTCCGGTTCAGGGCCGCGGCGAATGGCGAAATGCCGGCGCGGTCCGCCATGATGCCATTTCCGGATCGCGCATTGAAGGCCCGCGCCGGGCAGGGGGCCGATGTATATACTCACTCGACATTTCAAGCGGCTCGTCTTCCGGCGGCCGTTCTCGATGCAAGGGGACCGTCGACAATGACAGACAAGGCCGCCAAATCCCTGTCGTTGAAGCAATTGGAACTGTTCATCGCGCTGGCGTCCTCGGACAACATCGCCAGCGCCGGCGCGCGCCTGGGGATGACGCCGTCGGCGACAAGCCATGCGCTCAAGACGCTGGAACTGACGCTGGGCGCGCCGTTGATCGACCGCAATGTCACCGGCGTCCAGCTGACCTACGCGGCGCAACAGATCCTGCCGCACGTGCGCGACGTGTTCGCGTCCCTGCAGGTGGTGCGGGCCACGGTCAGCGCCAGCGCGGGGCTGCGCGCCGGGATGCTGACGCTGGGATCGCTGGGCGCGAGTTCGTCGTTGAATATCCTTCCGCAGTTGCTGGAGATGTTCAAGGCGCGCTATCCGGGCGTCGACGTCTTCGTCACCGAAAAGCCCGATCCGGAAATGGAGCGCGCCCTGATCGAGCGCCGCATCGAGATCGGCGTGGTGGCGCTGCCCAAACCCGACTTCGATACGCTGCCCCTGGTGTCCGACGAACTCATGGTCGTGCTGCCGCAGGGGCATCCGCTGGCCAGGCTGAGCGTGATCGGCGTCAAGGACCTGGCCGCGTATCCGCTCATCATGACGCGCGCCGGCTCGCAGCCGGTGATCACGCGCATGTTCGAGCGCGCCGGCATCACGCCGCGCATCGCTCACGACCTCTCGCAGATCATGTCGATCCTGGAGTTCGTCAGGAGAGGCCAGGGCATTTCCGTGCTGGCGTCGCTGGTGTTGCCCGAGCGCTACGACGGCCTGGTTTATCGGAAGATCGGCCCCGCGGTCAAAAGGCGGATCGGACTGGCCTGTCTGAACGAACGGCGGCTTTCCCCGGCCGCCCACGCATTCTGGACCATGGTGCGCGAGGCCGCGCCCGGCATGACGTTTCCGGTGATGTGACGGCGGCTCACGCGGTTGGCGCGTGTTTTTTCCGGCTGCGCGATTTGGCCAGTTTCCAGAACGCCGCGGCCGCGGGCGACAGCCGGCTTTCGTTGAGACAGGCCAACCCGACCCTGCGGGAAGTGAGGGGCGCGATCGCCTTGTAGACCACGCCGTCGTACCTGGCCGGCAGGGCCAGCGACGCCACCACCGAAATGCCTTCGCCGCGCGCGACGAAGTCGAGGATGGAGAGCATCTGCGACAGCTCGTGGGTCACTTTGAGCGAAACGTCGGCCCGGCTGAACATCCTGGCCACCAGCCCCTGTGAACCCGCATGCGTGAGGATGAAGGGGAACTGCGCCAGCCGCCCGACTTCGATCGTATCCAGGCTGGCCAGCTCGTGCCGCGCCGGCACCACGGCCACCAGTTCGTCGTTGGCGATCGTCACGGTGTCGAACTGCGGCTTGGGCAGCGTGACGACGCCGATTTCAAGGCGCCGCTCTATCAGGTCCTGCACGATGTCCGCGTCGGCCTTTTCGAAGACCCTCAGGTCGATGCCCGGATACAGCTTGCGAAACTGCTGCAACAGCGGCGGCAACAGCCGCAGCGACGAGCTCAGGCCGAACGAGCCGATCTTCAGCATCCCGCTTTTCAGGCCGACGCTGGCGTTGGCCGTGGCCTGGATCAGTTGCAGGGCCGCGAACACGTCGCGCACGTGCGGCAGGATCTGCTCGCCCGCATGGGTCAGTTCGAGCTGCGGCGCATTGCGGTCGATCAGCAGCACGCCCAGGGTCGACTCCAGCGCGCGCAGGGCGTGGCTGGTGGCCGAGGGCGTCATGCCGATCTTGGCGCCGGCACTGGCGATGCCGTCGGCGCTGGCCAGGGACAACAGCAGTTCCAGCTGGCGCAGGGTGGGGACGTCGGGCCCGAGGGGCGAAATCATATTGAATCCAAATTCAATTGAGATTGAATCATGTGAATTCTAGACTGATTCCAACTCGTCAGGGATTCCGCCCATGTTCGCTCCCATCATCTCCGCTCTGCGCCTTTCCCCCATCCAGGTCATGGCGGAACGAACCCGCCAGGCCATCCAGCAAGGCCACAGCGTCATCGACATGACGCTCGGCGAGCCGGATTTCCCCACGCCGCAGCACATCGGCGAGGCGGCGATCCGCGCCATCCGCGATGGTGAAACCCGCTACACCCCCATCAACGGCAGCACGCGGCTGCGCGAGGCCATCGTCGCCAAGTTCAGGCGCGACAACGGCATCGACTGCTCCATCGCCGAGATCAGCGTGGGCTGTGGCGGAAAACAGGTCATCTACCAGGCGTTCCTGGCGACCCTGAACCCGGGCGATGAGGTCATCATGCCGGCGCCTTACTGGGCCTCCTACAGCGATATCGTCGCCATGAATGGCGGCGTGTTGCGCCCGATCATGACGTCGCCGCAGCGCGGTTATGCGCTGTCAGCGGCCGATCTGGCGGCGGCGATCGGCCCCCGGACCAAATGGCTGGTCCTGAATTCGCCCAGCAATCCCAGCGGCACCGCCTACGACCGCGCCCAACTGGCCGAATTCGCCCAGGTCATCCGCCAAAGTCCCCACCGGGATTTCTTCATCCTGGTCGACGATATCTACGAGCACATCCTGTACGACGGGCGTGCCTTCCACACCCTGGCGCAGGTGGCGCCGGATCTCGCGGATCGCATCCTGACCGTCAACGGCGTGTCGAAAGCCTATGCCATGACGGGATGGCGCCTGGGCTACGCCTGCGGGCCGCGGCACCTGATCGAGGCGATGACCAAGCTGCAGATGCAGATCAATTCACACACCTCATCCATCTCCCAGGCCGCGGCGGTGGCCGCGCTGGAAGGGCCGCAGGACGAAGTGCGGCGGCGTTGCCAGGCCTTTCAGCGCCGCCGCGACTTCCTGCATGACGCGCTTTCCGGGATCGCCGGGCTCCATACGCCGCGGCCCGAAGGCGCGTTCTACCTGTTTCCCGACGTGCGGGCCTGTCTTGGCCGCCAGGCGCCTGGCGGCGAACGCATCGCCGACGACGTGGCCCTGGCTGCCTATCTGCTCCGAGCCGGCGTCGCGGTGGTGCCCGGCTCCGGCTTCGGCATGCCGGGCTTCCTGCGGCTGTCGTACGCGACCTCGGACGAGAACCTGCGCATCGCCGCCGAACGCATGGCGTATGCCTTGGGCAACCTGACCTGAACGCCTTGCCCGATCGGCGCGGCCGGTCGGCATTCCTGCAACAAGGGGCGCGACGAGCCGACCGCATCGGCCCCGGAACCGCGTCCCGCTTTTTTCTGGATCATCCATGTCTACCGTTTCCCAGATCATCGGCCAGCGTCTTTATGAGGCGGGGTGCCGGCACGCGTTCGGCATCCCGGGAGGGGAGGTGCTGTCGGTCATGCGCGGCCTGGACGAAGCCGGCGTGAAGTTCACGCTGGTCAAGCACGAGAACTCCGGCGGCTTCATGGCCGAAGGCGCGTTTCATCGGTCCGGCGCGCCCGGCGTGCTGATCGCGACGCTGGGGCCGGGCGTCGCCAACGCCGTCAACGTGGTCGCCAACGCGCTGCAGGACCGGGTGCCGATGTTGTTCATCACCGGCTGCGTCGACGAGGACGAGGCCGCTACCTATACGCATCAGGTGTTCGACCACGCGGCATTGATGCGGCCGATCACCAAGGCATCGCTGCGCATGTCCGCCGGCGCCGCGCAGGCCATCATCGACAAGGCGCTCGCCATCGCCATGGACGACCCGCCGGGGCCGGTGCACGTGGATGTGCCGATTTCGGTGGCCCTGCAGGAAGTCGTGCCCGCCAGGGGCGCGCGGCGCGTGCCGCCGGCGCCGGTGGCGCCGGCCGATACGGAGCGCTTCCAGCAAGCCCGCGCCTGGCTGGCGGCGGCCAGGCGGCCCGTGATCATCGCCGGGGTCGAGGCCCTGCATCATCACGCGCAGGCGCAGGTCGAGGCGCTGGTGCGGGAGTTGAGGATTCCGCTGATCACGACCTACAAGGGCAAGGGCATCGTGGACGAGCGCAGCGACATGGTGATCGGCGGCATGGGGCTGTCGCCATTGGCAGACCAGGTCGTGCTGCCGCTCGTCCGCGAGGCCGACGTGGTCCTGCTGGCGGGCTACGACCCGATCGAGATGCGCGTGGGATGGCGCAATGTCTGGGCCGACGACGCGCGGGTGATCGAGGTGTCCGCGACCCGCAACACCCATTACATGCACCAGTCGGCGATCTCGTTCGTCGGCGATATCAGGCACAGCCTGGCCGCGCTGGGCGCCGGGCTGGCGGGGCAGTCGCAGTGGACCGAAGGCGCCGTCGCCGATATCAAGCGCGCCATCGCCGCCATCTACCGCGCCGACGAGGAATGGGGGCCGGCCGCGATCGTCGATGTGGCGCGGGCGTTGCTGCCCGCGAACACCGTGGCCTCGGTCGACAGCGGCGCGCATCGCATCCTGTTGTCGCAAGTGTGGCAATGCCATGAACCGCGGACCCTGATGCAGTCCTCGGCGCTGTGCACCATGGGCTGCTCGCTGCCGCTGGGCATCGGCGCCAAGCTGGCCGAGCCCGAACGGCCGGTGGCTGTGTTCACCGGCGACGCGTGCCTGGAAATGACGCTGGGCGAACTGGCGACGGCCCGCGACGCGCGGGCGCCGGTGATCGTCTTCGTCTTTGCCGACGAATCCCTGTCGCTGATCGAGATCAAGCAGCGCGCCAACGGCCTGCCCAACCTGGGCGTGGATTTCGCGGGCACCGATTTCGCCGGCGTGGCGCGCGCCATGGGCGGCCTGGGATTCGAGGTCGGCAGCCGCGCCGAACTTGCCGCCGCGATCCGCGAGTCGCTGGCGTCGGATCGCTTTGCATTGATCTCGTGCCGCATCCCGAGAAAGGCCTACGACGGCCGCATCTGACCGCTGTTTCGACGACCAAGCCCCTGCAAGAGGGGCTTTTTCATAACCGGAAGGGGAAAACACATGAAGCGCCGTCATTTCATCCAGGCTTGCGCGTTGTCGCTGGCCGCCGCGTCGCGGGTCCAGGCCCAGGACCGCGTCATCCGTATCGTCGTGCCTTTCGCGCCGGGGGGCTCGGCGGACCTGATCCCGCGCCTCATCGCGGGGGCGCTGGCGGAGCGCCTCGGGCAGAGCGTCATTGTCGAAAACAGGCCGGGCGCCGGCGGCGCGGTGGGCGCCCTGCATGTATCGCGCGCGGCGCCGGACGGGCTGACGCTGGGAGTGGCCACGGTCAGTACGCATGCGATCCAGCCCGCCGTCTCGGCCAGGCCCGGCTACCAGCCCCTGCGCGATTTTTCCCCCATCTCCAATCTGGCCGACGTCCCCAACATCGTGTCGATCAATCCGCGACTGCCTGCCGCCAATCTGGTGGAGTTCGTCGCGCTGGCCAGGCGCAAGGACGGCGAGCTGATGTTCGGATCGCCGGGCGTTGGCTCGCTTGGGCACATGATGGGCGAACTCCTGGCGCAGACGACCGGCGCGCGCCTGCGGCACGTGCCGTACCGCGGCGCGGGGCCGGCCTTGCAGGACGCGATCGCCGGCCACGTCGACGTGCTGTGCGATAACCTGCCGGCCTCGCTGCCGCACGTGCAGGGCGGACGCTTGCGCGCGCTGGCGGTCGCCTGGCCGGGGCGTGTCGCGCAACTGCCCGACGTGCCGACATTTGCCGAGGCCGGCATCCCGGCGCTCAACGATCCCGCGTGGTTCGGCCTGGTCGGTCCGGCGGGCATGCCCCCCGCTTTGGTGGCGGCCTTGCAGGAAGCGGTCATGGCGGCATTGAAACGGCCGGAGGTCGCCGCCCGGATCGTGGAATTGGGCGCCGTGCCGCGCGCCAATGCGCCGGAGGAATTCTCCAGGCAGATCGGCGTCGAACTTGAAAAATGGCGGTCGGTGGCGAAACGCGCCAACATTTCCCTGGAGGCGTGATGGCATCCTCTCTTCCTGATGGCCTGCACGCGGCCCTGTCGTGGCTGGAGCGGCTGGTGGCATGCGAGACGGTGTCGGGCACGGCATCGAACCTGCCGTTGCTGGGGATGGTCGAGGAGGCCTTGCGCGGGCTGGGGTTCCGCATCCGCTACACCTACAGTCCGGATGGGCGGCGCGCCAACTTGTATGCCAGCCACGGCGGCGATGTCGGCGGCATCCTGCTGTCCGGGCATACCGACGTCGTGCCGGTGGCCGGCCAGGAATGGTCGCGCGCGCCGTTCGAGCTGTCGCGCGAAGGCGACCGGGTCTACGGCCGTGGCGTATGCGACATGAAGGGATTTCTCGCCTGCGTGCTGTCGGTGCTGGCGCGGCTCGACCTGAAGGCCTTGAAGCGGCCCGTGCATGTGGCCTTCACCTTCGATGAGGAGATCGGCTGCATCGGCGTGCGCAGTCTGCTGGAGGATCTGCGCGGACTCGGCATCCGGCCCGAGGCCTGCGTGGTGGGCGAGCCGACCGGAATGGCGGTGGTGCGCGCCCACAAGGGGCGGCACGCGCTGCGGTGCCGGGTGCTTGGCCGCGCGGCGCATTCGTCCCTGAGCGGCCTGGGCGTGAACGCGGCGCAAGTGGCCTGCGCCCTGGTGGCGGAAATCACGGAGCAGGCCGGGCAGCTGGCGCAGCGGGAGGTGGACGAGGATTTCTACGTGCCGTTCTCCACCATGGCGGTCTGCCGCGTGCACGCGGGGCAGGCGGCCAACGTCATCCCGGAAAGCGCCGAATTCGACTTCGACCTGCGTTTTCTTCCCGGCGTCGATCCCGATGCCGTGCTGGCGCCGATCCACGCGCGCGCGGCCGAACTACAGCGATGCATGCGCGACAAGGTCGAGGCCTCGCGGGTCGACGTCTTCCGCCGCACCGCGGTGCCGGCGCTGGTATCCCGGCGCGACGAGGACGGCATCGTCGCGCGCCTGTTCCAGGCGGGGGCGGGCAAGGGCGGCCACGTGGCGTTCACCACCGAAGCGGGCCTGTATCAGGCCGCGGGCATCCCGACGGTGGTGTGCGGGCCGGGCGATATCGCCCAGGCCCACACCGCGGACGAGTTCATTGCGGTGGAGCAGCTGGCGTTGTGTGAAGGGGTCCTGGCGCGCCTGCTGGCGCAATGACACCGGCGGACGGAATTCAGGGTTTGCCGCCCGGCGCGCCTTCCCGCGCTGCGCGGGCCAGGCGCTGGCCGCGCAGTTCCGCCCGGCGCCGGCCGACATGCATGAGCGCCATGCCGGAAATGGCCAGGGCGGCGCCGAGGAACAGGCTCTTGCTGGTGGGTTCGTCCAGCCACAGGCTGGAGAACAGCACGCCGAACACGGGCACCAGCGTGATGTAGCCCGAAGCCGCGCCGGCGCCCAGCGCTTTGACGCCCTCGAAGTACCAGGCATAGGCGACGGCCGTGGCGCCGAAGGCCAGGGCCAGCAGGCTGACCCAGGCATCCGCCGGCGCGCCGCGCAGCGCGCCCCAGGCCGCGGTGCCTTCGAATCCGATGCTGGCCAGCAGGAGCAGCAAGGCGCCGATCACGGTGGTGACCGTGGTGGTGGTCAATGCGTCCACGCCCTTGAGCACCAGCCGGCCGATCAGCGTGTACGCGACCCAGCAGGCCACGCAGCCCAGCAGCAACAGCTCGCCGATGCCGACCGAGCCGGGCAGGGCGGCGCTCGGTCCGTTGCCGCTGATCGCGATGTAGGCGCCGATGGCCGACAGGACCATGCCCGCCAGGATCGCCGGGTTCAGGTGCTCCCTGAACAGGATGGCCGCCAGCAGCAGCGTGGCGCCGGGATTGAGCGTCACCACGATGGCGGCCTTGCCGGCCGGCACCAGCTGCAGGCTCAGCATGAAGAAGGTCGAGTAGCCGAATACGCCCGCCATGGCCGCGGCGGCCAGGCCGAGCCACTGGTTGCGCGTCAGTTTCTTCAGGTCGCGCAGCGTGGACGCGCGATGCATCCACAGCACCAGCACCACGCTGGCGAACAGGAACCGCAGGCTGGCCGCGGCCAGCGGGGCCATCGCCTGCGCAACGACCTTGCCCCAGGACCACGACGCGCCCCAGAGCGCCGCCATGCCGACCAGGCGCAGGTGCGTGGCCATCAACGTATTTTTCATTTGTGCTTCGAAGGTGAGGAGGCGGTGGCGGCGAATCGGGACGATGCAAGCGTAGTCGGGACGATGCAAGCGTAGTGCGTCGTGGTGGCGTTGGCAACGTCAATTCGCGCGGGGCGTTCTTGAAAAAAATCTCAATTGAAGGTGAAGGGGCCGAATTCTAGACTGCCTCGACATCAATCGTGGAGACAGGCATGCAGTCGATGATCCCCGGCGCGCTCGACGGCGTGCGCATTCTTGACCTTTCGCGCATTCTGGCCGGTCCCAGCGCCACCCAACTGCTGGGCGATCTGGGCGCGGACGTGGTCAAGGTGGAGAAGCCCGGGGAGGGCGATGATACGCGCAAATGGGGGCCGCCCTACGTTGTCGGCAAGGATGGCCGCGACACGGACGAGAGCGCCTACTACCTCAGCGCCAATCGCAACAAGCGCTCGATCGCCATCGACATGGCCACCGAGGACGGGCGCGCGCTGCTGCACCGCCTGCTGGCCCGGGCCGATGTGCTGGTGGAAAACTACAAGGTCGGCGGATTGGCCAGGCATGGACTGGACTATCCCAGCCTGCGCCAGCGCTATCCCGGCCTGGTGTATTGCTCGGTCACCGGCTTCGGCCAGACCGGCCCCTACGCCCGGCGCGCAGGCTATGACTTCCTGATCCAGGGCATGGGCGGCATCATGAGCCTGACCGGCGAGACCGACGGCACGCCGATGAAGGTGGGCGTCGGCATCGCCGACGTCATGACGGGCATGTACGCGGCGGTCGGCATCCTGGCGGCGTTGCGCCATCGCGACGCGACCGGAGAAGGGCAGCAGATCGACATTTCGCTGCTGGACAGCCAGATCGCCTGGCTGGTGAACGCGGGCACCAATTACCTCGCCAGTGCAGAGGTCCCGAAGCGGCTGGCCAACGGCCATCCGAACATCGTGCCGTACCAGGTGTTCGAGACGGCCGACGGGCCGATGATCCTGGCGGTCGGCAACGATGGGCAATTCCGGCGCTTCTGCGAGGTCGCCGGCATCGAAGCGGTGGCGCGGGACGAGCGCTACGGCACCAACGTCGCGCGGGTCCGGCACCGAGAGGCCGTTTGTGAAGCCGTGCAGGCGGCGCTGCGCACCCGCCCGCGCCAATACTGGCTGCAATCGCTGGAGGCCGTTAACGTGCCGTGCGGACCGGTCAACGATCTGCGCGAGGTGTTCGAGGATCCGCATGTGCAGGAACGCGGCGCCCATCTGCGCATGCCCTGCGACTGGGCGCGCGATGGCGCGGTGAGCCTGCTGGCCAATCCCTTGAAGCTGTCGCGCACGCCGGTGTCGTACCGGCGTGCGCCGCCGCGCCTGAACGAGCACGTCGACGAGATCCTGCGCGATTGGGGCGGCGGCGCGCGGGCATAGCGCCCGCGGCCGCGGGCCGGTATCCGAAGCAGAAGCAATCAGGCTCCGATCCGAGGGCCGATCCACCAGAGGAGACAGACATGGACAGGAGACAGTTGTTGTTGCTTGCCGCGGCCGCCCCGTTCGGCAGGGCGCTGGCCGCCAGCGGATACCCCTCGCAGACGATACGGCTGGTCGCGCCGTATGCGCCGGGCGGCACCGTGGACATTCTTTCGCGGCAGCTGGCCGAGCCGCTGCGCGCCGGATTGGGCCAATCGGTGATCGTCGAGAACCGTGGCGGCGCGGGCGGGACCCTGGGCGCGGACGCGGTCGCCAAGGCCAGGCCGGACGGCTACACCATTCTCTTCGGGGCGGTGCACCATGCGATCGCGCAGTCGGTCTATCCGAAGCTGGGCTACGACATCCGCGAGATGTCCCCGGTCGGTTTCCTGGGACGGGTCAATCACGCGCTCATCGTCAACAAGGACCTGCCGGCCGGCAATGTGGCGGAACTGGTCAGGCTGCTGAAGGCGGACCCGGAGAAGTACAGCTACGCCACCCCGGGCGCCGGCACCATGCAGCACCTGATGGCGGAGTACTTCAAGAGCGTGACCGGCACCCGGATGATGCATGTGCCGTATCGCGGCTCGGCGCCGGCCATCGTCGACATCATCGCCGGCAACGTGCACATGATGTTCGAGACCATGCCGTCGGCCATCCAGCACATCCGGGCCGGCAGCGTCCGCGCCATCGCGGTTACGTCCAAGGACAGGTCGGCCAGCCTTCCCGATGTCCCCACCGCCGCGGAGAGCGGCGCCGAGAACTACGACGCGACCAGCTGGTACGGCATCTATGCGCCGCCGGGCACTCCCGCGGATACGGTCGCGTCGCTGAACCGGGCCATCAACGGCGCCTTTGCCGACGTGCCGTTCGCGCGGCGATGGCGGGAGCTGGGCGCGGACGCCGGCGGCGGCACGCCCGCCGAGCTGGCGCAGTTGACCCGGGCCGAGGTCGCGCGTTGGGCGCAAGTCGCGCGCAACGCCAACATCAAAGTGGGCTGAGCGGCGCGCGCTGCGCTTTTTTTCAGCGGCAATCAGGAGAAATTATGGTGGTACTTTCGAAGGAACAAGCGGCGCTGCGGCAGCGCGCCCGGGAGCTGGCCCAGCAGGCGTTCAAGCCGACCGCGGCGCACACCGACCAGAGCGAGCAGTATCCGTGGGACAACGTGCGCCAGCTGTGCGACCAGGGGTTCATGGGGATGACCATCCCCCGCGAATACGGCGGCCAGGGGCTCGGCCACCAGGACACGATCATCGTGGTCGAGGAAATGGCGAAGGCGTGCGCGACCATGGGCCGGATCACGGTCGAGGCCAACATGGGCGCGATCGGCGCCATCATGCGGTACGGCACGCATGAACAGAAGCAGCGGGCCGCGGCCTGCGTGCTGGCGGGCGACAAGCCGGCCATCTGCATCTCGGAGCCGCAGGCGGGCAGCGCCGCCAGCGAGATGGCGACGCGGGCCGTGCGGCATGGCGACGACTATCTCATCAACGGCGAGAAGTACTGGATCACCGGCGGCGGCGTTTCGCGCCTGCACCTGATATTCGCCCGCGTCATCGAAGACGGGGTCGATCAGGGCATCGGCGCGTTCATCCACATCAAGGACGATCCCGCCCTCCAGGACGGGCTGGCGGTCACGCAGCGGTCGTATGCCATGGGGGTCAGGGGCATCCCGGAGACCTATCTGCGCTTCACCGACCTGAAGGTGCCCAGGTCCATGCTGGTCGTGCCGCCCGAAGGACTCAAGCGCGGGTTCGCGGGGTTGATGCAGGCATACAACGCGCAGCGCGTCGGCGCCGGCACCGTGGCGCTGGGCATTGCGCAGGGCGCTTTCGAAGAGGCAGTGGCATACGTGAAGCAACGCCACCAGTTCGGCCGCCCCATTGCCGAATTCCAGGGCTTGCAGTGGATGATCTCGGACATGGCCATCCAGCTCAACTGCGCGCGGCACATGCTGCACGCCGCGGCCAACAGCGGCACGCCGGAGACTTTCGGTTTTCCGGACATCTCGCTGGCCGCGCAGGCCAAGATCGTGGCGGCCGAGACCGCGCAACGCGTCACCAACGACGCCTTGCAGCTGCATGGCTCGTCCGGCTACGGGCGCGACCTGCCGCTGGAACGCCACGTGCGCGACGCGCGCATGTTCACCATCGCGGGCGGCACCGCGCAGATCCTGCGCACCCAGGTGGCGTCATCGATCCTGGGGATGAAGCTGCCACAGACGCGCGACGGCTATATCCGGGGGCGGTGACGGCATCGCGGTCCGGCCCGGGCCTGGGGGGATTTTGTTGCAATTGTCATGGATTGCCGCCCGGCCCCTGGCATAACGGTGTTGAATCTGTCGCGGAACAGGAACTGGGGAGTCTGGCGTGCCGCTAGAGTTCGCTCCGATCGAGTCGGCATTCATGGAGACGCTGCAGCAGGCCGGCCTTGTATGACTGGATGACAGTGCTGTGGGTATCATTGATTCCCTTGGCGTTGGCGCTGGCCGCATTGGCGGCCAGCGTCGCTGGCGCGCGGCGGCCCGGATAGCCTTTCGCGCGGCCGCCCATCCCCCGATTTCAGCAACAGGAGTCCCCATGATTCGTCCGCATGCGCCCAGCCGCATCCTTTTCGCCCTGGCCGCCATGCTTGCCGCCGCCGGCAGCCAGGCCCAGGATCGGCCCGCCGTGCTCAAGGCGCTGGAGACGCGCGGCCTGCGCGTGGTGCAGGAATTCAAGGTCGACGGCAACCTGCGCGCCTTCGCCGGCGTGGCTGGCGACCAGCCCGTGGCGATCTATGTCACCCCCGATGGCAACGCCATCGTCGGCGCGCGCCTGGATGCCCAGGGCAAGCCGCTTGACGATGCCAGGATCGAGGCCCTGGTCAGCAAGCCGATGGGCGACCAGGCCTGGGCGCAGCTGGAAAAATCGACGTGGGTGCTCGACGGCCGGAAGGACGCGCCGCGCATCATCTACACCTTCAGCGATGCCAATTGCCCCTATTGCCACAAGTTCTGGGAAGCCGCGCGTCCGTGGGTGGATTCCGGCAAGGTGCAATTGCGGCATGTGCTGGTGGGCGTGATCCGGCAGGACAGTCCCGCCAAGGCCGCCGCCATCCTGGGCGCCGCCGATCCGTCTGCCGCGTTGATCGAGAACGAACACAAGTTCGACAAGGGCGGCATCACGCCTGCCAAGAGCGTGCCCGACAACATCGGCAAGATCCTCGACGACAACCAGGCGCTGATGGTGTCGCTGGGCTTTCGCGGCACGCCAGGCATCGTCGTGCGCGACGACAGCGGCGCGCTCAAGAAGTACAACGGCATGCCGCAGGCCGGCAAGCTGGCCGAGGTGTTCGGGCCGCGCTGACGCGGCCGCGCCTGGTTCAGTACGCGCCGGCGGGCAGGACGTCCGCGAGATACGCCCCGGGGTCCGGCGCCGGATTCAGCATATGCCGTACCCAGGCGTCGCGCTCGTGCGCGGTAACCACCAGTTCCCAGACGCAGGCCAGCGCTGGCGCCTGCACCGGCGCGTAGTGGCCGGGACGCGCGAGCGGCGCCGACAGCATGCGCTGGCAGGCGATGCCGCCCGTGATCCACCAGTCCACCAGCAGCCATACGGCTTCCTGGCCCACATGCACCATGCAGAAGCCCAGGCCATGGCTGCGGGCGTCCTGCGCGTGTTCGGCCAGCGCCACGCCCGCGGCCGCGCGCGCCGCGGCGGCGAGCGCGGCATCCAGCAAGGGCGCCGGATGGCGCGCATCGTGATGAATGGCGTAGGCCTTGAGGATGTGGCCGGCCAGATTCCAATTGCCCAGTGGTTCGAAGCGCCGCGGCAGATAGGGTTCGGGGGGATGGGTCATGAGAGCCGGCCGGTGGAAGGACGAGGCCATTCTACTTTGCCATCGGCCAAGGACAGTTACCGCTACTCACCACTTCCTGTCTTTTGCGAATAGCCCTGCGATACCATCGAAGCATCCGGCCAAGCCTGGCGGTCGCCGGATCAGGCGGCTCTTTCCTACAGGAGAACCCTTGCAACTCGACCCGAGTTTGAAATTCCTGCCAGATCAGGGCGAGGTCGCGCGGCATCTGCGGCAACTGGATTGGGACTCGACTTCGATCGGGCCGCCCGCCCTGTGGCCGCAGAATCTGCGCACGGCATTGAGCCTGTGCCTGAGTTCCCGCTTTCCCATCCTGCTCTGGTGGGGCGAGGATTTCAGCGTCCTGTACAACGATGCCTATGTTCCGTTCCTGGGCGCCCACAAGCATCCGGCGGCGCTTGGCCGGCCCGGGCAGGAATGCTGGAGCGAGATCTGGCCCGAAATCGGCCCGATGCTTGCGGGTGTCTATCGCAGCGGCCAGGCTACCTGGTCCTACGACGAGGAATACTATTTCGACCGCCACCTGCCGCGCGAAGAAGTCTACGTCACCTTCACCTACGGCCCGATCCTGGCGGCGGACGGCGTCACCGTCCAGGGCGTTTTCTGCCCCTGCACCGAGACCACCGAGAAGATCGTCAGCGCACGGCGTCTGGAAACCTTGCGCGAGCTCGGCGCGCAGCCGGTGCCGGCCGCCGGGCCGGCCGCCACGGCGGGGCGTATCTGCGATGTGCTGGCGCGCAACCCGCGCGACGTGCCGTTCTGCCTGATCTATCGATGCGGCGACCCGGACTTCGAACTGCTTGCCGCGACTGGCGTGAATGCGCAGTCGCGCCCGGCAGCCCACTGGCCCCTGGCTGCCGTCGCCGGCAATGGCGAACCGCAGACCGTGGCGCTGGCGTCGTTGGGGCTGGCATTGCCAGGCGGGCCCTGGCCCGATCTGGCCGCATGGGCGCGCATCCTGCCGTTGCGCTGGACCGCTGACGGCTCGGTCTCGGGCGTCATGGTGCTGGGCGTCAGTGCGCGGCGGCCGCTGGATAGCGCCTACCGCGACTTCCTCGACCTGGTCGCCCAGCATTCGGCCAGCGCCATCGCCAGCGCCGTCGCCTATGAGCAGGAGGCTCGGCGCGCCGAAGTTCTGGCGGAGCTGGATCGCGCCAAGACCATTTTTTTTTCCAACGTCAGCCACGAGTTCCGGACGCCGCTCACGCTGATTCTCGGACCGCTGCAACAGGCGCTGGCGCAGCCGTCGGCAGGCCTGGAACGCGAGACGCTGGAACTGCTGTTGCGCAATGCGCTGCGCCTGCAGAAGCTGGTGAACTCGCTGCTGGATTTTTCGCGTATCGAAGGGGGCGGCATGGTGGCGCGGCTGCAGCCCACCGACCTGGCCCGCGCCACCCAGGAGCACGCCAGCGCGTTCCGATCGGCGATGGAGAGCGCGGGGCTGGCCTTGTCGGTACAGTGCGACGCGGTGCCCACCGTGCTCATCGATCGCGACTGGTACGAAAGAATCGTGCTGAACCTGTTGTCCAACGCGTTCAAGTACACCTTGCGGGGATCGATCGACGTGGCCTTGCGCGACAGCGGCGATGAGGTGGTCCTGTCCGTGCGGGATACCGGTGTCGGCATCGCCCGCTCGGACCTGGCCAATATCTTCCAGCGCTTTCACCGGGGCCAAAGTCCGGCGGCCCGCAGCCACGAAGGCTCGGGTATCGGGCTGGCGCTGGTGCGTGAATTGGTCAAGCTGTTGGGCGGCGCCATCAGCGTCGATAGCGAGCCGGGCGTGGGCAGCGTGTTCACGGTCACGCTGCCCAAGAAACAGGCGAGCGCGGCCGATGGCAAGGTCGCCCACGAACCCGTCGCGAGCAATGCCACGATGCAGGCCCGCCAGGAAGCGTCGCGCTGGCTGGCCAACGCATCGCCGGTGCTTGCATCCGCGGGCATCGCCAATCGCCCGCGGATCCTCTGCGCTGACGACAATGCCGATCTGCGCGAGTACCTGCGCAGCCTGCTCGCCGCTGATTACGATGTGCGCATTGCCGCCGATGGCGCGACAGCCCTGCGCAGCGCGCGGCAGGATCCGCCCGACCTGGTGATCACCGACATCATGATGCCGGGCATGGACGGGCTGACCTTGCTGCAGGCCCTGCGCGGCGATGCGCGGACGCGGACCGTGCCGGTGATCCTGCTGTCGGCGCGCGCCGGGCAGGAAGCGCGCGTCGAAGGCCTTGATGCGGGCGCCGACGATTATCTGGTCAAGCCATTCTCGCCCGCCGAATTGCAGGCGCGGGTTGGCGCGCATTTGCGGTTGGCGATGTTGCGCCAAGAAACCCAGGCGGCATTGCGCGACGCCAACGAACGCAAGGACGAGTTCCTGGCCATGCTGGCGCATGAACTGCGCAACCCGCTGGCGCCGCTGCACAATGGGCTGCACCTGTTGCGGCATTCGGAGGTGGACGCCGCCGGCACGGTGCGCGTCCATGAGATGCTCGCGCGCCAGGTCAGCCACATCGCGCGGCTGGTGGATGACCTGCTGGACATCGCCCGCATCAACAGCGGCAAAATCCTGCTGCGCAAGGCGCCGGTGGACCTGGTGGAGCTGCTGCGCAACGCGCTGGAGGCAAGCCGCGGACCGATCGAGGCGGCCGGACACACCGTGTGCGCGACCCTGCCGGAACAACCGGTGATGATGCAGGCCGATGCGGTGCGACTGACGCAAGTGGTCTCCAACCTGCTCAACAACGCGGCCAAATATACCGACCGGGGCGGCCATATCGTCCTGAAGGGCGCCCCGGATGGGGCGGGAGAATTCGTCCTTTCGGTGCGAGACAACGGACGCGGCATTCCGGTGGATATGCTGACACGCGTCTTCGAGCCTTTCGTGCAGGTCGATGGCCGGCGCGGGTCGGGCGGCCTGGGCGTGGGGCTCACGCTCGTGGCGCGCCTGGTGGCGTTGCACGGAGGCAGCGTGAGGGCGGCGAGCCAGGGACCCGGAACGGGCTGCGAGATCGTCGTGCGCCTGCCGGTGCAGGCCGCGTCGCCGCGCCAAGTGGCGCCGCAAGGCGGCCAGGCCGCGCCCAGGCAGAAACTTGGTCGTATCCTGGTGGTGGACGACAACACCGATTCCGCGGACACGACCGCCATGGTGCTCCAGGCGTTCGGCGCGCAGGTTGGGGTTGCGCGCGACGGCCGGCAGGCGCTGGCCATGCTGGACGAGTTCGCGCCGGCCGTGATGCTGGTGGACATCGGCATGCCGGGAATGGACGGCCACGAGGTGGCGCGACGGGTACGCTCGGCGTCGTCGGGCCAGGGCGTCGTGCTGATCGCCATGACGGGGTGGGGCCAGGACGAGGATCGGCGCCATTCCCACGAGGCCGGGTTCGACCATCACCTGGTCAAGCCGGTGGATTTTGCGGCGTTGGAACAACTGCTGGTTTCGCTGGCGCGCCGGCGGCAGCGACGGGGCCCGGCGGGGCTTGATGGCGGCGCGGCCGCTATCCAGGTCGGGAAAATTAGATAATAATAATCGTTACCATTAAGTTCTATTGCCGCCGTCATGCCGTTGCCAGGCTGGCGGCCTCCTGCCTTGGATACCTCCGACTACGCGATCCCGCCCAGCGTGGAAACCCTTTACGGCGACCATCATTCCTGGCTCCAGGCCTGGCTGCGCCGTCGGCTCGGCAATGCCGCCGACGCGGCCGACCTGGCGCAGGACGCGTTCGTGCGGCTCCTGACCACGCCGCGCCGCTTCGGCAGCCTGCCTGAAGCGCGCGTCTACCTGCGCACCATGGCCGGCGGCCTGTGTGTCGACCTGTGGCGCCGCCGGCGTATCGAACAGGCCTGGCTCGACACGCTCACCGCCCAGCCCGAGGCGCTGGCGCCGTCGGCCGAACATCAGGCGATCGTGCTGGAGGCGCTGCAAGAGATCGACCGCCTGTTGCGCAGCCTGCCCGTGAAGGCGGCTCACGCCTTCGTCATGGCCTCCGGTTGCGGCATGAGCGAAACGGAAGTGGCGGCGGAGCTGGGCGTCAGCACCCGCATGGTGCGCAAGTACATCGCGCAGGCCATGCTGCATTGCCTGAAGACGCTTTGACGACGATGGGCATGCCGCCGCAACGGGGGCACGGGGAGCACGCGGTCCTGGAGCAGGCCGCGCAGTGGTTCGCGCTGCTGCAATCGGAAGAGGCCACCGCCACCGACCGCGAGGCGTGGCGGCGCTGGTGTGATAGCGCCGAGGCGCATCGCGCGGCCTGGGCCCAGGTCGAGCGCATCGGCCAATTGTTCCGGCCCATCCAGACGGCGCCCGATCCCCATGGCGCGGTCGGCGCCTATCGTGCCGCCACCGCCAATGCAACCCGGCGCCGTGTTGTCCTCGGTCTGGCGCTGATGGCCGGCGCCGGCCTGACGAGCGGGGTGGCCTGGCGCTACTCGCCGCTGGCCGGCCTGGTCCTGGCCCGCATGGCCGACCATCGCACTGCCACCGGCGAAGTCCGGGAGGTCTTGCTGGCCGATCGCACACGGGTCTGGCTGGGAACGGCAAGCGCCTTCGACACGGACTTCGGCCCGGCGCTGAGGCGCCTGCGGCTGGTCGCGGGCGAAATCCTGGTCAGCACGGCCGGCGGGCAGCAACGGCCGTTCGTGGTGGATACGCCGCAAGGCCGGCTGCGCGCGCTCGGCACGCGCTTCACCGTCAGGCTGGACGCCGGCATCACGCGTATCGCGGTCTACGACGGCGCCGTCCAGGCGCATGGGGCCGATGGCGCCGGCGTGGTCATTCCCGCCGGTTGGCAGGCGCGCCTGACGGCGACGGGACTGTCGCCGATCGAGCCGGTGGACCCGGCCAGCGAAGGCTCGACGCGGGGCTTGTACATTGCCCGCAATGCGCCCCTGGGCGAGGTCTTGCGCGAACTCGGACGCTATCGCGCCGGCCTGCTCAGCGTGTCGCCGGAAGTGGCGGACCTGCCGGTGTTCGGCAGCTACCCGATGACCGAACCCGAACGGGTACTGACCATGCTGGCTTCGGTCATGCCCATCCGCGTCAGCCATCCCCTGCCGTGGTGGACCCGCGTCACCCCCCGTTGACGGGGCGCCGGCAGGGCGTGGCGGCGGTGGCGCATTTTTTTTGCAAAAGCGGTTCCTGTTTTGGGTGGCTCGTTCGATGAAGCGGGTGAAAGGTCTTCGGACCATCCCCCAATCGCCCATTTGAGGAAGCCCGCATGTCCATCCGAACCCTCCGGCCCCGTCACTTCACCGAGCCGGCGCGCCGCCCCGATGCGGCCCGCCGCGCGCCGCTCGCGCGCAGCCTGGCACAACTGGCCTGCGCCGGGGCGCTGGTGGCGATGGCGGGCGGATTGCCGGTCGCCATCGCCCAGGAGGCCGGCGCGGTGACGGACGGCGCGGCGCGCCGCTACGACATCCCGGCCGGCCCGCTCGATGCCGTACTGGCGCGCTATGCGGCCGAATCCGGCGTGCTGCTTGCCAGCCCGCCCGGCCTGGTGCAAGGGCGCCACAGCCCCGGGGTGCAAGGCACCTACGATTCACAGGCCGCGCTCATGGCGGCGTTGGCGGGAACCGGCGTGGAAGCGGTCAGGGATACCCAGGGCCAATACCGGCTGCGCGCGGCTACCAGCGCCGAGGTTGCAACCCTGGCGCCGGTCACCGTGCCGGGTCTGGGCATCGCCACCACCGAAGGCACCGGTTCGTACGCTTCGAACGTGGTGACGATCGCCAAGGGCGACCAGTCGTTGCGCGAGATCCCGCAGGCGGTCTCGGTGATTACCCGCCAGCGCATGGACGACCAGAACATTACCGATATCCGCGACGCGCTCAATCACGCGCCAGGCGTGTCGATGGTGGCGAACGAGCCGGGCGGGCAGTTTTATTCGCGCGGATTCTTCATCCAGAGCTACCAGTTCGACGGCGTGCCGCTGGAACGGCAGCTCTACGCGCGCGGTTCGGCCTTCAATTCCGATGCGGCTCTCTATGACCGCGTGGAAATCATGCGCGGTCCGCAAGGGCTTTTCGAAGGAGCCGGCGACCCGTCGGGCTCGGTGAACATGGTCCGCAAGCGGCCGACGCCGCAGCGCCAGTTCGTCTTCACCGGCAAGGCCGGCTCGTGGGACCAGTACGGCGCGCAGGCCGACCTGGGCGGCGCGCTCAATGACAGCAAGAGCGTGCGCGGCCGCGTGGTGGTGAACTACGACACCGCCGGTTCGTTCCGCGACTATATCAACTCCCATGACCGCACCTTCTACGGCGCGCTGGACATCGACCTGGGCGCCGCCACCACCGTCGGCATCGGCTACAGCCGCGAGAAGCCCTATGGCGTGATCGACTGGTCGGGCCTGCCCAACTATGCCGACGGGTCCATGCCCGACTATGCGCGTTCCACCAACCTGAGCGCGCCGTGGAACCATGCCTCGAAAACGCAGGACACCTGGTTCGCCGACCTGACCCACCGTTTCGCCAATGGCTGGAAATTCAAGGCCGCCCTGGTGCGCGTGCAAGAGGCCAACGACATCAAGTACCTGCTGCGCACGGGACGGTTGGGACCGCCCAATACCTACCGTGGCGACGCCTATGCGTTCGACATGGAGTCCAGGAACCTGGGCGGCGACACCTATCTGACGGGGGATACCACGCTGTTCGGCCGCAAGCTCGGCCTGACGGTGGGGGCCAACTTTTCGCACCTGCGCAGCAACGACACCTGGGGTTGGCTGCGCAACGTCGAAACCCTGAACCGCAGCCCGTATCAACGATTCACCGCGCCCGCCCTGAACAGCGACGAAATCATCGCGGCCAACCGCATGGACGATGGCTATCGTTCCGACAAAAAGGGCTTGTACGCCAGCGCGCGCTACCAACTGGCCGATCCGCTGCTGCTGGTGCTGGGCGGCCGCTACTCCTGGTACAAGCAGACCTACATTTCCAATGGGGTCTGGGGCTACAGCGAGACCACGGCCGAGGAGTCCGCGGAGTTCACCCCCTTCGTGGGGGCCGTGGTCACGCTCGACGACCAATGGTCGGCGTATGCCAACTACGCCGACATCTTCCGCCCGCAGAGCCAACGCGGCGTTTCCGGAGAATTCCTTGCGCCGGTGACAGGCCGCAACTATGAGCTGGGCCTGAAGGGTGAGTTGCTGGACGGCCGGGTCGATGTGGGTCTTGCGTTGTTCCGCACCGAGCAGAAGAACGTCGCCTTCGAGGATACCGACGTCCCGCAGGCCGTGGCCAACGCCCAGTGCGGCGGCACCTGCTACCGCCCCACGGCGCAGGTGCGCAGCCAGGGTTTCGAGGCCGAGATCAATGGCGAGGTGCTGCCTGGATTGCAGCTGTCCGCCTCATACACCTATACGCAGACGCGTCACCGGAGCGCCGATGTGCCGGCGGTGGGTTACGACATCTCGGCCAACACGGGGATCCCGCGCCATTTGGCGCGCCTGTGGGCCAACTATCGCCTGCCGGGGGAATGGAGCCGCTATTCGGTGGGCGCCGGCCTGACCACCCAGAGCAAATCGTCAGGCTTCGGCTATTACGGCCGCGAGCAGGGTGGCTACACCGTGCTGGACGCGCGCCTGGGCTACCGCGTGGACGAACGTCTGTCGTTCGCGTTGAACCTGGGCAACCTGACCGACAAGAAGTACTACAGCTCCATCAGCTACGACCACAATTACTACGGCGCGCCGCGCAATTACCTGCTGACGGTGCAGTACAGGATGTAGCGTCGGCGGCGCCGCGTTCGCGGTATAACCGACAGATGCAGCGCCGCGGCTCGCGCACCCCGCGCGAGCCGCGCCCGCCAGATCGGGAGACAGTCATGGCCGACATCGTCCAATTGCGTCCGGAAGGCTTGTATTGCGCCGCGGGCGGGTTCTACATCGATCCCTGGCGCCCCGTGGATGTCGCGGTCCTCACGCACGGCCATGGCGACCATGCCCGCGCAGGCATGGGCCGCTATCACACCAGCGTCGAGGGCCTGCCGATCCTGCGGTGGCGGCTGGGGGACCAGGACTATCGCGTCCATGCGTACGGCGAGCCCTTCACGCTGGGCCGCGCGCGCGTCTCGCTGCACCCCGCGGGCCACGTGCTGGGATCCGCGCAGGTGCGCGTCGAAGTCGATGGCCAGGTGTGGGTCGTGTCGGGCGACTACAAGCGCCAGCCGGACCCCACCTGTACGCCGTTCGAGGTGGTGCCTTGCGACACCTTCATCACGGAAGCGACCTTCGGCCTGCCGATATACCGCTGGCCCAGCGCCGCCGACGTGGCGCGCGACATCGTGCAGTGGCGCGACCACTGCGCGGCGCGCGGCGAGGCCGCCATTCTCTACTGCTATGCGCTGGGCAAGGCGCAGCGCGTGCTGGCCGAGCTGATGCCTTTCATCGACCGCCCCGTCTACCTGCATGGCGCGATCGCCGCGGGCGTGGACGTCTATCGCGGCGCGGGCGTGGCAATGGCCGATACGCGCCTGGTCATCGACGCGGAAGGGGCGCCAGCGGCCGCGGGCACGGGATTTGCTGGCGAGCTGGTCCTGGCGCCGCCCTCGGCCGCCGGCAGTGCGTGGCTGCGGCGGTTTCGCAAGGCCCAGCATGGCTTTGCATCGGGCTGGATGCGGCTGCGCGGCAACCGGCGCCGGCGCAACATGGACCGTGGCTTCGTCGTGTCGGACCATGCGGACTGGCCCGATCTGCTGCGCACCGTCCGTCAGACCGGTGCGCGGCGCGTCATCGCCACGCACGGCGACACCGACGCGCTGGTGCGCACCCTGAACGAATCAGGCATCGCCGCCGAGACGCTGGCCACGCAGTACGGCGAAGACGACTAGTAGCCGTGCCCATCCGTGTTGGCCGGTCATGCTGGCAGGCCGCGGGACAGGCGCTTTTTTGGATCGGCAGGAGAACGGACGCAGGCATGAAGCGATTCGCGGCGTTGTATCAGGAGCTGGACCGCAGTACCGCCACCTTGGACAAGCGCGCGGCGCTGGTGGCGTACTTCCGTGATGCGCCGCCCCGCGACGCGGCATGGGCGTTGTATCTGCTGGCCGGCGGCAAGATCACCAGCGCGCGCAGGAAGATCGCGGCGGTTGGCGAACTGCGCGCCTGGGTCGCGAGCGCGTCCGACACCGCGCCCTGGCTGGTGGATGCCTGCTATGACCAGGTCGGAGACCTGGCCGAGACGTTGGCGCTGCTGGTTCCCGACCCCGCCACCGCCGCGCCCGAACGCGGCCTGGCCGATTGGATCGAAGAGATCCTGTTGCCCGTGGCCAATCGCGACGAGGGCGAGCGCCGCGAGGTCATCGTGGCCGCATGGATGGGCCTGCCCTATGCGGAACGCCTGGTCTTCAACAAACTGCTGACCGGCGCCCTGCGCGTCGGCGTATCGCAGCGGATGGTGCAGCAGGCGCTGGCGGAGATGTCGGGCGTGCCCATCGCGCGCATCGCGCAGCGCATGCTGGGCGCGTGGTCGCCCAGCCCCGCCTTCCTGCGTGACTTGCTGAGCGCCGAGGAATTGCCCGGCGACCGCCAGCAGCCTTACCCCTTCTTTCTGGCCTCGCCGCTGGAGGGCGATCCGGCGCTGCTGGGACCGATTGGCGACTGGCTGCTCGAATGGAAGTGGGACGGCATCCGCGCGCAATTGATACGGCGGCGCGGCGAGGTGGCATTGTGGTCGCGCGGCGAGGAGCGGCTGGACGGCCGGTTTCCGGAGGTCGAGGCCGCCGCCGCGGCGCTGGATGTGGACTGCGTCATGGACGGGGAGCTGCTGGCCTGGCAGGACGACACAGCCGGTCCCATGCCGTTTTCGGCCTTGCAGACCCGCATCCAGCGTCTCAGGCCCGGGCCCAAGTGGCTGGCCGAGGCGCCGGTGCGCCTGCTGGCCTACGATTTGCTGGAGCTGGACGGAGCCGATCTGCGCGAGCTGCCGCAGACCGAACGGCGCGCGCGGCTGGAAGCGTTGCTGCGCCGGCATCCGGACCCGCGCCTGCGGCTGTCGCCGATCGTCGCGCCCGAAAGCTGGGACGAGGCCCGCCTGCTGCGCGCGCAATCGCGCGAACGCGGCGTCGAGGGCTTCATGCTCAAGCGCGGCGCCGCGCCGTACCAGAGCGGCAGGCGACGCGGCGACTGGTGGAAGTGGAAGATCGATCCGCTCACCATCGACGCGGTGCTGCTGTATGCGCAGTCCGGCCACGGCCGCCGCAGCACGCTCTACACCGACTACACCTTCGGCCTTTGGGATGGCGATGCGCTGGTGCCCGTCGCCAAGGCCTATTCGGGCCTGGACGACAAGGAGATCCTGGAACTGGACCGTTGGCTGCGCGCCCACACGCGCGAGCGTTTCGGCCCGGTGCGCTCGGTTGATCCGGTACAGGTGTTCGAGCTGGGTTTCGAGGGCGTCAACCTGTCCAAGCGCCACAAGTCGGGCGTGGCGGTGCGTTTTCCGCGCATCCTGCGCTGGCGGCATGACAAGCGCGCCGACCAGGCCGACCAGCTCGACACGCTCAAGGCGCTGGCGCGATGAGCGCCATGCGCCGTGGCCGGGATGCGCCGCTGGCGGCATGGTTCGCGGCCCGCGGCTGGAAGCCCGCCCCGTTTCAGCGCGAGACGTGGCGGCGCTATCTGGATGGCGAATCGGGCCTGCTGCACACGCCCACGGGTAGCGGCAAGACCCTGGCGGCATTCGGCGGCCCGCTGCTGGAGGCCCTGGCCGGTGACGCGCCCATGGCCCCGGGTGAAGGGCCGCGGGTGCTGTGGGTCACGCCGTTGCGGGCGCTCGCCGCCGACACCACCCGCGCGCTGACGCAGACGGCGGCCGACATGGGCCTGGCGTGGACGGTGGCGCTGCGCACGGGCGATGCCAGCGCCCGCGACAAGCGCCTGGCGCGGCAGGGCAAGGCGCAGGCGCTGGTGATCACGCCCGAATCCCTGGCCCTGCTGCTTTCCTACGCCGACGCGTCGTCGCGCTTTCGCGCCCTGCGCTGCATCGTGGTGGACGAATGGCACGAATTGCTGGGCAACAAGCGTGGCGTGCTGCTGCAGCTATGCCTGGCGCGCCTGCGGCGCCTGTCGCCCGGTGTGCGGACCTGGGGCCTGTCCGCCACGCTCGGCAACCTGGAAGAGGCCCGCGCCGTGTTGCTGCCGCACGCGCCGGGCAGCGCCCTGGTGGCGGGCGCGCGGCCGCGGCGGATGCAGATATCGACGCTGCTGCCCGAGCGCAGCCGCGCCCTGCCATGGGCCGGGCACCTGGGCCTGTCGCAGCTGGAGCGGGTGTTCAAGCGCCTCTTCGACGTGCGCGCGACGCTCCTGTTCACCAATACCCGCGCCCAGGCCGAGCTGTGGCATCGCGCCCTGGAATCCATCTGGCCCGAGGCCCCCGCCACACTGGCGCTGCATCATGGATCGCTGGACCCGAAGCTGCGCGCCGCCGTGGAACAGGGCTTGCGCGACGGCACGGTGCGCTGCGTGGTGGCCACATCCAGCCTGGACCTGGGCGTGGATTTTCCGGCCGTGGACCAGGTCTTGCAGATCGGCAGCCCCAAGGGTGTGGCGCGCCTCCTGCAACGCGCCGGACGCGCCCGCCACCGCCCGGGGGAATCGGGCAACGTGGTCTGCGTGCCGGCACAGGCGCTCGAGCTGATCGAGTATGCCGCCGCCCGCCAGGCGATCGCGCGCGGCGAGATCGAGTCCAGGCCGCCACCAGTCGGCAGCCTGGACGTGCTGGCCCAGCATGCCGTCACGCTGGCGCTGGGTGGTGGCTTCGAGGCGGACGAGCTGTACCGGGAAGTCCGCGGCACCCACGCCTACGCCGCGCTCGATGGCGCGACGTGGCGGGCCGTGCTGGACTTCATCGTGCAGGGCGGCCGCGCGCTGGCGAAGTATCCGGATTACCAACGCGTCGTGCGCGATGACGATGGACGTTACCGTGTGCGCGACCGGCGCGTCGCGTTCCGCCATCGGCTGTCCATCGGCACCATCACCGCCGACGGCGCGGTGGCCGTGAAGTATTTGCGCGGGGGCAGCCTGGGATCGGTGGAAGAAGGTTTCCTGGCCCGCCTGCGGCGTGGCGACCGGTTCCAGTTCGCCGGGCGCACGCTGGAACTGGTGCGGCTGGAGGGCATGGTCGCCTACGTGCGGCGCGCCAAGGGCGGCGATGGCCCGGTCGCGACCTGGCAGGGCGGGCGCATGCCCCTGTCGACGCAACTGGCCAGCGAGGTGGAAAGCCTGTATTCGCATCCCGGTCCGCATCCGGAGATGCGCGCGGTCGAACCGCTGCTGCGGATCCAGGCGCAGGCCAGCGCGCTGCCGGATCGCGGCCGGCTGGTGGCCGAGCGGATCGGTTCGCGCCGCGGCATGCATCTGTTCCTGTTCCCGTTCGCCGGCCGCGCCGTGCATGAAGGCATCGCGGCAATGATCGCGCTGCGCTGGGGCCGACGGCAGGCCAACACGATTTCCTATACGGTCAACGACTACGGGCTGATGCTGACGCTGGCCGAGCCGGCCGCGCTGGACGACGCCTTGCTGCGCCAGCTGCTCAGCCCCGACAACATGGCCGATGACCTGCGCGACGGCGTGAACCTGGGCGAAATGGCGCGCCGGCAGTTTCGCGAGATCGCGCGCGTGGCGGGCCTGCTGACCCCGTCGCTCCCCGGCCAGGCGGCGCGTTCGCTGCGCCAGGTGCAGGCATCGAGCGGCCTGCTGTACGACGTCCTGCGCCGCTACGACCCGGACCATCTGCTGTTGGCCCAAGCGGAGCGCGAAGTGTTCGAGCTGCAGCTGGAAGCGCCGCGCCTGCTGGCGGCGTTGCACGACTGCCAGCGGCGCGAGCTGCTGTTGCGCGAACCGCGGGCGCTGACGCCGCTGTCGTTTCCGCTCTGGACGGAGAGCATGCGCGGGCAATTGAGCACCGAGACCTGGCAAGCGCGCGTCAGGCGCGCCGCGGCGCAACTGGAGAAGCGCTATGAACGCATCGCCTGACGACGAGCTGGACATCGTGCTGGCGGGCGAGGCCATGGTGCTGTCGGGGGCGCGGGCGATGTTCTGGCCCGCCCGGGGGCGCTTGATCATTGCCGACCTGCACCTGGGGAAAAGCCATGTCTTCCGGCGCGCGGGCATCGCGGTGCCCAGTGGCGCCACGCGCGGCGACCTGGACCGGCTGGCCGCCCTGGTTGCGCGCACGGCCGCCCGCGAACTGTGGATCGTGGGCGACCTGTTGCACGGACCCGCCGCGCAGGCGGCCTGGCGCGACGCGTGGCTGGAATGGCGGCGCCAGCATGCCGGGCTGGACGTCGCCGTGCTGGCGGGCAATCACGACCGCGCGCTGGACGGCGGAGTCCTGGAAGTGCGACAGCTCGGTGATGCCTGCGTGGATGGTCCCTTCCTGTTCAGTCACATCCCGCGGGCGGGAGCGAACGGCCAGCACGTCATCGCGGGGCACATGCATCCGAAGACGTCGGTGCCGGGAGTGCCGCGCAGTTGGCCGGCGTTCTGGCTGCGTACGGGCCTCACGGTCCTGCCGGCCTTTTCGGACTTCACTGGCGGTCACATCGTGGATGGCGGTGAAGGCGGGTTGATCGTCGCCTGCGTGGCTGGCACGCCGATCCCCGTGGCGGGGCGCCTGCGGTGAGGGCTTCCACCTTGAGCGGCGCTGTGTGTCGAACGCCGCGGTTTCATGGACAGGTGGCCGCGCGCGGCGGGCGAGGTGTGCCTCAGCCCTGTTGCGCCAGCCACATCTGGCGATAGCGGCCAGGGACGGCCAGCAGTTGCGCGTGCGTGCCGCGCTGCGTGATGCGACCATCCTCGAACACCAGGATGCGATCCGCCGCGACGATGGTCGACAGGCGGTGGGCGATCACGATGACGCTGCGGTCCGCGACCAGGCTATCGATGGCCGCCTGCACCGCCAGTTCGCTCTCGGTGTCGAGCGCGGCGGTGGGCTCGTCCAGGATCACGATCGGCGCGTTCTTGAGGATGGCGCGCGCGATCGACAGGCGCTGGCGTTCGCCGCCCGACAGCTTGCCGCCAGCCTCGCCCAGGCGGGTCTGCCAGCCTTGCGGCAGGCGCTCGATGAAGTCCAGGCAATGGGCGGCGCGGGCGGCGGCGTGGATGTCAGCCTCGCTGGCATCGGGCCTTGCCATGCCGATGTTGCCGAGCACGGTGTCGTCGAACAGGTGCACATCCTGGAACACGGTCGAGATCAGGCGGTTCAGGTCGGCGGCTGGCAGGCTGCGGATGTCCACGCCGCCGATGCGGACCGCGCCGCGTTGCGGATCGGCGTGCCGCATCAGCAGGCGCGTCAGCGTGGTCTTGCCGGAGCCCGAAGGGCCCACCAGCGCGGTCAGGCCTCGCGCCGGCAGATCCAGATCGATATCGCGCAGGGCTGGCGCACTGCCGCCGGCGTAGCGGAATTCGAGACCGTTGATACGGATGCGCGCCGGTGCGCCAGGGCCGCCCTCTGACGGCCATTGCGGCAGCGGCGCCACCGCCCGTACGTCTTCGATGCGGGCCAGGGCGGCCTCGATCAGCGCCAGGATCGTGGTGAAGTTCACGAAGGTCGCCAGCGGCTCGGCAAAGCGCGCCACCAGCACCAGTACCGCGCCGAGAGCCGCGGGAGCCAGGCTCCCCTGGGTGACCCACAGCATGCCGCAGCCCAGGATTGCCAGCATCCCGGATTCGACGATGGCGGCCACCATCAACGACGGCTTGGCGCCGCGCCGGTGATGCTCGCGCTGCAATCGTTCCACCTGCTCGAACCCGGCGCGCAGGCGTTCATTGGCGGCGCCGGCTCGGCCCGTCGCCAGGCACACGGGCAGCCCTTGCATGTACTCGAGCAGTTCCGCGTTCAAGGCTTCATTGGCGCGGCCCGTGGCCGCATGCCCGCGATCCAGCGCCGGCCGGCGCCAGCGGTAGAGCGGCACGATCACGGGAAACACCAGCATCAGCGCCATGCCCAGTCGCCAGTCCCAGGCCAGCAGCGCCAGCGCGGTCGTGGCCGGCGTAACCGCGGCGCCCAGGATCAGGTTGATCACCGTCAGCGCGTAGTTCATCTGCTCGTCGACGCCGCCCAGCAGCTTGGCGGCGATGCCGCCGGTGCGGTGGGCCTGCAGCGCCTCCAGCGGCATGCGCCGCAGTTGCTCGCCCAGCAGCACGCGCAGCTCGTGCGTGGCGCGCGCCATGTGGCCGCGATAGTCGAAGCCCTGCGCGCGCCAGCGCAGGATGATGGCGGCGGCTGCCAGCAAGGTGAAGCCCGCCAGCCAGCCCAGCGCGGCGCGCCAGGGATCGCCGCGGGTCAGGTGGACGAACAGGGGCACGATGCAGGCCAGCGACAGGCCCTGGCACACGGCGGCGGCCAGCAACAGGCACAGGCTGGCGCGCAGGCGGCCGGCCTGGCTGCCTGCGCTGCGGAGAAGGCGGCGATAGGTGTCGCGCCAGGGAGCGGGAGGTGTCGTCATGAGGGTTGCTCGCCCAAGGTCCAGCGGCGGGCGCGTTGATGGTTGTTCCAGAGCTGGGCATAGAGGCCGCCCGCCGCGAGCAGGGTGTCGTGCGTGCCGGATTCGGCGAGCCGGCCACGGTCCAGCACCAGGATCTGGTCGGCGTGGCGGATGCTGGCGAGCCGGTGCGCGACCATGATGACGGTGCGGCCGCGCATCAGCGCGGCCAGCGCGGCGCCGACCGCGCGTTCGTTTTCGGGATCGGTGGCGGCGGTGGCTTCGTCCAGCACCAGGATTGGGCGGTCCATTAGCACGGCGCGGGCGATCGTCAGGCGCTGGCGCTGGCCGCCGGACAGGTCCTTGCCGCCTTCGCGCAGCACGGTGGCGTAGCTGTCGGGCAGCGCGAGGATGAAGTCGTGCGCCTGCGCCGCCCGGGCGGCGGCCTCGATCTCGGCGGGGCGGGCATCGGGGCGGCCCATGGCGATGTTCTCGGCCACGCTGCCGGAGAACAGGAAGTTGTCCTGGAACACGAAGGCGACATGCTCGAATAGGGTCTCGCGTTCCAGGTCGCGCACGTCGACGCCGCCCACCAGCAGGCGCCCGGCATCGATGTCCCAGAAGCGGGCGATCAACCGCGCCACGGTGCTCTTGCCGGCGCCTGAACGGCCGACCAGCGCCGTCACCTGGCCGGCATGCGCGGTGAAACTCAGGTTGTCCAGCGCGGTATGGCCACCATAGCCGAAGCGCACATCCTCGAAGCACACGCTGGCGTCGGCCGGCCGCCGCTGCGGCGCGCGGGCCGGCGGCAGCGGCGCGATCGCCAGCACCTGCTGGATGCGCGCCACGCTCAGCTTGGCCTGGTCGATCATGTGCGCCAGCGACATCATCGGGAACATGGCTTCGGCCATGCCCATGCCGAACAGCAGCAAGGCCAGCCAGATTGGAAAGCCGAGCTGGCCCTGCGCCGTCCACCAGGCGCCCAGCCACAGCAGCACCGCAAGGGTCGGCAGCGGCCCGAGCGCGGCAATCGCGAAGCGGGAACTGAAGCTGGCGCCGCGATACCAGTCGGTCAGCATCGCCAGGTAGCGCTCCAGGGCGCGGTGGTAGCGTCCGAAGGTGCTCTGGCCGGTATCGAAGGTGCGCACCACGGGCATGGCCTGCACGTATTCGATCACCGCGGCGCTGACCTGTTCGCGCGCCTGGTGGTAGCGCCGCGTCATGGCTCCGCGGCCGCGCATCGCCAGCGACAGGACCGCCACGCCTACCGCCAGCACGCCCGCGGCGGCCAGTGTCATGCGCCAGTCCAGCGCGAACAGCAGCGCCGCGCTGAACAGCGGCATGGCGTAGGCGCGGGCGAACAGCGGCGTGCTGTCGGCCACGAAAACGTGCAGCGCCTGCACGTCGTTCTGCACCACCTTGGCCAGCGGGCCGCTGCCCAGCGCCTGCAATTCGCCGAAGGAAAGCCGCGCCAGGTGCCGCACCAGGTCGTTGCGCAGGATCACTTCCAGGCGGAAGGCGGCGTAGTGCGACTGGTTGAAGGCCTGCAGCCGCAGGAAGCAGGCCAGCAGGGTGCACGCCAGCGCGCCCAGGAACGCGGGCCAGGGATAGGTGTCCGGGGACAGCAGCAACTCGCGCATGGCCAGCGCCAGGCAGGCCAGGCTCGTCAGGCTGCACAGCACGCCGGCCACGGCCAGCCCCATGGACACGCGGATCCGGCCGCGCACCGGCCGCATGATTTCCCAGGACTTGTTCATGTTGCCTCCCGGGGAACCCAGCGCGCGGCGGCCAATAGGCCGCATACCGCCAGCACGACCGCCGCGCCGACCACGCCGCCGTAGCCGATGCGGCCGGCCAGCATGGTGCCGGCCGAGGTCAGCAGCATCGCGAAGAAGTGACTCACGCTCATTTGCAGCGTGTAGTCGGTGGCGGGACTGTGCGGCGACGACTGATCCATGATGAGCGTGCACAGCACCGTGGCGGCCGGCGTGTACAGCATGTAGTACAGCACTACCGCCACGCCCGCGGCGGTGTGCGAGCCCCAGGCCATGGCGGGCAGCGCCAGGCCGCCAATGCCCACGGCCTGCAACAGCGCCGCCGCGAGCGTGGCGCCACGCCGCGACCAGCGCTTCAACAGGCGGCCGTAGGCCAGCGCCACGAGCAGGCCGGCGGTGGCGCCCACGACGTTGAGCACCAGGCCGATGTCGGCGAGCGACCATCCGGTATCGAGCAGCGATGGCATGATGACTGCGTAGCCGAGCGATGCGGAGGCGGGATAGAGCAACAGCACCAACAGCCAGTGCTTGCGTTGCGGCCCTCGCCAGAAGGCCAGCAGGCGCGCGTGGCTGGCGGGGCCGGCGTTGCGCGGCCATTGCGGTTCACGATAGCCCAGCAGCTGCAGCCATGACACTGCCGTGAGCGCCGCCAGCAACAGGCAGCAGCCGCGCCAGCCCAACCGTGGATAGAGCATCAGCATCATGCCGCCGCCCACCAGGTTGCCGATCAGGCCGCCGGCGATCTGCAGACCGTTGCCGAAACCGCGATCAGCGGGGCGGGTCAGCACGCGGCAGGCCAGGCCGTCGAGCGCCACGTCCTGCGCGCCCGAGAACAGCGCGGTCGCCCAGCACAGCAGGTAGATCGTCGTGAAGTCGGCGCGCAGGTCGAGCAGGCCGATCAGGGCCAGGCACAGCACCAACCCGGCCTGGGTCGCCAGCAGCCAGCCGCGGTAATGGCCGCGCAGGCCAGTCGCGTGGCGGTCGATCCAGGGCGCGTACAGCGCCTTCAGCGGCCAGGCCATGCCCATCAGGTAGACCAGGCCGATGGTGTCCAGGCTGGCCCCGCCTTCGCGCAGGATGGCCACCATGGCGATGACGAAGAACATCAGCCCCAGGAACTGGGTACTGTAGAGACTGGCCAGCAAGGCCCAGGTACGGCGCGATGGCACGGGGAAGCTTCTCCGGAGGGATGAGTAGGCGGATCTCGGAAGTGCCTGGAGCGGCGGCGCGGGCCGCAATCCGGGATCGGATGCCGTGGATACATGGATGATAATGATTTTTATTGTTGTTTCTACCCGAATCCGGTCATCTCGGCCTGAATCGGATAGACGGCCCATTCCATGTCCGGCGGCCACGCATGCCGCGCTTGAGGCTAGCGCCGGCGCTGATGCCCGGACGGCTAGCCTTCGTCCGCTTTTTTGGGACGGCGGCAGGGATATCCTCCCTTTGTCGCGGTCTTTATAATATAGTCCCCTACACTATATATTCCATCCCCCCGATCATGGCCCACACCATCCGCCAGAAGGAAAAACTCATCGCCCGCGTGCGGCGCATCCGCGGCCAGCTCGAAGGGCTGGAACGGGCGCTGGAGGCCGAGGCGGCTTGCGGCGAGGTGCTGCGCCAGCTGGCATCCGCGCGCGGCGCGCTCAGTGGCCTGACCGCCGAGGTCATGCAGGGCCATCTGGACGAGCATGTGGTGCACGCGCCATCGCAGGCCGAGCGGGTCGAGGCGGCGCGGGAAATGATGGACGTTATCCGGGCCTACATGAAATAGCGGTCCGCCGGCACGGGCCGCCGGTCACAGGCCCCGCGAGCAGCAGGAACAATCCCATGAATACTTCCCCGTCCCATGACCACGTCTTCCTGGGCCAAGACCACCGGCGCAACGAGCGCCGGGTGTGGTGGGTCATCGCCTTGACCGCCAGCATGATGGCCGTCGAGATCATTGCCGGCAACGTCTATGGGTCAATGGCGCTGGTGGCCGACGGCTGGCACATGTCCACGCACGCCGGCGCCATGCTCATCACCGCGCTCGCCTACGGCTACGCGCGCCGCCAGGCCCGCAACCCGCGCTTCACCTTCGGCACCGGCAAGCTGGGCGAACTGGCGGGATTCGCCAGCGCGGTCGTACTGGCGCTGATCGCCCTGATCATCGGCTGGGAAAGCCTGATGCGCCTGATCGACCCGGTGCCCATCCGCTTCGACCAGGCCATCGCCATCGCGGTCGTTGGCCTGCTGGTCAACCTGGTGTCGGCCTGGCTGCTGAAGGATGACCATGGCCACGCGCATGGCCATGGCGGGCATGCGCACGGTCACGCGGGGCACGACCACCACCACGGCCGCGCGCACCGCCACGATCACGATCACGACCATGACCATGACCATGACCATGACCATGACCACGCGCCCGCCGCGGGCCATGGCCATCCGCAGGTCCGCGACAACAACCTGCGGTCCGCCTACATCCACGTGCTGGCCGATGCGCTGACTTCGGTGCTGGCCATCGTGGCGCTGCTGGCGGGCCGCAGCTATGGCTGGCTATGGGCCGACGCGGCGATGGGCGTGGTCGGCGCGCTGGTCATCGCGCGTTGGTCATGGGGCCTGATCCGCGACTCGGGCACCGTGCTGCTCGACGCCACGCCGCAAAGCGCCCGGCTGCGCCACGACATCGAGCGGGCGCTGGACGCCGGCGATGGCCAGATCGCCGACCTGCACGTATGGCAGGTCGGGCCCGGCCACTACGCGGCGATCGTGTCTCTGGTCACGCCGCATCCGCGCGACAGCGCTTTCTACAAGGGCAAGCTGGCGCATATCGCGGGCTTGTCGCATGTGACGGTGGAGACCCAGACCGTGCCGTGAGCGCGGCGGCCCGCGGGCTCAATCGCAGGCGCCGGCGTCGCGCCGGGCCGGAGCGATGCAGCGCTTCCAGGCCTGCACATCCAGCGCCGTCACGGGCAGGAAGCGGGTCATCTCGTGCACATACAGGAATACCCGCCCCGGGGTCTCGCGCAAGGCCTGGTGGAACGGCGTGATCTGCCCGGCGTCCAGGACTACCTGGCCCCGCATTGCTGAGTCCCTTGAGCAATACCGTCTGCACCTTCGGGTCCCAGGATGGCAGGCCGTCGCCTTCGACCGTGTCTGCCGGCACCCGTTCGCCATGCAGGCCGAGTAGCACGCGCGGGCCGTCCTCGAACACCAGGAAGGGGTAGACAGACGCCGCGTTCCCGCGTGCCGTCGGCCGGCTGGCGGTACGGTTGTAGGCCTTTGGGTCGTTGAAAGACGTTCCAGTTCGCCGCCGCCGTCCACATGCAGCTACCAGGCGCGCAGTGTCAGCGGGGCCTTGCCCGGCGGCGTGTCGGTGTAGGGGCCGCCATCGCCCGCCACCACCGACTGGCGATCGGCCGGCATGCTTCTACGCTTGGTAACGCACGCGGACCGTTGCCGGCGCTATGCTCGACCGGCAGCATCCCTGGCGCGCGTCCACCGGGCCTTGCGGCGCGTTCGCGTGTTTCCGTTTTTCATCTCAGGAGAGCGAAGATGGTCAGCAAGAATACGGTTTGCCTCTGGTACGACCGCGACGCGCTGGAGGCGGCGCGTTTCTATGCGCAGACCTTTCCCGACAGCGCGGTGGGCCGCGTTATGCACGCGCCCGGCGATTATCCGTCGGGCAAGGAAGGCGATGTCCTGACGGTGGAGTTCACCGTCGCCGGCATTCCCTGTCTCGGCCTGAACGGCGGCCCCGGCACCCCCCACAACCACGCCTTCTCGTTCCAGATCGCCACCGACGACCAGGCCGAGACCGACCGCCTGTGGAACGCGATCGTCGGCAACGGCGGCGCGGAGAACGTCTGCGGCTGGTGCCAGGATAAATGGGGCCTGTCGTGGCAGATCACGCCGCGGGTGCTGACCGAGGCGCTGGTGTCGCCCGATCGCGCCGCCGCCAAGCGCGCCTTCGAGGCCATGATGCAGATGGGCAAGATCGACGTCGCCGGCATCGAGGCGGCGCTGCGCGGCTGAATGAGTCGGTCTGGCGGCTTGCGCGCCCGCCGCCGTGCGGGCGCGCTGACGCGACCCGCGCAATTCCCATCGTTCTCGTTTTCCGGGCGCCGCAAGGCGCCCGTGTCGTTGTTGCCGGCCGTTGTAAAGGGCGCTCACGGCGCGCCAGCGCCACCGGGTGTTCGTCCCGGGCACGCCAATTGCGCGAGGAGTGATCCGCCTACGCAGACAGAAGGAGCAACGACGTGCAAACCGTATCCGACTTCGTGCTGGACCGCCTCGGCCAGTGGGGCGTGCAACGCGTGTTTGGTTATCCCGGCGACGGCATCAACGGGCTGATCGGCGCCTTCGGCCGCAACGACACACTGGAATTCGTGCAGGCCCGGCACGAAGAGGGCGCCGCTTTCATGGCCTGCGCCCATGCCAAGTTCACCGGGCAGGTCGGCGTCTGCATGGCGACGTCCGGCCCGGGCGCCATCCACCTGCTCAATGGCCTGTACGACGCCAAGATGGACCATCAACCCGTGGTGGCCATCGTCGGCCAGCAGGCGCGCAGCGCCCTGGGCGGCGACTACCAGCAGGAGGTCGACCTCGTGAACCTGTTCAAGGACGTGGCGCACGAGTTTGTGCACATGGTGACCTCGCCCCTGCAGGCGCGGCACATGGTCGACCGCGCCATGCGTATCGCGTTGGAGCGGCGCAGCGTCGTCTGCCTGATCTTCCCGAACGATGTGCAGGACCTGGAGGCCGTGCCCGTGCCGCCGCGCGAGCATGGCACCGTGCACACCGGCATCGGCGTCACGTCGCATGCGGCGGTGCCGCCCGAGGCCGCCCTGGCCAATGCGGCCGACCTGCTCAACCGCGGCGAGCGGGTGGCGATTCTGGTGGGGGCCGGCGCCTTGTCCGCCGGCGCCGAGGTGCGCGCGGTGGCCGAGCGCCTGGGGGCGGGCGTGGCCAAGGCGCTGCTGGGCAAGGCGGTGTTGCCGGACGCGCTGCCGTACGTGACGGGCGCCATCGGTCTGCTGGGCACCCAGCCGAGCTGGGAAATGATGAACGAATGCGACACCTTGCTGATGGTGGGCACTTCCTTCCCCTATGCCGAATTCCTGCCCAAGGAAGGCCAGGCCCGCGCCGTGCAGATCGACGTGGACGGCCGCCAGCTGAGCTTGCGCTATCCCGTCGAGGTGGGGCTGGTGGGCGATGCCCGGCTGACGCTCGAAGCCTTGTTGCCGCGGCTGGAGCCCAAATCGTCGAATTCCTGGCGCGAGCGCATAGAGAAAAGCGTGCGCCGCTGGCGCGAGACCGTCACGGCGCGTGCCATGGTCGAAGCCAAGCCCGTCAATCCGCAACGCCCGTTCCTGGAGCTGTCCAGTCGACTGCCGCCGCACAGCATCATCACCTGCGACTCGGGCTCGGCCGCCAACTGGTATGCGCGCGACGTCCAGTTGGACGAAGGCATGATGGCGTCGGTCTCGGGCGGCCTGGCAAGCATGGGCTGCGGCGTGCCCTACGCGGTGGCCGCCAAGCTCGCCTATCCCGGGCGTCCGGTGATCGCGCTGGTGGGCGATGGCGCGATGCAGATGCTCGGCATCAACGAACTCATCACCATCGCCCACCGCTGGAAGGACTGGAGCGACCCGACGCTCGTGGTGCTGGTGCTCAACAACGGCGACCTGAACCTGGTGACGTGGGAGCAGCGCGTCATGGGTGGCGATCCGCGCTTTGCCGCGTCGCAGTGGCTGCCGGAATTTTCCTACGCCGACTACGGCCGCATGCTGGGCCTGGAAGGCATCCGGGTTACGTCGCCCGACGAGGTGGGGCCGGCGTGGGATCGCGCCCTGGCGGCGGGGCGCCCGGCGGTGCTGGAAGTGGTGACCGATCCGGAAATGCCGCCGTTGCCGCCGCATGTGTCGATGAAGCAATTCGGCGCCTACATGACGGCCTTGCGCAAGGAAACCGGGGCGGCGGGCACGGCCGCGCTGCGCGCCACCATCAAGCAATGGTGGGCGAGCTGACCTGGCCGGTGGCGTGCCGCCGTGCCGCCGTGCCGGCTGGCCCGGCGGCACGCCACTTGCTGTAGGACCGGAGTCCGGGCTCGCGGTGAGGTTGGCGCGGACTTTTTTTCAAGGAGGTGTCATGGCTACACACAACGGCAACGGGACGTTGCGCGACCTGATTGCGGGAACCGAAAGCCTGCTGCGCAGCACTGCCAGCTACGGCGGCACGGAGATCGAAGCGGCGCGCGATCGTCTCAAGCAGCAACTCGACGCCGCGCGCGCCGAGGCGCGCGGGTGGGAGAAGCATGCATGGCGGCGCGCCCGGGAAGTCTCGGCCGCGACCGATGGCTATGTGCACGAGAACGCCTGGAAGAGCATCGCCGGCGCCGTGCTGGTGGGCGCGCTGGCTGGCGCCTGCCTGATGTCGGAAGCGCGCCGCCGCTGATGCGGCGCAATCCTCGATTCCAAGATATGCAGCGGGTACGCCCGCGGGAGAAACGCGATGGAACAGCAATCGAATATCGTCGGTGGTCCGAAGTCCAAGGCGCTGGGTCCCGGCCCCGAAGTGATGGCCGCCAGTACCCTGGAAGGAAATGACGTCTACAACGCCGCCGGCGAAAGCCTGGGCGACATCAAGGCGATCATGCTCGATGTGCCGCGCGGGCGCGTGGCCTATGCGGTGCTGGCGCGCGGCGGCGTGCTGGGAATGGGGGAAAAACTGTTCGCCATTCCGTGGGCGGCGCTGACGCTGGACACCGACCGCAAGTGCTTCGTACTCAATGTCGACAAGGAAACCCTCAAGGACGCGCCGGGCTTCGACAAGGACAACTGGCCGAGCATGGCCGACGAGACCTGGGCGCGCGACGTGCACAAGTACTACAACCAGGACGTCTACTGGTAAGGGGCGCTTGCCGCGGCCGGCGGCCGGCATATCCGCTTGCGCGGACCTGCCGGCCGGACCCGGCGCGGCAGCGGCGTCAGCCGGCGTCGATCCAGCGGCCGAGGTCTGGCCGCACCTGCTGGCGCGCGCGGCCACGCCGCACCTGCTCATCGTCCAGCCGCGCGGCGCCCGCGGAATCGATATCGAAAGCGATGCCCAGCGCGCCGGCCACGCCGGGACCCTCGATGGGCAACTCCCACGTCAGGAACACCTGCGACAAGTCGCGGCTCTCCGGGAAGTCGGCCTCGTCGAACATGCTGGAACCCCGCGGCACCACGCCATGAGGCTGGCAGGTGTCGAACAGCACCGCGGTGCCGCGCGTCAACGCGATGCGCTGGCCGCTGTTGGCGAACAGCAGGTCCAGTCCCTTGTCCTCGCTCAGGAACAGATTGCAGAAGGCCGCGCCGCCATACTGGTCGCCGTCGTGGTGGTAGCGCGCGCCGCGGCAGGCCATCAAGGCGATATCGCTTTCGGCCAGCGCGTCGCCCAGGCCTAGCGCGCCGGTCCAGTCGCGCATGGCCTGCACGCAGGCGGTGTAACCGGGCCAGCGCGCGATGGTGCGCGCCAGCGCCATCTGTTCGACGTCGCCGGGGCCGAGTTCCAGGCGCGATGCGATGTCGCGCGCCCAGTCCGCCAGCAGGCGGTCGGGCGGCGCGGGCAGGGTGAGCGTGGCGCTGCGCACCACGTCGCTGACGCCGCGGCTGCGCAGGGCATCGCCGCTCCAGAAGTACGAGACCAGGCGGTCGGGGGACAACGGCATGATGCGCGGGGACCGGTTCATCCGCTCTGCACGTTTGCCCAGAGCCGCTGCCACCAGGAGCGCCGCGGCGGCCGCGGCCGGTTGCCGGTGTAGTGCTTCTGCGAGGCCTTGACCACGTCGCCAAAAGGGGACGCGCTACGGTAGTCGTCGAGCCGATGGCCGGCGGCCAACGCTTCCTGGTAGTAGCGGTCGAACAACTCGGTCAGGTCGATGCGCGCATGCGCCACCACTTCGCCGTCGAACCAGTGGCGGCGACCTTCCGCGCGCAGGCGCGGCATGGCGTAACGGTGCGAGAACTGCGTGCCCATGTCGGAGTAATGCAGGATGCGGATATCGTCGCGCGCCAGGCCGTCGCCGTCGATGCTGTTGTAGCGTGGGTCGAGGTACTGGACCAGGTGCGGCCGGCTGGCGAAATAGTGCGTCATGTCGTGGTTGGCGCGACGCATCGCGCGCAGCGCGTCGAGTGGCGGCAGATGGGCGCGGGCGCGCTCGCAGTCCCATAATGCCATGCATGAACGCCAGCCCTCTCCATCGCCTTCGCGGCGGGCTGCGACGATCGCTCCCTCGGCCAGCGGCATGTCCCAGATCTCTGCCAGGTCGCACAGCACCAGCATGTCCGCATCCATATAGAAGGCGCGGCCCTGGAAACCGGCCGCGGCCGGTACCGCCCAGCGCAGCGCGGAGAATGGCGTGGCCCATTTTTCGGTGCGCCAGCCCAGGCCGCGCGCCGGGTCGCAGTACCACGGGCTGGCAGGATCGCGCGACAGGCGCATCCAGGTGATCTCGACCGGCCGCGAAGCATGTTTGCGGGCGCTGTAGTCCAGCACCATCATCTGCTCCAGGTCGCAGTCGTTGGGGTCGCAGCCGACAAAAATCCTTATGGCGTCATTCATTTTGTCTCGTCATCCCGGGCGGCAGGGGCCGGTCCGCGCTGCCGGCTTTCCTGAATTTCCACTGAATTGTAATCGGGTTTTTCAGCGGGAAGGTCCGGCGGCTGCGCAGTCGCGCCGCGGTGTTGCATGCAGCGGACGCTTGCCGCGCGGGCGCCGCCGAGGGCGTGTAAACCGAATACAGTGCGCGACGGAGCCCGCGCCTCGCGGCGAGGGCAGACATCAAAAAAGGGAGACGAGACATGGATACGGCAGGAACGCTGGCCGCCCGCGTGCGCGAGCAGGTCGGCGAAACGGAATGGCAGGTGCGCAAGGATCTGGCGGCGCTCTACCGGCTGGTGGCGCTGTTCGGTTGGGATGACCTGATCTTCACCCACATCACCGCCAAGGTGCCCGGCACCGAGCATTTCCTCATCAACCCCTACGGCATGATGTTTGACGAGATCACCGCGTCCAGCCTGGTCAAGATCGACCTGGACGGGCGCAAGGTGATGGACTCGGCATACGACATCAATCCGGCGGGCTTCACCATCCACAGCTGTATCCACGCGGCCCGCAAGGACGCCATGTGCGTCCTGCACACGCATTCCATCAACGGAGTGGCGGTGTCGGCGCAGAAGGACGGCCTGCTGCCGCTGTCGCAGTTCGCGTTCATCGTGCTGCGTTCGCTGGCATATCACGACTACGAAGGCCTGGCGCTCAACCCCGAGGAACAGCCGCGCCTGGTGCGCGACCTGGGCGCCAGCCAGTACCTGATCCTGCGCAACCATGGCCTGTTGACGGTGGGACAGAGCATGGCCGAGGCATTCCAGGCCATGCACCGGCTGGAAGCGGCCTGCATGGTGCAGGTGCGGGCGCAGGCCGGGGGCGGCGAACTGACCTTCATCCCGTCCGAGGTGCTGGCGCGCGCCGCGGTGGAATCCCCGGCCGACCGCGCCCACAAGGCCGCGCTGGCCTGGCCGGGCCTGTTGCGCCGGCTGGACCGGCGCAATCCGGGCTACGCCGACTGACGACCCCAGCGGTCCGCCGCGTCCCGCCGGTGCGGCGGAGCGGGCGCGGCCAGGGTGGCCAAGGCCCGTGCGTTATTTCTTCCCGGGCTGCGGTTCCAGGAACTCGGCGCAGTCCGGCACCGGCGTGGCCGGCTGGTAGACCGAGCCGTCTTCCTTCCACTTGTAGGTCACCGTGTAGCTGCACTGCTTGTCGGCCTGCGGTTGCAGTTGCGCGGCCGTCGGCGCGGGCCGCTTGCTCGAATCGGCGTAGCGGCTGGCGTCGGCCGGGCTGCGCGTGGCCTGGGTGGTGACCTGCAGGTCCGGGTACGGCTGCTGGCTGGGCAGGGCCTTCACCGTGGCGTCATAGCGGTAATAGTCCATGCAGTTGCCTTCGCGGCGTTTCTCGTCGGCCTCGTTGGCGCAGGCGCGGATGCCGGCCTTGGCGGAGTAGGGCAGCAGGTGGGCCAGGGCCGAGGACTTGTCGCCCAGGTCCACCATGAAAAGGTACAGGTCGCGGCGCGAGAAGCTGCCGCCGGGAAACTGGATCTCTTCCTTGTAGTCCGGCTCGTTGGGGCCGATCACGCCGACCAGCGCGCGTTCCTCGCTCAGGCGGATGAGGTGCGGCCAGACCGTGAAGCGCGTGAAGTTCGGGATGTCGGGCAGGTCCCAGAAGCGGTAGTCGGCGCGCAGGGTGCGGCTGGTGGCGAACGGGCCGTTATCCTCGAAGCCGCCGTCGACCTTGATCCCCACGCACCAGTCGGCCTGCTTGTTGCAGTAAAGCTGGTTCTGCGGGTTGAGCGTCAGGGGCTCGACATCGGGCTGCACCGCGGACGCGGCGGCGGGCAGGACGGCGCAGAGCAGCGCCGCAAGGGCTTTGTTCATCGTGGTTCCTAATGGGTCGGGAAAAGCGGTCGGGAAAAGCGCCGGCGCATTGTGGCCCGATTCCTCCGGCAAAGCGTCACCAATTGTATAAGGTGGTGCGAAAGTTCCGCGTCGGGCAGCGCGTCAGCGCGGCCCCTGCGCGCGGTGCCGCAGGATCAGGTCGTGCAAGGCCTGGGCGGCCGGCGACAGGTGCGCGCCCTTGCGGCTGATGAGCGAAAAGGTGCGTCTCACCACCGGCGTGTGCAGCGACACCACGCGCAGCCCCGGATACGAACCGGCCTGCCAGGCCAGCCGCGGCGCCACGGCGATGCCGGCGCCGGCCGCCACCAGTCCGACGGCGGTCGAACTGCGCTGCACTTCATAGAAGGCCGTCAGCCGCGGCGCCAGCTCGGCCAGCGCGTGATCGAGCAGCGGCCGGTTGTTGCTGCTGGCGCCGGGAAAGATCAGCCGGTGGCCCTCCAGTTTTTCCCAGGGCAGCGTGCGGCGGCGCGCCAGCGGATGGTCCTCGCGGCAGATCAGAACGAAGTCGTCCTGCAGCAGCGGGATGCTCCGCAGGGTGGGGGCGTGGGTCTCGGCGATGTTGATGCCGAACTCGGCCTCGCGCGTGAGCACCGCCTGCGCCACGGCGCCGGAAGAGTGGTCCAGCACCTTGACGCGGTTCTGCGGATGCTCGGCGCTGTAGCGCTGCAGGATGTGCGGCAGGTAGTGCACGCCGATGGTCGGCACACACGCCAGCGTCACGTCGCCGCGCTGGGCCTTGCCGGTTTCCCGGATCTCGGTAAGCGCCGCGGCCAGGTCGGCCAGCAGGCGCCGCGCCTGCGGCAGGAAGCTGTCGCCCGGCGGCGTCAGCGCCACCGAGCGGGTGGTGCGTTCCACCAGCCGCACGCCCAGGAACGATTCCAGGTTCTGCAGCCGGCGGCTCAACGCGGTCTGGGTGATGCTGAGCTCGCCGGCGGCGCGGCGAAAGCTCTTGTGATCCGCGATCGCCACGAAGGCCTGCACGCCGAGCACGTCGATTTTCATGAGAAAAACGCATCAATTGACTAATTAATATCATTTTACGGTCGGCAAGGCGGCGCTCACAATGCCCGCATCCTGGCAGGAGACAGACCATGAACATCACGATTCTGGACGACTATTTCGACACGCTGCGGGGCTTGCCCTGTTTCCGCAAACTCGACGGCCATGCCGTCACGGTCTGGAACGACCATGTGCAGGACGTGGACGCGCTGGCCGAGCGCCTGCGCGACACCGAGGCGCTGGTGCTGATCCGCGAACGCACCCAGATCCGCGCCCCGCTGATCGCGCGCCTGCCCAAGCTGCGGCTGATCAGCCAGCGCAGCGTCTACCCCCATATCGATGTCGACGCCTGCACCGCGCACGGTGTCATCCTGTCTTCCAACCAGCATGCCGGCACGCCGTCGTACGCCGCCGCCGAACTGACCTGGGGACTGGTGCTGGCCGGCATGCGGCGGATCCCGCAGCAAGTTGAGGCGCTCAAGAACGGCGTCTGGCAGACCGGCATGGGCCGTACCCTGCGCGGCCGCACTCTCGGTATCTACGGTTATGGCCGGATCGGCGCCGAAGTGGCGCGCTATGGCGCGGCGTTCGGCATGCGGGTGCTGGTGTGGGCGCGCGAGGCGTCACGCCAACGGGCGCACGACGACGGCTGGGATGTGGCGCCGGACAAGCAGGCGTTCTTCAAGGCCTGCGACGTGCTCTCGCTGCACATGCGGCTGGTGCCGGATACGCGCGGCATCGTCACGGCGGCCGATCTGGCGCGCATGAAGCCATCGGCGCTGTTGGTGAATACCAGCCGCGCCGGCCTGATCGAGCCGGGCGCGCTGGCGCAGGCGCTGCGCGCGGGCCGCCCCGGCATGGCGGCGGTGGACGTGTTCGAAACCGAACCGCTGCGCGATCCGAAGGACCCGCTGCTGCAACTGCCCAACGCGATCTGCACGCCGCATATCGGCTACGTCACCGAGGACGAATACGAGACCCAGTTTTCGGACGTTTTCGATCAGATCGTCGCCTACGCCGCCGGCAAGCCGATCCATGTGATCAATCCCGCTGTGCTGGCTTGACATCCGCTCGGCCGACGCGCGCCGGGACCGTTGTCCGCGAGCGGCGGCAACAATCGGTGGAATAATAGGGACAATGAACACAACCAAAGCGGAAACAGGCATGGATATCGGATTCATCGGCCTGGGCGTCATGGGCACGCCGATGGCGCTCAACCTGGCCCGGGCCGGCACGCCGCTGGTGGTCTGGAGCCGTTCCCCCGGCGGCTATGACGCGCTGCGCGCCGCGGGCGCGCGCGTGGCCGACAGCGCCAGCCAGGTCTACGCGCAATGCCGCACCGTCATCCTGATGCTGGCCAACGACGCGGCCATCGACACGGTGCTGGCGCGCGGCACGGACGACTTCGCCGCGCGTGTGCGCGACCACGTGATCGTCAACATGGGCACCACCTCGGCCGATTATTCGCGTCAGTTGGGCGCGGACATCGAGGCGGCCGGCGGGCGCTACGTCGAGGCGCCGGTGTCGGGCTCGCGCAAGCCGGCCGAAGCCGGGCAACTGGTGGTGATGCTGGCCGGCCATGACGACGACGTCGCCGCCGTGCGCGAACTGGTGCGGCCGCTGTGCCGCGACAGCTTCGTCTGTGGCGCGGTGCCGTCCGCACTGGTCATGAAGCTGTCGGTCAACCTGTTCCTGATCACCATGGTCACGGGCCTGACCGAGTCGGTGCATTTCGCCGAGCGTCACGGCATCGACCTGGCCCTGTTTGCCGAGGTGCTGAACGCCGGACCGATGGCCAGCGACGTGTCGCGCGTCAAGCTGGGCAAGCTGGTGACGCAGGACTTCTCCGTGCAGGCGGCGATCACCGACGTGCTCAAGAACAGCCGCCTGGTGGCCGAGGCCGCGCGCGGCGCCGGCATCGCTTCGCCGCTGCTGGACGCCAGCCATGCGCTGTACGGCGAGACCGAGGCCCAGGGCCTGGGCGCGTCCGACATGGTGGCGGTGATCCGCGCCATCGAGCGGCGCACGGACGCCGGCTGACGGCCGCCAGCCTTTCTTCTTTTTTCCGTAGCACCATGATCACCCTGAGAACCTCCACCCCCGCCGACGGCGAACGCGTCGTCGACATCTGGCGCCGCGCCGTCGATGTCACCCACGATTTCCTCTCGCCGCAGGACCGCCACGATATCGAGGCCGAGGTGCTGGGCTTCCTGCCCGCCGCCACGCTCGATCTGGCGGTGGATGCGAACGACCGCGCGCTGGCCTTCATGCTGCTCGACGGCAGCCACATGGAAGCGCTGTTCGTCGACCCCGACGCGCGCGGCACGGGCGTCGGGCGTGCCCTGGTCGAGGACGCGCTGCGGCGCCATCCCGGCCTGAGCACCGACGTCAACGAGCAGAACGCGCAGGCGATCGGCTTCTATGAACGGCTGGGCTTCGAGCGCACCGGGCGTTCGGAGCGTGATGGCCAGGGACGGGCCTATCCGCTGATCCACCTGCGTCATCGCGGCGACGCGCCGGCATGAGCCTGGTCTTCAAGTCCGAGCGCCACGCCGAAGCCGTGCGCCAGGCCTATGCCGCCGCGCTGGCCCATTGGCCGGCCGATGTGCGGCGAGTGACGGTGCCGACGCCGGCCGGCGACACCCATGTGCTGGTGTGCGGCCGCGAGGACGCCCCGCCCCTGGTGCTGCTGCATGGCGCGCAGAGCACGGCCGCCAGTTGGCAGCGGCAGGCCGCGGCCTGGGCGCCGCATTTCCGCATTTATGCGATCGACCTGATCGGCGAGGCAGGCCCGAGCGCGCCGGCGCGGCTGCCGCTGGCGAGCGATGCGCACGCGGCCTGGCTGGAGGCCGTGCTCGACGGACTGGGCGTGGCGCGCGCGGCGTGCTTCGGCATTTCGCTGGGCGCGTGGCTGGCGCTGGACTTCGCCGTGCGGCGGCCGGCGCGGGTCGAGCGGCTGGCGCTGTTGTGCCCGTCCGGCATCGGCCGGCAGAAGCACATCCTGCCGTGGGTCCTGCCATTGCTGCTGCTGGGACCCGCGGGCCGCGCGCTGGTGCGCCGCCGCATCATCGGGCCGCTGGCGGCTGATCCGGCGCCTGCCGATCGGGCTCAGTTTGCGTTGATGCACGCCATCAATCGCGGTTTCCGCTCGCGCTTCGGCGCCATTCCGGTCTTTGACGATGAGGCGTTGCGTCAGTTGGCGCAGCCGCTGTACGTGGCGGTGGGCGGGCGCGATGTGATGCTTGATTCGCAAGATACCTGCGAACGGTTGCGCCGCCTGGCGCCGAGCGCGCAGGTGACGCTGTTGCCGAGTGAGCGGCATTTCATCCGGGGACAGGACGACGCGGTGCTGGCATTCCTGCGGGCGGGCTAGCGGGGCGGTGGCGGTAACCGGCGCGCCGCACTTTGCCGGGAGCGCTATTGCGCGGTCAGCGTGGCGCGCCCGAGGTCTCGGGTTGCAGCGCTGGCGGCTCGAAGGCCCGCACCGCCGGCGCCTCACCGTGCCAGCGTTCCACCTGCACCAAGGCCGACAGCGCGCTCGGGCCCTGCGCGAGCCGCGACGTGCCCACGTCCACCGTCAGCACGTTGGGATTGCCATGACGCTCCAGCGCATCGTCCTGTGGATCGAACCAGGCGCCGGTGGGCATCACCACCACGCCGCGCAGCAGGTCGGCGCTGAGTTGCGCGCCGCCGAGGCAGGCGCCGCGGTCATTGAAGATGCGCACCACATCGCCCTGCGCGATGCCGCGTGCGGCGGCGTCGTCGGGATGCAGCAGCACCGCCTCGCGGCCGGCGACCTTGTGGGCGCGGGTGGCCTGCGCCGGGTCCAGTTGCGAGTGCAGCCGGTCGGCGGGCTGGCAAGTGACCAGGTGCAGCGGCCAGCGCGCCGCGCGTTCGGCGCCCAGCCATTCCACCGGCGGCAGCCAGGCCGGATGCGGCGGGCAGTCGTCATAGCCGAACTCGGCGATCGCCGCGCTGTGCAGTTCGAGACGGCCGGAGCGGGTCTTGAGCGGATGCGCGGCGGGATCCTCGCGGAACTGCTCGAACAGCACGAAGTCGCGCGTGGGCGGCGGCAGCGCCACGTGGCCGCGCTCCCAGAATTCATCGAAGGCCGGCAGCGTCAGTTGCGCGGCTTCCCAGGCCGGCCGCATCTGTTCGTAGATGTGGCGGATCCAGGCCATCTCGTCGCGGCCTTCGGTGAAGGCCCGCTCGAAACCGCCGCGCGCGGCCAGTTCGCGGTAGATGTCGAAGTCGTTGCGGCTGTGGCCCACCGGCGCCAGCGCCTGCCGCATCGCGAGCAGGTAGCGGTCGCGCGACGAGCCGCCGATGTCGTTGCGTTCGAGCGTGGTGGTGGCCGGCAGCACGATGTCGGCGCGCCGCGCCGTCGGCGTCCACCAGGGTTCGTGCACGATGATGGTCTCGGGCCGCGTCCAGGCCCGCGCCAGGCGGTTCAGGTCCTGGTGGTGGTGGAACGGGTTGCCGCCGGCCCAGTAGACCAGGCGGATGTCCGGATAGATGCCGGTCCTGCCGTTGAACTCGTACGGCTCGCCCGGCTGCAGCAGCATGTCGGTCAGGCGCGCCACCGGGATCGACACGCCAGCCGGATTGCGCCCCGCGCGCATCTCCGGCGCGGGCAGGTCGGGGCGCGGATTGCCGGCGCCGTTCATCGAGCCGTGGCCGAAGGCGAAACCGCCGCCGGGCAGGCCGATCTGGCCCAGCAGGGCGGCCAGCGCCACGCTGCCCCAATAGGGTTGTTCGCCGCGATGGCCGCGCTGCAGCGACCATGAGCAGGACAGCAGCGTGCGGGTGCCGGCCGCTTCCAGCGCCAGCGCGCGGATGGTGGCGGCGGGCACGCCGCAGATGCGTTCGGCCCATTGCGCGTTCTTGGGCTGGCCGTCGGCGCGGCCCAGCAGGTAGTCCGCATACTGCTCGAAGCCGTTGCAGCAGCGGGCCAGGAAGTCGCGGTCGTGGCGGCCCTCGGCCAGCAGGGTGTGGGCCATGCCCAGCATCATCGCCGCGTCGGTGTTCGGCCGTATCGGGATCCATTCGGCCGCCAGCGCCTCGGGCGCGTCGGCGCGCGTGGGGCTGACCACGACCGCGCGCATGCCGGCTTGCCGTGCCCGCGCCAGCCAGCCGGGCGCGCTGTGGTCGCCCGCGCCACCCGAGGCGATCTGCGTGTTGCGCAGCGGGATGCCGCCGAACGCGATCAGCAGCCGCGTGTGCCCGACCACGCTGTTCCAGTCGGTGATGCGGCCGGTCACGGGCGCGTAGGTGCCGATGATGTGCGGCAGCAGGAACTGCGCCGCGCCCCAGCTGTAGTTGCCCGACTGGTCGACGCAGCCGCCGCCGGCGTACAGGAAACGGTGCGTCAGCGTGCGCGCATGGTGCAGGCGGCCGGCCGACGACCAGCCGTACGAGCCGCCGAAGATGGCGGTGGGGCCATGCTGCGCGCGCACCCGTTGCAGTTCGTCGTGCACCAGCGCCAGGGCGGTGTCCCAATCGACCTCCACATAGCCATCCACGCCGCGCAATTCGGGCGCGCCGCGGTGCCTGAGCCAGCTGGCGCGCACGGCGGGGCGGGCGATGCGCAGCGACGAATGCACCATGTCGGGCATCGCGTGGATAAGCGGGGACGGGGCCTGGTCGTGCGCGAACGGCTCGCAGCCCACGACGCGGCCGTCGCGCACCAGCGCAGTATAGGCGCCCCAATGGGAGAGGGACGGATAACGGGAGATCGCTTCGGTCATGCGGGCGCTGCCGTGAAAAGCGTATTGTTATGGAAATCCTCATAACTTAACCGCATTGCCTTAGAAAATCTTTGTCTTTCGGGCGTCCTGAAAGTGTGGAAAATAGAAAAATTTTCGGGGCCGCTCTTCCTATACTGCATAAGCAGCAAGGGGAATGGTCAGGTGCAGGCGCCAACCACCGCGCGCCAGCCTGGCTTTTTTGATTGAGCAGTCCATCCGCATGTGGAGCAGGTCATGAGCAAAATGAAAATCCAGGGGTCCTTCGTCGCCATCGTCACGCCGTTCAATCGCGACGGCAGCGTCGATTTCAGCGCCTTCCGCAGCCTGTTGAAGTTCCAGGAAGACAACGGCACCGCCGCCGTGCTGATCATGGGCTCCACCGGTGAAGTCTCGCTGCTGTCGCCCGAAGAGCGGCGCCAGGTGATCGTCGAGACGGCCAAGATGAAGACCGGCAGGATGAAGCTGTTCTACGGCTGCACCGGCAACAACACCGATACCACCATCGACTACCTGAAGTTCGCGCGCGCCAACGGCGCCGACGGCGCGATCCTGGCCGCGCCGGCCTATATCTGCGCCTCCGAAGCCGACACCGAAGCCTATTTCCTCGAAGTGGCCGACGCCACCGACCTGCCGCTGGGCATCTACAACAACCCGCCCCGGGTCAAGAGCGACCTGCACTGGGACCAGCTGCTGCGCATCTTCAAGCACCCGAACTACGTGGTGCACAAAGAATCGACCACGCGCGTGGGCCAGGTGGCGCAGGTGCTGCGCGGCCGTCCCGACGTGTCGGTGATGTGCTGCGACTCGCCCAACCTGGGGCTGGTGGTGCCCACCATGAGCCTGGGCGGCCACGGCACCGCCAACATGACCGGCAACATCGCGCCGGCCGAGATGGCCGAGATTTCGCGTCCCTGGGACACGCCGGACGTGTCGGTCAGCTTCCGCGAAGGCTACCTGGGCCTGCTGCCGATGCTGCATTACTCGTACTCCGCCATCAACCCGGTGGCGATCAAGTCGCTGATGAAGGCGGTGGGCCTGCCGGTCGGCGACCTGCGCCGTCCGCTGCGCGGCCTGGAGGGCGACGCCCTGGCCAAGGGCCTGCGCATCGTGCGCGAGCTGGGGCTGGACACCAAGTACGGCTTCAGCTCCGCGCAGCTCAAGGCGGCCTGATTCCCCTGTTCCGGCGGCGATAGCCGCCGGATTCATTTTTGACGACCCACGCCACCGGCCGCGAGCGTCGCGGCCGGTGGCGTGGGCGGCCCCTGCGCGCCCGAAACGGATGCGTCATCGCCAAGAGAGACCCCACCATGTTCCATTGCCCGTCCCGCCCCGCGCCGCTCAAGCGGCTGTTCAGCGCCGCCCTGCTGGCGTTGGGCCTCACTACCACCGCCGCCGCGCTGGCCGCCGACAGCTATCCGCAGCGCCCCATCACGCTGGTGGTGCCGCATCCGCCGGGCGGTTCCGTCGACGGCGTGGCGCGCCTGTACGCCGAGCAACTGGGCAAGGAACTGGGCCAGTCGGTGGTGGTGGAAAACCGCGCCGGTGCCTCGGGCATGATCGGCGCCGCCTATGTGGCGCGCGCGGCGCCCGATGGCTACACGCTGTACCTGAATGCGTCCATCCACGCGATCAATCCGCTGCTGTACAAAAAGACCATCAAGTTCGATTCGGTCAAGGATTTCACGCCCATCAGCGAACTGGCGCAGGGCGCGCTGATCTTCAGCGTCAACCCCAAGGTGCCGGCCGACAACGTGCAGGACCTGGTCAAGCTGCTCAAGGCCGAGCCGCAGAAGTATTCCTTCGCCACCACCGGTTTCGGCTCGGCCGGCCACCTGGCCGCGGCCTCGTTCCTGCATGAAAACGGCCTGGAGCAGATTCCCATCGTGCTGTATCGCGGCGGCGGCCCGGCGCTGTCGGACCTGGTCGGCGGCCAGGTGCAGGGGCTGATCGACCCGATGCTGTCGTCGCTGCCGATGGTGCGCGCCGGCAAGCTCAAGGCGGTGGCGCTGACCGGCGCCGACCGCAGCCCCCTGCTGCCGGACCTTGCCACCATGAAGGAGCAGGGCCAGAAGAACTTCGAGTTCTATTCCTGGTACGGCGTGTGGGGGCCGGCCAACCTGCCTGAACCGGTGCTGCGCAAGCTGGAGGCGGTGTCGGCCAAGGTGATGGCCAGCCCGAAGATCGTCGAACAACTGAACGGGCTGGGCTTCGAGCCGTCGGTGAAGAACTCGGCGGCGTTCGCCAGGTTCATCGATGCCGAGATGAAGCGCTACCAGGTCATCATCGACCAGGCCAACATCCACATCACGGAATGACGGGGGCCACACCGCCCCGATACTGCGACGGGCTGAGGCCGTAGCGGCGTTGGAACGCCTTGGCCAGCTGCGTTTCCGACCGAAACCCGGCAGCCCGCGCCAGGCGCTTGAGCGGCTGGCCCGCGTCCAGCCCCGCGCGCACCGCTTCGAGCCGTAGCGCCTCGAGAAAAGCCCGTGGCGTATAGCCGGTGTCGCGCGTGAAGCCGCGATGGAAGGTGCGTGGCGCCTGGCCGGCCAGTGATGCCATGCGTTCGACATCGATGGCTTCGGCCAGATGGTCGCGCAGCCAATCGACCAGTTCGCCGTAGGCGCCGGCCTGCCCCTCGAGGATCGTCGAGTATTGCACCTGGTTGCCGCTGCGCCGCAGCGCCAGGTTCAGCTGCCTTGCCACTCGCGCCGCCAGCCAGCGGCCCGCGTCCTGTTCGACCATGGCCAGGCACATGTCGATGCCGGCAGTGACGCCGCCCGAGGTCCAGAATCGGTCGTCCTGAACGTAGAGCGCCTCCGGCTCCACCTGCAAGCCATGGAAGTGGCGCGCCAGCAATTGCGCCGAAGCCCAATGCGTTGCCACGCGCCGGCCGGCCAGCATGCCCCAATGGGCCAGCAGGAAGGCGCCGGTGCACACCGAAGCCAGGCGCCGCGTCCGCGTGCCGGCCTGGCCGACCCACGCGCGCAGGGTTTCGTCAACGGCGGCCTGCATCAGCCCTTCGCGCTCGCCGCCGGCGATGATCAATGTATCGACCGTGGCCGGGTCGATGCCAGCCACTGCCTCGGTCTGCAGCGTCAGGCCATTGGACAGCGTGACCGGTCCGCCCCGGGCCGACAGGAGGGCGACGCGATACCGTGCGTCCAGGCCCAGCGCGCTGGCCATGGAGAAGACGTCGGCGGGGCCGGCCACGTCCAGGTGCTGCACCGTGGGATAGACGACGATGGCGACCAGGCGGGGCCTGCCGGCGGCGGAGTGTCGCGGCATGGGGAAGGCAAAGTGGCAATGCCGGCATCTTAACGCGGCCGGATGGCAGAAAATGACCGAATTCTGTCATTGCTGCCGAGCGTACGCTATCGCTAGGCTGTCGGAATTGGGGCGTGGCCTCGTTGCGGAAAAGGGTGGTTCATGGCGGTCGGATGGTGGCGAGCGGGTCTGGTATGCGTGTTAACGACCGTGGCCGTCGCCGCGGCCTGGTCGGTGTGGCGCGATCCTGGCGGGGTGCCCGCGCCGCCATCACCGCGCGGGCAGGCCGGGCCACTGACCGCTGCGCGGCCTGCCGCGGCGGGCCGCCTGCCGCGTGTCGCGGTGATCGGCCATAACGCCAACACCGAGCTGACCGACTTCGTGGTGCCCTACGCGGTGCTCAAGCGCTCGGGCGCCGCGGAGGTCTGGGCGCTGGCCCTGGATCCCGGACCAATACGGTTCTTTCCCGCCCTGCGGGCACAGCCGGATGCCGACATCGCCGCGTTCGACGCGCATTACCCGGACGGCGCCGACTACGTGATCGTGCCGGCCGTGCACGAAGACGCGGATCCGCGGCTGTCGGCCTGGGTGCGCGCGCAGGCCGGCAAGGGCGCCGTTGTCATCGGCATTTGCGACGGGGTGTGGGTACTGGCGCGGGCCGGCTTGCTGGACGGCCGTCAGGCGGTCTCGCATTGGTATTCGCGCTCGACGCTGGCGCGCGACTTTCCGGCGGTGCGCTGGCGCCAGGATCGCCGCTACATCGCGGACGGCGGGGTGGTGACCACCACGGGCGTCAGTGCTTCGATTCCCGTGTCGTTGGCGCTGGTCGAGACCCTGGCCGGCCGGCCGCGCGCGCAAACGGTGGCGCTCGAACTGGGCCAGGCGCACTGGGACGATGCCCATCCGGGCCAGGACTTTCAGCTCGGGCCGCGCCATATCTACACCGCGGCGCGCAATGCAACGGCCTTCTGGCGGCACGAGACGCTGCAGGCGCGGCTGACAGCGGGTACGGACGATCTGCGGCTGGCCCTGACTGCCGATGCCTATGCCCGCAGCTACAGGACCTCGGTGGTCGGGGTGGCCTCCGAGCCGGGCCCCGTAAGGCTGGCCAGCGGCCTGGCCTATCTGCCCGACCAGGTGTCGTCAGCGGACATGCCGTCGCTGCCCATGGACAACACGCTGGCGCCGACTCCCACGCCGTTGCTGGACGGGATTCTGCGTGGCATGAGCGCGCGCTACGGACGCGCCACCGCCGGCTTCGTGGCGCTGCAGTTGGAATATCCCATGAGGGAACCCTGATTGGGGGCGCCGCCGGAGGGACCGCGATGCGCCGCCTACGGCATCGTCCGGGCCGACAGCGGTTGGCGCGGCTGGACCGCCGCCGCCAGCGCCACCAGCAGCAACAGGCTGGCGGCGACCACGTAGGGCATCCATGGGCGCACGCCGTACAGCAACGTGCATACCAGCGGCGCCACCACCATCGCCATGCCCTGCACGGCGATCACCGAGCCGGCGGCGATGCCTTGTTCGTCGGCCGTGACGGCGTTGGCCGCCAGGGTCTGGATCGACGGGAACACCAGCCCCATGCCGGCGGCCATGATGGCATAGCACGCCACCAGCCCTCCGGCGCCGCCCAGCACCGGCACCAGCAGGAAGCCGACGCCGGACAGCAGGGCGCCGCCCGCCAGGCAGCGAGCCGCGTTCATGCGCCGCGCCTTGGCCAGTCCCACCTGCACCAGGATCAGCATGATGCCGACGGTGGTCATGGCCCATCCGGCCGTCCGTGCCGCGGGGCCGGGCTCCTGGCGCAGCGCGTCCATGGCATAGAAGCCGACGATCATCTGCGCGGTGATGACCGCGCTCATGGCCAGCAGCATGGCGGCCAGCGGCAGGCGCAGGCGCCGGTCGCTCAGCTTGAGCGGCGGCGTGACGCGCGGTTCGTGCGCGGCGTCGGACGGCAGTTTCGCGGCCAGCCACAGCGTGCCCAGCAAGGGCAGCACGGCGGCGATGTAGAGCGGCAGCGTCAGGCTGTCCTTGACCAGCAGGCCGCCGATGGCGGGCCCCAGCACCATGCCCAGGCCGTTGGCCGCGCCCAGCCTGGCCATCATGGCGCCGCGCTGCTCCGGCGCGGTGATGTCGGCGATGCGCGCGGCGCTGACGGTGGGCATGGCGGCGTAGAAGGCGCCGAGCAGGGCGCGCAGCGCCATCAGCGCCAACAGCGCCAGCCATGCCGGCGGCGGCTCGCGCAGCATCAGGTCCAGGCCGATGGCCAGCAGCAGGTAGCTGACGATGTAGCCGGCGGCGGCGCGCAGCAGCACGCGGCGGCGGCCGACGCGGTCGCTGCGGCCGCCCCAGTAGCGCGCCATCAGCATCCACAGCACGCCGGCCACGGTGACCACCAGCCCGCCATGCCATTCGGCCAGCCGCAGGCCGCGCACCACCGGGCCGATCACGGGCATGAAGGCCATGATGGCGGTCAGGCACAGGGTATTGAAGACGAACAGGGCGGCGGTCTCGTTCGGGCGGCGGACGGGGTCTGGCGTAGGTGTCATGAAAGACTGGATGAGGATGAAAATTGTTATCATCCAGGCCTGGCGGCGGCCGCGCTAGCGAATCCGCGCCGGAAATTGCGGAATTGGAACAAAATGGCCTCTCAGCCCCGTCTTGCCCCGGACCGCGGCGCGCCGCTCAGCGTGCAGGACCTGCTGCGCCTGCTGCCGCCGGACTGGCTCAGGATCCGCTCCCAGCACGAACTGCCGGGCGGCATCTCGATCGGCTGCCTGGACGGCCGGCCCGAATCGGACTGGGCCGCCAGCGGCGCGGCCGAGTCCAGCGTGGGCGTGGCGATCGTGCTGCAAGGCCAGTTCGGCCTGGGCTTCGAGGGCGGCACGGCCCTGCGCATCCAGCCGGGCAGCGTCATCCTGCACGGCACGGTCGAACCGGTGCCGGGCTGGGACGAATTCAAGGGCCGGCGCGACATCCGCGTGGTCGATATCCGTTTTTCTAGCGAAGCCATGCGCGCCCTGTGGTGGCGCACCTTGCGCCAGGTGCCGTCCGCCGCGTTCGCGGCCGATGGCAGCGTGCCGGCGCGCGACGCCCAACTGGCGACGCTGCCGCTGTGGCCCGGCCTGGCGCGCGTGGCCGGCGAGATCCTGGCCTGGAGCCAGGATCGTGGCGAGGTCGCCGCGCTGTATCTGCAGGGCAAGGCCCAGGAGGCGCTGGCCCTGACCCTGGCGCACCTGGCCGGCCGCGGCGCGGCCGACCAGCCGCCGCCCGCGGACCGCAGGCGGCTGGCCGAGGCCCATCGCCGCATCCAGCACGAATACGCCGATTGCGGCAGCGTGCGCCAGCTGGCGCAGGCCGTGGGGCTGAGCGAAAAACGGTTGCAGGCGGGCTTCATGTCGCTCTACGGGCAATCGGTGCATGGCTGCCTGCTGCAAGCCAGGATGGACGCGGCCGCCGGCCTGTTGCGGCGCGGCTGCTCGGTTACCGAAACCGCATACAGCATCGGGTTTTCCAGCCTCAGCCACTTCATCAAGGCCTTCAAGGCGCATCGCGGCGCCACGCCCAAGGCCTGGCTGCGCGGCGCTGCGCAATAGGCGCGGCCCGGTCGCGCCGCGCCGGCTTGGGGGGTAGCGGCAATACCGGTATCGCGGCTGGCCTTGCTGCGTGGAGCGAGGCTGGCAACAATCCCCGTTCACCGACTTCGCGCCCGACACCCCGAGGCTTTTTTCCATGACATCGTCCACCTCCCCGGAACGCGCCGACGCCGATGCGGCCGCGTCGGCCGGGAACATCCATTGGCGGCGCAACCTGGCCGTCTGTTTCGCCGGTTCGTTCAGCACCATCGTGGCGATGACGCTGCTGCTGCCGTTCCTGCCGCTGTACGTGGAGGAACTGGGCGTGCAGGGTCACGCCGCCATCGTGCAGTGGTCGGGCGTGGCCTATGGCGCCACCTTCTTCGCCGCGGCGCTGGTCGCGCCCCTGTGGGGCCGGCTGGGCGACCGCTACGGGCGCAAGCTGATGCTGGTGCGCGCGTCGTTTGGCATGGCGATCTGTATGTCGCTGACCGGCATGGTGCAGAGCGTGTGGCAGCTGGTGCTGTTGCGGCTGCTGGTGGGCCTGGCCGGCGGCTACGCGTCGGGTTCGACCATCCTGGTGGCGATGCAGGCGCCCAAGGCGCGCTCGGGCTGGGCGCTGGGCGTGCTGTCGGCGGGCATCATGGCGGGCAACCTGGTGGGCCCGCTGATCGGCGGCGGGCTGCCGCCGTTGATCGGCATCCGCGCCACCTTCCTTCTGGCCGGCGGCGTGATCTTCCTGGCCTTCCTGGCGACGGTGTTCCTGATCAAGGAGATGCCGCGCCCGGCCAAGCCCGCCAGGCAGGAAGGCAAGCGGCGCGGCGGCTGGGCCCAGATTCCCGACAAGCGGCCGGTGGCCGCGATGCTGGCGACGGGCATGCTGCTGATGTTCGCCACCATGTCGATCGAACCGATCATCACGGTGTACGTGGGCCAGCTGGTGGACGACCCGGCCCGCGTCACGCTGGTGTCGGGCGTGGTGATGTCGGCGGCGGCGCTGGGCGCCATCCTGTCGGCGTCGCGGTTGGGCCGGTTGGCCGACCGGGTCGGCCACTGGACCGTGATCATCGGCGCGCTGGCGGTGGCGGCGTTGCTGCTGGTGCCGCAGGCCTTCGTCACCGCCGGCTGGCAGCTGGTGGCGCTGCGCTTCCTGATGGGTTTGGCGCTGGGCGGGCTGCTGCCGTGCGTGACCAGCGTGATCCGCCACAATGTGCCAGACGGCGTCGGCGGCAACGTGCTCGGCATGTCGATCTCGGCGCAGTACGCGGGCCAGGTAGCGGGTCCCCTGCTCGGCGGATTCATCGGCGGGCATTTCGGCATGCCGGCCGTGTTCCTGGGCACGGCCGTGCTGCTAGCCCTGGGGGCGCTGGCCAATGCCGTGCTGCGGGCGCACCACCAGCGCGTCGCGGCCAGCGCGTAGCGGGGCGCGGACGCCGGGGGCACATGCCGCCCGGGCGCGGCGGCGTCCTTGCGCGTCGGCGCGTCAGAAGCCGGCCGAGCGCGCATCCATGACGTGGTCGATCAGGCCCCATTCGACCGCTTCCTCGGCGGTCATGTAGCGGTCGCGGTCGAGGCTGCGCTCGACGTCCTCATAGCTGCGGCCGCAATGTTCGGCATACAGGCGGATGATGCGCTGCTTGGTGCGCTGCATTTCCTCGGCGTGGATCAGCATGTCCGAGGCCTGTCCCTGGAAGCCGCCCAGCGGCTGGTGCACGTGCAGGCTGGCGTTGGCCAGCGCGGCGCGCTTGCCGGGCTCGCCCGCCATCAGCAGGAACGAACCCATCGATCGCGCCGTGCCCATGCACAGCGTGTGCACCGGCGATTTGATGAACTGCATGGTGTCGTACATGGCCAGGCCGCTGGTGATCACGCCGCCGGGCGAGTTGATGTACATGTGTATCGGCTTGCCGGGGTTCTCGGCTTCCAGGAACAGCAGCTGCGCGCACACCAGGGCCGAGACGGCGTCGTTGACTTCGCCGCTCAGGAAGATGATGCGTTCGCGCAGCAGGCGCGAGTAGATATCGAACGAACGTTCCCCGCGGCCGGACTGTTCCACCACCATCGGGACGAGCTGCATCGTTTCGCTCATGAGCGAACTCCTGTCTTGCGTGAAAAGGGAAGGGGGCGTCAGGCGGCGAGCTTGAAGCCGGACCAGGAATCGTTGGCCGCCTGCGGCGCCGGTTGCGTCAGGCGGGCGTCATCAGGGGTGTGGACGATGGTGAGGCGGGTGCCGCCATCGGCGGTGGGACTGAGCTGGAACGTCACCACGCTGGCCAGGCAGGGCGGCAGCGTCTCGCGCATGCGGTAGCGGACCTCGACGCCCGGGGTGGCGGCCAGCGGCTCGGTGTCGGCCAGCGCGCCGTCCGGCAGCCATTGCTCGCGCAGCGCCGGGATGCTGATGGCGCGCCAGACTTTCTCGGGGGGCGCGTCCAGCTCGTAATCGAGCACCAGCGCCGTGTCCTGCCGGGTGGGATCCGCGGGGGTCATTGGTCCATTTCCTTGAGCAGTGTCTTCAGGGCGTCGACGCGCGCCGGCCAGTAGGCGCGGTACTTGGACATCCAGCCGGCGAGCAGCGCCAGGCCGTCCGGATCGACCTGGTAGTTGACGAAGCGCCCCTGGCGTTCCTCGCGCACCAGGCGCGCCTGGCGCAGCACCGCCAGGTGTTGCGAGACCGCGGGCTGGCTGATGTCCAGGCCCGCGCGCAGCGCGCTGGCGTTCATGGCGCCCGCGGCGAGCTTGTCGAAGATCGCGCGGCGGGTGGGGTCGGCCAGGGCCTTGAAGATGTCGTTTTCCATCATGGCAACACATTAGCAAACACTTATGTGTTGTGCAAGCCCCCGATGAATTTGCGCCCGGGCCGTCCGGCTCAGTGGATGGTGCGGGCGGCCTTGCGGGCGCGCTTGATGTCGTACATGCGGGCATCGGCCAGGCGCACGGCTTCCTCGGCCGACAGGCCGCGCGGGTCCAGCGCCACCACGCCGACGCTGGCGCCCTCATACGGAAGGGTGACCTCGCCGAGCTGGTAGCGGCCGACGGTGGCGGCGGCGGCGCGATCTTCCAGCGAGCGGGCGGCTTCCTCGGCGTCGCCGCGTTGCGCCTCGTGCCCCGGCGCCGCGTCGCCGCGCGCCAGGGCCGGGCCGGGGCCGATCAGCACGAATTCGTCGCCGCCCAGCCGGCCCACCATGTCGGAGGCGCGCAGCGTCATTGCCAGGCGTCGCGCGATTTCCTGCAGGAAGACGTCGCCCTGCTGGTGGCCGTGGGTGTCGTTGATGCCCTTGAAGCCGTCCAGGTCGACCACGCCCACCAGCACGCTGCCGCCTTCGCGCAGGGCGCGGCCGCGCAGCCGGTCCAGTTCTTCGTACAGGGCGCGGCGGTTGGGCAGGCCGGTGAGCGGATCGGTCAGCGCAAATGCCAGCAGCCTGGCGTTGGCATCGCGCAGTTGGGCGACGAGCTGCTCGCGTTCCAGGAAGCTGGCGATCACATTGGAGAAAAGCCGCAGGATCGATTCGGCCTGTGGCGCGATCGGCCGCTGGCTGGCGCTGGCGCCGCACAGGGTGCCCAGCAGCAGGCCGTCGTCGGTGCGGATGGGCGCGCTGACGTAGGTCTGGATGCCGAGCTGGCGCGCCGCCTCGGAGTCGGGCCAGCAGGCGCCGACGTCGCTGGTGGCCATGCGGCCCTCGTCCAGCGCGCGCTTGCACAGCGTGTCCGACCACGGCACCGACAGGCCTTTCGGAATCTGTAACGTGCCGGCATTGCGCGCGTAGCGTACCTGCTGCCGGTCGGCCTGCGGGTCGATCGACGTGAGGTAGGTGGATTCCAGCCCGGTCACGGCGCCGAGCACGTCCAGGAGGGGGCGGGTCAACTGTTCGACCGACTTGGCGGCCTGCAGCGACGCCGACAGTTCGGCGAGTATCGGGTCCAACGAAAGCTCCCTGCGTATCACTGGCGTGACCAAACCGGTTCCAAGGCGGCCCGGCCCGTCGACGCATCCCACGCCGCGCATCGCGGTCTTGCCGCCCATTATGCCCTGCCGGGATTGTCTCGCCATGTCGTTTGCGTACGCGCAGGGTTCGACGCGCGCCGGGCCTAAAGTCCCTTGCCGCCTTGCCGTAAGCCTGGGTGGCGCGGACCTTTTATCGCGTACCTGGATACCCGTGCCCTCCGGCACGGGCAGTTGCAGTAAGAAGACAAGCATGAAAATCACCTCGTTGCGCAACAGGATCCTGTTGATCACCTGTTTCACCGTCATCGGCGCGCTGGTGCTCTCGGGCATCGCGATCTATCAGATCGTGCGCGACAACATGATGGCGACCATCTCCGCGGACCTGGACGCCATCGCCGCCGGCAACGCCAGCGCCATCGAACGCTGGTCCGCCGACAAGGCCCAGGCCGTGACCGCCACCGCCGCCGTGGTCGAAAAGGGCGATCCGCGCGGCCTGACCAGACTGATGGGCGAAACCAACGGCTTTCCCATCACCAGTATCGGCTGGAGCGACAAGACCTACTTCTCCACCGCGCAGACGCCGCCCGACTATGATCCGACCGCGCGTCCCTGGTACAAGAGCGCGGTGGCCGCCGGCAAGCTGGCCGTGACCAAGCCATACGGCGATTCGGGCACCGGCAAGCCCTACGTGGCCTTCACCGCGCCGATCGTGCGCAACGGCCAGACCACCGGCGCCATCAGCGGCGCGGTGGCGCTGGACGGTATCAAGGACGTCATCAAGGTCATCCGGCCGACGCCGTCCAGCACCGCGTTCGTGCTGGCGACCGATGGCCAGGTGATTTCGCACGTCGATGACAAGCTGGCGCTCAAGCCGTCGACCGACGTGGCGGCCGGCCTCACGCCGGCCGTGCTGGCCGACATGGCGCGCGACGGCGCCGCGCCGCTGGCGTTGAGCCTGAACGACGCGCCCAAGCTGCTCAAGGCGCGCCGCATCCCCGGCACCGATTGGTTCCTGGTGATCGCGCTGGACGAGGCCGAGGCCACCGCGGGCCTGGCGCAGGTGTTCAACGCCACCCTGATCTCGATGGTGGTGCTGACGCTGGTTGCCGTCGTGCTGGCCAGCGTGGTGACGTCGCGCGCCTTCAAGCGCCTGTCCGCGGTGCGCGATGCGATGGACACCATCGGCTCGGGCGAAGGCGACATGACGCACCGGCTGGCCGTGGTGGGCCATGACGAAGTGGCGCAGATCTCCGCTTCATTCAACGCCTTTGTCGACAAGATCAGCCACGTGATGCTCGACGTGCGCAACGGCGTGCATTCGATGACCTCGGCCACGCGCGAGATCGAGATGGGCAACCGCGACCTCTCGCAGCGCACCGAGGTATCGGCCGGCTCGTTGCAGGAAACCTCGTCGGCGCTGACCGAATTGACTTCCAGCGTGCGCCAGACCGAGGAGGCCGCCGAGCACGCCACGCGCCTGGCGACCGAGGCCAGCCTGGCGGCCGAGCGCGGCGGCCAGGTGGTGACCGATGCCGTCACCACCATGGGCGCCATCGCGCAGTCGTCCGAGCGCATCACCGAGATCATCAGCGTCATCGACGGCATTGCGTTCCAGACCAACATCCTGGCGCTGAACGCGGCGGTGGAAGCGGCGCGCGCCGGTGAGCAGGGCCGCGGCTTTGCCGTGGTGGCCGGCGAAGTCCGCACGTTGGCGCAGCGCAGCGCCGCCTCGGCGCAGGAGATCCGCGCGCTGATCCAGGCTTCGGTACAGAACGTCAAGAGCGGCACCGAGCGGGTGCAGGCGGCCGGCTCAACGATGCAGGAGATCGTCGAAGGCGTGTCGCGCGTGCAGAAGCTGGTCAGCGAAATCCACGGGGCCATGGCCGAGCAGAGCGTGGGCATCAGCCAGATCGACCGCAGCGTTTCCGACATGGATCAGGCCACCCAGCAGAACGCCGCGCTGGTGGAACAGTCGGCGGCGGCGTCCGCCATGTTGAGCGATCAGGCCGGCGCGCTGGCCGGCACGGTGGCCCTGTTCAAGTTGCGGGAAAACTTGCGGGTTGCCGCGCCCGAGCGGATCGCGCTGCCCGCCTGACCGCTTTGCCCGATGTGGCGACGCCTGTCGCCACGCGCCGCGATCGCTATCGCGGTTGGCGCCGGCCCCTGCCGGTGATGCGGGCGGCGGCCTCGGCCGATTGTTGGACGGCCCGGTCGCCGCGCCACCGCAGATCCGCTTCATAGTCCCGCAAGGCCTGCCCCAGCGGCAGGCCTTTGCACACCTGCGCCAGCCGCGTCGCCAGCGATTGCGCATCGGCCAGGGCGGTGTTGGCGCCCAGGCCGCCCGCCGGGCTCATCGCATGCACCGCGTCGCCCAGGAAAGTCAGCCCGGCTTGCGTCCATTGCGGCAGGGGCGGCGCCTGGTAGACGGTCTTGAGCGCGATGCCGCGCGGGTCGCTGGCGGCCACCATGGCGGCCAGCGCGGGATGCACCGGCGCCAGCAGGCGCTGCGCGGCCTGTTGCCAGAGGACGCCCGTCGTCGTGTCGTCCTGCCGGTTCGCGCTGATCGCGGCGTCGTCCGCGCCCAGCACCGCGCTGCGCTCGCCGATGATCGCCCAGTACTGGTAGCCGGGCACCGCCGTCAGCGCGCAAGCCGGCGCGAGGCGTTGCGCCAGCGCCGGCAGCGCCGCCAGTTTCATGGCGTCCAGCACCAGCGCGTAGCCGGCGCCGAACACCACGCCGGCGCCGTCGCGCAGGTCCGGCGGCAGGCCATCGGGCACGAGGCTGCCGGCCGGCGCCATGCCGAAGATCGTCACCGTGCCGCTGTCCTCGGGCGCCGCTTGCGGCAGATGCTGGCGCCGCAGCGCCGAATGCACGCCGTCGGCGGCCACCACCAGCGTGCCGGGCCGCGCGCGGATGCCTTCCAGGCGCGGGCCGCCGTCATCCATGCCCACGCAGCCGTGGCCGAAATGCACGCGCCCGTCCAGGCCGGCCAGCAGGATCTCGCGCAGCGTCTGCCGGTGCGCCGAGCGGTCGGGCGGGGCGTCGGCGTCGTCCAGGCGCCAGGTGGCGGAGGCGCGTTGCGGCAGCGGCCGCAGTTGCGCGTCGAGCATGGCGCCCGGGCGGTCGTGGGTCGAGCAACTGTGCTGGAACAGGGCGTAAAGGTCCGGCGGCAGGCAGTGCGCCAGAGCCGCCTGGCCGCTGGCGTCGATGCGCAGGCGGTAGCCCTGCACCCGGCTGTCGGTGCGCGCGTCGCGCTCGTAGACGTCGAAGTCGATGCCGGCGCGCGCCAGCCCCTGCGCCAGGCACAGGCCGCCCAGGCCGGCGCCGATGATGGAAACGTGGAGATTCTGCATAATGTCCTCGAAGCAGGCCGGCGTTGCCGGCACCCATACAGCTTGCGCGCAAGCGCGTCCCCGCCGGTAATGCCGGCGCGCCAACAAATCATGCGAACCCGCCAGACCGCAGCCCCCGCGCCCGACTACAGCGAATTGCTCGACGGCCCGGCCGTGTGCGTGTTCCATGGCGCCGACGCGCCAGGCAGCGAATTCCGCCTGGGCTCGCGCGAATACGATTGGCACGCGCATGCCCGCGGACAGTTGTTCGGGGTGGATAGCGGCGCGATGCGGGTGCGCACCGAGGCCGGCTCATGGTTGCTGCCGCCGCAGCGCGCGGGCTGGATCCCGCCGGGGCTGCGGCATCGGGTCAGCGTGGTGGGCGCGGCCAGCGGCTGGGTGGCGCTGGTGCATCCGCGGGCCGCCGCGGCCCTGCCGACGTCGCCCTGTGTGCTGGGGGCGGATGGGGTGTTGCGCGCCATGGTGCTGCGCGCGGCCGATTGGCCGGACAAGCTGGCGCTGGACCCGGCGCGCGCGCGCTTCGCGGCGGTGTTGCTGGACGAGATCGAGGCGGCGCCGCGCGAGCGCCTGCACCTGCCATGGCCGCGCGACCGCCGGCTGGCTCGGCTTGCGCAAGTCCTGGCGGACGACCCGGCCGACAACCGGCCGCTGGAAGCACTGGCCGCGCGGGCTGGGCTGGCGCCGCGCACCGCGCAGCGCCTTTTCCGCGAGGAAACGGGATTAGGCTTCGCGCAGTGGCGCCAGCAACTGCGGCTGATCCACGCGCTGGAACGCCTGAGCGCGGGCCAGCCGGTGGCGCAGGTGGCCGACGCGCTGGGCTACGCCACGCCCGGCAATTTCATCGCCATGTTCAAGCGCGCCTTCGGCACGACGCCGGGGCGCTATCTGCGAGCGCCGCTGGACGAGGGCGACGCCGCCGTCGCCTGAGCCGCGCCGGGGCGCGTGGCGTCTCGCTCGCTACCGGCCCCTTACTCCGCCAGCTTGCGCATCTCGGCGATCAGGTCCGCCTTGCCCTCGAAGCCGATGCCGGGCAGTTCGGGCAGGGTGACGTGGCCGTTGTCGACCCGCACGCCGTCGGGGAAGCCGCCGTAGGGCTGGAACAGGTCCGGATAGGATTCATTGCCGCCCAGCCCCAGGCCGGCGGCGATGTTCAGCGACATCTGGTGGCCGCCGTGCGGAATGCAGCGGCTGGCCGACCAGCCGTGCTGGCGCAGCATGTCCAGCGTGCGCAGGTATTCCACCAGGCCATAACTCAGGGCGCAGTCGAATTGCAGCCAGTCGCGGTCCGGCCGCATGCCGCCGTAGCGGATCAGGTTGCGCGCGTCCTGCATCGAAAACAGGTTCTCGCCGGTGGCCATCGGCTTGTCGTAGTAGTTGCGCAGCGTGGCCTGCAGTTCGAAGTCGAGCGGGTCGCCGGCTTCCTCGTACCAGAACAGGTCGTACTGCGACAGCGCCTTGGCGTAGCGGATCGCGGTGTCCAGGTCGAAGCGGCCGTTGGCGTCGACCGCCAGTTTCCTGCCGTCGCCCAGCACGCCCAGGATGGCGTCGATGCGGCGCAGGTCTTCGTCCAGCGAGGCGCCGCCGATCTTCTTCTTGACCACGGTATAGCCGCGGTCGACGTAGCCGCGCATCTCGTCCTTGAGCTTGCCCAGGTCCTGGCCCGGGTAGTAGTAGCCGCCCGCCGCATAGACGAACACGCGGCGGTCGGGGCGGCCGTTGCCGTAGCGCTCGGCCAGCAACTGGAACAGCGGCTTGCCGGCGATCTTGGCGACCGCGTCCCACACCGCCATGTCGATGGTGCCGATGGCGACCGAGCGTTCGCCATGGCCGCCGGGCTTCTCGTTGACGTACATCGCGTTCCAGATGCGGTGCGGATCGAGGTTGTCGCCGCTGTCGTCGAGCAGGCTGGCGGGGTCGGCCTCCAGCACGCGCGGGATGAAGCGTTCGCGCATCAGCGTGCCCTGGCCATAGCGGCCGTTGGAATTGAAGCCGTAGCCGATCACGCGCCGGCCGTCGCGCACCACGTCGGTCACCACCGCCACCAGGCTCAGCGTCATCTTGCTGAAGTCGATGTAGGCGTTGCGGATCGGGGAACTGATCGGGACGGTCTTCTCGCGGATTTCGACGATTTTCATGGTGTCTCCTGGCCGTGCGGCGGATGGGAAAAACCGTAGATTATTGGCTTGAAGGCGCATTATGATTCGCTATCAGGCACTACTTTATTAACTGAAAGTTAAAGATTCCGGCGCTCGTTGCCCGTCGCCGGCCTCGTCCCGATGAGGCGTTCCCCGCCGTGAACCACGATCTGGCATCTTCCCTGGAGTTCTTCGTGCTGCTGGCGCGCCACCGCAACCTGTCGACGGTGGCGCGCCAGCTCGACCTGACGCCGCCGGCGGCCACCAAGCGCCTGGCGCAACTGGAGGCGCGGCTGGGCGTGCGGCTGGTGAACCGCACCACCCGCAGCATCAGCCTGACGCCCGAAGGCGAAACCTACCTGCATTACGCCACGCGCATCCTGGCCGACGTGCGCGAAATGGAAGAGGTGGTGTCGTCCAGCGGCTCGGTGCCCAAGGGCCTGTTGCGCATCAATGCGACGCTCGGCTTCGGCCGCACGGCGATCGCGCCCATCGTGTCGGAGTTCGCCCTGCATCATCCGCAGGTCGAGGTGCAGCTGGACGTGACCGACCGGCCGATCGACCTGGTGGAAAGCGGCGTGGACCTGGGCATCCGCTTCGGTGCCTTGCCCGACCAGCGCCTGGTGGCGCGCCGCGTCCTGTCGAACCGGCGCTTCCTGTGCGCGGCGCCGCGCTACCTGGCGCGCCACGGCACGCCGGCCAGCCTGCGCGACCTGGCCGACCACCAATGCATCATCCACCGGCAGAACGAGGACGCCTACGGCGTCTGGCGCTTCACGCGCGACGGCCGCGCCGAGACCGTGAAGGTGCACGGCGCGCTGTCCAGCAACGATGGCGACATCGTGCTGAACTGGGCGCTGGACGGCCATGGCATCCTGGTGCGCTCGGAGTGGGACCTGGCCAAGTACCTGGAAAGCGGGCGCTTGCGCGTGGTGCTGCCCGAGTTCATCCTGCCTTCGGCCGACCTGTTCGTGTACTACCCCAGCAAGCGCGACCTGTCGGCGCGCACACGGGCGTTCATCGATTTCCTGATGGCGCGTTTCGCGTAGGCCAGGCCGGGGAGCGAAGGCGCGCCGGTCGGCGGCATGCGCGGGGGCGGACGCTAGGCGAACCGGTAGGCGAGCACTTCGTCGCCGGCCGCGTCGATCTCGCCCGTGGGCGCCCAGCCCAGCCGCCGGTAGAAGCCATGCGAGCGCACGCCCGGATCGGCCGCGCAGCTCAGGAACAACCTTTCATGGCCCAGCGCCCGCAGCGTTCGCATGACCTGCCCGAGCAGTTCGCGGCCGATGCCGCGGCCCTCGTAGGCCGGCAGCAGGGCCAGCACCAGGATCTCGCCGCTGTCGCGATCGCCGAAGCAATAACCCGCCATCACGCCGTCGGCCAGCGCCACCACGCCCGGCAGCGCGCCGTCGCGGATGCCGTCGCGCCAGCTTTCGACGGTGATGCCCAGGGCGCGCAGGTCCTCGGCCGAGAAGGCGTTCTCGCGGGTGCGGCCGCGCAGGTCGATGCAGGCAGCGGCGTCGTCGGGATGGGCTGGGCGGTAATGCAGGTTCATGTCGGGTGTCGTCTATCGGAAGAGGGCGCGGCCGGCGCGCCGCGCAAGGCTGGGGCGGGGATCAACCGCCGAGCGCCGCCAGGTTCAGCGTGTGGCTGTGGCCGATCCACAGCGCGCAGTCGCGGTGATCGCGCAGCGATTCGCCGGTGTTCGGATGCAGGAACACGTCCAGCAGGCCATGGTTCAGCGCCAGCCAGGTGAGCACGCGCGGCAGCGCGGCCGGCGCGAAGGCGAGCTGGTAGCTCCATTGTGGATGCGGGCCGACCGGGCGCTCGTGGAAGCGGCCCATCTGGATGCTGTCGCCGAATGCGTCCAGCGCCTGTGCGCGCAGCGCCCAGGCCGCGTCGCGGCTATCGGCGTTGAAGTAGACGTGGGCGTGCCAGCTGTCGACGATGGCGGGGTCCAGGATCATGGTGGTCAACCTCCGGCGCGCTTGGCGCGATGGCCGAGTTTTTCGAGCGCGGCCAGGATGCGGTCGCAGTGATCGCCCTGCACCTCGATGACGCCGTCCTTGACGGTGCCGCCGGAGCCGCAGGCGGTGCGCAACTGCTTGCCCAGCGCCGCCAGCGCGTCGTCGTCCAGCGGCAGGCCCTTGACGACGGTCACGGCCTTGCCGCCGCGGCCCTTGGTTTCGCGCGACACGCGCGCGCCGCCCGGCGCCGGAACCGGGCGGGACGCCGCCTGGCATTGGCAGTCGGCGAGCGGGCGCCGGCATTGGGGGCACATGCGGCCGCCGTCGGTGGAATAGACGAGTCCGCCCTTGGAGCTGCTTTTCATGGGTATTGCGTGATGTTGCGGTTCAGGCGGCCATTATGCCGGAGCGGCCGCCGCCAGGCGCCGCCGGAGCCGCGCGCGCCGCGTTCATTCGTCGAAGCCGCGAGGCCCCAGCGATTCGACCAGGTAGTCGATGAAGGACTTGATGCGCGAGGAGATCGCGGTATTGCGGTAATAGACCGCATTGACCGGCTGGCGCACGTCCAGCGTCTGGCGCGGGAACAGCTGGCGCAGCGCGCCGGACTGGCGGTCGGCGCGCGTCATGAAGTCGGAAAGGCAGACGATGCCGGCGTCGTTCAGCGCCAGTTGCCGCAGCGTCTCGCCGCTGAACGAGCGGATCGACGGCTGGATGTGCAGCGGCTGGCCGTCGGCGTCCTCCAGCGGCCATTCGTTCAGCGATTCCAGTTGCGAGAACCCCAGCAGCGTGTGCTCGCGCAGATCGGCTACCCGCTTGGGCGTGCCATGCGCCGCCAGGTAGCCGGGGCTGGCCAGCACCCGCACGCGGCTGCGGCCGATGGGCACCGCGTGCAGCGACGAATCCTTCAGGCTGCCGATGCGCAGCGCCAGGTCGGTACGGCGCTCCAGCAGGTCGATGTTGCCCTCGTTGCTGTTCAGCTCCAGCTCGACCTTGGGATAGCGCTGGCGGTAGCCCGGCACTAGCGGAACGATGACGTGCAGCATGAAGGGCGAGGCGGCGTCGACCCGCAGGCGGCCGGCCGGCTGGTTGCGGCGCGCGCGCATCTGTTCCTCGGTCTCTTCGACCGCGGCGATGATCTTGCGGGCCTGCTCCAGGTAGGCGCTGCCTTCCTCGGTCAGCTCCAGCCGCCGGGTGGTGCGGCGCATCAGCGTGGTCTGCAGCTTTTCCTCCAGCCGCGTCATGGTGCGGCTGGTGGCGGAAATGGTCTGCTGCAGCGCATCGGCGGCGGCGGTGATCGAACCGCAGTCCACGATGGCGATAAAGACCTGCATTTCGTCGAGTGTCGTCTTCATATTTGACGTTATATCAAAAGTATTTCGCCAATACCGGGCTTATTCCGCAAGGATCGAGCGGGCACACTGGATGCATTCCAACACTTACCCAGGAGTTTTACATGAGCATCCCGTCTTTTGGCGTCGGCACTTTCCGCCTGCAGGGCCAGGTCGTCATCGATTCCGTGCGCAACGCGCTGGACGTCGGCTACCGCGCCGTCGACACCGCCCAGATCTATGAAAACGAAGCCGAAGTGGGCCAGGCCATCGAGGCCAGCGGCGTCGCCCGCGCCGACCTGTTCGTGACCACCAAGATCTGGGTGCCGAACTATGGCCGCGCCAAGCTGGTGCCCAGCCTGAAGGACAGCCTGGCCAAGCTGCGCACCGACTACGTCGACCTGACCCTGATCCACTGGCCCGCGCCCGGCAACGGCGTGGCCATCGCCGAGATGATGGCCGGCCTGATGGACGCCCGCGAGCAGGGCCTGACGCGCCAGATCGGCATTTCCAACTTCCCCATCGCCGAGACCCGCGAAGCCATCGCCGCCGTCGGCAAGGAAGCGATCGCCACCAACCAGATCGAGCTCAGCCCGTATCTGCAGAACCGCAAGCTGGTGGACTTCCTGAACGAACAGGGCATCCACGTCACGTCGTACATGACGCTGGCCTACGGCAAGGTGCTCAAGGACCCCGTGATTGGCCAGATCGCGCGGCGCCACAACGCCACGCCGGCGCAGGTGGCGCTGGCCTGGGCGCTGCAGCGCGGCTTCGCCGTGATCCCGTCGTCCACCAAGCGCGAGAACCTGGCGAGCAACCTGCTGGCCCGCGACCTGCGCCTGACCGACGCCGACATGGCGCAGATCGCCGCGCTGGAACGCAATGGCCGCGAAGTCAGGCCCAACGGCCTGGCCGCGGCCTGGGACTGAGGCGCGCCATGGACAACGCGCTTTCGAGCCTGACCGCGGGCGGCTTCAGCATCGGCCTGGAAGCGCCCCTGGACAACGACTGGACCGCCGCCGGCGAGCAGGCGCGGCGCCAGGCCGGCCGCCTGCCCGGCGAGCCCGACCTGCAACGCCACGCCGACCTGGCCGTGCTGGCCGACCGGCTCGGCTTTCGCGCCCTTTGGGTGCGCGACGTGCCGCTGTACGACCCGGCCTTCGGCGACGCCGGCCAGGTGTTCGAGATCTTCACCTACCTGGGTTACCTGGCGGGCGTCACGCGCGACATCCTGCTGGGCACCGCCGCGGTGGTGCTGCCGCTGCGCGAGCCGCTGCTGACGCTCAAGTCCGCCGCCAGCGTGCAGCGGCTGAGCGGCAACCGCCTGCTGCTGGGCGTGGCCAGTGGCGACCGGCCGGTGGAGTATCCGCTGTTCGGCCGCGATTTTCCCAATCGCGGCGCCGCTTTCCGCGAACAGGTGGCGCTGCTGCGCCAAGGCGCGCGCGGCAGCCTGCCCGATGGCCTGGACGTGCTGCCGCGGGCGCCGGCGCCGCCGCTGCTGGTGGCGGGCCTGGCGCAGCAGACGCCGGCCTGGATCGGTGCGCACATGGATGCCTGCCTGGCCTATCCCGGCGCGCCCGACGACCATGCGCGGCGCAGCGCCGCCTGGCGCCAGGTGGCCGGCGACAAGCCCTATGCCAGTTTCATCCACCTGGACCTGGCCGAGGACCCGGACGCGCCGCTGCGGCGCTTTCGCTTCGGCGCGCAGGCGGGCCGCCACGCGCTGGCGCGGGAACTTCATGCGCTGCGCGCCGCGGGTGTGCAGCACATCGGCCTGCACCTGCGGCGCAACCAGCGGCCGCTGGCCGACACGCTGCACGAGATCGCCGAGCACGTGCTGCCGCAGTTCCATGGCGGCGTGCCGGCCTCGCAAGCGGAAACCACGGCCGCCTGAGCCTCTCGCGGCCTATCAACACAAGGAGCAAGCACCATGAAGCTATTCATCACCGGCGCCAGCGGATTCATCGGCGGCGCGGTCGCTACCTCGATGGTCAAGGCCGGCCATGAGGTCCGCGGCCTGATCCGCAACCCCGAGCGCGCCGCCGAGCTGCGCGGTTTCGGCATCGAACCGGTGCTGGGCACATTGGACGACGCGGCGCTGCTGGCGGCCGAGGCGCGCGCCGCCGACGCCGTCATCAACGCGGCCGACAGCGACCACCGTGGCGCCGTCGAGGCCCTGCTGGGCGCGCTGGCCGGCAGCGGCAAGGCGTTCATCCACACCAGCGGCAGCAGCCTGGTCGCCGACGACGCGTTGGGCGAGCCGTCCGACGCGGTGTTCGACGAAACCACGCCGGTGGCGCCGGTGCCGGGCAAGGCCGCGCGCATCGCCATCAACGACCTGATCCTGGCCAGCGCGCCCGGCGTGCGCAGCGTGGTGCTGTGCCACAGCCTGATCTACGGTTCGACCGAGGGGCCGCGCGCCGAAAGCGTGCAGATTCCGCCGCTGGTGGCGCAGGCCCGCGCAAGCGGCATCGCGCGGCACGTCGGCCGCGGCCTGAACCGCTGGTCCAACGTGCACGTCGCCGACGTAGCGGCGCTGTACCGGCTGGCTCTGGACAAGGCGCCGGCCGGCAGTTTCTATTTCGTCGAGAACGGCGAGGCGGCCTTCGTCGACCTGGTCGGCGCCATCGGCCAGGCGCTGGGGTTGGGGCCGGCCCAGGCCTGGGATCCGGCGCAGGCGGTGGCCTACTGGGGCAAGGACCTGGGCGCCTACGCGCTCGGTTCCAACAGCCGGGTGCGGGCGGGCAAGGCGCGCCGCGAGCTGGGCTGGGCGCCGGTCCATGACGACGTGATCGCCTGGGTGCGCCAGGCCATCGCCTGACGCGGGGGCGGCGCGGGCGGCGTCCACAGGGTGGGCCAAGGGCGTAACGCCGTCAGCAAAACGCCAACCGAGTTGCGGTAAGGTGATCGCTCCCTTCAGAGATTCCGCACGGAGCAGAACTTGAAATACCGCAAACTCGGCCGTACCGACCTGGACGTCAGCCTGATCGGCCTGGGCACCATGACCTGGGGCGAGCAGAACACCGAGGCCGAGGCCCACCAGCAGCTGGACTACGCGCTGGAGCGCGGCGTCAACCTGGTCGACGTGGCCGAAATGTACCCGGTGCCGCCCAAGCCCGAAACCCAGGGCCTGACCGAAACCTACATCGGCACCTGGCTGGCGCGCAGCAAGCGCCGCCAGGACATCGTGCTGGCCAGCAAAGTGGCCGGCCCGGTGCGCGATCCCAAGCGTCCCGGCCACATCCGCGACGGCAAGACCTTCCTGGACCGCAAGAACCTGACCGAGGCGCTGGACGCCAGCCTCAAGCGCCTGCAGACCGACTACCTGGACCTGTACCAGCTGCACTGGCCCGACCGCACCACCGCCACCTTCGGCCAGCTCTCGTATCCGTGGGTCAAGGACGAGCACACCGTGCCGATCGAGGAAACCCTGTCGGTGCTGCAGGACTTCGTCAGCGCCGGCAAGGTGCGCCACGTGGGCGTCTCCAACGAAACGCCGTGGGGCGTATCGCAATTCCTCAAGGCCTCCGACAATCTCGGCCTGCCGCGCATCGCCTCGATCCAGAACGCCTACAGCCTGCTCAACCGCGTCTACGAGATCGGCCTGTCCGAATTCACCCACCACGAAGGCGTGGGCCTGCTGGCCTATTCGCCGCTGGCCATGGGCATGCTCTGCGGCAAGTACCTGGACGGCGCGCGTCCGGCCAACGCCCGCCTGACGCTGTACACGCGCTTCACCCGCTACAGCAACCCGCAGGCCGAGGCCGCCACCCGCGAATACGTGGAGCTGGCGCGCCAGCACGGCATTTCGCCGACGCACCTGGCGCTGGCCTGGATCAATCAGCGTCCGTTCGTCACCAGCAACCTGATCGGCGCGACCAATCTGCAGCAATTGAAGGAGAATATCGACAGCGTCGATGTTGAACTGCCGGCCGACGTGCTGCAGGCCGTCGACCAGATCCACGTGCGCCACCCGAACCCGGCGCCCTGATCCCGCCCAACGCGGGCAGGCGCGAAAGGGGGCGCGAGCCGGTCACCCAGGGGGCACGGCCGTGCCCTTTTCAATACACGTCGCGCACATAACGCTTGTCCGCCGTCATGCGCGCCACGTAGGCCGCGGCGGCGTCGGCGTCCATGCCGCCGTGTTGCGCCACCAACTGCCTGAGCGTGGCGTCCACGTCGCGGGCCATTTGCGCGGCATCGCCGCAGACATAGAAATGCGCGCCCTCCTGCAGCCACGCCCATAGCTGCGCGCCATGCTCGCGCATGCGGTCCTGCACGTAGACCTTGGCGGTCTGGTCGCGTGAGAACGCCAGGTCCAGCCGCGTCAGCAGGCCGTCGTCGCGCAGCGCCTGCAGTTCGTCGCGATAGTAGAAATCGCTGGCCGCGTGCCGCTCGCCGAAGAACAGCCAGTTGCGGCCGCGGTCGCCGCGCGCCCGCCGTTCCTGCAGGAAGGCGCGGAACGGCGCCACGCCGGTGCCGGGTCCCACCATGATCATCGGCGTGTCGCCCTGGCGCGGCGGACGGAAATGGCTGGCTTCCTGCACGAAGACCGGCACGTCGGCCTCGCCGGCGCGGTCGGCCAGGAAGGTCGACGAGACGCCCTTGCGTTGCCGTCTGCCGTTGTCGTAGCGCACGGCGGACACGGTCAGGTGGACTTCGCCAGGATGCGCCTTGGCGCTGGAGGCGATGGAGTACAGGCGCGGCTGCAAGCGCTTGAGCGCGCCCAGCCACGCCTGCGCCGGCAGCGTCACCGGAAACGCGTGCAGCACGTCGGCCAGTTGCTTGCCCCACAGCCATTGGCGCAGGTCGGTGCGGCGCTCCTCTGCCAGCAATTGCCGCAGGCCGGGATCGCGGCTGTGCTCGGCGATCAACGCCAGCGCGGCCGGTGCCGGTCGCGCGATTTCGTAATGGGCGGACAGCGCCCGGGCCAGCGGCATGTCGCCCGCGCCCGGCACGCTGGCCACGGTATCGCCTGACAGCCCGGCCTGCGCCAGCAGTTCTTCCACCAGTTCGGGACAGTTCACCGGCCATACGCCGAGGGCGTCGCCGGCCTCGTAGTCCAGTCCCGTGCCGGCGATGTCCAGCGCCAGCGCGCGCGTGTCCTTGTCGCCGCAGGCGTTCAGCCGCTGGTTGCCGATCAGGCGTGCGGGGGCCGGACGCGTCCGGGAGGGCGGCGCGGGGCGCGTGCCGGCGGGCGGGGCGAGCGGCGCGGGCGGCGCGACGCGGACCGCCACGGTGGACGGGGCGTCCGCCGCCAGCGCCGCCGCGATGTCGTCCGGCATCAGGCCGGTGGCCGGATCATGTTGTTCCGCCTCGGCCGCATGGATGGCGGCGATGGCATTTTCCAGCCAGGCGTCGGCCGGCGCCTCGTAGTCCGTATCGCAATCGACCCGCGCAAGCAATGGCTGCGCGCCCAGTTGCCCCAGCCGCTGGTCGAGCCGGCGGCCGTGGCCGCAGAAGGCGTCATAGTTGCTGTCGCCCAGCGCCAGCACCGCATAGCGCATCGGCGCCAGCCGCGGCGCATCGGCGGCCGACAGGGCGCGCCACAGGCCCTGGCCGTTGTCCGGCGCGTCGCCGTCGCCGAAGGTGCTGGTGATCAGCAGCAGGTACTGCGTGCGAGCCAGGGCGTCGATCGCATAGTCGGCCATGCATGCGGTGCGCAACTCGAAGCCGGCCGCGGCCAGCGCGCTGGCGCTGCGTTCAACCAGCGATTCCGCATTGCCGGTCTGCGAGGCCCACAGCAGCGTCACGCGCGGGCGCGGGCCGATGATGCGGACGGCGCTTTCTTCCGTCCCGGCCGCCGCCGTGATTGCCGGCGCCGACGGCAATGGCGCGCGGCTGTACAAGCCATGCAGCAGGCCGTTCAACCATAGGCGGGTGGCGTCGTCGAAAGGCGCACGGACGGGCAGCTCGGGTATGCCGGACGCGCCGCCGGCCTGCCGCAATCCGCCAAGAAAGCCCGACAGGTAATGGCGCTGGCGCGCATCCAGCGCGGGTGGCTCGCCGCCAGCCAGGCCCAGCACGGCGGCCATGGCCTCGGCCGGCGCGGCCGCGCCAGCCAACGCGGCGACGGGCAGCGAGGCCGTATCGGCAGACCGGGGGCCGACGGCCACAGGCGCCTGTACGCGGCACAGCGCCACCGCGCAGAACTTCAGCTCCGGCTGCTGCGACACCGGGTCGACGGCATCGCTGGTGACGGCGTTGATGCAGAGTTCATCGCCATACACGTCGTTCCAGTGCATGGACGCGAAGCAGTTGCCCGGCCGCACCCGGTCGGTGACCACGGCGGGCAGCACCGCGCGGCCGCGGCGCGAGCGGATCTCGACGCCGTCGCCAGCGCCGATGCCCAGCGTTGCCGCGTCGTCCGGGTGAATCTCCACGAATGGCGCGGGATTGAGCTTGTTCAGCATCGGCACCTTGCCGGTCTTGGTCAGCGTATGCCATTGATGCTGCAGCCGCCCCGTGTTGAGCACCATGGGATAGTCGGCGTCGGGCAGCTCGGCCGGATCCACGTGCGGCCGCGCATGGAACCGCGCGCGGCCGTTGGCGGTGGCGAACACCAGGCGCGGGCGGGCGCCGTCGTCCGCCAGGAGCGATGGCTGGCTGACGCTGTCATTGAGATAGCGGATCGGGTTGCGGTCCGGCCCGTCGGCGCGCGCGCAGGGCCATTGCAGCGGCGTCTCGCGCAGCCGCGCATGGCTGGCGCCGCGCAGGTCGTAGCCGGTGGCGGGGTTGGCGAAGGCGGCGATTTCGTCGAACACCTCGGCCGCGCTGGCGTACTGGAACGCGTGGCCGTAGCCCATCTCGCAGGCCACGCCGACGATGATGCGCCAGTCGGGCAGCGCGTCCCCGGGCGGTGGCACGGCCTGTGGCATCAGCGTCAGGGTGCGTTCGGAATTGACCATCACGCCCTCGGCCTCGGCCCACAGCGCGCCCGGCAGCAGGATGTCGGCGTAGCGGTTGGTCTCGGTGTCCAGGTAGGCGTCCTGCGCGATCACCAGTTCCGCCGCCCGCAGCCCCGCCACCACATTGGCGCGGTTGGCCACGCTGGCCACCGGGTTGGTGCAGATGATCCAGCAGGCCTTGACCTCGCCCGCGGCCATGCGCTGGAACAGGTCGATGGTGCCTTGCCCGAGCCGCGTATGCAGCGTGCCGGCCGGCACGCCCCAGCGCGCCTCGACAAAGGCGCGGTCGGCGGCCGACAGCACGCTGCGCTGGCCCGGCAGGCCGGGACCCATGTAGCCCATCTCGCGCCCGCCCATGGCGTTGGGTTGGCCGGTCAGCGAGAACGGGCCGCTGCCGGGCCGGCAGATGCGGCCGGTGGCCAGGTGCAGGTTGCACAGCGCGTTGGTGTTCCAGGTGCCGTGGGTGCTCTGGTTCAGCCCCATGGTCCAGCAGCTCATCCATTCGGGCGCCGCGCCGATCCATTCGGCGGCCTGGCGCAGTTGCGCGGCGGGAATGCCGGTCAGCGCCTCGACCCGCTCGGGCGCGTAGTCGCGCAGGAAGTCCGGCATCGCCTCCCAGCCGTCGGTGTGGGCGGCGATGAAGGCTGCGTCGGTCTTGCCGGCCTGGTGCAGCAGGTGCAGCAGGCCGTTGAGCAGCGCCAGGTCGGTGCCCGGCCGGATCGCCAGGTGCAGGTGCGCCTTCTCGGCGGTGGTGGTGCGGCGCGGGTCGACCACGATCAGGCGCGCGCCGGCCTTGACCCGCTCCATCATGCGCAGGTACAGGATCGGATGGCAATCGGCCATGTTGGCCCCGATCACCAGGAACAGGTCGGCGCGGTCGATGTCCTGGTACGAGCCGGGCGGTCCGTCGGCGCCCAGCGACAGCTTGTAGCCGCTGGCGGCGCTGGCCATGCACAGCCTCGAATTCGATTCAATGTTGTTGGTGCCGATGAAGCCCTTGGCCAGTTTGTTGGCCAGGTATTGGGCCTCGACCGACATCTGCCCCGACACGTACAGCGACACCGCGTCCGGGCCATGCGCATCGATGATGGCGCGCAAGCGCGTGGCGGTGTCGCGCAGGGTGTCCGCCATCGGCCGCGGCGCCAGGTCCTGCCCGCGGCGGGCGCGCACGTAGGCGTGTTCCAGCCGTCCCGACTGGCGCAGGGCGATGTGGGCCGAGGACCCCTTGGTGCAGAGGCGGCCGAAGTTGCTGGGATGGTCGCGGTTGCCGGTGATCTTCACCACCTGCTCCCGTTCCACATGCAGGGTCATGCCGCAGCCCACGCCACAGTAGGGGCAGACGGTGTCCACGGTGCGCGGCGTGCCGCTCATGCTCGGCTCCAAAAAAGAAGGCGCCCTGCCTGCGCGGCCAGCGGGCCGGGCGGGCAGGGCGCCATTGCCCTGGTTCCCGGCGTGGCCGGGTCGATGTCCTGCCGATGCAAGTTCCATGCCAATCGCTTGCCACGGGCGGGCAGCGGGGCGCGGGGACAGGCGGCGTGCGCGGTGGTGCGCGGCCGCACCGGATTGGTGCGGCGCGGAACCGTTTGGGTGCGCGGCGGGTGCGGGGGCGCCGCGCCGCGCAGGCGTCAACGGGATGGCACGCTTATTGCTTTGATCGCCATACCGGGCCCGTGTCCGGCCAGACAACGCAAGCATTGCAGGCAACGGCGCCCGGACCCAACAGTCCCGGGCGCCGTTTGTCTTTTGAAACCCGAACGGCCCAGCCTGGATAGACCCATGAGCACAGCGACCTCCACGACTTCCATGCAGACCCTGATCGTCATCGGCAACGGCATGGTCGGCCATCACTGCGTCGAGCAACTGATCGAGCGCGGCGCGCTGGCGCGCTACCGCATCCTGGTGTTCGGCGAAGAGAGCCGGCGCGCCTACGATCGCGTGCACCTGTCCGAGTACATGGGCGGGCGCGACGCCGAGTCGATGGCCATGAGCGATGCCGCGTTCTATGAACGGCCCGGCCTGTCGCTGTGGCTGGGCGCGCCGGTGCTGCGCATTGACCGCCACGCGCGCCTGGTGGTGACGGCCGACGGCAGCCATGGCTACGACAAGCTGGTGCTGGCCACCGGCTCCTATCCCTTCGTGCCGCCGATCGCCGGCGCCGAGGGCGCGTCGCGCCTGGTGTACCGCACGCTCGATGACCTGGACCAGATCCGCGCGGCGGCCGATGGCGCCCGGCGGGGCGTGGTGGTGGGCGGCGGCCTGCTGGGCCTGGAGGCCGCCAACGCGCTCAAGTCGCTCGGGCTGGAGGCGCACGTGGTCGAGTTCGCGCCGCGCCTGATGCCGGTGCAGCTGGACGAGGCCGGCGGCGCCGCGCTCAAGGCGCGCATCGAGGCGCTGGGCGTGGGTGTGCACCTGTCGCGTGCGACGCAGGAAATCAAGCAAGGCACGCAATACCGCTACCGCATGCGCTTCGCCGAAGGCGCGCCGCTGGAGACCGACCTGATCGTGTTCTCGGCCGGCATCCGCCCGCGCGACGGCCTGGCGCGCCAGGCGGGCCTGACGGTGGCCGAGCGCGGCGGCGTCGCGGTCGACGGCCACTGCCGCAGCAGCGATGCGTCGATCTACGCCATCGGCGAATGCGCCGCGTTCGACGGCGCCATCTTCGGCCTGGTCGCGCCCGGTTACCAGATGGCGCGCGTGGTCGCCGCCGACCTCTGCGGCGAGGCCGGCGCGCCGTTCGCCGGCGCCGACATGTCGACCAAGCTCAAGCTGCTGGGCGTGGACGTGGGCTCGATCGGCGACGCCCACGGCGCCACGCCGGGCGCGCGCAGCTACCGCTACATCGACGAGGCCGGCGCCTCGTACCGCCGCCTGGTGGTGTCGGCCGACGGCAAGCGCGTGCTGGGCGCGGTGCTGGTGGGCGACAACAGCTACTACGACACCCTGCTGCAATACGCGCAGAACGGCATCGCGCCGCCAGCCGATCCGGCCAGCCTGATCCTGCCCGTTGGCCAGGGCGCGCCCGTACTGGGCGCCGGCGCGCTGCCGGCCAGCGCCACCATCTGTTCGTGCCACAACGTCAGCAAGGCCGCCATCTGTGACGCGCTGGACGGCGGCTGCGCCGACGTCGCCGGCGTCAAGGCCTGCACCAAGGCCGCCACCGGCTGCGGCGGCTGCGCGGCCCTGCTCAAGCAGGTGGTGGAACACGAACTGGCGAGCCGCGGCGTCGCGGTGGACAAGAGCCTGTGCGAGCACTTCGCCTACACCCGCCAGGAGCTCTACGCCATCGTGCGGGTGCAGGGCATCGAATCGTTCGAGGAACTGCTGGCGCGCCACGGCCGCGGCCACGTCGGCTGCGACCTGTGCAAGCCGACCGTGGCGTCGATCCTGGCCTCGTGCTGGAATCGCCCGATCCAGGATCCTCACCTGGTGCCGCTGCAGGACACCAACGACACCTTCATGGCCAACATGCAGAAGAACGGCACCTATTCGGTGGTGCCGCGCATCCCGGGCGGCGAGGTCACGCCCGACGGCCTGATCGCGATCGGCGCGGTGGCCAAGAAGTACAAGCTCTACACCAAGATCACCGGCGGCCAGCGCATCGACCTGTTCGGCGCGCAGCTGCACGAGCTGCCGGACATATGGGCCGAACTGATCGCCGCCGGCTTCGAGACCGGCCACGCCTACGGCAAGTCCACCCGCACCGTGAAGTCCTGCGTCGGCAGCACCTGGTGCCGCTACGGCGTGCAGGACAGCGTCGCCATGGCGCTGCGCATCGAAGACCGCTACAAGGGCCTGCGCGCCCCGCACAAGCTCAAGTTCGCGGTCTCCGGCTGCACCCGCGAATGCGCCGAGGCGCAAAGCAAGGACATCGGCGTCATCGCCACCGAGAACGGCTGGAACCTGTACGTGTGCGGCAACGGCGGCATGCGGCCGCGCCACGCCGAACTGTTCGCCCAGGACCTGGATGACGCCACCCTGATCCGCTACATCGACCGCCTGCTGATGTTCTACATCCGCACCGCCGACAAGCTGCAGCGCACCTCGGTCTGGCGCGAGTCGCTGGAAGGCGGCCTGGATTACCTGAAGGCCGTGGTCATCGACGACAGCCTGGGGCTGGGCGCCGAACTGGAGGCGCAGATGCAGCTGGTGGTGGACCGCTATGAATGCGAATGGGCCAACGCCCTGTCCGACCCGGAAAAGCTCAAGCGTTTCCGCACCTTCGTCAACGACGCCGCGGCGGATCCGGATATCCGCTTCGTGCAGGAGCGCGGCCAGCCGCGCCCGGCGCCGGCCGCGCGCGTGATTCCCATCGCCGAGGAGCTTGCCTGATGCGTTCGAATGCCGTGATTGCCCTGCGCCCGGAGACCGCACGTGACGCCACGCCCGACGCCGCGTCTTGGCGCCCCGCCTGCACCCGCCGCGACCTGGTCGCCGATTCCGGCGTGGTGGCGCTGGTGGACGGCCGCCAGGTGGCCCTGTTCTATCTGCCCGCCGTTGCCGGCGAAACGCTCTACGCCCTCGACAACCGCGACCCGAAATCGGGCGCCAACGTCATCGGCCGCGGCATCGTCGGCCACCTGGCCGGCGAACTGGTGGTGGCCTCGCCGCTGTACAAGCAGCACTTCCGGCTGCGCGACGGCGCCTGTGTCGAATACCCCGAACAATCGCTGAGGGCCTGGCCTGTGCGTTTCAATGGCGACGTCGTGGAAGTCCGGCCGCCCGCCGCGCAGTGAGGATGCCCGCCATGTCCGAACACGCCATGCCCTCGACCCTGCGCTTCCTGCTGGCGGCCCGCCGCAGCGAGCTGCACGGGCTCGAGGCCCTGGCGGCCACCTGCGAACTGGCCACCCTGGTCAGCAAGCTGGTGCACGTGCTGCAGAAGGAACGGGGTTCGTCCAACCTGTATCTGTGCGGCGGCCAGGACGCGCTGCGCCAGACGCTGGCGGGCCTCAGTTCCGACGCCTGCGCGGTCGAGGAAGAAGTGCGCCGCTTCCTCGACCGGCTGGAGCCGGATGCCACCCGCAGCGCCGGCAAGGCGCGCCTGCTCAACTGCATCGCGTACGCGCTGTACCGCCTGGACGAACTGCCGCGCACGCGCCGCGCCATCCGCGACCGCCGCGTGGCGGCGCAAGACGCTGGCGCGGTCTTCACGCGGCTCATCGGCAGCCTGTTCGCGCTGGTGTTCGAAGCCGCCGATTCGTCGCTGGACGCGGGCGTCACGCGCCTGTTGGTGGCGCTGCTCAATTTCATGCAGGGCAAGGAGCTGTGCGGCCAGGAGCGCGCCTATGGCGTCATGGGCTACACCGCCGGCTACTTCACCGAATCGCAAAAGGCCCGCCTGCTGGAACTGGCGGACCTGCAGAAGCGCTGCTTCGACAGTTTCGCGCAGTACGCCGGCGCGGATGCGCTGGCGGCGTGGGAGCGGCTGGAGCAGGGCGGCGGCCCGGTGCTGCGCTTGCGCGACATGGCGCTGCGCACCTCCGAGACCGAGCGCGTCGACGCCGGCCTGGCCGAGCTGTGGTTCGGCCTTTGCACCGAACGCATCGACGCCATGCGCGCGGTCGAGAGTCTGCTGGCCGAGGCCCTGACCCTGCAATGCCATCGCCGCATCGTCGAGACTCGCGCCGAGCTCGACAACCACCGGCTGCTGCTCAGCCGTTTCGCCGACCACGCCAGCGACGCGGCGCCCGCCATGCTGTTCCAGTTGCAGGGCCGCATTCTCGACGTGCCGCCGCAGGATGGCGTGGGCGAGGCCATGGAACGGTCCATCCTCGACCTGATGCGGGAACAGGCGCAGCGGCTGCGGCAGTCGGACGATGCGCTGGCGCTGGCCCGCGGCGCGCTGGAGGAACGGCGCCGGGTCGAGCGCGCCAAGTGGTTGCTGGTCAGCCGCCACGGCCTGAGCGAGCAGGCCGCGCACGACCGATTGCAGCGCGTGGCGATGGACCGGCGGCGCTCGCTCGACGACGTCGCGCGGCAGGTGCTGGCCGAGCTGGACGAGGCTCCGGGTTGAAAGGCGGGAAGGCGCGCTGCGCGGCTACGCCGTCGGCACCTCCCACAGCGCGTCGGGCAGGAAGCCGTCCTGTTCGCCCTTCCTGGCGTAGCCCAGCGGATTGGCCACCACGCGGCAGCCGTCCTTCACGTAGTCCAGCGGACAGTGCAGGTGGCCGTGCATCCAGACGTCCGCCAGCGGCAGCAGGCCGTCCAGCGCATTGCAGAAGCCGGCCGTGCCCGGCGTGACGCCGTAGCGCGGATCGGCGCTGGCCAGGCTGGGCGCGAAGTGGGTGATGGCCAGCGTCGGGCCGTCGAAGGGCGTGCGCAGCGCCTGTTCCAGCCAGGCCTGGCAGGCCAGGCCCTGTTCGCGCATCTGCTCGGCCATGAAGGGCGCGCCATGGCGCCGCATCTGCGCCTTCTCCAGGTAGAAATCGGCGGCCCGGAAGGCCTTGCCGCGCTTGGCCAGCACCTGCGTCAAGGTGTCGCCGGGCGCGGCCAGCGCGTCGAAATCGGTCCACAGCGTGGTGCCCACCAGGCGCACGCCATCGATGACCCGCGTTTCGCGTTCCAGCCACTGGATTTCCAGTTGTTGGCACAGCGTCTGCAGGCGCTCATGGGTCTCGTCGAAATCGAGGTTGTCGTATTCATGGTTGCCGGGCACGTAGACCACGGGCGTGGGCCAGCCATTGCGCGGCGCATAGCGGCCCAGGCCGAAGTCGTCCGTGGTCAGCCGCGAACGCTGCTGGTACGAACCGATGTCGCCAGCCAGCACCAGCAGGTCCGCGCCCGGGATGGGGTGGGCGACGAAGCCGGGGTCGGATTCCAGGTGCAGGTCGGACAGCAATTGAATTTTCATGGGCCGGGGGCTTGTTTTGGTTGCGATTCGCAAGTAAATTGGTTGCGACCCGCAACTTCAGGACGCGTCATCATGGATCTTATCGATTTTCCCACCCGATCCCGGGAACAGACCATCCGCGACCTGCGGGAATTCTCGCGCAAGCTGGTGCGCGAACTGGGTTTCATGCGGCCGTCGCTGGCCGGCAGCGACCTGGCGCCCTCGGCAGTGCACGCCATCATCGAAATCGGCCTGCAGCCCGGCATCCAGGCGCGCGACCTGGCGCTGGTGCTGCGGCTGGACAAGTCCAACACCAGCCGCCAGGTGGCCAAGCTGGAAGCGGCCGGCCTGGTGGCGCGCGAGAGCGACAGCGGCGACGCGCGCGCCTCGCGCCTGTCGCTCACGCCCGCCGGCCTGGACCTGCGCAACCGCATCGACCAGTTCGCCACCGAGCAGGTCTCGCGAGCGCTGCGCCAGCTGGCGCCGCCCGACCAGGAAATCCTGGTGCGCTACCTTTCCTTATATGCCGACGCCCTGTCGCGCGAGAACCCCAACACCCGCGCCGCCCAGGCCAGCGACGCGATCGAGTCGCAGATCCAGGAAGGCTACGCGTCGGGCTGTATCGGCGACGTGGCCGCGCTGCACGCGCGCTACTACGCCCAGGCCGCCGGCTTTGGCGTGGTGTTCGAGCGCCTGGTGGCCACGGGGCTGGCGGCCTTCGCCGAAAGCCTGCCCGCGCCCGGCAAGAACCTGTGGCGCTACACCGACGGCAACCGCACGCTGGCCTCCATCGCCATCGACAGCGATCTCGCGGCGCGCAGCGCGCACCTGCGCTGGTTCATCGTCGACGAGTCGCTGCGCGGCATGGGCGTGGGGCGGGCCTTGCTGGCGCGCGCCATGGCCTTCGTCGACAAGCTCGATATTGACGAAACGTATCTGTGGACCTTCAAGGGCCTGGACGCCGCGCGCCATCTCTATGAGTCGGCGGGCTTCGTGCTGACGCAGGAAGCCGAGGGCACGCAATGGGGCGGCGTGGTGGTCGAACAGCGCTTCAGCCGCGCGGCGCGCTGACCTCGCGCTGACGCATCTGGACACATACTGAGGCCGCGCGCACGCGCCGCGGCCGGCATTGACGCGCCAGCTTTCACGGCGCTGTCACTTCGCATTTCTAGACTCGCTGGGGTCTTGCCGATGCTTCGCGGCAAGGTCGGTCCTCCTCTTTCCCAAGAACCTCCCCATGCCCTCCACGAGTCTCGCAAGAACCCTTGCCGCGGTCCTGCTCGCCGCCGCCACGCTCGTCGCCTGTGGCGGCGACGACGATTCCTCGGATGATCCCGCGCCGCCGCCGGCCACCGAACAACCCAAGCCCGCGCCGCAACTGCGTTGCGCGCCGTAAGCGGCGGTTGCGCCGACCCCACCGATTCCGAGTACAACGATGACTTCCCGCCGCAATTTCCTCCAGACCGCCGCCGGCGCGGGCTTTGCCGCCGCCGCGCTCGCCGCCTTTCCGCCCAGCATCCGCCGCGCCCTGGCCATCCCCGCCAACAACGCCACCGGCACCATCAAGGATGTCGAGCATGTGATCATCCTGATGCAGGAGAATCGCTCGTTCGACCATTACTTCGGCACGCTCAAGGGCGTGCGCGGCTTCGGCGACCGCTTTCCGATTCCGCTCGCCAATGGCCGCAAGGTCTGGCAGCAGCAGCGCGCCAATGGCGCCGTGCTGACGCCGTTCCACATCGATGGCACCAGCCACAACGCGCAGCGCGCCGCCGGCACGCCGCACAGCTGGGACGACAGCCAACGCGCCTGGGACGGCGGCCGCATGGCGCAATGGCCCACGCACAAGAACGACATCTCGATGGGCTACTTCAAGGAACGCGAGATCCCGTTCCAGTTCGCGCTCGCCAATGCCTTCACCCTGTGCGACGCCCATCACTGTTCCATGCACACCGGCACCGACGCCAACCGCGCGTTCCACCTGACCGGCACCAACGGCGCGGTGCCCACCAACACCGCTTTCGTCAACAACGAATGGGACTGGATCGACGGCCTGCCCGCCAACGTCAACACCGGCTACACCTGGATGACCTATGCCGAGCGGCTGGAACAGGCTGGCGTCAGCTGGATCTCGTACCAGAACATGCCCGACGAATGGGGCGACAACATGCTGGGCGCGTTCCGCGCCTTCCGCCAGGCCAACGTGAATTCCGGCTATCCGGTCTCCAGCGGCGGCGAGCCCGGCGTGCCCTACGCCAACACCGGCCAGGCGTTGCCGTACAAGGCCTACGACCCCGCCACCGACAACGCCGCCAATCCGCTCTACAAGGGCATCGCCAACACGCTGCCGGGCACGGCGCCCGAAAACTACCTGGACGCCTTCAAGCGCGATATCCGCGAAGGCAGGCTGCCGCAAGTGTGCTGGATGAACGCGCCCTCGATCTACTGCGAACATCCCGGCCCGTCGAGTCCGGTGCAGGGCGCCTGGTTCCTGCAGGAAGTGCTGGACGCGCTGACCGCCGTGCCCGAGGTCTGGAGCAAGACGGTGCTGCTGGTGAACTTCGACGAGAACGATGGCTACTTCGACCACGTGCCGTCGCCGTCCGCGCCGTCGCGCGATGCCGGCGGCGGCCTGGCCGGCAAGACCACGCTGGCCGACGCCGACATGACGTTCGAGTACTTCACGCACGCCTCGCCCGCCGGCAGCACCACCCAGCCGGCGGCCAAGGACGGCCGCGTCTATGGGCCCGGCCCGCGCGTGCCGATGTACGTGATCTCGCCGTGGAGCCGCGGCGGCTGGGTCAACTCGCAGGTGTTCGACCACACCTCGGTGCTGCGTTTCCTGGAAGCGCGCTTCGGCGTGGCCGAGCCCAACATCAGCCCGTTCCGCCGCGCGGTCTGCGGCGACCTGACCAGCGCCTTCAACTTCAAGACGCCCAACACCGAGGCGCTGCCCACGCTGGCCGGGCGCGCCACGCGCGCCGCGGCCGATCAGTTGCGCACCGCGCAGGAAGCCCTGCCGCAGATGCCGCTGCCCACCGACATGCAGCTGCCGTTGCAGGCCAGCGGCACGCGCCCGTCGCGGGCCCTGCCGTACGAACTGCACACCAGCGCGCGCTGCGCCGCGGCCGGCACGGTGGAACTGCTGTTCGCCAACGGCGGCACGCAGGGCGCGGTGTTCCACGTCTACGACCGCTATCACCTGGACCGGCTGCCGCGCCGCTACATGGTCGAGGCCGGCAAGACGCTGTCCGACACCTGGAACGCGCTGCAGGACAACCTGGGCATGTACGACCTGTGGGTGTTGGGCCCCAACGGCTATCACCGCCACTTCAAGGGCGACACCAACCGCATCGCCGACAGCGGCTCGCTGCCCGAGATCAGGGTCTGTTACGACATCGCCAATGGCGAGGTCTATGCCGAGTTCCTCAACACCGGCGCCCAGGCCTGCACCTTCACCGTCACGCCGCAGGCCTACCGCCAGGACGCGCCGGTGGCGCTGGAGGTGGCGGGCGGCGGCAAGGCCTCCCGCCACTGGACGCTGGCGGCCAGCGGCCAGTGGTACGACTTTGCCGTCACCTGCTCCAGCGACCCGGCGTTCTATCGTCGCTTCGCCGGTCGCGTCGAGACCGGCGCGCACACGGTAAGCGATCCGGCCATGGGCGTGTCCGGCGCCTGACGCAGGGGCGCGCTCAGACGCGGAAGTCCGCCGCCATGTCCTCGTCGGTGCGCATGGGCAGCCTGCCCGCGCGGCAGGCGTCGCGGAAGTGGCGGTAGTCCTTTTCGTTCTGCCGCGCATAGTCCTGCGCGTAGGTCACCAGCGCTTGCGGAAAGGCGCTGGCGCGCCCCATGTACGCGGCCAGTTCCACCGCATGCCCGCTGGCCTTGGCATGGGCGCGCGCCAGCGCCCGGCCGCACAGCCGGGCGTAGCCGGTCAGGATCTTCAGGTTGAAGCTCTCGACGTCGGCCGACACCTTCATGTCGCGCAGCTGGCGGAAGTAATAATGCTTGCCGCGCGGGCCGGTCGACCAGCCCAGGAAGATGTCGCTGGCCGCCTGCAACAGGCGCTGTCCCGCCACCACGCGGAAACCGCCATGTGCCGGCGCCTTGTCGCGGGCATAACGCGCGATCACGGACTCGCGCGCTTCCTTGGCCTGCAGGAACAGCGGATTGCCCCAGCTGTCGACCATCAAGGCGACCAGGCACACGGTGCCGACGCTGCCCACGCCCACCACCTTGAACACCACGTCCTGCAGCGCGAAATGCTTGAGCAGTTCGCGCCGGTCCGGCGTCAGGCTGTCGAGATAGCCGCCGAAGCACTTGGCCATCTTCTTCTTCCAGGTGGCGGTGTCGGGCCAATGCTCGTCCTTGCCCAGCAGGGTGACGGGGCCGGACGGATGGAACATCGCCGGCGGCGCGTCGCGGATGCGCCACAGGCCATTGTCCTGGTACGCCATCTTGCGCAGCATGCTTTCGTTGGTGCGGCCGGCGGCCTTCTCCATTGCCTTGGCGATCAGCCGGCGGCCGGCGGGCGTCGTGGCGTCCTGCAGCATGCGTTCGAAGGTGAGGCCGTCGTACCAGACGTCCAGCGTGCTGTTCTGCGCGTATTCGTTCATCCGCGACTGGTACTCGGCCGCAGCCGCCATGACGATGTCGGCGCTATCGCCGCGGCCATAGCCCATGTGCGTCGCCGCCACCGCCAGGCTGGCCGCCAGGCGCTTGATGTCCCATTCCCATGGGCCGGGGGCGGTCTCGTCGAAGTCGTTCAGGTCGAACAGCAGTTGCCGTTCGGGCGTGGCGAAGCCGCCGAAATTGAGCAGGTGCGCATCGCCGCAAAGCGGAATCGAGATGCCGGTATGCGGCGTGCCCGCCAGGTCGTGCGCCTGCAGGATGGCGGCGCCGCGAAAGAAGGTGAAGGGGGAGGCCGCCATGCGCCCGTAGCGCAGCGGGATCAGGGCCTTGACGCGGCCATGGCTGTTGCCGCGCAACAACCTGACCGGATCGCGGTCGACGTTGCCGATGGCCGCGTGCGACGAACGCTTGACGTGCTCCCGGGCCTGTTGCCCGGCTGACCTGCGCGCTTGGATGCTGTCTGTCTCGAGCATGGCGGTTCCCTGGTCGCGGACCGGCGCCGATGGCCCGGCCTGTCGGCGGCAGTGTAGCGGGAGGCAGGCGCGGCGGCCAGCCCCCGCCTGGCGCATGCGCAGGGAGCCGGCGTCAGATGACGGTGATGCGCAGTTCCGCCAGCAGTGCCGCCGCCTGGGTCTTGGAGATCACCGCTCCGGCCAGCCTGGCGGCCGCCGACAGGTCGATGCCGCCCAGGTCGGCCTCGCGCAGGTCGGCGCCTTCGAAGCGCACGTTCTTGAGGGTGGCATGGCGCAGGCTGCCGCCGTGGAACACCGTATCGCGCAGGTCGCTGCCGGTCAGGTCGGCATCGGAAAAGTCCAGCTGCCGCAATTCGCTCTTGCGAAACGAGATGCCGCGCACCAGCGCGCCCACCAGCAGGCAGTCCTCCAGCGTCCAGCCCAGGCAGGCGATGCCGTCGAAGTCGGCGCCCGTGAGCTTGCAGCCGGTGTAGCGGGCCGCCGCCAGCCGCGCGCGGCGCCAGCTGGCGTTGTTCAGGTCGCAATGCTCGAAGATCGCGTCGCTGGCATCGGCCGAGGCGAAGACGGCGTGCCCGCCACGGCAGCGCCGCCAGACGGTGTCGGCCAGCGTGGCGCCCTGGAATGAGGCGCCGGCGATGGCGCAGGCGGTGAAACGGGCGCCGCGCAGGTCAAGCCGGGAAAAGTCGGCTTGCTCGAAATCGCAATCCTCGAAGGCCAGCGGCCTATCCTGCGCCTGGTCGATCATCGCCTGCATGGCCTGGCGGTCCACCGCCAGGCCGCTGACGACGTCCATGGATTGCTGCATCATGCCCATCTACTCAATCGGGTTGGTCGAACCCTTATTGGAACATGCCGCTTTCGACACAGAAGGCGACCAGTTCCTGGTCGGTCTGCACGTTCAGCTTGCGCATGGCGGAGATCTTCTGGCCGCTGACGGTCTTGACGCTGCGCTTGAGGCTGTCGGCCACCTGCATCATCGATTCGCCGCGGATGAAATGCCGCAGCACCTCGAATTCCTTGGGCGACAGGCTGTTGATGCGCTCGCCGACGAACTTGTGGCGCGCGGCCAGGGAACCCTCGCGCTGGAAGCCGGGTGGATAGTATTTGCGCCCCAGCTGCAGCGCGTGCAGCGCGGTAACGATCTCGCTCAGGTCGTCGCGCTTGAACACCACGGCCTCGACGCCGGCGTCATACAGCGCCGAAATGATCATGGGATTGGACACCATGGTCAGCACGACGATGCGGGCGCCGGGAAAGTGGCGGATCAGGTACTTGACCAGGCGGATGCCGTCGCCGTAGATCTCGTCGCCCGGCATCGAGTAATCGGTGATGACGACTTGCGGCAGATCGCGCTTCATGTGCTCCACCAGCGCGGTGGGGCTGGCCAGCGTCGCCACGACGTCGAAGCTCAGGTCCTTGTTCAGCAGGTCGGTCATGCCCATCAGCACGAGCGGATGGTCATCGGCGATGACGATGCGGAGTCTTTGCATGCGAGGCGCAGTCAGGTTGGCCGGGACGGCATACGGATTATTCTGCACCAGGATCCGGACTTGAACCAAAATGTTTCGAAGCCAGGGCGTAAGACGGAATCGTATCGACGTTTGCGGATTCGGACCATAAGAAGAATCTCAAAAATTGGGGACAGCCATTGTCGCTTGATCCGTTCGCTCGGGCGTGAGGCGATCGCCGGGGCCAACCGCGTCCCCGCCGCTCCCGCGGCGCGCGCGCGCCGCGATTGAGAATTTTCTTGTTCAATCGCCGCTGTGCCTTTGGCAACATCGTCCTCGTACCAGATTCTGTCTTCCGCCCGCCGCGCCGCGGCCGGAATCCCGGCGCCACCGCGCTCACACGAGGTTCCATGATGTTTCCCCCCGCGCGCCGTTCCTGGCCGGCATCTGCGGCCAGGCCGCGCCATGCGTGATGCCGCTCGCCGTTGGCCGCCACGCGAGGAATCCCTGTTCCTGCGGTTCCAGCCCGTGTTCACGGCGCAGGGCCAGGTGCACGAGTACGCCGTCGCGGACAGCATCACGCCGTTGCGCAGCGGCAGCCCGGGCCTCATGGCGCAGCGGGCCCGGCTGCGGGCCGCCGTGGCCTTCGCGGCCGGGCTTCCCGCCCCGCTCGACCTGTCCTTCGAACACGCGTTGACCGTGCCGGACGGCACAGACGTGGCGCGGCGGCTGTGCGCCGATCTCGATATCAGCGTGTCGCGCGATCATATCTGCCTTGGCCCGGCGGCCGGCAACACGCCGCTGCAACTGGCCACCCGGCGCCTGACCTTCAGCGTGCCGCTGTTCCGGCGTCTGCTGCCGCAGGCGCACGTGCTGGCCTGCCACACCGAATTCCGCGCCAGCCTGCGCGCGCGGCTGCTGCCGGCCAGTTGCGGCGGCAAGCCGGTGGCCAGCGGTGTCATGCGCGTGACCGGCCTGACACTGCGCATTCCTCGCGGCCTGGGCGCCGACCGCGCGCAGCAGCGCCGCTTCGACTCCCTCATGGAATGCGCGACGGCCGCCAAGCTGCAGGTGACGATCGACGACATCGAAGACATGCACGATTTCGTCTGGCTGCGGCCGCGGCCCGGCCTGCTGTTCCGCGGCACGGTCCTGTCGGCGCCGATCAGCGCGCAATGCCTGGACGTCTGGTTGCAGGCCGACGGCGATGCCTGGCGAAGCTTCCATGCCTGCACCGCCCGGCCCAGCTGGACCGAGCGCTGACCGGCAGCCCGGCGGGGCGCGGCGGCGTCTTCGGCCCACGCCGGCCCCGGTTGGCACGGCTTATTCGGACTGCAGGCGGCCCAGGATGAAACCGTCCACCGCGCTGCTGCGGCCACGCCAGAGCGTGGGCTGGCCGGCGATCGGCGTGCCGTCGGCGGTGAAGAACAGCGCATCCACCAGGTGGATGTAGTTGGGCAGGGGCTCGGCCGGCTGCGGCAGGCGGAACACGTCGCCCAGTTCCGCCAGCGACGTGCGCACCGATTGGCGCGCCTGTGTGTCCATGTCGGAGAGCGAGTCGGAGAAGGTTTCGGCGAAGCGGTCGAAATACTCCGCGCCCGACACGATCGAACCCGACACCAGCATGCCGCCCATCTGCAACGTGACGCCGATGCTCTTGAGCTGGCCGCCGTTGTTCACCAGGTTCACCAGGAATTGCAGGAACACGTCGGCGGGCGGGGCGACGGAGGCGGAAGGGAGGGAAGTGGGGTTCGGGTCGAGACTCATGGCGGCGCGCGCTCCGGTATGTGCGTGGGAGTCACAAGATACTCGAACGGCAGCCGGCGCGCACGGGCCGCAATCTACGGATAAGCAACCGGATCGGCCCTCAGTCCGGCGCTTCGGCCGGCCGTTGGACGGGGTAACTTGCGGACCATCGAGATGACCCGCATAAAGGTTTCCCCATGATCGCCGTGAATGCCAGTAACGCCGCCAACCGGGCCGGCTTCCGTACGTCTGATGCCGCCAGCGGCGATGCGTTCCGCGCGGCGTTCACCGACGCGCAGCAACGCGGCGCTTCGGCCCTGGCCGGTGGCGTCAAGGGAGCGGCGCCGGTCGCGTCGGCCGCCGAGCGCGAGTTCATGGACTACGCTTCCATGTCGCTGCAGGAAAAGATGTTCTACGCCGCGCTGGCATCGCTCGGCATTTCCAAGGCGGAATACGACGCCATGTCCGCGGCCGACAAGCTCAAGGTCGCGGAAAAGGTATCGTTGGTCCTGCAGCAATTGGCCAAGGCCGAACAGGCCAGGCAGGTCGAGCACGCCGGCTGAGCGCGCCCGGCCCGGGCCGTCAGCCGCCGGCAGGGCCGTCCGGCAGGCTGCCCGGCGCGGTCTCCCGCCGTTGCAGCATGCGCGCGACGCGCTCTGCCGCGGTGCGCAGGCGCAACGCCAGCGCGGCGGGCGCCAGCACATCGAACTCCACTTCCAAGGCCATCAGCCAGTACGCCAGCGCATCCAGCGACTGGCCCGAGCAGCGTAGCAGGCAGCGATCGTCGTCCAGGGCGTCGATCTCGCCGACGGCTGCCGGAATGCGCGCGGTCATCGCCGCGCGCGTGGCATGAAGGACGATGCGCGCCTCTTCGCCGTTGGCGGCCTGCCCCACCGATCGCGCCACGTAGGCGCGCAGGTCGCCGCCATCGGGCGGCGGGCGTGGCGCAAAATGCGCGCCCGGCGTCACTGCGCCCGCGATACGATCGAGCCGGAAGGTGCGCCAGTCCGCGCGCGCCGGATCCCACGCCACCAGATACCAGCGATAGCCCGTATGGGCCAGCCCCTGCGGCTCGACCTGGCGGCTGGTGGCCTGTCCACGGCCGTCGGTATAGTCGAAATGCACGCGCAGCTGGTCGCGGCAGGCGGCAGCCAGGGCGGCCAGCTGGCTGGCATCGATCAGCGGACCGGCGCGCGGCACCGGCACCAGCGCCGTGCGCAGCGCATCCACCTTGTGGCGCAGCCTGGCAGGCATGACCTGTTCCAGTTTCACCAGCGCGCGCAGCGCCGCTTCCTCGGCGCCACCCACCGAACCGGTGGCCGCGGTGCGCAGCGTGATCGCCACCGTCAGCGCCTCGTCGTCATCCAGCAGCAAGGGCGGCAGGGCGTTGCCCGCGCGAAACGCATAGCCGCCCGCCACGCCGCTGCTGGCCTGGATCGGGTAGCCCAGCTCGCGCAGCCTGTCGATGTCGCGCCGCAATGTGCGGGGGTGGATCTCCAGCGTCTGCGCCAGTTCGCCGCCGGCCCAGTGGCGGCGGGTCTGCAGCAGGGAAAGCAGGCGCAGGAGTCGATTGCTGGAAGCGAGCATGGCAGTGACGATAAAACGAATCGAGGGCGGAAACTGTCCGCAATGGATTCTACAGTTCACGCCATCGCCAGCGGCCATGGGGCCGCGGCGGGAATCCCTGAAAACCGGAGTTCTTCATGTCCATCGTCTTCTATTGGCACCCCCAGTCCAGCGCCTCCCCGATCGCCGCCGCCCTGGCCGAGCTGCAAGTCCCGCACGAACGCGTGAAGGTCGACATCCGCGCCGGCGAACAGCGCCGGCCCGAGTTCCTGGCGATCAATCCGAACGGCAAGGTGCCGACGCTGACCGTGGACGGCGCGCCGCTGTTCGAGGCGCTGGCGATCCAGCTGTGGCTGGGCGAGCACTGGGGCGTCGAGCGCGGCCTGTGGCCCGCCGCGGGCACGCCGCAACGGCTGGCCGCCATGTCCTGGTGCGCGTGGTCCTATGTGTCGTATGGCGCGGTGCTGTGGCGCCTGTTCCACCTCGGCCATGGCGATGAAGGCCAACGCGATCCGCGCCAGGCGGAGCGGGCGCTGGCAGACCTGGATTCGCTGCTGGCGGTGCTGGAGGGCCACCTGGCGCGCCAGCCGTGGATGCTGGGCGCCGAGTATTCGCTGGCCGACCTGGTGGTGGGGTCGGTGATCGGCTACAGCGCGATGCTGGGGGCGCCGATCGCGGCCCACCCCAAGGTGCAGGCCTGGCTGGGCAAGGTGCAGGCGCGGCCGGCCATGCAGGTCGACCGCTGAGGCGGCCCCGCGCCTACCAGCCCCAGCAGGTGCCGGCGGCGGGCTTGCCGCAGGCGCGGTAGTTGACCGCGAACCACAGCTTGCCGGCGCCGCGCGGCGAGCCTTCCGGCGACGCGTCGGCCTTGACGTCGTTGCGCGGCAGTTCTTCGAGCGTATCGCGCGCCTTCTTGGTGGGCGAGCCGCTGGGGGCGCCCGCCACCAGCTGGATGCGGCCCAGGCTGGCGGCCGTGCGGTCCTGGAACACGATGTCGTTGTCGGCCAGCGCGCTCATCTTCAGCGCGGCGTTGCGCACCGCGGCGGCGTAGCCGTCGTTGGCGCCGGTGGAGGCCAGCGACGCATTCAGCGTGCTCACGGTCAGGATCTGCGCGGGCGTGGACGGCGCCATCATGGCGTACTGGTCCAGGCCCGGCAACTGGCCGCCGGCCACCTGCCGGCGCAGCCAGTCGCCCCACAGGAATTCCGCGAACTCCGGCAGGTTGCCGTTGCTGTAGGCGATGTCGCGGGTGAAGTACACCAGCGAGCGGTAGCGGTCTTCCTGCATGCCGCCGGCTTCCTGCGCGTTGGCGATGCCCAGCCGCGTCGGCAACTGGTCCACCGTGATGGGCTGGTTCTGGCCGTCGCGCAGCCAGGCCTTGCGTTCGTCGACCATGCGTTGCCAGAACGCCGCGGCGCTGCCGACGCCGCTGTAGTTGGCATCGACCTTGACCCACACCGGCAGCTTGGGCCCGCCATCGGCGATCTCGCGCAGCGACGAGAAGGTGTGGTGGCCGTCGGTCAGGTACAGATTGCCGTCCCAGCCGACCACCACGGTCTTCAGGTTGGCGGGATCGGCGCCCATGGCGGCGGTGCAGCTGAAGGTGGCCGGCTGGTCCAGGCGCGCCGCCCGCAATTGCGCAATCGATGTGAAGGCCTGGGAGGTGGTGGCGCCCATGTCCTCGCAATAGTCGCTGAACTTCTTGCCGACCGTGCGGTTCAGGTAGTCCAGTTGCTTGACCGGGTCGGCCGCCCAGGTGGCGCGATTGAAGTCGCCTTGCCAGCGGCCCAGCTTGTAGTAGATCTGGTCGTAGCCGATCGCGGCCTGCGTCGGCCGCAGTTCCTCGATGCGCACCTGGATCACGTCGCCGGCCTTGGCCGCCAGGTAGGCCTGGTTGCGCGTGTCCGCCGGCGGCGCCGGATTCTGCGCCACCGGGGGGCTGGTGTCGTCGTCATCGTCGTCGCCGCCGCCGTTGCAGGCGGCCAGCAGCAGCGGCAGCGTGGCCAGGGCCAGGATCCGCAGCGCGGGGCGCCAGCGAGCGGTGAACGGACGGGGCAGGTCGGAAGCAGGCATGCGGGACATGGATTTGGAGGATTGGTCCGAGAAGTATCCAATGATGACAGCGCCGTGTTTCGCGTTCATTGCATCGTCACGCCGCGGACATGCCGGGGAGGCGTCCAAGGAGCAGACGGGTGCAGGCGCAATGCTAAGATCGCCGCCAATGACCGCGCCTTCCGTCCAGCCCCCCCTTGCCGCCGAATTGGCCGAACTCGCCCGCACCCTGGGCAACGCCCATCGCCTGATCCTGCTGGAGCATATCGCGCAGGGCGAGCGGCCGGTCGAGCGGCTGGCCGAATTGTCGGGACTGTCGGTGGCCAATGCCTCGCAGCACCTGCAACAGTTGCGCCGCGCCGGCTTCGTCGTCACGCGGCGCGAGGGCAAGCACGTGTACTACCGGCTTGGCTCCGCGCCGATCGCCGGCCTGCTCAACGCCTTGGACGCGGTGGCGCAGCACAATCGCGGCGAGATGCGGCGCCTGGTGGCCGACAGCCAGGACCGGCGCGACGGACTCGAAGCCATATCGCGCGACGAACTGCTGAACCGCCTGGGCGAAGGCAGCATGACGCTGCTCGACGTGCGGCCCGCCGACGAATTCGCGCAGGGGCACCTGCCCGGCGCCATCAACATTCCCGCGGACGAACTGCTCAAGCGGCTCGAAGAGCTGCCGGCCGACCATGAGATCGTGGCCTATTGCCGCGGCCCCTTCTGCGTGCTGTCGTCCGATGCCGTCACCGCGCTGCGCGCCCATGGCCTGCGCGCGCGGCGGCTGGATGCCGGTTTTCCCGACTGGCGCGCCGAGGGGCTGGCGATCGAGACGCCGCCGGCGCGCAAGGGCCGCCGGCGCCCGCAGACGCGGTAAAGGTTGGCCGGCAAGCGGTGGCCGGCCGCCTGGCCGCGCTAATCACGTTCACGCGCCGCCAACAGCCACAATGCGACGGCCAGCCAGGCCGCGCTCAACGGCAGCGGCGTATCGAACGGCAGCCACGACGTGGCCGCCAATCCCAGTCCCAGCAGGCTGTAGTAGGCCAGGCCGAACAATGCGCCGGCGCGGCCCAGGCAATGGCCATAGCGACGCAGCGCCGGTCCGAGCAGATTGGGTATCGCCAGGCCGTAGCCGATGAACACCGGCAAGGCCGCGGCGGCCCACAGCCAGCCGGGCTGCGGCCGCCACGCCATGGCCAGCGCCTGCGCCGCCGCGCCCAGCGCGACGCAGCGCAGGCCATAGCGCACCCGGATCGCGGCGCCCGCCGCCGCGGGCAGGCGGCGGTTGCAGGCCGCGCCCAGGCTGCCAGCCAGCGCCACGCCCAGGCCCACCCAGCCAAAGCCCAGGCCGGGCAGCGACCCCGTCATGAACGGTCCCGCCGCGTAGAACGAAAACACCAGCAGGTTCAGTCCCGCCACCCGCTGCACGGCCAGGCGCAACGCGCCGTCGGCCAGCATCCGGCGCGCCAGCGCGGCCAGCGGCACGGCGCCGGTCGGCGCCGGCCGGGTTTCGCGCCAGCGCCAGGCGACCGATCCCAGCAGCAGCGCCACCACCACCGCGATCGCGGCCAGCACGCCGCCGTAGCCGTGTCCGTCGGCCAGCGCCTGGCCCGTCAGCGGCCCGACTGCCGGCGACCACGCCAGCACCGTGCCCAGCGTGACGAAGTAATGGGTCAGCCGTGGGCCGTCCAGGCAATCGCGCAGCACGGTCTGCGTCACCACCGAACACGCCGCCAGCCCCAGCGCCTGCAGGAAACGGCCGGCCAGCAGCCAGGGATAGGCCGGCGCGGCCAGCGCGCACAAGGTGCCCGCCAGCCCCAGGGCAAGGCCGGTCAGCATCGCCGGGCGGCGCCCGCGGGTGTCGGCCAGATGGCCCCACAGCAGCACCCCGGCGGCAAAGCCGACAAAGAAGATGCCCATGACCGGCTGCGTGGCCGCGGCATCCAGGCGCCAGTGGCGCGCCAGGTCAGGCAGCGCGGGCGCGAGTATGGTCTCGGCGACCTGCGGCAGCGCCAGCAGCGCGATGACGAGCCAGGGCGGGGGCAACGCGCGCGCGCCGGATGAGGAGGAGGGGGAAGACATGGTGTCGCCGTCAAGCAAAAAGACGCTAGCGTAGGCGCGCCACGCCGCGCAAAATCACGACATCACGCCATAAAACATCGCCAATCGGACATGCCCATCTATACGCTTCCCGCCGTCGAGGATCCCGATCTTGTCGCCTGCCCCATCGTGGGCATGGCGATCGATACGCGCGAGCACGCCTCGGACTGGCACGCGCACCAGCGCACCCAATTGCTCTATCAAGCCGAAGGCGGGGTGACGCTGTACCTGGCCGACCGGGTCGGGCAGCTGGCGCCGCTGCAGGCTGCCTGGCTGCCGGCCGGTTGCGTGCATCGCACGGCCATGCAGGGCAGCTTCGCCTATCGCAGCCTGTATTTCGATGTGCGCGCCTACCCGAACCTGCCGCGAGAGCCGGCGATCCTGGACGTCAATCCGCTCTTGCGCGAGCTGATCGTGCGCGTGACGCAATGGCCGTCAGACGCGGCCCTGGATGCGCCGCGCCAGCGCCTGGTGGGCGCGTTGCTGGACGAGCTGGCGGCGGCGCCGACGGCGCCGCTGCATCTGCCGATGCCGCGCGACCGGCGGCTGGCGCCCATCGCGCGTGAATTGCTGGAGAATCCGGCCTGCCCGCTGTCGATCGACGAATGGGGCCGGCGGGTGGGGGCCAGCGGCCGCACGCTGGCGCGGGTGTTCCTGGCCGAAACCGGCCTGTCGTTCACCCGCTGGCGCGCGCAATGCCGCCTGTTGATGGCGCGGGCCCGGCTGGCCGAAGGCGCCTCGGTGACCGAGGTGGCGCATGCCGTGGGCTATGCCAGCGACAGCGCCTTCATCGCCATGTACCGGCGCGCCTACGGCGAGCCGCCGGGGCGCCGGCTGCGCCGGCGCGATCCCCCGCCTTAGAATACGTGGCGGATGCCGACGCCGGCCGCGGTGCTCTTGAGGCCATCGATGAACGCGTAGTCCTTGCCGTACGAACCATAGGCGTACAGGTTGGTGCGCTTGGACAGGTCGTAGGTGTAGCCCACGCTCCAGACGTTCATGTTGGCGTCGCCGCCGGTCAGGCGATCGTTGGACGGCGACACGTGCTGCCACGACGCGAACAGGCTGCTGGCCCCGCCCACCGGCATCGTCGCGCCCAGCATGTAGGCGTTGGCCTTGAAGCCGTCGACGTAGCGGTTGGTGCCGAACTCGTCGCTGAACGGCGTGCCGGCCGGCAGGTCCTGGCCGACGAACCAGCCGTCGGTGGTGCGTCCATAGGCGGCCGCCAGCTTCACCACTTCCAGGTCGTACGACAGGCCCACCGCGTACTGGCGCGGCGTGGCGTCATGGTCGATCGACGCGCGGTTCGAGCCATTGAGCTGGTCGTAGGTCAGCGTGACGTTGACCGGCCCTTCCACGTAGCGCAGGCCGGCGGTGATGCCACGCGAATTGTCGTTGGTGCGGAAATGGGTTTCGTCGTTGTTGGTATCGTCGACGTTGAACGAATAGCCCGCGGCGAACTGGAAGCCGCTCATCGAGGGGCTGCGGTACATCACCATGTTGTCCCAGCGCATGGTGTTGGCCGCGCTGAAACCCAGGCCCAGGTTCGATTGGGTGTAGCTGGTGTAGAAGGGATCGATGTCGGCCAGGTAGTTCGAGCCGACGGTGGCCTGGCGGCCGAATTCGATCGTGCCCCAGGCGTCGTTGGCCAGTCCGATGGTGGCCTGGCGGCCGAACAGGCGGCCGCTCTGGCCGCGGGTGCCGTTGCCCGAATCGAAACCGCTTTCCAGCGTGAACACGGCGCGCAGGCCATCGCCCAGGTCTTCGGATCCGCGCAGGCCCCAGCGGGAGCCGGCCTGGATGCCGTTGATCATGCCGAGCTTGCTGCCGTCATAGCCATTGCCCTTGATCTTGTTGTAGCCAATGCCGGTGTCGATGACACCATAGAGAGTGACTGACGTTTCTGCCTGAGCGACGCCTGCAAAAGTGGTCAACATTGCGGCTGCGAGCAGCGTCTTTTTCATCCGTGGGACTCCTGTAGTGAAGGGAAAGGAAGAGACAAAAAGAAAGGGAACAGCACGCTGAGCATGACGCCCAGCGGTGTTCCCGGCCGCTATTGTAGGTCAAAAAGTCCTATTTTCTGGCAAAAATCACGAATTTCTGGTTATTTTCGGCGGCGCAACGGGGTTAACCCCGAGTGCGGATGGAGAAAGGGCGCATCCGCATGAAACTGCGCGGATGCGCCCTGGGCGCGGACAAGTTGCCGCGCCGGCCTGGCCGGCGCGGGGAACGGATCAGAACAGGTGACGCACGCCGACGCCGCCTGCGGTGCTCTTGAGGCCGTCGATGAATGCGTAGTTCTTGCCGTACGAGCCATAGGCGTACAGGCTGGTGCGCTTGGACAGGTCGTAGGTGTAGCCCACGCTCCAGATGTTCATCCTGGCATCGTCGCCGGTCAGCAGGGCGTTGGACGGCGAGACGTGCTGCCACGAGCCGAACAAGTTACTGGCGCCGCCCAGGGGAATGGTGGCGCCCAGCATGTAGGAATTGGCCTTGAAGCCGTTGGCGTAGTGGTAGCTGCCCAGCTTGACGTTTGGCAGGTCCTGGCTGACGAACCAGCCGTCGGTGGTGCGGCCGTAGGCGGCAGCCAGCTTCACGACTTCCAGGTCGTACGAGGCCGCTACGGCGTATTGGCGCGGCGTGGCGTCGTGGTCGAATTCGACCGGCTTGCCGCCGCTGACGAGCTGCTCGCCATCGGCGTCGAGCACGCGGGCCTGATTCGAACTGTTGATCTGGTCGTAGGTCAGCGACACGTTCAGCGGACCATTCACATAGCGCAGGCCGGCGGTGATGCCGCGGGCGTTGTCGGCGGTGCGGAAGCCGCTCTGGTTCTTGTCGGTGGTGTCGACATTGAAGGAATACCCCAGCGCGAACTGGAAGCCGTCGGTCCAGGGGCTGCGGTACATGATCATGTTGTCCCAGCGCATGGTGTTGGCCGCGCTGAAGCTCGTGCCGATGTTGGCCTGCGTGAAGCTGGTGTAGAACGGATCGATTTCAGCCAGGAAGGTGCCGCCGACGGTGGTCTGCCGGCCGAACTCCACCGAGCCCCAGGCGTCGTTGGCCAGGCCGACGGTGGCCTGGCGATTGAACAGGCGGTTCTGCTGCTGCGTGCCGTCGCCCGAATCGAAGCCGCTTTCGACCGTGAACATGGCGCGCAGGCCATCGCCCAGGTCTTCGGAGCCTTTCAGACCCCAGCGCGAACCGGCCTGCACGCCGTTGATCATGCCGATCCTGCTGCCGCTGACATCGACGGCCTGGGTTTTGCCGGTCGCCTGGTCGATGACAGGTACCGTGCCGGAAACCTTGTTGTAGCCGATACCGGTATCAATGATGCCGTAGAGCGTGACTGACGTTTCCGCCTGGGCGACGCCGGCGAAAGTGGCCAGCATGGCGGCTGCGAGCAATGTCTTTTTCATGTGGAAGATTCCTGAAGGGAAGAGGGAAGAAAGGGAGTCGCGCCGTGGGCACGGGTCCCCGCGATGCGTCGACTCCGAAAGGGGTCGGGACTTCTATTTCCTGGGGCGAGCCTGCTAGAACCGGTGTTGGATACCGACGCCGCCCGCCGTGCTCTTGAGGCCTTCGATGAACGCATAGTTCTTGCCATACGAGCCGTAGACATACAGGTTGGTGCGCTTGGACAGGTCGTAGGTGTAGCCCAGGCTCCAGATATCCATGTTGGCGTCATCGCCGGTCAGGGCGTCGCTGGAGGCCGAGGCGTGTTGCCACGCGCCGAACACGCTGCCGCCGCCAAGCGGGACGGTGGCGCCCAGCATGTAGGAGTTGGCCCTGAAGCCTTCCTCGTAGCGATTGGTGCCGAACAGCTTTTCACTGCGCCGCGTGGCGCCGGCGGCTTGCTTGCCGCGCACGCCCGCCGGCAGATCCTGGCCGACGAACCAGCCATCGGTGGTGCGCCCATAGGCCGCAGCCAGCTTGACCACTTCCAGGTCGTAGGACATGCCCACGGCGTACTGGCGCGGCGTGGCGTTGTGATCGACCGGATCGCCAAAGGCGTCTACGCTGGCCAGATTGGAGCCATTGAGTTGGTCGAAGGTGAGCACGATGTTCAGCGGGCCATTCGCATAGCGCAGGCCGGCGGTGATGCCGCGGGCGTTGTCGGCGGTGCGGAAACCGCTCTGCTCCTTGTCGGTGCCGTCGACATTGAAGGAGTAGCCCACGGCGAACTGGAAGCCGTCCGTCCAGGGGCTGTGGTACAGGACCATGTTGTCCCAGCGCATGGTGTTGGCGGCGCTGAAGGTCGTGCCGATGCTGGCCTGCGTGAAAGTGGTGCGGAACGGGTTGATGTCTGCGAGAAGGAGGGAGCCGACGGACGTCTGGCGGCCGAAATCCACGGAACCCCAGGCGTCGTCGGCGAGGCCGATGGTGGCCTGGCGACCGAACATCCGGCCTTGTTGCAGGCGGCTGCCGTCGGCCGAGTTGAAGCCATTTTCCAGGCGGAACACGGCGCGCAGGCCGTCGCCCAGATCCTCGGTGCCGCGCAGGCCCCACCGCGAGCCCGCCTGCACGCCATTGATCATGCCGATGCGGCTGCCAGAGTAGTCAGCGCCGTTTGCGTCGCCCGTGATCCTGTTGTAGCCAATGCCGGTGTCGATCAGGCCGTAGAGCGTTACGGACGTCGCCGCCTGGGCGACACTGGCCAGGGCCGTCAACACCGCGGCCGCGAGCAGCTTTTTTTTCATTGTGAGAGTTCCTCGGGTAGGCAATGGGGAAGAACCATCGACGGGCAGGGGAGCGAACTCCCCGGGAATGCCTGCCTTGATTGCATGGGCCCATTCTCGGGTAAGTTCGGCCAAGTGCCGGCTATCCTGAGGTGTTCTAAGACCGATCTGAGACGAGTTCGCCACAACGGTTAGTGCCGGACGCGCGATGACCTGCCAGCCGGGAAAGCGCGCGGCGAGCGTGGGGCAATGCGTGGGCAATCGGCGCGGCGACTGGCCGACAGCCGACGCGCGGACGTGAGAGGTAAGTAGCGGGCTGCCGAAGCGAGAGGCGCCGCGCTCGAGAAGTGGGCCGGGCGGCGCTGCGCTTTAGAAACGTGGCGGGAGGCGCGCCGTTGACGGGCTGGCGGCCGCGAGACCACGGCCGGGATACGCCCGCTCAGGCGGGTGGCGGCGGTCGGGTATTCACCGCCAGGCCCTGGTCCGATCCGGCATGCGCGCCGGATCGGGCATGGATCACTGGCGCGCGCGCAGCCGCCGTTCTTCGCGCGCCACGATGCCGGCGCCGAGGACGATCATGGCGGCCAGGGCGTACCAGGTGATGGCGTAGACCAGGTGGTTGTTGGGGAAGGTCAGCGTCGTCAGGCCGCCCACCGGCGCCTGGGTCGGATCGCGGCCCGCGCCCGGCGCGGCGTCGGCATCGATGAAGTAGGGCGCCACTTCGCCCAGGCCGCGCGCGCTGGCGATGGCCGGCAGGTCGCGCGAATACCAGAGGTTGGCGGCCGGATCGTTGTTGCGCAGGAATCCGTTGCCGGGTTCGCCCATGCGCAGCAGGCCATCGACCTTGACCGGGCCGGCGTCGGCCTCGGCCTGGCCGCCGGCCTGGCGCTTGCGCCATTCGGGCAGCACGAAGCCGCGGTTGATCAGCACCGTGCCGCCGCCATCGGCCAGTTGCAGCGGCGTCATGACCCAGTAGCCGCTGCCCAGTTCGGTGGCGGCCTGGACCAGCGTCTGCTTGTCGTATTGGTAGGCGCCGCTGGCGGACACGCGGCGGTATTCGGCATTGTCCGCGGTCAGCCCGGGCCAGTCGGCGCGCGCGGGAGCGGGGGTGGCCGGGGCGTGGGCCCGCTGTTCCACCTGCGCGATCAGGTTCTGCTTCCAGGCCAGGCGGTGCACCTGCCAGGTACCGAGGGCGCAGAGCCCCGCGAACAGCACGACCGCAACCATGCCCAGGATGACCAGGGTGGTTGCGCTGCGGGGATTGCGGGGGGTGTCGCCGGAATGCGTAGAGTCTTTTGTTGCCGCCATCACGTCAGGGCATATTCCGCATGTCGTGGACCGACATGGGCATCATGTTGGAGTTCAAGTGGTACATGATCCAGATGGATCCGCTGAGCGTGATCACGACCAGCACCAGCGTGAATATTAACGCCAACATGTTCCAGCCGCTTTCGGACTTGGTATCCATGTGCAGGAAGTAGATGATGTGCACCACGATCTGCACCACCGCGAACGCCAGGATCACCAGCGCCGTGGTGCGCGAGCTGGCGAACACCCGGTCCATCACCAGCCAGAACGGGATCGCGGTCAGGATGGCCGCCAGCACGAAGCCGGTGACGTAGCTTTTCAGGGTGCCATGGGCGGCGCCGTCGTCATCGTCGTGATGGCCGTGATCGTGGCCGTGGCCGGCATGGTCGGCATGCGCGTTCATGGCAGCACTCCCATCAGGTAGACAAAGGTGAACACGCCGACCCAGATCAGGTCCAGGAAGTGCCAGAACATCGACAGGCACATCAGCCGGCGGCGGTTCTCGGGGATCAGGCCGTGCATGCGCACCTGCACCATCATCGTCACCAGCCAGACGATGCCGAACGTGACGTGCAGCCCGTGCGTGCCCACCAGGGTGAAGAAAGACGACAGGAAGGCGCTGCGCTGCGGCCCGGCGCCGATGTGGATCAGGTGCGCGAACTCATACAGTTCCAGCGACAGGAAGCCCAGCCCCAGCACGCCGGTGACCGCCAGCCAGCCCTGCGTGGCGCCGACCCGGTTGCGCCGCATCTCCAGCATGGCGAAGCCATAGGTGATGGACGACAGCAGCAGCAGCGAGGTGTTGACCGCCACCAGCGGCAGGTCGAACAGGTCGGCGCCGGACGGGCCGGCGGCGTAGTTGCGCCCCAGCACGCCGTAGGTGGCGAACAGGCAGGCGAAGATGAGGCAGTCGCTCATCAGGTACACCCAGAAGCCCAGCAGCGTGCCGTTCTTCGGATGGTGTTCGCCGGCCACGTGGAACACGGGCTCGGCGGGCGGCGCGCTGCCGCCGGGCAGGGTGGGGGCCAGGGTATCAGACATGTTTCGCCAACAGGTGGGTGCGGGCGTCCTCCGTGCGCACGACCTCGTCGGCCGGCACGTAGTACTCGCGCTTGTAGTTGAAGGTGTGGACGATGGACACGATGATCAGCGCGGCGAACGACAGCACCGCCAGCGGCCACATGTGCCAGATCAGCGCGAAGCCCATCACCACGCTGATCGCCGCCAGCACGATGCCGGCCCAGGTGTTCTTGGGCATGTGGATGGGGATGAAGCCGGCCTGCGGGCGCTGGTAGCCGTGCTGCTTCATCTGCCACCAGGCATCCTGGTCATGGATGCGCGGCGTGAAGGCGAAGTTGTAGTTGGGCGGCGGCGATGACGTCGACCATTCCAGCGTGCGGCCGTCCCATGGATCACCGCTGAAGTCGCGCAGCGAATCGCGGCGGCGGTAGCTCACCACCAGCTGGATCAGGAAGCAGGCGATGCCGATGGCGATCAGGAAGGCGCCGAACGCGGCCACCTGGAACCAGATCTGCAGCGACATGTCCTCGAAGTGGTTGACGCGGCGCGTCACGCCCATCAGGCCCAGCACGTACAGCGGCATGAAGGCGAAGTAGAAGCCCACCAGCCAGAACCAGAACGAGCACTTGCCCCAGAACGGATCGAGCTTGTAGCCGAAGGCCTTGGGGAACCAGTAGGTGATGCCGGCCATCAGCCCGAACAGCACGCCGCCGATGATGACGTTGTGGAAGTGGGCGATCAGGAACAGGCTGTTGTGCAGCGCGAAGTCGGCCGGCGGCACCGCCAGCAGCACGCCCGTCATGCCGCCGATCACGAAGGTGACCATGAAGCCCAGCGTCCACAGCATCGGCACCTCGAAGCGGATGCGGCCGCGGTACATGGTGAACAGCCAGTTGAAGATCTTGGCGCCGGTCGGGATCGAGATGATCATCGTGGTGATCCCGAAGAACGAGTTCACGCTGGCCCCGGACCCCATGGTGAAGAAGTGGTGCAGCCATACCAGGTACGACAGCACCGTGATCACCACCGTGGCGTACACCATCGATGCGTAGCCGAACAGGCGCTTGCGGCAGAAGGTGGCGACCACCTCCGAGAAGATGCCGAAGGCCGGCAGGATCAGGATGTAGACCTCGGGGTGACCCCAGATCCAGATCAGGTTTACGTACATCATGGCGTTGCCGCCGAAGTCGGCCGTGAAGAAGTTGGTGCCGACGTAGCGGTCCATCGACAGCAGCGCCAGCACCGCGGTCAGCACCGGGAACGCCGCCACGATCAGCACGTTGGTGCACAGCGCGGTCCAGGTGAAGATCGGCATGCGCATCAGCGACATGCCGGGCGCGCGCATCTTGACGATGGTGACCAGCAGGTTCACGCCTGACAGCAATGTGCCGACCCCCGCTATCTGCAAGGCCCATATGTAGTAGTCGACCCCCACGTCCGGACTGTGCGCGATGCCCGATAACGGGGGATACGCCAGCCAGCCCGTGCGGGCGAATTCGCCCACGAACAGCGACATCATCACCAGCACCACGCCGCCGGTGGTCATCCAGAAGCTGAAGTTGTTCAGGAACGGAAAGGCCACGTCGCGCGCGCCGATCTGCAGCGGCACCACGTAGTTCATCAGCCCCGTGACCAGCGGCATGGCCACGAAGAAGATCATGATGACGCCGTGCGCGGTGAAGATCTGGTCGTAGTGGTGCGGCGGCAGGTAGCCGGTGGAATCGCCGAAGGCCACGGCCTGCTGCAGGCGCATCATGATGGCGTCGGCGAAGCCGCGCAGCAGCATCACCAGCCCCAGGATCATGTACATGATGCCGATCTTCTTGTGGTCGATGCTGGTGAACCACTCGCGCCACAGGTAGCCCCACTTGCGGTAATAGGTGATGGCGCCCAGCAGCGCGATGCCGCCGATCGCCACCATGGCGAAGGTGGCCAGCAGGATCGGCTCGTGGAAGGGAATGGCGTCCCAGGTCAGGCGACCGAAGATCAGCTTGGTGAGGTCTGGTTGATCAGTCATCTCGGTTTCCAGGGCTCGGTTTCCAGGGGGAATACCTTGATTTCACGCGATGCGCCGTGGCGGCGGCGCGGCCGCTACAGCGCCAGTTCCGCCGCTGACGTGCACATGGCGCCGACATACTTGCGCGGCGGCGCATCGGCCAGGCCCAGGCGTTCGCGCGTGGCCTCGTCCAGGCTGGCGATGTTGCGTGCGCCGGGAATGCCCATGCCGCCGCCGGCGTCGATCGCCATGGCGTCCTTCATGCACATGCGGTTCGGCTCGACGCAGCGGTTGACGATGGCGTCGAACAGGCCGGGCGCGACGCTGGCGTAGCGCTGCACCGGGTTGCGTTCGCTGGGCTGTTCCAGTTTCAGGTAGGTGTCGCGGCCGAGCGTGGCGCCGGAGGCGCGGGCATCGGCGATCCACTTGTCAAAGCCCTGCTGGTCCAGGCCGTGGAAGCGAAAGCGCATGCCGGAAAAGCCCGCGCCGCTGTAGTTGGCCGACAGGCCCTCGTATTCGCCTGGGTGGTTGATGACCGCGTGCAGCGTGGTCTGCATGCCCGGCATGGCATAGATCTGGCCGGCCAGCGCCGGGATGAAGAAGGAGTTCATCACCGTGGATGAGGTGATCTTGAACTGGATCGGGCGGTCGACCGGCGCGGCCATTTCGTTGACCGCCGCCACCCCCTGTTCGGGATAGAGGAACAGCCACTTCCAGTCCAGCGCCACCACTTCGACCACCAGCGGCTTGGTGCCGGGAGGAACCTCGCGGCCTTCGGACAGGCGCGCCAGCGGCCGGTAGGGATCTAGCTGGTGGGTGCTGACCCAGGTGAGCGCGCCCAGCGCGATGATGATCAGCAGCGGCGCCGCCCAGATCAGCAGCTCCAGCATGGTGGAGTGGTTCCAGTCGGGGTCGTAGTGCGCGTCGCGGTTGCTGGCGCGATAGCGCCACGCGAACAGGAAAGTCAGGAAGATCACCGGCACGATGATCAGCAGCATCAGGCCGGTGGAGATGATGATCAGGTTGCGCTGCTGCAGCGCGATGTCACCGGATGGCGAGAGCAATACCGCATTGCATCCGGAGAGCAACGGCAGGGCGGCGAACAGCAACAATCCGCGGAGCCTTGGGAAAGACGGCATGGCCATACCCCGAAACGTAACCGTGGGAGTTAAACGCAACACTACGCTGGAAGCCGCGAAAAATCTAGGGTAAAAAGAGCAAAAGTACGCACGCGAAGGTGTGCGGGGCAGGGCCTGCCGCCATGGCGCCGCGGCCCGCGGGTCCCGGATGCATGTGCGTACGAGTGTGTTGCAAAAAAGCGTAGACAAGGCGTTTTTCAAACCTCCTTTCAGCGAGCACTCACATGGCGACCACCACGCAGTACCCTGGGCACGCGTCTCCTTTGCCGAGCCCGGGCGCGGCAGGCGCAACGGGCAGTCACGCCAAGGTGGCGCCCGGCGAGATCGCGGTGGGCGTCGTGATCGGCCGCGCTTCCGAGTACTTCGACTTCTTCGTCTTCGGCATTGCCTGCGTGCTGGTGTTTCCGCGCGTGTTCTTTCCCTTCGAGCCGCAACTGGAAGGCACGCTGTGGGCCTTCGTGATCTTCTCGTTCGCGTTCATCGCGCGTCCCATCGGCACCGCGGTATCGATGGCGATCCAGCGGCGCTGGGGGCGGGGCACCAAGCTCACCATTGCGCTGTTCCTGCTCGGCACCGCCACGGTGGGGATGGCGTTCCTGCCGGGCTATGAAGCCATCGGCGCGCACGCCATCGTGCTGCTGGCGGTGTTCCGCTGCCTGCAGGGGCTGGCGTTTGGCGGCTCCTGGGACGGCCTGCCGTCGCTGCTGGCGCTGAATGCCCCGCCCAAGCGGCGCGGCTGGTACGCGATGCTGGGACAGCTGGGCGCGCCCATCGGCTTCATGATCGCCAGCGCCTTGTTCCTGTTCCTGCACGTGACGCTGACCGAGACCGACTTCATCGAGTGGGGGTGGCGCTATCCGTTCTTCGTGGCCTTCGCCATCAACGTGGTGGCCCTGTTCGCGCGGCTGCGGCTGGTGGTGACGGAGGAATACACCCAGTTGATGGAAGAAGGGGAGCTGGAGCCCATCAGCACCGGGCAGATGGTGCGCGAGCAGGGCTACAACCTGTTCCTGGGCGCGTTCGCGGCGCTGGCCAGCTATGCGCTGTTCCATCTGGTGACGGTGTTTCCGCTATCGTGGATCGCGGTCAGCGCGACGCAGCAGATTCCTGACGTGCTGATCGTGCAGATCATCGGCGCGGGATTGGGCATTCTGGGCACCATCGCTTCGGGCTGGATCGCCGACCGCATCGGCCGGCGCACCACGCTCGGCCTGCTGGCCGCGCTGATCGGCGTGTTCGCGTTGTTCACGCCGTGGCTGCTGGGCGGCAGCCCCAAGGCGCAGGATGCGTTCATCCTGATCGGCTTCGCGCTGCTGGGGCTGTCGTACGGCCAGGCGTCCGGCACGGTGACGGCCAACTTCAGCAAGCGTTTCCGCTATACCGGGGCGGCGCTGACCACCGACATGGCGTGGCTGGTGGGCGCGGCCTTCGCGCCGCTGGTGGCGCTGGGGCTGTCGGCGCGTTTCGGGCTGGTGGCGGTCAGTATCTATCTGCTGTCCGGTACGGCCTGCACGCTGCTGGCGTTGCGGATCAACAAGGCGCTGGAAACGCGCGACTGAAAAAAAACGCCGCGGGTCGGGGTTCGGACCCCGGCCCGCGGCGCGGCTTGCGCGCGTCAGCGCACCGGCCAACCATACATCTGGCCGCCGTCGCGCCATTGCGCGTTCAGGCCGCGCGGCAGCTTCATGGCGCTGGCCATGCCCAGGTTGCGTTCATAGCTCTCGCCATAATTGCCGACCTGCTTGACGATGTTGTAGGCCCACTTGTCATCCACCCCCAGGTTCTTGCCCATGCCCGGCGTCACGCCCAGGATGCGCTGCACGTTGGGGTTGGTGCTCTTGAGCTGGCTGTCGACGTTGGCCGAGGTCACGCCGAATTCTTCCGCCTCCAGCATGGCGTTGAGCGTCCAGCGCACCACGTTGAACCAGTTGTCGTCGCCCTGGCGCACCATCGGCCCGAGCGGACTCTTGGCGATATTCTCGTCCAGGATCACGTAGTTGTCAGGGTGCTCCAGCGTGGTGCGCGAGGCGGCCAGCTGCGATTTGTCGGAGGTGAAGGCGTCGCAGCGGCCGGCCGAGAAGGCGCGCACGATCTCGTCGTACTTGTCGATCACCACCGGCTTGAATTTCAGGCCGTTGGCGCGGAACCAGTCGGCCAGGTCGAGCTCGGTGACGGTGCCGGGCTGCACGCAGATGGTGGCGCCGTCCAGTTCCTTGAGCTTCTTGACGCCGAGCCTGGCGGACACCATCACGCCCTGGCTGTCGTAGTAGTTCACGCCGGTGCTGATCAGCCCCAGCGTGGTGTCGCGCGCCATCGTCGGCGTGACGTTGCGCGTCAGCACGTCGACCTCGCCCGATTGCAGCGCGGTGAAGCGCGCCTGCGTCGTCAATGGCGTCAGGCGGAACTTGCTGGCGTCGTTGAAGACGGTGGCGGCGATGGCGCGGCACATGTCAACGTCCAGTCCCTGCCAGTTGCCCTTGCTGTCCGGCGAGGAGAAGCCCTGGATGCCGGTGGACACGCCGCACTGCACGTAGCCGCGCTTCTTCACGGTATCGAGGGTGGGGCCGGCGTGGGCCAGGCCGGTGACGGTGGCCAGCGCCAGGGCGCCGGCCGCGGTTCGGAATATCGGCATTGCATTCTCCGGCCGGGCCCGGCCCGGCGCCAGGGTGGGACGGCTCAGGCGCTCAGCGCGCGGGGCTTGGCGATCTGGTCCAGGCTTTCGGTCAGGGCCTGGTCGAGGATGGCGATGGCGCGGTCGATCTCGTCGTTGCTGACGGTCAGCGGCGGCGCGATGCGCCAGACCGAGCCGCGTTCGGGGCGGCGGCGGATGTTCATCGACAGTCCCAGTTCGAAGCAGCGCTGCGTGGTCAGGGCGCCGAGCGCGTGATAGGGCTCGCGCGTGTCGCGGTCCTGCACCAGTTCCACGCCCAGCAGCAGGCCCAGGCCGCGCACGTCGCCGATGGCTTCGTGGCGCTGCTGCAGTTCCAGCAGGCCGCGGCGCAGGTAGTCGCCCTGGCGGCGGGCGCGTTCGAGCAGTTGTTCGCGTTGCAAGGTTTCCAGCACGGCCAGGCCGACGGTGGCGGGCAGCGGGTCCGAGACGTGGCTGGTGTAGAAGGTGAAGCCTTTCTCGTGCACGTCCTGTTCGATAGCGGGCGTGGTGATGGTGGCTGCCAGCGGCAGGCCGCCGCCCAGGGTCTTGGAGACGCTGATGATGTCGGGCGTGACGCCGAAGTGTTCCGAGCCGGTGCGGCAGCCGAGGCGGCCGAAGGCGGTCTGCGCCTCGTCGAAGATCAGCAGCATGCCGCGCGCGTCGGCGGCACGGCGCAGCGCCTGCATGTAGGACTTGGGCGGCACCAGCACGCCGCCGGCGCTGATGACCGGTTCGACGATGATGGCCGCGGGCCGGCCGGCCGAGGCCATGTCGAACATCTTCAGGCCGATCTCCAGGCAGGCCAGCGCCGACTGCTCGGCGTCCAGGCCGGCGATGTAGGGGCGATACGAGTTCGGCTCGGGCATGACGAACACGCCGGCCGGCGGCACGCCGTAGCCCTTGCGGTCGCTGGCGTAAGAGACCGAGCCGGCGCCGCTGGTGACGCCATGCCACGAGCCGCCCACCGCCAGGATCTCGAAGCCGCTCTTGTGCATCTTGGCCATGCGCAGCGCGATTTCGTTGCTCTCGGAACCGGTGTTCACGAAGATCGACTTGGTCATGCCAGCCGGCATCCAGTCGCGCGCCATCGTCGCGGCCAGTTGCGCGACGGCTTCCGGGATCATGCCGCTGAAAAAGTGGAAGGCGGTTTCTCCGGCGCGGCGCACCGCGTCGACGATGGCCGGGTGGTTGTGGCCGATGGTGGCGCACATCTGGCCCGAGGTGAAGTCCAGGATCTCGCGGCCGGTGTCGTCGCGCACCACCGTGCCCTTGGCCGACTTGAACAGGTTCGGGAAAGTGTCGCCGCCGTAGCGGATGAGGTATTCGCGGGCCGCCGCACGCAGGGTTTGATCCATGTTTACACTCCGGCAAAAGGCAGGTTTCAATGCGGGCAGGTTCCAATGCGGAACCGGCGGACACAGTGTCCGGGGGCGCGGCGCGGACGTCCAATGCGAAGTACGCATGCGCCGCCATGCATGGCGTGCATGGCCCATGCGAATCGCGCAAGGAGTGGTATGGATACCCGGTGGCTGCAGGACTTCATCACCCTGTCGGAGCTGCGCAATTTCACGCGCGCGGCCGAGGCCCGCAATCTGTCGCAGGCGGCGTTCAGCCGCCGCATCCAGAGCCTGGAGAACTGGGCGGGCGCGCGGCTGATCGACCGTTCGGCGTTTCCGACCCAGCTCACCGAGGCGGGCGAGCGCTTCCGCGTCGCGGCGATCGAACTGGTCAACCAGCTGGTCGAGGCGCGCGCGGGCATCGCCGCGGTGCCGGCGCGCAACCAGTTGCGACTGGCGACGTCCTATGCCCTGGCGACGACCCATCTGCCGCGCTGGTGGCGCGACTGGAGCGCGGGGCAGCAACTCAGCTGCAGCCTGCAGACCGGCAATGTGCACGACACGGTATCGGCCTTCACCTCGGGCGCGGCCGACCTGCTGATCTGTTTCCACCAGGTGGCGCAGCCGCTGCCGCTGGACCTGTCGCGCTACGACTGCCTGACGCTGGGGCGCGAGCTGATCCGGCCGTACGCGGCGCGCGGCCTGGTCGAGCGCGAGGGACTGGACCTGCCGGGCACCATGGACAGACCGGTGCCGTTGTTGATGTATTCCCCCAGCGTCTATTTCGCGCGCCTGATCGATGCGGCGATCGAGAGCGGGCCGGAGCCCCTGCACGGGGTGCGCCTGTTCGAGGCCGAGATGTCGGACGTGCTGGGCGATATGGCCGCGCAGGGCCTGGGCGTGGCCTGGCTGGCGGACAGCGCGCTGCGGCGCCTGGGGGCCGCCGACCTCGCGCCGCTGGCCAACCGCGCCTGGGACATCGAGGTATCGATCCTGGCGTTCAAGGACCGCAGCGACGCGCGCGCCGCGGTCGAGGCCGTGTGGCGGCGGATGGCGGCCGGCGCTCAGCCGGCGTAGCCTTCCAGCACGTTGGCGACGTTGACGCCGACCTCGGCCACCGCGTAGCCGCCTTCCATGGTGAACACCGCGGGCAGGCCCAGCCGGGCCAGCCGCGCGCCCACTTGCAGATAGTCGGCGCTGCGCAGCTTGAATTTCGAGATCGGGTCGCCTTCGTAGGTGTCCACGCCCAGCGCGATCACCAGCGCGTCCGGCTTGAAGCGGTCGATGGCGGCCAGGCCCCGTTCGAGCGCTTCGGTCCAGCCGGCGAAGTCGGTGCCCGCCGCCAGCGGCAGGTTCAGGTTGGCGCCCAGGCCCGCGCCCTGGCCGGATTCGTCGGCATAGCCGAGGAAGAAGGGATATTCGGTGGTCGGATCGCCATGCACCGACACGGTCAGCACGTCGCCGCGTTCGTAGAAGATGCTCTGCGTGCCGTTGCCGTGGTGGTAGTCGATGTCCAGCACCGCGACGCGCTCGGCGCCGGCATCGCGCAGCGCCTGCGCCGCCAGGGCCGCGTTGTTCAGGAAGCAATAGCCGCCGAAGAAGTCGGCGCCGGCGTGATGGCCGGGCGGGCGCGTCAGCGCCATGGCGGCGCGGGAGCCGTTGCCGCGGGAGACCGCGCGCGCCGCGTCGATGGCGCAGGCCGCGCCGGCGACGGCGGCTTCCCAGGTGCCCGCCGTCAGCGGGCTGCCGCTGTCGAACGAGAACAGGCCGACGCGCGCGGCGAAGTTGGTGGGCGAGATGTCGTGGCGGAAACCGCGCACCGGCCACACCGAGGGCAGGATGTCGAGCTCGGCGTTGGCCGGGTCCAGCGCGACCCAGTCGGCCCAGGCGCCTTGCAGGAAGTCGACGTAGCGCGGGCTGTGCACGCGCCGTATCAGGTCCAGGTCGGGCGCGGCCGGCGTCTGCAGCGTGCCGATGCCGCGCTGGCGCAGGGCGTCCAGCACGTACTCCAGACGCGCCGGGGTTTCGTGACAGGGCACCAGCCTGCCGCGGAACATTTCGTGGCGGCCATCGTGTCTGCCGTGGACGGGGTTGTGGAAGATATGCACGGTAGCGTCGGGGGATGAGGGGAAAGGGAACTATAGCGGCCGCGCCGCGTACCAGGCGATGGCCGGCAGCTCGCGCAGGATCGAATACAGGTCGCGCGCTTCGGCGTAGCGGGGGTATCCCGCGCTGACCTCGGCGACGCCGTGGCGATGCAGCGCCAGCCGGGTGCGCGGCACATGGAAGTATTGCGTGACGGCCATGGCGCGGGTGTAGCCGCGGGTCCGCATGTAGGCGCTGGCGTGGCGGGCGGTGGCCCAGGTGTCTGCGCCGGCGCTGTCGGTGACGATGCGGTCGGCGGGAACGCCGCGTGCTTCCAGGTAGGCGCGCATGGCCGCCGCCTCGTCGCGGCCTGCCGGGTCGATGCCGCCGCTGACGAAGATCTCGCGGCAGCGGGTGGCGGCATAGCAATCGTAGGCCCGGTCCAGCCGCGCCGCCAGGCGCGCCGAGGGGCTGCCGTCGGCCGCGACGGTGTTGCCCAGCACCACGGCGATGTCGGCATCGGCATCGTCGGCCAGCAGGCCGGCCGCTACCAGCGCGGCCGCGGCCGCCAACACGCAGGTGGCCAGCGCGATGGCCGTGCGCGCGATGATCGCGGCCGCGCCGCGATGTGAACGGGAAGGGCGGAATGCGCTCATGCGGAATCGGCGTTCAGGGCCGCTTGGGGAACAGCAGGTCGACCTCGATCTGGTTGGAATAGACCGGTTCCGCCAGCGAGCCCGGGTCGGTCAGCGCCACGGCCAGGCGATAGCGGCCTGGCGCCAGGTCCGGAAAGAAGGGCACATAGCGGCCATTGCCGGCGTTGACCTGGTAGGCCGGCTTGCCGTCTTCGCCCGGACGCCAGACCACCGGGTCGTCGGCCCAGTCGGCAACGTGGCGCGCAGCGGCGGCGGATGGCACGGGCCGCTGCGCGTCGCCGGCATAGGCGGGGGAGGCCTGCGTGGCGTCGGCCGGATTGGACGGCGGCGCCAGCGTGACCGGCGCGCGCGGGTACAAGGGCTGCAAGGTGCGGCGCCCCTGCGCATCCGTGAACAGCAGCCAGATGCGCGGCGACGCCAGTGTCGCGGCGTCCGGGCCAAGGTTCGTCACATGCAGCGTGAAGCGGCCGCCGGCTTCGTAGAGCTGCGTGCCCAGGTGGCCGCGCACCGACAACGACAGTCCGCGCATGGGCATGCGTTGTTGTGGCGCGTAGGCATATTTGTCGATTTTCAGGTCCGCGTAGCGCACCCACTTCAGGGGCGCGTCCGCCCCGCCCGCCGGGTAGCGCACCTGCAGCCATTGCGGGCGCAGCGCGACCACGTCGAGACGATCACCGGCCTTGGCGGTTTGGGTCGATAACGCCTTCACGTCGGGCGCGTCGTACAGGTCGATCCGGTCGAAGGGCACCCGGCTGTCACCGTCCAGCGGCGAGCCTTCGCCATCGATCTGGATGCGCGCAACCGTACCGTCTTCGTTGAAGCCATAGCTCAGCTCGAACGGCTTGTCTTCCAGGTCGAACAGCGCCTGCGTGGTCCAGCGTTCCGGCCGCGCCGTTCCTTTGGCGCGCAACACGTATTCCTCGGTGCCCATGCTGTCGGCGCCGTAGCGGCACCCGACCGAGAACGCGGCACGCTGCGCGTCGAACACCGGGTTGACGAACCGGCGGCAGGGGCTGGTCTCGGGCGCCGGATGCTGGATTTCCTGGAAACGGCGTTCCTGGGGACGATACAGGAAGAGGCGGGCATGGACCTGGCCGCCACCGCCGCTCTGGCCGATCGCCAGGTCGCGATAGCCGTCGTGGTCGATGTCCGGGGTTTCGAAATAGTCGACCGCTTCGTCATCCAGGCGGGCGATCTCTTGCGCCGCGCCCTTGCCGACGCGCACGCTGACGCGCTGTTCGGTCGTGCCCTCGATGGTCGCCACCGCCCGCAGCCCGGATTTGATGGCGTATGCATGATCGCGCGCGTGCACGTTGGCGCTGACGCCGATCAGCAAGGCCGCGAGCAGGATCGTCTTCAAGGCACCGTCTCCGAGGTTTCGTCTCGGCGCATTATGCCCGACCGCGCCGGCGATTCAATCGCGGCAGCGGCCCGTTCCTGGGTAGAATCGACGGATAGCATTGCGATGCGCGTCCCATGAATCTCCCGTTCCCCATCCGCCAGGAATGCCCGCCGGGCGCCTGTATGTGCGACCGCGATCGGCTGTTGGCCGACCCCGCGGCGGACGTGCGCATCCTGCGGCTCACCAAGGAAGAGGAAAAGCGCCTGGTGGCGCGGCTCGAGAACATCACCAGCCTGGAAGACCTGCGCGCGATGCAGGGCCGCATGCGGGCGCAACTGGGCATCGTGGTGCGCATCGTTCCCAGCGACAACGAGGTCCGTACCTCGCGCGGCATCGCCATCCAGCTCGATGAACAGCCCGGCCTGTGCCGCAAGACGCGCTCGTCGATTCCGGCCGCCATCCGCCGCGGCTTCGACAACAAACCCGAGATCGTCTATGCGCTGCTGAACGAGCGCGATCTGCTGAACGGCACCTGATGCCGGGGCGAGGCTTCTTGCTGTGTGGTTCGGCCCTGGGCGGGGCGCGCGCCTGGACGCCGGCGCGTCCCGGCCGACGGGCCGCGGCCTTGGCCCGAGGCGCTATCGGCCGCGGGGCACCACGCAAGGCTTGAGCGGCGTGACTTCGGTCGGGCTGCGGCCCGCCTCAGGCCGGCTGTCGACCGTTTTGCCGCCGCGAGCGGGATAGGCCAGCAGCACGGCGCTGCCCGGCTCCAGCCGGGGCGCGTTGGCGCCACCGTAGGCCACTGTCCAGCCGCGCACGGCGAGCGGCGCCAGCGTGTACTGGAGCGCCGAGCCGGGCGATACGTGAGCGACCTTGCCGGCGAACAATTCCTGTTGGCGGGTTTCGACGCCATCGACGACGCGGTAGGTGGCAATGCTGACGAGCGCGGCCGATTCCCCGTGGCGAGCCAGAATGGCGGTTTCGTATCTGCCGGGGGGGATGGCGGTCAGGCTCACCGCGATGTCGCCCTGCGCCCGGCCCGCGGCGTCCAGCCGCACGCCGGTGATGTCGGCGCGCGCCAGTGGCGCCGAGCCGGTATTGCGTACCCGCACGCTGTACTGGCCCGAGGTGCCGCTCAACGTGCAGACGTCGATGCCATATGGCGCCGTGCCCGCATGGGCGGGCGCCAGCGCCGCGAAGGCGGCGGGCAGGATGGCGGCGCGAAGGAATCGGGACGGCACGGTACGCTCCTGTAAGGAGGCAGCGCGCCGGGATGCCGCGTTGCCCGCCTTATTACACCACTTGGCGGCCGGAGCCGTCGCCCTGCGGGCGCTTGCCCGCCAGCCAGTGCAGGATCAGCGCCAGGATGAGCAGCGCGGCCATGATGAAGCCCCAGAACAGCCAGCCCAGCACCGAGATCCAGGTGCCAAGGCTGCCCGCGGCGGGCAGGATCTGGTTCAGCAGGTCCACCAGCCACACCAGGCCGGACTGCAGCGACTGGATCAGGCCGGCGTCGACCCAGGGCGCGGCCCAGGCGGGCGCTTCCCACTGCGCCGAGCCGATGGCCGTGGCGCCCGGCACCTGGGTCGAGGCGATGGTCGCCAGCACCCAGTCCGCCAGTTGCAGCGTGATGGCGACCAGCCCGGTCCATAGCGCCGCCAGCACGGCGAAAGCGATCCAGATGATTTTCTTCATTGCGGTGGTACTCCGGTGATTCAGGAAAGAAACGCCACGATAGAGCGGAAACAGCTTCTGAAAAACCAGCGTCTTTGTGACAATAATTAAGAAAAAACCGAAGTCTTGGCATGCGCCAGGATGCGTTGCACCAGGGGGTGGTGCTGCCCGCGGCGGTTGCGGATGCCGTGGATTTCCTCGTGCACGCTGTCGCAGCGCGCCAGCGGCCGCAGGCCGCGCAGCAGGCCGACGTCGCCGCCGCCCAGGCGGCTGAGCGGAAAGACGCCCAACCCGCGCGCCGCGAATACCGACATGAGCGCGCTGTCCTCGAATTCCCCGACCACGTTGGGACGCACGCCCTGCTCATTGAACCAGCGGTCCAGCGTCTGGCGCAACACCGAATGACCGGTGGGCAACAGGACGGGAAGGCGCTCCAGGCAGCGCGGAAAGTCCAGCGTATCGGCCTTGCGCACCAGCCGCGCCGGGCCGTACCAGTCCACCGGCGAGGACACCAGGCGGTCGCTGGTCAGGCGCAGGTTGGGGTTGGCGGGCGCGCCCTGGCCGGCCAGCACCAGGTCCAGGTGGTGGCGCGCCAGTTCGCCCAGCAGCTCCTCGACCTCGCCCTCGTGGCAGGTCAGGCGCAGGTCCGGGGTGTCGAGCACCGGCCCCAGCAAGGCATGGGCGGCCAGTTTGGAAATACCGTCCGACAGGCCCACCGACAACCGTATCACCGGCTTGGTGGCGGCGGCGCGGACCTCCTGGGGCAGTTCCTGGCCGATCTGGAAGATCTCTTCGGCGCGGGCGAAGGCGGCTTGGCCGGCATCGGTCAAGGCCACGCCGCGCCCGGCCGGGCGCAGCAACTGGTGCCCCAGGTTCTTTTCCAGCTCGCGCACCTGGGCGCTGATGGTCTGGATGGCCATGTCGAGCCGCTCGGCGGCGCGCGAGAAGCCGCCTTCCTTGGCGACCATCCAGAAGTAGTACAGATGGCGGTAATTGAGCATGATGGTTTCACTTCGGTTTTTTCGAACCATAACTCACTTTCAGGCTGATTTCTCCGTTTGCCCGGTATCCGGATCATGAGGGCCTTCACACACAAGCGGGAACATCATGGAAGCCTTGCTCTCATTTCTACAAGCCGACTTCGCCGGCACGCCGGCCTGGAGCTGGCTGCTGTTCATCGGCATCGTCATCTCCCTGCTGGTCTTCGACCTGGGCGTGCTGCACAAGGAAGACCGCGAGATCGGCGTGCGCGAAAGCCTGCTGCTGTCGGCCGGCTACATTTCCGCCGCGCTGCTGTTCGGCGGCTGGGTCTGGTGGCAGATGGGCCCGGCCAGCGGCATGGCCTACTACACGGGCTTCCTGATCGAGAAATCGCTGTCGCTGGACAATGTGTTCGTGATCGCGCTGATCTTCAGTTTCTTCGCCATCCCGCGCCAGTTCCAGCACCGCGTGCTGTTCTGGGGCATCCTCGGGGTGATCGTGCTGCGCGCCATCATGATCGGCCTGGGCGCCGCGCTGGTCAGCAACTTCGGCTGGTTGATGTATCTGTTCGGCGCGTTCCTGGTGTTCACCGGCATCAAGATGTGGATGATCGCCGACCAGGAGCCGGACATCGCCACCAACCCGATCCTGAAGTTCCTCAAGCGCCGCATGCGCGTGACGGACGGACTGCGCGGCAACGCCTTCTGGGTGCGCGAGCCGGACACCGCGACGGGCAAGACGGTGCGCTGGGCCACGCCGCTGTTCCTGGCCCTGGTGCTGATCGAGTTCGTGGACCTGTTGTTCGCGGTGGACTCGGTGCCGGCGATCTTCGCCATCACCACCGACCCGTTCATCGTGTACACCAGCAACATCTTCGCGATCCTGGGCCTGCGCGCGCTGTACTTCGCGCTGGCGGCGATGATCCATCGCTTCCACTACCTGAAGTACGCGCTATCGCTGGTACTGGTGTTCATCGGCACGAAGATCTTCCTGGTCGGCTTCATCGGCAAGATTCCCGCCGTGGTGTCGCTGTCGGTGACCTTCGGCCTGATCGGCGGCGGGGTGTTGTTCTCGCTGTGGAAGACCCGCTCGGGGGCATCGCAGCCTGAGCTGAAGACCGAGTAAGCCCGGCAAGAGCAGAGGGCCCGCCCATGGCGGGCCCTTTTTTTTCGCCGAGCCGTCTCAAGGTGAAACAGCCCCCTCGGGGGGGGCGGGAAGCCGAAGGCGCGGCGTGGGGGCTCTTTTCATCGCCGAGCTACGGCATATTCTGTAGATATGGATCATTATTCATATATATATTTGTCATATGGAATGACGCGGCGTAGAGTGCGGAACGTACCCAGACCCACGCAAGGAGCCGCCATGACCTGGTCCGCCAAACAGTATTCCGCCTTTGAAAACGAACGCACCCGCCCGGTGCGCGACCTGGTTGCCGCCCTGCCGAACGAACAGGTCGGCCACGCGGTGGATCTGGGCTGCGGCCCCGGCAACTCCACCGAGGTGCTGGCCGCCCGCTACCCGCAGGCCGACGTGACCGGCATGGACAGTTCCGACGACATGGTGCAGGCGGCGCGCAAGCGCCTGCCGTCGATCGCGTTCGAACTGGCCGACATCGAAACCTGGAATCCGCCGCGCCGGTACGACGTGATCCTGGCCAACGCCGCGTTGCAGTGGGTGCCCGATCACGCGACCCTCTATCCGCGCCTGGTGGGCAAGCTGGCGCCGGGCGGCAGCCTGGCGGTGCAGACGCCGGACAACCTGGAAGAGCCTGCCCACAAGCTGGCGCGCCAGGTCGCCGCCGACGGCCCCTGGGCCGGCAAGATAGGCGGGGTCAAGCACCCGCCGCGCCACAGCGCCGCCTGGTACTACGAGCTGCTCAAGCCGCATTGCGGCCGCCTGGATGTGTGGCGCACGACCTACATGCATCCGCTGGCGGATGCGCAGGCGGTGGTGGAATGGTTCAAGGGCACGGCGCTGCGGCCCTACCTGAACAAGCTGGATGCCGATGAGCAGGCGGCCTTCCTGGCGCGTTACCACGATGAGATCGCGCGCGCCTATCCGGCGCTGGCCGATGGCACCGTGCTGCTGCCTTTTCCGCGCCTGTTCCTGGTGGCGGGCCCCCGCAACTGACGCGGTGCGCCGCCAGGCGAGTGCCGCGGGTTCCCGTGCAAACGGAGCCTACGTTTTGTCGGCGAAATAGCGCGCTGGCGTCTGCCCGAGCGTCTTGCGGAACATGGTGATGAAGGCGCTGACCGATTCGTAGCCCAGGTCTTCGGCGGTGCGTTGCACCGATACGCCGGACGACAGCCGCTGCAGCGCCATCACGATATGCATCTGCTGGCGCCAGCGGCCAAAGCTCATGCCGACCTCCTGCTGCACCAGGCGCGCCAGCGTGCGTTCGCTCATGGCCATGCGGCGGCCCCATTCGGCCACCGTGCTGCGGTCGGCCGGATCGGTGCGCAGCGCCGCGGCGATCTCGCGCAGGCGCGGGTGGTCGGACAGGGGCAGGTGCAGCTGTTCCGTGGGCATCAGCGCCAACTGCTCGACCAGCACCCCAGCCAGACGGCGGTTGGCGGGCAGGGCGGTGTCGGCCGGTGCCAGGTCGGCCAGGTGTGCCACCATTTCGCGCACCAGCGGTGTGATCGCCAGCGTGCAGCATTGCGTCGGCAGGCCCGGCGTGTCCGCCGGCACGAACAGGAAGCAGACCCGGCCGTTGTCGGTGACGCGGTTGCTGTGCGGCACGCCGCCGGGGATCCAGACGCCGCAGCGCGGCGGCACCATCCACAGGCCCTGCGGCACGAAGCTCGTCACCCCGCCTTGCAGCGACAGCACCAGCTGCCCCATCCGATGGCGATGGGTGGGCGATTCGTGCTCGTTGCGGGCCGCGTCCACGCGCATGGCGTACGTCCATTGCGCGGGGGTGTCGGGATCGAAGTAGGGGCTGTGAGCTTGCGGCGGATACATTGGCGCGGCGCGGGCTTGGCTGGATTTGAGGATATTTTGTCATTATCTCGAAATTCAGTAGGGCCGGCTTTCTCTAAGCTGGCGCCATGACTCCTTCCGCTTCCTCCCCCGCTTCCCAGCGCCCCGTCCTGTTGATCGTGGGCATCCTCTTCATTGCCATGGCGCTGCGCGCGCCGGTCACGGGCATGCCGCCGCTGGTCGGCCTGATCCGCGAGCAGCTCGGCCTGTCCAATACCGGGGCCGGCATGCTGATCACGCTGCCGCTGCTGGCCTTCGCCGTCGTCTCGCTGGTGTCGGCGGGCATGGCGCGCCGCTACGGGCTGGAGCGCACCCTGTTCGCGGCGCTGCTGCTGATCGGCGGCGGCATCGTGCTGCGCAGCCAGGGCCAGGCCTGGGCCCTGTATACGGGCACGGCAGTGATCGGCGCGGGTATCGCCATCGGCAACGTGCTGCTGCCCAGCCTGCTCAAGCGCGACTTTCCGCAGCGCGTGGCGGGGCTGACCTCGGCGTATGTCCTGACCATGAGCATCGCGGCCGGCGCCGCCTCGGCCCTGGCTGTGCCGCTGGCCAGCCTGGCGGGAGACAGCTGGCGCTTCTCGGCGCTGTGCCTCCTGGTGATTCCCGTGGCCGGCGTGCTGCTGTGGCTGCCGCAGCTGGCCAACCATACGCCGCCGGCTTCGTCCACCGCGCACGCGCCGCACGGCGGCCGGCTGTGGCATTCGGCGCTGGCCTGGCAGGTGACGCTGTACCTGGGCATCAATTCCTTCGTGTTCTACGTCGGCGTGAGCTGGCTGCCGGCGATCCTGCGCGACGCGGGCTATTCAGCCGAGCGCGCCGGCTCTTTGCATGGCCTGCTGCAGTTGATGTCGGCCGGGCCGGCGCTGTTCCTGGCGCCGGTGGTGCGACGCATGAAGGACCAGCGCGCCGCCGCGTTCTGCTCGGCGGCGTCCTCGCTGGCGGCGTTCGTTGGTTTGATCGCGGCGCCGGGCTGGGCCACGCTCTGGATCGTGCTGCTCGGATTGGGCACGGGCGGCGGCATCATTCTGGGCCTGATGTTCGTGGGCCTGCGCGCCAGCCATGCCCAGCAGGCGGCGGCGCTGTCGGGCATGGCACAGTGCGTGGGCTACCTGTTCGCCGCCAGCGGACCCGCGCTGGTCGGCGCCATGCACGACCGGCTGGGTGGTTGGTCGGCGGCGCTCGGGCCGTGCGCCGCATTGTGCCTGGCGATGGCGGGCTGCGGCCTGCTGGCGGGCCGCGCGATCCAGATCGGCCAGTTCAGGCCGCACCCGGCCAAGGCGCCGCAACGCGCGGCGGAGTGAGGCCGGCGCATGCCGGGCGCGCTGGCGCGTCGTCCTAGCCGCCGGCCTTGGTGCGCCACAGGCGCACCAAGACGTCGGGCGCCTGCGCCTCGGGCACGTCGAACGTGAGGCTGGCGGTATCGCCGCTGGCCGGGTCGCGGAACACCAGTTCCACATGGAAGTAGCGCTGGTCGCCGCCCTGCGCGGGGCAGTCCGGCGTGGCCAGCGGGGCGGTGCGGCGCAAGGCTTCGCCGACCTCCTGGCGCAGCCCGGGCGGGCAGTCGGTCAGGTCGATGCTGCGGGTGCGGGCCAGGCCGGGCAGGTAGGCCAGGCCGCCTTCGCGCGTCAGGCTGACACGCAGCGCGAATTCGAGCGGGGGCAGGTCGATCATGGCTGTATGCCCACCGCCGCCCAGGCGCCGGCCACGACCTTGTGCGCGGCGTCGCCGTGCGCGCCGCGCGCCACGTCCAGCGTCAGGCGCGCGAACGTGACGAAGTCGGCGTCGTGGCGCAACCGCTTGTCGCGCAGGGTGTCGTACCAGATGCGGCCGGCCACTTCCCAGGCCGGTCCCTTCAGCGCGGTCGCGGCCAGGTAGAAGGCGCGGTTCGGAATGCCCGAATTGATGTGCACACCGCCATTGTCCTGCGGCGTATCGACGTAGCCGCTCATGTGCGCCGGCTGCGGGTCCTTGCCCAGCACCGGATCGTCATAGGCGCTGCCCGGCTCGGCCATCGAGCGCAGCGCGCGGGCCCGCACTTTCGGCAGGAACAGGCCCTGGCCCACCAGCCAGTCGGCGTCGCTGGCGTCCTGGCCCAGGGCGTATTGCTTGACCAGCGCGCCGAACACGTCGCACAGCGATTCGTTGAGCGCGCCGGACTGGCCCTGGTAGGCCAGCGCCGCTTCGCTGTCGATGACGCCATGGGTGAGTTCGTGGCCGATGATGTCGACCGCCACGGTGAAGCGGTTGAACACCTCGCCGTCGCCGTCGCCGAACACCATCTGCGTGCCGTTCCAGAAGGCGTTGTCGTAGTCTTCGCCGTAGTGCACGGTGCCCACCAGCGGCAGGCCGGCGCCATCGATCGAGTCGCGCTGGTAGACGTCGTGGAACAGCTTGTAGGTGGCGCCCAGGTGCTCATAGGCTTCGTCCACCGCCGGGTCGCCGCTGGCCTTCGCGCCTTCGGCGCGCACCAGCTTGCCGGGCAGGGTGGTGGTGTTGGCCGCGTCGTGCACCGCGCGTCGCGGTGTGCCGGCGGCCGATGGCTGGCGCGGCGCCGCGACCTGGGCGCGGGGCGGTGGCACGGCCATTTCACGCAGCCCGCGCTGCTGCTGGTCGATGATGAGCGTCTTGACGGCCGGCATGCTTACGCGCGCATCGGCGTGCTGCGCCAGGCGGTCCAGGACATAAGGCGGGATCACGCCGATCAGGGGCGTGGACGCGGAGGGGCGCGGCATTGTCGATCTCCCTGTGAGGACATGGCGGACGCGGCGCGCGGGCCGGGCCCGGGGCAGGCTTTACGGTAGCAGATAGCCCTGGCGCGGGCGTAACAGTGTGCGGCCTGATGCTAGGAACGATAAACGAGCGCGCCTCGGCTCGACGCCCGCGGCGCGATCCGCTATCTTTCAGCGCGCCCCATCCCTTTCGCTTACGCTTCGAGACACCGCATGTCCGCCGACCACCGCATCCGCCATCTGGCGCTGACCGAGACCCACATCCTGCTGACGCTGGTCGACGGCCGCACGTTGCGCGAGCCGATCCGGCGCCATATCCGGCTGGAGAAGGCCAGCCCGGCCGAGCGCGCGCAATGGCAACTGGTGGACGACGACCATGGCGTGGTGTGGCCCGCGCTGCTGGCGCCTTCGGCCGCGGGCATGCTGAACGTGCGCGACCTGTTGTGGGACGCGCATTACGAGAGTGCGCTGGCGGCGCTGCGGGCGGTGGACTGGAAGCTGGACAGCCTGCCGCAGCGCGAGCAGGAACTGGTTGCGCTGTGGCGCATGGAAGCCGACATCAACAATGGCGGTTTCATGCAGTTCCTGTGCAACTGGGGCGATCCGACCTGCCAACTGGCGCTGCTGGCGCTTGGCAAGATCGGCGCGGCGCGCACGCGCGCCATCCTGGCGGACATGCGTGGCCTGGTCGATCGTTTCGAGGCCGCGCCCGAGATGATCCAGCTGAACCACATCTACGGCGCCATGACCGAGGCCGAGCAGGCTCGCCTGCATGAGCTGGACGAAGCCTACTTCGATTATCCGGACGATCTGGCGCGGCTGGGCCTGGCCTGCTACGACTAGCCTGGCTGCCAGCCGGCGCGCTTCAGTCGAACACGTTCGCCAGCACGTCGGCGACGATGCCGGTGGCGATGGCGATCAGGATGAGGTCGTTGCCGGCCACGCGCCATTCATACCCGGGATGCACCGGCAACCGGGCCAGCATCGGGCCGGGCACCATCTTTTTGGCGATCCCCGGGGGCAACGGCTTGCCGCGCGCTAGGTTCTTGCGGATGCCGGGCGGCAGGGAGCCATAGCCGGTGGCGCCGGCCTGCACCGCATAGCCGCGCGCGGTCGAGATGCTGATGCCGGCGGTGGTCAAGGTGACGCTGACGTTGGTGTCGGCATCCTTGCCGTTGCCCTTGTTCTTGCCGCTGTTGCCATTGCCCTTGCCATTGCCCTTGCCGTTGTCGTTGCCGGCATGATCGGGCTTGCCGCGGTTTTCAGGCGGCGCCGACCAGGCGGGGGCCAGGATGGTGGTACAGGCCAAGGCGGTCACGAAGATGGCGATCGAGCGGCGCATGATGGGGACCCGAAGTTGAGGTCCATGCAGCGTACCGCAGCGCTGGAACGCGCGCCATCTCCATTGGCAAGTGGTTTTTCTTATTGCAACAACCGTAACCTTTCACGCCGCTGACTCGGGCTAGAATCGCTCGCTTCTATTCCGGGGGGAATGCCAGGTGCGATATTTCCTGATCTTGGTGGGGGCGGCCGTGGTCGCCTATTTGCTCGCGCGCGGCATCGCCGCCGTGCTCTCGGACCGCAAACGCAATAAATCAGAAAGGGACTCCAAGTGAAGCCGACCGACCTCCAGATCGTCAAGTCCGTCAAGCCGCGCAGCCTGAAGCTGGCCATCGGCACGGGCGTGTTGTTCGTGCTCATCCTGTGCCTCGCGTTCGGTTCCTGGTTCCAGGTGGACCAGGGCGAACGCGGCGTGGTGCTGCGCAACGGCAAACTGGTGCGCGTGTCCGAGCCGGGCCTGGACTTCAAGACGCCCTTCATCGACAACGTGATGACGGTGTCGGTGCGCGACCACACTTTCGTGTTCGAGAAGCTGGAAGCCTACAGCTATGACCAGCAACCGGCCACGCTGCGCGTGTCGGTGACCTACCGCGTGCCGCCCGAGCATGTGGCCGAGCTGTATTCCGAATACGGCACCATCAGCAACCTGCAGATGCGCGTGCTCGAACGCAAGACGCCGGACGCGGTCAAGAACGTGTTCGGACAGTACACCGCCGTGCGCGCCATCCAGGAACGCCAGAAGCTGGGCCTGGACGTGAACAACGCCGTGCTCAAGACCATGGAAGGCGCGCCGGTCCAGGTGGTGGGCGTGCAGATCGAGGAAGTCGGCTTCTCGCAGGCCTACGAACATTCGATCGAACAGCGCATGCTGGCCCAGGTGCAGATCGAGACCACGCGCCAGCAGAAGGAAACGGCGATGATCAACGCCGAGATCCAGGTGGTCAAGGCCAAGGCCGAGGCCGACGCGCGCCGCCAGCAGTTCACCGCCGAGGCCGACGGCATCCGCATGCGCGGCGAAGCCGAGGCCGCATCGATCCGCGCCAAGGCCGAGGCCCTGGCCGCCAATACCAACCTGGTCAGCCTGAACGCGGTCGAGAAATGGGACGGCGTACTGCCGGCGACCCAGGTGCCGGGCGCGGCGCTGCCGTTCATCGGCATCAAGTGACGGCGGCGCTGCCGCGGGACGCGGCGGCTGGAGGGCGCCGCCGCGCGAATTCCATCATGTCGTCGCCGGACAGCGCCTTGCTGTAGAACCAGCCTTGCACGATGATCTCGGCGCTCGATTCGAGCGCCGAGATCTGTTCCGGCGTTTCGACGCCCTCGACGATGATCTGCAGGTCCAGCGCTTCGCAGAAGCGCAGCAGGCCGCTCATCACTTGGGCGCCGCGTTCGCTGCCCTGCGCCAGCACGAAGCTGCGGTCGATCTTGACCGCGTCGATTTCGAACTGGTGCAGGTAGCTCAGCGCCGAATAGCCGGTGCCGAAATCGTCGATATAGATTCTGCAGCCGATGCCGTGCAGCCGGTCGAACGCCTTGTGCAGGGCCTGCGCGTCCTCGACCAGCGCGTCCTCGGTGAGTTCCACCGACACCTGCCCGCGGGCCTGTTCCAGCACTTTGACGAGCTTGTCCAGATACGATTCCGACGTCAGCGTGCCGCTCGTGACGTTGACGGTCAGCGGCAGGGCGAAATCCGCCTTGCGCCAGGCGTGGCATTGCAGCACCGCCTGCTTGGCCACCCACAGATCCACCTCGCGCATCAAGTCCGCCTGCGCCAGCCAGCGCAGGAATTCGAGCGGCGCCTGCTGCATGCCTTCCGGGCCGGTGGCGCGCAGCAGCGCCTCGCAACCGGTGCAGCGGCCATCACGCAATGACACCTGCGGCTGGTATTCGAGGTAGAAGTCGTATTCGCTGATGGCGCGGATACGGGAAATCTCGGCGCTGCGGCGCGCGCGGTTGGCATAGGTGGAGACCACCGGGTCGTGCGCGAACAGCAGCGATTCCTCCTGCAGGCGCGGGAATGTGGTGTCCAGCGACTTGAAGTAGACGGTGGCGTCGGCCTTGCGCTGGCGTTCCAGCGCCACCACGAAGGGCGCGTAGATGCAGGTGCCCAGCGCGATCAGCGCCACCTGCAGGATCACGCCGCCCAGGTGCCCGCCGGCGCTGAGGTAGGCGTTGAGCAGCACCGGCGAAGTGAGCGGCAGCGTGACGGTGGCTGGCGGCATCCAATCGAGCTGCACCGCCGTCAACGCGATCAGGACGTTGCACACCGGCGCCAGGATGAACGGCAGCAGCAGGCGCGGGTTGAGGATCAGCGGCAGGCCGAACAGCAGGATTTCGTTGACGTTCAACAGCGATACGGGAATGCTCGCCAACGCCAGCAGCCGCAGCGATTCGCTGCGCGAGAACAGCAGGATGGCGGCCACCAGCGACAGTGTCGCGCCGGCGCCGCCGATGAAGGTGAAGGCGCCGAGCAGGCTGCCGTTCAAGGCGTACATGCCCTGGTAGCCGGCCGCGGCGCTGGCGGCATTCAACGCCGTGGCCTGATCCAGTACGTCGATGACGGGCGACATCGCATGGTAGCCATGGATGCCGAAGAACCAGAAGATCGAGTTGAGCGCGGCGATCGCCGGCCCGATGGTGAAGGGGCTTTCGAGCGAGGCCAGGTCCACCGGAATGTCGAACCGCGCGACGCCGGGAGTCCGCAGCAAGGCGCTGATCGCCAGCGCCACGGCGGCGGCGGTCAGCACGCCCGGTATCACCATGTTGAGAGTGCCGCGCACGTTTTCGCCGATCAGGCCGTCGGGCGCCAGGCGGGTCCAGTGGCGCCGGTGCAGCCACGCCAGCAGCGGCACGCAGCCCAGCGGCAGCAGGATGGCGAGGCTCAGGATCAGGGTGGTGGCGGCGTGGGGATGGGGCGCCAGCAGTGCCTCGGCGATCACCACGTACGAAAGGCACAGGAACGCCGCCGGCAGGTTGGGCACGCGATGGCGGATCGACAGCATGTAGCCGACCGAGGTGCCCACCAGCAACGGCATGATCGCGTTCAGCCTGGCGTGCACGGCGGCCAGGCTTTCGACCACGCCCGCGGGCAGGCCGGCCTGCCCGGCTACCACCGACAGCACCAGGAACAGCGCGGACACCAGCAGGCAGGGCATCGTCCAGAGCAGTCCCTCGCGGATGGCGCGTAGCGCGCTGGCGCTGGCCAGGGCCGCCAACCGGTCTTTCGGATAGCGCATGAACCTTGATGTCGACATACCGGTATCGCCCAAAAAAGCCCGCTGCCGAAGGAGGGCCCGCCCCGGGAGCTGGCGCTGCGGCCGTCCCGGGTTTGTAAGAATCCTTTGCCGCATCCTAGCGCCTGAGTTCCCGGCTTAGCAATCGTGTGAGGAAAAAATCCTAGGGATTCCCCTCTGTCAAGAAATGAAAAGCCGGCGCATCGTGCGCATATCAGGAGGACGGCGGCGCGCTACGATCGGACGCAAGCCCTGATTGGGCGGGCGCCGCGGCCTCATGACAGGCTAGACCCAGAGGGAGACACGATGTCGCAGTTGGAGTGGGTGCCCGGCGACAAGACGCCGGAACGGCAGGGCTATTACGAAACGCGGTTGGACACGGGTGGCACCGCGATCACGCTGTACAGCGTCCTGGGCTGGATGCCGGCCAAGACGCCGGGCAATATGGTGAGCTGGCGGGCCTTGCCACCCGCCGCCGAAAGGCAGGAGGCCGAGCGCCACATCCAGGAATTGCGCGCGGCGCAGAGCCACGTGCCGATGGACTACTAGTGGCAATCGCTCGGCGCCGGCAACAGCGGGAGCGCCAGGCATTCTTGCGGGAATGAGAATTATTTGTAAAATCCGCAGCGTTGCCACACTACGCCACCGGATCGATCCATGTCCCGCCCCGCTTCGTCCCGTCCCGGATGGCTCGCCTGCTATGACGAGCTGATCGGCGCCTGGAGCCGCCGCTCGGGCAACCGGCACGACGCCGAGGACGCCGCGCACGACGCGATCGAGCACCTGCTCAACGCCGACGCCAGCGTGGCGGCCAAGGCGCGCGGCTATCTGTTCCAGGTGGCCGGACACCGCCTGATCGACCGCTGGCGCCGCCAGCATCGCGAGCAGCACGTGCCGTTGGATGAACTGGACGAGCGCGACCAGCCGGTGCAAGCTGATCCCGAGTCACCGGTTCGCGCCGCGCGGCTGGCCGACGACCTGGCGCGGGTGCTGGCCGAACTGCCGCCCAAGTGCCGCCAGGCCTTCGTCCTGAACCGCATCGAAGGCTGGACCCAGGCCGAGGTGGCCACCTGCATGGGGCTGTCCAAGAATATGATTGAACGCTACGTCATGCGAGCGATCCAACACGTGCGGGAACGCCTGCGCGAACACAATCCATGACGCCGTTCCTGTTCACTTCATGTCCGCGTTCCGGCGTGGACGGCCACCGACGATGACCGAGTCCTTTTCCCGCGATGCCGATGACCCGCGCCAGCCCGCCAGCGCCGCCTGGTGGTTCGCGCGCTGGCATTCGGGCGACATGACGCGGCGCGAGCGGCGCGCATTCTCGCGCTGGCGGCGCGAGCAGCCGGACGCGGCGCGCGAGTTCGACCGCATGCAGCAGTTGGGACAGGCCGCCGCGCAGCTGCCGCCCGACCGCGTGCGCGACCTGCTGGGCGGCGCGGTGCCGCCTCGCCCGGGCCGCCGGCGCATCGCCGCGCCGCTGCGCATCGCCTTAGCCTGCGCGGTGCTGGCGCTGGTGGCGCTGGTCGCCTGGTGGAGCCTGCCGGGCGAGGCGCCGACCTACACCATCGTGGTGGGGGCCGACCGCGGAGAACGCAAGCAGGTGACCCTGCCCGACGGCTCGGTGCTCGAGATCAACGGCAGCACGCTGGCCGAGGTCAAGTTCTATGCCGGTCGCCGCGAGGTCGAACTGCAAGGCGGTGAAATCCTCTTCAGCGTCAGTCCGGAAGCGGAACGGCCCTTCATCGTGCGCGCCGGCAGCGGCGACGTGCGCGTGACCGGCACGGTGTTCGACGTGCGGCGCGACGAGGACGTGGTCACCGTGCTGGTGCGCTCCGGCACGGTGGAAGTGACCGGCGGCCATTGGTGGAACCTGGGGCTGGCGGTATTGCGCGATGGCCACGGCATCCGCGTGCCGGGCAGCGGCGCCATCGGTGTTCCGGCGCCCGCCGACGTCGAGACGGCGCTGGCCTGGCAGACGGGCAGGGTGGTGTTCAGGAACGCGCCGCTGGCCGAAGTGGTGAGCGAGATGAATCGCTACCTGGCCACGCCGCTGCGGCTGGCCGACAGCAGGGCGGGACGCCTGCGGGTATCGGCCTCGTTCAGCCTGGACCGGCCTGAAGCATTGCTCGAGGCGCTGCCGGCGGTGGCGCCGGTGAAGCTGACGCCTTCGGCATCCGGGGCCATCGACGTGAGCGCGCGCTAGGCGTTACAAAATAATCGTCCCCGGCATTCAGGTTTTTTCGCCTCGGCATCGTTCTAGGAATGAAGGCGCGCCGCGCCCTGCCTTCGCAAGAAGGCCTTCTTCCTGTTCCTGAACCGAAACCGCCGCTGATCGTGAATGCTTCCTCCAGGCGCCGCGCGCGCGCCACGCCCCGTATCGTTCTTTCTTCCCTGATGCTGTCGCTGGCCCTGGCGACGGGTGTCTGCGGCGCCGCCGGGCCGCGGGCGTCCGCGGTGGCGGTGGACATTGCCGCCATGCCGCTGGACGAGGCGCTGTTGCAGTGGGCCGCGCAGACGCGCCAGCGCGTGTTCTATGCGCCTGAACTGGTGGCCGGCCTGCGCACGTCGGGCCTGCGCATGACCGCCAGCCCGGAGCAATCGCTGGCGCGCCTGCTGCAGGGCTCGGGCGTGGGCTATCGCTGGCAGGGCGACAGCATCGTCCTGACCCGGGAAGGCGAAGTGGCCAGCCTGGCGCCCGTGACGGTGTTGGGCGCGGGCGACCCGGCCGTGACCGAAGGCACCGGCTCGTACACCACGCCCGCCACGGCGGCGGCAACCGGATTGTCGTTGTCGCTGCGCGAAACGCCGCAGTCGGTCACCGTGGTGACGCGCCAGCGCATCGAGGACCAGAACCTGCGTTCGCTGGACGAGGTGATGGGCAACGTGGTCGGGGTGCAGGTGGTTTCCGAAGACAGCGACCGCACCGATTTCTGGTCGCGCGGTTTCTACATCGACAGCCTGCAGTACGACGGCGTGCCCACCACGATCGGCCTGTCCATGTATGGCGAGTCCAACAACGATTCCATCATCTATGACCGCATCGAGGTGGTGCGCGGCGCGACCGGCCTGATGACTGGCGCGGGCAACCCCTCGGCTTCGATCAACCTGGTGCGCAAGCACGCCAACAGCCGTGAATTCACCGGCGAGGTCAACGCCGGCATGGGGTCCTGGAACCGGTATCGCGGGTCGGCGGACCTGACCACGCCGCTGAACGCGGCGGGCACCGTGCGCGCGCGCATGGTGACGCTGTACCAGAAGTCCGATTCGTACATCGATCGCTATCGCGCCGACAAGAAGGTGTTCTACGGTGTGGTCGACGCCGATCTGACGTCCGCCACGCAACTGAGCGTGGGCATGGACTACTAGGACAAGCGGCCGCGCGGATCGACCTGGGGCGGCCTGCCGGTGGTGTTCAGCGATGGCACGCCCACCGATTGGCGCCGCTCCAAGAGCAGCGCGGCCGACTGGACCTATTGGCACACAACGCAGCGCACGGCCTTCGCGACGCTGACGCACCGTTTCGACAACGATTGGGAGGCGCGGCTCGCCTGGTCGCAGCGCAAGAGCAAGTACGACGCCAAGCTGCTGTGGTTCAGCGGCAAGCCCGATCGCGCCAGCGGCGCCGGCTGGACCGGTGTCCCGGGGTACTGGAATTCCTATGCGCAGCAGACCGCGCTGGACCTGCAGGTCAAGGGCCCGTTCCAGTTGCTGGGCCGGCGTCACGAACTGGTGCTGGGCGCTTCGCGCAGCCGCTACAGCGAGGACTTCTACAGCTACGCGCGGCCCGCATCGATGGCGGACACCGGCTCGTTCTACGATTGGGACGGTTCCTATCCCGAGCCGGCCTGGGGGGCCTCGACGCTGCGCGACACCGTCACGCACCAGCGTGGCGTGTATGGCGCGGCGCGCTGGTCGCTGACCGACGACGTGACGCTCATCACCGGCGCTCGCCACGCCTCGTGGAAGTCGCGGTCGCCCACACGCGACCAGCGTGATGCGCGCCTGTTGCCGTATGCCGGGGTGGTGGTCGACCTGGACCGTACCTATTCCGCGTACGCCAGCTACACCGACATCTTCCAGCCGCAGGACTACCGCGACCGCAACGGCAACTACCTCGATCCGGTCGAAGGGCAGAACTACGAAATCGGCGTCAAGGGAGAATACCTGGACGGTCGGCTCAACGCGTCGCTGGCCTTGTTCAAGGTGAAGGAAACCAAGACCGCCGTGCCGGATCCCGGCTATGTGGTGCCGGGATCGACCGATGGCGCTTACCGGACCGCCGACGGCGTCACCACGCGCGGCATCGAAATGGAGCTGACCGGCCAGCTGGCGCCGGGCTGGAACACCACGCTGGGTGGCACCTACTACACCAGCCGCGACGCGCACGGCGTGTCGGTCAATACCGAGCGGCCGCGTGCCTCGGCCACGCTGTTCACCACCTATCGCCTGCCCGGGGCCTGGAACAGGCTGACGCTGGGCGGCGGCGCCAACTGGCAGATCAGCACCTACAGCAAGGTGGAGCTGGACGAGGGCAGCGTCATCGCCAAGCAGAAGGCCTACGCGATCTTCAACCTGATGGCGCGCTACGACTTCAGCGCGCACCTGTCGGCGCAGTTGAACGTGAACAACCTGTTCGACAGGAAGTACTACCTGGGCGGCGTGGCCAACCAGGTGTACTACGGCGAGCCGCGCAACGTGTTCCTGAACCTGAAGGCGACTTTCTAGCATTGAGCAGCGCGCGGCGGCATAGCGTAGCGCGAATGGGATAAAATAGTAACAATTCCCATTTAGATTGCTCGCGAGCTGCGCCGTGTCCTCGACCGATACCCTGCCCACCGACACCGTCACGCAGATCTACCGCGAGCACCATGGCTGGCTGTCGGCCTGGCTGCGCAAGAAGCTCGGCAATTCCTTCGATGCGGCCGACCTCGCCCACGACACGTTCCTGCGTCTGATGGCGGCGCGCGTGAGGGCAGGCGGCGGCGACGAGCCGCGCGCGCTCCTCACGCACATCGCCAAGGGGCTGGTGGTGGATCACTGGCGCCGCCGCGCGCTGGAGGACGCCTATCAAGCCGCTGCGGCGCAGCTGCCGGCGCGCGAGGTGCCGTCGCCCGAGGCGCGGGCGCTGATCCTGGAGACCCTGTACGCGATCGATGCCACCCTGCGCACCCTGCCGGCCAAGACCCGCGAGATCTTCCTGTCGTCGCAGTTCGACGGCATGGCGTATGCCGACATCGCGCGCGCGCAACGCGTATCGCTGGCCACGGTCAAGCGCCACATGCAGAAGGCGCTGACGGCCTGCCTCATCGCCTACCAGGCGGGTCCCGCATGAGCGCGACGCCGGACCCCGCCCTGCTCGAGGAGGCCGCCGGCTGGCTGGTGCGCTTCCAGTCCGAAACCCTGTCGGTCGCGGATCGCGCGGCGTTCGAGCGCTGGCGTGATCGCAGCGCGGCGCATGCCGCCGCCTGGCGCCGGGTCGAAGACATGCTGCGCAGTTTCGGCCAGGTGCCGCCGGCGTTGGGCGCGCATACGCTGCGGCGGCTCGATCGGATCGAGCGGCCCGCGCGCCGGCAGGTCCTGCGCACCGCGGGTGGCCTGCTGCTGGCGGGCCCGGCGGCCTGGCTGGCCTGGCGCGAGGTGCCCTGGCGCGAATGGAGCGCCGACGCCCGCACGGCCATCGGCGAGCGGCGGCAGATGCTGCTCGCCGACGGCACGCGCCTGTGGCTGAACACCGCCACCGCGGTGGACATCCAGTACAGCGCGCGGCAACGGCTGGTCTGGCTGCGCGCGGGCGAGATCCTGCTGACCACCGGCAAGGACCCGGCACCGGCGCCGCGGCCGTTCCTGGTGCAGACCGGGCTCGGCAGCGTGCAAGCGCTGGGCACGCGCTTCATGGTGCGCGACGAGGGCGCTGCCATCCAGGTCGCGGTGTTCGAGGACGCCGTGGAAATCCGCGCTGCCGGCGGCGCGCGCCGGGTGCTGCGCGCGGGGCAGCGGGCCCGCTTCGACGCGGACGCCATCGGGCCGGACCAGGCCGCGGACGCCGCGCAGGTCTCGTGGGAGCACGGCATGCTGGCCGCGCGCAATTGGCGGCTGGCCGATCTGGTGGACGAACTGGCGCGCTACCGGCGCGGCTTTCTGCGTTGCGATCCCGAGGTGGCCGGGTTGCGGGTATCGGGCGCGTTTCCCCTGGCTGACACCGACGCCAGCCTGCGGCTGCTCGAGAAGACGCTGCCGGTGCGGATCCAGCGCGTCACGCCGTATTGGGTCACCGTGGCGGCGCGGCCGGCGGGCGGCGAGACCGTCGTTACAAATTAATCGCCGCCGCGCTGACACTTTTTCCGCCTTCGTCCGGTGTACCGGGTGAATCGTCGCGGCCAGGCCGCGAGGCCCGCCCACGAAGGATCTTCCATGCCCGTCCGCCATTCCCGTCTTCCGTCCCGCCGCGCGCGGCCCCAATCCCGCCCGGCGCTGGCCACGGCGCGCGCGCTCGGGCTGGGCCTGGCCCTGCTGCTGTCGAGCGCGGCGCCGGCCGCGCGCGCCGCCGACGACGCCAGCGCCGCGCGCGGCAACTCCTATGCGATTGGCGCGGGGGCGCTGGGCGACGTGCTGGCGCAGTTCGCCGCCGCTTCGGGCGTGCCGCTGTCGTTCGACCCGGCCTTGCTGGCCGGGCGCCACAGCGACGGCTTGAACGGCGTCTATACCGTGCGCGATGGCTTTGCGCGGCTGCTGGCCGGTTCCGGCTTCGCCCTTGCCGAGCAGGGCGATGGCGCCTACTCGCTGCGCAGGCTGCCGTCCTCGGGCGAGACCACCACCTTGCCGAACATCGTCGTGGCCGGCGTCGGCGCACCCGCCTCGGCCCTGCCGGCCAGCTATGCCGGCGGCCAGGTCGCGCGGGGCGGCCGGCTGGGCATGCTGGGCAACCGCGACGTGATGGACGCGCCTTTCAGCGTCGCGAACTATACCGCCGACCTGCTGGCCAATCGCCAGGCGGTGACGCTGGCCGATGCGCTCAACGTCGATTCCTCGGTGCGCTTCACCGGCCAGATCGGCGGGGTGACGGATTCGTTCTACATCCGCGGCTTCCCGATAGGCGAAGGCAACCTGGGCGAGATCGCGTTCGACGGGGTCTATGGCGTGGCGCCCAACTACCACGTGTTCACCGACTACATCGAACGCGTCGAAGTGCTCAAGGGCCCGGCCGCGCTGCTGTATGGCATGTCGCCCAACAGCGGCGTGGGCGGCGTCATCAACATGGTGCCCAAGCGTGCCTTGCCGCAAGACCTGACGCGTGTGTCGGCCGACTACGCCGGCACCTCGCAGTTCGGCGGCCGCGTCGACATGAGCCGGCGCTTCGGCGATGATGGCGCCTGGGGCGTGCGCGTCAATGGCCTGCACCGGCAGGGCGACACGCCGCTGGACAACCTGCATTCGCGCACCGACATCGGCGCGCTGTCGCTGGACTACCAGGGTGAAAAGCTGCGGGCCTCGCTGGACCTGCTGACGCAGGAGGAAAAGGTGGACGCGCCGACGCGGCCATTCCTGGTGGCCGCCGGACTGCGCACGCCGGACGCGCCCGATGGCCGGCGCAACGCGACCCAGCCTTGGGGCTGGTGGAAATCTTCCGGGCAGTCCGCGCTGCTGCGGGTGGAGTATGACGTCAGCGAGCGCCTGACCGTGTTCGCCGACGCGGGCGGTTCGGATACCTCCATCGACCGGCTGTCCGACCAGACCCCCACCATCGTCAACGCCGCTGGCGACACCGTGGTGACGCCCAACCATTTCAAGTTCCAGGTCGACCGCAGCACCTACAACGCCGGCCTGCGCGCCCGGCTGGATACCGGCCCGGTAAGCCATGCCGTCACTTTCATGGGCACGCTGTACAGCGACCGCAACGCGCAGGCCAGCGTGAACGGCGCGCCGCTGTCGTCCAACATCTATCACCCAGTGACGCGGCCGCGGCAGGACATCGCCGCGCCCGCCAGCGTGCCCAAGGTGTCGTCCTCGGACCTGACCGGCTTCGCGCTGGCCGACACCATGAGCGTGCTGGACGAACGCGTGCAGCTGACGCTGGGAGCGCGCCAGCAGCGCGTCGAGTCGCGCAATTTCAATCCCGTCAGCGGCGCGCGCACGGTCAGCTACGACGAAAGCGCCGTCACGCCGCTGGCCGGACTGGTGCTCAAGCCGTGGCACAACGTTTCGTTCTACGCCAACTACATCGAGGGCCTGAGCAAGGGCGACGTGGCGCCGGCCACCGCGTCCAACGCCGGGCAGGTGTTCAAGCCGTACAAGTCCAAGCAGAAGGAAGTGGGCGTCAAGGTCGACTTCGACAGCGCCATGCTGACCCTGAGCGCATTCGAGATCACCAAGCCCAGCGGCCAGTTGACGGGCACGGTGTATGCCGCGGACAGCGAACAGCGCAACCGCGGCCTGGAACTGAACCTGTCGGGCGAGCCGCTGCGCGGCCTGCGCCTGCTGGGCGGCGTGACCTTCCTGGATGCCGAGCTCACGCGCACCAGCAACCCGGCCACGCGCGGCAACCGGCCGGTGGGCGTGCCGCGCTGGACGGCCAACCTGGGCGCGGAGTGGGATACGCCCTGGGTCGCCGGGCTGACCCTGACCGGCGGCGTGATCCACACGGGCAAGGAATACGTCAACCAGGCCAACACCCAATCGGTGCCCTCCTGGACCACCTTCGACCTGGGGGCGCGCTACGTCACGCGCATGCACGGCAACAACCTGACCTTGCGCGCCAATGTCGTCAACGTGTTCAACCGCGCCTATTGGTCGGGCGTGGCGTCCTACGGCACCATCTCGCAAGGCGTGCCGCGCACGCTGATGCTATCGGCCTCGATGGACTTCTGACGGCGCCTGGCGCGCGCTACGGCGTCAGGATGCCGCGGATGCGGGCCAGGTTGTCGAGCGTGCTGCGCAGGTGATGCGCCAGCGCCCGGGAGGCTTCCTCGTTGCGTTCGCGTTCGAGCAGGTCGAGGATTTCCAGGTGCTGGTCGCAATGCTGGCGGTAACGGCTGCGATCCTGCATCGAGCGGTACGACAGCAGCCGGCGCACGCGGTTGACGCGCTTGATGGTCTCGATGAAGAACGGGTTGCCGGAGGCTTCGACCAGCGACTCGTGAAAGCGCACGCCGCGCTCGTGCAAGCGGTCGGGGCTGTCGCCGTCGATGCCGCCTTCGAGCAGGTGGCGTTCGGCGGCGCGGCAGCGCTGCAGCACGGCGGGGTCCAGGCGGAACGTCGGTTCGAGCAGCGCCGCCGGCTCCAGCGCCAGGCGCAGGCGGTACGACTGCAACAGGCTGTCGGGCGTGGTCATCATCGACGAGAACTCCCAACCGTAGCCGGGGCGCCGCTCGGCCCAGCCTTCCTGCGCCACGCGCGCCAGCAGGGCCTGGGCCTGGGCTTGCGTCAGGCCATAGCGGGCCCGCAGCTGGGCCTCGCTGCATTGCAGCGGCAGCGCGCCGCGCAGCAGCTCGTCGGCCAGGCGGAAATAGCTTTGCGTGACGATGTCGTCGGCGACGGGGGCCAACGCGGCCGGCGCGTGCGCCAGCGCGTCATGATCGAGTTGCAGGAAATAGCCGCGGTTGGGCTGGCGCGCCACGATGCCATGCCGTTCCAGCAGGACGAGCGCGTCGTTCACCGGCGAGCGCGACAGGCGCAGGCGGTCGGCCAGTTTCTGCGCGCTCAGGTGCGCGCCGGCGCTCAGGCGGTCTTGCTGGATCAGTGCCAGGATCTTGTTGGCGGTGTGGGTCTGCGCGCTCATGGATGGAGGGAATTCGTAGGGGGTTCGCCCCGGCGCTGCGGCGTCCGAGCGCGGGCTCCGAGCGTGTCCGCCAGGATAGCCGGAATCACGCCGCCCATCCGCAGCAAGCGCAGTTCCAGCTGGGTCTCCACGGCTGCCGTGGCGCGCAGCGATTGCGTGGCGCCGTTGGCGCGCAGCAGCCGCACGGTGATGGACTGGCGCGGCGCCAGCTCGTGCGCGGGGCAATCGATCTCGATGCGGTCGCCGGGCCGCAACGCCAGGCTTTGCGGCCCGGCGTCCGCGGCCAGCCGCAGGGGCAGGATCCCCATGCCGATCAGGTTGGAACGATGGATGCGTTCGAAGCTCAGCGCCAGCACCGCGCGGATGCCGAGCAGCCGCTGGCCCTTGGCGGCCCAGTCGCGCGAGGAGCCGGTGCCGAAGCGTTCCCCGGCCACCAGCACCACCGCGTCGCCGTCGCGGCGATAGCGCTCGGCGGCCTCCCAGATCGGTGCGATGGCGCCGCTGGGCGCATGCACCGTGTGGCCGACCGGGGCGTCGGGACATAGCAGGTTGGCCAGGCTCTTGCTGTAGAACGCGGCGCGCATCATCACCTGCCAATTGCCGCGGCGCGAGGCGAATACGTTCAGGTCGTCACGGTCATCGCCTTGGGCCACCAGGAAGTCGGCGACCAGGCTGTCGGGTGGAATGGCGCTGGCGGGCGAGAGGTGGTCGGTGGTGACGTCGTCGCCCAGCACCAGCAACGGGTGCGCGGCGTAGCGGCCCAGCTGGCTTGCCGGGCCGGCGGCGGCAAAGGGCGGCCGGCGCAGCGCGGTCGAGGCCGGGTCCCAGGGAAAACAGGGCGTGGCGGGCGACCGCAGGGCCTGCCAGCCCGGATTGGCGCTGGCCGCCTGGAACGCCCGCTGGAAATCGTCGGCGCGCACGCCGCGCGCCAGCGCCGCGTCGATCTCGTGGTCGTCGGGCCAGAGATCGCGCAGGAACACCGCGCGGCCATCGGGTGCGACCTGCACCGGCTCGCGCGCCAGGTCGCGCTCGGCGTCGCCGGCCAGCGCGAAGGCAATGACCAGGGGCGGCGACATCAGGAAGCCCAGGTCCAGGTCCGGGTGAATGCGGCCGGTGAAATTGCGGTTGCCGGACAGCACCGCCACCGGCCGGACGGCGCCGGCCGCCATGGCCTCGCGCACCAGCGGCGGCAAGGGGCCAGAGTTGCCGATGCAGGTGGTGCAGCCATAGCCGACGATGCCGAAGCCGACCGCCTCCAGGTCATCGAGCAGGCCGGCGCGCGCCAGATAGTCGGCGGCGGCGGGCGAGCCCGGGCCGAGCGAGGTCTTGACCCAGGCGGGCGCCTTGAGCCCGGCGCGGCGCGCCTTGCGCGCCAGCAGGCCGGCCGCGACCAGCAGGCGCGGGTCGGAGGTGTTGGTACAGCTGGTGATGGCGGCGATGGCGATGGCGTGGCGCGGCAGCGGCGAGGCCGTCGCCGGCGTGAATGCCTGGGCGGCGAGAAGGGCGCGGGTATGTTCGTAGGGATGCAGGTCCTGCGGCCGCGTGGGGCCGGCCACCCGGGTGCCGACCTGGTCCAGCGCGATCTCGACCACGCGCGTATAGCGCGGCGTGGCCGCCGGATCCAGCGCCAGGCCCGCGCTGGCCGCGTAGGCGCCGACCCGCGCCACCTGGGCCGCGTCGCGGCCGGTCTGGCGCAGGTAGTCGAGCGTATTGCCGTCGATGGGGAAATAGCCGGTGGTGGCGCCGTACTCCGGCGCCATGTTGGCCACCACGCAGCGGCTGCCGGCCGACAGGGTGGCGACGCCGGGACCGAAGAACTCCACGAATTCGCCGGATACGCCGATGGCGCGCAGGCGCTGGGTCACGGTCAGCGCCAGGTCGGTGGCGGTGATGCCGGCCGGCAGCGCGCCGCTCAGCCGCACACCGATCACGTCGGGAATGCGCAGCATGGTCGGCATGCCGAACATCACCGTCTGCGCCTCCAGCCCGCCCACCCCCCAGCCCAGCACGCCGATGCCGTTGATCATCGGCGTGTGGCTGTCGGTGCCGATCATCATGTCCGGGTGCAGCATGCCGTCCTGCTCGCACACCACGGTCGCCAACTGCTCCAGGTTGATGGTGTGCATGATGCCGGTGCCGGGCGGATGGATGCGCACGTTGGACAGCGCCTGCGAGGCCCAGCGCAGGAAGCGGTAGCGCTCGGCGTTGCGGCGCAGTTCCAGCGCAAGGTTGCGCGCGGCCGCATCCGCTTGCGCATAGGCCTGCACCGCCAGCGAGTGATCCACCGACACGTCCACCGGCAGCACCGGATTGAGCGCGCGCGGGTCCATGCCGGCCTCGTCTAGGGCGTCGCGCATGGCGGCGATATCCACCAGCGCGGGCGTGCTGGTGGTGTCGTGCATCAGGACGCGGCCGGGCTGGAAGGCGATCTCCGCCTCGCTGGTGCCGCGCGCCAGCCACGCGAACAGGGCCGCCACGGCCGCGTCGCGCTCGGCGCCGCGCATGTTACGCAAGGCGTTTTCCAGCAGCAGCCGCAGCACCACGGGCAGGCGCAGGAAATCCGGACCGTACCGGCCCGCCATGTCGATGTGGGTATAGGCGACGCCGTGCAGCGTGAAGCCGGTGCGGCGGGGTGGGGTGTCGTCGGGGGTCTCCATGGCGGCTAGTTTTGCACATTGACGTTTAAAAATGCAATGTGATTTCTAGCCAGCCCTGCCGGCAACCCGGCGCGGCAGGATCACCCGGGCCGGTCAGGGCGGGGCTGACAAGCCGTCCAGCGGCAGCGACAGGCCCACCCGTTCGCCGCTGCGCACCCGACTGACGGCGTGGCGCAGCGTGGCGCGGTAGTCGCCGTTGGCGCCATGGACGGGGCGGTGCGCCACCGCGATCACGGCGGCGTCGCCCCGTTGCAGCGGCAAGACCATGGGACGCGACTGCTGGCGCGGGCGTTGCTCCGTCATGACGAATTCACCGCCGGTGAAGTCCTGGCCGGGCTCGGACAGCAGCGCAATCAGGCCGAACGGGAACGCGGCGTCATCCGCGGCGTGGCGCAGGGGCAGAAAGCCGTCCTGGCGCAATCTGTTCAGGCAGGGCGGTGCCATTGCCGTGGCGGCGGGGGCGGCGCGTCCCAAGCGCCGCGCCCAGGCATCCGCCAGCGGCGCCAGCCGGGCGCGCAGCGCGCCTTGCAGGGCGTCCAACCCCGACGGCAGCGGCGGGCGCAGCGAGCGCCATGTGTCGCCGTCCACACCGCTTGGCATGGCCTGCGCATCGTCGAAGGCGCGCGCCATGGCAACCGCCTGGGCGGCGCTGAACAGCGCGGGCAGCAGCGCCCAGCCCTCCGCGTCCAGCTGCCGCTGGATATGGCCCCAGTCGTAGCGCTGCAGCGACAGGGGCGCGCTCATGGCGCCGCCGGCGACGGAGTGGCGGGCATGCGCCACAGATACCAGGCCGCGATCGTGCGGTACGGGCTGAAGGCCTCGCCGATGGCCCGCATCTGCGCCGGCGAGGGCGCCTTGTCCAGCCGCTTCAGGCGCCGGTAGCCCTCGCGCACGCCGAAGTCGTCCACCGGCAGGATGTCCATGCGTTCCAGCGTATAGATCAGCAGCATCTCGACGGTCCAGCGGCCCACGCCGCGCAGCGTCACCAGGCGTTCGACCAGGGCTTCGTCGCTCATCGCCAGCGCTTCGTCGCGCGCCGGGATCAGGCCATCCAGCGCGGCCTGCGCGATGCCGCGGATGGTGGCCAGCTTGGACGCGGAGAAGCCGCAGGCGCGCTGGACCTGCGGATCGGTGTCCAGCAATGCGCGCGGCGCGGGAAAGGCCTGTCCGGGATACAGCGCCAGCAGGCGGCCGAGAATCGCGTCGCCGGCGCGGGCGTGCAGCTGCTGGTAGGCGATGGCGCGCACCAGCGCCTCGTAGGGATCGCGCGCCGGCCGCGAAGCGTGTCGACAGGGGCCGATGGCGGCGACATGGCCGGCCCAGTCGGCATCCAGCGCGGCCAGGTGCCGGGCCGCGCGCGCGTAGAGGGCGGCGACGTCATCGGCGGCGGTCGCCTGGCGGGGCGCCGGCCGCGCGCGCTTCGGAGGGGAGGTCGGTGGCGTCATGAGGGGAAAGCTGCGGGTTGAATGGGGGCGCGGCCCGGGTTTGGCCGGCCGCGATACAGCATAGCGAAGCCTGCGGTGCGGCACACTCCGCTGCTTGCTGCCCCGGCGGCGGCCGGGTTGGCGCGGTGCAGTATGCTCTAGGGCTTCCCCGACCCTCCCCGTAGCCGCAATGACTGATTTTCCCTTTGACGCCGTGTTGTTCGATTGCGACGGCGTCCTGGTCGATTCCGAACCGATCACCGCCCGCGTCCTGACCGAGATGCTCAACGAGCTGGGTTGGGCCATCACCTTCGAAGAAGCCACGCGTATCTTCACCGGCAAGGCGGTGCGCGACGAACTGCCCTTGATCCAGGCCCGCACCGGCGTGGCGCTGTCGCCGGAGTGGTTCGCACAGTTTCGCGAGCGGCGCAATGCCGCGCTCGACCGTGAACTGCGCGAGATTCCGGGCGCGCCGGATGCGGTGCGCGCCCTGCACCGGACGCTGGCGGGCCGCATCGCGGTCGCCTCGGGCGCCGACCGCCGCAAGGTCGAGCTGCAGCTGGCCAAGGTCGGCATCGCGGACTGTTTCGGCGAACGGGTCTTCAGCGGCCACGAGATGCCGCGCAGCAAGCCGCACCCCGACGTCTACCTGGCCGCGGCCAGCGCGCTGGGCGTCGATCCGCGGCGTTGCGCCGTGGTCGAGGACACCGTCACCGGCGCCACCGCCGGCGTGGCGGCGGGCGCCACGGTGTTCGGCTACAGCCCCGATGCCAACGGCCACAGCAGCGCCGAAGCGCTGCGCGGCGTCGGCGTGACGCACGTATTCACCGACATGGCGCAGCTGCCGGGCCTGCTGGCGGGCTGGGCCGCGGCGCGCTGAGGCGCCGCGCGCGCCGTCAACGGCCGGCGTACTGCTCGCCGCCGTCCAGGTCGATCACCGTGCCGCTGAGATACCCGGCGCGCGGCGACGCGCCGAACACCACCATGTCCGCGACTTCCTCGGGCTCCATCAGGTGGCCGAAGGGCAGGTCGTTCAGGGTTTCCTGCCAGCGCGATTCATCGCCCCAGCGGGCCTGCGCGCGTTGCCTGGCCAGGGTCAGCACCCGGTCGGTGCGGGTGCGCGACGGATTCACGCCGAACACGCGCACGCCGTGGCGCGGCCCGTCGCCGCCCAGGGCGCGGGTGAAAGCGATCAGCGAGGCATTGGCGGCCGCGCCGCAGATGTAGTCGGCCCGCGGCGCCGAGCCTGCCATGCCGATGATGTTGGCGATGACGCCGGCGCCCGCGGCGCGCATCAGCGGATAGTAGTGCCGCGCCAGGTCGATGTAGCCGTGCACTTTCAGGTCCCAGCCGGCGCGCCAGCGTTCGTCCTGCACCTGGTCCAGGGCCCCGCCGGGCACCGCGCCGGCGTTGTTGACCAGGATGTCGATCGCGCCGGTCCGCTCCAGCTCCCGGGCCGCGGCGCCCGGCTGCGCCAGGTCCACCGCCACGGTGCGCGGCTGGCGGCCGGTCTGCGCCAGGATCGCCTGCGAGGCGGCCTGCAATGCGGCGTCGTCGCGCGCGGCCAGGATCGGCTCGGCGCCCTCGCGCGCGAAGGCGGTGGCGCAGGCCAGGCCGATCCCCTTGGACGCGCCCGTGATCAGGACGCGCTTGCCAACCAGTTGTAGATCCATCCAAAGCTCCTCGTCGTGCCCGTCTCGATGCGGACCTGCCTGATGTTGTAAACCAGATGGGCGCAGCCACGCCAGCGCGGCCCTGCTATGCTGGCGCAACCACCACGGGGAGACGACGATGGCGGATATCTGGCTGGAGATCTGGAGCACCTTGCGCAGCGAATTCGCCGACATCCCCGACGTCGGCGAGGCGACCCGCATCGTGCTGCGACTGGGCATGGCGGTGCTGTTGGGCGGCCTGCTCGGCTACGAGCGCGAGCGCAGCGGCAAGGCCGCCGGCCTGCGCACCCACATGCTGGTGGCGCTGGGCGCGGCGATCTTCGTGCTGGTGCCGCTGCAGAACGGCATGCAGGTCGGCGACCTGAGCCGCGTGCTGCAGGGCGTCATCGCGGGCATCGGTTTCCTGGGCGCGGGCGCCATCATCAAGCTCAGCGACGAACGCGAGATCCGTGGCCTGACCACGTCGGCCAGCATCTGGATGACGGCCGCCATCGGCGTGGCCGCCGGCATGGGCCGCGAGGCCACCGCGGTGGCCAGCACGCTGATGGCGCTGTTCGTGCTGGCGGTGCTGCGGCGGGTCGAGGCGCGCATCGCGGCCAAGGGCGACAAGCGCGTGATCGAGACCGAGCGCCCCTGAATCGACTTCAGATCCAGACGTCGTTGGGCGCGCTGCGCTCGCCTCCCTGGTCGCCGGTGTTGCGCACCCCGCGCGGCTCGATCAGCATGGCATGCACTTCTTGCGGCGCACAGGGCTTGTGTTCCACGCCCCGGGGGACCACGGCCATTTCGCCCGGGCCCAGGTCGATGTGGCCGTCGCGCAGGTCGATGCGCAGCTGGCCCGCCAGCACGATGAAGGTCTCGTCGGTGTCGGCATGGGCATGCCAGACGAACTCGCCGTGCAGCTTGACCAGCTTGAACTGGTAGTCGTTCATCTCGGCGATGACCTTGGGCATCCAGGGTTCCTGGATCAGCGACAACTTGCGGGCCAGGTTGATGGCGGTGATGGCGGGCATGGCGACGTCCTCGGTGCGGCAATGAAAACCACAGCTTAGGGAGCGGCGCGCCCGGGGTCTTGTACGTTTGTGCGAAACGCGTCAGCGGCGCAGGGTGCCGCGCCAGTGCGCGGGCGTCATGCCGAAGGCCTCGGCGTGGCGGCGCGTCATGTGGCTCTGGTCGGTGAAGCCGGCGGCCAGCGCGGCCTGCGCCAGGGGCTGGCCCGCGGCGATCAGGCGGCGCGCCAGGTCCAGGCGGCGCAGCAAGGCATAGCGATACGGACTGGTGCCATACAGCGCGCGGAAGTCGCGCGACAGGCTCCAGCGGTCGATTCCGGCGGCGCGTTCCAGGTCGTCCAGCGATACCGCCTGGCCGCGCGCGTCATGGATGTACTGGCGGGCGCGTTCGCAGGCGGCGTAGTCGGGGCGGGGCCGGGCGGGAACCTGGCCGGCCGCGGCGCAAAGCGCCTGCGTCAGGTCGTAGATCGCGTCGTCCTCGCGCAACGGGTCCGCCATGGCGTCGGTGTCGCCCAGCAGGGCGGCGCAGGCGGCGCGCAGCCGCGCATCGCTGGAAATGCCGTCGCGCACGAAGGGCAGCGGGCGGCCGCCCAGGATGCGCTGGATCAGCGCCGGCTGCACATACGCCATGCGGTAGTGGAAGCCGGCCTCGGTGCCGGCCTGGCCGTCGTGGGCCTCGTCGGGGTGCAGCACCAGCACGCCGCCCGGCAGGCTGTGCCGCAGGCCGCGGCGGTAGTGGAAGCTCTGCACCCCCGCCAGCGTACAGCCGATGGCGTAGGTGTCATGCCGGTGCAGCCCATAGCCGCGGCCGCCGAAATAGGCTTCGATGCGCTCGAACCGATCGTCCGGCGCGTGGCGCACGATCCAGTCGCGCGATGCGGTGGCGGCAGCGGAGCGGGCGGCCATGGCGGGGGCGGACTACTTCAGCTGCACCAGCACGAACTCGTTGCCGTACAGGTCGATGAAATGCGCATAGACGGCCGCGGTGTCGTCGACGGGCTCTCGGGTGAAGCGCACGCCGCGCGCGGCGAAGCGGGCGTGGTCGCGCGCCACGTCGTCGGTGTAGAACACCCCCACCGGCTGGCCGCCGGTCTGGTCGCCGACGCGGTCGCGCTGGGCCTGGGTCTGCGCCTGCAACAGCCAGACGCCCACCGAGGGTTGCTCGGGCAGGCGCAGGTGCACATAGCGTTGTGGCCCCACCGCCATGTCGACGAACACCTCCATGCCCAGCTTGTCCTGGTAGAAGGCGATGGCGGTGTCGTAATCGTTGACCAGCAGGACGAGGCGGCCCAGCGAATGCATGTCGGACTCTTTTGAAAGTTAGGCTTGCGGCTATGCTAACCGGTCTTCATGGCGCCACTTCGCGCAGCAGCCGGAATCCGACCAGCGGATAGCGCGTTTCGGGAGTATTCCAGTTGCGGTAGGCCGAGCGCGTGTAGAGCGGCCAGGTGTGCCACGAGCCGCCGCGGCGCACCCGCACGTTGCCGCTGGCGGGGCCTTGCGGGTCGTCGCGCGGCGAGTGCGCGTAGTAGTCCTCGCCGTACCAATCGGCCACCCATTCCCAGGCGTTGCCGTGCATGTCGTACAGCCCGAAGGCGTTGGGCGCGTAGCTGGCGACTGGCGCGGTGTAGCGATGGCCGTCGCTGCGCGCCACCGCGTAGGCCTGCCACTTGGGCCAGAGCGGCGCGGCGTCGGCGTCGAAAGTGTTGGCCACTTCCGGCAGGGCCGCCGGATCGTCGCCATGCTGATAGCGGCCCCGGCCGCCGGCGCGCGCCGCGTATTCCCATTCGGCCTCGGTCGGCAGGCGGTAGACGCGGCCTTCGCGCTGGCTCAGCCAGCGCGCCATGGCGACGGCGTCGTTCCAGCTGACGTTGACCACCGGATGGGCGTCGGTCTGGGGGAAGCCGGGATTGCGCCACGAATAACGGCGATCGCGGCCTTCGAAGGCATCGCCGCGCTCGGACGCGTCGGGATCATAGGCCGCGTTGTAGCCATAACCGCCGGTGCCGTCCGCTTCGGATTCCGGCACGTAGCCGGAGGCTTCCAGGAAGCGGCGGAACTGGCCCACGGTGACCTCGGTGGCCATCAGCTGGAACGGCCGGGTGATGCGCACGGCATGCACCGGCGCTTCGTCGAACAATTGCGTGAACCGCTCCCGAGGGTAGTGCGGATAGTCGCGCGCCAGCGCCTCGGGCGCTTCGTCGCTGCCCATCAGGAAGCGGCCCGCCGGCACCGTGACGAACGGCATGCCGAGCGAATTCTCGACGCCGGCGGCCGGTTCGGCGGCGCCGGCGGACGGGAGGGCCGACAGGCACAGAACGGCAAGGGCAAGGCGCGGGCGCATGGGATTCCCAAGGGGCGGAAAGGGTGCTCGATAGTAGGGCCGCTCGCCGCCAGCCGCCAGTTCTGGGGAACCCGCATGCGGGCCAGGCGGCGCTAGCCGGCGGGCTGGTCGAGCCAGCCGCGCGGCGATGCGCCGAGCTTGCGGCTGAAGGCGCGCGACAGCGCCGAGGCGTTGGCGTAGCCCAGCTCGGCGGCGATGACCTTGACTGGCCGGCCCTGGCGCAGCCGGGCCTGGGCCAGGGCCAGGCGCCAGTCCGCCAGGTAGTCGGCGGGCGGTTGGCCGACCGCATCGCGGAACGCGGCGGCGAAGGCGCTGCGCGACATGCCGGCTTCCTGCGCCAGCGCGGCCAGGGTCCAGGACGCGCCCGGCGCCTGGTGCATGGCGACCAGCGCGCGCGCCAGCCGGGGATCGGCCAGGCCCGCCATCAGGCCGGCCTGGATGCCGGCCTCGTCGGGGTGGTCGACCAGCCAGCGCAACAGTTGGATCAGCACGACTTCAAACAGCTTGTCGGCCAGCAGGCGCTGGCCGCAACGCACCGATTCGGTCTCGGCGAACAGCAATGCCAATGACTGTTCCAGCCCGTTGATCCGCGCCAGCGGCAGCGCGATCAGGGGCGGCAGCGCGCGCACCAGCGGATTGCGCGCGCCGCCATCGAAATCCAGCGTGGCGCAGGTGAAGTCGCTGCCGTCGCGCGGCGGGTTGTGGAAGTCGTGCCGCACGGGCCGGGGGTAGAACAGCAAGGTCGGTTCATCCAGCGCCAGGCGGCGCGGCAGGTCCTGACCCGCCGGATGGCGGACCTCCATCCGGCCGCGCCGCAGCACGTGCAGGAATCCGCGTCCGTCCTCGGGCGGGAAGCGGGTCAGCCCGCACATCGGGCCGCTGTGGAACAGGCGCGCGCGGGCGCGGAACTGTTCCAGGAGGGCGGACAGGCGGTCGACGGGTTGCGGCATGGTGCTTGGACGAATGGGTATGTTTGATGGACGTAAGGTATCCAATGATACTGCCGCAAAGGGAATACTGGATGCCAGGCGACGGACCCTTCCGGTCAGCGCCGCGATGCCCTCCCACTTTCAAAGGAAACCATCATGTCCCGTGTACCCCTGCTCGACACCGCCACCGCTCCGGCCGCCAGCCAGGATCTGCTGCGCCAGATCCACGGGGCGTTCGGCGCCACCCCCAATATGTTCCGCGCGGTGGCCAATTCGCCCGCGGCCCTGGCCAGCATGTGGGCCGCCTTCGGCGCGCTCGGCGGCGGCACGCTGTCGCCGCAGCTCGGCGAGAAGATCGCCGTGGCGGTAGCCGACAGCAACCGCTGCGAATATTGCCTGGCCGCGCACACCGCGCTCGGCCGCAAGGCCGGCGCCAGCGCCGAGCAGATGGCCGCCGCCCAGGCCGGACAGGCCGACGATCCGCGCACCGCGGCGGCGCTGGCGTTCGCGCTCAAGCTGGTGCGCGGCCGCGGCCAGGTCAATGATGCCGACGTCGTCGCTTTGCGCCAGGCGGGCTTCGACGACGGCGAGATCGTGGAACTGCTGGCGCATGTGGCGCTGAACCTGTTCACCAACTACGTCAACGTCGCCTTCGACGTGCCGGTGGATTTTCCCAAGGTGGCGCTGCGCGCCGCCTGAGGCGGGCCGCTTCAGCCAGCCTGGCGGATGGTGAAGTTGATCCGCACGCTGCCCAGCGTGGGATGGGGGCGGTCCTTGAGCGGCAGCACGCCGTGATAGCGCAGCCGGTCGACGCCGCCCCACACCACCACGTCGCCATGGAACAGCGGCACGTGCACGGCGCGATCGCCGCGCGCGTGGCCGCCGAACAGGAACACCGCCGGCATGCCGAGCGACACCGAGACGATGGGGGCGCCGTAGTCGCGCTCGTCCTTGTCCTGGTGCAGCGACAGCCGCGATCCCGGTTGATAGCGATTGACCAGGCAGGCGTCCGGCGCGAAGCCGGGAAAGCCCGCCGCCAGCGCGGCCGCGCGCGCCAGCGTGTCGAAGGCCTCGGGCATGGCGGGCCAGGGCAATCCCGACAGCGGATCCTCGCGCGTATAGCGGTAACCGTGTTCGTCGCTGGTCCAGCCATGGCGGCCGCAGTTGGTCAGCGCCACCGACATGGGCAGGCCGCCGGGGGTGACCATGTGGCGAAAGGGCGCCTGGCGGCGCACCGTGTCGACGCCGGCCAGCAGCGCCCGCGCCGCCGGCAGCGCGTAGCCGCGCAGCACCATCGACTGCGCGCCGATGCGCTCGAGGCCGGTCTGCGCGATCTCTTCGTCGTCAAACAGGTTCAGGCTGGTTCCCATGTCAGGTCGCGTCGTGGAAGATCACGCCGAGCGTGTGGCGCCGGCCGCCGCGCAAGGCGCTGACGCCGTGGCGCATGGCCACGCGTCGCCAGCCGCGCGCGCCGGCCACGGGTCGCTGGTTGACGGTGAACACCAGCGCATCGCCCTGGCGCAGCGGCAATACCTCGGCGCGTTGGCCGGCGCTGTCGGTTTCGGTCATGACGAATTCGCCGCCGGTGAAGTCTTCGTCCGGCCGCGACAGCAGCACCGCGACCTGCAAGGGGAACACATGTTCGCCATACAGGTCCTGGTGCAGGCAGTTGTAGTCGCCGGCTCCGTACCGAAGAATCAGCGGCGTGGGCCGGCGCTGGCCCGCCTGGTGGCAACGCGCCAGGAAGGCGGCATGCTCGGCCGGATATTGCACCGCGATGCCCATCTGCCGGTTCCAGCGGTTGGCGATCGGCGCCAGCCGCGGATACAGCGCGGTGCGCAAATTGTGCAGCAGGCGCGGCAAGGGATAGGCAAAGTATTTGTACTCGCCGCGGCCGAAACCGTGGCGGCTCATGACGATGCGGCTGCGGTAGCGGTGCTCGTCGTCGTAGCCGGCCGCCAGCGCCTGGCATTGCGCGGGCGTGAGCAGGCCGGCGACCACGGCGTGGCCGCGCGCGTCCAGGTCGGCGGCGATGCGGGTCCAGTCCAGGGTGTCGAGCTTGCTCATGGGAAAAGCGGGGCGGGAAGTCGGTGGATATCCAGTCTACCGCCGGCGCGGCCGGCGTGAACTCCGTAATTTGCTCCGCCGCCCGCGTCGTGGCCTGTCCGGCAACCTGCGTGTTGGCTTGGACGGCCGCTTGCGGCCGGACTACAGCAGCGACTCGATCGGCAGCAGCGACACGAACCAGACCGAGAACCGCTGCCAGGCGGTGGTGCCGGGCTCGGTGTCGTGCCGGATCGTGCGGCCTTCGCGCTGCTCCAGCCAGTAGAGCCGGTCCTGGTCGTCCAGGCAGACACGATAGGCATTGCGCGGGATGTCCTGGTCGAAGGCCGTGGCGATGTGCCGCGCCAAGGTCGGGCTGTCGATGACGAAGCCCAGTTCGGTGTTCAGGCGGGCCGAGCGCGGATCGAAATTGAACGACCCGACGAATACGCCGCGCCCGTCCACCGCGAAGGTCTTGGCGTGCAGGCTGGAACCGGAGCTGCCGAACGGTCCCAGGCTCTTGTTGCGCCCGATCTCGCCCGCCTGCCGCTTCATCTCGAACAGCTCGACCCCGGCCGCCAGCAGCTCGCGGCGGCGCGTGGCGTAGCCGGAATGCACCACCGCCACGTCGGTGGCCTCCAGCGCGTTGGTCAGGACCCGCACCTTGACCCCGCGCCGCGCCATCGCCGCGAAGGCGGCGGTGCCGCTGGCGGTGGGCACGAAGTAGGGCGATACCAATTCCACGTCGGTGGCGGGCGTGCCGATGATGTCGTGCAACTGGTGCGACAGCATGGCGTCGGCCGGCGCGGTGCCGAGGGTCTTGCGCGGATCGTCGCTCACCATGCGGGTCGGGGCCCATTCCAGGGCCAGCTCGCCGCGCAACAGCTGCTGGATGAAGGGCAGCTGGCGCATGGCTTCGGCGTAGGCCGCCGCCGCGGGCGACTGCTCGACGGCGGCCGCCCGCCGGGCCAGCGCAGCGAGCTGGTCAGGGCCGGCGGGCTTGAGCAGGCCGACCACGGGATAGGCCGACTGGCTGGCCCAATAGCGGTCGAAGTCGCTTGAGACGTCCTGCACCACGGGGCCCACGGCCAGCACGTCCAGGTCGGAGAACAGCACGCCTTCGGCCGCGCCGAAATACTCGTCGCCGATGTTGCGGCCGCCGACGATGGTGGCCTGGTTGTCGGCGGTGAAGGACTTGTTGTGCATGCGCCGGTTCAGGCGGCGGAAGTCGGTCAGGTAACCGATGGCTTTGGGCCAGCGTACCGCGAAGGGGTTGTACAGCCGCACCTCGATGTTCGGGTGCGCGTCCATGGCCGCCAGCACCGTGTCCAGTCCGGAGGTGCCGTTGTCGTCCAGCAGCAGGCGCACCCGCACGCCGCGGTCGGCCGCCGCGTGCAGGGCTTCCATCAGCATGGTGCCGGTCATGTCGTCGTGCCAGATGTAGTACTGCACATCCAGGCTGCGTTGCGCGGTGCGCGCCAGCATCATGCGCGCGGCGAACGCGTCGTGGGCGTCGGCCAGCGCGTGGATGCCGGACTTGCCGGGGTGTTCGGCCGCCAGCGGCGTAATGGCCCGGCCCAGCGGCGTGTCGCGCGCCACGTCCGGCGCCAGCGCCTGGGTCGGGTTGGTCGTCGCCCGGGGCGGCAGCCCGCAGCCGGTGAGAATGCCAAGGCACAGAGCGGTCATGGACAGGAAACGGAGGGTAGGCATGGGCCGTATTGTGCCGAATTGTCGCCATGGCCGTCGAAGGGCTCGGCTGCGTCGCAGGCAGGAACGCATTCGCGTGGCCCGCCAGCGGGCACCGTTGATGTATTTCCATATATGGGATAAATTCCCGAATATGGAAAATTCATTCGCTCCCGAAGCCGACCTGGACCAACGCCTGGCCGATCGCCTGAAAACGCTGCGTGTCGAACGCGGCTGGTCGCTGGACGAACTGGCCGGGCGCGCCGGCGTCAGCCGCGCCACGCTGTCGCGCCTGGAAAATGCCGAGGTCAGTCCCACCGCCAGCGTGCTGGGCAAGCTGTGCGGGGCCTACGGCATGACGATGTCGCGCCTGATGCGCATGGTCGAAGACGACTTCACCCCGCTCGTGCCGAGCGCGGCGCAGGCGCTGTGGGTCGATGGCGGCACGGGCTTCCGGCGCCGCTCGGTCTCGCCGCCCTCGCAGAAGCTGGCCGGCGAAGTGCTGGCCTGCGAACTCCCCGCGGCCACCCACATTGCCTACGAGCATTCGCCGCGCGCCGGACTTGAACATCATCTGGTCATGCTGGAAGGCGAACTGTCGGTCCGCGTCGACGGCCAGTCCCATACTTTGGCGCGCGGCGATTGCCTGCGATACCAGCTTTACGGCGCCAGCGCCTTCGATACCCCGCCGCACAGCGGCGCCCGCTACCTGCTGTTCATCATCTGAGTCCGCCATGTCTCCCTGCCTGCCTGCCTTGACCTCCCTGTCCGCCGACCAGGCGCGCGATCGCTTGCCCGAGCTGGGCGCGCTCTTGCATGCCTGTGTGCAGGACGGCGCCAGCATCAGTTTCGTGCTGCCGTATTCGATCGACGAGGCGCAGGCCTTCTGGCGCGACAAGGTGCTGCCGCCGCTGGCGGCCGGCCGCCTGGCCTTGCTGGTGGCGTGGCAGGACGGCCGTATCGCCGGTTCGGTGCAGCTCGATTGCGACACGCCGCCGAACCAGCCGCATCGCGCCGAGATCCGCAAGCTGATGGTGCATCCCGATTTCCGGCGCCAGGGCATTGCGCGGGCGCTGATGCGGGCGGCGGAGGCCGCGGCCGTGGCGGCCGGGCGCAGCCTGATCACGCTGGATACGCGGACCGGCGACAATGCCGAGCCGCTCTACGCCTCGCTGGGTTATCACACCGTGGGGGTGATTCCGGGATTCGCCCGCGACGCGCGCGATCCGTCCAGGCTGGACGGCACGACCATCATGTACAAGGCGCTCTAGGAGGGCCCGGAGACGGCCGGGCGGGCAAGGCCGTTCAGGCAAGCGGCTTCAGTCCCACGCTGTAGGGCGGGGCATTGCCGCGCGCGGCGGCCTTGATCTTCAGCATCGAGCCGCCCGGCGTGAATTCGAACTCCTGGAACGGCACTTCGAACCACTGGTGGAAGCTGGTGCGCGAGAATTCCGGCACCCAGACCTTGGGGCGCTTGGCATCGCAGTGGAATTCCACCAGCGTGCGATCGATGCCCAGCGGCCGGGTGTTGCCGATGCGGTAGCTGGCGCGCAGTTCGGCGCTCTCGGTGCGGCCGGGCTGCCAGGTCAGTCCGATGGACACCATGAATTGTTCGATCGCTTCAATGCCGCGATACATAGCTGACTCCGAATGCTGCCAGGCGCGGGCGCCGGCGGGAAACCGCCGCCCGTGGGCGGGAAATAGGCGGATTATCCGCCATTCCCCGTTTTCCTGCGCGGCGCCGGCTCGCCGCGTCAGCCTGGCGACGCCGGCGCGGCGACGAAGTTCAGGATGGCGGCGGCCACCGCCTGCGGCGCCTCGCGCTGCGGGAAATGCCCCACGCCATCGAGCACCCGGCGTTCGTAGCGGCCGCTGAAGTAATGCGCCTTGCCTTCGGACGTGGCGGGTTGGTTGCAGGTGTCGGCGCCGCCATGCAGCACCAGGGTCGGCACGGCCAGCCGCGGCGCCGGCGTGAGCCGCGCGCCATCCTGCGCATAGGCTGGGTCGCCGGCTTCCAGGCCCCAGCGGTGGCGATAGGAGTGCAACACCACCGCCGCCCAGTCGGGGTTGTCGAACGCCTGCGCGGCCTCGGCGAATTCCTGCTCGGTGTACCAGCCAGGCGGCGACCAGGTGTCCCACAGGTAGCGGGTGAAGCCGCGCGCGTCGTCGCGCACGGCGGCGGCGCCGCGCGGGGTGGCCATGAACCAGTGGTACCAGTAGCTGCGCGCCTGGGGCAGCGGCAGGGCCTGCGCGGGATCGTTGGTGCCGTAGCCAACCGACAGCAGCACCAGCCGCGCGGCGACGCCCGCGTCCAGGCCGCAGGCGTTGGCGGCGGCACGCGCGCCCCAGTCGTGGCCCACCAGCAGCGGTTGCTCCAACCCCAGGGCGGCGATGAAGTCCAGCAGGTCGCGGCCCAGCGCCGCCAGTTCGCCGCTGCGCGGCGTGGCCGGGTCCAGGAAGCGGGTCGGGCCGAACCCGCGCAGCGCCGGGCACAGCACCCGGTAGCCTTCGGCGGCCAGGCGTTGCGCTACCGGGCCCCAGCCGGCCGGGCTGTCGGGCCAACCATGCAGCAGCACCGCGCTGCGGCGGCCGGCGGGATTCCATTCGAGATAAGCGATTTCGAGCAGGGGAGTGTGGATCGTGGAGTAAGAGGGCATGGCGCCGTGTCCGGGGATGTCGGGAGTTCCACGATAGCGGCACGGGTAATCATGATTGGTGAATAATCCGGGTTTATTATCAAAGAATCGTGTATTGATTCCGCTCCATGGACACCCTCCCGACTTCCCCCGGCGCCGTGCTGGACCTGACACTGCTGCGCACCTTTCTCGAGGTCGTGGACCACGGCGGTTTCGCGCTGGCGGCGGACGCGCTGGCGCTGACGCCATCGGCGGTCAGCGGCCACATCAAGCGCCTTGAATCGGCCGCCGGGGCCGTCCTGCTGGCACGCACCACGCGCAGTTTCGAACTGACCGCCGCCGGTGAAACGCTGTACGCCTACGCGCGCAACATCGTCGAGCTCGAGCGCGAGGCCCGCGCCCGGCTGAGCGGCGCGGGCCTGAAGGGCCGCTTGCGCATCGGTTCCTCGGAAGACTTCGCCGGCGCCTGGCTCGCCGAGGTATTGCAGGCATTCCATCGCGCGCATCCGGGGGCGTCCATCGAGCTGAAGGTGGGCGTGACGGCGGATCTGCTGCGCCAGCAGGCGCGCGGCAAGCTCGACGTGGTCTTCGGCAAGCAGTGCTCGCGCGTGCGCGACGAGGGCGAACTGCTGTGGGAAGAGGAACTGGTGTGGGCCTGGGGCGAAGACAAGGCCTGGCTTCCCGGCGAACGCGTGCCGCTGGCGGTGTTCCCCGAACCCTGCGTCTACCGCGAAGCCGCGATCGCGGCGCTGGGCAAGGCGCGGCGGGCGTGGTCGCCGGCATTCGAAAGCGGCAGCATGGCCGGTTGCCTGGCGGCCGCGCAGGCCGGTTTCGCGGTGGCCCCGGTGGCGCGCAGCCAGCTGCGGCCCGGGCTGCGGGCGCTGTCGCGCGAAGAAGGCATGCCGGCGCTGCCGAATGCGCGCTTCTATGCCTTCGCGCGTTCGGCCGAGCCGGTGGCGCGGGCGCTGGTGGCGGCGGTGCGGCAGACCGGCCAGCGGCGCCGCTTCGCCGGCTGAGCCACGGCCTTGCGTTCCCTCAATCGCCCTGATTGAGTAAACCAAATGGACGCGCGCCATCGCGCCCAGCAATATGAGCCCCATGTCTTATATAAGACCGGCGCAACCGCCGCCGGTCTGGGCATTTGACTCAAAGGAATCATCATGGCGAATCTTCTGCTTGCATTGGTCACCGCTGAACTCTCCCTTTTCGGCGTCGATGCCGCCGCTCCCGCCGTCGTGCCGGCGGCCGATGCCGCGCCGGCCGACAGCGCGCCGAGCTTTGACAGCGAACACTACCGCAGCGCGCTGGGCTGATATCCGGGCCCGGCCGCCGGGGACGGGGCGCCGCGACCGCCCCGTCCGGCAAACCCGTAGAAATAGGCAGGTTTCACGCAAGAACGAGCCTGTTCGGCCCGATGCGCGATTCCTACACTTCCTCTCACGCTTGGGGGCGATGTATTCCGCGTGAATCGGTGGCCGCCAGCGGGCCGCCGGCGTGTTGCCGGCCGCCGCAAGCAGAGGGAGATCGCATGAGCACCGAAAAAATCTGGTTTGTGACGGGCGCCTCCGGCGGGCTGGGCCTGGCGCTGGTCCGGATGCTGCTCGACCAGGGCCACAAGGTCGCGGCCACGTCGCGCGACGTCGATGCGCTGATGGACGCGGTGGGCGCCAAGCTTGAAGGCCGCTTCCTGCCGCTGGAAGTGAACCTGGCCGACGAGGGCAATGTGCGCCGCGCGGTGGACACCACCGTGGCAGCGTTCGGCCGCATCGACGTGGTGGTCAACAACGCCGGCCATGGCCTGGCCGGCGCGCTGGAGACCCTGTCGGACGCCGAGCTGCGCGACAGCTTCGACATCAATGTCTTCGGCGTGCTGAACGTGGTGCGCGCGGTGATGCCGCGGCTGCGGGCGCAGCGCGGCGGCCATGTGTTCAACATCTCGTCGATCCTGGGGTTCGATGGCGGCAGCGCGGGCTGGGGCGCCTACAGCGCCGCCAAGTTCGCCGTCAGCGGATTGAGCGAAACGCTGGCCCTGGAAGCCGCGCCGCACGGCGTGCGCGTGTCGCTGGTCTACCCCGGCGCGATGCGGGCGCGGGCGGAGGGGGCGCATCCCGAGGCCGGCGCCGGCCTGGGGCATCCCGCCGCCGGCGACCCGTCCAAGGCGGCGCGCGCCTTGATCCAGGCGGCGCAGGCGCAGTACGCCCCGCTGCATCTGTTCCTGGGGCGCGACGCCTTCGACCAGGCGCGCGGCAAGATCCAGTCGGTGCAGCAGGAGCTGGCGCGCTGGCGCGAGATGTCCGTGTCGATCGGCTTCGTCGACGAACGGCGCCTGGCCGCCTGACGCCCGGCCAGGGCGCCTACCCGGCCAGGCCCTGCGCCACCTGGTAGGCGCCCAGCAGCGCCAGGCTGACCATGAAGCACTGCTTGAAGGCGCGCGCCGACAGCCGGCCGCGCAGCCACTGGCCCAGGGCCATGCCGGCCAGGGCCGGCAACAGCATCAACACCGAGGCGCCCGCGGCGCCTGGCGTATAGCTGCCGTTCAGCCACAGGCCCGCCGCCAGGGCGACGGTGGACACTGTGAACGAGATGCCCATCGCCTGGATCAGGCCGTCCTTGTCCAGGTTCAACGCTTGCAGGTAGGGCACGGCGGGAATCACGAACACGCCGGTAGCCGCGGTGATGAGGCCGGTGATCGTGCCCACCACGGCGCCCAGCGCGCCCTCGTGCCGCGCAGGCACCGCGGGCGGCGTGCCGAACAGCCCCCAGGCCGCATACGCCACCAGGGCGACGCCCAGGCACACGCTGGCCCAATGGCCGGCGGGGGCGCCGAACCATGCGGCGCCGGCCAGGGTGCCGGCGCAGACGCCCGCCTGCAGGGTGGCGATGCGGCGAAATAGCCGCATCAACGTCGGCCACGGCCGCGCCTGCCACAGGTTGGTGATGAGCGACGGCACGATCAGCAGCGCGGCGGCCTGCGCGGGCGCCATGATCAGCGCCAGCATGGCCATGGAAATGGTCGGCAGGCCCAGGCCGACCACGCCCTTGACCACGCCGGCCAGCACGAATACCGCGGCGGTCGCGGCCAGCAACGCGGGCGTGCCCGCGCCCAGCAGGTCGTTGGCGCTCATGCGGCCTCGCAGTGCGCGGTCAGCGCGTCGCGCGGCCGGCCGAACAAGGCGTAGGCGACGTCGTCGCCCGCGCCCTGGCCGGCTGCGCGCAGCAGCCATTGGCGGCCTTCGCAGAGGTCGGCGGGCTGCCCGGCGCCGTACAGGGCCGGACCGCCGATCAATGCAATGCCGAGCATGCGCTGGGCCGGTGCGTGGCCTTCGCGCGCCGCCGCCCGCAACCAGGCCAGCATGGCGGGGTAGTCGCCCTGGGTCTGGGCCTCCAGCGCCAGCGCATACTTCTGCACCGGCGTGGCATAGGCCGACAGGGCATTGTTGGCTTCGGCCCGGCCTGAGGAGTGCAGCGCCAGCGCCGCGAGCAGCGCCGCGCACCAGGCGCTGGCCGCGCGGCCGGTGATGGCATGTGTCATTGGAAAACCCCCGTTTTCGATGATGGATGGCGCCATTCTGCGCCCGTGGCGCGGCGTCTCCCTATCGGGATCTGGCGTAGGCAGCCTATGGAAGCGCCTGAGCCTGGCGTGCTACGCTTTTTGCCATGCGCTTCGACCTTACCGATCTGCGGCTCTTCCTCAATGTGCAGGAAACCGGTTCCATCACCGCCGGCGCGCGGCGTTCGCACATGACGCTGGCGTCGGCCAGCGAGCGTATCCGCGGCATGGAGGAAACGCTGGGCGTGCCGCTGCTGCTGCGCGAGCACCGCGGCGTGCAGGCCACGCCGGCGGGGCGCACGCTGGCGCATCACGCGCGCCTGGTGCTGGCGCAGATGGACCGGATGCGCGGCGAGCTGGATCATTACGGGCAGGGGCTCAAGGGCCATGTGCGGGTGCTGTGCAACACCACCGCCCTCAGCGAATATCTGCCGGCCGTGCTGGGCGACTTCCTCAAGGATCACCCGCGCGTGTCGGTGGATCTGCAAGAGCGCCTCAGCTACGAAATCGCCGACGCCCTGCGCGCCGGCACCTGCGACATCGGCGTGCTGGCCGATTCGACCGACCTGCAGGGCCTGCAGGTGGCGCGTTTTCGCCATGATCCGCTGGCGCTGGTGGTGCCGCCGGACCATCGCCTGGCGGGCCGCGAGACGGCGCTGCTGGCAGACGTCGCGGACGAGGAATTCGTCGGCCTGGTCGAGGGCAGCGCCTTGCAGGAACACATCGCCCACCACGCGCGCCGCGGCGGCAAGGTACTGTCGTACCGGGTGCGCCTGCGCAGTTTCGATGCGGTCTGCCGCCTGGTGGGCCAGGGCGTGGGCATCGCCATCATGCCGCGCGTCGCCGCCGTGCGCCATGGCCGCGCGGCGGGCGTGCGGCGCCTCGCGCTGGCGGACGACTGGGCCAGGCGCGACCTGGTGCTGTGCGTGCGCGGCGAACTGCCGGCCTACGCCCAGCAACTGGTCGCCTACGCGCTGCGCGACGCGCCGCGGTCGTAGCCTGCGCGGCTCAGCGTTGGGACAGCACGCCAGGCCGGCGCAGATGGCCGCGTTCGAACCACGACCCCGATGCCACGGCGGCCAGGATCACCAGCCCGTACACCGCCATGGCCAGCGCCGCGACCGCGAAGAACCCCGCGAGCGACCCTGTCAGGCGCAGCACCGCGCCGCCCAGGCCGATTGCGATGGCCAGGCGCAGCACGCCGGCCCACAGCGGCCACTTCAAGCGTCCCGCGCCCTGCGAGGCGAAATACATCGAAAAGCCCAGCGCGAAGAAGCCGTAGACCGGACCCACGATACGCAGGTACGCGGCGCCCGCGGCCAGCATATGGTCCTGCGCGCCGAACAGGCGCAGCCACGCTTCCGGAAAGAGCGCCGCCGCCAGGCCGATGACCTCGGCCAGCGCGAACGCCATGGCGCCGCCGGTCAGCGCGATGCGCAGCGCCCGTTCCGGCTGGCCGGCGCCGATGTTGGCGCCGACCATCGCCACCATCGGCGCGCCCAGGCCGAACGCCAGCGGAATCATCAGGTATTCCAGCCGTACCGCGATGCCGTAGCCGGCCACCGCCGCGGTGCCGGCGTGGGCGCCGACCAGCGCCACCGTCAATGCCACCAAGCCGTTGGTGAGCAAGGGGTTGAGCGTGGCCAGCGCGCCCACCCGCAGAATGCTGCGCATCAGGCTCAGGTGCAGGCGGCTGCGCGTCAGCCGCGCGGCATTGCGGCCGCTCAGGCAATAGCCGCCCAGCACCAAGGTGCCCGCCGCGTAGTACGTGACCAATGCCCAGCCGCCTCCCGCCACCCCCAGCGCCGGAAACGGTCCCCAGCCGAAGATCAGGCAGGGCGACAGCGGTACCAGCAGCGCCGCGCCGCCGCAGATCACCGCGCCCGGCACCAGCATGTTGCCGGTGCCGCGGATGACGCTGGCAAAGGCGTTCATCAGCCACATCAGCACGATGCCGCCAAAGATGACGTTGGAGTAGGCCAGCGCCGCGTCCAGCGTTGCGCCATCGGCGCCCAGGGCGCGGTACAACTGCGGCCCGAACGCCAGTAGCAGCGCGCAGAATACGATTCCGAGCGCGGCGTTCAGGACGACCGCGTGCAGCACCAGCTGGTCGGCCTCCCGTTGCCGTCCCGCGCCCAGGGTACGGGCGACGGCCGCCGAAATGCCGCCGCCCATCGCGCCCTGGGACATGTTCTGCATCAGCATCAGTACCGGCACCACCAGCGCCACGCCGGCCAGCACCGGCGTTCCCAGGCGCGCCAGGAACCAGGTTTCGATCAGGCCGGTGGCGGACTGCGCCAGCATCATCAGGATATTGGGCCAGGCCAGCCGGGCCAGCGTGGGCGCGATCGGCGCGTGCAGCATCGCCTGCAGGCGCGCGTTGGCGGGGCGAGGCGTGGCGGCGGAAGTGGCGGACATGATCTGGCGGCCGGAGGGAAGGGTGCGTAAAATTTACGTGCATATGCCAATATATGTCAACATCGGGCTGGACTGGGACGGCACGCGGCAGTAGCGTTATGGACTTGCCGCGCCCGGTTCGTCCGGTGAACCTGCCCGCTGGCGTGCGCCTTTCCCGCGCGCCTTTCCTTTTGCCGTCCGTATCCGCTATGTCCGACGCCGATTCCTCCGCCATTCCCCAGGACCCGCTGGTCTGCAACGGTGCCGCCCTGCGCAAGGCCACCCGGCGCGTTTCGCAGCTGTACGACACGGTGCTGGCGCCCTGCGGCCTGAAGGTATCCCAGCATTCGATCCTGGTTCATATCGCGCGCGCCGGCACGCCCTCGATGACCGACCTGGCGCGCGCCATGGTGCTGGACCGCTCGGCGTTGGCGCACAATCTCAAGCCGCTGGAGCGCGACGGCTACGTGCGCATGGCGCGTGACGAGCGTGACGGGCGCAGCCGGCGCGTGGCATTGACCGATGCCGGGCGCGACAAACTGGCCGAGTCCAAGCGCCTGTGGAAAGACGCGCAGCGCCGCTTCGAAGCCGCCTATGGCGCGGAGCGCGCCGCCGCCTTGCGCCAATCCCTTGCCGACATCTTTTCCGACGACTTCGCGTTGGCCTTCAGTCGCGGCTGACGCGGCGCCGGCGCGGGCCGGTTCATTCCCGTCGCACCTCGAATTCCGGCGCGCGCGCATCCAGCACCGCATGGCGCAGCGGCGCCTGCCACACCTCGGCCAGCGCCGCGCGCAGTTCCCCGGTCAGCCGCGCGATGTCGCGCGCCGCGCCGTCATGCAGGGCCTCGGCCACGATCAGCACCTCGCGCGTGTCGTCATGCACCGCGGACAGGCCGCTCTGGCGATTGGTCCAGCGGCGGGCGTGCGCGCGGCCTTCGGGGTCGGCATAGGTCACTTCGCCTGGTTCCGGATGCTCGGTGTCGCCGCCGAACGTGAGATACCGCTCGGTGCCGTCGGCGTAACGCACCTCCAGCGCCGATCCCAGGCGCTGCGCATCCAGCACCGCGACCGGGATGGCGTAGGCCATGGAGACCGCGTTGCACAGTTCGATCAGCGGATGCAGCGGCGGCATCGAGCCTTCCTTGCGCAGGCGGCGCAGCAGCGCTTCCGAGGCGCAGCGGTACTGGGTGGGCTTGATGCCCATGCTGGCAAAGGCGCGGCGCCAGGCCTGGATTTCCGGCAGGTCGGATTCGCTGGCGCCTGCCAGCCGCAGGCGAGCGCGCTCCAGGAACGGTGCGGCCCGGTCGCCGACCCCGGCGTGCCGATGAATGCCGCGCACGTGCAGGGCGCCGGCGGACAGTTGGGGATAATCGCGCCAGATGGCGCTCGCGTGGCGGAACAGCATGGATTACCTCGCAACGGTGGCCGGTTTGCGGGTCCGGCCCAGGATGAGTACGGCGCCCAGCACGCAGGCCATGCCCGCGAGCTGGCGCGCCGACATGGATTCGTCCAGCAGCAGCGCCGCCAGCAGGACGGCCGATACCGGCGCGATGGCGGTGAACAGGGCGGCTTCCGACCCTGCGACACGCTCGGCGCCGGCGTACCACAGCACGAAGCCGGCCACGGTCGGCACCAGCGCGTAATAGGCTACCGCCAGCAGCGCCTCGGCGGAAAGCGCCAGCGTCCAGGGCGCTTCCGCCAGGCTGGCCGGCAGGCACACGGCCAGGCCGATGGCGCACATCAAGGTCGACAGCGCCAGTGGCGGCACCGGCGCGCGCAACCGCTTCTGCAGCAGGATGAAAAGGCCCTCGCACAGCACCGCGCCCAACACCAGCGCATTGCCGATCCAGGAGCCGGCGCCAGATGCCGCATCGCCGTGCGTCATCAACCAGACGCCGGCCGCCGCCGTGGCGATGGCCAGCAGCGTGGCTTTGCCCGGCCGCTCGCCCAGCACCGCGATGGCGACCGCGGCCGACACCAGCGGCAGGGTGCCCAGGATGACGCCGCCGTCCACCGCCGACGTGCGCCGCAGGCCGGCGATCAGCAGGGTGGTGTAACCGACGCTGCCGGCGATGGCCTGCGCCGCCAGCAGCAGCCAGTCGCGCCGGTCCAGGCGCGGCAGGCGCGCGCCGGCCAGCCAGCCCAGCAGCGCGAAACAGGGCAGCGCCAGCGCAAAGCGCATGGCAGTGGCGGTGAAGGGCGGCAGCCCGGCGGCAATGATCTTGCTGGCAACGACGGTGCTGCCCACCAGCGCCATGGCGGCGGCCAGGCAGGCATACCCTTGGGTTCGGTTCATGGAGAGGGACGGAGTCGGGACAAGGCCGCAGCGTAGGCGCGGCCGGCGCTTGCGGTCTTGAACGAAATTGCAGCGCGGTCGCGCTTGCCAAGGCCCTCAGTGCGCAGCGGCCAAAGCGTAGCGGCCGGGCGACAGGCCATAGGCGCGCGAGAACAGCCGCGTCATGTGGCTCTGGTCGGAGAAGCCGGCGGTCGCGGCGGTGTCGGCCAGCGCCATCCCCTGGCGCAGCAGGTGGCGCGCCAGCAGCAGGCGGCGCTGCACCTGGTAGGCGTGCGGCGTCATGCCGGTGGCGCGGTGGAAGGCGCGCAGCACCTGGAAGCGGCTCAGGCCGCAGGCCCGGGCCAAGTCGGCCAGCGACAGCGCGGCGGCGGGCGCGTCATCGATCAGGCCTAGCGCGTGGCGGATGGCGGCGGGAGCGCCGGGCTGGGGCTCGCGGGCGCCCTGGCGGCCGGCGCGCGCCAGTACTCGCAGCAGCAGCGTGTCGCAGGCCAGCGGCTCGGCGGCGGCGGTGACCTGCGCATACAGCGCCAGCAGGTCCGCCGCCAGCGCCGGCGCGTCCAGCACCGGATGCTCGAATTCGAAGCCGGCCCCGGTCGGCAGGCCGTCCACCGCCTCGGCCACCACCGCCGGATCCAGGTACAGCATCTGCCAGGCGCGTTCGCCGCCGATGGGCGCGCCGTCGTGCACCTCGCCGGGGTTCACGGTGATCACCTGGCCCGGGCCGGCCTCGACCTGGCCGCGGCCGCTGTGCGAGGCCTGGCCTCCCAGCCGCAACACCCCGATGCCGAACTGCTCGTGTGTATGCCGCGCAAACGTCCGGGCGCTGCGCGCGGCCACCGCCTGCACGCCGGCCAGGGCGCTGCGCTGCATGACGAATTGGTTGGCGTGCATGGCGGATTCCGTTGTGTGTCGGTATCTTGGCGGGCCGGTTAGGCCCGTCCGTTACGGCTGAAGACCTCGCGCAAGGCCGCCGCGAACAGGGCGTCGACATTGCGGCGCAAGCCGTCGGCGCGGGTGAACAGCGAAATCGGCGGCAGGGTCCAGTCGAAAGAATACGGCACGATCGCCGCGCCGGCGATACGCACCAGTTCATCGGCGATGTCGGCCGGCAGGATAGACACGGCGCGGTCGCTGGCGACGATCATTTCGCCGATCAGCTTGGACGAATCGCTTTGCACCGACGGCGTGGGCGGCGCCAGGCCGGCGCGCAGGAAGATGTCGGCCACCTGTTCGCGGATCGGGCTGTCCGGCGTGCCCAGGATCCAGTCCAGGTCGGCCAGCATGTTCCACTCCAGCCGCGTGCGTCCCAGCCGCGCGGCCAGGCGCCGGCTGGCGATCAGGCGCGGCGGCTGGTGGTAGAGCACTTCGAAGTCGATCTGCCCCAGGTCCACCGACGGAGTCGCCCAGCCCACCACCACGTCCAGGGTGTGGTCGCGCAACTGGCGCAGCAAGGCCGGGCCTTGGCCCTCGTGGATGGTGGCGGTGATGCCGCGTCCTTGCGGCATGGTGCGGGCGATGGCGGCCGACAGCAATTGCCCCGACACGAACGGGATCACGCCGATGTGCAGGTGCGCGGCATGGCCGGCGGCCACGGCTTCCATTTCCTGCACCAGGTGCCCCAGGTCGTGCACCAGCGCGCGGGCGCGCGCCAGCACCACCGCGCCCAGCGGCGTGGGCGTCATGCCGCGCACCGAGCGTTCGAACAGCGGCACGTCGAACATGCTTTCCAGTTCGGCCAGCGCATTGGTCACCGCCGGCTGGCTGGTGGCCATGTGCTCGGCCACTCGGGTGAGCGAGCCGTGCTGCTCGATTTGTAACAGCAGCATGAGGTGGCGCATCTTCAGCCGCGAGGTCAGTTTCCGGATAACCTCGTCCGGGGAAAACGGCGTCATAGACAAGCCATAAGAAAAAGGTGATGTGACAATATTAAATCTGAATGATCGCCTTATGCCCGCCGACCTAGAATTTTCCCTGTTCAAGACTAGGAGGCGCCGCCCCATGAATTCGCAATCCGACCGCCAGGCCGCTCTGGATTACCACGAGTTTCCCACCCCGGGAAAGATCTCCGTCGTGGCCTCCAAGCCGCTCGTCAACCAGCGTGACCTGGCCCTGGCGTACTCGCCCGGGGTGGCGGCGGCCTGTGAGGAAATCGTGGCGGACCCGGCCAATGTGTTCCGCTACACCGGCCGCGGCAACCTGGTGGGCGTGATCTCCAACGGCACCGCGGTGCTGGGCCTGGGCAATATCGGTGCGCTGGCCTCCAAGCCGGTGATGGAAGGCAAGGCGGTGCTGTTCAAGAAATTCGCCGGGCTGGACGTGTTCGACATCGAGATCAACGAGACCGACCCGGACAAGCTGGTCGAGATCATCGCCGGCCTGGAAGCCACCTTCGGCGGCATCAACCTGGAAGACATCAAGGCGCCGGAATGCTTCACCGTCGAGCGCAAGCTGCGCGAGCGCATGAAGATCCCCGTCTTCCATGACGACCAGCATGGCACCGCCATCACCGTTTCCGCCGCCTTCATCAACGGCCTGAAGGTCGTGGGCAAGGACATCGACAAGGTCAAGGTGGTGACGTCGGGCGCTGGCGCGGCCGCGCTGGCCTGCCTGGACCTGATGGTGGACCTGGGCCTGCCGCTGGAAAACATCTGGGTCACCGACATCGAAGGCGTGGTCTACGAAGGCCGCACCGTGTTGATGGACCCGGACAAGGCGCGCTTCACGCAGAAGACCGACGCCCGCAAGCTGGCCGAGGTGATCGAGGGCGCGGACGTGTTCCTGGGCCTGTCGGCCGGCGGCGTGCTCAAGCCCGAGATGGTCGCCAAGATGGGCCCGCGCCCGCTGATTCTGGCGCTGGCCAACCCGACGCCGGAAATCCTGCCGGAAGTGGCGCACGGCGTGCGTGACGACGTCGTCATGGCAACGGGCCGTTCGGACTACCCGAACCAGGTCAACAACGTGCTGTGCTTCCCGTACATCTTCCGCGGCGCGCTGGATGTGGGCGCCACGACGATCACGCGTGAAATGGAAAAGGCGGCGGTCTATGCCATCGCCGAGCTGGCCGAGGAAGAGCAGAACGAGGTGGTGGCCGCGGCCTACGGCACCTACGACATCTCGTTCGGCCCCGAGTACCTGATTCCCAAGCCGTTCGATCCGCGCCTGATCGTGCGCATCGCGCCGGCGGTGGCCAAGGCCGCCATGGAAGGCGGCGTGGCCACGCGTCCGCTGGCCGACCTGGAAGCCTACGAAGAACAATTGCAGCAGTTCGTGTACCACTCCGGCGCCTTCATGAAGCCGCTGTTCTCGGCGGCCAAGCGCATCGTGCGGGGCGGCGGCAAATCGCGCATCGTCTTCACCGAAGGCGAGGACGAACGCGTGCTGCGCGCCGTGCAGGTCATCGTCGACGAAGGGCTGGCGCGCCCGATCCTGGTGGGCCGTCCCGCCGTGCTGCTGTCGCGCATCGAGAAATTCGGCCTGCGCCTGCGCCTGGGCGAGGATGTCGAAGTCACCAACCCGGAATACGACGAACGCTTCCACCAGTACTGGACCACGTATTGGGAACTGATGTGCCGCCGCGGCATCACCAAGGAGATGGCGCGCGTGGAAATGCGCCGCCGCCTGACGCTGATCGGCGCGATGATGGTGCACCTGGGCGATGCCGACGGCATGGTCTGCGGCACGGTCGGCGCGTATCACGATCACCTGCGCTTCGTCGACGAGGTGATCGGCCGCCGGCCGGGCGCCAACGTCTACGCCGCGATGAACATCCTGCTGCTCAACGAGCGCACGGTGGTGCTGGTGGACACGCACGTCAACGACGAACCGACGGCCGAGCAGATCGCCGAATTCACCATCGCCGCGGCCAAGGAAATGCAGCGCATGTTCCTGGCGCCGAAGGTGGCGCTGCTGTCGCGCTCGAACTTCGGTTCGGGCAGCTCGGCCTCGGGCGCCAAGATGCGCCGCGCGCTGGAACTGGTGCGCCAAGCCGAGCCGGAACTGGAGATCGACGGCGAAATGCACGGCGACTGCGCGCTCGATGAAGCGCTGCGCCTGCGCATCCTGCCGTCCTCCACGCTCAAGGGCGAGGCCAACCTGCTGGTGTGCCCGAACGTGGACGCCGGCAACATCGCCTACAACCTGCTCAAGACGGCGGCCGGTGGCAACGTGGCGGTCGGCCCGATCCTGCTGGGCGCGAATGCTCCGGTGCACATCCTGACCTCCAGTTCGACCGTGCGCCGCATCATCAACATGACGGCCATGACGGTGCTGGACGCCAACCGCGTCGAAGGCTGAAGCGGCTGCCGGCCCGCCCCAGGGGCGCGGCCGGATGGCAAAACGCCCGCTTCATCCTGGGATGTAGCGGGCGTTCTCTTTGGCCGATGCAAGGGCCGCGATGCTCAGTTCGAGCTGGCCTTCCAGGTGCCGTCCGGTTGCTTGCAAAACCAGAACTTCCAGGTTTCGGTGGTGCTGGTGCGGGCGAAATCTCCTTCCAGCAGGCGACAGGTGCGGTCGCCGGACAGCTTGCTGGTCTGCAGCGGGGTGATCTTGGCCGTGATCGGCGCGGCCTTGCGCTTGGGCGTGCTCGACCAGTTGACGCTCTGGCCATCGGCGGCATTGTTCAACGCATCCGCGACGGCCTGGTGGAAGGCGGGCTTGTCGGCCTTGGAAATCTGGGTGATGAGGGCATTGTTCAGCATGACGGCGGGCGCCGCCAGGGCCGGTCCGGCAGTGACGCCGGCGGCGAGCGCGAAAGCGATTAGACGGATGGTTTTCATTGCGGACTCCCTCATTGTTGTCACGGCTGCGCGGACAGCCTTTTGATGGTCAGGTCCGATGGTACGCGAAGCGCCCGTTTCTTGTCTCGATCCGCCGCGGTCGCATGCTCGCCGGGTTGTGCGGGCGCAAAAAAAGCCGCCCGGCAAGGGCGGCCAAGGTACAACAAGGGGAGGGGTAAATCGTCGGCCGATCAGTTGGCGCGATGGTAGGCGCCCGAGAACGGCAGGTCATTCGGTTCGACGTTCGAGACCAGGCCGGCCGCCTTGGCGCTGGCCAGTTCGGCTTCGACCTGGGCGCGTGTCACGCCAGACTGGGGCGCGCCGTACACGCCCTGGAAGGGCACGTCGTTGGGTTCGACGTTCGAAACCTGGCCGGCGGCCTTGGCGGCGGCCAGTTCGGCCTGCACCTGGGCGCGGGTCGGGCCTTCATAAGGGGTGCCGTAGACGCCCTGGAAGGGCACGTTGTTCGGTTCGATGTTCTGCGAGGCGTAGGCACCGGCGCTCAGGGCGGCCAGGGACATCAGCAGGGCGGAAGCAAGGGTCTTTTTCATGGTGAATCTCCGATTTCAGAAGCCTGGGAGCGAATCCGGCGGCCTATCCGTCGTGGTTCGTTGTTGTTTCCCGATGGCTCCATAGTGCGCGCAAACGGCTTACGGATAAACCCTGGTATCGGTAAAAGATTTTTCCACCAATGGAAAGAAATGGCGATTATTGGTAGTTAGTCGCCATTTATGGCGACGATAGCTGTCGCCATATTGCCAGCGCGAGAGACGCCCAGCTCAGTAATGGGGCGGCAGTTCGTCGCGCAGGCTGCGGAACGGCGCCGCGCCTTCGGGCGCCTGTTGGCGCAGCTCGGCCACCTCGCGTTGCAGGCGGTCGATCTGTTGTTGCTGGCGCACGATGATCTGGTTCAACTGTTCCAGCAGGTCGTCGGCGAAACTGGCCTTGACTTCCAGGTCCAGCAGCCGGCGTTCGATGTCTTGCGGATTTTCCATGGCGCTATTAGAACCCATTCGCCGCGGCGTCCGGGCCGTATCGACATCCGCGCAATCCTGTGCGAGGCTCGGGGGCATGGTCACTCAGCGGGGAACTCGATTGGCGCAGCAACGACGCCGGCGCGGCGCCCTGGCCCGCCCCTTTCTGCAGGGCCTGCTGGGCATGGCGCCGGCGGTGGCGGCGCTGGCCCAATCGCAGGCGCCGCAGCAGCTGGCCCCGGTGGCGGTGACCGGCACCCGGATTGGCGCGCCGCCCTGGGAAACCCCGGCCTCGGTCGACATCGTGGAAGGCGCGGCGATGCGTCGCGGCCAGCCCGGGATCAACCTGTCCGAAGGCTTGGCCGGCGTGCCGGGCCTGCAGGTCCAGAACCGCCAGAACTACGCGCAGGACCTGCAGCTATCCAGCCGCGGCTTCGGCGCGCGTTCCACGTTCGGCGTGCGCGGGGTGCGGCTGTACGTGGATGGCATCCCGGCGACCATGCCCGATGGACAGGGCCAGACCTCGAACATCGACATCGGCTCGCTCGACCGGGTGGAGGTGTTGCGCGGGCCGTTCTCGGCGCTGTACGGCAATTCCTCGGGGGGCGTGATCCTGGCCTATACCGAAGACGGCGCGGTGCCCGCCGGGATCGGGGCGTCGGGCTGGGCCGGCAGCGACGGGACCTGGCGCTACGGCGCCAAGGCCTCCGGCGCCTCGGGCAACATGGACTACGTGCTCGCTCTGTCGCGCATGACCACCGACGGCTACCGCGACCACAGCGCCGCGCGCAAGAACCTGGGCAACGCCAAGCTGGGTGTACAGCTGGACGACGCGAGCCGCTTGACGATCGTGGCCAACAGCGTCGACCTGACGGCGCAGGATCCGCTCGGCCTGACCTACGCGCAATTCCAGGACGCGCCGCGCAGCGCCGCGCTGGCCACGCAATACGACACCCGCAAGACCGTGCGCCAGACCCAGGGCGGGCTGGTCTACGAGCGCCACGTCGACGGCGCCAACACCCTGCGCCTGATGCTGTACTACGGCCAGCGCGACACCACGCAATTCCAGGCCATCCCGCCCGCGGCGCAGGCGGCGCCGACCCAGGCGGGCGGCGTGATCGACCTGCGCCGTCGCTATGGCGGCGCCGACCTGCGCTGGACCTCGGAACTGGGGCCGGCGGACCGGCCCTTGACGCTGGTCGGCGGCTTCTCGTACGACACACTGCGCGAACAACGCAAGGGCTACCAGAACTACACCGGCGACGGCGCCGACCGCCAGCTCGGGGTGCAAGGCGCGCTGCGGCGCGACGAAACCAACACCGTCTATAACGCCGATCCCTACCTGCAGGCATCGTGGCGCATGGCGCCGCGCTGGACCCTGGATGCGGGCCTGCGCTACAGCACGGTGGCGTTCCGCTCGCGCGACCACTACATCGCGCCGGGCAACGGCGACGACAGTGGCGATGCCCGCTACCGCCGCGCATTGCCGGTGGCCGCGCTACGCTACCAGCCCGAGGCGCGCACCAGTCTGTACGTGTCCTATGGCCGCGGTTTCGAAACCCCCACGTTCAATGAATTGTCGTACCGGCCCGGCGGCCTGCCGGGCCTGAACTTCGCGCTGGCGCCCGCGCTCGGCAACAATGCCGAAGCGGGCCTGAAGACCGACCTTGCCGGCGGGCAACTGACCGCCGCGGTGTTTCGCGTATCGACGCACGACGAGATCGTGTCGGCGGGCAGCTCCGGCGGTCGCGCCACCTTCCGCAACGCCGGGCGCACGCGCCGCGATGGCGTCGAGTTGGGCTGGTCGGCGGCCTTTGCCCGCCATGGGCGCGCGCAACTGGCCTACACCTGGCTGGATGCGCGCTATCGCGACGATGGCGCCGGCGGCATCCGCGCCGGCAACCGAATTCCGGGCATCGCGCGTCAATCGGCCTACGCCGCGCTGGGCTGGGCGCCACCACAGGGTTGGCAGGCGGGCATCGAGGCTCGCTACCTGAGCCGCCTGTATGCCGATGACGCCAACGACGCGGCCGCGCCGGGCTATGTGGTGGCCGCGCTGTCGGCGGGCTATGTCAAGCGCCTGGGAGACTGGGATCTGAGCGCCTACGCCCGCGTCGACAACCTGTTCGACCGGCGTTATGCCGGGTCCGTCATCGTCAACGAAAGCAATGGCCGCTACTACGAGCCGGCGCCCGGGCGCAGCGTGGGCATGGGGTTGGGCGTCACGTACCGTTATTGAGGTTGCATGCCCGGCCGGCTCAGGCGGCCCTGGCCGAGCCGTAGCAGAAGCCATGATCCTCGCAGGCGGCGCAGCCCGGCGCGGCGGCGAGAGGCAGGCCGGCGTGTTCACAGGCGGAATACGCCAGGAACTTCTTCCAGCGCAGGTTGGCGGTGTTGCGCGCCACCAGGCCCGGGTAGTGGCGCGTCAGCAGCGAGGTGACGTCCTCGCGGCCGGTCAGGCCGAGGTCGCGCCACAGATGGTCCGGGCGCAGGCAGGCGTGCGCCAGCACGCTGGTGACCCAGGCGGTGGTGGGCGCCGGCCCGCCGCAAGCCTGGAGCAGCATGCGCAGCAGGCGCGTGAAATCCGGTTGCGGACTGGCCAGGCCGCGCGCCGCGTAGGCGAGCAATTGCGCCCGCAGGTCGGCGAGCGCGGCGGCCGTGCCGTCCTGCGCGCCGGGAAACACGCTGGCCAGCACCTCGGCCAGCTCGACGGGCGACAGGCCGGTGCGGGCCAGGTCATGGTGCGCCAGGCTCTTGCCGATCACGGTGGCGAAGAAGCGGGCGTCCGGATGGCCGGGCGACGCGTGGTCCAGCAGGGCGCGGGCCAGGGCATCGATGTCGCCGGTGGCAGGAGGGGCGGTGAGGAGGGCATCCATGGCGGTTGGCGAGAAAGGGGCGAAGAAATCGTTATAAGCCAGAATATATGACGAATGCCGGATGACCCTGCCTGCGCTGGGTCAATCCCGCCGCGGATCGACCACGGGCGGGATCGGCGCGGCAAAAAGGGAGTGGGGCGGCGTCGGACTCAGGCCAGGCCCGGCCAGCTTGCCAGGGCCACGCCCGCCGCCAGCAGCAGGCACAGCGGCGAATAGACGCGGGTGTCGAGGCGGGCGAAGGGGTCTTCGCCTTTGCGCTTGAAGAAACCGACGTAGCGGAAGTCGCCGATGGCGCGCGCCAGCAGGCCCAGCGCCACCAGCAAGCCCAGCCAGGGCAGCGCGCGCAGCGCCGGCGCCGGCACCAGGCCGGCGTTGGCGGCCGTGAGCCAGGCGCAGCCGATCAGCACGGCGGCCACGGCCAGCGTCCCTTGCGATGATGGCCGGAACAGCGGTTCACCGTCCTGGATCGGCAGCGCCGCGCGGTGCGCCAGGCGGCCGCCGGCGGCCCAGTAGGCGTGCCACAGGCCCAGCACGACGAAGATGAGGGACGTGAGGGCGGCGACGGCTGGCATGCGGAACTCCGGTGAGTTTGCGGGTGGCGCGAGTATGCCAAAGAAAGCGGGGGGCGTCCTGGCCGCAAAGCCGTGGCAATGGCATGGCGCGCGCAGGCCGTCCGGGGCCGCGACGGCCGCCCAAAAAAACAGGCGCCTCGCGGCGCCTGTCTGTCGTCATCGAATGACGGGTCTTACATGGCGTGGCCCATGTTGACGTTCATGTTGTACAGCACCCAGGCCGAACCCCCGACGATGATGGCGATGATCATCACGGTGAAGACGAACGTGGCCAGGTTGTCGCGGGCCGATTTCGATGCGCCCATGTGCAGGAAGTACACCAGCTGCACCAGCAGCTGGAGCACGCACAGCGCCACCACGCCGATGATGGTGATGGTGTGGGACAGCGCGCCGCTCATCACCAGGCCGAACGAGCCGAAGGTGAGCAGGAGCGAGAGCACGAAACCGATGATGTAGGACTTCAGGCTGCCGTGGTCGGCGGCGTGATCGTCGTGGCCGTGTGCGGCCGCAGCGGAGTGCGACATCAGAGGGCTCCCAGAAGATAGACGAAGGTGAAGACGCAGATCCAGACGATGTCCAGGAAGTGCCAGAACAGGCTCAGGCACGCCAGGCGACGCTTGTTGATCGAGTCCAGGCCATGGCGGCGGATCATGTCGATCATGACGACGATCCAGATCAGGCCGAACGTCACGTGCAGGCCGTGCGTGCCGATCAGCGTGAAGAACGCCGACAGGTAGGCGCTGCGGCCAGGGCCCGCGCCTTCGGTGATCAGGTGATGGAATTCATAGACTTCCATCGCGATGAAGCCCGCGCCGAACAGGAACGTGACCATCAACCAGCCGATCGCGCGGCTCTTGTTGTTGGCGTGGACGTTCAGGTTGGCCATGCCGAAGGTGAAGCTCGAGAACAGCAGCAACAGGGTTTCGACCAGGACGAACTTCAGGTCGAACAGTTCCTTGCCGGTGGGGCCGCCCGCGGTGGCGTTGGCCAGCACCGCGAACGTCGCGAACAGCACTGAAAAGATCAGCAAGTCGCTCATGAGGTAGACCCAGAAACCGAAAACGGTCTTGGATCCATCGTCATGGTGCGCGTGATCGTCGTGACCCGCGTGGGGGTGAGTGGCTACGGCTTGAATCATGGCTCAGGCGGCCTTCTGCATTTTTTCAAAGTGGGCGTTTTCGATGCGTTCGACTTCCGCGGCCGGGACCCAGTAGTCGACGTCGCGGTCATAGGCGCGGACGATGAACGAACCGATCATGCCGACGAAACCGACGATCGACAGCCACCAGATGTGCCAGATCAGGGCAAAGCACATGACCAGGCCGAACGCGCCGATGAAGACGCCGGCGGCGGTGTTCTTCGGCATGTGGATGTCTTCGTACTTGGCCGGGCGCTTGTAGGCCTTGCCGTTCTGCTTGTCTTCCCAGAACTGGTCCAGTTCATCGACGTGAGGAACATGGGCGAAGTTGTAGAAAGGCGCGGGCGACGAGATCGACCATTCCAGGGTGCGGCCATCCCAGGGATCGCCGGTAATGTCCTGGTTCTGCTTGCGCTGGCGCACCGACACGAACACCTGCTGCAGCAGGAACCAGATGCCCAGCATGATCAGCGCGGCGCCGGCCAGGGCGACCAGCAGGTACGGCTGCCATTCGGGGTTGTCGTAGTGGTTCAGGCGACGCGTCATGCCCTTGAAGCCCAGGATGTACAGGGGCATGAAGGCCAGGAAGAAGCCGACGAACCAGCAGTAGAACGAGTAGCGGCCCAGGCGTTCGTTCAGCTTGAAGCCGAAGGCCTTGGGGAACCAGTAGGTCATGCCGGCGATACACCCGAACACCACGCCACCGATGATGGTGTTGTGGAAGTGGGCGATCAGGAACAGGCTGTTGTGCAGCACGAACGACACGCCGGGGATGGCCAGCATCACGCCGGTCATGCCGCCGATGACGAACACCAGCATGAAGCCCAGCGTCCACAGCACCGGCGTGGTGATGCGCAGGCGGCCGCGGTAGATGGTGAACAGCCAGTTGAAGATCTTCGCGCCCGTCGGGATCGAGATGATCATCGTGGCGATGCCGAAGAACGCGTTGACGTTGGCCCCCGCGCCCATGGTGAAGAAGTGGTGCAGCCAGACCAGGAACGACAGCACGCCGATGGCGGCCGTGGCGTAGACCATGGACTTGTAGCCGAACAGGGTCTTGCGGGCGAACGTGGCGACCACTTCGGAGTACACGCCGAAGGCCGGCAGCACCAGGATGTAGACCTCGGGGTGGCCCCAGATCCAGATCAGGTTCACGTACATCATGACGTTGCCGCCCATGTCGTTCGTGAAGAAGTGCGTGCCCAGGTAGCGGTCCATCGTCAGCAGCGCCAGCGTGGCGGCCAGCACCGGGAAGGCGGCCACGATCAGGACGTTGGTGACCAGCGAGGTCCAGGTGAAGATCGGCATCTTCATCAGGGTCATGCCCGGCGCGCGCATGCGCAGGATGGTCACGATGAAGTTGATGCCGCTGAGTGTTGTTCCCAGCCCGGAGATCTGCAGCGCCCAGATGTAGTAGTCCACCCCGACACTTGGGCTGTAGTCGAGCCCGGACAGCGGCGGATAGGCGAGCCAGCCGGTCGCGGCGAATTCACCGACGAACAGCGAGATCATCATGAGCGCGACGCCGGCGCCGAACAGCCAGAAGCTCAGCGAGTTCAGGAACGGGTAGGCCACGTCGCGGGCGCCGATCTGCAGCGGCACCACGATGTTCATCAGCCCGGTGATGAAGGGCATCGCCATGAAGAAGATCATGATGACGCCGTGGGCGGTGAAGATCTGGTCGTAGTGGTGGGGCGGCAGGAAGCCGGCGGAGTCGGCCGAGGCGACGGCCAACTGGGTACGCATCATGATGGCGTCGGCGAAGCCGCGCAGCAGCATGATCAGCGCGACGATGATGTACATCACGCCGATGCGCTTGTGGTCGACCGAGGTCAGCCATTCGGTCCAGAGGTACTTCCACTTGCGGAAGTAGGTGATGGCGCCGAAGACCGCTAGGCCTCCCAGGCACACGGCGGCCAGCGTGACCATGACGATGGGTTCATGGTACGGAATGGCCTCGAGGGTGAGTTTCCCGAGCATTATTGAGTCAATCCTGCGACAAGATTATTCGACGTGGGGGTGCACGTGGCGTCATCGACGCCGGCCATCTTGGACATGGTGCTGCCCAGGATGTAGTCGAACATGGACGGCGGCACCGAGGCGTACTTGGCGACCGGGTTGTGTTCGCTGCGCTTGGTCAGTTCCTGGTACACCGCCGGAGTCAGCGCGGTGCCGGAAGCCTTGGCTTCCTTGACCCAGTTGTCGAAGCCTTCCTGCGACGTGGCGATGGCCTTGAAGCGCATGCCGGAGAAGCCGGCGCCGCTGTAGTTGGCCGAGATGCCGGCGTAGGTGCCGGGCTCGCGCGCGTTCAGGTGCAGCTTGGTCTCCATGCCCGCCATCGAGTAGATCTGGCTGCCCAGCTGGGGGATGAAGAACGAGTTCATGACCGAGGCCGAGGTGATCCGGAAATTGACCGGGACGTCGACCGGGAAGGCGATCTCGTTGACCGTGGCGATGTCGTACTCGGGGTAGATGAACAGCCACTTCCAATCCAGCGACACCACCTCGATGGTGACCGGCTTGTGCTCGGAGACGAGCGGCTTGTAGGGATCGAGCGCGTGCGTGGAGCGCCAGGTGATCACGGCGAGGATCGCCACGATGATACACGGCACGGTCCAGACCACGACTTCGATCGCCGTGGAGTGGGCCCACTTGGGCTGGTAGTCGGCCTTGGTATTGGATGCGCGGTATTTCCAGGCAAACGTCAGGATCATGATGATGACCGGGATCACCACCAGGAGCATCAGACCGGTTGCCGTGAACAGCAGGGTCTTTTCCTGAGCGCCAATGTCTCCCTTGGGGGAGAGGATTTCCATGTTGCAGCCGCCAAGCAGCATGACCGCGCCGACGCCAAAAATGCGCGTAAGGGTCGCAAGGAGGGGGTGTTTCACGTACAGCCTTGGATGGAAGGTGGGAAATGCTGCGTAGCAGCAGACTGGAGTGCTGCTAGGCAGCAACGTCCATCCTATCGGTTTGATTTGGGTCAAGGCTGCGACGAATGGTCGCATTGCCTGGCGGGCTTTTGCCCTCAAGGCTTCCCGTTAAGGGTTTTCCCAGGCGGGGGCGGGCTTTGCTGGAAGGGTGGGGGTGCGACGATATGTCGCACCTGCACAAGACGGGATTGTTGCGATGTGTGGCATCCGCGCCAATCAGTCGACCAGCACCTCGCGTTCCGGCCCCGGTTTTTTGGCCAACTTGCGCTGCAGGGAGCGCCGGTGCATCCCCAGCAGGCGGGCGGCGGCCGACACGTTGCCGCCGGTCTCGTGCAGCGCCTGGTGGATGTGTTCCCATTCTAGGCGGTGCAACGGCGTCATGGTGCTTTCGATCGTAACCGTTTCCGGTTTCACCAGGCCCAGCGTGCGCAGGATCATCGGGGCGGTGGCGGGCTTGGGCAGGTAGTCGTCGGCGCCGCGCTTGATGGCCTCGACCGCGGTGGCCACGCTGGCGTAGCCGGTGACCAGCAGGATGCGCATGTCGGCGCGCAGGGCGCGAAGGGGACGGATCAGGGTCAGGCCCGAGTCCTCGCCCAGGCGCAGGTCGACCAGCGCGAAGGCCGGGCGGATCTCTTCGGCCACGCGCAGCGCTTCGGCGATGCCGGTGGCGGTTCGGGTCTCGAGGCCGCGGCGCGACAGGCTGCGCTGCAGAGTGCGCACGTAGAGCTCGTCGTCGTCGATCAGCAGGCCAAGGTCGGTGGGATTCAACATATCAGGTCCCGGGGCTACCGAGGGGTAAATAAAAACGGATGCGGGTGCCGCCGCCATCGGCGGCCGTCATGGTCATTTCGCCGCCCATCTGCTCGACGGTGGCGTGCGACAGGGCCAGGCCGACGCCAAGCCCTCCCGGTTTGCCGCTGTTGAACAGGCTGGTGGCCGGCAGCAGCGTCTGGTCGGGGTCGAAGCCACGGCCGTAGTCGCGCACTTCGCCACGCAGGGCGCCGTAGCCGTATTCCAGGTGCAGGTCCACGCGCGGCTCGCTGGCGGCTTCGCCGGCGTCGGCCGCGTTGTTCAGCAGCGCCTGCAGCAGGTGGGCGATGGCCGGATCGACCCGCAGGCTGGCCGGCAGGGTGCCCGAGCGTTGCAGGTCGATGGTCGGCCGGATCAGGCGCCATTGCCCCACCACGCGAACCAGGTCCACCGCGGTTGGGACAGCCAGATTGCGGATGCGTTCCCGGCACAGGGCCAGCAGCTGGCTGAGGGTGGCGACGTCCTGCTTGAGTTCGGGCTCCTTGACCTCGGCGGCGATCTCGTCGGCCAGCAGGGTCATGGTGGCCAGCGGGGTGTTCAGTTCGTGCGCCATGGCCGCCGCGTGGGTGGCCAGGGCGACAATGCCCTCGTTGCGCGTGAAGCGTTCGCGCAGGCGCGCCAGTTCGCGTTCACGCGCCCGCAGGTCGGCGGCCAGGCGGGTGGTGAACACCAGCACCACCACCACGGAAATCAGGAAGTTGGCGCCCAGGCCCCACAGCAGCAGGGTGTGGGTGTTGACGTCGCCGCGCAGGGGCTGGCCGAGGATGGCCGCGGCGAAATAGCCGGAGATGCCCGCCAGCGCGGCGGCCAGCGCCCAGTTGCGCGGCAGCGCCAGCGCCGCCAGCGCCGTGAGGATCAGGAACATCATGCCGAACGGATTGCTCAGGCCGCCGCTCCAGCCCACCATCCAGGCCAGCACCGCCATGTCCACCAGCAGATGGCCGAAGGCGGTGGCGTGGGACAGGTCGCGGCTGTGGCGCAGGCGCAGGCTGGCGTAGACGTTGAAGCCGATCAGCACGCCCACGCCGATCCACAGCGGCTCCAGCGGCAGGGCCAGGCCGAGCACGGCGCTGGCCACCAGGATGGTGGCCGCCTGGCCCGCGATGGCGAGCCAGCGCAGGCTGCAGAGGGTACGCAGGAAGGAAAAGGCGGAACTACCGGGCATATCCAGACACAGGGTTGCCGGTCCATCGCCGGCGGATCAGGCGCCCGGCTGCGCGGAACGCTGGCATCCTGGGCGGCATGGGGCGCCGCGCTGCCGCCGGGCCCCGCGAGGCCGCCGGCGGCGGATGTGTGCTGGCATTGTATGAGGAATCAGCACCGGACGTTTGATGCGATACGTCCCTGTTATCACGTCCCGGATGCGCGGCCGCCCGCGGCGTCAGTGCGTGTGGCCCGCGGCGGGCGTGGCGGCCGCCGCCAGCGGGCGCGCCTGCGCCGTCACCGGCACGCGCCGTTGCTTGCCGTCGGCGTCCTGCACCAGCAGCGTCAGGGCCACCGGGTCGCCCACGGAAATCTGCCTGGCCAGGTCGATCAGCATGACGTGGTAGCCGCCCGGCTTGAGTTCCACCGGCTTGCCGGCGGGCAGGTCGATGGCGGGCACCTGGCGCATCTTCATGACGTTGTCCTGCATGGCCATTTCGTGCACTTCGGCGTGCTTGGCGGCGGCGGATTCCACGCCCACCAGGCGGGCCGCGGTCGGAGAGGTCAGGCGCATGAAGACGCCGGTGGCGTGCTGGTTGGGCACCGTGGCGCGCACCCAGGCGTCCTCGACCTTGAGCGTGGCGTCCTGCGCCAGGGCGCCAGGACTGGCCAGCACCAGGGCGCCCAGGGCGAAGGCGGCGGCCAGGGACTTGAAAGCGGTCGGTTTCATCGGGAGTTCCTTTGGTTGGTGTGGTGGGTCAGAGCACGGTGCGCAGGTCGGCCGCGCATTCCTCGGCGCTCTGCTGGTGGCGCAGGGCCAGGCGCAACTTGCCCTGGGCGTCGATGATGTAGGTCAGCGCGGTGTGGTCCATGGTGTAGGACGAGCCGGTCGGCACCTTCTGGTAGAACACCTTGAACGACTGCGCGGCGGCGCGGGTCTGTTCGGCGTCGCCGCGCAGGCCGACGAACGCGGGGTCGAAGGCCCGCATGTAGGCCTGCAGGATTTCCGGCGTGTCGCGCTCCGGATCAACGGTGATGAACAGCACCTGCAGCTTGGCGGCGTCGGCGCCGAGCAGGCTCTTTATTTCCAGCGCGCGGGTCAGCGCGGTCGGGCAGATGTCCGGGCACTGGGTGAAGCCGAAGAACAGCATCACGGTCTTGCCGCGATAGTCGGCCAGTTGGCGTTGGCGACCCTCGGTGTCCTTCAGTTGGAAGTCGCCGGTGGGCATGCTGGACAGGTCCATGCCGTTGATCTTGGGGGCTTCGGGGCCGCAGCCGGCCAGGGGCAGCAGGGCCAGGGCCGACAGCAGCCGGCGCCGGTGACGGTCGGGCGCGGGCGGCGCGCCCAGGAGGGCGCGCGGGGATGGGGAGTGCATGAAAACCTCGTTGCTTGACGGTTCGCGTAGGCGCGGCGGGGCCGCGTGGAAAGGCGGAGTCAGGCCAGGCGAGGCGGGGCGCGCGAGCCCAGGGGCGGCCCTTGGGCCGGCTGCGCGGGCAGCGCGAGCGGGGCCGGCGCGGGGGGCGCGGCCCGGCCGCTGGACAACGCCAGCGGCGAGGTGTGCGAGGCGGGAGCGGGCGCAACGTGCGCCAGCAGCCCGAAGGGGCATTGCGCCCCGGTATCGGCGTTGGAGTGGGCGCCGGAACCCGCGCCGCCCTTGTCATCGGGGGACAGCGCCAGCCGCAGCGTGGAAATATCGCCTGCCGCCGAGCAGAAGGTGACCTCGAGCCGGCCGTCGTGCAGCGCGCGGGCGTCGGGCATGTAGCCCGCGGGCACCACCGCGCGCAGCAGCAAGGCCAGGAACGCCAGCCACAGCACACCGCGGACGCGCAAGGCGCCACGGCTTCGTGGAGGTCGGGTCAAGGCGGGCATGCGCCGATTGTAGGCCCTGTTGCCGGCCAGGATCAGGTATCGGGATCCAGGCGCCGGATCAGGGCGATGTAGCGGCGCCGGGCCTGGTCGGCGGGCAGGCCCGCAAGCAGGCGCCAGGTGGCCAGCTCGATCTGCTCGCGCACGGTGGCGTCGGCGGGATCCTGCGCGGGCGCGTCGCCGTGCCGGGCCTGCCGTTCATAGGCGTGCAGGCGGATGGCGACGCTGGTGGAGGGCGCTTGCGGCAGGGCGCGCAGTTCGATCACGGCGGCCTCGAACGCGTCTTCCAGGTCCTGCGCCGCGATCGCCAGCGTGGCCGGATCCATGGCGTCGCCCTCGGGCTCCAGTCCGCTGGCCACGGCCAGCCGTCGCCACAGGGCGTCGTCGGCGGCCGGGTCGGCGGCCTGCGCGCTTACCTTGACGATGCTGTTGTTGCGCAGGCGCAGGGTATGGGTGGCGGCGCCGCGGCCGGTGGTGGCGCCGTCCCGCACCTGGAAGGTCAGCGGCACCGCGATGGCGCGGCCGGCCAGGGCCGGCTGGCCCACGCTGTCGACGGTGAAGGTGTTGCGCGAATAGTCCATCACCCGCGAGAACAGGTCGATCAGGCCGCCACGGCCACGGTATTCGCCGCTCAGGGGATTGTCGCCGCCTTCCTGCCACACGACGTCGTCGGCGAACAGCGGGAACAACGTTTCGTATTCGCCCGACAGCAACGCCTCGCGGTACTGCGCGAGCAGGCGCTCGACCTCGTCGCCGGTCATCGCGGCGGCGCGGCCCGGACGCGCGGTGTCGGGGCGCTTGTCCATGAATTGCAGGATGTCGGCGGCGACGCGGTCGCGGTCGTTGTCCACGCAGATCATGTGGTAGCTGTTGTCCAGCAGCACCATCCGGCTGTCGGCAATGGCGTCATTCAGGAATCGCGCCGAGCGCACCGAGGTCAGCTCGTCCTCGTGCGCATGGATGATCAGGCTGGGGCAGGTGATGGCGTTCAGTCCGCGCTGCACGAAGCGGCGCAGGCGGTCCACCTCGCGGACACAGGCCAGCGGCACCCAGCGGTAATGGAAATTCTCGCCGCGCTCGAACTTGGCCTTGACGATGGATCGCACCAGTTCGTTCTTGATGCCGTAGGGTTCTTCTTCCTCGACGCGCATGCGCGCGGCCAGGCCAGGGATGCGGTAGACCAGCTTGCGCAGGCCGCGATACCAGGGCGTGCTCCAGCCGTCGATGAAGACCGGCGCGGCCAGGCTGACCAGCTTGCCCTTGCGGTGCCCGACGCGCTTGCACAGCTCCACCGCCAGCAGCGCGCCCAGGCACATGCCGACCACGTGCAGCGTGTCGTGGCGTTCGGCCACCTCGCGGTACTTGGCGGTGACGGCGTCGATCCAGTCTTCGGCGCGCACCGGCAGCAGGTCCTCGGGAACCGTGCCGTGCCCGGGCAGCGTCAGCGAGTGGGTCTCGATGCCGGCGCGCTTGAGGATCTTGTGCAGCGACCCCAGGTCGTACTGGGTGCCGCCCAAGCCGTGGATGAGCAGGGCTCCGGTGCTAGTGGACATCTGCCTGCTCGATTTCGCCCAGGCGCCACATGCCGGCGACGACGGCCACGCTGCCGTCGAAATCCTCCAGCGGCGAACCGCGGTCGCTGATCACGCGCCAGCCGCCGCTGGCGTGCGCCATGCGGAACAGCAGCGGCGTGCGGTCGTGGGCGCCGGCGCGGCGCGCGGCCCAGTGCAGCGTCAGGCGCGCGCGGTCGTCCGGGTGGGCCAGTGCCAGCAGCGCGTCAAGGTTGGAAATGGCGGCCGCCTGCACGCCCAGGGCGCCCTGCAGGTCGCCGGCCAGTTCGAGCGAGCCGTCGAACGGGTTGTAGCGGTACATCAGCTGATGGCTGCCGGCCAGCGCCAGATCGAAGCGGCCGCGCCAGCGCTCGGCGTTCTCGAGTTCCTGCGCGCGGGCGGCGCGCAGGGTGTTGACCAGCAGGATCAGCAGCGCGGTGACCACCAGGTAGACCTGCGTGGCCAGCAGCACGTGCCAATGGTCGTTGGCTTCCACGAACGGGCCTTCGCCCTGCGCGCTCTGGTACAGCGCCATCAGGGCCAGCGTGATGACAGCCAGGGTGCCGCCCGGCGGACCCCACACCAGCGCGGTCAACACCGCGAATACCAGCGGCAGGTAGGTCAGCTCGAAGGTGACCACGTACGGCAGGTTCTGGATCATGTCGCCGTCGAAGGTCATGAAGGTCGAGGCGATCAGCGCGACGTAGGCGATGGCGCCCAGCACCAGGTCGCGCTTGCGCGGCCCCCCCGAGCGGCGCGGGCGGAAATGGGCCCACACGGTCAGGGCCGGCGCGACGATCAGGATGCCGGCCAGGTAGGCCGCGACCCAGGTGCGCAGCCGCAGCCAGCCATGCGCTTCCTGCGTCAGCCACAGCCAGCCGCCGCCCAGCAGCGCCGACAGGCCCGCGCCCGCCAGCGCGCCGGCCAGCAGCGCGGCGACCAGCCCGAGTCCGCCCTCGCGCGGGGCCAGGCGCTGCACCGTCCAGGCCGCCAGCAGGCTGGACAGGCTGGCGGCGATGGCGAACACCAGCGCGGTGGCGGGCTGGCCACGCGTGAAGGTGGTCAAGACCAGTTGCGCGCAGAAGAAGGCGGCCAGGAGCAGCGGCCAATTGCGGCGCTGCGTCAGCAGATAGGCGCCCACCGCCACGCCCGGCGGCAGCCAGACGAAGACCGCGTGGCTGACCGGATCGTTCAGCAGGCGCGAGAAGACCCCGCACAGCAGGTAGGGGATGGCCCACAGCAGGCAGTACAGGTTTCTTCGGGGCGCTCGTGGTGTTGCCATATCGTTCCTTGCAGACGCGGTGATCCATGGCGAGCGCGGGCTCGCGCCAATCAGCGGGGTTATACAACACGGCCCGGCACCGTCCGCGAAAGTTGCCGGGGGCATACCGCCGTTCGAAAATCTTGGTACCCTTGGACGCAGTCGTGTCCCACTCCGTTCCAGGATTCAGTGCTCTCCTTGCCCGCCCAGACCCTGCCAGCCCCCGATTCCATTGCCGTTTCCGGGTTCGCCCGGGCGCGTCCGCCCCTGCGCGATGTCATCCGCTTCGTCCGGCTGGCGCTGCTGGCCGCGTTGCTGGCATTGCTGGCCGCCTGCGGCACCACGACCAAGGTCCAGCCCGGCTATTACCGGGTGCAGTCGGGCGACACGCTGACGCAGATCGCCCGCAAGCAGGGCACCAGCGTATCCAACCTTGCACGCTGGAACAACCTGTCGAACACCAATGCAATCGAGGTGGGGCAGATGCTTCGGGTGGTGCCGCCGGCGGGGCAGGCCAGCACTTCCGCGCCGTCCAAGTCGCGGCCCAAGGCCTCGGGCGGCTCGCGCGCGGGCGCCTCCAGCATGGGCAAGCGGCGCACCGCGCCGCCGGGGGCGATCTCGCTGGTGTGGCCGGCGCAGGGCAAGGTGACCCGCGGCTACGATGGCTCGGGGTCGAACGGCATCGTCATTTCCAACACCACCGGCACGCCGGTGGTGGCCGCGGCCGCCGGCACCGTCGCCTATTCCGGCAGCGGCCTGCGTGGCTACGGGCATCTGGTGATCGTCAAGCATAGCGCCAGCTTCCTCAGCATCTACGCCCACAACAGCAAACTGCTGGTCAAGGAAGGCCAGCGGGTGAGCCAGGGGCAGAAAATCGCCGAAATGGGCAATAGCGACAGCAAGCAGGTAGGACTGTACTTCGAATTGCGCTACGACGGCCAGGCGGTCGACCCGGCCGGTTCTCTGCCTGGGAAGTAGGGCCCCCACGCGGCGCGCGCGTAGCGCGCTTGCTGCCCCCCGAGGGGGCTGCCCGGCCTTCGGGCGGCCGGGCGGCCGGGCGGCTATTTTTTTGTGGCGGTGTTGGTGGGGGAGCGGACGCGCGCGTTCGACGGGGGTGCCGCTCAAGGGGCTGCCCGGTTTTCGGGCGGCCTGGCGCCGCCTCAACCGATCTGGCCGGCGTCCTGCGTCAAGGTCGAGATGAACGTCGCGGTGCGCGGATCGCGCGGTCGGGTGAACAGGTCGCGCGAGGCGCCGGCTTCGACCACGTTGCCGTCGAGCAGGAACACTGCTTCGCGCGAAACGCTGGCGGCCAGGCGCAGGTCATGGGTGGCCATCAGCATGGTCATGCCCTCGGCGGCCAGCTGGCGCAGCACGTCCACCACTTCGGCCGCCAGGCCCGGGTCGAGCGCCGAGGTCGGTTCGTCGCACAGCAATACGCGGGGGGCGGGCGCCAGGGCGCGGGCGATCGCCACGCGCTGCTGCTGGCCGCCCGACAGATTGGCGGGCCAGGCCTCGGCCTTGTCCAGCATGTTGACCTTGCGCAGCAGTTCCTCGGCTCGCGCGCGGGCGCGGTCGGCGGGCCATTTCTGCACCGTCACCAGGCCTTCCATCACGTTGCCGATCACGGTCTGGTGCGGGAACAGCTGGAAGTTCTGGAACACCATGCCGGTCTGCATGCGCACCCGCTGCACCTGGTCGCGCGAGAGCTTCAGGCCGGGTTCGAAGTGGACCTGTTCCGGGCCGATCTCGAGGGTGCCGCGATCGGGCACCTCCAGCAGGTTGACACAGCGCAGCAGGGTGCTCTTGCCGCTGCCGGACGGGCCGATCAGCGCGGTGACGCTGCCTTCGGCGATGGCCACGTCGACCTGCTTGAGCACCAGGTTGCCGCCGAAGGATTTCTCGATCTGTTCCAGGCGGATCATCGGTTCTTCTCGGAAAACACCGCGTGCTGGCCGAAGCGCCGTTCCAGGCGCACCTGGGCGGCGGACAGCACCGAGCTGAACACCAGGTAGATCAGCGCGGCCTCGGTGTACAGGATCAGCGGTTCGTACGTGACGGCGGCGATGCGCTGGGCCGCCTGGAAGATCTCGGGCACGGTCAGCACGGCGGCCAGCGAGGTGTCCTTGACCAGGGCGATGAAGGAATTGGACAGCGGCGGCACCGCCACCCGCGCGGCCTGCGGCAGCACGGTGCGGCGCAGCGCCTGGCCGCGCGTCATGCTCAATGAATAGGCGGCTTCCCACTGGCCCTTGGAGATGGACTCGATGGCGCCACGGATCACTTCGGAGTTGTAGGCGCCGACGTTCAGCGTGAAGCCGATCAGCGCCGCCGGCAACGGGTCGAGCACCACGCCGATGCTGGGCAGGCCGTAGAAGATCACGAACAGCTGCACCAGCAGCGGCGTGCCGCGGATCAGCCAGACGTAGAAGCGCACCAGCGCCACCAGCGGCGCCGGCCCGAACAGCCGGATCAGCGCCACCACGAAGGCCAGCGCCAGCCCCAGCGCGAACGACATCAATGTCAGCGGGACGGTGAACACCAGCCCGGCGTGCAGCAAGGGCCAGAACGAGTCGGCCATCAACTGCACCCAGGCCGGCACCGCGAGGGTGTCGACCTGGGACAGGATCCAGTCGGGCAGGACGTTGTGCAGCCAGGCGGGGAGCGTCATCGAGGAGGCCGCTTATTGCTGCGCCGACAGGTCCGTGCCGAAGTACTTGACCGAGATGGTCTTGTAGGTGCCGTCGGCCTTGATGTCGGCCAGCGCCTTGTTGATGGCGGCCACCAGTTCGGGGTTGTTCTTGCGCAGCAGCACGCCGGAGTTGCTGAACTCGGCGGCCTTGTCGGTGGCGGCGATCTTGACCTTGGCGTTGGGCTTCTGCTTCTTGAAGTCCAGGAACGACAGGTTGTCGTTGACCGTGGCCTCGACGCGGCCCGAGGTCAGCAGGTCGATGGCTTCGTTAAAGCCCTGCACGGCAACCACTTCCGCGCCGTGGCTCTGCGCCAGCTTGCCGAAGTTGCTGGTGAGCGTGTTGGCGGACTTCCTGCCCTTCAGGTCGGCGAACGACTTGATGGTGGTGTTGTCATCGCGCACGATCAGCACCGCGGCCGACGAGATGTAGGGATCGGAGAAGTCGTACTTGGCGCGGCGCGCGTCGGTGATGCCGACCTGGTTGATGACGGCGTCGTAGCGCTTGGCGTCGAGCCCGGCGATCAGGCCGTCCCACTTGCCTTCGACGAATTCGGCCTTGACGCCCAGGCGCTGGGCGATGGCGCGCCCAATGTCGACGTCAAAACCGGTAAGCTGGCCGGAGGCGTCGTGGAAGGTGAAGGGAGCGTAGGTGCCTTCGGTGCCGATCTTGAACACGCCGGCGGACTTGATCTGGTCCAGCCCCGACTGGGCGTGGGCGGCGGACAGGGCGGCGACCTGGACCAGGCCGGCGATGAACAACGAGCGCAAGAGTTTCATGGCAATGCTCCACGGATGAGAGATCACTGCGAAAGGCCCGCGCCGATCGCGCCGCCTTCCGGTGTAGCCGCACTCTAACAACGCGCCTATTTTTCCACAAAGCATAAGGAATAGTAAAAATATAGCGGCAAGTCATATGCGGTATTCGCGCCACGGGCCGCCCGGCCCGGGGTTGATCCAGGCGGTATCCAGATGGAGACAGGCGTGCAACAACAGTGGAACAGGCGGGCTTTCATGATGGCGGCGGCGGGTGTCGCTGCGTCCGCAAGTGTCATGCCGGCGCACGGCGCCAACGGCCTGCGCCGGGTGCCCGGCGGCGGCAGCATCACCGACGTGGCCGGCATCAAGGTCGGGCACTACACCGACACGCGGCGGCCGACCGGCTGCACGGTCATCATCGCCGAAGCGGGCGCCACCGGCGGCGTGGACGTGCGCGGCGCGGCGCCGGGCACGCGCGAGACCGACCTGCTCAACCCCGTCAACATGGTGGAAAAAGTGCATGCGGTGATGCTGGCCGGCGGCAGCGCCTTCGGCCTGGAGGCGGCCACCGGCGTCATGCGCTACCTGGAAGAACGCAAGATCGGTTTCGACGTGGGCGTGGCGCACGTGCCGATCGTGCCGGCCGCCATCCTGTTCGACCTGGGCGTGGGCGACGCCTCGATCCGGCCCGATGCCGCGGCCGGCTACCAGGCCTGCAAGGCGGCCAGCGCCAAGCCGCCGCAGGAGGGCAACGTCGGCGCCGGCGCCGGGGCGACGGTCGGCAAGCTGTACGGCGCCAAGCGCGCCATGAAGGGCGGCCTGGGCAGCGCCTCGCTGACCGTGGCGGGCGTCACGGTGGGCGCGATCGTCGCGGTCAATGCGGTGGGCGACGTGGTCGATCCGGCCACCGGCCACGTGCTGGCCGGCGCCCGCACCGCCGACGGCAAGATGCTGCTGGACACGCGCGCGGCGATCCTGGCCGGCGACCTGCCGACCTCGATGCGCGAGGGCGCGGCCACCACCATCGGGCTGGTGGCCACCGATGCCAGGTTGACCAAGGCGCAGGCGCAGAAGATGGCGCAGACCGCGCACGACGGCCTGGCCCGCACCATCAATCCTATCCACACCATGCTCGACGGCGATACGGTGTTCGCCCTCGGCACGGGCGCGTCCGGCAAGCCCGCCAACATGATGCTGCTCGGCGTGATGGCGGCCGAGGCCATGGCGATCGCGGTGCAGCGCGCCATCCTGGCGGCGCGCGCGCTGGAAGGCTATCCGGCGGCGGTGGATTTCATCGCCTGAGCGTCACCTTCTTCCGGGTAAATGGCGCGCTTGCAAGCAGGAACGCCATTTGCTGCCACCCCATATTCGTGCTGACCCCAAGCTGTCACATGGCTTGGGCAAGATGAAAAGCGTCGGCGTCACGCCTGCGCGCGGGAGAGGGGCAGCATGTACGAAGGAGAGCGCTTGAACGGAGCCACGCACCTGGCCGGCCTGGCCTTGGCGGTGGCTGCATCCGGGGCCCTGATCGCGCGGGCCGCGGAACTGAAAGTGGAGTGGCGCCAGATCGTGGCCTGCGCGGTGTTCGCGGCATCCATGATCGCCGTCTATGCGTCATCGGTGCTGTATCACTGCTCGCGCGGACGCCGCAAGGCGCTGTGGGCCAAGGCCGACCACTGCGCCATCTACCTGCTGATCGCCGGCACCTACACGCCGCTGGCGTTCGTGCCGCCGGAACTGGGCTGGGGCGCCGCCATGGCGGTGGCGATCTGGCTGCTGGCGCTGTACGGCATCGGCCGCGAACTGTGGTGGGCGCGCGGGGCCGCGCCAGCCTTGCCGCTCTATCTGGCGATGGGCTGGCTGGGCGTGATGTGCGCGGCGCCCATCGCCGGCGCGCTGTCGGGCGCCGGGCTGGCCTGGCTGCTGGCCGGGGCCGCGCTCTACACGGTGGGCACGGTGTTCTACGCCAACGACAAGCGCTGGCGCCATGCCCACGGCATCTGGCATCTGTTCGTCATGGGCGGATCGGCCTGCCACTTCGTCACGGTGTTCGGCTTCCTGCGCCACGCCTGACGCGGGGCCGTCAGCGCCACGCCGCCAGCGGCAGCATGCCGCCGCGGTTCTTCACTTTCCGCATGACGATATGCGAACACAGGTCGCGCACGCCCGCGATCTTGCTGAGCTTGTCTTCCACGAACTGCGAGAAGGCCGCCAGGTTGCGGGTGCGCACCGTCAGGATGTAGTTGGAGGCGCCGGTGACGATGCTGGCCTCGGTGATCTCGTCATACAGGGCGATGCCGGCCAGGAATTCCTCGTGCCAGCCGGGCCGCGACTGATCCAGGGACACGTGCACGATGGCTTCCAGCTCGAACCCCAGCCGCTCGGCGTCCAGCACGGCGCGGTAGCCGCGCACGAAGCCGCCTTCCTCCAGCGCCCGCACCCGCCGCAGGCAGGCCGAGGGCGACAGGGCCACCTGCTCGGCCAAATCCTGGTTGCTGAGCTGGCTGTTCTCCTGCAGGCGGTAGAGAATGCGGTGGTCGATGGCGTCCAATTGCATGGTGCAATCCAATTCGAAAAAATGGTCTACAGCGCAATTTAATGCGAAATCCTAGGGTAAGCCACGCCTCGTTTTGCAAGTATTCGGCTTGGTCGCGCTGATAGTATGTAGCCAGCATATTGCCCGAAGGAGCTGTGAATGAACACCCGCGAAGCCTGCGTCGCCGCCGACCGGCAGGACCCCCTTGCGCCGCTGAAGGCGCGTTTCGACCTGCCGCCCGGCGTGCTCTATATGGATGGCAACTCGCTGGGCGTGATGCCGCGCGCCGCCGCCGCGCGCGCCGCCGAGGTCATCACCCAGGAATGGGGCACTGGCCTGATCCGCAGCTGGAACACCGCCGGCTGGTTCGAACTGCCGTCGCGGCTGGGGGACAAGCTGGCCGGCCTGCTCGGCGCGAAGGCGGGCGAACTGGTCATCACCGACACCACCTCGCTGAACATCTTCAAGGCCCTGGCGGCCAGCCTGCGCATCCAGCAGAAGCGCCAGCCCAAGCGCCGCGTGATCCTGTCCGAACGCGACAACTTTCCCACCGACCTGTACATGATCCAGGGCATGATCGACCTGCTGCAGCAGGGCTACGAGATGCGCCTGATCGACGACGAGCTGCCGCTGGAGCGGGCGCTGGACGAGGACGTGGCGGTGGTGCTGCTGTCGCACGTCAACTACCGCAGCGGGCAGATGCACGACATGGCTGCGGTCACGCGCCAGGCGCACGAGCGCGGCGCGCTGGTCATCTGGGACCTGGCGCACGCCGCCGGCGCGGTGCCGGTGGACCTGAACGGCGCCGACGCCGACTACGCCGTGGGCTGCACCTATAAGTACCTGAACGGCGGCCCCGGCTCGCCGGCCTTCATCTGGGTGGCGCCGCGCCACATTCCCGACTTCTGGCAGCCGCTGTCGGGCTGGTGGGGCCACCAGCGTCCGTTCGACATGACGGTCGCCTACGAGCCGGCCGGCGGCATCCGCCGCTACCTGTGCGGCACCCAGCCCATCGTGTCGCTGGCCATGGTCGAATGCGGCCTGGACGTGGCGCGCGAGGCCGACATGGCCGAGGTGCGCAGGAAGTCGCTGGCGCTGGGCGACCTGTTCATCGCCCTGGTCGAGGAACGCTGCGCCGGGCATCCGCTGACGCTGGTGACGCCGCGCGACCATGCCCAGCGCGGCAGCCACGTGAGCCTGCGCCATCCCAACGGCTACGAGGTCATGCAGGCGCTGATCGCGCGCGGCCTGATCGGCGACTACCGCGAGCCCGAGGTGCTGCGCTTCGGCCTGACGCCGCTGTACTTCGGCTACGCCGACGTCTGGGACGCGGTCGAGATCCTGAAAGACGTGCTCGACAGCAAGGCCTGGGACAAGCCCGAGTTCAAGCAGCGTTCGGCCGTGACCTGAGCGGCCGGTTGCCGGCCCGAGCGACATCCAGCAAGAGAGCGCAGTACCGGAGGAGACAATGACACAACAACAAGGATTCGGCAGGATCGCCGAACGCGAACAGGGGCTCAAGCGCCGCCTGACGTCCGGCCAGATGAGCATGATCGCGATCGGCGGGGCCATCGGCACCGGCCTGTTCCTGGGCAGCAAGTTCGCGATCGGCTTCGCCGGCCCCAGCGTCATCATCAGCTACGCCATCGGCGGGCTGATCACGCTGCTGCTGATGGGCTGCCTGGCCGAGATGACGGTGGCGCATTCGACGTCGGGTTCGTTCGGCGCCTATGCCGAACACTACATCGGCCCGCTGGCCGGCTTCCTGGTGCGCTATGCGTACTGGTCGTGCGTGGTGCTGGCGGTGGGCACCGAGGTCACCGCGGTGGCCGAGTACATGAAATTCTGGTTCCCGTCGGTGCCCGGCTGGCAATGGGTCTGCCTGTTCTCGGCGGCGCTGATCTTCATCAACGCCATGAGCGTGAAGGCCTTCGGCACCATCGAGTACTGGTTCTCGACCATCAAGATCAGCGCCATCGTGGCCTTCATCATCCTGGGCGCCTATGTGGTCTGGGGCAATCCGCAGTACGGCACGGCGCAGTACACGGCGCACGGCGGCTTCTTCCCCAACGGCGTGTGGGGCATGTGGATCGCGGTGGTCATCTCGATCTTCAGCTACCTGAGCGTGGAGATGATCGCGGTGGCGGCGGGCGAGGCCGAGGACCCCGAGCGCGCGGTGAAGAAGGCGTTCCGCGCCACCATCGTGCGGCTGGTGGTGTTCTACCTGCTGACGCTGGCGCTGATCCTGGCCATCGTGCCGTGGGACCAGGCCGGCAAGGGCGGCAGCCCGTTCGTGACGGTGATGGAAGCGGTGAAGGTGCCGTACGCGGCCGGCGTCATCAACTTCATCGTGCTGGTGGCGGCGCTGTCGGCCATGAACAGCCAGCTGTACATCACCACCCGCATGATGTTCAGCCTGTCGCGCGCGGGGCATGCGCCGGCGGCTCTGGGCAAGCTGACGCGCAGCGGCACGCCCCTGAATGCGCTGCTGCTGTCGACCAGCGGCATCGCCATCGCCACCGTGCTGAACGTGTTGTATCCGGAAACCTCGTTCACGCTGATGATGGCGATCTCGATGTTCGGCGCGCTGTTCACGTGGATGATGATCTTCGTCACGCATTACTTCTTCCGCCGCCGCTGGGCGCGCGAGGGCGGCGCGGCGTTGTCGTTCCGCATGCCGGGTTTCCCGCTGCTGACGCTGCTGGGCGCGGGCGCGATGCTGGCGATCCTGGTGACGACCTATTTCACCGGCGTGTTCAAGATGACGCTGGTGTTCGGCGTGCCGTTCCTGTTGGTGCTGGCGGCCCTGTACCTGCTGCTGTTCCGCAAGACCGCGGCGGCGGTGGTGCTGCAAGCGCGCCAGCAGCGCTCCTAGCGGTTGCGCCGGCGGACTCGCCCGGTGTTGCCGGCGGCGCGTTTCAAACGGCGCCCGCGTCCGCGCACTGGCGGATCGCCGCCAGCATGGCGCGGGCCCGCGCCGGCAGCGAGCGCGAGGCGTACACGGCGTGCATCTGCGGCGCCACGCCCTGCGCCGAGGTGGCGGTGTAGCCGGGGCATACCCGCACCAACGTGCCGCGGGCGATCTCCGGCGCCGCCGCCCAGTCCGCCAATCTGGCGATGCCCACACCCTGCAGCGCCAGCGCCATCAGGCCGCTGCCGGTGCTGACCCGCACCGCCGGCTCGGCATGCATGCGCACGATGCGCTTGTCGCGCCGCAGGTGCCAGTCCTTCAGCACGCGCGGCCCGGTGTGCATGATGAGCCGGTGCCGCGCCAGTTCTTCGGGCTCGCGCGGCAGCCCCATGCACGCCACATAGTCAGGGCTGGCGCACAGCAGCCGCGCATACGGCCACAGGCGCGCGCCCAGCAGCTCGCTCGATGCCGGAAAGCCGCCGCGGATGGCGAAGTCCAGGCCCTCCGCGATGGGGTCGACCCACTTGTCGGTGTAGTTGATGTCCACCGTGACGCCGGGATAGTCTGCCGCGTAGCGCCGCAGCACCGCCGGCAGCAGGGTCACGCCCAGCAGGTCGGGCGCCGAGAAGCGCAGACGGCCCTGATCGCCCGACTGGGTGTCGCGCAGCGCCTCGCGCGCTTCGCTTTCCAGCCGCAGGAGGCCGCGCGCCGACTGGAAGTAGCTTTCGCCCTGCGGCGTCAGCACCACGCTGTTCTTGCTGCGCAGCAGGAGCTGCGCGCCGACCTGGCGTTCCAGCGCCTGCACCGCGCGGGTGACCGCGCTGGGCGACGCGCCCAGGGCGCGGGCCGCCAGCACGAAGCTCTGGCGTTCCGCGACGGCGCAGAACACCTGGTATTCCCATAGCGCGCCACGTTCCATGGCGGTTCTCCATTGCATTTATCGCAACATGATATTGCAACGCGGAGCGCTCGGGCGGACCTAGACTGCGGCCATCCCCGACTTTCTCCAGGTTGATCGCCATGTCTGAGCCCCACTATTTCGATCCCGTCACCGGCGCGCGCCATGCGCTGGATGAGGCCCGCTGGTGTTCCGATGCGCGCACCCCCTTGATGATCTCGCCGCTGCCGGGCATCTCGCGTGACGACATCGACCGGGGCGAGCGTTCGCTGTGGCGCTACCGCGCCGCGCTGCCGGGCGCCGTGGCGCGGCCGGTGTCGATGGGCGAGGGCGGCACGCCGATGGTCGAGCGCGCCTGGGGCGGCCTGCGGCCGCATTTCAAGCTGGAATGGTTCAACCCGACCTGCAGCTTCAAGGACCGTGGCGCGGCGGTGATGCTGTCGTGGCTGCACCAGATCGGCATCCGCGCCATCGCCGAGGACAGCTCGGGCAACGGCGGCGCCGCCATCGCCGCCTTTGGCGCGGCGGCGGGCATGGACGTCACCATCTTCGCGCCCGCCTATACCTCGACCGCCAAGGTGGCGCAGATCCGCGCATTCGGCGCCGACGTGCAACTGGTGCAGGGGCCGCGCGAGAACGCCGAGACCGCCGCGATCGAGGCCGCCGAGCGGATCTTCTATGCCAGCCACAACTGGCAGCCTTTCTTCCTCCAGGGCACCAAGTCCATCGCCTACGAGATGTGGGAGGACTTCGGTTTCGAGGCGCCGGACAACGTGGTGATTCCGGCGGGCGCGGGCAGCAACGTGCTGGGCTGCGCCATTGGCTTTGCCGAGCTGCTGGCGGCCGGACAGATCAAGCGCCTGCCGCGCCTGTTCGTGGCCCAGCCGCGGAACTGCTCGCCGGTGGACGCCAGCTTCCATGCCGGGGTCGACACGCCGGTGCCGCGCGAGGTGCTGCCGACGGTGGCCGAGGGCACCGCGATCAAGCGGCCGGTGCGGCTGCGCGAGGTGTTGCAGGCGATCCGCGCCAGCGGCGGTCAGACCGTTGCGGTGCCGGAGGCGGACATCGTTGCCGCCGTGCGCAGGCTGGCGGCAATGGGGCTCTACGCCGAGCCCACCAGCGCCACCGCGGCGGCGGCGCTGGACATGCTGCGCGCGCGTGGCGCGATTCGCGAGACCGAGCGCACCGTGGTGCTGTTGACCGGCACCGGCATCAAGGCCACGCAGTTCATGACGGATCTGTATTCGGCGGCGTGACCGCCGCCGCGTCCGCCAGCAGGTGGTCGAGCAGGCGGCGGGCGCGGGCGCTGAGGGTATCGCGCGACTGCACGCACAGCAGCAGCTCGCGCGCGGCCCAGGCGTCGGACAGCGCCACCGGCGTCACCCTGAGCAACTGGCGCATGCTGTTGGCCGTGGTTTCGGGCACGATGCCCACGCCGACGCCGGCCTCGACCAGCCGGCACATGGCGTCGAAGCTGCGCAACTGCACCCGCAGCTTGATGGGCTTGCCGACCACCAGTGCCTGCCGCGCCAGGAAGCGTTGCAGCGCGCTGCTGCGGTCGAGCCCGACGAAGTCTTCGTCCAGCACGTCGCCGAACGCGACCTCGGCCCGGTCCACCAGCGCGTGGCCGGCCGGCACGATCAGCACGAAGCGGTCGGCGTGGTAGGCGTGGGTCTGCAGGGCGCCGGTGTCGACCGTGCCCGCGACGATGCCGATATCGGCCGAGCCGTCGGCGATGCATTCGACGATCTCGTCGCTCAGCATTTCCTGCAATTCGACGTTGATGCGCGGATGCGCCGCCAGGAAGCCGCCGAGCGCTTCGGGCAGGAAGGCGGTCAGCGCGTTGGTGTTGGACAGCAGGCGCACCGAGCCGCCGAATTCGCCGGAGAAATCGGCCAGGTCGTCGCGCAGGCGGTCGGCCTGGGCAAGCATGATGCGGGCATGGGCGGCCAGCTTCAGGCCGGCCGGGGTGGGGATGACGCCCTGGCGGCGGCGTTCCAGCAGCGGCGTGCCGAGGGAGGCTTCAAGGTTGCGGATGCGGGCGCTGGCGGCGGCCAGCGCCAGGTTGGCGCGGGCGGCGCCGTGGGTGATGCTGCCGGCCTGCACCACGTGCAGGAAAAGCGCCAGATCGGTCAGGTCGAAACGCATGGCGGCGAGCCTACGCGAGGCGCGCAGGCAGCCTCTGCGAATGGCGCATTTTCAGCGGCGGACAGGGTCCGTACACTGCGCCGATTCGTGTTTTTTTGGTGGTTTTTTCATGCATCTGGTCGCCTCCGGTTTTCCGATTCTACCCGCGCTGATCACCGCGATCACGATCGCGTTGTGGGCGTTTTCACGGTTGCCCGAATACCTGACGGCGCTGCTGTTCTTCAGCGCCGCGATGATCCTGGCGGCCGCCTCGCGCGATGTGGTGTTTTCGGGGTTCTCGTCGGCGGCGTTCTGGCTGGTGCTGAGCGGCTACGTATTGGGGCTGGCGCTGAAGTACACGGGCCTGGCCGACCGCATGGCGGGCGCGTTGTCGCGGCGCCTGTCGGGTTCATATCCGAAGGTGGTGGCCGGCGTGGTCGCGCTGACGTACCTGCTGGCTTTCGTGATGCCGTCGAACATGGGCCGCATCGCGCTGCTGATGCCGATCGTGCTGGCGTACGCCGACCGGATCGGGCTGGCGGCGGGACGGCGCGGGCGAATCGGGCTGGCGCTGGCGGTGGGCTTTGGCACCTTCCAGCTGTCCACCTCCATCCTGCCGGCCAACGTGCCCAACCTGGTGATGGCCGGCAGCATCGAATCCAGCTACGGCTTGCAGCTGGGCTACCTGCCATACCTGTGGCTGCATGCGCCGGTGCTGGGAATCCTGAAAGGCGCGGTGCTGGTGGCCTGTATTGCGTGGCTGTTCCGCGACACGCCGGAAGCGGCGCCGCCCGCCGCGCCGGCCCCGCCGCTGACGAGGGCTGAAAAGCGCCTGGTGCTGTTGCTGGGGTTGACCCTGCTGGGCTGGGTGACCGACGGATGGCATGGCGTGTCGCCGGCCTGGATCGGGCTGGCTGCGGCCTGCCTGTGCCTGTTGCCCGGGGTGGGGTTCGTCAGCGGCGAGCAGTTCGGCAAGGAAGTGAACTTTCGCACCGCGATCTATGTGGCGGGCATCCTGGGGCTGGCCGCGATGGTGGCGGACAGCGGCCTGGGCGGCATCATCGGCCGCGCCCTGCAGGCCTGGCTGCCGCTGTCGCCCGACGCGCCGATGCAAAGCTTCTTTTCGCTGGTGGGGCTGTCGGCCGCGCTGAACTTCGTGGTTACGGCCAACGGCGTGCCGGCCTTGTACACGCCGCTGGCCGAGACGCTGGCGCAGGCATCGGGCTTCTCGTTGATGACGGTGCTGATGGCGCAGGTGGCCGGCTACGCCACCGTCATCATGCCGTACCAGGCTTCGCCCATCGTGGTGGCGATGGGCATGGGCCAGGTGCCGGCGCGCAGCGGCCTGGCGCTGAGCCTGCTGACCGCGCTGGTGTCGTTCGTGGCGCTGGTGCCGGTGGACTACCTGTGGTTCAGGCTCCTGGGAATGCTGGGATCGTGACCAGTTCCTCCTGGGCGGGCGTGGTGTCGGGCGCCGGGGCGAACACGCGCAGGCGGTGGCCGTCGGGGTCGAGCGCGACGAAGGTGCGGCCGAAGTCCATGTTGGTGGGGGCCTGCAGGATCGGCAGGCCGCGCAGGCTCCAGTCGAGGTGGCGCTGGTTGAGCGCGTCGGCGTCGGGCACGGTGAAGGCCAGTTCGGTGCAGCCGCCGCGGCCGGCGGCGGCCGGCTCGACGGTGTGGCGCGACCACAGGCCCAGCATCAGGCCGGAGTCGAGCGCGAACAGGGCGAAGGTGGGCGAGCTTTCGACGGGCGGGCGGTTCAGCAGCGCGCTGTAGAACGCCGCGCTGGCCTCGGGCTTGTCGACGTAGAAAATGACGAAGTTCTTGGCGGACATGATGCGCTCCTGGTTGAATGAGCGCCCATCTTAGAGAGCCATGCTGTCAGATTTTGTCAGCAGTCTTCATGCCGATGTCGCACCCGCCGGCGCGCGGCGCATGCCAGGGATCAGCAGGGGTCGCACTCGGCCGCATTGATGGCGCGCCACTCCTTGAGCAAGGCATGGCGGCGGCGCGGGTAGCGCTGCCCGGGTTCGAGCGTGGCGATGCGATCGGTGCGGAAATGGCGGAAGTCCTGGCGCAGTTCGCACCAGGCCATCACGATGCGCACGCTGTCGAAAAAACCCAGGGCGAACGGCCAGATGACGCGCTCGGAGTCGGCGCCCTTGTCGTCGCGGTAGGTGATGGCGATCTTCTGTTCGCAGCGGATCGCCTGGCGGATCTGGGACAGGTCGACCCGGTCGACCACCGCCCAGCTGCTGGGACCGACCAGCAGCGGAATGGCGTCGAGTTCGTCGCGCAGTTCCCGCGGCAGCACCGCGCTGATCTTGGCCAGCGCGTTGGCGGCGGCCTGGCCCAGGCGCGGATCGGAACGGCCGGCCACCCAGCGGGTGCCCAGCACCAGGGCCTCGATCTCCTCGGTGCTGAACATCAGCGGCGGCAGCATGAAACCGGGCCGCAGCACGTAGCCGATGCCCGGCTCGCCCTCGATCTCGGCGCCCTGCGCCTGCAACGTCGCGATGTCGCGATACAGGGTGCGCAGGCTCACGCCCAGGTCGGCCGCCAGGCGGTGGCCGCTGACGGGCAGGCGGTGGCAGCGCAGGGTCTGCAGCAGGTCCAGGAGGCGTTCGGTGCGGGACATGTAGGCGGGCAAGGGCGGGACGCCGTAATGCTGCCACGGAATGGCAGCAGCCGGAAGCCGCGGCCCTCAATCATCAAGTGGTTTGCGTTCGAGCCGATGCACGGGCGCGAGACCACCTTCGACCGCCTGCTCAGGCCTTGCGCCACCGCCATACCGGTCAGCATGCCGCGCCGTTGCAGGCGTGGCTGCGCGGCCAGGTGCGCGACGTGCTGCGCGAGCGCCTGGCCGCGGATGCTTCCAGCTAGCGGCTGACCGGCTTGCCGCTGGCCACGTCGATGGCCGAGCCGTCTTCCAGGCTGACGCGGTAGATCTCGCGCAGCACGTTGCCGGCAAAGCCGATCTCGACGATGGACACGTCCTTGAAGGTGGTGGCGATGCCGTCGGGCAGCGCGGCGTTGAACTTGTCGGATTCCTGCTTCATGGCGTCGGCCAGGCGGGCGTCGTACGGCGCCATGCTGTAGACCAGCGTGGTGTGCGGATTGTGGGCGCGCACTTCCTTGCCGTCCTTCATCACGTTGACGCCGCTCACGCCCATGGTCTTGACCTGGTCGCGGCCGGCCTCGCCCATCTTGGCGTACACCGGGCCGGTCACGCGCGGCAGCGGGCCATCGCGCAGCGGCGCCAGCGCGGCCGTGGCCACCGTGTTGTAGGCCATCATGGCCTCGAAGCCCGCGCCGCTCTTGACCACGCCCAGGTCCAGCCACCACGGATGGCCCGCGCCCTTGGCGGCCTCGGTGGGGTAGAAGCCCTTGAGCGTGACGGCCAGCGGCGCCGGCGGCTTGGGCAGCGCCCGCAGCATGCGCTGCGGCGTGGCGGGGTCGGCGCTGTGGATGTGGACCACCGTGACGTGGGGGATGTTGGGCGTTTCCGCCTCGGTCTTCAGGCCCAGCGCGAGCAGGTCCTGCTTGAGCGTGCCGTTGACCTTGGCGTCGAGCACGGCGTTGACTTCCTTGGGCAGGCGGTACACCACGCCATAGGTGGCCTTGTGATCGCGGAACGCGGGCTGTTCCAGCGCGCTGTTGTCGATGGGGGCGGCGGCCAGGGCGACCGAGAGGGTGGCGAAGGACAGGCCGAGGGCGGCCAGGGGCAGGATGCGCTTGATCATGGATTTTCCTTTTATGTGGGACCCGCGAGAGTCCGAGCCAGTGTGGCCACGCCGGATGTACGGCGTATTGCACCAGTCCAAAGAAATCCGATAGCCGCCGTGGTCTGGCCGATAGCTGCGCGCCACCGAAGCGGCCGGACCGGACCGCGGGGTGTCAGAGCAGGAAAACGGCCGCGATGATCGCCAGTCCCAGCGCCAGGTTGACGCCGACCCAGCGGCGGATGCCGGCCATCGCCTGGCCGCCGCGCGGCCAGTCGGAGGCGGCCACCGCCGCCCGCAGCCGGGGATAGAGCGCGGCGCGGATGTAGGCGTAGATCACGGCCATGATCAATCCGCCGGCGGTCATCACCGTCCAGCCGCGCGGCATGAAGAAGGCGCCGCCCGTCTGCGCGGCCTGGGACGCCTCCTGGCCGATCATCGCCGCGCCGGTGGCCAGGATCAGCACGATCGCGGCCAGCACGGCATTCAGGAACGGGCCGAGCACCGCATGCATCAGTCGCAGCCGTTGTGGCGGCTCCAGCTGCGCGGCCGCCGGCCGCAGGAAACAGTGGGCGAACAGCATGCCGCCCACCCAGAGAATGACGGCCAGCAGGTGGATCAGTTTGAACGCGCTGTAGAGCATCGGGTCGGCCTTGGGCAAGAGGGGGAAGGGACGTCGCGCCAGCGCCGGGGCGGCCGGTCGGGCAAGTCCGTCCCCATCATATCGCCACCCTTGCGCGGGCGGGGTTCTTGACCTGGGTCAGGGTTTTCCATTTAGAATGAGATTGATTTTTATTTGTGATCAAGTGTGATCGGGAGCCCACCGTGTCCAACCTTGCGCTTGCCTGCGGCGACGCCGTCCACCTGCTTTACCGCGCGCACCACGGATGGCTGCACAACTGGCTGCGGGCCAAGCTGGGCGATTCGTTCGACGCCGCAGACCTGGCGCAGGACACCTTCGTGCGCGTGCTGCGCCACCGGCACGAGCTGGACGCGCTGCGCGAACCCCGCGCCTACCTGACCACCATCGCCAAGCGCCTGGTGTTGAACCTGCACCGGCGCCGCTCGCTCGAACGGGCCTACCTGGACGCGCTGGCCACGCTGCCCGAGGCGCTGGCGCCGTCGCCCGAGCAGCGTCTGCTGATCCTCGAGGCGCTGCAGGAAATCGACGAGATGCTGGCGGGCCTGCCGCTTCCGGCGCGGCAGGCCTTCCTGATGGCGCAACTAGAAGGCCTCGGCCACGCCGAGATCGCCGCGCGGCTGAACGTGTCGCTGCGCTCGGTGCACCGCTACATCGCCAAGGGGTACGAACAATGCATCATGGCGGTGATGTAAGCGCGCCGTGGGGCGCCGCGGGCGAGTTGCCCGCCGTCGACCGCAAGGTGGCGCGCGAGGCGGCGCGCTGGCTGTTGCGCCTGAGTTCCGAGCGCGCCACCGAGGCCGACGTGCGCGCCTGCGCGCAGTGGCGCGCCAGCAAGGCCGAACACGAACATGCCTGGCAACGGGCGCAGCGCGTCAACCAGCGTCTCGGCCTGGTGCCGTCCTCGTTGGGCATGGCGGCGCTGAACCGGCCCGACCTGGCCGGCCGCCGCGCGGCCCTCAAGACCCTGGCCGCGCTGATCGTGGCCGGCCCCGCCGGCTGGGCCGCGTGGCGCGCCAGCCCGTTCGAGTGGAGCGCCGACTACCGCAGCGCCACGGGCGAGCAGCGCCGGGTCGCGCTGAGCGACGGCTCTTCCATGCGCCTGAACACCGCCAGCGCGGTCGACGTGCTGTACGACGCCGACCTGCGGTTGGTGCGCCTGCGCGCCGGCGAGATCGCGGTCCACGCCGTGGAAGAGTCGGGCGCCCATCCGCGCCCGTTCGTGGTGCGCGCCCGGCAGGGCGAGGTGCAGGCGCGGGCGGCGCGCTTCTGCATGCGCCAGGACGGCGCCGCCTGCCGCGTGAGCGTGCAGGAAGGGCGCGTCAACCTGCGGGGCGGCGGCGTGGTCGTGCCGTTGGCGGCCGGCGAGCAGGCATGGCTGCGCGATGACGCGCCCGCGCGCCCCGAGCCGGCCGATCCGCATGCGGCCGACTGGACCCGTGGCGTGCTGCACGTCAACGCCTGGCGCCTGGATGCGTTCGCCGCTGAACTGGGCCGCTACCGGCCGGGCCTGCTGCGGTGCGACCCCGAAGTGGCGGGCCTGCGGCTTTCGGGCGCGTTCCAGTTGCATGACACCGACGCGGTGCTGGCGGCCTTGCCGTCGACGCTGCCGGTGCGGGTGCGCTATCGCAGCGCGTATTGGGTGACGATCGCGCCGCGCGCCGGACAGGCGTGAATCGTCGTTGTTACAAAAAAACCGAGGACACGCTGTCCGGTCCGCGAATGTCGAGGGTCATGGTCAGTAGAGGCACACGAATGCCGATACCCGTTGGATCGAAAGGACGACCATGGCTCATTTCCCCGCCAGCCGCGTGCGCGGCTATCCCATCAACCGAGAGGCCCCATGCCGACTGACCCGCCTGACCCTGGCGTTGCGCCTTGCCACCGCGTTGGCCGCGCCGGCCGCCATGCTGTGGCCGGCCGCCGCCGCGCAGGCGCAGGCCGCGCCGGCGCAGCAGGCGCGCAGCTACCGCATCCCGGCCGGCCCGCTGGCCGAGAACCTGGCGCGCTTTGCCGACCATGCCGGCGTCACGGTGCTGTTCGACGCGACGCTGGTGGGCCAGCGCCGTGGCGCGGGCTTGAATGGGGAATACACCGTGGCTGACGGCTTTGCCCGCCTGCTGGCCGGCAGCGGCCTGGCCGCGCGCGAGCGCAGCCCCGGCGTATTCGTGTTGCAGGCCTTGCCGCAGCCGGGTGTCGCGCAACTCGCGCCGGTCACGGTCCAGGGCGAAGGCGCGGTGGCGGCGCCGGCATGGGAAACGCGCACCGACCGCAAGCGCATGGACGATCTGCAGATCAAGAACTGGAGCGACCTGGGCAAGCGCGCCGAACCCGGCGTGACCTTCAACCGCCAGAACAACAGCATCAACATCCGCGGGCTCGACCAGGACCGCGTGCTGACGCGGGTCGATGGCATCCGGCTGCCGTGGCTCGACGACGGCGCCCGGGGCGTCAAGGGCGGCCTGGAGGCGGTGGACTTCAATACGCTGTCGCGCCTGGATATCGTGCGCGGCGCCGATGCCGGCTCGGGCGGTTCGGGGGCCATTTCCGGACTGGCCGACCTGTACACGCTCAGCCCGGCCGACCTGCTGACCGACGGCAAGACCTTCGGCGCGCTGGCCAAGACCGACTACGACACCGCCGACAGCAGTTGGGGCGCCAACGCCGCGCTGGCCGGGCAGATCCATGACAACACCTTCTGGCTGGTGCAGGCGGGCGTGCGCAACGGCCACGCGCTCGACAACCGTGGCGACGTCGGCGGCTACGGCCCGCGCCGCAGCGAGCCGACGCCCGAAGACTACGACCAGCGCAGTTTCCTGCTCAAGCTGCAACAGCGCGTGGATGGCGGACATCGTTTCGGCCTGACCGGCGAGTACTTCAAGCGCAACGCCACCCAGGACAGCATGTTCGAGCAGGGCCCGGGCACCAGCTACCAGATCGGCGAGAACACCACCAAAAAGGAAACCGAGCGCGAGCGCGTGTCGTTCGACTATGTCTACAAGGCGCCGGGCGAGGGCGGCTGGATCGACAGCGCCACGGCGGTGGTGTATTGGCAGCGCATGCAGCTCGACAGCGCGCTGGATGGCCAGCGCAGCCGCGACGCGCGGGGCAACATTCCCGGCGACCCATTCCGCTACGGTTTTCCCAGTGGCGCCTATGGCCGCAACAACTCCATCCGTCAGACCATGTTCGGCGCCAATGCCGAGCTGACCAAGCGGCTGGCCGGCAACAGCGTTTCACAGCTTTGGACGGTGGGCGGGGAATGGTACGGCAACAAGACCGAGCAGAATTCCAGCGGCTACGACAATTGCCCGGTAGTGCGACCGGGCACACCCGCGCCGATGGGTCCGCGCACCTGCGACATGCTGCACACCAACCAGGCCGACGTGCCGCTGTCCAAGGGCAGCCAGTGGGCCTTGTGGGCCTCCGACGAATTCAGCTTCGCCGACGGCCGCTACACGGTCATGCCGGCGCTGCGCTACGACCATTACGAGCAGAAGCCCAAGTCCACCGAAAGCTACGCCAGCAACCGCAACGGCGGCGCGCTGCCGCCCGACAATGGCGGCGGGCGCTTCTCGCCCAAGCTGCTGGCCACCTGGAAGGCCGCGGACGAACTGAACCTGTACGCGCAGTACGCCTACGGCTTCAAGGCGCCCAGCGCGACGCAGCTCTACACCAACTACGGCGGCCCGGGCACCTACCTGCGGGTCGGCAACCCCTACCTGAAGCCGGAAACCAGCAAGGGCTGGGAACTGGGCGCCAAGCTGGGTTCCGATTCGCTGGGGGGCGCGTTATCGTTCTTCGATAACCGCTACCGGAACTTCATCGACAGCAACGTGCCGCTGGACGCCGGTTCGCCGCAATGGCAGGCGGGTTGGGCCGGGCAGTATCCGCTGGGCATCACCGGCAACGTCAACCGCGCCAAGGTGCGCATCTATGGCGCCGAGGCCAGCGCGCACTGGAAATTCTCGCCGGGCTGGCGCACCTGGGGCTCGCTGGCATGGGCCGTGGGCAAGGACGAGGGCACCGGCCAGTACCTGAATTCGGTGGCGCCGCTCAAGGCCGTGCTGGGCGTCGGCTATGGCCGCGACGCATGGGGCGTGGACGCGATGCTGACCACGGCCCTGCGTCGCAACAAGGTCGAGTATCCGGACGCTTCCGCCAAGGCGCCCAACCGTGACTTCCAGGCGCCTGGCTATGGCGTGGTGGACCTGATGGGCTACTGGCGCCCGGCCTCGGTGAAGGGCCTGCAGGTGCAGGCCGGCGTGTTCAACCTGTTCGACAAGAAGTACTGGGAAGCCATCAACGTGCCGACCGCAGGCGCCACGGCGCTGCCGCGGCCGGTGGACTGGTACACCGAACCGGGACGCAGCCTGCGCGTCTCACTGACGTATCAATACTGACCCGCGCTGCCGCCGCGCGTCAGCGGCGGCAGTCCCGATTTTCCATTCCGGCCGGAGGGCCCGCAATGAGCAACGAAGTGAAGCACCCCGATTTCGACACCCGCGCCGCCGAGCTGCGCGCCCGCAACGAAGCGCTGGCGGCGTCCCAGCCCGGCCTGCGCGCCCGCAACCTGGCCCAGGAACTCGGCGTGTCCGAGGCCGAATGGGTCGCCGCCGGCTGTGGCGGTGTCAAGGCAGTCGAACTGCATGGCCAGCCGCAGGAGATCTTCCGCGAACTGGGCACGCTGGGGCCGGTGATGGCCCTGACGCGCAACGACTGGTGCGTGCACGAACGCCATGGCGCCTACCTCGACATCCAGGCCGACGGGCCGGTCGGCCTGGTGCTGGGGCCGGACATCGACCTGCGGGTGTTCTTCTCGTGCTGGGCCTCCACCTGGGCGGTCGAGCAGGACGGCCGCCACAGCCTGCAGTTCTTCGACGGCGCGGGCGTGGCGGTGCACAAGGTCTACCGCACCGAGGCCACCGATGCCGCCGCGTACGACGCGCTGGTGGCGAAGTTCGCGGGCGCCTCGCGCTGGCCCGACACCGCGCCTTATGCCGCCGCCACCGACGCGCCGAGCGTCGAGGACAGCGCCCAGTGGCGGCAGGCCTGGCTCGGCATGCAGGACACGCACGAGTTCTTCCCGCTGCTGCGCAAGTTCAAGGTGTCGCGCCTGGCGGCGCTGGCCGCGGCCGGCGAGGACCTGGCGCAGACAGTGCCGGTGGAGTCGGTCGAACGCATGCTGGAGTCGGCGGCGGCCAGCGGCCTGTCGATCATGTGCTTCGTGGGCAACCGCGGCATGATCCAGATCCACACCGGCCCGGTGCACCAGTTGCGCCGCACCGGCCCCTGGTTCAACGTGCTGGATCCGACCTTCAACCTGCACCTGGACACCAGCGCCATCGCGTCGGCCTGGGTGGTGAACAAACCCACCAGCGATGGCTGGGTGACGTCGCTGGAGCTGTATTCGTCCAGCGGCGACCTGATCGCGCAGTTCTTTGGCGAGCGCAAGCCGGGCAAGCCGGAACTGACGGGTTGGCGTGAATTGATGTCGGGCCTGTGCCGCGTGCCGCTGGCCGCATGAGGATGATGCAATGAAGAAATGGCTGGCGGTGGCGGCGGGATGGATGCTGGTGGCGGCCGCGCAGGCGGCGCCGCCCGCGCGCGTGGTGACCCTGGGCGGAACCGTGACGGAAATCGTTTACGGCCTGGGGCAGGGCGAGCGGCTGGTCGGCGACGACCAGTCCAGCCTGTATCCGGAGGCAGCGACCCGTCTGCGGCGGGTCGGCTATTACCGCGCCGTGCCGGTCGAAGGCGTGCTGGCGCTCCAGCCAGACCTGGTGCTGGCGTCGGAGCAGGCCGGTCCGCCCGACGCGCTCAAGCGCCTGGGCGAAGTCGGTGTGCGGGTGGTGAGCGTGCCGGACGCGCCGTCGGTCGATTCGCTCAAGGCGCGCATCCGCGCCGTGGCGGCCGCGCTCGACGTGGCGCCGGCCGGCGAACAGATGGTGCGGGACGTGACAGGCGAACTGGCCAAGGCCGAAGCCATGCCGGCAACGCGCGCGCGGGCATTGCTGCTGATCAACCGCAGCGGCGCGCCGCAGGGCGCGGGGCGCGGCACCGCGGCGGCCGAAATCATGCGCCTGGCCGGCCTGGACAACGTGCTGGCGGGACAGCAGGGCTACAAGCCGCTGTCGCCCGAGGCCATCGGCGCGCTGGCGCCCGACCTGATCATCGTCACGCGTGAATCGCTGCAGGCCAGCGGCGGCCTGGAGGGCTTTGCGCGCCTGCCCGGCATCGCGGCGACGCAAGCCGCGGCGAAACAGCGCATCATCGTCATGGACGATCTGCTGATCCTCGGCCTGGGGCCACGGCTGCCGCAGGCGCTGATCCAGCTCAAGCAGGAGGCGGCGCATGCCATGGCGCGCTAGGGCGCCGGTGGCACTGGCGCTGCTGGCCGCGGCGCTGGTGCTGGCGGTGCTGGCGGCCAGCGCCAGCGGCGCGGTGCCGATCCCGCTGCGTGAACTGCCGTCGCTGTTGTGGGGCGCGCCCACGCCTGAACAGGCGCTGTGGCGCAATGTGCTGATCGACATCCGCCTGCCGCGGGTATTGCTGGCGGTGGTGATGGGCGCGGGCCTGGCGATCTCCGGCGCGGCGTTGCAGGCGCTGTTCCGCAATCCGCTGGCCGAGCCGGGGCTGATCGGCATTTCCGCCGGCGCTTCGCTAGGCGCGGTCATCGCCATCGTCATGACGCACGGCGGTTTCTGGTACACCGCGCCGGGCGCCTTCATCGGCAGCCTGGTCGCGACGCTGTCGGCCTATGTGGTGGGACGGCGCGTGCCGGGCGTGGCCGGGCTGCTGCTGGCGGGGGTGGCCATCACGGCCATCGCCTTCAGCCTGATCGGGCTGTTCACGTTCATGGCGTCCGATGCGCAGCTGCGCGACCTGACCTTCTGGAACATGGGCAGCCTGGCCGGCGCCAGCTGGAAGCTGCTGGCGTTCCTGGGGCCATGGGTGCTGCTGCTGTCGTGCTGGCTGCTGCGCCAATGGCGCGTGATGAACGCGCTGCTGCTGGGCGAGCGCGAGGCCCAGCACCTGGGCTATTCGCTCAAGCAGGCGCGCGCCCGGCTGGTGCTGGCCTGCACCCTCATCGTCGGGCCGCTGGTGGCCGCCAGCGGCACCATCGTGTTCGTCGGCCTGGTGGTGCCGCACCTGGCGCGCATGACGCTGGGCGCCAACCACCGCCTGCTGCTGCCGGCCTGCCTGCTGGGCGGCGGGCTGGTGATGACGCTGGCGGACTGGCTGGCGCGGATCGTGGTGGTGCCGGCCGAACTGCCGATCGGCCTGGTGACCGGGCTGGTGGGCGGTCCCTTCTTCCTGTGGCTGCTGGCGCGCGGCCGGAGGCACGGTTGATGCTGGCCGCCGAGAACCTGACGCTGGCGCGCGACGGCAAGCGCATCCTGGACCGCGTCTCGCTGGCGATCCGTCCGGGCGAGGTGGTGGGCCTGCTGGGCAGCAACGGCGCCGGCAAGTCGACTCTGCTGGGCGCATTGGCGGCCGAGCTGGAGGCCGATGGCGGCAGCCTGGCGCTGGACGGCCGCCCGCTGCGCGCGCTGCCGCCGCGCGCGCAGGCGCGCAAGCGCGCGGTGCTGCCGCAGAAGCCCGGGCTGACCTTCGACCTGGGCGTGCGCGAGGTGGTGGCGATGGGCGCGTATCCGTTTCCGGAGCTGTCGCCGGCCGAGGTCGATGACCTGGCGCGCCAGGCCCTGGAATGGGCCGACGTCAGCCACCTGGACGGCCGCCGCTATCCGCAGCTGTCGGGCGGCGAGCAGCAGCGGGTGCAATTCGCCCGGGTGCTGGTGCAATGCCGCGCGGCGCGCGTCCCGGGCGAGGCCCGCTACCTGCTGCTGGACGAACCGACCGCCAGCCTCGATCCCAGGCACCAGGCCGACCTGATGCGACGGGCGGCGCAACTGGCGCACGAAGGCAATACCGGCGTGCTGGTGATCCTGCACGACATGAACCTGGCGGCGCGCTGGTGCGACCGGCTGCTGTTGCTGAGCGGCGGCCAGGCGATCGCGCAGGGTACGCCGGCGCAGGTGCTGACGCCAGCCAACCTGTATCTGGCGTACGGCATCCAGGCGCAGGTGATGCCGCATCCGTTGCAGCCGGACCGGTTGCTGGTGCTGATGGCTTGAGGGGGGCGAGCCCCGGTAAAATGGGGCAATCGCGGCGGCCGCGGCCGCCTTTTCTTCATCTACCGACAGGACCCAGTGTCATGCCTACTTTCGACGTCGTCTCCGAAGTCGACAAACACGAACTCACCAACGCCATCGACCAGGCCAACCGCGAGCTCGCCACCCGTTTCGATTTCAAGGGCACGGATGCCAAGTTCGAACTGGAAGGCTTCGTGGTGACGCAGGTGGCGTCGAGCGCGTTCCAGCTCAAGCAGATGCTGGACATCCTGCGCGGCCGGCTGTCGGCGCGCGGGATCGACGTGCGCTGCCTGGACGTGGCGGATCCGCTGGAGAACCTGGGCGGGGCGCGGCAGAAGATCACGGTGAAGCAGGGGATCGAGCAGCCGGTGGCCAAGAAGCTGATCGCGGCGATCAAGAACGCCAAGCTCAAGGTCGAAAGCCAGATCAACGGCGACAAGCTGCGGATCAGCGGCAAGAAGCGGGATGATCTGCAGACGGCGATTGCGTTGTTGAAGAAGACTGACGTGGATTTGCCGTTGCAGTTCGAGAATTTTCGGGACTGACTGTTTTGCTTGCGGCTGGGTGGGGTTCGTAGGCCGCCCGTCGCGCGGGGTGTCGGGGGGGCGGGCGCCCACGATTGCGGTCCGGAGCGTTCGCTCCGGACTGCCCCATCCTCAACCTTGTACGCCTTCGGCTTCCTACGGTTTCCGTCGGGCGCATCGAGGTTGCCCACCCCCCCGACACCCCGCGCAACGGGCTACCGGCGTCTAGGTTTGCGGCGCAGTCAGGTCGGACGGGGGCGCGGAGAGGCTTGCGTTGCCCGCAAGAACCGGCCGCCCTGCGCGGCCGGTTCTTGCATACGCAATTTGTTGCGTCGGAACGGTGTGCGCTGCGCGCTTGTGGAGAGGGGCGCGCTGAAGGTGTTTTTTGCTGGATAGGCGTGGTCTCGTTCTGCGGGCTCCGTGGAACGCCATTGATTACGGGCTGGCGTCTTCCCAAATTGCGTAACGCCATCCGACTTCCTCAATATTCCGCCCACAAGTGCTGGGCCGCATAGGCGCGCCAGGGGCGCCAGGCTTCGGCGCGGGCCAGGAGCTGGGCGGGGGTGTATTCGCGGTTTTCCAGTCTTTCCAGGGCGCGGATCAGGCCGATGTCGGAGGCGGGGAAGGCGTCGGGTTCGCGTAGCTGGCGCAGGGCGATGTATTGGGCGGTCCATTCGCCGACGCCGCGCAGGGCGCGCAGGCGGGTGACGGCGTTGTCGAGGCAGTCGGCGGTGTCGAACAGGCGGGGGTCGGCCAGGGCCGCGGCGGCGACGGCGGAGAGGGTGGCGGCGCGCGTGCGGGGCATGCCGAGCGGGGCGAGGTCGGCGGGAGCGACGGCGGCCGGCGTCGGGAACAGGTGGGTCAGGTCGCCGTCGGGCTGGTCCAGGGGCTGGCCGTAAGCGGCGACGAGTTTGCCGGCGAGCTTGATGGCGGCGCCGACGGTGATCTGCTGGCCGAGGACGGCGCGCAGGGCGAGTTCGAAGCCATCCCAGGCGCCGGGCACGCGCAGGCCGGGACGGGCGGCGGTGAGGGCGGCCATGACGGGGTCGTGGGCCAGTTGCGCGGCGAGCGCGGCGGGGTCGCTGGCCAGGTCGAAGACGCGGCGCAGGCGCGCGATGATGGTGGGCAGGGCATGCAGCTGGGGGAAGCGGACGGTGGCTCGCAGCGCGTTGCCCGGGCCGGGTTCGACCCGCACGGTGCCCTGGCCGCCGTCCAGGCCGATGGTGCGCGTGTAGCTGTCCTCCGTGACCCGTTCGATGCCGGGGATGGCGCGCACGCGCAGGAAGTCCAGCATGGCGGGCCAGTCGTAGGGCGGGCGGTAGCGCAGCAGCAGCTTGATTTCGCCTTGCGGGCCGGCCGGGACATCGGGCTTGCCGGAACGCCGCAGTTCGCCCGGGGCGCGGCCGAACAGGGCCAGGAAGATCTCGTTGAAGCGGCGGATGCTGCCGAAGCCGGCGGCAAACGCGATCTCGGCCATGGGCAGGCGGGTTTCGTGGATCAGCTGCTTGGCCAGCAACACGCGCCGGGTCTGCGCCACGGCCACGGGCGAAGCGCCCAGGTGCTGGCGGAACTGGCGCCGCAACTGGCGTTCACCGACGCCCAGGCGCGCGGCCAGGGCGTCGACGCCGGCGTCGTCGAGCGCGCCGAGTTCGATCAGGCCGAGGGCGCGCGCGACGCCGTCGGGCAGGTCGCGGCCGCGGCCGGCGGCGGGCGCGGTTTCGGGCCGGCAGCGCAGGCAGGGATGGAAACCCGCTTCCTGGGCGGCGGCCGCCGTCGGGTAGAAGATGACATTGCGCGACAGCGGCGTGCGCGCCGGGCAGACCGGGCGGCAATAGATGCGCGTGGTCTTGACGGCGGTGAAGAAGCGGCCGTCGTAACGGGCGTCGCGCACGCGGATGGCGCTGTAGCAGGCGTCGTGGTCGAGGTTCATGCGATCCATGCTAGCGCCGGAAGCGGCCTGGATCTAGCGGTTTTCGGACACTGTTGTCCGGCTTGCTGTGAGGTCCGGAATCCGCCAGCGCCGACGCCGCGTCCGGCCTATATTGGACGCGTTAACGCCGAAGCCGGAGCCCGCCATGCCTGTCCAGACTTTCCAATTCGAACGCGTCGCCACGCCCCTCGGGCAGATGCTGGTCCTGACCGACGCGCAGGAATGCCTGCGCGCGGTCGACTGGCACGACTACGAACCCCGCATGCATGCCTTGCTGCGGCGCCAGTATGGCAAGGGCGCGGTGCAGTTGCGCGATGCCGCGCGCGCCTCGGCCGCGAGCCGCCAGCTGCAGGCCTATTTCGAGGGCGAGGTGGATGCGATCGACCGGGTGAAGGTGGCGTCCGGCGGCACCGATTTCCAGCGCAGTGTGTGGCGGGCGTTGCGCGAGATCGCGGCGGGTGAGACCGTCAGCTATGGCGCCCTGGCCACGCGCATCGGCCGGGCTTCGGCGGTGCGCGCGGTGGGCATGGCCAACGGCGCCAACCCCATCGGCATCGTGGTGCCCTGCCACCGGGTGATCGGCGCCAATGCGTCGCTGACCGGCTACGGCGGCGGGCTGCATCGCAAGCGCTGGCTGCTGGAACACGAAGGCCGCTGGCGCGCCGCTCGGGGCGCGCCGGTGGCGCGGGCCGCCTGAGGCGGCCGCACCGGCAAGGAATGCCCGCGTCGCGTCGACGCGCGCGGCGCGCGGTGTGGCGGTCAGGCGCGGATCCAGCCGCGCGCGATGGGCAGCGCCAGCAGCTTGCGGTAGATGGCCTGCAGCACGGCCGTCAGCGGCTCGCCGACGCGGCGCCAGACCGGCACGGCCAGCCCGGCGGCCACGGGCGCCAGCAGCAGGCCGCCGGCGATGTCCAGCGGAAAGTGCACGCCCAGGTAGACGCGCGACAGGCCGACCACGGCCGCCAGCAACAGTAAGGCATAACCCCAGCCGGCCCAGCGGCGGTCGAAGATCAGCGTGAACGCCAGCGTGGCGATGATGATGGTGTGGTTGCTGGGAAAGGACGCGGTGGCCTTGTGCGCGAAGAACGCGTGGCCCAGCCCCAGCACGAACGGCCGCGCATGCGGCCACAGCGCGCCGCACAGGTAGCTGATGCAGAGCGCGGCGCCGATGCCGGCCAGCGCCTTGAGCGCGACGTCACGCTGGGCCTGGCCGCCCCACAGCCACAGCCCCGCGAGCGCGGCCGGCACCAGCAGGATCAGCCGGTTGGCGACGAACAGGGCCGCCTGGATGTGCCAGGCCGGGCTGGCCGGATCGGCGTTGATCAGGAGAAACAGGGACTGATTGATAGGTTCCACGAAATCCATGACGCGTCATTTTGATGAAATATTCTCGACTGGCGCGATGGTAGTCGGGTTTGCCGTCAATTCCCTTGCAAAATGCGCCTGGATCCGCGGATTTACTTCTGGATGCGAATGTCGTTTTCCGTGGCATTCACCGGCTTGCACAGAAAGAGCATGCAGGCCGGCGCATCCAGTCTGGACCGTGCCAGCCGCAGCAGCGGTCGCGCCAACTCCACTGGCACGGCGCGCGCCAGGGCGGCGGCCAGGCAGGGATGCGGCGCGCGGGGGGTGTCCATGCCGGTTGTGGCTGTGGCCGCGGCAGGGGCGGGGGCGGGCAGGGACCCGGCCGGGGCAAGGGCGCCGGCCGTATCGCGCAGCAGGCCCAGCGCGACGCCGCAGAGCCAGGCCGCGAACGCGCGCCGACCGCGCGCGCGCCACAGGGCCGCCGCCGCGTCGAACGCGTGGCCGCCGCCGGGCACGCCCGTGGCAAGATGTTCCCGCAAGGCGCGCGCCAGGGGTTCCGCGTGGAGGCCGGCCAGGTCCCGCAGCATTGGCGCGCGGTGGCGCTCTGGTGGGATATCCGGTGGGCGCGGCGGCGTAGGCGTGGGCATGGCGATCTACAGGGGAGTGGGCCGGCGCGCTCCGTGGCACGCCGGGCAACCCTGCATTAGATCGGCCCCGGGCGGCCTTGGGTATCCCTGAAATCAGGTAATCGCGGTCGCTGGCGGCAGCGCCAGGCGGGCGAGCAGCCGCGTGCGGCCTGGCGCCGAGGTGATGTCCAGCGTGCCGCCGACCCGGGCGATGCGGGTGGCCATGCTGCGCACGCCGACGCTCAGATTGGCGGCGCGCACGGCGTCCACGTCGAAGCCGACGCCGTCGTCCTCAATCTCCAGCAGCAGTTCGCCGGGCGCGGGCTGGCGCAGCGCCACGCCAACGCGCTTGGCGCGGCTGTGCTTGACCACATTGGTCAGCGCCTCTTCGATCAGCCGCGTCAGCGCCAGGCACTGCAGCGCGGAGGGCGCGCCGTTCCAGGCTTGCGGAACCTCCCAGCGCACCGCCAGGTCCAGTTCGTCGAACAGCTGGGTGTAGCGGTGGCGCAGCGGCGCGATCCAGGCGCGCGGCGTGGCGGGCGGCGTCATGTCGGCGCTGGCGCCGTTGTCGATGGTCTGCCGCAGGTCATTGCGCAGCAGGTTCAGCATGGACAGCACCTGCCGGTTCCGCAGCGGCTCGCCGGCCTGTTCGACCGCCGCCGTCATGCGCACCAGCGAGCCGCCCAGGCCGTCGTGCAGGTCGCGGGCGATTTCCAGGCGGTCCTGCAGCCGGCTGTTGGCCAGCGCCAGTTCATGTTCGCGCGCCAGCGTGGTGGCCAGTTCGGCGCGCGCGCGTTCGACCGAGATTTCCAGTTCCTGGTTGAAGCGCTCGATGCGCCGCACGCCGCGCGCGTGGCGCAGGCCCAGCACGGCCGACATGCCGACCAGCACCGCCATGCTGGTGTAGGGAATGTAGGAACGGCCGCCGTCGATGAGCTTGAGGATCAGCAGCAGGTCGTGCAGGGCGGCGCCCAGGAAGATCACCAGGCAGGCGGCAAGCAGCATCTGCTCGCGATCGCGGCTGCGCACGGCGTGGACGGTGCATTGCAGGCAGTTCAGGAAGAACAGCGCCGCCACCGTCAGCACGATGGTGCGCTGCATGGCCGCCACGGCCGCATCGGGCACGCCGATGGCGGCGGCCAGCATCGCGGCGACGGCGACCCATAGCGCTTTCTCCAGGCGCGGCCAGGATTGCCCGCCGAAGCGCCAGGTGAACAGGCAAAAGCAGGCGATGTGCAGGGTCAGCGCGACCGTATTGGCGCGCGCCGCCATCAGCGTGGTGCCGAACGGCCAGGGGCTGAGCGCCAGCACGTTGGCGCAGAACAGCACCCAGAACAGCGCGGTCAGGGCGTACCAGCCGTGGCTCGACTGCCGCGGCTGCATGACCCACAGGAGGAAGAACAGCGCGCCCAGGGTGGCCGAGATCACCAGGTTGACCAGGAACAGCGTGCGGTTGCGCCACCAGCGCAAGTCGTGTTCGCGCGCCAGCGCTTGCGGCTCGCCCAGGTGGACCGGGCCGAGGCCAGGGGTCTGGCCGGCCACGCCGGCCACGCGTATCCAGACGGTGTTGGCGCCGTCGCGCACCGACGATTCGGGCAGGCGCCAGTAGCGCGGCATGTTCCAGCTGCGCGACAGGGGTTCGACCTGGCTGGCGTCGCGCCACAGCAGGTCGTCGTTCAGGTAGATCTCGCCGGCCATGACGATGGATTCGACCGCCAGCGCGGCCTGGCTGGCCGGCTTGCCGCCGCAGCCATGGCGCCAGTCGATGCGGTACCAGACGAAACCGGTATGGCCGGGCCAGCGGCTTTCCCAGTTGTCCGGCAGCGCGACCGACCGCCAGGCGGCGCCGTCCGCGGGGCGTTCGCCGCCGGGGCCGGCCAGGGCCGCGCGCACCCCGGTCACCTGCGCCACGCAGTCCGCGGGAAAACTCTGGGCCAGGGCCGGCGCGGCCAGCAGCGCCAGCCAGGCCAGCAGCGCCAGCCACGTCAGTCGAGCAAGCCGCGCGAGCGCGCCGTGTGGATCGCGCGGGTGCGCGAGGAGACGGCGAGCTTGCGGTAGATGTGCTTGATGTGGCATTCGACGGTGTAGCGCGACAGGTGCAGTTGCTCGGCGATCTCGCGGTTGCCCAGGCCCTCGGCCACCAGGCGCAGGATCTGGCCTTCGCGCGGGCTGAGCGTTTCGCCCGCGTCGGCCGTGGCGGGCAGGGAGGGCGCGGGACGCATTTCCTCGATGATGCGGCGGGCGACGAACGGATCGATGGGCGCGCCGCCGCGCAGCACGCTGCGCAGCGACAGCAGCACTTCCAGGTCGTCGCGTTCCTTGAGCACGTAGCCGGTGGCGCCGGCGCGCAGCGCGGCCAGGATGGCGTCTTCGGTGCTCCAGGCCGAGATGACCAGGATCGCCAGCGCCGGATCGGCGGCGCGCAGTTCGGCGATCAGGTCGATGCCATTGCCGTCGGGCAGGCCCAGGTCGACCAGCGCCAGCGCGACCGATTCGTCGGCGGCGCGGCGCCGCGCCTCGGCCAGCGAGGCCGCGAACAGCAGCGCATCAGCCGGGTAGCCCAATTGCCCCAGCAGCCGTTCCAGCCGGCGGCAGACCAGCGGTTCGTCTTCCACCACCAGGACCGGGGCGGGCAGGACAAGCGCGGGGGCGGGGGGCAGATCGGTCATGGCGGCGGGCAGGGAAGCCGCGGGCAAATTCGCCCGCATGCCATTTTGCTGGCCGGCTGCCGGCTTGGCTATCCCTGAAACTGGGGATGGGGCCTGCGGCGGCGCGCTCACTTGGCGATGCGCTTGCCCTGCGCGTCGATCACCGCTTCGCCGTCTTCCTTGGTGAAGGCGCCTTGCTGCGGCGCGGGCAGGATGTCCAGCACCAGTTCGGACGGGCGGCACAGGCGCGCGCCCAGTGGCGTGCTGACGAAGGGGCGGTTCAGCAGGATGGGGTGGGCCTCGATGGCGTCCAGCAGGGCCTCGTCGCTCAGCGTGGTGTCATCCAGGCCGAGTTCGGCGTAGGGCGTGCCCTTCTCGCGCAGCGCGTCGCGCACGGTGATGCCGGCGCGCTTGAACAGCGCCTTGAGCTGTGCACGCGAAGGCGGCGTCTCCAGGTACAGGACGACCTGCGGTTCGATGCCGGCGTTGCGGATCATGGCCAGCGTGTTGCGCGAAGTGCCGCACTTGGGGTTGTGGTAGATGGTGACGTCGGACATGGGCTTTCCTTGCGGTATTGCGGGGACAAGGAGGGAGCATAGTGCATTCCAGCCCCATCCCCGCGGCCATGGCGGCGTCAGGCGCGCAGCTTGCGGCCCAGCCGGCGCCAGCCGATCACCACGCCGGTCAGGCTCAGCGCCGCGCCGCCCAGGCTGAGGAACACCAGCAGGATGTCCCACAGCGGCCGGCGCGCCAGCAGGCCGGTCCAGTCCCAGCTGTGCAGGAAGGCGAACAACCAGCGGCTGGCGCGGTTGCCGCGGTCCTGCCGGCCCAGCACCTGGCCGGTGCGCGGATCCAGGTAGACCCAGCTGGCCTGCGGGTCGTCAAACACCAGGCGCCACGCCGGCAGCGGCTTCTCGATGTGGCCGAGCATGGCGTGTTCGTCGCGGCCGTAGTAATAAAAATCGTAGCGGTCCAGCACCTGCACGTCGGCCAGGGCCGCGCCGGGCACCAGGCGGGCGGCGGCGGCGCGCAGGGCGGCGGGGTCGAGCGTGACGGGGCGGGCGTCGGCGGCCGCCAGCAGCTGCGGCGCGCCCGGGCCGCTGCGGGCCAGCACCAGGTCCTGGCCGTCCACGCGTTGCCAGCGCAGTTCGCGCGGCGCCGCCGGCAGGGCGCGGATCAGCGCGGCGGGCGGCGCCTGCGGCGCGTCGGCGGCATAGGGGCCGCCGGCGTAGGCCTGTTGCGCCAAGGGCGGCGCGCCGCTGCTGAACAGCTTCCACGGATTCATCGACATCAATCCGCTGAAGATCCAGGTGATGGTGATGCCGGCGAACAGCAGGCCCGCCAGGTGATGCCAGCGCATCATGTTCTCGCGGTAGGGCGAACGGCTGCCGCTGGCGTAGGGGCGAGAGAAGCGCCAGCGCAGGATGCCGACCACCGTGCCGGTCAGCGCCAGGGCCACGCCGGCCACCGACAGCCAGACGACGATGTCGTGCCACCACGGATCGAAGGCGTTGCCGCGGAACGGATACAGCCAGTGGATCCAGGCGCCCGCGTAGTTCCACAGCCGTTCGCGGCGGGTGGCGTCCAGCACCACCTCGCCGGTGGCGGACGAGACGTACAGCCGCGTGCGCGCCGGATCGTCCATGTCGATGCGGTGCAGGGGCCGGTGCGGGTCGAGCGCGCCGGAATGGGTGTAGACGTCCTCGTCCACCTCGCCCTGGTAGTGCGCGGCGTACTTGCCGTCGAACCAGGCCATGGCGCTGGCGCTGGCGACCGCGGCGTCGGCGCGCGGCAGCAGCGCGCCGCTGGCGGCATCCACCACCTTGGGCGCGCGGCCGCGGCCCATCGGCACCAGGTAGACCGGCGCGCCGCCGCGCAGCGCGGCCAGGCCCAGGCCCGTCATGTCGCTGGCGCCGGCGGCGGCCAAGGCCTGCGCCGGCGTGGCGGCAACGCGCGCCGGATCGAGCGGCGCGACGTGCGTCATGCGTTCGAGCGGGGTGAGCTTGGGGTAGCCCACGTACATCATCACCACGCCCGAGATGAACCACATGGCGAAGAACAGGCACAGCACGATGCCGGCCCAGCGGTGCGTGAGGTACAGCCAGCGCTTGGCGCGGGTGGACCACGGCACGGGCGCGGGCCGGCGGCGGGGAGAGGGGATTGCGCTCATGATCGTTCTCAGTATCGCGCCTGCAGCGTCAGTTCGAACGAGCGCGGCGCGCCCAGGTAGAACATCGGCGTGCCGGTGACGTTGGCCGCGTACACCTTGTCGGTCAGGTTGCGGACCCGGCCGGTGACGGTGAAGTGGCCGTCGATGCGATGCGACAGCGCCGCGTCGAACACGGTGTACGACGGCGCCCAGACGGTATTGGCGGCATCGGCGTAGGCGCGGCCGACGTAGCGCGCGGCCAGGCTGGCGTTCCAGTCCGGCAGGAAGGCGTAGTCGATCCAGGCGTTGGCCACGCGCCGCGGCGTGTTGGTCGGCACATTGCCGTTGCGCGAGACGCGCACGCCGCCGACGGTTTCCGAGAAGTCGTCGTACTTGGGATCGACGAAGGCCACGTTGGCCTGCAGCGACAGGGTGCGCGTCAGCCGCAGGCCGCCGGCCAGTTCCAGCCCGCGCGCCGACTGCTGGCCCACCGGGATGCTGACCGCCGGGTTGTTGGCGTCGGGCGCCGAGATGTGCTTGCGCTTGATCTCGTAGGCGGCGATGGTGGCCGAGCCGCGGCCGTCCCAGAACTCGAACTTGCCGCCGACCTCCTTCTGCGTTCCGGTGGTCAGCTTGTCGTTGTTGAGCACGTCGGCGAACGAGGAGGTGGCCATGATGCCGGACGGCGGATCGGCGGCCGTGGCGTATTGCGCGTACAGCGACGCCTGCGGCGTGATGGCCCAGTTCAGCGCCAGCCGGCCGGTGGTGGGCGAATAGCTGCGCGAGGCCGACGCCGGCGCGGCGGCCGTGACCGCGCGGCGGTTGGTCAGGTCCAGGTCGATGAAGTCCTTGCGCAGCGCCGACACGATGGCCACGCCGGGCAGCACCTCGGTGCGGTTCTCCAGCGTGAACGCGAGGGTGCGGACGCGGTTGTCGCGATCCGGATTGTGGCCGCGCGTCATGCCGGGAATGTCGTAGAAATAGCCCGGCTGGAAATCATACGGATCGACCGTGTCCACCGTGGCCGGCAGGCTGGTGGGATAGCGGGTCTGCTTGTTCACGCTCAGGTCGGCGCCGAATGACCAACTGGTGGGCAGGCCGGCCAGCGTCGATTCGATCAGTCCCTCGACGCGGTTGCCGACCAGGCTCTGCTCATGGCGCTGCAGTAGCGCGGCTGAGCGCAGCACGCGGCTGTTGCCGGCGTTGTAGCGGTAGGTCTCCAGGTTGCGGAAATCGCGCTCGGCGCGGTAGTAGTAGAGCGTGTTCTTGAACGTCACGCCCGGCGCGGCGCGCCATTCCGTCAGCGAACGGGCCCACAGCACCGACTGCTCGTACAGGCCATCGTCGACGTTGTAGTTCTTGAAACGCGTGCCGCCGCGGATGTGGCCTTCGCCGCTCACCTTGCCGTTCGCGCCGACCGTCAGCGGCGTGCCCCAGTAGGGGCGGTCGACGCGCTCGCGCTGGTACTCGAAGGCCCAGGTCTGGGTGACGTCGTCGCCCAGGTCGGACAGCAGCGACGCCGCTACCTGGGTGGCGTTCGACCGTTCACCGTCGACCCAGCCGTTGCTGGCGGTGGTGTTGGCGTCGATGCGCAGGTAATGGCCGCGGCCGCCGGGCGAACCGGCCAGTTGCTGGTTGATGCCGGCCGATGCCTGGCGCGTGTCGAACGAACCCAGGCGCAACTGGCCTTCGTAGAAGGTGTCGCGTTCGGGCAGCTTGGTGACGTAGTTGATGGCGCCGCCGACGGCGCCGGCGCCGAACAGGAAGGTCGAGGGGCCGCCGATGGCCTCGACCCGGTCGTAGATCCAGCTGTCGATCGGCCGCGCCGCCGCCGAGTCGTACTGCACCGAGATGCCGTTGAACAACTGCGACACCTGCCCGCCGCTGAAGCCGCGATAGCTGACGGCGCCGGCCATGCCGGGGGGCGAGGCGTTGTTCACGCCCGGGATGCCGCGGGCGATGTCCTGGGTGTTGAGGGCGCCGCGCGCCTCGATCTGCTGGCGCGAGATGACGGTGACGGAGGCCGGCGTGTCCTTGATCCGCAGGCCAAGGCGGCTGCCGGTGCCGTCGATGCGTTCCAGGTTGATCGGGCCGTTGGGGCGGTCCTCGGCGTTGTCGCCTTCGACCACGGTGGGCGCCAGCGTCTCGATGGCGGGCTCGGTCGTCAGCGCGAGCGCCGGATTGGCGGCGCAGGCGCCGGCCAGCAGGGATACTGCGTAGGTTCTTTTCATGGTCCACGCCGGCGGGGCCGGCCTGCGCGCCCGCGATGGCGCCGCGCTAGCAGGCGGCACCGGGATGCGGACGAGGGTTCTGCGGGAATCGCCGCCGGTCGGCGGCGACGAATGCTCGGGCGGAAGCGGCGCGTGCGCCGCCCCGGGTGGGGACGGCGGACGGGCCGATCAGGCCGCGGGCGGGGCGCGCGGCTGGGCCGCGCGCCAGGCGTGGAGGGGGTGCGAGGCGCGGTAGAACAGCGCCGGGTAGGTGACGCCGCCGCTGGCGGGCGCCGGCAGCACGGTCAGGGGAGCGGGAGGGAGGCCGAGGTCGGCCTGGGGGTTGCGGCAGAACGGGCAGTGGTTGCTGTCGCCGTGGTGGGCGGCGTGGTCGCCGGCCCCGTCATCGCTTTGCACCTCGATGGTCAGGGATGAGCGGCCCTCGGGGGCGCAGTAGTCCACGCTGACCTGGCGGCTGGCATTGGGCAGGTGATTGCCATGCGCCAGCGACGGAACCAGCGACGCCCACAGGATCGCGATCAGCGCGATCCAGGCGTAGCCGCGGTTCAGGAAGTGGGCGAGGTGCATGACGGCGCATTATATCCAAGCCTTTTCAGACGGAAAGATGGCGCCGCACGTCCTCTCCGTCGATGGCGGCGCGGTCGCCGCTGGCCACCACCTCGCCGCGCGACAGCACCACGAAGCGGTCGGCCAGCTCGCGGGCGAAGTCGAAGTACTGTTCGCACAGCAGGATGGCGATGTCGCCGCGCTGGCGCAGCATGTGGATGACGCGGCCGATGTCCTTGATGATGGACGGCTGGATGCCCTCGGTGGGTTCGTCCAGGATGATCAGCTTGGGCTCGGCCACCAGCGCGCGGGCGATCGCCAGCTGTTGCTGCTGGCCGCCGGACAGGTCGCCGCCGCGCCGCGCCAGCATGCTCTTGAGCACCGGGAACAGCTCGAACACTTCCTCCTTGATGCGGCGCGCGCGCGCGGCCGGCTTGGTCGCCATGCCCATCAGGATGTTTTCTTCCACCGTGAGCCGGGCGAAGATGTCGCGGCCCTGCGGCACGTAGGCCATGCCGCGCGCGGCGCGCTGGTGCGGCGCCAGGCGGGTGACGTCGGCGCCGTCGAAACCGATGGCGCCGCGCGCCACCGGCAGCACGCCCATCACGCACTTGAGCAGGGTGGTCTTGCCGACGCCATTGCGGCCCAGCAGCGCCAGGCATTCGCCCTGGTTCACGGCCAGCGACACGCCGCGCAGGGTATGGCTGCCGCCGTAGTACTGGTCGATGGTGTTCACGTTCAGCATGTCAGCGCCCCAGGTAGACTTCGATCACGCGCGGGTCGGCCTGCACCTTGGCCATCGGCCCCTCGGCCAGCACCGAGCCCTCGTGCAGCACGGTCACCTTGCCGTCGCCGGCGATCTGGTTGACGAAATCCATGTCGTGCTCGACCACCATCAGCGAATGGCGGCCGCGCAGCTCGTTGAGCAGTTCGCCGGTGCGCTCGGTCTCGGCATCGGTCATGCCGGCCACCGGCTCGTCCAGCAGCAGCAACTGCGGTTCCTGCATCAGCAGCATGCCGATCTCCAGCCATTGCTTCTGGCCATGCGACAGCAGGCCGGCGGGGCGGAAGGCCTCGGGCCGCAGCCGGATCAGGTCGAGCGTCTCGCCGATGCGGTCGGCCTGCTCGCCGGTCAGGCGCGCGAACAGCGTGGGCCGCACGCGCTTGTCGGTCTTCATCGCCAATTCCAGGTTCGCGAACACCGTGTGCTGTTCGAACACGGTGGGGCGCTGGAACTTGCGGCCGATGCCGGCGTGCGCGATCTGCGCCTCGCTCAGCGTGGTCAGATCGATGCTCTGGCCGAAGAACGCGGTGCCGGCGGTGGGCCGCGTCTTGCCGGTGATGACATCCATCATGGTGGTCTTGCCGGCGCCGTTGGGGCCGATGATGCAGCGCAGTTCGCCCACGCCGATGTCCAGAGTCAGGTCGTTGAGCGCCTTGAAGCCGTCGAAGCTGACGGTGATGCCCTCCAGGTACAGGATGGCGCCGTGGCTGGTGTCCAGGCCCTTGGGGCTGACGCGGCCGTAGCCGGCGTCGCCGCTGGGGCCGCCATCGAGCATGGCGCTTTCGGTATGGGTGCTGGTCATGCGCGTCGCTCCTGGTAGCGGGCGGCCAGGCGCCGGGCCAGGCCGACGATGCCGGTGGGCAGGAAAAGGGTCACCAGCACGAAGATCAGGCCCAGCGCATACAGCCAGAATTCGGGCAGCACGCTGGTGAACCAGGTCTTCAGGCCGTTCACGGCGCCGGCGCCGATGATGGGGCCGATCAGCGTGCCGCGGCCGCCGGTGGCCACCCAGATCACCATCTCGATGGAGTTCTCGGTGGACATCTCGCTGGGGTTGATGATGCCGACCTGCGGCACGTACAGCGCCCCGGCGATGCCGCACAGCACCGCCGACAGCGTCCACACGAACAGCTTGAAGCCGAGCGGGTCGTAGCCGATGAAGCGCAGCCGGCTCTCGGCGTCGCGCACCGCCGTCAGCACCCGGCCCAGCTTGGACTGGGTGACGGCGCGCGCCAGCACCAGCGCGCCGGCCAGCGCCGCCAGCGTGATCCAGTACAGCGCGGCGCGGGTACCGGGCGCGGTGATGTCGAAGCCCAGGATGCGCTTGAAGTCGGTGAAGCCGTTGTTGCCGCCAAAGCCGGTATCGTTGCGGAAGAACAGCAGCATGGCGGCGAAGGTCAGCGCCTGCGTGATGATGGAGAAATACACGCCCTTGATGCGCGAGCGGAAGGCGAAGTAGCCGAACACGAAGGCCAGCACGCCCGGAACCAGCACCACCAGCAGCATGGCGTAGGCGAAGTGGTCGGTGAAGGCCCAGTACCAGGGGTAATCCTTCCAGTCCAGGAACACCATGAAGTCCGGCAGCCGGCTCTGGTAGACCCCGTCCTGGCCGATGGCGCGCATCAGGTACATGCCGTGGGCGTAGCCGCCCAGCGCGAAGAACAGGCCATGGCCCAGCGACAGGATGCCGGCGTAGCCCCACACCAGGTCCAGCGCCAGCGCCGCCAGGGCGTAGCACATGAACTTGCCCAGCAGCGCCACGGCGTAGGCCGAGATGTGCAGCGGATGGCCGGCGGGAAACGCCAGGTTCAGCAGCGGCACCAGCGCCAGCAGCAGCACGCCCGCGCCCAGCGCGGCCCAGGCGCGGCCATTGAACAGGGGCCGGCGCGCCAGCAGGTTGAAATCGGTCAGCGCGGTCTGCTTCATTCGACGCTCCGGCCGCGCGGGGCGAACAGGCCTTGCGGCCGCTTCTGCACGAAAAGCACGATGAGCACCAGGATGGTGATCTTGGCCATGACCGCTCCCGCGTAAGGCTCCAGGAATTTGTTGACGCCGCCCAGGCCGAGCGCGGCGATGACGGTGCCGGCCAACTGGCCGACGCCGCCCAGCACCACCACCATGAAGGAATCGACGATGTAGCCGCGGCCCAGGTCCGGGCCGACGTTGCCCAACTGCGACAGCGCCACGCCGGCCAGCCCGGCAATGCCAGAGCCCAGCCCGAACGCCAGCATGTCGACGCGGCCGGTGGGCACGCCGACGCAATCGGCCATGCGCCGGTTCTGCGTGATGGCGCGCACAAACAGGCCGAGCCGGGTGTGGTTCAGCAGCGCCCACACCAGGAACACCACGAACAGCGCGAAGCCGATGATGACCAGCCGGTTGTAGGTCAGCACCAGGCCGCCCAGCACGGTGACGCCGCCGGACATCCAGCTGGGGTTGCCCACCTCCACGTTCTGCGCCCCGAAAAGGGTGCGCACGCCCTGCATCAGCATCAGGCTGATGCCCCAGGTGGCCAGCAGGGTTTCCAGCGGCCGGCCGTAGAGCCAGCGGATCACGGTGCGTTCCAGCGCCATGCCGACCAGCGCGGTGACCACGAAGGCCAGCGGCAGCGCCGCCGCCACGTACCAGTCGAGCCAGCCGGGCAGCCAGGCGCGGAACGCCGTCTGCACCAGGTAGGTGACGTAGGCGCCGATCATCAGCAGCTCGCCGTGCGCCATGTTGATGACGCCCATCAGGCCGAAAGTGATGGCCAGCCCCAGCGCCGCCAGCAGCAGCACGCTGCCCAGGCTGAGGCCGTAGAACAGGTTGCCGGCCCACTCGATGGTGGCCAGGTGGCGGTCGATGCGCTTGAGCGCGTTGGCGGCCGCCTCGCGCACGCCGGCGTCGGGTTCGGCGTAGACGCCGTCCTGCTGTTGCGTCAGCGCCGCCAGCGTCGGCCGGAAGGCGGCGTTGTCGGTGCGGCCGAGCAGATCGACCGCGTGGCGCCGCACGGCGGGGTCGGCGCTCTTGAGTTCCAGGCTGGCCTGCGCGATCTCCAGCGCGGCGCGCACGGCCGGGTCTTTTTCGGCGGCCAGCGCCTTTTCCAGCAGCGGCAGGCGCGCCGGATCGCCGGTCTGTTGCAGGCGGCGGGCCGCGGCCAGCCGTTCCTGCGGGTTATCGGAGAACAGCCGCGAACCGGCCAGCGCCGCCTCGATCGCGCGCCGCAAGCGGTTGTTGATGCCGATGGAGGAGGCCTCGGGCGGCAGCGCCAGGGCCGTGCCGGTGGCCGGATCGGTGGCCTGGCCCTTGCCGTCGCCGATCAGCACGCGGCCGTCCGGCAGCGCATACAGCTGGTCATTGCCCAGCGCCTGCAACACGGCGGCCGCGCCCGGGCCGGGCTGCTGGCCCAGGGCGGCAATGGCCTGCAGGCGGGCGTCGGTGTCGTCGCCGGCCAGCGGCGCCAGCAGCGCCGGGTCCACGCCGGATGCGGCCGCGTGGGCGGCCAGCGCCGGCGTGGCCAGCAGCCATGCAAGCAGGAGATGACGCAGGAATTTCGCGATGACCGCATTCAGCATGGCTGCGCTTCCGGTTCCGGTTAGAGGCCTTGCTTGCTTTCGTTGCCCGCGATGTACGGGCTCCACGGTTGCGCGCGGATCGGGCCCTTGCTTTTCCAGACCACGTTGAACTGGCCGTCCGCCTTGATCTCGCCGATGTAGACCGGCTTGTGCAGGTGGTGGTTGGTCTTGTCCATTTCGATGGCGAAGCCGCTCGGCGAATTGAACTTCTGGCCGCCCATGGCCGCGATCACCTTGTCGACGTCGGTGGTCTTGGCCTGTTCGACCGCCTGCTTCCACATGTGGATGCCGATGTAGGTGGCCTCCATCGGGTCGTTGGTGACCACGGTGTTGGCGTTGGGCAGGTTCTTGGCCTTGGCGTAGGCCTTCCACTTCTTGATGAACTCCTCGTTGACCGGGTTCTTGATCGACTCGAAGTAGTTCCAGGCGGCCAGGTGGCCCACCAGCGGCTTGGTGTCGACGCCGCGCAGTTCTTCCTCGCCCACCGAGAACGCCACCACCGGCACGTCGGTGGCCTTCAGGCCGGCGTTGCCCAGTTCCTTGTAGAACGGCACGTTGGAGTCGCCGTTGATGGTGGAGATGACGGCGGTCTTGCCGCCGGCGGCGAACTTCTTGATGTTGGCGACGATAGTCTGGTAGTCGGAATGGCCGAACGGGGTGTAGACCTCGTCGATGTCGCTGTCCTTGACGCCCTTGGAGTGCAGGAAGGCGCGCAGGATCTTGTTGGTGGTGCGCGGGTACACATAGTCGGTGCCCAGCAGCACGAAGCGCTTGGCGCCGCCGCCGTCTTCGCTCATCAGGTATTCCACGGCGGGAATGGCCTGCTGGTTGGGCGCGGCGCCGGTGTAGAACACGTTCTTCTCCAGTTCCTCGCCCTCGTATTGCACCGGGTAGAACAGCAGGCCGTTCAGTTCCTTGAACACCGGCAGCACCGACTTGCGCGACACCGAGGTCCAGCAGCCGAACACCACCGCCACCTTGTCCTGCGACAGCAGCTGGCGCGATTTCTCGGCGAACAGCGGCCAGTTCGAGGCCGGGTCGACCACCACCGCTTCGAGCTTTTTGCCCATCACGCCACCGTTGGCGTTGATCTCGTCGATGGTCATCAGGGCCACGTCCTTGAGCGACGTTTCCGAGATGGCCATGGTGCCCGACAGCGAATGCAGGATGCCGACCTTGATGGTGTCTTCGGCGGCGAACAGCTGCGGCATCCAGCCGGACATGGCCAATAGGCTCGCGGCGGTCAATTGCTTGAGGGCTAGTCTGCGTTTCATGGTGACTCCTGGATGGGAAGAGGCCGGCGGCGCCGGTGATGAAAGGACGTGACCAGGACGTCAAAGCAAAAGCCGTGCCAGCCGCGATGCGATGGCGGCGCGCTGTATTGAGCAATGGGTGTGCGCGAGGAGGCGGGGCGGCGGACGGGCGGCGCGCCGCGGTTCAATCTGGTGCCGCGTGCACAAAACCGGTGCGGCCGCTGCCCGCTGGGAGTGCGCGCGCGGACTTGTCCGCGAAGGCGGCCAGGCCGTGGCGCGCGGCGTCCAGGGCGAAAACGCCGGGCGCGGCGCACATGGCACGCGTATTGCTTGGGAATCCGTACTTGTATACCAGAAAGGATTCCAGCATGAATGCCGTAGCAACGCAGCAGGGCCCGCTCGGTTGGACGATCGCGCAATGGCTGTCGGCCTATCAGGAAGGGGCCACGCCCGAAGCGCTGTTGATGCCCCTGGCCGCCGCGCCGGACGACCCGGCCGACAACGCCTGGATCACGCGCGCCAGCGCGCCGGTGCTGGCGCGCCAGCTCGACGACCTGCGCCTGCTGCTGGCCGCGGCCGGCGGCGATCGTTCCCGCCTGCCGCTCTACGGCGTGCCGTTCGCCATCAAGGACAACATCGACGCGGCGGGCTGGCCCACCACCGCCGCCTGCCCCGCGTTCGCCTACACGCCGGACGAGGACGCCACCGTGGTGCGGCGCCTGCGCGCGGCCGGCGCCATCCTGATCGGCAAGACCAATCTCGACCAGTTCGCCACGGGCCTGGTCGGCACCCGCTCGCCGCACGGCGCGGTGGCCAACAGCTTCAATCCCGACTACATCAGCGGCGGCTCCAGCTCGGGGTCCGCCTCGGTGGTGGCGCGCGGGCTGGCGGCGTTTTCGCTGGGCACCGACACCGCGGGCTCGGGCCGGGTGCCGGCGGGGTTCAACAATATCGTCGGCCTCAAGCCGACCAAGGGCTGGCTCAGCACCGCCGGCGTGGTGCCGGCCTGCCGCACGCAGGACTGCGTGTCGATCTTCGCGCTGACGGTGGACGATGCCGAGCGCGTGGCCGGCATCGCCGGCGGCTATGACGAACACGATCCCTATTCGCGCGCGCAGCCGGCCGGCGCCGCCGCGCCCTGGCCCGCCGCGCCGCGGCTGGCGGTGCCCGACCGGCTGGAGTTCTTCGGCGACGCCCAGGCCGCCGCCGCGTTCGAGGCCGCGGTGCAGGCGCTCAAGGCCGGCGGCGCCGAGGTCCAGGCCATCGACTTCGCGCCTTATGCCGAACTGGCGGCACTGCTGTACCAGGGGCCGTGGGTGGCCGAGCGCTTCGCCGCGGTCGAGCCGCTGTGGCGCGACAATCCCGACGCCATCCATCCGGTGGTGCGCGGCATCGTCGAAGGCGCGGTCCACTATGACGCGCTCGACGCCTTCAAGGCCGAGTACCGCCGCGCCGAGCTGACGCGCAGTATCCACCAGTCGCTGCAAGGCTTCGACGCGCTGGTGGTGCCGACCTCGCCGTCGATCTACACCATCGCGCAGTTGCAGGCCGACCCGGTGCGGCTCAATTCACAACTGGGCATCTATACCAACTTCGCCAACCTCGCCGACCTGTCGGCGCTGGCGCTGCCCGCGGGCATGCGCGATGACGGGCTGCCGGCCGGCATCACGCTGATCGGCATGGCCTGGCAGGACCGCGCGTTGGCGCATTTCGGCCGCCAATGGCAGGCGCAGCGCGGACTGCCGCTGGGCGCCACGGGCCGGCCGCTGCCGCCCATGGGGCCGACCGCCGCCGACCCCGGGCTGTTGCGCGTGGCCGTGGTGGGCGCGCACCTGACCGGTATGCCGCTGAACCATCAGCTGACCTCGCGCCGCGCGGTGCTGGTGGAAAAGACCCGCACCGCCGCCGACTACCGGCTCTACGCGCTGGCCAACACCACGCCGCCCAAGCCGGGGCTGGTGAAGTCCGACAGCGGCGCGCCGATCGAGGTGGAGCTGTGGGACATCCCGCTGGCGGCGTTCGGCGCCTTCGTGGCCGAGATCCCCGCGCCGCTGGGCATCGGCACCTTGACGCTGCATGACGGCCGCCAGGTCAAGGGCTTCATCTGCGAGCCGCGAGGCCTGGAGGGCGCGCGCGACATCACCGCCTTCGGCGGCTGGCGCGCCTACCTCGCCAGCCTGAACGCCACCCCCCGCTAAATCCAATCGCCCCTGGGAGCCGAACCGTGTTCGATACCGTCCTCATCGCCAACCGTGGCGAAATCGCCGTCCGCGCCATCCGTACCCTCAAACGCCTGGGCATCCGCAGCGTTGCCGTGTATTCCGATCCCGACCGCAATGCCGCCCATGTGCGCGAGGCCGACGTGGCCGTGGCGCTGGGCGGCGAGAAGGCCGTCGACAGCTATCTGCGCACCGACCTGCTGCTGGCGGCCGCGCGCGAGCACGGCGCGCAGGCCATCTACCCCGGCTACGGCTTCCTGTCGGAGAGCGCCGAGTTCGCCGAAGCCTGCGAGGCCGCGGGCATCGCCTTCGTCGGTCCCACGCCGCTGCAGATCCGCGAGTTCGGCCTGAAGCACCGCTCGCGTGAACTGGCGGCCGAAGCCGGCGTGCCGATGACCCCCGGCACGGGCCTGCTGGCCAGCCTGGGCGAGGCGCTGACGCAGGCCGAGCGCATCGGCTATCCGGTGATGCTCAAGAGCACCGCGGGCGGCGGCGGCATCGGCCTGTCGCGTTGCGACAACGAGGCCGAACTGACGGTGGCGTTCGACAGCGTGCAGCGCATGGGCGAGCATTTCTTCCGCGACGGCGGCGCCTTCATCGAGCGTTACGTGGACAACGCCCGCCACGTCGAGGTGCAGATCTTCGGCGACGGCGCCGGCCGCGTGCTGGCGCTGGGCGAACGCGATTGCTCGGTGCAGCGGCGCAACCAGAAGGTGGTCGAGGAAACTCCCGCCCCGCACCTGCCGGCCGCGACCCGCGCGGCGCTGCTGGACGCGGCGGTCAAGCTGGGCGAGTCGGTGGCCTACCGCTCGGCCGGCACGGTCGAATTCATCTACGATCCGGCGCGCGACAGCTTCTATTTCCTGGAGGTCAACACCCGCCTGCAGGTGGAGCACCCGGTGACCGAGGCGGTGACCGGGCTGGACCTGATCGAATGCATGCTGCGCGTGGCGGCGGGCGAGCCGCTCGACCTGGCCGCGATGTCGCGCGCGCCGCAAGGCGCGTCGATCGAGGTGCGGCTGTACGCCGAAGACCCGCTGCGCCAGTTCCAGCCGTCGCCCGGCGTGCTGACGGAAGTGCATTTTCCCGAAGGCGTGCGCCTGGACGGCTGGGTCGAGACGGGTACCGAGGTGCCGGCGTTCTACGATCCGATGCTGGCCAAGCTGATCGTGCACGCCGACACCCGCGAGGCCGCGCTCGACAAGCTGGCCGATGCGCTGGCGCACACCCGCCTGCACGGCATCGCCACCAATCTGGACTACCTGCGCCAGATCGTGGCCGACGCGCGCTTCCGCGCCGGCCAGTTGTCGACGCGCTTCCTCGAAGGCTTCACTTACCGGCCCGCGGCCATCGAGGTGCTGGAAGCCGGCACCTACACCAGCGTGCAGGATTACCCGGGCCGCACCGGCTATTGGGATATCGGCGTGCCGCCGTCGGGGCCGATGGACGACTACGCCTTCCGCCTGGCCAATCGCATCGTCGGCAACGCGCCCGACGCAGCCGGCATCGAGGCCACGCTGGTCGGGCCGACGCTGCGCTTTCATGGCGATGCCATCGTCGCGCTCACCGGCGCCGAATGCGCCGCCACGCTCGATGGCGCGCCGGTGCCGATGTGGCAGCCCGTCACGGTGCGCTCGGGCCAGGTGCTGGCCACGGGCCGCGCGCTGTCCGGCTGCCGCACGTACCTGGCGGTGCGCAACGGGCTGGACGTGCCGGTCTACCTGGGCAGCCGCTCGACCTTCGCGCTGGGCCAGTTCGGCGGACACGCCGGCCGCACGCTGCGGGTCGGCGACATGCTGCCGCTGGTGCGCCCCGAGCTGCCGGCCGCGAACGCCCAGGCGCCCGTGAGCGCGCCGCAGGCCGCGCCCGCAGAACTGATCCCCGCCTATGGCAACACCTGGGAGATCGGCGTGCTGTACGGCCCGCATGGCGCGCCGGACTTCTTCCGCCCCGAAGCCATCGAGGCCTTCTTCGCCGCCGATTGGGAGGTGCACTACAACTCCAATCGCCTGGGCGTGCGCCTGACCGGCCCCAAGCCGACCTGGGCGCGCGAGAACGGCGGCGAGGCCGGCCTGCATCCATCCAACATCCATGATTGTGAGTACGCCATCGGCAGCATCAACTTCACCGGCGACAGCCCGGTGATCCTGACGCGCGACGGTCCCAGCCTGGGCGGTTTCGTCTGCCCGGTGACGATCGCGCGCGCCGAGTTGTGGAAGGTGGGGCAGGTCAAGCCGGGCGACCGCATCCGCTTCGTGCGCATCGATTACGCCGAGGCGGTGGCGCGCGAAGCGGCGCAGGACCGCAGCGTCGAGCAGCTGCGGGCGGTGGCGCCGCAGGCCACCACGCCGTCGGCGTCGCCCGCCACGGCCTCGGAGACCATCATCGCGGCGCTGCCGGCGACGGGCAGCCGGCCGTCGGTGTCGTACCGCCAGGCGGGCGATGGCTACCTGCTGCTGGAGTATGGCGACAACGTGCTCGAACTGGCGCTGCGCATGCGCATCCACCTGCTGATGGAGGCGCTGGCGGCGCGGCCGATCGAGGGCGTGCGAGAACTGTCGCCGGGCGTGCGCTCGCTGCAGATCCGCTACGACAGCCGCGTGATCCTGCAGCAGGCGCTGATCGCGCGGCTGCTGGAGATCGAAACGCAGCTGGCCGACGTGGCGACGCTGAAGGTGCCGACCCGCGTGGTCCATCTGCCGATGGCGTTCGAGGATTCGGCCACGCTGGGCGCGGTGCAGCGCTACCAGGAAACGGTGCGCGCCAGCGCGCCGTGGCTGCCGAACAATGTCGACTTCATCCAGCGCATCAACGGCCTGGCCAGCCGCGAGGACGTGCGCCGCATCGTGTTCGACGCGAGTTATCTCATCATGGGCCTGGGCGACGTCTACCTGGGCGCGCCGTGCGCGGTGCCGATCGATCCGCGCCACCGCCTGCTGACGTCCAAGTACAACCCGGCGCGCACCTTCACCGCCGAAGGCACGGTCGGCATCGGCGGCGTCTACATGTGCATCTACGGCATGGATTCGCCCGGCGGCTATCAACTGGTGGGCCGCACGCTGCCGATCTGGAACAAGTTCCTGAAGAACCCGGCGTTCCAGGACGGCAAGCCCTGGCTGCTGCGCTTTTTCGACCAGGTGCGCTTCTATCCGGTGAGCGAGGCCGAGCTGGATGTGCTGCGCGAGGATTTCCGCGAGGGCCGCGCCACGGTGCGCATCGAGGAGGAACTATTCGATTTCGCCGCGCACCAGCGTTTCCTGGCCGACCAGGCGGACAGCATCGGCGCCTTCCAGGCGCGGCAGAGGTCGGCGTTCGATGCCGAAGTCGCGCTGTGGAAACACGAGGACGTGGCGACGCCCCCGGCCGAGGCGGCGCCGGAACTGGAGATCGCGCTGCGCGACGGAGAACGGCTGGTCAGCGCCGATATGTGTGGCAACGTCTGGAAGATCCCCGTGCAGGTGGGCCAGAGCGTGGCGGCTGGCGACACGCTGGTGGTGGTCGAGGCGATGAAGATGGAGCTGTCGGTGATCGCGCCGGTGTCGGGCACGGTGGCCGCGATTCGCTGCGTGCCGGGCAAGCCGGTCAACGCGGGCGATGCGCTGGTCGTGCTGGCCGAGGACGCGACTTGCCCGGTGGCCTGACCATGCGCGATTCGGTGCGCGTCGGACCGGCGTTGCGGCAGGCGCCGGCGCTGGCGGGGTCGTTGGCCGAGCAGGTCTACCAGCGCATCAAGGACGAGCTGTTCGACTTCCGCCTGCTGCCGGGCGACCGCTTCACCGAGGCGGAGCTGGCGTTGCGGCTGGGGGTGAGCCGCACGCCGGTGCGGCTGGGGCTGGCGCGGCTGGAGCGCGAGGGGTTCGTGCTGCCCAGTCCGCGCAGCGGCTGGCAGGTGCGGCCGTTCGATTTCGAGCGCTTCGAGGCGCTGTACGACGTGCGCGTGGTGCTGGAACTGGCGGCGGTCGAACGGCTGTGCGCGCGCGAGCGCATGGACGATGGCGGGATGCTGGCGGCGCTGGTGGATGTGTGGCTGGTGCCGCCGGATCAACGCATTCTGGATGGGCGGATGGTGGCGCAGCTGGACGAGGCGTTTCACTGCTCACTGGTGGCGGCTGCCGGGAATGCGGAGATGGCGCTGATTCACCGGGAGGTGACGGAGAAGATCCGGATCGTGCGTCGGCTGGATTTCACCAAGGAGTTCCGGGTGGATGCGACGTATGAGGAGCATGGGGCGATTTTGCGGGCGGTGCTGGCGCGGCGGGGGGAGGCGGCGGGGAGGATGTTGCGGGGGCATATTGAGATGAGCAAGGCTGAGGTGAGGAAGATCACGTTGCATATGTTGCATGTGGCTCGGGAGGGTTCTTAAGGCGCGGCGGGGCGAGGCTGGCGGGCAGGTGCGGGGCTACGATTGCGGTCCGGAGCGTTCGCTCCGGACTGCCCCTTCCTCATCTTCGTCCAGGCCTTCGGCCTTCCCTTCAGATTCCGTCGGGCGCATCTACACGCCCCGCACCCGCCCGCCAGCCTCGCCCCGCCGCTCGTCTGTCTTCCTGCGACGGATTGGGGGGAGGGCGGTTTTCTTGGCGTTCTGTTCAACGTCGGGGTCGGGCGGAGGAGTTTGCGGGGCCCGCCAAAAACGGCTGCGCGGGCAGCCGTGTTTGGCATACATCGGGTGGGGCGTCGGGGGGGTGGTCGCTGCGCGAAGTGGCGGCGATGGGGGGCGCGCTTTGCGGCGCGCTTGTGGGAGGGCAACCGATTCTCGAACGAGGGTGTCTGAGCAGGGGCTTTGTTGAAGCCCGCGGGCGGATTGGCGCTCGCCGGGCGCGCCCGCGCCCGGCTCAGCCTTGTAGCTGTTTGTAGACTTCTTCGGAGACGCGTTGCAGTTCGTCGCGGCTGATGGCGCCGGAGAGGGCGTAGCCGAATTGGCCTTCGACCCAGTAGAAGACGCGGACGGGGCCTTCCTGGGTGAATTGGAAGGCGGTCTGGCCGCCGGCGGCTTCGCGGGTGACGTAGAGGGTCAGGCGTTGGCCGTCGGGGGCGCCGTACATGAAGAGGGCGACGGGGCCGCTGCCGCCGGGCAGGAGGCGGCCGCCGACGAGGTCGTAGCCGGCATGGGTAAGGGACGGGGCGCGCACGGGGGCGCCGAGGCGCTTGGTGAGCCAGGTGACAAGGGCCTTTTCGTTGTCGCCGCTGACTTCGACGGGGCGGCCCATGTCGGGGGCGTAGACGGCGTGGGCGATGGCGGCGCGCTGGGCGTAGCCGCCGGCGGCGCGGTCGGGTGTGGCGGTGGCCAATACGGTTTGCTGGTGGCGGGCGTCCATGGCGCCGCGCGCCATCCAGGCGCTGCTGGCGCTGATGACGGCGATGGCGGCACAGGCAGCGACGGCGCGCCAGGGCAGGCGGCGCGCGGGGGGCGAGAGCGGCAGGCGCAGGGGCAGGGGTTCGTCCAGCACCGGGTCAAGCAGGGCGTGCAGGGCGCGGCGCTGGGCCTGCCAGGCGTGCACGCGCGCCAGGTCCTGCGGATGGGCCGCTAGGAAGGCGTCGACCTCGGCGTGGCGGCCGGGCGGCAACTGGCCGTCGGCATAGGCGTGCAGGTCGGCTTCGGTGATGGGGTTGCCGGCGGTGGGAATGGCGTGGAGGCGTTTGTCGTTCATGTCATTTCACGCGATGGAGCCGGCTGGCGGGTTCCTGGCCCTGCATCAGGGCGCCCAGGCGTTCGCGGGCGCGCGACAGGCGCGACATGACCGTGCCGATCGGCACGCCCAGCACCTGCGCGGTTTCCTGGTACGACAGGTCTTCCACGCACACCAGCAGCAATACTTCGCGCTGCTCGGCCGGCAGGCCTTGCAGGCAGCGGTCCAGGTCGCGCACCTCCAGGTGGTCGGTCTGCGTGGCGCGCACCGGCACGTCGGGCAGGTCGCCCGCGCCGGCCTGTTCGGCCTGCCGGTGGCTGGCGCGCACGCCGTCGATGAAATGGTTATGCATGATGCCGAACATCCAGGCCCGCAGCTCGCCGCGGCGCTGCCAGCGCGAGTAGCGGCTCCAGGCCCGTTCGAGCGTGTCCTGCACCAGGTCGTCGGCCCGGTGCGGGTCGCCCGTCAGCCCGCGGGCGTAGCGCCGCAGGCTGGGGATGCAGGCCAGGATCGCGGCTTCGTCGTCGGCGCGCATGGTCGGGCGTGGAGGGACGACTCAGGCCGGATCAGGGCTTGATGACGTGCCAGACGTCCTTGAAGTTGTCGCCGGTCTTGTCGCCCGGCTTGGCGTCCTTGGCATACAGGTAGACCGGCTTGCCCTTGTAGGCCCACTGCTTGGAGCCGTCGTCGCGGGTGATGATGCTCAGGTCGCCCGAGGCCTTGGCGTCGGCGGCGGCGGTGACGGGCGGCCAGATCTTGGCGCACTGGTCGTTGCAGGCGCTCTTGCCGCCGGCATCCTTGTCGAAGGTGTAGAGGGTCATGCCGGCGCTGTTGACCAGGATGCCGTCCTGGGTCTTGACGGCCTGGGCATGGGCGCCGGCCGAGAACAGGGCGGCGCAGGAGAGGGCCAGGGTTGCGGCGAGTTGAGTGCGCATGTCGTGCCTCGTAGATGGAAGAGTTTGGGGGACTGCCCTCTACAGACGCGGGGCGGAACGGGAATATTCCGCCACCGGACAAAAAAATCGGGAGGGCTGGGGATGAAGATCCAACCGAGCCTCGCGCGGGCCCTTCGCGACGGCCGCCGTCAGGCGTGGCCGCCGGCGGGCGGGGCGGGTTCGTAGCGCATTTCTATTTCCAGGGCGGTCTCCTCGACAGGGGTGAAGCCCAGCGACTCGTAGAGCCGGCGGGCGGGGTTGCCCTTCAGGACGGACAGGGTGACCGGGGCGCCTTCGTCGTCCGCCTGCCGCAGCAGGCCGGCCAGCAGGCGCCGGCCCAGTCCCTGGCCCTGGAAGGCCGGGTCGATCTGGATCTGCACCACGCGCCAGCCGGCCGGATCGCGGAAGGTCTTGAACAGGCCCGCCGGGCGGCCGTGCAGCCAGACGATCTGGGCGTCGTCGAAGTGATAGCGGATGCGCGCCAGGTGATGCGCATCGTCCCGCGGTGCATCAACGCGCGCCAGGTGTTCGGTCATGGTTGCCTTGCGCAGCGCCAGCAGGAAAGGCAGGTCGTCTTCGGTGGCGGCTTGCAACGCCAGGGAATGGGGGCTCATGGTGCGGCTTCAGGGTTGCTTGGGGGGACCACGCTTGGCGCTTTTGCCGGCCTGGTGGATAAGGTTATAGAGCTGTTGCGCCGCCGGCGCCAGGGGGCGGCCCCTGCGCGAGATCAAACCCAGGCTGCGGGTGACGCGCGGATGCTCCAGCTTGACGCCCGCCAGCGTGGCGTGGCCGGCCGGCGGCATCGCCAGCTGCGGCACGGCCGCCACGCCCAGCCCGGCTTCCACCAGCCCCAGCAGCGTCATGACGTGGCTGACCTCGAAGGCGCTGACGGTGCGCTTGCCGCTCTTGGCCAGCGCGTCGTCGATCAGCAGGCGGTTGCCGCTTTCCTTGGCCACGGTCATGAAGCGTTCCTGCGACAGTTCCTCCCACGACACGCTGCGGCGGGCGGCCAGCGGATGGTCGCGCCGCACCGCCAGCACGAAGTCCTCGCGCAGCACCGCCTTGAAATCCACGTCCGGCTCCTGGGTGCCGAAAAAGCTGATGCCGAAGTCGGCGCGGCCCGTCACCACGCTGTTGAGCACGGTGTGGGCGGTCTCGTCGATGATGCGGACCCGTATCCGCGGAAAGCGCTCGGCGTAGTCATGGATGATGGCGGGCAGGAAGTAGTAGGCCACCGACGGCACGCAGGCCACCGTCACCAGACCGCCGCGCTGCGCCGCCAGGTCGCCAATGCTGAGCACCGCGCGTTCCAGTTCGTCGATGGCGCCGCGCGCCCGTTCCAGGAAGATGCGGCCGACGTGCGTCAGCGCCACGCGGCGCGTGGTGCGTTCCAGCAGGCGCGCGCCCAGCAGGTCCTCCAGCTTGTCGATGCGGCGGCTCAGCGCGGGCTGCGACAGGTTCAGGTCTTCGGCGGCGGCGCGGAAACTGGCGCGCTCGGCCACCGCCACGAAGGCCTGCAATTCCTGTAAATCGAAATTGATGCGTGCCATGCATTAATCCATCCGTAAGTTGCAATTCAAATAATAGCCGCGCCGTCGCAGAATGCACCGCATGGAAACGATCATCCCTTGCGTACTGATGCGCGGCGGCACCTCCCGCGGCCCCTTTTTTCTTGGCGACTGGCTGCCGGCCGATCCCGCCGACCGTGACCGGCTGCTGTTGCAGGCCATGGGGTCGCCCCACGCGCTGCAGGTCGATGGCCTGGGCGGCGGCAACTCGCTGACCAGCAAGGTCGCGATCGTGTCGCGCTCGACCCGGCCCGACTGCGATATCGACTATCTGTTCGCGCAGGTCTCGGTGGACCGCGCCAGCGTCGACACCCGTCCCAACTGCGGCAACATGCTGTCGGGCGCAGCGCCCTTCGCCATCGACGAGGGCCTGATCGCCGCGGCCGACGGCGAAACCTCGGTGCGGGTGCACAACGTCAACACGGGCGCCGTGATCGAGGCCGTGGTGCAGACGCCGGGCGGCCGCCTGACCTATGAAGGCGAGGCGCGCATCGACGGCGTGCCGGGCGCCGCCGCGCCCGTGCGCCTGAATTTCCTCGACGCCTGGGGGGCGGTCACCGGCCGCCTGTTCCCGACCGGCCTGCGGCAGGAAGTGGTCGACGGCGTGGCCGCCACGCTGATCGACGCCGCCATGCCGATGGTGCTGCTGCGCGCCGCCGACTTCGGCCTGCGTGGCGACGAATCGCCGGCCGAACTGGACGCCAACCCTGCCCTGCTGGCGCGCCTGGAGCGCATCCGCCGCGAGGCCGGCAGCCGCATGGGACTGGGGGACGTCTCGAACAGCGTCATTCCCAAGCCGGTGCTGCTGGCGCCCGGCAGCGATCCCGCCGCGCTGTCGCTGCGTTCGCGCTACTTCACGCCGCACGCCTGCCATCGCGCCCATGCCGCCACCGGCGCGGTGGGCGTGGCCGCCGCCTACCTGATGGCGGGCACCGTGGCGCACGACTGCGGCGGGCCGGCGCCGCGCCCGGGCTACCGTGGCGTGCGCATCGAGCACCCGTCGGGCGGCATGGACATTGACGTCAGGCTGGACGCCGCCAGCGGCGAGGTGCGGGCCGCCGGCCTGGTACGCACCGCGCGCAAGATCATGAAGGGCCTGCTGTACGTGCCGGGGCGCTATGTGCCGGCGCGCGAGGAACGCGCCAGCCGACCGGAGTCGGCGCCTGCCGCCATGGCGGCATAGGCTGCGATCAAGAATGCCGTACCCGGAAGCCGCCCTCGGCCGCCGGCACCGAAACATGAAGGTGGCGGCCCGAGCCGCCTCCGACCCGAGACACAGCGGTCCGCAGAGACCGCCCATAGAACCATCAGGAGACATGACATGGCTTTTCCCTCCCGCAGCACCCTGTGCGCCGCCGCGCTTTGCCTGGTCCTGGGCAGCCCGGCCGCGCAGGCCGAATTCCCCGAGCGCGCCATCACCATGGTGGTGCCCACCGCCGCCGGCGGCGGCAACGACACCCTGGCCCGCGTGATCGGGCAGAAGATGGGCGAGCTGCTGGGCCAGACCGTCATCGTGGTCAACAAGCCCGGCGCGCAGGGCGCCATCGCCGCCGACTACGTGGCGCGCCAACCGGCCGACGGCTACACGCTGATGCTTGGCTACATCGGCACGCACGGCATCAACCCGGCGCTGCAGAAGCTCAACTACGATCCGGTGCGCGACTTCACCGCCATCGGCATGGTGGCCGACTCGCCCACGCTGATGGTGGTGTCCAGCAGCATCGGCGTGCAGGACGTGCCGGGCCTGCTCAAGTACGGCCAGGCCCATCCCGACGGCCTGAGCTACGCCTCCGCCGGCCCGGGCACGGCGCCGGCGGTGGCGGGCGAGCTGTTCAACCGCGCCACCGGCGCGGCCATGCTGGAGATTCCCTACAAGGGCTCGGCCCCCGCCATGACGGACACGCTGGCCGGCGTCACCCAGGTCATGTTTCCCAGCCTGTTCAGCGCCTATCCGCACCTGAAGTCGGGCAAGATCCGCGCGCTGGGCGTGGCCGGCGCGCGCCGCGCCAAGGTGCTGCCCGACATGCCGACGCTGGCCGAGCTTGGCGTGCCGGGCGTGGACGTGGCGCAGTGGTACGCGGTGTTCGCGCCCGCCAACGCCGATCCGCAGGTGGTCGCCAAGTTGAACACCGCGCTCAATGGCGCGCTCAACGATCCGGCCGTGGCCGCCAAGATCGACGACCAGGGCGCCGAGGTGCGCACCAGCACGCCGGCGGAGCTTGCCGCGTTCGTGCGCGACGAAGCCGTCAAGTGGAAGAAGCTGGCGTCGACGATTCACGCGGCGCTGTAAATAGCGCCAAGGGCGAGGCGTCGAAGTGGCGCAGGTTCGGAAACACCAGCCGCAGGTCGTCGGCGCTGGCGCCGAACCAGCTACCCAGCGCCGCGCCCAACTGCTCCACCGCCAGCGTCGGCAGCAGCCGGCCGTTGTCCACGAACCCGGGGCCGTCGGGCGCGATCTGCGGATGCGTGCCGTGGTAGCGGCCGCCGTTGACGGCGCCGCCCAGCACGAAATGATGCGCGCCCCAGCCATGGTCCGAGCCGTTGCCGTTCGATCCCAACGTGCGGCCGAATTCCGAGGCGGTGAAGGTGGTGACCTGGCGCGCCACGCCCAGGTTTGCCAGCGCCGTCTGGAAGGCGGCCAGCGCCTGGCCCAGTTCCTTGAGCAGGGCCGGGTGGGTGTCGTTCAGGCCGGTGTGGTTGTCGTAGCCGTTCTGCGACACGAAGAATACCTGGCGCCGCGCCCCAAGGGCCTGGCGCGCCGCGATGATGCGGGCCACGATCTTCAACTGCTGCGCCAGCGGCGAGTCGAAATCGCCCGGCACGGCCACGCCAGACAAGGCCGCCCGCAGCCGCGCGTCGGCGTCGATCGACTGCGCCGCGATGCGCGACATTTCCCGTTCCATCAGGTGCTCGCGCGGCTGTGTGATCAGCTGGCGCAGCAAGGCGGTGCAGGCGCTGGAGCCGTACATGTCGCGTGTCAGCAGTTCGATGCGGGTCGAGCCGTTCACGCCGACCCGGTAGCCCGCGACATGGCGGCCGGCCAGCAACACGGTGCTGCCGCCGGCGGTGATGCCGGTGAAGCTGCGCTGCGCGTTGATGCCCGCGTACAGGTCCGTCAGCCGCCCGGCCCAGCCGGAGGAAGCGCCTTCCGGCGCCAGCGCCTGCCAGTATGACTGCTGGTCGTTGTGCGAGAACAGCTTGGGCGGCAGCGGCACCCGCGCGCCGATGTAGTCCGCCTTGCTGGTGGGCGCCACCAGCGGGCCGACGTTCAGCACCGCCGCCATCTCGCCGCGCTCGAACAGCGGCGCCAGCGGCGCCAGCGATGGCGCGAGCGCGAACTGCGCGCCGTCGGCGGCGGGCGCGGCGCCGCGTAGCGCGGTGGCTTGCAGCGCCTGGCGCGGCAACGCGATATCGGTGCGCGCGGCGGCGTAGGCGCGATGGGCGCCCGCGTCGAACGGCACCAACGTGTTGAACGGATCGTTGCCGCCGTACAGGAACACGCACACCAGCGCCTTGTAGCCGCCGGGCGGCGCGGATTGCGCCGCCGCCGCGCCCAGCGCCGCCAGGTTCAGCGCCAGCGGCGCGGCCGCGTGCGTGGCGCCCAGGGCGCAGGCGCGCAGCAGGAATTCGCGGCGGTCGGCCTTCATTTCTGCACCAGGTACTCGGGGCTGGCCGCCACCAGCGTGATGGCGGCGCGCACGCGGTCGCGCGGCCGTGCGCGCGGCAAGGTGTCGACCGCCTGCGCGATGGCCTGCGCCGTCGCCGCGCTGAAGGCGTCGCCCGCCAGCAGCAGCACGATGCGCGCCACCAGCGCGTCGGCGTCGGCGGCCAGGGCGATCTCGGCGGTGTACGGCGTCTGCAGGTCTTCCCAGCCGCGATCAACGTAGATGGCCACGAAGTTCAGGTAGCCGGCGATGCTGGTTTCATCGGTGATCTGCAGTTCCGGCGCCACCAGGCCGCGCCGCGCCAGCTCGGTGACGGGGGGCGTGTAGCGCGGCCGGAAGAAATTGAACACGCTGGCCGAGCGCATCGGGCTCTGCGCCAGCCGGATGGTGTTGTCGGTGGTGTCGGGCATGGCCCAGGCGCCGTTGGTGGAGGTGGCGCCGAAGGCGCGCGCCCAGCCGGAAAAGCGCAGGATGGGCTCGCGCACCTTGCCCCAGCCGGGCGTCGACAGGTCGGGGTGGCGCGCTTCGTCGTCCAGCAGGATGGCGCGCACCACGGCCTTGAGATTGCCGCGCGCGCCATGGCCGTCGTCGTCGAACACCGTCGCCACCCGCTCGACGTAGGCCGGACTGGGATTGCTGGTGACCAGCCGCTGGATCAGTTGCGTGCCGATGAACGGCCCGACGTTCGGATGCGCGCTGATCACTTCCATCGCGCGCTTGAGCGACAGGTGGCCGTCGGTGCCGGGCGGGATCACCGCGCCCAGGAAGCGCTTTTCGGCCAGCGAATGCAGCGCCGGATTGAGCGCCATCGGCCGCCGGTGGAACTGCACGTCGGTCTCCGGCCCATCCAGGTCCCAGCCGGTGAAGACCTTGGCCAGTCCCTGCACGTCGGCATTGTCGTAGGTCTCCACGGGGGCGCCCTTGACCAGCCGGGGCGTGCCGTCGCGGTTCAGTTCGACCAGGCCGATGCTGAACAGCTGCATCACTTCGCGCGCATAGTTCTCGTCGGGATGGCGGCCGGTGCGCGGGTCTTCCTTGCGGTTGCCGCGATAGGTCAGCATGCAGCCCATCGACAGGTTGCGGGTGACGGCGGTGAGCAGGTCCTGGTAGCTGCCAAAGGCATGCTCGGCCAGCAGGTCCATGAAGCCGGCGGCGCCGAACAGCGGCCAGTTGGCCGTGATCGACGCCACCCCGACCACGAAGATCTCCGACAGCGCGAACGCCACCCGGGTGCGCACCTGGTCCTCGGCGCTGATGAACTTGCGCCACAGCGTCGATTCGAGCGGCGCGTTGATACCGTTGCCCTTGTAGGCCTCGGTGTCCTTGCCTTGCTGCAGCAGCCAGTCGAAATGGCTTTGCGACGGCGGCAGCGCCAGTTGCGCGTCGAGCCAGGCGGCGTAGCCGTCGCGCACCACCGCGTCGATCAGCGCCGGCGTCGGGCCGAAGGTGGCCTGGGCCAGGAAGCGCGAGGCCTGGCCAGGCGTGGGCGGGCGGGTTTCAGCGGAAGCGGGCGGCGCCGCTCCGAACGGCGACGCGGACATGCAGGCAGCCCCGGGGTCGAATGCGAAAGCCTACGGTAGCGAAGCGCCAGGGGGGCTTCAAGACCGCCATTCGGACGAGGGACTAATCCTTTTGCACGAGGCGCGCACGCGCGGCGCGCCGGCCCGCGCGGGGGCCGGCCGGGCCCCGCGGATCAGACCGAACGGGTGATGCCGCCGTCGATGCGGATGTTCTGTCCGGTGATGTACGAGGAAGCGTCGGAGGCCAGGAAGGCGATCAGGTCGGCCACTTCCTCGGCGGTGCCGTAGCGGCCCATCGGGATGCGCGCGCGCCGGTCTTCCTTTTCCGGCAGGCTGTCGATGAAGCCGGGCAGCACGTTGTTCATGCGCACGTTGTGTTCGGCGTATTCGTCCGCGAACACCTTGGTGAACGCGGCCAGGCCGGCGCGGAACACGCCGGACGTGGGGAACAGCGCCTCCGGTTCGAAGGTGGCGTAGGTCGAGATGTTGACGATGGCGCCGGATTTCTGGCGCTTCATGACCGGCGCCACCAGGCGCGCGATGCGCACCACGTTGAGCAGGTAGAACTCCATGCCCAGGTGCCAGTCGTCGTCGCTGATCTCCAGCAGCGGACCCTTGGGACCGTGGCCGGCGCTGTTGACCACGGCGTCGACGCGGCCCCACTTCTGCAGGGTCGCGTCCACCAGCCGCGCCAGGTCCTCGGGCGAGCGGTTCGAACCGGTCACGCCCAGGCCGCCGAGTTCGGCGGCCAGCGCCTCGCCCTTGCCGGACGAGGACAGGATCGCCACGCGGTAGCCGTCGGCGGCCAGTTTGCGCGCCGCGGCCGCGCCCATGCCGCTGCCGCCGGCGGTGATGATTGCCACTTTATCCGTGCTCATGCGTCGTTCCCCAAGAGTATTGGCAAACGGCCATTGTAGGGGCGGGCGCGGCGGCCCCGCGCAGATCCCGCGAGGCCGGCAGGGGCGATCAGTCGACCAGCTTGAGCACGCCCTTCATCAGCGCGAAGTGGCCGGGGAACGAGCAGAAGTAGGCATAGTCCTGGCCGGCGGCCAGCTTGCTGACGTCGAAGGTGACCGAATCGGTCTCGCCGCCGCCGATCACCTTGGTGTGGGCGATGACGCGGGCGTCGTCCTTCTTGACGTAGTTGTTGTCCAGGCCGGCGGCCATGCCGTCGTTGACGGCGCCCTGCATGTCGGCCTGCTTGGTCAGCACCCAGTTGTGGCCCATGACGTTCTTGGCCAGCTTGCCGGGGTGCTTGAGGTTGACGGTGAACTGCTTGCAGCTCTTGCTGACCGTGATTTCCTTCTTGTCGAACTGCATCTGGTCATTGCCGGCGATGTCGACCGAGCATTCGGCCGCCAGCACGGGCGCCGAGGCCAGGGCCAGGATGGTCGCGGCGCAGAGATTCTTCAACAGCATGTTCATGCCTCCAGGTGTCGAGGGGAAAAGGGCCGCGGAGCCGTTGCACCGGATCCCGCGGGCGACAAAGTGATCCGACCTCAGTCTACGCCTCTTGGGCCGGCCTTGCCCGCCGGCGGTTTGACGCAGCGCAATCGGACGCCAGCGAATTGCGCGGGCGCCGCATCAACGCGCCGCTGGCTGCGCGGTTACGCGCCAGATCACGTTGCCGACGTCGTCGGCCACCAGCAGGCCGCCGCGCCCATCCACGGCCACGCCCACCGGCCGGCCGCGGGCCTGGCCGTCCGCGTCCAGGAATCCCGTCAGCACGTCGCGCGCCTGGCCGTCGGCGCGGTTGCCGGTGAATGGCACGAAGATGACCTTGTAGCCGCTGCGCGGGTCGCGGTTCCAGGAACCATGCTGGCCGACGAACATGCCGTGGGTGAACGGCGCCGGCAGCGTGGCGCCGCCGGACCAGGCCAGCCCCAGCGAGGCGGTGTGCGGCCCCAGCGCGTAATCCGGCACGATCGCCTGCGCCACCAGGTCCGGGCGCGGCGGCTTCACCCGGGTGTCGACGTGCTGGCCGAAGTAGCTGTATGGCCAGCCATAGAAACCGCCGTCGCGCACCGAAGTCATGTAGTCGGGCACCAGGTCGCTGCCCAGCTCGTCGCGTTCGTTCACCGCCGTCCACAGCGTCTTGCCGTCGGGGCCCCAGGCCATGCCCACCGGGTTGCGCAGGCCGCTGGCATACAGGCGCTTGGCGCCGCTGGCGACGTCGATTTCCCAGATGGCGGCGCGGCCTTCCTCTTCCGCCATGCCGTTCTCGGCGACGTTGCTGTTCGAGCCGACCGTCGCATACAGTTTGGCGCCGTCGGCGCTGGCGATGAGGTTCTTGGTCCAATGATGGTTGCGCCCCGCGGGCAGGTCGGTCACCTTGACGCCGGGCGCGTCGATGCGGGTCTGGCCGGCCTGGTACGGAAACCGCAGCACCGCGTCGGCGTTGGCGACATACAGCTGGTCGCCCACCAGCGCCATGCCGAAGGGCGAATTCAGGCCTTCCAGGAACACGCTGCGCGTCTGCGCCGCGCCATCGGGCGTCAGGCCGCGCAGCAGGGTGACGCGGTTGGCGCTGGGCGTGCGCGCGCCGGCGCGCTTCATGACGATGCCGGCGGCCCAGTCCTTGAGGCCGCCGGACATCTCGGGCGGCTTGGGCGGCGCGTTGGTCTCGGCCACCAGCACGTCGCCATTGGGCAGCACGTAGAGCCAGCGCGGATGATCCAGGCCGCGGGCGTAGGCGGTGACCGCCAGGCCGCTGGCCGGCGTCGGCAGGCCGGTCTCGCTCCAGCCCACCGCCCTGGCCGTGTTGACCGTGGGAATGAGGGTGGTATTGGGGGCGGGCAACTCGGGCCGCGGCCCCATGCCGGCCTCGACCGGCAGGCGGGCGACTTCGCCGCAAGCGGCCACCAGGCTGGCGGCCGCGACGAGCGCCGGCAACAGGTATCGAATTCGCATGGCGCGGCTCCAGGCGCGGATGGGCGAACTTCCATCATACGACGGGGCGGCGCGGCCTTGCGCGCCGCCACCGGGCGAGGGGCCGGTGGCGGCGTGGGGGGCTAGCGCATGTCGAAGGCTTCCTGATGCCAGTGGACGTTGCCGCGCCCCAGGCGCCGCAGGCCCTTGCGCAATGCGTTCGCCAGTCCGGCGGGGCCGCAGTACCAGACATCGGCGACGCGGCCGGCGGCCACTTCGCCCTGCGCCAGCGCGGCGGCGTCCAGGCGCTGGCCGGCGGCGGCGCTGTGTACCTGGAGCGTGACGTTGTCCAGCGCGGCGCAGCGTTGCCGCAGCACGTCCACGAACGGGTCGGTTGCGCCGTCGCGCACGCAATAGTGCAGCCAGACCGGCGGCGTGTGGCCGGACGCGTCGCGCGCGGCCTCCAGCCAGGCCAGGAAAGGCGTGACGCCGATGCCGCCCGCCACCCACACCTGCGGGCCGGCGGCGGGACGCTCGAAGCGGCCATAGGGGCCTTCCACCATCACGGGCGCGCCCTCGCGCAACGTGGCGGCCAGCCGCTGGGTGTAGTCGCCCAGCGCCTTGATCTGGAACGTCACGTCGCGGCGTCCGCGATGCGGCGCGCTGGCGATGGTGAACGGGTGCGCGCCTTCGCGCCGGTCGAAGGTGACGAAGGCGAACTGGCCGGCGGCGTGGCCGGGCCAGCGCGCACCGAGTTCACAGGTGACTTCGAGGATGTCGCCGGGCCGTTGCGTCAGCGCCGTCACCCGGCCCGCCACGCGCCGGGCCCGGCCGATGCGGCCGGCCAGCGACAGTAGCGCGGCCCAGGCGCCGCCCGCCATCAACGGCAGCAGCAGCGCGCCGGTCGGCCCGGTCCAGTAATAGGCCGGCGCCAGCGCCAGGGTATGGAACACCAGTATCAGGTAGGCCAGCGGCATGGCGCGGTGGACGATGCGCCAGGCGTGGTACGGAAAGCGGCGCCACAGCGTGATGACCAGCATGGCCAGCAGCGCGTAGATCGTCCATTCGCCCAGGTCCTTGGCCAATCCGCGCGAATCCGCCAGCATGGCCAGCACCGCGTCGCGCGCCGGCCTGCCCTCGACGCCGACCAGCGCCTTCAGCGGCGTGCTGGCCAGCTTGACCAGCCAGTGCGCGGCGCCGGCGCCGATGGCCAGGATGCCGGCCCATTTGTGCAGCCGGTAGATCTTGTCCATGCCGCCCAGCGGACCTTCCAGCCAGGCAGGGCGCAAGGCCAGCAGCATGATCAGCGACATCAGGCCGATGGACCAGACACCTGTCAGGTACAGCGCCTGCTGGCGCAGCACCCAGGGCCAGGCGGCCGTGGCCGCCGGTTGCAGCACCAGGGCGTCGATGGCCCAGGCGCCGGTCAGCGCCAGCAGGAACAGTCCCAGGGCGGTACGGGTTTTCATGGCGTCGGCCTCAATCCTTGATACGGCTGCGCAGCACCGCGCCGGTCTGCGCGTCCACCCGCAGCTTCACGCGCTGGCCTTGCGGGTTGTCGGCCTTGACGTCGTAGCCGCGGTGATGCTCCAGTTCGATCTCGGTGATGTTGCGATAGCCCGCGGCGGTCAGCGTGTCATAGACCTGGCGCACGGTCAGGATCTGCGCGGCGGGGGCGGCCTGGACCGGCGCGGTTGCGGCGGGCGCCGGGGTCACCGGAGCGGGCTGGGGTGCGGTCTGCGCCAGCGCGGCGGTGCCGCCGACGGCGGCGGCGCCGATGGCCAGGGCGGACAGGGTCTTGCGGATCGGGTTCATGCGGTTTTCTCCTGAAGGTCGAGGTAGGGCCGTGGATCGGCCATGACGTCATTATTCGGCGGGGCGCATGAACCCGTTCTGAAGCCCTCGTTCACCCGCCGTTCATGTTCTGCCCGCTATAAATGAGGCGCTTGTGCTCCCTGTTTTTCCCCCGCGCGCCGGGTTACCCTGGAACGCGACCGCCCGACGGAATTCCCATGACCGCACGCCTACGTATCGCAATCTGGCTGACCGGCCCCGCGCTGGCCCTGGCGCTGGCCCTCGGGCCGGGCGCGGGCCGCGCCGACGAAAGCGACCATGAACAGGCGCGCCAGGCCCTGCAGGCCGGCAAGGTGTTGCCGTTGCGGTCGGTGCTGGATATCGTCGAGCGTGATTTCCCTGGCCAGGTGGTCAAGGTGGAATTCGAGGAGGATGACGGCATCTTTCTCTACGAAATCCGCCTGCTGCAGCCCGGCGGCAGCCTGGTCAAGCTGAAGATCGATGCGCGCGACGGCACCGTGCTGGGCATGAAGGGGCGCGACATCCAATTCCGGAACCGACACTGATGCGCATACTTGTCGTCGAAGACGAACCGACCCTGGCCGCGCAGCTGGCCGAGGCCCTGCGGCTTGCGGGTTATACCGTCGACACCGCCGCGGACGGCGCCGACGCGCACTACATGGGCGAGGTCGAGACCTACGACGTGGTGGTGCTGGACCTGGGCCTGCCGGTGATGGACGGCCTGACGGTGCTCAAGCAATGGCGCGCGGCCGGCCGCGGCATGCCGGTCCTGATCCTGACCGCGCGTTCCAACTGGCACGAAAAGGTCGCCGGCATCGACGCCGGCGCCGACGACTACCTCACCAAGCCCTTCCACATGGAAGAACTGCTGGCGCGCGTGCGCGCCTTGCTGCGGCGGCACAGCAACCACGCCAGCGCGCAATGGCGCTGCGGTCCGCTGATGCTCGACACGCGGCTGGCCCGCGCCACTGTCGACGGCCAGCCGCTGAACCTCACCAGCCACGAATTCAAGGTGCTGGCGGTGCTGATGCAGCACGCCGGCGAGGTGGTCTCGCGCGGTGACCTGATCGAACACATCTACGCCCAGGACCACGACCGCGACTCCAACACCATCGACGTGTTCATCGGCCGCCTGCGCAAGAAGCTGCCGGCCGACACCATCGAGACCGTGCGCGGGCTGGGTTACCGGCTCGCCTGTCCGTCATGACCGGGCCGCGCGCGCCGGGGTCGCTGCGTTGGCGCATGCTGGCCGGCACGCTCGCCTGGATCGCGGCGATCATCGTGCTGGCCGGATGGGGACTGGGCAGCCTGTTTCGCCAGCACATTTCCGAACAGTTGCGGGCCGAACTGGCGCTGCACATGAATCAGTTGACGGCGGCGGTCAGCGTGGCGCCGGACGGGCGACCGACCGTGGCCTCTCCCTTGAGCGATCCGCGCCTGGAGCAGCCGCTGTCCGGCCTGTACTGGCAGATCGACCGTCTCGACGACGCCGGCCGCGTGGTGGCCGCGGGCGTGGCGCGTTCGCGCTCGTTATGGGACCAGGTACTGGCCCTGCCCGCCACTGACCGCACCGATGGTTTCCATGACATCGCCGGACCCGAGAACCACGACCTGAGCGCGCTGACACGCCTGCTCAAGCCCGAAGACAGCGACGCCGGCGCGCTGCGCCTGGTGGTGGCCGCCGATCGCGCGGTGCTGGCCGAGCCCATCGAACGCTTCGACCACATGCTGTTGCTGTCGCTGGGCGCGCTGGCCGCCGGATTGGTGGCGGCAGCGGTGGTGCAGGTGATGGTTGGGTTGCGGCCGCTGGGGCGGCTGCGGCGCCAGCTGGCCGCGCAGCAGGGCCGCAACAGCGTTCGCATCGAGGGCCGTTTTCCCAGCGAGATCCAGCCGCTGGTCGATGATTTCAACCGCGTCCTGGCGGTCAACGCCGACATCGTGCAACGGGCGCGGACCCAGGCCGGCAACCTGGCGCATGCGGTCAAGACGCCGTTGACCATCCTGGGCAACGCGGCGATGCGCGAAGAGGGCGCCTTCGCCCGCCTGGTGCGTGAACAGGTTGCGATGGCGCAGCGCCAGATCGACCACCACCTGGCGCGCGCGCGCGCCGCGGCGGCCTCCGGCACGGCGGGCGGACGCACGCCGCTGCGGGCGCCGCTACAGGCGCTGTTGCGCGTCATGCAGCGCTTGTATGCGGCACGGGAACTGCAACTGGAGATGGACGAATTCGCCGACCGGCTCGAGTTTCGCGGCGAGGAGCAGGACCTGCAGGAAATGGTCGGCAACCTGCTCGACAACGCCTGCAAATGGGCCGTGCGGCGCGTCCGCATCGGCGCCCAGGCGACCGCGCCAGACCGCCTGAGCATCGTGATCGACGACGACGGCCCGGGCATCTCCGAAGACGAGCGCGAACGCATCTTCGAGCGTGGCGTGCGCATGGACGAGCAACGGCCTGGTTCCGGCCTGGGCCTGGACATCGTGCGCGACCTGGCCGGCACCTATGGTGGCGAGGTCAGCGCGGGGCCATCGCCGCTGGGCGGGCTGCGCGTGACGCTGACCTTGCCGGCGTTGCCGACCGGCCTCTAGCGGACCTGCCGCGCCGGCCGCCTCGCGCCCGCGCCGGGGGTCAGCGCACCAGCGTCACCGGCACCTCGGCCAGTTGCACCACCTGGTTGGCGACCGAGCCGATCAGCACGCCGGCCAGCGCGCCATGGCCGCGCGTGCCCATGACGATGCGCGCGCACTGGTGTTCCTGCGCATAGGCGTGGATCTCGATCGCCGGTTTGCCGAATTCGACATGGCTGGTGTAGTCGGTGCCGGTGACGTCGAGCAGCTTGCGCGCTTCATCGGCGGCTTCCTGGCCCTCACGCACGTAGTACTCGTCGATCATGTCCTGCGTGACCAGCCGCGACAGGCCGGCGCGGCCCTGCGGCGGCGACTGGATGTTGAGCAGGTGGATGCGCGCGTCGGGCGCGCCCTGGGCCAGCTGGCGCGCGTGCAGCACGGCGCGGTTGGCATTGTCGGAACCGTCCACGGGGACGAGGATGTTCAGCATGGCGGCTCCTTACTTGACCAGGGTGACGGGCAATTCCGTCAGGTGCAGGACCTTGGTGGCGACCGAGCCCATGAACAGCGCGGCCACCGAGCCCATGCCGCGCGTGCCCATGTAGATTTCGTCGGCGTCGATCTCGGCGGCGACGCGGGCGATGGTCTCGGCCGCCGCGCCGGTCTCGATGCGCGGGGTGAACGGCACGCCGGCTTGCGCCAGCAAGGCGCTGGCGTCGCGCAGCGCGGCCTCGCCTTCTTCCTGGTGATAGGCGTCGATATCGGCCTGCGACAGGCCGCGGCCGATCTTGCCGGCCTGCAGCGGGATCTGCACGGTCAGCAGCTCCACGCGTTCGACGGGGTCATAGCTGCGCGCATCGAGCATGGCGCGCACGGCGTGGACGGCATGCTGCGAGCCGTCCACCGGGATCAGAATGCGTTTCATCGACGTCTCCTTGTTGTCCGCGAGCCCGCGGCCGCCCCGTCATGGCGGCGCCGCGGCAACTCCACTTTACGCAATTATTCCGTCGGACGGGGGCCGGCGGGATGCGCGCAATCAAAGGAAACGGAATCGGCCCGTCAGCACCACCCGGGCGGCACCCGCGTGGCGGTCGCCGGCAGGCCGAGCAGTTGCGCGGCCAGGCCGGCCAGCGCGGCGGCGTCGCCGGTGGTTACCAGTTCCACCGCGCCGGGGTCCGCGCCCGCCAGCAGTCCGCGTTCCTGCAACTGGTGCCGCAGGCGCCGCGCCACCGGCCCGCCGGTTTCCAACAATGGCACGGCGGGGCCCGCCGCTGCCTGGATCGCGTCATGCAGGAACGGGAAATGGGTGCAGCCCAGCACCAGCGCATCGGCGCCCTGGGCCAGCAGTTCATGCACCGGGGCGGCCACGACGCGGGCGGCGGCCTCGCCTTGGATTTCACCGCGTTCCACCTGCAGCACCCATTCGGGGCAGGGGCGGAACAGGATGCGGATCTCCGGCGCCTCGCGCTGCACCAGAGCGGCGAACTTGGGGCTGGCCAGCGTGCCCGTGGTGGCGAAGACGCCCACCACGCCGCTGCGCGTCAGGTGCGCGGCCGGCTTGATGGCTGGTTCCACGCCGATGATCGCCAGGTCCGGATGGCGGGCGCGGAGGGCGGCGATGGCGGCGGCCGTGGCGGTGTTGCAGGCCACCACCATGGCCTTGGCCCGGCGCGACACCAGGTAGTCGGCGATGGCCAGCGCCCTTTGCTGGACGTATTGCTGCGTCTTCTCGCCGTAGGGCACGTGGGCGGAGTCGGCCACGTACAGCAGGTGCTCGTGCGGCAGGGCCTCGCGGATGGCGCGCAGCACGCTCAATCCGCCGACGCCGGAGTCGTATACGCCGATGGGATGGGGGGCGGGCATGGGGATGCGGCTGGGACTGGGGGGGGCCAGTGTAGCGCTATCGCGCCGGGTCCTCGGCTTCGCGGTGTGCCCGCACTTCCTCGATCAGGCGGCGGATGGCGCCGGTCAGCGGCGCGTCGCGCCAGATCAGCGTGAGCGGCGCGCGCATTGCCACCGGGCCGCTGACGTTGACGTACACCACGCCCTCGATATTGACCCGGCGCAGCGAGGCCGGCACCAGCGACACGCCCAGGCCGGCCGCCACCAGGCTGAGGGTGGACAGCATGCGCGGCGCTTCCTGGGCCACCCTGGGGCTGAAGCCCGCGGCGCGGCACGCCGAAATGATGGCATCGTACAGTCCCGGGCCGTTGTGGCGGCGATACAGGATCAGCGATTCGTCGGCCAGTTCCGACAGGGCGATGCGCTTGCGCGCGCGGCCCTTGACCATGGGGTGGTCGGCCGGAAAGGCGGCCAGCATGCTTTCCTCCAGCACGGTCTCGACCGCCACGCCGCGGTCGACGCCATGGGCGCCGCGGATGAAGGCCACGTCGACGCGGCCGTCGCGCACGTCTTCCATCAGTTCGCCGGTGCTGCTTTCCTCCAGCACCAGGCGCACCTGCGGCGCGTTCTCGCGAAAGCGGCGGATCAGCGACGGCACGAAGGGATGGAAGGCCGCCGAACCGGTGAAACCCACCGTCAGCCTGCCGCTTTCTCCCAGCGACACGCGCCGCACGCCATCGACCGCCTGGTCGACCAGGGCCAGGATGCTGCGCGCGTCGGCCAGCAGGGCGCGGCCGCTTTCGGTCAGATCCATGCCGCGCGGCAGCCGGTGGAACAGCGTGACGCCCAGCTCCTGTTCCAGCACGCGGATCTGCTGGCTCAGTGGGGGCTGGCGGATGCCGAGCCGGGCGGCGGCCTTGGTCAGGTGGGATTCCTCGGCCACCGCCAGGAAATAGCGCAGCAGACGCAGGTCGACGGATGCCATATGAATAGGATATGAGTGTTTAACCAGTCATATATTAGACATTATCCTGGCGCGGGAGTAGGCTGCGTGCTGTCTCTCCACTCCCGGCGCCTTGCGGACCCGCCGCGACCTCCACGACAATGAACGCAGCAGCACCTGATTCCCCCGACGCCGCCACGCGGCCGCCGCCCACTTGCGGGCAACTGTTCTACGGATTCCTCATGCTCGGCCTGACCGCCTTCGGCGGCGCGCTGCCCCTGGCGCGCCGCATGGTGGTCGAAAAGCACCGCTGGCTGTCCGGCGCCGAGTTCACCGACCTGCTGGGGCTGTGCCAGTTCCTGCCGGGCGGCAACATCATCAACCTGTCGGTGGCGCTGGGCATGAAGTTCCGCGGCCCGCGCGGCGCCTTCGCGGCGCTGATGGGCCTGATCCTGGCGCCTTCGGCCATCGTGGTGCTGCTGGGCATGGTCTACGACCGTTTCCAGAACGACCCGCACATCCAGCACCTGTTCGCCGGGCTGGCCGCGGCCGCCGCGGGGCTGCTGATTTCGATGGCGGTCAAGATCGGCATGCCGGTCCTGAAGCGCCGCGATTGGCTGGCCGGCCTGGTGGCCACGGCCTGTTTCATCGCCATCGCGGTGCTGCGCATCCCGCTGCTGCCGACCATGGCGGTGCTGACGCCGCTGAGCATCCTGCTGGTCTGGAGGCAACGTCGATGATGCAGACCCTGATCGCCCTGGCCATCATCTTTTCGCAGCTGTCGGTGCTGGCCTTCGGCGGCGGCAACACCATCCTGCCCGAAATGCAGCGCCAGGTGGTGGAGGTGCACGGCTGGATGACGGCCGCCGACTTCTCCGCGCTGTTCGCCCTGGGCCAGGCGGCGCCCGGCCCCAACCTGATGGTGGTCACGCTGGTCGGCTGGCACGTGGCCGGCTGGGCCGGCATGCTGGTCACCACGCTGGCCAAGTTCGGGCCGTCGTCCCTCATCACCATCATCGCCCTGGGCCTGTGGGAGCGCTTCAAGGACCGGCCCTGGCGCGGCGTGATCCAGGCCGGCATCTTCCCCATGACGGTGGGGCTGGTGGCCGCCAGCGCCGCCCTGATCACCGAGGCCTCGGTGCATTCCTGGCTGCTGGGCGCCATCACCGCCGTGGTCGCGTTGCTGGGCAGCGCCTCGCGCATCCACCCGCTATGGCTGCTGTTCGGCGGGGCGCTGGTCGGATTGCTCGCTATCGGTTAGCGTTTAGGCTCCTGCCACGCTGGGAGTCCGCCATGACGCTGCCGGTCAAGGATCCGGATATCGAATCGCCGCCCGCCGGGATCGCGCCGCTGCCGTTCTTCCATGCGCACCGGCGGCTGGTGCTGTGCGGCGCGCTGTTCGCCATCCTGGCCGGCGCGCTGTGGCGCGTCGGCCTCACGCCCAGCCGCGCCGGGCTGCTGGCGTTCGACGTGGCAGCGCTGGTGTTCCTGCTGCTGACCGGCGCCGCGTTCGGCAGGGCCACGCCGGACATGATGCGGGTACGCGCGCAGCAGGTCGACGTCGGCCGCAGCGCCGTGCTCTGGAGCAGCGTGGCGCTGTCCTGCCTGGTGATGGCGGCGCTGTGGACCGAAATGCGCGCGGCAGGCGGCGCCGAGGGCGTGGCCGACCTGGTGGCGGCCGCCGTCAGCATCGTGCTGTCGTGGCTCTACCTGAACATGATCTTCGCGCTGCATTACGCGCATGGCTACTACAGCCGTCGCAATGCCATGCACAAGGGCCTGGATTTTCCGGGCAAGGAAGATCCCGACTACTGGGACTTCGCCTATTTCGCCCTGGTGCTGGGCATGACGTTCCAGGTTTCCGACGTGCAAATCGTCAGCCGGCGGATGCGGCGCACGGCGCTGGTGCACAGCGTCATCGCCTTTTTCTTCAACGTCTTCATCATCGCCATTAGCGTCAACGTCGCGGCGGGGCGGGCATGAAAAAACGGCCGTGAGGCCGTTTTTTTACCGTGAGACCGGTTGACCGCTCTCAGGCCGCGGCCAGACGCCACAGCGACGTCACTTCCTTCGAACGCGCCGCGTACAGCGGATCGCCGGGGTCCCTGGCGCGGCCATGCGTGGGCCGCGTATCGATGCGTTCCAGCACGCGCAGGCCGGCCTGCTCGATCATCTCCAGCAATTGCTCGCGGGTGCGCAGCCCCAGGTGCTCGGCCAGGTTCGACAGGATCAGCCAGCCCTCGCCGCTGGGCGTCAGGTGCGCCGCCAGTCCGTTCAGGAAGCCCCGCAGCATGCGGCTGTCGGGGTCGTAGACGGCGTGCTCGACGGGCGAACTGGGGCGGGCCGGCAGCCACGGCGGGTTGCAGACGGCAAGCGACACCCGGCCTTCGGGAAAGAGGTCGGCTTGCACCACCTCGACCTGTTTCGACAGGCCCAGCCGTTCGACGTTTTCGCGGGCGCAGGCCAGCGCCCGCGGGTCCATGTCGGTGGCGATGACGCGCTTGCCGCCGCGGCGCGCCAGCACCGCCGCCAGCACGCCGGTGCCGGTGCCGATATCGAAGGCCACGCTGCCGCGCGGCATCGGGGTGCGCGCCACCAGGTCGATGTACTCGCCGCGCAGCGGCGAAAACACGCCGTAGTGCGGGTGGATGCGGTTGTCCAGCGCGGGAATCTCCACGCCTTTCTTGCGCCATTCGAAGGCGCCGATCAGGCCCAGCAGTTCGCGCAGCGACGCCACGTACGGTTCGTCGGCGGGGCCGTGGGCTTCTTCGCAGGCCTGCCGCGCATCCGGCGCGCGGCGCAGCGAAATGCCGTGGCCGGCGTCGAACGGAATCAGCAGCATGCCCAGGATGCGGGCGCGCTGCGACTGGATCTGGCGATGCTGGTTGAAGGCTTCCAGCATGGTGTCCACCGGCTTGCGCGGGCGCTTGTCGACGCGGCGCGTGATCGCCTGCAACAACTGGCGCGCATTCTGGAAGTCGCCGCGCCACAGCAGGCCCACGCCTTCGCACGCCAGGCGATAGGCCACGTCCGCAGTGGTGCGGTCGTCGGCCAGCACCACGCGCTTGGGCGGCGTGGCGCCGGATTCCGAGCGCCAGCGGGCGGTGTGGTGGGTCTGGTCCGGGGCTTCGCCCTCGGTCCAATGCAGTTCAGGCAGGGTCAACGGGACGCTCCGGACAAGGCGGGCTTCAGGGGCAGGACGGTCATGAAACGGGGAAATCCAGGGGGGAAAAGAAAACAAGGCGCGGGCTGCCAATGTAGCAGCTTCGCGCCTTCGGGGCGGCGGACGGCGCCTGGCGCCGCCCTTCGGGGCGGTATCAGTGGAACAGCACCACGGCCTTCTGCAGCGTGATCCAGATGCCCCAGGCCAGCGGGATGCCGACGCAGGCCCAGGCGAACAGCACCAGCGCGGCCGGCGTGCGGAAGGTCGAGGCGCCCACGCCGTGGGTCTCGGCCGCCGCCGCGCGTTCATGCGCCAGGGCCTTTTCGCGCGCCAGTTCCTCGTCGCTCATGAAGTACTTGGGGTTCACCGGGCGGATCGCCAGGTTGCACAGGAAGCCCAGCACCAGCATGCCGGCCAGGATGTACATGGTGATGTCATACACCTGCGCCCGCGGCACGCCGATGGACAGCTGGTATTCGCGGATGTAGTTCACCAGCACCGGCCCGAAGATGCCCGCGGCCGACCACGCCGTCAGCAGGCGGCCGTGGATGGCGCCCACCATCTGCGTGCCGAACAGGTCCGCCAGGTAGGCCGGCACGGTGGCGAAGCCGCCGCCATACATCGACAGGATGACGCAGAAGGCCGCCACGAACAGCGCCAGCGCGTCCATGTGCGCGGTCCAGGGAATCGCCGCGTACAGCGCGAAGCCCAGTACGAAGAAGATCAGGTAGGTCATCTTGCGGCCCAGCTTGTCCGACAGGCTGGCCCAGAAGAAGCGGCCGCCGATATTGAACAGGCTGAGCAGGCCGGTAAAGCCCGCGGCGATGGCGGCGATCGCGGCCAGCTGGCTCTTGTCGAGCTGGCCGTAGCCCAGCTCGGGCTTGTTGATCAGACCGCCGCCGAACACTTCCTGCAGCAGCGGCGAGGCCATGCCCAGGATGCCGATGCCGGCGGTCACGTTCAGGCACAGCACCAGCCACACCAGCCAGAACTGCGGCACGCCCCAGACCCGCTTCACGTGCACGTGGCCCTTGGTGATCATGACGTTGTTGGCGTGCTTGGCGGGCGCGGTCCAGCCTTGCGGCTTCCAGCCGGTGGGCGGCACGCGGTAGCCGAGCGCGCCCGACATCATGAAGACGAAGTACACCAGCGCCATGGTCAGGAAGGTCTGCCACACGCCCGGCGAGGCGGGCGTGGCGAAGTGGCGCATCAGCACGTCGGCCAGCGGCGCGCCGATCATGGCGCCGCCGCCGAAGCCCATGATGGCCATGCCCGTCGCCATGCCGCGACGGTCCGGGAACCACTTGATCAGCGTGCTGACCGGCGAGATATAGCCCAGCCCAAGCCCGATGCCGCCGATGACGCCCGAGCCCAGCCACAGCATCCACATCTGGTGCAGGTAGACGCCGGCCGCCGAGATCACCAGGCCGCCGCACCAGCACAGCGCCGACACCACGCCGGCCTTGCGCGGTCCGGCGCGTTCCAGCCAGCCGCCCCACAGGGCCGCCGAGCAGCCCAGCAGCACGAAGAACAGCGTGTACATCCACCCCATGGTGGAGATGCGCCAGTCGCAACTGGTGGTGAACAGTTCGGCGACCAGGCTCATGTCGGCCGGGCATTGCAGCGGCTGGGCGCCGCCGATGGCCTTGGACAGGGGCAGCCAGAACACCGAAAAGCCATAGGCCATGCCGATGCAAAGGTGGATGGCCAGCGCGGCCGGGGGCACCAGCCAGCGCGAGAAGCCCGGCCCGGCGATGGTGCGTTCTTTGTCCAGGAAGCCCGGCTTGGCGCCGGGCAGGTCGAGTGTTGCAGTGCTTTCCATGAGGTCTCCTCGGGGTGCGGCTTTATAGCGGCGTTGGCTGGAGAAATCCAGTCCCGCCGTCTCTTGTTGAACCCTTTGCTGCGGTAAAGCTTGCTGCGCCCGCGCGCCGTCGTGGGCACGCGGATCGGTGCGGACGCGTCGGTCGGTCAGGACACGCGCGCCAGCGGTGTCAGGCGTTCGCGGTTCTGCGCCACCGCCTCCAGCACCAGCGGATGCAATTGGTGTTCGCCGGCATCGCCGTCGGGCTGCCGCGCCAGGAAGTCCAGCAGCTCGTTGCGCATGCGGGGCTCCCAGAATTTGTGGATGTGGTTGGCCACGCCTTCCACCGCTTCCGGCCGCAGCGGCATGGCTTCGAAGAATTGGCCGATGCGGTTGGCCATGCGGATCAGGTTGCCGATTTCCATGCGTGTCAGGTCTGCGAAGTGATGCGTTCAGGGTGGGAATACAGGGTCGCGTCGTCGTCGCGCAAAAAGCCCAGCAGCGCGATGCCGGCGCTGTCGGCCAGGCGCACGGCCAACGCGGTCGGGGCCGATACCGCCGCCAGGATGCCGACGCCGGCCGCTGCGGTCTTCTGCACCATCTCGAAGCTGGCGCGGCTGGACACCAGCACCACGCCGTGCGCGGCGGACAGGGCCTGGCGCGCCAGCGCGCCGACCAGCTTGTCGAGCGCGTTGTGGCGGCCCACGTCCTCGCGCACCAGGGCCACGGCGCCGCTGGCGTCGGCCCAGCCGGCGGCGTGGGTGGCCCCGGTCAGGTCATGCAGCGCCTGGCGCGCGCGCATGTCGCGCATCGCCCGCAGCACCGCGCCCACCGGCAGCGGCGCGCCGGCGGGCACCGGCGCCACCGGCCGCAGCACCTCGGGCAGCGTCTCGACGCCGCACAGCCCGCAGCCGGTGCGTCCGGCCATGGCGCGGCGGCGCGATTTCAAGCGCGCCTCGCAGGCGCTGGAAATCTCGATCTGCACCACGATGCCGTCGCATTGCGGCAGCACGTCGATGCCGCGCACGTCGGCCACGCTGTCGATGATGCCTTCCGACAGCGAAAAACCGACGGCGAAGTCCTCCAGGTCGGCGGGCGTGGCCAGCATGGTGGCGTGGCTGATGCCATTGAACTCCAGCGCCACTGGCGTTTCCTCGGCCAGGCGGTCGCCCTCGGCGTGCGGCGCGATGGCGCCGGCCCGCACGCGGGTCACCTGGGCCGCCACGGAATCGGGGCGGTCTGCGGGGGAGGAAGGGCTGTGGTCCATGGCGGCTCCGGCCGGCTGTCGGGGTTATTTCCCCGCCAGCGTGGCTTCGCTTTCGCGTGAGCGCTCGCGCAGCAGCTTCTGCTGGATGTCCGCGAAGCGCGACCATTGCCGCTGCCATTCCGATGGCTGGGACACGCGCGTGACCTGCACGGCCGTGACCTTGTACTCGGGGCAGTTGGTGGCCCAGTCGGAACTGTCGGTGGTGACGACGTTGGCGCCGGACTCGGGGAAGTGGAAGGTGGTATATACCACGCCCGGCTGCACCCGGTCGGTCAGGGTCGCGCGCAGCACCGTCTCGCCCGAGCGGCTCTGGATGCCGACCCAGTCGCCTTCGGCGACGCCACGGTCCTCGGCATCCTGCGGATGGATCTCCAGCACGTCCTCGCTGTGCCACATGACGTTGGGCGTGCGGCGGGTCTGCGCGCCCACGTTGTATTGCGACAGGATGCGGCCGGTGGTCAACAGCAGCGGGAAGCGGCGCGTGCTGCGTTCGTCGGTCGGCACGTACTTGGTGATCATGAACTTGCCCTTGCCGCGCACGAAGCTGTCGATGTGCATGATCGGCGTGCCCTCGGGCGCGTCGTCGTTGCACGGCCATTGCAGGCTGCCCAGCTTGTCCAGCTTCTCGTAGCTGACGCCGCTGAAGGTCGGCGTCAGGCGGGCGATCTCTTCCATGATCTCGCGCGGGTGGCGGTAGTTCATGGGATAGCCCAGCGCGTTCGACAGCGCCACGGTCACTTCCCAGTCGGCCTTGCCGTTCTTCGGCTCCATCACCTTGCGCACGCGCGAGATGCGGCGCTCGGCGTTGGTGAAGGTGCCGTCCTTTTCCAGGAACGACGAACCCGGCAGGAACACGTGCGCGTACTTGGCGGTCTCGTTCAGGAACAGGTCCTGCACCACGATGCACTCCATCGCCGCCAGCGACGCCGCCACGTGCTGCGTGTTGGGGTCGGACTGCACGATGTCCTCGCCCTGGCAGTACAGGCCCTTGAAGGTGCCGCCCAGCGCGGCCTCGAACATGTTGGGAATGCGCAGGCCCGGCTCGGGTTGCAGCGTCACGCCCCAGTCCTGCTCGAACTGCGCCCGCGCCACGTTGTCGGAAATATGGCGGTAGCCCGGCAGCTCGTGCGGGAACGAACCCATGTCGCAGGAGCCCTGCACGTTGTTCTGGCCGCGCAGCGGGTTCACGCCCACGCCCTCGCGGCCGACATTGCCGGTGGCCATGGCCAGGTTGGCGATGGCCATGACGGTGGTCGATCCCTGGCTGTGCTCGGTCACGCCCAGGCCGTAGTAGATCGAGCCGTTGCCGCCGGTGGCGAACAGGCGCGCCGCGCCGCGCACAGCCTGCGCCGGCACGCCGGTGATCTCGGCCATGGCTTCGGGCGAATTCTCGGGCAGCGACACGAAGTCGCGCCATTCCTGGAACGCCTTGGCCTCGCAGCGCTCGGCCACGTAGGCCTCGTCGATCAACCCTTCGGTGGCGATGACGTGGGCCATCGATGACAGCAGCGCGGTGTTGGTGCCGGGCCGCACCTGCAGGTGGAAGTCGGCCTTGATGTGCGGCGAACTCACCAGCTCGATGCGGCGCGGGTCGATCACGATCAGCCGCGCGCCCTGGCGCAGGCGGCGCTTCAGGCGCGAGGCGAACACCGGATGGCCGCTGGACGGGTTGGCGCCCATGACGATGACCACGTCAGTGTGCATCACCGAGTCGAAGGTCTGGGTGCCGGCGGATTCGCCCAGCGTCTGCTTCAGGCCGTAGCCCGTGGGCGAATGGCACACGCGGGCGCAGGTGTCGACGTTGTTGGTGCCGAAGGCGGCGCGCACCAGCTTCTGCACCAGCCAGGTTTCCTCGTTGGTGCAGCGCGACGAGGTTATGCCGCCGACCGCGTCGCGGCCGTACTGGCCCTGGATGCGGCGGAATTCGGAAGCCGCGTACTCGATCGCCTCTTCCCACGACACTTCGCGCCAGGAGTCGGTGATGCGCTTGCGGATCATCGGCTTGAGCACGCGTTCCTTGTGGGTGGCGTAGCCCCAGGCGAAGCGGCCCTTGACGCACGAGTGGCCGCGGTTGGCCTGGCCGTCCTTCCACGGCACCATGCGCACCACTTCCTGGCCCTTCATCTCGGCCTTGAAGCCGCAGCCCACGCCGCAATAGGCGCAGGTGGTGACCACCGAGTGCTCGGCCTGGCCCATCATGATGACGGTCTTTTCCTGCAGGGTCGCGGTCGGACAGGCTTGCACGCAGGCGCCGCAGGACACGCATTCGCTGTCCAGGAACGGCTGGTCCTGCCCCGGCGACACGCGCGACTCGAAGCCCTTGCCGGAGATGGTCAGCGCGAAGGTGCCCTGGGTTTCCTCGCAGGCGCGCACGCAGCGGTTGCAGACGATGCACTTGGAGGCGTCATAGGTGAAGTACGGGTTGGACTCGTCCTTCTCGCTCTTCAAGTGGTTGGCGCCGTCATAGCCGTAGCGCACGTTGCGCAGGCCCACCACGCCGGCCATGTCCTGCAGTTCGCAGTCGCCGTTGGCCGGACAGGTCAGGCAGTCCAGCGGATGGTCGGAGATGTACAGCTCCATCACCCCGCGCCGCAGGTCGTGCAGCTTGGGCGTTTCGGTGAACACCACCATGCCGTTCTCGGCCGGCGTGGTGCACGAGGCGGGATAGCCGCGGCGGCCCTCGATCTGCACCAGGCACAGGCGGCACGAGCCGAACGGCTCCAGGCTGTCGGTGGCGCAGAGCTTGGGGATGTTGATGCCGGCCTCGGCGGCCGCGCGCATCAGCGAGGTGCCTTCGGCCACGGTGATTTCCTGGCCGTCGATGGTCAGGGTGACGGTCTTTTCGGACACCCGCGCCGGGGTGCCCAGATCGCGGTCGCGCTTGATGACGGTTTCTAGCATGGCGGTCTCGGATTCAGGCGGGGTGGGCGGCGGACTGCGCGGACTCGATGCCGAAGTCCTGCGGGAAGTGGTTCAGCGCGGACAGCACCGGGTAGGGCGCCATGCCCCCCAGGGCGCACAGCGATCCGCCCAGCATGGTGTCGCACAGGTCGCGCAGCAGGTGCACCTGCTGTTCGCGCCCCGGGCCGCCGGCGGTGATCTTGTCGATGGTCTCCACGCCACGGGTCGAGCCGATGCGACAGGGCGTGCACTTGCCACAGGACTCGATGGCGCAGAACTCCATCGCATAGCGCGCCATGCGCGCCATGTCGACGCTGTCGTCGAACGCCACCAGGCCGCCGTGGCCGATCATGGCCGAGATCTGGACATAGGCTTCGTAGTCCAGCGGCACGTCCCACTGCGATTCCGGCAGGTAGGCGCCCAGCGGGCCGCCGACCTGCACCGCGCGCAGCGGCCGGCCCGAGGCGCTGCCGCCGCCGAAGGTGTAGAGCAGGTCGCGCAGGCTCAAGCCGAAGGCCTTTTCCACCAGCCCGCCCTGCTTGAGGTTGCCGGCCAGCTGGAACGGCAGCGTGCCGTGCGAGCGGCCCACGCCGTAGTCGCGGTAATAGGCCGCGCCCTTGGCCAGGATGATCGGCACGGTGGCCAGCGAGATCACGTTGTTGATCACGGTGGGCTTGCCGAACAGGCCCGCGATCGCCGGCAGCGGCGGCTTGGCGCGCACCACGCCGCGCTTGCCCTCGATGCTCTCCAGCAGCGAGGTTTCCTCGCCGCAGATATAGGCGCCGGCGCCCTTGCGCACTTCCAGGTCGAAGCGGCGGCCGCTGCCGTGCACGTCGTCGCCCAGCCAGCCGACGCTGCGCGCCCGCTCGATGGCGGCCTCCAGCGTGGCGATGGCGTGCGGGTATTCGGAACGCACGTAGATGTAGCCGTAGGTGGCGCCCACCGCCAGGCCGGCGATGGTCATGCCCTCGATCAGCACGTAGGGGTCGCCTTCCATCAGCAGGCGGTCGGCGAAGGTGCCCGAATCGCCCTCGTCGGCATTGCAGACGATGTACTTGCGGTCGGCCGGCGACCCCAGCACGGTCTTCCACTTGATGCCGGTGGGAAAGGCCGCACCGCCGCGTCCGCGCAGGCCCGACGTGACCATCTCTTCGACGATGGCGGCGGGCTCCATGGCCAGCGCGCGCTTCAGGCCCTGCAGGCCGCCGTGCGCGGCGTAGTCCTGCAGCGACAGCGGATCGATCACGCCGACGCGGGCGAAGGTCAGGCGTTCCTGCTGCTTGAGATAAGGAATTTCCTCGGTCAGGCCCAGGCCCAGCGGATGTTCACCGCCCGTCAGCCAGCCGGCGTCGAACAGTGCCGGCACGTCCTCGGGCTGCACCGGCCCGTAGGCCAGGCGGCCCTGGGGCGTGTTTATCTCCACCAGCGGTTCCAGCCACAGCAGGCCGCGCGAGCCGTTGCGCACCACCTGCACGGCCAGGCCGCGTTCGTCGGCGGCCAGTTCGATGGCGGCGGCCACGGCGTCGGCGTCCATGGCCAGCGCCGCGGCGTCGCGCGGCACGTAGATCAGGGTGGGGGCGCTCATTGGCCGGCCTCCCGCGCGCGATGCAGCAGGCGGTCGAGCTTGGCCGGCGTGACGCGGGCGTGCGGCTGGCCGTCCAGCATCACCGCCGGCGACTGGGCGCACAGGCCCAGGCAGTACACCGGCTCCAGCGTGAAGTCGCCGTCGCGCGTGCTGGCATGGAAATCACAGCCCAACGCCTGGCGCGCATGGGCGGCCAGTTGTTCGCCGCCCATCGCCTGGCAGGACTCGGCGCGGCACACTTCCAGCGTGTGGCGCCCGGCGGGTTCGCTGCGGAAGTGGGGATAGAAGGTGATGACGCCATGGACTTCGGCGCGCGACAGGTTCAGGGCCTCGGCGATGGTCTGCACCGCCTCGGCCGGAATACAGCCCAGTTCGTGCTGCACCGCGTGCAGCACCGGCAACAGGGGGCCGGGCTGGTCCTTCAGGCGAGCCAGGATGCGGGCGGTGGCCGCCACCGCCGGGCTGGCGGACGCCTGGGCGGCGTCCAGCGCCAACGCGCCGCCACGGGCGCCGCCGGTGGAAGCCAGATCGGATTTTGCCTCGCGCTGGCGCATGGCGGTCTCCTCCAGTAGTGCTGGGCCCCGTAGGGTGGGGGGCTGTTGTGATGGGAGGTCAGGGTGATTTATATGCAAAGAAAAACATATAAAATTCCCGCGCCTCGCGTTATTTATGTACTCTAAACAGGTAATTAATCGCCTTCAATAAGAAATAAATGACATATAAGTTCCGAATCGGCCTGCGGCCGCAATGGACCTTGGGTGGAGACGACGGCGCCCCCGTGCCGCTGCAGGACATGCTGGCGCTGCTGGCCGCCATCGACGCCACCGGCAACATCGCCGGCGCCTGTCGCGCCTGTGATCTGTCATACCGGCACGCCTGGGGCGTGCTGCGCCGCTTCGAAGGCATCTTCGGCACCCAGCTGCTGATCACCAACCGCCGCCAGGGCACCCAGCTGTCGCCGTTCGCGCAGCGCCTGCTGTGGGCCAACCGCCGCATCGAGGCGCGGTTGATGCCCACGCTCGACAGCCTGGCCTCGGAACTGCAGGAGGAACTGGCGCGGCTCTTGCCGGAAAACGATCCGCACCTGCGGCTGCACGCCAGCCACGGCTTCGCGGTGGAATCGCTGATGGAACACATGGGCGGGCGCAAGCCGGGGCTGGAACTGCGCTACCGCACCGCGATCGAGGCGCTGGCCTCGCTCGAGCGCGGCGAATGCGACCTGGCGGGCTTCCAGGTGCCGCTGGGCGACTTCGAGGCGCCCATCATGGATCGCTACGCACAGTGGCTGCACGCCGACGAGTATCTGCTGATTCATCTGGCGGTGCGCAACACCGGGCTGTTCGTCGTGGGCGGCAACCCCAAGCGGATCCACGGCATCGCCGACCTGGCGCGCCAGGACGTGCGCTTCGTCAATCGCCAGATCGGCTCCAGCACCCGTTACCTGATCGGCCTGATGCTGCAACGCGCCGGCGTCTCGATCAGTGAAGTGCAGGGTTACGAAACCAACGAATTCACGCATATGGCGATCGCCGCCCACATTGCCAGCGGCATGGCCGATACCGGCGTGGGCGTGGAGACCGCCGCCTGCCGCTTCGGCCTGGATTTCATTCCGCTGGTGCGCGAGCGTTATTTCTTCGCCATCCGCAAGAGCGCGCTGGAAACGCCCGCCATGCGCGACCTGCTGTCCATCATGCGCAGCCCCGACTACGTCGGGTACGTCGGCCAGCTGGTGGGCTACGACGCCCGCGACACCGGCCGCCTGCAGACCCTTGAAGAGGCATTTTCCTAGGCGCGCCGCCGCGTGCGCCGGGCTATGATGTTCCCATGAGCAAAGTGATCCTCCTGGCTGACCACCGCACCGAGCGTCCGGCGCCCCTGGCGCCGCCGCCCGCGGGCCAGCCCGCGCTCGACCGGCGCGCGCGGCCGCTGCGCGACCTGCGCATCTCGGTCACGGACCGCTGCAATTTCCGTTGCACCTACTGCATGCCGCGCGAGGTATTCGATACCAACTACGTCTTCATGCGCCATTCCGACCTGCTGTCGTTCGAGGAAATCGCGCGGCTGGCCGGCGTCTTCACCCGGCTGGGGGTCGAGAAGATCCGCTTGACCGGCGGCGAGCCGCTGCTGCGCAAGCATGTGGAAAACCTGGTCGGCCTGCTGTCCGGGCTGCGCACGCCCGCCGGCCGGCCGCTGGAACTGACGCTCACCACCAACGGCAGCCTGCTCGAACGCAAGGCCGCCGTGCTCAAGCAGGCGGGGCTTAACCGCGTCACGGTCAGCCTGGACGCGCTGGACGCGTCCATGTTCCAGGACATGAGCGACAGCGGCTTCACCCCCGACGACGTGCTGCGCGGCATCGACGCCGCCGCCGCGGCCGGGCTGGCGCCCGTCAAGGTCAACATGGTGGTGCGGCGCGGCCTGAACGACGCGCAGATCCTGCCGATGGCCGAGCGCTTTCGCGGCAGCGGCCACATCCTGCGCTTCATCGAATACATGGACGTGGGCAACACCAACGGCTGGAACCTGACCGAAGTGGTGTCCAGCGAGGAAGTGCTGGCGCGCATCGGCGCGGTCCATGCGCTGGAACCGATCTCCACCGACGGCATGGGCCGCGTCGCCGAACGCTGGCGCTATCGCGACGGCGGTGGCGAGATCGGCGTCATCTCCAGCGTCACCCACGCCTTCTGCGGCGGCTGTACGCGCGCGCGCCTGTCGCCGGAAGGCAAGCTGTTCCTGTGCCTGTTCGGCCACGAAGGCCACGACCTGCGCGCGCCCCTGCGCGACGGCGCCAGCGACGATGAACTGGCCGCCATCCTCACGGGTATCTGGGCCGCCCGGGGCGATAACTACTCCGAACAGCGCGGCCGCAACATGGCCGACCCGGCCCGCAAAGTCGAGATGAGCTACATCGGTGGTTGACCCCGCGCCCGTTTTCGACCGGCAACAGGTGGCCGGCCTGATCCTGGCCGGCGGCCAGGGCTCGCGCATGCAGGGCAGCGACAAGGGATTGGTCCTGCTGGGTGGCGAGCCGCTGGTGGCGCACGTGGCGCGGCGCCTGGCCCCGCAGGTCGGGCCGCTGATTCTCAGCGCCAACCGCAATGCCGACAGCTACGCCCGCTATGGCCGGGTGGTGGCCGACGATACCGATGCGCTGGGCGCCTGGCAGGGGCCGCTGGCGGGCCTTGCCGCCGGCCTGGTGGCCGCCTCACCGTGCGAGTGGCTGGTGGTGACGCCATGCGACACCCCGTTCCTGCCGGCCGACCTGGCCCAGCGCCTGATCGCGGCGGCGCAAACGGCGGGGGCGCCGCTGGCCTATGCGGTGGCCGGCGGCCAGCGCCATCCGGCCTGCATGGCGCTGCGCGCCTCGCTGTTGCCAGCGCTGCGCGATTATCTCGCGGCCGGCGAACGCAAGGTCGGCCTGTGGCAGTCGCGCGTGGGAGCGGTGGGCGCGCCGTTCGATGACGCGCCCGGCGCGTTCATGAACCTGAACACGCCCGAGGAACTGGCGGCGGCCGAGCGCTACGCCAGCCAGTGACGCAGGTCGTAGTAGGGCACGCGGTCGCGGTCCTGCACCCGCACGTCGGCGGGCAGGCGCGCCAGCCCGGTCGACCACGGCAATGAACTGATCACCCCCGAACCCTGGTGGCCGTAAGGCACCAGTTCGGCGCCGCCGTCGTCGGCCGTGCGGCGCTGCACCCGCAGGAATTCCTCGCGGCTGTCCTGGCGCGGATGCTCGGTGCGCAGCGGCAGCCGGCTGACCGGCGGGAACAACTCTTCGCGGCCCTGCATGCGGCGCACCAGCGGCGTCACCAGCATGGCGAACACCGCGTAGGCCGACACCGGATTGCCCGGCAGGCTGACCACCGGCTTGTCGCCGATCATGGCCAGCGCCACCGGCTTGCCCGGCTTCATGCGCACCTTCCACAGCGACAGTTCGCCGCCCAGCGCGGCCAGCGCCGGCTTGACAAGGTCGCGCTCGCCGACCGACACGCCGCCCACGCTCAGCACCAGGTCGCAATCGGCCAGCAGCGTCTTGAACGCGGCCAGCAGGTCGGCTTCGGTGTCGCGCGCATGCAGCACGTGGGTCGGTTCGGCCGCCAGCCCGCGCACCAGCGCGGCCAGCATCGGGCCGTTGGAGTTGTAGATCTGCGCCGGTTCGCGCGCGCCGCCGGGGGCCACCAGTTCGTCGCCGGTGGTCAGGATGCCGACCCGCAGGCGGCCGAACACCGGCACGCTGGCCAGGCCCTGAGAGGCCAGCAGCGCCACGTGGGCGGCCTGCAGCTGCGTGCCGGCGGCCAGCAGCGGGGCGCCGGCCAGGGTGTCCTCGCCGCGCAGGCGAATGTGCTGGCCGGGGCGCGGCTCGCGCGTGATCTCGACCTGCTCGTCGGCCTCGTGCGTGTCTTCCTGCATCACCACCACGTCGGCGCCTGCGGGGATCAGGCTGCCGGTGAACAGGCGGATGGCGTGGCCGGGCTTGAGCGGCTCGGGCGTGTCGCCGGCATAGCAGCGCTGCTGGATCGGCAGGCGCGCGCCCGGCCGCCAGTCGGCCAGGCGCAGCGCGTAGCCGTCCATGGCGCTGTTGTCGGCCGGCGGGATGTCCACCGTGGCGTCAAGGTCGGCCGCCAGCACGCGTCCGGGCGCTTCGTCCAGGCCGACGTGTTCGCGGCGCGCGAGGGGGGCGGCCGCGTTGGCCAGCAGGGTCTGGGCTTGGTCGAAATCCAGCATGGGTATCAGTGGTCTTCTTGGTCGCGGGGTTGGAAGTGCGTGGCGAAATTGCAGGGGCGGTGGCCGCTGTCGAGCTGCTCGCGGATGATGCGGTTCCAGGCGGTCTCGCAGGCGTTGTTCGAACCGGGCAGGCAGAACAGCAGGGTCTGGTTGGCCTCGCCGGCAAAGGCGCGCGACTGGATGGTGGAGCTGCCGATTTCCTCGTAGGAGATCTGGCGGAACAGTTCGCCGAAGCCGGGAATCTCGCGGTCCAGCAGCGGCAGGATGGCCTGCGGCACTTGGTCGCCGTGCGAGAAGCCGGTGCCGCCGGTGGTCAGGATGACCTGCACTTCGGGATCGGCGATCCAGTCGCTGATGACGCGCCGGATCTGGTAGATGTTGTCCTTGGCGATGTCGCGCCGCACGCATTGGTGGCCGGCCTGGGCCAGGCTGTTGGCCAGCAGGTTGCCGGAGGTGTCGTCACCGGCGCTGCGGGTGTCGCTGACCGTCAGCACGGCGCAGGCCAGCGAGACGGGGGAGGCGTCGTTCATGGAGTCTCCTTGGGGGGCGGGGGTTCGGCGTCCCAGGACTGCGTGCGGTCCTGGTCGGATTGGCGCTGTTCCACCCAGAAGCTGTCGCCACCCGCCAGGGTCTCGCGCTTCCAGAAGGGCGCGCGGGTCTTGAGCGCGTCGATGATGAATTCGCAGCCGCGGAAGGCGTCGCCGCGATGCGCGCTGGCCGCGGCCACGAACACGATCTGGGCATTGCGGGCGAGGGCGCCAACCCGGTGCACGATCACGGTGCCGTCCAGGTTCCAGCGCGCGCGGGCGGTGGCGGCGATGTCTTCGAGCTCGCGCTCGCACATGCCGGGGTAGTGTTCCAGGTAAAGCGTGTCGGTGGGCGTGTCCGGCGCGTAGTCGCGCACGTAGCCCACGAAGGTGACGATGCCGCCCACGCCCGGCCCGGCGCTGGCGCGCAGGGCGGCGGTGAGCGCGGCGCCGTCGAAGTCGGCTTCCTGCACGATGACCATGACGCTCAGCCTCCGGTGACGGGTTCGAACACCGCCACCTCGTCGCCCGCGCGGATCGGCGCCGACGGCTTGGCGTGGGTCTGGTTGATGGCCAGCTTCAGGCGGCCGGCCGGGGCCAGCTGCGGATAGCGCTCGCCGAGCGCGGCCAGCAACTGCGCGCCGGTGGACTCGCCGTCGACCGGCCAGACCTCCGAGCGCTTGCCGACCAGTTCGGCCACGCGGGCGAAGTACAGAAGATTAATCGTTGCGCCATTCACCGCTTTTACCTCCCGTCTTGTACTTCAGGCGAACTTGTTCGATCACGATACCTTTGTCGGCCGCTTTGCACATGTCGTAGATGGTGAGCGCGGCGACGCTGCACGCGGTCATGGCTTCCATTTCGACGCCGGTCTTGTAGCTGGTGCGGCAGGTGGCCAGGATGTCGATGCGGTGCGCCGCGTCGTCCAGCGCGAATTCGATGCCGACGAACGACAGCGGCAGGCTGTGGCACAGGGGGATGAGCTCGGCGCAGCGCTTGGCCGCCAGGATGGCTGCGACGCGCGCGGTGTTGAGCACTTCGCCCTTGCCCTGGCCGGGCTGCGTCAGCAGGCCGTAGGCCACCGCGTTCATGCGGACGCTGGCGGTGGCGATGGCGACGCGTTCGGTGTCGGTCTTGCCGATGACGTCGACCATGCGGACCTGGCCGGCTTCATCCAGGTGGCTCAAGGTGGGGGCGGGGGTGGACATGGGAATCGGGATCGAGAATTGTTAATGATTGAAAAGAGCGGTCCCGGCAGGCCGTGGCGGGCCGCTGATGCGCCTATGATAGACGAGCCGCCGCCCGCCGCGCTTTGAGGAAAGATAAGCGCGGCCGCCGTCGCCGTGGCGCCGCGCCCGCCCGCTTCATCCCGGGGTACGCGCCGGTCGCGGCTTGCGCGCTTTCGTGCCCCTGCGGGGGCATTTGCGCTTTTGGCGGCGCGGCCGCGATGGCGCGGCGCAAAAAGCCCCCCAATTTGCTCGAAGGACGCGATAATGGCCTTCGATTCGTACCAGGAGACGCACAATGCCCTTGCGGATGCCCAAGTTCCGGTTTACCCGCCGCTTAGGCAAGATCCTCTTGGGCGTCGTGGCCACGGCGTTGATCCTCTGTGGCATCGCCGCCTGGCAGGTGCCCAAGGTGCTGCACAATGTGCTGACCCAGGACGTCGCAAAGATGCTGGGCCGCGACGTCGCCGTCGGCAAGATCACCTTCAATCCCTTCACGCTGACCGTGCGCGCGCGCGATCTCGCGGTGGCGCAGCCCGGCTCGCAGACGCCGCTGCTCACCGCCGCAGAGGTCGACGTCAGCGCTGCCTGGACCTCGCTGTTCTGGTTCGCGCCGGTGGTCGACCGCTTCACCTTGCGTTCGCCCACCCTGTCGATCGTGCGCGAGGACGTCACCCGCTTCAACTTCTCCGACGTGCAGCAGCGCGTGGCCGAGATGACGGCCGCCAACCCCGACGAGCCGCCCAAGCCCGATGAGGGCCTGCCGCGCTTTTCCCTGAACAACATGGTGATCGAGGGCGGCGTCGTCACCCTGGACGACAAGGTCACCGGCCGCAAGCAGGTGATCGACGAACTGGCCGTGGGCGTGCCGTTCATCTCCACCTTCGGCTACGCCACCGACATCGACGTGCAGCCGCGCCTGCACCTGCGCATCAATGGCAGCCCGTTCGACCTGACCGGCGTGGCGCGGCCCTTCGACAAGGTGCCGTCGTCGACGCTGCGGGTCGCCTTCACCGGGCTGCAACTGGAAAAATGGGCCGACGTCTGGCCCATGCCGCTGCCGTTCAAGCTCGAGCGCGCGCTGCTCGACTCGAACCTGCAGATCGTGTTCGAGCAACCCAAGGACGCGCCGCCCAAGATCCGCGTGGTCGGCGACCTGGGCCTGCGCCAGTTCGACCTGCGCGACAACGCCGGTGAAAGCCTGGCGGCCTGGAGCGCGCTGACCATCAACCGCCTTGAAATCGAACCGATCGCGCGCCAGGTCTATGTGGGCGACGTCGGCCTGTGGGCGCCGCAGGTCTACGCGCGGCGCTACAGCAACCAGCGCCTGAACTGGCAGGACGTGGCCGACAAGCTCAAGCAGCTGGGCGGCCCGGCGCCGGCGGCCAAGCCCGCCGCGACGCCTGGCGCGAAGCCGGGCACCGGCGCCAAGCCGCCCGCGGGCGGCGCGCCCGCCGCCACGGCAAGCGTGGACGCCGGTGCTCCCGCCAAGCCCGGCGCCGCCAAGCCGGCCGCCCCGGATTCCGCCGCCAAGCCAGCGGCGGAGAAGGGCGCGCCCGCCGCGAGTCCCGCCGCCGTGGCAACGGCCAATCTCGCACAAGCCGCCAAGCCCGCGACCGCCCCGGCCGCCGGCCAGGCATCCGCGCCCGCCGTCGGCAACCCGGCATCCACGCCCAAGCCCGCCGCGCCCGCCGAATGGAAGGTCACGCTGGACGCCTTCAATATTCACGAAGGCGAGCTCTACGTCACCGACGCCGTCAGCAAGCTCGACTACACCCTGACCGGCCTGGGCGTCACCGTCGAAGGCGTGGCGCTGCCGCAGGTCAAGGGCGAACCCATCAATCTCTGGCTGACCGTGGACAACAGCACCGACGGCGGCTGGATCCGCGCCAAGGGCCCGCTGGTGCTGCAGCCGCTGTCGCTGGAACTGGCGCTGCGCATGGGCAACGTCGCGCTGGCGCCGTTCGCGCCGGCCGTGCGCAGCCTGTCGCCGATCCAGCTGCTGGACGGCCGCCTCGGGCTGACGGCGCAGGTGCACGTGCTGGACAACAACGGCGCCATCGACGCATCCGCCACCGGCGTGCGCGCCGAGCTGGCCCAATTCAAGGCGCGCGACGAAACGCTGAAGCCGGCGCTCGACATCGCGCTGCAGCAGCTGGTCGTTACCGCCGACCGCCTCGCCATGGGCCCGGGCGCCAGCAATTTCACGCTGGCCGCGGCCGGCATCCAGGGCGGGGGCAAGCTCGACCTGAAGGGCGCCTTCACGCCGCAGCCGCTGACCGTCAAGACGTCGGTCGACCTGTCCGGCCTGAACGTCGCCTCGTTCGCGCCGTATTTCGCCTCCAGCCTGAACGCCACCGTGCGCGCCATCACGCTGGGCGCCAAGGGCGACGCCGACTTCGCCGCGGCCAACGGCAACGCGCCGATGAAGGCTGGCTGGAAGGGCGGCGTCGAGATCACCGACGTCGACCTGCAGGACCGCGTCAACAAGGACGACTTCCTCAATTGGAAGCGCCTGGCGTTCTCCGGCATGAACGTCGCCGTGGCGGGCGAGAAGATCGCCGCCGGCCTGGGCGACATCGCGCTCGACGACTTCTACGGCCGCATCCTGCTGAACGCCCAGGGCCGCCTGAACGTCATGGACCTGGTGGCGGCGCCCGGCCAGGCCGGCGGCTCCATCACCCAGGATACGCAGACCCCCGGCCGGCGCGCCGAACCGCCGGCGCCGGCGGCCAAGGGCGGCGGCATGCCCGACATCTCGCTCAACAGCGTCACCTTGACGCGCGGCCGCATGACCTTCACCGACCGCTTCGTCAAGCCCAACTATGTGGCCGAGCTGTCCAATATCGACGGCTCCATCACGGCGGTCTCGTCCACCAACCCGCAGCCCGCCAAGGTCAAGGTCACCGGCCGCGTCTACACCACCGCGCCCCTGTCGATCAGCGGCGTGGTGCAGCCGTTCGCCAAGTACCTGTCGCTCGACCTGAAGGCGTCGGCCAAGGGCGTGGACCTGCCGCGCTTCAACACCTACTCGGCCAAGTACGTCGGCTACCCGATCAAGCGCGGCAAGCTATCGGTCGACCTGGAATACAAGATCAAGGACCGCGCGTTGCTGGCCACCAACCACGTGGTGCTGAACCAGCTCACCTTCGGCGACAAGACCAACAGCCCCGACGCCACCAAGCTGCCGGTGCTGCTGGCCGTGGCCCTGCTGAAGGACTCGCGCGGCAACATCGACATCAACCTGCCGATCTCCGGTTCGCTCGACGACCCCGAGTTCTCGGTCGGCGGCATCGTCGTGCGGGTGCTGCTGAACCTGGTGGTCAAGGCCGTCACCTCGCCGTTCAGCCTGCTGGCGTCCGCCTTCGGCGGCGGCGAGGAACTGTCGTACGTGGAATTCGCGCCCGGCAGCGCCGCGCTCACCGAAGACACGCTGCAGCGTATCGAAACGCTGACCAAGGCCCTGGCCGACCGCCCCGCGCTCAAGATGGACCTGAGCGGCCGCGCCGATCCCAAGACCGACCTGGACGGCCTGCGCCAGGCCTGGGTCGACGCCCAGATCCGCCTGGCCAAGGCCCGCGACGTCGCGCCGCGCGGCAAGAAGCCGAACCCGGCGGGCGTCGAGGTCTCGGGCGCCGAACGCGCCAAGTACCTGGAAGAGGTCTACGACGATACCGACATCAAGGACAAGCCGCGCAATTTCATCGGCATGGCCAAGTCCGTGCCGCCAGAGCAGATGGAGGAGATGCTGCGCAGCGTGGCGCCGGTCGGCGAGGAACAGTTGCGCCAACTGGCCGACGCGCGCGCGCAGGCGGTATACGAAAAGCTGCAAGCCCAGGAAGGACTCGCGGATCGCGTGTTCATCGTTGCCCCGCAACTGGACGCCGATGGCATCAAGGACGAGGGCCTGCCCTCGCGCGTGGACTTCTCCCTGAAGTGAACCCCGGCGGTTCGCCAGGACGCGCCCGCGTCCGGCGGCCGTCCCTTGCCCGGAGATGCATGATGAAAGACCAGGACGCGCATTTCGACAGCCTGCTGCCGCCCCTCAAGCTCGACCGCCGCGGCTTCATCGCCACCACCGTCGCCGCCGGCTTCTCGCTCGCCGCCGGCCCCGCCGTCGCGCAGACCGCCATCAAGACCGACGCCAACGGCCTGACCGCCGGCAAGGTCGACATTCCCGTCGCCGACGGCAAGATGCCCGCCTACCGCGCCGCGCCGGCCGGCAAGAAGAATCTTCCCACGCTGCTGGTGGTGTCCGAGATCTTCGGCGTGCACGAATACATCCAGGACGTCTGCCGCCGCCTGGCCCACCTGGGCTACCTGGCCATCGCGCCCGAACTGTTCGCGCGCCAGGGCGACCCGTCCAAGTACACCGAGATTCCCAAGCTGCAGGCCGAGATCATCGGCAAAGTGCCCGACAAGCAGGTGCAGGCCGATCTCGACGCCACCGTCGCCTGGGCCGCCGCCAACGGCGGCAGCGACGATAAGCTCGGCATCCTGGGCTTCTGCTGGGGCGGCCGCCAGGTCTGGCTCTATGCCGCCCACAACCCCAAGCTCAAGGCCGGCGCCGCCTGGTACGGCCAACTGGCCGGCGACCCCACCGAACTCAAGCCCCGATCCGTCCTCAGCCTGGTCAACGACCTCAAGGCCCCGGTCCTCGGCGCCTACGGCGGCAAGGACGCCGGCATCCCCCAGACCGACGTCGACAAGATGCGCATCGAACTCGCCAAAGGCCCCGCCGCCGCCAAGGCCTCCCGCATCGACGTTTACCCCGAAGCCCCCCACGCCTTCCACGCCGACTACCGGCCGAGTTACCGCAAGGCCGAGGCGGAGCAGGCTTGGCAGAGGATGCTTGACTGGTTCAAGCAGAATGGGCTCGGGGCTTGAGGCGAGAAGCTCGTTCTTCGTAGGCCGCCCCTGGCGTCGGCCGGGCAGGCGGAGCGCGCCCACGATTGCGGTCCGGAGCCTTCGCTCCGGACTGCCCCGTTGTCATCTTCGTTGTCGCCTTCGGCGACTGCCTCTCAAGAAACTCCACTTAAGTCATTGATACCTCGTTGGTTTCTCCTGAGGCGGTTAACGGAACCAAGCTGTAGCCCATGGTCTCTGCACGTTTTGTCAGGTGATGCAGGACGCGTTGGCGGTGGCGTTCTTTGTAGTACAGCTCACCTTGGTCCACGTATTCGGACCCTTTGGTCAGTAGGGTGTAAATCAGTCGAGCCAGTTTGTGCGCGGCTGCGGTGATGGCGCGCCGCTTGTCCAGGCGAGCGCACAGCCTTCGGTAGTAGGCGCCCAAAGCGGACTGGCTGTGGCGTAGCGCCATTGCCGCCAGACGCAGGGCCTGTGCGGCGCGGTTGGGTGAGCGTTTGGTGGCGCCGTTCAGAACCTTGCCTCCGGAGATGCGTGTGCCCGGGCACAAGCCTAACCACGAAGCGAAGTGCTTGGCCGAAGGGAAGCGGTTCATGTCCGGACCGACCTCGGCCAGGACGGTAAAGGCAGTCATCTCGTCGATGCCGTTGATGCGGGTCAGGTCCACGCCGCACATGGCAAATAGATGCGTGCGCAGATCGAAGGCCATGGCCTTTTTGGGCCAGCGGCGCTGCGACTTGCCCGGATCGCCGTCATGGCGGTGCAGTTTGTGCAGTTCGGCTTGGATGTGCTGATCGCAATCGTTGAGCAGTTGTTGATAGGTGTCGTACAGGGCCAGCGCTTGCCGCAGCGCGAACAAGTGCTCGTGACGCCAGTTGCCTTGCAGCGCGGCAGCGATATCGTCCTCGCTGGCTTTGACCTGGCGCTTCTTCAGGCGGGCCAGTGCATGCGGGTCGCGCTCGCCGCCGACGATGGCGCGGATGATGGCCTGACCGGTGACCCCGACGATGTCGGACAGCACTTGCGTGAGCTGAATGTTCATCTGGGCAAGTGCCTTCTGCATGTGCTGCACGTGGCGCACCTGCGAGGCAAGCAGCATCTCGCGCTGGCGCGAGAACTCGCGCAAGACGCAAATCTCGTCAGAGGGACGGAAGGCGCCGGCCAACAGGCCATAGCTCATGAGCTGTTGCAGCCACTGGCAGTCCAGGACATCGGACTTGCGGCCCGAGACGTTCTTCACGTGACGGGCGTTGACCAGGTAAACGTTGAAACCCTGGCTATCGAGCAGCTCGTAAAGCGGGATCCAGTAAACGCCGGTGGACTCCATGGCCACGGCGGTAACGCCGCAGTCCTTGAGCCATTGCGCTAGGCGATACAAATCGGCCGTAAAGCTCTTGAACTCGCGGACAGGTTGGTCGTCGCGGTCATGAGGCACGGCGACGAAGTGGCTGGCCGACCCGATGTCGATGCCCGCGGCATCGGGATGGGCCAGGCTTAGGGTTGCATCGGACTTGCGAGGTGACATGGCTTGCTCCATCATCGCTAACGGAATGCCGCCAGGCATGGGTACGTCGTTGTACTCACTCTCTCAAACGGGATGCACGCGCTAAGCGTGTGCTCACCAATGTCGGTGACGTCACCCGGGGCCATGCTTCAGTACGGGCGTGGGCAAACACGCACCATTGGAAGGTCGGTCTTTACCTGAGCGGCATTCCACCTTGCCACAGGTGCAGCCACGAAGACAGTTTCTTCGTCACGGGCGTCGTGAATGACGACTATTGGGCTTCGGATTCCCTCGGGCGCATCGAGGTTGCGCCCCGCCTGCCCGGCCGACGCCAGGGGCTACCGACATCTGCATAGGTGAGGCCGCTCGGGCGGAGTGAGGGGAGAGATCTTGCGTTGCCCGCCGGGACCGGCTGCGCGGGCAGCCGGTCCCGGCATACGCTTTGGCGGTGCGTCGAAGGGCTGGCGCTGCGCGCGGGTGGAGAGGAGGGAAGGTGGCTGCAACGTCGTTGACGGGAAGATCGGTGTGATCGTTGACGGGAGGCCTCCGGCTATCCGTGGGACGTCAATCCCCACACTCCAGATTCCGTTTCCAAACGCTCATGTCCCTCACACACGCGCAGCGTCATCCGTGACTGCAAGACCCCGCGTAAGCCAAAAAAGGCCGCCCGCGCGGCCGGTTTTTGGCGGGCCCCGCAAACTCCTCCCGCCCCCGCCTGCCGCCGTCGCGCCGGGCGGCTCAAGAACTCAATCCCCCGCCAGCAAAAAAACCCGCAGAGAATTCACTTCTCCGCACTCTCCCCCGGCAACCCATCACTAACCTCAGCCAACGCCGCCTTCATATCCTCATAAGAAATCACCCGCTCATTCTGAAAACTCCCCAGCACCCCCCGGCACCCGTCGACGCCCGACCGCTTCATCTCCTCCATCATCCGCGTCCCATCCGCCAGCCCCTTCTGGTACAGCCCGTCATACCCCGCGGCCGAAAACCCATATTCCTTGGCATACCGCTCCAGGTTCTTGCGCGAGGTCGCCTGGTGCTGCGCCAGGTCGGGTTCGGACGCCCCGCAGGAACGGGCCGCGCCGTTGGAGGCGCCCGCCGCCACCACGAACGATTCGAACTGGGCCTGCTCTGCCGCGTCGGGCGCGGCCCAGGCCGGGGCGGCCGCGGCCATCGTAAAGGCCAGGCCGATCAACATCTTGCGCATCGGTTCATCTCCGCAAAGCGCCCGCGCGCGGCCATCGCGCCCGGGCATTGATCACGCCCACATTATGGCAATGATCCCCGCGCCGCCCCGCGTGTGGAGTCGTTTCAGACTGTGCGGGTTTCTTTCCCGATCTGTCCGCCGGGCCAGCAAGCGCAACAGACACGAACTATGATGAGGGCTGTGGGGCACGTCCGCCCCAATGCAACACCCCAACACTGGAGATCCTCCCATGAGCATCAAAGTCGGCGACCGCGTGCCCGATGGCACCCTGACCGAATTCATCGAAACCGAAAGCGAAGGCTGCTCGCTCGGCCCCAACGCCTTCCAGGTCGCCGACCTGACCCGCGGCAAGACCATCGCCCTGTTCGCGCTGCCCGGCGCCTTCACGCCGACCTGCTCGGCCAAGCACCTGCCGGGCTACGTCGAGCAGGCCGCGGCCCTCAAGGCCAAGGGCGTGGATGAAATCTGGTGCGTGTCCGTCAACGACGCCTTCGTCATGGGCGCCTGGGGCCGCGAACAGAAGACCGGCGGCAAGGTCCGCATGCTGGCCGACGGTTCCGCCCTGTGGACCAAGGCCCTGGGCCTGGAGCTGGACCTGATCCAGCGCGGCATGGGCGTGCGCTCGCAGCGCTACTCGGCCCTGATCGTCGACGGCGTGGTCAAGCAGCTGAACGTCGAAGGCCCCGGCAAGTTCGAAGTCAGCGACGCCGCGACCCTGCTGTCGCAAGTCTGATTCCCCGCGTAGTTACTGTTTCATCGCTCAACGCGCGGGCCGCCCAGGCGGCCCGCGTCGCTCCCCCCGGCAGGGGCAGCCAGACGCCATGCTTGCAACCCTCTCTTCTTTCTCGTCGCTGTATGTCGCGACCCTGCTGATGCTCATCGGCACCGGCCTGTTCAACACCTACATGGGGTTGAGGCTGACCGCGCAGTCCGTCAGCGAGATCTGGATCGGCGCGTTGATCGCCGGTTACTACCTGGGCCTGGTGTGCGGCGCGCGGCTGGGCCACAAACTCATCATCCGCGTTGGCCACATCCGCGCCTTCGTCGCCTGTGCCGCCGTCGCCACCAGCATGATCCTGGCGCAGACGCTGGTCGATTCCATGCCGCTGTGGCTCGTGTTCCGCGTCATCTCCGGCATCGTCATGGTGACCGAATTCATGGTCATCGAAAGCTGGCTCAATGAACAGACCGAGAACCATCAGCGCGGGCGCGTGTTCTCCGTCTACATGGTGGTGTCCGGCCTGGGAACCGTGCTGGGGCAACTGGCCCTGACGGCCTACGCCACGCTCGACCTGCGGCCGCTGACCCTGGTGGCCATGTGCCTGGTGCTGTGCCTGGTGCCGATCGCCGTCACGGCGCGTTCGCACCCGCCCACGCCGCTGCCCGCCGCGCTCGACATCCGCTTCTTCATGCGGCGCGTGCCGCTGTCCATGACGGTGCTGTTCGTCGCCGGCAACCTGTCGGGCGCCTTCTACGGCTTGGCCGCCGTCTACGGCGCCAAGCACGGCATGACTACCTCGCAGGCCGCCCTCTTCGTGGCCGCCGCCGTCACCGCCGGGCTGTTGTCGCAATGGCCCATGGGCTGGCTGTCCGATCGCATCAACCGCGCCGGCCTGATCCGCTTCAACGCATTGCTGCTGGTATTGCTGCCGGTCGTCATGTGGGGCTGGCTGACGCTGCCGTTCTGGGCGCTGGTGCTGCTGTCGTGCGCCTTCGGCATCCTGCAGTTCACCCTGTATCCCCTGGGCGCCGCCTTCGCCAACGACCACGTCGAATCCGAGCGCCGCGTCAGCCTGTCGGCCGTGCTGCTCATGACCTATGGCGTGGGCGCCTGTGTCGGCCCGATGATCGCCGGCGTGCTGATGTCGCTGGCCGGCCACAGCATGTATTACGTCTTCATCTCGGCCTGCGCCCTGATCCTGGTCTGGCAGGTGCGGCCCACGCGCGTCACCGGCGCGCACCAGGTCGACGAGGCGCCGGTCCACTTCGTGCCGATGCCGGACACCCTGCAGAGCTCGCCGGCCGCGGCCGTGCTCGATCCGCGGGTCGACGTCGAAAACGATATCAGCATCGAAATGGTGCAGCCCGATCCGGCCGCCGCGCCCGCCACGCCGCCGGTGGAAGGCGCGGGCGCCGTGGACCCGCCTCGCGGGGCGGCCGAGACGCCGCGGGATGAACCCGCCGAGCCTGAGCGCCAGGCCCGCACCGGCACCTGACAGCCGCCGCGATTCACCAGGGCGCCATCAGCACGATGGCCGCCAGCGCCAGGGCCAGGCCGACGCCATTCAGGCGCGTCAGCGGCTCGCGGAACACCAGCGTTCCGACCAGCGTGCCCAGCGTGATCACGCCCATGTTCATGGACGCGAACACCAGAGCGGGGTGCTCCGGCAGCGCCTGGTGCGCGCGGATGTAGGTGATGATGTTGCCGAAATTCACCGCGCCCAGCGCCACGCCGGCCGCCAGGTGGCGCGGCGCCCAGCGTGCGCGGCGCCACAGCAGGTAGGCCAGCATCAGCGCGCTGGACAGCGCGAACGCCAGCAACAGGCCGCCCGCGAACGCGGTGCCGGCGCGCGCCATCTGCTTGAACAGGATATCCACCACGCCGTAGGCGACCCACACCGCCAGCGGCCACAGCCACAGTGCGCGGCGGTGCGCGGCGTCCATTGCGCCCGGGGCCGCCGCGTCCGTGGCGGCGGGCCGGCGCAGCAGGCAGAACAGCGCGGCGAAGGCCAGCGCGATGGCGCCCAGCTTGCGGCCGCTGACCGGCTCGCCGAACAGCAGGAACGCCGCCAGCAGGGGAATGAACAAGGACAGCCGCTGGGCCGCGTCGCTGCGCACCACGCCGGCATGGCGCACCGCCAGCGCCATCGCCATGAAGCCGCTCGGCAGCAGCAGGCCCAGCGCCAGCAGCACGGCCCACGGCGTCTGCGGCGTCAGCAGCGCGGCCGGATCCGGCCGCAGCACGACCCAGCAGAGCAGGGCGGCGACCGCGTGGTTCACCATGATGGCCTGGCGCACGTCCAGCTGCCAGCGCCGTGCCAGCTTCAGCATCGCCGCCACGGCGACGCTGCAGGCGACGCTGGCCAGCAGGTAGAACAGGCCGGGCGCCAGCGTCACGCCGAGATATCCTGGCGCGCGTGGTGGTGCGCGTGCTGGCCGGCGTCGATGCGCATGCCCAGGCGTTGCAGCAGGCGCTGGTCCGCCTCCATGCGCGGGTTGCCGGTGGTCAGCAGCACGTCGCCGTAGAACATCGAATTGGCGCCCGCCATGAAGCACAGCGCCTGCATGGCGTCGTCCATGGCTTCGCGCCCGGCCGACAGGCGCACCATGGCGCGCGGCATGGTGATACGGGCCACCGCGATGGTGCGCACGAACTCGAACGGATCAAGCGGCTCGGCATCGGCCAGTGGCGTGCCCTCCACCCGCATCAGGTTGTTGATCGGCACCGATTCGGGGTAGGGCTCCATGTTGGCCAATTGCGCGATCAGGCCGGCGCGCTCCTGGCGCGATTCGCCCATGCCGACGATGCCGCCGCAGCAGACGTTGATGCCGGCGCCGCGCACCCGTTCCAGGGTGTCCAGGCGGTCCTGGTAGGTGCGGGTGGTGACGACCTTGCCGTAGAACTCGGGCGCAGTGTCCAGGTTGTGGTTGTAGTAGTCCAGGCCGGCGTCCTTGAGCTGTTCGGCCTGGCCCTCGCGCAGCATGCCCAGCGTGACGCAGGTCTCCAAGCCCAGCGCCTTGACCGCGCTGACCATCTCGGCCACGGCTTCCAGGTGATGCGGCTTGGGGCTGCGCCAGGCCGCGCCCATGCAGAAGCGCTGCGCGCCGCCGGCCTGCGCGGCGCGCGCCGCCGCCAGCACCTCGTCCAGCGGCATCAGCTTTTCGGCTTCCAGGCCGGTGTCGTAGCGCGACGACTGCGAGCAGTAGCCGCAGTCCTCGGGACAGCCGCCGGTCTTGATCGACAGCAGGCTCGACAGCTGGATGCCGTTGGGATCGAAATGGGCGCGGTGCGTCTGCTGGGCGCGATACACCAAGTCCATGAACGGCAAGTCGTAGAGCTCCATCACGGCGGCGCTGCTCCAGGCGGACGCGGGTTGCGGCCGGGACAGCTTGGGAACGGGAATGTAGGCGGTCTGCATCAACGGACTCCAGGAAGGCTTGCGGGGATCGCGCCGCGCGCCTTGGCGGGGCGGCTTGATCGGCGGATCGTAAGAAGCTGCGCAGGGTTTGCGCAATCTCGGGCCTGTCCGTGTTTTTGCGGGTACGTTGGAGGCGATTTCGGTGGTTATGGCGTTTTTTAGAGGGGATGCGGATCTAACGCGGCGCCATCTTCGCGCAGCCGTAACCCCGGATTATTTTGATTCAATTTGTAAATCCACGCGCCCGGCATCAGCCTTGGCCGGCTTTGCCCCGGGTCCGCGGCTTTTCGTGGCCGGTGATGCCGCGGTCGCGGGCCCACACGATCGCCGCGCTGCGGCGGTGTACCCCGATCTTGCTGTAGATGGTGGCCACGTGGTTGCGCACGGTATTGCGCGACAGGCGCAGTTGGCGCGCGATACCGTCGTCGTCGTGCCCCTGGCACAGCAGGCCCAACACCTCGCGTTCGCGCGCCGTCAGTTGCGCCAGGTCGGCCACGTCGCGTGACGCCGGTGCCGGCGCGCGCAGTTGCGCCAGCTTTTCGATGATGCCGCGGCTGAACCATGACGTGTCCTGCATCACCGCCTCGATCGCGGCCAGCAGTTCGGTCTCGCTGCGCTTGCGTTCGCTGATGTCCTGCATCACCAGCAGCACGCGGCGCTCGCCGCCGATCATGACCGGTTCGGCGGACGCCAGGCAGTCGAGCTGGCCGCCATCGGCCGCGACCAGCATGGCCTCGCGGTTGCGCACGCTCTCGCCGCGCGCCAGGCTCTCGGCCATGCCTTCGGACGGACGCAGGCCCAGCGCGGTCAGTTCGCGGCCGACGGCATCCTCGGGCGAGACGCCCACGGCCTGGGCAAAGGCGTCGTTCAGGTCCAGCGCGCGCAGCGACTCGCCTTCGCACAGCGCCATGGGCACCGGCGCCAGCCGGAAGGCCTTGGAAAAGCGCTCCTCGCTGTGTTGCAGGGCCTCTTCCGCGCGCTTGCGCTTTTCCAGGTCGATGAAGGTGAACAGCATGCACGGCTCGCCCTGCATGTCGATCGGCTGGCCGGCGACGATGACGAACCTGGCGCCACCGTCGCCCAGCCGCAGCACGCCTTCGCGCTGGCTGATGGTCAGGCCGGCGTTCAGCTTGGCCACCGCGTCGTCCTTGTCCTCGCCGCCGTCCAGCACGTCGAGTTCGTAGGCCGACTTGCCCAGCACGGCCTCGCGCGGCAGCCCCGTCATGTCCAGGAAGCCCTGGTTCACTTTCACGTAGCGCAGGTCGGACAGCCGGCAGATCAGTGCCGGCGCGGGATTGGCGGCGAAGGTGCGTTCGAAGCGCTGTTCGGCGTTGAACGCCTCGGTCTGGTCGTCCAGGATCAGCACGCGGTAGTCGGCGTCGTCGTCTTCGAGCAGCAGGCCGCGCGCGCGGATGTTGCGCAGGAAGTCGGGGTCGTCCTTGCGGGTCAGGTCCAGCAGCAGGTCGTCGAAGGCGGCGCCCGCGGCCAGCAGATCCAGCGGATACTGCCGGGCCGGCACGCGGTGGTGGTTGCGGTAGGTCAGCGCATAGCGCTTGCGGTAGCCGGCGGGGGTGTTGCCCAACGCCTCCAATGTATCGATGCCATGCAGCGCCAGCGCGCTGGCGTTGGCCCAGGCGATGGCGCCATTGGCTTCGAGCAGGATGATGCCTTCGTTCAAGCCTGCGATGATGCGTTGCAGGTGCTGGCGATGCGCGTGCGGGGCGGCGTTGCTGGGGGTCACGTGGGCCTCTTGGCTTGGCTGGCACAAGCGCACAGGATGCGTTGCGCGGCGCGCCATGTCCAGAGGATAAACGGACGAGATGGGGGAAGGGGGCGGCACGGCGCTTGCTGCCGCGCAAAGCAAAAAAGCCCCGGAATCCGGAGCTTTTGGCGGGCGCCTTCTGGCGCAGTGCAGGAAGACTCCTGCGGAACAACTGGATCTTGCGGCTTGCTGGGATGCACGCAAGTGCTTGGCGGAGCGGACGGGGCTCGAACCCGCGACCCCCGGCGTGACAGGCCGGTATTCTAACCAACTGAACTACCGCTCCGCAGCGGCTTACTTCACTTCTGGCATGTCGTCTTGTCAGGACGATCCTGCAGGTCCGGTCGGCGAGCCAGCGAACTGGCGTCCCCTAGGGGATTCGAACCCCTGTACTCACCGTGAAAGGGTGATGTCCTAGGCCTCTAGACGAAGGGGACCGGAAACTGCAACTGCTCGAACTACTGTACTACTTACTGCTTTACTGGTGGAGGTAAGCGGGATCGAACCGCTGACCTCTTGCATGCCATGCAAGCGCTCTCCCAGCTGAGCTATACCCCCCAGAATCCCTGCCGTTCCAACCTGCAAACAACAAGGCTTACACCCTATAAATGCAAAAAGCCCCGAGGACGGAGCTCTTGAAAGGCACTGCGTAGAGCGCTTTTGGCGGAGCGGACGGGGCTCGAACCCGCGACCCCCGGCGTGACAGGCCGGTATTCTAACCAACTGAACTACCGCTCCGCAGCGGCATACTCAACTACTGTGTCACTTCAACTGCATCTTGTACTGCTGCCAGTAAGACTGGCGTCCCCTAGGGGATTCGAACCCCTGTACTCACCGTGAAAGGGTGATGTCCTAGGCCTCTAGACGAAGGGGACTTGGACTTGCGTCGTGCTTTACTACTGCACTATTTTTACTGCACTATTTACTACTCTTCGCTTTGGACTGGTGGAGGTAAGCGGGATCGAACCGCTGACCTCTTGCATGCCATGCAAGCGCTCTCCCAGCTGAGCTATACCCCCGTTTTTCTAATCAACTCCAGCCACGTTTTACGTTTTTCCGAACGCTTTCACGCTCGTTTTTTCGTATCTCGTTGCCGGTTTTGTTTAGTGCCGTTGGCGAAGAAACGAGATTATGCACGAACTAAATTCGGCGTGCAAGTCGGTTCGATGCAAAAAATGAAAAAGTTGCGTGGAAGTCGCTTTCAAGGGGACGCATGCGCGGGAAGCCGGAGATAAATCAAGGGTTTGCGCGAATGCTATCGTGGGGAAGGTCGCGGGCGCGCACAATGTGTATCCCGCCATGATGTCTTGCCGGCAGGAGAATTCTTTCGCATGAGCACCCGGACTTCCTTTCCGACGCGCCAGTTGGGGCGCAGCGACATGTTCATCACGCGGATTGGCGTGGGCGCCTGGGCCATGGGCGGCAACGCCTGGGCCATCGGCTGGGGCCCGCAGGACGACGGCGATTCGATCGCCGCGATCCGCCTGGCGGTGGACCGCGGCATCAACTGGATCGACACCGCCGCCGTCTACGGGCTGGGCCATGCCGAGGAAGTGGTCGGGCGGGCGCTGGCGCAGATGAGCCCCGGCGACCGGCCCTACGTCTTCACCAAGTGCGGCCTGACCTGGTCCCCCGACCAGCCGCGGGCCACGCCGCGACGCAATGGCGCGCCGGCCAGCATCCGCCGTGAAATCGAAGGCTCCTTGCAACGCCTGGGCGTGGAACGGATCGACCTCTACCAGATGCACTGGCCGGCCGGCGACGGCACGCCGCTCGAAGCCTATTGGCAGGAACTGCTCGACCTGAAGCAGGAAGGCAAGGTGCGCGCGGTGGGCCTGTCCAACCACAACCTGGCGCAGTTGCAGGACGCCGAGACGCTCGGCCACGTCGACTCGCTGCAGCCGCCGTTCTCGGCGATCCAGCGCGGGGCGGCCAACGACCTGATTCCGTGGTGCGCGCAGAACGGCACCGGTGTCATCGTCTACAGCCCGATGCAGTCGGGCCTGCTCAGCGGCGCCTTTTCCGCCGCGCGGGCGCAGGCCCTGGGCGCGGATGACTGGCGTTCCCGCAACGCCGAATTCCAGGCGCCCAACCTGGCGCGCAACCTGGCCCTGGCCGAAGCGCTCAAGCCCATCGCCGAACGCCACGGCACCACCCAGGCGGCGGTGGCCATTGCCTGGACGCTGGCGTGGCCGGGCGTCACCGGCGCCATCGTCGGCATGCGCAACGCGGCCCAGGTCGATGGCGTGCTGGGCGCGGCCGAACTGGAGCTGGACAGCGACGACATGGCGCGCATCGCCGACGCGATCGAGCTGACGGGCGCGGGCGCGGGACCATTGCGGCCGCTCGACGACAGCGGCGCGCTGCCGGTCAATCTGTTGCGCTAGGGGCGCGCCAGGACAGGCGCTGGCAGTAAAGGCGCGGCCGGTAAAGGCACGGCCGGTAAAGGCACGGCCGGTAAAGGCGTGGCCGGCAAGGGGGCGGCCTGCAAAGGCCTGTGAAGTGGAACCGGGCCAGGCAGAACCCGGCCCGTTCCTGGTTCAGGGACGACGCGCGCGGCGGCTGCCGAAGGCGGCGATGAGGGCCAGGCCGATCAGCGCCAGCGCCGACTTGTCGCCGAAGCGGGCGTAGGGCGTCAGGCCCGTCATGCCCTGCACCGACACCGGCAGCACGCCCGGCTGCAGCGGCGCCAGTTGCGCCGCCACGCGGCCCTTGGCGTCGATGGCCGCGGTGATGCCGGTGTTGGTGGAGGTCAGCATGGGGCGCGCGGTTTCGATCGTGCGCAGGCGCCCGATCTGCAGATGCTGGCGCAGGGCCCACGTATCGCCGAACCAGCCCAGGTTGCTGACGTTGACCAGGATGGTCGCGCCCGGTTCGCCATTGGCGCCCGGTTGCAGCGCCGGCAGCAGGTCGGGACCGAACAGGTCTTCGTAGCAGATGTTGAAGGCGATGTGCTGGCCGCCCACCGCGAACGGCGTCTGGCGCTCGGGGCCGCGGTCGAAATCGCCCAGCGGGATGTTCAGCATGTCGACGAACCAGTGAAAGCCCGGCGGCACGTATTCGCCCCAAGGCACCAGGTGGCGCTTGTCGTAGCGCATGGCGGTGCTGCCGCCGGTCAGCTGTTCCAGCGGCGTCTGGCCGTCGAAACCCATGACGCTGTTGGTGTAGCGGTCGCGGCCATTGCGCACGTCGTGGATCGGCACGCCCATGGCGATCACGGCGTTCTGCCGCGCCGCCACCTGGCGCCAGACGTCCCAGACGCGGGGATCGAGCTGGTCCTGGAAGATCGGCAGCACGGTTTCCGGCAGGATGATCATCTGTGGCGGCGGCACGCCCGCGGCCGGCGGCAGGGCCGCCAGTTCGAGGTGGCGACGCAGGCTCTGGTCCAGCAGCGCCGGGTCGAACTTCTGCGATTGTTCGATGTTGCCCTGGACCAGCCGCACGTTCAGTGCATCGCCGCTGGGCGTGGACCAGTCGATGCGCGACAGCGGCCAGCCGGCGGCGGCCAGCGCCAGCGCCACGCCGGCGGCCAGCGCCCGCCGGCCGTCGCGCGCTTGTTTCCGGTCGCCCGCCGGGCGCCACAGGCTGGCGATGGCGGCGGCGGCGAAGGCCGCCACCAGCGCCATGCCATGCACGCCCAGCAGCGGCGCCCAGCCGGCGATGGGGCTGTCGACCTGCGCGTAGCCGATGTTGAGCCAGGGAAAGCCGGTCAGCAGCACCGCGCGGACCCATTCGAAGCCGGCCCACAGCGCGCCCCAGGCCAGCGTGCCGGACAGCACGCGGCCCGGCGCCGAGTCGGCCGTCAGCGGCACGTAGCGCCGCGCCAGCGCGCCGGCCGTGGCCGGGAACAGCGCCAGGAAGGCGGACAGCGCCAGCACCGCGGCCACCGCCAGCGGCGCGGCCAGGTCGCCGTAGCGGTGCAGGCTGATGAAGATCCAGTACAGCCCCAGCGCGTAGGTGGCGAAGCTGAACAGCCAGCCGCGCAGCCAGGCCTGGCGGGCCGAGGGCGCGTACAGGGTGACGCGGGCGGCCACCGCCAGCGCCAGCACCTGGGTGATGGCCAGCGCCCAGCCCGGCAGCGGACCGGGGGCGAAGGTGAGGGCCTGGACGGCGCCGGCCAGCGTCAGGCCGGCCGCGCCCAGCAGGAACGGACCGCGGGAGGCGCGGCTCATGCGTCGGTATCGGGCGGAACGCCGCGGGACGGCGCGACGCGCTTGACGCGCAGCCAGATGGCGCGGCGGGCGTCGCCGCGCGCCACTTCCAGTTTCAGGCCGTCGAATTCGGCGCTGTCGCCGCGGCGCGGGATGCGGCCCAACTGGCCGCCCATCCAGCCGCCGACGCTGTCGTATTCGTCGTCGGGCAACTGGCAGCCGAACACGTCATTGAAGTGCGAGATGTCGGTGGCGGCCAGGACGCGCCACTGGTTCTCGCCTTCGGGGAAGATCGAGTCTTCCTCGGTTTCGTCGAATTCGTCTTCGATGTCGCCGACGATCTGTTCCAGCACGTCTTCCATCGTGACCAGGCCGGAGATGCCGCCATGCTCGTCGATGACGATGGCCTGGTGGTTGCGGCTGGCGCGGAACTCGTGCAGCAGCACGTTCAGGCGCTTGGATTCGGGGATGAACACGGCCGGGCGCACCAGCGTGCGAACCTCGATGTCGGGTTCCAGCATGCAGCGCAGCAGGTCCTTGGCGAGCAGGATGCCGATGATGTTGTCGCGGTCGCCCTCGTACACCGGGAACCGCGAATGGGCGGTTTCGATCACGGTGGCCACCAGGTAGGGAATGGGCTGCGTGACGTCGAGCAGGTCCATGCGCGAGCGCGGCACCATGATGTCGCCGACGGTGCCTTCGGACACGGCCAGCGCGCCCTTGATCATCTTGTAGGACTCCGCGTCCAGCAGGTCGCGGTCATGCGCGGCTTCCAGGATGGCCTTGATGCCTTCACGGTCCTCGGGCTCGCGGCGCACGAGGGAAAGCAGGCGGTCTAGAAGGGATTTGGTGGCGGGTTTGGATGAGCGAGAGGGAGTCGCTTCGGGAGCAGGATAAGGGTCAGACATCGTCCGGGAGGACAAGTTATGGAGGGGCCAGCATAACCGAATCTGGCGCGCAATTTGTAACGCGACCCCGGAAAATGGGTCCAACCGACGCGATCTGCGCCTTGCTGGCCGCCATTTCGCGTCGATTGCTCAGGGTTGACCCCAGGCCCGTGAATCAGGCGGCAAGATAGGGATCGGCGATGCCCATGCGCGCCAGCGTGGCGGTTTCCAGCGCTTCCATGCGGCGGGCGTCGCGCGCCTTGATGTGGTCGTAGCCGAGCGAATGCAGCACGCCGTGCAGCGTCAGGTGGGCGGCGTGGTCCAGCAGCGCCTTGCGCTGCTCGCGGGCCTCGCGCACCAGCACCGGCACGCACATCACGATGTCGCCGCGCGCCACGCCCAGCGGATCGACGCCGTACTCGAAGGTCAGCACGTTGGTGGCGTAGTCGCGCTGGCGGAAGTCGCGGTTCAGGCGGCGTCCCTCGGCCGCGCCCACCAGGCGCAGGCTGAGCTCGGCGGCGCTGAATTCCACCAGGCCATCCTCGGCCGCGGCGGCCAGCGCGCGCTCGGCCCAACGGCGCAGGCGCCAGCGCGGCAGGCGGGGTTCCTCGACCCCGTACTGGACGGACAGGGACAGTTCAGGCGTCATTTTCCGCGGCCCGGTCATAGGCATCGACGATGCGCGCCACCAGCGGATGGCGCACCACGTCGCGGCTGGTGAAGCGGGTGGTGGCGATGCCCTGCACGTCGTGCAGCACCTTGACCGCGTGCGCCAGGCCGCTTTCCTGGCCGCGCGGCAGGTCCACCTGCGACGGGTCGCCGGTGATGACGGCCTTGCTGCCGAAGCCGATGCGCGTCAGGAACATCTTCATCTGCTCCGGCGTGGTGTTCTGCGCCTCGTCCAGGATGACGAAGGCGTGGTTCAGCGTGCGGCCGCGCATGTAGGCCAGCGGGGCGATCTCGATGGTCTGCTTCTCGAACAGCCGCTGCACCTTCTCGAAACCCATCAGGTCGTACAGGGCGTCGTACAGCGGGCGCAGGTAAGGGTCGACCTTCTGCGCCAGGTCGCCGGGCAGGAAGCCCAGGCGCTCGCCGGCCTCGACCGCCGGGCGCGTCAGCACCAGGCGCTGCACCGTGTCGCGCTCCATCGCATCGATGGCGCAGGCCACCGCCAGCCAGGTCTTGCCGGTGCCGGCCGGACCCACGCCGAAGGTGATGTCGTGCTTGAGGATGTTGTTCAGGTAGTCGCGCTGGCGCGGCGTGCGCGGCCGCAGGTCGCTGCGCTTGGTGCGTAGGGCGATGGCGTCGCTGTCGTCGTCCAGCGACGGCAGCGGATCGGCCTCGCGGGCCGGCGCGTCCTGCAGCTTTTCTTCCTGGCGGCCGACGCCGATCTCGACCAGCCCCAGCTGGATGTCGTCGACCGACAGGGCGCGGTGCACCGCCTGCTCGTGGAAACGGCGCAGCACGCGGCCGGCCAGTTCGGCCTTGTCGCCTTCGATGGTGACGCGGCTGCCGCGGCGCGAGAGCTTCACGCCCATGCCGTCGGCGAGCTGGCGCAGGTTCTCGTCCAGCGGGCCGCACAGGTTGGCCAGGTGGGTGTTGTCGCCGTCCAGGGTGACGACGACGGGCATGCTGCGGCGGGCGCGGGGGCGGGAAGTGGTCATTCGGCCTCTTGGGGATCGCGGTCGACGTCGGCCACGCGGGCGCGCAACGAGTTGGTGTGCGCCTCGGTGATGATGACGTCGACCATCTGTCCGATGAGCCGCGCGGGCGCGGCGAAATTGACGATGCGGTTGTTCTCGGTGCGGCCCATCAGCTCGTTCGGATCGCGCCGCGACGGGCCTTCGACCAGCAGGCGCTGGCGGGTGCCGATCATGTTGCGGGCGATGGCGGCGGCCTGCTCGTTGATCAGCGCCTGCAGGCGCTGCAGGCGGCGTAGCTTGACGTCCTGCGGGGTGTCGTCGTGCAGGTCGGCGGCCGGCGTGCCGGGGCGGCGCGAGTAGACGAACGAGAACGAGGTGTCGAAACCGACGTCCTCGATCAGCTTCATGGTCTTTTCGAAGTCTTCCTCGGTTTCGCCGGGGAAGCCGACGATGAAGTCCGACGACAGCGTCAGGTCGGGACGCGCGGCGCGCAGGCGGCGCACCACCGACTTGAACTCCAGCGTGGTGTAGCCGCGCTTCATGGCCGCCAGCACGCGGTCGCTGCCGGCCTGCACCGGCAGGTGCAGGAACGACACCAGCTTGGGCAGGCGGGCGTAGGCGTCCACCATGCGCTGGGTCATTTCCTTGGGGTGCGAGGTGGTGTAGCGGATGCGTTCGATGCCGGGGATCTCGTGCACGTATTCCAGCAGCATGGCGAAATCGGCGATTTCGCCGCTGTCGCTCATGCGGCCGCGGTAGGCGTTGACGTTCTGGCCCAGCAGGGTGACTTCCTTGACGCCCTGGTCGGCCAGGTCGGCCACTTCGACCAGCACGTCGTCGAACGGACGCGAGACTTCCTCGCCGCGCGTGTACGGCACGACGCAGAAGCTGCAGTACTTGCTACAGCCTTCCATGATCGAGACGAAGGCGGTGGCGCCCTCGACCCGCGGCGGCGGCATGTTGTCGAACTTCTCGATCTCCGGGAAGCTGATGTCGACCTGCGAGCGGCCCTCGGCGCGGCGGCGCTGGATCAGGTCGGGCAGGCGGTGCAGGGTCTGCGGGCCGAACACCACGTCCACGTAGGGCGCGCGCTTGACGATGGCCTCGCCTTCCTGGCTGGCGACACAGCCGCCCACGCCGATCACCAGGTTCGGGTTGGTCTTTTTCAGGTGCTGCACGCGGCCCAGGTCGGAAAAGACCTTTTCCTGGGCCTTTTCGCGCACCGAACAGGTGTTGAACAGGATGACGTCGGCGTCTTCCGGGTTGTCGGTCAGCTCCAGCCCCTGGTCGCCGCGCAGCACGTCGGCCATCTTGTCCGAGTCGTACTCGTTCATCTGGCAACCAAAGGTGCGGATGTACAGCTTGCGGGGGGCGCCGGTGGCGGGGGCGGGCGGGACGGCGGCGGCGCCGTCTTGCGCGTGGGGCACGCGCTTGAGGGAAGTTTCTTGCATGTCGGTCGCCGTGACGGGTGTAGATCCCGGGGGCAGTGGAGAGGGGAAAAGCGGAATTTTACCCCTTGCTGCAAATTTCCTTCATGCGGACGCAATGCAGGGTTACGATAGCTGGCCCTCGCCGATTCCCTTTCCGAGAACAATTATCTTTACGCGACCGGTCCGATGACGACGAATCCCTCCCTTCCGCCGGCCGCCACGCTCGCGCCCGGCGCCGCGGCCGCCGCGACGGACGAGTTCCGCAATCCGCTGTCGACCTCCGCCTGGCTGCTGGCCGGTCTCGGGGTGGCGCTGGTGGCCGCGGTCTGCGCCCTGTGGGTCGACCTGCCGCTGGCGATCTGGATCCGGCAATCGGTCAGCGACGGGGTCAATACCTCGTTCGAGTGGATCGGTGAAATGGGCGAAAGCGGCCGCTACATCGGCGTGGCGCTGGCGTTCTACATCGTCGGCCTGGTCGGCCTGGCGCGCGGCTGGCGCAATCCGGTGCGCATGAGCTACGCCAGCATGGCGCGCGGCAGCCTGCTGATGCTGTCGACCATGGCGGTCGGCGGGCTGGTGGTGCTGGTGCTCAAGCGCTCGGTGGCGCGGGCCCGTCCCGAGCTGTTCTTCGAGAAGGGCATCTACGGGCTGGGCGAATCGTTCTCGCGCGCCAACCAGTTCAATTCCTTTCCGTCCAGCCACACCTATGCCGCCTTCGCCGTGGCGGTGGTGCTGGGCATCCTGGCGCCGCGCTGGCGCTGGGCCTTCCTGTCGCTGGCCGCGCTGGTGGCGACCAGCCGCCTGGTCAACCTGGACCACTACCTGTCCGACGTGTTGACCGCCGCCGCGATCGCCATCGCGGTCGGGCACTTGCTGGCGCCCCGGGTGCTCTGTAGCAAGTACCAGTGGCCGCTGCGCGCGCCGTGGCGCTGGTGGAAGAAGGGCTGAGCGCGCCGCGAGGCGCCGCCGACGGACTTCAATGAAAATGGCCGCCATGCAGGCGGCCATTTTCATTGGCGGCAGGGTTCAGGCGAACGCCACCACCACGCGGCGGTTGGTGCGGCTTTTCTTTTCGATCTTGGTGACGGTCACCGCGCCGATTTCGCCCGTGTTGGCCACGTGCGTGCCGCCACAGGGCTGGCGATCCACGCCTGGAATCTCGATGATGCGGATGCGTTCCGTGCCGGCCGGAGGCGCCGCGCCGATGGTGCGCACCAGGTCCGGCTGGGCCGCCAGCTCCTCGGGCGTGATGGCGTTGACCGTGACGTCGGTGGCGGCCGTGATCAGCGCGTTCAGGCGCTCGGTCAGGTCGGCCTTGTCCAGCGTCGACTCGGGCAGGTCGAAGTCGATGCGCGCCGAGTCGGGCGAGATGCTGCATCCCGTGACCGGCGCGGGCACCAGCGCGCCGAGCAGGTGCAGGCAGGTGTGCAGCCGCATCAGCCGGTGGCGCCGGGGCCAGTCGATGGCCACGGTGACGCGTTCGCCCACTGGTGGCGGCGCCACGCCTTCGGCCAGCACGTGCACGATGCGGCGACGCTCGTCGGCGTAGACCGTGTCGGTCAGCGCCAGCACCCGGCCGTCGGCCAGGGTCAGCGTGCCGCTGTCGCCCGCCTGGCCGCCGCTGCGGGCGTAGCAGACGGTCTGGTCCAGTTCGACGCCGTCGGCGCCGACGGCGATGACGGTGGCCTCGCACTGCCGTTCATAGGGCGCGTCGTCGAAGCGCTTGAGGGTGACGCTCATGGGGATGTCTCCGTGTCCGTTGTTCGTATCAGACCAGGGTCTTGATGCCCTGCGGGGTTTCGATGGTGGCGCGCAGGCACGGCGCGCCGTCGGCCTGTTCGACCGTGATGAGATGCTCGGCGCCCAGCCATGCCAGCCCCTGGCGCAGCAGCGCCGCGCGCGGGTGGGTGCCGGCCAGCGCCACCAGGGCCAGCGGTTGGGGCGGCAGGCTGACGCCGGGATAGGCGTCCACATCCCACTGGATCAGCGTCGGCAGCAGGCCGTCGCCGGCCGTTGCGCCCGCTTCGCGCCAGGCCGGCAGGCTGCCGTCGTCGGGCACGGTAAGGCGCCAGCGCAGGTCGCCGCGGGTCATGGGGATGGCGGGCGCGATGCGATCGGGGTGCCGCGCCTGCCATGCGCTCAGGTCAGCGGGCGCCTCGACTCGCGCCGCCCAATGCGCCAGGAACGGCCCTTCGGCCAGGCGCGCCCGCATGGCCGCCTGATCCAGCCCAAACCAGCGCGGCCGCTGCGGCGCGGGCGCGCCCGGGTCGATGGCGATCACTTCCAGGTACACGCCGCCCGCCATGCCCAGCACGCGGTTGTGGGTGCCCATGCGCGGATGCGCGCCGCCGCCCGTGGGGGCGATGCCCAGCAGGCCGGCCACGTGGCGAGTGCCGCTGTCCAGGTCCGCGGCGGCGACGACGAGATGATCGAGAGCGAGTTTCATGAGGCCTATGGTAGCGAATACGGCGGCAGCCGTACCCGTACACCCAGTGGGCGGAGCGTCTGTACAGTGCGGGGCTGCCTCCCGCTCGTGCTAGGCCGCGACGCTGATCCCGGCAGTGTCGGATTGCCTTGCCTTGCGTACCCGTATCTCCACGTGCTGGTCCAGCGCGACCAGGGCTCGCATCAGCCGCTCCAGCGAGATGTTCTGTAATTGATAGCGGCGAATCTGGGAGACCTTGGGCTGGGTCATGCCGGTCAGGGCGGCAACCTGGGCCTGGGTGAGCTGGCGCTGGTCGATCAGATCGTTGAGCTTGATGGCGAGCTGCGCCTGGGTGGTCAGATCGGCGGCGTCGTCAAAGCCGAGGTCATGCAGAACATTCAGGGTGCCGGTAGTACGCGTCATGGTTGTCTCTTGTGGGGCCCATAGCGGGCCTGAACCTGTTTGAGCCGCCGGGTGATCAGGGCAATGTCGGGCCGCGGCGTGGAAACGCCCGATTTGGACTTCTTCTGGAATGCATGCAGTACATGCACGCCGTTGCCGATGCGTATCAGGTAGACGGCGCGGAACGTATCGCCCCGATGATCGTCGACCAGTTCAAACACGCCCGGCCCCAGTCCGTGCCATGGTTTGGACGCGGCCGGTCGCCGGCCCGACTGCACGATGAACAGACTCATCCCCAAGTGTTTCTGAACGGCCAGCGGGAAGGTCTGGAAGTCTTTTTTCGAGGAACCTTCCCAATACAGGGGGCGAGGGAGTTCGATAAACATGAATATACCTGTTCGGATATAACTGTCAACCTCCGTGGCGACGGCTTTGGCAAAGGTATCCGCATGTAGGACGGGCGGCTATTCGTAGTGACCGAGGGCCCTGCGCCAGGCTCGTCCGCCCATAAAAAAACCCGCCACATCGGGCGGGTCTTGCGGGGCGGGAAGCGGCTCAGGCGACTTCGCCTTCCTCGCCTTCCTTCTTGACCGGCTTGACCAGGTCTTCGCGCTTGACGCCCATCCACATGGCCAGCGCGGCGGCGACGAACACCGACGAGTAGATGCCGAACCAGATGCCGATGGTCAGGGCCATGGCGAAGTAGTGCAGGGTGGGGCCGCCGAAGAACAGCATCGCCAGCACCATCATCTGGGTCGAGCCGTGGGTGATGATGGTGCGCGAGATGGTCTGCGTGATGGCGCTGTTGATGACTTCCTGCACGTCCGCCTTGCGGTACTTGCGGAAGTTCTCGCGGATCCGGTCCATGATGACCACGGATTCGTTCACCGAGTAGCCCAGCACCGCCAGCACGCCGGCCAGCACCGACAGCGAGAATTCCCACTGGAAGAAGGCGAAGAAGCCCAGGATGATGACCACGTCGTGCAGGTTGGCGATCACACCGGCCACGGCGAACTTCCATTCGAAGCGGAAGCCCAGGTAGACCATGATGCCGATGACCACCACCAGCAGCGCCATCAGGCCGTTGTGCAGCAGTTCCTGGCCCACCTGCGGACCGACGAATTCGACGCGGCGCAGTTCCACGCCCTGGTCGGCGGCCTTGAGCGCGGCCATGACGGTCTCGCTCTGGGTGGCGGACGTCTGGCCTTCCTGCAGGGGCAGGCGGATCATGACGTCGTGCGAGGTGCCGAAGTTCTGCACCTGGAAGTCGGTGTAGCCCAGCTTCGAGACCACGCCGCGCACGTTTTCAAGCTGCGCCGTCTGGGCGTAGTTGACTTCCATGACCGTGCCGCCGGTGAATTCGATCGACAGGTGAAAGCCGCGCGTGAGGATGAAGAAGACCGCCGCCACGAAGGTGACGAGGCTGATGATGTTCAGCACCAGCGCGTGGCGCATGAACGGGATGGTGCGGTGAATCCGGAAAAATTCCATGTTTTGCCCTGGCTATTCGGTGGCGGGCGGCATGGCCGCCCGCAAGCATGTTCAGTTGGTCTTCGGCTTCCAGACTTCGCCGATGGAGATCGACGTGAGCTTCTTCTTGCGGCCGTACCAGAGGTTGGCCAGCGCGCGCACGCCCACGACGGACGAGAACATCGAGGTCAGGATGCCCAGGCAATGGACCACCGCGAAACCGCGGATCGGGCCGGAACCGAATGCCAGCAGGGCCAGGCCGACAATCAGCGTAGTGAGGTTGGAGTCGAGAATCGTGCCCCAGGCGCGCTCGAAGCCATGGTGGATGGCCTGTTGCGGCGACGCCCCGTTGCGCAGTTCTTCGCGTATCCGCTCGTTGATCAGCACGTTCGAGTCGATCGCCATGCCCAGTGTCAGCGCGATGGCCGCGATGCCCGGCAGCGTCAGCGTGGCCTGCAGCATCGACAGCAGGGCCAGCAACAGCAGCACGTTCAGGGTCAGGCCGACGGTCGAGAACACGCCGAACAGGTGGTAGTAGATGATGATGAAGACGGCGATGGCCAGGAAGCCGTACAGCGTCGAATGGAAGCCCTTCGAGATGTTGTCGGCGCCCAGGCTCGGGCCGATGGTGCGTTCCTCGATGATCGACATCGGCGCGGCCAGCGCGCCGGCGCGCAGCAGCAGGGCGGTGTCGGCGGCTTCCTCGGAGCTCATGCTGCCCGAGATCTGCACCTGGCCGCCGGCGATTTCGCTGCGGATGACCGGGGCCGTGACCACTTCGCCCTTGCCGTTCTCGAACAGCAGGATGGCCATGCGCTTGCCGATGTTGTCGCGGGTGACGTCGCGGAAGATGCGCGCGCCCTTGGAGTCCAGCGTCAGGTGGACGGCGGCCTGCTGGGTCTGCGAATCGCGGCCGGGCTGGGCGTCCTGCAGGTTCTCACCGGTCAGGACCACCTGGCGGCGCACCAGGATCGGGCGACCGTCGCGGTCGGAGTAGCGCTCCAGGCCGAACGGCACCGAGCCGCCCAGCAGCGCGGCCTGCGCGGCGGGCGAATCGTCGACCATGCGGATTTCGAGGGTGGCGGTGCGGCCCAGCAGTTCCTTGGCCTTGGCCACGTCCTGCACGCCGGGCAGCTGCACCACGATGCGGTCCGAACCCTGCTGCTGGATGACCGGCTCGGCCACGCCCAGTTCGTTGATCCGGTTGTGCAGCGTGTTGATGTTCTGCTTGAGCGCCGAGTCCTGCACGCGGGTGACCGCGGCCGGGTTCAGCGCGCCCAGCAGCAGCAGCTTGCCGTTTTCTTCGCTTTCGGTGAATTCCAGGTCGGGCAGGCGGCTGCGCAGCGTCGAGATGGCGCGGTCGCGGTCCTGCGCGTTGGCGAAGCTGGCGGCCACGCTCATGCCCGAGCGCTCGACGCCGGCCACGTTGACCTTCTGGTCGCGCAGCACCGAGCGCACGTCGGCGGCCAGCGAATCGTAGCGGGCGGTCAGGGCGCCCTGCATGTCCACTTGCAGCAGGAAGTGCACGCCGCCGCGCAGGTCCAGGCCCAGGTACATGGGCTTGGGGGCGAACCAGCCCAGTGCGCGCATCCAGGTGGGCGAGGCCGGCAGCAGGTTCAGCGCCACGGTGTAGTGCGGGTCGCCCTGGACGGTATTGAGGGATTTGTCGATCAGGTCGCGCGCCTGCAGTTGCAGGTCGGTCGAGGTGAAGCGGGCGCGCACGGTGCCGAGCGTGCCGTTCTGTTCGTAGTAGACCCCTTCATTGGGGATCTTGGCGTCGGTCAGGATCTGCTCGACCCGGCTCAGCATGGCCGGATCCACCTTGATGGTGGCCTTGGCGCTGGAAACCTGGACGGCGGGCGACTCGCCGTAGAAATTGGGAAGCGTATACAGCAGGCCGATAAGGACCGCAATCAGGACCGTAATGTACTTCCAGAGGGGATAGCGGTTCATTGCCGGCTACGTCATGTAAGAGTGGAGAAAAGGCCGCCCGGGCGGCTGGCGCGACGGGCGGCGGGGCGGCTGCCGTCGGACCCCGGGGCCCGGCGGCGGAGCTCCTATGGGACGCTTACAGGGCCTTGATGGTTCCCTTGGGCAGAACGGTCGACACCGACGACTTCTGCATGATGATCTCGACCGGCTTGTCGGCCAGTTCCGAGACTTCGACGGTGACGTAGCTGTCGTTCACCTTGGTGACCTTGCCCAGCATGCCGCCGGCGGTGACGACTTCGTCGCCCTTGGCCAGGGCGGCGATCAGGTTGCGGTGTTCCTTCTGGCGCTTCATCTGGGGACGGATCATCAGGAAATAGAGGATCACGAACATCAGGATGATGGGCAGCATGCCCATCAGCGCATTGCCTTCGGGGGCGGCGGCCTGGGCCACGACGAGGCTGGCGGTATCGATAGCGGACATGTAATTCTCCTGCGTTTGGTCTGTTTGGGTTTGTTTATATCGTGCTGTCGACGATCTTGTTCTGCGCCCATCCCCGCGCGAGCCATGGATAGGGCAAGCCGACTATTGTAGCGAGGTTTAGGGGCCCCCACGCCGCGCGCGCGTGGTGCGCTGGCTGCCCCCGAGGGGGCTGCCCCGCCTTGGGGCGGCCCGGCGGCGGGGCGGCCGTTCTGGCGTAGGGGGTCGTCCTGTGCGCAGTGATGAGGGCGGAAACGCGAAACAAAAGTCCTTATTCGGGTTCTCCCGGTATGGGTGGACGCAAAATGCGCGGTTGGTGGCAGGAAAGTATCTCAATTGAGATACACTGGCCCGACACTATTGCAGGAATCGCCATGCCCCAGACCTCGATGCTCCACGTCCGCGTGGACGACAAGCTCAAAGCCGACGCCACCGAAAAGCTGGCCGAATTCGGCCTGACGATTTCCGACGCCGTGCGCATCCTGCTCACGCGGGTGGCCAAGGAGGGCGGCCTGCCCGCCGGGTTGACCACCGATGCCCAGGCGCACGACGCGTGGTTCCGCGCCAAAGTCCAGGAAGCCCTGGCCGATACGGGGCCGGCGGTGCCGCACCAGCAGGTCATGGATGAAGCCCAGGCGCTGATCGACAGGAAGCGCCGTGCCCGCAGTTGAATGGTCGTCCGCCGCCCGGGCCGACCTGTTGGCCATAGTCGACTACATATCAGATGACAATCCAGACGCTGCCCAGCGTCTGAAAGACGATATTGAAACGAAGGCGGCGCAACTGCCCGCCCGTCCCGCGCTGTACCGCCCCGGAAGGATCGCCGGTACCCGCGAAATGGTCGTTCGCGCGAATTACATCATCGTGTATGCGGCGGATGCGCTGGCCGTGCGGATCCTGCGCATCTTGCATGCCGCGCAGCAATGGCCGCCGCAGTGATTCTCTCGTTGCGCCGCTGAGCGCGAACCGCGAGCGGCACAGCGCCCCGCTACTCCACCCCGCGCGCCCGGTCGGCCGCGAACTGCGCGCGCCAGGCGTCGAAGCGGCCCTCGGCGATGGCCTCCCGCATTTCCTTCATGATGGTCAGGTAGAAATGCAGGTTGTGCAGCGTGTTCAGGCGCGCGCCGGTGATCTCGTTGGCGCGCTGTAGGTGATGCAGGTAGGCGCGCGAGAAGTTGGCGCAGGTGTGGCAGGCGCAGCTCGGGTCCAGCGGGCGGGTGTCGTCGCGGTACTTGGCGTTGCGGATCTTGACGTCGCCGAAACGGGTGAACAGCCAGCCGTTGCGGGCGTTGCGGGTCGGCATGACGCAGTCGAACATGTCGACGCCGCGGCTCACGCCCTCGACCAGGTCTTCCGGCGTGCCCACGCCCATCAGGTAGCGCGGCGCCTGGGCCGGCAGCTTGGGCGTCACGTGCGCCAGGATGCGCATCATGTCTTCCTTGGGCTCGCCCACCGACAGGCCGCCGATGGCGTAGCCGTGGAAACCGATGTCCTGCAGGCCGGCCAGGGACTCGTCGCGCAGCGATTCGTACATGCCGCCCTGCACGATGCCGAACAGCGCGTTGGGGTTCTGCAGCCGGTCGAATTCCTCGCGCGAGCGGCGCGCCCAGCGCAGCGACATGCGCATCGAGCGGGCCGCTTCCTCGATGGTCGCGGGGCGGCCGTCTATCTCGTAGGGCGTGCACTCGTCGAACACCATGACGATGTCCGAGTTCAGCGAGCGCTGGATGCGCATCGATTCCTCGGGCGTCAGGAACAGGCGGGCGCCGTCGATGGGCGAGGCGAACTTCACGCCTTCCTCGGTGATCTTGCGCATGCCCTGCAGGCTGAACACCTGGAAGCCGCCCGAGTCGGTCAGGATCGGCTTGTCCCACTGCATGAAGCCGTGCAGGCCGCCATGCTTTTCCATGATGTCCGTGCCCGGGCGCAGCCAAAGGTGGAAGGTGTTGCCCAGCACGATCTGCGAACCGATGTCCTTCAGTTCGTGCGGCATCATGGCCTTGACGCTGCCATAGGTGCCCACGGGCATGAAGATGGGCGTTTCCACCACGCCGTGGTTGAGCGTGATGCGGCCGCGGCGGGCGCCGCCGTCGGTGGCAAGCAGTTCGAAATTCAGTCCGGTCATGGGGCGGGGGATTCGATGAACATGGCGTCGCCGTAGCTGAAGAAGCGGTAGCGCTGGGCCACGGCGTGGGCGTAGGCGCGGCGGATCGGCTCGACGCCGGCCAGCGCCGACACCAGCATCAGCAGGGTCGACTGGGGCAGGTGGAAGTTGGTGACCAGGGCGTCGATGACGCGGTACTGGTAGCCGGGGGTGATGAACAGGCGCGTGTCGCCTTGGGCGGCGGCCAGCGGCAGGCCGGGGGCGGTGCGGCCCTCGGTCTGGGCGGCGGCCGATTCCAGGGCGCGCACGCTGGTGGTGCCGACCGCGATCACGCGGCCGCCGCGGGCGCGCGTTGCGGCGATGGCGTCCACCGTGGCCTGCGGCACGGTGAACCATTCGGCGTGCATGACGTGGTCGGCCAGGTTGTCCACGCGCACCGGCTGGAAGGTGCCGGCGCCCACGTGCAGCGTGACGAAGGCGCGCTCCACGCCCTGCGCCGCCAGGCGGTCCAGGGTGGGCTGGTCGAAGTGCAGGCCGGCGGTCGGCGCCGCCACGGCGCCCGGTTCGCGGGCGTAGACGGTCTGGTAGCGGTCGTCGTCGCCGGCGTCGGCGGCGTGCGTGATGTAGGGCGGCAGCGGCGTCGCGCCGTGCGCGTCCAGCAATTCCAGCACCGGCCCGGGGAAGCGGATGTCGAACAGCTCGCCCTCGCGGCCCAGCACCGTGGCGTCGAAGGCGTCGGCCAGCCGCAGCACCATGCCGGCGCCGGGCGACTTGCTGGCGCGCACGTGCGCCAGCGCGCGGTCGGTGTCGGTGATGCGCTCGACCAGCACCTCGACCTTGCCGCCGGTGATCTTGTGGCCGGCCAGGCGCGCCTTGATGACGCGGGTGTCGTTGAACACCAGCAGGTCGCCGGGGCGCAACAGCCCCTCCAGGTCGGCGAACTGGCGGTCATGCAGCTGGCTGGCGCCGTCCAGGTGCAGCAGGCGGCTGCCCGTGCGCTGGGCGGCGGGTGTCTGCGCGATGAGCTCGGGAGGCAGCTCGTAGTCGAAATCGGAAACGGTAAGGGCTTGCACGCGGGTATCGGTATCAGGGGCGGGCGCGGCCTGGGCCGGCCGCCGGGCCGCCGGATGGGGCGGCGGCAAAAAAGCGAGCCGGACCTGTCGGCACGGCTCTGGGCAACTGTCTATTGTAAAGGGGCTGGCGAAAAGGGCGGGGCGGCCGGCGACGGCGGCGCCCGCGCAAGCGAGGACGGCAGGACGGGAGCGAGCGATTTTCAGGGGAAGGTGCGCCGGGGGCTGGCGCGGCGACTTAGCGCCCGCCGCGCCAGCCGAGCCGGCGCGAGCAGTCGGCCGCGGCCGCCATCAGCGCCCGCAGCGGCGCGCCGTCCGGCGCCAGGTCGAAGCCGCCGTGCAGTCCCAACCCGGTGATGGCGCCGGCCAGCTGGCCTTGCGCGTCCAGCACCGGCAGGGCGGCCGAGTCGATGCCGTGCAGCAGGTGGCCGCTGACGCTGGCGTAGCCGCGCTGGCGCGTGGCCTGCCAGCGCGCCCGCAGCGCGGCGGCGGGGTCGGCCGGGTCGAGCGGCAGGCCGGTGGCGGCGGGGTCGTCCAGCAACGCCGCGGTGTCGCCGCCCTGGCGCCGCGCCGCGTCCCATTCGGCCAGTGCGCGCGGCAGCGCCAGCGGCTCCGGCAGCCAGGCCGCGAAGACGCGCCCGGTGGCGCTGTTGAGCAGCGGCAGCACCGAACCCACGCGCACGTTGACCGTGACCGGCAGCCGCGCGTCGCGCCACTGGACGATGGTGGGACCGTGCTGGCCCCAGACCGAGAGGAAGACGGTCTGGCCGATGGCGGCGCTCAGGTCTTCCAGGCAGCCGGCCGCCACTTTGACGAAATCCACCTCGGCCAGCGCCGCCAGCCCTGTGTGCAGCGCCTGCGGCCCGAGCCGGTAGCGGGCGCTGGCCGGATCCTGCTCGACGTAACCGCGCCGCTCCAGCGACACCAGGTAGCGATGCGCCTTGGCGCGCGGCATGTCCAGGCTGCGGCCCAGTTCCGACACCGACACGGCGCCGCCCAGTTCGGCCAGCCGGGTCAGGACGTCCAGGGCGATTTCGGCGGACTGGATCCCGGTGCTGCTTTCTGTTGACATCAGTTCGTCTCTTATTAGAATACGTGTATCACTAAAAAATACATCAGAGTGCCGTGGCGGACAACCATCCGGGCCGGAAGACCGATTCGGGGGCGCGAGCGGACAAAGACGGAGACAAGCAATGAAGATGTCCATCTTCTCGGTGCAGGACCACTACCCCGACCAGCCCCGCAGCCTGGGCCAGCTCTACAGCCAGGTGCTGGAGCAGGCGCGCCGCGCCGAACAGCTGGGCTACGACACCTTCTGGGTGGCCGAGCACCACTTCCATGAATACGGCGCGGTGCCGAACCCGGCGGTATTCCTGGCGGCGCTGTCGCAGCAGACGACGTGGCTGCGGCTGGGCACCGCGATCTCCATCCTCACCTTCCACAACCCGCTGACGGTGGCGGAAAACTATGCCCTGGTGGACCAGCTTTCGCAAGGCAGGCTGTCGCTGGGCGTGGGCTCGGGCTACCTGAAGCACGAGTTCGAGGGCTACGACGTCGATCCGGCCACCAAGCGCGAGCGCTTCGACGAGAACCTGATGCTGGTCGAGCGCCTGCTGGCCGGCGAGCGCGTCAGCCACGAAGGCAAGTTCAACCGCATCCACGAGGTGCGCCTGAACGTGCAGCCGGTGCAGCAGCCGGTGCCCGTCTACGTGGCGATCCTGCGCCGCGAGGCCGCCTACCACGTCGGCCGCCAGGGCCGCCGCATGCTGTTCGTGCCGTACGCGGCGGTGGACAACTTCGAAGAGATCGGCCTGATGATGCAGGACTACCGCCGCGGCCTGGCCGAGGCCGGCATCGAGGATGCCACGGGCATGGCGGCGGTGGCGCTGCACACCCACGTGGCCGAGACCGACGACGAGGCCCGCGAACGCGCCGCCCGCGCCTTCGACCTGTACGTGGACACCCGGCTGTACGCGCGCAAGCAGGTCTACGACGACATCATCGCCAGCGGCCTGTCGCTGTTCGGCTCGCCCCGCACCGTGGCCGACAAGCTGGCGCGGCTGGCCGACATGGGCCTGGACCACGTGATGAGCCTGCACAACTTCGGCCTGATGCCGCAGGACCTCGTGCTGGACTCGATGCAGCGGTTGATGGCCGAGGCCATGCCGCTGTCGGGCGTGCGCCCGGCCAGCACGGTGCCGGCCTGAGCGGCGGCCGCGGGGAAGCCGCCATGCCTGCCAGCGACGATCTCAGCCCGCTTCGTCTGCGCCGGGCGCTGGGGCGCTACGCCACCGGCGTCACGGTGGTGACCGCCGCGGGCGCCGACGGGCCGATCGGCCTCACGGTCAACTCCTTCGCGCCCGTCTCGCTGGAGCCGCCGCTGGTGCTGTGGAGCCTGCGCCGCGCCAGCATCCACTACGCCGACTTCACCACCCGGGGCGGCTTCGCCATCCATGTGCTGGGGGCGCCGCAGCGCGACCTGGCGCGGGTGTTCTCGCAACCCGTGGCGGACCGCTATGCCGGGCTGGACTGGTATGCCACCGAGGACGGCATCCCCGTGTTCGACGCCTGCGCCGCCCGCTTCGAGTGCGCCACCCGCCAGGTGCTGGAAGTGGGCGACCACGCCGTGCTGATCGGCGAGGTGCGGCGCCTGCACGCGCCGGACGACCACGGCGGCGCCCTGGTTTTCCATGACGGCGCTTTCCTGTCGCACCGGGGGGATCCCGTCGTATAACGCTTTCTACGCCGTAGCGGATCGGCAAGACGCATAACGATATCCGCGCCCCAAAGGAGATACCGCATGACCCCTCGTAGCACTCTGACGGCCGCGTTGGCGGCCCTGCTGGTCGCGGGCGCCGCGCCCGCGCTGGCGCAAGTGAAGATCGGCGCCACCCTGTCCACCACCGGCCCCCAGGCGTCCCTGGGCATTCCCGAACGCAACACCATCGGCCTGCTGCCCACCGAGATCGGCGGCGTCAAGGTCGAATACGTGGTGCTGGACGACGCCTCCGACACGACCCGCGCGGTCAGCAATTCGCACAAGCTGATCTCCGAGAACAAGGTCGACCTGATCGTCGGCTCGACCACCACCCCCAACACCATGGCCATGCTGGACACGGTGGCCAGCGGCGCAACGCCGGTGATCACGCTGGCCTCGTCGGCGCGCCTGATCGATCCGGTGGACGACAAGCGCCGCTGGGTCTTCAAGACGCCGCATTCCGATTCCCTGATGGCCGAGGGCATCGCCCGCCACGCCGCCGCCAACGGCGTCAAGAAGCTGGCCTTCATCGGCTTCAACAACGCCCTGGGCGAGACTTTCTGGGTGGAAGTGGAAAAGGCCGCCAAGCAGCACGGCATCGAGATCGTCGGCAAGGAAAGCTTCGCGCCCACCGACACCTCGGCGGTGGCGCAGACGCTGAAACTGGTCGGCGCCGCCCCGGACGCGGTGGTGGTGGGCGCCTCCGGCACGCCGGCGGCGATGCCGGCGCGCTCGCTGCGCGAACGCGGCTTCAAGGGCAAGATCTACTTCAACCACGGCGTGGCCAACAACGACTTCCTGCGCGTCTGCGGCGCCGCCTGCGACGGCGCCTGGGTGCCGGTGGGGCCGGTGATGGTGGCCGACCTGCTGCCGGACACCCATCCGGTCAAGGCCACGGCCCAGGCCTTCGCCAAAAAGTACGAGGCCGCCAACGGCGCGGGCAGCGTGTCGCTGTTCGCCGCCTACACCTGGGACGTCGGCCTGCTGCTGCAGCAGGCCGTGCCGGTGGCGCTGAAAAAGGCCAAGCCCGGCACCGCGGAATTCCGCGCGGCGCTGCGCGACGCCCTGGAGAACGTCAAGAACCTGCCGACCGCCACCGGCGTGGTCAACATGGGCGCCACCGACCACAACGGCCTGGACGAGCGCGCCCTGGTCATGGCGACCGTGGCCGGCGGCAAGTGGAAATTGCAGCAGTAGTGCCACGGCGAAGGCGGCCGGCGCCGGCGTTCGACCCGTGTCGCCGCCCGTAACCGTCCCAGGTTTTGTATGCTCACGGTTTTGCAGGACGAGCAACCGGGTGGACAGGGCATGACGGGACTAGGGAAAAAGCGTGTGGGCGGGCCGCGGCAATGGCTGGCCGGTGGACTGCTGGCCCTGGCCGCCGGCGCCGCCTGCGCCCAGGTGCCGGGCCTGCCGCCCAGCGTGGTCAACGCCTGGAAGGCCAGCAAGCTGCCGGACAGTTCGCTGTCGCTGGTGGTGCAGGAAGTCGGCGGCCCGCGCCTGGCGGCCCTGAACGCCAAGGAAGCGCGCAATCCGGCCTCGGTGATGAAGCTGGTCACGACCTGGGCGGCGCTGTCCGAACTGGGCCCCAACTACGTCTGGCGCACCGCCTTCATGACCGAGCCGGGCGCCCGGCCCGACGCCAAGGGCGTGCTGCCGGGGCCGCTCTACCTGCGCGCCGGCGGCGATCCGCAATTCCTGATGCAGGACCTGTGGGTGTTGCTGCGTGAACTGCGCCTGCGCGGCGTCAAGCAGATCAACGACCTGGTGATCGACCGCAGCATCTTTGGCCAGGTCGCCACCGACCCCGGCGCCTTCGACGGCGCGCCCGACCGCGCCTACAACGCCAGCCCCGACGCCCTGATGGTGGGCTTTGGCGCCGTGCGCATCCTGTTCACCCCCGATCCCGCCGCCAACAAGTGGGTGCCGCTGATCGACCCGCCGCTGCCCGGTTTGAAGATCGAGGGCCGGGTCGAATGGAGCGATGCCCGTTGCCCGGGCGCGCCGGTGGTCACCACCGATCCGGTCATCACCCAGCAGGGCGTGACCCTGCGCGTGGGCGGCAAGGTCGCCGGCTCCTGCGGTGAATTCGACCTGTACCGGCTGGCGCTGTCGCAGACCGACTACGCCACCGAGCTGTTCCGCCTGCTGTGGAAGGAACTGGGCGGCACCTTCAAGGGCCAGGTGCGCGCCGGCATGGTGCCTGGCGATGCCGTGGTGCTGGCCTCGCACGATTCGCCGACGCTGGCCGAGGTGATCCGCCAGATCAACAAGCGCAGCAACAACGTCATGGCGCGCACGCTGCTGCTGACCCTGGGCGCGGAAAAGGGCCGCCGGCCGGCCACCGTGGCCAGCAGCGGCGCCGTGGCCAAGGACCTGCTGGCGCGGCAGGGCCTGGACATGCCCGAACTGGTGATCGACAACGGCGCCGGCCTGTCGCGCGACGCGCGGGTCTCGGCCGACAGCCTGGCCTCGATGCTGACCCTGGCCTGGAATTCCCCCGTCATGCCGGAGTACATTTCATCCCTCGCGATCGCGGGCGTCGACGGCACGGTGCGGCGCCGCATGAAAGGCGATGGCACCCTGGGCATGGCCCACCTGAAAACCGGCTCGCTGCGCGACGTGCGCTCGATCGCCGGCTACGTGCTGGGCGCCAGCGGCAAGCGCTACGTGGTGGTCAGCATCGTCAACCACGAGCAGGCCGGCGCCGTGCGGGCATTCGACGACGCCCTGATCGCCTGGCTGGCCGAACAATAAAGGTTGACGCGGCCCCCTGCATCCTCCTGCCAAACCGATTACGATTCTCGGGCGTGCGCCATGTTGTGGCGGCGCCTGAGGCGAACCAACCCTGCTTATCAATATTCTGGAGATTTACGCACATGCCCGTGCACGAAATCCGCCATCCGCTGATCCGCCACAAGCTCGGGATCATGCGCCGCGCCGACCTCAGTACCAAGAGCTTCCGTGAACTGTCGCAGGAAGTGGGCGCGCTGCTCACTTACGAAGCGTCCAAGGACCTGCCGCTGGCGCCCGCCACCGTCGAAGGCTGGTGTGGCGCCGTGCAGGTCGAGAAGATCGCCGGCAAGAAAGTCACCGTGGTGCCCATCCTGCGCGCCGGCATCGGCATGCTGGACGGCGTGCTCAGCCTGATCCCGGGCGCCAAGGTCAGCGTGGTGGGCGTGGCCCGCAACGAAGAGACGCTCGAAGCGCACACCTACCTGGAACGCCTGGTGGGCGAACTGGACCAGCGCCTGGCGCTGATCGTCGACCCGATGCTGGCCACCGGCGGCTCCATGGTCGCCGCCATCGACCTGCTCAAGCGCGCCGGCTGCAAGGAAATCCGCGCGCTGGTGCTGGTGGCCGCGCCGGTCGGCATCGACGCGGTGCTGTCCAAGCACCCGGACGTGCATATCTACACCGCGTCCATCGACGACGGCCTGAACGAGCACGGCTACATCATGCCGGGCCTGGGCGACGCCGGCGACCGCATCTTCGGCACCACCCAGAAGACCGACTGAAGCCGGAGCCAGAGGCGGCGCGGCCCCGGCCCGCCGACGGCAGCCGTGGCCCACGCGGCCGCTACGCCGCCAGCCTTTGCGGCGCGCCTTCCAGGTGCTCGCCGAACCAATGCAGTGATTGCGCCAGTCCCGCGACTTCGCCCACGATCAGCAGGGCGGGGGAGCGGATGGCGTGCGCCCGCGCCAAACGCGGCAGGTCTTCCAGCGGGCCGGACAGCACCCGCTGCTCGGGCCGGCTGCCGTTCTCGATCAGCGCGAACGGCGTGGTCGCGGCGCGGCCATGGCGGATCAGGCGCTGCGTCAGCAATTCCAGCTGGCCCACGCCCATGTAGAACGCCAGCGTCTGGCGTTCTCGCGCCAGCGCCGGCCAGTCCAGATTGTCCTCGTCCTCGCGGCAGTGCGCCGTCACCAGGCGCACCGATTGCGCGTGCTCGCGGTGTGTCAGCGGAATGCCGGCATAGGCCGCACAGGCCAGCGCCGCGGTGATGCCGGGCACGACCTCGTAGCGCACGCCATGCGCGCGCAGATGTTCCAGTTCTTCGCCGCCGCGGCCGAAGATGAAGGCGTCGCCGCCCTTCAGGCGCACCACGCGGCGGCCGGCGCGGGCGTGCTCGACCAGCAGGGCGTGGATGCGCGCCTGCGTGGCGTGGTGGTCTTCGCCCGGCAGCTTGCCCACCGCAACGCGCTCGGCGTCGCGGCGCGCCAGCGACATGACCTCGTCGCTGACCAGCCGGTCGTACAGGATCACGTCGGCTTCGTTCAGCGCGCGCAGCGCCTTCAGCGTCAGCAGGCCGGGGTCGCCGGGGCCGGCGCCCACCAGCACCACGCTGCCCTCGGCCGGCCTGAGCGGCTGGGCCAGCGCCGCGTCCAGCGCGGCTTCGGCGGCCTCGGGCCGCTGCTGGCGCAGCAGGCCGGCCACCGGGCCGTCCAGCAGCCAGTCGTAGAAGCGGCGCCGCGCGCCCAGGTCGGGATGGCCGGCGCGGATGCGCGCGCGGTAGCGTTCGGCCAGTGCTGCCAGGCGGCCCAGGCTGTGGTCGAACAGCGATTCGATGCGTTCGCGCAGGCGCCGCGCCAGCACCGGCGCCACCCCTGACGACGAGATGGCCACGATCACGGGCGAACGGTCGACGATGGACGGCACCTGGAACGAGGACAGCTCGGGGTCATCCACCACATTGCTGAAAATGCGGCGGGCCTGGGCGGCGGCGGAAACCGTGGCGTTGACGTCGCGGTCATCGGTGGCGGCCACCACCAGCCAGGCGCCCTCGAGCCACGCGGGGTCGAAACGGCCGGGCAGGTGGCGGATGCGGCCGTCGGCCAGCAAGGCCTCCAGGGCCGGCGTCAATTCGGGGGCGCCGACGGCGACCGCGGCGTGGGCTTCGAGCAGAGCCAGCGTCTTGCGCTCGGCCACCGCGCCACCGCCCACGACCAGCACGGGCCGGTCTTTCAGATCGGCAAAAATCGGGAAAAGCTTCATCACGCAGCCTCGGGCGCACCCGGCAGAAGGTCAAACGATCATAGGGACCGGGTTTCATCCCCACAACTTCTGATTTCTTGAATCCATATAGCCATAACTTATTTGGCGCGGCGCGCATGCGCGTTGCGCCGCCTCAAGCTATGCAAGTTCCATGCCCGCGCCGGGGAAGCGGCGCGACGCAACGCCGGTGTCCGCGGGCGCGCTGCCCGTAAATGCGGAAAAAGGCGGCGGCCGGCAGGGGGCAGGGCGACCGGGCCATCGAACACAGGAAGTGGCGTGGCGCGCACATCGATGGTGCGCCGCCGCATTCGTTTACGCACCAAGTTGGATCGCGGGTCCCGCCGTCGCCATCGGGCTTGGCCCGCAAACTGCGCCCGCGCCACTGCCGTGGACGCCCGCAAAGCCAGTGGGCACGCGGGCGCAGGGCCGCCGCGCCGGCCATGCGAGGCGCCTTGGCACGCGGATTGCTTAACGGTTCATGGGCGGGCCGCGAGCGGCTCGACCACGCCAAGCGCCGCGACAGCGGCAGGGAACAACGACGTTCCGCGGCGCCAGCGGGTTGTTCCCGCGCGGCGCGCGGGACGTTTTTTTTTGCCAGGAGCCCCGTATGACGCCAGTGAAACCCCGCCTTCCCGCCACCGCCGCGGACCCGGATTCGACCACCGACGCCAGCCGCCGCAAGTGGCTGGCCGGCACCGCGCGCGCCGTGGCGGGCGCCGGCCTGCTGTCTCTGGTCGACCCGCTGGTGCGCGCCGGCGCCTGGGCCGCCGGCAGCGACGCGCCCGAACAGGCCGAGGTGAAGATCGGCTTCATTCCGCTGACCGACTGCGCCTCGGTCGTCATGGCCTCGGTGCTGGGCATCGACAAGAAATATGGCGTGACCATCACGCCGTCCAAGGAAGCCTCATGGGCGGCCGTGCGCGACAAGCTGCTGAACGGCGAACTGGCGATGGCGCACGTGCTCTATGGCCTGATCTACGGCGTGCAGATGGGCATCGGCGGGCCCAGGAAGGACATGGCCGTGCTGATGAACCTGAACCAGAATGGCCAGGCCATCACCCTGTCGAGCAAGCTGTCGCAGGCCGGCGCCCGCGACGGTGAATCGCTCGCCAGGCTGATGGCGTCCGAGAAGCGCGAATACACCTTCGCCCAGACCTTCCCCACCGGCACCCACGCCATGTGGCTGTACTACTGGCTGGCCGCCTATGGCATCGACCCGATGAAGGACGCCAAGGTCATCACGGTGCCACCGCCGCAGATGGTGGCGAACATGCGCGTGGGCAACATGGACGGTTTCTGCGTCGGCGAACCATGGGGCGCGCGCGCCATCCTCGACAAGATCGGCTTCACCGCGGTGACGACCCAGGCGATCTGGACCGACCATCCCGAGAAAGTGCTGGGCACCAGCGCAGACTTCGTGGCGCGCAACCCCAACACCGCGCGCGCCGTCACCGCCGCGATCCTGGAAGCCGGCAAGTGGATCGACGCCTCGCCCGAGAACCGCCGCAAGACGGCCGAGACCATCGCCGCCAAGTCATACGTCAACACCGACGCCAGCGGCATCGTCGACCGCATGCTGGGCCAGTACGACGACGGCCTGGGCAAGCGCTGGAGCGACGCGCATCCGATGCGCTTCTCGGGCGACGGCGCGGCCAACTTCCCCTACCTGAGCGATGGCATGTGGTTCCTGACGCAGCACAAGCGCTGGGGCCTGCTCAAGGAACATCCCGACTATCTGGCCACCGCGCGCCAGGTCAACCGCATCGACGTCTACAAGCAGGCCGCGCAGGCCGCCGGCATCGCCGTGCCCGCCGGCGAGATGCGCAGTTCCAAGCTGGTCGACGGCGTGGTCTGGGACGGCAGCAATCCGGCGGCCTATGCCGACGCTTTCAAGGTCAAGGCCTGAGCGCCGCCACGCAGAGGAGAGACTCGCCATGTCTACCGTAACGAGTATGGAACGGGCCGCCGCCGCGCCGGCGCCGCAGCCGGCCGCGCCCGCCACGCCCCCCCTGCAATGGGCCGATGCCTGGCGCGAACGGCTGGAAGCGGCGCTGCGCGCCGTGGTCGGCCCGGTGGCCGGTTTCGCGCTGTTCGTGCTGGTCTGGCAGGTGGTCGCCATGCGCATCCCGGAGATCCCCACGCCGGGCGTGACCTGGCAGGCGGCGGTGGCATTGTTCTCGGATCCGTTCTACGACAACGGTCCCAACGACAAGGGCATCGGCTGGAACCTGCTGGCCTCGCTGCAGCGGGTCGGCATCGGCTTCGGCCTGGCCGCGCTGGTGGGCATCCCGGTGGGCTTTGCCATTGGCCGCTACGCGCCGGTGCGGGCGATGTTCTCGCCCATTGTCAGCCTGTTGCGGCCGGTGTCGCCGCTGGCGTGGCTGCCGCTCGGCCTGCTGCTGTTCAAGGCCGCCAACCCGGCCGCGATCTGGGCGATCTTCATCTGTTCGATCTGGCCCATGATCATCAACACGGCGGTCGGCGTGTCGCGCGTGCCGCAGGACTACCTGAACGTGGCGCGCGTGCTCAACCTGTCGGAATGGAAGGTCACCACCAAGGTGCTGCTGCCGGCCGTGCTGCCGTACATGCTGACTGGCGTGCGCCTGTCGATCGGCACCGCCTGGCTGGTGATCGTCGCGGCCGAGATGCTGACCGGCGGCACCGGCATCGGCTTCTGGCTGTGGGACGAGTGGAACAACCTGAAGGTCGAGCACATCGTCATCGCCATTTTCGTGATCGGCATCGTCGGCCTGATCCTGGAAACGCTGCTGGTCGCGCTGGCCCGCCGCTTCACCTACACCGAGGAGTAGCGCCATGAAGAAATTCGTACGCATCGAGCGCGTGGGCCAGACCTTCGCCACCCGCAAGGGCGCCTTCGTCGCGCTGCGCGACATCGACCTGACGGTGGAGCAGGGCGAGTTCATCACCCTCATCGGCCATTCCGGTTGCGGCAAGTCCACCTTGCTGAACCTGATCGCCGGCCTGACCCGTCCGACCAGCGGCGTGCTGCTGTGCGCCGAGCGCGAAATCACCGGCCCCGGCCCGGACCGCGCCGTGGTGTTCCAGAACCATTCGCTGCTGCCCTGGCTGACCTGCTTCCAGAACGTGCACCTGGCGGTGGAACGGGTCTTCGGCGCCTCGGAAAAGCGCGCCCAGCTGGCCGAGCGCACCCGCGCCGCGCTGGACCTGGTGGGCCTGCTGCCGGCGCAGAACAAGCTGCCGCGCGAGATCTCGGGCGGCATGAAGCAGCGCGTCGGCATCGCCCGCGCGCTCGCCATCGAGCCGGGCGTGCTGCTGATGGACGAGCCGTTCGGCGCGCTCGACGCGCTGACCCGCGCGCACCTGCAGGACGAACTGCTCAAGATCGTCGCCAAGACCCGCACCACCACCATCATGGTGACCCACGACGTGGACGAGGCGGTGCTGCTGTCCGACCGCATCGTCATGCTGACCAACGGGCCGGCCGCGACCATCGGCGAAATCCTGCCGGTGCCGCTGCCGCGCCCGCGCGACCGGGTGCGCCTGGCCAACGATCCTGTCTATCTGTCGTGCCGCGCGGCGGTGGTCGATTTCCTGCACCGGCGCCATGGCAACCCGGAACGCGCCCAGGCTGCCGTGGCGCTGGCCGCCGTGCCCGATGAGGATATCGACGCCGAGGCCGGTGCGGCCACCGGCTCGCGGGCCGTGGCCTAGCGAGGGGATCGATAGGCACGGGCGCCGCGCCTACGCCGGCGGGTCGCCCGGTCGTGGCGAGCCGTCGCGGGCCATTGGGGCGGTCGGGGGCCGTCGCGGCGCGTCGTCCGGCTGACACGTTCCGTCATGCGCCGGTTTCGCCAACCGGTGTAGTATCAAGCCAGCCGTGCGCGGACCGGCGCGCGGTGCGTTTCCTGGATTTCTGGAGTGGCTTGTGGCGTTGCGAAAATTGGCATCCCTGGTATTTGTGGCCGGCGCGCTGGGCGCGGCCGGCGCGGCGCAGGCCGGCGTCTGCGATGCGCAGTTCATGCATGACGGCGGCGCGGTGCAACTGACCGGCTCCGGCAATATCGCGCTGGGCGCCGACCTGACCTTCGCCGAGGTTACAAAAAGCAATGGCGACAACTGCCGCGCCCGCGTGCAGGGCGTGGCGCGCTTCAGCTACGCGGGCCTGCCGCCTGGCAAGTCCAAGCTCGATTACCTGATGACCGTCCAGGGCGGCCAGGCCACCTTCCTGAAGTACGCCAGCGCGGGCGAAGCGCCCAAGCCGTCCGAAGGCCAGTTCGACCTGCGCATGCTGGGCCTGTTCGCCTACGACGGCAAGCTGAGCGCCGGCCAGAAGCTGCCGGGCAATTCGTTCCGTCTGAAAATCGGCAAGGAAGCGCCGGTCGGCGGCCAGCCCAGCACCACGGTCCGCATCGGCGACAAGACGGTCGGCCGCGCCGCGGCGATCAACACGGCGTTGGGGCAGCAGTCGTGCCACCCCATCACCTACACCCGCAATTCCGATCCCACCATGGCCACGTTCCAGGGGCTGACGATTCCCATCCCCGGCATGAACACCACGGTCACCGACTGGTACTGCCCGGCGGTCAACCTGGTCATGAAGCAGGATATCGACCAGGGCGGCGTCAAGTCCGCCGTTGAGATTACGCAAATCAAGTAGCACACGGTAGCAAGCCGGCCGGGCTCATCGCGGAGCGGCTGGTATGATGGTTTCGTCATAGACACAAACAGGAGCTCAAAACATGGCCACGAGAAAATCCGAAGACGTCGCAAAAGAAAAACTCATCGACAGTGTCAAGACTAGCCTGAACGACGCCGAAAGCCTGCTGCGCGAAGCCGCCAGCAGCACCGGCGACAAGGCCGCTGAATTGCGCGAACGCGCCCTGACCTCGCTCAAGCGCACCCGCGAAGCCCTGTACGAAGCGCAGGACGCGGTGCTCGAACGCGGTCGCAAGGCGGCGCGCGCCACCGACGACTACGTGCACGACAATCCCTGGCAAGCCATCGGCATCGCGGGCGTGACCGGCCTGCTGCTCGGCTTGCTGATCAGCCGCCGCTGACAAGGCAGGACCTCCGGGCGGGCGGCGCCGGCCTTTGGCCGGCTCGCCCGCCCGGTGTCCTTTTGGCCATGGGTCTACGCAAATCTGTGTTTGGCGTGGCGTCCAGCCTGGTCGGGCTGATGCGCACGCGCCTGGAACTGCTGGCGCTGGAGGCGGCGGGCGAGAAGGCGCGCCTGCTCAAGCTGCTGGGCATGGCGTTCGCCGCCTTGCTGTTCCTCACGCTGGCGGTGCTGGTGTTCACCATCACGATCGCGGTGGCGTTCTGGCCCACCGAAGACCGCTACCTGGCCCTGGGCCTGCTGGCGGCCTTGTACCTGGTGGTCGGCGTGGTGCTGCTGCTGGTGGTGCGCCACGGCCTGGTCTACGGCCCGCCGCCGTTCTCGGTCACGCTGGAAGAACTGGGCCGCGACGCCGAATTGCTCGAACGCGTGCGCGACGCGCAGGACGATGACCGCGCGCAGCGGCGCCAGGAGGACTGAATCATGACGAAAAGGTCTCCCGCCGTCGACCGCGCCGTGCGCATCGAACTGTTGCGCGCCCGCGCCGCCATCGAGCGCGAATCGCTGGCGCAGGGCATCGTGTCCGCCGGGCGCAGGCTCGAACCGGCCGCGCTGTTCAAGAGCTTGCTGCCCGGGCTGGCCTCGGGCGGGGCATCGCGCTGGGCCATGCAGGCCATCGGCCTGGCACGGCGCTATCCGCTCATCAGCTCGTCGCTGTCGGCCATGTTCATGCGCGGCGGCGGCAAGTCCAGGCTGCTCAAGCTGGCCGGCGGCGCGCTGGTGGGCTGGCAGGTGTTCAAGCTCTGGCGCGATTCGCGCGACGAACGCAACGACGCGCGCTGATTCCGGTCTTTGCGTCCCCCAAAAGAAAACCCGCCGTATCCGGCGGGTTTTCTTTTGGGGCGGGGGATGCGGCCAGGGCGGCAGGCCCGGCTATCGGGCTACAGCCCCAGCTGCCCCCACATGTCGTCCACCCGCTTCTTGACGTCGGCGTCCATGGTGATGGGCGTGCCCCATTCGCGCTGGGTTTCGCCGGGCCATTTGTTGGTGGCGTCCAGGCCCATCTTGCCGCCCAGGCCGGACACCGGCGAGGCGAAGTCCAGGTAGTCGATGGGCGTGTTCTCGACCAGCAGCGTATCGCGCACCGGGTCCATGCGCGTGGTCATGGCCCACACCACTTCCTTCCAGTCGCGCGGATTGATGTCCTCGTCCACCACCACGATGAACTTGGTGTACATGAACTGGCGCAGGATGCTCCACAGCCCGAACATGACGCGCTTGGCGTGGCCGGCGTACTGCTTGCGGATCGACACCACCGCCAGGCGGTAGCTGCAGCCCTCGGGCGGCAGGTAGAAGTCGACGATTTCCGGCAGCTGGCGCCGCAGCAGCGGCACGAACACCTCGTTCAGCGCCACGCCCAGCACCGCGGGTTCATCGGGCGGCTTGCCGGTGTAGGTGGAGTGGTAGATGGGGTTGCGGCGCATGGTGATGCGCTCGACCGTGAACACCGGGAACCAATCCTGTTCGTTGTAGTAGCCGGTGTGGTCGCCGTAGGGGCCTTCAAGCGCCATCTCGTAGTCGCTGTGGGGCGGCGGGTTGACGCCGTCCGGCACCACCGGGGTGATGGCGCGCGGATCGGACGACGGCAGCAGGTGGCCTTCCAGCACGATCTCGGCCCAGGCCGGCACCGAGAGGTTGCTGCCCAGCGCCTGCGCCACCTCGGTGCGCGAGCCGCGCAGCAGGCCGGCGAACTGGTATTCGGACAGGCTGTCCGGCACCGGGGTGACCGCGCCCAGCGTGGTGGCCGGGTCGGCGCCCAGCGCCACGGCGATGGGGAAGGGCGTGCCGGGATGCGCCAGCGCGTGGTCGCGGAAATCGAGCGCGCCGCCGCGGTGCGACAGCCAGCGCATGATGAGCTTGTTCGGGCCCAGCAGTTGCTGGCGGTAGATGCCCAGGTTCTGGCGGCGGGCGTTGGGGCCGCGCGTGATCACCAGGCCCCAGGTCAACAGCGGCGCCACGTCGCCGGGCCAGCAGGTCTGGATCGGCAGGCGCGTCAGGTCCACGTCCTTGCCTTCCCAGACGATTTCCTGGCAGGCCGGGCCCTTGACGTTCTTGGGGCTCATGTCCCACAGCGCCGACTTCAGCATCGACACCTTGGCCAGTGCATCGCGCAGGCCCTTGGGCGCCTCGGGCTCGCGCAGCGAGGCCAGCAGTTCGCCGATGTCGCGCAGCGCGCTGACGTCGTCGGCGCCCATGCCGCGCGCCACCCGCGAGGGCGTGCCGAACAGGTTGGCCAGCACCGGCATCCCGGCCGGCTTGCCGTCGTGCAGGGCCTTTTCGAACAGCAGGGCCGGGCCCTCGGCGCGCAGCACGCGGTCGGAAATCTCGGTCATTTCCAGGCGCGTCGAGACCGGCGCGGCGATGCGTTTGAGCTCGCCCATGCGTTCAAGTTGGGCGAGGAAGTCTCTAAGGTCGCGGTATTTCACTACAGATCCCGGCTATTTGGTTACATCTTGGGTAGAAAGAGAGGTTAACATTGACTCCCTCTTTTTTAACGCAGGAGGTTTTCATGCCCGATGCGTCAGTGGCCAGCCTGTTCAGGAGCATGGCCCAAGGAGTGCACCAATATCTTGCCGAATCACTGCGCATCTGCGCCCTCTACCTGGGCATTGCGGTGATCGTGACGGTAAGCATGGGATTCGCCTTGCCCGGTTTGCGCGACCAGGCATTGCAAGTGCACAAAGCCTTGTTGACCGCCCTCGCGCCTTCATCCATGCAGACCGGCGTCGAATCCGAAGCCGGGTCCGAACTCGGCGCCGATTCCTCGTCGGCGATCGCCATGGCCGTTCCCACCGCGCCGTCCAGCAATGCGACCGGCATGCTGGGGCCTGCCCGCGCGGCGCCCGCCGCGCCCAAGAAGCCCGCCATGGTCGCCACCGGCCCGCAGGCCGAAGCGTTGCGCAACTATATTTCGCGCAAGTACAAGGTCGCCTATGACGCGACCGGCCCGCTTCTGAACACCGTGTACAAGGTGGGCCGCGAGAAGCAGCTGGATCCGCTGCTGCTGCTGGCCGTGATCGCCATCGAATCACGCTACAACCCGCTGGCCGAAAGCCATGTCGGCGCGCAAGGCCTGATGCAGGTGATGACGAGCGTGCACCAGGACAAGTTCGATGCCGTGGGCAAGAACCCGCTGGACCCGGGCGCCAACATCGCCGTGGGCGCGACCATCCTGCGCGACTGCATCAACCGGCGCGGCTCGGTCGATGGCGGCCTGGCCTGCTATGTCGGCTCGACCGGGCCGGACGACAACGGCTACGGCGCCAAGGTGCAGGCCGAGCGCCGCCGCCTGGCGCTGGCATCGGGGATTGCGTTGGCTCGGGATTGATCCAGGCGGCCCCGTCCTCAGCCAGGCTTGGAACGGCCGCGCGTCATCGACTCCAGCACGCCGTCGCGCCGTATCCAGCCGTGGAACAACGCCGCGGCCAGATGCAGCAGCACCGTCGCAAGCAGCAGGAAGGCCAGATAGCGATGCGCGTCCCGCAGCCGACTGAACAGTGCCGCGTTGGCGGGCGCGATCGGCGGCAATTGCCAACCGCCCGCCACCACAGGATACCCGCCGGCCGACAGCATCGCCCAGCCGATCAGCGGCATCGCGAACATCAGCGCGTACAGCAGGACGTGAGAGGCCAATGCCGCGTGGCGCTGCCAGGCCGGCAGGTCGGCGGGCAACGCCGGTGCGCCCTCCTTGTACAGCCGCCTGGCCAACCGTATGGACACCAGCGCGAGCAACGCCAGGCCCAATGGCTTATGGATCTGTACCAGCCACTGATGTCGTTCGGAAACCGACGCCACCATGCCAACGCCGATGAACAGCATCGCGAGGATGCCGACCGCCATCGACCAATGCAGCACACGTGCAAAAAGGCTGAACGTGGCGGGTGTCCGGCGGGTTTGATTGGGCAACGGGATCATTGGGCGCGCTCCAGTTGGGTGGAATGGGATGGCGCAGCGGCAGCTTGAGGCGGCCCTTCGCCAGTGCGGCGTTCATAGGAGGCCGCATAGGCTGCGGAACGCGCCGCCAGCAGTGGGTCGTTGGAAACAGCGATGCCTTGCGGCAACACGGTCGGGTCGTAGTTCACGTCGCGACAAGGGCCATCGGTTTGCGCAGCGCTGCTCGTTATCACCACCGTGCCGGCATCAACGGTCGGTCGGTCCGCCGGCCACTGGCGGGTTGCGTCGCTGGTGGGATCGCCAGGCTGGCCCAGCGTGAGCAGCAGACGCCAGCGCAACGGCCCCTGGGTCAGCCGCTGTTGCAGGTCGGTCTGCAGATAGTCGGCATCGTGACCCGGCTGGGCCGCAGGCGCCGCCACGGCGTCCAACGGCGCCAACTGCCAGCGCACCGGCTGCCGCGTTCCCTTCGCATCGACCAGGTGGAGCGCATTCAGGCCGTAATAGCTCTCCGTCGCATAGCTGGCCGAAGGCTTGGCGTTCTTGGCCCATGCGCGGAACGCAGCCGTTTCCGGATGCGCCGCGAAAAAAGCCTGCATGCGCTGTGGATCGGGCTTGCCCGTCTTGGGATCGGGACGGCCGGCCAGTTGCTGATCGTAGAACGCCTGCGGTGTCGCCACTGGAAACACCGGCATGCTGTTCATGCCGGTTCGCCACTGTTCGCCATTGGACGACGTGAACATCAATGCAAAGCTGCGGATGGGGACGCTGGAGTCGGACGCATAGGGATTGCCGCCGGGCAGGGCCAATCGTCCCACCACCGGTGTGCTGCCAGCGGCGAACACCGCAGCGGTGGATAAGGCGTGGGCGGCGCCGCTGCTTTCGAAGCGGCCGACGACACAGATCCCCTTGGCGTGATTGCGGCGGAAGCCCTCGTGGACGCCGCTGTTGGCTTCCAGGGCGTTTACTACCTGATTGGGGGTCAGCCGGTGCGGGTCGAGCCAGCCACCTACGTAGGCGAACGCGGCGCCGGAGCCGAGGACGATAGCGCCGATTGCGGTGAGGCGCAGGAAGGTTTGGGGCATCGTGAGGGGATGGCTGTTTGGCGACGGGCGCTCCGGAGTACTGTTTTCCGGCTGTCTGCGGCCCGGCGGCTGGCCGTTGCGGTCAGATCCTTGTTGCATATGGCTCCTTGCCCAGGGGGCGATGAATACCCTTGTAGGACGCTGCGCAAAAAAAGTTATTCCCCCAGGGAATAAACCCGCCGGGGCGGCGTCTTACTACATTGGCCTGTATGCTGGGTGCGCAGGCCTCCCCCAGGAACCCGCCATGATTCAGCCTGTACGCTTGCCGTCAGACGTGCCGGCATCCACCGACGACGAGATGCCTGCGGAAGAGTTATCCGACGCGGTGTTGCGCCAGCTACTGCCGCGCCTGCGGCGTTTTGCGCTGCGGCTCACGCGCGACCCGGTATCGGCCGACGACCTGGTGCAGTCCGCCTTGGAAAGGGCACTCACCCGCTGGCGCGGCCGCCGTTCGCAAGGGGATGTGCGCGCATGGCTCTTCACCATCCTGTATCGCCAATTCCTGGACTCTCAACGCCGCTCGCGCCGGTATGCGCGGCTGCTGTCATGGTTCTCCGGCTCCGAGGCCGCCGCGCCCTCGGCCGAGCGCGCGGTCATCGCGCGATCTTCGCTGGATGTCTTCGAACGCCTGCCCGAGGCCCAGCGCACGCTGCTGTGGCTCGTCAGCGTGGAAGGCATGAGCTACAAGGCCGTCGCCGATATGCTTGACGTGCCACTGGGCACTGTCATGTCGCGCCTGTCCCGCGCGCGCAGCGCCTTGCGCGAATTGCATGAGGGCCAGGCCGGCGAGTCCCGCCTGAGGATAATGAAATGAATAGACACTCCATTGATGATCTGACGCGTAACGCATATGTGGATGGAAAGCTTGATCCGGCGCAATTGCTGGAGCTGCAAGCGTATTTGCGGACGCATCCTGACGAGGCGCAGGAACTGGAGGCGTGGCGGCGCGATGCGCAACGGCTTAGGGAATTGGGCAGCGGGGATAGTCTTCCGGGTAACCCTGTGTTGGATCCTGCTGCCGTCCGCGCGAGGCTACGCGCCCGTACACGACGGCGTATGGCGATGGCGGCGAGTCTCGTGGTAGCAATGGCGATTGGCGGCGTTACGGGATGGAGTGTTCGCGATACGGCCTTGGCGAATCGGGTGCTGCCGATGCAGGACGCGATACAGGCCTATCGGATGTTTGCGTCTGCCGAGGCGCCGCAGCCGGACGTGCGCGCCGACGCCGGTGATTTGCAGCGTTGGCTGGATGAGTACTTTGCTCATGCCGAGCGATTGCCCAATCTGAGCGACAGTGGGTTCGCGCCTGTTGCCGCGCGTTTGTTGGCTACCGATCAGGGGCCGGCGGCGCTTGTCATCTACGAAAATGCAGGACAGCGCGCGATGTTCTATATCCGGCCGCCCGGGCCGGGTGGCCAGTTTTTGGCGCAAGGGAGCCGGAGGGATGGCGAACTGCTGGCGCGGTATTGGTCGGGGCGGGGGTACAACTATGCGTTGGTGACAGCGAGGGATGTTCGCGGCCAGGCCCCCCAAATGGGCGAATCGTGACGCCCGGGTAATCCAAGGCCTTTGGCGCGCGTACGTATTTGTTGGAATGTTGCGTGTCGCCGGCGGCGTCTGGAATGATTGATCCCCGCTGGTCCTTGGCGCGGGGCCGGGGATCAGCGAAAGGTCACGAGTATCGTGACTTGCTGGCTGAACGTCCCCGGCACCAGCGGTGCGCCGGTCTTCATCAGTTCCGCCGAGTAGTACAGGTTCCTGGGATGCTGGGCAACGGTCAATGACTCGGTCGCGCGCCATTCATTGAAGGCGATCGGAATGGCGCCGTTTTCCTTGACTCGCAGCGCAAGGCCGTTCGGCGTGCCGTCGGTGTTTTTCAGCTCGATGTTCTGGTTTTGGGACGTCAGCACCGCGCCGCCTTCGGGCTGGAACTTGATCTGCAGTGGAACCACCATGCTGCCCAGGTCGATGACGCGGAAACCGCCATCGCAGGCTTCGTTGAAATCCGCGGCAATGGTGAACTGCGTGGGCGCTGGCAGCGGCAGATTGCCCACGCTGTATGCCCTGCCCAGGTGAACCGTGCCGGGCGTCGAGATTTTGGCGATGCATGTCGGGATCAGGCTTATGGCCGTGTCGTTGTTGGAGCCGATCTCGATGTGATTCGTATTGATGAATGCGTAGTGCATCCTGACCAGGTCGGCATACGGGGGGAAGTAGGCCCTGACAGGTTTGGTCGGAGGCGTGACGGTGACCAGTTGCATCCTGCCGAGCAGCAGCCCTGCCGCCGTGAGCGTGGGGTCTGTCGCGGACTTGGGGGCGTAACGCTCGGCGCTCAAGCGGAATCTGTCGTCGGTGGTGTTGCCTGTGGGTTCCCAGTCCGGGTAACCGTTGATCTTGATGATGAGTTTCAGTCCAACCCTGCGCAACTCGTTCAGTACCGAGGTCAAGTTCCCTCCGGACACCAGGAAAGGCGCCGTGCTCGCACTGTTGCTGACGCACACCCAAGGCACGGGCGGCAAGGGGGCATCGTAGACGACCGTGCCGGGCGGATTGGACTTGTCCAACGTCAGGAGCGTTGGCGCGAATTGCCCGGGCGCGGCCTGCGTTCCCATGTCCTGTGTGTAGTTGCCGGCCCGCTTCGGGTCGAGCTGGCACCCAGGGCCCAGCGCATGGGCGGCAACGGGCAGCAGGCAGGCGAATAGGCTTCCCGCCACCGCCAGCGCGCCACGCCGGGGGCGGCGGACCATCGTCGCGATCCGCTTGATCATGAATTGACTCCTGGATAGGCGCGGCCGGGCCGCGCGGCGGCCGGCCGGATTGCGGAAAAGTCCTCGGGGAATATCGGTGGCCACGCGCGGAAATGCCGCGCCGCGATGGGCGTGGCTATTGGTTCCGGGCGATTTCGGCGGGCGCGAAGGCCCGCCATGGCAGTCGGGATTCACCGGGGCGTGGCACGGAAGCCGTGACGCCCGGCGAGTTTGCATGGCAAGGATTATCTGAACGTTAACTTCTCGTCAGATGCCTGGGGTGGCGGCGGGTGGGGGGCCTCGCGAACGCGCGGCGCTGCCGCGCTATCTTGCGATGTTCACTGAAAGGTCACCTGGATGGTGACCTGCTGGCTGAATGCGCCCGGCACCAGCGGCGCGCCGGTCTTTTGCAATTGCGCCGAGTAGTACAGGGGCAATGGCCGATTGCTCACAGTCAGCGAGGTGGGTGTGTCGTGCCATTGGTTGAATGTGATGGGGTACGCCCCGGCCGCCTTGATCCCGAGCGCCAGGCCATTGGGCTGCCCGTCGCTGTTTTTCAATACGATTGCGCTATCGAACGGAGTGAGTTCCTGGTTGCCCTCGGGCTGGAACCTGACCTTGAGCGGCACGGTGAGCGGGCCCAGGTCGACGATGCGAAAGCCGCCGTCGCAGCTTTCGTCGAAATCCGCAGAGAGCACGAAATTTACCGGGGCAGGCAGTGGCAGATGGCCGACCCCGTAGGCTCTGCCCAAGTGGACCGTTCCCGGTGTCGAAATCTTCGCGATGCATCTGGGAATGAGGGCCACCCTGGTGCCGTTGGTCGATCCGATCTGGATCCTGTTCGTGGCGGCCAGGTAGCCGGGGTGCATTCTGACGATATCGTCCATGGGGCCGAAATAGGCACTGATCGGCCTCGTGGGAGGCGTTACGACGACGAGTTGCATCCTGCCGAGCAATACCCCCTTGGCCGTCAGGGTGGGATCCGTTGCCGACTTGGGCGCATAAATGGCGCTGGTCAGGGGAAGCTTGTCGTCGGTGGTATTGCCTGTCGGTTCCCAGGGTGGATAGTTGTCGATCAGCAGAACCATTTTCAGGCCGGTCTTGGCCAGTTCCTTCAGCACCACCTGCATGTATCCGCCGGGTGTCAGGAAAGGGTGTTGGGTTGCGAGTCCCGCAGTGCAGACCCAGGGGACCGGTGGCAGGGGCTGGTCATACACGACCATGCCTGGGGGATTCGATTTGTCCAGCGTAAGGATGTCGGGCGCCAGCTTGCCCAACGCGTAGGATATGCCCGCGTCTTGCGCGTAGTTCCCGGCTCGCGAAGGGTCGAGCTGACATCCCGGTCCCAGGGCATGCGCGGGCAGGGGCAGCAGGCAGGCCGCCAGCCACGCGGCCGCCAACGCTCCGCGCCAACCGGGGCGGACGGTCCTTGTCTTGGGCGGGATCATGCGATTTCTCCTGGGTCGGCGCCGTGTCACGCGGCGCGGCCGGGGCTGGCCGGAATGCCGAAAAATGAACGGAAAAATATAAGTGGAAGGGGGGCGCCCGAGACCGCGTCAGCACAGGGTTGGCTATTGAGTCGGGAAGATCTGGACGGATTGGAAATACCGGTCCGGCGATCCAGAATCAACGGGCGAGGGGAAGGGCCAGGCGGCCTCTTGCCAGGCGAGTTTGCATGGCAAGGATTATCTGAACGTTAACTTTTCGTCAGACGGGGAGAGGGCGGCGCAAAGCCGCCCGGCGAGTGTACCCGCGAGGGCCGGGCGTGACCTCGGCAGGGGGCGCCGCGGACCGGTGCGGGGCCGCGCCGGTGCGGCCTTGCGGAGCGTCAGCGGCCCAGCAGCTTGCCCATGCGGGCCACGGCTTCTTCCAGCCGGTCCAGGCCGGTGGCGTAGGAAAAGCGCATGGTGTGACGGCCGTGCGCGGGGCCGAAGTCCAGGCCGGGCACGGCGGCGATGCCGGCTTCGAGCAGCAGGCGTTGCGAGAAGGCGGCGCTGTCGTTGGCCAGGTCGCTGATGTCGGCGTAGATGTAGAAAGCGCCATCGGGCTTGACCGGCACCTTCAGGCCCAGGCGCTCGAATTCGGGCAGCAGGTAGTCGCGGCGCTGCTTGAAGGCTTCGCGGCGGTGTTCGAAGGTGCGCAGGGCGTCGGGGGTGAAGCAGGCCAGGGCGGCGTGCTGCGCCAGGGTGGGGGCGCAGATGGCGAGGCTGCCGGCGATCTTCTCGACCGCGGCCACCATGGCCTCGGGCACGATCATCCAGCCCAGGCGCCAGCCGGTCATGTGGAAATACTTGGAGAAGCTGTTGATGACGATGATGTCGTCGTCCAGCGTCAGCGCGGAGCGCGGCTGGCCCTCGTACGACAGGCCCAGGTAGATCTCGTCGACGATGGCGAAGCCGTCGCGGGCGCGGACTTCGGCCAGCAGCCTGGCCAGTTCGCCATGGTCGATGGAGGTGCCGGTGGGGTTGCTGGGCGAGGCCACCAGCACGCCCTGGGTGGCCTCGGTCCAGTGCGCGGCGACGTCCTGCGCCGACAGCTGGAAGCGCTTGTCGGCCGAGCTGGGAATCAGGCGCGGCCGGCCGCCGGCCGCCAGCACGAAGTTGCTGTTGGCGGGGTAGGAGGGGTCCGGCATCAGGACTTCTGCGCCGGTGTTGACCAGGGCGGCGCAGGCCAGGGTCAGGGCGCCGGAGGCGCCGGCGGTGACGATGACGCGGCGCGGATCGATCCTGGCGCCGAACTGTTCGTGGTAGAACCGGGCGATGGCTTCGCGCAGCGGCATCAGGCCGGCCGGGGCGCTGTAGCCACTGTGGCCGGCCTGGGCCGCGCGCTGCAGCGCTTCCACGACCTGGGGCGGCGCGGTAAAGTCCGGTTCGCCGATGCCCAGGCTGATGATGTCCTTGCCCGCCGCCTGCAGCGCTTGCGCCTGCTTGAACAGTTCAACCACCTGGAAGGTCAGGAAATCGTTGGTACGGGCGGCAAGGCGGGGCATCGGAATCTCGAAGGCGATTTGAAGCGGAAAAAAGGATTGTAGTCATGCAGCCATCGCGGCGCGCTTTCCTCCTTGGCCGACGGCCGGTCCAGACCCCCTGGGCCACCTTCCTGCAACGGCTGGCGCTGCTGTGCCAGGGGGCCGTGCGCGACCTGGGCGAGGCGCCGGGCCTGGGGCCGCGCGCCATGCTGGCGCCGCAGCGCGAAGCGGACGTGGCCCATGCGCGCGCGCTGTGCGCGGAGTATGGCGTGGTGATGGCGCTGGACGAGGCGCAGGGGCCGTTCGCGCCGGTGAATGGGCCGCTGCTGGCGGTCGATCCGGGCCGCCTGGCGGGGCTGGCGCGGTTGACGGGGCCGACTCCGCGCTGGCGCGCCCAGCCGGGCGTGCCGCTGGCGGCCCTGGCGCAGGCGGGCCTGCGGCAGTTCGACGGGCTGCCGGGCAGCATGACCCTGGCGCAATGGCTGGCGGCCCCGGCGGCGTGGCCGATGGGACGCTGCGCCGATTCGGGCGTGCTGGCCGTGGACCTGCTGCTGGCCGATGGGGTGGAGGAAACCCTGGGCCCCTTTGGCACGGACGACGTGCAGCCGCTGCGGTCGGCGACGGTGCAACGGCTGGTGCCGGCGCTGTTCCAGCTGGCCGCAGGCGAACTGGCCAGCGCCTGCCGCGCGGCGCCGCGCTGGGGCGCGCGCTACCGCCTGGATGCGCTGGCGCCCGAGGCGCCCGCCACCGTCAACCTGGCGCATCTGGTGCTGGGACACGGCGGCACGCTGGCCTGGGTGCAGGGGGTGACGCTGGCCATCGGGGCGGCGCCGGCCGATTCCGCGTCGGGCGACGCCGCGCCGCCGCAGGCCGCCGCGCTGCGCGCGCGGATCAAGGCGCTGTTCGATCCGTATGGGCGTTTTCCCGAATTGGCGGCGCGCCCGGATGGCGACAATTTGTAAGCCGGGGGTAAGATGGGCGGCGCCGCGGCCATGGCGGCCGTGCACGCCGGCGGCCCCCTGCGGGAACGTTTCGTCCGGCCCGTCATCGGAATAGAATTGCCCCCTTTCGTGTTCCTCACTCTAGCCAGTAGCCGCCCCTATGGATGCCAACCTCCGCAAAGCCGCCCTTGAATACCACGAGCACGGCCGTCCCGGCAAAATCTCCGTCACGCCGACCAAGCAGCTCTCCAACCAACGCGACCTGGCCCTGGCGTACTCGCCCGGCGTGGCGGCGGCCTGTGAGGAAATCGTGGCGGACCCGGCCAATGTGTTCCGCTACACCGCGCGCGGCAACCTGGTGGGCGTGATCACCAACGGCACCGCGGTGCTGGGCCTGGGCAATATCGGTGCGCTGGCCTCCAAGCCGGTGATGGAAGGCAAGGCGGTGCTGTTCAAGAAGTTCGCCGGGCTGGACGTGTTCGACATCGAGATCAACGAGACCGACCCGGACAAGCTGGTCGAGATCATCGCCGGCCTGGAAGCCACCTTCGGCGGCATCAACCTGGAAGACATCAAGGCGCCGGAATGCTTCACCGTCGAGCGCAAGCTGCGCGAGCGCATGAAGATTCCCGTCTTCCACGACGACCAGCACGGCACCGCGATCTGCGTGTCGGCGGCCTTCATCAACGGCCTGAAGGTGGTGGGCAAGGACATCGACAAGGTCAAGGTGGTGACGTCGGGCGCCGGCGCGGCCGCGCTGGCCTGTCTGGACCTGATGGTGGACCTGGGCCTGCCGCTGGAAAACATCTGGGTCACCGACATCGAAGGCGTGGTCTACGAAGGCCGCACCGTGCTGATGGACCCGGACAAGGCGCGTTTCGCGCAGAAGACCGACGCCCGCAAGCTGGCCGAAGTGATCGAGGGCGCGGACGTGTTCCTGGGCCTGTCGGCCGGCGGCGTGCTCAAGCCCGAGATGGTGGCGGCCATGGGCCCGCGCCCGCTGATCCTGGCGCTGGCCAATCCCACGCCCGAGATCCTGCCCGAACTCGCCCATTCCGTGCGCGACGACGTGGTGATGGCGACGGGGCGTTCGGACTACCCGAACCAGGTCAACAACGTGCTGTGCTTCCCCTACATCTTCCGCGGGGCGCTGGACGTGGGTGCCACCACCATCACCCGTGAAATGGAAAAGGCGGCGGTGTACGCCATCGCCGAGCTGGCCGAGGAAGAGCAGAACGAGGTGGTGGCCGCCGCCTACGGCACCTTCGATATCTCGTTCGGCCCCGAATACCTGATTCCCAAGCCGTTCGATCCGCGCCTGATCGTGCGCATCGCGCCGGCGGTGGCCAAGGCCGCCATGGAAGGCGGCGTGGCCACGCGTCCGCTGCCAGACCTGGAAGCCTACGAAGAGCAGCTGCAGCAGTTCGTGTACCACTCCGGCGCCTTCATGAAGCCGCTGTTCTCGGCCGCCAAGCGCATCGTGCGCGAAGGCGGCCCGGCCCGCATCGTGTTCGCCGAAGGCGAGGACGAGCGCGTGCTGCGCGCGGTGCAGGTAGTGGTGGACGAAGGCCTGGCCCGTCCCATCCTGGTGGGCCGCCCCTCGGTGCTGCTGACCCGCATTGAGAAACTGGGCCTGCGCCTGCGCCTGGGCGAGGACGTTGAAGTCACCAACCCGGAATACGACGAACGCTTCCATCAGTACTGGACCACGTACTGGGAGCGCATGTGCCGACGTGGCATCACCAAGGAAATGGCGCGCGTGGAAATGCGCCGCCGCATGACGCTGATCGGCGCGATGATGGTGCACCTGGGCGATGCCGACGGCATGGTCTGCGGTTCGGTCGGCGCCTATCACGACCACCTGCGCTTCATCGACGAAGTGATCGGCCGCCGGCCGGGCCGCAACGTCTACGCCGCCATGAACATCCTGCTGCTCAACGAGCGCACGGTGGTGCTGGTGGACACGCACGTCAACGACGAACCCACGGCCGAGCAGATCGCCGAGTTCACCATCGCCGCGGCCAAGGAAATGCAGCGCATGTTCCTGGCGCCGAAGGTGGCGCTGCTGTCGCGCTCGAACTTCGGTTCGGGCAGTTCGGCCTCGGGCGCCAAGATGCGCCGCGCGCTGGAACTGGTGCGCCAAGCCGAGCCCGAACTGGAGATCGACGGCGAAATGCACGGCGACTGCGCGCTGGATGAAGCGCTGCGCCTGCGGATCCTGCCGTCCTCCACGCTCAAGGGCGAGGCCAACCTGCTGGTGTGCCCGAACGTGGACGCCGGCAATATCGCCTACAACCTGCTCAAGACGGCGGCCGGCGGCAACGTGGCGGTGGGCCCGTTCCTGCTGGGCGCCAATGCCCCGGTGCACATCCTGACCTCCAGCTCGACCGTGCGCCGCATCGTCAACATGACCGCGATGACGGTGGTGGATGCCAATACCCCGCGTTGAAGTCACCAATGGCGGTCCGGCGTGCCCGCGCACGCCGACCGGCCTGGTCCTGACAGGCGGCGGCGCCCGCGCCGCCTATCAGGTGGGCGTGCTCAGCGCCATCATGGAGCTGCTGGACCCCGACTGGCATTCGCGTTTCAAGAATCCCTTCGACATCATCTGCGGCACGTCCGCCGGCGCCATCAACGCCGCCGCGCTGGCCTGCCGGGCCGAGCGTCCCCACCTGGGCGTACGGCGCATCCGGCGCCTGTGGTCGTCGCTCAACACCGACATGATCTACCGGGCCGACGCGCCCGGCCTGATCCGCACGGGCGTGCGCTGGCTGGGGCTGCTGTCGCTGGGGTGGATGTACTCCGGCCTGACGCGCAAGCGGCCGCAGTCGCTGCTGGACAACAGCCCGATGCAGGCGCTGCTGGCGCGGGTACTGGATTTCGACCACCTGCAGTCCAGCCTGGAAAGCGGCGCCCTGTCGGCGCTGGCGATCACGGCCTCGGGCTACACCAGCGGCGAGCACCTGACCTTCTACCAGGCGCACACGCCGATCGAGCCCTGGCACCGCTACCTGCGGCTGGCCATCCCGACGCCGATCACGGTCGATCACCTGATGGCGTCGTCCGCCATTCCCTTCGTCTTCCCGGCCCGGCAGATCAAGGTGCACGGCAAGGGCGAGTGGTGCGGCGACGGTTCCATGCGGCAGCTGGCGCCGATCAGCCCCGCCATCCACCTGGGCGCGCACCGGGTGCTGGTGATCGGCACCGGCTTTCGCGACGACACCCATCCTGAACACCGCGAGGATTCCCCGCCGTATCCCTCCCTGGCCCAGGTGGGCGGGCATGCCCTGTCCAGCATTTTCCTGGACGGCCTGTCGATGGACGTCGAGCGCCTGGAGCGGATGAACTACCTGGTCGACCAGGCCGTTCCACGCGATGGGGGCGAGCCGGTCACCGTGCGCCGCATCCAGGTGCTGACCATCACCCCGAGCCGCTCGCTGGATTCGCTGGCGCTGGAGCACCTGGGCGACATGCCGGCGCAGGCCCGTGCCCTTTTCCGCGTACTCGGTGTATCGTCCGACCCAGGCCGTCCCGGGGGCGGTGCGCTGATGTCCTACCTGTTGTTCGAGTCCAGCTACACCAAGCGATTGATCGAACTGGGTTATGCCGATACGATGCAGCGTAACGATGAAGTGATCGCCTTTTTCAAGGAGGCACAGGCATGACGCGCAATGCCCAATCTACCCTGCACAAGCAGTTGAAGCGAGGTGGAGCGCTGGCCCATGACGGGCTGGACAAAAAGGCCGTGGTCGACGCCGCGCACGAGCTCGGCCTGGCACTGTTCGTGGCCAATTGCGACCCGGCCCGCAGCCGTTCCGCGGTGCTGCGCGCCATCGTCAAGGCGGTCGATTTCCCCGAGTATTTCGGCGGCAACCTCGACGCGCTCTACGACTGCCTGTGCGACACCGTGCTGGACCACAAGACCGGCGTGGTGCTGTGGCTGTACAAGCTGCATTCGGGGGACCCGGCGCTGGAAGAGGACGCCGCCCGCATCGAGTCGGTGTGCGCCGACGCCGCCGAATTCGCCCACGAAAATGGTCGCACCTTTGCGTATGTGGTGGAGCACGCCGGCAAGCACCCCGATCCGGAACCGGGCGTGGCCGCCGCGCCCTACGGCGAGAACGACTGAAGACCCGGGCTGGGGCGCTCGCGCCGCCGGCCGGTGGGTCAACGGCCTGTCATGTCCCCGGGGCGGGACGCCGATCACCAGCCGAGCAAGGCGCCGGCCGCTGAAATCAAGGCCAATCCCGCCGTTTCCGTGCGCAGCACGCGCGGGCCGAACCTGACGGCCTGGACCCCCGCTTCGCGCGCCTGCGCCAGTTCCTTTTCCGACCAGCCCCCTTCGGGGCCGACCAGCAGCGTCAACGATTGCAGGCCCGGCGTCGCGTCGAGCCGGCCGGCCAGGTCGGCGTCGGCGTCCGGATGACACAGCAGGCGCAGGCCGTCGGCCGGCAGGGCCAGCCAGTCGGCCAGCGTCACGGGGGCGTCGACCGCCATCAGCCGGTTGCGGCCGCATTGCTCGGCCGCCGATTGGGCGATGCGCTGCCAGTGCGCCACCCTTTTTTCCAGCCGCGACCCGGACAACTGCAGCACGCTGCGCTGCGCGGCGATGGGACAGACACGGGCGGCGCCCAGCTCCACGGCTTTTTCCACCACCCAGTCCATTTTGTCGCCGGCGGGCAGGCCCTGTACCAGCGTGATGCGGCCGGCCAGCTCGGCTTCGCGCGGATCGAACGCGCCCAGCTGGGCGAAGCCGGCCTTGCCCTCGATTTCCAGCGCCGCCGGGTATTCGCCGCCGTGGCCGTTGAACAGCACCATGGGTTCCCCCGCGCGCAGTCGCAGCACGCGGATGGCGTGGTGAGCCAGGGCCTCCGGCAGGGCGATGCGGGCGCCGGCGGAAAGGGGAGCGTCGCAGAAGAAGCGGGGAGCGGACATGGGTAACGCGGTGGCGGACGGAAAGCGGACGTGGGGCCGGGCGCAGACCCGGGGCGCGGCACGGGCAGCGGCCCGGCGACTCAGGGGCCAGGCTCGTCGCCCGGTCACCTGAGCGCGTAGCCTACCATCTTGATGCCCCAGTCGATCAGGGTGGGAGCGCTGGACGCCAGTTGCAGCGTCAGCAGGGTCAGGAAACCCACGGTCATTTTCTTGTCCAGCCGCAGGAGGTCGTGGCGCACCTCGGCCAGGTCTTCGTGGGTGGCGAAACGCTTGAGTTCCTCGCGAGTGGGCAGTTGCGCGACGACTTCGACGAGTTTGTCGAATTGTTCCTGGGCGGCGCGGTTGGCGATGTCGCGTTCGAGTGCCGCGTGTTCGCGGGCGATGTCGCGTTCGAGCTCGGCGCGTTCGCGGGCGAAGTCGACGCGTGACAGGGCATAGGCCTGGAGTTCGGCGCGTGCTTCGTCCTGCGAGCGCTTGAGCAGGTCGGCCTCGCCCTGCAGGCGGGCGTGTTCCAGCGCCTGCGCCACCGCGATGGCGCGTTCCTCGCCGAGCGCGTTGCGCAGGGCCAGGATGCCGGCGGCGGGAATGGTGAAGCTCAACATGGCAAGCATGATACGGAATCCAGCAAGGGGGGATGCCGGTCCATCATGAATCTCGGACCGGCCCGCCGCAATTGTGGGAACTACGCCATGCCATTGCGGTTTCCGCCCCGGGGGACCGCGTTTTCGCCAGGGGGTATCGTCCATCTGGCGGACCCAGCCGCCAGCCGCCGGCCGGCTCATCCCCAGGTGTTAAAATCGTCTGCTTCGCAACCTACTCAACTGGCCCCCATTTCCTGCGTGGGCGCGCCAGCCTCAAAGAGCCTTCCGAATGAGCAATCCGACCGCCCCTAAACTTGCCTTGGCGGATGCCATCCGCGCCCTCGCGATGGATGCCGTGCAACAAGCGAACTCCGGGCACCCGGGCGCTCCCATGGGCATGGCGGAAATCGCCCAGGCCCTCTGGATCGGCAACCTGCGCCACAACCCCAAGGATCCCGCCTGGGCCAACCGCGACCGCTTCGTGCTGTCCAACGGCCACGGCTCGATGCTGATCTACGCGCTGCTGCACCTGACCGGCTACGACCTGCCGATCGAAGAACTGAAGAACTTCCGCCAGCTGCATTCCAAGACGCCGGGCCACCCCGAAGTGGGCATCACCCCGGGCGTGGAAACCACCACCGGCCCGCTGGGCCAGGGCCTGGGCAACGCCGTCGGCATGGCGCTGGCCGAAGCGCTGCTGGCCGCCGAGTTCAACAAACCCGGCCACACCATCGTCGACCACCACACCTACGCCTTCACCGGCGACGGCTGCCTGATGGAAGGCATCTCGCACGAAGTGTGCTCGCTGGCCGGCACGCTCAAGCTGTCCAAGCTGGTGGTGCTGTATGACGACAACGGCATCTCGATCGACGGCCATGTCGAGCACTGGTTCGCCGACGACACCGCCAAGCGCTTCGAGGGCTACGGCTGGAACGTCATCCGCGGCATCGACGGCCACGACGCCGCCGCCGTGGACGCCGCCATCAAGGCCGCCCGCGCGCAATCGGAAAAGCCCACGCTGATCGTCTGCCGCACCGTCATCGGCAAGGGTTCGCCCAACATGGCCGGCACCCACAACGTGCACGGCGCGCCGCTGGGCAAGGACGAGATCGCCGCCACCCGCGCCGCGCTGGGCTGGTCGGCCGAGCCGTTCCAGATCCCGCAGGACGTCTACGACGGCTGGGACGGCCGCAAGGCCGGCGCCGCCGCGCAGGCCGAATGGCAATCGGCGTTCGACGCCTACGCCGCCGAATTCCCGGCCGAGGCCGCCGAGTTCACGCGCCGCATGAAGGGCGAATTGCCGGCCGGCTACGCCGACCAATTCAAGGCGTTCCTGAACGCCACGCTGGAAAAGGCCGAAACCGTCGCCACCCGCAAGGCTTCGCAGTTCGCGATCACGGCGCTGGCCGCCGCGCTGCCCGAAATGCTGGGCGGCTCGGCCGACCTGACCGGCTCGAACTTCACCGACTGGAAGGGCGTGGGCGCCGTGCGCGCCGGCGACAAGGGCATCCAGTTCGGCCGCCACATCAACTACGGCGTGCGCGAATTCGGCATGGCCGCCATCATGAACGGCGTGGCGCTGCATGGCGGCTACCTGCCGTTCGGCGGCACCTTCCTGACGTTCTCCGATTACTCGCGCAACGCCATCCGCATGGCCGCGCTGATGAAGCAGCGCGTGGTGCACGTGTTCACGCACGACTCCATCGGCCTGGGCGAAGACGGCCCGACCCACCAGTCGATCGAGCACGCCGCCAGCCTGCGCCTGATCCCCAACCTGTCGCTCTGGCGCCCGTGCGACACGGCCGAAACCGCCGTGGCCTGGAACGCCGCCGTGACGCGTCCTGCCAGCATCGGCATGGACGTGCATGACGGCGGCCCGACGGCCCTGTTGCTGTCGCGCCAGAACCTGCCGTTCGTGCAACGCGATGCCGCCACCGTGGACGCCATCGCCCGCGGCGGTTACGTGCTGCGCGACGCCGATGGCGCCCGCGCCGTCATCATCGCCACCGGTTCCGAAGTCGCCATCGCCCTGGACGCGCAAGCCCAGCTGGCCAAGGAAGGCATCGCGGTGCGCGTGGTGTCCATGCCGAGCACCGACGTGTTCGACAAGCAGGACGCCGCCTGGAAGCAATCGGTGCTGCCCAAGGGCCTGCCGCGCGTGGCCGTCGAGGCCGGCGTGACCGCCTTCTGGCACAAGTACGTGGGCCTGGAAGGCGCCGTGGTCGGCATCGACCGCTACGGCGAATCGGCCCCGGCGGGCGCGCTGTTCAAGTTCTTCGGGCTGACCGCCGACAAGGTGGCCGAGACCGTCAAGCAAGTTCTGTAAAAAAGGAGCCTAGTCATGACCATTCGCGTCGCCATCAACGGTTACGGTCGCATCGGCCGCAACATCCTGCGTGCCCACTATGAAGGTGGCAAGAAGCACGATATCGAAATCGTCGCCATCAACGACCTGGGCGATCCCAAGACCAACGCCCACCTGACCCGCTACGACACCGCCCACGGCAAGTTCCCGGGCACCGTCGACGTCGACGGCGAGTACATGGTCGTCAACGGCGACAAGATCCGCGTGCTGGCCAACCGCAACCCGGCCGAACTGCCGTGGGGCGAGCTGAAGGTCGACGTGGTGCTGGAATGCACGGGCTTTTTCACCACCAAGGAAAAGGCCGGCGCGCACATCAAGGGCGGCGCCAAGAAGGTCATCATCTCGGCCCCGGGCGGCAAGGACGTTGACGCCACCGTCGTCTACGGCGTCAACCACGGCGTCCTGAAGTCGACCGACACCGTCATCTCGAACGCGTCGTGCACCACCAACTGCCTGGCCCCGCTGGTCAAGCCGCTGAACGACAAGCTGGGCCTGGAAAACGGCCTGATGACGACCGTCCACGCCTACACCAACGACCAGGTCCTGACCGACGTCTACCACGAAGACCTGCGCCGCGCCCGTTCGGCCACCATGAGCATGATCCCGACCAAGACCGGCGCCGCCGCCGCGGTCGGCCTGGTGCTGCCGGAACTGAACGGCAAGCTGGACGGCTACGCCATCCGCGTCCCGACCATCAACGTGTCGATCGTCGACCTGTCCTTCGTGGCCAAGCGCGACACGACCGTCGAGGAAGTGAACGGCATCCTGAAGGCCGCCTCGGAAGGCGAGCTCAAGGGCATCCTGGACTACAACACCGAACCCCTGGTCTCGGTGGACTACAACCACAACCCGGCCTCCAGCACCGTTGACGCGTCGCTGACCAAGGTCTCGGGCCGCCTGGTCAAGGTTTCGTCCTGGTACGACAACGAGTGGGGCTTCTCGAACCGCATGCTCGACACCACCGTCGCGCTGATGTCGGCCAAGTAAGCATCGCTGTCGAACCGAAGGGGACGAACAGGTTTTCCGCCACGGCGGAAAGCGGGTTCGTCCCCTTCGTTCGCCAACTCTAGGAGACGCAAAGCATATGTCCAAGGTCAATACCCTGTCCGCGCTGGCCAAGGCCGGCGCCCTGTCCGGCAAGCGCGTGTTCATCCGCGCCGATCTGAACGTGCCGTTCGATGACGCCGGCCGCATTTCCGAAGACACCCGCATCCGTGCCTCGGTGCCCGGCATCCGCCTGGCGCTGGACGCCGGCGCCGCGGTGATGGTCACCTCGCACCTGGGCCGTCCCAAGGAAGGCGAGCTAACCGAGGCCGATTCGCTGGCCAAGGTCGGCCAGCGCCTGTCCGAGCTGCTGGGCATGCCCGTGCCGCTGGTGCGCGACTGGGTCGACGGCGTCAAGGTCGAGCCGGGCCTGGTGGTGCTGCTGGAAAACTGCCGCGTCAACGTCGGCGAGAAGAAGGACGACGAGGCGCTGTCGCGCAAGATGGCGGCGCTGTGCGACGTCTACGTCAATGACGCCTTCGGCACGGCGCACCGCGCCGAGGCCACCACGCACGGCATCGCGCGCTTCGCGCCGGTGGCCTGCGCCGGCCCGCTGCTGGAAGCCGAGCTGGACGCGCTGGGCCGCGCGCTGCACGAACCGAAGCGCCCGCTGGTGGCGATCGTCGGCGGCTCCAAGGTGTCGACCAAGCTGTCGATCCTGCAATCGCTGGCCGACAAGGTCGACCAGCTGGTGGTGGGCGGCGGCATCGCCAACACCTTCATGCTGGCGGCCGGACTGCCGATCGGCAAGTCGCTGGCCGAGCCGGACCAGGTGGAGCAGGCGCGCGCCGTGATCGAGCTGATGAAGCAGCGTGGCGCGGACGTGCCGATCCCGGTGGACGTGGTGTGCGCCAAGGCGTTCGGCGCGGACGCCGAGGCCACCGTGAAGGCGGCCGATGACGTGGCCGCCGACGACATGATCCTGGACATCGGCCCGCAGACCGCGCAGCAGCTGGCCGAGATCCTCAAGCAGGCCGGCACCATCGTCTGGAACGGCCCGGTGGGCGTGTTCGAGTTCGACCAGTTCGCCAACGGCACCAAGGTGGTGGCGCAGGCGATCGCGGATTCCGAGGGCTTCTCGATCGCGGGCGGCGGCGACACGCTGGCCGCGATCGCCAAGTACGGCATCGGCGAGCAGGTCGGCTACATCTCGACCGGCGGCGGCGCGTTCCTGGAATTCCTGGAAGGCAAGACCCTGCCGGCGGTGGCGGTGCTGCAAGAGCGGGCCCAGTAATCTTTCCGCCCGCGCGATGAAAAAGCCGCTCCGACAGGAGCGGCTTTTTTTTCATGGGCCGGAGACCACATTGTCCGCCGCGGGGCATTTATTCCATCTTCGCGCCCGACAGCTTCACGATGCCGCCGTAGCGGTCGACCTCGGCGCGCATGAAATCACCGAAGGCCGCGGGCGTCTGGCCGGCGGGGATGATGGCGCCCATGGATTCCATGCGCTGGCGCATGGCCGGGTCGCTGGTGATGGCGTTGATGTCGCGGTTCAGGCGGGCGACGATGTCGTTGGGCGTGCCGGCCGGGGCGACGATGCCGTACCAGGCCGAGGCATACATGTCGCTGACGCCCACTTCGGCAAAGGTGGGCACGTCCGGCAAAGCGGGCAGGCGCTGGCGCGAAGCGACGGCTGGACCTGGGCCAGCGAGCCGGTGTCGATCATCATGTCGACCTGGCCCGCGAGCAGGTCGGATACGGCGGGGCCGCTGCCTTTGTAGGGGATGTGCAGGATGTCGACGCCGGTACGCGCCTTGAACATGGCGCCAGCCAGATGCTGCGACGAGCCGACGCCGCCCGAACCGTAGTTGAGCTTGCCGGGCGCGGCCTTGGCGGCGTCCACCAACTGCTGCACCGACCGGTAGGGCGATTGCTTGGGCACTTCCAGGATGTTGGGGATCTCGGCGACGAAGGCGACGGGCGTGAAGTCCTTGACCGGGTCGAAGCCCAGGCGCGCATACAGGTGCGGGTTGGCGGCGTTGGTCGAGCTGGTGGCGACCAGCAGGGTGTAGCCGTCGGGTTTCTCGCGCACGAATGCGGCCGTGCCGATGTTGCCGCCGGCGCCGGCCTTATTGTCGACGATGACGGTCTGGCCCAGGCGTTCGGTCAGGCGCTGCGCCAGCATGCGGCCCAGGGCGTCGGTGGCGCCGCCCGGAGGCCATGGCACGACCAGCTTGATGGGACGGTCGGGGTAGGCCTGGGCGTGGGACAGCGCGGGGAAGGCGGCAAGTGCGGCGAATGCGAGCGCGGCGCCGGCGGCGCGGCGCAGGAATGCGTGGGGCATGCTGGGGTCTCCTGGCGCGCGGTCCATGGGTTCGGCCGCGCTCTTGTTCAAGGGCCGCTGGACGACCCCGTGAGCGGCCGCGAGGCCGCATCTGTTGTGCCCCAGACTCTACGCAATCCCCAGATTGATAAAAAGGGATAAATATTTAAGGAAGTCGATTCCTTTTTGGAATGAAGGCGCGTCTACGGTCGATCGGCGCTTGATTCTCCCCCGGTTTGGGGGACGCGGACTGGTGTAGGCTTGGCGCTCGCCCGCGCTCCGCGGTATCCGTCCACGTTTCGCCTGCCCCGCAGCACCATGAACCTACGTTTTCTTCCTGGCCTGAACAATTTCCGGGGCATGACCCGGGAGTCCGCGGGCCGCGATATTGCCGCGGGCCTGAGCGTGGCCGCGGTGGCGCTGCCGGTGGGGCTGGCGTATGCCGCGATGATGGGCGTGCCGCCGGTGGCGGGGCTGTGGGCGGCCATCGCGGGCATGCTGGGGTACGCGCTGTTCGGGTCGTCGCGCACCTTGATCGTGGGGCCGGACACGGCCACCTGCACACTGATCGCGGCGACGCTGACCGGCATGGCGCTGACCTCGCCCGAAGACCGCCTGGTGGCGGCGACCGGCATTGCGCTGACCGTGGGGGTGGGCTGCCTGATCGCGCGGCTGCTGCGGCTGGGCGTGCTGGCCAACCTGCTGTCGCGGCCGGTGCTGATCGGCTACATGGCGGGCGTGGCGGTGACGCTGGCGCTGTCGCAACTGAGCGGCCTGACCGGCGTGGGCCTGCGCAACAGCGGGCTGGTGCATCCGTTCCTGGAACTGTCGCGGCGCGTGTCGGAGATCCGCATTCCGACGCTGTGCCTGGGGCTGGCGTCGTGCCTGCTGCTGGTGGCGATCAAGCGCTGGCGGCCGACCTGGCCGGGGCCGATCATGCTGGTGGTGGGCGCCTGCCTGCTGTCGTGGCTGTTCGATTTTCCCAGCCTTGGCATCGCGGTGGTGGGCGAGGTGCCGGCGGGCCTGCCGGCGCTGCGCCTGCCGGTGCGGCTGGACGGCGTGGACAACATCCTGCTGGGCGCGGCGGGTGTGCTGGTGGTGAGTTTTTCCAGCGGCATCGTGACGGCGCGCAGCTTTGCCGCGCGCACCGGCGAACACGTCGATCCGAACCGCGAGCTGGTCGGCTTCGGCGCGGCCAACGTGGCGGCCGGGCTGTTCCAGGGCTTCGTGGTGACGGGGGCCGATTCGCGCACGGCGGTGGGCCTGGCCGCGGGCGGCTCGTCGCCATTGGTGGGCGTGAGCGCGGCGGTGGCGCTGGCCGTCGTGGTGGGCCTGCTGAGCGCGCCGCTCTATTGGCTGCCGCAGGCGGTGCTGTCGGCGATCCTGCTGCTGGCGGCCGCCAGCCTGTTCGACGGCCAGGCCTTCATGCGGCTGGCGCGCATTTCGCGCATCGAGCTGGCCTTCGGCATCCTGGCGGCCGTGGGCGTGGTGGGCTTCGGCGTGCTGCAGGGCGTGGCGGTGTCGGTGGGCGCGACCCTGCTGTACGCCATGTACGTGTCCGGCAATCCGCGCGATGCGCTGCTGGGGCGGCTGCCGGGCGAGTCGGTGCTGGGCAAGATGCACCTGAACCCGCAGGCGCAGCCGGTGCCGGGCGCGGTGATCTGGCTGTTCGAGTCGTCGGTGTGGTTCTTCAACGCGGACGCTTTCCGCCGGCGCGCGCGCGAAATCATCGAGCAGGCCGGCGATGTCACCTGGTTCGTGCTGGACGCCGAAGCCATGACGCAGGCCGATGCCGACGCCATCGAGGCGCTGTACGAATTGCGGCGCGAGCTGCGCGACCGCGGCATGGTGCTGCTGGTGGCGGGCGGCCACGGCCAGTTCCGCATGGCGCTGGAGCGCTCGGGCCTGGCCGAGCGCATCGGCCGTGACAAGATCTTTGCGTCGCCCGAACAGGCGGTCGAGGCCATCGAGCGCTGGCGCCAGGGGCCGGCGCCAGCCACGCTCTCCTGATACTTGGCGCGGGCCGTGGCGCCCGCGCCTCAATCGATGATGTGATAGCCGCCGTCGATATACAGCGTCTGCCCGGTCATGCGGCGGGCGGCGTCGGTGGCGAGCCAGGCGGTGGCCTCGCCGACGTCGTCGATCGACACCAGACTGCGCGCCGGCGCCTTGGCCTGGGCGCGGTCGAGCAGCGCGTCGAACTCGGCAATGCCCGAGGCGGCGCGGGTCTTGAGCGGTCCGGGTGAGATCGCATGCACGCGGATGCCCTGCGGGCCGAGCTCGGCCGCCAGGTAGCGGGTGGCCGATTCCAGCGCGGCCTTCACCGGGCCCATCATGTTGTAGTGCTCGACCACCATCTGCGAGCCGTAGTAGCTCATGCAGAACAAGGTGCCGCCGGTCGGCATCAGCGGCTCGGCCAGCTTGGCCATGCGGATGAACGACCAGCACGACACGTCCATGGCCGTCAGGAAGCCGGCGCGCGAGCAGTCGGTGACGCGGCCGTGCAGGTCGTCGCGCGGGGCGTAGGCGATGGAATGCAGCACGAAGTCCAGGCCGCCCCATTCGGTCGCGATGCGCTCGAACACCGCCTCCAGCTCGCCCTCGCGCAGCAGGTCCAGCGGCATCAGCAGCGGCGCGTCGACCTGGCGTGCCAGCGGCTCGACGTGCGGGCGGGCCTTGTCGTTCAGGTAGGTCACGGCCAGTTCCGCGCCCATAGCGCGGAACGCCTTGGCGCAGCCCCAGGCGATGGAGTCGGCGTTGGCGATGCCGGTGACCAGGCCGCGCTTGCCGGCAAGAGGCAGGGCGGCGCTCATCGTTGCTTCACCAGGGCCAGCGTGTGCTGCGCGATGATCAGTTCTTCGTTGGTGCGCACCACGTACACGCCGATGCGGCTGTCGTCGCTGGAAATGCGCGGCCCGTGATGCGCATTGCGCTCGGGATCCAGCTTGATGCCGAGCCAGCCCCAATGCTCGCTGATGGCCTGGCGGATCTCGGCCGAGTTCTCGCCGACGCCCGCGGTGAAGACGATGCCGTCGATGCCGTTCATGGCGCAGCCCAGGCCGATCATGCCTTCGGCCACGCGCCAGGCGAAGTACTTGAGCGCCAGCCTGGCCGACGGCGCGTCGCTGGCCAGCAGCTCGCGCATGTCGTTGCTGATGCCCGACAGGCCCTTCATGCCGCAGTCGTGGTACAGCAGGTGCTCGATGTCGTCGTGCGACATGCCCTGTTCCATCATCCACAGCACCACGCCCGCATCCAGGCGCCCGGGCCGCGTGCCCATGGGCAGGCCTTCGAGCGCGGTGAATCCCATGGTGCTGTCGACGCTCCTGCCCTGGTGCATGGCGCAGGCCGACACGCCCGAGCCCAGGTGCGCCGCGATGATCTTGCCCATCGCGATCTCGGGCAGCGCCTGGCGCAGCCGCTGCGCGATGTACTCGTACGACAGGCCGTGGAAGCCATAGCGGCGCACGCCCTGCTGGTAGAGGTTCTCGGGCAGGGCGTAGCGGTCGGCCACGTCGGAATGGCTGCGATGGAAGGCGGTGTCGAAGCACGCCACCTGCGGAATCCACGGGCGCCGCTCGCGGATGACGCGGATCGGCGCCAGGTTGTTGGGCTGGTGCAGCGGCGCCAGCGGCGTGAAGGTGTCCAGCTTGGCGAGGATGGCGTCGTCGATCAGCACCGGCTCGGACAGGTCGGGGCCGCCATGCACCACGCGATGGCCCACGGCCAGCGGCGCGCCGCCCAGGTGGCCGCTGAGCCAGGTGCCGACCACTTCCTGGCCGTTGGGCACGTCGGGCGCGTGGCTGGGCGCGATGTCGCGTTCCACCAGCGTCTGGCCGGCGGCGTCGCGCACCCGCAGGCGCGGATGGCCGGTGCCGATGCCTTCGAGCTGGCCGCCCAGGCGCGGCGCCAGGGCCTGCTTGCCGTCGATGTCGTACAGGTAGAACTTGATGCTGGAACTGCCGGCGTTGATGACGAGAATGGTGTCGGACATGGAGTCGATCGCCTCTTGATGCAAGGGACAAGGCGGGGCCGGGGCCCCGCCGCTCATTCACGGCCTGTCGGCCCGCCTAAGCCAGCGGGCGCGCCTGCTGCGCGGCCAGGTGGTGCGCGTAGATCGCCGCCACCGCGCAGGACGCCAGGCGCGAACGCGGGCTGTCGGCGCGGCTGGTCAGGATGATGGGCACGCGCGCGCCCAGCACGATGCCGGCGGCCTCGGCGTTGGCCAGGAAGGTCAGGTTCTTGGCCAGCATGTTGCCGGCTTCCAGGTCGGGCACCACCAGCACCTGGGCCACGCCCGCCACCAGCGAGCGGATGCCCTTGATGCGGGCGGCGTCGGGGCTGATGGCGTTGTCCAGCGCCAGCGGGCCGTCGAGCACGCCGCCGCTGATCTGGCCGCGGTCGGCCATCTTGCACAGCGCGGCGGCCTCGATGGTGCTGGGGATGCTGGGCGTGACCTGTTCCACCGCCGACAGGATCGCCACGCGCGGCTCGCCCAGGCCCAGGCCGTGGTGCAGGTCGATCACGTTGCGGATGATGTCGGCCTTGGTTTCGAGGTCCGGAAAGATGTTGATGGCCGCGTCGGTGATGAACAGCGGCTCGGCGTAGGTCGGCACTTCCATGATGAACACATGGCTGATGCGCCGGCCGCTGCGCAGGCCGGTGGCGCGCGCCACCACCTCGTGCATCAGTTCGTCGGTGTGCAGGCTGCCCTTCATCAGCAGCGAAGCCTCGCCGCCGCGCACCAGCGCCACGGCGGTCTCGGCCGCGGCGTGGCTGTGCGGCGCATCGACGATGCGGGCGTCGCCCAGGTTCAGCTTGTGCTGCGCGGCCGTGTCGCGGATCTTGAGTTCCGGCCCCACCAGGATGGGGCGCAGCAGGCCCAGGTCGCGCGCTTCCAGCGCGGCCGACAACGACGGTTCGTCGCAGGGATGGGCGATGGCGCAGGCCGCGGGCGCCAGGGTCTGGGCGCGCGCGATCAGTTTGTCGTAGTGCGTGGAGGTGGGCAGGCTCATTCCGGTTTGGCCTTGGCGGTGGCGGGTTTGCGGACGCGCGCGGGCGCGGCTTCCTTCTTGCGGGCGGCGGCCTTGACCGCGGCCTGCGGCGTGGACTTGGCGGCGGCCGCCGTGGTGGCGCGGCGCGCACGGGCGGCGGGCGGCGCCGGCGGCGACGGTTGCAGTTTCGCGGTGGCGGCGCGCACGGCCTTGCGCGCGCCCGGCGCCGGCTCATGCTTTTGCGCGCGGCGCGCGGCGGTCTCGAAGATCCGTTCCATCTCGGCCAGGCTGTCACGCGCCGCCGGACTCAGGGGCTGGGCCGCCTCGAGCACGTGTTTCATGGCCTCCAGCGCCTCGCGGATGGCGGCGGGCGACGAGCCTTCCAGCAGCTTCGGCATGGTCTGCAGCACGGCCGCGGAATCGAGCCGCATCATCATGGCCTGGTCGCGGGTGATGTCCTTGAATTCCTGCAGCGTCATGGCGTTGCCGGCCTCGGCCCGCATCTTGCGGATCAGCGCGAAGCTGCGTTCGTCCAGGCCGCCCTCGGCGCCGGCCACGTACAGCAGCATGCGGATGGCGGCCACGCGCAGGCCGCCTTCCTGCAGCAGCGAGCGCAGTTCGGCGGCGCGTTCTTCCATGAAGCGGCGGTGTTCGGGCGACACGCCGGGGTGGCGGCGCGGCTGGCCATCCTTGCCGCCCAGCCCGGCCAGGTCCTGCACCAGCGGCGAGCCGTAGACGCTCATGAAGGTGCGCTCGTCGGCCGAATCGCGCAGTTCCTGGAAGATGTTCAGGCTGGTCTCGACCAGCTTGGAAAACATTTCCTGGGCCAGCAGGAACGGGTTGTCGGGCGACACGGGCTGGCGATGTTCGCGCACCTGCTCGGCCACCTGGGCGATGGGCGCGATCAGCGGGTTGCGGTCGGACACCAGTTCGTAGGGCAGGCGCAGCGGATGCAGGCGCTGGCTCCATTCGGCCGATTGCGGCGTCACCAGGGCGCGCACCCAGGGCTGCACGAAGCTGCGGTACATGCCCAGGTTGATGTCGGAGATGCGGGCCACGGCGGCAAAGCGCAGGTCGTCGTCTTCCTTGCGTTCGACGATGGCGCGCACGTCGTCCATGCGGCGCTGCTCGAACGACAGCACGTAGTTGCCATAGGCCAGGTCGGCGTTGGGCGTGTCCGGCGTCTTGTCGGCGATCTCTGCCTGGTAGATGCCCGGCGGCAGCACATCGATCATGTCGATGTTGGAGGTGAATTCCTGGTGTTCCTTGCGCGCCACGCTGCCGGACACGAAGATGCCCAGGTGGCCGATGCTTTCATGCACGGCGTAGACGATGGTCTGGTCGTGCGCCAGCACCTCGGCGTCGTCCTGGTACAGGTCGGGAATCCAGCCCAGCGCCTGCGGCGGCGGGGTGATGTTGTCGCCCTTGGAGCAGAACACCACGATGGGCGAGCGGATGTTGCGCAGGTCGATGCGGATGCCGTCCGACGTGACCAGCCCGGCGGTCGACAGCCGGTTGCCGACGAACAGGTTGTCGACGATGTACTGGATTTCCGGCCCGTTCAGGAACACGTGGCCGCCCCACCATTTCTCGAAGCTCAGGTAGCGGCCGGCTTCGGTGTCGACCTTGGAATACAGGTTGTACTGCTTGGACCAGAGCGTGTTGGCCGGGTTGAGGTTCTCGAAGTTCTGCACCAGCCAGGCGCCGTCGAACTTGCCGTCGCCCAGGTCGCTGGTCAGGGCGGTGAGCCAGCTGCCGCCCAGCAGGCCGCCGGCGTAGCGCATCGGATTCATGCCGCGCCAGCCCGCCCAGTAGGACAGCGGCGCGCCGGCGATGATGATGGGGCCGAACAGCTCGGGACGCACGGCGGCGGTCATCATGATCTGCCAGCCGGCCTGGCAGTTGGCCACCACCACCGGCTTGCCTTCGGCGTCGGGGTGGCGCGCGATGATCTCTTCCAGGAAATGGGCCTCGGCCTTCATCACGTCTTCGACGGTCTGGGTGGGCACGGGCTGCGGCAGGAAGGTGGCGAAATAGCAGGGATGGCCGGCGCGCACCGCCACGCCGATCTCGCTCTCGGGCTTGAAGCCGCCGATGCCGGGGCCGTGGCCGGCGCGCGGATCGACCACCAGGAAGGGGCGCTTGATCGGGTCGACCGTCACGCCCTCGGGCGGCTTGATGCGCAGCAGGCCGTAGTTGACCGGGCGCGGCAGTTCGCGGCCGTCCAGCACCAGTTCGTACTCCATGCTGAGCACGTTGGGGGCCCGCTTGGCCATGTGGTCGTGGTACTGGTTGCCGCGCTGGCGCATCACATCGGCGTACAGCACGCCGCGCTGCCAGGCGTCCACAGCGTATTCATAGGCGGCCGTCCAGGGGTTGAAGGACGGGGCGGGGACGCGATCGTTGCCGGATCCGGCCATGGCGATCTCCTATAGGTAGCACCCGGCAGCGGGTGCTACCGGACCGGTTCCTCAAGTGGAACCAGCTGACTTGACCCCCCCATTACACCTGAATGGATGTTGCATCGCAACATGGGGACGGTTGATGCAGGTCAAACGTCCGGGACTATCCGTCCCTGCTTGTTCGCGGCAGCCGCGCCCGGCCTCACGGCGCGTCGTGGCAAACGGCTTCGATACGGTTGCCGGATGGGTCCGACAGAAAGGCGGCGTAGTAATGCGGGTGGTAGTGGGGGCGCGGGCCGGGGGCGCCTTCGTCACGCCCGCCGTGGGCCAGCCCGGCGGCATGGAACGCATCCACCGCGGCGCGGCTGGCGGCCTTGAAGCACCAGTGGCGGCGCGCCGGCGCGCTCGGCGACGCGACCGGATCGGCCTGCACGCTCAGGTAGGTGTGGCCGGAATCGCCGGGGCGGCAGCGTTCGCCGTAGCCCAGCGCGTCGGCGTGGTCGTAGACCTTGGCCGCGCCCAGGGCGGCCATGACGGCGTCGTAGAAGGGCCGGGCGGTGTCGAGCCCGGCGACGCTGATGGAGACGTGATCCAGCAATTGCATGGCGGCTCCGGGTGGTGGATCAGGCGCGGGCGGCCGCGTTGTGATCCAGCCATTTGCGCACCGAGGGCCGCTGCCATTGGATCTCGACATACTCGCGCAGCGGGTCGGGCAGGCCGTCCTGCCACAGGCGGCGCAGCGCCACCGCCAGGTCCAGGTCGGCGATGCACCAGTCGTCGAACAGGCTGGCCTGGCCCGCGCCGATCAGGGCGCCGGCCACGTGGATCAGCTTGGCCGCGGCCGCATGGCCGGCGTCGGACAGGGGTTGTCCGGCGTCGCCGTAGAACACCGATTCGGTCGGCCGTTCCTGGCGCAGGGCGCCCAGGTCGCTGCGCAGCCAGGCCTGCAGCTGGCGGGCGCGGGCGCGCTCGCGCGGCAGGGCTGGGTACAAGGCGGTACAGGCCGGCGCCGGATGCAGGTCTTCCAGGTACTCGGTGATGGCGGTCGATTCGGTCAGGTTGAAATCGCCGTGGGTGAGGGCCGGCACGCGCGCGGTCAGGGCGCGGCACTGGTAGGGCTGCATGCGCTGTTCGCCCGCGTCCAGATCGATCAGGCGAACCTCGAAGGGCAACTGTTTTTCGGCCAGCGCCACATAGGCCGACATGGCGTAGGGGCTGAGGAACTGGGAATCGACGTACAGCGTAAACGGGGCGCCCAAGTGGATCTCCGGTCAGGCGATTGAAAAAACTCCAACGTTGCGCCTTCGGCTTGCTGCCCCGGAAAAGGGGCTTTCATCTCGAGGCGGCGCGGCGTTGAAAAAGGGGTGCGTAGCGCAAAGCGTAACGCAACTGAAATTTCGCGTGTCGCGCCGGCGCGTCAGTCGACGATGAACAGCCTGGCGCCGGTGGTGGTGGACGAGCGATGCGGCTCGGCCTGGTCGGCCACCTGGTAGCTCATGCCGGGCGTCAGCACGAAGGTGCGACCGTCTTCCAGCTCGGTATGCAGCTCGCCTTCCAGGCAGAACAGGATGTGGCCCTTGCTGCACCAGTGGTCCGCCAGGTAGCCCGGCGTGTATTCGACCATGCGCACGCGCAGGTCGCCGAACTGGCGGGTGCGCCAATAGGCCATGCCGGTGTCGCCGGAATGTTCTGTGGCTTCGACCTCGGACCAATCGGTGGTGCCGAAGGGGATGTTGCTCATCTTCATGTGTTTTTCCCTTGGGGGCGGCGCGCCCCGCGCGCCGCGAATGGAGGACTCAGGCGGCCAGCTTCTTCTGCCAGAACATGGCGCGGCCGGTGTCTTCGTCCAGCGAATAGCCTTCGTAGCCCAGCTTGCGGTACAGGCCCTGGGCCACGTCGTTGCCTTCCAGCACTTCCAGCGTGATCTTGCAGCAGCCCAGCCGGCGGGCGCGGTCTTCCAGCGCGGCCAGCAGCTGCTTGCCCACGCCCTGGCCCTGGAACCGGGGCGACACGCCCAGGTCGTGCAGGTTGACCAGCGGACGGCAGGCGAAGGTCGAAAAGCCCTCGATATAGATGGCCACGCCGGCCGCCTCGCCGTCGACCCGCGCCAGCAGGGCGCGCGCCGTCGGCCGCTTGGCCAGTTCCGGAATCAGGTTGCGCTGGGCGTACTCGGGCAGGGGCGTGTTGCCGCCCATGGGGCCGCTGGCGTATTCGTTGAGCATGGCCAGCACCTGCTGGCCGTGTTCCGGGTTGTTGAAGTCGACGTCGATGATTTCCAGCACGATCGGTTCCTGTTCATTGGCGATGGCCTGCCGGGCCCGGCGGCGGGCGCGGCAACCGTCCATTATGCGCGAAGCCGCGCGGCTGACGAAACGCATTGAAAAATCGCACCGTAACCCCTATCTTCTTTCCATTCAGGGCCGAATCCGGCGCGAGCCGCCTTTGGCTGCAACCCTTACCATGGGCTGGGAAATGGAGTTCAAGGACTACTACAGCATTCTTGGTGTGGAGCGCGGCGCCTCCGAAGACGAGATCCGGCGCTCCTACCGCAAGCTCGCCCGCAAGTACCACCCCGACGTCAGCAAGGAAAGCGACGCCGAGGCGCGCATGCGCGACGTCAATGAAGCCTACGACGTGCTGCGCGACAAGGAAAAGCGCGAGGCTTACGACAATCTCGCCGCCGGCGTGTCGCCGGGCGGGGGCTTTCAGCCGCCGCCGGGATGGGACGAGGGCTTCGAGTTCCACCGCGGTCCGGCGTCGGGCGAAGAGGCCCAGTTCAGCGAGTTCTTCTCGTCGCTGTTCGGCGGCCGCGGCCGCCGCGGCGCGCCGGGCCAGGGCCACCAGCAGGAATTCCGCGCCCGCGGCGACGACCACCACGCGGCCATCGAGGTCGACCTCGAAGACGCTTTGCAGGGCGCCACCCGCGACATCAGCCTGCGCTCCATGACGGTGGACGACCAGGGCCGCCCGCAGGTGCAGACCCGCACGCTCAGCGTGCGGATCCCCGCGGGCGTGCGAGAGGGCCAGTTCATCCGCCTGGCCGGGCAGGGCATGCCGGGCTACGGCGGCGGCGAGAACGGCGATCTGTACCTGGAGGTCCGCTTCAAGCCGCACGCCCGCTACCGCGCCGAAGGCCGCGACCTGTACATGACGCTGCCGGTGGCGCCGTGGGAAGCGGCGTTGGGCGCCAAGGTCAATGCGCCGACGCCGGGCGGCACGGTCGAGGTCTCGGTGCCCGCGGGGTCCGGCAACGGCCGCAAGCTGCGGCTGCGCGGCCGCGGCATTCCGGGCGATCCGCCCGGCGACCTGTACCTGGTGCTCGAGCTGGCGCTGCCGCCGGCCGACACCGAAGCGGCCAAGGAGGCCTACCGCAAGATGCAGCACGACCTGCCGTTCAACCCGCGGCGCCACCTGGGGGTCTGATCATGAAGAAAGTCGTCATCAGCAGCGCCACCGTGGTGGGCAAGTCGCAGCCGCTCAGCGCCGACGACCTGGCCCGCGCCTGCGGCGCGGAAGTCGAATGGGTCGCGCAACTGGTCGAGGTCGGCATCGTCGACGCCAGCGGGCCGCGTCCGGCCGAATGGCGCTTCTACAGCGTCGACCTGCAGCGAGCGCTGGATGCGCGCCGCCTCGAGCGCGACTTCGGCGCCGGCCTGGATGCCGTGGCGCTGATCCTGGATTTGAGCCAGGAAGTGCGCCGCCTGAAGGCGCAACTGCGCGCGCTGGGCGCGACCGGCGAATAGGGCGGACGGCGGACAGGGCGACCGGCGGACAGGGCGACCGGCGGACAGGCGCCTGGTCGCCGGTGACGGTACTGGCCGCGGCTGGGCGGCCTGCGGCACAATGGCCGCAGGGGCCGCGCCCCGGAACCAGGAGACCGCCCATGCTGACCCTCTATCACGCCCCGCGCTCACGCTCTTTCCGCATCCTCTGGCTGCTTGAAGAGCTGGGCGTGCCCTACGACACCGAGATGGTGTCGATCCGCCGCCGTGACGGCTCCGGCCATATCCCGCCCGACTACATCGACATCCACCCGCACGGCAAGGTGCCGGCGCTGGTGCACGACGGGGTGCCGGTGTTCGAAACCCCCGCCATCGCGCTTTACCTGACCGACCTGTTCCCCCAGGCCGGCCTGGGTCCGGTCATCGGCGATCCGCAACGCGGTCCCTACCTGACCTGGCTGGCCTACTCGACCGGCGTGTTCGAGCCCGCCATGACCGAGCGCGTGTTCAAGACGGCGCACCAGCAGGGCACGATGGGGTGGGGCTCGGCCGACGAGGTCGAACAGGTCGTGACCCGGGTGCTGCAGGCCCGCCCGTATTTCCTCGGCGAGCATTTCAGCGCCGTCGACATCGTGCTGGGCGGCACCTTGCAGTTCATGATGCAGATGAAGGTGATTGCCGAGAACCCGGTGTTCTCGGCCTATGCCGAGCGGCTGGCGGCGCGTCCGGCGATGCACCGCGCCTTGCAGCGCGACGGTGACATCGGCGAAGGCTGACTACCCGAGCCGGGCGCGCAGGTCCGCCTGCCATTGCGACGGGCGGCCCAGGAAGCGCGACGGTTCCAGCAGTTCGCAGGCGCCGTCGCGTTCCAGCGCCAGCGTCGGAAAGCCCGAGCCGCGCAGCCGCCCGAGCAGCGCGCGGCTTTCGGCAATGTGGCGATCGGTGGCCGCGCCTTCGGTGGCGGCATAGGCCTCCTGGAAGGCGGCGCCATCCAGGCCGGCGTCTTGCGCCAGGCGCCGCAGTTCGGCCGGGTCGGCGATGCGCCGGCCCTCGACGTAATGGGCCCGTTGCAGGCGTTGCAGCAGGTCCAGGCCACGGCCGCCCAGCAATTGCGCCGCCAGGATGGCGGTGGTGGGCGGGGCCGAGTCGAATACCGCGCCGCTGTCGCGCAGCAGGCCGTCGAAATAATCCGGACCGAACTGCTGGCCGGTCAGGCCGGCGATGCGTTCGTCATGCGGCATGACGTAGCGCCGCAGCGCGTCGGTGACCGGCTGGCGGTTGCCGCCGGTCATCATGCCGCCGCCGTGCAGCGCAATGGCCAGGCCGTCGATGCCGCGGGCGGCCTGCACCAGCGGCGCGGCGCCATAGCACCAGCCGCAGAGCGGGTCGTAGATGTAATGCAGGATGGGGAAAGGGGTAGCCATGGCGCCATGGTAGGGGCGCGTCCGCGCGGGACATAGCCCGCCGCGGTAGCCACTGTGTTGCGCCGGCCGCGCAGATCGTTCGCGCGGCCGGTGGCGGCGTCAGCCGGCGATCTGCACGCCGATCCAGAACAGGCCCGCCGCCAGCAGCATCGAGGCGGGCAGGGTCAGGACCCAGGCCAGCAGGATGTTGCGCACCGTGCCGCCCTGCAGGCCGCTCTTGTTGGCGATCATGGTGCCCGCCACGCCCGAGGACAGCACGTGGGTGGTGGAGACCGGCAGGCTGAAGACGTTGGCCAGGCCGATGGCCCCGACCGCGGTGAGCTGCGCCGACATGCCTTGCGCGTAGGTCATGCCCTGCTTGCCGATCTTCTCGCCCACCGTCAGCACCACGCGGCGCCAGCCGACCATGGTGCCGGCGCCCAGCGCCAGCGCCACCGCCACGATCACCCAGAAGGGCGCGTATTCGGTGGTGGCGGTCAGGTCGGCGCGCAGGCGCTGCAGGTCGGTGCGTTCACGCGCCGGCAGGCCCTCGATGCGCGCCACCTTCTTGGCGGTGTCGTCCAGGCACAGCAGGTAGCGGCGCACGTCGATGCGCTTGGCGGCGGACAGGTCGGCGTAGTTGCTGACGCCGCGCAGGTCGGCCTGCAGCGCGTCGATGGTGGGCAGGGTCAGTTGCGGGTCGCAGCGGAAATTGCGCGGCAGGTCCGAAGCGGAGCCGGCGCGCTTGAGCGCCAGGAAGTCGCCCAGCATGGCTTCGTTGCGCTGGTAGAAAGCGCTCAGGTGGGTGGCGGCGTCGCGGGTGCGCTCGATCTGGTAGGTGGTGCTGTTGGTGTCCAGCACGAAGTTGGCCGGCACGATGCCGATCAGCACCAGCATGATCAGGCCGATGCCTTTCTGGCCATCGTTCGAGCCGTGCACGAAGCTCACGCCCATGGCCGACAGCACCAGCACCAGGCGGTTCCAGAACGGCGGGTGTTTCTTGTTGTCGATGGCGCGGCGCTGTTCCGGCGTCTTGTGCATCTTCGACAGCGGCAGCCAGCGCTTGAGCGCCAGCAGCAGGCCGCCGGCCACCAGGAATCCGGCCACCGGCGACACCACCAGCGAGGCGCCGATGTCGATCGCCTTGCCCCAGTTCACGCCATCGGCCAGCGGCAGGTCGGTGATCAGCGCGTTGGCCAGGCCCACGCCCAGGATCGAGCCGATCAGCGTGTGCGAGCTGGAGGCCGGGATGCCGAAATACCAGGTGCCCAGGTTCCAGGCGATGGCGGCGGCCAGCATGGCGAACACCATGGCCAGCCCGCGGCCGGTATCGACGTTGATCAGCAGTTCGACCGGCAGCAGGTGGACGATGGCATAGGCCACGCCCACGCCGCCCAGCAGCACGCCGAGGAAGTTGAAAATGCCCGAGAGCACCACCGCCAGGTGGGGCGGCATGGCCTTGGTGTAGATGACCGTCGCGACGGCGTTCGCCGTGTCGTGGAAGCCATTGATGAATTCGAAGGCCAGGACGAACGTCAGGGCCAGGACGAGGCTGAGGCCGACCCAGAGATCTAGGCCGTGGAAGAGGGAGGGCATGGGGGGGCGGGGAGAGGTTCCGGCGAGCCCAGATTATTACAGATTTGTGACCTGTCCCCGGTTGCTGGGGGCAATTTTCTCGACGCCTTTCCGACGGGGCTCCCGCCGCGCGGGGCCATGGCGGGCTGGCCGGGGCCCGGGCGCCGGCCAGCCCGCTAGAACTTCTGGTACTGGAACTCGATTTCCAGCGGCTTGCCCAGATTGGCCGACGTGTCGGCCTGGATCATCATGACCGCCAGCAGGCCCAGGTAGAGCAGGCACAGCCACAGGGTTTTTCTCATCGCGCGGCGTCCTTGGCCAGGGAAGGGGTATCGGGGAACGGGTTCACGGGCGGAAGACCTCGGCGATGCGCTGGTTGACACGCAGCCAGCCCAGTTCGCCCAGGTGCTGCACGTCGCGCAGGGTGCCGATCTCGTAGGGGGCGTCGTACATGTTCATGCAGGCCATGGCGTAGCGCGCGCACAGCGCGTCGACCTGGCGCTGGATCGGGGCGAAGCGGTCCAGGTCCTTGAACACCAGCGGGTGCAGCGGCTGCATCACGAACAGCGCGTTGACGCCGTGGTTGCGCAGCAGCCGCATCAGCGCCTCCAGTTCGCGCAATTCGTCCTTGCCGGTCAGCGGCCGCGGCAGGAAGGCGGTCTTGCCGCCGGCCGGGACGGCCTGCAGGTATTTGTCGAAGAAATCGTCGCGCACGGCGTAGCGGTTGCGCGCCATCCGCGCCTGTTCGGCTTCCTGCGCCTCGCGCGCCAGGCCGTCCCAGTCGACCACCCGGGCGGCCGCCGCCGGGCCCGCCGCTTCGGTCTCGGGCGCCGGCGCGGCATGGGCCGGCGTCCACAGGTCGACCAGCCGCTGGCGGAACACATAGGCCTGCTCGGCGGCCATCGACCACGCCACCCGGGCATCGCCCTTGTCGCGCAGCCAGCGCGCCAGTTGCTCGCGGCCCTCGGGCTGGCGCACCAGGCGCGGCAGCAGGGGGTTGGCATGTTCGCGGAATTCGTCCGGCCCCAGGCCGCCGTCGCCGTCGAACCAGCCGGGCGACACCATGATCACCACGCGCGAGGCCGGCGACAGGTCGTCGGCCAGCGCCGCCAGCACAAGTTGCATGCCGAGCGACTGGAAGCCCGAATGGCCGTAGGCCATGACCGGCATGCGCAATTCATCGGCCAGGAAACGGTAGGGCACGAAGCGCAGGTCGGTGCTGGTGAGTTCCGACGACCCCATCACCACCAGCCGGTCGCCGGTGCGCAGCGCCTGGCTCAGGCGCGACAGGTTGCGGGTCTGGTCCTGCAGGGTATTGCCGAGGTTGTGGATGTAGACGCCCGTTGCCGCGTCCGGCGCCGGGCCGGTGCGCAGGGCCAGCCCGTGCCAGGCGCCCAGGCCCGCGGCCAGCGCGACCGTCAAGGCCAGTGCCGCCGCCAGCGCATGCTGCCCGAGGGTGCGTTTGAACATGAGGAACCAGGAGGCGCGGCGCGCGGGTCGGGGTGGAAGGGAAGATTGTGAGCGGATGTTATCCAGCGCCCATGACCGATACAAGCGCGCAAACCCGGGGATTCCCCTTTTTGCCACAGGGACGGCAGGCCCGTCCGCGGGCCCAAGGCGGGAGAATGCGCTAGCATCCTTGTCTGGCGGACCCCTGGATTACCAGGATTGACCGCGTCCCGGCCGCCGGGACGGTGGTTGCCGCCATCCGCCCAATCCACGCCCCGCCTGCCCATGACCGCCCCTGCCCGCATCGCCCGCCGCCACCCAGACGAACTGATCATCGGCCTGGTGTCGATTTCCGACCGCGCCTCGGCCGGCGCCTACCAGGACCAGGGGTTGCCGGCGTTGCGCGAATGGCTGGGCGGGGCGCTGGCTTCGCCGTGGCAGGCCGTGGAGCGGCTGATTCCCGACGAGGCGGGGCGCATTTCCGACACCCTGATCGAACTGGTCGACACCTGCGGCTGCGACCTGGTCCTGACCACCGGCGGCACCGGCCCGGCGCGGCGCGATGTCACGCCCGAGGCCACGCTGGCGGTCGGCACCAAGGAAATGCCGGGCTTCGGCGAACAGATGCGCCAGATCAGCCTGCGCTTCGTGCCCACGGCGATCCTGTCGCGGCAGGTCGCCGTCATCCGCGAACGGCCATCGCACGCCGCCCTGATCGTCAACCTGCCGGGCCAGCCCAAGGCGATCCGCGAAACCCTCGAGGGCCTGAAGGCCGATGACGGCACGGTGCTGGCGGCGGGCATCTTCGCGGCCATTCCCTACTGCATCGATCTGATCGGCGGCCCCTACGCCGAGACCCATCCCGAGGTCATCGCGGCCTTCCGCCCCAAGTCGGCGCGCCGCCCGCAACCGTCGCCGGACGCTGCGGTATAGTTGGCCGCCTCTTTCCATTCATTGCCAGAGAGTCCAGATATGAAGGTCCGTACCGCCTTGTCCCTTGCCGCCGCCGTGCTCGCCGTGTCGGCGTGCGCCAACGTCAAAGACGTCCGCCAGCGTGATCCGGTGTTCTACGGCTCGACCCAGCGCACGGCCGAGGACTACACCAACTGCGTGGCCGACGCCTGGAAGAGCCTGGACGTAAATTTCGAACGCAAGACGGTGCGCAACGGCTTCGAGCTGATCCAGTCGGACAGCCTGGGCGTCGAGGCGGTGCTGACCACCACCACCTGGAAGGGCAAGACCGAGGCCCGCCTGTCGACCCGCATCGCGCGGCGCGACCAGAGCTTGATCGAACCCGCCAACCTCTGCCTGCAACAGTGATGCCGCAACGCCGAGACATGCTGCGGCTGGGCCTGGCCGCGGCGGCGGTATGCCTGGCGCTGCCGGCCCGCGCCAGACAGGCGCCCGCCGCGCAGGCGGGCGGCTACATCAGCCGCAAGCTCAACGCACCGGTGCCGGGCGGCGTGGCCGTGCTGGCGCTGGGCGACGCCGCGACGGCGCCCGAGGTCACCTACCGCGACCGCCGCGTGCTGGTGGTGCGCGAAGACGGCAAGCAATGGATCGCCGTGGTCGGCATCCCGCTGGCGGTCAAGCCCGGCCCGCAGGAGGTCACCGTGCGCGACGCTGGCGGCTCGCGCCAGTTGCCCTTCACGGTGGGCGCCAAGGAATACGTGGCCCAGCACATCACGCTGAAGAACCCGCGCCAGGTCAATCCCGATCCCGACGACATGAAGCGCATCGAGCGCGAAATGGCCGAGCAGAGCGCGGCCAACCGCGCCTACCGCGCTGGCGTCACGCCCAGCAACGTGCTGCTGGACCGGCCCGTCAGCGGCGGCCGCCTGTCCAGTCCGTTCGGCCTGCGCCGCTTCTTCAACGGCGAAGAGCGCAATCCGCATTCCGGGCTGGATTTCGCGGTGCCGGCCGGCACGCCGATCAAGGCGCCGGCCGCGGGCGTGGTGTCGCTGGTGGGGGATTACTTCTTCAACGGCAAGACCGTCTTCCTGGACCATGGGCAGGGCTTTGTCAGCATGTTCTGCCACATGTCGGCGATCGACGTGAAGGTGGGCGATAGCGTCGCGCGCGGCGGCGTGGTCGGCAAGGTCGGGGCCACCGGCCGCGCCACGGGGCCGCACTTGCATTGGAATGTCAGCCTGAACGATGCGCGGGTCGATCCCGCGATCTTCATCGGCGCCTTCAAGCCCTGACGGGGGCGCCGTCCTCAGGCGGGGGCGGCGGCCTGCTCGGGCCGCAGCGCGGCGGCATCCTGCGACTGCTGCAGCGCGATGCGGTGCAGGATGTACTGGTGCATGCGTTCGGCGTAGCGCATCTTTTCCAGCATGTCGTGCAACTGCACTTCCTGGTCATCCAGGCAGTTGTCGTACTTGGTCTTGGCCTCGGCGTAGGTCAGGCCGGTATTGCGCAGGCTGTTGATGAACGCTTCGCGCGACTGATGCAGCAGGCGCAGGCCTTCTTCCCCCTTGGCGAAGCGTCTTCGCGTCAGGGAGAGCTGGTCGGCGGCTTCCTTCAGTTCCTGGGTCAGATCCATCTTGCTGCGTATGCGTTGCCGCCGGGCCGGGCGCCGGGCGGAGCGCCATTCTTTCACGAACCGGGGTCTTGCGCATTACTACGGCAGCGCGCGGGCGGGCTTAAGGCCGCGTGGCGCGCCAGGGCGGGGCGGAAAGCCGGCGCATGCCGGCCCCGCGGTTTTTCAGCGGCGATGCTGCTGGGGACGGCTCGGGGCGGGGCCGCGCTCATCCTTGTGGCGGAAGTTGATGCGGCCCTTGGTCAGGTCGTACGGCGACATTTCCAGGGTGACGCGGTCACCGGCCAGGATGCGGATGCGGTGCTTGCGGATGCGGCCGGAGGCGTAGGCGCCCACTTCGATGCCGTTATCCAGGGTGACGCGGTAGCGGCTATCGGGCAGCACTTCGTCAACGATGCCATCCAGTTCGATGAGTTCTTCTTTAGCCATTCTCTACTCCTTGATCAATACGCGCCGCCATGCCGTCGGCATGGCGCGCCACCGGGGCGGCGAGCGCGTCGGACTCTGATAGCCAGGTCCAGCGGTTGAACGTAAAACGTCCGGGCAAGCGCGGGTATGGGCCATGGCATCCCGAGTGGATGTCTGAAATGACGGATACTCGCGCCGCGAGGGCAGTGTGCGCGCGATGCGCAGCTTGGTCGCGGGTCGGCGCTTGTGGCGCGTCGCCGGAAGAAGCGGGTTGGAGTGTCTGCTGCAACGGCGCGCGGCGCGGGTTGCGCCATGGGCCAGGGGCAGGTTTCACCCAAGAAAACCGGTTGCAGCGTCGCAGGTATGCCAGGCGAAAGTCCGGCATGGCCCGTAGTAACTGCGGGTAGGCGCTCGACGTGAACGAAGCCCGGTTTTTGCGGAAAAATCACGCACTTATGTTACTGCAAAGCGCAATGATTAGCCAGTTTTTATCCGGCTTCGTGGCGTGATAGTTGCTATTGAACGACTGACCGGCTTTTCATTGCGCGGGGATGCGCGCCTGGTAGTCGGCTTCCCAGCGCAGCAGCGCCGACCAGAAGGGGCCCGGTTCGCGCCCCGCCAGGCGGGCCGACAGTACTCCCAGATGCGTATGCCAGCCGCCGGCCACGTCGATCATGCCGGCACGCGAAGCCAGTTTGCGATGGGTCAGCACCAGGCGGGTGTCGTCCCCTTGTGGGGACAGTTCGAACGTCACTTCGGACGGTTCGCCGGGCGAGCCTCCCCAGGTGAATGCCAGCAGCCGCGGCGGCTCGCAACGCGTGATGACGCCGTGGGTGGTGACGCCGTTCTCGTACGGCCTGTATGGCTCGGGGGTGGGCTCGGCCACGGACGACAGGTCGGCATGGACGAAACGCAGCGTAACGCCGCCGCCTTCGCGCAATTCCATGTCGCCGGTCGCCAGCCACAGGCCGCGCTTGTCGGATTCGGTCAGGAAGGCCCAGACCCGTTCGACGCTGGCTGGCAGCACGCGGGTAAAGCAGAGGGACGTGGGGCTGGTGACGACACCGTATTCACTCATGTTGGCTCTCCGGGGGAGTCCGGCCGGGGCGCATGGGCGGCCAGCGCGGCTTCAAGCGCGTCCAGCCTGCCCGACCAGAAATGTTCGTAGAAACGCAGCCATTGCATGGCTTCGGCCATGGGGGCCGGCTCGAGGCTGCACACGTGGCTGCGGCCCTTGACGGTGCGCCGCAGCAGGCCGGCCCGTTCCAGCGCCTGCACGTGCTTGGAGGCGCCGGCGAAACTCATGCGCAGGGGCGCGGCCAGTTCACCGATGGTCCGGTCTCCGCCCGCCAGGCTTTGCAGCATGTCGCGGCGCGTGGGGTCGGCCAGCGCGCGAAAGACGGCATCGAGGGAGGAAGGCATTGATTCAACCATAGGGTTGAATATAGCCTGCCGTTCATATCGAATTCAACTGTTTGGTTGAATTTTATGTAACCGCGTGGGGCAAGGCCGCTTCGGCATCTTCATAGGCCCCCGGATAGCGCGGCAGGTTGTCGGTGATGTCGAACCACGGCGCCTTGCTGGCGACGTGGCAATGCGCGGCTGGCTTGATGCCCGGGTCGTCGTCCAGGGCGCCCAGCGGCAGGCCGTAGATGTCGGGCGTCTGGTCGAAGCGGCTGAGCAGCGGCGTGCCGCAGGCCTCGCAGAAGCCGCGGTAGTTGCCGGGCGACGAGCAGTACCAGGTGACGTGGTTTTCCCCCTTGGTCCAGGCGAAGTCGGCGGCCTGCACCGTGGCGCGGCTGCGGAACGCGGCGCCGTGCGACTTGCGGCACATGGCGCAATGGCAATTGAGGGCGTCGGTGAGCGGGCCGGTGATCTGGTAGGCAACGCGGCCGCAGAGGCAGGAACCGTTGAGCATGATGACCGCCTGTCGGGAAGAGGGGATGCCTTGAATATACCCGGGGCCCGCGACAGCGGCGCGGCCATATATGACGGATGTCTTTCAGTTGGTTGCCATGGCCCCTATTTTCCGCCAAATGATTCGATCCCCGGGTCATCGCGTTGTCATGCCGCGAAAACAGAATGCGCGAATGAACCAGACCAAGGGGATTCAACGATGACCTACGCCATCGAAGTACAGGGGCTGAGCAAGTCCTTCCATCCCGGCGCGCGGGCGCTGGACAACGTCGACCTGCGCGTGGCCGACGGCGAGATGGTGGCACTGCTGGGCGCCTCGGGCTCCGGCAAGTCCACTCTGCTGCGCCACCTGGCCGGCTTCGTGGTGGGCGACGCCGGGCAGGGCAGCGTTACCGTCAATGGCCAGCTGATCCAGCGCCACGGCCGCCTGTCGCGCAATGTGCGCGGCGCCCGCGCCGGCATCGGCTTCGTGTTCCAGCAATTCAACCTGGTGGGCCGCCTGCCGGTGATCACCAACGTGCTGACCGGCCTGCTGCCGCGCGTGCCGATGTGGCGCAGCCTGACGCGCGTGTTCCTGCGGGCCGAAGTGCGCCAGGGGCTCGACGCGCTTGCCCAGGTTGGTATAGACGACTACGCATTTCAGCGCGCTTCGACGCTGTCCGGCGGCCAGCAGCAGCGCGCCGCCATCGCCCGCACCCTGGTGCAGAACGCCCGCGTGATCCTGGCCGACGAGCCGATCGCCTCGCTCGATCCGGAATCGTCACGTCGCGTGATGGACACGCTGGCGCAGATCAATCGCAGCCGCAAGGTGGCCGTGGTGGTCTCGCTGCACCAGGTCGATGTCGCCCTGCGCTACTGCCCGCGGGTGGTGGCGCTGCGCCATGGCAAGGTGGTCTACGACGGTCCCTCGGCCGAGCTGACGCCGGCCATGCTGCGCGACCTGTACGGCTCGGAATTGAGCGAGCTGCTTCCCGAATACACGCCGCAGGTCCTGCCCATGCCGGGCCTGGCGCCGCTTTCCCGACAGGCCTGCGCGGCCTGATCTTACCCGTTCCCTACCCGGAGCTTTCCATGCTACGCAGAACCTTTGTTGCCCTGATCGCCGCTGCCGCCTTGTCCACGCAAGTCCATGCGCAAGAGGCCAAGCCGTTGAACTTCGGCATCATTTCGACGGAGTCGTCGACCAACCTGAAGTCGGTGTGGCAGCCCGTCATCGACGACCTGAGCCGCGCCATCGGCGTGCCGGTCAAGCCGTTCTTCGCTTCCGACTACGCCGGCATCATCGAAGGCATGCGCTTCAACAAGGTGCAACTGGCCTGGTACGGCAACAAGTCGGCGATCGAAGCCGTGGACCGCGCCAGCGGCGAAGTGTTCGCCTCGGTGATCGACAAGGACGGCAACCCGGGCTACTGGTCGCTGCTGATCGTCAACAAGGACAGCGACATCAAGAGCCTGGACGACCTGCTCAAGCGCCGCGGCCAGCTGACCTACGGCGCCGGCGATCCCAACTCGACCTCGGGCACCGCCGTGCCCGGCTACTACCTGTGGGCCGCCAACAAGATCGAGCCCAAGACCTTCTTCAAGGCCGTGCGCGTCAGCAACCACGAGACCAACCTGCTGTCGGTGATCAACAAGCAGGTCGACGTGGCCGTCAACAACACCGAGGCGCTGGAGCGCTATCGCCTGAGCACCGGCAAGGACGCCAACGACAGCGTGCGCATCCTGTGGAAGTCGCCGCTGATCCCGGCCGATCCGCTGGTCATGCGCACCGACCTGCCGGCCGACATGAAGGCCAAGATCCGCGACTTCTTCGTCAACTACGGCAAGGGCAAGGACGCCGCGCGCGAGATGGCCAACCTGAAGGCGCTGACCTACCAGGGCTTCCGCGCCTCGGACAACCAGCAGTTGGTGCCGATCCGCCAGATCGAACTGGCGCGTGAAAAGGCCAAGATCGAGGCCGATGCCACCATCGGCCAGGCCGAGAAGCAGAAGCAGCTGGCCGAGCTGGACGCCAAGCTGGCCAGCCTGGGCCAGCCGACCGCCAAGCAGTAACGATGCCACGCGGCGCCGGCGCTTGCCCGTCAAGCGCCGGCGCCGCGTCCATCCGATTTTTCTATTCCGGAATCCCCATGACCCTGGCCGTGCCTTCTTCCCGTTCCCCCGCCGCGCCGCGCTCGTCGCTGCCGGTCCTGCTCGTATGGGCCTTCGTGCTGGCGCTGCTGGTGATGTCCTGGCGCGGCGCCGACATGCGGCCGCTGGACCTGTTGCGGGACTCGGGCAACATGGCCCAGTTCGCGGCCGACTTCTTTCCGCCCAATTTCCGCGACTGGCGCATGTACCTGGACGAGATGATCGTGACGGTGCAGATCGCGGTGTGGGGCACGTTCCTGGCGATCGTGGTGGCCGTGCCGCTGGGGCTGCTGTGTTCGTCGAACATGGTGCCGGCCTGGGTCTACCAACCGATGCGGCGCCTGATGGACGCCAGCCGCGCCATCAATGAAATGGTGTTCGCGATGCTGTTCATCGTGGCGGTGGGCCTGGGGCCCTTCGCCGGCGTGCTGGCGCTGTGGGTGCACACCACCGGCGTGCTGGCCAAGTTGTTTTCCGAGGCGGTCGAGGCCATCGACCCGCGCCCGGTCGAGGGCGTGCGCGCCACCGGCGCCAACGCGCTCGAAGAGATCGTCTATGGCGTGATCCCGCAGGTGCTGCCGCTGTGGATTTCGTATTCGCTGTACCGCTTCGAGTCGAACGTGCGCTCGGCCTCGGTGGTGGGCATCGTCGGCGCTGGCGGCATCGGCACGGTGCTGTGGGAAATCATCCGCAGCTTCCGCTATGCCGAAACCTGCGCGGTGATGATCATCATCGTCGGCTTCGTGGTCGTGATCGACATGGCGTCGGCCCGCATCCGCCGCGCGTTGATCTGAACCACGGGCGCGCCGCGGCGCGCCCCTTTGGCTCAGTCGGCCGGCGTGAGCGCCAGGAAGGCGGGCAGAGCCAGCAGTCCCGCCAGCCGGGCGGCGGCGATGTCGGCTGGCGCCAGCGCCGCGCGCGGCATCAGGAAGTTGACGGTGCCCAGGCAGGCGCCGTCGAACACCACCGGCACGTTGATCACCGAGCGCAGGCCGAGCGCCTGGATGGCGTCGTGATCGTCGAAGAACTCGCGGATCGCGTCGCTGCCCTCGCCGATGAAGACCTGGCGTTCGAGCAGGACGTGGCGGCCCCAGGCGGTGCCGCGCTTGTCCTTGCTGCCGCCGGGCGGATAGGCGGTGGGGTTCGAACTGTACAGCCGCACCACCCGCATGCGTTCGGCGTCATGGCGGTTGATGGTGCAGAGCGTGTGCCCCAGCGTGGCGTGGGCGTGCGCGTCGAGCGCGGCGAAGGCCGCCGGGGCCGAGGCCGCGTCATAGGCTTGCGCGAGGCGCTCGACGGTGTCGGACGTGATGCTCATTCGGCGGTGATTCCCAGTTCCTTGATGAGCTTGCCGTACTTGTCGGCATCGCGCGCCAGCACCTGGCCGAACTGCTCCGGCGTGGTGTCCAGCAGCAGCACGCCCATGTCGCCCATCTTCTTGACGACGTCGGGCCGCTTGAGAATCTTGTTGATCTCCTGGTTCAGCCGCGTCGTCAGTTCCGGCGGCATGCCGGCCGGGCCGAAGGCGCCGTACCAGACCGACAGTTCGTAGCCGGGCAGGGTCTCGGCCACGGTCGGCGCCTCGGGCAGCAGCGGCGAACGCTGTTCTTCGGTGACGGCCAGCAGCTTGAGCTTGCCGGTCTGCACATGCGGCAGGGTCTGCGTGCCGGCGCTGAACAGCACCTGGGTGCGGCCGGCCACCGTGTCCAGCACCGCCGGCGCGCCGCCGCGGTAGGGAATGTGCATCATCTTCACGCCCGCGGCCTTCTCGAACAGCGCGGCGCTCAGGTGGTTGGTCGAGCCCTGGCCGGCCGAGGCGTAGGCCACCTTGTCGGGGTTGGCCTTGACGTAGTCGATGAATTCCTTGACGTTGGCGGCCGGCACCGAGGGATGCACCACCATGGTGTTGGTGACCAGCGCCAGTTCGGCGATCGGCGTGAAGTCCTTGACGCCGTCGAACGGCATGTTGCCGTAGAGCGCCTGGTTCATGGTGTGGGTGCTCATCGAGCCGACCAGCAGCGTGTAGCCGTCGGGCTTGGCACGCGCGACGAAAGTGCTGCCGATGTTGCCCGAGGCGCCCGAGCGGTTCTCGACGATGACGGGCTGGCCGAGCGATTGCGTCAGGCCTTCGGACAGCACGCGCGCCAGGATGTCGGTGGAGCCGCCGGCGGCCCACGGCACGATCAGCGTGATCGGCTTTTCGGGCCAGGCGGCGTGCGCCAGCACGGGCGCGGCGCAGGCCAGGGTCAGGGCGCAGGCGCGCAACAGTCGTCGGATGGTCTTCATGGTGTTTACCCCTTGTGATGTGGCCGGTCTGTACGCCGGCTGGATGGAAAATCGGTTCATCGGCCGACCGCGTAGCCCTGCATGCCGCGCGGGTTGGCGGCGGCGCGCAGCAGCAGGCCGCCGCCGGCCGCGGGCTCGCGGGTGCAAGCGCTGATGCGGCCTTCGGACCAGTCGGGGCCGACACGCAACTCGTGGCCGGCCTCGCGCAGCGCTTGTTGCGTGGCTTCGGGCAGGCGGCCCTCGACCGTCAGGCGGTTCAGCGTCAGCGCGCGCGGCCAGAACGAGCCCGGGAAATGATCGATGTGCCAGGACGGCGCATCGATCGCCTCCTGCAGGTTCAGGCCCATGGCATGGCGCAGGAAGAAGGCCACCGTCCACTGGTCCTGCTGGTCGCCGCCGGGCGTGCCGAAGGCCATGTAGGGTTGGCCGTCGCGCAACACCAGGCCCGGCGACAACGTGGTGCAGGGCCGCTTGCCGGGTTGCAGCTGGCCGGGCACGCCGTCGTCCAGCCAGGTCATCTGCAATCGCGTGGTCAGCGGGAAGCCCAGCGCCGGCACCACCGGGCTGGACGACAGCCAACCGCCGGACGGCGTGGCCGCGACCATGTTGCCGTCGCGGTCGATGACGTCGATCTGGCAGGTATCGCCGACGAAGATCTCGCGCGCGGCCCATTCCGCCACCGGTGGCAGCGCCGCGAAGGTCGGCTCGCCCACGCCGAAGCGCGTGTCCGAGGCAGCCAGCGTGCGGGCGGCGGCCTCCAGGTCGGGCAGGCGCGGCGCCCGGCCCGCGGGAGAGCCGGGTTGCAGCGTGGCGGCGGCGCGGGGGCCGATGCCGCTGGCGCGCGCCCGGGCGTAGTCGTCGCTCAACAATGCGGCCAACGGCACGTCGACGAAATCGGGATCGCCGTACCAGGCGGCGCGGTCGGCGAAGGCCAGCTTGGCGGCTTCGGCCACGCGGTGCACGAACTGCGGCGAGGCCGGGTCCAGGCCGTCCATCTCCAGGTGGCGCAGCAGCGCCAGCTGTTGCAGGTGCACCGGGCCTTGCGACCACACGCCGCACTTGGCCACGGTGTAGCGGCCGTATTGCTGCGTGACGGGATCGTCGTAGCGGGCGCGCCAGTCGGCCAGGTCGGCCTTGCGCAGCAGGCCGCGATTGCGCTGGCCGGTGGTGTCGCGCACCGCTTCATGGGTGTAGTAGGCGTCTATCTCGTCGGCCACGAAACCGCGGTACCAGATGGCCAGCGCGGCATCGATGCGGCCATTGCGGTCGGTTGCCGCCGCGTGCGCCTCGTCCAGGATGCGGGTGTAGGTGGCGGCGATGGCCGGCGTGCGCAGCAGCGCGCCGGGCGCGGGCACTTTGCCGTCGGGCAGCCAGACGGCGGCCGAGCTGGTCCATTCGTCGCGGAACAGGGCCTGCACCGCCAGGATGGCCTGCGAGATGCGCGGCACCAGCGGAAAACCGTTGCGGGCGTAGTCGATGGCCGGGCGCAGTACGTCGGCCAGTTCCCAGGTGCCGTAGTCGCGCAGCAGGGTCAGCCAGGCGCCGAACGCGCCGGGCACGGTGGCGGGCAGCAGGCCGATGCCGGGCACCAGGTCCACGCCCAGTCCGCGAAAGTAGGCGGGCGTCGCCAGCGCCGGCGCCGGTCCCTGGCCACACAGGGCGCGCATGCGGCTCTCCCGTTCGCTCCACAGCAGGATCGGCACTTCGCCGCCGGGGCCGTTCAGGTGCGGCTCGACGATCTGCAGCGTGAAGCCGCCGGCCACCGCGGCGTCGAAGGCATTGCCGCCGCGCTCCAGCACGCCCATGGCGACCTGCGAGGCCAGCCAGTGGGTGGACGAGACGACGCCGAAGGTGCCGCGGATTTCCGGACGGGTGGTGAAGGTGGACATGGATGGTACGGGCAAGGATGGGTTTCGTCGCAGTATAGGAGCCTGAAATAACTCAGGAAGCCATTGTTGGCATAATTGAATAACCAATCAGTTATAGGAATGCGCCCGTGACCTGGGATGCCGCCCGACTTGCCAACCGCCTGCGTCAACGCCACCTGGTGCTGCTGGAAAACATCGCCCGCCACGGCACGCTGACGCGCGTGGCAGCGGCCACCGGCATCAGCCAGCCGGCCGCCACCAAGGCGCTGGCCGAGCTGGAGGCCATTTTCGGCGCGCCGCTGTTCCTGCGCACCGGGCGCGGCATGCAGCCCACGCCGCTGGGCGAGCTGGCGCTGGTGCGCGCCCGGCGCATGCAGAGCGACCTGGACCTGTGGGCGCGCGAGGTCGAGGCGCTGCACGATGGCAGGGCCGCCCACCTGCACGTGGGCGTGGTGCCGTATGTATCGAGCGCGCTGCTGACCGCGGCCATTGGCCGGCTGCACCAGCGCCATGGCGTCACCCTGACGCTGCACCGGGCGACGACCGATCACCTGGTGCCGATGCTGCGGCGGCACGAACTCGACTGCGTCATCAGCCGCGCCACGTCGACGGTGGCGCAAGATGACCTGGACCATCGGGTGCTGTACCGGCAGCGGCCGCGCGTGATCGCGCACAGCCGCCTGGCGCAGCGCCTGGCGCGGCGGGCGCCGGACTGGGCGCAACTGGCGGGGATGGACTGGGTGCTGCCGGCGGTGAACACGCCGACGCGGCAATTGATCGTCGAACACTTCATCCGCGCCGGCCTGCGCTCGCCATCGCCGGTGCTGGAGGCCTATTCCACCGACGTGATCGAAGGCATGCTCAGCGCCAACCCCGCGCTGGTGTCGGTGGTGCCGGAAGACATCGCGCGCGAGCTGTGCCAGCGCGGCAAGCTCGGCATGGTGCCGTGGGATTTCGGTTGGGAGCTGCCGCCCATCAACCTGATCCGCCGCCGGCGCGCGCAGGCGCTGGCGGCCGAGGAACGCTTTTCGGACATCCTGCTGGAGTTGTGCGCGGACCTTGGCCAGGATGCGCGGCCGCGGGCTTGAGGCGTGTGGCCGCGTCCGGGCTGCCTGGCGCTCCGCGCGGTCTATGCGATGAGGCGGCCGCGGGCGATATCCAGCAATTCGGCGGCCGCGGCTTCCGGCGCGCCGTTGTTGGCGACGCGCAGCAGGCGGCAACCGTCGGGGACGGGGAAGTCCTGCGCGGCGCGCAACAGGCGCTGGCTGATCTGTTCGGGGGATTCGCGGCCGCGCGCCGCCAGCCGCTGCGCTAGCCGCGCGGGATCGACGGTGATCTCCACCGCCGTCAGCGCCGGATAGCGCCGATGCGCTTCGGCCAGGTGGGCGCGCGAGCCGTTGACGATGACGGCCGCGCCGCCGTCCAGCCAGGTATCGACCTCGATGCCGATGCCGTAATGCAGGCCGTGGCTGGCCCAGCGCAGGGCGAAGCAGCCCAGCGCGGCGCGGCGCGCGAATTCATCGACGCTCAGGCGCAGCGCGTCCTCGCTGGCGCCGCTGTCGCGGGTGATGTAGCGGTGCGCCACCAGCACCGGTTCGTCGCCGCGCAGGCCGGCGCGCAGCAGCCGCAGCAGGGTGTCCTTGCCGCTGCCGGACGCGCCCATCAGGTAGACCAGGCGTTCGCCGCTGGCGGGAACGGGCGGGTTCATGCCGCGGCCGGTCCTTCCAGGTAGGCCGCGCCCGCCGCGTCGACGTGGCCGCCGTCGAAGCGGTAGTGGCGCGCCGTGATGAAGTCGGCGCCCGCTTCCGGCTGTACATACACGCTCACGCCGGGCACCGGCATGGGCTGGCCGCGCAATGGGTCGGCGAAGGCGGCGATGCCTGCCCGGGCCTGTTCCAGCGCTTCGCCGTCGAGCTTGCCGGTCAGCGTGATGTGGAAGGTGAAGGTATCGAACACGTAGGGGTAGCCCCAGCGCGCCAGCATGGCCTGCTGTTTGGGCGATAGCGCATGCGCCTGGCGCCGGGCCAGTTCGTCGGCGCCGGGCGCGGCGCGCAGGTCGTCCAGGCCGCGCACGGCGGCGGCGGCCAGGGCGTTGATGCGGGCGCGGCCGTCGGCGTCGGAAGATGCGATGCGCCAGGCCAGGAAGCCGCGCAGCGGCTCGCATTCGAGCTGGATGCCGAAGGCGCTGTCGCCGGCGGCGAGGCGGCGCGCGGCGGCGTCCACATCCCGCGGCGTGGCGCCGGCGCGCAGCCGGAAGGGCGGCTTCAGCGTGGCGTGCAGGCCGTAATGGCGCGGCGCCGCGGTCCAGTCGCGCGCGGCCTCGGGCTGGCCGGGCAGCGGCGGCAGGGCCGCGCCGGTGTCGGCGCAACGGCCCAGCCAGCGGCTGCCCAGCTCACGCCAGGGGCCGGTGGGGGCGAGATACAGCGCGTAGCGGTGGGCCGACGGCATGGTCAGGCCGCCATGCGCTGGTGGCGGTCGTCGCCGAAGGCGCGGGTGGCGTAGCGCAGCTCGCCGCCGACGATGGCGGCGCAGACGCGCGGCAGTCCGGGCACCTGGTCGTCGACCACGATGGCGTCGGCGATCAGGCCGGGCGCCAGCATGCCGCGATCCTGCAGGCCGGCGGCGCGCGCCGGGTTCAGCGACACCAGGTTCCAGGCCTGCTCCAGCGGCAGCACGCCGTCGTTCACCAGGCGCAGCGCCGCCGCCAGCGGCGCGGGGTAGTAATAGTCGGAGGTCAGGATGTCGCACAACCCGGCGCGGACCATTTCGGTGGCGCTGGGGGCGTTGGTGTGGCTGCCGCCGCGCACCACGTTGGGCGCGCCGAACACCACCGAGTTGCCCAGGTCGCGGGCCACGCTGGCGGCGTCGCGCGTCAGCGGGAATTCCGCCACGCCGCAACCCAGTTGGTGGTAGTAGCGGCGGGTGGCGGCGTCGGGATCGTCGTGCGAGGCGACCCGCAGTCCGGCCGCCTGCGCGCTGGCGGTCAGCTCGCGCATGGCGTCGGCCACCGAGTCGGCCGCGCCCATGGCGCGGCGGATGCGCTCCTGGAAGGTGTCCAGGTCGCATTCGGCGCGGTCGGCGTATTGCAGCAGCTTGCGGTCGTCGCCCAGGCGGCGCGCCATGCTGGGCAGGTGGTCATTGAGGGCGACGAAGCGCACGCGGCCGTCGCGGATCCATTGCTGGGCGGTCTCGACGCCGCCGACGTGGTGGGTCTCGAAGCGCAGATGCACGTAGTGGCGCGCGCCCATGAGGTGCCGCATGCGTTCGAGCGCGGCGAACATGCGCTCGGCGTAGGCCTCGCCGCGCAGGCCGCCTTCCCACGACAGCGTGACGCCGTGGAATTCGGTGGTGATGCCGTTGGCCAGCAACTGGCGGTCGACGTCGAACAGCGCGCCGTCGTAGGGGAAGGTGACGCTGGGGCGCGGCATGATGGCGCGCTCGAAGGCATCGCCGTGCAGGTCGACGATGCCGGGCAGCACCAGCAGGTCGCCGGCGTCGAACCAGGCCGCGCCGCGCGCGGGCGTGCCGCCGGCGTCGTCGATCAGTCCGGCGTGGAATCGCAGGCTGGCGTGCTCGATGCCGCGCGGGGTCAGGATACGTTGGCCTGTGACACCGGCCAGGGGCGAGGGGGCGTGTGCTTGGTTCATGAAGGGAAGTTAGCGGTGTTGCATTACAACCAGATGTCTAGATGAATGAAATCGCCGTGCCGCCCGCGCGGCCGCCGGAAAGCGGCCGCAGCCGCGCTCAACTGTCGTCCGCCACCATGAGTTGCACCAGGTCGCCCACGAAGCGGGTGATGCTGTATTGCAGCGGCGCGCCGGCCTGGTCGACGTTCAGGGCTTCCACCTGCAGGATCGGGCGTGTCTTGGGTTGGCCCAGGATGCGCGCCACCTCCGGCGACGGCAGGGTGGCGGTGATGCGCGACCACTTGCGGGTGTAGTCGCCGATGCCGTAATGGGCGTAGACCTTGGACACCGAGCGCAGGGTGTTCATGCGCTCGATGAAATCGGGGAAGCGCTTTTCGTCGAAGTAGTGTTCCGAGGCGCTGATGGGGCGGTTCTCGGCCTTGCCGACCATCTGCACCCGCAGCAGCGGGGCGTTGCGCGCCAGGCCCAGGTGCTTGGCGATCTCGGCCGCGCGCAGCGTCTGGCTGCCCAGCGCTTCGAGGTGGCCCAGCATGCCCTGGCTGCGCAGGTTCTCGGAAAAGCGCGTGCGCTTGCCGATGGCGTAGTCGATGGCGTGTTCCTGCACGAAGGTGCCGCGGCCCTGCTCGATGCGCACCAGTCCGCTCTGTTCCAGTTCGCCCATGGCGCGCCGGATGGTGTGGCGGTTGACGGAGAACTTGGCGGCCAGTTCCGGTTCGGAGGGCAGTTGTTCGCCCGCCGTGTACAGCTTGTTGCGGATGTCGTCCGCCAGGGACTCGCCAATCTGTCGCCACACGGCGATGCCGGAACCTCTTTCGACCATGGAATGTGCTCGTGCTGTCATATCAGCTTCATCAGGAATGGCTGTGATTGTGCACCAAGCGGCGGGCGGGGGATAGGCGATGCGTCCCTGCCGCAACTGTCATCAAAAATTCACGCCAGGCTGTTGAACTTGCTTCTGAACGCGATCATACTCCATCCAGTCGTCTAGACGTTTAGAGGAAATAATGGACCATCCACAAACAGCGCAGGGCGGAATCCAGGCGCAACGGACCGCCTGGATGCGGGTGTTGGCGCTGGCCGATCCGGCCATGCTGGAAGGGGCCTTCGGCTCGCTCGGCGGGCTGCCGCCGCACCAGATGCTGCGCCCGGCGCAGACCGGCATGGCCATGGTGCGGGCCCGCAGCGGCGGCACCGGGGCGCGTTTCAACCTGGGTGAAATGACGGTGACACGCTGCGCCGTCAGCCTGGACAACGGCGTGGTCGGCATCGCCTACGTGCAGGGCCGCTCGTTGCGCCATGCCGAGCAGGCCGCGGTGGCCGACGCGCTGCTGCAACTGCCCGACTGGCACGACACGGTGCAGGCGCAGCTGATCCAGCCGCTGGCGCGCGAACGCGCCGAGCGCATCGAGCGCCAGGCGCGCGTGGCGGCGCAGACCAAGGTCGAATTTTTCACGATGGTGCGAGGCGAGGACTGACATGCATCAAGAACTTCTTGGCGCCGCGGCCGCCAGCCGCCGGCTGCTGCCGGGCTTCGCGGATCCGGTGAACGATGCGCAGACCACCTTCCGCACCGCGCTCGATGCCATGGCGCATCCGGGCCGCGTGTACGACGTGGCCGCCACCTGCGGCGTGCCGGCCGGCCTGTCGCCGGCGCTGACCGCGCTGTTGCTGACGCTGGTGGACGTGGACACGCCGCTTTGGCTGCCGCAGGGCCTGGACGCCGGCGTGCTGGACTTCCTGCGCTTCCATTGCGCCTGCCCGGTGGTGCCGTCGGCCTCGCTGGCGCGCTTTGCCGTGGTGCCGGCCGGTAGCGCGGCGCCGACGCTGGCGTCCTGCCACCCGGGCGACCCGGCCTATCCGGACCTGTCCACCACGCTGCTGATCGAGGTCGCATCGCTGGACGCCGGCCCCGAGGTTTCGCTGGCCGGTCCCGGCATCCAGGGCCGCCAGGCGCTGCGCGCCGCCGGCCTGCCGGAAGGCTTCTGGCGCGACTGGCGCATCAACCATCAACGTTTCCCGCTGGGCGTCGACGTGTTCCTGACGCACGGACGGCAACTGTGCGCGCTGCCCCGCAGCACGCGCGTGGAGAGCTGACATGTACGTGGCCGTCAAAGGTGGCGAACGCGCCATCCTCAATTCCTACCGCATGCTGGACGACTACCGGCGCGGCGACCGGGCCTTGCCCGAACTGAGCCTGGACCAGATCCGCGAACAGTTGCCGCTGGCGGTGTCGCGCGTGATGGCGGAAGGCTCGCTCTACGATCCGCAACTGGCGGCGCTGGCGCTGAAACAGGCCGCCGGCGACGTGATCGAGGCGGTGTTCCTGCTGCGCGCCTATCGCACCACGCTGTCGCGCTATGGCTACACCCAGCCCATCGACACCGGCGCCATGCGCCTGCAACGCCGCATCTCGTCGACCTTCAAGGACGTGCCGGGCGGGCAGATTCTGGGGCCGACCTACGACTACACCCAGCGCCTGCTGGACTTCTCGCTGGAAGCCGAGCGCGAGGCCGACGCCCTGCCGGCGGCTGGCGAGCCGCTGGACAGCGCCATGCCGCGCGTGACGGACCTGCTGGCGCACGACGACCTGATCGACGCCGAGCCGGTGCCCGAAGGCGATCCCGAGCCCTTCGATCTGACGCGCCAGCCGCTGGACTTCCCGGCCTCGCGCGCGGCGCGCCTGCAGAACCTGGCGCGCGCCGACGAAGGCTTTCTCTTGTCGATGGGCTATTCCACGCAGCGCGGCTACGGCAACACGCATCCGTTCGCCGCCGAGATCCGCTACGGCTCCCTGGAAGTCGAGATGCACATCGAGGAACTGGGTTTCGCCGTGACGGTGGGCGAGATCGAGATCACCGAATGCCAGATGGTGAGCCAGTTCTCCGGCAATGCCGAGGAAGGCCCCAAGTTCACCCGCGGCTATGGCCTGACCTTCGGCTACGGCGAACGCAAGGCCATGTCGATGGCGCTGGTGGACCGCGCCCTGAAGGCGCGCGACCTGGGTGAACGCGCCGATGCGCCGGCCAACGACCATGAGTTCGTGCTGTACCACAGCGACAACGTCGAGGCCTCCGGCTTCGTGCAGCACTTGAAGCTGCCGCACTACGTGGACTTCCAGGCCAACCTGGAACTGCTGCGCCGCCTGCGCGCCGAACGCGCCGCGCCGGCCCCCGAGACCACCCGCCAGCTGGACGAGGCCGTTGCCCCATGAAAACTTCCCATACTCCCGGCGCCGCGGTCGAACGCGACGACCACTACAACTTCGCCTACCTCGACGAGTCCACCAAGCGCATGCTGCGCCGCGCGCTGCTCAAGGCGGTGGCGATTCCCGGCTACCAGGTGCCGTTCGGCAGCCGCGAGATGCCGCTGCCCTACGGCTGGGGCACGGGCGGCATCCAGGTGACCGCGTCGATCATCGGCCCGGGCGACGTGCTCAAGGTGATCGACCAGGGCTCGGACGACACCACCAACGCCATCAACATCCGCCGCTTCTTCGGCCGCGTGACCGGCGTGGCCACCACCGAATCGACCCGCGACGCCAGCATCGTGCAGACGCGCCACCGCATTCCGGAAACGCCGCTGCGGGCCGACCAGATCATGGTGTTCCAGGTGCCGATCCCCGAGCCGCTGCGCTGGCTCGAACCGAGCGAGACCGAGACCCGCACCATGCACGCGCTGGCCGAATACGGCGGCATGCACGTCAAGCTGTACGAGGACATCGCCCAGCACGGCCACATCGCCACCACCTACGACTATCCCGTGATCGTCAACGACCGCTACATGATGCGGCCGTCGCCGATCCCGAAGTTCGACAACCCCAAGCTCGACAACAGCCCGGCGCTGATGCTGTTCGGCGCGGGCCGCGAGAAGCGGGTCTATGCGGTGCCGCCGTACACCCGGGTCAAGAGCCTGGACTTCGAGGACCATCCCTTCACCGTGGAGAAGTGGTCGGAATGCTGCGACCTGTGCGGCTCGCGCGACAGCTTCCTGGACGAGATCATCCTGGACGACGCCGGCACGCGCCGCTTCGTCTGCTCCGATACCGAATACTGCAACGACCGCCAGGCCGCGCAAGCCGAAAAGGAAGCCACCGCATGAACGCCCAACCCTTGCTTTCCGTGCGCGGCATGACGCGCACCTGGGACGGCGTGCACGGTTGCCGCAACGTCAGTTTCGACCTGTTCCCCGGCGAGGTGCTGTGCGTGGTGGGCGAATCCGGTTCCGGCAAGAGCACGCTGCTGTCGGCCGTGTCGTACCAGACCGCGCCCGACGCCGGCAGCGTCTGGTACGACACCCGCGACCAGGGCTTCACCGACCTGGCCGCGCTGTCCGGCGCGCGCCTGCGGCTGCTGGCCCGCACCGACTGGGGCTTCGTGCGCCAGAACGCCCGCGACGGCCTGCGCATGCAGGTCAGCGCCGGCGCCAACATCGCCGAGCGCCTGATGGCGGTGGGCGACCGCCACTACGGCGAGTTGCGCCAGGCCGCGGGCAGCTGGCTGCAAAAGATGGAGATCGACGCCGGCCGCCTGGACGACGCGCCGGCCTCGTTCTCCGGCGGCATGCAGCAGCGCCTGCAGATCGCCCGCAATCTGGTGACCCATCCGCGCCTGGTGTTCATGGACGAGCCGACCGCGTCGCTCGACGTGTCGGTGCAGGCGCGCCTGCTGGACCTGCTGCGCCAGCTGGTGACCGACCTGGGCCTGGCCGCGATCGTGGTGACGCACGACCTGGCGGTGGCGCGCCTGCTGGCGCACCGCACCCTGGTGATGCGCGGCGGCGAGGTGGTCGAAAGCGGCCTGACCGACCAGATCCTCGACGACCCGCAGCATCCCTACACCCAGTTGCTGGTGTCTTCCATTTTGCAGAGCTGACCATGACCGTTGCGACTCCCATGATCGAGGTGCGGGGCCTCGGAAAGATGTTCACCCTGCACAACCAGGGCGGCATTCGCCTGCCGGTGCTGGAGGCGGTCGATTTCGACGCCGCCGCCGGCGACTGCCTGGTGCTGGCGGGCCCCTCGGGCACCGGCAAGAGCACCTTGCTGCGCTGCCTTTACGGCAACTACCTGGCCACCGAAGGCAGCATCCGCGTGCGCGCCGGGGACGACTGGGTCGAACTGGTCGGCGCGCCCGAGCAGCGCATCCTGGCGCTGCGGCGCGACGTCATCGGCTACGTCAGCCAGTTCCTGCGGGTGATCCCGCGCGTGTCGGCGCTGGACGTGGTGGCCGAGCCGCTGCGCATGGCCGGCATCGACGCCGGCGAGGCGCGCGAGCGCGCCGCCGCCATGCTGCGCCGCCTGAACGTGCCGCAGCGGCTGTGGGGGCTGGCGCCCGCCACCTTCTCGGGCGGCGAACAGCAACGGGTCAACATTGCCCGCGGCTTCATCGCCCGGCATCCCATCCTGCTGCTGGACGAGCCGACCGCGTCGCTGGATCCGGACAACCGCGCGGTGGTGGTGGCGCTGATCCGCGAAGCGCGCGCCGCCGGCCGCTGCCTGCTGGGCATCTTCCACGATGAAGAAGTGCGCGACGCGGTGGCGTCGCGGGTCCTGGCCCTGCGTCCCGCGCAGGCCGCCGTCGAATTGGAGTGAGCATGACCAGCACCTACCTGACCCACGCCCGCGTCGTCTTGCCCGACCGCGTGCTGGAAGACAGCGCCGTCCTGATCGAGGATGGCGTCATCGCCGCCATCGCGCCCGATGGCGCCGCGGCCGACCGCGAGATCGACCTGCGCGGCCTGACGCTGGTGCCGGGCCTGGTCGACCTGCATTGCGATGCCATCGAAAAGGAAGCCGAGCCGCGCTCGAAAGTGCTGTTCCCGCTGGATTTCGCGGTGGCGCAGGTGGATCGCCGCAACGCCGCGGCCGGCATCACCACGCCCTACCATGCGCTGTCGTTCGCCAACAGCGAATGGGGCGTGCGCAACAACGACACCGCCGCGCAGGTGGTGCGCAGCGTGCGCGCCTTCCGCCAGCACAGCCTGGTCGACAACCGCGTGCACTGCCGCTACGAAGTGACCGACGCCACCTCGGTGCCAGTGTTGCGGCAGCTGATGGACGAGGGCGCGGTGGACCTGCTTTCGGTGATGGACCATTCGCCGGGCCAGGGCCAGTTCAAGACGCTGGAGTCATACCTGCAATACATGATCGGCAACCACGCCATGAGCCGCGAGCAGGCCGAGGAGGCCGCGCATGCCAAGGCGCGCGCCAAGGATGGCGCGGTGCAGCGTGTGGAAACGCTGCTGGCGCATGCGCGCGACCGGGGCATCCCCACCGCCAGCCATGACGACGATTCGATCCATCGCATCGCCACCATGCGCAACCTGGGCGTGGCGATGAGCGAGTTTCCGATCACGCTCGATACCGCCCGCGCCGCGGTTTCCTGCGGCCTGCCCACCATCCTGGGCGCGCCCAACGTGCTGCGCGGCAAGAGCCAGAGCGGTTCGATGCGCGCCATCGACGCGATCCGCGCGGGCGTGGCCAGCTGCCTGTGCTCGGACTACCAGCCCTCGACCCTGATCGCCGCGGCCTTCGCGGTGACGGCGCAGACCGACCTGACGCTGCCGCAGGCGATTGCGCTGGTGACGGCGAATCCGGCCGACGCCTGCGGCCTGGCCGATCGCGGCCGCATCGCGGTGGGCCAGCGCGCCGACCTGGTGGCCGTGGCGCAGGTTGGCGCGTTGCCGCTCATCAGCCATACCTGGAGCGCCGGCCGCCTGGTGTTCTCGACCCACTATGCGCCGGCGCGCGCGCCGACGCCCGCGCGCGCGGCCGAGGCCGACGGCCTGGTGGCGGCCTGAGGAAACCGCCAGACCTTGTCGCCGGACAAGCGGGCGGCACGCGCATCTGGTTAAATGGGCGGACGAGGACGCCGCCAGCGGGCGAGCGGCCCGTCTGCCTTATTTTCCGGAGCGCGTGATGGCACGATTCAATTTCACCCAGGACCCCGAAGAACCCGATCTCTGGGCCGCCGAAAACGTGCCCGTGGGCGAGGGGCGTCCGCCCATCCACGTCATGGTGCAGACCGACGGCGAGGAGCCCTCCGGCGCGGCGTCCAAGGTGGTCAAGGCCATCATCGACAATCTCGATGAGCAGGTCCTGGCCGCGGCCGACTTCCTGCTGGACAACTACTCGTACGAACACTACAAGAAGCTCGGCATCGAGGACGACCAACTGCTGGGCGAGGAAACCGCCGAGGCGATGGCCGGGAAGGCCGTGCTGCGCGCCCTCTGGCTGTTCGACGAGGACGGCGACGGCTATGAACTGTGGTTCACGCTGCCCTGGGACCCGGTGCACACCTACGACGTGGAATTCGAGGACGGCGCGCCGGTGTCGTGTTCGGTCAACGACTGAATCCACGCGGCGGCCCCAGGCGGGCCGCGGGATCGGCCGACTCATGAAAAACGGGCCCCGCATTCATCGCGGGGCCCGTGCTTGCGGTTCTGGAACGAGTCGGCGCGCCTGGCTCAGGCCTCGCGGGAGGCCGTGCGCGGCGGCGCTGAAACCGCGCCGGTGGCAGTGTCGGCGGCGGCATCGGCGGCCGCCAGGTCCTCTTCCTTGCCTTCCATCTTGGCGATGACGGCGGTGGCCAGGCTGTTGCCGACGACGTTGGTGGCGGTGCGGCCCATGTCGAAGAACTGGTCGATGCCCATGATCAGCAGCAGGCCGGCCTCGGGCAGGTGGAACATCGGCAGCGTCGCCGCCACCACCACCAGCGAGGCGCGCGCCACGCCCGCCATGCCCTTGCTGGTCACCATCAGCACCAGCAGCAGCGTCAGTTGCTGCGAGAAGCTCATCTCGATGTTGTACGCCTGCGCGATGAACAGCACCGCGAACGACTGGTACATCATCGAGCCGTCCAGGTTGAACGAGTAGCCCAGCGGCAGCACGAAACCCGAAATGCGCTTGGACACGCCGAAACGCTCCAGCGCCTCGATGGTCTTGGGATAGGCCGATTCGCTGCTGGCGGTCGAGAAGGCCAGCAGGGTCGGTTCCTTGATCAGGCCGCCCAGGCGGAAGGTCGAACGGCCCAGGAACAGGTAGCCCACGCCGAACAGGATGGCCCACAGCAGCGCCAGCCCCAGGTAGAACTCGCCGATCAGCTTGCCGTAGCTGACCAGCACGCCCAGGCCTTCGGTGGTGATGGCGGCGGCCATGGCGGCGAACACGCCCAGCGGCGCGAAGCGCATCACGTAGTCGGTGACGCGGAACATGATCTTGGCCAGCTCGTCGATCATGTTGTAGATGGTGTTGTGGCCCTTGCCGCGGATGAACGACAGCGCCGCGCCGAAGAACAGCGAGAACACCAGGATCTGCAGGATCTCGTTGTTGGCCATGGCTTCGGCAATGCTCTTGGGGAACACGTGCGCGATGAAGGCCTTGAGGGTGAAGTCGCCGGTCTTCAGGCCGGCCGTGGCGGCCGCGTCGGGCAGCGCCAGGTTCAGGTGCGCGCCGGGCTGGAAGATGTTGACCAGCGCCAGGCCCAGCAGCAGCGAGATGGCAGAGGCCGCGATGAACCAGAACATGGCGCGCAGGCCGATGCGGCCGACGGCGCTGGCATCGCTCATGCTGGCCAGGCCGGACACCAGGGTGGCGAATACCAGGGGCGCGATGATCATCTTGATCATGCGCAGGAAGATGTCGGTGATCAGGCTGAAGTACGAGGCGATTTCCTTGGCCTCTTGCGCGTTCTGCGCGTACTTGTTGCAGAAATAGCCCACCACGACGCCCAGCACCATGGCGATGCCGATGTAACGCGTCAGCTTCTTTGTATTCATCTTCAAAAACAGGAAAACGGGGATCGTCGCGGTCGGCCCGGGGGAAGGCCTTACCCGCCGGCATGGGGCGGGGCGGATCGGTCCAATGACGGATATGCCGGAGGGCAACCGGCGCGGGTTAACCCTTGGGGCGCGATGTTAACGCCGTCAACCTGACAGTTAGTTGTCAGGTTGGGGACGGGTCAACCCCGACTGCCGCCGCGCCGGCCTCATGACAAAATGGCCTGGCCCCGGGACGCCCAGGCGCTGCCCGGGGCGGGCGCCATCCATACAGATATTGGGCCAGCCAGGCCCGCCGTCACCAATAAGGAGAAAGCCGTGGGAGACAAAGCCATGCCGCAACGCGAATTGTCCGTGCTGGCCTCGGGGTACACCTTCCTGGAGGGACTGCGCTGGCGCGACGGGCGCCTGTGGGCATCGGACTTCTATACAGGCAAGGTCATCGCCGTCGACCTGGAGGGTCGGGCGGAAGTCATCTGCCGCGTCCTGGAGCAGCCGTCCGGCCTGGGGTGGCTGCCGGACGGACGCCTGCTGATTTCCTCCATGAAGGACCGCAAGCTGCTGCGGCGCGAGCCCGACGGCCGGCTGGTCACGCATTGCGACCTGTCCGCCCTGACCGGCGGACCGGTCAACGACATGGTGGTCGACGAGCTGGGCCGCGCCTACGTGGGCAATTTCGGTTTCGACCTGATGGCTGGCGAGCCTTTCGCCACCACCACCCTGGTGCGGGTGGATCCGGACGGGGTGGCCCAGGTGGTGGCGGACGGATTGTGGTTTCCCAACGGTTCCTTCATCACCCCCGACGGCAAGACCCTGATCGTCAACGAGACCTTCGGCAACCGGATCTCGGAATTCGACATCCTGGCGGACGGGGCGCTGGGGCCGCGGCGCGACTGGGCCCACTTCGGCGCCCTGCCGGAGTCGGACGACCTGTCGGTGCTGATCGAAGCGTCGGCCATCGGGCCGGACGGCGGCGCGCTGGACGCCGAGGGCGCGCTGTGGGTGGCCGACGCGATCGGCAAGCGCATCGTGCGGCTGGCGCGCGGCGGCGAGATTCTGGAACAAATCGATACCGGCGAACTGGGCATCTTTGCGGCGGCGCTGGGCGGGCCGGACGGCAAGACGCTGTTCATGGCGGCGGCGCCCGATTTCATCGAGGCCAACCGCCGCGCCCGGCCCGAAGGGCGGATCCTGGTGACGCGGGTGGACGTGCCGCGCGCCGGCCGCCCCTAACGGCGGGCCTGCTTATGGGGGAGGCGCCCGGCCGCGGCTCGGGCGGCCGGTTTAGTCCTGGCGGATAGGGATACCCGTCGTTTCAAGACCTTTCTTCGAATCCCCCGTAAAATCTCACCATTCCGCTTGATTTCAACCATCTTTCAATCGACAGTACCTAAGGAGGACCACTCATGGCCCTAGTCTCCATGCGCCAGTTGCTCGACCACGCCGCCGAGCACGGCTACGGCATCCCGGCATTCAACGTCAACAACCTGGAACAGGTCCAGGCCATCATGGAAGCCGCGGCGGAGACCGACAGCCCGGTGATCATGCAGGCCTCGGCCGGCGCCCGCAAGTACGCCGGCGAAGGCTTCCTGAAGCACCTGATCCAGGCCGCCGTGGAGTCCTACCCGCACATCCCCGTGGTCATGCACCAGGACCACGGCCAGTCGCCCAAGGTCTGCCAGGGCGCCATCGACCTGGGCTTTTCCAGCGTCATGATGGACGGCTCGCTCAAGGAAGACGGCAAGACCATCGCCGACTACGACTACAACGTCGAGGTCACCAAGAAGGTGGTGGACGTGGCCCACAAGCTGGGCGTGACGGTCGAAGGCGAACTGGGCTGCCTGGGCTCGCTCGAAACCATGCAGGGCGACAAGGAAGACGGCCACGGCGCCGACGGCAAGCTGACCATGGACCAGCTGCTGACCGACCCGGAGCAGGCCGCCGACTTCGTGCGCCGCACCCAGCTCGACGCCCTGGCGATCGCCATCGGCACCAGCCACGGCGCCTACAAGTTCACGCGCAAGCCCACCGGCGACATCCTGTCGATCGCCCGCATCAAGGAAATCCACGCCCGCCTGCCCAACACCCACCTGGTGATGCACGGCAGCTCCAGCGTGCCGCAGGAACTGCTGGCCGAGATCCGTGAATTCGGCGGCAACATGAAGGAAACCTACGGCGTGCCGGTCGAGGAAATCCAGGAAGCCATCAAGTACGGCGTGCGCAAGATCAATATCGACACCGACATCCGTCTGGCCATGACCGGCGCCATCCGCCGCTTCTTCGCCGAGAACCCCGAGAAATTCGACCCGCGCGAATACCTGAAGCCGGCCCGCGCCGCCGCCAAGGCGATCTGTGTGGCTCGCTACACCGAGTTCGGCACCGCCGGCAACGCCAGCAAGATCAAGGCGCTGCCGCTGACCGAGATCGCCGCCCAGTACGCCTCGGGCAAGCTGACCCAGGTGGTGCAGTAAGCCGCCGGCCGCCTTCCCCGGAAGGCGGGCAGCAAAAAGGCGGACCCTGGCGGGTCCGCCTTTTTTTCTTTGCGCGCCGGCCCTGTCAGGCGGGCGGGGCGTTGCGGGGGAAATGCGGCACGGTCCTGTCCACGTGGTGCCAGGACGGGGCCGAGTCCGTCCACATGGTGACGCGGGTGTGGAAGGCCTCGGGGTCGTCCAGCGAACCGGCCCGAACCACCTCGTAGCCCATGCCGTCCGAGCCGCCGAACAGCGGCGTGCCGCAGTCGGCACAGAAGCTGCGCATCACGGTGTGGCCGGAATCGCCCTGGTAGCGGTGCTCGCGCGCCTTGCCGCGCAGCAGGGTGACCGAGCCGGCCGGCAGGATCAGCGCGTGGGCCGGCGCGCCGCCGCTGGAATACTGGCAATCGCGGCAATGACAGGTGGCCGCCATGATCGGCTCTTCGGTCACCGCGTAGCGCACCGCGCCGCATTGGCAGCCGCCGGTCAGGTGGACCTGCGCGTCGGCGTGCGGCGGGCGTTTCTGGGTTGCATCCTGCATACGACTCTGTCTCCTCCAGGGGTAAAGGGGGCGCCGTGACGCGGTGCGCGGCCGGCGCATTTTTTGGAATCCGGCCAGACTAACCCGGGGCCCGCCGCGCGGCAAGACGGGGCTATTTGCAGTAACCTATGCGCTTTGCGCGACCCCCATTTTTGCCATAGGCCATTTTTCCGTGACTTCTGCTTTGCATCAATCCAGCATCAAGTCCTTGCCGCTGCTGGGCCGCGGTAAGGTCCGCGACATGTACGCGGTGGGCGACGACAAGTTGCTGATCGTCGCGTCGGACCGCATCTCGGCGTTCGACGTCATCCTCGACGATCCCATTCCCGGCAAGGGGCAGGTGCTGACCGAACTGACCGAGTTCTGGCTGCAGAAGCTGGCCCACATCCTGCCGAACCACTCCACCGGCATCAAGGCCGAAGACGTGGTGGCGCCCGACGAAGTCGACCAGGTGCGCGGCCGCGCCGTGGTGGTCAAGCGCCTCAAGCCGATCCTGGTGGAAGCGGTGGCCCGCGGCTACCTGATCGGTTCCGGCTGGAAGGATTACCAGGCCACCGGCGCCGTCTGCGGCATCAAGCTGCCCGCCGGCCTGCAGCAGGCCAGCCAGCTGCCCGAGCCGATCTTCACGCCGGCGGCCAAGGCCGAATTCGGCATGCACGACGAAAACGTCGATTTCGCGCATGTGGTCAAGGAAGTCGGCCAGGAAATGGCCGAGCGCATCCGCGACGTCACGCTCAAGCTGTATGCCGAGGCGGCCCGCTTCGCCGCCACCAAGGGCATCATCATCGCCGACACCAAGTTCGAGTTCGGCCTGGACGACGACGGCACGCTGTACCTGATGGACGAAGTGCTGACGCCCGACTCCTCGCGCTTCTGGCCGGCCGACGGCTACCGCGTCGGCATCAGCCCGCCTTCGTTCGACAAGCAGTTCGTGCGCGACTGGCTCGAGACCCAGACCTGGGACAAGACCCCGCCGGCGCCGCGCCTGCCGCAGGACGTGCTGGAAAAGACGGCCGCCAAGTATCGCGAAGCGCTCGACCGCCTGGTGGCCTGACGCGCCGCCCATTCGAAAGACCGCCCGAAAGACCGCCCGATCGCCGGGCGGTTTTTTTTGCCCGGCGCAGACCGTTCGTCAGGGTAATCCCTGTTTTTCGGTAAGAATTATTGCGTATTGTTACGTTATACTCGCCGGCAACTTGCAACAGGAAGCCGTCGGCGCGCCCGCGCGGCTTTCTCTCTGTCAACTTGCCGGACGCGGCCCGCAGCCGCCGCCTGGGCCTGAACGCCCACCGGATGCAGAAAGGAGCTGCGCATGATCATGATGTTGCCTTTCCTGACCGGACTGGTCGCCGTCTGGTTCGGCCTGCTGGGCAAGCGCCGTCCCTGCGTCGCTTTCTGGCTGATCACCCTGGCGGTGTTCGCCGCCTGGTGCCAGTTCCACATGACCAGCCCGCTGGCGTTGTCGCTGTAGGCCCGCCGACATGATCTTTTCCCGCAATCCCGCGCGCGGCTCGCGCGTGCTCAACGCCCTGGCCCTGCTGGGCGTGACCGCCATCCTCGGGCTGGCCTTCGCCTGGCAATTCGCCTACGACGAATTGCCGTGCCCGCTCTGCCTGCTGCAACGCGTGGCCTTCATGCTGGCCGGGGTGGGGCTGTTGCTGAACCTGCGGCTGGGCCCGTCCCCCATGCACTACGCCATGACCATTGCCGCCTCGCTGGGCGGCATGGTGGCGTCGGGCCGCCAGGTGCTGTTGCACATCGCCCCGGGCGATGCCGGCTACGGCACGCCGTTCCTGGGCCTGCACTTCTATACCTGGGCCTTCATCGCCTTCGGCGTCCTGATCGTGTTCTGCGTGCTGATGCTGTCGGTGGACCGCAAATGGGGCGACAACATGCTCAAGCGGCCGGTGTCGGTGCTGGGCGTGGTCATCATGGCCCTGTTTTTCATCATGGTGCTCGCCAACCTGGGCAGCACCACGCTGCAATGCGGTTTCGGGCCCTGCCCGGACAATCCCGCCGGGTATCTCTGGCTGGGTTCGGGCAATACGCCATAGGGGTGGCGCCGGCGCCGGGTAAAATACCGGGTTTCGCGGCACGGCCGCGGCCTTTCAACGACTCGACACCGGTTATGACAGCCAAGACTTCCGCAGCGGCAGACGCCACCCCCGTGGTGGGCGTGATTATGGGTTCTTCCAGCGATTGGGAGGTCATGAAGCACGCCGTCACCATGCTCGAAGACTTCGGCGTGCCGTACGAGGCGCGCGTGATTTCCGCGCACCGCATGCCGCAGGACATGGCCGAGTACGGCGCCGCCGCGTTTGATCGCGGCTTGCGCGGCATCATCGCCGGCGCCGGCGGCGCGGCCCACCTGCCGGGCATGATGGCGGCCCTGACCGAAGTGCCGGTGTTCGGCGTGCCGGTGCCGTCCAAGTACCTGCGCGGCGAGGATTCGCTGCTGTCCATCGTGCAGATGCCCAAGGGCGTGCCGGTGGCCACGTTCGCCATCGGCGAGGCCGGCGCCGCCAACGCCGCGCTGCACCTGATCGCCACGCTGGCGGGCACCGATGCCGGCCTGCACAAGAAGCTGGTGGCATTCCGCGCGCGCCAGACGCAGGCCGCGCGCGACATGAAGGTTCCGCCCGAGGCCTGACCCCCATGACGCAATCGACTGCTTTCACCATTGCCCCCGGCGGCTGGCTCGGCCTGCTGGGCGGCGGCCAGCTGGGCCGCATGTTCTGCCACGCGGCGCAAAGCCTGGGCTACAAGGTCGCGGTGCTGGACCCGGCCGCCGAATGCCCGGCGGGCATGGTGGCGGACCTGCACATCCAGGCCGCCTATGACGATGAAGACGGCTTGGCGCGCCTGGCGCAGACCTGTCAGGCCGTCACCACCGAATTCGAGAACGTGCCGGCCGACAGCCTGCGCGCGCTGGCGGCGCGTTGCCGCGTCAGCCCGGCCGCCGACGCGGTCGCCATCGTGCAGGACCGCATCGCCGAGAAGGCCTTCATCGCCAGCCAGGGCATCCCGGTCGCGCCGCACGCCGCCATCCGCAGCGAGGCCGACCTGCGCGCCGCGCCCGACAGCCTGTTCCCCGGCATCCTGAAGGTCGCGCGCCTGGGCTACGACGGCAAGGGCCAGGCCCGCATCGATTCGCGCGAGGCCGCGCTGGCCGCGTTCGCCGAGTTCGGCGGGGTGGCCTGCGTGCTGGAAGCGCTGATGCCGCTGGACTATGAGATCTCGGTCGTGATCGCGCGCGGTTTCGACGGCGCCAGCGTGGTGTTCCCGGTGGCGCGCAACGTGCACCGCGACGGCATCCTGGCCGTGTCGACGGCGGCGCCGGTCAAGCTTGACGCCGCCCACGCCGAACGCCAGGCGCAGGCCACCGCGGCCGCGCAGGCCATCGCGCAGGGCCTGGGCTACCACGGCGTGCTGTGCGTGGAATTCTTCGTGCTCCAGGACGGCAGCCTGATCGTCAACGAGATCGCGCCGCGTCCGCACAACAGCGGCCACTACACCATGGACGCCTGCGTCACCAGCCAGTTCGAGCAGCAGGCGCGCGCCATGGCCGGCCTGCCGCTGGGCAGCACCGACCTGCTGGCGCCGGCCGTGATGCTGAACCTGCTGGGCGACATCTGGTATCCGTCGGCTACCGGCGACACGCAGCGCGAGCCCGACTGGGCCGCCGCGCTGGCGGTGCCCACGGCCAAGCTGCACCTGTACGGCAAGCGCGAAGCGCGCCGCGGCCGCAAGATGGGCCACGTCACCATCGTCGCGCCGACGCTGCAACAGGCCCAGGCCGACGCGGCGCGTGTCGCCGCCGCGCTGGGCATGCAGGCGCCCGAGTAACGCCATGTCCGCTTCGTCCGTCTCCGCCAGCGCCGCGGACATCGCCGACGCCGCCCGGCGCCTCTTGGCCGGCGAGCTGGTCGCGTTCCCGACCGAAACCGTCTACGGCCTGGGCGCGGACGCCGAGAACCCGCGGGCGGTGGGCAGCATCTACGCCGCCAAGGGCCGGCCGTCGAACCACCCGGTGATCGTGCACATCGCGCCGCAGGGCGACCTGTCGTACTGGGCGGCCGAGGTGCCGCCCGAGGCGCGCCTGTTGATCGACGCCTTCTGGCCCGGTCCGCTGACGCTGATCCTCAAGCGCGCGCCGCATATCGCCGACACGGTCAGCGGCGGCCAGGACAGCATCGGCATCCGCTGCCCCTCGCATCCGGTGGCGCAGGCGCTGCTGGCGGCGTTCGCGGCCGGCAAGCCGAACGGGCAGGGCGGCGTGGCCGCGCCGTCGGCCAACAAGTTCGGCCAGGTTTCGCCGACCCGCGCCGACCACGTGCGCGGTGAATTTCCCGACGAGGTCGCGGCCGGCATGCCGGTGCTGGAAGGCGGCGCCTCCGAGGTCGGCATCGAATCCACCATCCTGGACCTGTCGCGCCTGGATCGCGGCGCCGGCCCGGTGCTGCTGCGCCCGGGCCACATCAGCGCGGCGCAGATCGAGGCCGTGCTGGGCGTGCAGGTGTTCGCGCCCGACGCCGCCGCGCCGCGCGCCTCGGGCACGCTGAAGGCGCACTATGCGCCGCGCACCGCGCTGGAACTGGCGTCCGACGCGCGCCTGCAAGCCGCGCTGCAGGGCCGCGGCCTGCCGCCGGGCAAGGTCGTGGTGGTGGCCTACGCACCGCCGCCCGCGGCCTGCGACACGCGCATCCAGTGGCAGCAGGTGCCGGCCGATCCGGCGCGCTATGCCCAGGCGCTGTATGCCTTGCTGCGCGACCTGGATGGCCAGGGCTTCGCGCGCATCATCGTGCAGGCGCCGCCGGACAGCGAGGCCTGGCACGCGGTCAACGACCGCATCGGCCGCGCCGCCGCCGCGTTCACGCTGGATACGACCGACCTCTAGGACGGCGGGCGGCGGCTCAGGCCGCCAGGAATTCCCCGATCCTGGCCACCGCCTGGCGCATCGGCGCCAGGAACTCCCCCGTCAGCCGCTCCAGCGGCACCCGCGCCGCCTTGACGCTGACGTTGACCGCGCCGCAGGCCTTGCCGCTGGCCGAGCGCACCGGCACCGAGATGGCGCGCACATTCAATTCCAGTTCCTGGTCGACCACCGCGTAGTCCTGCTCGCGGATGCGCGCCAGCTCGGCCCGCAGGCGCGCCTCGGTGGTGATGGTGAACTCGGTGTAGGGCTGCAGTTCGATGGCGGCGAAGTAGCGCGCCAGCGCCGGCTCGGACAGCTGCGCCAGCAGCACGCGGCCGATCGACGTGCAGTAGGCCGGCGGCCGGCTGCCCAGCCCCATCGAGGTGGCCAGCAGCCGGTTCACTTCCGAGCGCGCCAGGTACAGCATCTCGTGCCCTTCCATGATGGCCAGCGCGCAGGTCTCGTTGACCGTGGCGCTCAGTTCCTCCAGCACCGGTTGCGCCAGCGAGACGAACGGCGTCGACGAGAAGTAGGCGTAGCCCAGCCCCAGGATGCGCGGGGTCAGGATGTACTGGCGGCCATGCTGCTCGGCGATGCCGAGCAGGATCAGGGTGTGCAGGCAGCGCTGCACCACCGCGCGCGGCAGGCCGGCGCGGCGCGCCAGCTCGGCCGCCGTCTGCGGATGGCGGCGCGTGCCGAAGGCACGGATCACGTGCAGGCCGCGCGCCAGCGTCAGCATGTAGTCGGGATCACCGCGCAGCTGGTCGGGGTGGTCCTCGGGGGCGAGGGGCGCGGCGTAGCCGGGCGGGGGAAGGTTGGGCAGCATCAGCCTGCGCGCAGCGGCGCGCCGGTGCGCGCCTGCAGCGCTGTCAATGTCATGCCGTCGATCATATCCCGGACCCGCAGGCCGTCGGGCGTGACGTCGATCACGGCCAGGTCGGTGTAGATGCGGTCGACCACGCCGGCGCCGGTCAGCGGGTAGGTGCAGCGCTCGACGATCTTGGGCGAGCCGTCCTTGCTGTTGTGTTCCATCAGGATGTAGACGCTGCGCGCGCCCACCGCCAGGTCCATGGCGCCGCCCACGGCCGGCGCTTCGCCCGGCTTGTTGAGGGACCAGTTGGCCAGGTCGCCGTTGGCCGCGACCTGCATGCCGCCCATGACGCAGATGTCCAGGTGGCCGCCGCGCATCATGGCGAAGGAATCGGCGTGGTGGAAATAGGCGCCGCCTTCGAGCAGCGTCACCGGCTGCTTGCCGGCGTTGATCAGGTCCAGGTCGATGTCGTCCTCGGCCGGCGGCGGGCCCATGCCGAGAATGCCGTTTTCACTGTGCAGCACGATTTCGCGGCCGGCGGGCAAATGGGCGGCCACCAGCACCGGCATGCCGATGCCCAGGTTGACGTAGCTGCCGTCGGGAATGTCCTGGGCCAGGCGCCGCGCCATGGCTTCGCGGGTAAGGGGAGTGGGCATGGGAATCCTTCAGCTGGAGAACGCGGAGTGGGCCACCTGGGTGACGCGCTTGACGAAGATGCCCGGCGTCACCACGGCCTCGGGCGACAGCTCGCCCAACGCCACCTTGGCGCGCACCTGCACGATGGTGGTCTTCGCGGCCATGCACATGATGGGGCCGAAGTTGCGGGCGCTCTTGCGGTAGGTCAGGTTGCCCCAGCGGTCGGCCAGATCGGCCTTGACCAGGGCGAAGTCGCCGTGCAGCGGCGTCTCGAATACATGGCCGCGGCCATCGATGATGCGGGTTTCCTTGCCGGCGGCCAGTTCGGTGCCGTAGGCCGTGGGGGTGAAGAAGCCGCCCAGGCCGGCGCCGGCGGCACGCAGCCGTTCGGCGATGGTGCCCTGCGGCACGCATTCGAGCTCGATGCCGCCGCGCCGGTACAGGTCGTCGAAGACCCACGAATGCGAGGCCTTGGGAAACGAGCAGATCACCTTGCGCACCCGGCCGGCCTTTATCAGGGCCGCCAGGCCGGTCTCGTGGTTGCCTGCATTGTTGCTGACCACGGTGAGTTCGCGCGCGCCCTGCTCGATCAGGGCGTGCAGCAGTTCGGTGGGCATGCCGGCGCCGCCGAAGCCGCTGACCAGCACGGTGGCGCCGTCGTGGATGTCGGCCACGGCGGCCGCGGGAGTGTCGATGAACTTGTCGATCATGGTTGTTGCTTCCGATGGGGCGCGCGCGGCGCGCCCCGTGTTGCTCAATCCACCGTGATGCGGGCCTGCTGGATGATCCCGGCGTAGCGCGCCGAGTCCTGCTTCATCAGTTCGGCGAACTGCGCGGAGGTGCCGCTGGCCGGCAGGAAGCCGGCATCCAGGAACTTCTGGCGCACGTCCGGTTCCTGCACGATTTCGCTGATCTCGCGCGCCATGCGTTCGATGATCGGCCTGGGCGTGTTGGCCGGCGCCATCAGGCCGGCCCAGGAGCCGGTGACGAAGCCCGGCATGCCGGCCTCTTCCATGGTCGGAATCGACGGCTCGGTGGGCCAGCGCTGCTTGCCGGTGAAGCCCAGCGCCTTCAGGCGGTTCTGCTTGACGTACTGCATCGGCACCAGGATCGGGTCGAACACCATCGACACCCGGCCGCCCAGCAGGTCGGTCAGGATCGGCGCGCTGCCCTTGTAGGCCACGTGCGTCATGGTGATCTTGTTGCGCAGCGCGAAGTCGGCGCCGGTCAGGTGCGCGCTGGAACCGTTGCCGCTGGAGGCATAGGTGAGCTTGTCGGGATGCTTGCGGGCGTATTCCACCAGCTCGGCCACGCTGTTGACGGGCAGGTCCTGCGAGACGAACAGGAACAGCGGCAGGTCGGCCATCTGCGCCACCGGCGTCAGGTCCTCGGGCTTGTAGCCCAGCTTGTAGAGGTGGAAGTTGATGATGTAGGCCGGCAGGATCGACAGGAAGGTGTAGCCGTCCGGGTCGGCCTTGGCCGCGATCGCCGAGCCCACGCTGCTGTTGGCGCCCGGGCGGTTTTCGACAATGATGGTCTGCTTCAGGCGCGGGCCGAGCTTTTCCATCACGATGCGGGTGACGATGTCGGTGGAGCCGCCCGGCGTGTAGGGCACGATGATCTTGATGGGTTTGCTGGGCCAGTCATCCGCCTGGGCGGGGCCGGCGGCCAGGCCGAGGGCGGCCAGGGCGGTGCACAACAGGGTCTTGAGGGCGTGGCGGCGATACCTTGCCGCGAGGCTGCGGAGCTGCGGTTTCCTTGCGAGTGCCATGGATTTGTCTCCTCCATGAATCGGCCGAATGCCGGCGCGCGTCCCGCGGTTTTTGTTGTGGCGCGGCCGGTTTTTCTGTGGGTTGGTGATCGCGCCGTCCAGCGGACAGGGCGCGAAAAAAGTATGGCACGCAGGGCCGCGCCAACCGGGGCGCACAGCTGCCAATAAAGTTCGATCACCGGACTTCCTGCGCTCGTCCGCATCCATTTGCTACTCGGGTTTCCACTAGGCCGGTGTGCGTTGTTCACGCCGTGGACATGGCGTAATCTGGCGGCCGGCCCGCAAAGCATGGGCTTGGTTTCAGCCGCCGCGGGCCTACAGGCCGGCGCGGGCATCTAATTCAGGAGAAGCAATAATGAAGCGGTTGATTTCGTTTGCTGCCGGCGCGCTTGCCCTGGCGTGCGCATCCCAGGCGGCGGTGGCCGGCCCCACGCTGGATGCGGTCAAGAAGAAGGGTTACGTGCAGTGCGGCCTGACCGACGGCGTTTCGGGCTTCTCGGCCACCAACAGCAAGGGCGAATGGGAAGGCATGGATGTGGACATCTGCCGCGCCGTCGCCGCCGCCGTGTTCGGCGACCCGACCAAGTTCAAGGGCACCGCGCTGTCGACCCAGCAACGCTTCACCGCGCTGCAATCGGGCGAAGTCGACGTGCTGCTGCGCACCGTCACCCTGACGCAGACGCGCGACACCTCGCTGGGCCTGTCGGCCGTGGCGGCCAGCTTCTATGACGGCCAGGGCATCCTGGTGAACAAGAAGCTGGGCGTGAAAAGCGCCAAGGAACTGAACGGCGCCACCGTCTGCGTGCAGCCGGGCACCACCACCGAACTGAACCTGGCCGACTGGTTCCGCGCCAACAATATCGAATTCAAGCCGGTCGTGATCGACAAGGTCACCGAAGTCGTGCGCGCCTTCGAATCGGGCCGTTGCGACGCCTTCACCGACGACGCCTCGCAACTGGCCGCGGTGCGCGCCACGCAGGTCGCCAAGCCGGACGACTACGAGATTCTGCCGGAGCGCTTCTCCAAGGAGCCGCTCGGCCCCATGGTGCGCCAGGGCGACGAGAACTGGCTGGGCATCGTCCGCTGGACGCTGTTCGCGCTGCTGGAAGCCGAGGAATACGGCATCACGCAGAAGAACGTGGACGAGATGCTCAAGAGCAACAACCCCAACATCTCGCGCATCCTGGGCGTGACGCCGGGCGCTGGCAAGAACATGGGCCTGGACGAGAAGTGGGCCTACAACGCCATCAAGGCCGTGGGCAACTACAGCGAAGTGTTCGAGCGCAACGTCGGCAAGGACAGCAAGCTGGGCCTGCAACGCGGCACCAACGCGTTGTGGAGCAAGGGCGGCGCGATGTATCCGTGGCCGATCCGCTGAACGTGACGGCATGAGCCCGGAACGGCCCGCGCAAGCGGGCCGTTCTGTTTTCGGCGCTTGCCGGCGCCGCGGGCGCCCTGGAAATTCCGGCTGCCGGAACCCCTGAAATGGTTCCATGCCGGGCGCCGCAAATGGCTCTAGCCGGTTTGCGTTACCCTCCCTATGATTGCCGGGGAAGGGCGCGCAGCCGCTTGCGCCCGCCCGATACAAAACAACCAGGGAAACACGATGAACGGCGCTGATAGTCTTTGCGATACCCTTCTGGCCAATGATGTGGACGTCTGCTTCGCCAACCCGGGCACGTCCGAGATGCACTTCGTCGCGGCGCTGGATCGCAAACCGAAGATGCGCTGCGTGCTGGGCCTGTTCGAAGGCGTGGTGACGGGCGCGGCCGACGGCTATGCGCGCATGGCCGACAAGCCGGCCGCCACGCTGCTGCACCTGGGCCCGGGCCTGGGCAACGGCCTGGCCAACCTGCACAACGCCAAGCGCGCGCGCACGCCGATGGTCAACATCGTCGGCGACCACGCCACCTATCACGTGCAATACGACGCGCCGCTGACCAGCGACGTCGAAGGCGTGGCGCGCCCCATGTCGCATTGGGTCAAGCGCGGCATGTCGGCCGAATCGATGTCGGCCGACGCCGCCGAGGCCATCGCCGTGGCGCGCCGCCATCCGGGCAACATCGCCACCCTGATCCTGCCGGCCAACTCCGCCTGGACCGAGCTGCCTGCCGACTCCCAGGTGGTCAAAGTGGTCGATGAAGCCGTGCCGCACACCACCATCGAGGCCGTGCGCGCCGCCGCCAAGGCGATCCGTTCCGGCGAAGTCACCACGCTGATGCTGGGCAGCACCGCGCTGCGCCAGCGCGCGCTCGACGCCGCCGGCCGCATCGCGCGCGCCACCGGCGTGCGGCTGCTGTCCGAAACCTCCAACCGCCGCATCGAGCGCGGCGGCGACCGCACGCCGGTGGACCGGCTGCCCTATCCGATCGACCTGGCCGTGGCCAAGCTCAAGGACGTGCGCCACCTGGTGCTGGTCGGCGCCAAGGCGCCGGTGGGCTTTTTCGCCTATCCCGGCAAGCCCAGCCTGCTGGCGCCCGAGGACTGCGAGAAGATCGTGCTGGCCACCGTCGAGCAGGACCTGGCGCACGCGCTGGAATGGCTGGCCGACGAACTCGGCATCGCCGCCGACGCGCCGCGCCTGGCCGCGCCGGCGCCGGCCTACGAGGTGCCGGCCAGCGGCAAGCTGACCGGCGCCGCCGTCAACATCCTGGTGGCGCATCACCTGCCCGACAACGCCATCGTCTGCGACGAGTCCATCACCCAGGGCCGCGAATTCCCGATCTACAGCGCCAGCAGCGCGCCGCACGACTGGCTGATGCTGACCGGCGGCGCCATCGGCATCGGCCTGCCGCTGGCGGCCGGCGCGGCGGTGGCCTGCCCGGACCGCAAGGTCATCACCCTGCAGGCCGATGGCAGCGGCATGTACACCTTGCAGGCGCTGTGGACGCAGGCGCGCGAAAACCTGGACTGCCTGACGGTGATCCTGGCCAACCGTTCCTACGCCACGCTGCACGGCGAGATGAAGAACGTGGGCGTGCAGGAGCCGGGCCGCAACGCGCGCCGCATGCTCGACCTGGAAGAGCCGTACCTGGACTGGACTCACCTGGCACGCGGCATGGGCGTGGAGGCGGTCAGCGTCGATACCGTGGAAGGCTTCGCTCGCGCCTTGCAGGACGGCCTGAAGCGCCGCGGCCCGTTCCTGATCGAAGCGCTGATCTGACGCTTTTGCCCCGTGCTGCAAGGAGCAGGCGCGGGGCGATCAGACGCCCAGGTAGCGCGTCAGTTGTTCCGGCGCGGCGGCCAGCGCCGCGCTGTCGCCGTCGCGCACGATCAATCCCTTTTCCATCACCAGGCAGCGGTCGGTGTGCGCCAGCACGGCGCGGTAGTTGCGGTCGACGATCAGCGTCGACATGCCGGTGGCGCAGATCTGCCGGATGATCTTCCAGATCTCGGCCACGATCAGCGGCGCCAGGCCTTCGGTGGCTTCGTCCAGGATCAGCAGGTCGGGGTTGGTCATCAGCGCCCGGCCGATCGCCAGCATCTGCTGTTCGCCGCCCGACAACTGCTGGCCGCCATGGCCCAGCCGTTCCGTCAGGCGCGGGAAGGTCTCCAGCACCCGCGCATAGGTCCAGTCGCGCCGCCCCTGTTCGCCGGCGCGCGCCGCCACCAGCAGGTTCTCGCGCACGCTCAGGTTGGGGAAGATGCCGCGGCCTTCGGGTACGTAGGCCACGCCCAGTTGCGCGATCGCGTGCGGCCTTGCGCGGGTGCAGTCGGCGCCGCGCACCGCCACGCGGCCCTGGGCGCTGCGCACCTGGCCGACCAGGCTGCGGATCAGCGTGGTCTTGCCCATGCCGTTGCGGCCCACCAGTCCGACGGACTCGCCGGCGCCGATGCACAGGCCGACGCCGCGCAGCACGTGGCTGGCGCCGTAGTACACGTGCAGGCCGTCGGCCTCGATCAGTGCGCGCATGTGAAGTCTCCGTCCAGGTCTTCGCCCAGGTAGGCGGTGCGCACCTCGGCATTGGCGCGGATCCGCGCTGGATCGCCGCTGGCGATGCTGCTGCCGTTGACCATCACGGTGATGGTGTCGGCGATGCGGAACACCGCGTCCATGTCGTGCTCCACCAGCAGGATGGCGTGGCTGGCCTTGAGTGTCTGCAGCAGCGCCAGGATGCGGTCGGTTTCCTCCGGGCCCATGCCGGCCAGCGGTTCGTCCAGCAGCAGCACCTGCGGTTCGCCGGCCAGGCACATGGCGATCTCGAGCTGGCGCTTGCGGCCATGCGGCAGCAGGCCCGCCGGCCGCGCGGCGTCGGCCGCCAGGCCGGTGCGCTCCAGCGCCTGCGCGGCCAGGTCGGCGCTGACCGCGCAGGCCGAGGCCGGCCGCCACCAGTGCCAGAAGCGCTGGCGCCGCGCCTGCGCCGCCAGCCGGCAGTTCTCGAACACGCTCAGTTCGGGAAACAGGGTCGAGCGCTGGTAGCTTCGGCCCAGGCCGGCGCGGGCGCGCTCGGGCTGGCCCCAGGCGGTGATGTCGCGCCCGCCCAGCGACACCTGGCCGCTGCTGGGCGCGAGTTCGCCGGACAGGATGTTGATCAGGGTCGACTTGCCCGCGCCATTGGTGCCGATGACGGCATGCACTTCGCCGCGTTGCAATGCCAGCGACACCCCGTTGACGGCGGTCAGGCCGCCGAAGCGCCGGGTGACCGCGTCGGCGGTCAGCAGGGGATCAGGCATGAGGCTCTCCTTGGATCGGCAGGGGCAGCGGCTTGGCGGCGGGCGATGCGGCCGGCGCGTTCGGAGCGTGGCGCGCGCGACGCTGGCGCCACTGCGCCGGCAGGCCGGCCAGGCCGTCGGGCAGCAGCGCCACCAGCGCGATGATGGCCAGGCCCAGCGGCAGATGCCAATGGCGCGCGTAGTCGCCGAACAGCGCCTGCGACTGGAACAGCTCCTGCAACAGCACCAGCGTGGCCGTGCCCAGTACCGCGCCGCCCAGGCTGCCCATGCCGCCCAGGATCACCATCAGCAGCACCAGCCCCGATTGTTCCCAGGCCAGCAGCTCGGGCGTGACGAAGCCGTCCTTGAGCGCGAACAGGAAGCCGGCCAGGCCGGCCAGCGCGGCGCCGATGACGTAGGCCGCCAGTTTGTAGGGATAGGTGGAATAGCCGGCCGCCCGCATGCGCTGTTCGTTGATGCGGATGCCGGCCAGCGCCGCGCCGAACGGCGAGCGCCGCAGCAGGGCCAGGAAGCCCCAGGTCAGCGCCAGGCAGGCCAGCACGAAGAAGTAATAGGCATTGCCCTGGTCCAGGTCGAACGGCAGCCAGCCGCCGATCTCGGCCCGCGGCCGGAAATACAGGTAGATGCCGTCGCTGCCGCCGCCGACCTTGGTGTCATGGAACACGTAGTACGCCATCTGCGCGAAGGCCAGCGTCACCATGATGAAGTACACGCCGCGCGTGCGCAGCGCCAGCGCGCCGGTCAGCGCGGCGTAGGCGGCCGCGGCCAGCAGCGCCGCCGGCAGCAGCCACCACAGGCTGGCCGCTTCCGAGGACGGCGACAGCAGCGCGGCGGCATAGGCGCCGATGCCGAAGAACGCCGCATGGCCCAGGCTGACCAGCCCCGCGCCGCCCACCAGCAATTGCAGGCTGAGCGCGAACACCGCGTAGATCATGATCTTCACGGCCAGGCCGGTGTAGTAGTCGCTGCCGCTCCAGGCGAAGGCGGCCAGCGCCAGCAGGGTCGCGACGGGCAGGAGTCGATTCACATTCATGGTCAGCCCTGTTTGAACAGCCCTTCGGGCTTGCACAGCAGAATCGCGGCCATCAGCACGTACACCAGCACGCCCGCCGCGGCGGGGAACAGCACCTGGCCGAAGGTCTCGACCACGCCCACCAGCATCGCCGCCAGGAACGCGCCGCGGATCGAGCCGATGCCGCCGATCACCACCACCACGAAACAGATGATCAGCACGCCGTTGCCCATGCCGGGATATACGGACGACACCGGCGCGGCGATGCTGCCGGCCAGCGCCGCCAGCGCCACGCCGGCGGCGAACACCAGCCGGTACAGCTTGTTGACGTCGATGCCCAGCGACCCGGTCATCTCGCGGTTGCTGGCGCCGGCGCGCAGCATCATGCCCAGCCGCGTGCGCGCGATGACCCAATACAGCAGCAGCGCCACCGCGATGCCCACCGCCGAGATGAACAGCCGGTACACCGGGTAGGTCATCACGTCGCCCAGCGCGATGCTGCCCTGCAGCCAGGACGGCAGCGGCACGCCGTGCACGTCGTTGCCCACCAGGATGCTGCGCAGTTCCTCGAACACCAGGATCAGGCCGTAGGTCATCAGCACCTGCTGCAGGTGGTTGCGGCGGTACAGGTAGCTGAAGAACGCCGCCTCCAGCAGATAGCCGAGCGCGGCCGCGGCCAGCACGCACACCGCCAGGGTGGCGACGAAGCCGCCGCCGAGCCAGCGGTCCACCGCCGGCCCCAGCGCGAACGCCATGTAGGCGCCGATCATGTAGAAGCTGCCGTGCGCCAGGTTGATGATCCCCATGATGCCGAAGATCAGCGTGAGCCCGCTGGCCACCAGGAACAGCAACAAGCCGTACTGGAAGGCGTTCAGGCTCTGGATGAGCAGGATGCCGAGGTCCATGGGGACTCTCCGGTCCTAGAGCTTGCAGCCGCGGGCCGGGTCGGCCAGCTTGCGCACGGCCACGTCGACCACCTTGTTCTCCAGGCCGTCGACGCGGCGCAGGTAGATGTCCTGCACCGGGTTGCCGGCCTTGGACAGCGTGAACGCGCCGCGCGGGCTATCGACCGTGGCGCCGCGCATGGCTTCGCGGAATTCGGCCTTCTTGCCGAAGTCGCCCTTGACCGCCGCCAGCCCCGACTGCATCAGTTGCGCGGCGTCGTAGCCTTGTACCGCGTAGACGTCAGGCTGCATGTTGTAGGTCTTGCCGTAGTCGGCGCGGAAGGCGTTGTCGCGCGGCGTGTTAAGGCCGTCGGCATAGTGCAGGGTGGTCAGCAGCCCCTGCGCCGACGCGCCCTGCGCCTGCAGCGTGCCGTCGGTGAGAAAGCCCGAGCCGTACAGCGGGATGGTCTTGTCCAGTCCCGCGGCGTGATAGTCCTGCACGAATTTCACCGCGCCGCCGCCGGCGAAGAAAGTGAACACCATATCGGGCTTGAGCGCGGCGATCTCGGTCAGGAGCGACTGGAATTCGACGTTGGGGAAGGGCAGGCTCAGTTCCTTGACCACCTTGCCGCCGGCCTGCTCGAAGCCTTCCTTGAAGCCGCCGATGGCCTCGTCGCCGGCCGCGTACTTCCAGGTGATGGTGACCGCCGTCTTGTGGCCGCGCGCCTTGGCCACCGGGCCCATGGCGTAGGCCGGCTGCCAGTTGGTGAACGAGGTGCGGAAGATGCCGGGGCCGCACAGCGGGCCGGTGATGGCGTTGGCGCCGGCGTTGGTCACGATCAGGGTGGTGTCGGCGTCCTTGGCGGCCTTGGCCAGCGCCATCGCCACGCCCGAGTGCACGGTGCCGATCAGCACGTCGACCTGGTCGCGCTTGATCAGGCGGTTGGCGTTCTCGGCGGCCTTGGACGGATTGGATTCGTCGTCCACCTTGAAGTATTCGATTTCGCGCCCGCCGAGCTTGCCGCCCTGCTCGGCCACATACAGCTTGAAGCCGTTCTCGATGGCGTTGCCGAGCGCGGCGTAGGTGCCGCTGTAGGGCAGCATGAAACCGACTTTGAGCTTGTCGGCGGCCAGGGCGCCGCTTGCGGCCAGCATCAGCGCCGCGCCTAGCGCGGCCCGGGTCAGGGCGTGGGTCATGGTGGTGTCTCCGTGCTTGTCATGGGCTGCCGCTGGGGCGGCCGGGTTGGTCCAGCGCGCCGACGAAGCCGGCGATGGCCTGGATTACGGTGGCGGGCTGGTCCTTGTGCGGCGAATGGCGGCAGTCGGGAATTTCCAGCAGCCGCGTCTGCGGCGCGGCGCGGCGGATGCCGCGTATCTGTTCGAGCGTGCCGTACTCATCGTCCACGCCCTGCATCGCCAGCACCGGGCAGGCGATGGCGGGCAGGTGATCCTCGATGTTCCAGCTGCGGAAGGCGGGGTCCAGCCAGACGTCGTTCCAGCCACGGAAGGCCGAGTCGACGTCGTCGTGATGGCGCGCCAGCCGCGCGCGCAGGTCGGTGTCGCGGTAGGCCTGGCGCGCCTGTTCGATATGCGCCACGGTGCGGTCCTCGACGAAGATGTGCGGCGCGGCCACCACCACGCCCGCGACTGCGTCCGGATGCATGGCGGCGTAAAGCAGGGCGATGGAGCCGCCATCGCTGTGGCCGAACAGGATGGGGCGATCCCGCTTGGCATCGATACCGAGCGCGGCGAGCAGCGCCGGCAGCGCGTCGGCGGCCTCGCGGTGCATGAAGTCGACCGCACGCTTTTCGCCGGTGGCCAGCGGCGTGGAGCGGCCATAGCCGTAACGCGAATAGACCAGCCCGCGGCAGCCGGCGGCTTCACAAGCTTGCCTTGGCCAGTCCTTCCACATCGACACCGAGCCCAGGCCTTCGTGCAGGAACACCAGCAATGGCGCGCCCTGGCGCGACGCCGCGATCCACTGGTATTCCAGGCGCAGGTCGCGGCCCGCCGCGCGCACGTCGGCCAGGGCAGCGGGCTCGGGAGCGGGCACGGCGCTCATGGCGTGACCTGTTCCAGCTGGCGCAGGCGGAATCGCTGGATCTTGCCGGTGGCGGTCTTGGGCAGTTCATCGGTGAAGTCGATCTGGCGCGGATACTTGAAGGGCGCCAGGTGCTGCTTCACATAGCGCTGCAGGTCGGCGCCGGTGTTCGCGTCCGGCGCGTAGCCCGGGCGCAGCACCACGTAGGCCTTGGTCTTGACCAGGCCGTCGTGGTCCGGCACGCCGATCACGGCGGCTTCGAGCACCGCCTCGTGCTGCACCAGCACGTTCTCCACTTCCACCGGCGACACGTACTGGCCGCTGACCTTGATCATGTCGTCGCTGCGGCCGGCATAGGTGTAGTAGCCGTCGGCGTCGCAGATGTATTTGTCGCCGCTCTTGAGCCAGTCGCCCAGGAAGCACTGGCGCGTCTTGTCGCGGTTGTTCCAGTACATCAGCGCGGCGCTCGGGCCCTTGATGTAGAGGTCGCCAATCGTGCCAGCGCCCACCGGCGCGCCGTTGTCGTCGCGCAGTTGCACCTCGTAGCCGGGCACCGGCTTGCCGGTGGTGCCGTAGCGCAACTGGCCGGCGCGGTTCGACAGGAAGATGTGCAGCATCTCGGTCGAGCCGATGCCGTCCAGGATGTCACAGCCGAAATGGCGCTGGAAGCGTTCGCCGATGTCGCGCGGCAGGGCCTCGCCGGCCGAGGTGCACACGCGCATCGCCACCTGTTCGCGCGGCGGCAGGTCGGGCGCGGCCAGCATGCTGGCGTACAGCGTCGGCACGCCGTAGAACACGGTCGGGCGGTGCCGCACCAGGCGCTGGAACACGGCCTGCGGCGTCGGCCGCTCGGCCATCAGCACGACGGTGGCGCCCACCGACAGCGGAAAGGTCAGGCCGTTGCCCAGCCCGTAGGCGAAGAACAGCTTGGCGGCGGAGAATGCAATATCGTCCTCGCGGATGCCCAGCACCGGCTTGGCGTACAGCTCGGCGGTGTGCCACAGGTTGCCATGGGTGTGGACCACGCCCTTGGGCTTGCCGGTGGAGCCCGACGAATACAGCCAGAAGGCGATCTCATCGGACAGCGTGCGCGCGGCCGGCGCCAGCGGGGCGGCGGCCAGCAGCGCGTCGAGTTCGTGAGCGCCGGCGGGCAGCGCCGCCGCGGGGCGTGACACCACCAGGTGTTCGACCTCGCCGGGCGCTTGCGCCAGCGCGGCCTGCAAGGTCGACAGCAGGCTCTCGGAGACGAAGGCGGCGCGCACGCGGCTGTGGTTGAGAATGTAGGCGTAATCGTCCGGCGTCAGCAGGGTGTTCACGGCCACGGGCACCACGCCGGCGTGCAGCGCGCCCAGGAACACCACCGGCCAATCCGCCGTGTCCTGCATCAGCAGCAGGATGCGTTCCTCGCGCCGCAGCCCCAACTGGCGCAATGCGCCCGCCATGCGCGCCACGCGCTCGGCCAGTTCGCCGTAGGTGAGCTGGCGGGTGTCGTCGATGTAGGCCAGCTTGGCGGCGCGCGGCGCGTTCAAGGCGGCCAGATGGCTGGCGAAGTTCAGTTCGGCGGGGCAGGCATTCACGGTTGTCTCCTGGTGTCCTGGCGGGCGGGGGCTGTCCGGCGGTCCGCAAGCGTCTGGCGGCTTGTCGTGACCGGCGGCAGGGTGTGGCTCAGCCCGCGCCGGCGGCCGGCCGGCCGCGCGGGGGGCGACCGGGGCGATGGGGAAGGGCGAGGCGCGGATTCATGCGCGGGTGAACTCGATGGCGCCGCCGGGCAGCAGGTACAGCACCAGCGCGCGGCCCTGCGTCACGGTGGGGCGGTGGGCGCTGCCGGGGCCATAGACCAGCCAGCCGGCGCCGTGGCCGTCGAAGCGCGCCGCGTCGGTCAGCGGCATGATCATGTCGACTTCGCCGTTGGGATGCGCGTGGTGCGGGCCGGCCAGATCGTCCATGTCGACCACGTCGACCGAACAGCCGCCCAGGTCCTCGGCCGGCTTGATGACGCGGCCGTAGCGGATGCCGCCGCCTTCGCGGTTGCACATCCAGCCGTCGGCCACTCCCTGCCTACAGGTGGCGAAGATGTCGGCGTACAGCGCGCTGTCGGGGCCAGCCTCCTGGTTCAGGCGCTGCTGCAGGGCGCTGTCCAGCGCCTGGCCGGCCATCAGGCCCGTCACCTGGCGCATCAGCGCGTGGAATCGTTCTGGCGTGCTCACCCGGTCTCCTCCTATACACTGTCGGCGCTTCAGCGGCGGATGCAATCCAGTGCTGTTTTGTCGCACCTGACACGCTGTTGAAGCTGTTGAAGGAAAAATAGTGCTTCCATTGATGTGGGTCAAGCACTATAGTGCATAAATCAGGTGTTATCAGGGTTTTTGCGGAGTCAGCTACACCATGAACCAAGCGCTAGAAGACGCGGCGCCAACCGAACCCAGGCGGGAAGCTTTCCTGGTGGCATTGGGCGAACGGGTGCGCCGCCTGCGCGCTATCCGCGGCATGACGCGCAAGGGCCTGTCGCAGGTGACCGGCGTGTCCGAACGGCACCTGGCCAATCTCGAGCACGGCGTGGGCAATGCCTCGATCCTGGTGCTGCTGCAGATCGCCAAGGCCTTCAATTGCGCGCTGGCCGAGCTGGTCGGCGACGTCACCACCGAGTCGCCCGACTGGCTGCTGATCCGCGAACTGCTCAGCGGCCGCACCGAGTCCGACCTGCAGCGCGCGCGCGAGGCGCTGACCCAGCTGTTCGGCGTGGGGGCCGGCGCGCAGCGCCCCAACCGTACCCAGCGCATCGCGCTGATCGGCCTGCGCGGCGCGGGCAAGTCCACGTTGGGCCAGATGCTGGCCGATGACCTGGGCTACCCGTTCGTCGAGCTGAACCGCGAGATCGAGCGGGTGGCCGGTTGCAGCATCCTGGAGATCCACAACCTGTACGGGCCCAACGCCTACCGCCGCTACGAGCGCCGCGCGCTGGAAGAGGCGGTGCAGATCTATCCGGAAATGGTGCTGGCCACACCCGGCGGTTTGGTGTCGGAGCCCGCCACGCTCAACCTGCTGCTGGCGCACTGCTACACGGTCTGGCTGCGGGCCACGCCCGAGGAGCACATGGGCCGGGTGATGGCGCAGGGCGATTTCCGGCCGATGTCCGGCAACAACGAAGCCATGGCCGACCTGAAGCGCATCCTGGCCGGGCGCGAGGCTTTCTATGCCAAGGCCGACCTGACCTGGGTCACCAGCCACCTGGAGGTGCAGGAGAGCTTCGCCGGCCTGCGTACCCAGGTGCGCAAGGCTTGCGGTCTGCCGCTGTAGCGCCCGCGTCTTTCGCCGACCGCCAGGGCCGCCCGTTGAGGCGGCCTTTTCTTTGGCGGGGCCTCGGCCTGTCCGTTCGGAGAGCGGGCTTCATTGAAGGACGCTTTGATGGGCCCCTTGGTGACCTGCACTTTTGTGCATCTTTTGCTTGACGCTGATTTTCACCTGCACTAATCTGCATAATAATTCATGTCGTGCAGTATTTTTCCTGTCAGATCAGGGCATCAGGAGACAAGCGATGAGCAGCACCGCCAGCAAGGTCGATTTTCGGACCGATCCCACCCAGTATCGTCATTGGCGCCTGTCGTTCGATGGCCCGGTCGCCACGCTGGCGATGGACGTGGCCGAGGACGGCGGCCTGCGCCCCGGCTACAAGCTCAAGCTCAATTCCTACGACCTGGGCGTGGACATCGAGCTGCACGACGCGCTGCAACGCATCCGCTTCGAGCATCCCGAGGTGCGCAGCGTGGTCGTCACCAGCATGAAGGACCGCATCTTCTGTTCGGGCGCCAACATCTTCATGCTGGGCCTGTCCTCGCACGCCTGGAAGGTGAACTTCTGCAAGTTCACCAACGAAACCCGCAACGGCATCGAGGACTCCAGCCGCAACAGCGGGCTGAAGTTCATCGCCGCGCTCAACGGCGCCTGCGCCGGCGGCGGCTACGAGCTGGCGCTGGCCTGCGACGAGATCCTGCTGATCGACGATCGCTCGTCCTCGGTCGCGTTGCCCGAAGTGCCGCTGCTGGGCGTGCTGCCCGGCACCGGCGGCCTGACCCGCGTCACCGACAAGCGCCGCGTGCGCCACGATCACGCCGATATCTTCTGCACCCTGGTCGAAGGCGTGCGCGGCCAGCGCGCCAAGGACTGGCGCCTGGTCGATGATGTGGTCAAGCCGGCGCAGTTCGAGGCCGCGGTGCGCGAGCGCGCGCTGGCGCTGGCCGAGGGCAGCCACCGTCCGGCCGGCGAGGCCGGCGTGACGCTCACCCCGCTGGCGCGCGAGGAAAGCGCCGATGCCTTGTCCTACCGCTACGTCGACGTGCGCCTGGACCGCGACAAGCGCCAGGCCACCTGGACCGTGCGCGCGCCGCAGGGGCCGGTGCAATCGGAGCTGGCCGACATTCTGGCCGCCGGCGCGGCCTGGTGGCCGTTGCAGATGGCGCGCGAACTGGACGACGCCATCCTGTCGCTGCGCACCAACGAGCTGGACATCGGCACCTGGATCTTCAAGACCGAGGGCGACGCGCAGGCCGTGCTGGCCGCGGACGCTTCGCTGCAACGCCATGCCGGCCACTGGTTCGTGCGCGAGACCGCCGGCCTGCTGCGCCGCACGCTGGCGCGCCTGGACGTGACCTCGCGCAGCCTGTTCGCGCTGGTCGAGCCGGGTTCGTGCTTTGCCGGCACGCTGCTGGAACTGGCGCTGGCCGCCGACCGCAGCTACATGCTGGACAGCGAAGGCGAGGAACACGACCCGGCCCAGCTGATCGTGGGCGAGGCCAACTTCGGCGCCTACCCGATGGTCAACGGCCAGAGCCGCCTGCAACGCCGCTTCCACGAGGAAACCGCGCCGCTCGAAGCGGTGCGGGCCCGCGCCGGCCAGCCGTTGGCCGCGCGCGACGCGCTGGCGCTGGGACTGGTGACCTACGCGCCCGACAGCATCGACTGGGACGACGAGGTGCGCATGATGCTGGAAGAGCGCCGCGCGCTGTCGCCCGATGCGCTCACCGGCCTGGAAGCCAACCTGCGCTTCGGCGGCCGCGAAACCATGGAAACGCGCATCTTCGGCCGCCTGACCGCCTGGCAGAACTGGATCTTCAACCGACCCAACGCGGCGGGCGAGAAGGGCGCGCTCAAGCTCTACGGCAAGGGCGAGCAGGCGACATTCGACTGGAACCGCGTCTAGCGCGGCCCACGCAGCAAGTCCCCATACACGGCGCCGGCCCGCGCAGCGCGGCCGGCGCCCCAAGACCCGACGCCGCCCCGACGCGGCCGTCCATCCAGGAGCAGAGACAATGTCAGGCATCAACTACAGCGACAAGATCCCCAATAACGTCAACCTGTCCGGCGACCGCACGTTGCAGCGCGCGCTGGAACACTGGCAGCCCAATTACCTGCAATGGTGGCAGGACATGGGTCCGGACGGCTCGCATGGCTTCGACGTCTACCTGCGCACCGCCGTCAGCGTCGAGCCCGACGGCTGGGCCCACTTCAATCACGTGCGCATGCCCGACTACCGCTGGGGCATCTTCCTGGCGCCGCAGGACGGCCAGCGCAAGATCCACTTCGGCGAGAACATGGGCCGCGACGTGTGGCAGGACGTTCCCGGCGAACACCGCGCCAACCTGCGCCGCATCATCGTCACGCAGGGCGACACCGAGCCGGCGTCGATCGAGCAGCAGCGCCACCTGGGCCTGACCGCGCCGTCGCAGTACGACCTGCGCAACCTGTTCCAGATCAACGTCGAGGAAGGCCGCCACCTGTGGGCCATGGTCTACCTGCTGCACCGCTACTTCGGCCGAGACGGCCGCGAAGAGGCCGACGCGCTGCTGCAGCGCACCTCCGGCGATTCCGACAACCCGCGCATCCTCGGCGCCTTCAACGAGAAGACGCCGGACTGGCTGGCGTTCTACATGTTCACCTACTTCACCGATCGCGACGGCAAGTTCCAGTTGTGCGCGCTGGCCGAATCCAGCTTCGACCCGCTGGCCCGCACCACCAAGTTCATGCTGACCGAAGAGGCGCACCACATGTTCGTGGGCGAATCCGGCATCTCGCGCGTGATCCAGCGCACCTGCGAAGTGATGAACCAGTTGAAGACCGACGACCCGGCCGCCGTGCGTGCCGCCGGCGTCATCGATCTGCCGACGATCCAGCGCTACCTGAACTTCCACTACAGCGTCACCATCGATCTGTTCGGCGCCGACCAATCGTCCAACGCCGCCATCTTCTACGGCTCGGGCCTGAAGGGCCGCTACGAAGAAAGCAAGCGCAACGACGACCACCAGCTCAAGAACGACACCTACCGCGTGCTGTCGGTCGACAACGGCAGGCTGCGCGAGGTCGAGGTGCCGATGCTGAACGCGTTGAACGAGGTGCTGCGCGACGACTTCATCCGCGACTCTGTGGCCGGCATCGGCCGCTGGAACAAGGTCATCGAAAAGAGCGGCATCGCCTTCCGCCTGCAGGTGCCGCACAAGGCCTTCAACCGCCAGATCGGCACGCTGGCCGGCATCCGCATGTCGCCCGAGGGCGAGATCCTGTCCGAAGCGCAATGGCAGGCGCACCGCCACCAATGGCTGCCCACGCCGGAGGACCGTGAGTTCGTCGCCTCGCTGATGGGCCGCGTGACCGAGCCCGGCAAGTTCGCCAACTGGATCGCGCCGCCGGTCATGGGCATCAACCGCCAGCCCGTGAACTTCGAGTACGTTCGTTTCAACTAAGGCCCCGCGGCGGCGCCATGCGCCGCCGCGCCGCGCATTCGGATGACCGCGATGAACGCCGCCCTGCCCATGGAAGTCCTGAAGCAGCACCTGATCGATCCCGAGATCTGCATTCGCTGCAACACCTGCGAAGAAACCTGTCCGATCGACGCGATCACGCACGACAGCAACAACTACGTGGTCGACCCGGACATCTGCAACGGCTGCATGGCCTGCGTGCCGCCGTGCCCCACCGGCTCGATCGACAATTGGCGATTGGTGCTGCGCAGCGACGCCTATTCGGTGCAGGACCAGCTGGGCTGGGACGAACTGCCGCGCGAGCAGCCCCTGCCGGAAGCCGCGGCGATCGTGGATGAGGCGGCGAACGCGGTCGTCGAGCCGGTGTCGTCCGCCGCTGTGGCGGCCATGCCGTCCGTGACGCCCGGCGCCAGCGTGCCGCCGTGGTCCGCCGCGCATCCCTACGTCAACCTCTACACCCACAAGACGCCGGTGACCGCCACCGTGGTCGGCAACTACCGCGTCACCGGCGCCGACACCGACAGCGACATCCACCACATCGTGCTGGACTTCGGCGAACTGCCGTTCCCGGTGCTGGAAGGCCAGTCCATCGGCATCCTGCCGCCCGGCACCGATGCCCAGGGCCGGCCGCACCACGCGCGCCAGTATTCGTTGGCCAGCCCGCGCGATGGCGAGCGCGCCGGCTACAACAACCTGTCGCTGACAGTGAAGCGCGTCACCGAAGACCACCAGGGCCAGTCGGTCAATGGCGTCTGCTCCAATTACCTGTGCGACCTGGCCAGGAACGACACCGTGCAGGTCATCGGGCCGTTCGGCCACACCTTCCTGATGCCGAACCACCCGCGCGCCAACCTCATCATGATCTGCACCGGCACCGGCTCGGCGCCGATGCGCGCCATGACCGAGCGCTACCGCCGCCGCATCGAGACCGGCGAGAACGGTCGGCTGATGCTGTTCTTCGGCGCGCGCACCGAACGCGAGCTGCCGTACTTCGGGCCGTTGATGAAACTGCCGCGCGACTTCATCGACATCAATCTGGCGTTGTCGCGCGAAGCGGACCGGCCCAGGCGCTATGTGCAGGACCTGATCCGCGAACGCGCCGCCGACGTGCGGGGCCTGCTGGCCGATCGCAACACCTGCATCTACGTCTGCGGCCTGAAAGGCATGGAAGTCGGCGTGCTGGACGCCCTGCGCGAGGTGACGGTGCAAGCGGGGCAGGATTGGACTATCCTGCACGATGTGTTGCGCCGCGAGGGGCGGCTGCACTTCGAGACCTATTGAACCGGCGGCCGCCGCGAAGGACGCCGTCGATCGGTCACCTACGCGAGGGGAAGTCCACCAATGAAGTTCGCTGATTTCAAGGACGGCATGCTGATCAAGGCCGGCCCGGTCACCATCACGGAAGCCGAAATCCTCGAGTTCGCCCGCAAGTACGACCCGCAGTGGTTCCACACCGATCTCAAGCGCGCCGCCGAAGGCCGCTGGGGCGGCCTCATCGCCAGCGGCTGGCACACCTGCGCGCTGGCCATGCGCATGGCGGTGGACTCGGCGCTGCACGATTCCGAATCGTTCGGCTCGCCCGGCCTGGGCGAGGTGCGCTGGCGCACGCCGGTGCGGCCCGGCGATCAGTTGCGCCTGGAAGCCCGGGTGCAAGGCGCGCGCACCTCCTCGTCGCGCCCGGACCTGGGCATCATCACCTGGGCCTGGACGGTGATCAACCAGCACGACGAAGCCGTGCTGGAACTGGACGCGACCAGCCTGTTCGATCTGGCGGGCGACTAGCCCGCCGCCATGCCGGGCCCGCGCCCGCCGCGGCGGGGCCAGGCGTCCGTGTCGCAGTTGCCTTGTCCGCTCCCGCGGATACCCGTAACATGACCGCGTCGTGGGCAAATTGCGTCCACCGGCATTGAAGGCCCGCCCGGGATACCAGGCGGGCCTTTTGCATGGGCCCGCCGAATGAGGCAGCCCGCAAGACGATCACTTCCTTCCGTGAACCCGGCATTCCGCCCAGGCCCGCCCGCATCCGCCGGCGGGCTTTTTTTTGCGCAGCGCCGCTGCTGCGATTCGTCATCAAGGTCCCCTTCATGCAACTCCTGAAACCTATCAATGTCGGCCAGGCGCCGAACGACCAGACCGGCGACACGCTGCGCGACGCCATGGGGCTGGTGAACGAGAACTTCGCCAAGACCCGCGCGGGCGTCGAAGCCGTCGAAGTGGCCACCGCCGCCGCGCAACGCAAGGCGGATGCCGCGATTGCCTCCGCCGAAAAAGGCGCGGCCGGCGGCGTGACGCCGCTGGACGCGGCGGGCAAGGTGCCGGCCGCGCACCTGCCGCCGCCGGCCATTCCGCTATCGCAGAAATCGGCGCCCGGCGGCGTCGCGCCGTTGGATGAGGATGGGCGCGTGCCGGTCGATCACCTGCCGGTACCGGTGGCGTCCGTGCCGCTGGCGGAAAAGGGCCAGCCGGGTGGTGTCGCGGCGTTGGCCGCGGACGGCAAGGTGCCCTTCGCTCAACTCCCCGATCTGGTTCCGGCGGCGGAGAAGGCGCAGCCCAAAGGTGTTGCCACGCTGGCCGAGGATGGCCGGATCGTCGCCAATCAATTACCGCCGTTGATCCCTGCGGCCGACAAGGGGCGTCCCGGCGGCGTAGCAACCCTGGACGCTGACGGTCGCGTGCCGGCGCTTCAGCTGGCCGCCGTGCCGCCGGAAGAAAAAGGCCGACCCGGTGGCGTTGCCACGCTGGATGCGCAGGGCAAGGTGCCGGTCGGCCAGCTTCCGCCTGTCCCCAGCGGACCGCCGGTCGGTTCGGTCGCGTGGTGGCCGCTGCGCGCTTCCATTCCGGCGGGCCAGATTCCCGCTGATGGGCAGATCGTTACCCGCGCCACGTTTCCCGATCTTGCGGCTATGGTGACGGAAGGCAAGGTGCCGGTGGTGTCCGAGGCGGACTGGTTGGCGGATCCGCTCAAGCGGGGGAGCTACACATTGGGGGATGGCAGCAGCACCATCCGCGTGCCTGATTTGAACGGCATGGCGTCGGGATCGCTCGCCGCGGTCTTTCTTCGGGGCGACGGTGCGCTATCCGCCCGCGAAAATGGCTTGATTCAGGGCGATGCGCTTCAGAACATTACTGGAAGCGTCCGCACCACATATGGTGCTATCGGCGGCGGGGAAGGGGCATTGCTGGCTTCGGCCGGTATAAGTGATGGCGCGCCGCAATTCAACACGACAAATGTGGGCGGGCGATTGGACTTCAACGCTTCCCGCTCCGTTCGCACCGCTGCTGAAACGCGTCCGTTAAACGTCACGGGCGTTTGGACCATTCATGCTTTCGCCGCGGTCGCCAATGGCGGCAGCGTCGATATCGCACAGCTGGTCAGCGACCATGCGGCGCTCAATGCGGCGTTTCAGACTTTACGCGCGCAGGTCTTCGGCGTTGGGCAGACGCTTCAAGACATGGGCGCGTCCCGGGCATTCGGTGTGACATACACCAACAGTACCGGTCGGCCGATCTCGGTTTACATCGTTGGCTCTTCCAACAGTAGCTCCGGCGGCAACATGTATGTGATGGTGGGCGGCATCGCGGGGACGCGCTCCATCACCACAATGAACGGCGTCTCGCTGGCGCTCACCGCTGTCATTCCCCCAGGAATCACCTATCGGGTGGTGGCCGACAGCATGACGCAGAATTTCTGGACCGAGTACCGGTGAGGCTAGTGGAAAGCTCGCCGGGACGTTGGCAGCGGCATCTGTCCGCGCAATCCCATTTTTTTCCCGCCGCCCGAATACGTGGGTGGCTGTTCCATTTCGTGTCGCGGCATCACGCCGTCAGGGCTTTTCTCCCATGCAAATCCTAAAACCCATCAACATCGGCCTCGCGCCGAACGACCAGACCGGCGACACGCTGCGCGACGCCATGGCGCTGGTGAACGAGAACTTCGGCAAGACCCGCGCGGGCGTCGAAGCCGTCGAAGTGGCCACCGCCGCCGCGCAACGCAAGGCGGACGCCGCCGTGCCCATGTCTGAAAAAGGCGCGGCGGGTGGCGTGACACCGTTGGATGCGGCTGGCAAGGTGCCGGCTGCGCATCTGCCTCCACCTGCGATCCCTCTGTCGCAAAAATCGGCACCGAGTGGCGTTGCCCCGCTGGGCGAGGATGGGCGTGTGCCTGTCGAACATCTGCCAATTCCGGTGCCGTCGGTGCCGTTGGCGGAGAAGGGGAAACCCAATGGCGTTGCCACGTTGGGCGGCAATGGCAAAGTCGCGCCAGCGCAATTGCCTGCCTTGATTCCCTTGGCGGAAAAAGCTCAGCCTGACGGGGTGGCGACCTTGGGCGCGGACGGATTGATCGTCGCAAATCAGTTGCCGCCCCTGGTGCCTGCTTCGGATAAGGGGCGCCCGGGCGGCGTGGCGACCTTGGGCGCCGATGGCCGCGTGCCAGCGGTGCAGCTGTCAGCGGTGCCGCCGGCGGAAAAAGGCCAGCCCGGGGGTATCGCCACATTGGACGATGGCGGCAAGGTGCCGGTCGATCAACTGCCACCGATCCCCAGCGGTCCGCCCGTAGGCTCGGTTGCATGGTGGCCGCTGCGTACGTCCATTCCCGCTGGCCAGATTCCTGCGGATGGGCAGATAATCAGCCGCGCCACTTTCAAGGATCTTGCCGCCATGGTGGCAGCGCGTTCACTACCGGTGGTGCAGGAGGCCGAATGGCTCGCCGATCCGCTCAAGCGCGGCAGCTTCACGTTGGGAGACGGCTCTACCACCATCCGAATGCCGGACTACAACGGGAAGTCCCCCGGCTCAATTGGCGCGCCGTTCATGCGCGGCGATGGCGCGCTTTTGAACGGCGTGTTGAAAGCCAGCCAGAACAAGGCGCACCAGCACGTTTTTTCGTCGCCGCAGTACCTGTACGGGGAGACTGGCGGAAGCTCTTCCTTCTACGGAACTACCGCCTCGGTCACTCCTATCTTTACCCGTAACACCACTAGCGAAGGCGGCGCAGAAGCGCATCCGACGTTCGCTTCCGGTGTTTGGACCGTGCAGGCCTTCGGGACTGTCACCAACGCGGGGAGCGTCGACGCCGCACAATTGGCGTCCGACCTGGGCGTGGCCCAATCCACTTTGCAGCAGTTGAAGGGACAAGTGTTCGGTACAGGGCAGCAGCTTCGTTCATGCACGACGGTGTTGCGCACGTGGTATCAGAACACCACAGGCCGCCCCATACTGGTCGGGTTTCATTGTGTTGGCGTCGCTGCGGGGACGATCATCGTTGCTGGATACCTCAACAATGTCTCCGGTAATGCGGGATCGGTTCCTTATCATTACGACACGACCCCTGGCGGGTATGCCGGCATGCGTTGCGGTTTCACCATGCACGTGCCACCTGGCATGTGGTGGATGGCCGACACCATAAATGCCAATGTCGAGTCCGGTTCGATCTGGGAATACGCATGACCGAAAAGCCCCCGGACTCGTGTATGGACGGCTTCCGCCTTCCTACGGCCGCCGCATCGCCTTCAGGATATTCGCCCCTTCCAGCCGCGCCGCCGCCTCCCACTGTTTGACCGAGTCCGCCGCCGCTTTCTTCAGCGCCTGGCGCACCGGCATCGGCACCGCGGTATCGATGGTCACGCCGTTCTTGCGCATGTTGGCGTAGTTCTGCTGCAACCGGCCTTCGATGCGTTTCCACTGCTCGGCCTCGGTCTGCGCCGCGGCCTGGTCGATCGCCTTGCGCGATTTCGCGTCCAGCGCCTGATAGGCCTTCAGGTTCATCGTCGCCACCGAGATCGGCATCGCGTAGTTGATCTCGGCGAAGCGTGGCAGGTGTTCCCACAGCTTGCGGCCGGCGCCGCCATCGCCCGAGGACAGCACCGCGTTGACCTCGCCCGAGGCGATGCGCGGCATGGCGTCGGCGAACGAAATGTTCTGCGCGCGCGCGCCGGCTTTCTGCATCACGTCCTGCGAGGTCGCGTCATAGGTGCGGATGCTCAAGGCCTTCAGGGCGGCGACACTGTCCACCTTGTCCTTGGACCAGATGCCCGAGGCCGGCCAGGGGGTGGTGTAGAGCAGCTTCTGGCCGTGCGCGGCCAGCAGTTTCTCGTAGGCGGGGCGGGCCGATTTGTTGAGCGCGCGCGCCTTGGACAGCGAATCGGCCAGGAACGGCAGCGAGGACACGCCGAACAGCGGGTACTTGGCCGCCAGCGCGCCGGCGAAGGCATCGCCGGCATCGACCTTGCGTGTCTCGACCGCGTCGATCATGTCGCCCGACTTGATGCCCTTGGCGGCGTCGAAGCTGGCGTCGATGACAACCTGGCCCGCGCTCTTGCTGCGCACCAGATCGGCGAAGGTGGACACGCCTTGTCCCGGCATCGACGTGGCCGGGTACTCGGTGGTCATGGTGAGAGTGGTGGCGGCGAATGCGCCGTGGCCCGCAAAAGCGATGACGATGCCCGCCCACAGGCGGAACGAGGGACTGCCGTGCATGCGCGACTCCTGGTCGTGACGAAAAATCCGGGGTCGGGCAGGCGGATGCAGCGGGCCGGCACCAGGCCAATTGCACGCAGCGTAAGCCATGGGCCGCGCGCGGGCTAGCTCCTGATAACCCTAATGCGAGGCGGATGCGATGGTCGGCATCCAAAAAAAAACGCCCCTCGAAAGGGGCGCCCAATCTTCGCCACGCCGGCGAATCGCGCGTCCGGAGCAGAGCCGGGCTCCGTCCGCGCGGGGCACTGCAAATCAATAGAAGGCCTGGATGCCGGTCTGCGCGCGGCCCAGGATCAGGGCGTGCACGTCGTGGGTGCCTTCGTAGGTGTTGACCACTTCCAGGTTGACCAGGTGGCGGGCCACGCCGAATTCGTCGGAGATGCCGTTGCCGCCCAGCATGTCGCGGGCCAGGCGGGCGATGTCCAGCGCCTTGCCGCACGAGTTGCGCTTCATGATCGAGGTGATCTCGACGGCGGCGGTGCCTTCGTCCTTCATGCGGCCCAGGCGCAGGCAGCCTTGCAGGGCCAGCGTGATCTCGGTCTGCATGTCGGCCAGCTTCTTCTGGATCAGCTGGTTGGCGGCCAGCGGGCGGCCGAACTGCTTGCGGTCCAGGGTGTACTGGCGGGCGGTGTGCCAGCAGGCTTCGGCGGCGCCGATAGCGCCCCAGGCGATGCCGTAGCGGGCCGAGTTCAGGCAGGTGAACGGGCCCTTCAGGCCGGACACGCCCGGCATCATCTGGTCGGCGGACACTTCCACCTCGTCCATGACGATTTCGCCGGTGATCGAGGCGCGCAGGCCGACCTTGCCGTGGATGGCGGGGGCGGTCAGGCCCTTGGTGCCTTTCTCGAGGATGAAGCCGCGGATCTTGCCGTCGAACTCGCCGCCGACGCACTTGGCCCACACCACGAACACATCGGCGATGGGCGAGTTGGTGATCCACATCTTGTTGCCGGTCAGCTTGTAGCCGTCGGCGGTCTTGACCGCGCGCGTTTCCATGCCGCCGGGATCGGAGCCGTGGTTGGGTTCGGTCAGGCCGAAGCAGCCGATCCACTCGCCGCGGGCCAGCTTGGGCAGGTACTTCTGCTTCTGCGCTTCGCTGCCGAATTCGTTGATGGGCACCATCACCAGCGACGACTGCACGCTCATCATCGAGCGGTAGCCGGAGTCGATGCGCTCGACTTCACGGGCGATCAGGCCGTAGCTGACGTAGTTCAGGCCGGCGCCGCCGTATTCGGCGGGGATGGTGGCGCCCAGCAGGCCCAGCTCGCCCATTTCCGAGAAGATTTCCGGATCGGTCTTTTCGTTGCGGAAGGCATTCAGCACGCGCGGGGCCAGCTTGTCCTGCGAGTAGGCGTGGGCGGCATCGCGCACCATGCGTTCTTCTTCGGTGAGCTGCTGGTCCAGCAACAGGGGGTCTTGCCAATGGAACGAGGGATTCGAGGACATGCTGGGTCTCCGCTATGGATTTCCGTTTTCGGAATCTGGAAAGTTTAAACCTAAAATAATTGGCGCGGCAACCCGGGGTTTACGCGACGCGCGCGGGGCGCGTCGCCGTGGGGATGCCGTCGCCTCCGGGTATCAGTGCCGGGCCTTGAGCGCCGCGTCGCGGATCTTGTCCAGCGTGGTCGACGGCGTGATGGTCTGCGGGTCGATGAAGCAGTGCAGGATGGCCGGCTTGCCGCTGGCCAGCGCGCGTTCGAACGCCGGGCCGAACTGCTCGGTGGTCTCGACGCGTTCGCCGTGGCCGCCGAAGGCGCGGGCGTAGTCGGCGAAGTCCGGGTTCTTCAGCTCGGTGGCGGAAATGCGGCCGGGGTAGTGCTTTTCCTGGTGCATGCGGATGGTGCCGTACATGCCGTTGTCGACCAGCACCACGATGATGGGCAGGTCGTACTGCACGGCGGTGGCGAATTCCTGGCCGTGCATCAGGAAGCAGCCGTCGCCGGCGAAGCAGACCACGGTCTTGTCGGGCCAGACGCGCTTGGCGCCCACGGCGGCCGGCAGGCCATAGCCCATCGAGCCCGAGGTCGGCGCCAGCTGCGTGCCGAAGCGGGTGAAGCGGTGGAAGCGATGCAGCCAGGTGGCGTAGTTGCCGGCGCCGTTGGTCATGACGGCGTCGGCCGGCAGCGTCTTTTCCAGGTAGGCCATGACCTGGCCCAGCTGCAGCGCGCCCGGGGTGGTGACGGCCGTCGGGTCGCTCCACTTCAGGTACGACTCGCGCATGGCCTGCGTGCCGTCGGCCCAGGCCGGTTGCGCGGGGGCCTTCAGGCCGGCCAGCGCCTGGGCGAAGGCGGCGGGCGAGGTGTTGATGGCCAGCGTGGGGCGATAAACGCGGCCCAGTTCAGCGGCGTCCGGATGCACGTGCACCAGCTTCTGCTTCGGCACCGGGATGTCCAGCAGCGTGTAGGCCTGGCTGGGGTTTTCCGACATGCGGCCGCCGACCAGCAACACCAGGTCGGCGTCGGCCACGCGCTTGAGCAGGGCCGGGTTGATGCCCAAGCCGACGTCGCCGATGAAGCACGGATGGTCGGCCGGGAACAGCATCTGGCGGCGGAACGACACCGCCGTGGGCAAGGCATGGCGCTGCGCGAAGTCGGCGAACTGCTGCACCGCGCGCGCGTCCCAGCGCGTGCCGCCGAGAATCGCGACGGGATTGCTGGCCTGGGCCAGCAACTGCTCCAGGTCGGCCAGCTGGCCGGCGGTGGGGGCGGAATCGATGACCTCGTAGCGCGGCGCGTCGGCCACCTGGGCGGCTTCGACCAGCATGTCCTCGGGCAGCGCGATCACCACCGGGCCCGGACGGCCCGAGGTGGCGATGTGGAAAGCGCGCGAGATCAGTTCGGGAATGCGCTCGACCTGGTCGATCTCGGTGACCCACTTGGCCTGCGTGCCGAAGACGGCGCGGTAGTCCATTTCCTGGAAGGCTTCGCGCTCGCGCATGCCGCGCTCGATCTGGCCGACGAACAGGATCATCGGGGTCGAGTCCTGCTTGGCGATGTGCACGCCGGCCAGCGCGTTGGAGGCGCCCGGGCCGCGGGTCACCATGCAGATGCCGGGTTCGCCGGTCAGCTTGCCATGGGCGTCCGCCATCATGGCGGCGCCACCTTCCTGACGGCAGACGGTGACCTTGATGTCGGCGTCGTGCAGGCCGTCCAGCACCGCCAGGTAGCTCTCGCCGGGAACGCAGAAAACGTGTTTGACGCCCTGGGCGACGAGCTGGTCGACGAGGATGTGGCCGCCGAGGCGGGATGCTTGCTGGGACATGGTGGGTGTCAGGATGAGCCGAGATTAAGACATCCGAGCATAATGTTCCTTGATCGCACAACGCAATTGATAAAATTGCACAATCTATTGAGCCGCCGGCACGACCCGGCGCCAGGCGCCACGCGGCGTGCGGCGGTGGTCCCCGGTTTTGTTGCGTCCCTGACCCCATGAGAAACGGCATCCCCAATCTGAGCGCCCTGCAGGCCTTCGAGGCATCGGCCCGCCTGGGCAGTTTTTCGCGGGCGGCCGAGGAACTGTCCCTGACCCACAGCGCGGTCTACCGCCAGGTGGCCAGCCTGGAGGCACGGTTGGGCGTGCAGTTGTTCACGCGGGTGCGGCGCCGCATCGTCCTGACCGATCATGGCGCGGAATATGCGGGACGCATCCGCCATCACCTCGACCAGATCGAGAAGGACACCTTCGGCCTGGTCAGCCGCACGGGCATGGGCCGCAGCATCCACATCGCCGTGGTGCCAACGCTGGCCACCACCTGGCTGATCCCGCGGCTGGCGGACTTCCAGCGCGAGCAGCCGGACATCACCGTCAGTCTGTCGGTGCGCACGCTGCCATTCCAGTTCAAGGACCAGCCGTTCGACGGCGCGCTCTACCACGGCGACACGCTGTGGCCGGGCACCCAGGGCGTGCTGCTGTTTCCGGAACGCGAGCTGGTGCCGGTGTGCGCGCCCGAGCTGGCGGCGCGCGTGACCGAGGCCGGCGCCGGCGCGCTGGCCGGCATGACCCACCTGCACCTGAGTTCGCGGCCCGATGCCTGGCGCCAGTGGTACGGCGCCAACAACTACCTGTACGGCCCGCAGGCGGCCGGCGGGCCGCGCTACGAACTGTTCACCATGGTGATGGCGGCGGTGCAGGCCGGGCTGGGCGTGGGCCTGATGCCGCGCTTCCTGGCGCAGCCGGCGCTGGACCAAGGCGCGCTGGCGATGCCGGTGCCGCAGTCGCTGACGGTCAGCCAGGGCTACTACTTCGGCTATCCGCAGCGCAGCGAGCGTTCCGAGGCCCTGAAGCTGTTCGAGACCTGGCTGAAGTCGGCGGCGGCGGCGGTCGCGGGACGCTGAATGCTCAGGCGACAGCGCCGCCGTAGAATGTTGCCCATCCCGCGGCCGATGCCGCGCCAGGCCTTAGCGCGGCGCTCCGCTACGCCTTGGCCGACCCGTTTTCCTGACGCCTTCCTCCCGGTCCCATGCCTGATTCCCGCGCGCCGCTTGCTTCCCAGGCCGACATCGATGCCTTCATCGACGCCGTCTGGCTCGAGGACGGCCTGTCGGCCAACACCCTGGCGGCCTACCGGCGCGACCTGACCGGCTTTGCCCGCTGGCTGGAAGACCCCGAGGCCTACGCCCGCGAGATGGCCGACCGCTACGGCGACGCGGCGTCGGCGCACGCGCTGCCGGCCGGCCCCGCCAAGGCGCTGGCCGAGGCCGGCAAGGCCGATATCGAGGCCTGGTTTGCCTTTCGCCACGAGGAAACCCGCGCCACCACCGCCAACCGCCGCCTGGCGGCGCTGCGGCGCTTCTACGCCTGGGCATTGCGCGAGCATCGCGCGGCGCATGATCCCTGCCTGACGCTGGTGGCCGCCAAGCAGCCGCCGCGCCTGCCCAAGACGCTGTCCGAGCAACAGGTCGACGCGTTGCTGCGCGCGCCGGACCTGAACGAGCCGCGCGGCCTGCGCGACCGCGCCATGCTGGAAATGCTGTATGCCACCGGCCTGCGCGTGTCCGAGCTGGTTGGCGTGCGGGCGCTGGACGTCAGCCTGAACGAAGGCGTGGTGCGCGTGGTGCTGGGCAAGGGCGGCAAGGACCGCCTGGTGCCGCTGGGGGCGGAGGCGGCGCACTGGATCGACCAATACATGAAAATGGCGCGGCCCGAGCTGGCCGCGGGCCGCGTCAGCGACGCGCTTTTCATCACCGGCCGCGCCGAGGCGATGTCGCGCCAGGCGTTCTGGCAGCTGGTGAAGAAGTACGCGGTGCTGGCGGGCGTGCATGCGCCGCTGTCGCCGCACGTGCTGCGCCACGCCTTCGCCACCCATCTGCTGAACCATGGCGCCGATCTGCGGGTGGTGCAGATGCTGCTGGGCCACGCCGACATCTCCACCACCCAGATCTACACGCATGTGGCGCGCGAACGCCTGAAGGCCTTGCACGCGGCGCATCATCCGCGCGGCTGACGCGGGCGTTTGCGCGCCATCGCCGGCCTGCCTACACTTTTGCCTTCGCCTTTTCGCCGCACCGCCATGAGCAAAGCCCGCCACGTTTCCGAAACGCCCGCCACCCAGTTCCTCAAGCAGCACAAGGTGGCGTACACCGAACATACCTACGACTACGTCGATCACGGCGGCGCCGGCGAGGCCGCGCGCCAGCTGGGTCTGGACCCGCACGCGGTGGTCAAGACGCTGGTGATGGAAGACGAATCGGCCAAGCCGCTGATCGTGGTGATGCACGGCGACCGCGAAGTCTCCACCAAGAACCTGGCGCGCCAGGCCGGCCTGAAGAAGGTCGAACCGTGCAAGCCGGAAGTCGCGCAGCGTCATTCCGGCTACCAGGTCGGCGGCACCTCGCCGTTCGGCACGCGCAAGAAGATGCCGGTGTGGGTCGAGGCCGAGGTGCTGCAATACCCGGTCGTCTACATCAACGGCGGCCGCCGCGGCTACCTGGTGGGAATCGACCCGAACGTGCTGGTGAGCCTGCTGGACGCCAGGCCGGTGACCGTGGCGCTGGAATAAGGGGCGCAGCGGCCTCGCGGCCCGCGTGGTATCCCGTTACCACCCCCGCGTCCTCCGGCGGGGGCACAATGGTCCAAGAACATCAAGAACCGGCCGCCCGGCCCGCGGGCGCACCAGCCGGCGATCCCCCATCCCCAGGAGACAAACATGAGCAAGAGACTGTTGATGCTGGTCGGCGACTACGCCGAAGACTACGAAACCATGGTGCCGTTCCAGACGCTGCTGGCGGTGGGCCACACGGTGCACGCGGTCTGCCCGGGCAAGAAGTCCGGCGAGAGCATCGCCACCGCCATCCACGACTTCGAGGGCGCGCAGACCTACAGCGAAAAGCGCGGCCACAATTTCGCCCTGAACTATGACTTCGACCGCGTCGAGGCCGATTCCTACGACGGCCTGGTGATCCCGGGCGGACGCGCGCCGGAATACCTGCGCCTGAACGAAAAGGTGCTGGAGATCGTGCGCGCCTTCGACAAGGCCGGAAAGCCGATCGCCGCCGTCTGCCATGGCGCCCAATTGCTGGCGGCCGCGGGCATCCTGGAAGGCCGCACCTGCTCGGCCTATCCCGCCTGCGCGCCGGAAGTGCGCCTGGCCGGCGGCACCTACGCCGAGATCGGCATCGACCAGGCCTACACCGACGGCAACCTGGTGACGGCGCCGGCCTGGCCCGCGCATCCGGCATGGCTGGCGCAGTTCCTGGCCGTGCTTGGGACCCGGATCACGCACTGAACCGGCCGCGTGGCCGGCGCCGCCTCGCGCGATCCGCTGCCGCGCCATGAAAGGGGGGGCGCCGTTCCCGCGCCCTGCGTGCATTCCCGCTCCGCAGCAAAACAAAGGCGCCTGCCATGGCAGGCGCCTTTTTGCTGGGCGAGGCGAGTGTTACGCCGCCATGTCCAGCACGATGCGGCCTTCGATCTGGCCGCGGCGCATGCGGTCGAACACGCTGTTGATGTTCTCCAGCTTCTCGGTCGCCACGGTCGCGCGCACCTTGCCTTCCTCGGCGAACTGCAGCGATTCCTGCAAGTCCAGCCGCGAACCCACGATCGAACCGCGCACCGTCACGCCGTTGAGCACCATGTCGAAGATCGACAGCGGGAAGTCGCCCGGCGGCAGGCCGTTGAGCGCCACCGTGCCGCCGCGACGCACCATGCCCAGCGCCTGCTCGAAGGCCTTGGGCGAAACCGCCGTGATCAGCGCGCCGTGGGCGCCGCCGATTTCCTTCTTCAGGTAAGCCGCCGGATCGGTGGTCTTGGCATTCACGACCACCTCGGCGCCGAGACGCTTGGCGAAATCCAGTTTGTCGTCGTCGATGTCCACGGCCGCCACGTTCAAGCCCATGGCGCGCGCATACTGCACCGCCATGTGGCCCAGGCCGCCGATGCCGGAGACCACGACCCAGTTACCCGGCCGTGTGTCCGTCATCTTCAGGCCTTTGTAGACCGTGACGCCGGCGCACAGTACCGGGGCGATGTCGACGAAGCCGACATTCTTCGGCAGCAGGCCCACGTAGTCGGCCGCGGCCAGCGCGTACTCGGCGAAGCCGCCGTTGACGGAGTAGCCGGCGTTCTGCTGCTGTTCGCACAGCGTCTCCCAGCCGCCCAGGCAATGCTCGCAATGGCCACAGGCGGAATACAGCCAGGGGATGCCGACGCGGTCGCCTTCCTTGACGTGCGTCACGCCTTCGCCCACCGCCACCACGTGGCCCACGCCTTCGTGGCCCGGGATGAAAGGGGGATTGGGCTTGACCGGCCAGTCGCCCTCGACCGCGTGCAGATCGGTGTGGCAGACGCCGCAGGCCTCGATCTTCACCAACAGTTCGCCCGCGCGCGGGCGCGGCACCTCGACTTCTTCGATTTCCAGGGGTTTGCCGAACGCGCGGGCCACCGCGGCCTTCATGGTCTTGTTCATTGCTGCCTCCGAAGTCAGATCAGTCTTAGCATGCTCGGATGGGTACGCGTCCGAGACCTTGATTTATATCAACGGTGTCCGGATGGGGGCGGCAAGGAAACTTATCGTTGCAGAATCGGCGAGGTCCTCCTGCCGGCAGGGGTGTCTTGCCGTGCCGCCGGGTGTCGTCGTAAAGTGGCTCGCAAGTATCGTGTCCGCACCAGGAGCGCCCATGTGTGAAATCTTCATCCGCGCCAGCGAACAGTCCTACGCGCCCGAAACCCGCTCCCTGCGCCTGCATGGGGCGGCCACCAGCCTGCGGCTGGAACAACTGTTCTGGCAGGTGCTGGAAGAGATCGCGGCGCGCGACGGCATGCGGGTCACGCAATTGATCGAGCGCCTTTACGACGAACTGGTGGAGTACCGCGGCGAGGCCGCCAATTTCACCTCCTTCCTGCGCGTGTGCTGCCTGCGCTACCAACTGCTGCAGGCCGAGGGCCGCATCCCCGCCGATGCCGCGGTGCCGATCCGCTCGCTCAACGCCAAGGCGGTGCTGGAAGGCCTGCCGCCTTCGATGTACGACCCGCAACCGCTGCGGCCGAAACGGGCGGTCGCGGCGTAGGCGAGCATACACAGGCCTTCCGAAGGCCGCCGTTGTGGAAAGCGGATGCCCGCGTCCGCGCATGCGGCGGGCCGGCGCCGGACGAAAAAAAGCCCGATCCAGGATCGGGCTTTTTCGTGGGCGGGCGAGGCGCGGATCAGCCGCCGGGTTGGGCCGAGGCCATGGCCACTTCGCTTTGCACGATGCGGCGGATGCGCACCGCATCGCCGATGCGCGACAGCTTGCCCTGCGAGTCCAGCAGCACGATGGCCAGGTCGCGGCCATTGATGCGCGCCAGCATCACCAGGCATTCGCCGGCTTCGTTGATGTAGCCGGTCTTGGACACCTTGATGTCCCAGTCGGGCTTGCGCACCAGCAGGTTGGTGTTGCGGAAGGTCTGCGTGCGGTTGTTGATCTCGACGTCGTACTCGGTATCGGTGGAGTAGCGGTGGATCAGCGGACGCTGCGAGGCGGCGCGCAGCAGGCGGGCCAGGTCGTGCGGCGACGACACGTTGTCGCTGGACAGGCCGGTGGGTTCGATGAAGTGCGTGCTGGTCATGCCCAGCGACTGCGCCTTGGCGTTCATGGCGGCCACGAACGCGGGCAGGCCGCCCGGATAATGGCGGCCCAGCGCGTTGGCGGCGCGGTTCTCGGAAGACATCAGGGCCAGGTGCAGCATGTCGCCGCGCGACAGCTTGGTGCCCACGCGCAGGCGCGAGGTGGTGTGCTTGAGGCCGTCGATGTCTTCATCGGTGATCTCGAGCATCTCGTCCATCGGCTGGTTGGCATCCACCACCACCACCGCGGTCATGAGCTTGGAAATCGAGGCGATGGGGCGCACCACGTTTTCGTTCTTGGCGAAGATCACGGTGGACGTGGCCAGGTCCTGCACATAGGCGGTGCTGGAGCGCAGCGCGGCGGCTTCGGCGCGCACCGACACCGCGGGCGGCGGCATGGCGGCGGCCGCCGCAGCGGCGGCCGTGCGCTGCGCGCGCGACGGTTTGTTCGGCTTGCCGTTCTTGCCGGCGGCGCCCTTCTTGGACGAACCCTGCTGCGCGACGGCCTGCTTGCCGCCCTTGGGAGGCGCCTTCTTGCCGGCGGCCTGCTTGGGCGCGCCCTTGCCCGCGGCCTGTTTGCCGGCGGCGCCCTTGGGCGTGGATTTGGCGGCGGCCGACTTGGGCGCGGCTTGCTTGCCGGCGGCTGCCTTGGGCGCGCCCTTGGCCGCGTTCTGCTTGGGGGCGGCGGCCTTGCCGGCGCCGGCCTTCTTGGCGGGAGCGGGCGCCTTCTTGGCTTGTTGCGCCTTGCAAGCGGCCGATTTGGCGTTGGTCTTGCAAGGGTCGGTATTTTTCGCGGCGAGCGCGGCGGAGGGCAGGAGCGCGCACATCGCCAGCGCCGCCGGCGCTATCGCGTTCGCAATTGCACGTTTCCAGTTAAATGCCATGGTTTGAACAGGCTTGTCAGTCTGTGAAGAATTGTTTCCCTGGTCGTGCTAGTGACGGTTCAGGAAAAGTCCAGATGAATTAGAGGCTTACGCGTCGAATTTAAACAGCAATTTCAAGTGACGCGCAAGACGATTCGCTATCATCGCCCAAAAAAATATCGGGGTCGTATTGACGGATGGCGTATTCGTCACCAAACGCGTCCCGAGACGCTACCGGCGCGCGGCGCGTGAGCGTAGCCCGGATTAACCCTCATCTGGCTGAAAGCGGGGAATTTTCTTGGGATGGCCTGCGGAATCGAGGCCGGGGAAGGGTGGCCTCGCCGGGTGGAATCGAACCACCAATTGACCCTTAGGAGGGGCCGGTTATATCCATTTAACTACGGCGAGACTGCGCGATGGCTTCGCGCTGGAATCGCATCAGGCTAAGTGACGCCTAGTGCTTTGATATTCCAGGGAAAGACCGGCGCGCAAGTGTAACACCATTGGATAAGCATCGAAATTTAGTGGATTAAATCAACTATGTGCCCTATATTGCCTGGCATGGCCAGTCGTCGCCGCCGCGCGGCGGTCCGGCCGCATACCTAGAACATCCAGGAGCAGGCATGACCCCGACTTTCCACACGATCCTGCTGGACGTGCAGGACCGTGTCGCCACGGTGACGCTGAACCGGCCCGACAGCCGCAACGCGCTCAATTCCCTTATGTGCGCCGAATTGGTGCAGGCCATGCAGCAACTGGCTGACGATCCGGACGCGCACGTGGTGTTGATCGTCGCGGCCGGCACGGCATTCTGTGCCGGCGCCGACCTCAAGGAGCGCAAGACCATGTCGAACGCGGAAATGACGGCGCGCCGGGTACAGGGCTTCGCCGCCTATGCCGCGATCGAACGCCTGCCGCAGCCGGTGATCGCGGTGGTGCAGGGCGCAGCGTTCGGCTCCGGTTGCGAGATCGCCGGCGCCTGCGACTTCGTGCTGGCCTCGTCCGAGGCCACGTTCTGCTATCCGGAGGTGGGGTGGGGCACGGTCGGCGCCACGCAGCGCCTGCCGCGCATCGCCGGCGCGCGCAAGGCCAAGGAATTGCTGTTCACCGGCCGCCGTTTCGATGCGGCCGAAGCGCGCGAGATCGGCCTGGTCAATCATGTATATGCGCCCGACGCGCTGGCGGGCGAAGCGGCGCGCATGGCGGCGGCCATCGCGCGCGCCGCGCCGCTGACCGTCAGGCTGACCAAGCGCAGCATCGACCAGGGATTGGCGACCACGCGCGAAGGCGCGATGGCGATCGAGTTGCTGGCCATCGAGGAAAATCTGCGCGGCAGCGACTGGAAGCAGGCCATCGCCGGCTTCGGCGCGGCGGGAGACAAGGCATGATCGGTCCGATGACCCTGTCGCAGGCGCTGGCGCGCCAGGTGGCCGAGCGCGGCGCCGCCGAGGCCTTCGTCGCGCCCGGCGAACGCCACACCTGGGCCGCGCTGCAGGATGGCGCGCAACGTATCGCCCGCGGCCTGCATGCGGCCGGCGTGCGCCGTGGCGACCACGTCGGCGTGCTGCTGGGCAACGGCGGCACCTGGGTGCAGGTGTTCTATGCCTGCGCCATGCTGGGCGCCGTGACGGTGCCGGTCAATACGCGCTTCAAGACCGATGAGCTGGCGTTCTGCCTCAGGCAGGCCGACGTCAAGCTGCTGCTGACGGCCGACTCATTCCTGGGCATCGACTTCCTCGGCCTGCTCACCCAGGTCGAGCCGGCGCTTGACAGTGGCTTGCCCGGCGAGGCGCTGCCGTTGCTGCGGCGCGTCGTGGTGCTGGGCGCGCGCTGCCTCGCGGGCGCGCAGCCGTGGCAGGACTTCCTGCGTGCCGGCGAGACGGTCGACGATATCGAGCTCGACGCCGCCCTGCGCGCCGTGGCGCCCGACGACGTGTTGCTGATCCAGTACACCTCGGGCACGACCTCGTTTCCCAAGGGCGTGATGCTGACGCATGCCAACATGCTGACCAACGCCTGGGCCGCGGCGCAGCGCATCGGCGTGCGGCCCGACGACCGCTATTTCAGCATCCGTCCGTACTTCCATGTGGCCGGCACCACCCTGTCGATCCTGGTCAGCCTGATGACCGGCTGCTGCCTGCTGACGCTGCCGAAGTTCGACGTGGCCGAGGCGCTGCGCATGCTCGACGAAGAACGCTGCACGCTGACGTCCGGCAACGACACCATCTTCCTCATGCTGATGGGACATCCCGATTTCGACCGCAAGCGCATCCATCTGCGCGGCGGATGGGCGGCGGCAGGTCCGCAGGTGATGGGCAAGATCCGCGACGTGATGGGCGTGCCGGGCATCTGCAACGCCTACGGCCAGTCCGAGGCCTCGCCCAACATCACGCTGTCCGCGCACGACGATCCCTTCGAGCTGCGCGCCATGGGTTGGGCGTTGCCGCATCCCGGCATGCAGGTGCGCGTGGTGGACCCGGGCACGGGCGCGCCGCTGCCCGCCGGCATGCAGGGCGAGATCCAGGCGCGTGGCTGGAGCGTGATGAAGGGCTACTACAAGATGCCCGAGGCTACCGCCAAAGCGCTTGGCGCGGACGGCTGGCTCAGCACCGGCGACCTGGGCGAAATGGATGCGGCGGGCCGGCTGCGCATGGTGGGCCGCCTGAAGGACATGTTCCGCGTGGGCGGCGAGAACGTCGCGCCGGCGGAAGTGGAAGAGACGCTGCACGGCCATCCCGCCGTGCGCATGGCGCAGGTGGTGGGCGTGCCGGATGCGCGCCTGGGCGAAGTGCCGGCGGCGTTCGTGCTGCTCAAGGAAGGCCAGGACTGCACGCCGGACGAGCTGACGGCCTGGTGCAAGGCGCATTGCGCCAACTTCAAGGTGCCGCGTTATGTCGAGATCGTCGACAGCTTCGAGCACATCGGCATGACCGGCAGTTCCAAAGTGCAGAAGAACAAGCTGCGCGCCCACGCGCTGGCGCTGTTCGGACTGGAGCAGCAGGCATGAGCGCGCGCGACGTGGTGCTGTGCGAATGTTTCGCGCGCGACGGCCTGCAGCATGAGCCGGACTTCATCGACACCGCGGTCAAGGTCGACCTGATCGACCGCTTTGCCGCGCTGGGCTTCGAGCGGGTCGAGGCGACCTCGTATTCCAATCCCAAGGTGGTGCCGCAATTCGCCGACGCCACCGAGTTGCTGGCGGCGCTGCCGCGGCGCGCCGGCGTCTGGTACAAGGCGACCTGCGCCAATGCGCGCGCCGTCGAGCGCGCGCGGGCCGACCTGGATGCCGGCATCGGCGCCAACGAGATCAGCCTGCTGGTCTCGGCCAGTGAATCGCATTCGACGCGCAACCTGAAGCGCGATCGCGCCGCCCAATGGGACAACATCGCGGAGATGGCGCGGCTGGCGGACGGCCGTTTCCGCCTGATCGGCACGATTTCGGTGGCGTTCGGCTGCCCGTTCGAAGGCGCCGTCGATCCGGAGACGGTCATGGCCGACGCGCGGCGCTTCGCCGCGCTGGGCGTGGACATTGTCACGCTGGGCGACACCACCGGCATGGCCACGCCGGCATCGGTGCGCGACCTGTATGGGCGCATGGCGCGCGAGGTGCCGCAGGTGACCCCGGTGGCGCATTTCCATGACACGCGCGGCACCGGCCTGGTGAACTACGTGGCGGCGCTGGAGGCAGGCGTCACCCACTTCGATTGCGCCTTCGGCGGTGTCGGCGGGCATCCGGCCAAAGTGCGCTACGGCGGCGGCCATACCGGCAACGTCGCCACCGAAGATCTGGTCAGCCTGTTCGAGTCCATGGGCGTGCGCACCGGCCTGGACCTGGCGGGGCTGGCGGCCGTCTCGGCCCATTGCCAGGAAGTGCTGGGTCGCGCCCTGCACAGCCGGGTGGCGCAAAGCGGGCTGAACCCGCTGATCGGCGCTGCCGCGGGAGCGGCCGCGTGAGGGGCGCGCGCCGCCTTTGTATATCATGCGGGCAGTGGCGCGCGCCGGGCGCGAACGCCACGTTTTCCCGCATCTGACGAGTCCGCCATGGCCACCCGCACCGCATCCAAGTCCGCCACCGCCGCGCGTCCCGCACCCCGGGCGCTCAAGGAACTGTTCTCGTACCGGCTGAACCGGCTGGCCTATGTTTCCAGCCGCATTGCCGCCGGCTTGAACGAAAGCCGCTACGGCGTCGGTCCGCGCGAATGGCGCATCATCGCGCTGCTGGGCGCGGCGCCCGACATGTCGTTGAACGCCGTGGCGCGCGAAGCCAACATCGACAAGAGCCAGGCCAGCCGCACCGTGTCCGAACTGATCGAGCGCGGCCTGATCCAGCGCAGCGCCGACAGCCAGGACGGCCGTGGCGTCAGCCTGGACCTGACGCGCGCCGGCCGCGCTCTGTACGAGGAAATTTTCCCCGCGGCGATCGAGCGCAACGAAAGCATGCTGTCGGTGCTGTCGGATGCCGAGCGCGAGGCGATGGAGCGCATGCTGGACAAGCTGACGGCGCATGCGCTGGAGATGCTGAATGAATGCAAGGCGGAGGTGCCGGCGCGCCGCGGCCGCGGCGTGCAGCCGCGCTGACCGCGCGAGGGTGCGCTCCGCGCCTTTTTTTACCCTTATTGTTGATTTAATCAATCACTTTGCTTGTCGCCATTGGAAGAGGATATCCGTGATGTCGGAATTGATCATTGAAGACCTGGGTGCGGTGAGGCTGCTGCGCCTGAACCGTCCGGAAAAGCACAACGCCCTGAACACCGCGTTGACCACGGCGCTGCTGGAGGCCTTGCGCCAGGCGGACCGCGACGACGCGGTGCGCGCGGTGGTGCTGGCGGGCAACGGCAAGTCGTTCTGCGCCGGCGCCGACACCGGCGAGTTCTCGGCCCTGACGCCGGAACAGCCCGACGCGGTGCTGCGCCGCGCCGACCTCACTACCGATCTGCACCTGGTGTTCTCGCGCATGGTCAAGCCGGTGATCGGCGCGGTCCATGGCAATGCGCTCGGCGGCGGCGCCGGCCTGGCGCTGGCGTCTGACCTGACCGTGATGGCCGAGGACGTGCGCTTGGGCTATCCGGAACTGCGCCACGGCATCGTGGCCGCGGTGGTCATGGCCAACCTGGTGCGGCAGGTGGGCCGCAAGCATGCCTTCGAGTTGGTGGCGATGGCCGAGCCCATCGACGGCGCCCGCGCGCTGCAGCTGGGCATCGCCAACCGCGTCGCGCCCGCCGCGCAGGTGCTGGACCAGGCATTGGCGATGGCGCAACGCCTGGCTGGCTGGGAGCCGGCCGCCATGGGCCTGACCAAGCGCGCCTTCCATCGCGCGGCCGACCTGGGGCTGGCCGAGGCGCTGGGCGTGGGCCGCGACGCCAACGTCATCATGCGCGGCTTTCGCCAGGGAGCGGCGCGATGAGGCCGCTCGAAGGCGTCACCATCCTGGACCTGTCGCGCGTGCTGGCGTGCCCGTTCGCCTCGATGATCCTGGCCGAGCTGGGCGCCGACGTGATCAAGGTCGAACAGCCCGGCGGCGGCGATGAGACGCGCGGTTTCGAGCCCAAGGTGCGCGGCGAAGGCGGCACCGAGTCGGCCTATTACCTGGCCTTCAACCGCAGCAAGCAATCGGTCACGGTGAACTTCCGCCACCCCGAAGGGCAGGCGCTGATCCGGCGCCTGGCGCAGACCTGCGACGTGGTGGTCGAGAACTTCCCGGTCGGCACGCTCGCCAAATACGGGCTGGACCGCGAGCACATCGCGCCGGACAACCCCGGCCTGATCTATTTCTCGTGCACCGGCTTCGGCATGACCGGGCCGTACGCGCCGCGCAAAGGCTATGACACCGTATTCCAGGCCATGGGCGGCATCATGAGCCTGACCGGCGAGCGCGGCGGCGGCCCGGTCAAGCCGGGCCTGCCGGTGAGCGACCTGACCTCGGGCCTGTGGGCAGCCATCGGCATCCTGTCGGCGCTGGTGGGGCGGGCGCGTTCGGGGCAGGGCTGCCACATCGACTTCTCCATGCTGGACGGCCAGGTCGGCCTGCTGTCGCTGGCGGCCGCGCGTTACTTCGCGCTGGGTGAGGTGCCGCCGCGGCTGGGCACCGAACATCCCGGCCGGGTGCCGTCCGCCGCCTTCGAGTGCGGCGACGGACGCTGGGTGCAGATAACCGGCAGCGATCAGCACTGGAAGCCGCTGTGCGAGGCGCTCGACCTGCCGCAATGGGCCGACGATCCGGAGCTGGCGCGCAACGCCGTGCGCGTGGCGCGCCGCGACGAAGTCATGGCCGGCCTGTCGGCGGCCGCCGCGCGGCTGACGCGCGACGAACTGTGTCGCCGCTGCGATGCGCGCGGCGTGCCGGCCGGCCCGATCCTGGACGTCGAGGAAATCCTGCACAACGAGCACGTGCTGGCGCGCGGCATGGTGGCCAGCTACGAGCATCCTGCCATCGGCCGCTTCGGCGCGGTGCCGGTGCCGTTCAAGTTCGATGGTTTCGACGATCCGCGGCTGGAGCGTCCGCCCTTGCTGGGCGAGCACACCGACAGCGTGCTGGCGGGCCGGCTGGGCCTGTCGCCGGCGCAGATCGAGGCGTTACGCGCGCAGGGCGCGATCTAGCCATCGGGGCCATGAGCCCCGGGGCCTTTCCCCGCACCACGCATAAAACACAAATATCCCAGGAGACAAACCATGAAGACTCTCAAGCGCCTGCTGTGCGGCGTGGCGGTGGCGGGCGCGTTGTGCGCCCCTGTCGTCGCCGCCGATTCCTATCCCTCGCAGCCGATCACGCTGGTCAACCCGTATGCCGCCGGCGGTCCCGCCGACGTGCTGGGGCGGGCGCTGGCGCGCGAGCTGGAAAAGCAGTTGGGCAAGACCATCATCGTCGAGAACAAGGCCGGTGGCGGCGCGGCCATCGGCGCCAACTTCGTGGCGCGGGCCAAGCCGGACGGCTACACGCTGTTGCTCGGCACCTCGGCCGCCCACGTGGTGACGCCGCTGATGCAGCAGACGCCGTACGACGGCATCAAGGACTTCGCCTTCGTCTCGATCGTCGCCAACCAGCCCAACATGCTGGTGGTGCGGCCCACGCTCAAGGCCGACAGCGTCGAACAATTGATCGCGATGGCGCGCAAGGAACCGGGCCGCATCAACTATGCCTCGGCCGGGCCGGGCAGCTCGCCCCACCTGGGCGCCGAACTGTTCCGCGAACGCGCCGGCGTGGACATCGTCCACATCCCCTACAGCGGCGCGGCGCCCGCCATCAATGACCTGGTGGGCGGCCAGGTGGACATGGCGGTGCTGAACCTGGCCGCCAGCCTGCAGTTCATCCGTAGCGGCCGGCTCAAGGCGCTGGCCTACGCCAACGGCCAGCGCTCGCCGTTGTTGCCGGATGTGCCGACCCTGGCCGAATCCGGGGTGAAGGGCGCGGAGTCGGCGTCCTGGTACAGCCTGGCCGCGCCCAAGGGCACGCCGCCGGAAATCCTCCAGCGTCTGAACGATGCGGTGGCCAAGATCAACGCCGATCCTGAATACAGCAAGCTGATGCAGGCGCAAGGGGTGGATCTGTGGAACATGACGCCGGCGGAGGCCACCGCCTTCGTCGAGAAGGACCAGGCCGCCATGCGCAAGCTGGTGCAGGCGGCGGGGTTGATGAAGAAATAGGACGGTTCCGGCGGCCGGAATGACGGTTTGCCGCCCTGGTCGGATCCTGATGAGCGGGAAAATCTCCCGGTGGCCCTGGCTGCCGGGGTTGTTTCATTGCTTTCTATGTAGTAACATTACTATGTTATTTGTAAGGATCAGGGGATGCATCATGTCTATCACCACACTGTCCAGCCGGGAACTCAATCAGGACGTGACCCGCGCCAAGAAGGCGGCCCTGCATGGCCCGGTGTTCATCACGGACCGCGGCAAGCCATCCCACGTCCTGCTCGGCATCGAGGAATACTGGCGCCTGGTCGGCCAAAAACGAAATCTCGTCAGCGCATTGTCCATGCCGGGCCTTGCCGGCATCGATCTCGATGCCCCGCGCTCACGCGAGCTGCCCCGTCCCGCGGACGTCGACTGATGTTCCTGCTGGATACCAATGTGCTGTCCGAGCTGCGCAAAGCCGGCGACGGCAAGGCGGACAGGAACGTGATCGCCTGGTTCTCGAACGAGGACGCGGTGAACTTCTACGTTTCGGCGATCACGCTCATGGAAATCGAAATCGGCATCCTGCGCATGGAGCGGCGGGATGCCGACCAGGGCGCGCGCCTGCGGGCCTGGATGCGCGATCGCGTCCTGCCGGAATTCTCCAACCGGACGCTGCCGCTCGATGCGGCCGTGTCGTTGCGTTGCGCCAGGTTGCATGTGCCGGATCTGCGTCCGGAACGGGATGCCTTCATCGCGGCTACCGCGCTGGTGCACGGGATGACGCTCGTTACGCGAAACGTGTCCGATTTTTCCGGTTGCGGGGTCCGCCTCGTGAACCCTTGGGAAGCGAGTGCCTGAAAGACAACGCCCAGGCTGCGCCGGCGTTGAGCCGGCGTCGGATGTCCCGCGCCGACCGACGGCGGCGCTTCGCCGTCAACCCGCCAGCGCCGCCACGCGCCTGAGCGCGTCGCGCGTTTCCGCCACCAGTTGCTCCATCACGGCGCCGGCCGGCTGCAGGCTGTCGATCAATCCGGCGCTCTGGCCGGCCTCGACCTTGCCGCCCTGCACGTCGCCGTCGAAGGCTGCCTGCTTGAGGGAACTGCCGGCGAACATCGTCTCCAGCATGGCCTCGTCGCCGCCGCGCTCGGCCGCAAGGTAGTCGCGGGCGAAGGCGTTGCGCAGCATGCGCACCGGCGAGCGGCCGCGCCCCACCAGCGTGGTGTCGGCCACGCCGGCCGCCAGCACCGCGTCCTTGTAGGCATCGCACACGCCGGCCTCGGGCGTCAGCAGGAACCGGGTGCCCAGTTGCGCGCCCGCGGCGCCCAGGCACAGCGCGGCCGCGATGCCGGCGCCGTCGGCGATGCCGCCAGCCGCCACCACCGGCACCGACACGCGCCGCGCCACCGAGCGCAGCAGCACTTGCAGGCCGATTTCATCGGGGCCGGGATGGCCGCCGGCCTCCAGGCCGACGGCGATCACCGCGTCCACGCCGGCCGCTTCGGCCTTGGCGGCATGCTCGGGGCTGGCGATGACCTGCAGCCATTTGACGCCCGCCTCGCGCGCGCGGCCGATGTGCTTCTGCGGCCCGCCCTGCGAGGCGATGATGACCGGCACGCCTTCGGCCAGCGCGATGTCCATGTGTTCCTGCGCGCGCTTGTTGTAGAGCGGGATGTTGACCGCGTAGGGCGCGTCGGTGCCGGCGCGGACCTCGCGGATGGCGGCCAGCAGCGCCTCGGGGTACATCGGGCCGGCGGCGATCACGCCGAGCCCGCCGGCGCGCGACACCGCCAGCGCCAGCGCCGCGTTCGACGAGGCCCAGCTCATGCCGCCCTGGATGATGGGATAGCGCGTGCCCAACAGGCGGGTCAGCGGGGTTTGCAGAGTCATGGCTGATCAGAAGAGGGAAAAACCCATTCTGGAATATATGGTTGATAAAATCAACTATATTTTGCGTGGCACGCCAGCGGGCGCGTCGAGCACGCCATGCGCGATGCGCCGACGCGGGTATTGCCGGTCGCGCCAGGTTATTTGTTTATGATGTGCGCGTCTGGCCCAAGGCCCGGCCGTCCCGAGGAGGGGGCGCCTTTCCCCCATCAATAAGAACAATCATGTCCAGCACTACCGATACGCGTTACGTGCGCACCATCATCCTGGGTACCCTGGTGGTGCTGCTTGCCATGGGCGTGCGCGCCACCTTTGGCCTGTTCATGCAGCCCATGGGCCTGGCCCACGGGTGGGGCCGCGATGTGTTTTCCATGGCCTTCGCGCTGCAGAACCTGGTGTGGGGCGTGGCCTGCATCTTCATGGGCATCCTGGCCGACCGCCATGGCTCCGGCCGCACCATCGCGCTGGGCGCGGTGCTGTACATGCTGGGCATGATCGGCACGCGCTTTGCCACGGACGAAACCACGCTGTACCTGAGCGCCGGCGTGCTGGTCGGCCTGGGGCAGGCCGGCACGACGTTCCCCGTGATCCTGCCGGTGGTGGCGCGCGTGGTGCCGCCGGCCTACCGCAGCACGGCCATGGGCATTGCCAGCGCCGGCGGCTCGCTCGGCCAGTTCGCCGTGGTGCCGACCGGCCAGGCGCTGATCACCGGCCTGGACTGGCCGGGCGCGCTGTGGGCGTTGTCGCTGTTCGTGGCATGCGCCGCGCCGCTGGCCTATTTCCTGCGCGGCCGGCCGCAGGCCCACGGCGGGCCGCAGCAGTCGCTGGCGGCGGCGGTGCGCCAGGCGGTGCGGCACCCGTCGTTCCACTTCCTGTTCTGGAGCTATTTCGTCTGTGGCTTCCACACGGCCTTCATCACGCTGCACCTGCCGGCCTACGTCACCGACGGCGGCCTGACGCCGGGGCAGGGCGCCACCGCGATCGCGCTCATCGGGCTGTTCAACGTGCTGGGGTCGTTCTACGCCGGCAAGCTGGGCGGCAAGTACAGCAAGAAGCGGCTGCTCGCGGTGGTCTACGGCATGCGCGCATTCGGCATCCTGCTGCTGCTGTGGATGCCCCTGTCGCCGTGGGTGCTGTATGCGTTCGCGGCCTGGATGGGGCTGTTCTGGCTCGGCACCGTGCCGCTGACGCAGGGGCTGATCGGCCAGATCTATGGCCTGCGCTATGCGGCGACCCTGTCCGGCATCGTCTTCCTGGGGCACCAGGTCGGCAGCTTCATCGGTGTCTGGCTGGGCGGCTACGCCTATGCCAAGACCGGCAACTACGACCTGGTCTGGTGGCTCGGCGTGGCGCTGGCGGTGGCCGCGGCCTTGCTGTGCCTGCCGGTGCGCGAACAGCCGCTGGCGCAGCCGGCCGCAGCCTGACAGGTCGCAACCCGCCATGAACGCCCGGCCTGCTCCCACGCCCGCCCGCCGCCATCGCGGCTGGCGGCTGCTGGGCTGGACGGCACTGGCGCTGGTGCTGGGCCTGGCCTTCTGGGGCTACACCACGCCCGAGATGCAGATCCACTGGGAAAACCTGGCTTCGCTGTGCGGTTTTTAGCCGCGCTGGCGCGGCGGCCTCGCGGTATCCTACGGCGGTGAACGATTCTTCGCCTTTCCATGCAGGACGACCCGCTTTCCCATCCTGACCTCAGCCTGCCCGAAATCGGCGCCATGCCCGCCGCCGACCTGCTGGTGCTGACGGTCAACAACCGCCTGTCGCGCCGGCTCACGCTCGAGCTGGCCGGGCTGTTGCGCCAGGAACGCCAGGTCAGCGAACTGCCGCGCATCCTGCCCCTGTCCGCCTGGCTGGCCGAGTCCGCCAACGAACTGGCGTTCGAGGACGACGAGGACGTGCCGGCCTATCGCCTCGACAGCTTCGCCACGCAGCTGGTCTGGACCGAGGCCATCCGCGCCGAAGAAGCCGAGCGCGTGCTGCTCGATGCCAGCCAGGCCGCCCGCCTGTCGATGGACGCCGACCTGCTGATGGACGAATGGACACTGCAGGTGCCGTCCGGCGCCGATACCGATGAGTACCGCGGCTTCGCCCGCTGGCGCCAGCGCTACCGCAAGGCGCTGGCCGCCATCGACGCCGAAGACGCGAACCAGGGTTATGCGCGGGTGTTGCGGGCGCTCGAAGACGGCCAGCTGGCCGTTCCCGGGCAGCTGGTGCTGGCCGGCTTCACCGATCTGTCGCCGCGTTTCCGGCGCCTGCTGCGCGCCTTCGAAGACCAGGGCTGCCTGATCGCGCAATGGCGCGATACCCAGCGCGCGCCGGCCACGCCGCGGCGCTTCGAGGCGGCCGACCACGGCGCCGAATGGCGCGCGGCGGCCGAATGGGCCGCGGGCCAGCTGGCACAGCATCCCACCGGCCGCTACGCCATCGTTTCGCCGCAGCTCGAGGCCGAGTCGCCGTTCGCGCGCCGCATCCTGAGCCAGGCGCTGGCCGGCCGCGATGGCGCGCCGGCATTCGCCTTCAACGTGGCCGTGGGCCGCCCGCTCGACGAATGGCCGATGGCGCGCGCGGCGCTGGCCTGGCTGCGGGCGCTGGCCGAATGCGCGGCCGGCAAGGGCTGCGCCGTCGAGGTGCTGGGCGCGGCCCTGCTGGCGGGGCACTGCGCGGGCGACGTCAGCGAACGCGCGCGCCTGGCCGCCATCGACGCGCGCTGGCGTCGTCGCGGGCAGGTCCATGTCGGCGCGGCCGAGTGGCGCAAGCAACTGGCGGCCTTGCCGCCGTTGGCGCAGGCCTGGGACCAGGCCATGGAAATCTGGACGCGCGGTGGCGCCCGCGCGTCTTGCGACGTCTGGATGCTGCGCATGAAAGCGGCGTTGACGGCGCTGGGCTTTCCCGGCGAAGGCGTGCTGGACAGTGTCGGCTACCAGGCGCTGGGGGCGCTGGGAGAAGCCCTGGGCGGTTTCTCCGCGCTGGCGCCCGCCGCCGGCAAGCTGGGCGGCGTGGCGGCGGTCAATCTGCTGCAGAGCGTGGCGCGCTCGGCTTCGTTCCAGCCGCAGCGCGATCCCTCGGCGCGGCTCGACGTGCTGGGCCTGCTGGAAGCCGAAGGCGGCTTCTGGGACGGTATCTGGATACTGGGCCTGACCGACGACGTGCTGCCTGCCTCGCCCAAGCCGAATCCGTTGCTGCCCCTGGCGGTGCTGCGCCAGGCCAAGGCGCCGCGCGCCACGCCCGAACGCGAACGCGAATGGGCCGAGGGCATCTACGCGGCGTTGTGCCGTTGCGCGCCGCAGGTGATCGTCAGCCATGCGCACATGGACGGCGAACGCGAACTGCGGCCGTCGCCGCTGATCGCCGCTGCTGCCCCCACCGACTGGCGGCCGGCGCCGGTCGCGGCCGTGGCCGCCCTGCCGCAGGAATCGCTGGACGATATGCGCGGACCGCCGCTGGCGGCCGATGACCGCGGCGGCGGCGGCCTGGACGTGCTCGACACGCAGGCGCGCAACCCCTTGTGGGCCTTCGTGCGGCATCGGCTGGGCGGGCGCGAACTGGCGCCCTATGCCGACGCGGCCACGGTGAACGTGCGCGGCCAGTTCCTGCACAAGGCGCTCGAGCTGGTGTGGGGCATGCTGCCCGACCAGGATGCCCTGCATGAAACGCTGGCGCAGGGGCGCCTGCCGGCGCTGCTGGAACAGGCGGTGGCGCAGGCGGCGGACGAGGAGCTCCAGGAATACGCGCCGGCCCTGAAGGCGCTGGAATGCGCGCGCGCCAGGACGGTGCTGGCGGCGTGGCTCGACATGGAGGCGCAACGCCTGCCGTTCGCGGTGGCGCAGGTCGAGAAGAATCACCAATGGCGCCATGGCGCGCTGCACCTGAAGCTGCGGCTGGACCGCATCGACACGCTGGCCGATGGCCGCAACGTCATCGTCGACTACAAGACCGGGGTGGCCGCCGCCAAGCCCGAGCCGGATTGGTCGCGCAGCCGTCCCGTCAACGTGCAGTTGCCGTTCTATGCCTCGGTGCTGGCCGATGCCGCTGGCGGCGAGGTGGCCGGCCTGGTGCTGGCCCAGATCCACGCTCGCCAGGTGGCGGCGCAGGGCCTGGCCGACGAAGACCTGGGCATGGAAGGCGTGACGCTGGCGGCCGAGAGCAAGTATTTCGATGGCTTGCCCTGGCCCGAGATCCGCCAGCGCTGGCGCGCCGCGATCGAGTCGCTGGCCGATGAATACGTGGCGGGCTACGCCGCCAACGTCGCCTATCGCCGCGACGACCTGAAATACTGCGATGCGCTGCCGTTCCTGCGCTTGCACCTGGACGATGAGGACGCCTGAGCCATGGCCGATGTCGAACGCCAGCCCCAGGACCACGCCGCGCGCGCGGCCGCGCTGGACCCCGCCCGCTCGTTCCTGGTGCAGGCCCCCGCCGGCTCCGGCAAGACCGAGCTGCTGACCGACCGCATCCTGGCGCTGCTGGCCACCGTCAACCGCCCCGAGGAAATCGTCGCCATCACCTTCACGCGCAAGGCCGCGTCCGAGATGCATGCGCGCGTGCTCAGCAAGCTGCGCCGCGGGCTGGACGCGCCGCCCGAGGCCGCGCACGAACGCCGCAGCTGGGACCTGGCGCGCGCCGCGCTGGCGCGCAACGACGCGCAGCAGTGGCATTTGCTGGACCACCCCGCGCGCCTGGCCATCCGTACCATCGACTCGTTCTGCGCCGGCCTGGTGCGCAGCATGCCGTGGCTGTCCGAATTGGGCGGCATGCCCGAGATCACCGACGACGCGCGCGCGCATTACGAAGCCGCGGCTCGCGCCACGCTCGACCTGGCGGACGACTACGACGCGGTGCGCATCCTGTTGCAGCACATGGACGTGGACGTGCAGGCCGCCAAGGACGCCATCGCCGACATGCTTGGCCAGCGCGACCAGTGGCTGCCGCTGCTGCGCCACGGCTCCGACCGCGAGGCCCTGGAAGAAACGCTGGCCGAAGCCATCGGCGAGGACCTGGACGCGCTGTGCGAGGCCATGCCGCTTGGCTGGGCCGAAGCGCTGTGCGGTCCCGCGCGGCTGGCCGCGGCCCAGTTGCAGGACGGCGGCGAAGACGACCGGCTGGCGCCGCTGCGCGACTGGACCGACGAACTGCCGGCCGACGCCGAGGCGCTGGACCAGTGGCGCGCCGTGGCCCATCTGCTGCTGACCGGCACCGGGTCGCTGCGCAAGACCGTCAACAAGAACCTGGGCTTTCCCGCCAAGTGTGCGCATAAGGAACCCTTCGTCGCCTGGCTCGAGAGCGCCGACGGCGACGCCCCGTGGGTGCGGCGCCTGGCTGCCGTGCGCGATATCCCCGCGCCGCGATTGAGCGATGCCCAGTGGGAAGTGCTGGGCGCGCAGCTGATGACGCTGGCGCTGGCCGTGGCGCAGCTGCGGCTGCGCTTCGCCGATACCGGCGAGGTCGATTTCATCGAGATCTCGCAACGCGCCGCCGCGGCGCTGGGCAGCGCCGACGATCCCGGCGAACTGCTGCTCAAGCTGGATGCGTCCATCCGCCATCTGCTGATCGACGAATTCCAGGACACCAGCCAGACGCAGCTGGATCTGTTGAAAACGTTGACCTCCGGCTGGCAGGCGGGAGATGGCCGCACGTTGTTCCTGGTGGGCGACCCGATGCAGTCGATCTACCGTTTCCGCAAGGCGGAAGTGGGCCTGTTCCTGGAAGTGGCGCAGCGGGGCGTGGGGGAACTCCAGCCCGGCTTTCTCAACCTCACCGACAATTTCCGTTCGCAGGCGGGCATCGTCGACTGGGTCAACGAATCGTTCGCGCAATTGCTGCCCAAGCGCAGCGACGCCGCCGCGGGCGCCATCAAGTACAGCCCGTCCAGCGCGTTCCACGAGACCCTGCCGGATCCGGCGGTGCGCTTTCATCCCGCCTGGTCGCGCGGCGGCGGCGTTCCGGCGGAGGAGCAGGCCGAGAATATCGCGGTCGGCCTGGTGCGCCAGGCGTTGGCAGACCACGCGGGCAGCAAGCATCCGGTCGCCATCCTGGTGCGGGCCCGCAGCCACCTTGGCAACCTCACGCGCCGGCTGGCGCAGGAGGGCATCCGCTGCCGCGCGGTGGACCTGGTGCCGCTGGCGTTGCGGCCGGTGGTGGCGGACCTGGTGCAGTTGGTGCGGGCGCTGTCCCACCCGGGCGACCGGCTGGCCTGGCTGTCGGTGCTGCGGGCGCCGTTCTGCGGCCTGACGCTGGAATCGTTGCAGCGCCTGTTCGGCGCCGACCACGTCACGCCGGTGCCGGTGCTGCTGGAGCGGTTGTTGCGCCCCGCGCCGGCCCGGCCCGCCGACACCCCGCCGGTGCGGGCCGTCTCGGCCACGGTCCCAGCCGCGTCGCGGCAGGGCTCGCTGTTCGACGACACCGAGAATCCGGCGCAGGGGGCGTTGCCGCCGGACGATGCCGGCGCGCGGCTTTCGGCCGAGGCTTTGCTGCATCCCGATGAATACGCCCGCCTGCGGCAGGTGGCGGCGGTGCTGCTGGACTCGCGCAACGCCTCGGGCGCCATGCCGTTCGCGGCCTGGATCGAGACGCTGTGGCGCCGCCTGGGCGGTCCCGCGCTCTACAGCGGGCCGTCGGTGGCCAATGACGCCGAAAGCCTGTTCCAGCTGGTCGAGCGCCTGGCGCCGCACGGCGCCATCGATCCGGCCGCGCTGGACGCCGGCATCGCGCGGCTGTTCGCGGCGCCGGATGCGGCCGACGAAGAGGCCGCCGTCGAGATCATGACCATGCACAAGTCCAAGGGCCTGCAGTTCGAAACCGTCATCCTTTACGGCCTGCATCGCGCTCCGCGCGGCGACCAGCCGCCGCTGGTGCGCTTCGAGCAAAGCGGCGGGCGGGTGCTGTTCGGCCCGGTCAAGCCGCGCGCCGAGACCGAGGCCGACCCCGTGTCGCGCTACCTCGGCGCGCGCGAGGCGCGCCGCGCTTCCTACGAAATCGACCGCCTGCTGTACGTGGCCGCCACCCGCGCCCGCAAGCGCCTGCATCTGGTTGGCCACGTCGCCATCGACGAAGCCACCGGCCAGGCCAAGACACCGTCCTCCGCCAGCCTGCTGGGCCGCCTCTGGCCCTGCCTGACAACACCCGTGCCGCCCGCGACGGACGGCGATAGCGCCGAACCCCGCGACGACGGCCCTGAATGGCAAGGCGAGCCCCTGCGCCGCGTGCATCGCGACGGCCTGGCGCAACTGGCGCGCCAGGCCGATATCGCCATCAGCCCCGGCTTCGCCGCGGCCGCGCGCGGCGCCTGGGGCGACAGCGCCGAGCATCCCGCCTGGCAACTCGAATCCGGCTACGACGCCGCCATCGGCACCCTGGCCCACGCCTGGCTGGCCCGCATCGGCCAGGACGGCATCGCCGCCTGGCCAGCCGAGGCCCTGGCCCACCGCCTGCCCGCCATGCGCCGTCAACTGACCCGCGCCGGCATCCCCGCCAGCCAGGCCGATACCGCTGCCGAAGCCGTCCTGGATACCCTCCAGTCCACTCTGGCCGACGACCGTGGCCTCTGGCTCCTGTCCCAATCCGGCGCCCGCCGCGAATGGCCGCTCATCGACGCCGCCGGCAAGGTCTCCGTCATCGACCTGGCCCTGAGCACCGAAGACGGCTGGCTGATCGTCGACTACAAAACAGGCCGCCCCCAACCCAACGAATCCCCCGCCGCCTTCGCCCAACGCATGCGCCAACGCCACGGCGACCAACTCCTGCGCTACTGCGCCCAAGTCACCGCCCTGGACGGCCGCAAAGCCCGCGCCGCCCTCTACTTCCCCCGCGCCCGCGCCTGGATCGACCTATAAAAAAGAAGCAAGGCAAAGCGAAGCGAGCCCCCAAGACAAGCGAAGCAACGTCTTCCTCCCTCCCCTCGGGGGGGAGGGCCGGGGAGGGGGCGCACATACAGCCCCTCGGGGCCCGCCAAGCAAGAGGCTAGCCGAGCGAGCAACGCGAAGCTCTGCTTCCCTCGCGCCCGGGCCTGATAGACCTATAACCCGCCAAGGCAAAGCAGCGTAAAGCAAGGCAAAGCGAAGCGAGCCCCCAAGACAAGCGAAGCAAAGTCTTCCTCCCTCCCCTAGGGGGGAGGGCCGTGGAGGGGCACACACACTGCCCCCCGGGGCCCGCCAAGCAAGAGGCTAGCCGAGCGAGCAACGCGAAGCTCTGCTTCCCTCGCGCCCGAGCCTGATAGACCTATAACCCGCCAAGGCAAAGCAGCGTAAAGCAAGGCAAAGCGAAGCGAGCCCCCAAGACAAGCGAAGCAACGTCTTCCTCCCTCCCCTCGGGGGGGAGGGCCGGGGAGGGGGCGCACATACAGCCCCTCGGGGCCCGCCAAGCAAGAGGCTAGCCGAGCGAGCAACGCGAAGCTCTGCTTCCCTCGCGCCCGGGCCTGATAGACCTATAACCCGCCAAGGCAAAGCAGCGTAAAGCAAGGCAAAGCGAAGCGAGCCCCCAAGACAAGCGAAGCAAAGTCTTCCTCCCTCCCCTAGGGGGGAGGGCCGTGGAGGGGCACACATACAGCCCCTCGGGGCCCGCCAAGCAAGAGGCTAGCCGAGCGAGCAACGCGAAGCTCTGCTAGAATCTTGCTTGGCGGGCCCCTTCGCATGGTTCGACGGTGAACCTGGTCAGGTCGGGAACGAAGCAGCCATAGTCGTTTAGGGTCAGTGCCGGAGTAAGGCTCGCCAACCGGTTTTCGCAAAGGGGACGGGGTTGTTTTCCAAGGGGATTTCCCCGGAAGATGATTCCGTCCCCTTTGCATTTCGCGCCGGCAATCGCATAGGCTCTTGCAAAGGCTCTACAATCCCGCCATGACTTATCTGGTACTGGCCCGCAAGTGGCGGCCGCGATCGTTCGATACCCTCGTGGGACAGGATCACGTGGTGCGCGCGCTGACGCATGCGCTCGACACCCAGCGCCTGCATCACGCCTGGCTGTTCACCGGCACCCGCGGCGTCGGCAAGACCACGCTGTCGCGCATCCTGGCCAAATCGCTCAACTGCGAAACCGGCATCACCTCCAAGCCCTGCGGCGTCTGTCGCGCCTGCACCGAGATCGATGCCGGCCGTTTCGTCGACTATCTCGAACTGGACGCGGCCTCGAACCGCGGCGTCGAGGAAATGACCCAGCTGCTGGAGCAGGCCGTCTACGCGCCGGGCGCGGGCCGCTTCAAGGTCTACATGATCGACGAAGTGCACATGCTCACCGGGCACGCGTTCAACGCGATGCTCAAGACGCTGGAAGAGCCGCCGCCGCACGTCAAATTCATCCTCGCCACCACCGACCCGCAGAAGATCCCGGTCACGGTGCTGTCGCGCTGCCTGCAATTCAATCTGAAGCAGATGCCGGCCGACTCCATCGTGGGCCACCTGCAGGCGGTGCTGGGCGAAGAGCAGGTCGGCTTCGAAGTGCCGGCCCTGCGCCTGATCGGCCAGGCCGCGTCGGGTTCCATGCGCGATGCGTTGTCGCTGACCGACCAGGCCATTGCCTACAGCGCCGGCAACCTGACCGAAGACGCCGTGCGCGGCATGCTCGGCACCATCGACCAGCGCCACCTGGTGCGCCTGCTGGACGCGCTGTCCACCGGCGACGCCAAGGGTGTGCTGGCGGTGGCCGACGAACTCGCCACGCGCGGCCTGTCGTACGCCGGCGCGCTGGCCGACCTGGCGGTGCTGCTGTCACGCGTCGCCATCGAGCAACGCGTGTCCGGCGTGACGCCGGCCGAGGATCCGCTGGTGGCCGACATCGCCCGCCTGGCGCAGACCCTGCATCCCGACGCGGTGCAACTGTTCTACTCGGTGGCGGTGCACAGCCGCGGCGAACTGACGCTGGCGCCGGACGAGTACGCCGGTTTCATCATGGCGTGCCTGCGCATGCTGGCGCTCAACGGTGACGCCGGTCCGCAGACCGCCATCGAGGCCCCCGCCACGCCGGCCCGCCAGACGGCCGAACCCGCCGTGGCCGCCGCGCAGCCGCCGCATGCGGCGCCGGTCGCCGCCGCTCCTGCGGTGGAACGGCCCGCGCAGGCGGCGCAACCGGCGGCACCCGCGCCATCCGTGCCTGTGAGCGCGCCGCAAGCGAACGTCGCGCCGGTTCCGGCCGCCGCGCCTGCGCCGATGGCCGCGGCGCCTGTCACCGCGCCCGCCGCACCTGTCGCGCCCGCCCAGCCGGCCGCTGCCAGCGTGCCGCCTTGGGAAGACGCTCCCGCCGCCGCGGATGCCGCCCAGGCCGCCGCAGCCACTGCCCAGCCGGCGTCCCCCGCGAATGCCGCAGCCGCAGGCGCTCCGGCCAAGACGGCATTGCCCAGCGCCGCTCCCGCCGTCGCGCAAGCGCCCGCCCCGCATGCCCCCGCCACGGACACTCCTGCCGTCTCCGCGGCCCCGGTGCCCGCCAAGTCGGCCCCGCTGGCCGTGACGCCCGCGGCCGCCGCGGTCGCGCCGGCCGCCGATGACGACGGTCCGCCGTCCTGGGTCGATGAGGAAATCCCGTTCGAGGCCGAAGGCGGCTTCGTGCCTGATGCTGGCTTCGCGCCCGACGGCGGCTTCACGTCCGACCCCGACGACGATTTCGAAACGCTGGCCAGCGCGCCATCGTCCGCGCCCGCGCCTTCCGCGGCGCCGGCCCGGCGCGAAGGCCCGGCCCCGGCCCGCAAGCGCCAGTCGCGCGCGCGCCTGGCCGACATGACCTCCGCCGCCTGGCCCGAACTGGCCGCGCGCCTGCCGGTCACCGGCCTGGCCGCCGAACTGGCGCGCCAGAGCGAATGGGCCGGCGTGCAGGGCGATGCCATCATCCTGCGCGTGGCCGTCAAGACGCTGGCCGAAAGCGAAAGCCGCGTGCGCCTGCAGACGGTGCTGTGCGAACACTTCGGCCAGGGCATCCGGCTGGACGTGGACGTCGGCGCGGTCGGTGAAGCCACGGCCCACGCCGTGGCCCAGGCCGAACGCGCGGCGCGCCAGCAGGCCGCCGAGGACGCGGTCGCCGTCGATCCCTTCGTGCAGGCGCTGGTGGCGGACTTCGGCGCCCATGTCGTGGCCGGTTCGATCCGCCACGTCGACTCTCCTTCCGCCGCCGCGTAACGCGCCGGCAAATCCCTACATTCCCTCGTTCAAGGAAGCTCCATCATGATGAAAGGACAACTGGCCGGCCTGATGCGCCAGGCGCAGCAGATGCAGGAAAACATGAAGAAGGCGCAGGACGCGCTGGCCGAGATCCAGGTCGAAGGCGCCTCCGGCGGCGGCCTGGTCAAGGTCACCATGACCTGCCGCCACGACGTCAAGCGCGTCGAGATCGATCCGTCGCTGCTGGCCGACGACAAGGACATGCTGGAAGACCTGGTCGCCGCCGCCTTCAACGACGCGCTGCGCAAGGCCGAGGCCACCTCCCAGGAAAAGATGGCGTCCGTCACCGCCGGCATGCCGCTGCCCCCGGGCATGAAGCTGCCGTTCTGATCGAACGTTCCGGCCGCCGCCGCCCCGGGCGGCGCGGCCTTTGCCGTCCGCAAGTTGCCGTCGTGTCATGGACCCTCTACTGCCCGAACCCGAACCGCTGGTCTCGCTGATCGAGGCGCTGCGGCGCCTGCCCGGCGTGGGTGTGCGTTCCGCGCGACGCATGGCCTATCACCTGTTGCAGCACGATCCCCAGGGCGCCGATATGCTCGGACGCGCGCTGGCGGGCGCGGTGCGCGATCTGCGCCATTGCTCGCGCTGCAACAGCTTCGCCGAAGAGGATGTGTGCGCGACCTGCGCCAATCCCAAGCGCGATCCCTCGCTGCTGTGCATCGTCGAGACGCCGGCCGATCAGAACATGATCGAGTCCAGCCACGGCTACCGCGGCTTGTACTACGTGCTGATGGGTCGGGTGGCGCCGCTGGAGGGCATCGGCCCGCGCGAACTGGATTTCGACCGGGTCATACGCCGCGCCACCGACGGCGTGGTGCAGGAGGTCATCCTGGCCACCAACTTCACCGCCGAAGGCGAGACCACCGCGCATTTCCTGGGCGAGGCCCTGGGCGAGCGTGGCCTGCGGGTCACGCGCCTGGCGCGGGGCGTGCCGGCCGGCAGCGAGCTGGAATACGTGGACGCCGGCACCATCGCCTGGGCGCTGATGGAGCGCAAGACCACCTGACACGCCCCACAATAGCGCGCCGGCAATGTACCGGCGGGCATTGGAAAAACGGCCCGCCCGCGCCGGCGCGGCCTCCACGAGAGGAAGACAACCAACATGTCAGCCCTGACCGGCCTGAAGGTCCTGGAACTCGGCACGCTCATCGCCGGCCCGTTCGCCGCGCGCATCTTCGGCGAATTCGGCGCCGACGTCATCAAGGTGGAAACGCCGCACGGCCCCGACGGGACCGGCGGCGGCGACCCCATTCGCAGCTGGCGCCACCTGCACGAAGGCAATTCGCTGTGGTGGACCGTGCAGGCCCGCAACAAGCAATCCATCGCCCTCAACCTCAAGCATCCCGAGGCTCGTGAAATCGCCCGCAGGCTGGCGCTGGACGCAGACGTGGTGGTCGAGAACTACCGTCCCGGCGTGCTGGAGAAGTGGGGCCTGGGCTATGAACAGCTGCGCGCCATCAATCCGGCGCTGATCATGGTGCGCCTGTCCGGCTATGGCCAGACCGGCCCGATGAAGGACCAGCCGGGCTTCGGCGCCATCGGCGAATCCATGGGCGGCCTGCGCTACGTGTCCGGCCACCCGGACCGCCCGCCGCTGCGGGTCGGCATCTCGATCGGCGATTCGATCGCCGCGCTGCATGGCGTGATCGGCGCGATGATGGCGCTGCGCCACCGCGACGCCACCGGCGGCCGCTGGAACGGCGTGCAGGGCGAAGGGTGCCAGGCGGGACAGGGCCAGATGGTCGACGTCGCCCTGTACGAGGCCGTGTTCAACATGATGGAAAGCCTGGTGCCCGAGTATGACGTGGCCGGCGTGGTGCGCGAACGCACCGGCGGCGCGTTGCCCGGCATCGTGCCGTCCAATACCTACACCACGCGCGACGGCCAGAACATCGTCATCGCCGGCAACGGCGATGCGATCTTCCACCGCCTGATGCTGGCCATCGGCCGCGACGACCTGGCCTCGGATCCGGACCTGGTGCGCAACGACGGCCGCGCCCGCCGCGTCGCCGAGATCGATGGCGCCATCCAGCAATGGTGCGATGGCCGCGGCATCGAGGAGGCGCTCAACACCCTGAAGGCGGCCGACGTGCCGGTCGGCAAGATCTACAGCGTGGCCGACATGTTCACGGATCCGCAGTTCCTGGCGCGCCGCATGATCGAACAGCACCACTTCGCCGACGGCAGTCCGGTCAAGCTGCCGGCGGTGGTGCCCAAGCTCTCGGAAACCCCGGGCGGCACCCGCTGGATCGGTCCGTCATTAGGGGAACATACCGAGGAAGTCCTGAAATCGCTGGGGTATGATTCAGCGGCTATCGACAAGCTGGCGCAGACCGGCGCTATCGGTATCCCCGCACCCAAGGAGACAACACATGTCAGTCACACGTCGTGATCTGCTCAAGATGGCCGGCGCCGCCGGTGTCATGGGCATGGCCCCCGCCATCGTGCGCGCCCAGAAGCTGGAAAAGACCAAGGTCCAGATCGCCGTGGGCGGCAAACCCCTGATCTACTACCTGCCGCTGTCCATCGCCGAGGCGCGCGGTTACTTCAAGGACGAGGGCCTGGACGTCTCCATCGCCGACTTCGCCGGCGGTTCCAAGGCCCTGCAGGCCGTGGTGGGCGGCAGCGCCGACGTGGTTTCGGGCGCCTTCGAGCACACGCTGTCGATGCAATCGAAGGGCCAGGCCTACCGCGCCTTCGTGCTGCAGGGCCGCGCACCGATGATCGGCGTGGGCGTGTCCAAGAAGAACCTGCCCAATTACAAGGGCCCCGCCGACCTCAAGGGCAAGAAGATCGGCGTGACCGCGCCGGGCTCGTCCACCAACATGGTGGTCAGCTTCTTCCTGGCCAAGCACGGCCTGAAGGCTTCGGACGTGTCGATCATCGGCGTGGGCGCTGGCGCCGGCGCGGTGACCGCGCTGCGCAGCGGCCAGATCGACGCCATCTCCAACACCGACCCGGTGGTGTCGATGCTGGAAATGCCGGGCGACATCCAGATCATCGTCGACACCCGCACGCTCAAGGACACGCAGGACATCTTCGGCGGCAACATGCCCGCGGGCTGCCTGTATGCGCCGCAGGCGTTCATCGACGCCAATCCCAATACCGTGCAGGCGCTCACCAACGCCATGGTGCGCGCCGACAAGTGGATCCAGAAGGCAGGCCCGGACGAGATCGCCAAGGTCGTGCCCGAGACCTACCTGCTGGGCGACCCGGCGGTGTACAAGGCCGCCATCGGCAAGAGCCTCGAAGGCCTGTCGCCTGACGGCCTGATCCCCGAGGACGGCGCCGCCACCGCGCTCAAGGCCCTGGCCGCCTACCAGGCGGACTTCGACGGCGCCAAGATCGATCCGTCCAAGGTCTGGACCAACGACTTCGCGCGCCGCGCCAACGAGAAGTACCCCAATGGCTGAAGCCGCGCTTTCGCTGGAAAACATCAGCTGCACCTTCGTCTCCCGCGACGACCGCTCGCAGCGCTACACCGCCGTCAGCGACACCAGCCTGGCCATCGCGCCGGGCGAGTTCGTGTCGGTGGTGGGGCCGACGGGCTGCGGCAAGTCCACCCTGCTCAACGTCAGCGCCGGCCTGCTGGCGCCGTCGTCGGGGCAGGTCAACGTGTTCGGCCAGCCGCTGTCGGGCATCAATTCGCGTGCTGGCTACATGTTCCAGGGCGAGGCGCTGCTGCCCTGGCGCAGCGCGCTCGACAACGTGGTGGCCGGGCTGGATTTCGCCGGCGTGCCGCGTGTCGAGGCCCTCGAGCGCGGCCGCGACTGGATGCGCCGCGTCGGCCTGGGCGGCTTCGAGAGCCGCTATCCGCATCAGATGTCCGGCGGCATGCGCAAGCGCGCCATGCTGGCGCAGACGCTGATCCGCGATCCCGACATCATCCTGATGGACGAGCCGTTCTCGGCGCTCGACATCCAGACGCGCCAGCTGATGGAAAACGAGGTCCTGGACCTGTGGATGGCCAAGCGCAAGGCGGTGCTGTTCATCACCCATGACCTGGATGAAGCCATCGCCATGAGCGACCGCGTGGTGGTGCTGTCGGCCGGGCCGGGCACGCATCCGATCGGCGAATTCGCCATCGACCTGCCGCGTCCGCGCGACGTGGCCGAGGTGCGCAACAACCTGCGCTTCGTCGAACTGCACGCGGCCATCTGGGCCGTGCTGCGCGAGGAAGTGCTCAAGGGCTACGCCCAACAACAGAAGCGGGCCTGAGGCCGTGCCTGATCCCGGCCACGCCCGCTTCCCCATGAACAGGCCCTGACCATGTCCAAGTCGTTCAAACCAGGCTCCGCCAGCCTGCGCTTCTGGCAGTTGCTGCTGCTGGTCGTCATCCTGGGCGTGTGGCACTTTGCCTCGCGCGATCCCAAGGTGGCGTTCTTCTTCGGCGAACCCCTCAAGGTGTGGGGCCGCATCTGGGCCTGGTTCGTCACCAACGCCGACATCTACACCCACCTGTGGGTCACGCTGACCGAAACCGTGCTGGCCTTCTTCATCGGCACCATCGCCGGCCTGGCCTTCGGCCTGTGGCTGGGGCTTTCGCCACGCGCCAGCGCGATTCTCGATCCCTACATCAAGGCGGCCAATTCGATGCCGCGCGTGATCCTGGCGCCGATCTTCGGCATGTGGTTCGGGCTTGGCATCTGGTCCAAGGTGGCGCTGGCGGTGACGCTGGTGTTCTTCATCGTCTTCTTCAACGTCTACCAGGGCGTGCGCGAGGTCAGCCCGACCCTGCTCGACAATGCCCGCATGCTGGGCGCGCGCCAGCGCCAGCTGCTGCGCCACGTCTACCTGCCGTCGGCCACAAGCTGGGTGTTCTCGAGCCTGCACACCTCGGTGGGCCTGGCCTTCGTCGGCGCGGTGGTCGGGGAATACCTGGGCTCGGCCAGCGGGGTCGGCTACCTGATCCTGCAGGCCGAAGGCACCTTCGACGTCAATACGGTTTTCGCGGGCATCGTGGTGCTGACGGCGTTCGCGCTGGTACTCGACTACATTGTCGGGATCGGTGAAAAGCGCCTGATGAAGTGGCAGCCGAAGTCGGGCGAAACAGAAAAGATCTGAGCCGCTTCCGGTCTGCCGCGCGGGCTGGTCCCGGGGGGGGGGCGCTAGCCTGCAGCCCGCAGGGCACGCTGTTCGCGCAGCCAGGCGGCCAGGCTGTCGAAGGCATCCTGCGCGCCACGCAGCGCCTGCGTTTCGTGACCTTGGGCCGCCTCGTCCAGGTGCAGCAGGAACCCCTTCCACAGCGGCCCGACGTCGTCGCCGTAGCCGCGCAGGTAGCCTAGCGGCAGCGGCGGCGCCAGCGTCTCGAGCCGCTTGGCCAGGAAGCGTCCTCCCAGTTGCGAACCTTCCACCACGTACGCCACGCCCAGCGCATAGGCGTCGGCCGCCCGCGGGCGCGGCGCATCAGGGCATTGCGGAACCGGCGCGCTGTCGCCCGCCGCCCGCAGGTCGGCGCGGATCAGCGCGCTCTTGCCGTCCCTGTCTTCGGCCCGCAGCGCGGCGGGCCAGTCCAGTTGCCACAGCCGGTTTTCGACCGGTTCAAGCCAGCCCAGCATGGCGCGCAGATACGCCACATAGCGGGCCGGACTGACGTTGCCATCGGCCAGCGCCAGTCCCTGATCCAGGGCCTCGTGGCGGTCGCGGGTGCCATCGCGCAGGAATTGGTGCACCGGGGAGATCATGCGGGTTCCTTGCCCGAGGCGGCGCGGTGCAACGACCAACTCTGCGGCTGCCGCTCGAAGCGCCAGCCTGAGTCGGCGGCCAGCCATTCGATGTCCCGCGTGTCGAACAGCGCGGCTCCGTCCGGCGCCTGCGCGGGCACGGTGAAGCGGGCATGCCATGCCGATGGGTCGGCCGTGTCAAGCTCCACTTCGGCGCCTTCAGGCAGCCAGGCCACCAAGCACAGCAGCCAGGCCATGAGCAGATAACGGCTGGTGAAAGCGGGCAGTTCGAGCGCGCCCGGGTCCTCGGGCCAGCGGACCCGGCGCTTGGACCACATCAATTGCGAGAACAGCAGCTTGCGGCATTCCTTGAGCAGCGTCGCCAGCGGCAGCGTCGCGCCGTTGTCGCTGAACCACTGGTCCAGGTCGCGGATCACGCTGACGCTGTCTTCCAGCATGTCGTTGAGGTCTCCGGCCAGCCGTTCGCAGCGCTGCTGCCGTGCCTCGGCATCCGCGTCTTCAGGCGCGTGGCTCAGCATGGCCGCCGCCAAGGTGGCATTCGATAGCGGCGCGATGGCCTCGTGGCGCAGCACCGGGAATATCTGCGCCAGCACCTTCAGCCGTACGCCTTGCGCGGCCAGCGCCTGGGCGGATATATCGACTTGCATGGCGATGTCAGCCCGCCTGGCGCAGCACGGTCAGCAGCGCATCGGGGTCGGCAGGCTTTTCGATCCAGCCATCGAACAGGGCGGAGGCGTCTTCGTGCCGTTCATGCCGCGCCAGGCCGCTCAGGGCGTAGATGCGCGATGACACATTGCGCTCGCGCAGCCGGCGGGCCAGCTCGTAGCCGTCCATGTCGGGAAGCAGGATGTCAACCAGTACTGCTTCGGGGGCGAACGTGGCGGCCTGCCGCAGCGCGTCTTCGCCGGTACCCGCGCAGCGCGCCTCCAGGCCGGACAGCGCCAGGAATTCGGCCAGCAGTTCCGAGCCCATTTCATTGTCGTCAACCAGCAGGACGCGTAGGGCGCGCTCGTCGTTCAAGGGATGTCTCCAGATTCGGGGACCCGCGGCGCATCCTGGTCGCGCGGCAGGGTAACGGTGAAAATGACCAGGCCGTCGCGGCAGTCGACGGCGATCTCGCCCTGGTGGTCGCGCACCACCTGTTCGGCGATGTACAGGCCGAGCCCGAGGCCGTTGCGGTTGCGCGAATGGCCCAGGGATTCGGGCTTGAAGGGTGAGAACAGGTGCGCCATGACGTCGTCGGGGATCGGCGCGCCATGGTTGGCCACGGTAAGTTCGATGGTGTCGCCACGCGGCATCGCGCTGACGTGGATCGGCATGCGCGGCGCGCCATGCTGGCGGGCGTTGCTCATCAGGTTGGTGACCACCTGGGCGATGCGGTCGGTGTCGGCCGTCAGCACCAGGTCGGGGTGCACGTCCGGCTCGATGAGCAGGCCGGGATAGGCCTGGCGCTTTTCCTCGATCAGGCCGTTCAAGAGGTCGGACAGGCGGCATTCGCGCTTTTCGATGCCTAACCCCATGCCGCCCTGCAGCCGGGAAAGATCCAGCACCTGCGAGATCAGCCGCTGCATGCGTCCGCTGGAATAGCGGATGCGCTCGCCCATGCGCGCGCCGGCGTCGGTCCGCGAAAGCAGCGTGGCCGCCATGGAAATCGATTGCAGCGGATCGCGCAGGTCATGGCCCAGCATCGCCAGCAGCGCGGTGCGGGCGCGGTCGACGTCGGCGGCGCGGCTGGTGGCAATGTGCGACAGCTCGTCGCGCAAGTTGTCGGCCGCCTCGAGTTCGGCCGGCAGCCAGGGCGGGCTGGTGTCGCGCATGACCTCGCGCCAGGCCTCGAACGAGCCGCGCGGGGTCAGGCGCGGCCCCAGGTTGCCCACCGCGTATTGCTTTTCGGGTTTGCCGCCCCACACCACGGTCTCGATCTGTTCGCGCCGCAACCAGATCAGCCAGCCGTTGTTCATGGGATCGAACTTGCACGCCAGCAGGCCCGCATAGGGCACCAGGTCGGTCTGCAGCTCGGGATAGTCGCGCGCGATGTGGTTGGTGTGGACCAAACGTTGCCCGCTCTGGTCCAGCGCGCACAGGATGCCGGCAAGTTCGCCGCGCGGCGCGATGCCCCCGAACACCGTGACGCTGTTGCCCCACAGGCACAGCGCGGCGTCGTTGGCGATCAGCGAGGCGGGCGTTTCCGGCCCGCCGGAAAGGGCCTGGTGGATGTTTTCGGAATCCGATGCGCGCTCGGTCAACCGGCTGACCAGCGCGACATTGCGCCGTGTTTGCGCGGCGCGGTCGTTGCCTTCGATGGTCGCCAGCGCCGCGGACAGCACCTGTGTCAGCGCCTCGCAGGCCAGCCGGGCCGGGTAGGGGACCAGGCGCGGCGAATGGTGGTGGCACGCGATCATGCCCCAGAGCCTGCCGCCGATCACCAGCGACAGGCTCATGGTGGCGCGCACGCCCATGTTTGCCATGTATTCCAGATGCACCGGCGATACGCTGCGCAGCACCGAGAAGCTCATGTCGAGCGGCGCGTCGATGCCGTCCTGCGCCAGCACCCGCACCGGCTGGTACTGGCCGTCGGCGATCTGGCGCAAAGTATTCACGGTGTACAGGCGACGCGCCTGGGCCGGAATGTCGCCGGCGGGATAGCGGCGCCCGACCCAGCCTTCGAGCGCGGGATCGCCGCGCCGCTCGGCCACGATCTCGCCGCTGTCGTCGGGATGGAAGCGATAGGCCATGACGCGGTCGAAGCCGGTGGCGCGTTGTACCTCTTGGACGGCGCGCTCCAGCAGGCCGGCGATGTCGCGCTGCGCCCGCACGCGCTCGATGCTGCGGTAGATCAGCGCGGGATCGGCGATGCCGGCGTCGTTGCCGCGGCGCTCGAGTTCGATCAGCGTCAGGTCGTCGGTGTTGCGGTGGGCGATGACGTCGTAGGCGTGCCCGTCCAGCGAGATGCTGAGCGGATCGAAGACGGGATCGTCCTGGGACAGCCAGCCCGGCAGGTTCCGCGCCAGGCCCGGCGGCGGCGAAGCCGGATCGCAGCGATAGCCCAATGCGACCGGCATCCCGAGCACCTGCGGGGCGTTTTCGCTGGCGTAGCGCAACACGCCCGCGGCATCGAAGGCAAGCAACGCGCCCAGGGGCTGGATCGCGCCCGGGACGTGAATCGGTTCGCTGTCGCAGTTCGCGAGCGTGACAGGCGGATGGGACTGGGGTGGCGCATTCATTCTAGGCTTGTCCTGGAGGTGCGCAATGTGTTGTCATTATGTCAAAGTTCTTGCGAATGTGTGCATATGCAGCGTCGGGGATTTTGGCGCGCGCCGCCTCGTTTTTTGGACGTCCACCATCCCTCTGGCCGTTTGGCGCAAGCGGCCGGATTATTCCGGAGTTTCCATGGCGCGTCTTCCCTACGCCGATCTGTCCCATCCCGAAGCGCGACCCCTGGTCGACCGTATCGTCGCCGAGCGCGGCAGCGTGCTGCACTTGTACCAGATGTTGCTGCACAGCCCGGCCGTGGCCGGCGGCTGGCTCAACTACCTGACCTCGATCCGGCAGTTGTCGACCCTGCCGGGCGACATCCGCGAATTGGTGATCATGCGGGTGGCGGCGATCAACGGCGCGCCCTACGAGGCCGACCAGCATGCGCCGATCGCGCTGAAAGAGGGCGTGTCACAAGCCCAGCTGGACGCCTTGCCCGACTGGGAGGCGTCGACCCTGTTCAGCGAGCGCGAGCGCGCGGTGCTGGCCTACACCGATGCCATGACGCGCCACGTGCAGGTGCCCGAGCCGGTGTTCCAGGCGGCTCGCGCCGCCATGGGATCGGAAAAGCTGATCGTGGAATTGACCGCCACCGTGGCGGCCTACAACATGGTGTCGCGCTTCCTGGAAGCGCTGCAGGTGCATTCGCACGATCACCGCTGAAGCGCGGCCCGGCCGTGGCCGCCGGGCCGGTGCCGGCGGTCTCAGGCGCGCTGCGCTTCGATCAGCGCGTCCAGCTTGATGGCATCGGCCACGAAGGCGCGGATGCCTTCGGCCAGCTTGTCGCTGGCCATGGCGTCGTCGTTGAGCTGGGTGCGGAAGGCCACTTCGCCCGACGCGATGCGGGCGATATCGCCGCCCGCCGCATCGGCGCGCAACTGCGCCGGCGCGTCGCCCTCGGTCTGCGACAACTGGGTCAGCAGCTCGGGGCTGATGGTCAGCAGGTCGCAGCCCGACAGCGCCAGGATCTGGCCGACGTTGCGAAAGCTCGCGCCCATGATCTCGGTGGCGATGCCGAAACGCTTGTAGTAGTGATAGATGCGGGTCACCGACTGCACGCCGGGGTCGCGCGCGCCGGCGTGGTCGGCTTCGACCCAGGCGGCGCCGGCGGCCTTCTTGTGCCAGTCGTAGATGCGGCCGACGAAGGGCGAGATCAATTGCACCTGGGCGTCGGCGCAGGCCACCGCCTGCGGCAGCGAGAACAGCAGCGTCAGGTTGCAGCGCACGCCCTCGGCTTGCAGCGCGCGGGCCGCCTGGATGCCTTCCCAGGTGGACGCGATCTTGATCAGCACGCGCTCGCGCGGCACGCCGGCGGCTTCGTACAGCGCGATCAGGGCGCGGGCGCGCTCGATGGTGGCGCGGGTGTCGAACGACAGGCGCGCGTCCACTTCGGTCGAGACGCGGCCGGGCACGATATCCAGGATGGCGCGGCCAAAGGCGACCAGCAGCCGGTCCATCAGCTCGGCGGTGGGCGCGCCGCGGTGGTCGCGGGCGGTCTTTTCGAGCAGCGGGCGGTAGGCGTCCTGCTGGACAGCCTTCAAAATTAGGGACGGGTTTGTGGTGGCGTCGGTGGGACGCAGCGCCTTCATTGCCTCGAAATCGCCGGTGTCGGCGACAACGGTGGTGTGATTGCGCAGGGCGTCAAGTTGGCTGGACATGGACAATACGGCTCGCAGCATCAGGGGTTGAAGGTGCTTTAGCGTATCACCGAGCCGCCGACGGCGCTGTCACCGTTGGTATGGCAAAGGAGGGGCACGGCCGGCCCGCCGCGGCGGCTGAAATCTCCGATCTCAGCCTTATTTGGCGCGGTTCCCCGGGAAAAACGCCCGCTCAAGGTATAATTCCAAGGTTTGATTATCGATTCTAAAACCGGGGTTTACTGTGCTGCCGCAACTCTTTCCCGAGGGGATCAACCGCTTCCCTCCTGCAATTCTGGCTCTGGCGGACGGTACCATTTTTCGAGGCGTGTCGATCGGTGCGCCTGGCCATACCGTCGCCGAAGTGGTGTTCAACACCGCGATGACCGGGTACCAGGAAATTCTCACCGATCCCAGCTATAGCGGCCAGATCGTCACGCTGACCTATCCGCACATCGGCAACACCGGCGTCAACGCCGAGGACGTCGAAGCCAACCGCGTCTACGCCGCCGGCCTGGTGGTGCGCGACTGTCCCGCCCGCGTGTCGAACTTCCGTTCCACGCAATCGCTGCCCGAGTACCTGTCCGAGCAGGGCATCGTCGCCATTTCCGGCATCGATACCCGCAAGCTGACCCGCATCCTGCGTGAAAAGGGCGCCCAGGGCGCCTGCATCTTCGTCGGATCGGACGCCGACCGCGCCGTCGAACTGGCCCGCGGCTTTGCCGGCATGGCCGGCCAGGACCTGGCCAAGGTCGTCTCCATCAAGGACAGCACCACCTGGACCCAGGGCACCTGGCAGCTGGGCGAAGGCTACACCCAGCCCGACCAGTCCAAGTTCCATGTCGTTGCCTACGACTTCGGCATCAAGTCCAACATCCTGCGCCTGTTGGCCGACCGCGGCTGCCGCCTGACGCTGGTGCCGGCCCAGACCAGCGCCGAGGAAGTGCTCAAGCTCAACCCCGACGGCGTGTTCCTGTCTAACGGCCCCGGCGACCCCGAGCCCTGCGACTACGCCATCGACGCCACCCGCGTGTTCCTGGACAAGAAGCTGCCGGTGTTCGGCATCTGCCTGGGCCACCAGATCATGGGCCTGGCCGTCGGCGGCAAGACGCTCAAGATGAAGACCGGCCACCACGGCGCCAACCACCCGGTGCAGGACCTGGCGTCCAAGCGCGTGTTCATCACCAGCCAGAACCACGGTTTCGCGGTCGACGCGGCCAGCCTGCCGGCCAATGCGCGCGTCACGCACGTCTCGCTGTTCGACGGCACGCTGCAGGGCTTCGAGCTCACCGACCGTCCGGCCTTCTGCTTCCAGGGCCACCCCGAAGCCAGCCCCGGTCCGCACGACATCCTGGAGCTGTTCGACAAGTTCATCAGCCTGATGTCCGGCCAAAAGTAAAGATTGCATCATGCCCAAGCGTACAGACCTAAAAAGCATTCTCATCATCGGCGCCGGCCCCATCATCATCGGGCAGGCCTGCGAATTCGACTATTCCGGCGCGCAAGCGTGCAAGGCGCTCAAGGCCGAGGGTTACCGCACCATCCTGGTGAACAGCAACCCCGCCACGATCATGACGGATCCGGAAACGGCCGACGTCACCTACATCGAGCCCATCACCTGGCAAGCCGTCGAAAAGATCATCGAGCGTGAAAAGCCCGATGCGCTGCTGCCCACCATGGGTGGCCAGACCGCGCTGAACTGCGCGCTCGACCTGGCCCACCACGGCGTGCTGAAAAAGCACAACGTCGAACTGATCGGCGCCAACGAGCACGCCATCGAGAAGGCCGAAGACCGCCAGAAGTTCAAGCAGGCCATGACCGACATCGGCCTGGAATCGGCCAAGTCGGGCGTTGCCCACAGCATGGACGAAGCCTGGGAAGTGCAGCGCCGCATCGCCGCGGAAGTCGGCACCTCGGGCTTCCCCGCCGTGATCCGCCCCAGCTTCACCATGGGCGGCTCGGGCGGCGGCATCGCCTACAACGCCGAAGAATTCGAAACCATCTGCCGCCGCGGCCTGGAAGCCTCGCCCACCAGCGAGCTGCTGATCGAAGAGTCGCTGCTGGGCTGGAAGGAATTCGAGATGGAAGTGGTCCGCGACAAGGCTGACAACTGCATCATCGTCTGCTCCATCGAGAACCTGGACCCCATGGGCGTGCACACCGGTGACTCCATCACCGTGGCGCCGGCCCAGACGCTGACCGACAAGGAATACCAGATCATGCGTAACGCATCGATCGCGGTGTTGCGCGAGATCGGCGTGGACACGGGCGGCTCGAACGTGCAGTTCGCGGTCAACCCCAAGAACGGCCGCATGATCGTCATCGAGATGAACCCGCGCGTGTCGCGTTCGTCGGCGCTGGCGTCCAAGGCCACCGGTTTCCCCATCGCCAAGGTCGCCGCGCGCCTGGCCGTGGGCTACACGCTGGACGAGCTCAAGAACGAAATCACCGGCGGCGCCACGCCCGCCTCGTTCGAACCGTCGATCGACTACGTGGTCACCAAGGTGCCGCGTTTCGCCTTCGAGAAATTCCCCACCGCCGACGCGCGCCTGACCACCCAGATGAAGTCCGTGGGTGAAGTCATGGCCATCGGCCGCACCTTCCAGGAATCGTTCCAGAAGGCGCTGCGCGGCCTGGAAGTCGGCGTCGACGGCCTGAACCAGAAGACCACCGACCGCGAGAAGCTGCAGGTCGAGCTGGGCGAACCCGGTCCGGAACGCATCTGGTATGTGGGCGACGCCTTCGCGCAAGGCTTCACGCTGGACGAAGTGCACAACATCACGCACATCGACCCCTGGTTCCTGTCGCAGATCAAGGAAATCGTCGACATCGAGCTGGCGCTCGAACAGAAGACGCTGTCCGACCTGGACCACGCCACCCTGTGGGAACTGAAGCGCCGCGGTTTCTCCGACCGCCGCCTGGCGTTCCTGCTGGACACCGTGGAATCCGAGGTGCGCAAGCTGCGTCATCAGCTGAACGTGCGCCCGGTCTACAAGCGCGTGGACACCTGCGCCGCCGAATTCGCCACCCGCACGGCCTACATGTACTCGACCTACGAGGAAGAGTGCGAAGCCGCGCCCACCGACCGCAAGAAGATCGTGGTGCTGGGCGGTGGCCCGAACCGCATCGGCCAGGGCATCGAGTTCGACTACTGCTGCGTGCACGCCGCGCTGGCGCTGCGCGACGACGGGTACGAGACCATCATGGTCAACTGCAACCCGGAAACCGTCTCCACGGACTATGACACCTCCGACCGCCTGTATTTCGAGCCGCTGACGCTGGAAGACGTGCTGGAAATCGTCCACAAGGAAAATCCGGTCGGCATGATCGTCCAGTACGGCGGCCAGACCCCGCTGAAGCTGGCGCGCGCGCTGGAGGCCAACGGCGTGCCGATCATCGGCACCAGCCCGGAATCCATCGATATCGCCGAAGACCGCGAGCGCTTCCAGAAGCTGCTGAACAAGCTTGGCCTGCGCCAGCCGCCCAACCGCACGGCCCGCACGGAAGCCGAGGCCCTGGCCCATGCCGCCGAGATCGGCTACCCGCTGGTGGTTCGCCCCAGCTACGTGCTGGGCGGCCGCGCCATGGAAATCGTGCACGAGCAGCAGGACCTCGAACGCTACATGCGCGAGGCCGTGAAGGTCAGCAATGACTCGCCCGTGCTGCTGGACCGCTTCCTGAACAACGCCACCGAAGTCGACGTGGACTGCCTGGCCGACGGCGAAACCGTCTTCATCGGCGGCGTCATGGAACACATCGAGCAGGCCGGCGTGCACTCGGGCGACTCCGCCTGCAGCCTGCCGCCGTACTCGCTGTCGGCTGACGTCATCGCCGAGATCAAGCGCCAGACCGGCATGATGGCCAAGGCGCTGAACGTCAGCGGCCTGATGAACGTGCAGTTCGCCATCCAGGGTGGCGACGTCTACGTGCTGGAAGTGAACCCGCGCGCCTCGCGCACGGTGCCCTATGTGTCCAAGGCCACCGGCCTGCAACTGGCCAAGATCGCCGCGCGCGCCATGGCCGGCCAGACGCTGGCGGCCCAGGGCATCACCCGCGAAGTGGTGCCGCCTTACTTCTCGGTCAAGGAAGCTGTGTTCCCGTTCGTGAAGTTCCCTGGCGTGGACACCATCCTCGGCCCGGAAATGAAGTCGACCGGCGAAGTCATGGGCGTGGGCACCAGCTTCGGTGAAGCCTTCGTCAAGTCGCAGCTGGCCGCCGGCGTGCGCCTGCCGGAATCCGGCACGGTGTTCATCAGCGTCAAGAACCAGGACAAGCCCCGCGCCGTGGAAGTGGCGCGCGGCCTGCACGCCCTGGGCTTCAAGCTGGTGGCAACCCGCGGCACCGCCGCCGAGATCGAAGCGGCCGGCATCCCGGTGCAGTTGGTCAATAAGGTCACCGAAGGCCGTCCGCACATCGTCGACATGGTCAAGAACGGCGAGATCTCGCTGGTCATCAACACTGTCGAGGAACGCCGCAACGCCATCGCCGACTCGCGCACCATCCGCACCCAGGCGCTGGCGGCGCGTGTGACCTTCTTCACCACCATCGCCGGCGCCCGCGCGGCCGTCGAAGGCATGCAGTATCTGCGCCAGGGCCTCGGCCTGCAGGTTTACCCGCTGCAGGAACTTCACGCATCTTTATTGGACAAATAGTGCTTGGGCGCGCAGGGGGCGCGCCTCAAGTGAATCAAGGACAAAAGAATGAAGTGGTTCATTCTGGCGTTATTCGTAGTATGCGCCACGGTAGTTCACTACCGTGGTCGCGTCCGGCACAAGTTCTCGCGGCAGGCGTTGGATCATTCCACCTTCACCGCGCCGCTGAACTGCTTCATGTACGCATTCTCCAGCGTGCCCAACAAGCCCTATCTCGACCTGGACCAGTTCCCGGAACTGAAGGTCTTGCTGGACCGCTGCGACGAAATCCGGGCCGAGGCCGTCAACCTTTATGGCGACGGCCACATCAAGGCCTCGGACAAGTACAACGACGCGGGCTTCAACTCGTTCTTCAAGACGGGCTGGAAGCGCTTCTACCTGAAGTGGTACGACGCCGACCATCCGTCGGCCGAGGCCCTCTGCCCGGTCACGACCAAGCTGCTGGCGGGCATCCCGACCATCAAGGCCGCCATGTTCGCCTCGCTGCCGCCGGGCAGCCGGCTGCCGCGCCATCGTGATCCCTACGCCGGTTCGCTGCGTTTCCACATGGGCCTGATCACGCCGAACAGCCCCGACTGCTACATCAACGTCGACGGCCAGGAATACTACTGGCGCGACGGCGAGGCGGTCGTGTTCGACGAGACCTTCATCCATTACGCCGAAAACAAGACCGACCAGAACCGGATCATCCTGTTCGCGGACGTCGAGCGTCCCATGCGCTATCGCTGGGCCCAGGCGTTCAATCGCGTGGTCGGCGGTTTCCTGCTGCGCGCGGCCGCCGCGCCCAACCAGGAAGGCGACGCCACCGGCGGCATCAACCGCATCTTCGGCGCGGTCTACGCCGTGCGCCGCTTCGGCAAGGCGCTCAAGAAAAAGAGCAAGCCGCTGTACTACCTGTCCAAGTGGGCGCTGGTGGCGGCGATCTTCGCGCTCATCTTCCTGTAAACCCGGCGCCAGCGTTCCTGTAGCATAGCGGGCGGAGCCTCTCATCCGGGAGGCTCCGCTTTTTTACATCCGACCGGGGCCACCTTCATGGACAGGGTTTTCATCACCGGCGCCAGCAGCGGCCTGGGCCGCGCCCTGGCACGACGCTACGCCGCCAGCGGCGCCACGCTCGGCCTGCTGGGCCGGCGCGAAGACGCGCTGCGGGAACTGGCCGACAGCCTGCCCGGCCAGCATCGCTGCTACGCCGTGGACGTGCGCGACCGCCAGGCGCTGCATGCCGCCGCGCAGGATTTCATCGCCTTCTGCCAGGGGCGGGTGGACGTGGTCATCGCCAGCGCCGGCATCAGCGCCGGCACCCTGACGGGGCATCACGAGGACTATGAGGTCTTCAAGGCCATCGTCGATACCAACCTGCTGGCGACCGTGGCGACCTTCGAACCCTTCGTCGAGCCGATGCGCGCGACGGGCGGCGGCCGGCTGGTCGGCATCGCCAGCGTCGCCGGCGTGCGCGGGCTACCGGGCGCGGGCGCCTACAGCGCCTCCAAGTCGGCGGTGGTGACCTACTGCGAAAGCCTGCGGCTGGAACTGGCGGGCGACGGCATCCGTGTCGTCACCATCGCGCCGGGCTACATCAAGACCGCGATGACGGCGCACAATCCGTACAAGATGCCGTTCCTGATGGACGCCGACAAGTTCGCGCAGCGCGCCCAGGCGGCGATTGGGCGCGGCACCACGTACACGGTGATTCCCTGGCAGATGGGCGTGGTGGCGAAACTGATGCGCCTGCTGCCCAACGCGGTCTACGACCGGCTGGCGCGCAACGCGCCGCGCAAGCCGCGCAAGGCGGACAAAGCCGGCTGAGCCGCAGGGCGACAGCGGCCAGGGCGTCAGGACGACACCCTGGCGCCGGCCGTCACGGCACGACGTCGTCGCCGACCTCGGCGGCCACGTGGCCCACGTCCCCCCAATCCAGCACTTGCCACTGGCGGCCGCGCACGCCGACCCGGTTGATGCTGACGTTCAGCAATGCCGCGTCGCGCGGCGCATTCAACGGCACGCCGCTGGCATGGCGCCAGATGATGTCCAGCACGCCGCCGTGGGTGAACATCAGGATGCGTTCGCCGTCATGGCGGCTGGCCACGTCATCCACCGTGGAGATGACGCGCGACTGGAATTGGCCCAGCGTTTCGCCGCCGTCCAGCGCGCGCAGCGGATCGCGGCTGCGCCAGGCGGCCGCGGCTTCCGGCGCCAGCGCGTCGATGCGTTCCAGGTCCAGCCCTTCGAGCACGCCGAAGCCGCGTTCGCGGATGCCGGGCTCGACCCGCACGCGCAGGTCCAGTTGTTCCGACACCGGCGTGGCGGTGGCATGGGCGCGTTGGAGGTCGCTGCTGTAGATGGCGTGGATCGGCGTGCTGCGGGCGTCTTCACGCAGGCGCGAGGCCAACAAACCGGCCTGGTTGCGGCCGAATTCGTTCAAGGGGATGTCTTGCCAGCCCTGCAGGCGGCGCTGGCGGTTCCAGTCGGTTTCGCCGTGGCGGATGAACCAGATTTCAGTCATTGCGGTGTCGATACGGTGGGGAAGGGCGCGGGTGGCGGACCGACCCGGCTCAGAGCGGCTCGGGCGCGACGGGCGCGCGCGGCTTCCAGATGGCTTGAATCACCGAGCTTAACGCGACCAGCGCGGGCTCGCTAGCGCGTTCATAGGGCAGGATGAAACCCAGCATGGCATCGGCCCGCGCCTGGCCCCACACCATGAAATCGCCCGAGGCCGCGCCGGCCAGCGCGGTTTCCTCGCGCAGCAGCGCGCAACCGGCGCCGGCCCGCACCAGCGCTTCCAGGTTGGCCTGGTCGTCGTTCTGCATGGCGATGCGCGGCGACAGACCGTGGCGCTCGAACATGTCGCGCAACAGCAGGTGGGTGTGGCTGCCGGCCGGGCCGTCCAGCCACGGCAATTGCGCCACCTCGCGCCAGCCGCCGCGCTTGAGCACGGCGGCATGTTCGGTCGGCAGCGCGATGCGATAGCGCACGCTGCGCAGCGGCAGCCACAGCACGCCGCGCGGCGGGTGCGCGGCGATGGTCAACGCCGCCGGCAGCCGGCCGGTGCTGACCTGCTCGGCGAGCACGGCGGTGGGCTGGATCTGCGTCTTCAGTTCGATCAGCGGCAGCCGCTGCGTGATGGCCGCCGCCAGCTCGCCCAGCCGCAGGAAGTCAGGCTTCTCGCTGGGCAGGCCCAGTTCCACCACGCCCTGCAGGCTGCCTTGCAGTTGCTGCGCCTCGGACTTGAATTGCGCGCCCAGCACCAGCAGCGATTCGGCCGTGGGCAGCAGCATCTCGCCGGCCTTGGCCAGGGCGAGCCGTCCGCCGCTGCGGTCGAACAACGCCACGCCCAGGCTCTGTTCCAGCGCCTTGATCTGCGCGGTGACGGCGGGTTGGGTCAGCGACAGCGCTTCGGCGGCCCGCGTCAGGTTGCCCAGGCGGGCGACGGTGACGAAGGCGCGGATCTGATAGATTTCCATGCCGCCTTTGTAGGGGAAGCCGGCTCAGGCGGCAAGCAGCCGTACTTGCGTCGGCTCCAACCCGATCGACACCGGCGCGCCCACCGGGAACGGCGACAGTCCCGCCAGGTGCGACTGATCGGCCGTCAGGCGCTGTTCGCCGATCTGCACCTGGTAGCGGGTGAACTCGCCCAGGAACTCGCTGCTTTCCACCACGCCCGGCAGCCACACGTAGCGCGCGTCGCCCAACCCGTCGGCCATTTCGATCTGCACCGTGTGCGGCCTGAAGCTGGCCGCCAGCCGCTGCGCCGCGGGCGCTTCGGCCGCCAGCGGCAGGTGCAGGTCGCCCACGCCGTCCACCGCCAGCACCACGCTGCCGCTGGTGCGCTCGCGCACCTCGCCCTCCAGCACGTTCATGGTGCCGACGAAGTTGGCCACGAAGCGGTTCACCGGATAATCGAACAGCGTGCTGGGGGCGCCGATCTGCTGCACTACGCCGTGGTCCAGCACCGCCATGCGGTCGGCGGTGGTCATGGCTTCTTCCTGGTCGTGGGTGACGAAGATGGTGGTGATGCCGAGCCGCCGCTGCAGGCTCAGCAGGTCCTGCCGCATCTGCACGCGCAGCTTCTTGTCCAGGTTGGACAGCGGCTCGTCCAGCAGCAGCACCTGCGGCTCGATCACGATGGTGCGCGCCAGCGCCACGCGCTGCTGCTGGCCGCCGGACAGTTGGTTGGGGCGGCGGCGCGCGTATTGCGACAGGCCCACCAGTTCCAGCGCGGCCTCGACCTTGGCGCGGATCTGCTCGCGCGGCAGCTTGCGCTCGACCAGCCCGAACGCCACGTTGTCCCACACGGTCATGTGCGGCCACAGCGCATAGTTCTGGAACACCATGCCGATGTTGCGGTCCCATGGCGGGATGGCGCTGATGTCCTTGCCGTCCACCAGCAACTGGCCGGCGTCCTGCCGGTTGAAGCCCGCGATCAGGCGCAGCAGGGTGGACTTGCCCGAGCCCGACGGCCCCAGCAGGGCGAAGAACTCGCCCGGCTCGATGTGGATGTTGACGTCCTTGAGCACTTCGGTTTTGCCATACGACAGCCGGATGTTGCGGCATTCAACGCTGACTTTCTTCATGTCGATTCCCCTTTGTTCAGGCCGTCTCGTCGTGACGCGCCGGGCGCTGGCGCGCCTGGGCGCGTTCCACCAGCAAGTGCGAGACATACGTGCCGACCGCGACCGCGACCACCGCCAGCACGCCCAGCGCCGCGCCGGGGCCCCGGCCCGCCGCGCTTTGCATGTACAGATAGATGCCATAGCTCATCGGCGCCTGGCTGTCCTTGGTGACCAGCATGATGGTGGCCGACAGCTCCACCGCCGCCGTCACGAAGCTGGTCACGAAGCCGGCCAGCATGCCCCCGGCCATCAATGGCACCACCACGCGCCGGATGGTGCGCATCCGGGTCGCGCCGAGCGATTGCGCCGCTTCCTCCAGCGATACGTTGATCTGCTGCAGCGCGGCCACGCACGAACGCAAGGCGTACGGCAGCCGCCGCACCGAGTACGCGATCATGATGATGATCCACGACGAGGTCAGCAGCGTGCCGGTGCCCGGGATCTCCACGCCGCGGAAGGTGCGCAGCAGCCCGATCGCCAGCACGATGCCCGGAATCGCCAGCGCCGCCGAGGCCAGGAAGTCCAGCCACTGGCGCGCCGGCAGCCGGGTGCGCAGCATCAGGTAGGCGATGGCGGTGCCCAGGATCACATCCACGCCCGCCGCCAGGCCGCAATAGAGCAGGGTGTTGGCGATCATGCCCTGCGATTCGCTGAACACCGCGCCGTAGTGCGCCAGCGTGTAGCCGTCCGGCAGCGGCGCGAAGCTCCAGACGCTGGCCAGCGACAGCAGCAGCACCCCCATGTGCGGCGACAGCACCAGCAGCAGCACCAGGACGATCCAGCCATAGGCCAGCACGCTTTCGGCCGGCCGCAGCTTGCGTTTCTGGATCGAGTTGCCGCCCTTTTGCAAGGTGGAATAGTCGCGGCCCTTGAGCACGCGCGCCGACAGCCACAGCGCCAGGATCGAAAAGGCGATCATGATGACGCTGATGACATAGCCCAGCGGATCTTCCAGCCCCACCTGCGTGATGCGCAGATAGGCCTGCGGCGCCAGCATGTTGGTGGTGCCCAGCACCAGCGGCGTGCCCAGGTCGTCGAACACCTTCACGAACACCAGCGAGGCGCCGGCCACGTAGCCCGGCAGCGCCAGCGGGAAGATCACGCGGCGGAACAGCCGGAAGCCGCGCGCGCCCAGGTTGAAGGCCGCTTCCTCCATGGCGCCGTCGATGTTGCGCAGCGCCACCATCAGGTTCATCAGGATGAACGGGAAGTAGTGCAGCGCCTCGACGAAGATGACGCCGTTCAGGCCTTCCATGAACGGGATGGTGAAGCCGAACCAGTCGTTCAGCAGCAGGTTGACGCTGCCGGAACGCCCGAAAATCAGCTGCATCGCCACCGCGCCGACGAAGGGCGGCATGATCAGCGGCAGCACGCCCAGCGTCTGGATGATGAGCGCGCCGCGGAAATCGAAGCGCACCGTGAAGTACGCCAGCGGCACCGCGATCAGCGAGGCCAGCAGCGCCGACCAGCCCGCCACGTAGAGGCTGTTGAAGAACGCTTCCAGCATCAGCGGCTGGTTGAAGAACGCGCCGAAGTGGCCGATGGTGAAGCCGCCATCGGCATTGACGAAGGCGCTGTAGAACACCGTGCCCACCGGCACGGCCAGGAACAGCGCCAGGAAACCCAGCACCAGGAGCGCGGCCAGCACGGGGCCGGCGGGCAGGCGTGAATGGCCCGGAAGATTCATCGAGATTCCCGTAAAGGTTCAAGACAGGCCGCCCGCGGCGGGGCGGCGGCCGGACGGGGCGAGCCCCCCGTCCGGCGCGAGCCGGGCCTAGAGCGCCGCGGCTTCCCGCGCCAGCTTCACGGCCTGCTCATAATTGCTCTTGGCCGTGCCGTTCCATTCGCCTTCCAGCTTGGTGATCTGCTGGTTGACCGCGGCGTCCTTCTTGTTGCCGCTGAAGATCTTCAGGAACTCGGGATCGGCCGCCTGCTTGCCGTCGACCAGCGGCGCCCAGGCCAGCTTGCGGGCCTGCGCCAGCAGTTCGGCCGGCTTGCCGCTCTTGGCCTTGTCGCCGAGCTTGGCCTCGGCGTCGTAGATCGCCTTGGTCGCCGCCTGCAATTCCTTCAGGCGGAACGTGACGGTCTGGTCGTACAGCGACTGCACCACGTAGTAGCGCGTCTGCGACAGGTCGGCGTTGAACTGCACCTTGCTGCGGCGCGCGATCTCGGCCGGATCCGGATAGCCCTGCGGCACCTTGCCGCCCAGCGCCGAATACGGCAGCACCGGCAGGCGCGAGATCTTCGGCTCCAGCAGCAGTTCCTGGCCCGCCTGGCTGAGCGTGAAGGCGATGAACTTCTTGCCTTCCTCGGTGTTCTTGGCGCCGTCGATCAGCGCGATGTTGGCCGGCACGATGGCCGTCTCGGAGGGATAGACGAATTCCACCGGGAACTTCGAGTACTTGCTCGACAGGCCGAAGAAGTCGATCACCGGACCCGCGCCGAACTGGCCGTTGTTGACGCCGTCCGGCACGCCGAACGAGCGCTCGGTCACGGCGCTGCTGTTGCCCGACATGCGCAGCAGCGTGTTCCAGCCGTCGTCCCAGCCTTCGCCCTGCAGGATGGTCTCGACCGTCAGGTGCATGGTGCCCGAGCGCGACGGCGAGGTGATGCCGACGTGGCCGAACCAGTGTGGCGCCAGCAGGTCCTTCCATTCGACCGGGGCGGGGATCTTGTGCGCCGCGATGTAGCGCGTGTTGTAGACGATGCCGTAGCCCGCCAGCGCCTGGCCCAGGTACATGCCGCCCGGGTCGTTGATGGGGTAGTTGCCGATCTTGTCCGGCACGTCCTTGTTGGCGACGTCCGCCGATTTGGCCAGCAGCTTGTCGCGTCCCAGCACCTCGAAGGCGTCCGGGGCGCTGGCCCAGAACACTTCCGGGCGCTGGCCGGCCGGCGTCTCGCGCACGTAGGCGATGCCGGACACGGTGTTCTTGTTGAGGATCTCCAGCGTGATGCCGGGGTTGGCTTTTTCGAACGCGGTCTTGTAGGCCTGGGTCAGGTCTTTCGGGAACGACGTGATCACCGTGACGGTGCCCGCCAGGGCGGGGGCGGCGCAGGTGGCCAGCAGCGCCCCTGCAAGGGCTGTGCGCATTGCATGCATGGTTTGTCTCCGTGGTTTTTCGATTTGTCCGGAGACCTTAGCGGCTGCATGCGCCGCCGGTCCAATCACAAATTTTGATGCGCGCCATCAGTTTGGCGGGCATTCGGGAGAACCCGCGTGAGCGCGCGGATCAGGCCGGCCATCTAGGCCGTGGCCGACACGCCGCCGTTTGCCTTGGCCATCGCCTTGGCCTGCTCGGCCATCACCTGTTGGATCATGCCCATGATCTGCATCGCCTGGGCGTTCAGCGCCTGCAACTGGGTGGCTTTCTGCTCCGCCGACGCATTGCTGGCGCGCACGCGCTCCATCTGCTCCATGACGCGCTTGAGCTGGCGTTGCAGCTCCTTGATCTGGCGCGTGTAATGGTCGTCATTGTCGGACGATTCCGTTTCCTCGGCCTGGCCCACCTTCATGGCGCCCGCATTGGTGACGCGGATCTTGCCGTCGGGCGTGACGGTGACGCCCGGGTCACCGGCCTTGGCGTCCCTGGCCTCCTTGTTGGCCTGGATCTTCTGCGCCCACAGGTCGGCCATGCTGCCGATGCGCGAGGTACCGCTGATGGAATCGATGGCCATGAAGGTCTCCGGGGAGAGGTTTGACTGGGGTTTCCACTAATACGGCATGCTGGCGGGGAACTTAAGTTGCCGCCCGTTCCCGGCCCCCTTTACACTGGCGCCCGCTCACACCAAACACTCCCGGGGAATCCATGTCCAATTCCTATTTTCCGCGCTGGCGCCTGGCGGACGACGCCGAGCCCGGCGTCATCATCGCGCCCGATGAACGCCTGTCGTGGCCCAAGAACGTGGCCATGGGCGCCCAGCACGTGGTGGCGATGTTCGGCTCCACCGTGCTGGCACCGCTGCTGATGGGCTTCGACCCCAACGTTGCCATCCTGATGTCGGGCATCGGCACGCTGATCTTCTTCCTGTTCGTGGGCGGGCGCGTACCCAGCTACCTGGGGTCCAGCTTCGCCTTCATCGGCGGCGTCATCGCGGTCACCGGTTACGCCGGCGGCGGCGCCAACGCCAACATTGGCGTGGCGCTGGGCGCCATCATCGCCTGCGGCCTGGCCTATACGCTGATCGGCGTTCTCGTCTGGATCGCCAACGGCCGCGCCGGCGGCGGCGCCAACTGGATCGACACCCTGATGCCGCCGGTGGTGACCGGCGCGGTGGTCGCGGTGATCGGCCTGAACCTGGCCCCCATCGCCGCCAAGGGCGCCATGGGCGCCTCGGGCTTCGACAGTGCCATGGCGATCGTCACCATCCTGTGCGTGGGCGGCATCGCCGTCTATACCAAGGGCATGGTGCAGCGCCTGTTGATCCTGGTCGGCCTGATCCTGGCCTGCGTGGTGTACGCGATCTTCGCCAACGGCATGGGCCTGGGCAAGCCGATGGACTTCTCGGCCGTGTCGGCCGCCGCCTGGTTCGGTCTGCCGCACTTCGCCGCGCCGGTGTTCAAGGCCGAGGCCATGGGCCTGATCGTGCCGGTGGCCATCATCCTGGTCGCCGAGAACCTGGGCCACGTCAAGGCGGTCAGCGCCATGACCGGCCAGGACCTGGATCGCTACCTGGGCCGCGCCTTCGTCGGCGACGGCGTGGCCACCATGGTCTCGGGCGCGGTCGGCGGCACCGGCGTCACCACCTACGCCGAGAACATCGGCGTGATGGCCGTGACCCGCATCTACTCGACCCTGGTATTCGTGATCGCCGCGCTGATCGCCATCGTGCTCGGGTTCTCGCCCAAGTTCGGGGCCCTGATCCAGACCATTCCCGCGCCGGTGCTGGGCGGCATGTCGGTGGTGGTGTTCGGCCTGATCGCCATTGCCGGGGCCCGCATCTGGGTGGTCAACCAGGTCGATTTCAGCGACAACCGCAACCTGATCGTGGCCGCGGTCACGCTGGTGCTGGGCGCGGGCGACTTCACCGTCAAGCTGGGCAATTTCACCCTGGGCGGCATCGGTACCGCGACTTTCGGCGCCATCATTCTCTACGCCCTGTTGCGCCGCAAGAAATAGGACGGGGCATGGGCGGCGGCCCATGCGCTGTTCCAGGGCCATGGGCCGCCCCGATCCTGCCCGGGGCGCCGCCGTGCCTGCGCCGCCCCGGATTCAGAAACCCGCCGCGCCTTTTCAGGGGCGCGACAAGCGCGAAGCCGGCGCCCGGCCGGTCATCTGCACCGGCGCCGCCTCGATCACCTGGCCCGACTGGGTCTTGAACACCGCGGTCGCCTCGGCCAGGCGCCTGGCCTGCTCCTCCATCGCCGATGCGGCCGCCGAGGCCTGTTCCACCAGCGCGGCGTTCTGCTGCGTCACTTCGTCCATCTGCGAGACCGCCAGGCTGACCTGATCGATGCCGCCCGCCTGTTGCGTCGATGCGGCGGAGATCTCGCCCATGATGTCGGCCACCCGCTGCACCGAGGTCACGATTTCCTCCATCGTCTGGCCGGCGGCCGATACCTGGGCCGAGCCGGCCGCGACCGTCTCGACCGAGGTTTCGATCAGCGCCTTGATTTCCTTGGCCGCCTGCGCCGCGCGCTGCGCCAGCGTGCGCACTTCGCCCGCCACCACCGCGAAACCCTTGCCCTGTTCGCCCGCCCGGGCCGCCTCCACCGCCGCGTTCAGCGCCAGGATGTTGGTCTGGAAGGCGATACCGTCGATCACCGAGACGATGTCGGCGATGCGTCGCGAGCTGTCGGAAATGCCCTGCATGGTGGCCACCACCTGGCCGACCGTGTGGCCGCCACGCTGCGCCACCTCCATGCTGACCGCCGCCAGCTGGTTGGCCTGGGCCGCGTTCTCGGCGTTCTGCTTTACCGTGGTGGCCAGCTCTTCCATGGTCGACGCGGTTTCCTCCAGCGCCGCTGCCTGCTCCTCGGTGCGGGTGGACAGGTTGGCGTTGCCGGCGGCGATTTCCGCGGCGCCGATGTTGATTTCCTCGACTCCCTGGCGCACGGCCGTCACCGTGCGGGTCAGCCCTTCCTGCATGCGCCGCACCGCCGAGAACAGCATGCCGATTTCATTATTGGAGCGTGCCTCGACGCGCTGGGTCAGGTCGCCGGCGGCGATGCGATCGAAATGCCGGCCGGCGTCCTGCAGCGGCAGCAGCACGCCACGCCGGATGAAGGCCCAGCACAGCGCGGCCAACAACAGCGCCACGGACAGCAGCACGATTGCCGACATTCTTGCGGTGGAATAAGTGGTCTGCGAGCGTGCCAGCACGTCGTCGCTGCGTTCCTGCACCCGCGTCAGGAAAACCTGCATGTCCTTGGCGAAAGCGGCATCGGCCTGGCGCACCCGCGGCTCGCTCTGCTGGTAGCGGGCCGCGGAGCGTTCCTTGAGGGCGGCGTCCAGTTCGTCCAGCACTGCCACATAGGCATTGAACTGACCTTGCAGAATCTGCGCCAGCTCCTGGCCGCGTTCGCTCTTTGGCACCGCCATATAGCGGGTGAACCGCTCGCGCGCCTGTTGCAGCTGGCTGGCGGCGGCGGACTCGGCGGTGGCGGCCTGGTCGGCGGCGCCCGCCTGTAGGTCGGCGATACCGGCGCCGAGCGCCAGCCGCGCCCGCAGCAGGGCGCCGCTGGCCTCGTATAGCGGGTCGACCTGATGCACGGCCACATTATTCAGGTCCTCGATTTCCCGGACACTGTTTTCCGCATTGCGCCAACTCAGCCCGCACGCCAGGGCCAGGGTAATGACGAAAAAGAACAGCACCAGCATCATGCCCGTACGGACTTTCATTTTTTCCAGCATGGGAGCTCCCGTTCTTGAACGCGCTCCACCCCAGGCGCGGGCCTTTGCCCGCAAGCGCCACGGCGGAGGGACGAACGTCGAGCCGGATGACTGCGATGCGTCCGCCCAACCTGCAACACGCACAATCAATCGATTTACGCGGCGGCCATGAACAGCCGGCGCGTCCCTTCGCTGCGAACCAGAAAAAATGCCGGCGAATACCGGCATGTATTTAATTGTTATTAATGGGCCAGTTTGTCGGTTATACCTTTTTTATTGAATACAACCGGCCGTTTTTACATAAACCCGGCCACCGCCGGGTTTATCCCTATCGCGCAGTATCTTTTACGCAACGCGGGTTGTAGCTGGGAAACGACGGGTTTTAGCGGGTTACGGCGGCGAAATGCGCCGAAAACGCCGGTTTCTCCGGTGGCTTGCAATTCCCGCGGACTTTGACCACAATATGACCTTGATTGCCCCGGTTCCGACCCGAGCCGGGGTTTTGTTTTGGTCGCAGCTTGCCGCATTCGTCCGGCGGGCCGGCCCGAGCGGGCGCAAGGGGATCCATCGGGTTCAGCTTTGCCCGCCCCTGGCCGTTCCGCTCCTGGCGATGCCCGTCACGTATCAGCTTCCGACGGCGCCCCATGCGTCAGGTCCAAGACCTTCACACCGAGAACGCTCCGTCGGGGGCGTTTTCTACTTTTGTTTGGGAAACGACATGTCTGCCATTCCTTTGACCGTGCGCGGGGCCGAGCGCTTGCAAGAAGAGCTCCAGCGGCTGAAAACCGTGGAACGTCCCGCCGTCATCAACGCTATCGCCGAAGCGCGCGCGCAGGGCGATCTGTCGGAAAACGCCGAGTACGACGCGGCTCGCGAGCGCCAGGGTTTCATCGAGGGCCGGATCGCCGAGCTTGAGGGCACGCTTTCCAATGCCCACCTGATCGATCCGACCTCGCTCGAGGCCGAAGGTCGCGCCGTGTTTGGCGCCACCGTCGACATCGAGGACCTGGATTCGGGCGATCGCGTGACGTACCAGATCGTCGGCGACGTCGAAGCCGACATCAAGTCGAACCTGATCTCCGTGTCGAGCCCCGTGGCCCGCGCGCTGATCGGCAAGAGCGAAGGCGACGTGGTCGAGGTCAAGGCCCCGGCTGGCGTTCGTGAGTATGAAGTGTTGAGCGTGCGTTACATCTGACGCTGGCTCTGAGCGGTAAAATCAGCAAAACACCATAGCCCGCACCGGATATCCGGCACGGCAATATTGCGGAACGCTATGGTGGACCGGGCGCGTAAAGCGCCCGTTTTTGTGCCCGGCGGTACTATCTTTTGGGCGACGACTTGCGGCTGGTGCCGCTGCGGGCCCCGGCCCGCAGGCTCAGCGCGCTGCCGGCGCGGCGCGGAATGCCGTGGCTGCCGGAAGTGGTTTTCTTGGTGCCGGGACGCATCGGCTTGCCGTTCTTGTTGAGCTGGTCCTGCGGCACGAAGCGCGTCTTGGGCTTGGGCTCTTCGGTTTCGGAACGGCGCGGGCGCTTGGCCAGGGTCTTGCCCTCGGCGGCCAGCTTCTTGGGCGTATGCGGCTCGGAGGCGCGGCGCTTGGCGGGGCGTTCCGGCTCGAGGGCGGCCAGCACGGGCGGCTTGATGTTGCCGGCCAGCGGGCGGAACAGGATCAGGGTCTTGCCCAGGTGGTGCACCGGGGCGCAGGACAGCGTGTCGCAGATGGTCGACAGCATGGCCTCGCGGGCCTCGCGATCGTCGCCGCCGGCCCGGACCTTGATCAGGCCGTGGGAAGTGAGTGCCAGGTCGATTTCCTTGAGCACGGCTTCGGTCAGGCCGTTGTCGCCGATCAGGACGACGGGGCGCAGAGGGTGGGCGGCGGACCGAAGGTCGCTACGCTCACGAGAGGTAAGTTCTAATATAGGCATGCGTGGAATTGTACGGTAATGGCCAAGAATAAATTCTCCAAAGACTGGATTCACCAGCACATCAACGATCCCTATGTGAAGATGGCGCAACAGAAGGGCTACCGGGCCCGCGCCGCCTTCAAGCTGATCGAGATTCTCGATACCGAGAAGCTGTTGCGGCGTGGCGACCTGGTGGTCGACCTGGGCTCGGCGCCCGGCAGCTGGTCGCAGGTGGCGCGCGAGCGCCTGGCGGGCCCCGGCGGGGTGGTGGACGGGCGCATCATCGCGCTCGACATGCTGCCCATGGAGCCCGTGGCGGGCGTCGAATTCATCCAGGGCGACTTCCGCGAGGATGACATTTTGAAACAACTGGAAGACATGGTCGGATCGCGCGCAGTGGACCTTGTAATCTCCGACATGGCCCCCAACTTGTCTGGCGTGGGTATCGCCGACGCCGCGCGCATCCAGCACGTGTGCGAGCTGGCGATGGAATTTTCCCTTGCCCACCTCAAGCCCAACGGGGCGCTGATCGTCAAGGCATTCCACGGAACCGGCTTTTCGCAGATCGTGGAGTCCTACAAACAGCACTTCAAGCGGGTGGTCGAGCGCAAGCCGAAGGCATCGCGGGACAAGTCCTCCGAAACCTTTCTGGTTGCGCGCGATCTGAAATGACCCGCGCCAGGGCACGTGCCCTGGTGTCACAAGAACCTACCGGCCCGACGGCGGCCGGCCTGCCGAGACAACGACCAGCAAAATCACGAATCAGACGTAACTTAGCGGCCCGCCCCTTCCCAGGACGCAACCCGGTCCGACAGGGTAGAATGGGCTATTGACATACTTGTGACTGTGCCATATGCGGGTGCGCGGTCGCCGGTCGGAATCGAAAGCAGGAGATCGACCTTGAATAATTCATTTTCGAAAGTCGCCGTCTGGATGGTGATAGCCCTGGTGCTATTCACGGTCTTCAAGCAGTTCGACGGACGCGCGCAGACCCAGGACGGCGTGACCTACACGCAGTTCATGGACGACGCCAAGGCGGGCCGTATCCGCAAGGTGGACGTGCAGGGCGGCCCTGGTGGTGACGTGCTCTACGTCACGCCGGACGCGGGCCGCGCCTACACGCTGACCTCGCCGGGCGACCTCTGGATGGTTTCCGACCTGCTCAAGTACGGCGTGCAGGTGTCGGGCAAGCCGCGCGAAGAGCAGTCACTGCTCATGAGCATCTTCGTGTCCTGGTTCCCCATGCTGCTGCTGATCGGCGTGTGGGTGTTCTTCATGCGCCAGATGCAGGGCGGCGGCAGGGGCGGCGCGTTCAGCTTCGGCAAGTCGCGCGCTCGCATGCTCGACGAGAACACCAACCAGATCACCTTCGCCGACGTCGCCGGCTGCGATGAGGCCAAGGAAGACGTCCAGGAACTGGTCGACTTCCTGCGCGACCCCAGCAAGTTCCAGAAGCTGGGCGGCCGCATCCCGCGCGGCGTGCTGATGGTCGGCTCGCCCGGCACCGGCAAGACGCTGCTGGCCAAGGCCATCGCCGGCGAAGCCAAGGTGCCGTTCTTCAGCATCTCCGGTTCGGACTTCGTTGAAATGTTCGTCGGCGTGGGCGCGGCCCGCGTGCGCGACATGTTCGAGAACGCCAAGAAGCACGCGCCCTGCATCATCTTCATCGACGAAATCGACGCGGTCGGCCGCCAGCGTGGCGCCGGGCTGGGCGGCGGCAACGACGAACGCGAGCAGACGCTGAACCAGATGCTGGTGGAAATGGACGGCTTCGAGTCGGGCCAGGGCGTCATCGTGATCGCCGCCACCAACCGTCCCGACGTGCTGGATCCGGCGCTGCTGCGTCCGGGCCGCTTCGACCGCCAGGTCGTGGTGCCGCTGCCCGACATCCGCGGCCGCGAGCAGATCCTGAAGGTCCACATGCGCAAAGTGCCGCTGTCGCCCAACGTCGACGCTACCATCCTGGCGCGCGGCACCCCGGGCTTCTCGGGCGCCGACCTGGCCAACCTGGTCAACGAGGCCGCGCTGTTCGCCGCGCGCCGCAACGGCCGCACGGTCGACATGTCGGACTTCGAAAAGGCCAAGGACAAGATCATCATGGGCGCCGAGCGCCGCTCGATCGTCATGCCCGAAGAGGAACGCAAGAACACCGCGTACCACGAGTCCGGCCACGCCATCGTCGCCCGCATGCTGCCCAAGACCGATCCGGTCCACAAGGTCACCATCATCCCGCGCGGCCGCGCGCTGGGCGTGACGATGCAGTTGCCCGAGACCGATCGCTACAGCATGGACAAGAGCCGCCTGCTGTCGACCATCGCGGTGCTGTTCGGCGGCCGTATCGCCGAAGAGATCTTCATGAACCAGATGACCACCGGCGCCTCGAACGACTTCGAACGCGCCACGGCCATCGCCCGCGACATCGTCACACGCTACGGCATGACCGACGAACTGGGCCCGATGGTCTACGCCGAGAACGAAGGCGAGGTCTTCCTGGGCCGCAGCGTGACCAAGACCACGCACATGTCCGAAGCCACCATGCAGAAGGTGGATTCCGAGATCCGCCGCATCATCGACGAGCAGTACGGTGTCGCGCGCAAGATCCTGGAAGACAACCGCGACAAGGTCGAAGTCATGACCGCCGCGCTGCTCGAATGGGAAACCATCGACGCCGACCAGATCGACGACATCATCGAGGGCCGCCCGCCGCGTCCCCCGAAGACGCCGCAGGGTCCGTCGGACACGTCGGACACGCCTCCGACCGGCCTGGCCGCCGGCGGCAACACGGCAGCCGCGGTCTGAGGTCTTTCGTCCTGATTTATGGCGAATAACTTCCTTTGCGGGCGCTTCGAGTTCGATCTCGAGCGCCCGCTTGTCATGGGTATCGTCAATGTCACGCCGGACTCGTTTTCCGACGGCGGCCAGCACGACGATACCGATTCCGCGGTGGCGCATGCGCGCCGCTTGATCGAAGAGGGCGCGCGGATCCTGGACCTGGGCGGCGAGTCGACGCGGCCGGGCGCCGAACCGGTGTCGGTCGCCGACGAACTGGCGCGCCTGCTGCCGGTGATCGAGGCGCTGCGCGATTGCGGCGTGCCGCTGTCCATCGACACCTTCAAGCCCGAAGTCATGCGCGCCGTGCTCGACGCCGGCGCCGACATGATCAACGACATCTACGGGTTCAGGCAGCCGGGCGCCATCGAGGCGGTGGCGCAGTCGCGCTGCGGATTGTGCGTCATGCACATGAAAGGTGAGCCGCGCACCATGCAGGCGACGCCGCCTGAATATTCCGACCTGATCGGCGAAATCGGACTCTTCCTGGGATCGCGGGCGCAAAAGCTGCGCGCCGCCTGGGTCGATCCCCGACGCATCGTGCTGGACCCCGGTTTCGGGTTCGGCAAGACCGCCGACCAGAATTTCCAATTGCTGCGCCGGCTGTCCAGCCTGCGCAGCGGCGGTTATCCATTGCTGATCGGCCTGTCGCGCAAGAACATGATCGGCCAGGCCACCGGCCGGCCGGTCGGCGACCGGCTGCCCGGCAGCATTGCCGCCGCCCTGGCCTGTGTGGCCCGTGGCGCCTCCATCGTGCGGGTGCACGACGTGGCGGCCACGGTCGACGCGCTCAAGGTCTGGCAGGCGGCTGAACAAGGAGCAATCACTTCATGATTCGACGCAAGTATTTTGGTACCGATGGTGTGCGCGGCGAAGTCGGCGGCGCGGTGATCAACGCCGAATTCGCCCTGCGCCTGGGCTACGCCGCGGGCCGCGTGCTGGCCCGCGAGCACGCGGTGCGTGGCGGCAGCCGCCCGCAGGTGGTGATCGGCAAGGACACCCGCATTTCCGGCTACATGCTGGAATCGGCGCTGGAAGCCGGGTTGTCGGCCGCGGGCATCGACGTGCTGCTGGCCGGCCCGATTCCCACGCCCGCGGTCGCCTACCTGACCCGCGCGCTGCGCCTGGTCGCCGGCATCGTCATCAGCGCCTCGCACAATCCCTACCAGGATAATGGCATCAAGTTCTTCTCGGCCCAGGGCATGAAATTGCCCGACGAGATCGAGGCCGCCATCGAGATCGCCCTGGACGAACCGCTGGGCTGCGTCAGCTCTGAAGGCCTGGGGCGCGCGCGCCGCATGTCGGATTCCCAGGGCCGCTACATTGAATTCTGCAAGAGCACCTTCCCCAACGATCTGGACCTGAACGGCATGACGATCGTGGTGGACGCGGCCCACGGCGCGGCCTACAACATCGCGCCGCATGTGTTCCGCGAACTGGGCGCCGAAGTGCACGCCATCGGGGTGCATCCCGACGGTTTCAACATCAACAAGGGCGTGGGCGCGCTGCACCCCGAACTGCTGGCCAAGGAAGTGAAGGCGCGCGGCGCCCAACTGGGCATCGCGCTGGACGGCGATGCCGACCGCCTGCAGATGGTGGATGGCGACGGCCGCATCTACAACGGCGACGAATTGCTCTACGCGATCCTGCGCGAGCGCATGCAGCGCGGCAAGGTGGATGGCGTGGTCGGCACGCTGATGACCAACTTCGGCTTCGAGCGCGAACTGCAACGCCTGGGCGTGGGTTTCGAGCGCGCGAATGTGGGCGACCGCTACGTGCTGGAGCAGATGCAGGCGCGCGGCTGGCTGTATGGCGGCGAAAGCTCGGGCCACCTGCTGTGCCTGGACTGCCATTCGACCGGCGACGGCATCGTGGCGGCGCTGCAGGTGCTGACGGCGTTGCGTCGCAACCATGTGTCGATGGCCGATTGGGTCAAGGATCTGCGCATGTACCCACAGAAGATGATCAACGTGCCGTTGACGCCGGGCCAGGATTGGAAAACGCACCCCGGCCTGACGGCGGCGCGCCGGGCAGTCGAGGAGGAACTGGCGGGCCGCGGTCGGATCCTGATCCGCGCTTCCGGCACCGAGCCCAAGCTGCGGCTGATGGTCGAGGCCGAAGACGAGGCCCTGGCCGTGGCCAGCGCCGAGAAGCTGGCGGCCAGCCTGGGGTAGGTCCACCACCCGCTCCAGACCCGACATGGCCATTCATTGTTTTGCGATGAATGGCCATTATTTGTGAATATTTCGTCTTTGTTTGTAAAGTTTTGTCGAGCTTTGCAGGAATTGACTCTCCTCGCTCCAAACTAAACTTCATAGTCACGTAACATATTGGTCAAGTCATTGACATACAGGGCGTCCAAACTGACCGGACTCTCTAGGAGCTTCGCGCAATGCTGGAACTAGCACGCATCAACCCAAGCCGTAATGCCGCAGAACCATGGACGGGCGCCGCCCCCCGGGTGCTGGTGGTCGGCCTGGCGCGCACGGCCGAGGAAATCGAACAGATCCAGCGCCTGCGCTACGACGTCTTCACCGAAGACATGGGTGCGGTCTTCCCGGATGCCCAGGACGGAATCGAGCACGACCGCTTCGATCCTTTCTGCGAGCACCTGATGGTGCGCGAGCTCGACACCGGCCGCGTCGTGGGCACCTACCGCATCCTTACGCCCGAAAAGGCGCGCGAGGCGGGCGGCTACTACTCGCAGTCCGAATTCGACCTGTCGGGGCTGGGCGCCATCCGCGACGAACTGGTGGAGGTGGGGCGTTCGTGCACCCACGCCGACTACCGCAACGGCGCGGTCATCATGCTGTTGTGGTCGGGCCTGGCGGAATACCTGCGCCGCGGCGGCTACCAATACGTGCTCGGTTGCGCCAGCGTCAGCCTGCGCGACGATGGCGTCACGGCGGCCGAAGTGTGGCGCACCATTTCCAAGCAGCTGCCGAAAGAGGGCGAGCCGCAGGTCACGCCCTTGCATCGCTACCCCGTGGAAAAGCTCAACAGCACGCTGCCGGCGCGCGTGCCGCCGCTGATCAAGGGATACCTGAAACTGGGCGCCACGGTTTGCGGCGAACCGGCCTGGGACCCCGATTTCAACGCGGCGGATTTCCCGGTGCTGCTGAAGATGGACGGCATGGACGAGCGCTACCGCCGCCATTTCGGCCTGGATCAACCCGCGACCGTCGGCCAGCGCTGATCATGCGCCGCCTGCTCCGCCGTATGAAGATCAAACTGATTCGGCGGGCCACGCGGCCTTTCCGCCTGGAGCTCAAGCAGCTCGATCGCCAGACCGACCTGTCGCCGTTCTAGCCGCCCCCCGCCGTTGCATGGCAAAAGGCCCCGGATATTTCCGGGGCCTTGTCGTTTTCAGAACTCGAGCAGCTCGAACGAGAAGCCGACCTTCGACCATTCCGCTTCTTCCGCCCGCAGCGTGAAGTCGCTGAGCGGGTGTTGCGCCAGCCAGTCACGGTTCACGCGCACCACGATGGAATCGTTGCGCATGGACGCGGTCAGGGGCAGCGGTTCGATTTCACCGCGGCGGCGGAACAGCAGCACGGCCAGCCGCAGGCTCAGGATGGCCATCCATTGGGCGCGGTTGCGCACCAGCGGTTCCAGCTTGCCCAGCTTGCCCTGGTGGCCCAGCGCCAGCAGCGCCAGCAGCTGCTGGTCGGCGCGGGAAAAGCCGGGCATGTCGGCGTTTTCAAGCACGTAGGCGGTGTGCTTGTGATAGGCGTTGTGGGCGATCGACAGCCCGACTTCGTGCAGGTCGGCGGCCCAGCCCAGGGCCGCGCGCAATTCGGTGCGTTCGGCGCCTTCGGGCATCATCGCGTCGAACAGGCTGAGCGCGGCGTGGCGCACGCGCCGGGCCTGGTTGACGTCGACGTGGTAGCGCTTCACGAACTGGCGCACCGATTCGTCGCGCTTGTCGTGTTCGTCGTCGCGGCCGAGCAGGTCGTACAGCACGCCCAGGCGCAGGGCGCCGTCGCCCGTGTGCATGACGTCGATGCCAAGCTCGTCGAACAGCGCGCTCATGATGGCCAGCCCGCCCGGCAGCACGTCGGCGCGCTCGACCTTGATGCCGGGCAGTTCCGACGGGATGACGCGGCCGGCGCGCACGATGCGGTCCTTCAGCTTGCTCAGGCCGGCGCGGGTGATGCCGCGGTCGGACATGCCGCCTTCGGTGAGGATGGCGAACAGTGCCTTGGCGGTGCCGGACGAGCCGTAGGCTTCCTTCCAGCCCGTCTTGCGGTACTGCTTGGCGATGACTTCGATCTCGCGCCGGGCGGCCAGTTCGGCCTGCTTCATCTGGTGGGCGTCGACGATGCCATCCGAGAAGAACTGCCGGCTATAGCTGACGCAGCCCATATACAGGGACGACATCAGGCCGGGCTCGTGGCCCTTGCCGATGATGACCTCGGTGGAGCCGCCGCCGATGTCGATCACCAGGCGCTTGTTGGGCGAAGGGGGCAGGGTATGGACCACGCCCGAGAAGATCAGGCGGGCCTCTTCGCGGCCGGCGATGACTTCGATGGGAAAGCCCAGGGCAGCCTCGGCCCGGGGCAGGAAATCGCGGGTGTTGCGCGCGACCCGGAAGGTGTTGGTCGCCACCGCGCGCACACGGTTGGGATGGAAACTGCGCAGGCGATCGCCGAAACGTTCGAGGACGGCGATGGCGCGCTCGATGGCGTCGTCGCCCAGGCGTTTTTCGGCGTCCAGCCCGGCGGCGAGCCGGACGGTTTCCTTGAGGCGGTCGATCTGGTAGATCTGGGGCGTACCGTCCTGCTGAACGATGCGTCCGATGGAGAGGCGGAAGCTGTTGGACCCGAGGTCCACGGCGGCCAGAAGTTGATCCATGCGGCTCGTGATTTTGGCTGTGAGGTGGCCTGATTATAGAGACCCCATATGACAGCGCCGGCCCCCGCGGGTTTTCGCTTATGGAACAGATAGTTGGCGCCGGGAGACCATGCGCCATACGTCCCGGTTTTGTCGTACGCTACGCATTTGGCGTTGTGTCATAGAACCGTCACTCTTTTGAAGTAAAACTCCACGCTTTCCTTACGTATGGAATCCGGTATGACCACTCGCCCGCCCGCCGAGCCGCTGCTGCTGAACCGTGAATTGTCGCTGCTCAAATTCAACGAGCGCGTGCTGGCGATGGCGGAAAGTCCCGGCACGCCCCTGCTCGAACGGCTGCGCTACGTGTGCATCGTCAGTTCCAACCTGGACGAGTTCTTCGAGATCCGGATCTCCAGCCTGAAAGAGCAGCAGCGCCAGTCGCCCAACCTGGTGGGGCCGGACGGCATGACGCCCGACCAGGCGTTCGAGAACGTCCAGCAGGCGGTGCACGAACTGGTGGGGCGCCAGTATGCGTTGCTCAACGACGCCATCCTGCCGGCGCTGCAGGCCGAGGGCATCGCGCTGCATCATGCGTCGGAATGGAATGCCGAGCAGCAGGAATGGGCGCGCGAGGTCTTCAACCGCGACGTCATGCCGCTGCTGACCCCGATCGGGCTGGACCCGGCGCATCCGTTTCCGCGGGTCTACAACAAGAGCCTGAACTTCATCGTTTCCCTGTCCGGCGCCGACGCCTTCGGCCGCCAGGCCTCTATCGCCGTGGTGCAGGCGCCGCGCGCGCTGCCGCGCCTGATCAAGATGCCGCAGGAGCTGTCCGGCCATCCGGAAGGCTACATCCTGCTGACCTCGTTGCTGCGCGCCTTCGTCGGCGAGCTGTTTCCGGGCCTGGAAATGCTGGGCTGCTACCAGTGGCGGGTGACGCGCAACAGCGACCTGTTCGTGGACGAGGAAGAAGTCACCAACCTGCGCCACGCCTTGCAGGGCGAGCTGTCGCAGCGCAACTTCGGCGCGGCGGTGCGGCTGGAGATCGACAAGCTGACCCCGGTCGAGCTGGAAACCTTCCTGCAGCGCGAATTCTCGCTCAAGCCCGAGGACACCTACCGCGTGCCGGGGCCGGTGAACCTGTCGCGCCTGATGCAGCTGTGCAATTCGCCCAACCGGCCCGACCTGCTGTTCCCCGACTACCGCGCGCCGGTGCCGGCGCCGTTCGACCGCGTGGGTGACAAGCCGGCCGAGCTGTTCGAGGCCGTGGCCGAGCAGGACCGCCTGCTGCACCACCCCTATCAGTCGTTCCAGCCCGTCATCGATTTCCTGACCGCCGCCGCGCTGGATCCGGACGTGATGGCCATCAAGCAGACCATCTACCGCACCGGCGAGGATTCCGAGCTGATGAAGATCCTGCTGGCCGCCGCGCGCGCCGGCAAGGAAGTGACGGTGGTGGTGGAGCTGATGGCGCGTTTCGACGAACAGACCAACATCAACTGGGCCTCCAAGCTGGAAGAGGTGGGGGCGCACGTGGTGTACGGCGTGGTCGCGCACAAGACCCACGCCAAGATGGCGGTGGTGCTGCGGCGCGAAAAGGGCCGCCTGCGCCGTTATGCCCACCTGGGCACCGGCAACTACCATCCGCGCACGGCGCGCCTGTATACCGATTTCGGCCTGCTGACCGCCGATCCGAAGCTGTGCGAGGACATGGACAAGGTGTTTGCGCAGCTGACCGGCCTGGGCGCGCGCCGCGCGCTCAAGTCGCTGATGCAGTCGCCCTTCACCATGCATGACGGCATGGTGGCGCTGATCCGCGCCGAGGCGCGCGCCGCCAAGGCGGGCCAGCGCGCCCGCATCATGGCCAAGATGAACTCGCTGCTGGAAGAGCAGATCATCGAGGAACTCTACAAGGCCAGCCAGGCCGGCGTGAAGATCGACCTGATCGTGCGCGGCGTCTGCGCGCTGCGCGCGGGGGTGCCGGGGCTGTCGGAAAACATCCGGGTGCGTTCCATCGTCGGCCGCTTCCTGGAGCACTCGCGCGTCTTCTATTTCTATGCCGACGGCGCCGAGACGGTGTACCTGTCCTCGGCCGACTGGATGGACCGCAACTTCTTCCGCCGCGTCGAAATCGCCTTCCCGATCTACGACAAGACCCTCAAAAAGCGCGTCATCGACGAGGCCTTCACCTTCGCCCTGCGCGACAACCAGCTCGCCTGGCAACAACAGGCCGACGGCGACTACGTCCGCGTCCGCAGCCGCCGCGAACCCTTCAATCTGCACCAATACTTGATGCAGAAACTGGGCGTGTAACACTAGGCCGGGGCAACTCGCGCCCCATTTCCGCATAGCGGGACACCCGGCAAAAGGCACGCCTGGCCAGAGCGAGCAACCCGTCCCCACATCCCCACCAGCAAGCCGCCCCCCATCCCAACCGGCCCCTCCCAAGCCAGGCCGCGCGGATCCGGCTCCGCCGGTCCGCTACCGGCACCCACCGGGGGGCGGACTCCGTCCCCACATCCCCACCAGCAAGCCGCCCCCCATCCCAACCGGCCCCTCCCAAGCCAGGCCGCGCGGATCCGGCTCCGCCGGTCCGCCACCGGCGCCCCCCTGGGGGGGGAAGCGCGCAGCGCTCCGGGGGGGGGTATATGACTGTCACTATCCTGTCACGTTGGACTTCTAAGATGCGAGGGTCGCTGAAAGACAGGCAGTGGAAAGCCTGCCAAAGACTCCTCTAACGAGCACAGAAGGAACCAAGATGTTCAAACGTGTCTTCAAACAAGTTTCCCTGGGTGTCGCGCTGAGCGCCGCCGTTTTCGCCGTCCAGGCCGCCGATGTGACCGGCGCCGGCGCTTCGTTCCCGTACCCGATCTACGCCAAGTGGGCGTCGGACTACAAGGCTGCCACCAACAACGCCGTGAACTACCAGTCGATCGGCTCGGGCGGCGGTCAGCAACAGATCATCGCCAAGACCGTCGATTTCGGCGCCTCGGACGATCCCATGAAGGCCGCCGACCTGGAAAAGAATGGTCTGCTGCAATTCCCGGCCGTCATCGGCGGCACCGTGGCCGTGGTGAACATCGACGGCATCGAGCCGGGCAAGCTGAAGCTGTCGGGCAAGGTCCTGGGCGACATCTTCCTGGGCAAGATCAAGAAGTGGGACGATGCCGCCATCAAGGCGCTGAACCCCGACCTGAAGCTGCCGTCGGCCGACATCATCGTCGTGCACCGTTCGGACGGTTCGGGCACCACCTTCGGCTGGACCAACTACCTGTCCAAGGTGTCGCCGGAGTGGAAGGAACAAGTCGGCGAAGGCAAGGCCGTCAAGTGGCCCGTGGGCCAGGGTGGCAAGGGCAACGAAGGCGTCGCTGCCTACGTCGGCCAGCTGAAGAACTCGATCGGCTACGTCGAATACGCCTACGCCAAGCAGAACAAGCTGGCCTGGACCCAACTGCAGAACAAGGCCGGCAAGTTCGTCCAGCCGGAACAGAAGGCCTTCGCCGCTGCTGCCGCGAACGCCGACTGGAAGAGCGCGCCTGGCATGGGCGTGGTGCTGACCGACGAGCCGGGCGCCGATTCGTGGCCCGTCACCGCCGCCACCTTCATCCTGGTCCACAAGTCGCAGGACAAGCCGGTGCAAGGCAAGGCCGTGCTGGACTTCTTCGACTGGGCCTTCAAGAACGGCGCCAAGTCGGCTGAAGCCATGGACTACGTGCCGCTGCCGGAAGCCGTCACCAAGGAAATCCGCGCCGCCTGGGGCGAGGTCAAGTCCGCCGACGGCAAGGCCGTCTGGAAGTAAAGCGGTTGCCCGGCGCGACGGCCCAGCCACGCGCCGGCATCTGCCAACTGCCCCGGCATCCGGTTCGCCGGACGTCGGGGCGGGTCTCCCGGACCCACTCGTCGTTTCCCCCCAAGGTTTCCTAAGGAAAGTCCATCCATGAGCGCGGTAATGGATAATAGTGTGCCGCTTCCGCCCAGCGTGGCGGACTCCGTGACTACCGGCACGCCTTCGCCTATGAAGCAAAACAAAAACGCGCTGATGGATGCGCTGTTCAAGAACCTGACCCGCCTGTTCGCCTTCCTGGTGTTCATCCTGCTGGCGGCGATCCTCGTTTCCCTGATCTACGGCAGCCGCGAATCGTTGGCCAAGTACGGCCTGTCGTTCCTGTGGCTCAACGATTGGGACCCCGTCAAGCAGAACTATGGCGCGGTGGTGCCCATCATCGGCACGCTGCTGACCTCGGCCATTGCCCTGATCATCGCGGTGCCGGTGTCGTTCGGCATCGCCATCTTCCTGACCGAACTGTCGCCGACCTGGCTGCGCCGCCCGCTGGGCACCGCGGTCGAGATGCTGGCGGCGATTCCGTCGATCATCTACGGCATGTGGGGCCTGTTCGTCTTCGTGCCGGTGTTCCAGCAATACGTGCAGCCTTTCCTGATCGCCACGCTGGGCAGCGTGCCCGTCATCGGCGGCATCTTCGCGGGGCCGCCATTCGGCATCGGCATCTTCACCGCCGGGCTGATCCTGTCGATCATGATCATCCCGTTCATCGCCGCGGTGATGCGCGACGTGTTCGAACTGGTGCCGGCCATGCTGAAGGAATCGGCCTACGGCCTGGGCAGCACGACCTGGGAAGTGATGTGGCGCGTGGTGCTGCCGTTCACCAAGTCGGGCGTCATCGGCGGCATCATGCTGGGCCTGGGGCGCGCGCTGGGCGAGACCATGGCGGTGACCTTCGTGATCGGCAACGCCTTCAAGTGGTCCGGTTCGTTGTTCTCCCCGGGCAACTCGATCGCCTCGGCCCTGGCCAACGAATTCAATGAGGCCGGCGGCATCCAGAAGTCGGCGTTGCTGGAACTGGGCTTGATCCTGTTCCTGATCACCACGATCGTGCTGGCGCTTGCCAAGATGCTGCTGGTCCGCCTGTCGGCCGGTGAAGGCAAGCGCACCTGACCGGCGCCGCACAAGGAAAAGATCATGGCTGCTGTATCCGTACTCAATATGCAAAACGGCGTCTACCGCCGGCGCCGCGTGGTCAACCGCGTGATGCTGACCATCTCGCTTGGCACCCTGGTGTTCGGCCTGTTCTGGCTGTTCTGGATCATCCTGACGCTGCTGCTCAAGGGCGCGCCGGCGCTGTCGTACACGCTCTTCACCGAGATCACGCCGCCGCCCGGGCAGTCCGGCGGCCTGGTCAATGCCATCTTCGGCAGCGTGATGATGGCGGGCGTGGGCACGCTGATCGGCACGCCGGTCGGCATCCTGGCCGGCACCTACCTGGCCGAATACGGCCAGCGCGGCTGGCTGGCGCCCGCCACGCGCTTCCTGAACGACGTGCTGCTGTCGGCCCCATCCATCATCATCGGCCTGTTCATCTACGCCGTGTACGTGGCGCAGGTCGGGCACTACTCGGGCTGGGCCGGCGCCATCGCGCTGTCGATCCTGGTGATCCCGGTGGTGGTGCGCACCACTGACAACATGCTGCTGCTGGTGCCCAACAGCCTGCGCGAAGCCGCGGCCGCGCTGGGCTGCCCGAAGTGGCGCATGATCACCCTGGTGTGCTATCGCGCCGCCAAGACCGGCATCATCACCGGCGTGCTGCTGGCCATCGCCCGCATCTCGGGCGAAACCGCGCCGCTGCTGTTCACCGCGCTGTCGAACCAGTTCATGTCGACCAACATGAACGGCCCGATGGCCAACCTGCCGGTCGTGATCTACCAATACGCCGCCAGCCCCTTCAAGGACTGGAACGACCTGGCCTGGGCCGGCGCCACCCTGATTACGCTGCTGGTGCTGGGCATCAACATCATTGCCCGCAACATGTTCCGCAAATAAAGATCGCTTTGCCGGCGCGCATGCCGCGCCGGACCTAGGGAAACCAAATGGAAAACACCGCCACCGCCGTCAAGAACAAGATCGAGGTCAAGAACCTGAACTTCTACTACGGCAAGTTCCATGCGATCCGCAATGTGAACATGTCGATCCAGGAGAAGAAGGTCACCGCCTTCATCGGCCCGTCGGGCTGCGGCAAGTCGACGCTGCTGCGCACCTTCAACCGCATGTTCGAGCTGTACCCGGGCCAGCGCGCCGAGGGCGAGATCATCCTGGACGGCGAGAACCTGCTGACCGCCAAGACCGATATCTCGCTGATCCGCGCCAAGGTCGGCATGGTGTTCCAGAAGCCTACGCCGTTCCCCATGAGCATCTACGACAACATCGCCTTCGGCGTGCGCCTGTTCGAGCGCCTGTCCAAGGGCGAGATGGACGAGCGCGTGGAGTGGGCGCTGAGCAAGGCCGCGCTCTGGAACGAAGTGAAGGACAAGCTGCACCAGAGCGGCAACAGCCTGTCGGGCGGCCAGCAACAGCGCCTGTGCATCGCGCGCGGCGTGGCCATCAAGCCGGAAGTGCTGCTGCTGGACGAGCCGTGTTCGGCGCTGGATCCGATCTCGACCGCCAAGATCGAGGAACTGATCGCCGAACTGAAGAACGACTACACCGTCGTCATCGTGACCCACAACATGCAGCAGGCCGCCCGCTGTTCGGATTTCACGGCCTACATGTACCTGGGCGAGCTGATGGAATTCGGCCAGACCGACCAGATCTTCGTGAAGCCGTCGCGCAAGGAAACCGAAGACTACATCACCGGCCGCTTCGGCTGATCGGCGGCGGGAGCGCGCCTGGCGGGCAACCGGCGGGCGGCGCTCCCGCGGCGCTTCATCACGGTGGTATCGGCGGCGCGCCCGAAAGGGCGCGCCGTTGTCATTTCCGCTGGCCTGCGTTGCTCGCCCGGCAGATGGGCAACATCAGGAACGCTGCTGTTCCAGCGTCCGCGCGCCGGCCGCGGGTTGCGCCGACGCGCCACCGGCGTAGCGGCCCGGGATCAGGATCACGAACACCGCCGCCAGCACCGCCGCGCACGAGAACGCCATGAAATTCCACGCCAGCGGCAACTGCAGCCCGGCCAGATAGCCGCCGACGATGGGGCCGCTCATCGCGCCGATGCGGGCGAACGACAGCGCCCAGCCGGTGGCGGCGCCACGCGCATGCGCCGGGTAGTAGCCTGCCAGATAGCCGGTCAGGATCAGCGAAGACGAAATGCTGCCGATCCCGGCCAGCGCCACCCACAGGTAATTGACCGCCAGCGGATTGTTGTAGGTCAGGCAATAGATGCCGATAGCGCCCACCAGATAGAACAGCGCCACGATCCTGCGCGGTTCGCTCTTGTCGGCGAACTGGCCCAGCACCAGGCCGCCGATTGCGGAGGCCAGGCTGAAGACCAGCAGGAACGAGATGCTCGACCCCAGGTCGTAGCCGTTCTTGCGCATGATCTGCGGCAGCCAGGTGTTCAGGCCGTAGACCAGCATCATGCCCAGGAACAGCGCTCCCCAGAAGCACAGGGTGGCGCGCAGGTGGCGCGGCGCGAAAACCGCGGCCATCACATCGCGCCAGGTGGTCTTCTCGCCCGTCACTTCGCGCGGGCGGAACGGCTCCAGCGAGGCGATGCCCAGGCGTTGCGCCATGGCGCGGGCGCCGGCCTCGTCGCCCTTGGCCAGCAGGTATTCGAGCGACTCGGGCAGCAGGCGCGCCAGCACCGGCACCAGCAGCAGCGGCGCCGCGCCCACCAGGATCACCGCGCGCCAGCCCCAGTGCTGCAGCACCGCCATGGCCACCGCGGCCGAGCACAGGATGCCGAGCGAGTAGCCGGAGTACATGACGCCGTAGTTGAAGCCGCGCTTTGCGGGCGGTGAATACTCGATCGTCAATGCCGCCGCCACCGGGATCACGCCGCCCAGCCCCAGGCCGCCGATGAAGCGGAAGGCCGCGAACCAGGTCGGGGTGGGCGCCCAGGCCGCGCCGATCATGGTCAGGGAGAACAGCGTCACGCAGGCCAGCAGCATGCGCCGGCGGCCCAGCAGGTCGGACAGCGTGCCCACCGCGAACGATCCGACGAACATGCCTGCCAGCGCGTAGCTGCCCAGCATGCCCAGTTCGATCGAACTGAGATTCCAGCTCTTGTCGTCGGCCAATGCCGGCAGCACCGCGCCCATGACGCCGACGTCGTAGCCCTCGAACAGGATGGCCAGCCAGCAAACGAACAGCACGGTGTAGGTGGTCCGCGCGGGCGTGGCCCAGGCGGACGGAGTGGAGGCGTTTGCCATGTGTTTCCCGATGAATGTCGTTATGAGTCGTGGGGCTCTGAGGGGCGCATTTAATTTATGCTTCAACTATATAGGTGTCAATCAGGGGGCGCCCGACGGACGCGGAGCGGCGGCCTGCTCCCGATGTGATCGGGGATGGCGCCGGTATCTGGTATAGTTGCGACCCTCGGGGCGTAGCGCAGCCTGGTAGCGCATCTGCTTTGGGAGCAGAGGGTCGCGAGTTCGAATCCCGCCGCCCCGACCAGGAATCAGAAGGCCGTTAGTGAACGCGTTCACTAACGGCCTTTGTCGTTTCCCGCTCGAGTTTTTTTGCGGCGATAAGCGGAACGGGCGTTTATCAAGCGGTTGTCCGCTCCGTGGCTTTTGCAACCTGTTTATTCAGGAAATGGTAAGCTTCCGCCTGCCCCGGCCGACCTCGTCCCTGCCGCTCGGTGCCGATGTGAAAAATATAAGACCAAGAAGTTGACGCGTTACGTGCCGAAGCCGGCACATTGGGGGCAATTTGTTAAAATGCGACAATAATTTTCAAATTGAAATATTCTTATGCCGCATTTTCAGGGCCTTCGGCTACCCGCGTTGTTTCGGTTTTCTTTCGATCCTGGCAATGGCAAGGCTCCGCGGCTCGTGGATGTAGGGCTGGCCAGTGCGATTCCGTCACACATTTCCGAAGCAGCCGAGCCTTATGCGCTGACCGTGCTGGAACCTTCCGCCACCATGACCCGGTTGCGGCAGGCCGGCTGGCGCCTGTGCCTGGACCCGTCCGGCAATATCCAGGCGCGTCAGCATGACAAGCGCCTGGACATCGAGCCAAAGGCCACCACCCCTTATGGCGTGATCTCGACCGAGGATTTTCTCTACGCCGAGGCCATGGTTCTGATGTCGCAAAGCGAGGCATCCTGATGCGCGACGGCGGCCAGAAGCGCCTGCGGATCATGCACTCCGAGGCGGCCACCACCTTCGGTGGTCAGGAAAATCGGATCTTCCGGGAAATGCTGGCGCTGCGCGAACGCGGCCATACGCTCGAGGCGATCTGCCAACCCGCAAGCAAGCTGTCTTCGCGCCTGCAGGCCGAAGGGTTTCGCGTGCACGAATTCCTGATGGACGGCGTGTCGAACTACACCCGGGCGGTATACGGGATCCGCGGGATCCTGGCGCGCGGCAAATTCGACGTCCTCAATACCCATAGCCGGCGCGATACGGTGATCGCGGCGATGGCGGGCAGGCTCGCGGGCACGCCGCTGATCGTGCGGACCCGCCACCTGGCGAAGCGGCCAGGGTCCCTATGGAGTTACACGCGGCTGCCACACCGCGTGGTGGCGGTCAGCGACTATGTCGCCACCCAGATGATCGAGCGCGGCGTGCCCCAGAGCCATGTCGCGACGGTGTCCGACGCCATTCCCATCGCGCCGAACGACGGCCGCTCCAGCCTGCGCGAAGAACTGGGCATTGCGCGGGCGGCCATCGTCATCGTCTGCGTCGCGCACCTGCGGCCGCAGAAAGGCCAGGGCCTGTTGCTGTCCGCGGCGGCGCCCCTGATGAACGGTCCGGCCGATATCCATCTGGTCTTCGCGGGCGAAGGCTCGCAGCTCGACGTCCTCAAGGACATGGCACGCCAGCATGGCTGCGAGGCGCGCACGCATTTTCTTGGCCGACGCGCCGATATCGGCAACGTGCTGGCGGCCAGCGACATATTCGCGCTTGCCACCCAGTTCGAGGCCCTGGGCACTTCGTTCATCGAAGCGGCCGCCTGCGGGCTGCCCATCGTCGGCACGCGCGTGGGAGGCGTCCCCGAAGTCGTGAAGCACGGCGAGACCGGGCTGCTGGTGCCCTACGGCGATGTCGACGCCTTGCGCGCCTGCCTGGAAACCCTGGCCGCCGACGCCACCTTGCGGCAACGCATGGGCGCCGCCGGCGCGGCCTACGTGCGCGGCGAGAAAAAATTCTCGCTCGCCGGCATGGCGGAAAGCATGGAAGCCGCCTATCTGCGATGGTTGAAGCGATGAGGGGGCCGATTCACATGGCCCAGCACACAACCTGATTCTTGGATCTACCGGAAAACGCCATGGAGGCGCAACATGACGTTTTCACAGCCGAATTCAGGATTCACCATGAGCCAACGCATCGACTACGCCCAAGCCGCGCCCGAGGGCTACAAGGCCTTTGGCGCCGTATACGCCTATCTGCGCCAATGTGGCCTGCCCGAGGAGCTGGTCAACCTGGTGTATCTGCGGGTCTCGCAGATCAACGGGTGCGCCTATTGCATCGACATGCACTCGCGCGACCTGCTCAAGCAGGGCGTCTCGGTGGACAAGCTGGTGCTGGTGCCGGTGTGGCGCGAAGCGGGCGCCTTGTTCAGCGGGCGCGAACAGGCGGCGCTGGCCTGGGCCGAATGCGTGACGCGCGTGGCCGACAGCGGCGTGCCGGATGATGATTACGAGGCCGCCTCGGCACAGTTCAACGACAAGGAGCTGGCCGACCTGACCTATGCAATCGGACTGATGAACGCGTTCAATCGCCTGGGCGTCACGTTCCGCAATACGCCGGCCGCCGTCCGCAAAGCCACGTCGGGCCAATGAGGCCGGCGGCGCGACAGAATCACGGCCAGACCAGCTTCAACGCGATCGCCAGCATGGCGATGCCGACCAGGACGTCCAGCACCCGCCACGCCGTCTGGCTGGCGAACACCGGCCGCAACAGGCGGGCGCCGAACCCCAGTGTGAAGAAGAACGTGAACGAAGCCGTCATCGCGCCCAGCGCGAAGGCAGCCTTGTGTCCGTCGTACTGGCTGGAGATCGAACCGAGCAGCACCACCGTGTCGAGATAGACATGGGGATTGAGCCAGGTGAAGGCCAGGCAGGTGGCCAGGGTGGCGCCCAGCCCGGCCGCTTGCCGACCCGATGGCGTCAGGCTGCCGTGGTTGCGCAGGGCGGAACGCAGGCTGCGCGCCGCGTACGCCAGCAGGAACAGCGCCCCGCCATAGCGCAGCACCGGTTCCAGCCAGGGCAGGGCATGCGATGCCAGGCCGAAGCCGGCCACGCCAGCGGCAATGAGGATCGCATCCGAGACGGCGCATACCAGGCAGACGGCAAAGACGTGTTCCTGGCGCAAGCCTTGCCGGAGCACGAAGGCGTTCTGGGCGCCGATCGCAAGGATCAGGCTCAGGCTGAGGAAAAAACCGGGAAGGAAGGCGCTGGTCATGTCATACCCTGGATCAAGGGCGACAGACTAGCGGCTGCAAGGTGATTAGAGAATCTAAAGATGCTAATCCATCTTTAAAGATGCTGAAGGAATGCGGGAGGCGGCTCAGTGGCGCGGACGGGTGGGTTCGGGCTGCAGCTTGTCGAGCTGGGCCTGCAGCGAATCGAGCAGCAGTTGCAGTTGTTCGGAGGTCATGGCGTAGACGCGGCCGCGGCCAGCGCGGCCCATCGCCGTGGGCGAAGGATCGGTCAGGAAATCCAGCCGCAGCAGCAGCGAATCATGTTCCCGCAGCGGCATCATGGCCCAGCCCGTCACGGGCGACACGGCTTCGCCGGCCTTGAAATCTCTGTCTTGCACCTTGCACCATCCTGTTTACGCATCCGGCGGATGGCCGGAAGGCTTGATTTTATTCATTCAGTTATTTGTCAGCAAGCGGGCGCCTCCATAATCGGACTGGATAACTGGGCAAGGGGCTGGAGCTTTACCCCGTGGATGGGCGGAACGCCGCGGCAGCGCGGTGGCAACGGCTTGCCAGGCAGCAAAAAGGCGCCGCGATGGCGGCGCCCTGCGCAATGGTCGGGCTCGGGAAGGAGGGGGGTCAGCCGGCGCTCTGGTCTGCCGCCTTCAGCAAGCTGTACAGCTTGTCCTTGAGCAGCAATTTTTCCTTTTTCAGGATTTCGACGCTGGTATCCGAGGCCGGCACGATGCCCGCCTCCATATTCTTGATTTCCTGGTCCAGGTCGTTATGGCGCTGGAACAGGGCCGAGAAGTGACCGTTCTCGGCTTTCAGGCGGGTGATCAGTTGGCGGTACTCAGGGAACATGACGGCCTCTTGCTGGATCCGGGTGGAAGGGGACTGCGCGGGGCCGGCGGACCGGCCCGTAAATGAGCTGTCGGTTCCATGACATAACAATGCCCCGTCAAAGTCAACCCGCGGCGCCCGTACCGCCGCGGCCGGTTTGACGCGGCGCAAGCACGGTTCAGGCGCGCCGTCGCCTGGTCTTATCTACTCACGTTTGTTTACATGGCATGCCTGGGCCGGGGATACACTCGCTTCCCCGTGGTCTGCCATAAAAGTGAAATGAATCAGCGCGCGCCCATTTACCGCCAGGTCCTGGATTTGTTCAAGCAGGACGGCCGCATCCGCCCCGGCACGGGAATGATCACCGGCGTGATCGCGCTGTTCCTGGCGATCCTGTCGGTACTGGGCGTCCTGGCATTTCATTTCCCGGCATATCTCACGACCCCGGAGCTACGCAGTTTCTATACGGTGGAGGCAATGCGCACGCTGCTGTTCGCCGCCTTGCTGGCCTCCGGCACCATCGCCTTGACCAACATCGTGTTCGGCCGCCAGCGCTGGCTCAACATCGCCGCTTTCGTGCTGGTGTGCTGCGCGGTCGCGGCGGGCGGCAGCCAGGTCGTGGTGACCTCCTCCAATACCGGCCACCACCCCTATCTGGGGCTGGACTGGTTCATCCTGGACCTGCTGGCCTCGAGCACGGTGTTCATCATCTTCGAGAAGCTGTTCCCCCTGTACCCGGGCCAGCCTGTGTTCCGCGGCGAATGGCAGGTGGACATGAAGCACTTCCTGTTCAACCACCTGTCGGTCGGCGCGGTGCTGTTGTGCATCAACTTCTTCGTGCACCGGTTGTTCTCGTGGGCCGCGTATGAGCCGTTGCAGCAGGCGATCCAGTCGTTGCCGTATCTGGCGGAACTGTTCGTGGCGGTGCTGGTGGCGGACCTGGTGCAGTATGCCGCGCACCGCGCGTATCACGAGGTGCCGTTCCTGTGGCGCATCCACGCCGTGCATCACAGCACCCGTACGCTCGACTGGCTGGCCGGTTCGCGCCTGCACATCGTCGAGCTGCTGATCACGCGGGTGGCGGTGCTGGGCGTGCTGTTCGCGCTGGGCTTTTCCAAGCCGGTGCTGGATGCCTACATCATCATCGTCGGCTTCCAGGCGGTGCTCATCCACTCCAACGTCAAGCTGCCGTGGGGCTGGCTGCGCTACGTGATCGTGACGCCGGACTTTCACCACTGGCATCACTCGTCCGACACCGAGGCCATCGACAAGAACTACGCGGCGCACCTGTCGTTCATCGACTATCTGTTCGGCACGGCGGTGCGCGGCACCGGCAAGCGCCTGCCGGAAAACTACGGCATTCTCGACAACGACATGCCCGGCACGTTCCTGGCGCAACAGGCCTACCCCTTCCGCAAGAGGTAGGCCCGCGAGGCAGGCTTGCGCCGGGCGGCTTACTTGCCCTTGGTGGTCGAGTACGACGCCATCAGGTTGCGATAGTCGGGGATGTGGTTGGCGAACAGCGTGCCCAGGCCCTCGATGTCGTTGCGCCAGTCGCGATGCAGTTCGCAGGCCACGCCGAACCACGACATCAGTTGCGCGCCGGCCTGTTCCATGCGGCTCCAGGCGGCGTTGCGGGTGACTTCGTTGAAGGTGCCCGAGGCATCGGTCACCACGAATACGTCGAAGCCTTCCTCCAGCGCCGACAAGGCGGGGAAGGCCACGCACACTTCGGTCACCACGCCGGCGATGATGAGCTGCTTCTTGCCGGTGGCCTTGACCGCCTTGACGAAGTCTTCGTTGTCCCAGGCATTGATGTTGCCGGGGCGGGCGATGTAGGGCGCCTTGGGGAATTTGTCCTTCAGCTCCTGCACCAGGGGGCCGTTGGGGCCGTCCTCGAAACTGGTGGTCAGGATGGTGGGCAGCTTGAAATAGGCGGCCAGGTCGGCCAGCGCCAGCACGTTGTTCTTGAATTGATCGGGTTGAAAGTCGCGCACCAGGGACAGCAGGCCGGCCTGATGGTCGACCAGCAGTACGGCGGCTTCGTTCTTGTCCAGTTTGACGTAGGGTTTGCTCATGGCTTTGCTCCGGTTGCGTGAGGGAGGCGGGCCCAGGGCCGCGCCGTGGTCAGAATCTTGAGTCTGTAGCCTGCATCCTAGATTAGCCGGGGAACATGTCGGTAGTGGTTCAAAGCGATCCTCAGCGTTCTATTCCTGGGACGATATATGCGCCCCTTGAACAATCTGCGGGCAATGGCGGCGCTGCGCCTGCGCTTCGAGTTCGCTGATGCCGTGATATTGCTCGGCCATGAAATCCAGCAGTTCGCGCACCGCCGGCAGCAGGCCGCGACGCAAGGGGAAGACCGCGTGCACGTTGCCCGGCTCGGGCTGCCAGGGGCCGCCCACGTTCGCCAGGCGCCCCGCATCCAGTTCGTCGTGGATCATGACCATCGGCAAGGCGACGACGCCCACGCCCCGTAGCGCGGCCTGCTTCAAGGCCAGCATGTCGTCGGTGACAAACCGCGGCGAGTAAGGCACTTCCAGGCGCGCGCCATCGGCGCCATCGGCGCCATCCAGTCTCCAGACCGATTCGCGCTGCTCGGGCCCCAGCGCCAGCGTCGGCAGCTGGCTGAGTTGTTGCGGATCGGCCGACGCCGGCAGGCGCCGCGCCAGTGCGGGGCTGGCCACCAGGCACTGGCGTCCAACGCCCAGATGCTTCATCACCAGGTCGCTGCTTTCGATCTGGCCGAAGCGCACCCGTACCGCCAGGTCGTAACCCTCGCGCAGCACGTCCACGGGTCGGCTGAAGCTTTTCAGGTACACGTTCACCTTGGGACACTGCTCCATGAAGCGCGCCACCATGTCGCCCAGGAAATAATAGATCAACGCCGGTGGCGCGCTCATGCGGATGGTGCCTTGCGGCTCGGCGTGGGTGCGGTCGATGACTTCCTGCGCCGCCTCCGCGCCAGCAAGCATCGACAGGCACTGCTCGAAATATTCCTGGCCCAGCTCCGTGACCGCGAAAGTACGCGTGGAGCGCTGGATCAGACGTACGCCGAGCCGTTCTTCCAGTAGCGCGATCCTCCGGCTGAGGCGCGATTTGGGGATGTCGAGCGCGCGTCCGGCCGGCGCGAAGCCGCCGTTGCGCACCACTTGCACGAAGTAGTAAAGGTCGTTCAGGTCTTGCATGGGCGCGCCCGCATTCGCAGTGGGGAGTTCCCAAGCATATCGCTGATTTCCGGTCAGGCGCTCCGCGTCGCGTCGCTGGGAGGCCCGAGCCGGGTGGCTGTGTGGCTGCGGCCGTGCGTCGCAGGATCAGGCAGCCGCCAGCGCTTCGTCCTTCCAGCGCTGTTTGTCGCGCAAGGGCGGCGTGCCGAACAGGCGGCTGTATTCACGGCTGAACTGCGACGAACTTTCGTAGCCGACCGCATGGGCCGCCAGGGCCACGCCGGCATCATCGGTCAGCATCAGCCGGCGCGCCTCCTGGAGCCGCAGGTGCTTCTGGTACTGCAGCGGGCTCATGGCGGTGGCCTGCTTGAAATGATGATGCAGTGACGACACGCTCATATGCACGTCGCGCGCGATTTCCTCGACGCGCAATGGCAGCGCGTAGTTGTCGCGCAGGATGCGGATCGCCTTGGCCACGCGATTGAGCTGGCTGTCCTGCAGCACGGTCTGGCGCAGCACCACGCCCTGGCCGTTCATCAGCAGGCGGTACAGCAGTTCGCGCTTGACCATGGGCGCCAGGATGGGGATGTCGCGTGGCGTATCGAGCAGGCGAAGCAGGCGCAGCATCACGTCCAGCAGGGTGCCGCCCAGCGGATTGACGCACATGGCGCGCGAGGCTTCGGCCGGCACCAGCGGCGGCAGGTTCTCGTCGCTGATCAGGGCGGTGATTTCCTCCGGGTTCAGGTCCAGCCGCAAGCCCAGGTAGGGCAGGGTCGGGCTGGCCATCGAGACCTTGGCCACCACCGGCAGGTCGACTGATGAGATCAGGTAGTGGAACGGATCGTACTCGTAGGCTTCGTCACCGATCAGCACCCGCTTGGATCCTTGCGCGATGACGGCCAGCGCCGCCTTCTGCAAGGCGGGCTTGGGGCCGGTCGGCTGCGAGATGCGGTGCAGGAACAGGCCTTCGATGGGTGTATCGAGCGAGCCTTCGAGCGTGCCGGTCATGCGCTCGAGCAGGCACAGCAGTTCGTGCCGGGCGGGTTCGAAAACGGCATTCGGCGGGGTGGTCGTGTCGGTGGGGGCGGGAGGCATGGAGGGGCTCCGGGCAAGGCGCCCTTGCGCGCGCGTGGCGGGTGGGGCGCCGGAGGATCAGGCGTCGTCGAGTGTAGATCCAACCAGGGAACTTGCATGCCATCCAGCAAGTGGATGCGGAGAAATAGGCAAAAAACGTGGAGGATCGGGCGCATGCCGGGGAGGGGGGCGGCCGGGCCGGAGGATCGGGCAAAAAAAGGGCAGGATCGAGCATCGCCTGCGGCCCCTGCGGCGCCGCATACTGTTTCCACCCCGGCCGTGCGCCGCCGCCGTCCCATCCCGGGCCGGTACCGCGCCCTGCCTGCGAAGGAGTGCACTCATGCGGTACAAGAAATTCGGCAATACCGGCCTGTTCGTTTCGGAATTGTGCCTGGGCACGATGACCTTCGGCGGCGAAGGCGAGTTGTGGAGCAAGATCGGCGCCTTGCAGCAGGAGGACGCCAACCGGCTGGTGGGCCGTGCCCTGGAGGCGGGCGTCAACTTTATCGACACGGCCGACGTGTATTCGGAAGGCCGTTCCGAGATCATCACCGGACAGGCGTTGCGCGACCTGAAGGTGGCGCGTGACGATGTGGTCGTCGCCACCAAGGTGTTCGGCCAGACCGGGCCAGGGGCCAATGCCCGCGGCAATTCGCGTTTTCACATCATGGACAGCGTCAAGAAGAGCCTGGCGCGCCTGCAGCTGGACCATATCGACCTGTACCAGATTCATGGCTTTGACCCGGCCACGCCCATCGAGGAAACGGTGCGGGCGCTCGACAACCTGGTGCAGCACGGGCACGTGCGCTACGTCGGGGTATCCAACTGGGCGGCCTGGCAGATCGTGAAGGCGCTGGGCATCGCCGAGCGCCTGGGCCTGGCCCGTTTCGAATCGCTGCAGGCCTACTACACCATCGCCGGCCGCGACCTGGAGCGCGAGATCGTGCCCATGCTGCAAAGCGAGGGGCTCGGCCTGATGGTGTGGAGTCCGCTGGCGGGCGGCCTGCTCACCGGCAAGTACGGCCGCGATGGCCAGGCCGCGGCCGGCGACCGCCGCGCCCAGTTTGACTTTCCGCCGGTCGACCGCGAGCGTGCCTTCGACAGCATCGACGTCTTGCGCCAGGTGGCCGAGGCGCGCGGCGTGTCGGTGGCGCAGGTTGCGCTGGCCTGGCTGCTCCATCAGCGAGCGGTCACCAGCGTCATCATCGGCGCCAAGCGCGTCGACCAGCTGGACGACAACCTCGCGGCCACCGCCATCCGCTTGACCGGCGACGAACTGGCGGCCCTGGACAAGGTCAGCGCCCTGCCGCCGGAATATCCGGGCTGGATGTTCACGCGCCAGGGCGAGTTCCGGCGCAAGCAGCTGAGCGAGTCCGACGCCGTGTGAACGGATTTGGGCTGGTAAAGCGTCGATGGCGGCGGCTGCCGCCTGCCGAAGGGGCGGCCGGGCGGGTAGAATCCTGGAACCAGGCGCGGCCGGCCAGCCGGCCGCGCCGCCTATTTCCGGGAGCCTCCGTATGCCGCGCACCGCGCGCGTTGCCACCCTGGCGCAGCGTGACAAATCGCTGGCCGCGCTCGAACTCATGCCGCGCACCGGCTACGTGGGTCCGTGGGACCGCCCGACGCGCTAGCGTATCGCGTCGCCATGGCCATTCCTTTCCTGCGCCAGCTCACCGCGGTCAGCCGCACACCGCAGGCCAACCGGCGGCTGGCCTACTTCCTTACCTTCGTCGCCGGGGCGGTCAACGCGGGCGGGTTCCTGGCGGTGCAGCAATACACCTCGCACATGTCCGGCATTGTTTCGATGATGGCCGATCACATGGTGCTCGGCAGCGTGGCAGTGGTCTTGCAGGGATTGGCCGCGCTGCTGTCGTTCCTGGCGGGCGCGGCGACGTCGGCCTCGCTGATCAACTTTGGGCGGCGTTCGCACCTGGCCAGCGAATTCGCGCTGCCCCTGGTGCTCGAGGCCTTGCTGCTGCTGGCCTTCGGCCTGCTGGGCGCGAACCTGGGGGACCTGCGCTGGTTCTACGTGCCGGGCACGGTGATGCTGCTGTGCTACATCATGGGCCTGCAGAACGCGATGATCACCAAGGTGTCCAAGTCCGAGATCCGCACGACCCATGTGACCGGCATGGTCACCGACATCGGCATCGAGCTGGGCAAGCTGTTCTACTGGAACCTGGCTCACGACGACAAGGCTGGCGGCCCGCGAGTGCGGGCCGACCGTGGCAAGCTGATCGTGCTCAGCACGCTGGTCACGCTGTTTTTCTGCGGCGGGGTGGTGGGCGCCTATTCCTTCTTCCACTACGGTTTCGGCTCGACCCTGCCGCTGGCGCTGTTCCTGCTGGTTCTGGCGGCGGTGCCGGTGGCCGACGACATCCGCCATTTCTTTGCGCGCCCCTAGCGTTGCATGACCCTGGCGCCTGGTCCGGGCGCGGCTCAGGCCTTGGCGTGTGCCAGAAAGACCTGCAGCGCGGCGGCCGTCTGCCAATGCAGGCTTTCGAGGCGGGCGTCCTTGGCCGGGTCGGTGATGGCGCGGCCCTTGGCGTCGATGGGATAGGGCTCTCCCAGCAGCCGCGCCATGTCGATCTGGTAGTGGCTGCTGTCGCCATAGGGGCGCTTGCCATCGATGAACGGCATGGGCCAAAAGGCGTCGCCTTCACGCAGCACCGCTTCCAGTTCGTCCTTGCCGGCTTCGCGCCAGCTGGCCGCGCGCAGCAGCGTCAGGTGCTCGCGCCGCAGTTCGAAGCGGCCCTGCGCGTCGACGCCGCTGTCGGGAAAGTCGAACATCTCCCGGCGCGCCGGCGGCACGGCGTAGCGGCCGGGCGCCAGCCGTCCCAGCTGGCGAACATAGGTCGGCACCAGCCGGCAGACTTCCGCCAGCCGTTGCGCCGCTAGCGCGGGGTCGCGCGTGTCCAGTGCAGCCATGGCCGCGGCCAAGGTGTCCCTGCCGCCCAGGGGATGCTCGAATTCGATGCCGGGCGCGCCCGATTCCACCGGAATCCAGATCACGCCCAGGCGCCGCATCAACGCGGCGTGTTGCGCGCCATAGCGGATCTGTCCGGGGGCGGCCTGGAACACCTGCCTGACGATGGTGTCGCGCCCCGGGCTCGCCCGGGCGCGCAACGGGGCGCAGGCCAACGCGGCCAGGGCCAGGGTGAAGCGGCGGCGGGAAGATGAAGGCATGATCGGCGGCATGCAGGCCCCAGGCTCAGGATGGAGCCCCTACGATATCGCGAAATCCCGGCATGCACGCCGCGCGGCCATGGGCCCGGCATTGCCGTCGGGCCCATGGCCGCTCTCCGAGGCTCGCCGCGATCACTTGGGCATGAGCACGGTGTCGATCACATGGATCACGCCGTTGGACTGGTAGACGTCATAGATGCTGATATTGGCCACGCCGCCCTTTTCGTCCTTGACGATCAGGTTGTGCTTGCCGTTCATCATGACCCAGAGCTTGCCGCCGCTGGCGGTGGCCAGTTCCGTGACGCCGCCCTTCCTGGCCCGGGCGGCCAGCGCGTCGAAGTCCAGTTTTCCCGGAACGACGTGGTAGGTGAGGATCTTGATGAGGGTTGCCTTGTTCTCCGGCTTGACCAGGTTGTCGACGGTCCCCACCGGCAACTTGGCGAAGGCGGCGTTGGTGGGCGCGAACACGGTGAAGGGGCCCTTGCCCTGCAGCGTATCGACCAGGCCGGCGGCCTTGACCGCCGCCACCAGGGTGGTGTGGTCGGCGGAGTTGACCGCGTTGGCGACGATGTTCCTGGCGGGCATCATCGGTTGTCCGCCGACCATGACGTCGGCCGCATGGGCGGGCGACAGGGTCAGGGCAGAGCAGGCGATGGCAAGCGAGGCTAGCAGTTTCATGACGATCTCCTTTTGGGGTTGGCCGTCACCAGGAAATACGGGGCGCCTGAGCCGTTGGATGCCGTCGCTTGATCAGGACAAACCCTAGGTGGAGCCCTTTGGCGCCGGCCCGTGGCGCGGACCCGGATCACCTTGCCGCCGAGCACGATCGGACCGGTCGGAGCGCCCCGCGGCGCGCTGCCCGGGGTTCGATGTCGGGACGCCGCAGCCGGTCGATGCAGCGGTCGCGGACGATGCGGGTCATCCAGGTCATCGCCTGGCTCTGCTCGGCGCGGTATTGGCCGGCCGCCGGATCGAAACGAAACATTCCTGCAGCACGTCCTCGGCGGCTGCCTGGTCTCTCAACATACGCCTGGCGAGCGCAAACAGATGCGGGGACGCAAGCCGGTACAGTTCGGCCAGCGCGGATCCGCGCTGTTGCGCACATTCGGCGCGCAGGTCCTGGAGACGCTGGGCGTCGGGCATCGGATCATGGAGAAGGTCGATCACGTCGGTGGGGGCAGGCCGGCTAAAGCATGCCGGCGTGGAGCCCGCGCGTCACCCTGGCGCGATCACTACAATAGTGCGTTTGACGGCCAGTCCGGCACGCAATCCGGGCATGGCCGGCACGGCATACCGGTAAACGCGCCTTTCGGGCGTCTGTTCGAAACCTCGATCGGTTTTCGGCCGGTTAGTATCCAGGGAGCATTGCCATGCCGCGCACCGGCGCGCGGCATTGTCCGCGAATCGCGCGATTCGCTATTTTCCGGAGGACAAGAACAAACATGGACGCGGAATTCTGGTTGGAGCGCTGGCGTGACGGGCGCACGCATTTTCATCAGACACGAGTGACGCCGCTGTTGCAGAAATACTGGCCGACACTCTCGGTGCCCGCGGGCGGCAAGGTGCTGGTGCCGCTGTGCGGCAAGTCGCTGGACATGGTCTGGCTGGCGGCGCAGGGCTACCAGGTCCTGGGCGTGGAACTGTCGCAATTGGCCGTCGAGCAGTTCTTCACCGAGAATGAGCTCAAGCCGGTGATCCACGAGAGCGCCTATGGCAGGCACTACGTGGCGGGCAATATCGAGATCATCTGCGGCGACATCTTCAAGCTGGACGCGCCGCTGCTGTCGCACTGCGTGGGCGCGTATGATCGTGCCGCGCTGGTGGCGCTGCCCGCCGACATGCGCGGCGACTATGTGCGCCACGTCTATGGCCAGCTGGCGCCCGGCTACCGTGGGCTGTTGATCACCCTGGACTATCCGCAGGAAGAAATGGACGGGCCGCCATTCGCGGTGGTCGACGCCGAGATGCGCAATCTGTTCACCGGCGTGTCGCCAGCGGTCATCATCGACCGCCGCGACATCCTGGCCAAGGAACCCAAGTTCGCCGAACGCGGCGTCAGCCGGCTGGACACCGTCGTCTACCGGCTGGGGGGCCAGGCCTGAGAGGTTGCCGGGCGGCGCGTCGACGCCGCCCGTCGGGCGCTAGGGGCGTGCCCGGCCTGCCGCCTGGCGCCGTGTCCCGCTCGCCGGCTCAGAAGAACCAGCCGCCGCGGGTCAGGTCCTTCTCGCAGCTCTTGTACTGGCTGGCGAACTTGTCGGCGCGCGCCTGCACTTTCTTTGATACGGTCTTTAACCACGCCTTGCGGTCGTAGCTGCGGTTGCGATAGCCGGTCCAGCCCTCGTGGTAGTTCAGGTACTGGCCATAGGCGTCCCATTTGGAGATGCCATTCAGGCGCTGGGTCTTGTTCATGTACCAGCCCATGAAATCGAGCGCATCGGCGAAATTGTCGCGGCTGGCGCCCCAGCCGCCGGCATCTTTCTTGTAATCGGCCCAGGTTTCGTCCTTGGCCTGGGCGTAGCCGTAGGCGGAACTGACCCGGCCCCACGGAATGATGCCCAGGAAGTAATAGCGCGGCGGCACCGCGTCCTGCTTGAAGCTGGATTCCTGGTACATCATCGCCATTGGCACCGGCACCGGCGCGCCCCATTTCTTCTGCACCTTCAGCGCGGCGTCGTGCCAATCCGGCTTTTCGCGGAAGATGGCGCAGATGTTCTCGGGATTCGAGGGCGGGGCGGTGGCGCAGCCGGCCAGCGCGGTCAGCAGCGGCAGCGGCATCAAGAGCCGTGTCATTGGCGGTTTTCTCCCGGTGCCGGCGGGCGGCGGTTACGTCTTGCTTGTCACGATTTGCGGTGATTGTATGAAAACGTATCGTCGTGAAAGTTCCGTCCCCTACTTTCGGACGCATGGCAGGGTGTGTCCGTCCTATCTGCGGCTTCGCCAAACCCGTGGGCCGCGCCAATGAAAACGGCCCCGGATCATTCCGGGGCCGTGTCGCAGGCGAGCCTACGTGGCGAGGTTTACACCTCGATCACGTCCGCCACGTCCTTGTAGTCGGCGATCTTGTCGAAGTTCAGGTACTGGTAGATCTGGTCGCCGCTCTTGTTGATGACGCCCATGTCGGCCATGTACTCGTCCTTGGTCGGGATGCGGCCCAGCTTCGAGCAGATCGCGGCCAGTTCGGCCGAACCCAGGTACACGTTGGTGTTCTTGCCCAGGCGGTTCGGGAAGTTGCGGGTGCTGGTGGACATCACCGTCGCGCCTTCGCGGACCTGCGCCTGGTTGCCCATGCACAGCGAGCAGCCCGGCATTTCGGTGCGGGCGCCGGCGGTGCCGAACACGCCGTAGTGGCCTTCCTCGGTCAGCTGGGTGGCATCCATCTTGGTGGGCGGGGCCACCCACAGCTTGACCGGGATGTCGCGCTTGCCTTCGAGCAGCTTGGACGCCGCGCGGAAGTGGCCGATGTTGGTCATGCAGCTGCCGATGAACACTTCGTCGATCTTGGCGCCGGCGACTTCCGACAGCGTCTTGACGTCGTCCGGGTCGTTCGGGCAGGCCACGATGGGCTCGTGCACGTCGGCCAGGTCGATCTCGATGACGGCGGCGTATTCGGCGTCGGCGTCCGGTTCCAGCAGCTGGGGATTGGCCAGCCAGGCTTCCATCGCCTTGATGCGGCGGCCCAGCGTGCGCTCGTCTTCGTAGCCGTTGGCGATCATCCACTTGAGCATCACGATGTTGCTGTTGATGTACTCGATGATCGGTTCCTTGTTCAGGCGCACCGAGCAGCCGGCGGCCGAACGCTCGGCCGAGGCGTCCGACAGTTCGAAGGCTTGTTCGACCTTCAGGTCGGGCAGGCCTTCGATTTCCAGGATGCGGCCGGAGAAGATGTTCTTCTTGCCTTGCTTGGCGACCGTCAGCAGGCCCTGCTTGATGGCGTACAGCGGGATCGCGTTGACCAGGTCACGCAGGGTGACGCCGGGCTGCAGCTTGCCCTTGAAGCGCACCAGCACCGATTCCGGCATGTCCAGCGGCATCACGCCGGTGGCGGCGGCGAAGGCGACCAGGCCCGAACCAGCCGGGAACGAGATGCCGATGGGGAAGCGGGTGTGCGAGTCGCCGCCGGTGCCGACGGTGTCGGGCAGCAGCATGCGGTTGAGCCACGAGTGGATCACGCCGTCGCCCGGACGCAGCGAGACGCCGCCGCGGGTGCTGATGAACTCGGGCAGCGTGTGGTGCGTCTTGACGTCCACGGGCTTGGGATAGGCGGCGGTGTGGCAGAACGACTGCATCACCAGGTCGGCCGAGAAGCCCAGGCAGGCCAGGTCCTTGAGCTCGTCGCGGGTCATGGGGCCGGTGGTGTCCTGGCTGCCGACCGAGGTCATCTTCGGTTCGCAGTAGGTGCCCGGACGGATGCCGCGGCCTTCCGGCAGGCCGCAGGCGCGGCCGACCATCTTCTGGGCCAGCGAGAAGCCCTTGCCGGTGTCGGCCGGGTCCTTGGGCAGGCGGAACAGCGTCGACGGGGCCAGGCCCAGCGCTTCGCGCGCCTTGGCGGTCAGGCCGCGGCCGATGATCAGCGGAATGCGGCCGCCGGCGCGCACTTCGTCGAACAGCACGTCGGACTTCACTTCGAATTCGGCGATGACTTCGCCGTTCTTGATGGCCTTGCCTTCATAGGGGCGCAGCTCGACCACGTCGCCCATTTCCATCTTGGAAACGTCGAGTTCGATCGGCAGGGCGCCGGCGTCTTCCATGGTGTTGTAGAAGATCGGGGCGATCTTGTTGCCCAGGCACACGCCGCCAAAACGCTTGTTCGGCACGAAGGGGATGTCTTCGCCGGTGAACCACAGCACCGAGTTGGTGGCCGACTTGCGCGAGGAGCCGGTGCCGACCACGTCGCCGACGTAGGCGACCAGGTGGCCCTTTTCCTTCAGCGATTCGATGAACTTCACGGGACCGCGCTTGCCGTCTTCTTCCGGTTGGAAGGCGGCGCCGTCGCGCTTGTTCTTGAGCATCGCCAGGGCGTGCATCGGGATGTCGGGGCGGGTGGTGGCGTCCGGGGCCGGCGACAGGTCGTCGGTGTTGGTTTCGCCGGGCACCTTGAAGACCGTGATGGTCAGGCTTTCGGGCAGTTCCGGGCGGCTGGTGAACCATTCGGCGTCGGCCCAGCTCTGCATCACGGACTTGGCGTTGGCGTTGCCCTTGTCGGCCTTTTCCTTGACGTCGTGGAAGGCGTCGAACATCAGCAGGGTCTTTTTCAGGGCGTCGGCGGCGATCGTGCCGATTTCCTTGTCGTCGAGCAGTTGGACCAGCGGGCCAATGTTGTAGCCGCCCAGCATGGTGCCGAGCAGTTCGGTCGCCTTGGCGCGGCTGATCAGGGCACAAGCTTCGGTGCCCAGGGTCACGGCGGCCAGATACGAGGCCTTGACCTTGGCGGCATCGTCCACGCCGGCCGGAACACGGTGGGTCAGCAGATCGACCAGGTTCTGCTCTTCGCCCGCGGGCGGGTTCTTCAGCAGTTCGATCAGTTCAGCGGTTTGTTTTGCCGTCAGGGGCAGCGGGGGAATCCCCAGGGCCGCGCGTTCGGCAACGTGTTGGCGGTAAGTATCCAGCATGTGAGGCCTGCTCAAAGTCGGGTTGGAAGAAGGGTTGTCGCCGGAATTGTAGAGGGAAGAGGGGGCCGCTAGCAAATGTCTTATATCTTATATAAGACTTGGGTCGATAGGCGTTGCCTGCGGGCCACGCCGGGGCGTCGCCCGGCATGGCGGCGGCGGTCTGCCGTGGGTGAAAATGGGGTCGATTCAGCCTTCCGCGCCGGGGGGGCGTCCAGGGCGGGACGTTGCGGGCGCTGCGTCAGGCGCCGTACCCGCGGTGGGGTAACGGTGCCTTTGCGCTGCCTCAATCAATTGCGGGCGGGCCGCGGCCGTGGCTCAGTTGGCCTTGGCGTCGTACACCACGCCCACGCGGGCGAAGTTGGCGCCATACTGCTTGACGTCCAGCTGGAACGGCGCGCTCTCGCCCGGCTTGAGCTTGGGCAGGCGCAGCTCCGAATAGCGCGCGCCGGTCAGCTTGTCCTGGGCGTCGTAGAGGCTGACCCAGACCTTGACGTTGTCGATCTCGGCGTTGTCGTTGTTGCGCACCCGGCCATGCACGGTGACGTACTTGTAGCGATAGCGGTAGGTGAAATTCAGGGTGCCGGTGCCGATGCCGGCCTCGGTGTTTTCGACGCTGATGTCCAGCGCCGGGCGCGAGCCGGGCAGGGCCGCGCGCTTGGCCGGCTTCCAGTGGGTCTTGACCTCGGAATAGCGCTCGAAATTCTCGCCGTTCAACAGTACCGGAATGCGCTCGCCGGGATAGAGCATGGCCGGCAGCGACCATTCCTGGCGCAGACGCAGGGGGCGCGAGCCGTCGAACACCGAGATCTCCATACCCGGCGACAACGCCACATACTTGTCGCTGCGGTTGACCACCTCGGCCAGCAGCAGCGGGCGTTCGATCTCGTCGAGCAGGCGGCGCGGCGGCGACAAGGCCAGCGCCGCCGGATCGAAAAGGGCGAAGTCCGGATCCAGCAGTTCGGCCGTGGTCAATCGCACATCGTCGATGATGCGTGGGTTGGCGGGGCTGACACGCACGATGCGGCTGGCGGGGCCTTCGGGAACCGGCGTCGCGGCGGCGGGCGCCGGCGCGGCCTGGGCTGCCTTGGGCGCGTCCCAGGGCAGCAGGCCGTTGTACTTGGCCAGGGCATAGCCGCCGGCGGCCAGGATGATCAGCACCAGCCCGGCCCGGGTGGGCCGCGACAGGGGCCGTGCAGGGGAACGGTCAGCCTTCACTTTGCACCATGTAATCGTAGGATCCGACCTTGCCTTCGGCCAGCATGTCGCAGCGCACGTCGAACGAGGTCAGTGCGCCGGGGGCGAGCGGACTGGCCGACCCGTAGCCATTGCCGGTGCCGATCAGCTTGCCGTCCTCGCCGTACAGCATCACCGTCACCTGGGTGCTGCTGGCCGCGGCCGTGCCCTTGTTGCGCAGCAGGCCCACCAGCCGATAGGCGCCATCGTTGCGCACCAACTGCACTTTGTCGGCGGCGACCTCGCGGGCGTTGCTGTGCGCCAGCGACGGCGTGGCCGGCTTCAGGACGTAGCGGCTATAGGCCGTGTCCGGCAGGGAGATCGTCACCGGGGTGTATTCGCCCGGCAGCAGGGTGCGCGCCATCGGCGAACCCGAGGAGGACGACAGGGTCAGCTCGCCCTGGTAGAACGTGGCGGTGACGCGCGGCGCATCGATCTTCTTGCCGGTCTCGTTGCGCATCAGCATCACCAGCTGGCTACGGCCACGCGAACGCACCTCCTGCACGTCCGTCAGCTTGACCAGCGCCGCATCGATGGGGGGAGGCGCCGCGCGCGAAGGCGGGCGGTTCGACGAACCACTGGTGAACAACGAGGCGGTGACCGGCACCAGGATGGCGGCAAGCACCACGAGCCCGATCGCGATGACCGCGCCGGGCTGCAGCTTGGCGGCTGGCGCCGGCTGGTGCATGCCGCGCAGAATCTTCTCCAGCCGCTGGGCGACGTTGTCCTCGACCAGGGTGACGGCGTGGCAATGGCTGCACTGGTACTCGTTGGTGTCCAGCTTGGTGAACTGGGCGCTGCCGCAGGTCGAGCAGGTCAGCGTCACCGTATTGATCGTGGTCTGTTTGGGTGTCATGCGTGGGGACGGGCGGGCCGCGTCCGGGGTGGCGCCGGGATGGCGCGGCCCGCCCGGGCGCGGCGGGCGTACTGGGCGGCAAGGATAGCGGCCGGGCGCGGCGGGCGGGGTGCATGAGCGCATCTGATTATTACAAAATGTAGGAAAACCGCCAGGCAAGCCCTGGACCCGGTGCTATCATCGCCGGCGTCGAACACCCCTCTTGATACGCCGTTTCCCCCAAGTCGTTCCGCTCCGGATCGCGATATTTCGCGGCGGGGCCGAGCCGAGGCAGGTCAGGCTCCGCCCCAGCATGAGCATCCTCCAACACGTGTTGTTCCTCGCCTGCGTGGCGCTGGCGACGTACGCCCAGACCATGACCGGTTTCGCCTTTGGCCTGGTGCTGTTGGGCCTGTCAGGGGTGTTCCAGCTGGCGTCCGTGTCCGAGGTGGCCAATGTGGTCAGCGTCCTCTCGCTGGTGAACGCCGTGGTCACGCTGGCGCGCGCCAAGCCCCAGGTCAACTGGCCGTTGATGGCGCCGGCGCTGCTCAGCAGCCTGGCGGGCGTGGCGGTGGGCGTGGCCGCGCTCGCCTGGATCAGTGGCGCCATGGCGGTGCTGCTGCAATTGCTGCTGGGCCTCACCATCATGGCCTGCGCCGTATTGCTGGTGGCGCGCACCCAGCCGCTGGCGCGCCTGTCATCGCGCGCGTCGTTCCTGTTCTTCGGCGGCGTCTCGGGCGTGCTGGGCGGCCTGTTCTCCAGCGCCGGGCCGCCCATGGTCTATCACCTGTACCGCCAGCCGCTGCCGCTGGCGTCGATCCGCAACAGCCTGCTGGTGCTGTTTTCGTTGAACGCCGTGGTGCGCCTGACGCTGGTGGCGGGACAGGGCGCCTTCATGGCGACCTCGTTCTGGCTGAGCCTGCAGGCCCTGCCGGTGGTGATCGGCGTGACGTGGGTGGCGCGCCGCTATGCCACCGCCGGGTCGATGAAGACCGTCAAGCGGATGGTGTTCGTGCTGCTGCTGGCGGCCGGCCTGGGCTTGGTGGTGCCGGCGTCGCGGCTCCTCGCGGCGGGTTAGCCGCGAGGCCCCCGGTGATGCCGGAGATGGCGTTCAGCCGCGCTCGCCGGTGATGTAGCGTTCGAGTTCGGTGATGATGAACTTCTGTTCGCTCATGACGTCCTTGACCAGGTCGCCGATGGAAACCAGACCGACCAGCTTCTGGTCCTGGATGACCGGCAGATGGCGGAAGTGACGTTCGGTCATCAGCGCCATGCAGTGTTCGCGGGTGTCTTCCGGACGCACGTAGAAGACGGAATCGGTCATGATTTCGCGCACCTTGGTGGTGCGCGACGAGCGGTCCTGCAGCACGATCTTGCGGGCGTAGTCGCGCTCGGTCAGCATGCCCAGCACCTCGTCGCCCTGCGCCACCACCACGGCGCCGATACTGCGCTCGGCCATGGTCTTGATGGCGTCGTACACGGACGAGTCCGGTGAGACGGTCACGACGGCGGGGTTGGCCTTTTCCCTGAGAATCTCAGCAACTTTCTTCACGATGTGCTCCCGAATCGCTGGCAAGGTTCACGCGCCGGCCCGAGTCCGTGCCGGGCGCCTTCAGCCGGCGCACGGTCTGGCCGTGGCTCCATCCTAAGCCCGGCGACGGGATTGCCGCAAGTTTCCGGTAGGTTCTCACGCGGTATGGCCTGGCGGGTTCATGGAGCAGGTGGCTATAGTCGCGGCCTCCGTAGAACACGCCAAGAATGGTCAAGGACCCGTCATCGTTCAGCGAGTAGGCGATGATGCAACGCTGCTGATGATGCAGGAAGCGGAGATTGGGGTTGGCGGCATGGCGCCGCGCTCCGCGTCTTGGAAAATGGGCCAGGTCCAGGCCGGCCTGGATTACGCCGTCGACATAGCCGTCCGCTGTTGCGGAAGTCCCCGCCGCGCTGAAATACCGTTGCATGTTGACGATGTCGCGGAGCGCGTCCGGCGTGAACACGACGCAGAACATGTCAGCGGCCTGAAGGTCGTCTGGCGCGCTCCGCGGCGAGCGCGGCCAGAACCTCGCCAGGGGTGAGCAGGCGGGATGGATCCGCCTTGCTGGCCCGGCTTATCGCTTCGAGCCGCTTGAGCCAGGCGTTTTCGTCCCGCTGATCAACGCCGGGTAGATAGGGAGGCGGCAGCTCCGGGGGAGGATCCGATTGGCAGTGTTCCCGCACGGGGGGCGTTGGGATGGCGTTGGACGGCGTGGCATGTAGAGAATTCCAAAGGCGTGGGCGACCTGGATAGCCTATTTGCGGCACGACGACGCGACAAGTCCTTTGAGCCATTCCTCTCGTCCTATCTTTCGACGAACGCGCGCGAGCGGCCGGCTCGCGCCGGCCGCCCCGCATCTTCAGCGGATCAGGAATCCCGCGCCCACCGGATCGTTCTTGTCGATGACCCAGCGCGCCGTGCCCAGGATGCTGGCCGTGCCCTTCACCGTCGGCCGCACCGCGCGGGTGCCGTTCAGGTCGACCTCGCCCAGCAGGCAGCCTTCGAAGGTGCCGCTGCCCAGCAGGCCTTCGGACCTGATCGGCTGGTTCAGCCCCATCTTGCCGCGCGCCTCGAACATGGCCATCATCGCGCTGGTGCCGGTGCCGCCGGGCGAGCGGTCGAGCTGGCCGGCGCTGAACACGTGCACGTTCTTGTAGAACGCGCCCTCGATCGTCGGCTGGTGCCAGAACGTGATGAAGTTCAGGTTGTTGATATGCGCTTCGGTCGGATGCTGGATGCGCTGGCGGGCATTGAGCTGGTCGCGCACGATCAGGCCCATGCGCGACAGCTCGGTGCCGTTGTCGGGCGAGATGCGCAGGTCGCAGTTCGACAGGTCGACGATGCCGAAGTAGTTGCCGCCCCAGACGATGTCGGCCGACAGCGTGCCGTAGCCCGGCAATTCCACCGGGATGTCCTGCGCCGCGACATAGGCCGGCACGTTCTCGAAGCGCGTCCACAGCACATTGTCGCCTTCCGAGGCCACTTCCGACACCACCAGGCCGGCGGTGGTCTCGAAGCGGATGCGGGTGATGCCGTCCTGGCCGCGCGGCACCAGGCCGTTGGCCACCATGGCCATGCTGACCGCGATGGTGCCGTGGCCGCACATGTGCGAATACTCGGTGCCGTCGATGTAGATCAGGCCGGCGTCGTACTCGGGGCTGGACGGCGGCGTCAGGAACACGCCGAACATGTCCTTGTGGCCGCGCGGCTCGCGCATCAGCGCCTTGCGCAGCCAGTCGTAGTGCCGCTCCAGGAACGCGCGCTTCTCCAGGATGGTGGAGCCGGCGGGGTACGGAATGCCGCTGTGCACGATGCACAGGGGCTCGCCTTCCGTATGGGTATAGATGACATCGAACGCGTCTTGCTTGCGCATGACAGTGACTCCAGGCGGTAGATAGGGGGAAGAGGAAAGTTATTTGCCGCGTTCGGACAGCATGTCCAGCCCGACGGTCAAATCCAGGATCACGATGGCGACGACCGCAGCCACGATCGTGGCGCCCGATACGGCTGCGATGGTCGGATCAATCGTGTATTGCACGTAGTTGAAAAGCTTCACGGGGATGGTGTTCAGGTCCGCCGTGGTGTTGAAAATCGACAGCTCCACATTGATCCACGACGAGATGAAGGCGAAGATCGAACCGGTCACGATGCCCGGGCGGATCTGCGGCAGCACCACCAGGAAGAACGTGGTCCACGGATTGGCGCCCAGGTCGGCCGAGGCTTCCTCCAGCGCGCGCTGTTCCGGCGTCAGCAGCGTCAGGGTGGAGCGCAGCACGAACGGCGCGATGATCACGACGTGGCCGATCAGGAGCGACAGGAAGCTGCGGGTCAGGCCGAAGTACGCGCCGAATTGCAGCAGCGCCGCGCCCAGCACGATGTGCGGCAGCACCAGCGGCGACATCAGCACCGAGGTCAGCGCGGCCTTGCCCGGGAACTCGTAGCGCGCCAGCGCCAGCGCCGCCGGCACCGTCAGCAGCACCGCCGCCACCGTGGCGGCCAGCGCCAGCACCGTGCTGGTGGTGAACGCGGCCACATAGCCGGCCTCGACCAGCAAGGTGCGGTACCACTCCAGCGTCCAGCCCTGCGGCGGAAACGCCAGGTACGGCGTGGCGGTGAACGATGCGCCCAGGATCACCACGAGCGGCAGCGCCAGGTAGGCCAGCACGGCCAGCGCGGTCAGGCGGATCAGGTGGCGGGCGATCATCGCGCGGCTCCCGGCAAGGCGGCGGCGCGGTTGGCCAGCGCCACCAGGATCAGGGTGAAGACCAGCAGCACCATGCTCAGCGCGCCGCCGTAGTGGAAATCGAACACCGTGCTGTACTGCTGGAAGATCAGCATCGACAGCACCGTGACGCGGCCGCCCGACAGCAGCGCCGGCGTCACGTAGGCGCTGACCGCCAGCGTGAAGACGATGATGGCGCCCGACACCACGCCGGGCAGCGTCAGTGGCCAGGTCACGTGAAGGAAGGTCGCGGCCGGACTCGCGCCCAGGTCGGCCGAAGCCTGCTCGCAGGCCGGATCGACCCGCGCCAGCGCATTGCCTACCGCCAGCACCACGAACGGCAGCAGCACGTAGACCATGCCGATCAGGATGCCCAGCTCGGTGCCGATGAAGCGCATCGGCCGGTCCACCGCGCCGGTCGCCATCAGGCCCTGGTTGACCAGGCCGTTGCGGCCCAGCAGCACCATCCAGCCGAAGGCGCGCACGATGTTGCTGGTGAACAGCGGCACCACCAGCAGGATCACGCAGGCGCGGCGCCAGGCCTGCCAGCGCACCACGCGCACCAGGTACCAGGCCAGCGGATAGCCCAGCAGCAGGCAGGCGACGGTGGTGAACAGGGCCAGCCGGAACGTCACCAGGATCACGTCCCAGTGGTATTGGTCGGCCAGCACCTTCATGTATTGCGCGGCGGTCGGCGTCAGTCCGTCGGGTCCGCCGGTGGCGCTGGCCAGCGCCACCACCGCCAGCGGCGCCAGGAAGAAGGCCGCGAAGAACAGCACCGGGGCCGCCAGCAGCAGGCCGGGAGAGAGCCAGGCGCGCCGCGTCATGGCTGGCCGCCGATCAGGTGCAGGTGTGCGGGCGCGAACGCCAGCGTCACCTCGCCGCCGGCATGCAGGCCGCCGGGCGCGAGGCCGCCGTGGCGCGCCACCAGCGTCTGGCCGCCGATGTCGACGTGGATCATGCTGTGGCTGCCCACGTTGATCACGTCGCTCACGGTGCCGGTCAGCATGGCGTCCGCGCGTTGGCACAGCTTCAGGTCTTCGGGCCGCAGCACGGCCAGGCCGCGACCCGCCGCCGGGCGTTGGGCGAGCGGCACGCGCAGGCCCTGGGCATCCAGCATCAGGGCGCCGTCATCGGCCACGGTATAGGCGATGAAATTGGCGTCGCCGATGAACTCGGCGACGAAACGCGTGGCCGGCTGGCGGTAGATGTCGGTGCCGGCGCCGACCTGCTCGATGCGGCCGGCGTGCATGACCACGACGCGGTCCGCCATGGTCATCGCTTCTTCCTGGTCATGCGTGACGAAGATGAAGGCGATGCCCAGGCGGGCCTGCAGATGCTTGAGTTCGAGCTGCATGCGCTTGCGCAGCTTCAGGTCCAGCGCTGACAGCGGCTCGTCCAGCAACAGCAGCTTGGGCTGGTTGACGATGGCGCGCGCCAGCGCCACGCGCTGCTGCTGGCCCCCGGACATCTCGCGCGGATAGCGCGGACCGAAGTCGGCCAGGCCGACCATGTCCAGCGCACCCCGGGCGCGCTCGGCCGCTTCCGATTTCGACGCGCCCTGGCGCCGCGGACCGTAGGCGACGTTCTCCTGCACCGTCATGTGCGGAAACAGCGCGTAGTTCTGGAACACGGTATTGAGCGGGCGCTTGTGCGCCGGCAGCCGGCTGACGTCCTGGCCGTCGATCAGGATCCGGCCCGATTCCGGCTGCAGGAAACCGGCGATCGACTTGAGCAGCGTGGTCTTGCCGCAGCCGCTGGGGCCCAGCAGCGCCACGAACTCTCCCTGCTGGATCGCCAGGTCGATGCGGTCCAGCGCCTGGTAGGCGCCGAAGCGCATCGACACGCCTTCGATGGTGAGCAAAGCGGACATGGGGAACGGACCTTGCTCAGCGCTTGCGGGCGACCTGCCGGTTCCACGCGTCGGTGACCTCGGCGCGGCGGGCGTTGATGATGTTCCAGTCGAACAGGCTCAGGTTCTTGACCGAGCCTTCCGCGCCCCAGGGCAGCTTGCGGGCCACGTCCTTGGAGACCTGCACGTCCTTGACCGCCGAGCCCAGGTACAGCTTGGTCGCCAGGCAGGCGGCCGCGTCCGGCGTCAGCGCGGTGTCGATGAACTTCTGCGCGGCGGCCTTGTTGGGCGCGCCCTTGACCAGGTGCAGGCGGGCGTCGGTGGCCCACACGCCTTCCTTGGGCACGCTGAAGCCGATCGGCAGGCCCTTGTCGATCAGGTCCCAGGCGCCGACGTTGAAGTGCGCGCCGATCACCGCTTCGCCGCTCTGGAAGGCGTTGGTGGCCGCGCCCGAGCTGTCGAAGAACAGCGCGGTGTCCAGCGAGGCCAGCTTGGAATAGAGCGGCCCCAGGTTCGACGGGTCGATCGCCCACACCCGCGCCAGGAAGAAGATGAACGGCACGCCCGACGAGTTGGCGGGCGAGGGCACCGCCACTGCGCCGGCATACTCGGGCTTCCACAGGTCCTTCCAGCTGCTCGGCGGCTGCGTCACCTCCTTGGTGCTGTAGGTGATGCCGAGCGAGTAATAACCGGTGCTGACCGCGAAGGCGGCATTGCCGTCGCGGTACACGCCCTGCTCGATGACGTTCTTCAGGTTGGGAATGGCGCTGCCGTCCAGCGCATCCAGCACGCCGGCCTGCTGCGCCAGCTCGCTGATGCCGCCGTCCATCCAGGCCACGTCGATGGTGGGCGCGGCCTTCTGCTGCTGCAGCTTGGCCAGCGTGGTGGTGGAGGTGCCGACTTCCGGCACCACGGTGACGCCGGTCGCTTTGGTGAAGGGCTCGGCCACGCAGGCGCGGAACGCGTCGCCCCAGTTGCCGCCATACCAGGCGACGGTGATTTTCTGCTGTTGCGCCAGCGCCGCGTGCGAAGCCAGGAGCAGCCCCGCGCCGAGCGCAGCCGCGCCCAGCGCGCTGCGGGTGTTTGTTGCCATGTCGGATTCCCCTTGTAGATTTGTCGATCCGCGACTCATTGACTCAAGTACCACAGGCGCATCTTGGGCGATGCTCGGGAAAACGAGCTTGAAGGCGCGGGACATAAACTTGAATAATTGCGTCATGTCCGTCGTCGCGCCACCCCCGTCCTTGCCGCTCTCCTATGAAGACGGCGAAGCGCGCCCGCCTCAGGGAAAACCCGCCCTGACCATCGGCATCGTGCTGCTGGACCAGTTCACGCTGGCGGCGTTCGCCGGTTTCGTCGACGTGTTGCGGCTGGCCGGCGACCATGGCGGCCGCAGCCGCCAGATCCATACCGCCTGGCGCGTGATGAGCTGGGACGGCAAGCCGCGCTGCTCCAGCGCCGGCCTGACCATCGAAGTGGAAGCCGGCCTGCCCGACGATCCGGCGCAGTTCGACTACATCGCGGTCTGCGGCGGCAATGATTATTCGAGCGGCCGCATGCCCGAGCCGCTGCGCGATTGGCTGCGGCTGGCGGCGGCGCTGCGGGTGCGGCTGCTGGGCATCTGCACCGGCACCTTCGCCCTGGCGCAGGCCGACGTGATCGGGCCGCGCACGGTCTGCGTGCACTGGAATGTGCTGGAAGCCTTCCGCGAGCGCTTCGCGCAGACCCGCGCCGTGGTCGATCGCCTGTTCGTCGACGAGGGCGACCTGATTTCCTGCGCGGGTTCCACCGCCGCCATCGACCTGGGCCTGTACCTGGTGGCGCGCCATTGCGGCCGCGACAAGGCGCAGCAGGCCATGCGCCACATGATGTTGCAGGGCGCGCGGCCGGGCCGCGTGCCGCAGGCGCATTTCCGCACCGACCTGTCCGGCATCCAGGACCTGCGCGTGCGGCAGGCGGCGCATTTCATCGAGCAGCGCATCGACAATCCGCCGCCGCTGGACGCCATCGCGCGTTACGTCGGCGTGGGCCGGCGCCAGCTGGAACGGGCCTTCCGCCTGGCCACCGGCATGTCGCCGATGGCGTTCCAGCGGCAATTGCGGCTGGAATATGGCAGCTGGTTGTTGCTTAATAATGCCTGCAGCATCACGCAAATCGCGCTGGATTGCGGATTTGCCGACGGCGCGCATTTTTCACGCGATTTCCGCGCGCATTTCGGGCAATCCCCACGCCAGTATCAGCAAAGCCACGGGCGGCAGGCCGCGCGGCACGAAGGCGAAATCAGCGTCTTTCCCGCGTAGCCTTGCGCCCGCAAGGAGACCGGCATGACATACGACCTTTGGTATTGGGACGGCATACCCGGACGCGGGGAATTCGTGCGCCTGGCGCTGGAAGCGGGCGGGATTCCGTATCGGGAGCGCGCGCGCGAGCCGGCCGGCGACGAAGACGCGCTGGTCAAGGACATGCTGTCCGACCGCAAGCATCCGCCCTTTGCGCCGCCGTACCTGGTGGCAGGCAAGATGACCCTGGCGCAAACCGCCAACATTCTGCTGTTCCTGGGTGAAAAGCACGGCCTCGCGCCCGCCAGTGTCGAAGGCCGGCTGTGGGTGAATCAATTGCAGCTGACCATCGCCGATATGGTGGCCGAGGCGCACGATACTCACCACCCCATTTCCGCCAGCGATTATTACGAAGACCAAAAAGAAGAGGCGGCGCGGCGCGCCCGTGATTTTCGCGAAGCGCGCATTCCGAAATTCCTGGGTTACTTCGAGCAGGTGCTGAGCGGCCCGGACGCCTGGCTCGCGGGCGGCAAGCGCTGGAGCTACGTCGACCTGTCGCTGTTTCAACTGGTCGATGGCCTGCTCTATGCCTTTCCGCGTCGCATGCGGACGCAGGCGGTCAGGTTTCCCAATGTCATGGCCTTGCACCGCCGTGTCGCCGAATTGCCGGCGCTGCAGCCCTATTTCACCAGCGGTCGCCGCCTGCCGTTCGGCGAAGGCATATTCCGCCATTATCCGGAACTGGACGCGGAATAACGATTCCGGTTCGCAATCGGGGGCGGGCGGATTCGTATTAACCCCTATTAATAATCCGGAAGGCCGCGGCTTGCGCGCCGATGAAACACGGTGAAATAGCGGTGAGCGGAATTTTTTTGGTAAACGCGCGCTGAATATATTGAGAACGCCCCATTTTTGGGATTAAATATTTTCGACTGGATACATTCTTCATCTTCCTGTAATCACTGCCCTCCCGCCGCGGCGTTGGCGGCGGACATCCAGGCAAGCGTGTGCATGCGGCGCGGCGTGCACGGCCCGGTTTGTGGGACGCGCCAGCAGTCTGTTTCAGACAAGCCAACTGGTTTCCTCATCGCCTTTCAGCAAACTCGTCCCATTCCCTGCGGGAGACGTCAATATGCAATGGCTTACCCTAAAACGCCTGCTGCGCGCCGAACGCGGCATGCGGAAAGCGGATCTATACGGGCAGATCGCGGCCATCCACAAGGCACAGGCGGTTATCGAGTTCGATCTCGATGGCCATGTGCTGATGGCCAACCAGAATTTCCTCGACACCATGGGCTACGAGCTGGACGAAGTGATCGGGCAACATCACCGCATATTCGTGTTGCCCGACGAGCGCGAATCCGCTGATTATCTGGCGTTCTGGGAGCGGCTGGGACAGGGGGCGCATGACTCAGGGCGTTATCGCCGCATTCGCAAGGATGGCGGCGACGTCTGGCTGCAGGCCAGCTACAACCCGATTTTCGACAGGCATGGCCGGCCATTCAAAGTAGTGAAGTACGCCACCGACATTACCGCGCAGCAGCAGCGCCAGGCCGATACCGAAGGCCAGCTGGAGGCGATTTCCAAGGTGCAGGCCATCATCGAATTCGAGCTGGACGGCACGATCATTCGTGCCAACGAACTGTTCCTGAATGCGGTCGGGTACCGCGAGGACGAAGTGCGCGGCAGGCATCACAGCATGTTCGTGTTGCCGGAAGAGGCGCGCGGCTCCGCCTATGCCGATTTCTGGCACAAGCTCCGTAGCGGACGGCACGATACCGGACAATACCTGCGCATCGGCAAGAATGGCCGGCAGGTCTGGATCGAGGCCAGCTACAACCCCATCTTCGACGCCGAAGGGCGGCCATTCAAAGTGGTGAAGTTCGCCACCGATATCACCCGCCGCTTCACCGCCGCGCAGACGCTGCGGGTAGCGGTGCAGGGCCTGACCGAGAACGCCGATCGCGCCGGGCAGGCCAATGCGCTGGCTCAGGATGCCTGTCGGGTGGCCGAAGAAGGGGGCAGGACCGTGGCGGGCGTGGTGCGCACCATGGGCGCCATTACCGAGAGTTCCAAGCGCATCTCCGAGATCATCGGCGTGATGGATGGCATCGCGTTCCAGACCAATATCCTGGCGCTGAACGCCGCGGTCGAGGCCGCGCGCGCCGGCACGCACGGCAAGGGCTTCGCGGTGGTCGCCTCCGAAGTGCGCAGCCTGGCGCAGAACAGCGCGGCGGCGGCCAAGGAGATCAAGGGACTGATTACCACCTCGGTCGAACAGATCGAGAACGGCGCCGGCCAGGTCCAGTCGGCCGGCGTCACCATGGAGGACATCGTGGCGTCGTCGCGCCGGGTCACGGAGATCATGGCCGAAGTGGTGGAAGTGTCGCTGGCCCAGTCGGGCAAACTGGGCGAGGTGACCGAGGACATCACTCACATGACCGCCGATGCCGCCTCGGTGCCGCAGGCGGCCCACGGGTTGCACGGCGGCAACCGCGTCCTGAAATCCGCGCTCAAGCCGGTGGCGCCGGCGGTGCGCGCCCGGCCGGCCGCCAACACACCGTTGCCGGCCGAGCCGGTGCTCGAGTACGTGCGCTACTGAGCGCCCGGGCGGCGGCGTCTTGGCCGCGGCCCGAGTGCGCTATAAATACGGTCTTGTTCGAACCCGTCGGCCCTGGCAGGAGCCTTTCCGCCCGGGCCGCGTCTTTTGCGGCAATGCTCCATGACCGAATCCGAAGCCCTGGCTCTCGCCACCCATCGCCACTACAAGGGCGGTCTCTATCGCTACATCGATACGGCGCGCCATTCCGAGACGGAAGAAGCGATGGTGGTCTATGAGCACCTGTGGCCGCATGCGCGCGGCTTGTGGGTGCGTCCGGCGGAGCTGTTCTTCGGCCAGTTGGCCGACGGTTCGCCGCGCTTCGCGCCGTTGCATCGGGCTGAGTAGGGCATAGCCTTCTATTACCGCAGGGCCCGCGCGCCGGGGGCCGCGGCGCGCTCGCCAGCCGCTGGCCGAGCGCCTTCAGCGGCGCTGTCGGCGGCGCTGGACGCCTTGCGCGGCCCCTTCGTGGTGGCCGACCTGGAAACCACGGGGCTGTCGACAGCGTCCTGCGAGATCCTGGAATTTGCGGCGGTCCGGGTCGGCGCCGACGGCGCGGCCGAGCGCGAATACGCGCAGGTGGTGCGTACCCGCGCCACGGTGCCGCCGTTCATCACGCGACTGACAGGCATCACCGAGGCGGAGGTCGAGCGCCAGGGAGTGCCGGTGGGACAGGCATTTGCCGCGTTCCTGGATTTCGTCGAGGACTTGCCGGTGTTTTTCCACAACGCCTCGTTCGATCGCCGTTTCCTGGATGCCGCGGCGTTGCAGACCGGCCTGCCGTTCGCCAACGCCACCCATTGCACGCTGGCGCTGGCCCGGCGCGCCTGGCCGGAACTGCCGTCGCACAAGCTCGACGTGCTGGCGCGCCACGTGGGCGCCTCGGAGCCGACCCACCGGGCCCTGGCCGACGTGCGCACCACGGTGGCCGTTGCGCTGGCGGCCAGCTCCCGCCTGGCGGCGGCCTGAGGCCATCGCCGGACGGGCAAGCCGACGCCGTTCCAATGGCCCGGCGGACCTGAACCGCATCCGCCGGAAAGTACCCCAGGCTCAGATCACCTTCTGTTCGTGATGCACCTGCGGCGGTTCGACGAAGAAGCCCGCCACGAGTTTGCGCCACTCCTGGAAATCGGCGGATTCCCGGAAGTCCACCATGTGGTTTTCGACGGTTTCCCAGTCCACCACCAGGGTGTAGCGCTGCGGCTGCTCGATGCTGCGGTACAACTCCATGCCGTGGCAGCCGCGGGCGCGCAGGAACAACGGCTTGGCCTGTGCCACGCCGGCTTCGAACAGGGCTTCCTGTCCTTCGCGCACGTGGATGCTGGCAATCTCCTGGATCATGATGGTGTCTCCGGATAAAAGAGGCCGGGCAGGGGCCGGCCGGCGGAGTAGTATGGCCCAAAATTTCCCGGCCGATGAATCGATCCTCCCCGACCCTGCCCCACTTCATCGTCGCGCGCGCCACCTTCATCCTGACAGTAAGCCTAACGGCGTGCGCCCGCCGGGCCGCCGTCTTGCGCGCTAGGGAAATCGTGCGAGGGGGCGCCAGCGCATCCCATCCTATGAGCTGAGATGCGGCGCAGCAATCTGGCGCCACGGGCGTCCGGCCTCGGCCATATGCATGGCCCGCGGCGCGGTAGTCGCAGATTGCCCGACATCTTTTACGTCTTCCTCCCCAGTCTCTTGGGACCGGTCGCCCGTTTACCCGATACCGACGTCCTTAGTCCGGCGCAATCATTCCGTACCAATACGAAAGTCCCGAGCGCCACGTTGCCTCATAGGCGTACTGCGTTGGGGTGGTAAAGGTCCGCGCCGGTCGGCCACCGGCACCTGTTCATCCGCGTGCAGCGGATCAGGAGGAGCTCAAATGAAAAAGCTCGCAGCAGTCGCAGCGTTGTCCCTCGTCGCGGTATCCACCGCCTACGCGACCGGGCCGGGCCAACCCGGCATTTCCGCCTCTGGCTACGTCGGCACCATTTCCGGAACGGTATCCTCGGTCTCCACCGGCACGTCCGTGGTCTCCACCCAGATCAACGGCTACGGCTCGTCGAGCCAGACGTCGTTTGGTGAAACGGGCGGCGTCGCCACCGCGGGGGGATCGTTCAGCCCGGATGGCACCACCGTGGTCACCAGCACCCGCCAATACGCCACCAGCGAGACCTACGGCCACATCCATGGCAACGCGCCGATCATGGTCGGCGACAGCATCGCCAACGGCGGCGCCACGTTCGGCAGCACCACCACCAACGCAACGGCGACGGGAACGTACAACGCCGGCGCGATCGGGGCCACCGCGTCGATCCACGGCATCGGCCCGGTGGGCCACGTGGGCGGTTTCGGTCACTGAGCAGCACGCAATCCGGACGGCTTCGGCCGTCCGGTCGAGAGGACATCATGAAAATCCTTGCGCTTGCCTTATCCCTGTCGCTGGTGGCCTTCTCCGCCGGTGCGCAGACCAGTACTTCTTCCTCGACCACCTCGGCGACATCGGGCTCGACCAACGCCGGCAACAATCAGGGCATCACGTTCAATTCCAACAGCAACGGTTCGAGCACCTTGCGCACCGCCCCGCCGATCGGCGCGCAGAGTTTCTACGGTTCGTTCTCCTCCGACAGCTGCATGGTGTCGGCGGGGGGCGGCGGCTCGGTGGTGGGCTTCGGCATGAACGTGGCTTTTCCGGTCGAGGACCAGAAGTGCAGCCTGCGCCGCAACTTCGAGCGCACCATGCAGGCGGCCGCGTCCACCAAGGACCCCGAGCGTTCGCGTCGGCTGGAAACCGCCGCCGTCGACATCCTGTGCCAGACGGATGACCGCACCAAGGCCGCCCTCACCGCGCAGGGACTGTGCACCAATCCCTCGCTGACCACGGCCGATCACCGCTTCGAGAATCCGACGCCCAACGTCGCGCAGGTCGCGCCGCCGGTGCAGGCCCAATACGCCCCCTCGCCGGCGCCCGGCGCGCAATATGCGGCGAGCGCGCCCGTCGCGCAGGCATATCCTGTGTCGTCCGCGCAGAACATCATGGCCAATTCGCCGCCGCTGCGTAATCCGAGGATGGATCGCCAGGGCTTGCTTGATTTCTACTCGCCGGGTTGACGATTGTGGCGCGCGATCATCGACCCGGGTGGTCAGGGCGTGGCGGCGGGCGCGGCCGCGGCGCCTGGCCCCTCGGCCGCGTCGGGGCGCTGCGAGGCCATGGCTGGAGGGGGCGATGCCAGCAGCATCGTGGGCGGCGACGACACCTCAAGGCCGGCATCGTGCAGGCGCTGCAGCACCGTGAACAGCAGCGCGCTGCGCACGCCATAGGCCGAGCGTGGCGACGAGACGTAGCCCTTGGCGTTAAATATCAGGTTGCCACCCTCGATGCCATCCAGGAACACATTGGGTGCCGGCGTCTCCAGCACGTCCTCGTGGTCGGCAAAGGCCTGCAGGATCAACTCGCGCACGCGCTGCGCATCGGTTGACAGCGGCAGCGGCAGCTTGATCTGCACCAGTCCCAGCGGATTCGAGCGCGTCACGTTGCGTACCGTCTTGGTCACGAACTCCGAGTTCGGCACGATCACGGTGGAACGGTCGCCCATCTGGATCTCGGTGGCGCGCACATTGATCCGCAGGATGTCGCCTTCGACGCCGCCCAGCGACACCCAGTCGCCCACCTTGACCGGCCGTTCGGCCAGCAGGATCAGGCCCGAGACGAAGTTCTGCACCACCGCCTGCAGGCCGAAACCGATGCCCACCGACAGCGCGCTGGCGATCCATGCCACCCGCTCCAGCCCGATGCCCGCGGCCGACAGCGACAATGCCACCGCCAGCACGAAGCCGGCATAGCCGAACAGCGTCGCCGCCGACAGCTGCATGCCCGGATCCAGTTCGGTGGTGGGCAGGTAGCGATTCGACAGCCAGCGCTTGAGCATCTTCACGCCCAGCAGCGACAGGCCCAGCACCATCAGCGCCTGCAGTACCGCGCCGGGGCGGATCTGGGCCTCGCCGATGGCCAGGCCTTTGCGCAGCTGGTCGAAGCGTTGCAACAGATCCATCGGGCCTTCGCCGAAAGGCGCCAGCAGCAGGATGATGGCCAGCAGGGCAACCGCCACCCGGCCCACGCCCGACAGCAGCACGGCCGCCTGGTCGCGCAGGCTGGGCCCTTCGCTGTCATCGCGGTGCGAGGTGCCGAGCAAGGTGCTGAAGCCGTCCTCGATCAGCACGGCCAGCAGGTACGCCGACGCCAGCACGATCACGACCCACAGCACCTGCTTGGTCAGGAAGCTGCCGAACGCGACATACCCGGCCAGCAGGCTGGCCAGACTGATCAGCAGCACCGTGCCGGTGGCCGTCAGCAACAGCGAGGTCCAGAAGGGCGGAGGGGGGCCCTCTTCCCGCAGCGCCCGGCGCCGCAGCCGGCGGCCGATCGACAGCGCCACCGCCATCGTCACCATCACGAACACCGCGACGATGCCGGTCAACGTGATGGTGGTGGTGAGACTGGCGTTCAACAGCACCGGCAGCCGCTCGGCCAGCCAGATCATCACGACCAGCACGCCAAGCGCGCCCGGCAGCCAACGCAGGCGGTACGCCACCTTGTCGGAGATCGGCGGCAGGCGCCATGACGGCCGGTTGGCCGACAGCAGCGCATAACCCAGGCCCGAAACGTAGCCGCCGAAACAGACCGTCACGACGAGGTTGGCCAACAGGGCGCCGGTGCTCTCCGACAACTGTGAATTCCAGTCCAGGCCGACGTGGGCCAGCAGGGCAATGATGCCTGGCGTGGCCACCGCCAGCGTCAACAGCGCCACCGCCAGGAACGAGCGGCGCAGGCGTCCCGGCGGCACACGCGTGGCCGTGAGGCGCAGCAGCACCCGGCCGATCCAGACTCGCAACGCGACCACCAGCGCCGCCGCCGTGGCCAGCAGCAGCCAACCCCATTTCGGCGTCTGGCCGACCGCTGTGACCAGATCGTCGCGCAGCGCCACCAGCCGCTCGAGGTCGCCCGGGAATTCCTCGCGGAATTCGGCCCAGAACTGCCCCGACAGGAAGGAATCGCGTCGTTCCCCGAGTCGTGCCTGGAATTGCGTGCGGCGCAGACCCGATATCTGTTCCGCCGTCTGCGCGGCATCGACCGACAGCAGCCGCGCCAGTTTGATCTGCGCGTCCAGCGCGCGGCTGTTCTTTTCCAGTTGCGTACGCTGCGCGGCGACGTCGGGCGCTTCCTTGGCGCCTGCGGGCGGCGCGCCCAACTCGCTCAGGCGGGCGGCGACGCTGGTCAACTGTGGCGTGAGCGCGTCGGCGGTGGCGTCGGCCTTGGACTGGATATCGAGCGCATCGCCCCGCTGCTTGACCAGCTCGGCGTCGTCGGTTTCATCCGGCACCCGTTTGCGGATGTCATCGAGTTGCTTGCGGGCACCGGCCAGCATGCTGTCGACTTCGGCGGGCGAAGCGGGCGTGGCGGCGAATGCCGGCGCCAGGCACAGCGCCAGCAGCAAGGCGGCGATCAGCGCGGCGAAAGAACGGGCGCGAAAAAGCGGATGTTGCGGGTTCGGGGTCATGTTTTCTTGGGGCGATAGGCTCGCATCGAGGCGGCAGCATAACAAGCTGCCACCCGGTCCGTTGCAACAAAAACTCCTCTGTGTCCCCCTTAGATTCGCGGCGACCGCGTTTCAGGAGCGTCCAACCCGTTTGCCCGCGCCCAGAACCTCATCGCACACTTGCAGCCAGGCGCGGGCGGCGTACGACAAGTAACCCGATTGCTGCCAGATGTGGCCGACCTCCCACTGCAATCCCGATTTTGCCAGTCGGGCGGTGCTCAGGCCGCGGGTCTTCATGCGCCGCATCAGGGGTTCAGGCAGCAGCGCCGCGCCCAGGCCGGCGGAAGCCATGGCCACCAGGAAGTCCCAATGCGCGCTCTGGGCCGCAATGCCGGGTTGCAAGCCGGCGTCGGCAAAAGCCTGCCGCAACCGTCGGGTCATGGCGAAATCGTCCGTCGGGATCAGCAGGCGCGTATCGCGCAAGGCGCTCAGGGGCAATGAAGTCTTGCCGGCCCAGGCCGCGTCCGGCGGCCCGATCACCCAGATCGGATGGCTGCCGAAGGCCCGCGCGGCCAGGCCGCAGTCGGGGACGATCGGCAGGATGGTGGCGCCCACCTCCAGTTCGCCGCTGGCGACCAATTCTTCCACCGCGCGGCCGGTGCCTTCGCGCAAGGTCAGGTGTATCCCGGGGTGAAGTTCGCGGAAGCGTTTGACCACCGGCGTGAACAGCAGGTTGATCATCGGCGGGATGCCCACTTCGAGCGAGCCGCGTTGCAGTTCCGCCGTCTGCCGCATTTCCTCGGTCAGCTGGCGCATGGTTTCCAGCACTTGCAGGCCGCGCTGGTACATCACGCGGCCCGTATCGGTGGGGCGCGCGGTGTGGCCATCGCGCACCAGCAGCGGCGTGCCGGCCTCCTCTTCCAACTGCCGGATCATCTTGCTGACCGTCGACTGCGTGACGAACAGCGCCTTGGCCGCCTGCGTAAAGCTGGCGTGCCTGACCGTTTCCACGAAATACCGTAAGGCGCGCACGTCCATGGCTCATCCCCGCGCAATGCGCGAAACACTCAATCAATGAAAAAAACGACTGGATTGAATGATTTTAAGTCATTACGAGATTTTGCCGGCGCTTCCTATACTGCCGGAAATTCGTCCCGAAACCGCGCTGGAATGCGCGTCGGACGTCAGGAAACGCCGCGTCAGACGGCGCCTGGATGCGAGCGGCGCTTCCGCCGCGTCCGGCCGCAAGTCGCCGGCTATTGAATCAGGAGACACCATGCATTCCGACCGTATCCGCCACCCCGGGCTACGCGCCAAGATCACTTCCGCCCAACAGGCGGCCTTGCTGGTCCAAGACGGCATGACCGTCGGCATGAGCGGCTTCACGCGCGCCGGCGACTGCAAGTCGGTGCCGGCCGAACTGGCCCGACGCGCCGAGCACGAGCCGCTGTCCATCACCCTGATCACCGGCGCCTCGCTGGGACACGACACCGACAAGATGCTGGCGCAGGCCAATGCCTTGGCGCGCCGCATGCCGTTCCAGGTCGACACCACGCTGCGCCGCAAGATCAACCAGGGGGAAATCGCCTTCATCGACCAGCACCTGTCGGAAACCGCGGAACAGTTGCGCGCCGGCCATATCGGGCCGGTCGACGTGGCCATCATCGAGGCGGCCGCCATCACCGAAACCGGGGCCATCGTGCCGACCATGTCGGTGGGCAACTCGGCCTCGTTCGTGCAGCAGGCCCGGCGCGTCATCATCGAGTTGAATCTGGGCGTGCCCGCCGCCATCGAGGGCCTGCACGACATCTACGTGCCCACGGATCGTCCAAAGCGCGAGCCCATGGGCCTGGTGTCGGCTGACCAGCGCATCGGCCGGCCATTCATCGAGGTGGACCCGGACAAGATCGCCGCCATCGTGATCACGCAGGAGCCGGACAGCCCGTCCAACGCCTTGCCGCCCGATGCCGAGACCAACGCCATCGCGGCGCACATCAATGCTTTCCTGCGCCGCGAAGTCGACGCCGGAAGACTGGGCAATTCGCTGCTGCCGTTGCAAGCCGGCATCGGCACCATCGCCAATGCCGTGCTGCACGGCTTCGAATCGTCGGATTTCGAATCGTTGACGATGTATTCGGAAGTGCTGCAGGATAGCGCCATCGAGCTGCTCGACCAGGGCAAACTGGCGTTCGCCTCGGCCTCGTCCATCACGGTGTCCAAGCCGGTGTACGAAAAGATCCTGGCCAACATCGAGCACTACCGCCAGCGCATCGTGCTGCGCCCGCAGGAAATCAGCAACGCGCCCGAGATCGTGCGCCGCCTGGGTATCATCGCCATCAATACGGCCCTGGAATTCGATATCTACGGCAACGTCAATTCGACCCACGTTGGCGGCACGCACATGATGAACGGTATCGGCGGCTCGGGCGACTTTGCCCGCAATGCGCATCTGGCGATCTTCGTGTCCAAGTCCACGGCCAAGAACGGCGACATTTCCAGTGTGGTGCCGATGGTGTCCCACGTGGACCACACCGAGCATGATGTCGACGTCCTGGTCACCGAATGCGGCCTGGCCGATCTGCGCGGCCTGGCGCCGCGCGAGCGCGCCCGCGCCATCATCCAGCATTGCGTGCATCCTTCCTACCGAGAAGCGCTGCAGGACTATTTCGACCGGGCCTGCGAACGCGGCGGACAGACGCCGCACCTGCTCGAGGAAGCGTTTTCCTGGCACCAACGCTTCAATGAGACCCACACGATGCGTTCGGTCCCGCCCGCGACCCGCAAGGTCGCCTGAGGCGCGAGCGCCGCTTCCGGCGGCACCGTCTATGGCTTCTCGTCCCGCGCCGCCAGGGCGGGGTCATGGCGTGCCGCGGTGACCAGGCCCTTGCCCGACCGCTCCAGTTCATCGCGCAACCATTGCTTCAAGGCGACCAGCGGTTCCCAGTCGCGCAGACTGGGCCGATAGACCAGGTGATAGGTCTGGGCCTGCTCGTAATGCACGGTCACCGGGGAAACCTGCACCAATCGCCCCGCGCAGATTGCGTCCGCCGCCAGCAGCTCGCGGCCCAACGTGATGCCCAGTCCTTGTTCGGCGGCCTGCAGCATCATGCCGGCGTCGTTGAAAGTGGCCACGGGCGTGACCGGCACCCGCAAGCCGGCCGCGTTGAACCAGTGCTGCCACATGTCGCGTTCACCCAGCAGGGGCTGGCGCGCCAGCGTTTCGGCGGTGTTGTCGGGCAGCGCCGCCGCCGTTTCCGGCGAGGCCAGGGCAATCA